>NC_013132.1:1730000-6530000 GCF_000024005.1 Chitinophaga pinensis DSM 2588
TTAAGTTGCGGAGCCGTAGCGAAAGCGAGTTCTAACAGAGCGTTTAAGTCAGTAGGGGTAGACGCGAAACTTTGTGATCTATCCATGGGCAGGTTGAAGGTTTGGTAACACAAACTGGAGGACCGAACTCATTAGCGTTGAAAAGCTATGGGATGACCTGTGGATAGGGGTGAAAGGCCAATCAAACTGAGAGATAGCTCGTTCTCCCCGAAATGTTTTTAGGAACAGCCTCGTATATAGAGTTATCATAGAGGTAGAGCTACTAATTGGGCTAGGGGGCTTCACCGCCTACCAAACCCTAATAAACTCCGAATGCTATGATATATCTGCGGGAGTGAGGCTGTGGGCGCTAAGGTCCATGGCCGAGAGGGAAATAACCCAGATTAACAGCTAAGGTCCCTAATCGTATGTTAAGTTGAACAAACGAAGTTCAAATCCTATAACAGCCAGGATGTTGGCTTGGAAGCAGCCATTCATTTAAAGAGTGCGTAACAGCTCACTGGTCGAGGGTTTGAGCACGGAAAATAATCGGGCATCAAACATACAACCGAAGCTTTAGGATTCTACTTAGGTAGATATCGGTAGGGGAGCATTCTAAACTGCATTGAAGGTGTATCGCGAGATATGCTGGAGCGTTTAGAAAAGAAAATGTAGGCATAAGTAACGATAAAATAGGTGAAAAACCTATTCGCCGTAAGACTAAGGGTTCCTGATCAACGCTAATCGGATCAGGGTTAGTCGGGTCCTTAGGCAAAGCCGAGAGGCGTAGCTGATGGCAAACTGGTGAATATTCCAGTACCTGCTATAATTTCGATGGGGTAACGGAGTAGTGAAAGGACTGCGCACTTACGGAATAGTGCGTTAAAGGGAGTAGTTATATTTTGTGTAGGAAAATCCGCATGAGATGATGAACCCGATAGTACAGCAAAGCTTCGGCCGCGCTGATAATGTCCCTAATCAGACTTCCAAGAAAAACCTCTAAGGTTAGGTTATAGCAGCCCGTACCGTAAACCGACACAGGTAGTCGAGGAGAGTATCCTCAGGCGCTCGAGTGATCCGTGGTAAAGGAACTAGGCAAATTGACGCTGTAACTTCGGGATAAGGCGTACCGCAGTGATGCGGTCTCAGTAAAATGGTCCAACCAACTGTTTAACAAAAACACAGGGCCCTGCAAAATCGAAAGATGACGTATAGAGCCTGATACCTGCCCGGTGCTGGAAGGTTAAGGAAGGATGTTCGGGGTAACCCAAAGCTTCTGACTGAAGCCCCAGTAAACGGCGGCCGTAACTATAACGGTCCTAAGGTAGCGAAATTCCTTGTCGGGTAAGTTCCGACCTGCACGAATGGTCTAATGAGTTGGACACTGTCTCTACCACGAGCTCGGTGAAATTGTAGTATCGGTGAAGATGCCGGTTAATCGCAACGGGACGGAAAGACCCCGTGAACCTTCACTACAACTTAACATTGATTTTGAACAACAGATGTGTAGGATAGTTGGGAGACTATGAAGCAGCTTCGCCAGGAGTTGTGGAGTCAACGTTGAAATACCAACCTTCTGTTGTTTAGAGTCTAACTCGGCAACGAGGACATTGTTTGGTGGGTAGTTTGACTGGGGTGGTCGCCTCCTAAAAAGTAACGGAGGCTCGCAAAGGTACCCTCAGTACGGTTGGTAATCGTACGCAGAGCGCATTAGTAAAAGGGTGCTTGACTGTGAGGCCGACAAGCCGAGCAGGAGCGAAAGCTGGCTAAAGTGATCCGGTGGTTCTGTATGGAAGGGCCATCGCTCAAAGGATAAAAGGTACTCCGGGGATAACAGGCTGATCTCCCCCAAGAGCTCATATCGACGGGGAGGTTTGGCACCTCGATGTCGGTTCGTCACATCCTGGGGCTGGAGAAGGTCCCAAGGGTTCGGCTGTTCGCCGATTAAAGTGGCACGTGAACTGGGTTCAGAACGTCGCAAGACAGTTCGGTCCCTATCTGTTGTGATCGTTAGTAAATTGCGGGGACATGACCTTAGTACGAGAGGACCGGGTCGTACGTACCGCTGGTGTATCAGTTGTGCCGCCAGGTGCAGTGCTGAGTAGCTATGTACGGAAAGGATAAACGCTGAAAGCATCTAAGCGTGAAACCTACCTCAAGATGAGTTTACTTTTAAGGGCCGTCGGAGACTACGACGTTGATAGGCTACAGGTGTAAGGGTGGTAACATCGAAGCCGAGTAGTACTAATTGCCCGTAAGCTTTAATTTTATTTTTTTGTGATACTATTACAATTTCCCAATATGTTACCTTATTGGTCTTCTGTCAGGATAACGCTGCAATAGTGCTGACTGAAAGACGAGATCATACTAAAGATCTTATGGTGGTTTTGCCAAGGGTGTTCACCTCTTCCCATTCCGAACAGAGAAGTTAAGCCCCTTATGGCCGATGGTACTGCACAACCATGCGGGAGAGTAGGTAGCTGCCATATTTATTGAGAAAGCTCCGGACGAAAGTCTTGGAGCTTTTTTATTTTATACCTGTTTGTAAGTTTGTTACCTCTTTTTTTTTCTGAAATCATCATACCAGTGTGCAATATTGATCGATGCACCCATACCAAAAGCAACTGGCTGAAAATATTCATTGAACTCATATCCACCGTAAGTATCATCATTTAGCAACAGCGAAAACATCAGCTGCATCTGAAACTTCACGTACTTATAGCCTACACGGAATGTAAATGCAGGTTCGTAAAAGGGCAGCGTCTTCGTACCGATACTCATATAATTTATCATCCGGTCGGGTTCATTTTCAAATGCCTTCGGACCGGCATAAAGACTATAGAACTTCAGGATTGAAAAGCGGGATGTAAAAGCTGCTTCAATAATCGGGTGTGAAAAGCCTATGCCTGGCTGAATGAAAAATTTATTGAAATGAGAGCGTAAGAGGTAATCATTGCGGATGGCATCAGGGGTATTTTCATAGCCCTTTTCAAGCGTTTTAAATGAGCCATTGCCATAACCTCCATACACATCAAAGACCATTCGCTTTTTAGGATCCAGTGGCTTAAAAAAGCCCACAGCGCCCTCTAATACACCTCCCCTGGTATTATCATCTACAAAGAGATCTTCTCCATCTGAGTCCTCAATATTGATGTTATAGTCATAAACATATTGACCATTTGCCATTACAGCAATGTTATCGCTTACAGCAAATGCCGCCTGGAAATTGGTAGGAGAAACGCTTCCCTTGAATTCATGTTTTTCCTTCAGCAGGGGCTCATTGACAGTATTAGGAACGTAAATATGGCTGTTGCACGAAGAGACGATCAATAGCAAACTGCAACATGCAGTGGCAGGCAGGTTGAAATAGTTTCGCATAACGTAGTGGGTTTAAGCGGTGACTGTTTACTCGCTGGATTCCCTTTCAATCAATTCAACAGGAAATACAAAGTGCTTGGTGATCTTCATGGTGTCGCCATAATTGATCAGTTTAACAATAGTATCTACTGCTTTCTGGCCCATCTTATATCCGGATTGTTCGATAGTAGTAAGTGCAGGGGTAATGATTCTTGAAGACTGGTCATTGGAATATCCTACTACCTTGATCTGTTTGGGAATATCGACGCGTTGTCTTTTGGCTTCCTGGATAAATGCTACTGCTGATGTATCGTTCGCAGCAAACAATCCGTCAGGTCGTTCTGTGGCAGCTAATAATTCCTGTGAAGCCGTAGTGGCAGCCTCCGATGTCAGGTTATGAACATAGAGAAGTTGTTCATCAAAAGGTATATCATATTTTTCCAGCGCCGTTTTATAGCCGCTTAGACGCTGCTGATAAAGATTACAGCTAAGTATACCTGAGAACAATGCAATGCGTTTACAACCTTGTCTGATCAGATGTTCTGTAGCCAGAAAGCCTCCTTTGAAGTCATCTCCGGTAATGGTATAACCAGGAAATTCTGTGGGAACGCGGTCATAGAAAACCAGTGGAATATTGTTCTTTATGAATGGAGTAAAATGTTCATAGTGTGTTGTGTACATAGAAGATACAGCGAGTAATCCATCTACACGAAGAGAAAAAAATGTATTGACAAGTTCTTTCTCCATTTCAACAGTATCATCAGACTGGCCAATCACAATACTAAAGCCATATTTATGTGCTTCGTGCTGGATACCGCTGATGGCTGTACTCTGGAAATACATGGAAGTACGTGGTACAATAAGGCCCAGAATGTTGGAGCGGTTCTTACGCAGACTGGATGCGATCCAGTTAGGTACATAACCCATTTCGGTGGCCGTCTGGCGTACCTTGTCTCTGGTTTCCTGGTTGATCAGCTTATTGTTCTGCAATGCTCTCGATACCGTGGAAGCAGATAGGTTCAGCACTCTGGCAATGTCGTAGATAGTAATCTTAGTACTTCGTTCTTTCACATTCTTGAGGTTCAGTATATAAATATAGCGATATATTGAGCAACTTTTATAACAAGCAACAGCATTATTTTCATAGCGTTAAATATTAGCACTATAAAAGCAGAAAGGCTCCCATGTAGGAGCCTTTCTGCTTTTATAGTAATGTAGCATCATTTAGGTTCGAGAGCCTGGCTGATTCTTTCAGCAAGATCGCTCAGATGATAACGGCTCAGTGGATCCTGTATAGTTGCAGCTGCGGCACGGATATCGGTACGCAGAGATACAAGATGTGCACGTGCAATACTGCTCACATCTGATTTTGTCGGATCTGCGGGTGCAGGGCCGAACATGATAATCATACCACCCATGGAAGACTGGTCTTTAGAAGCCAGCAGCTGAATAACATGATCAACATATGATTTCTGCAGGTTACGACGGAATACGTCGATATTCTTTCTGCTGTATACTTCGCTGAAGATGCCTTTTTTAACATCATTCAGGAATGCAGTAGCCTGGTAACTGCCAGCGCCGTCATTCGCTTCATTGTTGATCAGTTTTACGAGTGTATTAGCACTCAGTATGCGATCTAATACAGGGGTCTGACGCGCGCCGACAATAGTGGTTGCGTTGTTGCCTGTACGCGATAAGATGTCCTTATCAAGTAACCATTTAGGTGTGGTGAATACCTGATCGTTCAGGAACTGAACAGCTTCCAGCTGTATAACTTTTGGCACTGCTTCATATACGCCGCCTTCCTGCTCTACTGTTTTCGGTGTTTCATATATACCACCAATGTTTTTGGCGACATGTCCGAGATAACGACCAAACTGTGTATTCACTTCGCGATAGAGTTCAGTAAGATTGCCATAACCTTCATTCTCTTCTTTCGTCCAGGTCAGGAGGTTAGGCATAATACGCTGCAGGTTTTTGATACCATATATACCCGATTTCATTGCATTATCACCAAGATCTTCATTCTGTGATCTTGGATCATCAGGGTTCATTTCTGTACCAAACCAATATTTCTTCTCCTTCAGTTTTTCAACTGTCCATTTATTAAGTACTGCTTTTTCTGCATCTGCTGTAGCTGCATCAGGGATCAGTTTATAGCCCCATTCAATAGCCCATTTATCATAGAAGTTGATACGAGGGTAAAGATCAGCGCCGGAGATACCATCTTCTGGTTGTGCTACATAGTTGAAACGGGCATAGTCCATAATAGACGCTGCAAAACCATTTTCTTTAGTCCATGCTTTATCCCTTAACTTCTCAGTAGGATAGGTTGAGCTGGAACCGAAGTTGTGACGGAGGCCTAGTGTGTGACCTACTTCATGAGAGGATACGAATCTGATCAGTTCTCCCATCAGTTGGTCGTCAAACTGCATTTTACGTGCACGGGCATCGTTGGGCGCACACTGTATAAAGTACCAGTTACGCAGTAAACGCATCACGTTGTGATACCAGTTGATATGGCTTTCCATGATCTCGCCGGAACGGGGATCGTGAATATGAGGACCACTCGCGTTAGGAATATCGGAAGGTTTGTAAACGATCGCTGAGAAGCGAGCGTCTTCCAGGCTCCAGGTAGAATCTTCTTCACGCGTAGGCGCTACTTTAGCAACAACTGCATTTTTGAAACCTGCTTTTTCAAAAGCTGCCTGCCAGTCATTTACACCTTGAATTAAGTATGGTACCCATTTTTTAGGCGTAGCCGGATCTATATAAAATATGATTGGCTTTAGGGGTTCCACGAGTTCCCCGCGTTTATATCTCTCGAGATCTTCAGGCTTAGGCTCCAGTCTCCAGCGGGTAACCATGGAGAGGCGTTTAACGCCTTGTGGATCCAGGTCAAAATCAGTTACAGAAGTGGTAAAGTAACCCACACGTGGATCAAAGTACCGGGCTTTCATCGGTACCGCTGGCAGCAGAATCATAGATGAGTTCAGCTCCAGTGTGGCGTTTCCACCCTGTACAGGCATACCTGGACCAGGCTGGCCACCAGATTTGGAATAAGTCTTTACTGTTTTGATCTCTGTATTGATAGGATAAGATTTGACATCTACTATATATGACTTATCCTGCTGAACGGCGCCCAGTTTGAACATGCCTTTCACGCGGGAGTCAAAGAAGAAGATATCGTTATCACCCTGGATATATTCAGTAAGATCGATAATAGTACTTTTTCCTTTTTCAGAGAAAGCCTTGATATCAAACGCAGCTGCAATGGGTTGTATGTTGGAATTCATTACAGCGTTAAACATTGGCTGACTGGAATCTCTGGAGATTTCAGAATAGGAAATGTTCTTCAGGAAAATGCGGTTATTGGGTCCTTTTTCAAACCGGATCACGTTTTCACCGATTTCGTCTCCGCTGTATCCCATCATTGCAGCGCGCAGGCCTGCGGCTGATTTTGAAATACGGTTTACGACGAGAATATCTCTTCCAAGGAGGGAGTCAGCTATTTCAAAAAATACTTTGTCATCCTGCTTATAGATATTGAACAGACCGGAATCTGCTACAGCAGCGGATGTAATGACTTCGCTGAATTTTTTGGGAGCTGTTTTTGGACCGCTTTTAGCGGGCATAGGCGGACGTGCAGTCGAATCTTTAGCGGGAATAGGTTCCTGTTGGGTCTTCTTTCGCTTTTGTGCTATCGACATAGTGTTGATACTCAGTATCAACAGAAGCGTACCAGCTGTTGTGGCGACGGTACGGATGGTGTTTTTCTTCATTTGCGTTTATTAAAAAAGGTCGGTTTAAACGAGATTTTGGCAGGTAGTGTTGAAAATACACATATTAAGCAGTAACTTATCGGAGAATTCCATGAACGTTTAAAATGTTACAGGAATGGAGATCGGGGGAATAAGCAGATACCAGGGGTAAAAAATAATAGCGGTGTGTTTATGAATAAATTTGTTGATATGGTATCTTTTATGCTTATATTACAGAGTGAATGAAATGCTGCAATGGCTCTATTACAAACGTTTTTCAGCGGACAATGAAGGTTTTGTTCCACGTTAGAAAGGGGAAAACGGACATGTAACAAGCAGTGATTGTTTGGCGTTATAAGTAATGCAGAGAAAGTTAAAAACGACCCAAAGTGCGGATGGTGGCGGTTAAGAAGAGAAAAATGTCGCAGAAAATTTCTGTTGGAACATTTAAAAAATTTCTTAAATTGTGCGTCCAACTTTGAAAAAAATCAATAAATTTCAGGTTACAAGGATATTAATCATAAGGGGTGTAGCCCAATCTTTGATACAGGTTACAATTGACACATAAAGTGTATGCTCAATAAACAAGTGAATGGAAGGCCGTCTGATGGCGGCTTTCGGTGGCAGCGTTAAATTTTGTGAGTTTTTGAGAGCTGCACTTGTTTTTTTGGGTCAACCGTATAACTTTGCGAATCACGTATTTACATTGCAGAAATAACAAAAAACAATAGTTTAATCTTTAACACTAAAATTCAATCAACATGGCTGAGACTAAAACAACTGTGACTGCAGGTTCTGCCAAAGCAACTTCTCATCAACCTAAAAAGTCATCCAATGTATTCGCATTGCTGGCTGTGCCTATCTGTATCGTTATAGGTGTTCTCTTCTACATCTTTGTATTAGGTAGTCCTGATAACTTCCAGGGAGGTATAAAAGGTCCGAACGCGCATCCAGTTGAAGAAGGTATCGGAAAATGGTTCGCAACAGTTTATCAGGGTGGTGCTATTGTACCTATTCTTATTTCTGTATTACTGATCTGTGTTACTTTCGTAATTGAGCGTTTCCTGTATATCAACAAAGCTAAAGGTAAGTTTAGCGGTGCTGATCTGGTAAGAAGAGTTCAGTTCCACCTGGCTAACAAAAACGTAGACGCAGCGCTGGCTGAGTGCGACAAACAGAAAGGTTCTGTAGGTAACGTAATGAAAGCTGGTCTGAAGAAGTACAAAGAAATGATCACTAACACTGAGCTGGATACTGAGCAGAAGATCCTGACTATCAAAAACGAGATCGAAGAAACAACCGCTCTTGAACTGCCAATGATGGAAAAGAACCTGGTGTTCCTGTCCACTATCGCTTCAGTAGCTACCCTGCTTGGTCTGTTCGGTACAGTATTGGGTATGATCAAATCCTTCTCTGCGATGTCCGCAGGTGGTGCTCCAGATTCTGCTAAACTGGCGTTAGGTATCTCCGAGGCGTTGATCAATACCGCTCTGGGTATCGGTACTTCCGCTATCGCGATCATCATGTATAACTTCTTTACTACCAATATCGATGGCATCACTTATGCAATCGACGAGTCTGGTTTCACTTTGACTCAGAGCTTCGCAGCTAACCACAAATAATTTTTAGATTATTTGTGTGGAAATCGCGCAGTTTTGAATCTATATAAAGTAAACTAAAAAAGGAGTAAAGATGCCTAAAGTTAAAATGCCCAGGAAGAGCACGCTGGTTGATATGACCGCGATGTGTGATGTGGCTTTCTTGCTGCTCACTTTCTTCATGCTGGCTACCAAATTTAAACCGGACGAGCCGGTAACTGTGGTAACTCCGTCTTCCATCAATACTAAACTGCTGCCAGATTCTGATGTAATCATGCTGACAGTTGATAAGGACGGTAAAATATTCTTCAGCATGGACGGCCAGCCTAAAAGGCAGCAGCTGATCAATGATCTGGACCAACAGTATAAGCTCGGTCTGAACGAAAAGGAAAAGAATAACTTTATCATTGGCTCCAGCATCGGTACGGATATTAAAAGCCTGAAGACTTACCTCGACATGAAACCTGAAGAGCGTAAGAAAGCTGGTCTTGAAAAAGGTATCCCTTCTGACTCTGCCAATAATGAAGTTGCTGTATGGATCGAGTATGCAAGATCTGCACAAGGTGGAAACCCTAAGCTGCAGTATTGTATCAAAGCCGACAATGGTACCCCTTATCCTGTAATTAAGGACATACTGGATACCTTCAAGGAGAAAAAGATTCAGAAGCTGAACCTGGTTACGAACCTGGAAGCTGCTCCTGCAGGATCTGCAGCAGCTATAGCTCGTGCCGAAGGAAAGTCCGACGAATAAAACAGATTTCAAGTAAACGGCAGGCAGCACCGAGGTGCTGAGTTGCTATTGAAAACTAAAAAAAAGAGCTACTATGGCAGAAATGGATACCAGCAGTAGTGGTGGGAAAGGTAAACACCAGGGTACGAAATCCAAGAAGCAGTCTACACGCGTAGACATGACTCCAATGGTGGATCTCGGCTTTCTGCTAATCACTTTCTTCATGTTGACTACGACTATGAGCAAGCCCAAAACAATGGACTTGATCATGCCGAAAGATACTAAGGATGAGAAAGAGCAGAACAAGGTAAAAGAAAGTACTGCACTCACTATACTGCTTGGAAAAAAAGATCGCGTATACTACTACGAAGGTCTGGCACAGGATCCGAATGCTTCGGCAAATCCTGAATTTTTCAAAGCAACTACGTTTGCTAATACTGGCGGCATCAGAGATGTAATTATCAAAAAGCGTGATGAGGTTGCTCAATTAAGGAACTCAAAGGGAGAGCCTGAAGATGTAGTGATTATCATTAAAGCTGATAATGATGCTACATACAAGGACTTCGTTGACATTCTGGACGAAATGGCCATTAACCGCATTCAACGTTATGCTACAGTTGACATCAGCGATCAGGATAAAACCTGGATCCAGCAGACGGAAACAGCTAACGGCGGTGGCTCCAAGTAATTTAGAAACAATTTCTTTGTATCCATCCTTAAAATTTAAACAATGGATTCCGCTAAAGTCTTAAAGTCCGATTTTCTGGATATCCTGTTTGAGAACAGGAATAAGGAATATGGGGCTTATGACCTCAGAAGACAATACGACAAAAGGGTACGTAACGCCGTTATCGGTAGTGCTGCACTGATGTTGGTTGTAATCGCAGGTTATGCAATCAGTAATTATATCAACAAATTAGAACGGGAGAATCCTGATAGGAAACCTGTTATAGAGCAGATCAAAATGGAGGACGTGAAGATTCCGGATGATCCGAAAACTCCACCTCCGCCTCCACCGCCACCTGCTCCACCGCCACCGGTGAAACCATCCGTACAATTCACTCCTCCCGTAATCAAGAAGGATGAAGAAGTACCAGAAGATGAAGTACCGCCTAAAATCAAGGAAATTGAGAATAAGGCAATCAGTACTAAAACTGTAGAAGGTGATCCTAACGGTATCGATCCGGGATTACTGGAAGATAGTAAAGGTACTGGTGTGGTAGAAGCTCCTCCTCCTCCTCCAAAAGAAGAGATCTTCACCTTCGTAGAACAGCCGCCTACCTTCCCTGGTGGTGAGGAAGCGCTGGCTAAGTTCCTGAGCAAAAACATCCACTATCCTCGCGTTGCGCAGGAAAATGCGATCTCAGGTACTGTGTTCGTACAGTTCGTAGTAGACTCAGAAGGTAACATCAAAGATGTGAAAACTGTAGGTGCTGCGAAAGGTGGTGGTCTGGAAGAAGAAGCAATCCGTGTGGTAAAAATAATGCCTAAATGGAAAGCTGGTAAACAGAACGGCCGTCAGGTATCTGTACAGTTCAACCTGCCTATCCGCTTTACGCTGCAAGAGTAGCAGAGAGCTAAGGATATTTATCTTAAAACCCGGTCCAGGCATAGCCAGGACCGGGTTTTTCTATTTATTGGTATATTGCTGCCTGAATTGTGAAAAATTATGTTAGGGAATAATCTTACAGGATACGACGATACAATAGTAGCCCTGGCTACAGCGCCAGGCATAGGAGCAATAGCAGTGATCCGCCTCAATGGTACAAAAGCTATTGACATCTGTAACTCCCTGTTCCCCGCCAAAGATCTCCACCAGCAAGCTGGTCATACCCTTCACTTTGGATCTATCGTCGACCGTGGACGCACCATCGATGAAGTCGTAGTCAGTCTGTATAAAGCCCCCCGCTCTTACACCGGTGAAGAGATCGTGGAAATCTCCTGTCACGGTTCCCCCTACATCCAGCAACAGATTATAGACGCCTGCATCCATGCCGGCGCACGTATGGCGAAGCCTGGAGAATATACCCTGCGCGCCTTCCTGAACGGCAAACTGGACCTTACCCAGGCAGAATCCGTAGCAGATCTGATCGCAAGTAACTCTGCTGCCAGTCACCAGACGGCCATGCAGCAAATGAGGGGCGGCTTTTCCAAAGAATTATACTCCCTCCGGGAACAACTGATCAGTTTCTCTGCACTGATAGAACTGGAACTCGACTTCAGTCAGGAAGACGTAGAATTTGCCGACCGCACGCAACTATATCGCCTTATTAATGAAGCCAACGAAGTTGTTCAACATCTGGTGGACTCCTTCCGTATGGGAAACGTCATCAAAAACGGTGTTAATACCGCTATCGTGGGTAAACCCAACGCAGGTAAATCCACTTTGCTGAATACCCTGCTGAACGAAAATAGGGCCATCGTAAGCGATATTGCCGGCACTACTCGTGATACCATTGAGGAGGTATTAAATATTCAGGGTGTCCTGTTCAGGCTTATCGATACTGCAGGTATCCGTGAAAGCGCAGATGTGATTGAGAGCATCGGTGTACAGAAGACAATGGAAAAGATCAGGGAAGCAGGTGTCGTACTTTACCTTTTTGATGTAAATGAAACATCGCTTTCAGAACTACAGGCCCAGGTGGATACATTCGTCAATGAAGGTATCAACTATCTGCTGATCGGCAACAAGACCGATATTAACGGTCTGGCTGCTATGCAGGAGAAATTTGCCACCGTTGAAGGGATCCTGTATATATCCGCTAAACAGCATGAACATATACAGGAATTAAAAGATCGCCTCGTACAAAAAGTAATGAGCGGCGATATCAATACAGAAGATACGATCGTTACAAATGCCCGGCACTATGCAGCCTTACAGGAAGTATTAAAAGCATTGCAGGATGTCAGGTTCGGATTGGATAGCCAGTTACCGGGTGATTTGTTGTCACTGGATATCAGAAGATGCCTGCATTATCTCGGAGAGATAACAGGACAGATCACCAATGAAGACCAGCTCGATTTTATATTCAGTAAGTTCTGTATAGGAAAATAAACCTCAGCTTATCATCAGATGAAATAACTATAAGGTGGAGCTGTCGACAAACAACTCCACCTTCATACAAGCTCAAAACATACCTATCCTCCCTCCAAACGTACCTTCACTTTTCCACTACAATCAATCTTCATAGCCTGCGGAGAAAATGCCACCTTCGGTATTTTGAAATGCAAAAGGCAGAAAGACAGTGTACGCGTCATTATCCACGATCACGTTTGTATATTCAAAGTAGGTAATGCCATACGCATACCAGCAAATACGCCGCATCATTTCGAATGCCTGGAAGAAGGGATAATACATCCTGATTTCTTTACACCAAGGCGGGTGGGCCGGATAAAAGGGACATACAATTATTTCAAAGACCCCGCAAGTGAACATAAACAACCTGTATTTGTACCTGAGACACCTTTAAACATACCACCCGCTACTCCTCATTTCGCCTCACTTTTGTACCGTAAAACAAGTACTCATGAAAACATATATCATCACCCATATAAGCATCCTCACGGTATTGCTGGCGGCCTGTGTTAACCAACCTAAGCAGCAATCCACGACAAAAGATACAACGCAAACAATCAGCGCAACGCCCGTAGTACTGGAACAGGTATTTGCTGATAGTACTTATCAGCTTACCGGTGTTGCCGTTTCTGCTGATGGCAGATTATTCACCAACTACCCCTATTGGCTGGATAAACATAGCTATTCAGTTGTGGAAGTAAAGGAAGGAAAGCCTGTGCCATATCCGGATGCAGCCTGGAATAGCTTTAAAAAAGGTGACGATGGAGCGCATAAATTTGTGTGTGTACAAGCAGTGGTAGCTGATGAAAAAGGGTATCTCTGGGTAGTGGACGCTGCTGGTATCGGACTGGGACCCGTGTACCAACACAGCAATAAAGTTGTAAAGATTAACCTCGCTACGAATAAAGTAGAACGCATTTATCATTTCCCGGATAGCGTCACTGCAAGTGACAGTTATATCAATGATATCCGGGTAGATAATGCTAACGGATTTGCATATATGACCAGCTCTTCAAACGGCGGCATTGTTGTCCTGAATACCAACACGGGGCAGTCTCGTTTTGTATTACATAACTCACCTTCTGTTTTGTCTGATACTACTTATCATTTCACGATGGATGGCAGAGAATTAACTAAAACGGATGGCAGCATTCCTAAGATCAACTCTGATGGTATCGCATTGTCTCCTGATAAAGCCTGGTTATACTATAAGCCACTCACGGATAACAGACTGTACCGCATTAATACTGTATTACTTCGTGACTTTTCCATACCGGCACAGAAGATGAATAACAGCGTGGAAGATCTCGGTAAATTTATCACCACAGATGGTATGGAATTCGATAAGAATGGTAACCTCTACCTCGGAGATCTGGAGAGAAGCAGTATTGTGAAAATTACACCCGACTTAAAGATGCATACCCTCGCAACTGATACAGTAAAGCTTTCCTGGCCGGATAGTTACAGTATTTCAGCGGATGGGTACCTGTATATTTCCGCCTCACAGATAGCAAGGATGCCATGGTTCAACAACAACCAGCATCGCACAGTATATCCATATAAGATTTTCAAACTGAAACTGTAAGCCAATAGCATATGAAAAGGATAATATTCGCCTTGTTTTTTGTAGTAATATTCATCACTGCTGCAAAGGCACAATTGGAAAAGGTAGCTACTGCTGACATGATCTGGAATGGCGTCACCGTCACTGCCGATAAACGCATCTTCGTTTGTTTCCCACGCCTGGAAGGCGATAAAGGCATCCGCATAGGAGAGGTATTGACTGATGGAAAGATTATACCATACCCTGATGCTGCCTGGAATAACTGGCAAATAGGGAAAGCCACCTCGCAAAAATTTGTCAGAACTAATTCTCTTCGTATCGGACCTGATGGATTACTCTGGATAGTCGATACAGGTACACCCTCAATGGGAGCAGCTCCTTTGCCGGATAGCGCCGCTAAGCTCGTTGCCATTGATACCAGGACAAACCGTGTAGTACGTATTATTCCATTAGCAGGAGTATCTTCAAAAGCTACATTCATAGATGATCTGCGTATGATAGGCAATACTATTTACCTTACGGACGCAGGAGATCCCGCCCTGATTGTAATGGATAAGATGAGCGGACAGGGTAGGAGGGTATTGGAACATCATCCTTCTACAACAGCTGAAAAAGCAATATGGGCAGCTGGACATATCATGAAAGATGAAAGTGGACAACAAGTACACATTCATGCCGATCAGCTCGAAATCTCTCCGGGCGGAAAGTGGCTCTATTTTCAAGCAGCCAGCGGTCCTTTGTGGAGAGTGGAAACCAGATTTCTCAATAGTCCCTATCCGTCTGAAAAAGAATTGAAAAGTCATGTAACACTATTTTATCAGACGCTATCAACCGGAGGAACTGCAATAGATGCGACCGGCAATATCTATGTCAGTGATGTGAATAAACAACAGATTACTCGCATTTCTCCGGAAGGGAAATCACAGGTGATTGTACAAGACAAACGCTTAAGCTGGTGTGACGCATTGTGGATTGATGAAGAAGGCTATCTCTGGATGCCAACTGGACAATTACATTTGCTCGCGCCATTTCAACAAGGTGTGAGCAAAATAAAACTCCCTGTTGTGATCTACAAAATGAAAATTAACGCAAAACCTTTCTCTAGCTGAAGATCTTAGCATATTTATATGAGGTTACAGGGGGTGCATCCTGTAACCTTTTTTTATTGGGACATCCCGATCATACCTGCTTACATAAGTATATTTATCCGCCATAATAAACTAATTCAACTTTCCGTTGTTTAAATGGTATAATCAGCATGTTACATTTATATCTGGGAATCTATGTCGGAGAGACAAGTAACACATGAACGGAATCCCACACCTACATCGGAAACTCGCATTTCAAATCCACTGGACCTACGTTCTCTGCAGGAACTCATCCATGAAAAAGCGTTGCTCTACCCCGATAAGTCCGCCTTGCGCTTCAGGGATCATGTAATAACATATCATAAATTAAATAATTCTGCAAACCAATTTGCCAGACTGCTGGCGGACTATGGCATTCGCAAGGGTACTATAGTAGGGCTTGCTGTAGATCGTTCTCCGGAGATGCTCTACTGTATGTTGGCTATTGTAAAGGCTGGGGCAACTTATCTGCCGCTGGACCCTGAGTATCCACAGGCAAGGATTGAATTTATGTTACAGGATGCAGCAGCTGCTTACCTGATTACATCTGAGAAATATAGTGGCAGGTTTCAGACAGCGGCAAAGGAGATATTAATGGAAGATCTGCTGAGGCAGGCGCCACAATACGATGTATCACCACCTGATGCAGCAATCACGATGCAGGACGTGGTGTATGTATTGTACACATCAGGCTCTACAGGACAACCCAAAGGTGTACAGATCACACAGTTGGGACTGGTTAATTTCCTGATTGGTATGTTGAAAGAACCAGGTCTTGATCAACATGATAAAGTGCTTGCGCTGACGACTATTTCTTTTGATATATCCGGTCTTGAATTATATCTGCCATTACTCGTTGGCGCCGAAGTCGTCCTCACGGATGTACAGACATCCAGGGATACCCGTCATCTCATGGAGATCGTCAGACAGCAAGGTATAACCGTCATGCAGGCTACACCGGCTACCTGGAGAATGATGCTGGAATCTGCCTGGGATGATCGCCTGCCATTAAAAGCCTTAATAGGTGGAGAAGCCCTGTCTAAAAAACTGGCGGAAAGACTGCTGGAAAAATGTGATAGTCTCTGGAACATGTATGGTCCTACAGAGACTACTGTGTGGGCTACACTAAAAAAGATCAATATAGACGATGAGATTATTACTGTCGGCCGGCCGATAGAGAACATGTTCGCTTACATCCTGGACAACCAGCTTAGGAGAGTGCCGGACGGTACCGTGGGAGAAATATTCATCGGTGGTGTGGGCGTCGGGGTTGGCTACCTGAACAGGCCGGCTTTGAATGAAGAACGTTTTATGCCGGATCCTTTTTCGCCTTTACCTGGCGCCCGTATGTACAAGACGGGCGATCTTGGAAGGATTGTGAACGGTGGAGAAATCCAGTGTCTTGGGAGAATGGATCACCAGGTAAAGATCAGGGGATACCGTATTGAGTTGGGAGAGGTGGAACATGCCCTGGGTAAACAGACTGGTATCAAAGATGTGGTCGTATTGCCCAAAGATGAAAGACTCATCGCTTATGTCGTTCAGGAGAATGGTACACTTCCTAATTTCTCTGCCTGGCAACAGGCGCTGAAAACGTCATTACCGGAGTATATGGTCCCAAGCAACTTCGTCCTGTTGCCCAGATTCCCGCTATCACCAAACGGAAAGGTAGACAGGAATGCGTTGGAGGCCATGGGACAGGAGATAGAGAAAGCTAACCGTGTATACACAGCGCCCCGTACTGAACAGGAGAAGTTGATTGCAAAGATCTGGGAGGATTATCTCTATGTGGAGAAAGTTGGTATAAAAGACGATTTCTTCGAATTAGGCGGAACCTCCATCGTTGCTATGCAGATCATGGCCCGCATAGAAAAGGAGACTGGCAAGAGGCTCCCGCTGGCCAGCCTTTTCACTGCTAACACTGTTGAGAAGTTAGCCACCGAGATGGAACTGGATGATCAATCTATTTCCTGGGATCTGCTCGTCCCTGTTAAACCTACTGGAACCAAACCGCCTATATTTATCGTGAACGGCCTGGATATGAATGTCCTGCTGTTCAACAATATCGCCCGTAATATGGAGCCTGACCAACCGGTATATGGTTTTCAGCCCCGCGGACTCAACGGTGTTGATGAACCCTTCGAAACACTGGAAGATATGGCGGCGGAGTATATTGCTGCATTACTCGAAAGAGATTTTCCTGATGGCTATGCACTGGCAGGATACTCTTACGGTGGGGTGGTAGCTTATGAAATGAGCCGGCAATTACAGGCGATGGGAAAGAAAGTAAAAATGCTGGCCATGTTTGATACTTATGCTTACAACAAAGGCCACTTTGAAACGGGCGTACCTAAGTACATCCGTAAGATTAAACGTCAGTTCCCCAAGTTCCTTTTTATCACACAATCTTTAATCCGGCATCCCAAAGAAACGCTGGATTATCAGCAGGCATTTTTTGTACGGAAATACAATGAGATCGCTGTCTATATCGGATTGCAAAGACCGCCTGAATCTGATCGGGCGGAAGATAAGATCAATGAGAAATACGAAGCGGCTTACCGTAAGTACCATATGCAGACGTCTGACGCATGTGCTATTGACCTGTTCCGTGTGGATACCCGTCTTTATTATCTGGATGATCCGCTTTACCTTGGATGGAAGCCATATGCTTTGAAAGGGATCAATGTGCATGACGTAAAAGGGGATCACAAAACATTTCTCATGCCGCCTAATGATAAAGATTTCGCTATCTTGCTGCAACAATTGGTAGATGAGCGAATGAAAGCCTGATGCCAGTTTCAAAAACTGATGACCTAAATGAAAAATCGTATCCTATCGTGCTCCTTAGCACTGCCGTTCCTGTTGTTAAGTATACACAGCTCCGCACAGGACAACAATACCAGACAAAAAGTAAATGAAATTGCTGCTACCGCCCGTGGACATGTGGGTGTGGCGATGATGTCCCTGGAAAACGGAGACACCATGACGCTCAACGGAAATGATCACTTCCCGATGCAGAGCGTATTTAAAGTACCCCTGGCCATCGCTGTACTGGATCAGGTAGATAAAGGTAAACTGTCACTTGACCAGGTGATTCATATCACGAAGAAAGAATTACTGCCTTTTACGTGGAGCCCGATAAGAGAAAAATATCCGGAAGGAACAGACCTGAAGCTGAGAGAAGTATTGGCTTATACCGTATCGCAGAGTGATAACAACGGTTGTGATATTTTATTTAACCTCGTAGGTGGTACCGCTTACGTTGAACAATATATCCATGGCCTGGGTGTTGATAGCATGGCTATCAAGGCGAATGAAGAAAGAATGGCATCTGCATGGAAAGTACAATATACCAACTGGAGCTCACCACTGGCTACATTGCAATTACTGAAAGGTATCCATACCGGAAAATACCTGTCTAAAGCCAGCAATGACTTCCTGTTGAAGATCATGAAAGAAACGACTACTGGTCCTAAGAGACTGAGAGGCATGTTGCCTGCAGACGCGGTAGTTGCACATAAAACAGGTTCTTCTGATACAAAAGACGGTTTAACTGCTGCTACCAATGATGCCGGTATTGTTACATTACCTGACGGATCACATTTAGCGATCGTTGTTTTTGTCAGCGATACTAAGGTGAATGAAGCGATCAGAGAAGGTGTGATCGCCAGGATTACCCGCCTTTTCTGGGACGCTGCTAACTAAGTTGCTGTTGCTTTAGCATCGCTAACCTGGATTCGTAGTATTTACTCAGAAAATGATAGATCACCAGCTCATGTTTCCGTTGATTGGATGATAACATCCTGTTCAGGAACATGTGAATATAACTGGATAATAAGTCGTCCCATGTGCGAACAGCCACTTTCTGTATGGCGGCTCGTATATGGGACGATCTCTTTTCCAGCAATTGAATAGCTTCTTCAATCTCATTCTCCGCATCCTGCAGCGGATCTAGGAAACTACTGATCTGCCGCATATGTTTCCGGTAACCGGCATTTAATTGCGTCTGTAAAGGCTGACCCGCCCCGAATTCCCGGAAGAAATACTGCTGTAATCTTTTCAGATAGGTTGATTTACGGGCTAGTGTATATCCGAAATCATCCATCAGCATATCTACACCACGTATTGCCAGCAACCAGCGGAAATGCTCTCCTTCTTCTCCTTCCAGCAGGTCTATACAACCCAGTACCGCCTCACTGTCATAAGCGAATAGATGTTCACTGACAACCATTGTGGTGGCGCCATATCGTTCCAGTTCCCTTGCATAGGTATCTGTCTGTATCCTGTGAATAAGTCCCGGATCTATTGCAGCCGCTAATCGTTCCTGTAATTCAGCCAATACAATTGTCCAGAAATCTTTACGCGTCGCATGATGAAAGCGCACCCTGATATGATCTTCGGGATCGGTGTAGCGAATGAAAAACCATTGCTCAATAATGTCGTTTGCTTCCAGTTGTTCTACCAGGGGTTTAATAACAGTTGTCAGTATTTTCTCAGCAGTATTGATGCCGGCATAGATCTTCACATACAGCCACTCACTACCGGGTGGAAAATGTCTTTGTAGCTGGTCCGTTGTCTGTTCCCGTGTAACGGTGGCCGCTTGTACCGTATTGCTTTTAAAAGGAAGGATGATCTCATTGGTAAAGCGCCCCGCATCCCCCAGTACCCAGCATTGCTCAGGCGTTTGTAATACCTCCTGTAATGTCAGTTGTTCCCTTTTTAGCAAGGTGGTCACCATCAGATGTACACAGGATGCATTTTCAAGGTCAATAAACAGCTCATTGTCCCCGTCGGCTATACTTATGTGCCTGGGAAGTTTTAAGGCTTCTTTGATGGCTGAAAATGCCTTGAAGTGCATCTGTACAGTGGCATTCTTTTGCAATGAAGGATGATCTTTACTGTAGATAAGCCAGGTACATTTCTGCAGTACGATATGTTTATACCGTACCCTGGGCAGAAACGGCGCTTCTACCGGCAATTGCCATTGCCACCCGGTAGCATGTCGTAACTGCTGGAACTGTAAATCACAGAGGAATTTGTACATCGGTAAACTGCCCTTCATGAAATTATGGGCCGAACTTAGTCTTGGAATAACTCTTTTATTAAACCGCTTTGAGCGCAAGATAATCTGCTCATTTTGTACACTCACCAGCAGGTCCGTTACAGGGATCTGTTTTTCTTCCGGTACGCTTCCATTTCCCAGATAGACAATTTCATAATCCCGCAGCTGTGGTCTTAACAGGATGTTGCCCGTCCTGGCCTCCGGTAAGTGGATAATCTCTGCATAAATCACATCAGGTTGTTGACCAGCTTCTTCATCCAGACACTCTCTTACAAGCTCTTTTAATGCCGCATCACCATGGCAGAAACGCCCCAGCAGATTTCCTGCCGACGGGCCGCCACAAGATGTGAAGTCAAAGAGATAATCGCCTTTATCCATGGTAGCACCGCTCTCACTCACAATACTCCCCATCATATAGAAACTATCAGGGATAGGAATAGTAGATGTTGTGGATAGATAATCGATATCCTCGTCTGTCAATACTACTTCCGATTGTTGCGCCTGCAAACAGGCCATATATCGTTTTAACTGGAACTCCCGCATATTATTCCAGGGGATTGTATCCGCTGTCCCTGTAGTTTTGGTCACCACCTCTTCCAGTAACGGAGCATAAGCCGCATAATGACTGGTATAAGCGCCATAACCAATACCGGCCTCTGTATCCAGCGCAAGCGCCAGGGGGACTTCCTGCTCTTCATAACGCTGACTGAAGGCTTTGGAGAAATGTAACAGGTCAGGTTGTTTATTGGCGACGGACAGTTTCCACAACACTTCCATCTGTGCCTGTATATCATCGATAACGCCATTGCTGATCGTATTGTCAGTAGTAGCCAGGAAAAGATCTGTCTGTACCAGGTCTTTATTCTTTGTTTCCGGTAATAGCTGCTTAACCAGCGCATGTGTATGCAGATACTTTTCTATGCCTGACTGTGAGACAGTCAGCTGCTCCCGGATAGCACATAATAACTCATATATAGGGCGTATATTTTCCAGTCTGCTTAATTTATCTATCAGTACATGAAAGAATTCTTCCCCGGTAATAGTCGGTTCCAGTTCACTGATTAATATTTGACTGTCAATCAGTTCGTCGATAAATACACGAAACTCTTCCTCCGTGATATCATCATCTGTAATGTGTTGATATAACGCCTTCCTGGTAGCACCCTTTGCTGCCAGTGTCAGTACGCCCTCCAGATAAACCGAATGATTGATGGCTGTCAGATCATATTGACGGAATTTATTCTTTACTGTAAAGGCCGCATAACGATAAGTATCCCCTGTCCGGTAAATGGAATTATTCGGGAAATAGCGCAATTGCTCCTGTACAGCCGGTATCCGGGCAATTGTCTCTGCCAGTTCTGCCACATAATTCATATCCAGGCGACAATGCTGTTTATGTGCCTGTACGGGTTGGATATACACATTGGTAGCTGACCCGGTATAGCCGGTACTACAGCCGGCAAACAATCCATAAGGGGTGCAACGGGTACTCATTCTTAACAGGTAACGAAAGAGCGATAAAACCAGCTTTTCCTGATCTTTTTCACTCATAACCTGTCCTTCCTGCCATTTCCTCAGTTCGCTGCTCAGCTCAGGAGAAGCAATGTAGATGGCCTCCGCTAGATAAGGGGTCGTAAATACCTGTTTTATTTCCTCAGCCAGCGCTTCATAGGGCAGCTGTAAAAAGCGGGTTAAAAATTCTACCGGCATCAGCGGAGCCCTGAGCAGGTAGAAGCCTTTATTAGTTATCATAGTGTTCCGGATACAAACAATAAGTTACTTTTTATCTGTCTGTGACAGCCCCCCTTAAAAGGTGATATTTGAACAACTCGAAAAAAAATACAGAAAATCCCCCTTTCCAGTGATAAGGCCGAGCGGCCTTTATCCTTATCTTTAAGAGTAATGAAACCCGAACCCTCATTGCCCACAATAAACCTGACTGCTAAAGAACAGTATTCATTTCTTAATATTTAAACCACTTGTTAACTATGAAAAAAGCGTCAAGCCGGAAGCTGAACCTTGGCAAGATCAAGATCGCCAGACTAAGCACAACAAAGCAGGAAGTTGCCAATCAGCAAGCTAATGCGCCAACTTACACTGGTTGCAGCCTGTTTAAATGTCCTCCTCCTCCGGATGCCAGAAATTAAGTACAGCAGTTTATTCAAAATCTAAAACCGCATTCTTATGAAAAAGAAAGTTGAAAAGAAACTCGATCTCGGTAAGATCAAATTAGCCAGTCTGAACCGTGAAAAACAGGACGCTATGAATGGTGCAGCTTTTGCTCCCACCACTACCGTGCTTTCCTTTAAAGTGTGTACAGACGATATTAGCCAGGGCGCGCCAATTTGCAGCGTAGACTCCTGCCGTTTCTAATTGTATGGTCATGGTGCGGCGGTGTAGTAACGCAAACCGCACCATGATTTATTGTGATTTGTGATGACCGTATATGGACTATAAGAAAAGTGCCGGGAAGATCTTACAGGATATCAGCAGTTCGCTTGACAGTTTTACAGAAAAGGATGCTACTCCCGGTTTATTAGGGGGCTATACAGGCGCAGCTTTATTCTATGCTTACTATTATCAGCTGACAGAGAAAGAAGAACACCTGAACAAAATACATCAGCTGCTGGAACGTGCGTTGCATGATCTGGCGGCTACTGCATTGCCATTCTCCCATTGTAACGGTATTGCCGGAATGGTATGGTGCATACAACATCTCATAAAAGCAGGCTTTGCAGGCGAAGATGAACTGGAAGATATCTTTGAAGAAGTAGATGAAGTGCTCGGTAAAGAAATGCTCTCCGCTTTACAACAGCGGGAGTATGACTTCCTTCACCAGGGTCTCGGTATTGCCCTGTATTTTCTTGAAAGGAACCATTACACTGCTGCTGAAAAATGGTTGCCTGCACTTGTGGATAACCTGCAATCCACCGCTATTGAAACACCTGCAGGGATTACCTGGAAGGATCAGCTGACCGGACTGTCCGATCAGCCGGCAGGATCACGTTCATTCAACCTGGGACTGGCCCACGGTGTACCTGCTATCATCGCTGTGCTGGGAATGATCCATCGTAAAGGGATCGCTGTTGCACAAACGGAAACGATGATCAGGAAAGGACTCAGCTGGCTCGAAGCCTGCCAGAACCAGCCCGGAGAAGAAAACACTTCCCTATACCCCGTACTGGTGGACCAGCACCATCAGGCACTTACCGGTAAACAAAGCCGTTTAGGCTGGTGCTACGGGGATCTGGGCATCGCCACAACGCTGCTGAATGCGGGTAACTGGCTGCAGGATGATTATTACACAGAAAGTGCGCTGCGTATCTTCCATCACACAATACGAAATAGAAATATACACAACAGCTTTGTACATGATGCTTGCCTATGCCACGGTAGTGCAGGTATTGCACATATTTACAGACGCGCCTGGCTGCAAACAAATGAGTCATTTCTACTCAATGGCGCAACAGATTGGTTACAACATACCTTACAGATGAATACACATAAGGAAGGCCCCGCGGGCTTCCGTTTTTTAGGTAAAGATGACTACGAGAACAGCTATGGCATCCTTGAAGGCGTAGCTGGTATAGGACTTTCACTCATTGCGGCTATCGATCCCGATACGGATCCTGCATGGGACCGGTGTATCTTGTTATGCTGATATTTTCCTTATATTACATATAAAGCCGGTTGCCTCTTGTAAAGTCGAATGTTACCCATTACTGTCCGCATTGGCATATTTTAAATGGATACACAATGATCCGCCTGTATTTCGTAAACAATCATCCCCTCATTCTTGAAGGCCTGCATTCATTTTTTGATGACGAAAATGATATACTGATCGCAGGACACACCCGGAGTGGCTATGGTTGTCTCAAATTCCTGATGCACAACAGCGTCGACATCATCATTATTGATACCTGTCTGCCTGATATAGACAGCGCAGCATTATGTGCCAATATCAGGATGGAATATCCAACCGTAATGGTATTGGTATTGAGCTTCCTGAAAGAAGAAAGATATATCGACCGGCTGTTGCAAAGCGGCGCAGGCGGTTACGTACTCAATACTGCGGATAAAGATGAACTGCTTTTTGCCGTTCATTCCGTTTATGCCGGTGGAGTCTATCTCTCCCCGGTAATCAAACAAGCTATGAGCAGCGAACGGGTTGGGCTACAAAAAAATTTCCCTCCTCTGACGAGAAGGGAAAAAGAAGTTTTAAGTCTGATATCTGAAGGAAATACAAATGCTGAAATTGCAGAAAAACTGTTTATCAGTGCAGATACTGTGAATAGTCACCGGAAAAAATTACTGGCCAAACTGGAAGTAAAAAATACTGCAATGCTGATCAAGTACGCTGTTGACAACAAACTGCTGGTCTGATCAGTTGCTTACAAAAGTGATCTTTTCTACCACAACGCCCAGTTTCTTCATCGCTGAGGCATCACTTTTCACTTTCTTATCGCCGGTTACCTGATCGTATAATTTAGGATCGCTGGAGTTATTGGCTTTGAACATAATGTTCACGCCTTTCCCTGCGAAGGCGCCACCTTCCCAGTCTGCTATTTCTCCACCGTTATCCCATTCAAAACCATTGATTCTGAAGTCACGGCCGTTCACCTTCACTACTTTATCCAGTGGGTCGCCTACCTTGATACCAAATGGCGGTTTCCATTTTGAGTTCTCTTTCGTGAAAGTAACACCGGTTTTAGTGCCTTCGAATGACACTTCCATCTCATTATCTGTATCCGGGAATATAAAATAGGCAGTACCTGCATCATTTCCCTGGAAATCCTGCGCTGAACGTGCCACCACATTGTCCTTTCCGTAAAGTGCATATAACTGCTCCGGTTCACGTGCTTTGAATACCGGTCTTACATCCCAGTTGAAGTTGTCTGCTGAAGCACTTACTGGTGTAGCAGGGGTACTTCCTGGTTCTGCAGGTACCGCGTTACCACTGGCAGTCGTCGTCGTGCTCGTTGCTGACTCGCTGGTAGTAGTAGCGGCCTCCGGAGAACTGCTGTTGCTATTATCAGCAAGTGCTGGTGTTGGCAACTGTAATGGCGGCAGATTAGCCGGAATAGCACCTGTTGTATAGAGTGTTGCTTTTTCTTCCAGGAGCGCCTTGTTTTCACCCTTGAACTTATTCACTGTGTAAGTCGCCAGCGGGAATACACTGTTGGTTTGCAGGTTCATCGCACGAAGATGGGCAATGAACTGTTGCCTGTTGGCATTACTGTACTGATACACAAATTTCAGGGAAGCATCCAGCGCAGCAGGATCTTTCACCAGTTCTGTCATTGTCTTATCAATATCCAGTCCGGCAGCCCCGCTTCTTGACATCTGTTCAGTCACAAAAACGATAAGTGAGTCATTCCTCACTTCATAACGTTTTGCAAACTTAGTGGCATAGTCTTCAGCGATCTTGTCCTCCAGTTTTGTCTGCGCTTGTATAGTAAGGGGTAAAGTGAATGCTAATATGGCAATGATGCGTTTCATGCATGGTCGTTTTAGTAACAGGAAATTGGCCTGGTAACAACCAGACTATTACCATTACTAAATTATAGAATAATCCTGATTGTTAGTGCGGGTATAGCTTTTTTACCTTGCGGACCGGCTGTAGGGTGAAGAAAACTGCCATCCCTCCGGCCAGTATCCCTGAGAGCACCGACAGTAATATTCCGTTAAAACTGTAGTTCTCGGGTAAACAGATATATACTCCAATCATAGCGGCTAACGTCAGCGCCAGGGTAATTATTGCGTTAATACCCGCCGTTTTTAGCATGAAACGCAGCTTTATCTGTTTAGAGGGTATAAAGCTGACCAATTGCCTCTTTTCCAGTAATGTGATGGTTTTGTTTAATATATCTATGGTAATAAAGAATGGTAACAATAAAGCCATCGGTAACAGGAACCTCGCAATAGGATGTTCACCCTGAAACAGGTACACATTATTCAGGTCATCAAATCCGTAATAGGGTACCAGCGCGTTGATCACCAGGTTTGTGATGAAATAGAAGATGGCCTGGCGTTGGGAGAACTTCTCCAGGATACTATTAATGCGCGGGTGCATGCTCATGGTTTGTGGATAGTAGAACCTGCATTTGTTGCAGAATAGTCCGGGCTTTTTCCGCCGGTAGAAACGCCTCCTGTGAGATAAAAGAAAAGTCTGCCTGTCCACCGAAAGTACTGATCACAAGCGTGTTGGCATTTCGCCAGGGAAAGGCGGCACTGGGACTATAGATCGTTTCCAGTATAAAGTTTTCATACTGTTCCGGGATGTCCAGTCTGCCCATATTGGACAGCGTAACGTCATGTGTGCCGTCCGTTTGTTTTAATAATTTGACCATGTATTTGCCTGCCGAATGGAAATAGTCACTGGTGAACAGGAGTTTTCGTATATCCATTTTATCTATAGCAGCCGTCAGGTCATTTTTCAGCTGGCGTGCCCTGGCCCAAAAATCAGCTCCTTTCTCTGCGCTGGTCGTCAGTTCCGCTATCGGCGCAAAGGCAAATAACTGATCCTGTTTGATCTCAGGAATAAACCTTCGGATATCTACAGGGGAGATCACTTTCCCATGGGAGGCCACTCCCATGATCTGCCGGTGCGCTTCCATAAAAGCTACCGCAAATGCGGCATGCATGGTCGTTTGTTCTGTTTTGCAACGGTTCGCCAGTTGTGAAGTCGCTGCTTTGTCCAGTTTCAGGTGTACCAGATAATGAGGCCCCGGCGGCGGTATTTTCCCGCGTGTTTTAAAACGAAGTACCAGCCATGCCAATCCTGATAATAAACGGAGTCTGATCTTTAAGCCTATATTATTGATCAGCGAATTCGGAATGAATGTCCGGATATCTTCAAATGCCGGATAAGCAATCAGGCGTGTCTCAGGTTTATCCAGTACCTGCAGTAACTCCCGCATTAAGGTCAGAATAGAGCTGCCATCACAAATGCAATGTGCACACACCAGTATCAGTTCCGATACCTCATCGGAGCGCAACCATATCAGTCTGGCCAGCGGTCCTTTCGCTACATCAAACGATTGCCGCCACTGTTCAGCAGATATGCGCTGCCAGTCTTCGTCCGAACGGCGCTCTGTTATCTGTACCGGAATAGGGAGGATCTTGGTTTCCGACACGAAATAGGGCCTGCCCGTCTCGTCTTCCCTGATCACAACACCCAGCAACGGGTGTTTCTGCTGGATCTTTGCCAGGGCATATATTAATCCTTCCAGGGTAAGCTGACCACGTACCTTCGCTGTAAAAATACAGTTCACGGTAGCCGTGCTATCAACGTACATGATCCGCTCACCCAGTATTAGTTTTCTATTCATACTTTGGTTAAATAATTGATGACAGGGCTGCTTCAGGCGCCTGTACAGGTAACTCTTCTGTCAACAGCGCCATCGCTTTTTCCTTGATAGCTAATGCATCCTGATAATCGAGTACCTGGTAATTGGATACAAATGAAAAGTCGATCTGCCCTTTGTAAGTGGAGGTAATGATGGTGGTTGGGTTAGAAAATGGTCCTATCACCGTCGGACTAAAAATCGTATCTACAGCAAAGGTCTGATACTGCTCCGGGATATCCAGTTTACCCATATTGGAAAACATCAGGTCATACACCGGTTTGCCATACGTCAGGAACTTCCGCATATATTTAATACCGCTATGTGCATATTCAAAAGGCAACATAAAAGCATAAGGGTTCATCTTTTTTATTTTCTGGGAGGCGACTGTCTGCAACAACCTGGCCCGTTCCCAGAATGAAACATCCTGCGCATGATTGAGCGATAATTCCAGCGATAATCCAAAAGAAAAGATTACGTCTTTTGTGATCTCAGGAATAAACCTGCGGATATCCACCGGACAGATAATCTTATTCAGCGCCTTTGCTCCCTTCACCTGTTTAAAGGCGCTTAGGAAGGCCACGCAGAGTGCCGTATTGACTGTTACCTCCTTCGTCGCACAATATTGGAACAAGGCAGCTGATACCTGCCGGTCCAGTTTCCAGTGTAACAGGTAATCCTGTTGCCTGCTGATGGGCTGTCTGCCCCGGGTGCTGACAAAAGCTGATATACTGGCCAGTGCTCCCTTTATAAACAGTGCCTTCAGTTTTGCTTTAAATATCTCCTTTTTACCATGCAGGATATGAGCCGGCACGATATCTTCCAGGGTGGTGAAAGAAGGGTGTATACCAATCTCTTTTTCAGGATCATCCGCCACAGCCAGCAGCTCTCTGACCAGCATCAATCCTCCGCCTCCATCACACATGCTGTGATGAAAGGTTAATATCAGTTCTGATTGCGCATCCCCCTTTAACCAGGTCAGGTTAATCAGGGGACCTGCTTCAAGATTGAAAACACTTGCCCATGCATCCCTGACTTCCTGCTGCCAGTCGACGGAAGTCGTACGTTCTTTAATGATCAGCGGGATTGGCTGATGGACTGCCGGTAGCTCAAACCATGGAGCGCCGGTAGCATCATTGCGGACGGCTGCCCGTAACAGGGGATGTTTCGCCTGCACTTTGGCTAATGCAACAGATAATCCGGCAGCTGTGATTACGCCGTTTATCCTGATTGCATAAACACCGTTAAAGGGGGCTGTCCCGTCTCCTAGCATGAGTCTTTCGGGAAGCAATAGTTTTCTTTTCATAACGCTGGATTTATTAAACAGATAGGGTACTTTGTTTCTCCTTTGCAAATGTTTCCAGTAATGCGACCGCTTTGTCGTTGCCGCCGGCTTTGATAAATGTCTCCCTGATATATTGTGCTGATTTCCGGTACTTTGGATTGTCCAGTACCTCCCACATCGCCGCTTTCAGATCAGGGACGCGTAGTCTTTTATAACGTAATTTGATTCCGCAGCCTGCATTTTCAATCAGGGAAGCGGTATGGAAATGGTCGTAGGCGATAGGGGTGATCAGCATGGGCAATCCGTTCACAAAAGCATCATTCACGGTATTAAAACCACCATGACAGATCACCGCATGCATATGTGGCATTAATTCCGATTGTGGCACAAAGCCCTGTACGATAAAATTGTCCGGCCATTGCGGAAAGATAGCCGGGTCAGTCGCCGCTACGATGGTAATAGGTTCATCCGCAAATGCGTCTATCAGTTTCTGAAAGAACTCTTTCCTGATATCTACCAGCAATGTACCCAGTGATACAAATACTTTCGGTGACATGACTCTTGCCAGCTGATCCCAGTCAAAAGGCGTATTATTGGGCCTGCCCTTTACCGGTCCTACAAAACGCATATGAGGCAGCGGATCTTTACTACCTGCAAACTCCTGTGAGGTGAATACAATGTTCATCTCCCGGGAATGGATCACATATTCATCCGTATAGATGCCTACCTCACGTTGTAATGATCTGATCAGGTTTTGCTGCCATTCAAATATCTTCGGCGACTGCATGGCATCTCCTGTTACATCAGGAGGCACCGGTGTCGTCGTTACACAGGGAATATCTTTAATATGTGCGCATAGTGCTCCGGCAAAGGTGATACAGTCACTGATGATTACATCAGGTCTGAATTCATCTGCTATTCCCGATACACCTGCCAGCATATATTTTGCAAACGGGATATAGGTATCTTCCAGCGCCAGTTTCAATGTTTCCACACCTGACAGTTTCGGGCCTTCATCCTGTAGCTTGAGTATGGCCTGTATAGCAGATTGGTAAGGCGCGAGTTCTTTGTGCGGTACAATGAATTGTCCGCCGGCAGGGATATGTTCTGCTCCGAGTTCTTTCAAGCCTACCCATATCACTTCATGACCCCGGGCCAGCAAACTGCCACCCACACTCAGGGTAGGACTGATGTGCCCAAAGAATGGCGGCACTACGAACATAAATTTTGACATGTGTTGACATTGATTAATGATGGAAATGTTTAGGGATAGCCAGTTCTTCCAGTAAAGCAATGGCAGTGGCCGCGCCACCTGCCTGCGCAAAGGAATGCTGTATGCGTTGTGCAGCTGTTTTATAGGATGGATTGGTCAGTACGTCCCGTACAGCCGTTTTCAGATGTTCCGCCTTAAACCGTTTATAATTCAGTCGTACACCGCTTTCCGCCTGTATCACTCTTCCTGCCACATGCGATTGATCATAGGCTATAGGGATAACCACCAATGGCAGGCCATGAGATAAGGTTTCACATACGGTGTTATGGCCGCCATGGCACACGACTGCATCCAGATAAGGCAGGAGTTCCAGCTGCGGAACTTTCTCCTGTACGATAAAATTGTCAGGCCACTCTTCAAACAGACTGACGTCTGACACGACGATCACAGAGACAGGCTCTCCGCCTAATGCTGCTATGACCTTTCCGAAAAAATCTTTTTTATAACTATGGTCGAATGTAGTGCCGATCGACACCAGTACCCGTGGTTGTTTAACCAACTGCCTGAACCGCTCCCAGTCGAATGGATGAAGGGATTGCCTGTTCAGTATCACCGGGCCTACAAACTTATAATGGTCCGGTAGCGCCATATCGCCAAAAAAAGCTTTAGAGGTATATACCAATGTCAGGGCTTCAGAGGTGGCTACGGAAGTGTCTCCGGGAATACCCAGTTCCTGCTGTAAACCTACGATCTGTCTGATCTCCCATTCATGTATACCCGGCAGGTCTTCCATCATTTTAATGGCTGCTGGTGCAGTAACAGAGGTAGCATAGGGTATTTCCAGCTGATAGGCTGCAATAGCGCCGGCAAACAACTGATGATCATGTATAATAACATCTGGCTGAAAGCGCTGTAGTATACTGACGATGCCATCATACATAAACCTGTTCAGCGGGATCAGGACATCCTCATACAGGAACTTGATACTTTCAATACCGGAAACATTCTTTTTGGTGATCTGATCAAGATATTGCTCATTGTCTTTTTTAGCAGCATCATCCTGGTCGTATTGTATGTGTAACAGTTCACCTCCTTCCGGTAGCTTACCTGCCAGTGTCGCATCAAGACCGATCCAGCCTACCCGGTGTCCGCGTTGTAGTAGCGCGGCTCCCAGACTAAGCGTCGGATTAATATGCCCCATCAGCGGGGGAACTATAAACGCAAAGCTTGCCATAGTCTGTTATTGATCTGTTTGATTTTGATCTGCCATCCTTCAAAGAAATCTTTCAGTTTACCTGCTGTTTCTGCCGGCTGTTGTATCGGCAGATTATGATCTCCCTCGATAAGTATCAGTTTGGAACGGGGTATGGTGTGATATAGCTTCCTGCCCGACGGCAGACAATTGGATGATTTGCCATAGATCAGCAGTGTTTCCTGTGGAATACTGTCCAGCGCCTCAGCAGAGAAGAAGAAGCGTTCATTATGCATATCTTCCTTAATACTGGTCCGATAAAATAGGAATTCATACATCCGGTGATTTTTATCCAGCTGCCGCTTACCTACGCGCATACGCGTGGTATCCGTATAATTGTTGATATAGTCTACCAGGAATTCTTTGCTGTAGATATCGATGATGCTCAGTGTTTCGCTGTCACTGGGGTCAGGTGCTTCGATCACCGCCAGTTTTTTCACCCTGGCGGGATATCGCATCGCCATTTTCATGGCTACCAGTCCACCATAACTGTAACCAGCCAGGTATACCGATTTCAGATGTAATGCATCCATCAGGTCACGAAGGTCGTCTGTCATAGACAGCAGGTCATAGCCATACTCACAGCGATCGCTCATACCATGACTTTTCATGTCATATAACACCACGTGAAAAGACTGTGCAAGCACAGGTGCGATATTGAAATAATACACAGAGAGATTGCTGAACATACCATGGATTAATACAATCGTTTCTTTCGCACCCTTATTGTATTCCTGGATATGAACGCTGTTGTTTTTTACTTTGATGACTGGCATGATTCAATGTATTTAATGATGTCGTCCAGTTTGAGATTGATCAGCTGGTCCAGGTCCATACCAGAGAGCCAGCCGGTGAAGTCAATATGCTCACCGAAGTGTGACTTTACTTTTTCAGAGAAGGAGACGATCTCGATGCTGTCCATCTCAAGATCTCTCGTAAAAGAACTCTCACGTGAAATATCCAGGTCTTCCACAAATTCTTCTCCGATCACTTCAGTAATGAAGGTTTTAAGCAGGTTGAAGATCTGTTCATTGCTTAAAGGCTGCTGAGTAGTTATAGCGTCCATCCTATGATATAGTTATTGTGTTTAATTGTTTGAACAGTGATATCGCCGATTGTTAAGGTTTCTCCACTGATGCTGTCTATTTTGTATTTCTTTGGATTGCCCTGTAACCCTTTCCCCAGATATTTACCATAGGCCTCTTTTGCTACCCAGCAACGGATAATCCATTCCGTTTTATCAGTAGCAGGTAGTAAAGCCAGTTCCTCCGGATGGAAGGATAGCTCAATAAAGCCATGCGTCTTTTCAGCAATCAGTTCTATGTCAATACCTGCCGGCCTGCCGGATCGGGCAATACCAACGGCTTCCTTGTCTTTATGGGCGAGTGAAATATGAAGGTCTTTGGTCATGCTCCCTTCGGGGAATGGTTTTCCCAGTGCATCATTCCTGATCTCGAATTCTATGGGGTAGTATGCTTCCTGTTTTTCCTGCTTTAATAAGGCCCTTACGGCGTCTTTTGCTGCCACCCTTGATATAATGCGTTCCTTTCGTTTATTGGGCAGCATGGCCCTTAAATCGGCCTTTTCTGCCTGGTTGAAATAACGCTTCATGATGAAGTCCCAGGATACGACACGCTGGTAGGAGTTACGGAAGAGGAAGATGCCGGGTGCGATTTCTTCCGACAAACTATTATGCAACGGCGACATGGATACCTTCCAGAGTGGTTCATCTATTTCCAGTCTGGCATTCTGCCAGCCCCTGATGATCGCCCAGGTGCGGTTATCTCTGCGGAGAATGAAGTCTGCCGTGGCCGTATCTGCGGTCATTTCGGTCAGCTGACAGGTGCATTCAAACACGCCCTGCTGGTCTTCCATATCTTCATAAAAGAGCACCTCCTGTATCTTCACAGGGAATGCGATCCTGTCTTTTTCCAATGTCAGTTGCAGCCAGAGCCCGAATAGCTGTCCTGCGTTATCCAGCAGGGAACCTTTACCTGAACTGCTTTCAATAATACCGGTGATACCTTTATCTCCAACAGTGATGATCTTCCGGATACCCTGATAAGCAGGTCCGTGGAACATATGTTGCTCATAGATTTCAGCTGGTGTTCTGCTAATGGAGAGTGGTGTGCCGGCGTGTAAATGCAGGGCAGGAGCAATCTCCTGTCTGTCTGTCACAGTAACCAGTGCCTGGGCATATTTGTCAATGCTCATGGAAATAGTATGCGGGTCCTGCCATTCTCCTTTTACGATTTCTCTGAAAGGCGAGGCTACATTCATCCACTGGAATACCTGTATCTGTGAGATGCTTTTTACCTTATTACCCGCTGCATGTTCAGCAGCGATATCGGCAAATAGTTCAAAGATCATCGTCATGGGAATAACAGGGTCCATATCATCAGGGCAATGCCAGCCGGGTTTCTGCCTGAGCAAAGCATGGTCAATGAGATAAGGTGTATTCTCCAGGGAAATGTCCAGTTGCCTGGACACAGGCGTCCGCTTATCTGGAACGGTCGCACTTGTGTTAAACAAGGCGATGATCTCCTCCTGTATGGCGGTGATCTCTTCACAGTTGTCCAGGAATGACTGCATGACCGGTGTAGTTGCTATAGGTACAGCTGTTCTGGCATGCGTGGGACGCAGAGACGCCAGTGCCGCGATATTCTTTACGATCGGTGAACCCAGTTGTAGTTTAACAGGTGTGCCTTTCGGGCCTGCTTTTGTTTGTACATTGCTGATGCCCAGGAAAGACAGGTCTACTGCTTTTCCTTCTACGAACAGGGCGGCCAGCACCCTTTGCAGCTGTGCTAATCCGGTACGTGTAGGTATATTGGCAGACAATGCGCTGTATGACTGTCCTTTCAGCGTATCATCCACAAAGCCGGTCAGACCGCCTGATCCTGCCTGTATGAATACCCGGACGCCCTCATCATACAATTGCGTGATCAACTGCCGGAAACGCACCGGTTTTATCAGATGATCTATGCTGAGTTGCCGGATCGCTTCAAAATCATTCGGATAGGTACTGAGGGTAGTGGCTGACCACAAAGGAATGGTCGTTTCCCGGAATTCAACCTGACTGATGCCTTTAAGTAACATGTCCAGCTTCCCTGCCACAAAGGGCGAGTGGAAGCCGGACTGGAAAGGAAGTACCTGGTGGAACAGTTGTGCGGATCTGAGTACCGGTATCAGCTGATCTACGGCTTCATTGGTACCGCAGAGGATCACCTGCTGCGGACAATTATCCATGGAAAGATGAATATCTGCTATGTTTTCCAGCATAGGAGCCAGGCGTTCATAGCCGCATCCCACGACAAGAAAACGGGTGTTCTTCTGTTCGAATGCTGCCGGATTGAGTTCCTGTAATAACATCCTCACCGAACTTTCTGCTGCCAGTCCTGAAGAACGGCCTGCCAGCCATTCCCCGAGACTATGTCCCGCATTCATATCCGGATATACCCCCAGTTGTTTAAGGGCGGTGTCCAGTACATGACTCTTCTCCAGCAATTGTACGGCTGATTCCCAGACGCCTTCATTACCGACAGTAGTTGTCGCTGTCAGCGGCAACTGAAAGTATTCCGCTACACTGTCTGTCTCTCCGCCCGCGAGTCCATCCAGACCAGGAAAGAGAAAAGCTACTTTACCACCTTTACTGATGAGTGGCGTATTGGTAAACCAGATATCCTGTTTATTGCGCCAGGGCGAGTTCCGCTCTACGATCTTAACAGCCTTGCGGATACGATCAGGTGTAGGATCAAAGAGCGCAATACGGTAGTCGCCCTGACCAGGATCTGCATCCTGTTGCTCCAGCGCCTGTATCAATGCCTGTTGACTTTCTCTGGCCAGTAATAACAATACCGGTGTTGCAGGCGCATTGCCATGGAATAATTTGCGGGCAGGCATCATTTGTTCACTGATGCCTTCTACCACTACATGTGCATTGATGCCTCCGAAGCCGAAGGCATTGATACCGGCACGTTTGGGTAATCCTGTTTCCTGCCAGTCCAGCGGCGTCGTGACAGGTGCAAAACGTGTCTGTTCCATGATATCCAGCGGGGTATCGCAATGCAGGGTAGGAGGCAATTTCCCATGATACAATGCCAGTGCTGTTTTAATCAGTCCTGCAATACCTGCAGCAGGCATGGTGTGCCCTATCATTGATTTGACAGAGCCTATACCTGCTTTTGGCAATTTACCTGCCTGACCAAATACACCCGCCAGTGTTTCCAGTTCTGTTCTGTCGCCCAGTGGTGTACCGGTGCCATGGGCCTCTATATAACCTACTTCGTCCAGTAATACACCTGCGGCTTCCCAGGCTTGCCTGATCGCTCTGGCCTGTCCTTTTACAGAAGGACTCATCACACTGGTACCTGCTCCGTCACTGGATACGCCCGTTCCTTTAATGACAGCATAGATCCTATCCTGGTCACGGAGTGCATCTTCCAGCTTTTTCAATACTACAAATCCGCATCCTTCTCCAATCAGCAGGCCGTCCGCTTGTTGATCGAAGGGACGGATCTGCTGACGCCGGGATAGTGCGCCCAGCTGGGTAAAGATGCTCCAGAAAGGAGCATTCTGTGATACGTGAACACCACCGGCAATGATCATGTCTGACCTGCCGGTGCTTAATTCCTGTATAGCGTGATCTATGGCAAGCAATGAACTGGCGCAGGCCGCATCAATGGTATAAGCTGCCCCGCCCAGATTCAAACGGTTTGCGACCAGTGAGGCAACCAGGTTGGGGATCAGTCCCATAGCCGTATCCGGACCGAAACGTCCTTTCTGCTGCTGGAACTCCTTTTTGACTTTGTCCAGGGCTTCCTGTCCCAGATCGGGTAGCAGGTTTTGTAACACCTGTACGATCTGTTCTCCTGTACGCACAATCTCGATGGCCCTGGTAGCTCCCGGACCCGTATAATTACCCTTCCCGATGATAATGCCCGTCCTGTCCAGCGGCGCATGGCTGTCTGTTACGCCGGCATCCTGTAATGCCTGTCTGGCTAATGTAAGGGTAAGGAGTTGTTCCGGTTCCGTCCCTTCTACTGCTAGTGGCAGAATACCGAACTGGATAGGATCAAACCAGGCATAATCATCGATGAAGCCTCCTTTCCGGCAATAGAATCGATCTACATCCGTGGAGCGGGTATCAAAATAACTGGCGTCCAGCCGGTGACCAGGCACAGGCTGGATAGCGTCTCTTTTATGAATAATGTTTTGCCAGAACGTATGTATGTCACCGGCGCCGGGAAAGATGCCGGACATCCCTATAATAGCAGCGTCAACCTGTTTTTTCATTGTCATGACTTTAGTTGTGGTAATAGCCTATTCCGCCATGATCAGTACCTGACTCTCATTGCCGTATTTCAATTCGTTCACAAAGGTTTCCATGCCTGCCTGTAAGGGAATTAAAGCAATGCCTCTGCGCTCATATTCCTTCTCCAGTGCCGGCGATACCATGCCGGTGCCTTTCCAGGGACCCCAGTTGATAGTCGTCACCTTTCCTTTGATCAGGTTTTTCAGTTCCCAGGCATATCTGTCCAGTACACTGTTGGCAGCTGCATAGTCGGTTTGACCACGGTTACCATATACAGAAGCCACACTTGAAAACAGTACGACAAACTGAGTGTCTGCCTGTAACTTTTCCACCAGGATTCTCAGTGGGGTGACTTTAGTAGAGAACACTCTTTCAAAGGAGTCTGCTGTTTTCTGTCTGAAGAGTTTATCTTCCAGCAATCCTGCTCCATGTACCACACCGTCTATGCGGCCATGGGTTTCATACAGGGTGCTGATGAGGGTATGGAGTGCGGCTTCATTTCTCAGGTCCAGCGAATGATAAGAAACAGTAGCACCATTGTCTTCCAGTGCCCGGATCGTCTGTAAGATCTGGTTAAACTTGTGGATATCTGAAGCACGCTTTTCAATCGCTGCCGGCTTCGTAATCTCACCTTCCCTGATCAGTTGTTGTTTGATATCTTCTTTTGTTTTCAGTGAAGAATAGTTCGGCAGGTCTTCTGTACGGGGATCAGGAGATCGGCCTACCAACACGTAGTGACAGGGATAGTCTTTGGAGAAACGCACCGTCAGTTCAGCCGTAATACCCTGAGCGCCGCCCAGCACCAGTACAACTGCCTCCTTTCCCAAAGCAATACTGGCCGTATCGCTGACTGGTAATTGTTTAGGCACCAGGTCAAAAATGTGCCGTACGCCATCGTGGTAAATAACTTCAGCAGGTGTATCCGGATGGAGTAACTCTCCCAGTATAATGGCAGGGATCTTTTCAGGGAATAGTTGCCCTGTCAGACTGATGCTTCTGCATTTCGCATGGTCCCATTCTTTATCCAGGCTTTTCAGGAAACCAGGATAACCCTGTACTTCGCGCAACTGTTGTATATCGCCGCTGTTCAGGCCAGAGATGGCATACACCCATTGTACGTTTTCAGGATGTAGTTTTTTGATAGTAGCAAAAGTGGACAGTATGTCCGGCCTGTCAGGGGCGGCGACCATATCAAGTATGATCAGTCCCTGGTAGTATTCAAGTACATCCTTTTCGGTCACAATATCTACCTGGGCGCCCTGTTGTTCCAGCAGTTTTTTGATGGCCAGGGGTAAGTGAGAACCATCATCTGTAACGGCAAACTTTTTACCGCTGATACTCACGGCATCTTTTTCATTGAATGCATAAGGGCTTAGTGAAAAAGTAATTCTCGACAGAGATGCAGGTGCTGTGCTGACGTTTGGTACAACCGTCGCTTCAACAGCAAGGGATGCGGTCACCTGGGCAGACAGATTGCTTGTGATCCAGCTAACCAGCCCGTTTAAAGTTTTAATGCCTGCCAGCGCTTCTGTATTGCCTGCGGACTGTCCCAGTCCGCCGATCTTCACTTTCAGTTCACCCAGTATTTCCATACGTTTGATGGAATCAATACTGAGATCCGCTTCCAGATCAAGGTCCATACCCAGCATGTCAGTCGGGTAACCGGTCTTTTCACTGACGGTCAGCAGTATGGTGCTCCTGATATCATTTTCTGTCCAGGAAGCGCCGGCAGGTGGAATATTAGTTGGTTTTTCAATAGCATGTTGTAAAGAGATACCGCCGGTTTCCGCCTGCGCATCACTGACATTGTCGGCGATCCATTCAAGCAGTCCGTTCAGCGTTTTTATACCGGCGAGTTGTTCTACGGCGCCTTCATCGCCTTTGCCGCTTTTATTAAAGCCTCCCATCTGCGTTCTCAGTTCACCGATGATCTCCATCCGTTTAATAGAGTCGATGCTCAGATCGGCTTCCATATCCATTTCCATTCCCAGCATTTCATGTGGATAACCCGTCTTGGCACTCACCACTTCAATGAGGATCCTTTTTACATCCTGTTTACCGTTCACCGGTTGTGTGTTGAGGGATACGGTAATCTGTGTGGGAACAGGTTCCTTTCTGGCTGGTGTGACTGGTAATGCCGCAGGTGTAGCAGGAATGTCCAGGCGGTTAATATTCGCCGGATTTTGCCCAAGATAACCGAGGATGACATCCCTTTGTGCCTGTACGATGTATTTTACGCTATTCAGGTATTCCTGCACCATCAGTTCCGCATTGCCGGAAGGCGTTGTTACTACTTGTGCAGCCACCGCTGTATGTAGCTGGATCGGCTGTAATACCGGCATCGCGCCATGTGCAGGCAGTTTACCGACAGCAGGAACAGCCAGCTGACCATTTACATGCCAGATCGTAGCACTCTTTTTATATTGCTCAGGGGCATCGAGGTTGAGGATGCGTGTATTTCTGTCAGCGAAGAGTTTATCCAGTTGTACGCTCCTGCCGGTAGCCATGTATTTTGCAATGGTATGCAGCAGATGTGTGATCGCATCTGGTTCAGTATCTTCTGTGTGTAGTAACACATTGTCTTTACCCACGATGGAACGGGTTAATCCTGTCAGTACTTTGCCCGGACCTACTTCTACAAAGATCCTGGCGCCGTCTGCATACATCTGTTGTACCTGCTCCGAAAAGAGTACCGGACTAACAAGATGCACTGCCATGCGTGCTTTAATAGCAGCAGGCGTATCTGGATATAGGGCGGCGGTAGTGTTAGACCATACAGGTATAGCCGTCTTGTTAAAGGTGATATCGTTGATAGCTGCAGTATACAAAGCTGCTGATTTTGCAATCAGCGGACTATGAAATGCGCAGGCGACTTCCATTTGTTTAAAGGATATCTTCTGTGCTTTAAGTTCATTCATCAGGTTTTCCATCGCCGGTGTAGCACCTGCCAGTACCCATTGCTGCGGAGAATTATGGTTCACCGCATAGACGCCGGTACCAGCTGCTATAAATGGTGCCAGGGCTTCTTTACTGCTGTTGAGCGCCACCATGATGCCCTTGTCTTCTTCTACCGCATCCAGGATCGCCTGCGCTCTTCTTTCACTTAATGGTACCAGTTCATTAGCCGGGAATGCGCCTGCGAAACAAAGTGCGGGTAACTCCCCATAGCTATGTCCTGCTACCATATCGGGCTGAATGCCCAGTTCCTGCAGGAACTCCGCGATTGCCAGGTCGACAATGCCCAGTAAGGGTTGCGTGATACGGGTGTCTTTTATTTTTTCTTTCTGTTGATTGATTTTCTCTTCACTAAAAGCGGCCGCCGGGAACAGTAATTTTTCATACTGCGGATAGCGCTTTAACAGTTTACGCATCTGCGGGAAAGCAACAAACAGTTCTCTCGCCATATTGACACGCTGACTGCCCTGTCCGGGAAATAAGAAAGCCACTTTGCCTGTCGTTTCAGCGCTTACATAAATCTCTTTTGAAGAAGCGCCGGATAACGCCAGTTCGGTTTTCAGTAACAGATCTTCCCGTGTGCCTGCAACTACTGTCAGGCGTACGGGTGCGTCGTTGTAGTGATAAAGACTGTAAGCGATATCTTTTAATGTGATCTGGTCATTATTGGAGAGTATCGCATGGACAGCCTGCATGAGCCGTTTTACGGCTGCGTCATTCTCTCCCCGGAATACAAATAGTTCAGCAGGCCAGTTAGCCAGTGTAGTGGCTGTAGGGCTGGCCGTGCGGTCATTGCTGATCACGGCATGAAAATTAGTACCTCCGAATCCGAATGCACTGATGCCTGCGAACCGCTCTTCTTCCAGCCACAAACCAGTACTGGTATTGAAGAGGAAGGGGCTGGTATTTTCATTATAAAATGCATTGGGAGTACGCATATGCAGGGTAGGAGGCTTCACACCATGGTATACCGATAGCGTTGCCTTGATAAGACCAGCGATACCGGCCGCACATTTGGTATGACCTATCTGTGTCTTTACAGAACCAAGATAGGTTTGTCCGGCGATAGCCCCTGACTGTATCAGCATGTCTGACAAAGCGCTGAGTTCCGTTTTGTCTCCGACGACGGTTCCTGTACCATGTGCTTCTACCAGTCCAAGTGTAGCGGGAGATACCCCACTTTGCTCATATGCCCTTTCTAAGGCCTTTATTTGCCCTGCTTTACGCGGAGCGGTCAACCCTAAGCTCTTGCCATCACTGGAGCCGCCAACGCCCTTAATCACGGCATAAACGTGATCTCCGTCTTGTTTAGCGTCAGCATACCTTTTTAACACCAGCATGGCTACGCCTTCTCCCAGTGCAATACCATCAGCGGCGGAGTCAAAGGTCATACACCTTCCTTTGCGTGACAGGGCATGGGTGCTGGCAAACATGAGATAGTCATTGATGCCGTTGTGCAGGTCAGCTGCGCCGGCCAGTACCATATCTGATTTACCCAATATCAGTTCCTGACAGGCCAGGTCAACCGCTGCAAGCGAAGAAGCGCAGGCAGCATCTACAGTATAGTTACGGCCCCCCAGATTGAGCCTGTTGGTGATACGTCCGGAAATGACATTGGCCAGTACACCGGGGAAGGAATCTTCCGTGAGTTTAGGTAAGACATTGTCCAGTTCTTCCGGCATTTCCCCCAGGAATTGCCTGTAAAGGGAGCGGAAGCCATAATTATTGGCAAGATCATTACCGCCTTCTGCACCGATGATCACAGAGACGTCCTCTGTATTGTAATCACTGTTGCCATAACCGGCATTTTCTAATGCCTGTTTGGCCACCAGCAAGGCTAATAGTTGTGTCGGATCAATTGCGGCCAGTGATTGTGGCGGAATACCAAAAGCCACCGGATCAAAGTCAATACGGGGAATGAAACCGCCCCATTTGGAAGGTGACTTGTCGCCATCATTGGAATTGCCGTCGTAGTATAGATCTTTGTTCCAGCGTTCATCCGGTACTTCGGTCACACAGTCTTTGCCGGCCAGTATATTGGCCCAGAATTCTTCCACATTGCGCGCACCGGGATAAATACAGGCCATGCCGATAATGGCCACATCCAGCGCTTTTTCTGATGCAGGTAGTGGTGCCGGTAAAACGGATGCCTGTATATAATTGAAGTTTTCTTCTGCTACATCTTTGTGCAGATCTGTCATTGACACGATGGCCTGTCTCATAGCAGCCACCTGGCCAATCATATACATACCATCCTGTAACTGTTGTGTGGCATTGATCTGTACCAGCCCGTTGTCTTTCCGCTCTACTCCCTTGGCGGCAATACGCAGTCTGCCGACATTCAGGTCTTCCAGTTTCGCCCAGATCTCCTTTTTATCCAGTTGTTCTTCCTGCAGACGTGTCTTCTGTTGTTGAAAAAAAGTGGTAAATGGGGATTGCAGGCAACGGGTTTCGTGACCAGGAGCTGTTTCCAGCAACACCGTACTGTTGTGCAGTATGGCCTGATCCTGGAATTGTTGGAGGATAGCGCCTGTGCTTACTGCTTCCTGTGTATAGATATAGGCTGTGCCCATTAACACACCGATTTTAGCTCCTTTGGTGGCCAGTGAGGCTGACATTACCGCAATGAAAGCGGCAGAAAGCGCATCATGAATACCACCGGCAAAGAAGACGCTAAACGCGCTGGCCTGTTCTTCCTGTAGCAGGCGTTCGATCTGTTTTTCCCATAAGACGAGACTGGACAAGGGACCTACGTGTCCGCCGCATTCTCTGCCTTCGAAGACAAATTTTCTCGCCCCTTCCTTGATAAACATATCCAGTAAAGAAGCGGAAGGCACGTGCAGGAAGGAGGTGATACCGATGTCTTCCATTTCTTTCGCCTGTGAAGGACGACCACCTGCGATCAGTACCATCGGTGGTTTTACTTCTTTGATATAGGCGATCTGTTCATCACGTAATTCGGGCGGTGCAAATCCAAGTATGCCTACGCCCCAGGTTTTTTTATCTGCCAGCGCTCTGGTTTGCTGAAGGAGTGTTTTTGCAGTGTCTCCTTTTAACAGGGACAGTGCTACAAAAGGCAGTGCCCCTGCATCTGCAACAGCTGCGGCAAATGCAGGAACGTCGCTCACGCGTGTCATCGGACCCTGGGCAATAGGGTAAGTGATGTTCAGCTCTTTTGCCAGCGCATTATCCGGAGATAATATATTACCTGCTTTGGCCTGTACGATATGTCCACGGATCGCTTCCTGCAATCCCCGGATCATCCGGCCGAGTTTTTTGTAGCGTTTCACCAGGTCAATAGAAATGGCTACATCCTGTCCAAGCGGCAGCAGGCCTTTGTCCAGGTCAATGATATCAAGATATGGTGTAATGTCTTTTTGGGTAGCGTGCTCCGGCAGGGCAGGAGAATTAGGGCGTATCAGTACACGGAACTGATCGATCACGCGGGCTTCGTTTCCATTCAGTTTCTCACAGACGTTTTTGATAGCGGCGGGCGCTTTACATTCAGGGAAAAGCAGCAACTGACTATCCAGTACAACACCTGCTGCGCCGGTGGCGATAAGTGCTGCTGTGGTATGGATACCGGCGCCCCCTTGTACCCAGATCTTTGTATCCGGGAGAGCTTTAACGATCTGTTGAAAGAGGATAAAACTGGATTCATCAGCGACTTTTCCTGCGCCTTCGTTTCCTTTTATAATAATACCCTCTGCCTGTTCCTGGGCAGCGGCTAATGCTTCTGACAGGGAATACACCTGATAGTAAGTAGTAATGTCTTTCGGCACACTGGCGCTTATGGCAAAAGGCGCGATGATTAATGTTACCTGTGCAGGTAGCTGAATGTCTGCCATCTCACTAACGGAATAGCACACACCGAATGTATGTTGGTGTTGAGATAAAACGTTTAATGCCTTTTCAGCGGCTTCTTTATCGCGTCCGAGATGTAATACGGGTAACGCGTCGGTCTGCGCCAGGGCAAGGGCTAATGGCACATCAGGGTGCTCCATCGGGGTGATGCCGATAATTGTAGGTGTATCCATAGTAGATGTTTAATAGGTAACAGGCATGACTCATCCTGACCATGATTCTTAAATCATCGTGAGATGTTATACCGCGTGTATTAATTTCAAATTTCTAAGGTATATCTGGCTGTAATTCCTCGTTATGCCCCGTCAGACGTCATTTACAAGGCACAACAATCCTGTTTCTCGATTAGGATATCAGCTTTTTCATAGCGCAGAATTATATAGGCTAAACGGCCCGATCTATCACATGAGCATTAGTTATATCACTGTTCACTGTTCGTAGCTTAATTTATTTCTAAATTATATGTGATAATATTTTTTTGTTGAATATTCTATGTGAAAAGTGAATTGAATTAGTGGTATACCCTTACGGGTCGCGTCTTTACGCTGGGTTATAGGATTCATAAAATACAAATATGGTTGTTATGGTTATCTGAGATGCATTCCTTAAAATGGATGCACATGTCTTAAAGGTCTGTTAAAAATAATAAAATAAATTCTATAAAAGAAGAGGTGAAGTGAATTATAAGTCGGTTAACATGAACTTAATATATACGTGCTTTTACATATCGTCTTAAAAAGACAAGTGGAACATTGTGACATCGCGCCACTATGTTCCACTTGCTCATTTAGTTAGAAGAAGGATTAATTGTCAGCAGACATTTTACCGACAATTTTATAACCCCGTGAATTATCGGCGTTGGTTACTTCCTGATAATACATACCGTCCGGAGAAACATACAGTTGTTGACCGTTGATTTCTACACCGCGGCTACCATCAGGTAATGTCGCATATATTTCATCTTCAGGAGGTGCTGTATTTTCATTCTGACCATCCTGGTTGTTACCGGTATTTAGTTCTCCGTTCTTACCTACGACAACATATTTTATCTGTTTATCCTGTTGTACTTCCTGGTAGAATGTACCATTTTTTTCGTAGTAGGTATTGCCATCGATGACAACTGTTTTTGCTCCACTTGGCAGAGATGGTATCACGACACCCATAGGTGGGTCTACCACTTCATACTGTTCAGTCTGTGTTTGTGCATTTGCATAAGGACGATAGAAGAAACCGTCGGAATAGTAGTAAGGTCCCCAGCCCGTATTAAAAGTCAGAAAACCGTAAGGTAATATGCCGACACGGAAGCCGATAGGCGGACCGTAATAGCGGTAAGGACGATAGTAATAGCCCGGACGGTAATAGTGACCACCGTAGTAACGGGAAGGGCCATGGTAATAGCCGCCACCCCAGCTCCGGTATCCGCCATAACCGATACCTACGCCGATCCTGGTGGATACACGTGGTCCCGTAACGACCTGTCTGCTCACCCCTCGTCCAACGGATACATGTCCACCTCCTCCGAAACGTCCTCTCTGGGCTGATGCGCTGTTTACTGAGCTCAAGGTGGCCAGGGCAATGAGCGCGCCCAGTAAAAATATCCTGTTTTTCATTATTGATGCATTTAGTGTGGTGCCACAGCCTGACTGGTTGGCCGCAAATCAAACTGTATTACTACGCGATTAAAGAGAGCTTTGTCTTCCCCCTGTTATTTGATATTTAGACCCCTATCTAACTCCAGAGTTTAACAACTAGTTTTATTTTAACAATTCCTATACCAAATAATTTTTATTTGATAATCAATTAGATATGAAGATTCGCCGAAAGTGTCTTATGTGTTGAGACTGCTGGTCCGGGAAGACGAAAAAACTTAAAACACGCAACGGCGATTCCTGGCTTCGGGAGTGATGTAAGGAAGCACTACAATAGTGTGGGTATATGGTGTAATGCAATACTTTCCGGTTAATAAAGCTGGTTCCGGAGTATTCTTTTGATCATGTGTATGGTACTACGGCTGATCTGGCCTTTGTATCTCTCCAGAATGGCATTTTCACTCATTCCTGCGCCCAGGTCATTCACAATCTTCAGCCATTTACTCAGGAATTCAGAATTAGGGGTACGGTATTTCAGCAGGCGGCGTACGGTTTCAATCACTGTTTTACTGACCTGGCCTTCGTTGAGTTCAAATATTTCATCCGTACTGAGGCCCAGCTCAATATCCTGGGCTACCCGGGAATAATCCTGCAGGTATTTTTCGTTGGCTTCCATGACCTGTAACAGCGGATTGTCGCTATAACGGATCACGTTATACTTTCTGGCCTGTTTATGTAACTCGGTAAGTGCGTAATTACGGGCAATATTGTCGCAGATAACAAGATCTTCTTTGGTCAGTTCAAACCATTCCCCTTTCACTCTTTTATGCTGGAATACGATATGCAGACATTCTTCCAGTTCAGTCATGTTCGCAGCAGCATACTGCCTGATCACCCGGAACATTACAGGCAGATGGGTATGATAGGCCGCCAGTCTTTTCTGAAGATCCTGCGTCTTGCCTATTTTAAAAAGGTTCTTTCCCGTATTGATAATATAAACACACTTTCCGATCTGTACCTGTTCCATCGGCTGATAAGTTACGAGGGTGTCATAAAAGGTTACAGCTGCAAATTGCCGATTTTTTTTGAGAATAGTCCAGTTTATATGAATCGGAGGGTATCTGTTTGAACAGCTATTGCCAATTCCCTGTGCCAGTGGTAGTATAGCTACCGTAGGATTGAGTGCAGTACCCTGCTGCGGCAAAGCGCATCCCGTAAAAAATACGGTAACTGTAAAGCTTTAGCTGTGCTAGGGGAAACTATAAAGTTTTTCGGCAGGCGATAGCGATGTAAGACATGTTGTTTGTATTCGATTGAATATTAGCTATATAAGGTACATGACCCATAGATACCAGACGTCTACCTGATAGAATAATACTGATATAGGGTTTACACTATTGTTAGATACCCTTGTTTGAAACTTACAGGTACAGCTTTTAATCCTAATGAAGGATTACAGCTATTCTTTTAATCCTGTGATTGGTTTACATACTTCTTTTCTGTTTTCCATCTGGCAATTGGAACAGTCCTGATAGTATCGTCGTCTGGCCGTGTCATCCTTTAGATATGGGCGTATTTATGAGCTAATCAGGATGAAAGGAAATAAGCGGTCAAATAGCATTGGTGGATGTGTTGAGATCAGATTGATAAAAATAATATCAAATTGATAAGTATTTGATTTTTAATTGTTTGTTTCCTTTGTTTGAATAACTTGCAGTATGAAACCTGCCAAAATATATGATGTCAGGAGAGGCAATCCGGACTATCATAACCTGTTATCCCCCGACAAGACATTCATTTTCTGGAACGAGACAGAACTGAGTGACACCGCACCAGGTGAGATCGCCTTTTTTGTTAACCGTGAAGAAAAGGAAGCCTTGTTTACCATTGCGACTGCAGTTACCTGTACGGCAGTCCGTAATAAGCTTACGATGCTAAAGGAGTTTGATTATGATGATGGTACATATGCCGGCACGGAAGGCGACGAATTCCGTCAATATGTAGTAAAACAGATAGTTAACATCCCGAAAGGCTGGAAATGGCAAAAGCCACTCAGGCAGGTCGCCGTTGCCAGTTTGTGGAGCGAAGAGGGTGACAATGCCAACCGGCTCGAAAGGGTGAGTGATTTGCAGCAGCTGTTTACTGACGGTCCTGCCTGGGAAGCACTGGAGGGATATAATATGCACGTAGAGACCATCAACATGCCTGTTAACCAAACGAACATACACATGAAACTAATTACTCCCGCCAAAAGGAAAGAGGGCTTAAAACAGCCTCAAAATCGCACTACAGGCAAAGCATCTGCTATCGCATTTGAACATCCCTACCGTAAGCTGCTAATGGCTTTAAGAACAAAGCCTTTTGTGTTGCTGGGCGGTAACAGTGGGACCGGAAAGTCATGGACAGCACGCAAGTTGGCTTATATGACTTGCTCTGACCCCGCTCTCCGTACAGGCGATAGTCCGGGTAATTTTGAAATGATCAGTGTCAGGCCTAACTGGCACGAACCAGATGATCTCCTCGGCTATGCGGTCACGCACAGAGGCATATTACGATACCATTGTACGAAGCTGCTGTGCTTTATGATAAAGGCCTGGAAATATCCGGAAGTGCCTTTCATTTTGTGTCTGGATGAAATGAACCTGGCGCAGCCCGAACACTATTTTTCAGACTTTCTGAGTGTATTGGAAACTGCCAGGGTACACGATGGAAGAACAATATATGATCCATTCCTTAATGCTGACGAAGTAACTCGTTACAGCCATGGAGACCCAACTTTCTGGCAGCAGTTGGGTTTGTTGGAAAACAACGATCTGCGACAGCAATTCCTGGAAAAAGGGATCAGTATGCCAGTTAATTTATTTGTGATAGGTACTGTTAATATGAATGAGATCACCCGCACTATCAGCACCAGGGTACTCGACAGGGCCATGGTCATTGAGGTGAAAATGAAACCGCTACAGGAAAAACTGATTGGGGAAACTGAACAATGGGAATATCCACCAACATATGAAATTGCAGCTTGGCTCATGGCTCCTCCACTTGACAGGTTCATTGCTTATCAAAATCATCCTGATATTGGTATGCGTATCTCCCGGCATCTTGAAAAACTATATATTATACTGGAGGATACAAAGTTTGCATTAAGTGATCGTGTACTGCATCAGACGCTGGTATACTGCTTCCTTCATTGCGAACAAAAGAAAGCAGATTTACCGGTAGATTGGATATACGCCTTTCTGGACGAAGTGATCGCTATGAAGATACTGGTAAGAATAACCGGAGACAATGATACCTGCCGCTTACTGCTCGATCGTCTGCTACCGGAAATGGCATATTTCCCTGCCAGCCGCCAGAAGGTACTGCGAATGCAGTCTGTTCTTGAAAATGTTGGTTATACTTCTTATTGGTAACAAATGCATATACTGTCTGTTAAACATGAACATTTTAGTCTGGTGGTGGCACTGGCAGACGGTAGAGATGTAGCAGCGTTTGAAGAGATGTTCCAGATTGCCAGACAAAGACATTTGGAATCAAATTTAGTAACAGCGTATGTATGTTCTGCGGGTAAATGTATTTTCTGTATATGGAACCCTAAAAGCCATTGCTTTGAGGAGATAAGTATGCTACAGGCAAATTACCCGGTTATCTTCGATACTATCAGGTATAAGTTTACACTGAGCTTCCATCGGGACGTATTACATCCTTCTGTTTATACAAAGCTTGATAGCCTCGATGGTCTCTTTCAAATGCAAAAAACGAACGATAACACTTTTGTATCTCCCGCTGTACTCGACTTCAGGAATGAACCGGGCGACTTTGAACTGGTCCTTCATTATCAGTACAAGACGATTCCACATCGTGTTGCTTTTGAGTTTCAGGTTTATGCTGTAAATCTAGACTTTAAACGGGATCTGCCTGCCATGCAGCGAAGTGTCGAAGTGATCCATCCCCGTTTATTTATCGATCATCTGAAAAAAACCTCTCATCCTTTTGAGTCGTGTGGAACGGATGATAGTGCCATACTGTGGTGGACTAACTTCAGAAATCTTTTTAGAAGTATTGTGAGGAACGTGAAGGCAGTAGTTGACGATCCTCACACGAACCCGGAGATTGAAATGAAAAGGGTAAAGGTAACAGCAGTGGTAAATCCAAGAAACAAACTTTCCGATAAGCTGGAAATGTTTGAAGGCAAACCAGGACACTTCTTTGATACGATAGGGCAAAGCCTGATGGAGGATAACTATGAGAACCGTTTTGTAAAACATATCATTAAAGATATCCTGTCAACTTACCGGGATGTCTACCAAAAATTGACCCGGGACAGCAGTTTTAAGAGAATCGCACGGGAGTATCGTATACAGCTGGAATTTTCGGCGGAAGCCCTGAGTAGTTTACTGAAGCGAAGCTTTCTGAAAGACATCAAATCCTTTGATGGAGAGCCGCTACATTCGCAGATAATGCAAGCGCATCCGGGGTATGCAGGTCTTAAAAAAGACTGGGAAACCCTGCGGAAAGGATATCAGTTACTGGATGGCCTTTATGAAATGGAGCTGAAAGACGTCGGGTATATGTATAAAGTCTGGACCTTCTTCGGAATGGCAGACCTTATAAGACAGGTTACAGGCGTTTCTCCGGAGATACATAAAATGGCTGCGATTAAAAAGAAAGCAGTCGGGATCGTACCGCAAAAAGATGTACAGTCGAAAATGACCTTCCATTGTCCCGATGAAATAGTAGTAGAATTGTACCAGGAACCGCATTATACAGGCGATTTTACGGATACGATCGCTGGTGGTCAGGAAGAAGAAATATGCTTGCATATTATCATGAAGGTGGGAAAGAAAGGTCAACATCCAGATTTATATCAGACATACATATTTGATCCTAAATACAGATTGATAGCGTCTAAGGAATACGATAATATAGACATCCCACTGGAATCGGATATCCGGCAGCTGAATAACTACAGACGGGTGTTTTATAACAAACCAAAAGAGAACGGTGGACATGGGTACAAAAAGGAGATAGCCGCTGCTTACATTCTATTTCCCGGCAGGGAGGCGGGTACCGCTTACAAGAAGTACTACGACGAAGTAATTCTGCCTAAGGACGAGGGTGGCTTCGCTTTCCTTCCTTATCACAAAGAAGGAAAAAACCTGCTAAAAAAGCACCTGCGCAAGCTGATCAAAGAAGACAGTAAAACGCACTTACAGCATATATTAAATCCCGAAAGCCCTGGCATCGAACTGATGGAGGCTTACGTGATTGTTATTCCTGTAAAGGTAAATGATGTTACATTGATTGAAACAGCCGCTTCCCAGGTCGCTACATTATATCCGATCAGGCAGCTCGATCCGGCAATAGGAGAGCGCAGGGTGCTTCGGGTGGCGCCTTATTTTGAAGGACAGGGGATCATTTGTTATTATGATATAACTGCCATACACATAAAAGCATGGCGGGATATTTATCCGCCAACGCATCCCTTATTCCGGGACGAAGGCAGACGGTATGTTGTGCTGACCCTGAAGAATAAGGTAATGCTGGATGATTACGTTCGCATAAAAGGCATGGCTAACAATAAACGCTATACGCAAATAAAGTTCCTGTATCGCCCTGTGAACGGATTTATCATGACAGTACCCGGTACGGAAGTACTGGGTACTGTCCGTAAATCTCCCCGGAAAGGATAAGCAGAATTGCTTAAATTAGGTGTATGAACTACAATATACTTGGCAATTCCAATCTCGATATCAGTGAGATCGCATTTGGGTGTATGTCCCTGGGTGATAACGCTGCTGAAAATGAAAACCTGATCGCACAGGCGCTTGATAAAGGTATTAACTTCTTTGATACAGCAGACCTTTATAAGCAGGGAGAGAATGAAAAGCAACTCGGTAAGGCATTAAAAGACAGAAGAAATGATGCAATCATTGCCACCAAAGTGGGGAATCAATGGCGTGCGGATGGAAGTGGATGGGACTGGAATCCGAGTCCTGAATATATCAGGAAGGCCGTGGAAGACAGTCTGCGCAGACTGAACGTTGAGTATATAGACCTCTACCAGCTGCATGGCGGTACCCTGGAAGATCCTATTGATGATATTGTGGACACCTTTGAGCGCTTGCAACATGACGGGAAGATCCGTTATTATGGAATCTCTTCGATCAGACCCAATGTGATCCGGGAATGGATACAGCGCTCCAATATGAGCAGTGTGATGATGCAATACAGTCTGCTGGACAGACGGCCGGAAGAAGATATGCTGCCATTACTGGATAAACATAACATCGGTGTACTGGCGAGAGGTAGTGTCGCCAAAGGGCTGCTGGCAGGAAAACCTGCGGAGTCTTATCTGAACTATAGTGCAGAAGATGTGCATAAGATGGCGAATGCCGTACAGCAGATTTCGGCTGATAAGCGTACGCCGGCACAAACCGCAATGTGTTATATTCTGGGAGAACCGGCTGTAAGAGCCGCTGTGGTAGGAATAAGAACGCTGACGCAACTGGACGAAGCGGCAGGATTGCCGTTGACCACGCCACTTACGTCAGCGGAAAGAGTCATGTTAGGATACGAGCTGGTCGCAAATTATTACGACCAGCATCGCTGATAAAGATTAGTGAATGCGGTTGCCGATGCGGTAGTCCACCATCCCATTGAATTTCGGGGAAGTAATAGAATACTGAATAGCAGCACGTTGATTGGCAGCGCTTTGTGTCAGTACCCTGGCATTGGCGCTGGTTCTGGCAAAGCTGCCCGTACTGATATAGTTGAAGATCTTGTCCAGGTTGTCGTCATCAGTACGATATCCCCAGGGCACATTGATATAGTCATTTGCCGGTTCATCAGGTGCGATCCCCGTATAGTAGCCACCTGCATGGTTGGCATTTTCTGTCGCAAAGTTGATAGCATACAGATCCGCAAGATATTGCTTGGTATGTGTGCTGTCATACTTTGAGATATTGAACGTAATGAATCCCACCGGTTTACCATAAGTGGTATCTCCCACCAGTTTCACACTCATATAGGGCAAGAGGTTGTTCAGCGTCAGTTCGCTGGCAGAAGCCGTATGAGAAGAGGTGATAAAGAAAACATTCCTGAGTGATAGTCCGCCGGTATTGGCCGGGAACGGAACGCTGCTTTCCAGTCCGGTACCCTCCAGATCAGCAGTCAGCTTGTCATTGTACTTGTAATAGTACATTGGTTTGCCCGCTGCAGATGACGGTGCAATAGCGCTGTCCAGATACTCTGCCGTAGCTACGGAACCACCGCCATTGTAACGGAGGTCTACGATCAGGTTGGTGATACCGGCAGCTTTGAACTTTGAAAACAAGGCATCGAGGGTGCTCTTGGTCAGCGTTGCTGCACCTTTACTATTTATCGTGTTGGTAAAGGTATAGAAAGAGAAGTAGCCTGTCTTCTGGTTATTCACCGTATATATCGTATCAAACAGTACAGGATTGATATTGTAGGTACCTGACTGTAAAGTATAATTAGCAACAGTACCACTCACAGCTTTCTTTACCTGTAGCGTTACGGAGGTGGAGTTATAGATTGCATTGGTGACTTTCTGTACATTGGTGTTACCATCATAGGAGATATTGCTATCGCCATTGATGGCTACGATCTCGTCTCCCCGGTTCAGACCTTTCTGGCCGGCAGGAGAGTTCTTATCTGCATAAACAATGTAGAGATAGGTCTTGCCATTGTTATCAGAAGCATAACTGACTTCCATCCCGTAAGTACCGGTGGCGCTGACCTTATTAAAGGTTTCAGATAAGCCGTCCTGCAGGGAACTGGACAATGAGCCGGTCCTGTCCAGGAAGCTGTAGCGGTCCAGTATCTGACCATTGGAAACACTATAACTCTTCATGGTAGCGAGCAGATCGTCGGCTGTCGCATAGATGCTGGCAGAAGGATCCAGTTGTGGTACCTGGTTGTACCAGAAGTAAGTTGGCAGGTTGGTTGTTTTGTTACGTCCCCCGTCTACATAGGTCACCTGCATAATGCGGTACATCAGGTATTTCAGGGAATCTTCGTTACTGACAACAGAAGAAGCAGTTGGTGTTGAATTGTCGACTTTTGCGTCGTTTTTACGGCAGGCGCTGAGCATAGCACTGCCAAGCACACCAACTATCGCCATTTTCATGGCTAACGTAAAATGTTTATTCATATGTTCAAATGTTCTTTAAAAGAAACTTTGTCAAATGGGACCCTAAAATGAATGCTGATATAGAATGGTGATTTGCATCGAACGATACTAAAACGGCAGATCTGTGCTTCTGGTATATTAAATGATCACATGGTCTTATTTTGTCCGCCGGACCGTTAAATTCATCATTTGACTACCAAAGATGGGGCAGGTTTATTCTCATGACAAAAAACATATTAGGTTTAAAATAAAGATGGTTCTAAAGCTATACGAAGCTAAAACATTTTAGCCTCGCTGTAGGTCATGGTATCGCCATTTATAAAATAAACTAGTACTTTTCCCGTGAAACGCTATTTTTACAGACTTATAAAAGCTAAAATTCCATTCAGTCTCAACATGAAAAGAGTTATCTTATCCGCCCTTATGCTGGCATCCTGCTGGGTAAAGGCGCAGACAGTCAACAGCGTAACTGATCCGGTAGAGTGGGTCAACCCGCTGATGGGTACCGATTCTAAAGGATCCCTCTCTACTGGAAATACCTATCCTGCTATTGCTACTCCATGGGGTATGAACTTCTGGATGCCGCAGACAGGCAGAATGGGAGACGGCTGGGCTTATACCTATGCTTCTGATAAACTGCGTGGTTTCAAACAAACTCACCAGCCAAGTCCATGGATCAATGACTACGGTCAGTTTGCCATCATGCCGGTAACCGGAAAGGTGAAATTCAAGGAAGATGACAGGGCCAGCTGGTTCTCTCATAAAGCGGAAGTGTCTAAACCTTACTACTATAGCGTATATCTGGCAGATCACAATGTGACTACTGAGATTACTCCTACAGAAAGAGCAGCGGCTATCCGTCTGACCTACCCAAAGACTGACAGCGCTTTCCTGGTGATCGATGCACTGGATAAAGGCTCTTATATCAAAGTTTTACAATCTGAGCACAAAATCATAGGTTATACTACCAAAAACAGTGGTGGCGTACCTGCTAACTTTAAGAACTACTTCGTACTGACTTTCGATAAGCCATTCACCTATGTAGCTACATTCAAAAATGGTGAGCTGAAACAGGGTGAAGCAGAAGCACAGGACAAACACGTAGGCGCCGTAATCGGTTTTGCTACTGCAAAAGGCGAAAAGGTAAACGTAAAAGTCGCTTCTTCTTTCATCAGTCCTGAACAGGCTGAACTGAACCTCCAGAAAGAGATCGGTAACAGCAGCTTCGATCAGATCAAAGAAAAGGCAAAATCTGCCTGGAATACTGAACTGGGCCGTATCAAGGTAGAAGGCGGAACTTCCGAGCAGACCCGCACTTTCTACTCCTGCCTGTACCGTACTATGCTGTTCCCACGTAAATTTTATGAATACGATGCGAAAGGTGCTGTAGTACACTATAGCCCATACAATGGCCAGGTACTGCCAGGTTACATGTTCACCGACAACGGTTTCTGGGATACCTTCCGTGCTACCTTCCCGTTCTTCAACATGATGTACCCGTCTATGAACGCACATATCATGGAAGGTATGGTAAATGCTTACAAAGAAAGCGGCTGGTTGCCTGAGTGGGCAAGCCCTGGCCACCGTGACTGTATGATCGGTTCCAACTCTGCTTCCCTGATCGCTGACGCTTACTTAAAAGGCGTAAGAGGTTTCGATATCAACACCGCTTACGAAGCCCTGCTGAAAAATGCTGATAATGCTGGTCCGCTGACTTCTGTTGGCCGTGCTGGTGTTAAATATTACAACGAACTGGGTTATGTACCTTACGATGTGAATGTAAACGAGAATACTGCCCGTACACTGGAGTATTCATACGACGACTTCACGATCTACAAACTGGCAAAGGCGCTGAACCGTCCTGCTGCTGAAGTAGACAGATTCGCAAAACAGGCTCGTTACTACCGTAACGTATTCGATCCTGAAACAAAACTGATGCGTGGTAAAAACAAGGATGGCAAGTTCCAGACACCATTCAACCCATTTAAATGGGGTGATGCCTTCACCGAAGGTAACAGCTGGCACTATACCTGGTCTGTATTCCACGACGTACAGGGGCTGATCAACCTGATGGGTGGTAAAGAGACTTTCGTTTCTATGCTGGATTCCGTATTCAATATGCCTCCGGTATATGATGACAGCTACTACGGTGGTACTATCCACGAGATCCGCGAAATGCAGATCATGAACATGGGTCAGTACGCACATGGTAACCAACCGATCCAGCACATGATCTACCTGTATAACTATGCAGGTCAGCCATGGAAAGCACAGTACTGGATCAGAGAGGTGATGAACCGTCTGTATTCAGCTACTCCTGATGGTTACTGTGGTGATGAAGATAATGGTCAGACCTCTGCATGGTATGTATTCTCTTCCCTCGGTTTCTACCCGGTATGTCCTGGTACACAGCAGTATGTAGTTGGTGCGCCTTTATTTAAAAAGACCACCGTTACCCTGGAATCAGGTAAGAAAGTGGTGATCGCTGCTCCTAAAAACAGCGATGCTAACCGTTATATCAAAGCGGTTACCGTTAATGGTAAACCTTATACCAATAACTGGCTGGATCACAATGAACTGATGAAAGGCGCTGTGATCAACGTAGATATGGATGCAGTTCCTAACAAAACAAGAGGTATCTCTGATAAGTCAGTGCCTTACTCCCTGACACAGGAACTGAAATAAGATATATGTGAAGGGGATGTACGTCCTCCCGAACCACACAACAAAGCCCGGCTTCCTTAAAACGAGCCGGGCTTTGTTATTAATTAACGGATAATCATTAAATTAAACTACCAAAGAAGTATTCGATGAAAGCATATTCCCGTTTACTGTTATGGGTAATAGCCGCAGCTGTATATGGTTGTGCGCCGAAACCCTATGCAACTACTAATAAATTGTACCGCCAGCAGGCAAAACAGTATGCCGCTACCTTGCGGACAGAGCCGGCTGCCGTACCTGCAACTGGCGCCCCGACGGCAGTAAACTGGATCGGAACGACCAATTTTAACCTGCGTAAGCCCAACTATGTGATTATTCATCACACTGCCCAGGGCTCCTGCGATACGACCTTTAACACCTTCACACTGCCCCGTACCCAGGTGAGCGCGCACTATGTGATCTGTAAAGACGGGACGATCAATCATATGCTGAATGATTACCTGAGAGCCTGGCACGCCGGTATTGCCAAATGGGGCAATGTGACGGATATGAACTCCTGCTCCATTGGTATCGAACTGGATAACAACGGACTGACGCCTTTTCAGCCCCAACAGATCAATAGTCTGCTGGTATTACTCGATTCCCTCAAGCATCGTTTTAATATCCCCGCAGCCAACTTTATCGGACATGGAGATATAGCGCCTGGCCGTAAGGTAGACCCAAGTGCCTGGTTTCCCTGGCAGCAGCTGGCTGAGAAAGGTTTCGGATTATGGTATGGCGATACTTCAAAGATCATTATACCTGGAGATTTCAGCAGCAAACAGGCATTGCGTATCGTAGGGTATGACACCCGGGATACCGTGGCTGCTATTAAAGCATTTAAAAGACATTTTGTGCCGACTGATACGACCAACAGTACCAGTCTTGATGAAGGAGAGAGGAAGATCCTATTCAGCCTGATGGAAAAAAGCGAATAAACCTTTTCAATCATATACATATGCGATCCTTATCACTCCGGTCCTGTTATCTTGTAGTAATAACATGTATGATGGCCGTTTCCGCGTTTGCTCAGAAAGGAGATTGGTATACCCTGACCACAGGAGCGGTACCTGTCTGTCATATCAAAATCGATGATGACGACCTGGCCGTGGAAAATGCAGGTACGCCATCCAGAGAGGTAAAGCTGGCAGGCGCCGGAGGTAAAGGAAAGGCAGACGCCATGGAGCATATTGAGGTAAAGCGGATCAACGCTAATGGCAGGTTTTATATGATCCTGCTTTCAGAAGATAACCTGTATTTCTGCACCACTTTCAAATATTTTAAAGACCGTGATTCCCTGCTGATGTATTGTGCCGATGGCGTGGATGATGGTTATAAGACTATGCAGGAAGCGCTGAATGCTATTAAGAAAGATACAGGCTCACATTTCAGCATTACCCTGTACAGAAAAGAGCAGCTGGATGTACAAAAACGTAAAATACCGATTTCCAAGGTGACAGAAGGGGATTTCAGTGCAGGATTAACCCGTTTTTCCCGGCAAATGGACCAGTTCTGGCAATACAGGGGGTATGGACGCTATGAGCCATTCTACATGTGGATGGGACTTATTTATGGAAACGCTTTCGGTAATGCATTCAATGAGGGCTATAGTACATTGAGCCTGGATGCGAAGAATTTAAAGGTGCCTATCAATAAATATGGAGGTAACCCTACGATAAAAAAGCAAATAGAGGACGCCGGACTGGCAGGCTCCGAAAATCAGTAGATATTTATCTGGTTCATTATCAATACTATTTGTAAAGAAATAAATATTATTTCAGTCTATTTAGTCTACTCGCTTTGTAGATTACTAAATGTATGTTAATTTTGACCCCATACTTAAAGCCATACATTAAAAATGTTTATAGCCTATATGCTACATAAGGGTGCTGCAACAGGGGTCTGTACCAACGTCGTAAATTCAATGTCCGGGTGTTGTCCCAAGACATTCAACTCTTCTTGTTCGTGCATGTAATAATGCCAGCTTCAGGTAAATAAAAAATCAAAGAAACCAACTGACAGTAACTACCGGTCTTCACCGGCGGAAGGGGAATCCCTTTGCCTTGACAGATCTGTAATCCTTCTTATAACAATCTGATAAATTCTGATACAATGATCAAACAATTACACAGAACAGCCGTGATACTGTTATTGGTGTTACTGGGTCTGCAAGGGGCTCAGGCGCAGGATAACAAGGTATCCGGTGTGGTAACTGCCCGCTCCGATGCACAACGCATTCCGGGTGTTATCATTACTGTAAAGGGGAAAAACCGTGGGACAAATACAGACGCAGATGGTAAATATTCCATCGTTGCCAATCCGAATGATACACTTCACTTTTCCTTTATAGGCTATGGCGCCGTTGACCAGGTAGTAGGTACCAATAAAGTACTGAACGTAGGGCTGGAAAGCACCGAAAGTAAACTGAATGAAGTTGTGGTAACTGCATTAGGTATTTCCAGAGAAAAACGTTCCCTGGGCTATGCCGTACAGGAACTGAAATCAAAAGATATTGCCGACGCAAAAGAAACCAACCTGGTAAACGCACTGGCAGGTAAGATCGCCGGTGTAACGGTGACCAACAGCCAGGGTAATATGGGTTCTTCCCGTATCATTATCCGTGGTGAGACTTCCATCGCCGGTAACAACCAGCCGCTCTTCGTAGTGGATGGCGTACCGGTAGATAACAGCCAGCTGGGTATCGGTACCGGTCGTGACTTCGCAAACGCGATCTCTGACCTGAATCCGGATGATATCGAGTCACTGAACGTACTGAAAGGTCCTAACGCTGCGGCCCTGTATGGTTCACGTGCGGCGGCAGGTGTACTGGTTATCAAAACCAAAACCGGTAAAAGCGCCAAAGGACTGGGTGTTACCCTGAATTCCAGCGCGACTTTCGAAAGTCTGCTGGTACTGCCTAAATTCCAGGACGTCTACGGACAGGGTTCCGGTGGACAGTTCTCTTATGTAGATGGTAAAGGCGGTGGACTGAACGATGGTGTGGATGAAAGCTGGGGGCCTAAAATGGACGGTCGTCTGATACCACAGTTCTTCTCCAACGGACAGCCTGCACCTTTCGTAGCGCATCCTGACAACGTAAAAGATTTCTATGAAACAGGATATACACTGAATAATGGTGTTTCTGTAGCAGGCAACAGCGAGAAAATCGACTATCGTTTCTCATATAATAATACCAAACAGGAAGGTATCCTGCCTAATACCGGTATTTCCCGTAACTCATTCGCTTTAAACAGTACTTACCGTATTGCCCCTAAGCTGACACTGAGCACTTTCGCTAACTATACAAGAGCAGGTGCTGATAACCTGCCAGGTGTGGATGGCCGTCGTGGTAACAGTGTGACCTTACAGTTCATCTGGTTTGGCCGTCAGGTAGATACCCGTTTGCTGCGTAATTATAAAGCAGCCGATGGTACTGACTACAACTGGAACCACAGCTACTACAGCAACCCATACTGGATCCAGAATGAGAATACCGTTGGTCAGGGACGTAACCGTTTCTTCGGAAATGCACGCCTCTCTTATGAGATCACCAACTGGCTCTCTGCTAACCTCCGCGTAGGTACTGACAGCTATAATGACAAGCGTAAATACAAAGTAGCATTCTATACAAATGGTACTCCATTCGGTTCCTATACTGAAGACAACTACGTGGTACAGGAAACCAACATCGAGTTTACCCTGAATGCGAAAAAGAAAATAAACAGCGACTTCACTATCGACGGACTGGTAGGTGTGAACGAGCGTACCAACCAGTTTGAACAGAACTATCAGCAGGCGCCTAAACTGGCCGTAAGAGATGTGTACACCCTGAACAACTCCAGGGACCCACTGATCTCTACCAGCTATTTTTCAAAACTGAGAGTATATAGTGCCTTCGCATCAGCTCAGCTGAGCTTCAGAGACTGGGCTTTCTTAAACGTAACTGCACGTAACGACCGTTCTTCTACACTGCCTTCAGAAAACAACTCTTATTTCTATCCTTCCGTGAACGCAGCAGTTGTACTGAGCGATGCATTGGGTATTAAGAGCAATGTGTTAACCAGTCTGAAAGTAAGAGGTGGATGGGCTCAGGTAGGTAAAGATGCAGATCCTTACCAGCTGGTGAATACTTATCCTTTCAGTCAGCCGTTCGGTGCTTATCCGCTGCTGACCGTGAATGATAAATACCTGAAAAAAGACCTGAAACCAGAGATCACCAAAGCGAGTGAGTTTGGGGTGGAAGCAAGTTTCCTGAATGATCGTATCCACACGGATGTGACCTATTATACTTCCAGCAGTTACAACCAGATCCTGTTGGCTGACGTAAGTGCGACTACCGGTTACCTGAAAAAACTGCTGAACGCAGGTAAGATCAATAACCATGGTGTGGAAGTGACCTTAGGTGGTACACCGATCACTACGCCTTCCGGTTTCCTCTGGAATATCAACTTCAACTATGCGAAGAACATCAGTAAAGTAATCGAGCTGGATCAGGAAGGATACCTGAACGACTACGTACTGGGTAGCTCTGGCAACATCCAGGTACTGGCCAGCAAAGGCAAACGTTATGGCGCCCTGTATGGTAAAGCATATGCACGCGATGCACAGGGTCGTATCCTGGTGAATGCAAACGGTACACCGCAGATCGCAAACGATAAAAAAGTACTGGGTTACTATACACCGAAATGGACAGGGAGTGTAAACAACGACTTCTCCTTTAAAGGTTTCACACTGGGCTTCCTGATCGATACAAGACAGGGCGGTTCCATCTGGTCAGGTACCAACTACACAGGTATCTATACCGGTGTACTGGCAGCGAGTCTCCCTGGTCGTGATGCAGAACATGGTGGTCTTCCTTACTACTATGCAGGCAACAATACCAACGGTACCGCAGTTAAACTGGCTGACCACAATGCAGCAGCACCAAACGGAGAAACTGTTTACCATGATGGTATCGTTTTCGATGGTGTAACCGCAGACGGTAAACAGAATGAAGCGATCCTGCCTGCACAGCGTTATTATAAATCAGTATATAGTTCTTCCCTGAACGAAAGCAGCGTATACAGCGCATCTTTCATCAAACTGCGTGAAGTGAGACTGGGTTATGCACTGCCACAGGAGCTGATTAAGAAATGGGGATTACAGGCGGTTAACCTGACGGTGACTGCGCGTAACCTCTGGTACATCGACAAGAAGGTACCTAACATCGATCCGGAAACAGCGTTCAACACAGGTAACGGACAGGGTCTTGAAACATTGCAGATCCCAACTACCCGCAGCCTGGGTCTTAACCTGAGGGTATCCTTTTAATGAACCGATTAAAGCAGTAAATCATGAAACTAATTAAATATATATTGGGTCTGGCTGGCGCCGCAGTGATACTGAGCAGTTGCCAGAAACAGCTGGAGGACATCAACAAGAATCCGAATGAATCAGAACAGGTGCAGCCGGATTATCTGCTGACCAACGGTATCAAAGCGAACGTGGATACTTACTGGGGTACTGATGCGGCGATGGAAACGAGCCTGCTGTATGTACAATACTGGGCAAAGATCCAGTATACTGATCCTGACAGGTATATTCCTGCTGCGACCAGTGTCCAGGCGGTATGGAATAACTTTTATGCACAGGGCGTGGCGGATTTCACCAAACTTATAGAGCTGGGTGATACGCTGCACAACCCTAACTATAAAGCAGTGGGTATCATCATGCGTTCATGGATATTCCAGGTGCTGACCGATTTTTACGGTGATATTCCTTATTCTCAGGCTGCACAGATCGATAAATACCTGACGCCAAAATATGATGCGCAGAAAGATGTTTATCTCGGTCTGCTGGCAGAATTGAAAACTGCTTCAGGATTAATCACACCAGCTGCAAATACCATCGCCGGAGATATCCTTTACAATGGCGACATGAATAAATGGAAGAAGTTTGCGAATTCCCTGCGACTGCGTATTGCACTGCGTATTTCTGATAAGGAGTTTGCTGCGGCAAAAGCTGTATTCGACGAAATCGGTGCGGATGATAACAACCTGATCGTAAGCAATAGCGATAACGCGCAACTGGTATACCAGGCTTCTCCGAATCAGAACCCGGTAGCAAAGAACAGGGAGACACGTAACGATTACAGGATCAGCAAGAGTATTGTTGATAAACTGAATCAGCTGAATGACCCTCGTTTACCGATTTATGGTGCGGTACCAAGAGATACCAACAAGATTGTAGGTGTGACAAATGGTCTGGCTACTGATTCTGCTGCACGTCTTGGCTTCAATAAAACTTCTGACGTAGGCGCTGTATTTACCGCGACTGCTGCACCAGCGGTATTATTCAATGCATCAGAATTATTGTTCATTAAAGCAGAAGCAGCGCAGATCGGTTTATTATCCGGTAATGCAGCTACCCTGTATGCACAGGCAGTAACAACTTCTCTGAAACAATATGGTGTAAGCGATCTGAATGTGACTACTTATCTGGCGCAACCAGCAGTATTGTATGATGCGGCTAATTACAGGAAGTCAATAGGAGAGCAGAAGTGGCTGGCGCTGTTTGGCGACGGACTGGAAGGTTTTGCGGAGTGGCGCAGACTGGATTATCCCAAGTTACCGGCTGCTTACACCGGTGCATTGGGTGGTAAGATCCCTGCAAGAATGACTTATCCTTCTTCAGAGCAGGCGTTGAACGGGACGAATTACAAAGACGCTATTGGCAGACAGGGCGCAGATGCCTTGACTACCCGTTTATGGTTTGACAAAGAATAAAGAAAGCGGGAGAGTTTTCCTGCTTGCGTAAATAAATTTCCGTTTTTGCTTTACAGAATGAGACAGGAATATTGATTTTTGTTAAATCAGATACACACTTGTTCAATTTGTAATAGTAAAAAGTGATGAATTAGGCCCCGGTTTTTGCCGGGGCTTTTATTTTGCAATAAGCTTAGAGTACAGGTGTTCTGCCTCCATCGACACAGATATTGGTACCTGTGATATAGGCAGCGGCCGGAGTGGCCAGGAAAGCTACCGCAGCAGCAATTTCTTTAGGGTCGCCAAAACGTTTCATGGGGATCTCTTTCAGATACTCTTCCTCTATATTGTTAAGCGTCGTATTACGCTTGCTGGCGTTATACTCCAGCATGGACTGCAGGCGTGCGGTGTTGGTCATGCCCGGCAATACGTTGTTCACCGTGATTCCATAAGGGGCTAATTCTCCGGCCATGGTTTTGGCCCAGGAAGCGACGCCCCCACGGATCGTGTTGGATACGCCGAGATTCTTCAGCGGCGCCTTCACAGATGTTGAAACAATATTGATAATGCGGCCATAGCCGGCAGCTGTCATGCCGGCTATGACTGCCTGTACAAGTATATGATTGATGATGAGGTGTTGCTGAAAGGCATCCGTGAATTCGTGGATATCGGCTTCCATTACCGGGCCCGCTTTAGGCCCCCCGGTATTGTTAACAAGTATATGTACCGTTTGCTTTTCGGTAATACTTTTTATAGCCTGCTCCACCTGTTGGGTGTCACGGAAGTCAGCCACCACATAGCTATGCTCCTGCAAATGATCCGTGGCAAGTCCTGCGACCGCGGTCTTGAGACTTTCTTTATTCCTTGCCAGGAGGATGCATTCTGCGCCTAATGCAGCCAGTTCACCGGCTGTAGCCAATCCTATTCCCTGAGTGCTTCCACAGATAACGGCGGTTTTCCCCTTTAACGATAGTTCCATACTATTAGATAACTGATAATTACACAATGATCTGCAAAAGCCGTTGAGATTGTTTTAGCTAAGATAGCATATCCTGTCCTATTCTAAACACGTACGTATATACGCTTTTTATCAAGTATCTTGCCGACACTCCAACAGAATAACATATATACTAACGCAAATAGCAGGGATCCCGGTTTACCCGGTACTATCGGCTGGAAGATATTTGTATTGATCCATCTGTATACGCTCATACCACCTGCCTGGAAGAAGAAGAGGAATATCACCACTACTTCTGAGAGGAGGTAAAGGAACAGCGGATTTTTACCGAAAACAGTAAAGAAACTTGTCCATCCTTCCTGTTTTTTAAAGTCGATCACAAAGATCAGCAGTGAGAGTATCAGTAAATCGATACCTACGGTGTATAGTACATAAGAGCTGGTCCAGAGTTTCTTGTTGATCGGGAAGGCCATACTCCATACCAGCGCTACGAGTATCAGCAAGGCGCCCATCTGCAGTAATTTACGCAGGCCTTTGCCCGTCTTTCCTTCCTGCTGGATGAATAAACCGGTATAGTAACCAGCGATCACATTGACGATAGCCGGCAGTGTACTTAATAATCCTTCAGGATCGAAGGCGATCCCTTCTCCATGATACAGATGACTATCTCCCATGATCAGTTTATCAAAATGGAGGGCGGCATTACCAGTCAGGCTATATCGATCTGCCGGATCGCCAAATGCGTACATAACGGCCCAATATCCCAGTAACAGAACAGCGCTTACCGCCCACACCGCTTTTTTAGGCAGATAATGGATCAGGAGGGAGGCAAAACAATAACAGAGCGCAATACGCTGTAATACCCCTAAAATACGTGTATCAGAAAGTGGGATGAATTCCAGTCCTGACTCGGTATGTCTTACAAAAGGCAGCCAGTACATCAGGAAACCCAGGAGGAATATCAGCAGGGTACGACGGAAGATCTTTGAAAGAACGGCCGTGTTTTCCAGCTGCTGGAATTTGCGCATACTAAAGCTCATGGCATTACCTACCGCAAAGAGGAAGGAAGGGAAAACCATGTCTGTCGGCGTACACCCGTTCCACTGTGCGTGATTGAGTATGTAATAGGAGGTGTCCCAGCCCGGCGTATTCACGATGATCATAAAGCATACGGTCAGTCCCCTGAATACGTCCAGTGGCAGGAAGCGCTGTGGTGTTGTGTTAGTCATAGAAGTCTGTTGGATATTCTATAAATATAATACAACCATTTTACTACGCATAGTCAGAAATTTTGGCGTATCCGGAATGATTTTTTTACTTTAGTGGAAAGCATCCCCTTCGTTGAATAACAAAGTCACCATAGCAGACATTGCCCGAGAACTGAATTTAACAGGTGCAACTGTTTCCAGAGCCTTAAATAACCGCAAAGGTACCAGTGAAGAGACACGTAAGCTGGTGCAGGCCGCTGCGGAGAAAATGAACTACAGGCGGGACAGAATAGCCTGGTCGCTCCGTTCAGGCCGCACCAACATTATCGGCGTAATTATCCCCAGTGCGGAGATTAACTTCTTCGGATCTGTTGTCCACGGTATTGAAAGTCTGGCCAACCAGCATGGCTATAATGTGCTGATATACCAGTCGAATGAACAACCGGAATACGAAAAGAAGGCGATTGAAACCTTCCTGAGTACCCGTGTGGATGGTATCCTGGCGTCTATTGCCAAGGAGACCATGGAGTTCAGTCATTACCTGGAAATCACGGAACGCGGCGTACCACTGGTCTTTTTTGACCGTGCGAATGACAGCCTGAATATTCCTTCCGTAGTGGTGGACGACTTTAAGGGGGCTTACTATGCTACTGAGCATCTGTTAAAACAGGGTTATACCCGCGTTGCACATATTGCAGGGCAGCAGCACCTGAAGATCTTCAAGGACCGTCTGGAAGGGTATAAGGCTGCGTTGAGTGCTTACAAGGTCGCTTTTGACGACTCCCTGGTATATTTTGGAGACGTCTCCATTAATGCCGGTCGCCAGGCCATTACGCACCTGCTGGCATTGCCAGCTCCGCCTGATGCGGTATTTGCCGTAGAGGATTTTACCGCCCTCGGCGCTGTCAAAGAACTGAAAGACAGACAGGTAGATATTCCTGCTGATTTTGGGGTGATCGGATTTGCCAACGAATCCTTTGACGAGCACATTACGCCAAGCCTTTCCAGCATAGACCAGCAAACGGTTGAAATGGGAAAGGAGGCATTCCGCCTGCTCATGGAACTCATTGAGGGAACCGGATCTGTCAGTACACAGGCACGTACCAAAATTGTACTTGAGCCGGTACCCCGTTTCCGGCAATCGTCACAGAAGTAACGTGTCGCTAAGCGGTGTTCCTATTTACCTGATAGCCGTTTATTTTATCACATACCAGTTTATACCGGGCACTGCCTTAGTATGAGTAACTTCAACCTTTCGGGTAGCATTTGCAAAATTGAAAGTAAACGATTACATTTATTGTCTATTCCACATTCTTTTTTCTTACAGTGTTGTTTATCAATAGTTTAGTTTTATAGATGCCAATAGCAAGAGAGTGCCACACCGTAATTTTGAGAGAAGTATTGTAATCGTTTACGTAAATCTTTAACTTTGAGAATTATTCCACAAAAACTGAATTCCATGGAAATTTCCACAGTCAGAATATAGCTATCAACAAGCGTTTCTTCATACTTAACATACAAGCTCCACACAATTTGAAAAAACACATGAAAATGAAAGTATTTCTGACTGTACTGCTCGCAGCAACAATGGCCAATGTTGCTTTTGCGCAGGAACAATCCAGAGAAATCTGGTCTAAAAAGAAAGCTGCTAAATGGTATAAGCAACATGCCTGGCAGCGGGGAAGCAACTTTATTCCCAGCTATGCTATCAATCAGCTGGAAATGTGGCAGGCAGAGACCTTTGATACTGCCGTAATTAACAGGGAACTGGGGTATGCAGCAGGTATCGGAATGAATTCCATGCGTGTATTCCTGCACCATGCGGCCTGGGAACAGGATCCGGCAGGATTTAAACAACGTATTGGTACTTACCTGGACATCTCAGACAGAAACGGCATCTCCACCACCTTCGTACTGTTTGATGACTGCTGGAATAATACTTATGCTACAGGCAAACAACCGGCGCCTAAAACCGGTATACATAACTCAGGCTGGTTACAGGATCCGGGTGTACGCCGGGAAGTTTCTCCTGCACTGACTGATACCCTGGAACGCTATGTAAAAGATGTACTTACCAGCTTCGGGAATGATAAACGCATCCTGCTGTGGGATCTTTATAACGAGCCGGGTAACTCTAATTATGGCGATAAAAGCATGGATCTGCTGAAGCAGGTGTTCGTCTGGGCAAGACAGGTGCCTGTTACCCAGCCGGTATCGGCAGGCGTATGGAATAAAAGCCTGACAGACCTGAACGTGTTCCAGCTGAACAATTCGGACGTGATCACTTATCATAATTATGCGGATGAAAAAGAACACCAGCAGACGATTGACAGTCTCCGGAAGTTTGGCCGTCCGCTGATATGTACAGAATACATGGCCCGCACAAGGGGCAGCCTTTTCCAGAATATCATGCCGTTACTGAAGAAAGAAAAAGTAGCTGCATATAACTGGGGGCTGGTATCCGGAAAGACCAATACGATCTATGCCTGGGATACGCCGATGAAAGATGGCGGCGAACCCGCGGTATGGTTTCATGACATTTTCCGCCAGGATGGTAAGCCTTATAGCACGGAAGAAGTTACAGTTATTAAATCTTTGACTGGAGCGCAGTAATCTCCTTTTAGTTATATCATCAAAAAAATAAATACAGTGGAGCAAGCAAAATTAAATGCCTTTTCTCAACAGCACTTCGACCAGGAACCTATTATGGTGAGGGCGGCAGGACGTATTAACCTGATCGGAGAGCATACCGACTATAATAACGGGTTTGTATTGCCCGCTGCTATAGATAAAGCTATCTACCTGGCTATTGTAAAACGCAATGACAATAAGATCGTACTCCATGCGCTTGATGTAAACGATCGTTATGAAGGCACACTGGACAACCTGGTTCGCTCCCCGAAACAGTGGCCTGATTACCTGTTAGGCGTTGTACAGCAGTTACAACAGGCAGGTCATATACTTGGTGGTTTCGAATGTGCTTTTTGCGGTAATGTTCCCCTGGGCGCCGGCCTTTCATCCTCCGCAGCAGTAGAATGCGCTACCATATATGCATTAAATGAGCTTTTCGGGCTGGGAATCGGCCGTAAGGATATGACCTTGCTGGCACAGGCTGCAGAGAATCACTTTGTTGGGGTTCGTTGTGGTATCATGGACCAGTTTGCGAGCATGTTCGGTAAAAAACAACAGCTGATCAAGCTGGATTGCGCTTCACTGGATTACGAATATATTCCTTTCAACTTTGACGATGTCAGCCTGGTATTACTGGATACCCAGGTGAAACACTCCCTGGCTTCTTCTGAATACAATACCCGTCGTGAAGAATGTGAAGCAGGCGTGGCGCTGATCAAAAAGCACCATCCGCATGTGAACAGTCTGCGCGATGCGAACATGGATATGCTGGATGCTTATGTAAAAGGACACAATGCAACTGTATACGATCGCTGCCGCTACGTAGTGGAAGAGATCCAGCGTTTGCAGGATGCCTGTGCTGACCTGCAGCGCAATGACCTGGAAGCATTTGGTAAAAAAGTATTTGCTACACACGAAGGACTGGATAAGCTGTATAATGTCAGCTGTCCGGAACTGAACTGGCTGGCTGAATTTGCTGCCGGTCAGCAGGGTGTACTCGGCGCCCGTATGATGGGTGGCGGTTTTGGTGGTTGTACTATCAATATCGTGAGAAAATCTGCCGTACCAGCATTACTGGAAAAAGCAGCAGCCGGTTACGAACAGGCTTTCAAAACACCATTGAAAGCATATGTAACCAGCATCGAAGATGGCTGCCGTACTGTGAATAATCTTGTCAATAACTAAGTCTATAGCAGCGGATAGTCCGTTACCATGTCCCGGACTATCCGCTATTAAATGTTCTGAGAGAATGTCTGAAAATACCTTTGATCTGACGGCACATCCTCATACCCGCTTAAATATTCTCACCGGAGAATGGGTACTGGTATCGCCACACCGTTCTAAACGTCCATGGCAGGGGAAAGTAGAAGCTCCTGCACTGGCACAACGTCCCGCCTATGTGGAAGATTGTTATCTGTGTCCGGGCAATACCCGCGCAGATGGTACGAAAAACACACAATACGATGGACCGATCGCTTTCACCAATGACTTCTCCGCCCTGCTGGCCGATACGCCAAAAGGAACGGTGGATGAAGACGAATTGCTGATCGCACGTTCACAGAAAGGCATTTGCCGCGTGATCTGTTTCAGTCCTCGTCATGACCTGACCTTACCGGAAATGGAACTGCCGGATATCCGTAAAGTGGTAGATCTCTGGCATACAGAGCTGGAATCGCTGACTGCAGTACCATTTATCAAATACATACAGATCTTCGAAAATAAAGGGGAGATTATGGGTTGCAGTAATCCGCATCCGCATGGTCAGATCTGGGCTTCCGAAGATGTGCCGATGGAACTTGAAAAAGAAACCCGTCAGCAACGCAAGTACTTCCAGCAACACGGACGCAGCCTGCTGACCGCTTACCTGGAAAAAGAACTGAAAGAGGGTGACCGAATCATCGCAGAAAATGAACATTTTGTTGCGCTGGTGCCTTTCTGGGCAGTATGGCCATATGAGGCGATGATCATCAGCCGCCGTCATGTACAAAGTCTGCTGCAGTTCACTCCTGCAGAACGTGATGGACTGGCCGCGATCCTGAAAGATCTCACCACCCGTTACGACAACCTGTTTGAAACATCATTCCCATATTCAGCAGGTATGCACCAGATGCCTTTCAATGATGGCGACAGTCATCCGGAATGGCATTGGCATATGCACTTCTATCCACCATTACTGCGCTCGGCGACAGTGAAGAAATTCATGGTAGGATATGAAATGCTGGCACATCCACAGAGAGATATTACGCCTGAATTTGCGGCCGCACGTCTCAGGGAACTGCCAGTAGTGCATTATAAGAAACAAGCCGGTGTGCCTGCTTAAACTGTTTATTTTTTTGAACCAATAATGTGTGCGAGGACTGCTTTTTAGCAGTCCTTTTCCATGTAAAAGAGACGGCTAAAAAGCTTTTCTTTTTGATATAGTTATATAGTCAGACTATACTTATCTTCCCTTAGTGCTGCCTTTTTTACGTAGCATTAACGTAAGATAAGTATAGTCTGACTATACTTATACACATATAATATTCAGGAGGGAACACAGTTGTTAGTCAGCTCCGCTATTATGGTCAGATAGCTGATTATAAGGTCACCCTTACACCGCCATAATAGTTTCTGTCAGGAGCAGGGTTGTAATAGCGTGCACCTACTGCATTCAGGTCATTCCCCAGGTTATAACGCTGGTTCAGCAGGTTGTCCGCACCGGCATATACTGCCAGCCATTTATTCACTTCCCAGTTCACCTTTGCCTGTACCAGGTGATATTCCTTTGAAAAAGCAGTATTGGCGTCATCCAGCGGTAAGCGGTCAACGAAGTTATATTGACCATACAGGGAAACCCTGGCAGGCAGTTCTATCAGCAAACTGCCTGTTACGACTGTTTTCGGTACACCGGTGAGGGCATTACCGGAGAAGTCCTTACCGGCGCTGTTATAGTTGCTGAAGCGGAAGTGGCTGTAAGTAAAACTTTCCTGTAACTGTATGCCACGGAGGAAGCCTTCGCGACGAGGCATCAGTAACCATGCACTTCCCTGGAATTCTACACCTGTCTGGTTGGTACCACCTGCATTGGTGAAGAACTCTGTGCCATTATCATGGAGCTTACGTACGATTGCATCCTGTAATTTGTAGTAGAAGACTGCTGCATCTGCCATGAAACGGTTATTACGGGAGTTCAGGCGAAGGCCTGTTTCGTAGTTCCAGCCAGTTTCCGCCTGAAGACCCGTATTAATGATATTATCGGAAGCCCTTACCTCCGCAATAGAAGGAGGGGAGTAGCCCCTGCTTACTGTCGCCCGTGCAGCCAGCGCTGGTGTGATCAGGTAAGACAGGGAGAAACGGGGCATCAGTTCCGCCGTGAATTTCTTCTTACCATCTACGCCAGCTGCTACATCGTTAAAGTGATAACGATAGTAGTTTACACTGACAGCCGCTTCTGCCACCCATTGTTTGCCGGGACGCAGGGTCAGACCGGTAAAGTAGAAGTATTGTCTGGCAGTGATATCGCTGGCAGCTTGCAGGGTATCTCTTACACCTGCGCGGTTGCCATAGTTGTCGATATCTGAAGTGGTTTGTTGCCATTCCAGACCTGTGGTCCAGTCGAGACGCATCCCGCTGTTGCCCAGTGGCTGATCTTGTAAAGCGATATAAGTACGTGCACCGGCGGTATTCTCATCCCTTGCTTCATAATTGGTGATGAAGGGATTCTCGAAATGTGTATTGCTACCATACACGGAAATAACATGTTGCCAGTGTTCAGCAAGCTGGGAGGTATGTACCAATCCACCGAAAGCGGTCTTATTACGGATACCGGCTTTCTGGGTAATAGCGCCAGGTAAGGCTGGCGTCGCAGGACGGGCAGCCTTCGGATTGGCGTTCATCTGTGCTTCTGTCAGTCCGCCTGGGGTACGATAATCCAGGTCGCTGTAAAACGCAATCAGTTTCAGTTGATTATGTGCGTTGTATTGCCATTGCTGGGCGGTTTGTATATAATACCGCTGCATGGCGCTGTTATCGCGATAGCCGTCGGAACGGTGTACAGCCTGATAAACATTCAGTTTATAATTACCCCATTGCTGCTGCCAGCCTACCTGTTCGCGGAACAGGCCATAACTGCCCCCCTGTATATCAGCACGTAAGCGGCTGCTGTCAGGTAGGGTACCCGCAGGATGCAGGAGTATCACACCACCCGAGTTAGCGCCAAACTGGCTGCCGTCAGGTCCCTTTAACACTTCAATGCCCTGGAAGCTGCCCGGATCGGAGAGGTTCAGGTAAGAATTACCACCAGCATCTGTCAGGGGAATTTCATCCAGGTAGATCTTTACATTGCGGATCCCAAAAGGAGAGCGCAACAGGCTTCCTCTTAGAGAGAGGCGGTAACTGCCGGGAGAACGTTCTTCCATACGTACGCCGGGAACAGTATTCATGGCAGGCAGCAGGGTAACGCCCTGTTGTAATGCCAGCTGCCGGGAGGTCAGTACGGTACTGCTGGTAGGTACCTGGAGCAGGGTAAACTGTTTACCAGGATATGCCTGAATCACTACTTCGCGCAGGCGATGCGTAGTATCAGAATATGATTGTGCGTACGTGGCCAGCGGGAATATGCCAAGCGCCAGAAGCAGTTTTTTCATCGGGTAGTGTCTTCTATTATTTCAAAGCTAATAGTATTTTCCCTATTTGACCTGCCAAATGGTATTACCGGCATCATCCGCAACGAGCAGTGCGCCATCTGCTGCAACTGCTACACCTACGGGACGGCCGTATACTTCGCTTTTATCCGCATCCGCCATGAATCCGGTGAGGAAGTCCTCCGGACTACCAGCCGGTTTCCCGTTTTGAAAAGGAACGAAGACTACTTTATAGCCGGAAAGTGTTGAACGGTTCCATGAGCCGTGTTGCCCTATAAAAGCCCCGTTTCTGTATTTTTCAGGCAATGCCTTGCCTTTATAAAAGATAAGTCCCAGAGAGGCGGTATGAGCACCTAATGAGAGATCTGGTACGATCGTCTTTTCAACAAGTTCGGGTTGTTGCTTATCTTCCATTCTCGGATCCGGATTTTTGCCCCAGTAAGCATAAGGCCATCCATAAAAGCCACCTTCTTTTACACTGGTCATATAATCGGGTACCAGGTCATCGCCCAGACCATCTCTTTCATTGACGGCGGTCCATAGTGTTTTGGTACCAGGCGCCCAGTCCATACCAACAGGATTACGAAGTCCGCTGGCGTATATTTTTTCTCCACTGCCATCCGGATTGATCTCCAGGATACCTGCACGTCTGTGTTCGTTTTCCATACCATGTTCCGCGTTGTTACTACCGGAACCAACGCTCACGTATATCTTATTGCCTGCAGCATTGGAGATGATATTGCGCGTCCAGTGATTGTTATAACCACCGGCCGGGAGATCGAGTATCTTTTTGCCTTTTGCAGTAATGACGGTGTCGCCCGTTTTATAAGGGAATTGCAGGATGCCGTCTGTATTGGCGACATAGAATGTTTTATCCAGCAGGAGCATACCGAAAGGTTGATTTAAGTCCTGCAGGAAAATAGTACGCAGTTCAGGTTTACCATCACGGTCTGCATCCCTCAATAAGGTAATACGGTCTGCACTGTTGCCGAAATTCCCCGAACCAGCTCTGCCGCTCACTACATCTTTGACCTTATTGCCTACATCTGATTTGGAGCTGGATTCTGCAACAAGAATATCGCCATTGGGCATCACGTAGATCCAGCGGGGATTTTTTAGGTCTGTGGCCAGTGCGGATACGGTTAGTCCACCGGGCGCCAGCGGTGTTTTACCATCATGCCAGCCCATTACATTGCTGTAATTATTGACGGACTTTGTTGCATAAGGCGCAGGTAAAGAGCCGGCAGCAGCAGTCGTGTCTGTGTTGGCAGTACTGTCAGCGGATGACTGACTGGCAGAAGGCTGGTTGTGACAGGCAGCAAATAATAACAATACAATGGCTGCGGGTAGTAAACATTTTCTCATGTGATTATCAGTGGTTTTCTCTATGTAGAGCGTACACAATTATTCTGCCTGAAAAAAAATTATGCACTTGCATTTGGAAATATGATTTCCTGCTGTATATTTGTCTACAGATTCAGTAGACTATTAGGAATTACCACCACCCGGAGAAAATCGCTGAGTACTTCTCCTTGTTTTGTCTCACCAGCAGAACAATTTTATCAGCTCGTAAAAATCAAAAACTGATTTCAATATGCAGTTGCATAACCAATTATTGATACATACATATGCAGTGGGTAGGGTGGTAATGAATGATCATATTCAATACTGTAAGGCAGCTGTTTACAACGGCTGTTGCTGATCACAGAAATATCTTTTGCTATAAGCTGTAAATAAAAATGCCCGGTCAGGCCAGCGGGGAAGGTGTGTTGCAGATTTATTGGTGGTAAATTCTATGTAATATACCTCCCGCGCCCCCTGGCATAATAGCAGCATAGTATTACAACATCCTCTGAGCGCAGAAAACGCTACTTACCTGCATTTAACTACCGACCAATATTATTAGGTATACAACATATTTAACCTGTATGGTAACATCGTCATTATTGTTACCATTAAAAGATAGTGAATACTTCCTTTAGCAAATAGGTGATCCCGATCCGGATCTCAATCTGGAATGGTAAATTTTATTGATCCTATCTCTTTTATATGCATCATTATTTTATTTCCTGCTGAAATTATTTTAAAAGTTTTTTTATGCATTCGTATGGAAAAGCATTTACGTCGCATCTATATTGTAAATGTTTATCCCATGAATGCAAGAACAATTATTAACGCAGATTTTCTCGACATTCTTTTTGATGGTCGTAATAAAGATTACGGCGCCTATGAGTTACGCAGAAGTGAAGAAAAGCGTGTACGTAACGCTATTGTAGGCACAGCGTCTATTGCTTTGGTGATTATCGGAGGCTATGTACTCAGTAATAAACTGATGGCTGCGGGTATGCATACACGAAGTCAGATAGAAACAACGCCAACGGTATTAAAACCGATAGACATACCGGAAGAAGCAGCTGTAACTCCTCCACCTCCGCCTGTCAATACACCACCTCCGCCGGCCCGTTCATCTATTGCTTTTGTTACACCTACTATTACGGATCAGGAGATCGCGGAGAATGAATCAGAAGTGCCTAAGATGGACGATATCGGTAACAAAGCGATCGGTGTTGCCAATACGGTTGGCGATGATGTAAATGGTATTGAAAGTCCGTTTGAGAATGGTGTCCCTGGTGGAAACGTTGTTGAACCGCCTAAGGTAGAAGAGAAGAAAACCATTTTCACATTTGTGGAAATCATGCCTAGCTTTCCTGGTGGCGAAGAAGCATTAGCAAAATTCCTCCAGAAGAACCTCAGGTATCCCCGCCTTGCGCAGGAAACCGGTATCGAAGGAAAGGTCTTTATTCAGTTTGTTGTAAATACCGATGGCAAGATCAGCGATGTACAGGCAGTAGGTGCTGCAAAAGGTGGCGGATTGGAAGAAGAAGCTGTCAGGGTTGTAAGGATGATGCCAAACTGGAAACCTGGCAAACAGAACCATGAACCGGTAATTGTAAGATTTAACCTGCCTATCGGGTTCAGATTATCCGAGTAAAATCACTGATTTCTTTTTAGCAGATATTATTACTCATTTAACCTTATTATTCTCTCAACATGCCCCAAAACAACGGGGGACTTGCAACAAGCCGCAGCACTATGCTGCGGCTTACTTGTTTTAATAAGTTTGCATTCTACTTTGTAACTATTTTATATTATTTTTAGCTCCCGGTTGGCAAAGGCTCTTTTAATATTACGAAATTAAGTTATGGAAGCACCGGTTAATAATACCTTACAGTTGTTCAAGAACCTGGTTGGCACCAAGTTCCAGTTATACAATAGTCTTTTTACCGCATTACCTTTTCATAAGGTAGAGAGAACCGGCGTATTTCTGTCATTATTTCTTATCCACTGTGAAGAAGGGTACGCTAAAGAAAAAAGTCCCCAGGAAATTCTCAATTCTTATTTTCAGCAGTACACATCCTGCAGCAATGAACAGCAGAAGCTGGATCTCATGTTCCGTTTCGTGCAGTATGCTGAGCGTCAGGTAGTATTGTTTGACGCGCTGGAAGATGCAGCATTCCGTCAGATCCACGATGTGCATGGAGCAGGTACCCTGAGTCACCTGTTGTCCGAGATCACCTCAGAGCAGGCGGGAGAGCAGCTTGCGAAGAAATTACAGGATTATTCCGTACGACTGGTACTCACCGCACATCCCACACAGTTCTACCCCGGTGGCGTACTGACCATTATCAACGACCTGTCAAGGGCGCTGATCAATGACAATACTGCCCAGGTAAATGCATATCTCCAGCAGCTGGGTAAAACACCTTTCTTTAAGAAGGAAAAACCTACCCCTTATGATGAGGCCATCAGCCTGATCTGGTTCCTGGAAAATACGTTCTACCCTGCCGCCGGACGTATTATTTCCAAACTCAAGTCACAATTCCCCGCTGCTGTCAATAGTAATAATCCTGTTATCAGGATGGGCTTCTGGCCTGGAGGAGACCGTGATGGTAACCCGTTTGTAACGGCTGATATCACCTTACGGACAGCAGAAGCTTTACGTGGTGGTATTATTAAATGTTACTATCTCGATGTGCGCCGCCTGAAACGTCGTCTGACTTTCAAAGGCATTGAGCAGGAGCTGAATATGCTGGAAGAAAAGTTGTACAACAACCTTTTTATTCCGGGACACAAAACAAATATCAGTCAGAAAGAAATACTGGATACCCTCGCAAGGGTCCGTATTATACTCATAGAAGAAAACAACGGCCTGTTCCTCACGATGCTGGATGACCTGGTAAGCCGCGTGGAGCTCTTCGGTTTGTTCTTCGCTACACTGGATATCCGCCAGGATAGCTCTGTACATGGTCCTTTACTGGATTGTATCGCAGAGAAAACAGACCTGCTGCCGAAGAATTATAAGGATCTCCCTGATAATGAGAAGATCACGCACCTGCTGAATATCAAAGGAACCGCAAATCCGGAAGTGCTGGAAGATTCCCTGCACAAGGATACGCTGGCTACGATCGCAGCAGTGAAAGATATCCAGCAGAACAACGGTGAATTCGGTTGTCACCGTTACATCATCAGCCACAGCATGAATGCGCTGAACGTCATGGAAGTATATGGGCTGTTCCTGGCTTCCGGATGGCAGAAAGACCGCCTGAGCGTAGATATCGTGCCGCTGTTTGAAACCATCGATGACCTTCGCCAGGCAGGTAATGTGATGCGTGAACTGTATGATAATGCTGCCTACAGAGCGCACCTGAAAAAACGCTATAACAAGCAGACGATCATGCTCGGCTTCTCTGACGGTACCAAAGATGGTGGCTACCTGATGGCTAACTGGAGTATCTACAAAGCGAAACAGGAGCTGACCCGCATCTCCAGAGAATATGAGATCGATGTTGTTTTCTTTGACGGCCGTGGAGGTCCTCCTGCAAGAGGTGGTGGTAAAACGCACCAGTTCTACGCTTCTATGGGACGTGATATTGCTAACGAAGAAATTCAGCTCACCATACAGGGACAAACCATCAGTTCCAACTTCGGAACCGTGGATTCTGCCCAGTTCAACATCGAACAACTGGTACATGCCGGTATTGCCAATGAACTGTTCTCTTCCCGGGAGCAGACAATGTCCGGAGCCGGAGAAGCGCTGTTACAGTCACTTGCTGACGAAGGGTATGTTGCCTTTAACAAACTGAAACATCACCCTGACTTCCTGGATTACCTGGATTTCGCCAGTCCGCTGCGTTACTATGCAGAAACCAATATCGGTAGCCGTCCATCCAAAAGGAATGCTGCTGCCAAACTGAATCTTAATGACCTCAGGGCAGTACCTTATGTGGGTGCATGGAGCCAGCTGAAACAGAACGTACCTGGTTTCTACGGTGTAGGCTCTGCACTGGAAGCACTGGAGAAAGCAGGCAAATGGGAGGAGCTCAGACAGTTGTACAAAGACTCCCTGTTCTTCCGCACACTACTGGGTAACTGCCAGATGGCCATGAAGAAAAGTTATTTCCCGCTCACCGCTGCGTATGGTAAACACCCCCGCTTTGGTGAAGTGTGGAATATGATCCATGATGAGCACAAACGTACCCGTACCCTGATCCTCAAACTGGTGGGAGAAACAGAACTGATGGCCGCTTATCCGATAGATGCCCTGTCTATCCAGATGCGTGAGCGTATCGTATTACCATTGCTCACGATACAGCAGGCAGCACTGGCACGTATACGCGAACTGAATGAAGCCGGTAATGGTGATGGACTGAAAGAAACATACGAAAAACTGGTCGTACGTTGCTCCTTCGGGATCATCAACGCCGGTAGAAATTCTGCCTGATCCGCTTATTACACACTTGTCATACGTAAACGCTCAATGCATTGCATTGAGCGTTTTACATTCTGCAATTTTTGCGTAAATTAACGCAGGGAAGATCACTGAATATTTTATTAACCCATTCCCTTCAACATGTCAGGAAGGCTAAGGCACTCTTTTAAACCAACATCACTATGCATTTAACGGCAAGGGAAACTGAAAAACTATTGTTATACCTGGCAGGAGAACTTGCTGAGAAGAGAAAGGCCAGGGGACTCAAACTGAATTACCCGGAAGCAATCGCCCTGATCAGCAGCCGTCTGCAGGAAGCTGCAAGAGACGGACAGACAGTGGCACAACTGATGCAGTATGGCGCTACCATACTTTCCCGGGAAGATGTCATGGAAGGTATTCCTGAAATGATCGACGAAATTCAGATAGAAGCTACTTTTCCGGATGGTTCAAAACTGGTGACAGTACACCATCCCATCAGATAAAACGCCCACATCAACCAATATCTAAACTCTTTATTGCTTGCGTATGATACCAGGTGAATACTTTATAGCGCCCGGCGTTATAGACGCCAACAAGGGCCGCAGTGTTGCATCCGTCCGTGTAGTCAATACCGGCGACAGACCTGTACAGATCGGCTCTCATTGTCATTTCTTCGAAGTCAACAGAATGCTTTCCTTTAACAGGGAAACCGCTTTTGGTATGCGGCTGAATATTGCCGCGGGTACGGCTGTGCGTTTTGAGCCCGGAGAGGAAAAGACAGTAGAACTGGTTACCCTCGGTGGTAACCGCCGTGCGTATGGTATGAATAACCTGGTTAACGGAACTACTGTGGGGATTGAAGCCCGCGATAAAGCCATGCAACAGGTAGTACAGCAACAATTTAAACATCAGCCGGAATGAGTCTTAAAATAAACCGTGACCGCTATGCGGCTATGTATGGTCCTACGACAGGCGATAAGGTACGCCTGGGCGATACGGACATCATCATTGAAATAGAACATGATCATACTGTATATGGTGATGAAGCGAAATTTGGCGGCGGAAAGACCATCCGTGACGGGATGGCACAGTCATCTACTGCCACCCGTGAACAAGGCGTGTTGGATATGGTCATTACCAGCGTCATGATCATCGATCACTGGGGGATTGTGAAAGCAGATATCGGTATTAAAGACGGGCGTATCGTAAAGATCGGAAAGGCCGGTAATCCCGATACCATGGACGGTGTAGATCCTGAGATGATCATCGGCGCCAGTACCGAAGTACATGGTGGCGCTGGTCTGATCGCTACTGCCGGTGGTATTGATACGCATATTCATTTTATCAGTCCGCAGCAGATTACCCATGCCCTGCACAGCGGTATCACCACCATGATCGGCGGGGGTACCGGACCTGCCGATGGTACAAACGCCACTACGGTAACACCGGGTAAATGGTTTATCCGGAAGATGCTGCAATCTGCTGACGCCTTTCCCATGAACCTGGGATTTCTCGGGAAGGGCAACTGTGCGACTGATGCGCCATTGTGGGAACAGATAGAAGCCGGGGCACTGGGACTTAAAATACATGAGGACTGGGGTTCTTCTCCGGCAGTGATCAATGCGTCTCTTAAAGCAGCTGATAAATACGATGTACAGATAGCGATTCATACGGATACCCTGAACGAATCCGGTTTCCTGGAAGATACGATCAAAGCTATTGACGGCAGAGTGATTCATACGTATCATACGGAGGGCGCCGGTGGCGGACATGCCCCTGATATCATCAAGGCAGCTATGTACCCTAATATCCTGCCTTCTTCCACTAATCCTACCAGACCTTATACGGTGAATACCATCGATGAACATCTGGATATGCTGATGGTCTGTCATCACCTGGATAAAAGTGTACCGGAAGACGTAGCTTTTGCTGATTCCCGTATCCGGCCGGAGACGATTGCAGCGGAAGATATCCTGCATGATATGGGCGTATTCAGCATGATGAGCTCTGATTCTCAGGCCATGGGGCGCGTGGGAGAAGTGATCATCCGTACCTGGCAGACGGCAGATAAGATGAAGAAACAAAGGGGAGCACTGAAAGAAGATGAGGGGAAACAAAACGATAACTTCCGTGCAAAACGATATGTAGCGAAATACACGATCAATCCGGCTATTACGCATGGTATTGCTACCCACGTCGGTTCTCTGGAGCCTGGTAAACTGGCGGATATCGTATTGTGGAAGCCCGCCTTATTCGGCGCCAAGCCGGAAATGATCATCAAAGGAGGCATGATCATCTGCAGTCGTATGGGGGATCCGAATGCCTCTATTCCGACGCCGCAACCTGTTATATACAGGGAGATGTTTGGCGCTTTCGGAGGGGCATTGCATAAGACCTGTGTGACCTTTGTATCGCAGGCGGCAGCAGGAAAGAATATCGCGCAGGAATATGGATTACAGAAGATCGTATTGCCGGTAAAGAACTGCCGCAATATTGGCAAGAAAGATATGGTACATAACGACAGTACACCCGAAATAACTGTCAATCCGGAAACCTACGAAGTAACTGTGGATGGTCAGGTACTGACCTGTGAACCGGCAACGGTCCTGCCACTGGCGCAACGTTATTTCCTGTTTTAAATATAGCTATGATCATTATAGAAAAAATAGAAGGCAATATCGTTACCTGCCCGACAGAACCCCGGATCACTGATCCGTTGCAGCTGGAGTGGTTTGAAACAGGGAAACGCGTATTGCGCCGCTATACGCTCGGGGGACAGGAAATTGCCCTTCGTTTTATGCGGGAAGCACCTATGCTGCAACAGGGGGATATTGTGTGGATGGATGATAAAAGAGCCATTGTGGTGAGTATTCTGCCGGCACAGGCCATTGTGCTGCGACCGGCAACCATGACGGATATGGCGGTGATCTGTTATGAGATCGGGAATAAACACCTGCCGCTTTTCCTGGATGGAAATGAAGTGCTGGTGCCATATGAGGAACCTTTATTCCGATGGCTGGAAGCAAAAGGATACGCACCGGCAAAAGAACTCAGGACATTGACCAATATGCTCAGAAGCAACGTCATTCCGCATGAACATGGCGGCTCCGGCTCGCTCTTCAGCAAAATCATGCAGCTGGCAGGAAAATAAACCATTATGCACACCTGGTTACCATACCTCTTACATTTAAGCGATCCTACTTTGCCGATAGGGGCGTATACGCATTCCGGCGGACTGGAAACCTATGTGCAGCAGGGCCTTATCAAAGATGGTCCGGGAGCAGCAGCTTTTATCCGAAATATGCTTGCACACAATCTGCCTTACAACGATGCATTGTTTGCCGTACTGGCTTACCGGGCTGCCCTGGAAGGAGATATCACCAGCATTGTAGCACTGGACCAGGAATGTACTGCATTAAAAGCACCACAGGAGTTGCGGATGGCCAGTCAGAAACTGGGGATGCGGTTATTGAAATTGCTGTCGCCACTGGTGGTACATGCTACCGGTGAAAGTTACAGGGAGCAGATAAAATCAGGCGCAGCACTGGGACATTATTGCCTGGTTTTCGGTGTATATGCCGCTTTATCCGGTATTCCGCTGGAAGAGGCTTTGACGGCCTTTTATTACAATGCTGCCACCGGTATGGTCACTAACAGTGTAAAGCTGATTCCGCTGGGTCAGCAGCAGGGGCAACAGATCCTTTTTGAACTGCTGCCACAGTTACCGGAGCTGGTGGCGCGTACCCTGGAAATACCCCGTGATATGGCAGGACGTTGCAGCTTTGGATTTGATATCAGAAGTATGCAGCATGAACGGCTGTATTCGAGATTGTATATGTCTTAAAAACGACGCGTGTGTACACGCGTACCGTATATTTTTATTTTGTAAACAGCAGCGACAATGGAAGCACGCACATATATCAAAATAGGCGTAGCCGGCCCTGTGGGTGCAGGCAAAACTGCATTGATAGAAAGACTGTCCAGACAATTGCATCAGCAGTATAGTCTGGCGGTGATTACCAACGATATCTACACGAAAGAAGATGCCGAATTCCTTGTGAATAACAGCCTCCTGCCTGCCGAAAGGATTATTGGCGTGGAAACAGGTGGTTGTCCACATACTGCTATCCGGGAAGATGCCAGTATGAACCTGGAAGCAGTAGAAGAAATAGCCACCCGTTTCCCGGATGTGGAGATCATATTCATTGAAAGCGGCGGAGATAACCTTTCTGCCACTTTCAGCCCCGATCTGGCAGATGTGACCATCTTTGTGATAGACGTCGCGGAAGGGGATAAAATACCCCGTAAAGGCGGACCTGGTATCACCCGTTCAGACCTGCTGGTGATCAACAAGATAGATCTGGCGCCTTATGTAGGGGCAAGTCTGGAAGTGATGGAACGGGATGCCCGTAAAATGCGTCAGGGCAGACCTTTTGTATTTACTAACCTGGTGACGCTGGACGGACTGGATACTGTCATCGGCTGGATCAGAAAGTATGCCTTACTGGAAACCGTGGAGGAGCCGGCATTGCTGCAATGACCAGTGAACTGGATATCAGGGCTGCCGCCAGAGGAACGCATACCTATCTGCAACACTGTTATTTTACCCGGCCTTTTAAGGTGGCAAATATCAGTGGTAGCAGAACGGGCGATTTGCACCTGACCATGATGACCGCTTCGCCGGGTATACTGGATGGGGATTTTTACCAGATTTCCGTCAGCCTGGAAAAGGAGACGTCCGTACACCTGTATACGCAGGCGTATCAACGGATCTTCAATATGCAGCATGGCGCCAGACAGCGTTTACAGGTGAAGATGGCGGAGGGCAGTAGTCTGTATTATCTGCCGCATCCTTCGGTGCCGCATGAGGACGCAGTATTTGATGGTGTCAGCCGCATAGAAATGGAAGATAATTGCCGCCTTTTATGGGGAGAGATCATCACCTGCGGAAGAAAGCTGAGCGGAGAAATATTCCGTTGCCGTTACTACCGGAATACGCTGGAATTGTGGCAGCATAATCGTTTATTATTCAAAGATGTAACGGTACTGGAACCAGCGCTTATATCACCGGCTGGTACAGGGCAATGGGAAACGTATTCACATCAGGCGTCACTGTTATGGTATGATAAACAACAGGATATGACGGCGATGGGAGATGTGATACATGAGTGTTTATCTGCCGAAAAAGGCATAACAGCCGGCGTCTCTCGTACTGCCTCCGGCGCGTTGTTGTTACGTATATTGGGACAGGGCGGAGAACAGTTATATGAACTATTTAAAAAGATAGCCTTACTGGCGGGCGTAGAAAGAAAACTCTAAAAACAGGGATGTATGCATACTGAATTGCAGGTGCTGATACTGACGGCGATTACGATCAGCTGTCTGCATACGGTGACGGGCCCCGATCACTACATCCCCTTTATTGCCCTGAGCAGGGTAAGAGGCTGGAAAATAGGAAAGACCTTAGCCTGGACCTTACTGTGCGGTATTGCGCATGTGGGAAGCTCTGTATTGCTTGGATTGCTGGGTATTGGACTGGGCTGGTCCCTGTCTGAGATCAGCGGGGTGGAAGACCTGCGGGGAGGACTGGCAGGATGGGCCTTACTTACCTTCGGACTATTATACACTATCTGGGGGCTGAAACGGGCCTGGAGCAATAAAGTGCATAAACATTTCGATGTTTACGACAACGGAGATATCTACGTGTATGAACATAAACACGGAAAGATTGTTTATCCACAGGAGCGAATGAAAGTCACCCCCTGGGTAATGCTGATCATTTTCGGGCTTGGTCCCTGTGAACCATTGATCCCGTTGCTGACTTACCCGGCAGCACAGCATTCCACATATGGTATGACCCTGTTGATAGTGAGTTTTACGTTGTTTACACTGCTGACAATGACAGGAATGGTGTTATTGGGTTATTACGGGTTTTCTGTGTTGAAAACCAGTCGTTTGGAGCGTTATGTACATGCCTTGGGAGGGCTGACCATCCTGGTATGCGGCATCGGAATGGTGTACCTGGGATGGTAAGATTTAAGGAAAATTTAAGAGTCGCCCGAACATTGCATTTATCGCGGATTCTAATGTACAAATGGCGGCAATTAGTATAGGATGTTCATAGTTTTGTCAGGACCGGTAATAGTATTTGCAATTGGTAATTGATAATTCGTACTTTTACTTCATTCTTTTAGGCACTTACACGATAATTTATGGCACAAAGCGTATTCGATTTTGGCATGATTGGTCTTGGCGTAATGGGGCGTAACCTGTTACTGAACATGGCTGATCATGGTTTTTCCGTTATTGGTTTTGATAAAGATAGTACCAAGACCGGGGCTCTGGAATCGGCTGCTACAGCTGGCACTACTGTAAAGGGAGTGGCAGAACTGGCAACCATGGTACAATTACTGGAGCGTCCGCGCAAGCTGATGATGTTGGTACCAGCCGGTCAGCCGGTGGATGATGTGATCGAATCACTGATCCCGCTGCTGGAAAAAGGTGATGTTGTGATCGACGGTGGTAACTCACATTATACAGATACATTACGCAGAGTAAAATACCTGCGCGAAAAGGGTATTCATTTCATGGGCATCGGCGTATCAGGCGGTGAGAAAGGCGCCCGTACGGGACCTAGCATCATGCCAGGTGGCGATAAAGAAGCTTATGAAAAAGTAAAACCAATGCTGGAAGCAATTTCTGCAAAGGTAAATGGTGAACCATGCGTTGCCTACCTCGGTAGGGAAGGTGCTGGTCACTATGTTAAAATGGTGCACAATGGTATCGAGTATTCCATCATGCAGCTGATCAGCGAAGCATATTCGTTGCTGAAGCAGGCAGGACTGGATAACGATCAGCTGCATCAGATATTCAAAACCTGGAATGAAGGCGATCTGCAATCTTTCCTGATTGAAATCACTGCGGATATCTTCCTGCAGAAAGATGACAAAACCAGCGCAAGACTGGTAGATGTGATCTCTGACAAAGCAGGTTCAAAAGGTACCGGTAAATGGACTTCACAGGATGCAATGGATCTGCCGGTAGCTATCCCGGTAATCGATACAGCAGTAGCACTGCGTACTGTATCAGGTTACAAAGATGAGCGCGTGCAGGCGGCTGCTTTATACAAAGCACCGGATGCGAAACTCAATGTACCGGTAGAAACCTGGATACAGCAGGTGCATGATGCATTACACTTCGGTATCATCATCAGCTATGCACAGGGTCTGGCAATGCTGCACCAGGCATCTAAAGAACTGCAGATGGAAATTCCTTTACCAGAAGCAGTAAAAGTATGGAGAGGCGGTTGTATCATCCGTTCTACCCTCCTGGAAGTATACACACAAGCTTACAAAGCTGCTCCGGATTTACCTAATATCTTACTGGACAAGAACATTGCCGCCCTGGTAGAAGGCGCTATCACTAACACGCGTGCCGTAGTAGCACAGGCTGCACAGACAGGCGCTATCGCTGCAGGTACCATGTCAGCACTGGCTTACTTCGACGCTTACCGCACAGAGCGTATGCCGACCAACCTGGTACAGGCACAACGCGACTACTTCGGTGCACATACTTATCAGCGTATAGATATACCTGGTAGTTTCCATACCGTTTGGGGAGAATAAAAAGTATTGAGAGTCCGCCCAGGCGGACTCTCAGCTATAAAATATAGTTGTTATGCAGAATCATAAACGTCCGCCTGCTTCCATCATCTTCATCTTCGGCGGCAGCGGCGACCTGAATTACAGAAAACTTTCGCCGGCTTTATACAACCTGTTCCTCGATAATTACATGCCGGAAAAATTTGCAATTGCCGGTATTGGCCGTAGTCCATATGACAATAGCGCTTATAGGGAACGTTTACTGGATGGTGTTCAGAAGTTCTCCCGCCGTAAAGGTGAGCAGAATGGCCATTGGAACGACTTCAGTCAGCATGTTACCTATCTGCAGATGGATGCGGAAGACCGCGCTTCTTACAGCGCGATCACTGATTATGTGAAGGCAAAAGAAGAAGAATGGGGTGAACATCCTAACGTGATCTTCTACCTCTCAGTTGCTCCGCAGCTGATGCCTGCTATCGCTCAGAAACTGGGTTCCCTGAACCTGTGCAGCGATAAACACAGTACCCGTATCGTGGTAGAAAAACCATTCGGTCATGACCTGCAAAGTGCGCATGAACTGAATGAACTGCTGCTCAGCATGTTCTCTGAAGAACAGATCTACCGTATTGACCACTACCTCGGTAAAGAAACCGTACAGAACCTCATCGCGCTGCGTTTTGCCAATGCGCTGTTTGAGCCTTTATGGAATCGTAACTATATAGATCACATACAGATCACCGCTTCTGAAACCGTAGGCCTGGAAGGTCGTGGCGGTTACTATGAGAACTCAGGTGCACTGCGCGATATGGTGCAGAACCACATCCTGCAGGTAATGTGTATGATCGCTATGGAAGCGCCTGTATCATTCGATGCAAACGAAATCCGTAACAAGAAAGTAGATGTACTTAACGCGATCCGTAAGTTCACAAAGGATAAGATCCATGAGAACGCTGTACGTGGTCAGTATTCTGCTGGCTGGAGACAAGGTAAACAGATGCCTGGTTATCGTGAAGAGAAAGGTGTAGATCCTGAATCAGCAACTGAAACTTACGCAGCGGTTAAATTCTTTATCGACAACTGGCGCTGGCAGGGTGTACCGTTCTACGTACGTACCGGTAAAAACATGCACCAGAAAGCGACCAATATTACCCTGCAGTTCCGTCAGGCGCCGCACTACGCGTTCCCTGCTGAATCAGCAGAAACATGGCGTCCAAACCGCCTGACCATCAGCATCCAGCCAGAAATGGATATCCGTATCCGCTTCCAGGCAAAACGACCGGGTCAGAGCATGGAACTGGATCCGGTGGAAATGGTATTCAACTTCGATCGTCAGTATGGTGACGACCATGCGCCTGAAGCATACGAAACACTGCTGCTGGACGTAATGGAAGGAGATGCGACCTTGTTCATGCGCGCTGACCAGGTAGAAGCTGCCTGGAAAGTGGTAATGCCGATCCTGGAAACATGGGAATCCCGCACACCGGTTGACTTTCCTAACTACGCTCCTGATTCCTGGGGGCCTGAAGATGCAGACGCCATGATCGCAAGAGATGGACATGCCTGGATCAATCTACCTAAATAAGAGAAATGGAATTACACATAGCAAAGAACACCCAGGAACTGAGTGAAAACCTGGCGGCCTGGATCAGCAATTACATCCAGGAAGTATTACAGGACCAGCCCATCTTTACATGGGCGCTCTCCGGGGGAAGTACGCCAAAGGCATTATACACGCTGCTCACAAAAGAGCCTTATAAGTTGATCATTCCATGGGAGAAAATTCACTTCTTCTGGGGCGACGAAAGGGCCGTACCTTTTGAAGATGAGCGTAATAACGCCCGTATGGCTTACGAAACCCTGCTGGACGTAGTAGGCGTACCTTCAGAAAATATCCATGTTATGCGCACGGATATCGAACCGGAAGCCGCAGCAAAAGAATATGAGTCTATCCTGAAGAAATACTTCGAAGACAGCGATACCACTTTTGATCTCGTGCTCTTAGGTATGGGCGACGACGGACATACCCTGTCCCTCTTCCCTGGTCTGCCGATCGTACACGAAAAGAAAGCATGGGTAAAAGCCTTCTTCCTGCAGGCACAGGATATGTACCGTATCACACTGACGGCTCCTGTCGTAAATGAAGCTGCCTGCGTGATATTCATGGCTACTGGTGCTGGTAAAGCCCTGACGTTGAAAAGTGTAATAGAAGGCGACTTCGAAGCTGAAAAATTCCCTTCCCAGCTGATCCGTCCACAAGATGGAGAACTGCACTGGTTTGTGGATGAAGCAGCTGCAGGTGCGCTGGAGATGTAAACAAAAGCAACAGGATAGTCGCTGACTATCCACTGAAATAACCAACAGAATAGGCTGTTTGCTATAGGGCAGACAGCCTATTTCTATTTACTGCAGGGCCTGACCTGATTGCTATCGCCGCATTCCCTGAATATACTACCGGTTCAGGTGCAGATGCTATTAGGAATTCAAACCCTGTCATTTTATATTTAAATATCGTTTATCAATCACGGTCTCTTACTATCAACTACTGTTATGAAAAAAATCATCCTCTATGCAGCCGCATTCCTTTTAGGCTGTGCGCCGCTGGCCGCTCAGCAATATTCCGCCGACTGGGCTTCACTGAACAAGCGTGGTATCCCTGCCTGGTTTAATCAGGCCAAGTTCGGGATCTTCATACACTGGGGGGTGTATGCGGTACCTTCTTTTGCAGTGGTCGGTCCGGGCGGTTATTCAGAATGGTATTGGTATCAGCTGGATGGTGCGAATGATGAAACGCATAAAAAAGTGCGTGCCTTTCATGATAAAAATTATGGGAAGGATTTTGGCTATCAGCAGTTTGAATCGCAGTTTAAAGCAGAGCTGTTTGATCCTGCTCAGTGGGCGGATGTCTTCAAACGCTCCGGAGCGAAATATGTCGTACTGACCTCCAAACACCATGAAGGCTATTGCCTCTGGGATAATAAACAGGCTGATTCTGTATGGGGCAGACCCTGGAATGCAGTAACCGGTACACCCAAAAGAGACCTGCTGGGTGACCTGACCAGCGAGGTAAGAAAAGCCGGACTGAAAATGGGCTACTATTACTCCCTATACGAGTGGTTCAACCCTCTCTGGAAGAAAGACAAAGCCAGCTACGTGAAAAACGTGATGACACCTCAGTTCAAAGACCTGGTGACCCGTTATAAACCTTCTGTGATCTTCTCTGACGGAGAATGGGAACAGTCAGACACCGCCTGGCATAGCGCGGAATTACTGGCCTGGTTATTCAATGAATCTCCTGTGAAAGATGAAGTAGCAGTAGATGACCGTTGGGGTAGTAATACCAGGGGACATAACAACGGCGCCACCTATCTGACCTCTGAATACGGCAGCGGTATGCAACCGGGTGTGGTATGGGAAGAAAGCCAGGGTATCGGTAATTCCTATGGCTACAACAGAATGGAAACGGTGAATGATTACAAGAAGAGCAATGACCTGGTCGTATTACTGGTGGATATCGTATCCCGTGGTGGTAACCTTCTGCTGGATATCGGACCCACTGCCGATGGTAGAATACCGGTGATCATGCAGCAACGCCTGGTAGATATCGGCGCCTGGCTGGAAACCAATGGTGAGGCAATCTACAATACGACACCCTGGAAAGAAACGCGTCAGTGGAGTGTGGGCAACCGTCCGGTGGTAAAGGAAGCCAGCTTTATGTCAGACTATAACGTTGCCAAGATGATAAAGCCTTCCAAAGAATACGCGCATATCGAGATGTTCTTTACAAAGAAGGACGATGCTTTATACTGTATCGCAACTAGTTATACACCACAGCTGCGTATTAAAAACTTTACACCCGCTAAACAGGCGAAAGCAGTTATTTTGGGTAGTGATAAAGCGATTACCTGGAAACAGCAAGGTAAGGATTGTGTTGTAGATTTGTCGGGCTTACGTCCGGGTGATCTTGGTAACAACCTGTTTGTCGTTAAGATCCAATAACTTAATCTCCCGCTTTAATAAAGCGTTTCACAAATATTTTCTGAGCGCCCTCGTATATCACACACAGGTATACGCCGGGCGCTATTCCTTTTAAGGAGTACGTCTGTCGCACACTGGTGAGTGGCCCTGCAAAAATGGTCCGTCCGGTCATGTCTGTAATCCGTAGACGGAAGTCGCCCAGTCTGTTGCTGATCAGTGTCAATTCCTGTCCTGCCGGTACCGGGAAGAGGTGGAAATCCTGGTTAATCAGCAGTTGTACCGATTGTATATCAGAGTAAATAATCCGTCCGTCTGTCAGCTCCAGTTTAACCCTGTAATAGAAGATGCCGGAACGCCCGGGGATGTCTTTAAAGATGTAAGTATCTTCCAACCCAATGTCCTGTGAAGAAAGGGTGACAAAATCATTCCCCTGCAGCCTTTCCCAGTAGACTTTCTTTATTCGCAGCAAACTACTCAGCACTACAGAAATATCAACACTGTTATCTTCCATTACATCGGCCAGTACCTGCCGGAAGAAACAACTGACGCCCTGTTGCTCATAGTTGTAGGTACTGCTCTGCATACCGGTCCATCCGTCTTTATGCACGGGGCGTATGGTAATAAAGGGAGCATGTAATTGGGTTTTAGGGATAGAGAGTATAGTATCACTGGTGAGTGTCAGCCGGGAGAGGGTTTGTCCTGTCACGGTCTGCACGTCATAAGCGCGGGCATTTTGTACGCCCCGCCAGTAGACCAGCAAGGTATCCGGACAGTTAAAACCGATATTGATGGCGACAGGTGGCGATATGTTGAAAGGAGGACTGATCCAGCTGGTATCGGCAGTGGTGATGCGCAATAAACCCTGACTGAATACAGCGGGTATATTCCAGCGCGTATTGCCTGCTGATAAAGGAAGATTGGCAGCGATGGTAAGCCAGGTAGCGCCACTATCGATACTGTAAGCCAGCGTCCCGTTTCCAGGATGCAGGGTGCGCCAGCGAACGGAAATATTGGTGCCTGAAGTGAGTTGTTCCCCTGCTGCCGGATATTGCCATTCAAAGGAAGATACCGGTACAAACTGATATGCCAGCGAGAAACGTTGTGTATTACCCGCGCGTAATTGATTGGCGCGTACGATCAATCGCCCTTTACCTGCTGCAGGCATATCGATGGTGATCTGTTCAATGTTATTCAGCGTATCCCGTCCTTTATAGGCAGGTTTCTTTAGGGAATCTGCATGTGGATAAGTACTTAATACCCAGGGGAGATGTTGCTTTCCGGTTTCTTCTACAAAAGAAACATCCAGGTCATTGAGCAATGCTTTTACAGCCAGTTCGGAAGCGGGGGGATCATTCCAGACGAGTGTCGCTTTTAAACGGGCTGTGTTTGCCGGAATAGTCAAAGTGAAGCTGGCGGTATTATCCGCAGCAACTACACCGCTGATTACATGCTTGTCTTTTATGGTTTCCACAGCGGCCAGTGCATTCAGGATGCCAAAACCACTGCTATAATCGGGGCCGGGTGTACCGGTATCGTCTGCACTATTGATCAATATTGCTTTCACCATGGCTGCGGATGGTCGGCTACCATATGTCTGCATATAAGCTTCCTGTACCAGCGTGGCAATACCCGTGGTCGTTGCAGCTGCATCAGAAGTACCTGCTTGTCCGAAAGCAACCACCTGTGGCGCAACACGGCCGTCAAAAGCAGGTCCTTTGGAACTCAGTGCGGGTACAAAGTAATTGGTATCTACGCCACCTGCTATGAGTACATTCTTGGATTGTTTAAAAGTGCCACTCAGATTAGCATATCCTGTTAGCCCCTTATACAATCCTTCCTGTGGCGCCGTATTGCCGATATTACCGGAAGAAAAGACATGTAAGAGTGTGTCCAGTGTAAAAATCTGCGCGTCATAGGCGACTGCTTCTGCGGCATATTGATTTTCGATGGTGGTACCATAGGAGTGATTTTGCAGACTGATACCTGCATTTTTGAAGTAGTCATTAGGATCGGGCAGGAGGCGCAGGTAGTCAGAGGAACTAAGCCTTGCTTTGATCGCTACGCCTTTTCCTCTTAGTCCTGAATTACCGGTTCCTGCGATCAGGGTGGCCATCATGGTCGCATGTGGATTCAGGGTATTAGCCGCCAGGGGAGAAGGAACCGATTTCCCCAGCAGGTCGATATCTGTTGTGTCAAACAGTTCTTCCTTGATGCCCACTATATGATGCGCTCCCTGCAAAGTGGGATATTGCTGCTGTAATGCGTTTATAAAGTCAATGGAGGGTAATGCGTTATTGATAATCACCTCTGTATGTGGTGTACGTAATCTGTCCGCAAAACGCACCTGTTCCTGTGCGGTAAACAATGCCCACGCTTTCTTTTGTACGACCGCTAATGCTACCCGGTAATCCGTTGCAATACTAAAAGGACGGCAATAGCGTAACTGCCGGATATCCTGTGTATAAGATACCTGTACGCGTATGCTATCCTTCAGTGCGGTTTTACTCAGTTCCTGTACCAGCTGATCACTACATTTCCAGTTATAATTTGCTTTATTGACAGAGACGACTTTTTTCGCCTCCGCAGTATCAAATCGGACATCCTGCAGGATGTGGTGTTCACTGCTTAATGAGCGGACGAGTCCATGTCTGGACAGCACTTCATTCCCCGGAAAATGGTTGAATCTGACCAGGAAATAGGGCGAAGCGTTACCGCTAGTATCTGCATACAGGATACTGATACTGTCAATGCGCAGACGGTCCTGTGCAAATAGTTGAAATACAATGCATAGGTGAAGTAGAAAGAGTAGACTGAATTTCAGCAAGCGGGCATTCATGGATGGGCAACAATTTTAGTTTTGGTCGACAGAATGAATGTAGGGAAAAAATTAGGAATTAGGAATTAGGAATTAGGAATTCGTTGGAACAATGAGGTTCCTTGAAAGCGAAAAAGAGCACTTCGGATACAGAAGTACTCTTTTTCGTTGTTATTAATCTTAAAACTGATACAGCAAATAATCTTCGTAGAAGACTATTACTCACCAATTCCTAATTCCTAATTCCTAATTCGTAATTCCTAATTCGCGCAGCGTCAACTCCATTTATCAATGCTGATCGTTTCCATTTCACTGCTATTCAGCAAAGACCCTACCTGCATACCTGGATAGATCTCTTCAAAAGTCTTTACCTGGTTCATAAATACACGACGGGAAATGTGACTACGGGTGATATGGTGCGGTGTGTCCAGTCCGGCGGCAGCAGCGAGTTCGATCGCGCTTTCGATGGTATCCTGGTGATAGTTGGCCACACGATGTTTTTTATCATCTACTACAAGACCAGCCATCAGCCATTTGTCCTGTGTAGCCACACCTGTCGGACACTTATTGGTATTACATACCAGGGCCTGTATACAACCCAGGGCCATCATCATCGCACGTGCACTGTTGCAGGCATCAGCGCCTAATGCTATTGCACGGAGCAGATGGAAACCGGTGAGTACTTTACCGGATGCGATCAGTTTTACCTTATGACGGATGTTGTAACCTATCAGGGTATCATGTACAAACGCCAGCGCATCCATGAGTGGCATACCTACTGAGTTAGAGAATTCAGGAGGCGCTGCACCGGTACCACCTTCACCACCATCAACAGTGATAAAATCAGGATAAAAGCCGGTTTCCAGCATTGCTTTACAGATAGCATGGAATTCTCTTTTCTGTCCGATACAGAGCTTAAAACCAACAGGTTTACCATCGCTCAGCTGACGCATACGGGAGATGAACTGCATCATCTGTCTTGGAGAACCAAATGCGGTATGATAAGGTGGTGAAGCAACGGTCGTATGCGGTTTTACGTGACGGATCGCTGCTATCTCAGGGGTGTTTTTGGAGGCTGGTAATATACCGCCGTGTCCAGGTTTTGCCCCTTGTGATATTTTCAGTTCGATCATCTTGATATTGGGAAGTGCGCATTTTTCGGAGAACAATTGCTCGTCAAAATCACCATTTGCATTACGACAACCGAAATAACCGGTACCGATCTGCCAGATGATATCACCGCCCTGGTTCAGGTGGTGTTCGCTGATACCGCCCTCACCGGTATTATGTGCAAACCCGCCCAGTTTGGCCCCTCCGTTCAGTGCTTCCACCGCATTGGAACTGAGGGAACCGTAACTCATAGCTGAGACGTTCAGGATACTGGCAGAATAAGGCTGTTTACAGTCGCTTCCGCCAATGACTACCCTTGGGTCTTTATTCATACTTTCGAATGCTCTTGGCGCAATGGAATGCGCCATCCACTCGTAACCTTCAGCGTATACATTAAATTGGGTACCAAAGGGTTGAGAGTTCAGTTCCCTTTTAGCACGCTGATAGATCGTGGAACGGTCCACACGGTTGATCGGACTACCGTCGATGTCGCTTTCTACAAAATACTGATAGATTTTCGGACGGATGTCTTCCATAAAATAGCGCAGACGACCCACAATCGGGTAGTTACGCATAATGGCATGTCTTTTTTGGGTGATATCCACCAATCCGGTGATAATCAATGGCGCAACCGGCACCAATAACCACCATGCCCACGGGAAAAAGTATCCCAAACCGGTTATAAAAGCCAGGCTGACTAATGTAAAAGCAATAAATCCTTTCATATATAAGCTCCCTTTAATAAGGGGCTAAGATAGGAAAAATCAGATCAGCTTACTGTCCTTTAACACAGTGGTTATCTTTATGATGATTTCATTCTTTGTGTTTTCGAAAGTGCGTATATCCTTATTGATGATCCAGCTGGAAACAGTGACTTTCAGGTTGGCCCCGTCTATATTTGAAAACCATATATCCGGTTCCCTGCTCTCAGACAGGTTATCCACATCTTTCAAAGCAGTTGCGATCAGCTGTTTTATCTGTGGTGTATTCTCATTCGCTGCCGGTACATTAAACGTGATCTCTGCTCGTCTTTCCGGTGTAAGCGAGTGATTAATAATAGGTTTCTGGAAAATCTCCTTATTGGGAATAATGACATGCAATCCGTCCATCGTGCGGATTAGTGTGGATCGCAGCTGTATTTCCTCCACATTTCCGGTAAAACCATTGGTTTCTATCTGATGACCGACCTCAAAAGGCCGGCGGAAAGTGATAAAGATCCCGGAGATGAAATTTGCCGTAAGATCCTGAAAAGCAAAACCTAAAGCCAGACCAATGATACCGGCGCCGGCAAGCAGGGAAGACACGGCCTTTTCCAGTTTCATGACATCCAGGGCGACAAACAAACCGATCAGCGTAACCAGTACGGATATCAGGTTGGCAAATAATCCGCTCAGGGCCGGCGTATGCGATACCTTTAGTACGAACTTATATACCAGCAGCTTAATCAGTCTGGCCAGGAAAAAGAAAGCAATCACCACCAATGCGGCGACGGCCATATTGGGTAACATTTTAATCCCTGCGGCTGTCCATCTGTGCAGTTTATCAAATATCAGATCTCCCCAGTTCGTAGTATCGGTATTCATAATGAAGCAATTTTAAATGAGTAGATAAGTATGCTATCGTAATAACTGTGCCATCCGGATAAAAAGCGTAAACTGCGGAAAAACTTACACGTTATCCGTTTGTTTTAAAAGGGTATCGCATTATCTTACAGAGATTAACTTCTTTCAGCTTATGCATTTTCGCCAATTATTACTCGCATGTGGACTATTCGCCGGAGCAGCAGCACCGGTGCATGCACAGGCGCCATTTGACGCCTCCAGGATTAAAGTTTCATGGGAAGTCGTGGAGAACAATCACCAGGGGAAAGCGCAGTTCTTATCTGCATTTACGTTGGTTAACAACAGTAAAGTTCCCTTCCCAGCACAGGGCTGGCAATTGTATTTCAACTTCGTCAGGTCTATTAAACCAGGCCCTTTTGCAGGAGGGGTGACTGCCGCACATGTAAATGGCGATCTGTATAAACTGGCGCCCGTAGCTGCAGGTAAAGGAATTGCTCCCGGCGATTCCCTGCGTATTGAAATAGTGGCAGATGCCTGGGCCGTGAATTTCACTGATGCGCCGGATGGATTGTACCTGGTGTGGGACAAAGAACCTGGCAAAGGATATCGTATGAATCCGCTGGAGGTGCGTCCTTCCACACAACCTAAACAATACCTCCGTTTCCCGGGCGATAAAACTGCCCTGACCACTGCGGCAGATGTATTTGAACAGAATAAGGATATCAAAGATATTCCGGTGGCACAACTGCCGGCAGTATTCCCCACTCCGCAGGAAGTGATCCCCGGTACAGGTACTTACACCCTGCAACCTGGTCTGCATATCAGTGCAGCGCCCGCTTTTGCAAAAGAAGCGGCTTACCTGGCAGGTGAACTGAATACGCTTTTCGGTACTACACCCGCTATCGGAGAAGGTAACGGGATCGCTTTACAACAGGACGGCAGTCTGGCAAAGGAAGCATATACGCTGACGATTACCACCGACGGCATTGTCATCAAAGCAGCTGATGCCGCAGGTATCTTCTATGGTATACAGACCCTGAAAAGCATCCTGCCTGCTAATGCATGGGCGGCTAAACAAAAGACAATATCTTTAGCTGCTATTCAGGTAAAAGATGCACCGCGTTATCCTTACCGTGCCTTTATGCTGGATGTAGCGCGTAACTTTCACAGCAAACAGGATGTACTGCGTCTGTTGGAGGTAATGTCACTCTATAAACTGAACGTACTCCATTTCCATCTGACAGATGATGAAGGCTGGCGTATTGAAATACCATCCCTGCCAGAACTGACACAGGTAGGTGGCCGTCGCGGACACGGTGTAGATGAAAAAGAATCCCTGCTCCCATCTTATGGTTCCGGACCTGATGTAAATGATCCTGCAGGCAGCGGTTTCTTTACGAAACAGGACTTCCTGGAAATCCTGAAATATGCGACAGCCCGTCACATCACAGTGATCCCTGAAATAGAAACACCTGGTCACGCCCGTGCTGCGGTGAAAGCAATGGAAGCGCGTTATGCGAAATTCCAGGCACAGGGTAAAACAGCAGAAGCGACACAATACCTGCTGTCTGATTTTCAGGATAAATCAGTCTATCATTCTGTACAGAACTGGAATGACAACGTGATCAACGTAGCCTTACCATCTGTATATACTTTCCTCGATAAAGTGGTGGAAGAGTTGCAGGCGTACTATAAAGAAGCCGACGCTCCGCTGGAATATGTACACATGGGTGGGGATGAAGTGCCAGCTGGTGTATGGCAGCAATCGCCGGTAGTACGGGCGCTGATGCAGCAGGACAAATCCATCAGAAATACAGATGACCTGTGGTACTATTACTACGGCAAAGTATACGATCTGCTGAAAGCACGCGGACTGAAACAATACGGATGGGAAGAGATGGGTATGCGCAAAACGACTGTTGGTGGTAAACCACACAACATTCCAAACCCTCAGTTCAGCAACAACGAATTCATGGTGGATGTATGGAATAATGTCATGGGTGGCGGCGCAGAAGATCTGCCTTACAGACTGGCAAATGCTAACTACAAAGTGGTATTATCCGGTGTGAGTAACCTCTATTTTGACATGGCTTATATGAAGAGTTTTGAGGAACCAGGTTTCTACTGGGGAGGATTTGTGGACATCGATAAACCTTTCTACTTCATACCGGAAGACTATTACAAAAACTCTAAAGTAGATGCACTAGGCAATCGCCTGAATCCGGCTATTTTCCAGGGAAAAGATAAACTGACTGCTTATGGCGCTGAGAATATCGTTGGTGTACAGGGGCTGCTGTGGAGTGAAACAGTGAAAAATTCCGACAGAATGGAATATATGATCCTGCCGAAATTATTCGGTCTGGCAGAACGTGCATGGGCAAAAAATCCTGACTGGGCAATTGAGAAAGACAGCGCACGCAGTGAAGAACTGTATGGCAAAGCATGGAACAATTTTGTAAACGTAGTTGGTAAAAAAGAACTGGTAAGACTGGATCATTACAACGGAGGATATAACTATCGTATTCCGACACCGGGTCTGAAGCTGAACAATGGTAGTGTGGCTGCAAATATCCAGCTGCCTGGTTTCACCATCCGTTATACGACTGATGGCAAAGAACCTAACAGCAAGAGTAAGGTGTATACCGGTCCTGTTGCAGAGAAAGGTACCCTGAAGTTCAAAGCATTTGATACCCGTGGAAGAAGTAGCAGAACAGCTACAACGGTGAATCCGCTGAGAGCGCAGACATTGTCTACCGACGGGGGGAGGAAATAAAAATTAGGAATTAAGAATTAAGAATTAAGAATTAAGAATTGCATCGTATTGTGTAACTCGCAAGCAATACTAAGTTAATAAAAAAGAGTGGGGCGTTTCTTAACTGAGGCGCCCTGCTTTTTTTAAGGAGGTCCTGATTTTCTTAAAAAACACTTAAAACAATAATCCTTAATTCTTAATTCTTAATTCTTAATTCTTAATTCTTAATTCTTAATTCTTAATTCCTAATTCTTAATTCCTAATTCTTATTTGTCGGCTACTTATATTAAATTTGCATAATAAATGGGCAAGCTCCCGCCTGAACCTACTACAACACCACAACATAGCCACTTTAAAATCAGAAGTATATGTCAAAGATCATGATAGCTGTTGATCTTAGCAGCTATTCTGCAGGCGTTGTAGCTGCAGGTATAGAATTGGCCAGAAGTTCAAAAGCTCCGGTAGTATTATTGACCATCCTGGATAAAGCAGGAGAAGTAGTGCCGCTCATAGAGGCTGCAGGCGCGAGTTCAGACGAACTGGCCGCCCATCTGAAACAGGTAGTATCCAGCCTGGAAGTTTACAAAGACACTTATCCCGACGTAGACATTACAGTCAATGCCGTACTGGGTTCTCCCAATGAAGACATCCTGGAACAGGTGTCAGAGCAGGGTATCAGCACCCTGGTAATGGGTACGCATGGTCGTACAGGGCTTGATCACCTGCTGATCGGCAGTACGGCAGAGTTTGTAATCAGGCATTCCCAGGTGCCTGTACTGGTGGTTCCATACAAGCGTTCAAAGCATTAAAATCTCATTAAAGTAGCCGTCCTGCGGGCTTCGCCGTTCAACTTACACGTAGTTTTGTTGTTAATGTTTCTGTAAGGAGCATTTTTACAATTAACTATAACCTGTAATGTATGGCGTTGAAAGATAGATTGAAATTAGGACCCCTACTGAGAAAACTGCATTGGAAAGAATTGTTGGCCGTATTGTTTATCCTACTGGCGATTTACTTCTTCCGGCAGCAAAGGCATGAATTATATTCGCTTGGACCTGCCATAGAACGGGCTGACCGTCTTTGGGTAATCATAGGCGTCCTGCTGACGGGAGGCTATATTCTGTTACAGGCGTTAATGTACAGATATAGCTTCCGGTCAGTTGGAGGCCAGCTCGACCTGAACCGCGGAACGGAATTGTTCCTGAAAAGAAACCTGCTGAGTATTTTCCTGCCTGCGGGTGGGGTAAGTTCCCTGGCTTATCTGCCACAGAGCCTGCGTCGTAGTCATATCAACAAACAGCAGGTACACCAGGCATCCGGTATCTATGGTTTTACAGGTATTTTCTCCGTTTTCCTGGTAGGTATTCCAGTGGTAGGATATGCTATCCTGCATGATGAATCTATGGCGGAAGCTGTAGGCGGATTGATCGCCATCTGTGCCGTACTGGGAGGCGTTGTGTGGATCGTGCGTTCTATACAACAGCGGGGCGCCGCTTACAATCTGCTGGCAAAATATCTGCCTAATGCGGTACGCCATGTGGACGAGATCTTCGCATTTAACCTGGATCGTACTTCTTTTATCAATACTATCCTGGTATCAGCAGGTATTGAAATCGTAGGGATCGCACACCTGTATATCAGTATGAAAGCGACAGGCGCAGTTCCATCCCTGGAGGCTGCCTGTGTGGGATATATCGTGGCTACGATCTTCCTGATCGTATCGCCGTTTTTACGTGGTCTGGGAGCGATAGAATTGTCGCTCGCTTATCTGTTGACCAATTATGGCTTCTCTTCGCTGCAAGCGCTTGAAATAACCTTATTATACCGTCTTTTTGAATTCTGGCTGCCATTGGTAGCAGGGGTTGTGTCTTTTATCCTGAAAGGGAGGCATTTACTGCTGCGTTTATTACCGCCGGTGCTGATCTTTCTGCTGGGGATGGTAAACATCTTTTCTGTACTGACGCCTCCTTTACGTGGCCGTCTGCGATTGCTGCGCGCGTATATTCCTATTGAGAGTATTCATGCTTCCAACCTGCTGGTAGTTTTCCTGGGATTGATATTGCTGGTGACGGCTACCTTCCTGTTCAGGGGACTGCGCAGCGCCTGGATTGTTGCTTTGTCGGTATCGCTGTTGTCAGTGGTTGGACATATCAGTAAGGCACTGGACTATGAAGAAGCTGCCTTGGCGATGGGTACAGTAATTACATTGATCATCACCTCCAGCCAGTATCGGGTTAGAAGTAACCGGCAACTGGTCAATATCGGGGTGATTACGGCCATTTCTACTTTACTGGTCGTCTTGTTTTTCGGGACCATCGGGTTCTATTTCCTGAATGCCCGTCATTTTGGGATGGAATTTACCTGGTCACGATCGTTGAGAGCTTCTTTCCATGGGTTCCTCTTGCTGGAAGACGACGGACTGAAACCGATGACACGTTTCGGACGCGAGTTCCTGAGCGCGATCAGGGTGTTGGGTGTAGGCGCCTGGGCCTTCCTGTTTTACACGATCATCCGTCCTTATCTGCCGGCAGGCAAGCATACTAATGCGGCGCTGGAAAAAGCGCATTATTATCTGAGTCAGTATGGTAGTTCTGCGATGGATCATTTCAAAGTGGGAGATGACAAGTTGTTATATGTGTCTGAACAATACCAGGGTTTTATTGCCTACCGCATCGCAAGCAGTTTTGCGATCGTGCTGGAGGAACCGGTATGTGCAGAAGAGGTGAAGTTGCCATTGCTGCAGGAATTTGAGCAGCAATGCCGTACAATGGGGCTGAGACCTGCTTTTTATCGGGTGGATGAACAGAGTATGTATTACTTCGAACACCTGCGTAAAAAACGCCTGTTAATAGGGCAGGAGGGTATTGTAGATGTAACGGCATTTACGCTGAGTGGTAAGGATAAGAAATCCTTACGTAATGGGTTAAACAGTCTGGCGGCAAAAGGATATGTGACGAAGATGCATTCCGCACCATTGCCACCGGCATTGGTACAGGAATTGAAGGAGATATCAGACGAGTGGCTGGCGCAATATGAAGTAAAGGAAATGACGTTCTCCCAGGGATTGTTTGATGTAGATGAAATCCGTGAGCAGGATGTAATTACGGTGACGGATGCAGATGGAAGGATTGCGGCCTTCCTGAATATCATTCCTGACTATGCACCCGGTGAGTGTACGTATGACCTGATACGCAAACGTACCGAAGCGCCGGGCGGTTGTATGGATGCGCTGATCATTGCGCTGATACAGGATGCCAAAGAGAAAGGTTTACAATATCTGAATCTTGGTCTGGTACCTATGTCTGGTATACAACAGCCGCAGAATACTGCCGAACAGGTAGTGAAATTTGCTTATGAAAAAATAAAGGCTTTCCGTCATTACCATGGATTACGTGAGTTCAAAGAAAAGTATGCAACGGAGTGGTCCAATAAATACCTGGTATACGAACATGACTTTGATCTGATTCAGTTACCAGGTGCGTTGAGTAAGGTGATGAGAGCATAAATCGATCATACAATGAGTGGAAGAAAACATCTGCTGTTGCTGCTGGCTATATTTGCCGGCGCAACAGCCTTGAAAGCACAGCAGCGGGATCTGAGTAAACTACCGGTAACAGTAAAGGTGCCGTCAACAGGAGCGGCGGAGCACCCGGTGGTATTTTACATTACCGGTGACGGAGGGATGAAGAAGTTTTCTGTGGATATGGTGAATACGCTGGCTTCGAAGGGATATCCTGTTATCGGACTGAACGCGCTGAAGTATTTTTGGAGCAAAAAGACGCCTGCACAGGCTGCGGGAGACGTAGCTGCTCTGATGCAGTATTATAGTACACAGTGGAACAATCACTCGTTTTTGCTTATCGGCTATTCAATGGGAGCGGATGTGCTGCCGTTTATATATAACAGTTTGCCGGCAACCTTACAATCACAGGTACAGCACCTGGTATTTATGTCACCTTCTTCCAGTACGGATATGGTGGTGCATTTATCTGACATGCTGGGCAAGACCAGTACACCGGGTAGTATGAATGTGCCGGCGGCGATGAATACCATTTCCGGCAAACCTTTATTGCTGATTTTTGGTCAGGATGAAAAGGACTTCGACAGTAAATCCCTGACGATTAACAATTACAAACAACTGGTATTACCCGGAGGTCATCATTATAATGATGATGCGGTAGGGGTGGTGCAACAGATCCTTTCGCACTTGCTTCAACGTTAAACGACCCTCTTCGTTTAACAACACGTTAACGCCTGTCTATTTTCTTGCTAAAACGTTCTACTGTAGCGTAAATCTAATGCTTTCATACACATGAGCTTATGTGTAGCGGGCGGGATAATTTTATTCCGTTAACATCTTATTAACTAATTTCTGCGACCTGAATTGTAGTATTACAACGTAGTGATGCAGCAGAGAAATTAAGGAAATACCACTATTTGTCAGCCATGGATATAGCCCTCAGGTATCTACCTGAGAGTTTTTCACATACGGATGAAGGTTACAGCTATTTTGGATAAATATATTATACCGAAAGATATTGCCCCGGTTGTGGAACAGTGAGGTCGAAAGCCGTGGTAGATAAGACTTTTAATGGTTGGTTTTTGATGAATACTCCCCAGGTTTCAACCGGGGGAGTTTATTCTTGCTGTAGAAATAACAGCAGCAAAAACCAATCGGCCTGCAACAAAATAGCAGTAGTTTTTTTTAGCTTGCAGAGTGGCTATCCTTTGTGGGAGATGAGTTATGATCACATACCCTCAAAATATATATTGTTTATGAAAATTGCACTTATGACTGCCATAAAAGGCAGGCCCTGTTTGTATGATCCGGGTCGAATGACACCTAAAGAATATGCCTTTACGAGTATAATGTTGACAACATAGCAACCAGTAATTGATACAAAAAGACACATACACTATGGCTACTCACAACATTAGCCCGGAGAAAGCCGACGCGGTGAATAAAGATCAGCGAACTACTTGTTATTATTATTTCTTTTCATTGTAAACCCCACTATGCCAGCATGCCTAAACGTTATTTTGAAAGACTGCAGACCATTGATTATCTGATAAGAATCAAAGGAACCGGAAAGCCCGCCCATCTTGCAAAGAGGCTGCGTATTTCCGAAAGAACGCTATTTGAATTTCTTAAAATGATGAAAGAGCTTGGTGCTCCGATAGCTTATGATCGCTACAAGGAAAGTTATTATTACTCGGAAAAAGGAGGCTTTAATATCCGGTTCGTCAAGAACCTGACGCTTGCCATGGTAGCAATCCTTGGAATGTTTACGGACGTTTCTTTGTTGTTGCCGTAACGCATTTTCCACCTGCGCTGAATTTTATTTTGCAGGGGATTTCCCTTGCCTGGACGGAATTGCTGCGGAGTCTGATACTCCGCAGTTAACTCCGTATTAACTATTGTATTAACAAGGGGTTAACTCTAGCTGCCTGAATCCTCTTTACCTTTCCTGCCTATATCTAAAAAGATTTTTTTTATACTACTTTTCTCATAAGACGGTTTAGATTTCATAAGCTTCTGTACGCAGGTTTCTATTCAGTTACCTGCCGGTTTTAAAACTGTATGCTATTAAAAACAATTAATCCCTGTAAAAGCACATGAATAAACACCAGTCCGCATTCCATATTTATTCCAAAGGACAGCGTGTCCGCATCCCCGTTCGTGAATTGCAATTTGTAGAAATCCGTGCAGACGGCTGTGTACTCCACCTGACGCATTCACACATTATTTCCGAGGAAACACCAGAGAGGATCTGGTCATGCCTGCCACAGGATGCTTTTGTGGCGGTAAGAAGGAAATTCATGATCAATCTTCACTACATCTCCGGTATCTGTGATCAGTATATTCACATGAACACCGGGCTGATTACCCAGCGGGACAGACAAACAGGCAAGATCGGTTCGCATTGGTTACAGCCAGGGCGTGTTGCTTAACAGCGGTTATTGTCGTATCAAGATGATGAAAGTTTCGCTGTAACGAATTGATTATATAGCAGTTACAGGTGTTCTTCGATCAAAATGAGCCTAAGAGCTTCATCTTCATCCTGATATGCACTTATTCTTCGTATTACAACGAAGAAACATCGTTACTACGCCGTTATTACTACGTTCATGAACGGAGCGCTAACGGCATAATAACGGTATAATGGCGATATAATCGAAGACATTGTTGAATGATGCCTGCAAACATATTTACAGAAAATATTTATGCGAACACTGACTGATCAGCTAATAATAAGCAGCAGCATACACCTTGTGTACGTATTGAAAACAGCTGGTATTTGTTGTTAGGAAACGTAAAAATAAAGGCCCTTACCAACTGATGGGTAAGGGCCCTGAACATTCACATGTCAACCGTTGCGGATTTCAGAATGGCAAGAATAAATCTATACCGCAACAAAATAAAATCTTTTGATAATCAGCACTAAATGGGGCTACTGAGATCAAAACTAGATATTAAATTCGGAATCCATGGTTAACCGATTGTTAAGGTCGCGTTCAGTATCTGTTCAGATTTCTCGTGACTTACATATTGTTGCAGTCTCTTACATTATTGCTGGTCAGTTTCTCAGTATTTACCTGTAAATTGGTAGTATAATGTTTCCGCGTTACACCTATGTCAAGCTCTGCCTGTAAAGAATATCCACCTTCATTTTTGGATAATTTTAATATTGTATAATTTGTTTATTAGTATTTATTGAAAAATCATATACTTATCCGATTGACTACTGGCGGTATTTGTATCAAATTTGTTTCGGTATGTGAAACCATCAAATCCAGCCATTTTTTCCATTTTTGGCCATACTTATTAGAAGAGTTACCAGGACTTACAGTTACCGGAGAAGGTTTCGCAACATATTCAAACCCAAAAAATACATTATGAAAAATGTGAGGCCTAATAACGTTGGGCAGGCTGATGAAGAGGGTGCTTTAGAGACAGAAGGACAAGGCGAAGCCAACCAACTTGTTCAACAGCTGGCAAAAGATATAAGCAATATAATATTCATGGATATGGATATTCCGGGATTAACACCAACCGAAGCCGCCAGCATATTAAAAGCAGCCTACCCGGAAATGAATATTGTACTGTATAGTGTTCATGGGAAAGAGTTGTCTGTCTCCAACGTACATCCACGTCAGGTTACTCCTGAACCGTCAGCTTCCCTGACTAATGTTTTTTCCCAGGTATATGAAGCCGCGATGCAAACTAACCTGCTCGCCGTGCAGAAGGTACTCGCATTTTTTAACCGTAAAAATGCCGGTAGCCAGGACCACCGTTATGGATTGTCACCTCGTGAACTGGAAGTACTCGATTGTCTTGTAAATGGAGATACCTATAAAAAAATCGCCGAACATTGCCATATCAGCGTAGGCACCGTACGCTCCCACATTATGAATATATACCGTAAGCTGGATGTAAATTCCCGGTCCGGCGCTATCGTGAAAGCCATGCAGGAGCGACTGGTTGGCAGTTGAGGTCGTTTTTTCCCTCTCTTAACTTTTATTTCCCCATTTTGTTATATAACTGGAACATGCTATTTTAGATCAGACCTATTGTCTGATTGAGCTGCTTTATCACCACTTTACATTTTAGTTGCTGTAGTAACCCGCAGTACCCCTGACATGCTGTACAGCGGTCCTTTGTCCGTTTACCCATACCATCTTTGTCGTATTTAAAACAACAAACTAAACGCTAGAACAGTCAGCATTGAAAGATTAATCACACCCAAGCAAAAATCATCGTTATGAGAACTAATGGTACAAAAACAGCGGGCATATTGCTGTTGTTGTCACTGGCAGTGGGTATCACCGCCTCCGCACAGCAATCGCCTGCACCAGGAAGCAGCGCTGTCCCCAACAGCATGGCAGAACAGGAAGGCCCCGTGAAAGGAACAGTGAAAGACAACAATGGCGTAGGCCTTATCGGCGTGACCATCCGTGTAAAAGGTACTTCGACAGGTACCACCTCGGGAGCGGATGGCACCTTTACTATCAACCTTCCCGCAGGAAAAGATACCCTCGTATTTTCTTATCTCGGTTATGTCAGCCAGGAAGTAAAGGCCGGCGCTGCACCGCTCAATATCATACTCAGGACTTCCGAAAGCCAGCTGGAACAGGTCGTAGTCGTAGGTTATGGTACCCAGCGTAAGAAAGACCTGACCGGGTCGATCGCTTCTGTCAAAGGGGAAGACCTGCTTACCCAACCCGTACAGACGCCCACACAGGCAGCCCAGGGCCGTATAGCCGGGGTGCAGGTAATCTCCTCCGGACAACCCAATTCCCAGCCCCAGATCAGGGTACGTGGTACCGGTTCCGTACTGGCAGGCGCCAACCCGCTTTATGTAGTAGATGGAGTACTTACGGACGATATCCGGAATATCGCTACCGCAGACATCCTCACCATGGACGTGCTGAAAGACGCTTCCGCCGCTATCTATGGGGTACGTGCTGCCAATGGTGTCATTATCATCACCACGCGCAAGGGAAAGGCAGGTACGCCACAGGTAAGATATGACGCTAACGTGGGCTTCAGGGAAGCTGCCAGCCTCGTAGAGATGGCCAGTCGCGACCAGTACATCTCTTACCTCACAGATGCAGCGCCTGGTAAAGATCCTGTTAATAACCCATATGTATACAACGGTAGGACCAACTGGTACAATGAAGTGCTCCGGAAAGCTTTTCAGATGAACCATAATATCTCCGTATCCGGTGGGTCTGAAAAAAGCACCTATTACCTGAGTGCGGGATATATCCAGGAAGATGGTATCATCCAGACCAACAATTTCAAGCGTTTCACCTTCAGGGCCAATAATGACGTCAATATCACGGATCAGCTGAAGTTTACTTCCATGATCTCATATTCCCGTGCTATCTCCCGGGATGTGGAACTCGGAGATACTTACCGCAATATCTACAGGGCAGCGCCCATTGTTAAGGCGCTTGAAAATGGCCGTTATGGTAATACCTCCGGATGGGCCAACGTGGGTAACCCGCTCCTGGCTATCAACAAGAGAAATGATGGTCGCGGGGAAAGCCGTCTGCAGGGAAACGTAGCCCTGGAATATTCCCCGGTGTCTTCCCTGAAACTGCGTTCCGGTTTTAACGCCGATCTCAAATTCGGGAATGACCGGATCTACGCCTACCGCTTCCTCAATGACGACGCCACCTTCCTGGTAGCCGGTGGTAACCAACAAAACCAGAACAGCCGCCTCACCCGCGAAGAATACCGTTCACAGGGCTGGATCTGGGATAACACGATCACATTTGATAAAACATTCGATAAACACTCCCTCACATTACTGGCCGGTTCGGTAACGGAAGGTTTCTACAGTACCTCCCTCAAAGGGGTACGTATCAATGTGCCGGAAGCAGAAGACCTCTGGTACCTGGATCTGGGCGATCCCAATGTACAATCCACGATTGCTAACGTCGGTGATAAATATGCCCGTCAGTCATTTGTAGGTCGCGTGAACTACGGATATGACGGCCGCTACCTGTTAAGTGCCTCCATTCGTGCTGACGGTAGTTCTAAATTCAGCGAACGCTGGGGCTATTTCCCGACCGTCGGACTGGGTTGGGTATTGTCAGAAGAAAGTTTCCTGAAAGACAAAGGCGTCTTTGACTTCCTGAAACTGCGTGGTAGCTGGGGTAAACTGGGTAATGACAACATTCCTACCAATGCCTATATCGCGGTGACCAGCGTTGATGCACCCTACGTCTTTGACGGTACGGTCAGTTTGGGGGGTGCCCTGAAAGAAGTGAAAGACCCTTTCCTGAAATGGGAAGCCACTACACAGTATGATGTCGGTTTTGAATTTGCCTTGCTGAAAAGCAGATTGAGTGGTGAGATCGATTATTACAATAAAAAAACCACAGATGCACTGGTGGTAGTGAATACCCCCGCCATTCTCGGTGACCAGGATAATTCCTACATCACCAATGCAGCATCTTTCAAAAACCAGGGCTGGGAAATATCCCTGAACTGGAAAGATGATATCACCGATGACCTGAGTTATACTATTGGCGGTAATGTCACTTTCAATAAAAATGAACTGACAGGTCTTAACGGCGGACAGGCATTACAGGGTGGTAATGTCGGTCAACAGAGCTTTGTAACCCGTACAGACAACGGACATCCTGTTGGTAGTTTCTATGTAAGAGATGCCATCGGCATTTTCCAGAACCAGGCTGAAATTGATAATTATAAAGGCCCTTCAGGGAATGCGATCCAGCCAGGTGCTGCTCCCGGTGATCTTAAATACCGCGACGTAGACGGCGACGGTGATATTGATGATAATGACAAGATCTATGCAGGTTCTTTCCAGCCTAAATGCTTCTTTGGCTTTAACCTGGGACTGAATTACAAAGGGCTTGATCTCAGCGCCAATTTCTATGGCAACGCCGGTAACAAGATCTATAATGGTAAGAAGGCGTTCCGTTTTGATCCTGCGGATAATATAGAAGCTGATTATGCGAGCAAACGCTGGACAAGCACCAACGCTTCTACGACAGATCCGCGGCTGATCACATCTGGTACGCCTGCCTCCACTTATTTCGTAGAATCAGGCACTTATGTGCGTCTCAATAACCTTATGCTCGGATACACCTTCTCATCCAAAACAATGAAGCTGATCGGTATCAACAGCTTCCGCATTTACGCTACTTCGCAGAACCTGTTTACGCTGAAGAAATTCAGTGGTTTCAGTCCGGAGTTGCCTGGTGGTACGATTGATGACGCCAATGCGACCAACAACAAAAGCGGTATCCTGGATGCCGGTATAGAACTGAGTGCGTATCCAACTACCCGCACGTTTGCACTGGGTGTCAATGTCTCATTTTAAAACGGAACAGCCATGAATCTTATACTGAATTATAAAAAAATAGGGTGCTGCCTGATCGTACTGATATTTACAGGCATCACTTCCTGCGATAATTACCTGGATGTAAAACCGCAGGGACAGATAGACCAGGAAGCTTCTGCATTGGATCCTGCCACTGCACAGAAACTGGTGATCGGTGTCTATAACACCATGTGGGAAGGCAATATGCATGGTTTCTCTTATGTGGGGATGACCAACATTGCTTCTGATGATGCAGATAAGGGCAGTAACAGCGGGGATGATATGCCGAATTCCGGCGCCCTGGATAACCTGACAATGGATGCATCAGTCAATACGCTGAACAGTATCTGGAGTACCTTTTATCTGGGCGTAGCCCGTGCTAACCAGGCATTGTCTACACTGGAAGGCAGCACCCTGGATGAAACACTGAAAAATCAGCTGATAGGGGAAATGCGTTTCCTGCGCGCTTATTTCTACTTTGACCTGGTGCGTTTCTTTGGAGGTGTACCCAAGATAGACAGGGTGATCACGCCACAGGAATCGAATAGCGCTGCTTTTCAGACGAAAGCCAGCGTAGATGATATTTATGCGTTTATCATCAGTGACCTGGAATTTGCCCTGGCTAATGTAGCCGCAAAAGGACAGGCAAATACAGGTGTTGGCAGGGCCAATAAAGCAGCGGCAGCCGGTATGCTGGCGAAGGTGATGCTGTATCGTCAGAACTGGCAACGGGCTTTTAGTCTGAGTGATTCCATCGTTACACAGAAACTGGGTACTTATGGTTTACTGGACGACTATTTTCAGATCTGGAGAGAAACCGGCGCTAATAGTATTGAGTCTATTTTCGAAGTACAGACTGGAGAAAACTCCGCCTGTGAAGCCGCAATTGCCAACTATGCAGAATGTCAGGCGCCACGTGCAGGTGGTAAGTTCGGCTGGGCAGATCTGGGCTGGGGATTTGGTACGCCTTCTCAGAGTCTGTCAGATGAATATGAAGATGGCGACCGCAGAGAAGCTGCGACCATCATCACTATTCAGCCGAACGGCACTTTCCTGTGGGATGGTTTCCGTATACCCGGCAGAGACAGTGTGGAAAACGCCCGTTATAACTACAAATCTTATCACAGCCAGAGTGCAGAAGCGAACTGTGGAAACAGGGGCCGGTTGCCTAAAAATCTGCGTATACTGCGTTATGCTGAAATATTGCTGATACATGCAGAAGCAGCGCTGGCATTAGGTAGTGGAGGAACCGCTGCAACTGATATCAGTGCCTTACATCCACGCGCTGGTTTGGGTCCGGTGACAAGCGTTACCCGGGAATACATCTGGCATGAAAGGAGAGTGGAGCTGGCCATGGAACATGACCGCTTTTTTGACCTGATCCGTCAGGATGCACTGGCGCCTGGCAGAGCAGCAGCTGCATTTACAGCCCATGGGAAGACCTTTAATCAGCGTAATAAGGTATTTCCTATTCCGCAGCGTCAGATCGATCTTGGAGCCGGCAATCTGAAGCAGAATGATGGTTACAACTGATTAGGAATTAGGAATTAACAATTAGGAATTAGGAATTGATTGGTAAATGTCTTTATTCGCACTTACAGGTAGTTTGTTATTCGAGGCTGATTGTAATGTAAGAAAAGCTATACTTATAAATATGGCTAACCAATTCCTAATTCCTAATTGTTAATTCTAAATTCTATTCCCAGAAGCCGGCAGGTTTGATCTGTGATGCGCCTGATTGCTTCAGCAGCTTGCGCGTCTGCACAACGAGCCTGACTTGTCCGGCCACATAAAACGTTGTATCCTGTAAAGGCAGTTCGTGTTTTGTCAGCCACTCAATAACGCCGCTAGTGTAGTTCAGCAGCGTCGTTACGGGCATTTGCAGTAGTTGTTCCGGTAAGGGCTGGTGATGACAGATCAGTGTGTGCAGCTGTTGCCCTGCGCCTTTCCTGGAATGTAGTGAGGTGAAATGACCTACCGCGCTTGCATCACCGATACACACCAGGTGTGTGGAAGCAGTGGGTTGATGAAATCCGCCGCCCGGACCTACATAGAGTGTGGTATCTCCAGGTTGTAATTGCCTGGCCCAGTTGCTGCCTGCACCTTCATGGCCGATGTCGATCAGCAATGTAGCCTGTTGTTTTGTTTCATTCCAGGCAGCTACCGTGTAGTCCCGGCAGTTAGATTTATCTACTTCAAATTTCAGGTGCTGACAACTGCGCCATTTCAGGGCATCCGGCAGTTGTAAAGTGACTGCGAGCAGGTTGTTGGCAATATATTCTGTTGCAATAACGCTTGCAGTTTTTCCCATCCTGGCCATAAAAAAGGCCTGGGCTTTATCTTTCAGGTATGACATAATGCAAAAGTAGTCCGGTGTAAAGTGGTGCTGATTATACTATTCCGGGTGAGATAGATACTTTTCCCGGACTTTATCTCTGAAGGCCGCAGGCGTATCACCCGTATGCTGTTTGAAGAAACGATTGAAGTAAGACACCTCGTTAAATTGCAGGTGCCAGGCTATTTCTTTGATACTTTCTTTTGCGTGCAGCAGTAGTCTTTTCGCTTCCAGTACACGCCTTTCATTGAGATGTGCGGAAACGGTCTGCCCTGTATGCAGTTTGACAACTTCATTCAGGTGATCTACGGATACATGCAGGGCAGCCGCATATTGTGCGGGTTTGGTCCATTCCAGAAAGTGTGCGGACAACAGGCTACGATAGCGTTGCAACAAGGGAGGACCGGACTGCCTATAAGCGCTGGCATGACGATACAACAAGGTGATCAGCAGCGACAGATAATGTTGTAACATCGCCACATATTGTGGTGTCTGCTCTGTGTATTCCCGTTGCAGTTGTGTGATGATAAGACATGCCTGTGCAAAATCTGCGTCAGAGAGGTGTACAGGCCCGGATGGAAGTGTGGGAAGATTTACTTCCTGATGTAGTAGGAAATCGGCCGAAAATGCGACTATAAACCCCTTTCCTGTATAATCCCGCCGGGGTTCATGTACCTGACCAGGAACGATCAGCATCATTTCACCGGCTTTCACGGTTATGGGTTCGAAATCCAGCATATCAGTGGTTTGCCCTTCTGTGCAGAGTGCCAGCATGTAGTAGGAATGCCGGTGTATGCCCAAAAGATGTGCATGTCCTGCCGCAGTATGAGCGCTAAGCTCTCCAACGACAAAGGGAAGGCCTCCCGGAGCGAAATCTTCCAGCTGATAGGAAACAATAAAAGGAGCAGATGCGGGCATAGTCAGGTGCTTTGCTAATAGGTAGACGAAGCAGCCGCTGATAAATTGTATGCCGGGGATAATAAAAAAAATATCTCCAACCCCTTGTTTATTAACTATATTATGAATAAATTTAGATTCCTATGCAAAAACACATAACCTATGAAATGGATTGAAGAACTCAACGTTATTTACCAAAAGCTCGGCGCTATTGGTTTTGAAGAAGTGAAAAAAGAAATTTTAAGAGCCCAGATGAGCGGGCACGGTGGAGAAACCTACTATCTTGTTCTGCAACAGCTCATTATGATCAAAAAAGATAAAGTACAGATCTACGAACTGATTAAAGGGGAAGTAGAAAGCATTATTCACTTTAGCAAACATATGATCCACCTGAACTAATAGTTCAATTCCTCCTTCAGTCTGGCTGCTTTCCAATGTACCGTGGAGTTTTCCGGTATCTTGAGCACCCATTCCAGGCATTGCTGTTTATCATTTTCACGGATATAACTTAATGCCATGTAGAAGGCGGCGTCATATCTATAGCTGGAGTTGCTGTTGTATACTTTTTTAAGATCAGCGCGGGCTTCTCCCAGTTTTCCCTCGTCTACAAGGCTGACTCCCCTGTAGTAACGGGCAGTTGTATGTAAGGAGTCCCTAACTATTACCTGATTCAAAAGACCGATCGCTTTATTGAAATGACCATGATTGAAGGCTGCTGCTGCCTGATGCATCAGTAGTGCGGTATCCTGTTCCGTAGACATATGATTGGCATGTACCATTTCCGTTCCTGAAAACTGACGGTAGATATCTTTATGCCATGGGCTGAGGAATAGAAGTCCTGCCAGACCTGCACCTATTATAGCAGTGATGATCACGTAGATACTCACTTTGCTGTTAGGGCCTTCTTTGGTATGAAACCAGCGTTCCCGCTGATCGGCGATCATTTCTTCCAATTCTTCCCGGGTGTTGTCCGCACCCTGCTTGGTATGTGGAGCAGCTAATGCTGCCTCTATGTATTTGATATGCTGTTCATCCAGGCCGGGAGCGGGCACTTCGGGATGAAATGACATTCCTTTTGTAGGCGCTTTCTGCATGAGGTCCTGTTTCCATTTCAGCTGACAGGCGTACATGAAAAAAGGCTCAAAACGATTTGTAAGGGTTAATTTATGAAGATGAGCATAATCGTAAAGGGCGATTAATACATCTTCGAATACATTGGCTGCTTCTTTGATGTTGCCACCCCAACCTGTCACCATATGTTTTACCTTGCGGGCAAAACGCTTATAGATCGCGTCAACAATTGCAGGGGAGCTGTCTAGCAAACCGTCGATGTATTCATCGTCGTTATTTATAATCCGGCTGGAAACCATAATTTGCTATGTCTGCTACTGATATTAAAAGTATTAAATCACTGGTCAATAGACAAAAATATTAATACAATGCCTGTGCCGAAAACCGCACTGGGACACACAAAGAGGGGGATTTATATTTGACTTTTCGTCGCATTGTTAAAATTGCAAATGTATAAGCGATTTTCCAATAGATAGAAGTAATGGATTATGGAATTGACCCTGCTCATGTGTAAGTTATTAACATCCCTGATTCAAGTACTGCTAAAAATGACCATGCCTGTCCCCGGATTTTCCAGAATCAGGAACAGGCATGTATAAAATGGAAAAATTTATCAGCATTCGGGGTGTAAACTGAATACCAGTTTACGCAGGATCTGCTTCAATGCGTCAGCATCCTGCTCACCGATGATCTCTGTATATTCAGCTTGTATCTCCTGGAAGCTTTCCGCCGCACAGATGATCAGTTTTTTGCCTTCATCTGTCAGAGAGATCACCGCTGCACGGGCATCGCTGAGGTGTTTACTGGTGTGAATAAAGCCGCCTGCTTCCAGGTTCTTCACTACTTTACTCATGGCCTGTTTCGTAATACGGGCTTTTCTTGCCAGTTCGTTGTTGATGATCCCTTGTGGATCTATATTCACTATCAGCACAAGGTCGCCCAGTTTGAAATTTGTGTAACCTTTCTGCTGTAGCTTTTGCATGATTCTACAATCCATGTCCTTTTTCAACAGACCTAACATTCTGATAAGACTCTGTTGACGTTGCGCCAGATGCTGCTCTAACTGCTCATCCAGTGAACTGTGCATATGATTGTTTTTTGGAGCTACTTAATAAATTGATCAGCCTTCTTTTATCCAGCTGCTTACTTTTTCGTTTCTAATCCCAACCTTATAAAGCTGCCAGTAGGCTGCAGGTGTGGACTTTCATTTACCCGAAATCGACCGTGCGATACCCAGTTCTAAGCCCCGGAGTTCCGCCAGTCCGCGTAAGCGGCCAATGGCACTGTAGCCGGGATTTGTTTTTTTGTGAAGATCATCCAGCATCTGGTGACCATGATCCGGCCGCATCGGGATAGAGATGTTCCGTTTGTGCATCACATTCAGAATAGCCCTTACCACTGCATACATATCCACATCGCCTTCCAGGTGATTGGCTTCATGGAAGTTGCCAATACTGTCGCGCTGTGTACTTCTCAGGTGTATAAAATGAATATGCTCACCCAGACGCTCCACCATACCAGGAAGGTCATTATCAGGGCGTACGCCATAGGAACCCGTGCAGAAACAAAGTCCGTTGGAGGCATAAGGTGCTGCTGCCAGCAATTCTCTTGCATCCTGCTCTGTACTTACGATCCTTGGCAGTCCCAGGATGGGGAATGGAGGATCGTCAGGATGGATCGCAAGTTTGATGCCTACTTCTTCTGCTACAGGTGCGATTTGTTGCAGGAAATAGAAAAGGTGCAGTTTCAGCTGTGTAGCGTCGATGCCTTTATACTTGTCGAGGGCTGCCTGGAAAAGTTCCAGTGAAAAGCTCTCTTCAGAACCTGGCAGACCTGCAATAATATTCTTTTGCAGTAATGCCTTTTCCGCATCGGTCATACTGTCGAAACGTTCCTTCGCCATTGAGATATCCGCAGGATCGTAGTCGTTTTCTGCACCCGGGCGTTGTAACATAAACAGGTCAAAAGCGAGGAATGCGGCTTTTTCAAAACGCAGCGCTTTAGATCCGTCAGCAACTGTATACGCGAGGTCTGTCCTTGTCCAGTCCAGCACCGGCATAAAGTTGTACGTCACTATATTGATGCCGCACTGCGCGAGGTTGCGCAGGGATTGCTGGTAATGCTGTATATATTCTTTGAACCTTCCACTCTGGGTTTTGATGTCTTCGTGAACGGGTACACTTTCAACCACTGACCAGGTAAGGCCTGCAGCTTCGATCGTTTCCTTTCGCTCTTGTATCTCCTCAACTGTCCAGATCTCTCCGTTCGGAACATGATGTAAGGCTGTTACAATACCAGTCGCTCCAGCTTGTTTGATATCAGCCAGGCTAACCGGATCATGCGGTCCGAACCAACGCCATGTCTGTTCCATTCTTAGCATACGCATATAAAGGTTTAAGCCCCAAAAATAGGACTTCCGGAAATTAATTAATGATTTAGTAATAAATGATTTCTTTCATGCTACAAGGTCAGTGTGGTGCTGTTGATCCTTTTTCAAGCTAAAATAAGCGTGTATTCCAATGGTTTATAAGCGCGCTGTCCTTGTAGAATTTTTGCAAACCTAAGAAAATCTAATGGGAACAACCAACGCTTCAGGAAATGATTGCCAGCATGATGTCCATTACATTCGTTTGCGTAGGTCCGGTTTTGATCAATCCGCCTGTTTTTTCAAAGAAATGCCAGGCGTTATTATGATACAGATAAGCATCTGCATCCAGCTCCTTTTCTATCGCTTTCTGCATCAGCTCTTTATCTGAAAAAGCCCCTGCTGCATCTGTCGGTCCATCCGTACCATCTGTACCGGCGCTGAGTATAAGAATGCCCGGAATATTTTCTAATAAAATGCCCGCAGCCAGCGCCAGTTGCTGATTCCGGCCACCAAGACCATCACCCTTTACCGTTACAGTACTTTCACCGCCCATGAGTATACATCCTGGTTTTTTACCTGGCCAGCTGCGTGCTGCACTGACCAGTTTTTCTGCCAGGTCAGTTGCCTGTCCGGTAGCCGTGGAACTAAGGATTTCAGTATCATATCCAAGGGATATTGCCTGCTTCTTTGCTGCCTCCAGCGCAATGTGATTACTACCTGTTAAAAAGTTATGCACATGTGCCAGATCCGCATGTCCGGGTTTAGGTGTTTCGGCAATTTTTCCTGCACATCCCTGTTGCAGATGTGCATGAATAACGGGTGGTAATTGCGATGTCAGCGCGTATTTATCAAGGACCGCCATCGCGTCTCCAAACGTGGACGGATCTGCTACGGTCGGACCGGAACCTATAATAGAAAGATCGTCGCCCACCACATCACTCAATATCAGACTGCACCAGGCTTTGGTATTGGCGAGTAAAGGCAGTTGTCCGCCTTTTACGGCTGACAGATGCTTGCGCACAATATTCATTTCGTAGATGTCTGCGCCGCTTTTCAGTAACAATGAAAAGACCTGTTGTACCTGTGCAAGATCTGCTCCTGCAGGATAATCTGCCAGCAGGGCAGAAGCGCCGCCGGAGAGCAGGAACAGGACAATATCTTCAGGACCGGTACTGCGTAATAAAGCGGCCATTTCTGCGGTCGCCTTTACACCGTTTTCGTCAGGTACAGGATGTGCTGCTTCCTTTAGTATAATATGCTTTAATGGTAATGCATGTTCATATTTTGTGATCACCAGCCCTTTTAGCTGCACGCCAGTCAGTATCTGTTCCAATGCCTGTGCCATGGAAGCCGCTGCTTTACCTGCACCGAATACCCATACTGTACTACCGTCTGTGATGTTAAACGACTGATCACAGACGCTTAATACACCATCCCTGCACCGTACATGCTGGTGCATGAGGTGTGCCGGTTGTACAGCCGCTACAGCTGCCTGGAATATTGAAATAGCATCTTCTCTCTGCATCCGCTCCTGAGATAAAAAAATAAGGATGCCTGTCAGCATCCTTATTCCATTCGTTTATAAAAAGCCCCTCTTAGCGGGCATTACGTTTCTGTTGTTTTTTGTCCATTCTGGCTTCCATCTGTTCTTTCTTCTTCAGTTCCCAGTCATTCCATTTTTTGTACTGATCTGCCGAGAGTACTGATTTGAAGCGTTGGTTTCTTTCCTCATTCAAGGCCTTCGCCTGTTGCATCTTGTCCTTTTTAGAAAGCGTCGTACTGCGTTTGAGCGCTTCCATGCGTTGCGTAATATCGGTATTGATGACGTGAATGTCTTTGTCCTGTTGTTTCGACAGGTTCAGCCGCCGGTCAAGTTTATCACTCATTTTATCCGCCCGCTGCTCCGGCGTAAAACGTACCTTCTTCACGGTGGAAGTATCCCTGTTTTGTGCCATGCTGCTGCCGCTCATTGCCAGAAAGAAGCATAATAACAGCCCACTGATGCGGATCATATAACTTTTCATAAAAAACGGGTTATTCTCTTGGTTAAATATAGGTAATTAACGCAATATTACTACCAGTCATCAAAAATCTGTTGAAATATGCAGAAGCCACATCAATCATTTGTTACTTTTAGGCCACAGCAGGTATTGCCCTCCCGGTAAGACCTTTCTGATTGTCAGGATACTATGAACCCAAAATCTAAATTGACAAACACAAGCCAATGAGTAATTTTTTTTCGCCGCGTAAGCGGTTGTCCCACCTGTGTCTGTTGCTGAGCGGTCTGCTGGCTGGCTCGTATGCTTCAGCGCAGGAAACTTTTCCGGTGAACGGCATCGCCGATCCCAGAGAAGGGTGTTATGCTTTTGTAAAAGCGACGATTGTAAAAAGCGCCGGTAATGTATTGAACAATGCCAGCCTCGTAATCCGTAACGGACGTATCGTCAGTGTTGGCAATGGTCCTGTTCCTAAAGACGCGGTAGTGATTGATTGCGAGGGTAAATATATCTATCCTTCTTTCGTAGATGCTTACAGCGATTATGGTACGCAGCCTGCAAAGAAAGCCGGCGGCGGATACAGAGGTGATCCGCAGTTCCTTTCTGCCACTAAAGGTGCATTCGGCTGGAACCAGGCAGTGAAGAGTGAAATAAATGCGGCTTCCGTATTCCAGGTAGATGGTACTGCTGCGGAGTCATTGAGAAATGCAGGTTTTGGTACCGTATTGTCTCATCAGCAGGATGGTATTGCCCGTGGTACGGGCGTACTGGTAACGCTGGCGGATGACCGCGAAAATAAAGTCCTGATCAAAGAAAAAGCCAGTGCGCAATTCTCATTCGATAAAGGTAGTTCTACCCAGAATTATCCCAGTTCTTTAATGGGCAGCATCGCCGTACTGCGTCAGACATTCCTGGACGCCCAATGGTATCAGTCACATCCTGCTAAAGAAGGGACAAACCTGACTTTACAGGCATGGAACGATAGCCGCGCTTTACCACAGATCTTCGACGTACAGGATAAATGGGATGCCCTGCGTGCAGATAAAGTAGGCGACGAATTCGGAGTACAATATATCATCAAAGCCAGTGGAAACGAATACCAGCGTATACCGGAAATGGTAGCTACCAAAGCTTCCTTTATCCTGCCGCTGAACTTCCCGCAGCCTATTGACGTAGAAGATCCGAACGATGCCCGCTTCGTGGCCCTCAGCGATATGAAACACTGGGAACTGGCGCCGACAGAAGCTGCTGCTTTTGAGAAAGCCAACATCCCTTTCTGCCTCACCGCTACCGGTCTGAAAGACCTGAAACAATTCCTGGGCGCTGTCAGAAAATCGATTGAGTACGGCCTCAGTGAACAAAAAGCCCTGGATGCGCTGACCCTCTCTGCAGCACGTATCATTAAAGCCGATGATCTCGTAGGCTCCCTGGAGCCGGGTAAACTAGCCAACTTCCTGGTTACTTCCGGTACCATCTTCAATGAAAATACCGTACTGTTCCAGAACTGGGTACAGGGTAAAAAATATATCATCAAAGACGAAGGCTGGAAAGACGTGCGCGGCACTTATACACTGACCCTGACGCCGGGTAATACGAAATATACCCTGCTGCTGAAAGGTACTGCCGCTACACCCACCTTGTCCCTCCTGCAACAGGATACACTGACTGGCTCGATCACGATCAATGATAAGCTGATCAAAATCGCCTTCCCTTTGAAAAAAGGTGGTGCACAACTGCGTCTGAGTGGTGTAGCTGGTACCAGCGAATGGAGTGGTACCGGTCTGGACACAGCCGGCAAATGGGTAAAATGGAATGCCTCCTTCAGTGCCGCTTACACCAGACAGGATACTGCAAAATCAAAATCAGCGCCACAGCTGGGTAATATGTACTATCCGTTCAATGGATATGGCTGGGAAGCCCTGCCTAAACAACAGGATATCCTGATCAAAAATGCGACTGTCTGGACCAACGAAAAAGAAGGTAAACTCGAAAACACAGACGTGCTGGTACGCAACGGTAAGATCGCTCAGATCGGTAAAAACCTGCCTGCCGGTAATGCACGTTTAATAGACGGTACAGGCAAACACCTGACGCCGGGTATTATCGACGAACACTCTCATATCGCTATTTCCAAAGGCGTGAATGAAGGAACGCAGTCCGTTACTTCAGAAGTGCGTATCGCGGACGTTGTGAACCCGGATGATGTGAATATCTACAGACAACTGAGTGGTGGGGTAACCGCTTCCCATCTGTTGCATGGTTCTGCCAATACGATCGGCGGACAAAGCCAGCTGATAAAACTGCGTTGGGGTGCTGATGCGGAAGAACTCAAATTCGCAGGATCAGATCCTTTTATCAAATTCGCATTGGGCGAAAACGTCAAACAATCCAACTGGGGCGAACGCCAGCGCGAGCGTTTCCCACAGACGCGAATGGGGGTTGAACAGGTACTCACAGATGCATTCACACGTGCGCGTGATTACGAAAAAGAAGGCGCCGGCAAACGTCGCGACCTGGAACTGGATGCATTAGTAGAAATCCTGAACAGCAAACGTTTCATTACCTGTCACTCTTATGTACAGAGCGAAATCAATATGCTCATGCATGTGGCAGATACCTTCCATTTCAAAATAAACACCTTTACACACATCCTGGAAGGCTATAAGGTAGCCGATAAAATGAAGCAACACGGTGCAGGTGCAGGTACCTTCGCTGACTGGTGGGCTTACAAGATGGAAGTACAGGACGCCATCCCTTACAATGCCACCATCATGCAACGCGTAGGGGTGAATGTAGCGATCAACTCTGATGATGCGGAAATGGCACGCAGACTGAACCAGGAAGCCGCCAAGAGCATCAAATACGGCGATATGACCGAAGAGGAAGCCCTGAAACTGGTGACCATCAACCCGGCAAAACTGTTGCACGTAGCTGAGCGTACCGGTAGTATCAAAACCGGTAAGGATGCCGACCTGGTACTCTGGAACGACAATCCGCTGAGCATTTATGCAAAGGCGGAAAAGACACTGGTAGACGGTATCGTATATTTCGACCGTGAGAAAGACCTGGAACTGCGTCAGCGTATCAGTGCTGAACGTAACCGCCTGGTGCTGAAAATGCTGAGTGAGAAGAAAAAAGGTACACCTACACAGAAAGCAGCTGCTTCCAGGGAGGAAATGTATCACTGTGAAGATCTGCAGGCTGGTCACCAGCAACGTCTGACAGATGGAAATAATGAATTGTAACCGCTGCACGCATCAATCAAACAACATGAAACGTAGTTTATTAACATATATCACCGCACTTTCCTGCTCTGCCGTAATGGCCCAGGAAACAATATACCCGGCGCCTCCGCAGGTAAAGCCGGTTTACCTGACCAATGCGACGATTCACATCGGTAACGGACAGGTGATCGAGAAAGGCTCCCTGTCTTTCGCTAATGGTAAGATCGTGGCTGTGGGCAGTAATCTGCCTGCTCCATCTGCAGACGTGAAGGTAATAGACCTGCAAGGGAAACATGTCTATCCGGGTGTGATCGCTCCGCTGACCACCGTAGGTCTGACGGAAGTCGAAGCCGTACGTTCTACCAATGACTTCAGCGAAGTAGGGGAGATCAATCCTTCTGTACGCTCACTGGTGGCTTATAACACTGACTCAAAAGTGATCAATACCCTTCGCTCCAACGGTATTCTGCTGGCACAGGTAACTCCTGAAGGCGGTATGATGCCTGGTTCCTCTTCCGTTGTACAGCTGGATGCGTGGAACTGGGAAGATGCTGCTTATAAGGCTGATGGCGCTATCCATTTCTATATGCCAAGCCTTTTGCCGCCGCCGGCTACGCCTGGCCGCTTCTCTATCACTAAAGACAGGGCGGAGGAATTTGCAGAAAAAACAGAAAAGGTACGTTCCTTCCTGAGCGAGGCGAAAGCCTATCTGCAGGAGGATAAACATACAGCCGTTAACCTGAAGTTTGAGGCAGTCCGCAAACTGTTCGCTAAACAACAGAAGCTGTTCATTCATTGTAACCTGGTGAAGGAAATGCTGGTAGCGGTGGACTTTGCAAAGGAATTTGGTATCGAAGTAGTCATCGCCGGTGGCGCTGATTCCTGGATGATCGCTGATGTACTGAAGCAAAACAACATCGCTGTAGTACTTGCCCAGCCGCATAGTTTGCCGGTGATGCAGGATGATGATGTAGACCAGCCATATAAAACAGCTGCACAACTGCAACAGGCAGGTGTACTGTTTTGCCTCAGTAATGAAGGGTTCTGGCAGCAACGCAACCTGCCCTTTGAAGCAGGTACCGCCAGCACTTACGGTCTTTCCAAGGAAGAAGCACTGGCAGCTGTTACACTGAATGCCGCTAAAATCCTGGGTATTGATAAAATTACCGGATCGCTGGAAACCGGTAAGGACGCCAATATTACTATCAGTACAGGCGATTTGCTTGATATGCGTAGCAGTGTAGTGACGCAGGCGTTTATTCAGGGAAGAGAAGTTAGCCTTGATAATAAACACAAACAGTTATATGAGCGTTATAAATATAAGTACGGACTGAAATAGCTGAAACTTATAACAGGCAAGGGGCCCGGTGTTGTACTAACAATACCGGGCCTTTTTCTTTTTTATATGGCATGAATTTTTATTGTTTCATACAAACACATTAATTCGATGGCAGCAATCCTCAAAAGAGAAGAGGCGATCAGAAAGGTCTCTGATCTGATTAACGATGTGCGGGTATGTATGTTTACTACCGTTGACGAGCACGGCCACGTTATTTCAAGACCTATGGCAACTGTAGACGTTGACAAAGAAGGGAATGTATGGTTCTTTTCCAATGAATATGCAGGTCAGGTGATGCAGATTTCAGAAAATAATGAGCTGAATCTGATTTATTCCCACCCGGGGCACAATACTTATTTAAACATCTTTGGTATCGGATCGATCGTGCTGGACCGTGAAAAAATGAAACAGTTGTGGACGCCGGCTGTTGAAGCGTGGTTCCCCGACGGTATTGACGATCCCCGGCTTTGTCTGTTGAAAGTAGATACGAAACAGGCCTGGTTCTGGGATAATTCTTCCAGCAAGATGGTGATCTTCTTTAATATGCTGACCTCAATCATCCGGGGAAGACGCTTTGAGGAAGGCGAGAAAGGAGAACTGGATATAGAATAGAACTATTATGGCAAATAAAAAGGGCTGACGTATCACAGATACGCCAGCCCTCGTGTTTATAAGTCAGACTTATTTTACAATTACCAGGTAGTAGTTGTTTTTTCCTCTCTGTACAAGGATGTACTTGTCGTTCAGCAGCAGGCTCTTATCTACCATCTTATCGATAGCGCTCACTTTCACCTTGTTGATGCTGATACCGTTGTTCTGAATCATTTTACGGGCTTCTCCTTTACTAGGCAGGATGTTGGTTTCTGCCAGGAAAGACAGGATATCCTTGCCTGCTTCCAGGTCAGCAGCAGCTACTGCTACCTGTGGTACGCCATCCATGATCTCCAGTAACTGAGACTCTGTCAGGGATTGCAGTACTTCAGCGGTATCGTTGCGGAACAGCAGATCGGATGCTTTCAGGGCAAATTCCAGCTCTGTCTGACCATGTACGAAGACGGTCAGTTCTTCTGCCAGTTTCTTCTGCAGCTGACGTTTACCCGGATCCTGGTCGTGTGCAGCGATCAGTGTATTGATCTCTTCCTGACCCAGGAAGGTGAATATCTTAATATAGTTCTTAGCGTCTTCGTCAGCCGTTTTTACCCAGAACTGGTAGAACAGGTAAGGAGACGTTTTCTGTGGATCCAGCCATATGTTCCCTCTTTCAGATTTACCGAATTTGCTGCCGTCTGCTTTTTTCAGCAGGGGACAGGTAAAGGCAAACGCCTCACCATTGGCTTTACGGCGTATCAGTTCAGTACCGGTTACGATGTTACCCCACTGGTCAGAACCACCCATCTGCAGTTTACAGTTCTTCGCTGTATACAGATGATAGAAGTCATACCCCTGGATCAGCTGGTAGGTGAATTCGGTAAAAGACATACCGCTGTCGCCTTCCAGTCTTCTTTTTACGGAATCCTTGGACATCATATAGTTAACGGTAATGTGTTTACCGGTATCGCGGATGAAGTCAAGGAAGGAGATATCTTTAAACCAATCGAAGTTATTCACCATTTCAGCGGCATTCGGCCTGGCAGGATCGAAGTCCAGGAACTTCTCCAGTTGTGCTTTGATACCATTCTGGTTGTGCGCCAGGGTATCCAGGTCAAGCATTTTACGCTCTTCTGCCTTGAAGGAAGGGTCGCCCACCATACCGGTAGCGCCGCCCACCAGTGCAAAGGGCTTATGACCGGCCCGCTGTAAATGTACGAGCAGCAGGATCGGTACCAGACTGCCTATATGAAGAGAGTCTGCCGTAGGGTCAAATCCTACATAAGCAGAAGTCATTTCTTTCAGTAATTGCTCCTCTGTGCCCGGCATTATATCCTGCACCATACCTCTCCAACGTAATTCCTCTATCAGGTTCATGATTAATTGGGATAATTTTTGCAAACGTAAGAAAAGAATTTTAAACGATATGGACGAAGCAGGGCATTGTGCCGGAAATTCGTACATTCAATTGTGGACAAAACCGCCATCTTTCTGTAAAGAGTACCATATGAAAAAGAGCTTGTTTTTAATTGCTGCGCTACTGGCAGCGGTGAATGTATTATTCGCACAGGACTGCAAAAACTACTATTATCTTCTGAATAACGCGGAGGTAGAAATGAGCATGTTCGACGCTAAAGGGACGACTGTAGCCAAGAATGTTTATAAAGTATTGTCTGTCAATAAAGAAGGGGGCTCTACGGTATCTGACTTCACAGTGACGACAAAAGACGCCAAAGGCGCCTCCCTGTCATCCGGCAAAGGAAAGTTCAAATGCACCGGCGGAGAAATCATGATCGATATGAAAATGTCTCTGCCGAATATGCCGCAGCTGAAAGACATGAAGATGGAGTCAGACGGTAGCGCATTTCTGAACTATCCCGCTACTTTGAAAGAAGGGCAGACCCTGCCGAATGGTTCATTTGAAATGAGCGGTAACGCTAATGGTATGGATATCAGTCTGCAATACCAGGTAACCGACCGTAAGGTAGCCGGTAAAGAGAAAATCACGACTGCCGGTGGCAGCTGGGAATGTTATAAGATCAATTATAAGATGAATCTCGGCCTGAAAATGATGGCGATGAACATGCCGATAGAAATGAATGCAACAGAGTGGTTTGCACCGGGTTTTGGAGTAGTGAAGACGGCTACGTTTAAAGATGGTAATCCGGTTGGACATATGGAGATCACGAGCTTTAAGAAGTAAGATATCAATTAGGAATTAGGAATTAAGAATTAAGAATTATTAAGGAATTGACATCCAGTTAAAGCAATTCTTATTCTAATAAATGGCAAAGAAAAAGGCGTTCATTATCAATGAACGCCTTTTTCTTTTGCGGAAGGAATTAATTATTCAATTCCTAATTCGTAATTCCTAATTTTTACAGCTGTTTAATACACTCCTTCAGGCTCTCTCTCCAATGAGGGATTTGAATACCAAAGGTTTCCTTTATTTTCTCCTTGTTCAGCACACTATATGCAGGTCTTTTGGCAGCTGTCGGATATTTGTCAGAAGTGATCGGTGCCACCGTGCAGGATGCATTGGTCAGTTCGCGGATCGCGACAGCAAAATCATACCAGCTGGTTACCCCTTCATTGCTATAGTGGTATACGCCACCATATTCGCCAGGTATATCCCATACTTTGGTCAGCACGGTCAGTACTACTTTAGCCAGGTCTACTGCATAAGTAGGCGTGCCTGTCTGGTCAAATACGACGTTCAGACTTTCTTTTTCCTGCATCAGCTCACGCATACGTTTTACGAAGTTGGCGCCGAATTCGGAATACAGCCAGGAAGTACGCAGTACGATCGTAGCAGGGTTGAAGCCGATGGCAGCACCTTCACCACGCAGTTTGGAACTACCGTAAATGCTGTTCGGACTGGCGTCATCTGTTTCTACATATGGCACATTCTGCTGGCCGTTGAATACGTAGTCGGTAGAGATGTGTACTAACTGCGTATTGTATTCAGCACAGATGGTAGCCAGGTTCAGCACTGCTTCAAAGTTCAGTTTGAAGGCGAATTCCTCGTCACTTTCGGCTTTATCCACAGCAGTATATGCTGCGCAGTTAACACAGGCATGTATTTCCTGCTGTGAGAAAAAATTGCGGACAGCTTCTTCACTGGTGATATCCAGTTCGTTGAAGTCTGTGTATACGAAGTTAAACCCCGGATAGTCCGCAGTTACTTTTTTAATTGCCTGTCCCAGCTGGCCATTGGCGCCGGTTATCAGAATATTTTTCATTACTTATCTGAATTGTAAACAAAGTTATGCGTGCAGTTTTCAAGCGTCGGTAGTATCACGTCTTTTTCTGATACCAGCGCATCTGTCAGACTAATACCCCAGTCGATGTTCAGGGCAGGATCATTGTAAATGATACCACCTTCACTGGCTTTATGATAGAAGTTATCCACCTTGTACATCACTTCTGCGGTCTCACTCAGTACGGAATAGCCGTGGGCAAATCCTTTCGGTACCAGCAGCTGCTTTTTGTTTTCCGCACTCAGTTCGATGGTGAATACCTTACCGTAGGTTGGAGAGCCCTTGCGGATATCTACTGCTACGTCGATAATACGACCTTCCAGGACTCTTACCAGTTTGGTCTGTGCATGTGGCTCCTGCTGGTAATGTAAACCTCTCAGTACGCCATAAGTGGACCTTGCCTGGTTATCCTGTACGAATTTCAGTTGCAGGCCCTGTTGCAGGAAAGCCTGTTCGCTGTAACTCTCAAAAAAATAGCCACGGTTATCGTTGAATACCCGTGGTTCATATACTAACAGATCAGGGATCCCTGTTTCAGTAAAAGGCATATAGTTGATTATCTCTTTTGATACTGGTCACTGTAATATTCCTGGTATGCGCCGCTGGTGACGTGGTCGAGCCATTCTTCGTTGGTAAGGTACCATTCAACGGTTTTTTCCAGGCCTTCTTCAAACTGAAGGGAAGGCGCCCAGCCCAGTTCTTTATTGAGTTTGGTAGCGTCAATGGCGTAACGGAGATCGTGTCCTGCGCGGTCTTTCACAAAAGTGATCAGTTGTGCGGAGGTACCCGGAGCACGGCCCAGTTTTTTATCCATGACAATGCACAGCAGGTTAATCAGATCGATGTTTTTCCATTCATTGAAACCACCGATGTTATAGGTTTCGCCCAAGCGGCCATTATGGAAAATCGTGTCGATAGCCCGGGCGTGGTCTTCTACAAACAGCCAGTCGCGTACATTCTCACCTTTACCATATACAGGTACCGGCTTGTTATTTTTGATATTGTGGATCGCCAGCGGAATTAACTTTTCCGGGAAATGGTGTGATCCGTAGTTGTTGGAGCAGTTGGAGATGATCGCAGGCAGGTGATACGTGTGATAATATGCCATCACGAAGTGATCGGAGCTTGCTTTGGATGCAGAATACGGAGAGCGGGGATCATAAGCGGTTTCCTCGGTAAAGAAACCTTCGTCGCCCAGACTGCCATATACTTCATCTGTAGATACATGGTAGAACAGTTTCCCTTCGTAATTGTCTTTCCAGTATTTGCGGGCTGCATTCAGCAGGGTAGCGGTACCCAATACGTTAGTTTTGATGAATGCCAGCGGGTCCATGATAGACCTGTCCACGTGGCTTTCTGCTGCCAGATGGATTACGCCATCAAAAGAGTAGGTTGTAAACAGTTCATCTATGAATGCTTCATCCGTAATATCACCTTTCACAAAGGTATAATTGGACTTGTCCTTAATATCTTTGAGGTTTTCAAGATTGCCTGCATAAGTCAGCGCATCCAGATTGACAATCTGATAATGAGGGTACTTATTCACAAATAATCTCACGACATGGGAGCCTATAAAACCAGCGCCACCGGTGATGAGTATGGTGTTGTGCATAATGATTATTTAATTACAGACAATGTATAAATTGCAAATGAACCACTGCTTTTAACGACAGTGGTTCATGCAAAAACGAATTATTTATTTAATGCTTCTTTGAAGTATTCATAAGTCACCTTCAGTCCTTCTTTCCTATCTACTTTCGGCGCCCATCCTAGCAGTTCCTGTGCCTTGGTGATATCTGGTTTTCGCTGCTTCGGATCATCTTTTGGAAGCGGTTGGAATACGATCTTCTGCTTGCTGTTGGTCAGTGCGAGAATTTCTTCTGCAAATTCCAGCAGGGTGATCTCCGAAGGGTTACCGATATTCACCGGCAGGTGGTAGTCGCTCAGTAATAAGCGGTAAATGCCGTCTACCAGGTCAGATACATAACAGAATGAACGGGTTTGAGAACCATCGCCAAAAACGGTCAGATCCTGACCCGTCAGCGCCTGGCTCATAAATGCAGGTAATGCACGACCGTCGTTGAGTCGCATACGCGGACCATAAGTGTTGAAGATCCTGATGATCCTGGTATCAACATTATGGAAGTTATGATATGCCATGGTGATAGACTCCATGAAGCGTTTTGCTTCGTCATATACACCACGCGGACCAACCGGGTTTACGTTACCCCAGTACTCTTCCGGCTGCGGATGTACGTTAGGGTCGCCATACACTTCAGAAGTGGATGCCACCAGGATGCGTGCCTTTTTTTCTTTGGCAAGACCCAGCAGATTGTGTGTACCGAGTGAACCTACCTTTAATGTCTGGATAGGCATTTTCAGATAGTCGATCGGACTTGCCGGTGATGCAAAATGTAAGATGTAATCCAGGTCGCCTGGTACGTGTACAAATTTGCTTACATCATGGTGATAGTATTCAAATTCCGGTAAAGGAAAGAGATGTTCTATGTTTTTGATATTGCCGGTCAGGAGATTATCCATTCCCACTACCCGATATCCTTCGGCGATGAAACGATCACAGAGGTGTGAACCCAGGAAGCCGGCTGCGCCGGTAATCAGAACTCTTTTCATATTAACAGGCATTGATAGGGGTGATGATAATTAATTGTTTGTAGCCGCGCGTCCTACGCTTTCATAATGGTAGCCAAGTTCTTCCATCCTGAATACATCAAACAGGTTTCTTCCGTCGAATATGACCTTGTTTTTCAGCGTACTGCCGATTTTATCGAAATCAGGTGTTCTGAACACGCTCCATTCTGTGGCAATAATCAGTGCATCTGCATTCACCAGGCAATCGTACTGGTTAGTTGCATAAGTTACTTTATTACCGATCAGGCGTTCAACGTTGCTGCTTGCTTCCGGATCAAATACAGAAACGGTTGCTCCGGCAGCCACGAGTGCGTCGATCATATATAACGCCGGTGCTTCACGGATATCGTCTGTATTAGGTTTGAATGCCAGTCCCCACAGTGCGAAATGTTTGCCTTTCAGGTCATTGTTAAACCATGCGCTGATTTTCGGCATGAGGAACAGTTTCTGGCGCTCATTCACGTCCATCACTGCATTCAGTATTTTGAAATCGTAGTCTGCATCTTCTGATGATTTCACCAGTGCCTGTACGTCTTTAGGGAAGCAGCTGCCGCCATAACCGATACCAGGGAACAGGAAGCGTTTACCGATCCTGTCGTCACTACCTACGCCTCTGCGTACCATGTCAACGTCAGCGCCGAGTTTCTCACACAGGATCGCTATTTCGTTCATGAAAGAGATCTTGGTAGCGAGGAATGAGTTCGCTGCGTATTTGGTCAGTTCAGCAGATTTTTCATCCATGAACAGGATCGGATTACCCTGACGTACAAATGGAGCAAACAGGTCGCCCATTACTTTACGCGCTCTTTCAGAGCGCGTACCGATCACAACACGGTCAGGTTTCATAAAGTCGTCTACTGCCACACCTTCACGCAGGAATTCCGGATTGGAAACTACGTCAAAAGGATGAGAACAGTTCTTTGCGATCGCCGCATGTACCAGTTCAGCGGTACCTACCGGTACGGTACTTTTATCGATGATCACTTTATAATCAGTGATGATTTTACCCATATCATCCGCTACACGTAAAATGTAGGACAGATCAGCAGATCCGTCTTCTCCCGGAGGAGTAGGCAAGGCAAGGAATATAACATCTCCGTGGGCGACACCCTCCGCGAGACTTGTTGTGAAGTGTAAACGTCCTTCCTTCAGGTTACGTTCGAACAGTTTTTCGAGTCCTGGTTCGTAAATGGTGATCTGTCCGTTGGAAAGTTTATTGACCTTGTTCACGTCGATGTCAACGCAGGTAACGTCATTGCCCGTTTCTGCAAAACAAGTGCCGGTCACTAGTCCCACGTAACCTGTGCCTACTACTGTAATTTTCATTTGGAGTTTTGATTTAAGAATGATTTAACTGAATCGATGATGTATTGGAGCTGATCTGCATCCATTTCAGTATGTATTGGTAAGGAAATGACCTTAGAAGTCAGGTCATCTGTAACAGGAAGATTGAAGGCAGCTCCGCCGAAGTCCTCGAACATTTTCTGGCGGTGTGCTGGTACAGGGTAGTAAATCATCGCAGGAACCCCTTTTTCCTGGAGGTATTGTTGTAACGCGTAACGATCTGCACCATTCAGTTGCAGGGTATATTGATGATACACATGATAACTGTTGCTCGCTCTGAATGGAGTAGTGATTTCAGGGATACCGGCAAATCCGGCATCATATGCATCAGCCACCGCACGGCGGGCTTTGATATATTCGTCCAGTAGCGGCAATTTGATATTGAGGACCACTGCCTGTAAGGTATCGAGACGGGAGTTTACACCTACTACATCATGATAGTAACGTGCTGATTGTCCGTGGTTGGCAACCATTCTGATTTTAGCAGCCAGCGCATCGTCATTGGTGAAGAGTGCCCCGCCATCTCCGTAACATCCCAGGTTCTTGGAAGGGAAGAAGGAAGTACAGCCTATCTGGCCGATGGCTCCCAACATCTTTTTGCTGCCATCAGCGAAGGTATAATGACCACCGATAGCTTGCGCATTGTCTTCAATAACAGGAATATTATATTTTCCGGAGATTGCCATGAGCGGTTCCATATCAGTCGCATGGCCGTACAGGTGCACCGGAACGATCGCCTTTGTTTTAGGGGTGATCGCTTTCTCTACCTGCTCAGGATCAAGACAGAACGTCTTTGGATCTACATCTACAAACACAGGTTTCAGACGTAACAATGCAATCACCTCTGCTGTCGCGATAAACGTAAAGGAAGGAGTAATCACTTCATCACCGGGAGCCAGATCTAATGCCATCATCGCAATTTGCAGAGCGTCGGTACCATTGGCACAAGGAATCACATGTTTAACACCGAGGTAACTCTGCAGTGCATTGGTGAATTGTTGTACAGGTGCGCCATTGATAAAAGCAGCATTTTCCAGCACTTCGGTCATCGCAGCGTCAACCTGCGGCTTTATTTTCAAGTATTGGCGTTTTAAATCCACCATTTGAATAGGAACCATGAGTGGGATAGATATTTTGTTTAAAGTGAGCAAATTTACAAATTTTGACATAGGAAGGGCAGTATCTTTGCGCCTGATCCAAAAAACAGTAAAAGTACGTTCAGGCATGCCGGCAAGCACTATAATATATGATCTGGGAATAAGAGGTTACAGGGCTGCTGTAGGGCTGGCCGCCACTACAGGGAATGCCAAAGCCCGCCGCTGGGTGGATGGTCGCCGCAACTGGCGGCAATCCTTAGAACAGCACCTGCCCGTAGGCGGTCCCATCGTTTGGATACATGCCGCCTCCCTGGGAGAATTTGAACAGGGGCGCCCCGTCCTGGAAGCCATCCGGCAGGAATACCCCGGTTGCAAAATACTGCTGACCTTCTTTTCCCCTTCAGGATATGAGGTCCGTAAAGACTATCCGGGCGCTGATCACGTATGCTATTTACCGTTGGATACCCGGCAGAATGCCCGGGATTTTATCAGACTGGTCAGACCGTCACTGGCCATTTTTATTAAATATGAGTTCTGGTACCATATGCTGACCGCCCTGCACAGGGAAAAAGTGCCGGTGCTGCTGGTATCGGGTATATTCAGGCCCGGACAACTGTTTTTTAAGCCATATGGCGGCATGTTCCGCCGTTTGCTGCAACAGCTGACCTACATTTTTGTGCAGAATAAGGAATCCGTACAATTGCTGGAACAGGCAGGCATTGCGAATGTAGCCCTGGCCGGCGATACCCGCTTTGACAGGGTATGGGCCTTACAGGAAGAGAACAGAGAGGTACCCGGTATCGCTGCGTTTATAGGTACGCGGCAGGCAATTATTGCCGGCAGTACCTGGGAAGAGGATGAAACCTTACTGGCCGACTGGTGGAAAAAACAGTCCCGGGAAGGCCGTTGCCTGATCATTGCACCACATGAAATAGAGTCCGCCCATATCAATAAACTGCTGGCACTGTTTCCAGCGGCTATACCTTATACTGATTGGGTGAAACAACCCGGAAAAGAGGGAAAAGTCTTGCTGATAGATAATGTGGGAATGTTGTCGGCGCTATATCGTTATGCCACTGTCACCTATGTGGGCGGCGGCTTTGGAAAAGACGGTATTCATAATATACTGGAACCCGCCACTTATGGGAAACCGGTGGTATTCGGCCCCATATTCCATAAATTTCCTGAAGCGGCAGCATTGATTGCGGCCGGTGGTGGCATCAGTATTCATGATCTGCAAACCCTTGATGTACAGTTGGAGAAACTCCTGCAGGACAATGATTCCTGTTTGCATACAGGAGCACAGGCAAAAAAATATGTTGCTGATAATAAAGGCGCTACCGGTAAGGTACTACGCTATATTCAGGAAAAACGCTTCTTAACAAGGTTGTAGAATTGTCTTACAGTACGGTTTTCGTCATCCCATCCCTGGCGGATCTTCAGTTCTCTTTCTATCCAGTATTCAGCTTCCTGTAAAGAATGTAATTCATTGATCGTCCTTACAGAACGTTCATAGGTATCCACATCCCCACGGAATAATTCCTGGATAAACTGAAACTTGTCATTGATGCCGATGGCCTGACGCAGATCCTTCACAGGCATATCTCCCAGTCTGTCTGCCACCTCAGCATGACTCTGCCGCCAGCGGTCATTCAGGGAAGTCGAACTCTGAGCTACCAGCTGATTCAGCTCTTTCAGCTCCTTGCGTACACCATTGGTTTCAGGCTTATATGCCTTTTCTCCGTTTCCGTTGACTACGGGAGCAGTCGCCGGAGTTACCTGTTGCTGAGATTGGGAGTTACCATATATCGTGATGAAAGCTGGTTTCCTTTCTTCTGGTATTGCTTCAGATTTGGGAGCAGGCATTGGCTCAACCGGTTTGGGCATAGACGTATGATGACGCGGTAAAGTCAACGTAGATGCGGCAGCTGGAGCAGCTGCGGGTACTGGAACGGGTTGTGGGCGTTCTTCCTGTACAATTGGTTCGGGTGATGTCGCTACAGGTGTTTCTACTGTAATAGTGGCCGGACCTGTTCCTGTGGTAAGCGGAGCTGTCGGGAGAATCACGGCTATATGGCGATCCTGTTTTTTCTGTTGTGCGCGTTCCTGCTCTCTTTCCAGGGTTCTTGCGTGCAGAATTTCAGCCTGCAGCAGTTGCACATAGTAAGAAATGGACTGTAAGCCAGCATTTGAATTCTTTAGTTCCTGTAACTTATCAATTAATGCACTTATTTTTTCCATAGCAGTAAAAAAATAAATTGAAAGCAAAATGCGTTCCATGCCTTAATTGTTAACGCGATATGGGGGAATTTATTTTATTTGCATAAAGTTAGAGCTTTTTAATTACTTGTAAATCAAAATACTAAGATATGTTTATTGAACCTTCTCTTGCGGGAGGGCGAAGGGGTTGGATAGAAGTGATCTGCGGCTCAATGTTTTCCGGAAAAACGGAGGAATTGATCAGAAGATTGAAACGGGCCCGGATAGCCAATTTGAAAGTGGAAATCTTTAAACCGATGATAGATACACGATATGATGTACAACATATTGTGTCTCACGATGAAAGTCGTATCATCAGCACGCCGCTGGAAAATTCACAGCAGATCCTGCTGCTCGCGCAGGAAGTAGATGTTGTGGGGATTGATGAAGCGCAGTTTTTTGATGGAGAATTGCCTGAAGTATGCGATCAACTGGCCCTGAGAGGGATCAGGGTGATCGTTGCCGGTTTGGATATGGATTTTTTGGGTAAACCATTCGGACAAATGCCCTTCCTGCTGGCCAAAGCCGACTATATTACCAAACTACACGCGATATGTGTGAAATGCGGCAATATCGCCAACTACTCTTACCGCAAAAGTAAAGACAGTCATACCGTGTTATTGGGAGAAACAGATCTCTACGAACCACGATGCCGGCACTGTTATTACGAAGGTGTTGAATAATACTGAAAAGCGTTCCTCTCAAAGGGACGCTTTTTTTATTCCCCCTCAATAATTCCCCTCAATAATCCCCCCCTCAATAATCCCCCCCTCAATAATCCCCCCCTCAATAATCCCCCCTCAATAATCCCCCTCAATAATCCCCCTCAATAATCCCCCCCTCAATAATTCCTCCTTATCGATCTCCGCTGCATTCCAATTCTTAATTCTTAATTCCTAATTCCTAATTCTTTCCTATACTTCGCCGGACTCACCCCATTATACTTTCTAAACTGCCGGCTCAGATGACTTTCATCTGTGAATCCCAGCTCACCCGCAATCTGGCTCACTGTAAGCGCACTATAGGCCAGTCGCTGCTGCACCAGTTTCATCCTGTAATGTGTGATGTAATGTTGCAGACTCTCGCCTGTGAACTTCCTGAAATATTCACCCACATAATTCTCCGAAAGATTGAATAAAGCGGCCAGCTGCTCAACCCTTAATTGTTCAGGGTCGGCAATATGTTGCCGGATATGTAGTAAGATCCTGTCTATCAGTGGTTCAGATAGTTCTTCGCTGTTGCCGCCAGCCGCACTGTCAGCCACATTACGGGCAAGTATATTCAATAGCAGTGTTACGAAATGTTGGAGATTTTCTTCCCGGTAAGGCTGCCGCTGTTCGTATTCACTGACCATATTCTCCATCAGCATCTTGATCATCTGGCAATCTCCCGGCTGCTTTACCAGTAACTCCTGGAAACGGTTATGGTGAAAGAAGATATGTTCCAGCTGTTTCAGCCATTGTGCAATACGTGCTTTGTCCTGTGGTGTCTTACATTTACCCAGAAAGCCTTCTGAAAAACGGATCGAACAGAAACGGGTGGCTGTTTTTATATCAAAGCCCCGGCAGTCCCTTGGCGTAAACAGAAAGATACTTCCCTTGTGATACGGAAAGGTATTCATGTTCGTGATACGGTCGCCTTCTCCCTCCAGTATCTGTACGATCTCAAAGAAATGATAGACCAGCGGTCGCTGTTCCCAGCACTCCATATCTGATACATACAATTCAAAAGGTTCGTAAAGTACTTTCTGTTCCATACCTGCCAATTTACAGGAAAAACCCCGCTTTGTCACTGTTCCCCCGAACCGGGCGCAGGTAATTTTGAGGTACAAAAGAATAGCATATGAACTCAGAAAAGAAACTGCTGACATCATTGATCACCCCATCCCTCACATTTTCAAACAGGGTAGTGATGGCGCCCATGAGCAGAAGACGTTCTTCTAACGGCGTACCTGGTGCAACGGCACATATTTACTACGGACAAAGAGCAGGCGCTGGTTTGATCATTGCAGAAAATAGTGCGGTAGCAGCCAATGGTATCGGGTACCTGGACGCACCGGGTATTTATAATGAAGAGCAGAAAGCAGCCTGGAAAAAGGTGGTAGAGGAAGTCCATGCAGCCAATGGTAAGATCTTTATTCAGCTGGTACATACAGGCCGTATTGGTCATCCGCTTAATCACGAAAACAGTGCGCAACTGGTAGCACCTTCTGTTGTAAGAGCAGCAGGAGAAATGCGCGTTCCCGGAGATCTACATTTATCTATACCAGCCCCCTTGGAACTCAGCACTGCTGAAACGCAGGAAACGGTACAGGCTTTTGTAAAGGCAGCTTTAAACGCGATAGAAGTAGGTTTTGATGGGGTTGAAGTACATGGTGCACATGGTTTTCTCATAGAACAGTTCCTGCATCCGCATACCAATCAGAGAACAGACCAATACGGCGGATCTATCGCTAACCGTGCGCGTTTCCTGCTGGAAGTGACGCAGGGTATTGCTGACGCAATAGGGAAGGAGCGTACAGGTATCCGTTTATCACCTTTTGCCGTACTCAATGACCTGCCTGCCTATACGGAGGAACTGGCAACTCATCAACATATTACGGCTGCGCTGGAGGAAATGGGTATTCTTTATATCCACCTGTCCAGTCAACCATTGAACGGACAGCCATCCATTACAGCAGACTATATCAGGGATCTGAGAAGTCATTTCAGTAAGCTGTTGATCGTCGCGGGTACGCAAACGGAAGCTTCTGCTGAAGCTTTACTACAGGCAGGATTGGTGGATCTGGTGGCATTTGGTCGTCCGTTTATCGCCAATCCGGACCTGGTGGAACGTTTCAGGCAAAATCAGCCTTTAAGTCCGGGAGATGTGGACACTTTTTATCAGGGAGGAGATAAGGGCTATGTGGATTATCCTGTATGGTGTGAAAAAGCAGACCCTTGTAAGGTATAAAAGAAAAGACCGCCCCATAGAGGCGGTCTTTTTCAAATATGTTAAACGGCTCAGGCGCTTGCCTTGACCTTGAAGGTGAATTTCTTCTGTGTCAGGTAACTGAATCCCACTACGAATATGGTTGTCAGTACTTTAGAAATGGTCGGGTAGATATGAAAATACTCTACGAACAACTTCATGAAACCGTAGTTCAGACAGATGCAGATGCCTACCAGCATGAAATACCTTACCAGTTGTACACGTCCTCTCAGGTTGGATTCTGAGAATACGATAAACTTGCTCAACAGGAACCCTGTCGGGAATGTCACGATCATCGCCATAAACAATGCGGCAATGTGCGCACTGATGGTGAAGATGCTGAATTGTACCGGGGTTTCGTGCAGTATAAAGTGAAAACTGACGTAATACAATAGGATATCCATAGCCGTATTACCACTGCCACAGGCGAGGTAACGGAAGGTCTGCAGCGGCATTAGCTTCGCAAACGGCTGGTAAAAAAAATCTAGCACCAATAAAATGAACCTTTTCATAAAATAGTTGTACAGGGCAAAACTAGTCAGTTTTACCGTTACTGTATTGCGCTTTTGGATTATCTTAACAATTTCCTGTTTTTCCAAAGTTTTGGCTGCCCGTTCAAAGGTTGCTGCCTGATCCGACGCTGTTGTTCCTGCCATACCTGTACCGCCAGGATAGCTGCCGCCTTTGCCGCCTCGGGATCTCTCTGGTCCAGTGATTGTGGTGTAAAGTATTTTCCGATAAAGTTTGTGTCAAAAGCGCCTTCAATAAATGCAGGCTGTTGTAGTGCCCAGCGGCCGAACGGCAATGTGGTGCGGATGCCTTTCACCTGGTATTCAGCGATAGCGCGTAACAAACGCTCGCGGGCTTCTTCCCGGTTTGCGCCCCATGCTATCAGCTTGGCAATCATAGGATCGTAGTAGATCGGAATGTCCATGCCTTGTTCATAACCATCATCTACGCGTACACCGTATCCCTGCGGACGAACATACGTCGTTAGTGTACCGGTATCCGGAAGGAAGTTATTGGCCGGGTCTTCTGCACAAACGCGCAGTTCGATGGCGTGTCCGTTTATTTTGAGATCCTGCTGACTGAAAGACAATTTTTCTCCCCTGGCTACCCTGATCTGTTCCTTGACCAGGTCCAGTCCGGTAATCATTTCTGTTACAGGATGTTCTACCTGCAGACGGGTGTTCATCTCCAGGAAATAGAATTTCAGCTTTTCGTCTACAAGAAATTCGACAGTGCCGGCGCCGTAATACTGGCAGGCACGGGCTACGTCCAGGGCACAATTACCCATGGCTTCCCGGATGTCGGGCGTCAGGCAGGAAGAAGGTGCTTCTTCTATGAGTTTCTGGTGTCTGCGCTGTATAGAGCACTCACGTTCAAATAGATAGACATAGTTTCCGTGCTGGTCGCCCAGTACCTGAATTTCTATATGGCGTGGGGAACCCACATATTTTTCAATGAATACGGCATCGTCTCCGAAGGCGTTCATGGCTTCACTTTTGGCCAGTCTGATCTGTTCCTCGAGTTCTTCAGGAGCGTTTACCACCCGCATTCCCTTACCGCCGCCACCGGCCGACGCCTTGATCAGGATCGGGAAACCGGTCTTCTGTACCACTTCTCTGGCTTCTTCCAGACTGCGTAAAGGCGTTTCCGTACCAGGTACCATAGGTACTCCAAAGCGCTGGGCGGCCTGTTTAGCCGCCAGCTTGCTACCCATCATTTCGATGGCAGATGCGCTGGGGCCGATGAAAGTGAGTCCGGCATCTTTAACGGCCTGAGAAAAACGTGCATTCTCGCTGAGGAAACCATAACCGGGGTGGATGGCGTCTGCGCCGGTTTGCCGGGCTGCGCCGATGATCTTATCGATCAGCAGGTAGGACTGGCTGGAGGGTGCCGGACCTATACATACCGCCTCGTCCGCATACTGCACGAAAGGCATTGAACGGTCGGCTTCGGAATATACAGCTACTGTCGCGATCCCCATTTCCCGGGCAGATCGCATAATCCGCAGTGCAATTTCACCACGGTTGGCTACCAGTATTTTTTTCATGGAAGCGAATATAAGTGATTCTACTATCTTTGCCACCTCATGAAATCCAGTGCCTTCAGACAAACACTTACCTTAGTAAAAAAGGACATTTTGCTCGAATTACGACAGAAATATGCCTTTTATGGTATCCTCCTATATATTATATCTACCGTGTTTGTAATAAATCTGATGATTGACAAACCGGAAGAAAAGATCTGGAATGCCCTGTTCTGGGTGGTGCAGCTGTTTGTGGCGGTGAACGCGATTGCTAAAAGTTTTGTGCAGGAAAACAGGGGCCGTCTTTTATACTTCTATTCTCTGGTACATCCCCGTAGTTTTATTGCGGCCAAACTGATCTACAATATCATACTCATGTCAGTGATGACATTAATTACCATGGGATGTTGTATGCTATTCCTGGGCAATCCCGTGACCAGTTTCTGGTATTTCCTGGGGGTAATTCTCCTGGGAGGGATCAGTCTTTCTCTGCTTTTTACGATGCTGGCGGCTATTGCAGCCCAGGCTAATCAGAATGCGGCGCTGATGGCGATTATGGGTTTCCCGATAATGCTTCCTTTGCTGATGCTGCTCTCCAATATTGCAAAGTCTTCTTTTATAACGGTTTATCAACCAGGTTTGCCCAAGATGTTCCTGATGATGGGCAGCATGGATATATTAATCATTGCCCTGTCCTTAGTGTTATTTCCTTTCTTGTGGAAAGATTAGCAACAGTTGTAAGGATGACGGGAAACAGGTTACTGAATTTTGTGATTAGTGATAAAACCTGTAGGTTTGCCCCCAATATAGTTGGTTTAAAATGGCAAAGCATTGGTGGAAAGCTCTAGCAGTAATTATCCTCGTATACGTTATCATCGCAGGATTTACTATTGAGATACCGATTATCGGCACAAACGGGCAGTCTTCCCGCGGCCTTTTCTTTCACGTTCCCATGTGGATATGCATGTATACCATGTTCACTATCTCCGTGATCAATTCCGTTCTCTATCTTTCTAAATACGATCTTCGTAGAGATGCATACGCAAGTTCTGCTGCGAGTGTTGGGGTGTTTTATGGCATCCTGGGCTTCGCCACGGGTACATTATGGGCGACCTATACCTGGGGTGGTTCCTTTACCCGCGATCCTAAACAGATGCTGACGGCTGTCGCACTCATGATCTATATGGCTTACCTCGTATTACGTTTGTCCATTCCGGACATCGATAAGCGTGCGAGGATCTCTGCCGTGTTTAACATTTTCGCATTTGCTTTGTTGATTCCCTTAACGTATATCATCCCGCGCATGGTCGATTCCCTGCATCCCGGAAGCGCCACCACGCCTGGATTTGCATCCAGTGACACCGACAACCACATGAAATGGGTTCTCTATCCTGCCTTCATTGGTTGGACCCTGCTGAGTGTATGGATTTACACACTGCTTGTACGGTACAAAAAATTAGAGCTAAAAAATATTTTTAAATGATCAACAAAGCGTTTTCTTTCTGCTGTACCTGCCTGCTGTTACTCATTTCCCTGTTTGCTAATGCACAGGAAAATCAAAATCAGAATACAGAGACAGGACCTGTCAACGAATTTTTTCGCAGCAATGGCAAGATCTATGTGATAGTAGGTGTGCTGCTGATCATCTTTATCGGGATTGTTATATTTTTAATAGCACTGGACAGAAAGATCAGCAAGCTGGAACAAAGAGATAACAGTTTGCAGGGCAAATAAGTCCAACTACATATATATATTACCAAAACAATTGTCTATGGCGCAAGAGCAACATTATGACTTCTTTCAGAGCGTTGAAAGAAGTTTTGACAAAGCCGCAAAATTCACGAAATGGGAAAAGGGCATTCTGGAACAGATCAAAGCCTGTAATGCCGTGTACCGTATGAAATTCCCGGTACGCGTAGGTGACACGATCGAAGTAATAGAAGCCTACCGCGTTCAGCACTCTCACCACAAACTGCCTTGTAAAGGTGGTATCCGTTTCAGCGATGCTGTAAACCAGGACGAAGTAATGGCCCTGGCAGCATTGATGACTTACAAATGCGCTATCGTTAACGTTCCTTTCGGTGGAGCCAAAGGAGGTATTAAGATCAATCCACGTAACTATTCCCCGTTCCAGTTAGAAAACATCACCCGCCGTTACACTGCGGAACTTGTTAAGAAAAACTTCATCGGCCCGGGCGTAGACGTTCCTGCTCCGGACTATGGTACCGGCGAAAGGGAAATGAGCTGGATCCTCGATACTTACATGAGCCTCCGTCCCGGAGAGATCGACGGTTACGGTTGCGTAACAGGTAAACCGGTTTCTCAGGGTGGTGTACGTGGTCGTAAAGAAGCTACTGGTCTCGGTGTATTCTATGGTCTCCAGGAGCTGTGTAATATCAAAGAAGATATGCAGCGTCTTGGTCTGGAACCAGGTATCATCGGTAAAAAAGTAATTGTACAGGGTATGGGTAACGTGGGTTACCATGCCGCTAAATATTTTCATGAAGCAGGCGCGGTGATCGTTGGTCTGATTGAGTGGGATGGTGCACTGTACAGCGATAAAGGTATGGATCCTGATGCAGTACTGAAGCACAGAAATGAAACAGGTTCTATCGTTAATTTCCCAGGTGCTACTACATTGAAAAACAATGCAGAAGGTCTGGAAATGGATTGCGATATCCTGATCCCTGCCGCGCTGGAAAATGTCATCCATAAAGAAAATGCGCCTCGTATCAAGGCAAAGATCATCGGTGAAGCTGCAAACGGTCCTATTACACCGGAAGCTGACGAAATCCTGAACCAGAAAGGTGTGATCGTTGTGCCGGATATGTTCCTGAACGCAGGTGGTGTAACCGTTTCTTACTTTGAATGGTTAAAAAACCTTAGCCACGTACGTTATGGCCGTCTGGGCAAACGCTTCGACGAAAATATGAACATTCACATCCTGAGCGTGATCGAAGACCTTACCGGTAAATCCGTATCCGACAGAGAAAGAAAGTTCATTGCACACGGTGCTGATGAGGTAGATCTGGTGTATTCCGGTCTGGAAGAAACCATGCACGCTGCATTACATGAAGTGCGTACCATCATGATGAACCACAAAGACATCCATGATATGCGTACCGCTGCTTATGTATGCGCTATTGATAAAGTAGGTGCTGCTTACGATCAGCTGGGTATCTTCCCTTGATGTCTGCTTCACATAATTGTTTTAGAAAGGGGATACCAGCCGGTATCCCCTTTTATATGGTACTATATTCTCCCTGTTAATGCCCGATCAGGTCCACCTCAAGTCCACCTTATCTCCGCGTATACGGCATGTATACGTCCTCCATCATACTGGGATCAGGCGGAATTATCCGCCAAGAAAGGCTTGTTTTTGCAGAATTGTGAAAATAGTATTATAAATGAGCCGGTAACTGCGAAATGAACTGCCATTCCTGTTCCGCCACCATATGCTGACAACAGAAGGTATTAACCCCGTTGGTGATCACCAGGTAGGCTGCCGGCAACACCATATGATAACGGATGATCTGCTCCAGTACAGCCTGCGTCAACTGCACCTCCATTTCCTTACATTCTATGATCATCCAGGGTTGCATTGCCCTGTTATACACAACAATATCACATCTTTTTTTCAGCTCTCCCAGGTAGATTTCCTTTTCTACGCCTATCAGGGAAGCCTGGTAGCCCAGTGTTTTTACCAGGTAATTGAGAATGTTCTGCCGTACCCATTCCTCAGGGGTTAATATGACATATCGCTTCCGGAAACGGTCGAAAATGAGTGTTTTATCATTCTCCTTTACAATTTTGAAATCAGGGGTGGGAAATTCGATCGCGATCATGCCGCAAAGATATCTATAGTAGGCTATTAACGACAGGGTATTATAGTACTCATCCTATAGTTATCTTTCGTTCATCCTGGCTTAGAAAGGGAGCATTCAACGAAGGGTAACTATAGGATGAACGAGGTAACAAATATTTAACGTCCTGTTGCGTCTATTACAAAGGTATTACAGGTCCGGTGACATGGGACTTCAGAGTTTTTTCCGTATATTCGTTTGTCAAAAGGCTATGAAGACAAAAGAAGAAATTGTAGCTAACTGGCTCCCCCGCTACACCGGAGAAAAACTGGAGAATTTCGGTTCTCACATCCTGCTCACGAACTTTAGTAACTATCTTAATTATTTCGCAGAATGGCATAACACCACTATCGTAGGTGAAGGCCGGCCGATGCAATGCGCTACTGCAGATGACATTACGATCATCAATTTTGGTATGGGTAGTCCCGGTGCTGCTACTGTAATGGACTTACTCAGTGCGATTCATCCCAAAGCGGTGCTTTTCCTGGGAAAATGCGGTGGTCTGAAAAAGAAAAATAACATCGGTGACCTGATATTGCCGATCGCTGCGATCCGTGGCGAGGGTACTTCCAATGACTACTTCCCTGCAGAAGTGCCGGCCCTGCCATCATTTGCTTTGCAAAAAGTAATATCCACCACCATCCGTGAATATGGCTGCGATTACTGGACAGGTACCTGTTACAGTACGAATCGTCGTGTATGGGAGCATGATGTGGAATTCAAACGCTACCTGGAACGTATCCGTGCGATGGCCATCGATATGGAAACAGCCACTATTTTCTCTGTTGGTTTCTTTAACAAAATACCTACAGGCGCATTGCTGCTTGTATCTGATCAGCCAATGATTCCGGAAGGTGTGAAAACAGAAGATAGTGATCGCAGAGTGACGACTGAATATGTGGAAAGACATATCCGTATCGGTATCGATTCGCTGAAAAATCTGATTAATAGTCACCAGACAGTGAAACACCTGCTGTTTTAAAGCCGTCTGTTCCTCAATATGCAGCAGCCACTTTTATCCATCCGCGACCTGATGGTTTCCTTCGGCAGCACACCTGCTGTCAATGGTATTTCACTGGATATTATGCCCGGTGAGATCGTTGGTATTGTCGGAGAATCCGGTTCCGGTAAATCAGTAACAGCCCTTTCCCTGATGCGGCTGTTGCAGCATCCCGGCCGGATCAGCGGAGGTAGTCTGCAATACCATCTGTCAGGCAGTAAAATGCCGATAACAGATATCACACGTTTGTCTGAAATTGAAATGCGTTCCTGGCGTGGCAACGAGATTGCGATGATCTTCCAGGAACCGATGACATCCCTGAATCCGCTGCATACCTGCGGGCATCAGGTGATGGAAGCACTCTTACTCCATAAAAGATTGATGAACAGGGAAGCAGCGAGACTGCAAACCCTGGCCCTGTTTAAACAGGTACGCCTGCCTGATCCTGAGTTGATGATGGAACGTTATCCACATCAGCTTTCCGGCGGACAAAAACAAAGGGTCATGATTGCTATGGCCATCAGTTGTCAGCCCCGCCTGCTCATTGCTGACGAACCCACCACTGCATTAGATGTCACCGTACAGAAAACGATACTTGAACTGCTGAAAGAGCTGCAACGGCAGACGGGCATGAGTGTGATCTTTATTACGCATGACCTGGGGGTTATTGCAGAAATAGCTGACCGGGTAGCGGTGATGTATAAGGGCCGTATTGTAGAGGAAGGGAGCGTGGCACAGCTGTTCACGCATCCGCAGCATCCTTATACGAAGGGGTTGCTGGCTTGTCGTCCGCCATTAGATAAAAGGTTGTTCCGTTTGCCCGTCACCCGCGACTTTATGGAAATAGACCCGCAGGGAGAGATCGTGGAGAAGGCGCAGGAGATAAAGGCGTTTGTACATAGTCTGGAGGTCCCGCAGGAACTGATTGCCGGCAGGGAAGCCATGCTGGCACAACGGCCGCTTTTACTGGAAGTAAAAGACCTGCATACCTGGTTTCCTGCCAGGAAGAACATCTTTGGGAAAGTCCTTTCCTGGACGAAAGCCGTCAACGGCGTCAGTTTTGACGTCAGGGAAGGGGAAACTATGGGACTTGTAGGGGAGTCCGGATGTGGAAAAACTACACTGGGAAGAACCTTGTTAAGACTGGCAGAACCGACTTCCGGCAGTATTTACTATAAGGGGAAAGACATTACTACCTTATCCGCAGGAGCATTGAGGGATCTGCGGAAGGATATCCAGATTATCTTCCAGGATCCCTATTCTTCCTTGAATCCACGCATGACCATTGGTCGTGCTATTGAAGAGCCCATGAAAGTACATGGATTGTATGGTACGGAACAGGGGAGAAGGGAGCGAGTGAAGGAGCTGCTGGCAAAGGTGAACCTGTTGCCGGAGCATTATAATCGTTATCCACATGAGTTTTCCGGCGGACAAAGACAGCGTATTGTCATTGCGCGCGCATTGGCTTTGGATCCGTCTTTTATTATCTGCGACGAATCAGTAGCCGCCCTGGACGTGAGTATTCAGGCACAGGTTTTGAATCTGTTGATGCAGCTGAGGGAGGAATTCGGATTTACCAGTATATTTATTTCCCATGATCTGTCGGTGGTACGTTTTATCAGTGACAGGATGATGGTGATGAACCGGGGGCAGATTGAAGAAGCGGGACAGGCCGCTGAAGTGTATGAGCAGCCCAAAAGTGAATATACCAGACAGCTAATTAATTCTATACCGAAAAATATTTATGTGTAACTTAGTGTTCGATAATGCATAGATAATCATTTTTGATAGATTCCATAATAATCAATACTTTTGCAGCCTTAAAATTCATTCATACCGTAATATGAAACTATCACAGTTTAGATTCGATCTTCCTTTAAATCTGATTGCGCAGCACCCTTCCAAGACTAGAGATGAAGCACGTTTGATGGTGGTAAACCGTGCCACCGGTAAAATCGAGCACAAGGTGTTCCGTGATATCATCAACTACTTCAATGATAAGGATGTAATGGTGGTGAACAACACCAAGGTATTCCCTGCTCGTCTGTATGGCCGTAAGGAGAAGACTGGTGCAAAGATTGAAGTATTCCTGCTCCGTGAGCTGAACAAGCAGAACCGCTTGTGGGATGTAATCGTAGATCCTGCCCGTAAGATCAGGGTGGGTAACAAATTATACTTTGGCGATGATGAATCGCTGGTAGCAGAAGTGATTGATAACACCACATCCCGTGGCCGTACGATCCGCTTCCTGTTCGAAGGTGATGACAATGAATTTAAGCAGGTACTGGACACCCTGGGTGAAACACCGCTGCCTAAATACATCAAGCGTAAGCCTGAAGAAGAGGATAAAGAGCGTTATCAGACAGTTTACGCAAAACATGAAGGCGCCGTTGCAGCTCCGACTGCTGGTCTGCACTTCAGCCGTGAGCTGATCAAACGCCTGGAGATCAAAGGTGTTAAATTCGCAGAAGTTACCCTGCACACCGGTTTAGGCACATTCCGTCCTATCGAGGTAGAAGATCTGAGCAAACACAAGATGGATGCTGAGTACTTCAACATTGACGAGTATGCTGTGAAAGTGGTGAACAAGGCAAAAGAAGAGAACCGCAAGGTTTGTGCGATCGGTACTACCACCGTGAGAGCGGTTGAGTCTTCCGTGACTGCACAGAACCTGCTGAAAGCAGCAGAAGGATGGACAAATACCTTTATTCACCCTCCTTATGATTTCGCTATTCCGAATGCACTGGTTACTAACTTCCACCTACCTAAAACAAGCCTCCTGATCATGGTATGTGCTTTTGCAGGTTATGATCTGGTGATGGAAGCATATCAGCAGGCTATTAAGGAGAAATACCGTTTCTTCAGCTATGGTGATGCAATGCTGATCATCTGATAAGCAGAAAAAAACTATTCGAAAAGGTCCTGTTCCGTATCATGCGGGACAGGACTATTCATGTAAGGCCATATGGAACAGCGTAAAAAGATAGCGATCATTGTAGCCGGCGGATCAGGCACACGTATGGGAAGTGCCGTCCCCAAGCAATTTCTGGAACTTTCAGGTAAGCCTGTATTATGGCATACGGTGAATGCATTTGCAAGCGCATTCCCTGATATACATATTGTGCTGGTATTGCCGGAAGTGCATTTTGACTACGTGAAACCATGGCTGCATGATTTTAATACCCGCGCTGCCGTTACATTGGTGAAAGGAGGAGAGACCCGCTTTCATTCAGTAAAGAATGGCCTGAATGAAGTACAAAACCCGGCTGTTGTGTTTGTACACGACGGTGTTCGTCCGCTGATCAGCACAGCGCTGATCCGTTCCTGCTATGAAGCGGCCCTGGAAAAGGGAAGCGCTATTCCGGTGATTGATATGAAAGACAGTATCAGGCAGCTGGAAGGAGAGGGGAATAAGGCGGTGGACCGTGAGCAGTTCAAGATTATACAAACCCCGCAAACATTCCTCTCAGAGTGGCTATTGCCAGCCTTTTCATTACCTTATGATCCCTTGTTTACCGATGAGGCAACCGTTGTAGAACGGCAGGGGCACCGTGTACACCTGGTACCGGGAGAGGAGGCGAATATAAAAATAACGCGCCCGCTGGATCTGACCATTGCGAGCGCGCTATTAAAGGAAAGAAATTAAGCTGAATATATTATTGAGCGGTGTCTGGTGACAAGCTCTTTTGGATTTTCGCCAGGATCTGGTGGGCAACTTCCATTGCCTGCAGACCATCAATTGCATTCACTGGTACCGGTTTATTGTGCAGGATGCTGTCGCGGAACAGTTCCAGTTCCATGCGGATGGCATTGGTCTGCTTGATTTCCGGGTTATCGATAGCGATGGTTTTCTTACCTGAATTCGTGTCGATATCCAGTGTGAATAAACCTTCGTCTTCCGGTGTTTTCAGTTTGATGATTTCTGTTTTCTTATCCAGGAAGTCGATACCGATGTAGGCATCTTTCTGGAACAGCCTCATTTTACGCATCTTTTTCAGGGAAATACGGCTGGAGGTCAGGTTGGCCACGCATCCGTTATGAAACTCGATACGTACGTTGGCTATATCAGGCGTATCGCTCATAACGGCTACGCCGCTGGCAGATATTCTGTTGATGGTAGATTGTACGATGCTCAGCACGATGTCGATATCATGTATCATCAGGTCGAGGATCACACTGACATCAGTACCACGCGGATTGAATTCTGCGAGGCGGTGTACTTCGATGAACATTGGCTTCAGGGTATGCCCTTTCAACGCCAGGAAAGCCGGGTTGAAACGCTCCACGTGCCCTACCTGGAATTTGATATTGGCTTCTTCCACCAGTTTTACCAGTGTTTTGGCCTCATCCATGGTATTGGTCATCGGCTTTTCCACGAAAATGTGTTTTCCGTTGCGGATAGCCTGTTCACAAATTTTAAAGTGATGTGTGGTTGGTGCGATGATATCAATTGCGTCGGACGCCTGGATCAGTTCTTCCGCGGAATCGAATCGAGGAATCTGGTATTGGGCTACGCTTTCAGCGTTGGCATCGCTAGGATCGAAAAAACCAACTATTTCTACGTCTTTCATTGCGGCCCATTGGGAGAGATGTATCTTCCCCAGGTGCCCCACTCCGAAGATGCCTATCTTGAGCATGTTACTATTTGATAATAAAATAATTGCGAATGTAAGGAAAAAGAGGGTATTAAATCCAAATGTTATATAATGAACCCTTCTTCGACCATACTGCAATAGCCGGCTTCGGAAACAATGATGTGGTCGAGCACGCTGATGTCAAGCAGGCGGCCTGCCGCTTTGAGCTTTTCTGTGATCTGAATGTCGGCGGTGCTGGGACGCAGATTACCAGAGGGATGATTATGGCAGAGAATGACCTGTGTGGCACCCAGTTCCAGTGCTTCGCGGAAAATGACTTTAGGATCGACGATCGTACCGGTAATACCGCCGATGCTGATACAGCGGTGTTGCAGTACACGGGAGGCGTGATTGAGATATAGCACATGAAAGGATTCCAATGCTGCATCGCCGAGTAAAGGTTTAAAGTAGAGGGCGGCATCCCGGCCCTGCCGGATTGTTTTTTTCTGGAGCATACAGCCGGCCTGACGGCGACGGGCCAGTTCCATGACGGCGATGATTTTGGTAGCTTTTGCAGTGCCGATACCCTGGATCTTCTTTAGTTGTTCAAGTGTGAGCTTGCCCATTTCGCTGAGATTATTGGAGGCCGCACGTAGTACTTCCTGGGCCAGTGCAAGAGCTGATTTTTGTTTATAGCCATCATTCAGCAGTATGGCGAGTAACTCAGCATCGCTTAATGCACTGTTACCTTTGCTGATTAGTTTTTCTCGTGGCTGGTCGTCCTCAGGCCAGTCTTTGATGGCAATGTGAGTACTTGCCGGGTTAACTGTTCCTTCCATTTTGCTAAAAATATTAGCAAATATATCTCTTCCCACTCAGTTTTTTTATCTTCTCTCAATTTATTTTAAATTAGTCTTCTTTTTATAAGATTATTCGGGGATAAACGTGTAATTGTCTGTTAATAAGTGTGTTATCCAGTTTGAAAATAAGCGGGGCGTTTGCTGTATGGCAGATTGCCCAAAAAAATACAAAATACGTACTCCAAAAAGCATAGTTTTGCAACCTCTTTAATATTCCATGCAACCATCAGTAAAAATTTTCACAGGGAACAGTAACACAGCTCTTGCAGAGAAAATTGCAAAGCGTTACGGTAACGGTCTGGGCAAACTGACCATACAGAAATTCAGCGATGGCGAGTTCCAGCCAATCTACATGGAAAGTATCCGTGGTGATTATGTTTTCCTGATACAGAGCACCAACGCTCCATCTGACAATCTGATGGAACTGTTGATGATGATAGATGCAGCTAAAAGGGCATCTGCAGGTTACATCACTGCTGTAATTCCATATTTCGGTTTCGCGAGACAGGACAGGAAGGACAAGCCAAGGGTAGCCATTGCATCCAAGCTGGTGGCTAATCTGTTGACTTCGGCTGGTGCTAATCGTGTGATAACCATGGACTTACATGCTCCGCAGATCCAGGGTTTCTTCGATATCCCGGTAGATCACCTGGATAGTTCTGCAATATTCATCCCGTATATCGAGAATTTGAAGCTGGAAAACCTTACCTTTGCGTCCCCTGACGTAGGTAGCACTAATAGGGTAAGGGAAGTTGCGTCCTATTTCAATGCTGAAATGGTGATCTGTGACAAACACCGTAAACGTGCGAATGAGATTGCCTCCATGGTGGTGATCGGTGATGTAAAGGACAGGGATATCGTATTGATCGATGATATCTGCGACACTGCAGGTACACTGACCAAAGCGGCCAACCTGCTGAAAGAGAAAGGGGCGAGAAGTGTAAGAGCTTTCTGTACGCATCCGGTATTGAGTGGTAAAGCGTTTGACAATATCACTAATTCCGTACTGGAAGAGCTGGTGATCTGCGATACGATCCCGCTGAAACAGCAGAGTCCAAAGATCAAAGTGATCAGCGTGGCCGACCTCTTTGCAGTAGCTATCCGTAACATGCACGAAAACAGGTCTATTACAAACCTGTTCGTTCATAGCCACCGCAGGGTCTAATTAATGAGCATTATTTATAACAACATAAATGTTTAATCAATGAAAACGATAACAATCGAAGGACAACTCAGGAGCGAGTTTGGCAAAAAAGCCACCCGCCAGGCACGTTCTGAGGGCCAAGTGCCTTGTGTTATTTACGGGGGTGCAGAAACCGTAAGTTTTTCAGCTCCGGCAGTATCTTTCAAAAATCTGATCTACACTCCTGATTTTCAGTTGGCTGAAATTAAATTAGGTAGCAAAGTTTACAGATGTGTACTGAAAGACAAACAATTTGACACTGTAACAGACGAACTGTCTCACATCGACTTCCTGGAACTGGTAGAAGATAAACCAGTAGCAGTTACCCTGCCAATCAGAATTGTTGGTCAGTCAGAAGGTGTAAAAGCCGGTGGTAAACTGGTAGTTAAAATCAAAGCGCTGAAAGTAAAGGCTCTGCCTAAATATCTGCGTGAGAACATCGAAGTTAGCATCGACAACCTGGAACTGAACGGTAACATCCGTGTAGAAGACGTTGTTGCTGAAAACATCGAAATCCTGAACTCTCCACGTATTCCTATCGCGTCAGTAGTAATGACCCGTCAGTTACGTCAGGAAGAAGCAGCTGAAGGTAAAAAGAAATAATTCTTTCAGAATATTTTGCAAAAAGTCCCGTTCCGGCTCGTCCGGGATGGGACTTTTTCTATTTTTGCCCTGCATTACATGTAGCTTCGTATAAATAGAGGCTTTGTATGCTACAGACGTACAGCAATTAAAATAGTAATCCGATGAAGTACCTGATAGTAGGATTAGGGAATATAGGGACAGAATACGAACAGACGCGCCATAATATAGGCTTTGATATAGCAGATGCTTTTGTGAAAAAGCATGGAGGCACTTATAGAGAAGACCGTCTGGCAGATGTAGCCGAAGTAAAATGGAAAGGCCGCATTTTTGTGGTGATAAAGCCCACCACTTATATGAACCTGAGTGGTAAGGCGGTTAAATACTGGATGGATAAGGAGAAAGTGCCACTGGAAAATATACTGGTATTAGTAGATGATCTGGCATTACCATTGGAAGTAATTCGTCTGCGTCCGGGTGGCAGCGATGCAGGACAGAACGGGCTGAAAAGTATCCAGGAATTACTAGGCACCAATCAGTACCCACGTTTGCGCTTTGGTATCGGTAATAATTACCCGCGTGGAAGACAGGTGGAGTTTGTATTGGGTAAATGGACGAATGACGAATGGCCTGTGGTGATGGGCAAGCTGGGGAAATGTGTGGAATTGATTGAGAGTTATGCTTCCATCGGATTGCCCCGTACCATGAATATCTACAACACATTGAGCTACCCTTATGATAAATAAATTTCGAAAAACTGATATGCTCCGTTCTTTTAACCTTAAAACCAAGAAACACCTGTCATGAAAATAATTTGTGTTGGAAGAAATTATGCTGATCATGCAAAGGAACTGAAAAATGAGGTGCCAACCGAACCAGTGATTTTCATGAAGCCTAAGAATGCATTATTACAGAATAATCACCCATTTTACTATCCGGAGTTCACTGACAATCTGCATTATGAATGCGAGCTGGTACTCCGTATCAGTAAGAATGGTAAACATATACAGGAGAAATTCGCCGATAAATATTACGATCAGATAGGTATCGGAATCGACTTCACTGCCCGTGATCTGCAGGAGAAACAGAAACAGAAAGGATTACCCTGGGAGATTGCCAAGGCCTTTGACAATTCAGCCGTAGTAGGACAGTTCATGCCTATTACCCCTGAACTGGACAAAAAGGATATCAATTTCTGTCTGTATAAAAACAAGGAGATCGTACAACAGGGGAATACCAAAGACCTGCTGTTTTCCTTTGATTTCCTGGTGTCTTACATTTCCAGGTATTTCACCCTGAATATCGGTGATCTGGTATTCACCGGTACACCGGCAGGCGTTGGTCCGGTAGAAATAGGCGATTCACTGGAAGCATTCATTGAGAATGACAGTATGCTGGAGTTTATGATTAAATAGGCTCTTTTTTAGATATTCAGGCGCTTAACGCAATTACTGTCCGCAGTTTGTGTTAAGCGCTTTTTTGTGCCTTTTAATGCACAATAAAGCGCATAGATTCCCCTGCCGCAGCAATGCGGCAAAGCAAAAACCGGTTACCCTAAAAAAAACAGATGAGAAAAGCGCTAAGCTGGCAGATCGTTTACAAATAATCAGCCGCTTCGGGGGCGGCGTCTCATAGTCAGGAACGAGTGGTAAGCGTCAATGATCAGGGAATGTTTTGATAGATAGCGTCCAGTATCCTGGTCAATTCAGTATAATCATGTTCTGTTAATCCGGACCATCCTGTTTTACGCATGTCTAATACCAGCGGACGAACATCCTTATATTTCTCAGTGCCTTTGTTGGTCAGCTGTAAATACACTTTCCTGCGATCCTGCGGAGATCCCTCTCTGACTACCAGTTCTTTTTTCACCAGCAGTTCAATGATACGGGATACCGTCGTAATATCTTTTGAGGTCAGTTTGGCAAGCTCATTGTGCGTGATCTTCTTATGCTTGTACAGGTTTTCAATCAGAAGCCACTGGTCAACGGTAATATCTTTTTTATTGGCGTCAAAGGTTTTCTGCCAGTAATTACGTATCCGTTTGAGGGTGGCATCCAGCTTAAAAAAAGACGGATTGCTTACAAAAGTATCAGTCATATTCGTTAATTTGCAGTAGCAATAGTTGTATTAGCAACTAATTTAGTTTAACATCCAAAACAATCCTTACGTGTTTAAAGATAGTACAAGTGTACCAACTTTTAAAGCTGCTGTTCCCGGTAAGGAGCGGTCTTCCGGCAAACAGGTAACACTATTGAAAGCATACCGCTTCATGCAGCAGGCAGCCCATATGGCGGCTATCTATGAAGCGAACCGCAATATCTGCAAATATGTACATTCCACTTCCCGCGGGCATGAGGCGATTCAGATCGCTACTGGTATGCAATTGCAGCCATGGGATTATGCCAGTCCTTATTACCGGGACGACAGTATGTTGCTGGCCATGGGATTCACGCCTTATGAGCTGATGCTACAGCTGCTGGCAAAACGGGATGATCCGGCATCTGCAGGTCGTTCTTATTATTCGCACCCCAGCAGTCTGGACCCGGACAAGCCTGTTATTCCACATCAGAGCAGTGCTACGGGTATGCAGGTCATTCCGGCAACAGGCATGGCGCAGGGTATCCGGTACCTGGAAAAAACAGGTTCGCCGCTGCTGAAGACAGGTCCGAAAGGAGAATTACCAGTTGTACTTTGTTCGCTGGGAGATGGCAGCGTAACGGAAGGAGAAGTCAGCGAAGCATGGCAAAGCGCTGTGTTATGGGAGTTGCCTGTCATCTACCTTGTACAGGACAATGAATGGGGGATTTCCGCCAGTTCGGAAGAAACCCGTGTCATGGATGCCTACGAATATGCAGCCGGTTTTAAAGGCATGGAACGCATGCGTGTCGATGGCAGCAACTTCGAAGAATGCTACCATGCAATAGGCGCTGCTATCAGCTATGTAAGACAAGAGCGCAAACCCATGCTGGTACACGCCTGTGTCCCTTTATTAGGTCACCATACCTCCGGTGTGCGTAAAGAATGGTACCGCACAGACGATGACCTGGCATTACATGCAGAAAAAGACCCCTTGCCATTGCTGCGCCAGCGACTGCTGGAGATAGGAGTGGAGGAAAAAGATCTTTTGGCGATAGAGTCAGACACCCCCAAATATATCAGTCTCGAATTTGACAGGGCAACAGAGGCTTTCGAGCCAACCGCTGATACTGTAGCAGATCACGTTTTTGCCCCGGCAGCAGTAACCTTTGAAAAAGGAGAGAGACTACCCGCCAACGGTAACAAAGTAATGATGGTGGATGCTGCGCTGCACGCAGTAGAAGAAATTTTACAACAATATCCTGAAGCCGTATTTTTCGGTCAGGACGTAGGTCGCCGTCTCGGTGGCGTATTCCGCGAAGCAGCTACATTGGCTGAGAAATTCGGCGATAACAGGGTATACAATACCGCCATCCAGGAAGCCTATATCGTTGGTTCGACCGCCGGCCTTTCAGCTGTAGGTGTCAAACCTATAGTAGAGATCCAGTTTGCTGACTATCTGTACCCAGGTTTCAATCAGCTGGTCACAGAAATCTCCAAATCCTGTTACCTGAGCAATGGAAAGTTCCCCGTGCAGACACTCGTACGTGTGCCTATCGGCGCCTACGGTGGAGGAGGACCTTACCATTCCGGTAGCGTGGAATCTACCTTACTGACTATCAAAGGCATCAAAGTCGTATATCCGTCTAATGCTGCCGATATGAAAGGTCTCATGAAAGCAGCCTTCCTGGATCCCAATCCGGTTGTCATGCTGGAACACAAAGGACTGTACTGGAGTAAAGTCCCCGGCACGCAGGGCGCTATCACCATCGAACCGGACACCGATTATGTTATCCCATTGGGTAAAGGAAGAGTCGTACAGCAAGCCCATCCCCGCGACGTCAAAAAAGGCGATACCATCTGTATCATCACCTACGGAATGGGCGTATACTGGGCACAGGCTGCCGCTACACAATTCCCCGGACAGGTAGAGATCATCGATCTGCGCACACTCTTCCCATTAGATGAAGAACTGGTGTACAGCACGGTGCAAAAGCATGGAAAATGCCTGATCCTGACAGAAGAACAACTCAACAATTCCTTTGCACAGGCATTGGCCGGACGTGTACAACGTGTTTGTTTCAAGTCGCTCGATGCACCGGTATTTACCCTTGGCGCCCTCGACCTGCCTGCCATTCCGATTAATACCATCCTTGAAAATGCGATGTTACCGAATCCTGAAAAGGTGGCGGCTGCAATTAAGGAGTTATTGTCTTATTAAATATTATAAAGTTTTCTTTGGTTTTTTGAAATTGTCCATTATCTTTGCACTCCCGTTTTGAGATAAGACAACGGAAAAAACGGCGAGGTAGCTCAGGCGGTTAGAGCGCAGGATTCATAACCCTGAGGTCAAGGGTTCAACTCCCTTTCTCGCTACAAGGATTAAAAAAGGCTTTCAGTATTGCTGGAAGCCTTTTTGTTGCGCTGAAATTAATCCGCTACATAGCTAATAAGGCAGCTGTATTGGCGACAACAACCAGGAGATGCCATCTTCCCTTTGTTTAACATGCCAGATAGTAAGTCCCTTTGTCAACTCTTCTGTCAACATGTTATGGAGCAAAAAAGGAGGGGTCCACATGAGTTCTATTTTCCCATCTCCATCCCAACCCGCATCCAAAAATATCTCCTTTGCGATATTGACATACTCCTCCGCATTTTCCAAACACTCTTCCGGACTAATAGTGAAGTTCAGATTATCTATCCACTCGTACGCATTCACGTGAAAAGTTCTCAATGTCTCTGGTGGGTAATTGATTATTTTAGTTTTATCTCTTTGGCTATTCATATAATTTGCTTTCGTCTTTTCTAATTATTCATCAACGGAAACATGATTCCGGACCAGCGTGAACTGGGCAATTTTATTAGGAGATAAAAGCCAGGATACACCATCTTCTAATTGCTTGACATGCCATATAGTAACGCCAAGGGTAAGCTCCGCCGTTGGGCTACTCCGCAACATAAAAGGAGGTATCCACATCAATTCTATCGCTCCGTCGCCATCCCATCCTGCATCCAGAAACATCTCTTTTGCTATACGGATATATTCCTCCGCATTTTTCAAACACTCTTCTGGATGAATAGTGAAATTCAGGTTGTCTATCCATTGATAAGCTTCCACAGTAAAAGTTCTTAAAGTCTCTGGTGGATAGGTTATTATTTTGCTTTTATCTCTTTGGGTATCCATATATTTTCCTTTCTTCTGTCTTGTTTGATGGGTTTTAACGAATGTAATGTCAGGTAATAAGGAAGCTTAAAGATAGTAAATGTTAGATAATCCGTCGCTTCTCGGTACATGTCAATCGTCTTTATGAATAGTGCCGACTTTTTATATTAATGTATATTTGATCTTCTAATTAGATTACTATCATCTTTTATTAAGACCTGTTAGTAAGCCTCATTTGCACCTGATGCATTTTCATCATAAGAGAAACAATATCGCTATGCAAGTTGATTTAGAAGATTACAATGTACGTTCGAAGATTTTTCTAGGTAATAACCTGATCGTCATTTTTCAGCACAGGCATGACATTGCTGAGCGACGTGTTTTGGAGCTCAAGGAAGTAGTCGGTTTTATCGATCATGGGGCTAACGATAATCTGGTATCGCTGCGGATAGATGATGGAAGTTCCTATGCCTTTGATCTTTCGCTGAGATTAAGCCGTGATGAAATAAAAGACTTTGAAGAGGCGCTACTTTTTATTGCAGGTGCTGGCGGACGTTTTGGTTTTAGAGCTTGCGCAAAGAATATTCTTTTCCGGGACTGGACGGAGGATGACGTCTGGTTAAAATAGCACCAGAGTGCCCAGTCTGCTGTTAACCCTATCTCGTATTCTCCGATATTGATAAATATCAATGACTCCCACACCTGCTGTAGATAGTTTTGTCTCATTCCATACAGGACATTGACAAAACAAAACTATCAACAGTATGAAACTAACTAATCGAACATCAATACAGGATGCACCACCTGCTATCCTTTTTGCAATTATAATGTTACTATCCGCATTTCTACCTGTAACCGGTTTCAGCCAGGGATACATCGAAGGCGTTAACATCAGTTATGAACACATGCCGATGAAGATCGAAACGCCGCATGGCGATCAGAAATTCACCGGAAGCAATTTTAAAGTAGCGACTACAGTCCCTATTTTTCTCACCCCCAACAAGTCTAAATACCTGCTGGTGGGTGGGAACCTGGAAGCCTTCAATTTTTCAGGCACACATCCCGATTTTGAAGTCAAAAGAGTGTATAGTATTTCTCCCACATTAGGCTATAGTACAATGGTTACCAGGAGTTTTAACCTCACGTTCCTGTTGACGCCAACGATGAACAGTGATTATAAAGACGTAAAGGGCGCCGATGTTAACTTTGGTGCTGTGGTAAGAGGAAGCTGGAAAGTAAGCGATAACCTGACCTGGAGGGGCATTCTTGGCTACCGTAGGCAGTTCTATGGGCCACAGTATGTCGTATTGGTTGGAATGGACTGGAAAGTCAATGATAAGTGGCGGATATTTGGTGATCTTCCCCATAGTACAACGGTGAGTTACGCGGTGAATGAAAAGGTAAATACCGGTTTTAATTTGTTCGTGCAGCAGTCGACATACCGTCTGAAAAACCAGCAGCGCTACTTCGAATACAATACAGTGAACCCTGGCTTCTTCGCTGAATATTACGTATCTCCTAAATGGGCAGTTCGCGCTACGGCAGCCTATACCCTTATCCGGAACATGGAAATCTATAACAAAAATGATAAAGCAGATGGTTTTATCGATTTCTACGAAATGGGTGACCGGAAAGATCCGATCAATCCGGAAGTAGCCAGTGGTCTTTCTTTTAAAATAGGATTGAGTTATAGAATTGTTCCCGGTAGAAGATAGTATTCATTCATAAAATCACTGGCATGACTAGAATAATCATTGGTTTGGCAATTGGCTGTATTTTGACATTATTGGATATTTATCCTGTTTATTCCCGCTTACTACCAACTTTGGAACCCATAAAAAGAGTCCGGTATGTGACTGAGCATTTCATTGATACGATCGCTCAGATAGGTAGCAGCAGAAAGCATTCTCTGATAATAAAATCACCGGAAGATGCCCTTACCATCAGTCGGTTTTATCAGGATGGACAGGTGCATACGCTTGCTGTGCTGGAGGATGATGGGGAAAGTGTAACAGGGGTGGATCTTAGTGTCGCATTAAAACGATATGACGATCATTCATTTGATGTGATAAGAAATATGAAATTTGACGAGATCGTACAACTTATTCAAACCTCTTCAGAAAGACATGTCGTAAAATATGAAGAGCTGCTACCTAGTGTAGCTGGAGATAAACACTTAGCTATCGGGATCAATTATGCGGAACATGGAAAGGAAACTGGTCAGGTAAGACCTTTTATGTTTCCCAAGTATGTAGACACGGATCCGGCGATCCATCAGTTAAACTATACCAGCGGCTGGCTCCTGGATCATGAGGTGGAACTCGGTATTGTGTTTCCGTCAGATGTTTGTGCTGTTGCAGACCTCGACCACACACTGATCGGATTTTTAGTAGTGAATGACTTCACTGACAGAGCCACACTTATGCGGAAAATGGATAGCAAAAACGTAACCGGAGGGAAAGGCTTCCCGGATGCTAAAAGTAAAAAAGGATTTTTGCCGACGGGTCCTTACATGGTTATTCCCAGAGACTGGCGGGCATTCGTACAGGAATTGAGACTGCAACTTTCTGTGAATGGTAACCTACGGCAGGATGGTGCGGCTAAAGATATGGTTTGGAACATCGATAGGATCATTGAGCATTCATTGGCGGTAAGAAGAGAGAAGAAAAGTTTTTATCAGGATAAAATGGTCAGCTTGTTCGACGGTGATTGTATTCCTGCTAATAGTATTATCATCACCGGAACGCCTTCCGGCGTTGTCTTTAACGCTCCTGCAAAGGGCTTCATTTTTGGCACTGTTACAAAATATATATTCACGGGTGGATTTTTTACGGCTAAAATGCACCCATACATTTTGCGGCAGTACCTGAAAAAAGAAATGACAAATCCCCGTTATCTCAAACCAGGAGACCAGGTGCAAAGTTCAATTAGTTTTTTAGGATCAATAAAGACAAGTGTGAAAGAGTGATGGCCGATCAGTAAATATCAATGTGTTGAGTAGCTTTGCAAGGCTATCCAACACATTGATATTTATAGTTTGTTGCATTTTTAAGTTATATTACAAAGCGCTTTTAGACACTCCTGGGTTGAAATTCCTTCTGTTTAACTGAACCGTTTACGAAAACACAGCAGTCATATGATAGATCCTCAATCGCTCATACACATAGAAGCATTTATAAGAAAAATAGTGCAGCCTGATCCGGAGGAATGGAATGCTTTCGCGCAAATTGTGGAACTTAAAACATTAAAAAAGAAAGAGCTGTTGCTACGAGAAGGCCAGATTTGTAATTTCATCGCCTTTGTGAATACGGGTGTTTTAAGGGAATATTCCTATCAGCATGAAAAAGAAGTAACTGCCGACTTTGTATGCGAAAACCAATTTACCAGCGATTACCAGAGTTTTATATTACGGGTTCCTTCTAAACAAAACCTGGAGGCACTGACAGATCTTGAACTCCTGATCCTGAGAAAGGAAGATATTAATGACCTATATGATAAATACAAGATTTGGGAACGTTTCGGAAGATTGATCATTGAAAGAGTATTTTGTAGCGCAGAAGAGAAAAGAAAAAAGATTATCGCAACCTCTCATGAAGAACAATATCGTGACTTTATAAACACCTATCCGCAAATCATTCAACAGGTGCCACAATATTATATCGCATCCTATCTGGGACTAACCCCCGAGCATCTTAGTCGCTTAAGAAAGAAGAAAGGATGACATACATCATCCCATTACAGATACATTCGTCAACTGCCCCGCGCTTTCTTTAATCACATTCGCCATATCATCAAAATGTTGTTGAATAATTTCCTTAACATCTCTCAATTGCTCGCTTTCGACGCTTGGAGGATTATTAATTAACCTGTTAAATTCCTGAAAACATCTGTTCCCCATTTCCGCATCGCTTTCGCCAGTCTCCGGATAAGCAGAAACAATCTGATTTTCCAACCCAAACGGTTTCAATAAGTAAGTAATCCGTGAACTGATAAGCGGCTCTGTATTAATACAGACAAACGGTACATGCTGAATAATCGCGGAAATCGTTCCATGATAAGTATCACTGACTGATATATCAAAACCAGCGATCATTTCAAAGGTATCTACAGGATCTTTATAATCTAAAACGTAAGAGAATTGATCACCAAAAACACTTCTCATTTTCATCACTGTGACATGATTATCATATTGACGACTGTAGGCATAAAAACAAATATCAAATTGAGACAGATTGGTGTTCTTTAGTATGGCAATAAGCGGATCGCACAATTTGAGAGAAACAGAGATACCTATCAATGGTTTTGTTCTTGCTTTTTTCTCTACTTTTTTTAACTCAAGATCCAGCACTGGATCAGGAATAGCTTTCACCTTATCAATTCCTGTTTTATGCAATTCGTTTCTGAAGAATTCTGTCCTTACTGCAATGTATTTGGATCGCTTCTCTATATTATAAAATAAATGCTCTTTTGTCTTTACCGGTTCGAATCTATGTACGCAGTTAAATAACACCACTGGCTTTTTCGTGGTTAAAAAAGAAGCTGAATCCAGGAAGAATATTTTACCATCTTTTTCATAGTCCTCACTCCATATCACATCCCCACCTATCACCAGTGCATCATATTGAGAAAGAACCGATTCCAGCAGGGCTATTCCCTCCCCGGCAGGGAAAAAATTGATGTCCAGACCATCTTTATGCTCCTTGACGATTCCCTTGCTTTTGGTTTTAACATCAATGGCAAAAATGTCTATTTCGCAGTTTTCAATTCGTTTTTTCAGCTCTTGACGGGTTTTCAGACAGATCATAATACAACCGGGATTATAGTCACCACGGTAATATCCACCGTACATACCGATCATGGCAATTTTTGTTTTAATGCTATTCATAGAGATTTAACTAACAAGTTTTATTGAGTCACATGTATTATAAAGTATAAATATTTTTATTGTGTTTGGGCTGATGATTAGCAAGTACTCGGCAAGTCCAGGAACAAACCTTTATTTAAAAACAGTGGGTGTCGTATAATAGGTCAATATGCTATCTGGTATTACTAAATATACAATAATCAGTTGTAATATTATATTTTTAGCACTTAGATCCTCTCAAAGTTATTATGCCCACGAAAATTTACTGGATACAGTCCTTCGAAAAAAATGCCCGGATTGGCATTATGCCTCGTCCGCGCGGTGGAGATTGGCTGGAGGATGAAATCAGCCATTTTAAGCGACAGAACGTTACACTAATTGTTTCTCTCCTTGAAAACGATGAGGTCGGAGAGTTAGACCTAAGAAAGGAAGAGGTATACTGTCTGCAATATGGTATCGGATTCCTCCGGTTTCCGATTAAAGACAGGGATGTTCCTGTAAACGCCCGAGGTCTGATTCAGACATTATTAAAGCACCTTGAGGAAGGGGCTAAAATTGTTATTCATTGCCGGATGGGCATAGGAAGGTCAGCTATTATAGCGGGCGCTGTCCTTGTCTCAAAGGGATATAAAGCCAGTGCTGTATTAACTCAGATCAGTGAGGTACGCGGCCTTAAAGTACCAGACACTCAGGAACAGGTGAGCTGGCTGATAGGTATGGAAACCCATCCTTATTGATAAGTAAAATATTCAGACACATTGCGGATAATATCTTCAATATTCGCGTGATAAAATCCTGCTCCATTCATACATCCACACTCTACGATGTAATAGGCATCACCGCAAAGACATATATCCATTACAAATATATCATGCGGTGTATACTCTGCACAACGGTCCATTGCAAAATCAACCACCCCATCAGGACAACCCGCTTCCTTCTTCAGCTTAAAATATTGCCGGTATTTTGACGCAGCGACTACCTTTTTGTTAACAATCCACAGCCGCCATTCATATTGAATATTATAGGGTTCAGATACGACAATTTTGCTCTCCGATGACAATGAGCTATTCTCGATTTTTGAAAGCTGTGAGAACCAATCGCGGATCTGGTTATACTGTTTAAGCTCTCCCGCAAATGCTTTATTGTCGTCATTCGGACGAATAAATAACAATTTGTCTTCAGGGTATTCTCTATTCTCAATAAGCGACCGGAACGTGGTGATCTTTGCTTCGTAGTTGAGCATGTGCCGACCCCAATGTTTGATGTAGTTTTCTATAGAAAATTGTTGCTCATCAAAGAAAACTCCTTCTCTTAATACGGGGTCATTCGCGGCGATCGCATTAAATGTGGTAGAGCCGTAGATAATAGAACGACGTGTTTTATCAAACGGAGGCAAGGTCGATGTAAAAGGGATAATATCTATCGCATTAAAGGGAACGCCTAATCTGGCACATGCGCTTTGCATTCCTTCAAAATCAGATAGGCTTGTAAGGTTGCGTTGCACAACCCATTGTATGTTTTCGAACTGCTTCATAAGTATAATATCTGCTAAGATAAGACAGGGACCCAGCTAAACTCATTTCCTTTTCGCACAACTTTACCAAACCCTGGCCAGGGCATGTAATAGCCAAACACCAATGTACCGGAATCTGCAAAGTGACGAATCACCTCGACGCGTGTCCGCACTGCCAGCTCAAAATTAATATCAAATTGTTCCCCTGGACAATAAAAATATGTAGCTATTTCTGCTACACATTACTTCTTTTTAACGCTATTAGCTTCTCCGCCAGTATAGTTCCCCCAATTCCTATCGTATAACATATAATATCCGCCCAGGTAAAATAATTCCCGATAATGATATTCGCCGCCCTGGAGTGCTGCAGCCCCAATAGCTTCACCACTTTGAAATACTGTAACATCTCCACCAGGTAAGAGAATATCAGTACCCCCAATGCAACAGGTACTACAGGCGCCTGGATAAAACTGCGAACAAAACAATAAATCAAAACAACGACCAGTACATCTCCAAAATAAGGACGGATTAAATCGTCGTGTACATATAAGGCGATCAGCACTTCTACAGCGAAAATAAGAATAGCCAATAACAGGTATGGCATACTAAAACGAAAACTCATAGGAACTAAGATAATACTTCAGAAGTATAGCAGCTTTAATAATTAATTTTTTTATGGATCTCACCTTTCTCATTGTAAAACAGTATTTCAGGTTCGTTCTTCTCATTTACGATCATCTCCAACCTGATACGACCTTTGGTGTCACGTACAAAAACACCTGTTCGTTGACCTTGTTGACCAGCAAACATCCGCGTATAGCCAAAATATCCATCCGCTTTTAGTTTATTGATGACCTGTTGCTGTTCCTGTTCGCCTTTGACTTTACTCCGGATAGAATCAAGTGTAGCCATCGTCTGATCAACAGGAAATGAAGGACGCTCAAAAACAGTCAGCCCTTTTGTGTCATCGCCGCTTTCCCGTTGAATGTAAGACAACTGCACCACCTGATCCTGTTTGTATTTATCAAACGTAATACTAAGCTCATTCTGGCCTTTCCCATTTTTCCCTTTTCCATTATATACCAGACCGCCACACTCTTCTCCTTCAGTATTGTAAAACATCAGTCCTGCCTCATCACCACCCTGACGACTCATCTTTTTGCCATTCACCACCGCAGGCGGAAGGTTCTCCTTATTGAACAAGGAAAGTTTAACAGTGCCATCCGGCTCCACAATTTCAATCTTTTCTGCGCGTAGACTTTTGATAATGTCATCCTGCGCTGATTTCCGGAAACCATAACCTATAAAAGCCAGTATGAATACAGAAGTAACAATGGCATATACCCTGAAAAAAGCCATCTGACGGCGTAATTGCGTTACTTCATTGTGTATGTCCTGCATGGTTTGCATGAGTTTGGTGAGTGATCTGAAATATTATCAGGGAAGATAAGGAAAGGGGAGTAGTTCTGCAACGATATAAAACGAAGAAGGTCCGGGTAGATACCCGGACCTTCTTCTGTAAGTAATGTCAGTGACTATTTGTTGAGATTAGGATTGTTCTGCTCTTCACCCTGTGGGATCACGAATATATAGTAAGGGCTGTTGGCCGCAAAAGCTGTCCCATCTGAGAAGGTCAGCGCTGTATGATACCTGGCTGGTACTTCTTTGGTAGTACCATCAGGTTTTACAACTGTTACCTTGATATCATTGCCATTGGCATCTACATAAGGTTTGCGCGCCACTGCCTGCTGGGTACGGATAATATCAGATAAACCAAAACCTTCGCCCCACAGTTCTTTTCTTCTCTCTATCAGGATTTCTTTGATCAGGTTCTCTGCTGTGGCGCCGTTAGCATCAAACAATTTGGCGCCTCTGGCAGTGCGAAGCTGGTTCAAAGCAGTAATACCCTCCGGAATACTACCAGCACGGGCATAACCTTCTGCTTTGATCAGCAAGGCTTCTGCGCTTCTCATGAGGACCAGGTCTGCGGTCTGATCGGCCTTGAATTTGAACTTCTTATATTGCAGGTATCCCTCTCTGGCGGCAGCTGAACCGTCCCAGGAAAACAGCGTTTTACGGATGTCGCCTGTTTCGAATAATTCTCCGAAGAATGGATCAGCCATATAACTGTAGTAATAAGAAGAGGCAGATGATACGTCCAGGAAGTGGAAACTGTAACTACCATCACTCTGACTAGGTATTTCAGAATGTCCCCAGATCCACTCGGAATTGCCGGCGTCGTTAAAGCCTTTACTGTATTCAGATGGCGCCATCAATGGATAGTTTTGCAATGCCTCATTAGCCGCTGCCGCCGCAAATGCCCATCTGCCGGTATTCAGGTAAGCACGTGCCAGTAAACCATTTACCACGTCAACATTGATCTTGTATTTCGCCGGACGATCATAACCTGCCAGTAGTTCTCTTGCCTGTTGCAAGTCTGCAAAGATCACTTCATAGATCTCTTTGAGAGAGGCTTTAGGGTTACCCTGTGTACTCGCCGTCGTCGGTGTGGTATAAACAGGGGCTGTTTTCGCCGTTGAGTCTTTCAGATAAGAATACTGGTAAAATGAAGCGATTGTCAGATAAGTATGTGCCCTCAATGCGAGTGCCTGTCCCTTGAGAACCTTTTTACTGGTCAGATCTCCTTCAACTCTGTCCACATTCGCAATGATAATATTGCTGTTGTTGATGATCTTGTATAGTTGACCCCATATAGCTGTCACACGTGACTGTGTCTTATCATTCATCTGTGTGAAACGATATGCTGTAGGAAAACCATACTTGGTAGTGATCAGTGCTACGTCATTAGCCATGGCATCGCTGGTAAGCGCAATGGTCTTAAAACCGGGATTACTGTAGGTGCCGCCATAAAAATCATCCATCATAGCCGCCCAGGTACCTTCTGAGATGGTGGTAAGGTTGGCTACATTTTTCAGTACGATATCTTCTGATACCGCATTGGAAGGAGCGGTATCCAGTTGTTTGTTGCAGGCTGATAATCCTAAGAGCAGCGCTACTGTATATGTGTAAAATCTGATTGATTGCATGTTCATTCAATATTAAAAACGTTACGTATTAAAGTCCCACCTGTATACCTACTGAGAATGTTTTCATCGCAGGATACTGATAGTAAGTGGTACCATCTATAGACTGCTCCGGATCCATGCCTTTGTGACCATAGAAGGTCAGGAGGTTTTCACCCAGACCATATACTTTAGCGCTCTTAATACCAATTCGGGACAATAACCTGTTTGGCAGCGAATATCCGAGGGATACCGTTTTAAGACGGGCATAAGTAGCGCTGTAGAGGAAACGGGTAGAGGTAGAGGTCCAGTTCAGGTTATCCGTGGTAAAACGCGGAACATCCGTGTTGGTATGTTCCGGCGTCCAGCGTTCCAGTAATTCTGTTGACCAGTTACGGCCTGGACTGGTAGCGCCACTCAGCAGAGATACATAATCCAGGTCCAGTACTTTACCGCCTATGCTATAAGACAGGAGGAAAGACAGATCAAAGTTTTTATAATTGAAGCTGTTGGTAATACCACCTGTAACATCAGGCAATGCAGAACCTGCATAATATTGCGTAGCGGAAGCATAATTAGTGGTAGTCACTTTCTTGCCTTCGGCGTCCGTCTGATACCAGAGCGGATTACCCGTCTTTGCATCTACACCCGCCCATTCACGCAGATAGAACTCATAGATAGAACTTCCTACCGTCAGCTTTTTAGTACCACTGATGATTTCCTTCTGTGGCAGCTCAGTGATCTTATTCTTGTTATGCGCTACATTCAGTCCGATATTCCATTTGAAATCGCGGGTTTGGATAGGTATGACATTCAGTTCCAGTTCCAGACCGGTATTGCGCAACGCTCCGATGTTAGCGCTGATAGAGCTGAAACCTGTTGAAGAAGCCATTGGTTTTGCATAGAGGAGGTCCTTACTGGTTCTGTTATAGTAGTTGATATTACCATACAGACGATTGTCAAATAATGCGTAATCCAGACCAATATTCAGATTCAGATTACTTTCCCATTTCAGACCCGGAGTAGCCAGTCTGGATGTGATAACACCCCCGTTACCCAGGTTATTCTTGATATCGAATAAAGCGAGATACGCATAGTATGTGCTTAAATTGTCATTACCAGATGCACCATAGCTACCCTTCAAGGTGAGGGTATTCAAGCAGCTTACAGAACGAAGAAATTGCTCTTCTGACAAACGCCAGGAAGCACCTGTCGACCAGAATGTTCCCCAACGGGAATCAGGAGAGAAGCGGGAAGATCCATCTCTTCTTACAGAGGCGGTTAAATAGTATTTGTTCAGGTAGTTATATTGTCCCTGACCAAAGAAACTCAGTTTCGCATAGTTATCAGAAACACCGGTAAAGTCATTTAACTGAGAGGCTGCAGCTGGTTCGTACAAATCAGGTAAGGCAAATTTCTGACGACTACCACTCTGTGAACTGGAATTGAAATAATAGTATTCATGACCAGCCAGGAGATTGAGGTGATGTCCGCCCAAAAGATCTGCATCATAGGTCAGGATGTTGTTCCATGTATAACTTAACCTTCTGCCATTGCTTTTACTGATAGCACCGCCTATTTCTGCGTCGCCGCCTACCAGCGGGTTGGTGTAAAACAGGGCGTTGGTATTTACATAGTCAACGTTGTAACTGGTCTTGATATGTAGTGCCTTTGTAAGAGCTGCTTCCACAAATGTTCTGGCAGACAGGTTCTCATTGGTATTCCTGTTTTTATCCAGCGGCAAAGACCCGATCAGATTTTCGCGGGCCAGTGCTGCAGAGGGGCGATAAGCGCCATAGTCAAATAGCTTCTGGCCACTGGCATCCAACAGATAGGTGCCATCAGGATTCCGCTGGTAAATAGGATAGAAGCCTGGAACAGTCCTGCCAAACAATACGACGTTATCTGTACGTGAGTCAGATGACGCCGGATAATCCTGCGCAGCGCTGGATCCACTCAGATTCAATCCTGTCTTTAACCAGGATTTTGCCTGTAAGGTGATATTACTTTTGAAGTTATAACGTTTGAAACCGGAACCCATATAAGCACCTTCGTTATTAACATAACCACCACTTACATAATAAGTGGATTTATCACTACCGCCGCTGAAACTAAGCTGTGCCTGTGTATATTTTCCGGATTGCTGTATACCTTTTTCCCAGTCGTCGTTCCATAAAGGATGCGCACCCGCTACGATCTTTCCATCCGTACCAACAGGCTGAGGGAAAGTAGGACCAAAAGGATTGATACCCAGATCAGAAACTACGCGTGCACTGGCGGTTGCGGCTGCCTGAGCAGCAGATTGACCATTGGTAAGCTGTTTATTGCGTAATGCTTCCCAGTAGAGTTCAAAGTACTGATCAGTGTTAAGTTTATCATAGTCTTTTACTGCACGGCTGCTCCATCCCTGGTTGAAGTTGATATTCACGGCGGACTCACCTTTTTTACCCTGCTTGGTAGTGATGATAATTACGCCATTAGCGGCACGCGAACCGTACAGGTTAGCGGCAGTTGCGTCTTTCAATACACTGATAGATTCTATATCAGCGCCGTTGATAGCATTGATATCTCCATCATAAGGAGCGCCATCTACTACAAACAGAGGCGCACTGGAGGCATTAATAGAACCAACGCCACGTATGCGGATGGTAGAACTATTGCCCGGCTGACCATTAGAAGAAGTCGTCTGCAAACCGGTCACTAATCCCTGCAATGCGTTGGTAACGTTGGGGGTAAGGCGGTTATTGATTTTGTCAGAGCTTACAGTTGCTACAGCTCCCGGGTATCCGGAACGTTTTACATTCGTATAGGCCACCGCTACTACTTCACCAAGTGTCGTGTTAGCAGGTTTAAGCAGGATTACAATATTTTGATCTCCGTTGCGTACCTCTGTTTCTGTTGTTTCTCTGCCAATAGAGGATACTGATATAACGGTTTTGCTGGAAGGGACTGTCAGTTGGAAATGTCCTCCCTGATCTGTAGTAGTACCTAATGTAGTACGATTAATTTTTACTGTCACTCCCGGCAAAGGCTGCCTATTTTCAGCAGCGAGCACCTGCCCCCGTATTTGTGTTTGCTGCGCAAAAAGCGCCGTGCTAAAAAGCAGCGCAAGCACGAGTGTTACATTTCTTTTGAACATGCGTGTTTTAATTAAGAAAATGGAAGAATACATTGCCTTTCAGGCAATAAGATATCCGTCAGCTGCGGGTGGGACAGCTGGCATGGTTAAACTCATTATTTACATAAATCAGGAAATACTACAATAACAGCTTATGCTTATAGATAAGGGTTTTGAACAGAATAAAGCTGATAAGAGTACAGTTGGTCTTCTCATAATGTCTAGATTCTTGTCTTTATTATACCAGTCTGATTCGGGAAGCAAAAATAGAATAAAAAATTAGTCTACCAAAAGAGTAGAGTATTCTTTTTGTTGATTTTTTGAGATCTTATCTTGATAGGGAATTTTATAAAATGAATAATCCCGTTATAATTAGTCGTATTTTAAGTAGATGGAACCAAAACTAGCAGAACTGATACAACGATGGGAGCAGACTTTCGATCGCAAGGAAGAGCTGCTGTCAAATAAAAGGAATGTGGTAGAAACAAGATATGCAGAAGGTAGTCGCTATGACCTGAGAAAATTTGACTGGCATTCTTTCCCTGCCGACGGACCTTTACAGCTGGACAAAGAGGGCATTGATGACAGTTCATTGCACGAATATGGCTTCAATACGAATGGGCTTCCCTGTTATACAACATTTAAACATGTACATAACAAGATTGCTTGGGAAGGCGTCTATATCTACGAAGAGACATGCATTGAGTATATAGAATACTGCCTGAATACAGGAGTTCCGTCTTTGATTTCCCGGATGGAATTCAAAGACGGAAAAAAAGTGGCTTATCAAAGTATTAGTGCTAACGGTGGAGGAAGTGGGTATGGATGGTTATCTAAAGAAGATATCATAAAAACAATGAGAAATGACGACCATTCTTTTATCATAGAAATTACAGATTTTGAACACGATGTAACCGGAAAAATAAAACGGGCATCCAGCATAAATTTTTTTCCGGGTAGTGGGCAATATACCTCCCACGATGAATACGCATACGATGACATGCAGGTACTGGATACAATCCGGAGATTTAATGATGGATATGACCGTCTCATTTATTGCAGACGTCCGGACAATGTGAGCCCTGAACAACTGGTAGAGGAAGTAGCAGCAGCGCTGGCGAAAGAGATTGCAGAAAGGCTGACTGTGAGTCAAATTGAATTACCACTTGCTTTCCTGGAACTAGGTTATCGGCTTGGCGATAACTATGTGCCCTATCTAACTTGCCGATCTGAAAGATACGTAGCAGAAAAAGTAGCAAAAAAGGAGATGGTGTTCATTGACATAAATTATAATGAGTCAGTAGATATGAGTATCAAGCCTATTGAAAGGCTATGGGCCCAGTTGGAAGGACTCATGGAAGATGATGATCACCTGGGTATTGGGACGGATATGATCAGAAAGGCAGCTTTTCTGCTGACAAAAAACAGACTCTTTGGTAAATTGCAGGTTACTGATACTTTTGCCGCCTATGCTGTTGATTGGTCTATAGAAGGGCATGGTGATGAAGAATTTGAAGAGATCCTCACAGAATGTGGCGTGGAAGCAGAAGTATTAACTATCTGGAAACAAACCGGCATATTACCATTGTGCCCCTAACCATCATTTTAAGAATCATTTAATTCATTTTCATGAAGTCTACCCAGATATTCAAAACTATATTACTGGCGTTACCATTTCTGATACTGTTGTATGTGTTTTTCCTCAGAGACAGAATAGATGCCGGTGATGGCATTGGCGGCGGTTCCTACGACCTGACAAAGCTATATGCCGCAATTGGCATTGGTTTGTATGCACTCATTCTAAACCTTGTGTTGCTGATCCAGGATGCGCATGGTAACAGAGTTTTCCTGCTGGGAGGCATCATCCTGTTGGTGGTGACTATAATAATGGCTGTCCGTAGCTTTTAGGGCTGTATATTGTTCTCCTGATCGTACTATTAGTAGGTCGCGGTATGCTATACGCGCAAGGTATTCATTTTACCCCAACCATAATCTACAATCATTTCATATTGAACAGAGAGCCGGTCTTGCGTATAAGCGCGGGAAATAGCGTATATAACGGAACTGTAGATGAAAAATATAACCAATAAAAAAGGCTTTCAGGTATTATCTGAAAGCCTTTTTTCTAATATCGATGTCCATCCGCGAGACAAGCCTCTGCATAATCTATAATACCTGCTTCCTGCAATTGCACCAGCTGTTTCCTGATAGGTCCGTAGTCCAGGCCTACAGGTATTTCCACTACAAAATAACGTTCATTAAGTCCTTCACTCGGACAACCAGCTTTCTTAAAATCAGCCCTCAGCGAACTTGCATCTTTACCAGCATCACGTACAATGACCTGTATCGTTGAATTGCCGGAACATTCAACCAGCTCGCGGTACGTCATCATCTGTTCATCCTCATCATATTCTGCAAGAATGATATCATCCGACGCCAGTCCCGGCACATAAAAAGGGATATTGTCGAGTTTGTAATAGCCTTTTACCGGATCTATCGTCAGCGCCCACAAGGTTTCTACCGTTGATTCTTCCAGGAGGTTGCTGTAAAAGCGGAACAGGATCTTTTTATATTCATATTTCGGAGCATCCATCTGGCAGTAATTGAATGTGCCGTGAAAATAAGTAATTGCATGCATATAGTATTACAGCTGCACAATCCCGTGTTTCACTGCATACAGGGCCATGGTCACTCTAGTCTTTACATTCAGCTTCTGAAATAATGCTTCGCGGTAGCCGTCTATCGTTTTCGGACTCAGGTTCATCTTATCCGCTATTTGCTGATAAGTCATTTCCGTTGTAGCAAGTTTCAGGAATTCCCGTTCATTTTCTGATAAATAGAGGGAAGCTGGGTTTGGCTTGATATTTCCCATAAGATTCTGATTCAGTACTTCAGTCGCAATTTCTGAATAATAAAACCCGTTGCTGGCAATGGCTTCCAGCGCCCGGTTCATGTCTTCTACTTCAATATCCTTGGACAGGTATCCCTTAACGCCCAGGCGTAACATACGCAGGATAGCATTTTCTGACTCAACCATAGAAACTACCAGTACTTTAACGCTGGGGTGCGTACGTTGTAACCAGTCGACGGCTTCATAGCCATCCATATCCGGCATGTCGATGTCCATGAGTATAATATCCGGAAACGGCGGTTGCATCATTTTATCCTTCAGGTCGTTCCCGTTTTCAGCTTCAAAAAGAATATTATATTTCTGCTGAGGATCACCCATATTAATGAGCTTGATCAGGCCTTTACGGAAGAGGTTATGGTCATCTACAAGGGCGATGTTGATTTTTTTGCTGGCATTTTTCATACAGCATAAGTTTTTAGTATTTGAGGATGGGGAATATTAATGGTAACGATAGTGCCGTCTCCGCTGTGACTTGTAATATTCAGATCAGCATTAATAAGCGATGCTCTTTTACGCATATTCAGCAAACCGGTGCTTTGTTTTTCTCCGCTTTGCTGAAGCGCCTGATCAATGTCAAATCCGTCGCCATTGTCGGCAATAGTCAGAATGAAATTATCATTTGAAAAGGAGAGTTTCGAAATTACTTTGGATGCTCTCGCATATTTCACTACGTTATTGAGTACCTCCTGACAGAGGCGGAAGAGGATGATTTCATGCTCTGGCTGCATCCGGTATTCTTCTCCGGTTTTTGTAATACTGACATCATATCTGCCGGTCTTCGCAAGTCTGTTCAGCTCATTTTGTAATGCCTGTACAAATCCTATATGAATGATATGATCGGTATTGAGATTGGCACTGAGCGCCTTTAGTTCGCTCATAAGCTGTTTAGCCAGTGATTTTGTTTCAAGGATATTCTCCCTTTGTCCTGCCGGACTTTTGGGCAATATTTCAGAAAGATTAATGTTAATCAGGGACACCAGGTGACTAAAGTTGGCGTGTAACTCTTTTGATATATGGTTAAGCGTTTGCTCCTGTATCGCAAGCTTTGACTGAAGTAAGACATGGTTAAATGCCTCCCGCATTTCAATCAGTTCCTGTTGATGTCGGAATTTTTTCTTCTGATAAAGAAACAGGAAATAAATAACGGCCGCACTGAGACTCATAACAAGCAGAGTTGATATGATGATGGTCAGAGAGGTTGCGAATGTTGAGGTTTGCATAAAAAGCTGATTAAATAACAGGTGCAAATGATGAAATTGAAGATGTCGTTGATAAATAGGAGCGACAGTGCCAGGGGAGAGTGCTGCAAATTCAAAAAGCCAAACATGATCAGGAATGGAAGTGAGGCAGATTGGTATAGGAATGTTCCCAGAGTCATCCATATCATGGGCTCTTTGTGTAAAACAATGATACCGGGGGCCTGCAGCAGCTGTCTGAAATAACAGAGGCATAGTGCTATCAATGTTACGTGACATGAAATCACACTATAAGTATTGTACTGAAAGGGACTCTGGATAATAAAATAGTCTGCCAGACCAAACACGACTAAGCCTATAGTTACCGCATAAACTATTTTTTTTGTTCGGGGCTCGTATAATATCTGATAAAAAATAGACGCTAGTAAAACTAAACGGATCAGGAAATAAAAGTTATAGATCCATAAGTTATTCCTGGAGTAATTCCACCCAAACATGTTGTGCAACTTATGTATCCATAGATTTGCCAGTGCTTCTGCCAATAGTGTGGTCCAGATCAGTACAGCAAATAGCCTATATTGCTTAGGCCATCCAGGCCTGAAAGTCTTCAGGCTTAGAATGGCACTAAGCAACAGAGGTAACAAATACATGTATTCGTAGCTGAAGAATCGCTGCATTTACTCAAATTACGTAATGTTATTGAGAAAACTCTTCGTCACAGCGCGGCGGACAAGGGATGCCCATGTTGAAGTCCCTGATGTCTTCTCCTGGATCTTCGCCGGGGAATAAGATCACGTCTTTTTCCACAGAAGACCGTTCTGAATAATTAGGTTCTTTCTCGAGTATGACATTCGCATGTGTAATGGTGTTGCCTACCTGTTTTTCTCTGGTTGTAACAAACAACAGACAGGTCTGACCGGCAAATTGATGTCCCTCCTCATAGGTACCAAAATATACCCTGATACCGTCTCCACCGGCAAACTCAATCTCTTCTACGAGTTTCGTGAAATGCTCCTTCGAATACCATACAGATTTGGTATCAGGCTTGCCTGCTGCCTGGCTTAATGCAGCATGTTTCTGTTTCTGGAATCTGGCGATCCTGTCGGCAGTGGTTTTCTGTCCTACATAGAAGAATGGTAGTGGTTTTACGGTAAGGTGTTGTTGCATAAACGGAATTTTTAGGTGTAGTGAAAAATGGGGGTGTAAACTGTTTACGCTGCGAAACTATAACCGGAATGATCAAAAAAAATCAACCCAAATCAAATACCGGAAAAATCCTATCTCCCCGGAGGAATTATCCGGGACCACTTGTAAAAAGGGGATTTTTCCCCTCGTATACCGGTTTTTTCCGCCGCAATGTAGTTTCATCTTTGCTCCGTCGACCAAGGACATTCCCTGACTAATCCCAATGAAAAAACACACGCATGAGAAAAGCATTAGTAGTCGGAATTGATGACTATCCCGGCGCCCGCCTCAAGGGCTGTATCCATGACGCAAATACAGTAGCAGAACTATTGGACAAAAACGCAGATGGCTCGCCAAATTTTGAAGTAAAGCTCTTTACTACAGTAAAGACAAAAGCAGAGCTGAAGTCCGTTATCCTCAAAACCTTTAATGACAGAGATGATGATATCAATCTGTTTTATTTCTCCGGTCATGGTAATGTGACAGAGTCGGGTGAGGGCTACATTGTTACCCCCGATTTTACCCGCGATGATGTTGGTATTTCCATGGATGAAATACTGAAAATAGCAGGGCTGTCAAAGGCAAGACATAAGATTGTTATCCTGGACTGTTGCCATGCCGGGGCCATGGGCTCACCCACTGTCATATCCAATAGTGCGGCGTTTCTGGAACAAGGTGTGATCATCCTGGCGTCTAGCCGTAGTTCAGAGACTTCAGTAGAACGTAATGGCCATGGCGTATTCACGGGCCTCCTGATCGACGCCCTGAAAGGAGGCGCCGCAGATATAGATGGAGAAGTAACTCCGGGGAATATCTATAGTTATATAGATAAAGCATTGGGGAGCTGGTACCAGCGTCCTGTATTTAAGGCGAATATTGTCCGTTCTGTAAGCCTGCGCAGCGTGAGGCCCACAGTGTCCAAAGCTGAATTAAGACTGCTATTGGAGTATTTCCCTCAGGCCGACAAAGAGTTTCCGCTTGATCCCAGCTATGAATACACTACCACAACAGATACCCCCAACGAAAAGAATATCAGTACGTTTAAAATTCTGCGTAGAATGCAGCTGATCGGGTTGGTGGAGCCTGTAGGAGAGGAGTATCTGTATTGGGCTGCTGTCCGGAATAAGAGCTGTCGTTTGACAGGGTTGGGAGCTTACTACTGGACATTAATTAAAAACGGCAGGATATAATATCGATAACCTCAAATCCCATATACCATGATTCGGTTATTCAAATATGACATAGCTATTTCGGTTGCCGAGGAAGATAAACATGTGGCGGATCAGATTGCCGCAGCGTTAAAGAAGCTAGGTATTCGTTATTACTATTATGCAGAAAATGAAATTGGTAGTTGGGGCAGTCATATTATTGATCTTACAATAGACGCTTATGGCCGGCAGGCCAGATTTGTACTGATGATAACAAGCGCCACCTTCGTTAATAAGTACTGGTCTGGACTGGAAAAACTGATCGCACTTGCCAAAACAAGAATGGGCGAGCCGCATATCCTTCAGCTGAGACTTGATAACACCCCCATAGATGGTATATCGAAGCATGTTGTTTATCAGGACTGGAAAAATAACCCGGAGCACATCGCCCGTATGCTAAAGGAAAAGATCAGAGGACAAAGAAGGACCAGGCAACGTAAAACAGGTATTACAACAGCCGGAATTAGTTCCAGCCTGGCTGTTCTATCCGGTTTATACCTGCTGTTTAACCCTGCCCTCATAAAGAAACTGTTTCCGGTAAAACATATGCAGCGGATGCTGATTGCCGGGCCAGGTGTAGATTCCTTTTATATCAGTAATACGGAAGTAACCATCGACGAGTATAGCACCTATTGTAAAAGTGTTGGAAAACAAGTTCCTCCTCAAGCTTCAGGACTTAAAGGAGATGCTCCTATAGCCAATATCACCTGGCAGGAAGCAGTTGATTTTTGTAAAGCCCAAAATGGCCGGCTTCCAACAGAAAGGGAATGGGAATATGCAGCTGATGCCGGATTAGGGAAAAAATATAGTGGCGGAAATAATGCGCAGAAAGTAGCCATCTATAATACGAAAAGGCCGGCGACAGTAGCATATCTGGAACCGAATACATTCAATCTGTATGATATGACAGGTAATATCGCAGAATGGTGTGCTGATTGGTCTGATAGTTTACATCGATTCAAAATTGTCAAAGGAGGTTCCTACAGTAGCCGTATTAGTCCGGAGAACGAATTACTGATCAGCACCCGCATTATCGCAAATCCTGAAGAGAGGTGCCCTGACATCGGTTTCAGGGTAGCCTGGAATAAACAATAAATTACATCAACATGAAGAATCCCAAATTTGAACTTTTCTCCGGTATCGGGAAGAATGACTATTTCTTTAACCTGAAAGCCGGCAATGGAGAGAAAATCCTGGGAAGTGAAAGCTATACCTCAAAACATGCCGCTGTACACAGCATCGCTTCCGTAAAAAGAAACGCTCCATATTATAAACAGTACGAACGAAGATTTAATAGTGATAACAACAGTTACACGTTCGTACTAAAAGCTGAGAACGGAGAAATTATCGGTCGAAGTGAGACCTATCCCTCTGCCTATAGCCGTGACGAGGGCATTGAAGCCGTAAGACGAAATGCCCCGGAAGCACCCACTGATGATCTGACCTGATACTTGTGAATGTGAGAATGCAAAACCGGCAAAGTCAGATCTTCATAGCAGCCAGTGACACTTTGCCGGTCCTATTTATCCCTTTTCAATGTTAATAACTCAAACATGCCTTTAAGTTCTGCATTAAAAATGCAATATTTGAACCTATATCACATGGCACTTGCGGATGAAAATGTGGATATCTGGAAAGGTGTCATGTCATCCGCAGAAATAGAGCTTATGGCTGATTACATCCTGGCTGCTAAAAAATAATGACTATTTCGACAGGGAGAAGATCAGTTCCGCCAGTTGTACATCTTCCGGTGCTGTATATTGCTCCCCCAGAAATGTCTTTACCACTTCAATCTTTCCTGTAATATGCTGGTTGAACATTTCCAGCTCCTCTGCGGGTACCCATAACTCATTATGTGATCCGTCTCCTACATTCTGGATATCATATCTTTCCAGGAATGCAGCATCCACAGCAAACCGTGTTACTATACCACAGTAGCCGGACGCTTCGTCGTTTGTGTTCCATTCCAGGGCAATCTGCTCTGCATAAGGCTGATTCAGCACAGGGTAAAATATTGGCTGCCAGGATAATCTCGGCGGGAAATGTTTGAAATCTGTAGCTGCAATCAGGGCTAACTCCTTTATGCCGGTCGGACGGTAAAGTATTGTCGTATTCATATTCAAATTCAATGTATAATGATCGGGACTCCTGTTATTTGATGGCTAAATAAAATTCTGTATTTACTGAAAGAATTACTATATAGCATGCAAAATAGCTACAAATGAAAGAAAAAGTGTCAGTTACGGATACGGGAATCCAGTCTTCCGGTCTTCCGAAGGACTACATGGAAGCTGTGGCAGAGTATATCTGGAACGGGTTTGACGCCGCTGCTTCTGTGATAGACATATATTTTGAATCCAACGAAATCGATACCATTCATAGTTTATCCATAACAGACAATGGCTCCGGCATTGACTATGATCTGTTAAAAGAGACTTTCGGCCATTTTAATGACTCCATTAAAAAAGCCTCTTTTCAGAAAACATCCTCCTTCATCAAAGGAAATAAAGGTCGTGGCCGCTTTTCATTCTCCGCATTCAGCGGGAAAGCGGTATGGCATACTGTCTATAAAGAGGATAAAACCGGCAGCATGATGGAATATGATATCACCATCAGCCGCAACGCAAAAGACTTCTATGATCCTGATGGAAAGAAAACAACGGTTAAGAAAGCAACCGGTACCACCGTTACCTTTTACGACCTGTTTGAAGTATCTGGATTTTCCTTTGAATCAGATGAATTTAAGAGCTTCCTGATCCGTGAATTTGGTTGGTTCCTGATGCTGAACAGGGAAAAAGAATACCAGATCCGTATCAACGGCGTAGCGCTGGATTATCAGGCCGCCATTGCAGAAAGCGATACGGGTGTATTGTCCAGGAAAGATGCAGAAGGGAACGAACACTATTTCAGGATCACTTTTGTCAGATGGTCCGAAAGGATAGGGGATAAGTTTTTCTTCTATTTCCTGAACTCCGGACAGTCAGAAGTATTCAAAGACCTGACCTCTTTCAATAACAATGCGATTGGCTTCTACCATAGCGTATATGTGGAGTCCCGCTATTTTGACGCTTTCAATTCCCGTGATGCAGAACAAACGGAGAATATGTTTGAGCGTACCAGACAGCATAATGTCTTCCGCGAAGTGATGAACCATCTGCATGAACTGGTAAGACTGAGACAGAAGGCTTTTGTAAAAGGAGAAGCAGCTGTGAAACTGCTGGACATTTATGAAAAGAATGGGGTTTTACCTGATACAGGCAACAGAAGAGAACTGAAAAAGTTCCTGAAAGGCATCTTCGCCACAGAACCAAGACTGTTTCAGGGCTTAAATAAAGAGCAGCAACGTGTATATCTCGGTATGATAGATATCCTCTTGCAGAACGGTAAAAAAGAGGATCTGCTCGCGCTGGTCAACCAGGAAACAGAAGCTTAACTGATCATTTTAGCAATAGCATAAGCAGCCGCTGCTGCAAGGATGCCGGTAAAGGCTACTTTCAGCGTACCTTTCAGCAGTGGTTGCCCTGTTACTTTCGATTTGAAATAACCGAATACGATAAGGGCAAGAATAGTGATAACGCAGGACCAGTAAAATCCATGCTGGTTATTAGCAATGATAACATAAGGCGCCAGTGGTATTAAACCGCCTGTAAGATATGCGAGCGCAATGGTGATAGCTGACTGATATGCCCTGTTTTTATCAGGCTTATCCAAACCCAGCTCAAAGCGCATCATAAAATCGACCCATTTGTCTTTATCCTGGCTGATCTGTAAAGTCACCTGTTTGCTGAGCGCCTCGTCTACACCCATTGCAATAAAGATCTCCTCTACCTCTTTCCGCTCTGTTTCAGGCACTTTCTCGATCTCCTCATATTCTCGTTTCAACTCCGAATCATAATGCTCTATTTCCGTCTGGCCTGCCAGAAAACCTCCTAAGCCCATTGAAATACATCCCGCCGCAATCTCTGACAACCCCGATACAATGATCAGGTGATTCGTGTCCAATACGCCGCTCAGGCCCGCTGTCAGCGCAAATGGCACCGTCAGTCCGTCAGACATACCAATGATGATATCCCTTACAATATTGGAACTAGTCACATGTGATTCCTGGTGCATAGGTCTGTTTTAGCTAAAAATATTAAATTTCATTGCTCCATTTGAATTCTTCCTTTTTGATTTTCCAGATGAAGCCATCAAGGATATAATGTGTGATCTGTGGCAGCGCCAGTAATGGGACGATCAGGCTCAATAACTGCTGACTCAGGTCAAGTGCAGGAAGACGAGCCGTACCAAAAACAGTCGCATGTTCCTGCCATACGGTCATATCCCACAAACCTTCTTCCACAAAAGCAAACACAAATATCAAGAGTAAAAATACCACAATGCCGTATCTGCTGAACACCAGCCGTAGAAATGAACCACGCTTCCCCGGATCTTTATATTGTTTCTGTCCATATAACCATATCAGCGCCATATAAGGAATGCCATGACTCACTACATTCAACAGCGTAAACGCCATATCTCCGTTATAGTACACAATGCCGAAATACCAGGATACGAGTGTACCGGCGATCACCGCATTTTTAGGAATATTGAATGTACGAGTGGTAAAGGCATTATAGATCTCTTTCACAATATACATAGCCACAATAGCAAAATAGGCAATACCAAGGATGTTCCTGATGAACACAGATTCAAAAAACACAAAGTCATTCTCTACAAACCAGTTGAAGTTCCTGGGGCCGCTGAAATGCCAGTAAGCCATCGGGTATATTGCTGCGGTGTAAATCGTGATACTGTCTATCATTTTGCTGACGCGGTTCGCATTTTCCTGGCGGCTGTATACCCGCATAAAACCATACTGCTGCCGTACAAAATGAAATACCGCCACATAAGCCAGTATCCGCCAGAATAACAAACTACTGAGAGAATAGATCACAACACCACCTATAAAGCTGAGGGCGGGTATGATCCATAGCAGGAAACGCTGTTGGCTCAATGCCTGTGGATCAAAATAAGTCCTGTATAAAGTACTGTATACATGCGCCACATCAACGAGTAATACAAGCACCACCCAGCCCGCATCCGGCATGTTCTTGTTGTCCTGAAAGAAGGAAGGGAAGAGTATTATGATCAGCAGACTAAAAAACGGAGGCAACAGTATAAAAACACTGTCTGTCCACGGTTTTCCTATCCATGCTTGCTTGTTCATATCTTAACAGATAATTGTGTCATCACTTTTTGAGCGGCCGTCAGTCCCTGGTAAAATGCCTCTTCAAAGAGGCTGTTACCCGCCAGGTCGGTATGCGCAAAATGCAGACGGTCATTAATTGAGGCGCCCAGCTCCTGTCGTATCGTACCATGGGCAATGCCTGGTAGCGGTTTTGCCATAGCGTGCCCCCATATCATTACGTTGACTTCTTCCATGTTCGTCGCAATATCAGGATGTACCAGGTCCAGGTCATCTACAATCATCTTCACCCACTCCGTATGCGTTCTTTCAATCGCTGCTTTTCGCTCTTCTACCGGACTCTTTCCTGTTAACGGCAGGTAATAGGTCAGATTCTTTTGCTTTTTGCCCTGCTCTACCTGCTGATGGTTGGCCTCTACATAACCGAGTGATGGACTGTCGTAAATGACATTGTCCCAGCTTAAAGCATAGCCTGTTCTTTCTTCCAGTGCATTGCTACGGATATTGGCCACCATCCACGGACTATACTGTATATGCTGATGTACTTTCCGGATACGCGCCTCGTCATGTAAGATCCTGCCGGCCACAAACTGTGGCACAGCGAGTATACACTGACGGGCCTTGATTCTTTTTAAGCGGCTCTCTTTTACGTCAAAGTAATCAATAGCCAGTTGACCATCTTCCTCCTGTATACGGGCGACAAGCGCCTCATTATGGAAATAGGGCTGTAATTCTTTTTTCAGATGTGCCGCCAGCCAGCCATTTCCTTCCGGCCAGGTCAGTACATCATGATGATCGGCATTACTGCCTTTTCCTTTCCTGCTGGCAAAATATTGAATGCCTACCCAGGCGCTGATTTCATCATAAGTGGTGCCATAATCATCCCGGGTGCAGTAATTCACATACCACTGGAGATAAGGAGAGGTCCATCCCTGCTGATGCAGCCATTCTTTCATGGTCAGCTGATCAAGCGTTGTAAAGACAGGATCTTTGCTGGAATTGTCCAGCGGAATAGCAAATGCGTCTTTTCCGTCTTCCCCTTTGGCAATACGGAATGCCTGCATTTTATCAAGAAATTGCTGTATCTGTTTTTTCTCAGCGTCAGGAACGCCAAATTGTGGAATAAGTCCTTCCTGCCATTGTCCGTTAATATAAAGTCTTTCCTCCGGATCGAAGCAGATGTAATATTCATTGTAAGTAGGAAGGACGGCTTCCGGCGGACTGGTAATCACCCCACATTCCCGCATGAAATCTGTATAAGCAGTGAGGTCATTATTGGGAATAGGCACATAGTGCGCTCCCCATGGATAACCGGAAATATCATTGCCACCACAGGCCGCATTACCGCCCATTTCCTTTTCAAGGTCGAGTATAACCATGTTGGTGATGCCCTGACGATGCAGGTGACGGGCCGCAGATAATCCACTGATACCTCCGCCAACAATCACAATGTCATGTTCTGTAACGGCTACCGGTGCTGCAAAGTTCTTATCCCGCAATAGATGACCGGTATGTGAACTGGCCCCGATCACACTCCCTTTGATGACATGCTGCCGCTGGCACGATGCCAGGAAGCTGCTCACCACAGTGAGGCCGGCTATTGATTGTATAAATGATCTTCTCCTCATATCTTAACGTTCAAGATATTTACTCCACTCTTCTTCGAAATATTTTACCAGTGCCTGGTTATTGAGTTTATTGATGTCGAGCAACTGATGCGCTTTCATGTCTTCAGGAAAGGTAAGCATCTGCTGTAAGGTAGTCGGATTAAGAAACTTCAGCGGAGCCGGTATATGGCTGAACCATTGATGTGGCTCCTGCGGAGTAGCCATAATATATCCCCATTCACCAAAGGAGGGAACATAGTTATGATAGGCAATTGTATGCAGACCGACAGCTCTTAATGTCGTGTCTACACACCAGAAACTTTTAGGGGCAACATATGGAGAAGTGCTCTGAATAACGGCAATACCGTCAGGGCGTAATGCGTGTTTCAGCAATTGATAAAAAGTAGTGCTGTACAACTTTCCGATAGAAAAGTTAGAGGGATCCGGAAAGTCTACAACGATCGCATCAAATTTCGTCCTGTTATTCCGGAGCCAGGTAAATGCATCTGCATTGTGTACCCGTACCTTCGGATTCAACAGGGAAGAATCATTGAGCATAGTGAGCATACGCTGTTTGGAGAACAGCTTTGTCATGGCAGGATCGAGATCAACCAGCGTCACCTGCTTTACAGCGGGATATTTTAGAATCTCTCTTACTGCCAGTCCGTCTCCGCCTCCCAATACCAGCACCTGCTCCGGGTTACTGAGAGACGAGAACGTAGGATGTACCAGGGCTTCATGATAACGGTATTCGTCAGCAGTGCTGAACTGAAGATTCCCATTCAGGAAAAGCCGCAGTTCATGCTTGTTTTTAGTGATCACGATACGCTGATAAGGGGTAGAGGTCGAGTACACCACATTGTCGTCATAGGTCATAGCTTCACTGTAAGTCATGATCTTTTCTGAAAAGACAAAACATACCAGCTGAGACAATAACAGGATGATGGCACTTGCCTTTAAGAGACCTGCCTGTCGTACTTCTCCTGAGAACTTATACGCCAGATACCAACCCACGCCGACATTCAGAATGCCGAAAAACAGAGAGGTTCTGATCAGTCCGAGGTGTGGTACCAGTAATAACGGAAAGATCAGGGATGCCAGCAACGCGCCGATATAGTCAAATGTAAATACCCGGCTCACCAGCTCTTTAAATTCCACCTTATTTTCCAGGATACGCATCAGCAGCGGTATTTCCAGTCCGACCAGTATACCGGTGATAAGTACGATGGCATACAGTATCAGGCGGAAAGACGCTGCCAGCGGGAACATAATAAATAACAGGGCGGAACTGAACCCTCCTACCAGACCTACCAGCAGCTCTATCCTGATGAACCAGGCCAGCAGGTTTTTGCTGAAGTATTTAGACAGGAAGGAACCTATTCCCATGGAAAACAGGTACACGCCAATAATAGTACTGAACTGTGTAATACTGTCCCCCAGCAGGTAAGAAGCCAGGGTGCCGGCTACCAGTTCATAGATTAATCCACAGGTGGCAATAACAAATACTGCCGTCAGTAACAGCCACTGTGCGCCGTTTTCTTTTTTAGACATCGTTTCGTTTACTTAGTGAATAGCAGATGCAATGATGATCGCCATTGCCAGCATGAAAAAGCCCGCCAGTACAGCTACCGCCATGTTCTGATTGTCCATAATCTCTTTACGGAGGTTATGTCTTGGTGTCAGAACTTCCACCAGTACAAAGACAACGACAAGGATGCCGATGCCAACAAAAGAATACAGAATAGAATTGATAAGTGCGTTTGACATATTAGGTTGTTTGATAGATTATTTATGAAAATGCTGCTGACCGGAAGCGTTCCATTGCTGTTGCCCTGAACCGGAGAATATGCGATATCCACTGGAATCAGAATAGAGTAATACGCCGCTTAACAGTGCCAGAATAAGGAGGAACCAACGGAATGGAAACATAGAAGATTCCTCCTTGAAGGGATTGAAATTATTCAGATTCATAGTTAAACCTTGAGTATGAACTATTGGACCAGCGGTTCTTTTCGCTGTAGTAAGTGTAGATATATTTAAAGACAGGCCATATCAGCAAAAGACCTATACAAATAAATAGGTTGTGCAGGTTCGATACGTCATAGTAAGCCGTGACATGGTAAGAACGTACAGGAAACGCCCCTTTCTCACGTGTCGCACTGAGTTGTACAGTGTAGTCGCCTCTGGGAATACTATTCAGATACACCTTATCTTCCTGGCTGCCCTCTGACCAGCGTTCCCCTTCCGCCACACCACTGTAATACTCCACCCCCTTACTCACACTATATTCCGTACCGTCCTTTTTATTGACCAATGTCGCTTCCACCTCTACCCAGGAGTTATTCACAGGAGAGTTGATAGTCAGCATGACATTACTGCTGCGTTTATCCAGGTGTACATCGCCCACTACCGCACTGTGTACATCGGATGAATCGTAGAAATAAAGCTCTTTATCGATCAGTACTTCCTGTTTGCTGCCACTCGTAGTGGCGAGGTGCACCACTATTAAAATGAGAATAGCCACCAGTGTGTACTTCAGCATATCTTTGATATTGATATAGCCATTAGGCTTTAACATGCCGGTACCTACCTGTTTGGGAAGGTCTATTGCATCTTTAAACGCATCTTTGAGATCCTTTGCGGCGATATGGGTACCTCTGAACCATACGATACCTTCTTCCGGACTCTGCTCCCTGGCCCACATTACTGGTGGTGCTATAAATTCCCAGCATTTGATATGGCCATCATTGAAGGGATTACCCGGGAATTCCCCTTTACCGCATATTACCTTAAAAGAATAATCATTGTACAGGTCAAAATCACGTCCCTCATATCTGAATCCGTCCGTTCCAATGGTATCCGGCACCGGTGTCTTTCCCTGCTCCCGCAGATAGATCCAGTGACCGCCATAAACACTCAGAAAGGCAAAACCTTCTTTTTCATTGAACAGGGCGTATTCCGTCCACCGGGCCTGATAGGAATTACGTTCCTCCTTCATCATGAAACCGGTAACCGTATAAGTTATACCCTTTATAATACCCTTTGCACCCACCTTAATGGCTGGTTGAGCAGGCATGGTATTGCCCTGTCCGACTTTGGCGAACTCAAGCTGGTTCCTGTATACATACCAGCTACCACAACCTGTGCATATCGTGCTTTGCGCAAAGGGGAAGGTGGCTACATGGTTATTATATCCGCATTTACAGGTAAACGATCTGCCACTATTCTCATAGGGGCGGGTGTTTGCAAGTGCCAGACAGGTAAAGTCAGTATGATGTACTTCGAATGCAGGCTGTACACGCGGCCAGTATTCTATAAGATGTATGATCCTGCCAGATGAACTGGAGAAATCAAAGGTCATAAAAGTCGAGTTACATTCCGGCATATAAAGTTCGCCCTCTACTTCCCAAAGTTTAGCGGTATCCTTACGCAGCAGCATATATTCCTCTCCAAACATCAGTTTCTTTTTGCCGGGGGGGATCGCTCTGATATTATCTCCGCCAAGCTCTGGAGGTGTTTCTTTGGGAATATAAACGGCGTACATGCCATATCCTTCGGCCAGATAGGCAGCTGTTTCATCCTGGAAGATGATCGTCCAGTAGCTGAATACCGTTTCTTCGGTCCATATCCTGAAGCGTCCGGTAACCGTGAATTTCTTGCCGTTCCATTGTCCGGTAGTACCTGGGGCAATCACGGATGCTTTATCCGCAATCGTCCGGAATGGCCGGGGGAGAAGGGTGCCGTCACTCATTCTGTTGATCACCGTGCCGCATTCGCATACTTTAACGGTTGTATGAGAAGAGGTAAAGTTAACAACACGGCTACAGGATGGACATTGATAGATGGATGGGATCACAGTCATTTGTTTAGCGTTTGAGGAATTGTTCCAGTTCGACAGTCGCATTAAAATGATCTTTGATCGCGCTGTATAGTTTATCTACCGTACCGTCGTTATTCCGGAGATAATTGCTCAGGTATATATCAATATTGATCTTGCCATGTTCCGGCCAGGTATGTATTGAAAGATGGCTTTCACTCAGACATACGACACCGGTATAACCCGAAGGGCTGAAGTTATGGTATACTTCTCCCAGCTTTTGCAGCTGGTGTGTCCTAATGAGGTCATCTGTCAATATTCTGAATGCTTCAAAAGTATTAAGTAGTTGATGCTCAGTTGTATACAGGGTCGCAATCAAGTGGGTTCCCTTGTTGTAGTGCATAAGTATCCTGGATAATTCGGCACCAAAATAATGAATCCTGACGATTTATACCTGAAAACCGCTATTCCAGGCAGTTACTTTTTGATCTACTTTTGACACCGAATCAGTACACAACATAAATGAAGCAGAAACCGTCACTTGCCTTTATTGCTACCTCCTGGCTCGCATTATTGATTGGAGTGGTAGGTTACGTAATTGGGCTGTGGAACGCAGCAATGCAGCTCAATGAAAAAGGCTACTATTTTACCATACTCATGTATGGTTTGTTTGCAGGCGTCTCTGTACAGAAATGTGTAAGAGACCGTCTTGAAGGTATCCCGGTAACAGACATCTATTATGGCCTTAGCTGGGTATCGACCCTACTCTGCATCGTTCTGCTGACAGTAGGTTTATGGAATGCGACATTATTGCCAAGTGAAAAAGGTTTTTACGCCTTCGCCTTCCTGCTGAGCATCTTTGGTGCGATCAGTGTACAGAAAAACACACGCGATACGCAGGCTGCAAAAGCCGGTATCGGAACCATAGACACAATTGCTGAAAGGTAACCCACCCTGATATTGATGGCACAAAGGCAGGCAACAGTAGCAATACTGTAGCCCGGGCCGCAAAAATTTAAACCATATCTTTTATGAAAAACCAAACGTTGGCTATTATTGCCTACATCACGTTGATCGGATGGTTGTATACCTATGTCCGGTATAGAAACAGTCCTGATAAAAGCAGGCTGGTTCAATACCACCTGAATCAGGCACTGGGCATATTTATATTCGCTGCGGTTTTGTGGATAGCAATTCAGATTATCTCAGCAATACTCCCTTCAATAGGCTCAATATTAGCGGTTGCCGGCCTTCTTCCATTGGTCTTAATGACTTTTGGTGCTGTTGCAGCATCAAAGGATATTCTAAGCCCTGTCCCCGGAGTTGGAAAATTGTTTGAGAACAGGTTTAACTTTTTGAATTAATCTGTCGTGGATCCGTTAGCTGTTAAAAGATTATTGACTATATCCTAACACCCTATACTAACTGAAAAAGTAAAACCGGGGAACTCCGTCCTGGAGTTTCCCGGACCTCAGTCTTAAAATGTTTATTTGTAGATCTCAATTGTGATCTTACCATCGGCAGTGACCATGCCCCTGTACATCCCCTCCGTATTAAAAGGAAGCGCAGCATTCCCTTCTTTGTCCAACGCAATCAATCCACCATTACCACCTAGTTTGCCTACTTTATCTATCACGGCCTTTCCGGCCTCCTGTACCGTTAACCCTTTGTATTCCATCAGCGCAGAAAGGTCATGTGCCACTACGCTACGAATGAAAAACTCACCCCATCCGGTACATGAAATAGCCACCGTATTATTGTTAGCATAAGTACCTGCACCAATAATAGGCGCATCTCCCACACGACCGTATTTCTTATTGGTCATACCACCGGTAGATGTTCCCGCTGCCAGATTACCCGCTTTGTCCAGTGCCACAGCGCCCACCGTACCAAACTTGTTATCGATATTCTCAACGCCCAGTTTGCCGGCAGGATGGTAACTGTGATCCAGCTTACTTTTAATTGAATCTTCCCTTAGTGCTTTCTGTAATCCATCCCAACGCTCCTGTGTACGGAAATAAGAGGGATCTACTATTTCCAGTCCGGCTTCTTTCGCAAACTGCTCTGCTCCGCGACCGGTCATCATCACATGCTCTGATTTTTCCATCACCGCCCTTGCTGCTGATATAGGATTACGGATCGTTGATATACCCGCTACAGAACCCGCTTCCAGCGTTTTTCCATTCATAATGGCAGCATCCATTTCATTGCGTCCGTCATGTGTGAATACAGCGCCTTTACCTGCATTAAACAACGGATTATCTTCCAGCACCCTGATCGTAGCTTCCACAGCATCCAGACTGCTTTTGCCTGCCTGTATCGCTTTATAGCCCGCATTCAGCGCATCGCGTAAACCAGCAGTGTAAGCGGCTTCCTTTTGCGGCGTCATGTTTTTTTTCAGGATAGTGCCGGCCCCGCCATGTATTACAAGTACATATTTTTCCTGGTGGAGACTGTCTTCATGGACGATATTGCGGGCGCCTGCCCGTATGCTGCTGCACATGATCAGCAGCCAGGTGGCTGATCGGAGAAAGGAGATTGTTTTCATATGGACTAAATTATAAAATCCCGTCCAGTTGTCAGTAGGACACTGTAGGATACTTTGTTAACAGAGATATTGCAAATTAATAATCGGTTTTTGCGCAAACGTTTCCATACATTTATCGAAATGTGTTTCCACGATGACGAATAAAAGAACATCCGTCCGGCTAATCGCGCTTTCATTGTATGTCTTGCTGTTACTGTGCGGCATCACGGGCAGTAGCCAGGAGCGTATTGACCGTATGGCCCTTGTACAAAGACATAATGTAATAAACAAACAATTCGATTCCCTTTCGGCACTGACCCTGGGGAACGGTGGTTTTGCGTTTACCGTGGATGTCACTGGTATGCAATCATTTCCTGAAGCTTACAGTCAGGGTGTGCCGTTAGGTACGCAATCCGAATGGGCATGGCATAGCTTTGTCGATACCGCTGCTTACCGTTTTGAAGAAAGCCTGAAAGCATATCATCTGGATAACCGTGATATTACTTATGCCGTGCAATGGAATACCCCGGAAAGAAACAAAGGGGCTTCCGACTGGTTCCGTCAGAATGTGCACCGGTTGCAACTGGGTAATCTGGGAATGCTCATTACCCTGAAAAATGGGACTACCTGTAGTCTGTCGGACGTCAAAGGAATTGATCAGGAACTAGACCTCTGGAATGGTATCGTCAAAAGTCATTTCACCATAGAAGGAACACCAGTGGATGTGATCACTGCCGTACATCCCGAAACAGATGTTGTCTCCGTCAAAATATCTTCAGCCCTGATAAAAGAAGGACGTATCAAACTGCGTGTCCGTTTCCCTTATCCGACGGGTACTTTTTCGGATGTAGGTGTCAACAGGCAGTTCCCTGAGAAACATTCTTCCCGTATCATCGATTATGATCAGCGTTCCTTTACCCTGGAACATGTATTGGATAAATACCGTTATTATCTGAAGGTCTCCGGTTCAGAACCGCTGACCGTCACCCAGTTACAAAGACATGATCACCTGCTGACACCTGCAGCTACCGGCACTGTCATGGAATACAGTTTCCGCTTTAGTGAAGAGATACCGTTGGGGCGTAGTATCCCGAATTTTGGTGTAGTAAGGATGATGTGTGAAGACTACTGGCAACATTTCTGGCAGGAGGGAGGCGCCGTTGATTTCTCCGGCAGTACAGATCCCAGAGCTACAGAACTGGAAAGAAGGATCATTTTATCCCAGTATCTGATGGCAGTACAGTGCGCAGGTAATATACCACCGCAGGAAACCGGATTGACTTATAACAGCTGGTTTGGAAAACCCCACCTGGAAATGCATTGGTGGCACGCTGCACATTTCGCCCTCTGGAATCGCCCTGATATGCTGGAAAAGTGCCTGCAATGGTACTATAAGGTAGCAGAAAAGGCAGCAGCTATTGCAAAACGGCAGGGTTATGAGGGATTACGCTGGCAGAAAATGACGGATCCGGCCGGTAATGAAAGTCCTTCTTCTGTAGGTGCATTCCTGATCTGGCAGCAACCGCATTTTATTTATATGACGGAATTGCTTTATCGGCACTATCATGATAAAGGCACACTCAATAAATACAAGGACCTGGTATTTGCCACCGCAGATTTCATGGCTTCCTATCCCACATACGACAGTTCAAAACATCGGTACACACTAGGCCCCGGTATGATCCCGGCACAGGAACGTTTCAAACCTGAAAGCACGTTTAATCCGACTTTCGAACTGGCCTACTGGCGCTGGGGATTATCCACCGCACAGGAATGGCGGGTAAGATTAGGATTGCCGCGTAATCAACGCTGGGATAATGTACTGGACAGCCTTTCTGCACTTCCGCAGCAACAGGGTTTATACCTGGCAGCTGAGAGTGCGCCGGATGCTTATACGAATCCTCCTTACATGACAGATCATCCGGCTGTATTGGGCGCTTTAGGTATGCTGCCTGCCCGTCCATATGTAGATACCGCTGTCATGCATAATACTTTCAATAAGATCTGGCAATCCTGGAACTGGAAAGAGACCTGGGGCTGGGATTTCCCGCTCACCGCTATGACAGCTACCCGTCTGGGCTTGCCTGACAAAGCGATGGATGCCCTGTTTATGCCGGTAAAGACGAACACCTGGTTACCCAACGGGCATAACTACCAGGACGAAAGACTACGTCTATATCTGCCTGGGAATGGCGGATTGCTGACGGCCATCGCCGTCATGTGTGCAGGATATGACGGGTGTAATGTAGCATTGCCAGGTATTCCTGACAATGGCAAATGGCACGTGATGTGGGAAGGGTTGAACCCGATGCCATGATGTTGATCCATGTTGATCCATCCACGTAAAAACTATATATATAATGAAGATGCATCTTTTCGCAGCAGCTGCTTTGCTAAGTATCGGCAGTTATCTGCCAATGCAGGCACAGCAGGCGCTGCCGCCAAAAAAGGAGACCCTCAAAACCCTGACCCTCGTTAACCGTTATTTTATGGAAAAATGGCCGGATGCCGGCAAAGACATCGTATTGAAAAAGACCTGGCCTTCTCACATCTGGACCAGGGCTGTCTATTACGAAGGTCTGATGGCCCTCTACCAGATCGATCCGCAGCAAAGCTATTACGACTATGCCGTACAGTGGGGTGATAAGCACAACTGGGGCCTCCGTGGAGGTATTACAACCCGCAATGCCGACAACCAGGCCTGCGGACAAACATATATCGACCTCTACCTCCTCGATAAAAAGCAACACGATAACCGTATTCACGATATAAAGGCATCTATCGATACAATGATGCTCACCGACGTGATCGATGACTGGGACTGGATAGACGCCATTCAGATGGCCATGCCCGTAATGGCGCGATTGGGTAAGCTCTATAATGACACTGCCTATTATCATCGCATGTATGAGATGTATGCCTACACCAAATACAAGCACGGCACAGAAGGGCTGTACAACCAACAGGAACATCTCTGGTGGCGCGACAAAGATTTTGTGCCTCCCTACAAAGAGCCCAACGGAGGCAATTGTTACTGGAGTCGTGGCAATGGCTGGGTACTGGCCGCCCTGCTAAGAACAATGGAACAGCTCCCACAAAGCTCTCCCTACTACAAGATCTTCCTGCAGGACTTCAAAGATATGTCAGCTGCTATCCTTAAACTCCAGCGCCCTGACGGCTTCTGGAATGCCAGTCTCCATGATCCCACCAATTTCGGCGGAAAGGAACTGACCGGCACCTCCCTTTTTGTATATGGTATGGCCTGGGGCGTACGCAAAGGCTATCTTGACAAGAAAACCTATCAGCCCGCCATCACTAAAGCGTGGAACGCGCTCACCAAAGAATGTGTACACGACAACGGTATGCTTGGCTACGTACAAAGCACCGGAAAGCAACCCTCCGACGGCCAACCCGTTACCTACGACAAGATTCCCGACTTCGAAGACTATGGCCTGGGCTGTTTCCTGCTCGCCGGCTCTGAAATCTACAAGAGTAAATAATCAAAGCTGGTAATAGGAATTAGGAATTAAGAATTAAGAATTGAATCAACACTATAAATAGTATAAGTAATCTCCCATAAAACGGCCGGATGATGTCACCTTCACATCGTCCGGCCGTTTTTTCGTTTTGATAACATTCCCCAGCGGTTTTCAGCTGGAGACCACTGGTCTTAGTTCTACGAAGTATGCTGAGCCCCTGCAACCAGGGGTTCAGTCCACCCCGCTGCCCTAACTCTCCAACCCAAACCCCATAGCAAGGAACTTCAAAGACTACAGCCTGTGGTCCCAGACTGAAACCGCGGTATCTCAAAACATCCGCTAAAAACAAAAATTCCCGTTTCGAGCATCCAATCCCTGCTATTTATCGCATCTTTAACCCCAACCTTCGAACGAAAGCAACTGCAATTGCATATGACTGTAAAAAAACTCATTGGTAAAGTCCACCTCTGGCTGGGCTTTATTTCCGGCATCGGCGTTTTCATGATCGCCATTACCGGCTGTATCCTCGCGTTCCAGCAGGAAATAGAAAGCCTGACCAAACCTTACATGTACACAGAGAGTAAGCCAGATGTCAACCCACTGCCACCTTCCACACTAAAAGCAATTGCAGTAAAAGAAATCAAGGACAAACAGCCCAACGGCATCAACTACCCCGGCAAGGATAAAAGCGCTTCCGTAATGTTCTACGGCGCGGATCCGGACTATTACTACCAGGTATTCATGGACCCATATACCGGCAAAGTGATCAATGTATGGAGTGAAGAAGACGATTTTTTCCATTTTATATTACACGGACATTACTACCTCTGGCTACCGCCAAAGATCGGCCAGCCGGTAGTCGCCTCTGTGACCCTGATCTTCGTGGTGATGTTGATTTCCGGTCTGATATTGTGGTGGCCAAAGAATAAAGCCGCCGCCCGCCAGCGCTTCAGTATCAAGTGGGACGCAAAATGGAGAAGGCTCAATTATGACCTGCATAATGTACTCGGATTTTATATACTGGTGATAGGCTTGCTGATTGCGACAACCGGCCTGGTATGGGGCTTTGAATGGTTCAGTAACGGACTGTACTATGCCACCTCAGGGGGAAAGGCGTTGCCGCCATATGCTCCACCGCTGTCAGATACGACGAAGCACGCCCGGTACAGTATCCCGGAAGACCAGGTCTGGCAGCAGCTACTGGCAAAAGCGCCTCAGGGCGCTGGTATTAATATCGGCTTTTCAACAGAGAAATCAGCATCAATCGCAGCATCTGTGAACTACCGTCCCGGTACATACTATAAGTCTGACAACTATTATTTTGACCGCAATACCCTGGCTGTTCTACCAGCTGAAGGCCCTTATACCGGAGAATATGCCAAAGCCAGCTTCGCCAACAAGCTGCGGGATATGAATTACGATATCCATGTCGGGGCTATATTAGGCATTCCGGGAAAGATCCTTGTTTTTATGGCTAGTCTGGTCTGTGCCAGTCTGCCGGTAACAGGAATCTATATATGGTGGGGCAGAAGAAACAAGAAAGTCAAAAAGAGCCCTGCTACGAGTACAACCTCCCGGGTAAAAGTCTGATCCGGTATCCCCTCATAAAAAATAAGCGTAAAAATTACGTTTCAAAAAAAATAAATTCTAATTTTCAGCGGCGAGAGAATGCACGGTGCTGTTGATTTAATCCACGGGTATCATTTTTTAAAACAGGTCTATGAGTCTCTGCAATTCTGCTGATGCAGCAGAAGGGGTGGCGCATTTCCACGTATTCAATAACTCTTACATAAAGCTCCACAAATCATGAAGAGAATTTTTGGTATCGCAGCCGTATTGCTGTCACAGCAGCTCTATGCGCAGCAACAACAGGCGCCTGCCTACCCGCTGATCACACATGATCCGTATTTCAGCGTATGGTCAGCAACGGACAATCTGAACGCATCTGCTACCCGTCACTGGACCGGTACGGAACAATCCCTGACAGGGTTTGTAAAAGTAGATGGCGTTATTTACCGTGTGCTCGGTGCACCGGGACATTTGTACAAACAGCTGGCAGCGACCGCTGATGCCGCACCTTATGAGGTACGTTACACAGAAACAGCGCCTGCTAAAGGATGGGAAGATCCTGCATTTAGCGATGCAGACTGGAAAACCGGTAAGGCGCCTTTTGAAAAAGAAAGGAAAACTGCAGGTACACCCTGGTTTTCTGATGATGTATGGGTACGCAGAACATTCAACGTGGATGATACCAATGTGGATAACCTGCTGCTCAAAATCAATCACGATGACAATGCTGAAGTTTTTCTGAACGGAGAACTGATCTACAGTTATGTGGGATGGTTAAATCACATGTCCTATTTCCCGATCAAGGATGAAGTAAGAAAGAAACTGCGTAAAGGCACTAATGTACTGGCCATGCATTGTACCAATACCAGAGGCGGCGCTTACCTTGATGGTGGTATCGTAACTGAACTCAAAGACAAATGGGCAGATAAAGTAAAGCTCGCAGAACAGAAAAGTGTAGAACTGACTGCCACGCAGACAGCCTATAACTTCACCTGTGGAAAAGTAGATGTAAAACTGACCTTTACTTCTCCGCTGCTGATGAAGGACCTGGATCTGATGTCCCGTCCTGTTTCTTATATCTCTTATAAGGTAAAAGCAAACGACGGCAGCAAACACAAAGTGGAAGTATACTTCGGTGCTTCTTCTGACCTGGCGGTAAATACACCTGCACAGGAAGTGACTGCACAACAATACAACAGCGAAGGTTTATCTATCCTTAAAACCGGTACCCTTGCACAACCAGTACTGGCAAAGAGAGGCGATGACCTGCGTATCGACTGGGGATATCTCTATGTAGCTGTTCCACAGTCGGCCGGTGCGAAGCAGTTTGTCACCGGAGAAGGAGTAGCAGTTGGTGCATTTGCCGGTAAAGGAAAAACAGCCACAGTTGATAAAGGCACACAACTGGTGCTGAACACGACAGTGTCACTGGGTAAGGTGGATGGTACAGAAAAAGAACAGGTGTTCCTGCTGGGATATGATGACCTGTATTCCATTCAGTATTTCAACACCAACCTGAGACCGTGGTGGAAAAAAGATGATAGTTATACGATCGAAAAAGAACTCAAGAAAGCGCAGGATGAATATACTGCGATCATCGGTCGTTGTAATGCATTTGACAAAGAACTGTTTGAAGACACTAAAAAAGCGGGTGGTGAGAAATATGCAAAACTGTGTGTACTTGGCTATCGCCAGAGTATCTCTGCACACAAGCTGGTAAAGAGTCCGCAGGGGGAGATCCTGTTCCTGTCCAAAGAAAACTTCAGTAACGGTTGTATCAACACGGTAGATGTAACGTATCCTTCTGCACCCTTATATCTGATATATAATCCAGATTTGATGAAAGGTATGCTAACTGGCATATTCTACTTCAGCGAAAGTGGAAAATATACACAGCCTTATGCGGCACATGACCTGGGTACCTATCCACTGGCAAATGGGCAGGCATATGGTGAAGGTATGCCGGTTGAAGAATCTGGTAACATGATCATTCTGACAGCGGCAATTGCAAAAGCAGAAGGCAATGCTAACTATGCAAAGCAACATTGGAAAACCCTGACTACATGGGCAGAATACCTGCTGAAAGAAGGTTTTGATCCGGCTAACCAACTTTGTACGGATGACTTTGCGGGTCACCTGGCAAGAAATGCCAACCTCTCTGTTAAAGCGATCGTGGGTCTTGGTTCTTACGCGATGCTGGCTGATATGCTGGGGGATAAAGCTACTGCAGCGAAGTACAGACAAGCAGCAAAAGATATGGTACCTAAATGGATGCAGCTGGCAGATGATGGCGATCACTATACACTGGCATTCGAAAACAAAGGTTCCTGGAGCCAGAAATACAACCTCGTATGGGATAAAGTACTCGGACTGGATCTGTTCCCGAAATCCGTTTACCAGAAAGAGATTAAATATTATCTCACCCGTCAGTTAACATACGGACTGCCACTGGATAGCCGTAAAAATTACACTAAATCTGACTGGATCATCTGGACAGCAACGTTGGCGGATAGTCCTGCTGACTTCTCTGCATTCATTGATCCCTTATATAAATATGCACAGGAAACAACCTCTCGTGTACCTATCAGTGACTGGCATGAAACGGAAGATGGTAAGATGGTCGGATTCCAGGCAAGGAGTGTAGTAGGTGGCTATTTTATGCCGTTATTAGGCGCTACTATAAAAAAATAATTATAAAGTCTTCGGGCTGAAAGTGTGTGGGGTGGCTCTTCTACAGGAAGAGTGCCCCACACTTTTTTAAGTGTAGTAATACTACTACAAAAGAATTTACAAGGCGGTTATATATTTGTATCAGCAACGAAAGAATAAACACTTCGTTAGCAAACTACTCCTACTGTCCTATACCGTAAAAAAGGTCCCCTTTCCCTATTAACAATTTACTGGAAGAATTATCTTATTCAAAATATTAATGCTGTATGCTGTTTCGGCATCCAGTGTGAAGAACTTGGTTTTTATTAGGATATGGTTAGAAAGGGTTGTCATTCTTGACGACCTTTACCTTTTTATACAAGTCCCACTCAAAGAAATTTCAATTAAGAATTAAGAATTAAGAATTAAGAATTAAGAATTAAGAATTAAGAATTAAGAATTAAGAATTAAGAATTAAGAATTAAGAATTAAGAATTAAGAATTAAGAATTAAGAATTAAGAATTAAGAATTAAGAATTAAGAATTAAGAATTAAGAATTAAGAATTAAGAATTAAGAATTAAGAATTAAGAATTAAGAATTAAGAATTAACTCCGCTATTACCTGAAAAATTACGAATTACGAATTATATTCAGTTAAAAGTCATGTTCAATACTAATATTGAGCATTTTGAAAGGTGGTAGCCTGGAATAGATCAATTCTTAATTCTTAATTCCTAATTCCTAATTAAAAAAAGAACCCGCAAGCATTGCTTGCGGGCTCTTCTACTTTTTTGGGTAATGGATGTATGAGGTTTATAATGGATGCTTGCCTTGGGTACAATGAATGCAGGGTTTACAATGAATGAAAATCCGGGGGCAGACAATGAATGTTTGGAGTAAATGGATGAAACCTGGAGTTAAATGGATGAAAATAACAATGGATGATGGGGCAATGAATGAAATTGGGGGCGATGGGTAAGTTTGGGGAGCAAATGGATGAAAAATTAGTTCTGACTGAATTCACTGAAGAAGCGACGAGCTACATGTTTGAATCTCTTCACCTCTTCTTCGTCTTCCAGTCTTATATCCGGATGATTTGTTGTCGACTGATAATATTCATAAGCAACAGATGCAATATCCATGCTACTGTTAGCGCCTGCAGTAGCTTTGATAGAACGGCTGTTGCTTTGCAGATAATGCAGGGCTTTGATATCGAAATCGAAAGTGATAATACCGTTTATCATAGTTGTATCGTTTTATGCAGACTCATATAAAAATTTCGTGCCAAAATAAATTCACCCGGTGAAAAAGGCATCAAAAGCCACTATATAGGATACTTTGCAGAGAGGGGGTTGTGCATCTATTCCCCATTTTGTATCTTGACGAGTAGAAAAAACTCTGATTCATGCAACTGACCACGTTACTCAAGCCCCTGCTTACCGGGGTGCTATCATGCACACTTATCTTAAATAGCTTCGCAGATGTTCGTTTACCCGCTTTGGTCGGTAGTAACATGGTGTTACAGCGTAATAAACCATTAAACATCTGGGGATGGGCTGATAAGGGAGAAAAAGTGACCGTTTCTTTTCGTAACGGTGTTTACAAGACCACCACTGCTGCGGATGGAAAATGGAAAGTACAGCTACCCGCACAGCAGGCGGGAGGCCCGTATACAATGACCGTTACCGGCCATAATACCATAAAACTGGACAACATTCTGGTAGGTGAAGTATGGATCGCATCCGGACAATCCAATATGGAAATGCCCCTCAAAGGATGGGGTAAAATCCTCAACCATGACCAGGAAATCGCGGTTGCTAATTATCCGGAAATCCGTTTGTTCCAGCTGAAACACACTACCAGCACTGCACCACAGGAAGATGTAAATCCATGGGACGGCGGCTGGCAGGCATGTACGCCACAGAGCATTCCGGAGTTCTCTTCCGTTGGATATTTCTTTGCCCGTGAGATTTATACACACGAGCATATACCCGTGGGGGTTATCCACACTTCTTGGGGTGGAACTGTTGCCGAAGCGTGGACAAGTGGGGAATCTATCAAAAAGATCCCGGCATTCGCAGATACAGTAAAAGCATTTGAAAGTCTGCCGACACCTTTGTCTCCTTCTAATCCGAATAAAGCCACCCTGCTTTATAACGCTATGATCCATCCGCTGCTGCCGTATGCCTTTCGCGGTGTGATCTGGTACCAGGGAGAAGGTAATGCAGAAAGAGCTTACCAGTACCGTGAGGTATTCCCAACCATGATCAAAGACTGGCGTAAACAATGGCATAACGGCGATTTTCCTTTCTACTTCGTACAACTGGCCAATTTCAAAGATAAACAGACACAACCTGTGGAGTCCGACTGGGCAGAGTTAAGGGAAGCACAATTAATGACGCTGTCACTGCCTAATACCGGTATGGCTACAGCGGTGGATATCGGGGATGCAAAAGATATTCACCCGAAAAATAAACAGGAAGTAGGCCGCCGCCTGTCCCTGATCGCCAGGGCAAAAGTGTATGGGGAAAAAATACCCTATTCCGGTCCGATTTATCAGTCCAAACTGATAACGGGCAACAAGGTGACACTGAGCTTCAAAAATGCAGATAACGGGCTTGTAATGAAGAATGGAACAAGTCTGAAAGGTTTTGAGGTGGCAGGCGCTGATAAGAAATTCCATTGGGCACAGGCAACTATCAGTGGTAATCGTGTGATCGTGTCAAGCAACGAGGTGGATAAACCTGTTGCGGTACGTTACAGCTGGGCCGACAATCCGGATGGTAACCTGTACAGCGGAGCGGGTCTGCCGGCAAGTCCGTTCCGTACAGACAGCTTCCAGGGAGTGACCTACGGTAAAAAATAATCTTTCCTCCTCCAACAATATATAAAAAGAGCAGGCATCTTTTCCAGATGCCTGCTCTTTCATTTAATACCACTAAGAATTAATGGCCGGAATATCTACTTTTACAGCATCATATCAATCGCCGGGAATAATAATGCGCCAGATCGTAATAGGATTACTCTTCGCCATACTGTGGGCATCCGCAGCCGTGGCTACCAAATTCGGTATTCACTCCGCAGATGCGCTGATACTTGCCAATGTCAGGTTTCTGCTGGCAGGAGGAGGGATGCTGCTGTTTGCTTACCTGGGACAGAAAGGTGAACACCGTTTGCCCAGGGGAAAAGAATGGAAGCAGCTGCTGATATTCGGATCATTGAATACTACTGTTTACCTGGGGTGTTTTGTACTGGCAATGAAATCCGTATCTGCGGGTATCGGTAGTTTATCCACCGCTACCAGCCCTTTGTTCATTATGGTGATATCCGCACTGTGGTTAAAGCGTTCCCTGAAATGGTATGAGATCGTGGGCATGTTGCTGGGAATGGCCGGCGTAGGACTGGCTACCTATCCTTTGCTGCACGATAGCCATGCAACGGTGGGAGGGATCGCTACTCTGCTGTTTGGTATGCTTGCCGTATCTGTAGCGACCGTATATTATGCACGGATTAAATGGGAGATGGCCAATGTGGTAATTAATGGCTGGCAGGTGTTTCTCGGCGGACTACTATTCATTCCCATCACCGCATTTTTTGCAAATTTCGAAACCTCACACCTCGATCTCCGGTTCTGGCTGTCAGTTGGCTGGTTGATCATACCCGTATCTATTATCGCTTTGCAGTTATGGTTCTACCTCGTACGGAAAGACGCCGTACGTGCCTCTCTGTGGCTCTTCCTGTGCCCCGTTTTCGGATTCCTGTATTCCTCGGTACTGCTGCATGAACCAATTACCTGGTTCACATTTGCAGGTACGTTCCTGGTAATCGGCGGCCTGTATCTGGCACAAAGGGAAAAGTTTCAGAAGAAGGTGGCAGACGAAAAATAAGACAAGACTCCCCCGGCTGTCCGCAGGACAGTCTCAGTTATACATTTCACCACTTCATTACTCCTCAAAATCAATTGACTTGATCTTGTTGGCGAGATTGTCGATGCTCTGCAATTCGATCTCAGCCATCTTCCTTTTAAGGATCGTCGCCTCTTCAGGTGAGATAATGCCATTCTGTAAAGCTGCTTCGATTTTCTTCTGTAACAGCTTTTTTGACCTTTCTACTTTCTTGACTTTGAAATATGCATTGGACTTACGGGAAATAAATTTCCAGAACACGGACAATACAATGGACACGCTGGGCGCAATGATTACCAGCCATGATTTAAGTGGATATGTATCAGGAAGATTACTTGCAAGCAGCACCAGTAATGTACCACCTCCTGCGCCGGCTATACTGGCGGATGTTGAACTCGGTTGCTGGATATTGGAAGCTTGCTGGGATGGGTTAGCAACCAGTGAATTTTCTTGTTCCAACGAAAAAAAATGGTTTTAAAAAAGGTTTTATAGGATAATAGTATACGTATAGTATATAGTGGATGATGGTATTCTGACCAGGCGATAGTGATAAAACAAATGAAGTGAAACTATTTCCCTAATAATACATCGAGGGTACGGAGTATCTGTTGTGTATCATTCTTTTTTTCGAGATCAAGCACTACAATATGTCCTGATTTATCTTCTACCACCAGCGCTTTCGGCGGATACCGGCGGATTCTTTTGAGCCTGGCTGTTTCCCTGGAGGCATTAAAAATAATTAACGCCAGGGATGACAGTGAGGCGAACACCGCGATAATCACCAATATCGTCGTAGAGGTAGCAGACATCATAATTAATTATGCTTTTCTGGTTTTGGTCATAGCTATTAAATATACGCATTTTCTGTCAGAAAAACACTTATCATATCTTTCATATATAGAACCTGCGTGGATTAAAATTATTCCTTATCCGAGACTTCCCAAATATTTTTTTTATTCCTGTAAGTAGTTCTTCTTTTTTTCCTGTCCTTCTATAGATACCGGAACAAAGTCCGGGCCAGCCATAATCAAACTGGACAAGCGATTGGAAGGAAAACAGAAGATTACACGTAGAAAACTGATTCTAAGGGGTTAATGAGTACTATGCCTGCCCGGAAAACGTAACTATACCACATAACAGTGTTATGTAACTGATAAGATCTTGATTGTTTAGAGAGTTTTAATAACAAATGGGGTTAATTTAGGACTATACCAAAATTAACGCTAGGGACAAATTCCGCGATAATGATGATTATATTTACCTCCCGGGGAATCTTTCCGTATGTAAACGAGAGTGCAGTACAACATACAGTATGAGTAACAGTGAAAACATCAGGTATTGGCAACAGCAGATTGCTTGTGAAAATGATGAGAAGGCCTTTTCAGAGCTGTTCCGGCATTTTTATGACCGGTTATTATATTTTGCCGTACAATACGTCTACACCCGCGAAGCAGCAGAAGAGATCGTCTCTGACGTGTTCGTTAAAATATGGAACCGTCGGAAAGAACTGGACAAGATCGCTAATCTTGAAGTATATCTTTTCGTCGCTGTCAAAAATCATTCGCTTAATTATCTTGAACAATATTCCGCACTACGGATCGCTCCGCTTAGTGACGATTCCGGCCTCTCTCAGCTGACGAATCCCATCGATCCCGAAAGGACGATGGAATGGAAAGAAATCCTGTTCAAGATGGACCAGGAGGTAGGGCGCCTGCCCGACCAGTGCCGTCGTGTGTTCAAATTGATCAAAGAGGAAGGGTTTAAATATAAAGACGTCGCGGAAATTCTCAACATCTCTCCGCGTACAGTAGAAACACAGTTGTTCCGCGCTATGAAGCGCCTCAATGAAGTGATAGGTCCTTATATCACCAACAGGCTGAAACCAAAAAATAAAAATCCGGATTCCTTGTAAGTAGTTTTTTATTTCTGTCTGTCCTTCTACTACAACCACATATGATAAACGAAGAATTATTTACCACGTTAGCCGCCAGGAAACTGGCAGGAGAAGCTACCACAGCAGAATTGCTGGAGCTTGACGGCATGTTGCAGGAATATCCTGAACTCCGCGAAAGCTATCAGCTGCTGCAACAGTACTTCAAAGTGTCCTCATATCATTCATCTGCCGATACAGAACTGGCGCTGCAACGCACCCTGTCCCGGATATCCGTTCCTGTCAGCAATGCGCCTGTAAGGAAAATGTTCCCGTGGAAATGGGTGGGTGTCGCCGCTGCTGCTGCTGTATTGATCGGCATCGTTTCGTTTGTGGTACTCAGGCCAAAAGATCATCCGGTTGAAATGGTGAAACTGATGGAAAGACAGAATGGTAAAGCTACCAGGGCCTCTATCGAACTCGCTGATGGCAGTAAGATCTGGCTCAATGCGGAAAGTAAACTGTCTTATCCGGAAGTGTTCGACGGTAATACGCGTGAAGTATATCTCACCGGGGAAGCTTTTTTTGATATAGCGCCCAATCCGAAGAAACCTTTCATCGTACATTTCAACGCCGGTAGCGTCCACGTACTCGGTACTTCCTTCAATGTACGCGCTTATGAAAATGAGGCGGTACAAACGTCTGTAAGAACAGGTAAAGTAGCATTCATCCCTAACCGTAAACAGGGTGAAAAGCCTGATACTATCTTTATTACACCGGATGAGAAAGTAACCTTACAAACCATTGTTGCAGATATAAAGAGCAACGGCATTGTGAAAGAAATTACTTCCTCCGAAGAAGATAAAGCGTGGACAGAAGGAAGACTCATATTCCGGGATGAAACACTGGAAGACATTGCATCCGAACTGGAAAGAACGTTCGGTAAGAAAGTGACCTTTGCTAATGATGCTCCACGTTATTACAGACTCACAGGCGCTTTCCAGGATAACAGCCTGCAGGATATCATGTATTATCTAGCCAGGTCAAAAGCATTCCACTATACCATCACTGATAGCACGTTACTGATCACAGAATAATAGTTCACGTTTATAATAATCAATCAAATCAATTCATTCACAAACAGCTGCGTTATGAAAGAAAGACCGCTACCCATGCGTTTTTCAGGAATTTTCCGCTCGTTGTTCCTCCCGCTGCTCGTCTGCATGGCTTTATTGAGCATGCTTGACCTGAAAGCACAGAGTGCATTTGCTGCTGATGCAAATCACCCTGTCTACAGTCAGGGACAACAGGTAAAAAAAGATACTGAACTCCCTTTTGAAAGCCGTATCAGTCTGCAGGTAAGCAATGAGCAACTTGCACAGGTACTGGAGAAGATCGAGAAACAAACCTCCTATGTGTTTGTCTATTCAAATGATGAAATCGGCGCTGCCCAGAAGATTTCCCTGTCTGTAAAGGACAAGAAACTGGGAGAAGTACTGGAAATGGTACTTGCTCCGCTGGAGATCAAATTTGAAATGATCAATAACAAGATCATTCTGCGTCAGCAGGCGGCAGCCACCATTATGCAACAGGCCGATATCACGATCAATGGCCGGGTCGTTAATAATAAGGGAGAAGGTATCCCTGGTGTGAATGTTCGTTTGCAGGGTTCCAGCATCGGTACTTCTACAAATGATCAGGGTTTTTTTACGTTAGAGATCCCGAATGGGCAAGCCAATGGTACCTTAGTTTGCTCTTCCGTTGGCTTCATCCCATCGGAAGTAGGGATCAGCGGAAGAACCAACATTACCGTAATGCTCACTGAAGACTCTAAGGACCTGGGAGAAATAGTGGTTACCGCTTACGGCACACAAAAGAGAACGCAGGTAACGGCGGCTATCAATACCATCTCCACTAAAGATATTGAAAGCCGTCCTGTTACAAACATGTTTCAGGCTTTACAGGGCACCGCGCCCAACCTTATTCTGCAACAGAATACAGCAGAACCAGGTGCGCAGATGACCCTCAATATCCGTGGTGTAGGTAGTCTTACCGGCAACTCTCCGTTGATCATCATCGATGGCGTACAAGCCGGAAAAGATGGTCTGCAGAATCTGAACCCCTATGATGTGGAAAGCATCTCCGTATTGAAAGATGCGGCTTCTTCCGCGATCTACGGTTCTCAGGCTGCAAACGGTGTTATCTATATCACTACAAAAAGAGGTTCCAAGGACGAAAAGACTTCTGTTACCTACAACGGTATGTATGGTTTCCAAACACCTACTACATTGCCCCGCAACGTAGAAGCCTGGGAATATATGACGCTGAAAAACGAAGCGCTGGTGAACTCCGGTAAAACGCCGCAGTACGCTCCCGAAGATATCAGCTACTGGCATCAGCGTGGTTCTGAACCAGCTTATCTGAAAGAAATGCTGCGCAGCAGCACTCCTCAGCAGAACCATAGTCTCAGCATGACAGGTGGTGGCAAAAGCAGCAGCTACCTGGTATCCCTCGGTTATGTGGATCAGGGCAACATGTTACAGAACTCCTACGTATCAGAAGACTTCTATTACAAACGCTACAATGCAAGGGCTAACCTCGCAGTAGATGTGAGTAAATATGTGAAAGTAAATGTAAACCTTGCATATACAAAAGGTATCAAACGCAGACAGCAGGCTGATATTGGCTTCCTGATCCGCGATGCGATCCGTACGCCGCGTATCTATCCTGTACAGGATTCACTGGGCAACTTCGTAGTGCCTTCCCTGAACAGTAACAACGTAATTGCGCAGCTGAAATACGGTGGTTTCAACAAAGAAGAAAAAGATAACCTCCTGGGAGGTCTGGATATTACCGTAACACCGGTGAAGCACTTCAAACTGAACTTCAACGCTTCCGGTACTTATACTATTACCAATCAGCAGGAACGCCAGAACAAGTATTCTTACGCACCATATTATACTACCGCTAATCCTCCGCTGTACAACAAAATGTACGAGTATGAGTTCAAGGACCTCGCTTCCAACATATATGCGACTGCGGAATATGAGAACACCTTTAACAAACACTATATCAAAGCGCAGGTCGGCGGACGTAGCGATGCCAACAACGAAGAGTACGGTGTGAAAGCGACCCGTTATGGTAGTACAAATCTGGATGACGACTGGACCATCGGTGGTGGATACATTCCTAAACCAGACGGTACTTTCGATTACGCCAACATTGGTACTTACAACGATATCATCAACCCGAACCTGTATGCGCTGAACTCTGTTTTCGGCAGAGTGAACTACGCATTCAATGACAAATATTTGGCTGAATTCACCTGGCGGTATGATGGTTCTTCCAAACTGGCTCCTGGTCACCAGTGGCAGTTCTTCCCGGCCTTCTCTCTGGGTTGGAGGATTACAGATGAGGACTTCTTCGGTGATTTCAAGAAACGTTTTGGTAACGTGAAATTCCGTTATTCATGGGGACAGGTTGGTAACTCCAACATCGGTGGCTTCAACTACCTGGCGAGAGTTACCCTGAACAGTGGTAAATATCCATTCAACAATACACCAAATACCGGTGCTGATTTCTCAGCCTACAATGAAACATTGCAGTGGGAAATTTCTACTATGAGTAACTATGGTGTGGATGTAGACCTGTTCAATAACAAGATCAACGCATCCTTCGACTACTTTAATAAAAACACAAATGGTATCTACCTGTTCCAGGTAGTGCCTGGTACAGCCGGTATAGGCGCCTCCCTGCAGAACGTTGGTAAAGTGCAGAACAAAGGTTGGGAGCTGACGGTTTCCTATCATGCAAAAACAGGTGCGGTAAATCATACGATCTCCGGTAATCTGTCAGATAACCTGAACAAAGTGGTGAAATATGGTGAGCAGTCCGTACAGGGATCTGACTTTGCCTTCATCATCAAAGAAGGTTTCCCGATCGCATCCTACTATGGTTACAAATCAAACGGTCTGTACCAGAACCTGGATGATATCAAAAATGCACCAAAAGTACCTTTCGCTTACAACCAGCAGGTAATGCCGGGTGATGTAAAATACATCGACCGCAATGGTGATGGTGTGATCGATGCCGACGACCGTTATGTATTCGGTAATCCATTCCCACGTTACACTTTCGGGTTTAGTTATGCGGCTAACTGGAAAGGCTGGGACTTCTCTATGTTCTGGCAGGGTGTGGGTAAAAGAGGCCAGTTCCTCCGTGGTGATATCGTAGAGGCCTTCCATAACAACGAAGATCACGCTTTCGAACAACACCTGGATCGCTGGACGCCTACCAATCCGGACGCTTCTTATCCACGTCTGACCATCGGTAATGCAGATGCGAACAACTTCGCTTATTCTGACTACTGGTTGTTCGATACCAAATACCTGCGTTTAAAGAACCTGCAGTTTGGTTATACACTGCCTCGTAGCGTAAGCCAGTTGCTGCATATCCAGAATGCAAGAGTATATTTCACCGGACAGAATATCCTCACCTTCACGCCACGTCGTTTCCGCGAACTGGGTGTAGATCCGGAATTTACACAGTTTGACGATAAACTGTCCTTTACCAATTACAACGCTATTGCAGGACGTAGTTATCCGAATGCAGCTACTTTCTCATTTGGCCTGGATCTGAAATTCTGATGATAGTGTTTTAATGCTCAATTGTATGAAGAAATTATTATTACCCATACTCTGCGTCACTGTGCTGTTCTCCTGCCGTAAGCTGGACCAGCCTATCACGCGCGATTATACAGATGCCGCTTACTGGCGTACCGCTGATGACGCACTCGCTGCGCTCGCCAGCTGTTACGAGAACCTGTCTGACGACACATACTACTTCGGAGACGAAGCGCTCAGCGATAATGGTTATGTAAACGGTATCGGCTACAAAGCTGTTTCCCTGATTGCCGGCGGTGCTTACGATCCTTCCAATCAGCGTCTTACGGAAGAATGGAAATACCGTTACACCTGTATCCGGAAGTGTAATACGGTAACTACCAATATTGACAGAGTTACCGGACTGGATTCGACCCTGAAGAACCGGATCCTCGCTGAAGCCAGGTTTATCCGCGCTTACTCTTATTTCCAGCTGGCTGGCTGGTTTGGTGATGTACCATTCTACACCAACCTGATCACCATTGAAGAAGCGCGTTCTATCAGCCGTAGCAATCGTGAAACCATTCTCGATTTCGTTGCATCTGAACTCGCGGATATCCGTAATGCATTACCTGTGAATAATTACAGTGGTGCAGCTAACGGCTACCAGGAAAAAGATAAAGGCCGCATCACCCGTGGTGCTGCGATAGCCCTGAGTGCACGTGTACATATGTTCAGAAGTGAATGGCAGAAAGCGATCGATGATTGCCAGTTGCTGATTAACAATGCAACAAATGGCACCTACGCGCTGCAGAACAGCTATAGCAATATCTTCAGTCCGGCGAATGAATTCAATAATGAAGTCATTTTCGATATTCAATATGGCGGTGGTCGTACCCATGGCTCACAACGTAACTTTCTGCCGCAGACAGTCGCCTTGCTGAGAAGTACGCTGGTACCTACGCAGGACCTGGTTGACGACTACATCATGTTGAATGGTAAAGGTATCAGGGAAACCGGCTCCGGTTATAGTGAAAATGACCCTTACACCAACAGAGATCCGCGTCTGAATGCTACGATCCTTCACGATGGTTCTACCATCACCGATTTTGATGGCAAAGTGCAGACCATCCTGACCAAACCAGGTTCCAATCCTGCAACCAACAGTGTGGATGATCAGGGTGCTTCTCCAACCGGTTATTATTTCTACAAATATTACGATCGTACCGCTACCAACTACGCTTCTGGTCTGAACCTCATCGTAATCCGTTATGCAGATGTGCTGCTGATGTATGCAGAGGCTAAGAACGAACTGAGTCAGCTGGATGCCAGCGTATGGAACCAGACTATCCGTGCACTGCGTGTACGTGCCGGTTTCAATGATGCAGGCGCTACTGAATTCCCGGGTGTAGGACAGGAAGCGCTGCGTACCATCGTACGTCGTGAAAGAAGAGCTGAACTGGCATTTGAAGGTGTACGTGCTACTGATATCCGTCGCTGGAAAATCGCAGATCAGGTAATGAGCAGACCTGTAAGAGGGATCAAAGTGTCCGGCGGTGCATTCAGAACCGATGCAAACGGTTATATCATCGCGGAAGACAGGCTCTTTACAAATCCTAAACATTACCTGTGGCCGGTGCCTACTTTCGAACGCGACCAGAATACAAATCTTGGCCAGAACCAGGGTTGGTAATTGTCAATTAGAAATTAACAATTAGGAATTTTTTTTCAAACTGATACGATATGAAAACATTTTTCAGCAATATATTACTCGCATTACCGGTTGCACTGGGTGTTATCCTGACCGGTTGCGGTAAAGATGACAACGAACTCAATACCAATCTGCAGCCTGTAAGCAGACTCACTGCTCCGGTGAATGAAAAATATATCAAACTCCAACCTGCTACCAGCGCAAGTGTCACTTTCGAATGGGACCAGGCGCGTGCAGAAGATGGTTCACTCGTGCTGTATGAAGTAGTAATTGACAAAGACGGAGGTGATTTTTCTAATCCGATTGCGAAAATAGCTTCAGATGGTGGTGGTGTACAGAATAAACTGACCCTGTCCCATAAAGACCTGAACAGTATCGCGGGTAAAGCAGGTATTGCTGCCCTGGCTACCGGTAAACTGAAATGGACGGTGAATGCATCCAAAGGATATAATATCCAGCCGGCTGCTGAAAGTCGTACACTGGAAGTAGAAAGACCAAACGGATTCGCAGAAATTCCTGTAGACGTATTCCTGACTGGTGATGCAACAGAAGCAGGCGCTGACCTGGGACAGGCAGTAAAACTGAAATCAACTGCGCCGGGTGTATTTGAAATCTACACTTCCCTGAAAGACGGTAAGTACAAATTTGTAGACAGAACAAGCGGTACGCCAAACAACTTCTTTATTGACGGTGGCGCACTGAAAGAAGCAGGAGAAAGCACACAGTCCGGTGGTACGAAAGTATACCGTCTGCGTCTGGACTTCAACAACGCAGCTGCCAACATCACAGAGATCACCGCTATTGGTCTATGGTTTGCACCTGAAAACAGCATCATGTATGATCTGAGCTATACCAGCAAAGGTGTATGGTCATTTGAAAATAAACTGATCAACTTCCACCAGGAATCATGGGGTCGTGACGAACGTTATAAATTCCGTGTCAGCGTAAAAGGATCAGATGGCACACCAGGTACAGAATGGTATGGCAGTTCCAATGCGGATAATAACCGTCCTACAGCTACCACACCGCTTTCTTTCTGGGAGCTGAAAGCAATTACTAATAGCGATCAGTATAACTATTGCTACAAATTTGCATCTGAGGTTGATACTAAAAACTGCGATGTAAAACTGTATTTCTCTCCTGACAAAGCTTACACACACGAAGTAATCGTGCGTTAATCAGGGCTGGAATCACATCATGCAAACGATCAATTAAAAGCTTATGCGTCGAATCTTTCTGCTATTTACGATAACAGCGGCTATGGCCACCACCTTCACCTCATGTTTGAAAGAGCCTGTGGATGATGGTCCGGGACCTGGCGCCGGCAAAACGACTTACCAGTATAACTGGCCTGCCATTGCCGATTCATCTGCTGCCTCACTGGTAAGTAATTTCTATAACCAGAGCGGCAAATACTTCAACAAGAATAATGCAGGTGATCTTACCTTCAACTACTGGCCGAATGCACATGCACTGGATGTGCTGACGGATATTTACCTCCGTACTAACAATCCAGCCATCAAAACCCGTATGGATGAATTGCTGGATGGTATGAAGACCAAGAACGGCAATACCTACATCAATCACTTCTATGATGATATGGAATGGATGGTGCTGGCTTGTCTCCGTGCTTACGAAGCGACCAGTGATAACCGTTATAAAACCACCGCAGAACTGCTCTGGAACGATATCAAAGGTGGATGGGATGAAACCTGGGGTGGAGGTATCTATTGGAATAAAGACCGTCAGAATAAGAATACACCTGCTAACGCACCTGCGGCTATTATCGCGGCGCGTATGTATCAGCTGAACAGAAACGGGGAAGACCTGGCCTGGTCTAAAAAGATCTACGACTGGCAGAAAGCTAATCTCGTAGATCCGGTAACAGGACTGGTATGGGATGGTCTGGATGGTACCGGTACCAACAAAGCCTGGAAGTTCACCTACAATCAGGGTGTATTCATCGGCGCCGGTGTTGAACTCTATAAGATCACCGGTGAACAGGTATACCTCAGCGATGCACTGAAAACAGCCAATAACTCGCTCACAAGCGATTTCGCCAGCAATAACATTATGAAAGATGAAGGTGGCGGAGATGGCGGTTTGTTCAAAGGTATCCTTGTACGTTATATGATGCTCCTGATCACTGATGGTAGCATCAACAGCAGCGATGCCTCAAAGTTCATCAACTTCCTCCAGCTGAATGCACAAACCATGTGGTTACAGGGTACTGCCCGTCCGCAGGTATTATTTAACACCAGCTGGACTAAAACGGCTACTACAACGGATCTTACTACACAGCTGAGCGGCGCAATGCTGATCGAAACTGCGGCAAGACTGAAAGCACTGGAACTGATCGACTAAACTCCTTTCGCCATAACGGGAGACTATTCCGGAAACAGGAATCAGGCGTTTGAATAAAAGGTTGAGTATACACGGGACGGACCTGTCTGTGTAGCTAATACTTATTCGAATGCCCGATTCCTGTTTTTTATGAGTATATTCGTCTACCTATGAATCAAGGCAATAGCAAGGTTACCTGCATGGGGTAACCTTTACTTATTTCAGGAATAACTCTTGTTATGTACACCGTTTATGTCCTATTTTCCCGCCAGTTCGAGAAAGTTTATACTGGTCACACCTCAGATCTCGTGAAACGTTTTCATTTTCACAACACATATGGCCGTCAGAAAGGTACCTGGCCTTTTCGTCCCTGGGAGGTCGTCTACACCGCCCATTTCGAAGATAAACAGCTGGCACTCAGGTATGAGTGGTTGCTGAAATCAGGGAAAGGCCGTGCATGGCTGTGGAACCGTATCAGGGAGGAGTATTATAGAGATGGGTATATTAGTGGCGTGGTGCCGGAGTGAAGAATGTCAGCATATTAGATATATGTCCCCGATTTCGTGTATTAATTATAGAATAGCTAAATTTAGGAGTGGAGTGGGTATCCAATGTTAGGTAATCTACCTAATTGGTTGTTTATCAGAGATAGTAGTTGGTTGAGAAAGGCAATCACTTTGTAATTTAGAAAAATGAAGATAGATAGAATTGCAATTATTCCAGGCACAGCGCAAGAATGCTTTCTTCCGGCTAACGGATATGTGTCCGTTAACCGAAATCCGGCAAATAATGTTGATCCGATTTAATTATTTCCTCCCTCTTCCCACCAGCCACAAAATAATCCCTACTACAAACGCAACTGCCAGCACACCTACCCATACTCCGGCTTTGAATATACCTCCCACTACTTCACAGCTGCTCAGTAACATAACGGCAAAGGCCAGCAGGCCCAGTTGTAAGCTTTTCATATACTCTTTTTAAAGAAGTATATCATACTCTATGCCAAGGGCGGTCTATACCTTACTGCGTTTAAAGTCCAGCAGTAAGGATATCATATGTGCCGATAGACCGTCAGAGCGCTTGTAGAACGCATACCGGAGCCCGATTTCCTGGAAGGAATAGTGTCTGGACAACTGTTTGAACAGTGCGTAGCGGGCATTGATTCCCGCTTTATAACTGTTGAAGTGACTCAGGTCATAGTCGGACGTATAGTAGCTTTCCCGGAGCTGATGTGTTTTATAAGGCTTAAAATACTTCGCTTCCGTCTGGGTATAAAAGCGGAATAAAGGGGAAATTGTCAGCTGTGGTGTGGCTTTTACAGGTACTTCCAGCTGGAGCGTATGGCCGGTGATTCCAAAATTATCGTGGTAAAAACGATAGTAGGAGCGGATAATGGTACGCTGACCGACGAAGAGATTGAATTGTAACCCAATGGGGAACTTCCACCGCTCACGTGGCAGGTTTTCCACTCTTGGGGCATTCTGTTCTGTAAAATAGACCCGGTGAAAAGGAGTGGAGAGCAATCCTTTCTGGTATACCAGTTCGGGGAAGACGGCAAATTGCATCCGCTGATTAACAACCTGGTAAAGGGCCAGGTTGAGGTTATAAGACGTTCGCCGGTAGATATCAAACCAGGCGGTGTCTCTGAGTTCGGAGGGGTAGACAAGTGTCTCCGGACTGTAATAATCCGGATCAAATCTTCCCCATCGCAGGTCATCAAAGTAACACTGTAATCCGGCGGACCATTGCCGGCTATGATCTGCATTGTCATGTTCGACAGATACGCCAAGCGGTACGGACAGATAATCCGACTCCAGTGCAAGTCCGCTGTTGATGCCTACGCGGATATTCGGTTTTTTCAGCTGACGACTATAACCCGCATTCAGATGAAAACGGTTGTCATGCCGGGAGGCAGAAGATTTTACGAAGTCGATATTATCTGTAGAGGCGGAGGTGATCATATCGATGCCCAGTCCGAGGTAGTAGGTATTCCGCAGGTCCGGCCGGTGTGTAATAGACACATCCGTAGCATATACCTGCAGGTTTTCCGTGCCTATTCCGCCGGTGACCGCAGAATGCTTCCCGTCCTGTGTATAAAAGGAGAATAATACCTGTATATCCGTCTGTGATACCTGTTGTTTCTTATAAGCCGAGCTGTCGGTCTTTTGCTGCGCGGATGCTGAGAAATAGGCAGCCAGCAGTCCCGCCGCAATAAATAGTCTTTTCATGCCTGATTAGTTACAACCACAACCACCGCTGCTCTTGCCACTGCCGCCACCACTGCTTCCTTCACGGTAGGTCTGTACGTTTTCATCAAATTTTTCCATTTGTGTTTTGCCCAGTTGCATTGATTCATCATTCAGATAGGCCCGCTGATATGGTTTTACTGCTACGCAGGATTGCAGTAACAATATGCTCAGTATAGCTGCCGCGCTGAAGAAGAGAATGCTCCCGCTATTACGCTTTCGCATGTATTTGAATATTATCCGATTGAACAATTTTATTCTGCCCGTCTATGATGATACAATATACTTCCGGTAACTGGTTCACCAGATTGAGTCCCACTTCTGGCCCCATCACTGTGATCGCCGTGGCCAGTGCATCAGAAAGCTCTGCACTCGGACTCACCACTGTCACGCTTTTAATATATGGTACCGGCCATCCTTTACGCGGATCAATGTTATGTGAATAACGAATACCGTTTCTTTCCACATACTGCTCGTAATTGCCCGAAGTAGCTACCGATGCATTATTGACCGGCAACCATAAAGAGATCTGCTGTGGATCATCAGGATGTGCAATCCCCACTTTCCATGGTCCGCCATCTGGCTGTGTTCCCCAGGCAGTCAGATCGCCACTGGCATTCACCACACCACTGGTAGCGCCATCCGCTATCCAGAGCGCTTTCACCCTGTCAGCTGCGTAACCCTTGCCAATCGCGCCGAAATCAATATGCATACCTGCACGTTTCAGTTGTACACAATAATGGTCCAGTAAGGCAATATGTTGAAAGCCGGTACATGCCATCGCCTGTGTGATGGCATTGTCGTCAGGCCAGGTAAAATGATCGTATTTGAAATTGAAAAGCTTTTTCAACACACTTGCGGTGATATCGAAAGCGCCCTGTGTAATCGTACTGATCTTATTACACCGAAGGAGTAACTGGTATACTTCCGCTGGTACGGAAAGGGGTGTACCGCCTGCCTGTGCATTGAGTTGTGCAGTGACAGAGGTATCGCTGAACACTGTAAGCAGTGACTCAATACGTTTGATCTCTGCTACTCCCTGTTCCAGTCTGCGATTCGCAATAGCTTCTGTTGCGCCGGTGGCTATCAGTTCAAAATCAGAACCCATTAACCGCGTATGAAGCTTACTGCTTTGCATGAAGTATTATTGAAGAAGGTGTTTAAGCGTCGTGATAAATCCATCTGGTGTTTCTTCCCGGTAGGGAATGTAAGCAAGCAGTTTTTTCTGTGGACTTAACAGCACCAGTTGTGGAAAAGCACCTTCCGGATTAAATGCTGCCGCCAGTGAATCATATTGTTGCCGGAGGGGGGCGGCGATCTTTTTTCTCTGCGGAAAATCAGCCTCCAGTAACACCAGGTTTTCTCCTGCAAAACGCAGGAAGCTGCTGTCTGAGAGTATTTGTTTATTGAAACGGATGCAGGGTATACACCAGTCGGAGCCGGAGAAAACTAACATGATTTTTTTGCCTGATGCCTGCGCTTGCGCGAAAGCTTTATCAGGGGATTGAAGAACCTGTGCATGTACAGATCCTCCCAAGGCTACAATCAGAAGCAGGAACAAAATACTTCGCATATCGCGACTGGTTTATATTGGCACGGTTACCTGCTACAAATGTAGTGGAAATTTGCCATACGGTTCCCGATAGCCACTATCGTTCATGTTACTGTTACTTCTTCCGCTATGGATTAGGAGCGGGGTTTTCCGGTGCAGCAGGTCTTTCTCCGTTACCACCAGTTCCCGGCGGAGTTCCCGCAGGTGTCGGCGTCACCGCTGCTATTGGTGCAGAAGGTGTAGCTGGTGTCGGTGCCGGTTGCTGTTTCCAGATACCTGGCTCCATATTAAACTGGAATTGCTGCGGTCTCGGATAGGCGATACTGATACCCGCTTCCTGTAATTTGATATAGATATCCGTGAGCACTTCACTTTTCGTCACACCTGCCTGCCCAAGATCACTGATCCAGAACATCGCCTGTATATCTACACCCGTATCCCGGAAGTTCTGCAATAACACCGTCGGATCCGGTGTTTTCAGAATATCCTCCTGGTTCACCAGGTATTCTTTAATAACGGTCAGCGCCTTCTTCAGGTCACTACCATAAGCGACGCCTACTACTACGTCTACACGACGTGTTCTGCTGGTTAGTGTCCAGTTTACCAGTTGTTGTGCAATCAGGTCGCCGTTGGGTACGATCACCTCCGATCCGTCTCCGGCAGAAATTTTACTGGAACGGATCCCAATTTCCTTTACTACGCCTGACCTGCTGCCTAACTCTATCACATCGCCCACCTCTATCGGTTTTTCAAATGCCAGGATGATACCCGATACCAGGTTATTCACAATGTTCTGCAAACCGAAACCAATACCTACACCCAGCGCACCTATTACAATGGCGAGTTTATCCATCGGTATCCCCGAGGCCGCAAATGCCAGCAAGGTGCCTGCTGCGAGTACCGCCAGGCGTATCAACAGCATCGCTGATCCCAGTTTTTTCTGTGGTTGCGAAGACTGACCGGTATAACCCAACAGATAAGAGAGAATCTGTGTCACAACAGTAGACAGCCAGATGATCAGCAGGAAGATGATCACACTGCTGAAAGAGAATGTAAAGTTGCCAATCTTTCTTTCGGCCACCAGCAGGTTACTGATCATCTCAGATAGTCCGTCGTACATGTAAAGATTACGGGCTAGCAGTGCCAGCCAGCCGATAGAAGCAGCGATATAGAAGATTGTCTTTAAACGGGATTTGATATTCTGATAGTCGATCATGGAAATGAAGGTGCTGGAATCCTTTTTGGCTTCCACCTGTATATAGATCGCTTCCATCAGTATTTCTACCATCAACACAATACCCAGCGCCATCGTAATACTGACCACACTTGCAGCCCCCATGATCTTGGCGGCAGCTACCCTCGCCATTAACACAAGTATGACGGAAAGACCGCTTAATATGATAAATGTCCAGATAGCAGAACGTGAGTATTTAGGCAAAGGCAATGTGGTATTCCGCAGCGTACGTAAGAGATAGACGCCAAGAATAATGGCCAATATCCCACCGATGAAGATGCCCCATTGCTCAAAAAATGTCACCTGTATCAACAGGTTATTGACACAGTACAAAGCCAGGAGGAATACCAGCAAATACCATCGCTTTAATAAATTGAGAGGAATGCTATTGCGAATAATAATTGTTGTGGCAATAGCTGTAATCATCCAGCAGATGCCGGAATAGAATATCGGGTATTGGATAGAAATCAGAAACGAAAGGGTGGAAGCAAGCAGTATCGTACTGGCGATAGGGTAACGGTATAGGTAACGGGAATGTTGCAGGATGGTTTCTGCTTCCCGTTCTTCATGTTTGCGTTTAATTTTCCGGGCGTTAAATTTTACCCACCATAAGAATAGCGCTGCACCCAGTAGCCAGATCAGGTAAACAGGTCCGCTGACAGCAAAGAATATCTTGAGAATGTTAAGGTTTTTGCGAACAGAGCGATGCAGTACTTCCGGGAATTTTGGTCCTTTTTTACCTGGCAGGGGCGGCTCCCACAGATAACTGAAGTCTTTATTAAACATACGCTGACTGAAGCGAGTCAGCTGATAATCCATATCCTCCAGCAGATTGGTCACATCAATATAACGCTTGGCGACCCTGTTCTGCAACAATCCCAGATGCAACAGATTCGTCTTATTGGCACTGTCTACCTGCCGCCATTTCTGGATGAGTGATGCCATTTGTCCGACGTAAATACCCCGTAGTTCGTCTTCAGCGGGGATATTACGCATACTGGTATCTTTTCTCAGTAACTGCAGCGTATCGGTGATATTTACGAGTCTGTCGTGAAACTTAAACAGCACATCCTGCCAGCTGTCCAGTTTTCTTTCCAGCTGGACCAGCAATACACGGTTTGTATAAAGGTCATGTACATTGTTAGTACTGCCGATAGCGGTCATGTCTTTTTGTACCACCTTTATAGACGAATCGATCAGCGGAATACTTTCACTGATCTCCGCTGTATCAAGTCCGCGTCTTAGGGTACTCATCACCTGATTGAGCATCAGGGTATAGGTTTCCAGCCGTGTAATAATGATTGCTACAGAAGTATCTGATAACCGGATAACCGATTTGCCGGAAGTATCTTTTACCTGTTGGGAAATGATTTTGCTGAGTGTCGCGCTGTCAATAGGCTTGGGTGGAGCCGTTTGGTTTTGATTTTGTGCGAAGAGGTTTGCACTGACAAGAAGGGCGATCAGAAAGATATGGAGGCGCATGTCAAACAATTAGGAATTAGGAATTAACAATTAGGAATTAAATCTTAAAATCAGGAATCAAGAATTACAGCTTCAGGCATTTAAATCCCAAGTCTTAATTCTTAATTCCTAATTCCTAATTGAAACTACATCCATTTGAATTTCTCTTCCACTGGTTTCAGTCTTCTGCCTTCCGGAATTTGTTCATCCGTATAGCCGAGGTAAAAGAAACCAAGCACTTTGTCTTCTTCCCGTAAGGAAAGATATTCCTTCATGGAAGGATGGAAGGTCATACCACCTGAACCCCAGTAGCCGGCCAGTCCTTTTTCGGTAGCACCGAGCCAGAGGTTTTGTGTAGCGCAGGCAACAGCAACAATTTCTTCCAGCTCAGGAATGGCTGGTTTGTTGCCTCTCTTCATACAGATTGCAATCACGTGTGATGCGAGATCACCTTGTTGTTGCAGTTTCTCGTAGCTTCCCTGTGCAAATTTTTCAGCAGGAGTATTGGCCTTGTAAATGTCGGCATGTGCCTGACAGAATTGTTTTACGCCTTCTCCGCTGAATACAACGAAATACCATGGTTCTGTGTAGCCGTGTGTTGGCGCCCAGTCAGCCAGTTCCAGTATTTCACGTACCTGTTCATCGGGAATTCTCTTCCCGTTCATGCTTGCCGGTTTGATATTACGGCGTTGCTTGATGATATTCGTCAGATTTCCGTTTTCCATTCTTATGCTTGATTGTTTATGCAGATATTTTTTCTTTCCATTCTTCCGGAAGTCTGGAGACTTTCCTATTGATATAATCAAAGAAGATCATACCAGATTTCGCTTCCGCGATCAGGATGGTTTTACCATCACGGACGGTAGTGATCCTGTAATAGATGTCAAAGCCAAAAGGAGAGATGTCAGCTGCTCCGATGGCGATATCAAAGATATCTTTGAGGAATCCTTCTCCTTTATATACGAGTGCAGCGTCAGCCATGATAAGGCCGGTTTCCGGACCTCTTTCTTCCAGCCCCATGGCGTGCAGATAGTTGATCCTGGCCTGGTGAAGAATGGACAGGATAGCATCATTGCCTACGTGTCCGCCGTAGTTTACATCTGTTACTCTAACCGGTATCTGTGTCGTATAACCCAGTTTTTCCGGTATATCTATTTTAACTCTTGCCATGCTTTATATTGATAGATCTTTTACTGCTGTTAAGTGTACAGCCTGTCTGTGTATTTTCAGAGAGAGAGACTTTTTGAGCCTTCTGCTTTCAGAAAGGTGACAAGTTGCTGGAAAGCTTTTGCACGGTGACTGAACTTATTCTTGCCCGCCATATCCATTTCTGCGAATGTGAGATCCGATCCATCGGGTACAAAGATGGGATCATACCCGAACCCTTTGCCTCCACGGCTTTCAGTGAGGATAGAACCCGGACATACGCCGGTGAACTGAAATTCCTGTCCGCCGAGAATGAGGGAGATAACCGTTCTGAAATGTGCTTTCCTGTTTTCCTGACCGTTCATTTCTTTCAGGACTTTAGCGATGTTATCTTCTGAAAGTTTCTGTTCGCCGGCATAACGGGCGGATAATACACCCGGCGCGCCGTCCAGTGCATCTATTTCCAGTCCGGTATCTTCGGAGAAACAGTCTTTACCGGTCATATCAAAAATGACAGTTGATTTCTCCCGGGCATTTTCTTCCAGGGTATCATGCGGTTCGGGAATATCGATATCGATACCGGCTTCCTGCAGGGTGATGATAGAAAAGCTGTCACCCAGCACAGAGCGGATTTCCTTTACCTTGTTTTCGTTATTGGTAGCAAATACAAGTGTCATCAGAAAAGCGGTGTTTAATGTCTTTGGTAAATATTTAGATACCGAGTAATTGTTTCAAGCCCATCCATAGTTTTCCTTTCAGCATCTTATCCTGGGAGATGATCTGCAGATCGTCAGAACAGATCAGCTGACAACCGTTCACCTGTACTAATTGATAAGTAGATACAGCTTCCAGCCCCATCGCAGCAGGTGGTATACCAAACAGTACTGCCTGTTTCATTGGTACGGCTGTCTGCCAGGTAGAGAAAGGCAGATTGCCGTACTGAGCGGTGTTGATGAGTGCGATATCCTGTACGCCGAGTTTACAGGCGTTTAATATATTAGTTAACAGGTTAAATAAATCATCGTTTAAGTATGCATCACCGGCATTTTGTATGAATAGCCCGATGTTTTTTTGATTTTCACCTAAAAATTTGACTTTAGGAGCCGCCTCCGCGACGACTGCAACAGGTTCCTTTTTCCCCGGAATGATAGGCTGGTTGTATATCCTGGCCAGTATGTAAGGATCGAGTTGCAATTTATCAAAAGACATGTTTATGTGTATTTAACTTAATATATCGCTCCCCTTTGGGGAAAAAATCAGTTTATTTGCATCTGACAGTGAGCAAATGTAAGCGTATTCAATTTTAGATTCAGGATTTCCGACTTTAGATTTTAAACGGGAACAGGACCAGGAATTGAAATTCAGACACCAAAACATCAATAAAAAATTTAAAGGTCCTTATGATGGTAGACAATCCAACGACAAATGCAGTACTAGAAGAGGCGGTTAAGAAAATTAAAGTGACCCGGACGGCTCAGAGCCGGATCAATGAGATTGATTTTAACAACCTGGTATTCGGGAAAAAGTACGCCGATCACATGCTGGTGGCTGACTTTGACGGAAAAGAATGGAAAAATGCGGAGATTTTACCTTTTCAGCATCTTTCTGTAAGTCCATCCAATGCCGCCTGGCACTATGGTCAGGCTATCTTCGAAGGTATTAAGGCATACAAGGATCAGGAAGGTAATCCTATGATCTTCCGTCCGTATGACAACTATGCACGTTTTAACACTTCCGCAGAGAGAATGGGTATGCCGGATGTTCCTGAATGGTTATTCATCGGGGGCATGGACATGCTGATCGATCTCGACCGGAACTGGGTGCCTTCCAATGACGGTTGCTCACTGTACCTGCGACCTTTCATGATTGCAGCAGATGAATTCATCGGTGTAAAGCCTTCTGACACTTATAAATTCGTTATTATCAATTCTCCGTCCGGTCCGTATTTTAATAAGCCGATTAAATTGCTCGTACAGGATAAGTATATCCGTGCTTTTCCTGGCGGCGTAGGTTATGCCAAGGCAGCAGGCAACTATGGCGGAGCGATGTATCCGACAATGCAGGCACGTAAACAGGGATTTGACCAGATCCTTTGGGTGGACGGCCTTGAGTATAAATATTTACAGGAGTGTGGTACAATGAACGTATTTGCGATCATCGGTAATAAAGCCATCACACCTGATCTGAACCAGGGCACTATCCTTGCAGGGGTAACCAGAACGAGCGTAATGGACGTACTGTCCGATATGGGACTGACTGTAGAGGAGCGTCCTGTTTCTATTGAAGAGGTGGTAGCAGCATGGAAAGATGGTACCCTGCGTGAGGTATTTGGTACAGGTACTGCATCCAGCGTAGCGTATGTGGAAGAACTGCGCTATAAAGAGCATGAGATCCGCCTGGATACTACCAGATATGCGGTAGGGGCAGAGCTGCTGGAACGTCTGGATGCTATCCGTACAGGAAAGGCAGACGATACCCGCCACTGGAACTATAAAGTATCAAAACACTAAAAATAGTCTTAGTTGTGTTAGTTAGGGGCCATTTGCAGATGCGGATGGCCCCTTCTTTTTCAATTAAGAATTAGGAATTAAGAATTGTCCTCTGGCAGAGAGTTATTCCTTGAACAATGCCCGGTTTATTCTTTACAATGTATTTGTTATCCTACGTTAATCCTACGTTCAGGAACGTAGGATTAACGTAGGATAACAAATATCTAAGCCTTATCTGAACGGAAACAGGAACAGATAATAGCCTGTTTGAATGTAAAATGGCCGCATACAATATATATAATGTGCCTGCAGGAATATGGGAGTATTAACAGTGACTAATTTTATTCCTCATTAAATATTGATAATCAATATAATAATATGCCTAAATACAGTGCTGTCCGCAGTTTGCTCCTGTAAACATTATGCATTCACGGTGAAAAAGTGCATCTTTGCAGGATGACACTTTCTGCTTTTCTGGAGTCCCTCAGCCAGGCTATGCCTCCCGCAGGCTCTTCTCCATACCTGGCCTCCCTATGGTGGGATGGCAAAGGAAACTGGCAAAAGGCACATGATATTATAGAACACCTGGATGGCGATACAGCTGCCTGGGTGCACGCTTATCTCCACAGGAAGGAAGGCGACCGCGGTAACGCCCGTTACTGGTATTCCCGCGCAGGCCAACCAATGCCGGAGGTGTCACTCGAACAGGAATGGAAAGACATGGTGACCGTTCTGTCAGGTCGTTAGAGGGTATTTCAAAAAAATGTTCAAAACATTTTGTTATTAATAGGGAGAAATGTACCTTTGCCCTCCCAAATTCCCATTCTGGGTGATTTGGATGTCATTGTAAACCGACAGAAAAAAAACTTAGGTAGAATGCCTACTATACAACAATTAGTAAGAAAAGGAAGAGAAATTATCCGGGCTAAATCCAAGTCCAGGGCTTTAGATAGCTGTCCTCAGCGTCGTGGTGTATGTACCCGTGTGTACACAACCACTCCTAAAAAGCCAAACTCTGCGCTGCGCAAGGTTGCAAAGGTGCGTTTGACAAACAAAGTAGAGGTGATTGCTTACATCCCAGGTGAAGGTCACAACCTTCAGGAGCACTCTATCGTGCTGATCCGTGGTGGTAGGGTGAAAGATCTGCCAGGTGTTCGTTACCACATCGTTCGTGGTTCTCTGGATACAGCAGGTGTGAAAGATAGAAAGCAGAGCCGTTCCAAGTATGGTACCAAAAAGGAAAAGGCTAAGAAATAATATTTTTACAAATAGTTGAAATTTTCCAAATAAATGAGAAAGCAAGCCGCAAAGAAGATGCCTCTGGCTCCGGATCCGCGCTTTAACGACAAACTGGTTACCCGGTTTGTTAACAACGTGATGGAACAGGGCAAAAAGAGCATTGCCTATAGGATATTTTATGATGCGATTGACAGAGTAAGCCAGATAACCAATGATAATGGTTACGAGGTTTGGAAGAAAGCTCTGGCAAACGTAACTCCTGCTGTAGAAGTTAGAAGCCGTCGTATTGGTGGTGCTACCTTCCAGATCCCTTCTGAGGTTCGTCCTGACAGAAAGGTTTCTCTGTGCATCAAATGGTTAATCCGTTATGCTGGTGAGAGAAATGGTAAGAGCATGGCTGAGAAACTGGCTAACGAAATCGTAGCGGCAAGCAAAGGTGAAGGTGGCGCTTTCAAAAAGAAAGAAGATACTCACCGTATGGCTGAAGCGAACAAGGCATTCTCCCACTTCAGGATCTAAATCTACTGCCGCAAGGTAGATGGTTTATAAAGATATAGGAGAAACAACCTCCGGGCTATACCGGAGGTTGTTCTCTTTTTTTGTGCCCGTTATTGACTGATGCCAGTCTATCCCTGAAAGCCGGCAGCACATGCCATCACTGCAGCATGACCGTTTAGACGGTTGATGAACAGCGATAAATTGGTACACGCTTCAACCCGTTACCTGCCGACCTCGCTAGTTGTATCCAGACCATTCGACACTCTGTTGTCAGGTCTGTTGAGAGATGTTTCAGTGCACAATTGTTTTCCCTTAGTTTATACCGGTATTCCCGATTTTTGCCACTATTCTGGTGAACAGGTTTTTTTATGTCAGATAGTAATAACTATTATCCGGCGGATTATTCTCATGGCTTGGTATATACCATTATGACTCACCCGTGTAAAACAGGTGACGAAATGCTGTGTCTTGCTGTTTTTGACTAAGGAAGTTGTTGCCGATGATAACGCATCGGGATGTTGTAGCTGAAAATAAATAGATTGATACTTCTTAACCTGCGGATAATATGACTGTTTCGAAGCTGGCGGGGTAGATATATTTTGCAAGGAGCAGCTACCCATAAAAAAACGGCCGGACAACATTTACGTCGTCCAGCCGTACACGGTTAGCTAGTATTAAAGCGTTTTATCTTACGTTTACAAGTACTTTGATCAGCCCTGTATCCTGGCCATCAAAAGTTTCCAGTGCTTTTCCAATCACCTGACCTGGTTTTACTTTATCCAGATCAGCTTTCATGGCGTGACCCGCTTTGCTGGAAGTCACCAGCAGATCGCCCCTGCGGATAGCGCCCCCTTCTCCACATACTTTAGTCGGAATAACACCGATCACACCCATTGGCACTTTATCTGCCAGTTCATCGTCAATATTTTCTTCTGTTAATAATACACCCGGTTTAGTGGCGTATACACCTGCTACCAGGGTAGAATATGGCTTGGAAGACAATGCAACTGTTCTGTCTGCGTCCTCAGCGATCACCAGTACATCACCTGGTGCATACTGATTCACATGACCTTTTACATCAAATGCTTCTGCAACGTCCGCACCACTGTTTTGTGTGCCACCGTTAAAGAATCCGCGACCTGCTTTGTTGATACGCGCAACGTTACCGCTGGCACTCTGGAACTGTGCGATGTTACCGGATGCCCCCTGATGGTTGACCAATAATGTACTGCCGGTACCAGTGGTCGTGATATGTACAACAGGCAGACCGTTCGAATTGTTGAAATTTGCGAATCTTCCTGCTCTGCCACTACCAAAATTGGGGACAAATCCGGAAACAGCATTACCACCACCGTCGCAACTGGCTTCTATACCATCGCCGTTGCCACCGGCATTGGCAGTGATAGCATTGCCATTACCGTCTGTAAGTGCCAGTACCGACGGACCATTACCTGCCGCGTTGGATGCATAAAAAAGCCCTGCATAGCCACCTGTACCAGACGACACGCCGTATATACCGGCTGTTCCAAAGTTGGCGAATTGAGAGTTCACTTCACCTTTTACCGCTGGAGAAGTACCGGTTACTCTGTCAACCAGGAAATTGCCCGCAGTACCATTGCCGACAGTTTTCACTGTGATCACCGGATTTTCATTATCCTCGTTAAAGATTTCGAACCTTCCCGCACGGCCTTCACTGAAAGTAGGCACCCATGCATATAGGGCAGTACCTGCTCCATCGATATTGGTTTCAACACCATTGCCATCTTTGCCTGCATTCGCAGTGATCGCATTACCGTTACCATCCGTCAGCGCGATCAGCGAAGCGCCATTACCAGCCGGATTGGAGGCATAGAACAGACCCGCACGACCACCAGTACCGGAAGAAATACCGAATACACCTGCTGCACCAAAGTTGCCAAAAATGGTATTTACTTCTGCTCTCACCGCAGCACCTACGCTGTTGTTGTTGTCAAGCAGGAAGGAAGAGGCATTACCCAGGGTATTGTCAGGAATATTACCGTTACTGTTACTCACTACGTCCAGGATATTTGCTTCTGTATTGTCCTGGTTGAAGTTTTCAAATTTACCCGCCATACCGGTACTGTTATTAATACCTACCTGGCCATATACACCGATACCAGTGTTGGCAGTGCTGGTAGCAACAAAACCTCTTACTCCATATCCTCCGCCATCATTACGGCCGACTACGGCACCTGCAATATCGGATGTTGTACGACCTACGATCGCTTCCCCGGCTCCGTTATTATCACCGACAATACCGGCAGATGTTTGTTCGGAGGTAATGCCATGTACGCCAAAACCTGCACCTGCACTACTTAATACACCTGTTCCATTACCGGTTGTGCTGACATTGACAACAGTACCATTACCAACAGAAGTGACGTTCAGTGCATTGTTATTATTGGCGTTATTATTAATGTTAATACTGGCTGCGATGCCATTTACAGAAGTGGCATTCAGACCAATACCGCTGTTACTGTTGGCAAATACGCCGTAACCATTGGCGGAAGAGTTACCATATACACCAAGACCATTGGGAGTAACACCATATACGCCCCAGCCAGATCCGGCCTGAGAACCCCATACGCCGATACCCAGTCCGCCGGTACCATTGTTAATACCTCTTACTGCACTGGAAAATCCACCTGGAGCAGTACTGTTTACAATACCACGTATAGCTGCAATACTGGAAGTGGTGGTGTTATTTACCCCTTCTATAGAAGTACCATCTCCATCGTTTGTCAGTGAGAACAGGGTAGAAGCATTGTTTTCCACAGTGACATATGGGAGCGTGAATCCGCCACCGGCAACACTTGGCAGCCAGTTGGTACCATCATACCGGAGGATCTGTCCGGCCAGAGGAGCTGTTGCTGATACGGGGATATTCTGTAACCGTACTACATTCGGATTCGGATAGGTACCACTCAGATCACCGCCTGCTGCTGCACCATTGATCTCACCCGCCGGCCCTGCCGGTCCCACTGGTCCTACAGGACCTTGTGGACCTGCAGGGCCTGCTACGCCAGCTGCACCCGCCGGTCCTACCGGTCCTATTGGTCCGGCTACACCTGCATCACCTTGTGGGCCTGTGGCGCCTGCTGGTCCTATCGGTCCTACTGGTCCCGCTGGTCCTGCTACACCCGGATCGCCCTGTGGTCCTGTTGCACCTGCCGGACCTACCGGACCTATTGGTCCGATGGGGCCTACCGGGCCTGGATTACCTTGTGGACCTGCTGCACCTGCGGGTCCTACCGGACCAATTGCGCCAACTGGACCTTGAGGACCAGCGACTCCTGCATCTCCTTTAGCACCCGCCGGTCCTACAGGACCAACTGGACCTGCTACACCTGGCGCTCCCTGGGGGCCAGCTGCTCCTGCATCTCCTTTAGCGCCTGCCGGTCCTACAGGTCCTACCGGACCTGCTACACCTGGTGCTCCCTGAGGGCCAGCTGCTCCAGCCGGACCAGTATCTCCTTTGGCACCAGCTGGTCCGGTTGCGCCGGCATCACCTTTTGCACCAGTTGGGCCAGCCGGACCCTGAGGTCCTGTGGGGCCAGCCGGGCCGGGAGTACCATTCGCAGCATATAATGCATAGGGAACACTCAGCAGTTCAGTGGTACCGAGGGTAACAAAGCCACTGCCGGTATTTACCTCCACTTTCAGATATTGGTTAGCATTAGCCCAGGGCACACCTGCAAAGGTGCCGGTTGTAGGGTTACCCTTACCGATCTGCAGATTGAAGAGTCCCAGTGTGCTGGTTTTCACTTCATGTGTTTCTTCATATTGCACCGGACCGGCAGCAGAACCGCCAAGAACGGAGATACGAACAGAGATGTCTTTATTGGCGACAACCGTACCATTGGTATTGCGGACTACCGCCTGGTAATTGGTACCCGCCAGTCCGTTCTGGGCATAGGCGCCCGCACAGACAGCAGCCATTAATATGATCAGTAGATATAATTTCTTCATGGTAATGTGTTTGTATACTTAGGGGTTATTGTTTGGCGCGTTGGAATGATTTATTCGCAGGCGCTGTAGTGGGAGCTTTGGTTGCGGGTTTTGCAGTACTGCCGGGAGCCGGTGTCATGATGCCGGTGTTACTGCGCGCAGGTGCATTCAGATTTTCCTGTGCATTGCCCTGTGCAGGGACTTCGACGGGAGCCGGTAGTTTCACCTGTTTGGATCTTATCTCTTTTGCGGCATCTGTGGCACTTACATCAGAAGCATTTTTGCCGCTTGTTTTTTTGGTATTCAAAGCCCTGCTGCTGCGGGTTTTGGAGTTTTGAGGACGGTAGTCTGTGAATAGCTGTTCTTTGGTAGAATGGGTATTCTGGGGAGGAGGAGTCACTTTTACCTTGTTTTCCCGTTCCTTCATTTTGGCAATGTCCTCTTTAAAGTGCGGGAATAGCTTGTCTCTGGTATGTTCCTGAGCCATGCTTACGCTCAGCCCGGAAAAGAATAACGCAATCAGTAAAGCGTACGGTTTCATATGCAGGAGTTAATGTGTGATTGATGAATGGGATTGTTATTTAGCGCCGCCGCCTAGGTGATAGGCGATGGTAAATTTCAGCGTCTTGCGCTGATACAGACTATTTGCCGTAGGCATGATATAGGCCATGTCAAGAGATACGCCTTTGATGCAGGTGCCTATGCCGGCTGAAAAGTGCTGCCGGTATCCTTTCTGGGGATGTTCATAAAAGTAGCCTGTACGGATAAACAGCTGGTGCTGGTAAGTGTATTCCAGTCCGCCGGCAACCGTAAATTCCCTGACTTCTTCCTGGAAGCCGCCCGGAGCGTCCCAGAAGGAGGTAAAGAGGGCTTCTGTCATGCTGCGGCCAGGATCTTTACCTTCGATGATTTCTCCGGTAGGTTGTCCATTGGCATCCACGGCATATTTAGGGGGCGTGGGGATCAGCAGTTTATTGATATCTGCCAGCAGGGTGAACTGGTGTTCTACTGTATTGACGAATGTGTATCCGCCGCCTATACGCAGATTTGCGGGAAGGAAGGCTCTACGGTCACTGTCATCCGTATAATTCAGTTTGGATCCTATGTTAGTGAAGGCAATACCCCAGGAGTAACGGTTGCCGGCCGGATCACTTTTGCCATAATTCTGGGAATAGAGGGCAATGTCGCCCGCTACAGCGCTGGCAGGATTTTGTTGTAATCCATTGAAGCTGCCCTGTCCGAGGTCGCTCCTGATATAACGGAGGCTGATGGCGAGGGCGTAATGCGCACCGAGTTTACGCGCATACGTTGCATCTATCGCGTATTCCCTGGGTTTATACCGTTGCAGTTCGGTACCGTTATCATCTCTGAAAATGATGGTACCATTTGTAAAGTACCGCATGGATACGCCGATCGCTTCTGTATTATCCTTAAAATTTTTAAAAGCGGAAACATAGCCCATGTTGGTCCGCTGATCGCTGTTGTTGAGATCCCACATCCAGGGAGAGTAGGAGGCACTGACACCCCAGTCGTCGGCAAAGACGATTTTGGCGGCATTTGCGAACAAGGCGTTTGCATTGGGTTCAAGACCGGTAGCGGCGTCACCGGTACCGCTGCTGCGTGCATCGGGGTTGACGAGGAGGAATGCGGCGCCGGTATTAATGGTCTTGATACCTTTCACCTGGGCCATCGATCCGCTATGGGCGAGCAAACCGGCAGCACAGAGCCAAAGTGTAAAATTTTTCTTCATGATCTTGGTTTTGGAGGTTATTGGATCACCAGTTTCTCTTCATACATGTGACCGCCTGCTTTGAGCACTACGGTATAAATACCGGCGGCAAACCTGTTAACCGGCAGTGTGATCAGCACTTTACCGGCGCCATAAGACCTGCTTTCCTGGTGAACGACCTGTCCGCTGCTGTTAACAATGAAAAAGACAACCGGGTTGTTGGACAGCATGTCGAACTGGAGCTTAAGCGTGGTGGAAACCGGGTTTGGGTAAAGAATAAGGTTGACAACTACTTCTGCACCTGCTGGGTTTGGGGGTAGCTCTTCTGCCTGGTGGAAGCCCTGGGTCAGCAATATGGCTGATTTTTGCAGGGAGCTGACGGTAATTTCGCCGACGGTGTACTGGAAGATATAAGGCCCTGCGGGGCCGCCACCTCCGGTACTGGCATTGACCTGTCTGTTGAGCAGCTGCGCCCTCGCGGTGGGAACGCCACCGGCAGCAAGACACAACAGTAGGAGCTGTTTGTGGATAATCTTCATTTAAAGATATGTTTGGGGGTGAATAAATGACAATATAAAAGCATTCACATATGACAGTACAGCTACAAGTAAATCAATGGTATGGGGGTCAGGACATATTAACAAGATTATATACAAATATGTTTTAAAGGGGAAAAAAATGCAATAGCAAGTTCCTGGCTGGCGGTATTCTTCTCAAAACCGGTCGGGCAGAATGGACAATTGGTTTTCAGTGTAATAACAGATCGCTGGTAAGGTGGTAAAATTGGATTACCTTTGCGCCGTTAATTGTGGGGTAAAGCCCTTTCTGTAAAGGAATTCTTAAATAATGATTTGGTAAATCAACCCATTTTATTTATTGGTAAAAATCATTTACCTTTGCCCCCCAAATTGCATTAGTAATACAGTCATTTTAATATTATGGCAGACTTAAAATTTCAAAGAAACTTTGGTATTGCGGCGCACATTGATGCCGGTAAAACCACTACCACAGAGCGTATCCTGTACTACACAGGTAAATCCCACAAAATAGGGGAAGTGCACGAAGGTGCTGCCACCATGGACTGGATGGCACAGGAGCAGGAGAGAGGTATTACCATCACATCTGCTGCTACTACATGTTTCTGGAAATTCCCGACTACACAGGGAAAGCTTCAGCCAGACACTAAAGAATACAAATTCAACATCATCGACACTCCGGGTCACGTGGACTTTACCGTTGAGGTAGAGCGTTCCCTGCGTGTACTGGATGGTCTGGTAGCACTGTTCTGCGCTGTATCTGGTGTAGAACCACAGTCTGAAACCGTTTGGCGCCAGGCTAACCGTTACCGTGTACCTCGTATCGGTTTCGTTAACAAAATGGACCGTGCGGGTGCTGACTTCCTGAACGTGGTAAAACAGGTGAAGGAAATGCTGGGTGCTAACCCTGTTCCGTTGATGCTCCCTATCGGTGCTGAAGATACTTTCAAAGGTGTGGTTGACCTGATCACCATGAAAGGTATCATCTGGGACGAAGAAGGTAAAGGTGCTACTTACCAGGAAATCGAAATTCCTGCTGACATGAAAGATGAAGCAGAAGAATGGAGAGGTAAACTGGTAGAGGCAGTTGCTGAGTACGACGACACCCTGATGGAGAAATTCTTCGAAGATCCAAATTCAATCTCTGAAGCTGAGATCCACGAAGCTATCCGTAAGGCTACTATCGATATCGCTATCATCCCGATGCTGTGTGGTTCTTCCTTCAAGAACAAAGGTGTTCAGAAGATGCTGGATGCGGTTTGCCGTTACCTGCCTTCTCCACTGGATATCGAAGCAGTAAAAGGTACTAATCCTGACACTGGCGCTGAGATCGAGCGTAAACCAGATGCAAAAGAACCATTCTCTGCACTGGCGTTCAAGATCATGACCGATCCTTTCGTAGGTCGTCTGGCGTTCTTCCGGGCTTATTCCGGTCACCTGGATGCAGGTTCTTATGTACTGAACACCCGTACTGGTAAGAACGAGCGTATCAGCCGTATCATGCAGATGCACGCCAACAAGCAGAACCCGATCGATTTCATCGAAGCTGGTGATATCGGTGCTGCTGTAGGTTTTAAAGATATCAAAACAGGTGATACCCTGTGTAACGAAGATCATCCGATCGTTCTGGAATCTATGACATTCCCTGAGCCTGTAATCCACATCGCTATCGAGCCAAAAACTCAGGCGGACATGGATAAAATGGGTCTGGCGATCGCGAAACTGGTAGAGGAAGATCCTACCCTGAAAGCAAAAACTGACGAAGAAACCGGCCAGACTGTATTGAGCGGTATGGGTGAGCTTCACCTGGAAATCATCGTTGACCGTATGCGTCGCGAATTCAAGGTAGAAGTTAACCAGGGTGCGCCTCAGGTTGCGTTCAAAGAAGCACTGACTGGCGTTGTTACACACCGTGAAGTGTACAAGAAACAGACGGGTGGTCGTGGTAAATTCGCTGACATCCAGATCGAGATCGGACCTGCTGATCCGGAATGGCTGAAAGAGAACGACGGTAAAACGTTCCAGTTCATCAACGATATCTTCGGTGGTTCCATTCCAAAAGAATTCGTTCCTCCGGTACAGAAAGGTTTCGAATCTGCAATGAACCAGGGTGTTCTGGCAGGCTTCCCGCTGGATAACCTGAAAGTTCGTCTGTTCGACGGTTCCTTCCACCAGGTGGATTCCGATGCAGTATCATTCGAGCTTTGTGCAAGAGCAGCTTTCCGTGAGGCTGGCCGTAAGGCGAAACCAGTTCTGCTGGAGCCAATCATGAAGGTTGAAGTACAGACTCCTGACCAGTACATGGGTGACGTAACAGGTGACCTGAACCGTCGTCGTGGTATGCTGGAAGGTATGGAAATGAGAAATGGTGTACAGGTAATCAAAGCTAAAGTTCCACTGAAAGAAATGTTCGGCTACGTAACTCAGCTGCGTTCCATGTCATCAGGTCGTGCGACTTCCATCATGGAGTTCTCTCATTACTCAGCAGCTCCAAACAGCATCGCTGAAGAGGAAATTGCAAAAACAAAAGGTAAAGTGAACGCTGACTAATTCAGATTCATTTATCAGCGTTATAGAAAGAGGGATGCCGTTAAGGCGTCCCTTTTTTATTTTCCAGGGGTAATGATTCCCTGAGTTGAGATCGGTTATCACCACTAGTTTAAGTATATGCAGATATAATTCCGCAGAAAGCCCCGATATGAAATTGTTTATACCCCAGTGAACACCTTGTCTTATCAATTGTTTGTCTTTCAGTTACAAATTTGTGTAGGATCATATACAGAATTACTTCGTCGCGATCGTTATTTACGCATTTTATAGTGATATTTTATTCATTGTCAATAAGTTTTGTCTGTATGGCAAGTGAATGGCACCAAATTTGGGTTTCGTGAGTTGTCCCCTTTAACCCATTAGAAGTCATAGTGTAATGTTTCCGTAAGCTCCCCCTGTAGAGGGTCTTTTATAATTTTTGATGGCAAGTATTTATTCAATTAAACTTCAGAACATGAAAACAATTCGTCTCTTAACCCTTGCGCTGATGGCTTTATTCATCGGCAGTACTGCTTCTGCCCAGACCCAAAAAGGAAACCTGATGGTAGGTTCCGACATCACTGATTTCGGATTTAATTTCCAGAAGGAGAGTACGATTTTCCATGTCACCGTAAACCCTAAGCTGGCGTATTTCATTAAGGATGATCTTGCGCTGGGTGCATATGTTAACCTGGGTGTACAGACGACGGGAGGAAATGGTACGAACGTAGATTATGGTGTAGGAGCGCTGGCGCGTTATTATTTCCAGGACAAGAACATCCGTAAGATGGAGTTTTCAAAACGCGTACGTTTCTTTGGTGAGGCGAATGCGGGTTTTGGCGGAAGTAATCCGGCGAGCGGTGCATCGACCAATGGTGTACAGTTAGGTGTTGGTCCGGGTTTATCTTATTTCATTACGCCGAATGTTGCATTAGATGCGTTGGTGAAGTATGATGTGATTATTGGGGGAGGTAATTCCACTACATCACATCAGTTAAATTTCGGACTGGGTTTCCAGATTTTCCTGCCTACTGCGAAGGCGCGTGCGATCATGCGTGAGGAGATGGGTAAATAAGGAAAAGGTTGCAGGGAGTTTGTCACCAGTCTCATTTGAACACACTGAATGAACTGATTGATAATGAATAGGAATGAACAACTTTTAATGGTGAAGCGAATTTATCTTTATCCTGTTAGCAGGGAAGTGTATTCACTGTGAACTGGGATTTGCCGAAAACCAATAAAAGAGTAGGCGTGACACCCTTATTAAAAGTAATTGTTATGACATCCTCCATCCTCGCTGCAGTCATTGGATTTCTGAGAACTGTATTAAGAAGTTTGTAATTCCACAAACATTGAAATTGTTGGGCCCTGGCGTAAGCCGGGGCTTTTTTTATTCATTCTGTTGCCAGGTGTGTAGGCTGTTGTTCATTTTATGGCCGACTTCGATTTGAACAAAATGACCTAAGTAGTTGAAAGTGAACGAAAGTGAATATGGCAATTTTGTAAGAGGAGCCTAATTTTACGACAGGACCAGATGATCATCTCCTTTGGGATTACCGAAAACCAAGAAAAGAGTAGGTACTAACCACCAAAACTTAAAGTAATGGATTTGTTGAATCAATTACTGGCAACCCTGATTGCGTTGCTGAATTCTCTTCTGGGAGGTCTGTAATTATTAATTCCCCCAAGTTCCCGGGACTAGTTTACCTGCCACGAGGTTAAACTAATCCAAATTATTGAAGAGCCTCTTTGAGTCGGAGGCTCTTCGCTTTTTTTAATAGGCGTGATGGTGACGGCGCCTCGATGTGGTAGTGGCGTTGTCTGATGGATCTGTAATTAGCTACAGATCTGTTTCTTTTACTGCCTGGCTGACGTCGGGGAAGTTTAAGCCAGGTTCCTGGATATTGTTCCTGGATATTTATTGTGTCAGCTTAGATCAGGAGATCCTACAACAGGCCGCTAAGGGTAATTATATTGCACCGGCTTATCCTGCTATTTATTGTGTCAGGCTACATCAGGAGATCCTCGGCAGGCCGTTAACGGTAATTTATCTTCCCCTGGATCATCCGTCAATTTTATGGCGTTAGGCTAAATCGGGAGATCCTGCAGCAGGTAGCTAAGGGTAATCTTACATTTCCGCTTTATATAATAATTCTGCTGGCGTATATCTATGCTTTTTGGAAAATATACTGCCTGCTTTAGGTATTGGATCCTATTGGGATGTTGCTGAAGTCATGCTGAGCTATGCCGCTGTAAGACCATCCTTTACTTTTTAGTCCTTTAATGCTTCAATCATCAGCTTGGGCTGCATTGGTTCATTTGTCTTTACAAGCTCAGGTGTTCAGTCGCTTCAATAACCAAACCATTGGTCATTGAATACACATGGAAAATCCAGCTGATCCGGTATACTACATAACAGGAGTGAGCAGTTGTGGTCAGACAGGCAGAAAACCTGGTTTTGTTCATTTTACTGCAACTCAACCGTTCATTTTGAAATCATCTGTTCATTTTTGTTCATTGCGTTTTTCTCTCCAAATGCGTTGATAATGAACGAAATGACCGTTTGCTAATTCCCTGCTTGCTGGTAAATTACACCCATGCTCCTATATAGTGGGTCGCATTTGGGATTGCCGAAAACCAAGCAACAGAGTAGGCTTAACCTTATGAAAAACCTCAACAAACTATGGATTTATTGAACCAGTTATTGGCTTTAGTTCTGAACTTGCTGAATTCATTATTGGGGAATTTACCCATCTGAGTTTTGACAGGTTGAGAAATATTGCTTATTGCATTCCCAGACAGGACAGGCCACCGGTTCCCCGGAGGCCTGTTTCATTGTAGGGTGGTTCAGGCGTCTGGTGTGTTTTTTTGGGTAAGGGGTAAGGATGTATACAAATGCTCTTCTTAGCTTCCCTGGACAATTTGAGACGTATGGTTTAGGCTGACTTACTCCATGAAAGAAGCTAATTTGGTTTGCGGGTTGCCGGATTGATAGAGGAGGGCGATATAATACCTGATTTCGCTTTTTAGACAACTTGGAGAGTATAGGGATCGTCAGTGGGAGGAATAACCTTGTTCTCTGCAGGGATCGGATCCACTGGTAATGCGGGTACCCTGAATCTGGGTCAGGATCAGGTGAACTACCCGCAGCCGGGAATTATTAGACACGAGGGCTATATCTGCTTAAACCACTTATAATGGATACTGATATTCAGATGGGGACCATTGTTCTATGACCCGTAAAAATGTCTTTTATAAGCCTTAAAAGATCATTTTTCTCACATATTAGGTCAGCCTGTATTATAAAAGCAGTCACCTTTTCCTCCGTTTGCTATGTGAATGCGATGTAAACCCTTTACCACAGCTATATTAGCTACGTGGACAATGTTTTTTTGGTATTTTATTGAAAAACAGTATTTTGCTGATCCTCACCACATCACTTCTTTTGTGCATAAGGCAGGTTTCTCAGTCCTGGCGTGCACGATCCAATTATTTTTCCACAAAATTATTTGTGAAGTAAAAAAAACGGGTTACCTTTGCCCTCCCAATTTGTAAGGGTAAAAACAAGAAGAAGTTCATTGCATATGTCTCAGAGAATTAGAATCAAGCTGAAGTCCTACGATCACAATCTGGTAGATAAATCTGCTGAGAAGATCGTTAAAACCGTGCGTAACACGGGTGCCGTGGTAACAGGTCCAATTCCTTTACCAACAGAAAAGAAAATTTTTACGGTGCTGCGTTCACCGCACGTTAATAAGAAGGCACGTGAGCAGTTCCAGTTGTGCACGCACAAACGTCTGCTGGATATCTACACTTCTTCTTCCAGAACAGTAGACGCGCTGAGCAAGCTCGATTTACCTTCCGGCGTTGAAGTAGAAATTAAAGCGTAGGACATCAGCCAGGTAGACGAAAGGTCTGCCTGATTTGATTTAATACTGGTTGTTATCTGATCTGGGTACTGAATCACCCGGATTGGATTGGAAAACAACACTTTAAGAAATATCGGTCACGCCTTCTGGGTGGCCACCCAATAAAGCATTTAAACCGCTCATCCTGGGGATAGCTAGATCCACCCCCAGGCGCTGGGCAAAATATATATAGTAATGAAAGGTATTATTGGTAAAAAGATCGGCATGACCAGCATCTTCGACCAAAATGGTAGACAGACTGCTGTTACTATTATCGAAGCCGGTCCTTGCGTTGTAACTCAGGTAAAGACAGTAGAAACTGATGGGTACAACGCTATTCAAGTTTCATTTGGTGAGAAGAAAGAAAAGAACACTCCCAAAGCTGAACTTAATCACTTCGCGAAAGCAAGCACCTCCCCTAAAAGATTTGTAAAAGAGTTCCGCAACCCGGATGTACAAAAAGCTCTTGGTGAGACCATTACCACCGAAATATTTGCAGAAGGCGAAACTATCGATGTAGTCGGTACCTCTAAAGGTAAAGGTTTCCAGGGTGTTGTTAAACGCCATGGATTCTCCGGTGTGGGTGAAGCTACACACGGTCAGCACGACAGAAGCAGAGCTCCTGGTTCTGTGGGTGGTTCCTCTTATCCTTCCCGCGTTTTCAAGGGTATGCGCATGGCAGGTCAGACTGGTAACGAACAAGTGAAAGTGAAAGGTCTGAAGATCGTGAAGATATTCGCTGAAAAGAATTATATCCTGGTAAGTGGTTCCGTTCCCGGCCACAATGGTTCAATCGTTTTAATCCAGAAGTAACATGCAAGTTGATATTTTAAATAAAGAAGGTAAGAAAACCGGCAGGACTATTGAGCTTCCTGAGGAGATTTTCGGTGTGGAGCCTAATAACCACGTTATTTACCTGGCAGTAAAACAGTATCTGGCCGCTCAGCGTCAGGGTACTCACAAGGTTAAGACCAGAGCTGAAGTGAAAGGTGCTTCCCGCAAGCTGCACAAACAAAAAGGTACTGGTGGTTCCCGTAAAGGTAACATCCGTAACCCACTGTATAAAGGTGGTGGTACCATCTTCGGTCCTAAGCCACATAAATATGACATCAAGCTGAACAGAAAAGTGAAAGATCTCGCAAAGATCTCCGCTCTGTCTACTAAAGCTAAAGAGAACAGCATCATCGTTGTTGAAGATCTGACACTGGATACACCAAAAACCAAAGCGTTTGCAGGTATCCTGAACAATCTGAAAGTAAACGTATCAGGCCGTAAGACTTTATTCGTACTGCCAGAGTATAACGATAATGTTTACCTGTCTCTGAGAAACATTCCTACTGTGGATAGCGTGATGTTGAGCGATATCAACACTTACGAAATCATGAACAGCAATGTTCTGGTGTTCACAGAGAGTGCAGCTAAGATCTTCACTGAAGAGCCAGTAGAAGCTTAATTGTCAATATTACCAAACACAAGCTTGCGGTTAGCCGCAACTCAAAGCTATAAAAGATGAGACTTTCAGACGTTTTAATCAAACCGGTGGTTAGTGAAAAAGTGAACAAAGCCACTGATAAATTCAACCGCTACTACTTCATCGTAGACAAGAAATCCAACAAACTGGAGATCAAAAAAGCAGTGGAAGAATTCTACGGTGTATCCGTAGCTGAAGTGAATACTGCCGTAATGCCAGGTAAGGCTAAACAGCGCTTTACCAAAGCAGGCTTCATCGCCGGTAAAAAGCCTTCTTACAAGAAAGCTGTAGTTACACTGGCTCAAGGAGAAACTATAGATCTGTATGCTAACATATAGTGCTCATTCCTGCTAAAAACAGGATGATGGATGTATATGCAGATCACTTTTTAATAAACAGAACCTAGTTAAACGAACACTAGATCATGGCACTGAAGAAATACAAACCGATGACAGCCGGTACCCGTTGGAAAATAGGCAACGCGTTCGCTGAGCTGACCACGGATACCCCTGAAAAAAGCCTGCTGGAGCCTATCAAGAAATCCGGCGGTAGAAACGTACAGGGTAGAAGATCTATGCGCTACATTGGTGGCGGTCACAAACAACACTACCGTATCATAGACTTCAAACGCGACAAACACAATATTCCAGCTACTGTTAAGACTATCGAATACGATCCGAATCGTAGCGCATTCATCGCACTGCTGAGCTATGCAGATGGTGAAAAACGTTACATCCTGGCTCCTCAGGGTCTGCAGGTTGGTGCTACCGTATTAAGCGGTTCCGATGCTGCTCCTGAAGTTGGTAACGCGCTGGTGCTGAAAAACATGCCATTAGGTACTGTTGTTCACAACATCGAATTACAGCCTGGTAGAGGTGGTGCTATCGCAAGAAGCGCTGGTACTTATGCTCAGCTGTCCAACAAGGAAGAAAAATATGCAGTACTGAAAATGCCTTCTGGCGAGCTGCGTAAAGTGTTGATCACTTGTGCTGCAACTGTAGGTACAGTTTCTAACTCTGATCACGCGCTGCAGTCAATTGGTAAAGCAGGTGCTAACCGTTGGAGAGGTATCAAGCCTCGTAACCGAGGTGTGGCGATGAACCCAGTGGATCACCCGATGGGTGGTGGTGAAGGTAAATCTTCAGGTGGTCACCCAAGATCCAGAACAGGTAAATATGCGAAAGGTCTGAAAACCAGAAAATCGCATAAGAGCTCTGACAAACTGATCATCAGCAGGAAAAACGGTAAGAAATTATAATACTTAACGCCTAAGCAGTTCCGCTGACGCAGCAACGCAAAAGCGGAACTGTATAAAGCGATCTGGAATAAAAACAACAAGACATGGGTCGTTCCATAAAAAAAGGTCCTTACGTTGACCAGAAATTAGAGCAGAAAGTTGTGAAAATGAATGAAGGCACCAAGCGTACTGTTATCAAGACCTGGAGCCGTCGTTCTACAATCACGCCTGATTTTGTAGGCCACACATTTGCGGTACACAATGGTAACAAATTCATCCCTGTCTACGTGACTGAGTTCATGGTAGGCCACAAACTGGGTGAATTCGCGCCAACCCGCAACTTTAAAGGACACGCTAACAAGAAAATGTAGTAAATCGTTTGAAGTTTAAAGTTTAGGGTTTTGACTTACCTCTAAACCCCAAACTTCGAACCTCAAATATCAAATTATAATAGAAAATGGAAGCAGTAGCTAAGCTTAATAATAATCCGACATCTACCCGCAAAATGCGTTTGCTGGCGGACCTGATCCGTGGTCTGGATGTGGAAAAAGCTCTGAATATTTTGAAGTTCCATCCAAAGCATCCCAGCGTTCCGTTGGAAAAACTGCTGTTGTCTGCAATCGCTAACTGGAAAGTGAAGAACGAAGGCACAAGGGTAGAAGATGCTAATCTGCAGGTTAAAACCATCTTCGTTGATGGCGGCCGTATCCTGAAAAGAATGCGTCCAGCTCCACAGGGTAGAGGTTATCGCGTTCGTAAAAGAAGCAACCACGTAACACTTGTTGTTGATAGCCGTCCTGCAGTGGAAGCAAAATAAAAGAAACTAAAACTATTTATCTAATAGACAAATAAACCAGAACATGGGTCAGAAAACAAATCCTATTGGTAACAGGTTAGGTATCATCAGAGGATGGGACTCCAATTGGTATGGTGGCAAAAAAGATTATGCTACCAAACTGATCGAAGATAACAAGATCAGAACTTACCTGAATGCCCGTATCAACAAAGGTGGCATCTCCAGGATAGTGATTGAAAGAACTTTAGGTAAACTGATCATCACCATTCATACATCTAAACCTGGTATCATCATAGGTAAAGGTGGTGGAGAGGTAGACCGCATCAAGGAAGAACTGAAGAAACTGACATCTAAGGAAGACGTACAGATCAACATTCTGGAAATCCGTCGTCCTGAGATCGATGCAAATATCGTAGCAGAAACCATCGCTAAGCAGATCGAAAGCCGTATCAACTATAAACGTGCGATTAAAATGGCTATCGCTACTGCGCTGAGAATGGGTGCTGAAGGTATCAAGATAAAAGTAGGTGGTCGTCTGGGTGGTGCTGAGATTGCTCGTTCTGAAGAAATGAAACAGGGTCGTGTTCCATTGCATACTTATCGTATGGATATCGACTATGCTTCCCTGTTCGCTCTGACAGTATACGGTAAAATCGGTATCAAAGTATGGATCTGTAAAGGTGAAGTACTCGGTGAACGTGACCTGAATCCTAACGCTATTTCTGCTAAAGATGGCGAAGGTGGTGGACGTACCGGTGGTGGTGACAGAAGAGGCGGTGACAACCGTGGCGGCGACAGAAGAGGCGGTGATAACCGTGGTGGTGACAGAAGAGGCGGTGATAACCGTGGTGGCGGTCGCAGATAAGCTTACTTAACAATTTAACATTAACAATTAACAACATACCAAGATGTTACAGCCAAAGAGAACGAAACACAGGAAGATGCATAAAGGCCGCATCAAAGGTAACGCTAAGCGTGGCGCGGCAATCTCCTTTGGTAGTTTCGGTCTGAAAGCATTAGAACCTAAGTGGATCACCGATAGGCAGATTGAAGCTGCCAGGGTTGCTCTGACCAGGCATATGAAACGTGAAGGTAACGTGTGGATCCGCATATTCCCGGATAAATCTATTACCGCCAAACCACTGGAAGTGAGGATGGGTAAAGGTAAAGGTGCTCCAGATCATTGGGCTGCTGTAGTAAAACCAGGCCGCATCTTGTTTGAGGCGGATGGTGTTCCATTACAGGTTGCTAAAGAAGCAATGGAACTGGCTGCACAGAAACTGCCGATTAAAGTGAAATTTGTAGTGCGTCCCGATTACGTTGCATAATCCCCGCAACCCGCAGGAATGCAAACGCAAAGAGATAAACTATAAACGATAAACCAGAAATAATATACAATGGCAAAAGATAAACTGGATCTTAAAGGCTTAAGCGACCAGGAGCTGAAAGAGAAACTCTCTGAAGAGCAATTACGCCTGAAGAAAATTACATTCAGTCACGCAATCACGCCAATCGAGAATCCAATGAGCATCCGCTCTCTCAGACGTCAGATCGCACAGCTGAAAACCGAGCAGCGTAAAAGAGAACTCGGCGCAAAAGCCTAAATAATAAAATTCATTAGCCCTGCCGGTAAAACGGGAGGGTTAAAGAGTAAATACTTTCAACAATGATCGAAAGAAAATTAAGAAAAACCAGAACTGGCGTGGTATCCAGCAATAAGATGGATAAAACAATCACCGTTAGCGTTGAGCGTAAGGTGAAACACCCAATCTATGGTAAATTCGTTAAGAAAACTACCAAGTTCATGGCGCACGACGAACAAAACGAGTGCAGCATCGGCGATACCGTAAGAATCATGGAAGTTCGCCCTCTGAGCAAAAACAAATGCTGGAGACTGGTAGAAGTTATCGAAAAGGTAAAATAATTATCTGTTTCAAGCTCCATCCGGCATTCCCGGTTGTAGCCGCTGATTAAACAACTTAACAATCTCATAAGATGATACAACAAGAATCAAGGCTGAATGTAGCTGATAACAGTGGTGCCAAAGAGGTACTGTGTATTAGGGTATTAGGCAACTCCGGCCAGGATTACGCTAAAGTGGGCGATAAGATCGTAGTGACTGTGAAGGATGCAATCCCAGGCGGTGGCGTAAAGAAAGGTATGGTAACCAAAGCTGTTATCGTTAGAACTAAAAACAAGCTGCGCCGTAAAGACGGATCTTACATCCGTTTCGACGATAATGCCGTTGTATTGCTGAATAACTCTGACGAGCCACGCGGTACCCGTATTTTCGGTCCGGTTGCCCGTGAGCTGCGCGATAAGGGATACATGAAGATTATCTCTCTGGCTCCCGAGGTGCTGTAAATCAAAGCCTTATACAAGCAGAAAGCATAAAGCCCGAAGTAAAAAACTTTAGGCTTTGTGCTTTCAGCTTGAATGCATATCTTTGCAGCCCGTTTCAAAAACGAAAATTTTAATCAAGCGGAACAGGTTTTCGCTTGGCGTTTTAAATAAACAAATAATGAAAACGAGATTCAAGCCTAAGTTCAACATTAAGAAAGGCGACACGGTAGTGGTGATTGCCGGTGATGACAAGGACAGGACCAAGCCACGCAAAGTGCTGGAAGTGATCCCTGACAAGGCACGCATTCTGGTTGAAGGTGTGAACATCATCACCAAACATACCAAACCAACTGCACAGAACACCAAAGGTGGTATTGTTAAGCAGGAGGCACCTATCGCTATTTCCAATGTAATGTTGTGGGATGCTAAGGCTGGTAAACCTACCAAAGTTAACAGGCAGCGCGAAAATGGTAAATTAGTTCGTATCGCTAAAAAATCAGGGGAGGTAATTAAATAATGGCAAACACTACATATAAACCCAGACTGCAGACTAAATACCGCGAAGAAGTGGTAAATACACTGCACAAGAAATTCAACTACAAGAGCGTAATGCAGGTGCCACGTTTGGTAAAGATCTGTCTGAACCAAGGTATCAATGGCGCTGTTGGAGATAAGAAACTGGTAGATATTGCTGTTGACGAAATGACCCGTATCTCAGGTCAGAAAGCGATCGCTACTTTATCTAAGAAAGATATCTCTAACTTCAAACTGAGAAAGCACATGCCGATTGGTGCCCGCGTAACACTGCGTGGTAACAATATGTATGACTTCCTGGATCGTCTGATCGCAGTTTCCCTGCCACGTGTACGTGACTTCAAAGGTGTGAATGAAAAAGCTTTCGATGGCCGCGGTAACTATACCCTGGGTATCACTGAGCAGATCATCTTCCCTGAGATCGATATCGATAAAGTAACAAAGATCTCCGGTATGGATATCACTTTCGTTACTACGGCGCAGACCAACGAAGAAGCTTATGAGCTTCTGAAAGAACTGGGTATGCCGTTCAAGAATATCAAGAAGGATAATCAATAATCTGATATCAAATTCCAAACCCTGTACGGGATTTGGAATTTGGAATTTATAACTGGAATCATCAACTCATCATGGCAAGAGAATCCGTAAAAGCTCGCGAAAGAAAGAGACAAGCACTGGTGGCTAAGTTCGCAGAAAAGCGTGCCGCTCTGAAAGCAGAAGGTAACTACGCTGAACTGGATCAGCTCCCTAGAAATGCATCTCCTGTTCGCCTGCACAACAGATGTCAGCTTTCCGGTCGTCCAAAAGGTTACATGCGTCACTTTGGTATGTGTCGTAACATGTTCCGCGATCTGGCACTGGCTGGTAAAATCCCTGGCGTAAGAAAAGCTAGCTGGTAAGCCGACACCAGCGATTGCTCCCCCCTGCAACGCAGGCCCGGCAATCGTAAACAGGCAAAGTTTTTTGATCTTCCTATCTATTACTGATTGGATATCGCATTGTAAATCGTTTTTAAATTTTAAAGACAATGGTTACTGATCCAATAGCAGACTTCCTGACCAGAATCCGGAACGCGCAAATGGCCAACCACAGGATTGTGGAAATTCCTGCCTCAAAGCTGAAAAAACGTATCACTGAGATACTGTACGACAAAGGTTATATCCTGAAGTACAAATTCGAAGAAGATAACAAACAAGGTGTTATCAAGATAGCGCTGAAATATGATCCTCAGACTAAGACACCTGCTATCACTGATATGCAGCGTATCAGCCGTCCTGGTTTACGCCAGTACGCTAAGCCTGGAGATTTCAAACGTGTAAAGAACGGTCTGGGTATCGCTATCGTTTCCACTTCTAAAGGTGTAATGACCGATAAAGAAGCTAAAGTACAAAATGTAGGCGGCGAGCTCGTTTGCTTCGTCTATTAATATATATGGTGCTGCACTGATCCTGACAAATTATCTGTTCAGTTATCAGTAACAGACCAACCAATTGGGCCTTCTGACAATTAAGCTTTCTATACGGCGCTGAACACTGAAGGATCCGGCAATTCAAAACATAACAGTAAAAAACTGCAATTATGTCTCGTATAGGTAAAAGTCCTATCAAATTAGCAAGTGGTGTAACAGCTACTGTTTCTGCTGCTAATGAACTGACTGTAAAAGGTCCTAAAGGTGAACTGAAAAGAAGCATCGACAGGGATATCAAGATAGAAGTGGCCGATGGCGTTCTTACAGTAGTTCGTCCGACAGATCAGATCCGTCACCGTGCACTGCATGGTCTGTACCGTGCATTGATCAACAACATGGTGATCGGTGTAACTGAAGGTTTCAAAAAACAACTGGAACTTGTCGGTGTAGGTTATAAAGCCGCTAACCAGGGCCAACTGCTTGACCTGTCTTTGGGTTACTCTCACAACATCGTGATTGAAATCCCTAAAGAACTGAAAGTAGCTACCCTGACTGAAAAGGGTTCTAACCCTAAAATCATGCTGGAAGGTATCGACAACCAGCTGCTGGGTCAGGTAGCCGCTAAAATCCGTAGCCTGCGTAAACCAGAGCCGTACAAAGGTAAAGGTGTTCGCTATAGCGATGAAGTGGTTCGTAAGAAAGCAGGTAAGTCTGCAGGTAAATAATTTTAATTAGCTAATCAGCGCGTGCCGTTGATTAGCTAATTCAACAACATTCCGGCAGTATCGGAATGATTAAAATAAAATCAGAAATGAGCACAAAAGTTAATAGGAGACAGAAGATCCGCTACCGCATCCGTAAAAAGTCTGTAGGTAGTTCACAGAAGCCGAGATTATCTGTATTTCGCAGCAATAGCGACATTTACGTGCAATTGATAGATGACGCTAACGGCGTTACTCTGGCTGCTGCTTCTTCCCGTGATAAAGATATCCAGGCACAGAAAGGTACTAAATCCGAGAAATCTAAACTCGTAGGTGCTGCTCTGGCTACTAAAGCAAAAAATCTGGGTATTACTACCTGCGTTTTTGATCGTGGTGGTTATCTGTATCATGGTCGCGTAAAAAGCGTAGCTGATGGCGCTAGAGAAGGTGGCCTTCAATTCTAAATCAAATTGATTAAATCGTAATTCGCAAATAACAAAATGGCAAAGAATACATTTAATAAAGTAAAGGCCGGTGACCTGGAGCTGAAAGAAAAGGTTGTGGCTATCAACCGTGTTACTAAAACAACTAAAGGCGGACGTACATTCAGTTTTTCTGCTTTGGTAGTAGTAGGTAACGAGCACGGTGTAGTAGGACACGGTCTGGGTAAGGCTAAAGAGGTGCAGGAAGCTATCACTAAAGGTATCGACGATGCTAAGAAAAATCTTATCAAAGTCCCTGTAATGCATGGTACTATTCCTCACGATCAGTTAGCTAAAGAAGGTGCTGCGAAAGTATTGATCAAACCAGCTGCTCATGGTACCGGTGTGATCGCGGGAGGTTCTATGCGTGCCGTACTGGAAAGCGCAGGTATCACCGACGTTCTGGCAAAATCACTGGGTTCTGCTAACCCTCATAACGTGGTAAAAGCTACATTCAAAGCACTGGGTCTCCTGCGTGAGCCGGTTCAGATAGCTAAAACCAGAAGCGTATCACTGAAGAAAGTATTTAACGGATAATAACACTATCCAGTTAACGGGGTGGAAGATCCTTTCCCGGCAATTGTAAAGTGCTAATTCAAATAACACAATGGCAAAGATCAAGATCACTCAGGTAAAAAGTGGTATAGACCGTCCTGAACGTCAGAAGCTCACCCTGAAGGCGCTGGGACTGAAAAAACTGAACGCCACTGTAGAAGTGGAAGCTACCCCCCAGATCCTGGGTATGGTGCGTAAGGTAAATCATCTGGTAAAAGTTGAAGGAGAGCAGGCTTAATAATTTTATTAGCCGGAAAATTATCCTACATTTATATCGGATACTTACGAAATAATAATTACATTTAAAGCGAGCGGTTAATTTCCGCGTAAGTAAAACAATTAATAATGAATCTGCATACGTTACAACCTGCACAGGGTTCCGTACATAAAGAGAAGCGCCTTGGTCGTGGTGAAGCATCCGGTAAAGGTGGTACTTCCACAAAAGGTAATAAAGGTGGTCAGTCACGTGCTGGTTATCAGAGCAAAAGAGGTCACGAAGGTGGTCAGATGCCAATTCAGCGTCGTATGCCAAAACGTGGTTTCAAGAGCTTAAATCCAACTGAATATCAGGTGTTCAACATCGGTCAGATCGACCACCTGGTTGAAAAATATGGTCTCCAGGATTTCTCTCTGGAAAACCTGTACATTAACGGGTTGATCAACAGGACCGCGAAAGTGAAAATCCTGGGTCAGGGAGAATTGAAGGCTAAAGTAACCGCAAAAGTGAATGCGATCAGCGAAAAAGCCAAGCAGCTGATAGAAGCAGCGGGTGGAACGGTAGAGCTGGTATAAAGATTTCACGACTGAGGAGACGCCTACGCAGTAGTGCGTCTTTTCACATTTTATCAAGCCAGAGAAAACAACACAAATCCCGGCCGGAGTTACTGGATAGCAGCTAATGCCTGTTCGGAATTTGGTCCCGCCTCAAACGGGATGAAATTTTGAATATTAAACATTCATCTTCCTGTGAAGAAATTTATCGAAACGATTAAGAATATCTGGAGCATCGAGGATTTGCGTAGCCGCATTCTCACTACATTGCTTCTTGTCCTCATCTATCGTGTAGGATCCTATATCGCGTTACCCGGTATTGATGCCAACAGTTTGGGTATGGGAGAGTTTGCCAACAAGTCTGAAAAGGGTATCCTTGGACTATTCAACATGTTCGCAGGTGGTTCCTTCTCCAGGGCTTCCATTTTTGCTCTTGGCATTATGCCCTATATCTCTGCATCCATAGCCATACAACTGCTTACAATTGCCGTGCCTTATTTCCAGAAATTACAGAAAGAAGGGGAAAGCGGTAGAAAAAAGATTAATCAGTATACCCGTATACTGACAGTGATTGTGACTGGTCTGCAGGCAAGTGCATATGTTGCCTTCCTCAGACAGCAGTCTGCAGGTTCAATAATCCCGGAATACGGTGCAGCTTTCTTCTGGCTGACAACCACTGTAGTGCTTACAGCAGGTACCCTGTTTGTAATGTGGCTGGGTGAGAAAATCACAGACAAAGGTATTGGCAACGGTACTTCTATCATAATCATGGTCGGCATCCTTGCCCGTCTACCTCAGGCGATCATTCAGGAGTTCTCCTCCAGAAACGCGCAGAGTAATGGTGGTGCGATGCTGTTCCTGATAGAGCTGGCTGTATTCGTACTGATCACTATCGGTCTGATCCTGCTGGTACAGGGTACCCGTAAGATCCCGGTAAACTATGCAAAACGTATTGTTGGTAACAAACAGTTCGGCGGTGTACGTCAGTTTATTCCACTGAAAGTAAACGCTGCTGGTGTAATGCCGATCATCTTTGCACAGGCGATCATGTTTATTCCGGCTACAGCTATCGGTTTCGCAACTGACAGCAACTCTGGCTTCATTCGTATCTTCAGTGATCACACAAATGGCTGGTACAACCTGATTTATGCTGTACTGGTAATTGTGTTCACTTATTTCTATACTGCCCTGATATTCAATCCGACCCAAATGGCGGATGAAATGAAACGTAACAACGGTTTCGTACCTGGTGTTAAACCTGGTCAGGCTACCGCTGATTACATCGGCGCTGTAATGGACCGTATCACCCTCCCAGGTGCATTCTTCCTGGCGATGGTTGGTATCCTTCCAGGTGTTGCAGCAGCTGTGAATATCAACAGTAACTTTGCTACCTTCTTCGGAGGTACCTCCCTGCTGATCATGGTGGGCGTTATCCTGGATACGCTCCAGCAAATAGAAAGCCAGCTGCTGATGCGCCATTACGATGGTCTCATGAGCACCGGCCGGATTAAAGGAAGAACAGCTCCGGCTAACGTCTAATTAATCCGGGCTACCTGGCCTAAAAGCCACAGAAGCATAAGACCAACAGTGAGTTTACTCCGCTGCGGGTTTTATGCTTGCGTGGCTTCATCTTTTAAGTAAAGAGCTTTGAGAATTTAATGGCAAGTGCAGGCCCCGTCTTTTATGTGGTTACGATCATTATTGACACGATGTGCAACCGCACTTTCGAAACTGAACTTTCCGAACCCGTTTTTTAGTATGGTGCATTATAAAACTAAGGAAGAAATTGAGCTGATGCGCAAAAGCGCATTACTTGTGAGCGCTACGCTGGAAGAAGTAGCTAAGCATCTGAAGCCGGGTATGTCTACCCTGGAGATTGATGCGATCGTGGAGAATTTCATCGTTGCAAACGGCGCCGTTCCTTCATTCAAAAACTACAAAGGATTTCCTAAGAGCTGCTGTATCTCTGTAAACGCAGAGGTTGTACACGGTATTCCGAATTCTTATGTATTACAGGACGGCGATATCGTCAGCGTTGATGTTGGGGTATTACTGAACGGATATCATGGCGATAGTGCCTACACTTTCGCTATCGGTAATGTAAAGCCGGAAGTGCTGGAACTGATGAAAGCAACCAAGGCAGCATTGTATAAAGGTATAGAAAAAGCTGTGGCTGGTAACCGTATCGGTGATATCGCCCATGCTATTCAGGATTATACCGAAAAACAGCGCGGTTACGGCGTTGTTCGCGAGCTGGTGGGACATGGACTTGGAAAGAACCTCCACGAGGATCCTCAGGTCCCTAACTACGGTAAACGCGGCAGCGGTCCTATCATGAAGGAAGGTCTGGTGATAGCAATTGAACCAATGATCAACCTGGGCGTAAAAGAAGTGGAATATATGGAAGATGGCTGGACCGTTATCACACGGGATGAAAAGCCTTCTGTTCATTTTGAACACAACGTGGCCGTAATGAAAGGCAAACCGGACATACTTTCTTCATTTGAAGGTATTGAAAGGGCAGAAAAGAATAACCCTGCTCTTAGCTCAAGTCACTGATTATCAATGAATAACCGTGAATAGAAAAAATTATCCACAATAATTGTTCACGGTTGGATCATTAATTTTTCTTTTTCTTAAGATTTCACTATCTTTGCAGTCCTAAAAATTTTTATGGCAAAACAGGCACTCATTAAACAGGATGGAATAATACTAGAAGCCTTGTCTAACGCTATGTTCAGAGTAAAGTTAGAGAACGGGCACGAGATTTTGGCGACCATTTCCGGTAAGATGAGAATGCACTATATCCGCATCCTGCCTGGTGACAAAGTAGGGGTTGAGATGAGTCCATACGATTTGAGCAGAGGCAGAATCATATTCAGATATAAATAACAATACAGACTTATAATTTATAACTTATGAGGGTAAGAGCTTCCATAAAAAAAAGAAGCGCAGATTGTAAAATCGTGCGCAGGAAGGGTAAATTGTTGGTAATCAACAAAAAGAATCCCCGTTTTAAGCAACGTCAGGGATAATTTAATTAATAAGTAACAAAGTAAATTAAACTACAAATATGGCACGTATAGCCGGTATCGATCTTCCTAAAAATAAAAGAGGAGAAATTGGCCTGACCTACATCTTTGGTATTGGTCGTTCTACCGCTCAATATATTCTGGAGAAATCTGGTATAGACTTCAACAAGAAAGTTAAAGACTGGAACGATGATGAGCAGGCTGCAATCCGTAACGTTATCAACGGTGAGTTTAAAGTAGAAGGTCAGCTGCGTTCAGAAGTGCAGATGAATATTAAACGTCTGTTGGATATAGCTTGTTATCGTGGTCTTCGTCACAGAAAAGGCTTACCACTGAGAGGTCAGCGTACCCGTACCAATAGCCGTACCCGTAAAGGTAAACGTAAAACGGTTGCAGGTAAGAAGAAAGCGCCTAAGAAATAAACTTGATAATACAAATAACAAGTTCCGGTTTCCAGTAGTCGTATATATGGCAAGAGGAATCTGGAACCTGGAACCTGGAACCTGGAATTTTATATAATTATGGCAAAAGCACAAAATACAAAAACTGCTGCTAACAAAAAGAGAGTAGTTAAAGTTGATAACTACGGTGATGTTCACATCTCTGCTAGCTTCAACAACATCATCATCAGCATTACCAACAAACAGGGTCAGGTTATCTCCTGGTCTACTGCAGGTAAGATGGGCTTCAAAGGTTCTAAAAAGAACACTCCGTATGCAGCTCAGCTGGCTGCTTCTGACGCTGCAAAAACAGCAATGGAAGCAGGTCTGAAAAGAGCTGATGTTTTTGTAAAAGGCCCAGGTGCTGGTCGTGAGAGCGCAATCCGTGCGATCGCTAACTCCGGTATCGAGGTTAACATGATCAAAGACGTAACTCCTTTACCTCACAACGGTTGCCGTCCTCCTAAGAAGAGAAGGGTATAGGATTCAAAATATTCTGTGGTATTTCGAAAGTGGAAGGACTGGAATATTTTCGGTCTGCTGCTTTCGAATTTCCGCTTGAGAGTTTTATTAAATAATTGGGTGTATGATCAGGTTTAAGATTTTTTAAAGATCATACACCGAAACTAAAAAATCTATTAAAGAAAATGGCAAGGTATACAGGACCAAAGACCAAGATCTCCAGAATTTTTGGAGAACCGATTTTAGGAAACGGTAAATATTTAGGCAAGAACAGTAACCCTCCGGGTCAGCACGGTGTAAGCCGTAAACGTAAACAGCTGGGTGAATACGCACTGCAGCTGCGTGAAAAACAGAAAGCGAAATACACTTATGGTGTACTGGAGCGCCAGTTCGCTAACCTGTTCGTTGAAGCTAACCGTCGTAAAGGTGTTACCGGTGAAGTATTGATCAAATTGCTGGAAGCACGTCTGGATAACGCAGTATTCCGTCTCGGTATCGCTCCTTCCCGTCCTGCTGCACGTCAGCTGGTTTCTCACAAACATATCACTGTTAACGGCCAGGTAATGAACGTGCCTTCTTACCAGCTGAAACCAGGCGATATCATCGGTCTGAAAGCATCTGCAACAACCAACACCGCTATCACAAGCAATATCCGTGGTAAAAATCCTAAATTCAGCTGGCTGGATTGGAATGAAAAGGAACTGAAAGGTACTTTCATTGCATATCCTGAGAGAGAGAGCGTTCCTGAGAACATTAAGGAGCAGCTGATAGTAGAATTGTACTCTAAATAATAATATGTCTTTAGCCGTTAAGCATGGGTCATTAGTTACCAGCGTATTTAATGTACGTAGGTTGCTAAGGGCTGCATGTTAATGGCTAAAGCCAGTTTTACATAAACAATTAAACTTAACATATCAATGGCAATTCTGAATTTCCAAAAGCCTGATAAGATCGTTTTGCAGAAGTCAACTGACTTTGAAGCTCAATTCGAATTCCGGCCGTTAGAACCGGGTTACGGTGTGACTGTGGGTAATGCGCTGCGTCGTGTGCTCCTGTCATCTCTGGAGGGTTATGCCATTGTGGGAATAAAGATTGAAGGTGCTGATCATGAGTTTGCAACTTTAAAAGGGATCACTGAAGACGTAACTGAAATCATCCTGAATCTGAAACAGGTACGTTTCAAACGCATCGTTGAGAACGAAGTTAACAACGAGAAAATTCAGATCTCTATTAAAGGTAAAACTGAGTTCCGTGCTGACATGATCGAAAAAGCAACCAGTGCTTTCCAGATCATGAATCCTGAATTGCTTATCTGTACGCTGGATCCATCTGCAAAGCTGGATATCGAATTAACTATCGGTAAAGGCCGTGGTTATGTGCCAGCTGAAGAGAATAAACCTAAAGATGCCGTTTTCGGTTATATCGCGATCGACTCTATCTTTACGCCAATCAAAAACGTAAAGTATAGCATCGAGAACACCCGTGTGGAACAAAAGACTGACTATGAGAAACTGATCATGGAAGTGATCACTGATGGTACAATCCACCCGGAAGAAGCTGTAAAACAAGCCTCCCGTATACTGATTCAGCACCTGATGATCATCACCGATGAAAACATCAGCTTCGATACTAAAGATACCGAGAAGGAAGATGTGGTTGACGAACAGACACTGCAGCTGCGTAAAATCCTGAAAACGCCGCTGGAAGATCTGGATCTGAGCGTTCGTGCCTTCAACTGTCTGAAAGCAGCTAAGATTAACTCCCTGAGCGAACTGGTACAGTACGAGCAGGAAGAACTGATGAAGTTCAGAAACTTCGGTCAGAAATCTCTCAGCGAAATCGAACAAGTACTGAACGAAAGAGGTTTACATTTCGGTATGGATCTGTCCAAACTGAAATTAGACGAAGAATAGTCGAAATCAATTAGAACATAAGTACCCTGTAATTCCTGACACGGTACAGGGGAATCTTTAAAAACAAAGCGTCATGCGTCACGGAGTAAAATTAAACCGCCTCAGCAGAACTTCTGCTCACCGTCAAGCCCTGTTATCTAACCTGGCTATGGAACTGATTAAGCACAAACGTATCACTACCACCCTGGCGAAAGCTAAGGCGCTGCGTGTGTATGTTGAGCCACTGCTGACAAGAGCAAAAAGCGATTCTACCCACAACCGTAGAATTGTATTCAGCTACCTGCAGGATAAAGAGGCAATCAAAGAACTGTTCGGTGCTATCAGCGAGAAAATCGCTAACCGTCCAGGTGGTTACACTCGTATCATTAAATTAGGCAAACGTGTTGGTGACAACGCGGAAACTGCGCTGATTGAACTGGTAGACTTTAACGAAATCTATGGCGGTAAAGTTGCAACTGAAGCAGCTCCAGCTAAGAAAACACGTCGTGCCGGCGGTAGCAAGAAAAAAGCTGAAGAAGGCACTACTTCAACTGAAGAAAAAGCAGCTGAATAATTATTTAGCATTCGCTTCAATTCATAAAGAAAGTCCCGGAGTTTACTCCGGGATTTTTTTTTGCTCCTTTCCCTTCATCTGTAAAAGCGGATACAGATTAATTATATTTTTTTGTAATATCGTGGCTGGAAATGAAAACAGCGGGAAGATCCGTTTAAAACTACTCTATATCTTATGACTTACCTGAAATGTAAAAGTTGCGGGCACTACAATGAATTAAAATCAGAATTTCTCACCTTTTGCGCTGAATGTGGCAAAAAACTGTCCCCTAACTATGCCGACTGGAAATTAAAGAATCCAGAAGGCACCTTTGAACAATTCCAGCACGAAACCGGCATAAAGCCTAAAAAAGCAAGAACCAACCATCTCGGTTTATTGCAGCAACGTTACCTGGCCTGGGCCGGCAGACGTGGTGTTATTATTACTATTATCCTTGTTATCGGCCTGGCAGCCGTAGCTGGTGGTTATATTGGCAAGAAAGTCGTATTCAACCTGATCTATCCGAAAATCAATAAAGCCTGGTTGTATTCCTCCTGGGAGACCGTCAAAATAGGTCGTCAAACTATCGAGATCAGCACACCGATGCACCTGGGGGTAAATGACAGGCCCCTGGCGCCGGAAATCGCTCAATTTGTGGAATACGCTAAAAGCTACCGGAACAGGGTAGAAGAGGGCATGCAGGTGGAAGTGAACATGTACAGCTATCGCCCGAACGTATCCAATGACCTGGAAGTTGCCGGAGCAGCAGCAGCTACAGAGATGAAAAAGAACCAGGAAATCTCCGATCTCCAATATAAGACCGATACCCTGACACAAAATGGTATGTCTGCCCTTCTACAAGAGGGAAGTTTTATTTATAAGAACGGCATCCGCCTTGCTTTCTCTAATTTGTTGATGGTGAATGGACAGCATCGCTGGGAGATTGTAATCAGGTACCGGGAGGACGATACTTTAGCTTTAGCAACGGCACATCGTATTATAAAATCGATTGATGTCAAATAATTGAGTGGAAAGATTAACAATTAATGGGTGGAATTCTTAATTGTTAACCATTTATTCAATAACTTTGCACGATTTTTTAAAACGAAAAAATAAGCATGCCTCAGACTAGATCGATCCAGCCGGCTGTACTGTTATTAGATGACGGAACAGTATTTTACGGAAAAGCTTTTGGTAAAATAGGCACCGCCGCCGGTGAATTGTGTTTTAACACTGGAATGACAGGATACCAGGAAGTATTTACGGATCCTTCATACAAAGGCCAGGTCCTGATCATGAACAATTGTTACGTTGGTAACTATGGCGTTAAAAAAGACGACGTAGAAAGTGACGATGTGAAGATCAGTGGATTGATATGTAAAAATATCGCTTACAACTATTCCCGCCAGATGGCTGACGGTTCTTTGGAAAAATTCCTGTCAGACAATAACCTGGTAGCGATCCATGATGTAGATACCAGAGCATTGGTTGCTCATATCCGCAGCAAAGGTGCAATGAACTGTATTATTTCTTCGGAGATCCTGGATGTAGAACAGCTGAAAACGAAGTTACAGCAGGTTCCTTCTATGGAAGGTCTGGCGCTGTGTGCTGAAGTATCTACCAAAGAAGCTTATAATGTAGGTAATCCGGATGCTGAAATCCGTATTGCAGTACTGGATAATGGCGTAAAGCGTAACATGCTGAAATGCCTCTCCGAAAAAGGCGCTTACCTGCAGGTATTCCCTACAGATACACCATTTGAAGAGTGTGAAAAATTTAAACCAAACGCGTATTTCATCTCTAACGGACCTGGTGACCCGGCTCCACTGAAATATGCTGTTGACACTGTTAAAAAGATCCTGAACGCAAATAAACCAATGTTCGGTATCTGTCTCGGACATCAGTTGCTGGCGCTGGCAAATGATATCCCTACATATAAAATGCACCATGGTCACCGCGGTCTGAACCACCCGGTAAAGAACCTGGCAACTGGTCGTTGTGAGATCACCACCCAGAACCACGGTTTTGCGGTAGATCCAAAGGCAATTGCTGCCAGCGAAACAGTAGAAGTAACACACGTGAACCTGAACGATTCTTCTATCGAGGGTATCCGTATCAAGAATAAACCGGCATTCTCCGTACAGTACCATCCGGAATCAACTCCTGGTCCTCACGATAGCCGTTATTTGTTTGATGACTTCTTTAACATGATCAAAGCGAACATGTAAATCTGCTGAAGATAAAAATAAAAGAGGCGGTCCTGATTGCAGGCCGCCTTTTTTTGTTTGGTTATAGTTTGTCAACAGGTGTGTTCGGTATTAAGGGTATTTTTCTATAAAAGATTGGTTATCAATTATCTTGTTGAGTATAGTGCAAAAAAATACGGCTCCGTGATCGGAGCCGTTTGCCTTTATAAATTCCACGTTATGAAAAACTGATACAAAAATACGGTATTTTGCTAAAACGTTTTAGTTTCTATCTAACTTTTTTACAGAAATCTGATAAATCATACTTCCGTGTTATTAATTCTGCTTTTTCAGAATTATAGATCGAAGTTCCACAATCTAAAACGCTTATCGAAATTCTTAAGGTTAAATTTATGCTAAACAAGTGTTCTTCCAAGCTCACTCCTCTTTACTTTCCCACTTGTCTGCTTGCCTTTCGCACTTCAAATATACAAAGAAAATTGAAGTAAAAAACATTTAGTGCAATAAAAAACAGTTTTTGTTTTAAGAATTGGCACATATGTTTTTTCTTAATGTAAAAAAAGGGCCGTTTTGGCCCTTTTTTTATCAAAAGTAGAAAATATCTATTATATAGAATTTAAACTAATGTGTATTATTGCTGACCGGCTAGTGTTGCTTCCTTCACAGCGGTACGACCTGGATACACCTCAAGTGCCTTTGCAAGACAGATCATCGCATTTTTGATGTCTTGCGTGTTAAGTACATATGCGAGGCGTACTTCGTCTGTTCCCAGACCCTGCGTAGCATAGAAGCCCGTAGCAGGGGAGAGCATTACCGTCTGCTGCTCATAAGAGAACGATTCCAGTAACCATTGGCAGAATTTGTCGGAATTATCAATCGGCAATCTGGCGATAGCATAAAATGCTCCTCCGGGATTCGGACAGAAAACGCCTGGAATATCATTCAGCATACTCACCAGCACATCGCGACGGCTGAGGTATGCTGCTTTAATCTCGTCAAAATAGTTTAACGGGAGATCAATCGCAGCTTCACCGGCGATCTGCGCAAAGGAAGGAGGACTCAGACGTGCCTGGGCGAATTTCATTACCGCATCCAGTACTGTCTGGTTTTTAGTCACCAGCGCACCGATTCTGCCCCCGCAGGCGCTGTAACGTTTGGAAATGGTATCCATCAGGATCACATTTTCTTCCAGGCCTTCCAGGTTCATGGCAGAGAAATGTTCACCGGTATAGCAAAACTCGCGGTATGCCTCATCGGAGAACAGGTAAAGGTTATGACGAAGACACAAATCCTTTAATATGGAAAGTTCTTCTTTACTATATAGATAACCGGTTGGGTTGTTTGGATTGCAGATCATGATCGCTTTGGTACGGGGCGTGATCGCTTTCTCAAATGCTTCCATTGCCGGCAGGGCAAAGCCAGTTTCAATATTTGCGGTAATGGTACGTACATGTACGCCTGCCTCGATTGCAAAACCATTATAGTTAGCATAGAAAGGCTCAGGAACCAGTACTTCATCTCCTGCATCCAGGCAGGCCATAAAGGCAAACAGAATCGCCTCAGAACCGCCAGTGGTAACGATGATCTGCTGATGGTTCAGCTTGATACCGAATCGCTCATAATAGGTCACCAGTTTACGGCGGTAGCTTTCGTTACCTGCGCTGTGACTGTATTCAAGTACTTTGAAGTCTGAATGACGTACTGCATCCAGTACTGGTTTTGGTGTTTCAATATCCGGCTGACCGATATTGAGGTGATAAACCCTGGTTCCGTTTTTTTTGGCTGCTTCTGCGTAAGGAACCAGCTTCCTGATAGGAGAAGGTGGCATTTGCTCCCCTCTCTTACTAATGGTAGGCATAAATTGTTTTGATTTTGAGTATACAAAGGTAGTGGTTATGGGGCTATCTGCGGCTAAGAATGATTGACGTGGACGGTAGCTGTTACCTGCCATAAAAAACGCCTTACAGTGTTACTGTAAGGCGTTTTTTACGTTTATAAGGTAGTTGTAATGATTAGTTTTCAACTGTACCTGTCAGGTGAAGTTCTTTATCCTGGTCAACACCTTTCAACCTTACCCAAACAGTTTTGTTCTGCTGACCAACGCTGTTTGCGCTATAGCTGGCAGTTACTTTACCTTTCTTACCTGGCAGAATTGGTTCTTTAGTCCATGTAGGAGTAGTACAACCGCAACTAGCACGGGCAGTTTCGATCAGAACTGGTTCTTTAGTAGTGTTTGTGAATTCAAAATCAACTGAAACAGGCTTGTTCAGCTTGGTCTTACCGAAATCGATAGTTTCCTGTTTGAATTTCACTTTTGCATCAACAGGGTTTCCGGTCTGTGTCTGCGCCCAGAGAGCTGTGGTTAACAGCATGCTCGCAAATAGGGATAAGATAAATTTTTTCATGTATAATGTGGTTTTAAAACGATTGGTTAAAAAAAAGATCATCGTTTACTTAGTAACAAATTTACAGCCAAATTTAATGTGGCGCCTAAGAATTTATTAAAATCTTATTAAAAAAAATCCAATTATTTTACGCATTACATTTTCAGACATTTTGCAACTGTATAATTAACTATAATTAACCTTACTTTTGTACTTTAACAAAGAGGCATGATAGAAAACAATGAACTGACTATGAATATGGAAAGCCGGTTATCATTCGACGAATTTCGGAAAGAAGTACTGAATGATTATCGCCTGGCCTGCGAAAGCAGGGAAGTTAGTCTGCTGGCCCGTAAGGAAGTACTTACCGGAAAGGCCAAGTTCGGTATTTTCGGAGATGGAAAGGAAGTGGCACAGATTGCCATGGCCAAATATTTCCAGCCTGGTGATTTTCGCTCGGGTTATTACCGTGACCAGACTTTTGCCTTTGCTACAGGTATTGCCACGCCAGAACAATTCTTTTCACAGATGTATGCCGACCCTGATCTGGCGAATGAGCCATTTTCAGGAGGACGCCAGATGAATTCCCATTTTGCTACACCTAACCTTGCAAAGGATGGTAATTGGCTGGACCTGACCAGTATCAAGAATACCGCAACAGATATGTCGCCTACTGCCGCGCAGATGCCACGCGCGCTGGGGCTTGCTTTCGCATCCAAATTATTCAGAGATGTGGAAGTATTGAAAGAATTCTCCAAGCTATCCAATAACGGTAATGAAATCTGCTTCGCTACTATCGGCGACGCCTCTACATCGGAAGGACATTTCTGGGAAACCATGAATGCAGCCGGCGTACTACAGGTGCCACTGGCGGTATTTGTATGGGACGATGGTTATGGTATCTCCGTACCGCGTAAATACCAGACTACTAAAGATTCAATCAGTGCCGCACTGGAAGGATTCCGTAAAACGGAAGATTCTAACGGTTTTGATATTTATACTGTGAAAGGCTGGGATTATGCCGCTATGTGTGAAACCTTTGAAGCCGGTATCCGGAAGATGAGAGAAACACATATTCCTGCATTATTCCATGTAGAAGAAATGACGCAACCACAGGGCCACTCTACCAGTGGATCTCATGAGCGTTATAAGAGCAAGGAACGTCTGTCCTGGGAAAAGGAGTTCGACTGTAATAACCAGATGAGACAGTGGATACTGGAAAATGCCCTGTCTGACGAAGCGACCCTGCTGGCAGTGGAAGCTGAAGCTAAAACAGTCGCCCAGAATGCGCGTAAAAATGCCTGGGAGAAATATATTACTCCGATCCGTCAGCAGGTACAGCAACTGTTGAGCTATGGTGAAGCCGTGGTGGGGCTGCCTGATGTAAACAGCGAGCTGGTAAAGCAGCTGCTGAAAGATCTGCAGGCAAACCGTGAACCGTTGAGACGCGATGTGCTGAAAACAGCAGCTAGTATCCTGTTTGCACACAGACGTGTAAAAGCGCCTGCGATGGATGCACTGAAGCAGCATTATGAGCATCTGCTTGCGAGCGAAAAGAATAACTATAACTCCCTGTTATATGCAGAAGGCGTCAACTCTGTGCAGAACGTACCGGTTGTGCCGGCAGAATATGACAATAGTGCGCATCCGATAAATGGCTATGAAGTATTAAACAAATACTTTGATCAGCTGATCGAAAACAACCCGAAAGTATTCGCTTTCGGAGAGGATGTAGGTAAGATCGGTGATGTGAACCAGGGTTTTGCCGGTTTACAGCAGAAACATGGTAAGGAACGCATATTTGATACAGGTATCCGTGAGCTCACTATTATGGGCCAGGGTATCGGTATGGCGCTCCGTGGGTTACGTCCTATCGCGGAAATACAATACCTGGATTATCTGATCTATGGTCTGCAACCGCTCAGCGACGATGTGGCCAGTCTCCAATACCGTACAAAAGGTATACAGTACTGTCCTATCATCGTTCGTACCAGAGGTCACCGTCTGGAAGGTATCTGGCACTCCGGTTCTCCGATGAGTATGATCCTTGGTTCTCTGAGAGGAATGAATGTATGTGTACCACGTAACATGGTACAGGCTGCCGGTATGTACAACACCCTCCTGGCCGCTAACGAGCCTGCACTAGTGATCGAATCGCTGAATGGCTACAGGCTGAAAGAGAAACTGCCGGTGAACCTGGGTAGCTTTACGGTGCCGCTGGGCGTACCAGAAGTGGTACACGAGGGTACGGATATTACGATCGTTTCTTATGGTTCTACGCTACGTATTATCGAAGAAGCGATACAGTCTCTGGAGAAATTCGGTATTTCCTGCGAACTGGTAGATATACAGACTTTATTACCATTTGATATCAATCATCAGATTGTTGAATCACTGAAGAAGACAAACCGTATTCTCTTTGTTGATGAAGACGTTCCTGGTGGAGGTACTGCCTATATGTTCCAGCAGGTAATGGAATTGCAGGGTGGTTACAAATGGCTGGATGTTGCACCAAGAACATTGAGTGCACAGGCCCACAGACCTGCATATGGTTCTGACGGGGATTACTTCTCCAAACCAAATGTGGAAGATGTGATCAGGGTAGTGATGGAAATGATAGAAGAATAATCACTGATTATAAGAAAACGCAAGGCATGAGCCTTGCGTTTTTAATTTGTTGTGTAGGTTGTAGGTTTAAGAAGATGTTAATGCTTTGTACAAATATTATAAATTCCGTCCATGATAAATGTATTATAAAATAATAGAATGATTATTTAACATAGCAAGCTGTCCCGCTATTTCCTGATAAGATTAACCAAATGTTATTTCCTATTCTTAGTGATAATTAATATATTAGACATGCTTATTTTTTGTTAGGTTGCGAATGAACGAAATGAATGGATATACAGCACATTGTATCGCCAAAATTTAAAAGAATAAAGCTAAATTGGATAAACATTTAGTCCACGTTAAGAGTTAATAATTTGTCATTTTGTAACACTATTTTGTCAGGAAATGACTTCTAAATTAACCATCAACCCAAATCCCATTTATGAAAGCAGGAGTTCTGTTAGTAGAAGACGATCATTTTTTCGCCAAAGTCATCAAAAGCCATCTTGAAAAAGCAGGCTATCTGGTAGTACATTGCTCTGACGGAGAAGAAGGGTGGAACACTTTTCAGGAACGCCCATTTGATATTTGTCTGTTAGACGTGGTTATGCCTGGAATGGATGGATTCGCCCTGGCCAGAGAGATCAGAGACAGAAATGAGAACATACCTATTATTTTCACTACCTCAAGATATATGGAGCAGGATAAACTAAACGGTTTTGAATGCGGTGGAGATGATTATCTGGTAAAGCCCTTCAATATGGAAGAGCTGCTTTGTCGCATGGACGTGTTTATGAAAAGAAGCCGTCTGCTTCAAAATGATAAACAGATCGTATTTAAACTCGGAACGCTGATCTTCAACTACAGCGAATTCAAAATCTATCATCCTCCCACCAGTCAGACCATCAATCTGCCACCAAAAGAGGCTGAACTGCTGAAATTCCTCTGCGACAATCCTAATAAACGCTTAAAGAGAGAAGGGATCTTGTTAAGTGTATGGGGTAACGATGATTTCTTCACCGGCCGTAGTATGGACGTGTACCTCACCCGTATCCGCAAGCACTTCAAACTGGATAATACCATTAAATTAGAAACGATCCATGGCAAAGGACTACGCCTTGTCATTGAAAGTGAAGTATGCCGCGTGCTCTGATCAACCAGCAAACCTGCGACTCATCAACTGATTATATAAATCAAAAGGCCTCGTCTTGTGACGAGGCCTTTTGATTTATTATCCTTACAAGGAATATTAACGGAGGTTGTGGAAAACCTGCTGTACGTCGTCATCCTGTTCCAGACGATCGATCAGGGTCAGTACTTCTTTCGCCTGTTCTTCGTTCAGTTCTACGGTAGTAGTAGGAATACGCTGCAGTTCCGCACTGATAGGAATGATATTTCTTTCTTCCAGTGCTTTAGACATGTTACCAAACTCTGTGAATGGCGTGTGCAGAACGATATTGCCTTCACTGTCCTCACCGATTTCTTCCAGACCAGCATCGATCAGTTCCAGCTCCAGGTCTTCCAGGTTCTGGCCTTCGTTCTTGATCTTGAATACACCGGTACGGTTAAATATGAAACCTACGGAACCACTGTTACCCAGGGTACCACCTTCTTTGTTGAAGTGCATACGCACGTTAGCAACTGTACGGGTGGTGTTATCTGTAGCAGTTTCCACCATTACAGCTACGCCATGCGGAGCATATCCCTCATATACAACTTCTTCATAGTCAGTCTTGTCCTTACCCATTGCCCTTTTGATAGCCGCTTCTACACGGTCTTTAGGCATGTTAACACCTTTGGCGTTCGCAATACAACGGCGGAGTGCGGGGTTATTTTCAGGATCAGGACCTCCTCCTTTTACTGCAATCGCTATATCCTTGCCTATCCTGGTAAATTGTTTGGCCATTCTGTCCCATCTGGCAAACATGGTGGCCTTTCTTACTTCAAATATTCTTCCCATAGTGGGTATAATTAATTATTAAGAAAATCGAGACGCAAAAATAGTCACTTTTATAGTAATAATAAGCTTCTTCCGCCTTCTTAAAGCAACAAGGCCGGAAAATCATTTGCTTTTGCAGCCTGATTTTCCGACCTCGTTATCTGTATTGTGAGAATAATTTTATTTCTGATTCATTTTTCTGGCTTTACTGTTCTTCACGCTATAACCGAAGTAGATAGCGAAACCGATCAGCAGCCAAACGATAAGACGTGCCCAGTTCTCAATACCCAGGCTGACAATCATCGTCAGACAGAAGATAGCGCCCAGTATCGGAATGAACGGCACTGCTGGTGTTTTAAAGGCACGTGGCAGATCAGGGTTAGTCTTTCTCATAACTATTACACCCAGACAAACCAGTACGAACGCGAACAGTGTACCGATGCTCGTCATATCACCTACAACGCTGTCCGGAACGAATGCAGCAAACAGGGATACGAAAACGAAGAACAGCAGCTGAGATCTGTACGGCGTACGGAATTTAGGATGCAGGTTGGAGAATACTTTTGGTACCAGACCGTCGTTAGACATAGAGTAGAATACTCTTGTCTGACCTAACAGCATCACCAGGATAACAGAAGAGAAACCAGCGAGGATAGCCACCGTTACAAATGTGGACAACCACTGGTAGCCTGGCATATAAGTATCAATTGCATAAGCAACGGAAGCCTCACCACCCTGTTTCAGGAAGTCCTGATAAGGAGCGATACCAGTCAGTACATAAGAGAAGAGGATGTAAAGTACAGTACAGATAGCCAGTGAAGCAAGGATACCTACCGGCATATTTCTTTTCGGATTCTTGGTTTCCTGTGCAGCAGTAGACACCGCATCAAAACCAATGAATGCAAAGAATACAACACCGGCGCCTCGTAGTACCCCTGGTATTCCATGGAACCAGAAGTCGGCATAGTTCACCACTTTACCATTGTGCATAGTTACAGAACCAGCATCAGCAGGAATAGTGAACGGCGTGTGGTTAGCCGGGTTGATAAACTGCCATCCCAGGATGATCAGCAGGATTACGATAGCTACTTTGGTAATAACGATGATGTTATTAACAATTGCAGAACCTTCGATACCACGGATCAGTAACAGAGACAGGAGCAATAATATAAATACCGCAGGTATGTTCATGATACCGTGAACGCCTGCATCGGAAATTTCGAAAGGACTGTGAGACCACTCATAAGGTATGGCGAACCCGGGCCCGAATACCTTTTCAAGCAACTTGTTGAGGTACTGAGACCAACCGATAGCCACAGTAGCGGCGCCAAGTGCATATTCCAGCACAAGATCCCATCCAATGATCCACGCAATAAATTCACCCATTGTAGCGTAAGAGTAGGTGTAAGCACTACCGGCGATAGGGATCATTGAGGCAAACTCAGCGTAACAGAGACCTGCCAGGGCACAACCAATAGCAGCGATAATGAAAGAAATAGTAACAGCCGGACCTGCGTGCTGTCCCGCAGCAGCCGCTGTTCTTACAAAAAGCCCGGCACCGATGATAGCGCCTATACCTAAAGCTATAAGCGATCCCGCACCTAATGTACGTTTGAGACCTTTCTCAGATTCGGACGCTTCAGCTAATAACAGGGAGATTGGCTTTTTTACAAAAAGTTTGCCCATACAAATTGAGATATTGTGGTTGACGTTTAAGTGGTTTAGTTTTGTTGTTTCGTTTTATTACAGATCGCCAAATATAAATATCAAAAAGCAAACCCTCAGCTTTTATTTTACAAATGAACTTACAACTTTACAGTACTAACCTTATTTTTGGGGAATTTTAGCGTTTAGCATAAATATTAATTGTAATTAAAAGGCAAGGAATGAAGAGATCCAACCGGCTTACCTTATTTATATTCATAGCCATGGTATTGGGTATCCTCACAGGATACATAGTGAACGTGAACTACACCGAAATGTACGGTGGTGGCGCTCAGCAGACGATAACTGACAACGGCATCCATGGTGGACTGACCGGGTACATCACAGGATTGAATACAGGCAGGGGCAAGACCGGAGAGACCACTATTCTGAAATTCGCAGATAATATTTCGATTCTTACTGATATATTTTTACGACTGGTAAAAATGATCATTGCTCCGCTAGTATTTTCCACGCTGGTAGTGGGTGTGGCTAAATTGGGGGACATTAAGGCAGTAGGACGTATAGGCGGTAAAACGATGTTATGGTTTATTTCGGCTACTTTCGTTTCTCTTTTCCTTGGACTGATCCTGGTAAATATTATGCAACCTGGCCACTCCCTGAACCTGCCTTTACCTGATACACATGCCAGCAGCGGGGTGGCTGCCTCCAGCATGACGCTCAAAGGTTTTTTCCAGCACGTATTTCCGGATAGCGTGATTAACGCGATGGCACACAACGAAATTCTGCAGATCGTCGTATTTGCATTATTCTTTGGCGTGGCTACTGCTGCTATCGGTACTACCGGCGATATCGTTGTGAAATTCATGGACAGCGTGGCGCATATCATGTTGAAAGTAACCGGATATGTAATGAACTTCGCCCCATTCGCCGTATTTGGCGCCATGGCGGCAATCATTTCACAAAAGGGGCTGGGCATTCTGCTGACCTACGGGAAATTCATCGGACAGTTCTATGTAGGTCTTGCTGCATTATGGATCGTATTAGCTTTTGCAGGATTTGTCGTACTGGGATCCAGGGTATTTACCTTGCTTGGTCTGGTAAAAGATCCGTTATTGCTGGCCTTCAGCACAGCAAGCAGCGAAGCGGCGTATCCGCGTACCATGGAAGAACTGGAGAAGTTCGGTTGCGATAAACGTATTGTCAGTTTCGTACTGCCATTAGGTTATTCCTTTAACCTGGACGGCTCCATGATGTATATGACTTTCGCCAGTCTCTTTATAGCACAGGCATATAGTATGCACCTGGGTATCGAACAACAGATTTCCATGTTGCTGGTACTGATGATCACCAGTAAAGGGATTGCAGGTGTACCAAGGGCTTCCCTGGTGGTAATTGCCGGTACATTATCTATGTTTAATATTCCGGAAGCCGGCTTATTGTTGCTGCTCGGCGTAGATCACCTGTTGGATATGGGACGTTCTGCAACCAACGTGATTGGTAACGCAATGGCTACTGCTGTTGTTTCCAAATGGGAAAACTCACTGGGAACCGAACCGGCAGGCGAGTTAAAGGAAGTATAACAAATCAATAACAGTTTTATGCTTATTTTGCCCATTATCTGTGGAATACAATGCCGGACAGGCATGTGATGCGAAAGGAAGGCAGTGTAAGCACCTATATTAGTACCTGATTTCGAGATTATAAAGAACATATGGACCAGTTTATAGAGTTATTCAAGCACCTTATTAACCCCCAGTGGATCATTGATCACGGTGGACTGTATTTATTACTGCTGATCATTTTCGCAGAAACCGGCCTCTTTGTTGGTTTCTTTCTTCCAGGAGATTCATTGCTTTTTGTAGCTGGTATCTATGTCGGACTGCTGAGCGAAAGTTTTTATAACGTACCATTCGTGTTGATCATGGTGATGATTGCACTGGCGGGAGTTATTGGTAACTATGTCGGATTCTGGTTTGGCCGTAAGTCAGGCCCTCTGCTCTTTAACAGAAAGGATACCTTCTTCTTTAAAAAGAAACACCTTTACCAGGCAAAAGAATTTTATGAAAAATATGGCGGCGGCGCTATCTTCCTGGCCCGCTTCCTGCCGATTATCCGCACATTCGCTCCGATCGTAGCGGGTATCGTACAGATGGAACAGAAACGTTTCATGTTCTTCAACATCATCAGCTCTTTCTGCTGGGTGTTTTCCATGATGCTGGCTGGTCATTATCTAGATAAAGCTTTTCCTTCTTTAAAAGAACATCTGGAGCTGATCGTAATTATATTAATTATTATTACTACATTACCTGTTCTTATTAAACTATTCTTTGGAAAAAGCAAAACATCCACATCCTGATCATGTGATGTGAATGGACTAATAATTATTTCACTGTTATGAAACCGGGTAAGAGCACCTCAACGATTTTCAATGTGGCTGTTTTAGTCGCCTCATTGGGTTATTTCGTGGATATCTATGATCTTTTGCTGTTTACGATCGTCCGGGTGCCAAGTCTGAAAGACCTTGGCGTACCTCAGTCAGAAATTGATACCGGCGTCGGACTCTTACTGATCAATATTCAGATGCTGGGATTACTGCTGGGCGGTATTTTCTGGGGCATCGTAGGAGATAAGAAAGGTCGTTTGAAAGTGTTGTTCGGGTCCATTCTGCTTTACTCAGTCGCTAATATTGCCAATGGATTTGTTACGGGAACTACCGGTTACCTGTTCTGGCGTTTTGTTGCCGGACTGGGACTTGCCGGTGAATTAGGCGCCGGTATTACACTGGTAGCCGAAATACTTCCCAAGGAGAAAAGAGGTTACGGCACGATGATCGTCGCTACTGTCGGCGTGTCTGGTGCAGTAGCAGCTAACCTGATAGCTAAACTGGTGCCCGACTGGCGTTACTGCTACTTTATCGGCGGTGGATTGGGATTGGCATTGTTATTCCTGCGTATCAGCGTGATGGAGTCACATATATTCAATCAGACCGCTGAAAGTAAAACACCCGGCAGAGGCCAGTTCTTTGCATTGTTTAATAACAAAGAGCGTTTTGTTAAATACCTGAAATGTATCCTGCTTGGCACCCCTACCTGGTTTGTAGTAGGTATTCTTGTGGCTTTCTCTAATAAATTTGCCATTGAGATGGGGGTAAAATCGCCGATCGATCCTGGTAATGCAGTAGCATTCTGTTATGCGGGACTGGTACTGGGCGACTTCTCCAGCGGCTATCTGAGTCAGCTGTTAAAAAGCCGGAAACAGGTTATGCTGATCTTCCTGGGACTGACCGCCGCCTGTGTGGCCCTTTATCTGAATCTTTTCGCGGCAGAGGAATGGTTGTTCTATACCGTTTGTTGTGTATTGGGCTTTAGTGTCGGCTTCTGGGCCATCTTTGTAACAATTGCAGCAGAGAGTTTCGGTACTAATCTGCGTGCAACGGTAGCTACCACGGTACCTAACTTTGCAAGAGGGATGTTGTTGTTAATTACTATGGGCTTCAAAGGCTTACAGCATTATGTAAGCTATTTGCAGAGTGGAGTGATTATGGGTGTTATCTGTATCGCGATTGCGATTGTGGCGGCTTATACCGTTGAAGAGACCTTTGGGAAAGACCTTAATTACGTAGAGAAAATATAAAAAAAGAGCGTACTGATTGAGTAATACTACTCAATCAGTACGCTCTTCACTGCTGTTAAAAGCGTGTGAGAATCTTGTCCAGCAATAGGTTTAGCTGCGCAGCTTCTTCTTCCGTAAGCGATAATTTCAGAGAATCTTCTAAATCAGGAAGGTCCTGATCGACTACTTCCAGCAGCGCCAATCCCTTTTCGGTGATCTGTACATCCACGGCTCTGCGATCTACTTCACTACTTTTTCTTTCTACTAATCCAGCTTTTCGAAGACGTTCAACAAGGCGGGAAACGTCACTCATCCTATCCAACATCCTTTCTTTTAACGTATTGATATTAGCTGCCTTAGGATGCTGTCCGCGCAATATGCGCAGGATATTGTATTGCTGCATGGTGATGTCAAACTTCTTGAAGAATTGTTGATGACGTGACACTATCCAGTTGCCGACGAAGATGAGACCAATTAACCCTTTATTATACTCGCTGGTAAAATTTTTCTGCGAGATCAGTTTTTCTATGTTTGACATAAGTGAGAATGTAGTCGGGTTAAAAATACGAATAATCAATCATGCATTTGGCAAACAAAACAGCAGGTTTTGTATAATAGCCGTTGAAACGAATGTAATGAAACTTTTTAGTGACCGGAAAGTATTTATTGCGGGGATAGCAGGAGAGAAGGGGAAAAGAGAGGGTTTATACTCAAAAAGGGGCATAAAGAAAGGCTGACTTATAGCCGGGCATTTTTGGCTACAAAGTCAGCCTTTTATATTAGGATCAATATATTATTATCAGGCTACGACCTTCATGTTGTCCAGCACGTCCATGACTTCCTTAACGTGTATGGCAGAGGTATTCAACAGTTCTTTTTCGCTGTCGTTCAGCTGGAGTTCCAGTATTTTTTCAATACCGTTTTTACCAAGTACAACGGGAACGCCGAGGTAGATGTCTTTCAGGCCATATTCGCCGGTCAGCCATGCACAACAAGGGAATATTCTCTTTTCATCTTTCAGAATAGCTTCTACCATCTGGGCGGCGGCGGCGCCAGGTGCATACCAGGCGGAAGTACCCAGCAGATTAACGATTTCTCCTCCACCTACTTTAGTGCGCTGAATAATAGCTTCCAGTTTATCTGGAGCAACGAGTTCTGTGACCGGTATACCTGATACGGTCGTATAACGTGGGAGTGGCACCATGGTATCTCCGTGACCACCCATCAGGATGGCCTGGATGTCTTTAGGGGAGCAGCCGATTTCATCTGCCAGGAATGCGCGGTAACGGGCTGTATCCAGGATACCGGCCATACCGAATACCTTGCTGCTGTCTTTCTGTGCAGTAAGGTATGCGCAATATGTCATTACATCCAGTGGGTTGCTCACAACAATGATCACCGCATCCGGAGAGTATTTGCTGATATTTTCCGTAACTGACTTAACGATATTGGCATTGGTGGAAATCAGGTCATCCCTGCTCATACCCGGTTTACGGGGTAAGCCGGAAGTGATCACTACTACGTCGCTGTTAGCCGTTTTCGTGTAATCAGAAGTAACACCCGTCACCTTCGTGCTATAATAATCAATCGGGGCCTGCTGCCAGGTATCCAACGCTTTTCCTTCTGCTGTACCTTCCTTAATATCCAATAACACAACTTCCTGCAAGAAATCTCTGTGGGCCAGTACATTAGCACAGGTTGCGCCTACATTGCCAGCTCCTACGACAGTAACTTTCATCGTTTGTATAAAATTTAAGAGGTGAAGAATATGAGGATAAAACAAATGTAACCAATGGCCACTGAAACAGGCCCGCAATGGATTAATTAAGATATGTCATCAATTCTTCCATTTTTACCGTGCCTTCAAAGCCTTTCACGAACTTTTGTTTTTTGTCATAGACAAACAGTCCGGGGAAGTAATGCAGATTGTAGAAATACATGATCTGGCGGGTAGGCTCACTGGCCATTATAATATTCGGGTAATTTTTGATGTTGTAACTGTTATAATACTGTTTCATCTGTTCCGGCTGGAATGGCGTCAGCATCAGGATACGTGTTTTCTTGAACTTGTCGATGTTCTGTAATACTTCCTGGGTCAGGTGTTTACAATGATCACAATCTACACTAAAAACAAAGACAAGCGTCTTTTCGTTCTTTTTCAGACTATCCTTTGTATTAATTATATGTCCGTCCGGCAAGGTGACTTTGTAGTTAGGCACTACTGGAAATTGCAGATAAGGTGGCTGGTCTGTTGGTCCGACTGCTGTTTTAGATTTGCTCTGCGCTTGTAATAAAAAAGGCAGGCAGCAGCATAAGATGGTCAGAAAACGCTTCATGTGTTAGTCTAATTTTGAACGCTTGAGTTTTGTATCAGACTAAAGGTATCGAATTTTGTAATAGCCTAAACCAGGGCTAAGCGTCTCATAACCTTTATTTTGAGGCATTATTCTACTTAAATAAGGACCATAGGGGTACCTTTGGCGGCAGGTAGGGACATAGTTTCGAATTTTTTATAAAAAAATTACTAGATTACCCTTCCTTACACTATGTTTGCATTCCTAAAAAAAATAATAGGTAAGAAGAGGGTCTCTGTATAACACTAAAACAAATCAGGAAGCGATCAGTTCCATGAGGGATTTTGTCAGAATGACTTACTTTTGCAGTCCTAACGTATTTTTAACTTTATAAAATTTAGTATCCTTTTATGGCTACCACTGCAGATATCAGAACAGGATTGATTATAAAGCTGGATAACAGCTTATATTCTGTTGTAGAGTTTGGTCAGAACAAAACAGCCCGTGCCGCTGCTAAAGTATGGGCTAAACTGAAAGGTGTTGACAATAGCAGATCTATTGAACACACCTGGAACTCAGGCGACACTATATACCCTGTGCGTGTTGAGAAGAAGGCATTCCAGTTTTTATACCAGGATGACAGTGGTTACAACTTCATGGATAATGAGACTTTCGAGCAGATCGCTTTACCAGAAACGATGATCGATGCCCCTCAGTTCCTGAAAGAAGGCCAGGAAGTAGGTGTTTCTATCAACACCGAGACTGAACAACCAATGAGCGTAGAACTGCCTGACAAGATCGTTGTAAAAGTTACTTACTCCGAGCCAGGTCTGAAGGGTGATACAGCTACCCGTACGCTGAAACCAGCTACCGTTGAAACCGGTGCTACCGTAAACGTTCCACTGTTCGTAAACGAAGGTGAACTTATCAGAGTAAACACCAAGAATGGTGAATACATCGAGAGAGTAAAAGAATAGTTTTAGTCCATATTATCTACTTACAAGCATTAACTAAACCAAAAACTGTCTACATGGATTTTAAACAGATTCAGGAGCTGGTAAAAATGGTCAATAAGTCCAATATCAGTGAACTGAGCATAGAGCAGGACAAGTTTAAGATTACAATAAAACAAAAAGATAATGAACAGCCGGTTTACGCTGTTCCCGCAGTAGCTGCTCCGGTTTATCAGCCAGTACCACAGGCCGCACCTGTAGCTCAGGCAACAGCAGCGCCAGAAGCGCCTAAAGCTGAAGCAAAAGCTGATAACCTGGTGACTATCAAATCTCCAATGATCGGTACTTTCTACCGTAGCCCTGGTCCGGACAAACCTTCTTTCGTGAATGTCGGCGATGACGTAACTTCAGGTAAAGTGGTTTGTATCATTGAAGCAATGAAACTCTTCAATGAAATCGAAAGTGAAGTGAGCGGTAAAATAGTAAAGGTACTGGTAGACGACGCTTCCCCTGTGGAGTACGATCAGCCTTTGTTTTTGGTAGAACCATAATTTAATTCTTTAAAAGGTTGGAATATTATGAGAAGGAAGGAAATTTCCATGCCTCATAGTTTTCCAACCTTTTAGGTTTATTACTTTTCTTTAACCTATTGAAAAAACATGTTTAAGAAAATATTGATTGCCAATCGTGGAGAGATCGCCCTGCGTATCATTCGCACCTGTAAGGAAATGGGTATCAAAACGGTGGCTGTTTACTCTACCGCAGATAAAGATAGTCTGCACGTAAAGTTTGCAGATGAAGCGGTGTGTATAGGTAAACCACAAAGCAGCGAATCCTATCTGAATATACCTCACCTGATGGCGGCAGCAGAAATAACCAACGCTGATGCAATCCACCCAGGTTACGGTTTCCTCGCAGAAAATGCGCGCTTTGCAGAGATCTGTGGCGAACACGGTATCAAATTTATCGGCCCGACTCCGGAGATGATCCGTAAAATGGGTGATAAAATGACTGCGAAAGAAACAATGATCGCAGCAGGTGTACCTGTAATCCCAGGTTCTGAAGGCCTCCTCCAGAGTCTGGAAGAAGCTAAGAAACTTTCCAAACAAATGGGCCTGCCTATCATCCTGAAAGCAACTGCTGGTGGTGGTGGTAAAGGTATGCGTGTGGTATGGAAAGACGAAGAGCTGGAGAATGCCTACAACATGGCTAAAAATGAAGCCCGCGCCTCTTTCAATAACGACGGTATCTACATGGAGAAATTCGTGGAAGAACCTCGTCACATTGAAATACAGGTAGCAGGCGACCAATATGGTAAAGTATGTCACCTCAGTGAGCGTGACTGCTCTATCCAGCGTCGTCACCAGAAACTGGTAGAAGAATCTCCTTCTCCTTTCATGACGCCTGAACTGCGTGAGAAAATGGGTGAAGCAGCGATCAAAGCAGCATCAGCTATCAATTACGAAAGTGTTGGTACCATCGAGTTCCTGGTGGATAAACACCGTAACTTCTACTTCATGGAGATGAACACCCGTATCCAGGTAGAACACGGCGTAACAGAAGAGGTAATCAATTTTGACCTGATCAAAGAACAGATCAAGATTGCTGCCGGTATTCCTATCTCCGGTAAGAACTATACACCGGAAATGCACGTAATCGAATGTCGTATCAATGCGGAAGATCCGTACAACGACTTCCGTCCGTCTCCAGGTAAGATCACTACCCTGCATATTCCAGGTGGTCACGGTGTACGTGTGGATTCCCACATCTACGCTGGTTATGTGATTCCTCCGTATTATGATTCAATGGTGGCTAAACTGATCACTATTGCACAGACCCGTGAGGAAGCTATCAACACCATGGAGCGTGCACTGAGCGAATTTGTGATCGAAGGGGTGAAAACAACCATTCCTTTCCATCAGCAGCTGATGCGTGATGAAAACTTCCGTAAAGGTAACTTTACGACCAAATTTACAGAAACTTTCAAACTGGTATAAGCTATCGGTGCGATATAAAGAAAGCCGGCATGTCTCAGACATGCCGGCTTTTCTGTTTAAACAATCTGCCCTGTCACTATTTACATTTGTAAACGATTTTCATATTCGTTAAATCTGCATCCAGGAAGGAGACTGGCTTTCCTTTCGGATCATTGGGGAACTGCAGCGGCAGACCATATTTATTGTAAGTAACAGCGGTCTGTGTGTTGTTTTCGCTGTAATTACGGGTCAGTAACTGCCAGACCTTATTCGTCTGCAGGAAATTGATCTTATTGTCATAAGGGCCGTAATAAGTGGTATCTACCACCCAGCCTGTTGATCCCCAGCTGGCTGCCAGCTTTTCCAGATTGTTGGCACTGTTGTACAGGTATTTCTTTTTATACCAGCCGGCACCATCTTCAAAAAAGGAATTCTCTTCTATGAGACGTCCTTTGGCATCATAGTTAAAATAGATCACGATAATCAACGGTGGCAGAAATGGATAGGGGATCGGATGATCGCCTATCGTACCATTGTTGTACAGACTGTCCATATAGGGCCTGTCCTGATTTCCACGGTATTTAAACCGGTGCCATTCTCTGAAATCTCCACCATAACCGCCATTCTCGTAATGCAGGATTTGATCGGTGAGTCTTTGTTTTGCATCATATCGGTAAGTTTCATTCTCGTTGCCGGTGGCCAGGTCAGAACGGCTGCGCAATATTGGATTACCTGCTTTGTTGTAGGTAAGGGTATTGACTACATGCCCTTCCCACCAGTAGTTATCACCTTCAAATGACTGTATCTGGCAAAGTGGCGCGCCACAGTCGGGCGTGATGTCTGTTTTTCCACAGGAAGCAAACATACATAGGATTGCACCTGCGATCATCGCATGAAAAGTAAAATTGAGACGTGTTCTCATGAGGGAGTTTTTAGGGGTAATAAATGAAATGTGTCCTTTTGAATCAATAAAGCAGCTCAGATTGCTTAAACAGTGGGTAGGAGGGGTATCGGGTTAAGAGTGTATTGAAGGTAAGCAATACTTATAAAAACACAAAGCCCCGGGTAAATACCCGGGGCTAATCATACACCAAAACAATCTTACGGTTTTATCGCAAGAAAAGCAGCTCTCTGTACTTAGGGAGGCTCCATTGTTTATCATCTACAAGGAACTCCAGTTTATCCGCGTGATAACGGATAACATCAAAGTACGGCTTAATTTTATCACAATAATCTATAGCTTTTTGACGGCTGTCAGTAACTTTATTAGCTACTTTACGCGCTTCGATCATAGCCTGTACATTCTCACTGATAACATTGATGTGTTCAGCGATTTTAGAGGCGATCTGTGTTTGCGCTTTAACAGCACTGTCACCGAGACCGATACCTTTCAGACCATTGATGTTAGTGATCAGGGTGTTCAGGTAAGTGATCGCAGAAGGCAGGATCGTGTTAGTAGCCAGATCTCCGATAACACGGGCTTCGATCTGTACTTTTTTCACGTAGTCCTCGAGCAGGATCTCATGACGGGCATGCAGTTCTTTCTCGTTGTAAATGCCTACTTCAGTAAACAGTTTAGTTGATTTTTCGGTAACGTATGCATCCAGTGCTTTAGGAGTGGTTTTTACGTTCGCAAGACCTCTCTTTTCAGCTTCTTTTTCCCACTCTTCGCTGTATCCGTCGCCTTCAAATAAAACTTTCTCCGAATCTACAATATATTTCCGAAGAGTTTGCATAATAGCAATCTCTTTTTTCTCGCCTTTTTCAATCAGGGCGTCCACTTCAACCTTAAAGGTAGCCAGTGTTTTAGCCACGATTGTGTTGAGTACAGTCATCGCAGAAGCACAGTTTGCAGAAGAACCTACCGCGCGGAACTCAAACTTGTTACCAGTGAAGGCAAAAGGAGATGTACGGTTACGGTCAGTGTTGTCCAGCATCAGCTCTGGAATGTGACGGTGCAGATCCAGTTTCAGGATCGCTTCGTCCTGCTCGTCAAATTTGTTGTTTACACGGGTTTTAACCTCCTGCAGTACATCATACAGGTATTTACCGGAGAACACAGAGATGATAGCAGGAGGCGCTTCGTTAGCACCCAGACGGAAGTCATTGCTTGGAGAAGCGATAGAAGCTCTCAGCAGGTCTGCATAGTCATGAACCGCTTTGATGGTATTTACAAAGAAGGTCAGGAACATCAGGTTGGTCTTCGGAGTTTTACCCGGAGCCAGCAGGTTCACACCAGTATCTGTAGCAAGGCTCCAGTTGTTGTGTTTACCTGAACCGTTTACGCCTGCGAATGGTTTCTCATGCAGTAACACTCTCAGTTTGTGACGTTTTCCTACTTTCGTCATCACGTCCATCAGCAGGGAGTTGTGGTCAACTGCGATGTTCACTTCTTCGAAGATAGGCGCACACTCGAACTGGGAAGGAGCCACCTCATTGTGACGGGTTCTCAGCGGAATACCCAGTTTGTAAGATTCCATTTCGAAATCGCGCATAAATGCATAGGCACGCTCAGGAATAGAACCGAAGTAGTGGTCTTCCAGCTGCTGTCCTTTGGATGGCGCATGACCAACTACAGTACGGCCACACATTACCAGGTCAGGACGGGCATTCGCCAGACTTTCATCTACCAGGAAGTATTCCTGTTCCCAACCCAGGGTAGCAGTAACCTTGGTTACATTTTTATCGAAATAGTTACATACGTCTACAGCCGCCTTGTCGATAGCAGAAAGTGCTTTCAGCAATGGCGCTTTGTAGTCCAGTGATTCACCGGTGTAAGCAACGAATATAGTAGGAATGCAAAGAGTTTTACCTTGACCCTGTTCCAGGATGAAAGGAGGGGAAGATGGATCCCATGCAGTGTAACCACGCGCTTCGAAAGTAGCACGCAGACCACCATTCGGGAAGCTGGAAGCATCCGGCTCCTGTTGTACCAGCGCATCGCCGTCAAAAGTTTCCAGAGCGGAACCATCACCTTTCAGGGTGAAGAATGAATCATGTTTTTCAGCAGTAGTACCTGTCAGCGGCTGGAACCAGTGTGTATAGTGAGTAACACCTTTTTTCATCGCCCACTGTTTCAGACCGGAAGCGATCTGCTCAGACATCTTACGATCGATCTTGGTGCCGGATTTAATAGAGTTCATTAAGCTCTTATAAGCCTCATCACTCAGATTCTCACGCACAACTTTTCCTGCGAAAACATTGCTGCCGAACACTTCGGTGATCTTTGTACCGTTGAGTTGCTCGGGCTTGATTTTTAAATCAACACCAGAAAGGCCTTCCAGTGCGGTGAAGCGTAACGATTGCATGCTGTAAATAATTTTATACAAAAGAACGGTCTTGCTATAACATAAGCAAGAAATTAGTGAATTTTAACTAAAAAATTACATTTATTGGTGAAAATCGTTAATTTTTCTGATTTTTAACTAAAAAACTAATAAGCTATCGCTTTAAAACTGATATATTTAAAAAAATATAATTTGTCAGGGCTGCATGACTATCGCGTTGGACATTTTATATATTGTTTCCCCCTTTCAAATCTTGCCGAAAAACTGGCATAATTCTTTTAGTCTCAAATGACTGCAAGTTGTCAATAACCTTTGTCAATTGGCGGAAAAACAAGTACGTTTGTGCTTCATTTCATCTATTCGCACTTATACAATTAGTTCCATGCAATCTAACGTAGAAACTACAGATAAGTTCTCCCAAACAACCGTCGAAACTGCTGAGCAACTCGGTCTTACAGCAGACGAATTTGAGCGTATCAAAGGTATATTGGGCCGTACCCCCAATTTTACAGAACTGAGCATGTACTCAGTCATGTGGAGTGAACATTGCAGTTATAAGAATTCCATCGTATGGTTAAAATCCCTGCCCCGTGAAGGTGAGCGCCTGCTGGTTAAAGCCGGCGAGGAAAATGCCGGTCTGGTAGATATCGGCGATGGTTATGCCTGCGTATTCAAAATCGAATCCCACAATCACCCCTCGGCCATAGAACCCTTCCAGGGCGCAGCTACAGGAGTAGGTGGTATTCATCGTGACATCTTCACCATGGGTGCACGCCCCATTGCAGCGCTCAATTCTCTTCGTTTCGGTAATATCAACGACAAGAAAACGCAACACCTTGTGAAAGGCGTTGTACATGGAATTGGCCACTATGGCAATTCTTTCGGTGTGCCAACTGTCGGTGGTGAAACGTATTTTGAAGACTGTTACAATACCAACCCGCTTGTTAACGCAATGAGTGTTGGTGTGGTAAAAGTTGGTCAGACTGTTTCCGCCACTTCCTATGGCGCCGGTAACCCGGTGTTCATCGTAGGTTCCGCAACGGGTAAAGATGGTATCGGCGGCGCATCATTCGCCAGCGCTAACATCACCGAAGACAGCGTAGAAGATCTGCCATCCGTACAGGTAGGCGATCCTTTCCAGGAAAAGAAACTGCTGGAAGCCTGTCTTGAAATTATTCCTACAGGCGCACTCGTTGGTATGCAGGATATGGGAGCAGCCGGTATTACCTGCTCCACCGCTGAAATGAGTGCCAAGGGCGGACATGGTATGGCCATCCAGCTGGATAAAGTACCTACCCGTCAGGAAAACATGAAAGCCTGGGAAATACTGCTCAGCGAGAGCCAGGAAAGAATGCTCATTGTTGTACACAAAGGCCGTGAAGCCGATGTGCTGAAAATATTCGAAAAGTGGGACCTGCATTGTGCGCAGATCGGTGAAGTGACGACTGATAAACAACTGAAGTTCTATCTGAACGGTCACCTGGAAGCAGATCTTCCGGCAGACAGCCTCGTATTGGGTGGTGGCGCTCCGCAATACCACCGTGCCTATACAGAGCCGACCTACTTCGAAAAAGTAAAGGCTTTTGATATTCATAAAATACCAGACACCCTGCATGCACGCTTCGCGGCAGAAAGGCTGGTAAAGCTGCCTAATATTGCTTCTAAACGCTGGATCTATAACCAGTATGACAGCATGGTAGGTACCGCTAATGCCAGCACGAATGCCCCAAGTGATGCCGCTATCGTTACGGTAAAAGGATCTAAAAAGATCCTGGCACTGACGACAGACTGTAACAGCCGCTACGTATATGCGGATCCGCATATAGGCGGTCAGATCGCTGTGGCAGAAGCAGCCCGTAACATCGTATGTAGTGGTGGTGAACCTGTAGCGATTACTAACTGCCTGAATTTCGGGAATCCTTATGATCCGGAAGTATACTACCAGTTCGTATATGCGATCAAGGGAATGGGAGAGGCCTGCCGTAAATTCAATACGCCCGTTACCGGTGGTAACGTAAGTTTTTATAACCAGTCTCCCGATGGCGCCGTATACCCTACGCCTACTATCGGTATGCTGGGTATCCTCGACAATATCGCTGATCGTATAACCCTCGACTTTAAAGAGTCAGGTCACCTGATCTACTTAATAGGTCGCAGCCGTAATGATATCAGCAGTTCTGAATACCTGCATAAGCTGATTGGTATTGAGTTCAGCCCTGCGCCACACTTCCACCTGGAAGAAGAGCACCGCCTGCACCAGGCTATCGCGAAACTCAATAAAGCCGGTATTATCCAGTCCTGCCACGACATCAGTGAAGGAGGTCTGTTTATCTCCTTGCTGGAAAGTGCCATGACTTCAGGCTTAGGCTTCGATATCCACAGCAATCCTAACTTCCGTAACGATGCATTCCTCTTTGGTGAAAGCCAAAGCCGTGCTATTGTTACTATCAGACCGGAAGACAAAGAGAAGTTCGATGCTGTTATGCATACTGTGATAGACGCTACTGAACATTCAGTGAAAGCAGAGAAGCTGGGTGTTGTTAAAGGAGAGCATATTATAATAGACAATGAAGACTGGGGAACGGTGGAAAGCTGGAAACAGCCTTATGATATAGCAATTGAGTCTCATTTATAGTAAAAAGCTTATACTTTAAATATTGAGAGGTACAACGTATATACCACATGGGTGTTATGTTGTGCCTCTTAACATTTGTGGACTGTCCATCATACACTTATAGCATATACGCTGTTATGGAATGCCCGACGGATAAGGTTTTTACACCTCTTCAAGTATTATTGTAATGTTAAATCCTTTTAACAAGTCATTAACAAAATCCCATGTTCGTGTGAATTTATATCACGCTGCTTAGAGTACTTTTGATAAAGAGAAATGCGAATACATCGGGTCTAATAAAAAAGACCAATCCAATATATTTTATCCCTGGAATCATGAGAGTGATTCCTGTCCTATGAGAGCCAATGCCAATTTTATCCCTGGAATTGAAAGAGTTCCAGCCTATGAAATCAGAAGAATTATTTTTATCCTGCGGAATCTAACACATTCCGGCCTATGAAATCCAGTTATTTATCCTACGGAATCTAGCACATTCCGGTCCTATGAAATCGAGTTATTTTATCCTACGGAATCTAGCACATTCCGGTCCTATGAAATCGAGTTATTTTATCCTACGGAATCTAACACATTCCGATCCTATGAAAGCCAATTAGAATCAATCCCCGGAATTAAAAGAATTCCGGCCTATGAAAGCCAATTATTCAGAACAATTAACATTCCTGGAGACGAAAGGATCCAGACCTATGAAAGCCAGTTTATTTATCCCAGGAGCCTAAGGGCTTCTAATTCTATGAAGACCAATTGTTCTACCATGTCCTGATGAAAGCTAAGTGAAACTTACACCTAGTGAGAAAGAACGATTTGTTGTGAAGCCCCTCGTATTCAACGAGGGGTTTACTTTTTTCAGCTGTTTCCATATAACGCAAATGTTATGCCATTAGTATAAAGGCAATAAAGAATTAAGCTCCAAGGGCAAAGAATTAACATTGGAGCCTATACGGATTTGTATATATATCCCTCGCGTTTCAAACCATAAACGTATATGGAGCATAGGTGTAAACCCCTATCAGTCGTCTGTACGTGATTCTTTATTAAAAATCAATGAGTTAAGAAGATATAAGATGTCTTGCGTATATACAAGCAGGTGATCTGCATTATAAAAGCAGCGGAATTAAGGCATAAGCAGTTGTCAGTCTACAGTCAATAAGACAGTGATTCATTGTCAATGAATTAGCTTGTTTGCGTATATACCAGCAGGTTTGCAGGGCCATTATAAGATATGTTATCAACAATTCCCGTCCTTTCATACTATATATATGCTTCATACACGACGCATATACGACGCATCTCCCCAAAAAAACAGGAACTACAGGGAACAAAATGTCCAGGAAAATGGATTTTCTGCCTCACTGAAATAAGTAGTCCTTACATATTACAGTCTAAAGTGCTCCTCCTGCAACGCAACCACAAAGCCGCTTTAGCCACTTCTAAGCCGGATATTTCCCTTTTCCCGGTTCAGCCGATGCCATAAAAACATAAATAAGGACAGCACCATAATTTTTTGACCCGGATTGGCAGATTGTATGTCAGCCACCTATTCATCAATTCTGCCTGATATTATTAATAACAAAAAAGCCCGGACCATACGATCCGGGCTTTTTTCTTTATTACGAACTGATTATACCATTGGTATTTCAGCTACTTCGTATACTTTCTTGTCAAGTTTCTCTTTCGTCTCGGTGAACGCTTTCAGCGTCAGTTCGATATCCTCGTCGCTGTGTGCAGCGGTTGGGATCAGACGATAGATGATCTGTCCTTTTGGAATAACCGGATATACTACGATGGAACAGAAGATGTTGTAGTTCTCACGCAGATCCAGACACATTGCGGTGGCTTCCGGAATATCACCCTGCAGGTAAATCGGCGTTACAGGAGAGTTAGTTCTGCCGATATTGAAACCACGATCACGCAGTCCCTGTTGCAGTTTATTCACATTGCTCCAGAGTTTCGCTTTCATCTCAGGATGTTTACGCATCAGTTCTACGCGTTTCAGATGTCCGATTACCAGTGGTAAAGGAATTGATTTTGCGAAGATCTGGGAACGCATGTTATAGCGCAGGAAGTTAATGATTGCTTTGTCGCCGCTCATGAAAGCGCCGATAGAAGCACCGGATTTTGCGAAAGTGTTGAACAGCAGATCGATCTGGTCCTGTACCCCCTGTTCTTCACCTGTACCGGCACCGGTTTTACCCATTGTACCAAATCCATGCGCATCATCTACCATCAGACGGAACTGATATCTTTCTTTTAAACCAACGATTTCTTTCAGTTTACCCTGATCACCCGCCATACCAAACACACCTTCAGTAACAACCAGGATACCGCCCGGGGTACCTTTGATCAGTTGCTCTGCACGTTGCAGCTGTTTTTCACAGTCTGCGATATCATTGTGTTTGAATACATAGCGCTTGCCTGGGTGCAGGCGAAGACCGTCGAGGATACTCGCGTGACACTCTGCATCATACACGATCACGTCGTGACGGTTACAGATAGCATCGATAGCACTCATAATACCCTGATAACCATAGTTCAGCAAGGTAGTGTCTTCTTTGCCCATGTAGTCGGATAATTCTTTTTCCAGCTTTTCGTGATAATTGGTGTTACCACTCATCATACGGGCCCCCATTGGAGTGGCAAGTCCGTAATCGGCTGCTGCTTTGGCATCAGTAGCACGTACCTCGGGATGGTTGGCAAGCCCCAGGTAGTTATTCAGGCTCCATATAACTTTCTCTTTCCCCCTGAAATTCATGCGGGGACCAATTTCACCTTCCAGCTTAGGGAACGCGAAGTAGCCATGAGCTCTGTCAGAGTGTTCGCCTATAGGGCCCATGTGCTTTAGCAGTTTCTCAAAAATATCCATATGTTAAATAATAATTAAGAGTGATCATTCGAAAACCCGCACAAAGGTATTAAAATATTAGTTTTTGTAAACTTGGGTTACCTTTGAAAATGTGAATAATAAATAATGTATTTAAGAATCATGAATTGTAAATTCTTGTCGTGTGTATTGACTGCGACAACCCTGCTCGTTACACAATCTCTGAATGCTCAGAAAGCTACCTCTCCCAAACCCGGTTTTGCAACTGCATGGAGCAAACCGGCCGCTCCCAAGAATGTGACCCGTCCCAAGCTGGTGGTGGGTATCGTGGTGGATCAGATGCGCTGGGACTATTTATATCGATATTCCAACCGCTATACAGATGGTGGGTTCAAGCGGTTACTGAAGGATGGATTCTCCTGCGAAAATACGCTAATTAACTATACGCCGACCATTACGGCCTGTGGTCATACCTGCGTATATACCGGTTCTGTTCCTGCCGTGCACGGTATTGTGGGCAATGACTGGTATAACAGGGAGCTCAACAGAGACATATATTGTGCGGAAGATTCTACTGTGAATACAGTTGGAAGTACTTCTGCAGCCGGTAAAATGAGTCCCCGCAACATGCAGGTGACCACCATCGGAGACGAACTGCGTCTCGCTACCAACTTCCAGAGTAAAGTAGTAGGTGTGGCGATTAAAGATCGCGGCGCTATCCTGCCTGCCGGTCACAGCGCTACTGCTGCTTACTGGTATGATGGCAGCACCGGTAACTGGATCACCAGCTCTTATTATATGAATCAGTTACCAGACTGGGCAACTGACTTCAACAGCATGAAATGGCCAGCTCGTTACCTGAGTCAGCCATGGACGCCAATGTATCCGATCGATACCTATACTTTAAGCACTGCTGATAATAAACCTTACGAAGGTCCTTTCAAACCTGGTATCGCGCCGGCATTCCCGCACGACCTGGGTGGTACTACCGGTAATCCTTTCAAATCTATTTCCTCTACGCCATTTGGTAACACCATGACGCTTGAGTTTGCGAAGAAAGCACTGGAAGCATACCAGCTGGGTAAAGGTAGCGTAACAGACATGCTGGCGATCAGTCTGTCTTCCACTGACTATGTCGGTCACCAGTTTGGGCCTAATTCCATCGAAATTGAAGATACTTACCTGCGTCTGGACAAAGACCTGGCTGAATTCTTCAAATATCTGGACGCCAAAGTAGGTAAAGGACAATACCTCTTCTTCATTACTGCGGATCATGGTGTGGCACACGTACCAGGCTTCATGCAGGAAAATAAACTGCCTGGTGGTAGCTGGAGTGAAGGAAAAGCTGTGAATGATCTGAATAAACTGGCAAAAGAACAATTCGGACTGGATAAAGCGATCCAGGGCGCCAGCAACTATCAGCTGTACCTGAATCATGACGCTATTGCTAAAGCAGGTAAATCCTCAATAGAAGTACGTGATTTCCTGATCAATGCTTTACTGAAAGATCCTGCTGTCGCTAATGCTTTCCCTTTACAGGAACTGATGACCACTACCTTGCCTGAACCAATGCGTACGATGATGGCAAATGGTTTTAACAGAAAACGTAGCGGCGATATCCAGTTTGCCCTGCAACCAGGATTCATCGATGGAGGTAAAACAGGTACTACCCACGGTTTATGGTATCCTTATGATGCACATATTCCGCTGGTATGGATGGGTTGGGGTATCACTCCCGGCAAAAGCAACCGTACAGTAGGTATGACGGATATTTCTCCTACCATTGCGGCAAAACTGCATATACAAATGCCTAACGGTAATGTAGGACGTGTAATAGAAGAAGTTGCGAGATAAGCGCAGCATTCCGGATAATAGCTCATTTCAGATCGCGGAATTTAACAAGTTCTTGTTATATTCATTCCGCGATCTGAAATCGCTAATCCGATAACAATGGTTTTCGAACATATCCTGTATAATGTAAGCGGACGTGTAGCAACGATCACGCTCAACCGTCCTGAAAAACGCAATGCGCTGAACGGCGCTACAGTAGGAGAACTACGTACAGCCTTTAATCAGGCTGAGACAGATCCCGAAGTGAAAGTAATTATCCTGAAAGGCGCCGGTGAAGCTTTTTGCGCCGGAGCAGACCTAGAATATCTCCAGCAACTCCAACGTAATACCAGAGAAGAAAATCTTGCCGATTCAAAAGAACTGATGCAGCTCATGCAGCAGATCTATTATCATAATAAAGTAGTTATTGCCCAGGTAGAAGGACATGCGATTGCAGGTGGCTGCGGACTCGTAACAATCTGCGACCTGAGTTATGCAATACCTGCTGCCAAACTGGGATACACGGAGGTGAAAATCGGTTTTATACCAGCGCTGGTATCCGTATTTCTGGTCAGGAAAATAGGTGAGGGGCGTGCCCGCGACTTACTGCTCACCGGTAGATTAATCACTGCCGAAAAGGCGGAATATTATGGTTTGCTGAATGAAGTGGTGCCCGCCGACCTTATTGAAGCCCATGTGGCAAAAGTGGCGGAAGATCTCTGTACCGGTGCTTCTGCCAATTCGCTTAAAGTGACCAAAAAACTGATTACTTCTGTATTTGATCAGCCGATAGAAAATGCATTGCTGAACGCCGCTGAAATGAATGCAGAAACCAGGGAACATGCTGATTGTCAGAGAGGTATAAACGCGTTTCTGGCGAAGGAAAAGATGGTCTGGTAATCCGGTATGATTTTTTCATTTAAACCTATAAAGCCACGCATAATTATCCCTGTACAACAGCAACATTATGCAGAGGCGACATCCGGCCTTAGCTTTTAAAATAATGCGGATGAAATTATTACTGTCATGCAAAAAGCTCTTTTAACACTTGTATGTTGTGTGCTGCTCTCCGGTAGTCTGTTCGCGCAGCGATTGGTGTCAGACGCGAAAATTGTTTACCGGATCGAAACACCACCACAAACCGATGCCTCATTTGAAGGCGGTACTTTAACCCAGTATATGAAAGGACACCTGAGCAGGGTGGACCTTGATTTCAAAATGGTGCACTACAGCTATCTTATCAACAGCAAAGAAGAATCGGTTGTAACACTGATCGACAATCATGGGGATAAGTACCTGATCCGCGCCGGCAAGGAAGAATATGCAAAAGAACTGAAGGAATATCTTCAGGTGCAATTCAAAGACGCTGGTGAAACCAAACAGATTGCAGGTTATACCTGTAAGAAAGCGATCGGAAAAATGGCGGATGGTCAGACCTTCGAAGTGTATTATACACCTGATCTGATGCCGGAAAATAAGCAGTATAACCGCCGCTTTGTCAATCTGAAAGGTTTGCCTCTGCAATTCGAAATCATCAACAAAAACGGCTCCCGTATGCACGTGATAGCGACCAAAGTTGATATCTATGCAGTACCGGGTTCATTTTTCGATATTCCGAAAACGGGATATAAGGAAATCAGCAGGGAAGAACTGTTGAAGATGGGAAGCTGATAATAACGGAGCAATCCGGAAATGATACAAAAGAAAAAGGTCCTGTAATGTACAGGACCTTTTTCTTTTTATGCAAATGCAAAGTAGACGATGATTAGTTCTTCCTGAACGGCAGCACAATGTGCAGCTGATGGAAGTTGTTGTGGGTAGGCTGCTGAATCTGTGTAGCATATGGCAATACATATGTTACGTTACCCTTCTTGATAGTCATTACTGACTTGAAGTTGTATGAATTATTATCAGACAGCTTAAAGTTGGAGTTCATTGCTCCATTGAAACGAAACCCTGCATCAAGGCTCAGGTTGGTCTTACCTGACAGACCTGCCAGGGAGATTTTATTTTCGTTCTTCTTTATCTTGTCTTTATTATCGGAGGTTAAATTATCATTCGCTTTAGCAGTTAACCCACTGATTACCAGGAGCCCCGCCAATAAAAAAGACAATGAAAAGGTCTGCAATATGTTAGTTTTCTGTTTCATTGTATCACAAATATACAAACTTTTCTATGTATTATATAACAAATCCTTAACGAAGATACGCAAAATTCCTAAAGTAATGTTAAATATTTTTAACAATCAGGCGCAAAGCGGCTCATAGCTTGCCGATTCAAAAAATACTTATATTTACATTAATGAATCAAGACTTTCCATTTTTAAACGACGATTTTGAGGAGTTAAAAGACTTGTTGCAGCAGTTTGAAAACCTGAAAGCAGGCACGTCTCACTCCTTTCTCGACGAGGATTCTTTCGAACTGATCATAGACTATTATGATGAGCATGATGAACTTCCTAATGCCATGCAGGCTGCTGAGATGGCGATAGAGCAGTTTCCCTATTCTTCTACTCTCTTACTGAAAAAGGCTAATCTACTTATAGAATCGAAGAAATACCAGGAGGCCATGGATCTGCTGGAAAAAGCTTCCATATTGGATAGTACCGATATTAACCTGTACATCCTCCAGACTGATGTATATCTTGCGATGAACCAGCACGAAAAGGCCGCGGCCCTGCTGGAAGAACAGATAGCTGTTTTTGAAGGAGACGATAAGACGGAACTGCTGCTTGAACTGGCAGACGTATATGATGACTGCGAAGAGTTCGAAAAGGTATTCGACTGCCTCAGACTGGCACTTGAGCACGCTCCCAATAACGAAGAGGCCTTGCATAAGATCTGTTTCTGGACCGAATTTACCGGCCGGAACGAAGAAAGCATCCGCCTTCACACCAATATCATTAACGAACACCCCTACAATCAGCTGGCCTGGTTTAACCTGGGTACCGCCTATCAGGGGCTTAAATTGTACGAGAAAGCAATCGATGCCTATCAGTACGCCATCGTTATTGACGAAAAATTTGATTACGCGTACCGTAATATGGGCGATGCTTACATCCGCTTACGCAAATATGCCGAAGCAATCGACGTGCTGAAAAAACACCTCGAAATTGCGAAACCGGAGGACGTCATCTATGAGGCAATCGGTCACTGTTACGAACGCCAGCGTAAATACACACAGGCCCGCTATTACTACCGTAAGGCATCCCATCTCAGTCCGGGCGACGATAAGCTGTACTACAAGATCGGTATCGCTTATATGACAGAAGCCAACTGGGAAAACGCGATCAAGTCCATCATGAGCGCTATTAAAATCAATAAAAACAGCGCCGAATACCTGATCGCCCTTGGTCAGTGTTATATTGAACTTGAAAAGAACAAAGAAGGCCTGATTCACCTGCTGGCCGCCGTACGCATCCGTCCTTCCAGTATCACCACCTGGCAGGAATTTATCCGCGGACTCTACATTTCCGGTTTCTATGACGAAGCCCTGATCCAGCTGGATGCAGCTATTCAGAAAGTTGGTCACAAACCGGTATTGCAGTACTACCTGGCAGGTATCATGTTCGCTACCGGTAAGTCTAAAGAAGGTATGCTGCAACTGGAAACAGCCCTGCAGATGAATGTAAAACATGTCAAGAAACTCATAGAACTTGACCCGACTTTACTCCAGCATCCCGGTATCGTAGAGCTCATTACCAGGTATAAAAAGACCAAAAAAAACAAGTAATCTGACGATACTTTGGAACACCCGTTCCGTAAATGCGTAATATTATGTGCTGTAATTTAGCATCATATATTACGCATTTTTCGTTTTAATATATTGATGTCCAGATTGTTATGAGATATGAAATTTTCTTTCCAATAAAAACCTTTATTTGAGAGTCTTTAACCGGAATGTGTTAATTTTGCGCCGGTTAAATAAAGATGGGCAGCTCCCTATTCCGGAAAACCAGTGAAGTATAGTTGTTTGATTTACAAACAATCATGACGATAAAAAAACGTTCAAATGAATTTTAATCTGACACAAATTCCCGATCGGACAAAGAAACCTCGTAACCATGGGCTGACTATGGTGATGGATAAAGGGCTAAGTTTGGAAGAAGCCAAGAATTTTTTATCGGTAGCGTCTCCTCACGTAGATATCCTGAAACTGGGTTTTGGAACCTCGTTCGTAACTCCTAACCTGCGCCAGAAAATAGAATTATACCAATCTGCCAATATCCCCGTATACTTCGGTGGAACTTTATTTGAGGCATTTCTGATCCGTAATCAGTTTGATGACTTTGTGAATGTGATCAAAGATTATGGGATTAAACATATTGAAGTTTCCGACGGATCTATCACCATTCCGCACGCTGAAAAATGCGGTTATATCGAGAAGCTGGCTAAAATAGCAACCGTATTGAGCGAAGTAGGCTCCAAGGATGCAGAACACATCATTCCTCCTTATAAATGGATCGAACTGATGAATGCAGAACTGGGCGCCGGCGCTACTTATGTAATCGCAGAAGCACGCGAAAGCGGTAACGTAGGTATCTATCGCGGTACCGGTGAAGTACGTGAAGGGCTGGTACAGGAAATCCTGACCAAGATCCCGTCTGAGAAAATTATTTGGGAAGCTCCGCAGAAAGCACAGCAGCTGTATTTCCTGGAACTGATCGGCTGTAATGTGAACCTGGGTAACCTGGCGCCACACGAAGTGATCTCCCTGGAAGCAATGCGTATCGGTCTGAGAGGAGACACTTTCCACCTGTTCCTGAATCAATAAAGCTTTATCAGATACCTATGAAGGTTTATGGTCTTATTGGATATCCGCTGAGTCATTCATTCTCCAAAGGCTTTTTCGCCGAGAAGTTTGCACGCGAAGGCATCAAGGAATGCATGTATGATAGTTTTCCGATCCCAACCATCGGCGACCTGCCTGCTTTACTGACACAACAGCCGGGATTGCAGGGGCTCAATGTGACCATCCCTTATAAGGAAGTTGTAATACCATATCTTGATGAATTAAGTCCTGCTGCCGCTAAAATGAAGGCAGTGAACTGTATCCGGTTTAAAGATGGCCGTAAGATAGGTTACAACACAGACGCCATCGGATTCAGAAGATCCCTTGAACCTTTACTCCAACCACATCATAATAAGGCATTGATACTGGGTACCGGCGGTGCAGCAAAAGCTGTACAGTATGTACTCGAAAGTCTGAATATACCGTATCAGCTGGTTAGCCGTCAGGCATCTGCAGCAACCATCAGCTATGAACAACTGGATGCCGCCACAATGGCTTCACATACGCTGATCGTCAACACCACGCCACTGGGTATGTACCCTAACCTGGAAGCAGCGCCCGCTATACCTTATGAACTGCTCACAGCCGATCACCTGTTATATGATCTGATCTATAATCCCGCTGTTACTGCCTTTTTACAAAAAGGAGCCGACAAAGGAGCCACGATCAAAAATGGGCATGAGATGCTGATCCTGCAGGCAGAAGCCAGCTGGGAAATCTGGAACGAACAATAAAAGTATAAATCAGCACGGCGGGTTAATCCCGCCGTGCTGATTTATACTTTTATTGTTCGTTCAATTAGGAATTAGGAATTAACAATTAGGAATTTCGCTGTTACAAGCGTTTTATAAAATACATAAGCCGCTGAGACTTGTCAGCGGCTTATGTATTTTTATCAGGGCCAATGCTTTTTTTAGCGTCAGTCAGTAATGATCTTGACATCCAATTGGGAATAATTCCTAATTCCTAATTGTTAATTCCTAATTGTTAATTCCTAATTCTTTCTATTGCGCCTTGATCATATAATAAACACAGGTCGTCAAGAAGTTCCTTACAAACGGTACAGCCGCTACCGGCCCCCATTGCAGTCTTGGTTTCAGACCGAATTTATATTTGTAGATCGGATTGATCAGATAGAATTGCTTCTTCGTTATATCATATCCCTGCTGTTTCACGATCCGCTCAAAGCGCTCAATGGAAATACCGGTTTCCTTGATCTCCATCAGTTCCGCAATGATATTAGGCGGTTCGCCAAAGGCACGTAAAACCCCTCTGTAGAGCGGGTTTGGAAGCAGATGTATGTAAGGCATCATATTCAGCACCTTGCTTTCGCAGGTCTGCTGATGACCGCCATGCGGCATATACCAGGGTGGAAAGCCGAAATAGACTTGTCCACGGGGAGTAAGCAGGTTCTTGAGATAGCCAATGATCTTCGCCTGGTCAGGAATATGTTCGATCGCATCTTTCAGAATGATAAGATCAAAAGAATGTTTGAACTCACCCAGAAAATCAACATCATAAATATTTTTGTTGATCAGCTGCATGTTGCCCGCATCTACATATTCTTTCAGATAGTCATGCGCCAGTGCAATCTTGTCATCCGACAGATCCACACCCACACAATGACAACCTTTTTCCAGGAAAGGTATCAATACGCCTCCTTCACCACAGCCTATTTCCATTATCCGGAGATCAGGTGTTACCGGCATAGCTGCATCGATAAAAGGCAGCACATAGTGAATGGAATTATCCACCTGTTGCTGGTATCTGACATTCGCGTTGCTGTGTTGTACTAAAGACATATTATGAAAATTGCGTGAAAATACTGAAAAAGCGCATATTTTCTACCCTTGCACTGTTTCACCCGTTGAACGCTGCATCCTGTGTTTCTATTATCTTTGCCGGATGAATCAGACTGCTGAAAAAAATATTTACGAAGAAGGACAGGTGGTATTGATCAACAAGCCTTTGAAATGGACGTCTTTCGATATCGTAAGAAAGATAAGAAACACCACAAAAGCAAAGACTGGTCATGCGGGTACCCTCGATCCGCTGGCGACTGGTCTGCTGATCTGCTGCACAGGTAAAATGACAAAAAAGATCAACGAGTACCAGGCACAGGAAAAAGAATATACCGGTACTTTCACTATAGGTGCAACAACGCCCACTTACGATCTGGAATCTGAACCAACAGATTTTAAACCACTGGACGGTATCACCGAAGAGCTGATACATGATACGACAAAACAGTTTATTGGCGAATTACAACAGTTACCGCCTATTCACTCTGCGATCAAACAGAATGGTAAACCCATCTATGAACTGGCCAGAAAAGGGGTAGAGGTGAAAGTAGAGCCGCGTAACATCGTCATCAAAGAATTTGAAATTACAAACATTGCATTGCCGGTAATACATTTCCGCGTTGTATGCAGTACCGGTACCTATATCCGTTCTCTGGCCAATGATTTTGGCGCAGCGCTGGGCGTGGGCGGTTATATGAGCAGTCTTTGCAGAACAAGAATCGGTGCGTTTAAGCTGGAAGATGCCTGGGAGATTGAGAAATTTGTGGAAGAACTGGGCGGCACTTTCAAAGCGAAATCTTAGTAAGGCAATTGTGCATTAGTGTGTATAAAAAAAGCCTGATCGTCTGATCAGGCTTTTTCTATTGAAAAAAGAAAATGATCAGAAGGGATAACCGATCGCAATGTTCCAGATAATGTTATTCCTGCGCCACTCTGCATTACCCAGTTGCCATTCTCCCAGGTACCAGCCGCTCTTGTTGCCTTTGAAATAAGGTACTTTAACAGGCACACCCCAGTCAAGCCTGATCAGGAAGAAGGAGAAATCCAGTCTCAAACCGGCGCCGGTACCCACCGCCAGATCTCTGTAGAGGTTTTGTAATCTGAATTCACCACCGGGACGGGTGGTATCTTTCTTCAGCATCCAGATATTACCTATATCCAGGAAAGTAGCGCCTTTCAGGTTAATGCTGCCATCAAAAAGACGTAACAGGTCAAAACGGTATTCAATATTAGCTTCCAGCTTCATATCACCCGTCTGATCAGGGAATGTACTGGCTGTTAACGAACTGTCTTTAAATACACCAGGACCCAGCGTACGCAGTCGCCACGCACGGATACTGTTAGGACCGCCGGCTGTAAACTGACGGATATAAGGCATTACATCCGATTTGCCATAAGGAATGCCCACACCGCCATAAGCACGGGTGGCAAGTACGGTGTGGCTGGTCAGTGACCAGTAATGTCTGTAATCCGCTTCCAGTTTGAGGAAGTTCGCGATCGGCATATTGGTCATCGTCTCCAGGTCATTCCCGTTGCTGGCTACAGCACCCCACAAACTGTTGATACCGTTCAGCCATGCGCCGGACTCTTCTACGTTTGCACGGAAGTAAGAGTAATGATTCTTATGCAGTGCATCGTTATTGCTGTAGATGTAAGTGACGTTTTCTCCGCCGATAAATGCCGGTTCAAAACTACGTTTCAGATAAGGGTTCAGGTTCACCACTGTTTCCCGGAATACCTCATTCAGGTTTACACCTACATAGTTCAGGGAGATAGGTTTTACGATCCAGCGTTTATAAGGAGAAGCATTCCACTCATAACCAAAGGATGCATTTACGTTGGAAATGTAAAACTTCGAAGAACGGGTAAGATAGTCAACCCCCGCTGTGAGTCGGGTTCTTACTGCCGAACGTGTACCCTGCGCAATATGGAAAGGTGTGATAAACCTTGGGAATATCAGACTGACCTGTCCGCCGATCTCCTGTGATTGCAGCATCCAGGTACCTTGTGAACGGATCAGTTCAATACCTGTATTCAGACTCACATTTAACTGTGTGGCGGAGTGGCCGATATTCAGGTGTTTATAGTTCAAACTGATACCACTACCCACAAGATAGTCCGAGCTCGTACTGACCTCAAAGTTGGCCCCTATTTCCTGGCGGCGTTTTGGCGTCAGGTAAATGTAGGTATTGAGTGTATTGGGCGTATCCTTTCTTTCGCGGTATTGCAGCGTTACAAACTGCCATGCACCCAGGTCATACAACCTGTTGATCGCATCATTGGTACGTTGCTGAGAGAACATATCACCGCTTTTTAACAGGATGGACCTGTATAAAACGGAGGGTTTCAGAATATTCTGGCGGAAGCGGATCGTCAGTTCTTTCCGCTGTGTGGTTTTGAAAATAGAGTCTGCATTATTACCATACACCGGGTAATCAGGATAGGCAATGATGCTGTCCAGTACATATTGCTGATAACGGATAGAGGAATCTTCCGGATGCCAGATACGTACGGAAATATCCATTTTAGGTCTGTCCTGTCCTTTACGTTCATTGTACACGTTCACGATACCCTCAAATGGATTCATGAGGTTTCTGAACAGGCTTTTATGAAGGGTATCTATCTCAAATTCAATAGCGTCGCGGTCAAATTTATAGTAACCACCGTTACGTATCACACGCATCAGTCGCTCTCTTTCACTACCCAGTATTTCCTGTTTATAAGGCACGCCGGTTTTGATCAGCGACAGCTTTTCGTTGTCTTTTACGATTTTCAGCAGATTGGTATCCGGTATTTCGTAATAGATCTTATTGATCACGAAGTTTTTGCCGGTATTTACCTTGTAGGTCACGCTGACTTTCTGCCTTTTGATGGATTCCACGCGATCGATGGTGGCATAGAAATAACCCTGATTATTCAGGTAGCTGACCATGCGTTTGATCGATTCTTTTGTTTTAGTAGAATCATAGATCACAGGATCTTCCAGGTTGCGGGGAGACAACATCAGGTTCCAGAACCAGTTGGATTTTTTCTCGTTGTGTTTCTGGTTATAGAGCCACACTTTAAAACGGGTACCGACAAAGAGTGTGTTCGGCTGTTGCAGCATCAGCTGTTTGGAGTAAAGAGAACTACGGATATCCTGTTTGTCAATGGAAGAGGCTTCCCCTTTGACGTCTACATCCGCATCGATATATAAGAGCTGATTTTTCTGCAGGTATTTTGTATTGGAACATCCAGCCAGCGCGAGTGAAATCATCAGGATGATTGAATAGTTCAGGTAAATAAAAAGGGAACTATGTGGCCGCTGCTGCATCAGAGTCAATACAATTATTAATAGTTAGAAGCTTTGTTTTCAGTTTATTTCCATAGAGACCAGATCCGGGTGGCTTTGCCGATTAAAAGAATTCATGTAGGTTTGGCTCTATGTTGTCGAAGGCGCAAATTAAGTATATTCAATCATTACAGCATAAAAAATACCGTCAAAAATCCAGCCAGTTCATGGCAGAGGGCGATAAGATCGTTCCTGAGCTGCTACAGGAGGGCGTTCCGGTAAAAGAAGTATATGCAACTTCAGCCTGGATCGCTGCTCACAGGGCGTTACTGGATCGTACGAAAGACGTGAATGTAACGGAAGTAGACGAAAATGTCTTAAGACAGCTGTCTGCACTCACTACGCCTAATCAGGCGATTGCCCTGCTGGATATCCCCGGATCGGCTGCTATAGCCCCCGGATCACTGAAAGGTACGGTATCGCTGGCACTGGAAACGATCCAGGATCCCGGTAACCTGGGGACTATCATTCGTATAGCCGACTGGTTCGGTATCCGTCAGATCATTTGTACGCCTGACTGTGTAGATGCCTATAATCCTAAAACCATCCAGGCCACGATGGGAAGTATTGCCCGTGTAAAGATACTGGAGAGCGATATCAGTACCCTGATCAAAGAAGCTGGTGTGCCATCCTATGCAGCCACACTGCATGGGCGTGATATTACTGAATTTTCGAAGCTGGAAGAGGGGATTATCCTGATTGGAAATGAGTCCCGCGGACTCAGTGAGGCGGTGATAAGTGCCAGCACCCATAAAATTACGATTCCCCGGCTGGGCGGTGCGGAGTCACTGAATGCAGGTGTGGCAGCAGGCATTATCTGTGGCAGATTACTGATATAAACCTATTTTTTCATAGCAAAAAAGGCGGCTGATCCTTAAAAGATCAGCCGCCTTTTTATATCCGGTTTGATGCCGTTTAGGTATTTGTTATCCTACGTTCATCCTACGTTCATGAACGTAAGATGAACGTAGGATAACAAATATCTAAGCCTTATCTAAACAAAGATCTGCCATCCGGAAAAGAGCTTTATTTGAACTGAATGGCTTTTACAGGGGTAATTCTCCGGATCACCCGTGAAGGTATAATAAGTACCAGCAGGCATATCAGCAGTGTACCTGCATCAATCGCCAAAACTTCCCACCAGTGCAGGGATATTGCGGCTACTGACATATAATAGGATTCTTCCGGTAGTTTAAAGAAACCGGTCGTTTGTTGCAGGACAGCAATGCCTATACCCAGGATATTACCCAGGATAATACCCGCCAGCACAATATAACCCGCCTGATAAATAAAGATTTTCTGAATATTGAAGCTGCGCATTCCCAATGCCTTTACAATACCGATCATATTTGTGCGCTCAAGTATCAGTATGAGGATGGCGGTGATCATGTTAATCACTGCTACGATAGACATGATCACGAGGATGATAATTTCATTTTTATTCTGCAAACGTAGCCAGGCGAAGATATTAGGGTAGATTTCCTCAATGGAACGCATGAATAAGGTTTCCGGAATCACATCATATGCCTTGGTGGCAATCTGCTGGATGTTACGGTAATCATTTGTGAATATCTCATATCCGGCAATACTGCCTGGTTTCCAGTCATTCAGCTTGCGTATCAGTTCCAGGTCGCCCAGAATGTACGTTTTATCGTATTCTTCAATCCCTGTTTTAAAAATGCCGCCTACTATCAGTTTACGTGCCCTTGGCGGCTGACCTGCCCCCTGGATGAAGTAAACAATCAGCGGATCATTGAGTTTCAGCTTTAATTCTTTCGCCAGGCTCACAGAGATCATAACTTCGGGTGCATAGCTACTGTCATTATACCGGATAGCGTGACCTTCCTGCAGGAATTGCTGCAAATGGTTCCAGTCGTAATGACGGTCCACACCTTTGAAAATAACGCCTTCCAGGTCCTTTTCCGCTTTCACAATCGCAGATTTGGTAGCATATGCGTTGACCGTGGTGATGCCTTTGATATTTTTCAACTTTTCCACAATGGAGCTGTCACCTATAAAAGGGACCTGCTCTGTCAGCGGCCCTGCATTAGGCTGATACTGGGTAATGTGGATATGTCCCCAGAAACTGAATATTTTCTGCTGGATTACCTGCTGAAAACCGTTTACCAGTGCCACCGCCAGTATCATGACCGCCACGCTGATAGCAGTAGCCACCACTGCTATGTTGATGATAAACCTCGAAAAGGAAGAGGACCGGTTAAATGCGATCCGTCTGGCGACAAATAGAGATAAACGCATGCGACAAATGTATTGAATATAATCCTAAACAGTTCTATTGCCCCCTCGCACAAAGGGAACCGTTGCTACCCGCATCATACGAAAGAACAGGACCATCGCGTTGTACAAGTTGAAAAAATAGTACCTTAATGCTTACTTGAAATGCGATTATGAAGTTAAAATCCCTCTTCTGTATATCTGTAATGTGTTTGCTGGTGTACATGCTGCCTGTAGCGGCGCAGGAAAATACCATTGGGCCTGACCACGTATACTATAATAATATTCAGTCGGTTAAACTGAATCAGGCCGGCGACCAGCTGAGTTATCCTATTATTACGCTGAATGGCGATGAAAAACTGGAGCTCAGCTTTGATGACCTGGACAATGATGTAAAGAACTACTTCTATACATTCGTTTTATGCAATGCTGACTGGACGCCTGCACAGATCACACAGGTAGAATACCTGCGCGGTTTCTCAGAAAACAGGATACAGGATTATCGCTTTTCCAGTATTGCTTTACAGAAATATACACACTGGACGGTACAAATTCCCAATCAGAACTGTTATCCTACAAGATCAGGTAACTATCTTTTAAAAGTGTATATGGACAGTGATACCAGTCAGCTGGCATTCACCCGTCGTATGCTGGTGGTTGGTAATAAGGCCGGCGTAAGCGGTTTTATTCAGCAGCCGGTTACACCAAAGATTTTCCGTACTCACCAGAAGATTAATTTCTCTGTAAATATGGGCGGTCTGAATGTGGTGAATCCTTTCGATCAGATGAAAGTCGTGATCCTGCAAAATTACCGTTGGGATAATGCGATTAAGTTTCCTCGTCCGCTGTTCATCAAGGGAAATATACTTGAATATAACTGGGAAGTGGATTGTGTGATGCCTGCCGGCAAAGAGTGGCGCTGGATAGATCTGCGGAGCTTTCGTTTACAAACGGAACGTGTGAGAAATACAGAGTACGCGAAAGATCATACAGATATTTTTGCGATGCCGGATTTTGAAAGAGGAGGGAAGATGTATCAGTTTATCAAAGACATCAATGGCCTGTATTATCTGGCTACGCTGGATGATTACAATCCTTTCTTTGAAGGGGATTATGCGACTGTACATTTCTCTTACCCGGTACCAGAACCATATGCAGGCTATAACATGTACATATTGGGAGAGCTGACCAACTATGAGTGTAATGATAATACACGGCTGGTATTCAATCCTGCTACTAAAGCATATGAAGGTTCGTTGTTCCTGAAACAGGGTTTTTATAACTACGTATATGCGTTAGTGGATAATACTATTGCCGGCAGTAAAGCTGATACAAAACTCACGGAAGGCGACTGGTGGGAAACAGAGAACAATTATACGATTCTCGTGTACTATCGTGCATTAGGTGGTCGTGCAGATGAACTGGTGACGACTACCACACTGAATTCTATATTAAGCCGTAAATAAATCATTATCAACAGCAATAAAAATACGAAGGCCAGTCGGTATACACCAACTGGCCTTTGTATTTTATTGCTTCAATCAGGAAATCCTCACTTCAGAAACTACCTCGTCAATTCCTAATTCCTAATTTCTAGTTGACCGTCTGGCGCAACTTCACAATATTTGCCGCTCCACGTTTAATAATAATACGTGTACCACGATCAAATGTAAAGTAACGGTAGAACCAGTTACTGAATACCACGAGCTTATTCCTGAAGCCTAAAAGGCTCATCAGGTGCACGGCCATCCATACCATCCAGGCCATAAATCCGCTCAGTTTCATTCCTGCGAATTCAGCTACGGCGTGGTTACGACCGATAGTCGCCATGCTACCAAGATCCTTGTATTTAAAAGGTTTCGGGCTCCGTCCGGAAGATTTGATGGTTTTCAGCAGGTTCTCAGCAAGGTTCGCACCCTGCTGAATAGCTACCTGAGCCACCATCGGATAACCTCTCGGGAATTTAGGATCATTCACCATCTGGGCGATATCGCCGATGGCATAGATATTCTGTGTACCATTTACCAGGTTGAATTCATTGACCTGGATACGGCCGTTTGGCAGAATAACTTCTGCCGGAATACCTGCTACAGGAACGCCTTTTACGCCTGCAGCCCACAGCAGAGACTGTGTACTGAGGGTTTCGCCATTGCTTAATACCAGTGTTTTACCATCGTATTCTTTTACAACGGCATTGCACAGTACGTTTACGCCCAGTTTCTGTAAGCTTTCCAGTGATTTCTGAGAAGAGTGTTCACTCATACCGTTCAGAATACGGTTACTACCTTCAATGAGATAGATATTCATGAGAGATACCGGCAGTTCCGGATAATCTTTCGGCATGATATATTTGCGTAATTCAGCGAATGCGCCAGCCAGCTCAACGCCGGTAGGACCGCCACCCACCATGACGAAGCTCAGTTTTGCCTTGATCTGTGCTTCATCTTTCAGCAGCAGACTTTCTTCAAACTGTTTGATCACATAGTTACGGATCTGTACCGCCTCTATGAGAGATTTCATACCGATCGCATGTTCTTCAATCACCTTATTGCCAAAGAAGTTGGTATTACTACCAGTGGCAAATATGAGGTAATCGTATTTCAGTTCGCCGATACCTGTTTCCAGTATGTTTTCCGCCGGACGTACACCAGTTACTTCCGCCATTCTGAAAATGAAATTGGATTGGTTTTTAAAGATACCGCGCAGGGGGAATGCAATACTATCAGTTTCAAGACCGGCTGTAGATACCTGGTAGAGGAGAGGTTGGAAAAGGTGATAGTTATTCCTGTCGAGCATTACTACCTGAACAGGGGCGTGTTTGAGTTTTTTAGCGAGGTTGATACCACCAAAGCCACCACCAACAATTACTACACGAGGTTGACCAGTTTCCGGAATATTCGGTTGAATCATAATACAATCATTTAGCAGTCAGAGAAATAAATCAAAAATGATCGTGTTGTTCTCTTTGCAACACTATGTATTCAAACGCCGGAAGTTATAAATGCATATCAAATTTACAATACTTTCAGAAAAGAATGAAAGTTTATTGTGAAAGAGATAAAGAATGTGCAAAAATAGGGAGGAAAAGAGGATTTCGGGGCAAAAAAAATCCCCGATGCATGGCGTGCACCGGGGAGTATACCATCTAAAAGTACGATTACATTTTTTTCGCGTCTTCCAGGAATTTGGCAAGACCGATGTCGGTCAGCGGGTGTTTGAGCAGACCCAGGATTGAATCCAGCGGGCAGGTACAAACATCAGCACCAACTTCAGCACATTTGATGATGTGCAGTGGAGTACGGATAGAAGCCGCCAGGATTTCGGTTTTGAAGCCCTGCAGGCTATAGATCTGAGCGATCTGGGCGATCAGGTCAACGCCATCCCAGTTGCTGTCATCGATACGACCGATGAACGGAGATACAAAGCTGGCGCCTGCTTTAGCAGCCAGGATAGCCTGACCAGCAGAGAATACCAGTGTACAGTTTGTTTTGATACCGTTGTCAGTGAACCATTTCAGCGCTTTCACACCGTCTCTGATCATTGGCACTTTCACCACGATGTTCGGGTGGATAGCCGCCAGTTTCTTACCTTCTTCGATGATTGAATTGAAGTCGGTGGACAGTACTTCTGCACTGATAGGACCATCTACCAGCTCGCAAATTGTTTCATAATGCTTGAGGATGTTAGCTTCTCCTTTGATGCCTTCTTTAGCCATCAGGGAAGGGTTGGTGGTAACACCGTCAAGAACGCCAAGGTCGTTTGCTTCTTTTATCTGTGCAAGGTTTGCAGTATCTATGAAGAATTTCATTGTGAAATGATTTAGTCCTTTTTAAATAAAATTGCCGGTACAATAGTACGCAACAAATAATACATAATCAACAGTATTCAACTATTCATCTTTTAATGAATACAGAAACCGGACAATCACGCGAAATAAACAGTTGGAAAGCATTGGGCAGATTCTCTGGTCATCGTATTATAAAGAGAGTTAAATAGTGTCTGAATGATCGATAGACGCCTGATGACCTGGAATAAAAAAGAAAAAAAAACGGCAAGTTACTTACATCGCACCGCTACAACCACCTACCCTTGCTACATTCCTGTCCTGGGGGAGTTCAGTAGGAGCTGGTCGTATAAGACTTGCCGGGTGCAAATGTACACCATTTGAAATAACTAACAAATATTATTCAGGGAAATTTTAGTTTTTTTCAAAAAAAGTAAATAAAAATGTGATTAACTGTGATCAATTCTGTAATTTATGATGTTATAAAAGCTATATAATGTGATTGTTGGCCCCTGTTGAGCTCCATTTTCCGGGAAAAGTTATCTGTTATCGAAAAACTATGGGACATTCTAATTGTTTTACATACCTCAATTTTTCACCTAAACCTTTTAATTATGCAAGACTATTCGTCGTATGATTCTTCCGGAGGCATACTTGCCGGAGTTTCTGCTGTATTTATTTTAATTTGGTTGGCCTTTGTCGTATTTTACATCTACTGTAGCTGGAGAATATTCGAGAAAGCAGGTAAACCGGGGTGGGCAAGTATCGTCCCGATATATAGCACTATCGTCATGCTGGAGATTATCGGCAAGCCCTGGTGGTATATATTTATGTTCTTAATTCCTATTTATGGATGGTTCATTTTGCCGATCATGCTTACGCATGAGTTCAGCAAAAGCTTTGGAAAGGATATCGGGTTTACACTTGGTCTTCTTTTTCTGAGCCCCATCTTTATTCCTATCATGGCGTTCAGCAGTGATATACGATATATCGGTCCGGGAGGTCGCCCTTCAGGCTCGTCCCTGGATAATCAGATAGGAAGTATCGGTACGCCGGCCGTCTGAAAACTTTTTGCCATAATTAGTTACCTGCCGGTTGTGATTCAAAAGCAACCGGCAGTTTTTTTTAAGCGTTGTTCATTAATTTTTACTTTCTATATGCAAAACCGATTTGGAGACAATATCCCTGAAAAAGGACTGATAGAAGATCTGCACGCTATTCAGTATACAAGGAAGGCTGAAAAGACCCAGCGCTTCGTGAATTATGTAGTGGATTATATCATTGCGATCTCTCTTGGCGTGATGTTTTCACTGGGAGTAGTGCTGATTATAACAGCGTTAAGTGATGCTAAATTTGACGAATCCGGTGGTCTTGTGTTCTTGTTTTACTTTACGATGGGAACGGGTTTTGTGGCCTATTATACAGGCTTTGAGTATGGTAACGGGGGCCGTACTATCGGTAAAATGATCACGGCTACCTATGCGGTGCGTACAGATGGAAGTCCGCTGACTTTACAGGATGCATTCCTGCGTTCATTATCCCGTCTTGTACCTTTTATGCGATTTTCAGGATTTGCGGATACACCCTGGCATGACCAATGGACCAATACCATGGTGATCAAGAGATAATTACCGCGTGGTATAGTAGTTATAATCGTTTAAGATTGTTTCGAGAAATTCTCCCGGCATCATGTCCGTCTGAATCTCCAATACATCTCTTACCCGGTAAGCGACGCGTGCTGTCAGCTCGGGATTGTTGGATTTGACTGCCTGGTCCATCAGGTTTTTGATCTTATTCATATCTCTGTCTGACAGCCGCAGAATCTGGGGAAAACGGGGTGTATAATCTACTGCCGACATATCCCTGAAGATCGTACCGCTCAGACTGGCCTTGGTTTTCGTACTTACGACAATCGTTCCTGCGACTACATCTCCCAGTCGTTGATAATAAGGAGACCTTAACATAGCGATCAGTGGGATAAGTCCGTTGATAATGATATAGGGGGTTTCGATGATCCGGAATAACCAGCGGATCAGGTGTTGGCTCATACTGGGTTGTCCACCCTGCATATTCCTGACCCTGATATTCATCAGCAGCTTACCAGGCGTTTGTCCGTTCATAATGATTTCCAGCACAGGGAAGTAGCAGACCATTGGCAGAACGCCGAGGAAGAAATAAATAACATAGCTGGCTACTTCTCCTAATTGCAGGTTATTGACAGTGTAGCCTAATACAGTAATATACAGGACCTTAATAAACCCATCGATCAGCCAGCCCATCAGTCGCTGGAAAATATTAGCTGTTTCAAACTCCAGATCTATATTGAAGGAAGTAGGTATTTTTATATTGGCCATGTATAAATTTAGTGATTAATCGATAAGTTTGTAAGCAGTCTGTTCCACACAGATAACAGACTAATCTAGCTACATTTTCTTAATATAAAATTAATCGGCATATTTTTTTGTATATCTAAATGAATATCCGACTGATGAGCAGAATGTCGCACAGTGACTTCCGGTAAACAGGCATTGCAGACTTTGGATTTATGGCCCTGCACCATGATGACGGACTAACAGATAGCCCATGCGTGAATCAACCTTTATAAAAAAAAACCTCCAGCGCTGGAAAAAGTACCAGGATCAACCTGCGGAAGATCCGGATGAAATGGCAGAGCGCTTTACAAGCCTCCTGGATGATCTGGCGTATGCCAAAACCTTTTATAGTTTCAGTAAAGTAACGAGCTATATAAACAGTCTGGCAGCCACTATTTATCACAGCATCTACGGTAATCGTAAAGAACAGGATGGCAGATTCCGCAATTTCTTTAAATATGAACTGCCGCTGCTGTTTCGGAAATATCACGGCTTGTTCCTTTTTACATTCTTATTCTTCCTGCTCTTCTTTATCATTGGTGCCTTTTCTGCTGCGCATGATGAAACATTCGTTCGTGGTATAATGGGTGATGAATACGTGAGTATGACAGAGCAGAATATCAATAACGGGGATCCTTTTGGTGTCTATAAACAGGAGAACGAACTCGTTATGTTTTTACGGATTGCACTGAATAATATCACGGTGGCGATGAGGACTTTCATAGGAGGTATCTTCTTTGGCATTGGCACACTCTGGTACATGGTGGATACCGGTGTAATGGTAGGATCCTTTCAATATTATTTCTTTGCCAAAGGACTGGGTTTTAAATCTGTACTGGTCATATGGATTCATGGTACCCTGGAAATATCGGCGATTGTTATCGCTGGTTGTGCCGGTCTGGTATTAATCAGCGGATTTATATTTCCCGGTACAAGAAAGCGGCTGGATGCGCTGAAGAAAACAGCCCGTGATGGTATTAAGATCATGATCACACTAGTACCTATATTCACAGTGGCGGCGTTTCTGGAAGGCTTTGTTACCCGGCATACTGCCATGCCTTTATCCGCCAGCATCAGTATCCTGGTGATATCACTGACATTTATTATTGGTTATTTTATTGTTTACCCGATCTACCTGCACAAAAAGGGATATAAGCTCGGTCCGAAAGCAAATATTATAAAGCCGGTGAAATGAGGAAAATACGTGTTTATTATATCCTGATAATATTGATCCTGCCATTATATGCAAACGCACAGCAATCTGTACCGGCTGAGAAATGGGATTCTATGGTAGCAGCAGATATGGAGCAGACGGTTACACAAAAAGAAGCGGACGAGGTAGCCGATGATTCGGCACTGGCAGCCACAACGGATAAAGTTGTGCAGGAACATTACCTGTGGGACCAGGTCGCGCCGGTCATCGCAGATACAATAGAAACTTATGCGGATTATCCGCTTGTTGTACGTAGCGTACCGGATACGATGATGAAAGTGCTGCAAAAGGATAAAAAGCTGCAATACACACTTAAAAAGAAAGAGCCGCCTCGCCGCAGCGCTGGCTGGGATAGCTTTCTGAACGCTGTTTTTAACTTCATCCGGGCCATACACAAACTGATCATTGTGGTTGTCGTGGCCTTTTTGGGCTGGTTGCTCTTTCTTTATCTTAAACAGAATGGTTATCTGTTTAAGAAAACGGCACAGGAGGCAGGGAATGAGGTAAAACTGACAGAAGAAGAACTGGATGTTGAAACCTATCAGCAGCAGATAGAAGAAGCGATCGCTGCCGCCAGATTCAGACAGGCCGTAAGACTGCTTTATTTGCAAACACTACGTGTACTGATCGATAAAGAAGTGGTTACCTTTAGCAGGGAGAAAACAAATGCCGCTTATCTGCGTAGTATGTTGTCAACACCGTGGTATAAGAAATTTGCCGTGCTGACATTGAATTATGAATACATCTGGTACGGAGAAACTCCGGTGAATGGTCAGCAGTTTGGTGATCTGCACAAAGAGTTCCGTCAATTTATGAACGAATTAGGCTATACCCGGTGAAATCAAAAACAGTAGCAATAGTAGTTATCATCGTTTTCGTCCTGATTTTTCTGGGCCTGTTGATCTTTTCAGCAGGAGGGGGAACGATTGATAATAAAAATATCGACGAACAGGAGCTGGCGCGTCAGAGTTTTTCCCATAAGGACAAGCGGCCAGGGGGATGTTATGCCATGTTTAAAGCAATGTCAGAATTGTTTTATTATGAGATCAAACCACAGGTCGTTACGAAACCATTCACACGTACTTATACAAAAGATGCTACGCTGTCCTCAACAGATTATAATCTGTATGTACTGGTAGCAGATGTTTTATACACGTCTCCGGAAGATGCCGCTAATATGATAAAATTCGCGGCCGCCGGTAATCAGTTGTTTATTGCAGTGAACAAACCCGACAGTATACTGCTGGATCTCCTGCATCTCCACGTAGATGATGAAGGATTTTTCCAGTCTATGACAAATGCAGACCAGCGTTATGTGAATAAAAACCTGGCGCCTGATACCGCCTTTTCACGCAAAGGTATCAGGGGTGGCAGCTATATCACCGGCATGGATTCCAGCGCTACTACTATCCTGGGAACAGATGCCTTTAACCGGCCGAATTTTGTGAAAATAAACGTAAGCGAAGGCGCGGTATTTGTCCTGTTACAACCATCTACACTGACGAACTATTTTCTGATGCATGACCGTAACATGGTATCGCTGGAAAGTCAGTTGTCTTATACCAATCATTACATGGATCATGTATACTGGGATGAATTTTACAAATACCAGTATGCCCGTCAATCATCCGATTTCAGTGAATGGCAGGTGCTGATGCGCTATCCTGCTATGAGATGGGCGCTGTGGCTGGGAGTGGGCTTATTACTGCTCTATATCATATTTGAAAGTAAACGCAGACAGCGGATCGTTCCCGAAAGACCTCCACTGGAGAATAACTCACTGGAGTTTGTGGATGCGCTGGGGCAGCTTTATTATCAGCAGCATGATAACCGTAACCTGGTACAAAAGATCATTCTGCAATGGCAGGAGTTTATACGTACCCGTTATTATCTGAATACAAATAACATGGATCATGCATTTGCAGATGCGTTGTCGCGCAAGGCGGCTATGCCGGTGGAGCATGTAAAAGAAATATTGCATGATATACAACACATGCGGGACACAATGACTGTGTCAGATGATTTTCTGCAACAGTTCTATAAGAAAATACAGGCGTTTTATATAAATACGAAATAATGGAAGAAACTACATTCCAGCATCGCACGGACTTTACAGCACTGCATGAAGCAGTAAATGCGATCCGTCAACAGATAGGAAAAGTAATTGTTGGTCAGCATGAAATGATTGACCTTTTAATAGCGGGCCTGCTTACGCATGGTCACGTACTGATAGAGGGTGTACCAGGTGTGGCAAAAACACTGACTGCCAAATTACTGGCGCGTTGCATTGATGCAGACTTTTCCAGGTTGCAGTTTACACCGGATATCATGCCGGCCGACGTGGTGGGTACATCTGTATTCAATCCTGAAAAAAGAGAGTTTGAATATAAACGCGGACCGGTATTCGGTAACCTGGTGCTGATAGATGAGATCAACCGTGCACCTGCAAAAACACAGGCGGCATTGTTTGAAGTGATGGAAGAAAGACAGATCACCAACGATGGTATTACACATCCGCTGCCGGCGCCTTTTATGGTAGTTGCTACGCAGAACCCGATTGAGCAGGAAGGTACTTATCGTTTACCTGAAGCACAGCTGGACCGCTTTCTGTTTAAAATAGAAGTGAAATATCCTTCACTGACAGAAGAGGTAGCCATGCTGCAGGCCATGCATCAGTACAATGGTCTTTCAGATCTTACCCAACTGATACAAAGGGTAGTGACAGCTACACAGATCATCGAGTATCAGGCACTGGTACGTAAAGTACATATCGAAGATAAACTGTTACACTTCATAGCTGCATTGATACACGAAACACGTAATAATGCTTCTTTGTATCTCGGTGCTTCTCCGCGTGCATCACTGGCAGTGATGAATTGTGCGAAGGCGACTGCTGCTATGACAGGCCGTGATTTTGTAACACCTGACGATATCGTGAATATGCTGCCGCATGTATTGCGTCATCGTATCGTACTGACGCCTGAACGTGAAATGGAAGGTATTACAACTGATGAAGTGATTGCGCAGATCGTGAAAGCAGTGGAAGTACCAAGGTAAACACAAGGTTATGTTGAAACGTTTTTTTCTCTCTTTATTCTTTACGACCCGCTTTTATACATTGATGGGAAGCATGGCTATCTTTTTTGTGGTCAGCTTCTTTTTCCCATCGTTGTATATGGTGGCGCAACTGGTTACAGCAGCTTTATTATTCCTGTTACTGCTGGATCTTTTCTTTCTGTATGTGGCAGGGAAACAGCCTTTGCTGATCTCCCGTAATATGGCGGGTCGCTTTAGTAACGGAGAGGAAAATGATATCCATCTGAAACTAAAGAACAATTATCGTTTTCCCGTTACAGTGATAGTACTGGAAGAGTTGCCTGTACAGTTTCAGGTTCGTGATTTTCGTAAGAAAGTGCAAATGAAACCGGGAGAGGAGCAGGACATAAGTTATACTTTGCGTCCGGTAGAGAGAGGGGAGTATAACTTTGGAAAAACCAATGCATTTGTACGTAGTCTGCTGGGATTAGCGCAACGTCATGTAGTAGGTGCGGAGGAAACAATCATCAAGGTATATCCTTCTTTTGCTGCTTTGCATAACTATGAATTCTTTTCTTTTAATAATCGCCTCGCAGAACTGGGGGTGCATAAAAAACGTGTGATAGGACACAGTATGGAGTTCGATCATATCAAGGAATATACGCGTGGAGATGATGTACGCACTTTAAACTGGAAGGCGACAGCGAGAAGAGGTACATTCATGGTGAATAACTATGTTGAAGAAAAATCGCAACAGGTATATTGTGTGATTGACAAGGGACGTGCGATGAAGATGCCGTTTAATGGTCTTTCGCTGCTGGATTATGCGATTAATGCATCCCTGGTGTTCAGCAATATTGCTTTGCAGAAAGGCGATAAAACCGGGCTGGTAACGCTGGCTGCGCAGCAGGTAGATGTATTACCTGCTTCAGGTAAAAAAACGCAGATGAACCTGTTACTGGAGCGCCTGTATGCGCAGGAAACGCGATGGGAGGAAAGTGATTACGAGCGATTGAGCGTATCATTGCGTAGTCTGTTCTCACAGCGTTCCCTGCTGATCCTGTTTACCAACTTCGAATCCATGACAGGGCTGCAAAGACAACTGCCTTATCTGCGTAAACTGGCAAAATATCATTTATTGCTCGTTGTATTTTTTGAGAATACGGAACTGAAGAAGTTTACGAAAGACAATGTGCATACAGTGGAAGACATCTATCGTCAGGTGATTGCGCAGAAGTTTGCTTATGAAAAGAAACTGATGGTAAGGGAACTGACCCGCTATGGTATTTTGTCATTGCTGACTACACCAGAGCAGTTGACATTGAATGTGGTGAATAAGTATCTTGAGTTGAAATCGAGATCATTGATCTGATAATTGTTTTACCGGTATGGTACTGGAGACAGACATACCGGGATCATTTTTATTGACAGCTGTAACAGTAATGGAACGGGTAGTACCATCATTACTGTTTAACAGCAGATCCTGCCCCAGTAGTTTGCCTGCATCTGTTTCAAATTTTATAGTGGCTGTATCCAGCGGATATACCTTGCCACTCGTAAAAGTACCTTCCACATTCAGATAAAAGCGAAAGCCTCTTTTAAGACTATCTGCATAATGATTAAAACGAATACCGGTCAGGTGAGGTAATTCGAGTTTAGTCGTGATGGGCGTAGCTGACTCAGGAACGGATATAGTCAGTTCAACAATGAATTGCTGACTGGCCAGTTGTTGTCTGTTAACCAGTAAATAACCATTCTGTACACTTCCATTAGAGCTGCTGATTTTTATATTTTTCCACCTGTAGACGCCTTGTAAATATCCTTCAGTTTTTCTTGTCTGTCCATTTTCATATCTGAATACAAGACCTAGTGGTATACGGTCATACAGCTCTGCAATAGCATCCGGATCGTAGCTGGCTTTAATGCTGTTGATGTTGTTTTGTTGCGCCTTTGTTTGTGTGAATAGGAATAACAGCGCGATGATTAAGAAAGCTCTCAATGTCTTTTTTACCTGAAAGCTGAAAAAATCATTCCACATTTACAAGTCTTGCAGGCTTTAATTAATTCTTAACAGATATTAACAGTGCCGTTTGAAGATTTGTATTTGCTTTTTAGGAGGGCAGCATATGTTAGTCAGAAAATGTGGAAAAGTTGTTCGAATGATATATTGCAGGTATTTGTTTTCAGTCGATCTGTAAATGGCTGACAGGTAGCGGTATATAGTAGATTTATTCGCGGTCGCTACTATTTTCTGGCTGATCAGGTGTAGGACTGGTTTGGGTTTCGCTCAAATTTGTTGCTGGGAATACGGCTGGGAGTGGTTGCCGGCTGATGGCGCAGATAGTTTCGTTATATACGGGAAAACGGCAAATAATGCCATAAAAAAATGTTAAATTAGGGAACCATTCATTGTAATGAAACATTCCCCTTATGGCAAAACAACTTCAATACATTAAAAGCACTCCTGCGCACCTTTCCCGTGTGCTGTACTGCATTACTTTTTTCACACTTATCAACCTGTTTACGGTGCCTTATATCCGGCTGATTGCGGGTACCATGGGAGGTGGTATTTATCGTGATAATCTGAGTGAGCGGTCATGGGTGCTTATCATTTTTATGTTGTTGTGTACACTTGGTTTCTTTTGGGGAAATAAGAAAACTTTCAACTCTGTAAAAAGAGAGTCTAACCGCATATGGGTGCTGCATTTGGGCATTGATGTATTCATTTACACTGCCAGTATGCCGCTTGTATCGCTCATACATCCCTTTCTCGATAAACCGGATGCTGTGATGACTGATTTGTGGAATCCGGTGATGATGTTATTGCTGCTTTCTGTGAAGTACACAATTCTACGGATAAGATATGCTCAGCGGGACGATCAGTATATGTCCCGTTAACCTGCTTTTTTAAAGCAAGGCGCAATACCTGATTGCGGATCAGCCCTGTGAAGAGGAGGATATTTCCTTGCGGATCTTTTCCCTGTGCATAGTACCCCAGTCATTCAGTGAATGTAACACTGCGCCAAGTGTATCGCTGTATTCTGTCAGTTCGTATTCCACCACGACAGGACGTCCTTCATATACCTTTCTTCTGACAAAGCCGTTCAGTTCCAGTTCGCGCAGTTCATTGGACAATACCCTTGCAGAAATACCTGATACCGATCGCTGCAGTTCGTTAAATCTTTTATTGCCGTCTTCGCGGAGCACAATGATGATTTTCAGCTTCCATTTGCCACCAATGGCATAAAGGGCGTCGTGAATGGCTGATAACCTCGCGGCGCACTCTCTCGCATTTCTTTTTGTTTTTTCAGCTACCTGTGTTTCCATATCCCGAAGGTAAATAACTATCCAACAGGTTACTACTAACCTTTAGTATACTACTAACCATTTGCTATCAATTGTGAATAGTTTTGCTTCATCAATTTTTTCAGATGAAAGCAATCCGTATTACTTATTGGGTCACTACTGCAATCATTGCGTTAATGATGACCTATTCCGCCTATGCCTATTTAACAAAACCAGAGATGGACCAGGCTTTCCAGCATATCGGGTATCCCGCATATTTCAGGATTGAACTGGCTATCGCCAAACTGATCGGAGTGGTGCTTTTGGTGCTTCCTCTTGTAAAAGGTCGCCTGAAAGAATGGACTTATGCAGGTTTTACCTTCACATTTGTGTCAGCAGCCATTGCACATGCCGCTTCCGGCGATCCGATGCCTAATCCGGTAGTACCGGTTGTATTCCTGGGAATACTGGCAGCCTCTTATTTTACTTATCACAAGCTTAAAAAATAAAAATAATCGTATGAAAAAGATATTGAAAGTTGTATCCAGTGTGAGTGGCGCTGCGTCAAAGAGTACACAGCTGGCAGATGGAATTATTGCTCAGTTACAGGAACGTTATCCGGGCAGCACAGTGACTGTAAAAGATCTTGCAAAAGATCCTTTAGGTCATTTTGATGCATCTCACCTGTTGGCATTCCGTGGCGCAGGAGATGCGACAGCAGAAGCAGCAGCGATTGCTGATAAGTTATCAGAAGCGGCTATTAAGGAGGTGGAAGAAGCGGATATCATCATTTTGGGAGTAGCGCTGTATAATTTCCATATTCCGTCTACGCTGAAAGCGTGGCTGGATCACGTCGTACGTGCCGGCAGAACTTTCTCTTATGCCACCGGTAAACCGGAAGGTCTGTTAAAGGATAAAAAAGTATATATCGCGCTGGCTTCAGGTGGTGTTTACTCCGAAGGACCTGCACAGGCATTTGATTTTGCTTCTCCATATCTCCTGGGTATGCTGGGCTTCATTGGTCTGACAGACGTACAGCTGGTGAGAGCAGAAGGTTGCAGCATTCCTGGTTTACAGGATACAGCAGTACAGAAAGGATTGGAGCAGGTTGTTATTGCATAAATACTTCCGCTGCATAATAAAAAAGGGCTCCGTAAGGAGCCTTTTTTGCGATACAGCGTTTTTAGAATGGCGAATGTAGAGTCCCGGAGTTTTTCCGGGACTATTTATTTGATGGGTAAGCTGTTTACATGTATTTCATGGCGGGGTAGCCTAACAATCTTCTCCATAAAGCTAATTGCCCGATACAATTGGCTTCCCGGTAAATCTGGAAGGAAATGAGTTCAAACAGGGTCATTTTCATACCAGGCATTTCAAAAGGTTCATCCAGTTTTTCATCATCGGCCTCCAGCAGTGCTTTTCTCAGCAGTGGAGAGATGATCTTCCAGTCCTGCTCAAATGTTTGTAGCGCAGGATATTGCACGCCTTCCTGTATGCCTTTGTGATCTTTGAATAAATCATGCGCCTGCTGCTGTTTATCTAAGCCGAAAGATTTCGCCAGCTCAAATCTTTCCTGTACCAGGCTGCCGGCCAGCCATGCCATATGGTTGGCTTTTGTACCCAAACGTTCGCCGGCATCTTTTTCTGAAATGTCTACGATAACATTGGAGAAAAACGTGGTATGCATGTCGTACAATACCATGAAGCCATAGGTTCTGCTGCTAACTGTTTGTACTTCCATCGTTAATAGTATTGGTGTAGTCCAAGGTAGCTCATTTGGGTATAGCAAGGGGTCGGTGAAGCCGCCATTTATGGGGGGTATTTGTGACAAACAGCGTAAATTCGTATTCAACACCATATAGTTATGCCATCTCAGACACTGGATAGCCGCACGATAGATACATTAAGAGATCTTCCCGATCTTATCCCTGTATTCAGAGAATATTTTGAGGACTGGACTATAAGGGTATTCGACCGGGAGATACATGAATGCCGGAACTATCTATCCCCTAATCGCCGTGATTTTTACAAGATCCTGTTTACGACAAAAGGGGCGGGCGTGTTTACGATGGGATTGAATACTTATTACCTGGACGAGCCATCTATCTTATTTATACATCCTAATGACATTATTTCCTGGCGGAATCTTTCTGAGGAGTCCGGAGGGTATTATTGTTTGTTCAGGCGTTCTTTTCTGACAGAATTTCCCGCACTGAAAGCCGGTATGGATAAATTCAGCCTGTTTACAGATAAATCGAAGAGTGTGATCCGTATTCCCGCAGCGGAGGTACCCGTGCTGGAACAACTTTTCGCCAGGATGAAAGCGGAAGAAGTAACAGGGGGGAAACTGAGTGGAGATTCGATGCAGGCTTACCTGCAACTGATTATGGTGGAAAGTGTGAAAAGGGCCAGTTTCCCGCCACCGGACAACGTATCAGAGGAATACCGGCATGTGCATGAATTTTTCAGACTGCTGGAAGAAGAAACCGGCGGTATCAACAGGGAACATCCTATCAGAATCAGGACCGCCAAGGAATTTGCGGCAGATCTTTCGGTACATCCCAATCACCTGAATGCTTTGTTAAAGAAGCATACGGGGCAGAATGTGAGTACCCATATCAAAAACAGGTTGCTGGACGAAACCAAGGTATTCCTGTTACAGACCGACTGGTCTTTGCAGGAGATCGGTTACAGTATTGGTTTTGCGGAGCAGCCCAACTTTAATGCTTTCTTTAAGAAGAATACTGGTCTGACGCCCGCTGAATTCAGAAAGAACTATCTGTATCATTCATAATACGGGTGGTATTGCTGCGCAGCAGTTTCAAACTATCGGTGAAGCAGTAGATCATATAAGTAAATGAAAAAGGGCTTATCCGCTATGATGGCGGACAAGCTCTTTTTATGAGAGTAAAGAAACTGTTTGTTATTACCGGGTAAGTAACTGGCTGGTTTTTTCCAGTGTTTCTTCCAGTTCCTGTACCAGTCGGCCTACGATATCGCTTATCTGGCTGATATCTTCCACCATTTCTACGCTCTGGCCGGCTGTCCACAGTTGTTGATAATTACCAGGTTTGATGGCCTGTTCCAGTTTTTTCATGCCTTTTAGTTGTACCAGCATTTTAAAGTATTTGCGGGTACTGGCATTTTTATTCAGCTGTTTCTCCAGCCAGTTCTGCTTATAGCCCATTTTCTTTGCGGCTGGTGTGTTGATGACATTGCAGGGCGTACCGGAAAGGCGTTCAGTCAGTACAATATCTTCCATGCCGTAGTCGAGGATAGCATTTTTATAGGCATCGCTGACGCTGGCTTCTTCACTCGCGATGAAACGGGTACCGATGGAGGCGCCGTGTGCGCCGAGCACCATGGCACTGGCGAGTTGTTGTCCGGTAGCGATACCCCCTGCGGCAACCAGCAGTTTATCCGGAAAGGCTTTTTGTAAAGCTGGTATGAGAATATGCATAGGGTAGGGACCGGCATGGCCACCTGCGCCTACGCAGACGGCAATAAATCCATCACACCCTTCCTGGGCCGCTTTTTCTGCGTGCTGAATATTGGTGACGTCGCAGAGTACTTTTGCGCCGTAGCTATGGGCGGCGGCAATTACTTCCCGGGGATTGCCCAGTGAGGTAATATAGAAAGGTACTTCGGCAGCTACACATTCTTTCAGGTGTTTTGCATAGAGCGGATTCGTCTTTTGAACGATCAGGTTAACGCCATAGGTGCCTTGTCCGGCGGGCAATTGTGCCCGGTATTGGTTCAGCTGGTCCAGTACCTGTTTCAGTTCCCCTTCCTTTCGGTAGTTGAGAGTAGGGAAGGTACCGGCGATCCCGCTGTCCATGGCTGCCCGGACCATTTTTTCATTACTGACGAGGAACATGGGCGCCATAATAACCGGATGGCGGATGGCAAGGGCGGAGGTTAATTGCATAAGTGGATGTTTGAGCTATGATCTGACGGCAAGCTGCCTGGCCACGAACTTACCCAGGATATCAAATTCCAGGTTAATGGTATTCCCGGGTTGAACGGCTGAGATATTTGTGTGTTCGTATGTGTAAGGAATCACGGCGATGGTGAATTCCGTATTGGTTACATTATATATGGTCAGACTGATACCGTTGAGGCAGATGGAGCCTTTTTCAACGATCAGGCCGGCGAACTGTTCCGGGTAGCGGAAGCGGAATTCCCAGCTGCCGTTCTGTGGCGTTACGGACACGCATTCGCCGGTGCTGTCGACGTGGCCCTGTACGAGGTGTCCGTCAATCCGGCCGTTGAAGATCATGGCTCTTTCGAGGTTGACTTTCTGGCCGGGGGTCAGTTGCCCGATATTACTTTTAATCAGCGTTTCGGCCACGGCGACGATGTCGTAGGACTCGTTGTCGACACGGGTGACGGTCAGGCAAACACCGTTATGGGCGACACTCTGGTCAATTTTCAGTTCAGGTGCGAGGGAAGAGCGGATGGTGATGACCATATTGCTGCCTTCCTGCCTGGTAGCTATTACTTCTCCTAATGATTCTATTATTCCTGTAAACATGGGGCTAATTTAAGTAATAATGAGGATACGGGTATGACAGGGGTAGGTTCACATTATTTTGATAATTAAAAAGAATGTTTTACTTTTGCCTTCCTGAAAAAAAAGGCTATTAATTATGTTGATCATCGATTCCAAAGATTGCGAAAACATTGACAAGGCGCTCAAAAAATACAAAAAGAAATTTGAGAAAGCCCGCATCCTGCTTCAACTCAGGTCACGTCAGTCTTTCACAAAACCATCCGTTAAGCGTCGTACTGAAGTGCTGAAAGCTGTTTACAAACAGCAGTTGGCCAGTGGTAAATTAGATTGATTCTATCGGGAGTAATTCCCCGCGCAAAATATCTGATGATTGTAAGGTTTGTTTTAACTTTACAATCATCAACTTTTTTATTTTGAGTGAAGTCTTACACCCGGTAGCCAATCAATTTCTGGCTTATATTCAACTGGAGAAGCGCTATTCTGCGCATACTTTCACTGCATATCAGCAGGATCTTACACAATTCTTTATTTTTCTCAGATCACAATATGGCGATGTGTCCCTACAGGGCATATCGCATTTGCATGTCCGTACCTGGCTGGCCTGGCTGATGGAGGAGGGCATTGTTGCTAAAAGTGTTAACCGCAAGATCTCCACGCTCAAATCTTTTTTCAAATATGCGATGCGTCATGGTGTAGTAGTGACTTCACCGATGACGAAAGTGACTGCGCCCAAAACGGGGAAGCGGTTGCCCGGGTTTATTGATGAAAAGGGGATGGAAGCGGTAGAGGACAACCGGAGTATGCGCCGTGGGCAGGAGGGCAGGCCGATTTTTGCGGATGACCTGGAGGGCAAGACGCACCGGTTGATATTTGAATTATTATATCATACCGGCATACGTTTATCGGAGCTGATCGGTTTACAGGAGCGGCATGTTGATATCTCCAATCTGACATTGAAAGTGTTGGGAAAAGGGAATAAGGAGCGTATTATTCCCATCAGTAAAAATCTGCGGGACGAAATAAAGGGATACCGGGTCATGCGCGATAAAGCGCTGGAGATGCCCGATAAGGAGGTTTTGCTGGTGAATCCCCGTAGCGGAAAGAAGTTATACCCCCGTTATGTATATAACGTTGTGAAAGGTTACCTCACTGATCACGAGATTACGACGATCAGTCGCAGGAGTCCGCATATACTGCGGCATACATTTGCCACCCATCTTACGAACAATGGTGCAGACCTGAATGCAGTGAAGGAGTTGCTGGGGCATGCCAGTCTGGCGTCCACGCAGGTGTATACGCATAACAGTATTGAGAAGCTGAAGGACGCGTACAGGAAAGCGCATCCTAAGGGAGAGTAGGAGGAGTTCGGGCAGCTTTAACAAAATATTACTAAATGGTTATGCAAAAGAGTTGAAAGTTCATTAAATTAGTAATGAGTTCTTTGTATACTTTTTTCATTAGTCGATATTCATGACCATTAATGCAATGAAAGCCTATGGACGTAATGTTACGAGCATGTACAAGATTGTTAAAACTAAAAATTAGTGCTATGAACGTTCAAATTCAAACAGTACACTTCGACGCTGACTCCAAATTGATTGACCATGTGAGTAAAAAACTTCAGAAACTCAACACTTTTTATGATCGGATCATCAGCGTGGAGGTATTTTTAAAGCTTGATGGAATAGCTCATCAGGTGAAGGATAAAATAGCCGAAATAAAAGTCCACATCCCGCGCCAAGACTTATTTGTAAAGCACGAATCTAAATCTTTCGAGGAGTCATTTGATCTCGCCTTTGACTCGGTTGTTAACCAGATTAAGAAAACGAAAGAGAAAAAATTTCAATAAAATCTTAAAAATATTTTGGAATTAAATATCTGATTACTACCTTTGCCATCCCGATCGAAAAAAGGGATCGGCGAAGGTAGTAAAGTTCTTTACAGTAGGGTGTTTTAGCCGAATATACAAGTCTCAAAAAGGTTGTATCCAGGTGCTGAAAAAAAGATAAAAAAAGATTTGGAAGTTAAAATAAATCAACTATCTTTGCACCCTCTTATAACGGATATCATTTATAAGATTCTTATATAAGATAAGCCAGCATAGCTCAGTTGGCCAGAGCTACTGATTTGTAATCAGTGGGTCGGGGGTTCGAATCCCTCTGCTGGCTCCGGATAAATTCCGAAGCAAAAATGGTCCGGACGGACGAGATTTGGGAAAGGAGTTTAAGGAAAAATGGGCAGGTTCCAGAGCGGCCAAATGGGGCGGACTGTAAATCCGCTGTCTACGACTTCAGAGGTTCGAATCCTCTCCTGCCCACGTAGCGCAAATGTTCCGCCTTTGCCCCTCGCAAAGGCGGAACTTGTCTGTTAAGTGCAGGTTCTCCATAAATAGAGGAGAGGAAGTGTAGGGTGAGAAGTTCTTTTTAATGTTTACCATTATATAATTATATGCGGGAGTAGCTCAGTTGGTAGAGCGACAGCCTTCCAAGCTGTAGGTCGCGGGTTCGAACCTCGTCTCCCGCTCACTAATAATACTGAAGGACTTTGTTCATTAGTATTATGTGAGATGAAAGTTCTTAATAAGATTTTCAATGCTGTTGTAGCTCAGGGGTAGAGCACTTCCTTGGTAAGGAAGAGGTCGTGAGTTCAATTCTCATCAACAGCTCAACGGATTTCCAAACATCCGGGATCCGGATTTCGTTGTAGCTCAGTGGCAGAGCGTACCGGTCGATACCGGGAAGGTCGTGGGTTCAATTCTCATCAGCGATACAAGTTTGTAAAACCGTTTTTTAAAAACAACTATCAATACAATCTTTACAAACCATCTAAAAAAAATACAATGGCAAAAGAAACCTTTAAGCGGGATAAACCCCACGTAAACATTGGTACCATCGGCCACGTTGACCACGGTAAGACTACCTTGACTGCTGCCATTACCAACATTTTGGCAAGCAAAGGTCTGGCAGAGAAGAAAGGTTATGATGAGATCGATGCCGCTCCTGAAGAAAAAGAAAGAGGTATTACCATCAATACAGCACACGTTGAGTATCAGACAGCTAACCGCCACTACGCGCACGTTGACTGTCCTGGTCACGCTGACTATGTGAAAAACATGATCACTGGTGCTGCGCAGATGGACGGTGCTATCCTGGTGGTTGCCGCTACAGATGGTCCGATGCCACAAACTAAAGAACACATCCTCCTGGCTCGTCAGGTAGGCGTTCCTCGTATCGTTGTGTTCATGAACAAAGTAGACCTGGTTGATGATCCTGAGCTGCTGGAACTGGTTGAACTGGAAATCCGCGAACTGCTGAGCAAATATAACTACGATGGTGATAACACACCAATCATCAAAGGTTCTGCAACCGGCGCTCTGGCTGGTGAAGAAAAATGGGTATCTGCAGTTGATGAACTGATGAACGCAGTAGATGAATACATCCCACTGCCTCCTCGTCCGGTTGATCTGCCGTTCCTGATGTCTGTAGAAGACGTATTCTCTATCACTGGTCGTGGTACTGTTGCTACAGGTCGTATCGAGCGTGGTAAGATTAAAGTTGGTGAGCCAGTTGAAATCGTTGGTCTGATCGAAAAACCACTGACTTCTACATGTACTGGTGTTGAGATGTTCAAAAAATTACTGGATGAAGGTGAAGCTGGTGACAACGCTGGTCTGCTCCTCCGCGGTATTGAAAAATCTCAGATCCGTCGTGGTATGGTTATCGTTAAACCTGGTTCCATCACTCCGCACACTGAATTCAAATGTGAAGTATACGTACTGAGCAAAGAAGAAGGTGGCCGTCACACTCCGTTCTTCAACAAATACCGTCCTCAGTTCTACTTCCGTACAACTGACGTAACAGGTGAAGTTGAATTACCAGCTGGTGTTGAAATGGTAATGCCTGGTGATAACGTAGGTCTGATCGTTAAACTGATCGCTCCAATCGCTATGGAAAAAGGTCTGAAATTCGCTATCCGCGAAGGTGGACGTACCGTAGGTGCTGGTCAGGTTACTGAAATCATCAAGTAATCACTTTGATATAATTAAAGGCCATTAGCAATTAGTAAATTGCAGCTGGATAATAGATTTAAATTTTGTAAATTTGTTCTCCGGATTTCATTAGGCTAAAAGCTAATGGTCTTATACACGGGCATAGTTCAATGGTAGAATAGAGGTCTCCAAAACCTTTGATCTGGGTTCGAATCCTAGTGCCCGTGCTAAAAAATGGTGAAAAGTGAAGGCTTTTCACCTTTCATGTTTTCAAACGGTTAATTTTTAAAACCAATGAACAAGGTTAGAGCATACTTCCGGGAGTCCTATCACGAGCTGGTGCATAAAGTATCCTGGCCAACATGGCAGGAACTGCAGTCTTCCACAATGATCGTATTAATCGCTACTGTAGTTATCACTGCGCTTGTCTGGGGTATGGATGCCCTATCGCATCTCGTGATGACTCAGTACTATAAAATGCTATAAAATAATTTCATAATGATCGATGCATCCAATAACCCTGCAGAAGAAACAAACATTCCGACCCAGGACACCAAGTGGTACGTTCTGCGCGTAGTGAGTGGTAAAGAGAAAAAGGTTAAAGAATACCTGGATATCGAAGTACGCCGCTCCGATTGGGGTAACGTGATCACCCAGATATTTTTACCAGTAGAGAAAGTCTACAAAGTGCAGGCAGGTAAAAAGGTGATGCGCGAGAAAAACTTCTACCCAGGGTACGTAATGATCGAAGCGATCGATGGTAAAATGACTGACGAAGTTATCCAATCCATCCGCAACGTATCAGGCGTTATTCATTTCCTGGGTAAAGATAAGCCAATCGCCCTCCGTAAGGCTGAAGTGAACAAGATGTTAGGTAAAGTAGATGAAATGTCTGATAATGGACTGACCATGAGCGAACCTTTCATCGTTGGTGAAACAATCAAGATCATTGATGGTCCTTTCAACGACTTCAACGGTATTATCGAAGAGGTAATCGAAGACAAGAAGAAACTGAAAGTAACTGTAAAGATCTTCGGTCGTGCAACTCCTGTAGAACTGAACTTCATGCAGGTAGAAAAAATCAGCTAACTATTTCAGTAATCATATTAAAAACGCCTCGTTTTAAACGAGGCGTTTTTTTATTGCTATAAACCGATCAGTTATTTCTTTCTGGTAAAGTCGATTTCCATTGTCTTCACTTCTTTGCCATCATTCACCATGTACATCTCCATATGGTGATGGTCGTCATCAATAATCTTGAATATTTCTTTTACGCCCATGTCTTTGCCACTCATAGGCTCATACATTTTACCCGTGAAAGTGATGGATTTGGTGGCATCATCCCAGGTACCTTCCATGTTCATGATACCAGTGCCCATGTTGTCAATCCAGCTACTCTGAAATATTTTCTTTGCATTGTCGTACGCCATCAGTCCATGTCCTTCGAATGGCATACCCATGATTGTGCTTTTGTGTACAGATTCCTGGTAGCGACCACCCAGGACCATTTTGTTGGTGGTTGTACCATTGCCTTTTGTGGGTGGCTGATTTGGGTCCATCCACATAGACATTTCATAAGTCCAATCACCATCTGATTTTGCAATCATCTCGTGAACAGGGCCTGGCTTCATATATTCCATCCAGGCTTTTTCTTCGGCAGATTGTGCCTGTACCTTCGTGTTGAGAGAAAGGCAGATGGCGATAGCTGAGGCTGAAAATAACAATAGACGTCTCATAATTGGTGGAGTTTTTTTATTTAGAAATAACGCTTAAAAACGGAGAAGGTTGCTGTTTGAAGGCGCTAAATCATTGATTATCCCTACCTTCGTGACTACTTTCGTTATATATATGAGATCTGTATACCTATTGTTAGCTGTTATTATATCATTTTCTGTTTCCGTATCCGCCCAGCCTAAAGAAAGAGTCAGCACTGAACCCCCTGCATCTGCTTCACTGAATATTCCGGAAGGAGATAGTCGTACACCTGCAGCACTTAGTCAGTACCTGAGAGCGCATACTGCTTCTAACAAAGAATTTGTACGTCATCTCTATAGCTGGATCGTATGGAATATCAGTTATGATATAGCAAACATGTACAATCCCGGTTATTATAAAGATACCCTTGATGCAGCCAATAAGACATTGGCTACCAGGACCGGAGTTTGCCAGGGGTATGCAAACCTTTATTATCTGACTTGTAAAGAAGCAGGTATTCCTGTACAGTTGATCGGCGGTTATACCAAAACACAGGGAAGGATAGATAATGCGAGTCATGCGTGGGTAGCGGTAAAGCCAGACAGTGTGTGGTATATGAGCGATCCGACCTGGGGGGCTGGTGTGGTGAATAATAATAAGTTCGTCCGCAAGCCGGTAGACAGCTATTTCCTGGTGGCGCCTGCTGCGTTTATCAGAACACACATGCCTTTTGACCCGCTGTGGCAGTTACTGGAGCATCCGGTACGGAATGAAGAGTTCAGAGATAACAGCTGGACGGCTGCGGCAGGCAGAAGTATCTTTCATTATAAGGACTCGCTGGAGACTTATAACACGATGAAAGATGATCTGTTGAAATACCAGCTGGTGATTAACAGGATAGAGGGGATGGGAATTACCAATCAGATGATCAGTCACGAGCTGGTATATTATAAGAACCTGGTAACGTTTATTGCGGATAACCGGAAGGTGGTGGCGCAGAACAGGGCGGTGGATGAATTCAACGCGAGTAGCAGCAGGTATAACAGGGCGGTAAACCTGTTTAATGAATATGTGCAGTTCAAGAATAACCAGTTTAAGCCGGCGAAGGCGGATCAGGCAATAAAGCAAATGGTGGATGCGATCAGTAAGAAATTGTCGGAGAGTAAGCAGGGGCTGGCGGGATTGAACAGGGAGGAGCCTTCGCTGAAGCATAACATTACGGAGCTGGAGGAGTCGTTGTCGGTATTACAGAAGAGAGTGGAGGAGGAACAGGCTTTTGTGGAGAAATATATCAGGACCGGCAAGCTGTTCAGAAAATCTTTATTTTATAAGACGACATGGATGGGAATTCCATTAAATTAAATTAGATTTGTTGCTAACCATTAAGACGGAATGCTGCCCTCTGGTTTTTACCGAACAGGGTTAAGATAAAATAGTTTTGTTATAGAATTGTAAAATTTTTACCCCGAACTGATTATAATAGCAAAAAGAATGCCCGAAAGCAAATTCTTTTTGAGATTTAATACATTATTGTATACCTTTGCATCCCCTTTAAAAGGTAAATTTTCTCCTTTTAGTTTTGGGAGTTTCGCCAGAAACGAGACGTTCTAACCAAATTAAACTTTATAACATGGCAAAAGAGATCGCTACGTACGTGAAATTGCAGGTAAAGGGTGGCGCGGCCAACCCGGCTCCTCCAATTGGTCCAGCGCTGGGTTCCAAAGGTGTGAACATCATGGAGTTCTGTAAGCAGTTCAATGCCCGTACTCAGGATAAAATGGGTAAGGTATTGCCTGTGTTGCTGACAGTTTACACTGACAAATCATTTGATTTCGTAATCAAGACGCCTCCTGCTGCTGTACAGCTGCTGGAAGCTGCCAAATTGCAGAGTGGTTCTAAAGAACCTAACCGTAACAAGGTGGGTAAAGTTACCTGGGCACAGGTAGAAGCAATCGCGACAGACAAGATGCCTGACCTGAACTGCTTCACCAAAGAAAGCGCTATGAAAATGGTCGCTGGTACTGCCCGTTCTATGGGTATTACTGTTGAAGGTAACGCTCCTTGGAGTAACTAATTGTGTCACCCTGTACAAGCAGGTTAACTTTTAAAACATTTTGCAATGGCAACTAAGAAAAGAAAAGCAGCCGATACAAAGGTGGACAAAAACAAGGTTTACAGCCTGAAAGAAGCTTCCGCACTTGTAAAAGATATTAACTGCACCAAATTCGACAGTTCTGTCGATATTCATATCCGTCTGGGCGTTGATCCCAAGAAAGCAGACCAGGCTATCCGTGGTTCCGTAACGCTTCCCCACGGTACTGGTAAAACTAAACGTGTACTGGTTCTTTGCACTCCTGATAAAGAAGCTGCTGCAAAAGAGGCTGGTGCTGATCATGTTGGTCTGGACGAGTTTATCCAGAAAATCGAAGCTGGTTGGACTGATATCGACGTTATCGTAGCTACGCCTGCTGTAATGCCGAAGATCGGTAAACTGGGTAAGATCCTGGGGCCTCGTAACCTGATGCCTAACCCTAAAACAGGTACTGTTACTAATGATGTAGCGGCAGCTGTTAATGAGGTTAAAGGTGGTAAAATCACCTTTAAAGTGGATAAGGCAGGTATCATTCACGCTTCTATTGGTCGCGTTTCTTTCGCTTCTGATAAACTTGAGCAGAACTCCCAGGAGCTGATCAACGCTATCATCAAGCTGAAACCAGCTACAGCGAAAGGTACTTACCTGAAAGGACTGTCAATGGCGAGCACAATGAGCCCGAGCATTACAGTTGACACAAAATCAGTTCAAAACTAATGATTGGCCGGTTGGCAGATCAACAAACTGACAAAAAGCTATGAACAAAGATCAAAAAAATGAAGTGATTGAACTGCTGAAAGGTAAGTTCTCTCAATATAACAACTTCTACATCACCAACACCGAGTCTCTGACCGTTGCACAGGTGAACAACCTGAGAAGGGTTTGTTTCGACAAGAACGTGGAAATGAAGGTGGCTAAAAACACCCTGATCCGCAAGGCGCTGGAATCTCTGGATGCTGAGAAATATACAGGTATCTATGATGCACTGAACGGTGTAACTGCCCTGATGTTCTCTGACAGCCCGAAAGAGCCTGCTCTGATCATTTCTGCTTTCCGTAAAGAAAACAAGAAAACTGAGAAACCTGAGCTGAAAGCTGCTTTCGTAGGTGATGAAATTTACACTGGCGACGCTCAACTGGCTAACCTGGTTAAAATCAAAACCAAAAACGAACTCATCGGAGACGTTATTGGTCTGTTGCAATCTCCTGCAAAACGCGTACTCTCTGGCTTGCTTGAAAAAGCTAAGAAAGAAGGCGCTGGTGCAGAAGTTGAAGCACCTGCTGCTGAGTAATCAGCTAAAAGCCCTTACCGGCTTAAATAACAACAATGGCTTCCAAGTCACAATATAAATAATTACAATACTTAAAATTCTTAAAAACACTATACAATGGCAGACGTTAAAGCATTAGCCGAACAATTAGTAGGTTTAACTGTTAAGGAAGTTCAGGAACTCGCAGATTTTCTGAAAAGCGAATATGGCATCGAACCAGCTGCTGCTGCAGTTGTAGTTTCTGGTGACAACGGTAGTGGCGCAGCTGCTGCTGAAGAAAAAACTGCCTTCAACGTTATCCTGAAAAATGCAGGTGCTAGCAAACTGAACGTAGTTAAGATCGTTAAAGACCTGACTGGTCTTGGTCTGAAAGAAGCTAAGGAACTGGTAGACGGTGCTCCTAAGTCACTGAAAGAAGGCGTTTCCAAAGCTGAAGCAGAAGATCTGAAAGCTAAGCTGACAGAAGCTGGTGCTGAAGTTGAAATTCAGTAATCTTTGCTTAAAGATACCTCTTTATAAAGGTCAAAAGTGCTTCTGGCACTTTTGGCCTTCTTCCCTTTGGGAAAGTGTCTTTTTGGAGCGTCAATAAGAGGGAATCACCAGGTCGGTGGATCTGACACAACAAGCGAAGACAGAAATTTTGAGGGTATTTGACAAAGATGTCTTAATTTCCCCGATTCATGTTGTGATTTACTTCACAATATTATATAAGTTAATATAACTGCTAACTTCGAATATGTCTCTAAAAAAAGCCCAAGCAAACGAAAGAGTAAATTTTGGAAAGATCAAACAAGTTACTGAGACACCGGATCTGTTGGCTATCCAAATCCAATCTTTCAAGGATTTCTTCCAGTTAGAAACCACACCAGACAAACGTAACAATGAAGGCCTTTTTAAAGTATTCAAGGAGAACTTCCCGATTACAGATACCCGCAATATCTTCAATCTGGAGTTTCTGGACTACTTTGTAGACCCTCCGCGATATACGATAGAGGAATGTATTGAACGTGGGCTTACCTATTCTGTACCGCTGAAGGCTAAATTGCGCCTGAGCTGTAACGATGAGGAACACGTTGACTTCCAGACGATTGTGCAGGATGTATTCCTCGGGAATATACCCTACATGACGCCTAGAGGTACATTCGTGATTAACGGCGCAGAGCGCGTGGTAGTATCGCAGCTCCACCGTTCTCCTGGTGTATTCTTCGGACAATCCATACATCCAAACGGTACGAAAATCTACTCTGCAAGGGTGATTCCGTTCAAAGGGGCCTGGATGGAGTTTGCAACCGACATTAACAATGTAATGTACGCTTACATCGACCGTAAGAAGAAGTTCCCTGTAACTACCCTTCTGCGTGCGATCGGCTACGAGACAGATAAAGATATCCTCCAGCTCTTCGGAATGGCTGACGAGGTGAAAGCAGATAAGAAGAGCCTGGAAAAATACGCCGGTAAGAAGCTGGGTGCACGTGTACTCAGAAGCTGGGTGGAAGATTTCGTAGATGAAGATACCGGTGAGGTGGTGAGCATTGAACGTAATGAGATCATGCTTGAGCGTGATAGTATCCTCGATGAAGCGAATATCGAAACCATCGTGGATATGGGCGTGAAAAGTGTGTTCGTGCAGAAAGAAGAGGTGAGCGGCGACTTCTCAATTATCTACAATACTTTAAATAAAGATACATCTAACTCCGAACTGGAAGCTGTTCAGCACATCTACCGCCAATTGCGTGGTGCCGATGCGCCGGATGATGAAACAGCAAGGGGTATCATCGATAAATTGTTCTTCTCTGACAAGCGTTATGACCTCGGGGATGTTGGTCGTTATAAGATCAACAGAAAACTCGGTCTGCCTACGCCTCTCAACATGAAAGTGTTGACCAAAGAAGACATCATCGCGATCATTAAGTACCTGGTACAGCTCACCAACAGTAAAGCGGAGATCGATGATATCGATCACCTGAGTAACCGTAGGGTGCGTACCGTGGGCGAACAGTTATATGCGCAGTTTGGTGTTGGTCTGGCTCGTATGGCCCGTACCATCCGTGAGAGAATGAACGTTCGCGATAACGAGGTATTTACGCCGGTAGATCTGATCAATGCAAGAACACTTTCTTCTGTAATCAACTCCTTCTTCGGTACCAGCCAGCTGAGCCAGTTCCTGGATCAGACTAACCCGCTGTCTGAGATCACGCACAAGCGTCGTATCTCCGCCCTCGGTCCCGGCGGTCTTAGCCGTGAAAGAGCAGGTTTCGAGGTGCGTGACGTACACTATAGCCACTACGGCCGTCTCTGTACGATCGAAACACCGGAAGGTCCGAACATCGGTCTGATCTCTACTCTTTGCGTACACGCGAAAGTAAACGACATGGGCTTTATCGAAACACCTTACCGTAAGGTGAATGAAGGTAAAGTAGACATGGATAATGTACGATTCCTGAGCGCTGAAGAAGAAGATTCCGTGAAGATCGCACAGGCGAACGCACCACTCGATGAAGAAGGTCACTTTGTAAATGATAAGGTGAAATCCCGTGAAACCGGTGACTTCCCTATCCTGGACAGAGAAGAAGTGGAATACATGGACGTTGCACCTAACCAGATCGTAGGTCTGAGTGCTTCCCTGATTCCGTTCCTCGAGCATGATGACGCCAACCGTGCGTTGATGGGATCGAACATGCAACGTCAGGCAGTACCATTGATCAACCCACAGGTGCCTATCGTAGGTACTGGTCTGGAAGGAAAGGCTGCACGCGACTCCCGTCTGCAGATCACTTCTGAAGGTAAAGGTGTGGTTGAATTCGTGGATGCAAACGAAATTCATGTTCGTTACGAGCGTGATGAAATGCAGAAACTGGTTTCCTTTGAGGATGACCTGAAAATATACCAGCTGACCAAATTCGTTAAAACCAACCAGAGCACCTGTATCAACCTGCGTCCAGCAGTGAAGAAAGGGCAGCAGCTCGTGTTTGGCGACTTCCTGACAGAAGGTTACGCTACACGTGGTGGTGAATTGGCACTGGGTCGTAACATGAAAGTGGCGTTCATGCCATGGAAAGGTTACAACTTCGAGGATGCGATCGTAATCTCTGAGCGTGTAGGACGTGAAGACCTCTTCACCTCTATCCACATCGATGAATACGAACTGGAAGTACGTGATACTAAACTGGGTGAAGAAGAACTGACACCAGATATTCCAAACGTAAGTGAGGAAGCAACGAAAGATCTGGATCAGAACGGTATCATCCGTGTTGGTGCACACATCAAAGAAGGTGACATCCTGATCGGTAAGATCACTCCTCGTGGTGAATCTGATCCTTCTCCTGAAGAAAAACTGCTCCGTGCGATCTTCGGTGACAAGGCTTCTGATGCGAAAGATGCATCCCTGAAGGCACCTCCAAGCACAGAAGGTGTGGTAATCGACAAGAAATTGTTCAGCCGCGCTAAGAAAGATAAAAACTCTAAGACCCGTGAAAAAGCGGCGCTGGAGAAACTGGAAAAAGTACACCAGAAGAATGAAGAAGACCTGCTGGAAGTACTCATGGGTAAATTGCTGACACTCCTGAAGGATAAAACTTCTCAGGGTATCACCAACACTTACGGTGAAGTACTGATCTCCAAAGGATCTAAATTCTCTTCCAAGAACCTGGCGAACATCGACTTCCAGAACGTGAATCCGCTCGGCTGGACTACCGACGAGGTAACCAACGATCAGATCAACACACTGTTGCACAACTACAACATCAAGTACAATGAAGAACTCGGACGTTACAAACGTGAGAAGTTCAACATCTCAATTGGTGATGAGTTACCAGCTGGCGTACTGAAACTGGCTAAGGTTTACCTGGCTAGCAAACGTAAGCTGAAAGTGGGTGATAAGATGGCGGGTCGTCACGGTAACAAGGGTATCGTTGCGAAGATCGTTCGTGATGAAGATATGCCATTCCTGGAAGACGGTACACCGGTAGATATCGTACTGAACCCATTGGGCGTACCTTCCCGTATGAACCTTGGTCAGATTTACGAAACTGTACTGGGTTGGGCTGGTCTGAAACTGGGTGTAAGATTTGCGACACCTATCTTCGACGGTGCTACTACTGAAGAAATAGCTGAATATATCGACGAAGCTGGTTTACCAAGCTTTGGCCATACTTATCTGTATGATGGCGAAACCGGTGAGCGTTTCCACCAGAAAGCTACCGTGGGTGTTATCTACATGCTGAAACTGAGCCACATGGTTGATGACAAAATGCACGCCCGTTCTATCGGACCGTACAGTCTCATTACACAACAGCCGTTGGGTGGTAAGGCGCAGTTCGGTGGTCAGCGTTTTGGTGAGATGGAGGTGTGGGCACTGGAAGCATATGGTGCATCCAATATCCTGCAGGAACTGTTAACCATTAAGTCTGATGACATTGTAGGCCGTGCCAAAGCATATGAGTCTATCGTTAAAGGCGATAACATACCAAAAGCAGGCGTACCGGAGTCCTTCAATGTATTGATACATGAACTTCGCGGTCTGGGTCTGGATTTGAAATTTGATTAATATTTGTCCATAAGTGATGGTCCATAGTCCCTGGCAGCCGCCTGGGACTATGGGCCTTAGGCTTTAGATAGTCAGACACGGTCCATGGACTAGTCTATGACCCGCGCACTGAATTACATGTGAATTTTCTTTAAACAACATACAATGGCCATCAAGAAAGAAAATCGTCCTAAATCAAACTTTAGCAGCATTACCATCAGTCTGGCTTCTCCGGATTCAATCCTGGAGCGCTCATACGGGGAAGTGCTGAAGCCGGAAACCATCAACTACCGTACTTACAAGCCGGAGCGTGATGGTTTATTCTGTGAAAGGATCTTCGGCCCCGTAAAGGACTATGAGTGCTATTGCGGAAAATACAAACGTATCCGTTATAAGGGTATCGTGTGCGACCGTTGCGGTGTGGAGGTAACTGAGAAAAAAGTACGTCGCGAAAGAATGGGTCACATCCGTCTGGTTGTGCCTGTTGTTCACATCTGGTACTTCAAATCATTGCCAAATAAGATCGGTTACCTGCTGGGTATGAGTTCTAAAAAACTCGAAACCATCGTTTACTACGAAAGGTACGTGATCATACAGGCAGGCGCTAAACAGGAGAAAGGCCTGAACTACGGCGATCTGTTAACTGAAGAAGAATATCTTGATATACTGGATACCCTGCCGAAAGACAACCAGCTGTTGCCTGACGAGGATCCAAACAAGTTCATTGCTAAAATGGGTGCTGAAGCGGTAGAAATGATGCTGGCCAGAATCGATCTGGATAGCCTTTCTTACCAGCTACGTAACCAGGCGGCAACTGAAACCAGCCAGCAACGTAAAGCGGAAGCGCTGAAACGTCTGAGCGTGGTGGAAGCTTTCCGTGAAGCAAATGGTCGTGTTGAAAACCGTCCTGAATGGATGGTAATGCAATACATCCCTGTAGTACCACCAGAACTGCGTCCGTTAGTTCCATTGGATGGTGGCCGTTTCGCGTCTTCTGACCTGAACGACCTGTACCGCAGGGTGATCATCCGTAACAACCGTCTGAAACGTCTGATCGAGATCAAGGCGCCAGAAGTGATCTTACGTAACGAAAAACGTATGCTGCAGGAAGCAGTTGACTCCCTCTTCGATAACTCCCGTAAATCAAATGCGGTGAAAGCAGAAGGTGGTCGCGCACTGAAATCCCTGTCTGACGTACTGAAAGGTAAACAAGGTCGTTTCCGTCAGAACCTGTTAGGTAAACGTGTGGACTACTCCGGTCGTTCCGTTATCGTGGTAGGTCCTGAACTGAAACTGCACGAGTGCGGTCTGCCGAAAGATATGGCTGCTGAACTGTTCAAACCGTTCATCATCCGTAAACTGATCGAAAGAGGTATCGTGAAAACGGTGAAATCAGCGAAAAAGCTGGTTGACAGAAAAGAAGCAGTAGTTTGGGATATCCTGGAAAACGTACTGAAAGGACACCCGGTAATGCTTAACCGTGCTCCGACCCTGCACCGTCTGTCTATTCAGGCATTCCAGCCTAAACTGGTAGAAGGTAAAGCGATTCAGCTTCACCCGCTGGTGTGTTCTGCGTTCAACGCCGACTTTGACGGTGACCAGATGGCTGTGCACGTACCGCTGAGCAATGCTGCGATACTGGAAGCACAGTTGCTGATGCTGTCTTCACATAACATTCTTAACCCGCAGAACGGTACGCCGATCACCCTGCCTTCACAGGACATGGTCTTGGGTCTGTACTACATCACCAAAGGCAAGAAATCTACCCCTACTGAAAAAGTAGAAGGTGAAGGTAAAGCCTTCTATTCTGCGGAAGAAGTAATCATCGCTTACAACGAGCAGAGAGTAAATCTGCATGCGAACATCCGCGTAAAAGCAAATGTTCGTGACGAGAAAGGTGAGCTGGTGAATAAACTGATCGAAACAACCGTAGGTCGTGTAATCTTTAACCAGCACGTTCCAAAAGAAGCTGGTTATGTGAACGCACTGCTGACAAAGAAATCACTGCGTGAAATCATCGGTGACATCATCAAGTATACTGATATCCCTAAAACTGCGAAGTTCCTGGATGATATCAAACAGCTTGGTTTCCGTACAGCATTCCGTGGTGGTCTGTCCTTCAACATCAATGACCTGATCATCCCAGAGGTGAAACAGCACATGATCGATGGCGCTGCCAGCGAAGTTGACGAAGTATGGGATAACTATAACATGGGTCTGATCACGAATAACGAACGTTATAACCAGATCATCGATATCTGGTCTCGTGTGGATACCAAAGTAACAGAAACGCTGATCCGTGAACTGGCAAATGACAAACAGGGCTTCAACTCTGTGTACATGATGCTTGACTCCGGTGCGCGTGGTTCCAAACAGCAGATTAAACAGCTGGCTGGTCTGAGAGGTCTGATGGCTAAACCGCGTAAGAGTGGATCTACCGGTTCAGAGATCATCGAAAACCCGATCCTGTCTAACTTTAAAGATGGTCTGAACGTATTGGAATACTTCATCTCTACGCACGGTGCCCGTAAGGGTCTTGCGGATACGGCACTGAAAACGGCGGATGCAGGTTACCTGACCCGTCGTCTGGTGGACGTTGCACAGGATGTTGTAATCAATGAAGAAGATTGTGGTACCCTGCGTGGTATTGCGACTTCCGCACTGAAAGATAATGAAGAGGTGGTTGAGCCACTGTATGACCGTATCCTCGGCCGTACTTCCCTGCACGACGTATTCGATCCTCATACAGAGGAAATAATCGTTGAAGCAGGTGCTCAGATCACTGAAGATATCGCTCACCGTATCGAAGACAGCGCGATCGATACCGTTGAAATCCGTTCCGTACTGACCTGCGAAAGCCGCAGAGGTGTGTGCGTGAAATGTTACGGTAAAAACCTCGCTACGGGTTATATTACCCAGCGTGGTGATGCTGTAGGTATCATCGCTGCACAGTCCATCGGTGAACCTGGTACTCAGTTGACACTCCGTACCTTCCACGTAGGTGGTGTGGCTGGTTCTACATCTGTTGAAACCGGCTTACAGGCTAAATTCGATGGTACTATTCAGTTCGACGGTCTGCGTACCACTACATACGAAAACAACGAAGGTGAAAAAGTTCAGGTGGTAATTGGCCGTACCGGTGAGTTACGTATCGTGGACGTGAAAAATGACAGATTACTGATCACTAACAACATTCCTTACGGTTCTACACTGCTGGTGAAAGACGGACAGAAAGTTGCAAAAGGTGACATGATCTGTACATGGGATCCATACAATGCCGTTATCGTATCTGAAATCGCTGGTAACATCCGTTTCGATAGCATCATCGAAGGTATCACCTTCCGTGAAGAGGCTGACGAACAGACTGGTCACCGTGAGAAAGTGGTTATCGAAACCAAAGACAAGAACAAGATCCCGTCTATCTATGTAGATGGTAATAAAGAGGTGAAATCCTACAACTTACCAGTAGGTTCCCACATCGTTATCGAAGAAGGTGAAGCAGTAAGAGCTGGTCAGGTAATCGTGAAGATCCCACGTATCCTCGGTAAACTGAGAGATATCACGGGTGGTCTGCCACGTGTAACTGAACTGTTTGAAGCACGTAACCCAAGCAACCCTGCTATCGTATCTGAGATTGATGGTGTGGTAGCATTCGGTAACATCAAACGTGGTAACCGTGAGATTATCATCGAAAGCCGTGAAGGTCACATCAAGAAATACCTGGTGCCATTGACGCGTCACATCCTGGTACAGGACGGTGACTTCGTGAAAGCAGGTACTGCACTGTCTGACGGTTCTATCACTCCAGCTGACATCCTGTCCATCAAAGGACCGTTTGCAGTACAGGAATACCTGGTAAATGAGATCCAGGAGGTATACCGTTTACAGGGTGTGAAGATCAACGACAAGCACATCGAGGTAATCGTACGTCAGATGATGCGTAAAGTGAACATCGAGGATCCGGGCGATACCCGCTTCCTGGAAGGTGACACTACCGATAAATTCGAATTCTTTGAAGAAAACGATAACATCTTCGATAAGAAGGTAGTTACCGAAGCAGGTGACTCTGGTGTGCTGAAAGCTGGTCAGATCGTTACCCTGCGTCAGGTAAGGGAAGAAAACTCCCTGCTGCGCCGTGCAGATAAAAAACTGGTGGAATTCCGCGATGCAAAACCGGCTACCTCCAGCCCGCTGTTACAGGGTATCACGAAAGCGTCCCTGGGTACTCACAGCTGGATCTCTGCCGCATCCTTCCAGGAAACAACCAAAGTACTGTCTTCTGCTGCCATCAACGGTAAGATCGATGACATGCTTGGCCTGAAAGAGAATGTGATCACCGGTCACCTGATCCCTGCAGGTACTGGTCTGCGTGAGTTCGAAAACATGATCGTAGGTTCCAAAGAAGAATACGACATCCTGGCCTCTTCTAAAGAAGTGTTCCAGTTTGACGAAGAAGAATAGAACACATACACACATGTATAAAAAAAATGTCCCGGCACTACGTCGGGACATTTTTTTTACGTGTAACTTTCGGCAATTAAAATCACCGGATGATTATTATGAAGCACTGGCGTTATTGTTTATTGTTAATACTCGTCACCGCAGGTATTTTCGCCTGCAATAAGAATGGTGACGAATCTATACCTGTTACCAGTTCCAATATCAACGTATTTCAGGCAGTACCAGGAAAACTGTTTGATGTGCTGATCGATACTACGACCATGACCACGGACCTTGCCTATGGTGAAAGTTCTGGTTATCATGCATTTGAGGCCAGACGCTATAACCTGTTGGTACGTGTGGCTGGTAGACCTGACTCACCCTTTGTAGGTGGGCAGATCAGTCTCCGCAACGGGCATTATTATTCCGTATTCCTGTCACTCGATAATGGCAATAACCCACAGGCACTCCTGGTGGAAGACGCTTTAGGCGGCACCCGTGCCGGCTTTGGCAGAATGCGTTATATCAATCTGAGTGATTCCTATATCAATCGGGCCAGCAGACTGACAATTGATATCAAAACTTTTACGACTTCAGATACCAGGCAGGATACCGCCCGCTATTTCCGCCGTCTCAGTTATCTGGCGGCCACTGATTTCGTGGATGTGCCTATCGGACCACATTTTCTGGTCGTGACTTACCCGGATTCTACGCTGTCGCTCAATGGCAATGGACAAGCCTTCCAGGTGGACGACCAGAAACAATATACCATTATCGGCTACGGGAATGCGTTGAAGGCAGATTCGTTTAAAATCGCCACATTTATACATTAGTTCGCCTGATAATCATGGCTGTAGTAAAATTCATATGTGAAAGTGTTGTTAAGATAGATAGGGACTAAGTATAATCATCTAAAAACCTTATTTTAGCCGTTCAAATTTTAAAACGTATTCAAGGATTCAAAATCCACTCAACAACATGCGCACTACTAAACAATTTGTGAAAAGCGGATTATTAGCGGTATTAACAGCCGGAACATTTATTGCTTGTCAGCAGACTAAAAAAGAGGGTAACAGTAGCCCGGCGGCTGCTGCAAAAGATGGCGGTGCTGCTTCTAATAGCGCCTTTATCATTGCTTATGTGGATATCGATACCGTTGAAGCTCACTACGACTATTTTAAAGTAAAGAAAGCAGAACTTGAGAAGAAGCAACAGGCGATCGACAATGAATTAAATGCTAACGTACGCGCATTACAGAACGAGGCGGCTGATTTCCAACGTCGTGTAAATGCTAACTCCGTAACACAGGCGGAAGGCGAATCAACACAGCGTGCTTTGTACAACAAACAGCAGCAACTGGAAAGTAAAGCACAGAACATGCGTTCTGAGTATGCTGAACAGGAGAATAAGTTCAATGAAGAGCTGCAGAAGAGACTGAATGACTTCCTAGCTAAATATAACGCTGATAAACGTTATGCCTATATCCTGTCATACCGTACAGGCGCCAGCAACGTTTTATACAAGGATGATAAGTATGACATTACTACTGAAGTAATTAAGGGCTTAAATGACGCCAACAAAGAAGCAACTGAGAAAAAATAATAGTTGCTATAGCAAAAACATTAAAAAATAATATATCTTGGAATCCCGTCTCATAAACTGAGGCGGGATTTTTTGTAATCCTCGATGTATGGACAACCAAAACACAGCTTTTCGTCCCAGCCTTAGTCTGCTGGACGCAACCATGATCGTTGCCGGTTCTATGATTGGCTCTGGCGTATTCCTCGTATCTGCGGAAATCACGCGTAATGTTGGCTCCGCCGGCTGGCTGACCCTGATGTGGGTGCTGGGTGGTCTAGTTACCATTATTGCAGCCGTAAGCTACGGAGAGCTGTCTGGTATGTACCCTAAAGCAGGAGGGCAGTACGTCTACCTGCGCGAGGCTTATAATCCTTTAGTCGCATTTCTTTTTGGCTGGACACAGTTCAGTGTGATTCAGACGGGTACAATCGCTGCTGTAGCGGTTGCCTTTGCAAAGTTTTCCTCTTATATTATTCCCGCATTCAGCGAGGAGAATTATCTGCTGGACCTTGGTTTTCTGAAGATTTCCGCGGCACAGGTCGTGGCGATCATATCTATTATATTACTAACGTGGATCAATACACGTGGTATCAAAAATGGCAAGATTATTCAGACGGTGTTTACACTGGCGAAACTCTTATCGCTCTTCGGACTGATCATTTTCGGGTTTCTGCTGGGAGCTAAACAGGAGATCTGGAACGCTAACTGGACTAACGCCTGGCAGGCTGTAAGCCTTACGCAGGACGGCGGACAGGTAACTACTACCTTACTCTCCGGACTGGCTTTATGTGGTGCAGTAGCTATCTCAATGAAAGGCTCATTGTTCAGCAGCGACGCCTGGAATAATATCACATTCATCGCAGCAGAAATTAAAAATCCACAGAAGAATATCGGCAGAGCATTGTTCCTTGGCACATTGCTGGTGACCATCGTATATGTCAGCGCTAATCTGATGTACCTGGCGGTAGTACCTATGCATGACATCGCTTTTGCTGCAAAAGATCGTGTAGCTGTCGTTGCTGCAAAACAGATCTTTGGTGACAGCGGTGCATATGTGATCGCTGTGATGATCATGGTATCTACTTTCGGTTGTAACAATGGACTGATACTGGCAGGCGCGCGCATTTATTACACAATGGCGCAGGATGGACTGTTCTTTAAAAAATCAGGCGCATTAAATGAATACAACGTGCCGGCAAATGGTCTGTGGATACAATGTTTATGGGCTTCATTGCTTTGCCTGACCGGTAAATACAATGATTTGCTGGCAATGGTAATATTTGGCGTACTTATATTTTATGTTATCACAATTGCTGGTATATTTGTGTTACGTAGTAAGCGTCCGGATATTCCGCGTCCTTATAAGGCATTTGGTTATCCTGTATTACCTATGATCTATATTGTAGTAGCTTCTGCACTGGCATTATTACTGCTGATGTTTGAAAGTAGCTACGCTTTGTTAGGTTTGCTGATCATTGTTATTGGTTTCCCGTTGTATTATCTGGCCATGAAGACACAAAAAACCGCCTAGCAGACAACGGAAAACTAGAATGGACAATAAATAGTCCTTTCTTACACAAAAGTTGTATGTAAAATGGTTGAAAATTTATCTTACTGCTGTGGAACTTTCAGTGAATTGATGTAATTTGCAGGAAGACTTCCGAATTAGAGGATTGATTTGTGTGTAACCCTTGACGCAACGACACGTATGAATAGAAAACCCTTTGTCAACTGAGAGCGCTGCTTTACCACAGGAAGCAGTGAAAAATGGGGAGGGAACCTATCATATTAACACTACAATTGGAAGCCCGTTTAGCATAGGAGTAGTTAGGAAGAATATAAGTTCAGACATCCAGATAAGGGCATGTAAGAATGATTGTTCGTCAACATTGTTTGAAGATAGGTATCGCGTACAGAAAAACGAAGGTTAACATTAGAAGACTATATGCCGACAAACGACATCAAAAAAGACATTCATCATAAATAATTATAAGGCGATTATTTCTCATTAGGTGAGGTGAAGAAGATTTGAAGAAATCTTTCAACTCTTTAATGACCATTAAAAGCCTATACGATTTGCATTCTCGAACATTCACATGACAATCTTAACAACAAGCGTATGGTATCTACCATACGCTTTTTTTATGCCCTTAAAGGGCTTAAATCCGGTCAATGTTAAGGAATTATGAAGTCCGGTTTTGAGATTGGTACATCCCCTTTTTTCCGGCGTACTCTCTTTGTAAATTGAAATAATCAGGACTACGAATACCGGAAATGAAAATAGATAAGCAATTACTGGAAAAATACTTCAAAGGTGACTGTACAGCTGCGGAGGCTGAACAGGTCGCGGCTTATCTTGATCAGTCAGAGACGCCGGAAGCAGATGAATGGTTTCAGGCAATGTATGCGGAAGTAGAAAATGAAATCCCGCAGGAAAGAGAAGTATCCGTACCGCAGATTACCATAAAAGAAAAGAAAGGCACATTAATATATAACAGATGGTATAGTATCGCAGCAGCCGTTGTGATGTTGCTGGGCGTTTGCACCTGGTTGTTCCAGACGAGACAGCGTAACGGTGGAAAAGCGACCCTGGCGCTTACATGGGATACCCTTGCCAACAATGATAAAAGTATCAAGCTGATGACAATGACCGATGGGTCCCGCGTATGGCTCGCACCCCATTCGACAGTAATTTATCCCAATAACTATAATGATACCAGCAGGGAAGTCTGGCTGAAGGGTGAGGCGTTCTTTGAAGTAGCGCAGGATCCGACAAGGTCCTTCAGTGTACACACCGGTGACCTGAAAACGATAGCGCTCGGTACTTCCTTTAATATCTCCACCGGCAACTACGCAGATGGCAGTATCCAGGTCAGCCTGGTACAGGGAAAGGTGGCCGTTACCAGCCAATCTTTCTCCCTGATATTAAAACCCGGAGAAATGGTGCGTTATGATGGAACTCACTTATCCCATCCCGCAGCATTCAGTATCAGAGAAGTAATGGACTGGAGAAATGGTAAACTCGTATTTGATAAAGCTGCACTGGAAGATGTATTCGCAAAATTAAAAGCCCGCTATGGATGTAAGATCGTAGTCAGTAAAAAAGTAGCAGGATCGCACAAGGTATCCGGCGTATTCCGAGCAGGGGCACCGGTACAGAACATATTGGAAGCCATACAATATGTGCACGGTTTTCAGGTGATTAAAAAAGATGATAACACGTATGAGATAACTACGGGAAAAAATTAAAAGGTCACAACATAATTTATCGGGGATACCCTAGCCTGTATTTATTTACTATCAAATAGCAATTTCTAAAGTATGCAAAAATCTACAAACAGATTTTGTAATGGGGGAGTTATGCACAGTTGGAAAGCTTTCCTGTTATGTTTTAGTGCAGCGGGTTTCCCTGCTGTACTGGTGGGACAATCTTATCAATCATTAGGGGATAAAGTGTCTGTGAATCTGCAACACACAAATGCAGCAGCTGTTGTTAAATCGCTTGAACAACAAACATCTTATACGTTCGCTTACGATCCGGATTATCTGGCACATTGTTCACTGGATGCAGTGAAGTTCAATGGACAGCCATTATCGCAGGTATTAAGTTACCTGGACGCCTATGCGCCTATCGATATCGCATTTGCTAACAATACCGTCGCCCTGAAACAAGGGAAGCAGGAAAAGTCTGCTGTGAAAGAGAAAGGACGTGTGAAAGGAAAGATCGTTGATAATAAAAATGAAGCATTACCGGGTGTAACTATTCAGGTAGATGGAGGATCAGGAGTAGTGTCCAATGTTGATGGTTCTTATGAACTGAACCTGACGCCTGGTACTTATACTGTTACATTCAGCTTTGTGTCCTACGATACGCGTAAGGTAACAGAGGTGATCGTAAAAGAAGGTGATATCACCCCATTGGATATCATTCTTAAAAGTAGTAGTTCCCGCCTGAAAGAGGTGACTGTTACCGGAACTTATAAACGCGCATCTGTAGAAGGCTTATATGCTATACAGAAAAATAACGCCGCCATCACTGATGGTATCAGTTCTGAGCAGATCAGCCGTACGCCGGATAAGAACATCGGCGAAGTATTGAAACGTGTAACTGGTCTCTCTACTGTAGATAATAAATATGTTGTTGTTCGCGGATTAAGTGAACGTTATAATCAGGCTGTATTGAATGGCCAGATTATGCCAAGCACAGAGTTGAACAGAAAGAACTTCAGCTTTGATATCGTGCCCGCCAATATTGTGGAAAATGTGGTGGTAGTGAAAACATTAACACCCGATCGTAGTGCAGAATTTGGTGGTGGTCTGGTAGAGGTGAATACACTTGATATGCCTACACAGAATTTTCTGAATATAGGTGTTGGTGGTAGTGTGAATAACCTGACTACCGGTGAGAATTTCCGCACACTAAAACTGGAAGGAAAAGAATACTGGGGAAAAGCTGCTGATCATCGCAATCTGCTGGGTCAAACCAAATGGAATAATACAACAGACATCATCAATAAATTTGACGCCAGCAATAAGGATTTTAAACAATTCAGCAATAACTGGGGTGTATATGAAATGAAAGCACCAGTTTCCCAGAACTATCAGTTGTCAGGTGGAAAAGTAATGAAGCTTTCAGGTTCGAAACAACTGGGTATTGTTGCTTCAGCCAGTTACAGAAACACTTTTCAGACACAGGACATCGTCATGACCAGAGATGGTTTTGATAATGGATTCACCGGAAAACGCTATGGTTTTACAACCAACCTGGGTGGATTACTGGGTGTAGGTTACAGAAGTGAGCGGACTAAACTGAGTTTACAAAGTTTATACATCCGTACACTGGACCAGCAGTTGCTGATAGGTGTTGGTGATCACGTTGATCCTAGTGGACACATGTTAGGTTACTATGATCTGACTAATCAGACCTCTCTCTGGCAAACGCAGTTCAAAGGTGAACAGGCATTGGGAAAACATGGTGTCAAATTAAAATGGCTGGGAAGTTATGTTTCTCTTGACAAATCAAGACCAGACAATCACCAGCTGTTAGCTGAAACAATCACAGATTCAAAGTTGCCTTCCAATGAATTCAATGTAAGAGCGCCTATCAGTAGTGGTATCAGTGAAGGTGTACTCCGGTGGTGGAGTCGTGCATATGAAAAGGATTATAACTGGGATATATCAGTATCGGCACCATTTAAATTGGGTACAGGAAACTTCCAGACGGACAATACATTTAAAGCCGGATATGCAGGATGGAGTAAAAACAGATTGTTCTATGTATTGAACACCGGTACCAAAGGATTTAAAACAGATGATTTTCCACCATTGTCTGAAGCGTTCTCACCTGAAAGAGCTGGTGAAATTTACATGGGCCGCTTCGGAGATGATTTTCATAAAACAGCCGCACTGCATAGTATGTATGCAATGCTGGACAATAAGATCAACGAAAAATGGAGATTGGTGTGGGGGGTAAGAGCAGAGTATTTTAACCTCAATGGCATCAACGGTGTACTTGATTCTGTGTTCAGAGAGATCAATGCTTCAAGACCTGGCGCACAACTGGACTATAGCTCACTGACAAACCGCGAACCAAACTGGCATTTGTTCCCTTCAGCGAATCTGACCTATAGCCTGACTCCAGCAATGAATCTGCGCTTGTCCTATGCGAAAAGCATTATTCGTCCTGACCTGAGAGAACTGTCCTTCTTCCGCGAATATGACTTTGAGCTGGGTGGCGCATATGAAAGTGCATTGGTAAAATCAACAACCGTACAGCATTTTGATTTTCGTTACGAATGGTATCCTGGTCCTGGTGAAATCATTTCCGTATCTCTTTTCTACAAGAATTTCAGAGATCCGATGGAAATCTACAAACAGGGAGATATCAGGTTATACCATCTGAAGAATAATAAAACTGCCAAAAACTATGGACTGGAAATAGAGGTAAGAAAAAACCTGGCATTTACACAGGTACCAGTGATTAAAAACATCACGCTATATGGAAACTTTACAGCACTGGATGCACGTGTTACACCGCTGGATATAGATTTCAACAGACTGGATCCAAACAATCCAAATAAGGTACTGCCTACGGAAGCTGTCAGAAGAGAAGAGAAAAGACCACAGACGGGAGCAAGCAACTACATGGTGAATGCAGGATTCTATTATGATGTAAAACCGGCTTCGTTCAGTCTCGTATACAATTATGTGAGTAACAGAATGTTCAGACCTGCGCAGTACTACAGTGAGTCATTGTTTGAACGCCCGCTGGAAGCACTGGATGCACAGCTGGGAATTAAACTGCTGAAACAGAAAATGCTGTTGCGCCTGAATGTTTCGAATCTGTTAAATAGCTACTCCATCGTATATCGCAACTTTTATAAAGACGAAGCCATCAGCAACTATAAAAAAGACCCCGGCATTAAAGACCTGCTTTATCAGAAAGACACAGACCGTATAGATTATCAGGCTAAGCCAGGCAGGACTTTCAGTGCAACCTTGACATATAATTTTTAAGTCTTTTGCATACGCGTAAACCCGAGATAAAACCCTGATCAGGTAAAACTCAGACACAAACCAAAAAACAAACAAACTCAAAACGAGAACCCATGAGAAAACAATCTCTGATTCTTTCCGTTGCAGTAGCGCTGATCGCTTTCAGCACTGCTTGTAAGAAAGAAAACAATGTCGTAAACGATCGTCCATTGACTGCTGCTGCTGCAGCCCACACTTGTGGTGACAGTACCATCTCAGGTGTAATCACTTCTAACCTGTATCTCGGTGACTGTAAGATCTACAAACTGAGCGGCATCGTGTACGTTTCTAACAACGCTACACTGACTATCGCTCCAGGTGCGCTGGTTCAGGGTATTAAAGGCGCTCCAGGTGGTACACTGGTTATCACCCGTGGTGCTAAAATCAACGCTGCTGGTACTCAGACAGCTCCAATTCTCTTCACTTCTGACCAGGCATCTCCTGTTTCTGGTGACTGGGGTGGTGTAGTAGTTTTAGGTAAAGCTAACATCAACCAGGGTGATTCTGCGCTCGTAGAAGGTATCGGTGGTACACCTCCTGCTAGTGCTTATTATGGTGGTACAGTTACTAACGACAACTCAGGTGTGCTGACTTATGTTAGAATCGAGTATGCTGGTTACGAACTGTCTACTGACAACGAACTGAACGGTCTGACACTTGCTGGTGTTGGTTCCGGTACTACAGTTCACCATGTTGAGGTTTACAAATCAAAAGATGATGCATTCGAATTCTTCGGTGGTTCTGTTAACGCTTCTTATCTGATCGCTGCTTATCCACTGGATGACATGTACGATTTCGATAATAGCTACAGCGGTACTATCAACTATGCATTAGGTCTGTCTGACCAGACTCGCGCTGACAAGAGCCAGTCTAACGGTATCGAGTGTGATAACCTGGCTACAGGTGATTCAACCAAAACTCCGATCACTAAACCAGTTATTAACCACATGACCATCATCGGTCTGCCTAACGCTACATTGGCTTCTACTACAACAGGTGCTCCATCTGGTACTGGTAGATACGGTCGTGGTGCTCATTTCAGAAGAAGCTCCCGTTTTGACGTGAGAAATTCAATCTTCATGGGTTTCAACACTGGTATCTCCCTGGATGCCAGCGTAGGTTCTGGTTCAGGTGCTCCAGCGAGCAACACTCCATGTGCTTACTTCAGAGGTCTGTCTGTACTGGACAACAACCTGGTACACGCTTTCACAAGCCCATATGGTCCTTTCACTATCGAAGGTTCAAGTGCATGTCTGACTTCAGCTACACTGTATGCACTGGCTACAAACCTGAACGGTGGTTACGTATCTGCTGATCCTAACACTGACATCAAACTGGTTGCTCCATTCGGAACTACTGCTGCTGGTTTCTTCCCTCAGTCTACTGGCGAAGCTTTCACGTACAACGCAGGTGCATTCACCTTTGGTGGTGCTGACTGGACTGTTGGTTTCTCTCGTTTCGGAAACTAAGATATAGTCATCTCGTTATAAGTGTGGAGAGCATTGCTCTCCACACTTTCTTTAAAATAAACAAAAACATGCTGAGAATTTCAAAGGTAATTTTATTAGCTGCCGTTGTGTTACTGGCAGCCTGCAGAAAAGGGGAACCTGTTAATGAATTTTATTTTGCTTCTTTTACAGCAGAATTACTCGCATTGCCTGGTACCACTACTGTTGATATTTATGTTGGGGACAAAATAATAGATTCTCTTACCGCAGGCACAACCAAAGGACTGACATCTCCGTTGATGCTCGCCGCCAACCTGCCAAGTACAATATCATTTAAAAAAGCAGGCACTGATATCCTTTTACTGGATACTGTGCTGACTGCTGCTCCCGGCGATCGTGTGCCGTTAAAACTGGCATACAGTGCAGAACTGGGTATTCAGAGTTTTATTACCGGTAGTGCTGAAAATATACCTGCCGACTCAGGCGTATTTTTTCTCTTTAATCAGCTGCCCGTTGAATTACAGGCAGATGATGTATATGTAGATGCACTCTTATTCAGATTCAACGGAGCAGAGTATGAAGACACAGGGGTATCCTGGGATAATCTGGAGAAGAATAAGCTACACCCTGAACAGAAAACAATTGCGGTTACTGAAAATGAAGTGCCGATTCAATATATCATCAGACTTAAAAACAGAGCTACAGGTGAATACCTGGGCGATGCACTTGCGCTCACAGATATTTCTACCACCTTCCTGCCAGGACAGCGTCAGATCGTATCTGTAAAAGGAAGACAAACGAGAGGCAAATGGCGTTTCTATTCTGAAGCAGCAGCTTACTAAAATCAATGCGGGTAAAAAGCTCGACTTTAAAGACGGACATTAACCCCTTTATACAATATGATGTTATCCGCTGATAACATCTCCTAGAATGTTTCACGAAGTGGTATGTTGTATCTACAGCATACCTTTTTTTATCTGATCGCTGTTGGTATTTTCAACATATTTTTATCAGCAACTGTCGCTTGTGCATCAAAGTATCTTTGCACCACTGTCTTCGGATATCCCCCTTCTCTGCCACCTCCTGATATGATCGAAACTGCTTTTGCAATCAACGGATCTCCTGGATCTCCTACGGGTGATAGTGGTAATACGGATAATTCATCTATGCGATAATCTGGTGTAATACCATTGACATAACCGCCTTCGCCTTTTGCATTGGCAAGATTGTAGGTAAGTGGCAGCATGGTATAAGGGATGCGTTGTGGAGAACGCATGTCCGTGATAATAACTGCGGCTTTATCTTTTCCTAATGTGCCCAATCCGATCTGGACTACTTGCATATAAGACTTCAGGGTGTTGATCGTCAGTTCTGCAGCAGAAGCTGTTTGCGGACCAGTAAGAATAAATACACGTTGTAGAGACAGTCTGCCGGATGATAGCCCGCTGAAGGCTAAAGGACCACCACTTTCAGGCACAGAAAGCGCTGATTTATAGGAAACCGTACGCTGTCCCATGTTGTTATTTCCGCTGTATTTTGCAAACACACTGTTCTCATTAATCCCTGGTGCGATCAGGGCATTCAGTAAAGCAGCTCCGGCTACGCTGCCTCCGGCATTATAACGCAGATCCAGTATGAGCTCTGTTGCGCCTGCATCTTTAAACTGTTTAAAAGCACTCAGCACATTCGCATTGTAATAATCGTCAAAAGCATTGTAAAACAGATAAGCAAGGGTCTTTCCGTTGATGTGCCGTATACTTTGTTTGTAGATCGGTTGTTCGCGGATGGTCCGTGCGGTGAGGGGGATATCTGCTCCTTTCTGTACGGTATTGCCATTGATGGTGGCCATGCCGAGTACTGCATTGCCGCTATTCAATATCTCCTCACTGAGCGAAGCCGCATTGGCAATTGTCAGGGTAGTGCCGTTGATGGCCGTAAAAAAATCTCCTCTTTTTATACCCAGTATAGCTGCGCCGGAACCTGGTACGACCAGCCCGGTCACTCCGATTGCACCGCCAGGCGCTGCCGGGTAACTGATGACATTGAAGGTAATGCCAAAGGAGTAGAGCATGGATTTGGGAAGACTGGAAGGATCATCCTGCTGATAGATGACAGAAAAACGGTCTGTCTTGTCTTTCAGTCCGGCAAAGAATGCTGCGGCAGCAGGCTGACTATCCGCCAGGGCTGGCAGTCCGTTATTCCACAAATAGAAATATCGCATACTATCCAGTATCCAGGTATTGATCTCCTGCCGGGTAACAGGTCCGGTAGGGGCCTCTGGCTTGACCACATCATCTTTTTTACAGGCAATGAGCAGTAAAGATAAGGTCAGGGCAGTAAGGGGTTTACGGTACATATCGGAATGGGTTGATTGACTTACATATCGTAATGGGCCATCATTTCCCGCCTGATATATTGCAGGGCGAGGTTGAGGTGATTTCTTACGGTGGTGGGCGACAGACTTAACTGGTCTGCAATCTCTTTGTGACTTTTCCCTTTGTCGCGGCTAAGCAGATAAATGTTCCGGCGTTGTTCCGGCATCTGTTCGATCAGTTTGTGAACCTGTTCAGTGAATTCTTTGCGCATCAGCGTATCTTCATCCCCCCTGTCAGAAGAGACCTGGTTGGATGACAGTTGTGATAATGATTTTCTCTCACGGTATAGTTTTCTCGTTTCATCAATCACAATATGTTTTACAAATACGAATAGGAGGGGGAATACATCCTGGTCTTTATGCACCTTATGGATGTTTTCCCATAGTTTGATGAAACATTGTTGTGTCACTTCCTCCGCCCGTTGCCGGTCGTCGGTAAGTTTGAATGCGAACCGGTACACCTTTTCCCTGTTGGCTTCAAATAATTGACCAAAGAGTATCCTGGATGGGTTATCAGACATAGAGTTTGATATATGGTTGCTATAATGGAAAATAAATGTAAGCAGTACATGTTACTTGAATGTTAAGGTTGAACAGCAGCGGATTTCAGCGGATGGAAACGGTAGTCTGAGTGTCTATTATAAACAATTTCATCAATTTATATACATTTGCCTCATGTCTACAGAATTGTACAATAAAATATTTGATCAGTGTATTGCTGATTATCATGTGCACAATAGTGTGCATCATCCTATCCACAATCCTTATGGAAAATCAGCTTTTGAATACCTGCTGTATCTGAAAAACTGGATTGACACCGTGCAGTGGCACCTGGAAGATATCATCCGTGATCCATTGATTGACCCGGCAAGAGCACTGGAAATCAAGCGTTGGATTGACCGTTCCAACCAGGAACGTACTGATGTAGTGGAGTATATCGACAGCTATTTCCTCGATCAATATAAAAATATAACTCCTGGTGCCGGCGCTACCATGAATACGGAAAGTCCGGCATGGGCCATCGACAGACTGTCTATCCTGGCACTCAAAATCTACCACATGCGTGAAGAGGCGACCCGTCCGGATGCTACACCGGAACACCGGGATACCTGTCAGCGTAAACTGGATATTCTGCTGGAACAACGTCAGGATCTGGGAGGTGCTATTACACAGCTGCTGGAAGACATTGCTGCCGGCAAAAAATATATGAAAGTGTACAAGCAGATGAAGATGTACAACGATCCTACCTTAAATCCGGTGCTCTACAAGGGGAAATAACTTATGCCTGAAAAACTGAGAACAATACTGGCGATCCGGTTTTCTGCCATGGGAGACGTAGCAATGACAATTCCCGTGATGCAGCAGGTATTGGAACAAAACCCTGGTACACAGATCATTTTCGTATCAAACAGGAACTGGGGTGCACTTTGTGCCGGTATTCCCCGGCTGACTTTTTTTCCGGCCGATCTGAAAGGCACACACAAGGGATTTAAAGGTCTGTACCGGCTTTTCCGGGAAATCAGCAAGGCGCATAAAATTGACGCCGTTGCTGACCTTCACCATGTATTGCGCTCACAGATCGTACGTTCCTTTTTCCGGCTGAGTGGCCGTAAAGTAGCTGCGATCGATAAAGGCAGGGCCGAAAAGAAAGCACTTGCCCGTCCGGAAGAAAAAGTACTGATACCTTTAACCAGCACTATAGAGCGATATGCGACCGTTTTCAGGCAATTGGGGCTCCCGGTTACTATTTATCCAAAACAGCCTGTATTTGGCCGTCAGGAGTTAACAGCGGCCATACAGGAAGTCACCGGACCCAAAAACGGAGATAAGTGGATCGGATTGGCGCCATTTGCCACCTATAAGGAGAAAACATATCCCCTGGCTAAAATGGAGGAAGTGCTGGCGGCACTCGTGAAAAAGAAGCAGACAAAAGTACTGCTGATGGGAGGGGGCGCCGCAGAAGTCACACAACTGACCACATTGGCTGTAAAGTATCCGGAAGCAATCATCGTAGCAGGCAGGTTCCGTCTGCCGGAAGAAATGGCTACCATCAGCAATATGGATACCATGATCAGCATGGACTCCGCCAATATGCACCTGGCTTCTCTTTTTGGCGTACCGGTCGTTTCCGTCTGGGGTGCTACGCATCCTTTTGCCGGCTTTATGGGTTTCGGACAAACAGAGGACAATGCCGTACAACTGGAAAGCCTTTCCTGTCGTCCTTGTTCCATATTTGGTAATAAGCCCTGTTTTCGCGGTGATCATGCCTGTATGGAGTGGATTCCACCTGCTGCAATCACTGAGAAAGTGACAAAAGTGGTCGGCGAATCCTAATTTTTTAAAACTTTTTTTTGTAGATTAGGAAAAAATACTAATTTCGCCATCCCAAAACACGGTGAGCCGCAGTACAAAGGGACTAAGACAGATATTGATCTGTTTATCTCTTCAGGAAACGAAAACATCGGTTTGTGGCTAAAAGGAAAGAAGATATTTTAAAGATATAGTTTGTCCTATAGTATAATGGTAGTACATCTGATTTTGGTTCAGACTGTCTAGGTTCGAATCCTGGTAGGACAACGAAAAAAACCGCTCTCGCAGCGGTTTTTTTTATGCGCGTATTTTCTTCGCCAGCAGACCTGCCCTGAAATTCATTCGTAATTTGTCTCGTTGTATTTTAATTTTGCGCTTAATATCCGGGGACGGTTAAATTATTGAGCAATGAATTTCTATACACGTAAATGGGTAAAACCTGAAGACCTGAATGCACACGGAACTTTATTTGGAGGCAGTCTGCTGCGTTGGATAGACGAAGAGGCAGCTATTTACAGTATCATTCAGCTGGGTACCAACAGATGTGTAACAAAATACATGTCGGAGATCAACTTCGTAAGCTCAGCCAAACAGGGCGATATTGTAGAGCTGGGGATAAAGGCGACTCATTTTGGCAGAACTTCCCTGACATTGGCCTGCCAGGTCAGGAATAAGATCACACAGAAAGTGATTCTGACTGTGGATAAAATGGTATTTGTCAGCGTAGATGAAAACGGTACGCCATGGCCGCACGGTCGTACGAAGATCACCTATACAGATGAGCGCCTGCGCGAAGATGAATAGTGTTAGGAAAGTGTATTTACCAATATACAACCTTTAAGAATCTCCATCTTGACAAAGGAGTCGGTTTCCTGGAAACCGGCATCCAACCATAGCTGCTTACACTGGGGATTGGCATAGAGTATTTTCAGGGGGCGCTGCCGCCGCTGAAGACTTTCTTTCACCTTACCTATGAATGCCTCCATGATGGTTTCATCGAAGGGGTTAAACATAAAAATAACGCCTACATGCTCAGGAATGGTGTACTCCCGGGCATCTTCACAGGCTATATTGATCTGGATGTTTTTATATCGGTCATACAAGGTGTCACGCATCCGGATAGATGCCTGATAGAGGCGGGGAGAGAAGTCAATGCCCGCCAGCGCCCGGAAGCCATATGCAGCACCCATCGCGAGCACCCTTCCTCTGCCACAACCTACATCGAGCAGTGTGGTGGACAGGTCTGTCGCCTGTACATGATCAAGCAGCCAGGTGGCAGTATAATAATTCACAGGTTCATACATGGCTACATGTTTCCTGTCTTCTGCTGATACTTCTGTCGCCAGACTTTCTGTGCCAATCGTACGGATGCCATATTTCTTCTCTCCACGGATTTCATGCCTGATAATGAAAATAGCCAGGTCAATGCCCCAATGCCATCCGACGTAAATAAAATATAACAGGTACCTCATAATGTTCGTTGCACTCCAATCCGCTTACAGCAGGACTATTCTCAGGTTGTAGGGTATAAGAATAACGCGCTAAATGTAAGCAAATTCCGGGAGATGAGACCGGAGGCCAGTGCTACTGATCGCTGTCTTTCAGCCTTGGCTGATGCAACTGTACAGGTTTTGTACTTTTTGATTTCATCTTCAGATTCAGCATCTCAATAAATACAGAGAATGCCATGGCAAAATAGATATACCCTTTAGGGATATGCTGCTCAAAGCTTTCTGCGATCAGTGAAACACCGATCAGTAAGAGGAACGAAAGCGCCAGCATTTTCACCGTAGGGTGTTTATTCACAAAATTACTGATGCCTTCCGCCGCTACCACCATGACGCCTACAGCAATAATAACCGCAACGATCATGATCTGGATATGATCGGCCATACCCACCGCCGTGATCACAGAATCAAGGGAAAATACAATATCCAGCAGCAGGATCTGGATGATCGTACGGGTAAAACTCGCAGGTTTAACTGGTCCGGAGCTGTGTTCTCCTCCCTCCAGCTTTTCATGGATCTCCGCAGTGCTTTTATAGATCAGGAACAGGCCGCCTATCAACAGGATAAGATCCCTGCCGGAAATAGCCGTTGCTTCCAGCCATTTTTCGGAATGAATACCTATCCATTCGCCGGCATTAAAAAGAGGGGTGGTGAGAGACATGATCCAGCTGATAGACAATAACAGCAGGATGCGCACAAACATCGCCAGTGTCAGACCAAGACGACGTGCTTTTTTCTGTTTTTCTGCAGGAAGTTTGCCTGCCAGGATAGAAATGAAAACAATGTTGTCAATGCCCAGTACAATTTCAAGTACGCTTAAAGTCAAAAGGCTGATCAGCGAGTCTATAGTAAACAGGCCCTCAGCGGAAAAAATATTTTCCATGTTTAGTTCGCATTAAGTTGATACGGCAATCTTACATTTTTTTTGTCTTACCCAAAATTCCATTTGATAGCCGGCGGATCATTCCTCCGAAAATAAAGTAATGGAAAGGAAGCATTGTAAACCAGTAGAGTCTGCCCCATAAGCCTCGGGGGCGAAATGTAGCAGTTTGTCTTAGTATAGACTGATTGTCTTTTTCCGTTATCTGAAATTCCAGCCAGGCCTCTCCAGGAAGCTTCATTTCCGCAAATAATAAAAGTCTTCGTTGTTTCTTATCTGCAACCAGCACCCGCCAGAAATCAAGGGCGTCGCCCGCATGTATATCTATGGGATCCCGTCTGCCTCTGCGCAGCCCTACACCTCCTGCAAGTTTATCGAGAAAACCACGTATCCGCCACAGCGTGTTTGCATAGTACCAGCCGTTATTGCCTCCTATCCTCCAGATATTATTAAGGACAAGTGTGTCATCCTGTTCAATGGTAATCTGCTGCTCATCTTTCAGGCAACCAAAACTGGGCACTTCAATGTTATCCATCCACGTCTGAGGTGTGTTAGCTGATGAAAAAGAATCTTTCCAGCTGCTTGTCACAAGATTCTGCTCTATTTTGCCAAATGCCAGCTCAACAGCCTGTTCGTAAGTGAGTAAATGTATGCCCAGATCTGCAGCAAGTTGGTTCGGCCTCGCTGTTACATCCACTTTCATGCTGTCAACAAGATTGACTGCAAGTTTGTAAGAGGTAGATGTAATGAAATAAAGCCAGTAAGAAGAGAGCCGGGGCGTCATAACAGGTAGGGTAAGAATATATCTTTTCAGCTTCCTGACCGCTGCATATTGCAGTAATAGCTGTTTATAAGTAAGTACTTCCGGACCCGCTATGTCATAATTAGCGTGATAGGTGTCCTTTTTCCCCAATACACCACATAAAAAGAAAATGACGTCTCTGATACCGATAGGCTGACAACGGGTGTTCAGCCATCGCGGTGTGACCATGACGGGCAATTTCTCTACCAGGTCCCGGATGATCTCAAAAGAGGCGCTTCCCGAGCCAACAATAATACCTGCCCTTAATGCTGTCAGCGGAACAGGCCCTTCTTTCAGGATATTCTCCACCATTAACCGGGAGCTAAGATGCCTGGAAAGCTCCTGTTGATTGACTATTCCGGTCAGATAGATCACCTGCTGGCAATTTGTAGCACTGATCAGCCGCACAAATGTTCTTGCAGAATCCGCTTCTTTTTCCTCAAATTGTCCACCGCTGCTCATGGAGTGTACCAGGTAATAGGCTACGTCAATATCGCGGGGAAAGGTGGCCGCCTGTGGTTGCAGAAAGTCAATCTCAATAACATCTACCGGATAGTTATGCTGCTGGTTAAACCTGTCCTTATCTCTTACACAACAGGTAATGTGATGACCCTGTTCCAGTAATACCGGAATTAATCGTTGACCTATGTAGCCATTTGCGCCTGTAAGCAGTATATTCACGATAAATGTTATTGATATGCAGGTTATTTACTACAAAATCTGCACCAGTACAGCAGTGAACTTTTATGGTTAAAAAACACGGAAAACCCATACTTATTAAATACTTTTGTTGCATTAACCCTAGTCTGAAGATATATGAGTATAAAAGTAATTGCCTTTGATGCGGACGATACATTATGGATCAATGAACCCTATTTCCGCGAAACAGAAGCTGAGTTTTGCCAACTGATGGAAAGCTATTTACCACAGCACACCGTCGCACGTGAACTATTGCAGACAGAGATCAAAAACCTGTCCCTGTACGGGTATGGTATTAAAGGATTTATGCTGTCAATGATAGAAACAGCCCTGACGGTCTCCAATAAAACCATTGATATCAGTGCAGTGGAAAAGATCATCGAATATGGCAAAGCACTGCTGGCCAGGCCGGTAGAAATTCTGGAGGGCGTCCCTGAAGTACTTTCCGCACTGAAAGATCATTATCGCCTGGTGGTCGCTACCAAGGGAGATCTGCTGGACCAGGAACGTAAACTGCGTAACTCCGGCGTCCTGCATTATTTCCACCATGTAGAAGTAATGTCCGATAAACAGGAAGGCGATTACCGCAAACTGTTAAAACACCTGGATATCACGCCTGATCAGTTCCTGATGATCGGCAATTCCCTGAAATCAGACGTATTGCCTGTCCTGGGTATCGGTGGAAGCGCCATTCATATTCCCTATCACATCACCTGGGAACATGAACATGTAGACGTACATATCGACAACCCTAATTTCAGACAGGTCGGAAATATTGCCGACGTGTTGCCATTGTTGTATGCGCCATCGCTGTAAACCATAACCAGTAATTTTTACTGAGTAACCATCCTATACTGTCTCCACAGTAGCGGGCATTTCTGTTGCTTTTTAATGTGTATTATTAAGCAGGATTTCCTATTTTGTAGCCCACGTTAAAATTCCATATTACTCACTACTCAAGTCAAACAAATGAAAATTAAATGGATGGTGTGTTGTGCACTTCCAGTGGTTTTCATGTTACCACTGGTGGCACAAGCCGGCATCAAACAGGTCTCACCCGGCGCCTACACTCCTCCCGCGTACGAAGCGTTACGCCTGGGTAATGTTAAACCCACGGGCTGGCTCAAACGTCAGCTGCAGATTATGCGTAAGGGATCATCCGGTCATCTGGATGAATATTACAGCAAGATTAAAAACGATAACGGCTGGCTCGGTGGCCGTGGCGACGGCTGGGAGGAAACTCCTTACTGGCTGGACGGCGCATTGCCACTCGCTTATCTGCTGGATGACGCCGTACTGAAAGATAAGGTGCTCCGTTATGTTAACTGGACAATGGACCACCAGCGTAAAAGCGGTTATTTTGGTCCGCTGACCAATGCTGAAATTACCCGACAGGTGGATATCGATGCGGCGCATGCCGCAGAAGGAGAGGACTGGTGGCCTAAAATGGTCATGCTGAAAGTATTACAGCAGTATTACTCCGCTACAGAAGACAAACGCGTGATCAAATTCATGTCCAGGTATTTCCGTTATCAGCTGGAAGCACTGAAAGTAGCCCCGGTAGGTAAATGGACAGAATGGGCGCAATCCCGCGGAGCTGAAAATGTGATGATGGCCCAATGGCTGTATAGCATTACTGAAGATGATTACCTGCTGGAACTGGCGGAGACGATCGAACAACAGTCCTTTCCCTGGACAACCTGGTTTGGTAACAGGGATTGGGTGATCAATACCACTACCTATCGGAACAACACCCAATGGATGAACAGACACGCCGTGAATGTCGCCATGGGGTTAAAAGCGCCCGCAGTTAATTACCAGCGCACCGGTAAACAGGAATACCTGCAGCACCTCCGTACAGGCTGGCAGGACCTGATGACTATTCACGGTCTGCCCATGGGTATCTTTTCCGGAGATGAAGATCTCAATGGAAATGATCCTACTCAGGGAGTAGAGCTATGCGCCATCGTTGAAGCCATGTATTCCCTGGAAAATATCAGTGCAATCACAGGAGATGTGTTCTATATGGATGCACTTGAAAAGATGGCCTTTAATGCCTTGCCTACCCAGACGACGGACGACTACAACGAGAAACAGTATTTCCAGGTCGCTAATCAGTTGCAGATCAGCAAAGGGGTATTCAACTTCTCATTGCCTTTCGATCGCGAAATGTGCAACGTATTAGGCGCCCGCAGCGGTTATACCTGTTGCCTGGCCAATATGCACCAGGGCTGGACCAAATACACTTCTCACCTCTGGTATCAGACCTCCGGTAAAGGTGTGGCAGCACTGGAATATGGTCCCTGTGTCATGACAGCAGAAGTAGGAAAGAAGCATAGAGATGTAACCATCACAGAAGTCACCGATTATCCTTTTAATGAAGAAATCCGGTTTCAGATCGCTATAAAGAAAGAAACGGAGTTCCCGTTACAGCTGCGTATACCTGCCTGGTGTAATGAAGCCGTGATCTTACTCAATGGCCAGCCTTTACGAAAAGACAAAGGAGGCCAGATCATCACTATCGAACGTGAATGGCAGGATAAAGACGAACTGACGTTGCAATTGCCCATGACCATTACAACCGGTACCTGGGGACGTAACGCCAGTGCAGTGGAAAGAGGTCCGCTGGTATATGCCTTAAAACTGGAAGAACGCTGGGTAAAAGACGCCGATCCGACAGAAGGGGCTTACTATAGTGTATATCCTACCGGCGACTGGAACTTTGCATTGCGCCGCAATGATATCCGCCATGCTGCTGACAGCATGAAAGTGACAAAACAGCGTCCGCTGGATTCCAGTTTCGTATGGAACCTTAAACATGCGCCACTGGAAATAACCGCAAAGGCCAAAAAGATCCCATCCTGGCAGGTAATGAACGGAGTAGCTTATCAGCCTCCAACCGACAGGGAAGGGTTCTATAAAGGGAAGGTAGATACCGTTATGCACAACATCACATTAGTGCCCTATGGTTTTACGAAAGTGAGAGTTGTTGCATTCCCTGTTGTACCATAATTTAAAATAACTGACATTGAGAATTATTCTGACCGCAGCGTTCTTGCTGATTACCAGTATTGTAAGCGCACAGTATAACGCCTGGAAAGGCAGCTGGATCACCAATACGGAAGATACCACCGCTACAAAGGCGCCTTATTTAAGAAAGACATTTACACTGGATAAGAAGGTAGTCAGCGCGACTGCCTACGTAGCCGGCGTGGGGTATCATATTGTATTTGTAAATGGTAAGCCTGTTACAGATGCTGTATTGGAACAGGCATATACCCGCTATGATAAACGCCTGTTATACAAGGTGTATGATGTAACAGCCTTATTATCCCGCAAAGGTACACAGAGCATCGCGGCCGAATTAGGTAATGGATGGTATAATATCCAGTCGCACGCCGTATGGGGATTCCAGAATGCACCATGGAGGAAAACGCCACGCCTCTTACTGGATCTCGTGATCCGGTATGATGATGGAACGACGGAAACAATCGCTACGGATAATAGCTGGAAATGTGCAACCGGTCCCAGCCAGTTTAACTGTTTATATTCCGGTGAGATCTATGATGCCCGTCAGGAAGTAGCCGGCTGGAATCAGACAGCCTTTAATGATGCCGGCTGGAAACAGGTATTGCTGACATCTTCTCCCGGTGGTGCGTTACATGAGCAGATCATGCCTTCTATTAAAGTGATACGCCGTATCAAGCCTGTATCCATGAAGAACCTGGGTAATGGAAAATACCTGTTTGACATGGGACAGAACTTCGCCGGTGTGGCTACCTTGAACGTAAAAGGACAGGCCGGTACGAAGGTAACAATGTACTATGGAGAGGTGTTGAAAAACGGTGAACTGGATATGGTGCATAACACAGAGCATATGCGTAGTATGCCCGGTGAACTGCGTTTTCAGACCGATGTGTATTTCCTGAAAGGCGGTGCCCGTGAAGTGTTTACCCCACGTTTTGTATACCACGGATTTCAGTATGTGCAGATAGAAACAGACCAGCCGCTTGAGCTGAATGTACATTCACTGGAAGGACTTTTCTACAGTACTGCGTTTGAAGAAGCAGGGCATTTTACAAGCTCTGATCCCATGATCAATAAACTGTACGAAGCAGCCCGTCAGTCTTATCGCAGTAACTTCCTCAGTATCCCTACGGATTGTCCGCAGCGTGAAAAGAATGGCTGGACGGCCGATGCACATATTTCTACAGAGATCGGTCTCTGGAATTATCAGACGACAGAAGGCTATCGCAAATGGTTGCATGATGTACGCGACGCCCAGTTGCCAAGCGGCGCTATGCCCGGTATTGCTCCTTCTAACGGATGGGGATATGACCGCCCCGGTAATGAAGAGTTTACATTCGGTCCTGCCTGGGGCAGTGCCTTAGGTTTTGTTACCTGGTATATGTATCTCTATCATAATGACACTGCACTGGTAAGAGAGCATTACGATGCCTTTAAAAAGTATACGGATGCTGTAGCAAAAGGAGCGGAAGGTTACCTGTTCAAACATGGACTGGATGACTGGATGTCTTTAGTGAAAACACCCATGCCGCTGACTTCTACTGCTTATTTTTATACTGATGCAGAACTTGTCGCAAAGATGGCGCGTGTCTTAGGTAATAAGGCTGACGAACAAACGTACAGCAGATTAGCCGACAGCATCCGTGCTGCCTTTAACCGCACCTATTTTGATGCAAATACCGGTGTGTACAAAGACAGTACTATGACCGCATTAAGTGCTGCTGTATTCCACGGACTGGCTTCTCCGGAAGCAGCAGCAAAGACAGCTGCACAGTTATCTTCAAAAGTACAGCGTAGTAACTACCATGCGGATTTTGGAGTGATGGGTACCAAATATGTTTTACCTACCCTGAGTGATTACGGTTATGCAGATGTGGCATTCAGAATGCTGACTGATACCGGTTACGCCGGTTGGGCACATTGGATTGCCAACGGTGCAACTACTTTGTTTGAAGACTGGCCGGGAGAATTATCCCATAACCACATCTTCTTCGGCGATTACTGTGCATGGTATTATAAAACACTTGCAGGTATCCGTCCAGATGAAGCAGCGCCTGGTTTCCAGCATTTTTACATACAACCCGCGTTTGTAAAAGCACTGAATTTTGTAAAGGCGGATTATGCCAGCAGTGCAGGTATGATTAAAGTAGAATGGAAGCGTAAAGGAAACAGTATAAAACTATCTGTTGAAATACCTTCACGTGCAACGGTAAGATTACCAGCCGGTATGACAGATGATAAAAACGCAACACGTATTACCTTGAATGGTCAGCAGTTTGATCAGGTTGTACTGACACCCGGTAAGTACACATTTAACCTGAAATGAGCTGTTGATAAATAGTATAAATAGTTGAAAACGTCTGGTAACATTACCAGGCGTTTTTCTTTTTATTACCATACTTATCCTATACATATCTTCCGCTAATGTTGCCTTCTGAACGTAGCATTAACGTAAGATGAGTATAGTATAACTATTGTTTAAGCGGGGAATGATTAAGTGAAAGTACAGGGGGCTAATGTGGATAAATGATATGGAAGAGGAGAATGGTATATTATTTTGAGGGAAGGGGAACGGCCTTGCCGTTAAGAATAAATACTACCTGTTTCTAGACGATGCTTCATAGATAACATGATGCTGATATTCTCCGATGATGACTCTGCCATAAATATTCCTGGTCCAGCCGTTTTCAAATCCATGATTATTGGCGATCAGGTACCCTTTATGTGCGTCAATTTTGATGATCTTATGCGCATCGATATAATGCCCTTTTACTTTGCAGAATACAATGTCTCCGATCTTGTATTCGCTGGCTTTTTCGAAGGTCAGTTGTGAGCCGCTTTTAAGAATGGGTAACATCGAGCTGCCAAATGCCTTCATCTTTCCTTTGCCGGTTTGTTCTAACTCGGCTTTTAATCGTTCGAATTTGTTCATGTTTTATAGTTTTCATGCTTATAGTTTTCAAGGACAAATAACGGTTATATGTGTGCAACCTATTTGCGCAGGAGTAAACAATTTTTTTTAACAAATTGTAACAACTTGAAAATGTGTCTCATTGGAAATAGTAGACAAGTCACTGTTACCTGCTCAGCAGTAGAGATAGCACAAACTATTATCTTGAGGATTTAATAACAGGAATGTGAATAACAATAACAACATAGTGGAATTTGGCCGGACAATACTCCGGGGATCAGGACATATTGTGAAGTGGTTATGGAGCGAACTCCTCGGGGAGCTGATAGGCGGACTTATAGAAGCGATATTTATAGTGCTGTTTTAAAAAATGGCCACCCTGCTTTAATTGCCTAATAGCAGGATGGCCAGTATATATCATCGTCACTGAACAGATTAGAACCGATGGGGGTAAAAATTCAGCGCCGGGTTCTTTCCTTCACTGATCGTCACATAGCCCGAATTATCCGGCATTAAGGCAATACCTTCTCCCTGCTGCTCGGGTACATATGGCAAGCTAACTGCCGGTCTGGCCATTGCCGCTTCCACCGTTTCCCCTGCCTGCCGGCTCCAGTAATACACCAGGCTTTTATCCTTGATCACAATATGCCTACCATCCTGTGAAATATCACCCGCAGTGATCCAGGTATAAGGTACAGTACCTACTTTCTGCATAACCACCTTTTCACCATCCCTGAAGTGCAGCGGCGTTTTATAAATGCCTACCGCTTTCTCTCTTTTGCTTACCACATACAGGAACTTGTTTATCGGGTCTACCATGACCGTTTCTGCGTCTCTGGGGCCATCAGGATAGCTGATCTGCAGTGTCTCCGGCTTGACTGTTGTTTTGCTCGCTGGTGCCTGGGAAGGGGCCTGAAAACGATAAATACGGGTATGCAGGTCCAGACGGATATTGTTACCAATATCGCCGACATATACATATTGCTTATGTGGAATCGGGCCGGCGCCTTCCGCTATGTCTTCCCAATCACGGTTTTTGATGCCTTCAAGCTGAATAGTGCTGATCAGTTGCCCTTTATTATCAAGGAGATAGACCTCGGGTTTATTACCACTATCGTTGTGTGTCCAGAAGTAACCCGGCAGCGCCCTGCTGGCAGCAAGACCGGAAGCTTCCTGAATGGCCGAACTTTGTACGATCCCCAGTACCTGCGGCTGGACAGATGCGTTTGGCTGTACTTTCTTTTTTCCGGAGGATGATTGTTCCTGTTTATCTTTCTTCTTATGTTCCTTTTTCTTTTTCTGTGCAGGTGCTGATATGGCTATGGATAGCAATAATAACAGCAGACTGTTAAAGATGGTCCGTTTACTCATTATACGATACTACGAAATAATGAGCATATAACCCATTCTAAACCAGTCCCGTCTGTAGGGCTACCTTTACCAGTCCTGCCGTGTTTTTAACTTCCAGTTTGTGCAGGAGACTTATACGATGGTTTTCAACTGTATGCAGACTCAGAAACAATTTGTCGGCAATTTCCTGGTTGGTATGTTCGTCGATAATCAGTTGCAGAACTTCCTTCTCCCTGCGGGTCAGGGCCGTGTTTTTCTTCTCCGATTTCTTGTTCCGGAACATATCCTCTATCAGTTGCTGATTCAGGGCAGGAGAGAGGTACTGCCCCCCCTTCTGTACTGTTTCGATGGCTTGCAGGATCGTAACATCGTCTGACTCTTTCAGCAGATATCCCATGCAACCAAGCTTCAGCATTTTCTTGACAAGGAATAGTACATCAGAACTGCTGAGTACAAGAATACGTACCTGCGGATAGTTTTTCAGGATACTCGCCGCCAGCTCTGGGCCGCTCATATCCGGCAGGTGCATGTCCAGCAGCAGGACGTCCGGTTGTCTTTCCTTGATACCTTTTAAAAGGGTGTTTCCATTGGTATAGATGTCGGTCACTTCTACATGGACAGCATCACGTAATATGCTACAGATGCCATTAGCTACAATAGGGTGATCGTCAGCAATCGCTAGTTTGATAGGCATGTCTGGCAGTATTATTATGTTTAATCGAAATTTCTATATGTACGCTGGTTCCCTCGCCAGGTACGCTCTCTATATGTAAATCCCCGTTTAACGAATTTACGCGTTCCCGGATAGTTTTCAATCCGATACCGTCAGATTGTGCAGATGATAACATACCATTACCGTCATCTTCTACAGTTACAGCAAGTTGTGATTCATGACAGGCGATCTGAACGATGGCATGTTTTGCATTCGCATGTTTGAGGATATTATGCACAAGTTCCTGTATAATACGGTAAACAGTCAGTTCTTCTGCGGATGATAGTCCGGTGTGGGCGCCGATGGACTGGAAAGTGATCTCCAGCGTATGTCCTTTCCTGACGCGTTCGCAGAATAGTGCCGTGGCTTTTGTCAGTCCTTCCTGGAGCAATATTTCCGGCATCAGGTTGTGCGCCGTCTTACGGAGTTCGACTGACGCTTCTTCCAGCAGGTGTAATACTTCTTTAAAATCTTCTGTCACATCGGTTGTGGTATATCTGCGGAAGATAGCGCTGAGGCGCGTACGGATCGTACCTAGTGTACCACCCATGCCATCATGCAGATCACGGGCAATACGGCTCCGCTCTTTCTCTTCTCCTGCTATCATCGCCTGCAAATTACTGATCTGTAATTCCTGCCGCAGGTTCCGGATCTTCTCCAGCTGTAATTTCTGTTTATGCAGATTATTACGGTATATCAGCACACTGATCAGCAGTATCAGCAGCAAACCGGAAGACACTGCAATAATTAGCATGTTTTTCGTCTTGATCCTGCTTTCATTACGGGTAATCGCCAGTTGCTTCTCTGCCAGTTCCTTATTCTTATCCGCAATACGATATTTCATTTCCAGGTTGAATACCAGTTCCAGTTTCTCCACCTTCATCATACTATCCCTGATAATGGTGTAAGCCTTTCTGTATTCTGCCGCACTCTTATACTGTCCGACAGCTTCATAGGCATCTGCCAGTACCTGGTTTCCCCGTCCTACCAACAGGTGGACCATATGTCGCTCCTCAGCATTATTCAGTGCCGGTAATGTAACGGTGATGGCTTTGTTATACTGTTGTTGCATCACGAAAGCCTGACCGGTACAGATGTCTGCGAAGATCTGGTGCCTGTTGGGAATAGGATTGTTCGCCGGAAAGAGCGCTTTTGCCTTTTTCAGGTATTCAATAGCAGGTACCGGATTCTTATCATCCAGGTAGGTAAGGGCGGTATTGATCAGCAGACCCGCTTCCATACTGGCGGAGATCTTTGTTGCCTTTCCCATCTGGATGGCAGAGGCACAGTAGTAACGGGCGGAGTCGTTCTGAACGATGTTATTAAAATAGCCTGCTTTATAATAGTAAAGCATCATCAGTGCGGTGGTATCCTTCTTAATATTGGCGCTGTCAATCAGGTTGTCGATATGGCCCATGATCTGTTGAATATGCGAGTCGTTCTGGATATTTTCATTAATATTCAACCAGAAATCAAGCAGACTACAATATACCCGTGTCTGCATCCGCCGGTCGGTTACCTTATTCGCTTCCAGCAGGTCCAGCGCTGCATAACGGTAGTAGGCGGAAGAATCATACTTGCCTTTATAATAAAAACTCTGCGACATAAAGAGGTAAATGTTCACCCGCATCTCCAGTCCTTCCTGGTTATCTTCACAGTAATGCAGGGCCAGCCGCTCACATGACAGGGCCTTATCTTTCTCATTGTTATTATTATAACAAAGTGCCAGACCTGCCAGCGCATGTGCGACGCCATTATTATACTTTAACATGCGGGCATCTTCCATCCCCATATAATACAGGCGAACGGCATTGCTGGTAGCAGTGTCTTTTTTTGTGCCGGCAAGCTTTAACAGACTGTCCACATGTTTTATACTGGTCCCGGAATGCGTGACACTCCGTGACAACTGGTCAGTTACCGTCTGGGCACTAAGGGATAAGCCGTTACCCGTTAAAAGTAACAGCACGAAAAGCAGCGTCCTACGGATCTTGCCGTGGAACAGGTTACTAAGGTTACCCATCATTAGAAGTCATTTCATTCTCCTTGTGGCATCATGGCAAATTTTTCCTGTAAAATTGACAGTTATTACAGGATACGAAATAGATTCTGGTTGCAACAAAGGATTTCCTATAAAATAGTGTCGTTACGAATATAAAGTTTGGCTGATTCCGGGGAGTAAGATAAGAATTAAATAGTGGTTTACCGCTAATTTCTATAAAGGCGGTTTACCCGGATGCAATAACCTTCCCAACTGAATAATTTTAGCTTTTGAAAAAACGAGCCTAGTTCGCAACATTCTAAAGGGGTATTGACAGTTGAATGTTAATTCGTTACAGCTAAATCTAACGCGTGGAACAGTAAAAGCCGGATAGTACGTCACACTATCGGGTCAGGAGCAACCAGAAGAAGATATTTTTTACAACCAGGATCATTTCAGTAAATCAGCTATACATATGACATTACCTATACATGGTAATCAATTGCCGGCGTCTCTAAAAAAGCGCCGGAGGGGAATTATTACGGTTACAATACTGCTATTACTATCCGGCGCAGCACATGCTGCCGGAACCAACCATGCGGCTGACAGCCGTATCGTAAGAGATTCTATGCCTATGGGTCTGGCAAAAGGAAGAGTGACCGGTGCGGAAGAGAAAGTAGCCCTGCCTAATGTATCAGTAGTCAACCTGTCTACCAAAAAAGGTACCGTGACGACTGTTGATGGTAATTTTACACTGAGCGCCCGTTCCGGTGATAGCTTACGTTTTTCTTTTATTGGTAAGAAAGCTCAGGTCGTACTGTTCACTGGTCAGGCTGTAGTGAACGTCCTGCTCAGTGGTACGGAAGGTTCATTATCAGAAGTAGTAGTGACTGGTTTCCAGAATATTGATAAGAAGAAATTCGCGGGTTCTGCCGTATCTATCAAAGCAGAAGACGTAAGGATAAATGGTGTGGCAGATGTAAGCCGTATGCTGGAAGGCCGTGTAGCGGGTGTGTCTGTACAGAACGTGTCCGGCACATTTGGTACTGCACCTAAGATCCGTATACGTGGCGCTACCTCTATCAACGGTGATAACAAACCATTGTGGGTAGTAGATGGTGTGGTACTGGAAGATGTAGCCAATATCTCCAACGATCAGTTGTCCAGCGGAGACCCTACCACCTTGCTGGGTTCTGCTGTAGCAGGTTTGAACTCTAATGACATTGAAAGTTTCGATATCCTGAAGGATGCTGCCGCAACGGCGTTATATGGCGCCCGCGCAATGAACGGTGTAGTGGTGATCACTACCAAAAAAGGCCGTGCAGGTAAACCTGCTATCGCCTATAGCGGCAACTTCAGTACACAATTGAAACCTACCTATGGAAACTTTAATATCATGAACTCCGCCAGACAGATGTCTGTGCTGGCGGAGCTTGAGCGTAAAGGTGTGCTGACATCCGATATTCTTTCCCGTGGCGACGTAGGCGTATACGGAAAGATGTATGATATGTTGCAGACCGACGTGAATGGCCACTTCGGACTGGAGAATACGCCTGAAGCACGCAAAGCTTTCCTGATGCAATATGGCAGAGCAAACACCGATTGGTTTGATATCCTGTTCCGCAACAACTTTGTACAGGAACATTCTATCAGCGTATCATCCGGTACGGATCGCTCCCAATCTTATTTCTCCACCAGTTACTATGGTGATAACGGCTGGACAATAGCAGATAAAGTACATCGCTATACCCTGAACTACCGTAACAACTATAAATTCTCTGACCGGTTCTCTGCCGGTTTCTCTACACTCGGTTCTGTACGTCAGCAGAGAGCGCCGGGCGCACTCACGCGTAATAGTAATCCAGTAGAAGGTCAGTATGACCGTGACTTCGATATCAACCCTTTCAGCTACGCACTGAATACCAGCCGTACCCTGAGAGCATATGACGATAAAGGTAACCTGGAATACTTCAGACGCAACTTCGCTGATTTCAATATCATTAACGAACTGCAAAATAACTACCTGTCCCTGAATGTAATGGACCTGCGTCTGCAGGGAGATCTGGGCTGGAAGATCACAGATAAACTGAAATGGGAATTTGTAGGTGCACTGCGTTATGTGAAGTCTTCCCGTGAACATCAGATCACAGAAGACGCCAACATGGCTAACGCTTACAGAGCGGCAGACAATGCCACTATCGCGCAGAATAATAAATTCCTGTACCGTGATCCGGAGAACCCGGATGCCCCGCCGGTGATTGTATTACCAGAAGGAGGCTTCTATAACAGAACAGAAGACCAGCTGGTAAACTATGACTTCCGTAATACCCTCAGCTACAAAACTACTTTCGGTAGCAATCATAACCTGAACATCCTGGCAGGTCAGCAGGTAAAATATGCCGACAGACAAAATGCATCCAGCACGGGTTATGGTTACCAGTACAACAATGGCGGTGTGCCTTACATCGATTATCGTGTACTGAAACAAACCATTGAAAGCAACTTCCCCTATTATGGTATGGCGCGTGACTATGACAGGTTCGCCGCTTTCTACGGTACTGCTGATTACTCTTATGCCGATAAATACAGCATCAGCGCTAATGCCCGTTACGATGGTTCCAACCGTCTGGGTGCTTCTTCCAATGCAAGATGGCTTCCTACCTGGAGCTTCGCCGGTCGCTGGAACCTGGACAGAGAAGACTTCATGCGTGACTTCCGTCATGTAGATTATCTCTCCGTACGCGCCAGCTATGGACTGACTGCAAGTATGGGCCCTGCTACCAACTCTAACATCGTTTATCGGACGGTGAACAGCCGCCGTGCACACCTTAATGAAGTGGAATCTGTTATCCAGCTGGCGCACCTGAAAAACACTGAATTAACATGGGAAAAGTTATATACTTCCAACGTGGGTGTAGAAGCCGGTTTCTTAGACAGACGCCTGAACATGACCCTCGACCTTTACAGCCGTAAAAGTTTTGACCTGATCAGCCTTATCAAAACATCCGGTATCGGTGGTGAACTCTACAAGGCAGCCAACTATGCAGACATGACTTCCAAAGGTATCGAAGTGATGGTAGGTGGCGAGATAATCCGCCAAAAACACTGGGGATGGAGAACCAACCTGACCTTCGGTTATAACACCAACAAGATCACCAACGCGAAAAACTCCCCGCTTATCTTTGACCTGGTAGCTGCTGAAGGTGGTAACAAAGAAGGATATCCTGTACGCAGCCTCTTCTCTCTCGACTACAAAGGGCTGGACCCGCGCACGGGTGTGCCGACTTTCGTTACAGGGGATGGTAAGACCAGTTCAAACGTAGACCTGCAGGATGATGCAACCGGTACGCTGGTGTACCAGGGACCTGTAGATCCGCCGGTAACAGGTGGTCTGAACAACACCTTCCGTTACAAAGCATTCTCCCTGAATGTATTCATGACTTACCAGTGGGGTAACAAGATCCGCCTGTATCCTGCTTTCAAAACAGCTTATTCTGATCTTGACGCGATGCCAAATGAATTCTATGACCGTTGGGTAATGCCGAAAGATGAGACTAAAACAGATGTACCGTCTATACTCGACGCATATGAGCAGACACTGCTCGGTGGTGCATATCCTTACAACAACTATAACTATTCAACAGCGCGTGTAGCAAAAGGAGATTTTGTTCGTCTGAAAACAGTATCCATGACTTACCTGCTGCCGGCCAGCTTCCTGAAGAGAACAGGTTTTAGCAGTCTGCTGGTAACAGCTGCTGCGAATAACATGTGGCTGATCTATTCGGACAAAACACTGAAAGGACAGGATCCTGAGTTCTTCAACGCCGGAGGTGTGGCGCAGCCGATACAGAAGCAGTTTACATTATCTCTTAAAGTGGGCATTTAAAAACAGACCTTATGCAAAGAAAAGCGCTATATATACTCCTGGCTATTCTCCCGTCCGTAACCGGATGTAAAAAATATCTCGATCAGCAACCGGATAGTACCTGGACACAACTGGATACTCCTGAAAAGGTGAGTCAGTTGCTGGGTACTGCTTATCCGCAGGCTAACTATATGACTTTCTGTGAAGCCATGTCAGATAACGTAGCCGATAAAGGTACTGGTGTCGACGTACGTACCAATAGAGACCCTTTCTATTTTGATGATGTGCAGAACATCAACCAGGATTCTCCTGAATATTACTGGGCGGCTGCCTATACCGCTATCGCTGCAGCTAACAATGCCCTGATCGCCTGTGAAAATGCAAAGGATACAGCTGCTTATAGTCGTCAGAAAGGGGAGGCACTCGTAGCACGCGCATATGCACATTTTATGCTGGTGAATATCTTCTCCAGAAGTTATGATGCAACAACCGCTAATGCAGATATGGGCATCCCATATGTTACCGAGCCGGAAGAAGTAGTATTCAAACAGTACGACAGGAAAACGGTCGCTTATGTATACGATCAGATTGAGAAAGACCTGCTGGCAGGTTTACCATTGATCCGCGATGATAAGTACAAGGTGCCTAAGTACCATTTCAACCAGAAAGCAGCGTATGCTTTTGCGGCAAGATTTTACCTCTACAAACGCGACTATCAGAAAGTGATTACCTATGCGGATATGGCTTTCACAACAGGCCAGGCAGTGAGCTATCTGCGTCCATGGAATACTTCCTACGTATTCCTTTCTCCACTGGAATTGTTCAACATCTATTCTAACTCCAGCGAGAACGCCAACTTCCTGCTGGTAGAAACCAATTCCAGCTACGGCCGTAACCTGGCGCAATACCGCTTTGGTATGAACTTTCCGATGTACAGAGCAATCATGGGGAGCAACGTAACCGGTGGAGACTGGTGCTTTCCGGCATATACCTATGGTACTGCCGATTACTTCATCCCTAAGCTGAGTGAATATTTTGTAAAGGAATCTGTGAATGCGACCATTGGTTACATATACACCATGGTGCCTTTGTTCACTGCAGAAGAAGTACTGTTTAACAGGGCAGAAGCAAATGCACAACTGGGGAATACCACCGCTGTTCTTGCTGATCTGAATACCTACGCCGGTACCCGTATCACCAATTACGATGCAAGTGCTGATGTTGTGACACTGGCGAAGTGCAAAAGTTACTATGGTCTTTCAGATAGTAAAGGCGCACTGTTAAATGCCGTACTGGATTTCAAAAGAGCGGAATTCGTACAGGAAGGTACGCGCTGGTTTGACCTGATGCGTTACAAAGTACCCGTTACACATGTAACCAGTCAGGGACAGACGATGATACTCGGAGCAGACGATCCGCGCAGGGTCTTCCAGATACCGGTATCTGCAAAAACATCCGGACTTCCATTAAATCCCCGCTAAACATTTCTCAGGATTTATCCCGCAAACAGCATGAAAAATATAAAGACATTATTCCTTCTCCTGACGCTGGCCTTGTTGGCCGCATGTGCAAAAGATGACGATCTCAGTAACCTGGAAGACATTCCGGGACTGGGTGGAGATACCTGGCAAAAGACAGCGCTTGACAAATGGCTGTACGATACCCTGGTCGTACCGTATAACATTGAAGCCAAATACAAATGGGACCAGTTTGAGTTTGACCTGAACAAAACACTGGTACCGCCGCAGGAAGCAATGGTAAAACCAGCCCTGCAATCTATTAAAAAAGTATGGATTGACACCTATGTACAGGAAGCTGGTATTGAATTCTTCCGTCAGAACAGCCCGAAATTCCTGATCCTTTGTGGTAGTGCCAGCTGGAATGTGGATAACGGCACCATCACTTTAGGTACCGCTGAAGGTGGTCGTAAAGTGGTGCTTTATTCTATCAATTCTTTTCGCATTAAAGGTATGCCTAATTACAAGCCTTCTGACTCAGCGACGCTGAAGCAGATCTTTCACGTAATAGAACACGAATTCGGGCATATTCTTCATCAGACGATACTTTACCCGCCCGCCTTTAAAAACATCTCTGCAGGGCGTTATTCTGCCAACTGGACGAATATCAGCGATGACGAGGCACATGCTAATGGTTTTATTACCCCATATGCCATGTCAGGTTTTGATGATGACTTTGTGGAAATGATCTCCCTGATGCTGACGGACGGACGCGCAGGGTTTGAAAGGCTGATTGCCAGCATACCGGAAGGTACGGCCGCCAGCGGTGTGACACAGGCCCAGGCAATATCCGCCCTGCGTCAGAAAGAAGCCATGGTCGTGGCCTACTTTAAAACAGCCTGGAAAATAGATTTCTACAGTCTGCAGACGAAGAAGCGGAAAGCAGTGGAGTCACTGATCTACTAACAGCTGTTGACAATCATTTCAAAACACAAAGAAAAGACGCAAGATATTATGTATAAACGCTTACTCCTGATATGTTTTACCTTTTTCGTACTGGCAGCCTGCCAGAAATCGGATGAAGACGTATTCAACGCTCCTCCCGATACCCGCCTGAACGATACCCTGAAAAAGTATAACGATATGCTGGTGGCAGCGCCATACGGCTGGAAAGGGCTGGTATATCCTTCCGGTCTGGAGCATGGAATATTCTCCTTTTACTTTCAGTTCAATGATTCCAACAGGGTGAAGATGTATGCGGATTTTGATTCGGCATCTTCCGTGACCATGGCAGAAAGCAGCTATCGCCTGAAGGCATTGCAGCAACCATGTCTCCTGTTTGATACCTACTCCTATATACACCTGCTGAGCGATCCTGACGGATCCGTAAATGGGGGTGTGTATGGCGAGGGACTGTATTCTGACTTTGAATTTTCTATCGAAGGAATGAGCGGAGACTCCATTGTACTCAAAGGAAGATATCATGGCAGCAGAGCGGTACTGGTAAAAGCAACAGAAGCAGAGAAGAATGCCTACAGCGCTGAAAAGAGTAATCGCCTGATCGATAAAATAGGTAGCTACCTCACTTACTTCAAACGCCTCACCATTAACAGTAAAGGATATGATGTGTCTTTTGATGTTGCCAGCAGAACCATTACAATCAGTTGGGTAGATGAAGGGGGCAATAACCATACAGCAAGCACTGGTTTCTACTATACACCTACCGGTGTAGCATTCTCTCCTGCAATCAGTACAGGTAATGAAACGCTGACCGGCTTTGACAATGTTACCTGGAATGCATCCACGACTACACTGGGTTTTACCGCCAATGGTAATACCGGTACAATCAAAGAAACTGCTAAACCGCTGGTAATAGATAAAGAGGCTGCTAAGAGCTGGTGGCAACAGCAGGTAGACGCAGGTAGCTACTGGGTAACCGTAGATGGATTTCACGTAGACGGTATTGACGATGCCTATGGCATTCAGCAATTGCCTAACTATTCCTTTGTTGTATTCTATCCGAAATTCGGCACAAGCGATAATACAGTGTATGACCTCTTAGGTTTTGTAACCCGCACTGAGGCCGGACAATACATCGAATACGGGCCTGCATTCAGCGCGCCGACTTTCAAGACAGACGGCCGCATCATATTCCCGTACCTGGGCATACTCGGAGAACTGCCGGATGGAGAGACTGCTGTCTCCAACACCATTACGAAGATCACAGACTCCAACGGATTCTACCTGGTAAAAACGAACAGCGGTTACGATATGGTAAGCGCTAAAGACGGAAAATCCTGGATATCCTGGTTTTAACAATCCAAAAAGAAAGTTATTCACATGAAACGGTATTCTACTTATTCTTTTTACAGGAGTTTGTTGCTCATGGCAGTAGCACTGCTGGGTATACTGCCTGTTAAGTCCCAGACCAAGGATATTAAACTGGGCTCCAGCACCTTCGGTAGCGAGATCAGCTGGTATCCATGCCCCTTGCAGGACTACAAACAAGGCGCCCGTGCACAATACCTGTATCTCGCATCCGACCTGCAGGCCGCAGGTATGAGCGCCGGTAATATCAGTGCCCTGGGTTTTAATGTGCTGAACCTGCGTGGTATGAGCATCATAGAAAACTATGTAATAAAGGTAGGTTTCGTGACATTGAATAACCTGGATGAAACCAGATGGGAAACCGTCACTAACCAGGTATACGGTCCTAACCACTACCTGCCGGTAGCGGGTTATAATAAGTTCGCATTTAATACGCCGCTTACCTGGAATGGTTCTGATAATATCATCGTCGAGGTATGTAACGGCGATCCTTCCGGTGGTACCAGCAATGAGAACCCGGAAGTGGCCTTTACCACCATGATGCCTTATAAAGCGGCACATACATTCAGGGGGAACGATGGTACAGAATGTAGTACCACTTCTACCGCCAACACCGGCGACCTGAATACGCGTCCTGATATCCTGTTTACCTGGACGCCGGCAGCTGCCTGTACGGGTACGCCTGCCGCAGGTACGGTAGTAGCGAATGCAGCAGAACTCTGTGCAACGGGTAAAGTATACCTGTCCCTGACTGGTACTTCACTCGCCTCCGGTTTAACTTTCCAATGGCAGTCTTCTGCTAATAATACGACCTGGACAAACATCGGCTTTGCAACCTTACCAAGTGTAACGGTGACACAAACGGGCAGTACCTGGTATCGTTGTGTAGTAACCTGTACCACTGGTAGCGCTGCTACATCTGCCAGTCAGCAGGTAGTAACGCCTGCGCCGGTGAGTGGTACTTTCATTATTGACAGCAGACAACCAACTGCCGGCAATAACTTCCATTCCTTCGCAGATGCAGTCAATTTTATCAGATGTGGTATCAGCGGTAATGTAATATTCAATGTTGCGGCAGGGTCAGGTCCTTATAACGAACAGGTCTCTGTTCCTGCTGTTACAGGTACATCTGCCAGCAGCACGATTACCTTCAATGGTAACGGTGAATTGCTGCATTTCCTGTCCGCCGATGCAAAAAAACAATATGTACTGGAACTGGATGGAATCGATTATGTAACGGTGAATAACCTGCAGATAAAAGCAGAAGGCACCGGCTTCCAGCAATATGGTACCGCTGTACACCTGACAAACGATGCAGATAATAACACCATCAACAACTGTACGATCACCAGTGACCTGGTAACCACCATCGATCAGTTTGTAGGTATCACTTTAAGTGGTGGTCCTGGTGCAACACAGGAAGATGCAAAGTGTGATAACAATACTTTAAGCAATAACACCATTACCGGTGGATATTACGGTATCGCCATGTTTGGCGGTCAGTTTACATCCGTATCCGGTAACAAGGTGATCAACAATAAAATATACGATGTTCACAACACCGGTATAAAACTGCAGGGCTCATTCAATACACTGGTAGAAGGTAATGAGATCAGTAATCCGACCAGAACTACCCAGTGGTACTTCGCAGGTATTGAACTGAATGGACTGAACACAAAAGCAATTGTTAACGCTAACCGTATCCATACCCCATATGGAGGTATGCCTGGTCAGGAACAGCCGGCTACGGGTATTAACGTTAACATGGTGGTAGCTATCACCGGTCTTGAAAATAAAATCACTAACAACCTGATCTATGATATGAACAGCGGCGCCGATGTTACCGGTATCGCCTGTTACTATTCCAATAATATCTGGTTGTATCATAACACCATCGTCCTGGACGGTGCTGCCGCTCAGGGTACTTACGCAACAAAAGGTTTTACGGCTGATAACGGTGCAGGTGGTCTCCAGTTTAAAAATAACCTGATCTACATTTCCAGGACGGGTAACTTTAAGAAACATGCCATGTATACAGATGGCGCGGGCTCCGGACTGGAATCTGACAGAAACGTGTTCTTCATCGCGAATACAGTGACGAATGCTTTTGTCGGATATGAAGGACAGGATGCCGCAACGCTTGCACAATGGCAGAGTATTTCCGGCCGTGAACAAGCTTCTGTTTTTGCACCGCCATTATTTGTAGATCCTTCAACCGGCAATTTCAAACCACAGAATAGTTCTGTGGATGATAAAGGCGCTTTCGCAGATGTAGTCCTGGATATCACAGGCGCTACGCGTAGCACGACTACACCTGATGCGGGTGCTTATGAATTTACCCCGCCTGCCTGTACAGCACCGCCTGCACCGGGTACTGCAACACTGTCTAAACCAGTGGTATGTCAGAATACCGATGTCATGCTGGGTGCAAACGGTAACTCCATCGGTATCGGGCAGAGTTATCAGTGGCAGACTGCCGCAACAGCAGCAGGTCCTTTCACTTCCATTGGTAATGTGCTGTCTGGCCCGGACACGACGATCACGGCCACCACAACACAATACTATCGCCTGGCAGTCACCTGTAGCGGAAATACTACTTTCTCCGTGCCGGTATTGCTGACGGTAAACCCACCTATGGCGCCGCAGACTTATACCATCAACAAAAATGCACCGGCTTCCGCACTCAACTTCACCAGCTTTACGTCTGCTGCGGATGCATTGTCCTGCGGTATCTCTGGCCCGGTAGTGTTCAACGTGGTGGCAGGTTCCGGTCCATATAACGAACAGATGATACTGGATACGATTAAAGGCGCATCCGCGACAAATACAGTTACTTTCAATGGTAACGGTAATACCATCGCTTACAGCTCAGACGTATCCTCAGAAAGAGCAGTGATCAAATTGCGTCATAGTGATTATGTGATTATTGATAGTCTGACGGTAAATGGTGACGGGAGTGGTCAGTACGGCGTTGGTATACAGCTGATGGACCATGCTGATAACAACATCATCCGCAGATGTAACATCATCGTAAGCACTACGGAATATTCCAAAGGAGTGGCGATGGTGATCAATGGTAGTGGTACTGATGAAGCAGAAAGCTATAACGCTTCTTATTGTAATAATAACCTGATAGAAAGAAATAATATCGTAGGTGGTTATTCGGCACTGACATTATTTGGTAAAGAAGAATACCCGGCTATGAATAACCAGATACTGAATAATAAGATCTCCGAATTCACGCAGAACGGTATCCTGACAGATGGTACACTTTATACCGTGATTGCGGGTAACACCATCAGCCGTCCTACACGTAGTGGCAGTATGAGTGACTTTAACGGTATCAAATCTTCCACACACAACGGTCTCCTCATTGAGAATAACCGCGTGATCAATCCTTTTGGTGGTAATAGTACCGCCTATGGTGGATTCGTAGGTATCTCTCTGGAGCAGACAAGAGGTAACGTATGGAATATTGTAAGAAACAATATCATCCATGCTACCGGTGGCAGCGGATCAACTGTTACAGCCATCTATGGCGGATTTACCAATAAAACCGGTATCTATCATAATACGATCGAAATAGAAAGTTCTCCTGACGCAGACGTACTGGGCTTCTCGCTGGACGGTAATGCAGACAGTCTGGCTTTCAATAACAATATCATCAGCCTCAGAAGCGAAACAAGTAACAGATACGACAGGATCGGTATTAAACTGGGTAATGCCAGTCAGCAGATCCTGAGTATCGGTAATAACAATATCTATCTTAAAGCAGCGGGTCGCTCCTATATCGGTAAAGTAGAATCTATCACGGTGCCTGATATCGCGACCTGGCAGGCTACGCCTTTTGGTATCGCTTCTATCAGTGTAGAACCGATCTACGCAGATATGCCTAATGGCAACTACGCACCGGTGATCTCTCCGTTTGACAATGCGGGTATACCAGTAGGTGTGACAAAAGATATCATCGGCGTAACAAGAAGTACGACTACACCTGACCTGGGTGCATATGAAATCAATATTCCAAAATGTACCACACCACCAACTGCCGGTACAGCTACAGCCACACCTGGCAGTGGTATTTGTCTCGGTGATACAGTGAGACTGGACCTGACAGGTAATACCAAAGGTGGTACGCAAACCTATCACTGGCAGCGTGCGAAAGCAGCTACCGGTCCGTGGACAAACTTCGGTGAATGGCAGTATGTGTCTACACTGGCTACACCGATCACTTTCGAAAATTACTTCCGTTGTATCGTAGTATGTGGTACTGATACTACTTATTCTGCTGCGGTAAAAGTAAATATGAACGCCGCATTTGCAGCAGGTCATTATACGATCGATCCGGCAAAACCAGCTGGTGTGACTAACTTCCAATCCTTCAATAAAGCAGTGGAAGCCCTGGAATGTGGTATCGATGGCGCTATCATATTTGATGTCGCCGCAGGTACTTATAATGAGCACATCAGTATGCATGAAGTAGCGGGCGCCGGTCCTGATGCAAGGATTACCTTCCGGAGCGCCAACGGTATCGCTACAGGTGTTGTACTGACCTACGCTTCTCCTTATGATACCAACTATGTAGTCCGCCTGGATAGTGCCAGCTATATTACTTTCAATGGTATCACCATGAAGGCGACAGACAATAACTACGGTAAAGTCGTTGTTATCTCTGGAGCAGCTGCTTACGACAGTATCCTGAACTGTAAGATCATTGCGCCGGATGTGATCAACAGCAGCACAGATGTTGCCGCTATCATCGGGGAAAACTATGTGGGTAATAACATCGTAATCAAAGGTAACACGATTGAAAATGGTTCTGCCGGTGTTTACTTCTATGGTCTCGGTGATCAGAGTCAGTCCCTGGATCATGTGATCGATAGTAACATCATCAACAACAGCTTCAAATGGGGTATCTATTCGCAGTATACCAGCCGTTTGCAGATCACCAGGAATACTATCAACCTGGATGGTGATATGAGTAGCTCCGGCTATGGTATCTATGTCTTCGAATCTGATACCGCCTGGCAGATCAATCAGAATACAGTTAACATCCTGAATACAGTATCCGGCGACAAAATATACGGTATCCAGGCAAGATGGGGTACTACGCCTACTTACGCGCCTTTCGAGATCATCGGTAATAAGGTGATCGCGCTGACCAACAACAAAGCATCGCTCTACGGTTTATATACCGGCGATAACAACAATACCAGTATTCTGAACAACGTAGTGAGCCTCGTAACAGCGAACAAAACAGTCTATGGACTGTATGTCGATGGTGATAAGGCAGCGACTTACTATAACAATACGATCTATAACGGATCTCCTGACCTCTCCGGTAAAACTACCAATATCACCGCCAGATTCAGAGATGACGATGGTAGCAGTGTAGTGGTAAGAAACAACATCTTCAGTCATGGTGCAGCAGGCATCGCCCTGGATATGGGTGGTGTAGCAGGAGAGAATACAGACTATAACCTGATCTATTCTTCCGGTGCAGTACTGGCTTCTACCTCTCTGTATAAAGATGCTACCCTGGCTTCATGGGTAGGACATACCGGACTGGATATACATTCTATCTTCTACAAGCCGGAACTGAACCTGACTGATGGTAGTCCGGTGCTGAATGCGCCTGGCGTATGGGCACTCAATGGCCGTGGTGTACAGATTCCTTTCAATGATCATGATATCAAAGGTCAGCCGAGGTCTGCCACCTTACAGGACGGTGTACCTGACCTGGGTGCATATGAGTTCGTGCCGACTTCCACACCAGCCTTGTTGACCGCTACACCTACAGCGCCTGCTGCCGGTACTACCCAGCACTTTATGATGGGTTCTGATAGCGTAATGTCAATCACCTGGGCCGCAGGTGCGCCGGTTCCTGCTACTGTGGATATCAGAAGATATACGGGTACCGTGCCGCCGAATGTAGATGCGTCTGTGGAAAAAATGTACTTCTACAATGATGTGACAACAAGCGGTACCGGTACATACGACTTCTCTGTGAAGACATTCTACATGGATCCATGGCAGGGGTTTGTAAGACAACAATCACAGCTGGGATTAGGCAGAACAGATACAGATGACAAGTGGCTGGTGACCGACAGTAGTAAAGTAGATGAATACAACAATTATATCACCGAATCCAAACTGAGCTTCCTTGATAAATTCACAGGTCTGGTAGATAGCGCAAGAGCAGTTGTTCCTGTCGTGATACCACCGGCTGACAGCTCCAACAGAGGTACCCGTTTCTGGGTGGCATATGGTCACCACGAGTTCTTCTTCAGTAGTAACGATCAGGATATGGTGCTTTATCTGAGTGCACAGGAAGCCGCGGACGTTACGGTGAAAGTGAATGGTACCAGCTGGATCAGACATTACCACCTGGATGCGAATTCAACCTTATCAACAGACAGAATACCGAAAAATGGGCTGGAAGATGCCCGCCTGGTATCCGAAGGTCTCTTTGACAGAGGTATCAGCATTGAAAGTGATAAACCGATTGTAGCATATGCGCATATTTATGGTAACCAGTCCTCTGGCGCCACCATGCTCCTGCCGGTAGGTACTTATGGATATGAATATTATGCGCTGGGTTATAACCAGGTATATGGTAGCGGTGACTACTCATGGGCGTATGTGATCGCAGATCAGCCAAATACAGTGGTAGAGATTACGCCGTCTGTTCCGACAGCTACCGGTCACCCAGCCAACGTGCCATTTACCGTAACCCTGAATAAGGGGGAGGTATATCAGGTAATGGGTGCAAGAGTAAATGAAACCACCGGTTATGATGTGACTGGTACGATCTTCAGATCAGTATCTAACTCTGCCGGTAAATGTTATCCGGTCGCCGTGTTCTCTGGTAACAGCCGTACCAGCGTTAGCTGTGATCCTACGGGCAGTGGTGGTAACGGAGATAACTTTATTCAGCAGTGTTTCCCTTCACAGGCCTGGGGTAAGCGCTATCTGACAGCTCCTACATCCACTGATGAAGATCCGTCCAAAATGATGGGTAACGTGTACAGGATTATGGTAAAGGATCCCGCTACAAAAGTGAAGGTAGATGGCGTATTACTGACCGGGTTGAATAAAGGTCGCTTCTACCAGTATGTAAGTGAAGAACCAGCCTATATTGAAGCTGATCAGCCAATTATGGTGGCACAGTATATGGCTTCATGGGGTAGATGTTTTAATACCGATGGTTACGGTGATCCTGAGATGATTTATCTCAGCCCGATTGAACAGGGTATTAAAAAGCTTGGTTTCTATCGTAATACTGAAGAAGGTATTGTTACCAACTACCTGACCCTGATCATTCCGACCAATGGTGTGAGCAGTCTGAAAATAGATAACAGCACATTGTTCGACTACAAATATCCGCACCCGTCATTGCCAGGTTACACGGTAGTAGTAAAACGTTGGGATGCAACGAAAGCACAGAGTTACGTAGAAAGTGATTCTGCATTTACTGCAATCACTTATGGTCTGGGTGAAGATGAAAGCTATGGTTATAACGCCGGTACGCTGGTAAGAAACCTGAATACCCGTGCTTCGATCTCCAACGTGAATAACGGTACAGGCGCTGCTAATGACTACACCTGTGAGAATACGCCGTTCAGGTTCACCTTTATATCGACACAACGGCCAACCTCTTTACAGTGGAACATCAGTAAGGTGAGCAATATCACACCTGCTGCTGATGTGACACAGAATAATCCGGTACCGGTCGATTCCTTCATGGCGAACAATAAGAAATACTACCGTTTCGCGATTGATGCAGACTACGCCTTCTCTAAAGCAGGTACTTATTATGTGCCGGTAGTGATGCAGGACCCATCATTCGAAGGCTGTGATAACAAAATAGAGACCTTCCTGCCGGTGAATGTAATAGCCGCACCGAAAGTTGATTATACTGCCACTTTCAACGGATGCGTAAGCGACTCCGTACACTTCGAAGGAACAGGTTCAACAACTAATAACGCAGCTATCACAAAATGGAAATGGGAGTTTGGTAACGGTGCGATAGATAGTATACAGTCTCCTGTATATCTCTACTCAGCTGGTGGTACATACGATGTGACCATTGGTCTGGTAGCAGAAGATGGTTGTATAGCCGATACGACCAAAGCACTGGAAGTAAAAGGACCTGCAGAAGGACTACTGGTCAATGACTCACTGGCCATCTGTATGGGTACAGCCGCTTCTTTCGAAGTACAAAGCCCTGCAACAGGTGTAGACTACAGCTGGTATGATGCCGCTGCAGGCGGTAATAAAATAGCGGATGGCAGTACACTGAGCGTCACCAATGTTACTGCAAACGCCATCTATTACCTGGAAACAAATAAAGAAGGTTGTGCTTCACCAGTACGTACACCTGCGGTACTCTCCGTATTGCCACAGCTGACGGCACCAGTTGTAACACTCGATTCCACAGGCGTAAACGCCCTGCGTTTCACCTGGGATGCGGTGCCAAATGCTTCAGGATATGAAGTATCCACCGATGGTCTGAACTGGACTACTCCATCTTCCGGCAGCAAAGGATTATTCCATATCCTTACCGGTTTACAACCCGTACAGGAAGTAAAACTCTGGGTAAGAGCGTTGGGCTGTAAACCAGTAGAAGCAGGACCGGTAAGCGGTACCACACTGCTGGGCGGTATCTATATCCCGAATGCTTTCACACCTAATGGCGATGCGGTGAACGATGAACTGAAAGTGTATGGTAGCATCATCAAAGACATCCACCTGATGATCTTCAACCAGTGGGGTGAAAAACTCTTCGAATCTGATGTACAGAACCGTGGATGGGATGGTACTTATAAAGGCAAGCCCCAGCCATCAGGCGTATACATGTATGTATGCAGACTGCAACTGGCAGATGGCAGTACGGTAGATAAGAAAGGAATTATCAACCTGATCAGATAACCATGACGACATTCGTAACCAACATTTTCAAAAACATGCAGGCAGCAGTCCGTACAGGCGCTGCTGCCTGCTTACTCACACTGTGCGGCGTTAGCGCGATGGCTCAGGGACTGTCCAACAGAGGTAAGGAATTCTGGGTTGGTTATGGACACCATCAGTTTATGGAACCCGGCTTCACCAATAGTCAGAACATGGTAGTGTACCTGAGTGCCGAAGAAGCTGCTAACGTGACTATAAGCATTGATGGAACCGCATGGTCAAGAACATATAATATTCCCGCTAACACCGTGATCGTAAGCGATCTCATTCCTAAAGCCGGCTCTGTAGATGCGAGGCTGTATTCTGTACCGCCTTCTTATGGTGGTACCGGTGGGGAAGGAGTCTTTAGCAACAAAGGTATTCATATCATAAGCGACGTACCGATCGTAGCTTATGCACATATTTACGGAAGCGTATCCTCCGGTGCTACAATGCTGATGCCGGTATCTACCTGGGGCTATTCTTATATCTCATTAAATAGCCAGCAGAGCTTTGCAAATGACTGTTTTTCCTGGATGTATGTCGTCGCGAAGGAAGACAATACGATGGTTGAGATTAACCCCTCTGAGTCGAGCCGTAACGGACGTCCAGCTAACGTACCGTTTACGGTGACGCTCAACAGAGGCGATATCTACCAGCTGGTAGGTGCGCCGCTCGGTGGCGGTAAAGGAAAAGAACTGACAGGTACGACTGTCCGCTCCATCGCCAATGCATCCGGTAAGTGTTTCCCCATAGCCGTATTTTCCGGTAGTAGCCGAACAAGTATCAATTGTCCGGGTAGTACCGCAGGCACCAGCGGAGATAATAATATGCAGCAGGTATTTCCCTATCAGGCATGGGGAAAACGTTACCTGACAGCTCCTATCTCCGGCAGAGTAGCCACTAGTTTCCAGACCAACTTATACAAAGTGGTCGTGAAAGATCCTTCTACTGTCGTAAAACGGAATGGTGTTGTACTGACGGGATTGTCTCATTCCTGCTACGAGTTTATCAGCAACACCGCCGATTATATTGAAGCTGACAAGCCGGTATTACTGGCGCAGTTTATGGCCTCTCAGGGTGGTTGTCCGAATACTACCGGTATAGGAGATCCTGAAATGATCTATCTCAGTCCTATTGAACAGGCCACGAAGAAAGTAGCCTTCTACAGGAATAATGTGGAAAAGATCGAAGTAAACGGCCTATTACTCGTGATTCCTGACAACGGTATTCCTTCGCTGAAAATAGATGGTCAGCCTACTTTTGATCTGAGTTATCCACATCCGAACCTGCCAGGATATACCGTGGTAGTGAAACGCTGGACAGCCGCCGCTGCACAATGTACCGTACAGAGTGATTCGGCTTTTAATGCTACTACTTATGGTCTGGGTGATTTTGAGAGCTACGGATACAATGCTGGTACTTTTATCAATAACCTGAATGCAATAGGGCAGATCCACAATCAGGCCGATACATCCAGGGCAATGCATCCATTCACCTGTGTGAATACGCCCCTGGATCTCTCTGTATTGCTGACCTATCAGCCTACAAAACTGGAATGGCAACTGAGTAAACTGGGCGCGAATATCAACCCTGCTGCGGATGTTTTGCAAGATTCACCGGCGCCTGCCAAACAACTGGTGATAGAAGGTGTACAGTATTACCAATATACATTACCACAGCCATATAGATTTCCGAATGCCGGTTATTATGATATTACCGTGTTATCCACAGCGCCGCATATTGACAACTGTAACAATACAGAAGAAGTCAATTTCACAGTAGCGGTGAAAGGGAAGCCAGATGCCGTTGCTGCTTATACTTTCTCTACTGCCTGTGAACTGGATACGGCGTATTTCGCAGGTAAAGACAGCAGTAATGGCTATAAATTGACCCAATGGAAATGGGTTTTCCCGGGTGGTGTTACATCCGCTTTACAGCAGACGGATCAGCACCTGAATGCAGGCACACAAGCCATCACGTTAGCAGTAGCTACGGAAGATGGTTGTGTGGCAGATACAAGCTTTAACCTGACAGTTTATAACAAACCGGTGGCAGATTTTGCCGCTACAACGGCGGCAATCTGCGCTGGTAGTACCGTTACTTTCAATGACAAGGCCGCCTATGTAGGTACTGCGCCAATAAAAGAATGGAACTGGGATTTTGGTAATGGTACCAGTAAAACGAATACCACCAACGCTGCCACAACAGCGGCCTATACGGACTACAAAACCTATACGGTCAGCCAGGTGGTGAAAGTAAGCGACCTCTGTGTGAGCGATACCGTAAAGAAAACAGTGACGGTATACGCTGCGCCGGTAGCCTCCTTTACCTATCCGGATGATTGTATCACACAGGGTACACCTGTACAGTTTACAAGTACTGCAACTGCCTCTGACGGACAGGCAATAGCTACTTATACCTGGGATTTCGGAGACGCCAATGCAACACCTGTCAATCCCAATACATCAACTGTCAACAATCCTTTACATTCCTATACCTACTATGGTTCCTATAAAATCCGGCACAGTGTGACGACCGTAAACGGTTGTGTGAAAGACACGTTGGTAACAGCTACTTTCAACGTAAAGCCTGTACTGACTTATGCGAGTATTCCAGCTGTTTGCGAAAGCGTAAAGGGCACCGTGTCCATTGCGCTTGCCGGGGTTACGAATGGCGTGACCGGGGCCGGTATCTACCGGGGCCCGTATATTGATGCTGCCGGCAATTTTAATCCGTCGGCAGCCCGTGCCGGCACACATACCGTCACATATGTGTTCACTGCGGATAGCGGATGTAAAGACTCTGTTACTGCCAACGTCAATGTACTGCCTGCACCTCTTGCTGATTTCTCGCTTACTGCGGATGTGTGCCTGGGAAGTGTAGTGACTATCACCGATCAATCTACGGTAGGCAGTGGTAGCATTATTACCTGGAACTGGCAGTTGGGAGATGGTACGACTGCTACGCAGAACAACAACAACCCTTTCAGTCAGCTGTATACAGCCGCAGGTACGTATGCCGTAAAACTGTCTGTCGTGAGTGATAATGGCTGTGTAAGCGATACCACTACCAAGAACGCTGTTGTACACGCATTACCGGTCGCCAATTTCAATCCGTCTGCAGCGATCTGTATGCCGGAGGGAAACGCAGTATTTACCAACTTATCTACCGCCGCAAATACTTATGAATGGAATTTCGGTGATGGCAGTGCCACTGCTACTGACAGAAACCCTTCACATGTTTTTACAACGGCAGGTAGCTACAATGTGACCTTATCGGTCGTATCTGCTTATGGCTGTACACATGATACCACTAAAACACTCAGCGCATTTTTCAATAAACCTACAGCTGCTTTTACAGCCTCTCCTGATACCTTATGTCAGGGTACAGACAATTTCTTCGCCGATAACAGTACAGTTGATAATGGCGCTATTAGTGCCTGGTCCTGGGAGTTTGGTGATGGTAGTTCCGACAATATCGCGGACCCTGTGAAGCGATACCAGGAACCGGGTGCTTACACTGTACAACTGACGGTGACAAGTACTGCAGGTTGTATCTCCGAGCCATTTACCGCACCGGTAACCGTGTATTTACAACCTGTAGTAGATGCCGGGCCTTCATTCGTGGTAGCAGAAGGATCTGTTGTACAATTCGCACCTGTTGTAAATAATGAAAACGAACTCACTTTCAGATGGACGCCTGCTACTGATCTGTCCAATCCGGATATCCTGCGGCCTGTACTGACCGTAACAGCAGATGCGGTATATACCCTGACTGCTACCGGCCTTGGTGGTTGTACCGCCAGTGATGACCTGTCTGTAAAAGTATTCAAAGAAGTAAAAGTCCCCAATGCTTTTTCTCCGAATGGAGATGGCATCAATGATACCTGGGTATTGACCAACCTGTCTGATTACCCGGAGTGTTCTGTTGAAATCTTTAACCGTTATGGACAGAAGATATTTCAGTCCACCGGTTATAAAACAGCATGGGATGGTACGATGAATGGACATCCGCTGCCACTCGCTACTTACTATTATGTCATAAAAATAAAGAATGGATCTGCGCCGCTGACTGGTTATGTAGTGTTGGTGAGATAAGTATAAACAACTATTTAAAACATTGATCAAATAAAAAGCTGACATCATGAGAACTTTTACCAAAGCATTGTTGATGCTGTGCTTAGTGGGCCTGACCGGTAAAAAGCTGCAGGCGCAATCCGACCCGCACTTCTCCGGTTACTATGTGTATCCGGCATGGTTGAATCCTGCGCTGACAGGTGTATTTGATGGCGACTACCGTGTATCTGCCATCTATCGTTCTCAGTGGGGAAGTGTGAGCAGCCCTTTTAAAACCTATGGTATTGCAGGAGAAGTGAAGACGAATAACAATATCAACTTCGGCGCCAGTGTACTGAATCAGAAAGCAGGAGACGGAGGATATAACTATACGACTGCCTATGGTAGCGCTTCTTATACAGGTGTACGCCTGGGTGCATTCGAACAACACAGGCTGGTATTTGGTCTCCAGATGGGACTGATCCAACGCAGATTTGATCCGGCTAAACTCCACTTTGGTGATCAATGGAATCCTATCACTGGTTACAATCCTGGCCAGGCTACCAATGACATGTTCAACAAAACAACTTCCGCCGCTTTTGATGCAGGCGCCGGTGTATTGTACTATGATGCACAGCCGGGTAAGAAATATAATCTCTATGGTGGTTTTTCTGTCATGCACCTGAATAAACCAAGTGATCAGTTCAGCGCTACCGGCGATGCCCGCATCCCTATGCGTACCACTGCACATGCCGGTGTAAGAGTGACCATTTCAGAACTGTTCAGCCTCACGCCCAACGTCCTGTATATGAAGCAGGGTGCAGCGTCTGAGAAGATGCTGGGTGCTTATGGTCAATACGCTGTATCAGCTGAAACAGATGTCATGCTGGGGGCTAACTATCGTCTCAAAGATGCATTCTCTGTCTATACAGGGGTAAGCTATAAAAGCTTTATGCTCGGATTGAGCTATGATGTCAACTCTTCTGATCTGGGTAAGATCACCAGGGGTAATAACAGCTTCGAACTCTCTTTATCATTCATTGGCAGGAAGTCAGTGAAAACACCAGCCGGTGATTTCGTTTGCCCAAGGTTATAAAGAAAAAAAGATTACAACATGAAGAAAGTATTTCTGACAATGATAGCCCTGTCCGCGATGCAGCTGGTATGGGCACAACATAAAGTGAGTTATCTGAAAGCCGCGGATAGCTATTACAAACAGGCAGATTATTATTCAGCTTCTATGTACTATGAAAAGTACCTGGCTGTGAATATCAAAGCTGCTGCTAAAGAAGGATATAATCCATATACAGCGCCGGGTGGTACGGCGAAGCCTGCACCTTCAGCAGATGAAGTGCTGGCGGCTTATCAGTTGGGTGATAGTTATCGTCACTTACACGATCATGATAAGGCAGCGCCTTTATTTGCAAAAGTAGTAGCGGCTGATAGCAGCCGTTTCCCGCTGGCAGCTTATTACTACGGAGAAAGTTTACGTGCACTGGCAAGATATGATGCCGCTGAAGCTGCGTTCAAAGATTTCCTGTCCCGCTATGATAAAAAGGATGCATACAGTAGTGCGGCAGCGCAGGAGCTACGTAACCTGCCTTTTATCCGCGAACAGTTACAGCAAAAAGAGCAGTCCGATTACCATATAAGAAAAGCGTCCGCCGCGCTTAATGCCGGCGGCGCTTCTTATGCGCCTGTATGGGCAGGTGATCAGTTAATATATACTTCTACTAAAGAATCCAATTACACCAACCGTATCTATCTGGCGAAAGATACGGCTGCTGTTACCAGCCGCGCCGGTATTCCACAGGCAGCAAAGACCCATCAGGGTGCTGTAAGTATTTCCGCTGATGGGAATGTAATGTATCTCACACAATGGACGACCGCTGATGGCAAGAAGTCAGCAGCTATCTATTCCAGCTATAAAGAAGGGGATAAATGGAGCGAACCGGTTAAACTGGATGCGGTGATCAATGCCGCAGGCGCTAATACGCAACAGCCTTTTATCATGTCTGATGGCCGCCATCTGTTGTTTGCCAGCGACAGGGCAGGAGGGCTGGGAGGATATGACCTCTGGAGCGCGGAACTGGATGCTGCAGGTAAACCATTGTCTGTACAAAATCTTGGACCAGCCATTAATACTTCTTCGGATGAAGAAGCACCTTTCTTTCATCCTGCTTCCGGCACCCTGGTGTTTGCCAGCAATGGCCGGACAGGTATGGGAGGTTTTGATCTCTATTATGCAAAGGGTAATCTGACGAAATGGGAAACGCCTGTCAACTTCGGTTATCCGGTGAATGATGTGAAGGATGATATGTATTTCTTCAGCCGCAGCAAATCGGAATATATCCTGGAAGATGCCTGGTTCTCTTCCGACCGTTCTGCAGAATGTTGCCTGGAATTATTCAGTCTGCACCTGGCGCCACCGCCGCCGCCTGTGAAAGAAGAACCTGTAGTGGCTGTGACTCCTCCGCCAACCCTGGCCGATACCATCCTGAATGCGCCGGTGAATACAGCCATTACCATGCAGGAGATTTACTACGAAGTGAACGAATTTATACTGACGCCTGCTTCTCATCCGGCGCTGGACAAACTGGTGGCTTTACTGAAAGACCATCCGCAGATGGAAATAGAGATCAGTGCACATACGGATAACACAGGTTCTGCCGCTTACAACCAGCAACTGTCAGAAAAACGTGCACTGAACTGTGTGGCTTACCTGGTGGATAAAGGTATCGACAAGAAACGTTTACAATACAAGGGATATGGCGCTACCAAACCGGTAGCACCTAATACCAATCCTGACGGAACAGATAATCCGGAAGGCAGAAGACTGAACAGACGTATCGAACTGAGGATCTTAAAACAGTAGCGTATGCAGCTGAAGGGCATGATAACAGCGATAATACTTGTACTGGCCTTGCCGGTACAGGTATTGGCGCAACAGCAACCACACTATACACAGTATGTACTGAACACGTTTATCATTAATCCTGCCGTAGCGGGGATAGAGAATTACTGGGATGTAAAGGCCAGTCATCGTCATCAGTGGACGGGTGTGAATGGAAGTCCGGTCACCACCTATCTCACCATACACGGTCCTTTGCGTAAAACAGACTATCCGCAGGCATCTGCAACGGGTTTTAATCCGGAAGGATCCAACCCCAGAGGGAAGGCGTATTGGGAGACTTATACAGCCCCTCCTTCACATGCAGGCGCAGGAGTTACTATCCTGAATGACAAGACAGGACCGCTGAGCAGGTTTTCCTTCAGCGGTACGTATGCACATCATATCGGGATAGCGCCGGGTACCAGTCTGAGTGCAGGTATCAGTGTCGGTGCGCAACGCATCTCCCTGGATGCGACCGCCTTAGAGTTCCAGAATCCTTCTGATCCAGCCATCGCTTCCAGCACCGTATTAGGCCGTTGGAGGCCGGACGTGAGCGCAGGGCTGTATCTCTATTCATCACAATATTTTGCCGGTATTTCCGCTCAGAATGTAGTGCCTTCAGGGATTGGTTTTGATGATGGGAAAGTAAAAGGAGACAGCATCTACAGAGGCAAACTGGTACCACATTTATTTGCGACGGCGGGATACCGCTTGTGGGTAAATGAGGAGGTGAGTCTGCTGCCTTCAGTAATGATCAAATATGTGACGGCATTGCCTGTGAGCTTTGATGTCAATGCCAAACTGCAATACCGGGACCGCATATGGGTAGGCGGATCTTACCGCTATAACGATGGTATTGCTGCAATGGTGGGGATTAATGTGAATGCCACTTTTAACATCGGGTATTCTTACGACTATACAACTTCCGGACTGAATATAGCCAGCCATGGTTCTCATGAAATGGTATTGGGTATTATGATCGGGAATCGCTTTGCGGATCTGTGTCCGCGTAATATGTGGTAACTCTTATACAGCACAGCTGCTTCAACGGAAACTATTTGATGGAGACAATTCAATCACTTTAACTTAAAATTCAAAACCTAAATCGAAACATGAGAAAGATGTCATTGTATGCTTTAATGTTATGCGGTATTATTTTCTTCGGTGCATGTGGTAAAGATGGTGAAACTGGTCCTGCGGGCGCAAAAGGTGATACCGGTGCAGCTGGTCCTGCCGGTACGCCTGGTAAAGATGCCACTTCCGGTATTATCTATTCTGACTGGCTGGATGTCACCTTCACCGCTGTAAAGGAAGAAACAGATGACAACGGTAATGGCGTACTCGATACAATCTTCTTCGGCGCACAGATCGAAGCAGAAAAGATCACGGACGAGATCCTGTCTACCGGCGATGTAAGAGTATTTATCAATACTTATTCTGACGCAGAGAAAGATATCGCACCTTTGCCATATGTGAGTCCGGTGACCGGCGCTACGATCAGCCCGTCTTTTTCCACTGGTCTGATCACACTGCTGGCAAACGGTCCGTTCAACACTTTTACAGATGGTACAGCAAAATATCAGCAATACAGATATGTAATTATTCCCGGTGGTGCTGAAGCCCGTAAAGCCGCTGGTATCGACTGGAATGACTACAAACAGGTGAAAGCTTACCTGCACCTGAAAGACTAAGAAATAGTAAAAAGGGCATAAAAAAGAGACTCCGGTTTTGGAGTCTCTTTTTTCATTTGTACTTTACCTGTCCTATCATGCAAAAAGGAATCTAATGAAAAGAAACAGGTACTTGATAAGTACAGCCATTTTAGTCTTAGGAATTACCACGTCAGCGTTGGCTCAGGTGGGTGCAGGCAGCACCTGGAAACCTACAGGAAATTTAACTTATGTAGATCCCACTATCGGTAGTGTGGGACTGATTCTGGAGCCTACCAGGCCCGCTATGTATCTGCCAAACAGTATGGTGAGGGTATTCCCTTCCCGGAAAGATCAGCTGGAAGATCAGATCAACTTTTTTCCACTGACAATAGCCTCTCATCGTCAGCAAAGCCTTTTTGGCTTTATGCCGCTTTCCGGTGAGGTGAATACCGAAAACTGGAAGCGTTCAAGAGTGTATGACCGGGAAAAGATATCACCTTGCAAATATTCTGCATATCTGGATGATACTGACGAGATCACATTTGCACCCGCAGCTCACAGCGGATATTTTGAGATTGACTTTACAGGTAATACGCCGCATTACCTGCGTCTGAGCATCCTCAACCGTGACGGAGATTTGACCGTAGACGGTAAACGCGCTATCAGTGGCCGGGAAACTTTCAACGGTATGAGCGCTTATTTTTATGCGGAAGTGAATGCGGATATCATCGGTACCGAATACCGCGGAGATAAGAAACAGCACCTGTTTGCCGCATTGGGTAACAATCCGCAGAAAATAGCCGTACGCTACGGTGTTTCCTTCATCAGCGTAGAACAGGCGAAAGCTAACCTGAAGAAAGAAATTCCTTTATGGACGATTTCACCGCTCGTGATTAAAGGTGCAGCAGCCTGGAACAAGGTGCTGGGTCAGATTAATGTAAAAGGTGGTACAGACGCACAGAAGCGGGTATTCTATACCTCCCTGTACCGCGCTTACGAGCGCATGGTGAATATCAACGAGTACGGTCAGTACTACAGCGCCTACGATCATAAAGTACATACTTCCGACAAGCCTTTCTATGTGGATAACTGGCTATGGGATACCTACATCGCACTGGAACCACTCCAAACACTGTTAAATCCGGAAATGGAAGCCGATAAGATCCGCTCTTATGTGGATATGTACGAGCAGAGCGGCTGGATGCCTTCATTCGCAGTAGCGCATGGTGATATGCCTTGTATGACAGGTAACCACGCAGCGGCATGGATGGCAGATGCCTGGTTCAAAGGCGTACGCAATTTCGATATTGCAAAGGCATATGAAGGACTGAAAAAGAACTCCTTACAGGCTACTTTACTGCCCTGGAGAAACGGTCCTGCTACCTCGCTGGATACATTCTACACAGAACATGGTTATATGCCTTCCCTGAAACCGGACGAGAAAGAAACCGTGAAGGAAGTAGATGATTTTGAACGCCGTCAGGCAGTAGCGGTAACACTGGAAAACAGCTATGACGACTGGTGTATTGCCCAACTGGCAAAAGCAGCTGGTCATCCGGAAGACATTCCGTTGTTCCTGAAACGTGCCACTAACTACAAAAATGTATATCGTGCAGATAAAGGCTTTATGTGGCCGAAAGATGCAGATGGTAACTGGATAGAACCTTTTGATCCTAAGTTCTCCGGCGGACAGGGCGGACGTGACTATTTCACGGAAAACAATGCTTACACCTATAACTGGGATGTAAAACATGACCTGACCGGCTTATTTGACCTGATGGGTGGAAAAGCAAAGGCAGAGGAAAAACTGGATCAGTTATTCCGTGAAAACCTGGGTCGTAGTAAATACAATCTCTGGTATACCTTCCCGGATGCAACTGGTATGGTAGGTCAGTTTGTAATGGGAAATGAACCAAGTTTCCACATTCCTTACCTCTACAATTACACCGGTGCGCCATGGAAAACACAGAAACGTATCCGTATGCTGCTGGATACCTGGTATACTGACAACCTGTTTGGCATTCCAGGAGATGAAGATGGTGGTGGTATGACCGCATTTGTGGTATTCTCCATGATGGGTTTCTGTCCGGTAACCCCTGGTATTCCGGTGTATAATATCGGTAGCCCGGTGTTCTCTGAGATTACCATCAAATTGTTCAGTGGTAAGACATTCACGATATCAGCACCAGGTAGTTCTGCTACTAAAAAGTATATCCAGCGTGCTACGCTGAACGGTCAGCCGCTCAATGTACCCTGGTTTACACATGAAGACCTGCTGAAAGGTGGTGTACTGGAACTGGTAATGAGCGAATCGCCTAATAAAGAATGGGGTACAGGAGCGCAGGCAGCGCCGCCTTCTTCCCTCAATTACAGCCCGGCGGGAAAATAAAAATTAAAAATTAAGAATTAAGAATTAAAAATCGGGGCTGAATGTATTGATATCGAGGTACTTTCCAGACCAATTTTAATTCGTAAAAATATAAGGGGCTGACCAAAATTTTACTTTGGTCAGCCCCTTATATTTTACTATTTATAGTTATAACTTACTTAATTATCTAATAAACAACAATCTTCGCTGCATTTCCAATTCTTAATTCCTAATTCCTAATTCCTAATTTTTACAGTTCCTTTAATATCAAATCCCCCAACTGCTTTATCGCCTCTTCATTTCGCTTATAATGCGTCCACTGCCCTAAACGGGTCGCTATCAGCAGATTAGCCCGCTGTAATAAAGACAGGTATTCTGACACGGTGGATTGTGTCAGTCCTGATTTCTGCTGAATGTGTCCCACACATACACCTGTTTTCGCAAACTCACCACATTCCTGTTTAGGGAAATGTTTTTCCGGTTCCTTCAGCCAGGCTAATATTTCGAGCCTCTTTTTGTTGGATAAGGCCTTAAAAACGTCTACTTGATCCATACTACAAAGGTATCGGAATTCCCCGATTTTTAGCCGTAGCGATTTTATAATGTTTTCATAACAATAATTTCTGCTATCTTAATGTTTTATAGATAATTTTTTATGGATTTGTTTCAATATAAGAATGGCGTACTGTATTGCGAGGATGTTCCCGTAGACAGTCTGCCGGCCAAGGGCCTTCCGACTCCTTTTTACCTGTATTCTGCGAACACGCTCAGGTTGCATTATAAGAAGATTTATGGTGCTTTTGAGAAGCTGGATCCTGTCATCTGTTTTTCGGTAAAATCGAGTAACAATGTTCACCTGCTGAATGAACTGGCAGCCCTGGGCGCCGGTATGGATATCGTGAGCGGGGGAGAGCTGTTTGTGGTGAAACAGAGCAATGCTGACCTGTCTAAAGTAGTTTTTGCAGGTGTAGGTAAATCTGATGAAGAAATCACGGACGCCATCCTGAGTGAGGTGGGTTATATCAATATCGAGTCAGAACAGGAACTGGCAAGGGTACAGGAACTGGCAGGCGACCTGAAAAGAGAGGTGAGTGTACTGATCCGCATACAGCCGGATATCACCGACGAAAAGACCAATGAAAAGACCCGGACAGGTTATAAAGGTGCAAAATTCGGGATTGATTATGCAAACGTGGAAGCGCTGATAGAAGAGAATGCAGATCATCCTTTTGTGAAAATCAAAGGACTGCATTGTCATATTGGTTCACCGATATCTTCTTATACATTTTATGAAGAATGTATCCGTAAGATGGTAGGTCTGACGGAGTCTTTGAAGCAGAAGAATATCATCCTGAAAGTATTGAATATCGGAGGTGGATTTCCTGCTAATTACATGGATAACGACAATTTCTCCTGGGAGAGTTTTGCCGGTCCGATCATTGAATTACTGGAGCCTTATGTGAAAAAGGAAGGATTTAAGATCATCCTCGAACCGGGAAGGTCTATTTCTGCGAATACAGCGGTCCTGGTCACCAGGGTACTCTACGTTAAAAAATCCGGCGACAAAAATATCGCGATACTGGATGCCGGTATGACGGAACTGATCCGTCCGGCGATGTACAATGCCTTTCATTTCATATGGCCGGTTAAGCCGGAGGCACAGCACCTGCTGACTAACAGGAACTATCCGGTAGAACAGGAAGGATTGACAAATTATGACGTGGTAGGGCCTATCTGTGAATCGTCCGATTACCTGGCGAAGGAACGTGCTTTGCCGCCATTACAGCAGGGAGATTATGTAGCCGTATTTACTGTAGGCGCCTACGGCATGGTAATGGCCAGCAATTATAACCTGCATGTGAGACCCGCTGAAGTAATGATTGATAAAGACAAAATATATATCATCAGGGAACGTGAAACCCAGCAGGACCTGGTGAGAAAAATGATCAGACACGAACTGTAATGTTAATCACCAATTGTAAATGTTAATCACCTATGACAAAGGAAGAGTACAGTAAACTGTTCACGGCAGATGATGCAGTGGGCTGGCTGGCAATTGACAAACAGCTGGACAGCATTTATCCGGGACAGGAACCAAGGCATTATGCACCGCCTTTACATTTCATGGTCGGAGGAGAAGACCCTATTGACGGTACCAGCATCTATGACAGTGAAAAGCAGATGAAGCACTTACACCTCGTCAGCTATGGCATGTCACAGTTATATTATGATGAAGAACAGGCTGGTAAGGAATTCAGTAAATGGGGCTTCGAATTTACCTTCCGCTTAAAACCATTTGCAGAAGATGAAGGCGATCCCGGATGGGCCATCCGGATGATGAATAACCTGGCCCGCTATGTATATAAAAGCGAGCGTTGGTTTGAACCTTACCATTTTGTACCTGCAAACGGGCCAATCAGACTGGAAACGGCAACGGATATTGTAGGACTGGCATTTGTCCAGGATCCTGAATTAGGTGTGATAAATACACCGCATGGTGAAGTGACGTTCCTGCAGATGGTAGGACTGACAAAAAAAGAAGTTGAACGACTGCTGGCTAAACCACAGACCAGTGAAGTCGAAAAGCTGATCGACGAGATGCGGGAATATAACCCGCTGCTGATTACAGATCTCGACAGAGCAGACTAATTGAAAGAGCCCGCATAAAAGCGGGCTCTTTTTTTGCAGTATATGCAAGAAAAAAGTTAACACCTGTTTATGGAATCCTGTTGTAACCCGCATCCTATTAAAAACGTTGTTGCCTTGAAGTACTTATCCTGGACCTTTGTGGTCCTGTTTGTTACCGCGGTTGCTGTACTGTCCTGGCAATATTTACAGGCCAAAGCACCGCATCCGGTATCTGCCCCTTACTATAAAACAGTAGGACAGCTGCCATTGCCGCCCGGTTTTAAAAGAGAACCTGTAGCGAAAGGGTCATTTGGTGAATGGCTCAGGACAATTCCTTTAAAAACAGATAATACGGTATATCTGTATAACGGACAGAAAAAGGGAAATCAGACTGCACAATATGCCGTACTGGATATCTCTGTTGGCAAAAAAGATTTACAGCAATGTGCAGATGCCGTGATTCGCTTATATGCAGAGTATTTATATGCATCGCACCAGTATACGAAAATAGCCTTTCATGCTACGGATGGTACATTGATGGACTACAGCAGCTGGATGAAAGGATATCGCTATCCTGTAAAACAGGGCCGTTTACAGAAGCAGCTGACGGGTGCGCCTTGTAAGGGAGATGCTTGTTTTGCTGATTTTCTGCAGACCGTTTTCTCTTACGCCGGCACTTTATCGCTCAGTAAAGAATTGAATGTTGTGAATAATCCTGCTGCCATCAATATCGGTGATGTGTTTATCCGTGGAGGTTCTCCTGGTCACGCTGTGATCGTAATGGATATGGGTGTCAATAACGCGGGACAGAAGACTTTTTTGCTGGCACAGAGTTATATGCCCGCACAGGATATTCACATACTGCAAAATCCAACCAGGAATCAAGATCCCTGGTACCAATATAACGGCGGAAAAATATTAAGCACACCCGAATGGATTTTTGACTGGAACCAGCTAATGAGGTTCTGATAAGATTGTCACTCCCTATACCATGTAATGCCGGTCAGGCTGCTGATCCACACATCAGTATGCCTGCCGGCTTTTTGAATGTCTGTCTTTCCCGGCATGACATACTGATTTTGCAATTGAGGTGAAACACATCAGTATGCCTGTCAACTTCTTGAATGCCGGTCTTTCCTGTTATACCACACTCCTTTTGAAGTTCAGGTAAATTTGAATATTTTGCAATGATGTAACCCGTTCCTTTCTATTATTCACCAACTTTTTTATTCGCTCAAAACAATCCGATGAAGTGGAATAACGAACCCAAAAACTGGTCAGGTAATGAAACAAAACTCAGTTGTACCATTGAACCAGACACCGACTATTGGCGGATCACACATTATGGTTTTATCCGTGATAACGGTCCCTTTTATTATAAAGAAATGACAGGGAATTTTGAAGCCGGCGTAAAGATCAGCGGACAGTATACAGAACTGTTTCACCAGGCTGGCTTAATGGTCAGAATTGATGAAAAGAACTGGATCAAAACCGGTATTGAATACGTGGATGGTGTACAGAATGTAAGCGCCGTCGTTACCCGTGAAGTGTCTGACTGGTCTGTGATACCCAGACATGACAGTCCGGCTGCTATCTGGCTGACCTTACTCCGAAAAGGCGATTATGTAGAGATAAAATACTCTTTTGATGGCGTGAAATATGAGATGTTGCGACTGGCTTATTTTCCGCCTGATGTAAAGGCAGGTATTGGTATTGTGGCTGCGGCTCCGGGAAAGGAATCGTTTGAGGTGGTATTTGAAGATTTTCAGGTGAAAGAAATTAAGAATTAAGAATTAAGAATTAAGAATTAAGAATTAAGAATTAAGAATTAAGAATTAAGAATTAAGAATTAAGAATTAAGAATTAAGAATTAAGAATTAAGAATTAAGAATTAAGAATTAAGAATTAAGAATTAAGAATTAAGAATTAAGAATTAAGAATTAAGAATTAAGAATTAAGAATTAAGAATTAAGAATTAAGAATTAAGAATTAAGAATTAAGAATTAAGAATTAAGAATTAAGAATTAAGAATTAAGAATTAAGAATTAAGAATTAAGAATTAAGAATTAAGAATTACTCCGCGCTAAAAAAAAAATTACCAAAACTTAAGACATTATCAGAAAAGGATGCCTTCAATAGTACAGGGGGCTAACCAATTCTTAATTCTTAATTCCTAATTCCTAATTAAAAAAGGGCCGGTCCAGAAGAACCAGCCCTTTCCTGTTGTTGTCTTTTAATAATTATTGGTTCTTATTGTTGTCAATAGCCTGACGGAACATATTTCTTTCCTGTTCAGGAATGTTCTGTCCGTATTTTTCCAGGTAGGTATTTGCTGCGGAAGCATAGTTAGACCAGTCCTGTTTATTGAAAGTATACACGGTTTTGGCACGCAGATAGATCTCGTCACCCGGATCGCCATAAGGTTTAATGCTGTTGGCAATAGCTGACCAGTCAGGATCTGCACTCTTCTGCAATACAGGGTCGATCACGTCTTTGAATACGATATTCATCAGTTTCACAGTCACCGGTCTTTTCTCTAACTGAGGATTGCTGGATTGCAATTGTTGCTGTAATACAGCAAAACCTTTGTCTTTTGTACTGTTGGTGAACTGAAGGATCAGATCCAGCTGTTCAGGCGTATAAGGAGCGTGTAATGAGGCAATATAGGCACTGCCGGCCAGGTTAGCGCCTTCTTTATCGCCAGCCTGTTTTGCCATCATAGCGAGCTTGAAGAGGAATGAGGCATCGCGGCGGCCCCCTACGTATTCCTGCAGCATTTTACTGTAGGCGACGATCGGGTCGGTCAGGTCTGCATTCATGGCGGTTACCTGTGGTACAGTACCCAGATCAGGGTTCAGTGATGCATGGATACTACGCATCTGCTCAAACGGGATTTTAACCACTTCACGGTCGTACGTTAATAAGCCGTTCTGCTCACCTTCCACATCAAAAGGCTGTGTATAGATTGAGCCGGACAAGCCATCTGCTTCCAGCAGTTTCAGGTGCTGGTTCATGATGTTATATTTAGCCGCCAGTGCAGCTGGTTTTTCCTGTATATATCCCCAGGCGCTGCCGGTATTCCATTGGTGTTCAGGAATGAATACACCGATACCGCCAAACTCACCCAATACCCTTGCTTTACCTGGTTCTGCGGGTGCGTTCATCGGGTCAGGGTAGGAGTGTACGTCGGTCATATCTGCACTTACCCATGCATTCGGAGACGGGCTGCGCAGTTGTTCATTTACATACAGCATTTCACCGGAGTGACCATTTACGATACGGGAAGGATCCGCGCTTTTCACCCATTCAGTGATACGCTGCTGATCATAGGCACCCCATTTCTCATTAAAGATTACCCAGGTAGTGATAGAAGGGTAATTATGCAGTTGTTCCAGCGTTTCTTTGGTTTCTTTCTCATACTCCGCTTTAGCGCCTTCCGGTAATCCCTGGTTAGGATTCACGAAATCCTGCCATACCAGCATCCCCAGTTTGTCTGTATGATAATACCAGCGGGCTGGTTCAACCTTGATATGTTTACGGATGGTATTAAAACCCATTGCTTTAATGGCTTCAATATCAAATTTCAGCGCATTATCGGTAGGGGCGGTGTACAGTCCGTCAGGCCAGAAACCCTGATCCAGGGTACCCAGATTGAAGTATGGTTTGTTATTCAGGAAGATGCGGTCAACGCCTTTTTCATCTTTCTGAATGGCGATTTTACGCATCCCGAAGTAGCTTTTTACTTCATCAACTGTTTTGCCGCCTTTGCTGAGTTTTACGGTGAGATCATACAGGAAAGGGCTGGCAGGAGACCACAGTTTCGCGTTCTTCACAGGCAGTTTCAATGGTACGCCTGCTTTGCCTTTTATTTTGCTGACTTCTGTGCCGTTATCAGTGGCGATCAGTTCTACATTAGTACCTGCCGGCGCGTTTACGCTCACGTTCAGGACGTTTTTGTCTACGTCGGGAGTAAGGGTCAGTCCTGCGATATAGGCTGCAGGCACTGTTTCCATCCAGACGGTCTGCCAGATACCGGAAGAAGGTGTATAATAGATATTAGCCGGGTTCAGTACCTGTTTACCGTGAGGGCCAATGCCTTCACTGGTAGGGTCATAAACCTTTACTACAATTTCATTTTCTCCGTCTTTCAGGGCAGCGGTAATATCCTGTGAGAAAGACTGATAACCGCCAGCGTGTGTACCTGTTTCTTTACCGTTTACATAGACAGTCGCCTGCCAGTCTACGGCGCCGAAATGTAATAACACGTGTTCGCCGTTTTTCAGAGGCGTTTGTACAAATGTGCGCTTGTACCAGAGGTGTTGTGTAGGCAGCAGCGGCTTTTTTACGCCTGAAAGTGCAGATTCCAGCGGAAACGGCACGAGTATCTGATCCGCAAAGGCGGATGGCATGGCGGCGTCTTTGGGGGTAATGGTATATTGCCACAGGCCATTCAGGTTTTGCCAGTTCTCACGCACCATCTGTGGGCGAGGGTACTCCGGGAGGACATTGGTTGGGGATACTTCCTGTGCCCAACGGGTTTTGATTGTTGAGGACTGTGCTTTCCAGCCGGTCTGCGCCATAACGCCCTGACCAAGCACGACACTTAATAAACATACACTAGCAGTCTTAATCAGATTCATTGCTGTAATTGATTGGTTTTTAATTGATTTAGTTGTTGTGGAACCAAGCTTCCGCCTCAGTGTAATCGATTACGCAGCGTTAGATAAAAGATCATCGTTGAGGTATAACACTAATAAGTATTTATTGCTGAAATGGTAACGTGCGAATTCGTCGTCCTGTCTGCGGATGCGATTGTTTTGGTCTTAACTTTTCTGGTCGTTCGAAAGACCAAGATACTAAAATTTAACTAAAATCATTGATAATCACTCAATTTTAATCACCGGACTCCTTTTGCCAATGCCATTTTCACCCAGGGCCTCTATGGAAAAATAATAGGTCGTTGTTTTGTCCAGCGCTTTCAGGTAGTACTCGCTGGCATTATATACCATAATGCTGCTGTATAGTTTGTCAGGGGCGATACCATAGTAGATATTATAGGCATAAGCATCATTGGAAGGGTACCATTTCAGCCAGGCATTTCGTTTATCAGATTGCTGACGCAGTACCATGAAATTATTTACTGCTGCCGGTACCGGTCCGTTTCCTTTACCGAATATCCTTAATCCGCTGATGGCGAATTTACCATTGGCCATGTGGATATTTTCCAGTTTGATATAACGGGTTTTAACAGGCTGGGTGAGTGCTATATAGTCATGCGGCACATCCGTTTTGTTCCGGCTTTTGTCACATAAAAGCTGCCATTTTTTGCCATCTGTTGAGTGCCATAAACGGTATTGGTGATAGATATCGGTCCGTTTCCCCAGGATATCGGCATCCTGATCGGCATAATTGATCTGGATGGCGTGTACGGTCGCTGTTTGTCCCAGGTCTGTCTGTATCCATTCACCCGGATTGGCAGTAGTAGCGCACCAGTATGTTTTAATGTTTTCGTCTACCGCATTATTTGCAGCAAAAGCACCATAAGTGGAAGAAACAGAGACCGGGTGCTGATAATTCAAGAGCATCCAGCCGGTAAATTGTCCGCTTTCGGGCTCTCCCGGAAGATAATGTGGATAATCGCCAAAGGCCGTATTACAATAGAGAATACCATCCTTGTCAAATCCGGCAGGCCAAATTCCGATCCTTCTTTCGAAGTTATTCTTCACATTCACCACAATCGTTGATACATGCCACCAACGCTTGTTTTTATCCTGAAAGGTAGCACCATGACCAGCGCCCCGGGCAAAGCCACCCGGTTTATAACTAAAAGGGTTATGCGCCTGATAACTAAAAGGTCCCAGCGGATGATCACTGACATATACGCCATCTGCATAACCGCTGAATTCAGTGCCGGGAGCGCCGTACTGAAGGTAATACCTGCCATTGTGTTTATTCATCCAGGCGCCTTCCATAAAAGGCGACATGAAGTTGTTGTCGTTATACTCTCCAAAACGTTCCCATCCATGTTGGTCGTCATGCAGACGGATAAGATCCTGTCGTGCCCCGGTAGGTTGCAGCGTATGCCGGTCTACTTCCTGTCCGTATAAGGGATAAGTATTACTGGACCCATGATAGAGATACAGGCGATTGTCGTCATCCAGAAAAAAGGCCGGATCCCAGGCGCCGGCACGGAATGAATCTACCGCTTCTGTCCAGTCGTCCGTACGGGGATGGGTGCTCATCCATATAGGGAAATTCTTTTCATAAGTCGACCCGATGACCAATAGCGTATCGCCTGATACAAAGACCGTAGGTGCGCATAATTCGTCATACACCTTGTGATAAGGTTTGAGAAATTTCCGGGGTACGAAATGCCAGTCAGACATATCACTGCTCCACCAGTAGCCCCACTGATTAGTAGAAAACAGGTAATAATCGCCTTTAAATAAAGTAATGACAGGGTCCGCAGTAGCCCGGTGCCGGCCGGCTTCTGAAAAGTTAGGAATAGGGGTAAAACCGTAGTCGATATTGATGGGGTTGCAGTAAGTGCGTTGCCGGGCATTTCCCGTAGTGAAGAAACATAGCAGGGAAATGAGGTAGATTGTATTTTTCATAACCAGCCCTTTTGATGCAGTATTAAAATTAAGAAAAACAAGGGCATGGGAGTAGGTTGATTTCCGTTCAGATAAGGCTTAGATATTTACTATCCTACGTTCATCCTACGTTCGTGAACGTAAGATGAACGTAGGATAAGCATTATTAAAACGGCATCTGGTAAACCTCTCTGCATGAAAAAAGGTGTACCGGGAATATACCGATACACCTTTCTGGGGTCTGATGGATAATGATGCTCCCCGGAAGACAAAGAAAAATGTACCTGTCAGGGAGGGAATCTGGCCATTTTCGTGCCCGATTCCTATATTGATACTCCGGAGATGCGTCGTGTATGCGTCGTATATATCCCATATAGCAGGTTTGTACGGGTGCATTTTGATCCACGTGTGAGACAAACATCCGGTCCGGAAGTTCCGGGGTTAAACAACAGGGGTGAAAGGACGGCTGAACTCTTTTATAAAAGCGTCTTTGCTTTGCTTTTTCTCCGATGGATCATAGATCGCAAAAACTACTCTTTTGAAGGCATGTCGGTATACCTCATTATGCAACAGATGATGGGCAAACCAGGCCGCTACATCGGTCGTTTTATTCCTGAATACACCACAACCCCAGGCGCCAAGGATAAGGGTGCTTTGTTTATTGACAACAGCTACTGCTAACAGTTTCTCAATTCTTTCCAGCATCACTGCTTCTATTCTGTGTGCATTATTTGGCTGATTTTCAATCAGTGCGCCCCTGTTGACAGCCGGGGAAGTAATGATGGACACAAAATAGGGACGTTCAATCAGCTGATCTTCATCATTTCTGAATACCGGTACCAGCGGCGAGTAAATCATATGATCCGAGTACAGCAGATTGCCATCTGCACGGTTGAAATGATACATCGCAGGATTCGCTTTCAGCGATGTATACAGTCCGCTGGCCCTCGCCAGACTCTCCTCTTGCGCCTGTGCGCCACCCAGGAAACCACCACCAGGGTTTTTCGCAGAGGCGAAATTCAGACAACAGACATCTTCCAGTCCTTCTTCCCGGATCAGTCTTGCAGCAGCGGCGAAGGTCGTTTCTGCAGTCACTTCGAAGGTGCAGCTTGCCGCAACCGGTGTCTGCAACAGCTTGTCTCTTGCAATCAGTACGTTTTCAAAATCATCAGGGGTATAATGAATTGTGTTATCTACTGTGTATTGCAGTTCCGCACTGATATCTATCAGCTCATTCTTAGGGTTTCTGTACTGACCCGTGCTTAAAATATCCAGGGTCTCATAAGCGATCGCCACTCTTTCATTTTTGTTCATAGTGGGTTTATTTTACTTTGTGTTAATTCGACACAAAGAGAAATCTTTTTGCTGAAACAGACAAATTATTTTTCCCGAAAGGCGTAATTTTCCGGCTCTAACCTTACCCTATACTGCAATATGAGCCGCACATTCGTCGTAGGAGATATCCATGGTTGTTTTGATGAACTGATACAACTGACTGATCTGATGGGACTACAGCCCGAAGACCTGTTGCTTTCCGTAGGAGATATCGTGGACCGTGGGGCAAAATCCCGGGAGGTATATGAATACTTCCGGAACAGACCAAACAGTAAAGTGCTGATGGGTAACCACGAACGTAAACACCTGAACGGTGTGCTGAGTTATGCACAGGAAATCGTAAAACTGCAGTTCGGAGAAAGATACCCGGCATTCCTGGAGTGGTGTGCGACACTGGAATATTTTCATGAAACGCCAGAAGCCATCATCGTACATGCCGCCTTTGAGCATGATGTTCCCTTATCAGCCCAACGGGAAGAAGTGTTATGTGGTGCTACTGCCGGAGAACGTTACCTGGAAAAGAAATATGGTACTGCACCGGAATGGGTGAATCTTTATCCGGGTAATAAGCCTCTGATATATGGTCATCACGTCACCGGTGCACTACCCGAAATAAAGAACAATACCTGGGGAATCGATACCGGAGCCTGTCATGCAGGTTATCTTACTGCGATAGAATTACCAGGGTTTATCATACACCAGGTGAAAGTGGAACGTGATTACTGGAAAGAAGAGCAGGTGACCTGGCAGATACCGGTACTCAAATCGAAGGACTGGGAAAACATGACCTTTGAGCAGATACAGAAACAACTGGAAAAACTGGCCTACATAGAAGTGCCGGAAGTAAAGGGATACCTGTCTGCCATTGCGCAATGGTCTGCCCGTTTATCTGCGATGTATCCGGCACTGATAACAGGGATAGGGGTGTTTGTGCAACAACTGACGGAGACACACGGAGAACAGTTCTCCATAGTAGCCAATCAGTATGCCTTCAAAACATACCTGTTTAAAAGCAAGGCAGGGAATCTGAAAGTAGCAGATATGGAAAAGAGTTTGAATACGCCGGCTAAAATAATAGCATTGGCAGCCGCCCTCGGAATGTCGCTATAAGACAATGCGTAATAAAACGATGTTTTTTGTTTTTAAACAAATTTGCCATAATTTCAGTTCGTGGGATCATAATCACAACGACTCAGAATAATCTATACTATACTCAAAATCGACCTCAGAGAATTAATCAATTCAATTCACATTTGAACGTACGATGTAGCTGCACCACAGCGCTTCGTGTTTTTTGCTGCGGAATTCAATAACTGGTGAAATTATTTTATTTGTTGCAGGTAGCCGGCATGATATGCCCGGACATGTTTGCTATTGCCCATAGTATTCCTCGAATGATCATCGTAAACCACAACTCATGCAAAACGAAACATTTACCGTCGCGGATTATTTATTAACCCGGCTTAGACAATTGAATGTTACAGAAGTCTTCCAGATCCCCGGAGATTATGTAAAGCACTTTACACAAACATTGGAACATTTCCCCGGCGTGAATGCGGTTGGCGCTATCAATGAACTGGATGCTGCTTATGCTGCGGATGCATATGGCCGTACCCGTGGACTGGGCGCTGTATCCCTGCAATATGGGGTAAGTACTTTCATTGCATTAAACGCAATCGGTGGCGCTTATGTGGAGCGGAGTCCCGTTGTGGTTATTTCTGCTACTCCCGGAGCTGATGCAAGACAGATCACAAAGATGTATGACGTGTTGTATCATCACTCAACCGGTAATCTTGCTGCGGATCAGGAAGTCTATGATCAGGTAACCGTTGCTTGTGAAACACTGAGTACTTCAGCAGGGGCTGCGGAAAAGATTGATCAGCTGATCGTAGCTGCCCTGACCTATAAGCGGCCGGTATTCATTGAGTGTTACAAAGAAGTATGGGGAGAACCCTGCGTACGTCCTTCAGAAACACCACTGGAAGCGATCAAATTCGTAAGCGAACCACTGGCGCTGGAGAACGCAGTCAATACAGCATGGGCACAGCTGACAGCGGCACAGAAACCCCTGATCTTTGCAGGCGTGGAAGTATTACGTCACGGACTTTCCCCGCTTTTACAGGAACTGATCGACGTCAGCGGATATCTTTACACCACCACCAGTTTGGGTAAAACGGTCCTGGATGAAGGTGGTAATAAATTTATCGGCACTTATTCTGACCAGGCTTCTATCGAAAGCGTACGTAACCTGGTGGCGGAATCGGATTGTTTCCTGACACTGGGTACTATTATCACAGATGACTATCTGTGGTTCATAGAAAACAAGTACGCAGATATGGTACTGGCTACTACCGAACTCGTAAGAGTGGGGTACTTCATCTATGAAGAAGTGACCATGGAAGATTTCATGCGTGCACTGATCGACCGTTTCAAACTACACGGGGCGCCTTATCCCTTGAATGTAACAGCGCCGCCACAGCCGCCTTACCCCGAACCATGGATCTCCAATTCGGATCCTGTTTTTGATGTGGAACCGCACGTCCTCACGTACAACCGCTTCTTCCAGCATACCATGAAATTCCTGAATGACCAGAATATGCTGCGAGATATCGTCTGGACATTTGGGATCAGCTCTGCCATGTATGTAGCAACCAATGCTTACGGATTACCACAGAACAGTTTTCTCTCTTCAGCTGCCTGGCAGATCATCGGTTATGAAACCGGCGCTACTACCGGTGCACAGCTGGGTAGTGGTAAAAGGGCATGGGCTGTAGCAGGTGACGGCGGCTTTATGACGGTATGCCAGTCGTTATCCACATTGGCCAGAAATAACCTCAATGCAGTCGTATTTGTAATGAGTAATGCGGTATATGCTATCGAACAGGTATACGTGAATATGGATGCCTTTAAACCGGGTCCGGAACACAAATTCGATACGTTCGATCTCCTGCCGAAATGGGATTACATCGCGCTGGCACAGGCATTTGGTGCACAAGGCTTCCGGGTTACTACGGTAAAGGAACTGGAAGACCTGCTCCCTACTATCGCTGCAATAACTAATCAGCCGGCACTGGTAGAAGTCGTTATTCCTCAGAAAGACCTGCCTGGACAGATGCGTCGTCTTGGCCTTGAATAATCTAGCTCACATTTTCTCACCTTCAAATCACCACACAAAATGGCTAAAACATATTCAATTTTTGGCGCCGGAGCAGCAGGACTTTATACTGCCTGGCGATTGCTGAACGGTAAAGTCAGAGATACCGGTGCAAAGGCAAAACAGCTGACTGCCGGCGATACACTGGACCTCATTGATTTCGGGCATTATGCCTTCAATGACAAAAATAAAGGTACGCGTGAACCAGGTGCACGTGTATGTACATGGCATTATAAAAACGATCCGGATAATTCTTACCTGGAAGTAGGTGGGATGCGTTATTCCTACTGGAATGGGGATAATGACGGCAAAGCCGGTGGACACCGCCTGGTAACCACCGTCATCAAAAAACTCGGTCTGGATAAATACGCCGTACCTTTTAATGAATCCACCAATCCGCTGTATTATCTGCGTACAAAGAATATGTACCTGAACCAGATCTCTTCGAATAATCCTGCCCCTTATAATGTAGATAACTACGGTGCTGCAGCGTCTCCAGATACCGGTTTTAACATCGTGGAAAACCTGGCGGTGACTGCTCATTCTGGTCCGCAGACAAGAGCCGAATGGTGTAACTTCTACGCCAACGGTGTGATCAAGGTCAATATGCCGGACGGATCCGCCTTCAAAAAAGGGGATAAATTAAGCGATATCGGTTACTGGAACCTGATGTTTGATCAATTGGGAACGGAGGGCTTCAATTACACTTCAGACGGTAACGGATATAGCTCTAACGTAATCAACTGGAACTCAGCGGTCGCATTCCAGGCAAACAATGAATTTACACCGGGCACGGAGTACAAGACATTGACAAAGGGCTATTCTTACATGTTTACCGCCCTGTTTAACGCCATCGAAGACCTGGCGAAGGAGAAGGGTGTAATACTGAATTATAAGCATAATACGCGCCTGCATTCCATTTTGCAGGTGGGCGACAAGATCAGATATACGACGGCTTCCCGCGAGAACCCCAACAAGAAGAACGGCGTCTTTGAGACAGATGCTGCCTGGATGGCCATGTCCCGTGCGCCGATCGAAAAAGTAGCGCAGGCTACGCGTTACGAAGATCTGGAGGGTGCAGTCGATGTACTGAATACCTCCAAAGTACAGCTCTATCTGGAATCGGCTATTTTACAGCCATCCTACAAAATAGGTATGTTCTTCCATGAGCCATGGTGGGCAGATAATGCAAAGACCCCGCCGACCTATCCTGCACAGATCAATGGTTATGAAATCACTCAGGATGTGATCGAGCAACTGAGAAAAGCAGGTTTTCCGGAGCAATATCTGACGGATATTAAAAAGAACACCGACATCTTTGAAACGCCATTTGCATCTACTGATACCTTTGTGAAGGCAGTGGAACTGGCGGTGAATCAAAGACTGACAGTAGAGCAGGAAAAGCAATTACTGCTGGCTGCACATCGCAATACGATCGGACCAAGCGTAACAGATATGCCGATTCGCCAGGTTGTTTATTTCGGGGATAATGCCCTGAATAAAGAGGCGAAAAAAGTGTATGGTTTGCTGGCCGCTTATGATGATGAAACATATGCCAGCTTCTGGAAAGGGATGGAACTGGGACCGAACCAACCGCGTCTCAGACCTACTTCTGAGGACTTCCAGACACTGGACGGACCGAGGGAACCATCCAAAGCAATGATCAAAATGCTGCGTACGCAACTTGCAGCCGTGCATTTTGGTCCGCAGTCAGACTATACTTTTGTTCCTGAGCCATTGGAAACAAGGTTCATGGACTGGTCCTTACCGCCTTTCAATGCCGGCTATCATGCCTGGGCAGCGCACTATGATGTATGCGATGTACAACAGAAGATCCGTAAGCCATCGTCACTCAATCCGGGGCAGGACGCAAATATCTTCATCGTAGGAGAAGCGTATTCCAATGACCAGGCCTGGGTAGAAGGTGCTTATTGTACAGCGGAATCCGTACTGAATGACTTCTTCGGAATAGAACCACTGATCGATGATGCGGAATATCCGTTCATCTGTCCATATGTACAACCAGAAAAAGAGAAGGAGAAGAAAAGTAATAAAAACGTGGAGGCAGCTGAGATTGTCTAAGCCGTCTTGCATCCTATAAAAGGCGCCGCTTCCATGGGTATTAAAAAGAACAGGTGTTGTATCATTTTTATTGATACAACACCTGTTGCTATTTGAGCAGGTCTTATTTCGGAGCGACTACGCTTTTCGCGTCTGCCAGTTTTAGTGAGAATCGTGTAATAGAATCATTAATCCCTACATATTTCTCCTTCAGGAATTCCTTTCTTCTACGGTCAAGATTGTCCATAGTCAGAGAATCCGTGATGGTAGTCAGACTTTCCTTATACCGGTTGAATCTTTCATGTTGTACCGGATTGTGTTCTCCGTCAATGTACTTCTGTAAGGTATCCAGGTAGCTGTTTTGCCTGGTTTTTACTTCGCCGGCCAGCGGACTATCCATATTCCGGGAAAGACTGTCAGACAGCAGTTTAGCTTTCTGGGCAGCAGTCAGGATATTCACCACCGTATCTTTACTCTTGATCAGGGCTGCCTGATCGGAGATCACGTTATTTTTATAAGAAGTCGTCATGAAGGTAAAAACGCCGACGGTCACTGTCATGATAAAACAAACCAGCATATAGCGGTTGATCATCTTGATGATATTGGGATTAACGTTGGGTAGGGGCACCAGACTACTGATCAGTTTATATGCCAGATACATCAACAAAAAGCCAAATCCGGACAGGCCGGTTCCTAATATCTGTACGATATCTAAATTATCCATTGGTATAGGTTTGAAATTCAATCTCAGGTCAAATATAGAATATTTCGAATGTATTATTCAATAGCCTGTTAGGAATGAGTATAAAAAGAAACAGCCCGAAAACGGGCCGTAACTTGTTTTTTCTCATTTATTACCGTCCTACTTTTTCTGTTTATCAATTTTCTGAATGATCTTTTTTCCAGGATAGCTGGCGTTGAACATCGAAAACGTATAGTCGGCCGCAAACTTCGGATTGGTATCACTTGGAATAGGCGCAATCTGTGTGAACCGGTGGCAGCCGGTACAGGTTTGCGACTGAATGTAAGTTTCCATCGTAGTGTTTGCGACTGGCTGGTCTTTCGGAGACGGCGCCATACCGAGCGGATGTAAAGGCTGTATCTGCGGCTTTTCCGGGATACTTGGCGGTGGCGTTTTGGTCGACCATAGTACATTGACCAGGTGGTAATGTGACCATATAGACCCTGCATAGTTTTTGTCGATATACGCATGCAGTTTTTTATTCACCAGCTTCGCCAATGTATCTATCGGGAACTGTCTTTTTACCTGAATAGGAACAGGACCCATGCCACGGCAGAGATAGTAGGGCGGCGCCTGGTTAGGCAATGATGAGAAGGTAACAGTGGTATCTTTATTATTACAGCCGCTGGTCACTTTGACGGTGGGCGGCTTGTAATCAGGACTATAGAAATTGTACGCAATGGAAGTCGTATCCGCCTGATTCATATCCGGCGCATTCGCTTCATGTTCAAAAGTTGTCCACACCCATTGTGGCTGAGAAGTGGTTTTCTGGAGAATATGTAATCCGACAAGTGCTACAAGTGCATAACGGTAAGTGCCTGTTTTAATATCTTCTACAACTGCTTTGGATAATTTATAGGTTTTCCACTTAGGATTATCCGGATCAGTCACTTCCAGCCAGGCAGATTTTACTTCTACTGCACCGGTAGGGCCGTTATAGGCGCCGGACGGGAATACGATAGGTACGCCTTTATTCACCGCTTCATGTTGCTTATAAGCATCGTAGAATTTATTGTTTACAATATAGTTATACTCATCCTGGTTGAAATGAATGGCGTACCATACATTCGTTCCGTTCTGTGCACCCAGCCAGGCAGGGCTGAACTGAGGCTGTGCTTCTTCCGTATTCATACTATCCAGGAACATCGGTAAACCATCAAATTTACTGGTCATACTCAGCAGGAGCGTAGCTTCCTTCATACGTTCGTCCTTAGCCAGTGCGTCTTTCGGCAGATTTAAGTGTTCCCTTAGCTGTGTCCAGGGGCGGGGAGCAGCACCATCAGACGGATATAACTCTTCTGAAGTGATATAGTTCTCCCATTGTACCGGAGCAGTACTGCCAGGTTGACCGAAAAAGTCGCCTTGTGTAGGCCAGTTTAATGTGACGAATTCCCACCAGCCGAAACAATTGGCATTTACCTGGTTAGTAAACAATCCCGCAGGAAGATCTCCGGGAACATTGTTATTGAACGGAATACTTACGCTGTCGCTGCATCGGCAGGAGCCGGCATCATCAGCTTGCGCTGTTGGCGTTTTCTTTTCAGTGTTGTTTGCGCAGGAGAAATAAATAACCGCTGTAACGGGCAAAATCAGCAGCCATATCTTTCTATTGAATATGTACTTCATTTTACTATGTGGATTTGGGTGTGATGTTGTGGAAAAATGAGACAATAGTTTCACCGGCAGGCATCACTCCTGCATATGAGTTGTTGTGATATGACATGTCAGTACACTACGCTGGACTATTGTCGCGTGGATTTCAGATAAGGCTTACACTAAATATTAAGGATTTCAATTTTTGAATTGGTTGATGTAATAGTTTATGGTCTTCTGAGTCGTTATTTGAGGTGCGGTCTGCAATTAAATATACAGATAATTCGGACAAGTAAATCAATTTACGGTGCTAAATATTTTACAATGAGATAGTTAGTATTAAGGTGTTTTTTAAATTGTTGAGAAGATTATATATGTAGCCTTGTTTTCCGCGAGTGGTTTAACTTAGAGGTATAATCGGACGTTTCGCTGAATTAAATTTATCACTATGAACGAGTTGGAAGTATTGAAGCAACATATCCTAAAACGGATGTTGCTGCCGGAGGATGAACTGAATGCATTTGTCGCAGCCTTTGCGGTAAAACGCATTAAGAAGCGGCAGTTTATTATCCAGCCTGAATTTACAGCCCGTGTTCGTACATATATTATTCAAGGCGCTTTCCGCTCTTATGTAGTTGGCCCTGATGGAGCTGAACATACGATACAGCTGGCGATAGACGACTGGTGGATCAGTGATTACAGCAGTTATATTTTCCAGAAGCCGGCTACAATGTTTGTGGTGGCATTACAGGATAGCATAGTGATGCAGATAGAATATGAAACAGAACAGCGTCTGAAACGTGAATATCATAATATTGAAACCTTCTTCCGGATTGCCGCAGAAGGTCTTGCCGCTTATCACCAGCGCAGGATCATAGCTTCATTGACACGCACTGCGGAAGAAAGATACAATGACTTCATAACTGCTTATCCGGGTATGTTGGAGCGGGTACCACAGTATGCGATCGCTTCTTATCTGGGAGTGACTACACAGTTTATTTCTAAGATCCGTAATAAAAAAGCGGCTTTCAAACCGTTAAAAAGTTAATCTAGGTTCATTGTTTTTTTTAATCTGCTTGATTTTTACACTGTTATTTCTGTGGGAGCTTTGTGGCAACAAAACAAAGAGATATGTCACAGAAATTAAAGAATAAGGTAGCGGTAATTACCGGAGGAAACAGCGGCATCGGTCTGGGTACAGCAAAGTTATTTGCACTGGAGGGCGCTAAAGTAGTGATCACAGGCCGTGATACGGAAACGATCAGCAGTGCAGTAGCTGAAATAGGAAATGACGCAACAGGTTTTGTTAGCGACGTTAGTGATATGAGCAGTTTCGCCCCACTCTTCCAACAGATAGGTGCTACACAGGGGAAAATAGATGTATTGGTAGTAAATGCAGGTACGATGCTGACAGCGCCAATAGCTGAGATGACAGAAGAGATATTCGACAAAGTAACGGATATCAATTATAAAGGGGCATTCTTCACCATAAAACATGCCTTGCCATATATGAATGAGGGCGCTTCTATTGTTATTACCACGTCTACGGTATCTGATAAAGCCTTCGTAGAAGGTAGCGCATATGTCGCTTCCAAAGCTGCAAAAAGAGCGCTGGTGAGAGTATTGGCAGCGGAACTGGCTGCCCGGAAAATAAGGGTGAATGCATTAGCGCCGGGATTTATCGACACGCCTTTTTTAGCCAAGTCTGGTTATACCCAGGAGTATGCAAATTCGGTACGCGGCTTTTTTGAAGGTGCAGTAGCGATGAAACGGGCTGGTACTGTAGAAGAAATGGCCAAAGGATTTTTGTTCCTTGCGTCTGATGACTCGTCTTATATGACAGGAGGGGAGTTGCTGATGGATGGTGGTTACAGGGATCTGTAAAGGTTACACTACATAAAAAGCAAAGGCAGGAATATTCCTGCCTTTGCTTTTTATCGTTATTTCTTAGTCATGGCGATCCTGATACCCATCAGGATATACACTGTCACTTTTTGAATTCAATACTGAATGCACCGGAGGCTGTTTTGTTGTTGTAAGTGTTAATTAACAAGTGAATAGGCGCATGTCTATCCGTTCTTTCTGCCGGAAATGATGCCGCATATGCATTTCCATAAATTGTACCCATTCAGCAGCGCTGAAATATAATAGTCCCGGATGCAAGGATTTTCCTGTTGCATTTAAAAGCGGTTGATCTTCAGCTGATTTATTCACATCTGCTTGTATCTGTAATAATGCCTGCCGCAGTTCCTCCTTGCTTTGTGGTTGTCTGATGGGGGTATTGGTAGCCGGTCCTTCGATCTGCATATCCGGAAAACTATTATGCAGGAACATTTGTCTGGCATTCGGGTGCATATCTTCCTTACTGTTATCCACATCCGACAAGGCCAGTTTCATTTGTGCTACCTGGTATTGTGTATCATCAATAATATGGATGTACACCTGACCGAGTGACCAGCTGTCTGGCAGGGGTTGCCGGTGTAACATCTCAAGAGTATAGTCGTCCAGGTAATTCACCCAGGTAGTAATGGTATGATTGAATCGCTCCAGAATCTCAGCAGGATCAAGTCTTTGCATAATGTGGATTTTTTTAATGGCTTAAATCATCCCGAATTTATATATTTATCCCTCCATAAACTCTATTGTAAGCCTCATTTTTTGAAATTCTAATTTAAGATATCTTATGGGACTAGACTGGCGTCCGTTGGGTAAACCCAAACCTGCATGTAAAGAGAGGTTTGATCAGCTTTTTCGTATACTCAATGGATCGGAACCTATACCTGTAATTCCTGGCACAAAGAAGCGATATTCAAGGGAAGCGTTGAAAGAAGAGTGGTTTGCGATACAGATACCTTCCTATGAAACTATCAAAGCGCCCATGGTGGGAAGAGATCCGGAAGCAGATGAGTGGGTAAAAGCACAGTACGAGGAAAGTGATAAATCTGACAGCCTGGAATTCTGGTATCAGCATTATAAAGGATATTATGTGATCGAGCTGGCGAAAGAGACAGACGGGGTGCCTGTATATGTATCTGAGATCCAGGATGAGAATGTGTTCAGGGGGAAATTTTTGACAACTTTCTGCAAAGAACTGATAGGGAAAGAATTATATGAGGCTGCCTGGGAAACCCACCTGGCAGATAGTACACTCCAGTATGGCGAACGGCTGCTGGAGGTAGCTGATCAACTGGCTGCAAAACATGATCTGTTGTATCTGAGAGAGCAGTATCTTCCACCGGATATAGAAGTAGGCTCATTGCCAAGTCAGGTACATATTCTGTATGCTGCCGCCCGTTGGTTGATCTTTTATGGCAGGAACGGTCATGGATTTGAGGCAGATGAGTGATCTGTCAGTGGTCAGGGAAGACTGAGTTGCGCTATCCACACGGTAGCATTACCACACTGCGGATCATTTTCCTGATAAGCGATTACCTGGAAATGATGCGCTTCCAATAAGGTCTGGTATTGATCACGGTTGAGTGAGGCATGGAATAAGTTTTCACCGCCGTTCATACCCCATGCTTCTCCATGTTCTGTGCCGGATGTGAATATCAATATTCCTTTGTCATGTAAATGGTCCTTAAAGACCTCGAACATAGCTGGTTGGTCTTCTGCAGGCAGATGAAAGAAGCTGTGCCAGGCAATGATGGCGTGGAATTTCCTGTTCAGCCGGAGCGTCCGCATGTCAGCCTGTATAAATACAGCGGATGGCAGGTTTTGTTTGGCGATTTCCAGTATACGATGACTGCCATCAATACCTGTCACTTGCAGTCCCTGGCCGATCAGATAATGCATCATCGGTTTACCCGTCCCGCAGCCCAGATCGAGTATATGAGCATCTTTACCTGTGAGTTGAATCAACTTATCCAGGTATGCTTTCTCCATCAATTCCTGAGGACGGTTGGCCGCAAACCAGTCCGCAATGATGTTGTATATTTTGAAAACATTTTTCTTCTCTTCCATATTACAAAGGTAAAGCTGTCCTGCCGATATTATCTCCAACCCGAAACCAGTAATCCTTGGGCCGCCTTCTCACTACATCGCTGGTATTTTGCATAAGCCTTCGCAGCACTGCCCCGTACATTTTCTACGGATTCATTCCTGACATAACTGCTTAATGCATCATGTAAGGTATATGCTTCCGGACACATCAAACCGGTCGTCCATACCAGGGGACGTGCCCGTGTAGCAACCAGGTGAGGACTGAAATAATCTCTGCTGATACAGGCCAGTATGATGGCATCTCTGCAGATGCTGTCTGTATTCACAAATCGCTCCTGCAAATTAAAATCCATCAGTCCGTCGTGACCAATGTAAGCCAGTAATCTTGCATTGCCATTGATCCCCAATGTTCTGTCTTTTACCTGTACCGTATCCTTGATAAGGCCGGCGCAACTGTTGAGAAAATCAACCGTACATTGCCGGATATATCGGCCATCATAAGCATCTGCTACGAGATAGTAAGGTTGTTGCACATGCCGGAAAATAAGACGTTCCAGGCGCAGACTGTCCATCCTGTATTTCCTGACCAGTGTCCACTCTTTGCTGTTTTTAAAGTAAGTACGGATACCATTGCCGCAGCCCCAGTACAGGTTCTTATCCGGGTCCTGGCCATTCCCTATTGCTTTAGGTACGGGAACAATGCCCTGGTTGTCATTGTCGCAGAGGGCGACGAAGACATGGATGTATTGATAAGATGCATCAAAAGCAGCATTGCGGACAGGAAGGGTGTCCGTAGACCGGGTGACGGCTGTGATGGGTTGCGGGGAAGTGCCTGACTGACAGGCGGCTACCAGCAGGGAAAACAATAGTAATCTGTTCAATGCCTTGGGTTTATATAGAGATGCGGGAGGAGGGAATTTCCATACCCGGAATAACGGCGCATGGCTGTTATTTAATAAATATTATTACTATTTTACCGGATGACAGTTGGTGGCAATTACATCTGATAATACATGTGGATACATAAAAATACTTTCGCAATCGGCGGACTTGAAAACGTGGGTTATGCACCGATGCAGGATCAGTTGTTGGTTTTATCTACGCAGGGAGAGGGAATATTTGATTGCATAAAAGGCGAAAAAATAGCCAGATATGAAAGCCAGGGGGATTGGTGGCGCTGAGCTGTGAGCTGGTGATTTACAGCAGGGTATAAGTAGTCTTAGGGAAGTTTTTTTTATCTTACACCAGTCCCATTTAAGCAGGGAGAATATGTTCGAGACAGACGATTTATCATTCAGAAGATCCCGTGATCTGCCTATCCAGGAACTGCTGGATGGAGAATATATGCGTATTGTCCGCTTACATAAAGACATCAACCATCTTTCCGTCATTCCCCATCGGCACGATCACTATGAACTGATGCTGGTAACCGCCGGTACGGGCACACATGCGATCAATTTCAAAAAATTCGGTATACAGCCAGGACGTCTGTACTTTATTCATCCCGGACAGGTACACCTGATAGCTCCTTTTGACCGTGACGGCTGGCTGATTATGTTTGGTGAAGAGCTATTCAAGAGATTCCTGAAGATTCATCCGCATGAAGATGGAAGAGGACTCCTGGATGCCTTTGCGTCCGGGCCTTATATCGATCTGCATCCGCAGTTATCATTGGTTACAGATTTCATCATAGAACAGCTCTGTATTGCTTTAACTGGTACCAAACCGGATGTGGATATTATCCTGCATTATGTCTCTTTATTGTTGCTGCAATACAATCAGCAGCACCAGCTGCAACATCCGCTTCCGCAGGCAAGTCTTGCACAGCGGGAGTTACTCCACAAGCTGAAACAACGGATTGAACGTAACTTCCGGCAGGAACACCAGGCGGCATTTTATGCAAATCATCTGCGGACTGATATCAAAAAATTAAATAACATCTGTCGGGCATCCACAGGACTGACCGTATTTGAATTGTTACAGGAACGCCTGGTCACGGAAAGTAAGATCCTGTTGCAGACGTCTGTACAAACAGTCAAGGAGATCAGTTATGACCTGGGTTTCAACGATCCTGCTTTCTTTGGCCGTTTCTTTAAAAAACATACCGGACTGACCCCTGCAGCTTTCCGGCAAAGCCGGTCCTTATAGGCCATAAATCACCCGAAAAGTACCATAAAAGGCTTGACTGCCCATCTAATTTTGTGGCATGTCTGAACAAAGAAAAGTTTTAAAGGCCATTTTATGGGGTATTACAGCCTCCCTCTTTTTGTCTTCGACCTTCATTATCAATAGTCTCATTTCCGGTGCAGGCGGTCACTGGGCATGGACAGCAGCATTACGTAGCTTGTTTCTCATTCCTATCCTGGGGCTTGTGGTATTCCTGGCAGGACAACTGAAATCAACACTATCTGCTATCAGACAAGCACCTGTCATCTTTATCAAATGGGGTGTTATCGGCTTTGGTTGTCTGTACACATTGCTGGCGGTAGCATCCTTATGGTCGCCAGGATGGATGGTCGCTGCTACCTTTCAGGTCAATATTCTGGCAGGGATTTTACTGGCTCCGCTTATCTATCCCGATCAACGGAAGGTGATACCCAAAAAAGCATTGATCATCTCTATCGTGATATTATCAGGGGTATTTATCATGCAACTGGAAAAACTCACGCAATTACATTCCCTGGGAAATACCATTTTAAGCATTTTAACGGTGATAGCCGGGGCGATCGTATGGCCATTGGGTAATCGCAGGTTAATGGTAGATCTTGAGCAAAAAGGGCTTCATTTAGACGCTTTACAGCGGGTGTTGGGGATGAGTATCGGCTGTTTGCCTTTACTGGTCATATTGAGCGTAATTGGCTTTGCTAAAAGCGGGTTACCGACACTGGTGCAGTGTGAATCGTCTTTTCTGTCTGCTTTGTTTTCAGGATTCCTCGGAGGTGTAGGCTTTTATCAGGCTACACAGATTGTGAGCAAAAATACAGTAGCGCTTGCGGCAATAGAGGCGACACAGGCGTTTGAAATCTTGTTTACACTGATTGGTGAGATGGTGTTAAAAGGGGCCGGTTTTCCGGGCGTATATGCACAAATCGGCTTTTGTGTGGTACTGGCGGGTATCAGTGTACATTTCCGGAATACCTGGAAACAGGCGGCATATCAGCCGGCGCCTATTGAAAAGACTTTCTGAATGCAACAGGAGAAAGATTGGTTTTTGTCTTGAATAGTTTGCTGAATGACTGTGGATGTTCAAAGCCCAGTTGATAAGCAATCTCACTGACTGAAAGTGTGGTTGTTGATAACTGCTCTTTTGCTTTTTCAATCAGTTTCTGGTGAATATGCTGTTGTGTATTGAGTCCTGTTAAGGTCTTCAGCATACTGCTCAGATAATCAGGAGAAACATGTAAGGCTTCTGCTACATGGGTCACTGTCGGTAGTCCGGTTTCTTCATCTAGATATCGCTGCAATATGTCCTCCAGTTTGTCCAGCAACTGATGATGGGAGATGCGCCTTGTCAGAAATTGTCTTCTGTAAAACCGTTCCGAATAGTTGAACAGGGACTCCATGTGGGAGATAATAATATCATGACTGAGCTGGTCAATATTCGCGTGATATTCCTGGTCAATATTGGTAATGATTTGCCGGATGGTGATCTCTTCTTTTTCAGAAAGAAACAGGGCTTCATTAACGGCGTAGTCAAAAAACTCATATTGCCTGATCTTCTTTGCCAGGGGTGTATTCCATAGAAAATCAGGATGCAGCAGGAGCATCCATCCGGACGGATGCCCTTCGACGGGCCCCTCCATCTCAAAGCCAAGCAATTGCCCCGGACCTGTAAAAGACAAAATCCCCTCGTCAAAGTCATACTCCTTTTGTCCGTACCGGACCTTGATATTACCGGCAAATCCTTTTTTCAGGGCGATCATATAAAAGTCGGTAACTATCAGTTTAGGTCCCCTGGGAATTTCCGTCAGACTTCCGATATCAATCACACTGATCAGCGGATGCTGAGTTTTAGGCAGCCCTCTTAGCTGCAAAAACTCAGCAATTGTTTTTACTCTGTAGGGTTGCATACTCAAATGTACTTCTTTGCAAATTCCTTGACAAAATCGGTCAGTTTCACCTTTCCTAATACCGGTCTGTGGCGGTCATACTGCGCGAGTATGGTACCGTCGTGAATAGCTGCCTGCATCTTTACAAGGTCTGAAGCCAATCCTTCCGGTAGTCCTGCCATCTTATATCCCTGTAACATCTGTTTATCTGAAATCCTGATCCATTTCATCCAGGGCTTTCCTATTGCTGATCCGAAAATAGCAGCCGCCTCATTACAGGTCAGATCATCACTGCCTACATACCTTACTTTCAAACCGCTGACAGGTGTGTCAAACTCCTCAGCCGCTGCTGCCGCTATATCCTCCGGTGCTACGAGTACGATTCGGTCGTCAGCGCCATAGTTCCCTATCAATAAACCTCTTCTTCCAAACAATGCCCTGATACCGTATGCGCGTAGACCCATGACTAAGCCCATCGTTCCTTTCCCGCGCATCATATCCATCATCTGATAGAAGTTAGTATAGAAAATGGAAGGGCGGAGTTCAGAGATGGCGACACCTTCCAGTTCTTTTTGTACAGCGTTTAAACCATGTCCTGCGATTTCAGCTGCCCATCCTGTCAGAAATATCGCTTTTTTGATACCATTCTGCCGGATCGCCTGTACGTAATTACCTAGGATCTGCTTCATGTGTGCATCCTGATCTGCTATTGAAAAATCGAACGGAATCATGCAATAGACGGCTTCAGCTCCGCTAAACGCTGTATTGACAAACATGGTATCGGAGAGTGAACCGATAGCCGCCTTTGCGCCTGATTGCTCAATTTCCTGCTGCTTTGCCGGATTACTGCTAATAATGGTCACGGAATGACCTTTTTTTATCAACGCTATGCTAAGCGGTTTGCTGATGTTCCCCAGAGAACCTGTGATAACTATTTTCATACACCAAAGGTACCTATGGGGTGGTGGAGGGGCTTAGTCAAATCCGGCAGGTTTGTAACCGTTTCCTTGTAGTTGTCAGTTATATATTCAGTCCTTTGTTATTTTTATTGGGCTCCAGCAGGTCCCACCGGTTCCCATAGAGGTCTTCAAAAACGGCTACCATCCCATATGCTTCTTGTTTTGGCGGCCTGATAAAATGAATTTGTCGTGCAATCATGGTGTTGTAATCGCGCCAGAAATCATCGGTAAATAAAAACAGGAATACCCGTCCACCGGTTTGGTTGCCGATACTTGCGGCTTGTTGTTCATTGGCTGCTTTAGCCAGCAACAAACTACATTCCCCGGCGCCGGGAGGCGCTACTATTACCCATCTTTTTCCATCGACCTGTGGAGTGTCTTCAATAAGGGTAAAACCCAGTTTCTCTGTGTAAAATTGAATGGCTTCATCATACTCTTTTACTACCAAGGCAATATGTGCTATTCGCTGTTGCATAACTGCTATTTCTTCTTAGAGGTGATGTGAAGCCGGATTAAGACAGGCTTATGCTTAAAATTAGCACTTCTGTGTTGAACTTTTATGCTGAGAGGAGCATTTCGAATCTCTCCCTTTAGTGTTCTTATTTTCTAAAAGCAGGTTTTTTTAGGGCTTTGGTGTAGGGGTAGAAAGCAAAAAACCGCTACAAGTAACTTGTAGCGGCTTCTTTTGTTGCCTGACCTGGATTCGAACCAAGACAAACAGAGTCAGAGTCTGTCGTACTACCGTTATACTATCAGGCAAGGTAGTTTTTGTTTCCCTCTTTCGCTTTGCGTGTTTGGGATGGCAAAATTATGCAAATCTTCATAACTTCCAAAAAAATCTATAAAAAATTTATAAATCACTGAAAATGAAAAAAGTAGTTCCGCAAAGGCGAAACTACTTCTATTGGAAATCGGAGATTGATTGTCTTATTTGTAAGTGGCAGCCCGTTCCAATGCTTTGTAAGCATTTACCACACCACCTGTACGACACAGGTCCGTCATCTGTACAGATTTAGGCTGGTCTTCTACCATAATGGTCACCGGATGCTCAACTTTCACCACAGATTTCAGGATGATATCCTTTACCTGAACTGCGCTCAGTTTTGGATAATAAGAGCGGATCAGGGCTGCCAGACCAGCTACAACAGGCGCTGCCATACTGGTACCATCATGATATTCGTAGTGAGAACCCGGAGTGGAAGAGTAGATACCAACACCTGGTGCAAAAACATCCACGTTTATTTTACCGTAATTAGAGAAAGGTGCAGCCAGTGTTTCATTATCTTCCGGACCAGAAGCGCCTACCTCGATCCATGCAGTAGCGGTGTCACCGTTCTGGTATACACGGCTTGGATAGTTAGGCGTAACGTCATTGTTTTCTGCATCGTTACCTGCGGCATGTACCAGCAGTACGTCTTTGGAGATAGCGTATTTTACCGCTTCATCTACTACATCCTTGTTAGGAGAATAAGACTTGCCGAAGCTCATATTGATCACTTTAGCGCCATTATCTGTTGCATAACGGATCGCGTTTGCTACGTCTTTATCTCTTTCGTCACCATTCGGTACAGCTCTTACTGACATGATACGTACGTTGTCAGCAATACCGTCAATACCCAGGTTGTTATTTCTGCCAGCGCCGATGATACCTGCTACGTGTGTACCGTGATCTGCATCCGGACCGGTAGCATCACCGGAACCATAATATCTTTCTGTTGCATTGCTATAGTCGTCGCCAACTATCGCACGAGGATCATAATCCAGGTTCAGGGAGTAGTCTACCTGCTCTTTATAGTGTTTTACAGCAGCATCCAGTTCTGTCGTCCTGAAGGTCTTGAAATCAGGATAACGGTCCAGTTGTGCGGAGATTACCTGTTTGATCTGTCCTTCTGCAGGATTCTGCGGTGTATAAGCCTGTAATTCTGCAGCTGTCGGGTTAGGGTTGCCTAACTTCACCAGCATGGTATCGAGCATCTCTACAAAACGGCTGATCCCTACCAGTGTCTGCTGTGCTTCGGATAATTTCAGATCGTATTTGTTCTTCAGTATTTTATACTGGTACAGTCCGGCAGTATCTTTTGATACACTGTTCAGACTGCCGAATTGTTTCTGTTGTTGACGGATGATACGGGTCAGCTCCAGGTTGTCAAAGTCAACATTACCTTTAGGAGAGCCGATGAAGTTCCATCCATAAATATCGTCAGCATAATGGTTTTTATCGTCATCCTTGCCATTTCCTCTCTTCTCTTTAGCATTAATCCAGAGGATGCTTTTCAGGTCTTCATGCGTAGTGTCAATACCACTGTCGATGACTGCCACAACTACTGTTCTTGACTTTTTGCCGTTCAGCAGATCTGAATAAGCTTTTTCAGCACTGATACCAAATACTGAATCTTTCTGAAGATCCATGCTCTGCCAGTTATGTTTCTGTGCATCCGCAACGAATCCTGACAATAATAATGTGGCAATGACTGCCGCTGGCTTACAAATATTCATGTGATAAAAATTCATTGATCAGCTGTAGTCCTGTTCTGTGTATGACTAGCTGGGGTTGGTTTATTGAATTGTGTGTTAAATAAATGCTACATCCAATCCTGAGTGCTCTGACCCGTGCTCCTGACGGAATTACTGTTCCGCAAGGTAAAGTTTTAATGGCATTGAAAAATGTTAAAAGTTGTCAGGCGGTCACAGATTTATTCAATTGGATTAACAAAAAAACTGTAAACGGCATGTTATAGCGTTAATATTGTATTGAAATGTGGGAATTTGTAGCCTGTATCAATGCACATCCTGCTGGAAGCTGGATGGCCGCTTATTGGTCAGCTGGTAGAAAACCTTACTGAAAGCAGCAATACTACTGTACCCCGTCTGATACGCGATCTCGCTTAATGTCTGGTTCGTTTGCAGGATCATTTCAATGCCTCTTACCACCCTTAAAGTCTGCAGGTATTGCACAAAAGACATATCCAGAATATTGGTGAAAAGCCGTGATAAAGTACGTGGACTCAGATCAAACTGACTGCTGACGCTTTCCAGTGTCAGCTGCTGATCGAAGCTTTGTGCGATATACTGTAATACCGGCCGTAAACGCTCGTGTTGTGTAGTAGGTAATGCAACAGGTAAGGCGCTCGTACTGATGTCAGGTAAAATATCCTTGATCGAACTTAGAAAACGGAATCCGGGATCTCCCGGTAACACATGTCTTTCCCAACGGGCAGAATAATTGATCATTTCCAGTAAGAGATCATTCACCGGATAGATGCCCAGTTTGTTATAAAACGGGGTAAGATGATCGTCCTGACTGTAGAAATAAAGGTTCCTGGTAGTAGTAGACTTGGAATGCCTGATCTGCATATAATGCTCCTGTTGTTTAGGAATCCATATATAATGTCGTGCAGGTATTACATAGGATTTGTCAGGCATGTTACAGAATGCGATACCTCCCTCTACATAGGTCAGTTGTCCTTTTATATGCGAGTGCATAGAAAACTTACGCTCAACCTTTTCATGCATCACATATACTGAGTCCGGATGTACATCTATTTCGTTCAGATAGTCTGCCAATAAGTGCATAGTGTCAAATGGCTTGAATGGACAAATAATTGGCAATTTAGATAAAAGCGTTCATATCTCCTCACAGTACCTTTGCATCAGAACAAAGATTATGTGTACTGATATAAGAAAGGTGGTGTTGATGCTACCTTTTATGTTTTTGACAATGTGCGTAACGGCACAACAACCTCATGACACTACCAAACCGTTACATCTTACACTGGTGCAGATATGGGAACAGGCAGAACTGAACAACAAAAGGATAGCTATGTCCCGTTTGCGCGTGGAAAGTAGTGAAGAAGCATTGAAAGATGCGAAGGCGGAACGTCTGCCTGAAATCAATGCTGCCGGCGCTTATGCCCGTGTGACAAATATGCCTGTCTACGAAGATGGCCTCTTTCATACACCAGATCAGTTTCCCGTATTGCACAACTTTTACAAAGTAGGCGGAGAAGCTTATTTCAACATTTATAATGGCAATAAAACGAATCTTGAAATTAAGAAGGGAGCAACGGAACATGCAATAGCAGAAGAACAAAAGAACCTGACCGTATCAGAAGTAAAATTCAATGCGGCGGTCTGTTACCTGGATCTGGCACGCAGTTGCCGGTTTAAAGAACTGATAGCAAAGGACATTGAAGAACAGGAAAGGCAACTCGTCCACATCCAGGAATTACAGAAAAATGGCGTTGTGCTGAAAAGCGATGTACTGAGAGCTACACTGAAATTATCCCGTCAGAAGATGGGCATGATACAGATAGAAAATGACATCGCTATCGCAAGTCAGAAACTGGATTTAATGATCGGCATAGATGAACATGTACTGATTCAGCCGGATAGCTCAATGACAACAGATCTTGCTGTACCGGGTACTTACGATGACTACCTGGTAGCTGCCGCGGAACATGCGCATGAATACAGGATTTCAGAACGGGAAACCGCATTGAAAGAACTGTCACTGAAACAGGTGAAAGCGAATGTCGCCCCCAGGATAGGTCTGTTTGCAGAGTACAACTGGTCCTACCCGCAGATCCAGTTTTATCCTTATGGCGACGCCGTGTACGGATTAGGTATGTATGGTGTGAAAGCTTCTTTCCCGATATCCTCCTTCTATCACAATAAACACAAGGAAAAAGCAGCAAAACTGCAACTGGAAAGACAGGAAGTTGAGCATAAAGAAACAGGCGACGTTGTAAGACAACAGGTCAACGAAGCTTACCTGCGTTATAAGGAAGCGCTTACCCGTATTGATGTGGCAGAAACCAATATCAAACAGGCAACAGAGAACCTCAGGATTGTAAATAATACCTATTTCAACCAGCTCTCCCTTGTTACAGATCTTTTAGATGCAGATACACAAATGCTGCAAACAAAATTTGACCTGGTATCAGCCAATATCGCTGCCCGCGTCAGATATTACCAGTTACAAAAAGTTATAGGCAATTTATAATTAGTATGACAGCTAAGAAGAACAACCATGCCCGCACAGACAGATTAATTACCACCATCACCGGATGGGCAGCAGGTGTTATCCTGATAGCGCTGGCTATATGGGGAATAAGTACATTATTCGAACTGCGTAAATATGAAGAAACAAACGATGCGCAGGTAGAAGAATATATCAACCCGGTCACCGCAAGAGTGACAGGTTATATCAGCAGGATCAATTACGAAGAGAACCAGGATGTGAAGAAAGGAGATACCCTGCTTATCATTGACGATAGCGAATACCAGCTGCAGCAACAGGAAGCAAATGCCGCCCTGTTGAATGCACAGGCACAGGTACAGGTCCTGGAAAGTAACGTAAATACGACTGCAAAGAATGCGAATGTAACGGAAGCACAGATCGCCGCTGCAAAAGCGAAACTCTGGAAACAACAGCAGGAATATGACCGTTACCAGAAGTTGTATGACGCAGAATCTGCTACAAAACAACAACTGGAAAATGTTGAAACAGCTTTGAATGTCGCGAAAGCAGACTACCAGACTGTTATCAATAACTACGATGCTGCCGTATCAAAAATCAACGATATCAAATCCCAGAAGGCAGTACTGGCTGCTGAAATAGAACGCAGACAGGCCATGCTTGGACGTAATAAACTGGATGTTTCCTATACGGTTATCCGTGCGCCATATGACGGGAAAATGGGACGCCGTACTATCCAGGAAGGACAATTGATCCAGGCTGGACAAACGCTTGCATTTATCGTTAACCAGGCTACCGGAAAATGGATCATTGCCAACTTCAAAGAAACACAGGTCAGTCATATGCATATCGGACAGACGGCCGATATTGAGATTGACGCTTTTCCCGGTAAGACCTTCAACGGTACGATAGAATCCTTATCACCCGCTACAGGTTCAAGGTTTTCATTATTACCTCCCGATAACTCATCAGGCAACTTCGTGAAAATCGTACAACGTATTCCTGTACGTATTAAACTCACCAGCAACGTAACTGAAACAGCTTTACTCCGTGCCGGTATGAATGCGACTGTAGCAATCAGTAAGAAAAATGGCTAATAGTACTCCCATATTCAAACCATGGGCCTCTGAATGGCTGATCAGGATCGTGATATTCCTGAACCTGATGCCATCTATGCTGATGTTTGGTATCTCTACCGCAAGCGGATCCAATGCCGCAGGTTACTACGGTATAGAACCAGCAGATGTACAGTACTCTATGGTGTTGTTTTATGCGTCGCTGGCAGGCTTCTTTGCGTTGGAAAGAAGATTCTTCATTTATATTGCCAGTAAGGAATACCTGCTCATTGGCGTAATTATACAGATAGTCACTTCCTACGGATGTTTTGTTACACGCGATCTTTATGTATTGTTACCGCTCCGTTTCATTCAGGGGATGGCCAACTGTATCACCACCAGTGTTTGTATAACGCTTGTATTCAGCCGGTTGAGAACGAACCGTGCCCGTGAGGTCGGTTATTCACTGTTCTATGGTGTGTTGCTGGGTATTACGGCTTTTACCACATTGGTTACAGCGCCGATCATAGATGCGTTTGACTTCAACGTATTGTATAAGTGGATGATTTTTACCTACATCCCTGGCGCAATATTACTGGTCATTATCATGAACAGGATCCGCCTGAACAGGAAAATACCTTTGTATCAGCTGGATTGGGCCAGTTATGTGGTATATACCACCATGCTCTGTTTAATCGGATATATCCTTTTATATGGGCAACAGTATTACTGGTTGCAGGATGAACGTATTATGGCGGCGAGCATTGCGGCAGTTGTGCTACTGCTTATCCACATTATCAGGCAACGGTCTTTGAAAAGACCTTATCTCAGTCTGGACGTATTCCGTTATCGTAACTATGTCATCGGGGTAAGCCTTATTACGGTACTATATGTTTGCAGAGGTGCTTTTAATATCACTACGAACTATTTTATAACGGTCCTGGGACTGGATCCGAGACACTTGTCTTACATCTTACTGGCGAACATCGCCGGTATCATATTAGGGGTGCTTTACTCTTCCAGGTGGATATTGATGAAGCGTTCCGTAAGATGGATCTGGATGGCCGGCTTCTCATTGTTACTGATATTTCATCTGTGGATGCACGCTCTGTTTGCCACACAGGCAGATGTACCCACTTTTATCATACCATTGATCTTACAGGGTATAGGTGTGGGCCTTTTGATGGCGCCCATGATTATTTATACCATTTCTTCAGTGCCCGCGCATCTGGGCGGTACTGCTTCCGCAACAGGGGTATTATTCCGTTTTACAGGTTTCTGTATCTCCATTGCGTTGATCAATTACTTTCAACTGTTTTCCAGAAAAGTTCACTACAACCGTTTTCTGGACCTGGTCACCTCGCTGGATCCCTTAGTGACAGCCAAGCTGGTAAACTACAAAACGGCTGTTGCTGCAAAAGGGCTTCCGGCCGATCAGGCAGCAAAGATTGCCAACGGACTACTATATCGCTCTGCCGATATGCAGGCGCAGATAAGATACTCCATGGACTATTACTACCTGATCAGCTGTGCATTAGTAGTGATCATACTGCTGATTGCCTTTGTGCCTTATCTGAACAGAACAGTGATCAATCTGAGAAATAATCAGCCTGCGCCGGCGTCGTATTAAATTAGGAATTAGCAATTAGGAATTAAGAATTAGAATGCAGCGGAGATGATGTGGATGGTATAATACAATTTGCTTAGCTGTCAATGTGTATATAGAGGGAAAAGAAGCGCTTCATTGCCGAAGCGCTTCTCATTTATGTTAGTTTGAAGAAAATTATTCTTAATTCTTAATTCTTAATTCTTAATTCTTAATTTTTTCCTGCAACACTGTTCCGAGCGATTTTCTCTTCAACTTTGCTTCTATCCATGCACTGAAGTCAAACAATTTCAGCTGCTGCCGCTCATATTTATCCGCTCTTATCTTATCAAAACTGGCGTTCATCTTCTTCCATAAGGCGGTACGAAAAGCAGTAACTGCCGGTATTTCTCCGCTTCCCAGGAACTTGATAACGGTACGTTCCAGCATATAAGAGCGTCTGGCATCTGGTTGTAAATGCCGGCGAAAAGCCCTGGTTTCATAGCGGATGTATTCAAAGTTGCCCAGCTCATATTGTATCAGCAGGTGCACCAGCCGGCAGGTACGATAAATAGGTAATGTGCTGTACAGATTACTTTGCAGTACCTGTTCAAGACTGTTATGTGCATTGTTGATATCTTCATTACCCAGATAGATCAGCGCCATATAGAGGTATATTTCGGCCTGCTTGCTGATATCCATTAGAGAGATGTTCTTTTGGATTGTAGGCGCGTATTGTTGCAGCAATTTTAAAGCAAAGCCAAAGTCGCCACTGTCGATATAGGCCCCGGATTCATAGATGAAGAGTAATCTTTGTTGCATGATCTCAAAATAGACCCCATCACTTTTGAGACGTTTTATCTTATCAATAAAAGAGAACAGTTCTTCATAATGTTTCCCGGCACGCAGACTATCCAGTATCCCTTCTATAATAAGCAGGTGATCAGCAGGGGTGTCTTCAAAAAGTGCCGGATGCGTTTCCAGTAATTGATTCAGCTGATGAAATACCTGTAATGCAGCCGGGTGATCGCTGGTAGCAAGATGATAGTGTGCCTGGAACAGCAGGTGCGTCTTCAGACTGGTCGTAGATTCAGGTACCGGAGCGGGCATCTCTGCATGTAACATATCTACAGATTCCTGTTGACGAATAGTACGTGCACTGCCTCTGTATAGCAGTGTATGCCGCAAAGTTTCGTATAGTGTTGTCTGTTTCCGTATCTGCTGCATGTCATCCAGGGTATGCTGGATATCCGACTGCTTATGGGAAAGCTCTTCGGCGGTGATACCCGAAAAGTTCAGCTGCTGCAGGAGTTGGATCTCCTGTTGCTGCGCCCATAACAATAACAACTGCTTTTCATTGGCAGTAGCCGTCGTCTGTATTTTTTGTAATTGTTTCAATGCCTCTTCATGCAGGGAACGTTCAAACAGAATATCGCATTTTAATATACCCGCAGTCAGCATAGCGGTAGACTGCTTCTGCAGCCGCAGATGCAGCAGGCAATCCAGCAAAACTTTATAGAGATACTTACTACATACATCATAACTACATCCCGCATACTGTTGTTGAAAAGCGAGCTTTACTTCCGCTGTACTTTTGAATGATTGGTGTTCCATGAGGTCAAACAGATTCACATAATCCTTATTGCCTTGCTGGAGCGCAGTATACATACGGAAATACCTTTTTTCAGCCTTGGTAAGTGTATTTATAAGTCTGCTAAGCATGTCAGCTTTAGCCATAGTCCTAACGGTTTAAATTTATAAGGCCCCCAAACTTTCCATTTTTTCAATAACAGATCTTGGTTGATATGGGACAAAATAAGTTAAATAACGAATAGTAAGTAATGCACCACCAGATGTCGTATTTATGCTTTCAGATTATCTGAAATGTATGTATATTATATTTTATTTATCTGGTCTGTGTGATATTAACTATCTGATTTCTAATTATTAATATGTTTGGTAGTAGTGTGGAAAAGTGACGCCATATGAATTGGGAATGTCTATTCTTTATAAAAAAAGGTTAAAAAGTTATCATACGGCTCATTATATTTGAATCGTAATGAAGGCACAAATGCAAACAGCATTGTCCGGTATGTTATAAATTCCCGTTAGCGAGCCCTGATGAAATTGAAGAAGTTTAGTTAATCGCATTATATTCAACCTAATAATCACCGTAGAAAAATTGTAGCAGGATCTAAAAATTTGAATTAACAGGAGTATAAGTAACCAGCAACTTCGCAAAGCATCAACAGCCAAAATCATTTTTTTCTAAAACCTAAACACTTTTTTATTTGATGAAAAGCACTAGCTAAAACGTTTTATACAACAGTTAGGAGATACTATCCCAATGCAGAAAAACTGCATCATCATCTATTTCACGTTATAGTTTCCACGGGTCCGGAGCGTATTGTTCACCCTGATCTCTAGTATAAATACCTCTTTTAGCAAATGCTATGGAAGCCTCAATGACTTTGGTTGTGCGCTTCCGGTAATTCCAGTATATAAATACATGATGTAATCGATTACTCAGCGTGATGCGCTGATGTGATCAACTCTGCCTGTCTTAAATTATTTACCTTATGCGTGTACTCGTACGGATCTTCATTTCGTGCCTGGCACTGTATTGCCCAAACCTTTTGTCAGGGCAGGATACAGCGAAATTACACAGACCGGAGGTCCGTGTAACAAAGGCCGATTCTATTTCAGTGGAACGTGAAAATGTTTATCCATATTCCTCTCTGCATCAGTTGCTGAAAGGCAATGCAGCCGGTGTATATATACAGGAACCAAGTGGAGAACAGGGGGGCTACAGCGGTATAGCACTAAGAGGTACTGCTATCCCTTTTATCAGCAGTAAAGATATTTATGAGTCGCAACCTACAGTTATACTCGATGGTATTCCATTGATCATGGACCATCCCTTTACTTTTGATATCCAGCTGTTTGGTTATAATCACCTGGGGCCTGCTACCAATCTGCTTTCAACCATAGATCTGAATAATATCGAAAAGATCGAAGTGGTAAAGGATTTTGGTCACGCGGCAATGTATGGCCCGCGTGCAGTGAATGGCGGCGTCATATTACTTACTACAAAAGCACCGGTTGTCGGTCGCCGGAGAATAAGTTTTAACACCTATTTCGGTATGGTGCAACGTCCGCATATCTACACCACCAACGCCAAATTTGAAAACGAATTCCGGCAGCGTTTCTATGATAAATATGCAACTACTGAACAGTTGCAGACATACCCGCTTTACCTGCGCGATTCCACTAATAACGCCTACTACGGCCCATCCGACTGGACAGACCTCTACTTCAAAAACAGGCCGGTATATGGTGTGAATGCCAGTCTTTCCAGTGGAACTGACCGCGCTAATTTTATGTTTGCAGCAGGTAACCAGCGTTCTGCCAATACAGCGGATAACAGCAAGATGGATCGCTATAACGCGATGTTTGAAATTAACATGGTGCCACTGAAAGGATTGACAATATCCTCAATGATCAGTGCCTCCCGTCTTGAAAGAACCCGTAGCTCCTGGTTACGCGACCGCTTCGCGGAAATGCAATATCTACCTGATCTCAGTAGTCCGCTGCCACCCAATAAGAACTACTATGGCCAGTACCTGAATGAGTTTCAGAAGTCATTCGATGATAATAAAACCAACGAGGTAAATGGTTACTTTAAAGTGAACGTCAAACTGGGTGATAGCTGGCAGATAAATTCCATGTTCGGATTTGACTATAACGAAGGACTCCGCGATCTCTTCTATCCCAGTACACTGCTGGAAAAGGTGAACTACCTGTCCAACTATTTCGGATATAATCAACGGGTATTCTTCAATAACAATATCCAGTACAATCATACCTTCAATGAGAAACACCGCATCAGCGTAGAAGCAGGTGAAGGTTTTCAGGCAGATTATCACCGGTACAACTATGCATACGCATACAAAGGCCCGAATGACCTGATCCGTATTAATCTGCTGCACTCCGATATCCTCAAATCAGAGTACCTTTCTCCTAAATCCTTCGACCATGCGCTGATATTCTCTTTCCTGGATAAACAGCGTGCGCGTTTGTTGTCATTCTATGGCCGTGCTGCTTACTCCTACAATGATCAACTGGACGTATCCGTATTGTTCCGCGCCGATGGTTCTTCCAGTGCGCAGCCTGACAACTGGTGGTTATACACACCTACAGTCACCGCAGGTGTGAATATCAAGAACATCTGGCTGAAAGAACAAAATAGCATCAATGCCCTGAAACTACAGGCCAGCTGGGGAAGAATCGGCAGGCTCATGCCGGATGACCGCTTTGGAGAAGGCTCGCAGTACACTTCGGATATGTCTTTCAGCAACAACCCGGTTCGTTTTTCCTATAACGGTTTCCCGGGCATCAGCAGGGCTTATTCCTCCGGATATATCGGCTATGGTATTACCTGGCCATATGCAGATCAGCTGAATGTAAATCTGACAGGCGCATTCCTGAACAACAGGCTGCAGGTCTCCCTGGATCTCTACAATAAGGAAGACCACAACATGCTGCTCGGCGTACCATTCGCTGCTGAATATGGGTACAACTTCCGCTATAAGAACGGTATGGACGTTCGTAACCGTGGTATCGATCTGGGTGTAAAAGCCAGCGTATTACCCGCAACCAGCGCTTTACAATGGATACCAGGTATTACGCTCAACTATAATAAAAACACTTTACTCGCTTTGCCTGACGGCAGGGATGAACTGGTCGTAGCCAATGGCAGCAAATTATTGCGTGTAGGTCATGCGATCGATCAGTACTGGGTACTGGAAAACGATGGTATCTATAATCGCGATGGTGAAATTCCTGTCAGTGCAGAAGGGAAAAGACTGAATTATAAAGGTATCGCTTTACAGGCAGGTGATCCCCGCTGGAAAGACAGGAACGGCGATTATATCATTGACGACAAGGACAAAGTATTGAAAGGACACGTATTACCAGTGCTTTCCGGTGGTTTTAACAGTGATTTCTACTGGCGTGGCTTTAGCCTGGGATTCTCTTTCTACTATACCCTGGGCCGTAAGGTAATGAATGCCGAAGTGGCTGACCGTTTCGACTTCATTAATAAAGAAGGTAAGATAGATATGAGTGCTGTAAAGGAGATCACCTTCTGGAGCAAAGTAGGTAACTATGACAAATATCCCCTGTATAATCCCTGGAGCACGGTGGATGCCTACCGTATTGACCAGGACCTCTTCCTGGAAAATGGTTCCTTCCTGAAACTGCGCAACCTCTCGCTGCAATATGATCTGACCACCGCTAAATGGTGGAATAAAAAGGGAAAGATCAATGGACTGGCTATCTACGCTACCGCTACTAACCTGTTTACCATCACACCTTATACCGGTGGTGATCCGGAACTGGTAGACTTCAATGGCTTTGATACCGGTTATTCATTACCGCTTTCCAGGACTTACACCATAGGACTTAAAATGGATCTCTGATGAAACGTTTACTGCTTATAACAATATGTTGTTGCACGACTGTGCTGACAGGATGTAACAAGTTGCTCGATATTAACTCTTCTCATGCAGTATCAGAGGAAAACTTCTGGAACTCGCATGAGGATACCCGTACGGCGCTTATCGGCGTATACGGACTCTTACGTGCCGCTATGGCGGACAATAACGCCTGGTGGATGTATGGGGAATTCCGTAAAGGAGACTTCTTCGCCATCCAAAGACAGGATATGAAGGCACTTATCCGTAATGACCTGCGGGCAGCTTATCCTTTGCTGGAACAACTCTCTAACTGGCGTCGCTTCTATGCAGTGATCAATGCGGCGAATATGTTCCTTGAACACGTTGGTGAGGTAAAAGCACGCGATCCTAAATATTCAGACGAGAATATGCGGGTAGACATCGCACAGATGCGTTGTATACGTGCCTATGTTTATTTCTTCCTTGTATCCGTATGGGGGGATGTACCCCTGATCACCGCTTCTCATGACGGTGAGTTTGCCAACAAGGCAAGAGAAAGCAAAGAAAATGTACTGGCATTTGTAGAAAAGGAACTGGTACAGTCAGCGGCTGATCTGCCTTATAAATATAGCGCCAACGATCCACAGCAATCCGGTAGTTACTATAACGAAACCGATACCCGCTGGTCAGGTGTACTGGCGCGTAAACACACTGCCTACGCTATTCTGGCCCATGTGGCAGCCTGGCAGGGTAAGTATGTGGATGCATCCGTATACGCACAGTTTGTACTGGATAATTACTCAAAAGGCGGCAGCTATTACATCAACACAGACGAACTGGTTAACAGCAACGGTTTTTTCAAATGGAAAAAGGACAATCACATCCTGGCATTCAACTTCGACTGGGGCCATGTGGATGCTACTTTCTCCGGTCACCTGGAAGAACTGACCCTGGCAGCACCGGTTGTGAATAAAGCCCTGCCGGATATCTATGTTCCAAAAGATACGATTCTGTCCGTCTTTGACCGGCCATCTGACGAGCGGTTTAGTCTGGATACGCTCACTGGCGTACCTACATCCCAACGCTACTTTGCCAATTTCAACAGCCAGATTCCCATTTTCAATAAAATAAAAGTGATCCAGGATGGTAATACGTCAGATCCTTCCTTCAGGATCTATTCCAGCACCATCATCATTACCCGCCTGGAAAACATTGCCCTGTTACAGGCAGAATCACTGGCCGTAATCGGCGAACAGCAAAGGGCCATTGACCTGCTGAATACGATCAGAGATCTGCGTAAGATCAAAAGATATGATGCCGCCACAGAAGGTGATCTGATTGACGCCATTTTCAGGGAACGTCGTAAAGAACTGATGGGAGAGGGCTGGCGCTGGTTTGACCTGATCCGCTATAACAAGATCAAACAGAATGATCCTGCCTTTATGGAACTGATTGCCAAAGGTGGTATCTATTGGCCCGTGGCAGAAGATGTTATAAAACAGAACCCATTGATCACCCAGAATCCTTATTGGCAATGATTAAAAAAATGAAACACATGCTGAACATTCAGCAACTGCTTGCGCTGTGTATCTGTGTCGTGCTGCTCTATGGCGGATGCAAAAAGGACAGTGGGTACTATGGTTATCAGAATCAGTTACAGGAATTTGATGGCACTACCTACGATTTCCTGAAAAATGAACACCAGTACGATTCCTTCCTGCTGGCAGTAGAAAGGGTGCACCTGACTGATACGCTGAAGAATGGTTTATATACCGTATTCGCACCTACTGACGCCAGTTTCAAACAGGCTATTGAAAATATGAATACCCTGCGTACTATACAGGGAAGAGCACATATGTATATCAATACCGTTCCCTATGAACAGCTCGATACCCTGGTATGCCGGTATTTTGTAAGAGATACTTTTTCCTCACACGTGATGACTTTACAGGATGGTCTCGGACTGACGACTATCCGCTACAACTACCCAATGCATGGTAAGTTCAAACGTACAGATGCAGAAGGCCATGTCAGTGGCGGTCCCGGCGTCATCACCTACAGTGATACCAAAGGCGTAATCTATACGAATCGCTGGAGCAACGCGACGACCGTAGCCCTCGATATCGTTACGAAGAATGGTTATGTCAACGTGCTGGAAAAGGATCACATGTTTGGATTTGATGAATTCATCCCAAGAATGAATCCAACGGTTTCTTCTCCCTGGAATGATTATCCTTTCTATATACCTGGTGTAGTCGGATTAGAACAATACAACCGTGGCGGTAACAAAGTCGCCTACCTGGACTTCTCCCTGAACAACCAGGGTGGCCAGTATCGCCCTGCTGATCAGGTGGATATTACAACTGCCGGTGAAGGTGGCCTGAAGGTGGGATGGACAGAAACGGGAGAGTGGATGGATTACACTGTAGAAGTAACGCAAACTGGTGAATACGATATGACCTTACGTTACGGTAGCGGAGGTGATGACGGTCGTGTACACCTGGAAATGGATGGTCGTCCGGTAGTAGGTAGCTCCGTTGTTATGCCTGGTTCCGGCGGCTATGATAACTTCCGGGATATTACTACTACTGTTCAGCTGACAGCCGGCCGGCATCTGATGAAGGTCTATTTTGACTTTGCCAACTTCGATCTGCGCTTCCTCAAATTTGTCATTAAGAATGCTCCCATGCCTATACCTGGCGTCATCGCCCTGGAAGACTACGATCCAGGTGGGGAAGGTGTTGGCTACCATGATACCAATACGAGGAATGAAGGTAATAAGTACAGACAATCGGAAGGGATAGATATTGACTTCGCCAAGAATGAAGGTGGTGGTTACCAGGTAGGATGGAACTCTACCGGCGAATGGATGAACTATACTGTCAATGTAAAAGAAACAGGTTCCTACAACACATTTATACTCGTCGGTTCTGAAGGTACGAACGGCATCTTCCACCTGGAATTTGACGGCAAAGATGTGACCGGACAGTTAAAGGTGCCTAATACCGGTGGATACCACAAACGACAGACTATAGCCACCAGTGTATTCCTCACCAAAGGTGTACATGTCATGCGCTTTTTTGTTGACCACGATGGCTTCGATGTGAAGTCTGTCACTTTCCGGCCTTTAAACTAAAATATCAAGACCCATGCGAAAAAGCTTATTATTTTTATCCTTGCTCCTGTTGCTTTTCGCCTGCCGGAAATGGGCGGCAGACGATCTCGACTTCCTTAGCAAACGGGCTGTATACAATCAGAAAGTATTTGCTCCCATTCTGGGCAGGACAACTCTGTACTCCCAGATCTTCAATACAGATAATTCAACTACACCGATCAGTTTCCGTATCCTCAATGTGCGGTACAAAAGAGATGGTAAGGCTGCCAGCGATTTCGATCAACAGACGGATGTGCTGGTCTGGAAGTCCGCTTATACCGGGGAGGAAAAGTCACTGGCAGAAATAGAAAATAAACGTGCTGTAGAACGTCATTCCATATTTGAAATCAGACCAACCTCCGGTGACTTTGTACTGTGGGCTGAAGCCATTCAGTCGAATATGCGTCATCAACCTGACTCAGGTTACCTGTTTGATGTGGAAGCGACCAATTCCGGTGGCACGAACACCTATAAAGATCTTTCGCTGATGCCGATGCGGGAACAGCCATATGCGCCTTATGAATATGATGCAGTTACAGGTATACACCGGGCTAATTTCCCCAACCCTAATGATTCATCTGTATTTGAACTGATCTACAATCATCCGGGCGTATATAACATGGTGGATGATGACACCAACCTTGATCTGAAAGGCGATAGTGTAAGGGTCTTCTTCAATAAAAAAGGGAATGGTAACTCGCTGTCATTCAAGTTTATGGATAAAGACTCATTGCCAATTGATCCTGCGAAATTTAACCTCACTCCCTGGGATTCCCTGATGCATGGTTTTGATAAGAAGATCACGACAACAGAGGTTACTTATCAGGTCGCATATCCAATACCTGCAATGCGGTTTAGAACCAGGTATACCAACGGGGACGGCTCACAGGCTTATGTGAAATTCAGTTTTACCCGTGTGGCATTTGGTAATATCCGCCAGACAGGTGTACTGGACCTCAACTTCAATATTTATCAGAAAGGCGACTGGGAAATTATCTTCTATTTCAGGAACAATCCCCGGTTCAGGGATGAATGAGTTATCAACACAAAAATCTATCGCTATGCAATGTAAGCGTATGTATAAATTTTCAGGACTGCTTTTTCTGCTGCTGCTGCCGATATTTTTGAGCGCGCAGGAAAAAGTACAGATCAAAGGGGTAGTAAGGGACGCCCAGACAAATGAACCACTGGTGGGCGTAAGTATCATGGCGGGTACGCCGCCGAAGGCGGTGGGTGTGACCAATGCAAACGGGTCATTCTCAGTAGCAGTACCAGCAGATGCACAGCTGGTATTCCGCTATATCGGTTTCTCCGATTATAAGATAAAAATGAAAGATAAACGGGACCTGGTGATCCGTCTGGTGGTGACAGAGAATAAACTGAATGAGGCAATCGTGATCGGTTACCAGAAAAAGACCAGGGAGGTAACGACTGGTTCTGCGGTGATCGTAAGTGGTAAGGAATTACAGGACGTTCCCGTATCCAACGTAGAACAACTGTTACAGGGTCGTGTTGCTGGTCTGAATATCCAGAATAATACCGGTACACCGGGTGGTCGTGGTCTGATACAGATCAGGGGCTTGTCTAATATCAGTGTATCCGGTAATGGTAACGACGCGTTCCTGTCGCCGACATCTCCGTTATATGTGATCGATGGGGTACCTGTAGAGGCGGATGCTAACTTCGAATATGGATATCAGTCTGCTGGTCCTGGTGTAAGTCCGCTCTCCCTCATCCCTCCGGAAGACATCGAAAGTATGGAGATCCTGAAAGACTCCCAGGCAACCGCCTTATACGGTTCCAGGGGTGCTTACGGCGTGATTCTGATTACCACCCGTCGGGGTAGTTCTCCGATTCCGCTGGTGAGATATACCGGTAACTTCTTTGTGAATAATCCACCGAAGTTACGTCCGACGATTGGCGGTAAAGAAGAAAGAAGGATCCGACTGGGTATGATCTATGGAGGTAGTAACATGGAAGACATCTATCAGATTTCTACCAAGCCTTTCCTGGCAGATAGTCTGAATCCTTACTATAACAATTCTACCAACTGGCAGGATGTATTTTATGCCACTACGGCCAACCAGACGCACAACGTGAATATCAGTGGCGGTGATCCTAAATTCAACTACAAGGTGGATCTGGGATATTATCATGAAAATGGTGTGATCCGCAATACAGGCTTTGACAGGTATTCCATCAATACGAATATGCTGTACCAGCCTAATACAAAGCTCCGCGTATTCACTACTTTATCCACACAGGTGGGTAGAAGAAACAAAGGCAATGGTAACGGTCTGACACAGAGCGGTGTATCCTCAAATGCTGCTGCTTCTTCACTCTTGCCCGGCCCTTCTTTCTACCAGAGTACAGCTGGTGTTTTGGCGGCTTTAAACACACGTAATGATAACAAAACGGGTAACGTGCGCAGTAGCCTGGATGTCAGCTATCAGCTGGTACCCGGACTGAACCTCGGATCAAGCGTGAGCTATGAATATGCTTCCAATACGGAAGACAGGTTTACGCCGGCAGAAGCGAATAACGACTTCTCACAGATCTATGCCTATAACGACCGTAAATTTACACTGTACAACCGTAACACAATTTCTTATAACCGCGTTGTTAATACAAACCACAATTTCTTTATCTCCGCATTTAACGAATTCTATAACCGTGGCTTCCAGGCGCAGGTGATCCGGCAGGAGAAAACGCCGAATAACCAATACGAAGGACCGCTCGGTTATGATGGATATGCTTCCCGTGGAGGGGGCCTCCTGGATAACTACAGCAAACAGCATGTGGCCTCCTTTGCAGGAACATTTTCCTACAACTACAAACAGAAGTATGTAGTGGACTTCAGTTACAGGATGGACGGTACGTCCAGCTCCGGTTTTGAAGATCCTTACTCCAAGAACCCTGCTATCGGTGTCAGGTGGAACTTTAACAAAGAGGCGGCTTTCAGTGAGAAGACATGGCTCACCTATGGTTCCTTACGTGGTAGCTGGGGACAGAACATCGTTCCCTCCGGCGATATATTTTCCATCTATGGTACCTATGATCCGAGAGGTACTTATAATGCGAATCCACGCCTGGGGATCAACTTCAATCAATTACCCAATACATACCTGCAACCTACAGCTACTACACAGTATAACGGCGGTTTTGAGGCCGGTTTCTTTGATAGCAGGATAGAGGTGATCTTCGACGCTTATTACAAGACCGTAAAGAATCTCCTCCGTACCAAATCGCTGTCCAATATCACAGGTTTCAACGAGATCACCACGAATGAAACTTCACTGATCAACTACGGGTATGAGCTCACCCTGACTTTCCGTCCGCTGCCCCGTACCAGTGAAGTACAGTGGACACTCTCCCTGAATGCGGCGTTGAATAAAGACGTGCTGACCAGTCTCCCGAATGGCGCAAGACAATTGGTACAGTACGACAACTCCACCAGTCAGCATACACTCTTCCGTGTGGGCAGAAACAGTTTGACCAACTACCTGTTGAAAACGGAAGGGGTGTATGCCTCAGATGCAGACGTACCGGTTGATCCGGCTACCGGTCAGCGTTACCGTACGTCCAACGGTACTTATTTCAAGGCAGGCGATCCTATCTGGAAAGACGTGGATGGCAACTACATCCTCGATGCAAATGACTATGTAGCTGCCGGTAACTCACAACCATTGATCACCGGTGGTATCCAGTCTTACGTAAACTGGAAGAATTTCTCACTGAACATCAGTACTTCCTTTACCCTTATCAGGGACATCCTGAACAATGCATTTGCGGAAAGAATGCAGTTCCTGGGCGATCCTTATAATCCAAAGGCAATGGTTGATTTCAGTGATGTGGATTACTGGAAAGGTCCGGGATCCAGCGCTCACTATCCGAATCCTTTTGACTACAAACGCTACAACGATATCAGGCCTTACCGCTATGATCAGACCCTCATACAGGAAGATGGCTCGTATTTCAAGGTTAATACCATGACACTGGCCTACCTGGTGAACAGGAAGTTTACCAATCGCTATGGTATCAATTCAGTCCGCATGTATCTGTCAGGCAATAACCTGATCACCTTCTCACCATACAGCGGCCCTAACCCGGAAAACGTATCGGCGCTGGGACGTGACCAGTCAGGAGGTTATCCGATTGCCCGCAGCTATAACGTGGGATTGAACGTAGAATTCTAAAGTTTTAAATGTATTGCTATGATCCGGAGGTTTATTTATATCACTACCTGTTTACTGCTGATCAGTCAGTACGGGTGCAAAAAGTTCCTGAACGTGGAGCCGCTGGACCGGCTCTCAGGTAATACCTTCTTCAAAACAGCGAAAGATGTGGAAGATAATGCCTGGGACATCTATGGTCTTTTCAGGGATGTAACAGGTTCCTGTCCGCTGTTTGCGATGGCAGGGGAGGCCCGGGGAGGTATGCTGGCCATGTCGCCAAAGGGCGATGGTTCAGACAGAACCTTTGTGGAGTATATCGCGAAGAATGACCTGCTCTCTGTTATTTACAGACCGGCAGGGAAGGAATTCTGGGACATTTTCGACCTGTATAACATGGCGGACTGGAAGCCCTATTATCGCGTTATACAGGCTTGTAATATCCTTATTTACGAAGTAGACAGACGCCAGATACCCGATCTGACAGAAGCCCGTAAAAAGGCTTATAAAGCCGAAGCAACCTTTATGCGTTGTCTGAGCTATTTTATCATGGTGAGAATGTGGGGAGATGTAGTGTACTACACTGACGCCTATCATGAGGCTCCCTTACCCAGGGAGAAAATGGTCAACGTGGTGAATAACTGTATCAATGAACTTACCGCCGTACTGGGCGATATGCCATGGTCATTTACAGAACCGGCCTACCAGGGCGCCAGAGCAAGCAAAGGCGCTGCTATTGGTTTGCTGATGGAGTTACATATGTGGAACGCCGGTTTTGATAAAATCAATGCGCAGCAGCATTACAAGGCTACCGCCGATCTGGGTGATGAGATGATCAAGAGCGGCGCTTATTCACTGCTGCCTATTGAAGAGTCATTCACCATCTTTAAAGGCCGTTCAAGAGAAAGTCTGTTTGATATCGTGATCAGCTCCAACTATGGAGAAGGACTGGCAGAAAAATGGAATGACCTTTCTGAATTTGTTGTGCATTACCCCTATAAACGTCCTGCATACAATCACCAGTATAGTTTTACCTACTTCCGGGCAGAATACCTGCGACGCCTCTATCCGACTGGTGTGCCTGACGCAAGAATAGAAATGTGGTTTGACTCACAGATGTTTGCCAATGACGGCACTTTCATGTTCCTCAAGTATAACAGCCTTTATGAACAGGGTAACTCAGATGTGAATGTGGATAACAACCTCATCGTATTGCGGTACGCAGGCGCTATTCTCCTCAGAGCAGAAGCACTGGCTGAACTGGGCGAAACGCAGACCGCTGAGGCCATCAGGATGATGAATATGATCAGGCTGCGCGCTAAAACACCTGTATATCAGGGTGGCGGCGGACAAGCCCTCAAAGACGCCATCTTCACAGAAAGAGCAAAAGAACTGATGATGGAAGGTCACTACTATTTCGACCTGGTACGTACCGGTCGTGTTACCAACCAGCAATGGTGTTATTATCCGCTTACACAGGCGCAGTTTGATAATGGCGGATGGACCTGGCCTATCAATACCGGCGCGCTGGATAACAACCCTTATATGCAACTGAACAACTATTGGTTAAGATAAAAACTGTTTTATGCGGACAATACTCTGTTTAATGACAGCCCTTTTGATGGTATTCACGGCCTGTAAAAAAGATGAATACTTCCAGGATTCAGGAAAACATGATCCTGCTTTTAAAGGAACTACCATGGATTACCTGGATGCGGTTCCTCTCTACTTTGATTCGCTGGCCACAATAGTGAGACTGGCAGGAATGGAAGAGGTATTCAAAAGCGATACCCTGACATTCTTCGCGCCGACCGATAGAAGTATACTCCGGCTGGTACGGGAATTGAACTACAGCCTGTATTATCAGGGACACGATACAATAAAAACACTCGCTGACGTGCCACAGCGCATCTGGCAGAAGTATCTGCAGATGTACATGTTCCATGGCGCTAATGAGCTGAAAGATTATCCACAGATAGATTATAACCTGCTGAATACTTATCCTGGTCAGGGATACCTGTCCTGGTTCGGTACCCCCATGAATATCGGTGTTATCTACAATGATGATAACGGTGTGAAATATGTTGGCTACCGCCAGTTAACGATTGCCTGGATACCTGATCCGGCGAAGCCAAAAGACAACTGGATCATTGAACGTATTGCGTCCTGTAATATCACTACCTACAATGGCGTGGTGCATACGATCAATGATAATCATCTTTATTTCGGTTTCAGCGCGTATCTCTTTATCTCCGATGTGATCGCTGCAATGGAAAACGGAGGTTAATAAAAAAGTCAGTATCACATGAGAAGAATAATAACAGCAGTGCTGCTGATGCTTGTCATCGCCGCCTGTAAGAAAGAAGAGAAATTCGAAGATCCTTACGCTGGTGGAAAAGAACCACTGGGTGTGCAACTGAGTACGGAAATACCGGCTCCTTCAGAAGCCGCGCCGGGTACGGTGATCACCTTTAAAGGAAAAGGACTCGTAAAACATAAAGACGCCCTGCTTTTCAATTTCAACGGAGAACCGGGTGAAATTATCAAAGTAGATTCTGCCGGCATACAGGTAAAAGTGCCTGTAACCGCCAGCACAGGTGTTACCTCTGCTACTATCGGAGACCAGATATTTTTTGGTCCGCTTTTCAGGGTAAGAGGAAACCTGGATATTGACCCTAACTATAAAGTAGTGGTAGGCGCTAATAACTGGGTGAATGACGTATACCGTTACGCAGATGGCAGACTTCTACTGGTAGGCGATTTCCTGGATTATGAACGTAAAGGCATTGTAAGACCTATCAGCAGGATCGTGCTGACTTCAAAGGATGGAGAAATGGACCGTAGTCTCCAGTCAGGCAGAGGTGCAGATGGTTCCCTGAACAGTATTGCCGCTCTGCCTAGTGGTAAACTGGTAGTGGGTGGCAACTTTGCTTCCTACGATATCCATCAGGCAGAAATCCACAATATTACCATACTCAATAGTAACGGTTCTTTGGATTCCATGAGTGTGAACACCTTTACAGACAAGGATACCGTGCCTGCCTTCAATGGCGGTACAGATGGCCGCATCTCCAGGCTATTTGTTCACAATAACCGCATTACCGCAGTCGGTAGTTTCAATTACTATCTACAGTTTGTATATGGTAAATCTGATTACCTGAAGGAAAGAGATTCCCTGATTACAGACAGTGTGCTGGTGCGTCAGCTGGTCCGTTTTATGCCGGACGGCTCGCTGGATTCCTCCTTTAACTATGACCTGGCCCGTCACAGGAGCTTTGACGGTCCTAATGGACCTATATCCGATGCTTATCAGCAGGCAGATGGCAAGATTATCATCGTAGGTCGTTTTACCCGTTATAATGGCCAGCCGGCTCCATATATCGCCCGTATTAATGTAGACGGAAGCCTGGATCCTGGTTTTGGCGGTGGTGGAGCAGATAACTCTATTTTCTCTATCCGTTTCAATGAGGCCACGCAAAGGTTCGTTCTCTCAGGTAGTTTTATCAAGTTTGATAACGCACCTGCCAGTGGCCTGGTGATGCTGAAGGCAGACGGAACGACTGATGCGCAATTCAATGTACGTGGGAAAGCCAGTAACGAAAACTATTGGTGTGCACAGCAGCTGAGCAATGGCATGGTGATCGTCAACGGTAATTTCAACCGCTATGATAACGTGCACCGTAGTGGTTTCATGGTATTGGATAATACAGGTAAACTGGCCCCGGGATATAACAATACCGGCGACTTCTCCGGTTCCATTTCGAAGGTATTCGAGACAATCAACACTTCCGGACAAACCCAGGCACTGCTCATGGGAGGCTTTAGCCGCTTTAATGAGAAAGATATCAGTAATGTAGTCCGCCTCTTATTCAAATGATAAAATTAATCGCATATATGAAGAAGCTCAGATGGCTGACCATCATCATCGGTGTACTTTGCGTAGCCTGTAACAAAGGCTATGACCGGATGCTGGAAAACAGGGAATATGAAGATACAACCGGTGTAACGGGCCGACAGCCTAAAATACTGTTCCTGGTAGTAGACGGCGCCCGGGGAGAATCTGTCAGAAATGCACAGGCTACTCATTTGCAGATGCTGGGAGATAATGCGATCTATTCCTGGAATAGTCTCAGCGATACACTGAACCTGAATGCGACCGCATGGGCGGATCTGCTGACCGGTGTACGCAAGGAAAAACATGGGGTGGTAAAAAGCGATTTCAGTGATAACAGGCTGTCGCAGTATCCGGTGTTTTTTAAATACATCAAAGCGCGTATGCCTGCTTTTCGTATTGCTGCATACAGTGCTTCTGATTCATTGGGTAAGATGCTGATCACGGACGCAGATGTAAACCGCACCTTTTCAAATGATGATGACGCAACGGAACTGGCTATAATAGATGAACTGAAGGTGGATACTGCCGGACTGATATTCGGTCAGTTCAGCCAGGTAGCTACTGCCGGTAAAACATACGGTTATGATGTAAGTGTTCCTGAATATAAGGCCGCTATTCAGCGGGTGGATGACTACGTCGGTAATATCATGAACGCGTTGAAACAGCGTAAGAACTATGCACATGAAAACTGGCTGGTGATCGTTACCTCTGGTAATGGTGGTCCGCACGAATTGAAGCCGGAAGACGATGATGGTACTATTCTCAGCAATCCTAAGATCAATACCTTCACGATCTTTTATTCTCCCCGCTATATGCCCAATTTCATCGACCGTCCTTATACAGGTAACCGCTATACAGGTAAGTCAGTAAGACTGTATGGTAAAACAGCAGCTACCGCTGTATATGCCGATATCAATGAAGGAAAGGAAGACCTGAACCTTGGCAAGACCAATCAAATAACCATTGCCCTGAAGATCAGAAAGAACAAAACCGTTTACGGCGATTACTCCTACACTTATCCCAATATCATCGGTAATAACCTCTCTAATGACTGGTGGAAAAACACCGGCTGGAGTATGTCACTGGAAACAAATGCCTGGGGCGTACATTATGGACAGAATGGTGCTGGTTTCAATATGGTAACCGGCGCTAATATCAGTGATGGTAAATGGCATGACCTGACAGCCGTATTCCTGAACAGAGATAATAAGCGCTTTATACGCCTGTTCACCGACGGTAATTTCAATACGGAACAAGAAATAACCTCCTATGGAAATTTCGATAATGGATCTCCGGTGACATTAGGCTGGGTGCCGGCGAACGTTGTGGATGATAATCGCTGGCTGAATGCCAATGTTACCGAGATCCGTTTCTGGCGCGCAGCCTTACCGGATAGTGTGATCAAAGCTTATGTATGCGCAGAAGAATTGCCTTCTTCGCATCCTTACCGGGATTACCTGATCGGCTACTGGCCCTGCCGGGATGGTTTTGGCGGCGTCTTTAAAGATCAGTCAGAGTACCGGCATGACTTTGTTATACACGGTGCTCACCAATGGGATGACTTCAATGACCTGATGTGCCCAAGTACAGCCACAAATCTGGCGCAACTGGTACCTCAGCCGGTGGATGTAGCCCGTCAGGTATTGAACTGGCTACAGATCGCCGCAGATACAAAATGGCAGATGGATGGAAGGGTATGGGTTACTTCCTATGCCAGCCTCTGATCATTTATTTAAAAACCGCAAATACGCTGATATGAGTCGCAATATATTCCCTGTGCTGTTGCTGCTATGTTTGTCAGGATTGTTTTCCTGCAAAAAGAATGAAAAGTTTAACGACGAACAATTATCGCCGGTGAACGTCTCTATCCGTAGTACCAACGGACGGATCACGGTGCCTTCGGGTAATAATTACACCCGTACTGTTGATAATGTCACTATTCCTGTCAATATCGTGTTGTCTGCTACAGCGCCGAAGATATTCACAGTAGATATACATGTGAATAACGACACGATCCGGCATATGATTGACGCCGGACAACTGGGCGATGCTGTATTACTGGAAGAGAGTTATTATCAGCTGGCTAAGACTGCTGAGGTCAGGTTTGGTATCGATACGATTTCTATCCCCTTACAGGTCAGTATGCAGGCAATAGAAAAATATTATGGAAAGACCCTGGCACTCGCGATCAGTCTGGTGGATGTTGGTAAGCATAATACCCTGGACGCTACCGGAAAAATGGCGGTGTTACTGATTAATACCACAGAGGTGATCAGACAGGAGGATATTCATTATCTCTTCTTTACAGGTGGCGGGAGCGTATTGCAGCAGCCTTCCGGTACAGATCATACGTTGGGCACCAACTTTGTCGTATTACCGGTGAGCGTTACACTCGGCGGTGTAGCCGGAGGATCTTTTGCCGTGAATATCAGTACCAGTGCTGATACGGCACAGGCATTGATTGACGATGGCACACTGGCAGGATCTACCTTGCTGAAAGAAGGAGATGACTACACCATCCCATCTACGCTGAACTTTCCGGCCAATAGTAATACGGCAAGATTTGACCTGGTCATAAAAACAGAATCGCTGAAAAAGTATGAAGCGAATAAACCTGTGCTGGCTTTAAGTCTGAGTAATCCTACCCGTCACCTGCTGGATGAGACACGTAGTAAAGTGGTGATGAAACTGGATCCTTCCAAATTGATAGAAACTGATATCACCAATACAAATATCAGTTATAAGACACAGTATGAGAATAACAGTAATGCAAATGAAACTTCGGGTAAACTGATTGATAATAATGTTAATTCCAAGTTTCTGCTGGGTAGTTTCTCTACTGTATGGGCGCAACTTGAGTTTGCCACACCGATCACTACAGGCGCTTATACGATGACGTCTGCCAATGATGCACCCGAACGTGATCCTAAGAACTGGACATTGGAAGGCTCAGATAATGGTACTGACTGGACCGTATTGGATACGCGCACAGATCAGTCTTTTGGCTCCCGTTTCCTGACAGTAAAATATACCTTTTCCAACCAGGTTGCTTTTAAGTTCTATCGCCTGAATATTACTGCTGTGAAGAGCAGCGACTTATTCCAGCTGGCAGAGTGGAGACTGTTAAAGCGCCCATAACTTTTTCCTGTTCCCTCGAAATCAGGAGGTTTTAGATCCGCAGGCCGGCAAACTTTGCCGGCCTTTCTTATTTATAAATATTTAGATGAATTTGCCTTCTTTGAAGTTATAGGTACTGGCTTTGCCATCAAGCAGGGATAAGATCAGTATTTTTCCGGCTTCTCCGTTATTGTTATCTGATTCACCGGAAAGGATGAACAGCTGTTCTTTTATCTGCAATACCTTACTGATATTACGGAAGTTGGTGGGAATCTGCCAGCGTTTGTTTCCGCTGGTATCAACAGCCGTGATAATGATGGTGGCGTTGGATGCAATGGATGCCTTATGCAGTATGATATGACCACCATCCGGCAGTTGTAATCTTGTCTGCGTATTTTGATTACCCCTGCTAAGCAACTGATAAGGACCTTCGTAAAAACCAGTTTCGTTTTCGTTAAATACGCTGCTGTCAATACCTGTTGCTTTCAGAAAACCACCAAAGAGGAATACGTCCTCACTCACCTGTTGCAGTGTGGTCGCCGGGTTGGATGCTGCTGTGGTATACAGCGAACGCCTGGGGGCTTTTGTCGCACCATAAGGTGGCTTTTCTCCCTTTTGCAGCAATGCCTGGTCATTGTCATCCATAAAAGCATACAATTGCCCGTTCTCTTTTGTAAAAGTAACCAGTTGCTCATGATAGTTGCTCACCGCCGTCTTACCGAAGTGTTGCTGCTTTTGGCTGAAGTATGTAACAATATTTATAGCTGGTGCGGGACGCGTTTGCAGGGTATTGCCATCCAGCAGGTAGGCCAGTCCGTCGGAACCTTTTATCACAACCGCCTGCAACGAATCATCATAGAGATAATTATTTACAAAATCAGGGAACAGGGAGCTTTCATTCATCAACTTATCAGCAATATCTTTCAGGTCCTTATTACCAGCTACCAGTTTACCATCTTCTTTATTGATCACATACAGCTCGTTTCTTAAAAAGAAAAGGTATTTAGCGGACTGTCCCAGCAGGACTGCATCCCCCCAGTTCTTACCCAGGTTATTCTTTGCGTTCAGCCTAACGCTCCACAATTTTTCTCCTTTTTCCAGATCAAATGCACAGGCGTAATAACTGGAGGAGCCGGACACGCTGGTCATACCACCACCTTTACGTACAGCATGTGCATTGAACTCTTTCAGTACCCCAGCCAATACCGTCTTACCTTCACATGTATAAATGACAGCATCACTCTGTACAGTCTTTCTGCTGTGTTCATGCACGGTGGAAAAGATGATGTATATTAACCCCGCAGGAAACAGGATTCCCAATAAAATTGACAGAATAATTAAGAGCCTGCTGTTTTTAATCATATGTATATTTAAAAGTCGCTACAGGGCCACAAGTTATAAAATTATTAATTTGGGTGTGTTTTAAAGTATTATATCTATGTTTAGAATCATACTGTTATTATTAATAGGAGCGCCTGCAATGGCGCAGACGGACAGTGTGCTGGAGCATATCCGCGAGCAGTATCAGACAGTGAATACGCAAATCGGTCAATACAGAAAAACAGAGGTGAATATGGAGGGGATCAGTACTGAAGGTGCAGTACTAGAAGGGTATTATGCAGGAGATACGTTGAAATTGCTCGTGCACGATATCTTTGGAGAAATGGGACATAAGCGGCTGGAAGTCTATTATGAAGCGGAAAAGCCCGTGTTCTGTTACAGGCGTGTATATACATATGCTGTGCCTATGTACGATTCCGCGTTTGCCAATACGCAGGTAACTGTCAGTGAAAACAGGGCTTATTTTAAGGATGGTAAAATGATTCGTTGGATAGATGATAAAAACAAAACTTTTCAGCAGCGGAATAGTCTATTTGTAAAGACAGAGAAGGATTATCTGAAAACGGCAGTAGATTTGCGTAAAGTTATAAAGACAGGCCGTTACGATCAACGGGACTGGCAATAAAACATATGACTGACATATGAAGATTACATTAATACAAGGAGATATCACCCAGATAAAAGTAGATGCCATCGTAAATGCCGCTAATTCTTCTTTATTAGGCGGAGGTGGTGTAGATGGCGCCATACACCGGGCGGGTGGCCCTGCTATACTGGAGGAGTGTCGCAGGATCAGGGACAGGCAGGGGAGATGTGCTACCGGCGAAGCAGTGATTACTACAGCAGGTAAATTGCCTGCGAAATATGTGATCCATACAGTAGGGCCTGTATGGAATAAAGGTAACGACGAAGAGAAGAGATTATTAAGAAACGCTTATATCAATAGCCTGTTGCTGGCTGTGAAGCATGGCGTAGAGACGATTGCCTTTCCGAATATCAGCACCGGCGTATATCATTTTCCCAAACCAATTGCCGCTGAAATTGCGGTAGCTGCAGTGAAAGAATTTCTTGCACAGGATAACAGGATCACCAACCTGGTATTTGTGTGTCATGAAAAAGAAAACTATGATATCTATTCGGAGTTGTTATCCCGTAATTAGACTCATATTGATTGCCAGCAAACTGATGTGAGAAAAAGAAAACGCGCAGACACATAAAAAATGTCTGCGCGTTTTTCTTTTTCTCACATCATTTTGTACTTTATATCCAAAGCAAAAGATGATGAAAAAATTCCCGTTATTATTACTTGTACTCTGTTGCTGTATGCCATTGTTTGCGCAGCAATTCAATGGTCTGGATATGAATATGGGTAACCTCTACCGACTATCCAATGCGAAGACCCGCTCTATCAGTCCTGAGAATTTTACCGGTGAAAAAGGAAAAGGCGGGATGGCTGTTCCGCAGAAAGATGCAGCGCCCAATACGGCTAATGCCACGGGGCCGGCACGTGAGCTGGGACAGGGATGGAAGGTGAATCCTTTTGTGATCATCAAACCAGGGCAGACCTTTACGATGGCTGAAATAACAGGTCCGGGTGCTATTCAGCATATCTGGATGACACCTACAGGAGTATGGCGGTATTCTATTCTGCGCGTGTACTGGGATGATGAAAAGGAGCCTTCTGTAGAATGTCCGGTAGGTGATTTTTTTGGAATGGCCTGGAATGAATATGCACCATTGAATTCAATGGCGATCACTGTCAATCCAGGAAGTGCTTTTAATAGCTACTGGATGATGCCTTTCCGGAAGAAGTGCCGTATTACGATGGAAAACATCAATACAGAGCAGATGACGTTGTATTACCAGGTGGACTATACCCTGACGGATGTACCTGACGATGCGGCTTATTTCCATGCGCAATTCCGTCGTACCAATCCGGATACCACATCCGATTATGTGCTGGTGGATAATATCAAGGGGAAGGGACAGTATGTGGGTACTTTTATGGCGCTGGGTGTGAATAACTCTGGCTGGTGGGGTGAAGGGGAGATTAAATTCTTTATGGACGGAGATAATAAGTTTCCTACTATCTGTGGTACAGGTACGGAAGACTATTTCTGCGGATCATACAATTTTGACCGGGGAGGAAAGTATATGGAGTTTTGTACACCGTATGCGGGTTTACATCAGGTGATACGGCCGGATGGCACTTACCGGGCGCGTCAGCGGTTTGGTATGTATCGCTGGCATATTATGGATCCTGTGCGTTTTGATAAGGATCTGAAGGTCACTATACAAGACCTCGGTTGGCGGGAAGGCGGCCGTTATCTGCAGCAGCATTCTGACATCTCATCTGTGGTGTACTGGTACCAGACGGAGCCGCATCAGCCATTCCCAAAACTGCCTGTAAAAGACAAGCTGGAAGTTTATTGAGCCAATGCTTTGGTCAATACGGATTCCAGTTGTTTGCATAATTCACCAAAACTGGAAGGTTTGGTAAGAAAATGAGCAGCGCCCATCTCAGCAGTTTCTATACCGTCTTTTTCTCTCAATGAAGTTGAGAAGATGACAACAGGGATGTCGCGGTAGGCGTTGTTCTTTTTGATCTCAGCGAGAAACTGTTTGCCGTTCATTTTCGGCATATTCAGATCCAGAAAGATAAGGTCACATTCCAGGCTTTCATTTTCCAGCATGCGCAGTCCTTCTTCTCCGTCAGAAGCGAAATAACAGGAGGCTTCTCTGTCCACGATAGACATTGCTTCTCCGAAAAGCTCCTGATCATCCAAATCGTCGTCTACCAGTAAGATTACTTTTTTAGCCATATGTGCCGCAAAAGTAGCGATAATCCCTGTACTAATATGTATATTGAGCAGATTGTTTACTTATATTTGATATTAAATAAATAAAATATAAGTATGTAATTTGCTACCATTAAATTTCATTTTCTGTTACCTGTTAACATCCTGTCTTTCATACTGCTTGCGGGAAAAAAAGCAATACATACAACGACAGAAGAAAAACCTGCAATGTTATCTCACAGAGAGAAAATCGTCTGTTGGCACAGTATTGATATATGCTGGTTGTATCAGCAGATTATTAATGGCAGGTGTCTGTAGCATCATATTATTCCAGGCACCCAATTTTTACGCAGGTGTAGCTGCCGGCATCCTTTTTTGTTGCGCCTTTCTTTGTCCTTTTCTGCGACGTCACCCGTCAGTTTTCATGATCATTACGGTATTAAACGCTATAACGCTTTGCTTTCTTTACAGCGCGGCAGATTAAGATAGCATTACTATACTCTTTTTTATGCTTGTATATCAATACGTTTTTTTGTTTCAGGAGGTTTTCTATCCTACACTGGACGGTATTGACGAGCGGGAAGAGCAATTGTTGTTTGTGAAATGATGAATATGTTTAATATAAGTGCTTAAATTGCACACTTAAAATCCCTATAACCTACTTTTATGACAACCTATTTCAGCGCTGTCCAGAGACGCGTACTCAAATTTATCTGGATCCCCGTGCTTATTTACCTGGCCTTTTATCTACCGGGAGACATCCACCAACGGGACTTTTATCGAAATACGGTTAACCAGTTGGATTATGTGTCAAATGTACTGTTTGTACTGCCGTTCTCATTTGCTGTCGGCTATGAATTCCTGATGCGGAATAAGTATAAGGAGCTGATATTCCTGATGCTGATTGCGCTTGCAGGAAGTTTCCTGATTGAGTTTGAGTTCTTTTCCCGGTTTAAGGCGCAAAATGGTTCGTATGGTCTGAACTCCTTATTGCTGGCTTTATTTGTCAACTTCCTGTTACTGATAGTACGCGCTTACCTGCTCGGTGGTCCGCAGATATGGCAGCGGGCCTTGGCAGGACTGCTTGTTACGTATTTTACGGCTACATTGTCCAGTCACATTTTTACGCTTACGAATCCGTTTCACATCACGAATTTCTGGCTGCGGGAAGTGATTACTTTACCTTTCCGGGTGCTGTTCCCGGTATTGTATTTCACCGGCTTGTTCCTGGCTGATAACCTGATGTCAGCAGAAGGTTATCTGGCAAAATTGCAATCAAAACTGGAGCGTATCAGCAGTAAGGAATACCTGGTACTCTACCTTTTCCTGTCAATGATATGCCTCTTCGGTGCAACAGCCTTTGGTTACCAACTGGGTATATTGTTTAGCAAGATCGGGGGACAAGGATCATTTCAGGCGGGTCATTATTCCATATACGTAGTGATCATTTTTCTGTTGTCTTATGCTACGGTATGTGTTGCCGGAGCTTATCTGCTACGCAATGTTGTGATTAGCCGTATGAATACTATTGGCAGTGACAATGGCTGGTTGTATGTATTACATTATTCTGTTCTGCTCAATATCATTCCTGTAATCGTCTGGAGCAATGCGGCATCCGTTCATAAAACAGAAGAAGAGAATGCGGTATTCTATCTGACTAAAGTGCCCTCATCCATTGGCATGGTGATCATGTGTTTAGGCGCCGTTTGTTCATTTACATCTGGTTTCTACATTCTGTCGGCAATGAGTCACTCTTCCAGTGGTTATATACTGGCATTTTCAGGGATCTGTATCTTCAGTTCCTTTATGCATACAATGTTGAGAAAGTTTAAAGATGCCGTATACGGGATACTGATTTTAAATGTGATATCAGTGTTGCTGTTAGCTGTGATATCCAGGGGAGAAGGCGCGTACATCGGCAGTATGCTGATGACTATTTATCTCTCCTTTTATGTGTTGATAGAGGTATTTCATCCAAGCCTGGATAATTATCAGTTACCGGAAGAAACGTACCAGGGAGATAAAAATCCCGGGGAGATCAGTTTTTAAAAGGCACTTGAATTTTACTGCATCAGGAAGATAATTCATAGTCTTCCCGTAGATAACCCATAGATAACCCGTAGATAACCCGTATCTATAAGAATGGGATATATACGGGTTATCTATGGGTTATCTATGGCTTATCTATGAAAAATCTCCCTGACACAGTAAAATCCTGTCATAGTCCTGATATAGGTTTACACGGTTGTTAGATCATCCTGTCTGAAGGTTACGAGAGCGGTGGTTAATCCTGTTTTAGTGCAGAAAAACTTTACAGTTCACATTTTACATGCAGGAATGGCTTTACAGGATAAAAAATGTTTCAGTAATCGCTTTGCTATTTTGGTGTCGATCCGCTTTTATGTTGTGTCCCGACAGCTGATATTATAAATGTTAACAGCTTATAACTATTATTAATAGTTGTAACTTTTATTCGTAGAAATTTTGTAAATTCAACCGTCACATTCTGCACTGAAAGTGACCCCTGCATCTGTTTTGCAGTAATGTACAAGGGACCGGCAGCATTAGTACACATGGGCATATTACGTTAACCTGAAATGAAATGGAAGACAGTTTTCAAATACGCTTATCCGGCGTAGTGTCTTTAAAATTCCGATCTTATTTCACTTTTCCAGGTGTTCCTACAATTGAACATCAATATGGCTGCACTTTATCCGCAGTACAACCCCTAAGCCGGCTGAACCCTCATCCCGGATAGGACGGTTACAACTTATTTCTCAGTTCCCCTCTTCACTTTAAATAACTGACTGACATGAAACTTGATGTTAACTTTAATTCATTATTACCTTTTCAACAATCCGAACACGTACCTGCATCTTTTGAACATTATTTGTCTTCAGAGAAGCCACCTTTGTATTATGCTACACCCCAATGTAGCGTATTGATACAGCAGATGCAGCTTTTTGAAAGAAGTTTCTGGTATACAGTCATCAATGCCACAGAGGATAACCTGCTATTGCGGTTCGATCTCACCCCTGGTCTGAGTAAATTATTGATTTACACTATTCAGAATGATAGTGAAATGATGTTTTTACACCAGGATATAGGGATCGATATAGGGGAGAACGATTATTGTTACCTGGGTGGAGGTTTTCAGCCCAAAGACCTGCGTGTATTGGTCAGTAAAGGCAGCTATCAGTCACTGGCTTTCCCGTTCTCTCCTGAACAGGATGACAGTGAAAGCATGAAAAGCGCCGAAACTTTTGCGTTCGTAAATAAGTTCCTTTTTGCCCTTGGTCTGATGAACACAGAGGCCAGAAAATGAGGGACAAGGCCATGATTCTTTAAAAACCTAACCAATATGCCAATAGAGTTCCGGTTGCCTGCGCATCTGACGCAGGATACAGCGATAACGCATGTTGTGCCCTCGCGTTACCGCAAATTACGTTTGCCGATACATGATACAGCTGCTGCTTTTGTATCGGGTAAATGGGGCGTACTGCTGAAGCAGCAGGTCCATGTGGCAGAAAGTTTTTATGCAGAATTGTATATAGAGCCGACGGCTGATCTCAGTATCACCGTGGTGGTCAGTCAGCCGGTGATTATTATGCAGGCAATTGTAACAGGCAATACCCGCATGATACATCCGGGCAGTCATATACAATTGCAGGCCGGAAAAATGGGTTTGCAATACCTGTCGCCGGATGTAGAATATACCATCAAGCTGACAGCAGGGCAAACATTCCGCAGTATTTATTTTCAGACGCCGGTTACATTGCTGGATGAACTCGCAGATACCTATCAGCAACTGAAGGAGATGTTGCGTGCTATCAATACAGACAGTAGCTTTTCAACACATCTGCCGTACATCCGGCTGAGTGCATCGGTGCGCATGGAGATAGAAAAAATGAAGAATTGTCCGCTGACTGGACAGGCCCGCACCCAGTACTATAATAACCGTATCAGCGACGTTGTCATTTCCTACCTGGATAATATGCATCGTATCACATTGCAGGACAGCAGACTGATATTACTGCATGAAAAAGAGATAGACGAGTTTATTGAAAGCGTGGATCGTTGTCCTGAAGAACCCGTGAATGTAGAACAGCGTGCGCATGCATTAGGACTGACGGAACGGGCTCTGGAAAATGCTTTTAAACTGAAACTCGGTAGTACGGTGAAAATATATGTGTTGCAGCAAAGAGTGGAAAAAGCAAAGCAACTGCTGGTGGCCACCATGCATACCATCACAGATATAGCACTGGAAGTGGGTTATTCGGATCCATCCTATTTTATCCGGATTTTCAAACAAACAGAAGGCGTCACTCCAGGCCGGTATAGAAGCGATCACAGTGCAGCTATTTAGCTGTATATAGGACAAAAGAGATAAAAAATATCCACGAGTTGTTTGCCTTTGTCCTATCGTTTATTCAGGCGGCTTGCGATATTTGTAAGGTGACTTTGAGATTAACCCGTTGAAATAAAGTCACGACATCAGATTGTTAATGCCACAATAGTATTGGAATGAACCTTGTTTGTAATCTGATTGAAGGTCTTACTTGAAAACTTATCATTGCTTTAATAAACATATTTGCCTTTTCATAATAATGCGGACAGGCGTTCTCCTTAGAATGCTGTTTTCCTCAACTACTTACGGAGTAGGGATGTCCGCATAAAGATCAATCAGCAGGATGCCCGGACCTTTGTAGACTGCAAAGGTCTGGCCTCCGCTGATAACAGAGGACTGAAAAGCAGATTCTTTTAATGGTATATTGAGGATATCTAGCTGTTCTGCTTATCCAGGCGGGACATTCTCTGAAAAATATTATAACGTATTAAGTGATCATGTAGATGGCGCATCCTTCGGGATAACCCGTCAAAAGGGATGCTTGTTCGTAAACTTTTTTAGTGTTGGCTCTTTGTCTACCGTTATTCTTCATCCGTTCGTTAATCCACAACCAAGGTAGGCAGGGCTATTGTAGCACAGTTCCGGTATGCCCCCACTTTCCCTCGTTAACTTGTAGGGTCAGCAGGAACTGCTAATGATCATTCCGGGAGAAGGCCCTCAGGCTTTTCCCGGAATTTGTTTTTACAGTCGCGTCTTTTCATTACTTGTCACTCATTTTCACTAATTTAGCAGTGACCAGACACCTGGCAACGTTACACCGGAGAAAACCTCAAAATATGTACAGATTGCTTTCCCTGATTAAGACGGGAACGGATGTTTTGCAGGAAAACAGGAAGCGCACCACAGTCGTTATTGTAAACGTAATGGCGATTATCCCTGCTATACTGGCATTCATCATGGGACCTGTGTTATATGCCATCACCGGCAGCTGGCTGACGTGGATCTCTCCATGGATAGAAGCAGGCGTGTTAACCATCGCAGTGATGCTGAATAAAAAACATCAGTTTAACAGAGCAGCCCTGCTGACTTTCCTGGTACATTCCTTCGGACTTTTTTTCTTTGGCCTCTTCCTCGGACGGGCAGCCTGTATAGAAGGTATTGTAATCTTCATGATCGGCTTTAGTTTTCTGCTATTTGAACGAAGAAAAGAACAGATACTCAGTATCTCTTTTTTACTGTGTATCGCACTGTTACTTGAAGTCAACGCATTTTATAAAATAGTCGATCATCTGCCTTATCCCGAGAGCGCAGGTAATCTGATGTACGGTATCATCTTCTTCCTGGTGACTTTCCTCAATATCATGGTACTGCGGTTTTACAGCCAGGACTTCTCTGACTGGATCAGGCGGCTTGAGATAAAAAGCATGTCCAAGAGTAACTTTATCGCTAAGACAAGTCATGATCTCAGGGGTTCTATTAATGTGATTGAGAGTATCCTCGAAGACTGGTTTGACCCTGCACATACTGAACCGGGAGAGCCGATTATGGTAGATTATGAACAGGTGTCCAGCATGTATTTCGCCACGCAGGACGTAAAGCTGGTGATGAACGATGTATTGAGCCTGAGTAAAATAGAATCAGGTTCTTATGATGAAATTACCCGCTCTTCTGTCAGGGTACGTGAATGGTTTGCTAAACGCGCCGCCGGTTATCAGGTACTGGGAAACAGGAAAGCGGTGAAAATAGCCTGTCGCATCAATGAAGATGTGCCCGAATATATCATCACTGACACTGCGAAAATGCACCGTATTGTAATAAATCTGCTTACCAATGCCATTAAGTTCAGCAGAAACGATACGACCGTCCGCCTGCATGTATATCTCCTGAATAATGCGACCATTTGTATGGATATTACGGATGAAGGCGTGGGTATTGAAGAAAAGAACCTGGAGAAAATATTCAGTCCCTATGTTTCCCAGCAACATCAGCAAACGGAATCCACAGGGCTTGGATTGACCATTTCCCGGCACTTTGCACATCGGATGGGTGGAAATATCACTGTCAGAAGTATTCCCGGAAAAGGCAGCACATTTACGCTGACATTACCATTGGAACAGGGCGTTATTCCGCAGGCCAAGATCCTGCCACCGGTATCTGCGGTAAATAACACAAACGCACAGGAAGACCTGCTGCCCCTGCATATACTGGTCGTGGATGACGATGTCATGTGCAGAACCATCGCAGAAAGACTACTGCGAAAGATGGTCAGCAGCGTCATGGTGGCAGATAGCCTGGAAAATGCCTTGTGGCTGGCAAATGAACAACCGCCTAACCTTATCCTGCTGGACCTGAATATGCCGGGTATCAGCGGCAAGGAAATGCTGTACAGGATAAAACATCACCCTCAGCTGGCAGATGTACCCGTGATTATCTGCTCTGCAGACGCCTATGAGGAGACCATCAGCGACATGAAAAACTTCGGCGCAGATGGTTACCTGGTGAAACCTATTACTACTTCAAGTCAGTTATATAACGAGATCATCAAGTTTAGCCCCACAATAGCAAACTGATTAATAGCCGTTTATCTCCCGGTAAGTATATACTTCCCTTATAAAGGCACGCATGGATTTTTTAAATTCAAAGTGATAACAGAATCTCCTGACATTTCTAAATCACTTTGTTATGTTGTATCCTACATTCAGCATTCCTGCGCTGTATTGCCCCTTCAATTCCCAGATCAGTCCTTACGCCAGTTCCGTCGAAGCGCATACTACACAATGGGTGGAGCGGTTTGGGCTGCATGAGGCGATCCGTGGGTACCGGGAGGCTAAATTTGCCTATATGACCTCCCGTTTTTATCCCACAGCGGAGTATGGACGCCTCTGTCTGGCCAATGACCTCCTGGTATTACTTTTTCTGATGGATGACATCTTTGATAACAAGGATGAAGAAGCACAGCATCCGGAGAACCTTAAAAAATTGCTTTATGCCTGCCTGGGTATCCTGAAAGACGGCCACCGTTACACCCTGGAGGACTGGCAGAACAGGCAGACGCCCGATAAGGATATTGTGCATAAAAGCATTACCCAGGCGATGGTAGCAAAAGGACATATGAACATCCTGGCAGCGCTGACCGATGTATGGCAGCGGGTACAGGCCTGTACTTCCCTCAGTTATCAGCAGACCTTTGTGCAGGATATGTTCAAACTGTTCAATGCCGTCAACTGGCAGAACCAGAATGTCAATGCGGACCGTATACCCTCAGTCGCCGATTACATCGAATCCCGTCCGCTGATAGGGGGAGCGCATATCGCTGCTACCCTGATAGAGCTGGCGGAACAGGTGCATCTCCCGGAGGACATCATTAATCACAAGAAACTGTCCAATCTGACCCTGTTATGCGGTCACCTGGGGTGTTGGGCCAATGACCTTTATTCGCTGGGAAAAGAGCTGGAACAGGGCGATACGCACAACCTGGTGCTGGTCATCCGGGAGGAACGGCAACTGGATATAGAAGCTGCCATCAATGAAACAGTCCGGCTGCATAACCAGGAAATGATCCAATTTGAGCGCATCTTCCATTCCTTGCCCACATTTGACGATAAAACAGATGAGGAAGTGTATAAGTATGCTTTTTGTCTGGCGATGATCGTACGGGGAAATATTGACTGGAGTCTGCAGGATACAGCCAGGTATCAGCAGCAGGTTTACGCGTAAGTAACAGATAGGGACGGATCTTTTTCACAGGCGTCCTGATGCAGGAAAATAGTAGGGCGCCTGTGTGGATAACGCTGTGTATCCAGCAACTATTTTATTACCTTAATAGCCCTTAAAATATCTTGTAATGAAGAAAGCATTGTTTTGCCTGGCCTTATGCTGCCTTGTAGTGCAGGCATTTGCCCAGCGGTTTAACATTATACCTGCGCCGGTTGAGCTATATGAACAACCGGGAGAATTCATCATTGATAAAAGTGTTGTCATCGTTGCACCTTCGGCAGGTACACAGTTAGATAGTACACTGCAATGGTTTAGCGACCGTATTGCGACAGCTACTGGCTTCCATCTGAAAACTGCGAAAACGGGGACGAAGGTGCTGCGTATCGTGTTGAGTCAGGCAGATAAGCAGGAAGGGTATAAGCTGAAGGTTACTCCTACAGAGATTACCCTGAAAGCTCCAAGCCCTGCCGGTGTATTTTATGGTTTACAGACATTGTTGCAATTGTTACCACCGGATATTGAAAGCAGTCAACCCATTGAACGTATCTGGTCAGTACCCTGTACAGATATCATTGATTATCCCCGTTTTGGCTGGAGAGGCTTGATGTTGGACGTCAGCAGGCATTTCTATACCAAAGAGGAAGTGAAGCGCTATATCGATGAAATGGCCAGGTACAAATACAATATTTTCCACTGGCACCTCAGTGATGACAATGGCTGGCGTATTGAGATCAAAAGTCTGCCGGAACTGACAAAGGTGGGTGCATGGCGGGTGGCTCGTACCGGCAGATGGGGGACGTTTGAATCTCCGCAACCAGGAGAGCCGGCAAAAGAGGGTGGTTTTTATACCCAGGAAGACATAAAGGAAATACTGGCATATGCGCAGGCCCGCTATATCACCGTTCTGCCGGAAATAGATGTACCGGCGCATAGTCTGGCGATGATCGCAGCTTATCCGAATCTGTCCTGTACACAATTGCACTATAACGTCAATCCGGGCAGTCATTTTTACAAAAAAGAAGATAATGCGCTTTGTATCGGCAATGATTCGGTATATCTCGTACTTGATAAAGTATTTACAGAGATCGCGGCACTATTCCCTTTCAATTATATCCATGTGGGAGGAGATGAGGCTTATAAAGGCTTCTGGGATAATTGTCCGAAATGTCGCAAAAGAATGGAGCAGGAAAACCTGAAAAATGTGGATGAACTGCAAAGCTATTTTGTAAAACGGTTGGAAAAGATACTCCGGAGTAAAGGCAAAAAACTCATTGGATGGGACGAGATCCTGGAAGGCGGATTAGCGCCGGAGGCGACCGTTATGAGCTGGAGAGGGATGAAAGGAGGGATAGAAGCAGCTAAGATGAATCACCATGTGGTCATGAGCCCCTGGGAGTATTGTTACCTGGACCTCTACCAGGGAGATCCTGCTGCGGAGCCGCCTACCTATGGTATGTGCAGACTGAGTGATTCATACAACTATGATCCGGTACCGGATGGTGTGGATGAAAAGTATATTCTCGGCGGACAGGGAAATCTCTGGACGGAATCCATCGCTAACTATCGTCATATTCAGTATATGACCTGGCCACGCGCATTGGCATTGTCAGAGGTTTACTGGAGTCCTAAAGCCAAACGTAACTGGAATAAGTTTGTGCAGAGAATGGAAGTGCATTTTGTAAGATTTGACACTGCGCATATTAAATACTCCCGTAGCGCCTGGAACGCTATTGTAAAACCGTCAAAAGATAATAACGGACAACTGTCCGTGCAACTGTCCACCGAAATTAAAGGACTGGATATTTACTACACATTTGATAATTCTGATCCGGATAATATGTATCCGCAATACACCGGACAGCCCCTGGTATTTCCGGCAGGCGCAGCAAACCTGAGTATCGTTACTTACCACGATGGGAAAAAGGTAGGAGAACTACTGACCGTTGGTAAAGAAGAATTGTTGAAACGGCTAAAAGATAACTGATTAATATACAGGAATGTAATACAGTAAAAGGGCGGCCCGTGTATCGGCCGCCCTTTTACTGTATTACATATATAATATTTTTATTCTTTTTTCAGGAAACTATTGCGTACTTTGATAGTAATTTAACTATCCGAGAAAGCCTGATGACTATACCAATTAAGAGGACACTTCCCTCAGTGGCTCTCACTATCATTTATTGTCTTGTCTCAACTATTTTTATTCACGCACAGAATAACAGTATCGCAGACAACATCCAGCTTTTTTCGCAGTCTGACACAGTGGCAAAAATAGTGGACAGTGTATCTAAGGAGGCGCCTGACGCCGATAGTATTCCTGTTGTAATGGCGATCACCACGACAACTCCCGATGGGATCTACGGTATCGGCACTACGATTACATTTCAGATAACTTTTGACCAGATTGTACATGTAAGCGGAGGAACGCCTGTACTTCAGCTGAATATTGCGGGAAAAGCGGTCAATGCATCCTATGTCTTAGGGGATAGTACAAATACACTCTCATTTACTTACACTGTTAGCCGTGGAGATACCAGCACCAGACTGGATTATGCCTCCGCAGATGCCTTACAGCCCAATGGAGCGGCTATTCTTGGCAGTCGTGGTTTACAGGCAGTACTGACATTACCTGTACCAGGTAATCCGGGTTCTGTTGCGGCACAAAGCCTGATAGTAATAGATGGTAATCCGCCGCCGGCCCCGGTAATCATTGTACCGGGCAGTAATGCAGTGTTTACACAAAGAGATATGATGATCAGTGGTTTGGCTGAACCAAATACACGCGTGACGATATACATTGACGGAAAAGTACTCACAACGGTTACAACAGATGCAAGCGGCAGCTGGACAACAATGATTACTCCTACCAATGTTGCCGACGGCAATCATAACCTGCGGGCCACTGCTACAGATGCGGCAGGCAATATGAGTCCGCAGAGTGCCGGTGTACCTATTATCACAGATCTGACGGTGCCGGGCGCTATGTCAGTAGTTATTTTATCTGCGAATAAAAATCCTGCATACGCGACAACCGGTGATGTAATTACCGTCTATTTTTCAGTAGATGATGTGATCGATGTGCCGGCAATCACGATCGGTAATAACCCTGCTACAGTCACTGCATTGGGGCCTAAGGAATATGTGGCGAGATATACAGTAACTGAAAATGATCCCGACGGACAGGTACCTTTCCGTATCATATTCAGAGATCTGAACGGTAATACAGGCGATACGATCCAAACGACTACTGATAACAGTAAAGTATTTATAGATAAGAAATCACCGGCTGTAACACTCAACACGATTGAGTCGTCACCCTTCAGGGCAGCCTTCCTGTTGTATATCAGCTTCAGCGAAGCCATCGCAGATTTTGATCTGAGTTATCTGCGTGCTACCAATGCCACTATTTCAGATCTCAACAGTATCAGTAATAACGTTATGACGGTATTGGTGACGCCGATGTATGATGGTCCGGTGACGGTTGATCTGGCGGCAAATGCTGCACATGATGCAGCAGGTAATCCTAGTCTGGCATCTGAACAGCTGTCAGTACAGGCGCTTTTCGGCGGTTATTTTGAAAAAGTATATCCTAATCCTGCTACCAGTATGATGCGCTTACAGTTTACTGGTACAGTGAATGAAAAGGCGACAATCACCATGGCGAGCTTCCGGGGCGTGGTGGTGTATGAAAAGGAGCTTTTCATGGATAGTAAAGTGCTGACGCTGGATGTGAGTAATATACCGTCAGGTGCGTATATTGTGACAATCAGGTCTAAGAATTATAGTTTTTATACAAATGTGATGGTCGTACATTAGGAAACGCTCTATAATGCTCTAATAAGGTTGTATTTTCAAATGGCAATTGATAGTTTATTCTGAACGAATTTTTTCTCTTTCCTTCGTAGTTCCTTATTAGTTTTGATATCATGTTCGCGACGTTTTTCCATAACCCTGAACTAATAATCAACGGGAATAGCATTATTGGAATGGATTTCCAATCTTACCATAAGGTATTCAGGAGGATCTCTTTTTTGATTAATAAGCTGACTAAGTAATGTTTCGTCGATGCTCATCTCTTCTGCGAACAGTTTTCTTTTTATTTGCAATAAAGAAACATATTCTTTTAGAAAATAGCCGAACGATAACTTATTATCATATTTTTCGCTTTTTATGTACGTCTCAATCTGAAATTTTAGAACGTAATAATCCTAATACAAGTTTATCCTCCTGTGTCGCTTCTAACTGAGATTTTATTCTTGCGGCAGCAAGCTGTTTTGCTGCCTCTTCTTTTTGCTTTTTATTTAATTTGACTGGAAATACGAACGAATCAACCAATTCTTCAGGAGGATAACTCTGCCATTAATTTTTTTACGCTCATATGTGATATTTTATAATAATTTCTTTTAATGATTTGCCATCCATATACATTTGCCTCCCAGCATCTATCATGTTATATTTACTCATGTAATGTTGTTTTAGCTCAGTTTTTGGCACCAATGACACACAGGCATCGATTCCAAAAGTTTCAAGCGCTATACGACAGGCAAATGCGATCAAGCACCCCGGTTATGTTAACGATAGTTAAGTGAAGGAGTAAAAATAGCCCATTTTGTGTATCTTCTATACTGTTGTTACAACATTTTCACTATTGATATTCCCTTTGTCTTTTATGTATTTTCAATATAATTTTCCTCGCTAATCCGCTCCGGATAAGGATGTACCGCTCATGTCCGGAGATAACATACTACCTGCCACATACCCTGCAAATACCATCCGCCAGTTCCGGCAACGATTGCGTAAATAAAAAGTAAGAGAAGTAAATAATTCTGTAGCTTGTCGGAAATTAGTGTCACTACGACACTGTAGATAAATAGCTATAAACGATTCCATGGTTGTGCAGGGGGGGCTGTAGCTCAAAGACTGGTCCAGTACATATTGTCAAGTGCTTCGGTGAAGGTAAGATAGACTTAAAAATTCCTTTGGTATGAAAAATTTTGTATTCCACCACCTGATCGCGCAAAAGACCTTTTGCCATCGATTATGGCAATACCGTTTCCTGAATTAAGGATACCATTACTAGTAATTCCACAATTAAAGCAGCATTTCGTTATGCCAACCGCTTAATACGTGCTGTATTTCAGCAAAAAAATCAGCTGATGAAAGACTTTTTATTCCACAAGAAACTGTTATTGCCCGGAGCCTTGTTGTTACAAATGATGGCATCCGCACAGCAACTGGCCGTTAATAATTCCAACGCAACGCCGCCGGCCATTGCTCAGGCAAAAGAAATTATCCTCAAGGGAAAAGTAATAGGGACAGAAGAAGGTACCGGCCTGCCCGGAGTAGTTGTACGTGTAAAAGTCGGCAACAAAGGGACTACCACTATGCCTGACGGCTCCTATACACTCAAGGTACACGAGAATTCAACCATCGTCGTATCCCTGATCGGATATGTTACACAGGAGATCCCTGTTAACAAAAAAGAGAATATCACTGTTTATCTGGCCAAGGATGTGAAAGCCCTGACAGAAACAGTTATCATTGGTTATGGTACACAGAAACGCGCCAATGTACTCGGTGCTGTTGCTGCCGTGAATGCCAGTGATATTGAAGACCTGCCGGTAGCCAATCTGGCAACTGCCCTGCAGAACAAAGTACCTGGTGTGTCAGTGGCGCAATCTTCTGGTCGGCCGGGTTCCTCTACCAGTCTGACCATCCGTAATCCGGTGACCTGGGCTGCAACTGGCTCCTCTATTGATCCATTGTATGTAATCGACGGTTTCCAGCTGACAAAACAGGATTTTGACAACCTGGATGCTACCCAGATAGAAAGCATTACTTTCCTGAAAGACGCGGCTGCTTCGATCTATGGCGCCCGTGGTGCGAATGGTGTGGTACTGGTAAAAACCAAAATGGGCCGCCCGGGTAAACCCCGTATCAGCTATTCAGGTTCGCATGGTATTTCTTCCGCTACCTATATTCCGGAGATGCTGACGGCTCACGATCATGCTGTGCTGTTGAATAATAAGTATACTGCGCTGAAAGACGCGAATACAAATAAATTCTATACACCGCAGGAGCTGGAATATCTGCAAACGCATAACAACAACTGGATTGACAATGTATGGAAAAGCTCTCACCTGAGCCGTCATACTATCAATGTCAGCGGTGGTACAGAAAGAATTACCTTCTTCGCAGGTGGCAACTACTATTCAGAAGATGGTAACGTCGGCGATCTGAATGCGACCAAATATGGTCTGCGTATGGGACTCAATACCAAGATCACCGACAACCTGACCGCTACGATCTCGTTTGCAACAGATAATTCAAAGATCAATCGTCCTACGCCCAAAACAGTGCAGTCCGGCCTGACTGAACAGTCCGACCAGATGAGTGCTACCGTAAGCGCCCTTTTGCTGACACCGGGATGGGTACCGATGTATATCGACGACAGGCCTGTATTTTCATCCGTACCAGGATGGCATCCGGGAGAACTGGTAAAAACAGGTAGTTACAGCCGCTCCCGTACACAGGGACAGACGATCAATGCGGCCCTGGAATATAAACTGCCGGCTGTGGAAGGCTTGTCTTTCCGTGTGCAATATGCACGTAGTAACAGGAATAACTTTGGTAAAGAATTCTATGTGCCTTATTCCCTGTACAACTTCGTAAAAGAAGGTACACATGAGACGACACAGAATGTGATGTTTACCAATCAGCTGACTACCAACAATCCGACTACCCTGATCAAGAACGGTAACCTGATGACGGAATCTTATGGTAGTTCTTCCAGTTATCAGCTGAATGAGGCCATCAACTATGCCCGCAGCTTCGGTAAACATGATATAGCGGTAGTACTCGTAGCAGAACAGAGCGAATCTTCTTCTGACGCATTTGATACCCGCCGTGAGCAGGTCGTAATACCAGGTATCGATGAACTGTTTGCTTTCAGCCAGGACAAAAGTTTTTATGATAACTCTGGGTCTTCCGGAGAAACAGGCAGGATGAGTTATGTCAGCCGTATCAATTATGCCTTTAACGACCGGTACCTGCTGGAAGCGACCTTCCGTGCAGATGCCTCTCCTAACTTCCCGAAAAACTCAAGATGGGGTTATTTCCCTTCTGTAGCGGTTGGTTGGAGAGTGTCCCAGGAGAAATTCTTCCATGATAATGTGAAATTTATCAACGACCTGAAGATCCGTTTCCAGGTTGGTCTTACTGGTAACGATGCGGTGAAGAACTACCAGTACAAAGAGCGTTATACACAAACCACCGGTATGCTGTTTGGTAACACGATGACCAGCGGTTTGAATAACAATGATATTCCTAACAGTAGTATTACCTGGGAGAAAGCCCTGTATAAGAACCTGGGTTTTGATGGTAGTTTCTTTGACCGCCGCTTCGATTTCGCCATTGACCTCTATCACCGTTATAACTATGACATGCTGATGCAACCAAGCAATACAGTGCCTACCAGTTTTGGCGGTGGTATTGCTGATCAGAACTATGGTCGTCTGAAGTCATATGGTATAGAAGCAGGACTGACTTACAACGGCAAAATCGGCAAAGAGTTCAAGTACTACACCACCGTCAACTTCGGTATCAGTGATAATAAAGTGATCCGCAAATACTACGGCGCTGGCGATACTGCCTGGAGAAACCCGATCGGTCGTAGAACCGACAGCGGACTGGAAGGATACAAAGCGGTAGGTATGCTGCGCACACAGGCAGATGTCGATGCATTGCTGGCTAAAAATCCAGACTGGACGATTGATGGCGAAAAGCCGATTCCCGGATACATGAATTATGAAGATATCAATAGCGATGGTAAGATCAATGAAATGGATAAGACCCGCATTGCACCAAGAGGTAGCAGTCTCTTTGGTGTAGGCTTCAACCTGGGCGCATCCTGGAGATCTTTCAAGTTCAGTGTGAACATGTCGCTGCAGGTAGGTGGTCAGACGGTATATGATAAGACAGCAAGAACACCGGCGAATGAAAACCAGCGTGCACTGGCTATCTGGAAAGATTCCTGGTCACCGGAGAATCCAAATGCGAAGTATCCGCTGATCAATGCACCACTGATCAAAGAAATATCCGATATCTGGATGGTAAGCGCAACCACTATGAGAGTGAACAACATGATGTTGTCTTATGGTCTTCCGCAGAACCTGGCCTCCCGCTGGAAAATACCTGACCTGCGTGTGTTTGTGACAGGTACGAATCTGTGGTCTATTATCAACCATCAGTCTTACAAAGATCCGGCTACCAACCTGGCAGTAGATTATCCTGCCCTGCGTACCTACACTTTTGGCCTGAATGTAAGTCTCTAAATTATTAAGCCATGCGAAAATTATTCAGCTATATATTACTGACCGTCAGTCTGACCGCGTGCTCAGATATACTTGATAAGACAGACCTGACAGGGATTGACGAGCGTACATGGGATAATGAATCTACCGCTACACTGTACCTGAACAGGGTATATGATCTGTCAATGCCTACATGGCCTAATCTGGCCAGCGCTGCGACACTGCCCACCGCTATTCATGATATCTCCGATGATTATAATGGCGGCGATCAGAAGATCTGGTATGGTACTTTGTCTGTGGATAACATCACAGATTTCTTTGGTGGAAATGCGTCCAATAATGTGTGGGCTTATATCCGTAAAACCAATATCCTGCTGACAGAAATCGAGAAAGGACCTTTGCCGCAGGATGTTAAAACAAAGATCAAATCACAGGCGTATTTCCTGAGAGGATGGTTATATTTCCAGTTGATCAAGCTGTATGGCGGTGTGCCTTACATCAGTCATCCGCAGGACTGGGTAACAGAAAACCTGTTCGTTACCAGGAATAAAACTTCTGAATGTATTGACTCCATTGCCAGGGATTTTGATATGGCGACCGCTTTACCGGGTAACTGGGGTACTGCCGATAAGGGCAGGATCACCCGTGGCGCGGCATTAGGTGTAAAAGGCCGTATGCTGTTATATTGGGCAAGTCCGCAGTTTAACCCGAATAACGACCCTGCACGCTGGGAAAGGGCTTATAAAGCCAACAGAGCAGCATATGATACACTGGTGTTGGATGGCTACGGATTGTTCTCTAACTATGCGAACATCTGGCTGGATGAAGGAACAGGTAACAAGGAAGTGATCCTGCTTCGTTCGTTTGACGGTGCTACCAAGGCCAGCACCTTTGATGATGCTGCCCGTCCGAACTCTGAGTCAAATGGTGGCGGAGGATCTTATCAGCCTACCCTTGAACTGGTGAATACGTACCCTACAATAGACGGTTTACCGATCACGGATCCTAATTCCGGTTATGATCCTGTATATTACTGGAAGAACCGTGATCCTCGTTTTGATGCCACTATTGCCTACAATGGCTGTATATGGCCGCTGAGTAATAAAACAGGGCGTAAGCAGTGGAACTATGTTGGGGTAACTGAAGACAAAAACAAACCTACTGCAACAGGTTTCTATTGCCGTAAAAATGTCAATACATCTATCATCAAGGATAACACCAAGCTGGGTAAGACCGACTGGATCGAAATGCGTTTCGCAGAAGTAATGCTGAACCTGGCGGAGTGTGCCAATGCCACCGGCCGTACACAGGAGGCTTACGACATGCTGACTGCTATCCGTAAGAGAGCTGGTATCCGTCCGGGTGAAGGTGGTACCTACGGCCTGAAACAAGGTATGTCCAGGGATGAAATGTTTGAGACGATTATGAACGAGCGCCGTATCGAACTGGCATTCGAAGGCAAACGTTATGATGACCTGCGCCGTAATAAACTGTTTGATAAACTGAACGGTAAGAAACGTTCCATCCTGAAGATCACTATCAATGCACCTTATACGGTGGCCGATCTGGAAAAACCAGACGCGACCGGTATTCCGCTGCGTGATAAACTGGATCTGAACGGACCGGATTATACAACGTATTTTACAGCTACAGTTGATGTGCTGGATACGCAGAAGCCGATCAACTATCCGTCCAACTATTATTTTTACGCCATTCCTACTACCAATATTACCAGGAACCCAAGTCTTGTACAGACGACAGGCTGGACGAGTGGCGGCTTTAATCCATTAGACTAAAAATTATAATAGCATACCATTATCTCTGGACTGTTGAAGTTCATAGACCATTAAACTACTCGCATGAAACATTATCTCGCCGGAACGTTGCTTATTGCTGCCCTTGGAGGGGCGCAGGGTGCTTATGCCCAGTATCCGACCATACCAAAGGCTGTACAGGAAGTCAGTGACTCACTGATGGAAGGCGCTAAAAGACGTTCAGATGCTGCATGGGAAAAAGCATTGCCTATCGTAAAAGAGGAAGCCCGTCAGGGGAAACCTTATATTCCATTTGCTTCCCGGCCAACTGACCTGCCACAGGCACAGATCCCTGCTTTCCCTGGTGCGGAAGGTGGTGGCGCTTATACCTTCGGTGGAAGAGGCGGAAAGGTCTTTGTGGTGACCAGCCTGGAAGACAGCGGTCCTGGTACTTTACGTGATGCCTGTGAGGCTGGTGGCGCCCGTACCATCGTATTTAACGTAGCAGGTATCATTCACCTGAAAACGCCGATTATCCTGATGGCGCCTTATATCACCATTGCCGGACAAACCGCGCCTGGTGATGGTGTCTGCGTAGCAGGAGAGTCTTTCTGGATCAATACACATGACGTCGTGATCCGTTATATGCGTTTCCGCCGTGGTGAAACAACGGTAGGTCGCAGGGATGATGCATTGGGTGGTAACCCGATCGGGAACATCATTATCGACCATTGCTCTACCAGCTGGGGATTAGATGAGAATATTTCCCTCTATCGTCACATGTACAATCCGGGTACCGGTTACGCAGAAGAAAAGCTGCCTACGGTGAATATCACTATCCAGAATACGATCTCTTCTGAAGCGCTGGATACTTACAACCATGCATTCGGCAGTACACTTGGCGGAGAAAACTGTTCCTTCATGCGCAACCTCTGGGCATGTAATGCCGGTCGTAACCCATCTGTCGGTTGGTACAGCATCTTCAACTTTGTGAATAACGTAGTGTTTAACTGGAAACATCGTACCGTAGACGGTGGCGATTACCGTTCACAGTTCAATATTGTGAATAACTACTTCAAACCAGGTCCGATCACACCTAAAGACGATGCGGTAGGTCACAGGATACTGAAACCGGAATCAGGTCGTAGTAAACTGAAATACCGTGAATTTGGCAGGGCTTATGTGAATGGCAATATCATGGAAGGTTATCCAAAGATCACTGCCAACAACTGGGATGGTGGTGTGCAGATAGAAGACATGGATAATGCGGGTGAGTACGAAAAAGATATGCGTGTGAGCAGTCCGCTACCGATGCCACGTATGATGATCATGTCAGCGAAGGACGCTTATCAGTACGTACTGGATAATGCAGGCGCTACATTGCCGGTGCGTGATGCCGTAGATACAAGAGTGATCGAGCAGGTAAGGACAGGAAAAATTCAATACAAGGATAAAACAGATTCAAAGATCGGTAGTGAATATATCAAACGCCGTCTGAGCCCGGATTCCTATAAGGAAGGTATTATCTACGATATCGCTCAGGTAGGCGGTTATCCTGAATACAAGGGCAAACCATACAAAGACAGCGATGGTGATGGTATTCCTGATGAATGGGAAACCCGTCATAAAATGAATCCGAAAGATCCGAAAGATGCGGTACTGGATAGCAATGGCGATGGATATACCAATATCGAAGACTTCCTGAACGATATCAAAGGCGATAAGAAAAGCTACCAGATGATCGTAACAGAACGTGCATCTAAAATAGTATCTACACTGGATCTCCGTGATGCGGGTAAAACTATACAGGTGCAGGATATCATTGCACAGCAATATGTTGATCTGCATGACCTGGATGAAAAGAAAGATACTACACAGATTCACCAGCTGCATGAGCGTTATCTGTCAAAGCTTTCTTCCGTACTGAGTACTGAACAGGTTACACGTGTGAAAGACGGGATGACTTATGGTGTTATGCCCAACACGTACAACGCTTATCTGGAAATGTTGCCACAGCTGACTAAAAAACAACAGCAGCAGATTAAAATATGGCTGGAAGAAGCACGTGAGAAAGCAATGGATGCAGGTTCTTCAGAACAGAAACATGCCTGGTTTGGAAAATATAAAGGACGTATCAATAACTACCTGTCATCAGCAGGTATCGACATGAAAAAGGCGGAAGCCGAATGGAAGAAACGTAGGAATGACTAAGCGATTATTAACAATATGTGTTGCCTGCTGGCTGCCTTTACTGGCAGCCGCACAGGCAAAGAAAACAAAAGCGCCTTTACCTCCTGTATCATGGGAAAAAGGACAGCTGGCGTATCAGCCGGATGAAAAAGGGAATCGTGTTCCTGATTTTTCCTGGTGTGGATATATGGCCGGCGAACAAGCATTGCCCCTGACCCCTATAAGGGTCAGGGTGCCTGTTATGAAGGGGGATGCGACCGCTACCATACAGGCGGCGCTGGACTATGTAGCGTCCTTACCATTGAAAGAGGGTGTACGTGGCGCTGTATTGCTGGATAAAGGCACTTTTGAAATCAGCGGTAGCCTGCGGATCAATGCGTCAGGTGTCGTGTTGAGAGGAAGCGGCGACAGTACGGTATTACTGGCGACAGGCTATAGTCGTGCGATACTCATACATGTCAGCGGTCGTAATGATAAACAGCTGTCTCCTGCTGTAAAAATCACTGATGCTTATGTGCCTGTCAACAGCCATGTTGTACACATACCAGCAGGTGTATCATTGCAGGAAGGAGACGAAGTGGAGATAGTACGTCCCTGTACGCCTTCCTGGATACAACAACTGGGGACGGCCCATTTTGGCGGTGGTATAACTGCCCTGGGCTGGAAACCGGGAGATAGAGAAATACACTGGTCACGTAAGGTGATGAAAGTAACAGGAAATACAGTTACCCTGGATGTTCCGCTTACCAATGCACTGGATACTGCTTATGGCAGTGCAACCATTGCGGCATATAAATGGCCCGGATTGATTACACAGACAGGTGTGGAAAACCTGCATTGCCGTTCAGTCTTTGATGCTGCCAATCCGAAGGATGAAGATCATTGCTGGACAGCCATCGCAATAGAAAATGCCACAGATGCCTGGGTAAGACAGGTCAGTTTTGAGCACTTTGCCGGTTCTGCAGTAGCAGTGCTGGAAACAGCCCGCAGGGTGACCGTAGAAGATTGTATATCAACAGCACCGGTCTCAGAGATCGGTGGACAACGCCGGTATACCTTCTTTACTGCTGGTCAGCAGACTTTGTTCCAGCGTAACTACGCACAGTACGGTTATCATGATTTTGCTGCCGGTTTTTGTGCAGCAGGTCCGAATGCTTTTGTACAGTGTATGTCTGATATGCCCTACAGTTTCAGTGGTGCGATTGATAGCTGGGCGACTGGTCTATTGCTGGATAATGTAATTGTTAACGGTCAGACTTTAGGTTTTCCCAACCGTGGTCAGGACGGACAGGGAGCAGGATGGACCGCTGCGAATAGCGTACTATGGCAATGTGCGGCTGCACGAATAGACTGTTATCGTCCACCAAGCGCTAATAACTGGGCTTTCGGTGCATGGGCGCAGTTTGCAGGAGATGGTGAATGGTATGCTTCCAATGAATACATCCAGCCACGCAGTTTATACTATGCACAACTGTCCGCCCGCCTGGGTGATAAAGCTGCAGCACGTGCATACTTGTTACCGGAACTGGGAGACGCTTCCAGTAGTCCGACAGCTGATGTTGCTGCCGCATTGTCCCGACAATCTATGCAACCTGCCACTACTTTATACGAATGGATCGGTATGGCGGCAACCCGTACACCGATTCCTGTCAATGCCGACGGCGCACGTATACAGGCGCCTGTTAAACAGGCAGTATCAGCTGCGGTACCTGGTATGAAAGTCGTGAACGGATGGCTGGTGAATAATGGCGATGTGATGACAGGAGACCGTAGAGATGTATCCTGGTGGAGAGGGAATATCAGACCGGATGGAATACAGGAGGCTACGCCGCATATTACCCGTTATGTGCCGGGTAGAACAGGTACCGGACTGACAGATGATCTGGACTCCGTATCTGCCTGGATGAGCCGTAAACATATCGTAGCGATTGATCATAATTACGGACTATGGTATGAAAGAAGAAGAGATGATCATGAGCGGGTATTGCGACTGGATGGAGATGTATGGCCACCGTTTTATGAACAGCCTTTTGCGCGTAGCGGACAAGGAACAGCCTGGGAAGGATTGAGTAAATATGATCTGACGAAATATAACCGCTGGTATTGGTATCGGCTGCAACAGTTTGCCACACTGGCTGACAGGAACGGACAGGTATTAATCCATCAGCAATATTTTCAGCACAATATTATCGAGGCAGGTGCGCATTATGCGGACTTCCCCTGGCGGCCAGCCAACAATATCAACCAAACCGGATTTCCGGAGCCGCCACCTTATGCAGGTGGTAAGCGCATCTTTATGGCTGAACAGTTTTATGATACCACCAATGCTGTCAGAAATAAACTGCACCGTGCTTATATCCGTCAATGCCTGGACAATTTCAGCAATAACCATAATGTCATTCAGCTGATAGGGGCTGAGTTTACAGGTCCTTTGCATTTTGTGGATTTCTGGGCAGATGTGGTCAGGGGCTGGGAGCAGGAGAAGCAGCAACATTCTGTCATAGGATTAAGTACTACCAAAGATGTACAGGATGCTGTGCTGCAGGATGCACAGCGTGCGCCGGTAATCGATCTGATAGATATCCGTTATTGGCATTACCAGGAGAATGGAACTGTTTATGCACCACAGGGTGGACAGAATCTGGCTCCCCGTCAGCACGCACGTTTGCTGAAACCAAAACGTAGTAATGAGAAAGAAATCTATCGGGCAGTACGCGAATATCGCGATTTATATCCGGGTAAAGCCGTGATGTATTCTGCTGATAGTTATGATAAATACGGCTGGGCTGTATTCATGGCAGGAGGTTCTCTCGCCAGTATTCCATCCATAGCTGTTCCCGGTTTTCTGTCTGCCGCTGCGGGTATGCATCCGGCAGACATGCCGGGACTATGGGCACTGAGCAATAATCATGGTGATTATATCATCTACAATGCCGGTGCGGCCAATATAGATATTCCCGGCGCCACAGCTGCCTACAACGCTGTATGGATTGATGCCGTGAATGGCAGAACACTACTGAGTAAAAAGAATATTAAAGCCGGTACCGGCCATACTTTGTCAGCACCACAAGCAGGTGCACAGGTACTCTGGCTGATACGCAAATAAAGGATCTACTATGCTGAACAGGAATTGTATTGCGATGATCTCGTGCTGTCTGTTACTTTGTTTTACAACATTGACCCATGCACAACAGCGGCAATTATCACCTCTAAAGGTTGCTGCCAACGGGAGGTATTTTGAAACCAGTGATGGTAAACCCTTTTTCTGGTTAGGTGATACCGGTTGGTTGCTCTTCACCAGACTCACCCGCGAAGAGACAGAACAGTATCTCGATAACCGTAAACAGCAGGGCTTTAATGTTATTCAGGTGATGGTATTACCTGCAGTAACTGCTGCTAATATTTATGGCGACTCTGCACTGGTGGGAACCAATGTAGGTAAACCATTGACAACAAAGGGTAATCAGCCAACAGATCCCACACAATATGACTATTGGGACCATGTAGATTTTGTAGTCGCGAAAGCAGCGGAGAAAGGATTATACCTGGCCCTGGTACCGGTATGGGGTAGTCCGGTAAAGACCGGACTGGTAAAAGAAAAGGATGCAGTGACTTACGCTTCTTTCCTTGCCAGCCGGTATAAAAAGTATCCTAATATCATCTGGATGAATGGCGGTGATATCAAAGGCAGTGATTCCATGAATGTGTGGATGGCGATCGGAAATACCCTGCATAAACAAGATCCCGGACACCTGGTGACTTTCCATCCCCGTGGACGCACACAATCCTCCGACTGGTTTCATAACAGCTCCTGGCTGGCGTTTAATATGTTTCAGTCAGGGCACAGACGATATGATCAGGACACCACCAAAGGTGATAAAGCATACGGAGAAGACAACTGGAAATATGTAGCGGTCGACTATAATAGAAAACCGGTAAAACCTGTCATTGACGGAGAGCCTTCTTATGAAGGTATTCCACAAGGCTTGCACGATCCGGCAGAGCCCTTCTGGAAAGACAGCGACGTACGTCGTTATGGCTACTGGTCTGTATTCGCCGGAGCCTGTGGATATACTTATGGGCACAATGCAGTGATGCAGATGCATAAGCAGACAGACGGAAAAGGGGTATATGGCGTACGTGAATACTGGAAAGATGCCATTAATGCTCCGGGCGCAGGACAGATGCAATACCTGGAAAAGCTGATCTGTTCCCGCAACTATGCAACGCGCGTACCTGATCAGTCACTGGTGGCGGACAATGGTAAAGGCTATCAGCATTTGCTGGCTACCCGTGGAAAAGACTATGCATTTATCTATACCTATACGGGCAGGAACATTTCCGTAAATATGGGACATATCGCTGGTCGCCGCGTAAAAGCCGCCTGGTATGATCCCAGAAATGGTGAAACAAAAGAGATCGGCACATATCCCAATGAGAAGGGAACGGTGGTATTTGATCCGCCAGGTGAAGAGAAAGAAGGAAATGACTGGGTGCTGGTAATGGATAGTGTTAAATAGTGCTGTTGTGTACAACATGAAACGATTTGCTCTCTATATATCGATTATTCTGCTTGCGGCCTGCCGTAGTAACAAAGAAGTGTACATGTTCACTTCTTTTCATGAACCCGGCAAAGATGGTTTGCATTTCCTGTATAGTTACGATGGCTATAAATGGGATAGCCTTCGTGGCAGTTTCCTGCATCCCCGGACGGGAAAAGATAAGATCATGCGCGATCCCAGCATGGTGAAAGGACCTGATGGTACTTTCCACCTGGTATGGACGAGCAGCTGGAAAGGGGATAAAGGATTCGGTTATGCATCTTCAAAGGATCTGCAACACTGGACGCCGCAGCAGTTTATTCCTGTAATGGAACACGAGCCGCTAACTGTAAATGTCTGGGCGCCCGAGTTGTTCTATGACGATGTGGAAAAGCAGTTCATCATTATCTGGGCATCCTGTATACCAGGACGTTTTGAAAAAGGAATTGAAGCGGAGGATAATAACCACAGGATGTATTACACGACTACCAAAGACTTTAAAACATTCTCCCGGGCTAAGTTATTCCTCGATCCGGGTTTTAGTGTGATAGATGCTGTGATCGTACAAACAAGACCTCAGGCATACACACTGGTGTTGAAGGATAATACCCGTAATGAAAGAGATCTGAAAGTGGCTTTTGCTAAACATCCTTTAGGTCCTTATCAGGAGGTATCTGTACCATTTACCGGAAAACTGACAGAAGGGCCTACCGTGTTAAAAGCCGGAAAGGACTGGTTGATCTACTACGATGATTATGGCAATAAACGCTATGGGGCTGTTGCTACTACCGACTTCCATACGTTCAGAGATATCAATGCCAGCATCGTAATACCTGAAGGACATAAACATGGTACCGTGTTTAAAGTCCGCCGTAAAATATTGGATAAGCTCAAATGACGATTATGAGGATCACCGCAATGATATGTTTGTTATTGGCATCACTGACAGTTACTGCACAGGAAAGCATCCGCTATACGGGTAATACACTGGTGAATGTGGATTATCACCACGGACAATTACGTCCGGTAATGGGTGTGCATAATATACAGATTATGCGGGCCAACAGGGAGCATCCTGCACTTGGAGATGATATGGGCTGGACCTACAATCATGCGCCTATGCTTGCCTACTGGAATAAGCGCTTTTATGTGGAATACCTGAGTGATAAAGTAGGAGAAAGCATCCCTCCGGGACAAACCCTGCTATTATCATCTACCGATGGTTATCACTGGGATAAGCCGGTCGTATTATTCCCTCCCTATAAAATTCCGGATGGTACTACCAAACAAGGAAACCCGGGTGTAGCCAAAGACTTATTCGCAGTCATGCACCAGCGTATGGGATTCTATGTAGCTAAGAACAACAAGTTGCTGGCATTAGGTTTTTATGGTATCTGCCTGGATGCAAAAGATGATCCGAATGATGGGAATGGTATCGGAAGGGTAGTCAGGGAAATATTGCCGGATGGCAAATTCGGTCCTATCTATTTTATCCGTTATACAAAGAAATGGAACAAGAATAACACCATGTATCCGTTTTACACCAGCAGTAAAGACAAGGCGTTTGTTGCAGCCTGTAACGAACTGCTGGCTACTCCGCTGATGATGCAGCAGTGGAATGAAGAGGCTGACAGGGACGATCTATTGATTCCTCTACAGAAACAATACAAAGCATTCTGTTATTATCACCTGAAGGATGGTAAGGTGGTCGGACTGTGGAAAAATGCCTTAACTGCCATGAGCAAGGATGAAGGTCGTACCTGGAGTACGGTGGCACGGGCTCCTGGTTTTGTAAATGCCAATGCAAAGATCTGGGGGCAACGCACCAGTGACGGGCGATTTGCTACTGTGTATAACCCTTCAGAATATCGTTGGCCACTGGCATTATCAGTAAGCGAGGACGGTATTGACTATACCAATCTATTGCTGGTAAATGGAGAGATTACACCTATGCGTTATGGCGGTAATTATAAGTCTTATGGTCCGCAGTACGTAAGAGGGATTGAAGAAGGGAACGGAGTACCAGCGGATAGTAATCTGTGGGTCACCTACAGCATGAATAAAGAAGATATCTGGATATCAAAGATACCGGTGCCGGTTACAGATCAAGCGCCTGCACATGTGGATGAAGTATTTCCTTCATTAACTGCTGATAAGGCATTGAACTGCTGGAATATTTATAGTCCGCGTTGGGCGCCTGTAACACTTGGTAATACACCTGCTAAGGAGCAACAGCTGATCCTGGAAGACAAAGACCCTTTTGACTATGCTAAAGCGGAACGTTTATTTCCGGCTTCGCAAAAACTGGAAGTCGCTTTTACGTTAACACCTGCACAAAACAACTTTGGGATGTTACAGATAGAGTTGCAGGATGGGAAAGGTACAGCAGGTATCAGACTGGTATTTGATGCGGATAGTGTATTCAAAGCAAAGGCCGGTGCACGCTTTAAGCACTTTATGAAATATGCACCGGATAGTGTGTATAACATACGCCTGAATATTAACACAACGAATCGTTTCTATACGATCAATGTAAACGGAAAAGATGTACTGAACAGTCTTTTGTTTGCGCCTGTGGATAAAGTGGAAAGAATTGTATTCCGCACGGGTGAGCCAAGACATTTCCCGGATGCAGATACACCTGCAGATCAGGAGTATGATCTGGAACAGGCTGGTGAACAGGAAGCACATACGGCTAAATTCTATATCAGGTCTCTCAAAACATCACCATTGTAATGCGCTTTTATCTCTACATACTATTCTTTCTCGGATACATGCAGTCATTAAGAGCTGCTGCCCCTGTATCGCTTGCCAATCTCCGTTGTGAGATGTTGGTCAACCCACAGGGTATTGATGTCACACATCCCCGCTTTAGCTGGGAAATCAATGCCAGCGGCCGTAATGTGATGCAGGTCGCTTATCAGATCCAGGTGGCTGCTACACGGGAGAAGCTATTGGCCGATGAGGCAGATCTCTGGAACAGTGGTAAAGTAAGCGCCGGTACCAGTATTCATATTCCTTATGAGGGAAATACATTAGAAAGCCGGCAGCATTGTTACTGGCGGGTGCGTGTGTGGACAAATACCGGTGCTACTGAGTGGAGCGAGGTGAATGAATGGAGTATGGGTCTGTTGCAAACGACGGATTGGAAAGCCCGTTGGATAGGTGTGGATAAGGCGTTCCCCTGGGACAGTGCGCAATCGAAATTCTCCCGTTTGTCTGCCAGGTATTACCGGAAGTCCTTTCCTGTAAAACAACCGGTAAAAAGAGCTACGGTGTATATCGCCGGACTCGGACTATATGAGTTATACATCAATGGACAACGAACCGGTTCGGCTGTATTGTCACAAGCGCCTACAGACTACAGAAAGTCGGTAAAGTACAATACTTATGACGTTACCACCGCTGTACAACAGGGAGAAAATGTGATAGGAACGGTATTGGGGAATGGCAGGTATTTCATGATGCGTCAGAATTATAAGCCACATAAGATCACCACATTTGGTTATCCACGTTTATTGCTGCAACTCGAACTTGAATATGCAGATGGTAAAAAAGAAACCATCATCAGTGATGAAAAATGGAAACTGACTGCGGATGGTCCTGTGCGTACCAACAACGAATATGATGGGGAAGAGTATGACGCGAATAAAGAAATGCCGGGATGGAATAAGCAAGGGTTTAATGACCAGCAATGGTTAGCTGCGGCAATTGTGCCTGCACCAGCAGGTGCGTTACAGGCACAGATGAATGAACCGATGCGTATCGTAAAGAAACTGGCTCCTGTATCTGTTAGAGAAAAATCAGCAGGTGTGTATATCGTGGATATGGGGCAGAATATGGTAGGGTGGTTGCACATGAAGGTCAATGGCCGACAAGGGCAACAGGTGGTACTACGTTTTGCAGAAACCCTGAAAAATGATACCGCATTATATGTGGATAACTTGCGTGATGCGAAAGTAACGGATGTCTATACCCTGAAGGGTAAAGGAGCCGAAACCTGGTCGCCTTCATTTGTGTATCACGGCTTCCGCTATGCAGAGATCAGCGGTTATCCTGGTAAACTGGACATAGCTGATCTTGAAGGACAGGTCATCAGTGATGATCTCAGTGCTACAGGCACCTTTGAAACGGCTGATCCAACGATCAATAGTATTTATAAAAACGCTTACTGGGGTATCATCGGTAACTATAAAGGGATGCCAATAGATTGTCCGCAGAGAAATGAACGGATGCCCTGGCTGGGGGATCGTCCAACGGGTGCTTATGGAGAAAGTTTTCTGTTTGATAATGCAAAGTTGTATGCTAAATGGTTAGATGACATAGAACAGTCGCAGACTGCCGCCGGAGCCATTCCGGATGTAGCGCCGGCTTACTGGAACTATTATTCGGATAATATGACCTGGCCGGGTACCTACCTGATGATTGCTGATATGCTGTATCATCAGTATGGTGATCTGCAACCCATCAGAAAGCACTATGCTTCCATGAAGCGCTGGCTGGATTATATGTGTTCAAAATACCTGGTAGACGGTATTATGACCAAAGATAAATACGGTGATTGGTGCGTACCGCCGGAATCTAAGCAGCTGATTCATTCAAAGGATTCTTCCCGTATTACGGAAGGGACATTGTTATCCACCGCTTATTACTATCGTTATCTGCAGATGATGAGTCGTTTTGCCAGCTTGTTGGATCAACAGCAGGATGCAGCTGCTTTCAAAGCCTCCGCTGAGCTTATAAAAACAGCTTTCAACAAGCGTTTCTTCCACAATAGCTATTATGGTAACAATACCGTAACCGCCAATCTCCTGCCTTTGTCTTTTGACATGGTGCCTGCTGCTGATCGTAAACAGGTATTCACGCACATTGCTGACAGTACGCTGTTGAAATATGGTGGGCATATCAGCACAGGTGTGATCGGTACGCAATGGCTCATGCGTGGCTTAACAGCTGCTGGCCGTCCTGATCTTGCATATCTCATTGCTGCCGACAGGGATTATCCCGGATGGGGTTATATGGTTGCAAATGGCGCTACAACGATATGGGAGCTCTGGAATGGCAATACCGCCAATCCGGCGATGAATTCGCATAACCACGTCATGTTACTGGGCGATCTGTTGATATGGCTGTATGAAGATATTGCCGGTATTAAAAGCGACGGACCTGCATTTAGTCACCTGATCATGCGTCCTTCGCTGGTACCAGGTATGGACTATGCGAATGCCTCTTTTCATTCAATACATGGCATGGTGCGTAGCAGCTGGAGAAAAGCCGTGAATCAATTCAGCTGGAATATCAGTATCCCTGCGAATACGACAGCTACCATTTATGTGCCTGCATATGCGATCAGTGCGGTGAAAGAAAGTGGAATGCCGGTTTCCGGGAATAAGGATATCAGCTTCCTGCGGATGGAAGATGGTAAGGCGGTATTTAAAATCGGTTCAGGTGATTATACATTCAGCTCCGACCTGCAACAACCCTGGAAGAAAGGCATCGTAGAAGATGAATATATTTTTATGGATGCGCCTTTCCCGGAAAGTCATGCGGCTACTATTGCAGAGACAAGTGACGGTCTGGTGGCTGCCTGGTTTGGAGGCACAAAAGAAAGAAACCCAGATGTAGGTATATGGGTCAGTCGAAAGGAAGGTAATACATGGACTGCTCCGGTAGAAGTAGCAAATGGTATACTGTCAGATACTTTGCGGGTAGCCTGCTGGAATCCGGTATTATACCAGGTGCCTGGTGGTGAATTACACTTATACTATAAAACAGGTACAAAGGTCGCTACCTGGGTAGGTTGGATGCGTACTTCCAATGATGGCGGAAGGACATGGTCTGCCGCCAAAGCCTTACCGGAAGGTTTCCTTGGTCCGGTAAAGAACAAGCCTGTGCTGCTGGACAACGGTGAATTGCTTTGTCCGTCCAGTACAGAAGGCAGTGGCTGGAAAGTACATTTTGAATGTACCCCTGATAATGGTAAGACCTGGACCATGAGAGGGCCGATCAATGACGGTAAGACATTCAATACCATTCAGCCAAGTATTCTGACATATGGTAAAGGGAAACTACAGATACTGTGTCGTAGTAAGGAAGGCTCCGTCGTACAGTCATGGTCAACCGACAATGGCCGTACCTGGTCGCCCATGTCAGCCACTGAATTGCCTAACAATAACTCCGGTACTGATGCAGTGACACTGAAAGATGGTCGTCAGCTGATTGTGTATAACCATGTAAAAACACCAAAAGGAAAATCCAAAGGTGCGCGTACACCATTAAATGTTGCGATCTCTGAGGATGGTATACACTGGTCCGCGGCACTGGTACTGGAAGATTCTCCGGTGAGTCAATATTCTTATCCTTCCGTGATACAGACCGCAGACGGTTATGTACATATTGTATACACCTGGCGCAGACAGCGTATCAAACATGTGAAGATCGATCCGCGGGCGCTGGAACTGAAACCTATAAAAAACGAGCAATGGCCATGACAGCAACAACAAGCAGAAGACAGTTCATTGGCAATGCCGCCTTGCTGGCAGGCAGCCTGTTATTGCCTGATATATTGCTGGCGGCGGTAAAAAAAGAACCGCGTTATCGCATTGCAGTATGTGACTGGATGATCCTGAAAAGGCAGAAGCTCGGTGCTTTTCAGTTGACCAAGGATATTGGTGCAGATGGTGTGGAAGTGGATATGGGTGGACTGGGTAACCGGCCCACCTTTGACAGCAAACTGTCTGATCCTGCAGTAATAAAACAATTCCTGGATACCTCCAGGGAGCTGAATGTAGCGATCAGTTCTATTGCCATGTCCGGTTTTTATGCACAATCATTTGCGGAACGACCTGAATACGAAAAGATGGTGCAGGATTGTATCGATACGATGGTAGCAATGAAAGTGAAGATTGCTTTTCTTCCTTTGGGTGTTACCGGCGATCTGGTGAAACGTCCGGAGCTGCGTCCTGTTATCATACAACGTTTGAAAACAGTGGCTGTCCAGGCAGAAAAAGCAGGTGTGGTGATTGGTTTAGAGACAGCCTTACCCGCAGCAGAAGAAGCACAGTTACTCGATGAAGTGGGATCATCTGCTGTCAAAAGTTATTTCAATTTCTCCAACGCATTGCAGGCAGGCCGTAACCTGACAGATGAATTGAAGACGCTGGGTGCAAAGCGTATCTGCCAGATCCATTGTACGGATACAGATGGCGTATGGTTGCAGAACAATACGCGTATCAATATGAAGGAAGTAAAAAAGACATTGGATAAAATGCGCTGGAGCGGATGGCTGGTGATTGAGCGTTCCCGTGATGCCAATGACCCTCGTAATGTAAAGAAGAATTTCAGTGCCAATGCGGCTTATCTGAAATCTGTATTCCAGTGACCACTGACCTTATCTTGTTGTTATTCCAAGCTGGAAAAAGTTCCATTAGCACAGTCCTCTGATAAATAGTTATGAAAAAGTATTGCTTACTGATCATATTGCTGATAAGTGTATATGCCGGCAAGGCGCAAAATCTGGACAGTCTGTTCTGGCAGCCGCCTGCTATGGCCAAACCCTGGGTATTCTGGTACTGGATGCATGCCAGTATATCAAAGGAGGGTATTACAGCCGATCTGGAAGCAATGAAAGAAGCAGGTATTGGCGGTGCATACCTGATGCCGATCAAGGGGAAAGCCAATCCGCCTTATATCAATCCACCTGTAGAGCAGTTAAGTCCTGCCTGGTGGGAAATGGTGCGCTTTGCACATAGTGAAGCTGCCCGTCTTGGCTTACAGCTGGGGATGCATTTTAGTGACGGATTTGCGCTTGCAGGAGGTCCCTGGATCACACCCGCCCAGTCTATGCAGAAAGTGGTATGGTCAGCTACAGCTGTTAAAGGAGGGACTGACTTTAATGAGATACTATCCCAGCCACCTGTCAATGAAAAATACTATCGCGATATAGCCGTACTGGCATTTCCTTCGGTAGCTCCGCAGCCACAAACACCAGTGGTGACGACCAGTCTGCCGGGTGTAGCCGCTCAATTCCTGGCACTGCCGGGTAGTAAGGAAAGTTTTCGCAGTCAGGATCCCTGCTGGATCCAATATGCTTATGAAAAACCCTTTACCTGCTATGCGATCACGATCAACACAAATGGTAACAATTACCAGTCGCATCGCCTGCGTATTGCCGTAAGTGACAATGGTGTGGATTTTCGCCCTGCGGGTAAACTGGAAGCACCTCGCCATGGTTGGCAGGATACCGATGCTCCGGTGACACATGCAATTACACCCGTCACTGCCCGTTACTTCCGTTTTTATTATGATAAAGAAGGTGCAGAACCAGGGTCAGAAGACCTGGATGCGGCGAAATGGAAACAAAGTCTGAAGGTGGCAGGTATCCTCTTATCTGATCAGCCGCGTATTCATCAGTTTGAGGGCAAGAGTGGTGCTGTATGGCGTATCAGTCCGTATACCACGACAGCACAATTGCCAGAGAAAGATTGTATTCCCCTGAATAAAATTATTGATCTCACGCAGCAACTCGATGCTGGCGGACGTCTGCATTGGAAAGCGCCTGCCGGTAACTGGACGATATTGCGTATCGGTCATACCTCTACCGGACATACCAATGCAACTGGTGGCGCAGGTAGCGGACTGGAATGTGATAAATTCAGCAGTGCCGCTGTACGAGTACAGTTTGATCACTGGTTTGGAGAGGCGAGACGTAAAATAGGTCATGCACTGGCGGATACTGTATTGAAAGTATTTCATGTGGATAGCTGGGAATGTGGCAGTCAGAACTGGTCAGCCGGTTTTCGTGATGAATTCCGCCGTCGACGTGGATATGACCTGTTACGTTATCTACCGGCAATGGCAGGTTATCCGGTACAAAACGCACAAACTGCCGAGACCTTTTTACATGATGTGAGAGCTACGATCACAGAACTTGTACAACAAAACTTTTATGATACATTGACGGCATTGGCTCACACACATGGCTGTCTGTTTACAGCTGAAAGTGTAGCGCCTGTGATGCCGGGAGACGGTATGCAGCATTATCAGTCCGCCGATATACCTATGGGCGAATACTGGCTGCGGAGTCCGACGCATGATAAACCCAATGATATGCTGGATGCTATTTCCGGTGCGCATATTTATGGCAAACAGGTTATACAGGCAGAAGCGTTTACAGAACTACGGATGCGCTGGGATGAACATCCGGGTATGCTGAAGTCACTCGCAGACCGCAATTATGCGCTGGGTATTAACAAACTGGTGTATCATGTTTTCGCACATAATCCCTGGACGGACAGGCAACCGGGAATGACGCTGGATGGTATCGGGTTATATTTTCAACGTAATCAGACCTGGTGGAAACCAGGAAAGGCCTGGGTTACTTATGCACAGCGGTGTCAGGCTTTATTGCAACAGGGAAGACCGGTTGCAGATATTGCTGTATTTACAGGAGAAGAGATCCCTCGCAGAGCGATATTACCGGAACGGCTGGTAAATATATTGCCGGGATTGTTTGGTGATAGTCTGCTGGCTTTTGAATCACAGCGGATGGCCAACACAGGCGGTCCTTTAAGAGAAATGCCTCTAGGCGTTACCGCATCTGCAAATATCACAGATCCAGTTAACTGGGTAGATGCCCTACAGGGATATCACTATGACTCATTCAACAAAGATGCCTTACTAAGACTGGCTACTGTTAAAGATGGCAACATTGTATTGCCGGGAGGCGCTGTGTACAGGCTGTTAATATTGCCCGGTGTAATGGCCATGTCGCCGGAAGGAAATCTGTTATCCCGTGAGACGGTCTTTCATCTCAGAAGATTAGTGTCCCAGGGAGGAACGGTGATGGTGAATGGTCCGTTAAGATCACTGGAAGCCCCTGACAGTATGATTGTATTGCAAGGAAAAGATGTATTGCAGGGACCATGGCGCAATACCTCTTTTGCTGCATTAGGGTTAATGCCTGATCTGCTGGTGAAGGAAACGAGTGGTAACAGGGCCAATGGCATTGCATGGACACATCGTACTGCACCTGATTATGATATTTACTTTATCTCCAATCAACAGGAGATAGCGCGTACCATTCAACTGTCCTTCCGTGTCAGTGGTAAACTGCCTGAAATATGGGATGCCGTTACCGGTGAACAACGTACAGCAACGGACTGGCAAATAGTTGCTGGTCGTACAGAACTGTCTTTACAACTGCCTGCCAGTGGTTCATTGTTTGTTATTTTCCGCAAACCTACTCCGCAGTCATCCATGCATCATGCGCCTAACTGGCCAGCATTCAATACAATTAATACCCTGAATAATGACTGGAAAGTCAGTTTTGACAGTGCGGTTGGCGGCCCTTCAGCTCCCGTGGTATTCAATGAACTGAAGGACTGGAGTAAAGATGATAATGACCAGATCCGGTATTATTCCGGTACCGCGTATTATAGAAAGACTTTCAACTGGAACAGGCGGAAACAGGATACTATCTCCCGTGTATTCCTGGATCTGGGCAAGGTGGCTAATCTGGCAGCTGTAAAGGTAAATGGGCTTGATTGTGGTATCACCTGGACGCCTCCATATAAAGTCGATATTACCACTGCTATTCGTGAAGGAGACAATGAACTGGAAGTAGCTGTGACAAATACCTGGGCGAATCGTCTGATTGGCGATACTGCATTGCCTGTGGATAAACGTATCACCCGTACAACAGCGCCTTTAAAACTGGATAAGACGCCATTACAGGAAGCTGGTTTACTCGGACCTGTTGTATTGCAACAGGAACGTGTGACGGCAGGTGGAGAAGTGGCGCAATCAGTTATGCAGCAGGTTTACCAGGAGATAAAAACGCCTTATAAATACGGAATGGTGATGGTGCCTGCAGATGATAGCAAGAAGCTGGATTGTCCGAGTATTTTCAGGAAAGGCCGCAAGTGGTACATGGTGTATATCATCTATAATGAAGGTCGCGGTTATGAAACCTGGCTGGCAGAAAGTAAGGACCTGTTACACTGGAAGACCAAAGGCAAAATGATGTCATTTGCAGATAGTTCTACTACCTGGGATGTCAATCAGCGTGCAGGTTATATCTCTTTACAGGATCATGTATGGGGAGGTAATTATAAGTGGTACTCCTACAAAGGGAAACACTGGATGAGTTATATCGGTGGTGCGCAGCATGGCTATGAACAGGGCTTATTGTCTTTGGGTATTGCCAATACCCGCAAACGTATTACCCGGGCGCATGAGTGGAAAAGATTAGATAAACCTGCCTTGATGGCGACAGACAGTAACGCAGGCTGGTGGGAGAATAATACTATTTACAAGAGTTCTGTCATCTGGGATCAGACGAATACCACCGCACATCCTTTTGTGATGTATTACAATGCAAAGGGGGATAGTCTGAAACCTAAACGGGGAAAAGAACGTATCGGTATGGCAGTCTCAGACGATATGGAACATTGGAGCAGATATGGTAAAGATCCTGTACTGGATCACTTTACAGGTATCACCGGCGATGCGGTGATACAACGTATGGACAATATGTGGATCATGTTTTATTTCGGCGCTTTCTGGAAGAACCGGCCTACTGCCTTTAACCGTTTCGCCTGTTCATATGATCTGGTGCATTGGAGCGATTGGAATGGCCCGGACCTGATCAATTCTACAGAAGATTATGATGGTCGTTTTGCACATAAATCATTTGTGATCAAATATAAAGGAGTGGTATATCATTACTACTGCGCGGTGAATCAGAAAGACCAGCGGGGTATTGCGGTAGCCACATCTAAAGACCTTGGAAAAAGTACACTTCATTTCATAAAAGCTAAATAGATCATGCGTTGTTTGTTGATAGTTTTTCTTGTTTGTAGCTGTTGTATATCGGTAAAAGCGCAGCGTGTACAGTCATTTGATGACAACTGGTTATTCTGGCGGGGTGCTGCACAGGGAGCAGAAGATACTTTGTTTAAGGATACAGACTGGCGTAAGGTATCCTTACCGCACGACTGGAGTATTGAAGATTTACCAGGTACGCAGTCGCCTTTCAGTAAAGGTGCATTGAGTCAGGTGAGTGGCGGTTTTACGACGGGTGGTACAGGTTGGTACCGTAAGCATTTCAATGTACAGTTGACTGATAAGGGCAAACGTATCGTGATACAGTTTGATGGTGTATATATGAATGCGCAGTTGTGGATCAATGGTAAGAAGCTGGGAAAACATCCTTATGGATACACCTCTTTCTGGTATGATATTACACCCTATGTGCGCTATGACAGAGAAAATATACTGACTGTCAAAGTAAGGAATGAAGGGGAGAATAGTCGCTGGTATGCGGGTTCGGGCATATACAGACATGTATGGATGAATGTGCTTGAGCCGGTGCATGTAGCGCAGTGGGGTACTTTTATTACTACACCCGATGTGAATAAACAGCGTGCTACCGTGAACATAACAACGCGTGTGAACAATAATACAGCGACAGCTGTTACAGCTACTTTATTAACACGCGTGTTAGATGCAAAAGGTAAAATAGTGGCAGCGAATAAAGGGCAGCAGCTGATCGGCGCCGGAAAGGATAGTGCATTGCAACAATCATTCATTGTACCATCCCCCTTGTTATGGGATCTTACTTCTCCTGTATTATACACTGCGGTTTCCTATGTATATGTGGATAATGTGTTGAAGGATAGTGTGACGACTCCTTTTGGTATCCGTACGATTACAGCAGATGCACAAAATGGGTTTCAGCTGAATGGTAAAACGATCAAACTCAAAGGCGGTTGTGTTCACCATGATAACGGTCCGCTGGGAGCTAAAGCATATGACAGGGCAGAAGAAAGGAAAGTGGAACTACTGAAATCCAGTGGTTATAACGCGATCCGTTGTTCACATAATCCACCATCACCCGCTTTCCTGGATGCCTGTGACAGACTGGGGATGCTGGTGATAGACGAGGCGTTTGATATCTGGAATGATGGTAAGAATCCGGAAGATTATCACTTGTATTTCGAAGAATGGTGGCAGCGGGATATCGAGAGTATGTTGTATCGTGACCGGAATCATCCTGCTATTGTAATGTGGAGTACCGGTAATGAAATCCCGCATCGGGAAAAACCTGAGGTGGCAAAGGTAGCGCGTATGTTGCGCGATCATATTCGCAGCATCGATATAACACGTTTTATTACCTGTGGTGTAAATGGTATTGCGCCTGATAAAGATGCATTCCTTTCCACACTGGATATCGCAGGGTATAACTATGCCCGTACGCAATATGTAAAAGATCATGAAAGGGTTCCCCAACGCGTGATGATGGCGACAGAATCCTTTGCCATCGAAGCAGCAGACTACTGGATGGAAGTAGTAGATCATCCATGGGTAATCGGCGATTTCGTATGGACGGCTTTTGACTATATAGGAGAGGCCAGCATCGGCTGGTTGGGATATCCACAGCAACAAAGTTTTTATCCATGGAATCTGGCCTATTGTGGTGATATCGATGTCTGTGGATGGAAACGTCCGCAGTCTTATTACAGAGACGCATTGTGGATGCCGGAACAGCTGTCACTGTTTGTAAAACCACCTGTACCTTCTTTTGATACCAATACACATAAAATAGAATGGAGTCAATGGGAATGGCATGATGCGAGAGATAGCTGGAACTGGGAAGGATATGAAGGTAAACCATTGGACGTAACGGCTTATACTTCTTATGAGGAAGCAGAATTATTCCTGAATGGAAAATCGCTTGGTCGTAAAAAAGCAGGCAGAGAAAATAAGTTTATGGTGGTATGGCAGGCGCCGTATTCCCCTGGAAAACTCAGTGTTATCGGGTATAATGGTAAAAAGAAATCAAAAGAAGTAGTGTTGCAGACTGCAGGTAAGACTACTGCTATCAAGTTGTCGGCAGACAGGCAACAGGTCCATGCAGACGGGCAGGATCTGAGTTATGTAACAATTACACTGACAGATGCGGATGGTAATATTTCTCCTGATGCTGCCCGGTTATTACAATTCAGTATTAGCGGACCAGGTACTATTGTCGGTGTTGGGAATGCCAATCCTATGAGTACAGAGAGTTGTCAGCAGTTACAGCGGAAAGCCTGGAGAGGTAAATGTCAGGTGATTGTGAAAGCAGACAAACAGGCCGGGGATATCCACTTAACGGTGCAAGGTGCAGGTCTGCCAGCAACAACAATGAAGATTATCGCTACTGCCAAATAAAAAGATCATATGAAGCAATGCATGGGCATATGGCTGCTTTTTTTATCGCTGCAAACCTGGGGACAGCAATTACAGGTGGTGCATCTGAGAACGGATAATAAGACGAATCCCCTTGGATGCCAGCTGTCGCCCCGTTTAAGCTGGCAGTTGTCAGCCTCGTATAATAATTGCGTACAACAGGCATATCAGCTGCAATTTTCTGATGATAGTACTACACTCAATAGTAAGAAGCATACAGGTAAGCATGTTGAAAGCGCGGATCCTTTTTTGACATTACCGGCCGCCTTTGCTGGTATAACCTTGTTACCCGCTCATACTTATTACTGGCGTGTGCAGGTATGGGATAAAGCAGGGAGACCTTCCGGATGGAGTGAAGTCGCCAGTTTTATAAATGCCCTCAATGGCCCCGCCGACTGGAAAGGCGCCAAATGGATAGGGTATGAGGATGTGGTAGATTCCATGCGGGTGGTACCAGGTGTGCATAATGGTACGGATAAGTTTTACCAGAAACATAAAGCGAGACAACGGACTATCGTGCCTTTATTCCGGAAGGCGTTCAGCGTACAGGGGAAGGTGAAAAGTGCATTGTTGTATATCAGCGGACTGGGACAGTATGAAGCGAGTCTGAATGGTGTGCGGCTGGGAGATAATTTCCTGGCGCCGGGTTGGACGCATTATGACGAAACAGCGTTGTATAATACATACGATCTGACCAATGTGCTGCAGGCAGGTGAGAATGCATTGGGCGTGATTGTGGGTAATGGATTCTTTAATGTGAATAAAGAACGGTACCGCAAGTTGTCGGTTGTGTATGGTATGCCGAGAATGATCTGCAGGTTGCTGATCACGTATGAGAATGGAAAGACAACGAATATTGTTTCGGGTACAGACTGGAGAACAAGTGCTTCTCCCATAACTTTTACCAGCATCTATGGAGGTGAAGATTATGATGCCGGAAAAGAACAATCAGGATGGGATCAGCCTGGATTCAATGATACAGAGTGGAAGCCGGCGATAGTGGTAAAGGCGACAGAAAAACGATTGTTGCCGGAGGAAGATTATCCGGTGAAAGTGATGGAAGTACTGCCGGTACGGCGTATTACACAGCCACAACCTGCTGTGTATATGTATGACTTCGGGCAGAATGCATCTGGTATTATCGGTTTGAAGATAAAAGGAAAGAAAGGGCAAACGGTAAAGCTGATACCAGCAGAATTAACCAATGATAAACAGTTGGCTAATCAGAAAGCGACCGGTAGTCCGTATTATTTTAGTTATACTTTAAAAGGTGATGGTATAGAAACCTGGCAACCGCGGTTTTCTTATTATGGATTCCGTTATGTGCAGGTGGAAGGAGCCGCGCCAGATACCGCTGTGCATACAGGCGATGTGCCAGAAATCATTTCACTGGAATTGCTGCATACCCGCAATGCGGCCCCGGTGAATGGAACCTTTTCCTGTTCAAATGATTTATTCAATCGTATCCATACATTGATATTATGGGCGATTAAAAGCAATATGCAGAGTGTGTTGACGGATTGTCCGCATCGGGAAAAACTCAGCTGGCTGGAACAGGATTACCTGATGGGTAATGCGATACAGTATAGTTATGATATTGACCTGTTATATCGTAAGCTGATCCGTGATATGAAAGAAGCGCAGACAGGTGAGGGACTGGTGCCGGATATTGCACCCGAATTTGTCTTTTTTGATGATCATGGTTTTGGGTTCAGGGATTCACCGGAATGGGGGAGTGCAGGTGTGATCGTACCCTGGCTGCACTATCGCTGGTATGGAGATAAGACTGTCATCAGTGATGCATATCCGATGGTGAAAAAATATGTGGCATACCTGGGTGCAAAAGCGCAACACAATATACTCTCATATGGTCTGGGTGATTGGTTTGATAATGGTCCGCAGCGACCGGGCGTCGCGCAGCTTACCCCTAAGGGCGTCACGGCTACTGCGATTTACTACTATGATCTTGTGCTGGCGGGTAATATGGCTGATCTGTTAGGGAAAACAGCGGAGGCAAAGGCGTTCCGGGTGCAGGCAGATAAAGTGAAAGCGACCTTTAACGGCGAATATTTCCATACGGGAACGAAGGTATATTCAACTGGTAGTCAGACGGCTATGGCGATGCCGTTGTGCGTGGGGCTGGTTGAGGAACAATACCGTCAGGCGGTGTTCAGTAATATGGTAGATTCCATTCGTCAGCAGCGTAATCAGCTGACTGCCGGAGATATTGGCTTTCACTTCCTGGTACAGGCTTTACAGGAAGGAGGGGCGTCTGATCTGCTGTATGAGATGAATAACCGGAGTGATGTGCCGGGGTATGGTTTTCAGTTGGCGAAGGGGGCTACTACTTTGACGGAATCCTGGGCCGCACTGGAGCAGGTGTCTAATAATCACCTGATGTTGGGACATCTGTTGGAATGGTTTTACACCGGATTAGGAGGTATTACGCAACAGGCGGGTTCAATAGGGTATAAACAGCTTCAGATCTGTCCGGAGGTAGTGGGTGACATTACCTGGGTTAAAACATCCTATAATACCCCTTACGGCACTGTGCGTAGTGAATGGGAGAAGAAAGATGGCGGGATGTTGTTTCGTATCAGTATTCCCCCTAATAGCAATGCGATTGTTAAGCTGCCGGCTAAAAGGGAGGGGCGTATAACCGCAGATGGAAAGCCACTGAACAATCAGGATTTATCCTTCGAAAAAGAGAGGGTTGTAATGTATTTAGGTTCAGGTGATTATGAGTTTTCTACGTTCAAATAAGGGATAAGTTGATGGTTCTCAATATGATAAGTGTTGATTCTTCGATGTACAACGAAGGTATGCCGTTATCAGACCGGTATCTATCCGTTCCGGAACGAAGAGATATGGTCGTAATAACGGCGTAATGACGTTATAATACGAAGAGGTAACCAGGAAAGCGCCCTCCGGTAACGATTGCGTAAATAAAGCCTTTCTGGAGTTGCAAAAAGCAGGAGAAATTTTTTAGCTTGTCACTGTCCACGTGCGATAAAATTCCTTGTTATGAAGAAATGCTTTCTTATAATTTTGTTTCCGTTTTTTTTGTTCTTAACTGCCTCCCTGCGCGCACAGGATCCCCGTGCTCGTCTGGTAGTGGCAGCGGATGGAACAGGCGATTATAAGACGATCCAGGAGGCGGTGAATGCAGTCAGGGATTTTACTTTATTCCGGGTGACTATTTTTATCCGTAAAGGTATATATCACGAAAAGCTATGTATTCCCAGCTGGAAATGTACAATTACCTTACAGGGGGAGGACAGGGACAGTACGGTCATTACCAATGCAGATTATTCAGGAAAAGTATATCCTGGGAAGGATGCATCCGGGAGGGATAAATTCGGCACATTTACCTCTTATACTGTATTGGTAGCCGGAGACGATATCATTGCCGAAAACCTCACTTTTGAAAATGCTGCGGGTCCGGTAGGACAGGCAGTTGCGCTTCATGTGGAAGGGGATCGTTGCCGGTTCCGTAATTGCAGGTTGCTGGGCAACCAGGATACCTTATATGCCGGAAAAGAAGATAGCAGGCAGTATTACCAGGATTGTTACATAGAAGGCACGACCGATTTTATATTCGGTGCTGCGACGGTATGGTTTGAAGGCTGTACGATCCACAGTAAAAGAGATTCTTACATTACAGCCGCTTCTACGACACAACGGCAACCTTACGGGTTTGTATTCAACCATTGTAAATTAACCGCAGACAGCGTCGCTAAAAAGGTGTTTCTGGGGCGTCCCTGGAGACCTTATGCAGCAACTGTCTTTATGAACAGCATCCTGGGGCCGCAGATACTAGCGCAGGGCTGGCATAACTGGGATAAGAAAGAAAATGAACTGACTGCGAGATATGCTGAGTATCATAATACGGGTGCCGGCGCAACGCATGATAAGCGTGTGGCCTGGTCCCGGCAGTTACCGGCGCAGTCGGCAAAAGATATTACACTCACTAAAGTATTTGGCAATTGGGATCCGTTAAAGTAATTATCGCTGTTTGTCTGTTCCTGCCTTTGCGTTTACTGGCGCAGCAGGTGAATGTTTCTTCCGGGAAGGCAATGACACTGGAACCGGTGCTGAAGAAGTACGTGGACCGGTTTAATAGTCTTGACTCGGAATATGTGAAAAACTATGTGAGTAATGCAGATGCCTTTGACTGGCTGAAAGCGAACGTACCTTTACTGGATTGTCCGGATAGTACTATCGAGCAGACATACTATTACAGATGGTGGACTTTCCGTAAACATCTGAAAGAAACGCCTGATGGCTTTATCTTCACTGAATTTATCACCCCTGTTAAACACGCCGGCAGGTTTAACGCGCTTAGTTGCGCCTTTGGGCATCACGTGTATGAAGGCCGCTGGTTACGTAATACCACTTACCTGGATCAATACATACAATACTGGTATCTGAAAGATGCACAGCAGAAAGCTCCCCGTTTTCATCAGTTCAGCAGCTGGGCCGCTGACGCGGTATACAACCGTTTCCTGGTAGATGGTGATAGCAGCTTTGTAAAAGTATTACTGCCGGCTATGGATGAAGATTATCGGCTGTGGGAGAGAGAAAAACGCTTACCTGATGGACTGTTCTGGCAATTTGATGTAAAGGATGGCATGGAAGAATCTATCAGTGGCGCACGGAGGGAAAAACATACGCGTCCCACTATCAGCAGTTACATGTATGGCAATGCCAATGCACTCGCAAAGATAGCAACGATGGCAGCTAACGATACTTTGCGTACGCGTTATACCGCTGATGCAAAAAAGATCCGCAATCTGGTACAAACACAGCTCTGGGATGATACTGCTGCTTTCTTTAAAGTAAGACAGGTCATTAAAGGCAGCGAAACTACCCGCTTTTCCAATGCGCGTGAACAGATCGGTTTTATTCCCTGGTATTTCGACCTGCCGGCAGATAAGTCTAAGTATGCGGCTGCCTGGGAACAGTTGACCGATACCAGCGGGTTCGATGCGCCCTGGGGATTAACGACTGCTGAAAGAAGGCATCCGCTGTTTCGCTCTCATGGTAGTGGTGGTTGTGAATGGGATGGCGCGATATGGCCCTTTGCTACTACACAGACGCTGAAAGGACTGGCTAACTTACTGACACATTATAAGCATAAAGATGGAATGACACCAGCCGTTTATTACAATACACTACTGGTGTATGCCCGTTCCCAACAGAAGAACGGTGTACCTTATCTCGGAGAATACCAGGATGAGCGTACTGGTTACTGGTTAAAAGGGGATGATCCAAGGAGTAGTTATTATAATCATTCTGGTTTTTGTGATCTGGTGATTAATGATCTGATCGGGTTGAAGCCCCGGGCGGATGGGAAGCTGGAATTGTATCCGTTGATTCCGCAAGGAAAGTGGGATTGGTTTTACCTGGAGGGTGTGCCGTATCATGGGAAGGTGGTGAGTGTGAGATGGGATAAGACAGGGGAGAGATATGGAAAAGGGAAGGGGCTGAGGATTGTTGTGGATGGGAAGGAGGTGTATAGTGGGAAGGGGTTAAACAGGGTGGTGGTGAAGGGATTTTAGTTACTGGGCCAAAGGACTTCTTTTCGTGGGATGAAATAGCCTTTTATCAGGTTGGGGTTGCGGATGCAGATCTGGATATGGGTTTTGTCGAGGAAGCCGGAGTTTTTGTAGACTTCTTTGCCTTCGAAGAATGCTCCTCTTACAGAGTCAAAAGGAAAGTCTCTTTCTCTTTGCACTATTGTGTGTATATTTTTTATCACTCTACAATCCAGTTTCCTAAGTGTTCTGTCGTTAGTTTGTTCATTTCCTCTCGGATTGATGTTTTCTGGAAGTTTATTTCTTTCCATTTGTGCAGTTTTTTGTAACATATTAAATGATACTTTTAATAGGTCTATGTACTTTTTATCAGTGAAATCCAGACAATTCCCTAAGTTGAAAACTGCGCCAAGTACTGCCGGATGATCGATTTTAACATTAGGAGGTGGATTACTTGCGTAGTGATACGCCCGTTCATAATTATTCTGCCAGAAATAAATTCCATCGCCCAGCCAGTCCCAGGTATTATTACTGGAACTTAGCGATGTTTTTCCATTGATAATATCATCCCTCAATTCTTTAGGACAACCATGGAAACCGATAACCAGACCTGGGTCTGCTGAATAGATATATTTGGTGGGTTTCATATACGTCAAACAATAATGTGGTGTAATTAAGTAATAGATTTTAAGTGTTTAATAGCTAAGCGTATTATTTTATGTCAATGTTACGTTTTGCCCTCTTTTTTGGTGTTGATTTTTTAATAGGTGGATCCATGGGTATGAGAAGATCTCTAATTCCCATTTCATCTATAAAGCGGCTAGCAGCTTCTCTGGACGAAGTAACTTCACGCATTTGCCGGATAAGTGCATTTTTAAGTCTTAGATAGGCTTGATGTGTCATTATATAGAGTTTAAGATGTTGAAAAATGTTATGAAATATGCAAAATCAGTAACTAAAATATCTTAAGTGTTCGAAGGCGTTTACAGGTAGCTTCCCGCGATTCTTGAATAAGCGCCTTTTTGAGTTTTAAATAAGTCTGATGGTCCATTTTATATAGTTTTAAATGTATTTAAGAAATATAGAAAATACAGTAACACAGCCAGTAACCTGACCGTCTGTATGCATATAATTTAAGGGAGTATTTCGCAGTGTAGTAATACAAAACTACATCATATTTTCTGTGCAGTATCATCTCACCCCTTATATCATCCATAATGAACAAACTGAACAAGAACACCTCCATTCCAAACTTTTCCTACCTTTAAGCCCACTTTAACTCTAAACGACACAGTTATGAAGAACCCGAAGCGCCTGCTCGTAGCCACCCTGCTACTGGCAGCTCTCAGCGTGAAGGCACAAACCCCTAAGCAGACCTTCGTGAATAGTCTTATTAAGCGGATGACGCTGGACGAAAAAATAGGCCAGCTTAACCTGCTCACCAGTGATATGGATGTTACCGGACCATTTATGAAGCCGGGATATAAAAAAGACGTTGAAGCCGGTCTTTGCGGCTCCATATTCAATGCCTATACACCGCAATATACCCGCCAGTTGCAGGAAATGGCCATGAATACCAGACTGAAAATACCGCTGTTATTCGGGTATGATGTTATCCACGGACACAAAACGATCTTCCCCATTCCATTGGGAGAAGCCTGTACCTGGGATATGGCTCTGCTGGAACAGAGCGCCCGTATCGCCGCACAGGAAGCCAGTGCCGATGGCTTACAATGGACTTACTCCCCAATGGTAGACATCGCCCGTGACCCCCGCTGGGGCCGTGTAGCTGAAGGCGTAGGAGAAGATACCTGGTATGGCGTACAGGTGGCGAAAGCCAAGGTAAAAGGCTACCAGGGTTCGGATCTCTCTGCTAACAATACCATCCTGGCCTGTGTAAAGCACTTCGCTTTATATGGTGCTATTGAAGCGGGCCGCGATTATAATACGGTAGACATGAGCCGCCGGCAGATGTACCAGTATTATCTGCCGCCTTATAAGGCCGCCATTGATGCTGGTGTAGCTACTGCCATGACTTCCTTTAATGAGATCGACGGTACGCCGGCTACAGCTAATAAATGGCTGCTGACTGACCTCCTGAGGAAAGACTGGGGCTTTAAAGGCTTCGTGGTGACAGACTATACCGCTATCAATGAAATGATTGCCCACGGAAACGTAAAAGACGAATATGAAGCAGGTGCTGCTGCCCTGAATGCCGGCGTCGATATGGATATGCAGGGTGGTATTTTTGCCGGACAACTGAAAAAGCTGCTCCAGGACAAAAAGGTGACCCTGAAGGAAATTGACAGCGCCGTATACCGTATTCTGGCGGCTAAATATGACCTGGGCCTGTTCAAAGACCCTTTCAGGTACTGCGATACTGTCAGAGCCGCAAAAGAGATTATGTCTGCTGAAAACCTGGCTGCTGCCCAGAAGATCGCAGAGCGCTCTATCGTATTGCTGAAAAACGAGAACCAGCTGCTGCCCCTGAAGAAGGAGGCGAAAATCGCCCTGATCGGCCCACTGGCTGACAGTCAGCGGGATATGATCGGCAACTGGTCAGCTGCAGGCGACTATACCAAAGCGGTTACCCTGCTGGAAGCCCTGAAGAAAAGATCCGCCAACGTGCAATACCTGCCCGGAGCGCATTATACCCAGGACACCACCCTTTATAAAAGAGCCACCCAGAAATTAAAGCTGGATGCAGCAGATACTGCTAATCGTCAGCAGATGCTGGCAGCGGCTGTTGAACTGGCCAGGAAGTCTGATATCGTGGTAATGTCACTGGGAGAATCCCAGGGTATGACCGGAGAGGCTGCCAGCCGTTCTAATATCAGTATTCCGGAAAACCAGCGGGAGCTGCTGAAGGCGGTATATGCCACCGGTAAACCGGTAGTCCTGGTATTGTCAAATGGCCGTCCGATAACACTGGAATGGGAAAATGCTCACATCCCGGCGATTCTGGAAACCTGGTTCCTGGGCACAAAAGCCGGTGATGCCATTGCCTCTGTACTGTTTGGCGACTACAATCCTGCCGGTAAGCTGACCATGAGCTTCCCGCGTAATGTAGGGCAGATACCTATCTACTATAACCATAAGAACACGGGCCGTCCGATGAACCCGTATAATAAATACTCTTCCAAGTACCTGGATACGGAAAATGACCCGCTGTTTCCATTCGGATATGGGCTGAGCTACACTACATTCAGCTATGGAGACCTGAAACTGAGCAAACAGCAGATGGCTGCTACAGACAAATTGCACATCAGCATCCCGGTGACTAATAATGGCAATTTTGACGGAGAGGAAGTGGTACAGTTGTATGTAAGAGACCTGGTAGGCTCTGTGACCCGCCCGGTAAAAGAGCTGAAAGGCTATAAAAAGATCTCCCTGGCAAAGGGTGAGACAAAGACCGTGACCTTTGAACTCTCCGTGGAAGACCTCAAGTTCTATGACAAGGATATGCGCTGGAAGGCAGAACCGGGCGATTTTACCGTATTTGTAGGTACAAATAGCAGGGATGTACAGTCAGCAGGGTTTACATTAAAATAATGGTCAATAAGGCAAAAATTAGTTTGATTATTCAAAATAGTTATTACCTTCGCATCGTTATTTCAAACTATGAGCATTAACGTACATACACATCATCACCATCATTCTTACCGCGCAGGTAGGCTGGGATGATTTTATGTACTAAATAATAAAAACATTAGAACATAATCAGGGGCTTACCAAATGGTAAGCCCCTTTTTTGTTTTCACCGGAATATTGTTAAAAACATGAAACTGAGAATTGCTATTCAGAAATCAGGTCGTTTACACGACGACTCCATCAAACTGTTGAAAGAATGTGGTATAGACATCAACAACGGTGTTAATAAACTGAAAACAGAAGCCAGCAATTTTCCGCTGGAGGTATTCTTCCTGCGTGATGATGATATTCCGCAATACGTTGAAGACGGTGTGGCAGATATCGGTATCGTAGGTGAGAACGTGATCATTGAAAAAGCCCGTCCTGTGAAGATTGCAGAGAAACTGGGCTTTGGTAAATGCCGTCTTTCCCTGGCAATACCAAAAGCAGCGGAGTACAACGGCGTAAAGGATATGGATAAACTGCGTATCGCTACCAGCTATCCGGTTATCCTGCAAAACTTCCTGAATCAACACAATATCACTGCTGATATCCACGAGATCAGTGGTTCTGTGGAGATCGCCCCTGGTATCGGTCTGGCGGATGCTATCTGTGACCTGGTAAGCAGCGGTTCCACCCTGTTCATGAACGGTCTGAAGGAAGTAGAAGTGATCCTGAAATCTGAAGCAGCACTCATCAGCAATGATAACCTGACACCTGAGCAGGAAGCACTGTTACAGAAACTGCTGTTCCGCATACAGTCTGTAAAGAAAGCGAAAAACAATAAGTACGTACTGCTGAACGCTCCTAATGATAAACTACAGGAGATCATCAGCCTGTTGCCGGGTATGAAAAGCCCTACCGTTCTGCCACTGGCAGAAGAAGGCTGGAGCTCCGTGCACTCCGTACTGAATGAGAATGCTTTCTGGGATATCATTGAAAATCTGAAAGCTGCCGGTGCACAGGGTATCCTGGTAGTACCGATCGAAAAGATGATTATATAATAATCAGTATAGGAATAAGCAGCTTTAAGTTATTGGCTGCTTATTTCTTCGAGACAGGAATTAAATATGAACCAATTCTTAATTCCTAATTCTTAATTCCTAATTCCTAATCGCGCATGCAGGTATTCGAATATCCCGAACGCTCACAATGGCCGGAATTACTGCAAAGACCGGTTTTAGATACAACAGCACTGGAAACCAGTGTAGGCAATATACTCGCTGCTGTTAAACAGGACGGTGATACAGCTGTACGCAGATATGCACAGCAGTTTGATAAAGTACAGCTGGAAGCCCTGGAAGTCACTCCCGCAGAATTTGCCAAAGCAACTGCATCACTCGATGCAGCACTGAAAAAGGCCATCCTTCAGGCGAAACATAATATTGAGGTTTTCCACAAAGCACAACAGGAACATACCAAGGTGATCGAAACGATGCCGGGTGTACAGTGCTGGCGTAAACCTGTCGCTATTGAAAAAGTAGGATTATACATTCCCGGAGGTTCCGCTCCGTTGTTCTCTACCATATTAATGCTGGGTATCCCTGCCATGATCGCCGGCTGTAAGGAGATCGTACTCTGTACACCATCCAACGCTGCCGGAGAAGTACATCCTGCGGTATTGTTTGCCGCACAGGAAGTAGGCGTGGAGCGCGTATTCAAAATAGGCGGTGTACAGGCAATCGGTGCAATGGCTTACGGGACGGAAAGTGTACCTCGTGTGCATAAAATATTTGGTCCGGGTAACCAGTACGTGACCTGTGCAAAACAGCTGGTGAATAAAAGCGGCGTAGCGATCGATATGCCTGCAGGACCATCAGAAGTAGCCGTACTGGCAGACGAAACATGCGTACCTGCATTTGTAGCGGCAGACCTGCTGTCTCAGGCAGAACATGGTCCGGATAGCCAGGTATTACTGGTTACTACAGCGCCTGAAATCATCGCGGAAGTACAACAGGAAGTAGCGGCGCAACTGGCACAGCTGCCACGTCAGGATATTGCTGCACGTGCACTGGAAAACAGTCGCATACTACTGGTAAAAGATACCGCTGAAGCAATGGAATTGCTCAATGCATATGCTCCTGAGCACCTGATTGTAGCTTGTAAAGATGATATTGCTGTTGCCGATGCAGTAGTCAATGCAGGTTCTGTATTCCTGGGTAACTACTCTCCGGAGAGTGCCGGTGATTATGCATCAGGAACAAACCATACACTGCCGACCAACGGTTACGCAACTGCTTACAGTGGTGTGTCTCTGGACAGTTTTGTGAAGAAAATTACCTTCCAGCGACTGACACAGGAAGGACTGCAACAGATAGGCGCAACGATAGAAACGATGGCAGCAGCAGAAGGACTGGATGCACATAAAAATGCAGTAACAGTACGTCTGAAACAAAAGGCTCAATCATAAAATCTACTACAATGTTCGATCTTAATAGCTTACTACGCGACAATATAAAACGCCTGGTGCCTTACTCTACCGCCAGGGATGAATTCAAAGGAGAAGCTTCTATTTTCCTTGACGCCAATGAAAACAGCTTTGGCTCTCCGCTGCCGGTTAACTACAACCGTTACCCGGATCCGATGCAGTGGAAAGTAAAATATAAACTGGCAGATATTAAGGGTGTACCACCACAGAACATCTTCCTGGGAAATGGCAGTGATGAAGTAATAGATGTACTGTACCGCTCTTTCTGTCGCCCGGGTGTTGACAACGTGGTACTGTTCCCGCCTACGTACGGCATGTATGAAGTGAGCGCAAATATCAACGATGTGATCGTAAGAAAAGTCTCGCTCACACCTGATTACCAGATAGACATGGCCGCTTTACAGGAGGCAGTGGACGAGCGCACAAAACTGATCTTTATCTGCTCTCCGAATAATCCTACCGGTAACTCTATCAACCGTAGTGACATCGAAATGATCCTGAATAACTTTGATGGTATCGTTGTAGTCGATGAAGCTTATATCAACTTCGCCCGCCAGAAAACATTTATATCAGAACTGACAGAATATCCTAATCTCGTCGTGATGCAGACCCTGTCTAAAGCATGGGGCCTGGCGGCACTGCGTGTAGGTATGGCATTCGCCGGAGAAGATATTATCAATGTACTGAACAAGGTAAAACCGCCGTACAATATCAATCAGGCAGCGCAGGATCTGGTGCTGGAAGCACTGGATAACATCACCCAGGTGAATGAGTGGATCCGTGAAACAGTGATCGAAAGAGATAAGCTGGCGGCAGGTTTAATCGGTCTGCCACAGGTACTGGAGGTATATCCGAGTGACGCCAACTTCCTGCTGGCAAAAACAACGGATGCAAAAGGTATTTACAATCACCTGGTAGAAAAAGGTATTATCGTGCGCGACCGTTCCAAAGTAGAACTCTGTAATGGTTGTCTGCGTATTACCGTTGGTACACCGGAAGAGAATACCGTGCTGCTGGAAACAATCGCACAGGTTGCCGTAAACGCATAATACCAGGAAAGATATCAAACCGGCAGTCACAACGACCGCCGGCTCTACAAACACAAAGCGCCATAATAAAACAGTATAATGAAAAGAGTCCTCTTCATAGACAGAGATGGTACCATGATCAAAGAAGTACCGCCTACTTACCAGATTGACAGCCTTGAAAAGGTGGAGTTCTATCCTAAGGTATTTACTTATCTGGCCCGTATTGCAGCGGAGCTGGATTATGAACTGGCGATGGTTACCAACCAGGATGGTCTGGGTACCAATAGCTTCCCTGAAGCTGATTTCTGGCCTGCACAGAATTTTATTCTGCGTTCCTTTGAGAATGAAGGTGTGAAGTTTGACGAGATTTATATTGACCGTTCTTTTCCGCATGAAAATGCACCTACGCGTAAACCACGCACGGGTATGCTGACAAAGTATTTCTCTCCTGAGTATGATCTGGCGAATTCATTTGTGATCGGTGATCGTATTACAGATGTAGAACTGGCAAAGAACCTGGGTGCAAAGGCGATCTGGCTGAATGAAGGTACCGGTCTTGGCGGCGCTGAAATCAAAGACAGTGCGGCTGCATTGAAAGATACCATTGCGTTGGAATCTACAGATTGGGAAAAGATCTATGAGTTCCTGAAAGTGGGACTGCGTACTGTAACACATACGCGTACCACTAAAGAAACAGATATCACTATCTCGCTGAACCTCGATGGTACAGGTAAAGCTGATATCGAAACAGGTCTGGGTTTCTTTGATCATATGCTGGATCAGATCGCACGTCATGGCAGCATTGACCTGACGGTAAAAGCCAAAGGTGATCTGCATATTGACGAGCATCACACAATCGAAGATACCGGTCTGGCACTGGGAGAAGCAATCGCACAGGCGCTGGCTGACAAGAGAGGTATTGAGCGTTATGGTTTCTGTTTGCCGATGGATGATTGTCTGGCACAGGCTGCTATTGACTTCGGTGGTCGCAACTGGATCGTATGGGATGCGAAATTTAGCCGTGAGAAGATAGGAGAGATGCCGACTGAAATGTTCTTCCATTTCTTCAAATCATTCTCTGATGCGGCAAAATGTAACCTGAACATTAAAGCGGAAGGTGAAAACGAACACCACAAGATTGAGGCGATATTTAAAGTATTTGCCAAAGCGATCAAGATGGCGGTAAAACGCAATCCGATGAATATGCAGCTGCCAAGCACGAAAGGCGTACTGTAATGGTAAGCAGCCATGTGCCGGGGAGGGGGGAACGCCAGGAAAAAAGCGGAGGATAAGGCAAGGGCTTACCTGCGACGCCTGCATATATTGTGATTATCAACAGACATATCTGAAAAATCGTGAAATGATAAAACCGGTTATTATTAATAGAAAATCAATAAATACCCGGGAACTTATCACTTTACAAAGAATCTCAAAAAAAATTTGCATGTTTTCAAAAAAGACCAGATATTTGTTCTGCAAGAAATTAAAACATGAAGACAGTTATTACAAACAAGCATTGGTGGTGGCACAATATCAGATCCTGATAGAGTGTTACAGTGCCATGTTTCGTAATGAAATATAATTTGGAAGGCCCGCTGTTACACAGCGGGCCTTCTTCGTTTTTCAGATAGTCACCCAACAAAACTCAATCACAAATCCAATGGGTAGTATTCAAGTCAAATCAAAATTCAAGAAAATGCTGGCAGACGTGTTCACGCCTGTTGGTATTTATCTGCGGCTCCGCGACAAATTCCCCGGTACGGTACTGCTGGAAAGTACTGACTATCGTGCCAGCGAAAACAGCTTCTCCTTCATCTGCATTCAGCCGATAGCAGGGATAGAAGTGACCAGTACAAAGGATTTTGAATTTAAATATCCTAACCTCCCGCCCGAAAGAAAGCAACTGAAAAACAAACAGAGCGTACTGGATGAGTTGCAGAAATTCCTCGGTAATTTCTCTTTCGCCGATAAGCCTGTACTGCCTGTCGTACACAGCCTGTTCGGATATAGTACATTTGAGTCCGTTCAGTTCTTCGAAACAATAGAATTCAATAAGGATAAGCAGAACGGGAACACTATCCCGCTGATGCGCTACCGGTTCTACCAATATATCATCGCCATCAATCACTTCAAAGACGAACTGTATTTATGCGAAAACCTGGTAGATGGCCTTGATAGCGAGTTTGATCACATCGAATCACTTATCAGACAGAAAGATGTGCCCAGCTACGGATTCAAGGCAGAAGGCGGAGAAAAGAGCAACCTGACGAATGAGCAATTCATGGAAATCGTCGAAAAAGGTAAACAACACTGCTTCCGCGGAGACGTTTTCCAGGTGGTACTCTCCAGAGCCTTCCAACAGCAATTCAAAGGCGATGAATTCAATGTGTACCGCGCCCTCCGCTCTATCAACCCTTCTCCCTATCTCTTCTTCTTCGATTACGGTGATTACAAACTGATGGGCTCTTCTCCTGAAGCTCAGCTTATCATCAAAGATAATAAAGCCATAATTCACCCGATAGCAGGTACCTTCAAACGTACCGGTGATGACGAGCAGGACCGTGAACTGGCAGCCAAACTGCTGGAAGATCCGAAGGAAAATGCAGAGCATGTAATGCTGGTAGATCTGGCACGTAATGACCTCAGCAGACTGGCAACCGACGTGGAAGTAGAATCTTACAGAAAGATCCAGTACTATTCACACGTTATTCATCTGGTAAGTGAAGTGACCGGTAAGATCCAGCCCGGACTCAATCCTTTCTCCCTGCTGGCAGCCACTTTTCCTGCAGGTACCTTATCAGGTGCGCCAAAGTACAGAGCGATGGAAATTATCGATGAAAATGAGCCGACCGCACGTGGTTTCTATGGTGGTTGTATCGGTTCTGTAAGTTTCAACGGCGACTTCAATCACGCTATCATGATCCGCTCCATACTGAGCAAAGCGAACACGCTTTATTACCAGGCAGGCGCCGGTGTAGTGGCAAAGTCTGTAGCATCATCCGAACTGGAGGAAGTGAACAATAAACTGAATGCATTAAAACAGGCCATCATCCTGGCTCAAAATATCTGACATGAACATTCTGGTGTTTGATAATTACGATTCTTTTACCTACAACCTGGTGCACCTGGTGGAAAAGATCATCAATGGTAAAGTGACGGTGGTACGCAATGATGAAATTCCATTAGAGAAAGTAAAAGACTATGATAAAATCATTCTCTCTCCTGGTCCCGGTATTCCTGAAGAAGCAGGATTACTGCTGCCGCTGATCAAAGAATATGCGCCAAGCAAATCAATCTTCGGCGTTTGTCTGGGTCAACAGGCAATAGGAGAGGCTTTTGGTGCGAAACTAATCAACCTGAAAGATGTGTACCACGGTGTAGCTACCAATGTGAACATTACTGCAAGAGACGGCAGACTGTTCAACGGCTTGCCTGATACACTGGAAGTAGGTCGTTATCACTCATGGGTGGTGGACGAAGCCACATTGCCGGCAGAGCTGACTATAACAGCAAAAGACGACAATAACTATATCATGGCGCTGCAACACAATACATATGATGTGAGTGGCGTACAGTTCCACCCGGAAAGCGTACTGACGCCACGTGGTGAACAGATCCTTCGTAACTGGTTGAATGCATAAATTCCGAGTAATGAAAAAGATACTTAATTACCTTTTTGAACATAAAACATTTACCCGTGAGGCAGCCAAAGAGATACTGATCAGTATTTCCAAAGGCATGTACAATGAGAGTGAACTGGCGGCATTTATGACCGTGTTCCTCATGCGCAGCATTACGGTAGAAGAACTGCTGGGTTTCCGCGACGCATTACTGGAACTCTGTATCCCGGTTAATCTGAACGGATATGAAGTACTGGATATCGTAGGTACCGGTGGCGATGGTAAAAATACTTTCAACGTATCCACACTCTCCTGTTTCATCGTAGCAGGCGCTGGTGGAAAGGTGGCGAAACACGGTAACTACGGGGTATCCTCCATCAGTGGCGCCTCCAACCTGATGGAATCAGCCGGATATAAATTCAAAAACGATGACGCCAGACTGAGAGAGGAACTGGAAGAAGCAGGTGTTTGTTTCCTGCACGCTCCTTTGTTCCACCCTGCGTTGAAAAATGTGGCAGGTATCCGTCGTCAGCTGGGTATCCGTACGTTCTTTAATATGCTTGGTCCGCTGGTAAATCCGGCTTTTGCACAGCATCAGCTGATCGGCGTATATAGCCTGGAACTGGCAAGGGTATACAATTACCTGTTCCAGCAGACTGACAAGCAATATGCGATCGTTTATAGTCTGGACGGTTATGATGAGATATCCCTGACAGCAGATACACGTGTTATTACCAATGAAGGTGAAAGAGACTGGACGCCTGAGCAGTTGGGTAAACGCAAGGTATATCCTGAAGATATCTACGGTGGTAATACGGTGGAAGCAGCCTCCAAGATCTTTATGAAAATCCTGAAAGGGGAAGGTACATGGGCACAGAACTCTGTAGTAATGGCTAACGCCGCTATGGGACTGTACTGCATGAAAAAATATGATAACTACGCGGATTGTTTCCAGGCAGCTGTTGAGTCACTGGAATCAGGCGCAGCACACAACGCGTTTAAGAAGTTGATAAGCTTGCAATCATGAAAAATATCCTTACAGAAATAGTAGCCCATAAGCATGTGGAAGTGGCAGCCCGCAAACAACAGCGGAGTGTGGAAGAGCTGGAACAGGCATCCTGGTTTAAGTGCACCTCTTTGTCACTGGCGCAGTTTCTGCAGGATCCTGCAAAGACAGGTATCATTGCAGAGTTCAAAAGGCGTTCTCCTTCAAAAGGATTGATCAACGGCGACGTAACCGTACAGGACGTGACCACTGCTTATACCCGCTATGGTGCATCCGGATTATCAGTACTGACAGATGAGAAATTCTTCGGTGGTTCTTCTGATGATCTGCAACAGGCGCGTATACTGAATAATATTCCGATCCTGCGTAAGGACTTTATCGTAGACGAGTATCAGATTGTCGAAGCAAAAGCGATCGGTGCTGACGTGATCCTGCTGATTGCAGAATGTCTCACAAAAGCAGAAGTGGCCCAGCTGGCGAAGTTTGCCCACAATCTCGGACTGGAAGTATTGCTGGAAGTACATAGCGGCGATCAGCTGGAAAAGGTGACTGATCATATACAGCTGGTAGGTGTGAATAACCGGGATCTGACAACGTTCAATGTCGACTTTAACCGTTCCTGCGAACTGGCGCCACAGATACCTGCAGATAAATGTAAAGTAGCAGAAAGTGGTATCAGTAATACAGATGCAATCCTTACGCTGAAAGCAGCAGGTTTCCAGGGATTCCTGATCGGAGAACATTTCATGCGGCAGGAAAATCCACCGAGAGCATTTGAACAATTTGTAACAGAACTGGCCAACAAATCAGCAAAATGAAAATAAAGGTCTGCGGTATCACCCGGAAAGAAGACCTGCAAAGACTGGTCGAATACCAGGTGCATTATGCCGGTTTAATATTTTACGAAAAGTCTCCCCGCTTTGCAGCGCCGAAGATAGATGGACGCACTGTAAGGGAGATAGCTGGTATCAAAAAAGTAGGTGTGTTTGTAAACGCGTTGCTTGAACAGGTACAACGTACGATACTTGATTACGGGCTGGATATGGTGCAGTTGCACGGTGATGAAACGCCTGCTTTCTGTGCTGCTATCCGTGAACAGGTACAGGTGATCAAAGCTTTCAGATTAGGGGAGGACGTTAACTGGTCAGCGCTATTGGCCGCATATATACCGGTGACAGATTATTTCCTGTTTGATACAGAAGCGGGTAAGGCTTATGGCGGTACCGGCAAACGTTTCAACTGGGAATTACTACAGACATATCCATATACGCATCCTTTTTATCTGAGTGGAGGTATCGGGCTGGACGAAACACCTGAACTGCTGGAATTACAGCTGCCGGCTTTATTCGCAGTAGATGTGAACAGCAGATTTGAGGACCGGCCGGGTGTGAAGAACATGGAAAAGGTGCGCTTATTTACAGATCAGATTCAATCAACTTATTTAAAATAATCATAGCATGAAGATAGCGGAAAACACGTTCGGCTCTAAGTATCATGTAGATGAAAAAGGCTTTTACGGCAGATTTGGCGGCGCTTACATTCCGGAGATGTTGTTTCCGAATGTAGACGAGCTACAGCGTAATTACCTGGAGATCCTGAAAGATCCTTCCTTTCAGCAGGAGTTCGATCAACTGCTGCGCGATTATGTAGGACGCCCTTCTCCCTTGTATTTTGCAAAACGTTTGTCTGAAAAATATAAGGCAAAGATCTATCTGAAACGTGAAGATCTGAACCATACCGGTGCACATAAAGTGAATAACACCATCGGACAGATCCTGCTGGCACAACGCCTGGGTAAGACGCGTATCATTGCGGAAACCGGTGCTGGTCAGCATGGGGTAGCAACAGCTACCGTATGTGCGCTGATGGGACTGGAGTGTGTAGTGTATATGGGTAGTATTGACATTCAGCGCCAGGCGCCGAATGTGGCCCGTATGAAAATGCTGGGTGCTACAGTGGTACCTGCCACAAGTGGTAGTCAGACACTGAAAGACGCCTGTAATGAGGCGATCCGCGACTGGATTAACAATCCGGTAGATACGCACTATATACTGGGAACAGCTGCTGGTCCGCATCCATATCCGGATATGGTAACCCGCTTTCAGTCTGTGATCAGTGAAGAAATAAAGAAACAGTTACTCGAAAAGACCGGCAAGGAAAACCCTGACTACGTAATGGCTTGTATCGGTGGCGGTAGTAACGCTGCTGGTGCTTACTATCACTTCCTGGATGAACCGGATGTGAAACTGATTGCGATAGAGGCAGGTGGTAAAGGTGTACATTCCGGTCATTCAGCAGCGACTACGCAGCTGGGTAAACTGGGTATCATTCACGCCAGCAAGACATTGCTGATGCAGACAGAAGACGGACAGATCACTGAGCCTTATTCTATTTCTGCCGGATTGGATTATCCGGGTATTGGTCCTCTGCATTCGCATCTTTATGAAACCGGTCGTGCTACTTTCCTGAATGCGACTGATGATGAAGCCTTACAGGCAGCTTATGAGCTGACCCGTCTGGAAGGAATCATTCCTGCACTGGAATCCTCTCATGCACTGGCAAAACTCGGACAGGTAGCCTTCAAACCAGATGATGTGGTGGTGGTGTGTCTGAGTGGCCGTGGTGATAAGGACATGGAAACATACATTCGTAATTTGCCTGCTAACACTGGTGGTAACGTATAAATATATTTTATGAGCAATCGTATAGATCAATTATTTGCCGGCAAAAAAACGGGTGTACTGAACATCTACTGCACAGCAGGATTTCCTGAACTGAACGATACGCTGCCTGTCATGCAATCTTTACAACAGCATGGGGCCGATATGATAGAACTGGGTATGCCATTCTCTGATCCGCTGGCTGACGGGCCGGTGATCCAGGATAGTAGCACCCGCGCCATTAAGAATGGTATGAGTCTGAAAGTGCTGTTTGAACAGCTGAAAGATTTCAGACAACATATCCACCTGCCGGTTTTACTGATGGGGTATCTTAATCCGGTGTTACTGTACGGTATTGAGGAATTTTGTAAAAAATGTGCCGAAGTGGGTGTGGATGGTGTTATACTGCCTGACTTACCGATGAACGAATATGAGCAGGAGTATAAACCTGTATTCGAAAAATACAACCTGCACCTGATCTTCCTGGTAACGCCGGAAACGAGTGAGGAAAGGATCAAAAAGATCGATAGTGTAAGTAAAGGTTTTGTATATGCGGTATCCTCTTCTTCCACTACAGGGAAGGATAAGGACATGGGGCATCAGCAGGTATATTTCGAAAGACTGAAAGCACTCGCCCTGAAGAATCCGGTGCTGATCGGGTTTGGTATCAAAGATAAAGCTACCTTTGACGCTGCCGCATCCAACAGTAATGGGGGAATTATCGGTACTGCCTTTATCCGCGCAATTGAAAATACGACCAACCTGGATACTACAATAAAAGAATTTATTGCAGGCGTAAAACACAACTAGAATATGAAAACGGTTATCATAAAATACAATGCCGGTAATATCCGTTCGGTGATGTTCGCACTGGACAGAATAGGCGTGGAGGGCATTGTAACAGACGATCCGGAAGCGATAAAATCAGCAGATAAGGTGATCTTCCCGGGTGTGGGAGAGGCCAGCACTGCAATGAATTATCTGAAGGAAAGAAACCTGGATAAGCTGATCAAAGAACTGAAACAGCCAGTCCTGGGTATCTGTCTGGGTATGCAGCTTATGTGCAAACATTCTGAAGAGAACAACACACCTTGTCTGGGTATCTTCGATGTGGAGGTAAAACGCTTCACTTCACCAGTGGATAATCTGCTGAAAATACCTCAGATCGGCTGGAATAATATTACAGGATTATACAGCACCATGTTTGAGCATGTGCCGGAGAATTCCTACATGTATTTTGTACATAGTTATTATGCGGCATTGGCCCCTGATACGGTAGCCACTGCCAACTACGTGATTAACTACAGTGCAGGATTACAGAAAGATAATTTCTATGCTGTACAGTTCCACCCGGAGAAATCCGCTACTGTGGGACAGAAAATACTGGAAAATTTCCTGAAGTTATAAGTAATGATTCGAGGGATACAGATAAGAAGGATCACAACTGATGAAACACTGGAACTGCGTAGAGATGTGTTGTATCCAGACTGGGAACTGACCAGGGTTAAGCTTGATCATGATGAATACGGGGTGCATTTCGGTTTGTTTGAAGATAACAGGCTGAGGGGAGTAGCGTCCCTGTTTCCACAGAAAGATCAGGCACAATTCCGTAAACTGGCGGTGCATCCGGATTGTCAGGGCAAACGCTATGGCAGTATGCTGATGCAGCATATGGAGGATTTTTGCAGAAAGGAGCATATTCCTATGTTATGGTGTAATGCCCGGGATTCTGCAGAAGGATTTTATTTAAAACGTGGGTATGAGTACTGGGGTGATCATTTCGTAAAAGATAATATTGTCTTCATCAAGATGAAAGTTCAACTGGATAAAACAACAGATAGCGGAATTACCGTGATTCCGGCTATTGACATTATAGATGGCAAATGTGTACGCCTGACACAGGGCGATTATGCACAGAAGAAAGTATACAATGAGCATCCGCTGGAAGTAGCCAAGGCTTTTGAAAGCATTGGCATACGCCGTTTGCATCTGGTCGATCTGGACGGCGCCAAGAAAGGCGCTGTTGTCAACTGGAAAGTACTGGAAGCGATTGCCGGTAAGACTAACCTGGTGATCGATTTCGGTGGCGGTATCAAAACAGAAGACGATCTGCGTATCGTATATGAGAATGGCGCTGCACTGGCAACCATTGGTAGTATTGCAGTGAAAGATCCGGCACTGTTTTCCGGCTGGGTAAAAAAGTACGGCGCTGACAAGATCTTCCTGGGAGCTGATGTGAAAGAGGAGAAAATCGCTGTAGGCGGCTGGCTGGAAACGACTGAGCTGTCTGTGTTTGATTTCCTGGAAGAGAATGTGAAACAGGGCGTACAACACATCTTCTGTACTGATATTGCTAAAGACGGTCTGTTACAGGGACCTTCCGTTGCCTTATATGAAAAGATCCTGCAACGTTTTCCACAGATCGACTTCGTGGCGAGTGGTGGTGTAAGTACTATGGCTGATGTACATGCATTGGCGGAAGCTGGGTGTAGTGGTGTGATAGTAGGAAAGGCGATCTATGAAGAAAGGATCAGCATGAAGGAACTGGCGGACTTTATTAAATTAGGAATTAGGAATTAGGAATTACGAATTCGGTTGGCTATACAATATTTCGTTTTTTCATTCGACTATTAACTATCAAATCAATTGGGATAAGTGTAGGAACATTAATTAGGAAATTCCTAATTCTTAATTCCTAATTCCTAATTGAAAAAATACTTAACATGTTAACAAAACGCATTATCCCCTGTCTTGACATAAAGGATGGACGCACTGTAAAAGGTGTGAACTTTGAAAATATACGCGATGCCGGCGATCCGATAGAACTGGGTGCATTGTATGCAGAACAGGGCGCAGATGAACTGGTGTTTCTGGATATTACGGCGACTAATGAGCGCAGAAAGACCCTGTCTGAACTGGTGACCCGTATTGCTAAACATGTGAATATCCCTTTCACCGTAGGTGGAGGTATTTCATCTGTGGAAGATGTGAATGTACTGTTGCAGTCAGGTGCTGATAAGATCTCTGTGAATACTTCTGCTTTTAAACGTCCGGAGCTGGTAGACGAACTGGCCCGTGAATTTGGAAGTCAGTGTGTGGTATTGGCTATCGATACGCGTTTTGAGGACGGCGACTGGTATGTGTACCTGAATGGAGGACGTGTGAAAACCGATATCAAGGCATACGACTGGGCAAAAGAAGCTGTGCAGAGAGGCGCTGGAGAAATTCTGCTGACTTCCATGAATAATGACGGTACCAAGAAGGGTTTTGCCCTGGATATCACCGGTAAACTGTCTCAAAATCTGAATGTACCTGTGATTGCCTCCGGCGGAGCCGGGAACATGGAACATTTCATGGATGTATTTGAAAATGCACAGGCTGACGCCGCGCTGGCTGCCAGCATTTTCCACTATAAAGAGATCGAGATACCAGCCCTGAAGACTTATCTCTATCAGCGGGGCGTTAATATCCGGTTCTAAGGCCGGGAAAAACCACTAATTTTACGGCCACCTGTTCGACAAGGCATTAAGTATTAAGGATTACATATCGGGAATCAGGGGGTGGAGAGAGTATATGATTAATAAACAAGAGCACTTTCATGTATAATAACAAACAGATCAACTTTCAGAAATGCGCCGACGGTCTGGTGCCGGCTATCGTTCAGGATGCGGCTACCTCCAAGGTGCTGATGCTGGGATATATGAACCAGGAAGCCCTGGACAAAACCTTACAGGAGGGCAAGGTAACTTTCTTTAGCCGTTCCAAGCAGCGTCTGTGGACAAAAGGAGAGGAAAGTGGTAATTTCCTGACCCTGCAGGAAATCAGGGTAGACTGTGACAGCGATACGCTGCTGATCAAGGCAATTCCTGCCGGCGTAGTATGTCACACCGGTGCAGATACCTGCTGGGAAGAGAGCAATGTCAGCAATGATTTCCTGGCTAAGCTGGAAAGTATCATTACTGACAGGAAGAATAACCCTGCTGACAAGTCCTATACTTCCTCCCTGTTTGCAAAAGGGATCAATAAAATTGCCCAGAAAGTAGGGGAAGAAGCGGTGGAAGTCGTTATAGAAGCGAAAGATGATAACGAAGAGCTTTTCCTGAACGAGTCAGCTGACCTGCTGTTTCATTACCTGGTACTGTTAAGTGCCAAAGGTTATCAGCTGTCAGATGTGCTGGCTGTGCTGCAGAAAAGGCATACTAAATAGCAGTTTTTTTATATATTAGTAGGAATGAAACGACTTGTTACCGGCGCCTTCGCGGTGCTATTTTCATTTACAGCCTTTGCCCAACAAACTGTTTCCGGAACATTGAAAGGAGCAGAAGGTAAGAAGGTCTATCTGTATTCAGACGACGATAATAATCCAAAAGATTCCGTAGTACTGAGCGGAAATAAATTCTCTTTTAAGGTACCGTCTACAGAAGGGCCAAGGGTTTTCGCCCTTATCCTGCAGGATGTAAATAATCCTTTATTACTGGTGTCCGGTAAGGAATCGCTGCAGTATACCCTTGAAGCACAGCAGTTTCCGATAGCCTCTTCTTTTAAAGGAAATGAGGAAAATAAGGCAATGCAGGCTTATCAGCAGACATTCCTGGCGCTTGTGCAGAAAGCGCAGAACCTGAATGCGGAAGCGGCAAAGATCACTGGTGATGACGAAGCCGGAAAGAATGCATTTCGCGCAAAGGCATCCATGTTTAATGAAGATGTGGTCAATACCGGTACCACCTTTATCAAGGGACATCCCAAGCAACTGGCGAGCATCTGGATACTACTCAACGAGTTACGTGGGAGACTGGAACCAGATGATTTTCAGGAATATTTCAACTTACTGGATAAACCGCTCAAAGAATCCAGGTATGGACAGGCAGCGCTTAAATACCTGCATAGTGTAAAAGGTGATGTAGGAGGTGTGGCTGCTGATTTTACACAGGATGATGTGAATGGCAGACCTGTCAGCTTATCTTCTTTCCGTGGTAAATATGTGCTGATCGATTTCTGGGCCAGCTGGTGCGGTCCGTGCCGGGCGGAGAATCCGAATGTTGTGAAGGCTTTTGAGCGCTTTAAAGACAAGAACTTTACTATCCTGGGTGTATCTCTGGATGACAATAAGACCCGCTGGATGGGCGCCATTAAGCAGGATAATCTGCAATGGACCCAGGTGTCCGACCTGAAAGGATGGGGTAATGAAGCTGCACAGATGTATGGCGTCCGTGCAATTCCAGCCAATTTCCTGGTCGATCCGCAAGGGAATATCATTGCCACTAATTTAAGAGGCAGTGCATTGGAAGCCAAATTGCAACAAATATTAAAATAATTGACTTACCGGCCTCGCACCTACACGAGGCCGCTTCTTTTACTGTCACCACCTTCACCGTTTATCACAATCAGGTTGATTTTCCTGCCGGGATATGTGAATTTCGTTAGTATTAAATAATCTGAATCAATGAAGTCCGTAATGATGGCCGTGGCGCTTCTTGCGCCTATGGTCCTGTTGGCGCAGGAAAAATGGAAGGGCGAGCAAGCGTTTACGATACAGGGAACTGTTACTGCATTACAGAAGCCGGCAAAAGTATATTTAAATATCAGGCGTTGTGGCGATAATACATTGGACAGTGCGGAGGTAAAGGAGGGCAAATTCTCCTTTTCCGGCAAACTGGCGGAACCTACGATGGCCAACCTGTACCTCAAGGTACTGGAACCTGTTCTCTCACCGGATGCCCAGGAGCGGAAGAGTTGCGATGTACTGACCTTGTTTTTGGACAAAGGAAACATCAGTATCACTGCGGAAGATTCTATCAGTCATGGCGTTGTGAAGGGCGCTGTCGCCAATGATGATTATAATCACCTCAACGAACTGCTGAAAGATGTGAACGGTAAGCTGGATGAACTGGAAAAACAGTATCGTCAGGCGTATATGGCTGAAGATGAAGAAGGTATGAGGAAGCTGGAGCCACAATTTGATGACCTGGAAGCCCAGCAGAAACAGATCCTGGCCGATTATCTGAAAAATAACAGCAATTCACCGATCGCATTGTATGTGCTGAACAAATATGCTGACTATGATATTGATCTGGTAGAGATCGAACCCATGTTCAATAAGCTGGGTAAAACGTTGCGTAATACGCCTTCCGGAAAGGATTTTGCCGCAGCGCTGGATAAAGCGAAGAAAACAGCGGTAGGACAACCGGCCATGGATTTTGCACAGCCTGATAAAGACGGAAAAGATATAACACTGGCTTCCTATAAAGGAAAATATGTATTATTGGGCTTCTGGGCCAGCTGGTGCGGTCCCTGCAGAGCAGAAAATCCAAATGTACTGAAAGCCTACAGCCGGTTTAAAGACAAAGGATTTGATGTGGTATCCATCTCCCTGGATGAAAAAAGAGAAAAGTGGCTGGCTGCCATACAAGCGGATAATCTGGCCTGGGCACAGGTATCTGATCTGAGAGGCTGGAAGAACGCGGTAGCCGAGAAATATGGTATCAAGGCAATCCCGCAGAACCTCCTGATAGATCCTAACGGAAATATCGTGGCAAAAAACCTCCGCGGCGATGCGCTGGAACGCAAGCTGGAAGAACTTTTAAAGTAAGTACACGTAGATATAGTGACAAAAAACCACCTGCTCAAAACAGGTGGTTTTATTTTTTTATTTGGTGAGTTACGAAAGTTTCGTAGATTTACGAAACAATCGTAGTTGATTGTCTTTAAACTGAATTAATATGGAAAAGCTAACGCAGCAGGAGGAAATCGCCATGCTGGCAATATGGAAAACGGGCACAGGATCAGTAAAGGATTTTCTGGAGCAGCATCCGTCTCCACAACCTCCTTATACGACGCTTGCCTCCACGATCAGGAACCTGGAGAAAAAGGGGTATCTGACCAGTCGTAAAACAGGCAATGTATATGAGTATACGCCTGCGATCGTTGAATCTGAGTACAAGCAGAAGTTTATGAGCGGTTTTGTAAAAGACTACTTCGAGGATTCATATAAAGCCCTGGTGACTTTCTTCGCGAAAGAGAAGAAAATCACCCCTGAAGAACTGAAAGAAATTGTCAGGATGATCGAGAAAAACTGATAACCATGCTTATTTATCTGCTTAAAGCCAACATAGCGCTTGTTTTGTTTTACCTGGCTTATCGCTTCGGTCTGAGGCGTCTGACCTTCTACTCGTTGAACCGCTTTTTCCTGATTGGCGGTATCCTGTGTGCCACGGTGGGACCACTGATCGATCCCTCTGTATTTATACACAGGCATCATGAGCTGAATGTAGTGGCAGAGACTTATATGCTTGACCTGTCAGCCCTGCAGCGGCATCCTTCAGAGCCCTTTATCAATACCCTGGTAAAGTATGTGTTCTGGCTTGGAGTGATCGTTATGACCATCCGGCTAGCCATGCAGCTTTTCTCTTTATGGAAACTGCATCATCAGACCCGGAGAACCGTTTTCGGAGATGAATCACTGCGTATTATGGAGCGGAAGGCGAATCCGTTTTCCTTCATGCGTAACATCTATATTAACCCTTCCCTGCACACGCCGGAGGAATTCTCTTCCATCATCCAGCATGAAAAGGTGCATGTACGGCAATGGCATACACTGGATGTACTGCTGGGGGAACTGAACAAGATCTTCTACTGGTTCAATCCCGGCGCCTGGTTAATGTCTATTGCTATCCGTGAGAACCTGGAGTTTATCACTGACAGGAGCATTCTCCGACAGGGAATGGACGTAAAATCTTATCAATACAGTCTTTTAAAAGTAAGTGGGATCCCATATGCGACGGCCATCGCAAACAATTTCAATTTTTCACACTTAAAACAAAGGATCATGATGATGAATAAGAAAAGATCATCCCGCTATCATTTACTGCGTTATGTAGTATTGGGCGCTGTGATGGGGATCGCCGTACTTTCCCTGAATTTCTCCAGTGCAATTGCTAAAGCAGAGACGTCTGCACGTAAACTGGCAAACGCATTCCAGGAAGATACATCGAAAGTGAAGGTTCCACCACCACCAGCACCATTACCTCCCCCACCTCCGCCACCGCCAGCTCCTCCGGTAAAGGTGAAAGGTAAAGGAGCGAAAGTGCCACCTCCGCCTCCACCGGCACCGCCGGTTCCTGCTGCTCCACAGGCAGCTCCCGCACCTGCTGCAGCTGCTGCACCAAGTCCGGAAGGAGAAGAACTGAGACTAAGCGTTGCGGAAAAGCCGGATGCTGCAGAGAAATCTAAAATTACCATCAGAGGCGGCGCGGACGGACAGGGAAAACCGCTTTATGTGGTAGATGATGTCCTTATCGGTAATAACCTGCCAGAGGGTATGTTGGATCCTATGGCAATCAGTTCCATACATGTGCTGAAAGGTGAATCAGCTACCGCTGTTTATGGGGATGCTGGTATAGACGGTGTAGTGAAGGTTTACACCAAAGCTTATGTTGGAACTTCACTCGTAAAACATGATGTGCTCATGCCTGCTAAACCAGGCACTACTGCTGCCACGCCTACAACAATAAAGTTTGTGCCGGCTGGTGAAAAGAAAAATGATGAGGTGATCACCGTTATTAGCTATAAAGATGGTAATAGTACCCATGCTATAACAGCAGGTAATAATACTAATGCAAATGCTAAAACAGACGCTAAGTCTGAAGACAAAAAGTAAGCTGGTATTACATTGTTTTACACTACTCGACGAAATAAAGAGAGCCTGTATCATATTTTTGATACAGGCTCTCTTTATCTGGGTACCTGATGGCGTCAGGTATTCATTTAAGCAACGCTAAGGATGTCCGTTGCATTTTGATACATCCTCATCCTGGTCGGGTACCATCCCCGTTTCTTTTATTTATCCTTCACACATCTGAAACCAAGGTTTTCCAGTCCTGATTCCGGTGATGTTTTCATCCTGGCGGTTACCCTGTACCCCGAACAATATTCATCAGTACACATAAAAGAACCTCCCCGGATCGTATGTTTAGGCGAAGCAGGATCCTCCGGATCATAGCCGGCAGCAGGACCTTTCGGATTATCTCCCTGTTTCAGGCCGTAATAACGGCTATCATACCAGTCCGCACACCATTCCCATACATTGCCTGACATATCGTATAAGCCATACGCGTTAGCTGCAAAGCTCTTTACAGGTGCAGCGCCGAAGTAACCATCTGTCTGTGTATTCTGATAGGGAAAATGACCATTCCAGGTATTGGCTTTGACCCTGCCTGTTGTGAGCGCCTCGGGGCCCCAGGGATAGGGCTGGTCTTTGAGACCACCTCTTGCCGCATATTCCCATTCTGCCTCTGTAGGGAGCCGTTTACCCGCCCATTTAGCAAATGCCTGTGCATCATTCCAGGAGATGTGTACAACAGGCAGGTGCTCTTTTCCATTGATATTGGTCGTTGGTCCACCAGGATGTTGCCAGCTGGCGCCCTGTATAAAAGACCACCATTGTGATACATCATCCAGGGGAACAGGATGGGAGGGAGGCGTGAACACAATAGATCCCGGGAGCAGCATACTGCTATCTGGTTCCGGAGAACCAGGTGGTAATTGCTGCATCAGCTCTTCTTTAGTGATTGGTCGTTCCGCAGTAGTGAGATAACCAGTCGCTTTTACGAATGCGGCAAATTCGGCATTAGTTACTTCATGTTCATCCATCCAGAAGCTATCCACGCGTACATCGTGACGTGGTTTTTCGTCCGGATGTGCTTCCGCATCGTCTGCACCCATCGTGAAAGTACCGCCGGGTATAAGCACCATGCGGTTAAGTGTATCACTCACCGTGAGTGATGCTGTAGTATCGCCTGCAGGCGTCCTGGACGGCGGGTTATTCTGACAGGCGCACAGTAATACGCTGAGGCCCAGTGTCCATATGGCAATAGGATTACTAAACATTCCCCTAAGATCGTGAATCTGTATGTTAAATTTTAGCTCCCTTAACAATTAAATAATGGGTGATACAAATAAACTATTGTAAACTGCATCCTTGTTTTATATATGGAACAATTCAGCGCACCTTTCAGCCGTCATGATTTTGGAGAGAATTTCCTTTGGGGAGTGACGATTTCCGCATTTCAGAATGAAGGGGCCTGCGATGCCGATGGTAAAGGGAAGTCTATCTGGGACGAGTTTACCACCAAGAAAGGAAAGATTAAAGATGGTACCAATGCACTTGTGACAGTCGATTTCTATAACCGTTACCGGGAAGATATTCAGCTGGTCAAACAAATGGGTTTTGATGTGTTCCGTTTTTCTATTTCCTGGCCGCGTATTCTGCCGGAAGGTACCGGCAAGGTGAATCAGGCGGGCATCGATTATTATCACCGGGTGATAGACGCCTGTCTGGAAGCCGGACTGATACCATACGTTACTTTATATCACTGGGATTTACCGCATGCAATTGAACACAAGGGAGGATGGTGCCACCGTGGCGTTATTTTCGCTTTTGAAGAATATGTGCGTATATGTGTACAGGCGTTTGGAGATAAGGTGAAGAACTGGATTGTGATGAACGAGCCTTTTGGTTTTACATCATTAGGCTACATGTTGGGCGTCCATGCACCCGGTAAATTTGGCGTATCCTATTTTCTTCCGGCGGTACATCATGTGCTGCTTGCACAGGCAGTAGGTGCGAAAGTCATCCGGGAGACCGTCAAAGAAGCCAATATAGGGACTTGTCTGTCCTGTTCCTATATTTACCCTTACACACAGCAAGAGGGCGATATACAGGCTGCAAAGAAGGCGGATGCGCTATTCAATCGCCTGTTCCTGGAGCCGGTACTGGGCATGGGGTATCCGGTGGATGATTTCCCCTTATTACGCCGGATAGAAAGACGCTATGCCTTGTGGCGGGATTGGGACCAGCTGTCATTCGATTTTGATTTTATCGGCGTCCAGAACTATTTCCCGTTGGTGGTACGCAGGAATGCGTTTATGCCGGTGGTCGGCATATCCGAAGTAAAACCGAAGTCCCGCCGGGTGCCAATGACGGCGTTAGGCTGGGAGATCAGCGGGGAAGGGATGTATGCCATCCTGAAACAGTTTGGTGCTTATAAAGGCATTAAACGGCTGATGGTAACGGAAAGCGGGGCTGCCTTTGCTGATATTATGAGTGGGGGTGCTATCGATGATCAGGACCGTATTGGTTACTTTAAGGAATATTTGGCTGGTGTACTGAAGGCGAAGAGGGAGGGGATACCGATAGACGGGTATTTTGCCTGGACGCTGACAGATAATTTCGAATGGGCGGAAGGATATAAGGCCCGCTTTGGGTTAGTGCATGTAGATCGTGATACGCAGGTGCGGACGATGAAAAGCTCCGGACAGTGGTTCAGCGAGTTGTTAAAAAAATAAAGCAACGCTTGCTTTTAAGGCAGTTTGTTTCAAATAATTGTAATATAGAAAAAGCCCATAGCAGCTGCTATGGGCTTTAATATTTTCGGGTAATCCGTTATCAGATCAATCGTATGTTCTGCGCAGGAACCAGATGTCTCTCAGAGAGAAGTGGAACACGCCGTTGATGTATGTTTCTTTCACAAGACCGCCGCTGGTAGTACCTCTCTGTCCTACTTCAATACCTATGTAGTAACGCAGGTAGTTGGATTTGGAAGGAAGGGATACACCGACAGTACCCGCTACATCCTTGATCTGGTTGTTGTTTACTACCAGGTAGGATTTGTAGTAGGAAGCACCTGCCTGTATCACTACCCCCTCGATCTGCTGAGAGCCGTACATACGTCTGAAGGTATATTCCAGACCTGTGGACATACGCTCAGAGTTAGCGAACAGGTAGTTTGTGCTGGCAGGTTTGGTATCGGCCCACATTTGTTTGCGGTAGTCGGCCAACCAGCTGATGGTACCGTTACCCAGGTGGATACCGGCGCCGTATTGTTCTGGCAGGGTATATTTTTCTTTAGCGAGATCATCCTGAAACAGTGTGGTTTCGGATGCATTCATCACTATCAGTTTTTTCTCGTAGCTCAGTTTGGTTTTAAAGCGGTAGGTAGCACCGAGGCCCAGTACCCAATCACCACCCAGTCTGCCGGCATATTGTACACCTGCATTGAAGTTGGTATTGAAAGCGTAGCGCTGGATCTTGGTAGATACGGTATCGCCGCCCACGTTTTCTGTGGTATTGTTAGGACCGAACAGGAAGTTAGTGGACACACCAACAGCGAAGTTTTTGGTTATTCTTACACCATTGGAAATGTATGCTTTATAAATACCCCCAGTACCTTCCGTGGTGGTAGTCTGGGGTGATGTATCAACGAATTTGGTAGAGACCAGCTTGTAATCGACGTTGCTGAACTGGCCGAAACCAAGGCTCATACCCCATCTGCTGTTCACTTTGAACCCCATTGCCAGACGTTTGATATTGACATCGCCAGCCTGTCTGTTCAGGGTAGTCGCATCTTTATAATTAACGGACTGTGCGCGCAGGGAAACATCGAACATGAAATGCTGACGAGGTAGTGCCGCGTAGGATGCAGGGTTCAGTTCGTTCAGGTAGTTATCCGAACGACGGCCTATACCTGTGCTACCCACTCCGAAGTTGCGGGTGTAATCATGTTCCTCCTGGTCACCGATGGCATACGCAGAGTAGAGTGAATTGATACCGTGTTGTGCCATTGCCTTGCCGCCCAGTAAAAGCATCAGGCCGCATAAGCCGGTCGTATATTGTATTCGCTTCATGTAGTCAATTCTTGATTGCATTATTTATACCGCAGGTAATAAATCTGTATGGTAATTCTGTTGGTGGAGTTCCGGTTGTCTCCCAGGATCGCACGGTCAAAGTTACTAAGACCTGTGTTTCTTGGAGGCAATAAGGCCAGTCCGCGGTAAGAATTGTCAGTCGTATTTAATTGTGCAATGCAATAATTGGTAATATCGTAGGTATACGCAGTACCTGTGTTGTAGATAACGTCTGTCACCAGGCTTCCGTACTGGATAGCACCGGTAAGCGGAGAGCGGAGTGTATCCTCGATCACGTTACCGCTGTTAATAACACCAAGTGGCAGGTTGGCAGGCAGGAAGTAAGGGTACTTGTAAGTTGCCTTTTCCGGTCTGACAGTGAGGGTAGCCCTCATGATCTTGGAGAACTTGTTCAGCTGGTTGAACGTTTTGAGATAAGGGAAGTCGATACGGCCTACGATGTTGGTCAGTGGCTGTACGAATATTCTGCGGTCTGCGTCGGCAGAAGGGAGTAATTTTTTACCAGGACCTAATACCGTCAGCGGAGAACCGGCAGGGCGTTCCACATCTACGTGGTTGAACTGCAGGGATGAATTGTATACCGCGAAGTCTCTGTATTCCTGTTTGATCTCACCGGGAGTGGTATGGAAGAAGAGGCGCAGGTTCAGGGAGTCATCCGCTCTGAGGGCGGTGATCATCTGGCTGTTAGCGCCTGGTTTCAGTGCCAGACCTTTAAAGTACTGGAGGAACTGCTGCTGATTGGTGATAGTCGTGCTGTTCTTGTCCGCGAGGTCAAAGAACTCTTTACCCAGTACGTCACTGATTCTGATACGGAGTGTCGTATCGCGGTGAGGACGGATCATTACCTGTCTTGATCCAATTGGAGTAGGTTCAGTGGCAAAGTTGCTGTAACTATATAAGAAAGCGCTGTTACCCTGACGTTTGATGGTCTCGGTAACGCGGTATACTTCAATGTGCTGAGGAAGGGTAGTATCGCCATAATGCTCCAGTGTCGGATGGATCATCAGTACCATGGAGTCATAGATAGCCCTGTCAGGGATGGCGGTACCACTATAAGCATTTACCTGCCAGAAAGAGGTAGAAGATATTTTACCAAATACAGGATCATTATTGGTACCAACAAGGGCTGTACCCAGGTTGGAAGTAGGAACAGAATCAAGGTATGCCGTGCTCATTGTCATAGTGATGGTATCTGTTACCAGATACTCTGTACCACTCTGATCTGTGATACCATCATACAAAAAGCCTTCTTTTTCACAGGCAGCGGCGCCAGTGATCAATAATGCACAAACCAGGTATTTACAGGCCACTTTGGCGCGGATACTTTTATTCATGGAGCGCAATTTTAGACAGGAACCCAACTTCACGCTTATTTAATATGCGAATAAGCTCTTTTTATCGACGAATAACCAATCATATTCGTTGTGCTACTGTTGGGGTAGCAAGCTCCCCCTTACAGGAAAAAACCCGTTGGCAGATAAAAAGGCATGATTTGTCTGCCAAAATTCCCCAAATATCTATTTTATGATTGAGCTTAAATAAGTGCGGATAATTTTGGCAGCTATTAAAAAAGTAAAAATAACTTATGCGCTATTTAAATGTATGTTTTCTGGGATTGGCCGCACTTACGTTAGCCTCCTGTTCATCAAGCGACGATACGACCAAGCTGGGTAACTGGGTAAGAAGAGCAGATTACCAGGGCGACGCCAGAAGGGAAGCAGTAAGCTTTGTGATCGGAGATACAGCGTATGTGGGAACTGGCACCAGTGGTGTTGATGGAGGTACTTTATTAAGTTCATTTTATAAGTACGATCCAGCGAAAGATAACTGGACTATGATAGCGTCTTTACAGGATCCAAACGATGCTTCCAAGAGCCTGGCACGTACAGGTGCATCCGCTTTTGCTGCTGCAGGTAAAGGTTATGTTGCAACTGGTAGCGATGCGGATTTCAAATCACTGAAAGATACCTGGGAATACAACCCATCTACAAATAGCTGGAGCAGCAAAGCTGATTTTCCAGGCGCTGCGCGTTACTTCGCTGTAGCGTTCGCTGTTAAAGATCAGGGTTACCTGGGTACAGGCTACGATGGTGGCAACAACATGAGCGACTTCTTTAAATTCAATCCTTCTACCAACAGCTGGACCCCGATCACAGCACTGAAAGATAAAAGAAGACAGGCGGTTGCCTTCGTAATCAAAGACAGCGCATACGTTGTAACCGGTACCGGTGCAGGTACAGTACCAACCCGTATGTATGTATACGATGCTGCTAACGACGTTTGGAAAGAGAAAGCTAAAATCGAAAATGCTACTGACGATTCTTTCGATGATGACTACTCTTCTATCTCCCGTTACGGTGGTGTTGCTTTCGTAATCAACAACAAAGCATACGTAACTACAGGTTCCAGCTCTGCAACATGGGAATATGAGCCAGTAAGCGACCGTTGGACAGAAAAAACCGCTTTCGATGGTGCAAGCCGTACCAGCGCAGTTGGTTTCACTGTTAAAAACAGAGGTTTCGTAGGTACTGGTTACTCCAGCAGCACTTACCTGGATGACCTGTTTGAATTCTATCCTGACCAGGAAAACGATACGAATGACTAATAAGAGGTCTTTTCTGATCGCTTCACTGGTTGCCGGACTGGCTTTTACAGCCTGCCAGCAAAAACAGACAGAACGAACTGAACATACTCAAGATACAGCTACTACCGCAGTGCATGACAGCATTGCGGTAGTAACGTTTCAGCTGGACAAAGGGGGATGGGGCTATAAGATCAACAAAGGCACTCATACCTACATTGAACAGCCATTCATCCCCGTAATAGTTGGCAATAAGCCCTTCCAAAATGAAGAGGACGCCAGGAAAGTGGGAGAAAATATTGCCGCCAAGCTCAGGAAAAACCCTGGCGGACTGCCAGATTTAACCCGGCAGGAGCTGCTTGATATGAAAATAGCCGGTGTAGAGTAGCACTAAAACTCTTCGGTAGACATATTGTAACTTATATTAATATTGGCCACAGTACTGTGTCTGGCCATATCGGCTACCTATTCCCCCCGAAATTTTAACATTCCTTTTACTACACTTAACAAATTTTAACAGCCTGTTTACGGGAATTGAGTGTAAGTTTATCGCGCTTTTGGGCTACATGATAAATTTAAAACAACTCTATAAGAACCGGTTATTCAGGGTAGGCCTACATATTGTAGTCTGGACCAGCTTCCTGTTCTTTCCCTTTTTTATCTACCGGATCAAGATTCAGCACCCCTGGTTCTTTGCCCGGGAAATAGTGGACAACCTCTTTCTCATAGGCTTGTTTTATCTCAATTTTTATGTACTGATCCCCCGGTTTTTCACATTAAAGAAAATCGTTTACTACCTGTCTTTTGTGGTACTGACATTGGTTTTTATCATTGTACAGCAGGCAGTTACGGAATATGTTTTCTGGAAAACCTTCGCAGCCGAAGAGACGGTAATGGTACCACCCAGGAACGGCGATACCCGGCTTACACCGGCGCCTTCCGGATTTATGCGGTATCATCTGCTGGAAAGCCGGCTGCATGAAAAAGAAGGGGATGGTAATGTACCCCTCTACGCAGCCGCCAGTCTGAATGACTCCATGGGGCTCCGTGGCAGGGAATATATCAGTAGTCAGCAGGAACTGTCTTTCCTGGATTATATCCTCTTTCCGGACATATTGCGGAAATCAGTTTTTGCAGCACTCCTCATGCTTTTTATGAGCGGATTCATCAAAATAGCACAGGAGTGGTTTAAGAGCGAACAGCAAAGGGAAGTGTTGAAGGTGGAAAACCTCAATGCGGAATTGAAATTTCTGAAGTCGCAGATCAATCCACACTTTCTGTTTAACTGCCTGAATACTATTTACTCACTGGCGCATAAACATTCCGCCCAGACAGAACACGCGATTGTCAAACTGTCTACCATTATGCGGTATATGATTTATGATTCCAATGAAGATAAGGTGCAGCTGCAACAGGAACTGCAATACCTGGAAGACTATATTGATATTCAACGTCTGAGAATGCCTGACGATATAGTAGTGGATTATGCGGTACAGGGAAATCCGGCAGGACTTAAAATAGCCCCCATGTTATTGGTGCCTTTTGTGGAAAACGCCTTTAAACATGGGATCAGCTACGCTGAACCTTCTTTTATTGCCATAGCCCTGGCGATTGAAAAGAATGAAATGAGACTGGTTGTGGAAAACAGCCGCTTCCGTCAGCGGATGGCAGAAAAAGGTGGCATCGGTTTACAGAATGTGCGTAAACGCCTTGAATTACTGTATACCGATCACCATGAGCTGGAAATCACGGAATCCGAAACCCAATTTATTGTTGATTTAAAAATCGTGTTGAAAAATGATCAGGTGTATAGCGGTGGATGACGAACCACTTGCGTTGGAAATAATCACTGATTTTGCAAAGAAGGTGCCCTTTCTGCAACTGGTAGGCACGTTCCAAAATGCGACCGAGGCATTGCGCTTTCTGCAGGAAGAGCGTGTGGACCTGCTTTTCCTCGATATTAAAATGCCGGACATTACCGGTATTCAGTTGATGAAATCCCTGAAATATCCACCGATGGTCATCTTTACCACCGCATATGGAGAATATGCACTGGAAGGATTTGACCTGGAAGTGGTGGACTACCTCTTGAAGCCCGTACCATTCGAACGTTTTCTGCGATCGGCTACCAAAGCGCTTGAGCTCAGAAGTATGTCTCAGCAGAAAAACGGAGACAGCAGTAACGGGCATGTTAATGACTACATCTTCATCAAAACAGAATACAAGATCATCAAGATCAATCTGGAAGATATTTTATTCATCGAAGCACTGAAAGATTATACGAAAATTTATACTCCTCATCAGCCGGTACTTACACTGCGCAGCCTTAAATCATTTGAAACACGTTTGCCTGCAGAGAAATTCATCAGGGTACACCGCTCTTATGTCGTGTCGCTGAATAAGATCAATTCTGTGGAAAAGAACACCGTGATGATCGCCAATCAGTCTATCCCTATCAGTGATGGTTACAGGGATAAGTTCTATGACGTGATCAACCGGAACAGTTAATACGTCTGCAATAACAATAGCATAAACGAAAAACGGTAAACAGTGTTATACTGCTTACCGTTTTCTTATTTATGAATATCCTATTGCGGATCGCTTAGATGATCTCTTTCAGTTTGGCGATCACCATATCTATTTCTTCTTTGGTGTTGTCTTTACCAAAAGAGAAACGTACGGCAATTTTGTTAGGATCGCTGTTGATGGCACGGATCACGTGAGAACCTGCATCCGCACCGGAAGTACAGGCACTGCCGCCGGAAGCGCAGATACCATTGATGTCCAGGTTGAACAGCAACATTTCACTCTTCTCCGTTTTAGGGAAAGAAACGTTCAGTACTGTGTACAGACTGCGTCCATAGAGATCGCCATTGTAGCCCACATCAGGAATCTGCTTTTTCAGCTCATCCATCATGTACATACGCAGGTCGTTGATGTACTTGCTATGCTCGTCCATGTGCGTTGTAGCCAGTTCAAGTGCTTTTGCAAAACCAACGATACCGTATACGTTCTCCGTACCGGCACGCATGTTACGTTCCTGTGAGCCGCCATGGATAAACGGAGATATCTTCACATTCTCATTAACGTAAAGAATACCTACGCCTTTGGGACCATTGAACTTGTGCGAAGAACCATTGATGAAGTGTACCGGCGTATTACGCAGATCAAACGGATAGTGTCCTACCGTCTGAACGGTGTCTGAATGGAAGATCGCGTCAAACTCTTTACACAGGTTACCCACGGCATGCATATCCAGCAGGTTACCGATTTCGTTGTTGGCGTGCATTAGGCTTACCAGGCAACGCTCAGGAGAGTTGGCTAATAATTCACGGAGATGCTCCATGTCCACATGGCCGTTTGACAGCAGGCGTACATTGCTCAGCTTGATCTTTTCTTTGGAATGAGCATGTTCTACGGAGTGCAGCGTGGCGTGGTGCTCGATTTCAGAAGAGATGATGTGACGGCAGCCCAGGTTGTGTATGGCCGCACTTACGGTCGTGTTAGTACTTTCAGTACCGCCGGAAGTAAAGAAGATCTCTCCCGGATGCGCGTTCAGGATTTTGGCTACGGATTTACGTGCGTTTTCGATGGCCAGTCTGCTCTCACGGCCGTAGGAATAGATCGAGGATGGATTTCCGAACTTCTCTGTAAGATAGGGCAGCATCACATCCAGCACTTCTTTATCCAGCGCCGTGGTGGCTGCATTATCAAAATAAATTCTTTTCAAGTGATGGTGGTTTTTGATAAAAAAATGCCGTTGGCGGTCACAAATGTCTGACTTTTTTAGAAATTAAGCTTAATGTAATATGGTACATGACATTATTGTGATGATCGGTTGTATGGAAATCCGGACGGACCATTAACATCTGAACGACACAAGCCCGCATACACAAAAGGTTATCCGAAGGGGTCTCCAGCAAGTGGATGAAGGATGTAAAGGAGATCAAGGCGCAGACTTTATGGGATGCTACACATGCTGGCGGTCAGCCGGAAGCCTATGATGCATGAATGGGCCTGGAAGATGTAGCGCCGTTGATTGCGAAACTGTTAGGGATTAAATTGAAACAGGCCGAGGATATTGTGTATCCGGGTGTACTGATACAGGAGAAAAAGAAGTAAATATAACAATAGTCTGTCTATAGTCTTCTTTCGTTGATCCTTCGTTGAAAACGTAAGAATGAACGAAAGAGGACTATTAATAAAAAATAAACAGGTGAGAGCGCACAGAAGCGTGGGATGTAAGGAGGGAGCTCACATGTACTTGAGGTGGACCTGAGGTGAATCTGTGGCGACTTTGATCTGTTATAAAAGCAAAAGGGCTGACTGTCAGTGAGATACTTCCAGTCGGCCCTTTTCTTATTTAATCAATTGATTATTAGTGCATAAACTCGCGTATATCCTGCATGATACGTTTAGCGATGTTATCGGCTGTCGTTTCATTCTGGCTTTCTGCGTAGATACGGATAATCGGTTCGGTATTAGAGGTGCGTAAGTGTACCCAGTCTCTGTCGAATTCGATTTTCAGTCCGTCTTCTATATTGATTGGCTGGTTTTTGTATTTACCTCTGATTTTGTCGAAGATGGTAGCCACATCAACGCCTTTGTCCAGCTCTATTTTATTTTTAGAGATGAAATAATCAGGATAACTGTTGCGGAGCGCTTTCAGGTTCTTTTTGCTCAGTGCCACATGGCTCAGGAACAGACCGATACCGATCAGTGCATCGCGGCCATAATGCAGGTCGGGAACGATGATACCACCATTACCTTCACCACCGATTACGGCGTTTACTTCTTTCATTTTACGTACGACGTTCACTTCTCCAACTGCGGATGGGTGATATTCGCCGCCATTTTTCAGGGTAACGTCTTTCAGTGCCTGTGTGGAAGACAGGTTGGAAACGGTGTTACCTTTTCTGGCTTTGAGTACGTAATCAGCGACTGCCACCAGGGTGTATTCTTCGCCAAACATACCACCATCCTCGCATACGAAGCAGAGACGGTCTACGTCAGGGTCAACAGCAATACCCAGGTCAGCGTCAGCTTTGTTAACCTCATTGCTTAAAGCAGTCAGGTTTTCCGGAAGCGGCTCCGGATTGTGGCTGAAACGGCCGTTCACTTCGTCGAACAGTACGGTGATCTCTTCCACGCCAAGAGCTTTCAGCAGGGCCGGCACGAAGATAGCGCCGGTTGAATTGACAGCATCTACCACAATTTTGAAGTTACGCGATTTAATCGCTTCAACGTCAACCAGTGGGTAGTTCAGCACCATATCAATGTGCTTCTGCATGTAAGTGTCGTCCTGTCTGTAGGAACCAAGTTTATTGACATCAGCGAAAGTAAAATCTTCGCGGGCGGCAAGGTCGAGTATAATAGCACCATCTTCTCCGGAAATAAATTCGCCTTCAGCGTTCAGCAGTTTTAGCGCATTCCATTCTTTAGGATTGTGGCTGGCGGTAAGGATAATACCACCGGCAGCCTGCTCCGCTGTTACTGCAATTTCAACAGTAGGAGTAGTGGAAAGGCCAAGGTCCACTACGTCCAGGCCCAATCCGTTCAAAGTAGCTACGACGAGTTGCTTTACCATTTCTCCCGAAATGCGGCCATCTCGTCCGATTACCACTTTTTTGTTGTCAGATTGTTTGAGTAGCCAGGTGCCGAATGCTGCTGTGAACTTTACAACATCAAGAGGGGAGAGACCTTCTCCAGGTTTACCTCCGATAGTTCCGCGAATACCAGAAATCGATTTGATCAGTGCCACGAATTTCAATTTTTAAAAGAAGGGCAAATATAAAATTACAATCAGCAAAGAACAAATGAATTAATGTATTACGTTGTCTGAGAGTGACATATTAAAATAAAAGAATGTATTAAAGTTTTAATGTGGGCTAATTATGCAGGGGTTAGGAAACTTTGGACCGTTTTTCTTTAATGCCGCAGTTTAGCATACTTTTGCATGTCAAATTAATCAACAGCTACGTTTACATGAAATATTTATGGAAGAGTATACCCAGGTATATTCGGTATGTGATCGTTCAAGTCTTATTCCTGTACCTTTTCATGGTCGTTTTCCGCCTGGTCTTCTTTCTTTTCTTCTTTAAGACTACTGTTACAGGCAACGCACCTATCCTGAAAGCCTGGAGTCTGGGGTTAAAGTTCGATATGCGACTTGCCCTGATCCTGGGGGTACCTATCTTACTCACCGCTTTTATTGCCCGGAACCATTTTTTCACCAAAGCAGCCATCCGCAGACCCCTGTTTGTATACCTTTTCATTGTATACCTGGTCCTGACCCTGGGGTACGTGTTTGACCTGGGGCATTACGCTTACCTGGGATTACGCATGGATCCGACTGTTACGCGTTTTCTGGCTTATGGTGAACGTGCAGACAATGCACGGATGTTATGGCAGAGCTACCCCGTGATTCGTACCCTGATCGGCATTGGTTTATTCCTTTTCCTGATCACCATACAGTTTACCCGTTCCTACTACCGGATGGGAAAAGAACCGGCGGTAAAGCTGGGAAACTGGAAATATACGGGTTGGCTGGCATCTATGGTGATCCTGTTTGCGGCAGGTATCTATGCCAATGTTGCTTATTTCCCGCTCCGTTGGAGTCAGGCGATGTTTACCAAGGATAACGGTGTCACCAGTCTGTCCCTGAATCCGATATTATATTATATATCCAATATGTCCGTACAAAAGGACACTTACGATATTCCCAAGACGAAGGAGTACTATCCAGTCATAGCGGATTATCTGAAGATAGACCAGCCCAATGTGGATAAACTGGATTTTGTACGGAACATACCTGGCAGAGAGGGTAAAAAAATGAACGTGGTACTGGTTATGCTGGAATCGACCGGCGCAGCTATCACGAGTATGTATAATAACCCGATGATGCCGACGCCTAATATGAAACAACTGGCGGACAGCGGTATTCTTTTCAATAATTTCTTTGTACCTGCCATCAGTACGGCCAGAACCGTGTACGGGGTAACAACGGGACTGCCGGATATCACCCTGACCAAAACAGCTTCCCGTCATCCGCAGATGGTTGATCAGCGGGTGGTAATGGACCAGTTTCAGGGGTATGAAAAGCTGTATCTGCTGGGGGGAAATACGAACTGGGCAAACATCAGGGCGGTATTTACCAACAATGTTGAAGGCATTAAGATCTTTGAGGAAGGCTATTATAAGGCGCCTAAGGCAGACGTCTGGGGCGTATCTGACTTTGACCTCATCACAGAAGCAGACGAGATCTTCCGGGATGCGAATATACGGCAAAAGCCTTTTGTCGCATTTCTTCAGCTGGCGGACAATCACCCGCCATATACCACTACAAAAGGAAGGGGCGATTTTAAGAAGGTGACGGAGAAGGACATTGACATGGAGAAATTCAAAAAGGCCGGTTTTGTGTCGATGGAACAGTTTAATGCTATCCGTTATGAGGACTATAATGTGGGGCATCTGATGGAACTGGCAAAGCAAGGCGGTTACCTGGACAATACTATTTTTATCATGTTCGGCGACCATAACTGTACGCTCAATCCGTATCATTTTATGCCGACGCCGGAGTATGAACTGATCAGTGGAGGCGTACATGCAGCCTGCTTTATTTACTGTCCGGCCCTGGTGAAACCACAGGTAGTAAACTATGCGGTTAGCCTGGTGGATATTTATCCCACAATGGCAAAACTGGCAGGGATACCGTTTAAAAACTATACCCTCGGACAGGATATGCTGGATACTACCCTTACCAGCCGTTATGCTTTTGCTACTTATCTAAAAAATCTGCAAACGCATATTTCACTGATCGGCCAGCGCTATCAGTATGAAATTAATACCTACACGCAGAAATCTTACCTGTATGATATGCAGGGAGATCCGCTGAAAGATGTGAAACAACAAAATCCGGATACTGCCAAAGCACTCGATAATTTAACGCGGGCTTTTTACGAAAGCACCCGATATTTGATGTTTAACAATAAAAAATAGAGCTTTGGGGCGTTCATCTGATCATGGAAGTTTTTAATGAATTAGCAGTGGAAATACAAAAACATTGGTTTAAAGACTGGTTCAATTCTCCTTACTATCACCTGTTATATAGCAACAGGGATACAGCGGAAGCAGCAGCGTTCATCGACAAGCTCCTGCATTATCTGCGTCCGCCTGCTAATGCAACCATGCTGGATGTGGCCTGTGGTACAGGCCGTCATTCCAGTTATCTGGCATCCAAAGGGTATACTGTAACAGGTATAGATCTTTCTATCCGCAGTGTCAATATTGCGAAGAAGCTGGAAAATGAACATCTCAGCTTTTTTCAGCATGACATGCGTCTGCCATTCAGGGTGAACTATTTTGATATTGTATTTAACTTTTTTACCAGCTTTGGTTATTTTGATACCGCACGTGAGAACGAGAATGCGCTGCGGACAATGAAAAATGCGCTGAAACCGGGCGGCAGACTGGTACTGGACTATCTGAACAGTCCCTATGTAGCAGCTAACCTGGTGCCAAATGAAGTCAAAGAGAAAGGAGATGTGGTATTTGACATTGTGCGGGAGATCAATGATGGCAAATTCCAGAAGCAGATCAACATACTGGACCGTGCGCGCCTGCAAAGGACGACATTTACCGAGAATGTAAGCGCTTTTACACTGTCAGACTTTGAAGAGATGTTTGCCCGCCAGGGTTTACAGATAACGGACATTTTTGGAGACTATCATTTTAATAGTTACGATGAACAGCATTCACCGAGACTGATCATCATTGCTGCAAAACAATAGCCATGCTGGAAAGACTGCTTAGACTGGATTACAAACTATTTTTTCATATTAACAATGTATGGCAGCATCCTGTACTGGACGCTATCATACCCTGGCTACGGGAACCTTATGTATGGGCGCCGCTCTATCTGTTCCTGTTGCTGTTTGTAACGATCAACTATGGATGGAAAGGGTTCTGGTGGATCGTATTTTTCCTGATCACTTTCGGTCTGGCAGACCAGTCCAGCTTGTTTATCAAGGATGCGGTGGGCAGGTTAAGACCTTGTCGCGATCCTCTGATGCAGCATTTTGTAAGAGTACTGGTGGTATACTGTCCGGGCAGTGGTAGTTTTACCTCTTCCCATGCTGCCAATCACTTTGCAGTAGGCACTTTTTGTTTCTTCACTTTCAGGCAGATCTCTAAATGGTTTGCCGCTATGTTTTTTGTCTGGGCCGCAGTAATCTGTTATGCACAGGTCTATGTAGGCGTTCATTACCCCTTGGATGTGTTAGGCGGAGGCCTGCTGGGACTCTTCCTTGGAAGCATGAGTGGCAGTTTTTTCCAACGGCGTATCAGACTGGAACCTGAATTAGCAACATGAACTGGATCTTTTTATTAATTGTATTACTGGCTACCTTAGTCGGGGGCCTTATTCCGATGGTGGTGAAACGGGTAAACCCTAATTTCCCCATTTACATGCTGGCATTTACCGGCGCCTGCCTGTTCGGGATCACTATCATGCACCTCTTGCCGGAAGTGTATCATGAACTGGGTCATCAGGCGGGTATCTATATCGTACTGGGCTTTTTCCTGCAGGTAGCACTGCAAACGCTGTCACACGGTACGGAACACGGGCATACCCATGTTCCGACGGATAAACATCAGCATGTGCATCTGGCGCCCTTGCTGTTGGGATTGTCTATACACGCCTTTATGGAGGGAATTCCACTGGGATTCCGTTTTCATGATCAGGCTGCACTGTCCTCCCTGGTAATCGGGGTAGCGGCGCATAAACTACCGGAGGCTTTTACCCTGATAACGGTCATGGTACACGCACATCAGCGGGCGCCTAAACTCTGGCGGATCCTGATACTGTTTTCACTGGTAACACCGGCAGCAGCTTTACTGGCTTCAGAACTGGGCGCGCATTCTGCATTTATTTCCAGTTTTACCGCCTATATTGTGGCGCTGGTAATAGGGGCCTTTTTGCACATTTCTACCACCATTTTTTACGAAAGCGGTACCAAACACCATGAGCTGAGCTACCGCAAGGTACTGGCGATAGCGGGAGGTCTGGTTTTAGCATTTCTTACCTTAATATTTGAATAATTCTTTATTTTTAGGCTTTTAAACATGGAAGTCGTCGTCATTATCCTCATCCTTATTCTACTAAATGGCTTATTCTCAATGTCCGAGATTGCCATGGAATACGCTCGTAAAGCAAGGCTTGAATATCTGGCCAATAGAGGGGATGAAAAGGCAAAGGCAGCACTCAAGCTGGCCAGCAATCCGGACAGGTTTCTTTCTACTGTCCAGGTAGGAATTACACTTATCAGCATTTTAATAGGCGTTTTATCAGGTATCAGCCTCAAGCCGGACCTGGCGTCTTATATTTCCGGCTATCCTCAGCTGACTGCATATAGCGATGGCATTGCTATCACGATTATCGTGGTGGTAGTGACCTATTTTACGTTGGTGATAGGAGAACTGGTGCCTAAACGTCTGGGCATCCTGCGGCCGGAATCGATAGCCCGTCAGATGGCGGGCCCGATGAAATGGATGGCAATAGTCACCTCTCCTTTTATCTGGCTGCTGACCATTTTTACCAATTTCCTGGTGAATATCTTCAATCTGAAGCCAACTGTGGACAGTAATGCCACGGAGGAAGAGATCAAAGCGCTGATCAACGAAGGGGCAACTTCCGGCGCTATTGAAGAGACTGAACAGGAGATCATTGAGCGTGTATTTCACCTGGGAGACAGGAATATCACCTCACTGATGACCCACCGTACAGATATCGTATGGCTGGACGTGAATGATCCCAAAGAAATTATCCGCAGTAAGATATTTGAGAGTCCGCACTCCGTGTATCCTGTCTGTGATGATGAAATTGATAATATACGCGGTATTATTTCCATCAAGGATCTTTATATGGCAGCGGCTGATAATGTGCATGCACTGGCCCCTATCATGAAAAAGCCCCTGTTTGTACCCGAAAATAACTCTGCTTACCAGGTACTGGAAAAATTCAAGGAAACACAGAGTCATGCTGCGTTTATCGTTGATGAATATGGTACATTCCTGGGAATGATCACCCTGAACGATATCCTTGAAGCGATTGTGGGCGATATGCCGGAAACCGGACAAGATGATGATTATGAGATCGTTCGCAGGGAAGATGGTTCCTATCTGGTAGATGGTCAGATCCCTTTCTATGACTTCCTCAGCAAATTTGACAAGGAAGACTGGATGGCGGAATTTGAGCAGGAATTTGACACGATGGCCGGGTTTATCCTGCATCACCAGGAGCATATTCCAAAAATCGGGGAGAAGTTTGCCTGGAGAGGATTTACTTTTGAAATCGTTGATATGGACGCCCATCGTATTGATAAAGTACTGGTAGAGGCGCCGGAAGAAGATATTGAAGAAGGCTGAGCACACATACCATAATTGGAGAACGCATTGGTTACGAATTGTAAACAGGCAAAGTACGTAGGTTTATCATGCTTATAAATTACGTAGTTCACCGTTTGTAATTCGTAATTGTTTTTTGCTAATTTTGAGCACTTTTTTACATAATCAAATAATTTAATTTAAGATAATGGTTGTTTTAGGAAGTAAGGTGCTTTCACTGGACGAAGTGTACCGCGTGTTATTTGATGGGGAGGAGTTGAGCCTGGAGGAAGCCGCTTTACAGCAGGTATCTGAGAACTACGAGTTTTTGAAGACGTTTGCGGCTAAGAAGCTGATTTACGGTATCAATACCGGTTTTGGTCCGATGGCCCAGTACCGCATCAGCGAGAGCGATACGCACCAGTTACAGTACAATCTTATCCGCAGCCATAGTTCAGGCGCCGGCAAATTTATGTCGCCCCTGTTAACAAAAGGTCTGATGATCGCGCGTCTCAGCAGCTTTATGCAGGCACATTCCGGTGTGCATCCTGAGGTGGTGAATCTACTTAAAGACCTGATCAACAAAGACGTTTATCCTTGTGTATGTGAACACGGTGGCGTAGGCGCCAGCGGTGACCTGGTACAGCTGGCCCATCTCGCGCTGGTACTGATCGGAGAAGGAGAAGTGGTATATGAAGAGAAAATCCGTCCTACAGCAGAGGTGTTTTTACAACTGGGACTGAAACCAATGGGCGTACACGTGCGTGAAGGACTGGCCGTTATCAACGGTACATCTGCCATGACCGGCGTAGCCCTGGTAAATATCATTGAAGCAAAGAAACTGCTGGGCTGGAGCTGTATCCTGTCATCCATGATCAATGAAGTAGTGGAAGCATTTGACGATCACCTGTCTAAAGAGCTGAACGCCGTAAAGCGTCACGTAGGACAGAACAAGGTCGCTGCCGCTATGCGCAATATTCTGAAAGACAGTAAGATGATCAGACACCGTCCTGATCATTTCTATAAAGAACTGGAAGAAGAAATCTTTAAAGATAAAGTACAGGAATATTACTCCCTGCGTTGTGTGCCGCAGGTACTGGGGCCTATCTATGATACCCTGGTACAGGCAGAACAGATCGTGGTACAGGAGCTGAATTCCGTGAGTGATAACCCGGTAGTGGACCATCACCAGGAGAACGTATTCCATGGAGGTAATTTTCATGGAGACTATATTTCCCTGGAAATGGATAAAGTGAAGATCGCCATCACTAAACTGTCGATGTTGTCTGAAAGACAGTTGAACTACCTGATGAATGACAAGCTGAACCACAAATTCCCGCCGTTCATGAACCTGGGTAAACTGGGCCTGAACTTCGGTATGCAGGGTATCCAGTTCACTGCTACCTCTACGGTTGCAGAGAACCAGACGCTGTCTTTCCCGATGTATGTACACAGCATTCCTAATAATAATGACAACCAGGATATTGTGAGCATGGGTTGTAATGCTGCACTGATGACTAACCGTGTGATTGAGAATGCATATGAAGTCCTGGCGATACAGGTGATGACCATGCTGCAGGCGGTTGACTACCTGAACTGTCATGAGCGTCTGTCCTCTTTCTCACACCGTATTTACAGCGAAGTAAGGGCAATTTTCCCTAAATTTATCGAGGACAGTCCCAAGTATAAAGACGCTAAAAAGATCAAGGAATACCTGTTACAGCATGATCCAGCTATCGTGTGGTAAACCTACTAAAACAATTAACGGATGAAATGTGCTTTAATAACAGGTGGCTCCAGAGGAATAGGAAGGGCAATATGCGTGAAGATGGCGGAGTTGGGGTACTATGTACTGATCAACTATAAAGGAAATGAAGCTGCTGCTAACGAAACACTGGAAGCTGTAAGAGCGAAAGGAAGCGATGGTGAACTGCTGCAATTCAATGTGGGCGACAACGAGGAAGTAGTGGCGGTCTTAGGTGGCTGGATAGAAAATAATAAAGAAAAACAGATTGAGGTACTGGTGAATAACGCCGGTATCCGTGAAGATAACCTGCTGTTCTGGATGAATGCAGAGCAGTGGAGAAATGTGCTGAACATCAGCCTGGATGGTTTCTTCAACGTTACCAAACAGGTTGTGAACAACATGTTGATGAAGCGTTATGGACGTATTATCAATATCGTATCACTTTCGGGTATCAAAGGGCTGCCTGGTCAGACCAACTACTCCGCAGCAAAAGCGGGTGTGATCGGGGCTACGAAAGCGTTGGCGCAGGAAGTCGCTAAACGCGGCGTGACCGTTAATGCAGTGGCGCCTGGTTTTATCAAAACGGATATGACCGCCGAACTGAATGAAAAAGAACTGGCAGCGCAGGTACCGATGAACCGTTTCGGTACGCCGGAAGAAGTAGCAGAAGCTGTTGCGTTCTTTGCCTCGAAAGCATCTTCTTATATAACAGGAGAGGTGTTATCGATTAACGGAGGACTTTATACTTGATTCAATTAGGAATTAACAATTAGGAATTAGGAATTCGCTCCGGGAAATCTCCGCTGCATTCAATTCCTAATTCCTAATTGTTAATTCCTAATTCAAATAGATTCGCATGAACAGAGTTGTGATAACAGGATTGGGAATATATTCCTGTATTGGCAAGAACCTGGACGACGTACGGGATTCATTATACCAGGGTAAATCTGGTATTATCCTGGACCCGGCCAGAAAAGCTTTTGGCTATCGTTCTGGTCTGACAGGTTTTGTAGATCGTCCTGACCTGAAGGGAGTACTTGACCGCCGCGCCCGCACAATGATGCCGGAGCAGGCGGAGTTTGCTTATATGAGTACCCGTGAGGCAATGGCACAGGCTAAGATCGATCCTGATTATATAGAGAAGACGGAAGTTGGATTGCTGTTTGGTAACGATAGTTCTTCCAAGCCGGTCATTGAGGCGAATGATATCATGCGGGAGAAGAAAGATACGATGCTGGTGGGTTCCGGTTCTGTGTTTCAGACAATGAACTCTACTGTGAATATGAACCTGGCTACTATCTTCAAACTGAGAGGAATTAACTTCAGCGTGAGTGCAGCCTGTGCGAGTGGTTCACATGCCATCGGACTTGGATATATGTTTATCCGTAATGGTATGCAGGATTGTGTTGTATGCGGAGGCGCCCAGGAGATCAATATTTACTCTATGGGTAATTTTGATGGTATTGCCGCATTTTCGGTAAGAGAAGGAGATCCGGCAAAAGCGAGTCGTCCGTTTGACCGTGACCGTGATGGACTGGTGCCAAGCGGCGGAGCTGCTACGGTAATACTTGAAAGCCTGGAATCTGCGCAGCGCAGAGGAGCTACCATACTGGGAGAAGTAATCGGTTATGGATTTTCTTCCAACGGCGCACACATTTCTAACCCAACTATTGAAGGACCGGCACGTTCCTTGCAAATAGCATTACAGGATGCAGGATTGCAGGCGAAGGATATCGAATATATCAACGCCCATGCAACCAGTACACCGGCAGGCGATGCCAGTGAAGCGGCTGCGATAGACCAGGTATTTGGTGATTCCAAACCATATGTGAGCTCTACAAAGTCTATGACGGGACACGAATGCTGGATGGCGGGGGCCAGTGAGATCGTTTATTCCATGCTCATGATGCAAAACGGCTTCATCGCACCGAATATTAATCTGGAAAACCCAGATGGCGCTGCCGCCCGCTTAAATATAAACAGTACGACTATTAATAAAGATTTTAATATATTTTTGTCTAATTCTTTTGGCTTTGGGGGAACGAATTCCTCTCTCATTGTCAAGAAATGGATGAAGTAAGTAGTTAACTGTCAACACTTTTATACCACAAAAACAGGCAATATTTAATATCTGCCCGGATATTTTTACCTTTGAGGGACTAAAAAACAGTCGCAAGGAAGGTTGATCAGGTGAACGATTTATAGGAAGGCCACATTGAAAGGAGCATTAGTCCGGATTAACAGCCAATCTAAAGCGAACTATTATTTTCTGAATAACAACGAATATAGCTCAACCTATATCCTAGAGTTACACTGATATGGACAAACAAGAAATCATAAAAATCACGAATGCATTCCTGGTAGAGGAATTTGAAGCGGATGGGGACAAGATTATGCCTGATGCCAATCTTAAAGCTACCCTTGATCTGGATAGCCTTGACTATATTGATCTGGTGGTAGTTATTGAAAACAATTTTGGATTTAAAGTAAATCCGGAAGATTTCCAGAGTATAGCCACATTCCAGAACTTTTATGACTACGTGGCTGATCGTATCAAACAAAAGGAACTGGTATAATGTCTTCCTGGGAGGGGAAATCCAAAGGAAATAAGCTGGGGTACAGTATTTTTATTGGGACGTTGCGTTATGGAGGCGTACTGCCTGCTTATATATTATTAAGGTTTGTAGCCGCGTACTATTTTTTGTTCTCCTACAGCTCCTCACGCCCCATTTTTCACTACTTTAAAACCAGGGTCGGATATGGCTGGTGGCATTCTTTGGTAAGTCTGTACCGGAACTATTATGTTTTCGGACAAGTGCTTATTGATAAGGTCGTTGTCATGTCCGGCATCCAGAATAAATTCACCTTTGAATTTGAAGGGGAAAAGTATCTGCGGGAAATTACTGCTGCAGGTAAAGGTGGTATTATGCTCAGCGCTCACCTGGGAAACTGGGAGGTAGCAGGGCACCTGTTCCGTCGTCTTGAAACCCGTATCAATATTGTCATGTTTGATGGCGAGCATGAGCGTATTAAAAAATACCTTTCATCCGTTACAGGAGAACGTAATGTGAATATTATTGTTATTAAGGATGATTTGTCGCACATTTACGCCATCAATGACGCATTGAGTAACAAGGAACTGGTATGTATGCATGCTGACAGGTTCCTTACAGGCAATAAAACCGTCACTGTTCCCTTTATGGGAGCAGATGCCCGTTTTCCTGCAGGACCGTTCCTGCTGGCATCTACATTCAGGGTACCGGTATCAATGGTGTTTGCCTTTAAGGAAACGAATACGCATTATCACCTGTACGCTACCCAACCGAGGGAATATCATGGTCGCCGCCGGCAGGGCGTAGAGAATGCAGTTCAGGATTTTGTACAGGAACTGGAAGTCATGGTGAAGAAATATCCTGAGCAATGGTTTAATTATTACGATTTCTGGTCAATGCCGGAAGAAAAATAGAGCGTTTATGTTCATCCACACCGACAACATTACAGCATACATTCCACAGCGTCCGCCAATCGTAATGATCAGCGGCATACTGGAAGTAAAGGATGCCCTTACCCGTACCGGCCTGCAGATTGCGGCCGATAATATTTTTGTGGAAAATGGCGTGCTGCAATCACCCGGACTATTGGAGAACATGGCTCAGACCGCCGCTGCCCGTGTCGGATATATCGCTCAACAGGAAAATACGCCTGTTCCGATCGGTTTTATCGGCGCGGTAAAGGATTTTGAAGTATTCGGATTTCCACCGGTAGGTTCCTTTATTGAAACCACTACCGAAATACAAACCCAGGTGTTTAATGCTACTATGGTAGCGGCTAAAGTGACCCTGGACGGGAAGTTAATGGCACAATGTGAGCTAAAAATTTTCATAAACCCATAAAAATCCATTTGTAAATGACCACCTTAAAGAAATGCCTGCTGGCAAGCTTTGCACTGGTTGCTGTATGCCTGTCCGCAGGTAATAGTCATGCTCAATCTCTGAAAGACTTTTTCGGCGATGAATCTACCCCTTTGACTTATCTCGGTGTTGATTTCTCTGCTACAAAAGTAGAAGGCGAAGCAGCTACCGGCGCAGACATTGTGAATAAGTTCGAACCAATCAACTCCGTGATCGTTGTAGAATCCAAAAAGTACGATGTAGCGGGTACCTTCAGAAGAGCCAGCGTAACCAACTCACTGGACGCTGTAAAAAAAGTGAATGCTGCTGTTAGTCCTGATAAAATCAAAACAGACGCCGTAGGCGATGTGACCAAAGGATTAACGACTGCTGATATCGAGAAACATGTGAAGCAATATGATCTTTCCGGTAAAAAAGGTATCGGTCTGGTATTCATCATGGACGGTATGAGCAAAACAAATAAGGAAGCATACATCTACGCTACCCTGATCGATCTGTCCACTAAAAAAGTGTTGCTGTCAGAACGTATCACTGGTAAGGCACAGGGTTTCGGCTTCCGTAATTACTGGGCCTACACGATCTATAAAGTACTCAATTCCATTGACCATGGAAGATATAAAGAGTGGAAATCCAAATCAACTGCTACTGCCGATACAAAAGTAGCGATAGCCGATGCCCATAGCTGGCAGATGGCAAACTAATCAGGAAAAATAAAGACGATGAGCCTTGTATTGACCGAGCGTGCAAATATACTTGTGAAGTTCAATGAAGCGGACCCTTTGGGAATCGTATGGCATGGACATTATGTTCGCTATTTTGAAGATGGAAGGGAAGCTTTCGGTGAAAAATACGGGCTGCGATACCTCGATATTTATAAGGAAGGATACACCGTTCCGGTTGTGAATGTACAATGTAACTACAAACGCTCGCTCCGTTACGGAGACCGTGTGATTGTGGAAACTACCTATGTAAATACAGCTGCTGCAAAAATCAGGTTCGAGTATAAACTCTACAATTTTGCAACAGGCGAACTGGTTGCTGATGGTAGTTCAGTGCAGGTATTCCTGGATGTACCCACATCTTCCCTGCAACTGACCATTCCTCCATTTTTTGAAAAATGGAAAGCCGAACACGGACAGGTACTTCCTCCTAACAATGAGAAAAGATGAAAAGTGTGTACGTAGTGGCGGATAATATTTTATCTCCGCTGGGCAGAACAACAGAAGAAAACTTTGCGAATGTCAGTAACGGACAGAGCGGGATTGGTCTGCATGACGATCCGACCATGTCCGCAGGGCCATTCTATGCAGCCATGATGAAGGAAGGTCAGCTGGAGAGCAGCTGGCATGACGAAAGTCTGGAGCAGTACACAAAGTTTGAGCAGCTGGTGATCCTGTCAGTACAGAATGCACTGGACAGAACTTCTATCGATATTACCAATGGGCGGACTGCTTTCATTGTATCTACTACAAAAGGAAATATCGAATTGCTGGAACAGCAGGAAAATCCGGCAGATGCGCCTTTGCAGGAAATGGAGCTGTTTGCTACAGCAAAAAAAGTGGCGCAATATTTTAATTACAAAGAAGATCCGATTGTAGTCAGCAACGCCTGTATCTCAGGGTTGCTGGCTATTTTAACAGCCAGAAGGCTGATACTTTCAGGCCGTTATGATCATGCGGTAGTGACGGGAGCAGATGTGGTGACCCGGTTTGTATTATCCGGTTTCCAATCCTTCCAGGCTGTCAGCAGTGAACCATGCCGGCCATTTGATGCAGAACGTAAAGGCGTAACACTGGGAGAGGGCGCGGCTACTGTGATCCTGACGAGTGATCAGGCGCATGTCACCACGAATGCGATCCGTGTTGGAGCAGGCGCTGTGAGCAATGACGCTAACCATATTTCCGGACCATCCCGCACCGGCGCAGAACTTAGTATAGCGATGCAACAGGCGATGAAAGGCTCCGGACTTACACCTGCAGACATCGGATTTGTTTCAGCACATGGTACGGCTACGCTGTATAATGATGAAATGGAATCCAAAGCACTGCATCTCGCAGGCCTGCTGGACATTCCGGTGAATAGTCTGAAAGGCTATTACGGGCATACGCTGGGCGCTGCCGGATTGATAGAAGCCGTGATCGGTATGCACGCATTACAGCAACAGGTTGTGATACCTACGCTGGGTTTCCGCTCTCTGGGAGTGCCTCATCCGGTAAAGGTGAGCAGCCAGATCAGCAGCAGACCAATGCAGCATTTCCTGAAAACAGTATCAGGTTTTGGCGGTTGTAATGCAGCCATGATATTTTCGAAATAATCTAATCTTAATTCAGAATGGAGTTTTTTACTAAAGAGACGAAAACAGCACTACAGGCGCAGGAAGCAGCTTTAAGACTGGCCTTCGCACCAATAGCATTTCAGGCCACCCGCGCATTACGTGATATGGGCATCCTGCAGGCTGTTAGTGACGCCGGACAAACCGGGCTGACCATCGAAGAGGTCCTTGAAAAAGTATCCATGTCCCGTTATGCTGTACGCGTATTGCTGGAAGCTGGTCTGGGTATCGAACTGCTGATCATCAAAGACAAAAAATACATTCTGACCAAGACGGGTTATTTTATCCTGCATGACAGACTGACCCGCATCAACATGGACTTTTCCCAGGATATCTGCTATCTCGGTATGAATCATCTGCAGGAAAGTCTGACGGAAGGAAAACCCGCAGGACTGAAGGAACTCGGTCCGTGGGATACCATCTATCCGGGATTACCATTGCTGCCTCCTGAAATAGGAAAAAGCTGGTTCGACTTTGATCACTATTATTCCGATCTGGCATTTCCGCAGGCATTGCCGATCGTATTTGAAAATAAACCCCGCAGACTCCTGGACATCGGTGGTAACACAGGTAAATGGACATTGGCCTGCACTGCCTATGACAAGGATGTACAGGTAACTATGTTTGACCTGCCTGGTGAGATCGCCATTGCCGCACAACGGGCAAAAGACGCCGGCGTAGCCGACCGCGTTTCTTTCCATGAAGCGAATATCCTGGATGAAAGCCTGCCTTTCCCGTCCGGATTTGACGCTATCTGGATGAGTCAGTTCCTGGACTGCTTCTCGGAAGAGCAGATCGTATCTATCCTGAAACGTTGCGGAGATGCACTGACTGAGACAGGTACTATCTATATCCTGGAGCCTTTCTGGAACAGACAGCGTTTTAAGGCAGCAGCTTTTTCCCTGCAGCAAACTTCGCTCTACTTTACCGCAATGGCTAACGGTAACAGTCAGATGTACCATACCGACGATTTCTTCAAATGTATTGACGATGCAGGATTGCAGATCATAGAGGAAAACAACGAGATGGGGCTCAGCTATACACTGCTGAAGTGTAAGAAAAAATAATCCATGTAACACAACATATCCCATGACTACAGAAAAGGTAGACGTATTAGTGATCGGTGCAGGTCCTGCAGGATCCGTGGCGGCATCCATTATTCATCAGGCGGGTTACTCCGTGAAGATTGTGGAAAAACTGAAATTTCCGCGTTTTGTGATCGGAGAAAGTCTTTTGCCTCGCAGTATGGAAGCGCTGGAAGAAGCAAAATTCATCGATGCGATTAAGGCGAAGGGCTTCCAGGAGAAGTTTGGCGCCAAGTTCGTAAAAGGTGATAAAGTTTGTGACTTTACCTTCAAAGAACAGCATACTGAAGGTTGGAACTGGACCTGGCAGGTGACAAGGGCTGATTTTGATAAGACCCTGGCGGATACCGTAGCATCAATGGGTGTGCCTGTGTCTTACGAAACGACTGTGACTGATATCCAATTCAACGGATCAGATTCTGTGACGACTGTAGAAGATATAAAAGGGAATAAAAGCCAGATAGAAGCACGTTTTATTGTAGACGGCAGCGGCTATGGCAGGGTGATTCCCCGCCTGTTCAACCTGGAGAAAAATTCCGTACTACAACCGCGTAAAGCGCTGTTTGCACACACAGTAGATGAACGTCGTTCCATGGCGGATGAACCAAACCGCATTACAGCGGTCGTACATCAGCCAGGTACCTGGATCTGGATCATTCCGTTCTCAACAGGGGTTACCTCTGTAGGTTTCGTGGGCGATCCGTCTTTCTTTGACAGCTTCCCGGGTACACAGGAGGAAAAATACAGGGCGATGCTGGAATCAGAACCATTTACCAGAGAGCGTTTCCGCGATGTGGAATTTGTGTTTGAACCACGCGTACTGGAATCCTGGTCAGCCACTACTGATAAATTCTATGGCGACGGATTTGTACTGACCGGTAACGTAACAGAATTTCTGGATCCTATTTTCTCTTCCGGCGTAACTTTGGCCTGTGTTTCCTCGCAGACAGCAGCGAAACTGGTGATCCGCAAACTGAAAGGAGAAGTGGTAGACTGGGAAAAAGAATACATGGAGCCAACCATGCAGGGCGTGAATACTTTCCGTTCTTATGTAATGGCCTGGTATGACGGTACGCTGGATAAGATCTTTTTCTCTGCTGAGAAACGTCCGGATGTAAAGAATCAGATCTGCTCTGTACTGGCGGGATATGTATGGGACATGAGCAATCCTTATGTGCAGAACCACGATACTGCACTGAAGCGACTTGCACGTACCATCGAATTAACAGAAATCTTAAAACAGGACAAGTAGTTTGCATAACGGCGAGGCATATATAACGGGTAGTTGTGTCATCCGCAACAACCGGGTGTACAGAGATGGTACATTATTGTGGGAAGCGCCACAGGAACAGGAATTACCTGAATTTCTCCGTGGTGGATACGATCATTTTTCCGGTCAGTATCCGAAGTTTCACAAGATGGATCCTTTAAGCAAACTGGGTTGGCTGGCAACGGAAGTACTGCTGAAAGAGCAGCCGTTGAACTATGCGGCTGACAGGGTAGGGCTGGTACTGGCTAATAAAAGCGCCAGTCTGGATACAGATCTGCGCTACTTTGATACAGTAAAGGATATTGCCAGTCCGGCGTTATTTGTATATACACTGTCCAATATCGTCATGGGAGAAATCAGCATCCGTCACGGGTTCAAAGGAGAAAACGCCTTTTTTACTGCGGATACTTTCGATGCAGATTTTATCGCTGCCTATGTCGGTCAGTTATTTGCAGAAGAAGCTATTGCGGCCTGTATCTGTGGATGGGTGGAAGTGATGGGACCTGTGTACGATGTATTCCTGTACCGGGTAGAGCGCAGTGGGGGCAGCGTTGTATTCAATGCTGACAATCTGCAAAAAACAATAAGTATTTAAATCATTATAGCGTAATACATAATCATGGAAAATTTGATGGCGGCGTTGAAAGCCCAGATCGTAGAGCAACTGAACCTGCAGGAAGTAAAACCTGAAGAAATCGGAGATGACCAACCTTTGTTCAAAGATGGATTAGGACTGGACTCTATCGATGCGCTGGAGATCATCGTATTGCTGCAACAGCAGTATGGCATCCGTATTGCCAATCCGGAACAGGGTCCGGAAATATTTTATTCCGTGCGTACGATCGCTGAATTCATTACCGCGCACCAAACAAGTAAATAATGCATAGGGATGTATGGATTGCCGGAGGCGGCGTTATCTGCGGTATAGGCAATAATCTGTCTGAATGCATGAATGCATTCAAACATATGGAGCCGGGTATGGCCCATATGGAGTATCTGCACTCCGTACACCGACATACATTTCCGGTAGTGGAAGTGAAAGCTTCTAACGAAACACTGGCCGGATGGACGAAGATGCCCGATAAGATCAGCCGTACCGCATTGCTGAGCCGTGTGGCAGCAGAGGAAGCCTGGCGCAGCACCGGACTTGGGGACATTCGCCAGTACCGTGTAGGGTTTGTTTCTGCGAATACAGTAGGTGGTATGGACAAAACGGAAGAGTTCTTCGCAGAATATCTGCAGGATAATTCCAAAGGTCATCTCAGCCAGGTAATACACCACGAATGTGGCGCAATTACGGAGCTGGTGGCTGATGCAATGGGTATCCGCCATCATATATCAACGATCAGTACAGCCTGTTCCTCCGGCGCAAATGCGCTGATGTACGGAGCCAGGCTGATTAAAAATAACATGGTAGATGTGGTGATTGCCGGTGGTACCGATGCATTGACCCGTTTCACCCTGAATGGTTTTAATACCCTGATGATCCTGGACCAGGCGGCCTGCCGTCCTTTTGATGATACCCGTACGGGGTTGAATCTGGGAGAAGGCGCCGGGTATGTGGTATTGGTAAGTGATGCACTGGCGGCAGAAATGCCTGTGGGTAAAGTGCCCTGGTGCAGATTAAGCGGTTATGCGAATGCGAATGACGCTTATCATCAGACAGCCTCTTCTCCGGATGGTATCGGTAATTTCCTGGCTATGCAAGGCGCTATGGAAATGAGTGGTATCAAACCGGAAGATATCAGTTACATCAACCTGCATGGCACAGGTACCCAGAATAACGATGTGGCGGAAGGATCTGCTATTGCACGTCTTTTCGAACCGCATTATCCACCGGTAAGCAGCACCAAGTCCTTTACGGGTCATACGCTGGGCGCCAGTGGTGGTATTGAAGCGGTATTCTCTGCCTGGGCAGTGAAGGAAGGTATCATTTACCCGAACGCTAACTTCAGTAAACAGATGAAAGAACTGCCGTTCGCGCCGGTCACACAATTCAGTACAGGACATCAGCTGCAACATGTCATGTCCAACTCTTTTGGTTTTGGCGGTAACTGTTCCAGCCTGGTATTTTCGAAAAGCGCGCAATCGTAAAAATATGAACATCTATATACAAGGAGCCGGTTGTGTATCACCGCAGGAAACTGCGCAGGGCGGAACATTTCCAGCGAATGTGCTTCCCTGGGAAGGCGCGCGTATGAAAGCAAACGAGCCTGATTACAAACAGTGGATAGATGTGAAGCTGATACGTCGTATGAGCCGCGTGATTAAAATGGGCGTGGCTGCGGCACAGCTTAGTCTGCAGGAAGCAGGCATACAGCAACCCGACGCTATCATCACCGGGACCGCTTACGGTTGCCTGGATGATACCGGCGTGTTCCTGTCAAAAATGATCAATCAGCAGGAGGAGATGTTAACGCCTACCGCGTTCATCCAATCCACCCACAATACAGTAGCCGGACAGATCGCACTGATGCTGGGTTGTCATGGCTACAACAACACATTTGTGCACAAAGGCTTTTCTTTTGAAAGCGCCTTGCTGGATGCACTGATGATCTTAAAGGAAGGCCGTTCCGCCATTATCCTGACCGGTGCAATGGACGAGCTGACCAATCACAGTTTTAATATCCTTTCCCGTTTCGACCTGTATAAAAAAGAGCCTGTTACACCTGCATCCCTGTTACACAGCCAGACACATGGCACCGTAGCAGGAGAGGGGGCAGCCTTTTTTGTGCTGGGAACTGAAAAAGGGGCGAATACAAAGGCTAAACTGACCGGGGTGACCACATTGTACAAACCGGCAGGGAAAGCTGAAATTGCGGCTGATATAGCTGCTTTTCTGGCTGCGCACAATTGCAGCGAGGATGAAGTCAGTCTGATGATCAACGGCCGTAACGGCGATGCCAGCGGAGATGAATGGTATGAGCATATGGAGAATAATGCACTGGCGGGTAAACCCGTAGCCTGTTTTAAACATCTCTGTGGCGAATATCCTACTGCCGCCTCTTTTGGCATGTGGCTGGGTGCGAAAGTGATCGCAGAGCAGCAGATAGCTGCGGCTGCCATGTTCAGGGGAACAGCGCCAACGGAGATTAAAAAAGTACTGATCTACAATCATTACAAACAAACGCATCACTCGCTGATCCTGTTAACCGCATGCTAACACACCGTACTGCAAATATCGGCCTGTTCGTGTTGCTGGCAGTTGCACTGCTGGTACACAATCTCTGGCTGACATTGCCCTGGTGGTTGTTCCTGTTATTACCTGTCCCTTATGTGGCAGCGCTGGTATGGGGAGCCTGTAATATAGCATCCGGTTTCTACGTTCCGGTGGTATGTGCCGCCGATACACAGGAAAAAAAGATCGCCATCACCTTTGATGATGGGCCGCTGGAAGCCTATACACCTGTTATCCTGGATATACTCAGACAAGCGCAGGTAACAGCTGCTTTTTTTTGTATCGGTGACCGGATAGGGGGAAGAGAGGCTTTATTGCGTCGTATAGATGCAGAGGGACATGTGATCGGTAATCATAGTTTTTCCCACCATTTCTGGTTTGATATGTTTGGTCCGGCAAAGATGCTGGCTGAACTACAGCAAATGGATAGGGCCGTGGAAAATGTCACCGGTAAACGTCCCCGTTTGTTTCGTCCACCGTATGGCGTAACCAATCCAAACCTGGCGAAAGCGATCAGACGAGGTGCATACACACCTATCGGCTGGAATATCCGTTCGCTGGATACGGTAGCAAAGGACAAAGCAGCGCTGTTCAGCAGAATAAAGGAAGGCATCCGTCCCGGAGCTGTATTGCTGATGCACGATTCAATGGAAGTAACCGCACAGGTACTGCCTGAATTGATACAATATCTGAAGAAGGAAGGATATACAATAGAACGAATTGACAAATTGTTAAACATACCCGCTTATGCGTAGATGGCTTTTGATATTGGGTTGTATCGTGAGCACCCTCCCGATGATGGCGCAGACCGGTTTTAAACCGGTGGCTGACGTAGCCGCTTTCAAACAACAGTTTGCAAAGGCTTCACAGGCGACACAGTCCATACAGTGTGATTTTGTGCAGGAAAAGAACCTCAGTATGCTGGCAGACAAGATCACTTCCAAAGGGAAGTTCTGGTTCAAGAAGGAAAATAAAGTGCGTATGGAATATGCACAACCTTCCTACTACCTGCTGGTGATGAATGGAAAAGATATCAAGGTAAAAGACGGACAGAAAGAGAACCGTGTTTCTACCAAAGGTAATAAGCTGTTTGAACAGATCAATAAGATCACAATAGACTGCGTACAGGGAAATATTGTGAATAACGCGGACTTCAACACCCGCGTACTGGAAAACGGCCAATCCTATCTGCTGGAAATGACACCGGTAAATAAGGCATTGTCTCAGTATTTCAAGTCTATTCATCTGTTGGTAGATAAGAAGGATTATTCCGTATCAAAGATTGAAATGTATGAAGCCGGTGGGGATGATACCAGCATCAGCTTCCTGCATAAACAAATGAATGTAAATATTGCTGATGCGGTCTTTGCTGTTAAATAGTCTGCTGCTGATGGGCCTTTTGTCCGGTTGTTCTTCTGCATATAAAAATCTGCAGCAGAGCAGTGGGGATGTACAGTGTATCACAAAGTTCCGTCCGCAGTTTACAAATACATTATACAGTACGCAGGTAGATGTGTTAAAACATCACCTTAGCGGTCTGCTCTTCTTCAAGCAAATGCCTGACAGTAGTTTACGGGTGGTATTTGCGAACGAGATGGGCTTTAAGTTTTTTGATTTTGAGTTCACAAAGGATGGCCGTTTTGTAAAGCATTACATGCTGGATAAGATGGATAAAAAAGCAGTGGTAAAAACCCTGCGTGGTGATTTTGAACTGGTGCTGCTGCGTCCTGATCTGAGTCGGGCAACTGTGAAACAGGACAGTAACTATCACTATGTCGTAGTGCCTACGAAAAAAGGGAACAACTATTACATTACGGATAGTACCTGTGAGCAGCTGGAAAGGATTGAAAAATCTTCTAAGCGCAAGCCGGTGGTAAAAGCGTGGCTGACTCATTATACAACTGGTGTACCGGATACGATCAATATCCGTCATCAGGGTTTTAAATTTAATATTTCACTACAACGCGTACAGAAATGATGTTAGCCGGAAAATTATATACAATTGAGCAGGCGCATGTGGCAGAGGTGAGCGGTATTTATCAGCTATCATGGAATGCGGCACATCCCATATTTGAAGGTCATTTTCCTGGCCGTCCTGTAGTACCGGGTGTTTGCATGATGCAAACTGTACAGGAACTGCTGGAATTGATGTTGCAGCACAAAGTAGTACTGAAGAAGTCTGCCAATATGAAGTTCCTGAACATGATCGATCCAAATGCACATCCGCTTGTAGTGACCGAAATTCAGTACAAACTGCAGGAAGGTGAAATAAAAGTGACAGCTTCCCTGAAATATGAAGCGCTCACTTTTATGAAATTCCAGGGAACATTTGTTGAAGCACAATGACCGATACGACAAAATATAACGATCAGTTCACTGCCCGGAAAGCAGCCGTACTGGTGCCGACCTACAACAATGCCAAAACGCTGGAATCCGTTATAAGAGACGTACTTTCTTATACTTCCCATGTCATTGTCGTAAATGATGGTAGTACCGACGAAACTGCCGATATCCTGGATAGATTTCCTCAGATACAGCGTGTGGAATATACGCCTAACAGAGGAAAGGGGATCGCTTTGCGCCGTGGTTTCCGCTACGCTGTTGAGCAGGGATATGATTATGTGATCACGATAGATGCCGACGGACAGCATTTCGCGTCTGATCTGCCGGTTATGCTGGAGAAACTGGAAACAGAGCAGAAGGCAATTGTGATCGGCGCGCGTAATCTGCAACAGGAAAACATGCCGGGTAAGAATACCTTCGCTAATAAATTTTCTAACTTCTGGTTCTATGTGGAAACAGGACTGAAAGGACCGGATACACAATCCGGCTATCGCCTGTATCCGGTGTATGCTATGCGCAAGATGCGCTTCTGGTGTACCAAATATGAGTTCGAAATAGAGGTGCTGGTGAGAAGTGCCTGGAAAGGTATTAAAATTGACTGGGCGCCGATAAAAGTATACTATCCGCCTGCGGAAGAAAGGGTTTCTCATTTCCGCCCCTTCCGGGATTTCTCCCGTATCAGTGTGTTGAATACGGTACTGGTAACAATTGCTTTTCTTTACATCAAACCGAGGGATTTCTTCCGTTATCTGATGAAGGCGGAGAACTGGCGAAGTATGTGGTACGACCATGTACTGAACAAGGAAGAGTCTAATTTCAGAAAAGCCATATCCATCGGCTTTGGCGTATTTATGGGTATTGTACCTATCTGGGGTTTCCAGATGGTAACGGCGATGGCGCTGGCGGTGTTGTTCCGGCTGAACAAGGCGTTGGTATTTATGTCCTGTCATGTGAGTCTGCCGCCGATGATCCCGTTTGTGATCTTCGCCAGTTTTGCCACCGGCAGACTATGGGTGAAGGATGGGAGTTTGTTGCTGCCTTTCAGCACGAATTTATCACTGGACATCATCAAACAGAATTTATTTCAATATTTAACAGGAGCCTGTACGCTGGCAGTAGCCGCCGGTGTTTTGGTGACACTGATCGTATATGTGCTGCTGGCCATTTTCCGAAACGATCCGGCCAGACAGCGACAGGTACGTTAGTATTCGGTATTAAGCAATATGGGTAAGTTATTCGTAAGCATATATGATTTCTTTAACCGGCATAAAGCCTGGCTGTGGATCTGTACGATCGTCAGTTTCGTGCTGGCTGGTTTCTTTGCCTCCCGCATCGAGCTGGAAGAAGATATAACCCGTATTCTGCCGAAAGACAAAGCACTGGATAAACTGCAACAGGTCTTTAATGATTCGCGTTTTGCAGATAAACTTGTGGTGATCATCTCTCAGAAAGATACCACACAGGCACCGCAACCGGATAGTCTGACCGCTTTTGCACAGACGTTCACGGATACCGTGAATGCGAAATATGCGGACCATATAAAATACTTTCAGTCAAGAGTCGAGGATAATACGGTGCTTGACCTGATGCAGGTGATACAGCAACACCTGCCCGTATTCCTGGAAGAAAAAGACTACCGGCAGATTGATTCCCTGATCATGCCTGACAGGTTGCAGCAAACGCTGGAAAATAATTACCATACACTTATTTCCCCCGCAGGACTTGTCGTAAAGAAAGTCATTGCAGCAGATCCGGTAGGGATGTCCTGGCTGGGTATTAAAAAGCTGCAGCATCTGCAATATGATGAACAGTTTGAACTGTATGATGGCTTTGTCATGAGCAAAGACCAGCGGCACCTATTGCTGTTCATTACACCTGCTAATCCACCTAGCGCCACGGCTAGGAACAAGGTATTGCTGAATGGATTACAGCTGGAAATAAATACCCTGCAACAGTATTCTGTTAACACGACCGCCTTTTACTTTGGCGCGGCGGCTGTTTCTGCAGGGAATGCCACCCAGATCAAACAGGATTCCTTCCTTACACTGGGTATTACCATCACTTTGCTGGTAGTACTGATTGCGTTTTTCTTCCGCAGAAAACGTGCACCGATTGTGATCATGCTGCCTGTTGCATTTGGAGGTCTTTTCTCTATTGCGATCATCGCGCTGACACAGCATAGTATTTCCGGGATTGCATTGGGCGTAGGGGCGGCGGTACTGGGTATTGCGGTTAACTACTCACTGCACATCTTCAATCATCATCGTCATACGCCTGATATCCGTGAAGTGATCCGCGATCTGGCGGAACCGATGACGATCGGTAGTTTCACCACTGTAGGCGGATTTCTGTGTCTGCAGTTTGTACATTCCCCTATGCTGCGGGATGTTGGATTGTTTGCTGCATACAGTCTGATCGGTGCGGCACTGTTTTCCCTGATATTCCTGCCACATTGGATTGTATTGGGTCGTCAGTCTGTACAGCAGGATGCACATGCACATACCTGGCTGGATAAACTGGCGGGATACAGACCGGAAAAGAATAAAGCGCTGGTCATAGTTATACTGGTACTTACCGTGTTTTTCTTCTTTACCTCCGGTAAGGTGGGATTTGAGAGTGATATGATGCGTATGAATTTCATGCGGCCCGAACTGAAGGCAGCTGAAACGAAGTTTAATCAGATCAATGCCTATACCGCACAATCTGTTTACCTGGTAACAGATGGTAAAGATCTCGAAGATGCATTACAGAACAGTGAGAAATTGCAGGCCCGGGTACATCAGTTACAACAAGAGGGTGTCATCAAAAAATACGCAGGCGTCAATACATTGTTGTTCTCAAAACAGGAACAACAACAACGGATACAACGTTGGAATAACTACTGGACACCTGAGAAAAAGCAATTACTGATTAATTATCTGCAACAGCATGGCCCGGCAGTCGGATATAAACTGGCGGCTTTCGGACCTTTTGAACAATGGTTACAGCAGGATTTTACAGTCATCCCTGAAGATGAGTTACAATCGCTGCGTGCAGGTAATCTGGGTGACTTTATTACGGAGAAGAAAGGCAGTGTATCACTGGTAACATTGCTGAAAATAGATCCAACACAGAAGGAAGCTGTGTACAAGGCTTTCGGAGAACTGGAGCATACCACCATCTTTGATAAGCAGTATGTAGCAAACCGGCTGGCGGTTGTGATCCGTGATGAATTTAACAGTATTGCCTGGATGACGTCTTTACTGGTATTCTTAGCCTTGCTGATATCTTATGGCCGTATAGAACTGGCATTGATCACATTTATCCCCATGCTTATCAGCTGGGTGTGGATATTAGGGATCATGGGACTGTTCGGTATCAAATTCAATATTGTTAACATCATTCTCAGTACGTTCATCTTTGGTTTAGGCGATGATTACAGCATCTTCACCATGGATGGTTTGTTGCAGGAATATAAATATGGGAAGAAAGAGAATCTGGCCTCTTTCCGTTCTTCCATCTTTTTATCAGCACTGACGACGATATTAGGTATTGGTGTGATGATATTCGCACAACACCCGTCTCTGAAATCTGTTGCGCTGATTTCCATCATCGGTATCAGCTGTGTGGTACTTACCTCACAGGTATTGATACCTTTATTATTTAACTGGCTGATCACAAACCGTGTACGTAAAGGCAGGGCTCCCTGGACCTTGCATGGCTGGGCAAAATCAGTATTCTCCTTTACTTATTTCACCATAGGATGCCTGGTATTAACCGTAATAGGCTGGGTGCTGGTGAAATTCAATCCGTTTAAGAAAAAAGAAAAAGCCAAATATCTCTACCATCGTATTTTATCTGCTTACACCCGCTCTGTGATTTATATCATGGGCAATGTGAAAAAGAAGATCATCAATCCGTTAGGAGAACAACTGGATACACCAGCCGTAATCATCAGTAATCACCAGTCATTCCTGGATATACTGATCTCTACCATGTTGCATTCAAAGGTGATACTGCTGACGAGTGAATGGGTCTGGAATTCACCGGTATTTGGAGCTGTTGTGCGTATGGGGGATTATTATCCGGTAGCAGAAGGGGCAGAAGGCAGTATCGAAAAACTGAGACAAAAGGTAGCAGAAGGTTATTCGATCGTAGTATATCCTGAAGGCACACGCTCTACTGATGCCAGTGTAAAACGTTTCCACAAAGGTGCGTTTTATATTGCAGAGCAACTGGGATTGGATGTGCTGCCGATAGTGTTGCATGGTACTGCTTATACAATGAGCAAGAATGATTTTCTGTTGAAGGATGGTACCATTACGATCAAATACCTGCCAAGGATCAAAGCCGGTGATAGCAGCTGGGGTGAGGGGTATGCTGCACGTACTAAACAGATCAGCCGTTATTTTAAAGCAGAATATGAACAGGTACGCCGGGCAACTGAAATCCCTGCTTATTTCCGTGAACAGTTAGTGTATAGCTATATCTACAAAGGTCCGGTATTGGAATGGTACATGCGTATCAAAACAAAACTGGAAGGTAACTATGCATTGTTTGATCAGTTACTGCCAAGGCAGGGACGTATCCTGGATATTGGTTGCGGGTACGGATTCATGAGCTATATGCTGCATTGGTTATCCGCAGAAAGAGAAATAAAAGGACTGGATTATGACGAAGAGAAAATTACGACCGCACAACATTGTTACCTGCGCAATGAGCATGTCAGCTTTGAACATGCAGATATTACCAATTATACTTTCGAAAAGTACGATGCTTTTGTGATCAGTGACGTGCTGCATTATTTGCAGCCGGGAGAGCAGGAAAAAGTGCTTTCAGCCTGTATCAGTCAATTGAATGAAGGTGGCGTTATCATTGTGCGTGATGGCGATGCGGATCTGAAAGAGCGCCATGAAGGCACCAAGTTGACAGAGTTCTTTTCTACAAAGCTGATTGGCTTTAATAAAACTAAAGATAAACCCTTGTCTTTCTTCTCATCTTCCCGGATCAGGGAAATCGTTACTGCAAATGGTGCAGTGATGGAACAGATAGACAACACAAAATATACCTCAAACGTAATTTTCATCATCAAAAAGTTATCCCCTGTAAATGCAGTATGATGTAGTTATAATAGGAAGCGGGCTGGGAGGCCTTGTTTGCGGAGCCATTCTCAGCAAGAATGGTTACCGTGTCTGTATTTATGAAAAGAACAGGCAAATAGGCGGTTGTTTGCAAACCTTTTCACGTGACAAAGCGATTATCGATTCAGGTGTACATTATGTAGGTGGTTTAGAGGATGGACAGACCCTGAACCAGGTATTCCGCTATCTGGGTATCCTGGATTCGATGAAACTGAAACGGATGGAAATGGATGGTTTCGATCATATTCATTTCGGGGAAGAGCAGAAAGTGTATAAACTGGCACAGGGCTATGATAATTTCATGCGGCAGTTATTAGCAGACTTTCCTGGTGAAAAAGAAGCATTACATGCATACTGTGAGAAGATGAAGGAGGTATGCGGTAAGTTCCCGCTATTTAACCTGCGGATGGGAGATTACCGGGAGAAGGAGAGTGTCATGAAACTGGATACCTATGACTTCCTTTCCAGCATTACCGATAATGAGCGGCTGCGACAGGTACTGGCAGGCAATAACCTGTTATATGCCGGAGAACAGGGGAAAACACCGCTTTATGTACATGCCCTGGTACAGCATAGTTATATTGAAAGCTCCTGGAAGTGTGTAGACGGCGGTTCACAGATCTCCCGGGCATTGAATAAAATTATCAAAGACAATGGAGGCACGATCATCCGCAATACAGCTGTGAAACGTATTGTGGAGTTTGACGGTAAGGTAGATCATATTGTACTGGAGAACGGTGAAGAAGTAAGCGCACGCCATTACATTTCGGGTTTACATCCGTCTATAACCATGCAGATGACAGAAAGCGTAAGCTTGCGCAATGCATACCGCAGCAGATTGCAGAGCCTGGAAAATACACCCGGTACGTTCATGCTGAATGTCGTACTGAAGCCGGGTACATTCCGATATCAAAATTTCAATTACTACCATCACGCGTCTGATAATGCCTGGGATGGGGTACATTATACGGCTGACAACTGGCCTAATACCTACGCCTTATTCGTCGCGGCAGGTACCGGCAAAGAAGAATATGCCGATAATCTGTCTATCATGACCTACATGCGATATGCCGATGTAGCGGAATGGCATGACACTTTTAATACGGATTCCTGTCCGGATGAAAGAGATGCCGCTTATCAGGCATTTAAGAAGGAAAAGTCAGAGAAACTGCTGGACCTGGTAGAAAAGCAATATCCGGGTCTGCGGGACTGCATACATGCCTATTATGCTTCTACACCGCTGACCTACAGGGACTACCTGGCAATGCCGGAAGGGAGTATGTACGGGGTGGCTAAAGATGCCAATGACCCCTTAAAAACAGTCATTTCCGCTGCCACTCGTCTACCCAATTTGTATCTTACCGGGCAAAACCTGAACTTGCATGGAATTTTGGGCGTAACGATGACGGCAGTGGTGACAAGTTCGGTACTGCTGGGCATGGAAAAGCTGATAAAAGATATTAACGCAGCATAAATACAAACTGAGCGATGGCACTGAAAAGGGGAAAAAAACGGAACGGATGGCGTAAACTGGGAAGGGCGCTGTTATACATTACCGGCACGATCTTACTGTTGATTATCATACTGGTGGTCTATGTGATGAGTGTATCGCATATTGATCCGCCGGAAATAGCCGATAAATCATCCCTGCAATGGGAACGTAAAGCACTGGACAGCAGCAGCTATACACTCGGTAACAGCTGGTTCCGTAAGAGTGAGAGTGGCCTTTATGAACTGTATGTAGAAGGGAAGCCATTTGAAAGGGGCGTTGTGGAAGGTAGACTGACGGCCGAACTGGTAAAACGCCAGGAGGACCATTTTACCGATCAGATTAAGAAAATGATCCCTTCGCAGTCTTATCTGAAATTCCTGCGCTATTTCGTTGGTTTCTTCAACAGAAATCTCGCTGATAACATCGCTGAAGAAAATAAAGAAGAGATCTATGGGATCTCTTTTTCGGCTTCTGATAAATACGATTTCATCGGTTCCAACTATGAGCGGCTGCTCAACTACCATGCGGCGCATGACATCGGGCATGCCTTACAGAATATGGCGCTGGTAGCCTGTACTTCTTTCGGTACCTGGGATGGGGCGTCTGCGGACAGCAACCTGATCATCGGTCGTAACTTTGATTTTTATGTAGGAGACAAATTCGCAGAAGATAAAATCGTTGCTTTCTATCATCCGGAGAAAGGTTACCGCTTTATGATGGTAACATGGGGCGGCTTTACAGGCGTGACTTCCGGTATGAACGAAAAAGGACTGACGGTAACCATCAATGCGGATAAAAGTGATATCCCTACCGGTTCGGCTACGCCCGTATCGCTGGTAGCAAGAGAGATTTTGCAGTATGCGAAAACAATCGACGAAGCCTGGACCATTGCCAATAAACATAAGATGTTCGTATCAGAGTCTTTCCTGGTAGGTTCTGCAGAAGACAACCGTGCGGCTATCATAGAGAAGACGCCTGAGAAAATGGATATGTACGATCCGAAAGACCAGTTCATCACCTGTACCAATCACTTCCAGGGTGCTGGTCTGGCGAAGGAAGAAAAGAATATCAAACAGCGGGAGGAAACTGCTTCCGGTTACCGCTTTAATCGTTTATCACAGTTGCTGAAAGAGAAAGGTCCGAACACGGTGCAGAAAACGGTGGATATCCTTCGTGACCGCGCCGGTATGGGTGGAAGGAATATCGGTATGGGGAATGAAAGAGCGATCAATCAGTTTATTGCACATCACTCTATCGTTTTCGAACCGAAAAAGAAAATGGTATGGGTATCTACAGCGCCCTGGCAGCTGGGTAAGTTTGTGGCGTATAACCTGGATTCTATTTTCAGTATGAAGGGCCTGCAATACGATCATGAGGTGTATGACAGCACACAGACGATCGCGGCGGATCCCTTCCTGCAAACGCAGGACTACCAGTCATTTGTAGCCTTCCGTAAGATTAAGACCGATATCATGGATGGTAAGGATGCTGATGTGCAACAACTGATCAGCCTCAATCCGGAATACTATCATGCTTATGTACTGGCGGGAGATTATATGTTCAAAAGGAAAGATTATACCGCAGCCACGGCCTATTATAAAAAGGCTTTGACCAAAGTCATAGCGACGAGAGGAGAAGAAAAGCATATCCGCAAACAGCTTGAAAAATGCGCTAAAAGCAAATAATCATGATTTACGGAATTGGTACCGACATTGTTGAAGTAGACCGCATTGCGGTGAAGATAGAGAAGGGAAAAGGATTCCGTGACCTGGTATTTACAGCAAATGAAATAGCTTACTGCGAGCAGCAGGTGCATCCTGCACAACATTATGCTGCCCGTTTCGCCGCCAAAGAAGCCTTTCTCAAAGCAATGGGTACAGGCTGGGGGCATGGCAAGATCAACTTCAACGAAATAGAGATTGTCAATAACGAGACAGGAAAACCTTTACTACAGCTGACCGGTACGGCAGTTGCCAGTTATAGTGAATTACAGATTAAACAGATACATGTCTCTCTATCACATATAAAAGCAACCGCTGTTGCTATGGTGTTGATAGAGGTCTGAAAACCGACAACCATGTACATACCCGACATTGAACTGCAATCTACAGCTGCCATCAGGAAATATCAGGAAACAGAAGTACTGCGCCTGCTGGGCTATCTGCGTCAGTTTTCTCCTTTCTACAGAGAATGGTTTGCGCAGCATGGTATACAACCTTCCACTGTTAAGTCGCTGAATGATCTCTGGCTGATACCACCCGTTACAAAGGAACATCTGCAACAGCAGAACTGGGATTTCCTTTGTGTGGATAAGAGCCGGATCGCTGAATATACAACTACTTCAGGCACTTTGGGCAACCCTGTGATCATTGCATTGACACAGAAAGACCAGGAGCGCCTGAGTTACAATGAATACATTTCCTTCTGCTGTGCCGGTGGTACAGAAAACGATATTTACCAGCTGATGCTGACACTGGACCGTCAGTTTATGGCCGGTATGGCTTATTACAATGGTATCCGTAAACTGGGCGCCGGCGTACTGCGCGTAGGTCCGGGTGTACCTTCCCTGCAATGGGAGAATATCAGCAGGATACAGCCGACTACCATTGTAGCAGTACCGTCTTTTATTGTAAAGCTGATTGCTTTTGCGAAAGAGCATAATATCGATATCAACGCTTCATCGGTGAAAAGTGCGGTATGTATAGGGGAGAATATCCGTAATGTGGATTTTTCGCTGAATGTGTTGGGAAAGAAGATCACAGAACAATGGGACATCAAGCTGTATTCAACGTATGCATCCACTGAGATGCAGACAGCTTTTACAGAATGTAATGCAGGTCAGGGCGGGCATCATCACCCGGAACTACTGTATATAGAATTACTGGATGATAATAATCAGCCGGTAGGACCGAATCAGGATGGGGAAGTCACCATTACGACCCTGGGAGTGGAAGGGATGCCCTTGCTGCGTTATAAAACAGGGGATATCTGCCGTTATTTTCAGGAACCTTGTTCCTGTGGAAGGCATACGATGCGTTTGTCACCGGTGATCGGTCGCCGTAAACAGATGATCAAGTATAAAGGCACGACATTATATCCGCCGGCTTTGTTTGATCTCCTGAATGATATGGAAGAAGTGAAGGAGTTTGTGGTGGAGGTATTTTCCAATGAAATAGGTACAGACGAGATCCTGCTGCATCTCTGGCCGGTAGCGGAAACAGAGGATATAGACAGGAAGATTCGTTCGTATTTACAGGCAAAACTGCGTGTGATACCACAGGTACGTTACTGTTCTCAGGCTGACGTCATGAAGATGCAGTTCCCTGAAGGCAGCAGGAAACCTATCAAGTTCATCGACAGACGATAATCAGAAGGAGAAGTCGGCGTCCGCCTTGGGATTGTCCAGCTTTGTACTTTTTCTGACACCGTTCTGGATAACATGGATCATGTTGATCTGGTTAGGGTGTTCATCATAGAGCACATTATTCCTGACATGTGCGGTTTTAAAGGCAGGGATATTTTCGGCAGCAAGGAAGCACCAGGCGGCCTCTTCTTCGATTTTATACCCGAGGTATTGCAGGCGGACTGGTTTACCATCGGTGGTTACGAAGAGGTGATTGCGCAGGTAGCCGGCAATCAGACTGTCAGTAGCGGCTTTGTTGGCCGGGTGAATGATATCCAGCGGGGTTTTAGACTGCTTTCTAAGGGTATTTTCCAGGTCATCTGCAAAGATGCGGCAACTGATTTCCAGCTCGTTACCGGATTTGTTATACGTTATTTCTGTAACACTTACGTAAAATGGATGGAATACCATCCAGGCCGAAACCAACCATTTATATAATAATACCCCCACTTGCCTAAAAAATTTTAAATATTAAGATGAGCTTTGTATAATTACTGAAACTAGCAACAAATATAGGGTAATGAATGAGTTTGTGATGTACTTTCAGATGGGGTGGCAGCATATTGTGGATTGGGAGGGCATAGATCATATTCTGTTTATTGCCGCCCTGTGTGCCATTTACCTGCTTGAAGACTGGCGAAAAGTGCTGGTGCTGGTTACTGCTTTTACGATAGGGCACTCTATTACCCTGGCATTGAGCGTGACGAATGTGGTACATATCAGTAGTAAACTGATAGAATTCCTGATACCTGTCACTATATTTATTACCGCATTTTCCAATATCATCAGGAAGCAGACTGTGCCGGTTAAGCTGCAGATCAACTACTTTTTTGCAGGCTTTTTCGGCTTAATCCATGGAATGGGTTTTTCAGGTTACCTTAAAAGTTTACTGGGAACACAGACAAATGTTGTTACACCCTTACTGGCATTTAATCTCGGATTGGAATTTGGTCAGATACTGATCGTTACAGGTGTATTGCTACTGGCAGGAATTATTGTCAATATTACCCGGGTAAAACGAAGAGACTGGAATATGTTTCTCTCTTCCGCTATTTTTGGGATTGCCTTTATGATGGCCGCTGAGCGGTTTAAAGAATTAATGGTTAAGTAAGCAGTATTCAACCAGCTGCGACCTTTGAAATATAGATTTGTTTATGAGAAAAAAATCCTTCAGACTGGCGCTTGCCCTGGGCTTTATGACGGCCGTGGCGCAGGCGCAGAATCCTGGCTCTAATCATGGTAACCGCTTTGAACAGCTGGGTACGATGATCGCAGATCCAAACATGTACCGTTCTGCTTCCGGCGCACCCGGACCAAAATACTGGCAGCAACGGGCTGACTACGACATTACTGCTACCCTGGATGATGAGCAGCAGAAGCTCACTGGTGCGGAAACCGTTACCTACTTTAACAATTCTCCCGATCCGCTGACCTATATCTGGTTACAGCTCGATGAGAATGAGCATGACCTGAAAAGCGACAACAACAGCTTTGATGGCAGTACCATGTCAGAAAGAATGAGCATGCGTACGGTAAACGGTTTACTCGGTAATCCAGGTAGCAAGGCTTTCGGTGTGAACATCGTAAAGGTAACTGACGAAAGTGGTAAGGCATTGCCTTATACCATCAATCAGACCATGATGCGTGTCGATCTGCCACAGACCCTGCAACCGGGCCAGAAGCTCCGTTTTAAGGTAGAGTGGTGGTACAATATCTCTGACCGTATGGTACAGGGTGGCCGCGGTGGTTATGAATACTTCCCGGAAGATAAAAACTACCTGTACACGATCACACAGTGGTATCCTCGTCTGGCAGTATATTCTGACTTCCAGGGATGGCAGAACAAGCAGTTCACCGGTCGTGGTGAATTTGCCCTGACCTTCGGAAACTTCCATGTGAGCATGAACGTACCGGCTGATCATATCGTAGGTGCTACCGGTGAATGCCAGAACTACAAAGAAGTACTGACCGGCGCACAATACCAGCGTTGGCAGCAGGCGCAGACTGCGAAACAACCTATCGAGGTAGTGACGCTGGATGAAGCGAATAAAGCACTGACAGGTCATGCGAATGCTCGTAAGACATGGGTATATGAGGCTGACAATGTACGTGACTTCGCCCTGGTATCTTCCCGCCGTCTGGTATGGGATGCAATGGCGACCAACGTGGAAGGCAAAAAAGTAATGGCGATGTCTTACTATGGGCCTGAAGCGTATCCACTGTACAACCGCTATTCTACTAAAGTAGTGGCGCATACTGTGAAGACTTATTCCAAACATACTATTCCGTACCCTTATCCTGTAGCGATCTCTGTAGAAGCTGCCAATGGTATGGAATATCCAATGATCTGCTTTAACTACGGTCGCGCAGAGAAAGACGGAACTTACTCTGAAGCTACCAAAAACGGTATGATCGGGGTGATTATCCACGAAGTTGGTCACAACTTCTTCCCGATGATCGTAAACTCTGACGAGCGTCAGTGGACATGGATGGACGAAGGTCTGAACACTTTCTGCCAGTTCCTGACAGAACAGGAGTGGGATAACAACTTCCCCTCCAACCGTGGTCCTGCTTACAAGATCACTGATTACATGAAGATGCCGAAAGATCAGCTGGAGCCTATCATGACTAACTCTGAAGATATCTCTCAGTTCGGTCCGAATGCATATGCTAAGCCAGCTACAGCGCTGAACATTCTGCGTGAGACAGTAATGGGCAGAGATCTGTTTGATTTCGCCTTCCGTGAGTATGCACGCCGATGGGCATTCAAACATCCGACACCTGCTGATTTCTTCCGTACAATGGAAGATGCATCTGCCGTTGACCTGGATTGGTTCTGGCGTGGATGGTTCTTCGGTACCGAACCAGTTGACATCTCTCTGGACAGCGTGAAATGGTATCGTCTTGACACCAAAGATCCACAGATCAGCAAAGCGGAAGCAAAAGCGAAGTATGACCGTGCTGCGGATCATATTTCCCGTGCACGTAACAAGGCTGCTGGTATGACTTTCGAAGTGGACAAGGATACAAGTCTGCAGGACTTCTATGTAAAATGGAACCGTTTCGAAGTAACCCCTGAAGATAAATCCGCTTACGATGCATTTACTGCCGGCCTGACACCTGAAGAAAAACGTTTGTATGAAAGCAAAAAGAATTTCTATGAACTGTCTTTTTCTAACGTAGGCGGACTGGTAATGCCGCTGATCATCGAATGGACATTTGCAGATGGTACAAAGGAAACAGACCGTATTTCTGCTTATATCTGGCGTAAAAATGAAAACAGTGTAACGAAAGTTTTCGCAAAGGATAAAGAAGTGGTAAGCGTTAAACTGGATCCATTGCGTGAGACAGCTGATATTGACGAGACTAACAATAGCTGGCCACGTGCAGCAGCTCCATCCCGCTTTGAGCTCTTCCGCCAGTCACAAGGCATACGTGGTGCATCCACAGGTGGCAACCCTATGCAGAAAGCGAGGAAATAGTAAATGAAGGATTTACCTCACTGTATAATAAAGAAGGCCTGATCTGTTACAGATCAGGCCTTCCTGTTTTAAATGATGTTGCGGCAGCTAGTTATGCCGGGTCATTCTTTTTGGGCGGCTTTTCAGGCCCTGTTTTAACCGTACGTCCTGCTTCTTTCAGTGCACGGTGTATGATCCACTCCAGCTGACCATTGATACTTCTGAACTCATCCGCAGCCCATTTCTCAATTGCTTCATATGTTTGGGTATCAATCCTTAATACAAATGTTTTCTTATCCGCCATACCCCTTATTTACCTGGTTATTGATGGAGGGTACCTGTATTTACAACAGGCGCTACTTTTGATTCGCCGCAAAGCACTACCAGCAGATTGGATACCATGGCAGCTTTACGCTCCTCGTCCAAAACTACGATTTCCTTTTGTGATAATCTGTCGAGTGCCAGTTCTACCATGCCTACAGCGCCTTCTACGATCTTAGTACGTGCAGCTACGATAGCTGTCGCCTGCTGACGTTGCAGCATTGCGCCGGCGATTTCAGGTGCATAAGCCAGGTGACTGATACGTGCTTCCAGTACTGTGATACCGGCAGGACTCAGGCGTTCGTTCAATTCTTTTTCCAGCATCTCATTTACCTTGTCGCCGCCATCACGCAGGGTGATATCCGTATCAACGTCGGTATCTTCCATTCTGTCATAAGAATAGCTTACCGCCAGGTGGCGTACAGCCGCTTCACTCTGCACATTCACATACTGCAGATAGTTATCCACCTCAAATGATGACTTATACGTATCGGTAACCCGCCATACAGTTACAGCGGCAATTTCGATGGGGTTCCCCATCTTATCATTCACTTTCAGCTGCTGACCATTATGGTTGTGCGCTCTCAGGGAAAGATGGGCTGTTTTGTAGAAGGGGTTTACCCACATTAAGCCGTTTTCTTTTACGGTACCGATATACTTACCAAAGAAGGTCAGTACGCGTGAGTGATTGGGGTTCACTATAATAATGCCTTTTACAGTGAAGACGAACGCGATAAAAAAGACGATTCCCAGCAATGTAAAAATGCCTGTACCTGTTTGCGTTCCTACCAGAAACAGGTAGACAGCTGCAAGGAAGGCAATAATGCCAAGAACGATGGCCAGATAGCCGGAGACGGGTTTAACGATCTTTTCCATAATAGTATAGTTTTGATATCGAAATGATATCAAAACTAATCAAAAGGAATCAATCCGCCAAAAGAGAGTTTTCCGGAATTTGCAGGCATCGCCTAAACGCATTATTTTAATGCAAAATTCACGATATGAAGTATGTATTAGGGGTTATGTTGTTATTGCTTGGCTTTACGGGCACAAAAGCGGCCCAGGTAGATACAATAGCGATCTATAGCAAGGCAATGCACAAAAGTCTGAAATGTGTGGTGGTCACACCTGATAGCTATAAAGACAAACAGGAGCATTATCCGGTTGTATATATCCTTCACGGGTACAGTGGTAATTATGCAGACTATGTCAAAAAGATCCCGGGTCTTGCCGCTGTTGCTGACACGTATCAGCTGATAATGGTCTTCCCGGACGGCGGCTTCAGTAGCTGGTACCTGGATAGTCCGCTGGATAGCGGTGTACGTTTTGAAACATATGTAGGTAAAGAGATTCCTTCCTTTATCGATCAGCATTATCGTACGAAAACTGACCGCCAGCACCGCGCCATTACAGGACTGAGTATGGGAGGGCATGGTGCATTGTACCTCGCTATCCGTCACCAGGAGACTTTTGGTGCGGCAGGTAGTATGAGCGGTGGGGTAGATTTTCGTCCTTTCCCTAATAACTGGGATATTGCAAAAAGGCTGGGGACTTTGAAAGATAATGCGGCTAACTGGGATAAAAACGTAGTAGTCAATCAGCTCCCTGATCTGAAGAATGATTCATTGTCACTGATCATCGATTGTGGTGTAAAAGACTTTTTTATAGATGTGAATCGTCAGCTGCATCAGCGTCTGCTGGAACAAGGTATATCACATGATTATATCGAAAGACAAGGAGAGCATAACTGGGAATACTGGAGCAATTCGATTATGTACCAGTTGTTATTTTTTCACCGGTATTTCAAATAAATATCCGGTTTTTTTAAAGGGCTGATAAACAAATATATGGCTGTCTGAGGATAGCTTATGTATAGTCAGACTATACTTATCTTACGTTAATGCTCCGTAAAAAAGGCGGCACTAAGGTAAGATGAGCATAGTCTGACTATATCAGGAAGAAGTGACAGCTACAAAATTAATGTCATTGCATGTTGACAGCTTTCAGTTGACTTTTTATCCTTCCTGCTGAGCAATGAACAATGCAAAATGAAATATCAGTGTGTGAAGTTCAGCGGCTTGAATGTCAGTACCCGGACAATACTCTCCAATCGTGATTTACCACAACCGGTTTTTACCAGCTGTTCGAGGTCTTCTGCTCTTCTGGCCAGGTCATTGAAGGTCCATTTGATCGGAGCACCGGTAGGTCTGCCGGCAGGATCAGTCACGCGAAACAAGCCGTCCAACTGTGCCGGATCTCCGGTCAGGAAGGCTGCCAGGGTTGGTTTGACCCCGAATGGCTGTGGTGCTATCTGCAGGAACGCAGCATGAAAGACACCAGCCGGATCATTGATCAGGTTACCCACGGCCGTATTGGCTTCTCCGCCGTGACAACCGCTACAGGTATTTAGAGAAAGGATGTGCCTTACCGTATCATTGGTAATACGGGAAGCGCCGGCAGCCGTTGCCGCATCCCAGAAATGACCAGGAGTCAGGGTATGTGCTTTACCACCCAGGAAATTGGTGCCTACTTCAATATCCTGTATCGCGTAAGTCTGGTCGAGAATAGAAGGCTCATTACCGTTGGCATATGTTGCAAGCAATAACTGGTTGGCAGCAGTAGCCCCTGCAATCCTGTTGAATTTCAGTTGAGGTTCCTGCTTAACTGTTACCTCGTCAAATACGCCCTTTTTACTGATAACAAACTCCCTCAGCTCCCAGGGATTACCTATCGCAAGTTCATTCGTTCTAAGCTGATTTAAGCTGCTTCCGTTCGGTTTGGATGGACTGGTGCCCGCTGTGGTGAACTGGTCTGTAATCGCCTGTAAAGCGTTATTATAGGCAGCCGAACCAGGCACCAGGTTCTTGAGGTTGTACCACTGCTGTGCAAAGTCTACTAATTCCTTACAATTGTTCTTCGGAATGCCATATTCCAGGATGGTGGTAAAACGAAGCGGATTACAGTTGGTATTCAATACGCCAAATACAAAACGGCCTTCCCCGGCATTACTTACGGTATAACCGCTGTTACCACGCAGGTCGAGACGGTTTACAATGGCCAGCAGGCGGAAAGGCGCCAGGCTAGGATCGATATTGAAGGTTTTCCAGTTGCTGAGCGTCACTGTGGCGCCGGGATTACTTTTCTGTACCCATGGGAGAATGACGGTATTGAACATATTGATACGGGCATTAACCGCATCGGCATTGATCGTCTGTGTGGTCAGCCATTTTTCCAGCCAGGACTGGATAAAGGCAGTCACGCTGATACCGGAGGATGGTGTATTGGCCATCTGGGTGATCAGGTGCCCGAATGTCCATACCCCTTTAGGATTGCCCTTTTTTGTACAAGGGTTGAATGTCCGGGTGGGATCTTCTATAACCCCCAGGTCCGTGATCATCAGGGAACGTTCTTTCAGTTCAGGATCAGGGATCAGTTTGAAAATATCGGGATCGAGTGTAGCGCCTCTGTCAAAATCGAGGCTTTTCACCGGACTTTCCCTGACGATATTGTCGATCAGGGTAGCGGATCTGCCGGACCATCTGAAGAGGTGTTCCCGTTTGTTCAGTTTTTCCAGATTGGCATGCTGGATAGCGGTCAGGTCTTCTTTGAACCGGTTAAGGTCTTCACTGATCGCAAGGGAGAAGATACCATCTTCCGCTTTTGCATCCCCGTCTACACCATCGTCGCGCAGACTCAGGGTTTCGTCGCCAACAAGAAAGGAAAGTGTGTTTTCTCTTACTGCTCCCCGGGGGAAAGTCGCTGTAAGCAGTACGTTGTTGCCATTTACAGGGTCCTTCAGGGCTTTCACCTGGATATTGCTGGCAATAGGAGGAGTGCGTTCATACTCCGGTAAAACTGCAGCAGCAGCAATATTCTTTGCGGGTGTTTTCTTTTTACTGTCTTCACATGCGTGAAGGAACATTGAGGCCAACAGGATACCTGCCGGTAATAATCGGTTTGACATGCATTGTCTTTTTTGGGGTGTAAAAAAATATAGTGTTACATGAATAAAACTGTTGTGGATATCCTCATCGGTAAGGCGTGTTGCAGGGGTTGTATATGACAGAATGCTCCTGTAAAGGTAAGGGGGGATACCTGTAGTTTCACCGCGGTAGCTGCCAAAAGAAAAGCCGGACCTCGATAAGTCCGGCTTGTTATTGCTGCTTTTTTTATAGCGGTATAGATGGCTATACGAGAATTGTTATTGCTTATCCCACCATACCGGGGTGGTCAAAGCATTTGTGCCTTGTCTTGTAATGGCTTCCTGGTAATTAGTAGGGTTAGAGGCTAACTCTGTAGAAGGATACAGCATTCTGCGTGGTATCTTTCCACCGGTGGCATTACCAACATAGTTGATCTGTGTCAGCTGCGGATAACCGCTTCTGCGCCAGTTGGACCATGATTCATACCAGTCGAGCAAACAAGCTGCCCAATATTGTGTATTGATCTGATTGTAACCGTCAGCGTCAACATATGGGTGCGCTGTCAGATAAGTTTGAATAGCTTCACTGCTGATAGTAGCGGTAGCACTGTATTGTGCCAGTTGCTCCATGGCTGCTTTTACACCATTGTTGTAATGGGTAGCTGCGCTGGCGCCAACATTCCAGCCTCTTTTGGCAGCTTCAGCCAGTAAGAGTTCTGTCTGAGCGTAAGTAACCAGGAAGGATGGACCGTTCAGTTTCAGTAATACATTTTTATTCAGCACTGAATATTTCTTCAGGTCACCCGGATAACCAGGCGCTTTAGTGATATCGGTAGGGCTGCTGGAACCATTGGTGTCATAACCGTTCGGCATACCCAGCTGGTCAGCCGGTACTTCACTGTTGCTGGCAGGTACTACCGCAATATATTGCAGACGTGGATCGCTGTTATTTTTCAGGAAATCCATGAATGTTTTGCTGATACTTGCTTCGCCCGGTGTATTGATCGCATTCCATTCTCCGGAGAGGATGTTGCTCACCCTGTTGACAGTTGTTCTGCCGCCGGTTGCATCGTGCAGGATGTAGGCATTCTCTGCGTTGGCAGAAATCAAACCGCCTGCATACGCTTTTTCTGCCCAGCTTTTTGCCAGTGCTTCGTCTCTTTTGGTAAGACGCATAGATAAACGGAGCATCAGGGAATAAGCCAGTTTCTTCCAGTTTGCTACAACCTGTGTGGCGTTCTGGGCCCCGCCTTTGTTGTAGATCAGGTCACCCTGACCTGGTATCTGTTTGGTTGCATCCAGCGCCTTAGCTGCTTCGTCCAGTTCTTTCAGCATGTCCAGGTAGATGTCCTGCTGTGCATCATATTTTGGATCGAAGATACGGTCGCTGTAACCTTTGCCTGCTTCGGAGTAAGGAATATCTCCGTAGATATCGGTCAGGCGATGGAAGATCAGCACTTTTGTAATACGCGCGATGTTGTACAGATTCGCCTGGAAAGGATTGTCTTTTGTTACCCTTACCACATCTGTGATATATTTCACCTGATCAGGATAAGCGCGTTCAAAGTATGCACTGGCCCATCCGTCATTCTGTATGTATTTGTCGCCGGCATACCAGGTAGCGTTAGACAGTTGCTGCATCATCATCGAACAATAGATGATGTTTACACGCCAGGTGTCATAACTATAGTCGCTGTTACCCGTGAATTCCAGCACAGCGCGGGAGAAGTTGTATTCAGGTACACCGCTTTCTTCGCCGGATTTGTTCTTGTCAGTATTGATATCTTCAAAGTCCTTCGTACAGGCCGTCGTCAGTAGTAAAGCTGGCAGACCGAGTACAAGTAATAATTTATGCAGAGATTTCATTATTCCAGATTTTAGAATTTAACATTCAGGTTCACACCGATAGAACGGGTAGTAGGCAGACCTGCATATTCCAGACCCTGTGCGTTGCTGTTGCTGTAGTTGGATTCAGGATCGATGTTAGGCGTTGATTTCTTGATGTAGAAAAGGTTACGTCCTACCAGAGAGATGCTGATACCATTCAGTTTTTCGTGCAGTGCTGCTCTGGAAAAGTCATATGTCAGTGCCAGTGAACGGAATTTGATGAAGTCTGATTTATATACCTGCAATGCAGAGATGCTGGACAGTCTTGAGTAGTAGTCGTCCGCCACAACAGTCGTTGTTTTTGCGTCGCCACTTTCAGTTACACCGGTTACTACAACACCGCCTTCACGTCCTGCCAGTGTCTCTTTGTGCAGACCATAGCTATAAGCGTTGGCATTGGTACCGGAATAGATTTTACCACCTGATTTGAAGTCGATCAGGAAGCTCAGGTGGAACTTGCCATAAGACAGTTCGTTGCTCCAGCCACCAGTGTAAGGCGCTACGCCTGAACCAGCTGCGATCAGTGCGTCTGTACGCTGAGGAACACCTGATGCATCTACGATCAATTCTCCTTTCGCGTTACGTTTGAAGTCATACACCATGATCTGTGAATATGGCAGTCCTACCACGTGGTTGATGAAACCATCTTCCGTGCGGGATTCACCACCTTCCACCAGCATAGATGCCTGACCTTCTGCCAGCTGTATTACTTTGTTTTTGTTGTGGGCAAAGTTGAACGTAGTCGTCCAGGAGAAGTTAGCTGTCTTCACAGGTGTACCACCGATCATCGCTTCAATACCTTTGTTTTCCAGTTTACCTACGTTCACCAGCGCGCTGGTGTAACCAGATCCGGAAGATACTGTAGCCGTTACGATGTCATTAGAAGCCTGTTTGTTGTACCAGCTGAAATCACCAAATAAACGATTGTCAAACAGTTTCAGTTCAGCGCCTACTTCTATTTCTTTTACTTTGAGTGGTTTCAGTTCTTTGTTAGGAATTTTGTTGTCGATGTCGCCCAGTGGTACGCCATTGACAGTATTTCCCAGTGTGCTGTAGTACAGCGCAGTTTTATATTCATCCGCATCACCACCTACCTGTGCATAACCTGCTCTGATCTTACCAAAGCTGAGCCAGTTGGTCTTAATGTTTTCAGAGAAAACATAGGAACCACTTACAGATGGATAGTTATAGGAATTATTTTTCTTAGGCAGTGTACTACTCCAGTCGTTACGGTCAGTAACCGTCAGATATAAAGTGCTGGCCCAGGACAATTCCAATGATCCGTATACGGACTGTACCTGTTTATTGTATTGTATGATGGTACTGTTCTTCGTAGCAGCAGTAGCCGGGTTGTAAACAAATGGGAAAGCAAAATTGGAGGCAGTAACATCATTTACCTTGTCCACCTTCTTTAACAGGTTGGCGCCGGCAGTGAAGCTCAGGTTTAACTTGTTGGTGATTTCTTTGTTGATACCCAGTAACGCGTCCACGTTGGTTTCATTGAACTGGCGGTTACGCTCCAGGTCCAGGCTTCCCGCAGGGCGGTAAGCAGTACCGGTAGGAGTGATGGAAGTAGCATTGAAACCAAAGTAGTCATTCGCTACGCGAGCCTGTACAAATAACCATGGTAAAGGCGTATAACGTAAACTGGTTACGCCGATAACACGGTCTTTCTTTGTATTGTTCCTGAAGCGGTTTGCTGCAAAGAAAGGATTCGTACTGAAAAGGTCGCTGCTATATACCAGTTCTTTAAACTGTCCGTCATAACCTGGTTCCAGGTAACTGGCAGCTACGTTGGCCGGCAGGAATGCGATACCATAGTTACCGTTACCAGGAGCATCACTCAGGTTAGAACGGTTATTGGTAATTTCTTTCGCGTAAATAACATTGGTCTGTCCGCTGAATTTGTCAGATAACTTATAGTTGACATCAATGTTTACGTTATCGCGGATATACTCTGTATTTGGGTAAACGCCCTTGCTGCGCAGGTCGCCCAATGCCACACGGTAAGTGGTTTTATCACTACCGCCTGAGATGGATAACGTGTTGCTGTAAGTAGCGCCTGTTTTATAGAAGTCTTTAATATGGTTACCCTGTTTGGAGTAAGGATGTGCTTTACCATCAAATAATGTAGTGGAAGAACCATCCAGTTTGCTACCCCAGCTAGACAAGCCACTGTTCAGTGCTGACTGCTGATCGGTAGGTTTTGCGCCTTTGATACCCTGACCATATACGTCCTGGAAATCGAAGAAGTCATTTACTTTTTCAACGGTTACGTTGCTGTTCAGTTCAACGCGCATCTGACCTGCTTTACCTGATTTGGTAGTGATCAGGATAACGCCGTTTACACCACGCTGACCGTATAATGCAGATGCTGCTGCTCCTTTCAGGATGGTCATATCTTCGATATCATCCGGGTTAATGCTGGAGATACCATCACCAAGGTCAGTACCACCCCATTTACCAGCAGAACCGAGGTTCGCGTTGTTCATAGGAACACCGTTCACTACGTACAGCGGCTGGTTGTTACCACTCAGGGAAGAGTTACCTCTGATTGTTACGCGGGAAGAACCACCCGGACCTGTAGCAGGAGGAGCACTGTTCACACCGGCTACGCGGCCTACCAGTGCATTGGCTACGCTGATCTCTCTTGCTTTGGTCATATCAGCGCCCTGTACTTTTGATACGGCGTAACCATTGCTACGCGCTTCTTTACGTATACCCAATGCTGTTACTACAACTTCATTAATGTTAGCAACATCTTCGAGCAGGGTTACATCAATAGAACTTTGTTCGCCGACCGGTACTTCCTGTGTGAGATAGCCGATGAATCTGAATACGAGAATGTCAGTAGGGGATTTAACAGAGATAACAAATTTTCCGTCTGGTCCGGTAGCAGTTCCTGCTGCGCCGTTTTTTACCAGAACGTTGACACCTGGGATGGGATTGCCGTTTTTGTCCCTAACGACACCCCTTACCTGCTTCTGCTGCCTCATGCTGGAGAGGGGCATAGGAGCTGCGTATGAGGTCTGTATGCCTTCCGTAAGCATCAGACCGAGCATTACTCCTGCAGTAACGCATGCTTTGTTAAAGCGTAGTTTACTTCTCATAGATACTCCTTTTGGTTGAAATGTTTGAACCCTTTTTTGACATAGTATGGGCGTCTGGATGCGGGGATGCATCCATGCATTCTTTTTTCCAGAAGCCATCTATACTATTTCTGTGATACGTGTTTCCTTTGGTTGATGAACGGCATAACAATGCATACCCGTGTGGTATCCACACATGTGAATGTTGCGATTCGTCTTAGTTGATATTAATAATTACATGTTCATTACGTGATACGCGGCCTTGTCCCTTTGTGTCTCAACAAGTAATACCGTGCGCATAAAAAGGTGTCGTGCGGAAATTAAAATGGTACCATGCGAAGTGAAAAAAAATTATTCTTTGTCCCACCATAATCTTGTGCCGCCGTTGTCTCCTCCTTTAAGCTTGCTGACAGCGCGTTTTACGCCCGCAGGATTAGTAGCGTACTCAAATTGTATGAAAGGAATGCGGCGGATAAACAGGGTAGAGGAGATCTTACCGCCGCTGTTATTGACTACGACCGGGAAAAGTTTTGGATAACCGGTACGCCGGAATTCAGACCAGGCTTCCTGTCCGTCGGGGAATACAGCAATCCACTTCTGTGTAATAATACGTTCCAGCTTTTCATGTACAGCTGCATTGTGTACCCATTTGATCGTACGTTTACTCAGATAAGAACTGCCTGCCGGAATATTATTCAGGTTATTATGAGGGTCGCTATAAGCTTTAGCGGTGAGGGTATCATCATTGATATATCGTTCATAGCGGCTAACAGGAATATTATATTGTTTGAAGGAAGCATAGATCCCTTTTTCATAATTGTCTTTTGCATCACCAGCGCCTTTCCATGAATAGAGGGCTGCTTCCGCCAGCAGGAACCAGGCTTCTGCAGCTGTGCAGAGTTGTATACGCGAAGGTTGCCACGCCAGTTTGGAAAATCCTGCATAGATATCTTTACTGGTGATGGTAATGCCGTTACGTATCCCCTGGTAAATAGAATCTTTCGTATCTGAAGGCACAAAGTAATAAGGCAATCTTGGGTCATGATAGCCACATAAGAGCGATTCCATAGGCGCGCCCATCCTGATATCATTCCACGAGTTACAGATGACGTTCAGCGGATGTGTAACAGGTGCTATATTGATGTTGAAATTTTCATCCGGCGTACTTAGCAGTCCATATGTCTGGTTGATGGCGGCCTCACCTTCCTTTCTGGCTCTTGAAGGATCTGCATTAGAAATGCGGAGCGCGAGCCGCAGGCGTAAGGTGTTCGCCAGTTTTATCCATTTGACATAATCACCATTGTAGGAAAGATCAAATTTTTTAAACCGGTTGTCAGTGGCAGAAGGTACATATAATGTCAGCGCGGTGACTGCTGAATCCAGGTCTTTAAAGAAAGCATCATATGCCTGCTCCTGCGAATCGTAGTCAATACTTCTGTCTTCGTTGATAATGGCATAATGCGTATATATGATAGGCCCGTAGATATCGCTGAGTCTGTGCATGGCTAATACCCGGATGATCTGGGCCCAGGCATAAAAGTCGGGATATTTGCCCCTGCATTTATCCATTACAAAACGGCAATTGGGCATTACATTACCATATGCGGTCAGCCAGGCATCATCATTCCAGTTATCCAGCAGGTCGTAGGTAATATTATTGCGATTGTCCTGGAAGGGACTGGGCGTCATCATATATCCGGAGAAAATATCTCCCATCAGGTTCTGCTGTAATTGTAAAACGGATACATCGTTGCTGACATAGATATTCAACATGGATTGTACCAGTGGGTCGCCAATCAGTTTAAAGTCACCCTGCAGTTCGTCATCATAAACGTCATAGGGGTTGGTATTGATACTTTCAAAGTTGCGTGTACAGGCAACCTGCAATATCAACATTAGTAGCAGCATAATGATTGCTCCAATGACAGATCTTCCTTTATTCATTCATAAGCTCTTTTTAAAGAACCAGTTTAATGTTGGCGCCCATGCTTCTCAGTGCCGATACACCAAATGCGTCTATTCCCTGTAATCCATTGCCGCTGCTCATGGACACTTCGGGATCAAATGGTGCGTGGATACTGAAGAAGCAAAGGTTTCTGCCGATCAAACCGACCTGTAGTCTGTTGATCCATTTGCTCTTTAACGGTAATTTACAGGTCAGTGATATCTCCCTTAGCCTGATATTTGTGGCATCGTACATATACATTTCTCCGATGCCTGCTCTTCCTCCGATCGTAGCGTAATATTTGCGTTCGTCATATTGGGTCGTAAGCGGGGTGCCGTTTTCATATACTGCGTTGATAGTCACTCCTCCTGCATCACGGGCTTTTGCACTGGCTTCACTGACGCCATAAGCATCCAATACAGAATTGGTAACGCTCATGACTTTGCCGCCGAAACGGCCATCTATCAGAAAACTAAGTGCAAAACTCTTGTAGCTGAGGGAGTTATTCCATCCGAGCATAAACCGGGGATTAGGGTTGCCTACTTTTTTCAGTACGTTGCGTGTTTCAAGATTTCCTCTGCTGTCGATTACAAACTGTCCTTTCTCGTTTTTATAAAGCTCTTTATTAGTATAGATATCTCCCCAGGAACCGCCTTCCTTAATGAAGGATCCGTACATGTTCGTAACGAAGTCCGTCAATATGTAATAGTTGTCTGGTCCGGCGCCAGGGATACTGCTGTTGCTAAGCTTTACCACCTTGTTATTATTGATGGTAAGATTGAAAGTACTGCTCCACTTCAGGTCTTTATGCTGTATCGGCACCAGATTGACTGCCGCTTCCCATCCCTGGTTCTGGATATTACCCAGGTTCAGGTAATAGAAAAGATAGCCTGAACCGGATGGTGCACGTACCTCCATGTACTGCTGGTAGTTGTTGTTTTTATACCAGGTGAGGTCTATGCCGATACGGTCTTGTAAGAAACGTATTTCTCCTCCGGCTTCCAGTGAACGGTTGTCTTCCGGTTTCAGATAAATACCTGGATAAGGTGCGCGCGTATTGAAGTTGACACGTGTGACACCACCGGTCGTCTGTAACAGAAAGCGGGCCGGACGGGATGCATAAGGAGCGATGTCGTTACCGGCTTTCGCATAAGATATTCTCGCTTTAGCGAAGCTGACGGCAGACGGTAAGGTAAACCACTCACTCAATACAGAACTCACACCTGCGGAATAATAGAAATAGCCTTTGTTTTTGATAGGCGTAAAGGCAAAGGTGCTTGACCAGTCATTACGACCTGTCAGGTCCAGGAAAATGCGTTGCTTCCAATTCAGTTGTGCACTGCCAAACAGCGCCTGTAATTGCTTTTTATCTATACTCTGTTGCGCATCCAGGGCGCTGGGAGAGATATTTTGTACAGAAAAGATATTGGGAATAACCAGGCCTTCAGCAGCAGTCGGATTGGTACTAACCAGTGAGCGGTCATGTGCTTTCACATCTGTGATGCTGACACCCAGCATGGTTTGCAGTTTCAGGCTGGGGGATAACTGACGGCTGGCGGTCAGCATCATATCTCCATAGACTTGTGTGTTATGTTCAGCCTCGCGGGTGTAGCGGCCATTCGGTGGACTTAACACCTGTTGAGTGCCTGCGTGTGCTGACATCTCATAGAGATCATAACTTCTGTCCACATTTCCCCTGATCTGTAAGGATAGCCATTCCCTCAGTTTATATTTCAGAGACAACGAAAACATAGCACGGTTCCTGCTTTCATGACGTCGTGCGTTGTATTGTATCCAGTATGGATTCTGCTGATCATCCAGTCCGGACCAGTTCAGGTCACTATGGATATTCCACCAGTTTTGTAATGGCAGATTGCGTTGTGTATCGAAGTACTGGTATTGTTTGTAGTTGTTGAAGTCCAGTCCTCTGGGCAGGTTGTACAAACCTGTGAGAGGATTGTAGTAAAGTCCGGAGGAAGGTCTGTTCTGGACATCCTGTATCAGGTAAGAGAAGTTGGCGTCTACCTGTAGTTTCTTTTTGAGCAGATTGGCGGTAATACGTGTATTGAAAGTATGCCTTTGCAGATTATTAGCGGGTAATATGCCCTTGTTCATCGTATTGGCATATGACAGATAATATTGTGTATTGGCGGCTCCGCCACTGTAGGAAAGCCCATTGGTAGAGGTCAGACCAGTACGGAAGAAGTCCTGCACATGATTACGCGCGGTTGTCTTACTGCCCCAGCTGTCGGATGAACCAGGTTGCAGGTTGTCTTTGTCGTCTTTATAAGGACGGATCGTTTGTCCGTAGCGGAATTGCAGATCCGGTAGCAGCAAAGGTTTATCAATCATCAGATCAGATGATACATTGACACGTGCTTTACCTGCCAGTCCTTTTTTGGTAGTGATCATGATTACGCCGTTGGCGGCCTGACTACCATACAAGGCAGCAGCCGAAGCGCTTTTCAGTACGCTGATACTCTCAATATCGTCCGGATTGATATTAGAGATACCATCTCCGCCGTCCCGACCGCTGGAACCTACAATACCAGATGATTGTCCCCATATATCCGTCGGCTGTGAAGGCGTAAAATTGGCCATAGGCACACCATCGATAATATAAAGGGGCTGGTTTTCGCGGGTAGATTTATTGCCTCTTAAAATCACCCGGGCAGAACCGCCGATACCAGATGCACTTCTGTTGATCATGACGCCGGCAATTTTACCCGACAGGCTGTTAATCACATTGGCATCTTTGACAGTGGAGATATCTTCATTAAGCAGCTGACCGGTGGAGTAGGGGAGCTCTTTGTTGCTTTTGGGAATACCCAGCGCTGTCACTACCTGCTCATTGAGCCCCTGCACACTTTCTGAGAGGGTAACATCGATCAGCAGACGCTCGCTGATACTGATCTCTTTATTAATAAATCCTACGGATCGGAATACCAGTACATCGGCGGGGGCGGCTTTAATACTGTAGTAGCCCTCGTCGTCAGTATGTACGCCTTTATGAGAATCTTTTACAAGGATAGTAGCCCCGGGAATGGGTCGGCCGCGACTGTCTTCTACCCGGCCGGATATCTGCAGCTGTTCATTTCCGTCGGCAGTTTCTGTATTGGCGCCGGTTGTTTCCGGCATACCGGCCCATACGATGATCTTATCCCCTTTTACAAGGAATGATAAGCCGGTACGAACAGATAATTTATCGAGTACTTCCTGGACGGGAAGGTCTTTACAATGGAGGGATATTTTCTTCCGTAGATCGATGGCTGTTTTATCGTAATGGAAATTGAGTCTGCTTTGTGCGGATACTTCCGCCATGACGGCTGCGAGGGTTTTGTCAGTGGCGGCAATAGTGACACATTGCGGGCAGGAGGCAGATTGTTGGGCACGCAGGGGACTGACTTCCGTCAATGAGGTCATTAACAGGAAGCTGGCAATAATACATACTCTACAGAAGTATGATTCTCCCATCATATAGCCCCATTTACGTTTAAATACAAAGCAGCTTCGGTAGTGAAAAGTTCTGCGCCCGCTGACGGGGCAATTGTACTGTCAGCATATTCTTATTTATTCTTTAATAGTACGGTGTCCTTTCCGATGGTGTAGGAAAGTGATTCTGTGAGACAAATGGTTTCAATGACATTTGCCAGGGTTTCCTGTCTGAAATTGCCGGTATAGGTCCAGTCTTTCTTGTCGCTCTGATTGATGACGGTTACGCCGTACCGGTTCTCGATAGCAATGCGTACCTGTTCATAAGAAGCGTCTTTGAATACCAGATAACCTTTTTGCCAGCCAATCGTTTCTTCCGCGTTAAATGTTGTTTTAACCAGTTGCAATGAGCGGCGGTCAAAGCTGGCCTGTTCGCTTGGCTGTAATATGACAGGAGCCTGAGCGTCGGTAGCGACTTTCACTTTGCCGGTCAGCAGGGCCACAGTAATCTGTTGTTCATGGGGGTAAGCGCGTACGTTGAAGGTAGTGCCAAGGGCAGTGGTGCTGACGTTTCCTGCGTGCACGGTGAATGCATTTTCGGGTTTCGGGGCAGCGTCAAACCATGCCTCGCCTTCCTCCAGGTATATATCGCGGCTACTGCCGGTGAAATGCTCGGGATAGCGTAAACGGGTGGAGGCATTGAGCACGATCGTACTACCATCTTCCAGTACCAGGTGTTCCTGGTTACCTTTAGGCGTATTGACGGTCACAAAGCCATCCGCTACGATGCGGCTGGTCCGGGCGATATTTCCTGCCAGGGGTTGTTCCGGTGAAGAGGGGTTGGCGGCCCGCTGTTTTTGCTGGAAAAACCATGCGCCGGCGGCTACCAGTACGGTAACGGCGGCTGCTACGTAATACCAGGAACGCATGAGGCGTCGTACCGGTGTGGCAGGTTGTATATGATTGATGAGCGTACGTTGTACTGCGGCGAGGTCTGCCTGGATCTCGCGCTCATTTTTAGGCGACGTATACTGGTCGCCAATGCTGTCAAACCACTCTTCGATAACGGCTGTTTCTTCCGGGGTGCATTGGCCTTCGTTATAACGTTCTAATATTTTCCTGATCTGATCTTGCTCCACTGCTTGCAATTTTGAAATGTCCCAATGATAATCTGATGTCGTACCAGAGCGGCAGAAGTACCATTAATTAGCAAAAAATGAGTAAATCGCCTGTGTTGTGAGTAGAAACAGTACAAGATCTGTTCTGGCATGATTGGCTCTAAGTATCTTAAGGGCTTTGGTAATCTGATTTTTAACGGTTTGCTGTGAAAGTCCGAGCCTGACGGCTATCTGCTCAACTGTCTGATGCTCAACGCGGCTCAGCATAAAGATCTCTTTCATACGTTCGGGAAGATGATTGATCGTTTCAAACACATCCTGTGTACGGGTCTTGCTGTCAACCAGTTCGGCGATGCCGCCCGGCTGTACGTCGAAGTGTTCGATCAGTTGTTGCAGGTATTTACGATAGGTGGAATTTTTACGGTAGATATCAATGATCTTATGTCTGGCTGACTGGTACAGGTAAGACTTCAGGGATTCATTGACGCTGATAGACTGCCTCCTTTCCCACAGAGAGGTAAACAGGTCCTGCAATACGTCTTTGCCGGCTTCTGAACCATCTATTTTACTGAGGATATAAAGGTATAAAGGTTGACTGTAACGCTCATAAATAACGTTAAAAGCATTTACACTGTCTTGTTGGAGCAGCGATAGTAATTCTTGGTCAGTATAATTACTATACATGGAATACAGTAAAAAGATTTTGGTTGATAAATGGTTTATTATCAGCAAATAACTCCATTTATATTGGCATCTTTCGTTATCAGCCGGAAGGAAATTAATACATTTTACTCAATTACCAAATAATTTACAATGGTCTATCCGCGCCATGGTGCTTACCTGGCTGAGGATCAGTGCATAGGCTTACTATTTTTAGCAGTAAGGCATTATAAGCGTATATCTCACGCTTCTTTCAGTCTTAATTCGTTCTTATATTCCTTCGGTGTTTTACCGACAATCTCTTTGAAAAAGCGGTTGAAGTTGGAAAGATTCTTGAATCCACAGGAATAGGCAATTTCTGCAATAGACCAGTCTTCCTCTGTCAGCCGTTTACAGGCATGGCCGATACGTACTTCATTGAGGAACTGTACGAAAGACTTCTTTGTACGGTTCTTAAAGAAGCGGCAGAATGATTGTGGAGAAAGGTTGGTAATGCTGGCTACATCCTGGAGAGATATCTCTTTGGAGAAATTACCCATTACATACTTGAATACTTCATCAATCTTGTGATTGTCTTTTGCATTGAAAGCATGTGAATAGCCTGTGCTGGCGAGGTACTGCACATCTTTTGTTTCTGCCAGTATTTTAAGGATATTAAGCAGGGAAATGATGCGTTCCAGTCCTTCCTTTTTAGGGAGGGACAGTATCTGTTCTTTCAGCATGTCATAGGTGGGACCCAGTATTTTCATACCGCGTTGCGCCCGGTGAAAGAGATCCGTCAGTGATTTGGTTTCCGGCAGACCGTAAAACTTTTCTCCGAAAATGTCTTTCGGAAAATAGATCACCACTGACCTTGCTTTCAGCTGATCGTTGTTTTTGTGGTAGCTTTCATCATTATACCATACGTGTGGAATATGTGGGCCCAAAAATACCATGTCGCCCACATCAAAACTTTCAATGCTATCCCCCACGATCCTTTTCCCGTTACTTTCCATCACAAATACCAGTTCGCATTCCGGATGAAAATGAAACGGTGTATTGAAATAAGGATCACATCGCTCAATGATGGTAATCTGATTGTCGGCAAATGCCCCCACTTTTATAAGTATGGGTTTCATGTAATTATATTTTAAACTTCCCTTTAACCCTGTAAATGACTCTCGAAACAGTAGTAAACACTATCCTGGTATATGACCCCTGCCATTGCATGCCGGCAGTAACTAAAATCCCCCTGACAGAACTTTTTCTCAGAAAGTGCCAAATTATCAAATTTTGGTTAAAAAAGCATCATTTATTCGTAATAATCACATTGAAAAAATTATGGCCCTGATATTATTTTATTTGGCAATCTGCACTTAAGATTCTAATTTTCTAACGAATATCAAACCAAATCTGAATTTCGTGAAAGGAATATCCATTAAAGATATTGCCCAAGAGGCAGGTGTTTCTCCTACAACAGTTTCTTTTGTATTAAATGGTAAAGGCAAAGAAAAAAGAATCAGTGAACAGGTCAGCAAAAGGATCCTGAAAATAGCAGGAAAACTGAAATATAAGCCTAACCAGCTTGCCAGAGGGCTACGCACCGGCAAAACGAAAACCATCGGATTAATAGTAGAAGATATCGCCAACATCTTTTTTGCCAATGTTGCCAAAGTTGTTGAGGACGAGGCCGATAAGTTTGGTTATAAAGTGCTTTTCGGCAGTACTGAAGACAATGAGGAGAAAGCCAAAGGCCTGCTTGAAGTACTGCGTTACCGCCAGGTAGATGGTTATATCATTACCCCTACGCTCAATCTTGATAAGGAAATTGCCGCATTGCAAAAGCCGGTCGTATTGATGGACCGTTACTTTCCCAATATTGCCGATTCCAACTACGTGGTAGTGGATAATTTCCAGGGAGCCTATACGGCTGTCAGTCACCTGGTAGAGCAGGGCTATAAAAAGATCGGTATCATTACTACCACTTCTGCCCAGATCCAGATGCAGCAGCGACTGGACGGTTTTGTGGACGCTCTGCAAAAACATGACCTTCCTGCGGGTAAAAATGTGATCAAACGCCTTCCTTTTGACCTGGACAGAGCCGGATTCATTCAGGAAATTACCCAGTACCTGCAGCAAAACAAAGACCTGGATGCCTTGTTCTTTGCTACTAACTACCTGGGTATCTGTGGAATAGAAAGTATTCGTTCTATCGGATTGCATATTGGTACTGACATCGGTATGGTCAGCTTCGACGACCATGATATCTTCCGCCTGCACAGCCCTTCTATCACCTGCGTAGCGCAGCCGGTAGAGGAAATAGGCCGCCGGCTGATACATATGTTGATTGCCGAACTGGAACATAGCACGGAAGCAAGTGCCCCACAACATGTTGTATTGTCTCTTGAACTCAGAAAAAGAGAATCTTCTATGCCTGCTGTTCATCATGTGAACGCCTGATTCCACGAGCCACGGGATGAGAAAGACTGATACTATGCTATCATTTATTGTATCAATTTTCAAAAAACGAGGTATTTCCACACGACTTTTTTAGGACTTAGCGCTTTTATGGTCTTTTCATGTTATTGTTTTATCTATTACGTGCGTTACTACTCAGGAATATAACATCATTGTGTCATTTGAATAGCGCGGAACTACTGTATTTTTACCGAACTGTAAGCGAGAACTACTAAAACGTTTTTATAGCATCTGCTCCGGCAGGAAAACGTTATCAGCATATTTAAATCAACTGGAACTAAATCATTCCACCAACAACTAATTATTCAGGACTCGGGAAATTTCTAAATAATTAACAACAAAACAGAGGGACAGAAACACGGAAAAACAACGGGAGCTGCTTAGCTGTATGCAACTTGCATATTGGTTTAACTAGTTGCATTGTCATAATTTTTTATTATCCACAATCATCATCAATCTATCGAACTATGAGAAGATTACTGATCTTTTTATCGCTATTCCTATGCGTATGCTTCAACGTGTCCGCCCAGGATAAACAAGCGGTATCAGGTACTATCAGAGACGCAGATGGCAGTCCGCTGCCCGGCATTACGATCCTCGAAAAAGGCACTAAGAACGGCGCGCTTACAGACGCCGCCGGATCATTCAAGTTACAGGTGAACCCCAAAGCTGTGCTGGTAATTTCCGGAATCGGTTTTATCTCACAGGAAATAGCCGTAAATGGCAATTCCAGCCTCAATGTAAGTCTGGTAGTAGACAACAAAAACCTCGGTGAAGTAGTTGTAACGGCACTAGGTATCAAACGTGAAAAGAAATCACTGGGTTATGCACTGCAGGAATTAAGCGGCGATAAACTGGTTGAAGCAAGAGAATCTAACCTGGCAAATGCATTGACTGGTAAAGTATCTGGTCTGCAGGTATTACGTTCAAGTAATGGTCCTGCTGGTTCTACAAAAATCACACTGCGTGGTAACAACTCCCTGACTGGTACTAACCAGCCGTTGATCGTGGTAGATGGTATTCCTTTGGATAACTTCACCGGTGCTACGAACAATGACTACTGGAACCCTTCCAAAGATATGGGTAACGGTCTGGCAGATGTTAACCCGGAAGACATCGAAACGATGTCAGTGCTGAAAGGACCTTCTGCGGCTGCATTGTATGGATCCCGTGCAGGTAATGGCGTTATCCTTATTACCACTAAGAGCGGTAGAAAACAGAAAGGTGCAGGTATCACTTACAGTTCTCAGGTGGGTTTTTCCCAAATCTTCGCTAGTCCTGACAGACAAAACACTTTTGCACAGGGTAGTGAAGGTATCTTCGATCCACAGTCTGCAGGTAGCTGGGGGCCGGCGATCGATGGTCGTAACGTAACTGACTGGTCAGGTAAACCAACAACCCTGCAGTCTTATGACAACGTAAAAAACTACTTCGATAAAGGTTTAAACTTTAAAAACACGATCTCCTTTCAACAGCAGGTAAGTGAAGGTACTTCTATCTATACCTCTATTACGCACCTGACTGATAAAGGTATCATCCCAGGCAGCAAACTGAATCGTACTAACCTGACTGCTCGTGCAGTATCCCGTTTTGGTACCAACAAACGCTGGACAAGCGATACGAAAGTACAGTACATCAATTCAAAGGCAAATAACCGTCCGCAGAATGGTGACAATACTGGTAACGTATTCCGTACACTTTATGCACTGCCTTCCAATATCGATATCAGAGATTTCAGCGCTGCTAAAAGAGAAAATGGCAAAATGTTGTGGTTTGGTTCCGGTAATGCAGTGAACCCATACTGGGGCAAACTGTATGACCTGAACGAAGATATCAGAGACCGTTTCCTGATGACCGGATCATTGAAATATGATTTCACTTCCTGGTTAAATGCTGAGTTGAAAGCAGGTGCGGATATCTATGGTACTAATGCAGAAGCAAAACGTTATGCAGGTAGCCCTTCTCCTGCGAATGGTAGCTATAGCCGCAGCAAAGAGACTTTCTCTGAAGTGAACTACAGTGCATTGATCAGTGCCCGCAAAGACAACCTGTTTGGCAAACTGGGTGGTGCAGTAACAGCAGGTGGTAACCTGATGAAACAACAACGCGACCGTCTGGACGCAAGTGTTGGTGAATTGCAGATCCCTGACTTCTTCTTCCTGAACAACGGTCGTTCTAATCCAACTATCACACCAACGTCTACTGAAAAGAGAATTAACTCTGTATACGGTACTGTTGGTGTTAACTGGGATGCTTACTGGTTCGTGGACGTAACATTACGTAACGACTGGTCTTCCGCACTGAGCAAAGCAAACAGGTCTTATTTCTACCCATCAGTGAGCACATCTCTGATCGTGACCGATATGATCAGTCACCTGGGTGGTGAAATGCCTAAATGGTTATCATATGGTAAAGTACGTGCGTCTTATGCAATGGTAGGTAATGACCTTGCTCCATACAGCCTGTACAACACCTATGATGTAAGTAAAGATCCTAACGGCAATACTGTTGTAAAAAGAAAGAACACCCTGTATGATGCTAATGTAAAGAGTGAGCTGATTAAATCTACAGAGGTAGGTGCTGAACTGAAATTGTTCAACAACCGTCTGGGTGTTGACTTCGCATGGTATAAATCCAATGCTACCCGTCAGCTGATCGATCTGCCAATGGACCCGCTGAGTGGTTATTCTTTCAGAAAGATCAATGCCGGTGACATCGAAAACACTGGTATTGAGTTAATGTTGAATGCACGTCTGGTTGATAATCCTTCCGGTTTCTCATGGGATATGGGTGCAAACTTCTCCAACAACAAGAACACCGTGAAATCAATTTCTCCGGATATTTCCCTGTATTCTTTAGGTGGATTTGATGATGTACAGATCTACGCAGCAGCTGGTCAGAAATATGGTGAGATCTGGGGTACAGCATACCAGAGAGTAACTGATCCTGCGAGCCCTGCCTTCGGTAAACAGATCGTAAGTGCAAGTGGTTATCCGCTGGGTACAAGTGATAAAGTAAGATTAGGTAATCAGCAGCCAAGTGCCATGCTGGGTATTACCAACACTTTCTATTATAAGAACCTGTCTCTGGGCTTCCAGGTAGACGGCCGTTTTGGTGGTAAAATGTTCTCCGGTACCCTTTCTTCATTGCAGAGAAGCGGTTCAGCAGCAGAAACTGTTGTGAATGGAAAACGTGATCCGATAGTAGTAGATGGTGTTGTATATAATGATGCAACCAAGACATACGATCAGAATACAGTAGCAGTAAATCCTCAGCAATATTGGGCAGACGGTATCAACGTGAGAAACGTAGGTATAGTAGAAGCTAATCTGTATGATGCTTCCAACATTCGTCTGAGAAACCTGAATATCGCTTATAATCTGCCTTCCAGATTATTGTCTAAAACACTGGTACAGAGAGCGAGCGTTGGTCTGTCCTGCACAAACGTATGGCTCATCTCCAGCCACATGAAAGGCATAGATCCTGAGTCTGTATATGCGACCAACACGAATGCTATAGGTTTTGAAGCTGGTAGTGCGCCTACTTCCCGCACTTTCCTGTTCAATTTATCTGTTAGTTTCTAATTGCTGAAAAAAAGAATTTATGAAAAGTATAATCAAGAGTGCTTGTATATTAATGGCCGGTAGCATGCTGTTTCAGTCATGCTCCAAATTTGAGGAGATCAACAATGATCCAAACTCTGCAAGCGAAAGTCAGATAGAGGTTGAATATGCTATCAACGGATCTATCACTGGTGCACAGATGAACCCGGATGTGGCAGAAAGGTCTTTCGTACTCTACTGGAAAACTGCTGGCCGTCAGCACAGACAGGGTGGTTTATCCAGCGGTGGTTATGATGATGGATGGACAACTGCCTATTACAATCAGGTGTCCGGCTGGCTGAATGGTGTGAATCTGGCAGCACAACTGGCAGAATCAAGAATTGCAGCAAATACCGCAAAACCATACACCAAAAATCTCTTACAGGTTGCGCGTATCTGGCGTGCTTACCTGCTGAGTGAAGCGTCTGATAACTTTGGTCCTATGCCGATCGAAGGTTTTCAGGGTAAGAACCCAACTTTCTCCAGTGTGAAAGATGTGTATTACTATGCACTGAAGGAACTGACCGAAGCAGTAGCTGCCATTGATGAATCTGTGGTAAATGCAGATGGACTGGATAAATTCGATCCGGCATATGGCTACGATTATAAAAAATGGAAACGTTATGCCAACTCCTTGCGCATGCGTCTGGCAATGCGTTTATCAGAAGTTGACGGAGCAAAGGCAAAGACAGAATTTGAAGCAGCAGCTGCTTCAGGTATGCTGATCACTGATGCTGATCAGACTTTCAAAGTGCAGGAAAAAGAAGGCTGGGATGACCTGACAGGTGTAATGAGCCGCGAATGGAACGCACAACTGTTGTCAGCTACACTGAACAATCTCTATATTGGCCTGGGTGGTATTACTTCTGAACAGCAGCTGCCGGATTCCCTGCATCCTTATATCAAGGCTGCTGATTATATAGGCTTGAAGTTTGCTAATCACATGGCTTCAATGTCCAATGAACCAACGATCGGTTACTGGTTTGATGGTTTGCATAAAACAATGGATCCGCGTGCTTATAAAGCGTTTATCATTCCTGGTCAGTTCAATAACCCTGACTTCTCTTTCTATCCAAGCTACACCAACGATGCGAGAACAGTAAAACGCAGTATGGATGGATATGGTGACGTAGATGCGACATTCACATGGAATGCTTCTACCACGGGTGATTGGGGAGAGAAAGGTGCGAAGAACTTCCTGTTCACTTATCCAGGTACTAATCCACGTCTGGCACAACGTTTCAGAAACAGTAAAAATCAGCGTATCTTCTTTGCTCCATGGGAAACTTACTTCCTGATGGCAGAAGCTGCTGTGAAAGGCTGGACTACACCAGTATCTGCACAGGCTGCATATGAAACAGGTATAGCAAAAAGCTTTGAATACTGGGGTGTAACCGAATTCCTGGGATCTTATCTGACATCAACAGCTTACAATAACGTAGGTACTTCTGTAAGCTGGGGACATACTGCAGAACCTCCTGCAACTCATTCAATGAACTACATCGATGCTTATACAAAAGCACCAGGTACTGCTAACATCCTTTATCCTTCCAATACACTGTATAAAGGTGGTACTGTGAAGAACGACGTGTTAACAAAGATCATCACACAGAAATTCATTGCACAGGTACCTTGGTTACCACTGGAATCATGGAACGATCAACGTAGACTGGGTCTGCCGTTCTATGAAAACCCGGCGATCGAACGTCCGCTGCCAAACCTGCCAGCATTGACTGCGAGCAACTACATGACCAGCGACATCAAGTTCTTCCCACAGCGTATCAGATACCCGAGCAGCCTGTCTAACAGCAACCCTGCCGGTTATCAGCAGGCAGTTTCTCTCCTCGGAGGAACAGATGCTGTACTGACGCCGCTCTGGTGGGCTAAGCACTAATACTCGAGAGATTTAGGAAAAACTCCATGCATCATGCATGGAGTTTTTTTATTACCTGTTTTATTGTATATTGCCTCCACTTGAAAAATAGCTAAGGATTTTATCAACCGGATCATCTGTAGGAATCTATGAGAGCCTGAGCGCTGGTAGTGTACCACGCTGCATCATCAACGATCGGATTTATTGTTATGAGAAAACGAAAGTCACTATGCCTAAACTACTTGTGTGTGTCCTGTTGGCAGGGCTGCTATCCTTACAAGCCACTACGACAAAACTGATAGCCGGCACCGGATTTACAACAGGAGGGAGCCTGAAAGATTACAACGGAAAAACGCATACTATAAAACCCAGAGGAAAAGCAGTTGTATACCTGTTTCTTTCACCAGAGTGTCCGCTGTGTAAAAACTATGCCCCCGTGTTGCAGGCAATGCAGCAGAAATATCCTGAAATACAGTTCTATGGTATCGTGAGCGGAAAAACGTTCACGAGAGAGATGGTGGCGGAATATGCCAAAGACTACAAAATTACTTTTCCGATACTGATGGATCCTGATAAACATGCAGCTGAATCACTGAGAGCAACCGTTACGCCGGAAGCACTGCTGATAGGTGAAAATGGAAGAGAATATTACAGAGGACTGATCGATGATTGGGTAACCGGTCTTGGTACCAAGCGTGTGAAAGCAACAAAGCTGTACCTGTCGCTGGCGATTGAAAACCTCTTGTCAGGAAGCGACCTGACTTATGCTACACAGCCAATTGGTTGTCTTATCAGTAACTATTAATTCAATATGCCAATCAGGTGAGTATGCCGTGCAGGGTTGTTATCATTTTACTGTCGATGTTTTTATGGGAGATGCCATTTGCATCCGCGCAGAAGATTACATGGAATCAGCACATAGCGCCGATCATTCATGCTAATTGTACGCCCTGTCATAAAAAAGGAGATGCTGCACCGTTTGAACTGATGACATATGACGATGTTGCCAAAAGGGCCACATTTATAAAACAGGTCACCCAAAGCAGGTACATGCCACCGTGGAAAGCGGATAGTCACTATACTTCTTTTGCTAATGAAAGAAGACTGACGGATGAAGAGATCGCCATGATCGCTGAGTGGGCTGACAATAAAATGCCGAAAGGAAAAGAAGCGGCCCAACAGGAAGAAGTACATTTCGTGGAGGGAACACATTATAACCGTAAACCGGATACGGTGCTGCAGATGCCAAAAGCTTTTCATATCCAGGGCGATAACAAGGAACGGTTCATTGTGTATAAAATACCGTTCGAGTTGGCGACCGATATGAATGTGGAAGCGATCGAGTTTGTGTCGAATAACCGGAAAGTGATTCATCATGCAAATTATGAGATTGACGCAGTACCCGACCAGCAGCTTGACATTTACGCAGGACAGGATTATATCAATCTTACAGAAGACGACCGGAACAAATATGTACAGTATGTGCCGTTTCGCCAGCATATGATTTACTATGGCGGTTGGATTCCCGGTGCTACCTGTGAATCTTATCCCAAAAACATCGGCTGGGTAATGCCTAAGCGTGGTGTCATCTTACTGACATTACACTATGCACCAGTCGGAAAAGAAGAAGATAATATCAGTGGGATTCAGCTGTTTTTCACAAAAACGCCTGTCAAAAGAGAAATCCGGGCAGTCAGTTTCGGATCAGGCGGCGTAGGAGAGAAGGACATTGACCCCTACTTTTATATACCGGCGGATGCGGTGAAAACCTTCCGCCTAAAAGTTACAGTGCCCGAAGATCAATCGGTGATGTATGTATGGCCACACATGCATTATATCGGAACAAAATTCAAGGCATTTGGCGTTACACCTACTGGAGACACGGTTAAAATGGTATCAGTAACTGACTGGGACTTCAAATGGCAGGAAGTCTACTGGTATCCGACATTGTTGAAGTTACCCAAGGGTACGATCATCCATATAGAGGCGACCTACGACAATACCGCTGCTAACCCGGCTAACCCATCGTCGCCACCACGGCTGATTTACTCGAGTGGAGATATGAAATCGACAGATGAAATGTTAACACTTGTGATGCTTTACCTGACTCATGAGAAAGGAGACGAAACGATTAGCCTGAAAAATGAAAGCAAATCGAAATAGGGACTAATACTATTTTCTTATTTCATTACGTAATATTATCATTTTAACCCAATTGTTAACTAGAACACAAAAATCTGTTAAATGTTTCTTGTTCATTCTGTTTTTATTTTTTAGCTTGGCGTTCGAAAGTGAAATAATAATATTATTTAATGTGTGATTTGAGGAAAGCGAAAGAATAGGGACATGTAGAACAATGGAAATTTCAACAATGGAGGTAGCGGGAAATAAATATTAAATACCTATGCCGAATTATTTATCCCCGATACCATTTTCGTAAGCTAGTCTATTGTAAGAAGAAGGAAACTGTGCCAGGCGGTATATCGAAATCTGCTTTTTAATCTCAGCATTGCAAGTAAATTTTTTATGAAGGAACATTATGTGTTACCTCTTAATGGGAGAGGTGCATCTATACCTATGTGTTTTCATAAGGACTAAATAAAACATCATAAACTAAAATCCAAAGAAAGCTATGCGAAGATCTCTCTTAGTGTGTACATTGCTTTTCTTATGCTGCTGCTTTACTGCTTTAGCACAGACTAAGATAGCAGTGACGGGAACTATCAAAGATGCCAAGGGTACTCCTCTCCCTGGCGTAACCGTTAAAGAAAAGGGCGTTTCTAATGGCGCCATGTCAAACCCGGACGGGTCTTTCAAGCTGTCGGTTCCAGCTGAAGGTACATTAGTCGTTTCGTATGTAGGGTTTGTTACCCAGGAAATTCCAGTTGCTGGAAAAACTAACATCGATGTTACATTGCAGGAAGACAACAAAAACCTGAATGAGGTAGTTGTTACTGCAATGGGTATTAAAAGAGAATCACGTGCACTGGGTTATGCCGTAAGCACTGTGAGCTCTAAAGATTTAACACAGACTGCCAGCCCTAGCATCGGTTCTGCACTGTATGGTAAAGCTGCGGGTGTGAAAATCACGCAGGCGCCAGGTGGTGCTGCAGGTGGTGTGTCTATTCAGGTAAGAGGTGTATCTTCTGTAGGTCTGAACACGCAGCCACTGTATGTAATCGACGGTGTGCCTTTGAGAAACTTCAGCAATCCTGGATCCAACTCTTTCGGTACCAGCAATGGTCGTATCGAAAGTAACGGTGCCAACGATATTAACCCTGAAGATATCGAGAGCCTGACTGTACTGAAAGGTGCGAGTGCTACAGCGCTGTACGGTTCAGAAGCAACGAATGGCGTGATCGTAATCACTACTAAAAAAGGTGCAAAAGGCAAAAACGGCCTGGGTGTAGAAGCTAACTACTCTTACAACCAGGAAAAACTGGCGATGTCTCCTGATTATCAGAACGAATATGGTCCTGGTTACAACCCGGCCCTGAACCTGTCTGCTACCAATGGACAGAGCCGCGATGGCTGGTTCACTGAGACGGATGGCGCGCATCACCCTTACTACAGAGCTTACGGTTCATTCGGTGCTAAATTCGATGGCCGTGAAGTTACTTATTGGGATGGTACAAAAAGAAAATACGAAGCACAGCCTAACAACTACAAGGATTTCTACCAGACTGGTTACAATTCTCAGGCTAACGTTGCGATCTCTAACGCAAATGATAAAGGTAGCTTCCGTTTTTCTTACACTCGTCTTGACTACAAGAGCATCATGCCAGGTAGCAACCTGTATAAGAATAACTTCAACTTCAATGGTACCCTGAAGCTGAGCGAAAGAGTATCATTAGATGTTGTGTCCAGCTATAATAACTTCTTCAACCATAACCGTCCAAACGTACTGAGTAACGTTACCAACTCTTTTGGTGGTTTCTTCAGCCGTTTTGATGATATGAATGTCTATAAGACACGATTCCAGACCAGAGACGGTTACAAATACGTACTGTATAATAATACCAGCTATGGTCAGGAAGATAAATTCCTGTATAACATCAGAGCTAACCAGCTGCTGGACTACTTCTGGGATAACCTGCGTAACAGCTACGATGAAACCCAGAACCGTTTCATCAACAGTGCTACCCTGAGCATTAAACTGCTGGATAACCTGACTATCAGAGGTAGAGCGGGTGGTGACTTCACAAACCTGTATGCTGCTGATATGAGACATAACGAGAAACCAGCAAGACTTGGTTATAGCGGTATGTATGCTACAGAAAATAGAAATAACAATGTATTCTACGGTGACGTACTGGCTGTATACAATCCTAAACTGACGAAGGATCTGGATATGACCGTTACCGGTGGTTATACTGCACGTAAAACTACTTACAAATACAATAAGATCTCTTCCAACGGTGGTCTGGTATCTGAAAACTGGTTTAGCATCGGTAACTCTGCACAACAGGCAACTGTAGTGTCTGAGCGTGCAACTCAATACGATGTTGCTGGTTTCGGTATCATAAACTTTGCTTATAAAGGCTTCCTGTATATTGAAGGTACCGGCCGTTATGAGTCAACCAATACACTGCCTGTAGCAGTAAACTCTTACTTCTATCCGTCTTTCAACGCAGGTTTCATCCTGTCTGACGTAGTGAAAATGCCTAAAGCAATCAGCTACGCTAAGATCAGAGGTTCTTACGGTTTTGTAGGTAACCACCCGAACCTGTATCAGTCTAACGTACTGTACACACAGTATGGTGTGGCTTATGGCAACAACAACCTGCTGTATCAGCAGCCTAACAGTAAAGCCTTCGGTAACGCAAATCTGAAGTCTGAGAAAAAGAGAGAATCTGAGATCGGTCTGGAAACAAGACTGCTTGACAACAAAATCAGCGTTGACCTGAGTTACTATAACAACAAGGTGAATGATCAGATCCTCTTCAGATCTATCGCTACTACTACCGGTGCTGCAAGCCAGCTGGTAAACGCAGGAGATATCTCCAACTACGGTTTTGAAGCTGCGATCAGCGCAACTCCGATCGATAAGAAAGACTTCCGTTGGAATACCCGTTTCAACTTCGCTGTTAACAGAAACAAACTCACAAGACTGCCTGACGGTCAGACTTTCCTGGACGCAACAAACCTGGATAACCAATATGTTGTAATTCGTTCTCAGGTAGGTGAGTCTCTGGGTAATATCTATATCCACCCACGTGAAACAGACGGAAAAGGTAACATGATCGTTGACGAAAATGGTGTGTATACGCTGAACAAAACTGACTATGTTAAAGCTGGTAACATTCTGCCTAAATTAGTAGGTGGTTTCTCCAATACACTTTCGTATAAAAACTTCGCACTGGACTTCACACTTGACTACCGCTTTGGTGGTAACCTGATCTCAACGCCAACCTACTATATGTACGGTGCTGGTATGCTGAAATCAAGTCTGCAATACAGAGACGCAGCACGTGGTGGTCTGTCTTACCATGTTGAAGGTAACGAGCAGTCTCAGGATACTAAACAGTATACTTACGTACTGGATGCAAATGGTCCTTATCATGATGGTGTGATCCTGCCAGGTGTTAAAGCTGATGGTTCTAAGAATGACAGAGTGATCTCTGCTGCTGACCATTACTTCAATAACTACCAGTGGGGTGAAACCGGCGATTATAGCGCTGCAATCTTCAAAAACAATTACATTAAACTGCGTGAGGTAGCTGTAACTTACAACATCCCGAAAGCGTTTAGTGATAAACTGCACTTCCAGGGTCTTCAGGTGTCTCTGATCGGACGTAACCTGCTGTATGTTTACAAATCCCTGCCTAAAGGACTGGATCCTGAAGTTGGTGTAGGTTCTATGTGGTGGCAGCAAGGTATTGACAATGGTACCGCTGGTCCTACAAGAAGTTATGGAGCAAGCATCCGTGCTCGTTTCTAATATGTAATTGTGTAAAATTGGAAAATAGAAAATAATGAAAAAAATCTTTGTTAATATAGCTCTCGTCTGCTCAATGGCTGGTTTGTTCAGCTCTTGTGCTAAAAAGATCGAAGAGTCTTATTCCAATCCGGAGAAAATCTCTGAAGGATCTTTAAGTAAGCTGCTGTCAGGTATGTACCTTAACAAAAGGATACACCCAACCTACACTGATTATTATACATTCCTGATGCCGGCAATGGCAAACTACACACAGTTAGTAGCTGTTGCACCAGGTAACAATATGTATGTTCCAAACCCTTCCTACCTGGAAAGCCGCTGGACAGATTTTTATTCAGGTGTACGTGCTAATGACGGTGACGCGCCTGATTATAACTATAACGGCCCTGGTATCATGAGTAGCTACCGTGAAATGCAGACGACTTTAAGTCTGATGCCAGCTGCTGATCAGGAAAGAAATCAGGTGTTTCTGAAATGTGCGGAAGTATTAGTCTACGACCAGGCTGCTCAGATGATCGACCTGTGGGGCGATATCCCATTTACCAATTCAAATGGACTGAATACACCAGGCCGTACTGCGACCAATGCTTCATATGATGATGCAAAGACTTTGTATACTAAGTTCATTGCTGATCTGAAAGCGCTCAATACTTACTTTGATACCGCAAATATTCAAACAGATGTTAAGTCTGAACTGTCAACTGCTGATGTTGTACTGAAAGGTGACATGACTGCATGGCAGCGTTATGCAAACTCTCTTCGTCTGCGTTTGCTGATGCGTGTGTCCAACAGTGATGCATCTGTACAATCAGAGATCACTGCTATGCTGAGCGCTCCAACTACTTACCCACTGATCGCTTCCAACGACCAGAATGTACTATTCCAGGAAAAACCAACAGCTATAAGAAGTGACCTGGTTGATCCATTCAGAAATTATGGTTTCGCTCCGGAATATCTGATCAACACTTTGCAGGAAACAAATGGCGACCCTCGTCTGCATGTAATGTGGGATGAAGATGATAAGAATGGTTACAAAGGTTTCCCATGGAATGGTAGCGTAGGTGACTACGATGATGTAAACCGTCTGTATGCAGTATTTGATACCGCGACTTTCACTTACAATGATAACCTTCCAGGTGTAATCATCACCGCTTCTGAAGTTAGCTTCCTGAAAGCTGAAGCTTTCGAAAGATTTGGTGGTGGCGATGCGGCAACTGAATACAACAATGGTATCAGACAATCTATCGATTTCTACTACGGCATTAACAGGTCTGCAATTAAGAGACAAGGACAGGATGACTTCAATCGGGCACCACTGGCTGCTCCAGCTGCTGGAGTTATCGACGCCTTCCTCGCTAAACCTGCTATCGCTTATAGCGGTACTGCTACCGAAAAGCTGGCAAAGATCTATACGCAGAAATGGGAGCATTTCTTTGTAATGCAGGCAGGTCAGGCATGGGCTGAAATGAGAAGAACAGGTTATCCTGATCTGAAGTTCCCTAATGTTAGTAACTCTAGCGCGCCTACACCTCCTAAACGTCTGTTGTATCCTACCAACGAAGCGCTGTATAACACAGCAGAGTACAACAAAGTTGCTGGTAAAGACAAACGCGACACACCAATCTTCTGGGATGTTCAATAGTCTCTGATGATATTCCAAAAAGGGCCGGCATTATGCCGGCCCTTTTTTTTGCCCCTGCCTTTCCCCGTTTTTTTCTACCTTACAGTTCTTAACTGATTCCTTATTCCTGTGAAAATGCTGCACAAAGTATTCCGATCATTTTGCTGCTGCCTCCTGCTGATATTGCCGTTGCGCCACGTTTCCGCACAGCAGGTGACCTGGTCCCAGCATATTGCCCCCATTATTCACCGTAACTGCACACCCTGCCATCGTCATGGTGAAGCAGCTCCCTTTTCCCTGGTAACCTATGACGAGGTCGCCAAAAGAGCCAACTTCATTAAACGGGTGACTGAAAGCCACTACATGCCGCCATGGAAACCAGACCCGCACTATGTCACCTTCGCAAATGAAAGAAGACTGAGCGATGAAGAAATTAAACTCCTGGGCGACTGGGCAGAACACGGTATGCCGAAAGGGGAAGGAGAAGTGAAAGAAGTGCCACAAGCCTTTGTAGAAGGAACCCTCTTTCACCGGCCGCCTGATCTCGTAGTAAAAATGAATACCGCCTACACCCTCAAAGGGGATAACGTAGAACGTTTCATCGTATATAAATTACCATTCGAAATACCGGATTCCCTCGCCGTGGAAGCAATCGAATTTACCTCCAATAACCGCAAGGTCATTCATCACGCCAACTACGAGATCAATGATGTGCCGGATGCGGATTTCAACAATACCGCAGATTATGTGGATAACACAGAATCTCACCTTGATTATTACCAGCAATACGTTCAATACCGTAAAAAGATGAAATACTTCGGTGGATGGATTCCCGGCAGCAGCTATGAGTCCTATCCCGAAGATATCGGATGGGTCATGCCCAAACGGGGCGTCGTACTGCTGACCGTCCATTATGCGCCTGTAGGGAAAGATGAGGAAGTGATCAGTGGGGTACAGTTCTTTTTCAGAAAGAAGCCGGTAAAACGCCTGATTAGGGCTACAAGCTATGGTTCGGGAGGGGTAGGAGAGAAGGAGATTGAGCCTTTCTTCTATATTCCTGCGAATGTGGAAAAGAGCTTTAAAATGAATGTAAAACTCACCGAAACACAATCTATCTTATACGTATGGCCACATATGCACCTCTTAGGACAGACCTTTAAAGCATATGCCGTAACACCCGAAAAGGATACCATCCGTCTCATATCCATTCCGCAATGGGATTTCAACTGGCAGGAAATATACTGGTTCCCGAAAATGGTGAAGATCCCGAAAGGAACCATACTTACGATTGAAGGCAAGTATGATAATACCGTGAATAATGCCGCCAATCCATCCTTCCCGCCACAACTCGTCTATGGTGCCATGCGCACAAAAGATGAAATGATGACCATGATTATGCTATCGCTGCCCTATGAAAAAGGAGATGAAGAGAAGGATGTAAAACGACCGTAAGTCAATTAGGAATTAAGAATTAAGAATTAAGAATTAAGAATTAAGAATTAAGAATTAAGAATTAAGAATTAAGAATTAAGAATTAAGAATTAAGAATTAAGAATTAAGAATTAAGAATTAAGAATTAAGAATTAAGAATTAAGAATTAAGAATTAAGAATTAAGAATTAAGAATTAAGAATGAACTTTCTAATTGCCTTAAATGACATAAAAAAGGTGGCTGTTCTTCAGACATGAAGAATAGCCACCTTTTTATTCACAGCCGGATCGCTGCATTTAAATTCTTAATTCTTAATTCTTAATTCCTAATTTTTACAGAAGATTTTTAATCTCATTCAGCTTTAACAACGCCTCTACCGGCGTTAATCTATTGATGTCTACATCATTCAACATATCCCTGATTTCTTTGAAAGTATCGCTATGCGCATCAAAGATGCTGAGCTGTACTTTCTGCGTAGGTCCCGCCATCTCTTTCACATGTTTTTCCAACGGCGCATCAATGTGTTTCTGCTCCAGGTGTGACAGCACTTCATTGGCGCGTTGCAGCAACTGAGGAGGCATACCCGCCATACGCGCCACATGTATACCAAAGCTGTGGCGACTACCACCTGGCGCCAGTTTACGCAGGAAGATCACTTTATTACCGGATTCTTTATTGGTGATATGGTAGTTCTTGATACGACCATGTTTATTCTCCAGTTCATTCAGCTCATGATAGTGTGTCGCAAAAAGTGTTTTAGGCTTATGCGGAGTCATGTCATGCAGGTATTCCACAATGCTCCAGGCAATAGAAATACCATCGTAAGTACTGGTACCACGGCCGATTTCATCCAGTATTACCAGACTTCTTGGCGTGATATTGTTGATAATGCTGGCTGTTTCATTCATTTCAACCATGAAGGTAGATTCTCCACCACTCAGGTTATCCGAAGCGCCTACACGTGTAAAGATCTTGTCTGTTAAACCGATCTCCGCCGCGCTTGCCGGTACGAAGCTACCCATGTGCGCCATCAGTGTAATGAGCGCGGTCTGTCGTAGCAAGGCGGATTTACCACTCATGTTCGGACCCGTCAGAATGATGATCTGTTGTTCTTCTTTATCCAGTACAATATCATTCGCTACATAACTTTCTCCGGGTGGCAAACCTCTTTCAATAACCGGATGTCTGCCTTCACGGATGTCCAGGTGATATCCCTCTGTGACATTCGGACGACGGTATTTGTATTGAATGGCGTTATTGGCAAAACTTAAAAGACAGTCCAGTCGTGCCATCAGCTGTGCATTCTGCTGGATAGCCTGAATGTGTGGTTGTAATGCCAGCAGCAATTCGTCAAACAACTGTATTTCCAGTGCCAGGATCTTTTCTTCCGCACCTACGATCTTTTCTTCATATTCCTTCAGCTCAGGTGTGATATAACGCTCTGCATTGGCCAGCGTCTGTTTGCGGATCCAGTTTTCAGGTACTTTGCTTTTATGTGCGTTCGTTACTTCAAGGTAATAGCCGAACACATTATTGAACGCTACTTTCAGACTTGGAATGCCGGTCGCGTCAGACTCTGTCTGCTGAATACGCAGCAGGTATTCTTTACCTGAATGAGCAATCGTACGCAGGTTATCCAGTTCGGTATGTATACCGTTTTGTATAACGCCGCCTTTGCTGACCAGTATCGGCGGTGTTTCAACGATCTGTTCCAGGATGCGGCAAAGGATGCCCGGACATGGATTCAGTTTTTCACCAATAGCGGTCAGATAAGGATGCCCTGTCTTTGCCAGCAGTTGTTTGATCCCCTCCACCTGCTGTAAGGCTTTCGCCAGCATCATCACTTCACGCGGATTGATCTTCCGCAGAGGTATCTTGGAGACAAGTCTTTCCAGGTCGCCTGTCTGTTTCAGGTGTTGCAGTACATCCCTGGAAAGATCGGTTTCTTTGATGAAATGCTCGGTTACATCCAGTCTTTCGTTGATCTGTTTGATATCCCTTAATGGCAGTACCATCCAGCGTTTCAGCAATCTGGCGCCCATAGGTGTAACCGTCGTGTCCAGTGTTTTCAACAAGGTATGACCGTTTTCGACACTGCTGCCCAGCAGTTCCAGGTTCCTGATGGTGAAGCGGTCCATCCAGAGAAAATCATCCTGTTCGATGCGCTGGATGTTGGTAATATGTTGCAGATGTGGATGCTCAGTGTCGCGCAGGTAATGCAGACAAGCACCTGCCGCAATGATAGCGTCTTGCAAACCGTCTACGCCAAATCCTTTCAGACTGTGCGTCTCAAACTGTTTGAGCAGGGTTTCTTCCGCGTAATTGGTCGTGAAGATCCACTCTTCCAGTGTATATGTATAGAATTTGGAACCGAATTGTTCCTTGAAATGTTTTTGTTGCGGACGGGCGAAGATGACTTCTGCCGGTTTGAAACTCTGCAGGAGTTTATCCACATATTCCAGGTTGCCTTGAGCCACAAAGAATTCACCGGTAGAAATATCGAGGAATGCGACACCGGTCAGTTCTTTTCCAAAATGAACGGCCGCCAGGAAGTTGTTGCTGGCATTTTCCAGGATCTTGTCATTCACAGCCACACCCGGAGTGACCATCTCGGTCACGCCACGTTTCACAATACCTTTGGCCATTTTGGGATCTTCCAGCTGATCGCATACCGCTACGCGATAGCCGGCTTTAACCAGTTTATGCAGGTAAGTATCGAGAGAGTGATGGGGAAAACCAGCCAGATCCTGTTGTGAAGCAGAACCATTGGCTCTTTTGGTGAGTACAATACCTAATACCTTGGACGCGATGATTGCATCGTCATTAAAAGTTTCATAAAAATCTCCCACGCGGAACAACAACACAGCATCCGGGTAACGGGCCTTGATGGCGTTGTGCTGTTGCATGAGCGGGGTTTCTACCGATTTGCTTTTTGCCATTCGGCAAATATATAATAATGTGCGGATGTGCTGAATTTGAGATGTACACATCCCTGTTTGCAGCTGTGAAGATGTATTTTTGGTTGAAAAACAATCGTTTAGGATGTTGTTACTGCCTGGTGGAGACCTACGGCCCCCTGCAAAGCCCTTCAGTCCCTGAACACTTTACATTTTATCGTACTTTTGCAAAATGCGAAAACTAAGCATGGATGAGCTGGGCCGTAAGACGGTTGACCAGTTCCGGGCGGCAGATAAAACTCCTTTGGTACTGATACTGGATAACGTACGCAGTATGCATAATGTAGGATCAGTGTTCCGTACAGCGGACGGGTTCCTCCTGCAGGGCGTCGTGCTCTGTGGATATACACCGGTGCCTCCGCACCGGGATATTCAGAAAACGGCGCTGGGCGCCACTGAAACAGTGGAATGGCAATACTTTGCAACGACAACTGAAGCAGTAGCTGCACTCCAGGAAGCAGGTTATACCGTGATGGCAGTAGAACAGGCGGTAAACAGTATTATGCTGGACCAGTTCATTCCCGCATCAGATAAGCCGCTGGCGCTGATTTTCGGAAATGAAGTAAGCGGAGTAGATGCGGAAGTCATGAAAATGGTGGAAGGATGCATCGAAATACCGCAATCCGGTATGAAACACTCTTTGAATATCTCAGTGAGTACTGGTATTGTGGTTTGGGATATCTTTGCAAAACTGAAAAACAAACAGGCACAATGATCACAACGGTTAATAAATATCTATCGCTGGTTAAATTCAGCCATACCATCTTCGCAATGCCTTTTGCATTGACGGGCTTTTTCATTGCTACGATCAAGACGGATGCCTCTTTCAGCTGGCAGTTATTCTTACTGGTAGTGCTTTGTATGGTTTTCGCACGGAGTGCGGCGATGGCTTTCAACCGCTACCTGGATGCTGATATCGACAGGAAAAACCCACGTACGGTACAGCGCGAGATCCCAAGAGGTGTGATTACAGAAAAGAACGCGCTCATATTTGTGATCGTGAACTGTCTGTTGTTCATGGCGGCTACCTGGTTCATTAATTTCTTATGTTTCCTCTTATCGCCGATAGCATTGCTGGTGGTACTGGGTTATAGTTATACAAAAAGATTCACCGCGCTTTGTCACCTGGTACTGGGATTAGGGCTGTCGCTGGCGCCGGTAGGAGCCTACCTGGCCGTGACCGGTCACTTTGCCGTATTGCCGGTATTGCTGTCTGTCCTGGTATTGTGCTGGGTAGCGGGCTTTGATATTATCTATTCCCTGCAGGACGAAGACTTTGATCGTTCCCTTGCGTTAAACTCTATTCCTACCTGGTTGGGTAAGGCGGGAGCGCTGCATTTCTCCGAAGGGTTACACCTGGTAGCAGGCGCATTGGCAGTGATTATTGGCCTGTATGGTCAGTTCCATTGGTTATATGCCATCGGCGCACTTGTATTTATTATTATGCTGGTGTCACAGCATCTGTTGGTAAAACCCAATGATCTGAGCCGTGTCAATATCGCCTTTATGACTACAAACGGTATTGCCAGTGTGGTATTTGCCGTATTCGCCATCGCCGATATGTTCATCATCGGATAAAACAGATATATGGCGCGTATACTTGCAATTGACTATGGAAAGAAGAGAACAGGGCTGGCGGTAACTGACCCATTACAGCTGATAGCCAGCGGGCTGACCACCGTTGCGACCCACGATCTCATTCCTTATCTGAAAAAATACCTGGCACAGGAAGCAGTGGAGCTATTTCTGATAGGAGAGCCCAAAAACCTCGATGGTGGCGCTACACATGCGACGCCGCTGGTTGTTGAGTGCATACGTATCCTTGAAAAGAACTTTCCACAGGTGCCTGTGAAAAAAGTGGACGAACGTTTCACCTCTAAAATGGCTTTCCAGACGATGATTGACAGCGGCCTCAAAAAGAAGGACCGCCAGAATAAGGGGCTGGTAGACGAGATCAGTGCCACAATCATATTACAGGAGTACTTGCAGAACAAGTAATTCCTAATTCATTCTTACCTTTGCATTTCTGAAAAAAATATAAAATGATTCTACCTATAGTTGCTTACGGTCATCCGGTATTACGTAAAATGTGTGAAGATATAACCCCTGATTACCCTCAGTTAGAGCAACTGCTTGCCAATATGTGGGAAACCATGTATGCTTCAAATGGTGTGGGACTGGCTGCTCCGCAGATCAACAGACCTATCCGTCTGTTTGTAGTGGACAGTGAACAGATCATCAACAGCCTGGAAGAAGACGAGAAGAAAGACTTCCCTGGCGATAACGGGATCAAACAGGCATTTATCAATGCACATATTGTAAGCACTGCCGGAGAAGAATGGGCGTACAACGAAGGTTGTCTCAGTATCCCGAAAGTGCGTGAAGACGTATATCGTCCGGAATCCGTAACGCTGCGTTATGTAGATGAAAAATTCCAGCCACAGGAAAAGACCTTTACCGGCATTACCGCCCGTGTGATATTCCATGAATACGACCATATCGATGGTAAATTGTTCATCGATCACCTGAAACCATTAAAACGCAGAATGATCAAGGGTAAGCTGGAAGATATCTCCAAAGGCAAGATCAACGTGGATTACAAGATGATATTTCACAAATAAAACAAGTGAAAATTTTGTAATGTAAGAAAACCCTTTTATTTTAGTGCCTGCAAACTAATACAATACATTGGGAGCAGCAGTCACATATACAGAATCCGAATTGGTACTTGGCCTCAAGGCGAGGAACGAAAAGCATTTCGGGTACTTATATGATCATTATTCACCGGCATTATATGGTATTGCACTCAAAGTGTTGAACGATGAGGCGACAGCCGGTGATGTGCTGCAGGAAATTTTTCTCAAGATCTGGCGCGGTATCGAACGCTACGATAGCGAAAAGGGACGCCTGTTCACCTGGATGGTGAATATAGCCCGTAATACTGCCATTGATACCCTCCGCTCAAAGTCTCATAAGATGGGACAAAAAGTTGCAGAATTAGGGAGCAACGTTCTTGCGTCAGACCAGCTGGCTATCCATCCTTCCGTGGATCACCTCGGATTGGTGAAAGTGTTGGAACAACTCAGCAAGGAACAACGTGTTATTATAGACCTGGCTTATTATAAGGGATGCACTCAGGATGAGATTGCGAAGATATTGGACATCCCTCTTGGAACGGTGAAGACCAGGATGCGTAATGCGATCATACAATTGCGGAATATTTTAAAACAGATCTAAGCAAGTGGATGTTCAACGTTACATATCGTCCGGTGTTATTGAAAACCATGTTACGGGATTACTATCAGAACCAGAATCACGTGAGGTTGTCAGTGCCATTCAGCAACATCCTGAGGTAAAGGCTGCTGCCGATGCCGTACAGGATGACATGGAACGCTACATACAGCTGTGGGCTCAAAAGCCGCCGGCAGGTATCCGGCGCCAGTTGATGGAACGTTTACACAAAGACGATGTACGGGAAGAACCAGTCGCTGCCGCAACGCCTGCATTAAGCACAGCAACATACGAAGACATTTTCTCCGAAGATAAAAAAGGGGCAAACAGCTCTCCATCACGTGTATGGCAATACACTGCCGCCGCAGCAATCGCGTTGTTACTAGGTAGTGTAAGCATGAATATTATGTCATACAGCAAATCAGACAGCGTTACCGGACAGCTTGCCAGCCTGCAGGATGAACAGGTAGCTCTCTCCGCAGAGAAAGATGCGCTGAAAGAACAGCTTGATTATGCACATAAGGAACTGGGTTTGATGAAAGATCCTTCTTTCAAATGGATCCGTATGCCAGGCGTCGGTAAACATACCGGTGCATTTGCCACTATCGGGTGGAATCCTCAGTCAAAAGAAGCATTCATCCTCGCTCAGGCATTACCTGAGCCTCCTGCAGATAAACAATACCAGCTCTGGGCAATCGTAAACGGAAAGCCTATCGATGCAGGTGTATTCGAACTGGGCGCAAAAACGCATACCTTACAAAAGGTGAAACCAGTTGAAAATGCCCAGGTATTCGCAGTAACCCTCGAAAAGAAAGGCGGCAGCCCCGAACCGACACTCGAACAAATGTTCGTCGCGGGTAAAGTGGCAGGTTGACCTTAACGCTTCATTTACTCCTTTCCTCCAACTATAGCGCTCATTATCAATTATTCCGTAATAATTGCTATCTTTCCTTTATTATTGCATTCCCATTAACCATCATTTTAGGACTTATTTGGATTGGAACATCAGGTTGTACTGGTAACAGTTTCGAGTACTGTAGCACCTGCAGCTGAAATGTGGTGAACACTGTGAAAAGTATTTTTAACAAAATTTTTAACTGTTTTGGAATCCGCGTTCACATATACGGAATCTGAGCTGGTGCAGGGGCTAAAGGCCAAAGACCAGAAGGTATTCGGCTACCTGTATGACCGATATTCGCCTGCTTTGTACGGGGTGGCACTTAAAGTGCTCAACGACGAAAGCAATGCGAATGATGTATTGCAGGAAGTGTTCCTTAAAATCTGGCGTAATATTGACCGGTACGATGAAAGCAAAGGACGTCTGTTCACATGGATGCTCAATATTACACGTAACTCCGCAATTGATACGCTCCGCTCGAAGGCACATAAAATGGATCAGAAAATCCAAGACATTGGCGATGACGTACATTTATATACAGGTAATTTAACTGTACACCCATCCGTTGACCATCTTGGACTTTCAAAGGTTCTTGAAAAATTAACTAAGGAACAACGAATCATCATTGATTTAGCGTACTATAAGGGTTGCACCCAGGAAGAAATTTCCAAGGTGCTGGAAATTCCTTTGGGTACCGTAAAAACAAGGATGAGGAACGCAATCATTCAATTAAGAAACTTGTTAAAATTAGTATAAGAGTGGACGCATCACGTTTCATATCGTCCGGATTGATCGAAGCTTATGTTAGCGGACTCGCCACCTCCAACGAGATAGAGGAGCTGAAACGCGGTATGGCACAATATCCGGAAGTGAGAGCTGCAGTGGATGACTGTCAGCTCGATATGGAACATTACGTTACATTACAGGCGAAAACACCAGCACCTGAATTAAAACAGAATATCCTCCGTATCATTGCTGACGAAGAGACTGCCAGAGAAAACGGAACTTACGTTGAACAGACCGAAGTCGCTTTCCCTAACGAAGAAAAAGTTTATGTAAGCAGTGCCTGGCGCTGGATTGCAGCTGCCGTGTTTGTTGCACTGCTCGGTAGCCTGTATATGAATTACGTTTACTCGGGGAAAATCAATGACTACAAAGGTCGCTACGAAGCATTACTCTCCTCACAAAATTCACTGGCGTCAGAATCCAATCTGTACCGCACCCGCCTTGAGCAAATGGAAGCTTCTGTCAACATCGTTAAAAGCCCTTCCATTAAAGCGGTAAAGATGCCTGGCACCAAACCTTTTCCCACCGCACTCGCTACCGTATACTGGAATCAACAATCCAAGGAAGTGTTCGTCATGGTGAATAACCTGCCAGAACCTGCTGCTGATAAGCAATATCAGCTCTGGGCCATCGTAGATGGTAAACCCGTCGATATGGGCGTATTCGAAACAGGCAATAAAGATGAATTGCTGCACAAGATGAAATCCATCGACAATGCAGAGATGTTTGCCATCACACTCGAAAAGAAAGGCGGTAGCCTGGTTCCCACACTTGATCAGATGTACGTCGCAGGAAAAGCCAGCTAACAAGAAAATACATAATTTCGCACCATGCGAAAACTCTGGATCTACACTGTCACACTGTTATTTTTTCAGCAAACCTATGCGCAGGATACAGCCATCTACAAAGGAATGACTGTTAACCTGGATGAAGTGATCGTGGAAGCCAAACGTATAGGCTTTGACGTCAACAGCTTTATCAAAAGAGTAGAAGACGATACTACTTTTTATCGCGCCTTTAAAAATCTGCATCTGCTCGGCTACACCGCCGACAACGATATCCGCATTTATAATAAAAGCAACGAAATACAGGCGTCCCTGAAAAGTCAGACCTTGCAGTCCATGCAGGGCAGATGCCGTACCATGAAAGTGCTGACGGAAAACATTACCGGCGACTTCTTCGATAAAAAAGGCAATTACAATTACTACACCGCTGAGCTATACGGCAACCTCTTTTTTACAAAAGGCACTATCTGTGCGGATGCCACCGGAGAGGAACCCGAAAGCTCCAAAGGCAGTATGGCCCGTCATAAAGCACAGCTGAAACAGTTAATATTTAATCCGGGCAAACCAGTCAGAGGAGTTCCTATCGTCGGTGGGAAAGTCGCCATCTTTGATCCGGAAGTTCAGCGCTTTTATAACTTCGCTATCTCCTCCCAGGAATATCTCGGCGTATCCTGCTATGTATTCAGCGCAAAAGCTAAACCTGATCTCAACAGTCTGGACAGGGGAGATGTCGTGGTGAATGAACTGATCACTTATTTTAATAAAGATAATTTTGAAATCGTCGGACGGAAATATTCACTCTCCTACAAAACAATGCTGTTCGATTTCGATGTGAAAATGGATGTGCAGATGACTAAACAGCAAGGCTTACTGATTCCTGCACTGGTGACTTATGACGGTACCTGGGACGTACCTTTCAAAAAACGTGAAACGGCGAAGTTCATCGCAAGGTTTCATACGTTTACTACGCCACAGTAATAAAGCGATGCACATAAAAAGCGAAGAGCGTATGCCACCGGCATACGCTCTTCGCTTTTTATCTTGTATTTGTCTTAGTAGATCACTGTTACAGAACCTGTCTTTTTCACTTTCTCTCCGGTTGATACCACTTTGTAATCCATCATCCAGACATAGGAGCCAAACGGTACTCTTCCTTTCTGCCAGGTACCTTTCCAGCCTACATCCGGATCGGTGGTATAGTAGATGCGCTGGCCCCACCGGTTAAAAATGACCAACTCAAATTCTGTAATGGGACATCGGAATTTCGGTCGGAAGTAGTCATTCACACCATCTGCATTCGGTGTAAAGGCTGTGGGCAGATATACCTGACAACCACATTCCTGGAACGCAATATCCACTTCATCGATTGATTGTCCGCAACTGTTGTTAGCGACAATCGCATAGTGTCCTGCCTGCGTGACGGGGAAGATCGGCAAGGAAGAACTATCCTGCCATTTATAATTCATACCTGCTCCGTCAGGATGCAGATTGTATACGGTGCCCATACACAAGAGGGTGTCGTGTCCTAAGTTCGTGCGTAAGGTATCTTCAAACTGTACGTGAATCGTATCCTGGTCAATACAACGGCCTACTTTTGCTTCTACCCAGTAATAACCGGTTTCTCTCACGTAGAAAGTCGCCTGTTTGGAGGTGTCCTGCCAGCGATAGGAGGCTGTTCCGAAATCAGCTTTCAGTACCAGTGTTTCGCCTTTACATACAATCGTATCGTTGCCGAGATCAAGCGCTCTGTCTGGTTTATAGCGGATCAGGACTGTATCCAGTACTTCACAGGTATTGTTGATTTCTACAAATACCCAGAGATCCCAGTTACTTCTGATTGTGGTAGTTGGTGTGATAGCGCGGTTACCCCAGCGGTAGCCGGTAGCGCCAGGTGTGGTCGCATCCAGTGTAATGGATTCTCCCGGACAAAGTATCGTGTCTTTGCCCAGTGAGAAAGGATGTGCTGCGCCGGCAAAAGCGATATAGATTGTATCCCGGTAGAGGCCACAACCTTGTGCATCGGCCGTAACGATGTATGGCGTAGATGGCATGGCCACATCACTGTGTACAATGATATTAGGGGTGGTTGCACCGGTGTTCCAGATATAGGTACAGTTCTGAGCAGTTGCATCCAGCTCGATGGTCTCACCGAGACACAGTATCAGACTGCTGTCACCCAGATCAATCTCCGGAACGGGCGTATAAAAAATGTTAACGGAATCGGGTATAAGACAGCCATTGATCTTTACCTTATAGGTGGTCATGCTGTCAACAAGGATACTCCGGCCGGTGGAGCCGTCTTGCCATTCATACGTGGCTCCCGGTACGTCCGGTGCTGTCAGTGTAATGGTCGTACTATCACAAAGGGTCTGATCGGTAGGGCCGAAATCATAGATGACGGGCGCCACAATGTTCAGATTCGTGGTAGATGTTGACGGAACGCCTGCTCTGTAGGCGATCAGTTGCACAGTGTAGGCAGCGACGGTATTGTAAAGATGGGCGCCTTTGATTCTGCGGGATGTATCCGCAGCCCCGGAGGCCAGGTCGCCGAAATACCATCGTACGGAGTCTATGCCTGCGAGGTCCGCTTCAGCTATTTCAAATCTAACACTATCATTCTGGCAGGTCGTCGAATACGTAAATTGTGTCTGTGCCTGGGCACTAAATGCACCCAGCATGGTTATTAAAACCGCGATTAATAGATATAGGCTTCTCATGAAGGGACATGGGTAAGGTGCTAAATTAAAACAAAAAATGATATGTTTTAATTTTTTAATGGATTTACTCTTCTAATGGTCGGGCGCTCACATAGCGTCTCCATTTCTCAAGAACGGCTTTAAAATCATCAGGTAACGGACTTTCAAAATGGATAGGTTTGCGTGTACGCGGGTGTATGAAACCAAGTGTCTGCGCATGCAGGGCATGGCGTGGCATGATTTCGAAACAGTTTTCCACAAATTGTTTGTATTTGGCGAATACGGTGCCTTTCAGAATACGGTCACCGTTATAAGTGTCATCATTGAACAGGGAGTGACCTATGTGCTGCATATGTACCCTGATCTGGTGGGTACGGCCTGTTTCCAGGCGGCATTCGATCAATGTCACGTAGTTAAAACGTTCCAGCACTTTATAGTGGGTGATCGCTTCTTTACCATATTCTCCCTCAGGATAGGCGTCCATGATCTTACGGAATCGCTGGTGACGGCCAACGTGCGCTTCAATCGTTCCTTCATCTTCCTCAAAATCACCCCATACGAGGGCCAGGTAACGGCGTTGTACGGTATGGTCGAAGAACTGCTTCGCCAGGTCGTTCATGGCTTTCTCAGATTTGGCGACAACCAGTAATCCACTGGTATTCTTATCGATACGGTGTACCAGTCCGAAACGGGGAATGCTCGGTTCCGGCGCTGGAGTTGTTGTATGATCACCCAGGTACCAGGCCAGGCCGTTTACCAGGGTACCGGTATAGTTTCCACAGCCAGGGTGTACCACCATGCCGGGTAACTTGTTGATGATCATTAAGTCTTCATCCTCATATATGATATTCAGCGGCAGTTCCTCCGGTATCACCTGCGTGTTTTCCGGATTCTTGTTGGAATACACCACGATACGATCGTGTGCCTTTACTTTATAGTTGGATTTAACTGGTTTGTCGTTGACGATGACCATGCCGTTATCACATGCCTGCTGAATTTTGTTACGGGTAGCACCTTCTACCCGGTTCATCAGGAACTTATCCACACGCAGTGGCTCCTGACCCTTGTCAGCTATAATATTCACCCGCTCGTACAGCTCCTCGCTGCCTTCGCCGTTCTCCAGTTCATCGTCAATTTCAATCAGTTCTTCCGCCATGAGGATTCAAAATTTTGGCAAAGGTACGAATAACCGGGCGCAAGTCCACAGTTTGGGTAAGCTTTGCTTAGGAGTCCCCTGGGAAATACCAGGGGAATATGCTTAGGTGATATTCATTTTCAGGGAGTAATACATAATATTGAACTGGCAATTTAACGGTTGCTGATAGTTCGCCAGGCATGATACCGGTATAAAAAAGGGATGTTGTATGAGGTAAAGCATAAATACTCCCTGTATACTCCGTGTATAGTGCATGTCAAAGCTATATTTTGGCTAAATAGGGGGCATTTAGGACAGGTTCCATTCAAAATATCAGCTTTGCTCCGGTTCTTGACTATAGTTATACTATACATATCCTACGTTAGTCTTACGTCTTTTTCGGCTAGCTTTAACGTAGCATAACTATGGGATGACTCATAAACAGCAATAACTAAACATCGTTAGATGTATTCTTCCGGACTGTGGTACTCCTGATAGATCACAGCAAGCGGTAATTCCGTATTTTTGTACCCGCAATATGAACAAGAAGATCCATACGAACGACCTGGGAATCATTGATTATCAGAAGGCCTGGGATTATCAGGAGCAGCTTTTACAGCAAAATGTACGCATCAAGCAGGCATTGGCAAAAGGAGAGCAGCTGCCGGGGCAGGCACAGGAAACAACCAATTTCCTGTTATTCTGTGGTCATCCGCATATCTATACCCTCGGTAAGAGTGGACACATGGAAAATCTGTTGCTGGACAGTCAGCAGCTGGAAGATAAAGGCATCACTTTTTCAAGCACGAACCGCGGTGGTGATATCACCTATCACGGACCTGGTCAGGTAGTAGGATATCCCATCCTGGACCTGGAGAATTTCTTCACAGATATAGGGAAATACCTGCGTAACCTGGAAGAGGTGATCATCCTCACCCTGGCCGATTATTGTATCAAAGGAGACCGCTCTCCGGGAGAAACCGGCGTATGGCTGGACCCGCAGGATCCTCTCCGTGCCCGTAAGATCTGTGCGATGGGAGTACGTTGCAGCCGTTGGGTGACCATGCATGGTTTCGCCCTGAATGTAAATACCAACCTGGACTATTTCGGGAATATCGTGCCTTGTGGCATTGTTGATAAGAAGGTCGCCTCCATGCACGAAGAGCTGGGTAGGGAAGTATCTGAGGCAGAGGTGAAAAGCAGGATCGCGCAACATTTTGCTACCGTATTCGGGGCGGAAATAATTATGGACTAAATACAAAGTAGCGTTTATACAAGGGAAAAGGCCCTTTCATCTATGATGGAAGGGCCTTTTCCCTTTGTATAAACGTGTTAATTGTTAGTTTCGGTAAGTTAACGGGATATAGAGATTCCATTTCTCATACGCTTTCCCTTCCTGGTAGATTTCGAAGTTGAACCAGCCTGCGTGTAAGAAAATGGCTTTTTCCAGTATCAGGAAAGGCTCTTTTATCTGTGGGATCTCAAAAAGGAAGGAACCATCCGGTTCGAAGAACTTCACACTGTATTTTTTATCCGGCGCATCCGGCAGCTTGATATTCACGTTGCCATCTGCAGTGGTATAAATATAGTTGGAAGGATGCCACACAATCTTTTCCTCTTTCACCACCTTCTCTTTGGCCGTCGTAGGATTAGTGCCTGTATTGATACCCGCTTCTTTCGCAGCAGCAATGGCCTCCTTTACATCTGACAACTGTAGCTTCTTGGTAGCGTCGATGGTACTGTCCGGTACCGCCAGCACAATTTTGGAGTGCAGGTAGCGTCCGTTATTAAATTGGATAAAGAGACGATAGTAGTTAGACCCCGGCAGCGGTTTGACGTCATTATAGCTGTTCCTGAAATCATTCGGGTTATTCACCAGTCCGATCGTACTGAAGTTCAGCACGCTATCCAGGGAGCGCTGTACACCGATAAATTTTACATCCCGGAAACCGGAGATAAATTCCAGTGAGATCTTGCCCGTCTTGATGAGGGCTGAGAAATCAGGTAATACCGGAGGTGTATTAGGTTGGGTCTGTGCCTTAACTGAAAATACTAATGCCGTAAATATGACTGCTAATAAAATAAGACGCGACAACTGCTTCATAAATGCTAATTCCTGTACTGTATCCATGTCTCCGGAGTCTTTGCTTACACAAGAACGCCGGGTTTCCTCTTTAAGTTGGCAAAAATAATAAAATGATAGACCTGACTGGTATCAAATACCGTTAAAAAAATCCAAACAAAGGTAGCATGACTGTCCTGTGCCTGGAATAGTTATTACCGTAAATATAAACAAATCTGCTATATGGCGTTTCCCTGCAATCCGCCGGTGTGGATAAGTAACACCTTACTGCCATCAGCATATCTGCCATCCAGTACATCCTGACGGAAGCCCATCAGTAGCTTGGCAGTATAGACCATGTCCAGTTCAATACCGGTTTCAGTATGAAAGTCAGCCATGAACGTCTTTAAGGCGGGTGTCACTTTCGCATAGCCTCCGCCATGATGTTCATGGAGCAGTTCCCAGTGAGGAACTGGAGCGGGGTGTAGCAGTGCCTGTATTTCCTCCTGTAGGTAGGCGGCCCCTTTTAATACGGCGTAACCAAAAACAGTCTGCTGCGGTGCTGCACTGTTGATAATACCGGCTAATGTCGTACCGGTGCCAACCGCACAGGCAATGTGACTAAAGTATGCAGCAGCTGTTGCCGGAGAAATAACACCTTTATCAACGGTAGTCAACTGCTTTACAGCAAGTGGCAGGATCTCTTCACAACCCTTTGCGCCCAGGGCATTACTACCTCCTTCCGGTACGATCCAGGCATCCGGATACAGTGCGGCCCAGTCCGTTTTCGCTTTGAGCCGATAAGCTTCCCGGCTGATGAACACCAGCTCCATGCCGCGGGCAGCTGCTTCCTGCAAGGTATGACTTAATACAGGCGCGCTTTCTCCTCTGATAATACCGGTGCAGGAAATACCTGCCAGCTGACAGGCAGCGGCCGTAGCGGCAATGTGATTGGAATAAGCGCCTCCGAAAGTGACAATACGATTTTTGCCTTCCCTGATGGCTGCTTCCAGGTTATACCTGAGTTTGAACCATTTGTTACCCGATACTTCCGGATGCAGCAGATCCAGCCGTAATACAGCGGCGCGGATAGCGGAAGGTAACCAGGATGGTGTGATAAACTGCAGTTGTATATTGTCGTAATCGAATTGCATCGAGCGCAAAGTAACGACATTGAGGGGTATATATAAAACGGGTGCGCCTGACGACACACCCGTTACAAAACGATATGAACAGTTGATTACTGACCGGTGAAAAATATATCTGCCGGATTCAGTTTCTCCCTGTCTCTGTATATACCTGCATTCAGCCAGGCACCGGTACCGGTATTAAAGTATTGTACCCTGATGCGATGGAGTCCTTTGCGTAAAGGCACAAAGCCGTTACGGTCCTGCAGGTCATGCTGACCATCATTATCCACCACTACCTGATCGTCGATATAAAATACAGCGCCATCGTCGCTGTTCAGATGGAAATCATAGAGATCATCCGCAGGAATCTTTACCAGTCCCGTAAAAGTAACACCATACTCTTTTACTGATAAGGGACGGACATCTACTGCTGGCAGTATACCGCTGCTGTCGCCTTTTTCAGGCAATTGCTTTGCATTGGCAGGTACTGTTTTTACCAGGGAGAAACGCACGCCTTTTGCGCCCTGTTTTGTGGCAACAGCAGGTAGAAATGCTTTTCTTACATAGGAAGCGCTGTACAGCGGACTCACACGTCCCGTAGGTAGTACCACGATACAATTTAACTGTGCCGTACTATTTTCAGGAACGTTGATAGTGATAGGCTGTGTATAAGGTTTGCTGCGCAATCCGGGTTGTGTACCGTCAGTCGTATAATAGATCATACCCCCTTTTACCGGTGTCTTCAGTGTGACGCTCACTGTTGGTGTTGTCACCACTTTACTTTCCAGTCCGATAGGTTCCGGTATACGGAAATTAATACCGGCATAACTCATGCGGGAAAGCTCCAGTGGCAGCTTACGCAGGAAACGGTCATAATTCTTTTTACCAGGTTGTGCCCAGGCTATTTCAGATAAAGCCAGTGCACGTGGCCACAGCATATAATCCAGCATCTGCTGATCGGGAATAAACTCTGTCCATATATTGCCTTGCACACCTTTTATATAACGTTGTTCCGTTCGCGTTAGTGATGGAGGTAAAGGCTCATAATTATATACCGTTTTCAATGGCAGATAAGCAGCCGCATTCAGTGGTTCTGTAGAAGGTTGTCCTTGTGTATAGTCAAAATAGAGATAAGTATTAGGTGTCATGATGACATTGTGTTGCTGCTTTGCAGCTGCGATGCCACCTTCTTCTCCGCGCCAGCTCATAACGGTGGCATTGGCTGCCAGTCCGCCTTCCAGTATTTCATCCCATCCGATAATAGAACGTCCTTTACTATTGACAAACTTCTCCATACGCTGAATGAAATAACTCTGTAATGCGTGTTCGTCTTTCAGTCCCAGTCTGCGGATCATGCGCTGTACTTCTGCAGATTCTTTCCATCTGTCTTTCAGACATTCATCTCCGCCAATGTGGATAAACTGGCTGGGGAAGAGGTCTATCACTTCAGTCAATACATCCTGCAGGAAGGTAAACACGGAGTCATTCACAGGATTCAGTACATCTTTGGAAATGCCCCAGGTGGTGCGTACTTCATAAGGTCCTTTGGTATTACCGAAAGAGGGGTAAGCGGTGAGTACAGCCTGCGAGTGCCCAGGCATCTCTATTTCAGGAATGATCGTGATATTTCTTTCTGCTGCATATTTTACAATATCGCGTACTTCATCCTGTGTATAATAACCACCATAAGGTTTACCATCATAAGTAGTACTACGGCGATGATGTCCGACGATGGTCTCTTTCCTGGTGGAAGCAATCTCTTGCAGACGTGGATATTTCTTGATCTCGATACGCCATCCCTGGTCGTCGGTAAGGTGCCAGTGGAAGCGGTTGAATTTATAAAGTACCATCATATCGATAAACTCTTTGATGGCAGCAGGAGGGAAGAAGTGACGGCTCACGTCCAGCATCATACCACGATAAGCAAAACGTGGGTAGTCCTGGATCTTTACGCCGGGCAGATGAAGACTGCCGTTATAAGGTGTTTGTCTGACAGTGTCAGTCGCAGGTTTGATATTTTTATTAACAGGAAACAGTTGTATTAACGTTTGCAGACCGTAAAACAGTCCGGCTGCATCTCCCTGCAGATAGACCCGGCCGGTATTTACTTCGAGGATATATCCTTCCGCTTTACCACTGCGTGTCTCCACAATTTTGATAATGGAATTGGATGCTTGTCCGGATGCGGTTGCAGGACTGGCAGGGAGCTTGAAGTTATAATTACGTTGCAGGTAATCATTCAGGAATGCCGCTGTTTTTTCAGCGCCTTTGCCACTGTATTGAATGGCTGCCTGATCGTTTACAACAAAGCTGCCGGGCATAGGATTGAGCAGTAGTGGCTCAGGGATAATGGTGATGTCGCCGGTTTTCAGCTGTGCTGTACCAGATAGGTAACAGCAGATGGCGAGCATCGACAGGAATAATGTTTTCATATGCATCATGTTGGTATGGTTATTTACTGGCCGTTCCAAGTCATTGTCCATCTCCTCGTTTACTATATAGGATCAGCAGTCCGCCTGCCGGCGGGACTGCTGATATTGTTTTATTCATTTGTCAGGAATCCGCCTTTACCACGGTACAGCTTTATCTTGCCGTCCAGTTCCAGCGCCAGTACAGTCATGTATTTATCCTGTACGTTGGCAGGTACGTCAATGTATACCAGTCCGGGTACAGCGCTCCAGGAGATCTTACCTACCACCTTATGCGTCAGTTGCTGGCCATTGCCTGACACACTGATCTTTTTAATATTGTTCACCAGGCCTTTCACCATTACCTGACCGTTTACATTACCAGCCAGGAAGAGGTATAAGGTAGTGGAATCTTTTGATAAAGTGGTAGGACCATAAAAATGTCCTGCCGGAATTCCTGCTACCGTATTGAAAATAGCCGGCGCATGTTTTTTATTCCATGCCCCTAACTCTTTGAGTACATTCACTTCTTCAGCAGGAATGGTGCCATCTTCGGCAGGGCCGATATCCAGCAGCATATTACCGCCATTGCTGACAGCATCTGCAAAGATGGTGATGACTTCATAAGGCGTCTTGAAATTGGTATCATCGGGGTGATAGCCCCAGTTATTGTTGATGGTCATGCAGAGCTCCCACCAGTTGTAATGTGGTCTGGATACGGGGAAGTTCTGTTCAGGCGTATCATAATCGCCGTATGCCTGTAAGCGGCCATTGATGATGGTATTCGGGTTATGGCCGGTCAGCATCTTTCTGATTTTCACGGCTTCCCATTCTTCCGCGCTATGTTCCCAGTCGCCATCAAACCACCAGAGGTCAGGATTGTACTGTTGCATGACTTCTTTCAGCTGTCCTTCATAGAAGTTCAGGAAGCGTTGCCAGCGGGCAGGGTCTTTCTTTGCGTCGTAGCGGCTGCTGTCTTTCAGGAACTGCGGATAATCAGGATAACTCCAGTCGATCAGGGAGAAGTAGGCGCCGGCTTTGATACCCTGTTGGCGTAAGGCGTTATAGAGGGGCGTGAGTACATCCCGTTTGGCGGGTGTACTGTTGGCGATATCCAGTTTACTGAGCTTACTATCCCATAAAGCGACACCGTCGTGGTGTTTGGTGGTCATCACGGCATAGCGTGCACCAGATTCTTTGATCAGTGCGGCCCATTCTTCCGGGTGATAATTCTTTGCAGTGAAGCCTTTCAGCTGCTGCATATAATCTGTGTAGGAGATCTTCCTGTTATGGAAGGACCAGGATTCGTCTACTCCATTGACGGAATAGATACCCCAGTGAATGAAGATACCGAGTTTTGCATCTGCAAACCATTGCATTTTCTCACGAATGGAATCAGCTGTTGTGTGTTGTTGTGCGTTGAGACTTTTAAGCATTGGTAGTACAAGGGCTACCGATAATAGGAAACGTTTCATTCTATATTCACATGTGTTTATTGTGTAATGTTTTATAATTCTGACAAATTGCCCCGGTTGGTACGGGATTTGTTGCATGATGGCCCATAGGCGTAACAGTTTGGTAACAAAAAGAAGCTGTGAAAATAGTTTTAATGATTAAATTTATCGCCAGGAAAATGTTCATCGAATACATGAAAACACAAAAAAACAATCTATAAATGCAACCAACTTTATTGATCCTTGCTGCCGGTATGGCTAGCCGATACGGTAGCTTAAAACAGATCCAGCAGTTTGGCCCCAGCGGTGAAACAATTGTTGATTACTCCATTTACGATGCTATCCGTGCTGGTTTCGGCAAGATAGTGTTCATTATCCGTAAGGATTTTGAAAAAGAATTTAAAGAAATATTTGAACCTAAACTGAAAGGTCGTGTAGAGACGGATTATGTATTTCAGGAAATGGATGCATTTACAGATGGCTATGCAACGCCGGCTGACCGTACCAAACCATGGGGTACAGCGCATGCTATATTGTGTGCAAAAGATGCTATCAACGAACCCTTTGCAGTGATCAATGCAGATGATTTTTATGGTCGTGACTCATTTGAGAAAGCGGCTGCTTTCCTGAAAGATGCTGCTAAACCGGATGTATACTGTGTGGTTGGTTATCAGTTAAGTAAAACGATCAGTGAGCATGGTTCCGTTTCCCGCGGCGTATGTGCTGCTGACAGCGAAAGCAACCTGGCTGCTATCAATGAAAGAACCAAGGTATATAAAGACGGAGAGCAGATCGTGTATGAAGATGCTGATGGCAGCAAACACGAACTCGCACCGGATACCCCGGTTTCTATGAACTTCTGGGGTTTCCATCCTTCTGTATTTAAACTGAGCCAGGATCTGTTCAGAGACTTCCTGCAGCAGAATGGTGATAAACCGAAGTCAGAGTTCTTCATTCCGATCGTTGTAGATCATTTCATTAAGAACAAAGTAGGTGTTGTAAATGTGATCCCAACAGGAGCGCAGTGGTTTGGTGTTACTTATAAAGAAGATGCTCCCGGTGTACAGGAAAGTCTCTCTGCCCTGGTAAAAAGTGGGGAATATCCAGACAACCTCTGGAAATAGAACTGAAGAATTGTAATAATTTTGCTATTTGTATGGAATTTAGCTAAAGAATTGATGTTTTATTTCAAAAACTTCAAAAAGTGAAGTTTTGTTTGCGAAATAACTAAATCTTTGGATTGTATTGTTTTTTAGTTTTATGACCAATACATTTGTAGAAGCAAAATAAAAAGCGTCCCTCCATGTGGGTAAATAAAGACAACAATAAGATTAATCACATCGTAGCTCAGCTCAACTGGGCTATCACACTAGTCGTGATTGTCGTTGTCATTATTAGCCACCAGTATGGAGGATAGGTTAACGTGTACAATCACTAATGATAAACAAGACGCCTTCCTCCATCAGAGGAAGGCGTTTTTTTGTGCCTGTAATTACAAAGCAATCCAAAATCGAATTCTAATATCTGAATTATGTATAGCTATTACAACGAGAACACCATTCTTTACATTAACGGGGAGTATAAGAAAGCTACCGCGGCCACTACAGATTTGTATGGTCAGTCATTACATTATGGGTATGCTGTATTTGAAGGCATTCGTGCTTATAAAACAGCTGATGGAACTGTGAAGATTTTCAAAGCAAAAGAACACTTCGACAGATTTAAGCGTTCCTGCGAATTAATACACATGCCGTATCCATTTGATAATGACGAGCTGGTGAAAGCATGTTACAAAGTGCTGGAACTGAATAATATGGAAGAAGCGTACATCCGTCCGCTCGCTTTCTGCCCTCCGAACATGACACTGAAGGCTGCTGCCGAAACACATGTACTGATCTGTGCATGGGAATGGGGAGCATACCTGGGCGAAAAACTGCTGCGTGTGATGACCTCATCTTACCAGCGCCCAAATCCAAAAGCATTCAAGATCGAGTCTAAAACAGCTGGTCTGTATGTAAACTCTATCCTGGCTTCTCAGGAAGCAAAGGAACAGGGTTACGACGAAGCGCTGCTCCTGGATATCAACGGCTTTGTAGCTGAAGGTCCCGGCGCTAACCTGTTCTTCGAAAAAGACGGTAAGATCTTCACACCTCCTCCAGGCAACATCCTGCCAGGTATTACCCGTGCTACCGTGATCGAACTGTGTCATGAACTGGGTATTCCGCTGGAAGAGAAACTCTTTACTACTGACGAACTGAAAACAGCTGACTGCGTATTCTATTGCGGTACTGCTGCTGAAGTAGTAGGATGGGATTCACTCGATGGCCAGACTTTTAACAAGCCATGGGCTACTTCTCTGGGTAAACTGCTGCAGCAGGCTTACAAAGCGAAAGTACTTGAGAAAGAATTCGATCGCGCTGCGGTTCCGGTCGCGTAAGCCACTGGTATCAGTACACAGATATTCATGAAAACTCGTGCTGATTCAGGTTGTATTTCCTCTATATACTTCACCTGAGAGTGATACGCTATTGTTTAAAAGCAATAGTATAGTATCCCATTTTAATCAGATAGCTAACAAAGCATCACGCTTTGTACCCATGGTATAAAGCGTGATGCCTTCTATAATCACTTCGTTCAGGCCTCTCATTCTTCCCGTTGCAGCCTTTTTTAATCAAGTTGGAATTTGGATTTTTGAAAGTACGTTATCCAGTACCACGGCGGATTTGGTCACAAAACGAAGAGATTTGAAGACCGGCTAACCGGTCAGTAATTGGTTTGGAACTTGGCTTTTATCACTGCTATTTTGTACCTACTTAAATAGCAACCCGGAAATTTTTATAAACAGATGGAATTAAACAAATACAGCAAAACGCTCACGCAGGATCCAACACAGCCCGCCACACAGGCGCAGCTGTACGCACTCGGTTTAACTGAAGAAGACCTGAAGAAAGCGCAGGTAGGCATTGCCAGTATGGGCTATGACGGTAATCCATGTAACATGCACCTCAATGACCTCGCTCAGGAGGTCAAGAAAGGGGTCTGGGCTAATAATCTGGTCGGACTCACTTTCCATACTATTGGCGTCAGCGATGGTATGACAAATGGTACTCCGGGTATGCGTTATTCCCTGGTCAGCCGCGACCTGATTGCTGATTCCATCGAAACCGTTGTAGGCGCTCAGTATTATGATGGTGTGATCACCGTACCTGGCTGTGATAAAAACATGCCTGGCTCCCTGATCGCGATGGGACGTCTGAATCGTCCTTCTATCATGGTATATGGCGGTTCTACAGCTCCTGGTAAATACCAGGGAAAAGACCTGAACATTATCTCTGCATTTGAAGCGCTGGGTCAGAAAATGGCTGGTCAGCTCAGCGATGAAGACTTCAAAGGCATTGTACAGCATTCCTGCCCTGGCGCCGGCGCCTGTGGCGGTATGTATACGGCAAATACCATGTCTTCTGCTATTGAAGCATTAGGTATGAGCCTTCCTTATAGTTCTTCTAACCCTGCACTCAGCAAGGACAAAAAAGAAGAATGTCTGTCAGCTGGTAAATATATCCACATCCTCCTGGAGAAAGATATCAAGCCTTCTGATATCATGACGCTGGAAGCATTTGAAAATGCGGCTACCGTTGTGATGGCACTGGGTGGTAGTACCAATGCCGTACTGCACTTCATTGCAATCGCAAAGGCAATAGGCGTGAAATTCGGATTACCTGAATTCCAGCGTATCAGCGATAAAACACCACTGATCGCTGACCTGAAACCAAGTGGTAAATACCTGATGGAAGACCTGCACAACATTGGCGGCGTTCCATTAGTAATGAAATATCTGCTGAAAAAAGGCTACCTGCATGGTCACTGTCTGACAGTAACCGGCAAGACCCTGGCAGAAAACCTGGAAAGTGTACCAGATCTGGAATTCGAAGGACAGGATATCGTTGTTCCGGTGGAAAAACCAATAAAAGCGACTGGTCACATCCAGATGCTGTATGGTAACCTGGCAGAACTGGGTTCCGTAGCCAAGATTACCGGTAAGGAAGGACTGAGCTTCCGTGGTCCTGCGCGTGTGTTTGAAGGTGAATATGAACTGATCGCAGGTATTCAGAACGGTCGTGTGAAAGCAGGCGATGTGGTGGTAATCAGACAGGTAGGTCCAAAGGGCGCACCTGGTATGCCGGAAATGCTGAAACCAACATCCGCTATCATGGGTGTAGGTCTTGGTAAGAGCGTAGCGCTGATTACAGACGGACGTTTCTCTGGTGGTACACACGGTTTTGTAGTAGGACACATCACACCGGAAGCGGTAGAAGGTGGTACTATCGGACTGGTACAGGACAATGACATAATAGAAATTGACGCCGAAAAGAATACAATCAACGTGGAACTGAGTGCAGAAGAACTGGCTGCCCGCAGGGCGAAATGGGTAAAACCTGCGTTGAAAGTAACTAATGGTGTATTATATAAATATGCAAAACTCGTTTCAAATGCAACAGAAGGATGTGTTACCGATGAAGCCTGAGCCGGCTGAAAAGCGGACAGCTGCAACTGCTCCACTTAATATGACTGGTTCTGAGGCAGTGATCCGCTCGCTCATTGCAGAAGGTGTTGAAACCATTTTCGGCTATCCTGGCGGCGCTATCATGCCCATTTATGATGCCCTTTACGATTTCCAACAGGAAATTCATCATATACTGGTCCGTCACGAACAGGGTGCTACGCACGCTGCACAAGGTTATGCGCGTTCCTCCGGCAAAACAGGGGTGGTCTTCGCTACCTCCGGTCCGGGTGCTACCAACCTGGTGACAGGTCTGGCTGACGCTTATATGGATTCTACTCCGATGGTGTGTATTACCGGTCAGGTAGCTGCACATCTGCTGGGTACTGACGCCTTCCAGGAAACAGACGTGATTGGTATTACCATGCCGATCACCAAATGGAACATCCAGGTAACACGTCCGGAAGATATTCCAGGCGCTATCGCCAAAGCATTCTATATCGCAGGTAGCGGCCGTCCGGGCCCGGTACTGGTAGATATCACCAGGAATGCACAGGTAGCGAAATTTGATTTCGAATACAAGAAATGTGATTATATCCGCAGCTACCGTCCCGTACCAAGACTGGATCTTGAGGCAGTAGAAGCGGCAGCAGAACTGATCAATAATGCAAAGAAGCCGTATATATTCTGTGGCCACGGTGTATTGTTGTCAGGCGCTGAAAAAGAACTGATCGAACTGGCTGAAAAAGCTGGTATCCCGATCGCTTCCACCTTACTGGGTCTGTCAGCCGTTCCGGTTGATCATCCGAACTATGTAGGTTATCTCGGTATGCATGGTAACTATGCCCCGAATATCATGACCAACGAGTGTGATGTACTGATCGCGGTAGGTATGCGTTTCGACGACCGTATCACCGGTGATGTATCACAGTATGTGAAACAGGCAAAGGTAGTCCACGTAGAGATCGACGCCGCTGAAATCAACAAGATCATCAAAGCGGATGTAGCGGTACATGCAGATGCTAAAACAGCACTGGAAGCTTTGCTGGCACTGGTAAAACCTGCAAAACACGACGAGTGGATACAGTCCTTCCGTGAGGCAGATAAACAGGAAATAGAAAAAGTATCTACGAAAGAACTTTATCCTACTGAAGGTGGTTTAAAGATGGCGGAAGTAGTGCGCCTCATCTCTGAAAGAACCGAAGGTAAGGCGATACTGGTAACCGACGTCGGCCAGCACCAGATGATCGCTTCCCGTTACTATCGCTTTAAAGATCCGAATACCAACATCACTTCCGGTGGTATGGGTACAATGGGTTTTGCATTGCCGGCAGCAATGGGGGCAAAAGTAGGTGCGCCTGAAAAAGAAGTAGTGGCAGTAATCGGTGATGGTTGTTTCCAGATGACATTGCAGGAACTGGGTACGATCTATCAGTCTGAAATAGGCGTGAAAATAGTGATCCTGAATAACAACTTCCTGGGTATGGTGCGTCAATGGCAACAGCTGTTCTTTGACAAACGTTACTCTTCTACAGAAATGACCAACCCTGACTTCGTACAGATCGCAAAAGGGTTCTTCATTCCGGGTAGAAAAGTGACTGACCGTGCAGATATTACTGCTGCTGTAGATGAGATGATCTCTCACAAGGGCGCTTATCTGCTGGAAGTAGTCGTGGAGAAAGAAGACAACGTATTCCCAATGGTGCCTTCCGGCCAGCCGATCGCAAATATCAGGCTCGAGTAGCAGGAAGAAAGGTTCAGCAATCATTAACAACGAACACTATGCAAAAAGAATATACAATAACGGTTTATACGGAAGACAGGATTGGTATCACCAGTCGTATAACCGTTATTTTCACCCGCCGTGGAATAAATATCACGAGTCTTACAACGGCTGAAACAGAGATTCCTGGCGTATATAAGTTCATCATCACCGTGCTTTCTGAAAAAGAAAAACTGGTGAAGATCGTAGGTCAGATCGAAAGACTGATCGAAATCCACCGTGCATTTGTACATGAAGAAGACGAAGTGGTATACCAGGAACTCGCGCTGTACAAGATCTCTACAAAGGCGCTGCAGAACGGTAATATCGAACTGCTGATCCGTGAGAACAATGCACGCATCCTCACGATCACTGAAGACTACTTCGTACTCGAAAAAACCGGTCATCAGCAGGAGCTGATCGATCTGCAGGCAAAGCTTGCACCATACGGTCTGATCGAATATACCAAAAGTGGAAGGGTTGCCATTATCAAATGGAGCCGCCGTTTCCACGATCACCTGAAGGAGCTGGAAACACAGCGTCCTGACAACCTGAAGCAGGCTACTTATAAAGAACACACAGAAGTGTCTGCAGAAGAAGAAAGTATCTAGTTTACAATATTTATAAAAAAAACAAACACTATCAAAACATGGCAACCATCAATTTTGGAGGGGTACTGGAAGACGTAGTAACCAGAGAAGAATTCCCAATGGAAAAAGCTAGAGAAGTGCTGAAAGATGAAGTGATAGCTATCATCGGTTACGGCGTACAGGGTCCCGGCCAGGCACTGAACCTGAAAGATAACGGTTTCAACGTGATCATCGGTCAGCGTAAAGACTCTAAAACCTGGGATAAAGCTGTTGCTGACGGCTGGGTTCCTGGTCAGACGTTGTTCGAAATCGAAGAAGCTGCTCAGAAAGGTACGATCATTCAGTTCCTGTTGAGTGATGCCGGTCAGATCGCACTGTGGCCTACACTGAAACCACACCTGACTAAAGGCAAAGCTTTATATTTCTCCCATGGTTTTGGTATTACTTATAAAGACCAGACTAACATTATTCCTCCTGCTGACGTGGATGTAATCCTGGTAGCCCCTAAAGGTTCCGGTACTTCCCTGCGCAGACTGTTCCTGGCTGGTCAGGGTCTGAACTCCAGCTTTGCTATCTACCAGGATGCAACCGGTAAAGCACGTGATCGCGTTATCGCACTGGGTATCGGTGTTGGTTCAGGTTACCTGTTCGAAACAGATTTCAAAAAAGAAGTTACTTCTGACTTAACAGGTGAGCGTGGTACCCTGATGGGTGCTATCCAGGGTATCTTCGCTGCTCAGTACGAAGTACTGCGCAAGAATGGTCACTCTCCATCTGAAGCATTTAACGAAACAGTAGAAGAACTGACACAGTCTCTGATGCCGCTGGTTGCTGAAAACGGTATGGACTGGATGTATGCTAACTGTTCTACTACCGCTCAGCGTGGTGCGCTGGATTGGTGGAAGAAATTCAAAGAAGCAAGCCAGCCGGTATTCGAAGAACTGTATGCAAGTGTTGCTGCAGGTAAAGAAGCTGCACGTTCTATCGCATCTAACAGTACTCCTGACTATCGTGATAAACTGAACGAAGAACTGAGAGAACTGCGCGAAAGCGAAATGTGGCAGGCTGGTGCTGCGGTAAGAAAACTGCGCCCAAATAACTAATCAATACAATTAGGAATTAGGAATTAGGGAATTAGGAATTGATAATGCAGCGGAGATTGTCTTCACTGATCCCATTTGAATCCTGATCTTTAATTCTTAATTCCTAATTCTTAATTCCCAATTAATAATGTCCCAGGTACTAACAAGCGTGAATCCGCTCAACATACTCGATGCAGCGGTGAAGTTAAAACCTGTGGTGAACCGTACCCCGCTTACTTACAGCGCCACGCTCTCCCGCAGGTACAATGCAGATGTCTATCTCAAAAGAGAAGACATGCAGATTGTAAGATCTTATAAATTGCGTGGGGCATACAACCTGATTAGCAGCCTGGATAAAGAAACGCTGTCAAAAGGAGTAACCTGTGCCAGCGCGGGTAACCATGCGCAGGGCTTTGCCTATGCATGCCGCCAGCTGGATATTAAAGGCGTGTGTTTCATGCCGATCATTACGCCGAAACAAAAAGTCAACCAGGTAAATATGTTCGGTGGCGAGAACATCGAAATCAGACTGGTAGGCGATACATTTGATGATTGTGCGGCAGAAGCCCAGGCTTTTACCAAAGCACACAACATGACTTTCATTCCTCCTTTCGATGATGCAAAGATCATTGAAGGACAAGGTACCGTAGCTGTAGAGATTCTGGAAGACCAGTCGAAGATCGATTATGTGTTCGTGCCTATTGGTGGCGGCGGACTCGCGGCAGGTGTCGGTACTTATTTTAAAACATACAGTCCCCATACACAGATCATTGGCGTGGAACCGGAAGGCGCTCCGTCTATGAGTCGTGCACTGGAGGCAGGCGAGCCAGTTACACTGAGCGAGATTGAGCGTTTCGTGGACGGTGCTGCCGTAAAAAGAGTAGGTACGCTGAATTTCAGTATCTGCAAAGACGTTCTGACAAAAATGCAACTGGTACCGGAAGGGAAAGTTTGCTCAACTATATTAAGGCTGTACAATGAAGACGCTATCGTGGTGGAGCCTGCAGGGGCACTGTCCATTGCGGCGCTTGATTATTTCGCGAAAGAAATTGAAGGCAAAAAGGTAGTTTGTGTTGTCAGCGGCAGCAACAACGATATCGACCGTATGCAGGAGATCAAGGAACGTTCCCTGTTATACGAAGGTCTGAAACACTACTTCATCATCCGCTTCGTACAGCGCCCAGGTGCACTGAAAGAATTCGTGAACCACGTGCTGGGACCTAACGATGATATCACCCGTTTCGAATTCATTCAGAAACACAACAAGGAAACCGGCCCCGCACTGATCGGTGTGGAACTGAAAAACAGGGAGGATTATGATATCCTGTTGGCTAATTTCCGCAAGTATAATATTCACTTCACTGAGCTGAACAAGGACGATAATCTGTTCGGCTACCTGGTTTAAGTACAAGACAGTAGCGATCTCCGCTGCATTCAAATTCTTAATTCCTAATTCTTAATTCTTTAGGGGGCATTATGTTTTGGTTATAAAACATAATGCCCCTTTTGCATATGTCACAATTACCGTTTTTATCGCTAATTTGAAGACAAAATCTGCAAGTATGAGTAATTTTATGCAGGCGGCTGTATTGCCTGAGTTCGGGCCGGCCACTGCTTTCAGAATTGAGAAAGTAGCGATACCCCTGCCGGGAGCCGGGGAAGTACTGGTCAAAGTAAAGGCCATCGGATTGAACCCTGTTGATTTTAAAACCCGTTCCGGAAAAGGATATGCGTCGTTTCAGACACTGCCAGCCATTTTGGGCTGGGATATAGCCGGTGAAGTAGTGAGTGTGGGTGAAGGCGTAAGTAAGTTTATTACCGGCGACCGTATATTCGGTATGAGTAACTTCCCTAATCCCGGTAATGCATATGCAGAGTATGCAGTCGTTCAGGAAGATGAGTTTGCCATTATACCTAAAGATATTTCCTTCGAGGTAGCCGCAGGTACCCCACTTGCCGGACTGACCGCCTGGGAAGCCCTGTTTGATCATGCCGGTATCACCTGGGGACAGCGTGTCCTGATCCAGGCAGCCGCCGGTGGCGTAGGCCATATTGCTGTACAGCTGGCCAAATGGAAACACTGTTTCGTGGCAGCTACCGCTTCTGCTGCCAATCATCCCTTCCTGGAACAGTTAGGCGTCGATCAGCTGGTCGATTATAAAACACAAAAGTTTGAAGAAGTGCTGGACGGCATGGACGTTATCATTGACGGCATGGGTGGCGAAACCGCACTCCATTCTCTTGATATACTCAATCGTGGCGGCATACTGGTATCCTTACCGAGTATGTACAAAGATGATCCTGCGGTGATTGCCAAAGCAAAAGAAAAAGGAGTAGAAGTGAAATGGATGTCCGTAAGACCATCCGGAGAAAGAATGGAACAATTAGCTGCACTACTCAGTAATAACCGCCTGAGAGTGGAGATAGGCCAGACTTTCCCGCTGACTGACATCGTAAAAGCGCATCAGGCACTGGAGAACGGACATGGAAGAGGTAAAATAGTGCTAACAGTGTAGCGAGAATGGACAAAGGATTGAAGATTGATTAATGTCAGTTTGACATCTAAAAATAGTGTACATTTGAATACACAATACATCGCGGGTTCCGACGTTTTGAAAAACAGGCTGTTACGGCCAAAGCAGAAAGCATGTTAAGCTATTGGGAAAAACAAAGCCTTTTACAATACGACTATATCATTGCGGGCAGTGGTATAGTGGGGCTTTCTACTGCCGTAAGTCTGAAGGAAAAACTGCCGGCCGCGCATGTACTGGTACTGGAAAAAGACGTACTGCCTACCGGCGCCAGTACAAAAAATGCGGGTTTTGCCTGTATCGGTAGTCTGACGGAACTGTTATCAGACCTGCAGACGATGCCTGCCGAAGAAGTCATCGCCCTCCTGCAGATGCGCCGTAATGGTTTACAGCTGTTGCGTAAGCGGATCGGGGACGAGTATATGGAGTACCGGGAAAACGGTAGTCATGAATTGATCGGAGCACAGGAAGAACATACACTCACGGAAATAGACCGGGTAAACGCCCTGCTGCGACCCTTACTGGGCGGCGAGGCGTTTACACTGGTGAATCATAAGATAGCGGGTTTTGGCTTCAACAACCAGTATGTAAAAGCCCTTATCAGTAATAATTACGAAGGAGAACTCCATACCGGGCGGATGATGCGCTGTCTGATAGACCTCGCCATTGCCAAGGGAGTGGAAGTCAAAACAGGTTGCACGGTCAGCCGCCTGGAAGATCTGCAGACGGGAGTACGCGTAGTCGTACCCCGGAGCAATGGAGAGGAGATCGGTTTTATGGCCAGGAGGGTAGCGGTATGTACCAACGCTTTTGCCAGAGAACTGATGCCGGATATTGACCTGCAACCGGGAAGAGGACAGGTGCTATTGACCAATGTGATTCCGGACCTTCCCTTCAGGGGGGTATTTCATATGGAAGAGGGTTATTTTTATTTCCGGGAGCTGGACGGCAGGGTGCTGTTTGGCGGTGGCCGGAACCTCGATTTCGAAAAAGAAGCCACAACAAGCTTTGATCTTAACCAGGAGATACAACAGCAATTGGAAAACCGGCTCCATGACATTATCTTACCAAAGCATTCCTTTATGATTACTGACCGATGGACAGGCATCATGGCTTTTGGAAAGACCCGCCAGCCTGTGATACGGTTCTATACCCGCAACATTATATCGGGTGTCCGGATGGGCGGTATGGGTGTCGCAATAGGTTCCGCTGTAGGAGAACAACTTTCTTCTCTTCTGACTGAATAAAAATGAAAAACAAATAAATATGCCCAACACGTAGTGAAAAATTTTAAACGTAAATTTTACGTTTATTAAAAATGTTGCTATATTGATTCCTAATTTAATTACCACGTACCACGTTTTTTTATGCAAAAGAGTTTACAATTCCTCGATTATGTTGTTTTCTTAGTGTATTTCGTGATTGTTGCCGGTTACGGTCTCTATATCTACAAAAAGAAAAAACGCGAAACAACAGATTCCAAAGACTTCTTCCTGGCCGAGGGTTCCCTTACCTGGTGGGCTATTGGCGCTTCCCTGATTGCTTCCAACATTTCTGCGGAGCAGTTCATCGGGATGGCCGGTTCCGGTTTTAACATAGGTCTGGCTATCTCCACATATGAGTGGATGGCGGCTGCAACGCTGATCATTGTTGCGGTTTTCTTCCTGCCAATCTATCTGAAGAATAAGATCTATACCATGCCGCAGTTCCTGCTGACCAGGTATAATAAAACGGTAAGTACGATCATGGCCGTCTTCTGGCTGTTGCTGTACGTGGTGGTAAACCTGACTTCTATCCTTTACCTGGGTGCACTGGCGGTGAATACAATCTCCGGTATTCCTTTCTTCGTGTGTATGACCCTGATTGCGGTTTTTGCGATCATAATCACACTGGGTGGTATGAAGGTAATTGGTTATACAGACGTTATCCAGGTGTTCTTCCTGATCTTAGGTGGTCTGGTAACGACTTATCTGGCATTGAGCCTGGTATCAGAGCATTTCGGTGAAACCGGTGTAATGAAAGGCTTCTCCCTGATGACTAAAAATGCAGAAGAGCATTTCCATATGATCCTGAAAAAGGATAACCCGCATTACCTTGATCTACCCGGTCTCACCGTACTGGTAGGTGGTATGTGGATCGTAAACCTGAACTATTGGGGTTGTAACCAGTACATTACACAACGTGCATTGGGTGCAGATCTGAAAACAGCGCGCAGCGGTCTGCTGTTTGCCGGTTTCCTGAAACTGCTGATGCCTGTGATCGTGGTATTGCCTGGTATCGCAGCTTATGTATTATATAAAGAAGGCGTGTTCTCCTCTGAAATGATGAAAGCTGGTGAACTGAACCCTGACAACGCTTACCCAGTGCTGATGAACCTTCTGCCTGCCGGTATGAAAGGTCTGGCTTTCGCAGCGCTGACAGCAGCGGTGGTAGCGTCTCTGGCAGGTAAAGCCAACAGTATCTCTACTATCTTCTCTCTCGACATCTATAAAGAAATCTTCAACAAGTCAGCAGGTGAAAAAGAGATCGTGAATGTAGGCCGTGTTGTGGTAATTGTTGCCATGATCCTCGCTATCATTATCTCTCCGTTCCTGGGTATCGATAAAAAAGGTGGTTTCCAGTTCATTCAGGAATACACCGGCTTCGTATCGCCAGGTATCTTCGCGATGTTCCTCTTAGGTTTCTTCTGGAAAAAGACGACCTCCAATGCGGCATTGTTCGCAATGATCGGTGGTTTCTTAATGTCTATCTTCCTGAAATTCCTGCCTAACTGGACTGACCTGTCTTCACTGTATGACCTGGGTATGGCAGTACCTAACGCAGCAGGCGTTTATGAAATTCCGTTCCTCGATCGTATGGGTATCGTGTTTGCCGTGTGTGTGGTAGGTATGATCATTATCTCTATCGCGGCTCCTGCCAAGAAACAGGTGATTGTTGGTGGTACGCTGGTAACTGCGGGTGAATCAAAAGGACTGGAAGTGGATGCTTCCATGTTCAAACCTTCTACCGCATTCACCGTAATCGCATTGCTGATATGTGGTATCCTGACAGCGCTGTACACTATCTTCTGGTAGTCGTCGGCAGCTGTAACAAATTAACCATCAAGAAACGAAGAAGATTGCACTATGAGATATACGATTGGATACGATATCGGTTCCTCCTCTGTGAAAGCGGCACTGCTGGATGTGGAAACGGGGAAATGTCTGGCCACAGCGATCAGTCCTGCACAGGAAATGCCTATGCTGGCGCCTGTAGCCGGATGGGCAGAACAAGACCCGGAAATGTGGTGGCAGGAGGTTCAGCATGCTACAAAAAAACTACAGCAACAGCACCCCTTTGACGGGAGTGCTGTTGCCGGTATAGGAATCGCCTACCAGATGCATGGTCTGGTATGTGTGGATAAAGACCAGCAGGTGCTGCGTCCTTCTATCATCTGGTGCGACAGTCGTGCCGTTGAAATAGGGAATGAGGCTTTCAATAGCCTGGGACATAACTGGTCCTTACAATACCTGCTGAACTCACCCGGTAACTTTACAGCCTCCAAGCTGCGCTGGGTGCAACAACATGAACCAGAGATCTACAACCGTATCCACAAAGTGATGCTGCCCGGCGACTTTATCGCGATGCGGCTCACCGGTGAAGCGGCTACTACCATCTCTGGCCTGTCAGAAGGTATATTCTGGGACTTCAGCGGCCGGCAGGTCTCTCCTGTATTGTTAAAACACTATAATATTGATGAAAAGCTGTTGTCGGCGATCGTACCGACATTCGGTCTGCAGGGAAAAGTAAGCGCACAGGCAGCGGCCCTTTTGGGAATAGCAGCCGGTACACCGGTTACTTACCGCGCAGGTGATCAGCCTAACAACGCTTTCTCGCTCAATGTACTGAAGCCCGGCGAAGCCGCTACTACAGCAGGTACTTCCGGTGTAGTCTACGCTGTACACGATCACATCGCTTTTGATGAAGAAAGCCGTGTGAATACCTTCGTGCATGTGAATGACTCAAAAGAAGATCCACGCAACGGTGTACTGATGTGCCTCAATGGTACAGGTATTCTGAACAGCTGGTTAAGACAGGCCACCGGCAACCTCGACTATAATGAAATGAATACACTGGCAGGCAAAGCGCCGGCCGGTTCCCGTGGATTACAGATCTATCCTTTTGGTAACGGAGCAGAACGCATCCTGAGCAATAAGGAAACAGGAGCCGTATTCAATGGTCTCAACTTCAATATACACAGCCGCGAACACCTGTTACGCGCAGCACAGGAAGGCATCGTGTTTGCCCTGAAATATGGTATGGATATCATGACCGATATGGGTCTGAAAATTCAGCGCGTAAGGGCAGGACAGGCCAACATGTTCCTTAGTCCTCTTTTCCGTGAAGTATTTGCCAACACCGCGAATGTAGTGATCGAACTGTATAATACAGACGGTGCACAGGGAGCGGCCAGGGCTGCCGGAATAGGGGCCGGACTTTATAGTGAACAGGACGCATTCCGCGGCATGGAATGCCTGGCTACCATAGAGCCGGATGCCCCATTGCAACAACAGTACGCCGGTATCTACGACCAGTGGCTGCAAGGCTTACAGCGCATTATTAAGTAACTGAATTACACGTTAGCAGTTACACATTACATACACACACGTATTGGTTCAAAAAAAGAAAGACAATGAGTATTACTTTAGGGAATCAGGAGTACTTCAAAGGCATTGGTAAAATCGCCTATGAAGGACCTCAGTCAACAAATCCGTTTGCCTACAAATGGTATGACGAGAACAGAAAGATCGGTGGTAAAACCATGAAGGAACTGTTTCGTTTTGCAGTCTCCTACTGGCACACCTTCTGTGGTACCGGCGGAGATCCGTTCGGTCCGGGCACCAAGGCTTTCCCCTGGTTAACTGCCACTGATGCAGTGCAGAGTGCGAAAGATAAAATGGATGCTGCATTCGAATTCTTCACCAAACTGGGTGTTCCTTACTACTGCTTCCACGATGTGGATCTGGTAGATGAAGGCGCATCGATCAGCGAGTACGAAAGCCGTATGCAGCAGATCGTGGAGTATGCAAAAGAAAAACAAAAAGCCAGCGGTGTAAAACTGCTGTGGGGTACTGCGAATGTGTTCAGCAATCCGCGTTACATGAATGGTGCTGCTACCAATCCGGACTTCGCTGCTGTTGCCTATGCAGGTACCCAGGTGAAAAACTCCCTGGATGCAACGATCGCACTGGGTGGTGAAAACTACGTATTCTGGGGCGGCCGTGAAGGTTACATGACCCTCCTGAACACCGACATGAAGCGTGAACAGGAACACCTGGCCCGCTTCCTGACAATGGCAAAAGATTACGCGCGTAAACAGGGCTTTACAGGTACCTTCTTCATCGAACCTAAGCCTTGCGAACCTACCAAACATCAGTACGATTATGATGCTGCGACCGTAATCGGCTTCCTGCGTCATTTCGGACTGGATAAAGACTTCAAATTGAACCTGGAGGTAAACCACGCAACCCTGGCAGGTCATACCTTCCAGCACGAACTGCAGGTTGCTGCCGATGCAGGTATGCTGGGCAGTATCGACGCAAACCGTGGTGATGCACAGAACGGCTGGGATACTGACCAGTTCCCGATGAACCTGAACGACATGGTTGAGTTCATGCTGGTGATCCTGGAAGCTGGCGGCTTCTCCGGCGGTGGTGTGAACTTCGATGCGAAAACACGCCGTAACTCAACTGACCTGGAAGACATCTTCCATGCACATATCGGTGGTATTGATTCCTTTGCACGTGCCGCCGTTATCGCAGAAAAAGTGCTGGAACAGTCTCCATACAAACAGTTCCGCAAAGACCGTTACGCTTCATTCGACAGCGGTAAGGGTAAAGATTTCGAAGCTGGTACCCTGACACTGGAAGATCTGCGCAGCTTTGCCGTAAGCAATGGCGAGCCTAAGCATATCAGCGGTAAACAGGAATGGCTGGAGAATATCATCAATCAGTATATCTGATCGATTAATTAGGAATTAAGAATTAAGAATTAAGAATTAAGAATTAAGAATTAAGAATTAAGAATTAATTCGAAATGTCTTATTCCTGTTTATAATAAAGCAAAAAGGGAGCAGTTCTTCAGATTGTAAGAGCTGCTCCCTTTTAATCTTATTGAAGGCTGTTACGCTCAATTCTTAATTGTTAATTCTTAATTCTTAATTGAATTAGCTGCTGTCAGTAGCGGCCATTAAAATAAAGTTTGTTGTAACTTACCATATAAGGCTTGTTAAACAGACCATAACACATGTTTTCCATAGAACAATTTCATAAAGACGGTTTTGATATCATTGCGTTAAAAGACGATCTCAATGATATACAGGTGGAGATTATTCCTGCGCATAGTGCCATGTTACATGCTTTCAGGATACCACATGGTGCAGAAGAACTGAACATTATTGACGGGTATAGCAGTCTGCAGGACTATCAGACGAATAACGCGGAGTACTTTAAGGGCGCGAAGCTAAGCCCTTTTGCCTGTCGTATTCCCGATGGCCGCTATGAATGGGAGGGAAAGGAATATGTCATTGAGAAGACAATTGCTCCCGGCAGCTGGATCCATGGTTTATTATACGATGTAGCGTTTGAAATAGTGCAGTTGCAGGCGAACGAAAGAAACGCGGTAGCTACATTGCGTTATCAGTATAAAGGAGAAGATAAAGGATATCCGTTCCCGTATGATTGTGAAGTGACTTATAGTTTACAACCAGACATCCGCCTGCAGATAAGTACTACCATTAGTAATCGTGCATCGACCGCTATACCGCTGATGGACGGCTGGCATCCTTATTTCACAACTGGTACGCCTATGGATGACATGGAATTGCAGTTCGCATCGGAACAGATAGTGGAATTTAATGCGCAGCTGATTCCAACAGGTAAGGTACTGCCTTATGACAGGTTTCTGGAATCTTCTCCGCTGGAAGGTATTCCGCTGGATAACTCCTTTCTGCTGAACTTCGACCAACATGCTTCTTCCTGCACGCTGAGAGACCCTTTAAAACATATTGCGATCACTTTTTACCCGGATGGCAGCTATCCTGTATTGCAGCTATATATCCCGCCACACCGCAGGAGTATTGCGATTGAGAACCTGACAGGGCCATCCAATGCCTTTAATAATGGTATGGAGCTGATTGTACTACCAGCGGGCGAAAGCAGGACTTTTAGTACGGGTATATCTGCCGCTGCCTGGTAGAAAAAAGTCTCCCTTGGCATAGTCTTTGGAACTTTACCTGTATTGTTCACCCAAAAAAGATATGTTATGGATACTTTAGAAATCAAGGGCAAATGGAATGAGCTTAAGGGCCGTATTAAGCAGCAGTATGCTGATCTCACAGACGATGATCTGCTGTATGAAGAAGGTCAGGAAGATCGTTTGATTGGAAAACTCCAGCAGAAATTAGGCAAGTCACGTGATGAAATTATTAAACTCTTAAAATCTGCGTAAAATGGGAAGTCTGTTATATATCATAGCTGTAATACTCATTATAGGCTGGTTGTTAGGTTTCTTCGTTTATTCCGCAGGTGGGCTGATCCACATCCTCCTGGTAATTGCGATCGTAGCCATCCTCCTTCAGATCATAAGGGGGTCAAGATGAGTCTATTTTTTTAAATATCATGCGAAACCTCTCAAATACTGAGAGGTTTTTTTCGTTATTTTTTTAGGATATTGCTTGTAGAATAACTCATCAGCTACATGAAAAGACTCATTACCGGAATATTATTCCTGTTCTGCTGCTGCAGCCTGCTGGCTGTAAAGGTACAGGCGCAGGTAACAGTGACGGGAACTATTATGGACAAGGAAAACAAGCTTGTCCTTCCGTATGCAAGCGTAACCAACAAGAGCACGGGCCGGCGTTCCTATTCAGACAAGGGAGGTTTTTATAAGATCTCTGCCAGTCCGAAGGACGTCATTGTATTCTCCTTTCTGGGGTATAAGTCCGATAGCCTCGTTGTTATACAAGCCAGCGGTACGGAAACCCGGAATGTTTCTCTCGTGGTCGAAGCCCGTCAATTGCATGGGGTAAACGTCGGTGCACAGTATAGTCCATATCAGGCGGACTCCATTTCCCGAAGGGAGCAGTTTGGTTATATCCTGGATAAGAAGGATATGCCACTGGCTGGTGGGAATACGCCGGTAGGAGCGGGGATTGTCTTTAGTCCTTTTACCCGGTATTCCAGAAAAGAGAAACAAAAACGTGAGTTTAAGAAGATTTTTGCGAAGGCGGAGCAGGAGCGCTACATAGATTCCAGGTATACGGCGGCCTTTGTGAGCAAAGTGACCAGCCTGAAGGGCGATTCTTTACAGTTGTTTATGCGGGACAACCATCCTGACCATAATATGCTGAGAACGATGCCGCAGGAAGACCTGATCTATTGGATTACGGATAAATACAAGGCATGGAAAAAGAATTAGGAATTAGGAATTAGGAATTAAGAATTAAGAATTAAGAATTAAGAATTAAGAATTAAGAATTAAGAATTAGGAATTAACTCAAAACGTCTTACTCCTGATCAAAAAAATAATGAAGTAAAAAGGGAGCGGCTCTTCAAACTGAAAGAGCCACTCCCTTTTACTTTATTATAAGCCATTTGCCTCAAATTCTTAATTGTTAATTCCTAATTCTTAATTGAATTAGTAACGGCCACCCTGTTTCCAGAGTGGCCGTTTGCATGCAGAGGCCAATAGAAAAATATCTTATCAATTATAGACTTTCACCATGTAAACAAAGTCTTCCAGTTTCTTCACCTGCTCTACGCGGCTCAGTCCTTCGAGTTTATTGTTTTTATGGTTCCATTCTTTTTTAGGCAGTTTGTCTTTGGGCATTTGTTCCAGCAGTCTTTTCAGGTGTGCTGATTTTACCGCGAAGGCGATGCCGTCAGCAGTCGTCTGTTTGCCGGTTACGATACCTACTACGTCACCTTTGTTGTCCATCAGCGGAGCACCGCTGTTACCGGGGTTAACCGGGATAGACACCTGGTAGGCGGCGCTGTCACCGTTGAAGCCGGTCTGAGCGCTGATGTAACCTTCTCCGTAAACGATCTCATCTCTTGGGTAACCCAGGGTAAAGACCTGTTCACCACGCATGGCGCGCTGTGGTTTCAGAGAGTAAGGCAGTGGCTGACCTTTAAAGGTAGAGTCTGTGATTTTGAGGATGGCCAGATCGGCGGTAATATCCTCAAATACGCTGGCTGCTTTAAAGGCTTCTCCTTTGGTATTCTGTATATAAATAGAGTCAGCCCCTGCAATGACGTGGTAGTTAGTCACTACATAACCGTTATTAGATACGGCAAACCCGGTGCCACCATAAGTGCCGGGGTTGGCAGGTGCTTTTTTGGAGCTGTTAATATCATTAATAAGGGCGTTCTGGGAGCGCTGAATGTGATTCAGTACACGTCTTACGTCCTCGTATTCGGCAGTAGTCTTTTGTCTGCTCGCTCTTTGCATAAATGCAATGGTAGACACAGAGGTCAGCAGGGCAATACCGGCTGCTGCAGCCATGTTGAGGAGCAATCTTCTGCTGATGGAGAATACTTTCTTTGGTTCCGGCGTTGACGAAGGTGCAATTGATACATGTTTATTAGCCAGACCAGCATGGATCTTATCCATTTTTTCCTGCAACGCTGACCTGCGTCCAAAATACGCCAGCTGTGTAATGAGCTGCTGATGTGCCAGCACCTGCTCATTGACCGCCGGGTCGGACTGGCGGAGCGCTTCGAAGGCAGTTTTTTCCTGCTCGTTCATTTCGCCCTCCAGGTAGCGTTCAATATCACGTATCAATGAAAATTCGTTCATCCCTGTAACCGCTTTTGCAGATCTGTCAGGTGTTACACCTGTCAGGTCCTAAGATTTATATTGTTCGAAAAATAGTTTCTTGAGTCGCATCAGGCATTTATACTTCTGATTCTTGGCATTTTCTGAGTTCGTGTAACCGAATTTCTCAGCAATGTCCTGCATCGAGAGTTTCCTGACATAATAATCTTCAAGGATGGTTCTGCAGGGTTCCCCCATGCTGCCCATTGCCTTTTCCATGATTCTGAACTGCTGGTCTTTCTCTTCGTGCTCGGCGATGCCGTTTGTGTCATCGGCGGGTAGTACCTCTTCCAGTTCTTCGGGGAGGGGCAGTTGCCAGCTTCCCGTTTGTAACCGTTTCAACCACATGTGACGGCAAACTGCATACAGGTATGTTTTCAGTTTGCTATAAAGGTCAAATTCTCCTTTCTGGGCTTTTTCGTATAAAACGATCATAGCCTCCTGGAAAAGATCTTTAGCGTCATCTTCAGACCCTTTATACTGTAAAACCATTCTTAATATAGAAGGATAATTCTCCGTATAGATGGTCGCCAGCGCTCTGTCGTCATTCCTGGTTAATCCCAGTAGTAATTCCCGATCCCGTTCTATGTTCTGATTATGCTTCACTTATTAATACGATTAAATGGCTTTGGTAACCCAAAGTAGCAGAAAAAAATTCCAAATCCCAAATCGGGCAGAACACTTGTCTTTTTAAGGGGGATTCCCGACCCTGATTCATATATGGTTTGGTGCCTATATATGAAAATACCTTGCCGGAACCTGAAAATGAAGGAAAAAGGGGGTAAAAAATTTTTTTAAAAAAAAGTGGGTTACCTTTTTTCAAACCCGGTATAAAGAGTAAATAATATTTCAAAAACCTAAAACATAGTCAAAATGAAAAATGCTCTGAAAATCGGTTTCTTCGCTTTAGCTCTGGGTGTATTCGTAGCTTCTTGCGGTAATGGTGGTTCTGCTTCTACAGAAGATACTACTGCTGCTGCAGCTTCTATCGATTCAGCTGCTGCAACTGTTGATTCAGCTGCTGCTACCGTTGATTCTGCTTCTGCTGTTGTAGATTCAGCTAAAGCTACCGTTGATTCAGCTAAAGCTGCACACTAATCACCTGGTAAGCAAATAAAGGCTTTTATATAACCGCTCCGTCTCTGACGGGGCGGTTTTTTTTTCGCCAAGCGCCTTCGTTTAGCCTTGTTTTTGAATAGAATGTCGAAAATAACGTCATTTATTAGAAATAATGTAATTTTTGACAAAGACGCTTGGACAATTCAAATCGTGATGTATTTTTGTCAGGCAATTAAGCAAATATGATACAGCAAACAACCTTTGGTTACTTTTTTGGTTTCTATTATTTCTGGTACCAGAAATAGGGAGGTCGTTTGTAGTACTCGAATATAAAAGAAACTAGCAAAGGCCTCCCGAACGGGAGGCCTTCTTTTTTTCCAACAAAGTCAATAGCGCATTTATGTTACGCCGTTTCAGCCTTTATTTCTTTTACTTTTTCTTTTACTTCTTTTACGTCGTAAAGGCCGGGACTCTTTTGTAAAAAATGCACGAATAAAATAACTGCAAATAAAAAGGGTCCCGGCTCCACCGGGGCCCTTTTTCATTTTATACGGTAGTTGCTACAGCAACTACAAATTCAAACCAAACATTAAAAAATGCGTATCGCGATCCAGGGTTTTGAAGGATGTTTTCATCAGATAGCAGCAGAGGCTTATTATGGTAAGGGAATAGAGATAGAATGTTGCGCATCCTTTCCGGAACTCGTTAAGAAAGTAAGTAAACAGAAAGATGCAGACGCTGGTGTGATGGCCATCGAAAACTCCATCGCCGGCAGCATTCTGCCAAACTATTCGCTGCTAAAAAACTCAGGTCTGCACGTAATCGGTGAGGTTTACCTGCATATCAGACAACACCTGATGGTGTTGCCGGGCCAAACCCTGGAAGATATACGCGAAGTACATTCACATCATATGGCGCTGCTCCAGTGTACAGAGTTCCTGGAAAAGCATCCGCATATGAAACTGGTGGAAACAGAAGATACTGCGCTCAGTGCCAAACACGTTGCGCAGAAGAAACTGAAAAGCACCGCAGCCATCGCCGGTAAACTGGCCGCTGATATATATGGTCTGGAAATCATCGCACCGAATATCCATACCATCAAAAACAACTATACCCGCTTCCTGGTTATTTCTCCCAACGGAGTAACACCAGCGCCGGATGCCAATAAAGCCTCCGTTTACTTCCAGACCTCTCACGAGCGCGGAAGTCTGGCAAAGGTGCTGACACAGGTCGCACAGGCAGGGATCAACCTGAGTAAAATACAGTCCTTCCCAATGCCTGCTAAAGAATGGAACTATTACTTCCACGCGGATTTCGAATTTGAGAACCTGAGCCACTTTGAAAAAAGCATCAGCAAAATTCAGCCGCTGACAGAAGATCTCAAGGTATTAGGTATCTATCAGAAGGGAAACACACATTAATCACATACATCAGGACGCGGAAAACAAAGCATTATGAACTTACAGGTAGCAAAAAGGCTGCAGCAGACGGAAGAATATTACTTCTCCAAAAAGCTCAGGGAAATAGACGAGATGAATAAAGCAGGCGCTAAGGTGATTAACCTTGGTATCGGTAGCCCGGACCTGCCGCCGCATCCTTCCGTTATTTCCGCTCTGCATGAATATGCACAAAAGCCTGACACACACGCATACCAGGGCTATAAAGGTATCCCGGCACTTCGTAAAGCGATGGCCGACTGGTACCAACGCTTCTACGGCGTATCCCTGGATCCTGAGAAGGAAGTGCTGCCGCTGATCGGATCCAAAGAAGGTATCATGCACATCTGTATGACCTACCTGCAGGAAGGAGATGAAGCCCTGGTGCCTAATCCCGGTTACCCGACCTATCGCTCTGCTGTGAACCTGAGCGGCGCTACCGTAGTAGACTACGATCTGGAAGAAAAGAACGGATGGCTGCCTGATCTGGATGCACTGGCGAAAAGAGACCTGAGTAAAGTAAAACTGATGTGGGTGAACTATCCGCATATGCCAACAGGCGCCCGCTTCAATGAGGCATTTGCGAAAAAACTGATCGCATTCGCACAACAGCATAATATCTTAATTTGTCACGATAATCCATATAGCTTTATCCTGAACAAACAACCACAGAGTTTGCTGCAAACACCGGGTGCAAGAGAGGTGGTACTGGAACTGAACTCTCTCAGTAAATCATCCAATATGGCCGGCTGGCGCGTAGGTATGCTGGTAGGCAAACAGGAATGGATCAACGAGGTACTGCGTTTCAAAAGTAATATGGACTCCGGTATGTTCCAGCCCCTGCAAATGGCCGCTGTAAAAGCACTGGAGTTAGGTCCGGAATGGTACGCTGAACTCAATGGAATTTATGAAGGGCGGCGTAAGAAAGTGTTTGAACTGCTGGAACTGCTGAACTGCACTTTCGATAAAGACCAGGTAGGACTGTTCGTATGGGCAAAGATCCCTGCCGGTGCAAAAGACGGATTCGCACTGACAGACGCGATCCTCCACCAGGCACAGGTTTTTATCACACCAGGCGGTATCTTCGGTAGCAATGGCAATGAGTATATCAGGGTAAGTCTCTGTAAAGATGAGAAAGTGTTTGATGAAGTGCTGGATAGGATAAAAACAAAATTTAAGCAGTAACAGTCATGATCGCAACTATAGTAGGAACAGGATTAATCGGAGGTTCACTGGCTATTACCCTCAAAGAAAAGGGTGTAGCTAACTGGATCATAGGGGTAGACCAGAGCGAAGCAAACCTGGTAAAAGCACAGGAGCTGAAGATCATCGACGAAGGTGCATCCCTGAAAGATGCTATGCTGCGTTCAAAGCTGATCATACTGGCGATACCGGTTGATGCGCTGCTGCAGATATTACCAACTGTAATGGATCATGCAGGGCCAGAACATGTGATCATGGATGTAGGTTCTACAAAAGAAAAGATACTGCAACTCGTTGCCGGTCATCCCAACAGAGGACGCTTCGTAGCGGCTCACCCGATGGCCGGCACGGAGTACTCAGGTCCCGAAGCTGCTATCAAAAACCTTTTCACACAAAAGACCATGGTACTTTGCGATGTGAAAAACAGCGATGAAGATGCGCTGGAAGTAGTGGAAAACCTGGTAGAGAAATTACAGATGCGCCTTGTATACATGAACGGTGTAGAACATGATCTGCACACAGCCTATGTATCACACATCTCTCACATTACTTCTTTTGCCCTGGCATTAACAGTACTGGAGAAAGAGAAGGAACAAGGCCGCATTTTCGAACTGGCAAGCGGTGGTTTTGAATCTACCGTAAGGCTGGCAAAAAGCTCCCCGGATATGTGGGTGCCGATTTTCAAGCATAACCGCAACAACGTGCTGGATGTACTGGATGAACACATCAATCAGTTACAGCAAATGAAGCAGCTGCTGGAAAGTGAAGATTACGAAACCTTTTACAAACTGATCCAGAAATCAAATAAGATCAGGAAAATATTGAAATAGCCGATAGTCGGGTTATAACAAGAAAACAAACAATCACAGGATTATGGACGACTATCGTCTATGGTCTGCAAAGCGTCAAAAACGATGGAACAGATTCTCGCAAAAACAAAATTCTCCGATCCGACTTCAGATAAGAAGCCGCTGATCATTTCCGGTCCATGCAGTGCAGAAACCGAAGAACAAGTACTTGATACAGCCCTGAGACTGGCTAAGACCGGTAAAGTAGACGTACTGCGTGCTGGTATCTGGAAACCACGTACCCGTCCGGGATCTTTCGAAGGTATCGGCGTTACCGGTTTACCATGGTTACAGAAAGCAAAAGAACTGACTGGTCTTCCACTGGCGGTAGAAGTAGCTACTGCTAAACAGGTAGAAGAAGCACTGGCACACAACGTTGATATCCTGTGGATCGGCGCGCGTACCACTGTAAACCCATTCTCTGTACAGGAAGTTGCTGATGCGCTGAAAGGTGTGGATACAACTGTACTGATCAAGAACCCGATCAACCCGGACCTCGAACTGTGGATCGGTGCTGTAGAACGTGTACGTAACTCCGGCATCAACAAAATCGGTCTGATTCACCGCGGTTTCTCCAGCTACGGTAATACTGAATACCGTAATGCTCCGATGTGGCACCTGCCAATCGAGATGAAACGTCGTATGCCTGAACTGCCTATCATCTGTGACCCAAGCCACATCGGCGGTCGTCGCGACATCCTGCAGGAAATTGCACAGGAAGCTGTTGACCTGGATTACGATGGTCTGATGCTGGAATCTCACATCGATCCTGACAAAGCATGGAGCGATGCTAAACAGCAGGTTACTCCTGAAAGACTGGCAGAAATTTTGGAAGGTATCACCTGGCGCCATGAGCATACCAACAAGAAAGAATTCAACTCTGCACTGGATAAACTCCGTGGTCAGATCAACCAGATCGACGATGAAATACTGCTGCTGCTCGGCAACCGTATGAAAGTCGCTGAAAAGATCGGTCTGTACAAGAAAGAGAACAACGTAACCATCCTGCAGACGAACCGTTGGAATGAAATCCTGGAACGCGGTATTGCTAAAGGTGAGAAACTGGGTCTGACAAAAGATTTCATCCTGAAATACTTTGATGCAGTACACCTGGAATCCATCAACAGGCAGAACAGAGTGATGAACGAAGACAAATAGACACAACACAAAATATGAGAACGTTATCTTACCAGTTCCAGCATAGTAATACGAAATATTATCTGGGAGAAAGCCTGCTACAGCTGGGCAATTATGCAGATCCTTCCCGTACCGTGCTGGTACTGGATGAAAATGTGGATGAACTCCACGGACATAAACTGCCAGGCTGGAAAAAGCTGGTGATCCCGGATGGAGAGGAACATAAAAGCGGAGAAGTCCTCGATCAGATCATCAACGGTCTGATTGAACTGGAGGCCGACCGTAAGACCATGCTGATCGGCATTGGCGGCGGCATGACCACCGATCTGACAGGATATGCAGCCAGCATTTACATGCGGGGTATGCCTGTTGGTTTTGTTCCTACTACCTTGCTGGCACAGGTGGATGCGTCCATTGGTGGCAAGAACGGTATCAACCATGGTAAACATAAGAACATGCTGGGTACGATCCGCCAGCCGGAGTTCATTCTGTTTGATTATTCACTGCCGCTGACAATGCCGGCAGAAGAATGGCACAATGGCTTCGCGGAGATCATCAAGTATGCCTGCATCCTCGATGCCAGCTTGTTCAACTACCTGGAAGAAAACCGTGATAAAGCCATGCAGCGCGATGTGGCTGTCCTGGAATACCTGGTAGAACGTTCTGTAGAACTGAAAACCAAAGTAGTACTGGAGGATGAATTTGAAACCGGCTCCCGCCGCTGGCTGAACTTCGGTCATACACTGGGACATGCGGTAGAAAAAATCGAAAACATTGCGCATGGGAAGGCTGTTGCTATTGGTATGGTAGCAGCATCCAAGATCTCAGAAAAATTGAAAGGATTGCCTGTTGAACAAACCAACAGGTTAATCCGTCTCATTAACGATTACCAGTTGCCGGTGACGCTTACCTCCAATAAAGAAGAAGTGTTCAACATCTTCAAACTGGATAAGAAGCGTGAGAAAGATGCGATTCACTTTGTGTTGCTCGAAGAGATAGGCAAGGCGACTACGCAGCCCGTGCCTATTGCAGAACTGAAGCAATTGCTGGATGAACTTTAAATCAAACTAATTATGCAAGTAACAATATCGCCCGGCGCTATCAGTGGTACAGTGACCGCCAATCCTTCCAAAAGTGCGATGCAACGTGCAGTTGCAGCCGCATTACTGAGCAATGGCACCAGCATTATCCGTAATCCCGGTCTGAGCAATGACTGCCTGGCAGCATTGGACGTAGCGGGAAAACTGGGTGCTGAGATTAAGCGTAATGAAGATCATATCGAAATAACAAGCAAAGGTATACATCCTGTATCCGAAGAGATCAACTGTGGTGAATCCGGTTTGGGTATCCGTATGTTCACTCCCATAGCAGCGCTTTCTGAAAAAGCCATTACCATTAATGGTCATGGTAGTCTGACGGTACGTCCGATGGACTTCTTCCAGGAAGTACTGCCTCAGCTGGATGTTAAATGCAGCACCCGGGAAGGCAGGCTGCCATTGAACATCCAGGGACCTTTGCAACCAAAGAATATTACGATCGACGGATCACTCAGTTCACAGTTCCTGACCGGTTTGCTGATGGCATACGGCGCTGCTGCAGAAGATGTGACCATCACCGTAAAAGATCTGAAAAGCAAACCTTACATCGCACTCACCCTGCAACTGATGCAGCAGTTTGGTGTACAGGTAAAAGAAGAGCAATACGAGCAATTCCACTTCGGTAAGCGTCAGTCTTACAAGGCAGGCGAATACACAGTAGAAGGTGACTGGAGCGGTGCTGCTTTCCTGCTGGTGGCTGCAGCTGTAGCTGGTAAAGCGGAAGTGCATCACCTGAATACACAATCCGCACAATCTGATAAAGCAATCCTGGAAGCACTGGAAAAAGCAGGCGCTGGTCTGCTGCCAGGCGTATTCACCGTGGTTGTGGAAAAACAGCAACTGCAGGCGTTTGATTTCGACGCAACTGATTGTCCTGATCTGTTCCCTCCGCTGGTAGCACTGGCTGCTAACTGCCAAGGCACAACGAAAATTATAGGTGTGAACAGACTCGCGCATAAAGAAAGCGATCGTGGTAAAACACTGCAGGAAGAATTCGGTAAAATGGGTATCGCAATTGACCTGCATGGCGATGAAATGCTGGTACATGGCGGCACCGGTATTAAAGGCGCGGTTGTAAGTTCCCACAATGACCACCGTATTGCAATGGCTTGCGCAGTAGCGGCTTTGACTGCTGATGCACCTGTTATCGTTGAAGATGCAGAAGCCATTAACAAATCATACCCTGAATTCTACGATCATCTGGAGAAGCTCGGCGGTATAGTAAAAAAGCAGGGTACAGCAAGCCTGACGCATTAAAATAACGGTAAGGGATATATCCTTACTGTAAAAAATATTCAAACAGCATGAACAGCTTTGGTAGATTATTCCGGGTGAATGTATTTGGCGAATCGCATGGCGCCAGCGTAGGTGTGAATATAGACGGCATTCCTGCCGGTATTCCGCTTACTCAGGAGGATTTCCTGCCTGATCTGGAAAGACGTAAAGCCGGTGCGAAAGGTACTACGCCCCGCAAGGAAGAGGACCTGCCTTTTATCAAGTCCGGCGTATTCAATGACCATACTACCGGTGCTCCCATCACAATATTATTCGAAAACAACAATACCCGCAGTACCGATTATGAGAAGCTCCGTGAGTTTCCTCGTCCCGGTCATGCGGACTTTGTAGCAACGCATAAATACGGTGGTTTTGAAGACTATCGCGGCGGTGGTCACTTCAGTGGCCGTCTGACCCTTAACCTGGTCGCAGCCGGCGTAATAGCCAAGAAAATACTGGGTCCTGGTATCTCTGTAAAAGCAACACTGAAAGAGGTAGCCGGATTGCCGGATGCAGAGCAGGGCCTGGAAGCTGCGATTGCAGCGAAAGACTCTGTAGGCGGTATTGTAGAATGCGTGGTAGAAGGATTGCCTATCGGTTTAGGAGAACCTTTCTTTGATTCTGTTGAATCCACTATCGCACATGCGGTATTCTCCATTCCCGCTATCAAGGGTATTGAATTTGGCGCTGGTTTCGCAGCTGCACGTATGAAGGGTGTTGAGCATAACGACGCCATTCTGGACGCCAGCGGTAAAACTGCCACCAATCATGCCGGCGGTGTAGTGGGTGGTATTACCAATGGTAATCCGCTGGTATTCCGCGTAGCGGTAAAGCCAACTTCCAGTACGCCGAAAGAGCAGCATACGCTGAATATCAAAAGTGGTGAAGTGGAAAACTTCAGCGTGAAAGGTCGTCATGACCTGTGTATTGCTTTGAGAGTACCTGTGGTACTGGAAGCGGTTGCTGCGATGGCGCTGGCAGATTTTATGTTATTGGAGCAGAGAAGCAACAGAGTATTTAAAAATTAGGAATTAGGAATTAAGAATTAGGAATTTATTCGAAATACTTTGTTCCTGATAAATAAAAAAGGGAGCGGCTCTTCAGGTCTGAAGAGCCGCTCCCTTTTTTATTTGGTTGGAGACAATCAGCAATCAATTCCTAATTCCTAATTGTTAATTCCTAATTGAATACTATTTCTCAATAGCAATCAGTTCTACTTCGAATACCAGCGCGCTGTTAGGGCCGATTTTTGGTCCTGCCTGACGCTCACCGTAAGCCAGATCAGAAGGAATGAACAGCTTCCATTTGGAACCTACAGGCATTAACTGTAAAGCTTCTGTCCAGCCTTTGATAACACCGCTGACAGGGAAGGAGATCGGCTGACCTCTTTCTACTGAGCTGTCAAATACAGTACCATCGATCAGTGTACCGTGGTAGTGTGTTTTTACTTTGTCATTGAGGCCAGGTTTTGGACCTGTACCTTCAGTGATCACCTGGTATTGCAGGCCGCTTGGCAGCGCAACCACACCTGGTTTAGTTTTATTTTCCGCCAGGAACTGTTCGCCGGCTACTTTGTTTTTCTGCATTTTTTCCGCTTTTAACTGTTGTAAATAATCACTTACACTCATATTGCCTTGTTCTTTAGTAATCAAAGGGGTGCCGTTATTCATGGCATCGGTCAGTGCTTTGGACAGTACTTCTGTTTTAACGCTGTCCAGTCCCTGCATTTTCAACATACTGCCAAATTCCAGGCCAATCGCATAACTGATCGTATCCAGTTTGGTCTGTAATAATGGAGCCGGCGCTACTGCTACCGGAACCGCTTCGTCTTTTTTAGACTTCTTTTTCTTTTGCGCGTAACCCGGAAGGGTAGCCACGCCCAAAACTCCAAGTAATAGGGCTTTTCTGATCATATAATGGTTTATTGAACTGTACAGTTGCCCCGGCAGGAATATCCTGCCGGAATGGCCTGCAAGTTAGTAACTATTTGATTACCGGCAATTCTATATGAGACGGATGCCGCGCGTCGTGGTAAATACGGATATCCGCCTTGCGGAAGTCCTTATCGTCACAGGTATAGATGTTGGTAAATACCTGCGGATTTCTGTCTACCAGCGGGAACCAGCTGCTCTGTACCTGTACCATGATCTTGTGTCCTTTTTTGAAGGTATGCGCGATGTCAGGTATATTGAAGTTGACGTCTGTCGGTGTATCCGGTTTGAATGCTTCCGGTTTTTCGAAGCTGTTACGGTACTTTCCTCGCATGATCTCGCCACGTACCAGCATCTGATAACCGCCCATCGGATAAGTATGGGATGGCAGTCTGCGGTGCTCGCTGGGAGCGTCTGTTTCATACCTGAAATCATTCGGGAATACGTCGATCAGTTTTACAACGAAGTCAGCATCTGTACCACTGGTGCTCACAACCAGTTTCGCCAGCAGTGGTCCTGCTACCGTTACATCTTCTGTCAGTACGCCTGTTTCAAAAGTCGCCACATCCGGACGTCTGGACGCAAAACGCTGGTCGTCGGTCATGTAGGAGATCGTGCGGTCGAAGTGGATGTCTTCGGTATAAGGTACCGGTTTAGCCGGATCGCTGACATATTCTGTAAAGCTGTCTGCATTCAGTGGTTTACTGAAATCCAGTTTACCATTTGCCTGCAGGTACAATGGTTTCGTCTGTGCTGGCAGCGGCCATTGCGCCAGTTTACGCCACTGGTTTTCGCCGGTGAAGAAGACAGTGGCTTCTGCGATACTGTCTGTACCGATGCCTCTCAGGTAGTAATTGAAGAAAGGCTCTTCAATATTTTCCTGATACCATTTAGAGGTAGCGCTGCCAAAGCGTACGTTACCCAGGGAGGAACCATCGTTTGTTTTGGATGCCCATTGTCCATGGTACCATGGGCCCATGACAACACGGTTGTTGGTTTTGGTACTTTGCTTTTCGATGGCCTTATAGGTATTCCAGGCGCCGAAACAGTCTTCCGCATCAAACAGGCCGCCTACTTCCAGCATGGCCGGTTTTACGCTGGTCAGGAACTGTCTTACATTACGTGCTTTCCACCAGTTGTCCAGGTCAGGATGTGCAACGAGGTCTTTCCAGAAAGCAATACTGTCGCCCATCAGTCTGGTAAAGTTCTTTACTGCACCAGTGCGCAGGTAGAAGTCATAGTTATCCGTATTGTGGTACTCAAAACCGCTGGGGCCGATGGTGGTTGGCTTAGGTCTTGGTTTACCGAAACTGGTATAAAAAGCAAAGGCGTCTGTGATGAAGAATGCACCGTTGTGGTGGAAATCATCTCCCAGGAACCAGTCGGTTACCGGCGCCTGCGGACTTACCGCCTTCAATGCCGGGTGACCGCTCAGTGCTGCCATAGTAGAGTAGAAACCAGGATAGGAGATCCCCAGGATACCAACATTACCGTTGTTATTTTCCAGGTTCTTTACCAGCCAGTCGATCGCATCATAGGTATCGCTGGCTTCATCGATATCCTGTTTACCTTTTTTGTCAGGATTAAAAGGGCGTACATCAACGAAAGTACCTTCACTCATCCAGCGTCCTCTTACGTCCTGCTGAATGAATATATATCCCTGTTTCAGGTAAGACAGAAAGTGACTGTTCCAGAGCGGCAGGTATTTGTCTTCACCGTAAGGGGCACAGGAGTAAGGGGTACGGGACATGAGAATCGGGTGTTTCTCCGATTTGTCCTTTGGCATATAGATGGAAGTGAACAGTTTTACACCGTCACGCATCGTGATATATACCTCTTTTTTGACATAGTTCTCACGTACCCATAGTGAGTCCTGGTTGATGGCTTTTACACAGGAACTGTGCAAAATCAGCGCTGCAACAAGCAGCGATAGCAATTTTCTCATAAGCAAAATGAACGGTTTATAATGGCTAAGATAACAGGCTTTCCCTGTCTTTTTTTGGCAGTGATTTTACAACGAGGTCGTAAGAGTCTTTTATCCACTGAAGTATCAGTTTATTGGGGATATTGGAATGTACATCTATGGTATTCCAGTGTTTCTTGTTCATGTGATAACCCGGTGTAACGCCATCATATCGCTCACGCAGCTCTATAGCTATCTCCGGATCACATTTCAGATTAATGGTTTCGAAGTTATCAAGATGTGTCAGGGTAAATAATTTTCCTTTCACCTTGTATACGAGTATTTCTTCGCCAAAAGGAAACTCTTCAGTCACGCCTGGCAGGGCCAGACAGTATTCCCGGAATTGCTCAATATTCATAAAATATGCGGTATGTACGATGGAGTATCGTCAAATATAAAAAAAAGAGGCCAACCTTGCAGGATTGGCCTCTTGCCTATAATAGAGGTTGATAGTGCTACATGCGGCAGATATGGTTGGTTAATGATGAATTTACAGCTTTGTGATAGCGAGAATGACACGGGAGTAACGTCCGTATATAATCTCTACCTGCTGACCGGTCCTGAAGTCATCCAGACGGCCACGCATCCAATAGAAGAGCCGCTTTCTTTTCTTCACCCCTTCCTGCTGTACAATGAAGCTGGTCTGCATCTCATTGTTGCCCTGGTAGACGGCTTCCAGCGGTACCTGAATCTGTCCTTTTTCCAGTTTGGTAAGATCCTTTTTGATGGTATAGTAACGTACATCTGTTACTTTGATCAGGGCAAAGATCAGGGCCAGCACAAAAGACATCAGCCACACCCAGAACCAGGCGTTTTTATAGGAGAAAAGAGACTGATTAATTTCTTCTTCGCTGAGACGTTTGCTAAGGAAAAAATGAGGTACAAAAGCTGCGATGATCACCAGCAGCAGACCGAACGATATGAATTTGTAGATCTGCTTTTTGTTTTTTTTCAACGCATCCTGGAGGAGGAAGATCTCTTCAGTGGTCATAAAAGAGTAGTCCTGCATAAGTATAACGGTTTTTCTTATATGTAATATATGTAAAATATTGATGAATTAATAATAGTGATTATGGAAATGAGGATAAGTTTGTATCAGTTATGAGTAAATGCTTGGTAATCAGGATAAGTTTTTTAATCACGAACAAAAAACCCAATTAAATAATTTAACCGTGAGAATTTCACGTTTTTGCTGTGAATATAGCCTGTAAGCTATGCCTATGACTTTTATTTTCTGTATTTTGCGTGAAATATTCACAAAAATGATTCTGAGATTTGTTGTTAAAAACCTTTTTTCCTTTAAAGAAGAGACGGAGTTTAACTTATTCCCTAATAGAACTACCAATCTACTCCATCATAAAACTCTTTTGAATGATATTGCTGTACTTCGTTTTAGCGCAATTTATGGGGCTAATGGCTCCGGTAAGTCTAATTTAGTTAAAGCAATCAGTTTACTGGATCAAATTATAGAAAATGGGAAATTACCTACTAATCCAAGACATCTAAAATTTAAACTATCAGAAGAGAATGAACTTGAGCCTGTCTCTTTAGCAATAGAATTATTTGCAGGGGTGTCTATTTATTATTACAGCATTACGTTTGATGGGCAAAATATACTTCATGAATATCTGGCTAAAAGTAAATCAACCGAGGATGAGCTAATTTTCGAAAGAGAAATTATTGAGGGAAAGCAAGAGATAAAATTTTATCCGGAATATCTTTTAAATGAGAAGAACAAGCTTTTTGCTGAAGTTTTAGCGGAGAAGTTAGTTCCATTAAATGAAGTACTAATATCATTTCTGTCGACAAAATATGAAAAAGAATTTCCTGATATTGCTCGTGTGGTTAATTGGTTTAGATATGATCTGATTGTAATTAGTCCAGATGCTAAGCCGGGTGAAATTGCCGACATCCTTGATATAGATCAGGACATGAAAACGTTTGCGAACGAGTTCTTACCAAGTTTAAATACCGGAGTATCCAATATCGAAGTTGTTCGGGAAAATTTCTTTGAAAAAGTGAATATAGAAACTCCAGAAATGCATGAAACATTAGCTCAGCTGATTGAAAGAATGAAAGATTTGCCTGATGGAGTAATACCAATGCCTCATTTGTCACGCGATGAATTGTCTTTTGTTAAAGAGGGTGAGAAGCTTGTAATAAAGAAACTTGTTACTAATCATAAAACAATTACTGGAAAGAATGTCCCCTTTAATGTTTCTTTAGAATCTGATGGTACCAGAAGATTGATAGATTATATACCCGCATTTCAGGATATCATTCATCAGGAACGGGTATATATCATTGATGAAATAGAAAGAAGTATACATCCTTTGACAATAAAGGAAATTATCAGGAAAATTTCTCATGATCCTCAGGCAAAAGGACAAATGATTTTTACCACTCATGAATCTAATTTATTAGATCAGGATATTTTAAGAACGGATGAAATATGGTTTGCACAAAAAGATTTAGGAGGCGCATCCAAGCTATATTCATTAAGTGATTATAAAGTACATAGCACTATCAATATTGAAAACGGGTATTTGAACGGACGTTATGGAGGTATTCCATTTTTGTCTAATCTACGAGATCTTAATTGGAATAAAGATGAGATATCTGAGTAGAAACAAAGTTTATCAGAAGGTCGAGGTTGGCAAAGATGCACGTAAAATCTATATCTTTTGTGAAGGAGAAAAACGAGAAATAGAATACTTTAGATACTTTCAAGGCTTTTCCTCAGCAATAGAAATTATTCCAATTCCCTCCGAAAATGGATTGTCTGATCCCACAAAATTGATGGAAAATACCCAGAAAATATTTTTTGATCCGTCGCCACGTTATCTATTAAGCCATGAGCAGGGAGATGAGGTTTGGTTTGTTATTGATACTGATAGATGGAATGAAAAGAACAAGATTGCATCACTCCGTGATCATTGTAGTAATAAAAACGGAGAGGCGGGACCAATGTGGTTTATAGCGCAGAGTAATCCCTGTTTTGAAATCTGGCTCTATTATCATTTTTTTAATTACAACCCAAATGAAGAACATATTCGTAGTGGCTTGTCATTTAAGCAATATGTAGCTACTATGATTCCTGGTGGGTTTGATAGTAGGTCAATGCCTATAGCAATTCAATCAGCAATTCTTAATTCTGAAACACATTATGAAGAGGTGGAGAATCAGCCAGTGGTATACGCGACTGAGGTCTTTAAACTTGGCAAAGTAATATTGCCTTATATAAAAGATGCTCTTGATTTGATTTTACCAACTTTAAACAAAATATGATTAACGTCTGCTGGTATATATAGGTCAATATTTAAAATAAAAGCGGCGATATCTTACGATACCGCCGCTTTTATTATTTGCCCGGTTCAATCTCCGGGGCTTTTATCTTCAGTGCTCAATATCTCTTACGCTTCTGCTTCTGCATAGGAGCTAACCGGCTCACAGGTACAGATCAGGTTACGGTCACCATGTGTGTTATTCACACGGCTGATAGAAGGCCAGAATTTATTCAGCTTCACGTAATCCAGTGGATAAGCTGCCTGCTGACGGGTGTAAGGACGTGTCCAGTCGTCGGCAGTGATTACGAACTGTGTATGCGGAGCATGTTTCAGTACGTTATTCAGTTTATCGGCAGCACCGTTTTCAACAGCAGCAATCTCCTCACGGATGGAGAGCATCGCGTCGCAGAAGCGGTCCAGTTCATCTTTATCTTCACTTTCTGTAGGCTCGATCATGATGGTACCTGCTACAGGGAAGCTCAGGGTAGGAGCGTGGAAGCCGTAGTCCATCAGACGTTTTGCTACGTCTTCTGCTTCAATACCTGCTGAAGCTTTGAATGGACGGAGGTCAACGATGAACTCGTGTGCACATGTACCGTTTACACCATTGTACAGGATATCGTATGCTTTTTCCAGACGTGCCTTCATGTAGTTAGCATTCAGGATGGCGAACTGAGATGCCTTTTTCAGCCCCTCAAAACCCAGCAGACGGATATATGCATAAGAGATCAGCAGGATGGAAGCAGAACCATAAGGCGCTGCAGATACTGCCTGTGTATGTGCTTTGGTATCCAGGCTTACGTGACCTGGGAGGAATGGCGCAAGGTGTTTACCTACGCAGATCGGGCCCATGCCAGGACCACCACCACCGTGAGGAATTGCGAAGGTCTTGTGCAGGTTCAGGTGACAAACGTCAGCGCCGATCAGACCAGGAGCGGTCAGACCAACCTGTGCGTTCATGTTTGCACCATCCATGTATACCTGTCCACCGAATTCGTGCACAGTATTACAGATATCTTTTACGCTTTCTTCATATACACCGTATGTAGAAGGATAAGTGATCATGATACCTGCCAGGTTCGCCGCATATTGTGCAGCTTTCGCTTTCAGGTCAGCTACATCGATGTAACCGTTTTCCAGCGCTTTTACTACTACTACTTTGAAACCAGCCATTACAGCGGAAGCAGGGTTTGTACCGTGTGCAGAGATCGGGATCAGCATCACGTTACGGTGACCTTCACCTCTGCTTTCGTGGTACGCTTTGATTACGAGCAGACCCGCATATTCACCCTGAGCGCCACTGTTAGGTTGCAGGCTACAAGCGTCGAATGCAGTCACTTTACACAGGTAATCGCTGAGTTCATCCACGATCTGCTGATAACCGCCTGTCTGTGTTTTAGGCGCAAACGGGTGCATCTTGCTCCAATGGCTCCAGCTTAATGGAATCATTTCAGTAGCTGCGTTCAGTTTCATGGTACAGCTACCCAGAGAGATCATGGAAGTGTTCAGAGAAAGGTCTTTGTTTTCCAGCAGCTTCATGTAACGCATCATTTCAGACTCGCTGTGATGTGTATTGAAGACAGGGTGTACCAGGTATGCAGAAGTTCTTTCCAGACCTGCAGGGATGCTGGTAGCTTTCAGTTCAGGACTTTCGCTGGTGATAGCGCCTGCTTCGAAGATGCCGAGAATATCGTTTACATCCTGAATGGTTACGGTTTCATCAAGAGAGATGATCACACGTCCAGCTTCAGGATAGAAGAAGTTAACACCAATCGCTTCCGCTTTTGTTCTGATGGCAGCGCTGTTGCTTACACGTACTTCAATGGTATCGAAGAAGAAGGAAGCACCCAGTTCGAGTCCTTTAGCTCTCAGCTTTTCAGCCAGTGCATTAGCCAGGATTGCTACGCGGGTAGCGATGTTTTTCAGTCCTTTAGGACCATGATATACTGCGTACATAGCAGCCATGTTAGCCAGCAGTGCCTGTGCAGTACAGATATTGGAAGTTGCTTTTTCACGTTTGATGTGCTGCTCACGCGTCTGCAGCGCCATACGCAGTGCTCGGTTGCCCTGTGCGTCGATGCTCACACCGATGATACGGCCCGGGATGGAACGTTTGAATTCATCTTTTACAGCAAAGAAAGCTGCGTGAGGACCACCAAAACCTAATGGAACACCGAAACGCTGTGCGGAACCTAAAGCTGCATCAGCACCCAGTTCGCCCGGAGTAGTCAACAGTGTCAGTGCCAGCAGGTCAGTTTCCATTGCTACATATGCACCAGCTGCGTGTACTTTTTCGATGAAGTTGCGGTAATCTTCAACACCACCGAGACTGTTTGGATATTGTACCAGTGCACCGAAGTAAGATTCGTCGATAGCAGCTGTATTGTAGTTACCTACTACTACCTCGATATTCAGCGGGGTAGCGCGGGTGTATATCACGTCGATTGTTTGCGGGAATGTGCTGGCATCAACAAAGAACTTCGGACGGGAGAGTTTGTCGTGGTCTTTGTTCAGTGCGCTGAAGAACATGGCCATTGCTTCAGCAGCAGCAGTTGCTTCATCCAGCAGGGAAGCGTTAGCGATAGGCAGACCAGTCAGGTCGCTTACCATAGTCTGGAAGTTCAGCAGACTTTCCAGACGACCCTGAGCGATCTCAGCCTGGTAAGGAGTGTACTGGGTGTACCATCCTGGATTTTCAAACACATTACGTAAGATCACGCTTGGAGTGATCGTATCGTAGTAACCCTGTCCGATGTAGTTGCGGAATACATGATTCTTCAGAGATACGTCTTTCAGATGACGCAGGTAATCGCTCTCACTCATTGCAGGAGGTACCGCCAGCGGATGCTGCATACGGATTGCTCCAGGCACTGTTTTGCTTACCAGCTCTTCAAGGGAAGATACTCCTACGGTATCCAGCATGTGTTTAGTCTCAGCTTCATTTGGCCCGATGTGACGGCCAACAAATTCATTCTGTTGTATATCAAAAAGATTCATGATGTAAAGCAGGTATGATTGAAAAGAATGTGCAAAGCTATATTGTTTTCTAACAATGGCCAAACCACGCCGGTCGTTGGGGAAATTGCGGTGATAAATCGGGTAATCTGAAAAGGAGGATTGTCATGGGAATGTAAGTTGTTGACAGTGGCGCTTGGCTTCGATAAAATCAATGATTCTTCGTACTATCTCCTTATCAGGCCGTTATTACGCCGCTATCTGTCCGTTCCGGAACGGACAGATAGCGGCGTAATAACGGAATTTATACGTTTTAATCGAAGGAAATAGTACTGATCGTAAGCCGGATAAGGCTTTTGAAGGACTATTTGCAGGGTGCTGTTAATCCGTATCTTTGCGGCAAATGGACGAATTACTTATTAACTGGGAACAGAAAGCCCAGGAGCAGCAGAAGGCCAACAAGCAGTTCCTGCAAAAACTACAGACAAAGCGGGGAAGGGGCGTAGAGAAGTTACTGCCGGATATGCACGATGAAGCTTTCAGTCATGTGGATTGCCTGAAATGCGCCAATTGCTGCAAAACGATCAGCCCGCGCTTTAAAATGCCCGATATCAAACGTATCTCCAAATACCTGGGCATGAAAGAATCTGCATTTATCGACCAATACCTGCGGATGGATGAAGACGGGGATTATGTCGTGAAATTCAGTCCATGTCCTTTCCTGGATGCTGACAACTATTGCAGCATTTATGATGCCCGTCCCGGGGATTGTGAAAATTACCCTTATACAGACAGCTTTGATTTTATCAAGCGGCCCAATATTACATACCTGAACAGTACGATCTGTCCTGCAGTATTTTATGTGCTGGAAAAACTGAAGAAAGTCACCAAACTCTAGGGGGATCAGGCTTTGAGATCCAGTTTACGCATGGCGGGGGAAATGATATAGGTGGTGATAACTACTCCTAATGTCACACATCCGCCGAAAACTACGGAAGGCACGAGGCCCATCAAACGGGCCATAAAGCCGCTTTCGAATGCGCCCAGTTCGTTGGAAGAACCCACAAACATGGAGCTTACCGCTGCTACACGACCGCGCATATCGTCGGGCGTTTTCAGTTGCAGGATGGTCTGACGAATAATTACACTGATACCGTCCAGCATGCCACTGATCAGCAGTGCAAAGAAGGAGAGCAGGAAACTGGTGGAAAGTCCGAATACGATGATACACAGTCCGAAGCCGAAAACAGCCGCCAGCAGCTTCAGTCCCGGATGATAGACCAGGGGTTTGTATGCCAGTACGAACATGGTCGTCAGGGAGCCCACCGCCACGGCGGCACGCAGGAAACCGAATTCCAGTGAACCTACATGCAGTACATCTGTTGCAAAGATCGGCAGCATAGATACTGCTCCGCCAAACAATACGGCAAACATATCCAGCGCCATCGCATTCAATACCACTTTGGTTTTCCACACGAAACGCATGCCTTTGGTCAGGCCATCGACAAAGCTTTCGCCCTGGGCTTTATAATGGATCGGTTTAGGTTTGATCTTGATCAGGCAATACAAAGGAGCAAAGAAGACGCCTACTACAAGGAGCATCGACCAGTGGATACCCAGGAAGTAAATGAACAGGCCACCGAGTGCCGGTCCCGCCATACCACCAATCTGCCAGGAACTGCTGCTCCAGGTAGATGCATTGGCGTAGAGGGTTCTGGGTACGATCAGCGCCATGAGAGAGAAGTTGGCCGGACTAAGGAAAGACCTGGCTACACCGCCGAGGAATACGAGGAAATAGACCATATTGAGTACCCATTTTGTAGGGATACCTTCTACAGCTTTGTCCCAGGTAAGCAGGAACAATCCCGATCCGATGATGATATAAGCAATGACACACAGCAGCAGCAAACCTCTTTTTTCCCGTTTATCGACAATATGACCGGCGAAAGGCGCAATCAATACTGCCGGTATCACTTCTGCAAGTCCGATAAGACCGAGGGCAAAAGGATCGTGCGTGAGGGCATTTACTTTCCATTCAACGATGGTAAATTGCATGGCCAGTGCGAAGACCAGCGCAAAACGGATGACAAGATAATAGTTGAATTCTGGTATGCGTAACGAAGCGTATGGGTCGTTCTTGATAGTCGCCGGATTATCCACTGTGCAGTTTTTTGTAGCCGTGACAAAAATACAGTATTTGATGCATTGAGAGGTTAGCTAATCTGATAAACGGTCAGACAAAATCGCTAGAAGATGCTTATTTTTATATATAAAATCGCCTGATAGAAGTTGGTCTGGTTTTGGCATCTGTTAAGGGGTAAAATGTAGCAACCTGTTAAATGCGAGCCAATTGCATGTTCAGCTGCATTATACTGTTTCTCAATCTTTTGTTAAAAGCAATTTGCCCTTCTGACTGGATGGGGTATTTTATGTTATATTTGATGACGCTCAATTTTGGATTTCTATGAGAAGAATGAAAGTGATTATACCAGTTGCCCTGCTCTCCATCTCAATGGGGGTTTTAGCATTCAGCAAACTGCATAAACAAGACCCTCCGGGCAGATACGAAGTGATCATGGGCCTGGTAGGACAAATACTCACTCAGGGACACTATCAGCCTAAGGAGATTAATGACGCCTATTCAAAGGAAGTTTTTGATAAATATCTGAAGAGCCTGGACCCCGAGAAGAAGTTTTTCCTGAAAAGTGATGTGCAGGGACTGCAAACAGTCGCGACACATATCGATGATGAACTGCAGGGTGCTCCATTGGATTGCTTCAATGCGGTGAACACGCTGATCAAACAGCGTGTAACCGAAGCAGCAGCGATCTATCCGGAACTGCTCTCGCAGCCATTTGATTTCAGCAAAGAGGAAAAAGTAACACTGGATCCTGATAAAATCGATTATCCTGCCGATGCGGAAGCCCGCAAGGACGCCTGGAGGAAAGTGTTGAAATATCGTGTGCTGGAGAAATATGTAGAGTTACAGGAAAGCCGCGACAAACAAAAAGATCAGAAAGATAAAGCAGCTGCCGAAAAACCTAAGACCGATGCTGAACTGGAAGCAGAAGCAAGGACGAAGGTGAAAAGCGTATATGACCGTTACTTTGATCGTTTGAAAAACAAACAGGATGATAACGAACGTTTCAGCCTGTTTATCAATGCGATCACCACTACCATGGACCCGCACACTGACTTCTTCCCGCCTGCTGAAAAGCGTGCATTTGAAGAGCAGATGGCTGGTAAGTTCTTCGGTATCGGCGCTCAGCTGAAAGAAGAAGATGGTAAGATTAAAATCACCAGCATCGTAACTGGTAGCGCCAGCTGGAAAGACGGTCGTCTTAAAGCGAATGACGCGATCCTGAAAGTAGCGCAGGGTGATAAAGAACCTGTAGACGTAACCGGTTATGCCGTTGAAGATGCGGTAAAACTGATCCGTGGTAGCAAAGGTTCTGTGGTGAAACTGACCGTGAAGAGTGTAGATGGTACACAGAAAGTGATTGACATCGTGCGTGATGAAGTGGTACTCGACGATACATTTGCGAAATCAGCCATTATCAATGGCCAGCACAAACTGGGTTATATCTATCTGCCTGAATTCTATGCAGACTTCAACGACAGAAATGGCGCCCGTTGTGCAGAAGACGTTGCAAAAGAGATCACCAAACTGAAAGCAGAGAATGTAGAAGGTATTATTCTTGATCTGCGTTTCAATGGTGGTGGTTCCCTGCAGGATGTTGTACAGATGGCCGGCCTGTTCATTCCGGAAGGTCCGATCGTACAGGTAAAATCCCGTAGCGGCGATCCGATGATCCTGCGTGACCGTGATAAGAGTGTACAGTATGGTGGTCCGCTGGCCATCATGGTGAATGAATACAGCGCTTCCGCTTCTGAGATCATGGCTGCTGCCATGCAGGATTACAAACGTGCGGTGATCATTGGTAGCAATACCTTTGGTAAAGGTACCGTACAGCGTATGCTGAACCTGGACGACTTCTATTCCAATAAGGAAATAGGGGCACTGGGAGCGATCAAACTGACACAGCAGAAATTCTACCGTGCAAACGGTGGTTCTACACAGCTGAAAGGTGTGACTTCCGATATCCTGCTGCCAGATCCTTATTATGAAGTAGCAGAACGTAAAGATGATGATGCGCTGGCATGGGATGAAATTCCTAAAGCGCCTTACACTACCTGGATCGATCCGGTGCCTGTAGATGCACTGAAGAGAAGCAGCGAAAAACGTATGGCTTCCAGTGAGGCATTCAAAATGATGAATGAAAATATCACCACCCTGAAGAAAATGGAAAGCCAGGAAACGTATTCACTGAATATGCTGACGTATAAAGCAGAGCAGAAGACGAACACCAATGCCCTGAAACGTTATGACGCAGTGAATGACAAGGTGAAAGAATTGAACATTGTTAGTCTAAGAGTTGACCTGGACAGACTGGCCAGCGATTCTTCTAAACTGGCACGCAATAAAGACTGGTTGAAATTCAGACAAAAAGATATCTATCTGGATGAAGCAGTGAATGTGATGAATGACCTGATTGCCTTGTCTTATCCAAAATTACAGGGTAAACCGGCCAATAAATAATTAGGAATTAGGAATTAACAATTAGGAATTGTCTGTTCTAATTGTCTGAAATTATATAAAAAGGGAGCGCTTCTTCAGATCTGAAGAAGCGCTCCCTTTTTTATATATGCAGCCGGCGCTAAGAATTTTAATTCCTAATTGTTAATTCCTAATTCCTAATTAAAAAAGACGGCTCGTATTCAGCGAGCCGTCTTTTTTAATATGTAAGCGTGATTTTTATGCGTCAGATAGTGTCTTATTCCTCCTGTTGTTTATCATCCAGCAGTTTAATCAGTGTTTTCAGTTCATCTCTTCTAAAGGCGTCTTTATCGTCCTGAAAGCATTTGATCAGTTCTTCCAGCAGGAATTGTATAACGCGTTTATTTGACTGCGGTTGAAAGTAATAAGGAGTAGCCGGTATGGACATCCTTTTCAGATAGCCTTCTACGTCCTGATGGGAGTAGATCTGGCCCTGAATAGGGTCGATAAAGAACAGAATACGGGTATCGTCTGGTCTGGGCATTTCGTTAAAGTCATAGAAGGTATCGAAATAACCCAGGATGAACTGGCGGGGGATATTCACCGCGTATACGGGCAGGTCCAGCATCGCGCAAAGACTCTGGTATACGATACCGTTGGTCAGCGGGTTACCCTTACGGGATTCGATGACCTGGTTGATGAAAAACTGGTTCTTCCGCACGTAGGCTACTTCTTCACCTTTCAGTCCGAAGTAATTATAGATCATGCTGTTGAGCACATTGATCTGTTCCAGTGGCGTGAGATAGTTATTCAGTTCCAGCCAGATATTCCTTTTGATCCGTTCTATTTCAGCGACCACCTGTCCGGGTTGCATATCAGGAAACTGATAGCGGGCTACAAGAATAGCGCCCTGCAGGAGGTCTGGCGTTTCGGCTTTACTCCATTGCTGAAGGGCTACCTGTAAATCGCTGTAATGCACACGATGGATCAGCTGTTCTATCCTTTCCTGGATAGACTCATCCACTGTATTTTCCCACAGATTTTCCAGATTAGGGATGATCTCTTTTCCAAACAATAAAATCTTGTTGGCAACAGTATCATACACCTCCTGATCGGGATCGTCCAGCAGGTGGAACAAAGCATTTATTTCTTTGGTCTCGTGCATAAAATGAATCTACAGGTGTCCATTTATTCCGCCTTTTTCTTCCTCGGAGGCGCTTTTTTCTTTGGAGGATTTGCCTTCACATCTTCAATGATTGCTTTGGCTTCTTCCAGTGTGATGTCAGCAGCGGCGTCGATCTTTTCTTTAGGGATCTTATAGTTTCTAAGCCCCTGTTTAATATATGGTCCGTATGGGCCTTTGAGTATCTGGATCTTTTCTTTTTCGAAGATCTTGATGGTACGCTCGTCTTTAGCAGTTCTTTTTTCCACGATCAGCGGTGCTATTTCATCCAGCTCCACTGTGTATGGGTCCATTTCCTTTTTCAGGGAATAGAATTGTTTATTATGTGCTGCGTATGGTCCGAAGCGTCCGATGTTCACAAGGACGTCCTGATCTTCAAACTGTCCCAGGTTACGGGGAAGTCTGAACAGTTCCATTGCTTCCTCTAAAGTAATGGTTTCTATACTTTGGGTGGACTTCATTTTTGCGAACTTCGGTTTTTCCTCGTCTTCCGCTTTACCGATCTGGATCATCGGGCCATAACGTCCCATACGTGCTACGATTGGTTTGCCAGTTTCCTGGTCGGTTCCGAGCTGACGTTCGCCTTTTACTCTTTCTGCTTTTTCCAGTGTGTTTTCCACATCTTTATGGAAAGGCGTATAGAAGTCGTTCAGCATCTTATTCCAGATCTTCTTACCATGTGCCACTTCGTCAAACTCTCCTTCGATCTTGGCGGTAAAACCGTAGTCCATTACGGAGCTGAAATACTGGTTCAGGAAGTCGGTCACGATCATGCCGAGGTCTGTCGGGAACAGTTTGGATTTCTCCGCACCGGTATTTTCGCTTTCTGTTACTTTCGTGATCTTGTCAGCCTTCAGGCTCAGGATGCGGAAGTCTCTTTTTATACCTTCCTTATCGCGTTTCTCTACGTACCCGCGTTTTTGTACGGTTGTAATAGTTGGCGCGTAAGTAGATGGACGACCGATACCGAGTTCCTCCAGTTTCTTTACCAGGCTTGCCTCTGTATAACGGGGAGCAGGACGGCTATAACGTTCTGTCGCCTTCATTTCTTTCAGATCGAGTGCCTGTTTAACCGTGAGGGCAGGTAAAGAACCGTCTGATTCTTCTTCATCGCTTACATCTTCATCGTCTTTACCTTCCATGTATATTTTCAGGAATCCGTCGAATTTCAGCACTTCACCACTGGCAGTAAGCTCTTCGTGGTTGGTGGAGATATCGATTTTTGCGATGGTCTTTTCCAGTTCTGCATCACTCATCTGGCTGGCGATGGTACGCTTCCAGATCAGTTCATACAGTTTTTTGGTATCACTGTCATCGACAGTCGCATTTTCCATATATGTAGGACGGATGGCTTCGTGCGCTTCCTGTGCTGATTCATTCTTGTTCTTGAACTTACGGTGTTGGTGGTATCGCTGACCGTAGTTAGTCGTGATAGCGTTCTGGATATCCCCGAGGGCTGTATCTGACAGGTTCACGGAGTCAGTACGCATGTAAGTGATCTTACCACTTTCATAGAGTTTCTGAGCGAGCAGCATGGTTTTGGAAACGCTGTAGCCCAGTTTACGGCTGGCTTCCTGCTGGAGTGTAGACGTTGTAAAAGGTGCGGCAGGTGATTTTTTACCTGGTTTTACCTGAATGTCTTTCACGGAGTAAGCAGCGCCAATGCACTGCTGCAGGAACTTTTCGGCATCTTCCGCCGTCTTGAAACGGGTAGGTCCTTCTGCCTTAAAAGTAATATTTTTGCCCTGAAGATCTTTAGCAGTAAAGAAAGCTTCTACTTTAAAACTGCTAACGGCATTGAATGTATTGATTTCACGTTCACGCTCCACGATCAGTCTTACCGCAACAGATTGTACACGGCCGGCAGACAATGAATTACGCATGCTCATTTTACGCCAGAGCACCGGAGATAATTCAAAACCTACTATTCTGTCAAGAATACGTCTGGCCTGCTGGGCATTGACCAGGTTCATATCTAATAGACGGGGTTGTTGTACGGCTCTTTCGATGGCAGGCTTGGTGATTTCATGGAAGACGATACGCTTGGTTACGTCAGGATCCAGTCCGAGTACTTCGCACAAATGCCATGAAATGGCCTCACCCTCACGGTCCTCATCCGTTGCTAGCCAAACTTCGTCAGTGTCTTTGGCGAGTTTCTTTAATTCCTTAACAATCTTCTCTTTATCGTCAGGTATAGTGTACTTAGGTTTGAAGTTGTTGGCGATGTCGATACCCATGTCATCCTTCTCCAGATCACGGATGTGACCAAAGCAGGACTTTACCTCGAAGTCTTTGCCCAGTATCTTTTCTATCGTCTTGGCTTTCGCCGGAGACTCAACTATTACTAGATTTTTTGCCATTTATGCCGTCTTTATGAGCTACTAGATACGTAAAATTTCGTATAAAAAATACAAATACGAATTTTGCAAGTATATAAAAGTAGCCTGAGAATAAAAAATAAGACTGTTTTAATGTATTGAAGATAAATGTAATATTTTTGATAAATTCATTAAAAATGAGTCATTAACAGTTTAATACTTAAATTGCTGGATAACAGCGTAGCTAACAAGGGAAGTTGCCCAGCCATATAAAGATATGAGTGCGATACCTCTGCATTGCTTTTAAAAGAACCGGTACACCATAATATATATTTAACCTTACACCGAATGGATATAGTTATTATTGGCGCAGGAAATGTGGCGCATTGCTTTGGTCATTTATTAAAACTGCACGGTCACCAGATATTACAGGTGATCAGTCGCAGTAAGGAACATGCCGTGGAGCTGGCAGAGTCTTTACACTCCACCGGCACCGACGACCTGCTGGACATTAATATGGATGCTGACGTGTATATTATGGCCGTAAGTGACTCGGCTATTCCGGAATTGAATGACGAATTAAGACTGGGTAAACGTTTTGTGGTACATACAGCAGGTGCAGTTCCGCTGGATGCAATTAAAAAAATCTCTACGAATACAGGAGTAATGTATCCTTTACAATCGCTCCGTAAAGAGGTGCGCAACTATCCGGCGATTCCTTTATTGCTGGAAGGGGCGAATGAGGAAGTGATGCGCAGGCTGCGTTCAGTAGCCCAGAGCGTAAGTCCTGACATCAGGGAAGTCAATTCTCAGCAACGCCTCCAGTTACACCTGGCGGCCGTATTGTGTAACAACTTTACCAATCACCTGATAGCCAGGGCAAAACGTTACTGTGAAGGCGCCGGACTTGATTTCTCTCTCCTGCAACCTATTATTAAGGAGACTTTTGACAGACTTGAGAAATTCCCGCCGGAATCTGTACAGACTGGTCCCGCTATGCGGAAGGATGAAAATACCATGGCCAGACATCGTGGACTGATTGAAGATGAGGAGTACCTCAAACTGATCTACCAGGTGATGTCGGATAGTATCTATGACTTTCACAACAGCTGATGCCTGAGCGGCAGACTAGAAAAAGTGTATTACTTTTGGCAATTAGGAATTAGGAATTAGGAATTAAGAATTGGGCTGCTATATTAGGCCGCTGCCTTAATTCCTAATTCCTAATTCTTAATTCCTAATTTTTTAATAATGAACATCTTAGCTCTCTTTAAGCCTATTTCCACTTTTGTTTTTGATGTTGACGGCGTGTTGACAGATGGTACAGTACAGTTATTGCCCAACGGCGACCAATCCCGCAGAATGAATATCAAGGACGGCTATGCATTACAGCTGGCGGTTAAAAAAGGATATCGGGTGGTGATCATCTCAGGTGGAAAATCGGAGAGTGTGGTGAGCCGTCTGCAGGGCCTGGGCATCAAAGATATTTATACCGGTGTGCTGGATAAACAGGAGAAATTACAGGACTACGCATTTGAAAACGACCTGAAATGGGAAGAGATCCTGTTTATGGGAGACGATATTCCTGATTACAGGGCTATGCAACTGGTAGGACTGCCGGTATGTCCTGCAGATGCCGCACCGGAAATCAAAAGCATATGCCGTTATGTGTCGCCGGTCAACGGAGGTTTTGGCTGTGTGCGGGAAGTGATCGAAAAAGTACTGAAACTGAACGATCACTGGATGATGGATGAGGAGATTGCCAGCAGATAACGGCTGCGATCATATTATATATAACAGGAAATATTTTTACCGCAATTATTGAATTATGAAATTGCTGATTGCCTTCTTCAGGCTGGTCCGATATCCAAATCTTATTTATATAGCGCTGACCCAATTCCTGTTACAGTATTGCGTGGTGGCGCCGGTACTGACCTATAACGGAGAAACGCCTTCGCTTTCCTGGCTGTCTTTCTGCCTGTTATCTTTCTCTACAGTGCTGATAGCGGCTGCAGGCAATATTATCAATGACTATTTTGACATCAATATAGATATCATCAACAAGCCGGAAAAGATGGTGCTTGATAAGATCATCAATCGCCGCTGGGCGATGGCCTGGCACACCATATTTAATATGGCCGGCGTTTCCATTGGCTTTATTGTGGCCTGGCGTATCGGTGTGATCTACCTCGGATTTACCCAGGTGATCTGCTCCCTGATACTCTGGTTTTATTCTACCTCTTTCAAACGTCAGGTGCTGATCGGGAACGTACTGATTTCATTGCTGACGGCGCTGGCGGTAGTGGTAGTCGGCTTTTATGAGAAGCAGATTTATGAAAGCTTCGAAGCCATCATGTCGCCCATCGGCAGAAAGCTGATACAGGTGATCGGCGTATATGCCCTGTTCGCTTTTATCATTTCCCTGATCCGGGAAATCGTAAAAGACCTGGAAGATATGCTGGGGGATAGCAAAGACGGTTGCCGTACTATTCCGATTGTATGGGGTGTGAATCCGGCCAAACAGATCTGTAATGCACTGATGCTGGCATTGCTGATCCTGATCCTGCTGGTGCAGATCCGGATTGCGTTTATCGGCTGGTGGCCGGCTATTATCTATCTGGCACTGCTGGTTCAGGCGCCTGTTTTTTATATTTATATCCTATTGAAAAAGGCACATCTGCCGGAACATTATCATAAAGTGAGTTCGCTTGTGAAATGGCTGATGCTGTCTGGTATTCTTTCCATGATCTTCTTTAAAATATTGCTCTGATGTATACCGGAAAACGTGTGATTCTTGCTTCTCAGTCTCCCCGTAGAAAACAACTGCTGGAACAGGCGGGTATTCCTTTTGAAGTAAAAGTGGTGGATACAGCGGAAACTTTCCCTGCTGATATGGCGATTCCTGACATACCAGTGCATATTGCCCGGCAGAAATCTGTTGCTGTAGCCGCACTCTGTGCAGATGATGATATCGTTATCACCGCTGATACGGTTGTGGTACTGGACGATACCATTATTGGTAAACCGAAGGACAGGGAAGATGCGATCCGTATTCTGTTAGCCCTTAGCGGACGTATACATCGGGTGATCACAGGGGTGGTGATCAAACAGCAGGGTGAAGAATCTGCTTTCTCCAAAGAGACGGAAGTTCATTTCAAACCCCTGACGACTGAACAGATCACTTATTATGTAGATGCTTATAAGCCTTACGACAAAGCCGGCGCTTACGCGATCCAGGAATGGATCGGCGCAGTGGGTATTGACCGGATCAATGGCTGTTTTTATAATGTAATGGGATTGCCTGTAAGCAACGTTGTAGAAATGCTTACCGTGATCGGCAAAAAATAATCATGGAGTGAGATGGCTTTAGTCATCTTACTTCTTCTTCTTTTCAGCGTTTTGTTTAACCCGGTATTTTACGATCCGTGTGATCAGATCCAGCGGCATTGGCTGGTCTAATGGAAACTGTACAGACCCCTTTCCTTGTTTATATGCAGATAACTCTTTCTCAAATTCTTCGATACCCGTTGGGGTGGGGTAGAAGCCGATATGGCTTTTAAATGCGGCAAAATGCACCAGGTTGCCGTTTAATACGAATGTTGGTATGGCATATTTAATGTCTTCTGTTGCTTCAGGAGCTGCTTTGTGAATAGTAGCGCGCACCTGCTGAAGGATTGCCTGTACATTTTCGGGGAAATCGGCGATATAAGTGTTGATATCCGGGGCGGTGTTTTTCATGATGGCGGTATTTATTACAAATATATGCGATCAAGACGCTAAGATTTGAGTAGGATCTGTCTTTATATAGGTATACCCAAATACCATTTGACACCATGAACATTGTTTTTAAAAGAAGTTTGCTGGCCCTTGGCTTATTATCGCCCCTGATGACGCACGCACAAACAAAGGAGTATCGTTTAAAGGGGGAATTTAAAAATGTGCCGCCGCATACAAAAGTCTATATCGCTGTGCCTGCGGGATTTGATACGACAGTAGAGAATGGAAGAGAGAATGTTACCGAGAAAATCTTACTGGATTCTACAGACGTGAAAGATGGGCGATTTGTATTGCAAGGAAAGATTTCAGATCCGACATATGCTTATCTGGCATTGGTCCCGGTGGCTGACAGAACAAAGATCGACAGAAAGACTATTTATCTTGAACCAGGAGATATTACTATCACGAGTGAAGGCGGTTTGTCCACTGCTACATTTTTAGGCTCAGGGCTCAACGATGACTTTGTTATCGCAGGTATGGCAGAACAACAATATAGCAGGGCGAGTGATAGCATAAATGGGAAATATGCTGATGACGCAGATATTATCCGCGCAAGACAAACCCTGGATCAATGGTTCAATGGCTTTAAAGGTGATTTTGTCCGTCAACGGCCGGCTTCCTATTTCAGCTTGCTATTTGTGAGGGATTTGCTAGGCCAGAACCTGATCAGGCCCAGGGAGGCCGCATCAATGTATGAAAAAATCAACGATGATTATAAGCATACAAAGGTCGGTCTGGCACTTAAAACAAATATTGAGCAATTGCTGTTGGTGGAGAATGGAATGCCGGCACCTGATTTTACCTGCCAGGATATCAATGGAAAGGCGGTATCGCTTTCCGACTATCGTGGAAAGCATGTATTGCTTGAATTCTGGGCATCCTGGTGTACGCCCTGCCGGGCAGAGAGTCCTAATCTGATTGCTGCGTATCAAAAATATAAAGATGCAGGGTTTACCATCCTGAGTGTTTCACTGGATCAGGAAGGTGATAGAGAAAAATGGCTAAAGGCGATTGAAAAGGATGGAACAGGCGCCTGGACGCATGTTACTGAATTGAAACGCTTTAAAGGTAAAGTACCCAAATTATATGCGGTTCACAGTATTCCGTTCAATTTTCTGATTGATCCATCCGGGAAGATTGTTGCGAAGAATTTACGCGGAGAGGCACTGGGTGCGACATTGCAAAAGATATTATAGTCCTATGTCCTATTCAAAAGTCCATTTATCCCGATGCTAACCCGATTTATACATGCACCTGGTCCCCAAAGGATCAGGTGTTTTTTTTATAAAAAAAAGGCGCCTCGCCAATGGCGGACGCCTTCTGCTAATATATGGCTGATTAACTGATGACTAACGTGCGTGGTCTTCGCCCAGTACCAACAGATTCACATCTTTATTTTTCAACCAGTCTGCTTCTTTTAATTTCTGCAGATTGATCACACCTACCACATAGCTGTAAGTAGCGGATTCGTATTTCTCAGAGATGTTGTAGAAGTCTGTCAGATGCACCTGTGAAGCATTGCTGTAACGCAGGTAGATCTTCAGCTGTACATCGTTGGTGAATGCCGGCTGATTGGACTGTTTGATTTTTTTGTATTCGTAGCGATAGTTATAAAGCAGTGCAGAGATATCGGAGAGTACTGCGCTACCGGTGGCCGTACCACCAGCGCCTTTACCTACGAAGAACTGTTTGTCAGTGAATGCACTTTCCAGCAGTACGCCGTTGTATTCGTTGTATACATCGTATAGCAGGTTGTGTTCACGGATCAGGTGTGGCAATACATATGCGTTTACATGACCATTTTGCCTGCGGCAGTTACCGATCAGTTTAATGGTACAGTTACGTTGTTTTGCAAACTGTATGTCGAAGTCGTTCAGGTGATGGATACCGAAGTTGAATACTTCTTCCGGTTTTACGAAAGTACCGAAGGCATGTAATAACAGGATCACGATCTTGAATTTCGGATCATAACCTTCGATATCCAGGGTAGGATCGGTTTCTGCGAAACCTAATTCCTGCGCCTGTTTCAGGGCAGTTTCAAAACTCAGGTTCTCTTCAAATATCTTGGTGAGGATGTAGTTGGTAGAACCGTTGCAGATCCCTTCAACTGCATTCAGCAGGTCGTTATCATAGTATTCTTCCAGGTTACGGATGATGGGAATACTTGCGCAGCTGGATGCTTCGTACAGGAACGGTACTTTGTTTTCTACCTGCAGCTGATACAGTGCAGGCAGGTTTTCTGCGATCATACGTTTGCTGGCGCTTACTACAGCTTTACCATTACGCAGCGCAGTGCTTACTATTTCGAATGCAGCATCTGTTTCATTGATCAGTTCTACTACAACATCAATGGTTGGATCATTGAGGATTTCATTTTTGTCTGTAGTAAAATAACTTGCGTCGATAGGACGAGGCTTGTTAGGATCTTTAATACATATCTTTTTGATACGGGCATTGATACCTTTCGTTCTGTTTAGTACCTCGTATAATCCTTGTCCCACACAACCAAATCCGAAAATGCCTAAATTGATGATTTTGTTTTCCATGTTCTATACTTAGTGCTTACTTCCATTTTAATGCAGCAGGTTGATAAAATTGTGCTGCGTTATGTTGAAAAAAGTTTATTGTAAATAGTTGTTCCCTGCGTGCTGCTGATGTTCCCTGCAGAGTTGATATATCCTTTAGCAGGAGTCGTTTATTGCAGCACGGTCATTTGTTTTCCGGCAGGCAGGTTCAATTTGTCGAGTGCCTGTTTAAGATCGTTGATCAGATCTTCCGCGTCTTCGATACCGACTGACAGACGGATACAGGAGTCTGGTAAACCTGATTTTTTACGGAATTCTTCCGGAATGTTCCGGTGTGTCATGGTAGTCGGATGATCGAGCATACTTTTTACACCACCGAAGCTTTCTGCGAGTTTAAAGAGTTTGGTTGCATTCACTACACGGATCGCATTTTTGATATTGTCATTCTTCAGGGAGAAGCTGACTAATGCGCCATATTGTTTTTGCTGTTTGCGTGCGATATGATGATTCTTGTGTGTGCTCAGGCCGGGATAGAACACTTTATCTACTGCAGGATGTGCAGCCAGCCAGGTGGCGATTGCCATGGCATTGCTGCATTGTTTATCCAGCCGGAGGCTCAGTGTTTCGATACCTCTGATGGTGAGCCAGGCTTCGAAAGGACTGAGGATACTACCGGAAATATTCTGATTAAAGCGTAGCTGATCGGCCAGCGATTTTGAATTGACTACTACGAGTCCTGCGATGACGTCAGTATGTCCTGCGAGATATTTGGTAGCGCTGTGGATAATGATATCTGCGCCCAGCGGCATTGGTTGTTGCAGCAGGGGGGTACAGAGGGTATTATCCACCACCAGCAGGATGTTATGCTGTTTGGCAATTTTGCTGATGGATTTAATATCGGAGATGCGTAATGTCGGATTGGTGGGCGATTCCAGCCAGATCATTTTCGTATTGGGCGTGATAGCTGCCAGTACTTTGTCTGTATTGCTGGTGTCGACGAAATTAGCTTTGATACCGAAGCGTTCAAACATGTGCTGGAACATCTGGAAGATGCCTCCGTAGGTATCTTCTACGGCCATGATTTCGTCACCGGTTTTCAGGAGTTTCATCACAGCGTCAATCGCTGCCATACCGCTGGCGAAAGCGAAACCTGCATGTCCTTCTTCCAGGCTGCATATCAGGTTTTCCAGCACTTTACGGGTAGGATTGTTGGCACGGGAGAACTCAAAACCCTTATTGATCCCGGGAGACTCCTGCACGAAGGTGGAAGTCTGGTAGATGGGGACGGAGATGGCGCCAGTCAACTCATCCACCGGGATGCTATGCAATAATTGAGTAGCTATTTTCAATCTTCAAAGTAATTATACTGTTATTAAACCCTGGTTGGCACACGCACAAACAGACATTCATTCGGTCATATAACTACCAGAACGGGCATAAAAAAAGCCCTTCCGATGTTGGAAGAGCCTTCAAGTATTTTATTACAGTGAATTTCAATCTCTGCCAACTTATCTTCCCTCGGTTATCGTATAACCGGGGCCGGAATTAGCACCTTTCCCTACATTTCTGCAGGTTGGTTGCTAAGGCATCGCAGGGCCAAGTCCCTCCGCCTTTCTGGATAAGTCATGTGTAAGAACTGGGTGCAAAGTTAAGGGTACTTTCATCAAATTTCCAAATGGCTGTATTTTTAATTTTTTTGACACACCTTTTTTTTTATTAATTTGATATACCTTATCTGACTTTTAATTATTCTGTTAACCAACCAATTATGACCATTGTACCTGTTGATCCGATCATGTCGGAGGAGCTATTCCAGCATATCTGGCAATTCCGTTTATTTACGCAATCGGGGCTATGCACCCTGGAGGGAGATGCTATTCAGATAGATCATCCCGGGCAACTGAACCGTCATGCGGGACCTGATTTTACCGCTGCGCGCATCCGCATCGGCCATACCTTATGGGTGGGGAATGTGGAACTTCACCTGAAAACGTCTGACTGGTTCCGGCATGGGCATCAGTATAACCTGCAATACCGGAATGTTGTGCTCCATATCGTTTTTGAGCATGATATAACAGGTGCACACACACATGGTATTCCCATTCTTGAATTGCGGCACTGTATTCCGAAGTTATTATTACAGCGTTATGAATGGTTGCGGCAATCGCAGGCTTTTGTGCCCTGTGCAGGATCAGTGGCCGAAGTGCCTTCACTGGTATGGACGGGATGGAAAGACCGCTTGTTGATAGAACGGCTGGAACAACGGGCGGATGTCATGAAAGCCTGGCTATTGCAAACACAGTATGACTGGGAAGAGGTGTGTTACCGTGCTTTGGCCAGGGGGGCGGGTATGCCGGTAAATGGGGAGACCTTCCTGGAACTGGCCAGGTCATTACCCTACAAAATGTTGTTGCGTCATCAGCATGACTTGCTGCAACTGGAAGCTTTGTTATTTGGCCAGGCGGGTATGCTGAAAGGGGAGATCAGGGATTTTGCAGCCGATGAATGGACGTTGAGGGGAGCGGAGATGGAACGGGAGGGGAAGAAGGGATGGCGTTCAGGTGGAGATGAGGTGGACTTGATCCGGGGAGACATTGCAGATCAGGCAGTTATAGGAGATGGAAAAGTGCAGAAGACACCGGATAATTATATGACGTATCTGCAACAGGAATATGCATATCTGCGGCATAAATATAAGCTTTTGCCTATGGATGCAGAGCATTGGAAGTGGCTGCGGATGCGGCCTGCGTCTTTTCCGACTATGAAAATTGCCGCCATGGCAGGTTTACTACACAGACAGGCGCACCTGTTTTCTTCCATACTGGATGCCGGAGATGTGCATACGTTGATAAAGCTGCTGGATGTTGCCCCTTCCGGATACTGGCAAACGCATTACCGTTTTGGGAAGCCGGTGGCGCGGACAAGGATGCCGGGCAGGCGGGCGGTACATAATATGTTGATCAATACCGTTTTACCATTATTATATGTCTATGGCAGAGAAAAAAAGGATAGTTATTACCAGGAGCGGGCGGTGGCATTTATGCGACAGTTGCCACCGGAAGATAATCACCAGATACGTGCATGGAAAACCTTGCATGTCGGCGTCGGATCGGCAGGTGAAACACAGGCATTATTACAATTGAAACAGGTTTATTGTGAGGAAAAAAGGTGTCTGCATTGTGCGGTAGGAGCGAGGCTGGTGAGGAGTGGAATTGCCTGATAAACAAATCTTGTAACCATTTTGGTTCCGGGGCGTTATATATACATGGGCGTGGGTTTTCAAAGAAAAACAAATTTACACATGACAGAAAAAACGTGTAGGTTTGTAACAGCTGGCATACCAATATTATGCCCCTTACGTTTATATAGTATAGCCTGGCGGCTATACTCCGTTAACTAAACAAATCTATACAGGTGAAAAGACTATACTTATCCTTGCTTTTACTGGCCATGGCGGGTGGTTTGTATGCCCAGACTACAGATACAGACGCATCTTCCAAAAAAGAACAGCGGGAGGAACGGAAGCTGAAGCGGATTTCCTTGTTTAAACAGCTGGAAGAGGGTGAGAATCTGTATCAAAGAGAATTTTCCCTGGGTGGCCGTATCAATACGGATGGCTGGGCTGGTTTTTTTGAACTGGGTTGGAGAAAGAGCAGGCAGAAGGTGACTTATTTCCAGTTTGAGTTTGCTGAGAAGAAGAATCCGAAGGAAGATAAAAAGCCAGGTGCTTTAAAAGATATCGATCAATTTGGCTTTATTTATTCAGAGAAGCCATATATATATGGTAAGCAGAATAACTTTTACCAGGCCAAACTGGGTGTTGGTCAGCAAAGACTGATCGGCGGTAAGGGCAACAAAAACGGGGTACTGGTAAATGCGATCTATTATGGCGGACTTTCCGTTGGTCTGAAGAAGCCTTATTACCTGAATGTGGTAGATCCGAATACATCAAGAGGTGTACAGGTGAAATATGGTCAGGATCCATTATATGACCAGGCTTTCCTGGACAGGTCGTCTATTATTGGCGGCGCTGGTTTCGGAAAGGGCTGGGGCGAGGTGAGTATTGTACCTGGTATACATGCCAAAACTGGTCTGCGCTTTGACTGGGCTCGTTTTAACGAGGTGGTCAGCGCCCTGGAAGTGGGTGTGAATGCGGAGTATTATACCAAGGATGTCGATATTATGATCGACCAGGATCCTAAGAAATTTTTCTTTAATGCATACATTGCGTTACAGTTTGGAAAGCGTTGGGACAAGAAATAGTTGAGAAGTATTAAATTTGTGTTCTAAAGAAAGGATCAGAGATGGAAGAAACACCGATCACGACCGCAACGCCATGTAGTACGGCACCAGCTGCACCAAGGACTAAAAAGCCTGATTGGCTGAGAGTTAAGTTGCCAATAGGGGAGAGTTACAAACAGGTTCGTAACCTGGTTGATACACATAAATTACACACGATCTGTGAGAGCGGTAACTGCCCGAATATGGGTGAATGCTGGGGAGCCGGCACCGCTACTTTTATGATATTGGGAAACATCTGTACCCGTAGCTGCGGATTCTGTGCGGTTGCTACCGGCAGACCGGAAGCCGTAGACTGGGATGAACCTCAGCGTGTGGCGGAAGCTATTTACCTGATGAAGGTAAAACACGCGGTAATTACCTCCGTGGACAGAGATGAACTGAAAGATGGTGGTTCTATCATCTGGGCAAATACCATTAAAGCTGTCAGATCACTGAATGCTGACACTACTATGGAGACATTGATCCCTGACTTCAGGGGCCAGTGGGAAAACTTACAGCGCATCATTGATGTGGCGCCTGAGGTAGTATCCCACAACCTGGAAACAGTGGAGCGTTTGACAAAACAAGTACGTATCCAGGCAAAATATCATCGTAGCCTGGAAGTTATCCGCCGCCTGAAAGACGGAGGCATGCGTACCAAGAGTGGTATCATGCTGGGTCTTGGCGAAACGAAAGAAGAAGTGGTACAGGCGATGCAAGACCTGTACGATAACGGATGTGACGTGGTGACACTCGGACAATATCTTCAACCTACCCCAAAACATTTACCGGTTGTCCGTTTTGTACATCCCGATGAGTTCGCAGAATTGCGTGAAATAGGATATAACATGGGTCTTGACTATGTAGAATCAGGACCACTGGTAAGATCCTCCTACCATGCAGAAAAACATATTCACAGTGGACGTGCCGCTAAGTAGATTTAAACAATAGTTTAAATTTACATCAGTGGTAACATGTTTCTGATTGCGAGTCATTATCTTTGCCCTGCAATTGCGGGAACGAGGTTAGCTACAGCTCCCTTTGGGAGCTGATTTGCCGCCTTTTTAGGCGACAGTATCCCAAGATTTGTTAAAACCGTTAACGACCTGAACCTACCTGTTTGCAGTTTGTGCATAATGCTAAACTGTGCCCGTCCGATTTTTGCTGAAGATCACATTAGCATCTAATTGAATAACAAATATATAGTGGACAATATCGTCGTTGTCCTCCGATTGGTGTAAAGAAGATTCTGATTGTCAAAACCTTTTATGAAAAGAGTATTTTATCTGACCGCCGTACTAAGCGCCGTGCTGTATAATGCACCGTCTTATGCGCAACAGGTCTCCGATTCACTGCTTCCTCAAGCCACCCTCCAGGCTTGTATTCAGTATGCGCTCACCCACCAGCCGGTTGTGAAACAGGCCAGACTGGATGAGGATATTACTGAATACACCATCAAGGGAAAGCTTGCGGATTGGTACCCGCAGATTGGGGTAGATTACAGCCTCAACCACTATCTTAAGATTCCCACCTCCTATTTTAACGGGAACTATGTACAGTTGGGCGTAGAAAACAACTCCGCAGCTTTGTTCCAATGGAACCAGAACCTGTTTACCCGTGATCTTTTGCTGGCAGGCAGAACTGCCCGTGACGTACGCAAACAGGCAAAACAAAACACAGAAAGCTATCGTATCGATGTTGTCGCTAACGTGACAAAGGCTTATTACGGTATGCTGCTGACTGAACGTCAGATAGATGTCCTGGATGAAGATGTGACACGTCTGGAACGTAGTCTGAAAGACGCTTACAACCAATACCAGGGTGGTATTGTGGATAAAACCGACTATAAAAGGGCGACTATCTCCCTGAATAACACCCGGGCGCAGAGAAAGACAGCTGCGGAGCAACTGAAAGCCAGCGAAGCACAGCTTCGTCAGCTGATGGGGTATCCTGTGAATGGTCCGCTGCCACTGGTATATGATACCGTGCAGATGGTTCAGAACATACAGCTGGATACGACGGTGACGGTGACTTATAATAACAGGGTCGAGATGCAGTTGCTGGAGACGCAGAAAACCCTTTTAGATGCGCAGCTGAAGTATAACAAGTGGAGCTTTATTCCTACTGTTTCTGCATTTGCGAACTATAACTTCAACTATCTGAACCCGGAATTCTCCAAGTTGTACAACAACAACGTACCGAGTTCACAGATAGGTCTCAAAGTGTCCCTGCCTATTTTCCAGGGGTCTAAACGTATCTACAACATTCGCCAGGCGGAGCTGCAGATCAAACGTAATGACCTGGATATAGAAAACCTGCGCAACCAGATCAATACTGAATATACCCAGGCGATGGCTACCTATAAGGGGAACCTCAACCAGTTTTATGTGATGAAGGAGAATGTGGACCTGGCACAGGAAGTATACAGTCTGATAGAAATGCAGTACAGGGAAGGGGTGAAAACCTATCTTGAGGTGATCACTGCACAGACAGACCTGCGTTCAGCACAACTGAATTACTATAACGCAATGTATACTGTGCTGTCCAGCAAAGTGGATCTGCAACGTTCATTGGGTACAATATCAACAAACAACTACTAATAAGGAAACTGGTCGGGTCCGTACAACCTGACCATTGAAAGGACAAATATTTTCAGATGAAAACAAAGCAACACATTCTCCTCATTGGCGCTACAGGCTTATTTTACCTGGCTTCCTGTAAAGGCCCGGCTCAGAAAGCAGCCATGGTATTGCCTCCTACACCGGTAAGCGTAGTGCCGGCAGTTACTGGTACTGCTATTTACTACGATAAATATCCCGCTACAGTGGTAGCACTGAACCAGGTTGAACTGCGTGCACAGGTGTCAGGATATATTACCGGCATTTTCTTTAAAGAAGGTGAAGTGGTACAGAAAGGAAAACCGCTCTATGAAATAGACCGTCGTAAGTATGAAGCTACTTATCGCCAGGCAGAAGCTAGTATTGCCCAGGCAAAAGCGAACCTTACGAAAGCACAAAAAGACGCAGACCGTTATCATAAACTGGCAGAGCAGGACGCGATTGCCCGTCAGACGCTGGACAATGCAGACGCTGCACTGGACGTGAGCCGTAGCCAGCTCGCCGCTGCGGAAGCTTCTTTACTGTCTGCCCGCACAGATCTGGACTATGCTGTAATTAAAGCTCCTTTTACCGGCCGTATCGGTATCTCCCAGGTGAAACTGGGTGCACAGATCGGTGCCGGAACGACTTTACTGAATACTATTTCCTCAGAGAATCCGATCGCTGTTGATTTCGTGGTGAATGAAAATGATATCCCACGTTTCTCCGGTATGCAGGGTAAAGCGGTAACTCCGGGTGATTCTACTTTCCGTCTGCAATTGCCTAACGGACAGGCTTATACTGAACCGGGTCGTCTGACAGTAGTCGATCGTGGTGTAGATAACCAGACAGCTACTATCAAGGTGCGTATTGAATTCAACAACCCGAAGAATGAGCTGAAAGAAGGTATGAGTGGTGTGATGAATGTACTGAACGATCAGTCAGGCGATCGCGTAATCATTCCTTACAAAGCAGTGGTTGAACAGATGGGTGAATTTTTCGTATTTGTTGCGAAAGATACTGTTGCAGAACAGCGTAAAATACATCTGGGCCCTCGTCTGAGAGAAAGCATCGTCGTAATGGACGGTGTTAAACAAGGCGAGCTGGTGATTGCAGAAGGTATACAGCGTTTACGCGATGGTGGTAAGATTGATACCACTACCGTAAAGAAAGCGCCGGATGCCGCAGCTAAGAAATAGATAACAGTTTGAGTTTGAATCAATAGAAGAAGAAACATGATTGCAAATACTTTTATACGCAGACCGGTTACCGCAATAGTTATTTCTGTTGTACTGGTGCTGGTAGGTTTGCTGGCGATGACCAACCTGCCCATCGGCCAGTACCCGGAAATTTCGCCCCCCACTGTACAGGTGACCGGTACTTATATCGGTGCGGATGCACAGACGGTGGAGCAGACAACAGCTACTCCTGTGGAAGTGCAGGTGAACGGTACGCCTGGTATGACTTACATGACCAGTAACAGTACCAACAGTGGTGCAATGAGTCTGACCGTGAACTTCGAAGTAGGTACCGACATCAATATCGCCGCACTGGACGTACAGAACCGTGTGGGTATTGCGCAGCCAACCCTGCCTCAGGAGGTACAACGTTTAGGTCTGACCGTAAGAAAGCGTAACCCCAGTATCCTCATGCTGGTGGCTTTATATTCTCCGAATGGTACCCATGATGTAACCTTCCTGGATAACTATACCAACGTTTACATCAAGGATGCGTTGCTGCGTGCGAAAGGTGTGGGTGATATCTTCACCCGTGCGGATGACTTCAGTATGCGTGTATGGCTGAAACCTGACAAGCTGGCCCAGATGGGTGTAACAGCAGAAGAGGTGAGAGCTGCGATTACTGAACAGAATGCGCAGATCTCCGCAGGTACCGTAGGTGCTCCTCCTCAGAAAACCGGACAGACATATGAGTATACCATCTTTGTAAAAGGTCGTCTCGTAACAGCGGAGGAATTTGGTAATATCATTATCAAAACCCGTCCGGATAACGGAGCGGTTGTATACCTGAAAGATGTTGCCCGTGTACAACTGGGTAAATTCAGCTATAGCAACAACTCCTATGTGGATGGCAAGAGAGCGTCTTACCTGCTGGTTTACCAGGCGCCAGGTAGTAACGCGATCGAAACAGCAGAAGCGGTATATGAAACAATGGAACAGCTGAGCAAAACTTTCCCGAAAGACGTAGCTTATGTAGTACCATTTGAGTCTGTATCCGTGATCGAGGTGTCTATCCACGAGGTAGTAGAAACCCTGCTGGAAGCACTCGTACTCGTGGTGATCGTGGTATTCCTCTTCCTGCAAAGCTGGAGGGCGACCATTATCCCGGTACTTGCTATTCCTGTATCCATCATTGCGACGTTCATCTTCTTTATACCACTTGGATTTACCATCAACACCCTGACCCTGTTCGGTTTCGTACTGGCGATCGGTATCGTGGTGGATGACGCCATTGTGGTGGTGGAGGCGGTCCAGCATAATATGGACCATGAACAGATGACGCCGAAGGAAGCGACTTATGCGGCGATGAAAGAGATCTCCGGACCTGTAATGGCGATCGCCCTGATCCTCGCAGCGGTATTCGTACCGGTAGGATTTATACCAGGTATCGTGGGACGTCTGTATCAGCAGTTTGCGATCACGATCGCGATCTCCGTACTGATCTCTGCGTTTGTGGCATTGTCTCTGACGCCGGCACTGTGTACGCTGATCCTGCGACCTATGCACCTGGATAAGGATTCAAAAGGTCTGAATAAATTCTTCTTCAAGTTCAACGTATGGTTTGGTCATGTAACCAGCCGTTATTCATTGGGTGTGAAGAAGAGTATCCGTTGGTCGCGTTATGTGATCATACTGCTGCTTTGTATTATGGTAGGTACCTTATTCCTCTTCAGAGGTAAGCCGACAGGCTTTATTCCGACAGAGGATGATGGTCGTATATATATCACTTTTGACCTGCCGGAATCATCTTCCACTGAGCGGACGATTGCTGTCATGACAGAAATGATGCATACACTGGATAGCGTAAAAGCGATCGGTCACTATGCAGCATTGGGTGGTCTGAACGTAGTAAGTTTCGCGACCAAATCAAACAGTGGTACGATCTTCTGTCAGCTGAAACCATGGGATGAACGTAAGGACAAATCTCAGCAGATCTTTGCGCTGGTAGGGCAACTCCAGGCAAAACTCTCCAGGTTTAAGGAAGCCAATGTGGTGGTAATTCCGCCTCCGGCGATTCCTGGTCTGGGTTCTACAGCAGGTTTCTCCTTCATTCTTCAGCAGAAGAGTGGTGGTGGCGACATCAAAGAATTTGAAGGTGTACTTCAGAAATTCACGATGGCGATCAACCAGCGTCCTGAAATCGCAAGAGCGTTCTCCTTCTTTACCGCACGTACTCCTGGTTACCAACTGGAGATAGACCGTGAAAAGGCGAAGAAGATGGGCGTACAGATATCGTCTATTGCCACTGCATTGCAGACCTATCTGGGTAGTGCTTATGTGAATGACTTTACGGTATACGGCCGTAACTTCCGTGTGGTAACGCAGGCGGATTCCACTTACCGTGGCGATATCAAAGATCTGTCACAATATTTTGTGCGCAACTCTGCTGGTACGATGGTGCCATTGAGTGCGCTGACTTCCTATAAGGTGACGGAAAGTGCGCCGGTTATCTCTCACTATAACCTGTTCCGTTCTGCGGAAATAAACGGTAGCCCTGCTCCTGGTTATAGTAGTGGTGACGCGATCAAGGCATTGCAGGAAGTAGCTGCACAGGTATTACCGGAAGGTTATGGATATGAGTTCTCCGGTTTGAGCCGTGAGGAGTTATTATCAGGATCGAAGACTGTTTACATCTTCGCCCTGTCTATCATCTTCGTATTCCTCTTCCTGGCAGCTCTTTATGAAAGCTGGTCGGTACCGTTCTCTGTACTGCTGGCCGTACCTATCGGGGCCTTTGGTGCGATCCTGACACTGACTTTCCTTCCTGCCATTACGAATAACGTTTATGCGCAGATTGGTCTGATCACCCTGATTGGTCTCTCGGCAAAGAATGCGATCCTGATCGTGGAGTTTGCAAAAGAGCGTGTGGACAGGGGGATGGAACTGGTCACGGCGACTGTGGAAGCGGCCAAGCTGCGTCTGCGTCCGATCATCATGACTTCCCTTGCGTTCCTGTTAGGTATCATGCCGCTGGTAATATCCAGTGGTGCGGGTGCTGAATCCCGTAAAACAATGGGATGGACCGTATTGGGTGGTATGTTCACAGCGACCTTCCTGGCGATCTTTATCGTACCGGTGCTGTATGTGGTAATTACCCGTCTGGCATATGGAAAGGATAAACTCAAACAAATGCAGGAAAATCACAAAGCGATGCAACACGAATTATAAACGGAAAACATTGCAACTGAAAAGGCGCCCACCGTATGGTGGGCGCCTTTTTTTATTGAAAGAAAATAAAAAGTCGGGTTATTTACCGATGGTCATATAAAAGAAGATAATTGCAGCAGCCATAGATGCAGCAATCATTACCAGGAAGACGATGAGTAACAATTTCCATCCTACGTGCACCCTCATTTTATTGGAAGGTGGCTGTACGTTTTCGTAATGGACATCTTTCCTGTTATACCATGTACCGGTGGTAACCGGAGCAGCAGCTTCCTGTGCGACCTGTTGCATGATCGCTGTTTTCAGGTGCGCAGGTGGCAAAGCGGCGTCCTTGAACGCCATGCGTTCAATACGGCGTTCGATTTCGTCCTGTTCGGTCTGAACTTCCGGAAAGAAGTCCATGTGTATCCGATACTCGGCTTCCTCTTCAGGGCTTGCGAATCCGAGGAGCACTTTTTCCAGATTTCCATCTGATATGTAACGCTCGTAGTCCATAGTTACATGTGGGTATTTCTCAAGTTAACGCATCCGTGTCCCGGATGGAGATATAATATTGCAGTTCTGCGAAGGTGGTGAAAAAGTCAGATAAAAAAGTTGTCCAAACTAGTGAAATAAGTAAATACACTAAAAAAAATGGAAACCGGTCCTGGGTAAGGGGAAGGACCGGTTTCGCAAATATTACAGCTTAGTTACTTTTCTTTTTAAAGATATTTCCGATGGTACTTTTTACCGCTTGTTCCGCTTGTTTACCGGCATTCTGCACAGGTTGTGCCTTATTTCCGGTAGTATCTTTCTGACCTGTGATCTGTTTGGTGATCTGGTCTTTCAGACCGGCAACGGCGTTATTTTTGGCAGCATTCAGTGAATCCTTGAGGGCTGTTTTCACGGTGTCTACCTTATTTTTTACGAGAGTGGTTGCCTGATCTTTCAGGTTATTGAGTGTACCGGAGGTTGTTTCCTGGAGGTCGGTCTTGTATGTTGGTTTCATGATGTTACCACCGAGCAACACGTTCAGGTGAATACTATCGCTGATATTAACAGGGATACCTTTAGCGCTCGCCTGTGAAGCCAGACTTGTCACCAGGGCATCTCCCTGTTTTCCGATCACGCTGCGCGGCAGGGTCATCTGCAGGGTATAGTCCAGTGACTGGTCAAAACCGTGGGAACCACCTACCAGCATACTGATGTTGCTGACGTTCACTTTGAACGGATTTACCTTTACGCGTCCGTTTTCAAAAGCGAAATAGGTTTTGATATCTCTCAGGGAGAAGTTTTTCAGTTGAGATACATTCAGGGTGCTTGCCAGCTGGTCTATCGGACCAAACTTCTGCAGGGCGCCTTCCAGTACCAGCAGGTTACCGTCACCTGTGAGGCTGCTCAGTAAAGGCATCATATCCTGCCCCAGTTTACCGGTCAGTTCCAGGTGGGAGTTGATTTTACCATTCAGGAATTTGGCCACCGGCATCAGGGCCTGAACGGTATTGAAAGCGTTGAATGTCTGTTGTACGTCTACATTCTGTACACTGTAAGCCATGTTGATATCCGGGTTGGTCTTACTGTTTTTTGTACTGTAGCTACCATTTACTTCCATATTACCCTGTAAGGCATTTGCCTTGATCTGTTGCATGGAAACGGTTTCGTCTTTCAGCAACAGGTTACCGGAGAGGTTAGACATGTCGAGTTTATCGTAGTGAACTTTATCTACCTGTGCCTGTAAAGCGAGGTTCAGGTTAGCCGGAACAGCAAAAGGAGCACTGGCCGTATCGGCTGGTGTTGCGGCAGCGGTGGTTTCCGTGGTACCCATCCATTTGTCGAGGTCTACCTGGTCTGCTTTTACAGCCAGTTTACCATCCAGCGGCTGATTCTTCAGCATATAGGCCAGCATATTATTCACTTCACCGTTTGCCTGGAAGTTGGTGCCCATGTATTGTCCGTCAAATTTAGATACTGTCACATTCTTCGGATTGAACTGCATGGCCAGGGTATTTACCTTCACACCGTCCGGATAATCTTTGCTACGGTACAACAGATCGCTGATCAGGATGCTACCGGCAGCGTAGAATTTATCATATGCCTGTTTTTCGATGGCGCTCATGTTCCCTTTTGCAGAAACATCCGCATCTACGATACCACTCAACGCGGTACCAGCTTCCAGTTTTACGAACTGAGATACTTTTGACAGGTCGAGTTTACCTTTTGCAGCGCCGTCTACATACATGTCGGAGATCGGTGTTTTCACCAGGAGGCGCATATCCAGCGGGGTGTTATCCATTTCTACATGGGCAGCAGGAATGTCCACAATGGTATGATCAGGTACGCCATCCGGGTTGTTGACGCTCATTTTTACCTGGATATTCTTTACAGGTTTAGGGAGGTCAGGGTATTGGAAGAAACCATCTTTAACAGCCAGGTTTAATCCGAAAGCAGGCATCTGGGTAGCGCTGTAAGTACCTTTTACGTAACCGTCGAAGGCAGCGGTACCGGAAGTTTTGATTTTATCAAAATCCTGCATGAAGATAGCGGGCACCAGGGAGAGGATGTCTTTAAATTGTGTGGATGGCGCTTTCATGGTGAGGTCCATGCCGTAGGTGCTGTCATCAATGAGTTTAAAGAAGCCCTGGAAGGCCAGTTCGAGATTGTTCAGTGTGGCTTTACCTTTCTGGAAGGTATAGGTGCTGGTTTTATTATCTACCTGAATATCTGCATCCATGGTTGTTTTGGTGCGCAGCAGGTAGGGGATAAGACCATAGCGGAAGGTAACGCCTTCAGCCTGGGTGGTTGTCTGGAGCGTGAACAGATCCTGTGTGAAGTCACCTTTACCCTGGTGGTTCAGGCCTTCGATCAGCATACCCATGTCACCTTGTTCATCATCATAGCGGATGGTAGCATCTTCGATGCTGTATTGCTGTAGATTGAGGGCGAATTTGGTAGTGGCAGTATCTGCCGGAGTGGTCTGGGCTGTGTCTGGTTTTGTAATATCCCAGTTCACCAGTCCCTGTTTATTGATAATAGCATGTATGCGTGGCGCTACGATATCCACATTGTAGATATCCATTTTATCGCCTTTGATTACGCTCATGAGATTGAGTGCCAGATCGATTTTCTTAACGGCAAACAGGGTATCGCCGGCGAAAGGCGCTCTGTTTACTACGCTCAGGTCTTCGAGGGCTACAGCCAGCCTTGGGAAGTGCCTTATCAGGCTGATATCCACATCTTTAAAGTCGACATCAGCTACAAGTTGTTTATTCAGCTCTGTTTTGACGATAGACATGATCTTGCCCTTGAAAAAGTATGGAATGGCAATAGCTGCGATAACCAATACCAGCAAGAAAATTCCTACAATTTTGAGGATCTTTTTGAGCATTTTTTAGATAGATGTTTTTTAATATGTATGAAGGTAGTAAGGAAAAGCGGTATTCAAAAGTCCGATTTAAGTTAAATTTGTGGTCTAAAATATATACTTACCTGATTATGACGCCGGAACGTAGAGAAAGGTTACTATCCGTATTAAATAAAAGACAGGCAGGTTTAACTGTCGTCCTGGAAAATGTATTTGATCCGCATAATATATCTGCGGTGTTGCGTACATGTGATGCTGTAGGCATCCAGGATGTCTATGTATTGAACACTACGACTGCCCGTCGCAAGAGATGGGGGCACAAGAGTTCTTCCAGTGCAGCCAAGTGGCTGACAGTCCACCAGTTTAGTGACACAGCTACCTGTATGGCGGTTGTAAGGGAAAAGTACGATAAGATCTATACGACGCACCTGGCGGCGGATGCAAAGAGTCTGTATGAGCTCGATTTTACAGGTTCTGTAGCGCTGGTATTCGGTAATGAGCAGGAGGGCGTAAGTGAGGAGATCAGGAAATTATGCGACGGTAATTTTATCATTCCTCAGGTGGGCATTATCAAATCGTTGAATATTTCCGTGGCTTGTGCCGTTAGCATATATGAGGCAATGAGGCAAAAATCGATTGCTGGCCATTATGAACAAAAAAACCTGCCGGATGCTCAATACAATGCATTGTTGGAGGAGTGGGGCTTTCAGGAAGAAGATATGTGAGTTGAGTAATTTTGAAGGAATTTATTGAATAGCAATAGCATAAAAAAGCGGCAGTTTCCAAACTGCCGCTTTTTTTATGCTATTGTGCTGACGTTGTTTGTAACAACGCGCTGATAAATGTTTTCGCACCTGTAAACTGAATATCAGTATAACGGCGATTATTTAAAGGAAACAGTTCTGTGCTGAACATACTCTTCATATACTGTAGTTGTTGCCAGGCCGGATATAATTCGTTTTCCCCTTCAGGATGTGCGGCTCTTTCACGTTGAATAAGTGCCAGCAGATCTTCCAGACTCCCCTGACGAATCAGTTTAAATTCCTGTTCTTTCAGTTCACCTCCAATTGCTGCCAGCTCTTTAGGGCTTGCCTGGAAACCAGCAATGCGCAGAAAGCGGGGCGTGGTAGCATCCATAGCAGCGGCAGCGGTGAAGGAGGCCACATCGTCCATGGTGGTGAAGTCTATACGTTTATTTTCATCTTCCCAGTAACTAACACTGTTGTTATTCAGGTCCAGCAGAGGATTATTACGTATCAGTATTTCTGCAAAGGCGCCATTGAGTATAGATGTGGCGGCTATGGGGGCTTTCTCCAACTGTTCGTGGAATTTACGCCTCAGATCGAAGTTCCGGTTTTCACCGGCAGCCTGTTTCGTGAAGTCGCTCGCATAATCAGAAGGTATAAAGCGGGGAACGCCTGCATTTACTGCTGCCTGTAGCAACACTGACTGCACATCGACAATAACATCTTCCAGGCCCTGCAATGCAGATACCACACAGTCAACATCTTTACAGGCGAGTGTCAGTTCATTGATATTGTGCATATCCGTCTGGATAACACCAATATCATATTGCTTCAGTGCGCCGATTTTTTCCAATGCAGTATTAGGACGGATTACAGCACGCACATCTGCGCCTTCGTCAATTAGTCCGCGGATGATCTTTTCTCCAAGATGTCCACTTGCACCCGCTACCAGGATTTTTGCGTTCATACGGTCGTGTGTTTAATGCGATATATACCGCATTATTAATGCCTGTTTTATCAGGTGTTGAAATAAAAAAGGGTAGTCTTGCGAGACTACCCTTTTACTATAATGATGTCTTATTATTTCATCAGGCGCTGCAGGTTACGCAACCTTCTTCCATGGTGCAGACTGCGCCCTCAACAAATTCAACTTCGTCGAGTTTGGTGTCCACTGCTTTGGCAGCTTTAGCTTCACCAGCTTTCTTTTCCACCATTGGTTCCATCTGTTGACCGCCTTGTTTTTCAACAGTAAACTGTACTGCCTGGGCAGCTGCCTGTGTACGCAGGTAGTACATACCTGTTTTCAGACCTTTCTTCCATGCGTAGAAGTGCATAGACGTCAGTTTCGCTGCGGAAGGCGTATCAACGAACAGGTTCAGTGACTGAGACTGGCAGATGAAAGCACCGCGATCGGCTGCCATGTCAATGATTGTACGTTGTTTGATTTCCCATACTGTTTTATACAGCTCCTTGATCTGTGAAGGGATCTCAGGAATATGCTGGATAGAGCCATTGGAAGTAATGATCTTATTCTTCATATCATTATCCCACAGACCCAGTTCCACCAGATCTTTCAGCAGGTGTTTATTTACTACTACGAATTCACCGCTCAGTACGCGACGGGTGTAGATGTTGGATGTGTAAGGTTCGAAACATTCATTGTTACCCAGGATCTGAGAGGTAGATGCGGTTGGCATTGGCGCCAGCAACAGGGAGTTACGCACACCATGTTTTTTGATCTCTCCTTTCAGTGAAGTCCAGTCCCAGCGTGGTGAAGGTGTTACACCCCACATGTCAAACTGAAGGATACCTTTTGATACCGGTGAACCTGCATATGTTTCGTAAGCGCCGTCTTTGATAGCCAGGTCTTTTGATGCATTCAATGCAGCAAAGTAGATGGTTTCGAAGATCTCGCTGTTCAGTTTTTTCGCTTCTTCGCTTTCGAATGGATAACGCATCAGGATGAACGCATCAGCAAGACCCTGTACACCCAGACCGATAGGACGGTGACGGAGGTTACTGTTACGTGCTTCATCTACCGGGTAGAAGTTATTATCGATGATACGGTTGAGGTTCAGCGCTGCCTGATAAGTAACTTCGTACAGTTTTTCGTGATCGAACTGACCGTCGATTACGAAGCGTGGCAGTGCCAGGGAAGCCAGGTTACATACGGCTACTTCATTTGCGTCGGTATATTCGATGATCTCCGTACACAGGTTGGAACTTTTAATAGTACCCAGGTTCTGCTGGTTAGATTTGCGGTTTGCAGAATCTTTGTACAGCAGGTAAGGAGTACCTGTTTCAATCTGTGCATCCAGTACGGCGAACCAGAGATCCTGTGCCTTTACTGTTTTACGTGCACGGTTTTCTTTCTCATATTTTGTGTAGAGTTTTTCGAACTCTTCACCCCAGCATTCGTGCAGTCCTGGTGCTTCGTGTGGACAGAACAGGCTCCAGTCGCCATTTTCTTCTACACGTCTCATGAACAGATCTGGTACCCACAGTGCATAGAAGAGATCTCTTGCACGCATTTCTTCCTTACCATGGTTTTTACGCAGGTCAAGGAATTCGAAGATATCAGCGTGCCATGGTTCCAGGTAGATCGCGAAAGCGCCTTTACGTTTACCACCGCCCTGGTCTACATAACGTGCAGTATCATTGAATACACGCAGCATTGGAATGATACCATTAGAGGTACCGTTGGTACCGCTGATATAAGAACCTGTAGCGCGGATATTGTGGATGCTCAGACCAATACCACCAGCACTCTGGGAGATCTTTGCAGTTTGTTTCAGTGTATCGTAGATACCCTCGATACTATCATCCTGCATGGTAAGGAGGAAGCAGCTGGACATCTGTGGTTTAGGTGTACCAGCATTAAAGAGGGTAGGAGTTGCGTGTGTAAACCAACGCTCACTCATCAGATTGTATGTCTTGATTACAGCATCGATATCTTCTTTGTGGATACCAACAGACACACGCATGAACATATGCTGCGGACGTTCAGCCACTTTACCATCTAATTTCAGCAGGTAAGAACGTTCCAGTGTTTTGAAACCAAAATAATCAAATGCAAAGTCACGATCATAGATGATGCTGGAATCCAGGATAGCAGCATGTTTCATGACGATCTCATATACATCGTCAGCTAACAGTGGTGCTGGTTTGCCCACTTTCGGATCGATGTAGTTATACAGGTTCTCCATTGTTTTGGAGAATGATTTCACTGTATTTTTATGGAGATTGCTCACCGCGATGCGCGATGCGAGCAAGGCATAGTCAGGATGTTTTGTAGTAAGCGATGCTGCAGTTTCTGCGGCAAGATTATCCAGTTCACTGGTTGTTACTCCATCATATAAACCCTGTATCACTTTCTTTGCTACGTCTATGGCGTCTACGTACTCCGCATTCAGTCCATAACACAGCTTTTCAACACGAGCAGTAATCTTGTCAAACTTAACAGCTTCTTTGTGGCCGTCGCGCTTAATTACAAACATGGTTAAATGAATTTAAGAGGTTGAGTAAAGTATTTATTAAAATGTGGTTGTTGGCAAATTCTGCAATAACATGCAATTATTATGCCTTTATCAGAAGTCTTCGTCAAGACTGAAAGTCTGTGTATCCTTACCGGACATTACGCCTGCTTTCTGATAGTCTCCCACGCGTTTTTCGAAGAAGTTTGTTTTACCCTGGAGAGAAATCATCTCCATAAAGTCAAACGGATTTGCTGTGTTAAATATTTTAGTATATCCCAGTTCACTTAACCAACGATCTGCAACGAACTCAATGTATTCGCTCATTAACTTACTGTTCATACCGATCAGTGCTACCGGTAATGCATCAGTGATGAATTCTTTTTCGATGGCTACTGCATCGCGGATAATAGTGTGCACCTGTTCTTCCGGCAGTCTGTTTTCCAGCATACCATACAGCAGACATGCAAATTCGCAATGTAATCCTTCATCACGGCTGATCAGTTCATTGGAGAAGGTCAGACCTGGCATCAGGCCTCTTTTCTTCAGCCAGAATATAGAGCAGAAACTGCCACTGAAGAAGATACCTTCTACAGCTGCAAATGCTACAAGACGCTCAGCGAAGTTGCCGTTTTCAATCCAGCGCAATGCCCACTTCGCTTTTTTAGTAACGGCAGGAACTGTTTCTATTGCATGGAACAGGCGATCTTTTTCAACCGGATCTTTTACATAAGTGTCTATTAATAATGCATATGTTTCAGAGTGGATGTTTTCCATCATGATCTGGAAACCATAGAAGCAACGTGCTTCGGGTAACTGTACTTCACTCATGAAATTAACAGCGAGGTTTTCGTTAACGATACCATCACTTGCTGCGAAAAATGCGAGTACATGGGTAATGAAATGACGTTCCCCATCGTTGAGATTATTCCAGTCCTTCATATCTGCACTGAGATCGATCTCCTCTGCTGTCCAGAAACTAGCCTCATGTTGTTTGTATTTCTCCCATACTTTCGGATAATTGATAGGCAGCAATACAAATCTGTCTTTGTTTTCCTTTAAAAGCAGTTCATTCTCTAAATTCATCGCTCAATAAATTTTATATATGGTTAACGTATGAAGATAGAAAGGACATGAAGGAGAGATTATCCCCATTTTAAGTTATTCATTGGACCCTTTCCTGTTACCCTTTGATACGTGAGTGTGTTCCGATCGAAATTTCTTGTGCCAGCTCGGTTTGAAATGTTCATACCCGGCTTCCGGGGTTGCGCTCATATTCCTGGAGACTTGTTACTCGTATCGTGAACTGTTACAAATGTACACAGGAATAGCTGGGGTGCCTGTTTAAGTTTTTAACAGACTGTGGAAAAAGAGCGGATGAATTTTGGAAAGGTAATCTGAGAGGGCAATTAGCCGTTTTTAAGGAATTTAAATCCACAATTTTGGGTTTTTAACGGCTCCATAACCCGCAAAGTTTTGTTAAATCCACTGCTGGTAACTGAAATTCAGCTATTTAATCCACATATTTACAAATAAATCATATCTCTTTTCATGGCATCGCATGTTATTAATCTTCAACAAGTTGTAAAAAGCTATCACGACACTGTCATACTCGATATCCCCCGCCTGGAGCTGGATTATGGGGTATATTGGCTTTTAGGTGGCAATGGCGCCGGTAAAACAACTTCCATGAAGGTGATGGCAGGGTTGATTCCATTCCAGGGGGATATATTGTTGGACGGTACCATCAGTTGTAACAAACAACCTGTGCAATACCGCCGGTATGTGAATTACGCAGAGGCGGAGCCGTTGTATCCTGGATTTATTACTGGCAGCGACCTGGTGGCATTGTATGCGAAAACGAAAGGTCAGGGATTCAAAGATGTACAGGAAATGATTGATTTACTGGGACTTGGATCATTTATCCACAGGCCCGTGAGCGGCTATTCCAGCGGTATGTTGAAAAAGGTGTCTCTTCTGCTGGCGTTTACCGGACGTCCGAAAGTAATATTGCTGGATGAACCATTAATTACGCTTGATACACAATCACTTCCATTGTTATACACATTGGTGGAAACGTTTCACCAACAATATGGCGTCACCTTCTGTATTACTTCGCATCAGCCGGTAACGGCAGGATCTATCCAATTGCAGGTGCAGGACAAAAACATTGTGAAAATCTAAGTTATCCACAATGGCATTATCCAAAATATTCACAACCCGCTTTTACGCGAAGAATACTGGTTTCTTCCTGGTGATCTTTTACTTTTTCTTTGGAATCGTTCCTGGCGGACAACTTCCTTCTTATCACTATACCCTTATAAAAGGCTTTACGGGGAGTCCTGGCTTCCTTGCGCTCGTCTGCTTGCTGTGGTTGCTATACAATCTGAAGTGTATTGCCTTTATCATCAATGTTTTATCTACAAAAGAACATTCTTTTTTATATGGTACGCTAGGGATACTGGAGGGAAGTGCCAGGTGGCGTACCTGGTTATGGATACACCTGACTTTATATGCACCAGTGCTGATCTACAGTCTTATATCCGCAGTTGTAGCAGCAAAGCTGGGCTTTCATCTGGCAACGTCTGTGATCGTATTATTCAGCGTACTGATGCTGCTGGTGCCGCTGTGGATATATCTTAATAAGATGAAGCATCCGGGTACCGTCTCCGTACTGTCCAGATGGCAGCAATGGTTCAACAGGACAGTCCGGAAACATATATGGTCCTTTTACGGGCATGAATTACTCAATAATAATATGCGCTCACTGGGTATGGCAAAAATAGCAGCTGCTGTTATTGTCATTATCACCTGCTCCTTAATGGCAGACAAATACGATGAGCGCGTCCTGTTGGTTGGGATACTTATATGTGTGTTAGCACAGAGTGTACTGGTGTATAATCACAGGCGCTTTGACGATCTTTACCTTTCAATGCTGCCACAGTTGCCGGTACCCTTGTGGAAAAGATACCTGCAGATGGGCGGATTGTACCTGGCGCTTGTTGCGCCGGAAAGCGTATTACTTATTTATAAGACCTGGCAGCAGGCAAACCCCATCCATTGGGTGATGTTAATAACCAGCAGTCTGTCTATGTTGATGCTGTTCCGCAGTATCCTGTATTTTCCACGAATAGACCAGGACAAGTATTTCCGGTGGGTACTGATCATTGTTGTGACCATACTTTTTATGGGATTAGCCCGGTTGTACTGGTACGGCATTGTGGGTATGCAGGCTGTGGCAGGGATCATTTTTTACAATAGGTATTACCGTTATGAGGCGCCATTGGAAAAAGTGGACTAAAACCCTTCATTATCATAATAAAAATAGAGGTATATTCGTTCGAAAGGCTGTGACATCGGTTAGGGAAGGCACAAAATATACATAACCATTCACCTATGGGTTTCTTATCAAAATTCTTTGGTAAACGTAGCAAAGCTGTTTTAGAGGACCAATTGCCGGTTGTACACATAGCCGATGATGATGAAAGGATGAACTGGGCCATTGAGAAGGCAAATGCCACTTTGCATTATTTCCAGCATAGTCTGTTGCAACCGGAACCGGTACAACAATATTTCTCCGTAAAAGTACTGATCGACGACGGCATCAACCGTGAACATCTCTGGTTAACCTCTCCCAGTTTTGACGATGAAGGAAACCTGTATGGCGTAGTGGGTAATAAACCCGTCTATGTTAATTCTGTGTCTGTTAACCAGAAGATCGGTATCGATCCACGTTTTATTTCCGACTGGATGATCATTGAAGATGGCCGCCTGATTGGCGGATACACTATCCGGGCTATCCGTGAAGGGAAACCGATACATGAATGGCAGGAGTTTGATCGTCAGGTAGGGCTTTATATTGATGAAGGAATTGATTACTTTGTACACGACTTTTCCACGCCAGAAGGCGCCATACTATGCCTGGAAGATGCTTATGACGAGCATGATATAGAAAAAGCGATTGCCTGTAAGAACTTTGTAGAGGAAGGGAGACTGTTACTGATGAGGATGAATGATATATACAATGGTAATGACATCCTGCAGACTACCGCCGACATTCTGCGTACATCTTTCATAAAAAGCCTGGAAAAGGAAGGATTTCCCACGTTTAAAGGACTTCGCCGTGCTTTTCCTTATCGTAAGAAGATTACGGAACAGCTGTATCTGATTACGCAGGTTTACATCTTTCCAAGTGGAGAAAAAGCCAGACAGCAGATCTATACTTTCAAAGGTAAGGATGGCTGGCGGGTATTAAATATTGCTGAATAACAAAAACACAGGTCCATATAATCCATGTCATGATGAAGATGCTAAGCCAAACTATGCTGCTCCTGCTGGCAGCCATCACAACTTTTGCACAGCAAAAACCATTGAACGTAGGCGTTGCCGGCCTTACACACGACCACGTGCATCTGCTGATGCACCAGTGGAAAAAAGGGCAGGTGACCATTGCCGGTATTGCCGAATCGGACGCTCAGCTGATCGCCCGTTATAAGAAAAGTTATCAGTTACCGGATTCACTTTTCTATCCTGATCTGGCCACATTGCTGGCGCATAAACATCCGGATGCCGTACTGGCTTATAATGCCGTGGCAGAGCATATTAATGTGGTAGAAGTCTGCGCGCCCAAAGGTATTTCCGTAATGGTGGAGAAACCGCTGGCGGCTACAGTCGCGCAGGCAGACCGTATGGCGGCACTGGCCAGAAAGCACCATATACATCTGTTGACCAATTATGAAACTACCTGGTACAATACGAACCAATATGTATATGACCTGGTGAAGAAACAGGATGCTGTTGGGCCGGTACGGAAAATGGTTGTACACGACGGTCATGAAGGACCGAGGGAAATCGGTTGTTCTGAAGACTTCCTGAAATGGCTGACCGACCCTGTGAAAAACGGCGGTGGCGCGCTGATGGACTTTGGTTGTTACGGCGCTAATCTGATGACCTGGATGATGGATGGCAAAGCGCCTATTTCAGTGACAGCCGTAGCGCGTCACATCAAACCTGCGGTATATCCGAAAGTAGAGGATGATGCTACTATTTTGTTGGAATATCCAGAGGCGACAGGTATCATCGAAGCCTCCTGGAACTGGCCTTTCAGTATTAAGGACTGGGAGGTATTTGGTAAGTCAGGCTACCTGCACGCACTGAATCCAAATGATCTGCAACAACGGAAAAAAAGTGAATATCAGCCGCTTAAAGTACCGGAAGCAACCTATACGGATAATATTACATATCTTGCAGCTGTATTGAATGGCTCCCTGAAGCCTGATAATGATCTTTCTTCGCTGGAAAATAACCTGATTGTCGTGCGCATACTGGAAGCAGCCCGCACTTCAGTGAAGGAAGGCAGGAAGGTCATGTTAAAGTAGTCATTTTAGCTACCAGACAAGCAACAACATTAAACATATGCGCAGCCACACCGTTGTCCACAAACAACGGTGTGGCTGTCTTGATATAAGACTATCCAACAGTAACACTATTTTAAAAGGAACCTATGTCTAACCAAACCAAGAGAATTCAGTCGCCGAGAGAACGTGCCTGGATTATTACCCTTACCGCGCTGTTTGGAATAACAGCTGTCCTGCTATTCTACATTATCATTTGTATCTGGCCTTCCGGCTATGTAAGCAGTAAAGACCCTTTCCGCCTTTTCGGCACCGTGTATACCATTACAGCAGAACACCGTTTTCTGTTGCTGATGATACTTGGCGGTGCGCTGGGGGCTAATGTTCACCTCATCATCTCATTTACCGCATTTGTAGGTAACCGTATGTTTGTTACTACCTGGATCCCGTGGTACCTGTTAAGACCCGTGATCGGCGCCGGTATGGCTATGTTTTTTTATATGCTGCTGAGAGGCGGGATATTGACTTACAGTCCGCCGGTAGCGCCACAGTTGCCGGAAAATAGCCAGTTAACAGAAAATACCTCTTCTGCACCTGTTACAGAAGGAAATGTGCAGGAAGGCAATGTACAGGAGGGGAATGTACGTCCGGATTCTCCGGAGCAGGCAGCAACGAAGGTTGATACTGCAAAACCTGATTGTCCGCCGGTAGTGAATGAGGCAATACCAGCGGCTACCCGCGATGAAGCGAATCAGCCAAGAGACAGCGTTCCGCTGAACCCTTATGGTATGATGGCAATTGCCTGCCTGGTCGGACTGTTTTCCAAAGAAGCGTCTGAAAAACTGGAAGAAGTGTTCAAGACCTTATTCAATGTAAAGGACAAGGCGCAGTTTAAAGATCCTTTACCAAAAGACAGGGAACAGACTGCCCAGAACGATACTGATTCTTCCACTGATGCGGATACCGATCTGACAGATCAGAAAACAGAACCAGCGGAATAATCGATCAGATTCTTTTTTCTTTCCGAACAAATTTCCGGTGTATGATCTCCTGCACCGGAATTCCTTCTATTTTACTTTCCAGCCAGGAAATAATATCCAGGTACAGGAATGACCTGCGTTCGTAAGGATTCTGTGAAAGCTGCACCAATCTTTCTTTCAGATCGGCAAAGGCGCTACGCAGCGCTTTTGGATGGGCGTAAATGTTCCTGCGTAGGAATTTGAGGATTTCCTCCATCATCTGACCAAGGTCTTTGTTTTTTGCGATGAAGTGGTAAACGGACTTGATCAGGTATTCCACCAGACTGTAATTCTCCAGTTCATAGTGGGCAATAAGGTGTAGTATTCTTGCAAAGCACTGAATATCAGCACGTAAATTGCCTATACGCAGGTGTATGATCTTATTCAGGTACACGATCGCCTTGTTGTTATCGCCGCTACCGAAGTACAGGCAGGCGATCTTGTAGTAGAACAGCAACACGCGGTGCTGGTCTATTTTCAGCTGATGCTCGGCGATATCGGCTTCCAGCTGTGGTACCAGTGATAATCCTTCACTGAAAGTACCCTCCAGGAAGTAGTGGTTGATACGGGCTGTATACACGTATACAAAGGCAGATGTTTTAGTGTTTTCGTTAAAACTCTCCTGATTCTCTGTAATAAACGTTTCCAGTGCAGCCAGGTCTTTCATGAACTTGTCGTGGTTCATGGTGTAGAAGTGGGCGGTCAGCAGGTTGTGCATCGCTTTGATATATAGCTCTACGTCGGTACGCTGGAGGGAAGGGTATTCATTGAAAAGGTTCACCCATTTCTGGGTATAGCGGTAAAACATGACAAAATCCTGGAGGATATAGTAATACCAGCTATAGGCCTGATAAAGGTGTATCTTCTCATAGAAGCTCATGTCCTTGCTACAGTCGGGCGGCAATTCGTGCTCAAAGAAGGACTTTACCATTTTGGCGTCTTTCTCGTCCCGGGCATGGCCTAATTTCAGGTACAGGCCGTACATCCGGAGGGATAAGGTAGACAGGCGACTGATATTGCTGAGGCGGAGTTCTATCTGGCGGGATTCTGCACTGAGCTCATCAGCCCGGTTTTCCAGGCTGCGGGTGATGTGTCTGCTCTCGATCTGTTTTTCAAACTCAATAATTTCATAGCTTAGCATCACTTCTTCCTGCTCAATAGCCGTTACTTTGGCTTTGGAGAGAATGCGAAGGCTCTGGTTGTAAAGTCCCTTACTATATAACACCCGTGCGTAGTCCAGTTGTTCCCTGAGGTCAATCAGGGGGTCTTTCTGCTTGTACAGCAGGCGGAGGCTGGTCAGCAGTTGTTTATATAAATGGGCTTTTACATTACTGAGTTGTTGTTTTTTGATAGCGGGTATCTTTTTGAGGATCAATTCCTCATCATACTCCTTTAACTTGTCCAGGGTATTGAATAACTGAATGAAAAGGACGTCCTCTTTAGTATTATTTTTATTAAAAGCAAGTTGAAAATTCCGTTTTTCGGCTTTCGTCAGTGTTTTTATTAATATAAACAGAGCGTCGTGCTGGTTGTTGGACATCGTTAATAATGTGTTATAATTAGCTGACAGTCAAATTGATATCGCCTGTCAGGCGTAGTTATATATCGTAATTAAGTCAAATTTAGCTATATGTTAATTAACATTGACCATTAGCTTTGAAGGTACAAACAAACTAGGAAGCACAAAATTATCAATTTCGCTGGTGCCAATGGGCCGATCATCTCTGCCCGGCCCGCCACAAAATGTAAAATTACGGATGGGAAAAACATTATTTGACAAGATCTGGGACAGCCACGTAGTGGTTAGCAAGCCCGGCTTTCCGGATGCAGTATACATCAATACACATTTTATTCACGAAGTGACCAGTCCACAGGCTTTTGACGGACTGCGTAAAAGAGGTATACCGGTTTTCCGTACGGCTAAGACCCGTGCGACAGCCGACCATAACGTACCTACCATTGACCAGCACCTGCCGATTAAAGAGGCCCTGAGCCGCAAACAGGTAGAGATGCTGACTTCCAATACCAAAGAATTCGGTGTAGAGCTGTATGGTCTGGGCCACCCTTACCAGGGTATTGTACACGTAATCGGCCCTGAGCTGGGTATTACACTGCCAGGTATGACTATCGTGTGTGGTGACAGCCATACCAGTACGCATGGCGCTTTTGGTGCGATCGCTTTCGGTATTGGTACGTCCGAGGTTGAACAGGTACTGGCTACCCAGTGTATTCTGCAATACCGCCCGAAACGCATGAAGATTGAGGTGAACGGTCAGCTGAAAAAAGGTGTTGTTTCCAAAGACATCATTCTGTATATCATTTCTAAAATATCAGCTTCCGGCGCTACCGGTTATTTTGTGGAATATGCCGGTGAGGCGATCCGCAGCCTGAGCATGGAAGCCCGCATGACCATCTGTAATATGAGTATTGAGATGGGCGCGCGTGGAGGTCTGATCGCTCCTGATCAAACCACTTTCGATTATATCAAAGGCCGGGAGTTTGCTCCGAAGGGTGCTGAGTGGGATAAGGCCCTGGCATACTGGGAAACACTGTATACCGATGCTGATGCTGAGTTTGATGTAGTACTGACATTTGATGCCGCTGATATCGAACCAATGATCACTTATGGTACGAACCCGGGTATGGGTATCGGGGTAACCCAGCACATTCCGTCGCTGACTGAGGTGGATGACAAAGAAAAACCATCTTTCAGGAAATCCCTGGAGTATATGGGACTGGAAGCTGGTAGCGGGTTGCTGGGTAAGAAAGTGGATTATGTATTTATCGGTAGCTGTACCAACTCCCGTATTGAAGACCTCCGTATGGTGGCTGACTTTGTAAAGGGTAAGAAAAAGGCGGAAGATGTAGTGGTATGGATCGTACCTGGTTCTAAACAGGTAGAAGCGCAGGCGAAGGAAGAAGGTATTGATAAAATATTTGAAGCAGCGGGCTTCCATCTGCGTCAACCAGGTTGCTCTGCATGTCTGGGTATGAACGAAGATAAAGTGCCTGCCGGCATGTATTGTATTTCTACTTCCAACCGTAACTTCGAAGGTCGTCAGGGTCCTAACGCCCGTACCTTCCTGGCCAGCCCGTTGTCAGCAGCAGCAGCAGCTATCACTGGTAAAGTAACAGATGTAAGAGAACTGGTATAATATAACTGAGAAATGTCCTGGAACGCTGAATTATATAAGGAAAAGCACTCTTTTGTATTCGGTTACGGTAATAACCTGATCGAATGGCTGCAGCCGGCAGCAGGAGAACAGATACTGGATCTTGGCTGTGGTACCGGCGAACTGACCGCTCAGGTGGCGGAAAGCGGCGCCAAAGTAACAGGGCTGGATAGTTCTCCTGCGATGATCGCCAGTGCAAAGGAGCATTTTCCACAGGTTACTTTCCAGGTGGCAGATGCTACCTCTTTCTCCCTGCCGGAGCAGTTTGATGCGGTGTTTTCCAACGCTACCCTGCACTGGATCCGCCAGCAGGAGAAGGCGCTGGATCGTATTCACCAGCACCTGAAGCCTGGTGGTCGTTTTGTCCTGGAAATGGGCGGTAAGGGAAATGTGGACGACATCACCGGTGCACTGGAGAAAGCGATGGCCGACAGAGGATATACTTATAAACCATTCTGGTATTTCCCTTCAGTGGGAGAGTATACCTCGCTGCTGGAAGAGTATGGATTCAGAATCAACCAGGTCCTTTACTTTGACCGTGAGACCGAACTGGCAGACCCTGAGAATGGCATTGTGGAATGGCTGCAGATGTTTGGATCGCACTTCCTGGACCAGGTACCGGAGCAGGATAGATTACCTCTCCTGCAGGAAGTACAGGAGTCGCTGCGGGCGACTAACTTCCGCGATGGTAAATGGTATTCGAAGTACGTGCGCTTGCGTGTAAAAGCAGAAAAAATTAAAACAGATCTTTAACTTTAAAATGAAAGACCTTCTCCGGAAGGCTATAATATAATGAGTAAGACTTTTCAACACCTTGTATCCACCGCAGTTCCTATTGCGATTGAAAACATTGATACAGACCAGATCATCCCTGCCCGCTTTCTGAAAGCAACGACAAGGGATGGTTTCGGAGAAAATCTCTTCCGTGACTGGCGCTTTGACACTAATAATGAGCCTAAGCAAGACTTTATCCTGAACAATCCGATCTACAAAGGTCAGATACTGGTAGCAGGTAAAAACTTTGGTTGCGGTTCATCCCGTGAGCACGCGGCATGGGCTATCGGCGACTATGGTTTCAAAGTTGTGATCAGCAGTTTCTTTGCTGATATCTTCAAGAACAATGCGCTGAATAACTTCATTCTGCCGATCACTGTGACGGACGAATTCCTGGACAAGATCTTCAAAGCGATTGAAACAGATCCTGCTGCTCAACTGGAAATTGACCTGGAAAAACAGTCACTGAAGATCGTAGCTACCGGTGAAGAAATTTCTTTCGACATCAATCCGTATAAGAAAGCCTGCCTCATTAATGGCTATGACGATATTGACTACCTGTTGAGCCTTCGTAAAGAGATTGAATCATACGAAGCCAGCCGTGAGTTTAATTTTTAACATTTCACTTCAGTGGTTTAGCTTTATTTTTCACAAGAGAAGCGGACCACTGGGGGTACGACGAAGTAAACATCAATTTAAATCAACTCTAAACTAAATGGGCGTAGACAAAAAGATACTGGTAATTCCCGGAGATGGTATAGGACAAGAGGTGACAGCCTGGGGTCAGAAAGTATTGGAAACAATTGCTGTAAACTACAAGCACAATTTTGTTTTTGAAGAAGGCATAATGGGGCATGTTGCCATCGAAGCTACCGGTACTCCGCTGCCTGACGAAACACTGGAAAAAGCCCGCAAAAGCGATGCGATCCTATTTGGTGCTATCGGTCATGCGAAATATGACAATGACCCTACACTGAAAGTGCGTCCTGAGCAGGGATTGCTGAAAATCCGTAAGGAGTTGGGTCTCTACGCAAATCTGCGGCCTATTAAGTTGTTTGATGAACTGCTGGAAGCATCCAGCATTAAACCGGAAATACTTCGTGGAGCAGATATCCTGTTCTTCCGTGAGCTGACCGGGGATGTATACTTCGGTGAGAAGAAACGTTCAGAAGACCGCAATACTGCATCTGACCTGATGATCTATCACCGTTATGAAGTAGAACGTATCGCCCGTAAAGCATATGAAGCTGCACGTTCCCGCCGTAAAAAACTGTGTTCTGTAGATAAAGCAAACGTACTGGAATCAAGCCGTCTGTGGCGTGAAGTGGTGCAGGAACTGGCTAAAGAATACAGTGATGTGGAAACAGAACATATGTTCATCGATAACGCTGCTATGCAGCTGGTGAAAGATCCGAAACGTTTTGATGTGGTGCTGACAGCTAACCTGTTTGGCGACATCCTGACGGACGAGGCTTCCCAGATCGCAGGTTCTATGGGTATGCTGGCATCAGCATCCATCGGCGACAGCGTTGGTTTCTATGAGCCTATTCACGGTTCTGCGCACGATATCGCTGGTAAAGGCATTGCCAATCCGCTGGCGTCTATCCTGTCCGCAGCACTGATGCTGGATATTTCTTTCGGACTGAAGAACGAATCCCTGCGCGTGATCAAAGCTGTTGAAGCTACCCTGAAACAAGGTTACCGTACAATGGATATTGCTAACAAGCATACGGAAAATCACTACGTAATGGGTACAGATGCAATGGGTGCAAAAGTGCTGGAAAATCTGAACTGATCAATATCCAACACAATTACCTGAGTAAAGTAATTTCTCCAATAACACAATTAATTTAAGATGAGCGATAAAAATCGTGTATACGTCTTCGATACTACCCTCCGTGATGGCGAACAGGTTCCTGGTTGCCAGCTGACAACCGTCGAAAAAATCGAGGTAGCTAAGGAACTGGAACTGCTGGGAGTAGATGTTATTGAAGCTGGATTCCCGATCTCCAGCCCTGGTGATTTCCAGAGCGTAGTTGAAATATCCAAAGCAGTCAGCGAACCGGTGATCTGTGCGCTGACACGTGCTAATACCATGGATATCGATGCCGCTGCTGAAGCACTTCGCTTTGCAAAACGCAAACGTATTCATACTGGTATCGGTGCTTCCGATATGCACATCAAATATAAATTCAATAGCACCCGTGAGGACATTCTGAAACGTGCAGTAGATGCAGTGAAGTATGCCCGCAAATTCGTGGATGATATCGAGTTTTATGCAGAAGATGCCGGTCGTGCTGACAACGAGTATCTGGCAAGAATGATCGAAGCCGTTATCGGTGCAGGTGCTACTGTCGTAAACATTCCTGATACGAATGGTTACTGTCTGCCTGACCAGTATGGTGCGAAGATCAAATACCTGATGGATAACGTATCCAACATTGATAAAGCAATCATCTCCGTGCATTGCCATAATGACCTGGGGCTGGCTACTGCCAATACCATTGCAGGTGTTATGAACGGTGCGCGTCAGGTAGAATGTACCATCAATGGTATTGGTGAGCGTGCCGGTAACACTTCTCTGGAAGAAGTAGCGATGATCCTGAAAACGCATCACGCGATGGGTTATCATACCGGTATCAATTCAAAACGTATCTACGGTATCAGTAACATGGTTGAGACAATGATGCGTATGCCGGTACAGGCTAACAAAGCGATCATTGGTCGTAACGCATTCGCACACAGTTCCGGTATTCACCAGGATGGCGTGTTGAAACATCGTGAAAACTATGAGATCCTGAATCCGGAGGATGTAGGTATAGAATCCAATGCGATCATCCTGACTGCACGTAGCGGCCGTCATGCGTTGAAGCATCACCTGGAGCGTCTGGGTTACAAGCTGGATAAAATCAACCTGGATGAAGTTTACCAACGCTTCCTGGAAATGGCAGACAAGAAGAAAGACATCAATGATGCTGATCTGCAGGAATTGATGGGTAATGGTGATGACAAGAATTTCGATGATGATAAAGCGATCAAAGTTACTTTGCTGCAGGTAGTATGTGGTGATCCACTGCGTCCGATGGCAACTGTAAAACTGAAGATCAATGGTGAAGAAAAAGAAGCCAGCTCCGCAGGTAATGGTCCTGTAGATGCAGCTATCAATGCTATTCACGAGATCATCAAAGACCAGATTGATATTGATGAATTCAATATCCAGTCAATGCGTGGTGGTAGTAAAGATGTAAGTAAAGTAAACATGCGTGTAAAACACAATGGCCAGTCTTATTATGGCTACGGTTACTCTACTGATATCGTAAATGCCTCTATGCATGCCTATGTAGATGCGCTGAACAAGATCTATTAAGCAACATTTATAAGCATGAAAGAGCCTCGTCACTGACGGGGCTTTTTTATTTGATATTGCTGAAGGGGATATCCATCAAAGGAAATTGTTTGTAGTCTTTCAGATAATAATGCCACCATTCTGTAGAGAGGGCAGTGAAACCATATTTCTCCATTGTTGTCCGGAGTAGTCTTCTGTTGTCTGCCACGATACTGTCTGCAACAGCATAGGCATGATGCGCTTTTTCTGTGAAGTCGTCAAAATCAGTAGGCATGGCTACCGGCCTGCCGCTGCGTAAATAAATAATAGTAAGGTCCACAGCAGCACCCCGGTTATGCCCTGAACCATTACGGGGATCTGCGGCATAACGATCGTCGGGTACGATCTCCCACATTTTTTCTGTGATACTGTATGGGCGGTATGCATCATAAATCAATAATCCGAGTCCTTTTTTGTTAAGCTCCTGCTGTACGGCTCTTAATGCTTTGGCGGCGGGTAGACGCAGGTATACAACTGCATTGGGATATAGTTGCTGATGGGTAAAATTGGCTTTGGTTGCATAACGGATGTCTTTCAATATACCGGGAATGAAGGTGGTGATATCTACTAATACCTGGTTGCTGTCTGCCGCTGCCAGCTGCTTATATAAGGCGACAGTATTCACGACAGCTAACCCATATTTATTCAATGGAATTTGCTGCGCAGACGCGGTAAATATATTGCTTGTCAGGATGACATATAACAGAAAAATAGCTGACCTGGAGGCAGTCCGGTAATTGATTTTCAACTGTTTTTTATTTAAATATTCTGAAATATGGTAATAAAGTACAAGTTACTGGTAAAAAAGGATAGTTTTTGCCTTGGTAAAAGGGTTATTTTAGAACCCTTAAATTAAGGAAAATATGAACCTGTTTAGATTAGACAACAAAGTGGCTGTGATCACCGGTGGTGGCAGCGGCATAGGGCAGGCAATAGCGAAGGTATTTGCGGCGCAGGGCGCTGATGTACATATTATTGAGTTGAACGAGGAAGGCGGTAAACAAACGGCAGCTGAAATTGCAGCAGCGGGCGGTACTGCACAGGTACACGCCTGTAACGTAGCACAGCAGGCGGCTGTAGTCAGCACGGTGGATAAGATCATCGCTGCGGCAGGTCGTATTGATATACTGGTTAACTGTGCCGGTATTGCACACGTGGGCAAACTTGAATCCACTACGGAAGAAGATCTGGACAGGGTATATAATGTGAATGTGAAAGGTACATACAACTGTATGTTTGCGGTGATCAAACAGATGAAAGAACAGAAAGGCGGCGTAATCCTGAATGTGGCTTCCATTGCTTCCAGCGTGGGTATTCCTGACAGGTTTGCATACTCTATGAGTAAGGGTGCGGTACTCACTATGACCCTTTCTGTGGCGAAGGACTATATTAATGACGGTATCCGTTGCAACTGTGTGTCTCCTGCGCGTGTACACACACCATTCGTAGACGGTTTCATCACGAAGAACTACCCTGGTAAAGAGCAGGAAATGTTTGATAAACTGTCAAAAACACAACCGATCGGCCGTATGGCTAAACCTGATGAGGTAGGTACACTGGCTTTATTCCTGTGTTCTGCCGAAGCTGGATTTATCACTGGTTGTGATTATCCTTTGGATGGAGGATTCATCAAGCTGAATAATTAAGGAATCGTAAAATGCGGATTACGAATGATGGATTGGTTATATTCGTAACTCACATTTCTTAATTCTCATTCGTAAATCAACGCATAATTCCATGAAAGCTTGGTCTTTATTACTTATTGCAACATTATTCTTTGCCTGTGATTCCAACCAGAAAAACGCTGCCGCTGACGCAGATGATACCACTGCTGCGGGTGAAGCATTTCAACCGGTTGCACCAGCAGGAAAAGTAACTGTTTCCTTTCCTGTGACAGATACTACTGAGATCAAAATGGTATTTGAACTGGATGGAAAAACAAAGGAGAAGAATTTCGAACTGCCATTGGCGAAAGATGTGCAGGAGAAGGATCTGTACCGACTGGTATGGGACAAACCTAACAGCTGTTATATCGGTGTACTGAAACAAAACCGTACCACCCGTTACTACCATGCCAGCGTGGATGATAAAGGGTATCTGCAGATCAATCACGTAGGAACACCTCCGGCAGGCGTATGGCAATATGCAGAAAATAAACTCGGACTTGGTAAGATAAGCGCTACCAACGAAACACAGATCGAACAGACGATTACAGCCAGCAACCTGAAGTCCGGAACTATCATTGCAGACTTTATCGTAAAAATAGTGCCATTGTCTTCTAAAGATTCAGTACATGTATACGCTGAATTTGCAGGTGCTAACAGAACGCTGACACAAGTTGTACCTGCCGGTAATAAAGTAGGTATAGTAGCGTCCGGAAAAGATAAATGTTTTGTTGTGCTGGAACAGGATGGTAAGCTGACCAATACTTACGAAATAAAAGTAGAAGCCGGACGTCTGGGGATCAATACATTAACAAGATAGTATGACGGCCTTCAAAGGCCATAACGTTTAGTAAAAACAGTAATTTTTTATATGAAACTGATCAGATTTGGATTACCAGGTGCAGAAAAACCAGGTATCGTAACAGAAGCAGGTACATTCGATGTAAGTGCATTTGGTGAAGACTTTGGTGAGAAGTTCCTGGAGACAGACGGTTTACAGCGTCTGGCTGCATGGTGGGAAAAAAACAGTGGCAGTTGTCCGCAGGTACCGGCAGGTACCCGTCTTGGAGCTCCTTTACAGCGTCCTTCCAAGATCATTTGCATTGGTCTGAACTATGCTGACCACGCAAAAGAAACAAACGCACAGATCCCACAGGAGCCAATCGTATTCTTCAAGAGTACTTCCTCCCTGGTAGGTCCTAATGATGATCTGACCATTCCACGTAACAGTGAGAAAACCGACTGGGAAGTGGAACTGGCAGTAGTGATCGGTAAGAAAGCCAGCTACGTTGAAGAAAAAGACGCATTGGACTATATCGCCGGTTATGCTTTACACAACGATTACAGCGAACGTGCATTCCAGCTGGAACGCGGCGGACAGTGGGTAAAAGGTAAAAGCTGTGATACATTCGCTCCGCTGGGCCCATGGCTGGTAACTAAAGATGAAGTAAAAGATGTGGATAACCTGCGCCTCTGGCTGACCGTAAATGGTAAGACGATGCAGGACGGTACTACTGCTAACCTGATCTTCAAAATACCTTTCCTGGTTTCTTATCTGAGCCAGTTTATGACCCTGCTGCCAGGAGATGTAATCTCTACCGGTACGCCAGCAGGCGTTGGTCTGGGTATGAATCCACAGGTATACCTGAAAGCTGGAGACGTGATTGAACTGGGTATTGACGGACTGGGTACTTCAAAGCAGACAGCGGTTGCATTTAAATAACTGAAAAATTAGGAATTAGGAATTAAGAATTAGTAATTGTGAGTGAAGTGTGTGCATCAGATACAATTGATTGCATCTTTAGCAAGCTTCATTCCTGATATCTGTTTTCAGCGGCTTAATAGTCATTCCTAATTCCTAATTGCTAATTCCTAATTGTTTTATGAAACGTTATTGCCTCGCGCTGGATCTCGTAAACGATCCTGTGCTGATAGCGGAATACGAAGCCTATCATCGTGAGATATGGCCTGAAATAAGAAAGAGTATCGTTGACAGCGGTATCACCAATATGGAGATCTATCGCATCATGGACCGTCTTTTTATGATCATGGAAGTAAACGAAAGTTTCTCTTTTGATGCAAAAGGAGCGGCGGATGCGGCGAATCCTAAAGTGCAGGAATGGGAAAAGCTGATGTGGAAATATCAGCAGGCCCTGCCGGTAGCTAAACCCGGTGAGAAATGGGTGATGATGGACAGGATTTTTTCGCTACAGTAATGTAGCAAGACTGCAGTAAGGAAGTATAGCTTTATAGCCACTGATAAGGAAGATAAACGTTATGAAATAATGATTATAGACGCACACCAGCATTTCTGGCAATATCACCCTGTAAAGGATGCCTGGATCACAGACGATATGAAAGTGATTCAGGAAGATTTCCTGCCGCAGCACCTTTTACCTGTATTACAGGAGAATGGTGTGGATGGCTGTGTTGCTGTACAGGCAGACCAGTCAGAAACTGAAACCGGCTTTCTGCTGGCACTTGCAGATCAACACGCTTTTATCAGAGGAGTAGTAGGATGGGTGGACCTTCGGGCGGAAAATCTTTCCGACAGACTGGCCCATTACCGCCAGTATGAAAAACTGAAAGGATTCCGTCATATTGTGCAGGGAGAACCTGATCCTTCCTTTATTCTCAGGGAGGATTTCTGTAAGGGAATAAGGGCGCTGGCTGCACATGATTTCACATACGACATACTGGTGTATCCTGTGCAATTGCCTGCAGTTGCAACGTTTGTACAACAGTTCCCTGATCAGCGGCTGGTCATAGATCATATGGCAAAGCCTTACTTCAAAACAGGTGATATCAGTGCCTGGGAAACACATATGCGGGCAATCGCGCAGCAACCTAATGTTTACTGTAAACTCAGTGGACTGGTAACAGAAGCGGACTGGCAGAAATGGGAACTTTCTCATTTTGCTCCTTTCCTGGATGTTGCGCTCGATGCTTTTGGCGCTGAACGACTGATGTTTGGTTCCGACTGGCCGGTATGTAAGCTGGCTGCCAGCTATACAGAAGTGAAAGCAATTATTACCGATTATATCAGCCGTCTTTCCGATGCGGAAAGAGCGGGCATTATGGGCGGAAATGCGGTGAGGTTCTACGGACTGTAGCGCCTTCGCTTATTTAAAATTATTTAAACCATTGACATGGATCTTGGATTAAAAGACAAAGTATTTATAGTAACGGGTGGTGCAAAAGGAATAGGAGAGGCGATATCCAAACTGATTGCCGCTGAAGGTGGTATTACTGTTATTGCCGGCAGAAGCACGGAGGATAACAATAAAACTGTTGAAGCGATCATCGCTGCCGGCGGACAGGCAGTAGAAGTTACCGCTGAACTGGGAGAAGCAGATGCCTGCAAACGTGTGATTGATTTCACTGTACAGCGTTTCGGACGTATTGACGGACTGGTAAACAATGCCGGTGTGAATGATGGGGTAGGACTGGAAAGTGGTAGCCCGGAGAAATTTATGGCTTCATTGCAGAAGAACATCTCCCATTACTACAACCTGGCGCATTACGCATTGCCATACCTGAAACAAACAAAAGGTAATATTGTCAATATCGGATCTAAAGTGGCGGATACCGGTCAGGGTAATACTTCCGGTTATGCAGCATCCAAAGGTGGTATCAATGCGCTGACACGTGAGTGGGCGGTGGAACTGCTGCCTTATGGTATTCGTGTTAATACAGTGATCCCTGCGGAAGTATGGACGCCGCTGTATGAAACCTGGATCAATTCTTTACCTAATCCGGACGAGAAACTGGCTGCTATTGTTGCCAAAATTCCTTACGAAAAACGTATGACTACATCCGAAGAAATAGCGAATATGACCGTATTCCTGTTATCAGGTGTGTCTTCTCATACCACCGGCCAGATCGTGTACGTGGATGGTGGTTATACACATCTGGACAGATCCATCAGCTAGTTGCCAACAGCAATTTTCATCATATAAATTATACTTATGGCCGGAGCCGCAATGCCCACTTCCACAGTTAAGGCAAACATCGATACAAAGAAGAGTTACCTGTTCCCGTTTATACTGGTGACGAGTTTATTTTTTCTATGGGCGCTGATCCACAATATGAGCCCTATCCTTATTCCACACCTGAAGAAGGCTTGTCAGCTGACAGACATGCAATCTGCATTTATTGATTCTGCTGTCTTCGCGGCCTACTTCCTGATGGCATTGCCGGCAGGTGCGGTTATGAAAAGGTTCGGATATAAGGCGGGTATTATTCTGGGCCTCTGCCTGTACGCATTGGGTGCATTTCTTTTTCTTCCGGCCGCCAGCACCCGTGATTACAGCTTCTTCCTGGGCGCTTTGTTTATTATCGCTACCGGTCTTACTTTCCTTGAAACGGCTGCAAATCCTTATGTGTCAGTATTGGGTAGTCCTGAGACAGCTACTACCCGTCTGAACCTCGCCCAATCCTTTAATGGTGTGGGTGCGATGATAGCACCGATATTAGGCGCAAAATTTATTCTTTCCGGTACGGAACTTTCTAAAGAACAACTGGCTGCCATGTCTCCGGACGTCTTACAGCAATATCTTGTAGGAGAAGCGAGTACCGTAAAGATTCCCTACCTCGTGATCGGCATAGTGGTATTAATGATCGCGGCACTTTTTGTTGTGACAAAAATGCCGGAAGTAGTTGAGCCGGAAGATGAAAAGTTTGATGAAACAGCAGGTACAAAAGGTAGCATCTTCAGACACAGACACCTGATTGCTGCGGTCGTGACAATGTTCTTTTATATCGGCGGACAAGTCGGTGTAAATGCTTTCTTTATCCGTTTTGCGAAGTATACTGCGGGTATTGGTGAAAAAGAAGCTGCCGTGTTGCTGGGTTCTGTAGCAGGACTTGGCTTTATGATTGGTCGTTTCTTTGGTACTTTCCTGATGCGTACGATCAAGCCGCAAACATTACTTTCACTCTATGGTGTGGTGAATGTGGCGCTGATCCTGATCGCTATGATGACCAAAGGACAGATCGCTGTCTGGACTGTGCTGGCGGTACCGTTCTTCATGTCTATCATGTTCCCAACTATATTCTCATTGGGTATCAAGGGCCTGGGAGGTGATACGAAATTCGGTTCTTCACTGATCATTATGTCTATCGTAGGTGGCGCTATTTTCCCGCCACTGATGGGATTGATCTCTGATAATTCCAATATCCAGATGGCCTATATTCTGCCATTGATCTGTTTTGCAGTGGTGGTATGGTTTGGTACAAAAGGGTACAAACTCGATAAAGCACACTAGCTATTTCGTGATATTCATTCAAGAGGTTGTTTCAAGCGTACATCTGGAGTGCATTGAAACAACCTCTTTGCTTTTATTACTTGTTGAGCAGTTCGTCGAGTTTTTGTAATAACTCTTCACCGCGTAGATTTTTGGCTACGATGATGCCATTTTCATCTATCAGGAAATTGGCGGGTTCAGATCTGAAGTGTAGTAGTTTATTTCTTAACACCAATGATAATTCCCGACGCCCATACCTGTTTTGTCAGTACCAGGTCTTCCCTTGCTTCCAGGTCTTTTATCAGCTGGGTGGCTTTTTCCTGGTGTCCTTCCGGCCAGTTGGATTGCGGCAGCATATCGTCAATGATATAAAGTCCGCCTTTGTTCAGCATGGCCAGTGTTTCATCCAGCATCAGGTATTTTCCGTGCCAGGTATCAGCAAAAATGAAATCAAATTTGCGGCGTCTGTTTTCTTTTAACCATTCGCCTCCGTCAGCATTGACGAGTTTTATTCTGCTGTCATCGTTCAGGAAACGGATGGCGATATCCAGGTATTCCTGTGCATTATCAACTGATATCAGTGTACTTTCTTTATCCATACCATCCAGAATCCATGAGGTAGAGAGTCCGGTACCTGTACCTAATTCGAGAAAGCTGCCATAAGGTTTAGCCGCCGCCAGGCTGCGGAGCAGGGAGCATGTCAGTGGGTCAGAGGCCATCGTAAATCCGGATGCGTTCGTTGCGTCAACAATGTACTGATAGTGGTCAGGGTATTGCTGGAGTATGTCCTGTGTCATGAGCTGTTTATTAAATAGGTCCTACGACAAGTTAGTAAAAAAAATCACTTACTTTCGGTATTATGAAGCGCCTGTTATCTCTGATATTCCTGTTTACCTATACGGGCACAGCCGCACAGCAGGTGCAGCTGGATATCAACCACGTGGTAGGAGGGCTGCCGATGCAACTGAAAACGGGCTCCTACAATAATGTCGCAGGCGATACCTTCCATATTACGCTGTTCAGCTATTACCTGAGTAATTTCTCTCTCTCTGATGCAACCGGAAAGACAGTGGCTGCGGAGAAGGCTTATTTTCTTGTCAGTGAAGATAGCATCCCTTCCAGGCATTTACTGTTGCAGCAATGTCCGGAGGGGCGTTATACCCAGCTGACTTTTATGATAGGCGTGGATAGTATATTGAATTTCAGCGGTCCGCAATCAGGGGCGCTTGATCCGATGTACGGGATGTTCTGGACCTGGAATAGCGGCTATATCATGGCCAAACTGGAAGGTAATTCTCCTTCCTCCCGTTTACCTAACCATATGATCCAGTTCCATATAGGTGGCTACTGTGCCCCGCATGTTACACAGCGGATGGTGACCCTGACACTGCCGGAACCTTTGGTTGTACGCCAGGGAAAGACGCCGCAATTGTCATTGGAAGCAGATGCTGCGACCTGGTTTAAAGGTGATTATAAAGTCAGTTTCAGACAGTTAGCCGGATTTATGGCCCCGGGTACAGCGGCGGACAGGATCGCGGATAATTATCAGCATATGTTTTCCGTTAAGCAAATAGTAAATCAGTAACGGCACATGACCCGGAAAGTGATATATCTGCTTTGTGCTTTCTGCCTGTGGTACTGGCTCATGGGAGGAGATCGTGATGCGTTGACGGCTCATTCTCCGGTAGTGGAATACTACCAGCTGAAAATACCGGACAGTCTGCCTCCGCCGGTATACAATTTCAAAAACAACCCGCTTACAAAAGAAGGGATCGCCCTGGGCAGACACCTGTTTTATGATCCCAAGCTCTCCGTAGACAGTTCTATTTCCTGTGGTTTCTGCCATCAGCAGTTTGCTGGTTTTGGCCACTATGACCATGCCCTTAGTCATGGAGTGTTAGGCAGAACGGGCAACCGGTCTGTACCGACCTTGTTCAACCTGATCTGGCAGAAGGACTTTATGTGGGATGGCGGCGTCAATCATCTCGATATTCAGCCTTTAACGCCTATTACAGACGAGAACGAGATGGGGATGGATCTCAAGGCGTTAATTGATCGTTTGCAGGGAAATCAGACCTATAAGCGGCTTTTTAAGGCAGCCTATGGTTCAGAAACCGTAACCAGTGAACGGATGTTCAAGGCCTTGTCACAATTTATGGCGACCATGCTTTCTTTTGAGTCTAAATATGATAGTGTTATGCGCCGGGAGCCAGGGGTGACTTTTACGGCAGAGGAGCAGGGCGGATATCGTACGTTCATGCAGAAATGTGCCAGTTGCCATAAGCCGCCTTTGTTCACTGATTACAGTCTGCGGAACAACGGACTGCCGTATCTGCCTTCTATGAATGATGTGGGCCGTATGCGTATCTCCAATAACACAGCAGATTACCTGAAGTTTAAGGTGCCTTCGCTGCGCAATGTACTGGTTAGTTCGCCCTACATGCACGACGGGCGTTTCTTTGATATTTTCCAGGTATTTGATATGTACGATCACGGGCAGGAAAAGGGGAATACCATTGATCCTCTTGTGAAGAATGGTATCCCCCTGAATCCGAAAGAACAGCGTCAGCTGTATATGTTTCTGAATACGTTGACCGACAAAAAATTTCTTAAGAACCAGGACTTCAGCGAAATCCTGATCACCGATTAAGTCTTACAGTTTCCATTGCTCTATCAGCGTACTTACCTGTTGTTTGTAAGTCGCCAGATCTGCCAGTGTCTGCTGAATGAAACTGTTATCATCCAGTTTACCGACTACAGCTTCCATTTCAGCTTCATTTTCGTAAGTCATCTGACGGAACGGATTCTGATAATCTTTTGCGCGGGAGCGATAAATATTTTCCGTTAAATAGGTCTGCATATGCAGGGATTGCAGCAGGCATTCTTTCAGGAAAGCAGGGGTGAAATCCCTGGCTTTTTTCTCTTCTATATGTAACAGGGAAGCAATCGCATGTTGCAGTTTATCTGTTGCATAGTGAGCGCCGATTATCCTGTAGTTTTCATGCAGTTCAGCCCAACCTTTGATAGTGCCTGTACGTATCTGATTTTTCAGATCCGCCAGCGTTTCTTCTTTCATCAGTTGTCCGCCTACATTATGCCATGGACCTCTTTCTGCTGTTTCAACAATACCGCGCAGCGTTGTGAAATTATGTGTTTCATCCTGTGCGATATAGCTGAATATATTCCTGATAGCATAGAGGTTGATCAGTTCTTTGAAGAGTGGATATGAACGGTGTACTTTCAGCAGTTGTACTTTACGCGAACTGTTTTCCACATTAGCGGCATAAATCTGTAATTTACCCGCTTCTTCCGGGTCGTGCAGCAGCAGATCTTTTCCTTTTTCCTGGAAGTCGTGAACAGACAGGGAAGCGTTATCATGTTCAAATTTCAGGTACCATGCCTGACCGGTTGCGATCTCCATGAGCGCCATTGAATGAATCATTTCTTCTACGCTGTCTGGCGCCAGGTAATCGTATTCTATCAGCTGTGTTTTATCTGTACGTTTATCGCGGTCAATATATTTCCAGGAATTACGGGCCAGTGCATACATGTTGTGCATGAACCAGTAGCCCGTCATGATCCGGAGGGTATTGTGCTGTTCGTCATTCAGTACGAGACTGAATGGGAAAGGCACATCCATTTCATACATGTAGGTGCCTTTGGCTATCAGCATAAAGCTGGCGAAGCGCGAGTTGTGTTTGAGACTCACACAGAGCCCCGGCCAGAAGCCCCGACCTGCAATGACTTCTCCGTCCGCGCCGCGTGAGTTATGGTTAGATCCTATGGTAGCGCCGGCGGCCATATTACTTTGTCCCATGATCAGTGCTGCGCACAGGAAGGAGTTGTTATGGTGTTGCTCATGTGCCGGGAATATCAATGAGTTCAGTACTTCACAACAGGAGATCGTTGCATTGTTACCCAGGTAGGAGTTGATCAGACGTGCACCATATTTCAGCTGTGAATGGGAGGCCATTACAAAACGTACGGCTTTTACACCATAAAATACGCGACAGCCATAACCTACGATACCGTTTACCAGTTCGCAGCCTTCTCCGATCTGGCTGGTGGCTTCTGCGGAACTGTTGATCGTGACATTTTTGATCTTATTGGCGCCTTTCAGATAAGCGTCTGTACCAATGGTCACATCTTTGATGATCTTACAGTTCTTGATCACGCTGCGGTCGCCTACCATACCGTAGTAACCGCGTTTTTTGTCAAACTGATTTTCTGTGAATACCTTGAACTGTTGTTGCAGGGCGGCATCGTCGCGATTGCGTGTCCAGAGCCATGCATCTCCCGGTAACATACCATCGAAAGGCATGACGCTTCTGCCACCATTTTCATTACATAGTTCCAGCCAGATACGTAGTGATTCTGACTCGCCTTCTTTCACGATACCGTTACCGAATTTGGCGTGATCAGTGGTTGTCATTTCATTGACATTGCAGATGATCACTTCGTTGCCGATAATATAATGAGAGAGGTAGTTGACATTATGGATGACTGCATTATCGCCGAAATCGCAGGAGGAGATCGTGCTGTTGTACAGTCCAACGGGTAGTCTCAGGTTATGGAATTCAAGATAGTAAGGTTCCAGTTTCCCGATACGTACGACTCCAAAGAAGTGGCAGTGTTTTACCAGTTGCGGATTGAATTCGTTGGCAACAAAAATGTTATTCCAGTCATCTGAGGTATTATCATTACGCACGAGTATTTCAATCTCAAGCGCCGTGAGTTTACGGTAGTTGGTTTGCTGTTTGCCCAGTTGACTGTTCCGCAGGTAATACTCGTCTTTGCCTTCAGGCAAATAAGGAGCCGCTACAAAATTGTAGCCTAACTCGGTGAGTGGCTTCTTCTGTATTACATTCATCAAAAAAGAGTTGAGGTTTTACTATTCTACGGTTACTGATTTCGCCAGGTTTCGTGGTTTATCCACATCAAATCCTTTCAGTACACCGATATGATATGCAAGCAGCTGCATTGGAATAACGGATACAATAGGCGCTACCAGTTCATCGGCAGCAGGCACCTCGATGATATCGTCTGCCAGACCGCGGATCGTCTGATCGCCTTCTGTTACGACTGCGATCACTTTCCCTTTACGCGCCTTTATTTCCTGGATGTTAGATACTACTTTCTCGTAATAGCTGTCTCGTGTAGCCACAAAAACAACAGGCAGGTTTTCATCAACCAGTGCAATCGGCCCGTGTTTCATTTCAGCAGCAGGATAACCTTCTGCATGTATGTAAGAGATCTCTTTCAGTTTTAATGCTCCTTCCAGCGCTACCGGGAAATTATAACCACGTCCGAGGTAGAGGAAGTCGCGTGCGTCTTTGTATTTATCTGCCACCTGTCTGATCTGCTCATTCAGTTTGAGTACGGTTGCTACCTTATCAGGGATACCATCCAGTTCATCGATCAGGTGCTGCAAGCGTTGCTGGCTGATACTGCCTTTTTCCTGTGCTACTTTCAGTCCTATCATACACAGTACTGCCAGTTGCGCGGTGAATGCCTTGGTGCTGGCAACCCCGATTTCAGGACCGGCATGTGTATAAGCGCCGGCATCAGAGATACGTGCGATAGAGGAACCTACCACGTTACAAACGCCGAGTATGATTGCGCCTTTCTGTTTTGCGCTTTCAATGGCGACAAGGGTATCTGCTGTTTCACCTGATTGTGATACGGCAATAATTACATCTCCTTCGCCTACTACCGGATTGCGATAGCGGAATTCAGAAGCATATTCTACTTCCACCGGGATGCGGCATAATTCCTCGATCATGTATTCAGCTACGAGCCCTGCGTGCCAGGAGGTACCACAGGCTACGATGATGATACGTTTCGCCTGACTGAGTAAGGCTGCGTGTTCACGGATACCACCCAGTGTCAGTGTGCCACGCTTCGCATCCAGACGGCCACGTAAGCTGTCGAAGATGGTTTGTGGCTGTTCGAATATTTCTTTCAGCATGAAGTGATCATATCCGCTTTTCTCAATGGCAGCCAGTTCGATATCCAGTTTCTGGATATAAGGGGTCTGACGTTCATTGGAGATATTTTTCAGGATCAGTTCATCTGCTTTGATAATAGCAATTTCGTAGTCGTTCACATACACTACTTCCTTGGTATACTCCACGATAGGAGAGGCGTCGGAAGCAAGGAAATGTTCTCCTTTACCTACACCGATTACCAGCGGACTACCCTTACGGGCAGCAATGAGGGTATCCGGATTATCCTGGTCAACGAGTACGATCACATAAGCGCCTACTACTCTTTTCAGGGCAATACGCAGCGCTTCCTCCAGACCGCATTGATTGCTTGCCTGTATCTCTTCTATGAAGTGGATAAGGACTTCAGTATCTGTATCGCTTTTGAAAATATGGCCTTTTTTCAGCAGCTCCTGTTTGAGCTGGGCATAGTTTTCTATGATACCATTGTGTATCATAGCCAGTTTGCCATTGCCGGAAGTATGGGGGTGGGAGTTACGATCACTGGGCTCGCCATGTGTGGCCCATCTGGTGTGTCCAATGGCTATATGACTGTGTGTGTCTTTACCGCTGAGAAAGTCTTCCAGTTCTGCTACTTTTCCTTTCTTCTTATAAACTTTCAGTTCTCCATTTAATAGTGCTACACCAGCACTGTCATATCCGCGATATTCTAATCTTTTCAGCCCTTTTAATACGATTGGGTAGGCTTCTCGTTGGCCTATGTAAGCGACTATTCCGCACATAAAATGTTTTTCAGTTTACATGGATAAAGCGTGCAAGTTGTATAAAAAATGTGAAAAACGTATAAAAGATTGCGAATTATGGCCCAGAATAACAAAATGAGGCTCATGCTCTTAGTCGTTAAAATATTCTTTAGGTACTATTACTTATACTTTTGGGGCCACTCACTATCATCAAATTGTATGCCTGCCTGGAAAATTCGTAATTTGTCCCCCTTAACCGAACATGAGGTCCTATGAGATATGTAATAATACTATTACTAAGCTGCCTGGCATGTGAACAGGCGCCACCTGAAAAACAAGCGATCCCGGTTGCGGAAGACAGCACCTTTCTTACCGGCACTTTCTACCTGGTGCGTCATGCTGAACAGGCCGGAGTGGATTCTGTACTTGAGGCAACCGGTCATCAGCAGGCGGGTGCGCTTTACCGCTTATTACAGGACTCAGGTATTCAGAAGATCTACTTTACCCGATATCCCGGCAGTCTGGACATGGCAGATTCTATGTACCAATATCTCAGTCTTGATACAGTTTCTTATGTAGCTGATTCTTCCGGAGAGGGATTGTTGTATGAGATCACCCGTCAGAAGGATTGGGGAAAGAAGCTGCTGGTGGTGGGGAATAACCGCGCGCTGGTACCGATTATGCATTCGCTGAAGGCAAAGCCCAAGATTGATTCTGTTGCGGGAAAAGACTACAGCAGCCTGTTTATCGTCAGAAAGTATAAGGATAGTGTACGTTGCAAAAGACTAAACTATTGAAATAAAAAACCGGAACAGGAAGGAGCGATAAATGCTTTCTTGCTATTCCGGTCGGGTCACTATGTGACACTTTAATAAAGTATTGTTATAGTGGTTGTTATGCGTTTACTATAGCGATGACTAACCGTTTCAAGCCTTTGTATATGAAGCTGTTATGGACATGAGGTGGACTTGATGCGTTCTACAGCCGTTTTTTATCACAGCATTACTCCCTTCAGCAGGGTATAAGCTACTGAGAAATAGATCAGCAAACCGGTTACGTCTACCAGTGTAGCCACAAAGGGGGCTGACGACGTAGCAGGATCTGCCCCCAGCCTTTTCAGGAGCAATGGCAGCATAGAGCCAGAAAGCGTTCCCCAGAGGACGACCCCTATCAACGATATGCCTACCGTTAACCCGATCAATAGGGTATGATCGCCATAGGTATGAAAGAAGGCATTCCACAGCAGGATACGGATAAATCCGATCAACCCTAACACACTACCCAGTAACAGGCCGGAGATGATCTCCCTGCGCATCACTTTCCACCAGTCGGCAATACTGATCTCACCCAGCGCCATTGCCTGAATGATCAGGGTAGATGCCTGAGAACCGCTATTACCCCCACTGGAGATAATAAGAGGCACAAAGAGGGCCAGTACTACTGCCTTGGCTATTTCGTCTTCAAAGAAGCTCATGGCGGTAGCCGTCAGCATTTCTCCGATAAAGAGTACAACCAGCCAGCCGATCCTCTTTTTCATCAGTTTCAGCAGGGGAATATCCAGGTAGGGTTCATCCAGTGCCTCGGTACCACCGATACGCTGGATATCTTCTGTATGTTCTTCATTGGCGATCCAGAGGATGTCATCAATGGTGATGATACCCAGCAGGATACCTGCGTCATCTACTACCGGCAGCGCGACCCTGTTTTCCATACGGAATACCTGGATGGCTTCTTCCTGGTCATCGCTGACATGTAAGGCGACAAAGCGGTCATCCATCAGGGTATGTACAACGGTGTCGGGCGCTACCAGCAGAAACTCTCTGATACGGAAGTCATCTATCAGTTTCCCCTTTTCGTCTACCACATATATCACATCGATGGTCTCACTGTCTTTACCGTACTCCCTGATATAGCGCAGTACCTGTTTCACCGTCCATTCCTCACGTACCGCGATGTACTCGGGCGTCATGATACGTCCTACACTGGTTTCAGGATACCCCAGCAGACTAAGGGTGATCTTACGTTCTTCGGGGTCCAGTAGCTTGATCAGCTCTTTCACCACGTCGCTATGTAATTCACCCAGGAAGGCGGTACGGTCATCCGCCGGTAGTTCATTCAGCAGCTCTGCGACTTTTGCAGCGGGCAGCTCCCGGATCACCTCTTCCTGTATATGAAATTCCAGGATCCTGAAAGCTGCAGCAGCACGGCCTATGGACAACTGATTCATGATCACGTCAGCATGCTCCGGCAGCTCGTGAATGAGCTCGGCGATGTCTGTGATAAGCTGGTCATCCAGGTACACTTTCAGTTCCGGGAAGTTCTGCTCAGCGACCAGCGTCTCAAATTTTTCCAGTAATACTTCATTTTCCATATTCCAAATGCTGTCAGTGAGGCGAAATTAAAGAAAGTTGAGGTCCAGATTACAATATCTCTCCTACATGTTTGCGGATATTGGTAGAAATCGTGTCCGTAGGCAGGTCATTCGCGTCAAATCCAAAGGGGTCTTCTATCTCTTCAGCGATCAGCTCAAGGCTGGCCAGTACATAGAAAATGAATACCACCACAGGTATGATCAGATAGTGCAGGGTAAATACGTAGCCCAGGGGCAGGGTCATGACAAAGAAAAAGATAAACTTTTTAATGAAGACACTGTAGGAAAAAGGAATAGGGGTATTCCTGATCCGCTCGCAGGCGCCGCAGATATCCGTAAAGGACAGCAGCTCGGGGTTAAGACTAAGCAGCTGTTCTCCGCTGATCTGTCCCTGGCGGTAAAGTTCATGGACATGCGCTATGATTTTAGCTGCTATCTGATTTGGTACATGTTTATCCTGCTGCAGCTGCATACTATCTGCCTGTTGAAATTCTTCGGGCTGATACAGGTTACGCAGATGGTTCTTCAGACCAAAGGCATAATTGGGGATCATGATCCTGAAGAACTCACGGGAAGCGGTATTCGAAGCTGGTAACATGGCGTTCAGTTTAAGCGCCAGGTTACGGCTGTTGTTCACCAGTGCTCCCCACAGCTTACGGCCTTCCCACCAACGGTCATAGGCCGTATTGGTGCGGAATACAAGCAGGAGAGAGATGACAAAACCTAATAGTGAATGGATTAAAGTGATCTGTTTCAGGTCACTATTGGGGGACAGCTTCAGTAATTCCAGTTCAAGAAAGGCTACCAGCGCAGAATAGGCAGACAGGGCTATAAACATGGGAAACAGCTTCCGGACAGTATCTCCCTTATGGAAGCGGAAGATAAAAGTAAACCATGCTTTCGGGTTGTAATCAATCATATTTAAGCGTATACATTTTCGCAAACCTAAAAATTTTACACATGATTTTGATAACTTCCTGCTTTACCTTTATTTTACGCTTCCTTACATTACATTATGATCAAGCCATATTTATACGTCGACAAGACAAAAGGCAAGGGCCGCGGAGTGTTTACAAAAGAAAGAATAGCAGCTGGCACCCGTATAGAAACCTCGCCTGTACTTGTTTTGTCCTATGACGATACCGAGATTGTCGATAAAACGAAACTGCACAATTACATTTTCTTATGGGGTGTTCGTGAAACCCGTTCCTGCATTGCGCTTGGTCTCTGTTCCATCTATAACCACTCTTACGATCCTAACTGTGTGTACGAAATGGACTTCGAAGAAGAAACCATGAGTATCATCACCCGCCGGGAGATTAAAAAAGGAGAGGAACTCTGTATCAACTACAATGGTGATGTGACCGATTCATCGCCGGTATGGTTCGACGTAAGAAAGAAATAGCCGGGAAGTAAGGCCCAACCGCCTTTCCTGAAGAAATAAATAAGGAATTGAGAAATTCCTTATTATTGTATCAAAATATATAAGTGCTTATATAATTTTACTATGAGCTTCTACGCTTCACTGGGATACCTGGTTTTTGGCAGCCGCCTCAGACGGCTGAGTGAATACTTCCTCATGGAGGTAAATAAGGTCTATGAACAAGCTGGTATTGCCTTTGACGCCAGCTGGTTCCCGGTTTTCTATATCCTTTCCCGTCAGCAGAACATCCCGCTGATCGACATTGCCGAACAGCTGGAAGTCTCTCACTCGGCCATCAGTCAGCTGATCACCAACCTGAAAAAGAAGGGATTAGTGCATACCGCTCCTTGTCCCGATGACGGACGCCGGCAGCTGGTCATGCTCACACCGCAGGGAGAGGAGCTGCTACAGCAGGTACAGCCCATATGGGAAGCCATTACTACGGCTATGGAGGAACTGACGGAAGAGAACAAACAAAGTAAACAGCTGCTGGAAGCCATCAGACAGGTGGAAAGCGCCGTACAGGGAACGTCCCTGTCCGCAAGGATACAGGCGTCTATGAAAAACTGATCACGACTCAATCCAATCAACAATGATACACCAATTCAAGTACGGTATTGATCAGCTCACCGTGGCGAAGGCGCTGGATATTGCGTCAGGAAAGCTCGCCGGTATACTGGTACCGGAAGTGACTGCACGCATCAGGGCCAGCGCTGCCCACGTGCAGACTATTGTCGCCGCTCACAGCACCGTATATGGTATCAATACAGGCTTCGGGCCGCTCTGCGATACCAAGATATCCGAAGAAGATACCCGTGCCCTGCAATACAACATTCTTCAAAGTCATAGTGTAGGGGTAGGTAACCCGATCCCCGAACTGGTAGCCCGCGTGATGCTGGTCACCAAAGTACAGGCCCTGGCACAGGGATATTCAGGGGTAGCCCTGGCTACGCTTGAACGTATCATCTGGCATATAGAACATCACGTAACGCCCGTGGTACCTGAAAAAGGTTCTGTCGGCGCCTCCGGCGACCTGGCGCCTTTATCACATCTCTTCCTGCCGCTGATCGGTCTTGGCGAGGTGTATTACAAAGGACAGCGACAGCCCTCAGCAGCTGTTTTACAGGCAGAAAACCTGGAGCCGGTTATCTTAGGTCCCAAAGAGGGACTGGCGCTTATAAACGGTACCCAGTTCATTCTCTCCTTTGCAGTCACCGCTTTACAGCGTATGCATAATGCACTGGAAGCTGCTGATATCATTGGTGCATTATCGCTTGAAGGACTCATGGGTACCGCTCGTCCCTTTGATCCGCGTTTACATGCGATCAGACCTTTCCCCGGTAATCAGCTGGTGGCACACAGGCTGAAAATTATGCTGGAAAACTCCGGTATCATGGCTGCTCACGTGGATTGCGGTCGTGTACAGGATCCTTATTCCCTGCGCTGTATGCCACAGGTACATGGCGCTTCCCGTACCGCATGGCATCACCTGCGTGAACTGACCGTAATTGAATTGAACGCTGTGACAGATAACCCTATCATCTTTAGCGCGGAGGATACGATCAGCGGGGGTAACTTCCATGGTCAGCCGCTGGCAATGCCGCTGGACTATGCGACTGTCGCCGCCGCAGAACTGGGTAATATATCCGATCGCCGTTGTTATATGATGATCGAAGGCCGTTATGGCTTACCCAAACTATTAATCGAAGATGCCGGACTCAATTCCGGTTTTATGATACCACAATACACGACAGCCGCCCTGGTAACAGAGAATAAGACCCTTTGTTTCCCGGCCAGTGCCGATAGTGTACCGACTTCCCTTGGTCAGGAAGACCATGTATCCATGGGTTCCATCAGTGGTCGTAAACTGCACCAGGTTATTGACAACCTGGAATATATACTGGCAGTCGAACTGCTGTATGCTGCACAGGCGGTGGATTTCAGACGGCCTTTACAATCCGGACCTATCCTGGAAGCTGTACATTCCTTTGTACGTGAAACCGTTCCATTCGCAGCCAAAGACAGGATTTTTGCCTATGATATCAAACAGCTGCATGGACTGATCACCAATCAATCTTTAGTGAACGTGGCTAACAATGCCGCACTTGACAATCACCTTTCTCTAAACGGTATTTATCATGAACAGTTCGGACTTTATTAAGACATATGCGGCACACCCGCATTATAAAGCGCCCCATGGCAATCAGCTGCACGCGCGCTCCTGGCAGACAGAAGCACCCTTACGTATGCTCCTGAATAACCTGGATGCCGAAGTGGCTGAGAATCCTGATGAACTGGTGGTGTATGGTGGTATCGGTCAGGCTGCACGTAACAAAGAATCCTTACAGAAGATCATTGAGATCCTGCTGGAACTGGACGAAGATCATTCTTTGCTGGTACAGTCGGGTAAACCCGTTGGCGTTGTTCGTACCCATCCGCAGGCGCCCCGCGTTATGCTGGCGAATAGTAACCTGGTGCCTAAATGGGCTACCTGGGAACATTTCAACGAACTGCGTGCAAAAGGACTCATGATGTACGGACAGATGACAGCAGGTAGCTGGATCTATATCGGTACACAGGGTATCTTACAGGGTACCTACGAGACTTTTGTGGCTTGTGGCCGTCAGCATTTCAATGGCGACCTGAAAGGTAAACTGCTCGTGACGGCAGGTATTGGTGGTATGGGTGGCGCACAGCCATTGGCTGCTACCATGGCCGGTGCTGTATTCCTGGGTGCAGATGTGGATGAATCACGTATCCGCAAGCGCCTGGCTACCCGTTATATCGACCGTATTACCCACTCTTATGAGGAGGCGATTGCCTGGGCAATGGACGCTAAAGCCAAAGGGGAAGCACTGTCCATCGGGCTGGTAAGTGATGCGGGAGATATGCTGGAACGCTTACTGAAAGACAATATTATTCCTGATATACTGACTGACCAGACCTCCGCGCACGATCCTATTAACGGATATGTGCCGAATGGGCTTTCCCTGGAAGAAGCGACGGCATTACGTAAAAAAGACCCGGCAGACTACAAAGCCCGCTCTTTAAAGAGTATGGCCCGTCACGTATCTTTTATGCTGGCTTTACAGGGAAAGGGCGCTGTTACCTTTGACTATGGTAATAACCTGCGTGAGTTTGCACGTGAAGGTGGAGAACCTAACGCCTTCAACTTCCCGGGATTTACGCCTGCCTATATCCGTCCCCTTTTCTGTGAAGGGAAAGGACCTTTCAGATGGGTGGCTTTATCCGGCGATCCTGAAGATATTTATACCACCGACAAGGCATTGATGGAAGCCTTTCCGGAGAATACGGCCCTGATCAACTGGCTGAAGAAAGCACAGGCACAGGTAGCCTTCCAGGGATTACCTGCGCGTATCTGCTGGCTGGGATTAGGCGAAAGAGAAAAAGCCGGTCTTATTTTCAATGAACTGGTGAGAACAGGTAAAGTGAAAGCGCCTATTGTGATCGGTCGCGATCACCTGGATTGTGGTTCTGTCGCATCTCCCAACAGGGAAACAGAAGCGATGAAAGATGGTTCGGATGCGGTGTCTGACTGGACTTTATTAAACCTGATGGCGAATACCGGCGGTGGTGCTACCTGGGTATCTTTCCATCATGGTGGCGGCGTTGGTATGGGTTATTCACAACATGCAGGCATGGTCGTACTGGCAGATGGATCTGAACGTGCGGAAGCCTGTCTGAAAAGAGTATTATTCAATGATCCGGCATTGGGCATCTTCCGACATGCGGATGCAGGGTATGAAGAAGCAAAAGCAACTGCCAGAAAATTCAATATCTGATCTATGGAACTGATAGGCCCTTTTTCACAGATATTACCACTGACTGCATTGCCTGTAAAAGGTGCATTGCAGGATGAACAACTCAGCATCATTCCGCATGGCGGTGTTGTTACTGACAGTGGTAAAATCATCGCAACAGGCGATTTCAGGGAATTACAACACCAGTATCCTGACTGCGATGTTACACATATTACAATACCCGCTGTATTGATGCCCGGTTTTATCGACTGTCATACACATATCTGTTTTGATGGTACCCGCAACCGTGATTATGCGATGCGCATAGGAGGGAAATCATACCTTGACATTGCGCGCGCAGGTGGTGGCATATGGGATTCTGTTACAAAGACAAGAATGGCGGATCATGAGACATTGGTGATGCATACTGCCGCACGTGCCAACAGGCACCTGCACGAAGGCGTAACAACCATTGAAGTGAAAAGCGGGTATGGCCTGAATATGAACGGCGAACTCAATATGCTCCGTGCTATTCAATCTGCCGCTGGTCATACCAAGGCAACGCTTATCCCTACCTGTCTGGCTGCGCATATGCGTCCGAAAGATTTCGAAGGTACAGAAGAAGCATATCTTGAATGGGTATTGACAGCGCTGTTACCCCTTATTCAGGCGGAACAACTGGCGCAACGTGTGGATATCTTCATCGAAGAAACTGCATTCTCAACGACTGCTTCAAAACACTTCCTGCAACAGGCGGCTGAAATGGGTTTTGCTGCTACTGTACATGCTGATCAGTTTTCAAGTGGCGGTGCTGCTGTCGCTGTAGCTGCAGGTGCTTTATCAGCGGATCACCTGGAAGCAAGCGATGATGCGGCTATTGCTTTACTGGCCGCAGCTGATATTGTGGCGGTTGTATTACCCGGTGCTTCTCTAGGATTAGGTATGCATTATGCCCCTGCAAGACGATTATTGAATGCAGGAGCTTCCCTGGCTATTGCGAGTGACTGGAATCCTGGTTCTGCACCGATGGGGGATTTGTTAATGCAAGCCGCTGTGTTAAGTGCAGCAGAAAAATTATCCGCAGCAGAAGTATTCGCAGCATTGACCAGCCGCGCAGCGAAAGCATTACAACTGACAAATGTCGGACAGCTGGCAAGTGGTTTTATTGCAGATATGCAGGCATATCCAACGGCAGATTACCGGGACATTTTATACTATCAGGGGAAGATGAAACCGATCAAAGTCTGGAAGGAAGGAGAGGTAGTCAATTAGGAATTAGGAATTAAGAATTAAGAATTAAGCTGATCTTTACGGCTGACTATAAATGAAATCGCCTGATCTAATTTTAGATCAGGCGATTTCGATTGTAATGAAGGACCAAGTTAAGATAATAAGAAGGTGCTAATCACTCAATTCCTAATTCCTAATTCTTAATTCTTAATTCTTAATTCTTAATTCCTAATTCCTAATTAAGTATCGTTATTGTTTCACTACCTTCCTTGTTATTGCCTTCTCTCCATAGGTCAGTTTCAGTGTATAAATACCTTTTGGCAGATGGCTGGCTGCGAGGCTGGTATTGTATTGACCCGCATCCAGACGGCCGCGTTTCAGTATTGCCACTTGTTTACCATTGATGTCATATACCGCCAGTAATACGTCTGCTGGTTTATCCAGGAAGAAACTAACGGTGCTGTTGTCATCGAATGGATTTGGATAACTGGTCAGTGTAGTAATCAGTTTTACAGGTGCTTTTTCTGGTGCACTGGCTGCCAGTTTAGCGGCTGTTGGAGTGGAAGCGATCACCAGCTGAGGAGCTGTCAGTCCTGCTTCCTTAGATCTCCAGATGACACGTGGATCAGCGCCGGTATTGCTCAGTAATGCCAGGGAAATACCATTACGTCCGGCTGCTTTTTCCGTCTGTACATAGTTGGTGATATCCCATGAATAGTATCTGCCAACTGAGTCAGTCACTACGGCTGTCTGTAATGCAGTGCTACCTGTAGCAGGTTTATTATTCCAGGTGAGTGCGGATTCTGTCCAGCTTGTGTTAGCAACTGCATACACGCCTATTGGCAGATTCGCAACGCGGTTATCTTCAATTTTACCATATACTTTTAACACGGCAGAAGAGATGTTGTTAACACCACTTACATCAAAGCGAAGGAAGCTTTGTCTGTCGTAGCCTGTAGTAGCCGTTGCGTTTATTTTAGATGCCAATACTGTTGCATCAGTAGTACCATGTGTAATAGCTGCGTAGTCGCCGTTTCTTACATACGCATCCTGTAAAGGTGCGAGTGTTGATTGTTGTGTGGAAGAAGTGGTAATGATACGTACTTCTGTCAGACTATTCCAGGCACTTGCACTGTTACCGTGACCCACGATCCGTACATGTTTTGCACTACGTGGTGTGAAGGTGAATGCTTCCAATGCATTGGAGGTACCGCTGCTTTGCAGACCGCTTGCTGCGGATACCCAGTTGCTGCCATCTGTGCTGGTCAGGATATCGAAGAAGGTGCGTCTTACAGTACCACTATAGAATGCAATATTGACACCGCTTACAGTAGTGGTGTTGTCCAGGCAGAATTGTATCCACTGACCGTCGCCTTCTGCTGACCAGCGGGTGTTATAATCATTATCCTGTACGTTGGCTGGTACGTTACCATCGTTTGCGCTGGCAGATACCGGCACACATACATTTCCTCCTGGAAAATCATCCGCAGGATTCAGTATACGCTCACGTATCCATGCGCCGGCAGGTTTTAGTCTGGCGGTTGTCCACGGGCCATTGGAGCAGGTACCTGTTATCCATACAGCGCCGGAACGGAAGTCGTCAGAGTAGTTCCAGTTGGTCCAGCTGATCTTCTTACGTGCCATCAGATCGATGTACTGTTGCGCCATGGCAAAGTCATTAGCGCCGTCTCCGCTGGCTTCCTGCGTACCGAATTCTGTTACGAAGACAGGCAGTCTGTCAGAAGCAGTATTCAGCTGATTGAGATATGCGGTACGATGATCTTTTGCATAGAAATGGAATGTATACATCACGTTACCATGTGTCAGCGGATTGTTGAAAATATCCTGCAGCGAACCATCACCGGAGAGGCCCATAGTAGACCATCCGTGTGTACCTACGAGTATGACGGCGTCATTGTCGATAGCGCGTATAAACGGAATCATCTGATCCGCGTAAGTTTTGATCTTCGCCCAGGTTGCGCCTGAGTTGGGCTCATTACAGATGTCGTAGATGATGTTGTTTTTGTTCTTGTGTGTGTTGGCGATGGCAGAGAAGAAAGTCTTTGCTCTGGCCAGGTTGGCGTTAGGATCGCCTGGTGTGAGCTGATGCCAGTCAACGAGTGCATACATACCACGTGCGGTAGCTTCTTCTATGAGGCGGTTCACCTGATTGGTAAAGCCGGTAGGATCGGTTTCATAACCGCCTTCCTGTACATAGAGTGAGATACGCAGGATGTCGGCGCCCCAGTCGTATGCCAGCGCATCGAGTGAAGCAGCTGTCAGACAGCTTCCCCAGCCATACCATTGGATACCATGTGTGCTCATGCCTCTGAGCTGGATCGGATTGCCATACTGATTGCATAATTTAGTACCGATCACCTGCAACTGACCGTTTTTCTGAACGGGCGTCTGTGCGTGTGTTTGTGAACTAAACCCCAGCAGGCATAGTAATAATGCAGCCAGCCGGAAAGAAAGGTTAGATCCATTCTTTTTCATTTGGATAGTTGTTTTGAGGGTGATAAAAAATAAAAACTATGTTGATATTGTAATGGTTACATAACAGGATATTGATATGGTTACTACATAGGTCTTCGCTACAGGTTATAGGCTGTTCAGTCGCTACAGGTCTTTATGCAATCGTTTGCGCAATATAGGAATTAATTAGGAATTAGGAATTACGAATTAGGAATTAATTAGAATTGTCTTCTACTTAATAAACAAGGGTCTTTTATGATAAGTTGATTGGCAGGTTTCTGTGAGACGCAATTCTTAATTCCTGATTAATTCAAAAGGTTTTGTAGGATAGGTTAATTGGTGGTCATGAATTTTTGTGAAAACACAATTGCGTATAATTCTTAATTGTTAATTCCTAATTCCTAATTCCTAATTGTAATAGTAACTTTGTCTTCTATGATGAAGCCAGATTTTTACAGACAGCCTGTAGCGTGGACAGGAAGGATCGATGGGACAGACGAAGAATTACTGCGCTGGCACCAGCGGGTCACTCCTGTGAACCTGCTGACCGGATCATTGCCCTCATTAAAGCCGCATCAGCAGGGTGTGGCGTTTCTTGGATTTGCGAGTGATGAAGGCGTGCGCCGCAATAAAGGCCGTGTAGGTGCGGCTGAAGGTCCGGCTGCATTAAGAACGGCCAGTAGTAATTTTCCTGTTCATTTTGACGGTGAGCTGATACTGGCAGATGTGGGTGATGTGATATGTAAGGATGACTTACTGGAGGAAGCACAACAGACATTATCGGATACAGTACTGACTATACGTAAGGCGGGTTATTTACCGGTATTACTGGGTGGTGGTCATGAGATCACTTATGGACATGCACATGGTATTTATCAGCACCTGCGAGTACGTAAACGTGGAGAGAAACTGGGGCTGCTGAATTTTGATGCACATTTTGATCTGCGGATGAAAGGCGAGGAGGGGAGTACTTCCGGTACAGGGTTCTGGCAGCTGGCGCAGGACTGTAAACTGGAAGGCGCACCATTTTATTATCTCGCACTGGGTATCCAGGCAAACAGTAATACACAACAGCTGTTCCGTATCGCGGGTGACCTGGATGCGCAGTATGTGGATGCAGACGCTTTTCACTTACAGGATAAAGCGCTTTTACATGCCGCTATCGGGCAGTTCCTGAGAGATGTGGATCATGTATACCTGACCATCGATCTGGACGTATTTTCGGCTGCTTTTGCCCCTGGGGTGAGTGCGACTGCCTATAACGGTATAAGACCTGATGGTTTGTTCCTGGAATGTTACCGTAATATTCTGCAAAGTGGTAAACTGGCGGGTATCGATATCGCAGAACTGAACCCTTCCCTGGATGTGGATAACCGGACTGCGAAACTGGGTGCTGCCTTGTTATTTGAAATGATCAGCAATCTGCATTACCATTAGTAGTAACATATAGTTGTTGCCTGCAATATCTTATCGTTATCCCTCGTAAAGTACTGCGTAGTTCCCGCAATTCTTTCCGGGGGATCTTCTTTTTTTACATGGCTTTTTTATATTTGGCATACTAAAACAAAATTGCCATGAAACTAATCCCCAAAACAGCCGCGATAGCGGTGGTCATGTTATGTTCTTCACTTTTGGCAGATGCCCAGAAAATTAAAGTACAGGAAGGCGATATCGCCGTATTAAAAGAACAAACAGAGGTTAACACCGAATTCACATATGAACATGTGAAAGTGGGAGACTTCGATAATGAGGATGATTATATCCAGAAGAAAACAGACGAATACAACAAGAAAGAAGCAGGTAAGGGAGATAACTTGGCAACTGCCTGGAAAGCGGACAGAGAGTCCCGTTTTGCCCCCAGATTTAATGAAATGTTTACAGAGGGTTCTAATGGTATCAAAGCCGGTAATTTTCCTGCTGCAAAGTATACGCTGATCTTTAAAACAACTTTTATTGAACCGGGTTTTAACGTAGGTGTAATGCGTAAGAACTCTTATATCAACGGGGAGATCTGGGTGGTTGAAACAGCTGATAAAAGTAAAGTAGTGGCAAAGGTATCTGTGGATAGAGCGCCTGGCAGGATTGCTTTCGGAATGGACTTTGACACCGGCGCACGTATTACAGAATCATATGCGATGGCCGGCAGATCGTTTGGTCGTTATGTGAGGAAGTAGGAAGGAAATTAGGAATTAGGAATTAGGAATTAAGAATTAAGAATTAAGAATTAAGAATTAAGAATTAAGAATTAAGAATTAAGAATTAAGAATTAAGAATTAAGAATTAAGAATTAAGAATGTCTTTTATATTAATAAGGGTGCCGTTATTCAGGTCTGAATAACGGCACCCTTATTAATATAAATTTAATCAATTAGAGGAACCAATTCCTAATTCTTAATTCCTAATTCCTAATTTTTCAGCTTAGAATACGATTGTTTTATTACCATGTACGATCACCCTGTCTTCTACGTGGGCCACGACCGCTCTTGTCAGCACCTGTCTTTCAATATCGCGTCCCAGCATGACGAGGTCATTAACGGCGTGACGGTGACTTACACGGGCTACGTCCTGGTCAATAATCGGCCCTTCGTCCAGGTCGTCTGTCACATAATGCGCTGTTGCGCCGATCAGTTTTACGCCGCGTGTATAGGCATTTTTATACGGATTGGCCCCTGCGAATGCGGGCAGGAAGGAGTGATGAATATTGATGATCTTTCCGGGGAATGTGCTGACGAATGAAGGTGAAAGTATCTGCATATAGCGCGCAAGTACGGTAAAATCGGCTTTTGCGTCCTGTATCAGCTGAATGGCTTCTTTTTCCTTTTCGCCCTTATTTCCGGCATTTACGGGCAGATAATAGAAAGGAATACCGAAATCTTCCGTCAGTTTCCTCAGGTCTTCATGGTTTGAGATCACCAGTGGGATATCTACCGGCAATTCCCCACTGCGCCAGCGCCAGAGTAATTCCATCAGGCAATGGTCGTAGCGGGATACCATGATTGCCATTTTCTTGCGGTGAGAAGTGTAATCTATACGCCATTCCATTTTCAGGGGAGTGGCCACTTTTTCCTGGAATTGTCTTTCCAGTTCTTCCATGGTAACCAGGGTATTTTCCAGGTGGAAAACCATGCGCATAAAGAACAGGCCTTCTTTCGGATCGGTACTGTGCTGGCTCGCATCGAGGATGTTTGCTCCACAGTTAAAAAGGAACTGTGACACACCGGCAACGATGCCGGGCCGGTCAGGACAGCAGATGAGCAACCTGCCGGTAATATCGGTCTGCATAAAAATAGGTATATATATTCTCAGTAAAATACTAAATGTTATTTTACTTTTGAGCCCAATTTTGATGCATGAAGAAGATAGGATTGATGTCAGATACCCACAGTTATCTCCATCCGGACGTATACAGATATTTCGAAAAAGTCGATGAGATCTGGCACGCCGGAGACATTGGTAACCTGGAACTGGCGGATAAACTGGAGGCTTTTAAGCCCTTCCGTGCTGTATATGGGAATATTGATGGCGCCGAACTGAGAGTGCGTTATCCGCTACATCTGCCTTTTGAAGTGGAACAGGTGAAGGTTTTCATGACACATATTGGCGGATATCCGGGCAAATATGCGCCCGGTGTCAAAGAGCTGTTGAGGGAGCATACCCCCAAATTATTTATCTGCGGGCATTCTCATATACTAAAAGTAATGCCCGACCCCGCTATGCAGCTGGTGCATATCAACCCGGGGGCCTGCGGTATACAGGGATGGCATAAAGTCAAAACCCTGGTGCGGTTCGATTTGTCAGAAGGAAATATCAGTCAGCTGGAAGTAATTGAGCTGCCAAAGTAGTTGAATGCAATGTGTAATCATATTTAGAACTGGGAAATGATGTTGAGATGGCTAACTTTATTGTCGGTGTGCTTGCTTTTTTGTGTAGCTGTTTCTGCACAACAGAAAACCTCGTTGTTTAAAAAAGCTACCCGTTGGCTGGAAACGGAAAATGATTCCAATTATATCGAAGAGCATACAAAGGATATCACTTTCCGCATTTTTGGCTCACGTAAATACAATAACTACGATATTGTGGATAACGGCATCGTAGACGGCAGTATTACGGATAATGGCCTCGTTAATTCCAAAAATTCAAAAGAAGTTTTATATCGTCCCAATACTCCCTTTAACGTAGGCGTCGGCGTCAACTATCGCTTTATTGCGGTCAATATTGCCTTTAACCTGCCGGCGATCAACAAAAACACGGGAGAGTATGGTAAGACGAAAATGCTGGACCTCCAGACACATATTTACACCCGTAAACTGGTGGTGGATTTCTACGGGCAGATCTATGAAGGGTATTACATTGCTAACACACGCCGGCTGATTAACAGTTTCGGTTCAAATGCCGGGTCCAATAATGTGGAAATGATCCGTCCGGATGCAAAAAATGTGAATCTTGGACTGAATGTGCAGTATGTTTTCAATGCGAAGCGCTTTTCCTATCGTGCGGCTTATCTGCAAAACGATTACCAGAAACGGAGCGCCGGTTCCTTCCTGGTGGGTGGAGAGGTCTTTGGGGTGAGAATGAAAGGCGATTCGGGTCTGATCCCTTCCTATATCCAGAAAACCGGTTTCTTTAACGGAGAGAACTTTTACAGAACCCGTATTTTCAGCGGTGCTGCCAATGCGGGTTATGCACATACATTCGTTTATAAACAGCACTGGTTCACCACCCTGTCTATAAGTGGCAGTCTGGGGGTGAATTATACTGTTATGAACAGGATTAACCAGGTCGATCTGAAGAAGGCCGGTATCCAGCTCAACAACAATATCCGTATTTCCCTGGGTTATAATTCCAGCCGCTACTTTGCCGGCATTCACTACGTATACCTGACCACACGGAGTCAGTCGCCTGTGCCTGATACCTATCAGACAGTAGGGGCGGGTAACTTCCGTATCAGCCTTGCCAGGAGATTTACCCTGAAAAAACAGCTTTTTTAAAACGGACTACAGCGATTGCAGTTCTGTCAGCAGATTCTGACGGGCAACGGTTTCACGCTGCGCGCGGAAATCATCTGTCTTAAAGATGGAAGGCTGGTCCAGGAAATGTTGCAATACCTTCTTTCTGCCTGCATTATACACTTCATCGGTATATATACTATACTCTTCACGTATCTGCTTTGCATAGCCTGCATAGACGTCGGCCGGCGTACCCAGGATGGACAGGTCAAAGTCCAGGAAATAGTCCAGGTCGGGATGTGCGTCTGTATTGACATGCGTTTTGGTGGCGCGGATGAAGTTCATAACGCCTTCGATATCGGCAGCGGGGTAACTGGTCTGAAACAGGTACTCAGCAGCTGCCATAGCGCTTTGTTCCTCGTTATCGGGCTGTTTTACATCATAAATGAGATCATGGAAGAAGATGGCCAGCAGAAAATTTTCATTGTCTGCAATGAGGTCGCTATGCTCCAGTTGCAGTTGCAGGAGGGCATAGAGATGATGTAAATTGTGATAATGACGGTCTGTAGCGGAATAATGACGGGTAATCAGTTCGAAGCCCTGATCTATCAGTGCCTGGCTTTTGGTATATGGTTCCAGGAGTTGATTCCAGACGTTGTTTAAAGTATCTATCTGCATAGGGGTAAAGGTAAAAATAAAAATCCCGCCTGCCGAAGCAGACGGGATTCTTTCTATTTTATAGCCGTGGGCTATTGTGCTTTTTTAGCAAACTGTGCACGGATTACGTTCAGTGCACCACCCGCTTTGAACCACTCAATCTGTTGTTCATTGTAAGTGTGGTTTACCGGTATTTCATCCTTGCTGCCGTCTTTGTGGTTAGCCACTACAGTCAGCGGTTTGCCAGGTGAGAAGGTCGTCAGACCCAGGATATCGAAAGTGTCGTCTTCCAGGATCTTATCGTAGTCTTCTTTATTGGCAAAAGTCAATCCGAGCATACCCTGTTTCTTCAGGTTTGTTTCGTGGATACGGGCGAAAGATTTCACCAGGATCGCACGAACGCCCAGATGACGAGGTTCCATGGCTGCGTGTTCGCGGCTGGATCCTTCACCATAGTTTTCATCACCTACTACTACGGAACCGATGTTAACAGCTTTGTAAGCGCGCTGTACAACAGGTACGCCTGCGTATTCGCCGGTCAGCTGGTTCTTAACAGTATCCGTTTTATCGTTGTATGCGTTTACCGCACCGATCAGCATGTTGTTGGAGATGTTGTCGAGGTGACCACGGTATTTCAACCATGGACCTGCCATAGAGATATGGTCGGTCGTACATTTACCTTTTGCTTTGATCAGCAGTTTCAGTCCTTTCAGATCAGTACCTTCCCAGGCAGCGAATGGCGCCAGCAGTTGCAGGCGGTCGCTGGTCGGAGATACGATTACCTGTACACCGCTACCATCGGCAGCAGGCGCCTGGTAACCGGGATCATCTACGGAGAAGCCTTTGGTAGGCAGTTCGAAACCGGTTGGTTCGTCCAGCATTACTTCCTGGCCATCTTTTGTTTTCAGCTTGTCAGTCAGCGGATTGAACGTCAGGTCGCCGGCGATGGCGAAAGCAGTAACGATTTCAGGAGAAGCAACGAAGGCGTGGGTAGCTGCCAGACCATCATTTCTCTTCGCGAAGTTACGGTTGAAGGAAGTGATGATGGAGTTCTTACGGTTAGGGTCATCGATGTGACGCGCCCACTGACCGATACAAGGACCGCAGGCATTTGCCAGTACAACACCGCCGATCTGGTCGAAGGTATTTAACAAACCGTCTCTTTCGATGGTATAACGTACCAGTTCAGAACCCGGTGTGATGGTATATTCGGCTTTAACGTCCAGGTTTTTATCTACCGCTTGTTTCGCGAGGGAAGCAGCACGGGAGATATCTTCGTAAGAAGAGTTGGTGCAGGAACCGATCAGGGCAACTTCCAGTTTTTCAGGCCAGTTGTTTTCCTTTACGGCCTGTGCGAATTTGGAGATAGGCCAGGCTAAGTCCGGTGTGAACGGGCCATTTACATGTGGCTCCAGTTCGTCCAGGTTGATTTCGATGACCTGATCGTAATATTTGGTAGGATCTGCGTATACTTCCGCATCCGGACGCAGGTGTTCTTTTACCCCATCGGCCAGTGTGGCGATATCCTGACGCTCGGTAGCATTCAGGTAAGCGGAGATCTTGGTATCGTAAGCGAATACGGAACAGGTAGCGCCTATTTCCGCACCCATGTTACAGATGGTACCTTTACCGGTAGCGCTCAGGCTATCGGCGCCTTCACCGAAGTATTCAACGATGCAGCCTGTACCGCCTTTTACAGTCAGTACACCTGCAACTTTCAGGATTACGTCTTTAGGAGAGGTCCAGCCGCTGAGTTTACCGGTCAGTTTAACACCGATCAGTTTTGGCATTTTCAGCTCCCATGGGAGACCAGCCATTACGTCTACAGCATCAGCGCCACCGACACCGATAGCGAGCATACCCAGACCACCGGCATTTGGTGTGTGAGAGTCTGTTCCGATCATCAGACCGCCTGGAAATGCATAGTTTTCCAGTACAACCTGGTGAATGATACCGGCGCCTGGTTTCCAGAAACCGATACCGTATTTGTTAGAGATAGAAGAGAGAAAATCGTATACTTCCTTGTTCGTATCCACAGCAGTTGCCAGGTCTTCTGCAGCGCCTGTTTTTGCCTGAATAAGGTGATCACAGTGTACGGTCGAAGGAACTGCCACTTTATCACGGCCACAGGTCATGAATTGCAGAAGGGCCATCTGTGCAGTAGCATCCTGCATCGCAACGCGATCGGGTGCAAATTCCACATAAGACTTTCCACGCTCAAACGCCGTAGTGGTCGGAGCATATAAGTGCGCATATAAAATCTTTTCAGACAGTGTGAGCGGACGTCCCAGCATTTTTCGGGTAGCTTCCACCTTACCCGGCAGTGCCGCATACACTTTTTTAATCATTTCGATATCAAACACCATGGAAAAAAAATTTTTGACCTATTAGAAAATGCATCGCAAAATTAATTAAATTAAGCCAGTTTATGAAAGACATGTAGGCGACAGTCTACGAAGGCTCAGCATACAAAACGCCCGGTTACCTACCGGTTCACAAAGGAAATGCCACTAATTCACTGCCAACGCACTATCAGCCAACTCCGGGGCTGAATTTGGACTTGTTTTTGACCTGGGATTGTAATAAATTTGATATATGAATCGATTTAAAGATTTCGTGGAATGGCAGGCCTTCGGGGTCTGCACAGCTATCGGCAATAAGCTTGGGATAGCTACCTCACGTATCCGCTTGTTTTTTATCTATACCTCATTTGTTACGATGGGTTCCCCACTTATCGTTTATATGATCATGGCATTCTGGGTGAATATGAAAAATTATATCCTGAATGCCCGCAGAAACCCCCTTAGGTACTTATAGTTTCCATTTAGGCTTATCAGTTAACCTCGGGCAATTTAAATAATTGATAGATGCATTCCGCTTCCGGACATGCTATTGGCATCTCATGCGATAATATGTACAATATATTGTTATAACTGTTTCAGGTATTACGCCTTTCACTCCTGTTTTCTGTTGACGCAGCATATCAACTACTGGTGAGGGTATTGCTTATTACTTCGATGTACAGGCTTATTATCCCGTTACTACACCGTAATCACTTCGTTGTTGAACGGACAGATAACGGCGTAATAACGGTATACCTTCGTTGTAATACGAAGACAAAAGTGGTAACAGCGTGTGTATTAATTGTTTAGTGTTGTTTTGAACGAAGGAGGCTTGTAAGTGTAACATTTTCAGTTGCTTATGCGGTATATGATGTTTTTTTAAATGTGAATAGTTGCTGTATACACTATATAGCAAAGAAGCATATAATTTTTATATTTTTTTCTCTCTTATTTTCAATCAATTGTAACCACATCTGAGATAACGAAGGTGCAAATTCAATATATATTTAGAATTGGGCTATACCTTGCCTTCATAATCGCCGTAAAATTTTAACCAAATACACGATAAAGATGAAAATGCCTGCACTGAAACACCTGGCAAGTGGTATGCTGTTTTTAAGTACCGCGTTATTGATGTCTGCCTGTTCGAAAGACGACAATCAGGGTAAAGCCCGTATACAGGTCGCACTGACCGATGATCCCGGAGATTTTAAAGCTGTTTACATCGATGTTCAGGAAGTGAACGTCAATTACAATGACAGCGATGACAATGGCTGGCAGCCATTACCTGGCATGAAAAAGGGCCGGTATAACCTGCTGACGCTCGTTAATGACAAGGATACCGTACTGGCGGATGCGGAAATCAATTCCGGTACTATTAAGGAGATCAGACTTGTATTAGGCGATGATAACTGGGTGGTGACCAACAATGGTGATTCCATTAAGTTACAGACGCCCAGCGGACAGTCTTCCGGCGTAAAGTTAAAGATCAACATGCCGGTATCTGGTGGTATTCTTTACAAACTGCTGCTGGACTTTGATGTGGCAAAATCTATACACGAAGCGGGCAATTCAGGGAAATATATCCTGAAACCTGTTATCAGAACTGTACTGGAAGCACAGGGTGGTAGTATACAGGGCGTCGTACTGCCGGCAGTGTTGCCTTCTGCTGTATTGTTGCTGAACGGACAGGATACGGTGGCAAGCACCTATTCCGGTATTGGCGGCGCTTATTTCCTGAAAGGGATCGCTGCAGGTAGCTATTCACTGCACTATATTTCTATTGATTCTACGCTGAAACCAGCCGTAAAACAGAGTGTCGTAGTAGAAACAGGTAAAGTAACGAAAATAGATACACTGACTTTAATACGTTAGTCTTAACAGCTAATCTTTTTAATAGCGCAAACAAAAAATCCATCTGCCAAAAGCGGATGGATTTTTTGTTTGGTGATTATCTTAATCCAGATGGAAATTGGTCATTGCGTGATAGTGGTTCTGCAACTGATTGACGGTGATGGAACCTTTAATTTCCCTGTGTTCGTCCCGGTAATCCAACCTGGTGGCGGGGTGACCGTCATCAAGGGTGTGCAGTTTTACAGAGAATGGTCCGCGTACATAAATTTGTCCGCCGCCGTTGACTGAGAGCGATTCGTCTTTTTTGAACTTGAGTTTCAGTAACTGTTCTTCATTTAGTGGAATTGAATAAAGGTCCTGCAGGTCATACCAGAATTCCTGTTCTCCGGTTAATACACAAACCTGTTTGTCTTCGCGGTTAACTTCCAATACCTGACCTTCCACCGTATTTCCTTCATACTCCACTAAAACTGTATCTCCTGCTTTTACGTCATGTAAATTGATCATGGTGAGTAAAATTTTTGGGTGTTTAGTATTATAGTTATAGTCTGAAAATGAGTTGGTCGTAGTCGTATCCTAAGATAAGAAATAGTCCATAGACTATAGCTATTTTCCTGTCTTGTTTTTATACAAAAGGCAGGCCAGCTATTGTCTATGGACTATCAACTATAATACGGGGAAGGGTCCCTTATCTTATTACTTCACGGATTCTTACCAGGTCTTCCAGTAATCCTTCCAGCAGATCCAGGTGCAGCATGTTAGCGCCGTCGGACTTCGCTTTGGATGGATCAGGATGTGTTTCGATGAACAGACCATCTGCGCCGGTAGCAATAGCTGCTTTGGCGATAGTGCCGATCAGTTTCGGGTTACCGCCGGTAACGCCGCTGGTCTGGTTAGGCTGTTGCAGGGAGTGTGTACAATCCATGATAACAGGTACGCCATGTTCACGCATAATCGGAATATTGCGGTAGTCTACCACGAGGTCCTGGTAACCGAAGGTGGTACCGCGCTCGGTCAGCCAAACTTTATCATTACCTGCCTGTTTTACTTTTTCAACCGCAAATTTCATGGCTTCGCCGCTTACAAACTGGCCTTTCTTTACATTCACCACTTTACCGGTTTCCGCAGCTGCGATCAGGATATCAGTCTGACGGCAAAGGAACGCCGGGATCTGCAGGATATCCACATACGCAGCAGCCATAGCAGCTTCCGCAGCGGAGTGAATATCTGTTGTAACAGGCAGATCGAATGTTTCTTTAGTCTTTTGTAAGAGGTCCAGTCCTTCCACATCACCAACACCGGCAAAGGAGTTGATACTGGTACGGTTCGCTTTACGATAAGACGCTTTGAAGATATATGGGATATTCAGTCTTTTGCAGATTCCTGAAACTTTTTCAGCTACATGCATCAGCAGCGCTTCATCCTCTACTACACAAGGACCGGCTATCAGAAAAAAGTTGTCAGGATTGTATTGATCCTTAAAAAGGGATTTCAGATGTGTTGTTGCTGACATGATTTTTGTATTTGAGATCGCAAAGTTACGCTATTCTAAGGGATTACTTTTCAGTTGAAGTATCTGGTCTATTTTCTGTAATTGTCATAATATTGTAATGTGAAACCGTGAAATGTTCGCTGGACGTGCATCTCTTACAAAGTAATTTTCCGGATTGTTACCGCATTGTCATGCGCTGAAGGGAGCTGTTCTGAATTACTACAGAAGCTGTTAATATTACGTCTTAATTAAAAAAGCCATTCATTCGAGATAGCATGAAGAAAGATAAAATACTGGTAATCGGCGCCTGCGGGCAGATTGGTGTTGAACTTACACTCGCATTAAGGAAGATGTACGGAGATGCAAACGTAATTGCATCTGATCTTCGCGAAGAACACGACCTGCTGAAGGGGACCGGTCCTTACGTATCCCTCGATGTCATGAACAAAGAGATGCTGCACGTATTGGTTATCCGTCATAATATCACGCAGATCTACCTGCTGGCTGCGATTCTTTCTGCTACCGGTGAAAAGAACCCGCTGCTGGCATGGCACATCAACATGGCGAGCCTGCTGAACGTACTGGATATTGCGAAAGAAGAAGGTATTGATAAAGTGTACTGGCCAAGTTCCATCGCGGTATTCGGTCCGAATTCACCAAAAGAAGACACCCCTCAGCATACCATCATCGAACCTACTACCATTTACGGTATCAGTAAATTTGCCGGTGAACGCTGGTGTGAATATTACAGTCACCGTTATGGCGTAGACGTTCGTAGTCTGCGTTACCCGGGTCTGATCAGCTATAAATCAGCGCCAGGTGGTGGTACTACCGACTACGCGATTGAGATCTTCCATGAAGCGCTTGAAGAAAAGAAATATACCTGCTTCCTGTCAGAAGGCACTTACCTGCCAATGATGTACATGCCGGATGCTATCCGTGCGACCATCGAGCTGATGGAAGCTGATAAAGATAAAGTCAAAATACGTTCTTCCTATAACCTCGGTGGTATGAGTTTTTCTCCGAAAGAGATCGCTGCTGAGATTAAAAAACATATCCCTGAATTCACCATCAGCTATGAACCGGATTACCGTCAGCAGATCGCTGATGGCTGGCCACAGAGCATGGACGATAACCTGGCCCGTCAGGACTGGGGATGGAAACCGGAATTCAACCTGGAGAATATGACGGTGGATATGCTGAAGAACCTTAAAAAGTAAGCGCTTATTCCTACATTTGGCTCAACGCAAACCTTCAAATTTCGCGTATGAAGCTGGAGAACGGGGAATATCTGGGTAAAAACAGCGGTACTTTTCATGTGGACGGACTTATCATCAATAAGACCAGCTATCGTGAGAAAGTATTTGAGGGATGGCATTTTCATCAGAACAACCATCTTTCTTTTATCCTGGAAGGCGGCAACCGTGAATATCGTAAACAAACGGATCAGGTGTTGCTGCCAGGGAATATGGTGTTTTACCCGGGAGGTGAATGGCATCGCAACACCCATACACAACATCCTTCGCTGAATATCAATCTTGAAATAGAAGATCATTTTTTACAACATTATGAGGCCTGCTTCACTGCCGGGTCTCATAATGCTTTTAAGGCCCTGGACAGCCTGCATCAGTCATTCTCTCCGTCTCATAATAGTCCTTTCCAGACCCGGGCAAAACTTACGGCACTCCGCATTTATCATGATTGTCAGGTAGCAGATCAGCATAGTCTGTTATCGGTGCATCAGCAGTTATTGTCACTCTTACAGGCAGCCGGCGACAATGCAAAACCAGGCAGGCAATTATTCGGCGGGCGTGTGGATAAAGTCATTGAATTGCTGCATGACCGTTGGAATGAAAACATCTCCTTACAGGATCTGAGTACAGTGACTGCATTACATCCTGTAACCGTATCCCGGCATTTTACGGCTTATTTTGATTGTTCATTAGGTGAATACATGCGCAGGATCAGGGTGGAAAAATCCCTCCTGCTGGTCAGGCAACACGCCTACTCATTGACCGAAATTGCCTATCAATGCGGCTTCTTTGACCAGAGTCATTTTATACGGGCATTTAAAGCACAGACCGGCTTTTTACCCAAAGCATTCAGGAAATTGTAAGCCGTTCCCAGACTCCGCTAAATCCATCCAATTTTAAGTATACCGGATCATTGAACTTTGCAGAAAAAGAAAGTATATGTACTCCCGGAGCTGCTGGTTAACAGTTATTTATAGTGTTTTTTGCATCGCTGCCTATGCACAGGCGCCTGCTAAAAAAGAGATCGCTGATGCGGTGGATAAAATGGCGGTCCTTTTGAAGGAAAGATATGTTTCGGAGGAGAAGGGATTGGCGATTGCCGCTTACTTACGAACAGCGCTGCAGACAGGTAAATTTACGAATGTGAAAAGCTGGCAGGAGTTTGCACAGCTGGCGACTACAAGCTTGCAGGACTTTAGTCATGACGGGCATCTGTATGTCAGAAATGACCCCATGAGGTGCCAGGAATTATTAGCCGCAGATAAAGCCGCACTGCCGGCAACGGCGGTTGGTAATACGTCGGGTGAAGATCCTTTCTTTTACAGTCCGGTAGCAGCAGATCATAACTATGGTTTTGAAAGTGTGCGTATTGCTGCCGGTAACGTGGGGTATCTGCATCTTTCGGAAATCAATATTTCCCGTAAGAGTCTTTCAACATTATATGCGGCGATGGCATTTGTCGCCCATACAAGCGCCTTGGTCATAGACCTGCGGAATAACGGTGGAGGAGGAAGTGATACAGGGGCTGTCTTTGAAAGCTATTTTCTGCCGTCAGAAACGCCTTTACTGACCTTTACCAGCCGTACAGGCGAACATACCACTGATAGCACGGTAACGTGGCTAAAAGAGCCGCATTATGAGCGTCCTGTGTTTATCCTGATCAATCGTAAAACAGCATCGGCCGCAGAGGCGTTTGCGTTTGTCTTGCAGAAAATGAAAAGAGCGACGGTAATCGGAGAGCCGTCTGCCGGTGCAGCGAATATGAATGTATGGTTACCGGTGAATAAAGACATTTTTATTTCGGTGTCAGAAATGGCGCCGGTATGGCATGGTACGACGGACAGCTGGGAGCAGCGGGGCGTACAGCCGGATTGTGCGGCGCAGACGGAAGCAGCGATCGATGCGTGTATTCACGATAAGATCGGACGGCCGAAGTTCAGACCCGTCCATTAAAAGTATCTGCATAAAAAAAGACGAATGCAAGCTGCATTCGTCTTTTCTATTTTTAGTAGTTGAGCTGCTTATGCTACGAATCCGACAGCCACTGTTGAATTGCTCATTTCATCGATCAGGATGAATGCACCATTTGCAGGATTAGCGTCATAGCTGTCTGCAAATATCGGATGTGCAGTTTTCAGTGTAATCTTACCGATATCATTCAATCCCATTTCCTTTTTATCTTCCAGGATGGTATTGGAGGTAACGTCGATCACATGCCGGATCTGCTGTACTTTCGCTTTTACGCGGTTTACACCATGTTGCAGCAGATAGGCTTTACCAGGCACCAGTTTGGTCTGATCCATCCAGCATACCTGTGCGTCAATTTCTTTCAGCAGGGAAGGTGCATTTTCTGGTTTGGACAGCATACTGCCACGACTGGTATCAATTTCATCTTCCAGTGTGATAACGACGCTCTGGCGGGCTTCCGCTGTAGTGAGTTGTGTTTCGAACTGTTCGATGGTTTTGATACGGCTTTTCTGCTGAGAAGGCAGGGAGATGATTTCATCACCGACATTGAAATGTCCGCTTACCACTTTTCCGGCGAAACCGCGGAAGTCGTGATAGGCGTCTGTTTTCGGACGGATCACTGACTGTACTTTGAAACGTGCAGGGTGACTGCTGTCAGCATGGTCGAAAGTGATCTGTTCCAGGTATTCAAGCAGGGACTCTTCGGAGTACCAGCTGATCTTTTCTGAGCGGGTAGCCAGGTTCTCTCCGTAGATAGAAGAGATCGGGATGTATTTGATAGAAGGCGCTTTGAACGGCGCTTTAGCGATCAGTTGCTGGAAGTCTTCCACGATCTGATTAAAGCGTGCTTCGCTGTATTCTACCAGGTCCATTTTATTCACGCATACTACCAGGTATGGAATACGCAGCAGGCAGGCGATGAAGAAGTGGCGGTAAGTTTGTTCGACGATCCCTTTACGCGCATCGATCAGTATCAGGGATACCTGTGCGTTGGAAGCACCGGTGACCATGTTACGGGTATACTCGATGTGACCTGGTGTATCGGCGATAATGTATTTGCGGGTAGGAGTGGAGAAGTAGATATGCGCCACGTCGATGGTGATACCTTGTTCACGTTCAGCCACGAGGCCGTCTGTCAGCAACGACAGGTCGGTAAAATCAAGTCCTTTGCGTTTGCTGGCAGCATGTAAAGCTTCCATTTTATCCTGTGGGATAGAATGAGTATCATAGAGCAGCCTGCCTATCAGGGTGCTTTTACCATCATCTACACTGCCGGAAGTGGTTATACGTAAAACCTCCATGTTATATTTTTTGAGTGGCGGAGCATTGTGGTGTTCCACCATAATTTTTATACAAGTTAATAAGTGCGTATGCGGCAGGAAGGACTAGAAGTAGCCTGCCTGTTTTCTCTTTTCCATTGCTGCTTCAGAGCGTTTGTCGTCAATACGGGCGCCTCTTTCAGATATCTTGGCTTCTAGTATTTCGGAGATGATATCTTCCAGTTTATCTGCCTCAGAAATAACAGCGGCGGTACAGGTCATATCGCCTACTGTGCGGAAGCGTACTTTCTGGCGGAAAGGCGTTTCTTCTTCTGTGGTATTGAGGAATGGGGAGTGTGGCCAGTACATACCATCTCTTTCGATGATATCTCTTTCATGAGAGAAGTAGATGGATGGGATTTCCAGTTTTTCTCTGCGGATGTAGTTCCATACATCGAGTTCTGTCCAGTTGGAGATAGGGAATACGCGTACGTTTTCACCCATCTGTATTTTACCGTTGAGCATATCAAACAGTTCAGGGCGTTGCATTTTAGCGTTCCACTGACCGAATTCGTCTCTTACGGAGAATATTCTTTCTTTCGCACGTGCCTTTTCTTCATCACGACGGGCACCGCCGATGCAGGCATCGAATTTCAGTTCTTCGATAGCGTCGAGCAGGGTGACTGTCTGGAGGGCGTTTCTGCTGGCGTATTTACCAGTTTCTTCCTGTACTTTACCCTGGTTGATGCTATCCTGCACATATCTTACTCTAAGATCAAGACCCAGTGATTCCACCAGCCAGTCGCGGAACTGAATAGTTTCGGGGAAGTTGTGGCCGGTATCTACGTGTAATAATGGAAAAGGAACTTTACCGGGATAAAATGCCTTTTGTGCCAGGCGCACGATGGTGATAGAGTCCTTACCACCTGAGAACAGGATAGCAGGGCGTTCGAACTGTGCAGCTGTTTCACGTAAAATATAGATGGCTTCGTCTTCCAGTGCCTGCGGAAACTCCCACTGTATTTTATTGGTCATAAGTCTTTTTATTTAAATGTCCCTCGGGGACCAGATGAATCAAATCAGTTACAAGTTATAAAGGGAATGTCAGATCAGCCATGTAAGCCGCATTCTTTTTTTGACAGTTCCCACCACCATCTGCCGGCGCGGGGATGTTCGCCCGGTTCGATGGCACGGGTACAGGGGGCGCACCCGATAGAAATGAAGCCTTTATCGTGCAATTTGTTATAAGGAACATTTTGCGTCTGCAGGTAATTGATCATTTCGTCGTAGCTCCAGTTGATCAGTGGATTGTATTTGTACAGCTGGCGTTGTTCGTCCCATTCCAGGGCGTGTAGCGTCTGGCGGTTTTCAGACTGTTCTGCACGCAGGCCGGTGATCCAGACTTTTACACCTTGGAGGGCACGGTTCAGCGGTACTACTTTACGGATATTACAGCATTCTTTGCGGTTTTCAACAGATTCGTAGAAGCTGTTCGGACCTTTTTCCTGTAGTAATTTCTCTACTGAAGCAGTTTCCGGGAAATAAACTTCAAATGTCTTTTTGTAGCGGGCGCGGGTGAGGTCCATCAGGTCATAGGTTTCCTGAAACAAACGGCCTGTGTCCAGTGTGAAGATTCTGACAGGCAGGTTAGCACGCCAAATCATGTCTGCAATCACCTGATCTTCCTGTCCAAATGAGGTGGAAAAGGCCACCGCTCCGGGAAATGCTGCTGCCAGATACTGCATGGCAGCAATTGGATCTAGCCCTTCCAGTGCTGTACTGATATTCTCCATGTGATCTTATCTCAATACACTGACATTCATCCGTAGTTGCCTGCGAATGCCAGTGATACTTCCTTTAATTATTATTGACAACTGTGTTGTATACAAAAATACATAAACTCTATAAAAAAGATAGGCTTTTTTTAAATGAGGTTCCTTTGTGTAGAGGAGGCAGTGATAGTTATTGGTTATTAGTGAGTTATGGGGGAGGGGGGAATTAAGAATTAAGAATTAAGAATTAAAAATTAAGAATTAAGAATTAAGAATTGAATGCAGCGGAGAGCGGAGCGAACCGTTTATAAACAGAAAGGGCATCCACATTATGGGACGCCCTTTCTGTTATCTGAAGGCGATAAATTAATAATTCTTAATTCTTAATTCTTAATTCTTAATTCTTAATTCCTAATTGACAAAAAGAGTCTTTCCATTATAATATGGACACATTTCTTGTCAATATGTCCTTCAGTGTTTTGGTCTCAAGGATTTTTAGCGTCGCATCTCTCACCTTCCCCATTACGTCGTTCAGGCCGCACACTGCTTCATCCCGGCAATTCTCACATTTTTCATAATAGTTGAGACTTACGCAGGGGAGTAGCGCAATAGCGCCATCCAGCAGGCGGATGATCTTCGCAAGAGGAATTTCCTTCGGTGTTTTCAGCAGGTAATAGCCACCGCCTTTACCTTTTTTACTACCGAGAATTCCGGCATTTTTCAGCTCCAGCAGGATATTCTCCAGGAATTTGATGGAAATGCTCTTTTCCTGTGCTATTTCAGATATCAGAATGGGTCCTTTATCTGCATTCTCTGCCAGGTGTATGAGCGCGTGAAAAGCGTACTGCGTTTTTTTAGACAACATATCGATTCTCCCAGATGATCTAAGAATAATATTGCAAAGATAACAGGTTTTTCTCTCTTACAGGCTCAGTACGTCTTTCATACCGAATACACCATGTTTTCCCAGTATCCATTCTGCAGCCACGACGGCACCTGAAGCAAAACCCTCGCGGGAATGAGCTGTATGTGTGATGCTGATGTCGTCTATGCTGGACGTATAGGTGATGCTGTGTGTACCAGGAGCCGGGTCAATACGTTTGGAGACGATAGACAGTTGTTCAGGCTGTGCCTCTTCGGTATTTACCCATTCTTTTTTACGCTGTACCTTATCCATTACCTGTTCTGCCAGGGTGATAGCGGTACCGCTTGGTGCATCTCTTTTCTGTGTGTGGTGGATTTCTTCCATTTTCACACCGTACTGGGGCTGGTTAGCCATCAGTTCTGCGAGGCGTTTATTGATTTCGAAGAAGATATTCACACCTACGCTGAAATTGCTGGCGTAGAGGAATGCCTGGTGTTGTTCCAGACAGGCGGATTTCACTGTGCCGAGATGTTCCAGCCAGCCTGTGCTGCCGCAAACGACAGGTACATTGGCGGCAAAACATTTCAGGATATTGCTATAGGCAGTTTCCGGACCGGTGAATTCGATGGCCACATCAGCCTTGCTGAGTTCTTCTTTCTCAAGCAGGTGCAGATTACTCAGGTCAATACGATGAACAATTTCGTGTCCTTTGGCAACGGCGATTGCCTCAATTGCCTTTCCCATTTTTCCGTAACCGATAAGCGCTATTTTCATGATATTCTATTAGTAGAAGGGGAGATGATCATCTTGCGCCGAGGGCTAAACCCCGGCTGTAAGTTTTTTTCTTGCCGATATTCACACGCAGACTGAGTCCCAGTGCCTGGTTGTTGATAACAGTGGGAACGATCTTCATACTGAGGTCATCTGACATATTGAAGTCCTTCAGATGGGCGAATACGGTTGCATCTATGATATTGAGGCCGTAGGCCAGTACGAATACGAGTACGGAGTAATCGACGTATTCCCGGTAGGCGTCCCTCAGTGATTTGAGGGAGTTGGGATTGCGATACAGGTTTTCGAACTGGTCTTTGGTATCGTCATTGCCGTCCATACGGATGCGGTAGGCATCGCGGTAGGTACGGTATTTATCCATATTGAAGATGAAGGTACCGGTAGTGATACCGAGTGCAGCGTATACCAGCGGCAATTTCCAGTACTGGCGGTTGTAGATCTGTCCCAGACCTGGCAGTACAGCGGAGTAAAAGGCTGCTTTTCGCGGATTGTGCGGACTGCGTACAGGCGCTGGGGGCACTGAATCTTTTTTAATATAGAGTTCAGTAGAGTCTACCCGGCTATCGGGTTGTTGTTTACGCAGGTATGCGGCTTTCAGGCTGTCCTGAGCGAACAGACAGACGGGCATACAGATAATAACAACCGGAATTACCAGTAAACAGATGCGTGATAAATGAAAGGAGAAAATATTCCCGGACGTTCTAGCCACCGTATAAGTCTATTTTTTCTAAGATGCTGTCGAGTTCTTCGTCGGAGTAGAACTCGATGGTCACGCTGCCTTTTCCATTCTTACTTCTGTCCAGCTTCACTTTTGTTGCAAAATGGGTCGCGAGATTGTCTTCAATTTTCTGATAAGCAGGCGGTAAGGTGATTTTGCCGGCAGCCTTTTTAATGTTGTTCTTGTCGAGGCTGGCTGCTTTACGAACCAGTTCTTCTGTCTGGCGTACAGACAGTCCGTCCCGCATGATCTCATTGAAAACGAAGAGTTGTTTTTCTACGTTTTCCACGGCGATCAGCGCTCTGGCGTGTCCCATGCTGATCTGGCCATTGCGTACGGCAACCTGGATATCAGGTGGCAGTTTCAGCAGGCGTATATAGTTGGTAACGGTACTTCTTTCTTTACCCATACGGTCGGCTACCTGCTCCTGGGTGAGTACACACTCTTCCATGAGGCGTTTGTAGCTAAGGCCGATTTCTATGGCATTCAGATTTTCGCGCTGTAAGTTTTCCAGCAGGGCCAGTTCCAGCAGTTCCTGATCATTTGCCTGACGGATATATGCAGGAATGTCTTTCAGACCCGCCATTTTACTCGCGCGCAAACGTCTTTCACCTGCTATCAGCTGATACTTCTTGGCCCCTATCCTGGACACGGTAATAGGCTGTATCACATCGTGCAGCGAGATGGACATACTTAATTCCTGTAAAGCTTTCTCGTCGAAATCCCTACGCGGCTGTTTCGGATTGATCTCTACCTGATCGAGCGGGATACGCTCCATACCGGTAGCCTGTGCCACGACCTGTTCACCCAGCGCGCTGGTGGTCTGTTTCAGGTCAGTATCAATGTTTTGCAGCAGCGAGCGGATACCTTTACCCAACGCCTCTTTCTTATTAGGATTGCCCTTACTCTGATTGCTCATTGTTAATTGCTAAGATTTTATCTTCCAGGTTAATACGTGTAAAGTTATTCTTTTGCAGAATTTCCTTTGCCAGGTTGAGGTAGTTGATTGCACCGGTACTGGCCGCATCGTACATGATAACGGATTTACCAAAGCTTGGTGCTTCACCCAGTTTGGTATTACGGTGAATGATGGTGTTGAATACGCTTTCTTCGAAGTGTTGTTTTACTTCGTCTACTACCTGGTTGCTGAGACGCAGACGGCCATCGTACATGGTCATCAGGATGCCTTCAATAGCCAGGTTGGTATTCAGACGGCTCTGGACGATCTTAATGGTATTTAACAACTTACCCAGACCTTCCAGTGCAAAGAACTCACACTGTACAGGGATGATCACGGAGTCGGACGCCACGAGTGCGTTTACGGTGATCAGACCCAGGGAAGGGGAGCAGTCTACTATTACGAAATCATAGTCCTCTTTTACAGCATCGATCACCTGCTTCATCACCTGTTCCCTGTTCGGGTGGTTGATGAGCTCCAGTTCTGCACCTACCAGATCAATATGGGAAGGCAGCACTTTCAGGTTCGGCGTATCCGATTCCAGGATGACATCTTTGGCCTGCCCTTCATTTACCATACAGTCATATAAACTCTGCTGTATATTACGCAGGTCAAAACCTAAACCGGTGGTGCTGTTAGCCTGCGGATCCGCATCTACCAGCAATGTTTTATACTCCAGTACAGCCAGGCTGCTTGCCAGGTTAATAGCACTGGTAGTTTTCCCTACCCCACCTTTCTGATTAGCGATTGCAATTACTCTTGCCATTGTTGATTAGGTATTTCTTAGGTTTTCTATAGGACAATAAATAGGCATGGCTGAGGATGTCCCGAAGACCCGTTCACCATGTGAAAGAATATGCTTTTGCTAAAGATCAATGCTACTTCCTATTGCCGGCAGTAACAATTCCAGGCCTGCGGCCGCAAATTGCTGCTGCGTCTTCTCCTTATCTATCTTGATATATCCAAAGGTGTCATAATGAACCCCGATTATACGCTTGCACTCAACAAACCCTGCCGCCACAATTGCATCGTCAGCTCCCATTGTGAAATTATCGCCTATTGGTAAAACTGCAAAATCCAGTTTAGCAAACTTTGGTATGAGTTGCATATCTAAAGTCAGCGCTGTATCTCCTGCAAAATAAAAATTTCCTTCGTCAGTTGTAAATACGAATCCCATCGGATTACCTCCGTAGGATCCATCCGGCATACCGCTGGAGTGATGGGCAACCACACATTTCACGGTTCCAAAGTCAAACTGCCATTTCCCCCCGGTGTTCATCGGATGTACCCGCTCAAGACCTTGTCTGCCCGCCCAGCTTGTCAGTTCATATGCTCCGACAATCGTTGCATTGGTACGTTTTGCCAGTACTACCAGGTCCGCCACATGATCGTCATGCCCGTGGGAGCAAAAGATATAATCTGCTTCTATCTTGTTGATATCCACTGTTTTTGCCAACTCGTTGTGTGTAATGAACGGGTCAAAAACAATCTTCTTTCCTTTAATCTCTATCCCGAAACTCGAATGGCCGTAATAGGTAAACTTCATCCTGCAGGTATCTATATGAACAATAGTATATAACTAACCAAGTGTACAAAAGTACAACGAATAGCCTATAATAAGGTCTAAGCCGCTATTTATTTATTCACAGCGCTTATACAAACAACTTGTTAATTAGTTAAAAATGAATCACTTAATAAAATTTGTTAAAGTAAATCCAAATTCTGCCTTTCCTTACAATATCCGGGATGGCTGTACGTCATACCCGGATACAGCCTTCGGTACCAAAAAAAATGTAAGCTGTACCGAAGGGTTTATTTTTGCAAGGACAAATAAATCATATGCGCACCGGATGGAATTCGATAGTACTGATATTCATACTGTTATTACTGGATCTTTACGTTTTCATGGCCATTAGGGCCATTTTCAGCCACTCTTCAAAGAGAGTCCGCAATATAGCAACCGGCACTTACTGGGCGGTTTCTGCCCTGGTACTCATAACGATCGCTCTTTTGCCCTACCTGAACTGGCAGGACTGGCCGGCCAATACGCGCTCTTATATCCTGACCGTGCTCTTCGGGATCGTTTTTGCGAAAGTACTGGCGGCGGTATTTATGCTGCTGGACGATCTCCGTCGGGGTGTCCAGTGGATCATCAGTTATTTTACCCGGAGATCGCAACGTACAGCTTCCTTACCGGGCGGTATCTCCCGTTCCCGCTTTTTCTCCCAGGTAGCCCTGCTGCTGGGTGGTGGTATGTTTGCTACCCTTATGTACGGATTGTCCAATAAATACAACTACCGGGTACATAAACTGAAACTTTCCTTTAAAAACCTGCCGCCTGCTTTTAAAGGGCTGCGGATCGTGCAGATATCTGATATTCATTCCGGTAGTCTGACTGACAAGGAAGCCGTGATCAAAGGCGTGGAAATGATCAATGCCCAGAAGGGGGATATCATCCTCTTTACCGGCGACCTGGTTAATGACCGTGCTTCCGAGATGGACAACCTCATGGATGTGTTTCGCCAGGTGAAAGCGCCGATGGGGGTTTATTCTACCCTGGGTAACCACGATTATGGTGATTATTACGCCTGGCCGGACAAAGATGCCAATGGTTACAGTGCATTGCGTACGCAAAACCTGGAGCAGCTGAAACAGGTGCACGCCGACATGGGCTGGCGCTTACTGATGAATGAACATGTGACGCTGGAACGTGGCGGACAGGAAATTGCGTTGCTGGGTATTGAGAACTGGAGTGCTATGAGTCGCTTCCCTAAATACGGCGACATGAAAAAGGCTTATGCGGGCGCCTCTCACCAGCCCTTTAAAATACTGATGTCGCACGATCCTACCCATTGGGATGCGCAGGTCAGAACAGAATACCCTGATATTGATCTGATGCTGGCCGGTCATACCCACGGTATGCAGTTCGGTGTGGAAATCCCTGGTTTTAAATGGAGTCCCGCCCGTTTTATCTATAAAGAATGGGCAGGTCTCTATAAAGAAGGTAATCAGCGGCTGTATGTCAACAGGGGTTTCGGATTTCTGGGGTATCCAGGTCGTGTGGGGATCCTTCCGGAGATCACTGTTATCGAACTGGCTTAATTGATTGCGGTGTCCGGTCGGGCCGGACACCATAATCACCGACAGGCAGGCGGTTTCCATCGACTATCAGCTAGGGGCTATCGACTATTTGCGTTATCTTGCAGGCGTATAAAAATGCTCCATGCATGCGCTGCTGCTTTATCATTTTATTTCTGTTATGTAGTCAGGCTGCTATGTGTCAGTCCCTAGCCGAGTTGGAAAAACAACTGGACTCCCTGCTGAGAAAGCGGGAGAAAAGTGAGTTGATCATAGGGGTGGGCTATGGAAACAGTCCGGCGTACGGGAAAAAGACAACGACCTATGAGACGCCGGTTATCATGAAGCCATTTTTATCCCCCACACTTTCCTATTATCATAAGTCCGGACTTTTTGCAAGCGCCAGTTCCTATTACCTGTTTGAGGCAATAGGTAAACCCTGGTTTGAATGGGACCTTTCAATAGGGTATGATTATTCTAAAAACCGGAAATTCCTGACCGGTATATCATACACCCGCTATATTTTCACTGATTCTTCTGATATTCCGGTTACGCCCATCAACAATGAGCTGTTTGCCTATTTTTATTATCGCGACTGGTGGTTACAACCTGGTATCAGCCTTGATCTCGGATGGGGCAGTGCGCAGGAAACCCTGGCCGGTGGCCGTTTAAGCAGGAATCTGTCCGGAACAGACTTTAATATCGTCGGCGCCGTACGTCACCCTTTTATTTTCCTGGATGTACTGAAGCATGACGATGCTGTATTGCTGACGCCATCTATCGGCGTGACTGCGGGAACTGCTAATTACTACAGCAACCTCAAAGCGTTTCAATATATGTCCCGTTCTCCCAAACTGCATTCTGAGTGGAACAGGAATCCGCCGGGGGGCGACAGACCGCCAACTGCCGATGCAGTCAGGAGCTTCCTGAGTTCTTCTACCAAAACCGGTTTTGAAATGAGGGCAGTTGATGTGACCCTCAATGCTTCCTATGTGATCGGAAAGGTGACGATATCCCCGTCCTATACCGTTTTTAAACCATTCCAGGGAGAGGATAAAAGCCTGATCGGATACTTTACTGCAAGATTGGGTCTTACCTTCAAATAATCTGTATACTTCTCACGTTATTAAATTTCCTATTTTATTATCCACACGTTGCCATGTGTTAATAAAAATAGCACGTAATTTGCTACGTGTTATTTAGGGGTATGCTTTGTGAGGAACGTTATCTATAATCAGATCTGGAAAAACCTTTAATAACAATACAATTTTCATCCTCTTCGAAAAAAAACAACTATATGAAAAAACTGTTTCTCGCGATCGCAGTACTCAGCGTGACTGCCGTTTCTACTGTAAATGCTCAGACAAAATTCTTAAGATTCGGTCTTAAAGGTGGTGCAAACCTGGGTAAACTGGACGGTCAGGGTTACAAAGATGGCTTCAAGCTCGGTTACCACCTGGGTGGTTTTGCACAGGTAAATCTTAGCAAAGGTTTTGGTGTACAGGGTGAGTTGATCTTCTCTTCTTCTACTGTAAAAACTACAGACAATTTTAATGAGGTAATCAATCCGGACAATCTGAATGATCCTACCAACAACGACAAAAAAATCAAACTGAACTACCTGAGCATCCCATTGCTGGCAAACATCTCTTTGGGTAGCCCGCGTGTGAAACTACAGGTTGGTCCTCAGTTCAGCGCACTTGTAAGTGACAAGAACGTGATTAAAGGTGCAGACGAAGCTTTCAAAGGCGGCGATGTATCCGGCGTTGCCGGTCTGTGGTTACAGCTGCCTATCATTAATATCAGTGCCCGTTACATCGTTGGCTTCACTGACGTTAAAGGTGTAAGCACTGTAACGGACAGAGGTAACTGGAAAAACCAGGCGATTCAGCTGGGTGTAGGTGTGACATTATAAGATATCGGTCAGATCATATTGCAGGTCACCTCGTCTGAAAGCGGGGTGACTTTTTTAATTTTAGCTTTTTCTGTTCGTGGCATTAATCTTGACAATATACCTATGCTTATAAAAAAGAAAGGAAAAGAGGTCGCAGGCTGACAAATTGGCCGCTTTTCTGTTTAAATTACGCAGATGAATAAATTCTATTTTGCAAACTCGGAAGAAGAGATGGAGTTCATGCCGATTATCCCTCTGAACGAGGAGACTGATGGGCTGGAAGATGATAAAATACCTGATGAACTGGCGTTATTGCCACTTAGAAATACAGTACTTTTTCCTGGCGTAGTGCTGCCAATCACAGTTGGCAGAGACAAATCCATAAAGGCAGTGAATGATGCCTATAAGGCAGATAAGCTGATCGGTGTGGTTGCACAAAAGGATAGTACCGTTGAGGATCCCAACCTTGTAGATCTTTCCAATGTAGGCACTGTAGCCCGCATTGTTAAACTGATAAAAATGCCGGATGGTGGCACAACCATCATTATTCAGGGTCGTAAACGTTTCAAAATCAGTGAAGTAGTTTCGGAAGATCCTTATTTCAAAGCCCGTATCGAATTGTTGCAGGATGAAATAGTGACAGACGATCCGGAATTTGACGCTTATATCTCCTCCATCAAAGACCTGGCAGGTCAGATCATTCAGTTATCACCTAATCTGCCATCTGAAGCCAGCATCATCCTGAAGAACATTGAAAATGAGTCTTTCCTGGTGCACTTTGTATCCTCCAACCTGAACTGTGATCTGAAAGATAAACAGCAGCTGCTGGAAATCAATAACCTGCGCACCCGTGCAGAGTTATTACTGAAGCTGTTACAGGTGGAACTGCAATTGGCGGAGCTGAAAAACAAGATTACCAATAAAACCAAGGCAGATCTCGATAAACAACAACGTGAATATTTCCTGCAGCAGCAGCTGAAATCCATCAAGGAAGAACTGGGGGGCGATTCTAACGACCGTGAGGTAAAGGAATTGCAGCGTAAGGCAGAAACGAAACAATGGACGGAAGCAGCCGCAGAATTATTCCGCAAGGGTATTGAGAAGCTGGAGCGTATGCATCCCAGCACACCGGATTACTCCGTGGTGTACAATCACCTGGATCTGATGCTGGACCTGCCATGGAAGCATTATACAGAAGACAGTTACGACCTGAAAAAGGCGAAAAAGATACTGGACAACGACCACTATGGTATGGACAAGATCAAGGAGCGTATCCTGGAATACCTGGCCGTACTGAAACTGAAAGGTGACATGAAGTCGCCGATCCTGTGTTTTGTGGGTCCTCCGGGTATTGGTAAAACCTCCCTGGGTCGTTCTATAGCCAGTGCGATCGGCCGTAAGTATGTAAGACTCAGCCTTGGCGGTCTGCATGACGAAAGTGAGATCAGAGGTCACCGTAAGACGTACATCGGCGCTATGCCGGGTCGTCTTTTACAGTCCATCCGTAAGGTGAAAACATCCAATCCGGTAATGATCCTGGATGAGATTGATAAGATAGGTAACGACCATCGTGGCGATCCAAGTTCTGCGATGCTGGAAGTACTGGATCCTGAACAGAACGGCACTTTTTATGACAACTACCTGGAGCTGGAATATGACCTGAGCAAGGTGTTGTTTATTGCTACTGCGAATAATATCAATGCGATCAGTCCCGCTTTACGCGACAGGCTGGAAATCATTGACCTGAGTGGTTATTCCATTGAAGAAAAGGTGGAAATCGCGAAGCGTCACCTGGTGCCAAAACAGAAAGAGGCACACGGTTTGAAATCCCTTAAAATGCGTATCAGCAATGGTATACTGGAAAGGATCGTACAGGATTACACCCGTGAAAGCGGTGTACGTGAACTGGACAGACAGCTGGCTTCTATCATGCGTGCAATTGCCAAGGATGTGGCGCTGGAGGAAGAAATTCCGGATAGTTTGACGGAAGAGCATGTGGAGCGTATCCTGGGTAAAGGCCGTTATTCTAATGAGATCTATAAAGTGGGTAATCCTCCCGGCGTAGCCGTAGGATTGGCCTGGACATATGTAGGGGGAGATATCCTGTTTATCGAGACCAGTCTGAGTGAAGGAAAAGGAGAGCTGAAACTGACCGGTAACCTGGGTAATGTGATGAAGGAGTCAGTAAGTACGGCCTTGAGCTATCTGCAGGCACATGCAGCGGAGTTCAAAATCGATCCGAAGTTATTCGGACAGCGTACTATTCACGTACATGTGCCGGAAGGCGCGGTACCGAAGGATGGTCCGAGTGCGGGTATTACCATGCTGACGGCATTGACGTCTGCTTTTACCGGCAGAAAGGTGAAGTCTTACCTGGCGATGACGGGCGAGATCACCCTGCGCGGACAGGTACTGCCGGTGGGAGGTATCAAGGAAAAGATCCTGGCTGCCAAAAGGGCGGGTATTAAGGAAATCATCCTGTGCTGGCAGAATGAAAAGGATATTAAGGAGATCAATCCCGACTATATCAAGGGCCTGAAATTTCATTTTGTAAAAGAAATGAACCAAGTGGTAGATATAGCGTTATTAAAGAAGTAACATTTCACTGTCGGTCTTTTTAACAGTTGTGACCGGCAATGGATACTAATGTTGATTGTTTTAAGGGTTTAACCGAAGCCATTCTCCAGATGACGGGAATGGCTTCGGTATTTTTTTTAGCTTTATGCTTCCTATGAGGAAGAACATTATTGCGCTATTGCTCGCATTGCCATACCTATGTTGTCTGATACCGTCTGCCAAAGCCCAGGTGCTGGGTGGAAAAAATGTGTTTTCATTCCTTGATCTTCCGGTAGCACCACAGGTGGCTGCATTAGGCAGTACAAATGTGAGTTTACAGAATAACGACATTGCTTTATCTTCTCTCAATCCGGCCTTATTGCGTCCGTCTATGGACCAGCATCTGCAGGTGAATTATACCAATTATTTCGGGGGAGTACAGTATGCCCATGCGCTTTTCGGCTATCATGCAGAGAAATACCAGACGACCTTTGCGGGTGGGATACAATATATCAATTATGGCAGGATCACGGAGACGGATGCTACCGGCATGGCGCAGGGTACATTCTGGCCCCGGGATATGGCGATTCAGGTAACTGCTTCCCGCCGTTACCTGGAAAGGTGGTTTTATGGTCTCACCATGCAATATGTACATTCAGCCTATCAGCAGTACAAGGCTTCCGGACTGGCATTTCATGTAGGGCTGAACTACCAGGATACAGCGCATCACTGGCAGGCCGGTCTGGTATTCCGTAATATGGGGGTGCAGCTGAAGACGTATACGAAGGGTAACCAGGAACCTTTGCCTTTCGACCTGCAGGTGGGTGTTTCAAAGAAACTGGAAGGTGCGCCTTTACAGTTTTCAGCAACGATCCACCATGTGCATCAATTTGATGTGCGTTATGCAGATCCTGACTTCCGGGAGGGAACGGTTATTTCTGATGGCGATACGGCGCGTACGGGAGGAACAGCCGATAAAATATTCCGGCATTTTATCCTGGCTGCGCAATGGGAGATAGGGCGTTACATTGAGCTGACAACGGCGTATAATCATCTTCGCCGGCAGGAGCTGGGGATGCCGCAGCAAAAGGGCATGAGTGGTTTTTCAGGCGGTCTGGGGATCATTACGAGGAGGTTGCAGTTAAGATATGCCCGTTCCTGGTATCAGCGGAGTGAGGCGCTCAATCAACTGGGGATTAATTTACCGTTAAAGGAATGGCGGTATTAAGGAATAAAAGAAAAGGGATGACAGTTACGTCATCCCTTTTTTTATGCAATATCATGTATTGGCTATTCTATCTCTGTGAGTTGTCTTTTGTACAGCTGGATGGTATTTTCCAGACCATAATACAGCGCATCACATACGAGTGCATGTCCGATGGATACTTCTTTTAACTGCGGAATATGCAGTTTAAAGAAGCGCAGGTTATCGAGATTCAGATCATGTCCGGCATTCAGTTCCAGGCCAGTAGCAGTAGCTGCGCGTGCAGTGTCTTTATAGGCGTTGAATAACTGGAGGTTCTGTGGTTGCGTACGGGCACGTTCAAACTCTTCCGCATAGGGGCCGGTATAGAGTTCTATACGGTCAGCGCCGGCAGTTTTAGCTGCTTCAACTTTATCAGTTTCTGCATTGAGGAAGATAGAAACACGGATACCGGCAGCTTTCAGTGTACCGATCACTTCACGGAGGAAGGACTGGTGCTGAATGGTATCCCAGCCGGTATTGGAAGTAATGGCATCTGGCGGATCGGGCACGAGGGTAGCCTGATGTGGCTTCACGGACAATACGAGATCCATGAATTCTTTAGAAGGATAGCCTTCGATATTGAATTCTGTTGTTACCAATGGTTTCAGGTCAATCACATCCTGGTAGCGGATATGTCTTTCATCCGGTCTTGGGTGTACGGTGATACCGTCTGCGCCGAAACGCTCACAATCCTGCGCCACTTTCAGAATATCCGGCATATTGCCACCCCGCGCATTACGGAGAGTAGCAAATTTGTTGATGTTTACGCTTAGCTTGGTCATAGTGCAAAATTAGTGGAATTACGTGGATACTCCATCGTGACAGATAATGGGTTATACAACTAAAAAGCAATAGCCCATAACTGTTCAGCTATGGGCTATTGCGAATATAATGATTAATCAGATTAGTATCTGTAGTAATCCGGTTTGAACGGACCTTCAGCAGGGATGTTCAGGTAAGCGGACTGTGTTGGTGTCAGGATGTCCAGTTCCACACCGATTTTCTTCAGGTGCAGACGGGCAACTTTTTCATCCAGGTGCTTAGGCAGAACGTATACTTTGTTTTCGTAGTTGTTTGCGTTCAGCCACAGTTCCAGCTGAGCCAGTGTCTGGTTGGTGAAGGAGTTACTCATTACGAAAGACGGGTGACCGGTAGCACAACCCAGGTTTACCAGGCGACCTTCAGCCAGCAGGATGATATCTTTACCATCGATGGTGTATTTATCTACCTGTGGTTTGATTTCAACTTTGGTATTACCGTAGTTTTTGTTCAACCATGCAACGTCGATCTCGATATCGAAGTGACCGATATTAGATACGATACATTTATCTTTCATCAGTTTGAAGTGCTCTCCGGTGATGATATCGCGGCAACCGGTAGTGGTAACGATGATATCTGCTTCTTTAACAGCGTCGTTCATCTTTTTCACTTCGTAACCTTCCATTGCGGCCTGCAGTGCACAGATCGGGTCAATTTCAGTAACGATTACACGGGCGCCTGCACCTCTCAGGGATTCAGCAGAACCTTTACCTACGTCACCGAAACCGGCAACTACGGCAACTTTACCGGCAATCATCACGTCAGTAGCACGACGGATCGCATCTACGCAGGATTCGCGGCAACCGTATTTGTTATCAAATTTAGATTTGGTAACAGAGTCGTTGATGTTGATCGCAGGAACAGGCAGGGTGCCTTTTTCCATACGCTCGTACAGACGGTGAACACCGGTAGTGGTTTCTTCACTTAGTCCTTTTATGTGCTGGATCAGCTCAGTGTATTTATCGAATACCATGTTGGTCAGGTCACCACCATCGTCCAGGATCATGTTCAACGGACGGTCAGCGCTACCGAAGAACAGGGTCTGTTCAATACACCAGTCAAAATCCTGTTCGTTCAGACCTTTCCATGCAAATACAGGTACACCTGCAGCAGCAACAGCAGCAGCAGCATGATCCTGTGTAGAGAAGATATTGCAGGAGCTCCAGCGTACTTCAGCACCCAGGTGTACCAGGGTTTCGATCAGTACAGCTGTCTGGATAGTCATGTGCAGACAACCGGCAATACGCGCACCCTGTAAAGGCTTGGTGTTACCGTATTCTTCTCTTAAAGACATCAGACCGGGCATCTCGGCTTCTGCAAGTTCAATTTCCTTACGTCCCCATTCAGCCAGAGACATATCTTTTACCTTGTAGGCAAGGTTAAAGTCGATGTTAGAGTTTGCTACTGTAGACATTTATTCTTGTTTTGTGCAAATCTAGTGTTATTTTATGGGTTTAAACTATGCATTTGTTCTTTTTTTCTTTCTTTGAACAGAACACCTGTACTTTTCAGCCCTCTTTTACCCCCTCGCGGCTATCAATTATATGTTACCACTCTTATTAAATAAAAAATTAATAGTTTTTCCACCGAAAATGTGGATTTGCAAAAAGCTGACCACTAACACTTACGGTGACTTATCCACATTTCTGACCCTGATATATTCACAAAACACATAAATAAGTTTGTGTAAGTATCAAAAAACAAATATGTTTGTATTTAATATATATGTATTGTCTTTTATTTTATCAGATAATACGAGGGTGGTTCCTGGGGAGGACCTGATGTGAATTGTTTGATGAACCGCCAAAAAAATCTGGCGCCATCACCTGTGTCCAGGATAGCCATCTTTATTGAACAATGACCTATTAAGTATTTGATGGATTATACAACTGAACACGTACTATGTTGAAGCTTCCCGATCCTATGCGACGTAGCATTGCAGCTGCGTTAAGTAAAGCGCAGAATGCCCTTTGCAGGATAGTGCTGCCATTATTTTTATTACTGTTTATCTGCAGTGAGGTGAATGCACAGACTGTCAGGGCTGTGATCAACCCCACCGGAGGTACACCTGCATTCAATGACCTGAAGATAGAGATTCTCAGTGACGGTGGAATTAAGGTCACGCGTAAGGGTTTACTCGAAAGTTATATCAGAACAGACAGCTCTCAGGGTATGAGGGCTTTTTTAGATTTTAAGAATAGCGGCTATCTCGCCAGTGCTAATCTGAAAAGTCCGACTGTCTGCTATATCTCTCCTGTATCCGGTACCGGTGAATACTGGGATCCGTATAAAGTGCACATTGTAGGTACTATCGTAGACAGGTATAAAAACTATCCTACCGGACAAACCGGTACGGTTACCATCATTGTGTCTTACGTGAAGAATACGAACTATTTCTTCATGGACTATGTGCTGCACATGCCGCAGGTCAGTGGTTTCACCAAAGCTATGCTGTATCAGTCAGAGCAGGTCGTAATGGGTGCTGCCGCGGGAGATGATCCTGATGCGGCCAGTCCTTGTGCCTATGGCTTTATGAACGCTGCCGGAACAACCGTCGGCGTGTACCGTGATGCCAGCTGTGCTACCACTCCTGAAGCGCCCCGCAGCCACGTATACCGTGCCCTGCGTAAATTCGATTCATGGGAGGTTTCTGTGCCTGGTCACCGTTTCTATGTAAATGATGCGGGTTCTTTCCCTTATAATACGGTTGCCGATGGTATAGATGGTAACGGCCGTTCCATGGGTATCATGAAATCGCTGGGTGCTATCTTCCGTGATGGATCACTGGATCCTGATCCGATGAACTTCAAGACTTATCGTCTCCTTTCCGGTTACGGTACGACGATGACGGAGTTCGATACCGTGAAGGCGATGATCGATACGATCCCTGTTCCGGGATTTGCTGCTGTGAGTATTAAGTTCTCCAACGGTACATTGTCTGGTAATGAGGGTAATACTGTTGACGGCGAACAGCCTGCACAGGGTCTGACCCTGACGGTATCCGGCGGTAAGCTGAACGCGCCTGCTTATGTACTGGTAAGATACGATGCCGCTTACTCCGCTAATTATGCACATCCTGCCGTTCCGGGTACTGATTTTACCCTCTCACAAGAGGCATTCCTGGTACCTGCCGGCGACTATACAACTCCTAAGACAGTCACCATCCCTAACCTGCATGTTGTCGGAAACGATCAGTTGCAGTACAGCCGTTCCTTACGTCTGAAACTCGTAAGTACCTGTACCTCTCTGTTAAGTATTTCCGGTACTTCAGAAGTGGATTATACCATCGTGGATGACGAGCCAAGAACGCTCACCATGAATATTGATAGTACTTCGCTGTATGAGGGTAACTCTTCCAAAGCGAGAATTACACTGCCGATCGGTATTACCTGTCCGGAAGATATCGTGATCAGTTTCTCCCGCGTAGCTACTTCTACTGCCGGTGATACTGATTACGTCGTACCGCCGAATATCGTGATCCCTGCTAATCAGACAGGTACTGCGATCTTTAACTTCAGCGCAAAGTCAGATAAAGTACTGGAAAACACCGAAAACCTGTCCCTGCGATTCCAGGGTACGATCTTAGGTATTGGTGTGGCCAGCCAGAAAGATATTCAGATCAAGGATAGTACGTTCCTCAACCCGAATTATTCACAGATCATGGCCGATTGTGTATCTCCGGATGCACCCAGGCCGGTACCTGAGGGATATAACGGGTATCTCTCCCTGCACCTGCCGCCAGGTGTTACTTCGGAGGTAACGATCAATATGCTGGATGTGTATGTGGACTGGGATAATGCAACGGCAGAAGACCAGGTGGATTTTGACCTGAACTACTATTCCGGTCTTGAGTTCAAGATCACACCTGGTACTACAGAAACAAGAATTCCTTTCTATGTATTCCCGGATAAAATAATGGAAGGTCCGGTACCTGAACATTTCGACCTGCTGATGCTGGCTATCGATGATGTGGGTGCTGGTCGTGTATATAATTATGTAGGACCTGCCATCACGATTAAAGATGTGGATGCGGACAGCAGTCTGAAACTGATTGTGACCGCTACACCGAATACGATTGAAGAAGGAGACGCCGGTGCAGCTGTTACCATTGCTTTCCCTGACGATATCGTTTCTTTATATGATGTGCCGGTAACTATATCAAGAGGTCTCAGTTCAAAAGCAACTGACCTCGATCTGGAAAGTCCGTTACCTACTAACTTAGTCATTAAAGCAGGTAAGAATTCTGTTACTTTTCCTGCTAATGTGAAAGCGAAAACGGACAACGTACTGGAATCAGATGAAAGTCTGTGGATTGTTACTACGCCGAGTGGCTTCACGGTAGATTCTTCTCTGATTACGATCCAGGACGTAACAGGTGAAATACCAGGTAATAAAGACATGAAGATCGAGCTGGTAACACCAGATCTGAAAGAAGGTAATACTACCGGTATCAAAATCAGTTTCGTAAACAGCACACTGACTGCTGAGGAGCCTATCTCCATCACCTTGTCACACGATGCTACTTCCACAGCTGCAACAACAGATTATTCTATTCCTGCGACGATCACATTACCTGCAGGACTGAGCACATATACCGTAGATGGTGCATTCGCTGCCACTGCTGATAAAATCCTGGAACTGGATGAAGCGGTGAAAGTGACAGGTGTCGCCACTACTATTCCGGGACTGACCGTTACAGGTTTCAGCGGTACTGTACTGGATGCTACCGGTGATGATCCTAATAATAAAAAGATCACGGTTACTGCCAGTCATACAGAAATGGATGAAGGCGGTTCAGGATATAGCTTTACTTATAGTCTGCCAGCAGGTTATACTACTGAAATACCAATTATTATCACACCGGCACTGATGACAGGTTCAACTACCATTGCGGACGATTATCTGCTGGACAGCACGCAGCTGACCATAGATAATGGAGGTAATACGGTATCAACTGGTGTTACGATCAATGCAGACCCGGTAGTGGAAGGAGATGAAATTATGGTAATGGGCGGCACTGCTGCTACAGCATTGAGTGGTGTTCAGGTAGTGCCAGCTTCGGTGATCATTAAAGATAAAACACAGATGTCTGCTCCGACAGTAACCGTTGACAGAACGGACCTGGTAGAGGGAGGCGCTGGCGCTTTCATTACGGTGACCATGCCTTTTGGTGCTGTGCCATCTACACCGCTGACGGTGAAAATAACAAGAGGATTGAGTTCTCCGGCTACATCAGGTTTCACTGGCGTACCGCAGACTATCACATTGAGTGGTAATTCTGTCACTATTCCGGTTCCGGTAGCTGCAAGTTCCGATAACATACTGGCCGATGATGATCAGCTGGTGGTGGTAGTAGAAACAGACGGTTATCCGGCAGATTCGATCACTTTTAACATCATTGATGTTACTATCAATGATCCTGCGAATACTAAAATTCACTTCACACCAGAACCAGTAAGTCAGGGTAACCGTGTGAAAGAAGGCAATACATTTACTGTTCGTGCAAGTTTCCCTCCGGGTGTAACTGCTGCTAAATCATTATTCGTACAGGTTGCTGCTACACCGGCATCTGTTGCTACGGGCGCTGATTATACGGGTCTGCCGACGACCTTCACCATGAATCCGGGTGTGAATCATGCTGATTTCGATATCGTTGCGCTGACTGATAAAGTGATTGAAAATCCTGAGCTGGTAAGATTCAGCGGTGCTGTGACCTTACTGCCGATGATCGTTGTGGATAGTTTCGATCTGTATATAGATGATGCTACTGCAGCTGATCCTTCTATCGCAGCGCTGAAGATCACATTTGATTCCAGCGGTATACACAAAGGTTTAGGATATACAAGAGTGACGATTGGTTTTGCTGATCCGCTGGTTACTTCAGAACTGCCGATTACGATCAACGTAACACCAGATCCGTCTTCTACTGCTGATATCACTAATTATGTTGGTCTGCCGACGGTAGTAAACTTACCAAAGGACAGCAACAAGGTAACGTTCTTCCTGAGTGTACCGGATAATCATGTAGTAGAAGGTAACAAGACATTACAGTTTGCTGCAAGTGCAGCAGGTTATACTGTACTGCCGGTGCCGCCATTACAGATCCTGGAGATCGCAGGTCAGGCGTTGTCAGTAGAAAAAGTAAGTGATGCAGCTGAACCAGCAAAAGATGGCGCCTTTATTATTAAGATGCCGGTTGCTTCCACTTCAGATGTAACTGTAAGTTTCAGAGTAGATTATAATGGTACTAATATCGAACCACTTCCATCGGCGGTGATCATACCTGCCGGTTCGAAAGAGATCACCGTACCTGTGCGTATCAAGGACGACCTGATACTGCAGGGTGACGAGGTATTAAAAGTAACATTGACCAGTGCGGTGGCTGCTAATGGTGGCAACCCGCTGAACCTGACAGTTGATATCGGGCCTGCTGAAATCCTGGTAGTGGATGATGAAAATGCTACTACCGGTCCGAAAGCAGATGCACGTAAACTGTTAATCGAACGTATTGCTGATGCGACACAACCAGCTACAGCCGGTGCATTCAAGATACGTTTTCAGGATCCTACTTTGACTGCTTTTGACAATGTGAAAGTGGTATACAGTCTTGCGGGTACTGCAACTTCCGGTACGGACTATGCTATCCTGCCAGGTTATGCGATCATTCCTAAAGGATCGAGTGAAGTAATGGTGAATGTGAATCCGGCAGGTATTACTTATGCAGGACCAGATTTAACCGTACAGGCGACATTGATGGATGCATCAGCTGCGCTGCCGAATGTGAACTGGAACTTTGTAGACAATCCTGTTGCGACATTGATCATCTATAACCACAATATCGATACGCCGACTGTGAATCTGTTTGCAGCAACCAGTCAGCTGAAAGAAGGCGACGAAGTAGAATTCTTTGTAAGACTGAGCCGCGCTATCACTGTAGACATTCCGGTTACTGTAGATATCACAAATGACGTTTATCGTACGCTGACACTTTCAGGTGGTACTGTGACAGGAAAAGCGGTGACTGTTGTGGTGCCAAAAGGTTCCAAAGAACAGAGCTTTAAAGTGAAGGTAAACGAGAATGAGCTGAATGATGATGACGGATGGGTGAAAGCTGCGGTGAGAGATTTTGATCTTAACAGTGGCAATCCGGCTTACTATACAGGTCTGGCAAGTGAAGTATCGAATACTGTAAGTGATAATGATTCTATGAAACTGACCTTTACAGAGAGTCAGTATTCCGTGAAGGTTGCTTTTGATACGATTGGACAACCATTACCATTTACTGTTCGATTCAACCGGGCAAGTTCCCGTCTTGTAACTGTGTATTACGAATTCTATACACCAGCGCCAACGGAGATTCCGGCTAATACATTGCTGGCAGTTGCGCCGAAAGATTACGATCCGACTATCTTCCCGATATTATTGTTGCCAGGTCAGACAATGATCGACATACCGGTACCGGTGAACAGTGTGGAGAAAGACAAGATCTTCGGTATGCGTTTGCTGAGAGCGACTGTAGCATCTAATCAGAACGTACCGGCGCTTGATTCTATCATGACAGCGAGCGGTCTGATTAAGATCTGTATGGATTGTGATGTGGATGGCGATGGCGTACCTGATTATGTAGAGCGTTTCATCACAGATGGCAGATGGAGAGATGATAACAAGGGTGCATTACGAGTACATCCGGCGATGTCGCCTAACAATGACGGACTGGGTAACGAAACGCTGGAGGTTGAGAACATTGACAAGTATCCTGATAACGAAGTAACAATATTCAACCGCTGGGGTGGTACTGTATTTACGACGAAGAACTATCATAATCAACGAAACAACTTCAATGGTAAAGGAAACGTTGGTGCGACCAAGGGTCAGGATGTTCCGGATGGTTCTTACTTCTTTATTATTCATACGACAGATGCAAGTGGTAACAAAGAACGTTACACAGGGTTCATTGTAATAAAACGATAGCGATGATTGCTAACAAGAAATTCCTTTTGGGTCTGCTGATGGCTGCTGCCTGTTATGTGCCGGCGAAGGCTCAGCAGAGCCCTATCTACTCACAGTACATGTTGAACGGAATTGTCATCAATCCGGCATATGCAGGTACAGACGAATCAGCGAGTCTGAGCGTAGTGGGACGTAACCAATGGGTAGGAGTGGATGGCGCACCGAAAACAGCGACCATGAGTTTCTATTCACCGCTGAATGACAGGGGAACCCATCTTGGTTTCTCTGCAATGAAGGAATCAATCACTGTACAATCACGTACTGATTTTAATGCACTGGCAGCACAGAGTGTGAACCTGAGTGAAACGGTGAAGCTGGCATTGGGATTACAGGTTGGTATGTCGCAGTATAAAGAGAACAACAATCAGCTGACAACCACAGATCCATCTTTTGCGACGAATCTGGCCTATTGGAAAACACAGGTAGGTTTTGGTTTTGCATTATTCGCCGAAAACTTTTATCTGGGTTTATCGTCGCCGGCTTTTAAAAGCTTTGATCTGGGCAACAGTGTAAATAAAGTGAAGGCAATTTCACACATGTATTTACAGGCGGCATATGCGGCAAGAGTAAATGATGATTTGCTGGTGAAGCCTTCTATATTGTTGAGACAGGCCCAGGGAAGTGGTTTGCAGTACGATATTAATACCAGCGTATTATTGAAAGAGGTGATCTGGTTGGGTGTTTCCTGGCGTTCAGAGAAGACCGTGACCGGGTTGGTGCAGGCGAGACTGGGAGAGAAGTTCCAGATAGGTTATTCTTATGATACGCCTATGTCATCCAATCTGAAAGGGGCGCAATCGGTATCTCATGAGTTGATGTTGAACTTTCGATTCGGCTGGAGTGTTGATCATGAGATCATCCCACGCGTATTCTAAACAGGTTATTATTACCGAAAACACATACTGATTTATCAATTTCCCGCATTTTCCATGCGGGATTTTTTTTATCGCTATATCTCATTGATAATGAATGAAAAACAGGATCGTTTTTTTTTCAAAAAAAAGAAAATCTTAAAATCCGTGTTTAAACATTTATCGTAAGTATTTATAGACAGGTGAATGAAGGAAACATCTTTTCCGGATACACCTAAAGAATTTTAATTAGAAAAGTTGTGTCTTTTAATGGTTAACTTGGGAAACAGCCTGGTATTTTTACCAGGCTGGATTTTTTTATAGCGGTCTTCTCATTACATAGTCCAGCATCCAGTAGCCATTACCGATATCGGTATCTTTCTCTTTGAAAATGCTGAAGCCCTGTTTTTCGTAAAAGAACCTGGCTTTATTATCTTTCTTCACATCCAGTTCGAGGATCTTGCCATTCTCAGCCAGAACTCTTTCCACCACATTATCCAACAATAATTTTCCTACACCTTTTCCCTGATAATCGCTGTGCAGATATATTTTCTGCAATTTGAAAACGCCTGCTTCATCAGTGTTGCTATAGGAGGCAAATCCGATAGGACGCTGGTCGTCATATAACAGGAGGAATCTGTGTGCTTTCTCCGTCATCTGACTGCTCAGTGCAGCAGTGCTGTACATCATTTCCAGCATGTATTCTATCTGTTCAGGACTCAGCAGGTCTTTGTATGTAGGGCGCCAGATTTCGTCTCTGAGCTGCTGAATAATGGGTATGTCGGTTATTGTAGCAATTTCGATTCTATACATAGTATACATAGTATTCAATTAGGAATTAGGAATTAAGAATTAAGAATTGAATGCAGCGGAGATTGCTGTTGTTATTGGTTAAACCAGTGGCAAAGACAACATTGAGATGATCTTATTATTAGGTTGTTTGTCAGTTTAATCAAATTTTTAATTCTTAATTCTTAATTCTTAATTCTTAATTCTTTTTTAGTTTCCTCGAATAATTTTCTTTATCACTTCCAGCAGGCTCTCCAGCGGAGTGTATCCTTTTGCGATAAGGTAATATTGTGTTCCATCATCGAAGATAGCGGCTGGAAATCCTGTGATACCCCATTGTTCAACCTGGTTGAATTCCTGGATGGTATCATATCTGTTGGCATCGTCTTTCATTTTTTCCAGGAACTCATCCACCGGCAACCGATATTTTGCAATCAGGTCACGGTAGGTCGCATCTTCATTCAGGCTTTTGCCTTCATAGTTGAGTGCGAGTTGCATATCGTGTGCAAAAGACAATGCTTTTTGTGGCAGGTATTGTTTGAAAACGGTGAGTGCAATACTTGGTTTTTCTGAATCCATGATATCGTCGGTGCGCAGGTATTGTTCAAGGAAGGCTTCTCCGAATTGTACACCTGTAGTAGCTTCTACCTGTTTGTGTGCTTCTTTGATGTAGTTATACATGGCAGCAGCGGGTCGGTGATTGGAGCTGAGCAACATTCCACCGGAGAGTACTTCTACTTCGGTGGCTGGTCCGAGTTGTTGTTGCAGTCGTTCGATAACAGGTGTAAATCCATAACACCAGCCGCATAGTGCGTCGTATATATAGATCAGTTTCATGATTGTGCTCTCGTTTTTAGTTGGCGCTGTTGTGCTATTTTTTCTTTTTGCTGATGAATGCTTCCAGTTCGGCGGCGCTGAAACTGCTCAGGTTATGCGCAGCGGTGAGTCCGCCTTTTCTTGCAGCGAGGGTACCGTAGTAAATATCGTGGAAGCCGTCAGTGCTGTGTGCATCCGGATCTACGGACAGCAGCACATTTTTCTCCAGTGCGTATGGAATCCATTCCCAGTCGATATCGAGACGCCGCGGATGTGCATTGATCTCAATAACCACATTGTGTGTAGCACATGCGTCAATGATCTGCTGATGATTGACAGGATAACCGTTACGGCTGAGCAGGAGGCGACCGGTCATATGACCGAGTATAGTAGTGTAAGGATTTTCTATTGCTTTCAGGAGTCGCGCCATTGCTTTTTCTTCACTCATTTTAAGGTTGGAGTGTACGGATGCAATGACGAGATCGAATGAGGCGAGTATTTCATCCGGGTAATCGAGACTGCCATCGTTAAGGATATCAGCTTCTACGCTTTTGAAAATACGGAATGGAGCGAGTTGTTTATTCAGTGCATCGATCTCTGCGTGTTGTGCCTGTATACGCTCGATACTGAGTCCGTTTGCATAGAAGGCAGAGCGGGAGTGATCACTGATAACGAGGTATTCAAAGCCCTGTTCTTTGGCAGTGGTTGCCATTTGCAGCAGGGTATGTTCCCCATCGCTCCAGGTACTGTGACTGTGAATGATGCCTTTGATGTCTTTGTGTGTGATCAGTACCGGCAGTTGTTTCTTTTTAGCGAGATTGATGGCGAGTCCGCCGTTACGCAGACAAGGCTCGATATACTCCATTCCTGCCTGTGTGAAGATCGCTTCTTCTGTTGCATTAGCGGGAATGCTGTTCAGGTCAAGCGATGCATTAAAGTGCTCCAGGAAGGAAGCAGATGCGGTAGTTGTGAATAGTACTTTATTAAAATCTTCAGCGGAGGCGGTGTAGACTTTAATTTTTATGTGTTGTTCGTGTTGCCATGTGATCGCATCTCCGGTTACGGTAGCTGCGGTGAGTGCCGGCAATGCGGATAATTTTTCCTGCAGGGCGGGAGTGGGGAGAGCGGCGACAAATTCTATTTCGTCGATGATATTTTCATTGCGACGGAATTGGCCGGTCAATGAAACGGCGGCGGGCGTCAGTAGTTGACTGAATTCTTTTTCCAGAGAAAGTGCCAGTGCTTCTGCCTGAGCGTAGAGGTAGCGGCCTTGGTTGCTGAAATAGAATTCGATGCTTTGTTTAACGGCGTCCTGTGTTTTTTGTCCAAAGCCTTTGAGTAGGGTAAGGCGGTTTTCATTACAGGCGTATAGCAGTTCCCCGAGGCTTTCCGCTTCCAGTTCTTTCCAGATGGTTGCTATTTTTTTAGGGCCGAGGCCTTTTATTTTCATCATCTCCAGGATGCCTGGAGGTGTTTTCAGTAGGTATGCTTCGAGGGCGGCGAATTTGCCAGTCTGGAGCATTTCCTGAATAGCTTTGCTGATGGAGTCACCGATGCCTTTAATTTTAGCGATTTCTTCCGGAGGCGTAACCTGCAATTGTATAGGGAGTTTCTCCACGGTAAATGCGGCGCTGGCGAAAGATTTGGCTTTAAAACTATTATCTCCCTGTATGTCCATGAGTTTGGAGATCAGGGAGAAATTATCGGCAATAGCGTAATTATCGAGCATAAGTAGAATTGAAATGCGAATTTACAGAGGGTGGGGTATATATAAATAAAAAAAGATCCTGGCGGTAGCCAGGACCTTTTATTTTACAGTTTGTAAAGTCGAGCTTACAACTCTGGAGCGATGGTAGTCGCTGGAGTTGAGTTTGGATTTTCGGCTGGTTTACCAGCTTTTTTCCTTGCAGCAGCTTTCTTCTTAGGAGCAGCTTTCTTAGCAGCAGCTTTTTTAGGAGCGGCTTTCTTAGCAGCAGCTTTCTTAGGAGCAGCTTTCTTAGCAGCGGCTTTTTTAGGAGCAGCTTTCTTAGCAGCAGCCTTTTTAGGAGCAGCTTTCTTAGCAGCAGCTTTTTTAGGAGCAGCTTTCTTAGCAGCAGCCTTTTTAGGAGCAGCTTTCTTAGCAGCAGCCTTTTTAGGAGCAGCTTTCTTAGCAGCAGCTTTTTTAGGAGCAGCTTTCTTAGCAGCAGCTTTTTTAGGAGCGGCTTTCTTAGCAGCAGCTTTTTTAGGAGCGGCTTTCTTAGCAGCAGCCTTTTTAGGAGCAGCTTTCTTAGCCGCTTTTTTAATTGTTGCCATTGTTTTTTGAATTTTGGGTTAGTAATTAAAATTGGGTATTAGAAAAAACTTTATGGCAAACACTGTTCCAGACTTACGCCTGAGCAGTGGTGTCAATTGACTTTACGGAAACGATGGTTCTGTTTTCACGTCCTTTTCTGAACTCAACAACGCCATCAGCAACTGCGAAAATGGTAAAATCTCTACCAATTCCTACGTTAGCTCCTGGGTGATAAACGGTACCACGCTGGCGAACAATGATGTTACCAGATACGGCTGCCTGACCACCAAAAATTTTTACTCCCAGCCTTTTGCTTTGGGAATCACGGCCGTTCTTAACGCTACCTTCACCTTTTTTATGTGCCATTTCTTATGTACGATTTTAGAACTTTATCAAATAAAAATTAAGCAATCTCGTTGATCCGGATCTTTGTAAAGTGTGTACGGTGACCAACTTTCTTTCTGAAACCTTTTCTGCGTTTCATTTTGAAAGCAATTACCTTATCACCCTGAACATGGCTCAGGATCTCTGCTTTTACCACTGATTTTACATCAGTACCTACGGTCGGCTTACCACCATTATCTACTAACAACACTTCAGAGAACTGCACTTTATCTCCAATATTTCCCTGCAACTGCTGTACAAAGATTTCCTGGTCTTTTTGTACTTTGAATTGCTGACCTGCGATTTTTACAACTGCAAACATAGTTATCCAAAAATAATTTCCTGCAAAATTAGGAATTGTTTTCTAATTGACAAAGTTTTCTCAGCTTTTTGCCATCAGACCTGAAAACAGGCTGATTCCGCTGAGAAATACAATTTATATTTTCAAAGATACATACTTTATTTTAATATAGATAATTACAATCTTTGCTTATACGGCTGATTTCGCTGTAAACCTTATCAGCACTGCTATCCGGCTTATTACTCAATCCGCTGAAAACCCTTGTAATATGAGCTATTATAACAATTTTTATTTTATACATTTGTCCTTTCTCTTATCTTAAAATAAAAGGGCATGAAGCTTAAATCACTGCTTGCCAAACCATTTGCTTCCATTGTTGCCAACAAGATCAGGAAGGAAATGCAACGGGCGGTAGAAGACCAGGAGGCGATCCTGGAGGAGTTGATTAAAACAGGCAGGAAAACTGAGTTCGGAAACGATCATCAATTCGGAAATATCAATAACTACAATGATTACAAGCAGGCGGTGCCTGTAAGGGATTATGAACAGTTCAAGCCCTATATCAATAAGATAAAGGATGGTAAACAGAATGTATTGTGGAAAGGTCAGCCCATTTATCTGGCTAAGACTTCCGGCACCACCAGTGGTGTAAAATATATTCCTATTACAAAGGACTCGATCTCCAATCATATAGATACGGCCCGTAATGCCCTGCTGAATTATATGTCAGAAACAGGCAGAACGGAATTTGCGGATGGTAAACTCATATTTTTATCCGGTTCTCCTATCCTGGAAAGGGTAGGCGGTATTCCTTATGGCCGTCTGAGTGGTATTGTGAATCACCACGTACCGCGTTATCTGCGTACGAATCAGTTACCGACATATGAAACGAATTGTATAGAAGACTGGGAAACCAAGCTGGACAAAATCGTTGATGAAACTATTAATGAAGATATGCGTCTGATCAGTGGTATTCCACCATGGATGCAGATGTATTTTGACAGACTGATCGAAAGAAGTGGAAAATCGGTTGGGGAGCTGTTTAAAAACCTGGATGTGCTGGTATATGGCGGGGTGAACTTCGAACCTTACCGTGCGAAGCTGATGGCGGCTGTTGGTCGTCCGATCAATACCATTGAAACATTCCCGGCATCTGAAGGTTTCTTTGCTTTCCAGGATACGCAGGAACACAAAGGGCTGTTGCTGAACACCAATTCCGGCATTTTCTACGAATTCATTCCGGCCAATGAAATATTTGACGCGAATCCTACCCGTCTATCATTACGTGATGTACAGGTGGGGGTGAACTATGCGTTGGTGGTGAGCACCAATGCCGGTTTGTGGTCTTATAACATTGGCGACACTGTAAAATTTGTTTCTACTAATCCATACCGTTTGCTGGTAACAGGACGTATTAAACATTTCATTTCTGCATTTGGCGAACATGTGATCGGAGAGGAAGTGGAGTATAGTCTGATGCGTGCGGCGAAGGAAGAAAACCTGCAGATCACTGAATTTACCGTAGCGCCGATGGTAGCGCCGGATGGAGAGTTGCCTTTCCACGAGTGGTTTGTAGAGTTTGAGCAGGCGCCTGCCGATCTGCGTGCTTTTGCGGAAAAGGTAGATGCTTATATGCAGGAGAAGAACATTTATTACAACGACCTGTTGACGGGCAGTATTCTGCAACCGTTGAAAATCAGACCAGTACGCAAGAACGGGTTCATCGATTATATGAAGTCGGTAGGTAAACTCGGCGGGCAGAACAAGGTGCCGCGTCTGAGTAATGACAGGACACTGGCGGATGAACTGAGTAAGTTCCTTATGTAATTAAGAATTAAAAAATTAAGGATTAGGAATTATTTGTGGAGATATCTGCAAATAATTCTTAATCCTTAATTCTTAATTCCTAATTCTCTTATTTCCCTTATTATTGCAGCAATGAGTAAGAAGAACATAGCCATCTTTGGCTCCACAGGATCTATTGGCATCCAGGCATTGGAGGTGATTGAAGCACATCCTGACAAGTTCAGCGTGGAAGTATTGACGGGGGGGCAGAATGCCAACCTTTTAATAGAACAGGCTTTAAAATTTCGTCCGAATGCGGTGGTAATAGCCGATGAAACACAGTATGAGAAGGTGAAGGACGCATTATTCGATAAAGGTATCAAGGTATTTGCGGGTGCGAAAGCCATGGTGGAAGTAGCTGCCTGGAATACAATTGATATGATGCTGGCGGCTGTAATGGGCTTTGCCGGTCTGGCGCCGACTCTGGCTGCCATTGAACAGGGTACGCCGATTGCCCTGGCAAATAAAGAAACCCTGGTAGTGGCAGGCGATATCGTGATGGCAGCAGCCAACAAGCGGAATGTTCCTGTCGTACCTGTAGATTCTGAACACTCAGCTATATTTCAGTGTCTGTTAGGCGAAGACCTGCGGAAAGTGGATAAAGTAATCCTGACTGCTTCCGGTGGTCCTTTCCTTGGTAAAAAGCCTAATTTCCTGATCAATGTGAAAAAAGATCATGCGTTGCAGCATCCTAACTGGAGAATGGGCGCGAAGATCACCATTGACTGTGCAACACTGATGAATAAAGGCCTGGAAATGATTGAGGCCCGTTGGTTATTCAATCTGCCGCCTGAAAAGATCGAGGTAGTGATACATCCGCAGTCGATCATTCACTCTATGGTGGAATTTGTGGATGGTTCGCTGAAAGCGCAGCTGGGCGTACCTGATATGAAATTGCCGATACAACTGGCTTTAGGATTTCCGGAAAGATTAGCCAACGATTTCCCGAAATTCTCTTTCAAGAATAATCCTACGCTGACATTTGAACAGCCTGATACCAAGACTTTCCGTAACCTGGCCATTGCTATTGAGGCAATGCACAAGGGAGGAAATGCAGCCTGTGTCATGAACGCTGCAAATGAAGAAGTGGTACATGCTTTCCTGAAGAACAGGATTGGTTTCCTGCAGATGACGGAGGTGATAGAAGAGACGATGGCGAAGATTGCATTTGTAGAAAAACCTACATTGCATGACTATTATGAAAGCGATCAGGCTGCCAGGGAATATGCAAATTCCATGATCAATGCTATAGTGATTTAATATTACATTAACGCTGTACTGCAGTTGAACCGCCTATATTTGCCGGACTATCTATAGATTAATAACTTTATATATTTACTGTCAGATTCATCTACATGACCACACAAGAAATATTGGTAAAGGCCGGGCAGTTGATACTGTCACTATCCATACTGGTCGTTTTACACGAGCTTGGGCACTTTATCCCCGCCAAGCTTTTTAAAGCAAGGGTTGAAAAGTTTTATTTGTTCTTTGACCCCTGGTTTTCCTTGTTTAAAAAGAAAAAAGGAGATACAGAATATGGTATTGGCTGGTTGCCACTGGGCGGATATGTAAAAATATCCGGTATGGTGGATGAGAGCATGGACCGTGAGCAGATGGCAAAACCGCCACAGCCATGGGAATTCCGCTCAAAACCAGCCTGGCAGCGTCTGATCATCATGATTGGCGGTGTTACCGTTAACCTGATACTTGGTTTCCTGATCTACGCGATGATGTTGTGGCATTGGGGCGAAAGCTATCTGCCGACCAAAAACCTGACTTATGGTATTGCGGTTGACTCCCTGGCTGGTAGTATTGGTTTGAAAGACGGAGACATGGTATTATCTGTGAATAAGGAACCAGTTGAAAATTTCCGTTCTATTCCGGCAGAGATCATTCTTCGCGAAGCAACCAGCATCCAGGTAGAGCGTGATGGCAAGCCTGTTGACATCAAGATCCCCACTGGTTTTATCCGTGAAATGATCAAAAGAAAAGGCACTTTGATGGATGTGCGCATTCCGTTTGAAGTGGATACCGTATTGCCGAAATCAGCAGCAGAGAAAGCCGGTTTCAGAAAAGGCGACAGAACTTTGTCTGTAAACGGAGCGCCTGCGAGCTATTTCCATGAGTTCAGAAAGGTATTACAGAGCTACAAGAATAAAACTGTTCCTATCCAGGTTTTACGTGACGGCGATACTATTCAGTTATTCGCACACGTTACCGAAAATGGTACAGTTGGTATGGCGCCTGCTAATCCGGAAAAGGATTTCAAATTCGCTACCAGAGAATATACTTTATTACAGGCGATTCCTGCAGGTTTCTCTAAGTGTATCAATACACTGGTGAAATATGTACAGCAGCTGCGTCTGATCTTCGTTTCCAAAGAAGTAAAAGCCAATGAATCCCTGGGTGGTTTCATCAGCATCGGTAACCTGTTCCCTGCTCATTGGGACTGGATTGCTTTCTGGGAAATGACGGCGTTGTTGTCAATCATCCTGGCATTTATGAATATCCTACCGATTCCGGCGCTGGATGGTGGTCATGTACTGTTCCTCTTATACGAGATCATTACCGGCCGTAAACCAAGCGAGAAATTCCTGGAATATGCACAGATTGTTGGGATGATCATCCTGTTTGGTCTGTTGTTATATGCGAATGGACTGGATATCTGGCGAAGTATTTTTAAATAGACTGATAATCATTTGATTATATAAAAAGAGGCCTATTATAGGCCTCTTTTTTCGTATTTAGACTATAGTTACGCTATGTTAGTGCTGCGTTCTCAAACGCAGCACTAACATAGCGTAACTATAGTCTGACTATTTATTGAAATTTGATAAAATAGTCATATCTTTGTAAGCTGCGAAAGCAAACTGGGGTCGCCTGGTTTTGACAGCATAGATCTTTGAAAGTGTAAGCATGTCGTGCGTTGTATAATTAGCACGTAAATCTGAATATACAACCTTTAATTGGCGAATCTAACTACGCCATGGCTGCCTAATCAGCGATTAGCGCACCCATTTTGGCCGCCGCAGTTGCTGTCTGCTAGAACTGCCGCCGCCTAATCAAAACCTTAGCGGAATAGGTACTCATGGTTTCTGTGAGTGAGTACTGAAACTAAACGGATAAGGACCAGGCTGGTTAGTTGCGCCCCTGGCAAGGTCCCGACAAACTAATGCGTAAATAAGCATGTAGAAAGCTTTCGGCGGATATGTTTGGACGCGGGTTCGATTCCCGCCGACTCCACAAGCCAGATTTCCCATGTCGAAGAACTGGGAAAAAAATAAAAAAAGACAACTTTTAAAAGTTGTCTTTTTTTATGTCCATAACTGGCTGATTTTCAGCCAAAATAAGTCTGATGCGCTCATTTTAAGTGAAAGACATAAACACCTAGCCATCCACAATTGATCGCCTTCCTCAACATTTTTCATGAATAAGGGCCGGATTTTATGGATTTTTAGCGGAAGGTGACGGGAGTCGAACACTAATATCTGTAACCCGTATATAGTTTACTATGCTTTAGTTAGGTATAGGAATTTTGTTTATATGAATTACAATGCAGTTTGCTAACCACTGGTTAAATTTCGCAATATCTTGACTGTGTTTTTGAGTAGTCTTTTTATTTCCAGTACCTAGTTTTAGTAAGTCGATATGGTTTTGCCAAACAACCTCTGAGTAAATGACACAATTATTTAGAAACCTAATTTCGAATGCGTTGAAATTTAATTCCCGGGATAAAAATATTACTATTTCAATTACTGCCAGGGCTCTTAACAAGGAAGAAATAAAAGAACTACAGGAATTAGATCAACACGCAGACTATTATGCTATAACTATCCTGGACAATGGAATTGGTTTTGACCAGGCCTATGCAGAAAAAATATTTAATATTTTCCAGCGACTTTATGGAAACAAGGATTATACCGGAACTGGCGTAAGCCTGGCAATGTGCAAGGAAATTGTACTCAGCCATAATGGTGTATTCATGCACAGTCTAGTCCGGGGAATGGTGCTGCTTTACTATCATATTACCTGGAAAAAGATAAAACGCGTATAAAAGGAATTAGGTAACCTCACTCTATCATAGACCTGCTGCAGTTTTAATATTTCCTTAATTACCGGGTTCTAAAGCCTGAAGTTATATTGGTCGGCCTGATAATGGCATTACTAATGAAATGTAATATCGTTTTGCTGAAATGCTTTTTGAATGGCGATAATCAGGTCGCTTTTTGTAGTAATGTCGTTTCGGTAGTCATTCAGCCAATATATAACTTTTACATTAATTGAACTGTTGACAAATTCGTCAAAAAGTACCAGAGGTTTCTTTTGTTTTGATATCCGGTCATCTGAATCTAAAACTTTCTGTAGTAATACCTGCACTTTTTCAAGATCTGAGTTTAAAGCAACGTTTACTGTTAACTGCATGCGCCGCCGGTTGCCGCCGAGCGTCCAGTTTATGAGATGAGAATTAAGCAGATCTCCGTTTGGCATCACCATATTCGCCCCGTCCCATGTTGATAAGACACTACTGCGAAATCCTATTGATTTCATGACGCCGGATTGTTTATCAATCTCGACAATATCACCGACATTTACAGGTTTTTCAAACGCTATAATAAGTCCACTAACAAGATTGTGCACCAGTGTTTGTAAACCAAAGCCTATCCCAACTCCTAAAGCACCAAGAATGATAGCTAACTTGTCCATAGGAATACCGGCTGCGGCAAAGGATAGTAGCAACCCTAAAGTGATAATGAATATTCTGATTAATAATAGCCAGCTTCCAATTCCGGTGCCTTCAGTTTTACCAGGATGTTCATTATTGAGATGGCGGTCAGCTGCAAAGTAAGAGACAATTCGTGATATCACTACTGACAGCCCCATAATGAGCACAAATAAAAGCAGCGTATTGATTGTAAATGTATAGTCCCCAACACTTCGTTCTTCAGAAAGCAAAGTTTGAACCGGCCCGGTGACCAGGTGGAATGCGTAAAAATTACGGCCAAACAATATAAACCAGCCAACTATAAGAAAGAGATAAAAAAGCTTTGGCGCCCTGTTGCCGATACGTTGGAAGTTAAGATAGAAAAGTTTTCTGTCCTGTGTTGAGTAGATATTAAATGCAAGCTCCAGACCTTCATTTATCAGGCGTACAGTCCATAGAAACATGATCGCTATTACAACGTTAAAGTAGCCGCTTGTTAGCAGTGTTTTAGATAAATTATAGCGTCCGTAACAGTTTGCTATTATGGAGGCAAGTTCAAGAAGCAGGAGAAAGCCGATAAAATAAATGATCCATTGCTCTCTTAGCTGGCGCCAGTTCTTTCGCTTGTTAAATACTATCCAGGTAACCAAGATACCGGAGGCAGCCAGCATAAACATGAACCATCTCTCTATTCTCGATGCCTGAAGTATTAAATTGTTCACGCTGGCCGCGATAAACAGTGAAAATAAAGCTATCCAGATCTTCATCCAGTAGCCAATGATGAAACGACGGAATAACAGCGTCAGTGAGACGGCCGAAACTGACCATAGTAAGGCATTAAATGCGAACGGTGGCGCCGGAAAAATGAATTGAAAAACGTTTACTATTATAAGTATTGCCGTCAGTACCGGATATCTCAACACCAGTTGGCCCTCATAGTCATTTCTTATTAAATCACGCTGACGATATATTGTTTTCAGTGATCGGATGTATAGAGTGGTCATGAAGATGAGGAACAGCATGAACAGGATTTTCCCATAGTTATTCTGTGCATAGAACCGGAATGTAAGCCAGCTTTTTGCAAGTGAATAACCAAGTATTGTCGTAAATGATCTGTCGTAGGTTGTTGGCTGCCACAAATACGTAAACTCCCTGCTCCATGTCCGGCGATGGAGCTGACGCTGATACAGCTCTAGCTCATCAATACTGGTAGTTAACCGGTACGATTCCATGTTGACCTTCGTTTGCAGTGCTTCAACATCAATCATCGCCTTCTGCAGAATGCTGTCGGCTGGCGAGATCTCACGGGCAATGGTGGCAAGTTTACCAAGATATTTTGTTAGTGCAGCTGAATCACCCGGGAATGCAAACATCATTGAATCACTCGCCAGAGAATCAATCTGAAAACGAAAATTTGATAGCTTATGATGGTAATTGTCAAGTTCAGTTTTATGATGCGAGATACGTTTCTGCAATACCCCTAACAGGTTATAAGAAGTAGTAAGGTTACGATAAGTTTGAGCGCTACCCATATTAACAAAGATTCCATCTCCGGCAATGGCATGCCATTCACTTATTTTTGAGATATCCCCGCTGATGCCAACGGTATCAATGCCATTCTTCAGATAGGTCTTTGCATGCTGCATCGTCTTCTTCAGGTTCTCAAAGATTTCATTCTGTACTATACCCGCTTTATCTGCATTTCGTTCATTAATGGTTTGCTGGTGAGTGGCCGCTGCAAATTGCTGCATCTTGCTAACGAAATTGCTGTGTGCGCTATCTTCCTGCTTTTTTAAGCTGTTAGATTGCCGGGAACTATCATTGTCCAGCACTTGTGCATGTGAGAAGACTGGCAGTAAAGAAAGAATCAAAACCAGGTGAGGTAAACGAAACATATGTATTATTAAAATGTGTTTCTTATATTTGATCTTTTGGTAATTTACGCTACTTTTGAGTAGAGCCCAAGTTATTTTCCATTTGTTACTGTAATCTCATGAAACATATATTCTGTCTGTCATTCCTGCTTGTTGGCTACTTTGCAGGCTTTGGCCAAACTACTAAAAAAAGTGATGTTATTGTTAGAAGTAATGGAGATATCCTAAATGGTGAAGTTCATGAAATAACTGACAGCACTATACGCTTCACCTATAGTGGAGAGAAGTTGGTTTATACAATAAAAAAATCTGATATTCTTAAGATAACATTTGCCAGTGGCAGAACTGAGGCATTTAACAATATGGCTCCACAGGCATCTTCTACTCAGTCGGCACCTGCTCCGCAGCCACAGGCGGCCATGGAAGATACCCGTAATAAGGTCGCTATATTGCCATTCTCTTTCGTAAAGGATGGACAAAATTTAGCCGAAGAAGTAAGTGAAGAAGTCCAGAATGAATGTTATGCCATGCTTGGTAAACACGCAGGCGTACATACCTTGATGAGTCCCCGTGCTACAAATGTTGCCTTAAATAAGGCAGGCATCAACAGATCGAATATCAAAAACTACTCTATGTCGGAACTCTGTCAGATCCTTGGCGTTGAATATGTTATTGATGGCATGATTTCCCAGAACAGAACAACACAAACCAACTACGGAACAACCTCATATAGCGACAAGAGTAAGGATGATGATAAGAAGAAAAGTGGTACTGCCAGCACCTATTCGACAAACGTACAAAATTACCAGACTGTTATGGACATGAAGATCTATAACGAAAAGAGCGAGATCATTTATAATCAGAACAGAAAAGCGTTCTGGCAGACAGAAGATGCTTATAAAAACACGCTTGAATATTTGATAAAACGCTGCCCGTTATATACCAAATAACCTCAATTTATATGAAATTATTTATTTTTCTAATCGTCTTTGTCGCTACATGTTTCTATACGCAAAAGTTGCACGCCCAATCTGGGTCAGGACAACTTTATTTTATTCGGGCCACTGGCTATGTGGCGTCCGCAGTTAACTTCAGGTTGTATATTGATGGTAGCCTCAGGTGCAAATTGAAAAATAAAACATACTCTGTTCACACATTGCCGGCCGGTAAGCATACAGTATTCGCACAAAATTCAGGTCTGGGCTCAAGAAAGCGTTCTAAGCCATTTGACGTAACAATTGAACAAGGAAAGATAACTTATGTTGATGTAATCTGGGCAAATGATGTCTCCTGTGAGGAAATAACCAGCAGCTCAGCAGAAAAGAAACTCAAAGGCCTGAAACAGACAACTGCGTGCAATACAAAAGAATAATATGTTTAGTCTTGCGCATTACATTAACAATACTGTTTTTATTGTCTTTTAAGATCGTGCCAGTACACGGACAACAAGCTGACACCAGGAGAGTGAATGATAGTCTATGGATTCAGCGTTTTGACGATCAGATCATTACTAAACTGGCTATCATCAATACTGCTGAAATCCTTGCCGTTGAGGGAGACAACTTTAAGAATGTACTGAAGCCTAATCCTTCGGAGATATTCAGGGCCTACTTCAACTATCGGTTTTTATCTTTTTATGTCAGCCATACTCCCCATTTTCTGCCAGGCAATAATGATGATGATATAAAGGGACGTACCAGCGGCATCGGCCTGGGAACTTCGTTCAATTTCCGTAACTGGTTTACCGATATTTTCTATTCACATACTAACGGTTACTACCTGTCTAATATAAAAGACTATCGGCCTGACTGGCAGCCCGGTGATCCATATTTTTTGTTGCCTGATCTGACTGTAAACAGTTTGTCCGGTTCCATCGGTTACAACACCAACCCGCATCTGTCCCTGCAGTCAACTGTATCCCAGACAGAAAGGCAAATCAGGTCTGCGGGTGCATTTTTGCCAAAGATTTCATACAGATATTATACAATTAATAGCCCTGGCATTACGTTTTCGCAAAAGTCAAGAAATATTCAGGCATTAATTGGTGCAGGATATCAGTATACTTTCGTTCTACGAAAAGCATTCTATGTGACCGGTAGCTTCACACCCTCTTTTGGTTACATTTTCTACAGACTGCAAACACAAAATGGCGCTGACTATGGAGTTAGTCATGCCCGTGGCCCCATCTATCAATGGGATGCATTATTGGGAACAGGATATAGCGGCAACCGTTTTTTCGCCGGCGCCTACCTTACCGCTACATCATCTACCTATGCCCAGGGACTGACAACCGCCGTAAACCAGGACGGACAGATCTACTTTCAGTTATTTGCAGGCATCAGACTTAAAGCGCCGAAAATTCTTGAGAAGAACTATGATAAAATATTCCATTGATGGGTAAATCGCTTTTACTTATTCTGTCATTTATTTTTTCAAGTGCCGGCCTTTTTGCGCAAGTGCCGTTTGATAGCCTGTATAAACCCAAAAAGAGATTTGCACGCGCCGCAGGGGAACTGATCGTTACACAACTGATCCCCTGGTCGTTTAACCGTTTTGCCCGCAATGCCGAGTTTGCGAAAGTCAGTTTCAAAAGTATCGGGGAAAATTTAAAACCCTCAAGCTGGGAATGGGATGATAATAATTTTAAGACAAACCAGTTTGCTCATCCTTATCATGGTAATCTTTATTTCAGCACGTTTCGCAGCAACGGATATTCTTTCTGGCAGTCTGCTCCTGCTGCATTTGCCGGCAGCTTTATCTGGGAAATCGCGGGTGAGACCCACAAGCCAGCTCCCAATGACTTTATTAATACCAGCCTCGGTGGCATCGCTTTAGGAGAGATGACTTACCGGCTGGCGAATAAAATTGTTAACAATCGTGCTACAGGCGCTAAACGTCAATTACAGGAAGTAATGGGACTTGTTATCAATCCGGTAAATGGACTGAACCGCATTTTAAATGGACAATGGGGACGGGTATACGGCGTACCTGATAGCTCCGGAAGGATAACAGCGTATTTAAATGTAGGGTTACGACATTTCAATATTCATTCCCTTGAACAGTACACAAATGGTCACAACGAGTTGTATTTACGTCTGAGACTTCAGTATGGAGATCGGTTCAGGGTGAGTAGCACCCCATTTGAGAGCTTTAATGCCATCGTCGAAGCTGGTGCTGGTGATTCAGCCTATCTGAATACAGTTCAGGTAACAGGGGCATTAAAAACCTGGACACTTCGCGAGGACAGCAGTCAGCGGCATCTGTATACCGTTGCCATGAACTATGACTTTATTAAGAATAATGCATTTGAATACGGTGGACAAAGTTTCATTTTCAAGTTATTATCAGATTGGCGCGCCAATCGTAAAACAAAAATCTATACAGAAATTGGTAGCGGTATCGTTGTATTAGGTGCTGTTCCCGACAAATATCTTTACTATGGAGAAGGCCGTAATTATGACTATGGTCCAGGTATACAACTAACAGCGGCAGGTGGTATTAACTTTCATGAATGTGTTGAAGTAGAGCTGAATTATAAAGGTAGCAGATTTAAAACGCTTAACGGTAGTAAGTCTACTTATATCTTAAATACACTTTCGGCAGACATGAGAGTCTACCTTCCAAAGAATTTTTCACTTGCCGCCGGTGTTGGACAATACACGCTCAATGGGTTTTATCGGAAATTGAGCAATATATCCGAAGTCTATCCCTTTGCCCGTTTTTCAGTAGGTGTAAAACTGTGATTAATGAGCTTGATACTTTACTTAATGCTCAGGATTGTATGTTATTATTTTGAAGAGCTCCCGGATTATTAAGTGAACTAAGTTCTTGCACACAAACATAGGAACGTGTTGCGTTTCCTAGAGCTCAACTCGTTTTTTAACTTATGTTAAGTAGAAGTCCTAATGCGTAAAATTTATTTTATAAAGTATTAATAATCAATGTTTAATAATGAAAACCGTTTAAGGTCCTGGAGGAATTGGTTCGACTTCAATACCTCGAAGTCCACGTCGAAGAAATCCCACTTTCACCTATGTGGGAGAAATATTAACAGCTACTGGTTTTCCGGTAGCTGTTTTTGTTTTGTGTTTATTTAATTTGTAATCAGTTGTTTAATCCCCTTTTTATTATAATTTATCCAAAATGTGCCATATTAATTTTATAAGAGTAGGAGCAGGAACAAAATAGATAGCAGTTACATCTAGATCTGGTCTGTAAAGGCGTTTTCCATTAAATCCTGTTCTCTTTTAGATAGACCTATCTTAACAGCATATTGACGCCAGTCTTTCACCGCAGATAATACTTTCGCAATGATCTCTTCGCCTTGTTTTTTAGTTATCCGGAAATAGGGTGCAACAGATCGAACTAAATCCAGGTCCAGAGAGTTGTCGTTATCCGATATGTTGAGTGTAAGTCCTGTACCATCAGCAAATGGATTGACATCATAAACCGGAGAGAGTCTCCAGCCTTCTGCTGTCAATAGGAAACCATGATTACGCAAGTGATCATCTGTGTTTTTGATGCTTACATATAGCACAATTCTGCGCCAGAGTTCTTCCAGATCCTCATCGACCTTCGCGCCATTTTTAATAAGGAATTCAGCCAGCTCCAGATAACTAACGCCGGTAGTATAATCAGCACCATCCGTATATCCAAGCATAGTCATTGCTGAAGCAAAGTGTATCCTTCCTCCATTGGCAGTACGGTCAAAGCGATTGCTTAAAAATGTGTGATGCTTGCCGGAGAATTTTTGTGCTTTAAAAGGAGATACATTTATACCTGCTGCCTCGGCTATTTCCATAGCAACAGCTTCCCATCCGCCAATATCAACCTCATCATTGCCACTTGGAAATTTGGCAATCCATAACTGACCTTCCGGGTCTCTTACCCCCGCCTTTGGACGTGCACCACCTAGTGACGATCCAGGAGCCATCAACATGTTCAGCCATCTCAATGCTTCATCGTCATCAAAATCATCCTGCTCCAATTGTTTGCTGGCTTCTTCAAGTTCCCGCAGTGATGCCCATGGTGGCGCTGCAAGCATTTGTTCACCGCTTACAAAATCTCCATCTGGATCTAATTTGAAACGTAATGCGCCAATTCGATGTTCATCATAAACACCTAACAAATAATCGGACTCAAACAGCGTTACTTGTTTGCGATCTTCTTTGCGCGCCATTATTGCTTCCCGTCTTTTCATTAGGACACGTCCCCATCTGTCGGGAGAAGAATCGAGAAACAAACCAAAGTTGTGCTTCTCGCCTGTACTATATTGTCGCCCTCCATAAAAACTAAGATCAGGGTCTAAGACCTGGCTATTGCCGGACGCCAACCATTCAGCTGAATATTCAAAAGAAAAAATTTCCTTTCCTTTGTTATGGACACTATTGAGCATGCCCATCAGTAAAGGGGCATCATTTAATTCCTCCCAATTTGCATATACATATATCGTCTTATCAGTCGGCATCTTCTCCTGTTTGTTTTTTGTTTCTTTTTGGAGCGCGTTTTTTGGTGATCAATCCAATATCCTGCAGCTTACGACCCAATTGATCGTCTTCTGCCAGTTTCAAAAAGTCATTCTCCAGATTTAATACGAATAACACCATAAAGTAATTGCCCAGGGATACAGAAGGTGATCCATTTTCAATTTGCCAGACTGTCCCACGACTAAGCCCGGCCCTCTCTGCGACTTGAGTCGTACTAAATTTTCGCCTTCTTCTCGCAAGTTTGATGTTTTCTCCCATCTGCTCCATTACCTTACGAGCCCTGGGTAACATAGTTATGGACTCTTTCATAAATTATAATGTTTAATATTGTTAACAAAATTAGGTATTTTGTTTGTTATAATGAACATTATAATGTTTGTATTTTTTGTAGGCCATCTTGGACTTGTCTGGAACGTGGCTGTGATGATCACATCACTGAAATATGAATATCGAACCCGATATGGAAGAAATTTAATGGAATTCAGCATAAGAATAAACGCGGGATAGCCTAGAAGCAACGCCAGGCAAACAGCCTACCGGAGCGTTAACAGCATTATGCTGCACATGTATTGGGAAATTGGCAGGCTGATAGTGGAAGATGAGCAGCAGGGGGAGACGCTTGCCAGGCGCAGCTAGTAGCCCTCTTTAAATTTATCACTTACCTAAAATTTTCCTTGTTACAAATTCATTAAAGAAGTGATCCCTGTAAATATTGCCGATCGGTATTTCGTTTTTCCCTATGTATACCGTATTGTTATCAACAGAATCTATGTTGTTTACATTGATGATATAAGATTTACTGACCCTGACAAAAAAACTTTTTGGAAGCAGATCATGAATAGTTTTGATATTCATCAGGGTGATCACTTTTTGATTTGCTAAATAAATGATCACATAATCTTTTAGGCCTTCAATATAAAGTATATCGCTGAAATGGACTTTGAATATTCTTCGTTCTGATTTTACAAAAAAATAGTCAGTGGTTATATTTTCTATGTTGCTGTTGGCATGATCGGTATGGAATAATTTACAATACGTCTGTGCCTTTTCAACCGCTTTTTGAAAGCGCTCCAGTTTTACAGGTTTGATCAGATAATCGATAGCGTCTACGTCATAACTCTCGGAAGCAAATTCATGAAAAGCGGTGGTAAACACCACTAAGGTGGTTTTCGGAATGGTTCTGGCAAATTCGATACCATTCACTCCCGGCATCTGAATATCAAGAAATATCAGATCTACAGCATTTTTTTCCAGGAAAGCTTTGGTAGCTTCTGCTCCGTTAAATGATCCTATCGCTTCCAGATTGTCTGTCTGGTGAACCAGTTTTTGGATCGCTTGTCTTCCTAACGGTTCATCATCTACGATTATACAGTTCATTTTTTTAAATTTAAAAGTAAGGTAACGCAGTACATTTCCTGATTGTCTTCTATTGTCAAAGTGTGCGAGGACGGGAATAGTAATTCTAATCTTCTTTTGATATTTACCAGACCTAATCCTCCGGACTTATTAACAGCTTTCACCGCGGGTTTCGAATTTACGCATTTAAAAAAAAGCTCATCGTGGCCCACATCAAAATATAAATTCAGATAGGATAACTTCGCTGAGTCGTTATTATGTTTTACGGCATTTTCGACAAATGATATGAATAATAAGGGAGGCACCTGAACACCGCTCAATTCACCTTCTTTGGATATTAAAAAACTGAAATTATCCCGTCTGATTTTCTCCAGGTTCAGAAAATCTTCTAAAAAATGGACCTCTGAAGTTAGCAGAACTTTATCTCTTGAGCTGTCATAAAGCTGATAACGAAGCAAATCACTTAGTTTTACCAATACCTGTGAAGCTTTTTGGGGATCATCCTCAATTAATACGTTGGCATTGTTGAGCATATTAAAAAGGAAATGAGGATTGATCTGATTCTTGAGCTGTTCCAGTTCACTATTGGTATTAGCCAATGCCAGGTCATGGATCAGCTGTGCATCAGATATCCACCGTTGAAATAACTTAATTGCTGCCGATGCTATGATAAGCACCATCGTCATAAAAGAAAAAGTAAAAAAGTTAATGTTGTCGTCCTCATTAGGCAATAGATCCCGTTTAAAGGAATCAGCAAAGACTTCGTGAACATAATACGAAATGACCATGCCTGAAAGCACAAAAACACCATAACTCAGATATTTGTTTCTGAACAAAAATCCGGGAACAAAAAAATACATGTTACTGTAGGCTATCAGGATTATCTGAAAAAAAATGACCAGTCGGTTATAGGTCTCAAAAGGTTCTACATAGTCCGCCGGACTGTAATATAAAACAACAATACAAAAGATGATCAGTAAGATATGCCGCAGAAAACGGTATTTTTCTGAAATGATCAACTGAAGCATCCAGTTAGCATCCATAGTTTTTTCGTGTAAAGGTTTACCCATAAATTTAAATCTCAGGCAAATCAAGCGATCCTCCGGAATTAAATAACGTATACTATACAAAAGCCCTTTAATTATATACCAAAATAACATTTACAGGCAATATCCATTCTCTGAGGGGCAATTACATACCCGCCGATCTGCCGCTTACAGGGACGGCATTGGAAAAAAGAGCCTTCTGCAATTAAGCGGAAAGCTTTACCTGGCCGGGCAGCTTTACCGGACTGCAAAAGCTGGCAGAACTACCGGCGATATTTGAATATAAAAAGTATGCTACTGTAACGCAACTGTTACTGAAATCTTGCTGCGCATTTATTTTTCTATATGTAATAGCTGCTTTGATATATAAAGCGGCATGTTTCGTATAAATAAAAATCGCGGGTTCTGTAAAAATATAGTTTAGCCGAAAATTATAGCATTTAACTCAAACTTTTATAAATGAAAAGCAGAATCCTATCCGTGCTGATACTTTTTTTTGCGTCGGTATCCTATGCCTATTCGCAGGAAAGAGTTACCCTTAGCGGCACGATCTCAAACAAGTCCAATACCGAAACACTCATTGGCGTAAGCATATATATTCCGGAAGCGAAAGTAGGTTTGACGACTAATTCCTACGGATTTTATTCCACAACATTGCCTAAAGGAAACTATACTATTATCCTGACCTACGTGGGTTATGATCGCCTGGAAGAAAGTATCACACTCACCGAAAATACAAAAAGGAACTTCGGGATGACGGAAAGCAGCAAAACCCTCGATGAAGTTATCATTAAGAATAATACTCCGCAAGCTAACATTCGCAAACCTGAAATGAGTACCAATAAGCTATCTATCGCCACGATCAAAAAGATGCCGGCAGTTTTGGGTGAGGTAGATATTCTTAAATCGATCTTACAGCTTCCCGGAGTTACTAATGCCCAGGAAGGTGCGACGGGATTTAACGTAAGGGGCGGATCTGTGGATGGAAACCTGGTGTTGCTTGATGAAGCCGTTGTATATAATACCTCGCATTTATTCGGCTTCTTTTCTGTCTTCAATGCTGATGTGATCAAAGACCTGAAACTTTATAAGGGAGGCATCCCTGCTAATTTCGGCGGACGTATATCATCCGTACTGGATATTTATCAAAAAGAGGGGAACAACAAGGCGTATCATGTAAACGCGGGTATCGGATTAGTCTCAAGCCGATTGCTTGTTGAAGGTCCTATTGTTAAGGATAAAAGTTCTTTTGTGGTTGCGGGGAGAGGATCTTATGCACATCTCTTTTTGAAAATGGCAAATGAACCTAATTCAGCTTATTTCTACGATCTGAACACCAAGTTTAATTACAAATTAAATGATAAGAACAATGTATTTGTTTCGGGATACTTTGGTAACGACAACCTGAATTTTAATAACAGTTTCATCAATACCTATGGCAACAAGCTTTTCAATCTAAGATGGAACCATATATTCTCCAACAAGATATTTTCTAATGCATCTGCCATTTACAGTGATTATGACTACCAGATCAAGATCAAGACCATCGGTTTGGATTGGAAAGCAGAGGTGAAAAATTACAATTTTAAATATGATTTCAAACATTATGTTTCTAATAACCTCACTTTAAATTATGGCATTAATACAATTTATTACAATTTCAATCCCGGAACGATCAAGCCTTATGGAACGGCTTCAGCAATCAATCCGGACCAGTTGGCTAAAAAATATGCTTATGAAAATGCAGCCTATATCAGTGCCGACCAGCGTCTCTCTGATAAATTATCTGTCAATTATGGGCTCCGCTACAGCAACTTTCAAAGAGTAGGCGCGCAGGAAGTCTATACCTATGCCAATGACCAGCCGGTTATTTATAATAAGGAGTTTCATATTTATGAAGAGGCTGATCCGACAGGAACGGCCAACTATAAGAAAAATAAAAAAATAGCCAGCTTTGATAACCTGGAACCAAGGGTCGCTCTTGCTTATTCGCTGAACAATGACAATGCTATCAAGGCCAGCTACAATAGAATGAGCCAATATGTTCATTTAATTTCCAATACCGCATCTGCCACTCCGCTTGATATATGGGCTCCTTCTGACAAATACCTTAAACCAGAGATCTTAGATCAGGTGGCGCTGGGATACTTCCACAATTTTAAAGACGGCAGGTATTCTCTGGAAACTGAAACATTCTATAAGAAAATAAAAAACAAAGCGGACTATATAGACGGTGCAGACCTGTTGGGTATTGATGCTATAGAAAGAGTGCTTTTGAACGGCGAGGCAAGGGCGTATGGCCTGGAACTGATGTTGAAGAAAAATACAGGTAAACTGACCGGCTGGGTTTCTTATACACTTTCTAAAGCGCAACAAAGAACACCGGGCAGAAATGCAGATGAGCCGGGTATAAACAATGGAGAATGGTATAGGGCGAATTACGACAAATTGCATAATCTATCTGTTACCGGCGCTTATTCGGTAAGCCCCAAATGGTCTTTCGGCGCTATTCTCACTTTTCAAACCGGAAAAGCAGCGACATTTCCTAATGGAAAATATCTATACCAGGGTGTTACTGTTGCGAATTACGGAGCAAGAAATGGGAATTCTTTATCTGCGTACCACCGCTTAGACGTATCTGCGACCTACACACCCAAACCCAACAAGAAAGAAGGCTGGCAGGGAGAGTGGAATTTCAGCATCTACAATCTTTATAACAGGAATAATGCAGCATCGTATTCTTTCAGACAGAAAGAAGAAACGGGAAGAAGCGAGACAAGAAGAATATCCATTTTCGGCATTGTTCCAAGCATAGCCTACAACGTGAAATTTTAAAAACACTTTCCTACTTTAAAAAAGATACAAAATGAAACTACTTAAAATAATGCTCATACCATTTGTGGCACTGCTTGCAACAGGATGTGAGAAGGTTATTACTGCGGATCTTACAACAGCGGCGCCAAGACTGGTTGTAGATGCCTCTATTGACTGGGTAAAGAATACAGCCGGCAATGAGCAAAAGATCGTGTTGTCCACAACAACGGGTTATTACAGTTCCGAATTTCCGAGTGTTTCCGGAGCAGTGGTTACGGTAACCAACGCAACAAATTCAGTTTTTAACTTTGTAGAAGCGCCCGGAACAGGGCAATACATTTGCACCAATTTCCTTCCTGTTATCGGCCAGACCTATAATTTAAAGATCATTTTGAACGGGGAGACCTACACCGCTTCAGAAACCTTTACCCCGGTTCCTAAAATTGAGGATAACATTGATCAGAACAACAAGGGAGGCGAGGCCGGCGATGAAATGGAGATAACATTTTACTATCAGGACGATGCCCGCCAGATGAATGCTTACCTGAACAGCATTACTCAGCCTTATTCAGTGTTCCCTGAGCTTGAAGTAGAGGACGATGAACATACCAACGGTAATTTAATGCAGGAATCCTATTCACATGAAAAATTAAAAGCCGGTGACCAGGTAGACATCAAATTGTACGGAATCTCAAAAGACTATTATAATTATATGTTCAAATTGATAGTGGCCTCCGGTAATGACGGCAATCCATTCCCTACCATACCAAGTGCCGTTCGCGGAAATATTGTCAATCAGACCAATAGCAAAAATTACGCTTTGGGGTATTTCAGGCTGGCAGAAGTAGCTACCAAAAGCTATACCATCAAATAACCAGGTTTGGTGAGCGGAGTAAAGATCCGTTAAACAGTACAATGACACGGTGCGCTGGATATACTGCATCCATTTGTGAGTTGATGCAGCAAAGTCAATGATGTTTAACAGTGATAAATCTATTGGTGAAATTGCTTTTGATTTGGACTTTACATATCCTGCACATTTTACCAGACTTTTTAAGTTAAAGACCGGTACGACACCAAATGAATTCCGGTCTTTAACTCAGGGAGTGAAATGTTGTGAATCACCTTTATTCAGTACTGTTGAACCACTCAATCAAAATAAGCCTTGGTTAAAGCTTTCTACTGCTGCAACAGGGTTTGCAAAATAGGCGTCGCGCTGCTTTCCGGTTTCACCGACATAGATCTCGTACCGGTCTTCCTCAAGACCATAATACAGGTCTTCGGCTACGACCTGTGGCGGTAAGCCATTTTGTTCGCCACCCATGTCTTTCGTGGCATCTGTGTTGATGAGCGAAGGCATCACTTCAAACACTTTAATGTTGGTATCCTTTGACAGGCTTAATCTCAATGCGACAGTATGGGAATGCAGGGCAGCTTTTGAGTCTGAATACGTCGGCAGCACTAATAAAGGATGGAAGGTCACATTGGATGTGATATTGATGATCGCTGCCTCCGGCTGCTTTTTGAGCAATGGCAGCAGCGCTTCTGTCAGTCTTACCGGCGCGAAATAGTTGGTTTCGAATTCCTGTTTTGATTTTTCATACGCACGCGCATCTTCAGATAGTTTGTACAAATTGGCTACGCCTGCATTATTGATCAACACACTTAAACCATCGTAATCGGTATTAAGTCTTGTGACCAGGTTATTAACGGCCTCCGCATTGGTGACATCGCAGACGATGTAGTCAAGCCCTAAAGTTTTGGCGGCTTTTTCAATTTTAGCAGCATTGCGACCGGAGAGAATCACTTTATTCCCTTTTTCGCTTAATAATTTTGCTATAGCGTATCCAATGCCGGAACCGCCGCCGGTTACGAGGACTGTTTTACTCTGAATATTCATAGTTTATTAATATTTTGATGAATGAATTTTTTGTCTGTTAGGTTAGCGCAGGAACAGTTCCCGGTGGCTGGCTATCTTTGATATTTGCATTATTTATCCCCTATAATTCTTTTAAAATTTTAGATGCAGGCTTGCCTGCCAGCTTATCTTTGACGCCTGCAAAAAATGCCTGGGTGTAATCTGCGGCCAGATGATCCTTCAGCGCTTGCTGGGATTTGAATACTTCAAAGAATACCAGTGTATTTGGATCGTCCTGTTTAACTGTTTGGTAGAACACTTCTACGCCATCGATACCTGCCTCAGCGGCAGCGCTTACGAATACTCCTACGGCTAGAAAAGCTTGCTTCTCTGCCCATACAATGCGCTGGTTATAATCCAGCTTGCTTAGCACGGTGTTCACAAACTGTTCGCGTGCTTCAAGATTTTTGCGTTCGGTTTGCCGGGCAATAGCCGCCTTGTCGATATAACTAGCCACTGTTTTTTCATCTATATCCGTTTCTACCGCCAGTACCATTACATGTGCACCTGTTGTAATTTGCGGCTGGCCATGGGCTGCCCGGCTAATTTCTTCCAGCTTCGCCTTGTCTTCAATTAAAAGGAATTTATAGGGCTGCAGGCCAAAGGAAGACGGCGCCAGCCGCACTGTTTCAGTCAGATCAGCCAGCACCGCAGGGTCGACTTTTCTGGCGGTATCATACTTTTTTGTCGCATAACGCCATTCAAATGACTTAACTAATGACATCACTCTAATTTTAGGTTTGCGTATTATTTTGTATTTTTGCTTGTAAATTGCAAGTAAAACAAAGGTATAGATATTTGCTTGCAAAAAACAAGTATTTTTTTAAAATTTATTTTTCATGAAGAAAATTGAACCACGGTCTGGGTGCCCGATTAGCTTCACGCTGGATTTTCTAGGGGATAAATGGACACTGTTGATTCTGCGCGATATGGTAGTTGGTGGTAAAAGCAGCTATGGCGATTTCCTGAGTTCCAATGAGAAGATTGCGACCAATGTGTTGGCAGATAAGTTGAATAAGCTGGAAGAGTATGGGTTTGTAACAAAGAAGGTGTCGGCTGAAAAAAAGAATAAGTTCCTGTTCACGTTAACTAAAAAGGCAATTGACCTGGTTCCGATTATTATGGAGATGACGATCTGGGGGTCTACCTATAATCCGCCGGGTAACCCGGAGCTGTTAAAAGCGCTGACTGAAGATAAAGAAGGCACGATCAGGCAATACCAGCAAAAGCTTGTCCAGGTATTAGATGCGGGCGCGAAGGTCTAAATATGTGCATATCATTTAATTGAGTTGTACCGGCACAGAGGCGGGCTATTTCTGAAGTTTGTATACAGTTATCTCAATGAGTTCATGCACTAAAAAAATGATTAAATTACTGGGATCTGGGGTATTCACCGGACCTGAGAAGACTTCTTTCCTGTGATAGCGGGCTACCGTATTGCACCACTGTCGAGATTACCCGCTTATCACTATCTGAAGAAAATGAATTATTTTGCCGCGCATGGCGAAGATAACTACCCGACCAGTTAAACCTGCCAAAGCAGCAGGCGAGACTCCACCCACAGAAGAAAAACGTTATGGCAAGTTTCAACTCACCAAAAGAGAACGGGCCTGGCTTCCATTGCGCTCAGAAACTCCTTTTCAGCGCATCAATGAATGCTATGACATGAACGTCCGGCTATACATCACCTGTATGAGATCCTTAAATGAAGAGCGACAGGCGGAAGGCGATAACGTCGAGGATTACATCATAAGACTGATGAAGGACGCCCGGGTAGCTGTTCATGGCAGACATGGGAAAGATGACCGGTACGACATATATTATCTGCTTTTCAGGAAGGTAGAAAATGCTTTCAGAAGGAAATATCACCTCGGCCGGATACATGATACTTTCCTGTTTGACAGAGAAGTGAAGAAACTCGAAAACTCGCTGGGTGTCGTTTTTAACAGGATTGTAGATCAGCATGCTGACACGATTATGCCTGCCAGTGACGCTTTGCAGGCACAGTTTTATAAAAGGATGCCTAAACGATGGGCTGATTATTACAATTATAATGTAGAAAAATCTGTCAATGCCGATAACTGGCAGGAATGGTTAGCGCATATCGACCAGATGCCTGTTCCGGTGGATAAGAAGGGCGCTGCAGATTCCTTCTGGTTCTGGGTGGCTAAGTTATTTGGTACATACGACCGGCAGGTCGCCGCTACCTTTTACCTGAAATATATAAACGCCGTTGCCAGTGAAATAGACATTAATTCCCTGTCACGGTTAAAAGCTACTTATGGGAAATTCGTTTCCAATGAAAAGGAATTAAAAGCGCTACAGCTATTAATAAAGGAATTGATTCAGCACAGGGATCTCAAAGCTGTACTGGCGGAAGTGCCTTACATCTATAACAGGAAATATACCTCTGTAGAACTCGATGAACAGGCTATTGATAAGGCGGCCACCAAACATGCAGATACGGTAAAAGTACTCAATAAATTATTAGCAGAGGAAGAAGTGGCTACTGTCAAACAACCGAAAAAAGCCACTAACAGCCAATTAACACCTATACAAACCGGCTTGTTGCAGCTATTTCAGCAACACAAATTTACCCTTACTAAAGATGAGGTAAGCAAGTATGCCAAGAGTCATAAGCTCCTAAAGAATAAATTAATAGAAAGCATCAATGACGCCTGTCAGGAGCTGCTGGATGATGTATTAATCGAGGAGACGGGAGAGGGCTATGAAGTACTTGAAAAATATTACCACAAAATTATCCTTGTATGATAGAGCATGTCAAACCAAAAGAAGCAACAGCTATCATTAATTCTTTGTTAGGCGGGGTGGTACCGAAGATCGGTCTCCAACATATTACTGTAGGCCGCTCAGCTGAAGTGGCATCGTTTCTGACTGCGCTGGAAGATGTAAAGAACGGGCATAGCATGATGAAATTCTGGATTGGTGATTATGGTTCCGGCAAATCATTCATGATGCACCTGCTGAATACGGTGGCAATGAAACAAAAATTTGTAGTAGCGAATGCGGACTTCACTCCGGAGAACCGCCTGTATTCAACTGAAAATAGAGCTACGTTATTATACACTGCCATCATCGATAGTCTGGCCATTCAGTCAATGCCGGAAGGCGGCGCATTACCAACTCTGCTGGAGAAATGGATAGAGCAGATCATGTCCGAAACGGCGGAGGAACTTGATATAGATGTAAATGATGTAAGAGAGGAGAAATATGTGAAGCAATTGCGTGCTAATATGGAACGCAAGCTGAACGAGGTGACTGACATTGGTAGTTTTGAGTTTAATAAAGTGATTGTAAAGTATTTTGAAGCCTATCTCAGGGAAGACGACGAATTGCGCATATGTGCATTGCGTTGGCTGAAAGGAGAATATCGCAATAAGACCCATGCGCGGATGGAACTGGGGGCAAGGGAGATTATCGACGATGGGAACTATTACAATATGCTTAAAAATTTCTGTCGGTTGTTTGTAAGCATGGGATACAATGGATTTATCATTAATCTGGATGAAGCGATTAATCTCTATAAAATCACGATGTCGCATAACCGGGAGAAGAATTATGAGAAATTGTTAAGCATGTATAATGACTGCTTTCAGGGTAAGGTAAGTCATCTGTTCTTCAATATCGCCGGTACGAGAGAATTTCTCGAAAATGAAAGACGTGGATTGTTCAGTTATCATGCGCTGAAGTCAAGACTGGAGACAAACAAGCATGAAACAAACGGTATACGCGATTTTGCGCAACCGGTAATTCGCCTGTTGCCACTGGACAATACGGAAGTATTCGTACTGCTGCAAAGTTTGCGACAGATCTTTGAATTGAATTATAACACTACCATCAACATCGACAAAGAAGACATTCGTCAGTTCATGGAAGATATCTATAACAAGCCGGGCGCTCATGAATTCCTTACGCCCCGCGAAGTGATCCGTGATTTCCTGAATGTACTCAGCATCATGCGACAAAACCCGGATCTGGATAAAAGAGCATTTATAAAGAAAATCAAGATACGGGATGAACGGCCCCATGATAATATCAAAGAAATATGACGGCCTATGAAATGTTGAGTGAGCCCATTCGCCGGTATGTAAGAGATAAAAAATGGGAAACACTGCGTCCGATACAGGAGGCTGCTATCACGAGGATACTCAGTACGGACAATCATTATATACTTGTATCAGCTACGGCATCCGGCAAAACGGAGGCTGCTTTTCTGCCTGTGTTGTCCGCGGTGGACTTTAAGCAGCCAGGCATTCAGGTATTGTATATTTCACCGTTGGTAGCACTTATCAATGACCAGTTTGAACGGGCGGAACTGTTATGTAAATACCTGGATATACCAGTGACAAGATGGCACGGAGAAAGTAATCGTTCCGATAAGATGAAGCGTATAGAAGAGGCGCATGGTATTCTACTCATCACACCAGAATCAATAGAAGGTTTATTTTCAAACCGGCCAGAACGGGGACGGGTACTCTTCTCTAATTTGCAGTTTATCATCGTTGACGAGGTTCATAGTTTTCTGAATACAGATCGTGGATTGCATCTGCGTTCGTTATTATCGCGTATACATGCGCTGGCAAAGACGAAGCCGGCAAGAATGATCGGACTTTCTGCCACTATCGGAGATTATGAAGCTGCTAAGCAATTCACCGGAGAGCCTGACAGGACAAAGGTACTGGTGGATAGTACGCCTAAACAGATGCAAGCGGAGTTTGTGTACTGGCCGGTAAGCGCCTATAAGGGGTTTAGCGACGCTTTTATCAATGATCTGTATGAGGATACTAAGAACAGCAAGGTTTTGCTGTTTCCCAACAGTAGGAAAAACGTGGAAGAACTGGCCTCAAAACTGCGCGGAAAAGCAGAACAACATCAGGGGCATACCGCGTGGTTTTCACATCATGCATCTTTAACCAAAGAGCAACGGCATTATGCAGAGGAATTTGCGAAAAACAGTACGCGGCAGCCTTACTGTATCATTTGTACTTCTACATTGGAACTTGGTATTGATATAGGTTCTGTAGATCTGGTGGTACAGGTAGATGCCTCGCCTTCTGTTGCATCGCTTATTCAGCGCACAGGGCGTAGCGGGAGGCAGGAAGGTGCTATGAGCCGCCTGTTGATGTATGCCACCAGACCATGGTCCCTGCTGCAATCTATTGCCTGTTGGGAATTGTACCAATCAGGTTATGTAGAGCCGTTGAAAGACAGGACCAAACCTTTCGATATTCTTTTTCATCAGATTTTATCGATTGCCAGAGAGTGCTATGGTATAACCCGCAAAGCATTGGTAGAGCGGATCATGGGGAATGCTGTTTTTAAGGAGCTAAGTAAAGAAGAAATCACGGGTCTGATCACACACATGGTAAAGGAGTCATTCCTGGAAGACCTGAAGCGAGAACTGATTGTTGGGTACAAGGGAGAAGCAATCACGAATTCCCGGGACTTTTATGCGATGTTCAGTTCACCCGAAAAGATAAAGGTTGTACATGCAGGTATAACTATTGGTTCCATTGATGAAGAAGATGCGTATGCGCTTTTTCCTGGCACCTGTATATTGCTGGCCACAAAAAGCTGGATGATCACTGATATAGACCGGCTGGCCGGTAAGATAACGGTGGTGGCGACGAACAAGTCCGGAAAAACATTTTTTTCCAGTGAGGGGATGGCTGTGCATCCTAAGATAGAGGAGAAGATGCTGGAGCTGCTTTGTACAGATACGCTGAAGGCCGAATTGCAACCTGATGCGCTGGCTTGCCTGCATACACTCAGGGAGCAATTTTCACGTGTGGTGCTGCATAATTTTGAGTCTGAACGCCCTGTATTTATTCATCAGGGATTCATCACCTGGTTTCCATTTGCAGGTGACAGAATACACAGTACACTGGCTTATCTGCTGAAGGAGGTCGATATGCACCCGGATACGCCTGGTATGGAGCTGACCCTGGAAATTGGATTTTCAAATTTGCTGCCATTACTTAAAAAGGAGATATTACTATTACCACAGCGTATAAGTGATATCATGGATCATAGTCCCGATACTTTTTATACCGGCAAGTGGGGAAGGTATCTGCCACTCAGCTTAAAGAAGCAGTATGTAATGGAGGAGGAGTTTGATATAAAAGGTACTGCGGCGTTTATTGAGAGATTGAAGCTGGTGAAGATCGTTTAAGAGCCGATAATTTTTATCCGGTTTTATAATTGATTTGATGATACTTGAGACATATTTGAAAGGAAGAAGCACTTTTAAACATGATAATGAACACATCAGGTATACTAATATGTCTTTTTTTTTCTTTTCTATCCGGTAATACAGATGAAAAGATTGATGACTTATTTCTTCAATGGAACAGGCTCACTTTGTGCACGCTGGAAAAAACGTGTAATAATATGAAACAGGAGAATGACAGTTCTCTATGTGCTAATCGCCTTGCAAGTTTACCATATATGTGGTCAGTAACAACAGATAGTCTTAACAGGGACTCTATCAGATGGCGGTTTTTGAAGAAAATAACAACAGATGCGCTACCTCTTAAAAACAATTGGACAATAATAGAACTTAAAAAATCGGGTGAAGTGGTTCGAATACTTAATTATGTGATTTGTTACAGGGAATCAGATGCTGTTGTATTTACTTATCGTTATGAAAGTGGAAGCTGGCAGAAGGTTGGTGAGAAAAATGCATCTTTAACCAGAGCTGATGCTGAAATTCCTGTTAAACGTGCCTCATTTTCACGAACAGGCTATCAACACGATGTGATTATCACTAATTTTTCTGACGACTCACTAGTGTCATCTATTTATTATATGCCGTATATGCTTCGCAACGGTAACCGTATTGTTAAATTATTAAACTAGTATAAGAAAGCTGCGTGGTTTAAGCGGTTAAAAGTTAACATAAAAAGAGGCAACTTATAAAAAGCTGCCTCTTTTTATGCTCATAAGTGTAGGACCTTTCTCGCTCAATAGACTAATGATTTTAAGAATCTCCTGTAGCTGCTATACAGGAATGCCAGATATTATCGATACTTATTGTTGCTCAATAACATACTGTGTATGGAGGATTTTTTACAAATACTCAAATGTCTTTTTTGATGGTGACTTTCAGCTGCCCCGGAATGCCGGATGCAATGACCATACGGCCTTTGTTTGTAGTTTTTAATCGTTTTGTCAACTGGCCGGTATTGACCGTGTAATAGCTATCCGATGCCAGGCCATTTATTTCCATTTTTACCTGCCCTTTGCATTGTAATCTGAACGAGAGATGTTGTTCATCCCAAAGGAGGATTGTCAGGTCTATATTTGGTTTTCCGGCAGTTTTTTTTACTTCCAGTGTGCAACTGTCTTGATTAAGATGAAAATAACGAAGCCCCGTCTGCGAGTTTGCTACACCGAAACCTGTTGAGGAGGAAACTGAAAAGTGGTTTCCACTCAGCTCATATTTTCCCTGGTTGAGTGTAACCTGATAGGCAGTGTCACGAAGTATATATCTGAATGAGGTACCATCCAGCGAGTTATTCAGGTGCGGCTCAAGGCCCATCCGGTTCCATTTAGGCCGGATGCCATATATATCGCGGTATAAGGCTGTTATTGTTGTGGATATTCCTGCCAGTACGTCATCACCGAGTCCTTGTTGTGTTACCCTGCTATACCGTTGTGAGGACAGTCCATCCAGCTGGTATTGATGAAGGATGTTCTTGATATATTTTAGTGCAATGTCCCTGTTATACGACGCGTAGGCGCGGACGCCCAGATATCCCCATGTTGGAAAGATGTCTCCATTCTCGTACTTGGGGAACGGCCAGTTCCCCCCGGACACCTCTTCTTCTTTAAATGAATCGAAGCATAATGGCCAGTGAAAGAGTTTTTCACGTGTCATACGTTGCTCAATGCTGTCAAGGAGTATCTTAATACGTGCAGGCTGATCACATATACCAAATGCAATGGCGGCAAAGTTCACAGGAGTAACCATATTATTGCCATGTATGCTGCCATCATTATCCCGCCAGTAAACATATTGTCCGTCTTTTTCAGACCAGAACCCTCCGGCCTCAGTAGGTTTGTTAAATGCTGTTTTCAGCTTTAGCGCCAGCGAAGCATAATATTCCGACTTAGGTGTATCGCCCATTATCCGCTCGCAATCTGACCAGCGCAGGAGTGCTTCGTACATCTGCGCATTTACAAAAGCATTTTCATAACTGGCCCAGACAATGTCCAGCCAGTCGCTGGCTGTTTTTTCTGCGATGTTATGATTCACCATTTCAAAGATATCATTGTGGTTGCTGTCTCTCCGGATAAGCCAGTTCAGGGCTTTTTCGCAGCTTTGCTGATGCGATCTCAGCCAACTGAGTTTTCCTGTAATGTCAAATTGTTCGCAGACATTGATGACATAACCTGTTTGCGAATCGACAGTATAGCCCCACATCGCTTCATAATACCCTGTTTCTTTGTTATAGGTGCCAGGGATCTCATCTCCGGGAACATTGTGCCAACGGGACAGTACCCTTCCGTCTGGCTTGATGGCCTGGTCACGTTCCTGGTCAAGGGTCGCTGAGAGGTTGCGGTCATAATTCGGGTCATTCAAAGCCAGTCCTATCTGTGCAAAAAATGGTTCATGCAGGCATTTCCAATTGGTCAGCCATCCATTACCGCCGCTGATGTTGTTGTCAACTACGCCATAACGACCGGTGGTATTCAGCAATTCGCGGACAGCGGTGGCGTTTATGCCTCTTAAATTGCCCCTTGAATATACTTTCGGATAGTCTACATAGGCTATATCATATCGGACCTTGACTTTACTTTTCCTGACCTTATATGGCGCAAAAACGAGGGCTTTACCCCGTATAAAGCGACTCAGATGATAACGTTGTTTTAAACAGGAATCACTGATCATGTGGTTAACGATAAATTCGTCTTTATCGCTGTGACTGTAGCGGACGGCCGTTTCATGATCTGATGTGGCGCGTGTAGTGATCTTTAATCCATCAGCAGATGCGGTATTCCACAAAGTAACGTCGCCGGTATGCACGCCATAAGTATCATTGATTTCACTGAGGTATTTGCACCAGACAACACCACCATTACCGAGAATGCCTCCAGTCCAGGTATTCAAATGCTGAAAAGCCCATTTAGGAAATGCGTTGTCATCCAGTATAGCGTTATTGCTGTATTCACGTGTAATTTCCCAACTGATATTGTCAGGGGTGTAAGAGAATTCCCAGGTTTCATTGACGCGCAGACTGTCATCGCCATAACTGATACCAGATATGACCAGTCTGTTTTTTGATGGCCGTATACTTGCTGGTCGGCCGGAGGCGCTATTATATGCTTTCCCTGAGTGAAGTAAAATACCTGTAGTAACTCCGGATGCCGACAGGAGGTTAGCACCACCATTGATGTGAAGTGCTTTTATCATAGCGCCGTTGTTATAGTCAATCAGCAGCGTAACAGCATTTCCCGGGCAGGAGAGCTGTATCTGGTGGGCTGTTGTGTCAGGCGTGGCCGCAAACAGCTGCATCTGCGTGAACAATACCAGGAGTACAGAAAGCAGCGTAACACGCTTTAGTATAATAATTTGCATATGCGTTATTGTATATCTGTGGGCTTTACAACCATTGTTTTGATTGTACTGCTACCATAAATGTATTCAGCTTTTTCCGGGTAATAGCGCAGTTTTTTTCTTTTTAAGTTACACTTTTTGATATTTTAGTTGTTAGCGCTGGTAGAATTTGCACGACGAATGAGTGCTGTCTGGCATATTAACGCTCATATACCTATAAAAAAATATTAGATAAATGATAAAATGCATAGTTATTACCTTGCTTGTCTCTATGATGGCTTGTACTGCTGGCTCAACCAGTTATAAGTCTTTTGATTTTTCAGACAATAGTATTAAAAAGAAAATAGTCTTGCCTTTACCTCTAAGTTGGGATACATTGAGGCTGCCAGAATTCCTGGACGATCATTTAATTTTTAATAAATATGTGGGCGAGAAGGATTCATCCGCCTGGATGAATGTCCGTATTTATAATGACAGCAGGTTTAATTCGGCAGATTTGAATTCACTATTAAACTGGCAACTGGAAGATGTGGTGAATGCTAACTCACCAGTTAAAGTAGAAAAACACATCGGGCGGATTGGCAAAGTGCAACGGAAAGCAGGTATATTGAGTATTGCATACCCTGGAGATACTATCAGTCTTTTTTCAAGGGAAATTATCATTCATGATAAAGCTATTGTGATATTGTTATCCGTGGTTGATAAGAAGAATGAGAAGCGTATTGAAGAGGTATTCAGGAAGATAAAATCAGAGATAGATCTTTGACAAATATTTTGTATTTGTCATTGACGGGACTTCTGACTGATAGATTGAAAATCCTGTTTTTGTTTTCACTAAACGCTATAAAAACAATACCCCTACTCGCAGGAGCAGGGGTATTGTTTTTATAATGATTTAAAACATTAGTAAGACAGACTGTCTGTACGTGTTGCGGTTGTAGTCATGTTTTTCAGCGGAGGCGCGAACTTCGTCAGATCGATACCTACTACTGCTGCTTTATATTCTTCCATATTAGGAATTCTTCCAAGGATGGCAGAAAGAACAACTACTGGTGTAGATGCAAGCAGGGATTCACCTTTTTTGCGATCAGAATCTTCAACGACTCTTCCCTGGAAAAGACGCGTAGAGGTAGCCATTACGGTATCACCTTTAGCTGCTTTCTCCTGGTTACCCATACAAAGGTTACAACCTGGACGCTCAAGATACATCATGTTTTCGTATTCGGTACGAGCAGCGCCTTTTGGAGCATTGTCGTTGAATTCAAAACCAGAATATTTCTGAAGTATTTCCCAATCTCCTTCTACCTGCAGTTCATCAATGATATTGTAGGTTGGTGCTGCCACTACAAGTGGTGCATTGAACTCAACTTTGCCATTCTGATTTTCCAGATTTCTGAGCATCTGAGAAACAATTTTCAGGTCACCTTTGTGTACCATGCAAGATCCAACGAAACCAAGATCTACTTTTTTCTCGCCGCTGTAGTATGAGAGCGCACGAATGGTATCATGGGTATATCGTTTTGCAACATCATCGTTATTAACATCCGGATCCGCGATCATTGGTTCAACGATAGCATCCAGGTCAATTACAACTTCTGCATAATATTTTGCGTTCTCGTCGGGCGTTAAAGCTGGTTTCTCACCTGATTTAATTTCTGCGATTCTCTTATCAGCTCTGTTGATCAGGCCCTGCAGTACTTGTCTGCTGTTGTCCATACCCTTATCAATCATGATCTGGATTCTGCCTTTAGCAATTTCCAGTGATTGGATCAGGGTATCATCTTCAGAAATACAGATGGAAGCTTTTGCTTTCATTTCTGCAGTCCAGTCGGTGAAGGTGAATGCCTGGTCAGCAGGGAGTGTTCCGATATGCACTTCAATGACTCTGCCCTGGAAAACGTTCTCTCCTGCAAATTTCTGCAGCATCTGTGCCTGTGTAGCATGTACCACATCACGGAAATCCATGTGATCCTTCATTTCTCCTTTGAAGGTTACTTTCACTGATTCCGGAATAGGCATGGATGCTTCACCTGTAGCCAGTGCGAGGGCAACGGTACCTGAGTCAGCACCAAAGGCAACACCTTTGGACATTCTTGTGTGGGAGTCACCACCGATGATGATTGCCCACTCGTCTACCGTAATATCGTTCAGTACTTTGTGAATAACGTCTGTCATGGAGTGATATTCGCCTTTCGGGTCACGGGCAGTGATCAGACCAAATTCGTTCATGAATTTCATGAGTTTTGGAATGTTTGCCTGTGCCTTTTTATCCCATACGGAAGCGGTGTGACAGCCTGACTGGTAGGCGCCATCCACAATTGGCGAAATCACGGTTGCTGCCATAGATTCCAGTTCCTGAGCAGTCATCAGACCAGTCGTATCCTGAGAACCTACGATGTTCACTTCTACGCGAACATCTGAACCAGCATGTAATACTTTACCTGGAGTTGTGCCAACGGCATTTCTGTTAAAAATTTTCTCTACTGCTGTCAGACCCTGACCTTCGTGAGAAATTTCTTTTGGCTGAGCGAATACAGGGGGAATTTCGATGTTCAGGAGTTTTGCGGCGATAGTCTGGATCTTTTTACCAAATACGATCGCATATGATCCGCCAGCCCTGATAAATTCCATTTTCTGCGGCGTCAGTGCCTTGGAAATGTCAATCAGTTCTTTATCGCCGTTATAAAGTTTCTTCTTCTTTGTGTTGATTGTCAGTACGGTGCCGGTAGCCACAGAGTATACTTCTTCGAGAATATGTTCACCAGCTTCATTACGAATCAGTTTACCATTTTCGTCTACCTTTTTTACCCAGTTTTTGAGGTCAATACCGATACCACCGGTAACATCAACAGTCGTGAGGAAGATAGGGGAGATACCATTAGTACCACCTACAATAGGGGCAATGTTAACAAATGGAACATAAGGACTTGCCTGTTTGCCTGTCCAGAGTGCCACGTTGTTTACGCCGGACATCCTTGATGAACCTACACCCATGGTACCTTTATCAGCAATCAGCATCACACTCTTGTCAGGGTGTTCTGCCTGTAATTTCTTGATTTCAGCCTGTGCTGCAGGGGTGATCATGCATTTACCATGCAGTTCGCGGTCAGATCTGGAATGCGCCTGGTTGCCAGGAGAGAGCAAGTCAGTCGAAATATCACCTTCACCAGCGATGAAAGTCACTACCTTAATTTCTTCAGGTACTTCAGGCAGTTTTGTGAAAAACTCAGCCTGAGCGTAACTTTCAATGATCTCTCTCGCTATCGGATTTTCATTTTTGAATGCCTCTTTCAGGCGGTCTGTGTCCGCATCGTACAGGAAAACCTGTGTTTTGAGCACCTTAGCAGCTTCTTTTGCAATCGCCGCGTCATTACCCAGGGCCAGATCCAGCAGCACTTCAATGGAAGGACCTCCTTTCATGTGGGATAACAACTCAAAAGCAAAAGCAGGTGTAATTTCTTCTACTTTAGCTGTTCCAAGGATGATCTCCTTTAAAAACTTAGCTTTTACACCAGCTGCACTCGTGGTTCCTGGTAACACATTATAAATGAAGAAATTAAGAGAATCTTTCCGGTGCACATTTGCCAGATCTCTAATTTGTTCGATGATTTCATTTAACAATTCGGCACCATCAATCGGCTTTGGATGCAGTTCCTGACCTTTTCTTTCTTCTATTTCCTTAAGATATTCATTATAACGGCTCATACAATTTTCTTTTTGAATGCGAGTCCGCAAAGGTAACTAATGTCTATAATATTACACAGCGATCTAAATAAGATCCCACTTTAATGGGGTAAAAAGAGAAATTCTTATATCGCTGATATGGGCCATGTTTGCGTTGTGGAAACGTAATCGTTTCGTTTTCAATGAAAAACGATCTTAACAGGTTGTTGTATGTTAATTTATTAAATGCTAAATCTGTTATATGACAGTTTTGACAGAATTTATTTTTGAAATGTTAGGTAATACGGAGATGAGGTATTAAGCAAAATTGCACGTGATGGAGATGAACAGCTGAATCGAGGTTAAAAAGTGATATACAGAGAGCTATCGAGTGACACTATCTATATTTGGAAGAGTACAAAGCCTTATCAAAGTTATTATACGATAACAGGAGAATCAGCTAACCCTCCAGCTCAGAAATAGAATTAGCGAGGTATTACAAAGTAAAATTCTGGATTTATTCATTTTTTCATAAAAGACCTAGTCATTAAATGACGGAGCCAGATCATATTTTTTACATGTTTATTGCCCCTCTCTGGTCAACGAAGGGCGGATAAAAATAGCAGAATTATTAGCGGTCCGGAATTATATAGGCAACCATATGTGGTTTTATTTCAAAGACCACCACTATAAGCTGTTGGATTCATATAAGAAAATAATTATTCTTTTTATAACTTGACAAAATCTGTTTGGGTGATTAGAAATTTGTCAGTTGAGAAGTCAATGTTAGATATTGGCTTAACAAGCAAGAAATCTTCCGATTATGGTCTCAATGAAATGAAGAAAATAGAGTACAACAAATGTGTTATATTCTTTTGTTGCTATAACATTATTTTTGTGTATAAGAGAATGTATTAGATTTCCCTATATGCCTGTTCGTATTGTTTTACCCTTATGGCTATAAATCCTATATCTTCTTAGCTATTTCCATTGATGTTTGCGTTAGATAATTCAATCTGACGCGAATGGGATAACTGTAATGTTTACAGTGTTATAAACAATAATATCTCAATAATAAAGTGCGTCGAATAATGTATTACTGTAAAACGGTAAATTCAAGATGGTGGAGATCTATTCTCCTGTTAATTCCCTTTTTTTTCACGGCCAGTTCAAGAGCGCAGGTTAACTCTATTACCGGAGGCGTAGAGCTTAGCGTTCCTTTATACTCTTATAGTGATGGGGATAAGCTTGCGCTGAATGTAAATGTAACCTATACAGCCGGTAATGGTGTGAAGGTGAATGATATGGCTTCAGAGGTAGGTCTAGGATGGAAAATAAACGCTGGTGGCTCTATTAGCAGAATGACTATGGGTAAACCAGACGATCAGTATGGTAACCTTGGAATTAACAAAACGGGTACTGGAAGAATGTATGCTCCTTACACATCTCTGCTGACTGATTGTTATAGCGATGTTGGAACATTGAAAAGAGAGTATAATGGATGGGACAGGGAGGCTGATGTTTTCTTCTTCAGCTTTAACGGTCGTTCGGGTAGCTTCGTAATAGGCAGAAAGAAATCTGGTGATACTGAATACCCTGTAACGGTTATAGGGGATTCAAAGTTAAAAGTAAGGTTATTTGAAGCAGATATGTCTTCCTCAAATGTGATTACCAGAATTACAAGGTTTGAAATAATTACTGAAGATGGAACTCAATATACGTTTAGCAACAAAGAATTGAGTGAGATATTCACAACAGATAGAGATGAAGCAGTAAGTCCCCCGCCGATTAGCGGACCAATAAAAGTAATACATCCGGGCGACCCGATTCCAACATCCGATGAAGTGACTGTTACTCCCTATCATACAGGCAAGTATGTAGTTAACAACTGGTACTTGACGCAGGTAAAGAATGTCCGAACGCAAAAGGCTATTAATTATGTTTATGATAGTTATTCTGTGGACTATTCTTTTTTGGGCCTGCCTATAAAAACTGCTACTTTAAATGCTGCTAATGAGGTAGACAACATCAATTATACCATTTTCAATCAGCAGTTTGCAGGGGTAAAAATGCGTTTGGCTACTATATACGCAGGAGGTTATGCTACTTTAACATTTACTTACGATAATACGAGGCAGGATCTTGTGGGTGAACCTGTACTTACGGCACTTAAGGTTACAGCACGTGATGAAAATGCAGTCATTGCTAATTACAATTTTAACTATCGGTATCATAATGTCGGTTCCTTTATGAACTATGCAGATGCTCCTGCAGCAACTGCTACGGCGAAGGCCAATCTACGACTGTCTTTAATGTCCATCGAAAACGTAATATCAGGAAGTCCCAAGCCATATATGTCTTTTGATTATAAGCCGGGAATTGTTCCGGGTCGGGGGTCAATGTGGCAGGATATGTATGGATATTTTATAGGCGTCTTTGCCTATGGCCGTCGTCTGGACGATTTCTTTAATGATCAGTACCGGTTACCGGCTGCTACTAATCCACTATCAACCCAGGTCAGGATGGCTGCACAAATGGGAATGCTTGATAAGGTTAACTATGCTGCGGGGGGATATTTGCAGTATGATTATGAAAATAACAGCTATTTCAATAATGGTACTGAACAATATTATGGTGGAGTGAGGGTTGCAAGCGCAACATTGTACGATGGTATTGATCATGCTAATGATCAGGTTGTTACCTATAAATATAGAAATGCTGATGGTTCCTCATCTGGTACGGGATATGAGACAGGTACATATACAAAGGATAATTCATCATATTATGTGTCGAATGGCACTCACATGGCTAGTAAAATTATTTCCTATGCCGTTAATACTGCGGTATCAATTTATAGCGGTAATCCCACGTTAAGCTCGGGTATTCAAGCCTCAGAACTTACGAAACTAATAGATGATATTATTTCTTTTTTCATAGGTAATAAGGCGGAAACAGCTACTTATAATACCCGCTCCTGGGCGGCATATCCTTTATTTACAACAAACCCTCTACCATTCTTTTATAGCAGGGTTGAAGTCATACACGGTACTGAGGCTGCTAATAAAGGAAAAATTGTATATCAATATACTGATTTTGGAGACAAGGAGCCATATACCACAAAACTAAATCCTCCTTATTCTGCTGCACAACGTGTGCAAAGCTGGGCAATTGGAAATCCAAGAAATGTTACTACATATAGTGCTTCCGGTAAAGTGATAAAGGATGTTTTTAATGAATATAAGGTCATCTCGACATCACTTTCAGATTCTATAATGGTCTCCTGCAAATGTGATGAATATAATAGTGTGTCTCCGTGGACATTGCAAAATAGTTTGAGAAGTAAGATTAATTTTTATTCAGAGACGTACTATCCTGTTACCGGAAGAGCAGAATTGGTGAGAGAAACAGAGCGTTTTTTTGATCTGAACGGGAATATTACAACCAATATTACTGACTATGAATATGATCTCAACTATTATAACTTAAAGAAGATCACCACAACAAACAGTAAAAACGAGGTCATTGAGGAAAGGATCTACTATCCTTACAACTACAGTGCTAATAGTGTTTTGACTTCAATGACCAGTAACAATGAGATTAATACAACTGTTGCTACAGAAACCTGGTTGGTAAACGGTACAGATAGAAAAATAGTGAACGGCGTATTTTCTAATTTTGTCGTGCAGACTAACGGTGCAGTTTTGCCCTCATCTTCCTATCAATTTTTTAGTAACAAACCGGTTGCGGAAGGTACCATTGGTGTATTTAATGGTGTGTTGAACAGAGCGCCAGCTTATTTTAAAGAAGATGTCAAATATGCATATGATATTTTTGGCAACGTATCGCAGGTAGAAACAAAAGGTGAGATCAATAGCTATATTCATGACTATTGGCGTCAAATGTTAGCCCTGACAACAAATGCTGCCTATTCGGAAACTGCATATGCAGGATTTGAGGAGGCCGAAAATGGAACATGGGCATATTCATTTAGTGGTATCGCCGCGGATGAAAGTAATGGTACTATACAAACGCCGAAGCCGATGACGGGTACTTTTTATTATAAACTCGCCAACGGGAATATTACTAAAAGCGCAACAGGTCTTGTGGCGGGTAAAAAATATAAGATTAGCTATTGGGTTACAACAGGGGCTATCGCAACAAATCCGCAACCAGTTACTCTGAACTATACCAATACTTTTATAAAACTTAATAAGTATAATAACTATACCTACTTTGAACATGAGTTTACCATGGGGACATCTGATATTGTTCTATCAGGATCAGTTACACTCGACAATCTGAGACTTTATCCATCTGATGCCGTTATGCAGACTTATGACTATGACAAAAAAGGGAATATAATTTCTTCTATAGATGAAAACAATAAGATATTGATATATCAATATGATAATCAAAATCGTCCCATAAGCTTGTTTGACCAGTATAGCAATATGTTAAAGCATTATGAGTATAACTATTGATTGGACCCCTCTTAATTAATGATAATAGTATGCGAATTATAAATAAAGTAGTCTTATTCCTTATACCTTTTCTCTGCAGCTATTTATCTAGAGCTAAAGCGCAGACGATAAGTGTTGATCCTGGTACAATTGCTCCAGAGAAATATGTTTTTGTAAAAGGAGATATCATTTATATTAAAAATACCAGGTCTCCCGTAAGTATACAGACTCCGATGCCTGTTCAGATATGGGAAAAATCGACTGATGGAATGAACTGGGTGGCTATTAATAATGGAAGGGGGAGTAATGAATTACATGAAATAGCAACCACCACGGGAACTATTTATTACAGACGAAAGTTTTCATTGAATTCTAACGAAGCTATCATATCTGTTCAGGAAAAGTTAACAGGAGGTGAGATATCCGGAGCGCAATACATTGCTCCAGGTGTTACCCCATCAGTATTAGGTAATGTGGCTGGCGCTACTGGAGGTGCAGGTGCTTATTCTTATCAATGGGAATATTCTGATGACGAAACTAACTGGACATTGATTAGCGGCGCTACAGCCCAGACTTATCAACCAGCAGCAGTGACTGCTACAAAGTATTTCCATCGGAAGGTAAGTTCTGGAGGTCAGGAGAGTTTCTCTAATTCAATACAACTCTTTCTTAATAATAATGTTACGCAGAATGCGCCGGCAGCTACGACGGTTAACACTACTGTGCCGGTTGTGGGCTTTCCTGGATATAGTGGACTTGTGACGGCTAATCTGCGCAAAAGAACGACTGTGGATATTCTCAAACCCAATGTGGTAAACTGGGAGAATCCTGGTACGCCATTGTCTGATGCGGATTATAGAAAACAGATTACTTATCAGGATGGTATTTCCCGTCCCATACAAAGTGTTTACTATAAGCGTAGTAGAAGCGGAAAAGATATCGTGTCGCAATCTGTCTATGATAAATTTGGTGTTGAAAAGATAACGCCTTTGCCTTATGTAGCTGCTACTGACGCCAATAATGCAGGTCAGTTCCGTGTAGACGCTGGAACAGCACAACAAGCCTACTATAATACACTCACTGCGGGTAAAGAAAGCCACTTTTATTCCACATATTCGGAAGAAAATTCAATAGCTCCGAGGAATAGTATAGGGAGTGGTCCGGGTAAGAGGGCGGCTGGAATAAATAAGGGGGCGAGGTCTGAATTGAGAGTGAATACGGTAGCTGACAAAGTAAGAATATGGGTAATAGGTGATAATGATAATGATATACCTTCCAGTAGTGCATTATATGAGCCTGGTGCGCTTACTGTAAGCATTTATACAAATGACGAAGGTAATAAGATCTATACCTATACAGATAAAGAAGGCCGTACAGTGCTTGAATCTGACCAAAGAAATGGTGCAGATAATCCTGGTGACGGTGCAAGAACCTACTATATATATGATGCTATAGGTAATCTTCGTTATATTCTTCCTCCTTTGGCGACAGCTTATTGTGTGGCTAATAACAACTGGAACTTTTCAGGAGCAACTTCAATATTAGAGCAACTATCTACCAGATATCTATACGATGTAAAAGGGCGTATAATCAGTTCTCAAAAGCCAGGAACGGACGGGCCGACATATATGGTATATGATAACAGGGACCGACTGATCTTCGCACAAGATGCCAAATTGCGCTCCAATAATAAAGGAGAATGGATATTGTTTTTTTACGACCATATCGATCGTCAGGTAATGCGGGCAGTATATAAGAACGCCAGTGCTACGAGACCAAGTCTTCAGACTCAGATAGATGCAGCTGCTGCATCTGCGAGAACGACGTCTATTACCATACCAGCAATCTCTGATTTGTACATTGATAAACGTGAAGAAGGAGTATCATCCTACATTGCAAAAAACTCGATAGTATTTATTGACGGATTTGAAACAAACGTAAATGACGAGATTGCAGCTGATATAAATCCCAATGCTCCGGGGACTGTGGAGTCCAGACCCTTAAGTATCATCCCTGGTTTTGACTATGGTAACTATGAGCCACTGGTAACAGCCTACTATGATAACTATAATTGGTCAGGGGCTGCGAAATTTAGTGATGACTTTCAGGTAAGCGCGGGAAATAACAAATATCCGCTGAATGTAGAACCTGACTATGAAGTTAAAGGGATTCCGACCGGTTATAAAGTAAAAGTATTAGGCACAGATCAATGGTTATCAACAACATTTTTTTATGACCGTTATGGAAACGCTATTCAGTGTCAGTCTGATAATATAAGCGGGGGTAAAGATATTGTCACTTTCCAATATGACTTTGCTGGCAATGTCCTTTCTGTCTATAGTATAGTTAAAAATCCTAAAGCTGTTACACTGAACGAAGTGAGAACACGTGTCCGCAATGAATATGAGAATGGTAGAATAATGAAGGTCTATCATGAAATTGTGAACGGGCAAGCGGTTTCAAAGTTAGTGGGTGAGTATGATTATGATGAATGGGGGCGCATTACCCAGAATAAGCTGGGAACACTTGAAACATTACAGTACGATTATGATTTTCAGGGAAGGATAACTGGTATGAATGCGGCATATGCGAAAGATAAGTCAGCTGGCAACTACTTTGGTATGCAGTTCTTTTATGATGATGGCTTCCAGAATGGAAGAACAGACGATAAGTTGTCTGGTGTAACATGGCGCAGAAAAGGCGATCCCGATGAATGGCATGCGTATGGCTTCGGATACAACAGTGGAGGAGGGCTTGCAAAAGCTGACTATACACAAAATACAGGTAGCAACTGGAATAATACCGATGTGGATTATAAAGTATACGATCTGGAGTATGATGCAAACGGAAATATCAAAAAATTGAAACAGGATGGGATGTTACTGGGAAAGGTGAAATCAGGTATAGATGACCTACAGTATACATATGATAATAATAACTGGAGTAATACGCTTGTAGCTGTGGAAGATAGCAAAGGAAACAAGCAGCAAGGTGATTTTAAAGATGGGGTACATACAGCTGTAGAATACAATTATGATGAAAATGGTAATCTTATTAACGATTTGAATAAGGGGATTACCATTGTATATAACTCATGGTTGAATAAACCAGAAAAGATAACCTTTGACAATGATGCCACTAAAAGTATAAGTTTTGTATATAATGCTCAGGGACAGCGATTACAAAGGATTGTAAAAGATGGTACAAATACCTATACGTATACTTATAACAGTGGATATATCTACAAGAATGATAAGTTACTTTTATTTCCCCAACCGCAAGGGCGGGTCCGTGTGAATGCTAACGGGCAAATGATATATGATTATTTTATTTCCGATAATAGAGGGAATACCCGTACTGTAATTACAGAGGAAACGAATGAGGTATACTATAAAGCATCACATGAAACTAATCCTCAGCCAACGCCTGCTATTCCGGAAAGGGAAAGTTTTAATTTCCCAAAATATGTAGATGTAATCCCTGCGGGGCATAAGTTTTATGATTATCAGGGAACTGGTAGCAACAGGCAGTTTGTTAAATTGAACAGTGGTGATCCTGATAGAAAAATTGGCACAGCGAAAGTCCTTAGGGTGATGGCAGGTGATAAAGTAGAAGTAGGAGTACAGTCTTATTATGCTAACAATTCGGTATCAAACAATACACCTAATGAACTGCCGGAGATAATTCTGAATCAGCTTATCAATTCTTTACTAGGCCCTGTTGCCGTAATTCCGAACGGACATGATAATATTCTTCAGGGAACGGGGAATGGACTTATTCTCAATAAAGAGGATATGAACACATTCTTACAGAATAAGAACAACGCCAATCCTCCATCGCAGGTTCCCAAGGCATATCTTAACTATGTATTGTTTGACGATAATTTTAAAATGATTGAAGGCAACCCAGTAAGGGTCTCATCTCCAGGGGAAATTATCCCATTGACCGGGCAATTAGATGTCAGGAAAAATGGTTATCTGTACGTTTATTTGTCAAATGAAAGCAACGCTGATGTTTATTTTGACGATCTGGTTGTCAAACATACGAGTGGTCATTTGCTTCAGGAGGACTCATACTATCCCTTTGGATTGCAGATGAGAGGGTTAAGTAGCCAAGCATTAAGCCGATTGGAGAATAATTATCTTTACAACGGTATTGAGAAAATATCGGATTTTGATCTCGAGATTTATGATGCTGCTTACCGCAATCTTGATCCGCAGACAGGTAGATGGTGGCAGCAAGATCCTCTACAGGAAACTATGGTTAATTATTCGCCATATAACAGTAATTTCAACGATCCTATCAATTTTTCAGATCCTAATGGAGACTCACCGCTTGGAGTGTTCCTGGGCGCTACTGCGGGATTTGCTGTTGGAGCTACTGCCGGTTACATGATTGCAAACAATAATGGTTATGACAAGAAGACGACAACACTTACAGGCGCAATTATAGGAGGTGTTTTAGGAGGGGTTGCAGGAAATTACGGAGGCGCAATCTTTAATAATGATAACAACGTATTAAAATGTTTTAACTTCCAAAAAAAATGGATTGATGATCCTAGTTTCTTCCAAAGAATCGGTTACTATTTTCAACGGAGCGAAATAGGAACGGAGAAAACAATTATGTTCAGATTCAAAGCGGAGTATATACGTAAAATTAAACCTGACAAACTTAAAATAGTCATAAATAAAGGACTTATAAACATACCTGTATTACCAGTTAGACCAATATTTCAGGATATACCAGACAAGGATCCTGTTGACGAAGAGAAGGGGGATGGTAAAAAGAAGGAGGAGGAAAAACCCGGGGGTGGGGGAGGACCGCCGAAAGAGAAAGAAGTGATAAAAAGAACATTCAGATCAGCTGCGCCGACTCAGGATCCATGGATTACTTTGTCAAAGGAACAGGTAGATATGATGAATCAGATAATCAAACTTGCAAAAGAGGCAGGAAAGACCAAGGTTATACTACTTTACAGGTCAACATCTTCTGAGGCATTTTTCCAGCTGAGTAAAAATTATCGCCGGGATGCGAATATGTACGAAACATTTGATCCTAAAACGGGATTAAGAATTGAGGATATCGGTGGGCATAAGGGAAAGACTGACCAACGGAAAATGATTCTCGATCAGCAATTTGGAACTAATGGCTGGAATAATCTGATGGAACAAAGGGTAAAAATGCTAGACTATATGAAGAATAAAGGAATGAAACCAACTGTTGAATTTAAAGCAAGCTCGAACTTTAACGGGTATGATGTGGAAATCCAATAATTTAATAGAAAATCCAGTATAAAAATGATGAAAAAATGTGCTGTAATATTGTCTGTTTTGTGTCTTCTTATGGGCTATAGCAACGCTCAAAAAATTGACTATACACCGGTAGATAAATATGTGACGGAGATTAAAGCGGATACTACTCTGAAAACGGATGATCTGGTTGCATTAATCATTCGTCCTTTTAATGATCAGCATCGTAAAGCAAGAGCCATTTTTGACTGGATTTGTATTAATATTTATTATGATTATGAAGGATATGTATTGAGTCTTAATAATACTGCTACCTATCCATTTAAAAGCCCGGCAGAAGTATTGAAAAAAAGAACTGGAATTTGTTCGGAAATTAGCGGTCTCGCTAAAGAAATGTTTGAAAAAGCAGGATTGAAATGCGAAGATATATATGGCAAAACCAGGACCACTTTGACAAGTGGTCCTGGTTCACATGCCTGGAACGCTGTGACTGTGGAAGGGAAATGGTTTCTCTTTGATTGCACCTGGGGAGGCTCTGATAAAGACCTTCATAAGGTAAACTATTTCTACTTTATGACGCCTCCATCGTTTCTGATTGCTTCTCATTATCCGGATGATCCCAAATGGACCTTATTAGAAACATATCCCACACAGACAGAATTCGATCAGTTCCCAACAATTTGGTGCGATTACTTTAATTATTCGGATAAGCCCTTTCCCCGCAATAGGGAAATTATTTCAACTGGTGGAAGTTTTAGTATCACTAATTATGTAATAAAAGGTTTTACACAGGACATCCGTATTATGGACAAGGATGATAATGAGATGTCATTTCGCCAGGCGCCGGTTCTGAGTCCAGCTGGGGATACTACCGCTTATAGTATCACCGGTCTGCCCAAAGGAAATTTTACAATGAGAATTTCCAGTTTTTCCAGTAATCCAACTCAATGGGCGTTGACAGCACTCAACAGGTTAATGGAGTTTGAATTATTAATTAAATAACAGCGGTGAGATTTGGGCAGGTTCCCTAAATAGGTGTGGAACTTTAATTTTAGAAGCATGAAACGACATCTTCTGTCCATTATAATTGCCTGTAGTTACTGCACAGGCGTTTCTGCGCAGGATGCCAGCCCCCCCTTAAATATTTATTCAATCGATTGACAGTACAAAGACAGCACTTTGTATAAACGACACGTCAAAACAATTGCAGGAGCGGAAGAGCAGGCCTGTTGGGCATGTGTATTATATGAATCGTTGTTTTGATTGATTTACTCCTCATTGTCTTCAGTTGGCTCCCGCTTCCTTATATATTTGTATAAGTAACCTCTTTCATATTAAAACGACTTCATATGAAATAGCTTCGTCTTTCAATGACCTTTGATGGCCAGCACAAAACAGGGTTTTGCCTGGCTATTTTAGAAAGTGACAAATAGGTTTGGGATCTACATGCGCAAATTTGTACATTTATAGGCATTATTATATCACATTGTCGAGTGAACAGTCATACGAGGAAAAAGAGTTGCTTGCCGCCATCGCCAAAGGGGATACCAGGGCCTTTGCAGCTATATTTAAAAAATACAGAATGCCTGTGTTTATGCACACGCTCAGTATTATTAAATCTCCTGAAAGGGCGGAAGAAATCACACAGGACGTTTTTTTGAAAATATGGCATTACCGCGAGGGCTTAGATCAGCTGAACTCCTTCGAAAATTATCTTTTTATTGTAACCCGCAACTATACCATTTCAGAACTCCGCAAAAAATTCATTCCCACAGATCCGGAAGTGGACCAGGCCTATAGCTGGACACCAGAAAGGCAGCTCCAGTTTAAAGAGCTGAGTAGCCGTCTGCATGAAATCATTAACCGGCTTCCTCCCCGCAGGAAACAGGTGTTTGTCATGAGCCGCCTTGAAAATAAAACGCATCAGCAGATCGCCGATGAACTAAAGATTTCGTCAGGGACAGTCAATCAGCAGCTGATGGCGGCTTTGAGCTTTATCAGGGCCGAACTGGCAGGGTTTCCGGAGCTCTGTATATTATGGATATCGCTGTGTTCTATCTTTTTTTAAAAAAAGTGCATCCCTGATCTATGTACTTTAAAAAAAGTGCGTCTTTATATCTGAACAGGGCGCGCTAAAGGATAATATTATGAATGATGCTGCTATAAAGGAGCTATTGGATAAGTATCTGACAGAGACATTGACTGCAGAGGAAATGTCGCAATTCCGGCAATTGCTGGAAGATGAAGAGCAGATGCAGGTCCTTGATTCCCGGCTGAGAGAGCTGTTTGATTTTCAGCTGCAGCAGGAATATTCGCTTCCGGAAATAGACCAGCGGCTTGAGCAGCATGTGATGTCTGTGATACATAATGAATTACCTAAGCCGCTTTATCGCAGAATGCCTGTTCGCAGATGGATGGCGGCAAGTGCCGTCGTGTTGCTGCTGATCCTGGCAGGCGGTGGGTATTACTTGTCAAGACGTCCGGTACAAACGCAGCATGTAAAAGTATTGGCAGATATACAACCTGGCCGAAGCGGAGCAATGCTGACACTGGCAGATGGAACCGTCATACAATTGGATTCACTCCGGAATGGTACAGTTGCTTTACAGGGCGGACAAGGCGTGCAGGTGCAGAATGGTGAGTTAGTATATAATGGTGAAGGGAATGAGGTAGTATATAATACAGTCTCTACTCCCAATGGTCGTCAATACCGGCTCGTTTTGCCGGATGGTACGAAAGTATGGTTGAATGCAGGCAGTAGTATTCATTATCCGTTGCTGTTCCGTGGGAAAACGAGAAGCGTAGAGATGACCGGAGAAGCTTATTTTGAAGTAGCCACAGATGCTGCAATGCCTTTTGTGGTGACTGTAAATAAGAAAGAACTGATAGAAGTATTAGGGACAAGCTTTAATATAAAGGCATATAACGAGGAGAAGAGCATCGCCGCTACTTTACTGGAAGGCCGTATACGGGTTGCAAAAAAGACAGTACTACAACCCGGACAACAAGCGCTTCTCCGGGATGGTATGATGGTAATGAACCATCCTGAACTTGAAAAAGTAATAGCATGGAAAAATAATCTTTTTGACTTTGATGACAGCGATCTGGATGAAGTCATGCATCAGATAGCACGCTGGTATGATATAGAAGTGGTGTATGCGGGCCACCAACCGAATATACAGTTCACCGGTAAGATCAGCCGGAATATGACATTAAAAAACTTATTGAATACACTGGCAGTCTCAGGTGTGAAATGCCAACTGGAAGATGGAAAACTGATCGTCTTCCCCTGATTTAGCCAATAACATAAAAGACAAACAACCAATAATGCCGGGTAGTTGACGAACTGCCTGAGAGGGTCTTTATTTTTCAGAATCAACCAATTTCTAACAACTAAACATCACGAGAAGTGTATGCAAAAACATCGTTTTGCGTTCCGCATGTTCCGTAGTGGTCCGTTTCTAAAATTTTCTCCGGCCAGACGGATGACGGCATTGTTCTTTACTTTTTTATTATTGCAGATAAACGTCCAGACGCAGGCACAAACCGTTACACTCAAGGGAAAAGATCTCACTTTGAAACAGGTATTCAAAGCTATTGAGCAACAAACCGGTTATGTTGTTTTTGCCAACAAAAGTTATCTGAATGAGACAAAAAGCGTCGCTGTAGAAGCGAATGCAATGCCATTGAGACAATTTATGGAGGCATGTACAAAAGATCAGCCGTTTGGTTTTACAATTGCTGATAATACCATTACGCTGACGCCGAAGGCCAAGTCTAAGTCGGGTGATAATGTCGTTCCTGTAAAAGAGATGGTAGAGGGAAAAGTATCCGGCGTCGACGGACAAGTACTGGAAGGTGCTTCCATCAGGGTGAAAGGTAACACCAATGGCACCTATACCGATAAAGAAGGCAGATTCTCCATAGACGCTTATGAGGGTGATGTTCTTATTATTTCATTCGTCGGATTTGAATCCAGGGAATACAAAATTGGGAGTAACCACCATTTTAATATTGTCCTGAACAGGGCGAGCATCACTGCAGGGGAAATCGTTATCTCCACCGGTTACCAGCAGAAAAAAGTCAGTGAAATTACCGGCGCTTTACAGACAATTAAAGGCGATGAGCTGCGTAAAGGCGTCTCCACTGTCAATGCTTTGGCTATGCTGAAAGGAAAGGCCAGCGGACTTTACATCGTTGAAAACGGCGGTAGTGTGGCGACAAGAGGACAGGTGGTGATGCATGGTCAGGCATCAATGCCAGACCAGTCTAATACTAATTTCGGTCCCTTACTGGTGATAGATGGTGTTATCAGCAATGTTCCAAACCTCCAGGATATCGTCAATCCGAATGATATCGAAAGTATTACTATTCTTAAAGACGCAGCTTCTACCGCGATCTATGGATCGCGTGCAGCACAGGGTGTCATTGTGGTGGTTACCCGCCGTGGTGCTAACGGTAAGATGAAAATAGGACTGAATACCAGTTATGGAAAGGTGAAAAACAACAGACTAGTAGATTATATGAATACCAGTCAGCTGAGTACTCATATACATAATTATATGGCGTCATTGTACGCGGCATCTCCGTCTTTAAATAGCACCTATGGCAGTTTTGATAACTACTTTAATACGACCAGGATCTATACAGACGATGATCTGCAGCATGATTATGACTGGAGTAATAAAACATTTTATCCGGATGGTAACCAGAGTAACATCAATCTTTCTATGTCTGGAGGGAATGAAAAGACGAAAGTATATACTGCGCTTGACTGGACCCGGCAGGATGGAACAATACTGGGAGATAACCTTGACAGGAAAGCATTCCGCCTGAACCTCGATCAGCGGATTAATAGCAAACTTACGCTTAGCATCAATACCAATGTATTGATCGATAAGTATGCTGCTTCCACATCTGAAAATCAGAATTACCTTTTCCTCCCATGGGTCACTCCTTATTATGCAAATGGCGCCCTGGCAGATTCTGTACCTAATTATATATATAATTCTTCAGGGAAAAGAGGTACGGTCTACTATGATAATCCTTTATACTCTTATACATATAATACTGCCATTACCAAAAGACAAAGTTACCTGCTTACGGGTAAGTTAAGGTATGACATCCTGCCATGGTTGTCCGTACAAACAACCAATACACTGCAATACATCAATAACAATCTTAATTCCTATAAAGATCCGCGGACTTACCGGGGCCGTTATGATGGCCCTGCAAACAACAGAATATATGTAAATGGTGCGTTGACCGTTTCTGATGACAGAACTAATTATTTCCTGACATCGAATCTGATTACGGCCAGTAAACAGTTTGGAGAACATACCCTGACTGCTTTGGCCGGCCAGGAGTACAGTAAAACCAATACAAGTTATTTCTCCGTATCGGTATATGGGTCACCTTATCCCGGAGAACGTACATTAGGTGCTTTTCAGAATTATGGGACTTATATTAACAAGCTATTCGGCACAATAGCCACTCCTTATTCTTCAGCTCCTGTTGAAAAAGGCTCCTTCTCTGTATTTGGAGAGCTGAATGATAATTACAAAGAGAAATACTTTGCATCTGCCTCATTGAGAAGAGATGCTTCTACCAATTTCGGTCGTAACAACCGATATGGTACTTTTTATTCTTTGAGTGCGGGATGGCTGATCAGTAAGGAATCATTTATGCAATCGGTAAAACCAGTTACCAATCTGAAGTTGAGAGCCGCCTACGGTACCTCCGGCAGGGAAGCAGGCGCTGATTATCTCAATTTTACTACCTATGCGGATGTGTTCCGTTATAATGATGCAAATACCTATGGCTCTACTATCCAGCGGTTGGGAAATGATCAGATTACCTGGGAGACGACTTATACTACCAATATAGGATTGGATCTTGAACTTTGGAAGCGTATTAACCTGAGCACTGATCTGTATAGCCGTCGTAGTGCCGGTCTGTTGCAATCCGTGCAGTTACCTACCTATATTGGTTTTGCAACACAGATCCGGAATATCGGTGAGCTTACCAATAAGGGGATAGATATTAACCTGTCGACCATCAACGTGCAGACAAAGGACTTTAAGTGGACGACTGAATTTAACATCAGCTTTAACAAAAACAGGCTGACCAAAATATATGGCGATTCGTTGATTGATGGTTTTACAGGTGGCTATTATCGATATAAAGGCGAGGACATTAATACATTGAAGGCGATCCCTTACCTGGGTGTGAATCCTGATAACGGAAGACCATTGTTCCAGCGGATGAATGCCGACAAAAGCATATCAATAGTAGACTCTCTGCCATTGGCCAAAGCCGCGGGATTACAGAATTACCTTAATATGGGATCTGCAACACCGAAATTTTTCGGCGGCTTTACCAATACGTTTACGTACAGGAACATTACATTGAGTGCCCTGTTTAACTTCTCTTATGGCAATAAGATTGTCAATAACAACATGCGGAACTTTATGGACCCTACCGGCTGGCAGAATGGTTTTAATATAGCCGCGCCTACAAAGGAGCAACACTTCTGGAAAGCTCCGGGAGACAAGGCTGCCAACTATCCCAACTTCTATGATCCTGCTTTCAGTCAGCGGGGTGCGACCAACTTAGGATCATCATTGCTTTACCAGAACGCCAGTTATTTAAGATTGAGGAATATCCGTTTGTCATATGATTTCCTGCCACGTACGCTGCAGAGGATCAGTATGTCTTCTCTTTCTGTATACGTAAGTGCTGATAATGTATTTGTGATCAAAAATAAGGCGCTCTACGCTTCTGATCCGGAAGGGGCTACCATTGGTGGAACATCGAATAGTTATGCCGGTACGGGTATCAATGGTGCAATGCCCAGGAGGTTTGTCATTGGGCTGAATGCGGGTTTCTGATTTCCTGATATTTAACTTTTAACTTAATCATGCGTATTATAAAATTTAAATTAAGCGGTGTAGGTATTGCGGGGTATCTGTCGTTGTTGCTATTGGCTCATACAGCTTGTAATAAACAGCTGGATGAGCTAACGCCACACAATGTCAATTTCGAAGATCAGCAGTTCCTTACAGCGAGTGGTTATACAAAGGCTACGATCGGTAACTACAGCTATTTCGCATCATCAAACTATGAAAATTCATGGTTTAATATCAGTGAATACAGGGGTAATAATGTAAGGATCATTGATCAGACATCCACGAGCAATCTCGCTGATGCCAAAAACATAGATGCTTTTAACTATGCCAATTCTGAGTCCAAGGATTATGGTTATTCCTATCAGTTCTGGCAGGCTTCCTACCAGGGGTTGCTGGGTATTAATATGGTATTGAAGAATGTCAGGGAGGATGAAACTGATCCGATCATCTTACAGGCCAAAGCCGAGAACCTTTTTTTACGTGCCAATATGTTTTTTAACCTGGTAAGGGTTTATGGGCGTCCTTATTACCAAAATCCGGAAACCAATCTGGGCGTGCCGCTGATCCTTACGCCCATTATGACTACCGGCAATCCACCGGGCCGTGCTACTATAAAGGAAACATATGCACAGATACTGAAGGACCTTATGATTGCTATTCCATTGTTCTCGCAGGTAAATGCTAATAGTTATGCCGGTAAGTATGCTGCTTTTGCGCTACTATCAAGGGTGTATCTGTATATGAGCGGTACATTCAGTCAGCCGTCAGCTGAATATGCCAAACTATCTGCGCAATATGCAGACTCTGTAATCATCAATAGTGGAAACCAGTTATTGCAGGGGGCGGACTACGTCAATTATTATACAATTCCTAACCAGAGCAATAAAGAGACAATATGGGCCGTCAATCATGAAATCAGTACCATGCAGCTGCCCATATTGCTTAATCAGCCTACAGGCGTTTATACAGGCAGTACGCAGTATTCAACCGGACAGGTAAAGCCTTCTCCTGATCTGCTTGGTTTATTGGAAGCAGGAGATCTGCGCCGGAATTTTTACAAGGTGGATAAGTATCCGAACAACAACATCGATACGTTCAGCACTACGAAGTATACCTATAAATACACCGCTGTATACTATAGTAATGCCGCTGTTCATCATTTGCGGCTGGCCGAGGTTTATCTGAACAGGGCTGAGGCGCGGTTGAAGGCTGGCGATAATGGCAGTGCGCTGGAGGATCTGAATATTATCCACATGCGTGCAGGGCTTACTCGTTTAACAGGTTTAAGCGGGCAGGATCTGTTTAACGCTATTCTGAAGGAACGCAGGTTAGAGCTGGCATTTGAAGGCCATAACAGTTATGATGATTTCAGAAATGGTCTTCCCATGATCCGGAACTATGGCTCTTTTAATTCCACACCCCTTACTGTCAACGCCACCGCCGCTAATGTAGTTCTGCGTATCCCATTGGATGTACTGACCGAAAACGCTAACATGAAACAAAACGAACAATAATAAAGCCAATTATGAAATATTTATTGACGCTCATTTCACTGGCTGCAGTTATTCCCTGCAAAGCGCAGTTTGTGCTGGACGGAAAAGTGTCTGGTTATAAAGGAAAGTATATCTATCTGCAATATGCAGATGATAAGGGTACTTATATCAGAGACAGTGCAACCGTAAAGAATGGTCTTTTCCGTTTCTCTGGCAATGTAAGCGAGCCCTTTATGGCGGCATTGAAGAATAGCAGTGATCCCCGTTCCTATAATGATTCAGGGAATGTAAGTCTCTTTCTTGAGCCTAAGAAGATGACTATTTCGGTAGAAGAGGGGAATTTCGCTAATGCACAGGTAGAAGGATCTGCATCGCAAAAGCAATTCGGAGCTATGCAGCAACAGATCAGGTATGTGAATAAGAAATGGAAAGTGGTAATGGATACACTGTCTGCTGTCAACAAGCGTAGTAATTTCGAATACCAGGAGCTGAAGAATTGGGTGCTATCACCTTTCCATATGGATATGGATGAGATCTATGATCGCTCCATGAACCAGTATCCCACTTCATATGTAACAGCCTATTATCTTCGGTTTAAGGTTAATGAGCTGAGCGCGGATTCACTGAAGAAATGGTATGCAGGTTTCCCTGAAAAAGTAAAACAAAGCAAATATGGAAAGTCGCTCAACGAGGACATTCAAAGGAAGAAAATAGGTATACCCGGAACAATGGCAAAGGGATTCTCTTCAGAAGATATTGATGGAAAGCCGTTGAGTCTTGCAGATTATAAAGGGAAATATGTGTTGCTTGACTTCTGGGCCAGCTGGTGTCTGCCTTGCAGGAAGGGTAGTCCACATTTGAAAGAATTGTATGGTAAATACAAGGATAAAGGATTTGAAATCATCGGTATTTCAGATGATGATTCAAAACCGGATGCATGGAGAAAGGCGGTGGAAAAAGACGGGACCGGCATCTGGAAACATGTGTTGAGGGGCATGAAGAGAACAGACAGCGGTTTTGATCGTACAAATGATAAGTCGGACTTTTATAATATACATGCTTTGCCTACTAAAATTCTTATTGACCCCAATGGACAGATTATTGGAAGATATACAGGGGAGGGTGAAGAAGATAAGAGTATGGATGAAAAGTTGGCGTCTATTTTCGGGAAATAATAAAAGGGGGTTGTTCATATAGATGGACTACCCCCTAAACATAAAATTTTATTATATCAGATTGCTGAAGAGTTTGTGATGTGTAAGCGGTGTTAGCAATAAGCAGTCATGCATGTTACTGTATGCCTTATCTATTCTCCTGTCCTTCGAGTAGTTGTTCTAAAAATGCTTTTGATTTTTTGGCTTCTGTTTTAAAGGCCAATGTACATAACAGGCAGCCAAAAACGAACATTACGAAGGGGATTAAAACAAAGGGAGAAAAACCTTCGCTGAAAAGCAGGGGCAGCTGAGATAGTCCGGTCAGCAGAATACCCAGGCAAGCCAGTCCGACTGTACCTAACCAGAAAGACATAAATATCAGTACAAAAGTCACTGGCTGCATTTTAATGATTATCTGTGTTTCATCGAGGAAGCTGGTGATCTCTCCGGTAATCTGTGGGAGGAATGAATTTCTGTAGTTTATAATCCGGCTCATTTTAAATGTACTGCTTGTTATTTCCCCTGTATATGGTTTGCCGGAGCTGTTATTTAGATGTGAAAGTTGCAGACCTCTACTGATCTCGATGTTATTGTGCAGGCGTTTTATGACTTCCATTACAGGTAAACGGGTTGTTAAAACATAGTTTTCGAAGGGAAGGTACTTTTTGATATTCATATGTATTAGGAGAATGGTTTATGACTTAATTATAATTGATGCAGATTTGACAGAAGATGAAGATACGTATAGATGGGCAATGGTGCAAGTGCAGGTATTGGATTCATCTCCATTGAAGCATACCAAATAAAAAGGGAACACGCATGTTCCCTTCTGTATCTAATCCCCTATCCAAATGTATACGATCATCTATCCTCCATCCAGGATAAAAAGTTGGTTGTTCTTTCCTTGTTAATAAGTAGTTTATCCGGCGTATCTACCAGCAGATTTACACATAACTTACGTGTGAAATATGGTTCTACTTCCTTTATCGCACTGAAATTGACAACATACTGGCGGTTGATACGGAAGAACTGATGGGGTGATACTGCATGGATGATCTGGTCTAGTGAATGATTGATGGTATAGACCTGTTTGTCGAAGCATTTAAAGGATACGCAGTTGTTGCGGATATAGAAGAATGCGATATGATCAGTTTGAACAGTAAAGTATTTTTGGTTCCTGAAAACGAGAAAGCTCTTTTTCCAGCCGAAGGGACCTGCTTTGCCTGTTTCGCTTGAGTCGGATACGCCGAAGTTTCCGTTGGCTGATCCTAAGGCGTATAAAATGTTTTTGTCAGGAAGGCGGTAAGTGCCTTTAAGATGTTGCATCCCTGGCGCGTCATTCCCGTTCTGGTAAATTGTCTCGCTGCCACCAATGTATAGCAGGCAGTCTTTGATTAGTATAAAATCCTGACTAGCTCCACTCTTGTATACGTCCATAATCGCGTCTGTTTTAACATTGTGATTATCCATACGACTAATTCATTTTATAGTTTAACCTTCAATAATGACAGCCAGGATAGATACCCGGCGGCAATCTGGTAATACAAAGGGCGTACCAGTGCATTAACTGGTTGGTAGATAAGCGTTTGTGGCGTTTTTTTAAGGCTGTGTTCACCACAGTATATCGTGATATCATTTAAATCAGCACGACATTTCATGATAAGGATATGAGCGAATGTTCAAGCGCGTTTATGCGCATAAAAAACGCCCCGTTACACACTATTCAATAGTGCATAACGGGGCGTTGTTGTGAGTGGTTAGTTTTTAATCGAATCGTTTGGATATACCCAGTTTTTTCATTCTGGATTTTAGCGTGGAGGCGTTGATTTCCAGCAGATCGGCAGCGCCGCCACGTCCATATATTTTCCAGTCACACCTGGACAGTACTTCCAGTATGTGATCCCGTTCATTTTCTGTCATTGTCTTGATGGGCAGCACATCCTGTATCTGGCTCTTTCTGGTTGTTGGAAGAAAGACATTATCGATCAGCGGATCTTCGCATAACAATACGCTGCGTTCAATCAGGTGTATCAATTCGCGAACGTTGCCTGGCCAGGAATAGTTGAGGAGCATTTGTGTTGCTTTGTCTGAAAAGCCAGCTATGATCTTGTTGTTGGCGGCAGTACATATCCGGAGATAGTGCTCTGCAATGGGGATGATGTCTTCTTTTCTATCCCGTAAGGGCGAGAGTTGAATCGGAAATACAAAGAGCCGGTAGTACAGGTCCAGGCGGAATCTGCCTTGTGCTACTTCTTCTTCCAGATTCCGGTTGGTGGCTGCAATGATGCGCACATCCACTGTTTTACGTTTGCCTCCGATCGGACATATTTCTTTCTCCTGTAGTACACGCAATAATTTCGATTGTATCTCAACAGGGATTTCTCCTACTTCATCCAGGAAGATGGTGCCGCCGGTGGCCTGTTCAAACTTGCCTATCCGTTTATCTGTTGCACCCGTAAAACTACCTTTCTCATGGCCAAAGAGTTCTGATTCTATCAATGTGGGGGTTAAAGCGGCACAATCGACAACGATTAATGGCTTCTTCTGGCGGGCAGAATTTTCATGAATAGCACGCGCTACTACTTCTTTCCCTGTGCCACTTTCGCCGAGTATTAGTACGGGAGCGGTTGCTGCAGCTGCGATACCGATATACCGTGTGATTTCTTTTAGCGTAGTACTATTGCCAATCATCCCGAAATCAGCGATGGTCTTTTTATCCTGCGCTGCCGATACGCTATTGCTGGCTGACATATGTGACAGCGCGAGATGTTCCTCATGGAGGTTCGCAGCGATGTCAAGCATTGCCAGTACATCTTTTTCGCGGAATGGCTTCACCAGGAAACCATAGGGGTTGGTTTGTTTTGCCAGCGCGAAGGTATGTTGGTCTGAATTAGCAGAAAGATAAATGAACGGGATGTTTTGTTTCTTCAGTATTACGGCCAGTTCGATGCCTGTCTGATCGCCGTTTAGAAAAATATCCAACATAACGAGATCAGGCTGTTCGGTGGAAATGATTTTCAACGCCTCCTGCACAGACCTGGCAATAGTGCAAACCTGGTAACCTGCTGCTTTTAGCACCATGCGCAGATTATTGGCTTCTATAAACTGGTCTTCTACAATTAATATTTTATTTTTCATATACCCTGATAATCCATTTACTGTTCAACACTTAACCGGCATTAAAAGCGATATTAATGCGGGTACCATTATTTACTTCAAAGTTGATGGCGGCTCCTATATCAGCACAGAGTCCATGCATTAATTCCATTCCCAGGGATTGTCTATCTGAGCTACCTGGATGGGTGATGCCTATGCCATCGTCGCTTATTGTCATCTTGTACGCCTGTTCATGCGGGTGCAATGAAAGGTTGATTTCTCCGGAAGACCTGCCCTCAAATGCATATTTGGCGGCGTTGGTGAGCGCTTCATTTGCAATCAGTGCCAGCGGCATTGCCAGATTGAGCGGCAATGAGATGCTTGTCATCTCATGGGTAACCCTGATGTTCCTGGTTTCCAGATCAAAACCCTCTTGTAAAAAGAGCAGGAACTCCCTCATATAGTTGCCGAAATCGACCTGTTGAATATTGCCGGATTGATAAACTTTCTGGTGAAAAAGGGACATGGCATAAATGCGATGCGTACTTTTTTCAAGCGCATTGCGCGCTTCTGGTGTAGCAGTGCGTGCCTGGCTTTCCAAGAGACAAAATATAGTATGAAGATTGTTCTTTACACGGTGATGTACTTCTTTCAGGAGCCACTCTTTTTCAGAAACCAGCTTTTGCAATTGCTGGTTTTTATGCGTCATTTCCCGGCTGCTTTTTTGTTTTTGGCGATAAAAGAAAAAGAGTAATACCATGATGGCCAGGGCAAGGACTAAGGCGCCAGCGGTGAGCAAACCAATTTTTTCAGATTGTTTTAGTTTTTCCTTTTGCGCCTGTGCCTGTCGTTGCAGGAATATGATATTCTGATTTTTTAGCTTGAGTTCCTGTTCTTTTTCGCGGGCCTTGTAGGCGACTTCCATTTGTCTCACTACTTTATCCTGCTCTAATCTTGCTTCAGCGGCTGCCTGGTCATTGCTCTTATTCAAATGTTCTATTGCGGTAAGATAATGTTGTGTGGCAGAATCAGCCAGGTAGATCATGTAATGCAGGTAGCGCAGACCAGCAGTGTTTTCTTCCGGTTTCACCAGGGATAAGCCTTTGTACAGATAGTGCCTGGCTTTTTCAAACTCGCCGGCGTCCAGGTAAACATGGCCAAGACTAATGTTGGCATAATCTTCATCTTTGTGCAGCCGGCTGGAAATGGCGTATAACTGTTTAAAATAGGTTTCCGATTTATCAAACGCTTTTTCTTCACGAAAAGCATTTCCCAGTCTGTAAAGATAAGTAATACTATCCTGGGTACCACGGGGCGGATATTGATGCAGGGCATTCAATATGTAGTTGGTTGCTTCTGTTTTCTTACCCATTTTGTTGTAAGCTGCACTGATGATCTCGTGCACCATAGGGGAAGAAACATAATATATGCTTGGTTGGTGTTCGTAGTATTTCAATGCCTGTTTACAGGCGTTTATTGCTTCCTCATACTTTTCGCGGCGATAAGCCAGTACTGATTTTTCAATGTAAATGTCACCTGCGGAGAGTGTGTCTCTGGTGGCATCTACTGCTGTTACCGCGGCTTCTGAATAGTAATAGGATTTATCTGTCTGACGAACAAAATCAAAATAACAGGTCAGCGGGTAGTAGATATACTGGAGCTTTTTGTATCCTGTCCGTTTGTATGTTGCAATGATTTTAAGGACGTCCGCTTCAGCATCCGGCTTTTTCAGGTATAAATTGTTAATGGCAATATTACGCGCAGCCATCAGTGTCAGGTCTTTTAAACCCAGTCTTTCAGTTATTGCGGCAGCCTTTCTGGCGTAATCGTTACTCCTGAGATAGTCCTGTGTTTTGTCTTTTGCGTCTCTTCCCCAGATGTAGAAGCTGAGTTGCAGGAACAGTTTAGCTCTGGTTGAGTCATTGGCTTTGCCGGGCAGTTGCTCAAAACTATCCAGCGCATCACTGAAATAATATAATTGTCCCAGCAACAATAATGCTTCAGACATACCTGCCTGGTCGTTTATCCGGGTACCTTCTGCTAGTGCCTGTTTAGCGTATTGTTCCGCAAGCGTAAGGTCAGCCGGATTTTTATAGGGCAGGTTATGGTAGAGATTACACAGTGCATTTAGTGTCTGTATACGCTCATGTGCATTACGTGTAGTCTTTAATCGCGTAGATAATGTGTGCAGTTGATTGGCTGCAACAGGTGCGGGGGCAGGATAATATTGTGCATATAATCTGCCGGATATGCAGGTGAGCGATAGGATACAGCAAAGCAGCCACCGTTTTACCTGTTTCCAAAGTGTAATGTTTTCAGAATATGTTCCATGCTCCAGTAGCATCGTCATAAATATTTGGCGCAGCCGTGAACTAACAAGGAAATTTAAACCTGTGTCTTAATCCCGGAAATGTGTTGGTTATGTAAAGTTAGTCAGGCCGGTAATTGATCCTGGCTCCGGGACCGGAAAAGCAACATTCAAACAAATTTTCGTGAAAATAGTAAACGTGTGGTATTTGCAGAAAATTGCCCCAACCAGGCATTAAAGTACAATTATTTCCGGCCCGGGAGCCTATTCTGGCCGTTTAACCAGCTAATTGTCAAGAGATACCCTGTTTTTGACAAGGGAAAGGGGAGTTTTGACCTTGAAAATGCCTTTGCCGGCTTTCATTTTGTCCACTTCACACAGAATGTATTTATGTCTATGGAGATATCTCCGCAGTTTTGTACTGTAGGAGGCATAGAAATACATTTCATTTACCTTATAACAATGAACATGAAACACATAAAGAGCGTCTATATAAATGGCAGATTCGCTACACCCCATGGCAATGAAGTAGCGAGTATTGTAAGTCCGCTGGACGGTGAAGTGATTGCTCAACTGACGTATGCAGACGAAACGGATACAGAAAAGGCAATACAGGCGGCAAGTACAGCTTTGGTAAATTATGCACAAAGCAGCCTTGCTGAAAGAGCTGAATACCTGCAACGTATCCATGATGAAATCCTCAAAAGAATTGATGACCTGATTGATATCACCATCCTGGAATACGGCGCACCAAAGGAGAGAGCGAAATGGTCCAATATGATCGCGGCTACGACTTTCCTTCACCAGATCGCTGTAATGAAGGATTATCCGTTCAAAAAGACCGTACATGAATCTACCGTTGTAATGGAGCCTATTGGTGTTTCGGCCTTGTTTACTCCGTGGAATTCTACGGCGGGATCCATTGCCGTGAAGGTGGCAGCAGCACTGGCAGCTGGTTGTACGATCGTTCTTAAACCAAGCGAGTTCAGTCCCTGGCAGTCTCAGATCATTATGGAATGTATTGATATGGCAGGCTTGCCACCAGGCGTTGTGAATATGGTCAATGGAAGGGGAGATGTGATCAGCCGGGCTATTATAGCAAGTCCGGAGGTGACTAAGATATCCTTTACCGGTTCTACCGTAGTGGGAAAAATTCTTGGGAAGGGGGCTATCGACACCATGAAAAGACTGACGCTCGAACTGGGAGGTAAGTCGGCGAATATTATCCTGGAAGATGCAGATCTTGATACCGCGATACCTATGGCACTACAGGCAGGGTTTATGAATAACGGACAGGCATGTATCGCGGGATCAAGGTTACTGGTGCCGGTATCCAGACTGGAGGAGATAAAAAAGAGGCTTGCTGATGGAGCTACACAGTTTAGGGTGGGAGATCCCTATCAAGATGCAACCAGGATAGGGCCGCTGGCTAGTCAGAAGCAGTATGACCGTATCCAGCAATTTATTACCACAGGGCTTGTGGAAGGAGCGGAGTTATTATACGGCGGACCAGGACATCCGGAAGGCTTTGACAAAGGCTTTTATGTGAAACCGACGATTTTTGCAGGTGTAAAAAACGATATGAAGATCGCCAGGGAAGAGATTTTTGGTCCGGTGCTATCGGTGATTGCTTACCAGGATGAAGCGGAAGCTATTGCTATTGCTAATGATTCTGATTACGGGCTAATGGCGTATGTCAGCTCCGCTGATCAGGAGAAGGCGGCACGGATTGCCGGACAGTTAAAAGCAGGCAGGGTGTTGATCAATACGTTGAAGCATGATCCATTGGCACCGTTTGGAGGGTATAAGCATTCCGGTATGGGACGTGAGAACGGTCAGTTGGGTATGGAGGCATTTTTAGAGCCGAAGACCCTGATCATTTGATGAGATATACTTGTTGCCATTAAAAGATAAAGGCCATAGATCATTGATTTATGGCCTTTGGTATTATCAGCGGGGATAAATGAGTATTTGCTGAGAGGTGTTGGGAAATTTGTGTATACTAGCAGAAATATATCCCATTTTTGTTAGATAAACCTATGAAGAAATTTTTTGTTTTTGTGCTAACTGTGTGCGCCTGTATGTTATTGGCAGCCATGTATGGAGTGATCAATGATCATGTAACTTACACGATCTCTCCGGAATACTATACCCGGTTTAAATTTGAGCAATTCGGACTTGAAACGGTATGGTTTGGAGGAATAAGACAGACGGTTACTGTCGTCGGTATAATGGCCACCTGGTGGGTAGGACTTCTCATTGGTCTGGTGCTTGGTCTTACAGGTCTTATTTTTAAAGATCATCAGTCTATGCGACGGGCTATTCAAAAGGCTATATTTTACACGTTTATATCCACTATTGCCTTCGCTATTGCCGGGTATTTATATGGTCGCTTTGTATTGGCCGGAACGGGTGTAGACTGGTGGTTGCCGGAGGGATTGTTGGACGAGTCAGCATTCATTAGCGTTGGCTCTGTGCACAACTTCGCTTATATGGGAGGCTTCTTTGGACTGGTAGCAGGGGTGTATTTTCTTATACGACTGAACATAAAACAACGTAGAATAACAGCAAGAGAAAATGTTGCACCCTGATCGATGTGGGTAACAAATTTTAAAAGGCTATTGATCACTGGTCAATAGCCTTTTAAAATTAAATGCGCTTTAGCACTATTTCGCCTGTAATGCCTGTCCTTCAAAAGCAATACCGGACCATCCATGTGCCATGAACTGTCTGATATTCTGGTGATCGGTAGCATCGGGCGTATTTAACACTGCCTGATAATGTTCTGCAAATAAGAAGAGGGTATCTTCTTTGCTCAGGTTATTTAGTTGTGCAAAAGAAAAGACTTTCGCGCTACCCTGGTTTTGCGTTGCTTCGTTATATGTTTCACCGTTTTTAAAGGCGGTTGGCTGATGCTGGTAATATGTTTCAATGAATTCGATTACCTCTTTGAAGGAAACTAAATTGCTTTTTAATTGCTGAAGTAAGCTTGCGAATTGTTCTTTCATCCGAATGTCCGATGTTTAGTATTAGTGTGAAGAAAACGCCCACTCAATGCTGAGCGGGCGTTTCTTTTAGTATGTTTTTTATTTCTTATTCTCTTCGCACCATTTCTTCGCGTTCACAAAAGCTTCTAACCATGGCGTCACTTCATCCTGACGACCTTTTGGATAGTTCGCCCAGTTCCATTGGAAGATAGAACGCTCGATGTGTGGCATTGTTACCAGGTGACGGCCGGTATTGTCGCACATCATTGCGGTATTGAAGTCAGATCCGTTAGGATTGTGCGGATATGCATCATATGCATATTTAGCGGTGATCTTATACTGATCTTCGGTATTTGGTAATTTGAATTTACCTTCTCCGTGAGAGATCCATACACCTAATGTAGCACCAGCTAAGGTTTTCATCATGATGGAATCGTTCTCCTGTATTTTTACAGATACGAAGTTGGATTCGTGTTTGCCGGAAGTGTTATGAAGCATCTTACCGTGTACAGCGTGATCCGGATTGATCAGTTCCAGTTCCATAAACAGCTGACAGCCGTTACAGATACCTACGGACATTGTATCAGGACGAGCAAAGAAGTTATCCAGTGCTTTTTTAGCTTTCTCATTGTACATGAATGCGCCGGCCCAGCCTTTAGCGGAACCTAATACATCGGAGTTGGAGAAACCACCTACAGCGCCAATGAACTGAATATCTTCCAGTGTTTCACGACCAGAGATCAGGTCAGTCATATGTACATCTTTTACATCAAATCCTGCCAGGCGCATTGCATTGGCCATTTCACGCTCAGAGTTGGAACCTTTTTCGCGGATAATAGCTGCCTTAGGGCGAGGTTTAGATGCGTCGATCGCAGGTTTTTTACCATCAAACTGTGCCGGGAAGGCGTAGGTTAATGGCTGTAATTTATAGTTGTTGAAACGCTCCTGTGCCATGCCGTTTCTGGACTGTTTCTGATCCAGCAGGAAGGAGGTTTTGAACCATGTATCACGGGTGTCAGCGATATTGAATGTGAAGGTATCAGCGTTGTTTTTGACACTTACTTCCTTCGCTTCTTTAACGGTACCGATTTTTACCGCATCGATACCTGCATTTTTCAATGCCTGTTCAAATGCTGCATCGTTGGTAGCCTGTAATACGACTGCTATGTTTTCGTTGAAGAGTGCTTTTACGGTGTCGGCTTCGTTTAATCCGCTTAAGTCGTAATCGGCAGCCAGGTTAACGTCAGCAAAGCATAATTCCAGCAGGGTAGTGATCAAACCACCGGAGCCGATATCGTGACCAGCCGCTATCTGATCGTTGTTGATCAGGTCCTGGATGGTGTTGAATGCTTTTGCAAAGTAGTCTGCATCCTGAATAGTCGGAACATCCGGACCGATCTTGTTATTGATCTGTGCGAAGGAAGAACCACCTAATTTGAATGCATCTTTTGATAAGTTGATATAGTAAACGGAACCTGCATTTTTCTGCAGTACAGGTTCTACTACTTTATTGATGTTTGTACAGTTGCCTGCGGCGGAGATGATTACTGTACCTGGAGCAATAACATCGCCATTCGGATATTTCTGCTTCATGGACAAGGAGTCCTTACCGGTTGGAATGTTGATGCCCAGTGCGATAGCAAAATCGGAGCAGGCTTTTACCGCTTCATAAAGACGTGCATCTTCTCCTTCATTGTTACACGCCCACATCCAGTTGGCAGAAAGGGAAATACCTTTCAGGCCATTTTTGACAGGAGCAAAAACGATATTGGATAAAGCTTCTGCGATGGCGTTACGGGAACCTGCAGCCGGATCAACCAGTGCAGTCAGCGGAGAGTGACCAACTGTGGTAGCAATACCTTCTGTTGATTTGTAATCCAGCGCCATTACACCAACGTTGTTCAGCGGCAGTTGTAATGGTCCGGCACACTGTTGTTTCGCAACACGGCCACCTACACAACGGTCTACTTTGTTGGTCAGCCAGTCTTTAGCGGCAACAGCTTCCAGTTGCAATACCTGGTTCAGGTAAGCGGGTATATTTTTCACATCATAAGAAAGAGCAGCATAGTTACGCTGTATTTTGCGGTCTTTCATGATGGTTTTCGGAGAAGAACCGAAGAAATCTTCCAGGGCAAAATCCATTGGTTTTACGCCTGTGTGTGCAGAGGCGAAGGTAAAACGGTGGTCACCGGTTACATCACCGACGGTGTACATGGGGGTACGTTCGCGGTCAGCGATCTTCTGCAGGTTTTCTATATCTTTTTCGCCGATCACCAGCCCCATTCTTTCCTGGGACTCGTTACCAATGATTTCTTTTGCGGAGAGGGTAGGATCGCCAACTGGTAATTTATCCAGATCGATCAGACCACCTGTTTCTTCTACCAGTTCAGACAGACAGTTAAGGTGTCCGCCTGCACCGTGGTCGTGAATGGAAACGATGGTATTGTTATCAGATTCTACCAGACCACGGATGGTGTTGGCAGCACGTTTCTGCATTTCAGGATTGGAACGCTGAATGGCATTCAGTTCGATACCGGAACCGAATGCACCGGTGTCAGCAGAGGAAACTGCTGCGCCACCCATACCGATTCTATAGTTTTCACCACCGAGGATAACGATTTTATCGCCTTCTTTTGGTGTGTGTTTTTTCGCCTGATTCAGTTTACCATAACCGATACCACCGGCCTGCATAATCACTTTATCATAACCCAGTTTGCGTCCTTCTTCTTCGTGTTCGAAGGTCAGTACGGAACCGGTGATCAGTGGCTGACCGAATTTATTACCGAAATCAGAAGCACCATTGGATGCTTTGATCAGGATATCTACTGGTGTCTGATATAACCATTTACGCTCCTGCATCCCTTTTTCCCATGGTCTGTCTTCCAGCAGGCGGGAGTAAGCGGTCATATAAATAGCGGTACCTGCCAGTGGCAAAGAGCCCTGGCCACCTGCCAGACGGTCGCGGATCTCACCACCGGAACCAGTAGCGGCGCCGGCAAATGGTTCAACTGTCGTCGGGAAGTTGTGTGTTTCTGCTTTCAGTGATAAAACGGAGTCAAATTCTTTCTCTTCATAGTAGTCAGGTTTATCGGCTGACTTAGGAGCGAACTGTGTTACTTTCGGGCCTTTTATAAAAGCCACGTTATCTTTATAAGCAGAAACGATATCATTAGGATTCGTTTCGGAAGTCTTCTTAATCAGTTTGAAGAGGGAAGTCGGCATTTCTTCACCGTCAATCACGAAAGTTCCGTTGAAGATCTTGTGACGGCAGTGTTCTGAGTTCGCCTGGGAAAACGCAAATACTTCTGAGTCTGTCAGCTTACGGCCGATCTTCACAGACAGCTTATTCAGGTATTCTACTTCTTCCGGATTCAGTGACAGACCTTCCTGTTTGTTATAAACATCGATGTTGTCGATCTCCAGAATAGGTTCCGGCTGAATATTAATCGTGTAAAGTTCCTGTGTTAAAGCCTGGTACTTTTGTGAAATCATCGGATCGAACTCGTTGAAGTCGGCAGGAACCGGTTCGAATTCCTCGATACGGATGATGCCGGTGATCCCCATGTTCTGGGTAATCTCCACTGCATTCGTACTCCACGGGGTGATCATCGCAGCGCGAGGGCCCACATAGGTACGGTTCACAGTAAGTTCGTCTAATTTTTTGGCGTTGCCGAAGAGCCAGTTAAGCTTCTGAATGTCTTCTTGAGAAAGGTCGTTTTCTGTTTGAACACAATAGACAAAGTCTGTTTGGTTCACAAAGAAATGAATCATTATAGTGCGTTATGAAGTCTATGAAACGAAACCGCAAAATTAGGAAATTCTAATCATTTGAGAGCCGTTTATGTAATCATAGATAGAATATATCAGGGTTTGCCGGCCAAATAGACAATAAAAATCGAATATCTTTCTTTTAGGTTTGTTGAAGATATTGATTTGTTGTTTAAGCCAGTTCATGACGAAAAATGACTCATGATCTAATAATTAATTGATAATCAGTGTTATTTTCGTCCGAATGTTTCTACAATAGCCCAATAGTCAAGTATCAGGGCTACAGATGCACCAGTATTGTAATTTGTGGCATAGTCGGCTTAAACATGCTTGATATAAAAAATTATTGTATTAATACGATGTTTTTCAGTCGTTTATTAAGTGTTTTGTGTTGAATTAGTCCGTTGCGTTAAGCTATAAGGCGAAGTTTAATCAGAAAAGTTAAATTCATAACTTCAGGGCTATTTGTGTAGCCTGAGCCTTAAAGAGATCGATTCCAGGAATATCGTCATAACGTTCATTGAGCTTATCTCGTAAGCCAAACAACCGTTTTTCAGCGGTATCTATTAACTGGGAAAATGTAGAAAGACGAATTTTTCCCATTTCCACATCATTTGCATTTTTTACAGTGGTAATCGGCTGGAGATTTTTAGCGAACGATTGTCCAATTACAAAAGCTTCTATATAAGGAGCACCTATTAATCTTCCACAATTCATAAAGTCTTCAACATATCCCTGAGCCTGGTTTCTTTCATCACGGGTTAAATTGAAACCACCTCTCTTTAGTTCAATGATTAAAATCTTGTTTACAGTAGCTAAACCTGAATCGCTATCAAAAGCCTCTATACCTGTTACAGATGCAGTTGAGTCCTTCAATAAAACAATATCCGGTCTTTTTTTATTATTCAGGAATACTGTCGGATCGATTTTCTTCTTAAATACCTGTTCAACAGCTGTTTGTAATTGTCTATTAGAAGAATACTCAGGAGATTCAAACTCAGGACCGAAAAGCCAACGAGCGCCAGAAACCAGCGGATGTAAAACATGTAATTCATCAACATCGGGATCTGATGATAACTTCCGAATTGCTTCAATTAATGAAATACGATTATCTATTTCATTCAATACGATAAGCGCATCTTTAATTGACCACTTTTGTAAAAGTTCATTTAATCCTATGAAATCGTCCTCTGAAAGACTGGCAAGTCTTATCAATAGTTCTTTGCCCGAGCGGGTTTTCTCTAAATTAATAATTGCCTGAACGGCGATTGATATTGTTTCCGGACGAGCGGTTGGATGAGCTGAAGTGATAGTCTCTATTGCTTCGATAACCTCATATTTGCCTAAAGGCGTTAATTGTGCGATATCTTCAGAAAAATTGGCTTTTACCTGTTGTTTTGCTTCCTCAACATATTCATCGGCAACAGTTGTAAGCATTTTGTTAACATACTCCATTACTACTGCATATATCTTATCCATATATGAGTTATTCTTAAATCCGGTCCAATCCTCAGTTATATAATCAGCGAGATCGTTTGTCTCTACAACTACCGTATATCTTTTAGCGAATTTGGTCCTTCCATCTATAACAATTTCTCCTCCCAGGGACCACGAAGGTTCTCCCACTAATTTATTGCTTTGCCAAAAGGCAATACCTTGATAGATAGTAGATCTTGCGCTCTGTGTTGAATCCAGAAAATGGGCTTTTAAAGTAGTCTTTTCATCTATTTTCAGAATAGAAGTGTCTAATAATCCCGTATGTTGATTCAGTTGGACCGATTGCCTATTGATCGAAACCAGAAATTTTGGATCATGTAGAAATCGGGCTGAAATTATTTGTAGAATTCTTTCCGATTTTGGCAAATTTTTATTTACAAGAACTTTCAACGTTGTTCCGTGTAAGTTGGATTGTTCTACTTTTTTATCTTTAATAACAAATGGTTGCTCTTCGCTTTCAGTCGTAACAGTGAATGTCGATTTATTACCACCAGCATTAGTGATAACTGTATATTCATTATTAAAGCAAAGCAATCCATGCCTACCAACACCATTTCGACCATAGGCAAGTCTATTACCATCTACCCCAGGAGGAAATATGACGTTTTTCCCCTGGTGTTTTAATCTGTTATAGCCCAGTTTCATCCAGCGATGTTCAAAGTCTTCTGGTGTCAGCCCTGTTCCATTATCTGCTACAGTTAAATAATCTCCACTATGTTCCGGAATAAATATATCTACTTTGGTTGCTCCTGCATCCCATGCATTAGAAACTAATTCTGTTAAGGCAACTTCAGGTGAATGACCAAGCGGCCCAAGTGTTCTGATCAGGTAATCTTCTTCAAATAATGACCCTTTTACGAATGAATTGTTATTGCTCATAGATTACTTTTTTGTGGAAAACAAAGCAGGATATAATTGTGCATCAGGATCCAAATATACAATGTAACCCTGAAAACTTATTCCATACGAGGCAAATATCCAGTTGATAATAAGGTAATATGGGAATTTCTGAAAAAGTGATTCTTAGACTAGAAAATTGTAATGGCATTAATCATATTATCATTCATATTTCATTCTAATTGACAGATATCCATGCTTCCTTTCCCGAATAGGGAATAATACCAACTGAAAAATACTAGTATAGATGGACTATCAGGGATAATCCCCAGAATCTTCCTTTTGGCTTGAACAAGCTGCCATCTGGTTAGTTCTGTTTTTTGAGGGATGCGGACTTTTGTATCATCAAAAACACAGAGATATGAACATTGTACTTACAGGCTCATTAGGGAATATCGGAAAACCACTTGCAAAAGCATTGTTGCAGAAGGGACATTCCATTACCGTTATCAGCAGTAACGCAGACAGACAACAAGAGATCGAATCATTGGGCGCAAAAGCCGCTATTGGCAGTATGCATGATGCAGCATTCCTGACCGCGGCTTTTAAAGGGGCAGACATCGTCTACCTGATGGAAACACTGGAAGCTGTCGGCAACTTTTTTGACAAGCAGCTGGATTTTATTGCTGCAATCAGCCAGATCGGCCGAAATTACAAACAGGCGATTGAGCAGACAGGAGTAAAACAGGTAATACACCTCAGCAGTATCGGTGCGCACATGGATAAAGGAAATGGTATTCTTGCCTTCCATCATAATGTGGAAAACATCCTGCAGCAACTGCCGGGGGACGTTGCCATTAAGTTTATGCGCCCTGTTGGTTTTTACACTAACATGTTTTCGTTCGTACGTGGACTGAAAGCAAAAGGCGCCATCGTACAGAACTGGGGCGGGGATGACAAGGAGCCATGGGTGTCTCCGCTGGATATTGCGACTGTGATTGCCGAAGAAGTGGAGACTCCTTTTGAGGGCAGAAAGATCCGTTATATCGCGAGCGATGAAGTTTCTCCTAATGAAATCGCGGCTGCTTTAGGCGATGCTATCGGAAAACCGGATCTGGCATGGCAGGTGATTCCGGACGACCAGTTGCTGGAGAACTGGCTGGCAATTGGTATGAACCCACAGATCGCTAACGGCTTTATGGAAATGCAGGCCAGTATGCGGGGTGGCGTATTGTATGAAGATTATTTCCGCCACAGACCGACCCTGGGCAAAGTGAAACTGACCGATTTTGCAAAGGATTTTGCAGCCGTATACAACAAGGACTAACCAGGATGGGCTTACACGTGACAGGAAGCTTTGCCGTAATGGAAAGTCTTCCTGTCAGCTGTGAGCGATTATTATAGTAACTTTAAAGTGGTTTTATCTTCCCGGTCATGGCAAATGTAAAAACACAAAGAATTAAAACGATCAGTGAGTTTCATCAACTCAGGGGATTGTCTACGCCAGAGCATCCGCTGATCAGTATCGTGGATTATGCGGCTATCAAACGTCCGTCTGATATCAGTGAAATAAGCTGGGTATGCGACTTTTATAATATATCCCTTAAACGGGGACTGGATGCTAAACTGAAGTATGGTCAGCAGGAATATGATTTTGATGAAGGTCTCATGTTTTTCATTTCCCCCAACCAGGTGTTCCGTGTGGCCGCAGAACCGAATGCGTCTTCGGAGCGCTCCGGATGGATGTTGCTGATTCACCCGGATTTTCTCTGGAATACACCCCTGGCGAAGAAGATCCGGCAATATGAATACTTTGGCTATTCCGTGAATGAGGCATTGTTTCTTTCTGAAAAAGAAGAAACAATCATTAACAACATCATTCAGGCGATACGACAGGAATACCATTCCAACATTGATAAATTCAGTCAGCAAATTATTATTTCCCAGATAGAAACTTTGCTCAATTACTCCGAGCGATTCTATCACAGGCAGTTCCTTACCCGGAAGATCAGTAACCACAAGGTGCTGGACCGTATGGAGGATGTACTTGCGGATTACTTTAACAATGAAGAAGCGCTGAAGAATGGTTTGCCGACTGTGCAGTACCTGGCGAATGCGCTGCATGTATCTACCAAGTACCTGAGCAGTTTATTAAAGGTGCTGACAGGACAAACGGCACAACAGCATATTCATGAACAGCTGATAGAAAGGGCAAAAGAGAAGTTATCAACAACGGACTTGTCGGTGAATGAGATCGCGTATGAATTAGGATTTGAACATCCACAGTCATTTACTAAGTTGTTTAAACTGAAGACAAGCCTTTCTCCGCTGGCATTCCGGAAGAGCTTTAATTAAAAAAGCCGGTAAGGAATTACCAGCTATTTTTAACAATGACTATGCAAAAAACAAGAATGAGGACTGAAACGGTATTGGGGTTTTGTTAAGTACTCATTTTATTTGGGGGTTAACAATGCAACTTATCTTAAATAATAGGTGCTGTCACCTGGATGCAGGTCATAGCCTGCGGGAAATTGTTTAAGGAATTTTTCGGGGTTATTTCGTTCCATGGCAATTCGGGCTAGCTTGCCTGTGATGGGTTTGTCAAACTTAATCCTGAGATCAAGGTATCTCGCTGCTGTTTCTTCAATCTCCTGTGTATTGGTGGTACGCAGATAAATTTTACCTTTTGCCCAATCTAAAAGATCCTTTTTGTTGGGACTGATTTCTATGTTCCCTTCGGAATAGATGGCTGCATTACCGGGTGTAATTTCCTTTTCCTGGCCGCCCCCGGAAACTCTTACTTTGCCTTTCAACAATGAGACTACTACATTTCCTGTTTTATAACTGTTAATGTTGAACGCGGTTCCCAGTGCCTTTGTCTCGGTATCTGCAGCATAGACAACAAATGGTTTTGTAGCATCTTCTGCGGCTTCTATGTAAGCTTCGCCTGCAAGGGTGAGGTTTCTTCTATTGCCGAATATGAGAGGGAATGTTGCGGTTGTTTTGGAATTCATCACAATCTGCGTACCATCAGATAGTTTCAGCTGATAGCTGCCGCCATCCGGAACAGCCACAGAAGCGTTTTCTCCCGGGAGAATTTCGGTATCGAATACCTGACCATCATCTGTGGTGATTACTCCTTTTTCATTTATTGACAAGCCTTGTCCCATAATGGTTTTTATGGCAGTACCATATGTCAGGGTAATGGCTTTCTGATTATTGGCAAAAAATGCTTTGTCCAAATGAGGCGAGGGTATATTGCTGGTATTGCCGGGTCTGAACCATATGAAGGCTGTAACGGCGGCTGCGGCAAGTGTGGTACCTGCAATGGTATACCACCGCCTTCGTGAATTATTTTTATAAGATGGGGCTGGGAGTGTCTCTACATTATTTATTTCGTTAGTGATTGATGTAATTATCGCATCAATATCTGTTTTTGGTATTGTGACTGCTCCCAGTTTTTTATGCAGATGTTTTGAAATATTGGCAACTTCCGGATGGACTGCTATTAGTAAATCCAGTATTTCTTTCTCCTCCTGGGAGATTGTGCCGGTAATTTCGGAGATAATGAGGGTTTCAATTGCTGGTGAAATGTTTTCCATGGTAGATTATTTAAAGTGAGTGAGGGGGATTGGGGGTGATCTGATTTTTGCTTTGAACCTGTTCGCGTAGATATTTCATGACTGTTGCTACATGTTTTCTAACAGTACCTACAGTAATGTTTTCTGATTGGGCAACATCTTCCTCATCAAGAAGCTCCACTTTAACTTTGATAAATACGTCTGCTCTTTTTGTTCCATGAATTTTTGCCAGGTTGTTTTTAAACTGAGATAATTGATCCAGATAAATAAGTTCGTGCTCCATCGCTGAGTCGTCTGTGGCTCTGCCTAAAACCTGAGAAGCTGTATCATATGACATCGCGTCAAGTGAAGACGTCTTTTTCGGCGCGTTATTTTTTTTCCAGACTTTGTATTCGCACATCCTTATCAGATAGGCTTTTAACACCAGTATTGTGGTGGCAGTCGATCTTTTTTTCCATAACGCTATAAAAATTTCCTGTACGAGATCTTCCACACCTTCTTTATTCTGAAGATTTTTGTAGGCAAGCAAATACAAAAAGCGCTCATACTTTTCATATATCATCTTAAAAGCGAGCTGGTCATTATTGCTAAGTCTGTGTAGCAGCTCCGGATCGTCCTGGTAGTCTATCATGCACATTGGTTTTGGTGGTTTTTACTTGCAAAGCGTTTTTAAAGCACGTGGATAGAGCATCATAATAATAGTAACACATGGATGGTTCTTTTGAGGTTGAAGGCCGTTTATATATAAGTATAGCTGAAGTGAAAAATGAAGTACAGGTAAAAATTCTTATGACAATCCTATGACGTTTTTGATAAGTTAGGTGTCATAACAATCAAGGAATCGTAAAAATGCGGATGTCATTAAAAAAATGCTTCTATACACTACTCATTTTTCCGGTTAGATGCACTTAATGGTAGGAGTGTTTCAAAACAAATATTCCAACACATTATGAAAAAATGTACATCTAGCTTTAACCTCTGTCTGATGCTGCTATTCAGTATGTTTTTTGTACATGGAACGTATGCTCAGGGACGAAAATCAACCGAAACAACTTTAGTTTCTTTTAGCGGGGCAAGTATTCCTTTATCTACGCTTGTCGAGAAGATTGAGAATGAAACGCAATTTCATATTCTTGGGATCATTGCGTATGACAGTATTATGGTATCAGCCGATCTTGCGGGAAAACCTTTGTCTTTTGTATTGGATGAGATCAACAGAAAGTATGGTCTTAAATGGGAAGTATATGGTTGGGATATTCACCTGACCCAGACTTTCCCACCTAAAAATGCATCTGCGTCGGGGCAGCAGTTGATTATACCTGCGCCCAGACTGTATCAGTTCAGAGGCACTGTCTCCGATAATGATGGTAAGCCCTTGTTTGAAGCAACAGTGACCCGCTGTGGGACCAATAAGAAAAAAATCACAAATGAAAAGGGGGCGTTTTCGTTAGATGCAGAAGATTCTGTTATTACTATAGCCGTGTCTTTCGTAGGATGTGAGTCGGTGGAGCAAATTATTCATTACAGACAGAAATACAATATTGTTTTAAAACAGGTGAGTACCTCTATTAAAGAAGTGATTTGTGATGGCTATTCGAAAGAATCACGTGAAGCATCTATGGCGACTATATTTACGCTAACGTCTTCGGAAATAGAAAAACATCCAGCCAATAATCTGGCAGATGTACTTAGAGGAAGGGTGCCCGGATTGAATATTGTTCCCTTGAATGGAGTGACGGGATCGTCTTTTAAGTTTGAGTTAAGAGGAAGAAACTCTATACTAAATGCAGGCAGTCCTTTGTTTTTGATCAATGGTGTTCCCATTGTTAGTGATAACCTCAATCAGTTGTCAAGTGTCATTACCAATAATACAACAGCAGGGGCTGGTCCTTTTATTGTCATAAATGTGAATGAAATAGAGTCTGTTCAGGTATCCAGAGATGCGATCGCTACAAGTATTTATGGCAGCCGTGGAGGGAACGGAGTGATTGCCATCTGGCTGAAGTCTGCCGTTCCGGGTGTTTCACGGATGGTTGCAAATGTGAATACCGGGATAAGTAGTGTGGCTCATAAGTTCAATTTGTTATCGCCAGATCAGTATATGGATTTGCGTAAGGAGGCTTTTAAGAATGATGGTATTACACCGGTGAATAGTCGCGGAGGAGCGGGTTATGCGCCGGATTTGTTTGATACGACTGAAAAATATATTGATTGGCAGAAATTACTGTATGGTCGCGTAACATCTGTGACAGATGCTAATCTTTCTGTCTCACATGGTGGAGACCTTGTTTCATCTTATATCGGATTTGGATATTGGCGGGAGGGGTCTGTAATGGACAATGATATGAATTTCCAGCGGATATCCCTTAATTCTTCATTAAAGTGTTTTCTGCCAGACAAGCGATTCTCCATTGAGTCGCAATTTTATTTTTCTTCAAATACAAATAAAATATTTAACGGATCCCTGATGGGCGTTTTGCTTCCCCAGAATGCTGCCCGGTTTATGGGCCGGAACAAGGATCTGAAATGGGCAGAATGGCTGGACTGGTCGAGGAATCCGGATGCAGACAGGAAGAAGACATATAAAATGAACATCAACAGTGTCATATTTAATCTAAGTCCACAGTTCCTTAGCCATAATAAAAAACTGCTTGTTAAGACAAACATTGGTGCGAATGCAAATTTTGTGAATGAAAGTTCTCTAATACCTTCTGGCGCAATGATGCCGCTTCCCGCTGATTCCCTGCCAGGAAGATCTTTTCTCGCAAACAGTGTGTCAAATAGTATTATCGTCGAACCGGTCGTGGAATATACCTGGAGATGGTTGAAATTATTAGCAGGAGGGACTTATCAGTATTCTAAAACAAGCGGTGATAGTAGTTCCGGATATTATTATGATCATCGTTATGCACCTGCTGAAGGGAGGGCTCCTTTGATTACGGATCGCAGTCCTGTAATCCGTGAATATAAATACGGGTCTGTATTTGGTAAGCTGGATTATAATTATTCGAATATTTACTTCTTCAACTTTACCATCAGGAGAGATGGCAGTAGTCGGTTTGCACCCCAGACCAGATTCGGTAATTTCTGGGCGACTGCTATTGCATGGAATTTTGCAAAGGAATCATTTTTAAGAATTCCGAAGAAGACATTGGAGTACGCGAAGTTAAGATTTAGCTATGGCATAACAGGAAGCGATCAGATCGGGGACTACAGGTATTTACAATTCTGGCAACCGTCCAAAGCGTCTTTGCCCGACACGAAAGGTCTTTCATTAGGATCGCTGTATAATTCCAAGTACTCATGGGAGCAAAGTGAAAAAATAGAATTCTCACTGGATTTTTTGATGTTTGATGGAAAGTTTTCGGGTAACGTCGCTTATTTTCTAAACAGAAATACGAGACAGCTGGTGGAATACAAGCTTCCCCGCCAGACAGGCTATAAAAGTATCCTTAAGAATTTTGATGCTGAAATCCAGAATCGTGGAATCGAGTTGTTCCTTGAGGCCAGGCAGTTGAAGCTAGGCGCTTTTCAGTTGAGTGCAGGGTTTAATCTGACTGCCGCAAAGAATACCCTTGGTTCGTTTGACGGACTGAGTCAATCGGACTATTCTTCCAGGTTTATCATAGGGAAGTCACTTAATGCTAAAAAGTTATATCGTTGGAATGGTGTTGATAAAGCAACCGGCTTTGACAAATTTGATGATATTAATGGTGATGATAAGTTAAACGAAAATGATCTGATGTATTTTGATCATACTGATCCAAAGTATCAGGGAGGGCTGACGCTGAGTGTCAGTTATAAGGGATGGTCATTTTCTACCTCTTCCGAATTCAAAAAAGTCTCGGTACCCAGTTACACCTATAATGTCCTGATGGGAGGGGCAAACTGGGGTAGTCTTTCCAATCAACTGGCCGTTGTTGATAAACGTTGGCGTCAGCCAGGCGATGAAGCTGAGTTTTCGAAGGCATCCGCATTATCTAACAGTCCTGTGAATTTATACAGGGCTAATCTCATTAATTCCAGTCGTGCTATTACTAACGGCAGCTTTTGGGCACTAAGAGATGTTAATATATGTTACACATTCAGAAACCCTGATCTGGCCATCAGGCACATTGATAAAATTGAGTTGTCCTTAAAGGCGCAGAATTTACTGACCATTTCGCCATACGATGCAGGCGATGCTGAAATAGCAAACCTGTATGCTTTGCCTACACTCCGAACTGTCGTTGCAAGCCTTAAAATTTATTTTGGTAATCCCTTAAAGAAGAAAATGATATGAAGAAAGTTATCGCTGTTTCAGTTCGACTGATATTGTTGTTACTGTATGTGCTGATGATATCGGCATGTTCAGAACTGCTGGATGTAGCTCCACCGAATGGTAGTATCGTAGGAGATCAGCCATTTAAGAATATTGCTACGGCTAAAGAGTCGATTATGGGCATCTGCAAAACAATGGGGAGTACGCCCAATCCCGTTTGTGGAGGTAGTATTTTAATCGCCCTCTACAGTGGAGAAGCCGTGCAGTTGGGTACTAACTCAGATCAGCAGGAATTTGCCAGTGGATTTATCAGTCCGACGAATGGCACACTAGGTACTGTCTTCTGGATGGCGCCTTATAAAATTATCAGTCAGATTAATTTTTGTATTGAAGGCATCAATAATAGTAAGGGCATAGCTGCTGCCGATAAATCTCAGCTAACAGCTGAATGCAGATTTTTCAGGGCTCTGGTTTATTTTCATATGATGAATGTATTTGGTGCGGTTCCGTATATAACGTCAACTGATTACCAGGTAATGCAGGCACAGGGCCGCGATAATCCTGATAAAGTGATGGATTCCATCATAGCTGATCTGCAATATGCCAAAATGGAATTGCCTGTTCAGTATCCGATCGGTTATAAGGTAATAGCCAATAAGTATGCAGCAATGGCTTTGCTGGCGAGGTGTTATTTGCAGCAACAAAAATGGCGTTTGGCAGAACAGGAATGTAAAGGTGTCATTAACAGCGGAATGTATCAATTAGAGCCCCTTGACAGTGTATTTGTTATTAACAGCAAAGAATCCATCTTCCAGGTGCTTCCCCAGAATATGAGTAACTATTCTATGGAAACAATGTTAATTTATCCCACCAACAGCTTATATCCAAGGATTGCTTTATCTGATTCCCTGATCCGGCAATTTGATACCGGAGATCAGCGGAAGAGCCATTGGGTAAAAACAGTGATGATTGATCAGGATACGTTTTACTGCCCTTACAAGTTAAAAAAGGGATTTCGTTCTGCAGTTGACACCTTTCCAATCGAATTAACGGCAGTCCTCCGCTTGTCAGAGATGTTTTTAATCCTGGCGGAGTGCAGACTGCAACAAGGGGATCTTGCAGGTGCGGCGGCGAATTTAAATATGGTTCGCCGAAGGGCCGGATTGTCGGCTGTAGGCGTAGAAACAGGTGTTATCAGTGCCGATAAAATGAAAAGCCTGATCGAACGTGAACGCCAGTTTGAATTTTTCACGGAATGTGGAATTAACTGGTACGATCTTGTCCGATCAGGAAAAGTAGATGTTGTGATGGCGCAAATCAAAAAGGATTGGGATTCCCGCAGGCGTTTATGGCCTATTCCTAAGATCGATCTGGAAGCAAATAAAAACCTGACACAAAACCCAGGTTATTGATCTGACGTCATTTTAAAGGTTAGACAATTGTTTTCTCTACCACAGCAGGTATCCGGTTGTGTATATGAAAACATTGTCTTTCGCCCTGAGACAGACGCCTACGGCAGGCACGCAGAGATCCTGTGCATCCTGTTGTGTGACGCCTTGTAGCACAGTTTGTCCGTTCCAGTCTATCCAGTCATGTAGTGCATCGGCAGCAGCTGTATTTACATTTGCACTGACAGCTGCACCTATGCCGAGAACTGCGGCAAAGGTCATTACGAGGATTTTTGTTTTTTTCATAGTCATTGTTTTAGATTATTCGAGGTTGATATTCTTTTGGTGATTTTGAGCAATTCAATAAAAGAACATACCGGTTGCGTCAGGCGGCATGGTCCGGATCCTGTGAATACAGGCTTTCATAGTGCAGGCGTTATTTCAAAAAAAAATAAAGAGATTTTGCCGGATACTTAATGCTGTTTATGTCCCTTGTTATTTACCGGGCCGGCAACCTGGTATAGAAGCAATGCGTCTTTAATTCTGTTGCATAATACAGAAATATCTTATCAAGTATGTTAATCACATGTTAACACAACACTATTGTTAATGATTCATTATTCACTGACAGTCATAAAAAACGGGGCTAATCCAAAAGGATAGCCCCGTTTAAGTATAGTCTGACTATATTTATCTTACGTTAATCTTAGCTTTAAAAGGGAGCATCAACGTAAGTTGAGTATAGGCTGACTATCTCCAGAAGAAGATAAAACTAACACTACACATTGCAACACAACTTCAGTTTGCACAGTAGTCTATCTCCGCAAAATAAATGAGATACGATATTATCCCAGTACGTGCTGTGCCAGTACTTTCTGTACTTCGTATACGTCTACAGACTTATTGAACTGTTTGCGTATGCTTGGTTGTACTTCGCTGGAGATCCAGATCTTCAGTTCTGCGTCCAGGTCGAAGGTGCCTGCAGTTTCGATGCTGAATCTTGAAATACTTTTGTAGGTTACACTCAGGTATTCTACTTTGCTACCTGTGATCCCTTGTTTGTCAACCAGGATCATACGTTTGTTGGTGAAAATAAAAGTGTCCCTGATCAGTTTGAAGCCAAGCTCAATGTTTTCTGAAGGAGTTAAAAGTTTACCGTAATCTTTTACGAGTTGCGCCTGATCAACAGCGCCGGCGTTTCCAAGTAAGCCTGAAAAAAGTCCCATTTGATAAAATTAATGAAGTATAGGTGATTAATAATAAACAAGATAGGCATTTACGTGGAAGCCGTCAAATTCTATCCCCAGAATAAATTTTGAACAATATGGCGGGAAAAGCGTTATACCCCTAGCTACTCAGAATGACTATCTGAAAAACCATTCCTAACAACCACACCAATCTAATGGCACAATCAAGACACGTTTTTGTACAGGTAGACTGTAGTCGCCTGATCGCTAATATCGGTATCAATCCACCTTCAAATGCACAGGTACGCGAAAACACTGCTATATATGACCAGGGCGCAATGGCACTGGGGAATCCTGTTGAAAGCTTTGCCATTCCTGTGACAACGGATCAGGATGTCTATTTTACCATTCTTCCGCTGGTATTGTTTTCTTATCATAAGCTATATTTCACTGATTTTAAGGTGATCAATTCGAACGGGGGTATTACCGTTCCTGATGATATTAGGCTGGACGGGCACCAGGTTAGTTTTAAAGTGCCTATATCTAATGTCAATGCCGGCGGGGAACTGAGTTTCGACCTGTATGCCATGTTGGAGTACCAGATCGCGAATGAGCTCGTAAAGATACCGTTGTGTATTGATCCGGTATTAAGAGCGAATCAGGGTAACGGATAATGATTAAACCAGCGCTCAATTGGATGGAACACGGTTCATACAGGTTTTCTTTTGTCTGATATTCGGTATCAGCGGAACACTGTGGGCACAGGATCAGGGTAAAGCGGATAGTCTTAAAAAGGTATTGTTGGAGACGGATACGCTTTCTCCGATGTCCCAGATGGCGATGTTTGCGAAAATAGCAGCCTATTCCTCTTCTCCCGATGAGGTATTGCTGTATGCAGACACATTACTGGAACTGGCCGCCACGCATCACGAACCCAATTATATTATTGAAGCGCTGCAGTCCAAAGGGGTTGCTTACCGCTTAATGGGGAATCTGAAAAAATCCCTGGAAAACCTGTTCCGTAGTGCCAACCTGGCCATTGAAAAGGGAGAACATAAACGGCTGACCACCGGTTATCTTGAAATTGCCAATACCTATATGGCCAACAATGATCTGAAGAACGCCATTATATATAATAGGAAAGCGGTTGGCCTTATCAGACTACACGGCAATAAAGAACAACTGGCCATTAACCTCCTGAACACCGGATATAGTTATTATAGCTTGAATGAACTGGACTCAGCCTTATTGTTATACAATGAGGCTGAGCCAATTTTTGCACAGATCGGTCTGAAGATCGGTCAGGCGTATGCGGTAGGAAACAAAGCCCTGGTCTACTGGAAGCAGGGTAATAATGACAGTGCGAGACAAGGACTTCTACGGGCAATTGATATGCTTGGTCCGCTGGGAGATCAATTTGGCATGGCGGATTATCATAACCAGCTTGGTAAACTGTATGCCGAAGAAGGAAAAACGGAAGACGCGATCAGGCATACCAGTAAAGCCCTGGAAATAGCGCAGGCGCTGGACCTGAAAGAGCAGATGCGGGATGCTTCTCTCTTGTTGTCAAACTTGTATAAAACGAAGAAAGACTATGCACAGGCTTTTGATTATCAGAGCCGGTATATTGTATATAAAGACAGTATAGAAAATTCGGGTACGACCAGGCAGCTGGCGAACCTGCGGACGGAGTTTGAGGTGAGTCTGAAGGAAAAAGAGATCGTATTACTGGAAAAACGCCAATTGCTGAACAGGATCTATATCATCGTTGCGGTGTTCTTCCTGTTATTGGCGGTACTGATGTTGCTGTATTTCCGGCAACGTTTTTTTAATGCAAAGTTGTTGGCGGTAAATGAGCAGAAATACCATGACGAAAGGATCCGGAATCTGCTTAATACACAGGAAACAAAAGCCTTGCAGGCGATGGTACAGGGGCAGGAGAGTGAAAGGAAACGCCTTGCCAGGGAGTTACATAACCACTTCGGGAGCCTGATGGCGACTATTAAGGTTAACATGCACGCAGTAGATGAAAAGGCGATCCCTAATTATCAGACCTTGTCCGTGTTGATAGATCAGGCTTGCGCTGATATCAGGAATCTTTCCCATTCCCTGAATGTGGGTATCGCAGATGATTTTGGTCTTGTACCTGCATTGGTTGAACTGACAGCGCATTTGCGGCAGGCGAATAGTCTGGAAGTGGAATTCTCCGCTGCTATGTGTGAACAGAAAATGGAGGCACGGAATGAAATCATTATATACCGGATCGTGCAGGAACTGGTGAGTAACGTGTTGAAACATGCAGGGGCGACAAAACTGTCTATTTCGCTGACCTGCTTTGACGAAGAAAATATTATTAATATCATCGTACAGGACGACGGGATAGGATTTGATGTAGCAGAAGAAATGACCGGTTCCGGTATGGGATTGAATACACTGAAAGAAATGATTGTTGATCTGCGTGGGGAGATCCGCTTTGATAGTAACGCTGCAAGCGGTACCACGGTAAATATAGACTTGCCTGTTACGCCGATAACACTCAACTGAGACCTATGATAAAAGTACTGATAGTGGATGATCACCATCTGTTTGCAGAAGGCGTTGCTTCTTTGTTTAAACCCGAAGATGGTATAGCGGTGGTAAAGCATACTACCAATGGTAACGAGATCCCTGATATTCTGGCCGGCAGTGACATCGATGTCATACTGCTGGATATTGATATGCCTATTCTGAATGGTATTGCCTGTATGGAATTGCTGAAACATAAAGGATATGATAAACCTGTTGTCATGTTGACGATGCATCAGTCCATGCGGCAGGTCAAAGATGCGCTGGAAAAAGGCGCACAGGGATATGTACTGAAAGATGCGTCCAAGGCGGAGTTAGTACAGGCCATTAACAATGCCAGTGAGCGGAAGAATTATTTTCATCCGAAGATCAATGACCAGGTATTTGATTATTTCAGGGGGAAGAGTGTTGGTAAGAGCGGATTACAGGAACTTTCTGAAAGGGAGAAGGAAATCATCAAATGTCTGGCTGAAGGAATGAATACCAAGGCTATTTCCAGTTCGCTTTATATCAGTGAACATACGGTGAAGACTCACCGGAGAAATATCATGCATAAGCTGAATGTCAAGACCTCTGCGGAGCTAATCCGGCTGGCCATCGATAAAGGTATTATCTGATGGCGGACAGCGGCCTCTACTGCTATTGATCTGACAGTCTACCCCAATTGGGGTATTGCTGAAAACCATCCTTTATTGCGACGATGACAGTCGTCAATTTCTTCACCTTTGAGATGTCTTCAATGCGCATTACAGTAAGACAGGGCGGATCCGAAAAGCCTTTAAAAGAGTAGGGAAAATAACCAAAATTTATAATCATGTCCGCAATTAATTGGAACCAAGGTCAGCTTATCAGCTTTGGCCAGGGCGACACCGCTACATGTAACGGTGGTCTGAACAAAGGTCAGCTGTACGGCCTCTTCTTTTACAATGCTGCAGGAAATGATGCAAGCACAACCGTTGTTGTTACCGGTAACAACTCATTACCTCCCGTAACCGTTACCGTTCCCGGCACAACCGCTAATCAGGGTCTTGCTGCTATCTGCTTTGTCAGTGGCGATGAGACTGCTACTATTGCAGCTTCTATTCTGAATGGTCAACCAGGCGCCAATATCCAGGCATTTATTGGCAGCGTGAAGATGCCTACTGATACCAGTGGTATCAACAACCAGGGTCTTTCACTGAATGGCCAGCAACAGAGCTTCCAGAAATTTACCCGTTTTTACGCAGTACCAGCTTCTCATTGGTATGCAGGTCAGATCACCAGCAACATCAATGCATTCATGTCTGTACAGTTTACAGAAAATGCTGCTACGGTTATCTGTGTAAACGCGCCTTCAACAGGTATTACCGGTGTAATTGCTTACTACGGTACACAGGCACAACCTAAAGTTGTATTGAACCCTGTTCCTTATCAGTCTGCGTCCTGGAGCCTCTTTGGTAACGGTCAGCAGATCGTATGGATCAATGCAGACAGCGTGCAGAATTCACAGAGCGCAACAATATCTGTTCAGTCACTGCAGGCGTTGTATGCTGCACCCAAACATGATAAAGCTGCCGCCGGCGTTGCTTAACTGATCGGTCCCACAACACTAATGGTCTTCTGAGTATAGTAAAGAGCCTTCCCTTATGGGAGGGCTCTTGTTTATTTAGCCAGTTGCAATATCCATCTGATACAGTCATCCGCATCAACGATCGACCAGGAATGTGGATGTCGGGTACCATCTACCCGGAATCCTTTACCTACAGCAGGAATAAACTCTACTTTAGTACTGCCGTGCTGCATCAGGAAATTTGCCATTGCAGACAAATTAGCGGCATTCATAGTGTAGTAGTCCCTGGCTTTATTTTTCAATTGCCATACAATATCCGGGTCACAGTATAGTCTTACGGGTACGTCCACCAGGTATTTCGCATTTCCACCATCCTCCTGGTTCCTGGAGAATTGGGAAGCCGCTATATATTTTTCGGGAAATTCATCTGGCGAACCGCCATATTGTATGTGAAAGTAGTCCATCAGGAAATGGGCTTCTGTCAGTGCTAGTTTTTTACTCTCTGATAATGCAGCGCCTTCTTTTTCGTAAAGGGGGATCTGTTTTTGCGCATTGTAGTACAGATCTGCCATGTCAACAGGTGGATCGATGCCGATAGTAGCCAGTGGCTTTATCAACGTGTTATACTTTTGATTCCTGGACATCTCGGTGTATTGTAAGGCATTTTCACCACCCAGGGACAGGCCGCTTAATATGAATTTATCTTTGGGGGCTTTGAACCGGATAATCAGGTCCTTGAAAACGGCTTCGAAAAATGTGAGCGCTGGTTGATCTGTTTCCAGTCCTTTGTTGTAGTTGGCGCTTACTACGACTGTCAATATATGGTTGTTCCAGGCTTGTTGCATCAATGCCTTGTTACAACTGATCACGTTTTCTGCTGTTTCACCTGTGGAAGGGAAGAGAATGAGCACAGCGTTGATCTTCCCCTGTGGCACAAGCGTGTAGTAGAACAGTTTACCGGCTCCGTTGTCATTGACATAAATATCTGTGCTGTCCTGGCTGATATCATACTTTTTCAGGAGCGCCAGGTATTTATCATCCAGGTTTAAAAAGTTACCTTTTACAAAATTACCGATGGTTTTTCCGCCGTTCTCAAAATAAGCCGCCCCTTTTCCGTGCAGGACGCCATCGGCGAAAGTACCTTTCAGGGTCGCATAGCCGGGGATGACATATGTTCCCTGGCCGTTTGGTTTGCCGTCAGCCATGATGCCCGTATAGGCGCCTACTGTTTTATTATCCTGATACCAGGTTAATATGCCGGTTCCGGAAGCATGTCCGTTTTTACAACTGCCTGTCCATGTGACGCTGTCTTTGGGTGAATAATCTTCATCCCAGATCAGGCATTGATGCCGGCTGTCTTTGATAAACTGACCTGTTTGTGCGTAAGTGGCGGGAGCGGCCAGTAATGCTACAATCCAAAGTATCTGTTTCATGTATCTTATATGGCTGTAAAAAGTAAGGGGCTTAGCGACAGGATTTTGTATATTTAGCCAATACCCACAAGACCCAATAACCCGAAAATATGCCAATAAACCTTCATTGCAGACAATTTATCCCATACAAATTATTTAGTACACTCATTGTATTCTTACTTTGTTCCTTTATATCTGTCAGTTATGCGCAGGAGAAATTTGTGATCCGGGGTACGTCGCTGAATTATAAAGGAAAGATCTATCTCGATTGGGATCATCATGTAGATACAGTCCTTATAAAAAACAATAAATTCCGTTTCGAAGGATCAACAACAGGTCCTGTCCGGGCAAGGTTATCTGTAGACAGCCATTTTCCTATAGAATCTGATGGGTTGTATGTGGAAGCGGGGGAGACGGCAATTACAGTTGATACAACGATAGCTGTCAGTTTGCTGAATAATAGGGAGGCATGTATGATAAACATCAACTTTATAAAGGCGGGCCCTATTAATGAAGTGATTGGACCATTAGAAAGAAAAATTAAAACGCTTGCTCCAAAGTATATTCATGCTCCGGAGGCTGAGCAGTTACAATTCGCGTTTGGTTTGATACGGGATTTATTCAAAGAACATCCGGAAAGTTTTGCGCCATTATTCTATCTCGTGAGTACCGGATCTGAAGCTGCGATACCACAATTACTTCTTGACTCCATCTACAGACAATTGCCGGAACGTTATAAAACTACTATATATGGTGGGGCAGTTAAAAAACGACTGGAGTACTATGAACGTACACAGACGGGGCAGGTAATAAAGAATTTTAAGGCGGTAAATGCCGCAGGAGATTCAATCAGTACTGACGGCTTTAAAGGAAAATATCTACTGGTTGATCTCTGGGCATCCTGGTGTGCTCCCTGTAGGGAAGAAATACCATTGCTTAAAGTATTGTATGAGCAATATAAAGGAAATCAATTTGCGATTCTGGGAGTATCTATTGATAGAGACAGACAGGACTGGTTGACGGCAGTAGAGAAAGAGCAACTTCCCTGGGTCAATGCCATTGATCCCAGACACTTTGATGCGGAGATATATCGTTATTTCCGGGCAAATGGAGTGCCTTTTAACTTATTGCTGGACCCTGAGGGAAAGGTAGTAGGTGTGAACCTGCATGGAGAGGCGCTTAGGAATAAGCTGGCGGAGGTGTTAAAGCAATAGTATATTCAATATTATCAGAAATAATCAGGAGAGCGGGTTGAATGCCTGCGCTTTTTTATTGCCATATCTATGCTAAAGACAGGCCAGGTGTAAAGTGGACTGGATAAGCGGGAGTGCGTAATGTTTGCCGGGAGCCTTGAAACTTTCAACAGTTGCTGTATCTTGGGAGAGTAAAACGTCAGGGATAATATTGCCGGATAAACCATCAAATATAGAACAGGGGGTGCTGCAACAGATCGCAGAAGGCGATGAGGCTTCATTCAGGGAGCTGTATGCCCGTTATTATCCTCAACTGCGTCCTTTTATCTGGAAATATACCGGCTCGGCGTTACAGACAGAAGATATCTTACAGGAAACGTTTATCAGGATCTGGCTGAACAGGGACAAATTGCCGGAGATTGAAAATCTCAGTGCCTGGATCTTTAAAGTCGCCTCCCGGGAATACCTCACCCTACTCAGGAAGCAGCTGGTATATGAAGAAAAGCTGGCTACGCTGAATATTAATATGGATAAGGATGGAGATCTGGCCCCGCTTACGCCGGATGACCAGGCGCACCTGGCGGATATCAGGCGGGTGATCGGCGAAGCGGTAGCACGGCTGCCAGAACAACGCCGCCGTATTTACCGTATGAGCCGGGATGAGGGTATCCGGATACAGGAGATCGCCGATACACTGTCTATTACTCCACGTACCGTAAAGAACGTATTAACTACCAGTCTGAAGGAGATCCGGGAACACCTGGCGGCTTCAGGATATACTTTTATGATCCCTCTCTTTTTGTTCCTCAAAGATTATTAAAAAAAATTGGAGTCCGGATAGTACCATTTCCGGTTTCCTGCTTCTTATATAGTAAAGGGGGCGTATGGAAGAACGTATCGCTTATTTATTAGGGCAACATCGCCAGGGGGTATTAACGGCTGCGGAACGTCAGGAATTGCAGTACTGGCTGGACTTGCCAGATGATACCACTATAGATGCGATTGCGGTTCTGATGGAACAGGAGGCTGTCACAGCGGAGCCGCTGGATGAAAGTACCCTGCATGAGCGTGTCGCACGTATTGTCTCTGTGGATAAAGGAGCAACGGAAAAGACAGCGATTGTCCGTCGACTGCGTACCTGGTGGTGGGCGGCAGCAGTCCTTATACTATGTTTTTCATTACTGGGTATCTATCGCTGGCAATACAACCAGACAGCGGTCAGCGACAGACTGGCACAACAGTCCGATCCGGTTATCATGCCCGGATCCAATAAAGCCGTTCTTACACTTGCCAACGGTGAAAAAGTTAACCTCGACAGCACAGGCCACCAACTGATCCGCGAGGGGGAAACAGCTGTACAACAACAGGGAGGCAGTCTGCTATATGCGGCGGGCGCCGGAACAGCTGTTACGTATAATACGCTTGCCACGCCACGTGGCGGACAATTCCAGCTGGTATTGGCAGACGGGACCATTGTGTGGCTCAATGCGGCAAGTTCCATCCGTTATCCAACGGCATTTAACGGGGATACGCGACAGGTAGAAGTGAGCGGAGAGGCTTATTTCCAGGTAGCTACCGATCCCGGACGGCCATTTACCGTACATACGGCTGGGCAAACTATCGCGGTATTGGGCACACAGTTCAATATCAATAATTATGGGGACAACGGACATATCATCACCACCTTATTAGCAGGTAAAATCAGGATCGATAATGGTCGCCGCCAGGTAGAACTGGCCCCCGGAGAACAATCTATCGTTCATACAGCAGACATCTCCATCAATAAGGAGGTGGATACCGATATGGTGATTGCCTGGAAAAACGGGCTTTTCAAATTTAACGGTACTAAACTGGAAGACGTCATGAAACAGCTGAGCAGGTGGTATGATGTGGATGTGATTTACGAAGGAGCAGTCCCTGAACGGCATTTCTCCGGAGAGATCACCCGCGGGGCAGCTATCACCGAAGTCCTGGACATGCTCAGGCTCCTGCATGTGAATTTTAAAATAACAGATAATGGACCACGTAAGACGATAACAGTGGTACCGGATTGATCAACCAAAATTCTAAAACTTATAAATCAGCCAAACATGAAGAGATAACAAGACCAACCATCCGGACAGGGTTATATCCAGAAAAAAAGCGCAGAAGTGGTACGAACACTTCTACGCCGATTGACTTTTGGATTAACCCTCCCTTCCGGGAATCTGATTAGCAATTATCATTTATTAATCCAAACAGTACAAAAGTAATGAATTTCCATTCTTTTACTATGGCAGCGCCATGCCCGCTGCTGTCAAAAAGAATCCTGATGGTTTTGAAAATTGTCACCTTTCTGATGCTTGTTACCTTGATGCATGTGAGTGCAAGCAGCTTTAGTCAGGCAATCAGTCTGAATGAAAAGGATACACCTGTTGAAAAAGTGCTGGAACGGATCAGTAAGCAGTCTGGTTTCCACTTCTTTTATGATGCTGCCACCTTTGCTAATTACAAGGTGACGATCAGTATCAGAGATGCCCAGATTGAAAAAGCACTGGATAGCTGTCTGCGTGGATTACCAGTGACCTATAAGATCATGGGTAAAAACGTAGTGCTGGTATCCGCAGAAAAAAATAACAGCATCCCGTCTCAGCCACAACAAGCACGGATTGTAAAAGGAACCGTGTTTGATGAAGACATGAAGTTGCTTATTGGTGTAACCATCCGTAACCGCAATAGCGGTAAAGGCACCGTTACCGACAGCAAAGGCGGATATGTGATAGCCGCTGATATCGGCGATGTGCTGGTAATCAGTTTTGTGGGTTATGTCACCCGTGAGGTAACAGTAGGGAATCAGCCGACTATCGACTTTCAGCTGAAGGTGACAAATGCTGCACTGAACCAGGTCGTTGTAGTAGGATACGGTAGTACCAGGAAGAAAGACCTCATTGGATCCGTAGCTACGGTGAACGTAAATGAAATACGGAATGTTCCCTTTGCCACTATCGATATTGGTCTGGCAGGTAAAGCCGCTGGTGTACAGGTGGTACAGTCTGACGGCTCTCCCGGTGGTGTGGCTAATATCCGTGTACGTGGCGGTACGTCTATCCTTGGGGGGAATGATCCTTTATACATCATCGATGGTGTGCAGATTACGCCCACCAGCCGCTATATCAAAACGCCTGGCGAAGTGGTAGACCCTGTTGCACGTTCGACCAACTTCAGTGATCCATCCAATGCTATTTCGGGTGCTTATGCACGTGGATTGAATAGTCTGGCGGGATTGAACATTAATGATATTGAATCTATTGATATCCTGAAAGACGCATCTGCCACCGCCATCTATGGATCTAAGGCGGCAAATGGCGTCGTGATCATCACCACCAAACAAGGTACACAGGATACGAAGCCTTATTTTGAACTAAATAATTATACCGGTGTTTCCCGTCCGGTTAAAGCCGATGTGCTGAATGCAGATCAATACAGGATGATCCTGAAAGAAGCCGCTACGAACTATAACGCCGACAGGGTGGCCATGGGGGAGCAACCTTCAGCTACGGCGAATAAGATCCTTAATGATCCTTCCTATCTGGGTATGGATAATACAGACTGGTTATCGCTTGTATTGAGGAGCGGTCTTACCCAGAACACAGACGTTTCTGTACGCGGTGGTGGCAGAGGAACCCGTTATTACACGTCCCTTTCTTATTCAGAACAGAAAGGCGTGGTAAAAGGTACTGACTTCAAACGCCTGTCGGGTAAGCTGAACCTTGATAACCAGGTCAATGCCCGGCTGAAGTTTACAACAAATATCAACTACGCATTTTCTACCAACAATATCACCAACGGCGCATATGCCCAGGCATTATATGCACCGCCTACCCGGGCGCCTTATAATCCTGATGGTACATTGGCTAATCTGGCCGGCAGTGCCGTGAATTCAGATAATTTCAACGGGTTTCAGAATCCGCTGGCATTGCTGAATGGTATCAACCAGGGTAAAAATGGATTGTTTCTTGGCTCACTGGCACTTGAGTATAATATTGTCAATGGGCTGAAATTCCGTAGCCAGGCTTCCATCAATTACAACCAGTATCACCAGCGTAACTACACACCTTCTTCTGCCCAGGTACAAACTGCCAGTGGCGCAGGAAGTTCTATGGGAGGTATTGGTTCACAGGGACAAACAGAAACGACCAGCTACCTGTATGAAAATACATTGAGCTATAATAAACAGTTCGGACCGGATCATCGTCTGGATGTAGTAGCGGGTACTTCCTGGCAGGAAGACAGGTCTAATTCATTCCAGGCTTCCGGACAAACCTATCCGGATGATTTTATCCTGAATAATTTATCATCAGCTGCTGTGACACTGCCAAGTAAGTCGGCCGCCTTCCAAAATGCTTTACTAAGCTTTTACCTGCGTGCTAACTATGCTTTCAGGGATAAATACCTGATCACTTTTACCGGTCGCTCGGATGCTTCTTCGAAGTTCTCTTCAGATAACAGGGTGGGTTATTTCCCTTCCGGTGGTATCGGCTGGCGTATTTCGCAAGAAAAATTCATGAAAAAGTTTACCTGGATCGATGATATGAAACTGCGTGCCAGTGCTGGTTATACAGGTACGCAGAATATCGGTAACTACCTGTACCGTACGCTGTATACGCCTGTATCCTACAATGGTACAAATGCTGTGATCCCATCTCAACTGGGTAACAACAAAGTGAAATGGGAACAGACCTTACAGAAAGATGCGGGTATTGATATCTCTATGTTCAGATCCCGTCTGGTACTGAATGTGGGGGTGTATGAGAAGAAGTCTTCCGGCTTGTTATTTAATCAACCTTTGCCATCCAGTTCTTCCTACTCATCTGTCATCGCCAACCTGGCAGACATCCGCAACAGAGGACTTGAAATTGAGGTTTCCGGCAATGTTATTACAGGTAAACATGCGGGCTGGAGAAGCAGTCTGAATATGTCTTTCAACCGTAGTCTCGTGACCGGTCTGAATATGGATTATACGGATCCGAATCATGGTGGTGGGGTTACTTCTTCCGGCGGACAGAGTTATATCATGTCCAATACGGTACTGAGAACCGGATATCCGGTAGGACAGTTTGTGGGTACACCCTACAATGGTATCATTCAGAATAAAGAACAGCTGGACGCGTATAAAGCGGCCTTTCCTTACTATGCCTTCTTTACTCCTTATCTGAATATAGGAGATCCGATGTATGTGCTGGCGACCAGTGGTCCGCTGTCGGGATTTCCTGATTCTTATGCACTCATAGGAAGCGCTGCACCGAAGTTCTATGGTGGATGGACGAATACCGTTAACTGGCGCAATTTCACCCTGTCAGCTTTAATGACCTATTCCTATGGCGGACATATCCTCTATGCGGCGGATATTGCCAATAAATCAGTGACTGATCTTACCAATAAGGGAGTGCGCATACTGGACCGCTGGACGCCTGAAAACAAAGATTCAGATCGTCCGAGACTTATTTACGGACAGAACTCCAATTTCACCAGCAGTAATGATATTTATAGTTCCTCCTTTATCAAGCTGAAATCTATAACGCTCAATTACCAGTTTCCGCAAACACTGTTGACGCGGACGAAGGTACAGTCAGCCTCCATCTATGCTTCTGCTACCAATCTGTTTACGATCACGAACTATCCGGGACAGGATCCGGAGGTGAGCAATGATCCATATAGCATTGTAGATGGTTATACGGATTCCAACAATTATCCGACTATCCGTCAGTTTGTATTGGGTTTCAGATTCGGCTTCTAGGCGTGTGATTTATTATGATCTTAAAGGACATTAAAGATGAAAAAAGCTATTATCATATTATCGGCGGTATTGATGGCGGGCAGCCAGTATAGCTGTAAGAAGCAACTGGACGAGCTGCCGAAAGACGCGCTGGTGCAGGGAAATACAATTGTCAATCAGCAAACGGCTAACATTGCGCTCAACGGGGTGTATTACCGTTTTGCCAACGCTTCACAAACAAATACGAACTGGACGAATAACCAGGTTAATACGGCTATACTGGCAGGCGTACTGGATGATGGGCGTAATACATTGAATGAAGCGAGTAATGTATTAGGAAGGACCAATTTCAATAATGACTGGGGGCGTTATTACTCCCTCGTGAATGCGGCCAATGGTATCATAGACCAGGTGACTGCACTCAGCGGAACCTTATTTTCCAATGGCAGAAAAGAGCAGATACTGGCGGAGGCCAGGTTTATGCGGGCCTTTGCTATATTCAAGGTGCTGACACTGATGGGCCAGTGGTTTGATATTAACAGTAGTTACGGGGCGCTGTTGCATGACAAGTTCCTTACCTCTACTACTTATGCCAGGGCACGTTCTGATGTCAAGAGCAGTTATCAGTTCATATTGTCAGACCTGGATTATGCGGTAGAGAATGCCGCTACATCCGGTAGCAATGTGTACGTCACAAAATGGGCGGCGATGGCATTGAAGATGCGTGTGCTGTTAGCAAGGGGCCAGCAGGAGGATTATGCACAGTGTGCCGCTATTGGAAATAATGTTATCAGCAGCAGTGGTTATGTGTTAGAACCGAATACCCGTGATATCTTCTATGTAAAAGGGCTGAGCAGTAAAGAGGTGATACTGGGCGTTACACCACAGGCTAACCAGGGGGCTTACTACTATAATACCAGCGGTGTATATGTACGGCGTAACTTTTTTTATGTAGCAACGACGCTATTAAAAGATCTGCTGGCAAATGATCCGCGTCAGCAATGGTATATCGGCAATGCGAATGGTGATAAGGCAGGTACATTTTATTTTATAAAGTATGTACAATCCACACTGACTACGACACAGTTATCGGAAGTGGCGTATGCGATCCGTTTGTCTGAGGTCTACCTGATGACGGCTGAAGCGACGATCCGTTCCGGCGGTAGTCTGGCTGTTGCAAAGGGACTGATACACGCTGTACAAGCGGGCGCCGGTATTACTGCAACAGACAATACGACCAGCTATCTGGCGGTTGAGCAGGCAAATACGGCGGACGATCTGTTGTTGCAGGGTTACTATGAGTATGTGAAAAGCTTTGCAGGGGAGGATGATCAGTATTACTTCGCCTTGCTGCGTTTTCCACTGGCGACTGTTACTACGCTACGACCAACTATCAAAAATAAAGAACAATACATTTACCCTGTTCCGAGGTCAGAGTTTGTCAACAATCCACTGATCGGCGCACAGAATCCGGGATACACGCAATAAAAAGATCATCATGAAAATACAGTTTGTCTTATTAGCGGCTGCATTATGCAGTACCGCAAGCGGAGCTATTGCACAGCAAAAAACAAAACAGTTTGTATTAGAAGGGATATTGACTGCCGGTAATCCTGATAGTGTGAGATGGACATATGCTGATGCGGCGCATAAACAGGTAGTCATTGTAAAGGCCGTTAAAGACCATCGGTTTAAGATCAGTGGGAATATCGGCGGGCCAGGTACTGCGTCTGTTTCTTTTGTTTTTAAAGGCCAACAGACAACAGATAAACATGTGCAGTCAGGGAAAGACTACCGCGTGTTTTTCATAGAACCTGCTGTTATGAAAATGACGGGAGATGCTACGGCGCTGCAAACGCTCACACTCAGTGGTTCTGAAACACAAAGGGAGTCTGAAGCGCTGGAACGTATGCTGAAACCCATAGAGGAGCGGAGTACTGCGTTGCGGGCGGCCATTAAGCAAACAACAGATACTACCGCTAAAAGAGTACAACGTGCAGAAATGGACCAACTACAGGAGCAGCGTAACAAAACGTATTACACGTTTATGTTGCAAAACCCGCATTCTTACGTGACAGCATACTATCTGAATTTTTATATGCCTTTTTACAGTACGGCAGCAATAAGGAAGGTGTATGACTTATTCACTCCTGCCGAGCAGCATGGGCTGTTAGGAAAGGCTATAGGAGAAACACTCAGGGGGATGGAAGCAGGCGCTCCGGGTCAGCAGGCCATTGATTTCAGTGTTAGCGATATCAATGGTAAACAACTGTCCTTGTCGGATTTCAAGGGCAGGTACGTGATACTGGATTTCTGGGCTTCCTGGTGTGTGCCTTGTCGCCACAGTCATCCGCACCTGATAGAATGGTATAATAAATACAAAGGAAAAGGGCTGGAGATCATTGGTATTGCTTCTGATGATGGACGTGAAGCTGCCTGGAAAAACGCGATAGAACAGGATGGTATCGGTATCTGGCGGCACGTACTGGCGGGTGTAGATCAACAGAAGGTTATGCAGCGTCAGTCTAATCCCCGGGACATCACGATAAAATACGGCGTCACTGCTTTGCCGACAAAACTGATCATTGGTCCTGATGGAAAGATACTTGCGCGTGATACGGGAGACGGCGATCAGATTGGAAAAGAGTTAGAAAAGATATTTAATAACTGATCAACATTTCAGCATGAAAAGAATATTCACAGCAGCGTTGCTTTGTATGCCAGGTATGCTGCTTGCGCAGAAGCCCTTTAAACTGTCGGGGAAGGTTGGAGTATTGGATAAGCCGGCAAGAGCCTATCTTTTGTATAGTTACAATAGCAAAACTACCCTGGATTCAACAGATATTTCCGCTGGTGATTTCGCGTTCAGCGGTAAACTGGATTATCCGGTTACAGCTACTGTTATTATCAGTCATGATGGTAAAACGATGCGTGAAATGAGAGAACAGGATAAGTTGAATATTTATCTTGAACCCGGTGACCGTACGATGCTACCGGCCGATTCCATCGCCAGATCGGGTGTTAATGGTTCTGCTATTAACGATGCCTATGTTAAGCTGTGTAATGCACTGGCCCCTGTGGAAATGGAGCTGATGAATATCTATAGGAAATATGCTATCGCTACGGCGGAAGAACGCAAATCAGAAAGTTTTAAAAAGGAAATGGAGGCGGCAGAGGAAGCCAATGATAAAGCTAAAAAGGCAGTACAGCTGGATTTTATTCAGCGTCATCCGAATTCAATTGTAAGTCTGCATACCATACAGGATTATGGTGGTGCAGTACCGCAATATGAAGTGGTGCAGCCGTTGTTTGAAGGACTGGCGAAAGAGATCAAAACATCTGTACCGGGGAAGAAGTATAGTGAATATCTTGTAAAGATCTCGCGTACTGCCATTGGCAAAGTGGCGCCGGAAATAGCTTTGCCGGATACGGCGGGGAATGTGATTAAACTTTCTTCCCTGAAAGGTAAATATGTGCTGATTGATTTCTGGGCTTCCTGGTGTGGCCCCTGCAGAGCAGAAAACCCGGCGGTTGTAGAAGCGTATAACAAGTACAAATCTCATGGATTTGAAGTACTGGGTGTTTCGCTGGATAAAGGACCCTCAAAGAGTGCCTGGATAAAAGCAATTAAAGATGATGGACTCACCTGGTTACAGGTATCTGATCTGCAATACTGGAAGAGTCCGACAGCCGGGGAGTATGGTATACGTGCGATTCCACAGAATTTCCTGCTGGATCCGGAAGGAAAGATCATTGCAAAGAATCTGAGGGGAGAAGAGCTGGATAAAAAGTTAAAAGAGACTTTCGCCATGTAAATGACAGATGACCGGATATGATCCGGGATATCAGCAAGCTGACCTGGCAGAGATGTCAGGTCAGCTTGCTTTTTATAGGTCCCTGGGCGGCGGTTGGAAATAAATATATCCTGCTCTATTATATGTCAGATGTACAGTTAATTTAATTTCGTATTTTACAGATCCACGGTATGGAATGAAGTATTGTTTGTAAATAACGACACTATATGAAATCGCTGCTTTTGCTGACAGCATTTACACTGGCATATCTGTCCGGATATGCGCAATCAAAGACGGCTGATAAAGCTGTAAATCCTATTATCTACGCGGATGTGCCAGACCTGGCTATGATACGGGTCGGGGATACTTATTACATGAGCAGTACGACGACGCATATGGCGCCTGGTGTACCGATTATGAAATCCACTGATCTTGTCAACTGGCAGATGGTGGGCTATGCTTATGACGTACTGGATGATATGGATGCCCTCAATCTGGATAATGGAAAGAGTGCTTATGGCAGTGGTTCCTGGGCGAGTAGCCTTCGTTATCATGAGGGTATTTTCTATCTGACTACATTTTGTGGTACCACGCATAAGACGTATGTATACACTACAAAAGATATAGAGAGAGGTCCCTGGAAGAAAGCGTCTTTTACACCGATGCTGCATGATCATTCTTTATTTTTTGATGATGATGGGAAGGTGTATATGGTATATGGAAGCGGGAAAATCATGCTGGCGGAACTGAATAGCGATGCTGCGGGTATTAAGCCGGCTACAGCAGGTAAGGTGATTATTGAAAATGCCAGTGCGCCTGCCGGACCGAATATTGGTCTGCCGGCAGAGGGTTCCCAGTTATTTAAGATCGATGGCTGGTATTACCTGTTTAATATCTGCTGGCCTAAGGGTGGTATGCGTACGGTGACTGTGCACCGGGCCAATAAGATCACCGGACCTTATGAAGGACGTGTAGCATTGCAGGACAGGGGCATTGCACAGGGAGGATTGATCAGTACCCCGGATGGGAAGTGGTATACCTATCTTTTCCGGGATTTCGGTGCTGTCGGGCGAGTACCTTATTGGGCGCCTGTGCATTGGGAAGATGGCTGGCCGGTATTGGGCATTAACGGCGTAGTACCTGATTCGCTGGATTTACCGGCATCAAATGGGATGATGGGAGAGATCGTAGCATCGGATGAATTCAACAGGAAAAAAGGAGATCGTGTGTTGCCATATGCGTGGCAATGGAATCATCAGCCTGCAAATCATCTGTGGTCATTGCAGCAACGCCCTGGTTATCTGCGGTTGACTACTGGTCGTGTAGATACTTCTCTTTTCCTTGCCAGGAATATGCTGACACAAAGAACTTATGGACCTCAGTGCTCCGGTATCACTGCGCTGGATGTGACACATATGAAAGACGGAGATTGTGCGGGCTTGACCTTATTTCAGCAGGAATATGGCTGGATAGGGGTGAAGGTGGAGAAGAATGTCCGTTACCTGGTGATGGTCAGTTATGTGTCAGGCCGGCCTGTTGAACAGGGTAGAATACCTTTACAGCAAAAGACGGTTTATCTGAAAGCGGATTGCGATTTCCGTAACCTGACTGATAAGGGGTACTTTTATTATAGCCTGGATGGTCAATCCTGGGTGCAGTTCGGAACGGTATTACAGATGAAATACACCTTGCCTCATTTTATCGGCTACCGTTATGGGTTGTTTAATTACGCTACTACAACAGCGGGTGGATACGCAGATTTTGATTTCTTCCGCTGGCAATAAATAAAAACGGCTTCTCTTTCAGAAGCCGTTTTATTATCTGTTACCTGGACTGTTCTTCTAAACGGGAGAGGGCGTTATTGATGTTACTCAGTTGCTCTTTTACCAGTTTTGTATGACTGTAATGTGCCAGGAGGTCTTTCAATACCTGATAGCCTTTTCCCATTTCTCCTGACTGCAAAGCTTTGGCGGCCTGCTGGTACAATTGCTGCGCTGCATCCTGATCAGGATCTGCTTTAGGGAAATGTCTGTATTCAAAGGTCTCCCATAGTTCGTTGTTCCAGGGCCATTGCTGCTGAACGATATCTTTGTTCATACCCTTCAGTATATCCGGGAATTTCTTACCCGAGAAATCTGGTTCCAGTCTTTGCTGTACTTTACAGATTGCCACATATACTTCTGCCGCTGCGTGGGCTAATTCAGGCGGTATGGGGTTGCCATTCATGAGTCTTACGTAGTCATTCCATTTTTTCCAGAAGAGGTATACCATTCTGTCCCGCAGGCCATTTGTTTCCGGCAGGATGCGGATATTGTCAGCTAACTGCCGCAGGAAGGCTTGTAATGTCTCTGCGTTGCTGTATACTGTTTTTGCCCAGGTATTGCTGGCTTTTCTAAAAAGGTGTTCCAGCACAAGGTATTGCAGTGTTGCTTCAGGTGCATCGCTTGCTGAAGGAGACGTAGAGAACAGTTGTGTAATCAATTGTCCGGGTTCCATTGCGAATACGAGTTCCGCTATCGGCCAGTCGTTGTATGCGCTGTACCAGCCGCTGTATTCCCAGTCATTGATGGTGCTGTACCGCTTTTTGGAATGAAGGGTAGACAGGTTGTGTTGCATGTAACGACGGAAGTTGTCTTGCGTGAATAATGCAATTACCCTGTCACGGTATTCCAGGTCCATAAAGCCGGTGCTTTCCAGGTATTTTCTGACCATGTAAGTGCCGTCTTTGTCGATGGAGGTCAGCAGGTAATCAAGGCTGATCTGTACCAGTTCGGGCGTAACCAGTTTACCTGTCTGCATAATATTCAGCAGTCGCTGGAGAATGCCGTCCGTCTTTGGAAGACTTAACAACATCTTATACAATGCAATGACCTCTGTCTTTTTGATCGTTCTGTTCTGCCAGGCTTCATTCAGCATTCTTTCTGCTTCCATGAAGGTTTGCATACCATTCTTCTTCAACAGCGTCTCTTTGAATGCAGGCAGGAAAGCGCCTGTCTGATCTGCCTTTTCTGTTTCTGACAGCAGCCAGTTGGCTTTGGTCAGCGAAACGATATAAGGCAGTTCGGCCCTTATTGTTGCATCCTGAGCGGATAGTATTCCGAGTGTCTGTACCCATTCGTCCAGGGGCGCCTGTGGATAAAATGCAATGTGCCGGTAAAGTACATTGATCATTGTCGGCGCCAGTTGGTGAATATCTGTTTCCAGTGTTTTTAATAAGCCATAAATACTGGCGACTTCTGAGATGCTTTTTGCCTGTTCGAGCATCAGTCCCAGACTGCGTTTAAGATCGGGAGAATCGCTGTAGGAGAAGGTACGCAGGCGTTCTGTTACCATGTGTTTGATAGCAGGAGGGAAGTAGACACCTTCCAAGATCTCTCTGAAGAGTTGCAGTAAGAGTGCCTTGTTTTCTTCTGTAACAGGGATCTGCGTGGCGGCTTCGGCCAGTTGTATTTTTAAGTGATGTTCGGTTTCTGCTAATGCCAGCGATATCAACGCTGCTTCTGTGGCAGGCGATTTACGACCGGTGTGTAGCAGTACGGATATCAGTGCACTACGTAATACGGTAAGTGGTTCTTTATTGATAGCAGCTATCAATGCCGGTTCGATGGTGTCCTGGTAGCGAACAAAATGTTGTTGCAGATAAGGAATGGCGGCTTCTCTGACATAGGGATTGGTATCCTGTAAGCCTTTTATCAGCAGGGCAGGTATTTCGCTATGGCGGAGTAAGGAGAGCAGGCTGATTTTCAGTCCGGCGGACTGACTGTCTGCAAACAACTGAGACAGTTGTTCTGCCAGTTCCGGGTGTGCTGTCAACCTGTCTTTCAGTATAGCCAGTAATTCCGGTTGATCGGGCATACGTTGTAATGCCGCGAGGACACCAGGAAACAATGACTGGTCTGCGGTCTTCAGTCCGGCGAGCAATTGAATAATCGCGGTACGTACATGTAAGTCATTCTCCTCAAGGAACTGTGTAGACAGGGTACTGATCACTGCCGGAGAAGGAGCTGGCAGCGATGCGAGGAAACTGATGGCATCCAGTCTGGTACTGCTGCTTTCCAGTGGGGACAGGAACTGTAATACCAGTTCTGCTGCTGATTCCATCGGAAACTGTTTTACCAGCTGCAACAAGCTGTATTTGGTTTTTGTGGGCGCCAGTGGAATGAATGCGCTGATCTTTTGGATGGTAGCAGGCGTTTTTTGTACGCTGTTGCCCAGACCAAGTATACATTCCAGTTGTATGGCGATATCAAGATCGTTGACCAGTGTTTCTGCCAGGATTTCCTGTACGAGGTCTACGTGTGACGCGAGTGCTGCGAGTTTATGTACTGCCTGCAGGCGTAGTGCTCTTTCTGTTTCCAGGCAGGCAAACCAGCAGAAGGTATCAATATAGGCACTCCGTTGAGTAAGACGGGTGATGGGGATGTCGGACAGGAGTGCCAGCATCCGCGCACGTATGGTGGTGGAGGCTTCGTTTCTCGCTGCGAGGGACAGTTTTTCTGCGGCTTCGTCTGTAGCGAGGAAGGGTTGCAGACTGTTTAGTGCATCCAGGCGTTCTGTTTCCGAACGTTCAGGCGCTAATAGTATATCGAATAAAGCTAATTCTTCAGGCATCGTTTAAAGTTATCAGGTCAGCAAATCGGCATCCGGGTATCACTGTATGATTAATCAGCGAAACCGGGTCCTTCTTCGTCAGCAAATCCCGGTTTCTCCGGCGCTGCATTGCGCAGCATCTTTTCCAGGTCCATACCCGCATTGCGGGTGGCGTCTTTCAATGCGCGCATGGCGTCGGCATCCTGTTGTACAAAAGGCTGCTGTACGATCCATTGCAGCAATTCCGGAACGGGCGCCCAGGAACTGTTGGCCGAGAGATAACTGATGTAAGGCAGGACACCTGCAGCAGATTGTTGTTTTTGCAGGTGTTGCCGGAATACTGTTTCCAGTTCATCGCCCCAGATGAGATGATTCAGTTCATCCAGTTGGAGCAGATTGATATAACGGCCTCTTTTTTCCAGTAGGGACCACAATCCTTCTTTTAGTTCGGCGAATTGCGGATTGCTTTTCAGCACCAGCAGGTATTGCCTGAATTTAGACTCATTACCGAGGTCTGTGGTCAGGAGCTGGTTGAGTGTGTATCTGCTGAGATTATCGTCTATACCCGCCTTAACGGCCAGGAAACGGAGTATATCTACATCGGAGACACGCTCCTGGTAGAGAGAAGAACTTCCGCCAGGTGTAAGGGCTGCCCAGAGGATACTGCGGGCCATGGCAGGATTATCATCATAGTACATCCAGAGATGTGGGAATATACCAGAGAAATCATGTTCAACATCTGCTTTGTGCAGCCATTGTTCCCAGTTGATATGTTCACCACCAGCCTGGGAGATCGCGCTTTCCTGGACCTTGGTACAGATATCACGGATGGTGGCATCGGTTTCGTGGTCGGCCAGTTTGCCGAACACCTGTATGGTAGCGGAAGATAAGTCCGGAATGGTACTGATCTTTCTGGCCAGTGTACGGCGGAGGTCTGCCTGCAGGTCCGGATACAGTAATACAGGCGCTGCTGCCTCTACGGTCGCAATATTGGTCCGAGTCAGCGGTATTAACAATATCCCTCTGATACCTGCTTCTTTAATAGCCGGTGAAGTTGCATCCAGGGCTTTCAGGTAGAAGCTGTTCAGTTCATCACCTGTTGTGACCGCGGCAGCGATGGCATTCAGGATGGCGGTACGGCATTCCGTATGTTGTTCCTGTTCGAATAACTGCACAAATCTTTCAAATAGTGCAGGTCGTTGCGGGATCAGTTTACCGAGGATTTCATAAATGCGTACTGCCAGTGTGGTCTGGATGTTTTGCGTGAGCAGCTGTGACAAGGCATTGGACAATGTTTCATGTTGCGCGGTATATGGCGCGAGCAGGTTGATCAGTCCCAGTGCAATGCCGGCTTCTTTTTCGGTAGCCAGGTTATTACAGAGGTGTGTAATGATCGCCGGCGTCAGTTTGATGCTATAGGAAAATGCGTGCAGGGCTGCATTTCTTACACTGGCATCCGGATCATTCCTGCCGGATTCGAGTAGTACATCGATCAGTTCGGGACTGTCTATGCCATGTACTGCCAGTAATTGTATACAACGGATACAGATCAATGGAGATCTGTCTGATTTTATCAGTTGCGCGAGGGCGTCTGTCGGTACATAAGATCTGTCAAAGCAGAAGCGCAGGACCATTTCTTTGATCAGGAAGGGTTCTTCCGGTGTCAATAACTGACTGATCAGGGGGAGGTCTGCTTCATGCTGCAGGAGTAATCTGTTCACCAGTACCAGCTTGTCGGCTTCATCTACTTTGTTGAGTATCTCTTTATAGAAGCTGAGATCTTCAGGGCTTGCATCCAACGGTATCAGCAACCACGATAAGATCATGCTGCTGACATCTCTGTTGTCCTGTTGCCGGTAGAAGGAGATCAGGTGTTGCCTGGCCTGTTTATATGTGATAGAGAATCTGCCCAGCAGGGGAAGGATAATATCCCTGCTTTCATCCTGTTGGAGGGAGTTGATCAGCACATGGATAAACCGGTCTTTGATCGCTATCTGGTGCATACCCGTGCCGGCCAGTTGTAGCAACATGTCCGCTTTGAGCTGTGTATCTTTTTCTGCTTCGATCAGGTCTATCCATTTTGCAGCAATCGCGGGATCCTGCAGGTATGGACTTGCTGACGACAGCAGGGAGTATTTTGTATCTGTATCGGAGAGCGGTACCATATCCAGCATCATCAGTGATTGTGAGGTATTGGCCGTTCTTCTTTCTTTGATCTGTTCAATAATGTTACTCATCTCAGGATGTTTTCAGCGTATTGGGTTTAATACCTGCCAGGGTTGCTGTGAGTGTGTCCTGCTGACCGGCTTCCAGGTTTAATTTCAGTATGGCGTCCAGTGCTTTTTGTCTGGACTGGGTGTCGACCATTTCATTGCGTACGACGGACAGTAGTACATCGAAGCGTTTTTCCACGCCGGGGCGCAGATAACCATCGAGACAAATCCGCAGTAGTTCCCGTTCGGTATCGTACAGCAATACATCTTCCAATGCAGCTGGTATTTGTGGATAGAGTTCCGCGACACCTGCCAGTATACCTGCACAGGTGACCCTGAAAGGAGAACCTGGTTCTGTGAGTTCTGTACAGAAGGCGTCTACCAGTTGCGGGTGACGGGCAACGGACAATGCTTTTACCTGGTTGAAAAGTATTTCCCGCAGGCTTTCATCCCTTTCTTTTGTGAATAACTGTAGTAATGTATCCAGTACCTGTTCGGTCTTCAGTCGACCGATCAGTAATGACAATACTTTCCTGCGTTGTGCCGTATTAGGCAGGTCTTTGATACCGTCCAGCAACATATTGCTGATTTCCGGATCTCTGCCTGCATAAGGGGCCAGCATATCGGTGAGTTGATTGAATTCAGTATCGTCGAAAACGCCCGGATGGGAACTGAAGGCCGCAGCGACTGTATTACGGATTTCTGGCAGTCGCATCACTGGTTTTAGTAGTTCCAATACAGTGAGACGCACTCCTTCTGAGCGGTCTGCGGCGAGAGAAGCGGCCAGCTGTATGAGCTGTTCGTTACTCAGTTCCGGCATCTCTTTCTGCAGGTGCAGTGCCTGTTGACGGATACTTTCATCACTGTCGTGGACGGAAGACCAGTATACCTGGGCCACCATATCCCCGTTCCAGGGGCGTATACGTTGTAAGGCGAGCAGTGCCTGTGCGCGCATATAAGCTTCATTGTCAGTACGCAGTACCTGTATGATCAGCGGTGCATAAGCAGCGTCCAGCAGCTTAGCATCTGCGAGGCGCCTGAGGATGCGTATACGTATATCTTTATCATTCTTTACATCCAGATAGGGTTGTAAAGCGGTCACGATCTTTTCTCCCCATACCGGGCATTTCTCTGCCAGGGTGAGCGCCTGCATCTGTAATAGAGTACCACCGTGATGGTGTTTATCCAGCGCTGCCAGTGCAATCTCTTCTGTCACTGCCGGTAAAGTGGATAAGGCATCCTGTACGGCGGCCATTTCCTGTTCACTGAGTTGTGTATCGGCGCCCAGTGTAATAAAGAAAGGCGCCAGGCGGCTATCCTGGTGCAGACTTTCCTGCAGGCGGTATAGCAGGGCTGTACGTGTATCACGGTCTTTCTCCTGCTGGAATACCAGTATCAATGCGTCGAATAGTGCACTGAGGTCCGTAAAACGGGAAGTATTCAGCGAAGAGAGGAAGAAAAGAAGTCTGTCGCGGGTTTCTTTGTCCTTTGTTTGTGGCAGTACTTCCAGCAGGGCAGTCGTCACTTCGGGTACATGCAGGTTCTGTGATGCCAGTTGAATGATCTGGGCTTTGATCACCTGTTCTGCGTGGGGGCTTCCCAGTACTTTCCGGATCAGTCCCGGCAGGGAATGTTGGGTCGTATTGTCCATCCTTTTCAATTAGATATGATATAATAAAAGCGGGCGATTACAATGTTTCTATCGCCTCTATTTTTTCGGTTTTGATCGTACAGCGTTTGCCTTCAGCAGTTCTGACTTCTACGGCGCCGGGATGCAGCTGACTGACAATGCCGTGCACAATTGCGCTGGTCAAAAATATGGAGACGGGCTGTTGTTCTGTATAACTGTTTTCCAGTAATTTTTCGAACAGGGTTGTTGACATGACGTTGGGGTTTTATTAACCAATGGGGTGAATTTCGAATATTTACCGGGCAAAAGTAGAATTTAATTAGGAATTAAGAATTAGGAATTAGGAATTAAGCGGAGATCACAGCAACTTCTATACAACAAAAGGCGTCCTATATAAATGGACGCCTTTTGTTGTATAGAAAACTAGTATTAAAATGAATTCCTAATTCTTAATTCCTAATTCCTAATTCTTATCGGTTAGAATCTGAAAGTAGCATTTACTGACAGACGTCTTGGCATTTGTTTCTCCAGGGTAGTCCATCCGGAGAAATATTCCTTGTTGCTGACGTTATCCAGTTTTACACCGAGGCGGTATGATTTTGCATTGTAGAATACAGATGCATTCAGGATGGTGTAAGAAGGCAGTGTGAACAGACCTGTGGTCAGACCGTTAGTCACGTTGTTATCACTGGCATAGTTACCACCGAAGCCCAGACCAAGACCTTTTACAGCGCCTTTGGTAAAGGCGTAGCTGATCCAGGCATTTGCCAGGTTAGCAGGACCGGCAGATACTGGTCTTCTGTTCAGGTATTCCGCATCTATCTGTAAAGCTTTGCTGTCATTGTAGCTATAACCTGCTACGATGTTCAGACCTGGCAGCGGATTAGCGATCAGGTCAAATTCAACGCCTTTACTTTTCTGTTTACCATCCTGGATGGTCACATTGTAGGCGGTACCTTCACGTTCTACGGTGATCTGGCGGGTCATGTTAGACACCAGCAGGTCGTAGTAGCTGGCCGTCAGGGCTACTTTGTGGTTCAGTACATCCAGTTTTACACCACCTTCCCACTGATTAGCCTGTTGTGGCTTGAAGATGTTAGTGTAGTCAGGTAGTACTCTTACACCCGGAGCGGTGTTACTGAAACCGTTCATATAGTTACCGAATACGCTTACCTGGTCTTTAACGATCTGGTATACCAGACCAAATTTCGGAGACACTGCAGTCTGGCCGTATTTATCACTGGTGGTATTGGTTGCGAAATCTGTGTATCCTTTGCTTTCGAAGCGGTCCACACGCAAGCTCGCCATGGCGCTTAACGCGTCTGTGATATTCAGTACATCGGAGATGTAGGCGCTGTATACCTGTGCACTGTTACCGTCTTTGGTACCGCCTTGTCCGCCGAGTTTCGCATCTACCGCAGCTTTTGTCAGCTGTGCGTAGCGTGGATCGTCATTACGTGTAACGTTCACGAAGTCAAACAGTGCGTATGCGCTGTTATTATTCACGGTGCTCTGATCATTGAAATCCAGACCGAATACTACACGGTTACGCAGGCTACCGATGTTGAAATCACCGATGAAGTTCTGCTGGATATCGGTAGTGGTAGTGGTGGAGTTCTGATAGTATGCAAAACGGCTCAGTAATGTATCGTTTGGTCCGGGACTTCCATTAGGGCCCATATCCAGGAACATTACATAGGAATAATATCCATCGCTTTTACGAGAGCTTCTTGACAATACAGTCTGGGACGTCCACTTATCAGAGATCTTATAATTAGCCTGACCATAGAGGTTTACGGTAGGCGTTTTATGTGTCAGATCGTTGCTGGTGTAAGATCTGTCAAAATCCATGTGCAGTTGTTCAGGCGTTTTTGCGATCAGCGGACGATATCTGTTCAGGAATACCATCAGCGCATTGGTGCTTTCAGCATTGTAGAATTCTGCATTTACCAGGAAGGATAATTTATCGCTCGCTTTATAAGAGAAGCTTGGTGCGAAGAAGAAGGACTTTTTGAAACCTGCATCCTGGAAGCTGCCTTCATTGTGATAAGCGGCATTCACACGCAGTAAAGCTGTTTTATCAGCATTCAGCGGTGCGTTGACGTCGGCTGTTACACGGTTGAGGCCAAATCCGCCGGCAGTGTAACTGATTTCACCACCGAAAGTTTCGTAAGGTTTTTTAGTAACGATGTTCAGCAAACCACCGAAGGAAATATAGCTGCTACCAAACAGGGTACCGGAAGGACCTTTGATAGATTCGATTCTTTCTACGTTAGCAGGATCGATACCACCGTTAGTCAGGCCCGGGATACCATTGATCATGGTTGGCTGTACGCTGAAACCACGCATAGAGAAATAGCCGGCGCCGTCAGTAGGCCGGCCTGTAGATGACCAGAGTTTGGTTACACCCGGTGTATTTTTCAATGCGTCGTCGAAGTTGGTTACTACCTGTTCCTGCAGCAGTTCTTTAGATACAACGTTGTATACCTGTGGATTTTCCAGGTTTTTTAAAGGGAGGCGCGCTACGTAGTCAGATTCTTTTTTTGCGAACTTACTACGGCCTGTCGCTACTTCCACTTCCTGCAACTGGATATCTGACAGTTGTAAGGTGACGTTGATCTCGGTTGTATTATCAGAGGAGACGATAACAGTTTCTTCTTTTGCGCCGTGGCCCAGCAGGGTAACCTGTAAGGTGTAGGTGCCAGGTTTCACATTGTTCAGTAAAAAAGCGCCATTTTCGTCTGTAATGGTCGATTTCTTAGTATTTTTTAATGTTACTGATACCATTGCAGCTGCCTTTCCATCTGTCGTCTTAACTGTACCTTTAACGACTCCGTTTCCGTCTTCTGCGAAGAGTGCGCAAGGACTGAATGCCAGGAGCATTAAAAGTAAGGTCTGAAGTAGTCTCATATAATACGTATGTTTTGGGCCGCGAAGTTGGGGTATAAACGGCGGACGCGTTTATACAATCGGGAAAATGATTTACGCTATGCGGAAAAATAGTTGAAGGATCAACTATGATGGGTACAAGAAAAGTTGGTATATGTGTATGACGGGATGTGTAAAGTGTTGATTAGACATTAAATAGTATGAGATTGCCTATTTGAGGGATATCAGCAGGTTGTGAGGATAGATAGCGGAGGGGACAATAAGCTGTTAAGCGAAAGGTGTCCTGCTTATTTGTATATTGTATAGCTAACCATTCAGATATGAAGATAATATTCACGATTGCCACGCTTGTTACGTTGTTTACATGTCCTGCTTCTCACCCGGAGACACAGGCCACTGTTGTCCGGAAGGAGAAAGAAGATGCAGGGATTATTACGGGGGCCAGTCAGACGGCTGCCTATTTGCCATTATTGAAAGGGAAAAGAGTGGCTGTGCTCGCGAATCCTACTACTGTTATCGGGAATAGTCACCTGGTGGATAGTCTGTTGAAGAGAGGGGTTAAAATTGTCAAGGTATTCGGACCGGAACATGGTTTCCGTGGCAATGCCAGTAATGGGGCTAAAGTAAAAGATGAAAAAGATGCGGCGACCGGTTTGCCGATCATTTCACTGTATGGCGCTAAGCGTAAGCCAGGTGCAGCTGAGCTGGCAGATGTGGATATTGTCATTTTTGATATACAGGATGTGGGATGCCGCTTTTATACTTATATCAATGTGCTGAGAGATGTGATGGAGGGTTGCGCGGAGAATAATAAAGAAGTGCTGATCCTGGATCGGCCTAATCCTAATGGTTACCTGGTAGATGGGCCGATATTGGATATGCGTTTGAAATCGGGTATCGGACAGTTCCCGATTCCAATTGCACATGGCATGACGATCGCTGAGTTTGCAAAAATGATCAATGGAGAGGGTTGGTTGCCTGGTGGAAAAACCTGTAAACTGAAGATCATTCCGTTGAAGAACTACCAGCATGACATGGAGTATACCTTACCTGTAAAACCTTCACCAAACCTGAATACACAACAGAGTATATTATTATATCCTTCTACCTGCTTATTTGAAGGTACTGTTATCAGTCAGGGGAGAGGTACCCAATATCCGTTTACGGTACTGGGAAGTCCAGCGTTGAAAGACAAATACAGTTTCTCTTTTAAGCCGGTGAGCATTCCCGGTATGAGCGAAACGCCGCTGCATATGAATAAAGCGTGCTACGGACTGGATCTCAGAAACTATGACGTAGCTGCACTGCGTCGTGAGAGAAAGATCAACCTGGAATGGATGATCTCATTGTACAATGCTTATCCTGATAAGGCCCGCTTTTTTGACCGTTCGATCAGTACGCAGATCGGGAACATCGACTATCTGGCCGGTGTGTCTGAATTCAAACAACAGATTATTGCAGGAAAGACAGCGGAGGAGATCCGTGCATCCTGGGAACCTGGTTTGTCGAAGTATAAAGAGATGCGTAAAAAGTACCTGTTATACCCCTGAGCATAGAGGGGGATTTTTCCGGTTTTTGGGTAGACATGATTGCGTATGCGGGCATTTCTTTGATATTTGCTGCATACGTGAAAAACTATTTTATCCCAAAAACATTATTTCATGGCATGGAGCTATAGAAAACGCATAAAAATTATCCCCGGCGTACACCTCAATATCAGCCGTAAAGGTATCAGCACGACTATTGGCGTCAGAGGCGCCAGTCTGAATATCGGTCCCAATGGCACCTATCTGAATACAAGTATACCTGGTCTGGGTATATACAACAGACAAAGAATATCGCCTGCGCCTGGTCAGTCTCAGCGACCGGAAGCCTATGTGCCGGAAGTGGCTACGCTGGAGCCGGAAGATCGCGGCAATATATTCAGCGTAGCGCCTAATGACGTTACCAGCAATGATATGCAAGGTATAAAGGCTACGATCGTAGCTGCACATCGGCAGAAGAAAGAACTGACACAGGACCTGACGAAGGTTCAGTCAGCGCTTTTTGTATCCCGTATGCAATTGTTTTGCTCGTATGTGTTTTTATACGGACTTTTTATACGTAAGATACCTCAGCAGGTAAGAGAAACGATCGCTGCACAGCAGGATGCGATTCTTCGTATAAAAGAACAGATTGATAACAGTTATATGCAGATGGACATTGAATTTGATGCGGACATGAAAGCGAAATTCAGTGTGCTGGAAGATACATTTAAACAGTTATCCCACTCGCAGAAAGTATGGGATGTTACAAGCGCCGTACATCAGAACAGAGTGGCGGCCAGGTCAGCAGCTTCCACGCTGGTGATGAAGCGGGAGGTAGCGATTGCGGTGAAGGGTATTCCTGATATCAGATCGGAGATCTCTCCTTTGTGGTTGAAGAATGCGAATGGCGCTGACCTGTATTTCTATCCTGGTTTTGTGATCATGTATGACTCGCGCGACCAGTTTGGTATTATCGGGTATAATGAATTACAGTTTGACTTCGGACCAGTCCGTTTTGTGGAAAGTGGAATTGTGCCGGGGGATAGTAAGGTGATTGACAGGACCTGGGCGAAGGTGAACAGGAATGGTACACCTGATAAGCGATTTAAAGATAACCGTCAGATCCCTATTGTGAGATATGGCAGTATATCGCTGAAGACCAGGAATGGCTTGCATGAAGAGTATGAGTTCAGTAATTATGAGGCAACTGAGTCCTTCGGTAATGCATTTTCCAATTATATCAGATCTATCAGCAATTAAGCGAATAACCTTTGCCGGTGCGGATAGTGTTTGCTATCTGCACCGGTGTATATGATAACCCTGTATATTGATGAAGTCCCCTCAAAAAAGAAGTTGTCTGCCCACTGTTGTTAAAGCAGGTATTGTTTTTTTACTGGTATACATCCTGTTTTCGCTGATGCCGGGATTGCATTCGCAGTCTGTCTATAAAACACCATACGGCAAGAAATATCATACAGCGGATTGCAGAATGGTTAAGAATGTTTCTCAGCGATTGTCGCTGACAGAAGCGATACGCCTGCACCTGGATCCTTGTAAGATTTGTCACCCTGAATTACAGGAATCCCTGGAACAACCTGTCCAGCAATTATTACAGCAACCGATAGAAGCGTTGACCGAAAAACCGGCAAAGAAGCCTGCAGGTACGGGGCATACTGTTCGTTGTCAGGGGATTACTAAAAAAGGTACCCGTTGTAAACACATGACAAGTATCGGTAACGGCTACTGTTTTCAGCATCAGCCGGATTAAAAGTCAGGATTGTACAAAGTGCCAGCAAACGCCGGCAATGTCAATGATATTGACTTCTCTGCCGTATGGCTGATCGATAGGTTGGCTGAGCTTTATACCGAATCGTTCAGGAAGTTGCTTGTCTGCTACTTCTTTCCGGAAATCATCTGCATTTTCTATGCCTACGCTGAGCATAAAGTTCTGCGCAAAGGGTTCGTTATCAAATTTCTGCAGAATGAAATTGCATCCGTCTTTTTCAAAACCGACATAGTCACCAGCGTCCCAGCCGATATTGAAACCCAGTTCCTGGAAAAGTTGTTTAGAGGCATCGAAATCACTGCCGGAAGGCACAAAGGGCGCAAGAGAAAGAAATTTCATGTCAGGGTGTTTATATGTGAATAAAGTAATGTTTTTTGGGAATAGTGTTGTTATACACTATCTGCTGCGATCCCGAAGATATAGTATTCCCCGTAACGAAAGGAATGGTATATTGGGGATCAATCACCCTATGCTATAGATATGAACTCACGTAGTATTTTAATCCCGGTTTTGCTGCTGTTTGTTGCCGTTGCATGTAACAGCACAACTGAAAAGCAGACACTTGATTTTGGTGTTTTTAAACTGACGACGCCTGCCGGTTGGAAGAAAGTTAAACGGCAGGGTATTGATACTTATGTTGGTGGATTAACGGATGGAGTAGATACGCTGCATTTTGGTTATGGTCACTATTATGAGGAAATAGGTCAGTTTACAGATGAAAAAATGAAGTATGCAGCGGATACGGTGAATGGATTACGGGCGAATATAGGATTGTCTCAAGCTCCCGGACATCTGGCCGTGATGATGATAGCCGTTAACAGGGAGGATCAGTTTATCATAGATGGTACAGATTTAAAACAGCCTGATGTTGTGCTCGACATCTTCCGCTCGGTTGTTTTTGAAGAGAGTAATGTGTCGAAGAATCGTATCACACCCGTCGATAGTTTTATCTTACGCGCTCCTGTTTCGGCAAAAGGCTTATTCAGGATAAATTGTGCATCCTGTCATTCATTTCACAAGCAGCTCACAGGGCCGGTATTGACTGAACGGGTTAATGTCAGGAATGACCAATGGCTATATGATTTTTTGCGGGACCGTGCTTCCGTGCGTACAGATACAGGTCAGGTCCGGTTAAAGAAAGAATACGGTTTTGAATGTCCTGATTTTTCCACGATGAGCGAGGAAGAACGCTGGGCATTGATTGACTATATAAAAGTTAAATAACTGATTTACTTCATCAGGGACATATCTGCTGCAAAACAAAGATTTTGCCGGCTCCTCCATTGTTGTTACATTTAAATGTAAGATTTACAATTAATATTTGATGACCTCCATCCTGCACAGATTTGTATACCGGCAGGCTTCTACAGAACCAATAGCATTGTAGCGGGCTATCTGAAAAAATGACTGTACAGGTATATGCATGAACAGGTATTTGTGCTGGCGTAATGATATTTCCACAGGATAATATGCTGCTTAAAATGACTCATTCGAAGAAGTGACGAACAAGCGACGGCGAAGCGACGAATCTATGACGAATAAGCGATATAGCCGGAGCCCATAGCTGAAAGACCCATCTCCCATACCTCCGCGCGAAGAACCCTAATATTTTATCATTATAAATCTCACGTATGAAAAGAAAAATCCCCCTTCTTGCATTTGCAGCTATGCTGCTGTTTGCCTGTAAAAAAGACATTGAAGACAGCGCAGCCTGTGCTTTACCTATTCCTTCTACCGCAGCCGTATCAGCAGCAGCCCTGCCTTCTTCAGATTTTAAAGGCGTTAACTGGGCGGATACCCGGGATAATTTTGCGGATGATGAGCTGGTCTTGTCGGGTACCACTATCAATGACAGCTATGCGACTATTCAGACGAAGGCCGATTATATACTGAGCGGTTTTCAGACAGCGGGCGCCAATACCGTGCGGCTGCCTGTCAACCCTCCTACGGTGCTGGGCACCTGGTGGCAGGCATATAAAGGCGCTGTTGACAAAGCCAGCGCTAAAAATATGAAAGTCTTACTGGCGTATTGGGAGGGTGCTTCCTCACGCAATGGACTGATTGATAATACGACTACTTTCTGGCAGATGTGGGATGCGGTCATCGCTGCTTACCGGTCCAATCCGCTGATCTATTTTGAGGTCTTTAATGAGCCGCATGGGTATAGTGCGACAGACCTGCTGACCTTGTACAATCAGTTCGTAACAAGGTATCCGGGTGTGCCTAAGAACAGGTTTATACTCGATGGTACCGGATATTCCACCGGTGTAAATACTGTGGGAGCAGATACCCGTTTTGACAGCTGTATGCTTTCTTTCCATGATTACACCTGGTTTGAAAGCAGTAAAACGACAACTGCCGACTGGGAGCAACCGGTTAAATCGCTGGCTTATCCTGGCAGGACGATTGTCACGGAATTTGGTACCGTGATGACAGATGGTACTAATTATACCGGCGCACCAGGATCAAATGTGAATAACACGTATCTGCAGGGAATGACGAATTCGCTACGCGAACTGGGTGTTGGTTGTGTATACTGGCCCGGTCTGAGAACAGGCGATACTTACAGCATGTTTACCGCTAATGGCACATCCCTTGCTACTAATAATAATTCAGGTTTAACCCGTTTAAAATATGCCTGGGGAACCGGCACAATTACGCCTCCTTATGCATCATTTACAGCAGGCGTTTATTATAAAGTCATCAATAAACATAGTGGTAAATCACTGGAAGTATATAACCAGCTGACTACTAACGGCGCTACGATTGATCAGTGGGATTACTGGGGAGGTAACAGTCAGCAATGGTCATTTAATGCATTAGGTAATAATTACTTTTCTATAATAAACAGAAATAGTGCTAAATCCCTGGATGTGAATGGTCAATCTACCGTCGCAGGAGCAGCAATTGTGCAATGGGACTACTGGGCCGGCAACAATCAGCAATGGCAGATTGTTGATATAGGTTTTGGTTATTACAAGTTATTAAACAGGAACAGCGGTTTCTCATTGGATGTCAATGGTCAGTCAACAGCCAACGGAGGTAATGTGATTCAGTGGAACTGGAATAGTGGTGCTAATCAGCAATGGCAGATCGCAGCGCCTTGATTGTAAAAGGTTGTTATCCAATACTGGAAGAGGCTGTCCTCCGATGACGGGACAGCCTCTTTTCTTATTTCCGGGACATCAAATAAAGAACCGCTGACATATTAATACTTTACTATTTTTGTGTATATGTTAGTATCCTACACTTATCCCCGGCACCTCAAAACCGGTTTCTTTTCCCGCATTACATGGTCTGTACTGCTTGCACTGTTACTATCACCATTTCTGCTCCAGGCACAGCATACAAAGCGGCCTGACTATCAGCTGCTCTGGCGTATAGAAGCGCCCGGGGTAAGCACGCCTTCCTATCTGTTTGGTACAATGCACCTGACGGAAAAGCGGGTGTTTGATTTTAGTGATTCGGTGTTGCTCGCATTGCGTGGTGCAGATGCATTTGCCATGGAGATCGATCTTGATTCTGTTATGGCATACATGCTTTCTCCTGCTGGTCCCTTGCGCGATACTGTTAACTACATGCGTAAAATACTGACACCTGCAGAATACAGATTTGTGGATAGTCTGGTAATAAAGAAGTCAGGCGCTCCTATTGCGCAGCTGAATCTGAAAAGGCTCTGGTTTGTGGAAAAGCTGTTGCTGGATGAAGATGAAGTGATTAACAAAACAGCCGGTACGGGTGCAAAGGCAGAGAATATATTCCTGGATGGATGGCTGCATCAGAAAGCGACATTTATGGGGAAGCCGGTGCATAGTCTTGAACGATTGGAGAACCAGCTTTATTTCATGAGTGCCGATGTAACAACCTTACAAAAAGAGATCTTTCTTGAAAGTGTCGGTTATCAGCTTGGGGTCAATGAAAGACCCGCAGAAAAGGAGTTATTTGATGCGAGGGTAAGTTTCCTGGATTCGCTTGTAAATCTCTATTATGCCGGTGATCCGCAACGGATGTACAATCTGGTGGACAAGTCAAAGGAAGATGATATGGGACCAGGTTTAGGTAAGCGTAATGTTGAAATGGCAGCTAACCTGGCTACACTGATGAAAGGTAAAAGTGTGTTTGCTGCTGTTGGCGCTGCACACCTCTCGGGTGATATGGGTCTGATCACGCTCCTGCGTGCCAAAGGGTTCAGCGTGAATCCGGTGAGAGCTACTTTTACAGGTATGGCGCAACGTGAGCGGCAAAGGCTGGATAGTGTGAAAGGATACACACTCAACAGGATGGCAGATGGATATAGCGTTGTATTTCCCGGCGTACCTATTGCTTATCCTATTCCTAATATGAACCGGAAAATGTATGTAGGGACTAACGATAATGAAGCTGCATTTTCCCTGTCAATGGATCTGCCACAACTGGATAAGAATGAAAAGGAACTGGTGGATATGCTTATCGCGAATATGGCAGCACAGGGTAAAGCGGAACTGAAAAAGTCATATCCGATTGTTTACAGAGATATCCCGGGTACGGAGGCTTTGATGATGCAGGGGAAGCTACCTTTTCATATGCGTCTGTTTATTCGTAATAACAGAGCTTTTATTTTTATGTATGGATCGGATGGGACTGACAGCATTGCGCGGAAAGAGTTTTTTAAATCTGTCCGCTTCTATGATGTTGTACGTGCGGTAAGTGTATATGATACCCTGTATCGTCCGGAGCTGGGCTTTTCTGCGCTTATGCCTTCGGATGCTAATTATGTGAAAGCTGATCATAAAGGAGAGACACGTCCGGTAGAAGCGTATACCGCACTGGATGATGCGAACCGCATTTCATATGTACTGCGTATTGAGAAAATGAAGTCGGGTTATTACAATACAGATGATGCAGCAGCTTTGGCCGGTATCCGTACAGTGTTGCTCAGGCAGGACTCTACTTTACAACTGATTGATTCTACCATGACGAGAAAAGACGGTTATGCTTACTTTAAACTGCTGTATCGTCATACGAGCGGGTATATGTCCCGCCTGCATTTTATATCCAGGGGCAACCTGGCTTATAGCCTGCTTTGTACCTATGATGGCGAGAGCAAAGACAGTAGTTACTGGAGAGGTTTCCTGGATGGTTTCAGGATATTGCCGGTGCAGGCACAGGAACTGAAGACATCTTTTACTGCAGCTGACAGTAGTTTTACGATTAGTGGTCCGGAGCCGTTTACTTTCTATGGTCATGATAAAGCAGTAACGGTTTCTGATGATGTCTATGCGGCACTGGATAGTGCTTCTTTCTCTTCTTACATTGTAACGGTGAACAAGTATTCACGTTACCATAGCGGTGATCCGGATAGCCTGATGAAGACATTCCTTCATCCTGAAGATTCTTCTTTAGTGGTAGCAGATTACAGAAAATCAGTCTTAAGCGGATGGCCGGTATATGATACAGAATTGAAATCATTGAACACGAATCTGCGGTCATACAGAAGAGTGATTGTTGTAGGCCATGTCATGTATTGTTTGTCCGCAATTGTTCCTGAAGAAGTAGTCGGCACCGGCCGTGCGCAACAGTTCTTTGATTCTTTCCGTCCCGGTAAGAAAGAACAGGCGACTACATTGAAGATCGGAGATAAGAAATTATCGGTGTTATTGGCAGATCTGCAGAGTACGGATACGACGGCTTTCAAAGAGGCCAGTGAATACCTGGTTTATATGCATCCTGATAGTCTGGATAAAAGCATTATTTTAAAAGCATTACAAAGTCCGTTCCCGCTGGATACTGCTGGTTACAGAAGCGTACAGTTGCTGGTGAATCTGGAGGAAATGGCAGATGATACAATTGTAGCAGCTGCGGAGCATTTGTTTACGATGGTAAAGGATACAGGGTTACGTATCGAATTATTGAGTTTCCTCAGCGGCCTGTCGCTGGATACGGCTATGCAGACGTTCATCCGTCTGGCAGCGGCAATACCGGAGGATAATGAGATCAATGATAATATTTTTTCTTACGCGATGGAAGACAATGGTATGCAGGAGAAATATCTGCCGGCTATTATTGCGGCGGCAGAAAAATCTGGTAGCATCCTGCAACAGTTTGTTGTTCATTTCAATGAAGATTCCATATGGAAGGCGCCGTGTTTTGCGAAGTATGGTCTGGAGAAACTGGTGCCGGGTATGGTGCGCTTACTGGATCGTCAGTTGAAGGCATGGGATGCTGATCAGAAGGAGAATGGCGGTTTTGTATGGCTGAGTCGTGTACTGGCAACCGGTAATACACTTTCCTTACCAGGCATACCGGTGAAGGCAGATGCCGTTTTCTCTAAATTGCTGCCGGATTCTATTCCTGCTATCAGTGCATTCGCTGCACGTGGATTGATTAATCATGGTATCAAAATAAATGATAAAGTGCTCAAAGAAATTCTCAACGATGATGCTGTGGGTTACTCATTCATTGTTGATGTTGAAAGCGATCAGCATATGTCGCAGATTCAGCATCTGTTGACACAGGAGTTAATTGGCCGTGCTTATCTTGCCTATAACATGGAGGAATACAATGCAGATGCCCCTATCGAACAGGTGAGCCGTATAAAAGTGCAGATTGATAATAAACCTGCTGTATGGATTACCTTGTATAGTTACAAAAGTCTCGATGATGAATTATCATATATATTCAGCGGACCACAACCACTGGATCCGTCAAAGTTCAACACCAAACCTGATCTGTTCTATCCGCTGGAGGATGTAGAGAAAGTAAAGAATAAGAAAGAGCTGACCGCTGAAGCGATCAGGGCTTATAAAAAATACCTTGCGCCGCCTTTATTGGCAGATGAATATTAACAGATCGAATTAGTTATCTAGTGAATGGTCCCCCGGCGATAACCGGGGGATTTTTATATATATCCGCCCTTTTTTTTCGTTAACTTTAAATAAAAACGATGGAAAACAGAGGGCTGCTTTTTATCCCCGATATAAGTGGCTTTACCCGTTTCGTGAATGAGATCGAACTTGAACATAGCCATCATATTATTCAACAGCTGCTGGAAGTATTGATCAATGCTAATCAGGCCGGGTTCGAGATATCCGAAATAGAAGGAGATGCCATTTTGTTTTATAAGTTCGGTGCCCCACTTGAACTGGAAGTATTGTATAAACAGGTGGAAAGAATGTTCTGTGAATTCCACCGTCACCTCAACGCTTACGATCAACGTAAAATATGTCAGTGTCACGCCTGTGTGGCTGCTGTTAATCTCACGTTGAAAGTAATCACACACTATGGGGAGTTTACCACCTACCAGGTGAAAAACTTCAGTAAACTGATCGGGAAGGATGTGATTGTAGCACACCAGTTATTGAAAAATGATATTGCAGAACATGAATACTGGCTTGTTACAGATAAGCTTTTCAGAGATGACTCCCGACCGGATCTGGCTTCCTGGATGAAATGGAATACGAGTCATAAAGAGACAGAGACGGGTAATGTACTGTTCCATTACACGCAGCTGGGAGAATTGAGAAAGCAATTACCACCTGAACCGGATCCTCAGCTGGAATTGTCTGGTAAAGTGAAGGTGTTTTCTGTATCAAAAGAATATGACGTTGATATCAAAACCCTGATATATACTGTTGTGCATTTTGAGTTTCGTCATCTCTGGCAGGTGGGGTTGAAAGCAGTGGATGAAGTAGAACATTTCCTGCCTGGCGTTGGAAGCCGTCACCGGCATGTAATGAATAGCGGGAAAGAAGTATTGATGTATACCAGCAGCTTTTCCTATGATCCGGAAGATAAGGTGGTATTCAGTGAGACAGAGGAAAAAAGGAAAAGGGCTACTTATTACACGGTAGAAAAAATAAACGATCATAAAGCCAGACTAACCCTGGATTATTACCTGCGTAAGCACGCCATTAATGAATTCGTTTTTAAATTCACAGAGAAAGCAACACTTGAAGCTGATCTGCGAAAGTCCCTGGACAATCTCGTGCCGATTATTATGAATATGAAATTGCCCCTGGAGTTCTGATCACAGCTTGTTTTTAATACCTGGTCTTTGGGGTTTATATCGTTATCGATAAAATGTACATAACGATGGGTTACCAGATCTTTCTACAATAGCGTAAATGCCGATATGTTTTTTCGTGTAAGTTAATATGTATTAAATAACTATACAGCGATATGAATTGCGCATGAGGCATGAGGAAGGGAGACTTGCTCCATTCCTCACGCCTCATGTATAATTTTATGGAATTTATTTCTTCTCTTCCTTTTTTTTCACTGCTTCATCGTCTTCTCCGAAATTATCTTCGCCGATTTCTTCCAGTTTTTTGATGATGGTAGAAATCGGTCCTTCCATGTGCTCCTGTGGTTCCGGTCCTAGTGTTTCAGGATCAGGTTGTATACCGGCATCTTCATTTTTCTTTTTTACTTCCTTGTCTTTGGGATCATTGTTTATCATGGCATTATAGGTTTATTGCAGTATACCTGTCAAAAAAATCATGCCAGTACAGACGCAACAATATGAAGGATTGCCTGTTTCCCTGTGGCGGGTGTTAATGGCACACCAGACTGATGGTTTGAATTTCGTAATCATTGCATTGATATTCGCAAGCTGTGGAAATTCAGGTACGATTACCTTTGTTGTCAGCAATTTAAAACGTAAACATATATGAAATTAACAGGCAATAAAATTCTGATCACCGGTGGCGCCAGCGGCATCGGTCTTGGACTGACAGAGCGGTTTCTGCAGGAAGGTAATACGGTAATTGTTGTTAGCAGGAGAGAATCGGTATTAAAGGGAGTAAGCGATAAATTCCCTGCGGTAATCACCAAAGTTGGCGACTTATCCACAGAAGCGGGGAGAATTGCGCTTTTCAAATGGGTAGAAGAACAGCACAGTGATTTGAATGTCCTGGTGAATAATGCCGGAGTTCAGCAATGGACGAATATTACGGATGCAGACTTTTATCAGCGTATAAAAGAAGAGATTGCTACGAATGTGGAAGCGCCGGTACACCTGACTGCCTTATTCAGTGGTTTGCCTTCTCTGAACGCGATTATGAATGTAACTTCCGGACTCGCTTTTGCACCTTTTACAAAAGTACCGGTATACAGTGCTACAAAGGCATTTTTCCATTCTTTTACCCTGTCCAGCCGTTACTTGTTGAAAAACAAGGGAATAGAGGTGATAGAAATTATCCCACCGGCTTTAAATACAGATCTGGGCGGAAAAGGGTTGCATGATGCGGCACCTCCGGTGAGCGACTTTATCGCAGCCATTTTTGCACAGTTGGCAGAAGGAAAAAAAGAGTTAACTTTTGGTTTCAGTGAAGCAATGGCGAAAGCTGGTCCGCAGGAAGTAGAGGCAGCTTTTAACAGGCTGAACCCGGCAGTATAGATCTGCTTTTATTATTACCTGGATATACTCAGACTATAGTTACGTTTCGTTGATCTTTCGTGTGTGAACGAAGCATTAATGAAGCATAACTATAGTCTGAGTATTATATATTTATACTCACCTTGTCCTGAATGCCCCCTTTTGCCCCAAATTATTACTTTACATGCTTCATATACGACGCATATACGGGAAGTTTCCCTTTGAAGTGCCATTTTACACACGCTATTATTATTAAGACAGCTGTTTTATGTGGATAACTAGTGCTTAACTTGCAAGGCGAATGGTGGCAATCCGGAATTGTTTTAAGGTAAAGTATACGATCCCGAACATGGCGCTGAATGAAATCGTAAATGCCCAGGTGGACAGATGCTGATGCGGCAGGAAAAGATGCCCTGCAAAGGTCTGTAAAAGTTTCTGTGGATTAACGACGGCATCCCAGCTATTAAAACGCAGATATCTGCCAATATAGACCCCATAACCGCATAAAATAAAGCTGAGGACGACCAGTCTTCTGACCCATCTCACGCGCATGTGCCGCAGCAGATATTGCTCTACCTGCATCAACGACACAATACCCAATAATAACCCATTCCAGGCGGCTGTTGTCACGAGTAGCAGGTCGTACCATTTCGGCATAGGAGGTTTTTCCTCGTAATGAAACAGATCGGTGATCAGATAAGGTGCATTTGGAAAAAATGCCAGCCAGCAGAGTAGGAGCAGCAATGCATTTATATTGTATTTATCAATGCGTAACAGCATATGACTGAACACGAGTGGTAATATGCCCAGGAATGTATTCCAGGTGTAGAAAATATAGGTGATTTCCTGTGTATAGCCTATGCGTATTGCCAGCAGTGACATTGTAAAGGAGACAGATACCAGCAGCATTTTTTCCAGGGGAGAGAGATGTCTGATCATGATTGTTAAGCCATTACGCTGTTTGAATAATAGTATTTGTTCTGACTGATTGTATTATGAATACTCTTATAGTACTTGTATCTCATTTTTCGCAGATAACTGCTGAAGGTGTTACCACCGGCGATAAACACGTTTTTATAGGCTGTCCAGGCGATGAGTACTGTGCCGGCGAAGAACAGTTTATATAAGTGCCGGCAAACGAATCTTGTAATCCAGGATTTGTGCTGAAAGAGCATAAAGAGGCGGTCACGCTGAAATGCGATATGGTGTGCTTCGTCGACGAGAATATCCGTAGAAATCTGTTTTAACAGTGTACAGCGTGTTGCATCTTTCAGGGACTGATAGAACAACTGCGCTATGCTTTCTACTACTAATACCGTTAGCGTCCAGATTTCCATACTGGTGTTGAAATACCTTACTTTTCTGAAAATGGTATCGCATATATCTGCTTTTAATCTGGGTTGGCCGATGCGATCGAGATAAGTGCCAAGATTATCACTGTGTTTTTGTTCTTCGCTGATGAAAAGGCGGATAGCTTCCAGGTAGGAGGGATCATTCATTTTCCGGGCATATTTGCGGGTCGCCTTTAAGAGCGGACCGCCATCCGGTGTTTCACCCAGTTGCCAGGACTGAAATGAGCGCAGGATAGGGGATAGTTCCTGTTCTGTAACAGTGGGGGCCAGTTGCCAGTCAATACGCTGTTGTGTGGCATTTTTTCTGAAATGTGAGATCCATTGATGACTAGTTCTCATGTGAAGCGTTTTATCAGGTTAATTTGGGCAGTTGAAAGTGCTTTGTATCTCAAAGTGTTTTTACACAAAAAAAGGGCCTGATGGCCTTTTGTTAAATATAGCTATATGCGTAACAGGCAGCGGAAATACTGTCTGACACGGATTGATCGCCGGGTGTTATTATACTTTGAGATACAAAGTAAAGGAATAAAAGGGATATCGGGGAAATTATTTTATGGGGTGCCTAGTTCCAATAAGAATTTGGTAATATGGTCGGTGAATTGTTGCTCAATATTCCTTTCGTCAGCTTTTCCTTTCGCCTGTATGAAGTCAAAAATGTATGGGTCTTTTATCAGGTAATTGGCGTAATCAGTTTGTGGTGCTGGTGGTGTTTGGCAGAAGTTTGTAATTTTTTTGCTGTCACTTGTCGCTCAAACAGATCACTCTTTATTTGCATAGCCAGCATGTTGCGGCTGTTACCATGTTCTATCGTATTGAGTATGTACCAAAAACGCTTGCCTGGATGCGCAACTTTATCCATTAAAATTACGTGATGTGACCAATGGTATTTTTGCTATTATAGACTGGAATTATTATTGGTTTCAGTAGAAGATGAATGGAAACGAATGAATCAGTATACAGCATGCGTATAGAGTGAACGAATTGAACAAAAAAAAGGCCCCGTATCAAAACCATGATACGGGGCCTTTACCACAGATTAATTATTTTCCTGTATAACATTTACATAAATAACTTCCGGTAATCCTTTAAACACATATTCTGTTACCTCGCAGAGCCACATCTCCTGGTTAACAGGCGTTCCCCTGAAGTTTTCCATCAGGTAGTTACCGCCTCCGATAGACTGTTGAAGATTCTCTATCAACCTTATCGGATCTGCGCCTTCAAATGGTTCATCACTCATTTCTACAAAGCATTCACTCGTATAGTTGCTTACTTTATCAAGCATGGTATCTGCACCTAATACCATTTCAAGTGCGGCAATATCATCCTGCCATTCGGGAATGTCAATGTACCATCTGTTTTCGGGCGTCTTGTAAAATCTGAATGTATTTCTCATGACAATAGGTTTGGGGAGCGCAAAGATAGCATTTTACGAAATACAAAAAGGCAACATTGATATGTTGCCTTTATAGTTGGGAAATTCAATACAATAGATGTTACCACATTTGCACAGCCGTGGTTTAACTAATAGAAAGCCCTAAAAACTATGTGAAACAGATGCACTTAAAATTTCTCCGCTGGAAGATCCTTCGTCTTTCATCTCTCCATCTACAAATACCTGTAATTTCAGTGTGGAACTAGCGTTAACGCCTGTTGCACTTACCGCAGCATTGGCTATAATCGTACCTGCAGGTACTTCAAATTCGGGACTTGTCCAGGTCGTACCGGACAGACTGCTTGCAGTAGTGGTTTTACCGTCATATCCCCATACAGCGACGGAGATACTGGAACCTGTACTAGCAACCGCTTTGAAATAAACTTTGTGAGAGGATGAAGACGGCTTATTGTCATCATCTTTGGAACAAGCAACAAACACAAGAGATAACAACAGCGCCAGGAAAGCGTAATTTTTCAATAATTTCATACAAATGGTTTAAAAAAGTGCCTACTCTATCATTCAGTTTTCGGCATACCTGTTCATCGGATGACAAAGGTAAACCGGCCTGCCAGGCAGGGCAATACCGGGAACCCATGATTTATTTCTACCTGTTTCCAGGTATTTGTTTTATTTTTCGGCCATGATCCGTTTATATATCCTGATTGTATTAACCATCGCCATATCCATATGTTGTAAAGCCCAGATGCCGTTAAACCAACAACGGTATTTTGACAGCCTCACCACGATGTTGCGTGAACCCGGAACTGATAGCGTGAAGGCCAGGGCTAATTTTGCATTGGTCGTATACTGGGTATCCAGAGATACTGTCAAAGCAAGACAATGTATTGAGGAAGGTCGCCGCCTGAGTAAAGGGTCCTCCTTCCTCTATGGATTGTCGTATGCACATGAAGGATATCTTTATTATGGATCTGATATCGACAGAAGCGAAACTGCCTTCAAAAGAGCAGATAGTGTGCTGAGTCCTTACCCCACAAAAGACGCCTATCAGATACGGGCAAATGTCTGGATCAATCTGGCCGTTATTCAGCAGCGGAAAGATGATGACAGAACCTATATTGATTATGTATTGAATAAAGCGATTCCATTGGCTTCTAAAGCGGGCGATAGTACTATTCTAGCTTCTCAGTATGTAGGCGTAGGGGTTGCTTTTATGAATATTGAACAATACGACAAAGCGGAAACATATCTCAACAATGCGATCCGTATTTATAAATCCATTCATGCATCTGGTCCGAAACTGATTTCCGCCTATAACAGGGCAGGAGAGAACTATATCTGCCTCGAAAAATATGAAGAAGCCAAACGTACGGTTGATGAAGTAAAACCATTATTGGCGCCTTATCCTGAATCAGAGTTATATGCTGGTCATTATATGGTGGAGGGCCTGTATTATCATCACCAGCAGCAATATGCCACCGCGATTAAATGCTTTGACAAAGGAATGGCGGCTGCCAAAGGACCGAATAAAGTCTATGCTATCCAGGAAATACAATTCTATAAGGTGAAATCACTGCTGGCTGCAAAAATCTATGGACCTGCAAAAGATATTCTCCTGGAATTAATGCAGGATGAAGATGTAATGTCCCTGAACAGTAGCCGCCTGGAGATCTACGAAGGACTGGCAGAAAGTTACTCCGGCCTCGGAGAGATGAAACCCGCCTATGAATGGCTGAAACAGTCAAGGCACCTCAGCGACAGTCTGCACGAAAGCGACGTTGCCAATGATATTAACGCATTGGAAATGAAATATCAACGTGCGGAGAGCCAGAAGCGGATCATTGCGTTAGAGGGCAAGAATGCCCAGGCCGCATTGTCTGCAAAGAACAGTCGCCTGTACAGCTGGTTATTCGCCTCCACCAGCCTATTCCTGCTGGTAGTTGCCACTTTTGCTCTGCTGTACTATCGTAGTAACAGAAAGCTATTAGCACAGAAGGAAGTGAACCATGTGCAACAACTGATAGAAATAGAACAGCAACAGCGCCTGAAGTTCGGTCAGGCTGTTTTACAGGGAGAGGAGCAGGAACGTCACAGATTGGCACGTGATCTGCATGATGGGCTTGGTGGAATGCTGGCTGCTGTTAAGCTGAATCTTTCGGGACAGCTCTCTGGTGTAGAAACGAAACAGACGGAATTACGCAAGATCATCGGACAGGTGGATAGTTCGGTAACGGAATTACGGCGTATTGCTCATAATATGATGCCGGTCAATCTGTTGAAATTCGGACTGGAAACAGCGTTAAGAGATATGTGTGAATCACTGATGACAAAGCAGCTGACAATTGATTTTCAGGCATATGGTATCAGCAGAACATTACCCGAACAGAAACAGGTGCATATTTACCGGATCGTACAGGAGATGCTGGTTAATGCGATCCGTCACGGAGAAGCAGACAACATCATTGTACAGTGTAACCAGGATGGTAATACTTTCCTGATCACATTAGAAGACAACGGAAAAGGATTCGATACCGCTATCAGCGGAAAAGGAATAGGACTCAGCAACATCAGGAACCGTGTCGGTTTCCTCGATGGAAACATAGAAATCACTTCTGTTATTAACGAAGGAACAACAATAAACATAGAACTGCATGTCGGATAAAAGCGCCAGTCTGGCCATAGTGGATGATCACCTGATTGTATTGGAAGGATTGCAGCAATTACTGCTGAATGCAGCGAATATTTCGGTTGCGGGCAGTTTTACAACAGGAACTGCTTTCCTTAGCTTTCTGAAGAAACATACCATAGATATTGTACTGCTGGATATCAGTCTGCCGGATATCAACGGCATTGAACTGTGCCTTGAAATAAAGAAATTTTCTCCTCATACCATCGTCCTGGCATTAAGTAATCACAGTGAACGCAGTATGGTGTTGCAGATGTTACAGCAGGGGGCTTCGGGATATTTACTAAAGAATATTTCCGGAGAAGAACTGATCGCGTGTATCCATGAAGCATTGGATGGACAGATCACTTTCAGTCAGGCCGTAAAAGAAATCATGTCCCGTCCATCTGTTACAGAACTGAAAGGCGTACCCCGGCTGACGAAAAGAGAAAAGGAAATACTGCAGCTGATCGCGGAAGGGCAAACCACACCAGATATAGCAGCTACGCTGCATTTAAGTCCGCTGACAGTGGAAACCCATCGCAAAAGCCTGTTGCAGAAATTTGAAGTCAAGAATGTTGCATTGCTGATCAGGACAGCGGTAGAACAAAAACTGCTGTAGATCAGAACCGCATATTCCTCTTCAGGAGGAAAGCACTACACTTTTTACAGAAACCTGTTTCCTGATCCGTAGGATCGCCCCCTCTGGCATCCCGCATATAGCAGGTGCTGACCGGACAATGGGGAAGCCCCATATTGTGGCCCAGCTCGTGAACAACCAGTTTGGTGAAATTCTTTTTGTTTTTCAGCCGGTAGCTGGATACAACACAGGCGTTACCCGGACAATATCCCAGTCCCATGATCCCAAAGTCCTCATGTTTGCCTTTGGAAGCACTGATATCCTGCATCGTAATTCCTACATATATTTCGCCTGGTTTCGCCATGCGACTCATCCACCGGATCAGAGAATCGGCCCTGTTACGGTTTCGGGGTTCATAGTAAGTGAATGCCGGCATATCCTGGGCTGGCAATACTTCCGTTGTTGGCGAGATGTCTTTTAGCTCCTCGTACGTTTCTTTGATCTGGATATCCTTTACCCTGCCCAGGGGGAGTATTTTGATCTGTACGCCTTTTATAGCGATATGTGATTTGTTTTTGTTGATGCAGGCCGTCAACAAGAGACAGATCAGCAGTATACTATATCTGTTTACCATTTTCGGCCCTGTCTTTGACGATTTGAAGAATATTGTTCTGGATATCTTTCATGATCCATCCTGCCCACCAGCTTGCGTAGAAGTTGAAGGATGTGGTCAGTTTGAAATGACTGAACAGATGGAGTCTGAAAGTATTATCATCCAGTTGCTCCAGTTCGTAGGTACCATTGAGTACATCAAAATAAGCCCCGCCGATCACGATATGTTCATCCATCGTCGTAGATGGGATATCGTAAGGATTGGCTTTGATGGTAAACGTCATTTTCCGTTCATGTTCATATTCCGTTACGATTTCATCGAAGACCAGTCCTTTATCAAATATGGCTTTCCTGTATCCACCCAGGCCTTCGTAATTCAGTTCAGCTTTAATAGGGCGGGGGAATCCCAGCATACGGGTGAACCAGCCTTTATCCTGTGCAGCGTTGATCTCACTCACCCTGGTCACATTGTTCCAGATATTCTCTTTAGGTGCATGAATATCAATATAAGTATCCGCTTTATAACGACCTGGGATCTTTGTCAGCTGTTGTTCCAGCGGTGACAGTAATAAAGGCAGTAAGGCGAACAGGGAGATTTTCAGGGTTTCCCGTTTATGTTGCTTTATTTTATAATGTCCTGCTATCAGACCGCCGATGGAAGCTGCTATCATAAAAAGGGGAAGCACCATGATCCAGCAGGCCCATCCCTCCAATTCTAAAGCGATGCTTACAACCAGAAAGACAATAATGGATACCCAGGGCATCATCACCCGATAGCGCTTCTTTTCCACATCTTGTATTGGTGAAAAATAGATGGTGATGGCTCCCATAGTAAAAGGAACGCAAAAAAGAAAGGCCAGTGTCATTACGCATAACAGGACCCCAGATTGATCCAGGCCAAAAAGCACCCTTGTGAACAGCGCAAATATAACAGGGGGAACGACGCAGAGCAGTAGCTTCTTAGGTAAGAGACGGAAAGAATACATTGGTACAGGATAATAATGCCCAAAGATACTCAAATCGCTTGCGGCAAATAAATTTATTTGTCCGGGCAACCCTTTCACAGTAAACTGCATTTATAAGTGTATAAACCCATTGTGCTTTTGATTACACCTGAACTTATCAAAGAAGCCAGAAAAGGCAGTGCTGCCGCCCAGCGATTACTGTTTGACCATTTGTCAGACAGGATGCTGATGGTATGTCGCCGTTACGTCAAGAACCAGCAGGATGCAGAAGAATTATTGCTGGATGGGTTTTATAAGTGTTATGCCGCCCTGCCGGGATTGCAATACCAGGGAGAAGCGGCCCTGTTTAGCTGGTTGAAAAGGATCATGATCAATGAATGCCTGATGTTTCTGCGGAGGAAAAACACCTTCGTGATTGTGTCTGAACATGTAGCAGAAACGGTCGCCCTTGAGGAAGATGTACTGAACACGCTTTCAGCGGCAGAGATTTTTAACCTGGTGATACAATTGCCCGCTGGTTACCGGACGGTGTTTAACCTGTATGTCATAGAAGGGATGAATCATGGAGAAATCGCAGGGTTGCTGGGTATAACGGAAGGTACTTCCAAATCCCAGTTAAGTAAGGCGAAATCGTTATTACAAAAAATGCTTACGCAGCAAAATATTGAATATGTTAAGCGAAAATCACAGCAATAGCCTCCCGGAGAAGATGGATGCACTGGACAGACTGCCAGGGGAAGCGCCTTTCAATAAGGGAGCTGCCTGGGATCGTTTGCAACAGAGAAGGGAAACACTGGCCCCTGTAAAACGGAAGATGTGGTACTGGTGGGCTGCGGCAGCTGTCCTGGTAGCAATGGTAATACCATTCCTGCTACAGGAGAAGGCAAAACCGGTTTTGCCAGCGGCGCCGGAAGTGGTATATACACCAGCAGTCAAAAATTTCTCTGCACCTGCCATTGTAAAAACAGTGGGTGCCGTAACACTCCAGAAAACACGGCCGGTGAGGAGCAGTAAACAGCGCATCGTACAGGCAGATACAGCTGAAGCTTTACAAGATGTAGCTATCCTACAGCCAATAGCGGAGACGACCGCTGTCCATAATGACACACCATTCGTGATGACTGCCGCTACTACCGGTACGAATACCCGCAAAATGCGTGTTGTACACATCAACGACGTAGGCGGAGACGTCATCGGTAATACCTATATAAACCCGGACCATAAACAATTCAGGGTTGCTGTCGGCGGACGCGCCGGTTTTGCCAGCCAGATTGTCTCGGATAAATCTTCAAACAACATTCCCAAAAATTAAACAATAGATGAAAAAAGTTACTTGCTTTCTGATGCTCCTGCTGAGCATCACAGGGATCCTTTATGCCCAGAATAATACACATACATCCAATGAAGACAAGGTATTTGACGTGCCGGAGCAGGAGATCAACAAGCGATTCCAGATCGCGCTGGATAAGGGAGATAAGATGCAGGTAGAACTGGTAGACATGAGAGACCTGGCATGTATCGGCAATATTGATTCCCTGCTGAAAATATTCCTGAAAGATATTGCACCACTAAAGGATTCACTATTAGATGAATTGTCCGTTAAACGTATTGACTACGTGATGGAACCGCCGGCTGCCAAGAAACTGCGATTTAAACAATTTCGTCCTGCCGGTACAAGTTATCTCGTGCAACAGGGAAATATGGCAGCCTTGAAACTGGAACAGGATACGGTGCATTTTATCGGTATGGTACCTGTGGGTGGGAAACAACAGGTACATCGTTTTCGCATCAGCTTTTTTGTGAATCAGCTGAATAATCTCGCTGCCTATGCAGATGGACGTCTGCAGGCAAAGCTGGTTAGCCTCCGGGAAAATGTACATTCAGATTGGGTAAAAGACGACAAGGGGATGATGCATATCCGCAAGGATTATATGATTTCTTCCAGTCTTTCGGGCGGCAATATCGGTGCACATAACGACTATCTCGCCTTTAACGCCAGTGTGAATATCCAGAATTATAAAAACTACTTCGTGCCTTCTTTTAGTGTAGGAGCAACTGCGGTGACTGCTGTATTCAGTGGAAAGCATACGATGGAATTAGGGGCATATTGGGAACCTAATTTCTTCTTTGGCCGGGATAGTGACGGGAAACTAAAGACCTACCGGAATGACTTTGTAACGCTGATGTATGGTGTTGGTCCGGCGAAAAGAGCGGAGGGAAAGAAAGACCCTTATCTGCAATTTGCCGCCTCTGTCGGATATCTTGTACATCGCAGCGGAGACTATTTTGAGAAGCATTCCTTCCGTGTGGGATTGGGACGTATTTCCTTGTTGGAAGGAAAAACAAAGATAGAGCCGGTGGTTTATTTCCATGAAGTCTTTAAAGGAGTGACACCAGGTTTGCGCCTTACACAAAGCTTTTAATACCCGGTTAACTCCGTTCTGTTGTATACAGCTGGCCATTGTGCCGGCTGTTTCTTTGAGCGGTATCTGCAATTAGCTGAAATACCCGTAATTTTCAGGTATGTATATCAGGAACCTCACCCAGCAATTGGAGATCGACTATGTGGTCAAGGATATCTGGCCTTTTCTATTGCATAAGCATACACATTTTGAAATGCTGTATATCATGCGGGGGAGAGGACAGCATATGATCAACGGAACGACCTATAACTATGAAAAGGGCGATCTGTTTATACTGGTCCCACAGGATAATCATTTCTTTGTTTTTCAGGAACGCAGCGCTATTTGTATCATGAAATTTCATGAAGGGTATTTCAGCGATTTTCTGCAGGATGCGAAGTTTAAAGATCTGTTTACCGCATTGTCTTCTCCATACCGCAAGGTCTCTGCCGGCTGTAAAAACAAACAGGATATCATGCAGCTGATGGAGCTGATCATACGGGAGCACCGGAAGGAAAGCGCCCATCAGCAGATCATTATAAAACATGCTCTTTCTCTGATCATTACACTGACTGCAAAAGATGCCGGTGAACAATTATCGACTGCCAAAGACGATAAAATACAGTCTGTGCTGAACTACATCCACCAGCATATCGCAGATAAACACCTATTGTCTGTACAAAAGATGGCAGATACTTTTCATATCAGTAAGAGTTACTTTAACCAGTATTTCAAGAATGCTACCGGTAGCGCTTACAAAAAGTATGTACAGGAATATGCCCTTAAACTGATCGCCAGTCAGCTGGTAGGCAGAAATAAGACACTGACCCAGTTAGCCGAGGAATTTGGATATAGTGATGAAAGCCACCTGAACCGTGCATTTAAGGCGCATTTCAACCTTAGTCCTTCTGCCTTTAAGAAACAGCAGATGCGCCGATCTATAGTTTATACAGGATAATCTCCGCTTCGTTCAATGCACGATCCATACAGACAGCCGAACTTTGCATGACAAGTTTAAAGGAATAACACATGCATATAGATCATACTACGATAAGGACGGATCATCTGGCTGATACCAGGGACTTCTTTGTCAAAGTCTTCGGACTGACAGAAGGCCCCCGCCCTGCGGCTATTGCCAGGGCGATACCCGGCCACTGGCTATACTGGAAAGAAGCGCCGCTGGTACACCTGATACCGGCTTCATTTTATCATGACAGAACCGGACAGTCCCCGGCAGAAGCCATTGACCATACAGCCTTTTTTATGGAGGATTATGAGGGTTTCAGACAGCATCTAAAAGACCTGGGTATCCATTTCTCCCCGATGGATCTGCCGGATATAGGCGAACGGCGGATCTTCCTGCGTACGCCAGCTGGCATACTACTTGAAACAGTTTTCAGAACAGATAATGACATAAGTGTGCCAACACAGGAATAGTCCTTTTACGGTTCTTACGTATGTTCATTAACTTTGTAGTAATCCGCCAAAGAATCTACGCATGAAACAGGACATACTGGACCTCTCCGGTGAGAAAGCATTACCTCTCCAGCTGGACGCCGCCATTTCTTTCAGATTATTCACTGACTATCTCCACAAGCGAGCAGGAGAGGAAAGGACGGCCAAGGCTGGTATCTACAGAAATGCCCTGGAGCTTTTCGATAAATATCAGTTGTGTAGTAAAGATATTGCGCTTACTGAGGTACATAAATACAGTGAATTACTGGAACAGTTGTACGTCTGCCTGTCTCCCCCGCTGGCAGATGAAAATGAAATGGCCTGGGGCCTGAGCTTCCCTTTTCACCCGCTGATATTCTATGGTACCGAAACCCTGTATCAGCTGATGTCCAATAGGGTGGTCGATCATGAAAAGTATATTGTATCCAAGACGCCGGAGGAATTCCATAAGAGCCGTCTGCAGATGATTTATTCCTTCATTTTGCAGCGACTCTATAATTTCCGGATGTCTGTAAAAACGGAGCAATATCACGCTGGTATCAACCGGGAAACCGGACTGTTGCAATACTTCCAGGTGCATATCAATGCGGATTTTCTACAGGTAGAACCGATAGGGCCGCTGCCTACACCTGATTCTGGTGAAATATCACTGATGCTGGCGGAGGACGAAGGGTATGATCTGTTGCAGAAAATTTTGCCGCTTACAGCTTTCCGTTTCAGGGGCTTCTGTATCGTATCAATATCTGATGTGACGGTACAGAAGGCGGTGGAAAATATTGAAAATGTGCGTCTGAACCGTACACCGGATAATGACGAAAGCAGCTACCTGAACGTTATACAATCACTTAAAACCATCGTTGGGAATAAACAGATCGAGTTTGACCTGTTTCCATTGGTAAAGATCAATAATGAGCCCGTTTATGGCTATAAAAAGGCCGGTACGGGGATCCTTTTTGAAGTGTGGGGAGAGCGGCTGTCGCCGGAAGTCTTCCGTAAACAGGCCAAGGGCTATTTCTCCAATCCTAATTCCTTCTTCTCTCACGACCTTTTCGGGCCGAAGGAGATGGAGGTCGCTTTTCTGGAACATTTCCGTAAACTGAAAGTCCGTTCACTCGCCCTGCTACCGGTATTTTATAACGCTAATCCGGTAGGTGTACTGGCGATGCATACCTGGGGAGACGAGACATTTGAAGAAACGACTGTTTCATTACTTGAGCCGGCATTACCAGCTATTGCCCAGTTATTCGAAGTATATATTGACGAGTTTAACCTGGAGATCGAGAATATTATCAAGGAGAAATTTACCTCGATCCAGCCTTCCGTACAATGGAAGTTCAACGAGGTGGCCTGGCACTATCTGCATGACAGGAAGAAAGGGCTGCCGGAGACAGCCGAAACCATCCATTTTAATGGGGTTTATCCCTTATATGGTGCGGTAGATATCCGGAATTCAACCATAGAGCGGAATAAGGCGATCGTCACCGATCTCGATACGCATCTGGATCACCTGATGAAAACATTGCAGTCTTTACAGGAAGATCATCATTCCGTATTACAGGAAGAAATGATCTACAAATGCGGCAAGTGGAAAGAAGCCCTGGGCGTACAGCAACTGAACGGCAATGATGAAAACAGGCTGGTGACCTTTTTCAAGGAAGAAACGACTCCATATCTGAAGCATATGTCAAAACAGAATGGTAACAGTCAAATACTGGAAGAATACCTGAGCGTACTGGATAAATTCAACAATAACCTGTATGGCAGTAAGCATGCGCTGGAAATGTCCATGCAGATGATCAATACCGTCGTGAACAATTATTTTGAAACGGAGAAAGACCAGTTGCAGACTTCCTATCCCTGCTATTTTGAGAAGTTCCGTTCAGATGGGGTTGAATATGATATTTATATCGGACAGTCTTTTGCGCCTGAACAGGCATTTAATCATTTTCACCTGAAGAACCTGCGTCTCTGGCAATTGTCATCTATGGCGGCAGTGGCACAGCTGACAGCTTCTTTATTACCGGATATGCCGGTTCCGCTGCGTACCACACAGCTGATCTTTGTGCATAACCATACTATTGATATCAGTTTCAGGGCGGATGAAAGGAAATTTGATGTGGAGGGCGCCTATAACATCCGGTATCAGATGATCAAAAAACGGATCGATAAGGTACATCTGCGTAATACCGAAGAGCGCTTAACGCAACCGGATAAGATCGTACTGATCTATTTTGACAATAAGGATATTGAAGATTACCTGCCATTTATCCATTATCTGCAGGAGAAGGGGACCCTGAACAATGACCTGGAAGAACTGGAACTGGAAGATCTGCAGGGACTGAGCGGATTAAGAGCATTGAGAGTAGGCGTCGCGGATCTGTAACTATAACGAGTAGTATTGAGCTGGAAATTATGAATAATAATAAAGACGCTCAGAACAGTACTCGTAAAATTACGATATATCGTAAGTATAGTTTATGAACTTGTGGGTGTAATCGGTTGTTTTTCAATTGTTTAATCCTGTGGCATTTTGATTGCCTGTTATAAGTCAATTAAATAGGCCAGTTTTATGAGACATCACCAGGAAAATACACAATTGAAATCCAGGATTCAGATCCATTCATTTGAATCATCAGATATGATTAATACGTTTTCTGACCGGGAGGCGTTTAAACGCGAGAATGTAGAGATCCTCTGGTCGAAATACGGCAGCGGCACTGTACAGGCGGACGGTAAGATCATGCAGGTGGAAGAACACCAGATCTATTGTTTCCTGCCAGGTCAGCTTAGAAAGTTTCAGCTGGAAGGTCCTGTCAATGGCTATTATATTTCTTTTTCACCTGATTGCCTTTACCTGGCTTATAACCTGAAGGACATGATGTCGTCCTTCGAAGAGTCCATATTGAATATGCAGTTGCTTAACTTCAGAGCAGATGAGGAGATGCAGGAGGAACTGGAAGAAATTGTCAGAAAGATGCAAAGGGAGTGTGAAGGTGATCTGTGGATGCGTTCTGAGGTTTTATCAGGACTACTGAACGTGTTTATGATCTATTTGTCCAGGGAATTAGGTGTTGGTGCACAAACACAGGTACTGTCCAGAGAGGGAGATGTGGCGCGGAAGTTTATGACGATGCTGAAACAGCAGTTCTTGCATTGTAAGAAGGTAGCTGATTATGCAGATGCCTTGAATGTAACGCCTAACTATCTGAATACAGCGGTTAAAAAAGTGACGGGTTTTACTGCCAGTTATCAGATACATAAACTGATCATCCTGGAAGCTAAACGCCGGATGTTATATACGGATAGTAGTCTGAAGGAAATTGCTTTTGATCTGGGTTTCGATAATCAGGCGCATTTTAGTAAGTTCTTCAAAGCTAAAACAGGCATGAACTTTACGACCTTCAAACATAGTATGGCCGAAATGGTCTGATAGAATGTACATAAAAAAACCGGGAAGAAGTTGTCGTCGTCTTCTTCCCGGTTTTTTTATGTCCGTTACTTTCTATTGCTGGTAGGCAGTCAGCGCATGTTTTACGGCTTCTGAAGAAGGCGCATAAAATGCAGGGCCGGACAGGAGGGTCAATTTCAGCACTGGTTTAAATACTGACATCTTTTTCTCTTTCAGGTGCAATTGTGTGTTATAAGCATCAAAGGCTCCTTTTATAACATTCTCTGCTACTTCGGCGGTAGGAGAATCGATACCTGCATCTTTAATGTCACTTGCATGGGAATAAGCGTTTACACCCAGTCTCAGGGCTTCTCTCATACCAATAGTGCCTACGGTGTACATTACATCCGCATTGAAGGTATTTCTGTTACCCAGACCTATCAGCAGTAGCTGTTTCGCTTTGATCGTGCCGGTAGGAGGCGTGATCAGTAATGTTTCAAATGCATGTCCGGTGAATTTGCCACTCTTCCGCAGGTCCGTAATGATACCATGTAAGGCTTCGTCGAGATGCAGCATACCATTCAGCGGTGCGGGTAATGCCGGTGGATTGGTAATATCTCCTTCTGTGTATTCAAACACACATGCGATCTGTAAAGGTGTTTCCTGTGCGGAAGGCCCCTGTACTTTTACTTCAACGGCAATGCCATTTGCTTTACCCACTACTGCGGATGTACCCACTGCAGGGAGCTCTTTTACCTGTGCATTTACTGCGACTACGACAAACAGCAATAAACTGGTCAGACTTGTTTTTAACGTTTTCATATTATTAGAACTTAAATGATAACTGTGTATTGATAAAGAAAGAATTCGCAGAAGGGTTGACCTGTTGCTCGATAAAGGCGCCTGTATCAAAATATTGCAGCCCGCAACTCAGTTTAACGAATTTGCTGAATGCATAATCGCTGCTTAACAGGTAAGCGGTCCCGATATAACGTTCATCTGATCCTGCGCCGGCCATATTGAAGGAGCCGCTGGGTGTGTAGATACCATCACCTGTTGCATACCGCCAGTTAAAGACCGCGTCTGCCTGCATGGAGAACTTGCTGTTGAAGGTCAGAGTACCATAGGGGTGGATATCAATCAGGTTGGATGGTCCGATACGGGGATTGAACCCGAAATAACCGCCTTTAGGGTACAGGGGATTGAATGTTTGCAGCTTTCCATCACCAGGTGTCTTATCACCGGAAATGTAGTCGTTACGGATGTTGATACTCGGTTTGTACCGTGCGTGTTCAAATGTATAACCGATGTCAATGGCGGTGGTCCATGCATTGATAGGACCATTACCGAAGGAGCCGAACTGGTAGGCGGACTCCAGGTTGTAAATAAATCCGCCGCCGTATTTCCAGTAACGCACGGCAACGGTATGTCTCAGTTCCTTTTGTGTTCCTTCCTCAAATTTCCCCTGGTCTCTGTGGATGCCCAGGTAATAGAGATCGAAGTTGCCCTGTCTGGGAAGGATGATATAGGAATAAGCGCCCCACAGATTTGCTTCATGTATCAGGTGATTGTCGAATACGCCGGGGTTCACTTCGTCGTCCATCATAACAAAGGCGTCTACGCCCAAGCGGGGGGCATTATACATCAGTTTTCCACCGGTAAAGTATTTGCGCACGTTGGTACCTTCCCTGACAGAAATGAGTCTGCCGGTACCATAGTCAAGTTCTTGTCTGCCTGCCCTTGCTACCAGTTTACGCTGCTTTGTACGCCATGTTTTAAGGGTGACATCTACAAAGAGGTTTTCCACATTCAATGCGTCTTTATTAACCGGACTAGGGTCAAATTTGCTGAAGTTTTCCAGGGCACTGTTTACCTGTGCGAATACCCTGACAGCAGGTCCCAGGTGCATATCAGCGTGGAGGCTGTAGCGCTGAAGGATCAGATTATTGTAGCCATCGCCGTATTTCAGCCAGTTGTCATGAACGGTGGCTGCATATTCATAACGGGCTTCTCCACCAAACGACAGGTAATAATGATCTTTATTAAAAAGGGGGATATACTTGATATGATTATACCAGTTACCTGTTGTGTCATTGCGCAGGTAATAGTAGTCTTCATTAAACCGCATCAGTTTAAAGCTCTGGGCGGACAATGACTGTATACCCTGATATAGCAGGAGGAAAAATAGTGCTATGATCTTTTTGTTCATGATAATCGTATTCTGCCGTTAGGAACGTGTTTCTAAGCCTGGTCGGAGTCTAGTATATCGTTCCGGATTCAAAGGTATCTGAAACCGGCAGTACGGCGGATTTACAAATCATCGTAACTGTTGTACAATTCCATAGATCAGAAAAAAAGATCATGTAAGGAGGAGGGACGTATAAAAATGAAAATGCCGCAGTACCTATGACTGCGGCATTTCCTATTTATGATAGAGTAGGTTTCTAACCTCTGTAGTGGGCTCTTAACATCCACGCCATTTTCTCATGTTCTTCCATCAGACCGGTGATGAAATCACTGGTACCTGCGTCTTTGAACGTATTGGCAAATGCGTCGATATTACCACGGATAAATTCGATGATGCTTTCATGATCGCCCAGCAGTTCTTTAATGAAGCCCAGGCTATCATTCTGTCTTTCGCTGTACTCTGTCAGGTGTGTCAGTTCCAGGAAGCTTTTCAGTGTAGCCGGTGCATAGTGACCCAGAGAGCGGATTCTTTCAGCTACGCTGTCCATGATCTCATCCAGTTGATTGTACTGAGATTCGAAGAACAGGTGCATTGCATGGAAATCCGGTCCTTCTACATTCCAATGTGCATTACGTGTCTTTGTATACAGTACATATTCATCAGCCAGTAATTTGGCCAGCTGGTTGGATACCTGCTGTCTGTTTGCTTCTGTGATGCCAATATTTGTATTCATATGTAGCTAGTTTTAAATGCTTGTTTGTGTACTGCTAAGTTATGACATTCCCATTGGTTTAAGACCACCTGGTTATAATTAACACATCGTTAGCAGTAATGATGACAAACATAAATCAATGTAATACAGCGAAACAATATATGCCCTGGTTATGTAAAGTTATGTAAGGCAGCAAAACGAAACGAAAATCGGCGGTATATACAAATACCCGGAAAACAGGTTCCTGGTGTTAATACAACCTGATGGAATATACGAAGCGATTATCGGGAGATGGTCTGTTTAATGATCGCCAGGCCTTCTGATACCCTGTTCATATCTGCTTCTGCGCCCATTGCGATCCTGATATATTCACCAGTAGCTCCTGGCGCTGCAAAGAAGGCGCCTGCCATTACTTCCACACCTTTTTCACGCAGCTCATGGTATAATTCAGCGGAAGTAAATCCTGCCGGTAATGTCAGCCAGCAGTGAAAGCCATTTTCGTGTCCCTGTACTTCGAATCCGGACAGGAAGGCTTTTGTCTGTTCCTGGCGTTTCTTTCCTTCGATCCGTTTTCTGCGTAAGAGATCTGCCAGTTCTCCGTTCCTGATCACATCAGATACCAGTGAGGTAAAGAAGGTGGAAGGATTACTGGTGGTCAGCTTGATAGCGACGGTAATCATCTCTTTATATCGTTCCGGTGCTACGATATAAGCAACCTTGATATCCGGTGCAAAGGGTTTGGATAAGCTATAGATAAACCAGCCGAGGTCGGGGGCCAGTTGCGCGAAATTGGCAGGCGGGTTTTCTTCCAGGAAGCCATAAGCATCATCATCGATAATAATCTGTCCGTTTTTACGGGCTACCTCGATCAGTTCAAGTCTGCGGTCTACAGGCATCACAATACCGGTAGGATTGCTGATGGTACCCATCACATACACGGCTTTGATGTTATGTTTCGCACTGGCAGCGGCTAATGCAGCAGGTAACATGCCTTTTTCATCACCAGGACAGGCAATCACTTCGATGTTCAGCCAGCGGGCAATGCTGATGAAATTTGAATAGGTATACTCGTCTACAGCGATAGCGTTACCCTGAAGGGCGGCAGCGATCATGGTCACCATAATGGCCTGATGTCCTGACGTGACAATGGATATCCGGTCTTCACTGATAGCGGGTCCCTTACCTGATAGCCAGGCAGCAGCCGTCTTCCGGTCTTCGGGTGTGCCGTCGGCGGGTTTAATATTCAGCCACTGATTGTAGGTGCTGTAATGCCTTTCTATAATGCGTTTGAAATCGTTCTGCTGTTCTGCGAGTAACGGGTAGTTGGAACTTAAGGAGATCATTTGAAGTGGGAATTTGGATCGCCAAAAGTACAAATAAATTATACGAATGAAGTTATCCTTTCTTGATCCCTGCTTATTGTTCCGCTGAGATTTTTCCTGCCTGTGATGCCAGCAGTGTGATACCGGTACCCAACAAGGCGATGATGGCAAATGCCCAGCGCAGACTGGTGGCTTCTGAGATAAAACCTATCATAGGAGGGCCCAGCAGAAAACCGAAGAATCCAACGGTTGATACGGCTGCAATAGCTACACCTGGCGCCATTGTTTTGGATTTTCCTGCTAATGCCAGTACCAGGGGTACGACAGAGGATACGCCGAATCCGATGAGTAAGAAGCCGATTGTTGCTGTTATAAGATAAGGAAAGCAGATAGAGATGATTAATCCGGAAGTAGTCATGATCCCACTCATCTGTAAGACCTTTTTGGCACCTAACCGGGTAACAAAGCGGTCGGCAATGAAGCGGCCTCCGGCCATGGTACTCATAAAGGCGATATAGCCTGCTGTAGTAAGATGTTCTGGTACTGCTACCACTTTCTGAAAATATATACCGCTCCAGTCAAACATGGTCCCTTCCGTCACCAGACTGGAGAAGGCGATTAATCCCAGTTTGAGGATGCTATTGTCCGGTCGTGCAAAGAGCGGTTGGGTATCATCCTGTTTTTCATCTGCGGGTAGCAGGTATCTGTAAGAGAACAGGACCAGCAGCCAGCAGATGCCGCAGATCAACAGGAAATGCGGTAATACAGGCATATCAAGTGAAATGGCAATTGTGCCGATCCCTACGCCGGCAAAACCGGCTAAACTCCACAGACCGTGGAATGAAGCCATAATGGACCTGCCATATAAAGCCTCTATTCCAACAGCCTGTGTGTTCATGGATATTTCAAAAACGTTGTTCATAAAACCAAAGCAGAACAACAGTAACACTAACTGCCATATACCCGGTGCGAGCCCTATTGCCACCAGCATCACCGGGAATAAGAGTCCGGCGCCGATTAATACTTTTCCGCTTCCTACACGGGTGACCAGCCAGCCTGATATCGGCAGACTCACAATCAGGCCCACCGGCAGTGCAAACAATACACTTCCTAAGGCGGCATTGTTGAGACTGAAAGCTGCTTTGATATCATGAATTCTGCAGGCCCAGCTGGAATAGGTCAGTCCGGCGATAAAGAAGAATACGCTTGCCGCAATACGATGCGTTCGCTTCAGGTTTAAATTGACAGTCAGGTCTTTCATTGTGTTATCAGGAAGTTAATGTCAAAAGGCCAATATGTTGTTCCAGCTCATCGTAATCGGATATTTTGGTGATATCCTGTAAGTGTGCCAGTTTCTTATTATCAATACCGATAAACTTTATGCCAAGTTGCAAAGTCGCCTGATAATCCCAGTTACCATCACCAACATAGATGATGTCTGCAAGATCGGGCGTCGTGTTGTGGCGTTTGTTCATCTTACTTATTGTATGACCTATGATATCGCGTCTTGCAAAAGCATCCTGTGCAAAAGATGCTGCACTGCAACCTTCGATGTCGATACCGGCACATTGCAGTTTGAAGAGCGCAGACTGTTTCCAGCCACCGGTTGCAAGTCCGATGCGCAGGTCTTCATTGCGGACCAGGCTGCTGATAATCCTGCCAGCTTTCGGGATCTCATGGAAATAGTGGGCCTGTTTTTCATAGGCACGTTCCAGCAGATGCAGGAAACAGTCAATAAAGTTTTCTATTTCGGTGACTGTGCAGGGACGGTTCCTGCGCTCAAGTGAGAGCTGGTTGAGAATACCTGAGTCTGTGGTATTCTCATAGTGACCGTAGTTGGTATTAAAATCGGAAAATCCGAAGGTTTCTGCGATGGCCTGTGTATAACAGAGATCGTCTATCTCTGTGGTATTGGTAAGCGTGCCATCTATATCGAAAATGATGTACTTCATGAAAAAGCAGTTTTAAAATTTGATAACTGATTTCAGACTGCTGATGTCATTGTTGCGTTGCCGCTTGCTGACATTACAGCCGAGGTCCAGTACCGCGTCCTGGAATTCATCAATGCCATAGGCTTTTGTGATGATCTTTTCCAGTCCGAGTACCTGGCTGTTGATCAGGTCAACAGCATGTTTAAAGGTGTCCTGTGAGTCGATGGAACCGATGATGGAAATACTGCGATCCGTGATCTCTCTCGGATTGATAGTCTGCTGGTTGTTACGCAGTCCTATCAGCGCAATCTTTCCACCGTCGGCAACTGCATCGATTGATTTTTCCAGCATGCTGCCTGTTGTATCAACAATCAGGTCATACTGATGTTTACGAGGTGCAAAATGACCGGACAGATACCATCCTGAACTGAGTATATCATTACTGCTGATCAGGTTTGTTCTGTTAGCAGAAGTTTCATAGATAGTACCCGCCTGTATACCGTACTGTTTCAGTGCGAGATAAAAGAGTAGTCCTATCGGACCACCACCCAGGATGGCTACATTGTAGAAAGGGCTGACGGCGAGTTTCTTTACAGCTGTGAGCACACAACTAAGCGGCTCTGACATAGCGCCCTGTTCAAAGGGTACATTGTCGCCCAGCGGGTAGATGAAGCGTTTGGTGGTCTTGAAGTACTTTGTAAATGTACCATCGATGGATACGCCGGCTTCCGTACTGGATTTCTGGAAGCAGTGATTGCGTAAACCCTTGCGGCAATTCTCGCAGTAACCACAATAGTAGGTAGGGTCGATGATAACACGATCACCTACATTGAAGTTCTCCACACCACTGCCTTTTTCTACGATTACGCCGGCTGATTCGTGGCCGATGATCACCTGCTGTCTGGCATTATATTCTCCGGAAATGATGCTGAGGTCAGTGCCACAGATACCTGTAGCACGTATTTCAACAATGACTTCATCCGGGAGTGTGATGGCTGGTTCTTCGCGTTCTTCCAACTGAATATTCCAGGGGCCGTTATAAACTATAGCTTGCATGGGTGACTGTTTTTACCTGACTGAATATTTTGTCCAATCTGCCACAGATCTCTTCGATATCATCTACAGTGGCAGTAAGTGCGGGTCTTACCTTTACAACGTTGCCAAATCCATAGCGGGATCCTCTGAGGATGAGCTTATGATCTGTGAGGGCATTGTCGATGATCCTGTTGGTGAGTTTTACATCCGGAGCGCCGTCTTTGTCTACTATTTCCAGGCCCCACATGTATCCCATACCTCTTACATCGCCGATGAAATGACCGAACTTTTCTTTCAGGCCGTTCAGCAGGTTACCCAGTACGATACCGTTGTCGCGTACGTTTTGCAGGAAGCCTTCACGGGATACAATTTCCATGGTTTTTTTTGCAGCGCCGAGCGACAGCAGATTACCTCCGGAAGTGTAGGAATGTTCCCATTTCTCCAGGACGGCAAACTCCGGTTTGTACAGGATAGCGGCAGTCGGGATACCAATACCACCCAGGCCTTTGGCCAGTGTGATAATATCTGGTTCCATATCAAAATGCTCGCTGGCAAACATGTATCCGGTTCTGCCGATACCTGTTTGTACTTCATCGGAGATCAGCACGATGTCGAGTTCTTCGCAGATCTGTTTGATTCTTTCGAAGTAGCCTGCCGGAGGCACGATGTTACCACCGTTACCCAGAATAGGTTCCATGATCATGCAGGATACATGATCGCTACTGCCATACTCAACGTAGTCATATACAGCTTCTGCACAGAGATATCCACAGTTGGGATATTTGGCAGAGAATGGACAGCGATAACAGTAGGGGGCAGGTACTACTGCATGCTGACTTTGCATGGTGTTGGAGAACGATTTTCTTCTGAACGCGTTTCCGGAGATGTTAGTCGCAAAAAGTGTCTGTCCGTGATGTGAGAGGGACAGACTGATGACTTCATTCTTTCCGTTGAACTTGTTAGCGATTTTTACAGCGCCTTCATTGGCCGTAGAGCCAATAATATCGCGCATCCATCCGTCAGTAATGCCCTGCGGTGCATGTTCGAGTATGCTGTTTAAAACATCTGCAGCAAGATCGCCGGTAAAGGAGGAGGAAACGTGTATCAGATCTTTTACCTGTTTCTGCAATACCTCGACAACTTCCGGATGACTGTATCCGAGTGCGAGGTTAAATGTGCCGGATACGGCATCAATATATTCTTCGTCGTGCGAAGTATAAAGGCGTATGCCACTGCCTTTTGTGAACTCAATGTTAGCAGACATGAGGGTTGGGTTTACATAGAATAAATAAAAAAATAGTGGAATGGGCGTAAGATAACGGTCAGATAGACTGAGTTACATAACGAACAAGGGTTTCATGAACTTCCTGCAGGGAATCCGGGTTATACAATCGGTTTTTAGACGTGGTATAAAAAAATTACATCAAACTTCGATATCAAAATTGATGATGGAAAAGTAGAATCTATTTACGGAAATTTATTTTTTTTCTTTTGATCGAATCCTTTATTTTTTATTAAATAGGTTAGTAGATACAGTATCCAAAATGTTAAAATGATTCCTGTGTGATGCTTTGTAGTAAAGGATTACGGTGTTAGTATGCAGATATGCTGCATGTAGTTCTCTGATGTATTATTGCATCGCTTTGTTGATAAAAAGAGGACTTTAGAATTAGTTACTGAAACAACATAGCAGTTATAAATTGATAGTAATTATATAAAACAGTAACGGCTATTCCGAATCAGATCGAAACAGCCGTCGCCGCATTATTTTTCATCCTTTTTATACAGAACAACAAACGTTGTTATTCTACCGAAGTAACTTGTCCTCTGAAGCACCCTGAAATGACGTGGTCTGAACCAAATTTCAGTGTGTAAGAGAATGTCTGATAGCCGGGACCGGGAGTAAATGTGAGTGTTCCGGCCGTAGGTTTACTGTATGTCTGCCCACTGTTATCCACTTCTGTTCCATTCATATAATGCACATTTTTGTACAGTATGGCGATGTCGAAATTCTTTGTTTTGTCGAAAGCTGCCGAATCAGACGGCATGTACGTATAGTCCCCGTGTTGTTCCAGTGTATCCAGTAAAAATTGTACAGCGTTTACTTTTCCTGTAAATTCCGTTGTAGGTAGTAAATCTGTAAAAGCAATCACTGTCCCTCCTGCCCAGTTCTTTCTAACAGCATAATCAGTTTGTATAAAATTGCCGTCGTTAGTATATCCGTTTGCAGGATTCGTTTTTTCATCACCAAAAGTGCAGCCGTAGAAAGCAAAACATAGTATTACAGCTAATAAGCGGTTTGCTGATCTAGTCATTTAGTTGTAGGTTTCGTAGTCTTATTACTGATTATGGCTGCAAATATATAAATAGTTTCTGATGGAATAAACACATTTACAGCACATAGATTTTTTTGTAATGCTATATTAATGTCCTGAATATGAAGTAGAACACAGCCCCGAAAACCTTGTGCATGGTCTGTTTTGCGGGTATTTGTCAACACTTATATTCAGATTGTCCCTATTTACTTTTTCTAAGCTCTAATTTACTGATAATGTGAATATTGTAGCCGAAAAAGATTTTTTCTCAGGTCAGGACTTTTTCCGCTATTAACAGTATGTTAATTAATTAGGTGTCAGTTCGCCGTTATATTCTCCTTTTACTGTTGTATTTACATATTTCAGATCGTATACAATGTTGTATACATTGTCCACCTGTCTGAAGGTAACCGAACCTGCGATCAGGGAGTCCAGCACCTGTGCATTTGCAACAAATTTGCCATTGGCAAAAGGTTGGTTATTATAGACAGCCGCATATCCAAAATGTTGCTTTTTATCGTAGTCCGGGGCATCGCTCTTTTTGAACGTGTAGGTCTGACCAGAGACGAGGACATCCAGGTCTATGCCTACTGCACTGGCATTTGTTGACAGACCGTCCAGTGTCAGTTCCTTATCTGCAAACATGAGCTGACTCCCTTCACTGCCCCAATCCATAATGTAACCGTAAGGGGTGCCTGTTTCCTGCCCGTTGTAAGTAAAGCTGTTAGCCGGGCTTTGGTTTTCATCCTCGTCTTTTCCACATGCTGTGAGTAATAGGGCGACTGCCAGCAGGCAAAGCGCTAGTTGCTTCATATTTTATATTGTTTTAACAGGTATAGGTGCTATAAATATACAAATATATAAATATATGTTGATGGTGGCTTTGAGAAAGGCGTAATCTTTGATCCCGTAACTATGATCAAAACTTATAACAATGGATCAATTTGCTGTGCCGGTATTGGTTGATCAGGCTGCACATACCATTCACCTTACGATCAATAAAATACCATATGAACTTAAAATACAGCCTTGGGTAACGCTGCTGGATGCGATACGTGAGTACGTGCAGCTTACAGGTACTAAAAAAGGCTGTGATCACGGTCAGTGCGGCGCCTGTACCGTGCTGGTGAACGGAAAGCGCATCAATTCCTGTCTGACGCTTGCCGTCATGAAAAACGGAGCCGACATTACCACTATTGAGGGTATTGCGGAAGATGGCATTTTGCATCCTTTACAGCAGGCGTTCATTGACCATGATGCCTTTCAATGTGGCTACTGTACACCCGGACAGATCTGTTCGGCGATCGGTATGATGAATGAAGGAAAAGCAAAAACGAGGGAAGACATACAGGAACTGATGAGTGGTAATTTATGCCGCTGTGGCGCTTATCCGAATATCGTGGCAGCTGTGCAACAGGTAAATCAAAAGCTATGAACAATTTCACATATACAGAGGCATCTGATATCGATAATGCTGTGAACGAAATGGCAGGACATGCTGCGGCAATGTTCGTAGCAGGCGGTACCAATCTGATAGACCTGATGAAAGAAAATGTCCTGCATCCTGGCCATCTGATAGATATTAACAGATTACATCTGGACAGTATTGAGTTGCTGGATGATGGTCGCCTGTTTCTGGGAGCGTTGGCGACAAATGCTGATACTGCCTGGCATTCCCTGGTTGAAAAAAGATATCCGCTGCTGGCCGATGCAATACTGGCCGGAGCTTCTCCTCAGCTGCGCAATATGGCTACTAATGGTGGTAACCTGATGCAGCGTACAAGGTGTTATTATTTTTATGATACATCTACTCCCTGTAACAAGCGGCTGCCGGGAAGCGGTTGTTCGGCTTTGCGGGGGTACAATCGTATTCATGCCATAATGGGTACCAGTCAGGAATGTATAGCGGTGCATCCCAGTGATATGTGTGTGGCTCTCAGGGCATTAAATGCGGTGATACAGGTAAGGGGACAGCAGGGGGAAAGATTGATCCCTATTGCAGATTTCCACCGGTTAGCAGGAGACACGCCTCATATTGACAATAACCTGGCACACGATGAACTGATTACCGGTATTATACTACCAAATGAACGTTTTACGGCGAATTATAAATATCTGAAGGTAAGAGACAGGGCTTCTTATGCATTCGCACTGGTGTCTGTAGCCGTTGTATTGCAATTGGAGGGCGATATAATATCCAATATCAGAATAGCTATGGGAGGTGTAGCGCACAAGCCCTGGCGGGATGAATCGGTGGAAGCGGAGCTGAAAGGTAAATCTGCCACAATTGAAACCTTTGCAGCCGCAGCTGACAGAATATTGAAGGATGCTGTCACTTTCGGGACAAATGATTTTAAACCGGCGCTTGCAAAACGTGCGATCATACGTGCGTGTAAGGAAGCTCTAAATCGGGAAAAATGAATAACGAAACTACATATATAGGCCGGCCGATGAACCGGGTAGATGGATATGCAAAAGTAACCGGTGATGCGAAATATGCTGCAGACTATCATGCCAAAGGGCTATGCTATGGTGTGGTGGTTTCGGCTGGCATTGCCAGGGGACGTATCGTAGATATTGATACATCAGCCGCGCTGCAACTGGAAGGTGTGCTTCAGGTATTTACGCATCAGAATGTCTCCGGACTCGCCTGGTTCAACCGCAGTTATAAAGACATGGATGCACCGCCAGGTAAGCATTTCCGTTATCTGCAAACGGATATGGTCGCGTATAGTCAGCAACCGGTGGCGCTTGTCGTTGCGGAAACATTTGAACTGGCCAGGTATGCTGCAACGCTTGTAAATATCAGCTACGAAGCGGATGCTCATACCACCAGTCTGACCGGAAATCTGGATAAGGCAAGACCTCCTAAAGGAAAAAAGACCGGCTTTAAGAAACCGGCTAACAGGGGCCATTTTGATAAAGCATTTAAAGAGGCGCCTGTGCGTGCTGAAGCAACCTATTATCAGGGGGCAGAACACCACAATCCCATGGAGATGCATGCTACTACGGTACTTTATTACAAAAATGGTAGTATCACCGTATATGATAAAACCCAGGGCGTTCTGAATACACAAAGCTATGTCAAAAGCGTATTCGGACTTTCCGGTAAAAAAGTAAAAGCTTTATCTCCTTTTGTAGGTGGCGCGTTTGGTTCAGGATTGAGGCCGCAGTACCAACTGTTTATGGCTGTACTGGCAGCCCTGGAACTGAAACGTTCGGTGAAAGTGATGCTGACCAGACAACAGATGTTTTCTCTGGGATTCAGACCTATTACACAGCAGACATTATCTATCGGAGCAGTGGAAGATGGGTCCCTGCAAGCCATTAGTCATCAGGCTGTATCAGGTACTTCGCAGTTTGAAGACTATGTGGAAAACATCGTCAACTGGTCGGGTATGTTGTACCATTGCAAAAATGTGCAGCAGGATTACAAACTGGTGAGTCTCGATACATATACACCACTGGATATGCGTGCCCCCGGAGCGGTGACCGGTGTATTCGGACTGGAATGTGCAATGGATGAACTCGCATATAAACTGAATATGGATCCACTTGAGCTCCGGCGTATCAACTATAGTGTAGAAGACGGATCTATGAAAAAGCCATATTCCAGTAAAGGTTTGATGGATTGCTATGAACAGGCCGCTGCCAGATTTGGCTGGTCGCAACGGAATCCGGCGCCAAGGTCTATGAAGACCGGGCGCCTGTTAACCGGCTGGGGAATGGCCACCGGTATGTGGGATGCAATGACTGTACCGGCACGTGCCAAAGCTACTTTTACTGCGGATGGAAAACTAACAGTAGGTAGTGCTACTGCAGATATAGGTACGGGTACATATACCATCATGACACAGATCGCTGCGGAAACCCTCGGGCTTCCGATCGATAATGTGACTTTTCAGCTGGGGGATGCTTCTTTGCCTTTTGCTTACCTCGAAGGTGGCTCCGCTACGGCAGCTTCTGTCGGTACTGCTGTGCAGAAAGCATGTTTGCAGATACGAGAGCGTTTATTGTCACTGGCTAAAGATATTCCTGATTCTCCCTTTAGGGAGCTGTCCATAGAGCAACTCACTTTCGCAGATGGAAAGATGTATATGATTGAAACACCAGCCAATTTTATTCATCTGAAAGATATCATGACCCTGACGGAGACAGATGCGGTCAATGTGACCTCTACACCACTTCCCAATATCTTCAAACAGATGAAATATGCGAAAAATACGCATTCAGCTGTTTTTGTCGAAGTGCAGGTGGATGAGGAACTGGGATTGGTAAAAGTAAGCAGGGTAGTAAGTGCGATAGCCGCTGGCCGGATATTGAATCCTAAAACAGCCAGGAGCCAGATCATGGGCGGAATTGTATGGGGAATATCGGGTGCTTTGTATGAAGAGTCTGTGATGGATCATCAGTTCGGCCGCTTCGTCAATCACAACTATGCCGAGTATCACATCCCGGTAAATCTGGACATCAACGATATTGAGGTCATATTTGTGGAAGAAAACGACGATGTAGTAAATCCGCTTGGTGTGAAAGGAGTTGGGGAGATCGGTCAGGTGGGAGTGGCAGCAGCTGTTGCCAATGCTATATTTCATGCGACGGGAAAAAGGATCCGGGATCTGCCTGTTACACTGGACAAGTTATTGTAAAAACAAAAAAAGGGCTGCATACGCAGCCTTTTTTTGTTTTCAGCTATGGAGCCTGACCATTAAGGCCAGTATAAGTTTACAATGACTGACTATTCAGTGCCGCCTGTAATTCCGCTTCATTTGTCAGATCCAGGCGTAATGGGGTAATGGAGACAAAATCATTTTCTACTGCCCACCTGTCGGTACCCTCTTCTGCTGGTTCCAGTGGTGTGACGGTGAACCAGTAATGCTTGCGGTTCATCGGGTCAGTGCCGGGAACGATCTTACCATCATATAAACGTACGGATTGTCTCGTCCAGCGGATGCCCTTGGGGTGAGGAGGGAAATTAACATTGAAAAGGCTTAGTCCGGGCTTTTCCAGCAACAATTCCAGTACTTGTGCCACATAATCCTCAAAAGCGGCAAAATCAGGCTCAGATTTGCCCACAGGCGTACTCAGGGCTATGCCTTTAATACCTAACAGTACAGCCTGTTTAGCCGCTGCCAGGGTGCCGGAATGCCACATACCATTGCCCAGGTTGGGCCCCATATTGATGCCCGACAATACCACGTCTGTCTTGGTGTACAGATGTGTTCCCAGGGCGACACAGTCTGCCGGGGTGCCATTTACACGATATGCTTCAATCCCCTCGAAATTAATAGGAGAGGCTTTGAAGGAAAGCGGCCGGGAATGCGTTACCGCATGTCCCATGGAAGACTGTTCCACATCCGGGGCAACTATCCTTACCTCTCCGAACCGGGCCGCTATTCTGGCCAGCGCTGCTATGCCCGGACTGTAAATGCCGTCGTCGTTTGTGATTAGTATTCTCATACCAATGCGGCCTCCAATTTCATGCCATTGGGGTGGTATCCTTTTTGGATATTGATGTGTATGAAAGCGCATTTACTGCATAACCCCAAAGCTGGTGACCAGGAACATTCAGAAGCTGCACTGATGAAGAAGATCAGTGACCAGCAGATCAAGTGTACATACTCATCTGCCAAAAAGAACTGGTGCAGGGAAATCTCTCCTGATACTGATTTTGTGATCATCGCCGGTGGGGATGGTACAATCAGGAAAGTCATTCTTGAATTTCTTAGCGGCAAAGCAGGAGAGAGGCGTTATCCGCTGGCACTATTACCCATGGGCACTGCCAATAATATCAGCCGTTCCCTGCATGTCACCGGTGAAGAAGAAGACATTATCGCCTCCTGGCATAAACATCATATACAGCCATTTGATATAGGTACCATTGCCGGCTTTCATGAAGAGATGTTCTTCCTGGAAAGTTTTGGGTTTGGTATTTTTCCGGTGTTGATGGAAGCTATGAAGCAATTGGAAGAACCTGATGAACCGGAAGAAAAGATCAAACTGGCGCTTGTAATGCTGCATGATATTATCGATAACTACCATGCACAGGAATGTAAGTTGGAGATTGACGGAGTGGATTACTCGGGGCATTACCTGATGGCTGAAATTATGAACATACGCTCTATTGGCCCGGGACTAAATCTCAACGGAGACGCGAATGTAGGGGACGGAGAAATGGAGATTGTGCTGTTAGGAGAAGATAAAAGAAAGTCATTCTCTGCCTATATCAAAGACCGTATTGCTTCCTCAGCGCATAAGGACTATGACCTCCCGGTGATCAAAGGGAAAAATATCCGTATTTCCTGGGGGGATGAACATGCGCACATTGATGACGAACTGATACGTTCCCGGGATGGTAAAAGCTACATTGTCAGCATTTTGAAGCGGGAGCTGGAGTTTTTAGTGCCAGCCTGAACTTCTTTACTTGCTTCCTCTCTGTTTAAGTGGTAATTTGCAGCTTTTTATGTGATATCAGCTTTATATGAATTTGTTAGAAGTAACGGACGTGCGCAAGCAGGAAGGGGAAGAAGAAGTGCTGAAAGGCGTGAGCTTCACGCAGAAAGCTTTCCAGAAAATAGCTATCGTAGGAGAGTCAGGATCCGGCAAGAGTACCCTGTTGAAAATAGTCGGTGGTCTGACACAGTCAGATGGCGGTGAAGTGCGGTTTGAAAATGTGAAGGTGAAAGGACCGCTGGAGAGATTATTACCTGGTCAGCCAGGTATCGCTTATCTTTCCCAGCACTATGAGCTGCGTAACCATTACCGCATGGAGGAAATCCTTGCCTACGCCAATATGTTAGCTGATGAAGATGCGGAAAGACTGTATAAGATCTGCCGTATCAGTCACCTGATGAAAAGAAAGAATGATCAGTTGTCCGGTGGAGAAAAACAACGTGTGGCTTTAGCCCGTTTGTTAACTACCGCTCCTCGTCTGCTGATTCTCGATGAACCTTATTCCAACCTGGATCCCATTCTCAAAAATACACTGAAAGCTGTGATCCGTGAGATCAGTGAAGATCTCAATATCACTTGTCTGCTCGTGTCTCATGACCCGGTAGATACCCTTTCCTGGGCTGATGAGGTGATCGTCATGAAAGATGGTCAGATCGTACAGCAAGGCGCTCCTGAAGAGGTATACCACCAGCCGGTAAATGAATATGTAGCGGCATTATTCGGCAGTTATAACATGATTCCTTCTGCCCAGGCTACTGATTTCAGCCAGGTATCCGGTGTGCATCTCAATGATAAAAGTCTGTTTATCCGTCCTGAACGTTTCCGTGTTGTGGAAAAAGGACAACATGGACTGAGCGGAAAGATCCAAGACGTAAGCTTTATGGGCAGCAGTTATGAAGTGGCTGTAGCACTGCCTGCTGCGACTATCACCGTAAAAACAGATAACAGCGTGCTCAGAAAGGGAGAAGATATTTATCTTTCTTTATCCCCGGCGGACGTCTGGTATGCCTGATAATAACGCGAGATGATGTAAATTCGGGCCATGAATTTGACCCAGGAGCAGGCTGCCATTATCAAAAGCAAAGGAGACATCAGGATCATCGCCGTTGCTGGCGCCGGTAAGACTACTACACTTATTGAATATGCGAAAGCAAGACCGGATAAAAGTATCCTTTATCTGGCATTCAACAAGACTGTTAAACAGGAGGCAGAACGCAAATTTGCAGAAGTGAGACTCGCAAATGTGCGGGTGGAAACAGCGCACTCGCTGGCGCATTACTATATAGTCAGAGGATCAAAATATACAATCAAGGGCGAGGGGTATAAACTGAATGAGATTGTAGATATCCTGAAGCTGCGCGGCCTCAAAGGCAAACATACAGAGTCTATTCTCGCTACACATATCAATGCCTACCTTTCTTATTTCTGTAATAGTGCGCCCGCAAAAGTGCAGGATCTTGATTATGAAGATACGCTCACTGACAGGGAGGCCATCGAATTTGCCACTAAGTATAAGAAAGACATTCAGTATCAGACCCGCCTTTTCCTGGATAAGATGAATAAGGGTGAAATCCCTATTACGCATGATTTTTATCTGAAGAAGTTTCAGCTGGCCAGACCCAGGCTGAACTTCGATGTGATCCTGTTTGATGAAGGACAGGATGCTTCCGGCGCCATGCTGGACGTATTCCGTTCACAGGAAGGCACTAAGGTGCTGGTAGGCGATAGTCATCAGCAGATCTATGGCTGGCGCTATGCCGTCAATTCCCTCGACAAACTCAATTACCCTTTATATACGCTCAGCACCAGTTTCCGCTTTGACCAGGATATCGCCGATCTGGCGTCTTATGTCATTCAGTGGAAGAAGCTGTATAGCAATCCGTTGACGGTAAAGGTCATCGGTTTCGGTAAGTCCCGTAAGGCCAATACAAGGGCGGTAGTAGCCCGCACCAATGCAGGTTTACTGGTAAAAGCCATCGAATTACTGATTGAAAAGAAAGAGATCAAAACGATCTATTTTGAAGGCCGGATCGAAAACTATACTTATGCCAATGATGGCGCTTCCATCTATGATATACTGAACCTCCATACCGGAGATGTCGGCCGTATACGGGATAAGACCATTGCGGCCATGGACAGCATGAAAGACCTGGAAGAGTATATCAAAACAACCGGCGAAACACAGCTGGGGATGCTGGTTGATGTGGTGAAGAAGTATGGTGAGAAGATCCCTGGTTATATCAAAAAATTAAAAGACTGCCACCTTGATCATGATGATAAGGAGCAGGCTGATATGATCTTTTCTACGGTACATCGCTGTAAAGGGATGGAATATGATGAAGTGACGCTGACCAATGACTACATCACCCATGACAAGGTGGTGAAGCAGGCGGAGAACATCGATAACGTCAATATGTCAAAGCTGTCGGAAGAGATTAATCTGCTGTACGTAGCGATTACAAGAGCCAAGAGCCATCTGTATATTCCACAGGAGATCCTGACCGGACAAAAGAAAGCAATTCCGGTGCTGAAGCAAAGAAGGGTCTCCGGAGCAGAAACAAAGGGTGAGCACTATGTCTACGCCGGAGTCAAAAAATAAACACTAATTCTTTTTGAAATTGAGCAGGTCGATCATCAGGTTGAATGCATCCATGGCGGATGGACTGTTGAGTTTCAGCGGTTTGATGATATAGCCGGATACACCGAGCTTTTCAGCAGTAATTTTGTCTGTTCTGTCACCGGACGTAGTCAGTACAAATCGTTTGATCTGTTTGAGCTCTTCTTTCTGGTGCATGTATTCCAATACTTCGAAACCATTTACCTTGGGCATGTTGATGTCAATGAGCATGACATCAGGTAAGCCTTCATTGCCGGTATTGATCTGTTCATTCAGCAGTGTAATGGCCTCCTCGCCATTTCTGGCATTCGTGAGTTTATAGAAAATATTCAATTTATCAAGTGAACGCTTAATATCTATCACATCCAGCTTATCATCTTCTACCAGTAAAATATTAATCGGTTGCATTTTAATCTTTTGACCAGGTGAATGAAAAGACAGAACCCTTGCCCGGTGCGGAGACCACATTGATATGCTGCTTTTTGGTCTCTATAATTTTTTTGACAATTGCCAATCCAACACCTGTGCTTTCGAAACTATCCCTGTCCTTTAAAGTCTGAAAAATAGTAAAAATCCTCCGTTGATAGTGCTTTTCAATACCATTTCCATTGTCTTCAATGAAAAATTCATAGTGATCAGGCCGTTCTTTATAATAGATTTTTACAGCAGGGCCGGGCTTTTCGTTGTGTTTGACTGCATTCCCGATAAGATTAGAAAAAATCTGGAACAACCACAATTTTTCTCCGTGTATAATGGGAAGATCAGCCATTTCAACCCTTACATGGTCCATATCAGGCAGTGTGTCGAGTACTTCTTTCATTAGTGAGTTGAGTGCAATTTCCTCTTTTTCGATCTCTTCCTTGTCTGCTTTTGCATAGGACAACAAACCTTCTATCAGGTTTTCTGCTCTTATCACGCGACCTTTTATCAGCTCCATGTATTCGCTTACTTTTGGCGTAAGTTCCTGTTTATGATCTTCCTCTATCCATGTTACAACGTTACTGATGCCTCTCAGCGGTGCTTTCAGGTCATGCGATACAATATGTGCGAACTGGTCCAGTTCTTCATTGGATCGCTTCAAAAGCGTGATATTCCTTGACAGTTCTTCTGTCATATGATTGAGCGCATCTCCTAATGCACTCAGTTCATCGCTACCCGTATCTTTGATCGTCACGTTATAATTGCCTCCCGCAATATCATTGGCCATATCTGTCATGACCTTGATACGCCGGGATATCTTCATGGTTACATAGATGATGATGAAAAGCCCGAGTACAATAGAAGCGGATGTCAATAACAACGAAAGAATATTCGTATTGATAACCGAAGCAGCCAGTTCTTCCTTGCGTGCATCCCTACGTGCATATTCATATGCGGAGAATGTCTTGAATTTCTCCTGTAATGCCGCCTGAATCGCCTGTTCATGACCGGAAGCAAATTTTTCCTTGTATACCCTATTGAAAGTATCCAGGTGTTGCCTGCTGATAGACGCTGACATTTTCGCCTGTTTCAATGGATCTGTATATTCTTCCGTCCACTGGTCATTCAGCTCTTTAATCTGCTGCAGCATGTTGATCTGTAGTGTGTCTGTGAGCATGGATGACAGCTCCTTCAGGATGAGCTCATTTTCGATATTAGCCGTGTCATAGGCTTCTACAAAAGACTTTTCACCAGTGAGCAGATATCCTCTGAGGCCGTTGACCATCGTGAGTACGTTCCGCTGAAAGCGGCTGCTGTTACGCACCAGATTGGTGGAACGGGTGAAATAGGCATTGTTTTCTGTCACCGCATTGGACAGACTGAAGTTCACGAACGTCGTAATGGAAAACAGTATCAGTACTGATACGAATCCAAGAAATATATAGTGAGAAATCTTCATAGAGCGCAATGGTAACAAAAAATGTGAAAACAACCGGAGATACTATCCTGGAAAATAGTAAACAAAGTATCAAAGTTCCGGTATAGTTTTAGCGGCAATCTATTCTGCGTCAGATTACTTTACGTACGTCAAATACGCTATGTGTTTGCAAACATAACGCTTTTGTGTCTTAATGCATACAATTCAGTAATTTGTAAATCAACAGCATCTGAAAAGTTTTTAACCTTATGATAGCATCTGCCATTCGTCATATTCATCGCTGCTGGTATCTGATAAATTGACTATGTTGAAACAATGCGGCTCAGGAGATATAAGATAGCCCTATATAGCTACTATTACGCAGATCAGGAATAAGAAAAATACTGTCAAACTGATAACGAAGCAAGATTATGGACGATCAACTCAGGAATGAAGAGCAGAACGGTACTTCCCGGCGCTCTTTCCTTAAACAAACCTCTTTGATGACAGCGTTGGCGCTTGCGCCTGAAACGGTGCTCAAAGCTGCTGAAAACGGCCTTGATGAAAAGATCGCGGCTGCCATTGAGACAATGCCGCTGAATGTGGTCATCAATGGGGTGAAGCAAAGTGTCAGGATAGAACCGCGTGTTACCCTGCTGGATCTGTTGCGCGAACGATTGCAACTGACAGGTACAAAGAAAGGTTGTGACCACGGACAGTGTGGCGCCTGTACCGTCCACATCGATGGAGAACGTGTGAATGCCTGTCTGACACTGGCACTCACGACAGAAGGCCGTGAGGTGACTACCATCGAAGGGCTGGCAGACGGAGATAACCTGCACCCTATGCAGGAAGCATTCCTGGAGCATGATGGTTTCCAGTGTGGTTACTGTACGCCTGGACAAATCATGTCAGCAATCTGTTGTATCAGGGAAGGACACGCTGGTACGCCCGATGAAGTGAGAGAATATATGAGTGGAAATATCTGTCGTTGTGGTGCTTATTCCAATATCGTCGATGCGATCATGGACGTAAAACAGGGAGGGAAGAAGATATGAAACAGTTCAGCTACATAAGGGTCACTTCCAGTGATGCAGCCATTGCTGCTGTCTCCAAAGATAAATCGGCTACATTCCTGGCCGGTGGTACCAATCTTGTCGATCTGATGAAGAGTGGTGTAACGGGACCGGAGCGACTGGTAGATATTAATCGCCTGCCCCTTACAAAGATCGAAGAAACAAAGACGGGATTGCGTATCGGCGCACTGGCTAAAAATACAATGGTAGCGGAACATCCCCTGGTCGTCAAACATTTTCCGCTCCTGTCTCTCGCATTAAAAGCAGGCGCTTCTCCACAGCTGAGGAACATGGCCACTGTCGGTGGTAATATGATGCAGCGTACGCGTTGTCATTATTTCTACGATACAGCCATGCCTTGTAATAAACGAAATCCTGGTTCCGGTTGCGGCGCTATCGGAGGCGTCAACCGTATGCACGCCATCTTCGGTGCAAGTGATAAATGTATTGCCGTACATCCAAGCGATATGTGTGTGGCACTGACAGCACTGGATGCAGTCGTAACAGTAAAAGGCCCCAAAGGGGAACGTAAAATTCCTTTTGGCGATTTTCACCGTTTACCGGGAGATACGCCTGAAGTGGACAACACCTTACAGCGTGGAGAACTGATCATAGCGGTGGATATTCCTTTCAATGAAGTAGGTGGATATGCGCATTATCTGAAAGTACGTGACCGTGCCTCCTATGCATTCGCATTGGTATCAGTTGGCGCTGCCTTGTCCCTGAAAGACAATAATATCGCTGATGTACGCCTGGCTATGGGTGGCGTGGCGCATAAACCCTGGCGGCTGAGAGAAGCGGAAGCTTTCCTCAAAGGAAAGAAGGCCACGGTAGAGAACTTTCAGGAGGCGGCACGTATGGTGATGGCGCCTGCAAAGTCGCAGGGCAGTAATGAATTCAAACTCACCCTCGCGCCCAACACAATTGTGGAGGCATTGAAACTCGCCGCTGCAAACGGTAATATCTAAACGCTTAAAACCCGAATAATGGGAACAGATAAAAAAAGTGAACCGCTGAACAGGGTAGACGGAAGAGCTAAAGTAACTGGTAAGGCAAAATACTTTGCAGAGTTCGAAGTGCCCGGTCTTACTTATTGTGTAATGGTGACGAGTACAATTACCCGCGGTACCATCACTACGATTGATACAAAAAATGCGGAACGTGCACCTGGTGTACTGGCGGTATATACACACCTGAATATGCCCGCCGTACCTGGTTGGGCCGATCAGCCAAACAGTAATGCGAAACTGCCTTCCGGCGGAGAGAAATACCGTATGCTGGGCAGTAATAAAATACTCTTTAACGGTCAGCCGATCGCATTGGTGGTAGCCAATACCCTGGAGCGTGCACAATATGGCGCTTCACTGGTGACAGCTACCTACAATAAAACCGAACATCAGACTGACCTGCTGAAAAATACACAGAAGGCAGCTATGCCCGGCCGCTTCGGCGATTATACCCGTGGTGAGCAGAAAGAGGCATATAAAACGGCGCCTGTTACCATTTCAGCTGATTATACGATCCCTGTAGAGGTACACAATCCGATGGAACTGGCGGGTATACTGGCTATCTGGGAAGGAGAGGATCAGTTGAAAGTATACGCTAAAACACAAGGAGTAAAGGCTACACAGCGTACACTGGCGGGTGCGTTCAAAATACCGGAAAAGAATATCCAGGTATACTCCGAATTTGTTGGCGGCGGTTTTGGTATGGGATTGCGTACCTGGCCACAGGAAGTCGCTGTGGTAGCTGCTGCACGTCAGCTCAAAAAGCCGGTTAAACTGGTCATGACACGTCAGCAGATGTTCTCATTGGTGGGACATCGCCCTTACACTATACAACATATCAGTATGGGTGCGGATAAGGACGGTCAGTTACAGGGTATCTACCATGAAGCTACCGCTGAAACGGCGAATTACGACGACTTTACAGAAGGTACAGTGGCCATGACAAGGTTCATGTATGGCTGTCCGAACGTAACCACTAAATACCGCATCGTGCCGCTGGACAGAGGCGTTCCTATCTGGATGCGTGGTCCTGGTGAGGCAACAGGCGCTTTTGCACTGGAATCAGCCATCGATGAAATGGCCTATAAAGTGAATATGGACCCGCTGGACTTCCGGGTGAAGAACTTCGCAGCAACCGATCCGGAAAAGAACAAACCTTTCTCCAGTAACAATCTGAAAGAAGCATATCAGTTGGGTAGTGAGCAAATCGGCTGGCACAAACGCAACCGGGAACCACGTTCTATGAAGGACGGAGAATGGCTGGTGGGATATGGTATGAGTACGGGTGTATTCGGGGCACATCGCGGGGAATCTACCTGCCGTGCACAGCTGAATGCAGACGGCACACTGATCTTACAGAGTGCGACCAGCGATATCGGTCCTGGTACCAGTACGGCAATGGTACAGATTGCGCATGAAGTAACCGGACTACCCATTAAGAAAATACGTTTCGAACTGGGAGACGCTTCGCTGCCACCATCTGGTAGTCAGGGCGGATCTGCTACCGTATCATCCGTAGGTTCTGCGGTCTTTGATACCTGTACCGCCCTGAAGGCATTACTCACAGAAGCGGGTCTTGCATTCGAAGACGGAACGGTGAAACCGGTAGCGGGTAAGACAGCCACCATGCAGGAGGTACTGACAGCACAGCAAAAGACATTCTTCGAAGTGACCAAATCATCCAAAGGTGGTGCTGAGCAGGATAAATACTCTATGTATTCTTTCTCTATCCATTTTGCAGAAGTAAGGGTACATCCGCATACAGGTGTCGTGCGTGTAAAGCGAGTGGTGACAGTCGCAGACTCCGGCAGGATCGTCAGTCCGAAAACTGCTGCCAGTCAGATGATCGGTGGTGTAACCGGAGGTATCGGTATGGCGCTGACAGAAGAAGCAGTTATTGATCACCGCTATGGCCGTTTTGTAAACAACAACCTGGGTGATTATCACGTACCGGTAAGTGCCGACGTACCACATATTGAAACGATTTTTATTGACAAACCCGACCCATATAGTAATCCGATGGGTTCCAAGGGGATGGGAGAAATTGCACTGATAGGATTTTCCGCTGCTGTGGCAAATGCGGTGTATCATGCTACCGGAAAGCGTATCCGGGAGTTGCCGATCACGCCTGATAAGATATTGTCTGCCTGACGGTTTGGTAAGAGGCTCCCTTTCCGGGGGCCTCTTTTTTGTATGCAAGCGCGCAAAATCGTAATTTCACAGATTGCCTCTGTCGGGGAGGCTGACGAGATATGCATACAATCAACGACGTCCACCAACAGTTTGCAGAATATTTCCAGATACCGGCCTTAAAGCCGTATGCTTACCTGCTTTCGCGAAAACTCAGCGAAGGGCATATCTGCCTGCACCTGAATAAACCGGTGGAGGCTGCTGCCGACCTGCCGGCATTCTGTGAAAATATGCCCACTGGTAGCAGAACTTTACAACAGATTCCACTGGTGGCAAAAGGAGGGAATGACAGTCAGCCTTTTGTGTTGTACCAGGAGCGGTTGTACCTGCAACGGTATTTCCGGTATGAGACCATCTTCCTGCAACGCATTCACCAGTTTCTGGCTACGGAAAAGGAAGTACTGGCCGACAGACTGAAAATGCTGGAAACCCACCGTACTTTTATCAGTAACCTGTTTGCTGCCGGACCGGCATTTGTAGCCGATGGTGGCGATCCGGCTGACTGGCAGCTCAGTGCTGCAGTGACGGGTGTACTGAACAATTTTACGATTATCACCGGTGGTCCCGGTACAGGAAAAACCACCACGGTGGCTAAAATACTCGCGATACTCTATTACCTGGATCCTTCCCTGAAGGTAGCCCTGGCGGCGCCGACCGGTAAGGCGGCTGCACGTATGGCAGAAAGCTTGCGTAATACGCAGTTACCTGTGGATGACGCCATCACCGCACAGTTCCGGAGTCTGGCGCCGAGTACCATTCACCGCTTACTACGCTCCAGGAAAGACAGTCCCTATTTTGTGTATAACAGGGAGAATCCGCTGAACTATGACGTGGTAATCCTGGATGAATGTTCCATGATCGATGTGGCCCTGTTTGCCAAATTGCTGGACGCTGTCGGTAATGGTACCCGACTCATATTACTCGGCGATAAAGACCAGCTGGCTTCTGTAGAAGCAGGTAGTTTGTTTGGTGATCTCTGTCAGGCACAGGACGCCCTCAACATGTTCACTAAAGAACGGCTTGCGCTGATTAATTCCTTTATTCCTGATGAAAGAAGAAAATTGCCTGACAGTCAGATCAAAGCAAATGATCCTCATCCTTTGTTTCAGCATCTAGTTGAGTTACGTCGTAGCCATCGTTTCAGCGGAGACAAGGGGATCGGTAAATTCAGTAAGGCCATCATTGCAAACGATCAGGTGGCCATACATGGCTTTCTTGCACCGGGTGCAGATGAACAGGTCGTAATAGATGAAACCTATTCAAAGGAGCTGTTTGCGCAATTTGTAGCCGGTTACAGCGCCTTTATTGTGGAAAAGGATGTCCGCAAAGCATTACAGCTGCTCAATGACCTGCGTGTCTTATGTGCGATCAGGGAAGGAGAGGAAGGCTTGTACGCTATCAACAGAAACATAGAAAAGATCCTGCACGATAAACGTCTGATCCGTGTGAATGCTGAATTCTACGAGAACAGACCTGTGATATTGACCCGTAACTACTATGAACACGGTCTCTTTAACGGAGATACCGGTATTATCCGTACGGATGAACAGGGTGTGCTGATGGCCTGGTTTGAAGACAGTAACGGTGAACTGAAAGCGATCCTGCCAGGATACCTGACAGAAGCAGAAACCGTATTTGCTATGACCATTCACAAAAGCCAGGGGTCTGAGTTTAAGGAAGTAATGGTGATCCTGCCACGCGCAAAAGATGTTCCTATTCTGACAAGAGAGTTGCTCTATACTGGTGTAACCAGGGCGAAACAGAAAGTGTATGTACAGTCATCAGCAGAGGTCTTGTTACTGACTGCAACACGTTTTGTGGAAAGAGCTTCGGGTATCGGACAGCGTTTTGCAGACGATCGCCCCTGACAATTGAATAACACGTATGGCACTATATCTGAGAGTGTCTAATTCCCTGGAGAACCTCTCCATGGGATTGGCACAGACACTGAAAGCTTCCAACAGCCAGGTGTTTGAACAACACCTGATCGTCACACAGACGGAAGGGATGAACAACTGGTTGAAATTACAGCTGGCAGAATACCTGGGTATTGCTGCCAATTGCCGTTTTCTCAAACCGAATGATCTGATCCATCAGATCTATTTCCTGATGGATGGTCAGTATTCGGAAATGCTTTCCGGCAGAAATCTTACCTGGCTGTTGTACAAATTGCTGGGAGAAGATATCTTCCGTGAAACCTATCCTGCCGTCGCTACTTATTACCATACAACAGAACCGGATAGCGATCTGAAAAGAATGGCCCTGGCAGAAAGGACAGCTGACCTTTTTGACCAGTACCAGATCTATCGTCCGGAGATGATCAATGAATGGAATGCGCCACCGGAAGACCCGTTTGCAAAGATTGACTGGCAACAATATCTGTGGACAGAAGCCAAGAAAGTATCTGGTCATGCGCTGCCTGATAAAACCATTATCGGACAGCACATCCTGGATATGCTGAAGAATCCTGATCACCAGGAGACGCTGGCACACCGGATGAATACCGTACATCTGTTCGGTCTCTCCATCATCACAGCTTATCACGTGCAGATCCTGCATGAACTGTCTTCCTTCATTGATATCTATTTCCATATCATCAACCCCTCTCCGGAACTTTACTGGTTTGATGATAAGAGTGAGAAACAACAGGCACGCTGGCGATTGAAAGGTCGTCCTATCCACGAATCGGATACAGCCGGTAATCCGTTGTTGATGGGATGGGGTAGGGTCGTACAGGATACTTTCGGCCTGTTCTTCAAATATGATGCTTTTATCAACGCCTACGAAAGCGAAGGACTGGTAGAGCCACAACCGGATACCTTGCTCAACAAAGTACAGCACGATATCTTTCTTAATGCCAATGAGCAACGGCATCCGATCTTCCCGGAAGATGTGGAAGATGGATCTATCACGATCAACAACTGTTACACGGTTGCCCGTGAGGTAGAAGTCCTGTACAACTATCTGGTACATCTCGTAGATAAAAAAAGAGAAACCTTATCTCCCCGTGATATCGTTGTCATGGTGAGAGATATTGACGTATATGCGCCTTATATCAAGGCGATCTTCAACAATGCCCCTTACAAGTTCCGGTATACGATCGCGGATGAAAGCTATGCGGACAGCGATAACCTGTTCAATGCCCTGCACGCCATCCTGCGATTGAATGAAGACAATTTTAAGGCGGAGGAAGTGCTGCAGTTACTGGATTCTTCCTATGTCCGCAAACGTTTTGGTATCAACAACGTACCATTGATCCGGCATGTTGTTGACGAAGCAAATATCCGCTTTGGTATTCACGGGGCTAAAGAAGATGAAACCTATCTTGTCAGCTGGAAATATGGTATCAAACGTATCATGTATGGTATCTGTATGAGCGGCGATCAGGAATATGGTAAAGGAGAGGAAGGGTTCTTCCCGCTGGATATACTGGAAGGGAGTGATAGTCTGGAAGTGATCCGATTCTGTCATTTTGCCGAAGTACTGATCTCTGCCATAGAAGATCGTAAGAAAGAACGTAGTATCAGTGGCTGGGTAGAGTATATCGAGGGAATATTGCACAATATGGTCTATGAACCGGAAGAGGAAATAGACGAAGACTATAATACACTCATGCAGCAGTTGTCGGATTACAACCTGCTGAATGAATATATGAGCGATACAGTGGCTTTTGACGTGTTCAGTCATAGCTTCCTGCAAACACTGACGGGTACTACCCGTACAGGTTTGTTTGTAAACGGAGGGATCACTTTCTGTTCCCTGATCCCGATGCGTAGTATTCCCTTCAGGGTAGTGGCGATGCTGGGACTGGACTATGATAAGTTTCCCCGCCGGGAACAGCCGATCGGCTTTAACCTGATGGAGAAAAACAAACAGCGGGGCGATCGTAATGTAAAGGATAACGATAAACACCTGTTCCTGGAAACGGTGCTTTCTGCACGGCAATACCTGTATATCAGTTACGTCGGACAAAGCGCCAAGGATAACAGTCGTATGCCGCCTTCTGCATTAGTGGATGAACTGCTGGATTATATAGAATCCGGTTGTGAGGATGCCGAGGGAGTCAGGAACCGCCTTGTTACCAGACAGCCTTTACAGGGCTTTAGCAGAAAATACGGACAGGGTGATGAACGGCTGTACAGTTATCTGAATACCGCTGTGCCGGAGCGTATCATTACCCGTGCTGATAAGGCGATGGAACAACCATCCATTGAGGAAATTGACCTGGATGAACTGGTCCGTTTCTTTAAGAATCCTTTTAAAGCTTACTATAACAAAGTACTGGGGATCTATTATAACGACGAACAGGTGCTGTTGAATGAAACAGAGATCTTCCACCTGGATAGTTTGCAGAAATGGAGCCTGAAGAATGAATTGTTGCAGATGGATACCAATGCCATTGCCAACATGAAGATCCGCCTGGTGAAGACGGGACGGCTGCCACTGAAGAATATGGCTTATGTGGCTTTGCAGCAGATAGAAGCAGAGGTACAGCCGGTACGCGAGAAATTCCGTGCCTGTATCAATGGGGCGGAAGAACAATCCGTACAGGTGAATCTGGATATAGAAGGCACCTTGCTGAAAGGAACTATTAACGGTGTATTCGATGGTAAGCTGGTACAGGTATCCTGGTCTAAAAGAGAGGACAAATACCTGATGGAGGCTTATATCCGGTACCTTGCCGGACGGGCGGCCGGTGTGCTGGACGGAATGTGCTTTATCTCGGGAGCCAGCAAAAGAGAAGCCTTTGAGGCGATTCCCCTGGCACAACAGGAAGCATTACGAAGACTGACGGCATTAGTAAAGATTTTCAGAGAAGGCTTTGAGAAGATTACGCCGTTTTATCCTGACTTTGACATCAAACCGGCAGATGTGGCCGGACTGGATTTCAGTAAATTCAGTAAAAAGGTGGATAAGGCCCTGGATAAAGGGGATGACATCACCATTGATCCATATATCTCCCGGGAGTATGAAAATGGTTTCTTTAAAGATGAAACGATGCTGGATACTTATAAAGTGATTTGCAGTCATCTGCTGGTACCGCTGGCGGAAATAATTCCAGGTTATTACAATTAATACAGGTAAGGACAAGATGAACGAACATATCAACTACCAGGATTTTAATGCGGCCACCGTACCTCTGCAGGATAGTAACCTGATAGAGGCCAGTGCCGGTACAGGAAAAACATATTCCATCGCCATTCTCGTACTGAGACTGGTGCTGGAGAATGGGCTTTCTATTAAAGAAATCCTGATGGTGACCTTCACCAAAGCAGCCGTAGCTGAACTGGAAGAACGTATCCGTTTATTTGTGCGTACTGCTTATAAGATCAGCCAGGGACAGGAAACCCGGGATGAAAACATCTTCCGGCTGGTAGAAGAAGCCGTAGAACGTAATGGCCTGGCCGCCGTACAGCAACAGTTGAGAGATGCGGTATTGTTCCTGGATGAAACGGCCGTGCTGACTATTCACAGCTTCTGTCAGAAGACCTTGAATGAGTTCGCCTTTGAAACAGACCAGTTGTTTGGCGCTGAGATGATCCAGGATACCAAAACCCTGATAGCAGAAGAAGTACAGAAGTTCTGGCGTAAATATGTCACCACCCTGCACATCCGTTTGCTGGAAAAAGTATGGGAGCCGGATATGATGGAGGGGATCAATGTAGCCCTGAATGAACATATGGGCGGGAAGCGTTATTATGCTTATCAACCTGGTAAGAGATATGCCATCAAACAGAAGGAACAGGAGGAATGGTTGCATCAGCTGGATGCAATAGATGATAAGAAAGCGGCGGTTGAAAAAATCCTGATGGATTATGTGATCAATGAAAGAGAAACATTGAGGGGATTATGCGAAGGAAACAGGTATGCTAAGACGGCATTATTGCCTTGCATGGATGATCCTGAATTATTTATAAAGACAGTAGCTGACAAAAGAAACAGCGCCAAATATATCAGCACATTGCTGCCTGACATGCTGGCACACATGGACGAGGTAGCCGTTGTGGATGAAGAACGGAAAGGGGTTGTACAGCAGGTGATCAGTCGTTTGTATTGCTTTGCCATAGAAGAGATAGCGGCGGGTGTAAAAGGCTTTAAAAAGCGAAACAACCTGCTGAGTTACGATGATATGATCACCAACCTGCATAAGTCACTGGTGGACAGAAATAACCCGAAGCTGGAGGAAGTGCTGCGGGAGAAATACAAGGCAGTATTTGTGGATGAATTCCAGGATACTGACAGGATGCAGTACGAGATCTTTGAAAAAGCTTTCGGAGAAAGCACCATCCTGTTTTATATCGGTGATCCCAAGCAAAGTATCTATGCCTGGCGTAAGGCGGATATCTTTACCTATTTCAAGGCCAGGGCCAGTGTACAGCATGTATATGGTATGAACCGTAACTTCCGTTCATCTGAACCTTTTATTGCGGCGATGAACCAGTTCTTCCTGCCCGTACCTGGATTTGATACCTTCTATTTTGAAGGAGAAGGCAGTGCCATCAACTATATCAAGGTAGATAGTCCGGAGAGCAATACCAAAGGATTACTTTTCAGAGGAGATGAACCGGATGTGCCGATCTCCGTTTTTAACACATCTAATAGCACAGAACTTTCTGAGAGTGTGGCCGCACAGGTCGCAGCTTTACTGAGAAGCGGGGAATATTTTATCGGTGATGAAGATGAACGTCGTCCTGTAAAACCATCTGATATCGGTATCCTCGTGCGTACCGGCCGGCAGGGCAGGGAAGTAAAGGCACAGCTGGCGAGACTGGGTATACCTGCCGTGACGGTAGATGATGCAAAGGTATTACAATCAGAAGAGGCGACTTACCTGTTATACCTGATGGAGGCGATGCTGGCGCCTGACAGGTCTTCCATCAACCGTGCCCTGTTATCGCCTTTTACGGGTCTGAAACTGGAATCCGTACTGACACTGGATGATGAAGTAACGCTGGGCTTATTCGGCAACTATAAAAACAGGTGGCAGCAGGATGGTATCTATACCGCAATGATGGATTTTGTAACCGACTTCAATGTGCGTAACGTATTGCTCCATGCACATACAGAAAGTGGGGAACGTATCATTTCCAATCTCTTTCAGCTGACGGAACTGGTACACCAGATCCAGAGCCGTAAGAACCTGTCTATGACAGAACTGGTATCCTGGCTCAAACGTGGTATAGACGGAATGGCCACAGAAGGTGACGAGTATGAGCAGCGTATGGAAAGTGATGAAGAAGCGGTGAATATCGTGACCATTCACAAGAGTAAAGGACTGGAATACAAAATCGTGATGGCGCCTTATCTCGACTTTGTAGAAAACAAGTATATAGCGTTTTTTAGTTTCCGTGACCCGCTGACTGGTGATTATGTAGGTGTGGAAAAGAAGCGTATGACAGATGAACAGCAGGCTTCTTATGCACGTCAGGCAGAGCAGGAGAACAGACGTTTGTTATACGTAGCTATCACCCGTGGTGTGTATAAATGTTTTGTATTCCGGAATAACTATCATAAAAAATCTACCCTGCTTACTTTCCTGGAAGCATTAGTGGCAGCAGCGCCTTCTCCTGACATTATCCGTTTTGAAGAAGGAATGCCGGTAGCGCCTGAACAGCAGGCCGGCAATAAGGTCTTACCACTCGCTCCGGTTGATCCGGATATGCCTGTCAGGTTTGTGCTGAAAGAACAGAACTGGCGGAAGATGAGTTATACCATGCTGGCGGCAAAGGCGGAGCATAATCTGCGGACAAGGGCTTCTCAAAAGGAAGATCCTTACGAAACCTTTATTTTCCACACATTGAAACGTGGCGCGAAGACGGGGAATCTGCTGCACTTCCTGTTTGAGAATATCAATTTCTCTGAGGATAGTCGCTGGGAAAAATGGATCACAGAAACAGTACGCCGTTTTGTACCCGGGCAGCAGGACTTATATGGCCCGATGTTGAGACAGTTACTGGAGCATGTGTTACAGACAGATATTACGGTAGATGGACGCACATTCCCATTGGCGGCTATCATCTGGCATAAACGTATCCCTGAGTTTGAGTTTGACTTCCCGGTATCCGCGTTTTTCCCGGATATGCTGAACGGTCTTTCTGATGACAGAACGAGTGTAGTCGTACGTCGTTTCCATGAACAGGGCAGCAGTGAACTGGAAGGTATCATGAATGGGAAAATGGACCTGTTCTTTGAGCACGAAGGCAGGTATTATATCCTTGACTGGAAATCCAACTATCTGGGAGGAACGCCGGAAGATTATACACCGACCGCTGTATCCGCAGCGATGAACGAAAACAACTATCACCTGCAATACCTGATTTATACGCTGGCAGCTAAGAAATACCTGGAGAGCCGCTTACATGCATTTGACTATGAAACGCAATTCGGCGGGGTGATCTACTGTTTTGTCAGGGGCATAAGAAAAGGGCAGTCTACCGGTATATTTACCACTAAACCACCCTTATCTAAAATATTACAGCTGGAAAGTAGTTTGTCTCCCAATGTAAACAGGAAACAACCTCCTCAGCAAAAACTATTCGACATCTACTAACACCGTCTGCCGTTGCTGTTCCAGTTTAGCCTGTACCAGTAATGCGTGCAGTACCTCCGTGGAAAACCCATGTAACAACAGTCTGAACGCCGCACCTGCCATTGGCAGTGGTATCATCGGGTGTTTGTTATTGAGCGCTGTCAGTTTTTCCGGACAATCCATAATGGTCGCCGCATAAATACCAATCACTTCATCCAGTTGCAGCGAGTTAGTCGCGCGCCAGAAATCGGCATCTGTTAAGAAGAACTGGTATACCGGTGTGAATATCTCTATCGCTGTACCCAGGTCGATGAAGTTGGTCCACCGGTGACGAAACTGTTCAAAAGGAATCGGAGTGGTGGATATCGCACTGAAATCAGGCTTTTCCTGTTTACTGACCTTTACTCCTTTCTCGTCAATCGCCTTATTCAGGTTAATGATAAAGTTATACAGGTTCAGGTCGTGTTCCAGGAAGAGGTTATCCCTGACATGACTCACCGCCGTTGGCTTCAGTGGATTCATGGGAATATTTTCTGCTCCCCTTACATTATCCTTAATAAAGCGTAAGACCTCAGAACCCAGGTAAAAATGCCGTAAGATCAAAAAGTTGGCCTCCGGGGTGATAAAGTATCTCATGCCCCAGTAAAGGCTCTTATGCAGCATTTTGGGGGCATTGATCAGATTGGGGATAAAGATCTTAAAGATCTGCATCAGCACAATACTGATCCTTGCAAAGGCTTTTATCACCGGATACAGGAACTGCCGGCTTTTAGTAGAAGAATCGTACAGGAAAGCGGCTTTCGCATCCGGATTGAAAGGGATGCTTTTATCCAGGAAGAGCGCGTGCCAGTGACTCGGATTACGCGTGTCATGCGGCATCTGCTCATAGTACTCTTTGGTATGTAACATGTGAATATCTTTATTAGAAATTGTCCAGCTCCTCCAGCTGCATCCTATAAAGTCTTGCTACCACTTTGGCTGTTTTGACGATCTTCTGTGCTATTGCCTGTGTCAGCAGGTCAGACTGTATAGCATTCTCGAAACGTTCGAAATGGTTGTCGTTGCTGTCGCTGCTTTCATGATAGATAAAGAAGGATACCTGGTCCGCATTCAGCTGGAGCTGTTGCTGGATGGCGCGTCCCCATTTACCGGATACCCTGTTGCCCAGTCCCTCGATGATAAACATGCCACCTAAGAGATCAAAAGGGTCAGGCTGACTGGCCCGCTGGAACATATAGGCGCTCAGCGCTTCACTACCAATATTCTTCTCACCTGTATACAGGTCTTGTTCATTCCCGCCACAGTTAATATAGTTCTTTTCCAGGATCTGATAATCGCGGTGCTCGTCAGAAGAATGCCTGATAAAAGAGGAACGTACATGGAAATATTCCATACTGACATTGGAGGCTGCACGTGCGATCCATTGGGAACCGTCAATCACCTGCTGACGAAGATTCAGCAGCAGGCGTTTGTATTCTTCCAGTGTCAGCTGACCGTTGAATATCCGCTTTACGATCGGTACCTGTTGCAGGGAGCGTTCGAAGTCAAACCATACGCCGGTCAGTTGTCTTACCAGCCATTCCTGTACCGGTTTCTGCTGTGTTCTGATTGCCGGCGCCTTGATAGTGGCGATATCTTCGGTGACTACACCCGGAGCTGCCGGGGCGACTACTCTCAGCATCATGTAACCAGTGATGAAACGGCCACTTTCGGGTACCATACAAAGCACCTGCTGGCCATGTTTCAGTTTGCCGCTGTGCAGCAATTCATCCAGCATCACGAAGATGGAGGCTGAACCGATATTACCGACTGTGTATAAGTTGGTAAACCATTTCTCTGCCGGAATATCTGCACCGCCTTTCTCTAACAGATCAGTGATCTGTTTTTTGAAATGATGGGAGGAATAATGGCATACCAGCCAGTCGATGGCTTCAGGTGCGATCTTCTTTTCATCTACCAGTTCAAAGAAGCGTTGAATGCCCAGTTTAACAATGTTATCCACCAGTTGCATGTCCTGCTTCAGGTTGATAGCGCCGTCTTTATCGGCGGCACTCATGCTCTCGTAATCCAGCCAGGTTTTACTAATGCTGCCATCTGCCTGTTTGTTGGTACCGGTATACATACAGAGGTCATACTGGTGTGCATAGGAACGGAGATCGATCCATTCAATTTCCAGGGATACGCCTGTACGGGAAGGAACAGGTTGTAATAACATAGCGCCTGCACCATCACTCAGCATCCAGCGGAGGAAATCAATATCCGCAGGTAATGCAGCGTCCGTGCCAACGATAGATTGGCCTGCAAAGCGGGAAGCTTTGAACATCCTGCTGGGCAGTTCTGCAGCACAGGATACAGCGTTACGCGACTGACCTGCCTGTACATGCATATAAGCATTTTGTATGGCCATGATGCTGGCAGCACAAACACTCTGGTGTGATGCCAGTGTACAGGTGCCGATACCGCTTTCTCCCTGTACCATACTGGCGAAGCCGGGCACGGGCAGATCACTTTGTGTGGTAGCGGTACTGAGGAAGTCTATATTTTGTTTGCCCGCAGCAGCGCCTTCCAGGCAATCATCAATCGCTTTGGATGCCATTTCATAAGCCTGATGGGTGGTTTGCTGCTGTGTATCGAGCGCATAATAACGTGATTTGATACCATTCTTTCTCAGGAAAATATCTTTGGTACGGGATGACTGTCCGTTAATTCTGCCCAGGTAGTCTTCCATCGCTTCATTGGGGATAGCAGTATTGGGTAAAAATTTTCCGGTAGCCGTGATAAATACTTTGTGCATGCAACTACTTTTACTAAAATATGGGTATTGTCCTGTTAACAAAAAAAATCCCTGCTCCATCGCTGAAACAGGGTAGAAATATATATAAAATATTATAAAATAGGCGGATGTAACTAGATTTTTAGCAATTCTGCAACATATCCGGCATTCACGGTAAGCGGCGCATCTGCCTGTAAAACCTTATCGGCATGAAGCGCAATACTGTCTGAAAAGTTATTTCCCTTTTGCTGAACACCGTATCGCCTGCATATATCCTTATACGCACGGAAGGGTTGATTGAACAGTATTTTATCTGCCATGAAAGTGGCCAGCGTCAATTGTATAACGCTTCGCCATTTGTGTACAATACCCGTTTTCGGTATTTCGTCCCTGACAGCTGTCGCACCAAAAGTAAGCACTGGTATCTGTAGCTTGTTGCGTACAATCGGACCGGCACTGAACATGCCGTCTGTGATCATGATATCAAATGGAAAAATGTCCCGTATATCGCGGATATCTTCATAGTATTTCGTTGCAGGCAGTATGAAGTAATGTAACATATCAAAATTCATACGCGCCGTTTCGTTACTGATGTTTTTCCGCTCCGGTAGCATATCATCTATATTCCGGCTGTTCACATCTTTTGCTCTTTTCAATGGATAACTGTAGATCATCAGTTGATGGAATAGTTGCGTGTAACATTTCGATGCATACCATCTTACATCACAGCCTGCATGTTGCAGGTATTGGGCAAAACCGGTGAGGGGGTGAATATACCTGTCGCCTGATACTGTTGCAAACAATATCTTGCTGCCGGCAAGTTGTTGTGTACTACTTGTCATAAAAATCGAAAGGATGTGTATTGATTAAACCTGAAAAAGTATACCTGAAAATGGTTATTCCTATGTCAGGATGAACAGTGGAAACGTGTCGTGCGGTTTCAGCGTAGGTCTGTAAATAGCTACAAATCTAAACGTTTTATTGAAAAAACAATATTAAAATCCGGCAGCTGTTAATTGTCATGATAACACCTTATTTTTATAGCCTTTAAAGATTCACGTTCCATGTGTAATATGAAAGACTGGCATATATCGCGTACTGTTGCGCTGTTAACGGTGTTTATAGTTTGTTGTATGCAGCGGACTGTTGCACAATTTAACACTGTATCCCGTTATGATGTTATCTGGAATTCCCAGAGTCGCCATGCAGGAGAATCTATGCCCTGTGGTGGTGGCGATATCGGATTGAATGTATGGGTGGAGCAGGGAGATCTGTTGTTTTACATATCGCGTAGCGGAACTTTTGATGAAAATAATGCCATGCTCAAACAGGGGCGGGTAAGGATAAAATTATCTTCTGGTCCTCTCAGTAACGAGGGATTTATACAACAATTGAAGTTAGCGCAGGGGTATATCAACGTACATGATGCCAATACTGATATTGATATCTGGGTGGATGTATTCCATCCCGTTATCCATGTGGATGTGAAAAGTGCAAAGCCGGTAAAAGTAACTGCCACATATGAATCCTGGCGATACCAGGACCATCTGATCACGGATAACCGGGAATGCAGAACAAACTCCTACAAACGTTTACAGTCTTTCCCTGTAATTACCTATAAGGATGATATCCGTTTCCAGGGTAATGAAGTGCTGTTCTATCATCGTAACCGCTCAGATGTACAGGATGTATTTAACTATACCGTAGACAAGGAAGGCATGAACAGCGTAAAGCAGGCAATGTATGATCCGCTGCGCAATAATACGTTCGGTGGTATCATGCGTGGAGAACAGATGGTAGCAGCAGGCGTGGATTCCGGGAAATATGCGGATGCTGCTTTTTATGCCTGGTCTTTGCAGAGTAAAAAGCCGGTCCGCCGACAGCAACTGAGCATCGGACTGGAAGTAGCGCAGACTGAAAGTCTGACGCCATGGCTGCAGGCATTACAACAAACCCTCCAGCAGGCTGAAAGCAATGTGACGTCTGATCGCCATAAGACGATGCAATGGTGGCAGGAATTCTGGGACAGGAGTTATATCCATATCGATAGCAAAGACAGCGCTGCCGTGACAGCAGGCCGAAATTACCAGTTGTTCCGGTATATGCTGGGTTGTAATGCGTATGGTCAATGGCCCACTAAATTCAATGGCGGCCTATTCACATTTGATCCGTGTTATGTGAATGAGGAACTGCATTTCTCGCCTGATTTCCGCCTCTGGGGCGGAGGTACGATGACTGCACAGAACCAGCGTCTTGTGTATTATCCCTTTCTGAAGAACGGTGATTTTGATATGATGAAAGCGCAGTTTGATTTTTACCTCCGTACAAAAAGGAATGCCGAGTTACGCAGTGAAACTTACTGGCACCATGCCGGCGCCTGTTTTACGGAGCAGATCGAAAACTTCGGATTGCCCAATATCTTTGAATATGAACTGAAAAGACCTGCCGGTGCTGATCCCGGTGTGGAATACAATGCCTGGCTGGAATACCAGTGGGAAACGGTATTTGAATTCTGTCTGATGATGCTGGATATGCATAGCTATACAGGTGTCAGTCAGCCGGAACACCTGGCATTTATCGAAAGCTGCCTGAACTTCTATGATGAACATTACCGGCAACTGGCCAGGAGGAGAGGAGTACGGGAACTGAATGAGCAGGGACAGTATATACTTTTCCCCACATCCGCAGCAGAAACCTTTAAGATGACCTATAACTCCACTACTGTGATCGCCGCTTTAAAGGTGATTGTGGAAAGGATGCAGGCGTTACCCGACATACAGCAGGATACCCTCCGCAGTAAAAAGTTGCTGCAACTGCAACAGCGTATTCCACCAATCGCATTGACAGCGTTTGAGGGGCATCAGACGATTGCCCCTGCACTGGCCTGGGAGCGGGTACAGAATTCGGAGGCGCCACAATTATACCCTGTTTTCCCCTGGGGAATATACGGAGTGGGGAAACCCGGACTGGACATTGCGCGTAATACCTGGGAATATGATCCACATGTAGTGAAATACCGTAGCCATATCGGCTGGCGGCAGTATAATATTTTTGCCGCCCGTCTGGGACTGACGGAAGCAGCCGCCCACTTTACCCAACTGAAATTTGCAGATGGTCCGCATCGCTTTCCTGCTTTCTGGGGTCCCGGTTTTGACTGGACGCCTGACCATAACTGGGGCGGTTCCGCCATGATTGGTTTACAGGAAATGCTGCTGCAGACCGATGGAAAGAAGGTTTATCTGTTACCCGCCTGGCCGGCAGACTGGAATGCCGCCTTTAAGCTCCACGCTCCTTATAACACCATCATAGAAGCGAAGATCGTCAATGGAAAAGTGACCGTATTAAAAGTGACACCCGCTTCCCGGAAAGCAGATGTGGTCATCCTGTAATAGTGGTGGCATGTGGTTTGTATCAGCTTCAGCGGTCTTTCCTCTAAAACTACAATGAACTTTATATGAAAAACGGTACGATGATGCAGTACTTCCACTGGTATACGCCAGAGGATGGAAGTTTATGGAATACGGTGAAAAAAGAAGCCCCAAAACTGGCCGCCCTGGGTATTAACGCCATCTGGCTGCCGCCTGCCTATAAAGGAGCGGACGGCGCCAGCAGCCGTGGATATGACGTGTATGATCTGTATGACCTCGGTGAGTTTGATCAGAAAGGGACGGTTCGTACCCGTTACGGTACCCGCGAGGAGTTTGAAGCAGCTGTTAAAGCTATTCAGGAGAGCGGTATGCAGGTCTATGTGGATGTTGTGGCAAATCACCTGATGGGTGGAGACGAAACGGAAAAGGTGACGGTACGTAAAGTAGATGCGGAAAACAGGAACGAGTTTATTTCTGAGCCGATGGAAGTCGAGGCTTATACCCGTTTTACTTATCCGGGCCGTAAAGGTGCGCATTCTGATTTTGTATGGGATCACCAGTGTTTTACCGGTATCGATCATGTCAGCAATAGTGATGAAGAGGGCATTTTCACCATTCAGAATGAATATGGCGAAGGATGGGAGGAAGTGATAGACACGGAAAAGGGAAACTATGACTACCTGATGGGCGCCGATATAGAATTCCGTAATCCTGCTGTCAGAGAAGAATTCAGAAGATGGGGAGAATGGTATTACAATGCGGTGAAATTTGATGGTTTCCGTCTGGATGCGGTGAAACATATTACGCCTTCTTTCTTCAACGAGTGGCTGGACCAGATGCGTCAGTATACCGGCAGAGAATTGTTTGCAGTAGGAGAATACTGGGCGCCAGGTCAGCTGGACCTGTTATTAAAGTATATAGAAGCCACAGAGGGCAAAATGTCTTTATTCGATGCCTCTCTGCATCATAATTTCTATGATGCTTCCCTGAAAGGAAAAGACTATGATCTGACAACCATCTTTGATGGTTCGCTGGTACAGGCGAAGCCTTTCCTGGCAGTGACGGTGATTGGTAATCATGATACCCAGCCATTGCAGGCACTGGAAGCACCGGTGGATTACTGGTTCAAACCGATTGCTTATGCACTGATCCTGTTGCGTGAGCATGGTTATCCTTGTGTCTTTTATCCTGACCTGTATGGTGCAAAGTATACGGATAAGAATGGGGAAGGGGAGGATACGGAAATAGAACTGGTACCGGTAGAAGGACTGGAATTATTGATTCCGGCGAGGGACCAGCACGCCTATGGTGTACAGCGTGATTATTTCGATCATGCGAACTGTATCGGCTGGACACGTGAAGGAGATGAAGAGCATACCGGTTGTGCAGTGGTCATTTCTAATGGAGAAGAAGGGAATAAGCACATGGAGATCGGAAAGCGTTATGCCGGAAAGCGGTTTAAAGATATACTTGGCAAACGGCAGGAGGAGATTGTGGTGGATGAAGAAGGATGGGCTGAGTTCCTTTGTGCGGCAGGTTCGGTATCTGTGTGGACATTAGCTGAATAATGCTGGATTCCGCCCGTATTTTAATGGCATTTCTCCTTTTATCCTAAAATAACAGAAGGAGAAGGGGTGATATATTATATTTACGGGAGAACCATTTATCAATCAGTTTATGATCAGCAAAATCTTACTGCCCCTGCTGCTGGCGGGCGCTATGTTTACACAGGCGACTGCACAGACTTCTGAGGCGCAGATGAAACCCTCACCTTCCCGCTTACTGGCGATTGACTCAGCTGTAGTTACCAGGCATGAAGTAACGATCAAAGGGCAGCGTGTGCCTTATACTGCTACTGCTGGGAGCATTCCGATCTGGGATGAAGAAGGGAAGCCACTGGCAGGAGTATTTTATACTTATTATGAGAGAGAGGATGTGAAAGATAAGTCCGGCCGTCCGCTGGTGATCTCTTTCAATGGTGGTCCGGGTACCCCTTCCGTATGGATGGAGATAGGTTATACCGGTCCGCGTATCCTGAATATAGATGACGAAGGGTATCCGGTGCAGCCGTTTGGTATGCGCGATAACCCACAATCTATCCTGGATATTGCCGATATCGTATACATAGATCCTGTGAATACAGGCTATTCCCGTCCGGTACATAAAGATGTTCCAGGTAGTAAATTCTATGGGGTGAATGCTGACATTAAGTACCTGGCGGAATGGATCAATACTTTCGTGACCCGTAAAGGTCGTTGGGCTTCTCCGAAGTTCCTGATCGGCGAAAGCTACGGAACCACCCGTGTATCCGGGCTGGCGTTAGAGTTGCAGGATGCACAGTGGATGTACCTGAATGGCGTGGTCCTGGTGTCTCCGACCGAACTGGGTATAGACAGGAATGGTCCGCTGGATGCGGCTTTAAAGCTGCCTTATTTCACAGCGACGGCCTGGTATCATAAGAAGCTACCAGCTGATTTGCAGCAGAAAGACCTCAATGAGGTATTGCCGGAAGTAGAGAATTTTACGATCAATGAGCTGATCCCTGCACTGTCAAGAGGCGGTTCTCTGGATGAAGCGCAACGTAAGAGTATCGGCGCGAGGGTGGCACGTTATAGTGGTTTGAAAGAAATCGTGGTGCAGGAAAACAATCTCGATGTATCTACCAATCTTTTCTGGAAGGAACTGCTGCGCGATCAGGGATATACCGTTGGTCGTCTGGATTCCCGTTACAGGGGTATTGACAGGCAGACTGGTGGTACTCAACCTGATTATAATGCGGAACTGACTGCATGGTTGCAGGCATTTACACCTGCGATCCAGATCTATCTGCGGGAAGAACTGAACTATAAAACGGATCTGAAGTATAATATGTTTGGTCCGGTGTTCCCATGGGATTCAAAGGACAACAAGACCGGTGAAAACCTGCGTCAGGCAATTGCCCAGAACCCATTCCTGCACCTGCTGGTACAATCGGGTTATTATGATGGCGCCTGTGATTACTTCAACGCGAAATATAGCATGTGGCAGCTGGATCCGGGCGGTAAACTGAAAGACAGGCTGAAATGGGAAGGTTATCGCAGCGGACATATGATGTATCTGCGAAAAGATGATCTGGCTGCGGCCAATGAAAATCTCCGCAAATTTATCCTTCAGTCGATACCGGCTAAGGGACAAGCAGCAAAATACTAACAATGTGAGGCTCCGTTTCGGAGCCTCCTTTCTTTGGTGTAATATTGTGTATGCAAAGGCTCCTCGCACATATCAGCAGGTTTGTCGAACTGACGGACGAAGACAAAGAGACGATTCTTTCCATCATGCAGTACCAGCAGGTTAAAAAGAAAGAATACCTGCTCAGACAGGACGCGGTGTGTAATGCGAATTACTTTGTCCTGCAGGGTTGTTTCCGCAGGTATTACATTGATGATAAAGGCACCGAACAGACGATCCAGTTTGCTATTGATAACTGGTGGATTACAGACTATGATAGTCTGGAGAAAAGGGCCCCTTCCGAGTATTTTATCCAGGCTGTTGAAAACGCCGAAATAGCGGTACTGGATAAAAGAGTACAGGAGGAGTTGTTTCGTCAGGTACCGGCGATGGAACGGTATTTCAGACTGGTATTACAAAGAGCCTATGCGGCGTCTGTGCAGCGTATCCGCTATATTTATGACTTCTCCGGAGAAGAGCGTTATAATCACTTCAGTAACCTGTTTCCCGAGTTTTTGCAGCGTATTCCCCAATATATGCTGGCTTCCTACCTTGGTTTTACCCCGGAATTCCTGAGTAAGATCAGGGCTAAGAAAATCTGAGCGGTCTTTTCTTGAACTGGATTAAGTTTTAAGCGCCTGTAGTGTATCAACTTTGTGTCAACAAAAACATAAAACGATGCAAACACGTTTCAATATGCCCCAGGTTGAGCCAGAAGGTTACAAAGCATTACTGGCAATGGAAAAGTACCTGCAGACGACGAAGATCGAACCACTACACAAAGAGCTGATCAAGATAAGAGCCTCCCAGATCAATGGTTGTGCTTACTGTATCGATATGCATACAAAAGATGCCCGTAAATATGGTGAAACGGAGCAACGTATCTATGCACTGAATGCCTGGCGGGAGACGCCATTCTTTTCCCGCGAGGAGAGGGCTATTCTGGCGCTCACGGAAGAAGTGACACTGATCAGTCACCATGTAAGCGAAGCGACCTATAATGAAGCAATAGAGGTATTGGGAGAACAGCTGACAGCCCAGGTAATGCTGGCGGCAGTCGCCATTAACTCCTGGAACCGGATCGGTATTGCTACCAATCTGATGCCGGCAAAAAGCTAGTGTTTTGCCGTATTCCCGGCTGATTACTTCGATTAAACCCTCATTACGCCGCTATTACGCCGTTATCTCTTCGCTTATGAACGAAGAGGTAACGGCGTAATAGCGGCGTAGTAAGGGTATACGTCGAAGAATAGACCGGCAATGATACATGAAGGCATGATACCTGGTTCAGGTATATACATTTACACACATCAAAAAAGCGTCAGCTGTAAGCACAGGCCGGAGATCAGCCGTATCAGCGGTAACTGGTGTACAGACAAGAGAAATCCGCTTCCCGTCGGGTGACCGGCGGGAAGAAACATTTTTACGTTCAGACTACCATCTTTCCTGCTATGATTTTCATCACGGCAATACACGACCCATTTACTGTCGTTCCTTTTGCCTGTTTATTGAGTGTCCAGGTAATGCCGGCGCCGGTTGAAGCACTGGTTAATGCTGAGGGACAGGGATAAATAGCTACAGTTTCAATGTTGAACTGCTGAGCAGTACAAAGTGAATGTTAAGGAAAATGACCGTTGCAGGAATAAAGGAGGGCCCCGGAATTTGCAATTAGGAATTAAAAATTAAGAATTAAGTATTAAGCTGTTTGAGTGGTCTTACAAATAGAAAAGAAGGCTTCCTCTTTTTATTTTCTATTGTATCTGATATCATTGAACTGGATAAAGACAATAAAATAGTTAATTCTTAATTCTTAATTTTTAATTCTTCATTGTACAGCATTCTCACTGCTTTTGTTGCTGTTGAATGATATTCCTTATTACAAATTCGGTGAGTGCATTGCGGCCGGCTATGCCGAGTTTGCCCGCAATTCTGTACCTGTGATTCTCGATCGTACGGATGCTCACATTGAGTTCGTCAGCCATCTGCTTGGTACTTTTTCCTTCCGCAATCATTTTTATAATGCGGTTCTCAGCTTTACCGAGGCGGTGATAAAGTGCCTGTTGCGCAGTGGTTGAGTTGGCCAGGGAAACGCTTCTTGTTTCATCCGGCGTGTGCACATGATTGAATTTAGCGAATCGGCCGAGGCGGGAGCGGATACTGAGCAGGAGGTCCCTCTTTCTGAAGGGTCTTGCCAGGTAGTCGTCAGCGCCGAGGTTCATCGCCATACGCATCTCCTGTTTGTTATCTTTTACGCTTATGAAGATCAGGGGAATATGGTCAAATCCAGGATCATTTCTTAGTGCCATAATAAAATGGTGTCCGCCTGTTCCTCGCAGGTGGGCGCCACAGATGATAAGGTCAGGTTGTTGTTGCTGACAGATGATGATTCCTTCTTCTTCTGAGGAGGCTGTGTAAATATCATAAGATTGGGTAATCAATAACTGCCGGGTCTGTCTCACAAATACCTGGTCCTCATCTACAAGTAAAATTTTATAGACTGCAGTATTCATCAGAAAAGTGTTTGCAGGTTGATATACAGGTAAGATTGTAAACAGTTACAATGCCCATACATAAAGCGGGTACTTTTCACATATGACATACGAAACGGGCCTCCGGGCAGCGGAGTAGAGCTTGTTATAACAACAGAATGGAATGGTCGTGTGCATTTTAATTTGGTTAATATTAAGAAGTTAGCGGTAGATGCAGATACACGAGATGGCATAGTATTCCGTCGTGCATCCAGCTTCCATCAGCTGTTTAAACATGGTTTTTCAGGTAGAAGATATGGGAATGGTCTTTCCAGTGGCGTAAATATGTATAGAATAACGGGTGCGATTTCAACTAATGCTCGTCGTCATATATAAAATAAGCGCTAGTACTCAAAAAAAGGTGTGCATATACTTACTCCCTGTTCCCGCCGTGGCTGCTATTCTCAGCATAAGCGGGGACCGTTATATAAGTAAATATAGCGATTTGTTTGAATATGGCAGATTCCTGCCTGAAGGCAGTTCAAAGTTTTGGGGAAGAAGGACATTTTGCGTGTTTTGGAAGACGGGGGAGATTGCTTCCAAAAGGAAAGAATATAGTAAGGAGGTTAGTTGTTTCGGAAAGCTGCTTTTTTATCAATCCATCGATGAATGTCAATGACTTTCATTGACACAAAAGCCCTCAATATCTATCATAATCAGTTAAAATAATATTAAGAAAAAAGTGCTACTCAAAATATGCGTACAAGTACTCCCTGAAAAGTTATCCACAAAAACGATTGCTTTCAGGGTTTAAAATGTGGATAACATCGCATTTCGTGTACGCGATGAAGATAGCTATAACGTTGAGTACCTGCCTCTTTATTGTATAATGTTAAAAATATATTTGAATGCGCTGAACCCCTTTACAGGATGGATAATCCCTGTCCTTATATGTGCATTAAACACCATGTGAATCCTCCCGGAAAATGGCCATTTTTAGCCGCCTAAAAGGGTAGTATGAGGGCAACTTTCATTTGTAATCTTCTGATTTATAATTGAGAAGTTGAGAGGGTGGCGGGTTATTAATTTTTAAAAAGATATTGTTTTATCAATAAATATAGATATTTTTATATTCGAATTTACTATATCCCTGACTATCGGATACTAATAAATCATAATCCATAACCAATGAAAAAATCTGCCTTATATGAATTGTGGACCGCTCTGGTAGCGGTATTTCACAGGTCAGACCGTCATCACCGTCTTGCACGGATATATGTATATAATAATAAGATGACAGTTCCTTCGCGCCGTTTCTAATGAGCGAGATTAACATTGGTACAATAGCATTCAAAACATACTATCCGCAGTAATCCTAAGCCTATGCGCACAAATTGTTACAATTCTACTCGTGTAAACCTGCTAGAAGCTATGCAGCGACGAGTTGGCCTGGTCCTTACTGATATGAAAAAATTGTCTGACCACTGCCTGTTCATGCTCCTTTTTATAGTGGGTATGGCCTGGCTGCCAGCAAAGGCAAGCTCTCTGCCGGCAGGTAAAACAGATAAAAGCAGTATCGCCTCAGGTGTAAAACCTTATACCAAGTCAGCCCAGATCTGGATGACCTATGGTTATACTCCCTCCGGTACAGATCAGGCTGTGGCCACTGGTGACAGGATCGACTACAGGATCTACATCCGTAATACGGGTGACGAGCCGCTGACAGGTGTGCGCATTGTGGATACCATTCCGCTGCATACCACTTTCTTTGGCGCCACCAACGGAGGCGGACTGAATGGTGGTCTCTCCAATAATATACTTACCTATAATAATGTAACCATCCCTGTAGGCGCTACCATCTATGTGAATATCTCCGTGGATGTGGCGGCTAACCTGACAGGTGTTGACTATATTAATAATACAGGTTATGTTGATCTGGGCGATGGCGCTGGTCTGCGTCATACCTTCGGTCCTGGTGCTGATAATAATATCACTGCTCCACTGGGTGGCGACAGAGGATGGCCTTCTACCAGAACACCGGTAGATAACGGTATGAATACTGTTGCCTGGAAAAGCTCTGGTTATATCGGTACAGGTCCTGACCGTACCATCCAGACCGGCGACGTGATCACCTACGTAATACATGTAAAGAATACCGGTTCACAGACACTGACCAATATCCTGGTGACTGACTACGTACCTGTATATACGAACTTCTACGACGGTGATGAAAACGTAACACCTGATGCCAATAACCTCTTGTCATGGACTATTCCTTCACTGGACCCGGGTCAGACAACTGTCCGCACTTTCCGTGTAAGAGTAGCCACTGACCTGACTGGTGCGAAGTCAATCGATAATACTGCATATGTAAATAACGGTAACGGTAAAGGTTCTGTTGCAACATTGCCGGCTTTATCAAATGATCCGAGCCAGCCGGATCCGGGTGGTCTGGGCAAACCTTCCACTACTATTCCGATCAAGAGCGTTACTTCATTCGAAAGCTGGAAAATTGTATTGAACAGCAGCGGTGAAACAAGCGTAAACTCCGGAGAAGAACTGTCTTATATCATATATGTACGTAACACGGGTAACATCACTATTCCATTATTACAGGTAAGTGACCCGGTTCCTGATTTCACTACTTTCCAGAGTGCTTCTGATGGTGGTCTGCACTTCGATGGTTCCAACACTGTTGTATGGGCAGTTAACAACCTGGCAGCTGGCGCAATTGCAACCCTGCACTTTAAAGTAAAAGTGGGAGATATTCCGGAAGGTATCGGAAGTATCAATAACACAGCAAGGGTACAGATAGGTGGTAACTCGGATTCTACCTCCAAACCAACTTACCATTGCGATCCGAAAGAAGCAGGTTGTGATAAAGGTACTGTAACCAGTATCAAAGCAGTGAAAGGTAAACCAGGTTTGATGATCTCCAACGTGGTGACGCCAAATGGCGATGGTAAGAATGATTACTTTTTCGTAAGAGGAATAGATAAATTCCCTAACACACAGTTGTTCGTATTCAACCGTTGGGGAGGAGTTGTATACCAGAGTAAAGATTATCAGAATAACTGGAATGCGACGGGACTAAGCGAAGGGACCTACTATTACCGGCTTGAACTGAATGACCCTGCCACCGGTGTGACTGTTTATAAGGGTTGGGTAATGATTATTAGATAATGAACTGTGATCCTAAAAGTGCAATTATGTACACGACAAAAAAATGGTTTACTGTAGTATTATTACTTTGCCTTGCAGCAGGTTCCCGTGCGCAGCAAAGTGTCCAGTTCAGCCAGTATATTTTTAACGGATTGGCAATCAACCCGGCCTATGCGGGTTACAAGGATGTACTACACCTCAACGCTTCGTATCGCCAGCAATGGACCGGACTTGAAGGCGCTCCGCGTACCGGATCTATCTCTCTGGATGGTCCGCTGAACCGTGGTAACAAAGACGCCAACGTAGGTCTTGGTATTCAAGCGATGATGGATAACCTGGGACCACAGAGTGCAATCTCTCTCTATGCTTCTTACGCTTACCGTATCCGTCTCGACGAAGAAGACACCCGCCGTCTTTGTTTCGGTCTCGGTGTAGGCGCTACACAATATGGAATGGACGGTAAAGACCTGATATACGAAACAAACGGTGACCGTATCATTCCTGATGGATCTGCGAAAGCAACCACACCTGATGCACGTGTAGGCATCTATTACTATACTCCTTCTGTTTATATCGGTGTATCCGTACTGGATCTCTTATCCAAATACACCAGCTCCGGTTACAAATGGAGAGGTTATACATACGAAAGTATCCGCAGAAAACAGCATCTGTATGTGACTGCAGGTTACATGTTCAATGTGAACGACGAAATTTCCCTCAAACCATCAGTACTGTTTAAAAGTGATTTCTCCGGTCCTGCAGGATTGGATGCTACACTGATGATGCACATCGACGAACTGTTATGGGTAGGTGGTTCTTACAGAACAAACCTGTCTGTATTAAACAAGAAATCTATTGTGAACAATACGGCTCTTGACAAGGCCAATGCAATCAGCGGTATCCTTGAATACTATATCTCGCCTAAATATCGCATAGGTTATTCTTATGACTATAGCATGAACAAACTGGCAGGTATTCAGACTGGCTCTCATGAACTTTCGATCGGTATATTATTTAATTCAAAGCTATTCAGTACGTCTAATCCGCGCTATTTTTAATTTCTAAAAGATCATCAAATCTTTATATGCTACGACGTTGTTACGCGATATTATTGTGCACCACTCTGACGGTTCCGGTGATGCTGTATGGCCAGGAGCAGAAAAGCGTTCGGGTAAGAGCTGATGAAGCTTTTGAAAGACAGGAATATGCTGTAGCGGCATCTCTGTATGGAAGGATCATTAATAAAAAGAAAGATAAAACTTCCATAGATCTGCTGCAACGTATCGCACTCTGCAACCGGGAAATCGGTCAGTATGAGGATGCTGCTTTCTGGTATGAGAAAATGGTCGACCGTCCGGATTGTCCGCCAGTGACATATCTGCAATACGGAGAAGTCCTGAAGAGTGTGGGTAAATATGTTGAAGCAAAACAGCAGATCACCAAATTCACTACCGGGAAACAGGATAGTCTCAGACTGAAGAATGTGATGATGGCGGGTTGTGATAGTGCTATCGTCTGGAAATCCGGCCGTCTGGATATGGCGATGGAAAATATCAAGGAACTCAGTTCTTCCGGTTCTGATTATGTAAGCGGGGTAACAAGACAGGGTTTGCTGCTGGTATCCAACGGTTATCGTAAAATGACCATGAATCTGTTGCCAGAGCGTAACCCGGCGATTGACACACGTACGAATCAGCCTTATTACAAAGCATATATTTTCAAACAATATTCCCAGGGTGTGGCCAACACTTTCGTAGAAGAAGTAGTGCCGCAATTATTAGCCCTGGTGCCTTATCACATCGGCCCCGTTTGTTTCAACGCAAGAGAGGATACCATTTACGTTACACTGAACTCCTGGCAGCAGGATATTGCCAACCGTAAAAAACGCGGTCCGGTAAATGGGGAACGTGTAATGATGGTGTTCTGGTCAGTGAAAACAGGCGACGACTGGAGACCGCTGGAGCCACTGAGGGAGATCAATGCTCCTGGTTCCTCTACTGGTCACGTGGCATTGAGCCGTGATGGTAAAACCATGTACTTTGCTTCCAACAGAAAGGGCGGACAGGGTAGAATGGACATCTGGTTCAGCGAAAAACAAAAGAACGGCAGATGGGGTAAACCTAAGAACTGCGGTCCGATCATCAACACTCCTTTCGACGAAGCATTCCCTACCTATAATGAAGATAACATGCTTTATTTCTCCAGTAAGGGACACCCCGGCCTGGGAGGGTTTGATATGTTCCGTATAAAAGGTAAAGGCGCTGAATGGACCCGTTTGCAGAACCTTCGTTATCCTTTCAACTCCGGTGGCGATGATCTGGGTTTCATCATGAAAGCGAATATGTACGAAGGCTACTTCTCTTCCAACCGTCCAGGTGGTGGTGGTAGCGATGATATCTACCGCTTCATGGATACGCACTTCGCTGAAAGATTTGAGAGAGATCCGGGTATGCAGCCTTATAAAGAGATCGAAGCGGGTATTAAACCAGACGTGCCTGCACTCGCTGATAATACAGCGGTTGTTACAGACGTTCCGGCGGAAACAGTTGCAAAAGCCGATGGCCAGAAACAACCAACCGTCATTTCTCCAAGACAACAGGTAGTTGCACCAATTACTTTACCAACAGTAGCAGATCCTGTTCAGACCTCGTCTAAAACGACTGAAGAACCGGTTGTGACGAATCCAAGACAGGCGGTAAGTGCACCAATCGATATTCCAGGTGCTGCACCTACTTCACATCCTGCTGAACCGGTAGTAGCTAAAAACGATCCTGTAGCAGCACCAGTGAAAGAAGAGCCGGCAAAGGAACCTAAATCAGCTGCGCCTGTAAGACGCGGACCAGGTTCAAAAACACCAGCGCCTGTTAAGAAACCAGGTGTGAAAACACCAGCGGTAGCCGTAGCTGCACCAGTAGTAACTGCGCCTGTAACAGAAGAACCGGTAGTAGAAAAAACACCTGAAAAAGCACCTGAGAAAACGCCTGCAAAACCAGTTGAAACGGTAGCAGTCGCACAACCGGAAGCCAGACAGGAGAAAGAAATGGACGAAATGGATGCGGCTATACAGCATAAGATGGAAGGCATGGAGTTCTACTACGACTATAACAGTGCGGTACTGACCACCAAGTCAAGAAACCTGCTGGATAGGGTAGCGGTAGTACTTAACCAATATCCTGACTGGAAACTCCTGGTTCGTTCCTACACTGACAGCCGTGGTTCTGACGCATACAACAAGGACCTCTCTGCACTGCGTTGTTATGCAGTAATTGAATACCTGGTACGTAAGGGTGTACCTTCTACGAGACTTTACTACGAAAACATCGGTAAAGATCCTGAAGATCCATGCGGTAAAGGTGTACCTTGTACGGATGAACAGTATATGCACAGCAGACGTACAATGTTGAAAATCATTCACAAATAACCGAATACATTTTACAATAAGAAACGCCCTTCCGGTAATGAACCGGGAGGGCGTTTTCTTTATGGCAAAAAAAATTACATTTGGGATAGTACTATACCACGTTAGGTACGACACCTTTATCAGAGAGTCTGGAATTAGGAACCAGTAGTAGACAATTAACCATAATACCTTAAAATGCCATTTTACCTGTGAAAACCGGTCTTATATCTGCACATCCCTATTAGAGAGCAAACTGATATCGTAATATTACCTGTGGCCCGGGTATGTTAGCAGACATAAACCAGTACTTCCATATCGTCTCAAAAAAACCGTTATAAATGAAAGTAAATTCTACCTTTCGTAGCGCGGTGTCTTACCATTATGTAAGACATGCATTGCTGCTTTTACTGCTCATGATGGGACTTTCCCCGCTCATGGCGCAGGTAACTCCGCAGGTGCCCGCTACCACGAAGAACCACAGCAAGCAGGTGATAGGCTATATCACCCAATGGGATGCGTGGAAAGATGTTGCCGGCATCGTTCCCAAAGGGGGCTATAACCAGCTGAATGTGGACTATTCGCAGTACACTATCCTAAACTTTTCTTTCTTTGGCGTGGCCAAAGACGGTTCCTTACACAGCGGGGACTTTCGTAACAAAAACATCTACCAGGTAGGCGCCGTACAGGAGCCGGGTGCACTGGTAAATGAAGATATCTACAGCAGCTGGGATATGTTCCTGTTATACGGTGAACTGGATGCTCCACTGTATTATATTTCAGAAGGAAGCTATGCCTACACGCTTGGCTACCGTAATGAAGGCAGTGGCTGGAAGAATGTTAATACCGGCAAAACCGGTGTATTCCCTTTATCTGTACCTAAACAGGGTGGCGCACAGGGCGTACTTGACCTGGCTCACTCCAAAGGGGTAAAAGTAATGGCTTCTATCGGTGGATGGAGCATGTGTAAACACTATCCTGAAATGGCAGCTGATGCCACCAAACGTGCGAAATTCGTAGCTGGTTGCGTTGAGCTGATGAACATGGGCTTTGATGGTATCGATTTCGACTGGGAATATCCGAATGATCCGGGTATGAACATCGAAAGATACAGCACTGCCGATTATAATAACTTCGCTGCACTGGTAGAAGCGGTAAGAACTGCAATCGGTCCTAATAAACTGATCACTGCTGCTTTCGCTGCTTCTCCTGCTAAACTGCAGGGTTTTAACTGGTCCCGTCTTAATAATTCCATGAATTATTATAACATGATGACCTACGACTACAATGGCGGATGGTCTAACAAAGCCGGTCATAATGCGCCCCTGTACGATTACCCAGGTGCAGAATACACTAACTTCTCTGTTGATGCAACTGTAAAAGCACTGAAAGCACTGGGCGTGAATATGTCTAAAGTAAATATCGGTGCGCCTTTCTATGGTCGTGGTGTAGTGACTTCCGGTGCAGCTGCACTGAATGGCGCTACTACTAAACGCGCTGAGACTGTGCAACCGGATGGTCCTATCCAGACCTGTGCCGACTACACTAACTGGGCGAAAGACCTCTGGGATGGTACGCCTAACTACAGCTATATCCTGCAACAGACTTCTTCCGGCTGGACTGAAGGATGGGATGATGTAGCGAAAGTACCTTATAAAACGAAAGGCAACTATTTCCTGAGCTATGATAACGAGCGCTCTGTAGGTGAAAAGGCCAAATATATCAAGGACAATGGACTGGCAGGTGTGATCATCTGGCAGGTATACGGCGACATGCTGAACATGACCAGCAGTACCGTTGCTAAGGGCAAGCTTATCTATTGTCCTAATACTACTTCTCCGCTTGTTAACAAAATCAATGCTGTTTTTGCTGATGGTAGCACACCTGTAAATCAGGCGCCTGTAGTGAACCTGACCGCACCAACAGCAAATGCTACTTTTACTGCGCCTGCAAGTATCACTGTCAGCGCTAATGCTACTGACAGCGATGGCAGCATCAGAAGAGTACAGTTTTATAATGGCGGTACCAGCCTGGGCATTGACTCTGTAGCGCCATACAGCGTTTCATGGAGCAATGTAGCGGCAGGTACTTACAGCATCACTGCTGTAGCTACTGATAACAGTGGCGCAAGCACTACTTCTGCTGCTGTATCTGTTACAGTGACAGGCGGTGGTACTAACCCTCCGGTTGATAACAACAAAGTAGTAGTAGGTTACTGGCAGAACTGGAACCTTGCTTCCGCTCCGTACATCCGTCTGCGCGATGTAGACAGCCGTTATAATGTGATTGAAGTTGCGTTTGGTACAACCAGCAGCGATCTGTCTACTGTGAATTTTACTCCGGAAGGAACAACCGTAGCTGACTTCAAAGCAGATATCGCTACATTACAGGCACAGGGCAGAAAAGTATTACTGTCTTTGGGTGGTGAAACCGGTACACTGGTGATCAACACAGAAGCCAATAAGCAAGCTTTCATCTCCAGCATGAAGAACCTGCTGGATAGCTACAACTTCGATGGTTTCGACCTGGATATCGAAGGTGGTACTTCCTTACAGCTGAATAATGGTGATAACAACTTCATGGCGCCAACTACGCCTAAAGTAGTTAACCTGATCGCTGCTGCAAAAGAGATCATCTCTTACCGTAAGGCACAGGGTAAAAACTGTCTGCTGACCATGGCGCCTGAAACATATTATGTACAGACCGCTTATGGCGCAACATATTCTCCGCTGGTAGGTGCATATCTGCCAATCATTTACGGTCTGCGTAACGAACTGTCCTGGATCCAGCCACAGTTATACAATACCGGTTCTGTAATGGGCCTGGATAATAAAGTATACAACTCTACTACTGCTGACTTTATCGTGTCTATGACTGAAATGCTGTTGCAGGGCTTCCCGGTATCAGGTACCAGTCAGACATTCCCTGCACTGCGTGAAGATCAGGTAGCTTTCGGTCTGCCAGCTGCACCAGGTGCTGCAGGTAGTGGTTACACTGCTCCGGCAGAAGTGAAAAAAGCACTGAATTATCTGACTAAAGGTCAGTCTTACGGTGGTACTTATGTGATCCGTAAAGCAGCTGGTTATCCTGGTCTGCGTGGTATCATGACCTGGTCAGTGAACTGGGATAAAGTAAACAATAGTGAGTTTGCTGCAAACTATTATCCGTATTTCTTCGGTACTACGCCGGGCAATCAGTCTCCGGTTGTAAGTATCACTTCTCCGGCTTCCGGAGCATCTTTCACAGCGCCTGCTTCTATCACAATTACGGCAAGTGCTTCAGATGCTGACGGTTCTATTGCTAAAGTTGAATTCTACAATGGTGCGACCAAACTGGGTCAGGCTACGGCAGCACCTTATTCCTATACCTGGACGAACGTAGCTGCGGCTACTTACAGCTTAACAGCTGTAGCAACTGATAATGCCGGCGCCGTAACAACCTCCGCTGCGGTATCTGTTACAGTAAATGGTACTGGTGGTAATACCTGCGATGGTATTGCTGCGTGGTCAGCTACTATTGCATATAATGGCAGCCAGCAGGTAGTGTACAACGGTAAGATCTACACTGCAAAATGGTGGACACAGGGCGACCAGCCTGATACGCACAGTGGTGCTGACCAGGTTTGGGCTTATGTACGTGATTGTGGCGGTAGTAATCCTGGTAATCAGGCTCCGACAGTAAGCATCACTTCTCCATCAGCAGGCGCTTCTTTCTCTGCTCCGGCTACAGTAACCATCCAGGCTACTGCTGCAGATGCAGACGGTACAATTGCCAAAGTTGAATTCTACAATGGCAACACCAAACTGGGAGAAGTAACTGCAAGCCCATACAGTTATACATGGGGTAACGTAGCTGCTGGTGCTTACAGCATCACAGCTGTAGCAACTGACAATGGCAGCAAGTCTACAACCAGCGCTGCTGTAGCTATCCAGGTAGGTAGCGGCAACACAGGTAACTGTGCGGGCGTAGCTGCTTATGAGCCTTTCCCGAAAGTATATAACCAGGGAGATAAGGTAGTGTATAACGGTGTCCTGTACGAAAGCCAGTCAAATGGTCTGTACAACGTAACGCCTGGTACTGCTGACTGGTGGTGGAAACCACTGGGTGCATGTGGTGCGGCGGCAAGAGTAGCTGTAGTATCTCCTGAACCTGATGGTGTTAACGCAGACAGCAAACTGGTCGTATTCCCTAACCCGCTGACAGGTACTGTGCTGAAAGTACAGATCAATGCTGCACAGGGTGAGAAAGTACTGATCGAACTGTGGAGTACGAATGGTAACGCTATCCTACGTAAACAGATCGTCGCAGGCGCTAAAGGTCAGCAGACCGTTGATCTGGATGTGTCTCAGGTACCAGCAGGTTCCTGGATACTGAAAACCAGCAATCAGCAGAGCGGCCGTAAAAGTGCTGCGAAGGTGATAAGATTATAATAGCCAATTAGGAATTAGGAATTAAGAATTAAGAATTGCTGCCGTTGCAACAGTCTCAATTCTTAATTCCTAATTCCTAATTCCTAATTTTTATTTAGCGAGAGTCTATATGCTGCTTTTAAATCCTGTATTTCTGTAAGCTCTTTCACTTCCCTCAGAATAAATAAGGTTCACTGTTAACGCTAAATTCCAACGTATGATGATGAAATTTACACACGTACTATTACAGGTTTTTATGATCAGCTGTCTGCTCCTGGCAGCTGGCGAAAGCGTATCTGCACAGTCAGGTATCTATGGCGGCGGTCCTATCTACAAAAACCGCAGTTATGCAATTAATGAACTCAGAAATTCCGGTTATACCTATGTGGTGGTATGGACCATTCACATTGATGCAAGCGGTAATTTCAACTTCAACGCGGAATTTCCTTTAGTGCAGAATGGTACTTATATCGGTGGAAATTCCTATCCGAATTTTGTGGATGATATGGCCAGACTGAAGTCAGCGCCCACCACCATTAACCGGCTGGAATTTTGTCTCAGCGCATGGGGTTCGTCCACTTTTACCAATGTAAAAAATCTGATCGCCGCACAGGGTACCGGTAGTACCAGTATACTGTACAAAAACTTCCAGGCTTTACGCAACACCTTTCCCATGGTGGACGCTATCGGCTTTGATGATGAAAGTGCCTATGATGTCAGCTCTGCTACCGCATTGGCTGTGATGTTGGGTAACCTGGGGTTTAAGGTAAGTCTGGTACCGTATACGAATTCCGGATACTGGACGAGTGTGGCGACAAATACCAATAACCAGCGTCCCGGTACAGTAGACAGGATAGACCTGCAGTGTTATGCCGGTGGCGCAGGCAATTCTCCCTGTAACTGGAATTTCGGTACCATACCGGTGTATGCGGGATTGTGGGACGCGGAGAAGTCAACAACACAGGTACAGAATCAGCTGAACACCTGGAAGAACAGTTGTGGTGCGCGTATCAAAGGTGGATTTATGTGGCTGTATGATGATATTGATAACAGTTCCCAGACGGCGGCTTATGCCACCGCTATCAGGAATGTGTTTGGCGGCGGTACATTGAGTACGGCGGCTGTTACTTTTTATCGTGATTGTAATTATGGAGGTCTGGCGATCAGTTTACCTACAGGCGATTATACCCTGGCGAGACTACAGTCTTTCGGCATCCGTAATGATGATATTTCTTCTTTAAACGTCAACAGTGGTTACAGTACCCGTTTGTATCAGAACGATAATTTTGGCGGTACTTCCCTTGCCCTGACAGCAAGCAATTCCTGTCTGGTTGCAGCAGGCTGGAATGACGTGGCCAGTTCCCTGATCGTACGTGCAGGCAGTGGCGCGAGGACTGCTGAAGAGGTTTCCATACAGAAGAGCGCTCTCCCTGTGAGATCCGCGAAAGGATTCCTGCTCTATCCTAATCCTGCTGCGGGTGAGTTGAAATTTCAGGCAGACGAAGACCTGAGTGGTGCACGTATACAGATCTTTGATCTGAGTGGCCGCCTTGTCATGACTGCCCGTAATATGGCGAACAGACTGGATATTTCCAGACTGCATACCGGCGTGTATACCATTGTGTTCAACAACAATGGCAGCATGATCACCCGTCAGTTTGTAAAACAATGAAAATAACCATTTAAATCGCTGATAAATCCTTTTGCAGGTTCTGCTTTACACTTCTTGTATTTGAACGTATTAAGGGAAACACTTCTTTGCCAGGAGGCGGTGGGCGGAACTTGCAATCAGTAACGCCGGTGTATGGCCGGCGCATTTTAAATCCCTCAAAACATAAATCATGAAAGCAAAAAAATGGATGAAGGCAGGTCTGCTGTTTGCAGCAGGTTTGTTGCTGTCCGCACAAACTTTTGCACAGTTTAAAGTAGTAGGCTATATGCCCTCCTGGTCTGGTAGTGTAAGCGCTATCCAGTACAGCAAACTGACGCATATTAACTACGCCTTTGCCTTGCCTACTTCCACAGGTGGCCTGCAGCCAATTGAGAACCCATCTAAGTTATCCAGCCTTGTCAGCAGCGGACATGCCAATGGTGTGAAAGTACTGATCGCGATAGGCGGATGGAATAACGGAGATGACGGTGCATTTGAATCACTGGCGGCCAATGCTACCTACCGTACGAACTTCGTGAATAACGTCATGAATTTTGTTAATCAGTACGGTCTGGATGGTGTGGATATGGACTGGGAATACCCTGACGCGGGTGCTTCTGCCAATAACTACCTGGCGTTGATGCAGCAGCTGTCCACAGCACTGCATAATAACGGCAAACTGCTGACAGCAGCAGTAGTAGGAACCGGTGGGGCCAGCATCCTCAACGGCGTATTTAACGTAGTCGATTTCTTAAACCTCATGGCTTATGATTATAATAATTACGAACATTCCACTTACACTTACGCATCACAGTCACTGAGCTATTGGGTTGGCAGAGGTCTGCCGGCTTCAAAAGCAATATTAGGTGTACCATTCTACGCACGTCCATCATGGAATAGCTATGCTACTTTGCTGGCGAATGGCGCAAATCCTAATTCCGACTATTTCGGTAGTGACTACTACAACGGTCTGCCTACTATCAGGAGTAAAACTAACCTGGCATTTGATCAGGGAGGTGGTATTATGATGTGGGAACTGTCACAGGATGCAACAGGCGCTAATTCTTTATTAAGTGCTATTTACCAGGTGAAATTAGACCGTACTGGCACTAACCCGCCTACGGGCAGCACCCTCATCCAGGCAGAAAATTATACATCCATGTCAGGCGTACAGGTGGAAGCAACCACTGACGCAGGTGGTGGCTCTAACGTGGGCTACATTGAAACTGGTGACTGGCTGGCATATGCAAACATCAACTTCCCTACTTCCGGCGCATACAAGGTAGAATACAGAGTTGCCAGCCAGAGCACAGGTGGTCAGTTATCACTTGACCTGAATTCCGGTGCTATTGTACTGGGTTATCTGAATGTACCAGTGACCGGTGGATGGCAGACATGGACGACTATTTCACACAATGTAAATGTTACGGCAGGTACCTACTCACTGGGCGTTTATGCACAGTCAGGCGGATGGAATATCAACTGGATCCGCATCACCAAAGTGGCTTCCGCTGCACGTACAACTGCTGCAACGAGTGAGAAAGAACCGTTGTTTGACAACAAGGTGGTTGAAAAAGCCCCATTACTCTTCCCGAATCCTGTTGCGACTTCCCTCAACCTGAGAGGTGACTTTAACCAGCCGGGCGGTGTCATTACCATTTATGACCTGAATGGTAAACAGGTACTGAACGCCAAAGGGGGTGTTACCAATATCAGTGTTGATAAACTTCCTGCCGGTACATACCTCCTGGTATATGTAAAAGGCGCGAAGAGAGTTACACAGCAATTCGTGAAACAATAATCTGACCGCCTGCCTCCGGCAAAGAGTGTTTCCCTTATTTACAAGTCCCTTTTTATTAACCATTTAAAACAAAAACCCGTATGATGCGATCATTAAAGATGACCCTTATGTTAACCGCTGGTCTGGCACTCGGTAGTAGTGTCGCGTCAGCCCAGAACTGGCAGCTGGTCTGGCAGGACGAATTCACGAACAGTATAGGCCCTGACTGGGTATTTGAAACCGGCACCGGTTCCGGTGGCTGGGGAAACAATGAACTGGAATACTATCGCCGCGAAAATGCGACCATCGAAAATGGTCAGCTGGTGATCACCGCAAAGCAGGAAAGCTTTGGTGGTATGAATTACACTTCTGCCCGTATGAAAACCCAGGGCAGAAAATCCTGGACATACGGTAAGATCGAAGCCCGTATCGCCATGCCATCTTTCCAGGGCTCCTGGCCCGCGTTCTGGATGCTTGGCAGTAATATCACTTCCGTAGGATGGCCGTCCAGCGGAGAGATCGATATTATGGAACACGTTAACACAGATGCCAATGTACACGGTACCGTACACTGGACCGGCACCAATGGAGGTTATGCTTCCTATGGCAGCTCTACGCCGGTAGGTGTAACAGGTTACCACGTTTACAGTATCGAATGGGACGCCAATGCCATTAAATGGTTCGTAGACGGCGTTCAGTTTAACGTTATCAACATTGCCGGTAATGTAGGCAGTACAGAAGAGTTTCACCGCGACTTCTTCATCCTGCTGAATTTTGCCATTGGCGGTAACTGGCCCGGCTTTACAGTGAACAATGCAGCGCTGCCTGCAAAAATGTACGTAGACTATGTGCGCGTATACCAGAATTCAGGTGGCAACAACAATCCATTTTCCACGACTATTCAGGCCGAATCTTATAGCTCTATGTCCGGCGTTCAAATAGAACCTACTACTGACGCAGGCGGAGGATCAAATGTCGGTTACATTGAAACAGGTGACTGGATGGCTTATCCATCAGTGACCATTCCTACAAGCGGTACTTATAAAGTAGAATATCGCGTTGCCAGCCAGACTGGTGGCGGACGTTTGTCGCTTGACGTTAATGCGGGTGCAAATGTGCTCGGTTACCTGGATGTTCCGTCTACCGGCGGATGGCAGAACTGGACCACGATCTCCCACAACGTGACGATCAACGCAGGCACTTATAATTTTGGTCTGTTTGCGCAGACCGGCGGCTTCAACATTAACTGGTTCCGCATCACCAAATTGTAAACCATCATCTTTTAACCAACATCTTCAAACAGTTTTACCCTATGAGCAAAATGTTAAAATATATAGCCGGCACGTCTCTGGCGTTAATGGCAACCGCTGTTACTTTTGCACAGCAGAAAGAACCCTATCGTCTCGGAACACCTGCCGGTCTCCTGCAGGATATCCGTACCCAGGCTACAAAACCACATGCAAGACTGGTAAGCGCTGCCGAACTGAAAGTAGGTCCGGGCACCGTGCTGACCGGTAAAGTAAATACCCGTCGTACTGATGGTAAGAACATGGAATCTATGATTGGTGAGATCGAAAACGTACCAGGTTCTTCCTTCTTCCTCCAGGTAAAGGATGGTAACGTTACTGGTAACATTATCCTGCGTAACAGCAAAAAAGGGTATAAATACTATACCGACAATACCGGAACTGCTTTTGTAAAAGAAGTGTCCCTGGATTCACTGTTGTGTATCGATTATAATAAGGCGCCACAGGAAACAGCCGGCAGAACGGCCAGCGCGAATGATGTTGCACTGGCCCTTGGCGAACTGCAAAGCCGCCCGGGTGCTAACGGTGTTGTACTGCTGGATTTCGACGGACAGTATGTATCCGGTACCCTGTGGAACAACGGTAACCCGATCAATGCAGCAGCAGCTACATTAACAGAAGCACAACAGCTGGAAGTATGGGAACTGGTAAGTGAAGACTTCCGTCCTTTCAACCTGAATATCACTAACAGCGAAGCAGTATATAATAGCTATCCTGCCAACAGAAGAATGCGTTGCATCTTCACGCCTACCAATACAGCTGCTCCTGGAGCAGGTGGCGTGGCATACATCGGTTCATTCAACTGGGGTAATGAAACACCTTGCTGGGTATTCAACGGTGGTGTAAAAGGTGCCGGCGATGCTGCTTCCCATGAAGTAGGCCACACTTTCGGTCTGGGTCATGATGGCCGTACCAGCCCTTCAGAAGGTTATTATGCCGGTCATGGTAACTGGGCGCCTATTATGGGTGTAGGTTATTATGTACCTGTTGTACAGTGGAGCAAAGGCGAATACGCCAGCGCTAACCAGCTGGAAGATGACCTGGCTAAAATTTCCAGCAGCACTTATGGTGTAGGTTACAGAACAGACGATGCAGGCGGTTCTATCGGTGCTGCATCTGCACTGACTGTTAACACCGGCGGCGCTGTTAACACCAATGGAGTAATCGAGCGTACCGGCGATGTGGATTTCTATAGCTTCACTACCGGTGGTGGTGCATTATCACTGAATTTTGCTACACCTACCCGTCATCCTAACCTGGATATACTGGCTACATTATATAATAGTGGCGGCGGCGTGGTAGCTACCAGCAATCCAAACGACCTTTCTGCTGCGATCAGCGCCAACCTGAGTGCTGGTACTTACTATGTATCTGTAACGGGTACCGGTTATCTGAATCCGCTGAATACAGGTTATTCTAACTATGGTTCACTGGGTAGCTATGCGATCACCGGTTCTATTGCTTCTGCTACAGGCGCGGCCGCTACAGTATATAAAGACTGTAATTATGGCGGTTATGCGGTAACCCTGCCGGTAGGTAGCTATACCTTGTCTCAGTTGCAGGCAAGAGGTGTCGTGAATGATGACATTTCCTCGCTGAAAGTGGCCAGCGGATATGAGGTGATCCTCTATCAGCACGACAATTTCGGCGGGGATGCTTACCTGTTCAGAGGAGATTTCTCCTGCCTGGTAGACCTCTCATTAAATGGTGCACCGCTTAATCTGAATGACTGGACCTCATCTGTCATAGTACAGCCATCAACCGCTGCCGCTGCACGTACAGCAGGTACTATACAGTATATTGAGAAGGTGAAAACAGAAGAAGCTGCTGACAGCAAACTGAATGCAACCCTAAATGTGTTGCCGAATCCGTTTGTAAATGAAGTGGTTGTGAGAACTACAGCGACTACGAAAGAGGGTTATCTCTATGTAAGTGTGTTCGCTCTGGACGGTAAAACCGTATTACCGGCGAAACGTATTGTAAATGGCGAAAGGATTGATCTGTCAAACGTTGGAACCGGCGTTTACCTGATTAAGATCTTTAACGGTAAGGATACCGAGATCAGAAAGATCATCAAGCAGTAATAATTTTCCTGTCTGACAGGATCATTTAAGGGCAAAAAACGGGAGTAACACCTAGAAATGGTGGGGCTTCTGTTTTTTGCCTTTTTTGTTTTCTCCTTTTCTACAGCAGTAAATACATTTCAAATACTTTTAATTTAATTTTTTGTTATAAAATGCTATACAATAAAAAGAATTGTTACTATTTTATATGTCGAAAAGATGGAGAAAACATTGTAATGAAAACCCGGAGCCATTAAAACTGCCGTATAATTTGTACCGAGAGGGGCGAATTATATAAACGACGTGATATGAATACACAAGATGCCGAGTTAGTTATTAAATTACTTGCCGATGATGTAACAGCCTTTGATGCCCTGTACTGGAAATACCACCAGGCAGTCTACCGAAATATTTTCAAGTTTGTTAAGGAGCCCATTGCAACAGAAGATATTTTGCAGGAGGTCTATGCCAGGTTGTGGGAAAAGAGGAAAGATATTAATGCCGGTCAGTCTGTAGCCGGCTGGTTGTTTGTAATCAGTTTTAATCTATCAGTAGATTATCTGAGAAAGAAACTACGCGAGCATACTTTTCATAAGGAGTTATACAATCTGAAGATTGACGCAGGCGACTGGGAAAACAATCCCGGTGCTTATGAAGACCAGTATCACCTGCTGGAAGAAGCCATCTCACAGTTGTCTCCCAAGAAACAGAGGATTGTCACCCTATGTAAACTCGAAGGTAAAACATACGATGAAGTAGCAGAAGAAATGAAGATTTCCAGGAACACCGTCAAAGAGCATTTATCCATCGCGATGACCCGTATTAATGAATACATTCAGAAGAACAAGGAGCACAAATATGTGTTGTTGCTGCTGTTGTTCCTGAAGAATTAGTTCGTAAACCCGTGACAGCCTGCCCTTGCATGATAACGAAAAGCAAGGTCAGTGCTGTTGTACAACTAGAAACATATGTCAATTATCAACCAAAATCACCGTGGACACATTATTAATAAGAATATGTAACAAATTTCGTAAACACACCCACCCATATACTGAGGAGCGCCGTATTTAGGTTAAATAATCATTAAAATAGTGCAGAACAGGAAGGAATACCTAAAGCAACTGTTGCAACAAAAGGAGTGGAAACAGGAAGACCGGGATTGGCTGCTGCAGTATTTAAATGAGAACGATCTAACGGATCTGAAGGATGCAGCATCAGCAGCATATGAGGCTGACCTGCAAAGCACAGACCCAGTATTGGAACGAGAACACTCAGCGCGCATACTGGAGCAGATACATCAGCGCATCAGCTTACCGAAGGGCGCTGTTGTGAGAAGTATGTGGTTCAGTCGCTGGAAAGTAGCTGCTGCCGCCATTATTATCCTGGTTGCAGGAGCAGGCATTCTGAGCCTGTTCAGAAAACCCGTAAAACAGCTTTTAGTTACAGCGGAGAAACAACGGAAGACATTTACACTGCCCGATGGGACTATTGTGTATCTGGAACCCGGAACGACTATACAGTATGCTACCAGCTATGGTAAAGAAGAACGTAATGTGACACTGACAGGTGAGGCACTGTTTAAGGTAGAAAAAGATGATGCACATCCATTTATTGTAGCATCATCGCTGATCAGCACCAGGGTATTGGGTACCTCTTTTAATATGGAGGTGAGAAACAGTTCTGAGGCAAAAGTAGTGGTGCTGAATGGTATGGTACAGGTGGAGGCAAAAGGAGAGGAGAACCAGCAGGGAAAGGAGCTGATCCTGACAGCCAACAAGAGTGCGGTATATAACAAGGACACGCATCTGCTTGAAATGTCTGATGCCACAGATGATGCACGGTTTTATTCGCAGAAACAACAAGGACGGTTTGTATATGATGGAGAAGAACTTATAAAAGTAGTAAACGACCTGCAGAGATATTATAACGCGGAGATCAGATTAGATAAACGAATACAGCACTGTGCATTTTATGGAGATGTAAACATTGTGGATGACCTGGAGAAGGCACTCGATCTGATCGCAGTGTCGCTGAACGCCAAAATCAATAAGGATAAAAATGGAAACGGCTATATGATTGCCGGAGGTAACTGTCAATAGGACAAAAGACACATCGCCAACAGTTAACCTGCCTGATGCCTTAGAATGTACTGAGCATACACATGTATGCTAGCCAGCTTGTTATTTTATTATACGTAGATTAAATATTGCACACAACCAAACTAAATCGCTTTATGACGACTCAGGAAAGAACGCCATCCGGTTAACTATACCCTATTTGAGTTAACTCAGTAACGATAAAAATTGAACTGCACCGCAGCTGGTGCCCTATTGCCCTGGTCCCGCAAGGACTGGTAATGGAATGCTATTTCCCGAACCGAACCAAAATCAAATCATACACGAAATGCTGAAGAAGGCAACCCTATCCCTCCGCCTGACCGTGCTTGCGCTGCTGATCCTGTTGTCACAGGCCATCGCAGTTCCCGCAAATGCTTCAGGAATACAGGATGCGCTCGACAAGAAGATTTCTCTGGAACTGAAAAATGTGTTGCTGAAAGAAGCACTCGACCAGATCGGTAATCTCGCAGAAGTCTCTTTTATCTATGCAGGCAACAAAACGATTGTCGGCAATAAGGTAGATGTAAACGCTCACAATGAAAAAGTGAGCGACCTCCTTAAAAAGCTGCTTAAGCCACTATCACTTTCCTATACGGTTGTATACGACCGTGTAGTGATCCGGCCCGTTGAAAAAAAAATGGAAGGCCTCTCCGTACCGGAAAGCGAACGCCAGGTAGCACCCCGTACCCAGGACATAAGAGGTACGGTGGCGTCCCCAAAAAATGAGGCACTACCCGGCGTAGCTATTATTATTAAAGGGACTAACCGTGGTACTACTACTGATGAAAAAGGTTTTTTTCAATTGAAAGGCGTTCCTGCCGATGCCATACTGGTATTCAATTTTACCGGATATCAGCAGGAAGAAGTGAGTGTTGCCGCTTATAAAAATGGCGTAATCAACATTCAGCTGAAAGAGAAAACAACCAAACTGCAGGAAGTAGTAGTGACAGGTTTCCAGGATATTGATAAAAGCAAATTCTCCGGTGCTGCTGCCCGTATTAAAATGGATGAAGCCAAGATCGATGGTATGGCAGATGTAAGCCGTATGCTGGAAGGACGTGTGGCTGGTGTGGCGATACAGAACGTGTCCAGCACTTTTGGTACAGCGCCTAAAATACGCGTACGTGGCGCTACCTCCATCAATGGTGATAACAAACCACTGTGGGTAGTTGATAACGTGGTACTGGAAGATGTAGTGAATATCTCTAACGACCAGCTGTCCAGCGGCGACCCGACCACATTGCTGGGTTCTGCTGTAGCAGGTCTGAACCCGAACGATATTGAAAGCTTCGACATCCTCAAAGATGCGGCAGCTACCGCATTATACGGCGCACGTGCGATGAACGGCGTAGTGGTGATCACTACCAAGAAAGGACGTTCCGGTTTAAAACCTGTCGTTACCTACAGTGGTAATTACAGCACTCAGCTGAAGCCTAACTATAACAACTATAATATCATGAACTCCGCCCAGCAGATGTCAGTACTGGCAGAGCTGGAGCGGAAGGGCATGCTCACTTCCGATATACTTTCCCGTGGCGATATCGGCGTATACGGTAAGATGTATGAAATGCTGAACGCAGATGATAAAGGTAATTTCCCACTGGAAAATACGCCCGCTGCAAAACGCAAATTCCTGGAACGTTACGCTTCGGCTAATACTGATTGGTTTGATATCCTGTTTAAGACAAGCTTCATACAGGAACATTCCCTGAGTATCTCTAACGGTAATGACAAGGGTCAGTCCTATTTCTCTACCAGCTTTTATCATGACAACGGCTGGACCATTGCAGATAAAGTAAGCCGTTATACGCTGAACTTCCGTAATAACTACAAGATCTCTGAAAAAGTGAGCACCGGTTTCTCTGTACTGGGTTCTGCCCGTCAGCAAAGAGCGCCGGGTGCACTGTCCCGTACCAGTAACCCTGTAGAAGGGCAATACGATCGCGATTTTGACATTAATCCGTTCAGTTATGCCCTTAACACCAGCCGTACCCTGACAGCCTATGATCAGGACGGAAAACTCGAATATTTCAGAAGGAATTATGCGCCATTCAACATTATTAATGAATCGGCTAATAACTACCTGAACCTGAGTATGATGGACCTGCGTCTTCAGGGTGATGTATCCTGGAAGGTGACTAAAAACCTGCGTTACGAATTTGTAGGCGCGCTTCGTTATGTGAAATCCTCCCGCGAACACCAGATCACGGAGAACAGTAACATGGCCAACGCTTATCGTGCAGCGGACAATGCGACAATCGCGGAAAATAACAAATTCCTTTACCGCGATCCGAATAATCCGGATGCATTACCGGTGATCGTATTGCCTTATGGTGGTTTCTATAACCGTACAGAAGACCAGCTGCTCAACTTCGATTTCCGTAATAGTCTGAATTATAGCACAACGATCAATCAACGTCATAGTATTACGGCAATGGTGGGTCAGCAGGTAAAATATGCAGACCGTCAGAATTCATCCAATACAGGTTACGGCTACCAGTATAATAATGGTGGGGTACCTTTTACCGACTACCGTATCCTTAAACAGACCATAGAGAGCAGCTTCCCATATTATGGTATGGCCAAGGATTATGACCGCTTTGCGGCCTTCTTTGCAACCGCTACCTATGGACTGGATGGTAAGTATAACCTGACCGGTACTACCCGCTACGATGGTTCCAACAGACTGGGACGCTCCAAGAGCGCCCGCTGGTTACCAACATGGAGCGTGTCTGGTTCCTGGAATATCGATAAAGAAGATTTCGTACAGGACCTGGGCTGGGTAGATTACCTGGCGCTGAGAGGAAGTTACGGTCTGACGGCAAGTCTTGGCCCCGCTACCAACTCCAATATCGTATTCCAGACAGTTAACACGAAAAGAACACACCTCGATGAAGTAGAATCAGTGATCAAGATCGCTCACCTTCAGAATGATGACCTGACATGGGAAAAACTCTACACGACTAACATCGGTCTGGATGGTACGCTCCTCAACAGACGACTGAACTTCTCCATCGATGCATACCGTCGTAATAGTTTTGACCTGATCAGTATCATCAAAACATCCGGTATCGGTGGTGAAACGTTCAAAGCAGCCAACTACGCAGATATGAAATCGAAAGGTATAGAACTGCTCGTAGGCGGCGATATCATCAAACGTAAGAACTGGGGATGGAAAACCAGCGTGACCTTCGGTTATAATACCAATAAGATCACCAATGCGAAGAACATCCCGCGCATCTTCGACCTCGTAGTAGCAGAAGGTGGTAACAAAGAAGGTTATCCTGTAAGGGGTCTTTTCTCCCTTGAATATAAAGGACTGGATCCGCACACCGGTGCACCACAGTTTGTTGACCAGCATGGTGGCCTGAGCAAGGATGTATTCCTGCAGGACCTGAACACGGATCACCTGGTATACCAGGGCCCTGTAGACCCTCCTGTAAATGGTGGTGTAAATAACACCTTCCACTATAAGAGTTTGTCACTGAACGTATTTGTGACTTATCAATGGGGCAACAAGATCAGACTCTATCCTGCATTCAAAACAGCTTACTCCGACCTGGATGCAATGCCAAAAGAATTTTATGACCGCTGGATAATGCCGGGTGATGAGAAGGAAACACAGACACCTTCTATCCTGGATGGACTCGAGCAGGCGTTCCTGGGTGGTGCTTATCCTTACAATAACTATAACTATTCAACTGCCAGGGTAGCAAAGGGAGATATGATCCGCCTGAAAACGGTATCACTGACCTGGCTGGTACCAGCACCTGTATTGAGAAAAACAGCTTTCAGCAATATCTCAGTAACTGGAGCGGCTATCAATCCATGGCTGATCTATGCTGACAAAAAGCTGAGAGGACAGGATCCTGAGTTCTTCAACACAGGTGGTGTTGCGCAGCCGATACAGAAACAATTTACACTATCCTTAAAAGCAGGTTTCTAAATAAGATGGTTATGACGAAATTTTTTACAAGAGCATCTATTATCGCAGGATGTTTGATAGCCATGGCCGGATGTAATAAATATCTGGATAAGTCGCCGGATAGTACCTGGACAGAACTGGATTCACCTGCAAAGGTATCCCAGTTACTGGGTACCGCTTATCCTCAGGCCAACTATATTGTGTTTGCAGAAGCCATGTCTGACAATGTGGAAGATAAGGGCGCCGGTGTTACTGACAGAACGAACCTCGATCCTTATTTCTTCAATGATGTATCCGCTACGGAACAGGATTCTCCGGAATACTACTGGCAGGCCTGCTATGCTGCTATCGCGGCGGCAAACAATGCATTGAAAGCCTGCGAGGCAGCTCCCGATAAAAGCCGTTACACCGCACAGAAAGGAGAAGCACTGGTGGCAAGAGCCTATGCACACTTTATGCTGGTAACGTTTTTCTCTAAATTCTACGACGAAGCAACCGCCGCTACTGATCCGGGTATTCCCTACGTAACGGAACCGGAGAAAGTGGTGAATAAACAATATGAGCGTAAGACAGTCGCCTATACTTATCAGATGATCGAGAAAGATCTGCTCGCAGGTCTGGCACTGATCAGTGATGAAAATTATGCAGTACCGCGCTATCATTTCAATAAGTCAGCCACTTACGCATTCGCTACCAGGTTTTATCTCTTTAAGAAAGACTACCAGAAGGTGCTGGAATATGCTAACCAGGTATTCCCTAACAATGACCTGGCCAGCAATATGCGCCCATGGAATACGACCTATAAAACACTCAGTCCTGCTGCCATCTGGGATACCTACGCTAAGGCAACAGAAAAGGCGAACCTGCTGCTGGTAGAAACCCAGTCTATGTATGGCAGGTATGTAGCCCAATACAGATACGGACTGACCTATAATAAACAGATTGAAATACTGGGTAGTAATGTAAGCGGTGGCAGCTATGCATATCCATTATACTACTACGGTACAAGAGATTACTTCGTACCAAAACTGACGGAGTATTTCGTAAAAGCATCCGTAAACGCAACGATCGGAGATCCTTATGTAATGATACCGCTGTTCACTACAGAAGAAGTATTGTTTAACAGGGCAGAAGCCAATGCTTATCTCGGTAACAATAATGACGTACTGACTGACCTGAATCTCTTCGCCAGCAAACGTATCACTAACTACAACGCCGCTTCACACAGAATTACACAAACTAAAATCAGGACCTACTACGGTATTACCGATGTAAGGGGCGGTCTGCTGCAAACCATACTTGATTTCAAACGTGCAGAATATGTACAGGAAGGACACCGCTGGTTTGATATTCAACGCTACAAAGCAGCTGTTACCCATTATACCGACAAAGGTGCAAAGATGGTACTGGAAACAGGTGATAAACGCCGTGTATTACAGATCCCGTCTTCTGCTACTAATTCAGGTATCACATTGAATCCAAGATAATAGCAACCATTCATACAAGAACTCACAGATATGAAACGTATAAAAATATTCTTCTTGATCCTGACAGTAGCCGCATTCGCAGCCTGTGCAAAGAAAGAAGACGACCTCAGTGGTGTGCAAGATATCCCGGGCCTGGGTGGCGATACCTGGGTACCGGGATCTTTAGATGCCTGGTTACACGACACGATGACTGTTCCCTACAATATTGAAGTAAAGTATAAATGGGACCAGTTTGAGTTTGATGTTACCAAGACCCTGGTGCCTCCCAGAGAAGAGGTAGTAATCCCCGCTATCAGGGCGATTAAAAAAGTGTGGATAGATAATTACATCAGAGAAGCAGGAGCGATCTTCTTCAAGAAGTATTGTCCTAAATTCTTTATCCTGTCAGGTAGCGCCAGCTGGAACGACAATGGAACCATTACACTGGGTACGGCAGAAGGCGGTCGTAAAGTAGTGATGTACCTGCTCAATGATTTCCGCACGAAAGAAATGCCAGGATATAAAAAGAGCGATACCGGAAACGTAAAGCAAATCTTTCATGTAATAGAACATGAATTCGGACATATCCTACATCAGACAGTGATGTACCCGGTAGAATTTAAGAAGATCTGCGCCGGTTATTACACTGGTAACTGGAACAATATCGCTGATTCCGAAGCAAGAAAAGACGGATTTGTAACAGCATATGCCATGTCCAATGAAAACGAAGACTTTGTAGAAATGATCGCTATGATGCTCATAGAAGGAAAAGCGGGCTTTGATAGAATAGTGAACAGCATCCCGGAAGGAACCAGTGTGAATGGTAGTTCGCAGGCACAGGCAAAAGACAGGCTACGTCAGAAAGAAGCGATGGTAGTGAGTTACTTTAAAACTGCCCATAAAGTCGATTTCTATAGTCTGCAGGACAATACCAGAAAATCCATCGTACAGCTGCTTTACTAAGCCTTTATCAACCAAGATCAATCAACACTCCTTATGAGAAAAAATCTATCATTATATTTTCTACTGATCATCGTCGCACTTGCTTCCTGCCGGAAGGAGTACGATGATGTATTTGATGAATCGCCAGACACCAGGATCAACGAAACACTCGCTGCTTATAATAAAACGCTTATAGGCGCTCCGAATGGCTGGAAAGCGCTGGTATATCCTTCCGCCCTGGAAGGAACTGCTTTTGGCTTTTATTTCAAATTTGACAGCAGCAACAGAGTGGATATGTTTTCAGATTTTGATTCGGTATCTGCTGTAACTGTACGGACCAGCAGTTTCCGCCTGAAATCATTACAGCAACCTTGTCTGTTGTTTGACACCTATTCCTATATCCACGTGTTGTGTGATCCGGATGCCAGCAAGAATGGCGGATACTATGGAAAGGGTTTATTTTCTGACTTCGAATTTGCCATAGACGGCGTCTATGGTGACACCATAAAACTTACAGGACGACTGAATGGCAGTAAAGCCATTTTCGTTAAAGCTACCTCGCAGGAGGCACAGGATTATTACGATAAAAAACGGAACTGGGAGTTCAATAAATTTTCCCGGTTCCTTACTTATTTCAAACTGCTGACTGTAGGAAGTAACAAGTACGATATATATGTTGATCAGCTGTATCGTCGTATTACTTTAAAATGGATCTCCAATAATGGCGAGAAGGAGTTCCGGACTAATTATTATTTCGATAATAATGGTATATCGTTCACGACTCCTTTCAGAGATGGCGCGGTGTCTTTTGCCAGTTTCTCTGACATCAAATGGGATGTGTCAGCACAGCGTCTGACCATGAAAGCAGGAGAGAATAGTGCGGTGATTACCAGTTCCATCAAACCCCAGGTACTGGATAAAGAAGCCGGAAAACGCTGGTACAATAGTGCTGCTGCCACTGAAAGCTACTGGGCTTCGCTGAGCGGTTTTCATGTGGATGGTGTGGACGATGCCTATGGTGTGACAAACATTGCCGGCTTCAACTTCATGTTTTACTACCCCGTTTACGATGGCGAATATGACTTTGCAGGTATACTGCCAGCCGAGCGTCCATATGGCCCCGCTTTTACACCAGTGTTCAATACGAATGGTACCGTAACATTTGATTTTTCAGGACTCGCCTTTGGTCAGATTCCTGAAAATGAATCTGCAACCATTGGCAACATCATTACCAAATATCGGGAAAGTGAAGGCTTTTATTTCGTGCAGACAGGCGAAAGTTCCTATGACATGGTCAATGCAAAAGATGCCAGAACCTGGATCACCTGGCAGCAGTAATGGCATTCGCCATCGCATTATTTAAAGAAAGAAATACTTAAAACAAACAGCCATGAAAAATCAGCCTGTTTCTGTATTATACAAGGCTTCTTTATACCTGATCCTGTTGCTGCTATCTGGTCTGCATACTTTTGCACAGATTGACATCTCGATCGGGTCTAACAGCGGTGTCAATGGTAGCACCGGTTACCCCTGTCCATTGCAGGATTATTACGAAGGTTCCCGATCACAGTTCCTTTATCGGGCCAGTGAGCTGACAGCCGCCGGTATGCAACCGGGTTATATCAACGCAGTAAAGTTTACTGTCAATAGCCTGAATAGTACCGGTATTGTTGAAGACTACACTATTAAAATTGGCAGCACTACCATTGCGACACTCGATGCCGCCAGCTGGGTACCTGTCAATACAACTGTTTTCGGACCGGTGAACTATCAGCCGGTTGTTGGTGTCAACTCCTTCAACACCTTGCCCGCTTTCTTCTGGAATGGTACGGATAATATCGTTGTGGAAGTATGTAATGGTGGCGACAACTTCACCAATAACCCAAGTGTAAGATGGACAACAGGTCTGGGTTTTAATGGCTCTCATACATTCAGGTCGGATAACCTGGGTAACCTCTGTGGTACAACAAATGTTTCCAACACAGGTACCATGACCACTCGTCCTGATATCATCTTCAATTACACACCTGCCGCTGCGTGTACAGGTACGCCGCAGGCAGGTACGACTGTTTCGACACAGACGACTGTCTGCTCCGGACAGTCATTTTCACTTTCCCTCAGCGGAAACACCGCTGCTACGGGTCTGACTTACCAGTGGCAGTCTTCTACTGACAATGTTAACTGGACAAACATCACGGGTGCTACAACACCATACCTGCCTAATAAGATACAGACAGTTACTACCTACTACCGTTGTGTGGTAACCTGTTCCGGTAGTGGTGCCATTGCTAATTCTACCGCTGTACAGGTCAGCAGCCCTGCACTGGTACATGGTGTCTTTACGATCAATAAAAACGCGCCTGCCGGTAACGGTAACTTTATTTCATTCAATGCAGCCTATGACTTTATAAAATGTGGTATCGATAGTGCGGTTGTATTCAATGTAGTAACCGGTAGCGGCCCTTATGACGAACAACTGATCATTACCCCTGTGGGTGGCGCATCAGCTACTAATACAATTACATTCAATGGTAATGGCGAGACCATCACCAATCTTTCGCCAAGTACAGCAGAATGGGCAGTGATCAAACTGAATGGTGCAGATTACTTCACATTCAATAATCTCAAAATAGTACCGAAAGGTACTACGTCTTCTCAGCGTGGTATTGGTGTACAACTGCTGAATGACGCTGATTTTAATACCATCAAGAATTGTACAATCACCTTACAGGCGACCATTACTTCTTCCAGCTATGTAGGTATCGCGCTGAGCGCTTCCGCTACAGATCCGGTAGGAAGAGGCGCTGCCAATTGTGATGACAATACTTTCAGCGATAACACTATCATCGGTGGTTACTACGGTATTACACTGGTAGGTAGCTCTTCTGTAGCCAACCAGCGTAATAAGGTGACTGGTAATACCATTACAGAGTCTTATTACCGAGGGGTATATGTACACGGTGCATTTAACGCGCTGATCAAGAATAATAAGTTCAGCCGTCCTACCCGTGATAACGTAACCACTTATGCCGCTGTTCACTTACAGGACCTGAGTACCAAAGTGATCATCGATGGTAACAGGATCAGTAATCCTTTCGGTGGATTGCTGACCACCACTTCTTCCTTCTATGGTATCTTCCTTGAGAATGTTGAGGCTATTTCCCAGCTGGAAAACGAAGTGACCAATAACCTGATCTATAATCTGAATGGTCAGGCAAACCGTTATGGTATCTATAACAGCAATGCCAGCAATGTTAAGATCTATCATAACACCATCTCCATGGATGGTACTTCTACTTCGACCAATAATAGTTACAAGATAGCAGGGTATATACAGACAGGCGGCGCAGCAGGTGTGGAGTTTATCAACAACATTATCACGCTGACTACTACTTCTAATATCGCGCAGTTTGGTTTGTATTATGGTAATGCTTATCCTAATAGCGATGTGATCTCTGATAAGAATGACATCTTTATCACGCCGACAGCGGCTAACAAGTACACTGGTTACTACACCAAGAATCTGCCTACTTTACCTGAATGGCAGGCTGCCAGTCAGCAGGATGCCGGTTCATTTGCGGTGAATCCATTGTACCAGGATATTGCTACGGATAACTATTCCGCCAGCAATGCCAGTCTGAATAACCGGGGTAATGTAGTGAACGTTGCAGTTGATATCAACAATACAGCCCGTAACATCAGTGCGCCGGATCTGGGCGCCTATGAATTCACCCCGCCGCCATGCGTAACACCGCCGACAGGAGGCACCACGCAGCTGAGTAAACAGGTTGTATGTGCCGGTACGCCGGTACTGGTAAGTCTGGCGGGTAACTCTATGGGACAGACACAGACCTATCAGTGGCAGACTTCTCCGACACTGGGCGGTACTTACACAGCCCTGGGTACTTCTTCTGAATACGCTGATACGACTATCATCGCCACCTCTACTCTGTATTACAGAGCAGCGTTGACCTGTGGCGCCAATACCAGTTATTCAACGCCGATACTGCTGACCGTGAATGGTGCACTCGCTCCGAATACGTATACGATCGATAAAACATTGCCTACCGGTGGTCTGAACTTTACCAGCTTCAATGACGCCAAACAGGCAATGATGTGTGGTATTGCCGGTCCGGTGATCTTTAACGTGGTAGCAGGCCGCACAACTTATGAAGAACAACTGATACTGGATTCAATTCCTGGTGCGTCTGCTGTGAATACCATCACATTCAGAGGTAACGGTAATACAATTCACTATTCCAGTGATGATGGGGCAGAAAAAGCGGTGATCAAACTGCGTAAGGCTGACCATATCACTTTTGATAGTCTGAGAATAGACGCTACCGGTACGAAGACCTACGGATGGGGCGTTCAGCTGTTCAATCACGCAGATAGCAACGTGATCACTAAATGTGAGATTATTACGAAAACAGATGGTACGAGCGGAGACCACGCAGGTATCGTAATGAGTACTTCAGAGACAGATGCAGCAAGCTCCAGCAATAATACATTCAGTGTTGGTAATACCTTTAGTAAGAATAAGATCTCAGGTGGTTACTACGGTATCACCGTGATGGGATACACTAACGCAGGTACATCCAATAACCGCATTATCGCGAATGAAATAAAAGATTACTACAGCAGAGGTATCTACGCTTCTTACACTGGCTTTACCCTGATTACAGATAATATCCTGACCCGTCCGACCAGAACTGGTTCAGACTGGACCCTGTATGGTATCTCCCTGACCAGCAGACATAACAATGCGAAAGTGCTTCGCAACGCAGTGTCTAATGGTACGCCTTCACCAACAACCAACACGGTATATGGTATCAGCTTTGACAATGTAAATGCAGACGATACCAAACAGGATACTATCGCCAATAACATCATATACAATATGAATGTAGACGGTAGCCGCCGTGGTCTCTCACTGACATGGTCTACCAATATTATTGCGTTGCATAACACGATCTCCATTGACAGAGAAGGATCTGTACAAACATGGAACACAGCTTATGGCGCATATATCTATTTCTGTAATACCAGCAAATTTATCAATAACAATATCACTGTCACCAGCACAGGTAGCGAAGAAAAATACGCGATCTACCTGAACGGAGATGCCGATATACAGAATAATAACTACTATGTAAAAGCAGGTGGTAAAGACAACTATACCGGCTATTTCAATGGCGACCGTAAAACACTGGGTGAGTGGAAAGCTGCTACGCAGAAAGATTCTGCTTCAACTGACTACGATCCGATTTATGCTGACCTGCCAAATGGTAATCTGCAACCGGCATTCTATAAAATGGATAATACCGGTGTGCCACAGGGTGTAGCTACAGATATCCTGGGAAGAACCAGAAGTACGACTACGCCGGATGTAGGTGCTTATGAAATAAGTCTTCCATTATGCCAGACGCCGATCAATGCGGGTAAAGCAGTAGTAGCTCCGAATAACAATATCTGTATGGGTACGCCGGTTAGCCTGGATCTGATTGAGAATACGACTGCAGGTCGTCTGACTTATCAATGGCAGGCTTCCTACTCCGCTACCGGTCCATGGGTATATATCAGCGACACCGCTTATGTACCAGGATTCAAAACAGAACTGGGTGCTAACAACTACTTCCGTTGTCAGCTGGTATGTAGCGGTACAGACACAGCATGGTCAGAAGTGGCCTTCGTAAATATGAATCAGCCGCTGATCAAGGGTATTTATACGATCAACCCGGCAGGATCCGGCAACAGGAACTTCCCTTCATTCGTTGCGGCAGTAGCAGCGATGGAATGTGGTATCGCAGGTGAGGTGATCTTTGATGTAGTGCCTGGTACTTATACAGAGCAGGTGTATATGCATAAGATCCCTGGTGCATCGGATACCAGCCGTGTTACCTTCCGTAGCCAGAATGGCGATCCTGCATCTGTTACGCTGACCTACGCAGGTACAGCAGCCAGAAACTATGTGTTGAGACTGGATAGTGCCAGCTATATCACTTATAAGAATATCACCATTACTGCTACCGATGCCACTAATGGCCGTGCAGTCGTATTTGGCGGTAACGCTGTAAAAGATAGTCTGTTGACCAGTAAGATCAATGTGCCGGTTGCGACCACAGATAATACAGCTGTAATCGGCGTATTTGCTGACGACTTCAAAGGTGGAAGCATCGCGATCGTTGGTAATACCATTAAAAACGGTGCAAGTGGTATCCACATCTCTGGTACTTCAAACGATGACGAAGTACGTGGATTGTTAGTCGACAGTAATCATGTGAGCGGCGTATTTGCCAGCGGTATCAACATCAACTTTGTCAGCCGGCCCGTAGTATCCAGGAATATTGTGGATATCAAGAGTCCGATGACGGCATCTGGTTATGGTATCGTATTGAGCTCCGGTGACAGTGCTTATAAAGTGATCAACAATACACTCACCATCAGCAATCTGAGTACTTCTATCTGGGGTATCGCATTGCAGGATTGTAAAGGTTCTGCTGCAGCTACCGGCCTTGTAGAAGGTAATAAGGTGATTGCTGTAACTGGTAATACCGGTATGATCTGGGCACTGGCGAACCAGGGTTCTTCTTACAACACCACAGTGAATAACGTAGTGTCTGTAAAGACCACCGGTGCAGTTGCTTACGGTTTATACAGTAACGAGGGTAATAATATTAACTACTACAACAACTCTGTATACAATGCTTCTACAGCAGTAGGCGCGAATGTAACAGCTTATATCTCCCATACAAGTCCTGCGGATGGTAACGTGAAACTGCGTAACAATATCTTCTCTAATGAAGGTGGTGGTCTCGCAGCTGAAATTGCGCTGAGCGACTATATCAACAGTGACTACAACACTTATTATACAACAGGTACGACGCTGATCTCCAGAAGTGGTACAGGTGATGATTATGATAACCTGACTGACTGGATTGCAGCTTCTGACCTCGATATCAGTTCCATTGTACATAAGCCTGCATTTGCAAGCATTAATACGCTGGAACCTGAGTTAACAAATCCTGATGTGTGGGCTATCCATGGTCGTGGCGTGCAGATCTCTGGCAACGATCACGATATCAACAAAAAATCAAGACCGGTAACGCTGACTGCAGGTGTGCCTGATATGGGTGCGTACGAATTCCTGCCAACAGCAGTGCCTACAGTATTGCTGGCAATCCCAGCCACACCTGCTCCGGGTATTACACAACAGTTCCTCTATGGGTCTGACACGGTAGCTAAAATTACCTGGGATCCTAATACTGCTGTACCGGCTACTATTAACCTGAAACGTTATTCAGGTGTAGTTCCGCCAAATCTGGCACAGGGTACGCCGTTCATGTACTTCTATACAGATGTCGATGTAACTGGTGGTGGTAATTATAAATTCAACCTGGAACAATTCTATGTGGATTCCTGGCTGGGTTATATGGATAGAGAGAAGAATGTGCGCTTGGGCAGAACAGATGCTGCTAATACCTGGATCGTTAACGACAGCAGTACGGTAGACGTGGCAAGAAACATTATTGCTGATACCGCCCTGCAATACCTGGATAAATTCACCGGTCTGAGAGGTAAACTGATCTTCGAACCGAATGGTCCTGTTGGTGCAGATACCTCGAATACTGGTACGCGCTTCTGGGTAGCATACGGTCATGACAGAAGTTTCATTACCGATAATGATCAGAACCTGGCGCTGCACTTTGTAGCAGGTGCTACAGCAGCACACGTGGTAGTGAAAGTGAATGGTACTGCATGGGGTAAAGACTATACAGTGCCTGCAAATGGTTCCTTTACTACCGACTTTATACCAAAATCCGGTCTGAGTGATGCCCGTCTCTCTGGTGAAGGTTTATATCCTTTCGGTATCAGTATTGAAAGTGATGCACCGATCAACGCATATGCACACCAGTACAGCTCGTCTACAGCAGGCGCTACCCTGTTATTACCTGTGGGTACGTACGGTTATGAATACCGTCCGATGACTGCCCGTCAGTATGCGGATGCAGACGCCTTCTCCTGGTTCTACATCATCGCTGACAACGACAGTTCGGTTGTAGAGATTACGCCTTCGCAACTGACAGCAGGCGGACATGCAGCAGGTGTGCCATTCCAGGTAACGCTGAACAGAGGTGAAGTGTACCAGGTATTAGGTGCATCGAAAGACCTGAATGAGGGATATGACCTCTCCGGTAGTATCGTTCGTTCAATACAGAACGAGAAAGGTAAATGTTACCCGGTAGCCGTATTCTCCGGTAACAGCTTCAGCTCCTTTGGTTGCGGTGGTTCCGGTGGACCAGTTGGTGCAGATGGTGATAACATCGTACAACAGAACCTGCCGGTACAGTCTTGGGGTAAAACATTCATGTCTGCTCCATCTTCCGGTATGACAGATCCGGTTCGTCTGATGAATAACATTTATCGCGTACTGGTGAAAGATCCTGCTACGATTGTGAAGAGAAACAATGCACAACTGCCACTGAGTACCTTGATAAATAACAGCTACTATGAGTTTGAAAGTAAAGTAGCAGAGTATATCGTCGCTGACAAACCGGTAACCGTTGCACAATATTTCGCTAATGATGGCGCATGTGGCAACGCAGCTGGTGGAGACGTAGAAATGGTCTACCTGACACCGGTTGAACAAGGTGTGAAGAAAGCTACCTTCTATCGTAATGCAGATGCAGGCGTGAGTGCCAATTTCATTTCCCTGGTGATTCATAAACAGGGTCTGAACTCGCTGCTGATCGATGGTAGCAATACATTCAGCTACACTTTTAATCATCAGAACAGAGCTGATTATGTAGTAGTCGTGAAACGCTGGAATGCCACTGAAGGACTGAGCACTGTGAAGAGTGATTCTGCATTCACCGCTATTACTTATGGTTTTGGATATAATGTCAGCTATGCTTACAACGTAGCTATGCAGATCAGGAACCTGAACATACAGCCTGCCTTTACAAATACAAATAATCAGACGACTGCCAAGAATGCTTACACCTGTGCGAAGACGCCGTTCCGACTGAGTGCTACCCTGCCAATGATCCCATCAACACTGACATGGCAGCTGAGTGAAGTCGCTAACCTGGCGCCGGCAACAGATATCGTTACCAACAATCCGGTAGCTGCCGATACGCTGGTGATAGATGGTGTGACATACTACCAGTTCCAACTGACGACAGATTATTCTTTCTCTGCTCCGGGTGATTATGTAATTCCTGTGAAAGTGACTGACCCGGCTATCGAAAGCTGTGACAATAGTATCACTACTTATCTGAAAGTGAAAGTAATGGCTGCTCCGCATGTAGACTTCGCCATCAGCTACAACGGCTGTATCAGCGATATCGCGGTACTGAACGGGACAGCAACAACAGAAAACAATGCAGCGATCAGCAAGTGGAAATGGATGTTTGGCGATGGTACGACTGCTGAAACACGCAATGTGACCAAACAATATCCTGCTGCGGGTGAATACACAGATACCCTGCGGGTGATCACGAAAGATGGTTGTGTGGGAGATACCGTGAAGAAGATCGTTGTAAACGAGCCAGGTGCAGCTGCACTGACGTCGGATACATTGATTGTATGTGCGCATACGGATGCCACATTCACCGTGCAGAATCCGGATGCCAATGCTACCTACAGCTGGTATAATTCAGCCACCGGTGGTGCATTGATCATAACAGGTACGAGCCTGGAAATCAAAGATGCGGTAAGTCCGGCGGTATACTACGTAGAAACTACCAAGGGCGGTTGTGCCGGTGTGGCACGTACACCAGCTACATTACTGGTGAAACCACAGCTGGCGGTGCCGGTACTGAAAGTAGATTCCATCGGTGTAGACCAGATCCGCTTCACCTGGAATGAAATCGCAGGTGCGGAAGGTTACCTGGTATCTACAGATAATGGTGCAACCTGGACGGCGCCATCTTCCGGTAGTGAAGGACTGGAACATGTAGTAAAAGGTCTGAAACCACAACAGTCAGTTACCCTGATGGTGAAAGCTACTGGTTGTGAGGACAAGGTGTCACAGGCTGTTACAGGTAAGACATTACCAGACGGCGTATACATTCCATCAGGCTTCTCGCCAAATGGTGACGGTCTGAATGATACATGGCAGGTATATGGCGCTGTAGTAAGAGAAATTCATTTCATGGTGTTCAACCAGTGGGGTGAGAAAATATTCGAATCCAATAATCAGAACCTGGGATGGGATGGAAGTTACAGAGGTAAGGCGCAGCCTTCCGGTGTATACATCTACATCTGTAAACTGAAATTGGCTGATGGTACCAGCATCGAAAGAAAAGGTACGCTCAACCTCTTGAGGTAATCTAAAAAATGGTTTTATGGAGAAATGGACATTCAGATCAACCCAACTCTTTGCTTGCTATTGCTCTCCGCCTGCTGGCGGGAGCAACAGCAGCAGGATGTTGCTCCGCAGCTGCTCCGCTGCCTTAATAATCCTGTTAACCTGTTTGCAAACCTATGGTCAGAATTTATCCAACAGAGGAAAGAGCTTCTGGGTAGGATATGGCCATCACCAGTTCATGGAGCCCAACAGAGGTAACTCGCAGGAAATGGTACTCTATCTGAGTGCAGAAGAACCTGCCAATGTTACCGTCACGATTGATGGCACCACCTGGTCGAGATCTTATTCAATTCCTGCCAATACTGTTATTGCAACAGACCAGATCCCTAAGACGGGGACCTTTGACGCAAGACTTTATTCTGTACCGCCCACTTTCGGTGGTACCGGTGGGGAAGGTTTATTCCAGCGGAAAGGTATTCATATCGTCAGCGACGTTCCTATTGTGGCTTATGCACATATTTATGGCAGTGCTTCTTCAGGAGCGACTATGCTGATGCCGGAGGATACCTGGGGATATTACTATGTTTCACTGAACAGTCAGCAGGACTACGACTTTGACTGTTTCTCCTGGATGTTTGTAGTAGCGAAAGAAAATAATACAGTAGTTGAGATCACGCCTTCCGTACCTACCCGTAATGGTAAATTGCCTGGTGTACCATTTACTGTTACCCTGAACAGGGGAGAGATCTATCAGGTAATAGGTGCATCGCTTGGTGGAAGTGCCGGACATGAAATGACCGGTACGACTGTCAGGTCAATTGCCAATGTCAATGATACCTGTTTCCCTGTAGCGGTGTTCTCTGGCAGTAGCCGTACAGCTATTGCCTGTGCCGGTAACTTTGGATCCAGTGGGGATAACAATATTCAACAGGTATTTCCTTCGCAGGCATGGGGAAAACGTTATCTCACAGCGCCGAGTTCTGTTGATAATACGCCTAGTAGTTTTATGACCAACCCTTATAAAGTAGTGGTAAAAGATCCGACTACTGTGGTAAAACGTAACGGTGTACAATTAACAGGTTTGCTGAATAACGCTTACTATGAGTATGAAAGTAGTAGTCCGGACCTGATTGAAGCAGATAAACCCATATTGGTAGCACAGTATATGTCGTCTACCGGCGCCTGTCCTAATACCGGCGGAGATGGTGACCCGGAGATGGTGTACCTGAGTCCTGTGGAGCAATCCATCAAAAGGATAGGGTTCTACAGAAATAACCGGGAGAATATTAATGTGAACTACCTCACGATGATCATACCCACCAATGGTCTGAATACACTGACGATTGATGGTGTGGCTAATTCCTGGAATGTGGCGGTCCCACATCCGAATATACCGGGTTACTCCGTTGTCATTAAAAGATGGAATGCCACACAGGCCCAATGTATAGTGCAGAGTGATTCTGCCTTTACTGCTGTGACTTATGGTTTGGGGTCGGTGGAAAGTTATGGTTATAACGCAGGTACGCTCATCAATAACCTGAATGTAATCGGGGTTATCCACAATGAACAGGATACCTCATCTTATAAAAATGATTTTACCTGTACACAAACGCCGGTTGAATTGTCCGTGCTGTTGGCATACAAGCCTACGGAGATGCACTGGAATATCAGTAAACTGGGTAATGTCGTAACGCCTAATGTGGATGTGGCACAGGTGAACCCTTTACCGGTAGGAGAAGAACTGGTGAATGGCGTACCTTATTATAAATACACCTTGCCAGGTACTTACCTTTTCAGCACAATAGGTAAATATGAAATTCCGATTGTTAATACACATCCAAGCATTGAGAAATGCGATCATAAAGAAGAAGTAAAGATTTCTGTAGATGTAAAACGTAAACCTACTGCTTCGTTTACCACCAACTTCACTGGTTGTACAATGGATACGGTGTATTTCAAAGCGGATAGCAGTGGTAACGGTTATACTATTGACCGTTGGAAATGGACATTCCCGGGTGGTGTACAGGATAGTGGCGCAATCGTACAACGCAGGTTCCCGGTAGGACAGCAGAATATTCAGCTGAGTGTGATTTCAAAAGAAGGTTGTCTGGCTGATACGGTAATACCTGTTAGCGTAGTCGCCATCCCTGTCGCTGATTTTACGACAGCGCCGGCTGCTGTGTGTGAAGGAGGAAGTGTGCAGCTGACGGACCAGTCTACTTACGGAGGCACAGCCCCTATCAAAAACTGGTACTGGAATTTTGGGAATGATACAATTGCATCACTTGATAGTGCCGCAGTGCAGAAAGCGAATTACAGTAAATATGGCACTTACACAATCGCGCATGTAGTAAAAGTGAGTGAATTGTGTGTGAGTGATACGGTGAAGAAAACAATAACTGTCAATGCGAATCCTGTTGTAGGATTTACTTATCCGGATACTTGTCTGCTGGCAACCGGAGAAGTACAGTTTGTCAGCACAACGACTGTGCCTGACGGACAAGCCATCAGCACCTATGCATGGGATTTCGGAGATGCGAACGCTACTCCAGGCAATCCTAATACCGCTGCTATTGCGGATCCGTTACACAGTTATTCGCGTTTTGGTACTTATACCATTAAATATGCAGTAACCACTGCGCAGGGCTGTAAGAAAGATACCACTGTACAGGCCACCTTTAATCTGAAACCGGCCCTGACATTTGGTGCGACATTGCCTGCCGTTTGTATTAATGACAAAACAATCATCTCTGTCGCAAAAGCAAACGTAACCAATGGCGTGACGGGCACTGGTATCTACAAGGGGAATGGTGTGTCACAGGCGGGTATATTCAATCCGTTGACAGCCGGCGCCGGTACACATACTGTATGGTATGTATTTACCGCACAGGGAGGTTGTACAGATTCTATTTCTGCCACCATCACAGTGTATCCGAAACCACAGCCGGTGTTTACTGCCAACGGAGATGTGTGTCTGGGTGAAGCAGTGAGCTTCGCAGATCAGTCTACCATCAGCACCGGAAATATTGTTACCTGGAAATGGAGCTTCGGAGATGGCACTACAGAAAACCGCACGGACAATACCACCTTTAATAAGACTTATACAGCGTGGAAAAACTATAATGCAAAACTGGTGACTGTCAGCGATCACGGATGTATCAGTGATACGGCTACCAGAACAGTTGCTGTACATGCGCTGCCGGTTCCTGATTTCGCATTACCAACGAATATCTGTATGCCGGAAGGTGCTGCACAGTTCAATAACCAGTCTGCAGTTCCTGATATGTCAACCCTGGCTTATCAATGGGCATTCGGTGATGGCAGTACCGCAACCGATGCGTCTCCTTTACATCATTACCAGGATGCCGGGTCCTATACCGTCGTACTGACTGCTACATCCGTATATGGTTGCAGGGCTACAAAAGAAAAAGTACTGGCTGACTTCTATACACAACCGATGGCTGATTTTACGGTGTCGCCTGATACACTGTGTCAGGGTGCTGATAATATCTTCACAGACAGGAGTGTGGATGCTAATAATAACATCGTGTCATGGGCATGGACCTTTGGTGACGGTAGCGGTTCTACAGATCGTAATCCTGTAAAACGCTATACAGAACCGGGAGATTATCCTGTACAGCTGGTAGTTGCCAATGGCGCTGGTTGTGTATCCGTTCCGTTTACCAGCAATGTAGTGGTATATCTGCAACCAGTTATCGATGCAGGACCGTCGTTCATTGTTGCCCAGGGCAGCCAGGTAAGATTTGCGCCAACTGTTAACGACTCTTTACTGAACTTCCGCTGGACACCACCTGATGGGCTTTCTGATCCTACTGTACTGAGACCGGTGCTGAACGCAATGGAAGACCAGGTATACACACTGACAGCGATAGGAGAGGGAGGTTGTATCGCAACAGACGAAACCTCTGTGAAAGTCTTCAAGAAAGTGAGTATCCCCAATGTGTTCTCTCCGAATGGCGATCAGATCAACGACAGATGGGTACTGACCAATCTGGCTGATTACGCCGAGTGTACAGTAGAGGTCTTCAATCGTTACGGACAACAGGTATACTATTCCGAAGGATATAAGACGCCATGGGACGGCACTTACAAAGGCCATTTATTACCGCAGGCCACTTATTACTATGTCATTAAACTAAACAATGGTACAGCCCCAATGACAGGCTATGTAGTCATCTTACAATAACATCTGAAAATATCGACCAAAATGAGAAATATACTATCTATCATCCTGGTATTGCCCTTTCTGATCTTCATAGGGAATACAGCAACAGCACAGACAGATCCGCATTTTTCCCAGTACTATGTGTATCCGTCATGGCTTAACCCGGCGCTGACCGGTGCATTTGATGGCCAGTACCGCATTAGCGCCATCTATCGTAATCAATGGGGAAACATCAGCGATCCGTTTACAACGTATGGTGTTGCTGCCGATTTCACTACCAACAAACAGTTCAATTTCGGTGCGAGTGTACTGAATCAGAAAGCAGGCGATGGTGGTTATAACTACACAACTGCTTACGGAAGCGCTTCCTACACAGGTGTACGCTTTGGCGCTGAAGGGTATCATCGCGTGGTGTTCGGCTTGCAGTTCGGTATGATCCAGCGTAAGTTTGATGCCTCCAAACTGACTTTCGGCGATCAGTGGAATCCTATTACCGGTTACAATCCGGGTACGCCAAGTGCGGATGGTTTCAGCAGAACGTCTTCCACTTCTTTTGATGCAGGAGCAGGCGTGTTGTATTACGATGCGGAACCAGGAAAGAAGTATAACATTTTTGGCGGTTTCTCCGTATCGCACCTGACACGTCCGACTGATCAGTTCAGCGTTAGTGGTGATGCACGCTTCCCTATGCGTTTTACAGGTCACGCAGGTGTGAAACTAGCTGTGACGGATGCCATCAGCGTAACGCCTAACGTTCTGTACCTGAGACAGGGTAATGCAGAAGAGAAAATGGCGGGTGCTTACGGACAGTTATTTGTAAATCCGATCACAGACGTATTGCTGGGTGTCAACTACAGGTTCAAAGATGCGGTATCCACACACGCCGGTTTTACTTACAAGAGTTTTACACTGGGTGTAAGTTATGATATCAATACCTCTGAACTGAGCAAGATGGCAAGAGGCTCCAACAGCTTTGAACTGTCGCTCACCTTCATTGGCAGAAAGCTTTTCAGATCACAGGAAGTGGAGTTTGTTTGTCCGCGTCTCTAATATGAACCTCATCCGTCAACACGTATCAAAAGAAGAACATGAAACGTATTTTTCTTACCATAGCAATGTTTTCAGCAGTAGCCATCAGCAAGGCACAGGTAGCCTACAACTACCTGAGAGCTGCTGACTATTACTACAAGAATGCAGAATATAGTTCTGCTGCACCTTATTATGAAAAATACCTGGCAGGCGCCAGGAAGATTGTAAGCGACGCAGCATACAGACCTTATAATACACAAGCCTCTGCAAAGAAGTCGCTGGCAACGGTGAGCAGTGAACAGCAGGCTATTTACAAACTGGCAGAAAGCTACCGCCTCCTGCACGATTACAGCAAGGCTGTACCCTGGTATGCAGAAGCCACTGAGTTTGATAAAACAGCTTTTCCGTTGGCAGGTTATCACTATGCGGTCGCACTCCGTGCCCTGGGAAGACATGAGCTGGCAGAGAAAGCATTTACTGATTTCCTGACTTATTATACTGTAGAAGATAATTACCGCGCTACCGCACAGCGTGAATTGCAGAATCTGCGTTTTGTAATCGCTGAAATGGCTAAACCTGATCTGAACCTGTATAAGGTAGAGAAGGCGCCTACAGTGATCAATCCTGTAGGAGCCAACTACGCGCCGGTATGGTATAAAGAAAATGTACTGGTATTCACTTCTACCAGACCAGATAAGGATGTAAAAGGACATGCCTTCGTAAACCGTCTGTATAGCGCGGATTATACAACAGGACAGCCTGATACTGTCCGCCATCTGGACATCCCACAACCTAAAGATGTGGACCAGGGTGTGATGGCCCTGACGCCTGATGGGAATACATTATTCCTGACCCGCTGGACAGTAAAGCAGGGTAAGAAAAGTGCGGCTATTTACAGCAGCAAGAAAACAGGCGATACCTGGACTGAGCCTGTTATACTTGATACTGTGCTTAACGTGCCCGGGTTCAGCGCACAGCAGCCTTTTGTAACTCCTGATGGCAAGCGCCTGATCTATGCGAGTGACAGACCCGGCGGCGCGGGCGCATTTGATCTCTGGGAAGCAGAGCTGAATGGAGAAGGCACGCCTTTCTTTACAAAGAACCTGGGACCAGTTGTGAACACCCCATGGAATGAAGAAGCGCCCTATTACCATGCAGCTTCCGGTTTACTGGTATTCTCTACTGATGGTCGTGTGGGTATGGGTGGATTTGATTTCTTCTATTCAAAAGATTCAGCAGGTGCATGGTCCGCACCAGTGAATTTTGGTTATCCGGTGAATTCTGTCAAGGATGATATGTACTTCACCAGTAAGGGCAGTAAAGAAAATATTCTGGAATCGGTATGGCTGTCTTCTGACAGAGATGCTGCCTGCTGCCTGGAACTGTTTTCACTGAAGAAGGTAGTACCACCGCCGCCGCCACCTCCACCAGCACCAAAGCCCGAACCACAGATTATTGCACTGGAGCCGCCAACAACCGATGGACCTATTGTGCTTGAAAATGTGTACTACGACTTCAACGAGTCTTATCTGCAACCTGCTTCTTTCCCTTCACTGGACAGACTGGTAGCAATGCTGAAGAAGTATCCTAAGATCGTGATCGAGCTGAGTGCGCATACGGATAGTAAAGGTTCAAATGACCTGAACGAAAAATTATCTGATGCACGTGCGAAGAGCTGTGTAGACTACCTGGTAAGTCAGGGTATTGAAAGTACCCGTCTGCAGGCAAAAGGATACGCTGCTTCCCATCCGGTAGCACCAAACACCAATAAGGATGGTTCTGATAATCCTGAAGGCCGTGCGCGTAACCGTAGAACGGAATTCAAGATTCTCAGCCGCGAATAAGCCTATGCACACCACTAAAAAACAAAAAGCTTATGAAAAGAAAACCATTGTTGCTGCTGTTGCTGGTAGTCTTATCGCAGGGCTTACATGCACAACAACAGCCGCACTATACACAGTATATCCTGAATCCTTTCATTATCAACCCCGCAGTGGCTGGTATTGAAAACTACTGGGATGTAAAGGCAAGTCACCGTCATCAGTGGACAGGACTGAACGGAGCGCCGGTGACGACTTACCTGACAGTGCATGGTCCGCTTCGCAAAAGCGATTACCCTGTGGCCAGTGTAACCGGTTTAACCCCTCCGGGAGATAATCCCAGGGGGCGGGCGTACTGGCAGGAGTACACCACTCCGCCGGCACATGCGGGTGTAGGCATGACCATCTTAAATGATAAGACAGGCCCGTTGAACAGGTTCTCCATCAGTGCAACATATGCACATCATATTCCACTGTCAACAAGACTTAGCGTTAGCGGAGGTATCTCTGTAGGTATGCAGTCTGTATCTGTAGATGCAGCTAAGTTACAGTTCCAGCAACCAGGCGACCCGGTAGTAGCATCGAGTGCACTGCTGAATAAATGGAGACCTGAAGTGAATGCAGGACTATTGTTGTACGGCCCGGATTTTTATTTAGGTGCGGCCGCCCAGAATATCGTTCCCCAGGAGGTTGCTTATGATAATGGTAAAGTAGTGGGCGATTCTCTTTACAGAGGGAAGCTGGTGCCGCACCTGTTTTTCTCAGGTGGTTACAGATTATGGCTGAGCGAAGATTTTACCATGCTGCCATCTGTGATGGTCAGACTGGTAACCGCAGCGCCGGTAAGCTATGATGTAAACGCAAAATTCATGTATCGTGACCGCATGTGGGTAGGAACTTCTTATCGTGTGAAAGATGGTTTTGCTGCTATGGTGGGCGTGAATATCAGTTCCACTATTAATATCGGCTATGCCTACGATTACACAACCTCTTCCCTGAATGCAGTCAGCAAGGGCACACATGAGATACTGATCGGTTTCCTGATTGGTAACCGCTACGGCGACCTGTGTCCCCGGAATAATTTCTGATCAACGGATGGAATAAACAAGCTAATAATTTATTAAACCAAACATCTTAATTAAAACACAAACAATTACTTATGAAACGAATTTCCAGTTTTTTCTTTGTCGCAGTTATGTTCTCTTTAATGGTAGGTATGGCTTCCTGCGGAAAGGATGGTGATGTAGGACCTGCAGGACCAGCCGGTGAAAATGGATCTAAAGGCGACAAGGGAGATAAGGGAGACAAAGGTGACGCAGGTTCTGCGAATATTATCTACTCCGAATGGCTTGAAACACAATTCGCACTGGATACTGCCAGCGGTGAATACGAATGGGGTGTTGAAGTACCTGAAATTACCAGTGAAGTACTCAACACAGGACTGGTGAAAATCTATTTTAATCTGTACCTGGCTACAGATCCATTAATATCATCTGTGCCTTACGTAGAGGGAAGTCTGTATATCAGAGATTTACTGACTGAAGGTGGATTGATACTGTTGAGCAACGCCAATGTAAGTACACAGACGAACTCCTCTGGTCAGAAGAGATTCCTGGTAAGATATGTGATTATTCCAGGTGCTGCCGCAGGACGTGTGTCCAAAGGTATCAACTGGGATAACTATGCTGAAGTAAAAGCTTACTTCGGTCTGAAGAACTAGTTTACTAATGACCATCTCCATCAAAACCACATGTAAGATGGCTGCTTTATCCAGGGCGGCCGGTTTTTTAAACATCTTTTTTGCCCGGTATTTTAAAAAATTAATGACATGAACAGCTATTGTGACCTGACAGATGAAGAACTCATAAGATTGTACAGATCCGGCGACGACCGTGCATTTACGGCACTCGTGCACAGACATAAGAACAGGATCTTTACAACCATCATGCTGTTGGTAAAAGACAGATGTCTGGCGGAAGATATATTCCAGGATGTGTTCATAAAGATCATCAATGCCTTCAATGAAGGTCATTACCTTGACAACAGCCGCTTTATAGCCTGGGCCGTCAGGATTGCCCATAATTGTTGTATCAGCCATTTTCGTAAAAAGACAGCCGCTTTTGCCATTATCTACAGAGATGAAATTTCCAATCAGATATACCACCAGGTTGAAAGTCAGGAACAACGTATTATCACCAGAGAAACGCACGCCTCTGTACAGATGCTCATAGATCGTTTGCCGGAAGCGCAGCGGGAAGCGCTTATTTTAAGATATTATGCCGACCTCTCCTTCAAAGAGATCGCCCAGATCGTTAATGTAGGTATTAATACCGCATTAGGAAGGGTGCGGTATGCCGTCATGAATATGCGTAAAATGATGGAAAGAGAAACAAGCCCTGAAGTCGTATAAAAGCTCCGATAAGGAGCTTTTTACAGCTTTTATCCCCATACCGCAATCAGTGTGCAGTAGGACCTTTTTTTTAATGGCTATCTCCCTAAAAAAGCCTAAATTCATCGGGTAAACAGCAGCAAGCTGCGAGGATACTTTTGCCACTTTACAGGATACCCGGAATCATGATTGTTTGTTATTAGCCGTATAGTCAAGTTAACCAGTTTACCCGTTAGCCCGTAATCAGCAGTATCCATTCAACAGGTCTGAAATGAATTCCATATTTTCTTATGAAGAGGATCTTCCTGCTCATTTGTTTTTTTTGCTGCCTGCAGGCATTGTCGGCGCAAACAACATATAACGTGTCAGGTACCATCAGAGACACAACCGGCCAGGAAATGATCGGGGCTAACGTGTGGCTGATGGCCGGACGTGACACGATGCATACTATCAGTAACGAAACCGGCAGATTCTCTTTTCAACAGGTACGTCAGCCTATATTTACCATCCGTGTCAGTGTACTGGGATATGAGACCTGGTACCGGGAATTTTCTTTTCAGGAAGCCGGTGCACAGATCGACCTGCCATTGATTAAACTTACCATGAAGACTAGTGACCTGAAAGAAGTCGTGGTAAAAGGAAAACTCTCTCCCGTCATCATCAAGGAAGATACCGTCGAATATCGGGCAGACCAGTACCGGCTGCGGCAAAATGCAGTAGCGGAAGACCTGTTGAAGCGATTGCCGGGTATGCAGGTGGATATGGAGGGGAACGTACAGGCCATGGGTAAGAAAATTACCAAAGTCAGGATCAACGGGAAGGATTTTATGATAGATGATATTAAAACCCTGACCCGCTTACTCCCGGTTGATCTCATCGATAAGATACAGCTGATAGACGACTATGGAGATCTGGCCAGGGCTACCGGCAGGAAAGTCGGGGAACCGGAGAAGATATTGAACATACAGACCAAAGCAGATCTGGAAAAGGTATATCAGGCACAGGCGCTGGCGGGAACAGGCAATGATGGCCGGTATAATGCTGCCGTACTGGCTAACTTTTTCAGTGAAAAGCAACAACTATCTATCAACGGTAATACCAATAACACAACGGCGCAGGTAGGAAATACAGTTACTTCTACCGGTAACATCAATTACCGGGGTAATTATTCGAAAGCGTTTTCCATGAACGTGGGGGTGATAGGAGGACGTACCACCAGCGAAATGGAATCCCTGAGTACCGTCAAAACGGTCACTACTGAGGGTACATTATCCAGCGTCAACAGTAGCAATAATAACAGCCGGAATGATAATTACAACATCAATGTCGGTACCGAATACAAGCCGAAAGAAGGCGATATGCTGAATTTTAACTTCAATGTAGCAGGCAATAAGAGTTTAAATAACAGTTTAACCAGCGCCATACAAAGTGGATTACAGCGAAAAGATCAGATCACCTCCAGTAGCAATACGAATAATACGCCTGTCTACCTGTTAGGTCTATTTGGTACACATCGCTTTTCCGGATTGGGAAGGATACTCTCACTAGGAATGTATGCCAATTCCACAAGCAATAATAATCTGCAGGATGGTATCGACAGTCTGCGTTATTATAATCCCGATAGTACAGTGGCCAAAGATTCCGTATTGCATCAGCTGCTGGATAAGCAGAATAAGAACTTTACTGCTAACGGACAATTGTCTTATGTAGAACCCCTGGATTCTGTGAATAGTCTTGAGTTCCGTTATTCCCTGAACTATAGCCGTACGGAGAATACACAGGACACCCGGTGGATCAATGCAGACGGAAAAATCAACCGGATAGACTCACTCAGCAATAGCTATATCTATACACAAACACAACATCAGATAGAACTGAACTACCGGCGGGCCAGGAATAAATGGGATATGACCTTCGGTATGCGGTTGCTGCCTTCGAGTCTGAACAGCAGTATGGCGGGGGGAATAAACAGGGCCGTAGTGAAAAGTAACAAGTTGGTGCCCGTGTTCCGCATACAGTACAGATTACCTAAGCAGGCCATGGTTAGTTTATCATATGCAGGTAATGTGATATTTCCGAACTATCAGCAACTACAGCCGGTGCCTGATCTGACTAATGCACAGTTTCCTATTATAGGTAATCCGGATCTGCGACCCGCATTTGCACATTCCCTGTTTTTCAACTATCGGACGGCCGGTCTGAATACCTTGTTTGTACACATGTCCGCCAATTATACACAGGATAAGGTGGTGACAAATGTCTCACTTGTCAAGGATAGCTTTAATACGGTTAAGCAGGAGACCCGTTTTCTGAATACTGATGGCGATTATAACTTCCGCTTTATTTATGGCTGGTCTTACCGGATTGATGATGGTAAATATAACTTGTTTGTAGACGGAAACAGTTCGTACAACAATAATATCCTCTATATGGATAACGTGCGCAAGACAGGACAAAACCTGATGATCAATCAGTCATTCCGGGCAAATATGCTGCGGGAATGGATGGAATTGACGGGAGGTGTTGCCTATACTTACAACCGTAACGTCTATGTATTGCAGGAGAACAATATTACGAATATCAGTACCTGGAATTTTAACCTTAATGGTAAAGTCTATTTCCTGAAAACTTTCAGTATAGCAGGCGATCTTACCAAACAGTTGAATAGCGGGTACAGCGGGGCGCTTACGGCGAATCCGATGATGGTTAACGGAACAATTGAAAAGCTGTTTTTCAAACGGAAGTTAACCTGCCGTTTGCAGGGTTTTAATTTGCTGGACGAGACTTCCAGGTTGTCCCAGACGATCAGCGGAAATACGGTCGTTGAGAACCAGAACAGGTTACTGGGAAGATACTTTATGTTCTCTTTACAGTGTGATCTGCGATTGTTTAAGGGCGCAAAAAAATAATGGATCCTTGTTATGAAAAGGCAAATAAAAAAGGCATGTAGTGGTAACGCTATATGCCTTTTCTTTATGTAATTCGTACTATTAAGCAATATCAATATCCTTTGATAAATAAACGTCCTGTATGGTGTGCAGCAGTGATACGCCTTCTTCAAACGGACGCTGGAATGCTTTTCTTCCTGAAATAAGTCCCATACCACCTGCACGTTTATTGATAACGGCTGTTTTAACGGCTTCTTTCAGATCTCCTGCGCCGGATGATGCGCCGCCTGAATTGATCAGTCCTATACGACCACTATAACAGTTCAATACCTGGTAGCGGCAAAGATCAATCGGGTGATCAGTAGCCAGATCGGTGTACATTCTTTCGTCCAGTTTACCATAGCTGCTGTTACCCATATTAAGTGCCTTGTATCCGCCATTATTTTCAGGCAGTTTCTGTTTGATGATATCTGCCTGTATGGTTACCCCCAGGTGATTGGCCTGGCCGGTAAGATCTGCTGATATGTGATAGTCTTTCCCTCCGGTTTTGAAGGCGTCATTCCGCAGATAACACCAGAGGATAGTCGCCATACCCAATGAATGTGCTTCTTCAAATGCAGCGGCTACTTCTGTAATCTGCCTCCGGGCGTCTGAAGAACCGAAATAAATAGTAGCACCGACGGCAACAGCGCCCAGATTCCAGGCGTCTCTTACGGTACCAAACATAATCTGCTCATAGCTGTTGGGATAGGTGAGCAGTTCATTGTGATTGATCTTAACGATAAAAGGTATTTTATGCGCATACTTACGAGACATAAGTGCGAGTCCGCCGTAAGTAGTCGCCACACCGTTACATCCTCCCTCGATGGCTAGTCTGACGATGTTTTCCGGATCAAAATACATAGGATTGGCAGCAAATGAGGCGCCTCCGCTGTGTTCGATTCCCTGATCTATAGGTAATATTGATACATATCCCGTTCTGCCGAGACGGCCTGCACCATATAATTGTGCCAGGCTTCTCAATGTCTGAGGCGTTCGGTTAGAAAACACAAAATGTTTGTCAAGAAAATCAGCTGAGGGGAGGTGTAATCGTTCTTTCGGTACTTTGGTGCATTTATAAGTCAGCAAATCCTGGGCTTCATCCCCGAGTATGCCATTGATTTTTTCTGGAGTCATGGGTTTGTGTTTTTTATGATGAAACTATTCAGCAGACCCGTCAGCAATACCATTTTCATAATGATAATGTTCCTGGCCTGCTGTTGTAAACTTACCGATAAATTCAGGACAACCCTGTGAATCGTTTTTAGCTGTAAATAGCCCTTCCGATATTGCCCAGTCATATACACCTATATTAATCGGATAGGCTGTTAACGTACCTGTCAGCCGGTTGTTATGTATCCATTGTTCTGCCGTTTCCTTCTCTGTAAAGACTCCGCTGGCAAATCGTCCATTAATACCATGAAACAGCCAGATACGATTAGTTGTCATATTTTGAATAAGCTATATGGATGGTTACGTTAATTACTTATAACACCTGCTCGATTGCCTTTGTTAACTGCTGACGTATCGTAGCCTGACCGCCCTTCACAACAAATTTGACGATTCCTTCTTTATCAATTACAAAACTCACCGGCCAGGAAGCCACATTATACGCCTGATCCGTGTCATGAGAGTCGACTAGCAGGTTATAATCAAATGTATGGTCTTCTAAAAAATCAGTCACTTCTTCTTTATCATTATAAGTCATCGCCAGAAATACTACTTCTTTCGATTGGTAATCTTTGGTCAGTTCGTTGAGTTCCGGCATTTCCTGTATACAGGGAGGACAGGTAACAAACCAGAAGTTTAGTACGACTACTTTTCCTTTCAGGTTTTTTAATGACCATTTTTTACCGTTAAGATCTCTGAGTGCAAAGCCAGGGGCAGGCTTATCCACCATATCATTCAGTAATTGCTGCCTTTTGGTATTTGCTTCCTTCATCTTTTGGGCCATTTCATCCGTGATTTTAACCAGATGCATGACACCTTCCCTGTCATCTTTTGCGTTATGGCTGAATACGAGTCTGCCGGGCCCCCAGGCAGAACGCAGGCTATCCAGTTTGTCGGCCGGGAGTACCTTGCCATTTGGCAGTATGTATGTAGTAGTAGGCGTCGTTTGTGCAGATAGCTCACTTATACCACAAACGAGAAGAAAGCAGGCAAGGAATAGAACAGATGTCTTCATTAAAAATGGGTCTTGGGTTGATTAAATGAGTTTACTGAAAGTATGAGCAAAGTAAAATGTTACTGGTATACGATTGGCATCCACCTATGTTAATTTATGCTAAAGGTGCCTTACGACTTTTATGCTAGCGGACTAACCAATTGATTATTAATAGGTTGTTTTTTAGGTTGAACTGTTAACACGATCATATTTCGCCGATCAGCGAAATAGAACAGATCCCCGGTACCGGGTTTTTACTACAAGTTATTATAAATCAGTTTATTAAGGAAATGGCACCACACTTGTTGCACCTGTGTCGATTTCATGAGAATATCGGATAAGCAGGCTGTCTATTATTCAGGTAAGCGGTTTGGTGTTTTTGTGGATCGGTCCATTATTATCAATTGATAGCATTTTCGCTTTGAACACACTACCCGTCGCCTTCACCATTACTCACAGCTTTATGTGCCTGCATTCCACGTTTGTTGACGCTGGTACCGGATATCCGTTATATGCCATTGCTGGTATTGTATTACTGCTGGTGACTGGTGTTGTGATCTGGCGTCAGGGAAGGAAATATCATCAGGCCCTTCAGGAAATAACATCTTTACGGTGTAAGCTGAATGAGTTTGACCGGTATCTTGGAAATATTACCCGTGAAAAAGACTGGCTGATAGAAGAAACACATCATCGGGTAAAGAATAATCTGCAGATGGCGATTAGTTTGCTGAATACCCAGTATACCTTCCTGGCAGATAACGAAGCTCGTCAGGCAGTCCGTAATACACAACACAGAATGTTTGCTATTTCGCTGGTATACCAGAAACTGTATCAGGAAGATGCATTATCAACAATTGATATTCCCCAGTATATCAGCGAACTATTGGATTATCTTAAAGATGAATATGAAGTAGCTGCCGATATAGACTTCAATCTTAAAACAGTACCTTTAAAGCTCGATGTTACACTCGCTATACCCTTCGGACTCATTATCACAGAAGCCATCAGTAATATTTTCAGACATGCTTTTACCGGCAGGGAAGATGGCAGCGTATACATCTCCATGCAAAGCAATAACGGCAGGCATTATAAATTGCTGATAAAGGATAATGGGGTAGGACTGCCTGTTTCTTTTGATCCTTATGCGGACACCTCTATGGGATTGATGCTGATGACAGGATTAAGCCGGCAGGTGAGGGGAACTTTACAGATCTGCAATGATAACGGCGTTACCATCGTACTGGAATTTCTGAACGATGGCAGGCTGCCGGAGAATTTATAAATTACATTGAGAAATGACCATGAAGGAAAATATACTGATCGTCGAAGATGAATTTATCGTAGGCAATGATCTCAGATTGATGCTGATCAGGGCAGGATACGCCGTTTGTGGCATCGCTGCTTCCGTGGATGAGGCCAAAGCCATGATAGAGCGGAATAAACCGAGTTGGGTATTGCTGGATATCTTTCTGCTGGATGGATCATTAGGAACTGATCTGGCTGGATATCTCCGCCAGAAAAATATCGGCTTTATATACATCTCTGCAAATACGAATCAAAGTATACTGGAAATTGCGCGTGCTACCAGGCCATACGGCTTCCTGGTGAAACCTTTCCGGGAAAAGGACCTGCTCATCATGCTGGATATCGCCAGATACAAACACCAGAATAACTTGCAGATGGCACTGCAACGGGAGCAGTTAATGCAAAAACAATTGCAGCAGATCATTGAGGCGCCCTTTGAACTGGCTGATAAGATTGCCCGTATCCCTGATGTTTTACAGACATTTGTCCCGTTTGACTATCTCCATATTGCCATCACCGGTAAAAGACCGCATACGCTGGAAGATCTGAGTTTCCAGCGGACAGGCTTCGATGAGTATGAACACCTGGACAATACCGCACTGTGTAAGTCTTTGGGGCTGGAAAGAAATACTATCCTTACCGGAAGAATTGCACAACTGGAAAATGAAACAGGCGGGTATCTGAGTGATGCTGAATTCAGGCAATGGATAGCTGACAAAATATGGGAAAGTAAACTAAGTGATCATCTCCGTCTAAACGCCAGACTGGCTATTGCTGTTACGCTGCCGGCCGGTAATCTGGCCGTCATTTCTTTTTACAGCCGTAATGCCGACACGTATACGGAAGAGCTGTTTACATTGCTGGGAAGAATGGAAAACGGTATCCGTCAGTTGCTGGAACAGATCCAGCAAAAGAATGATGCCCTGAGTGCCCGTATTGTTGCCAGAAAACGTGTGGAAAAGCCGCTTATAGACAATGAAGTCTTGTTTGAAGGGATCGTTGGTCGCAGTCCTGTTTTTCTGAGTGTATTACATAGTATCAACATGGTGTCCGCAGCGCCAAGTTCTGTACTGATACTGGGAGAAAGTGGTACAGGTAAGGAACTGATTGCGCGATGTATACACCGGCAGTCTCCCCGTAAGAATAAACCATTGATCACGGTGAATTGTGCCGCCTTACCTGCTGAGCTGATAGAATCTGAGTTGTTTGGGCATGAGAAAGGCGCATTTACAGGTGCGACTGATAAACGTGCAGGTAAATTTGAAATGGCAGACGGTGGTACGATCTTCCTGGATGAAATAGGTGAACTGCCTATAGAATCCCAGGTAAAGCTGCTGCGTGTTTTGCAGGAGAAAGAGTTCGAAAGGGTCGGAGGGAGTAAGGTCATCAAGGTAGATGTACGTGTGATTGCTGCTACGAACAGAAACCTGGAGAAAGAAGTGGCGGAAGGTCGTTTCCGTCTGGATCTATATTACCGCCTGAATGTATTCCCTGTAGAATTACCATCACTCAGAGAGCGTAAAGAAGATATACCTTTGCTGGCACAACATTTTGTGGATAAACTATCTGAGAAGCTAAGCCGTAATATTACAGATATCAGTCCTGATGCCTTAAAAGCTTTACGGTCATACGACTGGCCCGGAAACATCCGTGAAATGGAACATGTGATGGAAAGGAGCCTGCTAATGACGACGGGCACTATCCTGAAACAGATTATGCTGCCTAAAATGGCTGCGCAACCGGTAGGAACCACTATTTCATCGGCTGATGGAAACAGGATCAAAACCCTGGAGGAAATGGAAATAGAACATATCCTGCAGGTGTTGAAAAGCTGTAAGGGAAAAGTATGTGGTGTTGGTGGCGCTGCAGAGTTATTAGGGCTGCCGCCCAGTACCCTGAATTCCAAGATCAGGAAGCTGGGCATTAAGAGAGATTTTCACTTTAAGGATTAATGTTTATCTGAAAATATACCCATCCGCCGGAAGACGGACGGGTGTCACTCACTCTTAGAAATCTACATCTAAAACAACGCGGTAATTCGCTTTGCCGGATTCAAGATGTTCAATGGCATCATTGATCCTGCTCATAGGGAAATGTTCCACCATGGCCCTGATATTATGTCTGGCTGCAAAGCGGAGCATTTTATCAAAGGCGCTTCTGGAGCCGGCGGGAGAAGCAGATACTACTGCTTGCGGAATTAATAGTGATAACACTGTTACCGGTATCGCCTCATAGGGAATACCCACGAAATGCAGTCTGCCTCTTGGCGATAACATAGCAATGATCTTGTCCCATTCCAGTGTGACGCCTACTGTCACGATAATCAGATCAAAATGTCCTTTTAGTGATGACCATTCTTCGCTGTTCCTGCTGGAAACAACATGATCTGCGCCCAGCTTTTTTGCTTCTTCAAATTTTGCAGGTGTAGAAGAAAATGCTGTTACCTCAGCTCCCCAGGCATGTGCAAACTGTACAGCCAGATGTCCGAGTCCGCCTACGCCGATAACACCTACTTTGTCAGTAGCCTGGATGCCGTATTCCAGTAACGGATAGAATACGGTGATACCTGCACAGAAAAGCGGTCCTGCATCTGCCGCATGAAGACCTTCAGGGACAGGTATTACCCATAACCAGTGTGCTTTGATACGGTTGGCAAATCCGCCATGATATCCCAGTACGGTGGCTTTCAGGTTTACACATAAATGTGCATCTCCAGCGAGACAAGCGTCGCAATGTCCGCAGCTTTCTTTATTCCAGCCCAGACCCACAGTTTGTCCGACGGACAATCCCTTGGTTTTTGCCACTTCACCAAGAGCGACAATGCGGCCGGTGATCTCATGTCCTGCCACAACCGGGAATGGTAATCCGAAGTCGCCATTCAGTACAGAAAGATCTGTATGACATAATCCACAATTGTCAATAACTATTTCCACTTCCTCCGCTGTAACGGACGATAACTCATAACTATAGGGCTGTAGTTTACCCTTTGGCTCCAGCTGAGCCCATGCATTAACTGTTGACATATCCTGCTGTTTTTATTCTGCGATTGGAAGGCCCATTTTTATCCAGTCTTCTCTTACCGGGCCATATAGTTCCGGTACGGGAAGATCCAGTATGCGCATGATAACTGACATCTGGCTTCGATGATGGATCTCGTGTTGTACAAGTAATGAGAGTACATCTCCTCTTTTCCAGGACTTGCCAAATAAGGTCACATCACCGTCAAGGATGTTATCCTGCCAGTGCGTCTGCACAACTGAACGCATTCGCTGGTGATAGTCTTTGTATATATCAATAAGCTGTGACAGGTCTGTTGTAGTACCTTGTACTGCCAGATCATCCTGCTCAAACAAACCTACCTGCATACCAATGTCACTGATGACCTGTGAAATATGCAATGCCAGACGGTCCAGCGTGCGTATATTGCTATGTACTTTTACACTGCTGGTATCTTTTGTCAGTAATGAAAACACGTTGAGCGTCTTATGTACTTCGAAGTCCCAGTCTTCGAGAAACGCAGTTATGCTGTGATACATATGTTAAATGATTGATGGCGTTATTTTTTCACAACATGATCTGTGCTGACAGCTACAGTTATCCAACGAGCCGTTTCTTCCAGCATAGCTGCTGCATTGTTCCTCAGCATTTCAACTGCATCGGTACCGACTGGCAGGTGTAAAGGCGGATGTTCCGTATGCGCTATTTTTATGACTACCTGTGCCAGCTTTAAAGGATCGCCGGGTTGTTGTCCATGCAGCTGTTCCGGCACCTGTCTCACCTGTCCTATGGTGTCGGCATAGTCGTCTATCTTATTGACGCTTTCCTGGTAAGACCCTTTTCCAAGAAAGTCAGTGGTAAACAATCCGGGAGCTAGGGCGGTTACTTTAATGCCGAATGGGGCTACTTCTTTTGCCAGTGCTTTTGATATACCTTCCACCGCAAATTTGGTAGAACCATAGATGCCCCAGCCGATGACGGAGTCATAGCCAAAGAGAGAAGAGATGTTAATAACATGTCCACTTCTTTTTTGCCGCATAGAGGGCAATACAGAACGCAGTACATTTAGCAGACCGAATACATTTGTATCATATTGTTTTTTGACTTCGTGGTCAGCCGCTTCTTCTATGCCGGCCAGTATGCCATAACCTGCATTATTGATCAGCACATCAATCTTTCCGGCTTTTTCAAGAGCTGTTGTTACAGCCTCTTTTACCTGCTCTTCGTTGGTGACATCCATCGTCACCACCGTAAGTGCTGCCGGTTTGCCTAACGCTGTAAATAAATTATCTGCACCCGAACGAACAGTTGCCACAACCCGGTCTCCTGCAGCCAATGCTGCTTTTACTATTTCCAGTCCGAATCCTTTAAATGCGCCTGTTACCATTAATACCTTCTGTGATGCCATGTTAATAATGATTTGAAATTGATGAACAGTAGAAACTGACATCAAAATTACCCCTCTGTACAAGCAGTAGCAATGGATGGATGATCATAAAAAAGGTATGTTTCGAAGCGCCGCACAGAGAAAACAGATCGTGTATTGCAAGCGACGAAAAACAGTGTTATCAGCGAAATGTCGCTGACTGGATACTTTGGGTTGGGGTTAAATAATTGATAACCATTGTTTTGTTTAGGTGGCATGTTATTCGGGTTGATGGGGGAACAATAGGGAAAACCAAAACTCAGGACTTATGATAATGAGACCAACATTTACCCCGGATAGCGTTATCGCCACAACCATCAGTGAACATCTGCTTAACGCAGGAACTTTTTCCATCGAAGAAATCAATGCGAAGGAAGCGTACATCATAGAAACCTCCACACAGGATAATCATTATAAGATCATACTACTGACGCAGGGGGATTGTTATTGTAGTCTTGGTCCGGTCAGTCTGCATATGAACACTTCCTGTATTGGGGTTATACGCCCTAGACAGGCCTGTACAATGCTGGTTGATGAGCAAACAACTGGTTTTATCCTCTCTTTCAGCTATGACTATCTTCAGTTGATTGCAGGTATGCCAGGTATCATACTGCCCCATCTGCACGCAGGCTTATCTGAGTATTATACAATACCCGTGGCAGCAGCCGAACGTGTACCTATTACAGAAATTGCGCTGCAGATAGTTGAGGAGTATCGTTGTTTTTCTTCGCTAAGGGAAGAAATGATCAGAAGTCTGTTCCGGATTTTTATCCTTTATGTATGTCGCCTGAATGAGGTGAAAGGGGATATTGATTATAACAGATGTCCGCCTCTGGTAAAGCGCTTTTTCGCTTTGCTGGAAAACTATTTTCTGACATTAAAGATGCCCGCCGACTATGCAGACCTGCTGGCCGTTACACCCGCTTATCTGAATGAAATGGTGAAAAGAAGCTGTGGTTTTACAACGAGCTATTGTATACAACAAAGGATCGTAGCAGAAGCCAAACGTCTTATTATGAATTCGGAATTGAGTCTGAAGGAAATTTCTTACCGCCTGGGTTTTGATGATGCCTCTCACTTCAGTAAGTTCTTTAAGAAATTCACAGGGAAACGTTACTCTGATTTCCGCAGACAAATTATTAACCGATAACAAGCATACCATAACTACCGCTAACGATACATTGATAGCGTTGCGATGTATAGCTAACTTCGATAACAGATACAATCTTTTATGAAAAATATAAATGAGTTATTAAGCCGTGTGCTGGAAGCCCATGGTGGAATGGAAAGATGGAATGCTTTACAGCATATAAAAGCACATGTGCAGATCGGTGGACTGACATGGACGATCAAAGGGCATGAGGGAATACTCAGCGATATCGTGTTCTCCGGTGCATTACACGAACAAAAAGCAAGCTGGGCGTCTATCTATGCACCAGGATGGACATCTGCGTTTGATGCCAACCGTGTAGCTTTACTGGACGCTGAAGGTAAACTGGTAGAAGAGCTGCATAATCCGAGCGCCTCTTTTGCAGGTCATACCATTGAGACGCCCTGGAGTCGTATGCAACTCATCTACTTTTGCAGTTACGCGACCTGGAACTATCTCACTACGCCATTTAATTTTACTTTACATGGTTATCAGGTAAACGAAATCGAACCATGGCAGGAGGAAAAAGAGACATGGCGTCGGTTGGAAGTGATATTCCCTGACACTATCGCTACCCATAGTAAAAAGCAGCTCTTCTATTTTGATCAGGATTTTCATTTGAGAAGGCATGATTACTGGCCTGAAGTTTTGGGCGGTGCGGCTGCGACACAGATCATTAGTGGATATAAAGACTTCTCGGGTATTAAAACCGGTACAGAGAGAAGGATATACATATTGAATGATGCAGATAATAGTTATCAGACAGAGCCAGTACTGGTATCTATCGATGTCTTGGATATACAGTTTTCCTGACCATTAAAACGATCACAATGCATACACCGCTCAATGATCACGCAACAGCGCCAACACAATATATTGAGGTAAACGGTACCCGCTATGCTTACCGTTCACTGGGGGCGCCGTCTGACATTCCGTTAATATGTTTTCAACACTTTACAGGTACGCTGGACAACTGGGATCCTTTGATCACGAATGGACTGTCAAAAGGCAGGCAGCTGATTATTTTTGATAATAAAGGAGTAGGTCTGAGTTCAGGCACAACTCCTGATAATGTTGCTGCCATGACAGCAGATGCGCTGGAATTTATAACAGCATTGGGAATCCGCTATTTTGACGTGTTAGGTTTTTCTCTTGGTGGATTTATTGTGCAGTATATGGCGCATATCCAGCCTGATATGATCAGAAAGATCATCATTGTAGGTGCTGCGCCACAGGGCGTGAAGGTACTGCATACCTTTCCCGATCTTATTGCCCGGGCAATGCAGCTGGAACCTAAAGAACGTTTTTTATTCATCTTCTTTGAGCAATCGGAGCATAGCCGTAGTAAAGGACTGGCGACACTTGGCAGACTGTATGAGAGAACTACAGACAGAGACCAGGATGCTTCGGCGCAGGCAATTGGTGCACAGTTGACAGCCATTACCAACTGGGGGAAAAAAACACCTTCTTTTGAAATTACGTCTATACAACATCCTGTATTTGTTGTACAAGGTAGTAATGATGAAATGATGGATACTTATAATTCCTATGAGCTGTTTAAGCAGCTGCCCGATGCAATATTGTCGTTGTACCCTGATGCAGCACACGGTTCATTTTATCAGTATCCGGAATTGTTCGTCAGCCAGACGGAATATTTTCTTGACAGTTATTGATACCGGAGCAGCGTTCATAAAATCTGTCACCAGTGCAGTGTAGTTTTATGGATGCTGCTCTTTATCGTTATCTTTCTTACTTATCACTACCTTAATGTATTTTGACGGTTTTACGCAATCCACCGGACAAGTCTGTTTTATAAGAGCTACCGGATATGTGGGATCAGCCGTTAATTTTCGCGTATTTATTGATGATATTCTTACCTGTACAATGCGGCGTAAAACTTATTCTATGCATACCGTAAGCGTGGGGAGAACATGCTGTTCCGCCAGTAGTGGTGGTTCAGGTGCTCATAAATAGTCCACACCATTTAAGATAACGACAGAAGAGAGGGAAACAGTTTATGTAGATGTGATATAGGCGAATAAAGGCTGCGACTCCATTATCAGCGGGTATAAGTATACAAATAACAGGAGATGTATGTTGCACTGCAGGAATAGATCAGTATATCCGGAATTAGATTTTGATTACCTTTGAAAGGTGCTTTAATAATAGTTTGATGATACTTATCCTTCGTTAGTGCTACGTTTAAATCGTAATATTAGCGGAGGATAAGTAGTATCAAACTATAGAATGCCTTTTCATAAAAAAATAGTCTCAAATTGATCCTGTAAGAATTATTTTTCATAAACTTGCATGATAGTTATACCCACCCAAAAACATCTCAAAATGACCTATTCAATTTTCACACCTAATGCTATTGCTATGAATGCTACTGTATCTGCTGCTAACCTGACCGCACTGACCGTATCTTATTTTACCAACCTACTACTATCCCTACTACTATATTCCCTAGCAGGCCTAAACCATTTCTCCCGTATGATCTCCTCTTCTCTCAACTTCCACAACTTATCCTATGTACGAACATCTTTTAGACAAGCCAGTATTCCTCCCTCACAAAGGCAATATTTATAAACCTGTCTACTTAAGAGACATTATCTATGCAAAAGTAGATGGCGCTTATATAGTTATAAAGTACGTCAACGGTAGTACAGTCCCGTTTGAATTAAGCATGTCGAGGCTCCAGGAACTGCTTCCCCCCGCCTTTTTCTGCCGCATCAGCAGAAATTATTTAGTCAGTATCAGGCATATTGACTTTCTTGAAAAAAACAATCACACAATTACAATAGGTAAAGAATCGCTGCCCCTGAGTGAGAACTTCAGGAAGGAGTTTTATGCACGTTACTTTCTTGCGGGTTGAAACCAGGATATTCACGAGGCGATTTCCGGCCTTTATGAGCCGTTTTAACCTGTTTGTACGGTTTGTTATTGGTGATAGTCTGAATCGTCTTTAATATTGCTTTATCAATCTGATTTATAGATCGCATCTGACTGTGGCAGATCGCTGTGGGCAGGTGCTGGAAAATGATTTTCTGAAATGATAGCAAATGACAGCTATTGTTAACGGATAATCTATTGCTTTCAAATTTCAATTTTGTTATTCACCCTTTTTAACATTCATTATTATGAACACATTAATGTATTTCGAACAAATTATCAATGTAGCGTTAGAAGAAGAATTTGAGCATAGTAAGGAGTTGCCTGTTGAATTTATTGAGGCTGTTTTGTACGGCGGATCCCGGCACAGAAGAGCGATCAAAACGAACTTTATCTTTTTCACAGAAGAGTTAAGTACGGATAGCGAAACGCTCGTAGCGGTCCGGAAACATCAGGGAAAATTAATCACATTAATGGATAAGGTATTTTCCTTTATTCCTGTCCAGCATCAGGATGATATGGCACTGCCGGAGGAAAAAGATACCGAGTATCTTCTCAAATACCTTTATTTAAGTCTCCTGTCAGGGTTACACTACATTGAGCGGAACTTCAGCCGTTATATAGATCACGACATCAGCATTCCTGTAGGAGAGCGGGTTGCCTTATCGAGACGGGCGCGTGAACAGCTCCCGTTGATTATAGATACGCCGCGTATGCGTAGCATTGGCGACATACTGAGGGATATTGTGACCAAACCTTTATTACAACTGGTATCGGATCACGAGGAACGAGAAGCTGTTACCTGGCGAAAGAAAACGTATTTAGATAAATTAATGAAACAGCTGAAATCTTTTTCCCAATCTATTGAGTTATCAGCAACAGCTGGCATGGAAGTACAATTACACGGTATATTACAGCGGATCAATTTTAATAGTGCGGCTTATATAAACTATATGATCAGTATGATGGATGATGAGATCAATGAACAGCGTTCTCATCGCGATAAATGTACGAAGATCATTATGCAGCAAAGAACGATCAATAAATATGTGACGGAGAAAAAGATCGCATACGACGTTTATCAGATGCCCTTAAAAGATGTATTACTGGAATGGCTGAGTTGCGAGTTGGATTGCTTTGAAAGTATGATACGGTTGGATGTTATGACACAATCCCATGGGCATTGTATGAACTAATCACGCATGTTGGGGTTACATTGGTAAACTAATGGGGCAATAGTCTTGTTGCCCCGGCTTATGTTTCCGCCGTTTCCTGTTTGAGTTCTAACACTCAACCAGTGTAGCGTCCTCAAATGTTTTTACGATGGTCACGCTGGCGTTAATAGCACCGAGGATATATCCTCTCTGCTTTTGCAGGAAGGTATTATTTTCAGTGGAAGTATGTTGATAGATCTTAAAAATAGAGGAAATTTCTTTTTTCAGTACTCCTTTTACGTGAGTGTTCTGACACATAAATGCACAGTAAGCAAGTGTGATGCAGGTTTTAAGGAGGATATTCCTGAATTCTTTACGGTCTTCCTCCGTAAATAAATACTGTTGTTGCAAAGACTCGCGTAAATGTACGAGGGTCTTTAGCTGATTGGCTAGTGACAAATGCATTTGTAGGGTATTTACATTGGATTATGGATCTAACTTGTCTAGTCGGCTGTGTTGCGATTAATGGTAAAACCTGATATGTGAATATACGTAGTTGGGAAGATACTGCCAAGGGGAAATGCTATAAGACGATATTTTTTTCTTTTAGCATATCAATAAATACCCCCAGACTAGGATTATGATAGGCATTTGTCATCAAAAACTTATTTTTCATATAAAGTTTACTAAGTTTCCAATAGTTAGGAGTCATATTGCTTTTGTTGTGTTTGTCAATATAGATTCCCGGTTTTTCTTTGATCTTTAAGTTCAGTTTGTGTGTACAGTTATTGGTGGCTGCTTTTATTTTATCATCAAAATAGATGGGTAGCAGCCAGCATTCGATTTCTTCAAGACAGATGGCATAAATGATTCTGTCTCTGAACAGCTCGTATTTCTGTGATCCGAAGGTAGTACTGTGATTGACAGTATTCAAGCACATTGAACCAGCCCCCTTTACTTACCATCTGATCTGTATGGTCCTTTAAAGGCTGAAGGTTGTTGATGTAAGTGGTCAGATCCGGTTCATTAAAGAACCCTACAAGAATATTCTGAATGACAATCTGGTCTGTTGGACCTTCTGCAATAATGCCGAATGTTTTCACCTAAAAATTTTTTGGTAATCCGCCTATATATCCTCTCATAAATTGTTCGGATAGCTTTACAGATTGTTCCCCGTCAAGTGGTGTCTTTTTTTCGACTCTTTTTGCGCGTGTGTGACCATTTGCATTTCTTGCGATAACAAACAATTTTTCATTTTCATCATTTAGATTTAATCCGTCCAATACTGACGGATTATGTGTTGTGATGATTATCGTTCAATGATAAATTTATTGAATAAAATCCGTTATTCCTTATTTCCACACTCCCTTCACCATCCTGTCCTTTCCAAACAGATCCTTCTTAATCTCTACTTCCAAATATCCCATACCTTCCAGCAACGCCGCTGTCTCTGTTCCAAATGCTTCATTAATCTCAAAATATAATGCACCACCGTTTTTTAATTTCTCTTTTCCCATCCATCCGATTTCCCTGTAAAACAACAAGGCGTCATCATCCGGTACAAACAGGGCCAGAGAAGGTTCATAAGATACCACCTGTTCCTGCATATCTGCGCTTTCACGCTGACAGATGTACGGAGGGTTACTTACAATGATATCGAACATCGGTAAATGTGTCCATGCTGTTTTATTCAGAATGTCTACAAGTTCAAAAGTAACGTCCAGTTGTTGCTTTACAGCGTTATCCTTTGCCGTTTGTAAAGCGCCTTTACTTACATCTACTGCCTGTACATGGGCTTGTGGGAGTTCTTTTTTGATGGCAAGCGGAATTGCGCCACTGCCGGTGCCGATATCGAGTATCTGAGGCTGGGAGAGTTGTGCAGTTCGGATATCCTGTACGATCCATTCTACCAGTTCTTCTGTTTCCGGACGGGGAATCAGCACATGCGGATTCACCAGAAGCTCCATACCATAGAACCAGCTGGAGCCGATCACATATTGTACAGGCTCATGCGCCAATAGTGCTTTCACCGCAGCTGTTAACTGTGAGGTCTGTTCGGTGGTCAGTTCCCGTTCTTTGTATACGATCCTGTCCATTTTGGACATGCCGGTTACATACTCCATGACGATATGTGCGATATTGGCTGCTTCACGCTGGCCCTGTATAGGTTCCAGTGATGTGACGATGTGTGTAAAGGCGGTCTGTATAGTCATATAAAATGGGTCTTACAGGGAAAATCCCTGCTGAAACGATATTTTTGCACACAAATGTATAATATCAGACGCGATCATGGACAGCTCTTTCGATGAATTTTACATGCAAAGATGTCTGCAGCTGGCAAAGCTGGGGGCAGGAAATGTAGCGCCTAATCCGATGGTGGGGGCTGTATTGGTGTATGAAGGCCGTATTATTGGTGAGGGTTATCACCGGCAGTATGGTTTTGCACATGCGGAAGTGAATTGTGTGCATTCCGTAAAACCGGAGGATCAACACCTGATTCCGGCAGCTACGATGTATGTGAGTCTGGAGCCCTGTGCACACTATGGAAAAACGCCTCCCTGTGCAGAACTGATCGTATCGCAGCAAATAAGCACCGTAGTGATCGGTTGTGTGGACACCTTCTCACAGGTGGCTGGTAAAGGTATCGGGATACTGAAGGCGGCAGGAATTACTGTGCGGACGGGTGTACTGGAAGCCGCCGCCCGCGAACTGAACAGTCGCTTTTTCACATTCCATGAGCAAAAACGGCCCTATATCATATTGAAATGGGCTCAAAATGCAGATGGTTTTATGGCAGGAGCGGACGGAAGACCGGTTCGTATCTCTAATCCGCTGACAGACAGACTGGTACACCGCTGGCGGAGTGAAGAAATGGGCATACTGGTGGGTACAAATACTGCTGTTGCTGACAATCCACGACTGAATAACCGTCTCTGGACAGGGAAAGATCCTGTCAGGATAGTGATAGACCGTACGCTGAAAACACCACGTGAATATCATCTCTGGCATGGTCCTGCTACATTGTTCATTACCGCTGAACAGGCAGAAAAGCAGGATACAGCAGAAATGGTAACTGCAGATTTTTCCCAGCCCTTACTACCGCAACTGATGAAGATCCTGCACGACAGACGCATTCTGAGCGTACTGGTAGAAGGAGGTGCACATGTATTGCGGGAAATGACTGAAGCCGGATTATGGGATGAAGCCCGTGTCATCATTGGGGATAATCCATTTGCCCTGGGCGTGAAAGCACCTGTATTACCACATGCGCTGTTGAAAGAAACACAAATACTGGAAAGTGACCAGATACTGTTTTACCGGAACATAAAGGAGGAAAAGACCGCATGAGATATTTACTGCGTCGCGTATACCTGTTGATCATATTTTGTTGCTGTATGCTGACGGCCAGCGCCCAGAAAGATAAATGGGTAGGTACCTGGTCAATGGATTATAAACCCTGGCCAACCACGGGTGGCATTAAAATGCAATTGCAGATTGGCAATCCTGTATATAATACTTTATATCCTGCACAGCTGAAATTAATTTATCCGCCATTTTCAGGGACCTATGAAGTCTTATTGGCAAAGAAGAATGACAAGCAACTGGGTATTGGCCGCAATAAGTATCCTGTTGCTGAAGAGCCCTTTCGGCTGGGCGCCTGGATGCTCTATCTCAATGGTACGTTAAGTTATGAGGCGAAGAGTACGCCGGAGCTGTCAATACAGCGGATGTGGATTAATTCGTACGACCTGTATATGCAGGGATTGTATGCAGATGACGAGATTTATGCATACATGAAAGACCTGTTGAGAGAACTGTTGTCCCGAAAAGAAATTGCGCTGAAGAAAATAAATAATACGCCCTGGCAACACAGGGACATTCGACGTATACTCCATCCGGAAGGCGATTCCATCTATTTCGGGATCTACGATAAAGTAGATATTTACGATAGTATCGTACCGCTTTCTATCAGGGATGAAGATGCCATCGATAAAGATACCGTTACGCTCCTGCATAACGGGAAAGTATTACTGGATAAAGCCTATATCACTGAAACTGGTAAGGTATTTCAATTGCCACTGGATACCGGTATTAATATCATTACTTTATTCGCAGATAATTATGGCCGTCTCCCGCCCAATACCGGCGCATTCCGGGTGAAAAGTTCTACCGGCGGATATATATACGATTTCACGGATCGCCCTAACCGTTACGCTACTTTCCTGGTTGCACAACTGAACCGTGTGCCACGTAAGCCTGTTATAGATAGTACAGCACAGCAGATAAATCTGAATAAACTAAGCGCTGATGGCAGACAGGGAACAACGAATACTGTCAATACGAAGGTAACAGGAAACCGGCCTTCCACCATAAACGGGAAGATGATATCCTCACAGGAGCATACTACAGCAGCTACCAGTGGACAGCAGACGTCTTCCTCTGATACAGATGATAGCCAGTCTGACGGAAGCACAGCTGTATCCACTGCTACGCAGCAGGATAATATCTCTGCACTGAATGGTAAGCATTCCGCGCATCCGGAATGGGATACGATTAAACCAGTATTGCTGAAACCTATCAATGATAAACGTATCACAGAGCGTAGGAACAGTTTGCTGGAAAAGACATTTGAAGTCAATGAATCAGAGATAATGCTGGAATTGTGGGATGATGCAGCAGAAGATGGCGACAGCATTTCTATCCGTTTAAACGGACAGGAAGTGGTGACAGGATTTCCGGTGAAAAAGAAACGACAGCAACTGAAGGTAACATTGCAGGAAGGAGAAAACCGCCTGATTATGGTGGCGGATAATCTGGGTAGCATTCCTCCCAATACGGCAGTATTACGTATAGTAGCCGGTGCTTTACGTAGATTTGTGAGCATTAAGACGAATATGAAGCAGAACAATATGCTGCTGATCGTATATGAGCCGCCGCCTGTTTCTACCGGCAAATCCGGGAAAGGGAAATCCCGAAAAAAATAACGCATGGAAGTTTACTATACAATAGAAAAGTCTGCAATGGCAGAATTCAAGGACAGGGGGAGTAAGTTCCTGGCCTATGCCTGGCCTGTGAAAACAGTCGAACAGGTGAAAGAATGCCTGCAGGACATCAAGAAAGAGCACCCGAAGGCAACGCATCACTGCTTTGCTTACCGACTGGGAACTGACGGATTGCAGTTCCGTGCCAATGATGATGGCGAGCCTTCAGGTACAGCCGGTAAACCTATCCTGGGACAGATTGACAGCAAACAGCTGACCGATGTGCTGGTCGTGGTCGTACGTTATTTCGGAGGAACACTCCTTGGTGCGCCAGGGCTTATTAATGCCTACAAAGTATCTACTTCGATGGTGCTGCAACTCATACCGGTAGTACAGAAGAATGTAGAAGCAAAATATCATCTCAGTTTTGATTATACGATCCTGAATGAAATTATGACGGTTGTGAAACAGCAGAACTGTACCGTATATTCACAGGAACTGCAACTGTTTTGTGCGATGGATATCGGTGTGCCGAAGGCTGTGCAGGAGCTGACTTTGTTAAAGCTGAATGATATAAGAGGACTGGAGATTAAAGCAATTAGGAATTAAGAATTAGGAATTAGCAATTAATTGTTAATTGTCATCAGTAAAAGCATAAGGCGTCCGCTATCAGAGGACGCCTTATGCTTTTATAGTGTACAAGCAACGATCTCCGCTGCATTCCAATTCTTAATTCTTAATTCCTAATTCCTAATTGAAAAGCGGCTGCTTACCGTCAGCTCCTTACTCCCTTTCTCATATTTATAAAAGCCCTCGCCGCTTTTCACGCCCAGGTAGCCGGCGGTTACCATATTTACCAACAAGGGACAAGGGGCATATTTCGGATTACCGAAGCCATCATGCAATACGCGCATGATAGACAGACATACGTCCAGTCCGATGAAATCAGCCAGTTGCAATGGGCCCATAGGATGCGCCATACCCAATTTCATCACCGTGTCTATTTCAGCAACACCAGCCACACCTTCATACAACGAATAGATGGATTCATTGATCATCGGCATCAGGATGCGATTGGCAATGAAGCCGGGATAGTCGTTCACAACACAAGGCACTTTGCCTAATTTTTCAGACAATGTAACGATGGTATCGGTCACTTCCCTGGTTGTTGCATAACCATTGATGATCTCCACCAGTTTCATAACCGGCACCGGATTCATGAAATGCATACCAATCACCTTTTCTGGTCTTTTGGTGACAGTTGCAATGCTGGTGATGGAAATGGAAGAAGTGTTGGTTGCCAGGATGGCCCCGGGAGCAGTGTGCTGGTCCAGTTCACGAAAGATTTTCAGCTTCAGATCAGTATTTTCTGTAGCTGCTTCTACTACCAGTTCAGCGGACTTTACACCGTTAGGAATATCAGTGAATGTAGCGATATTCTGCAGGGTTTGCTGTCTGAGCTCTTCTGTGATACTGCCTTTGCTCAGTTGCCGCTCCAGGTTTTTGTCAATAGTTTGCAGCGCTTTTTCCAGCGCGGGGGCAGAAACATCAATGAGGTTCACTTTAAAACCGTTCTGTGCAAATACGTGCGCGATACCATTTCCCATGGTACCTGCGCCGATGACAGCAATTTGTTGCATGGTGTATTGATTTAAAGAGATGGTACTCAGGCCATCCGGCTAATAACCATAATCGGTACCGCCGTAGCTGTAGTTGTTATTGTTCTGTTTTTTGAAGTCACCCCGTTTCCAGGCCTGGATAAACTGTGCCCATGCCATCGGGTTGAGGATATTCTGTGGAGGAACCTGACCGGCGTAGTACAGTGATTGCGCCTGTTTATTCAGGAACATGTTGGTCGCTTCACGTGCGTCCGGTGGTGTATAACGGGAAAGTGCGCGCATACGGGCATTCTCGGTGTTCTTACGGGCCAGTTCATATTCGTCATCCGGAATGTCGGTGCTCACAAATGCCTTATCAAACTCTTCTCTGGTAGGGTAGGGTCTGATAATGGTTACCGGCAGATACGTGGTATCATCCACCAGCAGTTGTATCATGGAATAATTATTTCCCGGCAGATTCATCGGGATCTTATAGTCTTTCTTTTTAAAACCTACGGCACTGAATGTCAGGGTATCTCCTTTAAAAGCAACAATTGAAAACACACCCTGGCTATTGGAAATGGTACCACGGCGTTGTCCTTTTACGAGTACACTTACTGCAGGTACTGCCCGGAGGCTGTCCGCGGTCATGGTAATACCGGAAATCTGGATAATGCTGTCTTTAAATTGAGATAGCTGGGCCTTCACCAGGAAAGGGAGAAACAGGAAGGACAACAGTATGTAGGTACATTTCTTATTCATGCCGCCTCTAAGATAAATTATTTGTTTTAAAACCTTGGCCATAGGATTGTGTTCCAGTCAATATAGAGGATGAATGGAAATGAGATCGACAAAAACTATGACAGCGGGGACAAATTAACTCTCAATTGGGTTAACTTTGCATCCTGGAATTAAAATTAACAACTATTTATGATCACTACGGAGCAGATATTGAAGGCTTTGAGCAATGTGGAAGAGCCTGATCTGGGGAAGGACCTGGTAACACTGAATATGGTGAAAGACATTGAGATTGATGGTAATAAGGTGAAATTTACCGTTGTCCTCACTACCCCTGCCTGCCCGCTGAAAGATCTGATCAGGAATGCTTGTGTGAATGCAATTCACCACCTCGTAAGTAAGGATGCGGAAGTTCAAGTGAATATGACAGCCAATGTAAACTCCAACAGGAAAGATGCCAGGAGTGTATTACCTAACGTGAAAAATATCATCGTAGTCGCTTCCGGTAAAGGAGGCGTAGGTAAATCTACTGTGGCAGCTAACCTGGCCCTGGCACTGTCCGAAGGCGGCGCTAAGGTTGGACTGATGGATGCAGATATTTATGGTCCGTCCGTGCCCATCATGTTCGGTATTCGTGGAGAACGCCCGATGATGGAAACTGTAGAGGGAAAAGGCATGATCGTCCCGATAGAAAAACATGGCATCAAACTGATGTCAATCGGGTCTCTGATAGATGAGAAGCAGGCAGTTGTATGGCGTGGCCCTATGGTCAGCAGCGCATTGAGACAGTTCCTCACCGATGTAAACTGGGGAGAACTGGATTACCTGGTAATTGATACCCCTCCAGGTACAGGCGACGTACACCTGACACTGGTACAGACAGTACCGGTTACCGGCGTAGTAATGGTGACCACTCCGCAGGATGTGGCCCTGGCTGACGCTAAAAAAGGTATCGCTATGTTTGGCGGCGGTCAGATCAACGTACCTATCCTCGGTCTGATTGAGAATATGGCCTATTTCACGCCAGCCGAGCTGCCTAATAATAAATATTACATATTTGGTCAGGAAGGCGGTAAACGTCTGGCAGAACAGCTGGAAATACCATTCCTGGGTCAGATACCACTGGTGCAGAGCATCCGTGAAGGCGGTGATGATGGCGTACCGGCAATGGTGGGTGGAGATAATCCAACCAAACTGTCTTTTATGGGTACTGCCAGCATCGTAGCGCGTAACATCGCTATGAGAAATGCGAATGTACCCCCTACCAAGATCGTCGAGGTCTTTGTATAATAAATAATGTTCCTGCTAATAAAAAAGCCATCCGCCGAGAGGCGTGATGGCTTTTTTCGTTTTTATAGCGCATCTGATACCACTACATGATAAATGGTTTGCCGCCTACCATCACTTCCTGCGTTTTTTCGTCGAAAGTTGCTTTCAGACCAGTACGGTAAGCCGCATTGGCCATGATCAGGGCGATAGAGTGAGAGTAAGCTGCCTCTATAGGAGCATTCGCCGGTTTGCGGTCGCGTACACACTGCATCCAGTTACGTACGTGTGCATTTGTCAGCGGATCGCCACCCATATTAGCGGAGGTAGCTATTTTGGTTTCGTTGGTCGTCAACGTCATTTCCGGCAGCAGATTGGCATGAAGGCCCATTTCCTGTGCTTCTCTTTCTGTTAAGCCACCCGCAGGAGTGATTTTGTTCTTATCGATATCAATCGTACCGCCGTTGGAATAGTACATTTCCTTTGTACCTCCGGAAGAGTTGGAGAAACGGGAACTGTAGGATACCTGGAAACCGCTGCTTGGGTCGTTCTGCGGACCATAGTCAAATACTGCTGTGATAGTATCCGCATTCACACGACCGTCTTTCCACATATAAATACCACCATTGGCTACGGCCGAACGTGGGTGTTGCAGACCGGTAAACCAGTGTACCGTATCGATCTGGTGGGTCATCCACTGCCCGAAAATACCAGATGAATAAGGCCAGAACAGACGGTATTCCAGGTATTTACGCGGATCCCAGTTGTCTTTCGGGCGACCAGCGAGGAAGCGTGTCCAGTCAGTATCTTCCTGACGGATTTCTTTCACCAGCGCTGGTCTGCGCCAGCGACCGGGCTGATTCACGTTCCAGGTCATTTCCACCATAGTGATCGGACCAAATTTGCCCTCTTTGATGAAATTATTGGCGGCATGGTAACTGTCACCACTACGGCGCTGTGTACCCACCTGGAAGATCTTCCCTGAATCTTTTACGGCTTTCAGGGCTTTGCGGGCATCGTCCATAGTTTCTGCGAATGGTTTTTCACAGTATACATCCATTTTATTGCCTACAGCCTCTATTGTATGATAGGCGTGCTGGAAGTCGGCAGTGGCTACCATCACCGCATCCAGGTCCTTCATTTTATATAATTCGTCGTTATTGACACAAGCCTTGATTTCATGACCTGCTTTCTGTTGCAGGAAAGCCTTTCCTTCTTCACGTCTGCGGTTCCAGATATCAGATACCGCGATCATGTCAAAATTCAGTTCTTTATGGTTGGAAAAGAAACAGGGCAGTAACGTTTGTCTTGCACGGTCAGAAAAGCCTACCAATCCTACATTGACCCTGTCATTGGCGCCCATAATGCGGGCGTAGCTGCTGGCAGGAAGGCCCATGGCGCTGAGTGTTATACCTGCGGAGGTAAGCAGGGAATCTTTCAGGAATTCACGACGTGATTTCATTCTATATGAGATTTAAAGTGGTTATTGTTTTTTGTAAGCGTTGCGGATCTGCTGCTGCATGTATTCCAGCGTAGGACGAGTCTGCGCAGCCATATCATCCCAGCGGCATTCCAGGGAGATCCGGCCGGTATAGCCGATATTGCCCAGTGCTGCGATATAAGGCGCTACATCATCACCTGTAGAGCCGGGAGCAGTACGTTTTTCCCTTTCGGCAATGTGGCAATGCACCAGGTTTTTACGAGCCTTCTTCAGCATTTCAGGCGATTCATGCTCTTTAAGCATATGATAGATGTCGGCAGTCAGTTTGAAATTAGGATGGCCTACTGCCATTACGACTGCATTGGCCTCTTCCAGTGTGGTAACGAAATTCGTCTCAGTGGTGTTCAGGTTCTCTATAGCGATCACCAAGCCATATTTCCCTGCCACGACTGCCATTTTGCGGCAAAGATCGACGAACTGCATTGTGGCGGAATCTTTATTATAGCCATCCGGCAGTTTGCGCGCGTTGCCGCTTCCCAGTACGATCAGTTCAATACCAGCCCGTTTGGCCCTTGCCATCACGACTTCTACATAGTCCAGTACCTTTTTCTCATCCACGTCAGCGCCGGTCAGACGGATCTCCGCCGGAAAGAAGCTATTACAGGTCTTTACCTGGCACTGCATCTTCCTCAGTTGAGCCAGTTGTACATTAAAGGTGTCATCCGAGATGGCGGGAGAAAGCAGCTTCTGTACGCCTTCCTCTATATAGGCGTAGCCGGAAGCATGTAACAAACTGTCATTTGCACGGGAAGTACAAATACCAACCTTGGGTAATCCGGTCTGTGCATTCGATTGCAAAGCGAGCAGAAATATCGCAAAAAATAGCAGCAAGGAATAGTTTTTCATAAATTCTTTTTCATGAACGGGAGGCTAAAAGTTAGGAACAATATTTTATAAATCCAAAAGGCATTGGTCAAGGGAACAATTAGGAAATTAAAAATTAAGAATTAAGAATTGAATGCAGCGAAGATTCTCCGTGGTAATTCTTAATTATTAATTTTTAATTCTTAATTGAAAACTAACCATTTATAAAAAGATACCGATTTCGTCTCCTGTACCACATTTCCAATACTTTTCCTATATTTATAACAGCCGGGAACTGTACCCTGTATTCCATATTTTACTAATATTTTCATTTCAAACGGCATTGCTTAAGTTTTACTTAACTTTGCGCCCCAAATCAATCTTTTATGAACAGACAGGAACTGGTGAATCTGATTAAAGAGAAGCAATCTTATCTCTGTGTGGGATTAGATACTGATCTTCAAAAGATCCCCCGCCATCTACATTCCCATCCAGACCCCGTATTTGCTTTCAACAAGGCTATTATTGATGCCACAAAGGATCTCTGCGTATCCTACAAGATCAATACAGCTTTCTATGAGTGTATGGGTATCCGTGGCTGGGAAAGCCTGCAACGTACGGTGGAATATATCCCTTCCGGGCTGTTTACCATTGCAGATGCAAAACGGGGAGACATTGGCAACACCTCCACGCAATACGCCAAAACATTCTTTGAGACATATAACTTTGATGCAGTGACCGTTGCACCTTATATGGGCCGTGACAGCGTACTGCCTTTCCTGGCTTTCAATGAAAAATGGACCATTATGCTGGGTCTTACTTCTAACGAAGGCAGCCAGGACTTCCAGTTACAACAATCCGGCGACGAATTCCTGTATGAAAAGGTGATGAAAGCCGGTATGAACTGGGGTACGCCTGACAACCTGATGTTTGTAGTAGGTGCAACCCAGTCCGCTCAGTTGGGCTACATCCGCAAACTGGTACCTGATCACTTCTTCCTGGTACCTGGTGTGGGTGCACAGGGCGGTAATCTGCAGGAGATCTCCGCACAGGCGATGAACAAAGATTGCGGATTACTGGTAAATGCCAGCCGATCCATCATTTATGCCGGTAACGGTGAAGATTTCGCTCAGGATGCCCGTAACGCCGCACAGCAGTTACAGCAGGAAATGGCCGGATACCTTGGTGTAAAACAGACTTTAGTTCCTTAATTCAATCCGCTACCAGCGGCTGAAATATTGCAGTCCATAGTCAGCATTCATCTCCTTTTCCGGAATGTTCGCAGACTATGGACTTTTTTTGTCAGTGAATCATTAAATTGAGACAGACTTAAAACGTGTTCCACATGCTTAAAGACCTGTTTCAATCTCCCGATTATTTCCACGTAGATGGTTTGTTGACCGAAGAACATCTCATGGTGCGCGATGCAGTGCGCCAATGGGTGAAAAAAGAAATTTCCCCGATTATAGAAGATGCTTGTCAGCAGGCAAGTTTTCCTTCCCAGATTATCAAAGGTTTAGGTGAATTAGGCTGCTTTGGTCCGACCATTCCCCAGGAGTATGGCGGGGGTGGTATGGACCATATTGCCTACGGACTGATGATGCAGGAGCTGGAAAGAGGAGATAGCGGGGTCAGGTCTACAGCCTCTGTACAGGGATCACTGGTGATGTACCCGATCTTTACCTATGGCAATGAAGCGCAGAAACGGAAGTACCTGCCTAAACTGGCCAGCGGGGAATGGATGGGCTGCTTCGGGCTCACAGAGCCTGATTTTGGCTCAGACCCCGGCAGTATGATCACCCATTTCAAAGACGCAGGGGATCATGTGATCCTGAACGGCGCTAAAATGTGGATATCCAACGCGCCTTTTGCCCAGATCGCCGTGGTATGGGCAAAAGATGAAGAAGGAAAGATCCGTGGACTGATCGTAGAACGCGGCATGGAAGGATTTAGCACACCGGAAACAAAAGGTAAATGGAGTCTGCGGGCCAGTGCTACCGGAGAACTGGTATTCGACAATGTAAAAGTACCTAAGGAAAATATACTGCCTGACGCAAAGGGATTAAAAGGCCCGCTCAGCTGCCTTTCTTCGGCCCGTTATGGTATCGCCTGGGGCGTAACAGGCGCCGCTATGGATTGTTACGATATTGCGCTGCGTTATGCGAAAGAACGCATACAGTTTGGCAAACCTATCGCCGGTTTTCAGCTCACACAGAAAAAGCTGGCCGAAATGGTGACCGAGATCACCAAGGCACAGTTAATGAACTGGCGATTGGGCGTACTGAAAAATGAGGGTAAAGCAACCGCCGCACAGATATCTATGGCAAAAAGAAATGCCTGTGAAATAGCCACCCGTATTGCCAGAGACGCACGGCAGATATTAGGGGGCATGGGCATCACCGGGGAATATCCGATCATGCGTCATATGATGAACCTGGAAAGTGTGATCACCTACGAGGGGACACATGAGATTCATCTGCTGATCACCGGACAGGATATCACCGGACTGGATGCATTCCATTGATGATCGTTTTCCGATATGAATATTTATTAATCAACAGCCAACTATAATGACCAGCAGAAAGGCTTTTGCAGGATGGAATATCCTTTTATGTATTATTTTCAGTGCGTGTATGCCGGCATCTGCACAACAACTGCGCGAATTATCCGGACCCGCACAAGGGACCTATTTTATTGTAAAATATGTCTCAGATGATACCAGCGATCTGCGTCCGCAGATAGATTCCATCTTCAATGTGATTGATAATTCCCTGTCACTCTACAAGCCAGGTTCTCTGATCAATCGCTTCAATGAACAGACATCCGTTGAGATGGATGAACACATGGCTAATGTGGTACGTCGCGCCATCGAAATCAGCAAGGCAACCAAAGGCGCATTTGACATTACGGTAAAGCCACTGGTGGATGCCTGGGGATTCGGTGTGCATAAACCCGCTGTCAGGACGGTACCTGCTGCCGATACCCTGCAACGTATACTGCGCTATGTCGGCCACAGATACCTGAAGGTGCAGGGAACGACGCTCATTAAGACAAAGAAAGAAGTACAGATCGATTGTAATGGTATTGCACAGGGATATACGACTGATGTTATTGCCCATTTTTTACAACAGAAAGGCATCGCCGATTACCTCGTGGATGTAGGCGGAGAATTAGCTGCCAGCGGAAAGAATCAGCGGGGTAAGATCTGGACAGTTGGTATAGAAACGCCCTCCGCACAAATACAGGACGCTCCTGCACAGGCCTTACTGGAATTGGATAATCGTGCCATTACCACCAGCGGTAACTACCGCCGTTTTTTTGAACAGGGAGGAACACATTTTGCCCACAGCATAGACCCGGCTACCGGAGAAGCCTTGCATAGTAACATTATTGCGGTAACAGTAATGGCGAAAAATGCCATTACCGCAGATGGATATGACAATGCGCTGATCCTGATGGGAGTGGATAAGGGCCTTGAATTTATCAGAAAACACCCTGCATACGGCTTAGAAGCGTATTTCATCTACAAAGATGAAACAGGTAAAATTACAGTTGCATTTTCCAAAGGATACAAGAACATGATCCTTTTAAAATAGAAAGGTTCCGTGTACACACGGAACCTCCCTGAAAAGTGGTTTTTTATAGTATATAGTATACTTAGTTGATGTGAAATCTCAGCCCCACATTTGCCTGTAGCACGTTATAACTTGTGATCTCCTGCTGTTTATAAGGCGAATAACTGTATTGCACACTGGCATTAAACAGCAGGGGAGAGCCTTTCCCAAATGGAATATTGATGCCTACTTCCGGAGAAACGGCAAACTGCCAGCTGTTATCTCTGTCAGTAAACTGACCATAATATTTATTGTAAAGCATATTCACGGTACCCACACCCAGACCTACATAAGGAATGATGGCTGCATCCGGCTTTGTCAGCTGATATTGCACGGTAGCCAGTATCGGCGTTACCTGTAAAGTACGTGTCTGTACGGCAGAAATATCTGTTCCTTTATCAGAATAGACAGCACGCGGTACACGTTGATAAAATTCCTGGAATCCGCTTCTGAGGCCAATAGCCAGCTGGTCATTCAGCTGATATTGTAAACCCGCCCTCCAGCCGCGGAAGCTGGTTTTATCGGTATAGTTTTTCAGGGAGCCAAAAGGCTGTGCGATCGAATAATCTACATTGATGGATAAAGGAGAACGTACCTGCGAAAAAGCGCTTTGTACGCCCAGAGAGGCAATCATCAGCAATATCCAGAGCTTTATACTTTTCATCTCAGTCTCTTTTAAAGTGAATTCATTAATTGTTGTTTGCTTTCAGGTAGGTAGACTGTGCAAAAACAGCAGATACCATACTGTCCACATTGGCAATGTTCCATACGCCGCTACCGCGCAACATCGCGTTCCATACCGCTACCAGCTGATTGTTGTGCGGGTTTTTCAGGTCCACCATATCGATCGATACGGCACGCTCTTTCTGATATACCTGGTAATAAGTCGGCCAGTAGTAACCGTAACCGGGATAGCCCCAATAGAACGGATCATAATAGCCACCGATACCTGTCCAGTATCCAGGATCGTAATAGATTGCACTGTAGGTATTGTCTATACGTGTAAGGTTAATGGCCAGATCCGGTTTGGCGGCTCTGTCTATACGCGTATATCCTCTGGCTTCCAGCGCCTGAGCCACGTCTGCGATCAGTTTCTTATCGTAATCAGTTGCAGCACGACCTTCGCCGGAATTTGTTGCTACCGCCACCGAGTCGACAATACTGAACGTTTTATAGGATGAGAAATTTACGCTGTCGTCGTAGTTGGTTACATAGATCCTGGATTCTTCTTCTGTCATATCTTTCAGCGGATCTTTACTGCAGCTGCTGAATGACAGTACGCCTAATGCGGCACACATTAATAACATGACTCTTTTCATATTCACGGGTTTTATTTTGTTGTTCTCTCAGGTAGGTAAAGGGAGGAAATGAGACCTTCTGTATAATTACAGATAACATGAAATGTGCCAATAGCTTCCTTGTTTTTGTAGTAGCACATCTGTTTAACGTATTTGAACTTCCGATGTTACATGAAGTTTATCTGAGAAATGTTAAGGTATTCCTAAAACGTGTATAACTCGTCATCAGGAGGAATCACGTAGAAATGAAGTGAAGGAGGGAAATGTAGTTGATAGTATTAAATTTCTCCAGTTATAATAGCTTATCGAAGCCTACAGCACATTGAATTTTTTAAGATATATGGGTTACTGATAACGCCTGTCTGAGAACGGCGCAAAATTTCACGTGTTACTCAATATGAGTCCGGTAAGACGGATGGTATCACAAAAAGAAAGCGGCGATTCAGTATACCTGAATCGCCGCTTTCTGATCTATAAAAAATTTATGAATGTACCGCAGAAAGATAAACCGCCTTTTCAGCCAGCTCACTTTTAAGCTGCATGGCAGAGGTAAAATGAATACCGTCAATACCACAAGCGGCTGCTCCACGGATATTGCGCTCGTTATCGTCAATGAACAGGGTAGAAGAAGGATCCAGGTCATAACGGTCCAGCAGCAGGTTATAGAATGCTGCATCCGGCTTACGGATCTTTTCTCTTCCTGACACAACAATACCGTCAAACCACTGAAGGAACGGATAAGTGACCAAAGCCAGGGGAAAAGTTTCATTAGACCAGTTCGTCAGGGCGTACAGCTTAAACTGATTGCATTCTTTGAGCTCTCTGAGCACCTCTACGGTCTCTTCAATCTGACCACCAAGCATTTCCTTCCAACGACCATAAAACGCCCTTATTTCAGCCTCAAATTGCGGATGTTGGGTAATCAGCTGTTCTGTGGCATCCTGCAGACTTCTGCCGGCGTCCTGCTCTTCATTCCAGGCAGATGTACAGATATTAGCAAGGAAAAAGTCGGTTTCTGCTGCTGTCGCAAATATCTTATTGTACAGATAACGCGGGTTCCAATCTATCAGCACGGCGCCAAGATCAAAGACCAGGTTGGAATAATTTTTAGTAGCAGCAGTATTCATGTGGATAAAGGTAATATATTTTATAAATTAGGGAAAAATATAAATTGTTGCAGTGATGCAGAAATCAGTCTTATTTGTTTTCACGCATATCTCGGAGTAATCTGATGGTAAGCAATGAGATGAGTATGATGATACCTATTATGCCGGCCCAGATCCATCCTTTGGTTTTAAATATTGTAGGTTCTTCTTTCGTAACAGTTGTTGGCTTTGGTGCTATAACGCCGGAAGCTGCTATGATATTGTCCGCCTTCAGTTCAGGAATACGGTTGGGCAGTTTTCCCGCAAAATAGGGCAGGTCGTATACAGGAGCGCTAAGCGCCGGACTGCCGGTTTTTATAACATAACTCTTTCCTTTTTCCAGCCAGGTGGTCAGGCGATATGCGGCCTGCCAGGCATACACCGCTTTTATTTTGAGTGCCTGGTTGTCTTCATTTTCTATCACGATGTAACATTCCGTTGTTTTTAGCGGTGTGCGTAGTTTGACCGTATTGGCCTGTCCTGTAGCCAGGGCAAAGCGCTCACCGGATGCAATACCCGAACGCCAGTCGTCTGTGATATAGGCAATACGGTAATAGTAACCAGGCGTATTGACCTGGAACTGCAATTGTCTGATCAGGAAAGCGGCTGCAAATTGCAGCTGCAACACCGTTTGCGTAGCCGGCGCTTCCTTTACCGGTGTAACAACGGGAGCTGGTAAGGCAACGAGCTGATTGCTGTCGCAGGCCAGGATATAGGAAACGACTTTCTGCTGGTCATAGATCCGGATATCTCTCAGATCGGCCCCATTGCTTTTAGCGACCAATGCAGGTGTCACTGGGATATTATAAAATCCTGAATCCGGGGTGACCGGCAGGTTGGCCTGCCACGCAAATCGTTGTGCCGTGGCTGATAAACCTGTTATCGTCAGTAAGAAGGTGAATAACTGTATGAACTTAGCTGGCTGTCTTGTCTTCATCGGTCAGTAGTATTTTTTTCAGGCGCTGATACATGAATGAAATGACCAGCAGCAGTATACCCAGGGAAATAAATGCGGCGATCTTGCCTCCTTCTGAAAGATTACGCAGATCGAATACAAAAAGCTTCAGTAGTGTAAGCGCAAACAGGGTGATGGAAATAATACGCACCTGTTTTGATTGCCACCTGAATCCCAGGTAGATCAGGATAAATGCAAAGGCGCCCCATAAGATCGTATATCCTATGCGCTGACTGGTATTCTCCAGCTCTGCATGTTGTATACCTGTCAGTGCAACAATATGATCCAGCGAAGCGCTCAGCACATACAGCAGTACAAAGGTGGCTACCCACTGGAAGATATGTATAGCGTCTTTTTTGTCAGCTGCTTTTACCGTCAGATATGCCTGATACAGCATTGTCAGCAACCCTGCAATCAGCAGATAAGACAGCAGAAAATGCACCAATGGTTTATGTGATTCCAGGTAAGCAGTACGCACATCAATAATCACCCAGTTGTAATAGACAATAAATACGATGAGTGCAATAGCTGACAGTATGATACTTGACAGTTGCAGAAAAGCATGTTCTTTTCTGCTCCGGTACAACACAAACGCCAGGAATATATAGTTATAGATACCTGAGCAAATAGGATTGATCGCCGGCCAGTGTACATCCGTCTGATAGTAAAGCTCAAGGATACCGGTGGTATAAATCAGCACCACTGCCAGCAGACCGAAAGCATATCTTACCGCAGATACAGGTGTTTCCGGCAGGAAATTTTCCGCTGTTTCTTTCTTCAGCAGCTGTCTGATCATAAACACAGCCGCTATACATACAGCGCCTGTAATAAAGCCCTGGTTCAGTATTGGCCACATATTGCGGGACTGTGCATAGCGCAGGTCGCCATACACCTGTTCCCAGTCCATCAGCAGACTGACTGTCATCAACACAAAAACAATGCAGGCAGCATACTTCATCAACGGCAAACGGGAGCGCTGGAACAACCACAACAGCAATACAGCCTCCGCTGCCCAGAATAAAGTGATATGATTACCATTCAGCTGCACAGGCGCAGCAAGGCTCAGAAAGCTTAAAGTAAGACCAATCAGCAGATAGATCAGGTTCTTGTCAGCATGTTGATTACGATACAGCGAATAAGCAAAAATGAAGTTGAAGATGGCGATACAGGCGGTGAATAGCCCCTGTAATATTTCATGGTGCATGTGGTGCAGTATCAGCATACCTGCGGCATAATACAGGAACGTATTACTCAGCAATATAATGATCTCCGTGGCTTTGAACTGTATACGCTGCTTCAGATTGTTCACCACATTCATCAGGAAGAATATGATATAGAATAATGTTGCAAATACAAGCGCTGTTATAAATGGTGGTGTTGCCTGTTTTACGGCGCCAACCAATAACCAGCTACCAAACAGGATAATGGTGGCCGCATAGCTGATAATGTTAACAATGTTCCATTTCTTATAGTATGCCAGTATCAGCATACCAACATTCAGGATCAGTATATAGGTAAATAAAACAGCGGCATTACCCGCGCCGGTACTGATCAGCAGGGGAGAAGAGAAACCGCCTAATATGGCAAACACGGCCAGTTCCTTTCTGTCATAACTCAGTGAAAGTACCACCGTAAATGCCGTGATCAGTATCATCATGATAAAGGCCAGTGTCTGACTGATCAGATGATATTGCTGGAAAGCAATGGTAATACTGAAGTAAAGCACTGCTACACCACCGCCTACCAGCACAGAGCTGAAAGCATTGAATGTTTTGCGTAAACGGTGTGCCACGCCGATCAGGATACCACCGCAGAGAATACCGATAAAGGTACGTCCGGTTTCATTGATCCAATTGTTGTCAATAGCGTATTTCAGGAAGAAGCCGATACCGATAACAAGAATGGCAATACCAATTTTGTTGAACAGGTTTTCCCCGATAAATTTCTCCAGGTCCGGGTTTTTCTCCCAGAAGGATGGCTTAGGTTCCGCCGGCGCCGCAGGTGTAAAGGCTGCTGCCTGCTCAGATACACCGGAAATATCCGCGGTACCTGTTTGCTCATTACCGGAGAGGGCACCTTCATAAGCTGTAAATGCTGCCTCCAGTGCAGGTGTAGCTGCTGGTTCCGGTTCCGGTGTAGCCGGTATATCGATAACAGGTGTTGTTGTTACTGGTGGCGGTGGTGGAAGTGGTACATCCTCAACGATAGGTGGTGGTATGTATGGTTTAGGTTCCGGTCTGACAGCTGCCTGTCTGTCCCAATCCCTGCGTGGTGCATATTCTTCGTGAGGGGAAGAAGGACCTGTTTCCTGCTGTTGACGCAGTAGTCGCTCCAGCTTATATTCCAGTTCCACGAGTTTACTTTTGAGTGAGTTCCCCGTGTTAATTACAATGATCAGGATTACAATTAGAAGGATGAACGTAATTACAGCCATAAGCTATAGGTATTTAATGGGAGTATTGCATGAATATAGTCGATTATTGATAAAAAGCCCCGCATTCACAGGAACACGAGGCTATATCAACATTGCAACTGAGTAAACGAATTTGTTGATGGATTTCTGGCGCGATGTTTACGAGATATTTATTCTGTAGGTTGTTTGCCTTGTGTTGACCGGTTTCTATGGCAAAAAGGGGAAAACGACCTCTCATACTTGAATAAATATCGGTAGAGATGCGACCTTACTCTCTAGTACTCAACAAATATATTCTATTTTTTAATATAAAGTAGTCTTTTATTTTTTGTATGGAAATCTCCATTATAAAACCACCCGCTGTAGTCATACAGCGGGTGGTCCAGGGCTTGTGGGCGGATAGAAAAACTTATTTAAAGTCGGTGGACAAGGTCACTTCGCGGTTAGCCGCAATACCTTGTTGCAACATATCTATCTTATAATTTGCAAACAGCAGGGCATCCGAACCCAACAGCAAACGTAATGGTGCTTCTGCAGCTGTTGAGGTAGCAATTATTACTGCCGCCAGTTTAGCCGGATCGCCTAACTGTGTGCCAGGCACCTCTTCTTTGTGTTTGCGTTTTTCTTCCTGAATAGTGCTATATGCTGCGATCGGATGTTCCGGAACAATAATGGAACCGCTGCTCAGGAAGTTTGTACGTACATATCCTGGTTCGATGATCGTTACCTGGATGCCGAATGGCTGTACTTCCTGTGCCAATGCTTCAGATATACCTTCCACAGCGAATTTACTGCCACAGTAGAGTCCCCAGCCACCACCTGCAATCAGGCCAAATACACTGGAGATATTGAAGATACGACCGCTGCCAGCTGCACGCATATGTGGTAATACGGCACGGGTTACGTTCAGCAAACCAAATACATTGATATCAAAAATAGCCTGGGCTTCCTTCGCAGATGTTTCTTCGATACCGCCAATCAGACCATAACCGGCATTGTTTACCAGTACATCAATGGATGTAAACTGTTTAATCGTGGCGTCTACCGCTTTGGCGATGCTTGTTTCATCATTCAGATCAACCTGTAAAGGGAGGAACTGTGCGGAGGTATTGCCTACCGCTTTTTTCAATGTATTGAGGTTACGGCCGGTTGCCGCTACATTATATCCTGCTGCAAGTAACTGATTCACCAGTTCAAGACCAATACCCTGCGAACAGCCTGTTACAAACCATGTTTTTCTTTGTGTGTCCATAATTCTGATGTTTTAATTTTATGACACAAAGGAACAAACATTGCACTGTCGGGGACTTGATCAAACCGTAACAATACTTGTGAGTTTCAAATATTGACCTGCAGCAAGGCATTTTTCCGGAACCTGGAAGGGGTGATATGTTCTTTTTTATTGAAGAAGGACGTAAAGGCCGCATGTTCGGAGAAACCCAGGGTGTAACTGATGGCATTAATGTCCCAGTCAGTTTGCAGCAATAACACCTTGGCCTCATATAGTAACCTGTCCTGTATATGTTCCCGCAGGGTCTTGCCGGTCTGGTTTCTCACCAGCGTATTCAGGTAGTTGGGATGTACATTCAACTGATCGGCAAACTCGCCCGCTGTTTTCATCTTCACCACATCGTCCATCGTTTTTACCTGGAAATTGGTTTCCAATAGTGACAGGAATCCATGTATATAACGGTAATTATCAGGAACAGCCGTATTGACCAGGTTTCTGCCTGCCCGCTGACTTTCCAGCAAGATCATTTGCAGATGCAGGAGGATGGCTTGCTTTTTATCTTCGTTCTGTCCGCGGTCTTCTTCCCATATCTGTTCAAATGACCTGTTGATATTAGCAGATTGTGCTTCGGTAAGTTGAACAACGGCATTAGCTGGCTGGAAGAAAGGATAGTTCCGGAACAGCTGCACCAAATGCGTTTCCTGTGTAAAATAGGCAGGATGGATCAGGCAGAAGTGTCCGCCTGTCTCGGCGGAGGTCGTCTGCCAGGACATGATTTCATCAGGATGTAAAAAGGCGATCTCGCCTGCATTCATTAGGTACTGATGGAGTCCGACGGTAAGGACGCCCGTTCCTGCCGTCATATGGAAGATCTTGTAAAACTGCCGGCGGTTAGGAGAGATGTAGTCCTTTACAGGATAACGTTCTCTGTTTTCGACACTGAAATATTTTGCATCAAGCGGGTATAATTCCACATTTAAAAAGGGAACTTTGAAATTTTCGTTGGCAAAACTTTCCAGCCCGAGGCGTGGCACATCTTTTTCCATACTGAAAATTACGATTTTTATTGTTAATGCTGAATTGAGCTACGATATGCGTTTCCCGTTATTAATAATGTTATTTTTGTTATACGACGATATCGTGTTCATTCATCTAACATGGGATTATGAAGAAACTATTCTTTGTCTTTATACTGTGCCTTGCCGTATTACAGTTATCCGCACAAACGAAGCTAACCGTTGCTGTTGCTGCGAATATGCAATACACGATCAAGGCCCTGATCGCAGCATATAACATGACGGACAAAACAAAGATAGATGTGGTGATAGGCGCCTCCGGTGGTCTTACACAGCAGATCATGCATGGTGCGCCTTTTGATATTTTTGTTTCTGCGGATAAAGAGTTTCCGCAGAAACTGGCTGAAAACAACTTCACCCTGCTGACGCCCAAAGTATATGCACAGGGGCTGCTGGTATTATGGAGCGCGAAGCCGGGTATTCGTCCGGATGCCAATATGAAGGTATTACTGGGTACAAACATCAAAAGCATCGCAATCGCCAACCCTAAGACGGCTCCTTATGGCAGTGCCGCAGAAGCGATCCTGAAAAAATATGCGCTGTATGATAAGGTAGCCACCCGACTGATAAGAGGAGAAAGCATCACCCAGACAAGCCAGTTTATTGCTACGCAGAATGCGGATATTGGTTTTACTGCAAAGTCGATCGTTATTTCTGATGAAATGAAAGGCAAGGGTACCTGGGTGGAACTAAACACCAAAGACTACCCGGCCATCGAACAATCAGCCGCCTTGCTGAAACATGCACAGGAGAATAATAAAGCTGCAGCAGAGAAGTTCTACAACTTCCTGTATTCGGCAAAAGCAAAAGCCATTTATCATCAGTTTGGATATATCGTGAAATGATAGCGCTGGATCCTATATGGCTTACTTTGAAACTGGCACTAAACACGACATTGATATTGTTCATCGTGGCGGTGCCTTTAGCATATTTGTTATCTGTTAAGAAAACAGTCTTCAGTCTTCTCATTGAAGCGATTGTCAGTATGCCGCTGGTATTGCCGCCAACAGTGATCGGGTTTTATCTTTTGCTGGCGTTTAGTCCGGCGAACTTTTTTGGTCACTGGCTGGAAGAGACATTTGATATACGCGTTGTGTTTTCTTACGGCGGCTTATTGATTGCCTCGGTTATCTATAGTCTGCCGTTTATGGTACACCCTGTTCAGTCAGGTTTTTCCTCCTTACCGCCAAGTCTGCGGGAGGCCAGTTATTCCCTGGGTAAATCGAAATGGGAGACTTTTCTAAGAGTGCTGTTGCCCAATATCAAACCATCGCTGCTCACAGGTATTGTACTCACATTTGCACATACGGTAGGTGAGTTTGGTGTTGTGTTGATGATCGGAGGGAATATACCCGGTAAAACCCGTACAGGTTCTATTGCTATCTATGACGAGGTGGAGGCATTTAATTATCATAATGCGAATGTCTATGCCGGCATCCTGCTGGCCCTGTCTTTTTCTATCCTGTTAGTGCTCTATGCATTTAACCGGAAGGCAGGACAGTCGAAATTTTACTAATCTGCAAATAGCTATCAGCTTATGATTGATTTCGCTTTACAGAAGACTTTACATACCGTAGAAGGGGAGATGCCGTTCAATGTCAGTGCGCGCATTGAAAGAGGGCAATTTGTAGGCTTGTATGGGGTATCAGGTGCAGGAAAGACTTCCGTATTGCGTATGCTGGCGGGGTTTATGAAACCGGATGATGGCCACATAAAGGTGGGGAGTGAATTTTGGTTTTATGGTGAAGAAGCGTTTCATATGCCCACACAACACCGGAGTATCGGGTTTGTATTCCAGGATTATGCGCTGTTTCCCAATATGAATGTGGAAGAGAATATCACTTTTGCTTTACGCAAAAACGAGTCTCGCACGATCGTGGATGAATTGCTGGAATTGACAGGTTTGAAGAACCTTGCCAAGAGAAAGATACAGACACTTTCCGGCGGACAACAACAGCGGGTAGCATTAGCCAGAGCGATTGCCAAAAGACCAGCTTTATTGCTGTTGGATGAACCTCTATCTGCATTGGACAGTGGTATGCGTGCACAGTTGCAGGAGACTTTACTGGATGTGCATAAACGCTATGGACTAACGACTATCCTGGTGAGTCATAATGCGGAGGAAATGGTGAAGTTAGCTGATACGGTGATTCACCTGGAGAATGGTAAGTTTCAGCGCCAGGTATCTCCTTCGGCATTCTTCCTGAACGGGGAAGATAGCTCCGGGCTGAAGGGAAAGGTAGTAGCCATAGCACCCGATGGAGAGGTTACCGTACAGGTGGAAAGCGGTGTATTGCGACTAAAATCCCCCAGACAGGACTTACATGTAAACGATCAGGTGGATATCTCCTGTAATGTAGATATGTATCATTTGAAGAAATGATAATAAGGAACATGATAGCCTGTCAACGTTAATTAAATGTTGCGGTATTGCATAGGAAGAGGAATGCGTTTACTTTTATTGTGTATAGTATGTTGGTGAACGTTCAAAAACTACGACGTGAAACAAATTGTTCAATCTCTCCTGTTAATAGTGCTTTTATTGGCCGGTCTGCAAATATCCGCGCAGTCTCCGGTTGCCACAAAACCTTACCGTCTGATTGCTCATAGAGGTCGTGTAGTAGATAGTACAACTGACCAGAATAGCCTGGAGGCACTTAATAAGGCGATCGCCCAAGGTTACTGGATGGTTGAGGTGGATCTGCGGATGACCAAGGACAGTGTCCTCATCACACACCATGATAAAAACTTCCGTTATTCTTTTGGTCTGGACTCCGCAGTCTCTTCTATGACCTGGGCGGCTATCAGTAAATTGCGTAATGCCAACGGTTACCGGGTACAGCGATTTGAAGAAGTACTGGCGCATTGCGAAGGGAAACTCGGCGTCATGATCGATAATAAGCTGGAGGGAAATGATACGGCTGTCTGGATCCGTTTGACCACTTTATTGAAAAAGTATGACTTATATAAAAGCGCACTGATGATTGGTACAGACGAATCCACTCCATACTTCACCGGAAAGGTCAGACTCAGTTGTACCCGTCAGCAGCTGGAAACTAATATTAACAGACCTGACTACAAGGCGTCTAATTATTACCTTTTTTCTGATAAGATCAGTAAGGAGGATTATGTCTGGGCATACGGTCATAACATCCTGGTGGTGGGTGTGATCAATGCCTGGGCATTCCAGCCGGGGGAATCGGTAACTAAGGCAGCTGCGCAGGCAGCAGCGTTGAAGGCAGCGGGTGTGCAGTGTTTTCAGATTGATGCGGAGTATCAACCGTTATTTCAAAAGTAAAGAAGAGCCGTGCGTTTGCAAGATAGCTGCTCCTGAGTCCGGATATTGAGGGGGAAGAGCGTATCAGATAGGAAACTATACATTAAGAAGAACGACAATCGTCTGCAGTAAAATAAAAAAGCGAAACGATCTAAACCGTTTCGCTTTCGTGCGGAAGAGGAGATTCGAACTCCCAAGCCCTTTCAGGCACTACCACCTCAAAGTAGCGCGTCTACCAATTTCGCCACCTCCGCAGCTCTGAAGTGGTGCAAAATTAATCGGTTTTTGATAACGAACAAATTTAATTAGTAATTAACATCATTTTCTTAGCAGAATTCTGAAGGTCGTTCCCTTGTTAAGCTCCGACCAGCGTACAGTTAGCCGCCCTTTATGGTATTCTTCAATAATTCTTTTTGCAAGGGATAATCCCAGCCCCCAACCCCGTTTTTTGGTGCTAAAGCCGGGTTTGAAGACTTTTTCGAAATTAGCTTTTGGGATGCCTTTACCATTATCGGTGATGTCAATGACGATGTTTGTGGGATGATTTTCTATATAAAGATCGATAGTGCCTTTTCCTTCCATGGCATCCAGCGCGTTTTTCAGCAGATTTTCAATGACCCAGTCAAATAATGAAGGCGATATCATCGCAGGAATTTCATGTTCCTGGCAATGCATGGTCAGAATGACTTTCTGCGGCGCTCTTTTCCGGATGTAGGTAACCATCGATTCCACCTGACTGACTACATCACGTTCTTCCAGTTGCGGCACACTACCTATTTTGGAGAAACGTTCTGTAATGAGTTTCAGTCTGTCGACGTCTTTACGCAATTCCGTCGCTACCAGTTCGTTGCCTTCATTGTCTTTCAGGATCTCTATCCATGCCTCTATGGAAGACAGGGGAGTACCCAGCTGGTGGGCCGTTTCCTTGGCCATACCCACCCATAAAAGGTTCTGGGTAGCACGGTTGGAAGTGGACAATGCGACGAGTACGATACTGATAAACAGGGCGACTACAATCAGCTGAATATATGGGTAATAACGTACCTGTTTCAGGATCAGGGAGTCGCCGTAATAGATGTAATTATAGAGATTGTTTTTGGCGTCGATCTCCATAATAAATGGCGGGTGCTGATTTTTGAAAGTGGTCAGCTGATTTTCCATGTATTTGGGATTGCCTGCCAGTTTGGTCGTATCAAGATTACGGGAGTCGATGATGTGACCATTCTCGTTGGTGATAATAACGGGAATGCTGGTATTATTTGTGATAATCTCTACGGCCAGGTTCAGGTTCGCTTCATCGGAAGCCTGGAGCAATTCCCGGTTGGCAGCCACCCAGGTGGCTACTTTCTTGGTTTCTTCTTCTTCCAGTTTGCTGGCGATGCTGCTTACGTACCAGATTGTACCCACAATGATGATCACCGCTGTGGATACCAGTACAAACTTCCAGCCTATAACCTGTTTAAACATACTGGGGACTAAATTAAGTATAATGTGCAATAAGTGTAGTGTAGTCAGAAGCTATTATAATTTGTTGCATATTTGTAAGGGGAAAAATTATTATTCACGCGTAAAAGAGTGCTTTTGTCTGTATTACCATCGGTAGCTGTTGTTATATTGAATTGGAATGGACGTAGTTTTCTGGAAAAGTTTCTGCCATCGGTATGCAGTTCTACATACGGGAACCTGCAACTGTATGTGGCGGATAATGCTTCTACAGATGACAGTGTGGCATTTGTGCGTGAAAAGTTTCCGCAGGTCAGCATTATTCAGAATCCCACCAACGACGGGTTTGCGGGCGGTTATAACATGGCCCTGCAGCATGTAAAGGCGGATATATATGTATTACTGAATCAGGATGTGGAAGTGGAACCGGGCTGGATTGAGCCGGTTGTGGCGCAGATGGTACGCGATCATCATGTAGCTGCCTGTCAGCCTAAATTACGTTTCTATCACAACAAGCAGGAATTTGAATATGCCGGAGCGGCAGGAGGATGGATGGATATCCTGGGATATACCTTCTGCAGAGGCAGAATATTATATACCACAGAGATGGACGAGGGACAGTATGATGATGCACAGGATATTTTCTGGGCAACAGGTGCCGCGCTGTTTATCCGTTCGGCCTGTTTTCATGAAGTAGGCGGTTTTGACGCCAGTTTCTTCGCCCATATGGAAGAGGTAGATCTGTGCTGGCGACTCAAAAGAGCCGGTTACCGTATCTGTTACTGTCCGGATTCTATTGTATATCATGTGGGAGGGGGGAGTCTGCCGCAGGGCAATCCCCGTAAACTGTACCTGAACTTCCGGAATAACCTGATGATGTTGTGGAAAAACCTGCATCCGGCTGACCGCTGGATCGTATTATCCCAACGTTTTTTCCTGGACCTGCTGGCGGCCGTGAAGAGCCTGGTGGCAGGGAAGCCTGCTGATATGAAGGCGATATTCAGGGCTTATGTGGATTATCGTCGTTGGCGGAAGAGTTATAAATTATCGTCCGACAGGCTACCACAGAAGCGTTTGCTGGAACTATCAGGGGTCTTTCATGGTATCATGATATGGCGTTATTACTTCCTGAACCGTAAGACTTTCGGGACTTTGGAAAAATAACTTGCAATATTATTTGACATGATGTAAGTTTGCAATGCGAAATAAATAGCTATGGAACACAATACTGTTGAAAATAAGAGCGACTTTACCGGTAGCTGGGTATCATCTTCCCGTTTCCTGTTTTACGTGACAATCTTCTGCCTGCTGTCATTTGTTTTAGGTGGATGTTATAATCTGTTCAAGCATCGTTACAAGGGTAAACCTGAAGTTGCTGTACCAGAAAATACACTGTACAATCCGAAATATAAATAAGAGACTTAATTATATTGGTGAAAGCCTCCCGGTACTACCGGGAGGCTTTTTTTTGCCTATCCCGCCCGTCAGGGCTCCTCACACTGCAATATCTTCCGGTGACATCCGGATCAAGTCCACGTCTCGTCCATGTGCAAAGCACATATTAAGCTGATAATCTTCTCTGTATAACCCCTGGAAAGTCAGGGGAACGACCCTGTAACTACCTATCTGTCCGTCTTTCGATGACCGGTTGTGTCGCGTATATCCCGGATATGACCCTGGCAGGCTGTATTTCATGTGTTCTTTTAAGAAAAATCCCATCCTGTAAGCGATTATCACCTTATGCCCCAAAATCTGTCATATTCGGTTGAATATTAGCTGTATAAGCAAGATATCCCGTATCTACGGCTTATCTATGATTAACCTCCCTGATGCAATCGGGATTAATACGGTATAGGGAAACCTTTCTGTTGACCTGGGTATAGTCCTGATGCAGATTTACACTATTGTCAGATAATCCTGTTTGAAGTTCACAAGTACAGCTTTTAATCCTAATGATGGTTTACAGCCATTGACTCAGGAAAATCTTCCCGTTGACCTATCTGATATAGAGATAGCTTCAGAAGTCGGGTACTGTTTCAGCGCGTATTTGACAAGGAGGAAAGACGCCTCAATAAGAAAATCTTACAGCTGACGTATTAAATACAGGAATTGTCGGATTGTATCAACAGACCTTTTAAAAGCCCAATGAGATCTGAATAGGGAAACACCTTCAGGTAGACATATCTAATGCAGGATTCACTTTACAGGCTGGGGATTATTACAGTGAACACTTTACAGGGCTAAGTTATCTGACGGGGGAGATTCGCACTAATAAATATCTTTTTGTTGTTAATGGCGTGCAGCATGATATGAAATGTATTTATAAATAAATGATTTTCAATCATGTAGATGATATCCAAAGGATAAGGCGTATGAATGAAACAGCAATGTTGAACAAGAAGATCCGTATACAGCAAAGAAGGAGAAACACTGCCTGAAAAGGGATTAAACGCTGCTGTAAGGACATAAAAAAAGTCCTGATGTAGAACACCAGGACTTTTAACTGTGAGCGGAAGACCGGGCTCGAACCGGCCACCCCGACCTTGGCAAGGTCGTGCTCTACCAAATGAGCTACTTCCGCAGGTAAAAGAATCAATTTAATGTAGTGAATCACTACCTGAACTGATATCTATTGATAAGAACTTTTATAACTGTGAGCGGAAGACCGGGCTCGAACCGGCCACCCCGACCTTGGCAAGGTCGTGCTCTACCAAATGAGCTACTTCCGCAGGTGAAAAAATCAATTTTATTTGGCAACTGCTTACTTAAAACTGACCGTCTTGTTAAGAACTTTTTTCGTTTTCCGTTCGCGTTGTTCGCGATTGGGATTGCAAATGTACAACATTGTTTGAAACCACAAAATATTTGTACGGTTTTTTCAGAAAAATGTGCAATATATATCGGGCTGATTATCGCAATGTTTGTTCTTTTGTGAGCTGAAATGCTTTGCGGTAAAGTATTTTGAAGCGTATGTATGACGGAGTCAGGGATATCGTCTTTCCTTATATTTTTATAACATGACAACGTTTTCGTATACGGGATCGGAAAAATATCAATGTTTTATCTGACTATCTCACATAGTCTGAACGGTACAACGATGCGCTCTTTATGCCCTTCCCATTTTTTCCTTTTATGCTCTTAAAAAATGATATTTAAACCAATAAAATAGTTGTATGATTGACATTTATTTTCTCTATCTTAGCAACCATTCCACGTCTTCACAAAAGATCTGCCTAAGTCAATTGTACATAAATTCTAAATTATGAAGAGCAAGTTGTCCTTCCTGTTATTACTGCTGTGTGCATTCGCAGCACAGGCACAAAACACTGCCAGTCTGGTCATACAGCCTAAATCAGATCATACCATCAGCCGTCATATCTACGGACATTTTTCTGAACATCTCGGCCGCTGTATCTATGATGGTTTCTGGGTTGATCCTGCATTGAACGTACAAAAGAAAGACCGCATCCGTCTCGACGTCGTAGATGCACTGAAGAAGATCCATATTCCCAACCTGCGCTGGCCGGGTGGTTGCTTCGCAGATGAATATCACTGGCGCGATGGTATCGGTCCCAGAGAGCAACGTCCGAAAATGGTGAATACCAACTGGGGCGGAGTAATAGAAGACAACAGCTTTGGTACGCATGAATTCCTGGAACTGTGTGAGCTCCTGGGATGCGAACCCTATGTTTCTGCGAATGTAGGTAGCGGTACCGTAGAAGAAATGGCCAAATGGGTAGAATACCTCAACTTCGATGGTATCAGTCCGATGAGCGCCATTCGTAAACAGAATGGTCATGAAGCTCCCTGGAAGGTAAGCTTCTGGGGCGTAGGGAATGAAAGCTGGGGCTGTGGGGGTAATATGACGCCTGCTTTTTATGCGGATCAATACAGAAGATACGCTACGTATGCGCGTAACTATCCGGGTGCGCCGTTGAAAAAGATTGTCAGTGGTGCAAACGACTTCGACTTTAACTGGACAGAAACCATCATGAAACAGGTGCCTTTGCACCAGATGTGGGGTGTGAGTCTGCACTATTATACGGTACCACTGACCTGGGGCAACAAAGGCTCTGCGACCAGTTTTTCCGAACAGGAATACTTTACCACAATGAAGAAATGCCTGGCAATGGATTCTCTCGTGATCAAACATGCTGCGATCATGGATAAATATGATCCTAAAAAACGTGTAGCCCTGGTTGTGGATGAATGGGGAATCTGGACGAATGTAGAACCAGGCACAAATCCTGGTTTCCTGTATCAGCAGAATAGTCTGCGTGATGCGTTGATCGCCGGTACTACGCTTAATATCTTTAATAATCATAGCGACCGTGTGAGAATGGCAGAACTGGCACAGACTGTCAACGTATTACAGGCACTGATCCTGACGGATAAGGAGAAAATGCTGCTGACGCCTACCTATCACATATTTGACCTCTATAAAGTGCATCATGATGCGCAATACCTCCCTGTCCAGCTGAACAGTCCTGCATATACTTCCGGCAAAGAGCAGATACCTGCCGTGAATGTATCTGCTTCACTGGATTCAACAGGTGTTGTACATATCTCACTGGTCAACCTGAACCCTACTCAGAAAATCACCGTATCCACCAGCTTACAGGAAGTGAAGTGGAAAACAGTGAGTGGTCAGATACTGACTTCCGGCAAAGTGACCGATGTGAATACATTCGATCAGCCAAACAAGATCCATATAGAGAAATTCAACGGCGCAAAGAAACAGGGCGATCAGCTGGTTGCTGAATTGCCACCTGCTTCTGTCGTAGTACTGGAACTGAAATAAAGCGGTATAGATATTACCCTGGAGGGTAGCACAGAGAACAAGAGAGGCTGTTCGCGGAATGCGGACAGCCTCTCTTTTATAATGCGTAATTGACCAGACGACATTACTGGTGATAAGAATAACGGATCGTTACACCATAAGTGCGTGGATCGCCTAATACGGCCGCATAGTGACCCGCATTACCTGCCGCTGGCAGTAACTGCTCGAAATAATCTTTATTCAGCAGATTACGTCCCCATACAAAAATAGTCAGTCCGTTCAGTGCACGGAAACCTGCACGGGCATTAAACAAGGTATAACCGTCAATATTCAGGTATTTGGAGGGTGACGGACTGGAAGAGAAAGAAGAGCGGAAATATGCATCCGCACCCACAAAGAAACGGGCATTCTGTCCCAGGATGATACCGGGATTAGAAACGATCTCTCCACCTATCGAACCTGCCCATTTTGAAATACCTGGTAATTCTCCACCGGAAATATCTTTAAAGGCAGCAGAGCCACCTGTTTCTTCCAATGGTACCGGCGCGTTCTTAAAAGACACATATTTGCCATCTGTGTAGGCAAGGGAACCATAGAGGGATACTGCACTATGTATCTTCAGACTTGCATCCAGTTCCACTCCCTGCACCCTTACTTTTTCAGCATTGGCGAGGTAACCACGGTTTACACCCACTTCTGCGGTCTGTACCTGCGTCTGATAGTCTTTGATATCTGTTCTGTGGTAAACGATATTCGCAGTGGCATTCTTGCCCGGAGATGTTTTAACGCCTACTTCAAAATGTTTTACCGATTCAGGATTGATCCTGGCCAGTTCCGTCATTACTTTACCGCCTGATGTAGGTAAGCCGCCGAGATTCACACCGATTGGTTTATAACTGGTGGAATAGGTCGCAAATGCGTTGATGGCTTTTGTCGGTTTATAAGCAAGTGTCAGCTGACCGGAAACATTGCTTTCATCTACATCCGCGTTGAAGGTCTGATTGGTATATACAATATTTTTCAGTGCGATCAGATCCGGATCGTCTGTCTGTAAACCGCCATATGTCTTACGGTCATAGTCTACTTTTTTCTTGTCATAGTTGTAACGCAGACCTGGTAATACATGTATCTGATCGGTGATCGCCCAGTCCAGTTGACCAAATACAGCACCGCCGAAAGTCTTCAGACGGGATACCGTTTTTATACCATAACCATCAAACAAGCCCGGTGTCGCCCATAACTCGCTGGTTGAACTCTGGGAGAAACGCCACTGGGCATCTCCTGATTCTTCAATATGCGCAGGATCTGTTTTCAGGTCCTGCCAGATGCCGAATACACCTATAACACCGCTCAGGCGGGACGTCAGGTCACCTGCATAACGTACTTCCTGCGTCCATTGTTTATGTTTGGAAGTGGCTTGTGATAACTGTAATACTGCCAGACCGGTAAAGTCCCTGTCATTTGAAGGATCCCAGTTCCAGTAACGCCACGCGGTAGTGGAAGTCAGTGTACCGCCGCCAATTTTAGCGTCTACATTCAGTGCAACGCCGCCCAGTTCATTACCGGAGCGCCATGGCGTATTATGGTCTACCAGACGGTCAAATGGATTCTCGCTGGGCAGTTTATAATTCAGGTCAGCAATGATCTGTTTAAACTGTCTGTAAGCAGGTCGTAAGGTGGGAGCTACACCTGCTACCACCTGTGCATAGCCTTCCGGATGTTGCTCGGAATTGTCCGCAGTCAGGGTGATCTTCACTTTGTCTGAAGGCGTATATAACAGCTGCCCGCGTAAGCCCAGGTTATTGAGGTCATTGATATGTTTTTGCGTCACCACATTATAAAGTGTGCCATCACGCTGTGTACCGGAGAAGGACACGCGGGCGGCAAATTTCTTACTGAGCGGACCTGAAACGGCTGCTTTTGCCTGGATATATCCATAGTTGCCATAGCTTACCTCGAAATTAGCTTCCGGGGTAAAACTAGGCTGTCTTGTCGTGATATTGAAGGCGCCTGCGGTTGTGTTTTTACCGAAGAGCGTACCTTGTGGTCCGCGTAATACCTCTACCTGTTCTATATCAATAAAGTCAAGCGTAGTCGCTGCCGGACGGGCATAATACACGCCATCCACATAGAAACCCACACCCGGGTCAATACCATCATTTGTCAGACCAAAAGTCGATCCGACACCACGGATATTCAGGGTCGTATTCCGGGGATTGGAAGAATATAATTGTACGGTAGGTACAATCTCTTTCAGACGGTTAACGTTGAAGGCGCCGGCATCTGCAACCAGTGAACCGCTGATTACGGAGATCGGAATAGGTACCTGCTGCGCGGTTTCCAGGCGTCGGCGGGAAGAGATCACGACTTCCGACAGACTGTTATCGCTGGATAAGGTGATAGTCAGCGGACCTGTAGGGAGGCTGGTCAGTTTTACTTCCTCCAGTTTATATCCCAGTGAACTGATTAACAGGGTGAAGGGAAACGCCCTCCGCAATGGAATACTGAATCGTCCGCTTGTATCTGCAATAGCGTGAACATTGGTGCCCTTGATTACTACAGTTGCCCCCACAACTGAGGTTCCCTCACCATTTTTTATCACGCCTACAACGGCATCCTGAGAAAATGCCGTGCCGGCCAAAAGTAAAATTGGCATAAGGAAGAGTAATGATTTTCGCATAATTAAAACATATTAGGTGATAGTAATTCAAACGTGTTTTGGGTACAGACGTGCAGATATAGCAGCATACAGGCAACTGCCATGCTACAGGCTTACAGTATGTATTAATTGTATCCGCGAAATTGACAAGCTGGTGGCTCATGTCAATAATCAGTGATGCAGCAGACTGCATACTACAGGTTGATACGCATCCTTATTGCTCGCGGAATCGACATGCTGGTGGCTCACGTCAATGATAGGCAACAGAATGCTTATTAGTCTAGTGAATTTGTGGACAAATATATAAATAGGAATGCAACAATGGAAATTTTCAGGAGAAATCTTTTAAAAACGGATTATCCGGCGACTGATATTCGGTCACTATAATACATAGATTTCATCGCAGCATATTGCGGCTTTCTTGGCGGCGGGAGCGTCTCTCCATGCAGGAATCGTTTGCAGACACTTGCCTGTTACCCTGATATAGCGGGCTTTTACAGCAGGTAATGAGAACCGGTAAGTGTTGATCTTTGCATCATATTCTTCTGTGGCAAGAGGGGATGTTTGCTGTTTACCGGCAGGTGTGAAGTTCGCCCCATCCACAGAGGTTTCTACAATAATATCAGTAGGGTTAAAAATGTAATGGCGGGCATCCTGTAAGAAATTCAGCTGTATTTCTTTCACAGTCTGTTCGGTACCCAGATCAACAGTGGCTATCAGGTCTTTACCATAGATAAACAGCCAGTTGATACTGAAATCCTTATCTCCCTGCAAACCATCTGTCAGCGTCTGTTCTTTTTTGGCAGGATAATCTTCTGCCCAGGAATTTACAAGACTCACTTTGCCACGGAACGCCAGACTGTTAATCCATTTGCGGGAGAAGATCTGGTCCCATTCCTGTTGATAAGTAGCTGGACTACCACCCCCTTCAGATAGTTCTTTTACACCTGCAAGTTTGCATTGGGCAACGAATTTCTTTACGCGTTCCGGCCAGCGTGGATTGACAGTAAAACCATTCCCTTCGGGGATCAGGTAACCGAATTTCTCTGTGCCGAAAAAGCGGGATTGTTGCAGCACGGTATATTCCAGCGGTAAACGCGTATTGTATACTCTTGCCAGCAGTGAATCATTTCCTTCCACTGCCTTTTCAGCTTTGTCCAGTAAGGAGGAATACTGATCGATCGCCTCCGGGGACAGATAGTTTTTGTAGTTATTAACGGGATTGCCGTAAATATCCAGTTGTGTTTTGGTAATGTGCAGGGTGTTGGTTAATGCCTGAAGATATTGTGCGACAAATGGTCCTGCCTTGCCATAATAGCCGTTCAGGAAATCACTGGTGATTTCTTCCGTTGTCAGTCCGGGATTCCACAGCAATTTAGCCTGCAGATAACTATTGTAGGCCGCCATATCGCTATAGGTATCTCCGCTGCCCTGAGAAAAAACACCCTGGACCTTGTGCGCGGCCAGGTATTGCAGATTCGCCTGCTGATTGTTATAGTCAGGGAAAGGGGCCAGGTAATTAGTGAATTGTGTGGTATAATCCCATAGGAAAATATGCTCCGTTACAGCGCTCCATCCTTCCAGATCTCTTCTGAAAGCCGCGGCAGAAGAAATACTGCTCAGCGGCTCCTGGCGATACGCATCGATACTGCTGAGCATAATGTATACATTGCCGGCAGGTTTTGTTTTCAGGGGAGGATGTGCCGTATACTGGTACGCAAGTGTGGTAAACTGTTGTGCCGGGAAGGCGGCTGCAATGCGGTTGATGAACCGGATCAGTGTACCCTGTGGACCACCCTCTGCTGCATTGGCCTTACTACATTGATCACAGGTACAGAAGCCACCGCCATCTTCGGGAGCAATCGACCAGTACATCGCATCCGGATTATCCGCAATTGCTTTCCGGAAATAATCTACCATGAAGGTATAAACGCCTTCATTACTCAGACATAGCTGGCTGGCCTGTCGTTTCCCGTTGACAAGTGCATAGTAGTCCGGATGTGCCGCGAAATAAGTTTTAGGTGGCAATATTTTAAAGAAGGAATGTCCCCACAATCCCCACAGGTCTTCGAAGCGGTGCAGCTTGTGCCATTCCAGGTATTCATCATTGAATGCAGCAGGGTAGTAGGTTTCCCGGTATAAAAAGGCAGGCATCTGCCGATCTCTTAGTTGCTGCGGCAACTGCAGTTGTTTAGATACCGGTATGAAGACCGGTATGTCTGCATATTTCCGGCAACCGAAATAATTTTCCAGCAGGGTATACACGCCATACAAAATACCTTTGCCGGTTCCCCCTTTGATATATATATCCTGTTTGCCGGTAGCGATCAGAAAACCTTCTCCTTTTAACTTTTCCGGGTAAAGGGAACTGGTATATTCCGTATTGCCTATAAAGACCCCTGGCTGATCTTTGAACGCTTTTTCTGTAATAATGGGCAAGGAAGCACCTGAGAGGCGTTTGATATAATCCTGTAACAGGGCAGCTGCTTTCGTTTCATGTTTGGTCGCTTCATCCGGCAGGATAATGACATATTTTGAACTGCCACCTGACACCAGATCGATATTCCCTTTAGAGGATTGACAACTATTATAGGTCAGCAGTGTCATAATAAGCAGTAAGCTGTGCATCATCCTGAACATGAATAAAGTGATTAGAATTTACGTTGCAGGGTTATATAGATGTCGTACTGGTTCTGGAAATCGGTATTGGTCACTTTCTGGTTGATCCATGTACCGAATATGCCTGCGGTAGTACGGTATTTAAATGTTTTCTGGTAACCTGCTCCCACACTACGGGTCAACAATCCTGCCAGTTTAGGGAACTGTATCAGACGGCTGCGGTCATCCGGAGAAGTACCAAGACCCGCTGTAAATGAGATATAATCCTGCTGACGGTTCATATAATAACGCGTGGTCAGGTTGTAGGAAGTATAGAACTCAGGCGAGTCACTGATGAAATAAGCCCTGAAATTCACCCAGAAATCTTTCCAGGTCTTCGCTATGGAAGCTACACCGGAAATGCTGTTGGAACTGTCTGCATTCAGATAACGTATACCCAGTTCGCCTTCAATATCATGTTTAAATGTCTTGAAGATGGAGTAAGCCAGCCTTGTTCTGGGAAATACCACTTCATTTGAATAGGTCGCCAGTGCATAGGAATACAGTTCCGGATTATGCGTATAATACAATTCTGCTTCTCCCTGTAATCCCGTTCCCTGTTGACGGCCCGCATAGTTAAGCCGGGCTGCATAAGAACCGCGTTTGAAGAAATGACGGTATTCAAGGGTAGCGATATTATACTTTGTATCCTGGTAGTCATAGCTGGAATGCAGGAAGAACATCCCAAACTGATTTTTCATTGTTTTGCTGTGCAGATAATCGGCATAATCCACATTGACAGGATTGCCATTCAGTTTTACAACGGAATCTGCCGCCAATGCTCCTTCCGCATACATCTTTTTATTCTCCAGTGTAACTGCTCTCTTTTGTATGAACGATTCATTGTTCGGATAATAACGGATACCCTGATTCGCATACGCCAGTGCGCTGTCATATGATTGTTTGCCATTCAGCAGATTGATGCTGTATTGTAATGCGAGAGAATCTTTTCTGTTGATATTTAATACCTGTCTGTATAAAGCCAGTGCACTATCCGGTGCATTATTCCGCTGATAGGTATTGCCTTCGGCAATAAGTCCGTCGGTATAGGCAGTACGATATTTAATCGTGAACGGATAACGTTGCATCAGCTGGTAGGAGATCGCATTTGCTTCAGTATACCGTTGCATATCGGTCAGTATACCTGCTTTTTTCAGTAACAGCTCTTTATTATCCGGATAATATTGTAATCCCTGATCGGCATAGACCAGCGCGCTATCTGACTGTCCTATGGCTGTTTCCAGGTTGATCAGGTAATTCAGGGCTTCAATATTATCAGGCGATTGTACCAGTACAGCCCTGAATTCACCGGCTGCCATATCGTATTCTTCAGCTTGCATCAGTTTACGGCCCGCAGTCAGACGAAGGTCCACCAGGTTAGCGCTGTACTTAGCATCCTGGGGATGCTGATTCAGGAGTTGGGCTGCTATGTCGGCGGCTTCGTCATATTGACCCGTCTCCGCCAGTACACTTGACTTTTTCAGCAGGAACCTGCTGTTATTGGGATATACCGCCAGTGCTTTATCCAGTACTTCCAGGGCGTGTATGTGATCTTTCTGATTGATATAGGTATTGGCCATCAGGTCCATAGCAGTCGTATCACGGGGATCGGTCTGCAGGGCTTTGTCAAATTCAGCCAGTGCCAGGTCGTATTGCTGCTGTGCCAGATAGTCACGTCCGCTGGCTATTTTAAGGGCGGAGTAACGGCTTCTCTGATCGGCTGTACCGGCATTGTTATAACGTAATCTTTCGGCCAGAAGGGCTGCTTCTGCGAATTTACGATCGCTTTCCAGTACATCCAGTTTAAGTGATAACAGTCGCTGGTCATTCGGATTGTTTTTTAATCCGCGGTTAATCCAGGCCAGTGCTTCCCGGTAAGCGCCACGGGACATACTCATACCAATCACTTTATCCAGTGCTTCCCTGTTGCCAGGGTTCTTTTCTGCAATACCTGCATATAACAGGAAAGGATCCGTATTAGCATACCAGGCGGCGGCTTCCATGCGCAGTGTCGTTTCCGTACTACGTGCTTTTGCATCGGCCGGCCAGCGTTTTAATATCTGTTGCAGCTGATCGATCGCGCCGGCATAATCGTGCATATCCTGTAAAAGGCCCAGTTTACGCATCATCAGTTCATAGGAACCCGGATTAATTGCAAGGGCTGCATTTACCTGCTCAATGGCTTTTGTGAAGCTGCCACTTCTCACATACATACTATTGATAGCTGCCTTGGCTTCTTCGTTATCCGGATCCAGCATCAGGGCTTTTTCATAGTTCTCCTGTGATAAGAGCTGGTTGTTCCGCTGCTGATAATAATGCCCTGCCAGCAGGTAATGTCCTGTATAGGCACGTTGTACGCTTGTATCACCGGCATACTTATCCAGCAGGTTATCGGCATAAACGCCTCCCTGGAAGAAGCGTTCCGCAGCATCCAGTATCCCCAGCTTTTTCAGCATGAGTTCCTTATCAGACGGATAATGATAGAGTCCTTCATCTACATAACATTCCGCCTCTTCATATTTCCTGGCGCCCAGTTCTATATTGATGGCATACAGGTAGGCATCTTTATACATCGGATCTTTTGCGAGTACCAGTTTCACATATTTTCTGGCAAGTTCCGCATTACCTGTCAGCATGTATAATCTGCCAAGCAGTAACTGCTGATCCACAAAATCAGGTCTCTTCTCCAGTGCTTCTCTGGATAGCTGGATAGCTTTCTGGTAATGATTCAGTTTCGTTTCCTTTACCGCTTCATTGTAGAGTTCATCGGCATCTTTCCCCTTGCTGAAGATCTGAGCCTGTACCTGTAAAGAAAGACAAAGTACCGTTCCGGATAGTATGTATTTGAAAAGAGACATCATGTTTAAGTATTTGCTGGTTTCTTCTGTCCGAATCCCTGACGTTGCATATTTCCCCAGGTGTGTTTTTTACCGGTGATGAAGTTGAAATAGCCACGCAGTGCGAAGAATACGATCAGTGGATGGTAAACGAAAGGTTCGATGAATGCCATTAAGGCAAGTCCCACCACTTCTCTCCAGGTTTTATAATGTTTGTAGGTGATCTGGTCCCATAATACCGCCAGCGTCGTGATCATTACAGAATACAGATACACGAAGAGCAGTAAGATCAGTGCATTATGCCAGTTGATATTACCGGTGATGATCTGGTAGATATAATAGAGGATACCGGTGAATTCAATGATCGGTGCAAGGAATTCAAAGAAGAGGTTATAAGGCAGTACCACCAGTCCAAGTTTGCGATAACGCGGATTGAAGATCACCTTACGGTGAATGGTGATGATCTCTGCCAGACCACGTCCCCAACGCGTACGCTGGCGACTGAATACTTTCATATTAGGCGGACCTTCCGTCCAGCATTGTGTAGTAGGAATATAGCGGATCGCGTATTTCAGTTTATTATCGATCATATAGGTACACATACGCGTCACGATGTCCATATCTTCAGCGAAGGACTTACTGTCGTAACCACCTGCCTTGATCGCGATTTCCTTGTCAAACAGCCCCAGACCGCCTGATACGTTAGGTACGCAGTTGATCACGCTCCAGCCCATTTTACCCAGTACATAGGCGCGTAGGTATTCCATTTCCTGGAAGCGTGGTAACCATTTTTCCGGAGGACGTACACGGGTGATCACACCTTCATCTATCTCACAGGAGTTGGCAATACGCAGGGTTGCACCGGTGGCAATCACACGTACGCTGTCTTCCTTGACATGTATGTATCCACATTCAGGACAAGGTTCACCTATTTCTTTGATCTTGTTATGTTCTTCATCCATGAACGGTTTGATCATGCGCAGCAGGGTATCTTTTTCAATGATACAGTCTACGTCCGTGCACAGGAAGTAGTCATAAGCAGCAGCATTAATACCGGCATTGGAAGCATCGGCTTTACTTTTACCGTTTACTTTATCGATGACAACCAGCTTATCGTAGGCTGTATTGGTAGATTTAAACAGGCGCTTTACTGGTTGGGATTTAATACGTTCATTATAAGCAAAATCCACTTCCTGTAGCTGAAACTCATTGATCAGTTTTGTAAGCGTGTCATCTGTACTACCGTCATTCACGATGATTACTTCAAAACGGGGATAGTTCAGCGTCAGCAGGGAGCGTACGTTGGAGATGATCGTTACACCTTCATTAAAGGCAGGGGCGATGATGGATATGCCGGGCGCCAGCGGAGACTGGAGCATTTTATTATAGTCCACGTAACTGTTCTTCCGCTGAAACCGGATGATGCCCCGGAGCGACAGAATGGCCAGGAGTGCATACATGAACAGCATTGTACAGCCATACACAAATACGAAGCCTTCATAAAAATTTCTAAACAGTTCCACAGTATCTTCCTTGGTTTTTTATTATGATTATTTGGCGGTGACCGTAGCCGCAGCCTTTTGTGTCGTCTGGAAGCCGCGTCGCTGCATATTGCCCCAGGTACTCTTTTTACCCGTGAGGAAGTAATAGTAACCGCGCAGGGCGAATATTACAATCAGTGGGTGATAGAGGAAGAATTCCAGGAATGGTGTCGTACACAGCAAAGCCACCTCTTTCCAGGTTTTATAATACCTGAAGGTGAGCTGATCCCAGAGGATTGCTATTGTAGTGATCATTACCGAATAGGTATATACAAATACGAGCAGCAGCAATGCTGTAGGCCAGTTGATCAGACCCAGGCAAGCCATGACGATATAATAAATGATACCGGTAAATTCGATGATCGGCGCCAGCAGTTCAAAGAAGAAGTTATAAGGGAAGATGATCAGTCCCATTTTCCCGTAGCGGGGATTAAAGAACATACCGAAGTGGGCATACATCAGCTGTGCAAGACCTCTTGCCCAGCGGGTACGCTGACGGTTGAAGATCTTTACGGAAGCGGGCGCTTCTGTCCAGCAAAGCGTTTTCGGTATATAACGGATGGCGTAGTCGATCTTATTATCCTTTGCATAGCGGCACATACGGGTCATCAGCTCCATGTCTTCTCCAAAGGAACTATGGTCATATCCACCGGAGCGGATCGCAATTTCTTTATCAAAGAGACCTAATCCGCCGGATACATTCGGTACACAGTTCAGCAGGCTCCAGCCCATTTTACCCAGTACAAATGCACGGATGTATTCTACTTCCTGGAAGCGCGGCAATAACTGACTCGGGGGACGCATACGGGTCATTACCCCCTGATCAAATTCACAGGAATTGGCAATGCGGAGTGTAGCGCCGGTAGCAATCACACGTTTCTTTTCTTCCTGCATCACCGGTTTGATCAGTTCCAGCAGGGTATTTTTATCGAGGATACAATCCACATCCGTACATACAAAGTGATCGTAGAGGGCTGCATTGATACCGGCATTTACTGCATCGGCCTTACTCTTACCATTCACTTTGTCTATGACCATCAGTTTGGCATAGGCAGGGTTGGTGGATTTATAGATCTTCCTGACAGGCTTGGTCTGTATTTTGGCGTTGTAGGCAAATTCGACAGGCACCAGTTCAAATTCATCGATCATCTGCTCCAGACTGTTATCTGTACTACCGTCATTGACGATAATGATCTCATACAACGGATAGTTGAGCGTGAGCAGGGAGCGCACGTTGAAGATGATGGTCAGGCCTTCATTAAAGGCAGGGGCCAGTACAGTAATGCCGGGCGCAAGGGGAGAGCTGAGGAGGATATTCTCCTGGTGGAACTTATCTTTCCTTGCGTAGGCGCGTACGGATATCATCGAGAACACTGCCAGCAATGCGTAGGTAATCAGCAATACGGTACCGTAAATAAAAACAGTGCTTTCATAAAATCTGCCTATCGTTTCCCAGATATTCTGCTCCATCTTGACGATTAGAATTTAATTAACGGGTTCATGCTATGTTTCAGGATCAGCTTGTTCTCTGCTGTAGCGGTATCTATCAGTTCCTGGATAAGTCCTTTTGCCGCCCACTGATTTTTGATCAATGATTTGGCGGCGTGCTTACGTACATCAAAATCAGTGGCGTGCAGGAATTCCTGGCGGAGGAAATCTACATTTTTTCCGCTGTTGATACGGCCAATGGCTTTGAGTATTTCCAGCCGGCAGTTCAGCGGCTGGCTATTGTACATATGCAGAAGTTTTTCTTCTACATCTTCGATCTTTAGTTTACCAAGACAGTTAATCGCATCAGCACGCAGGTAGTGATCTTTGGTATCGAGCAGTCTTACGACTGCCGGCACGGCGCTGATCTGGTTATAATGTACGACCAGTTTCAGACAGAAGGCTACGATGCTTTTATTGGAAGAGTAGGTGATCCATTGCGCGAAGTTGGGAATGGCAATATGTTCGGTAGTGGAAATGATCTTAAAAAGCTCTACCTGGTCCCACATGAGCAGTGGTTCTGTTACCACGTCGAAGAACTTGAAAGGTTCGTTTTTACTGAGCTTGATATAAGCATGGCGGGCAGCGGCACGTAACTCACGGTTACGGCTATTGGTCAGGGGCAGAATGGTTACGTCCGCAATAGACATATTCATGTTACTGAGTTCTGCCAGCGCCTGTACTTTCTTATCCCATTTACGGGATTTCATCTTTCTGAGGGAGTCTTTGTCCAGTTCCAGCTGGATATACAGGTTCCTGAGCTGTTCACCCATTGAACCCCGCACATTGTTACGGTATTCTATAAGTCTGGCGATGAGTGCCTCGCGTGCCCATCTTTTCTCAAACACCGGCAACCGGAATACTTCAACCGGCAGGATTACCTGATCGGCAGGTACATTACTGGCCAGTTCGTCATTGAGCAGGATATGCTCCATGAGCAGGTCATCAATAACAGGATGGAGGCTGGCGAGCTTCTTTTCCCTTCTGTAGGCCCGGTATCTGCCTGTAAGAATGGACAAGTAGGCTAATACGGTACATGCTACCGCAATAAAAATAAATATAATGGCAATCTGAATGTTCAGGGATGCACCCCTGAAGTCATAAAGGCTGTATTCCATATAGGACTGGTCAATTAGTCAAAGGTTTCACAAAGGAGAGTAAACAATGAATGAGCGTACGCTTTATTTAGCGGCGTATTGTATCAGTAATCTTTTTACACGTATCAGTAGTTCACCCGGAATAACCGGTTTTTTGAGAAAGTCGTCTGCCCCTAGTTTGAAACCCTCCAGGATCATCTCTTCATTCCCTGCATTTGAAACAATTATTACAGGAATTGGTTTGCCGTCCTTTCTTGTTTTTACTTTGCTGAGGATTTCGAAGCCATTGGCATATGGCATCATGATATCTGTAATGATCAGATCATAATTGTAGTTATTATCTTCCAGCCGTTGGAATGCTTCTTTTCCGTTTGTCACATGTTCAATCTTATATTCTTCTTTATGAAGTATCCTTTCCATGATTTTAGGCATTACTTCATCGTCTTCTACGAGCAGAATTCTGGTACTCATAAATTGGCTTTTTGTATAAATGGCAGCTGGTGGAAATATTGATCCTTCAGCATTGTTCAAAGGTATTAAAGTGTCAATGTTAGTGGCTGAAAGTATCTGCTGTAATCTGTCATTTACAGGGGAGTATTCCTTTCAAAAAGTCTTAATGGTGTAATCCCTATATATACTGAAAAACACCGTCCAGGGATTTACCAAAACGAAATAATTAATAATACAATTACATTGTAAAAAAATATAACTTATTGGAGGTGTTGAATGTATCAGTTGCGTTAATCAGTCATCAAAGTTACGTGGCTATATCTAAAGATAACCATATTATCCTGAGAAATATATATGGCACATAAGGTGTAGTATCATGACCAGCGACTATTCCCTATATTTGTCCGGTCGTATTGTCATAATCCTATTTGCACGCTTACCAGATATGAAAAATACCTTAAAACTTCGTCTGTTTATTGGTTTCGCTTTAGCGCTTATTTGTGTGACCGCCGGGGGTATCTTTTCATATGTTACTTTCAACCATCAGCGTACTGAGGGAAAGTGGGTAGAGCATTCCTACGAGGTCATTACCACTGCACAGCGCCTGAACAGGTATATATATGAGATAGAGTCAGCCGGGGCTGCTTACAGAAGTACCCGTGTCAACAAATTCCTGCAACCTTATTTTCAGACTAGTCCTAAGGTACTGCCGCTGGCGGGCGACCTGCGGAAGCTGGTAGCCGATAATGCGCCCCAGTACAGGAAAGCGGGTAGACTTGAAAATAGTGTGATATCGTTGCTGAACTATTGGGAAGGTCTACGCAGGGATACAGTCAATATGTTCGGTAATCCGATGAAGGTGACACAGGAAGAGCGGCAGCACCTGGATACAGTACATAACCAGATTACAGAGATTATATCGGATGAGCGCTTTCTGCTGATCAGCAGGACAGCTTCCAACGAAGCCTCTGTTGGCAGAGCGATGACAATGCTGATCGTCAATACGATCTTTATTCTGCTGATAGCAGCTGCCCTGATGATCGTTTCTTTCCGGGAGTTGTCCAGCAGGATGAAAATCCAGCAGGAGTTACGCCGCCGCCTGAAAGATGTGGAAAATCTGAACCAGCAGACGGGCGAAAAGAACTGGTTACTGACAGGGGTAGCTCATATTAATGACAGCCTGAGCGGAGAAATGGAGACACGCGTGATGGTTACCCGCTGTCTAGAGGTCATGGTAAAGTACCTGAAGGTACCGGCTGGTGCTTTTTATAGATTTGACAAGGATGAAACGATGTTGAGGCTTTGTGCCGGTATTGCCTTACCTGCAAAAGTTAAAAAAGAATATGTTTTAGGGGAAGGAGTGACCGGCCATGCCGCTACCAAACGCGAGATCAGTACCATAGAACGTGTGCCGGCTACTTACTGGAATATCGAAACAAGTGGCGGCAGTGCACAACCAGGCGCGATTATCTGCCTGCCCCTGTGGCATAATGAAGAACTGATGGGCGTGATGGAGCTGGTGACTTTTGGAGATATTTACCCAGGTACACTGGACCTGCTGAAGACGACCTCTCATGCCATCGCCGTAGCGATCAATGGAGCAGAAGCGAGAGCCAGCGTATTACAACTACTGGAGCGGGTACAGGAGCAGAAAGAGATTCTCGAAACCCAGCAGGAGGAACTGAGACAATCCAATGAAGAACTGACCCGTCAGTCAGAAATATTACAGGCATCTGAAGAAGAGCTCCGTGTACAGGAGGAAGAACTGCGTCAGATCAACGACGAGATGACGGTACAGAATAAAGCACTGGAGATTGCGCGGCAGCAGCTGTCGCTGAAAGCGGAAGAACTGGAACAGAGCAGCCGGTATAAATCGGAATTCCTGGCCAATATGTCGCATGAATTGCGAACACCGCTGAATAGCGTCTTGATACTGGCACGGTTACTGGAAGAGAATAAAGACCGTAATCTGAGTAGCAAGCAGGTGGATTATGCCGGTATTATCCACAAATCCGGTTCAGACCTGCTGAAACTGATCAATGATATTCTTGACCTTTCTAAGATAGAGGCCGGTAAAGTAGAAATGCAGATAGAACCGGTGTCTGTCAGTGCTATGGTGAGTGACCTGGAACAATTGTTCAGGGTCGTGGCTGATGAAAAAAGTATACATTTCTCTACAGAAATAGCGGCGGGTGTGCCTGCCACTGTTCAGACTGACCGGCAGCGCCTGGAACAGGTGATCAAAAACCTGTTATCCAATGCGTTTAAGTTTACGCCTAAAAACGGGAACATACAGTTGCGTCTTACGGCTGCAGCTGATGGGGTATATATCGCGGTAAGTGATAATGGTACAGGTATTCCGGTGGAGAAACAGCAGCTGATCTTCGAAGCTTTCCGCCAGGCAGACGGGTCTACCAGCCGTAAATACGGCGGTACCGGTCTGGGACTGTCCATCAGTAAGGAACTGATGAAACGACTCGGTGGAGAGATCCGGCTGGAAAGTAAGGAAGGACAGGGTAGTACTTTTACCGTTGTACTGAGAATGGATGGACTTGCGCAGGTACAGCAAGCCGCAGAGAAACCGGTTATTCCGGCTCCGCCGCCTGTAAAAGAAGTACCTGTACCGATACCGGTAACAGTGATGCCGCCACCTGTTACGGAAGCGCCACAGGTGGAAGACGACAGGGACAAACTGAGTAAACAGGATAAGCTGGTACTGATCATTGAAGACGATATCAGTTTTGCAACGATTCTGCGGGATTTTGCGAGAGAGAAAGGGTATAAGACAATTGTGGCTTTAAATGGAAATGATGGACTGTTCTTTGCCCGTAAATATCTGCCGGCGGCTATATTACTGGATATGACCCTGCCGTTGATAGATGGTAACAGCATTCTGAAGATTCTGAAGAGCAACGAAGATCTGCAACATATACTGATTCATGTGATATCAGCCGGTGAGATCTCCTTACAGGTAAGAGACAAAGTAGAAGGCTATACGCAGAAGCCGTTGCAGGTGACAGATATGGAGTCTGTATTCACCGGTATCAGTGATCGCTTACAGGCCCGGTTTAAAAAAGTGCTGGTGGTATCAGATGGCGTATTGCTGCATCATCCGTCTTTGCAATCTATGAGTGACGAGCGGCATTTGCAGACGCAGTATTATCGTGTAAGCGATCTGGAGGCAGCAGGCAGGGAGTTGGCGCAGAAGAGTTATGATGCAGTGATACTGGACGCAGGGACGAATATAACAGAAGGTCTGAGTAAATTACACAAGCTCAGGCAGGCCACATATAAAGGAATGCCTATCATTGTTTATCTTGATCATGATATTTCAGAAGCAGATGAACTGCAACTGAAGAAGGAAGCAGCAGCTATTGTCAGAAATTCTACGTTTTCGACAGACAGACTAATGGATGAACTGGAGCTGTTCCTGTACAAATTACAGGAGACGACCCCTCAGCTGAAAGCAGAACTGTTAGCATCAGAAAACACACTGTCAGGGCAAAAAATTCTGCTTGCAGATGACGACATGCGTAATGTTTTTTCTCTAAGTGCCCTTCTGGGTGAACAGGGAATTGACGTCATCACAGCGGCAGACGGTAAGGAGGCATTGGAACGGCTGGAAGAGCACAATGACATACGACTGGTGCTTATGGACATTATGATGCCTGAAATGGATGGTTATGAAGCGATGCGCAGGATCAGGGCAATTGGCCGTTATAAGTCATTGCCGGTGATCGCACTCACCGCTAAAGCCATGGCAGGCGACCGGGAAAAGTGTATCGCAGCAGGCGCTTCCGACTATATCGCCAAACCGATCGATAGCAGTAAACTATTATCACTCATGCGTGTGTGGATGGTGTAAATCTTATTGTTTGTTATGAAAGAGGAAATCTCAAATGCAGATTTCCTGGATATCATTAACATTGTCAGGTTACAATACGGATATGATTTCACCGGCTATGCACAGGCTTCTATAAAGCGGCGTTTACTCCGTTTTATGGGACATATGCGGCTAAGTTCCGTTTTTGAACTGAAGCACAGATTGGTTAATGACCAGGAATTCTTTTCCAGGCTGGTACAGTACATCACAGTGAATGTGACGGAAATGTTCAGGGACCCCCAGTTCTACCGTACATTACGTGAACAGGTATTGCCTAAACTGGCCGCTTACCCCAATATCAAAATATGGCATGCTGGTTGTTCTACCGGGGAGGAAGTATTTTCCATGGCCATCCTCTTGGAGGAGGCCGGATTGTTAAGCCGTACGAAGATCTATGCAACTGATCTGAATCCGGCTAACCTGGAAAAAGCTGTCACGGGCATTCTGCCATTGGACAACATGAAAGACTTTACACAGAACTATATTCAGTCCGGCGGACTGGCAGACTTTTCTAATTATTACACCGCCAGATATGATAATGTGCTGATCAAAAAAGAACTAAGAGAGCATATCGTATTCTTCCAGCACAACCTGGTGACAGATAAAGTATTTAATGAGTTTCAGCTGATCTGCTGCCGGAATGTATTCATTTATTTCAACCGGGAACTGCAAAACGGCGTCTTACAGTTGTTTTATGACAGTTTATCACCCCGTGGTTATCTGGCGATGGGCATCAAAGAGACGATGCGCTTCGCGGATATTCACCGGAAATTTGAGGTGTTACATGCCCAGCATAAGATATACCGGCGTAAAGAATAGCAGACTATAAGATTATTACCGTGTATGAACAACAGATTTGATGTTATAGTCATTGGAGGGTCGGCAGGCAGCCTTTTGGTGCTGACGGAGATCCTTGATGCCTTGCCTCACCAGCTGGCGCCTCCGGTTGTGATTGTATTACACCGCCTCCGGAATGTGCAAAGTGAAATGGGGCGCTTACTATCCAGCAGGAGAAAGATCGTTGAGCCGGAGGATAAAGAGCCTGTGCGGGAGCATTGTATTTACCTGGCGCCGCAGAACTATCATCTGATGGTAGAGGCGGAAAGGACTTTTATGCTGGATTATTCCGAACTGGTGAATTATAGTCGTCCGTCTATTGACGTGACATTTAGTAGTATCGCAGAGGTTTATGGTGCAAGGACTTTAGGTATCTTGCTGAGTGGTGCGAATAAGGATGGTGCGGAGGGACTTTGTCAGATTATGGCGGCAGGAGGGACAGGCCTTGTACAGGATCCGCGTACGGCCTCTTTTGATGCGATGCCGCAGGCGGCTATTGACATGTGTCCGGGAGTGCTTCCCATGAGGATAGAAGATATTAAGAAATTTATAATTGGTGAAACGTAAATGTGTAAATCGTCGTATATACGATCAAAATAGCCATTAAAAGAATTTAGAAGGATGACTAAGAAATTTACTATTCTGCTGGTGGATGACCGGATGGAAAACCTGCTGTCTCTGGAACAGATGTTATTGGCTGAAAACAGGACTTTTTTGCAGGCTACTTCCGGAAACGATGCACTGAGGCAGGTATTGAAGAATGAGGATATAGGGCTGATCATGCTGGATGTGCAGATGCCCGACATGGATGGCTTTGAAGTAGCACGGTTATTAAAAGCGAATCCGAAAACCCGCGATATTTCGATCATTTTCGTGACAGCGATCAATAAGGACGAATATTATGTGCTGAAGGGATTTGAGAAGGGTGCGGTGGATTACCTGTCCAAGCCTTTAGATATCAATGTGACCCGTGCCAAGGTCGACGTTTTTGAAAGACTCCATTTCTATCAACATGAATTAAGGCAGGCATTAAAAGACAAGGAACTGATCAATGGGCAGCTGGAGCGCTTTATGCATGTGGTAGCGCATGACCTGAAGTCGCCTTTATCAGGAATTGCCGGCCTGTTGCTCCTGATGAAGGAAGAGGAGGAAATTATCAAGTCAACTTTCCTGTCAGAATATACGGACATGGCAATCAATGCTACTACCCAACTGGCGGATATGATCACGGCTATCCTGGATTATAGCCGGGAGCATCAGTTCCGGCACAAGGAGGAGGATGTGGAGGTCCATGAGCTGTTGCAACAGCTGATAAAGCTTCTGTTCCCACCGGCGAAGGTACAGATAGCGATCGTGGACGAGATGCCGGTGATTCATACCAGTCGCCAGAAATTACAGCAGGTCTTTCAGAATCTGCTGAGTAATGCGATTAAGTACAACGACAAGGAGAAGGTGGAGATTACGATCGGGGGTAAACCAGACGGGGATTTCTATGAATTTTACGTTAAGGATAACGGTCCTGGCATAGAGGAAAAGGACAATGAGCGTATTTTTAAGCTCTTCGAAAAAGTGGATAATGAGGACGACAAAGGCACTGGTATCGGGCTCAACATCCTGAAATTGCTGGTAGAAACCCAGGGAGGAAAGGTTTGGGTGGAGTCGAAATTAGGGGATGGCAGTAGCTTCCATTTTCAATGGCGCAGATAAAAAAGCGCTCAGGTAACGAAAAAAAAGCATAAATTAATAGTTGAATGATAGGAATAGCCCATTTAATATGTGTATGACAGATTTTTATTTATATTCAGACAGGGACAATGAGCAGAAATCCGCAACTGGTAATGAGGAAGAGATACTACATACCGGTTCGGGAGGTGCATTTGATGAAACTGAATCCGCCGCTGACGAAGCTGAGTGGGAGATGACAGATGAGCAACTGGACGAACGACTGGAAAATCCGGAAAAGAAAACCAAGAGAAAGCGACCAGCTTATTGATTGATATAGATTCGTTTACGATAGGGCATAAAAAAAACCGGCACTAAAGGAATAAAGTACCGGTATTTCATTTTGCATTGTTCGTAAACGAAGTTTATAGTATCTGCCCCGTATTTTACCGGGAGTTACTATTTAATATGTATAGTATCATTTTTGTAATAGTATTCTGCACTTCGGATGATCTCCAGCGACTCCAGGAATGATCCTATTCCTTCGGACTTGTCGATTTGTCCATTAATGGTCTTTTCTGCAACGGCGGGATTGTCAGGTACGATCTTCACATCATACCACCTCTCGAGTATGGGAATGATGTCTTTGAGAGGTGTTTTGTTGAACGTATATTTCCCTTCGAGCCATGAAAGTACGTTGTTTTTATCAAATGGACGCGTATTGATGCCTTTTTGAGTAGTATATTCTGCTTCAAAGCCAGGTTTGAGTACTACTTCCTCCTTACCTGCCAGCACTTTTACGGCGCCTTGTACGAGAGAAACGGCCGCTTTATCCGCATTATAAGTATTCACATTAAATTCTGTACCAAGCACCTGTATGGTGGTTGCAGGTGTATGTATTGTAAACGGCTGTTCTGCTGCTGTGGCTACTTTCACGTATGCTTCTCCACTGAGTGTGACCTCACGGGTCCGGCCATTGAATCCGAAGGGGAATTGCAGGGTACTACCTGCATTCATACGAATTTCTGTGCCGTCTGCAAGTCTGATGGAATAGTCTTTACCGGGAGGTACTACCAGTTTATTTAGTCCGCTGTTGTTCCTGTCCGCAATGAAAGTCAGCGTATTGTGACTGGTATTAAGTGTCACGTTTCCTTCTTCAATGCTATAGTGCTGCTCATTGCGGGAGAGATCGAAGATCTCACCATTTTCGAGTTCAAGGTAGACACTTTTAGGCGGAATCTGCTTACGACTGTCAGCCAGGACTTTAGAGTTATGGTTGGTTTTTGTGAATTGGTATATTCCAAATGCGCCGGCTCCGACGAGGGCGGCTGCGATCAGTAGCTTTTTGAACGGGAAGCGGGCTGGTTTATAATACTCCCTTCTTTCCCTTACGCCTTCCATGATTTCGGCGGCGGACATTGTTTCAAAATCCTTTCTGCGCTGCTCGTCCTCCAGGAAGAACTGCTGAAGATCTTTCCAGGTAGCGGCTACTTTCGCATCTTTTCTGATGAGAGCATCCACTTCTGCTTCGTCTTCGGCATTCAGACCGCCTGTCAGTTTAAGCAATAATAACTCGTGTATGTCAGTTCTTTCGCGCATGTACTTCTCAATGTGACAATACCAGTAATAATGCTTTAGTACTTACAGGATTTTTTTCAGTTTCTCCTGTAATTTTTTGCAGGCAGTATGAATATGTACGTTCACGGTATTAATGGAGAGGCCCATATCGAGGGCTACTTCCTTTCTTTTTTTCCCTTCAATATATACTTGCGTAAAGATATTGGAGGACTGCAGCGGCAATGTTTTAATTGCTGCTGAGATAGACCGTTTCAGTTCTTCTCTTTCCAGGCTGCTTTCTGCTTTGGTGACAAAATCCTGGAAGAATGACCATGCATTTTTCTTATGCTCTTCGGTATCTTTTGTTTTGATATGCCTATAGCATTTGTAACGAAGAGATTGGAACAGGTAGGACCTAATATTGGTCTGTACGTTTGCAAGCGAACGTTTTTCCCATATTTCAATAATCAGGTCCTGTACCATGTCTTTGGCTTCCTGGCTGTCTTTCAGTAGCCTGTAAGCCTCTGCCCAGAGAGCTTTTGCATGGTTCTGGAATATAGTCTCGTATGTGACATTATCGTCTGCCGTTTGCAGATCGTTAGTATTCGCATGACGCATTATATAACCCCTTTACTATTTACGAATGTGATGCTGAATCCCCGTTGAATGCTGATTTTGCTGTTTAAAAAGCGGGGCGAAAGTACTAAACACATAGATGTTATTTTGAAATTAACTTATGGGTACTCATGTTAATGATTTGTAAATGCAATCCTGATGTAAGTACGTTAACAATGCTACAGTCTTGTAAATGCTTGTCTTTTAATTCTTTGGGTAAAGCTAGTAATCGTGGATGTCTTTTATTGAGATTGTTATGGCACTGAGTACATATACGTTAAAACACCTGAGTCGGATTTATAGTTTTCAAAAAAAAAGAAAAAATTTTCCGCTAAAGCTTTTTTGGATAAAATGTCACAATACTACTTGAACACACTGTTACCATGTAAAGTTTCATCAGATCAGGCCAGTGCAATTGTGCAGTAAACGATTTTATTGACCACTCTAATTTCTGATAATTATGTATCACCGTTGTTGGGACTGTATTTTATACAGCCTCGGGGTCTTTGTTTTATTTTTCTTCCCTATTCATCCTGTACAGTCACAGGACCAAAGCAGCCAGCAGAGAGTCTCCCTGCAATATGACAACATCCAACTTGCTGATCTTTTCCATATCATTTCGCAACAGACAGGATACATTGTTTTCTACGATAATCAGATTGTTAACGGGCAACTTAAAGTAACCATACATATGGATAATGTATCGTTGCAGCAAGTGCTGGAAAAGATATTACCGGAAAAGGGATATGCATGGAAAATAAAGTCTGATAAGCTCTTCATCTTTAAAGGCTCTAAGCCTGTTAAGGCTGAAAAGAAAGATGCAAAAGAACCCGTGTATAGTGTCAGAGGTATCATCAGTATGTCTGATGGTACGCCACTGGAGGGCGCCAGTATCAGCGTAGCGGCTACAGGTGCTGCCATTACAAGAACAAATGAAAAAGGGCTTTTCTTCTTTGATACAAATAGTGACGACACCCTGATACGTGTGAGTTACACTGGGTTTAAGTCGCAGGAGATCAGTATGAAATCAGGTGTGTCAACCAATGTGGTCTTACAACCAATGGTCACTGATCTCGCCGCTGTTGCCGTGAGAAGTAACGGTTATCAGAAGATTCCGCAGGAAAGAGCTACAGGTTCTTTTGTACAGATCAATAATCAGTTGTTTAACCGCCGGGTGGGTCCCACTGTGCTTGAACGCCTGGAAGGCATTGCAAGTGGGGTGTTATTTCCCAATAAAAATATTCCTCCCTCTTCCAACGAAGCCTATATTTCTGTACGTGGCAGAAGTACCATCCTCGCGAATGCAGAGCCTTTGGTAGTCGTAGATAATTTCCCCTATACAGGTGATATCAATTTGCTCAATCCTAATGATGTAGAGAATATCACCGTACTGAAAGATGCGGCTGCAGCTTCTATCTGGGGCGCTTTTTCAGGGAATGGCGTCATCGTGATCACGACGAAAAGAGGTAAACTGCATCAGCCTTTTAAAGTGGAAGCGAATATGAACATCACCGTCGGTGCGAAACCTGATCTTTATTATAATCGGGCTTTCCTGCCTGCGAACGAATTTATAGATGTAGAGAAATTTCTTTTTGACCAGGGCTTTTATGATGATGACCTGTCAAATACGTTCACGTATCCCGTTATTTCACCGGTAGTGGAACTATTAGATAAAAAGAGGAACGGACTGATATCAGCGGCCGAAGCAGATGCAACGATTGATAAATATAGACATCTGGATATCAGAAAAGATTATGAGAAGTACATGTACAGGAATAGCGTGAACCAGCAGTATGCGGTAAACGTCAGTTCGGGAGGAGATAGGAGTGCGTATATGTTGTCTGTAGGGTATGACAGAAATGTGGGCAATAAGGTAGGGGCTGCGTCAGATAGATTTACACTGAATAATTATAGTACGTTTAATTTCTGGAACAGGGCGGAGTTGTCGACAGGCTTGTCGTTTGTAATGAACAAAAGCAACTATGGCATAAGTAGCCAGATCTTTCCCGGTGGTGGAAAGAGTGTATACTATCCTTATGCACAACTGGCCGACAAGGATGGCAATGCGTTGGCTTTGCCGAAGGATTTCCGGTATAGTTTTATCAGTAATCTGCAGGATGAAGGATTGCTGGACTGGACATACAGACCATTGGATGAGTTGAAGTTTGCAGATAATACAAACCGGCAGTATCATATTCGTCTAAACCCTGGTCTGAAGGTTAATATTTTTAAAGGACTGGATGCGGAAATCAGATATCAGTTTGAGAAGCAGATATCCAAAGCAAGAGATTATCAGAATGTTAATACATATATGACCCGATATATGATTAATATTTTTACACAGGTTGAAAATGGAGTGGTGACACATCCATTTCCTGTGGGTGACGTGATAAGTCTGATGAACAGTGAAATTACGACTAACAATTATCGTGCACAGCTGAATTTCAATAAGCGTTTTGGCAACAGACATGTTGTAGCCGCTATCGCAGGACTGGAACAGAGAGAGTCGATTACAGAAATCGATAATTTAAATTATATCGGCTATAATAAACAGGCCAATGCATATAATTCAGCGCTTGATTATTCCCGATATTATGATGGGTATATGTACCTGGGTGAGGCTGGATATCTGCCACGTATTGGAAGTATGAGCCGGTTTAACAATGAATTTATCTCCTATTACGCAGACGCTTCTTATGAACTGGATGATAAATATACGATATCAGGAAGTGGACGACTGGATCAGAGTAATATATGGGGAATAGTTACGAATCAGAAAGGGGTGCCTTTATGGTCGGCAGGATTAGGCTGGAATATCAGTAGGGAGGCTTTTTATAAATGGGACGTCTTTCCTCTTATTAAGTTAAGAGCAACATATGGTAATAATGGGAATCTGGATCCTGCATTATCCGGGAAGTTGGTAGTCAGTTATCAGCTTAGTCCTAATGTTGCCGGTCTTCCATATGCCTCCATAAATCAGCAACCCAATCCTTATTTACGTTGGGAGAAGTCCTCCATGTTCAATTTAGGAACTGACTTTGAAACAAAAAATGGCATTCTCCATGGTAGTGTTGAAGTCTATAGAAAGTGGGGGTCAGAATTAATAGGAGATCAGTTGGTGGCGAGTCAGGCGGGTTCGACTATGATCAGAAATAACTCAGCCAATATGGAAGGTGGAGGCATGGACCTTGTTTTATCTTCTGTTAATATCAATCGCCGGGTATCCTGGACAACCGATTTTTTATTTAGCTACAATTGGGATAAGATTACGGCATTTAAATATTTACAGATATACAGAGGTGCCATTACAGGTGGTGATGGAACCACTGCAAAGGTGTTTCCTGTTCTTGGGAAACCGGTATATGGAATTTATACTTACAGATGGGCAGGGCTTGATCCGGAGAATGGAGATCCGTTAGGATATCAGGATGGAAAGGTTAGTAAGGATTATAATAACATCATTTCCAGCAATCAGGAAACGGATATTCAATACCACGGTCCTGCGAGACCTACATTTTTCGGAGCGCTGCGTAACACACTTGCTTATAAAGGGTTGACTCTGTCTGTTAATCTGACTTTTAAAATGGGGTATTACTTCCGACGTTCGTCTATTGCTTATAGCAGCCTGTTTGGTTATTGGTCAGGACATGAAGATTTTATCGACCGCTGGAAGCAGCCGGGAGATGAAGCACATACGAATGTTCCATCTATGACATATCCTATAGATCCAAATAGAGATTTGTTTTATCAGTATTCGTCGGCGTTGGTTGAGAAAGGTGATCATATAAGGTTACAAGATGTACGACTGGGTTATACAACAAGTGGCGCATTCCTAAAACGGATAGGAGCAACGGATGCACAGGTCTATTTATATGCTGATAATCTTGGAATAGTCTGGAAAGCTAATAAATCCGGGATTGATCCGGATTATCTGATCGGTATTCCAATGCCAAGGACACTATCGCTCGGTTGCAAAGTAAGTTTCTAATTCAATTATTGTGCAATGCGCAAATATCTAATGTTTATAGCATTTACACTGTCGCTTCAAGGGTGTACAGAAAAACTTGATCTGAAACCAGATCAGTCAAAGGTAGTTCCAGAGACGCTGGAAGATTTACAGGCAATGCTAGATAATACAGATGCCATCAATAACAATATTCCAGCATATACAGAGGCGGGTGCAGATAACTATTATCTGACCGATATGCGGTTTAATTCGTTGTCTTCAAATGGTGCAAGAAATGCCTACATATGGGGAGATGAAATATTTACGGCTACTGATATTATTTTGGATTGGGCAGGAGGATATACCAGGATCAATTACTGTAATCTTGTATTAGAGTCCCTGGATGACCTGAATTTTACTCCTGGGAAAGGCGCATATAATAACATAAAGGGATCTGCACTATTCTTACGGGCAATGTCTCTTTACACGATGGCGGAAATGTTCTGTAAGCCATATGACAGTACCCGGGCCTCTTCAGATCTTGGTTTGCCACTGAGAACAGTTTCTGATATATTGAAAATATTCCCGCGTGCCAGTTTAAAAGAGACATATGATCGCATATTTGATGACTTGAATAATGCAATTGCTTTGCTACCGGAAAAATCAGTATACAAAACTCGCCCTTCCAAACTTGCAGCTTATGCATTATTAAGTAGAATTTATCTTGGACTGGGAAATTATGGAAAAGCAAAAATCTATGCAGATAGCACCCTGAATATTTACAGTAATCTGTTAGACTATAATACGGTGGCTAATGTATCCAGTTTGCCTTTTGATCAGTTTAATGCGGATGTATTGTTCTCCGCCGCGTTGACAACCACAAGTTTGCTAAGCGCCACTAATAGCCCCATAGATACTTTGTTGTATGAACAGTTTGAGGATGGAGATCTTAGAAAATCGCTCTTTTTCAGGGAAAACACCAGTGGGATGCATTTGTTTAAAGGAACGTATTCGGGAAATGCACTTTTGCAATTTGGCGGATTGGCGCTTGATGAAGTGATATTGAACCGTGCAGAATGCCAGGCAAGAACAGGCAATGTTTTAGCAGCAATGGATGATTTGAATAAGCTGTTGAGATCAAGATGGTTGTCGGGAGCCTATACAGATCTGACTGCAACAGATCAAACAGATGCTTTAGTAAAAGTATTAAACGAAAGGAGGAAGGAGCTGATTTTTCGCGGGCGCAGATGGACTGACCTTAGACGCCTTAATAAAGATGTTCGATTTGCAAAAACGATTATCAGGAATATAAATGGTAAAACTTACCAGTTATTACCCAATGGTCCGCGTTATGTGTTTCCTATTCCTGACGATGAAATACAATTAAGCGGTATAGAGCAAAACATTAGATAATTTTATGTGGAAACACTTATTTTTATTACTGGCTTCGTTTTTCCCAATTGCGGTTTGTGCGCAGGTAAAAGAGCCATTTGACAAGTATATCGCTGCAGTTAGTCAACCCGGTCTAGGTGAGGTAGTGCCTGATCTCCGATTTCATAATGTACTTAATTACAAAAAACAGCAGGTTCGCTTGTCTGAATTTAAGGGAAAAGCAATACTGATTGATTTTTGGGCTTCTTTTTGTCAACCTTGTCTGGCACAATTCCCCAAGTTACAGGGCATACAGGATAAATTTCAGAAGGAACTGCAGGTTATTACTATCACCAGTGATCAGCAGGAGAAGATCGTGCATATGTTTAATAATATCCGCTCTCAGGGTTTTAAGATGTTAACAGCTACAAATGATGCAAAAGGATCAAATGATATTATATTCTCAACCTTTCCACATAAATATATTCCTCATTATGTATGGATCGATAAAAACCAGGTCCTGAAGGCTGTGACTGGCTACGAGGAGTTAACAGAGGATAATATCGCTAAACTGATAGCTGGGAATTCTTTGTCTGATGTAAATCATAAGACGGAAGATATTTTGAATATGTCACATCCTGCATTATTTACCTATCAGGAGTTGGGTATGGCAGAAAAGATGATGCTGAATGATTCTATTGCCGGGTTGTTAGAATATTCTATGTTGTCTGGTTACAATAAAAAATATCCTCCCAGTTCCGGGATTGACTTTACAGGTATTTATGCAGAACGAAGAATACGCTTATGGAATTTGCCACTATGTACAATGTTACGCCTTGCTTTTGGTAAGTTAAGTACTGATCCGCGGGAGCAGGAATTAGTGCCAATGCCTAGGGTCTTTTTTAATATAAGGGACAAAGCTATTCTCGATAAATTGTTGGTCAATTTTACAGAAGCGCCTGACTCTACTTCTGACATGTATTGTTATGATCTTATTGTAAACAAGAAAGGTATGAGGAGCCTCCAGGATAAAATGAAGGAAGACCTATACAAATATTTTGGAGTAAGGGGCACACATGTTAAAAAGAAGATTGCTTGCTATGTTTTGACCATGAAAGATAGCTTAAAGCTGACGGCTAGTGACGAAAACTATCATGAGGAAGGGAATATGTATTATTTAAAACTAAAAAATACTCCTTTTCCAAAATTAGTCCAGCATATTAAAGGCTATAATGAAAATAGCAAATCTTCTCCTTACAGAGGTCTGGAATCTGCGATAATAATCGACGAAACCCACTTTGTATCAAGAATAGATATTAATCTTACCGTGTGTATGAATGATATACCAGCTTTAAAGTCAGCACTCGCGCAATATGGAATTGAACTTTGTGAGGACGAAAGAATGGTCGACGTATTACTGCTGGAAGATTAGATTAAGTAGTGCAATTTATTGTCTTATCCCAAAAATAGTCACCATAGATGTGGCATTCCTTCTGATTGTTACTGTAGATGATGACTGGGTTTGCGTTACATATTGACTACTACTTCCTGCAGCAATATAACAACATTGTACAGATGCGCTATATGGACATTCTGCATTGATACTAGGTCCTCCTGTTGTCGGTACCGTTGAACAGAGATCAAGCCTGTTTACTTTCTTACTGCTCGCAATTGCGCTCGCAGCGCTAAACAGAAAAACTACTAAAGTTGGATTCAGCTTAATGTATTTCATTTTACCCCATGATGTTTTAAAAATGCATTTAGACGCACGCAAATTTCACAAAATATTACCCATCTGCATTTATCCATTCAGACATAAATTGATACCATTCCGGTATTATCAATAATAATAATGATGATGGAAATTCATAAAGATATGTGGTTGATATATGTGCTCTATTCCCGTTCCTAAAGATACGAAAGGACCTTGCTTTGGGGCATTAGCAGAGGCATCTAATGTTTGTCCATATTAGCATATAAAAGGTTCCGTGTTAAAGCTGACCTTTTTTATGCTAATATGGACAAAGTTTTATTATCTGAGGCCATAAATTGTCGTCATCTGTCCTGCGTTTCTTCTGATAATAACAGTCCCGTCAGGTTGGGTTTGTGTAACATATTGAGCAGTACTTCCCGCAGCAATATAACAACATTGTGTTGCCGGGGAATAAGGACATTCTGAGTTAATTGAGGGGCCGCTAGTTGTTGGTACTGTTGAACATAAATCGAGGGAGTTCCTTTTCTCGCTGCTTGCAAACGCACCCACAGTAGTTAATAATAAGACCCCGGCCAGATAATTCATTTTCAGTTTTTTCATGTCTGAATATTTTAAATGAATAAATAAGATCCATCAAGGCAATGCATACAACGAAATCCTGTCATTATAAGTCACTACTAACCGCTTACCCATTACCCTGAATGAATTTAATCTCTTCATATTGCCCAAGGGTACATAAAAACTCTCCAGGTATTGCCCGCTCCTGGCTTCATATACATCGATGGTTGTCTCCCGCTGGTCTGTTGCCATTGTTTCATTATCAGCTTTCAGCAGACTATTAACATATAACTTTCCGTCATATACCTGACTTAGATAATTAATCAACATACGATCGCCTTTAGGTTTATACAATGTGTCTTTGCTGCCCGTCTTATTATGACTGATATATTCTCCGCGGGACTGTGTAAAAGTATCAATTGTATGTGCAGGCGTAAGCTGTTGTAAGCTTGTGTCAAAAAGCAGTATATTATTACTGAATTGTCTTACATAAACACATTGCGCGTTGTGTATATCATACAAAAGATTGCCACTGGAAGATAGGTCTGTCTCTGTAAGCAGGCTATTTGTATGATAAGTTGCTGTGTATAAATTCAGCAGACAAAATCCCTGATCAGTATCATTCCCCGTAAAATACCTCAGCATAAAGCTGGAATCGCTTATCTGTACAGCGCCGGTATAGCTACCTGGTGTATGGGTCTGTGTAAGTCTCTTCGCCGGTATATTGTATCTGAAAATGCGGGCCATATTATATGCATACACAAATGCGTCAGGATAATGCACATAGATACTGAATCCATTAGCCATGCCTGCTTTTACGCTGTCCAGCGGAAGAGGAATAGTTTGCAGTTGATGCAAACCCGTATCTGCATAGGTAATAAACGATGGGCTGTCGCTATGGAAATAAATCACACTGTCGCTGTTACCCGCCACAAACAAAATATGAGGCACAATTGCGGACGCCAGTAACTTTACTTTGTTATTATTGAAAGTCCTGTTAAAACCATGTTTTATATCGAGGGGTTTTCTGGAATTGCTCACCAGCAGGAACATAATGCCGCCAGTCAATAGGGTCAGCAGTAATACTGCAAATAGTCTTTTGATCATAAAATGAGATTATTTCTTTTTTAACGGTAACAGGAAAATGCCGGCTATCGCAATGAGGGTAAATACGATGTTAAAGATGAAATGCTGGTCCCAGTTCATCTGCGATAGAATACCTCCGCAGGAACAGGGGACGAAATAACTGTAATGCAGCATTGCATAGATATAGATCGTAAATGCCAGCATCATAGCATAAGAGAGATAAAACCCTGTTAACCGCGTGCCGGGAATAACAAGCAGGGCAGCTATCAGTAACTCAAATAATGGCAATGACCAGGTAAGAAGACCGGCATATCCAGTTACAAATGGAGACTGCCCCAGCTGATATTCGAAGGTATCATATTGCATTAGTTTACTGATGGCAGCATAAGTGAAGAGTGCTACTAATAACACTGCGGGTAACTCAACGAATAGTTTACGTGTCATAACGGATTAAGGCGCTTGTTTGAATAGTTATATGTGTCTGTTTCGGATATTTAGTCTGACGACTTTCGGTGAACAGTCGAAGTGTTTTCTGAATTCGCGGGTAAAGCTGGAAAGGTTACTGTAACCTACTTCCTGTGCGATGTGAGAAAGCTTGTTGTCAGAAGCCTGTAACAGCTGCATGGCACGTTGCATCCGTTGTTCCTGGAGGTAAGCCAGTACGGTCTGCTGCTCTGACTTCTTGAAATCCTTTTTGAGTTTAGACGCACTGATAAAAAAGGCGCCAGCTATTTCTGACAAAGTGATCTTTTTATTTAAGTGCCGGTTGATATACACTTTAATATCGAAGATCAGGCGTTCATGTATATCATTACCGGAAGGCGGAATACCAGTTTCCTCCAGACTATCAATAGCCGCCGTGATCAGTTCTGTAAGCTGTGCATATAAACGCAGTTGCTGGATCCCGTCTTTTACTACCGTCTGCCGGATATCGTCTATCAGATATCTGAACTTCTGCTCCATTGGCCGTGGCGAAACAGAACATTGGAAGGATAATGCCGAAGTCAGTAAGGAACGTACAAGGGTAGAAGCAGGAAGGATGTCTGCAATCAGCGAGGGTGGAATATCTATCTGGATAAATTCACTTAGACCGGCAGGGAGCAGCATTTCATGCAGCCCCGTATTCATTTTCAGTAAGCGATATTCGCCAGGTGCCAGTGAAATCCTGCCCTCCATGGGTACAGACCATGTAACGGTTCCTTGTAGCATAATGTGCAGTGTCAGCACATCATTTTTACGACGTACCCGCATTACGGTGTCTTCATCCACCATGGTGGTGACATTCATAATACGGCAACCACGGATAGCGATGATCTGTTCTATTCGTGTAAATGCAGACGTGGATCTGAAAATGGGTTTAGTAAAAGGATAGACATGTGCTTGAAACTCCTGTGGAATGACCCGCGAGGTTTTCACCTCTTCGGGCAACAGGATATCAATAAGAGATGGCATGTGTTGTGTGTTAATGGTGAACGGTTCTCAGGGATGTTATTGTTAAGGATTAATACGGGCTCAGATGTTGGCTAACGAATATATACGATCTGACACTGAACGAATATAGAGAATTTTTACTGCAAAATAATAACCCGCTTATCACAGAAATATACACTTGCAAAATCATTTTTATATCTTGCTTCAGCTTAATGAATTTTAACCATAAGATGGAGCAGAAAAAGAATCAATCCAGAAGGACCTTCCTCAGGAATGGTATAGGCGCTGTTGCCGCATTTACAATAGTACCCCGTCATGTACTGGGACGCGGGTACCTGGCGCCCAGTGATCAGCTGACAAAAGGGGTGATTGGTACAGGCGGGATGGGAAAAGGCCATTTCGGATATGCAGGTACCAGGGTAGTGGCTATCTGTGATGTGGATAAACAGCATCTGCAACAGGCGCAGGAGATGCTCGGTGGAGGAATAAAAGCATTCGACGATTACCGCGAACTCATACAATTACCCGAAGTAGATATCGTACACATTGCTACGCCGCCTCACTGGCATGGTATCATGTCAATCGAAGCGGCACGTGCAGGAAAAGATATCTGGTGTGAAAAACCAATGACGCGTACCATAGGAGAGGGGCAGCGGGTAAAAGAAGCCGTACAGCAATATGGGCGGATGTTCCGCCTGAACACCTGGTTCCGTTTTGAGGATAATTTCTACGGCATGAATACACCGGTAAAGCCCATTAAGAAGCTGGTTAACAGTGGAATGCTGGGCTGGCCGCTTACGGTAACATTAAATCGTTATACAGGTTTTGACTGGAAACAGCATTGGGTAGGTAAGACCAATCTGCCGGCGACACCTGTGCCGGCAGAATTAAACTACGACCGCTGGCTGGGACCAGCTCCGTATAAGCCTTATCATCCTGAAAGGGTGCACCAGCGCTTCCGGGGATATTGGGATTACGATGGTGGCGGACTGGGAGATATGGGGCAGCATTACCTGGATCCGGTACAGTATATACTCGGGAAAGATGATACCAGTCCGGTTTCAGTAGAAATAGATGCGCCGCAGCAACACCCTGATGCAGTGGGTACCTGGAGAAGGATCACCTATACCTACAAAGATGGTTGCAAAATTATTCTTGACGGTGAAGGTACAGACGAGAAAGCCGCATTTATTGAAGGGCCTTCCGGCAGGCTATACCCTGGTTTCCGCTCTGATATTCCTGATCTGGAAAAGAAACTGGCAGCCTATCCTGATCCGCCGCCACAGGTCACCGATTTTCTCATTACTGTAAAAGAACGCCGGCAGTTTGCCCTGAATGAAGAAAATGGGCATCGTTCCTGTACACTGGTAAATATAGCGAAGATTGCTTTGCAGGTAGGCCGTTCCCTGGAGTTCGATCCGGAGAGACAGGTATTCCTGTTCGACGATGCCGCTAACAGCCTGATTGACCCACCTGCCCGCACTGGTTGGGCGTAACAGACAATTGCAATCCTATGAAAACAAAGATACTATTCGTCATACTGTTGCTGAGTTGTGTCACACTATCTGCACAGCAAAAGCAAAGCCCATATGCAGCGAAAATCAGCCGGGTGCTGAAACGTATGCCTGCAAATAATCAATTACAGCTGGATAGCTGTATGCAGCAGATAACAGCGCTTGGTGTTAACGGACTAACTGAAATGGCCTGTATGCTGCGTCCTCCGGGAAAAGGAGACAACACGGCCCTGCAATATGCATTAAATGGTTATGCAAATTACGTGGCTGCTGCTACCAGAGATTCGCTGCGTAGCAAAGCCATAAAAGCATGGGGCAAAGCGCTTAAACTGACCACTGATGCAAGCGCTAAAATATTTCTTATAGAACAGTTACAGTTCTTCGGAGACAATACGGCTATCCCATTATTAAAGCCCTGCTTACTGCAGCCTCGTTATGCCGATCCTGCTGTCCGTGTGCTGTCGCAGATAAAAACTTCTGCCTCACTGATCGCTATGGAGCTGGCTTTGGATAAAGCAAAAGGTAATAGCGAAATAGCCCTGGTAAAAGCCCTGGGTGATCGTCGGTATATCGCTGCTGAAGGTGCGGTCACATTACGTACCTCTTCACCTGATCCGGTACTGAAAAGAACCGCATTGTTTGCGTTGGCAGATATTGCCAGCGAGGACAGTGAGCCAGTATTATTTGCCGCAGCTGAAAAAGTAAACTTCGCCTATGACTCAACAGGCGCAACAGCGGCCTATCTCTTGTTTATCGATCATCTTGGTCATAACTGGCCAACTGCGCCGGCACAGGCGGCTGCTAACAAGGTACTCCGGCAATGCAAAGGAGATAGTCTTTCACACGTACGTATCGCTGCATTAAAAACGATTGTGGATATCATGGGGGATAATGCAACTAATACATTAACGCTGGCTGCCGACAATAAAGATCTGCAATATGCAGCAGCAGCGCTGGCAATGGCTGGAAGATTCATGAACGCAGCTAATGCCGATATCTGGTTACAAAAGGGCGAGCGCTCACAACCCGCCACCAAAGCGGCTGTTATCACTATGTTGGCGGCTACTAAACAACGTGTTGCAATATCATTGTGTACAAAAGCGTTAAAAGACAGTGATGCGCGCGTAAGGATGGCCGCCATTGAAGCCAGTGCGCAAATGCAGAGCCCCGAGATGTTGAGTCCTTTGCTGGTAGCCATGAAAACGGCTGATTCCACAGAGGTAAAAGCCATCGGGAATAGCCTCTTGAGTATCAGAAGCAGAGATGTGTCCGGTTATGTTGCAGTCGCGTTACAACATGCACCTCCCTTTGCTCAGATCACCTTATTACATGTACTGGCATATAAAAAGGCAGCAGACAAGGAACGCTTTATCCGCCTGTTGCTGGATAACGAAAATCCGGATGTAGCAGCAGCTGCTAAAACTACACTGGAGGCCGTCAAAGAGTAAAATCCTTTTTATGGCATTCTATTTGTTATTGATATGATATCTGATAAACGTTTATCATATCAATCTATATTAAATCACTATCAATTCGGCTCTCATTATGAAATCACTGTTGCTTCTGCCTATGTTGCTGTTAGGTTGCGTATTCACCTTCAGCAGCTGCACCAAAGAAGAAATAACCCAGGAAGTTGTTATACCTAATAAAACGATTCAGTTTGAAGTAAAGCCTGACGCCTGGAAATACGACAACACCACAAAAACTTATTATGCACAGATTCCTATTCAGGAATTAGATGATTACGCAAATCAGAACAGTGGTATTCTTGTATACATTTCAGATGATCAGCAGTTGTGGGAAGCAATTCCTGATGTAATTAACGGCTCTACTTATATCTACACTTACGAAACCGGTAATCTGTACCTGGAAATACAGAACGTTGACGGTACGACGCGTAACCCGCCTACCAGATCCGTATATACCAAAGTGGTGATCGTAGAGTCAGATCCTGCATAGCATTTATTAATTGCCATATATGAAGGGTGGAAGGTGATCATATCACTTTTCACCTTTTTTTATGTATGAGCGGTAACCTGCCGGTAAGTAGTTTACTGGAGGAAACCAGCCCCTTTATTGCTGACAGCAGCTGTACCTTTACAACAGTAATTACGTTGTCTGACAGCGTAGTATACAGTTGTAGGTTTAAACAGTGCTGGTTTAGTCTTATACCAGCAGTTTTTTTAATGCTTCCCTCTGCTGATAGTTAATTCACAAATAATGGTGAATTCTTGATTTTTGCGCTTTCTGCCTGCCGTCTATCCATTATTACCCCTCCGGCATTTTGATTTTGGCTTGTCAACGTATATTTTTGTTTTATCAGTGAATGAGGCATTTCTGCCTGTAAACTTTTCATGCACATTATGGTTCGGAAATTACTGAATGCGACAGGTCTTTTACTAGCACCTTTTTTACCATTGGCTGCACAAAGCCAATATGAATTGAACAGTGGCTGGCAATGTAATAATATTGCAAAAGTGACTGTAAAGGGAGAAGCGCTTTCTGCGCCGTCCTACAAACTTTCAGGCTGGATGCCGGCAACAGTGCCCGGAACAGTGCTGACAACATTACTGAACAATAAACTGGTGCCGGACCCTTTCTACGGCATGAACAATGAGCGTATTCCGGACATTTACAACACCGGAAAAGACCACTACACTTATTGGTTTGTAAAGGATTTTGCAGAACAGAAACCCGGTGCTGATGGCCAGGTATGGTTGCACTTCAGAGGTGTGAACGACGGTTGCGATATCTATGTGAACGGTCATCGCCTCAATCCGAACACACATTTCGGTACTTATCTCAGACATTCTTATAATATCACCCAGTGGCTGGCAAAGGATGGCAAGAACCGTCTGGCAGTAGTAGTATATCCACCTGCCGTTGTAGGTAATCCTAACGGTGGCCAGGGTGGCGATGGTACTATTGCGAAGAATGTTGGTCCTCAGTACACTGCTGGTTGGGACTGGATTCAGCCAATGCGTGACCGTAACACCGGTATCTGGGATAAAGTGACCATTGAGAAAACAGGCGCTGTACATATAAAAGATCCGCAGGTGATTACTAAAGTAGCGGGTGTAAGGTTGCCGGAAGGCCCACAGGCGCCGGCTACCGTAATGGTAAAAGCTACATTGGAGAATGCGACCGCTAAAAGCATAGAAGGTACATTGCGTTATAAACTGGCAGGTAATACCATTTCACAGAAGGTAACACTGGCAGCGAATGCAACGACTACCGTGCAATTGCCTGACCTGGAACTGAAAGAGCCTAAACTCTGGTGGCCAAGTGGTTACGGTCCGCAGCAACTATATAACCTGCAACTGGAGTTCGCAGAAAATGCAGGTGTGGACGACGTGGAAGAGGTCAACTTCGGTGTAAGAGAGATCCAAACCTACTGGAACTCACACACTAACAGCCGTGAGATTGCTGTAAATGGTCAGAAGATCTTTATCAAGGGTGGTAACTGGATCACTTCCGATGCAATGTTCCGTTTCAGCAAAGAGCGTTATGATGCCGAAGTACGTTTCCACAGGGATATGAACCTGAACCTGATCCGCATCTGGGGTGGTAGTCTGACGGAAAGACCAGAGTTCTACGAAGCCTGTGATAAATATGGTATGCTGGTATTCCAGGATTTCTGGATGTCAGGCGACTGTAACGGTAGATGGGTAGACCCGATGAAAAAAGAAGACCAATGGACACGTCGTCGTTATCCTGATGACCACAACCTGTTCGTAGAATCTGTGGCTGACCAGATCAAAATGCTGCGTAACCATGCATCCCTGGCTTTCTGGTGTGGTGGTAATGAGATCACGCCTCCGGCTGATATCCTCTCCGCAATCAAGGATTCCCTGCTGCCTTCACTGGATAATACCCGTTTCTTCTTCCATTACTCCAATACCGATAGTATGTCTTACAACAACCTGGGTGGTAATGGCGATGGTCCTTATAATATACAACCACTCTCCGTTTTCTGGAACGAAAGGACATTCCCTTTCAACTCAGAAGTAGGTTCCGTAGGTGTAGGTGATTATGAATCTCTGGAAAGATTTATCCCAGTGGCAAACATGATCGCGCCTGAGAATAAAAAAGGCGGTGTGGATTCAGTATGGGACTATCATAAATATATCCCTTACTTCAACCAGGTAGATCCATATGGTAAGCCGAAAGACGTAAAAGACTTCGCTAACAAGGCCCAGCTGGTGAACTATGACCAGTACCGTGCATTGATGGAAGGTTTCAGCGCGCATATGTGGGATTGGTATACAGGGGTGATTATCTGGAAAACACAAAATCCATGGACCGCACTGCGTGGTCAGATGTATGATTACTACCTCGATCCAAACGCCTGTCTGTATGGTAACCGTACCGGTGGCGCGCCACTGCACGTAATGTGTAACCCGACCGACGGTAACATCTTCACTGTCAATAATACTTTTAAATATTATACAGATGTAATGCTGCAACTGACAGCATATGATATGGAAGGGAAGAGCAGACAGCTTACCCAGGTATTTACTGAGATTAGTCCGAAGACTGTACAGAAGTACCTGTCTGTGAAGCATGGTCTGGATAAAATGGCCGCTAAAGAAGGTATATTCCTGTCTTTACGCCTGCTGGACAAAGACCAGAAAGTAATAGATGATAACCTGTACTGGTTCCCTGACAGCACCGGTAACTATTCCGGTCTGCAGAAAATGAAGGCTGCTAAAGTACAGATCGTAGCACAAAAGGCTGCTAATGATAGTATTACGGTGAAGATCAGCAATCCTGCCAATGGTCCGGTGGCATTCTTTAACCGCGTATCACTGGTGGATAGCAAAACAAAGAAACGTATCCTGCCTGTGTTCTATAATGATAACTATGTGTCTGTATTACCGGGAGAAGAGAAGCTGGTGACTATCAGTGGAGAAGCAATCGGTAAAAATAGTAATGCCGTGGTAACGGTTTCAGGATGGAATCTGGCAGAACAAACTATCAGCGTTAAATAGTTAAAAAAGTATCACTTTTTGATAATTTCAGGGGTCGGAATCACCATTCCGGCCCTTGCTGTTTTTATCCCTGAATATGGCGATTTTTGGCTTTCTGCGTAAAAAAATACCTTTCTGCTTAGGAAAAATGAAAAAAAATCACTAGTATTTTTAATGTGTATAAGTAATTGTAAATGATCGCCTTTTAAGTCCTTTTTCTGCTCTTATTGATATGATCTTACTGTATTATTAATATAAAAAAATATTAATAAATAAACTATTTACTATATTTATTACTCGGTTGTACACCTTTTGATGTATTGAGCCAACAGAGAGATTGTCGTTTATATCTGATTTTATCAATTTTTCCCTATATGGAAAAATCAGGTACAGGCCGGTCAGTGTCGGGTAGACTGGTAGTGTTGCAACAATACGGATTGAGATAGCAGGAATGAAAGAGTCAGCGTATACCTATATCCAATATCCTGTAACCTTATGATATCATTTAAACGGAATCTTATTTCGAAATATTGTCTTAAAAGTATTAAGGGTTTTGATGAATATTCAGCAATGCGGCATAAGTATATATTATTAGCATTCGTTATTGGAATTTCAGGGTTATTAGTAGCCTGTGGTGGTGGTGGTGCAGGTGGTGGTAAAGAAACCGTATGTGACCTAGGGCTGAAACCTAAAATATCCTCTAACGCACCTTTGGGCCAGAATGATACCCTTAGGTTATCAGTTTTTGGTATTGATGAACCGAAAACTTATACCTGGGAAGGCCCCGGCGGTTATGTATCTCATGAAAGAGCTCCTGTAATCCCTAATCCTCCAAAGGGAAGCCAGACTTATACATTAAGTGTGGTAACTAATGGCGGTTGTACTTACACGGCTACATCTGATAAGATCACGATAACCGGTCCATGGAACCCATGTGGCCTGGATAGTAACGTGTTGAAAATAGTGAAGGCGACCACCATGTCCTTCAACCTTGTTACTGGTATGGTAAGTGGTTCAAACTACCTGATCAGAGCAGAAAGTAAGAACCTGGCTATCTGTGATTTTCAATTCCCGGGTAATCAGCCTCCTACTGAAGGTACTTACACCATTCAGGTAAATGATGGCGTAATCGCTCCGGGCAGAGTAAGAATCGTATCAACTGTAAGTTCCCTGCAACCATTCTATGGTGCATCGGGTACGGTATATGTTGCCATCAACGGTACTACTACAATGGTCAGTTTCTGTGGGGTGAACTTCACCTCCTCCAATGCTGGTGTGAACACGACTACTGCAGGCGCCAATATTATGTGGATGCCCTGATGGTATCCTCCATCCTCGACATTATTTTGTCAATAGAAAGATATTCAAGAGCATATCTCCGGGCATTTCCGGTGATGTGCTCTTGGCTTTTAGTGACAGCCTGTAAAATGCCGCTTGCCAATGCACCGGCATCATCTGCCGGCACGACAATCCCTATTTCATTTTCCGTTACTACTTTATAAAGACTAGTGTGTTCATTTGCAGTAACTACCGCCACGCCACCCACCGCAAGGATCGTGGTCAGTTTGGACGGCATCACCAGGTCTCCCGCACTTGCTTTCTGGATGACCAGATGTACATCCGCCATATTCAGCAAGCGGTTGAAGTTGTCAAATGGTTCCGGATCCCTGAATTGAATATTACGCAAGCCCTGTGCATGTACCTGCTGGTGCAACTTTTCCCTGTACGGACCTGCACCGCAGATCAGAAATTTGATGTGTGACTGGTGCCTGACCTGTTGCGCTACATGTAGAATAGCCTCTAGCCCCTGTTTCTCTCCGATCGCACCTGCATATAGTATGACAGTATCGCTGCTTGCGAAGCCATACGCCGTTTTGATTTCCTGTTTATGTTCCAGCGGATGAAATAGGCGTACGTCTACCCAGTTCGGAAAACTGGTAATAGTATGCCCGCATTTCTCCCTGATTTTCTGGATCATCCCCTCAGAAATACTGCTGATAATGTCAGCCCTGCCTAGGATAAATCTTTCGATACCAAAAAGCAGCTTTATCAGGGCAGGGGAAGATATCATATGCAGATCCCGGGCGGCCTCTATCTGTAAGTCCTGTACGTGATAAATGAAAGTCGCTTTTCTGAGTTTGCTGTATAACACACCCAGTAATCCCAGATGAAATGGAGGCGCCACTACCATTACGAAGTCGGCTTTCTTTCTGAATAACTCCAGTAACAGTTGAAAAGATGCGCTGAGCGCAAAACTAAAGTCCATTAGTAGTCGTCTGCCACCAGATGGCCGTGCGGGAATATACTGCGGACATCTGTAGACCTTCACATGACCATAATATCCCGTTTCTTTTTTATACCAATACCTGCTTTTAGTATAGGGCGCCTGTATTTTCCATTGTGGATAATGCGGAAAAGACGTGATGACCGTACAATCGTAACCATTGTTTGCCAGCCATCCGATCATCTCTCCATTGTATTTTCCTACACCCGTCAGTTCAGGGGCAAAGTTGCCGCCTATCAGTAATAAACGTTTCGACATATCAGCTATCAGTACGCATTTTTATCTCCCTTGATCATGTTCATCATTGTCTGGAAGATGATCTGGCAGTCCAGCCAGAAACTATAATTTTCTATATACCAGATATCCAGGTCAACGCGTTTCTGCATTTGTCCTGAAAAGCGGGTTTCGCCTCTGCAACCATTCACCTGTGCCCAGCCGGTAATACCAGGTTTTACCATCTGGCGAAGCATATAGTGCTGTATCGTTTCTCTTGCTTCAATATGCAGGGGAGTGGCATGCGGACGTGGTCCTACAAAAGACATATTGCCCATCAGCACATTGATACATTGTGGTAATTCATCAAGGTTGGTCTTACGCAGGAAGCGTCCTATACTTGTTACACGTTGGTCATCACGGGTAGCCTGCAGGAACTTACCATTGCTGTCTACTTCGGAGGCCTGTACTTTCATGGAACGGAACTTGTAACAGGTAATCTTTTTGTTATTCAGGCCCCATCTTTCCTGTTTAAAGATCACTGGTCCTTTGGAAGATATTTTAATAAGTATCGCTATCAGTATAAACAACCAGCTGAACGAGAGCATCATGGTGAGTGTAAAACAGATATCAAATGCCCGTTTCAGCCGCTGATGCCCGGGATCGTCCAGGGCAAAGGAACGCAGGTTCACCAACGGTATGTTCCCCAACAGATTGACACTGGTGGTAGGCGTACAGTATTGCTGCATATCTGATATAAGCTGTACCCTTTTGGCAGCTCTTTCACTGGTCACAATAATCTGTTGGGTTTGTTCTCTGGAAGATTCCGGTAATGCAACGATGACATCATCAATTTCATTCGACTCCAGGATATTGGTCAGTTCGGAGATCTTTCCCAGGTAACGTCCGTTTACCAGCGAGTTGGTCTGATCATCCACAAAGCCCACACAGTTATAACCAAAGTGATTATTAGCCGTGATCGTGTGGTAAAAATTCATACCCGTTTGTCCCGTGCCGACAATCAGCACGTTTTTAGGATTGCGGTGAAGGGACCTCCAGCGTAATGTGAGTTTCTTAACAATATACTTGGTCGTAATAATACCCGTGAATATGTACACTCCATACAGTAACGTGAAAGTACGGGGATAAGGGTATGATTTAAAAAAGTAAAAGAACAGAAAAGACAATATGCATACATGCAGCAATACGTTTTTCAGTATGGCTACAAATTCGAAGGAATAGGAAGACGTCTTCCGGTAGTCGTCATACATCCGGAGAGAAGTTCCCGTGACGGTCCATATGAACAGACTTGTCATCAGCAGGAGGACATTGAAATTGGATAAGAACACATCTCCTTTATCCGCGATGTATTGTCTGGTTAACAAAAATGCGGAAGTCAGTACTATGTAGTCGATCGTCTGCCTTAGAAACTGAGTAGCATGAATACGTCGTTTCATATGGATGTACTTTTATACTGGTGCATGATAGAATTGGGGTGCGACTATGAAATAACGTGCTCTTAAAGGTTAAACTCCGGAAGATTATCTCCTTCTTTTATAGAGAAGGTCCATTTGCAGGATCTGAAGATCGTCTGTTTGTAAAAAGCCTACCGGTGCTATAAATTCGAAGCCAAGCTCCTTTACATAATTGTGCATTTCGTCGAACAATGGCTCTCCGTCATACATCTGTACAAAGGATGTCTCAAACAGGAGATAATCTATTTGCCCCAGGCAATGTACTGCTCCTTTTAATACTTCCTTCTCAAAGCCCTGTACATCCAGTTTCAGTAATACCGGCGCTTTTACAGGCAATGTCGGCAGCAGATCGTCCATACATTTTACAGGCACTTTGATCTGATCTGCTTCTGCCGTCTGTGGTAACAGCTGTTGTTGCAGAGAGGATACATGTAAGGCGGAGCTGGCATGTGAATAATGATTCGCATAAAACTCCAGCACACCGTTTGTACTGCCCAATGCAAAGTTGTAGGTATGGATCCGTGGAATATGTCGTGTATTCTGTTGTAAAGTAGAGTACACCTCCGGTATGGGTTCGAAGGAATGAATACCAGCGCCCGGATAAAAGTGTTTGGCAGAAAGAGCAAACTGGCCCCTGTTGGCGCCTACATCCAGGATGGTGTTCACTTCGGGGATGTAATGCTTACAGTTGTGTAACAGTTGCGTGGAGGCGATAGATACGCCCTTCTTCAGGAGTGAAGTTAATCCTCTGCCGGATTGTAAAAAGACTTTGGCAGCGTCTGCCAGTTTGAAGATAAGGTTCATGATGCAAATTTGTTGTTCCAGCAATCTTTATAAAAACGTATTGTTTCCCTGACACTCTTTTCCCAGGTGAACAGGCTTGCCTGTGCGATCCCGGCTTGTATAACCTCCTGCCGGAAGCTATTATCTTCCAGTTGCAGGATCTTTTCCGCAAATGATCTCGCTGTTATTTCGGTAGCCAGCAGTCCGGCGTTTCCTACCACTTCAGGCATGGAGGTGCAGTTGGTGGTTACCACAGGGCAACCAGCCTTCATTGCTTCTCCCGGAGGAAAGCCAAAGCCCTCATAGCAGGAAGGATAGAGCAGACAAGTGGCGTGGTTGTAAAGCGTATTCAGATCGGCAGGATGTACATTCTCCGCAATCAGGTAACGCCCTGGTAGTTTTTCTGCTATCAGCTGCTTTTCCTGTTTATGCCAGGGTCCTCCGCCCGCTACTACAAGCATATAAGCAGATGGAAGCAGGGCAATCGTATCCAGTGCTATCGCGAAGTTTTTGTAATTGTCCCTTCCGCCTACATACAGGATGTAAGGTTTGTTGATGCCTGCAGGCAGGGAAGCAGTACCAGGAGCTGTTTTATCTAACGGGAAAAAAGTATCGGCAATGCCGTGGTACACTACCCTTAATTTTGAGGGATCGGTATCGGGGAAAAAATGCAGTAATTCTTTTCTGGTACTGTCAGATATGCAGATAATACCATCCGCCCGTTTGATGCCATAAGCTTTCTGTCTTGTATTGGCAAGCCCTCTCGGGAAACGGGTGGCGATTCTGCGCTCATGCGCAAAGTCATGCACTGTCATAATATTCAGCACATTTTTCTGGGGGGATACGCGCAGGTATCCGGCGTGGAATATGGCGCTATGGGGCAACGTGTATTGCAGGGGCAGATAACGCAGATATTTTGGGGGTATCCAGCTTTCCCGGATACAGGGATGCTGCTGATAGTTCAGCTGCCGTTCAAAGATATTACCAGGATTAAGCCCTGCATTCAGGAAACTGACCGGTAAACCTGCATTGCACATTCCCTGCAACAGTTCATACCAGTATACTGATACGCCGCCTGCTTTTTGTATGGTAAATACGATATTGTCCAGGAAAATCTGCATAAGCCTAATAAGAATGTTTCAGTTGATATATACCCGGCGCCGGTGATTCATTTTCATCATGTGCACATAAGAGTGCCGTGACAATAAGAAAAAGATCGATCTGACTGAAGAAAAAACAGACCCATATAAAAGCAAAGTAACTGCTTTGAAATACAGGGATATCCTTCCGCGTATGTGTGAGTATGAAAAAGAAAATGATCAGCGAGAAGAAGCCAAATTCAGCCAGTATGTAAAACCATCGCATATTGAGATTATGTCCTCCTACACCATTGAGCCTGTTCTCATAGTTCATCTGTCCAAAGAAATACTGTGCAGGAATAAACGTACTATTGCCCGCTCCGTATCCTGATAACAGCAGATAGGGCTGATCTTTGAAGAAGTCTACTACCGGTAGTTCCATGTCACGTTGCAAAGGCATCCCCAACACAACATTGTCTTTCTGCCAGATCTCATTATCATACCTGTATACGGATCTTTTAAATACCAGCTGATACATTGCGCTATTCTGATTTTTTGCATACAGTTTGATGAAATAGTCTTTTGATTCATTGATGATAAGAAACAGGCTGATGATAATGCCTAGTGTACCAGCTATCTTCATGCGGGTAGATGGCATGCGTCCCATTACCAGGAAAGTAATTCCTGCTGATAGCATATTGATCCAGAAGGTTTGTGATACGGTGAGTAAACCCATCAGGATACTCAATGCGGCCAGCCGGTATTCTTTATCACGTATGAAAAGAGGAATAGATACCGAAAGGAAAGCGCTGAATACTTTTGGTTCTCCAAACAAAGCCTGCACACGCATCCCGAAAGCAGATCCGGAAGACTCCACCATATACCGGTGTTGTAAACCGATGAGTTCTCCCATTGTTTCGTTTCGCAGTATAAGCTGACAGAAGATCTGTAGTCCGGCAATGACAAAAGAGAACTTAGCGATCTTTTTCATCACGCCTGTATAATACTCGAAAGACAGCTGTTCCTTATCCTGTAACAGTTTAGCACCTATGGCAAATAGTGGTAAGTATGTTTTGATATAAAAGTAGATCGGTCGCAGATAGAAGTCATTCTGTTTGCCAGGGGGATAATAGAACGGATCTTTATATAGCTGCACGATCAGAAATATCACCAGACTGGAGAGTGCAGGCAGTACAAGTAATAACAGATATCGCCGGTTAATGAAGATCTGTCCTTTGATAAGATAATGTAGCTGTTCAACTGTAAACGCGACACTCACAAAGAACGTTGCCGTAAAAGTAGGTCCGATTCTAAGCATCGTATACGCCTCTGTAGAAAAAGCATACAATAAGGCTTCCAGTGCAGTAATACGCCCTTTGTAATGCAGGTGCAGCAAGGCGCCGGCAATCACCAGTGGCATGGTTTCCTTAAAGATCTCTACATAGATATTACTGCTGACAAGTAAGTTATAGATACTATCCATCGCCTTCCGTTTTATGATATGCGTTTGTACAGACTGTACAACAGCGTATTATTTTTTACCATCTTTTTGACCACGTGAAAGAAGTAACTACAGCTGAATACCGTATCTGTCGTATAATTATCCGCTTCGTCATCCAGCTTGATGGACGAAGGATGTCTGATGTCCGGAATAGTGCCATATACCATCTTCTTAAACCAGGCCGGTTCATTTCTGGTATGCGTGGCGTCCTTGCCATAACCAATGTTCCTGACCAGGTTCGTGTTGGGTGTGATCGCCAGTCCTTTATTAAAAAGCACTGAAAGGAACCACTGTGTATCCCAGGTATCCACTTTTTCTTCAAAGAAGGTGTCCAGATCTCTTATAAACTGAGGCGGTAGCTCTTTGGTGGAATAATGCCGATACCGTTGTAGCGAGAAGTCATAATAACGCCACGCTCTTCTCCAGGTAGCCCATCCCCATATATGTGCATAACGGGAGAAATAGTAGGAACCATCGCCTCTGTTAATGCCGGCCTGATAATTACTACCGCCTATATGCATGACGCGGTCGTTATCACGATAGCGTTCCAGTAATTGTGAACAGAGTGTATAGAAAGTAGGATCGGGTAAACAATCATCTTCCAGTATAATTCCTTCCTCCACTTCAGAAAAGAACCAGTCAATCGCACTGCTCACAGCCCTGGCGCAACCAAGGTTATGATCCCTGAACAGGGTTTTTACCTCACATGGCCAGTCTATATAATTAAGTACGGTATCTCTGGTTTCCTTACACAGACTATCCTCTCCGGCTTTATACCGGCGGGGACCATCCGCTGCTACGAACAATTGTGAGGGTCTTTGCATACGGATAGTTTCCATTATACGCATGGTCTGACCAGGACGGTTAAAAATGAGTAATAAAACAGGTGTATTCAATGTGCTTTATTTTATAGCCTCTAATGCAACTGCGCTCTCGAATCTGGATGCTTCTTCTACAAGTCTGAACATATCGTCCGGACAATCATTGAACTGGCAGGTCCTTACCTGTTTAAATCCTGCCTGTTGTAATATATTGGTGAGTGAAGGAGTATCCCACATATACAGGTGTTCCCTGTTGCCAAGTGTGGTTTGAATGAGTCCTTTAAAGCCACGTAGTCTTTGCTTTTTGCCCAGCATGGTCTTTTCCAGGAATTTGGTATTCGCCTCTCTGTCATGATTTGAAAGGTCCTGTACATATTCCCGTGCAGCGCTTTCCAGGTCTGGTACGACACAGCGGAAGTAACCACCCGGGCGCATCATTTTATAAGTGTTTTGTACGGCCAGTACACAATCATCATATGCCAGGTGTTCCAGTACATGAGAGCAGTATACGCCGTCGCAGGAGTCGGGATCTATACCCGGCAATTCTCTGAGAATATCGCCCAGCAAAACATCTTCAGGAAAGGTTACATGCATTCTGTTCTTCAGCAATCCACCGATCAGGGGCAACTGTTGTATACGCAGTGTCGGCGATGCATCAAAGTTTTTCCAGCCTTTGGGTGCTGAAAAAGGTCCACAACCATATTGGACATATAACTTACTCATGATTCATGTTTTTAAAGAAGTAGGTATAATAGGTTTTTGCGAAAATGGCATACCCCGCCTGTTGCATAAATTGTCCCAGTTCGCAGTTATCCATATCAGAAAGCAGGAAAGGATTCGATTCTACCAGTATGTAGGTAGGACGGTACTTCTGCCAGTTATTCGACCTGAGCACGTCCATATCCAGCCCTTCCGCATCGATGGTGAGAAAGTCAATAGACCTCCCTTTGGGCAGATAGTGATCGAGTATCTCTGCTAATGGCCAGGTCTCTATTTTCTTTTCCTTAATAACCTGGTATTTCGGATCCTGTGTGTACTCTTCTACCTTGTCAGGAGAGAAGGTATTCAGTGCCGGTTCGTTGAATATATGGTAGGTCAGTTGCTGCCTGGTGGCGGATACCCCCATCTCAAGGTTAACATCCTGCGGCCGGTATTTATCAAAAAGCGCTTTTGAGCCGGGCATGGGATCAATGTTGATACCTGTCCATTTCATTTTATAAAACAGGTAAGTATTAGACACACGGAAAGGATGATGTGCACCTACATCGACATATATACCGTTTGTTTTATTGTCGAAGATCCTTTTCAGAATAAGATCTTCTCCTTCGGAGCTATAAGCCGGCGCCAGATACCGGATCTGTGGGGCAACTTTTGAGGCCAGGGTTGCTAATATTTTTTTTACACTCGTCATTTCGTCAAATACTTTTCACGGATTACTGATAAGAAATTGTCTGCAAAGATTTTGAAGGCGTCGAACATATACCTGACATCCGCTACTGCTTCTGCCGGGTATAACATTTTTTGCATAAGCAGGACGAGCCTGCCTGTTTTGTCGAGCAGCACCAATGAAGTACATACCGCCACATAAGATACCACAGTGGCGATAGCGGCTCCGGTTCCGCCCAGGGATGGTATCAGCAGTATGTTGATGAAAATGTTTACAACAAGGCCTGCGACGCTGGCGTATAGATTTGTTTTGTAAGAACCCTCTATCAGTTGGTACTGCATCAGCGCAGTACAGAGAAAGACGGGGATATTTGCCCAGATGTGAATAGACAGAATAATACCTGATTTAGGATACTGTATACCGTACAAGAGCTGCGTAACAGGTGTCGCAAAAAAGCTCATTACCAACGCGATCATTGTACTGGTCCAGAATGACAATCTTAACCACCTTTCCATGGCCTGTATATATGCATCAATGCTCGCCCTCTTTTTTGTGATCAGCCCCGGCAGGAGGGCAGTAGCAATCACTGTAGGCAATGCATACCACAGTTCAGAGATCCTGGCTGCTGCCGCATATTCTCCTACCTGTACAGCCGTGCTGAGCGTATCCAGCAATAACTGATCTGATTTCAGGTAAAGCACGATCAGTACACCTGTGAACATCAGCGGCCAGCTGTGTAACAACAGATACCTTACTTCGGTCAGACTGACTGCCATGATCAGGTGCCTGTTGGCCTTCCGCAGATAGTTGATCAGTATGATCAGATAGGTCAGCAGCAGCTCTGCGAATGACAACCATAAGAAAATTAATAAGGTGCCATTCAGATAGACGAACACAATTTTGATGATACAGAAGGAAATAAACAGGACCACCTTGGGAATAATCACCTGTTGTACTTCATTTTTCGCCTGATAGAAATAATCAAATACATCAAAGCTCTGCAGTATGATGGTCAGACCTGTGATCAGTGTACAATACAGGTATAAAGGCGAATCGGACTTCGTAAAGTATACCACTGCCGTACAAACCAGGAATGCCAGCAAACCGGCAGCAAAACGGATGACCAGCGTAGAGGCAATAATGCCGTTTTCTCTTTGGGGATGTGAAACAACTTCCTTGACAACTACCTTATCCAGTCCCAGTATCGCCAGACTACCCACAATGGCTGTGAGGGCAAGCGCATAGTTCCAGATGCCGAATGCCTCCGGACCAATATGCCGCGCAATCATCGCCATCGTTATGAGACCGATGAAGAGCCTGGCCAGTTTATCAGCCAGCAGCCAACCACCATTTGTAAATATTTTATGCAATGCGTTGTTTCATTTTTTTAGCTAATGAGGACCATACCTTTTCTTTTTGTGCGTTCTCAGAATATGAATAGTGATCGTAGTAGTAATAAGGATAGAAAGAGTCCTGTTCTATACCATTGAAAATGACACCTGACTTACGGAAGAAACTGTCTCTGACAGTTTCCGCAACAGCTGCCATCTTAGATTTCAATGTGAAATTGTAGCGTACCATGAAGAGTGTACAATCCACGTATGGCGCCAGGCTCTTGGCGTCAGAAACGATACCGATCGGCGCCGTATCTATCAGTATGTAGTCGTACCGTTGTTTCAGTGTTTCCAGCAGGTTCCGCATTCTGGCGCTTTCTATCAATTCAACCGGATTGGGGGGAATAGGACCAGAAGAGATCATGTGCAGATCTGTACCGGGTACCTTTTTGATAATTTCTTCCAGTGTTTTACTCTCAACGAGATAGCTGGTAATACCTACCTGGTTATCCAGTCCCAGGGAACGCGATAACTTAGGTTTACGCAGGTCAAGTTCCAGCAGGATCGCTTTTTTATTGTTCACCGTCAGCGCATTACCAAGATGTGCGGTCATGAAAGTTTTTCCCTCACCGGAAATGCTGGACGTGATCATGATGGTAGCCGGACTATGATGCTCATTCAGCAGGAAACGAAGGTTTGTACGCAGGTTAAAGATCTGTTCCAGTAATACAGATCTGTTATGCAGGGACAGGTCTTTTTGTCCTGTCTCGTCCTGGTAGATCTCCGCCATTACCGGTCTGCCAAAAGCCTGTTCGATCTCAGATTTATCCAGTACCCTGTTGTTGAGGAAATACTTGATGTAGATATACACGGTACAGAGCACCAGGGCAGCTGCCAGGAAACCTACAAATACCAGCGTTTTCTTTGGAGATTCCGGTTTCGCAGGAATGAATGCAGGGGCCAGTACTTTGTTGTCGGTTACGTTACTGGCGTAAGAGATCGCTGCTTCTTCCTTCTTTTTCAGCAGGTGCAGATAGAGGTTTTCTTTTACACTCTGCTGTCTTTTGATATTGATGTATTCTCTTTCATATGCAGGGATATTGGCGATCTTCGCCTGTATCTGGTTTACTTTTGTCTGCATCTGATTTTGTGCTACTCCCGCATTCCGTTTATACCCGGAGATATAATTCTTGATCGTATTTCTCGCGTCAGAGATCTGTGCATCCATATTCTGCAAGATCATACTACCTGGTTGCAGCGACAGCGAGAGGCGTTTCTTTTCTTTCAGCAGCTCTTCATACCGGTTGATCATGCCTGTCAGTGCCTGGTCGACATTACCAAGTACGGGTGCAAATGGATAATCTGTTCCAGGATCATTGATATAAGACTCTACCTGGTCAAATACTGACAATTGCATATTGGCATCGTTCAGTTTGAGATCGGCTTCTTTTACCTGTTCCAGGGCCAGTTTAGAGCTTCCTTCTATATCCGTGATACCGCGCTGTACTTTGAAGCGTTCTTCCTGTTTCTCCAGGAATCCCAGTTCATCTCTCAATGAATCGATACGTATGGTTAGAAAGCGGATGGTTTTCAAGGCTACCCTGTTCTTATCGTCCAGCGTATATTCATTGTAGGCGTCCAGTAAGGCATTGAGGAAGTTAGCCGTACGTGCAGCAACACGGTCTTCATAGGTGACCATCACCACAGTAGCATCTCTGTTTACCAGGGCCGTACCGATATCATCTATTTTATCATAGGCCAGTTCTTCAACGGAATCTACCTGAATACGGAAGGTATGATTGGAAGGATCTATAGAGGGATGATAAGTAATACTGAAGCGGTCTTTACCGATAAAGAAAGGATCGCCTGAGTGTACATGAAAGACGATGTCTTCATCTTTCGGATTATTGACCCATTTGACATTCAGCAGATTTTTATCAGGTGTAATGTCAAGTTTGTAGTTACCTACACGTGCACTGTCGCTGAGAAAGTTCAGCTGTAAGGGATTCTGATCATAAATCTCTTCATTACGAAAGGCGCCTTTCTGGAAGTAACGTACATTAAAGCGGTTCTCCCGTATCACCTTTTCAACAAGAATAGGCGATTTCAGTACCTCCATTTCATTTTCGATGTTCTTGCCGTTGTTGAAGATGGACAGTGATTTGAGCATATCTGATTCTTCTCCGTTCTTTTTCTCATCCTTCAGGTACAGCTTGGCGCTGGACATATATCTCGGACGGGCATATTTCAGGTATGTGAGTGCGCCGGCAGTGGCGATCAGGAGCACAATAAGATAAAGCGGCCAGTGGAAGAGCAGTTTTTTGAACAGGTCTCCCAGATCGATCAGCGCATTTTTATTATTAAGATCTTTATTTCGATTCATTTGGTGTATCATTTAACAGAGACGATAACGATGGTGGTGATTAGAGAAAGAATGCCGATTGCTGCAGGTAAGAGTTGCACCAGCTTCGATGTGCCAAATAGTTTGTTAGAGCCAGGCTTCACATAGATGACATCGTTGTTGTTGAGATAATAGTATGGCGAAGCCAGTGTCTTGCCATCATTCAGGTTAAGGGAGACATATGTTTTCTCTCCGTTCACCTCCCGTATAATCATAATATCATTGCGGACGGCTGTGGGGTTCATGTCACCGGCCATACTGAGTGCATCCAGTAAGGAGGCTCTTTCACCGGCTACCCGGTAAGAGCCGGGATGGGCGACATCACCCAATACCGAGACCCTGAAATTGGCCACACGCGTCGATACATACGGGTTTCTGATCGTCTTGTTCAATTCCTGTGTAATGATGTCATTGATCTCTGAAGTCGTTTTGTCTTTTACATGCACTTTTCCTATCAGCGGCAGACTGACAAACCCGGCACTATCTACGATATAGCCGGGATCCATACCCTGCTGACTCATAGGAGTCGAGCTGACTGCAGTGGGATTCAGGATAAGTGAAATGTCTTTGTCGATCGTGGTAATGGTAATTTGTAAGATATCCCCAGGCTGTACTTTGAAGGATTGTAACCTGTTGGCGGTTTCAATTCCGTTAATTTTCTCCAGATCATTGAAATAGGTGATTTTTTTGGTGTTGACACAGCCTGTAAGAAGGGCCGAGGCAATAAATAACAGTAAATGGATTCTAGCTATCATATTCGATTTTGATTAATAAAAACAAGGTGATAACAGTAAGACGTTATTGGCACTATGTATTACGTGGTAATTTGATTGTTGACCGCAGTAACGGGCACCGGCGCAGGCTTCCTGAGCAGCCGCTTTCTGAATAGTTCCTGGATGGGAAGCTCAAAGTAATAATGAGTAAGTATACTTAGTGGAATCAATACAGCATAGAATATCAGCAGTGTAAGCGGTGAATGAAATACCTCCCTGCTGATGCCCAGCATATCTACCATGATGAAGAAGGTTACCATCAGGGGGAAATGTAGCAGGTACAATGCATAGCTGGCATTACCCAGTACCAGCATCCATTTTATTTTTAGTCCGCCCCTGGTCGTTTCCGTCAATGCAAGCGTCAGTATAGTGATAGGCGATATGATAGTGCGGAAGAAGGTATTACGCGACAGATTGAACAATGCAGTATGGAAGGCTTCATCTTTGCCGGGTAATAGGGTTTTCAGTAGTGGCATGGAGAAATCCCTGATGTAAGAAAATGCATATTCGCTCACGACAATGACCCAGAGGACAAAGGCAGCTATCGTCACCCCATTGGCGATACGACGCAGCTTTTTTTTCTCCACCATCCATGCATAGATGTGATAGGTGAGTCCGCCGAGAAAGAAGGAATAAATACCTTGTCCGATCATGGAATAGATATACTGTATTACCGCGCCGGCCACGATCATGGCAACAATCAGCCCTTTGTTGCGATGGAGTTTTCTCCACGCAATCAGGAAGAAGAGCAGGTACAGCAGCAGTTCTACTGATACAGACCAGGAAGGACCATTGAATCCGTTCAGTGCAGGCGTCTTCTCAAATCCCCAGCTGTGTATTACCAGGAAGTTGAGCAGGAAGTGGTAGGTGTCATTGTTCTGAATGATAAAGGTATGTCCGTTCATGCTGAACATGACATACTGTATCAACGCAATGGCGATCAGTGTAAGCAGGTGAACAGGATACAGTCGCGTAATCCTGTAACACATGAAATTGCCAAAAGGTGTTTTTCTGTCCGCGATTTTATCAGCGTAAAACCAGAAGAAGATGAATCCGGATAACAGGAAGAAGAGGTCCACCGCAAAGAAAGCGTGGTGGTAAAAAATTGATAGGAAGGGAAATAAAGGCAACCCAAGCTCTTCAAGCGGTTTGGTTTGCAGCGTCTGATCGGTATAAAAATAAAATTGCCAGTGGCACAGTACTACAATAAGAGCAGCAAAGCCTCTTATGGCATCCAGGCTGAAGAAGTATCTTGGTGAGGACGTGTTAGGAGTCATGGAATGGCTATCAGATAGAACAATAAAATTCCTTATAACGGCTGGGGGACCATTATGCAAATGAGAATTTTGCAGATTTTATTGATTATGCATTCGTAGACTCAAGCAAGTTAAATCAAAAATATCATATGCACAAAATTGCAAAAAAAAGATAAGCAGGCGGAACTACGCCTCTGTCATATTGAGTATCCGCAGAAGAGTCGCTAAACCGGATATGTTAGAAATTATTACGAAATGAACAATATTTATATTATTTCTGTATTTATGAGTTGACACATTTTCGGAGAGCACTCCGTTCACCTAACTCATACCATGTTTTTAATGAAACGAATGACGAAATTGGTTAATGTCCTGCACCATTTTTTGTATACCACCAGGAAAGCCCAGCAAACAGATCTTTTATTGTTAGGTACCCTGTTAGCCCGTCAGAACAAGGATCTGCCTGTGCTGGACAACATTGCAGCCGCCGAATTCAAAGTGTTTTCGCAAACGGGAGACGATGGTATTATTCAATACCTCATTAATAAAGTACATATACCTGAAACAACTTTTGTTGAATTCGGTGTGGAAAACTATGTTGAATCCAATACGCGTTTTCTGTTGAAGTATAATAACTGGTCGGGGATGGTGATTGATGGTTCTGAAAAGAGTATACGTTATATACAGTCTGACGATATTTATTATCAGCACGACCTGAAAGCAGTCAAGGCATTTATTACCACAGATAATATTAATGAATTGATCGGTTCGCAGGGATTGAAAGGAGAGATAGGATTATTATCGGTAGATATTGATGGTAATGATTATTGGGTGTGGAAGGCGATTAATATAGTTGACCCCGTTATCGTAGTAGCAGAATATAATAGTGTGTTTGGTATTGAGAAAGCCATTACCGTGCCCTACAAGCCGGACTTTGTCAGAGAGCGTGCGCACTACAGTCACCTGTATTTTGGCGCGTCGCTGAAAGCGCTGTGTATGCTGGCCGAAGAAAAAGGATATGCGTTTGTCGGATCCAATTCTATAGGTAATAATGCTTATTTTGTGAAAAAACATCGTCTGGGATTGCTGAAAGCACTTACACCTGAAGAAGGTTATGTATATTCCCGTTTCCGTGAAAGCCGTGATAAAAAGGGGTACCTCAACTACCTGTCTGGCCACGAGAGATATGAATGTATTAAAGGTATGCCCGTGCATAACGTTGCAACAGGGGTACAGGAACAACTATAAACTAACTCCAATCCAAACAATCAACCAATGAATGTGCTCACAGACACCCTAAGGAAAGTCTATGTATTCATCTTTGCGCGCAAAGCACTCTACTCCTTTAATCTGCTGTTATATAAGCTAAGTATGAGAGGCCTGGGGATCATGAATCACGAGAATGATGATATCAGCGGAGAAAACGCTTTTGTTAAATATATGCTCTCCACCGGTAGATTCAACTCAGGTGTGATCCTGGATGTAGGTGCTAATATCGGCGGCTATTCTGTCATGTTGCGCAATAAAAAGGTATCGCTTCCTATTTATGCATTCGAACCTCACCCTGTTGCATTTAATAAACTGGAAGAAGCAGCTTCTGTACATCATTTTATTCCTGTGCAGAAGGGCGCCGGAGAAACTGCGTTGACCACCTATATTTATGACTATGTGGAAAACAAAGGTTCTGAACACGCCAGTATGTATAAAGAAGTGATTGCCGACTTTCGTAAAAGCGAAGTGGAGGAAATACCGATCGATCTGACGACAATCGACGAGTTCATCGAAGATAACAGACTGTCCAGGATCGCTTTGCTGAAAATAGATACCGAAGGAAACGAACTGAATGTATTGAAAGGTGCACGTAAAGCCATCGAAGAAGGTCGCATCAGTGTTATTCAGATCGAGTTCAATGAGATGAATGTCATCTCACGTACCTTCTTTAAAGATATCATCGACATTCTGCCGGGATATGACTTTTACCGCCTGCTACCAGATGGTCTGAAAGCCCTGGGTGAATACAATGTAGCCGCCTTTGAAATCTTTGCTTTTCAAAATATTGTGGCTATAAAGCATTGATAATTATATAGTTTTATTACTTCCTCCAAATAATTTTGAAGTGCGCAGAAAAAGTGCGCACATTGTCCTGAATATTGCATTATTATTATAACCAATAACAAATGCATATGAACAGGATTAATGGTAACGATCTGTTAGCTATCGGTTTTACTCAGGGAAAAATATTGGGCCTTGCGCTGGAAGTACTGGAAAAGCATTACCAGGACGCTGACCGTGATATGGTTTTATCTATGATGAAAGCCTTGGCAGAAAAACCGGAGTTATACCTGGATCATGAGATACTGGAAGACCTGGCGACTAAGATGATTGAAGAAGCCAGCGCGCCAAAAGACGAAACAATTGACCTGAATGTAACGGCAAAGGAATTTGCGGTATATGGTCAGGAACATATAGACGAAGGAGCTGTCAGACAAATGAATATTGCCATGCGTCTGCCTGTTACGGTAGCAGGTGCTTTGATGCCGGATGCGCATCAGGGGTACGGATTGCCGATAGGTGGTGTACTGGCTGCAAAAAATGCCGTAATACCTTATGGTGTTGGTGTGGATATCGGTTGCCGTATGGCCCTGTCCATCTTCGATATTCCGGAGAACCATTATTTCGAAAATCACGATTTTTATAAAAAAGAACTGATTGCGCATACCCGTTTCGGTGCAGGACATGGCTTTATGAGAAAGGAACGTGCAGAACATGCCGTACTGGATCGTAACGAGTTTAACATGACACAGTTTATTAAAAACCTGCATGATAAAGCATGGTCTCAGCTAGGATCATCCGGAGGTGGTAACCACTTCGTAGAATGGGGTATCATTGAATTCTCCGAAGAGGATAAACTGTTGAACATTGCCGCAGGTAGATACCTGGCATTGTTGTCACATTCCGGGTCAAGAGGACTGGGTGCAACACTGGCTGGTCATTATACCCGACTGGCGAAAGATATTTGTAAACTGCCAAAAGACGCAGCAAATCTTGCTTACCTGGATATGAACAGCGAAGCTGGTCAGGAGTACTGGCTGGCAATGAACCTGGCAGGTGACTATGCTTCTGCATGTCATGAAGTGATCCATGATAAAATGGCGAAGGCTATCGGTGGACAACTTCTGGCGAAAGTGGAAAACCACCATAACTTTGCCTGGAAAGAGATCTGGAATGGGGAAGAAGTGATTGTACATCGTAAAGGAGCTACGCCGGCCGGTAAAGGTGTAATGGGGATCATTCCGGGTTCTATGGCCGCACCGGGATTCCTGGTGAGAGGTAAAGGTGAAGACCTCGCTATTAATTCTGCTTCTCATGGCGCAGGACGTCAGATGAGCCGTACACAGGCTACGAAAAATATCAGCCACCAGGAGATGAAAGCGATCCTGCAGGAAAATAAGGTAACATTGATTGGTGCAGGTCTGGATGAAGCACCTATGGCGTATAAAGACATCAATGTGGTGATGAATGCGCAAAAAGACCTGGTAGATGTGGTGGCGAAATTCACACCAAAAATAGTGAGAATGGCTGATGACGGGAGTAAAGAAGATTAATAACGGCTGGGCTTGTTGGACTGAGCATGAGTTTTGAGAGAGAGAAGACAGTGTTCATGTTAATTCCAACAAGTATGAAAAAGCAACAAGCACTGGTTAAAATTAAAGCATGCGCAGAACATGAGTGGTTTTCTGTAGCACCTGGTGTATGGGGTGTACGTGACAGGATTGTCAATGTCTATTTTGTACATGACCCCTCCACGAATCACTGGATATTGGTAGATACAGGCTTGCGTGGCGCCGCTGCCAGAATCAAAAGAGTGGCCAGGGAATTATTCTGGCCGCAGGCAACACCTGCTGCCATTATCCTGACACATGGTCATTTCGACCATGTCGGCACTGTGAAACAGCTGGCAGATGAATGGGATGTACCGGTATATGCACACTATCTGGAAGCACCGTATCTGACAGGGCGTTCTGCTTATCCACCCCCTGATCCGTCAGCAGGTGGCGGGCTGTTTACCTGGCTCTCCTTTTTGTTTCCCAAAAACCCCATTGATCTTGGTGGACGATTACTGCTGTTACCTGAACAGGGAAATATTCCCGGACTAAAAGAATGGAAATATATCCATACCCCTGGTCACGCACCTGGCCATATCAGCCTCTATAGAGAACATGACGGTGTACTGCTGGCCGGAGATGCCTTTGTCACTACTCAGCAGGAATCATTACTGTCTGTTCTGAAACAGGAAAGAAAGCTGTCTGGTCCGCCCCGTTACTTCACATATGACTGGTTAGCTGCGGAAAAATCAGTACGTCATCTTGCATCATTACAACCCAGTATTGTGGCTACCGGTCACGGACATCCGATGGAGGGAGAGGCGCTTGCTGCATTACAGGAACTCGCAGATAACTTTCAGGAACAGGCTGTGCCGGCACATGGACGTTATACCGGAGATCCTGCCGTTGCAGGTATCAGTGGTGTAGAATACGTTCCGGCGCCTAATAATCGTAAAACCTTACTCCGGGCTGCTGCCGTGCTGGCACTGGTAGGTATAGGCGCATTATTGGCCAGTGAAGCAAAAAAGAGGTATAGCTAGTTAACTGCCGAATATAAATGTTTGATTATAAGTGAAATAGCTCCCGTTATTGGCGGGAGCTATTTTATTAATTAAGGATGGGGTCTGGCGCATGGCCTGTTGAAAGAGAAACGATTACACCTATATTGATATTATAACTTTGTTTCAAATAATAATAATCCTATATTGGTTGCGTTATATTTTGCAACGCTCGTCACTATTCCACTTTACAAGTTCCGCTCCATGTGAACGGAGCGAAACCTGCGAAAGTGAAATTCCTGTCCGATGAAGCTGCAAATTACTATAAGAGAACCAGTTAAGTAAGCGTAATACTGCGGAAGATGCTGCGTATAAATACGGATATTTCCAGATAGACACAACCCGTAATACAGCAGACCGCGCCTCCATAAAAAATTATAATACTATCCTTCAAAATGACCAGAATCAAACAGCTCATCGTACAAAACGCCGAAAACCGGGAAACAGCACATGCCCTGTTGATAGTAGCTTTCTTATTAATGGCTGCCGCCCTGCTTAAAAGATAACAGCGGCCATAAATTATATAACAAGCGCTTGAAATTATATAACAAAGCTTCCGTTTAGGGCACCTATCTTTGTCTTCACATGAAGTCCGGGAAGACTATATCATTTAGGGCGCTTTTGCTGCTGATCGTATTTCTGATGAATACGGCGGTTGGTTTTGCCTGCGCACTGGAGTCAGGTCTCTGGACGGACAGGCACCATGATACCCACCAGATGCACGACATGCACGATATGCATGCAAAGCATCAGATGGATCATGCACCAAAGAAATCTTCCCACCGTTGCTGCGGAGACGGTATGATCAGGTTTGAACTGCTGGACAAAACCCAGTTCCATCACGATGATATTAAGTGGCTGCCACTACAGGCGGTGCTTTTTCCCGTGAGATGGCTGTCTGTGCCACCAGTATCCTTGGCTGCTGCTCCTCACCGATATGTTATACTTCGTCAGCATCCGCCACCCATTGACATCCGGGTGTCGATTCAATCTTTTCAGATTTGATTTTGTTTGAATAATCAGTTGCCTTACTACTAAGGCAAACAATTTTCTATTATTCAAACACTAAAATCAGATTACAATGAAAAGTCTTATCATAGCAACCACTATATTATTCGCTACTTTCTCTGCACAGGCTGCAAATCCCGCATTATCTAAATTGTTATCACTTTACTACGACATAAAGAATGCACTGGTGAGCAGTGACGCTACTACGGCAAACGCTAAAGCGGCTGAATTTGTAAAAGCCATCGCTGGTGTGGATATGCACGCATTATCCGCAGCAGAACATGAAGCGTTTATGCCCTTGCAGGAAAAACTGACTGCGGATGCCAGCGCTATTGCTGCCACCACAGACCTGAATAAACAACGCGAACAATTCAAATCTTTCTCCAATAATTTCTTCACACTGGCCAAAACCACTAAGCTCTCAGATACTCCGGTGTACCAGCAGTACTGCCCTATGCAGAAAAGCTACTGGCTGAGTAATGAAGCTGCGGTAAAAAATCCTTACTACGGCAAGCAGATGCTTACCTGCGGAAAAGTAACCGAGACGCTGAAATAATTAACAGAACACGCACAAGTATTCAACATGAAACGTTTTCTGTTAACAGTAATCGTATTACTGTCGTATTACTTTGCTTTCTCCCAGGCGCCCCACACCGTTCGTTATGACCTGTATGTCTCCGATTCCATGATGCACAATCATGGTAAAATGATACATGCAATGGTGATTAATGGTGGTATTCCTGCGCCGGTATTAACCTTCACAGAAGGTGATACCGCTGAGATCTATGTGCACAATAAAATGGATATGGAAACATCCGTACACTGGCATGGGCTGATACTGCCCAATCGCTATGATGGGGTGTCCTATCTTACAACTGCACCCATCAAGGCCGGAGAAACGCATCTCTATAAATTTCTGCTTGTGCAGAATGGTACCTATTGGTACCATTCTCACACTATGTTTCAGGAGCAGAGCGGGATGTATGGCGCCTTTATTATCAAAAAAAGAAATGCACCCACCCAGCTGGAACATACGTTGTTGCTGAGCGACTGGACAAATGAAAATCCGGCCCAGGTAGACCGGTCTTTGCACATGGCGACCGACTGGTATGCAGTAAGAAAGAACAGCGTGCAGAGTTATACAGAAGCTATTAAAGCCGGTCGTTTTTCCACCAAAGTGACGAACGAGTGGAAACGCATGCTGGCCATGGATGTCAGTGATGTATACTACGATCAGTTATTCAGTAATGGTAAACCGGTAGAAGTACAAACACAATTCAGGAAAGGAGATAAGGTAAGATTGCGCGTAGTTAATGGTAGTTCTTCTACTTATTTCTGGTTGAAATATGCCGGTGGAAAAATTACCGTTGTGGCCAATGATGGGATGGATGTCGAACCGGTGATTGTAGATCGTCTTATTGTAGGTGTTGCGGAGACATATGATGTAGAGGTGGATATTCCTGCGGACAGCAGTTATGAATTTCTTGCCACTGCGGAAGACCGTACGCGTGCTACTTCCGTCTTTCTGGGAAATGGTCCGCAGCAGAAAGCCGAACCTTTACCACGCCTCAGATATTTTGATGGCATGAAGATGATGAATGACATGATGAAGATGAATGGCCAGATGAATGATATGGGTATGTCAATGAGCTTGCAGCAGATGGATATGAATGCGGTAATGTATCCCGAAGATCCGGGTGTGACATTGAATTATGCCATGCTGAAATCGCCTGTGAAAACCACTTTACCGGAAGGCGCTGTGAAGGAATTACATTTCAATCTGACAGGCAATATGAATCGTTACGTATGGACGATCAATAATAAAACGGTTTCTGAATCAGATAAGATTCTTATTAAAAAAGGAGAGAATGTGCGTATCGTACTTTACAATGGTACGATGATGCGGCATCCGATGCACCTGCACGGGCACTTCTTTCGTGTACTGAATGGACAAGGTGAATATTCCCCGTTAAAGAATACGCTGGATATAATGCCGATGGAGACAGATACATTGGAATTTGCCGCTACGGAAAGTGGCGACTGGTTTTTCCACTGTCATATTCTCTATCACATGATGAGTGGTATGGGACGTATTTTCAGTTACCAGGAATCTCCGCCTAATCCGGAAATTCCTGATCCTAAGAAAGCGATCCGCAAGATTTATGCAGATGATCGTAAGATCCATGCTGCTGCCAGGATTGGTCTGGAAAGTAACAGCAGTGATGGTGAAATCGTATTTGCCAATACACGGTACCGTTTTCAGACGGAATGGCGCGCAGGATATAACGGAGAGAATGGTTATGAAACGGAAAGCCATTTCGGGCGCTATCTCGGACAGATGCAATGGCTGTTTCCTTACATAGGATGGGATATGCGTTACCGCCGTATGCATGAACCGGAGAAGAATCTGTTCGGACAGGTCAGTACCAGGAACCGCCGTAATGTATTACATGCAGGTCTGGAATATACTTTACCGATGCTGATCATTGCCGATGCATCCGTTGATACCGATGGGCGATTACGCTTTCAGTTAAGCAGGGAAGATGTGCCTATCACCCGCAGATTACGTTTCAATTTTATGGCGAATACGGACAAAGAGTACATGGCCGGTTTCAGGTATATTATGACGAAGTATTTCTCGCTCTCCTCACACTACGACAGTGATATGGGACTGGGCGCTGGTATAACAATTACCTATTGATAAGCAGCGCATTTCTTTCTGCAGCACAAGTTATAGGGTATATAAAAAAACGAACGGGTGTATGATTACACCCGTTTCTACCTAAACCTACAACTGTTTATTACTGTAATTATTTTTTTTCGTGTTTCGTGACACAAATGTAACACCTCGAAAGGTTATATGAAAAACCAATATTTCGGTTTAAGAAACCAATTTTTCGGCTTGTCTAAAGAAAATATTGGCATCGGAGAAATTGGATATTTTTTCCGTGAAATTGGCATTGACCAGCAACTGTTTGCGAGCTACTTTTGTGTCATCAGATTTATACAGCAGCTGCGATATAAAAGAATCAACAAAAGACTAATAAAGACAGAATATAAGATTAACAGAAAAGATTTAAAACGAAAGACGATGAAAAAGACAATTAAGGCAGGCGTAACTACATTAGCATTATTATTAGCAGTAGCAGTAGGCGTAAAGGCACAAACGAAAGGAAATAGTGATTCACAGAGACCATCATTCTCTCTGAGTGTTGGTCCGGAAGCAGGAATACCGGTTGGAAGTTTCAGTGACTATTATAAATGGTCCTTAGGCGGTTCCGTACAGGCAGATTATGCTATCATCAAGAAGACTTTATATGTAAACCTGAATGCAGGATTTGCAAATGTATTCGCAGATGATATCCCTGGTTTGGATGATTTGCAGTGGATTCCCGTAAAAGCAGGGTTAAGGTATTATCCATTCCAGCACAATAATCTGTATGTAGAGGGCCAGGCCGGTGTAAACTTTATCACCAACGGTCCGATTGGCAACAAAACAGCGGCATTCACCTATAGCCCACAGATCGGTTATCTGATCCCATTGGGTAAAGGAAATTACCTGGATGCTGGTGTTAAATTCGATGGCAATTCAAAATTTGTAGATGGCGGCGATGCGGCTAATCTGATAGGTTTGAGAGTTGCTTACACATTTGGCTTGAAATAAGTACAGTAAGATAGGACATAATTGTTTAAGGGGTTTATAATCAAACGAAGTAGGGCCTTCCTTTTGGAAGGCCCTATTGTATTTTATGCGATGGAAAGATAAAATTAAGCGACAGATAACTTCTTGAAATCAGAAGGGTTTTCGTCGGCAAACTTCTTAAAGAAACGACTGAAATGTGAACTGGTATCGAAGTTTAGCTGGTCCGAGATTTCCTTTACGCTGAGAGAGGAAGTCGTCAGTAATAATTTCGCTTCCAGGTACAGGCGACTGTGAATTACCTGTAAGGCATTTTTGCCGGTTTCCTGTTTCACAATCTCACTCAGGTGTTTTGCGGAGATATGTAACATATCCGCATATTCCTGTACCGTTCGTTTATCCAGGAAATGTTCTTCCACCATATCACGAAAATTGATGAAGGTGGAATATTGTCTTGTTAACTGGTGGTTCGGTCTGCTCTCCTGACATTTCTCAAATGCACGGTTCACTTCATACAAGAGTTCTACGACCTGCAGACGTACGATCTGCAGGAAAAAAGGACTACCTTCCCTGTACTCGCGGTCTATTCTTTCGAACAGTTGTTTTGTTTTCTGGAAATGAACATCTGACAAGGTGTATACCGGTGCGCAGGAAGGATTCAGATCGATCAGCGGATCAAGCGCACTTTGCTTGATAAAACTGTCGGTAATAAATTCCTTCTTGAACATGACCATGTATAACAGGAGGTCGTCAGAAGCATTGTCAAATGAGGTAATATGTTTAGGCGATACGATGTGCAGTGATTTCGGACCTACGTCAAACGTAAAGGCGCCGATCGTTTTCTGGCAGGTGCCGCGGATACATAAAATAATAGCATAGTGATCGGTCCTGATAGGCGCGCCACTTTTTACGCTCCCCTCATTGCTCAGTACAGCAAAATTGTCAGGGTGCAGCAACTCATCGTATTTATCCATCCCGAAACTTTGTGTCACCGGTTTGTCAAGTGACAGATAATAACGTATCGTGGACGGTATATCGAATATTGGCAGGTTCGTGTTCATAATCAGGGTGCAAAATTACGGTAAAAATCAGTGTAAAGAACTCCGCAAGAACCGGGTTTAAGTCATAAAGTCGAACGGCTACTTTTGTATTGTAAATGAAATAGATATGACTACACAGGAATTGACTGATTATGAGCGTATCGCCAACGCAATTGACTACCTGAAGGAGAACTTCAAAAAGCAGCCCTCACTCGAGGAAATTGCGGAGAATGTTTACCTCAGCCCCTACCATTTTCAACGTATGTTTACGGAGTGGGCAGGGGTAAGTCCGAAGAAATTCACCCAGTATCTGAGCGTTGAGTACGCCAAAACACTGTTAAAAGAGAAGCAAACTTCCCTTTTTGATACTGCCATAGAAACCGGTCTCTCAGGTACCGGCAGGCTACATGATCTTTTTATGAAAATAGAAGGCATGACACCGGGAGAGTACAAAAACGGGGGAGAAGCTTTGTCGATCAATTACAGTTTTGCAGAAAGCCCGTTTGGTCCACTTATTCTGGCGGCTACTCCTAAGGGGCTTTGTTATCTCGCATTTGGAGAAAACCGGGATCTGGCCTTTCGGGAGTTACAGGAACAGTTTCCTAACGCTCGTTATACACAGGTACTGGATATGATCCAGCAGAACGCCCTGTATTTCTTCACCCAGGATTGGAGTACCCTGGGAAAAGTGAAATTGCACCTGAAAGGCACCCCGTTTCAGTTAAAGGTCTGGGAAGCGCTTTTACAGATCCCCATGGGCGATCTCTCTACTTACGGACAAGTAGCGATAGCCGCCAAAGCGGACCGGGCCTATCAGGCAGTCGGTACGGCTATAGGTAATAATCCGGTTGCTTTTCTTATCCCCTGTCACCGGGTAATCCGTTCAAATGGTGAATTTGGTGAATATCACTGGGGAAGTACGCGTAAAATGGCGATGATTGGCTGGGAAGCGGCAAAGAGTGCTCCGTTTGACAAGGCTTGAACGTCCCATTACATCGCTATTACACCGTAATTACGCCGTTATCTCTCCGTTCATGAACGAAGAGATAACGGCGTAATTGCGGTGTAATAGGGAGATACATCGAAGAATTAGTAAATATTTCGAAGGTAAAATTCACATTTTTATAACTATTCCCTGTTATACCTGTATACCCCAATACTTACAAATAAGAGATAATCTTAATCCTTCTTTTTTCTTTGTTTAGAGTCTTCAGCTACCGCAAAAAGAGCACCCGCACTGCTATAGGAATGCTGGTAAAATGTCTATTTTACATCCGGTCTAAATGATTGAGGAACAGTTATATATACTGATCAAGTCCACCTTATCTCCACCTCTCCTCCGGTACTGCACTATCTACCCTTCGGGCGTAATAAATATTTCATATACATTTTAGCAGTATCTTTACTACAATTAATAAAAACCCGATATTACATTTGCATACAGAACCATGTAATATTTAACCCTTTAAACTGTTAACTGAAAAACCTTGGACCGCCCAAATGACCCTGACTACATATACCATATATGCTCCTGAGGTGCAATCTGCTATTCGCATTGCACAGGCACTGGCCAAAGAACATCACCATGCTAATTATACGCCTGCCCACTTATTGCTGGCATGTCTGCACAAGGAAGTCGGAATAACGCCGCAGCTACAGGCAATGAACATCGATACTTATTACCTGGAAGAATGGGCAGAGGTAAGACTGGATAGTGTCCCGAAAGCAGGCCGTTTACCAGAACAGCCGGACGCAGACGAATATGCAGCGAATGTGCTGCAGGAAGCAGATGCCGTAAGACTGGAATACGATCTCGATGCAGCTGACGCCTGGTGCGTACTTGTTGCTATCAGCACGCCTGGGGTAGGCTTCTCTTTCGAGCAACTGAAAACATTTCCTTTGCAGCGGGCTCAATTACTCTCGCATTTCAACAAGAAAGATAGTAACGGCGCAGCGCCCAAGACGACCATCGTCACCGGCAAAAGCGTCGCACAGAAATATATTTATAAACTCACAGATCCGCAGCGACTCCAGGCGAAACATGCACTGGCTGGCCGCGATGCGGAAGTGCGTACGATGATGGAAATACTGACCCGTAAAGGACGTTCCAGTATTCTTATCACGGGAGAAGGCGGCGTGGGTAAAACCGCACTGGCAGATGCACTGGCAAGCGCTATTTTGCAAAAACAAGCACCTTTGCAATTGCAGCAAACCGATATCTATGCACTGGATTATGGTGCATTCATAGCAGGAGCTGCGTATAAAAATGAGCTGGAAGACAGATTGCAACAGATCATGTCACAATTGCAGGAAGCTGGTCGCCATGTACTGTTCATCGACAATCTGCACACCCTGCTGGATAAACAGCCGGGATCTGCGGGAGGCATCGGCAATGTACTGAAAGCAGCGATGAACAAGGGCGATATCACACTTATTGCTACCAGTACTCCGGAAGGTTTCCGTAAACTGATAGAGCCGGATGGCCTGCTGCGTCACTGTTTTGAAGTAGTGCAACTGGCAGAGCCGGATGAAGCAACAGCTGCCCGTATGATACAGGCAGTAATGCCGGATTATGAAAGCTACTATAACTTAAAAGTAGCGCCGGAAGTGATCAGTGAAGCGATTAAACTGTCACGCCGTTATCTGAAGGAAAGAAGTTTACCGGATAGCGCTGTGAACCTGCTGGACCGTACACTGGCCGCCATCCGTACCACCCAGGATACCGGAAAGATTACACTGGATGATCTGAAAGCAAAACTGGAAGCGGCAGGTGATAGCCGGGAAGAACTGCGCTGGTGGTATCAGCAATGTATGCAGCGTTATAGTGCATTGGTCACTACACGTCTGCAACCACAGCAGGACATTTACAAAATTGACAATGAAGCTGCCCTGAAAACAGCTTTGCTCGATATCATTGCGCAGCTGGAACCATTGGTAGAAACACAGCACGTCGCCGTGACAGGTATCGACCTGGCCACGATGATTGCGGAAAGTACCGGTATTCCATTGGGTAAGATCCAGTCAGGCGAACGTGAGCGCCTGGTGAATATGGACCTCGAATTGCGGAAGAGAGTGGTGGGGCAGGATCATGCCCTTAAAACAGTCTCCGAAGCCATCCTGGAATCACGTTCCGGTCTCAGCAGACCAGGACAGCCAATAGGCTCATTTTTCTTCCTGGGGCCGACCGGAACCGGGAAAACGGAATTAGCGAAATCTTTGGCAGACTTCTTGTTCCAGGATGAACGGTGCATGATCAGATTTGACATGTCCGAATTTAAAGAAGAACACTCGGCGGCATTACTATATGGCGCTCCGCCGGGCTACGTGGGATATGAAGAAGGGGGCCTGCTGGTAAATAAAATCCGCCAGCAACCTTATGCCGTAGTATTGTTTGACGAAATCGAAAAAGCGCATCCATCAGTATTCGATATTTTCCTCCAGATAATGGACGAGGGCAAATTGCATGACCGCCTGGGTAAAACCGGTGATTTTTCAAATGCCCTGATCCTGTTTACATCCAACATCGGTAGTGATGTGATCGCCCAGTCATTCAGACAGGGAGTGATCCCCGCCTCGCAACAACTGATGGAGATTATGGCCAGAAATTTCAGACCCGAATTTCTGGGCAGGCTGACAGAGATCGTTCCATTTGGTCCCATTCAGCAGGAAAATGTCGTGAAGATTTTTGATATCCATTTAAAACATCTGCTGCAATTGTTAACGCAGCAGCAAATAACCCTCGACGTTTCTGTCGCCGCAAGAGAAAAGCTGGCAGCAGAAGGGTATTCGCCGTTATATGGCGCACGTCCATTGAAAGAAGTGATCCGGAGCAGACTGAGAAAGCCCTTGTCACGAATGATCATTGAAGGCAGTCTGCAGCCCCATACGACCGTTAAACTGGATATTGACGCTCAGGGTGAGCTACAATGGCAAGCCGGCGCGCAGGGATGATCAGGCGAACTGACAGAAGAACCATAGAACATTTATTGTTGTAAAAACCAATTGATATGAATGACAATTACGGGATTGGTGGTAATGAGGTGAAACTCGACGCCAATGAAGCCATTGTTGAGATCTCTCATAACCGGACCCTGTTTGCTGAAAAGTTGACCCAGCAAACGCCTGTTAAACCGGAAATCGTGCAGGGACTTACCACTGTAGAAGGAGTATTTGAACATTACAAACCGGCTGTAAACATGCTGTTTCATGATGCAGAAGGACGTACTGTTCCGGAAAACCTGGAATTCCACAACCTGGGCGACTTCGGTATTAAAGGAATTACCGCACAGAGTACATTCCTCGACAACCTTGCCACAGAAAAAGAACAGTATTTGAAAATCATGAAACACCTTAAAACAAATAAGGTGCTGAAAGCTGCTCTTGCCGATCCTGCTGCCCGACAGGCCCTGCTGGAATCGATAAGATCACTGGTGGCTGATCTTGAAAAGAAATGATTGAAGAAGAAATCATCTTAGAATTAAGAATTAATAATTAATAAATAAGAATTAAAGTGCAACGCCTGATCCATTTATCATCCGGTGGTGAATGCTTAAAGACTGATAAGTCCATTAATTCTCAATTGAAACATGTAAGACCAATTCTTAATTCTTAATTCCTAATTCCTAATTGAACAAGTCTTATGGCTGAATTACAAAAACAGCAGGAGCAGCAGGACCAGCTGCAGAATGCGCCCTCCCAACAAACTGCTTCTTCTCTACAGGAGAATATAGATATACTGGCCAAATTTGGTGGTTTTGACCTGCTTGAAGGTGCGATCGAAGGTGTACAAAACCTGAACCCCGATCGTAAAGCACGTCGTAATATATTTCTTACAGAAAGCACCAAAAAAGGTGAACGCGATAAGCTGAAAAAAACACTCGAACTCTGGGAAAAAGTTCTGACCGAAGCGCAGGATCTACCTGATATGGTGAGCTTCTGTACTGAACATTCAGAACAGTCAGAGCGCGTATTGAATAGCAACCTCGGAGAAGCGGTAGAAGCTACCCGTGAACTGGAACAGTCTTACCGTAATGTGGCTTTGTTCTTCAAAAATACCGAGTCAGATAAGGTAAAGAATGTGGCTTTTATCAACGTGGAACAGGACCAGCTGAAAGACCTGGACAACACCCGTTTCATCGATGCCATACACCAGGAATTAGTGAGCAACTACGATCGTCTGGACCTGCGTGATAACTATAGTCTGCTGGTTATTCCAGGCTATCTTGGTTCAAACAAAGTACTGGAAAAATGGGCGAAGATCGCTTATGAAAATAAGACGATGCTCATTACAGACTTCTCTCACCTGGATGCACCAGATGATGTGATGGAAATGTTTGAACTGGCTAACCTCACCGGCGGTGAAATACACAGGTCTAATGTTATGATGACCTGTAACTGGCTGGTAGGTCGTGGTAAGTTTGATGAAATTAACGAACAGGATAACCTGTACATACCACCATCAGGCGCACTGGCTGGTAAAGTATATAAAACACTGATGTCACAGGTAACTGCCGGTAAGAAATTCGGTGGTATGAATGAAGTAGACGGTGTGAAATTTGAACTGAAGAAGAGCGAAATTGCAGGTCTGGAGAAAATGGGGCTGATACCCATGGTAAAGGAATATGGAAAAGTAATGGCGTTTAGTGCAAAGACTTTGTTTAACGGTGATAATATCGGTTTGCAGACTTATTCCGTAGTACGTGTATTCGACTACGTGACGAAGGTGTTGATGGACTTCCTGAACCGCCGTGCATTTGAAAATTTCAATGCCAACACCCGTAAAGATCTGATGAAACAGATTATCCGGTTCCTTGACAGCATTACCGGTCCTGATAAACTGATAGAGGACTTTAACGTACGCAGATTTGAACAGGATCCTATACAAAAAGATCGTATCCACCTCAATATTCACCTGAAACCATACTTCCCGGCTAAGAACTTCCTGATCAAAATGGAAGGACATAAAGGGGAAGATGCGACAGAATGGGATACTGAATACGAGCAGGATAAAGCATAATATTAAAACAGCGGGGGCTGATCATGATGGATGGTCAGCCCACTGTTTTCATCACTAAAAAATTTCAAGAAAGGAAAAGATTATCAGATGAAGTATGTCTTAGCAGGCGCCTTCTGTTTTTTATTGTCATGGTGCAATGCACTGGGGCAGTCACAGACAGATAGCATTATTACAACTAAAGGCGCTGTCACCCTTATTACCTGTGGATCCGCAATTACCACTTTTCAGATCGGAGATGGCAAGAACGCAGACTATGATTATCGCATTGTAGACGGTAATGTTGTATTTATCCGGCCGGTAGTGGCCAATCCAAGGCCCACCAACCTGGTGATCCGCGAAGGAGATAATATACATTACATGATACTGGCTTTCCGTGAAAGAGCAGAATTATCCAGGTTGAAATATACCCTGTCTGCCAGCGGATCAGCTAAAAATACCGGCAGCACAGGTACAGGCGCCGGCAGCAGTGGTGGTACTGCCGCTACCACGGGGGACAGTAATGAAGCCGAAGAAACAGCACAGGAAGATCCGGCAGTTGCAGCTGGTATTGATACCGTGACTGTGGGCAATATTGCAGAAGATTTTCGTAAACAACGCAAAGGCGGTCATCAGTATGAAACAACTGCTGATGGTATTACCCTTACTTATTCACAGGCTATGAGCCTGAACAATCTGGTTTATTTCAGTTATCATGTCAGGAACCGTTCAGGTGAACCATTTGTGATCAGTAAAGTGTCGCTGATGCATAAAACGAAACAGGATACCGCATCACTGTTTACGATGCCGGTATTGTACCGTAAAGGAACAGAAGCTATAGCAGGAAAAGCGGATGAAGGGATTGTGTTTGTAGCAGCTGCCCGTGATTTTAAAAAGAATGATGAAATTATCCTGGTAATGTATAATAAAGCGAATAAGAATCAGATTGTGTTATACACACCTGTCAGCGCTTTGCCAAAATATATGATCAGTAAATAACACGTACCATCGTGCGTATCCAACTCAAAATATTGTTTGTTGTCAGTCTCTGGCTATGCCCATTGACAGGCAGCGCCCAGCAGGTGAATTTCTGCGGGGAATTCGTGCCTATGGAGCGCGATTTCGTTTCCTACAAATTAATGGACGTCATCAAGGGGCATCTGAAGTACCGCAATTTTCTGCCGGTATTGAAGGCGAAGACGGACATCTATTTCCCTGTGATCATTCCCATACTGCATCAGTATAATATACCAGAAGATTTTAAGTACCTGCCTGTAGTAGAGAGTGGTTTTACCAATGCCACCTCTGCTGTAGGCGCACAGGGCGTATGGCAATTTATGCCTGAAACCGCAGCAGCTATGGGACTGGAAGTAAGATATGACAATGATGAACGTAATCATCTGCTGAAATCAACACATGCCGCCTGTCGTTATCTGCAACAATTATATAGTCAGCTGCACTCCTGGACATTGGCGGCAGCAGCATATAATGCAGGCGCAGGTAATATTTCCCGTAATATGAAAAGACAGGGGAGTAGTGATTACTATCAGCTGGTGCTGAATGATGAAACTGCACAGTATATCTATAAGATCATTGCTATCAAGCAGCTGTTTGAAAGCCCTGAATTATATATGCCAGGCTTTGGATACAATGTTTTCAACAAAGGCAATGCAAATATGTCTGTGTTTTCCACACCGGCTTCCAGTATACGTCAGCCGGGAGAAGCAGCGAATAAACAAGTGGAAAATAACTCAGGGGATTTTAAATCTATCCGTATTACAGTCGATACGAAAACCCGTGGCAAACTACCGGTAGCAAGTGCTGCTTTCGCCGCGAAACTGCAGAAGAATAATACGTTTGAAGATGGTCAGCTGATCAGTGTTCTACTACTGGATGACTTACAGGCCAATGGTGTGTATATCCGTAAGAATACAAAGATTTCAGGTCGCGGCTGGATCGTCAGTAATCGTATTTATGTAGATCTTGGTTTTGGAAATACGATTACTTTATGTGATGCAGGTGGAAAGAAAGGAGTGCCGGCTGATGCCTTGAAGGCAGGGCGGGATGTGAGGTTGTTGAAGATATAGGGGGAGGTTGGGGGAATTAGGAATTAAGAATTAGGAATTAAGAATTACATTAACCGTCGTTTTATAAGACAAGAGGCGTCCACATTAAGCGGACGCCTCTTGTCTTTGTAATACTTTGCTGCGGTATTCGCTGCATTTCAATTCTTAATTCTTAATTCTTAATTCTTAATTCTTAATTCTTAATTCCTTCTCACATCAACACCTCATTCATATAGATTCTGTAAGGATAATTGTTGGCTGAACGCTCCTTCAGCTGTGATAATAATTCATCTTTGAGATACACGAGGTTCACCGCCGCATAAGCAGTTGTAGGTTGCGATAATGTTAACCTGATATCCAGTGTTCTGGTATATCCTTCCGTAGCGCCGGGTAATACAGAAACACCTTTGGCAACACTTACATTGCGTAGTTCATTACCAACCACATAACGGCAGAGCGCTTTGATATCTTCCGGTGTTACTACACGGTCCCGGCTAAGCAGGTGATAACGGTAAAGGTTTACTTTTTCGTCGATGCTGAGACGGTCTTTACCACCCTGTGTATTGGAAAGAAGCGTGATAGAACCCGGTTGTAACTGTACGCTGCCATACTCCTGCAAACGCGTGCCCATACGGATATTATTCGCTACACTACCATTTGTGGTAAAGAACTCTATAAACAGGAAATCAGCCTCCTCGCGTGGTTTCACCATTAGGTATGGAATGTTACCACGATTGACGCTGGGTTGTAATTGTTCTTCCAGGGAGGCAATCAGCTGATGTAATTCACGGATGCGGTTGGCGACATAGTCGTTACGTACTTCTTCAAAAAGCGAACTTTCATCACGGATCACTTCAATGAGGTAGGCGATGATTTCTTTTGCCTCGCGGGTATCAAATCTGCCGATACCGCTGCTACGCACAACCAGTTCGCCTTCCTGCATTTCTCCGGCTGTCGTGAAGTTACGTACATGATAGTCGGTTCCGCTGGTATCATGTACACGTTTAACATCAAAGTAGATATCAGCAGTATGCAGCGGCATGATGTTGAGATAACGGTTCAGGCGCTGTGACTGTTCATTGACGCGTTTATTGACGACAGGGAAGCAATTGATGTTGCAGAAAAGATCTTCCAGTAATGTATGCCGGATAGTTTCAGGGAATTCAATTCTGATCCAGTGTGTATTGGGCTGGATTTTATTGAATGCGGCTCCGAATATATGTTGCAACGTTTCCGGTGCAGGTGATTGCAGCGGAAGCGAGGTGTGTTTACTGATGGTCAGAAACTGATGGCGGAAACGGTGCAGGATCTGCTGGCTGTAACGGGTGTTGGTATCAAAGGCAGGATGCATGATATTATCAACATCTTCAGCAGCGGCGTCCTGGCTCTGGCTATAGCCACTTTTTATGGTCAGTTCCGTATCATTGAGATAGAAGCGCGCCAGTGGGAGATAGTAGTAAAACATCTCCTGCTGATGAACGTTTCTGAGGTCAAAGAAAAAGGACATTTCTTCAATTGAGGAAGGACTGCCTTCCAGGGACAGACCTATCCATAAATGATTGGGCGGGGTATCAGCCTGCAGATTACCCTGCAGAATCTGTTCTTTAAACCAGTGATCACGCGTTTCAAAAAGACGGTTGCCGATGGCCATATATTTGACCTGTCCGCGGAACAGGCGATGCCTGGTCAGGGGCATGAAGAAAAGGTCTTTTGAATTGAAGCCGCTTTTTGAAGTATAGAACAGCTGGTGTTCTGCATCTATCACGGTAGATGGTTCATTACTGCCGGCATGTAATACACCGTAAGCAGGCTGACTGCTGGTGATGGGTTCCGGCATCATGATCTGCGCCAGTCTTTCTACCAGTCTTGCATGAGACACATCTACTTCGCCTGATATTTTTTCAAGTTCACTGGAACAGGCTTCCAGCAGGAGTTGTACAATGGGATCAAAAGAAGATTCCACTTCTGCATCCGGATATCCCCAGAGTCGGGCGGCCGTTTTGAGCATCCGGTCTTTTATCCTTTCTTTTTGTTCTCTTGGCATGACATAGGTTTAATCGTACGACAGCGGACTTACATAAAAGAAGCTGCTGTAATGGAATGGAGTTTTATTGCGGGCCAGGGTACCGGTGATAGTCACCCGTATCTTTTTCTTGACTTTTTTGGCGCTGATGCCGTTCAGTTCTTCCTGGCTGACCATGGCAGAAACCCTTACCTGCGTGATACGTTGTTCATAACGCACGATGGCACTTTTTACGGAGAGTTCCACCTGTTCCTTAACTTCGTTGTTGGAAGCCCGGATGTCAAAGTCGAAATCCCATATCCGGCAACCGTACTGGGGATCGTCTTTGTTTTCCCCAAGTACGGTTGTAATGAGCAGTTGTATATGTTGGGCTACGGAGTCTTCCAGGTTGCAGTCAGGAAGGTCCTTTTTTTGCAGGATCCGGGAAAAGTCAAGCGGCAGTTTATAATACTCTTTCTTCATATCATTCGTCTGACGTGATTAGAATATACCAAGGAATTTCCTGTCATATCTTACCCTGATTTCTTTCACACAACCATTCTGGTCCTTGATGAGGTTGACAAGCTCAATTTTGAAACGCTTCTTACCCCTGATGCGGGAACAAAAATGTGCAAAAGTGTCAGTGTCTTTATCGTTCAGCAGCACCCTTGCGTTCATGTTATCGCAGAGGTAGGGGGAGAAATCGGAGGCGCTTTTTTGTTTGTCTACAACTTGTGTAAGGAAGAACTTAAATTCATCATCAGAAACAGACGGTGTTTTAGGCTTATCCGGCACCGGAGCAGCACCCGCGTTAGGATCGACCGGTTTAGGGTCTTCAGGGAAAGGAATGGGGTCAAAATGGTCATTTCTGGGGCGTTGAGGAGCCGCATCAAAGACCGAGATACGTTTGGTCACCATTTTACTGCTGTCTCCGTTTACGATCAGGGACAGAATCCGTTCACCAGGAGAGCCGAAGGTATATTTTACAGAATTGCCGGAATGCACTTCCGCATTAGGCTGGAGTAACTGCCAGGACCAGCTGGTGGCGCCGGGCGTATGGTTGGTGAAGGTTACGGGACGGCCGATGAAGACTTCTTCCGGACCTTCGATCACCGGGTAGATATCGCCACGGGTATCAGGCGCTCTTTCGGGAGCAGCATTGATAACGATCACTTCCTGTCGCCAGTCGCACTTTCCGCGATGGAGGATAACAGTGTAAATGCCCGCTTTACTGAAAGCATGATATACCTGTACACCCGGAGCTGAGGCGGTAGAATCTCCGAAATCCCAGTTGACGCCGGCCACGCCGCCGCCTTTGAGATCGGCTCTGAAAGTGATGACTTCACCAGCTGTAAATGTGGTGGATTTACCCGCACGTTGCTGGCTGGCTAACACAATGGCAGCGTCTGTACATACTTCTCTATTAGATGCCTGGAATGCCAGCAAAACGATGCTGATTACCAGTAAAGACAGGAATGTATACAACACCATTGGGTCAATGTGGCTTGTAATCTTGCTAAAGGGTCTATACGTACTTACTTTACGCTCATTTTGGGTCTTGCGCGGGGTCATGGGTTTTTCAATTTATGCAATTTTAAATATTTTTTTACATAAATGACTAAACAACCTACATTCGTATTTCAATTTTTTAGTTAATTGCTGTGTCGGTTGAAAGCCTGAAGAAGAACCCTGATTAATCGAAAAACCTAAATTTTAACCCGTTGATGGTAAATAATGCCCAAAAAGCCGCAGTGCTCGAAGAAGTGATCGATCACATACGTCGTCTCCATTATGACGTACGCGCAGAAGTTGTTGTGGGAGAACTGCTGGACAATGATGTGCAGGAGTCGGAAGTAGCCGTACAGATGCAGAACGTTTTTACAAGAGCTTTCAATAAAGATATCTTAGATGCACAATTAGATGATTCACAGCCATATCATCCTTTCATTACTTTAACACTCTCCCGTGACGGCCTGTATGACCGGTTACCGGAAGGCCTTTTTCACGAGTTTACGGCCCAGAAACAGCAGGAAGTCAGCGAAATGGTAGCTAACTACAAAAAGCACCAGCAAGAGGAACAGGAGGCCCGTAAATTCTTCCGTCCGCTGGAGCATGAATTTTTCCTGCAACGTGTATTTTTAGAGCAGAGAGAGAAGCACCTGTTATTTGATGCACTGGGAAAGGATGCAGATGAATTATTTTTATCTTTCTGGGGCATTCCGGATGGATTACCCAAAGAACCGGTGAATAAACTTATCAGGTTATTACCGTATATTCATCGTATAGCAGGCAACCTGCCTTTGGTGCAGTTATACCTGCAGGCGATACTGGACGAACCAGTAGCCATTACATGTGAAAACGGACCTGTTGCCGTATCCTCAGGTATACAAACCGGCCTCGGAGAATGCAGGCTGGGGGTGGATACGATGACAGGAAGTCTTTTTTATACCGATATGCCTAGAGTCATTGTGAAAGTAGGTCCTCTGCAACATCGCCGGGTATACGATTTCCTGTCCTGGCAACCGTATGGTAAATTACTGGAAACCTGCCTGGGCTTTCTTTTGCCGGCGGATGTTGAAGCCGAAACTTTACTGGAGCCACATCCGGATGAAAAACAAGTAGTTGTAAACGATAGCCGCCATAAGGAAGGATTAATGGGATATAATTTTTTCCTATAGCATTAAATGGAACTATTTTTGCATCTGATGTTGGCTCTATAGACTGTTTTAACCCTTTTCCCCAATTGGAAAACTTATGATACTTAAAGCAAAAATTTATCTTGTATTAGCCGCTATCATGGCGGTAGGCGCTCTTATCGTGGGACTGCTGAGTCGTTATATTAAAAACTTTACCCTATATAAGAAAAAGGCATTGTGGTATCTGTTCCTGCTCACGCTTGTATTTGCTGTGATCAGCTCGATACCTTTTCTGTTTACCCATCAGAATCTGGTCAGCCAATATTTGTTTTACCAGGTGTGGTTCCTCGGATTGGGGATAGCACACTGCCACATCATGTATACCCGTTTCTGGGCTAATGAGCGTACCCTGACCTCAGAACTGGCCTTTATTGTGGCCATTTATCTGTTTGGGGGCGTGGGCTTTATGCTGGTACAGTTCCTTTTCACCAAAGGTGACTTTTTGTATTATCCCATGCTGACCTGTTTCCTGGCTTTTGCCTTGCCCACTTTTGTATACAAGACCTTCGAAAAGATGATGGCTATTCCTGCGAAAGTGCATAAATGGTGGCAATATCCAGCGTATCATGAGCAGCCGGAAGTGAATGAAGATGATATGAAAGATCTGATCGTAATCGGCTTCGAATTAGAGAAGAATACCAAGGATCAGGATCGTACTTATTTCAGGGCTCGTACCCCCATTAAAATGGACCTGGGCGACCTGTTTTATCACTTTGTGAATGACTATAACGACCGTTACCCCAATACACCGATAGATGTACTCGATAAGAACGGGCAGCCTTATGGGTGGGTGTTTCACCTGAAATCAAAATGGCTGGGCATAGCGCGTACACTTGATCCCGAAAAGCCTGTTTTCATGAACGGAATGCAGGAAAATAGTGTGATCATCTGTAACAGGGTTATGCTGAGTAACAATTAATCCCTCATACAAGTAAACAATCTTTTTTGACTAAACAATCATCCCATGGCAGAACCGCTCAAATATTTTCCCGTCAACTGGGTGGATGGAATGAAAATTAAGAAGCAGCATTTCATTGAAACTGAAAATGCAATGCTTGATCAGATCCGGGATGCTATATCCAGCGGTTTGCATGCGCAGAACTATGGACTATTGCCGGCTAAAGCAGAGAGTAAGGAATCCCTTCGCTGCTGGTTCGTAACAGATAATCAGCATCAGTGGCGCGTCAAACTTACAGAGTGCCGTGCAGTAACGCCTGGAGGAGCACGCATCGAGATCCCGGAACATACCGTACATTCTTTGAAGTATGCAACTACATTTCCTGAAATATCTTACTGGTGGGATCCGCAGCATACAGAAGCTGCTTACTACATTCTGATACAGGTGGATCCATTTGACCGTCAGCCAAGTGGTGAACCGCTGTTGCACGAAGATCCGCCACGTTTGCCAAATGCTACGCCGGAATATGAGTTGTTCATACAACCTGCATCACAGATGCCACAGGGCCAGTTAGGCGCCTATCAGATGATACTGGGACGTATTACCGTGAAGGATGGACGTCCGCAGCTGGATGATGATTATATCCCACCTACCAGTCTTGTATCAGCGCATCCTGCACTGGCGGATCTGCATCAGGAACTGGACCAGTTCCTCGGTTACCTGGAATTGCATGGTGTACAGATCGTGCAGAAAATCTATGGTAAAAACCAGAACAATGATCTGGCGCAGGTGGTATTGTACATCACGGAAAGAATGGTGCAATACCTCGGTACGCGTATCTCACAGTTCCGCTGGTTAGGATTGTATCAGTCGCCCGCAGAGATGCTGGAAGTAGTAGCAGGATTGTCCAGAACCATGAAAAACGCCATCGACTTACGAGCGCATACAGGTAAGGAAGAACTGCTGAATTATCTTTCAGAATGGTGTGAACTGAGACAGGGAGAACTGGAAACACTGATGGTGAACTGTTCGAATATACGTTATAAGCATACAGATGTAAGAGAATGTCTGGAGCCTATGATACCTTTCGTACGTGCGATCAGTAAACTGTTTGAAAGTCTCAGCAGACTGGATTACATCGGCAGCAAAACGGACAAGGGCATCTTTGTCAAGGAAGAATCTGCGGAAGATTCTGAATACCTGCGCAAGCATAAAACCAAAAGATGGTTTTTCACAGATTGATTTATTTATAACACTATAATACATGCGTGTACTAAACAAACAGGAGAGAACAGCTGCATTTCTTTGGTTCCTTCTTTTCTTTGTCGTTTCAGTTGGTCTGTTCGTACTGGCCATATTTTTTAACTATCAGGTGCCTGCAAAAGAGAATGACGATCTGCGTAAACAGTTGACTTCATTCCGCCAGGAGCAGGCGTTTCAAGGAGATTTTCTGCAAAGGATGGACAAGGTGAAAAATAATCTGGACTCTATTAATCTGCCCAATCAGAATGCAAATTATATGGACCAGGTAGTAGCGCAGGATCTTGTTACAATGCGTAACAGTATTCCGAAAGAATCAGTAACGCACTACGGACTGTACAATAACATCATTCAGAATCTTTTGTCTATTCAACAGGGCAAGCAACAAATGAGAGGATTGCAGAACGCCCAGCAGACAATAGCAGAGCTGAAAGAGAAGATTGCCGATCTCAACCGCGAGCTGGAAACAACGCGTAATGAGCTTGATTATAACAGACAAATGATGCGATCAAGATGAGTTAAATTTTTGGTTGTCTTAAAGGATTACGTTAAATTTGACGGCATAAATAACTACATAAATAAATAGCTCATTTTTGTTAATTCTTTATTGCAAACCTTAAACATTTAACCCATGTCCTTCAAATCAGTGTTTGAAGTAGCTGGCAAAAAATTGGTGGTAAAACACTGCAGCTATGACCTCACCCAAGAAGTAGACGCTACCGGTCGCCCTTCGGCAATCACACGTGGTGGCAGAATCCGTTTAATTGTTGAATCAACAGGAGAAACAGATCTCTTTGAATGGATGGTAAACAACTTTGAAAGAAAAGATGGTACCATTACTTTCTACAAGAGAGACTCTGATGCTCAGTTGAAACAATTATCCTTCAAAGAAGGCTATCTGGTAAAGTTTGAAGAGTCTTTTGACGCTGACGACAAAAACCCGATGAGCGTTTCATTCACCATTTCAGCCCGTGAATTAAGTATGGGCAGTGGCACCCATATTAACGAATGGGTTTGATTGGTATAATTTGTTAACTGAACGTAATTGTACCAGAGCCCTCGCGAAAGCGGGGGCTTTTTGGTGCATATAATCGTCGAGGTTATAGGCGCAGGAGAGAGTGGAGAATTAGGAATTAAGAATTAGGAATTAAGAATTAATGAACTCAGGTCTTCATAAAAAGTAATAGACACTTTAGGGCGAAGTGTCTATTACTTTTTGTGGTAGGCAATTATACCTAATTCCTAATTGAAAAGGGTTTTACTACAAACCAGGCAAGTGCCGGAAGGAGCTGCATGGGTATGACCAGGCCCGGAAATAATTCTGGTTTTTCCATATCCAGCGGAAGGCTCACCATAAAAGGAATAATCATACTCAATAGCGTAGAACCTGCAACCAGTATACTTGTCAATATCTCCATATCCTTTTTAAAGAAGGAACGGATCGTATAACAAAATAAAGCGATCAGCATATCGGCGAAGAGACAGGCGCTGAATATACTTTGCGGAGATACAAGACGTGCAAAGCTGACTTCCACCACCTCCGTGTATATGCGGTGGTAAAAAAAAGCAGCAAGCCCCGAAAGGATGCCTGCTGCTATTCCTGCCAAAAAATATCTTTTAAACATGCAATGACAATGCTTATTGTGTAACAGGTACGCTTACCTGCAGTTTGAATACATCATCCACTCTGCCGCCTGCTTCACCGATACCAAAATCTACACGGTTCACATCGAAGTTGCCCGTGAAGGTACCGCCATTACCATTCTTTGCAAATGTAAAAGGAATTGTAAAAGGTTTTTTCACACCGTGCATTTCCAGTTCACCCTGTGCATCATAACCTGTTGCAGTTTTGGTGACTTTAGAAGATACAAAGTGGATGGTAGGAAACTTGGAGGCATCAAACCATTTGCCACCTTTTGCATGTGTGTTTTTTAAGCCGTTACCGGTGTTGATGGAACTTACAGCAATTGTCACATCGAATTTGGAAGCAGCCGGATTTTTCTCATCGAATACAACCTGTCCTTTCAGATCTTTGAATATGCCGTTGGCGCCTGAACCGGAAAATTTAATAGAATATCCTTCTGCGATCTTCCAGTTCTGGGAGGAAACGAATGTGAAGGCAGAAGCGAATAGTACAAGCGCAAATGCTAATGGATAGAGTACTCTTTTCATTGTAAGGTTCATTTATGTAAATGACTGGTTTCAAAAGTAATATGATAAATGCTTTGCTGCAAAAAGAATACCTATAAATTAATGTTAATAAGTGGCCCTGGTAAAAGCTAACAAATGTTAGTCCGCCGGGTACTCATTTCAGGGAACTTTGTATAAAAATCAAGGTGATGGCATTTTTATCCGGACTTTTAACAATAGGCTTATTACTATTACTGACAGGACATCTGTTCAGTATTACCTGGTTACAGCAGCTGCACAATGACGCTATGATTGCTGCGGCCGTGATGTTTGTAATGATAGGGGTGATGCACCTGGCGACGCCCCGTAAACTGACCTATATGATCGAAGGTTGGTTGCCCTATGCATTGGAGCTGGTACTGATCAGCGGCGTACTTGAAATCGTATTCGGAATAGGGTTGCTGGTGCCGGCAGCGAGAATATATGCGGCCTGGGGACTGATCCTCTTACTGATCATGATGTTTCCGGCAAATATCTATGTAGCGGTAAAACAGTTACCTGCTCCCGGCGGATTACCCGCTAAGCCCTGGTATACCTGGAGTCGCCTGGCCTTTCAGCCGGTATATATAGCGTGGATATGGTGGTGTGTCAGGTAAGCCCTTTGCGAATCCTGCTGAGGCTTTCGGGTTCAATCCCCAGGTAGGAGGCTATGTACTTCACAGGGATCTGCTGTACTACCTGCGGATATTCCTCCAGCAGCTGTATATATCGTTCACGTGCAGTGAGTTGCAAAAAAGCCAGTTCCCGGCGATATTTACGCAGATATTGGTATTCTGCCAGTAAACGACCGGTCCTTTCCGCATCATGACTTTTACTATACAGCTCCTGCAGATCTTTATAATAGAAAGCAAAGCCATTTACAGGCGTTATAGCCTGCAATGACACGATGGAAGGGCTCTGTGTAATAAAGGAGGCGTAAGCGGTCGAAAACTGCCCCGGAAATGCGAAATCGAGGCATACTTCCTTATCCTGGTGTAGGGTAAAGACCCGTACGATACCGGAACTGATAAAATAGATGGCGGAAGAGACCCTGCCTGCATGGGCAAGAAAAGAGCCGTTATTACACTCCATGGGTTGCAGTAACGGCTCAAATAAGTGCCAGCTATTTCCTGAATGCTTATCAAGCTGTAAAAGCGCCTGCTTTATTGCAAGGATATCTGGCATATGTAATATTTAAAATCAGATTCTTCTGAGTTTCAGCGACTGGACGAAGTGGTGGTTGCCTTTTTCCAGTATCAGACTGGCCCGGAAACGGGTAGGCAGGATATTCAGTTCCAGATTTGGCTTATTGATCTCATTCCAGATATTAGTAGCGATCACTTCTGATTCGGCATCGGAGAGATGTGCATACCGGTGGAAATAGGATTCCGGGTTCCGGAAGGCAGTTTGCCGCAGGGATTTGAACCTGGAGATATACCATTGCTGTAAGTCGTCCAGTTCCGCATCTACAAAGATAGAGAAGTCGAAGAAGTCGGATACGAAAAGAGTCGGTTCTTTCTGCTGCTGACGGGGTCTTACCTGTAGTACATTGACACCTTCTACAATAACGATATCAGGCGATTCTATCCACTTTAATTCATTGGGCAGAATATCATATTCCAGGTGACTATATACCGGTACAGAGACTCTTTCCTTGGCAGATTTGACATTGGCGAGGAATTGTATCAGGCGGCGGATATCATAGCTTTCGGGAAACCCTTTCCGGTTCATGATGCCCTTTTGTTCCAGTACCTTATTAGGGTAGAGGAAACCATCTGTTGTAACCAGGTCTACTTTCGGGTGATTGGGCCATGCAGATAACAGGCGCTGCAATACACGGGCAGTAGTGCTTTTACCCACTGCTACGCTACCGGCAATGCCGATAATGAAAGGTACTTTCAGGAACTGACTGCCCAGAAAGCTGTTTGTGGCTGCGTGTAAGCGTTGTGCTCCGCTAACATAAAGGTTCAGCAACCGGGAGAGGGGTACATAGATCTGGGTGATTTCTTCCATTGTCAGCGGTTCGTTCAACCCCTGCAAGGTTTCAAAATCATTCAGTAAGTGTAACATAGGATCGTCACTCCTTTTTGCCCATTCATCCCTGCTGATAGTAATATAGGGAGCATAATTATTCCTCGTCATGCAGATTTTGTTGCCTGTTTACTTGTTGTACCTGTAAATTTCAGGCTGCTAAGCTATGTAAACCGTTTTAACATTCAAAAATTCATGTGTGCCTTCGAGGGACAGTTCTCTGCCGTAACCGGACAGTTTTACGCCACCAAAGGGCAAACGGGCGTCTGAGCGCACCATGGCATTGATGAACACATTTCCGCTATCTATTTGTCTGGCCAGCTTTTTAGCCTTGTCAAGATCGCTTGTCCAGAGGGAGGAACCCAGTCCGAAAGGCGTCTGATTAGCCAGTTCAATCGCCTGTTCTTCATTTCTGGCCCTGGTAATGACGGCCAGCGGACCGAAAGTCTCTTCATCAAAGGCAGTCATCCCTTTTTGTACGTTTGTCAGCAGGGTAGGGGCGAAATTGGCCGATTCCTGTTGACCGCCGAGCTCCAGTCGGGCGCCCTGGTTAATACTCTGCTGTAATTGCTGGGCCAGTTCGCCGGCCAGGTCAGGACGTGCCATTGGACCCATATCAGTAGCCGCATTGAAAGGGTCGCCCTGTTTCATTTCCCGGAGGATACGGCTGACTTTATCCGTAAAGTCTTCTGCCACTGCCTCTTCCACAATCCAGCGTTTAGCGGCGATACAGGACTGACCGGCATTCTGCATACGGGCTTTTACCGCTGTTCTGGCTGCTTCTTCCAGGTTGGCGTCTTTCAGTACGATGAAAGGATCGCTGCCGCCCAGTTCCAGGACAGACTTCTTGATATATTTTCCTGCCAGTGCACCAACACTCATACCGGCGGCGGTACTTCCTGTCAGGGTGACACCTTGTACGCGGCTGTCGGCGATAACGGGTTCGATATGTTTGGAATTGACCAGTAATGCCTGGAAGGCCCCTTCCGGGAAACCTGCCTGTAAAAAGACGTCTTCCATCGCCAGGGCGCAGCCGCTGACATTGCTGGCATGTTTGAGCAGTCCGGAATTACCGGCAAGCAGATTGGGAATCGCAAAACGAAATACCTGCCAGTAAGGAAAGTTCCAGGGCATAATCGCCAGGATAATCCCCTTGGGCTCATAAGATACATAGCTCTGCTGCGCATCTGTGCTGATCAGTTTCGGTTGCAGCATTTCAGCGATGTGCTCCACATAATACTCGGCAGTAGTAGCGCATTTCAGTACCTCCGCTTTGGCTTCTTTCAGTGTTTTGCCCATTTCACGGGTGATAATGGCCGCGTGTTGATCTACGTTCGTCTTGAGTAACTGTGCCAGCGCCAGCATCCAGTCACAACGCTCCTGCAGGGAGGTATGCGCCATATGGCGGAATGCCTGGTGCCCCCACGCCAGTCTTTGTTGTATGTCTGCCTGCGTATGAGCGGCATATTCAGCTATTGTTTCCTGATTGTACGGGTTGATGCTCTGAAAGGTGCTCATAAGAAAAGAATTTATCTTATAACTGACAACATGTATGCCGTCTGCAATGGTGTAAATGTACTGTTTCTGTAAGACCTAGGGAGAATACCGCTGGTCATAAGGAGAAAACCAGTGATGACCGGAGTCGTAGCTGTAAAAAAACGCTTTCTCACAGAGAAAGCGTTTTCATTCTTGCCGGTATCTGGATAGCGATATATCGCATATTAACATTGTTCGTGGAAAACCTCCGCGTTACAACCGAAGTATTTGTAGAAAGCGGCATTCAGTGCAGCATAATTCCTGAAGCCTGTAAGCCGTGCGATACTGTCATGCGGCATACCTTTTATAGCCAGCAGTTTGGTGATAAATTCCATGCGGTACATGTGAATAAAACTGCGCAGGGAAATACCATTCAGTTGCCGGAAGCCTTTTTCAAGCAGATTCGTGCTGATGTTGAACTGTCCTGCCAGTTGCTTCAAATTTACCGGCTTGTTGATGTTTAATTTGACGTATTCTTTTACATAGTCCAGCGTCAGTATTTTCTGGTCGGTCAGCTCTATTTTCGGCTCGCGTATATACAGTATCTGCCGGATGAAATGTTCCAGCATCAGCTGGCATTTCTTTTCGCGATAATACCTGCTGGCGGCCTCGTTGAAGTTACATTGTCTGATTTCATGTATGAGCATCATGAAATAGGCATCCATGGACACCTGACCGGGTTCGTTAATCATGCCGCCCATTTCTTCCTCCACCTGTTTTACTTTCTTCTGGTACTTGTTGTAGAGTCCTGCAAAAGGCTTCTTTTTCAGCAGGCGGAATAAGGTGTCATTTTTAAAAGCAATGTGGAAAAAGCAGTGTTTCCCTGGAGGTAAAACTGCGATATTGATCTCTTCCAGATAAAAGAGATTGACTTCCCGGGGTTTTAAATCAACACTCTGTTGTCCGTTAACGTAGGCGTCGACTTCATTGTCGTCCATTGAAACGTGCAGATGCAGAGAGGGAGTAAGGGGAGTAGGCAGGATCTCCGTTTCCTGCGCATTGCACACCACATGGTGTTCAAAGATTTCAAAAAAGCCTGCGATGATGCGTTGAAGAAAAATGGTCTTTTGCTGGTCGCCGTGTAGCACTTTGCTGGAGTGGTGCATAATCTTGCTGGCAAATCTTTTAGGAACATCTGAGGGGGAGTGCAGCTCCCTGAAAAATTCAATGGAATCTGCTGAAAAGAGGTACATCTTTAGATTGGTTTTTTTGATTGATAATACGGCATATCGTTTATGCCGGGCTTGCGCCTGTATAAGACATTCGGTAATGTTATGCGGTGAAGAGAATAACAGACATGACCATTTACTGCGCAGGTGCCGGAAAACATGGCGGTTGATTTCCAGGGAATGGGTATCTGGATTCTCCTGTTAACGGTATAACATGACGTGGAAAATCACATGTCGAGTAATTTAACTATCACAATGACGTCGTATAGTTGATCTCTTTAATTAGAGGCTGCGTTTACTAGCTGAGCATAAAGTTATCTTTTAGTTTTTGCTTAAAGGTTAATGACTCGTTAATGGTTTTCGATTGTTTTTCCATTAACTGGAAAAAATGATCATGAGAAGATTAAAATGTTGATTTATAGGTAACTCGGTTAAACAAGTGTTAATGGATCGGTGTTTATTATACGTATGCCAACCTATAACAAATAGAAAGGATATATGCGTTATAACATTTAAGTATATACTACTCAGTATCGGAAGGGTGTTTTAACTATATGTCTGAAATAGGTTATATTTATCTATAACCCAAACTAAAAGCAATTTATGATGTCAACCAGGAGTCTAAATCGAATCGTGTTTTTATTGTTATGCCTTTATGTACCATTTGCTGCTGCATATGCACAGAAACAAAGAATTACCGGTAAAGTGACAGATGCTACCACAGGAGTACCATTAGAAGGTATTACTGTGCGCGTAAAACTGAGCGGTACCGGTACGCTGACAGGTAAAGAAGGTACTTATGCCATAGAGGCTAAAACAGACGATGTGCTGGAACTCAGCGCCATTGGTTTTAAGCCCTTATCCGTGCCTGTCAATAGCCGTACGGTGGTGGACATTCAGCTGACTTCTACCGTATCTGAACTATCGCAGGTCGTGCTGGTAGGTACCCGTTCCGGCGGTCGTGCCAGAATAGAAACGCCCGTACCGGTAGATGTGATCTCCATGAGCCAGACCGCCTATCCGACAGCCAAAATGGACCTGACAGCCCTGCTGAACGTGTCTGCGCCTTCCTTTAACTATAATAAACAGAGCGGAAGCGATGGTGCTGACCAGATCGACCTGGCTACCTTACGTGGTCTCGGACCTGATCAGACCCTTGTACTGGTCAACGGTAAACGCCGGCATCAGACGGCCTTTATTGCCGTATATGGCACCCGTGGCCGTGGTAACTCAGGTACTGACCTGAATGCCATCCCGGAAGCCGCTATTGACCGTGTGGAAATACTGCGTGACGGTGCGTCCGCCCAATACGGTTCTGACGCGATTGCGGGTGTCATCAACATCATCTTAAAGAAAGAAGTGAATCACCTCTATGTAAATGCCGGATATGCCGGGTATTACGATCATAAATACAATACCCACTTCGGCCAGGATCTGAACCAGTATAAAAGCGGTGGCGCGATAGATGGTAACGCCGTATCCGTAGGGCTCAGTTATGGGGTGCCATTGGGCAAAAACGGCGGTTTCCTGAACTTTTCAGGCAATTTCCTGAAACAGGGTAAGACCTATCGTCAGGTGCTGGATACCAACCTTGCCAACAAAGACGCCCTGCCGATTAACGTTGTGCGACGTTCCTATGGCGATGCTTCCAAAACGACCGGCGGTGGTATGCTGAACCTGGAACTGCCTTTTGCTGACGGAAAGACCACTTTCTATGCGTTTGGAGGCTATAATTACAAGTTCTCCGACGCTTACGCTTATTCCCGTCACTTTAACGGCAATAACCCCAGCTCCAGCGGGCACCCGGACCGTTTCCCTACAGACGCTAACGGTAACCTGATATTTTATCCGGATATTATGTACCCGGTATCTTCTCCGGGAGGCGCTGCTAATGACACCGTATTTGATCCGCATATACAGAACAAGATCAGGGACTGGTCGGCTGCTGCAGGTATCAAAGGTGAATTTGGTAACGACTGGACCTGGGACCTGAGTAATACCATTGGCCGCAACGACTTCCATTTTTATGGTGACAAAACGTTTAATGCTTCCATGGGAGCGAATACGCCTACACATTTTGACGACGGCGGATTTTCCTTCCTGCAGAATACCGCTAACCTGACCATTGGTAAAGCGTTCAGCGGTGTGGCGCATGGACTAAACCTCGCATTAGGCGCAGAATACCGTTATGAGAAGTATCAGATCTATGCCGGTGATGCCGCCTCTTACACCAATTATGATCCTACTTTCTTTAAGGCAACGGGTGCACAGGGTTTCCCTGGTTATCGTCCGAGTGATGAAGTGGATGCCAACCGATCCAATATCGCCGGATTTGTAGATGCAGAACTGGATGTAACAGACAAATGGCTGATCGGTGCAGCAGTGCGTGCAGAGAACTACAGCGATTTTGGTTTCACCAGTAACTATAAATTCGCTACCCGTTATAAAGTGACTTCCAACTTCAACCTGAGAGGTTCGGTAAGCACAGGTTTCCGTGCCCCTTCTCTCCAACAGATTAACTTCAGTTCACAGTATACTAACGTACAGGGGGGAACTATTACAGAAGTAAAGATTGCTCCTAACAGTAACAGTATTACCAGGGCCGCCGGTATCCCTGATCTGAAACAGGAAAAATCCGTCAATGCGAGTCTGGGTTTCACCTGGAAACCTCTAAGTGCATTATCTGTAACAGTTGATGGTTACCTGGTAAAAGTAAAAGACAGGATCGTGTTATCCGGTCAGTTTAGTGCATCAGATACCACACTTTCTCCTGAGTTGTATCAGACCTTGAATAACCTGCATATCGATAATGCACAGTTCTTCGCCAATGCGGTGAATACCACCAATACGGGTGTTGATATCGTGATTGATTATAACAAACGTTGGGCTAATCAGCGTTTCAGGGCTTTAATAGCGGCTAACTTCCAGCATATGAAGATCGATAAGATCAATGTGCCTGAGAAGCTGAATGATAGTTATCTGCACAGAAAATCATTCTTCAGCGACCGTGAAGAGCGTTTTGTACTGGCTTCAGCGCCTCCGGTGAAGATTGGTCTGAACCTGGACTATGGTATCAATAAATTCGGCGTAAGCGCACATGTCACTTACTTTGGTAAAGTTGAATTGTATGGCTATGGCTGGAGCGGGGATCTGGCAGGAAGCGGTATCAATCCTGTTGTAGGACTGGACAGCGATCCTGATAAACTGGTACCTGAACTGTTTAAATATAAAGGCAAGGCAGTGACTGACCTGGCGGTGAACTATAAGCTGACCAAACAACTTAACTGGTTTGTAGGCGCTGATAATATCTTCAATGTACATCCTTCACTGGGAGTGGTAGATGGTGCGAGATTATCTGCTTATGACAGTGAAAGTGGCGGTGCCTGGGATGCGGTACAGATGGGCTTTAATGGTATTCGGCTGTTTACAAGATTTGTCCTGACACTATAAAACAATTAAGAATTAACAATTAAGAATTAAGAATTGAAAGAGAGTGTAGATGCTATTTACTGAAACGAGCTATTTCCTGGCAAGCCTTTAATTCTTAACTCTTAATTCTTAATTCTTAATTAAAAGAAGAAGGGTTGTCTCGCCTAGGGCGGACAACCCTTCTTCTTTTATGTTGTTCCTTTAATCGCTTATTCAGCAACTGTAGAAATCTTGATCGCGTTGGTTGGCAGGTGCTCTTTTACAGGCGTGCTACCAGTATTTACCACAACGTCACCTGGTTTTACGAAACCTCTTTCTTTCAGGATCTTGATCTGGTCAGAGATGATCTCGTCCAGGCTCTCTTCACCATCATAGTAGAAAGCACGTACACCCCAGCTCAGGCTCAGCTGATTTACCAGTGTTCTCTCTTTGGTGTAGATGAACAGTGGAGAACGAGGGCGGTAGCTGCTCAGCATAAAGCCGGTGTAGCCGCTCTGTGTCATACCGATCAGCGCATCTGCATCCAGGTCTTCCGCCATTTTACATGCATTGTAGCACAGTGCATCGCTCAGGAAGGTTGGAGAGTGACGGTGAGGGATCAGGTTACGGTTATAGATGATGTCTTCTTTTTCCACTTCGTCGATGATCTTTCTCATGGTCTGGATTACCAGCTCAGGGAATTGACCGGTAGCAGTCTCACCGCTCAGCATCACCGCATCAGCACCTTCCAGTACAGCGTTCGCTACGTCGGTGATTTCGCTACGGTTAGGACGGGTACGGTCGATCATGCTTTCCATCATCTGTGTAGCCACGATTACAGGCTTAGCACGGTGGATACATTTACGGATAATGTCTTTCTGGATCATCGGGATCTGCTCAACTGGCAGTTCCACACCCAGGTCACCACGAGCAATCATTACGCCGTCGCTCTCCCAGATGATTTCCTTCAGGTTAGCAATTGCCTCAGGTTTTTCGATCTTAGAGATCACCTTCATTTTGGAATTGCGCTCTTTCAGGCGTTTACGGATCAGGAGGAGGTCATCTACGTGTCTTACGAAGGAAAGGGCAACCCAGTCACATTCGTTGTCGATGATGAATTCCAGATCGATTACATCCTTCTCAGTCAGAGCCGGGAGGGATACTTTAGTATCTGGCAGGTTAAAGCCTTTTTTAGAAGACAGTACACCTGGCAGGCTTACTACTGCTTTGATTTCTTCATTAGCAGTAACTTCTTTTACAACTGTTTCGATTTTACCGTCATCCAGCAGGATTTTCTGGCCTGGTTTAACGTCTTTGTGCAGGTCTGCGTAGGATACATAGATCTTTTCTGCATTACCTACCACTTTCTCATTTACGAAGGTCAGGATCTGACCAGCTACCAGTGGTAATGCGTTGTTTTCGATTTCACCAACACGCAGTTTAGGGCCTTGCAGGTCAGCCAGAATGGCTACATTGTAAGGCTCAGTCTTATTGATCTGGCGGATATACTGGATGATACGCAGTTTATCCTCATGAGAGCCATGTGAGAAGTTCAGACGGAACACGTTAACGCCGGCGCGTACGAGTGCTAATAATCCTTCATAAGTATCGCAGGCTGGGCCAACGGTTGCTACTATTTTTGTTTTGTGCAGGGAATGTGCACGGGAAGCTGCATGATCCATCTGTTTGTGTACGTATTGTGATAAATCTTTTGTACTCATAGCTCTATTTTTTAACTCGCAAGTATTTTAACCATCTTTAACCATTCCGGATCAAGGTGCTCTTTAGCCTTGATTGCCTGCTCCAGAGGTGTATATTGGATTTTGTTGTTTACAATGCCTATCATCACGTTAGAAGTACCGTTCAACAGTGCTTCTACGGCTGCGTAACCCATACGGCTGGCCAGAACACGGTCCTGGCTGGTCGGAGATCCACCACGCTGAATGTGGCCAAGGATGGTTACGCGGGTATCCAGCTGAGGGCAGCTGGATTTTACCATGCGGGCTACTTCTTCAGCACCGCCGGCAATAGAACCTTCCGCTACTACGATGATATTTACCAGCTTTTTGCGGCGTTCGTTGGTCTGAAGATCTTCGATGATGTCTTTCACATCGATCAGGTGTTCAGGTGTCATGATGTGCTCGGCGCCAGTAGAAATACCACTGTGCAGGGCAATATAACCAGCATCACGGCCCATTACCTCTATAACAAATAAACGGTCGTGCGCATCAGCGGTATCACGGATCTTATCGATCGCGTCTACAGCTGTGTTCACTGCCGTGTCAAAACCAATAGTAAAATCGGTACCTGCAATATCTTTATCGATAGTGCCAGGCAGGCCGATACATGGAATATCAAACTCTTTGCTCATTTTATAAGCACCGTTGAATGATCCGTCCCCACCGATAACTACGATACCGTCAATGTTGTGTTTCTTCAGATTCTCGTAGGCTTTAGCTCTTCCTTCAGCTTCGTAAAATTCTTTACAACGGGCGGTTTTCAGAATGGTCCCTCCGCGTTGAATAATGTTAGCCACAGATTTGGACTCCAAGGGAAATATCTCGTTCTTCAGCATTCCCCTGTAGCCATACATAACACCATACACATTTAACTGATGGTAAATTCCGGTTCTTACGACTGCACGAACAGCGGCATTCATGCCCGGCGCATCGCCACCGGATGTAAGGACTGCGATGTTAGAAACTTTTTTCATAGTTATGTTTATTTCCCTCTCTACGTTTTTATGTTGGATTCAGGGAACCCCGACGTTAGTTTAAGCTTCCTATTACCCTTATATACCCCAAACGTGTGATATTGCACTCCCGGTTGCCATTCTCCTCCTCTACGTTTTTTCCTGAAAATCACGCTGCTTATGCATAAATTGCCAGAGAAATATCTAAGTGGCGCACAAAAATAACATTTTGCCCTAGCTTTCTAATAGTATTCTGATGAATTACACGAAATTTTCATTTTTAATTAACTAACACAACAAAATTTTTAAAAAATATACATAGATATAATTTAAATACAAACCCGCAAATGTTTCAAATGAAAACAAGTCGATCATCTCGCCCTATCTTTACCGCATTGTATTTATTAATGATAACAGGACCCGTAATGGCACAACAGTCAGGAATTACTTATCCGAAAACAAATAAAACAGACGTTACAGACAATTACCATGGCACCTCCATTGCTGATCCGTACCGTTGGCTGGAAGATGATAATAGCCCTGAGACCAAAGAATGGGTAAAGGCTCAGAACGCTGTCACTTCCGAATACCTTAATAAGATACCTTTCCATGGTGCAGTCCGTAAACGACTGGAAGAACTCTGGAACTACCCTAAGATAGGTGCACCCTTCAAAAAAGGAGATTATTACTACTTCTTTAAAAATGATGGTCTGCAGAACCAGTCCGTGCTCTACCGTCAGAAAACCCTGAACGGTACGCCGGAAGTCTTCATTGACCCGAATAAGTTCTCCGCCAGCGGAACAGTCGCGCTGGGTAGCATTTCCTTCTCCAAAGATGCGAAATATATCGCCTATCAGATCGCGAAAGCCGGTTCTGACTGGCAACAGGCGTTTGTTATGGATGTGGAAAGCAAGCAACTGCTGAAAGATTCTATCGACTGGATCAAGTTCAGTGGTATCTCCTGGAAAAAGGATGGTTTCTACTACAGCCGCTACGATAAGCCGACCGAAGAGAACAAACTGTCTAAAAAGAACGAATTCCATAAGGTATATTATCATAAACTGGGTACCTCTCAGGAGCAGGATGTACTGATCTTTGAAGATAAAGAACACCCGCTGCGCAATGCCGGCGCACATGTCACCGAAGATGAACGTTTCCTCATTCTGAGCCAGAGCGAAGGAACTTCCGGTAACCAGGTACTGTACTGGGACTTACAGGATCCTTCCCAGAAAGGATTTAATCTGCTGGTGAAAGGGTTTGAGTTCGAACCCAGCATCATAGACAGCCATGGGGATAAACTAATCCTGCTGACCAACGAAGGAGCGCCCAATTATAAAGTAGAGCTGATCGATCCTAAAAACCCCTCCAGCCGTCAGCTGCTCATTCCGGAGCAGAAAGAAGTGCTGCAGGGAGTAGGTACTGCAGGTAAGCGGCTTTTCGCCAGCTACCTGAAAGATGCGGCGTCCCGTGTAGCACAATATACATATGATGGTAAACTGGACTGGCAGATTGAATTACCAGGTATCGGTACCGCCAGCGGTTTTGGTGGAGAAGACGGAGATAAGGAATTTTTCTATTCATTCACTTCTTTCGTGAACCCGGTAACGATCTATAAATATGATATTGCCAGTGGTAAGTCAGCCCTGTATGCTAAAACGGAAGTGAAATTCCGTCAGGAGGACTATGAAACCAAACAGGTGTTCTTCAATAGTAAAGATGGTACCAAGGTGCCTGTGTTCCTGTCTTATAAAAAAGGACTTAAAAAAGATGGCAAAAATCCGGTACTGCTCTATGGCTATGGTGGCTTCAATATCCCGATGACCCCTGGATTCAGTGTTTCCAACCTGTTTTTCATGGAGCAGGGAGGCATCTATGCGGTTGTTTGTCTGAGAGGTGGGAGTGAATATGGAGAAGCCTGGCACAAGGGCGGTATGCTGGAAAAGAAGCAGAACGTATTTGACGACTTTATCGGTGCCGCCGAATTCCTGGTAAAAGAGAAATATACCAGTCCTTCCAAACTGGCGATCCGTGGTGGCTCTAATGGTGGCTTGCTGATAGGCGCCTGTATGACCCAGCGCCCGGATCTGTTCAAAGTGGCCCTGCCGGCAGTAGGAGTGATGGATATGCTTCGTTTCCAGAACTTCACGATTGGATGGGCATGGGTAACAGAATATGGTACCAGTGCTAAACCTGAACAGTTCAACTATCTTATTAAATACTCTCCGTTGCATAACCTGAAAGCAGGTACGCAATATCCGGCAACCCTGGTTACTACTGCGGATCATGATGACCGTGTAGTACCGGCACACTCCTTTAAGTTTGCCGCAACCTTACAGGCTGCCAATGCTGGTCCTAACCCGACGCTTATACGTATAGATACCCAGGCTGGTCACGGTGCCGGTAAACCTACGTCCAAGCTGATCGAAGAAGCCGCAGACGTCTGGTCATTTACGATGTATAATCTGGGTATGAGCTTTAAATAAGTATACTCACAAGATAAACTCTTAGGGGCTGTCCGCTGTTGGCGGGACAGCCCCTTTGCATTAAAGCCGGTACGATGCGGCCGGGCTATCATGATGACCGGCCGGCTTTTTGCGGGATAGGAGGGAATCGTATGGCCGTGCAGGCGATCTGACCTATCCGGAGACATTTACTTGTCAATGCCCTGCAAAGCCCCGTTCTGCCTATGGATTAAAGGTTATAGCATTACGGATAAGGAATGAATATAATCCTGCAATCACATTGTAATTCGTAACCGGTATTTGAAACTGAATTCGTAATTTTAGTAAAAGGCATAGATCATGAAGGTATTAATCACAGGAAGCAACGGATTATTGGGCCAGCACCTTATTCCCGTTTTTTTGGAGGATAGCCGGTATCAGGTAATAGCCAGCGGAAGAGGACCTAACCGTCTGCCGCAACAAACCGGATATATCTATGAAGCCACTAACCTGCGGGATGCCACCAGCGTGAAGCACCTGCTGGATAAATATCAGCCGGACATCGTCATTCATGCTGCCGCTATGACCCAGGTGGATGACTGCGAACGTAACAAGGATCTCTGCTGGGATACCAACGTAGCTGCTACCCGTTACCTGCTGAAGGCCGCCGAAGCACATAACACCTTCTTCATTTTCCTGTCTACCGATTTTGTATTCGACGGTTTAAAGGGACCCTATGCAGAAGAGGATGCGGTAAACCCCATCAGTTATTATGGCTCCAGCAAAGTGGCGGCTGAAAACATGGTACGCGGCAGTAAACTGCCCTGGGCCATCGTACGTACCGTACTGGTATATGGTATCGCAGCCGACTCCAAACGCAGTAACATCATCACCTGGGTGAAAAACAACCTGGAACAGGGCAAAAAGCTGAAGGTCGTGGATGACCAGTGGCGAACCCCAACCCTCGTACAGGATCTGGCAGTCGGATGTAAGCTGGTAGCGGACAAAAAAGCTGCCGGAACATTCCACATCTCAGGTAGCGAAACGCTGACCCCTTATCAGATGGCGGTACAGACTGCCGATTATTTCAAACTGAACACACAATTGCTTGAAAAGGTAGATGCCAAAAGCTTCACGCAACCTGCCAAACGCCCTGCTAAAACAGGTTTTGTAATAGATAAAGCCGTGAAAGAGCTGGGTTTTGCTCCGCATAGTTTTGATGAAGGACTGGAGATCTTGTCAAAAGAGATCTAGTGTATTTGTAGCTCCATTTCCGATTACATAGGCTGAAGATTGTTTCTCAGAGGAGGTCTGGTATTGCCAGGGCTTAGGCGAAGACGTGCCACGGATGTATCAGATTTATTTTTTCAGGCTTCTTAGGAGCCGAATTGCCAAGTACTTTTTGGGAGCTGGGGCTTACGCTGCGGTTTCAGATGGGACCACTGGCTGATGCTCTTTGAACTTACTATATGGGGCTTTGGGAATATCTGTTAAACTGCTGTCAGGCGGATGGGCTAACTTCAAAGAGCTAAGGCCAGGGTCTCCGTCTGAAATCCTTCGCTGTGACCGGACTGATGATATTTCAATAGGGTTTTGGAAGATAATGGCCGGCAGGCAGAGAGGTAGGTGCGTGGTACAATCTTATGTAACTAATATATAAAGACATATAAAGAAGAAGCCCGTCAGTTCATACTGACGGGCTTCTTCTTTATATATAAGTCTGTTTATTGCTATTTGCTATTTGTTATTTGCTATTGCTTCGATGGTTGGATAAACACCTTGAACTTAGGCTTGTACTTTTGCTGGATAGAGTCCTTTACAGCTGTCGTATCCGCGGCAGGTGTGTTGAATTGCTCTGCTACCATGAAGGAAGAAGAGTCTGCATTGGCCAGTAAAACGAATTTTACTGGTTTGTCTTTCTGCCAGCTTGATTGCTTTTTGAACATATCTTCAGCACCTTTCCTGGTCTTATAAGTAGCAAAAATGACATCATAAGCCATCTCCTGTGCACTGGCTGCTGCGGCAGCTGTAGCTGCTGCTTTTTCTGCACTGTCAGCTTTTGCCTGACTGGAAGCAACGGGGGCCGCCTCTACAGGGGCAGGGTTCACCGCACTTTCCGCTCTTGTGATCTGAGGACGGTTCTTATTAACAGAATACCATACAATACCAGCTGTTACCACACAGGCTACAGGAATAGCGACCCATAACCAGCGTAATTTGGAAGGGATTTCCTGGGCATATTCATATTCGTAGTCATTGCCGCTTGTGCCGGTCGTTCCGGTAGCGCCAGTGGTCACGGAAGGCGCCGGAGTGGAAGGCGTTGTTGTAGCTGCAACTGGTTCCGGCGTGGGCGTTGGCGCAGGAGCGGACGAAGACGAAGAGGAGGACGGCGATGCTGTCAGGTGGTCAACCACCTGTTTACCCACCATTTCCCTGTTTCCTACAGTCACCTTATGAATTGCATCCTGGCGTATTACCGGACTTACATGCAGCACATCACGAGTCAGGGCCGGAGGTTCCTGTTCAAAGGAAATCCTGCCTACAGTGTTTGCCTGTAGTTGTCCGACACCCGGAATGACGATTGCTTCGCCATTTTTAAGTACTTTCCTGAAATCATCCAGGTATTTCTCCATTTTCAATTGCGCAATAGCGGGCACCAGGTGCTCCTTTTGCGAAATCCAATCCAACAGGCCGCCGTCATTAGTCAATGTCTCGTCAAAAGTAATGATCTCTCCTGGGGGTAATATCGTTTTGCTGGTAACATCGTAACGAGCGGGTGTATGTGTCAGTCTGAACACGCCTAGTTGGGGCAGGCAACAGATATGCTGCCTGAACAAAATTTCCTGTATGTATTGCTGTAGTACCACGTAGAAATCCCTGTTATATAAAATGACTCAGAAAAAATTAAGAATTAACAATTAAGAATTAATGTAATCCGTTGATCTATTAGTCAGAATCATAAGCAGTGCTTACAATTGCTGAAATTCTTAATTCTTAACTCTTAATTCTTAATTCTTAATTTCCAATTATTTCTGCAATTGTACGACTTTAAAATTTAATCATCACACCTCCCACCACATTCAAGCCATAAGTCTGGTATCCGTACCAGCGCTGATATTTTGAATTGAAGAGGTTATTGGCATTCACCCAGATGTTGAAATTCTTGCCAATATCATAGTTTGCGCCTGCGCTGAGGTCCCATTTGCCTTTGGTTTTATCAAAGTCCTGGGTAGCGAATACCTGGTAGTAAGTACCGCCCAGGTAGTACAGATTTGCATTCAGGTGCAGTTTTTTAGCCAGCGTATATTGTGCAAACGCGTCAGCCTGGAATGGAATCAGGCCCCATGGCTTGATCTCACTCTTCTGTTTGTTATAGTTGAACCAGTCAAAAGCCAGTCTTAACTGGAACTTCTCTTCCTGGATATAACCTACCTCTGCATGCAGATTGAAGGCTCTCAATTCCTCTTCATTCTTTGTATAGAAGGTTTTGCCATCAATGCTGTCATTCACAAACAGCGGCATATTATGCCAGGTAACAGCGGCAAATTTGGTGTTGTAATTGAAATGGCTGCCGATCGTTCCTTTGATACCAGTGTATTTTTCTTCTACCCTGGTATTCAGGATACCTTCGCCATAGCTGCCCAGGAATGGATTCTGGTTGGCCAGGTTACGGAAGCTGTTTTTATTGATGTAAGAGATCCATCCACTACTCAGGATCACTTTTTTGTAGATGATATGCGATTCGTTCACGATATCTGGTAACAGATAGAATTTACTGTTGGTCCAGGTTGGGTTCACACCTGCATGGAGCATAAAGCGGGGCTTTACGATTTCCAGGGCAGGGTGGATCGCTACTACGTTGTTATTAACCTGCGGATGATCATCTTCTTTAAAGGAAGAAAGGTCAAAAACGCCTTCCGCTTTGATATAGATGTCTTCAAACAGCTGCTTGGACACCGGTACTTTGAATACTACGGTCGGCTCCTTACGCTTATATGCATCGCTGAAGTAAATGAATTTGGCAGAAGGTTCAAATCTGAAAGCCCAATCATTAAGAGGTCTGTTCTTTACGCCTACCTGCGCGGTGAACTGGTTAAAGTTTTGTTTTACGTCATTTTTACTGAACTCCAGGGTAGCATGATCATAACCATAGTAATGTATCTGGTTACGGTCATATCCGATGCTACCATTGATCTCCCACAACGGCGTAAAATAGGTACCAGAGCCGAGTATATTCAGGGTGCTGTAATCCTGGTTTTTAATATCACCTTTGGAAGAAGTATAGTTCACATACACACCGAGGTTGTATTTCTCCTGGCGACCGGTACCAAAACCTGCCTGGATCAATGGCGTGCTGAGGTTACCATAGCCTGCCTTGATAAAGTTGTTCTGTAACCTGCTCAGTGAATCTTTACCCAGTGCCAGCGGTTTCAGTGGAATCGGCTGGTACATAAAGTAAAGGTTCAGCGCCGGTACCTGGTACTGTAAAGCAGGGCGCGTCGTGTCAAAAGAAGGTAGTGAAGCGGTCAGGTTCAGTTTTGCCGCGTCTCTCAACTTCGGACGGTAATTGGAAATGATGTCGATGGTTTCTTCCTTGAGATTTTCTTTCTCTTTCTGCGCGAATGCCTGCTGCTGCGTCAGGATACCTGCACTGCAACCTGCTACTGCCAGAAACCGGTGAATATTTTTGATATAAGCGTTCATGCTAACGTAATTCGGAATTATTTATTGGATTTAATTTTAGAGGCAGCTTTTTCGTCTGCTTCTACTTTCGCCAGTTTGTCTTTCGCTTCCTGTTTCAGCTCAGCGATCTGACAGTTTTCTGCAATGCTCTGGAAGGTTGCCTTTGCATTGAAATAGTCTTTCTGGCGATGGTATATATCACCCAGCAGGATGTAGGATTTTGCAACCCACATTTCATAACCAGGCGTATTCTTTATTACATCAAAACCTGCTTTTTCAGCGCCTGCCAGATCATTCTTCTGTAACAGACAGTAAGCAATGTTATAGCGGGCTTCCGCACCGATTTCTGATTTGGTCAGGCCAGCTGCTATCTTATATTCTTTGATCGCTTCATCGTAGTTACCACCTTCCTGTTCTGCGCGACCCAGGTACGCATGACCTACGATCTGGTCATCTGTACTGATGTTGCTGCTGGACAGCAGGATTTCTGCGTAACTGTTCACTTCATCCCAGTGTTTCAGCTGGTAGTTGCTGCGCAACAGACCTCGGGTAGCGGCGAAGGTGTTTTCTTTGGTGGTAGAAAGGTCCTGCAGCTGCAGATAGTAAGTGCGGGATTTCTCATAATTCTTCACCTGATAGAAGTTGATATTTGCGGCCTGTAATGCAGCACGTTCTGCATACAAACTGTTGTTTTTAGTCAGTACAAACTCATAACCAGGTAATGCACCTGCGTAATCTTTGTTGTTATACGCACATTCTGATTTGTAGAAGTTTGCAGGCAATACAAACGCGCCGTTAGGAAAGCGTTGCAGGTAGCTGTTGAAGGCAGGAACTGCACCGGCACAATCGCCATTGCTGAATTTCGATTCAGCTGCTGCATAGCTCAGGGAGTCTTCAGCAGAAGCGGTGATGGTTTGTCCGGATGCTTTCAGCAATGCGATATAGGCATCGGTTTTACCCTGACTAACATAGATATCCTTTACTGCAGTCAGTGCCGCATTCGCTTCAGGAGAGTTTGGATATTTCTCAATTACCTGACGATAGTAGGAGAGTGCCTTATCGTCATTGTCTTTATTGAAGTAGCAGAGACCCAGTTTGAGTAATGCACGTGGTGCATTCGGACCATTAGGCTGTTTCTGCAATACATTTTCCAGGTAAGGAATTGCTTCGTTATATTTCTCTTCTGCCAGATAAGTGTTTGCGATCTCCAGATCTGCGTCATTACCGAAACCGGAGCTTGGGAATTTGTTACCCAGTTGTTTCAGCAGGGCCACTTTTTCATTGGTCTTGCCCTGGATACCCAGAATGATACTCTTCTGATAGGTAGCATAGTCAGAACCTGGCTGGTTATTGGCGATGATCTTCTCATACAGCGCCATTGCTTTCGGATAATCTTTCAGCATGTAGTAACAGTCGGCACTACGGAGAGCTGCATCTGTGGTGATGCGTGCTGCATTTGGTCCGGTAGTGCGTTGTGCCGCTTCAAAGTGCTGTAAAGCGCGGGTATAATCTTCTGCTTTCAACAGCGCATAACCCATATTATAGCTGGCCGTCTGTGCATTGGCTTCACCGGAAGAAGGCACAGCGCCGGTCAGATAAGTATTCAGGTGACTGATCGCGTCCTGTGTTTTGTTCTGTCGCATGGAGATTTCCGCTTTCCAGAAATGCGCCAGCTGCACAAGATTTTTATCGTAAGGATTTTTCAGGGAGATGTCCAGCAGGCGGTCCGCTTCTGCGAGTTGCTGGTCATTGATTACTTCCGTTGCACGACCGTAAGCTACTTTCTGGTAGGCTTTCAGCACAGCAGGAGATTTCTCCGGCATTGCCTCGATGATGGTCAGTGCATCGTTATAGTTGTTGGTATTGGCGAAGAGGTTTACCAGGATCTCGCGGGCTTCCTTGGTGTAAGCCGAACGCGGATAGGTATTGACAAAGCTGGTCAGTTCAGATACAGCAGCGTCCTGATAACCGAGTTCGTAGGACAGTTTACCATAGTTAAAGCGGGAAATTTCCTGTTGCTGCGGATTGGCACTGTTACGTGCACAGAAGGCGAATGCGTTACGTGCATTGGCTTTCTGGTTGGTACGCAGGTAACAGTCACCCAGCAGGTACATGGAGTTTTGTCCCAGAGAGTCTTTTTCGCTGCTCAGTTGTTTGAAACCGTTGATTGCCTTGCTGAAGTTGCCGGTCTGATAGTAGCTGTAAGACAGCTGGTAAATATCTTCTTTTCTGACCTCGTCTGCATTGTCATTGAATTCCTGCAGGTAAGGCAGTGCCTTCTGGTATTCTTTTCTTTCGAAATAGGTCTGGCCCAGTAACTGTTTCAGTTCAGCTTCGTAATACAGTCCGCCTTTCTTAACAAGCGGTTCGCCGTAACTGATCAACTGGTCTTTCTTATTCTGGAAGTAATAGATTTCAGCGATATAATAAGGAACGATGGCGCTGTATTTAGGCTCATTTACTACCCGCTGGAAGCTGGTGAGGGCTTCATTGTACTGACGGTTATAATACGCGATGAAACCGTAGTAATAGTTAGCCGACATGTAGTATTTGCCTTGTACTTCCTTGATGGAACCGAACAGTGGTTGCGCTTTCTGGAAGTCTTTTACATTGAAATAGCAATAAGCCAGTTCAAACTTTGCTTCTGCGATTTCGGCATTGGAAAGGTTCTCGATATTGGCTTTTTCGTACAGCGGAATGGCTTCTTTGAGCTTATTCTGATGGAAGTAATACTTCGCCAGCTGATAGCTGACCAGTTGCTCCCTTGCGTTGTTATTGTAGTTGGCGAGGAAGTCCAGCGCCAGTTTTTCGCCATTTGCCTGACCGAGTTTCAGTGCACAGACGGTATAATAATACTGAGCGTCTGTCTTTACGAGACTGCGGCTTGTCTCCTGAAAATAGCCGATGTTATCGATCGTTTGACGGAACAATTGCATGGCCACGGCGTATTTTTCCTGCTGGAAAAGTTGCTGGGCGTCCTTGAAAACTTTATCCGGCTCTGTATATACGCGCGTTTGCTGTGCTTTCGCCGCAGGTGCAGCCAGTATACAGAAAGAGGCCAGGAATAAGTACCAATGTCCGGAAACAAGAAACTTTCTTATGAATTGCATGCTTTTAACCTGTTATAACTTAAATTATGCGTTTAAAACGAACCCCGCGCAGAAATTATTTCTGTTCAGGATCAATAAAATATTGTTTGAGGGAGACAAAAACAGCAACAAATATAGCTATTGGATTTAATTAAGCTATACGCCGTCTGTCTTAGATGGCGGGAACCGAATGGCCGGCACCTGATACGCGGAACCTGTCTGTGATACTGTTTGCCCTGATCCTGAATTAAGGTGTTGACTTGCAAGAATTAAACCAACTTAAACAAAGGGGCCGGTAAAACAGGAAGATATGCACATGTATGTGGATAATCCATCGCCGAACTACTTGCCACTGTCAGCTATCCTGTTCCCTTTGATACCAGGTCTCATTTCGGGTGTTAATGTGTCCTGTTGCGGCTCCCGGCCGGCGGGCCGGAAAGGAAGGCTTAATACAGCCTGCTCCTGATAGCCTTTTAATTGTTTATTATTAATCATATTTTTGGCGCATTCTATGACCTGAAAGGGGAAACCAGATTTTATAACATGCCTGAAAATACCTCGGTGACAAGCGATGGTAATGAACATTTTACAGGTAAAACCAGATTTCTTTATGAGTAAACTATTTACTTCGCGTGTGAACGCCGGCGCCGTTAACTTTGCCATGCTGATATTGCGGGTGGTATCCGGAGGGATGATGTTCACACACGGATGGGCAAAACTGAACTCTTTTTCAGCTAAAAAGGACGGTTTTCCCGACCCATTGCACGTCGGACATGCAGTATCGATGTCACTGACTGTCTTTGCAGAAGCGCTTTGCGCAGCATTGATCGTGGTAGGATTGCTGACACGCCTGGCGGCTGTACCGCTGGTGATTTGTATGGGAGTGGTGATATTTATGGTAAAGAAAGGAGCGCCACTGAACGAAAATGAGATGGCTATCCTGTTCCTGGCAGCGTTTATCGCTATATTATTTGCCGGTCCTGGTAAGTTCAGCCTGGATCATCTATTTGGAAAAGGAAAATAAATTGAGTGCCTGACAGTAACGCTTAGGGGGAAACACGGAATGTATTTTGCGGTAAGCGTACTGCATCAGGTCTTATTAAGCAGCATATTATGTTTACACAGACGACACAGATTCGCGTACGCTATGGAGAAACAGACCAGATGGGATACCTTTATTATGGCAATTACGCATTGTACTATGAAGTAGGACGTGCGGAAGCCATCCGGACGCTGGGTTTTACCTATGCAGAGCTGGAGAAACAGGGCATCATTATGCCGGTAGCCGAACTGAATTCAAAGTACCTTCGTCCGGCTTACTACGATGATCTTATAACAGTCAAGACTATATTGAAGGAACTGCCGGTCGATCATAAGATCCGGTTCCACACGGAATTATATAACGAGAAAGGCGATCTATTGAACGTAGGCGTGACCACCCTGGTATTCCTGCATGCGGATACCAAACAGCGTTATGGAATGCCTCCTGTTATGATGGAACGTCTGGCTCCCTTTTTTGAGAAAAGCCTGTAAATCATGACAATACAAGCGGACAAGGTAGTAGCTACCATCATCACGATCGGAGATGAACTACTGATAGGACAAACGATAGATACGAATTCTGCCTGGATGGCACAGCAGCTGAATGCGATGGGTATATGGGTACACCGCCGTGTAGCCATCGGTGATGTAAGAGAGGCTATCCTGGACGCATTGGAGAAAGAAGGGGCGGTGTCTGATATCGTGTTGATCACGGGAGGACTGGGCCCTACGGCAGATGATATTACCAAACCCGTTTTATGTGAATATTTCGGCGGAACACTGGTAAGAGATGAGATTACCTACCGTCAGGTCATGGAGTTTTTCGAAAGCAGGGGGCTTCCGGCCCTCAAGCGGAACGAAGATCAGGCCCTTGTTCCTGATGTAGCCTCTGTACTGCATAATACAAGGGGAACCGCTCCGGGTATGTGGTTTGAAAGGGATGGAAAGATATATGTTTCTATGCCTGGTGTGCCTCATGAAATGAAGGGACTGATGATTGACCATGTGCTGCCACGCCTGCAGGAGTATTTTCAGACGCCTGCCGTTGTGCATCAGACATTGCTGACATCCGGTATGGGAGAATCTTTTGTGGCCGAGCGACTGACAAATTTTGAGTCTGCATTGCCGTCGCATATCAAACTGGCATATCTGCCGTCTTATGGTCTGCTGAAGCTGCGACTGACCTCTTCAGGTCCTGATAAACTCTCTACTGCTGCCGCATTGTCTATCTATTTTCACCAGATAAAAGAGATACTGGCAGATATCACGGTATATGACCAGGATCTGCCGATGGGAGAGGTATTAGGTACCCTGTTGAAGGAAAAAGGAAAGACCGTTGCTACTGCTGAAAGCTGTACCGGCGGCTTTATTGCCCATAATATCACACTGATACCGGGAAGTTCTGCCTGGTATAAAGGCAGTATTGTGAGTTATGCCAACGAAATTAAAAACAGTCTGCTGGGCGTAAAACAAGAAACGCTGCAGGCTAATGGCGCAGTGAGTGAGGCCGTAGTGCGGGAGATGGCGCACGGCGCGTTGGCACAGCTGAAAACAGACTATATTATAGCCGTGTCGGGCATTATGGGTCCTGACGGAGGGACTCCGGAAAAGCCTGTGGGCACCGTATGGATAGCAGTCGGTAGTGCGAAAGAACTGGTGACAATGAAGTACCACTTGCGTTACGACCGGCTGAGTAACATACAAATAACAGCAACTTATGCGATGAATGAATTGAGGAAGTTGATAGTATAAACCTTACTTTTGTTTCCGTACCTAAAAGCTAAACACAATTTTATGGCCATTGTAGAACTGGTAATGCCCAAAATGGGGGAAAGTATTATGGAAGCCACCATATTACGTTGGCATAAGAAGCCGGGAGATCAGGTAAAAGCTGATGAAACCGTGCTTGAAATTGCAACGGATAAGGTGGATAGCGAAGTACCTTCTATTGCCGATGGGGAGATTACCGAGATACTCTACGCAGAAAATGACGTCGTACCGGTAGGTACTGTCATAGCACGTATCAATACTACTGCTGATGCCGGCTTTGCAACTGCAGCTCCGGTAGCGCCACCGGCTGCACAGTCCGCGCCTGTTGCCGCAAGTGAAGAAGTACATGTTGTAACAAATGAACCTGCAAGCGCTCCTTATGAAGCACAGTTTGTGACGAGCGGCGCCCGTTTCTATTCTCCACTGGTGCTGACAATTGCACAACAGGAAGGCATCAGTTTCGCCGAATTGGAAAAAATACCAGGTACCGGCAATGAAGGTCGTGTTACCAAGAAAGATATCTTAAACTTCGTAGAAGCTAAGAGCAAAGGGCATGTTCCTGCTGCTGCACCTGTTCAACAACAGGAAACTGCGGCTCCGGTAGAACAGCCTGTAAGCCGTCCGGCTGCTACGACGCCTGTTGCTGCTGTTCCGACAACAGCGCCGGCCAGCAACAATGGAGTGGCTGCTCCGCCGACTACACAACAGCCGACCAGCGCACCTATAAGTATGGGTAGCTACACTGGTAATGTGGAAATCATTGAAATGGATCGTATGCGTAAGCTGATCGCAGAGCATATGGTGCGTAGTAAACATACCAGTCCGCATGTAACCAGCTTTGCAGAAGCAGACGTTACCAACATGGTGAAATGGCGTGATCAGATTAAGAAAGAGTTCGAAAAAAGAGAAGGAGAGAAGATCACTTTTACACCACTCTTTATCGAGGCACTGGTAAGATGTATCAAGAAATATCCTTTGCTGAACAGCTCTCTGGAGGGTGATAAGATCATTCTGAAAAGAGATATCAATGTCGGTATGGCTACAGCGTTACCATCTGGTAACCTGATCGTTCCGGTGATCCGCAATGCAGACATGCTGAACCTGGTAGGGTTGACCCGTCAGGTAAATCATCTCGCGAATGCTGCCCGTCAGAACAAGCTGAAACCTGATGATACGCAAAACGGTACCATCACCCTGACTAACGTTGGTTCTTTTGGTAGTCTGGCAGGTACGCCGATTATCAACCAGCCACAGGTAGCCATCCTGGCGGTGGGAGCTATTAAGAAGCGTCCTGTGGTGATTGAAACACCACATGGCGATACCATCGCTATCCGTCACATGATGTATCTGTCAATGTCTTACGATCACCGTATCGTGGATGGCGCATTGGGATCTACTTTCCTGAGTGCTGTAGCACATGAACTGGAACATTTCAATCCTGAAAGAGAGTATTAAGAGAATAGGCATTGCGCCTGCATTATTTGTGGGTGAGATGATTGATGCTTAGTACTTTTTCAGATAGCATATTTATAACAAAAGCGCCTGGATACTACGTCCAGGCGCTTTCTATTTATATAATTAGGTCCATTATCAGTGGTTCCGGAGGAGGTTTATAATGAAATATTCATGGCAGAAGAGGGCTCGACATACCAGTTTCAGGCGCTTTTATTATATAATTAAATCCCTTATCCTTGTTCCTGGAAAAGGTTATTATGATGAACAATATTCATATTGAGAGGCGTTGGGAACACCGTTCCAGGTACTTTTATTCATATAAGGAAATCCTTTATTAGTCGCTTTTTGGTCTGAAAGTCGTTCTTTAATATCAGCCATATTAATCCATAGAAGAGTGCTTTAGCGGATAATTTGCCGATAGCGTTAAAGGGTTAAAACAGCGGTTGATTGATTAAGGCAGGGTGGGGCTGTTATAAACGAATGAGATGAATGGCGCATATAGATAAAATAAAGAGAGCTCCATAAAGGAGCTCTCTTCAATTTCTTGACCGTGATAAGCTTGGGCCAACAGAATTAATAACGACCACGGCCGCCGCCGCCGCCGTATCCACCGCTTCCACCGCGATTAAATCCACCACCTCTTGAGTTATTATTCGGTTGTTTAGGTCTTGCTTCGTTTACCATCAATTGTTTGCCTTCGATTTCAGTACCGTTCAAACTATCCATAGCCTTGCTACCTTCTTCCTGGTTGGGCATTTCCACGAATCCGAAACCGCGTGAACGGCCAGTCTCGTGGTCCTTGATAATTTTAGCAGAAGTAACCTCGCCAAATTCGCTGAATATCTGGTGAAGGTCTGCATCGTTCAACCTGTAGTGCAGGTTGGCTACGTAAATGTTCATGACTAAAAAATTAAAAAAATGAAAAATAATATTGAAGATAAAGAAATAGTTTCAATAAAAACATCGCATCCGGAAATAATTTCATAAACAAAATATACCGGTAACACAGACCAGAATTACCGCTCCCATTTTATGGATACTTGCTCATTTTTTTGTAAATTAATAGGTATAATCCATTAAATTAATTTGGTATGAGTAGCCTGAGCGAGACGTGGTTTGCGGACGGTTATATCGATTTTGAGCAGAAAAAGTATACTTTATTAGCCTATCTGCAACAAATAACCCGCTATTTCAATGAAAATAAGCTGTATCCCCAGCTTTCAGATGTTATTTTCCACTACAATAACCTGGTAGCCTTCAAGGAAAATAAACAATTCCTGCAACAACAGTTCCCTAAACGCCTGACAGCCATCAATATGGAGCGTCTGCAATTGCTTTATGAACAGATGATCTCGGATGATGAACTCATGCAGGAGCTGGAAAATATCATTCAGTATGCGATCAAAAAAATGAATGGCGCTATCCGGGAAGGAACGGAAATCTATGAATTTGTTGAAGGAAGTTTGAATATTTCACCGGTCGGACTGATCCCGCTGGACACACAGGAAGGTTATCTTTTCCTCTGTGATGGCCGGTACAGAGATATTGTGGTATATGAATACCGGCTCAGTATTTTCGAAAGACATGATGAAAAATACAGAGGTATACATACACACTACCTGGATACCTTCTCAAAGGATCTTGTGCATACTTGTGAACATATTAAAACAACATTGATTCGTCAGTACAAGAAACTGCCGAATCCGGCGGTATATCGCATTGAGACCAACCTGGTATTCCCGGTAAATGAGACTTTACTACCTATCGCGAAGCGTTCTTTAGTCAAATATATTGCGACAAATGCTGCCTGACGGGTGTACAACTGAAATACTGAAATGCCTTGTTAGGTCCGCAGAGCCGATGGGTTGTTGTTGCCAGTTGATGCTCTTTGATGAAGCGTTTCCTGATAAAGCCCATCAAAAAAAAATGCGGTCCTAAAGGAACTATGCGCATGGAATAAGCACGTCCTTGTTCGCAGAGCCGATGGGTTGTTGTTGCCAGTTCATGCTCTTTGATGAAGCATTCCCTGATAAAGTCCATCATAAAAAACGCGGTCCTAAGGAGCTATGCGCATGGAATAAGCACGTCCTTTCTTAATTGAGCAGTACCGGCGCACTGTTACCAAAGATCACTTCCAGCTCATGATCCTGCAGGAAGGGTTGATAATACTGCCTGATAATTTTTGTCAGTTTTTCTTTGGATTGATTGATATACAGCTGATTGTTTTCCAGCTGATCACGGGAAGTCTGGTATAGTTTACGCTGCACATCTGTATAGGTTTCATCATCCTGGAACAGGAACCAGCCTTTACGGTTGGAGGTTTCCATTTTATCTACTTTCAGTTCGTAGCTGAGCAGTTTTGGTTGTGGAATATTGACCGTAATCTTCTTATCAGAGACGGTTACCTTGAAGCTTTTCTCGTCCACATTGATGCCGTACTTGCCTGTATATGGCACGGACACCCAGATCGTATTTTCCAGGAAAGCCTTTTTAAGATTGGTCGTCCATTCCCCATCATCAGTGATATTACTACGTTTGATCGTTGCATTTCCCTGCACTTCCAGACTAGCCAGCTCCGCGATTTCCCGCACGATCTGACTGTTAGAAAGGATACTTTGATTCACACTTTTGCTGCCGAATTGTTTACCCAGCCAGAAGAGAAGGATAGCGATGGCAATGAAAAAAACGAAACGAAAAAATCTTTTCATAACGGAAGAAATAGTTGCTGCGGACGATCATCCTTCATGGATCTTCGTCTTTAGAGACAATGTTTTTAGTTAGTAATGTATTTAACAGGCTGCAAACCACAGGCCACGGCCCGGTCAGATCTTGTGCTTTAGTGTTGTGCCCTTTGTATATAAGTTGTAACTCATACAGTAATTGCTGACGACTACAGCGAATATAATATATATGCCGGATAGTTACCAACTGATATCAGTCAGTTTGCGGGTATCAGCCGTGTACCAATGAGGCGATCAGTTCCGCATGCTGAGGATATACGGCCCGCAGATTGTCTTTGGTGGCCAGTTCGAAATCTGCAAAGTCGAATCCGGGCGCCACAGTACAACCTACCAGTGCAAATCCGCCAGGTACTTCGACCCTTGAAGCAAACCAGTGACCCGCTTTTATCACAAGCTGGGGTTGTTCGCCATCTTCGATATTGAGACCCAGTTTATGTACCGTCAGTGTGCCTGAAGTATCAATGTCATAGATCGCCAGGGAATGACCATCATAGAAATGCCACATTTCATCGGCCGCAATGCGGTGAAAAGCAGAAAACTCACCTTCTTCCAGCAGGAAATAAATCCCGGTTGACGCACTCCGGTCGCCTTTCATTGCCGGCGGCAGTACTGCTTGTTTAAACTCCCATGAAGAACGGTAGGTTTCCTTGAAAGCGCCACCTTCTACATGTGACTGTAAGTTGAGATGTTCGCGCCAGTAGGCGGCATTGTGTCTTGGGTTTTGCATATTACAAAAGAAAGAAAATAGCGCGAAATGAAAAAGCCGTCCCGTGAACGAGGCGGCTTTCTTATTTTTCATTTTTTTAGTCAGAAAATCTTAGGCCACGGCTACAGGGCGCGCTACCGGCATTTGTGCGATAGCTGTCTCCTGGTTCAGTACCGGAACTTCGCCTTTGAAAAACAGGAAGTCTTGTATAAATAAAGCCTGGCTGTAATAATCGTTATTTGTGATAAACGTCTGCCACTCTTCTACATTCATCCGCTGCATGTGACGCATCGCATCTCTGAAACGCAGCATACGGGCATATAACTGCGGCGTCAGACCAATCACCTCCATGAACTTACGCTCCATGGTATGACGGGAAAGTTTGAATTTCTTCGTCAACCACTCAATATTCGTATATCCCTGTGTGCTAAGTATGTAGTCTGCAATCTCATCTACCTGTTTCAGATTGTGTGATTGTCCACACATCATGTTGGTAAACGCATTGTCCAGTACTGCATCCAGGGTAGTAATGTCGTTGTGTGCTGCAATCGTTCCGGCCAGCTCTGTCCAGCATTCACGATCCTGCTTCAGCAGGTCGCGGAAGTAGTTGTTGAAAGAGGACATATCCAGTCCCGCCAGTTTATAACAACCATATGCATTCAGCTGTATCACCGTCATTTTTACCGGTCCTTTCACCATGATCTGATGATGACAGGTAAAGTGTCCCACTACAGATGCCTCAGGCAATGTAAAGGATGCATGTTGTGTTGGCTGGAAAATCACTTCTCCTTCCTGCAGGAAAACCATATAGAGGTCTCCGAGAGAAAAAAGATTCTGCGGCAGATTAATAAGTCCGGAATTCGTGCTCTGTAAATGATAATACTGCTTAACATAAGGTGCCAGCGAAGTTGCCGGTTGGTAGATACGGAAATTCATAGGAACATGTATAAGGTTATCAGATCGTCACATTCACAATGTCGGCTAGGTCTTCAATTATCAATACAAACTTAGTCGTTTATAAGTATATAAAAAAAATTAATTTGAGTAGCTTGAAAGACAGTCAATTGCAGCAGATAAATTGGATAAAAGCCTTATAAGTCGTGTTTCAGCGCGGTTTTGATGTCTTCTTACGGGGCAAATAATATAACTGGAATGAGTAGTGTTTGAGGGAATAACAGACGACAGGCCACAGATATCATATTAACTGCGGATGAAGATTGGTGTTAACGTTGCCTGTTGTTCGACGTACGCCGTCATTATACCTTAATTACGCCGTTATCTCTACGTTCATGAACGTAGAGATAACGGCGTAGTAACGGCATACCTTCGTTGTAGGACGGAACAAGTAACGATAACTAATTATAAATCAGTGATTAAGTGTCGTTTTGAACGAAGGAGGCTTGTAAATTTCAGATAATCAATTGATTGTACGGATAGTGGTATTGGGTAATGATGCTCCGGGGAAATCAGGTAGCTGGCGCCCGTTGAAGGGGAAGTCGGTTGATCAGAGAAACCCGCATTCTCAAAATAAAAGAGCCGGTCATTTGACCAGCTCTTCGTGTATCTTAATAAACTTACTTATTGTGCGCTTGGGCCGGTTTCCCAACCCCAGTTCTTTCCTTTTTCCGTTGCCGGTACACCTGTCTGCATCCACTCCGGCGCAGGTGCATTTTTCAGGAAGTGATCAAAGAACTGCTGCTCGCGGCGTTGAATATCTTTTCTGTTCTGGCGCTGTACCAGGTTGTGTGCTTCATTGTTATAGTTCAGCATCCATACCTGTTTGCCCAGTCTGCGCAGACCGGTGAACAGCTCGATACCCTGATACCAGGGTACTGCACCATCTGCATCGTTACTCATGATTGCCAGTGGCGTCGTTACTTTTGGCAGATGGAACAAAGGAGAGTTCTCTATGTAGAGTTCCGGTTTGTCCCACAATGTCGCACCAATACGGCTCTGAGAACGCTCATACTGGAACTGACGGTTCATACCGCTTTCCCAGCGGATACCGCCATAAGCACTGGTCATATTCGCTACCGGTGCACCTGCCCATGCTGCTTTGAACAAAGAAGTACGGGTGATCAGGTAGGCCACCTGGTAGCCGCCCCAGCTCTGTCCCTGGATACCCATGTTCAGACTGTCAGCCCAAGGATGTGTGGCTACTGCTCTTGCGCCACTTACGATATAGTCATAAGCGCCCTGACCCGGGTGACCATTTTCATACGTCACATCCGGCGCCAGCACGAGGTAACCACGGCTTACAAAGAAAGAGATGTTCAATCTCGATGGAGTAGGGGCTGGTGGGTTGTAACTGTATAATCCGTCGGATAACTTCTCATAGAAATACAGCAGTACAGGATATTTCTTTGTGCTGTCAAAGTTTTCCGGTTTGTAGAGGATACCCTCTGCCGGTTTGCCGTTGTAAGCTGTCCATTTGAACAGTTCAGCGGTGCCCCAGTTATATTCCTGTTGTTGCGGATTGATATGACTGATCTGCTCTGCCTTCGCCAGTGAAGTACCGGTATACAGGTCAGGTGACAGTACATAGCTTGATTTCGTGAAGATATAATCAGGCGCATTTTCTGCCTTTATGGGATCGCCGAAAGTATATGGTCCCATTACCAGTAATTCCGGTTTTACAGGCACCTTTTTGAAGGTGCTGAATGTGGTATAGAAACCGTTTTCTTTAGTGGTTTCATTGAAGGTTTCCAGCAATAATGCCTGTCCCGGTGTAAAGAAACGTTCTTCTTTATCCAGTTGTACATAACGGAAACGCAGTTTCTGCTCGCGGCCATATCCAGCGGTCAGCAGCTGTGGCGCTACTTTCCCGGATGGATCTACCTGCCAGATATCGAAACGGTCATAGATGTAAACGGCTTTATCATCTTCCAGCCATCCTGCCATGCCGTATGGAGCAGGCATGTCCGGATGATCGTCGTCTTCTTCAGAAAGAGAAACCGGTATTTTCTCTGTGATGTTGCGGGTAGTGCCGGTACTTGTTTCGTACGCATACCATTGTTTCTGCTGGAGATTATACCAGGTGATATAACGGCCTGCCGGAGAAATACGGCTAACGCTGTCCAGGTTTTCCTGCAGCATTTTGCGGTTACCGTTTTCCAGGTTGACGAGGTAGGAAGTCTTCAGAGAATGACCTGTCCATTGCATCGCCACACGTTGTCCTTTATCAGTATATCCCAGCGCATAAGGGCTATTGCCCCTGTTGGCCAGCTGGATATTTTCCATGTCTTTATCGGCGAGCTGCAATACCTTCTGTGTACCCGGATAGTACACTGCCTGATAGCTTTTTTTCAGGTCCTTATCCAGGTTTTTCAGCTGCATCGGTTGCAGATAATCATCCTGATAGTTCCAGATATCAACTCTGGCCACTTCAAAATCTACGATGTTGGTATCTTTTGGCGGCAGGATCGGCGCGGTACCAAAGAACAGGCGCTGACCGTTTTCGCTGAACCAAACTTTCCCATCCGGACTTACAGACCAGTTGGCAGGGAAGGAGCGGTTGGTTTTATCTGCTGTGATCACACCGCTATCCTGTCCGGGACGGTAGTAATACAGGGAATAGAACTGTTGCAGGGCTTTTACGCTATCACGGGAACTGCACCAGGCTGCCTGTTCGCCTTTTTCATCAAAGGCGAATTGTTTGCGTAAAGCGGCTCCGCGACTGATGGTATCTGCTTTATGTGCTGCCACGTTCCACAGTAACACGGCGGAACGGGAGAGGGAGTCTTTTTTCTCGGTGACAACTTCTGCCAGCAGGCGGTTGCCCGGTTTGCTGAAGATGTAGTCCTGTACGTTGCGGATTGTATCTGCTGTCTGCTTATCCAGGTAATAGATTACCAGGTGACCGCTGGTGGTATCTGCCTGTGGTTTCTCCTTCAGATAAGCCAGTACGCCGGTACCTTTTTCAGGTGTTTTGAAGGAGCGTACAGCGGGTACCTTATAGACATTGTTATTACCGAGGGTGACAATACCCAGGGAGTCTTTGGGCATTTCTGACGGCTTTTTCTTTTTGATCTTTGCCTGTCTGGTTACTGCAAAAGGCGCCTTGATAGAGAAAATAGCATAGCGGCTATCTTCTGTGATCACAGGATTAGCGCCGCGTGGCACTTCCAGGCGTTGTTTGGTTTTGTTATTGTAGATGAAGAGAGAAGCATCACCTTCCTGCGGATTGACTGTATACACAATCCATTGTCCGTTATTACTGATTGCTTTATTACTGATACTTTGCCAGCCATCGTATACGGAATGGTCCAGTGGCTTTTTCGCTGGTTGTTGCGCATAGGTCAGTAGGGAGAGGCCGGAAAAGGCCGCTACACACATGAGTTTTTTCATACCGCCTAAAATAGAAAAATCACAATTATTGCGTAAATTTTTCCGGATGGACGGTTAAAATCAGGCATGAGAATGTTTCAGGGTGCGCGCAACCCGCGTCATCTGTAATGCTACCGATAAAATGATGCAAGCCAATCCGATATAAAAAGCGTAGGTCAGCTGTTTATTCTCATGAAAGAGCATAAAAGCGATGACGATACTGTATACCGGCTCCAGGTTAAAGGAGAGGTTTACTGTAAACGGAGATATCTTTGTGAGTGCATTCATCATCAGCATATACATCCCTACCGTACAGGCCCAGGCAAGTATCAGCAGGTAGCTCAGGTCTGCTGTAGAAGGCAAAGCCAGTGGCTGCGGGAAGAAATACAGGTACGCAGGCAGCAGGATGGTCAGACCGATGAATCCGGCTGTCAGTTCGTAAAACGTGATGGTAGGCGGATCGTACTTGACGATCAGGCGTTTATTGAAGATGGTGAAGAGCGCTGCAAACATCGCGGAAATGATACCGAGAATGATCGCAGTACGGTATTGTGTATCAAAATGAAAGATCATGAAGATACCCAGCAGGGTAATACCGCTCAGTAATAATTCCGTCTTGTCCAGCCGGCCACGATTGATGAGGGGATCAAAAAGGGCGGTAAACAGGCTGGTCAGCGCAAAGCAGACCACGGCAATAGACACGTTGGAGTATTTGATACTGGCGTAAAAAAACAACCAGTGTAATACGACAACCATACCTGTCAGTCCGATCGGAAGGATCTGTTTGAAATTCAGTTTGGTGAGCATACCCCTCCAGCGGAAGAGTATGTAAAGTGTTATGATGGTGAAAAGTAGTCTATACCAGACCAGCATTCCCTCATTCAGTGTAATCAGTTTACCCAATATACCCGTAAAACCTGCCAGAAATACCGACAGGTGTAATTGTATCAGTGCTTTTTTCATTGCCCGCTTATTCGCTATTTCTTACGCGTCTTTCATACTTGCGGAACAGGCTTTCCCATTGAATTTTGAGTACTCCCAGGACACCTTCTTTGATGATGCCTTTACTCATTTTGGAATATCCTTCTTTACGGTCTTTGAAAGTGATAGGTACTTCTTTGATTTTGAAACCTAACTTCCAGGCCGTGAATTTCATTTCTATCTGAAAGGCATAGCCCACAAACCGGATAGCATCCAGGTTAATGGCTTCCAATACCTGTCTTTTATAGCAGACGAAGCCGGCAGTAGCGTCTTTTACCCTTATCCAGGTAACAAAACGTACGTACACAGAGGCACCGTAGGAGAGCACAGCTCTGTCCCATGGCCAGTTTTCGGTTTTACCACCTTTTACATAGCGGGAACCGACAGACACATCGCCACCTTCCTTCGCACAGGCATCATAGAGCCTGTTCAGGTCAGCCGGACTGTGAGAGAAATCAGCGTCCATTTCAAAAATGTACTGATATCCCTTTTCAAGAGCCCATTTGAAGCCATGGATATAGGCGGTGCCTAAGCCCTGTTTGCCACTTCTTTCTACCAGGAATAATTCGCCGGAGTGGGACTGCTGCAAATTCCTAACAATATTACCGGTGCCATCGGGCGAACCGTCGTCCACGATCAGTATATGAAAGTTTTGTCGCAGGGCAAAAACCGCGTCAATGATGTTGCGGATGTTATCCTTCTCATTGTACGTGGGAATTATGACGAGCTTTTCCAATCTAGCAAATGTTGTTTTAGGAGTGCGAAATTAGCACAAACCCCAGATAAAGTATGGTTTTTGCAAATATTAAATCTTTTTTAACATCATACTATGGTAGATCTCTGTGAGTTTCTGCTTGGTATTGAGCGGAAAATCAGCTTTCATCATCCAATCATAGTACTGTGGCTCAATTTTGAGTACTTCCCGTACTGCACGGCCTTTATATTTACCAAAATTGAACATTTCCACTCCATTCTGTACAACCATTCTTCTGGCAAAGTCAACATAATCGTCTTCTTTGGTGAATTCGGCCAGTGGCGCTACTTCAGCCTGCAGCTGCTCGTAACGGCTCAACTGTGCTTCCAGGATCTCATAGGTAGCGAGGGCATCTGCTTCTGCGCTATGCGCATTTGTAAGGTCTTTATCGCAATAGAACTTGTAAGCAGCGCTCAGCGTACGTTTTTCCATCAGGTGGAATATCTTCTGTACGTCGATGAATCTACGGTCTTTTGTATCAAAATCGAGACCTGCACGGAGGAATTCTTCTACCAGCAGGGGGATATCGAAACGGTTGGAATTATATCCGGCCAGATCACAGTTTTCCATGTACTGACGCAATTCATTTGCGCATTGTTTGAACGTCGGACAATCCTTAATATCCTCGTCACTGATACCATGGATGGCAGTGGAGGCCGGAGGAATAGGCATGCCTGGGTGTATCCTTTTGACTTTTGTCTGAACAGACTTGTCAGGGAACACTTTGATAATAGCAATTTCAATAATACGGTCCGTAGCCACGTTGGTACCGGTCGTCTCCAGATCAATTACGGCCAGCGGCCTTTTAAGTTGCAAAGAGGGCATGACTAATTTTTATAGATACTTTTTCAGCGAATTTACGTCCAATCCTTCATAATCACCCGAACTCATCATCAGCAGGTTCGCGTCTTTATACTCCTGTTTATCCAGGAATGCAGTTAAATGCTCTCTGCTGGTGAAGATCTCCAGGTCTGCGCGGCCAAAGCCCTGTGCCACTACATCGGGCATCAGTTCCGGCATACGTTTGATCTCCAGTGCGTGTTTGCTGTAGAACACCACCGGTATATCGGCCTTGTCCATACAACCCTGGTATTGTACCATGAAGTCTGCATTCAGACTACTGTAAGTGTGCAATTCCAGTACGCCGATCAGTTTGCGTTGCGGATACTGGTCACGCAGTGCGCTGATGGTTGCTTTCACCTTAGATGGGGCATGTGCAAAGTCACGATAGATCGCGCAGTGCTCATTTTTACCCACCAGTTCCAGTCGTTTAGCGGCTCCTTTAAAGGTAGCGATCGCTTTCAGGAATACTTCATCGCTGATACCCAGTTCGTTACAAACGAGACGGGCAGCATGCATATTCAGCAGGTTATGGTCGCCAAAAACTTCCAGTTCGGTCTGTTGGTCGCCGAAGTGAACAGTGGTAACCCCATTGTTGATCTGATGTTGAGGAATATCGTAAGGAACGAGTTTCAGGTGCAGACCTTCCGCCTTTACCAGTTTAACCAGTTCCGGGTCAGTATTGTTATAAATGAGCGTATGGCCGGCTTTCATCGTGCGAAGGAAGATGGCGAACTGCTCAAGATAATTTTCAAACGTAGGGAATACATTGATGTGATCCCAGGCAATGCCGGTCAGTACGGCGATGTGCGGGTGCAGGAAGTGAAACTTCGGACGTTTTTCAATAACGGAAGCCGGGTATTCATCTCCTTCACAAACGATCACAGGCGCATCAGTGATATTCACCGACTGTGGAAAACCTGCCAGACGTGCTCCTACCAGGTAGTCAAATGCCTGACCGGACTGTTGCAGTACATGCATGATCATCGCCGTGGTAGTCGTTTTACCATGACTGCCACCCACGACGACTCTGTTTTTCTGCTGGCTTTCCTGGTAGATATATTCAGGGAAGGAGTAGATCTTCAATCCGAGCTCCTTTGCTTTGATCAGTTCAGGGTTGTCTGCGCGTGCGTGCATACCCAGGATAACAGCGTCAAGGTCTGCCGTAATACGGCTTTCATCCCAACCCATCGATGCCGGTAAAATGCCTGTCTGCAGCAGATTGCCTTTCGCAGGCTCGTAAATCTCGTCGTCACTGCCAGTTACCTGGTAACCTTTGATTTTCAATGCGATTGCTAACTGGTGCATCACACTGCCACCCACAGCGATAAAATGTACTTTTGCCATATAATATTAACCGGATTACCTGCGTTTATCGTTATATTTATGTGTCTAAGGGAAAAAGGAATGATATTATAGCTAAAATCTTTAATATAAATTTTATATTTGCAAAGTAACGTCAAAAATTGGCGATTAAAAAAGTGATATCACCATTCCCTATGAAATTTCATTATTCAACTAAACATCCCTTTATGCAAGTATCTTATCTGAAAGTTTTGGGCGGTGCCTGCCTTTTCTTTATCTTTGCGGCTTTCTTAACTTCTTGTGCATCACAGAATAAGTTAGGTTGTCCGATGAAAATTGGTAAAGTGACGCACGGGGCAAACGTGAAGGATTGTTAATGAACTGGATACCACTTACGACAGAAACACAGTTATCCGAAATAAAGGAATCATCAGTAACCAAACCGGTAGTTATCTTCAAACATAGCACGCGTTGTTCAATCAGTGCAGTAGCTAAATCCAGACTGGAAAGAGCTGCCGCGCCGGAAACGATCTCCTTTTATTACCTGGATCTGATCAAATTCAGAGACATTTCAAACAGGATCGCAGCTGATTTCAATGTAGAACATGAATCACCGCAGGTTTTGCTGATCCGTAACGGGGAATGCGTGTATGATGAAAGCCACAGTGGCATCTCGATGGATGAAATTGTGGACCATTCAAATTAAGAAAGCATTTTCACTATTTATTCCAAAGAATTTAGTACCGGCCTATGGCCGGTATTTTTTTTGCCCTAGCTTTGTATTCTATTAAGCTGAGAGAATGAAACATCGTATAGTTGTAGCGGTTACAGGGGCCAGCGGATCCATTTACGCCCGGCAATTACTGAATAAATTACAGGCGGCATCCGCACAGACCGACCAGATAGCGCTGGTGATGACCAATAATGCCCGTACCGTTTGGGAAACAGAGCTGGGAACAGACGATTACAAGCAATTGCCTTTTAAAATATACACCCAACAGGACTTCCATGCACCTTTTGCCTCTGGTTCCGGCAGGTTTGATACCATGATCATCTGCCCCTGTTCAATGGGCACCCTGGGGCGTATCGCCACGGGCATCTCCAATGACCTGATCACCCGTGCAGCGGATGTCGTACTCAAGGAAAGAAGAAAACTGATCTGCGTTGTCAGGGAAACGCCTTATAACCTGATGCATATTAAAAATATGCTGGCAGTAACAGAAGCCGGTGGGATCATTTGTCCGGCTACGCCTTCTTTTTACAGCGTACCCAAGTCAATAGAAGAAGTAGCGGCGACCGTCGTAGACCGGGTGCTTGATCTGGCAGGAATTGAACAACAGACCTTCCGCTGGGGCGGAGAGTAGGTGGAAATTAGGAATTAAGAATTAACAATTAACAATTGAATGCAGCGGAGATGGGGGATGTGAGGGAGGTGGAAATTAGGAATTAGGAATTAAGAATTAACAATTGAAGGCAGCGGAGATGGGGATGTGAAGGGGGGCGATTAGGAGTTAGGAATTAAGAATAGTATTTATTCATACGAATCATCAATATATGCAGATAGCGATTATCAACGGACCTAATTTAAACCTCCTCGGAAAGCGGGAGCCTGGTATCTATGGAAATGAGTCTTTCGAGTCTTATTTTGAAAGGCTGAAAGCCCAATATCCCGATGTGCAGCTTACTTATTTCCAGAGCAATATCGAAGGTGAAATGATCAATCATCTGCACGAAATAGGTTTTTCCTATGATGGCATCCTGCTCAATGCAGGCGGTTATACACATACCTCTGTAGCCCTGCGGGATGCGATTTCCGCTGTAAAAACACCGGTACTGGAAATTCACATCAGTAATATTCACGCCAGGGAAGAATTCCGTCATAAGAGCATGATCGCGCCTGTTTGCGTAGGTAGCATCTGCGGACTGGGAATGAAAGGTTATGCACTGGGCATTGCTTATTTCCTTTGATCTTATAATAACAAATATCCGATACATAAAAGAGGGAGTATGCCTGACGGCGTACTCCCTCTTTGTATCTGTACTTCGGTTAACCCGAAATCTGATGATTTACAGGTATTTGAAGTTTGTTTTTGGCGTGATGTTCAACAGCGTCTGGTAGATCAGCTGGATGGTGTTTTCGATATCATCCTTCTTGATCATTTCCACAGTCGTATGCATATAACGTAATGGAATGCTGATCAGGGCAGATGGCGTTCCGTCATTGGAATAAGCAAAAGCATCTGTATCAGTACCGGTGCTGCGGCTTACTGCATGACGCTGGAACGGAATATCGTTCTTTTTAGCGGTGTCGATGATCAGGTCACGGAGAATGTTGTGTACCGCAGGACCATAAGTGATACTCGGACCTGCACCGCAACGGATCTCCCCTTCGATGTTCTTATTGATCATCGGCGTTGTACTGTCATGTGTTACGTCTGTAATGATGGCTACATCAGGTTTGATCCTTTTAGCGATCATCTCAGCGCCACGTAATCCTACTTCTTCCTGTACAGCGTTAACAATGTACAATCCGAATGGCAGCTTCTGTTTCTTTTCTTTCAGCATACGGGCTACTTCCGCGATCATAAAACCACCGATACGGTTGTCCAGTGCGCGGCAAATGAAGTAGTCATAGTTCAGTTCCTCGAAGCCATCTTCGAAAGTCACTACACAGCCAACATGGATACCCAGGTCTTCTACCTCTTTACGGTTGCGTGCGCCGCAATCCAGGAAGATGTTTTCCACTTTTGGCTGTGGATCTTTACCTTCTGTACTACGCAGGCGGGTATGAATTGCCGGCCAGCCAAACACAGCTTTTACAATGCCTTTTTCTGTATGGATGTGTACACGTTTGGAAGGTGCGATCTGCTGATCGGAGCCACCATTGCGGATAACATATATTAAACCTTCAGGGGAAATGTAATTGACAAACCAGGAGATCTCGTCAGCATGTGCTTCTATCACCACTTTAAACGGGGCTTTAGGATTGATAATGCCGACTGCCGACCCATAAGCATCCACGTATTGCTCGTCAATATATGGCTTCAGGTATTCCAGCCACAATTTCTGTCCTTCTTTCTCAAACCCGGTAGGGGATGGATTATTGAGGTAAGTCCTCAGGAACGTAAGCGCCTCTTTGCTGAGTATGGATTTTTGCTTTTTAGACATTGCTGTTACAAGTTAATTGCTGCAAAAGTAAGTGTTTGGCAGCTTACAGCAATCCGGGTACCGGCTATATGTTAGCAATGATAAAGTGAAGCAGGGAAGAGAGCATGACCATGCCGTCCACTACGAAATAATAATAGTGATCAGAGCGGGTTTTCAGGGTGTATCGTGTAATCAGTGTTGTTATCAATACCGGCGCCAGCAGCACGGCTGTCAGTAACCAGTTATCTACCGGATATAATGCCAGGGCAAACAGGGCAGATAGTATCAGCGAGGTGATGTACAGTTTTTTAAGATTACGTGGGCTTAACCAGGTGATCAGCGACCGGATACCTTCTTTTTTGTCTGATTCCAGGTCCCTGTAATCGAAGAGGATACACAGTGCATATACCAGGAAGAAACGATGTAAGGCAAATAATAACAGGTGATGTGAATAAGGTATCTGTTCTATCAGCACCGGCATGACGGTGGTTACATAGATCCATACGGTAGTCAGGAAGAGTGTTTTTCCTATCGCAATCTTACGCAGCCATATAAAGGCTTTCTGGGGCAGTTTAGGCGCGGAATAAAGGAAGGTAAGTACTGCGGCGCCACTGAGTGCCAGCCAATGTGCTTTCAGCAACCAGAAGCCATACATCGCGCCAATAGCTCCGACGGCACATAAGCCCAACTGTAAATTTTTATGTCTTGCTCCCCACAGGATGCGTTCAGAGCCGGAGTAATCGGCCGGAGTAAGGTACCAGTGGAAATTATAACTGCACATAGTAGCGCAGAATACGAAGAAGTAATAGGCGCGGTTAATATTCTGTACATGCAACAGGGCATTGGTCTGCCATATCATGACGATGGCAATACAGGCGACATAGATAGAAGAGAAAATAATAAAATTGAACAGGCCGCGCATTATTCAATTAGGAATTAGGAATTACGAATTAGGAATTGAGTGCGAAGATCGGGGTAGATTTTTTAATTTTTTAATTTCTTATTATAATTCCTAATTCCTAATTCCTAATTTATATTATAAAGGAATGTTTCCGTGTTTCTTTCTCGGCATGCTCACCACCTTATTCTCCAGCATCGCGTAGCCCTTGATCAGTTTAATACGCGTCTGATCGGGTACAATCACTTCATCAATGTAGCCCTTTTCTGCTGCCAGGTAAGGATTGGCAAAGCGTTCCGTGTATTCGGTCACCAGTTCATTCATGCGTGCTTCCGGATCGGGAGCAGCGTCGATTTCTTTTTTGTAGATGATTTCTACAGCGCCTTTAGGTCCCATTACGGCAATTTCTGCCTGTGGGAAAGCGAAGTTGAGATCGGCGCCGATATGTTTTGAGTTCATTACACAGTAAGCACCGCCATAAGCCTTACGGGTGGTGACGGTGATCTTAGGTACAGTCGCCTCGCTCAATGCAAAGAGCAGTTTGGCGCCGTTGGTGATGATCCCATTCCATTCCTGATCGGTGCCGGGCAGGAAGCCAGGTACATCTACCAGTACCAGCAGCGGAATATTAAAGGCATCACAGAAGCGGGTAAAGCGGGCGCCTTTTACAGAGGCATGAATATCCAGCACCCCCGCAAGATGGGCGGGCTGATTGGCCACTATACCGATACTTCTGCCGGCAATGCGGGCAAAGCCTACGATAATATTTTCTGCAAAATCTTTATGTACTTCCAGGAAACTGTCTGCGTCGGTCAGTTCACTGATGACGTCTTTCATGTCATAAGGCTGATTGGAACTGGGAGGAATGATGGTATTAAGGGAGGACCTTATTTCATCACCCGCTTCGTATGGGTAGACAGGGGCGTCTTCCTCACAGTTCTGTGGCATATAACTAAGCAGTTGCCGGATGTTACGGATACATTCTACTTCATTGCCACAGGCAAAATGGGTAACGCCGCTTTTTGCAGCATGGGTATGTGCGCCGCCCAGTTCTTCGGCCGTTACTTCTTCATGTGTAACAGTCTTAACAACGTTAGGGCCGGTTACAAACATGTAGGAAGTTTCTTCTACCATCAGTATAAAATCAGTGATGGCGGGAGAGTAGACAGCACCGCCTGCACAGGGCCCCATAATGGCAGATATCTGTGGAATCACACCGGAAGCCCGGGTATTACGGTAAAAGATATCGGCATAGCCACCCAGACTAACCACTCCTTCCTGTATACGTGCACCGCCGCTGTCATTGAGACCGATCAGTGGAGCGCCGTTCTGCATGGCCAGGTCCATGATCTTACAGATCTTACGGGCATGTGGTTCGGAAAGGCTGCCGCCGTATACGGTAAAGTCCTGTGAAAAGACATATACCAGGCGTCCGTTGACAGTACCATAGCCGGTTACGACGCCATCGCCGGGAAATTGTTCCTGGTCAGTGGTCATCCCACGGTTACGGTTATGCACAAACATGTCGAATTCTTCGAAGGAGCCTTCGTCGAGCAGTAGCTGTAAGCGTTCCCTTGCAGTAAGTTTTCCTTTTTTATGTTGAGAGGAGATACGTGCCTCACCGCCGCCAAGCATGGCTGTCGCGATCTTGTTCTGGAGTTCGTGGAATTTGTCCATAAATCAAATATAAAACAATTAAGAATTAAGAATTAACAATTAAGAATTGCCCTTATCTAACGGCGTAATTCTTAATTGTTAATTCCTAATTCTTAATTTCTTAATTGACTATTGGTAGAGTACTTCTATTTTCGGCGTCACAATCGTGTCACTGATATTACCAGCATTGTCGGTAATGAAAACGAGGTAATGTAAACTGTCTTTCAGGATCGGTTGATCACCGGTCTGCGGAAAATCTGTTGGTTGGAGATGTAAAATGACCTCCGCCGTCAGATTGGTTCCTTTATGAGCCTCCACGCCAGGCATGGGGCGGGATTCAAAGGCAGTATCAACTGGTTTGGTATCGTAGATAGCAGCGAAATTGAAGGAATTTTCAATATCCCCGTCACCATCCTTTACCTGGAAGTTAACATCCATCCCTATGGAGGAAATCACAGGGGAGTAGGAATACGAGAGGAAAGTGAGCATAGGCTTGGTGCCGATGGAATCCTTTCCGCAAGCGCCACAGATAGCTGCCACTGCAAACAGGGATAAAACGAGTATTTTCTTCATATAACAAACGTACATTATTTTTTTAAGTCAAGCTAATACCGACAGACGAGCGGCACCACTGAGTTATAACGTAAAATATCGTTTGATTGTTACGTATACCCTAAATTTGTGCGTTCAAAGCAAGCGACATGAGTGGCATCAATACGGCAGCACTATTTACATTACAGGAGCAGGATACGGAAGCAGCGGCCCTGGAGCTTTTCCGGTACCAGTACAGGGAAAATGATATTTACCGGGCTTATACTGACGCCCTGCACCGGAAGCCCTCCGAAATACGCTCCTTGCTGCAGATTCCCTTTCTACCTATACAATTCTTTAAGACACATACAGTTACGTGTGGTTCCTTCGCCCCAGAACTGGTATTTGAAAGCAGTGGTACTACCCAGACCATCAACAGCCGGCACCTGGTAAAGGAAGCCGCTGTCTATGAGCAGAGTTTCCTGGCCGGTTTTGAGCGGTTTTATGGTCCTGTTTCCGATTTTGTGGTACTGGGATTACTACCGTCCTACCTGGAAAGACAGCATTCTTCCCTGGTATACATGGTGCAGGATATGGTAAAACGGAGCGGACATGCGGAAAGCGGGTTTTACCTGTATGAGCATGATAAGCTGGCTGCACACCTGCAGGAACTGGAAGCGCGTCAGCAAAAGACATTGCTGATAGGAGTGACCTTCGGTTTACTGGACTTCGCAGAGCATTATCATCTGCAACTGGAAAATACCATTGTCATGGAAACCGGCGGTATGAAAGGCCGCCGCGAGGAGTGGACCCGTCAGCAGGTACATGGCTATCTGAAAGAAAGACTGGGCTGTAAACAGATTCATGCAGAATATGGCATGACGGAACTGTTATCACAGGCTTATTCCTATGGGGACGGCTTATTTACCACGCCGCCATGGATGAAAATATTAGTCAGGGATGAAAATGATCCCTTTCAGCTGTCAGCCGCTAATGCTGCCGGCGTTATCAATGTGGTAGACCTCGCGAATGTCTATTCCTGCGCATTCATTGCCACAGACGATATTGGTAAATTACGTGCAGACGGAAGTTTTGAAGTACTTGGCCGTCTGGATAATTCCGCTTTGAGAGGATGTAGTCTGATGGTCAGTTAAACTGCCGACAAACGTGCTTTTTCCAGCAATGCTTCCAGTTTTTCCGGTTGCGATTGTATGGCCAGCAGTTCCTGTATATAAGGGAAACTGCGGTGGTCCATGCCGAATTTTGCCATGAGATAGGTATTCAGGGCATCGGTATGTTGCGGCTGTTCCAGGAAACTGCGTAAGAAGTAAAGGAAGTGTTGTCTTTCTTTATCGATGATCAGTGCCAGGGCAATTTTTTCCTTTAATGTATTTTCCGGTATAGCACGGAATAACTGCAAGACCTGTCTGAACTGTGCATCTGTCAGTTCCGCATGATGTGCAGGCAGGAAATCAAAACAGAAATACTCCACAGCAAAATCATCCATAATACCAGCGCTGAGCTGATCTTCTTCCAGCGTGTACCAGGTGGCCCAGTCCAGCAATTCCTGTACACTGATCTGTTTGTTGAGCAGTGCTTCCAGGTGATGAATCAGTCCTTTTCGGGTAGGTACGGTACCGGAAGTATGTTGAATGCTGTCTACGATATCTGCATAAAAGGCATCATTCATCTGGTGTGCCGCAGCAGTGAGCAGCTGGCTGACTTCATGATGGGCAGCAGGCGGAAGCAGATCTGCTGTTTCGGCAAGTATCTCGGGTTTTGTTTTATGGCCCTGCAAATACGCTTTGATCAGGGATATAAAGTAGGTGGAGGTGATATAAGGCAGCTTATCCTTCATACTTACAGGTTTAGTCTCAGATGCTCATTGATTATACTAAATGCTGCATCGGGAATAGTTATTAGGCATAGGTTGCAGTCGGTTCTGCACCTGTAAGGTACCACTAAAATCCCGGAAAAAACAGTGGAATCCGGGAAAATGATCAATCCGGCGAAAAATTTTAAGAGATTTTTCACATATACAAATCATTGAGTATTATAGACGTGCCTGCTTTTGCTGGCATGGTTTTGGAACTTTCTTTATCCTGAGTAGACTTATATTTTAAAACCATAAAAACGTATGATTATGGCAGTAAGAGACAGGTCGATCGGTAGCACCGGTCTGGAACAGGGAGGTCCGAATCTGGGTAATGACTACAGTCGTGATATCACCCGTGAAAAGACAGCAGACGATACATTGAAGGTGATCATCCCCAAAGACAAAAAAGAATCGTCTGAGAAAAATAAAGACAAACGCGACCTTGAAAGGCGCGACAAAGAAAACAGATGACAGTGGGTTAATCTACCCTTGCTTGTTCCGAAATAAAGGGTAGTTTAAACATAGTTTTGAGATCATCTGTACTCATAAAAGGCATAGGTTTACCTATGCCTTTATTTTTTGCTGTAGAGCGCGCTACTATATTGAGTACTAATTGTATAAGCGAGTTAAATTTTAAGAAAAACTATATATTATATTAAAACATATTGTATCTTTATTGAACTGGGAATGTAAACTCAAAGCAAGCCATTAATTTAATTAGCGGAGGATTCTCCATGTCCTCTTCACCATACCTGTGAATTAAATCAGACGAACCAGCTGGGCTGCTCTTCCATATCCATTGGAATTGCTAATCACAAGAACAAGACGATGTTTTATTGATTGTGTTCTAACTAATATTCCTATGATTGTAACTAACCAGGCCGGCCACACCCGGCTAAAGGGAAAACCATGTTGTTATCTCACATATCTTTCTATGAGGGTATGTGTTCTATGTATGATCCTGTTGTTGAGCTGTCTGCTGAATGTAGCATCTGCACAGCATCTGACTTTGCGTAATTCCTCACTTGAAGGAAAGCCCGGCGTTAAAGTAGCGCCTACGGGCTGGCTGGTTGCGGCCAATACACCGGATGTATTACCTGGTGTAATGGGAGTGTTTAAATCTGCTAATGCAGGAAGCACTTTCGTTGGCCTGCAGGGCGGACCCGTATATAGGGAAGGTATTGAGCAGGAGCTGACAGAACCGCTGGTCGAAGACAGGACTTACAGTATGTCTTTTGATCTTGCATTCAATGAAATGTATGGTCATAAACATTGCTATGGTAACCTGGCCATCTTTGGCGGGAGCGCACCCGGTGATACGGCAGAACTATTATGGACCTCCGGTAGTTTTACCGATACTGCCTGGCGCAGATGGAATGCGATATTCACACCCAGGCAGACACATAATTACATTGCGTTGTATGCTTATCCGGCTGAAACATGTCCTACCAGCAGCTTTGGGGTACTCGTGTTTGTGGATAACCTTTCTACGATCAGACAAATACTGCGTACTGAGCTGACGGCTACCGCTTCCTGTAAGAATGAAGGAACAGGAAGTGTACAGGTAAAAGTAAAAGGAGGAGCGGAGCCTTATACGTATCTGTGGACACCCGGTAATTATACGACTTCACAGGTCTCTGACCTGTTGCCGGGAATGTATTCGGTGACGGTTACAGCTGCGAATGGCGTGACGGCAAAAGGCGCTGTAGAGGTAAGCGCTTCTGATCTGCAGACAGAGAAAGCAGTCACTATATCTGATTGCGCAGGAGAAAATAAAAGTGCCATTGCATTGGATATAAGCGGCGGACTACCCCCTTACGATCTTTCATTGAATGGAGAGGAAACGCATGCACGTACATTTAATCATCTGCGACCCGGTAATTATGTATTTGTATTAAAAGACCAGCAGGTGTGCCGGGATACCTTTAATATTTTTATTCAGGAACCAGCGCCGCTGGTGATCAATAAGATTGCTACGGAACCTTGTAGCTGTAGTGAAGTGAATGATGGGATCATCCGCTGGGAAGTAGATGGTGGCACACGTCCGTATAAATATCGTGTCAACGGTGAAGCATGGCAGCCTGATAGTTTACAGCGTAATCTCAAAGCCGGTGATTATCGCTATGAAGTAGAAGATGCGAATGGTTGTGCTGATGGTGGAAATACAGTGATCACTTCTCCTAATCAGCATTGTTTTGTGATGATGCCATCTGCGTTTAGTCCTAACAGTGATGGTTCCAATGATGTGTTTCGTCCGAGGATCTATGATGCAGTGACTAATTATCGTCTGAGTATTTTTAACCGCTGGGGCAGTCTGGTATTTCAGACGAGCGATCCTAAGGCAGGTTGGGATGGTTATTCCCGGGGTGTTGCGCAGACCCCGCAGTCATTTGTATATGTCTGTACATTCACGACCAGCAAAAATGAACCGAAGGAATACAGGGGTTCAGTGATGCTTGTGAAATAGTCAGCTCACAACAGCAGGTAAAAAAGGGCGTATTGGTATCTACAAGGCTGTTTTTTGCTTTTTTTGAGCCGGATCGACATTTCCTCCTTATGTCTGATTAGTGGTTTATTTGTCCTTGTTTTACTATATAAGCTATCTGGTACGTTGATGCTTCGTTCAGCAACGAAGCATCAACGTACCAGATAGCTCTTTAATAAGTGATTTGCACATAGTTATGTAAAAAGGAGGAGTCTTTTGTCCTAAATGCCCCCTATCAGGGCAAAAAACAGGGTTGACACGACGCATATACGGCGTATATACGACGCTTCTATGCCGGAACTATGCTTCATCCCGGAAAGGGGCTTTAAGGGTCAGTTTGTATTAACAGGGTGTTAACGATTGATAATCAGAGAATTTGTTATTTCGGTGTGTCATATAAGACAGTTGGTATCACAAATCCCTGTAGCTATTGTAAATGATCCTTATATACCGAACAGCAGGTTATGTGTAAGCAGCCAATTAGTCAACCAGCATTATTAACTCCAAAAACCAACCATCATGGCAGAACACCGTGTATTCTTTGAATTACCTACAACAGAATTAGGCAAAGCAGATGCTACCTTCCAGGTGAAGAAGGATGGAAAGATACTGGGCACCATACACATTTCTCATGGCGCCCTGGAGTATCAGCCGAATGGCTTTATGAAAAAGAACAGCATTAAAATTGACTGGACGAAGTTTGATAAGCTGATGCGAGATAGTCTCCAGTAAAAGCAGCTTCATTTTACACAATGGCAATGACACAGGTGAGCACCTCACCTGTGTATCGTGTTTTTATTTACACTGTTTTTATTCTTTGGACGCAGTCATGGAATTGCCCAGCAGTCGTTTTATTTCTTGATGCAGATGTGCAAACACAAAAGGCTTGGTCAGATAACCTGCGGCGCCTTTCTGCATGACGAGTTCTATTTCATGCGCTTCATTTTTTGCACTGGCAATTAATACGGGAATTTTTGAAAGCTGCGGATCGATGCGGAAACTATCGAGTAATGCATATCCATTTAAAACGGGCATGGTAATATCACTGATGACCAGGTCAGGCAGATATCTGTTGGCGATGGATAATCCTTCCTGACCGTTGCTGGCAGTATACACGGTGTAGTTGTGTAATTCAAGCAGACTTTTTAATGTGTCTAAAAGTCCGGCTTTGTCTTCAATTAAAAGAATTCTGGCGCTCATGTATATATTTTACTGACAGGTATCAGGGTACCTGAAAGTAACTGTAAAAACCGTGCCTTTGTCAGGCTGACTATTGACGGTGATAGTTCCTTCGTTAGCGGTGATGAATGAGCTGACGATGCTCAGACCTAAGCCTGTACCGGCAATGCCATCTGTATTACTACCCCTGAAATAAGGTTGAAACAGTTGTGGAAGATCTTTTTCAGGAATGCCGATACCATCATCTGTAATTGTAATCACAACAGTTTTTTCCTGGTAGTCCAGATGTAGTATCGGATCGCTTTTTCTGGAATACTTGAATGCATTGCTGATAAGGTTTGATAGCGCACGGGAGAGTTGTGCAGGACTTGCACATATCGGTTGTGGTATACCTGTGATGTGGATGATCAATGATCTGCCATCGTCTGGAAAGGCTTGGTACTGCTCTTTTAAGGGAGATAGCAGTGAGCCGATATCCATCATCTCTCTGTTGCTTTGAATGTTGCCATTAAGAATATTATTTATCGTCAGCATTTCGTCCACCATGCTGTTTAAAGCAAAGATTTCAGATGAAATCCGTGATAAATTTTTCAGATAAAAGTCATTCATGACATGATCGGCCTGTAATTTGCTAGTAAGCAGGTCGACTATTGAATTTATTGTAGTGAGTGGCGTTTTGAATTCATGTGCAGTGATCGCTATAACATTACTTGCATTACTAAGCAATGCATCGCTTCCGGAAGAATTTGTGGAGTTCATTGTTCTATAGTTTACAATCGCCGATGGTTAAAATTTATGAGATATTGAGCTCAACAATATGTAGATAATCTCCACAAGTGTTGAATACACAGATTTAAAGCAATTGAAAGGCAAAATACTTAATAAAGGAATAATTAACCAGTGAGTATTTAATTTAAAAACGTATTTTTACTAAACCAGTGACACATGACGTGAATATCGAGAAAAAGTTAACCGAAAGATCATATATATATAAATACAATGGGTTTAAAATTAGGCCATTAGATATTGAGTCAAGCCGACCTAATCTTTATTGTTCTCGGAATCAACGAGTTACAAAATTGCCGAATAAATTCTCGTTTTTGGAATTATTTTTGTGACACGAAGCCATACATATATGCCATATTTTTTTATTGAATCGATTATAAACCTTGTCAACTTATTACCCCTATGATCAATATTGGAATTATAGAAGACAATTATTTCCAGTTGAACAATTACAAAGAGTTTTTAGAAGATTTTCAGGAGTGTAAGGTTGTTTTTGCTTGTAAGTCGATGGAGGAATTCAGAGCACTTCCATTTAAGGAAACAGAGGTGAACGTAATATTACTGGATATTTCGCTGCCAGGGGAATCAGGTATACAAGGGATGCAGGAACTTAAACGTATCTACCCTGATGCCAAGCTGATAGTATTATCAGGGCACGATGGAAAGCATTACGTTATTGAATCGATCCGTCAGGGTGCGAGCGGTTATATTATTAAGACCAGTCGTCTGATGGAGATCTATCATTCAATCATGGATGCAGTCAGTGAAGGTGGAACGCTGTCGCCAAAAGCAGCGCACCTGCTGATTAATTATATCGCCAAGGATCCATTGGAGGATATAAAGCATAAGCTCACAAAAAGGGAATACGAGTTGCTCGCGCTGCTCAAGGAAGGCTACTCATATAAGGAGATGGCAGAGAAGCTTTTTGTAACAGTGTTTACGGTAAATCAGCATTTGAAGAAGATTTATCAAAAACTTAATGTTGCCACCAAATCAGAACTAATTTCGAAGATTTGGTCAAATAGTTTGTATTCTTTCTTTTTAATTACGAATTCTTGGATTTTTTTTCAAATGCTTTCATTTGAAAATATGATGCACTTCCTCTAAAAAGCACTACTCTTTTCAGTAGGCACGTTTGTGTTATGAGTACGTTTTTTACTCTATTTAGTAGTAGTGATGACAACCGCTATAGAGTAATATTGTACTACGGAAAGCGCGGAAGAAAAACCTTTAAATATTCAAAACGGTAAGATGATTCTAAAGAAGGATTATTTACGTTATATCTTTATTATTCCGGTCCTTATCTGCTGTTTCTTTTTTACATCTTGTGTCAGCACCAGGAAGTCCTTGTATTTCAAAGATCTGCCTGATACTGTTATTGCCCCTGTAAAAGGAAATTTCGAGCCGGTAATACATAAAAATGACGTATTACAAATTGTTGTTAGTAGTATGAACCCCGAGGACGCTGTTGTGTTTAACACCCCAAGTGTTACAGCTGCCGGAACTCCAGGAGGTGGTAGCCAGGCAACGGGTTACCTGGTAAGTGAACAGGGATATATTGAATATCCGGTACTTGGTAAAGTCAAAGCAGAAGGACTTACCAAAGAACAACTTACAAAACAGTTGCAAAATGAATTAAACGAACGGAAGCTGCTTAAAGATCCGGTTGTTACGATTCGCTTCCTCAATTACCGGGTGACTGTTATCGGCGAAGTAGCTCACCCCACAGTAGTTAATGTCAACAGTGAGAAAATAACGATTCTTGAAGCGTTGGGATTAGCAGGAGATATCACAGTCTATGGTAAGAAGGAAAATGTAATGCTTATCAGAGAGGTAAACGGCGAAAAGACGATCAGAAGACTCAATCTTAATAGTATGGAAGTGCTTTCATCTCCTTACTATTACTTACAATCCAACGATGTGGTATATGTTGAACCTAACAAGTCGAAAGTCGCTGTAGCAACTGGCAGCAGGACTACGATACCAATCATCATCAGCACATTATCTCTGATCGTGCTTTCAATTGATAGACTGAGGAATTAGTCACGCTGATGTCACACCAATATTTTCATCCTACAAACTTGTGTTGAGAGTCATGCAACAGAAAGTAATCAATACGCGCACAAAGAGGGAGGAGCATACAGGTCTTCTGGAAATGATCAGGCATAAATACCAGCCTTACTGGCCACTATTTGTGATTGCGTCAATAATTTCTCTCTCAATAGCATATGTTTACCTGAGATATGCAACCCCATTATATAAGATGACATCTTCTTTGCTGATCAAAGAAGATACGCGTCCTACCGAGAGCTCTATCATTGAGATGATGGACCCGCTCGGCAGAGGCAAAAAAGTTGATAACGAAATTGAAATACTCAAGTCCAGAACAATTGCAAAAACAGTTGTAAGGAATCTGAACCTTTACGGAGAAGTCTTCGAAAAGGGCAGGATCAGGGACATTTCCATGTATAAAAAAGGTCCGCTGCAATTCAATTTTATTGATCCGGATCTGATCAATCCCGACGAGAACAAAATCGTTGAACTGCAATATGATTATAAAGGACAGAAAGTTTCCCTCGATGGAAAAAGTTATCCTTTAAATGATACTGTACATACCGAATGGGGCCGTATGGTGATCAGAGCAGTGCCAGGTTATAATCCTGCAGGCCAGCATGGCGAAGGATTTTATCTGCGTGTAGCGGGAGATAAAGTACTGGGCGGTGTATTCCTCAGTAACCTGAAGATCGCTGCTGCTACTAAAAACTCCAATGTACTCAGACTGGAATACGTTGATGCAGTGCCTCAGAGAGGTATGGATATGCTCAACGAAGTGATGAAAGCTTATGATAACGCGTCTATCGATGATAAGAATAAAACGGCGTCAAAAACAATGGCGTTCGTGGAAGACAGGCTGCGTATCATCACTGCCGAATTAAGTCAGGTAGAAGGTCAGATACAGGAATATAAAACAAATGAAGGTATCGTTGATATCGGTGAACAGAGTAAGATTTTCCTGAATGCCGTACAGGATAACGACGTGAGACTTAGCGAAGCCGATATGCAGTTATCCACACTTTCTGCGGTAGAACAATATGTAAGAGGTAAGAAAACAGAAGATAACCTTGTCCCGGCTACACTGGGTATCGCAGACGCAACCTTACTGGGATTGCTGAGCAAGTTACAGGATGCAGAACTGCAATACGAAAGACTGAAAAAGACGACAGGTGAAAATAGTCCCCTGCTGGCTAGTCTGAGTGCACAGATCGACAAACTGAGACCTGCCATCATGGATAATATCACCAGTTTACGCGCTAACCTTGAAGCTTCAAGAGCTAAGCTGAGTACACAGAACAACCGCTTCATGAGTATGCTGAAAGGCGTACCGAGCAAAGAGAAAACTTTGCTGGAAGTAAGCAGACAACAAGCGATTAAAAACAATATCTATACATTCCTGCTGGAAAAACGTGAAGAGACACAGCTGCAATATGCTGCTGCTATTTCTGACAGCCGTATCATCGATCTGGCAGAAGCTGAGTCTTATCCTTTCAGTCCGAAGAAATCAATGGTAATGGCACTGGCATTGATCGCCGGTATCGCTGTTGTAGCTGGTTTCATTGCTGTGAAAGATCTGATGAACAACAAGGTGATGTTCCGTTCAGATATTGAAAAAGGCACTTCTGCACCAATCATTGCAGAGATCATGTTCGACAAGAGTGGCGCGATCGCTATCACAGAAGGCAAGCGTACACCAGTGGCAGAACAGTTCAGGGCATTGAGAACCAGTTTATCTTATATTGGTATCAACGGGGACAATAAAACGATCCTGGTGACCTCTTCTATCTCCGGTGAAGGAAAGAGCTTTGTGGCAGTGAATCTGGCGCTGAGTCTTTCCCTGACGAAGAAGAAAGTCGTGTTACTGGAGTTTGACCTTAGAAAGCCAAAAGTAAGTAAGATCCTTAATGTGCCGCACCATCCGGGTATCAGTAATTACCTGGTAGGACATTCATCACTGAATGATATCCTCAAGCAGCCAATTGAGAATAATGAATACATGTACCTGCTTTCTGCAGGTGTCATTCCGCCGAATCCGACAGAGCTGATCCTGAATGGCAGACTGGAACATTTACTGGCTACACTGAGAGCTACCTTTGATTATGTGATCATTGACTCCGCTCCGGTAGGTCCGGTAACGGATGCCCGTTTGCTGGCGCCGTTTGCAGATGCTACACTCTATGTTGTGCGTCATGAAAGAACACCGAAGTTTAATCTCAAAATGATAGAAGATCTCTATGAACAGGGAGATCTCGGCAAGTTGAATATTGTATTCAATGGCCTCAAGATGCGCGGAGTACCTGGTTATGCATATGCTTATGGCGGAGGCTATGGTTATGGTAACGGACAGGGCTATGGCTACGGCTATACAGATGATCACAAGAACGGATCCGTGAAGAAAGGACGGTTTACAAAGATTTTTAAGTAAGTAATAAGGGTATTCCGGTGAGAAGTTTGCCGGAATATCCCTGACATATATTTATTGAAAACTACTCATCATGTGACTGAGGAGGCGAAGCTATGCCACTTCTCTTCCTGTTCTTTCCCGCCTTTATAGTTTCCACCTTATCGTTATTCATTCATTAATCATGCTTTATTAACTTCTAAACCCACTGAAATGGAACAGAAGACACACACCTGGTATGCAGTCTATACTAAACCCAGATGGGAGAAAAAAGTAGCCGATGCGCTTGTTCGTAAGCAAATCGAAACTTACTGTCCAATAAACAGAGTAACACATCAGTGGAGCGACAGAAAAAAGATCGTTGAAGAACCTCTTTTCAAGTCGTATGTTTTTGTCCGCATTCCTGAGGACAAGAAAACACTCGTCCGCGAAACAAGCGGTATCGTGAATTTCGTTTACTGGTTAGGAAAACCTGCCAGCATTCCTGATCATGAAGTTGAACTCATTAAACGTTTCCTGCGTGAATACCAGGACGTACAGGTTGAGCGCTTCCCGATCCAGGAAGACGATCTGATCCGAATCACTGCAGGTCCGCTGATGCACCAGCACGGAAGGGTAGTGGAAGCCGGTAAGAATACAGTGAAAGCTGTATTGTACAGTATGGGCTTCTCCCTGATCGCTACTGTGAAAACAAGTGATCTTATGCTGGTTAATAACAATGCTAAAGAATATTCCGGTGCGGCGAAAGCCAGCGTCGGCAATGTTATCTAAAAATATCAACCCTGGACATCTATGCTACACGTATTATTATGTGGAGGGTCAGGAACCCGTCTCTGGCCACTATCAAATAAACAGACGCCCAAACAATTACTGCCTTTATTTGATGGGCAGAGTTTATTGCAATTGACGTGGATACGTAATAACAATTTCTGTGATAGTGTGATGGCCGTGGTGAATGAACAACAGGCCGACATGGTGAATAGTCAGCTGCAGGAAGCAGGTGCTATCGATATCCAGATGATGGCGGAACCTGTAGGCCGTAATACCGCTGCTGCAATTGCACTGGCGGCATTCTCCACAGATCCTGAAACGCTTCTGCTCATTACGCCTGCCGATCACCTGATCGGAACGCCTGATCTGTATGCTGAGACTATTCAGAAAGCAGCTTCACTGGCAGCAGAAGGCCACCTGGTGACTATCGGTCTGCAACCAGCTTACCCTGAGACAGGATATGGTTATATCCAGTATGCCGGTTATGACGTAGTGCGCTTTACTGAAAAACCAAATGCCGTTACAGCGGAAGCAATGCTGCAAAGCGGCGACTATCTCTGGAACAGTGGTATCTTCTGTGGAAAAGCCGGTGTGCTGTTACAACAGCTGCTGGAATACGCGCCAGAAATTTATGCGTCAGCAGCAGAAGCAGCGGCGATCTGGAAGGAAACCGGCGTTATTCCGCTGGCGGCAATGAATGCAATTCCATCTGACAGTATTGACTATGCAGTGCTTGAGAAAAGTGATATCGTAAAGGTGGTACCAAGCGCTATGCAATGGAGCGATGTAGGTGGTTATGAAGCACTGGCGGAAGCGCTGGCAAGTCACTACCGTTACAGCAACAACCAGGCGGTATTCATCGAAAGCGATCCGGTTAACAGTATGGTCATCGGAAAAGATAAACTGGTAGCATTGGTAGGTGTGGAAAACGTGGTAGTGGTAAACACTCCGGAAGCCCTGCTGATCTTACAGAAAGGAAAAGGACAGGAAGTAAAACAACTGCATCAGTGGGTGAAGGAAAACAGACCCGAGCTGCTGTAAACAATATAGAACCGTATGCAACTGAACGATAAGATATATATAGCTGGTCACCGTGGAATGGTGGGCGGCGCTATCAGCAGAAGATTACAAACGCTGGGATATAATAACCTGGCGACAAGAAGCTCCACAGAAATGGACCTTCGCTCTCAGGCTGCTGTTAATGAATTTTTCGCTACAGAAAAGCCGGAATATGTATTCCTGGCTGCAGCAAAAGTTGGCGGTATTCATGCCAACAACACCTATCGTGCAGAGTTCCTGTACGATAACCTTATTATGGAGGCCAACATCATTCATGCTGCATGGCAGAATGGTGTGAAAAAACTGATGTTTCTCGGCAGCTCCTGCATCTATCCTAAACTGGCGCCACAGCCATTAAGGGAAGATAGTCTGCTGACAGGTCCATTAGAACCAACCAACGAACCTTATGCGATCGCGAAGATTGCGGGTATCAAATTATGTGAAGCATACCGTGACCAGTATGGCGCCAACTTTATCAGTGTAATGCCAACGAATCTGTATGGTATCGGCGATAATTATCACCCTGAAAATTCCCATGTACTGCCGGCACTGATCCGTCGTTTTCATGAAGCGAAAGAAGCGGGTGCAGCGAGCGTAACAGTTTGGGGAAGTGGTACACCAAAACGTGAATTTCTTTATGCCGACGATCTGGCCGCTGCCTGCGTTTACCTGATGCTGCATTATGATGAAAAAGAGCTGGTAAACATAGGAACGGGTGAGGATCTGACCATCCGCGAACTGGCGGAAACAGTAAAAGAAGTGGTAGGTTATACAGGAGGTCTGGTTTTTGATACATCCAAGCCCGACGGTACGCCACGTAAACTGATGGATGTTTCCAAACTGCATAGTCTCGGATGGAAACACAGCGTAGCGCTCAAAGAAGGACTGGCACAAGCTTATGCCGACTTTTTGCAAAAAACACAGATGGTCACATTGTAATATAAATTGTTTAACCGCGTCTCAACTTTTATAAAATGAAAGCAATCGTAATTGGTACAGGATACGTAGGGTTGGTTACCGGCGCCTGCCTCGCAGAAGTAGGTACGCAGGTAGTATGTGTGGATGTTAACGCCGAGAAGATCAATAACCTCAAAAACGGCATTTTACCTATTTATGAACCGGGTCTCGAAGAGATCGTTACCCGTAACTATAACAACGGCCGTCTGTCATTCAGCACTAGTCTTGCTGAAGTGATCCCTGGTGCGGATATCGCGTTTATCGCGGTAGGAACGCCTCCGGGTGAAGATGGTAGCGCTGATCTGCAGTATGTACTGCAGGTGGCAAAAGAAATCGGTACACATATGACCGATTACCTGGTAGTGGTGACTAAGAGCACTGTACCTGTTGGTACTGCTGTGAAAGTGAACAGGGAAATCAAACAGGCAATGATGGACAGAGAAGCACTGATCGATTATGATGTTGCTTCTAATCCTGAATTCCTGAAAGAAGGTGCGGCTGTTCAGGACTTCCTGAAACCTGACCGTATCGTGGTAGGTGTAAACACCGACAGGGCGAAAGAAGTACTGGAGCGTCTGTATCATCCATTCCTGCTGAATGGCCGTCCGATCATCTTTATGGACATCGCATCCGCAGAAATGACCAAATATGCAGCAAACGCCATGCTGGCCACTAAGATCTCTTTCATCAATGATATCGCAAACCTCTGCGAACTGGTAGGCGCTGATGTGAATAAAGTGCGTAAAGGTATCGGTAGCGATGCGAGAATCGGTAACAGCTTTATCTATCCGGGTATTGGTTACGGTGGTTCCTGCTTCCCTAAAGATGTGAAAGCACTGGTACGTACCGGTATGGATTATGGTCACGGACTGCGTATCCTGGAAGCGGTAGAAGCAGTAAACAATGATCAGAAACGTGTATTGTTCAATAAGATCAACAAACATTTTGATGGTCTGCTGAAAGATAAAACATTCGCAGTATGGGGGCTCTCTTTCAAACCTGGTACTGATGATATGCGCGAAGCTTCCAGTCTGGTACTGATCGAAGCATTGCTCGAAGCAGGTGCAAATGTGAGAGTATTTGATCCGGTAGCGGCGCATGAAGCGAAGAAGACACTGAATGACAGCGTAACCTGGGCAACTGACCTGTATGACGCTGCTGACGGTGCTGACGCAGTATTGCTGGTGACAGAATGGAACGAATTCCGCCTTCCTGACTGGAACCGCATTAAACAATTAGTAAAAACCCCTGTTGTATTTGACGGCAGGAACATTTATGATAACACATATCTTGAGAAAAGCGGTTTTATCTGTTACAGCATTGGTATCTCCCAGCCGGCAGTGAGCGTACTCTCCAGAAGTTAATGACATTATTCCCCCCACTTATCTTAATTAAAAAATATGAGTATGAAAGTTGCTTTAATCACCGGTGTAAATGGACAGGACGGTGCGTACCTGGCAGAGTTGCTGCTTGAAAAGGGATACATGGTGCATGGTATTAAACGCCGTGCGTCTTTGCTGAATACAGACAGAATTGACCATTTATATCAGGATCCTCATAGTGAAAATGTTCGTTTCAGATTACACTACGGTGATATGACCGATAGTACTAACCTGATCCGTATCATCCAGGAAACTCAACCTGACGAGATTTACAATCTCGCTGCTATGAGCCATGTGAAAGTAAGTTTTGATACACCGGAATATACTGCGAATGCAGATGGTATAGGCACTCTGCGTATACTGGAGGCACTGCGCATTCTGAAACTGGAGCATAAAACAAAAGTATATCAGGCGAGCACTTCTGAGCTGTATGGTCTGGTACAGGAAGTACCACAGAGAGAGACGACTCCCTTCTACCCACGCAGCCCGTATGCCGTTGCTAAATTATATGCTTACTGGATCACCGTTAACTATAGAGAAGCATACGGTATGTTTGCCTGCAACGGTATCCTGTTTAACCATGAAAGTCCGCTGCGTGGCGAAACTTTCGTAACACGTAAGATCACCCGTGCAGTTGCAGCGATCGCACTGGGTCTGCAGGATAAGCTGTATCTGGGTAACCTGGATGCACAGCGTGACTGGGGACATGCGAAAGACTATGTAGAAGCAATGTGGAGAATCCTGCAGCAGGATACACCAGATGATTATGTGATCGCAACCGGTATTACTACACCTGTGCGTGAATTTGTACGCATGGCGTTTGATGAACTGGGTATCGAACTGAAATTTGAAGGTACAGGTGTTGCAGAAGTAGCTTATGTAAGCGCCTGCCGCAATAAAGAATTCATTCTGCCAATCGGCAAACAGGTACTGGCGGTAGATCCGGCTTACTTCCGTCCTACAGAGGTGGAACTGCTGATAGGCGATCCTACCAAGTCTAAAACAAAATTAGGCTGGGAACCTAAATACGATCTGCAGGAGCTGGTAAGCGAAATGGTAACCTGTGACGTGGAAATATTCAGAAAGGACAGTAAAACTCAGTGGGAACAATTGGCAGGATAAGAGCTTGCTTTGCCGGAATCTGTTATGCGCGTAAAAGTATTCAATCAGTTATCGAATAATCCTAAGTACACCAAAACACTGCAATGGGTAAAACTGGTCAGCGTGACTGGTTTCGCCCAGGTTTTTGTACAGGCGGTCAGTTTATTCAGCGGTATCCTTGTGATCCGTATGCTGCAACCTGAAGAGTATGCATTGTACACACTGGCTAACACCATGCTGGGTACAATGACGGTACTGGCCGACGGTGGTATCTCTACCGGTGTGATGTCTCAGGGCGGAAAAGTATGGCAGGACCGTGACCAGTTAGGCACTGTCCTTGCTACAGGGATGGACCTTCGCCGCAAGTTTGCGGTGGGCAGTTTACTGGTGTCGATACCGGTGCTCATCTACCTGATGCTGCATCACGGAGCCAGCTGGCTGATGTCTGTCCTGATCGTTCTTTCGCTTATTCCTTCTTTCTTCATGGCACTGTCAGGTACGATTCTGCAGATTGCGCCGAAGCTGAGACAGGACATTGCACCCTTGCAGAAGAACCAGGTCTACATGAACTTAGGCAGGCTGGTATTGCTGGCACTGACCATCTTTATTTTCCCTTTTGCTTTTGTAGCAGTACTCGCAGCAGGATTGCCACAGATATGGGGAAATATGAACCTCCGGAAGATATCATCCGGGTATGCGGACTGGCATAAGAAACCCGATCCTGCCATCAGGCAGAATATTATGAAGATGGTACGCCGTCTGCTGCCCATGGGAATCTACACCTGTCTGTCCGGACAGATCACGATCTGGCTGATCTCCATCTTCGGTACGACCAAAGGGGTGGCACAGCTGGGCGCACTGGACAGGTTGTCAATGGCGCTGAGTTTTATTACGATCGTTTTTGGCACTGTGATCTTACCGAGGTTTTCAAGACTGCCTAATAACAAGGCGTTGCTGATGCGACGTTTTGTGCAGATACAGGGGGGATTACTGGCAATGGGTGTCTGCATCGTTTTTACGGCATGGCTCTTCTCTGCACAGATCCTGAAAATACTGGGACCGAATTATTCGAATCTGACAAACGAGGTAGTACTCAAGATCACCATCAGTTGTCTCGGTATTATCGCTGCTTCTACTTTTTCGTTGTTCACAAGCAGGAGCTGGGCTATCAACCCGTTCATCTCCATTCCGGTAAGTATTGCATCGATCGCATTGGGCGTCGCATTTATCGATGTATCGTCCCTGCGCGGTGTACTCTTCATGAACATCATGATACAGCTGATACAGGTAGTGATGAATGTTTCATACACTTTCCTGAAGATCAGCAAAACAAACAACTCATTACCCACTGAAAATAACAAAGAAACTATATGACATATTACTATCAGGTAGAAGGATTACTCCGCAATAATATCGGAGATGTACTTCAGGGAATGGTCGCAAAGGACCTCTTGCCTGAAGGCGCAAAGGTAGCTGACAGGGAAGCACTGGCTGACCTGGCAGGCAGAGATAGCGGACTGCTGGTCGCTAACGGCTGGTACATGCACTCTTTTGCGAAGTTTCCCGCACCGGATAATATTACGCCTTTATATGCCGCTGTGCATGTCGCTAACTCTGCTTTGCTGTCAAGCGAACATGTAAGAGAGCATTTCAAACAGCACGCACCTATCGGCTGCCGTGATACAAAAACTTTACGTCTGCTGCTGGGCTGGGGCATTCCTGCTTACTATTCCAGCTGTCTGACCATCACCTCCAAACCACGTGGTCCTATCAACAAGAATCCTGATGGCGAGATCATCCTGGTTGATAACGTAGACCATCCGGTACCGGATGCAGTGGTTGCCAAACTGGAAAAAGTACTGGGTAAGAAGATGGTGAGAGTATCTCACGATCCGCCGGATACAAGTGGTAGCATCGAAGCATATGCAAAAGTATCAGAAGAGCACATGAACAGTCTGCTGGCGCGTTACTGCAATGCATCCCTGATCCTGACCACCAAGATCCACTGTGCACTGCCTTGTCTGGGTATGGGTGCAAACGTGAAACTGATCCATCCAAATCCTGCTGACCCGCGTCTGGCAACGGTAGCAGAGTTCATCGATATTATTTCCTATAAGGATATCCTCGATAAAGGGGATGCAGGTCTCAACGATTCCCCTGTCAACAAAGAAGCGCTGGCAAAGAGAAAAGCGTTCCTGTTAGAGCTGGTAGCTGACTCTGTGAAAGAAGGCGCCAATGCTGTACAGGTATCAGGTAAAATGCGTTACCGTCTGATCAGAATGAAAGCTAACCTGTTGTCTAAGCTGTACCGCATGAGCGTTGTACTGTCTTACCGCACAGGATTTGCAAAAGAAAAGATCCAGAGAGTGTATGGCGCAGGTTTCTGATAAACAACGTATACTGGTTTATTCTACCCAGTTAATGGAAACTGGTGGTATAGAAAGCCATCTGCTGGAATTCTGCCGGCAGATGGCTGCTAACGGTACGGAAATTGACCTGGTGGTGCTGAATGCAGCGACTACCGGCGAAACAGAGCAGTTCTACAGAAGTATCTGTCGTAAGGTACACTTCGGAAGACACGGCCGTTCCTACAAACGTTTACTGTGGATGTTGCAGACAGGATTAAAACTGCGCAGCTCCCGTAAATACGACGCCGTTTATACCAATGGTCAGGGAGAGAGTATCTGGATGTTGTCCCGTATGCTGCCGGGTTATGCCACCTGGGTACATCATCACCATACTTCCGGTGATGCGAAAGACCAGGCTACCTGGGGCGAGAAATATAAAAAGACATTGCATACTGCCAATACCATTATTGCCTGTTCACACAGAAATGCAGGCGATATGCAAAGCGTATTGCAACGTCAGGTGGACACGATTCCCTGTTTCTCCAGAAATGTGGAAGTCTCTTTCACCGAAAATAATTCAGGTAAACTGCGCTTCGGTTATTATGGCCGTCTGATTGCAGAGAAAGGCATCGATCTGATCTGCAGAATGAGTGAAGACGCAGATCTGAAAAACGAAGTGGAATTTCATCTGTGGGGAGAAGGAAAGAATTATCCGGCTCCTTATTTCGATCAATATCCCAATGTACATTATCACGGTACCTTTGCAGGAGAAGCGGGTTTAAAGGGCGCTATAGCGCAACTGGACGCCTATCTGCTGCTATCTGTACATCCGGAGGGACTGCCTATCAGTCTGCTGGAAGCAATGAGTGCAGGATTACCCTGGCTGGCGACAGACAGAGGCGGTATTCCGGACATTGCCTGTGATCCTTTGTCCACACGAGTGATATCGGCAGCAGTGGATTATGAAGCTGCAAAAAACGCTGTACTGGCATTTGCAAAAGATATCAGGAGCGGACTGGTGACAAAGACGACGCAGAAGGACCTGTATGCAAAGAGATTTTCTGCCGTGGCATTACGCACTGCCTGGAGTAATGTACTTGGACTTCAAAAGCAAAACTAACAATGGTCATTATATCACATCCCACCGGTAATGCCAATCTGAGAGCTGCAGTAGCTGGTCTCGCAGATGCAGGCATACTGTCTGAGTTTCATACGGCCATTGCCAGCTTTCCTGGATCTGCATTCGGACGCCTTGCCGGTTTCGGACCACTGTCAGAAATCAAGCGTCGCGGTTATGAACCACGTCTGGAAGCATATACCCGCTTACATCCCTGGCATGAACTGGGACGCCTTGCAGCGACAAAAGCGGGCTTTAAAAGCCTTACAAGGCAGGAAAAAGGCATGTTCTCAGTAGATGCTGTTTATCATGCCATGGACAGAAGAGTGGCTGCCCGTCTGAAAAGTGTTGCCCGTAAAGCAAATGCGGTGTATGCCTATGAAGATGGCGCCATGCTTTCATTCAGAGAAGCAGACCGCCTGGGGCTGAAACGCCTGTATGACCTGCCGATAGGTTACTGGCGCGCTTCTCAACGTCTGTTGTCACAGGAACTGGAACGCTGGCCGGCATGGAAGAATACCATATCGAGCCTGAGCGCTTCTCAGAAAAAACTGGATAGAAAAGACGAAGAGCTACAACTGGCCGACAGGATTTTTGTAGCCAGCAGTTTTACTGCCAAAACACTGAAAGATTACCCCGGACAGCTTGCACAGATTGATGTGATACCTTATGGTTTCCCCGCTGTGTCAGCTACAAGGGACTATGATAAAATATCCGGCCGGCCACTGAAAATATTGTTTGTAGGTGGTCTGTCACAAAGGAAAGGTATCGCCGATCTTTTTGCTGCTGCTGATAAACTGGGCAATGCGGTAGAACTGACAATCGTGGGAAAGAAGATGTCGGATAACTGTCCGGCACTGGATAAAGAACTGGCGAAGCATACCTACATTCCTAGTCTGGCACATGCAGACATTCTGAAGCTGATGCGAACACAGGATGTATTCATCTTCCCTTCGTTGTTTGAAGGATTCGGACTGGTGATCACAGAAGCGATGTCACAAGGCACACCGGTGATTACGACTGACCGTACTGCGGGACCGGATCTGATCACGGATGGAAAGAACGGCTGGCTGACAGCTACCGGTTCGACGGATGCTTTATATGATGCGATTGCTGCTTTGCTGAACAATCCTGACAGTGTCGCCGAAGCGGGGCTGGCAGCGATGGAAAAGGCCCGCAGCAGACCATGGGCAGTGTACGGGCAGGAGCTTGCCGCTGCTATCTCAAAAGTTTAATTACATGACGTTTGTATAAGTGTGAAAATGAATAATCAGCATCCCAATAATATGACGGCGGATCGTATGGCCGACCTGGCATCCCGGCGCTTTCGCGAGATCACAGCAATGAACGATCAGAAGTTCATGCTGCGGCTGAAGCAAGGCGTGTGGGCATATCTGCTGCTGCTGTTATTTGAGGGCGCTTTGCGTAAATGGTTCCTGACACCGCTGGCGACGCCTTTGCTGGTTGTACGTGATCCGATCGCTTTATGGCTGATCCTGATGTGCTGGCATCGCAGGTTGTTTATTCCTTCCTACGCCTTGCCACTGATGACCATCATAGGTGTGCTCGGGTTGGTATTTGCCGTAACGGTCGGTCATGGGAATCCCTATGTGGCCGTGTTTGGAGCGCGCATATTGCTGATCCATTTTCCCATGATATTCGTTATTCAGGGACTATTTACACGAAAGGACGTCATACAGGTCGGGAAGTTTATGGTAGCCTTATCGATACCGATGCTGATTCTGATTGCTTTGCAGTTCTATAGTCCGCAGAGCGCCTGGGTAAACAGAGGTGTCGGTGGTGATGAAGGTGGTGCAGGTTTTAGTGGTGCAATGGGGTATTTCCGTCCGCCAGGTACCTTCTCTTTTACGAATGGTACAACCTTGTTCTTTAGTTTACTGGGCCCTTATTTACTTTATTTCTGGTTGAATCCGGATGGTATCAAACGCTGGGTATTGATCGGTGGTACGATCGCCCTGTTGATGGCAATACCACTGTCTATCAGCCGTGCATTATTATTCCAGACGATCATCGGTGTGATGTTCTGCATGTTTGCAGGATCTAGTAATCCGAAGTACGCCGGTAAGTTGTTCGGGGCATTGTTCGGCCTTGTTGTACTGATCCTTATACTTAGTCAGACTTCCATTGTAGGAGGGGCCATAGAAGTATTTATGGCTCGCTTTGAGAATGCGAACGAAAGTGAGGGTGGTATGGAAGGTGTATTTATAGATCGTTTTCTTGGTGGATTGGTAGGTGCATTCAACACCACTTCTGCATTACCCTTATGGGGATATGGTATCGGTATGGGAACGAATGTTGGTTCCATGCTGCTGACCGGAGGCGTTACCTTTCTGATCGCAGAAGGGGAGTGGGGCAGAACCATCGGGGAACTGGGACCTATTCTTGGTCTGGGCGTTGTATTCATCCGTATGGGAATGGCGATTAATATGGGCTGGCTTTCCTTTGACAGATTACGTCGCACGGGGGATATGCTTGCATGGATGTTGTTTAGTGATGCATTCCTGCTGGTCGCCCAGGGACAATGGGGACAACCGACAGGTCTTGGCTTCTGTGTATTTATCGGTGGATTGCTCCTGGCATCGCTGCGTGAGGATGAAGTAGAAGAAGTAGTAGCGACAGTCGCTGAAGAAGAAGAAAAGCCTGTTGAGCAGCAAAAAATTTATTATCATAACTAAGATGACCTGTGAAACTTAATGTGTAGGTGTAACAGTAGCTGTTGCATCACTGAATAGCGTAATCAGAGATTATTATAACCATACTTATTGTTCGAGGGACCTTATCTGTCTGTCCTTTCTTATGTTGATATGAGGCAGACAAAATCTCTCCTTCAATACCTGTATATAGCTAAGGCGATTATTGACAATCACAATAGTTTATCAGGTTTTCATCAATAGACCAATATAAAGTTTAGGAGGCCAGGGATGGCCTGTACTATGCTGCTTTAACCAAACCGCTATGAGTACCCAATCAAGAATTGCATGGATCGATACCCTGAAGGGTATTGGTATTCTGACAGTAGTGGCCGGACATATATTTCCGGATGCTGTGTCCAGGTACATCTTTCTTTTTCACATGCCCCTGTTCTTTTTTATCGGAGGTTTTCTGTTTAAACCTGCTGCCGATCAGAAAGAATACCTGGCAAAGAAATCGTTTCACCTCCTGGTGCCTTACGTTGCATTTCTTTTCCTGATCTATGTGCCATATGAACTGAAAGAGATCATGGCTGGTCGTGAAACGTATGTGAAAGCAGTGATCAGACCTGTGTTGGGCGGACGTTATCTGATTGAGTGGGTGTCGGTGTTCTGGTATATCACCTGCTTCTTTCTGGTACAACAGGTGATGAATGTGCTGATGAACAAAGTGAGTAAAAAAGTCATTGATCTGTTGATGCTGGCAAGTTTGCTGGTTAGTTATGCACTGAGCAGATTTCTACCTTCTTTCTGGTTGCCATGGAATGCAGATGTGGTGTTTGCAGCATTACCGATTTTCTACCTGGGTTACCTGTACAAAGGCGCACAGGAGCAGATCAGCAGGTATAAGATCGTATTATTTCTGTTGCTTGCCGGCGTGATTGTATTCACTTATTACTATCCGGCTAACAGGTATGAAATGAAATCGGCTGTGTATGGTATTCCTTTTGTTACGCTATTCTCCAGCCTGGTTATTGTACTATGCCTGATAGAGTTATCAAAACTGATTGCCAGCAACGCCACTATCAGTAAAGTGTTTAATGAACTGGGTACTGCTTCAATGATTGTGATGTTCCTGCATCAGCCTATACAGTTCATCGCAAGAGAGCAGTTTGGTATAACAGATCCTGCCACGCGTTTTTTTATAGCAGTGGTATTGTCGATGGGAGGTTATTATCTGCTGAACAGTATGGCTTTTGGAAGAGCCGTTTTCATGGGATCACTGACAGATTTCAAAAAGATATTCAGCAGGGAAAAGCTGGCAACGGTATAAAAGAAAAGGGAAAATTAAACGGAACGTATGCGCATTGTTTTAGTAGGGAATTATCCGAAGGATAAACAGGAAAGTATGGAGCGGTTTGCCAGAATGATGGAAGCCGGCTTTAAGAATGCCGGTCATGCTGTGGATATCTGGCGTCCGTCTGTTTGCTTCGGTCGTCCTTTTAAAGCAACAACGGGAGGAATCGCCAAGTGGTTCGGATATCTGGATAAGTGGGTGTTATATGCACTTGTACTACGTGTAAAGCGGTTGTTTGCAGGAGCGGATACGCTGTATCATGTATGTGATCATTCCAACTCCTTTTATGTAAGACACCTGCCTCCTACACGGACCAGCATTACCTGTCATGATGTGCTGGCTATCAGAGGCGGACTGGGATATGCAGATGCCTATGCGCCTGCTTCCGGTTTTGGTAAATACATGCAACGCTGGATACTTTCCAATCTGCTCACCGCTAAAAAGATCGCCTGTGTATCTCAGTTTACATTGGGACAATTGACAGATCTCGCAAAAGGTAAAGGAAAACAACCTGCTGACTGGCGGGTGATACACAATGGATTCAATGATGATTTCAGTCCTGTCAGCAAAGAAGAAAGCAGAGAATTGCTGAAAAGTGTCGGCGTTAATATAGACGAACCTTACATCCTGCATGTAGGCTCCCGTCAACTCCGTAAGAACCGTAAGATGCTGATCGACATGGTACATGCGATCAGTGATAAATACAAAGGTAAGATCGTGTACGCTGGCTTTGAGATAGAACCTGCTCTATATGCACATGCAGCACAGCTGGGGATAAAAGACAGGGTGATCGGCGTAACCAAGCCACCACATAAAGTATTGAAAGCATTATACAGTGCTGCCTATGCCTTTGTTTTTCCTTCCTTATCAGAAGGATTTGGCTGGCCGGTCATTGAAGCACAGGCATGTGGTACACCTGTTATTGCCAGCAGTACAGCGCCCATGCCGGAAGTAAGCGGAGGCGCAGCATTACATGCAGATCCGTTGAAGCCGGAAGCATTTGCCAATGCGCTGGCGCAATTATCTGATCCGGCTCTAAGAACAAAACTGCTGGAAGACGGAAGACGTAACGTTACGCATTTCACGCCTGAGATCATGATGGATGCGTATGAGGCGATGCTGGGTATCAGTACCGACAGCAGGAAAGCGGGTGTACAGGAACGTAACAGATCTGTAGCATTGCCCCAATAAGAAAGTAACAATCACCTAATTAATAGAAAAGAAAAGCACCGATGAATATTCTTCATATCATCCCTTCGTATAAGCCGGCATATATCTATGGTGGTCCCATTTATTCCAGTTCTGCCCTGTGTGAACAGCTGGTGGCAGACGGACATAAAGTGACTGTACTGACTACAACCGCAAACGGAGAGGTGGAACTGGATGTGCCCCCCGGTGTGGCACAGAACATTGATGGTGTAAGTACGCTGTACTTCAAACGCGTCACTAAAGATAATACCAACTTCTCACCTGATCTTGTTAAATACCTCTATAAGAATATCAAGCAGTATGACGCTGTGCATATTCATTCCTGGTGGAATCTTGTAGCCATCTTCACCGTACTGGTATGTTATATCAGAAGAGTGAGACCGGTATTTTCACCAAGAGGAATGCTCTGCCAGTATATCCTGGAAACGAATCACCCTTTCCAGAAGAAGATCATACAGACAGTGATCGGTAACAGACTGCTGCCTAAGGTGAAATTTCATGCGACGTCTACAGCAGAAGTACATGAGATCAAAGGATTGTATCCTTCTTCACAGGTAGAAGAGATATTCAACTTCGTATCTGTTCCTGAAACACCGACTGTGCCTAAGGCGCCGGCAGGGGAGAAGATCAAGTTTCTTTTCATGAGCCGTATCGATCCGAAGAAAGGACTGGAACTGCTTTTCAAAGGACTGAGCATGGTACAGTTTCCATATGAACTGAACATTGCAGGCCCTTATAAAGAAGAATACCTGGAACAGTTAAAAGCAGCTACACGCGAGCATGGTATTGATCAGCACGTGAACTGGCTAGGCCCGGTGTATGGGGAAGCGAAGTTTAAATTGTTGCGTGAGAATGATGTAATGGTGCTGACTTCTTACAATGAAAACTTTGCAAACATTGTGATAGAATCACTGGCTGTAGGTACACCGGTATTGATTAGCAACATGGTTGGGCTCAGTAATTACATCTCCAGCAATGATCTGGGATGGATCTCCACGATCGATCCTGTGAATATCAAGGAAACATTAGAGAAGGCTTACGCAGAAAGAGAGCGTTTACCTGAATTGTCAATGCGTGCACCGCAAATGATGAAGAAAGATTTTGACAGAAAGAGCCTGGTAAATAAATACCTGGATCTGTACAGGGCGAACTAAACGCGTGTCTGTCGTATTGAATTAAAAAATCCGAAAGGGAGATCAAAGATAGCATGTCAATAAGATTAAAGAAGAGCACTGTTATCATCCTGTTAGTCGTGTATATGCTGGCGGTGATATACGTTGTGTTCCTCGATCCAACGAGAGTAGCGGGCGAGCGGTATGCGGAGCCAAGATGGATGCCACTGAAGAGTACCTATGATTTTATTATAGAAGCCGGTAAGTCAGTCCGGTATATCCGTTACTGGGCGTTTTTTGCGCTGAACCTTATCGGGAACGTTATCATGTTTATGCCACTGGGTTTTCTGCTGGAAGCATTATCAGCAGGAGCTGCCAACAAAATAAGAGTAATCACGATCGCATTCTTTTTCAGTCTGAGTATTGAATTACTGCAACTGGTGCTGATGATCGGTGTGTATGACGCCGATGACATTGTACTGAACACATTGGGCGCCTGGCTCGGCTTGTGTCTATATCGCAAAATGGTAAAGAAGAATGTGGTCCTTGTTCATAATAATTCCTGAATAGTCATGAATAATTTTTATCTGTCACAGGTCCGCCTGAAGGACTTTGACGCATCTGAAGGTCTGAACCGCGGAGCAGGCAAGTTCAAAGAAGCCTGCTGGTATATTGTGAAGATGTTTTTCTTCCTCACTGCTTTTCCTATTCCATCTGGTATCAAGGCCAGAATGCTGCGCCTGTTTGGTGCGAAAGTAGGGAACGGTGTGGTGATTAAACCGAGAGTAAATATTCATTTTCCATGGAAACTGGAGATCGGCGATGATGTATGGTTGGGAGAAGAAGCCTACCTGCTGAATTTTGAGCAGATGGTCATTGGTAACAACGTATGTATATCACAACGTGCATTTCTGTGTGGAGGTAATCATAACTACCGTCATCCGGCGATGCCTTACCGTAACGCGCCGATCGTGCTGATGGATGGCTGCTGGGTAGGCGCCTGTGTATTTATCGGCCCTGGTGTAACAGTAGGAACAGACACGGTGATCACAGCAGGATCTGTTGTAACAGCCTCTGTATCGCAGAATGGTATCTTCAAAGGCAATCCGTTGGCCTTTGTTTCAGAAAGATGGAAATAACCTAAAAAGCAAACTAGAAATTTATATAGCGGTATGTCCAAGCGATTATTACTGATAGGAGGTAATTTCTCACCGGAACCAACCGGAATAGGCAAGTATAATGGTGAAATGATCAAATGGCTGGCAGCCGGAGGATATGATTGCACCGTCATTACAAGTTATCCGTATTATCCGGAGTGGAAGGTGCAGCCTCCATACGACAAGCACAAAAACTGGTATAAGAAGGAAGTAATTGAGAGTAATGGACAGGGAGGTAAGATCACTGTATACCGTTGTCCGCAATATGTGCCTGCCAAGCCTACCGGCAAGACGCGCATCATGCTGGATTTTTCCTTTGCAGTATCTGCCTTTTTCAAGGTGCTGCAATTATTGCCCCGTAAGAAGTTTGATGTGGTGATCAGTGTGGTACCGCCTTTCCATTTAGGATTACTGGCTGTATTGTACAAGAAGTTCAGAGGTGCAAAGTTCCTCTATCACATACAGGATATGCAGATAGAAGCGGCGCGTGATCTGAATATGATCAAGTCTCCAAAAGTGATCAAAGCCCTTTTCGGACTGGAGCGTTACATCTTTAAGAATGCTGATATGGTCAGCAGTATTTCTGATGGTATGATGCGCAAGATCCAGGAAAAGGCCGGCAAGGATATATTCTTTTTCCCCAACTGGGTAGATGTAAGTCTGTTCCATCCTATTGAAGACCGTATCAAACTTAAAACAGCATATGGATTTGATGTAAATGACAAGATCGTACTTTACTCAGGTGCGATAGGTGAGAAGCAGGGACTTGAATCTATTCTGAAAACAGCGGATACATTGAGAGCGGATACACAGCTGAAGTTCCTGATCTGCGGATCTGGTCCATATAAAGAGAAGCTGAAAGCAGATGCGGAGGCATTGGGATTGTCGAATGTTATTTTCTTTCCGCTGCAGCCTTTTGAGAAATTTAATGAGTTCCTGAATATGGCAGATGTGCACCTGGTAATACAGAAAGGAAATGCCAGCGACCTGGTGATGCCTTCCAAACTGACCACTATCCTGGCAGTTGGCGGACTTGCACTCATTACAGCGAACGATGGTACCAGTCTGCATGACCTGGTGAAGAAGCACAATATGGGCATACTGGTGAAGGCAGAAGACCAGCAGGCGCTGACTGACGGTATCGTCAGGGCGATGGGCGATAATGCCGCAGAACTGGCCAGGAATGGACGCTTATATGCAGAAAATCATCTGTCTGTAGGTAAGATCATGTCACGATTTGAAGAAGCCGTAGTTATTAATTAACACTACTGAACCGTACTTTATTATGTTAGACCGTTATCTCAAAATATGTAGCATCCAGATACTCGTGCTGGACTTCATATGCCTCAATGCCTTCTTTTTCTTCACGCTTTCCGGGATGCAGCAATATGGTATACCCGTAAGCGTTAATAAAGACACATTCCTGCTCGCTACGAACTTTTCCTGGATCGTGGCGCTGTATACTACCGGTCTTTATTTTATGAGTACACATATGTCTGTGGAGCGGATTACCAAGAAGCTGCTGCAGAGTATCATGTTATACCTCCTGCTGATGCTGGTGTTTGTATTCCTTACAAAAGAAGCATTCAACAGAATCTTTATTTTGTCTTACTGTACGCTGTTTGTTATTCTCGTATTATTTGACAGGATATTTTTCTATATGTTGACGAACTACATCATTCACCGCAAGGAGATTGAGCGCAGAGTAGTAATTGTCGGATATAACGACCTGTCTAAACAGCTGGTGGACAACCTGACCGGACGCAAGAGCAATCTGCGTTTTGAAGGGTATTTCGAAGACTATCACAATGTACATGAGTTATCCCTACATCCGGTGATCGGTAACCTGCGGGATTGTATTCCGTATGCACAGTCAAACGGGATCAAGGAGATTTATTCAACATTATCACCAGAGCAGTTCCCGTATCTGTATACACTGGCGCATGAAGCAGAGCGGCATTTTATCCGTTTTCGTTTTGTGCCTGACTTCAGGATGTTTGTGAACAGGCAGATTTATGTGGATTACCTGGATAATATTCCTATCATCTCTCTGAGAGCAGAACCACTGGATGATATTGCCAATCGCTTGAGGAAACGTATTTTTGATCTCGTGTTCAGTGGCGCAGTGATGTTATTTATCCTGAGCTGGCTCATTCCGCTGCTGGCCCTGTTAGTAAAACTTGAATCGAGAGGACCTGTATTCTTTATACAGCATCGTACCGGTCGTAACAACCAGACATTCCGTTGTTTGAAATTCAGGAGTATGTATGTGAACAATGAAGCAAACTCCAAGCAGGCAACGAGAAACGACCGTCGTTTTACGAGAGTGGGTCGTATACTGCGTAAGACGAACCTGGATGAAATGCCTCAGTTCCTGAATGTATTTCTGGGTGATATGTCTATCGTAGGACCACGTCCGCATATGTTGAAGCATACAGAAGAGTATTCTGCTATTATCCAGAAATACATGATCCGTCACTTCCTGAAACCTGGTATTACAGGATGGGCACAGGTGAATGGTTATCGTGGAGAGGTGACAGATGAATTACATCTGCGCAAACGTATCGAACATGATATCTGGTATATGGAAAACTGGTCTGTATGGCTGGACATTCGTATCATATTCTTAACCGTATTCAACACTGTAAAAGGAGATAAGAACGCATTTTAACATTTCCTATAGCATATTTTACTCGTATTAGTAGGAATGTTAATGGAAAAGAAAGCGCGTTAAGTGTTATTTTTACACTCCGGTAGTAGTCAGGATACGCCGGAGTCAACCAGGGATGCCTGTAAACAACGTTACATGAAAAGTTCCGTTTTAGCACAAAATTTCCTTGATGACAATCGGCTTGTAGAAGACATCTTTCATGAATTGAAGTCTATTGTAGCAAGTATTCTGTCAAGTGTAGAGCTGATCGTATTATATGACGGAAAGGCTATGGGGAACAAGATCACCCGTCAGGCTGAGTCAATAAAATCGCAGGTAATAGAGCTGGATTTTCAGCTACAGAATATAAGGATCATACAGCACATGCTTGACAAGACATTTCAGGTAAAGCGCAAAATGACCAACCTGTTATTCTTTCTGGGGCAGCTGGTACGTGAAGAACCATATAACAACCTGTTGTCACCCGCTGTCGAATTACAGCAAAGCAAAGTACCGGTGGAAGCCAACATAGATGAGTCGGTACTGCGACAACTGATCCTGAACCTTTTTTTTTGGATGAACCGGCATTCAACCACCCATCAGATACCTCGGATGGCGTTTAATTTTGAACCGGGCATCTTTAAGATCAAAGGATCATTTTATGCCAACTATATCTTTTCCTCTCCTTTCAAATCTTCGGAGAAAGGGGATAGTGAAATAATACACCAGCCGATATGTAAGATGATGTCCTTTCTTGCCTCTTTGCACGACGGCACGTTTGAGATTGTGACTGAGCCGGAGAAGAACGTGGAGGTGCTGGTGACCATCCCCTGCAAAGCCTAGTGCGGCGCAGGCTGAAACAAGTCTCTTAGAAACAATAAGATAAGGTTAAAACAAAAGGGGATATTTCCATATCCCCTATTCTTTTTTATACCAGTATGTTAATTATCTTATTTCTTCAGTTGCAGTACCGCATTGGACCAGTCTCTCACCTGTTCAAGCAAGGTCGGATTTTCCGCCAGTTTCTGACCATAAGAAGGAATCATTTCTGTCAGTTTATCTTTCCACTCTTTTGTAGCCAGGTATTTAGGGAAGCAACGTTGCAGCAGTTCCAGCATGATGGACACGGCTGTAGAAGCTCCCGGAGAAGCGCCTAACAGCGCAGCGATAGAGCCGTCTGCCGCACTCACTACTTCTGTACCGAATTCCAGGATACCGCCGTGTTCAGGGTCTTTCTTGATCACCTGTACACGTTGCCCGGCTACTTCCAGTTCCCAGTCTTCTAATTTAGCTTCAGGGAGGAACGCCTGTAAGGCTTCCAGTCTTTCTTCCGGTGACTGACGTACCTGATCAATCAGGTATTTGGTCAGCGGCAGGTTGTCCATACCGGCAGCCAGCATCGGACGGATGTTATTGAACTTGATGGATCTTGGCAGATCGAGCCATGAACCATTCTTCAGGAATTTGGTGGAGAAGCCTGCATAAGGGCCGAATAAGAGGGCTTTCTTGCCATCAATCATACGGGTATCCAGGTGTGGTACGGACATCGGAGGCGCGCCTACAGATGCTTTACCATATACTTTTGCAGCGTGTTTTTCTACGACTTCCTGATTGGTACAAACCAGCCATTGACCGCTTACAGGGAAACCGCCAAAGCCTTTACCTTCAGGAATGTCTGATTTCTCCAGCAGCGGGAGGGAACCGCCACCTGCGCCGATGAAGACGAAGCGCGTGTGCAGTTTCCTTTTCTTGCCTGTTTCCAGGTTCTTCACTTTCAGGTACCATCTGCCGTCCTTCTCCTGTTCCAGATCACGCACTTCGTGTTTAAGACTCAGCGTTACGCCGTTTTGTTGTTGCAGGTAGGCAATGAGCGCGCGGGTCAATGCACCGAAGTTGATGTCAGTACCAGCGTCCATGCGGGTAGCAGCTACCTTGTCAGCAGGATCGCGTCCTTCCATCACCAGCGGGATCCATTGTTTCAGTACTTCCTTGTCTTCGGTGTACTGCATCCCCTTGAATAAATTATTGCTTTCCAGCGATTGCTGGCGTTTCTTCAGGTATTCTACGTTCTTTTCGCCCCATACAAAGCTCATGTGAGGAATGCTCTGTATAAATGTCTCCGGGGACTTAATGCAACCATTCTGTACGAGGAAAGACCAGAATTCCTTCGATACTTCGAAAGATTCGGCAATCTTGATTGCCTTACCGATCTCAATATCACCATTGGATTTTTCCGGGGTATAGTTGAGTTCGCAGAAGGCGGAATGGCCTGTCCCTGCGTTATTCCATGCATCCGAACTTTCTCCTGCTATGATATCCAATCTTTCGAATATCTCAATGGTCAGTTCTGGTTGTAATTCTTTCAACAGTACGCCTAGCGTTGCACTCATTATACCTGCACCGATAAGGACGATGTCAGGCGCCGATTTAGGAGACATATTATCTTATTTTCACGATTTGCACCGCAAAAATAGTACTAAATATATTAGTTGTATATGCTTTTAATAGTTGCATGAACACTTTTTACTATAATATGGCATAAATTTTTACCGTAAACACCTGCTGTAGTGCATATGCGAAAAATGTAAATGTATTGTTAATCCTGTGTGCCGGCCAGCCATCCCAGTGAAGTTGCAGGGACAGTGGTAAAACTTTCCCGTGGTGCGTCACAAAGTGAGCAGTGATAAGTAGCTGGAAGGACTGGAAACGCCGTCCCTGGCGCAATTCCCTGATCGGGGTCGCCGATAGTTTCGTCATAAACTGTCAGACAGCGTGTACATTGATGCACCGCTTTCTCTGTATGAGCTATGGCCGTAACTGTCTGCTGACCAGCTACATAACTGAGCAGCGGATCCGTCGGTGCGCTGTTGTCATAGAATTCCCTGCATAAGGACGTGATATAGGGCCCAAGATGTTCTTTGGCTACTCCTGTGCGGTAAGGTAATAAGGTGCCGGAATTGGGGTTAAAATCCTGTGTATAGAGAATGTCGTAACGATGATGTCCCTTCAGCCGGCTTTTGTATTTGTCTTCCTGTTTACTGATCACAATGGAACCGAAGCAGTTATTACCCGGATTGATCCGGATACTGAAGCATAAGCCATATGTTCTGACATCGGCATTATCAAAATGCCGGATGATATGTCTTTTGATGATCAGGGCATCTTCACTGTCGTCTTCCACATGCCAGTTGAGTTCATTGGCGGCATGACGCACATTGATCCCGTATTTACCAAGAATATAATCCCATAGTCTTCTGTGCTCTGGTGCAATGTTTTTGATGATAAGCGACTTCCAGGAAGTGGCGTATAGTTGTCCTGTCTTTGTTTCCAGGCAGATATTGCACAGGTTGCGGAGGAATGCTACCGGGAATTCCTCGTCACGCCGGTAGATACCTAACCAGTAATGATTCTCATGCCGGTTAAATCCTTCATAATAAGGCAGATGGAAGGCTGGTAGTTCCAGTTCGGTCGTTACTGGTTTGCTGTTGTATTCCAGTTGTCCCTTTACCGCCGTATATAAGGCTTCATTGCTGATGTCGGGTGTAGCTGCCAGTACTGATTCAATACACTGGCTGAGCTGCGCGATGTTATTGGTGTAGATCAGATCAGGCCAGGCGAACAGGCGGCTGCTTTTCGGGAAACGGATAAACAGGTGCCAGTAATGTGCAGCACCTGCGGCAATCCAGTTGATATGCCCTGAAAAGAAAGGGGTGAAGGTCTGTTTGTTGTCGCAGATGTTGATTTTCAATGTTGGCGTATAGTCAAACAGTGAGAATACATCCTTATAAATCCCTTCTGTAAGCCAGCCTTCATTAATGAAGATACCGGCGCCGGGATAGGAACTGGTAATATTAGGCGCAGTACCATAGCTATGCCAGCTGACCTGTTCACGCGCACAATCTGCCTCAAACTGTTCAACATATTTACCCTGTACTTCCATCAGCAATTGCTGCCGCAGGCCGAAACGTACCTGTGTCACCCGAGATGCTTCCGCTATATCAAGGATGGTCAGCAGCTGACCAGGAGAAATAATTCCCCCGGTGAAATTAATGCTGACGGTCTGTGTATATCTGCTCATGTTTAAGACAATTAGGAATTAGGAATTAAGAATTGAGCCGCTTAAAGAAGGCTTAATTCTTAATTCCTAATTGTTAATTTCAATAAGTGCGGCTAGTGCGGCTCTTTCTTTCTTCTTGAGGGGCATTTCCTTCTCCAGGATCGCCTTGATCTCCGGCCGGCAGCTACCGCAACCCATACCGGCGCCGGATGCTTTACAGACGTCTTCCAGTGTATGACTACCTTCTCTGATCTTCTCACAGATATTACCTTCTCCCACACTACCGCAGCTGCAAACAAGCTTACCGAGCACCGGCGCGGCTTTCTTGCCTGAGCGTAATAGTTCCAGTCGTTTCTCAGAGAGCTCTATTTTGTTGGCGATCAGATCCCTGAACTCCAGGAACTCTGATTTGTCACCAATCAGGATAGCGCCTACCAGTCTGTCATTGTGGATGACGCACTTCTTATAATAACGTTTGGATTTATCAATGAACACGACTTCTTCGTAAGCCGGGTCCGCAGGTGTTTCTATCATTCCCAGTGAACAAAGGTCTGTGCCATGCATCTTGAGGATGTTCATAAACAGGGAACCCTGGTAATAACCGGTAAGATCTCCCGCCATATGACGGGCCACTACTGCAGCCTGTTGTTCTGCTGCTGCTGTGATGCCAAAGAGCGTACCATTGAATTCAGCGATTTCTCCGATGGCATAGATAGCCGGATCGCTGGTCATGAGGTATTCATTGACGATCACACCACGCTTGCACAATAAAGAAGATGCCTTGGCCAGTTCTATGTTCGGAACGGTACCGATAGACATGACTACTGCCTGACAAGTTACCTGCCGGCCGCTTTTCAGCCGGATACCATCCAGTTTATTCAGACCAGTAAAGCGTTCTATTTCATCATTGTATAAGATTTCTATGCCGCGATCCGTCAGTTCTTCATACAACAGCTGGCTGCCCAGGGCATCCAGCTGTCGGTCCATCAGTTTAGAGGTACGCTGTAATACAGCGACTTCTATATCCATTTCTCTTAGTGAAGCAGCTAATTCAATACCCAGCAGTCCGCCGCCTACAATCATTACTTTTCCTGCTGACGGGTCTATGTGCTGCACAAAGGCATCTGCATCCCTGCGGTTACGCATGGTGAAAATGCCTGGCAGCGCGGGTGTGTCTTTCAGTGTGGCCGCACGGCTACCCATGCCCAGAATGAGTACATCATATTCGTGTACGCGGCCTTTACTGTCGGTCACTGTTTTTTGTTCCCTGTCTATCTTTTCAATACTGACGCCCCGGTGTAATATGATGTCCAGCATAGATTCTTCATCGTCTGTCATCTTCACCAGCTGCTGCCATTGCTGGGTGCCGCTGATATAGTCAGGTAGCATCACCCTGTTATAGAAGGGCTGATCTTCTTTGCTGAATACGGTAATGGTATCAGTCGTATTCAGTTCTCTGTATGATTTTACAAAGCCACAGGCGCCTGCGCCTGCGCCAATGATGATAATACGTTGCTGGGGTTTGCGGTAGAGTTGTACCTGTACCGCCGTATATTTCAGATCCGGTTGTTTGGATATCTTATCCACCAGCCTGTGGGTAAGGTTGTTTGCCCTGTTAAGGTCATTGTCCAGTATCTTGCCCCAGTGCATCGGGAGGAATACCACTCCTTTTTTAATGGAAGTGCTCAGTTGTGCTTTCACACGTACTGTGCCGTTTTCACTGAATATCTCTACGATATCTGCTTCTTTAATATGGCGCTCTCTGGCATCTTCCGGATGTATTTCCAGCAGGGGAGCAGGAATATGCTGTTTCAGCTTGCTCACCTTACCTGTTTTGCTCATAGTGTGCCATTGATCCCTTATACGTCCTGTAGTAAGGATAAGCGGAAACTGTGGATGTGGTGGTGCTGACCGGTTATCATCCGGGAAAGAATGTATGATCGCTTTGGTGGATGATGTATAGAAATGATGATCCGTAAAGAGTCTGGGTGTACCCGGACCGGTCGTGCCGGCAGGATAAGGCCATTGCAGGGAGCGTTTATCTTTCAGCACTTTATAATCTACTCCGCTGACATCGATATTGGTGCCGGCTGTCAGGCGGCTGTGCTCCGCATAAATGTCAGCAGGACCTGTATAATCAAAACCTTTAAAGCCCATTTTTTGTGCGAAGCGGCAGATGATCTCAGCATCCGGTAAGGCTTCTCCCGGCGCTTCGTTGACACGCTGCAGATAAGTGACCCTTCTTTCTGCATTAGTCATGGTCCCTTCTTTTTCGGTCCATGCGGCAGCAGGTAATACGACATCTGCATAGCGGACTGTTTCCGGTTTATTCGAGATCTCCTGTACAACGACGAACTTCGCCTTTTGCAGGGCAGCTTCGGCCATACGGGCGTCCGGCAGACTTACCAGCGGATTGGTACACATGATCCAGATGGCTTTGAGTCTTCCGTCATTCAGTGCCTCAAACATTTCGGTAGCGGTAAGACCCGGTTTGTCGGAGATTTTCGTACCTCCCCAGAAATCTTCTACTTCCTTGCGGTGTGCAGGGTTATCCAGTACACGGTGTGCCGGCAGCATGTTGGATAATCCGCCTACTTCTCTACCGCCCATGGCATTGGGTTGTCCGGTAAGAGAGAAGGGGCCACAGCCGGGTTTACCGATTTTACCGGTGATCAGATTGAGGTTGATCAGGCTCAGGTTCTTATTAACGCCTACAGCGCTCTGGTTCAGTCCCATGGTCCACATGGTCATGAAACTGCGTACATTGCCCAGCAGCGCTGCGGCTTCATAGATCAGGTCTTCTGTAATACCGCAAATGGCAGCTGCGCTGCTGATGCTGCGCTCCATGACGGTGTCCCGGTATTTAGAGAAACCTTCTGTATGTTGTTGAATGAAATCGTGATCGATATGACCTGCTTCTATCAACAGGCGGCCGATAGCATGATGTAATACGATATCGGTACCCGGCATGAGTTGCAGGTGTATATCAGCGATGGCGCAACTTTGTGTAACGCGGGGATCGCTGACGATGATCTTCATGTGCGGATTCTTTTCTTTCGCAGCTTCGATCCTGCGCCATAAGATCGGATGACACCAGGCAGGATTAGCGCCTGCTACGAAGATGCAATCCGTCTGTTCGATATCATCATAGCAACCAGGTACGCTGTCTTCGCCGAGCGATAATTTATAGGCGGCTACTGCACTGCTCATACAGAGCCTGGAGTTTGTATCGATATTATTACTGCCAATGAATCCCTTGATCAGTTTATTGACAACATAATATTCTTCTGTGAGGCATTGTCCGGATGCATAGAAAGCAACTGAATCAGGACCATATTGTTCAATCATCTGTTTAAATACGGCAGCAGTGCGTTCGAGCGCCTGGTCCCAGGAAACGCGCTGTCTCGGCATTTGCCGGTGATAACGCATTTCCGGGTAATAAAGCCTGTCTGATGTGTCCATCACGGTGTAATGAAGATTCATGCCTTTGGAACAAAGCATACCTTTGTTAACCGGATGATCTTTATCTCCTTCTACTGTGATTTTTCCCTGCCTGTCCCTGTTGACAACGATACCGCAACCTACGCCGCAATAACAGCAGGTGCTACGGTAGCTGCCCGCAGGAAGTTTATTATGTTGATGATTGCCTGTCATGGTTAATCTGCAAATGCTACCTGCCCTGTAGTGCTGGTGCTGGCTTCAGTAACTGGTTTTTTAATGAATCGGGTAAGCAGTACAATTACAGATACTGCGATCACGATATAACCGATGTAGGTGAATGCTTCTACATAGGTAATGGATTCCGATTTGAAGAGGAAGCCGAACAGCATACCACCGAGGTTGCCCCCTGCTCCTACGATACCACTTACCAATCCGACGTTCTTTTCGTTGATAAAAGGAACGATGCCATATGTAGCGCCATTGGCCATTTTCAGGAACAAGGCGAAGCTGAGCATGGAGATGATAGCCAGTGCAAGGGTACCTGCCTGTGCAAACAGCAAGAGGCCGATTCCTTCCAGTAAGAGCACACAAGCCAGCAGTACGCCTTTACCGCGCATACCTGATTTTGCGCCTATTTTATCAGATACGATACCTCCGAGCGCTCTCGCGAAGATGTTCATGAAGCCGAATATGCCTGCCCAGAAACCTGCGCTGCTTTGTGAAAGATGGAAGGTATCCACAAAGTGTAAAGAGGCTACGTTATCAAAAGTGATCTCCATACCGAAGCACATGCCATATGCCAGTGTCAGCGCCCATATACGCCAGTCAGCGAGTATGCTCCAGTCGGTTTTTGATTTTGTTTTATCGCTGTTACGTCCGATTTCATCAAAGTTGCCCGCAGGTGTATCCTTGGTGAACTTGTAATACATCCATGCCACGATCAGCATCATCACCCCAGGAACGATCATTGCGAAGCGCCATGCTTCCTGTTTGGTATATCCGAAACCTACGATTGCTGTAAATATCAATGGCATCACCATGTTGGTTACACCGCCACCCAGGTTACCCCATCCACCGGTTACTGCATTGGCAGTGCCTTTGATATTAGGGGCAAACATCATGGAAGTATGGAACTGTGTAATTACGAAAGATGCACCGATAACGCCGATGGCAAGACGAAACAGCAGGAATGTGGTGTAATCTTTTGAAAGTCCTACCAGGAATACCGGGAGCGAACCTGCTATCAATAACCTGATAGCTGTTTTGCGGGGTCCCCAGGTATCACAGAGTTTACCGATAATGAGTCGTGCGATGATTGTACTGGATACTGAAGCAATAATGATATTCCCTACCTGTGCTTTGCTCAGACCAAGGTCTTCCCTGATCGTAGGCATAAGTGGCGCGAGGCCGAACCATCCGAAGAAGCAGACGAAGAACATCAGCCAGGTGGTGTGAAAGGTGCGCATGTGCACCGAGTTCAGTGTGAAGAGAGGCAGTTTATTTAAAGGTTGTGTGTTCATGCAATAAATAATTAGGAATTAGGAATTACGAATTAGGAATTGAGCATTAATGTCAGGAATGAAGAATTAGAAAGTTTCTTTTGAATGGATTAGTTGTTAATGTGCCGGAAAGATAAAGTCTGAAGGAAAACTTTAAGCTTTTTGAAGGCTCACCAATTCCTAATTCCTAATTCGTAATTCCTAATTTCTGAACGACCATTTCCGGTCTGATAATCACCATCACATATGCCCAGTTACTATTACTGGCCGCATTACCAACATTCTTTACACCTGGCGAAGTGAGTGAAATAGTATTCCAGAAATGGCTGTATCCTGCTTCGAATGAGATGACTTTGGTCAGCGCATAATTGGCTACCAGGTCTGCCTCTGTACCGAATTTCCTGCTGAGGTTATCCGGTATATCGCTGGCACTGTAGAATTGGTGCAGGTCAGCGCTCAGCTGAAATTTTGAATTGGGTTTGTATTTCGTTTTCAGGTAATAGTCCTGCAGACCTCTGTTACCGAAAGCGCTGGCTACATAGAAGTAGTCCATATATCCCCAGAACTTATGCGGCGTACCATACAGCGGATCAAATGCATGACTGGTACCGTCAGTGCCAATACCGCCGGTGGTATAATCAGCGCCTAAACCTGCGCTGAATGTACTGCACAGCTGGTATTGGAAAGCGGCTGACAGCAGCCCTGCACTCAAGTCTTGTGCATTGGCATTTTTTCCGAACTGGTAGTACCCTGCGGCGGTCAGGGTGAGCTTATCAAGAGTGTTGTTATAGTAAAGTCCGGTAGTCATACGGGTGTGTACGCCTTTGTCCCAGATCTTGACGCCTGTGCTGTCAGGATGGAATTTTGAGAACTGATCCGCGAGAAAGAGCAGGGACAGACTTCCTTTTCCTAATTTCTTTCCTGCGTACAGGTACTCCAGGCTTTTGTACATCGCAGCGCCATTGGTATTGGCGGTATAATTGCCCGGTGGTGTCGGATTGTACACGGTACCGGCCGTGTTTTCCCTGTTCTGATTGAAAGCCGCGCCCAGATGCAATGTATACGGGCCGGTTTCATATTTCAGTACAGCTGCATCGTGTCTTCTGCCTTGCTGTAACCATTCCAGGTTACCCAGCAGACGACTGTCGTCATAGACAATTTCCTGCCGGCCTATCTTCAGGTTGAGGCTTTTGTTTTTCACGACGGTGTCCAGCAGCATAATTTCCGCCCAGGCTTCGTGTAGTATCAGGGCGTTATTGTCTTGTGTGGTCGTCCTGTTAATGGTCGATGCGTCCTGTCCCCATACCCGGACGTCCTGAATAGTGGCGCCCAGTTTAAAACGGTAACCGCTGAATCCTGCTGAGAGGCGGGTACGTTGCGAGGTGAAGAATGCCGGGGAGGCGTCTTTTGGCAGCGGAGCTGCCTGTCCGTCCCGGAATTCCGAACGCGTTCGGAGTTGGGCCCCTACGGTGAACTGTGCCCACGCGGAGGGAGTGAAAAAGAGCATGCATAGCAGGCAGCAAACGCCTGCCGAGAATAGTCGTTTCATGCATTCTGGTTGATAATGTGAGCAATAAGAGTATTCCCGCTCTCTCTGCTGTTATTATGCTTCCTGCATGATCCCGATGTAGACACTGTCACCCTCTACTTTTACAGGGTAAGTGGTCAGGGAACATTCTGTATCGTCCGACAGGCAACGCCCGTCTTCCAGTGAAAATGTTTTTTTATGGAAAGGGCAGGCCACTTTAGGCTCGCCGTTATGCGTACCGGTCATGCCACGGCTGAGGGCCATCTGCTGACGATGCGGACAAAGGTTCTGTGTAGCGTACCAGGCATCGCGGCGTGCGAACCGGAACAGGGCAATCTGTACTTCATCATATTTTACACACACGCCTCCGTTATTGGGAACGTCGTTTACATTACAGGCATAGAACCATGCTATTGTTGTGCTTGTGCTAATGGCGACTGACATAAGTTATCGTGTTGATTGATATAATTATTTCCATTCGGCAGCTTTCTTCTGCTCTCTCAGGTTGTCAAATTTTACGGTCGGATCTTTCGTGCCCGGCGCATTGACGAAATGTGAGAAACGCTTACGCAGTTCCGGACTTTCTACCACTTCTCTCCACTCGCATTTGTATCTGTCTACAAGTCCCTGCATTTCTGCTTCCAGTTCGGCAGCAATACCCAGACTATCATTTACCACTACATTGCGGAGATAACTGATACCACCATCCAGTTTATTCAGCCAGGTAGCCGTACGGGTCAGCGGATCAGCCGTTTTGATGTAGAACATCAGGAAGCGGTCGATATAACGGATACAGGTTGCGCTATCCAGGTCTGAAGCCAGCAGTATGGCATGTTGTGGTTTGGAACCGCCGTTGCCGCATACATACAGGTTCCAGCCTTTTTCTGTGGCAATGATGCCGAAGTCTTTGGACTGGGCTTCTGCACATTCCCGGATACAACCGGATACGGCGGATTTAAGTTTATGAGGAGCGCGTAAGCCACGGTAACGTTCTTCGATCTGTATCGCAAAAGTTACACTGTCATGCAACCCAAAACGGCACCAGGTAGAACCGACACAGCTTTTTACCGTACGCAGGGCTTTACCATAAGCGTGGCCGCTTTCAAAGCCGGCATCGATCAGTTCTTCCCAGATGTTAGGCAGATCGTCGAGATGTGCGCCGAAGAGGTCAATACGTTGTCCGCCGGTTATTTTGGTGTACAGATTATATTTCAGGGCTACCTGTGCAATCACCAGCAGTTTGGCCGGGGTGATTTCCCCTCCGGGAATGCGTGGCACGACAGAGTAGGTACCGCCTTTCTGGATATTCGCCAGGAAACGGTCATTGGAATCCTGTACGGTATCATTGCCTTTATCGAGGATCATGTCATTCCAGAGACTGGCCATGATAGAAGCCACTACCGGTTTGCATACTTCACAGCCGTCACCTGCACCATAATGATCGAGTGCTTCATCAAATGCACGGATATTTTTGATACGGATCAGGTCATACAGTTCCTGACGGGAGTAAGCAAAGTGTTCACAGATGACGTTACGGATATATTTACCCTGTGCTTTCATGGTACCTGTGATCAGGTCTTTTACCATCGGTGTACAACCACCACAGCAGGTAGCAGCTTTGGTACATTTCTTAATAGCGTCCAGTGTTTCGTTGCCCGCTTCCACGGCAGTACAGATATCGCCTTTGGTAATGCTTTCGCAGCTACAGATGATAGCGTCATCGGGGAGTCCCAGTACGCCTGCACCTGTTTCCTGACTGCCACCACGTGCGCCCAGCAGTACATCCTCCGGATTGGGCGGCAGGATGACTTTATTTTTAGCGGTCTGCAACAGCATATTATAGGCATCTGCATCACCGATCAGGATACCGCCGAGGAGGTGTTTTCCGTCATTGGTAATACTGATACGTTTGTATACGCCTTTCATTGTATCTTCAAACACGATACTCCGGCAGGTATCAGCAGGAGCGAAGGGATCGCCGAAGCTGGCAACGTCCACACCGATCAGTTTCAGTTTGGTGCTCATGTCAAAGCCAGTGAAGGTCTTTTCAGGAACAGGGGCTGCAGCCAGGCTATTATATATATGTGTAGCCACTACTTCTGCCATTTCGTAACCGGGAGCAACCAACCCGTAGATCATGCCATTGTAGAGAGCACATTCTCCGATCGCATATATCTCAGGATCAGTGGTCTGCATGTATTCATTGACAAGAATACCGCCCCGGTGACCTGTTTCCAGTCCGCTGAGTTTTGCCAGTTCATCTCTTGGTTTGATACCAGCAGAAATCACCAGCATGTCAGCAGCGAGGTGGGTTTCATCGGCAAATTGTAAACCGGTGATGGTATCTCCACCCAGTACTTCGCTGGTGTTTTTATTGGTGTGAATAACTAAGCCTAATTGGTTTAACTGCTGTTCCAGAATGCGGGAGCCGCTTTCATCGATCTGGCGTGGCATCAGTCTGGGAGCAAATTCGATGACGTGCGTATCTGTAATGCCCAGGTCCAGCATAGCTTTAGCCGCTTCAAGACCCAGCAGACCGCCACCTATCACGACGCCTCTTTTAGCGCGGGGCGCATAGTCCCGCATGAGTTCCAGGTCTTCTATGGTACGGTAGATGAATACGCCTTTTTTGTCCACGCCAGGGATTGGAGGTACAAAAGCGGAGGAGCCGGTGGCTATAATGAGATAGTCATAGGCTTCCGTGATACCTTTATAGGAATGAACGGTTTTGTTGGAGCGGTCAATTTGCTGAACAGGATCGCCCAGGTGGAGGGTAATATCGTTGGCAGCATACCAGTCAGCCGGCGCCATTAAAAGATCGTCTGCTGTTTTGCCGGCAAAAAATTCGCTTAAATGGACACGGTCGTATGCGGGACGGGGTTCCTCGCCAAAAACTACGATCTCAGCTGTACCTGCAGGGATTCTGGAGATTATTTTCTCACAAAATTTGTAGCTGACCATGCCATTGCCTATAATTACAATTTTCATTGGCAAAGAATTGAGTTGATAAAATGAAAAACGGCTAAGTATTATGAAAAATATAATATGATAAATATTTTCCGAAACCAGTGATAAAAAATGCCGTTTTTTATGATCTGCATCATGAAATTATGAATAAAGGTTCTAATTTTATAGTGGTTAGTATGATTTTACTCATATAAATTTATTTGTAATATATCTCATATGGCATATTTATCCTTAGTAGGTGCTGGACCCGGAGATCCTGAACTCATTACGCTGAAAGCGATCAATGTAATCCGTCAGGCGGATGTCATCTTATATGATGCGCTCGTTAATGAGACCTTATTATCCTATGCAAAGCCAGGTGCTGTCGTTCGCTTTGTCGGAAAGCGGTATGGATGCCATTCGTTGTCACAGCAGGAGATCAATCACCTGATAGTAGAGTACGCACAGTCTCACGGTCACGTAGTAAGACTGAAAGGAGGCGATTCCTTTGTATTCGGCAGGGCCACCGAAGAAATAGCGGCTGCCAGAGGGGCCGGTATACCCGTACAGGTAGTGCCTGGTATCTCCAGTGCACTGGCTGCGCCGGCAGGACAGATGATCCCGCTGACTTCCAGGGGGATGACGGAAAGCTTCTGGGTAACAACGGGTACCACGCTGACGGGGGAGATCTCTGCAGATATTCAGCTCGCAGCCCAGTCTACTGCTACTGTCATTATATTAATGGCTATGAGCAAGCTGGAAGCAATAATGGATATATTTGCAGGATACGGCAAAAGCAGTATGCCGGTAGCGATCATTCAGAACAGTACAACTGATAAAGAAAAGTTCGTTACGGGAACCGTTAAAGACATAGTATTCAAAGCGCAACATGCCGGCATGTCCAATCCGGCGGTAATAGTGGTTGGAAAAGTGGTGGACCTGAGGGATATGGCTGGCACGGTGCAGCAATTAATTGACAGGAATGAAGAAAGATAAACATGGTTGCGATCTGCAATCCTGTATGTTGTGTACATTATGTATACCCGCCTGGAAACCGGCTTTAGCAGCACATCGGCAACATCTTACATTTAAAAAAGGTGAATTGCTTTTTCGGGAAGGAGAACCAGTGAATGGAATTTATTTCGTGAATGCAGGTAAAGTAAAAGTGCATAAGCACTGGGGCGAAGGCAAAGAGCTGATCGTCCGTTTTGCAAAAGATGGAGATATCGTAGGGCATAGGGGAGTAGGCAGCGAAATGGTCTATCCTGTGTCAGCGACCGCTCTCGAAGCAGTGAACATTTGTTTTATTGACATGACCTTTTTCCAGGCAACACTGAAAGTCAACCATGATTTCCTGCAGGCCTTAATGATGTTCTATGCCACCGAATTGCAGGAGTCAGAAAAGAATATGCGCAACCTCGTGCATATGCCGGTGAAAGGGCGCATTGCACATGCGCTGCTGAATTTACAGCGGAAGTTCGGCGTCAACGAAGAAGGCTATATCAATATGACGCTGAGCCGGCAGGACATTGCTTCCTATACCGGTACAACATATGAAACGGCTTTCCGTATCATGAGCGACCTGATACAGGAGCACATCATCATCATCTCCGGTAAAAGCATCGCTGTGAAAGATCCTGCGCGGCTTGCCCGGCTTGAGCTGGAAGCTGGTTAAAGCAGTTTATATTCCGACGCCAGTTTTACCACGGAAGTGGTGTTATTCACACCAAATTTCTCCATCAGGTTCTTACGGTGACTTTCCACTGTATGTGTACTGATGAACAGTTGATCTGCGATCTGCATGGTCGTCAGTCCTTTACCGATCAGCTGTAATATTTCTTTTTCCCTGCGGGTAATGCGGGGGATCGCTTTTAACAGTTCCATGTCTGCATTTTTCAGCGCCTCCTTAGTGCTGCTGCAGAGATATTCTTCTCCATCCATGATCGCATAGATGGCGTGGATGATCTCATTGCCCAATGCATTCTTCAATACATATCCGCTGGCCCCGTTCTGTAACATGCTGTGGATAACGGGTTGTTCGTCATGTATACTCAGCGCTATGATCTTGATATCTTCATATTTTTTCTTCACTTCACCACAGAGGTTTACACCACTGATATCCGGCAGATTCACATCCATCAGTATGACGTCAGGCTGTCCTTTTTCAAGCGCCTGTAATGCACTTTTACCATCTCCGTAAGCACCGCTCACTTCTATACCTGCATCGCTACGCAGGATATTCTTCAGTCCTTCCACCATAATCGGGTGGTCTTCCACCACTACTACTTTGATCATAATTTTCAATTGGGTTTTACTAGTTCAGAGAGGTTGTACATTCAATGGTTATCGCTGTTCCGGTACCCGGTTCAGACTGTATATCTATTTTACCGCCGAGGAATTCAACCCTGGCTTCAATGTTGGCAAGGCCCGCACCTTTCAGTTTATTACCGGCAGCAGCATCAAAGCCTTTACCATCGTCTTCCACCGTGAGGAATAATGTTTTGTCTGTCTGTTGCAGTAATACCAGGATCTGTGAAGCCTCTGCGTGTTTGATCGCATTGTTGACCAGTTCCTGCATGATGCGGTACAGTACGACCTGTCGGGTGTGTTCCATATCGGCTACCTGGAAGTTAAATACCTGGCAAACGATATTGTCAGTACCTGTTTTCTTCAGTCCTCTGCAATATTCCACCGTGGCTTCTCCCAGTCCGTATTTGATCAGGATTTCCGGCATCATGCTACGGGCAATACGGCGCAGTTCATCCATCGCACCATCCAGTCGTTGCAGGGTATTCTGTATGAGGGATTGCCGGTGTACATCTGTCTGGGATGGATTTACTGTGGATAGTTCCAGTTTGATCCCTGATAGTAAGCCGCCTAAACCATCATGCAGGTCACGTGCCAGTCGGGTACGTTCTTTTTCCTGCCCTTCCAGCATGGCAGAGAGGAGGGAGATCTTATGTTCCTGGCGGATACGTTCTACTTCAAATTGATGCAGTTGTCGTTGTTGTTCCAGCAGCTTACGGCCGTTCCTGTAGAAGAGGTAACTGAGTGCCGCCACCACAAATAATGACAACATGATCACGACCATCAGGGAGATCAGGAGCCTGTTTTTCTGTAAGGCAAATTCCTGGCGTTCATTTTCATGTTGCAACTGCATAATACGGTTTTCTTTTTCGGAGGACTGGTATTCTGCTTCCAGTTCGTGAATCTTTTCCGTTACCGTCAGTTCTTTCAGACTATCCGCCAGTATAATATATTGTCGCAGGTAGTTGTATGCCTGATCCGGAAAGTGTTGTTTGAAAGACAGATCTGCCATCAGATCCAGTGCGCGTAAGCGAAACGGAAAGTCCTTCAGTGTATAGGACAGTTTACCGTATTCATCCATGAGCACCATGGCGCGGTCATACATTCCCTGTTTTTCAAACAGTCTTGCAAGTGAGTACAGATTATTACAGATAGCACTGTTATAGTTGGTCCTGCGCGCGATGGACAAACCGGCGTAAAAAGTAGTTGCTGCACGGTTGTACATCTGCCGCTTTACATCGAGTTTTCCCTGCAGGTGATAATAATCTGCCCAGATATTGATCGAATCTACGCCTGTTCTGTCCAGCTTTTCCTTCGCAGCCGCCAGATTTGTTTCCATGTTATGCAGACTGTCCAGGTGATACATGGCATTGGCCAGTCGCAGGTGTCTGCTGGCAATCAGGTGACAATAAGGTGCCGGATCACTATAAGCGCCCAGGCTTTTATAATAATAAGCGATAGCGGTTTTATACTGCGACTTATTAGAGAAGATGTCTCCCAGACTCTGATATGTCTCATTCAGTTCCGGAATTGCATTCGCCTTTTCCAGTATGGGGATGGTTTGCAGGTATTCTTCTGCCTGTAACTGGGTCTGTCCTTTATTACCCAATACAATAGCCAGGTTCACCTTTGTGCTGGCCAGCAGTAAACGTCCTTCCCGGCTGGTATCCTTCAGCATATTCTCCCGGGCAATAAGCAGGTGTTTCTCTGCTTCGTTATAATTGTTGATGGAGTTGTACCAGCTGCCAATAGCCAGATAAGTGCGGGCGATGCCCAGTTTGTTCTCATTTTTCTCTTCCAGCTGTAATGCCTGCTGAAAGTACTTTAATGCCTGTACACTGTCCCGCAGGGGTGATTTCCTGCCTAGTCTGATATACAAATCAGAGGATACGGCGTCGGACGACGGACGATTCTGTGCATATAAACCAGCGGTAATACAGCAAAGGACGATAAGTATAGGTACTCTCATAGGACATAAATCAGCCCGAAATATATAATTATTTGAGCGACATATTATTAATATTTTTTAACATAAGTGGATTAGGGACACCTCCCTGATAAAACCCCTGTTTTCCGGGATTCTTTTTCCCTGATCTGGTATTTACTTTTGCATTGTGATTATGAAAGCCCTTGAGGAGAAATGATGTTACAGGTATAGCTGCTTTAAGATTGTCGTGGAAATTTGTTTAGGAACAATGACATACGTGCAACGGCATATGCTGCATCACCACCAATAAGGATGCTACGCAAAATTACACCAGGAATATAAAAAGGAGCTACAGTAAGTAGTATGGGGACCGGAACAGCGGCATTTATTTCCTGGAGACGCCTTAAAAGCGTCCCATTCCAAGAATCTCTTATAGTATCAACATAGTATCGAAAACCATTTTTTGAGACGCCCCAGATTGTATTTTTGTTGAAGAACCTAGATGAAAGGCAGCGGGTGTGTGGACCCGCTGCCTTCCAACCAAACAAGATCAAGCCGGTACTCTACGGGGTTTCTCCCGCTCCCAGAACCGGTGTAGCGCAATCGCGCTGATAAATATTTTAGATAATTTCTTTACATCTTCCTGAACAACAACACCTTCCATCAGTGCTGATTCTTCCGAATCATCTTCCGGTAATTTCTTTGCAAAATAGGTAGCTTCCAGTACCTGTCTGGCGTCTGCATGAGCTGCAATAGCTTTACAATGTCTGTAGGCTTCATTCAGGAAGTGCACGGCATCTGCGTCAGCCTCCAGTGTACCTGAACTGGTGGGACCGGAAGGAACGTATAAGGCGTCATAAAAAACGGAAGAGGCAGTCAGCAGACTTTTTTGCACCGGTATCAGTGAACCGTCGGCGGCCACAATTTCTCCCAGGTGAGGCGCTATGATCTCCACAACAGCTCCCGCTGCTTCCAGGGCGCTTTTTGCCGCATTCACGGACGCTGCATCCACACCATCTGCTGCGAGGAAACCGATCTTCCGGGTCTGGATACTATCTTTTACCGTATTAGCCATACTGAGCGCCAGAGAGATATCCGGAACGGGCTCTTTAGGTGGGAACGGCTCATAATGCGCAGGATCTGCATCCGCAGGAACGCCATGGTTGACAGGCTGTTCTGGTCCTGCCGGTACCTCCAGTCCCAACCCGTACGCCACCTGTGCTGCCAGGTCTTTATCCACCTGTGTCAGGATGCCGATCATCCTTTGTCTTACTGCAACCGTGTCTACTTTACCCAGTTCGAAACGTAAAGCGTCGATCAGGTGCTGTTTTTCCGGAGCAGACTGACTATTGAAAAATAAAGTCGCCTGTGTATAATGGTCAAAGAAACTACGGCTTCTTTCCCGGATCTTTCTTGCATCGATCTTTTCTGTATAAGATCTGAAGCCGCCATCTGCCGCCTTCACCTGGGAGGGATAGCCTCCACCAAGTGAATTGGGACTATAGCTGGTACGGCCTTTATTGATGGTCTGCCGCATATAGCCGTCCCGCTGGTTATTATGTACAGGTACAACGGGCCGGTTAATCGGTATTTCCTGGAAATTTGGTCCGCCGAGGCGTATCAGTTGTGTATCTGTGTAAGAGAACAGCCTTCCCTGTAATAGCGGATCATTCGTAAAATCAATACCAGGTACCACGTGACCGATATGATAAGCCACCTGCTCTGTTTCTGCGAAGAAATTATCCGGATTTCTGTTTAATGTCAGTTTACCAATGCGCTGTACGGGGACCAGTTCTTCCGGAATGATCTTGGTCGCATCCAGCAGGTCGAAATCGAACTTATGTTCATCTGCTTCGGGTACGATCTGTACACCCAGTTCCCATTCAGGAAAGTTGCCGCTTTCTATTGCTTCCCATAGGTCTCTGCGGTGGAAGTCAGGATCTTTTCCGGAGATTTTCTGTGCTTCGTCCCAGGCTACGGAGTGTACGCCCAATAATGGCTTCCAGTGGAATTTTACAAAACAGGATTCCTCGTTAGCATTCACGAAGCGGAAGGTATGTACGCCAAACCCTTCCATCATCCGATAGCTGCGCGGAATAGCCCTGTCGCTCATCAGCCACATAATCATGTGCGTAGATTCCGGCATCAGCGAAATGAAGTCCCAGAAGGTATCATGGGCAGATGCTGCCTGTGGAATCTCATTGTGCGGCTCCGGTTTGACAGCATGTACCAGGTCAGGAAACTTGGTAGCGTCCTGTATGAAGAATACCGGCATATTATTACCCACAAGGTCGAAGATGCCTTCATCCGTATAGAACTTTACGGCGAATCCCCTTACGTCACGTGCCAGGTCAGTAGAGCCCCTGGAACCAGCGACAGTAGAAAATCTTACAAAGACAGGTGTTTCCCTCGATGTATCAGTGAGAAAGCCTGCTTTGGTATATTTCTCCATGGATTCGTATACCTTGAACACACCGTGAGCAGCTGAACCACGTGCATGTACCACGCGTTCAGGAATGCGTTCATGGTCAAAATGGGTCATCTTTTCGCGGAAGATAAAATCTTCCATCAGTGTAGGCCCTCTGTCGCCGGCTTTCAGCGAGTTATGATCATCGCTGATCTTTACCCCGGTATTGGTATTGAGGTCCTGACCAGTACTATCCTCTTTATTAGGACTTAGTTCTGCAATTTTTTTATTTTCTGTTGAGGGTATTGGAGTCTTTTTTTTATCAGGCATGACGTGTTTTTTATGGTTTCGATGGATGAGTTGGTGGAAAACAGGTACTATTCGCTGGCAGCTTCGCAGTTGATACTATTCTCTGCGATTTCAGTCAGCAATGCATCTGTTTCTTTTTCTTCTGCCAGTGTGGCTTCCAGTAGTTTAGCCACATCTGCCAATCCAAGGGAGTTCGCCAGTTGTGCCAGTCCGCCATAAGTAGCAATCTCATAATGTTCCACTTTCTGAGCTGCCAGTATGAGTCCGGCGTCCCTGATAGCAGTGCCGGGCGCTGTTTCTGCAATGATTGATTCACCTTCCAGTACGATACCTTCGATTGCGTCACATTTTTTGGCTCTTACCGGTTTGCCTAATAATTCAAATGCCTGTTCCAGACGGCTGATATGTCCTTCAGTCTGTTTCAGGTGATCCTGAAATGCTGCCTGCAATACAGGAGACACAGCGGACTTTATCATTTTAGGAAGCGCTACTTTGATATGATTTTCTGCCCAGTAAATATCTTTCAGCTGGTCACAGAAGAATTCTTTGAATTGGTTTTCGCCAACGACATTTTCATAAGCGGCATTGCCGATAGCTGCCGCTGTTTTTGCAATGGTCTTTTTTACCGGACCAGTGCTGGTAGATGAAGCTTTTGCCATAATATCAGATTTTTTCTGATTGTCATACTAACACTATACCGTAATGTGAACAGCAGTGGACAGCCACTTATTTCGCATGGAATTGCCAAGTCTGTAGTGATTTTTGCACAGAATGTCTATAGTGGACAATACAAAGGGATGGGGGAATGGAAAAAAAAAGGCCGCCGGTTATCAACCGGCAGCCAAAAGGAAAAGTTACTCGTTACAAACTTAAACACCAGAAGGACTGGCATTTTCTTTATAGTTTGGCTTATATCTTACGAAGAAAGCCAGCCAGATCGTTCGTGATACCCGCATGATAGGTGGTTGTAAAGCTACCAGTAAAACGCCGTTCACACCCAGCCACCAGAACATCCGGTTGTCATACAGGGAGAATCCTATCAGTACCCACCAGGCAATAAATGTTGCCACGCTAAATGCCACAGTCAGCGCATAGCTGACATACCCGGTACCGTAGTAGAACCCGATCTCCCGTTCAAAATCTTCTCCACACACCGGACAATGATCATTCATCTCCGTAAAGTGCTTCAGGTTATATGCGTTATCAGATTTGAAAATTTTTCCTCTGCGACAGGCTGGACACCTGTTCGTCAGTATACTGCCCAGCAGATTGGGCTTTTTTTCGGTTTTCACTGCACACATAAAAAAGTTATTTATCAGATCCAAAGTTAGCGTAAACCGCTTCCTCCATCGTGGTATGATTCGACTTAAATGTGGTATTTTTTACCGATTCGTCGGAGAAAAAAGGAGGTACATATAAATTATTTTTATTTTATAGGGGTGCTTTCTATTTTTGCCGTTAGTTATCATTTAAGACAAGTCTCAACACCATGACTGGCAAGACGCGAAAGAGGATCCTCCGTATCTTATTAATACCTGTTGCTATATTGATAATATTGGCCGGCATTGCGGTCGGGGTGCTTTACTCCCAACAGCAGCGCCTGATTAACCTGGCAATCAAAGAATTAAATAAGCAATTACCCGGAGAATTGGTGATCGGAGGAAGTATGATATCTCCTTTCCAGAATTTCCCTTACATCTCTATCGGACTGAAAGACGTGAAGTTTTTTGCCACCAAGCAAAAGACCGGTCGTCCCATGTACCAGCTTGAAAAGCTGTATGTAGGGTTCAGTCTGCCGGATATTCTCCAACAGAAATACAATGTCAAGGTGATCTTTCTTAAGAAAGGGCACCTGGACCTGGTCAGAGATAATAATGGTAACCTGAATATCGTGGAAGCCAACAGGATCCAGCAGGACACTATTGCAACAGCTGCCGCTGAATCTGCTGCCCTGGACCTCGATATAAAAAAGATCGTATTGAGCGAACTGGAAATTTCCTTTACGGACAGACCCAGCGGTCAGCATGTCAATGCCCGTATCAGTAAGATCAAAACGTCTTTCCGTGCGGCTGATAATAAGATCTTTGCAGACTTTACCGGTGGTATGGTCGCTGACTATATCACCCCCAAAGATTCCTCCCTCTTCCGTAATAAACACCTGAACGCAGATTTTACCGTTACCTACGATCAGACAAAGGAATTCGTTACCCTGACAAAGGGTAACCTGAAACTGGAGGACTTCAGTTTCAGCGTTTCCGGTACGGCAGACCTGAAAAATGGTAATAACGTTGATTTCAAAATCAAAGGTGATAAACCGGATATCGGACAACTGATGTCTTTTGCACCTGCCTCCGTAGCGGACCAGGTGAAACAGTTCAAGTATGACGGACGGCTGTATTTCGACGGACTGGTTAAAGGAAAGCTTGCCGGCGAACAAATGCCATTGATCCAGGTGAATTTTGGCTGCGAAAACGGCTGGCTGATGAACCCTGACGCCAAGAAAAGGATTGATTCCCTTGGTTTTAAAGGCTATTATACCAATGGTGCGGAACATTCCCTGAAAACATCAGAACTGCACCTGATGAATATGAGCGCTATTCCTGAAAAAGGCATCTTTAAAGGGAACTTCGTCATGAAGGACTTTACAGATCCTAAAATGATCATGCAGATCAATTCGGAACTTGAGCTGGAATTTATCGGCGCTTTCCTGGGTATAGCTGACCTGCAGCGTATCACTGGTCATATCAGCATGAAGATGGACTTTAATGAACTGGTGGATATGACACTGCCGGAAGCATCCATGGGCAAATTAAAAGAAGGTATCCAGAGTGAACTGAGAGTAAGCGACCTGACCTTCCGTATTCCTAACTATCCGCATATCATCCATAAACTGAATCTTCATGCAGACATGAAGAATGGTTTTGTGAAACTGGATACACTGTCTTTCTTCTTCGGTAATTCTGATTTTGCGATGAACGGTTCCCTGAGCGATCTGCCTGCCCTTTTCCATCAACAGGAAAAACCGGTACAGGTCACATTCACTGCCCGTAGTAAAAGGATGATCATGAAGGAGTTGCTGTCATATGATACAGCGATGGCCAGAAAGGCAAAAGAAGAGATCTATAACTTCAATATCGGTCTGGCACTGGAAACTTCCGTGAAGGAACTGCAACATCCGAATCCATTGCCTAAAGGCAAATTTAAAATGGAGAAACTGTTTGCCAGTTTCAAGGAGTATCCACATGCTTTCCATGATTTCGGCGCAGAGCTGAATATCAACGATACAGCTTTATTGCTGCGCAATTTTGGTGGTATGATTGATAGCAGTGATATCCGTTTCAGTGGTCGTGTGATCAACTATCAGCTGTGGTTTGACAAGATCATGAGAGGAAAGACACAGGTGGCATTTGACCTGAAATCACAGCGTCTGGCCATGAGAGACGTACTCGGTCCTATCAGTAAGAAATATATATCCAGGGATTATCACCAGGAAGTCGCTTCCGGTCTCTGGTTACGTGCGAAAGCAGACCTGCGCTATGATTCTGTTTTCAAATTTGCCAAAATAAAACTGGCGAATGTTTCCGGTGAATTGCTGCAACATAAGATCAAGGTGGATAGTGTGAAGGGGACTGTAAAAGTAGGTGCAGACAGCTTCCTGAGACTGGATACACTCACCGGCCGTATAGGTAAGACAGACTTTGATATCAGTATGCGTTTATACATGGGTAAGGATACGGTGAAACGAAAGAAGGAGAATTTCTTACAGTTTACTTCCCGCAACCTTGACCTGGACCAGCTGACGAACTATAAACTGACGGCCAATGAAGATGAAGAGACTGTAGTAGCAGCGCCTGCAGCGACGCGTACAGTGGTAAGAGATACTTCACATGCCAGCAGCTTTAATATCTTCAATATTCCATTCATTGACTTCAGGGCTACCGTGAATATCGGCAGGGTGAAATACCATCGTCTGTGGCTCCGGAATATCGTTTCAAATGTGCGTATGCAGGCCAATCAGCATCTTTACCTGGATACCCTGGGAATGGGTATTGCAGATGGGCAGATCGGTATGAGAGGACATTTCAATGGTACTGATCCTAAGAAGATCTTCTTCCGCAGCAGGATCCGTGCGTTTGACGTAGACCTGGAAAAACTGATGCTGAAACTGGACCACTTCGGACAGGACTATGTGATCAACAAGAATATAAAAGGCCGTCTCAACGGGCAGATCAGAAGCCGTATACAGATGCATCCGGACCTGACGCCTATCATTGATAATTGCGAAGCGGAACTGGACCTGGGCATTTATAATGGCAGTCTGGTAAACTTTGCACCCATGCAGGCAATGGCGGGTTATTTCAAAGATAAGAACCTGAACATGGTGCGTTTTGATACATTGAGGAATAAACTGAGTCTGAAAAATGGCGTCCTGAATATTCCGAACATGAATATCAACTCGTCACTGGGCTTTATGGAGATCTCAGGTAAGCAATCACTGGATATGAACATGGAATACTATATGCGTATTCCGTTGAAGATGGTGACAACGGTTGGTTTCCAGTCTTTATTCGGCAGAAAGAAAGAAGAAGTGGATCCTGACCAGGTAGACGCCATTGAGTATCGCGACAAGGATAAAAAGGTGCGTTTTATGAATATCAAGGTAACAGGTACGCCGGATAACTTCAAAGTAGGACTGGGTAAGGCTAAGAAAGCGTAAACCCGCTGTGTCTACGATGAAATGGCTTGTTTCTACCATTAAACCCTTACTACGCCGATATTACGCCGTTATTTGTCCGTTCATGAACGAAGAGATATGGCTCTGATAACGTAGTAATAACGGGATTAAACGAAGACATCATCAAAAGAAAAGGGTCCGCCATACAGCGGACCCTTTTCTTTTGATGATGAATGACTTATGTATTTCTAGTTCTGCCAGCCCTTCCTGCACCCCGTCCGTCGTTGCTGCTGTTGCCGCTTCTTCCGCCGGGCGCATTGTTGTTATTGTTATTGCTGCGTGGAGGCGTCTGGTAACTGCCACGGGGACCACCTGAATAGTTGCCGCCGGGAGTGCTCTGATAGCTGCCATTGCCACGGTAACCACGACTGGCGCGCGGACCATTGTCATTTCCACCGGAATAATATCCTCTTGTACCAGGCTGAGAATAGTTGCTATTACGACCACCTGACCAGCCATTGCCATTATTGTTATTGCCGTAGGAGCCGGGACGGTTACCCGAAGGACGGCCACTATTATACCCGTTGTAGTTATTTCTGCCACCTTCATTGCGGCCGCCATTGTACCGGCCGGGATTATATCCGCGATCTGCTCTGTAAGAACGGTAATCATTGACTACTACGCGGTTACGGCTGTATACCACACCTGAGTAGGTTCTGACAGGATAATACATTACCCGTGCAGGCGGTATTCTGCGTACCGGCGCATAGGCATAACCATATCTGAAGTGGTGACATACAGGGCGGTAGGCGTATACCGGCATCGGGCGCCATGATCTCCACCATACAGGAGGGTTGACCCATGACCAGGGAGAAGTCCATACAACGTAAGCCGGCGCATATACCCTACGTACACAAGGCCAGAACCATACGTTTACAATGACATGTGCAGGTGCGAAAGCAGGGAGGTCAACATCAGCAGACGGACCATGCGCACGGGAACCGCCTTCGTTATACCAGGAATTCCTGTTCGGGTCATCCGGATAGACGTTGTCGGTCACTTCCGTTGGTTCTGTCAGGACCGTTTCACCATAGATATCTTCATCACCCGCAATCTGGATAACGGCGGTATTCTCACCGGTTTTTTCCAGTTCGATTACAGCTACATCCTGGCTTTCCTGGTTAGACACCAATGCCTGTATGATAAACAATTGTACCTGGTCTTTTCTTTTATTGATGACACGGAGATAATCGATCCTGCCATCTTCGTTGAGGTCCAGGTTATTGACTTTATTGGATTCTGTATTGAGCAGTCGTTCAAATTCTTCGGGTGTGTTGGCCTGTTTAAAGAGCGTAAGCGCGCCCTGCAGACTAAAATTATCTCCCGGTAAACCGGTGGAATCCTGATCAGGAGGGGACCAGCTGGCTTCATCCCATTCGTCGGTTTGTTCCTGTAATTGTTGTCTGGAATATGGATCCTGTGCATGAGCGGTAAATGCCGAAAGGCATAATAACAGTACAGGTAGGGAATGGCTGATCTTCATGGCAGTAAAGTTGTTGGTATAGCGAAATGCAAATGAATATACAAATTCTTTAATGCAATACGTGTGCCAGAGACGACAGAACCCGTAATGGGCATAAAAAAAGTAGCGGTCTTACAATATGTTGCTGTGATACAACATTTTATAAGACCGCTACTACTATCAGCAGTTTTTTATTGTAAAGTTATCAGGTGTTTAGTTTCCCCTGGCAGCTCTGCGGCCCCCACCGTTCTGGCCACCGTTACCACGGCTGTTACCGCCTGTACGAGCCCCATTATTGCGGCCACCATTGTTGGTACGGCCACCACTCACACGGGTACCTCTGTCGGCTCTGGAAGGTGTATAGCTGTTATTGCCTCTATCGGCTCCACCGGGACGGGAAGGCGTGTATTGTCTGCCGCCGTTGCCATAACTATTTCTGCCACCGTTGCCATTATAATTGTTACTTCTTGATGGTGTTACCCTTTCCACTCTTCTGGTAGTACGGTAGTTATTTACTACCACCCTGTTTCTATTGATCACGGTAACGGAAGTCGTTCTTACCGGACGGTAGATCACTCTTGCCGGTGGTATTCTGCGTACCGGCACCACGACGTAATGAGGGGCGTAAGCATATCTGTAGGGATGGTATACGCGCCATGGTAAAGGACGCCATGGGTGATACCATACCGGGCGGCTTACCCAGGTCCATGGCGATACCCACACGGTATAAGCCGGTGCATATACGTAACGTACACAGGGCCATAACCAAACGTTTACAACGATTCCTTCGGGAGCGTAGGCGGAGGGGCCATGTGTAGCAGGAGAATAATTGAATGCGTTATCTGTTTCTTCTGTGGGTTCAGTGATCACGGATTCACCATAGATATCAGGGTCGCCTATGATCTGGACGATGGCATTGCTTTCGCCTGTTTTTTCCAGTTCGATCACCGCAACATCCTGACTTTCAGTAGAAGACACCAGTGCCTGAAGGATGAATACCTGTACATCCTTATCTTTTTTATTGACTACACGGATATAGTCGGTATTGCCATCGTCATTGAGGTCGAGGTTATTTACTTTATTATCAGGCGAATTCAGGCTTTTTTCGAATGCTTCGGGGCTTGGGGACTGTTTAAAGAGGTCGAGAGCGCCCTGCAGGCTAAAATTGTCTCCCGGCAGACCGGTAGAGTCTTTCGCCTCCTGTTCCTGTGCATGGGCGGTGAAGGCGGTAGCCAGACAAACAGCGAGGGCGGTGAAGTAATGACGGATACTCATATATACTGTTTTGACTTGATAGACGGAATAATGATATAGACGATCAGCCAGGTGAAGGAGATCAGGAAGGCAAATACGGCCAGGAAGGCATTCATCCGCCAATGCAGCAGGTAGGCGATACCGGCGTGCAGGAGGGCGAATTGTACGACAAAGCCGCTCACCTGACGGGTTTTATTGGCAAAACCGTCAAGACTATGCAGGAGAAGCAGGGGAAGGTAAATATACCCGATCAGTGCTCCGCCGGAGAGGATCACGACCCTTCTGAGGGGCAGATGTTCCATGCGCATATAGACGCCGATCAGGAGGACGGCCACGGCGAAGAACAGGAATTTATTGAGGAAGGCGGCGTTTAAAAAGGCGGGGTAGCTGTAGTAGCTTTCCTTGTTACGACTGATTTCCAGGAGTTCTTTTTGTTCCCATTCCTTGCATACGGACTGTAAGGCGGTTTCAAAATCTGCGCCTTGCGTCATGCGCATTTCAATCGAAATAGCAAGATGATCGGCTATTTCCTGTTGCAGTTCAGGGTCAGTTATCTTATTGGCCTTCAGGTAGTCTATGATACGGTCGAGTTGTTGTTCGGTGATGCTTGGTGTCATTAGGTGGACAGTTTAAAGTCTAAGATCTGGTTTAGGGAATGCAGAAACGAACTTAGTTCCTGCATTTTTGATGCCGAAATGTCCTTTCCGGCCTCAGAAATCTGATAATATTTTCTTTGACGCCTTCCGATGTGGATAATTTCGGTGCAGAGAACCCCTATGGCCTCCAGTTTATGAAGGGTAGGATAGAGGGTACCTTCGCTGATGACGATCTTTCCTTTAGTCAGATTTTTAACCTGTTGAGTGATCTCATATCCGTACATACTCCCTTTTTCGACCAGCAATTTCAGGATAATGATCTCAATAGTTCCTTTCAGTAGTTCTTTTGAGTACATGTATAGTAGACTGAGGGAAAGGCGAAGGGTTTAATTACATTGTATACCAAGGTATAAGAAAAACAAATTAGGCTTTGTGTATAAGTAGTTAGAATTGATTTACAGGTATTTAATATTAATGTCGCGCCGGCTATAATAAAGATGATGGGATTAGCTATTTGTTGTATATATGTAATATTTTGGTGTTATTCCCTACTATTTTTGACTCTTATTTGAAAATTTTTCCTAATTTGGTGCCGTCATTCCGGTTTAATAAGTATAAAATCGGCTTATGAATCTGCCTTAAACCACAACTATATACGCTGTTAGACCGCCGCTATCACCTATTGTTTCGTTCGAACCCATAGCTGCAAAAGCTATCATTAGTTTAAACCGCAACTCGCATACTGTTAAAAATTACGAAACCTTCGTATGATGGAATTCGTAGTTGGTTGAAGTATTATTTGACACTAGCTTGTTTGCGGGGGACTTATCAACTTACCGTCGTCAATTCACTGCAAATTTTTAGTGTTCAATATATAAATTTGGATCTGAAAACGTTTTCAGAACAATAATCTTATACTTTCGCGTAAATAAACAAGTGTAAGTATCAGATTATACAACAGCTTAAGAGAAATATCAGATGAGCAAATTGTTACGTGCAAAGGAAGCCTCATTGGCCAGAGTTCACACCACTAAGGAAAAAGGGATCTACCCTTATTTTAGACCGATCTCTTCTTCTCAGGATACTGAGGTGGATATCGACGGTAAGAAGGTGTTAATGTTCGGATCAAATTCCTACCTGGGACTGACTAATCATCCCAAGGTAAAAGAGGCGGCCAAACGTGCCATAGACAAATATGGTACGGGATGTGCAGGGTCCAGATTCCTTAACGGTACTCTTGACCTCCATCTGGAATTAGAACGGCGCCTGGCGGAGTACGTAGGCAAAGAAGCCGCTCTCGTATTCAGTACCGGGTTTCTGGCAAACCAGGGCGCATTATCGAGCCTTACCGGCCGTAATGATTACATCATTCTTGACGAACTGGACCATGCTTCCATTATCGATGGCAGCCGTTTGTCCTTTTCCAAGGTGATTAAGTACCGCCATAATAATATGGAGGATCTGGAAGCCAAACTGTCTGCACTGCCACAGTCATCGGTACGTCTGATCGTAGTGGATGGTGTATTCAGCATGGAAGGCGACATCGCTAAACTGCCTGAAATCGTAGCCCTGGCTGATACCTATGGCGCGAACATCATGGTGGACGATGCGCACGGACTGGGTGTGGTAGGTCTGAATGGCGCCGGTACGGCTGCTCACTTCAACCTGACAGACAAAGTTGACGTGATCATGGGTACTTTCAGTAAGTCTTTTGCGTCTTTGGGTGGATTCATCGCAGGCGACGGCGACGTTATTGAGTACCTGAAGCACTCTGCCCGCTCACTGATCTTCAGTGCAAGTATGACGCCTGCTGCTGCTGCGAGTGTACTGGCTACCCTGGATATTATCCAGTCAGAGCCTGAACATATCCAACGTCTGTGGGATAATACCAACTATGCGCGTAATCTGCTGAAAGAAGCTGGTTTTGATACCGGTCATGTGTCTGAAACACCTGTTATTCCGATCTATATCAGAAATGAAGAGCAGGTATTCCGCATTACCCGTATGCTGCAGGACCAGGGTGTATTTGTAAATCCGGTGGTACCTCCGGCTGTACAGCCAGATGCAACACTGATCAGATTCTCTCTGATGTCTACACACACGTTTGCACAGATTGAAACTGCTATTGATAAATTAACGGAGACATTTACACTTGCGGGTATACCCTTAAAGCAAAAAATATAAATGGAAACTTTGCAAACCTCTCAACAGACGGTACATGCTCCAGTGTCAGGTGGTGTTTCGGCAGTAACGGTTATACCGGTTACTACGAAAAAGCAGCTGGCTCAATTTATTGATTTTCCGCACGATCTGTACAAGGACGACAAGAATTACGTACCTGAGCTCTTTATTGCGCAGCGTGATCTCCTGAGTCCGAGTAAACATCCCTTTTATGAACATTCCAGCTTACAGGCATTCCTTGCCTTCAAGGGGAATAAGATCGTAGGGAGGATTGCAGCCATAGACAATAAGAACCACAACGCTTTTAATAAAAAGAACGACGGCTTCTTCGGCTTCTTTGAATCTATCAACGACATTGAAGTGAGCCAGGCTTTGTTCCAGACAGCTACTACGTGGCTGAAGGAGCGTAAGCTGAGCACCATGATCGGCCCTGTTAACTTTTCTACGAATGAGACCTGCGGTCTCCTGATAGAAGGTTTTGACGGTCCGCCGGTAGTCATGATGCCCTATAATCCTCCATACTATAGTAAATTGATTGAACAGGCAGGGCTAACTGAAAATGTTTCCCTGCTTGCTTATAAGATCATTCCGCAGTACATGAACGATCGTCCTTACAGGATCATGGAAGTACTGCAGGAAAGACTGGCCAGACGTAATATCACTTTCCGTAAAGTCAACCTGAAGAAGTTTGACGAAGAAGTGAAAAAGATCCAGGCTATTTATAACAGCGCATGGGATAAAAACCTTGGTTTTGTACCGATGACCGACAAGGAATTTGAGTACCTGGCGAAGGACCTGAAAATGATACTGGACCCTGAGTTCTGTATCATCGCTGAGGAGAATGGGAAAGCGATCGGTTTTGCACTGGCAATTCCTGATCTGAACCAGATCCTGATCAAGATAAAGAGAGGTCGTTTATTACCGACCGGTATATTTAAGTTATTACTGGGTAAAAAGAAGATCAATGCTGTAAGGGTGTTGACACTCGGTGTACTGGAACCTTACCGTAAACTGGGTATTGACGGTTGTCTGTATGGTGAACTGATGAAGACAGGAAGGGCAAAGAATGTAGCCTATGGCGAGGGTTCATGGATACTGGAAACCAATGAGTTGATGAATGCGGCGATGTTAGGCATCAATGCAGACTCTTATAGAAAATACAGGATTTACGAAAAAGAGATATGAAACCTCGCGTACTGATAACAGGTGCCAGCGGTTTTGTAGGATATCATCTGGTGGAGGCAGCCCTCGATGCAGGAATGGAAGTTTACGCTGCTGTTCGCGCATCGAGCAATGTCTCCCACCTGAACCATTTACAGGTAAATTATGTTTATCCTGATTTCAGCCGCAAAGAGGCGCTGATAGAAATGATAAAAGAACACCGGTTTGATTATATTATCCACGGTGCAGGTATAACAAAAGCAAGGTCTTTAGACGAATATAACAAAGTTAATGCAGGGTATACCCAAAACCTGGCGCAGGCAGTCAGCGAGTCAGGCATACCGCTCAAGAAATTTTTATTTATCAGCAGTCTGGCGGCCGTAGGCCCCATCGCATATGATGCCAGCTGGCCCGTACCGGATGTAATAACACCCAGCCCGGTCACCAGTTACGGAAAAAGTAAATTACTGGCAGAAGAATTCCTGGGTGCTATTTCGAATGTACCCTGGGTTATATTAAGGCCCACTGCTGTATACGGGCCGCGCGAAAGAGACCTTTTCGTATTGTTCAAAACATTCAGACGGGGTTTGGAACCTTATATGGGCAGAGGTGCCCAGTGGCTGAGTTTTGTGTATGTAAAAGACCTCGCAGATGCAGCTATACTGGCGTTAAAGGCGCCGGTATCAGGAGTCGCTTATAACATTTCAGATGGTAACAGTTACGATCGTTACGCACTGGCAGCGATTATCAAACAACACCTGAAGCTGCGCACACTTCGCATTCATTTGCCTTTGCCTGTCATTAAGATCGTTGCCGCTATTTCAGAAAAGGTGAGTCGTGGCGCTCCTTTACTGAATAAGGATAAACTCAACGAGCTGACGGCTGCAAACTGGAATTGTAATATAGATAGCATACGCCGGGACCTGGGTTACCAACCGCGCTATAATCTTGAAAAAGGTATGCAGGAAACCCTGGACTGGTACTCGGCCAATAAGTGGTTTTAGATTAAAACAGAAAATATAAGTTAACAATTTTATGAAACATCAAATTAAAGAAGCAAAAGGTAAGCTGGGTGTTTTGATGCCAGGCCTTGGCGCGGTGGCCACAACATTCATCGCCGGGGTAGAGGCAGTTAAGAAGGGATTAGCACAGCCCATCGGTTCCGTCGCTCAGATGGGACATATCCGACTGGGTAAAAGAACTGACAACAGGAACCCGCTGATCAAAGACTTTGTGTCTTTAGCAAGTCTGAATGATCTGGTATTTGGTGGTTGGGATGTATACGAAGACAACGTATACACAGCAGCTGTAAAAGCTGAAGTGCTGGACAGATTCCAGCTGGAAGCGATCAAACCTGAACTGGAAGCCATTGTTCCAATGAAGGCCGCTTTCGATAAAAACTTTGTTAAAAATCTTGACGGTACACACGTTAAAGATAACAAAACCCGTTACGAGCTGGCACAGGCCGTAATAGAAGATATTAAGAATTTCCAGAAAGAAAAAGGCTGCGACCGTGTTGTAATGGTATGGTGCGGTTCTACCGAGATCTATCACGAAGCGGCAGACGTACATATGTCCCTCGCGGCTTTCGAACAGGGTCTGAAAGATAACGACCTGCGTATCGCGCCGAGCATGATCTATGCTTATGCAGCGTTAACATTAGGTGTTCCTTTCGCAAACGGTGCTCCTAACCTGACCTGCGACATCCCTGCCCTGATCGAACTGTCTAAAAAGACAAAAACTCCGATCGCAGGTAAAGATTTCAAAACCGGACAGACCCTGATGAAGACCATCCTGGCTCCAGGTCTGACTGCACGTGCACTGGGTATGGAAGGCTGGTTCTCCACCAACATCCTGGGTAACCGTGACGGATGGGTACTGGACGATCCGGATAACTTCAAAACCAAAGAAGTTTCCAAGCTGGGCGTACTGGAAGACATCCTGCTGCCGGAAGAAAATCCTGAACTGTATGGTGATATGTACCACAAGATCAGGATCAACTATTATCCTCCACGCAAGGATAATAAAGAGAGCTGGGATAACATTGACATCATCGGCTGGATGGGCTACAAAATGCAGATCAAGATCAACTTCCTCTGCCGTGACTCCATCCTGGCTGCGCCAATCGTTCTGGACCTCGCACTGTTCATCGACTTCGCTAAACGCGCAGGTATGAGCGGTATCCAGGAATGGCTGTCTTTCTATCTGAAGTCTCCGCAAACAGCTCCAGGTCTGCGGCCTGAGCATGACATCTTCAAACAGCTCATCAAACTGCAGAATACACTGCGTTACCTGATGGGTGAAGATCTGATCACGCACCTGGGTCTGGATTATTATGAAGGTATTTTAAACGAAGAATGATCCGAATTCACAAAATATTCGCTACCAGCCTGGGTATAGGCTACATCGGCAAAGGCGGGGGCACAGTCGCAGCGGCTGTGGCAGCGCTCTGCTGGTACCTTGCACTGGCTGGTAGTGCATTTGCAGGCCTTTGGCCATTAGTATTCACCGTAGCCATCACCGTGCTCGGTATCTGGTCCGGTAATGAAGTAGAGCCTTACTGGGGTAAGGATGATAAGAAAGTAGTGATAGATGAAGTGGCCGGTATGTGTGTCAGTCTGCTGTTTTTACCGGTAAATTACTGGTATGTGCTGGCCGGACTGGTATTATTCAGATTCTTTGATATCGTTAAGCCATTAGGCATCCGCCGCACCGAACAACTGAACGGTGGTCTGGGGGTAATGATGGACGACGTGGTAGCAGGGATATATACAAACTTGTTACTGCAGATTGCCTATCACAGTAACCTTTTTGGAGGATGATTAAATTTTTAAAGGCGCAGGCCTCCTCATTAATAGCAACAGGTGTGGACTTTACCATAGTAGTCCTGCTTTCCGCGCTGGCCGGAGAATGGTCAGCCGGTGTTAATGTGATCGGCGCCCTGTCTGGCGGTATAGCCAACTTTATGATCAACAGGCAATGGGTCTTTAACAGGGAAAAAGGAGCAATAGGAGGGCAGGCATTGCGCTATGGTATCACCTGGGTGGGAAACATGCTGTTAAATACAGCAGGCGTGTGGTTGGTACTGCACTTTACAGGATGGCACGATGTTTCGAATAAAGAAACAGCGCTTAGATTATCCATCGTAAAGTTGTCGGTTTCGTTGCTGGTTGGTTTTACTTACAGTTATATAATGCAGAAGCGATTCGTTTTTAAATGATGTTAGATAGATGAATGGTAGTAAAAATATTAGTTTAGGTCTTTTGTTATTGCTTACGCTCGGCTTTAGTTCAGTATTTGCACAAACAACGACAGTTAAGGGGCTTGTTACCGATAAATCGGGCTCCCCTTTGCCATTTGTAAGCGTTTTTGTGCCTGGTACATCCTTCGGTATCTCAACAGATGCCGCAGGCCGGTACGAATTACAGTTTGATAGCCCAAAAGATAGTGTGCGCTTTTCCCTCATGGGGTATAAAGCGGTGACAATACGCATACAAAAAGGACAGGAGCAGGTACGGAACATGATACTCGACAACGGAGCTAAACAGCTCACCGAGTTTGTCGTGAAGCGTAAGAAAGAGCGATACAGAAACAAAGACAATCCGGCTGTAGAGTTGATCCGACTGGTCATTGATAATAAATCAAAGAACAGAATGGAACACTACGACTATGCGAATTATAACCAGTACGAAAAGCTGGAATTTGCATTGAGTAATCTCTCCGAAAAGATACAGAACAGCCGCTTTACCCGCAAATACAAATTTGTGTTCGAAAACCAGGATACGACCAAAATGGCCGGCCGCTCGCTGCTGCCCATGTACCTGGAAGAAAAACTCGCAGATGTCTATTTCCGGAAGGATCCAGAGAAAAAGAAAACAATCATCACTGCTGATAAGAAAGTCAGCTTTGAGAATTATATTGACAACCGTGGTCTGAGTGCTTATCTGAACCACATCTACCAGGATGTGGATATCTATGATAACAACATGATGCTGTTCACCAACCAGTTCCTCAGCCCGATCGCCAACGCAGGTCCCACCTTTTACAGATATTATATCGCTGATACGATCGTGACGGCAGACAGCTCCAAACTGATCGTACTGGAATTCTATCCGCGTAATAAAACGGACAGGTTACTGGAAGGTAAACTGTATATCACGCTCGATGGCAACTACGCCATCCAGAAAGCGGATATGACGGCGAATAAAGAGATCAACCTGAACTTTATCCGTGATTTCCACCTGTATATGGACTTTGAGAAGACTCCGGACGGGCGTTATTTCATGAATAAAAATACCCTGATGGCGGATTTCGGTCTGTTTAAGGGAAGCAGCGGCCTCTATGGGGAACGTACCGTTTCCATCAAAAACATGGTAATCAATAAGCCGATGCCGGATGGCTTCTATGCAGGAACAGCCGTCGTGCAGAATGAAGACCAGGTGCAGAAACCGGATAGCTTCTGGATCGCGAACAGGCATGATAGTCTGACGACCGCAGAATCCAAGGTATATCAGAATATTGATAGTCTGCAGAACATGAAATCCTTCAAACGGACCCTGGATATCGCCACCTTCCTGCTGGCAGGATGGAAGAGCGCAGGGCCCAAATTTGAAATAGGTCCGGTAAATACCTTCTATAACTTCAACCCGGTAGAAGGTTTTCGTCTGAGACTGGGTGGTAGAACGACGCCTAAATTCAATAAGAGTCTCTACCTGGAGGGCTACACCGCCTACGGTTTCAAGGATGAAAAGTGGAAATATTACTTCGGAGGTTCTTATGCCTTCAACCATAAGTCTATTTACGACTGGCCGGTACGCGCCCTCAAGGCAAGTTACCAGCACGATACCAAGATTCCGGGTCAGGAACTGCAGTTCGTACAGGAAGATAACTTCCTGTTGTCCTTCAAACGTGGTAATAACGATAAATGGCTGTACAACGACATTTACAGGTTGTTTTACCTCCACGAATTTGACAACCACTCATCCTTCCAGCTTGGATTCAAACACTGGGGACAGACGCCGGCAGGTACCCTGTCTTATTATAAAGGGCTTACCCAGTCAGACAGCGTAAAGAAGATCACCACAGCAGAACTGTCACTCGAACTGCGCTGGGCGCCGCACGAGGAGTTCTACCAGGGTAAGAACTTCAGAATACCCATCCCCAACAAATATCCTATTTTTACATTCAGAGCGATCGCAGGAGTTAAGGGCCTGTTCAACAGCGGCTACAATTACCAGAATCTTTCCCTGAATATTTATAAGATGGTATTCCTGGGACAGCTGGGTTACAGTGAGGTCGTTGCAGAAGGTGGCATGATCTTCGGTAAGGTACCATATCCTTTGCTGACCATTCACAGAGCGAACCAGTCATATGCTTATCAGTTACAATCGTATAACCTGATGAACTTCCTGGAGTTTGTGAGTGACCGCTATGCAGGGATAAATATTGACCATAACTTTAACGGATTTATTTTCAATAAGATACCTTTGCTGAAGAAACTGAAGTGGCGTGAAGTAGCAACCATAAAAGTACTTTATGGTGGATTGAGCAAAGAAAATGACCCACGTCAGGATCCGTCAAAGATCCAGTTCTCCAATTATGCAGATGGAACGCCGATTACCTATACTTTAGGTAGGGAGCCATATGTAGAAGGTAGTGTTGGTGTTTCTAATATATTCAAATTACTCAGGCTTGACCTGGTAAAAAGGTTTACTTATCTGGACAACCCTCTTATTTCCAACTGGGGTATCAGAGGAAGGGTCAGATTTGATTTTTAATTGATGTTTTCAATCGTAAGCCATGAAAAAACGATTCAGAGATAAACTACAGCAAGCAATTTACGTAGTGATCAACCCTTTCGTAAAAGGGCTGATTAAAATGGGGCTGACGCCAAATGCTGTCACCCTCATTGGTTTCCTGCTGAATATAGGTGTTGTTGTAATTTTTGTGACAGGCGTAGAGGAAGGTAACAGAGGCGACTTGTCATATGTAGGATGGGCCGGCGGTCTGATCCTTTTTGCCGGATTATTTGATATGCTGGATGGCCAGGTAGCCCGTTTGGGAAACATGGGGTCGCGTTTCGGCGCTTTATTTGACTCCGTACTGGACCGTTACAGTGAAATGGTGCTGTTCCTGGGTATCTGTTATTACCTGATCGGTCACCACTACTTCCTGAGCTCCATATTCGCTTTCATCGCCCTGATCGGCTCCATGATGGTGAGCTATACCAGAGCGCGTGCAGAAGGACTGGGTATCGAGTGTAAAGGCGGATTAATGCAGCGTCCTGAAAGAATTGTGATCATATCCCTTTCAGCGATCGCCTGTGGGGTGACTTCTCACTTTATCGGAGGCGACTATAAACTGTTCATTCCGGGCATTCCTTTCCATGTATTTGAGACGATTTCGATCTTCACTTTCCCGCTGTTTATTATGGCCATTATGACCAATATCACTGCAGTAGGTCGTATCCTCGATGCGAAGAAAGCGATCGATAAGCAGGATCAGGTGACCCGTGTTATCAGAAGCGCTACCACCACACCGGTGATCGCCCTGCTGATCATGGTACTACCCGTTATGGCAATGGCAAAGCCAGCCGGACAAGTGGTGAAAGAACCCAGCTTTCCTGTACCGACAGGTATCCCGACCATGCTGTTTTATATGCAGCGTACGCCTAATGCGAATACCATCGTGTATGACCTGAACATTCAGAAAGACGGTACACTCGATGAAGATGAGCCCGTAAATATTTACTGGATCAGATATACAGAGAATAGTGAAAAGAAGGGATTAAACTATATACAACGTAAATTTGCATACGGTCTGAAGGTAAAACAAGTTTCTAAAGACAAGTATGAATTGCGTTCTGTAGCCTATGACACAAAGAAGTTATACCTGATGAAATCTGCTGAAGGTCAATACCATATATACACCCAGATCGGTAGTGTAATGGCTCAGCTGAACAGAATATATCTTCACATTGAAGGAGGTTCCTTCTGGCGACCAAATGTCGTATACATAGAAATGAAAGGAATAGATCCAGCCACAGGCAGAGAAATCAAGCAGCAATTCAAGCCCTAGTTGATTGTTAAATTCGCAACGATGAGTAATAGACATTACGTTTCCAACTCTCATGAGTCTACTCAGATGTTTAAGAGTAGCCTTTTTGAGAAGCTATCAAAAGTTCATTTCAGCGTTCCGCTGTTTTTATACATCCCCGTTATCGCCTGGTGCTGCTGGACAGCCCTGTTTGTAGAGCAATCCGGTGTAATCCTCTGGGCCCTGTGCGTAGCAGCGGGTCTGTTCGTATGGTCATTTGTGGAGTATGTGATGCACCGCTTTGTATTCCATTTCGAGCCATCCTCTAAATGGGGCAGAAGACTGCACTTCATTTTCCATGGTGTACACCATGATTATCCAAACGATGCACTGCGCCTGGTATTGCCTCCTTCTGTGAGCATTCCACTGGCGACAGGCTTCTTTTTTCTGTTCAAGAGTTTTATACCTGAAGTATATTTCTATGGTTTCTTTGCAGGCTTTATAGCCGGATATCTTTTCTACGATATCTCCCACTATGCCCTGCATCATTTCAATTTCAAAGCCAGGTTCTGGAAGAAGTTAAAGAAACACCACATGATGCATCATTATGCCGATGCTACCAGGGGATATGGCGTAAGCTCATCCTTCTGGGACAAGATCTTCAGGTCAGATTTTCAAAAGTGAGATAAGATGGACGCACCTGTTCCTGCCAGGCCTACAACTGCATTTTTAGATAGGCGATATATGCTGATCGTTACCGCGGTCAGCATTGCCTATCTGCTGCTTTCCGCCTGGTTGCTTGGATTTAAGACCGATCAGCTCTGGTTGATAGCTATTTTTAATGGTTGTTATTATGCATCCCGGCCTACCCGCCGGTTTATATTAGGATTCTCGATTTTTATTTTCTACTGGATCGTGTTTGACTATATGAAGGCATTCCCGAACTATTTAACGGGACCCGTGCATATACAGGACATTTATGAGACAGAAAAGGCCTGGTTTGGTATTATGCTGGATGGCGTGAGAGTAACGCCGAATGAATACTGGTTACACAACACCCAGGTATGGCTGGATGTGCTGACCGGTTCTTTTTACCTCTGCTGGGTGCCGGTACCGCTGGCATTCGCTGCTTACCTGTTTTACAAAGACAGACTTCAGTTTATACATTTCGCCCTGACATTCATATTGGTGAACTGGATCGGGTATATTGTGTATTACACGTATCCTGCTGCTCCACCCTGGTATGTACAGGTACATGGCTTCGATTTCATCGCTAATACACTGAGTAATGCCGCCGGACTGCTAAGATTCGACGACGCTTTGCATGTGAATCTCTTCGGTTCGCTTTATGCGAAAGGATCAAATGTATTTGCCGCGATGCCATCACTGCATTCAGCCTATCCGCTGATCGTATTCTTTTATGCAAGAAAGACGACACATATCTTCTTTACGACCATCTTCGGGATTATCGCCCTGGGTATCTGGTTTGCAGCCGTTTATACCAGTCACCACTATGTGCTGGATGTAATGGCAGGCATTACCTGTGCAAGTGCCGGTATTACCTTATACAGACTTGTATTGATGAAAAGTGTGGCTTATAACGAGCGGATCGCGAAGTTCTATTCCGTGATCACGAAGTAGCTTTTTGAGTATCCAGACGGCGTAATAACTCTTCCACTTCATTTCCGTAATTGCGTTTGAAGTGAAAGCGTTGCGCCTTCTGGAGCATCTCCCTGGCCGTCTCCACATCCTGTTCCTTCAGGGATAATAAAGCCAGATTCCTGTAAGCATAAGCATTTCCTTTATTGATCTGCAATGATTTGAGTATCAGTTCTCTGGCTGCTACCGGAAATCCCAGGTGCATCAGCACATAACCTTTGTTGTTATACGCATAGGCACATTCTTCATCATACGCGATTGCCTGATCGAAATAAGAGATCGCTTCCACATACAATTCCAGGTGAATACATTCAAACCCCAGACTGTTCAATAATTCGGAAGATCCCGGATTAAGCGACAATGCATGTGCATACAGTTTCATCGCCCATTCATGATTGCCCATCTCACTGTGGCAATGCGCTACTTCGGCCAGTACGCCGGTATGCTGTGGATGTTTATGATGTACTTTGTCATAGAAGGGCAGCGCCTTCTGAAAGTTACGTTCCACTCTCCAGGTCACGCCGGATAACCACAATGCATTGACATGGTCAGGCTGCATCTGTAATACCAGGTGACATAAAGTACGGCACTTATGAATATCATTGTATTGCAGCAATGACTGCGCTTCGCTGAAGTATCTTTCCACCGCATTTTTCTTCTGCTGCGGACCATAAAACAATTGTAAAAAAGGATGGAAAAAACTGATGTAGGAAGTCTTGATCCGCGGACTGCGGAAAGGCACCTCCGTTTTCATTTTTCGTAGTGAAAGCAGCTGCTCCAGGTAGGTTTCAAAGACAATACCCAGGGACTTGAATTTGTACTGACAACGATTTTCTATGGTGAGTATTGAAAGGATAATGTGCTGTGGATGGAGTTGTTCATCCCCTAGTTTTTTCTGGAACCAGGTGGCATTTTCCAGCATCCTTTCTGCTTCCGTCATGATAGGCACCTTGGGCTTGTTGCCTGTAGGAATAGGGGCACCGGGCCGCTGTTCCCAGTCCAGTGCGTGTAACCACTGGAGCATCTTTTCCCTGTCGGCAGCCTCGATGGCTACATCGCTGGCGTAAGAGTCCAGGATACCCAGCAATATCATCTGGCTATCAATGTAATAAAGCTTCCTCTCCAGGCTGAAACTCCTGGCATAGGCAAATGCTGTCTTTAGTTCATAGGAGGAAGTTAATAGCATCAGCAATGGTTGAGTACAATATCAAATTTATGTTTTTTATGGGTATCTACCAGCTGCCAGACATCATTATTCAATGCGCTGGTAGTACAGCCCGCGGGCCTGCCAGTAAGGATTATCACAAAAACTGCTCCACCGTCAGACAAGTTTACTTGTTTTCACTGCAACTGAATTGTAACTGAAAGGGTTATCTCCCCGTAATTAAATCAGACCTCCGTTTATGGCTGAAAAACGCGTATGCTCCCCGGGGATTTTTTCCTCAAAATTTCCTTTCACCCTCCATTCTCTGCATCTTTGATATTCATATCTACCGGTTTTGTAATAATCCCTACCTTCAATACATGGAAGAATCAGACAAGCTGAAAAGGGTCGTTGAAGCCCGGATGAAACTCAAAGCGCGCTTTGAGGGAAAAATGAGCCAGACGCCGTCTATGGCAGATAACAAACCTATGGGCAGCGGCCGGCCTAATCGCCATGGTATGCCGGTGGTACCGGTAGGTCAGGTACTTACCCGTAAATGGCCGGTGCTCGACCTGGGAATAGAACCCGAAATTCCGCTGGATGAATGGAAGCTGGTGATAGACGGTGCAGTGGAACACCCGGTAGAACTGAGCTGGGATGATTTCATGGCCCTGCCACAGACGGAAGATACTTCCGATTTTCATTGTGTAACCACCTGGTCTAAACTGGATATGAACTGGAAAGGAGTGCGTTTGCTGGACCTGGCGGCATTGGCGCAGCCAAAGGAAAACGCTACACATATACTCTGTTACGGTTACGATGATTATACCACCAATATCTCTCTGGAGGAAGCCCTGAAGCCTGACGTACTGCTGGTACATACCGTAGAAGGCGCTCCTTTGCCGGTTGAGCATGGTGGTCCTGTGAGAATGATCACGCCCCAGTTATATGCCTGGAAAGGCTCCAAATGGATCCGCAGGATAGAATTCCTGACGGAGAACAAACTGGGTTTCTGGGAGGAAAGAGGCTATTCGGATACCGCCTATCCCTGGAGGAATGACCGCTATAGCTGATAAATCGCTGTAATAACGAACTGTCTCAGACAGCTTACCCACATAAAAGAGGGTGTATCATACTTTGATACACCCTCTTTTTTTATTTCCCGTACCCGTAGGCAGATAAATGTTTGATTTTTATCAGAAATGCTTTGTTATGTATAATTCTGCGCACTTAACAGTGTGTAGTTTTGTGCTCTCGTTTGAATGCATCTCTGGTCAGGCGGCAAAACAGCCGGCTCACTCAAACCGGGGATAGAAATGACCGGGTTTGGTCATTTTCATTGCGGACAAATATTTTGAGCTTTGTATACATCATTCAGATACCCCCTGCCGTGACAACTTTGGCAGTCAAGATATGTTACATGAACAGTGTAAACAGTTGTAGGTTTAGCAATGGCTGGAGTATTCCTACTTTAGCCTTTCTTTTTATTCTTCCGGTGCGAGCCAGACGAGTTTTGCACCTTTCTGTTTGCCTGTTACCTCTAGTTTCAATGTCACAAATACATTACGTTCACTGTTATAATCAGCAATATTGAACACAGATAAAGCGTGTGTTTCACCCTTTTTCAGTTTACCGAAAAACGGTGCACGTTCAGGCATTGTTGTACCGGCGGTATAAATGTAAGCCTGGCCGTTGGAAGGCACCTTCAGTTGTACGACATCGTCGGTAGTGATACCTGCATTCTGTTCTGCATCGTTTATGAGTATATACATCCTGTCTTTTATGTTCAGATAGGAGAAGGAACGATACTGATCTCCCATGATGAACTGTTGTGCCGACAGTCCGCGATGCGCCAGGTAAAAGCTGGTATAAGCGGTATTTTTCAGGTATTGTTTTTTAGGAATAAAGCTGCTGGATGTCAGTTTGTGACCGGCATCAAAAGAGCTGATCGCCATATTGTCCAGGTTATAGTAGGTATATGCCTGTCCATTGATCGGTTCGTGTTTTTCAGGGTTCAGCTCTTCGTAAATGATCGAATAACTGCCATCTGTATGCAACACCAGGTCCTGTGGTGTACCCGTATAGCTTTGTTTAGGGCCAAAGAGCTTCTTTTTCTGCGTGTCTGCCTCAGCTGGATAGATGTCCAGGAATTGCTCTGTTTTGGGCTTAAAAGGGTCTATAATCGCTAAGAATCCACTATAGGGCTGAGGGTTGGCATCTTCAATATGCGAGGTGCCCAGCAGCATTAGTTTCTTAGTGACAGGGTTGAAGCGGACGATCGCACTGTCAGCAATACGGTTATCAGGTAAGTCCAGCAGTTCTGCTGTCATTTTACGGGCGCCTTTGGTCAGGGAGAGCAGTACCAGTTGTCCTTCCCTGTCGCTGGCAGCAATCTGGTTGTAAGCGAAGCCCAGGATACATACACGGTCTTCACCTAATACCGCCATATCCAGGTAGTTCAGGGACGTGTATTTGTACGGGGGCTGATAGAATGCCCTGCTGATTTCCTGGTGCTGACCATTGTACATCACCACTTCCATCTGGTTTTTATCGGCAAATTCATTTCTGTTTCTGCGGATGAATACAGCGTAGTTGTCGCTACCGGGGTCCTTGCTCACTGCAAAGGAGTTCACCGGGTCAAATTCCGGTATCCAGCGTACGTCCATGAACTGAAACTTCTCGGCTTCCGCGATCTTCTCCTCTCTTTGCAGATTACCGGTAACACCATCGAATACGAGTCTGTACAGCAGTGGGGTTCTTTCCTCTACTTCGCTGATCAGCATAACGATAGCGCCGTCTGCTTCGAAAATGGCGTTTACGCGCGCACCTCTCAGCCTTTGAAAAATAGGATCATGATGTTTGTTGACCGCAAGTTTGTGCTGGGGATCGTAAAAAGTCAGATTGATACCATTCCTGTTGGTCAGATGGACGACCACTGTATTTCCATTCTTTAGTTGCAGGAGTTTAGCAAATCCGGACTCAGGTTCCTTAAATAAGGGTGTTTCAGCTACAGTTTTAAATTGCGCGAATGCAACTGCCTGTAATAAGGCAAGCAGACACGATAGGATAGTTGCTTTCATAGGTTCAGTTGTTCAGTTGTTAGGATTTTCCGGCACTAAGGTATCAAATATCCCCATTAGTTGTCCATAAATTCCCATGCGCTCTGGTAGGCGTTCTGCTGCTCTGCATAGGCGATAAACCCCGCATAGAAGGGCAATTGGGACAAAGTAGCGCTGTCACCTATGATTACCAGCTTCTTTCGGGCCCTTGTCATGGCCACATTCATACGTCTGATGTCAGAGAGGAAGCCGATTTTATTGTCGTTATTGCTCCTGGTCATGCTGATGTAGACAATATCTCTTTCCTGGCCCTGGAAGCTGTCGATCGTATTTACAGATATTCTGTCTCCGTAAGCCTGCAATTCAGGTACAGACAGCAGTTGTTCTTTCAGAATATGGATCTGTTGTTTATAAGGGGATATGATAGCAATGCTGGGGAATTGCTGCGGCTGATAATGTGTGTGTAGTCCTGTAACAAATTGCCGCAGGTGTTTGAACAGGAAGGCTGCTTCTTCCGGATTGGTCGTACTGGTGCCTTCTGTTTTTTCGTCAAAGCCGCAACCTGCCGTATCTACAAATGACAATGGCATATCATCGGGGAACAATGTATGCGCTGCCACAGAAGCATGTGCTTTCAGTTTATCGGCATAGAAAACAGCAGACGAATATCCCATGATCATCTCATGCATACGGTATTGTTCTTCCAGCAATACCACTGACTCAGGATGCAGGGCAATACATTTTTCCAGCAGGGTCGTACTTAAACCTTTCCTGGCTGCTTCGTCCGACTTGACAGTAGGTGACAGCTGACAATGGTCGCCGGCCAGTATCACCTTCTGCGCTTTCAATATCGGTATCCAGCAGGCCGGTTCCAGTGCCTGTCCTGCTTCATCGATAACGATGGTATGGTATTTCAGTTTACGTACGGTATAGTGATTGGCGCCGACCAGCGTAGCCGTAATGATCTGTGCTTTTGCCATCAGATCGTCCATGATATACTGTTCGGTGTTCTCTACCGATTTCATGATATTACGGGCTTCGTCAAACAGGGCTTTGCGCTGTTCACGTTCTGCTTTACCGAAGTTGCGTTTGTACTTGTGGGCCATGTCCCTGAACTCATTGGCCTGTTTTTTCAGACGTTTGATCTCCTTCATACTGGCATGTTCCGTCATGCGGCTATCCAGTGTCAGGGAAGATAAACGTTCAGAAACACGGGCAGGGTTACCTACCCTGAGTACATTAAGTCCTTCTTCAGATAGTTTTTCACTCAGCAGGTCCACAGCGGTGTTACTGGGCGCTACGACAAGTATCTGTTTATTATCCTGTTTGATCAGTGCTTTGATAGCCTGCACCAGTGTGGTGGTCTTTCCGGTACCCGGAGGGCCATGTACAATCGCGAGATCATTCGCAGCAAGTATACGATTCACCGCATGTTGCTGAGAGGCATTGAGTCTGGGAATAATAACAGGAGGGAGATTGTCGTGAAAACCGGGTGACTTTTCACCCGTCAGCACCCTGATAAGATGGTCGTTTTCTCCTTTTTCGGCAAGGGTATCAGCCTGTTTGAGTGCATTCTGCATCTCGTCATAGCTGTTGTCGTCAAAGAGGAGGTCGATACCCAGTTTGCCGTTGTTAGCCCATTCGGGCAGTTCATCGGTACGCAGGGTGATCTTCAGCTTATTACCTCCCTGGTAGGAAATCGTACCTTCTACCCGGTCGGTTTTTGGATCATGATTCGAAAAAAGTACTGCTGATACGCCAAAACGGAGCTGGTGATTGATATCCTGGTGCGTGGTGCGCTCTACTTCTACCGTGAGATAATCGCCCCGGCTCATTTCTGAACCTCTGATGGCAATAGGGTACCAGCTGAGTCCATTCGCCCTGCGCTCGGCTACAGACGTAGATGCTGTCATTTCCAGGTATGCTTTTCTGTCTTCTTCCCGCTCTGTCTTCAGTAATTCAAGCAGCTTTTTGAAATAATCCATGGTGCGAAGGTACAGCAATAATATTTTTGCCGGGGGAAGAGGTATAGGGGGAATTTGTATTTTGTTATAACAAACTATTAATAGATGTCGTTTCGTGAACAAAGTTATATTGACGAGCAGCTGAGGGAGGCAAGCCTGTTGGAAGCGCGGTTTGGTGCTGATTTTAATGCTTTTTTCTATAGTCCGCAGTTTCATCAGTATATGCTGTCGCTGACGCCCGCGGGAGTCACCCTGATGAACAGCGACAATTGGGGAGACTTGTCTGTGTATAACTTCCCTGGTCCTTTTTATACGGGAGAAACGGACACCTGTGGTACAGGCATTTATGCGATGGATAATGTGCTGTTCGATGAAAATTACCAGGAATTTGTTTTCAGACAACCAGCCAGCTATTTCGAACTCCTATGCCTGATTGACGCGGGTTATGTAGAAGTAAGGGACGGCTATTCTGCAGATGGAAATCAGCGCTGGACGTATGAACGTTGCAGATCCTGGTGGCTGACAGTTCCGTCCCTGCTGGATTGGCTGAGTAAGGACGAGGGCATGAAAAACATAAATGGCAAAATGTTGGATAATTATATTCATTATCTGCAAACAACTGCGAAGGATGACCTTAGGAAATACTGTTTCTTTCTTGAAAATGGGTACTATCCGCAAGACGGACAAACATTGCCTGAGCTGACATAAAACAAAAAGCAAAGACCGGATATCCATTGATCCGGCCTTCGTCTTTTATGGCTTTTTAAGACGTGCCAGAATATTGGTCGTATAACTCACATCCTTCGTAATGTTCCCGTTCTGATCCTTGTTATGATAGCTGCATCCGAAGATAAACTCCATCATACCAGCTCCCCGGAAGGAGGTTCGCAGGGTATCTGCAATCTTCAGTTCTTCTCCCGCAGGTGTTTGCTGACCAGCTGTGATGGCACAGCCTGCGCCCACCCCGACCAGTACATTCTGCTGATTACCGATGGCATCTGTATATGATTTTACAATGCTTCTGATCTGATTGGCGCTATTCCAGTAAGACATGGTCTGTACATAATCCAGGTATTGTCTGGAACGTTTGATCTGCGCAGTGTTGTAGTTGTTATAGTCCACTACTGACAGGATTCTGCCCGTACCGGATGCAGGACCTGCTACCTTACTCAGGGCAATGACGCCACTGTCGATGTTGGCGGTCCGGCCACTGCTGTATTCCAGATCCAGGTCTACACCGTCCAGTTTCCATTTATCGAGAGAGTCCCTGACTACTTTTGCCATAGAGTCAGCTGCTGCAGCCGACAGCTTGACCAGTGAACCGGCAAAGGAGGTAGCTACTACCCTGATACCACGTTTTTGCAGGGCATATGCTTTGGTCAATACATCGCTCCATTCGTTCTGACCGGATACGCCTCTGTGTTCAAATTCCCATCCACCTGCGGCTGTTCTGCCGATACCCAGCGTAAAGATATTCACTACGTCTACGCCATCAGGTACTGCGTCCAGGGGACCAACAGATGACCTGTCGTAACAACAGCCTCCCCAGTATTCTACCATTGCAGGACGTTTGGTGAGGGTAATACCGAAAAACGGAGAACGATCTTCCTCATGGGTAGTATCTGTACCACCGCCGTTACCCGGCTGGTCAGGGTTATTGTCTTTTTTACAGGAATTGGATAAAGTCAGCACGGCTCCGATGCAGGCAAACAAGACAGCGTACCTTAACATAAAGTAAAATTTGGGTTTCATGTGTGTAACCGGTCGTTTAAAACGTTATAAAAATGGGTGTAGTTTATCAGTAGATGTCGACATAGACAGGCAGCCCCGGTCACCAGGAGCAGGTATAATGATAAATATGATGACGGGAAAGTGGGTATGAGGCAATCGCTGACAGCTATAATAAACGCATGAAAACACATATTCGTATAATTGGCGGACTTGTTTTAAGAAATAGCTATTTTAGGAGTGGTGACAGATTTTTTTCAGATTTGGCCCCGATATTTGTTCATACTGGTCCGGAAACTTCAATTTATTTATGATGTGATATGGATTTGATACTAACAGCACAGATAACGGAGAAATATGTAGTTGATCTTTATGAACGGCTGACGCCTTCCTCCCTGCTATACCATAATTTATCCCATACGCAGAAGGTGGTAGCGCACGCAACAGAGATCGCCACTTATTACCAGCTGGACGAACAGACTTTATTTATCATAAAAGCAGCCGCATGGTTTCATGATACCGGTCACCTGGTAGCGGAAATGGCCGTACATGAGGCAGCCAGCGTCAACCTGATGCGCACCTTTATGGAAACGCAGCAGATCAGTGATACACTCATAGACGAGATCTCCCGTTGCATCATGGTAACGCGCTTCCCTTCTCATCCGCAAACACTTCCCGAGTCAATTATTTGTGATGCAGATACTTATCACTTCGGAACGTCCGAATTTAAAATAACGGACGACCTGGTGAGAGAAGAATTTCAACTAAGACTATGCAGGCAATTTCCTGACTGGTACGAAGGAGCTTTGGGGTTATTGAAGTCCCATCATTTCTTTACTACCTACTGTCAAAAAAAATTAGATAGTGGAAAATTTAATAATATTTTATATATTGAAAAAAAATTAGAAAACAGATCTGTCTGAAGACCGTTTCTTTGGATTGTCTACAGAATTGTCTTTTAATTTTACCTATGACTAATCAGCATGTTATGAACGTGTCCTATACCAGCCACTGATAACATCCACAAAAAATTTACGCACCTACAACTGTTAAGATTATGCTTAAAAAAGTGTTCAGCTTTTTGCTGCCTGCTATTGTCTTTTGTGCTCAGTACTCAACCGCACAGCAATCTTCACTGACAACATTAGAGCTATCCGAAACTGATTCCGTGTATGGTTACGTGCAACCACCTTCCAAACATCTTGATGGTCGTTTAATTGCTATTCCGGTTACTTTTATTGCTTACGGCGCTGCTTCTCTGAAACTGGGTGATCTGAAGAAGCTGAATACGCATATGAATAATGAGATCTTCCTGGAAAGCCGCCACAAACCCTTACATTTTGATAATTATCTGCAATACGGACCTGCGGTGATGGTATATGGCCTGAACCTGGTGGGGATAAAGGGAAAGAATAATTTTATCGATCGTACGATGATCTATGGTATCTCCAATGCCATCCTGGGAGCTACCGTAATGACGACAAAACACTTCACCCATGAGTGGAGACCTGATGGCTCCAATCAGATGTCATTTCCTTCCGGACATACCGCTACTGCTTTTGCCGCAGCAGAATTCATGAGAAGAGAATACCAGGACAAATCCGTATGGTACGGTGTTGCCGGTTATGCGATGGCAGTTACAACGGGTTATATGCGTATGTACAATAACAGGCACTGGTTTGGAGATGTAGTGGCAGGTGCTGGTGTAGGTATTCTGTCAACAGATCTGGCTTATTTTCTCTATCCTAAGATGAAACGGATCTTTACCGGTACAAAAGATAACGGGGCTACCGTTGTTACGCCGACTTACCACGATGGCGCTGTGGGATTATCCTTGGTGCATATGTTCAAATAAATATTTATATACTGTTACCGGTATCCCCACATTCGGGGATATGCTACCCGCTTCTTTCTACAGACCTTCGTCCCGTCAATACGGATGATGTCTAAATCTAAATCGAAATTATCGGGCTTGTGTAAAACACCTGAACAGTATGCGCATCCTATTGTATAAAAAAAGGGAATTACATGATGTAATTCCCTTTATATTTTTAGTTATTCACGACTGGCATCAGTCCCCTGAAGTTCCCCTGTATCACAGCTTCTGTGTAATCCAGCACATAACTTATACGATAGGTTTCAGAAGGGTCTTTTTCGATCTTTATACTGCCGGAGCGAAGCTCAGATAATTGCGTTCCGGTACCATTTACGATATTACCGTTGCTGAAATCAGCGTCCAGCCCTGTTGTTGCAATGCTGAAGTTTTTCTTTTTGTCAAATGAAGCAGACTCTCTCGGCATGTACATATAGGTCTGTCCATTGACAAATGTATCTATCTCCACCTGTATACCGGTTACTTTACCGGAGAAAGAAAGGTTATTCACATTCGCATTTGATATCAGCATTCTGCCGCCTTCTTCTGTACTCCACTGGATACGGAAGCCGTAGGGAGTTTCAATAGGATTGCCGCTGTTAAGGCTGAATGTGTTTTCCGGCACCTGGTCAGAGCCGTCTTTGTCTTTACTACATGCAGAAAATAATGCAACAGCAATAGCGCAACAGAAGATTAATCTTTTCATGGTTTTTTGTCTTGTCGTTTAAGAAGTTCAGGTTTAAAAAGTATGGTTACATTTCGAACGTACAGTAGTTCTCATTGTAGGCAGCATGGCTCACAAAACGGCAACAATAATGCCAGATATCAGAGGAGCCGGCCATATCCCCGGGTTTGGGGATAGGCTTATTTTATCTGTGCTATCCATTCTTTCATGGTGTGCAATACTGTCAACAGCTGTTCATCACTGATGATATATGGAGGCATCAGGTAAAGTACATTGCCTATAGGACGTAACCAGGCACCTTTCTTTTGCGCAAACTCCTTGAAACCTGCCAGACACTGTGCATCTTTCATCTCCAGCGCACCAATGGCGCCGATCGTGCGTTTATGTATAACAGCTGGTGCATTGATGCTGTCAAACTGTTCCCGGATAATGTCTTGTATATGGGCGATTTTCTCCAGGTAGTTTTCAGACTGTATGATATCGATGCTTTGCAGGGCGACTGCACAGGCAAGCGGATTGGCCATAAAAGTAGGACCATGCATAAGTGCCTTTTCATAGTTATCTCCCAGAAAACTATCAAAGACAGCAGTAGTGGCCAGTGTGGCGGCATGACCCATATAACCGGCAGTCAATGCTTTTCCCAGGATCATCAGATCTGGTGTGATACCTGCATGATCTGCTGCAAACAATTTCCCTGTACGCCCAAAGCCAGTGGCTACTTCATCAAATACCAGCAACACATTGTATTTCGTACACAGTTCTCTGGCTAGTTTAAGATATAAAGGAGAATAAATATGAAAGCCACCTGCACATTGTACAAGAGGTTCAACAATGAAAGCGGCAATATTTCCATGCCCGCGTATCAACAAAGCTTCCAGCTGATCTGCCGCCTGTCGTACTGTAGCTGCATCTGCATCAAATCCACCCGTAGGAATATCAAGTATAAAACCCCGGTTCAATACATCTGCAAAAGCCCTGGTAAAGTCTGAATCATCACTGACTTCCATTGCCTTGAAAGTATCGCCATGATAACCGTTTCTCAACGAGATGATCTTACTTTTACCATTATATCCCAGGTTCCGCCAGTACTGAATACACATCTTCAATGCTACTTCCACACCAATGGAACCACTATCAGAAAAGAACACATGATTCAGTCCTTCAGGCGTAATACTAACCAGCTTTTCAGCGAGATCAAGGGCAGGATGATGTGTCATACCACCCAGCATGACATGGGCAAATTTATTGGCCTGCTGAAGGAGTGCGGTATTGAGTACGGGATGATTATAACCATGAATGACTGCCCACCAGGAAGAAATTCCATCTATCAGTGAACGGCCGTCTTCCAGGTGCATGATCACGCCTTCTCCTGCTACCATTCTGGGCAATTCGCTGATCTGTCTCATCTGTGTATAAGGATACCAGAGGGCGTGTGTAGATTTCGGTGCTGACATCATTTTTAATTAACAATTAGGAATTAGGAATTAAGAATGAAGGATGGCCGTAATTGGCATCAATTCCTAATTCTTAATTCCTAATTCCTAATTTTTTATGTGTATAATTTGCCGCAAATATAGAGCATCAGCACTAACTTTCTTCGGGTTGAAGCACCGATAAGATATTCCCTGCCGGGTCTTCAAACCAGGCTATCAAGGGCCAGCCCTGCCGGCAGATACCCTTTTCATCTGTCTTGATGGGCTCTCCATATTGGAGGAAACGGATGCCTCTTGCCGTCAGGCCGTCTACCGCTTCATCTATATCCTTCACCGGGAAATTGAGGATCGTAAAGCTGGCCGCAGAGTGATTCGGCTTCTCATAGACGATGATATGTCCGCCGCCATTGATGTTCAGCTGCAACATCCCCTCCATGAGGTCTTCTACATCGAGGCCGAGTGTATCTGCATAAAAACTCCTTGCTTTCGCGATATCATTGACGGAAAATCCGCTGAATGCTTTCGTATGCCTGAACATAATGTGAGGTTTTTGGTGATACTGAAACGGCATCAATAAGCGGGCCGGATCGGCTCCTGTTTAATATGAACAAATTGTAATTATCTTATAAGTGTGTGAAAAATTGTATATTTGCGTCCCTTATCTATGAACCTGGCTATAGATAACACCAAACAACATTTTGTAACCCTAAAAGACTTCACAAATTCAGAAGTACAACAATGGAAAGGAAATTAGTGTCCCCGGTTGTCATTGACGACGTACAACCAATTGAGGGTGCGGACCTTATTGAAGTAGCCACCGTTAAGGGGTGGAAACTCGTTATTAAAAAAGGAGAATTCGTAACAGGCGATCACGCCGTCTATTGCGAAATTGATTCTTTCCTGCCGGTAAAGGAGGAATTCGAATTCCTGAGAAAAAGCTCATTCCGTAGAATGGGAGAGCAGGAGGGCTTCAGGCTCAAAACAATGAGGATGAGAGGACAGATCTCTCAGGGGCTCTTATTGCCTATCAGACTGCTGGATGGCTACACTTACCAGTTAGGTGAGGATGTATCCGCACACCTGGGCGTGGTGAAATACGAACCTCCTATGCCTGCTGCATTAGGTGGTATCGCCAAAGGAAACTTCCCTTCCTTTATCCCTAAAACGGATGAAGAAAGAATCCAGAACCTCAGCAAAGAGTTTGAATCATACAAACAACATACATTTTATGTAACGGAAAAACTGGACGGTTCTTCTGTGACATACTACATGAACGAAGGTTTGTTTGGCGTATGTTCCCGTAACCTGGACCTTGAAGCATCTGAAGATAACAGTTTCTGGAAGGTGGCTGAAAAGGAGAATATTGCTGCTAAACTGGCTGCCCTTGGTAAGAATATCGCAATACAGGGTGAGCTGATCGGTGAAGGTATACAGGGCAATGCATACGGTTTCCGCGGACAAACAGCACGGTTTTTCAATGCGTTTGATATTGATGCTTACAGGTACCTCGGACTGGAAGAATTCACTGCGCTGATAGCATCGCTTGACTTGCAGACAGTACCTATCCTGGACCTGAATTATACCTTACCTGCTACATTGGATGAAATGCTGACCATCGCAGATGGCGCTTCCGTATTGAGTCCGCAGGGTAAGTCTGTAGAAAGGGAAGGACTGGTAATCAGATCCACCGACAGAAAGATTTCATTCAAGGTGATTTCAAATAAATTCCTTTTGAACGAAAGATAAAAACAAATGCGTCCGTTATCAGCGGACGCATTTCTTATGTTGATTGAAAGCTTATACTATAGTCAGACTATACTCATATTACGTTAGTCTTTCGTTAAAAAGGCAGCATTGAACGAATGGTATATATAGTCAGACCAGTATCGGGTCACCTCCTGCTTTCCACCGTATAGATAAAACTATCTGATTTATAATAGCCCATATTCAGTTCGATAGGATGCTCGTCCTGATCATAGACAAATCGTTTCCTGAACAATATCGGACTACCCGCATCAATTTCCAGTTTAGCCCCTATAAAATTGTCAGCTGCTTTGGCACTGATCTCTTCTTTTGACAGGGTGGCAGTCACCTTATAATCCTGCTCCAATATCTCATACAACGGACGTTTAAAATCCTCTTCGCCACTCAGTCCGATAGACGGATGAAAATAAGATACAAAGTATACAAACGGCCCTTCGGGCCGGCCGCGTAATCTTTCCAGCTTCAGTACCTTCTGTTCCGGTTTGATATCGAAAAAGTGCACCAGTTCTTCCTGTGGTTTTACCCAGCTGATATGCAGTTCAAAATTGCGGATAGGAATACCCCTTGCCGCCATCTCCTGGGAGAAGCTTTTCCAGTTCATAGACTTCGAACTGACCGTTTTCTCCGACACCTTCGTTCCGATCCCTTTCTTACGTACCAGTAATCCTTCATAAACCAGTTTATTCAACGCCTGGCGCAGGGTAGTACGGGAGATCTGCAACTCTTTCGATAACTCTACTTCGTTCGGCAGAAACTTCCCGTTACGGAATTGCGGGTCTTCAATCATTTTCCTCAATAATTCCTCCGCCTGAATATGCAGGGGCACACTGCTGTTATGGTCAATAGAAAGATGCATCATACGGGTCGAAAATATCAAAAGTAAAAGACTAAGTCTAAAAAAGCGGTAAAATAAATTTGCTTTCTATGAACAATGTTTTATATGTTTGTACATATATGAATCCTGTAAGTCGCTTATTTACAGTATTAATTCCTCAGCCGAACATCTAATACTATAATATCAATTGTATATGTATATACATATTATGAATAGGCTAAAACGATGGTATACAGACAAATACTGTCTGCTGCTGCTGGCCGTAATGACCATAGATCTGGCCCATGCACAGCAAACGCCTGCTTTTACGTCTATTGCCCTTCAACCGACCGTAGCTTATCTGAAACACCAGGGCCGTGCTGCCAGGATGGTCAGACTGCTCTTTCATGGAGGCAATAGTTATGCGCCCGCCATGGCTTATATGACTTTTAACGGCCTGTATGATAGTATCCCGCTTGTGGCGACTGAAAAAGGCATTGATATATTTGAACTGCCTTTACCCGGTGGACCTGTACACCACGAAACACAGCTCTATGTAAAAGTGAAATCCGGTGGAAGGGAATATACCGCCCGTTGTATGGTAGCCCCTGCGCCGGAATGGAAAGTATACCTGTTGCCGCATTCTCATGTGGATATCGGGTATACCAATGTGCAGGAGAAAGTCATGCAATTGCATATGAACAATATTGACGAGGCCATCAAGATTGCGGAACGTACACAAAACTACCCGCCGGATGCCCGTTATAAGTGGAATACAGAGGCTTTCTGGGTAGTGGATCACTACCTGGCTGCTGCCGATGAAGCAAAGAAAAAAGCCTTCTGGGAAGCGGTTAAAAAGGGTTGGATCAATATTGATGGCGCCTACGCGAATATCAATACCAGCGTGACAGATTCCCGTCAGCTGATGCAGATGTTCTATACAGCGGTAAAGACAGCCAAAGACCACGGTCTTGATATTAATACCATGTTCCAGGGCGACGTACCCGGGGCTTCCTGGGGACTGGCCAGTCAGTCGGGTATAACAGGGATCCGTTATTTCTGGGGCGCGCCCAATGCGGATGATCGTATCGGTCAGTCGCCTGCATGGAGAGACAGACCTTTTTACTGGCAATCACCCGGTCAGCAGAAAATGCTGTACTGGCAAAGCGAACCTTATTCCATCGGTTACAGATTAAAAGGTAGCAAGATCCCTAATTTCTTCACGGTAGAAGATCCTGTACCTTACTATACCGGTCATCCTTCTGAGAACTTCCTGAATCCTTATCTGTTCGATTACCTGGCAGCACTGGACAAAAAGAAGTTCCCCTACAACATGACTATCATGACATGGGCGATGAGTGATAATGCACCGATTGATCCGGAACTGCCGGAAGCCGTGAAAGCATGGAATGAACGTTATGCATCACCCAGATTGGTTATTACTTCCGTAAAACAATTCTTCAACGATTTTGAAGCTGCCTATGCAGACAGAATACCGGTAGTATCCGGTGATTATACAGAGTTCTGGACAGATGGTATTGCTTCTGCTGCCAGAGAAACAGGGTACAACAGGAATGCTTCAGAAACACTGCAACAGGCAGATGCTGTATGGGCATTACGTGGCAAAGCAGACTATCCGGCGACAGCCATAGATACGATATGGAATAACATCCTGCTGTTCAATGAACATACCTGGGGCGCTTATAACAGTATCTCCAATCCGGAAGATCCCAAGGTGATTTCACAATGGGGATATAAGCAGTCATTCGCATTAAAAGGACATGCGCAGTCTGCCGCTATGTTAACATCCGCCACCGGCGGAGAAGCCATTGCTAATGCTGTTGATGTATACAATACCATTGGCGAAAACCGTACAGAATTAGTACGGATACCTGCGGCACAAAGTACAGCCGGAGACCTGGTGAAAGATGTCAATGGAAAGAAAGTGCCATCGCAACGTCTCAGCACCGGCGAACTGGCCATACTGGTACAACACATTGCACCATATGCTAAACAACGCTTTACCATACAGGCAGGAAAGGCTTATAGCAACACGAAATCAGTTGTCAGCAATACCACCCTGCAAAATGAGCTGTATAAGATATCACTCAATGCGCAAACAGGTAATATCGACAAACTGGAACGTAGTGGTATTCCCCATAATCTCGCGGATTCCGGTGGATTGAACCGTTACTCTTATCTGCCTGGTGATTCATTGGAACATATTGCATATGCAGGTCCGGCGACAATCACCGTAAAAGAAAAAGGTCCGCTGGTAGTGAGTGTAATTGTGACAGCGGTAGCTCCCGGTGCTAATGAACTCACTACTGAAATAATGCTGGTAGCAGGTGAAGACCGTGTACAGATCATCAATAACATCGATAAAAAAGCGATTACAAAGAAAGAAGGCGTACACTTCGGATTCCCTTTCAATGTAGCAGATGCGCAGGTCAGATATAGTATTCCCTGGGGCAGTATCAATGTTGAAGCAGACCAGTTACAATATGCCAACCGCAACTGGTATACCGTACAACATTGGGTGGACGTATCCAATAAAGACTATGGTGTCACCTGGTCAACACCAGATGCGCCATTGTTTGAAGTAGGGGCACAGACAACGGCAGGTCTTACCGGTGGATTACATGATTCTCCTAAATGGATCAGTTTTACAGAACAGCATCCTGCTATCTATTCCTGGATAATGAACAACCTGTGGCATACCAATTTCCGGCACGCACAGGAAGGACCGACTACTTTTCGTTATTACCTGACGGTACACCATAGCTATGATGCCTATGCTGCGAATCAACAGGGACTGGCTAATCACCGTCCGTTGATAGCTGCTCCGGCCAGCGGTCCGGCAACAGAGTCTTTGCCTTTTACCATCAACTCCAAAGCAGTCTACGTAGAGAGTCTGAAACCTGCCGCTGATGGCAAAGGGGTGATCGTATGGCTGGTGAATACAGCGCCGGTTGAAACAGGCGTTTCCTTCAATACGAAAAGTAATGCTGCAAAACTGCAGATCACAGCTACCAATATGCTGGAAGAATATAAACAGTCATTAGATAACAACATCATCCTGCCTGCAAAAGGAGTTATGATGGTACGTGTGGAAAACAAATAACAATAATCAGATTGGTCATGTTGAACGCCGAAAAATATATTACTACGCAGCCTGGATCTGCAATCAATACAGAAGGCTGGCGTAATTCCGGTCAGCCCCTGCTGCCCTTACAGCAATCCTCCTTACCGGAAGGTTATAACATCTATCCGGCACATGCACTGGGTAATGGAAAAATAAAAGAAGGGTATGAAACATTGGCTACCTGGATCGCCGGTCATTCCCAGGTATTGATAGATGGCTATACCGGTGTGTTCTGGGAGGACATCCAGGCAGCATTGGAAGCCATATTCGCAGTAAAAAAAATACGCGTAAAGTGGCATTATACTGCCGCTGCGATCAAAGATACAGTTACTGTAGATCAACTGGTGGCGCCATTCACCGGAGAACATGGCGCTGTGTGGGGTACGCGTACAACCTTACGGCTGACTGACTTCTTTGACAAACAAAAGCTTGCAGCCATACAACCTGATCCTGCTTATGATGTGAATATCGTTATAGGTATCGGTGCATCACTGACAGCATGGAAGGCGCCATTGATCTATATGGATATGCCGAAGAATGAACTGCAATACCGTATGCGTGCAGGTGCGGCCGGTAACCTGGCTACACACACGATGGATAAGTCATCCGAAATGTATAAACGCGCCTATTTCGTTGACTGGGTAGTCCTGAATGCACATAAAGCAGCTATCGCAGATGATATCACTGTATTTGCCGATTCACAGTGGGGACAAACCCTTACCTGGATAAAAGCAGCAGACCTGATAGCAGGTATACGGCATATCAGTCAGGATACCTTCCGCGTACGTCCCTGGTTTGAAGCGGGCGCCTGGGGCGGACAGTGGATGAAAAAACATATTGCGGGTCTGCCGCAGCAGGAAGTCAACCTGGCCTGGTCTTTTGAAATGATTGTACCCGAGAATGGTGTATTATTCGAAAGTGATCATTATCTTTTCGAAATTCCTTTCGAATGGCTGATGTTCCTGCAACATAAAGCTATTTTGGGCAAACATGCAGGGATCTTCGGTTATGAATTCCCGATACGCTTCGATTTCCTGGATACATTTGATGGTGGCAACCTGTCTATCCAATGTCATCCTTCCATGGAATACATCCGTGAGCAGTTTGGCGAGACGTTTACACAGGACGAAACCTACTATATTTTAGATTGTAAAGCAGGCGCCGGTGTGTATCTTGGTTTTACGGAGCAGATAGACCCGGAACAGTTTAAAGCTATATTGGAATATAGTCAGCAGCATAATCAGCCGGTAGAGATCACGGATTATGTGCAGCGTCATGAGGCGAAAAAGCACGACCTGTTCCTGATACCGAATGGTACGGTGCATAGTGCAGGTGCAGATAACCTGGTACTGGAAATCAGTGCCACGCCATACATCTTTACTTTCAAGATGTACGACTGGCTGAGGCTCGGACTGGATGGTCAGCCAAGACCGATCAATATTGATCATGCATTCAGGAACCTGGTATTCAGCAGGAAAGGAGCACGTGTACAGCAGGAACTGATATCGGCGCCGGCAGTGATACAAAAGGGTGCTGACTGGCAGTTATGGCATCTGCCTACCCATGAGCAGCATTTTTATGATGTAGAGCGGGTAGAACTGGAAACCAGCGTATCTTTTGATACCACAGGACGTTGTCTGATCCTGATGCTGGTAGAAGGTACTACGATAGCGGTGAAGACAGCCAATGGCAAAGAAACATTGTACCAGTATGCGGAAACATTTGTGATACCCGCTGCTGCTGATTATTATACACTCATTAACAAAAGTCCGGGAACAGCAAAAGTGGTGCAGGCATTTCTGAAAGAGGACCATCCCGTATTCAGCATTATCAGTTATGAAAAAACAATCTAGCTTACTTTTAATGACCACGATGGTCGCCTCGCTGGGCGGCTTCCTGTTTGGCTTTGATATGGCCGTTGTATCGGGCATATTACCTTTTGTACGGGAGCAGTTCACCTTATCCTCTTTCCAGGAAGGATGGTTTGTATCCTCTGCACTGGTAGGGTGTATTATCGGTGTTATCTTCTCCGGTAATCTCAGCGACAGACTAGGCAGGAAAAAGCTGTTATATATGGCAGCTGCTCTTTTCCTGGTGGCAGCTCTTGGCTGTGCCTTCTTTTCTACCCTTTTCTGGATCATTGCAGCGCGTATCGGCGGTGGGGTGGCTGTGGGGATTGCTTCGAGCATCGTGCCGCTGTATCTGTCTGAAATTGCCCCTGATGATAAAAGAGGCAGATTAGTGACCTATTACCAGCTGGCAGTCACGATCGGTATCCTGGTTGCCTATTGCAGTAATGCCAGACTACTGACTTATGCAGAAGCGCATAAGGCAGAAACTAGCGGTGGTGTGTTACATTTCCTTTTTGTGCAGGAAGTATGGCGGGGGATGTTTGGTTTGGGGATGTTGCCGGCCGCCTTGTTCCTTTTCGGATTGATATGGGTGCCTGAGAGTCCGCGCTGGCTGATGCAGCAGGGGAAAGAAAAGGAATCCACAGGTTATGCACCGCTGTTTGTACCTGCGATGCGCAGGGCATTGCTGATCGGTATATTACTGCCCTTGTTCTCACAGTTCAGCGGTATTAATGCGATTATTTATTACGGTCCGACGATACTCAATAATGCAGGTATTACACTTAGTAACTCTTTTGTCAGCCAGATCATCTTTGGTGCGGCCAATGTCTTCTTTACCATATTTGCGATCTGGAAAGTAGATAGTCTGGGGAGAAGACCTTTATACCTCTGGGGAACGGCGGGTGCTACCATCAGTCTTATCCTGACGGGGCTCTGTTTCTATCAGAACGTGGCTACCGGTATTCCGTTGTTATTGTCTGTGCTGGCTTTCCTGGCTTTCTTCGCGTTTTCTATTGGTCCGCTGAAGTTTGTGATCGCAGCAGAGATCTTTCCGGATAATATCCGTGCAAAGGCTTTATCCCTGAGTATCATGGTAATGTGGATATCTGATACGATTGTCGGACAACTCACGCCGATATTACTGCGTAACCTGGGTACGGCACAGACATTCTGGTTTTTCGCCGTATTTTGTCTGGCGGCATTTATAGCGGTTTACCGCTTATTGCCGGAAACGAAAGGACAGTCATTTGAACAGATAGAACAGTATTGGAAAAATTCAATCAAAAAGACAGCGTAATGAACGGACTGGTATTAGCGGTGGATATAGGCGGATCGCATATTACAACGGCGCTTGTGGATATGCAGCAGCGGACACTATTACCCCGCTCTTTATGGCGTGCGCATATCGATTCGCATGGCAGTGCAGACGAGATTATCGGTGGATGGGTGGACGTCATGCAACAGTCTTTGGGCGATGCAAATGGCGCTATCCGTATTGGTATCGCAATGCCGGGGCCCTTCGATTATGAGGCGGGTATCAGTCTGATAAAAGGGCTGCATAAATATGAATCTTTATACGGCCTGAATATAAAAGAACTGCTGGCGGAAAGATTACATATCTCTCCGGATGCGATCAGGTTTACCAATGATGCTTCCTGCTTTTTACAGGGGGAATTATTTGCGGGTGTGGCTGAAGGTGCGGAATCTGCCCTCGGACTGACCTTAGGCACCGGTTTCGGATCTTCTGTAGCCGCAAATGGTATGGCGCAGGAAGGTACTTTCTGGAAAACCCCTTTCAGGGAAACGACAGCAGAGGAATACTTCTCTACCAGGTGGTTTTTGCGCAGGTATGAAGTATTGAGCGGAGAAAAGATCAGCAGTGTAAAAGAGCTGGCCCTGATGGCGCATGAGCCGGGGTACGCAAAAAGTATATTTGAGGAATTTGGACATAATCTGGCCGCCTTTCTGGAGGAGCAGCAGCCGCTCCCTTCATTGATTGTATTGGGCGGGAATATCGCGCAGGCTTTTCACCTGTTCTTTCGCGGTTTAGAGGAACAGTTACCCGATGTGCAGTTTGTTGTGTCTACACTGGGCGAAGACGCGATCCTGTTAGGCGCCGCAGGCGCATGGGCGACAATTAAGAATTAACAATTTGGAATTAGGAATTGAAAATTAATTGTCGTCATTCATGCTTTAAGGCCGCTTAAAATAAAGTGCTTTTGTGTGGCTATCTAAGAGCGGTTTAATGTTTAATTGAAGGCTATTGGCCTTTAATTCCTAATTCCTAATTCCTAATTATTTTATAATAAAGGATCACTACTCCACTACTAAAAGACCTTGTCCGCATAAACTCTAACCTCACCTTCTCTTCCATATCCCTGAACATCGGCACTCCATGCTGGATAAACACCGGGTGTACCCATATCTGAAATTCGTCAATCAGTCCCTGCCGGATGAATGATTGTACAATACTGCTGCTACCATAGATGATCATATCCTTTCCGGGAGATTGTTTCAGTTTCAGGACTTCTTCGCTGATATTTCCTTTTATCAGCCGGGTATTCTGCCAGTCGGCACTTTCCAATGTATGAGAGAATACGACTTTTGTATGGTTGTTCATGAGGTCTGCATATTCCAGTTCTACCCCGGTAAATGTCCTTACCGGCCAGTAACGGGCCATCCGTTCATAGCTACGCCTGCCCAGCAGGATGGTATCCATCTTTCCCAGCTGATGACAGATATAGAGCGACATTTCCTCGTTCCAGAGTGGAAAATGCCAGTCCAGTTCACCATTAATACCCGCCATAAATCCGTCCAGCGTAACATTCATAGATACGATTATCTTTCTCATTCCATAAGAATTGCTCAATACCAAAGGTACAGTCACTGGATAGGTTGGAGGGGGCGTATTCCGGACTTGTGGCGGGGTTGTTTCTGACATGCAAATTTCCTTATTTTTGTCGGGCAACCTGTTTATTAAATCACATTCCCGATGAAACACATTTCAATCCTCGTGCCGGATGAGGCTGTATTAGGTACAATTGCTGATACACGCTACATGTTCACAACACTCAACGAGTTCCTGGAGGCTGATGGTAAATCTCCCATGTTCCGCGTGCAACTGGTGGGATTAGGAGGAGAAGTAAGGCTCAACCAGGGGCTTTTCTCCATCCACCCTGATGTGCTGATCGGGGATGTATCGCAAACGGACCTGATTGTCATTCCGCCTTTAAGCGGGAACCTGAAAGCAACACTTGAAAGGAATAAGGCATTTCTTCCCTGGATCATTGATCATTATCACCAGGGAGCGGAAGTGGCCAGTCTGTGTATAGGCTCCTTTATGCTGGCGGCAACCGGCTTGCTGAACGGAAGGGAATGTTCCAGTCACTGGGCTTCAGCGGCGGAATTCAGGGCGATGTTTCCGGAAGTGGATCTGATAGACGGCAGGATTATTACGGAGGAACAGGGACTGTATTCCAGCGGAGGCGCCACCTCTTACTGGAATTTGTTGCTGCATCTGGTGGAGAAGATGACGGATCGTGAATTGGCCATCAGGATCGCGAAACTGTTTGCCCTGGAAATAGACCGGAAAACGCAGTCTCCTTTTGTCATGTTTAACGGACAGAAGAAACATGAAGATGAACCTATCAAGAAAGCACAGGAGTTTATAGAATGTAATCTGACGGAAAGGATTTCTGTGGATGATCTGGCGTCGCGTTTTGCCATCGGAAGAAGGCATTTCGACCGTCGCTTTAAAAAGGCGACCAACAATACACCCGCTGAATATATTCAACGGGTGAAGATTGAGGCCGCAAAGAAATGGCTGGAAAACAGCCATAAGAATGTGAATGAAGTTATGTACGAGGTAGGCTATAACGACACCAAATCTTTCCGGACAGTGTTCAAAAAGATTACAGGACTGTCGCCGATCGACTACCGGAATAAATACAATAAAGAAGCAGTAGTGGCCTGACCTAATCCAGGAAATTAGAGGTCAGCGTATCCCACACTTCCTTGCCATTACCATTGAATACCTGTTTCAGCGCATACATACCAAAACCTTTAGCCTGGGAGAATTCGATCTTGGGCGGCATGACCAGTACGGATGGATTCACAACAGCATCTATCAGTACCGGCCCATCATGTTCAAACGCCTTTTGCAGGGCGGTACGTACATTCGCCGGGTTCTCCACACGTATTCCCTTTATGCCGATCGCTTCCGCCATACGGGCAAAATCAGGGTTTTTCAGGTCGGTACCGTAAGGCGGCAGACCGGCTACTTTCATTTCCATGGCCACAAAGCCCAGGGAACTGTTATTAAACACGACAATCTTAACCGGCAGGTTATACTGCACGATGGTTAGAATATCTCCCATAAGCATGGAAAAACCACCATCGCCGGAGAGGGAAATGACTTGTCTGCCGGGATGGGTCAGCTGTGCACCGATTGCCTGTGGCATGGCACTGGCCATAGAACCGTGGTTAAATGATCCCAGCAGGCGTTGTCCTTTTTTCATCCTCAGATAACGGGCTGCCCAAACCGTAGGTTCTCCCACATCCGCCGTAAAGATGGCATCCGGATCCGCCAGCTCGTTGAGGATATGCGTCAGATACTCCGGATGAATAGGCGTGGCATCTGCCTTACCGGTTGCATGACTTTCCAAAGATTGCCGGCTGTTATGATAGTGGGTAATACATTTATCCAGGAAGGCCCTGTCCGTTTTTTGTTTGAGTAAGGGCAGCAGGCAATAGAGCGTTTCCTTTACATCGCCTACCAGTCCAAGGGAGATGGCACAGCGTCTGCCCAGGCGTTCTGCCCGGATGTCCACCTGGACGATCTTCGCTTTGGAGGGGAACCAGTCCTTGTAAGGGAAATCAGTACCGAGCATGATGACCAGGTCACTGCGCTCCATGGCATGATAACCAGAAGAGAAACCGATCAGTCCAGTCATCCCCACATCAAAAGGATTGTCATACTCCACAAATTCCTTTCCTCTCAGGGCATGTACCATAGGCGAGAGGATCTTTTCACCCAAAGCAATCAGTTCATCATGTGCGCCTGCGCAGCCACGTCCACAGAGGAGGGTGACCTTTTCAGCTGCATTAATCAGGTCAGCCAGTTTGTGCAGTTCTGTATCAGAGGGCCGGATGGCAGGACGGCTGACCAGCAGGGAATGCTCCAGTCCGTTATCGTCTACTGTCTGTGTGGCGACGTCCCCCGAGAGGGCAATCACGGCTACACCGCCTAATCCGATGGCATGTTGCATGGCGGTTTGTAATACCCGGGGCATCTGTCGCGCAGAGGCAATCGTTTCACAATAGTGGCTACATTCCCGGAAGAGGGCTTCCGGTCTTGTTTCCTGGAAATAGGACGTACCTATTTCAGTACTGGGGATCTGAGCGGCAATCGCTAATACGGGCGCCATACTACGGTGTGCATCGTAGAGGCCGTTAATCAGGTGCATATTACCGGGGCCGCAGCTACCGGCACATACTGCCAGCTGGCCGGTGAGTTGTGCTTCTGCACCTGCGGCAAAAGCAGCGGCCTCTTCATGCCTGTAATGGATCCATTCCAGTTCTTTGTGCTGGCGTATCTCGTCGGTAATACTGTTGAGAGAGTCGCCTACCACGCCGTGTACTCTTTTTACCCCGGCGGCTATCAGTTGTTCTACTATTTGAGCAGCTATTGTTTTGGGCATAAACAAGGTATTTTGAATTAAATGTACTGTTTCAAATCAATGCGTTAGGTCGCTTTGCAGGAATTTCGTTGATTCCGGCATAAAGAACCATAATCTGTACAAAACTGATGAGGCTACCAGAAAAACTGAAATGGTCACCATTTTTTGTCCGGGGGAAAGCGTAAACTTGTGTACAAAACCGTAAACGCAATGATCACAGTGTTGTCAAGTCCGGCCCGGAATAGTGTAGTGTCCCTGGTAGTATCAAAAGAACAGGCGGAAAAGATCAAAGTGCCAAAGAAATATGTCAGCCGTAAGGAAGAGATATTTCAAAACTATCTTCAGCTGATAGATCAGCATCTTACTGATCTGCTGGCCGGAAACGTAGAAGAGATGTTTGAACTGAGAGACTTCGCAGAAGCACTGTTCATTCATCCTACACACTTCAGCAATGTTATCAAAGAACATACCGGCTACCATCCCTGCTATTTTTATGAAGAGAAACTGTTGAATATAGCAAAGGAACTGCTGATGGATAACAAGTATTCGGTAGCGGATGTTGCAGCATTACTGACGTATGATCCTTCTAATTTTACGAAATGGTTTAAGGCATTTGAAGGAATGACGCCCTCACAATACAGGAAACAATTAACAATTAGGAATTAGGAATTGAATGCAGCGCAGATGATCGTGTGTTAGTGGAATGCATCTTGTATATTAAAAACTGAATTTACTCTTATAGGAGGGCGCTTTATATCATTAAAGCGCCCTTTTAATTAAGGTACTTCCTAATTCCTAATTGAAATACTGAAGAGGGTACCATTTTTCCTTAACTGTTCACCATAATCTCCCCTCCCCAAAGTCTCACCTTTGTCTTGTTAATAAAACACACTAAAAAATGGCAACACAGAAAATAGCACTGGTAACCGGCGGTAGCCGTGGATTAGGCAAGAATGCAGTACTTGAACTGGCAAAAGACGGACATCATGTCGTGTTTACTTATCATAGTAAAAAAGAAGAAGCACAGGAAGTAGTAGCAGCAGTACAGCAATTCAATGTAGAGGCAGTAGCTTTACAACTGGATGTGGCGGCTGTGAAATCATTCCCTGCTTTTAAAACAGCGCTGCAACAGGCATTAAAAGAAAAATGGAATGCAACGCATATTAATTTCCTGGTGAACAATGCCGGTATAGACCGTTATTCACAGTTCCCCGATACGACAGAAGAAGATTTTGATGCATTGATGAATACCCATTTCAAAGGGGCGTATTTCCTCACACAAACATTACTGGATACCATCGCTGATGGCGGTCGTATCGTTAACTTCTCTACCGGTCTGGCAAGATTTGTCACACCTGGTTATGCAGCTTATGCTTCTATGAAAGCAGCTGTGTATAACTTCACAAAGTACCTCGCTAAAGAACTGGGTAAAAGAGGGATTACTGCGAATGTGGTAGCGCCTGGTCCTATTGAGACAGATTTCACCAGGAATGCATTTGAAATCCCGGGTGTGAAAGATCACCTGGTCGGACAAACTGCATTAGGTCGTATGGGTGTTCCGGATGATATCGGAGGCATTGTGGCTTTCCTTTGCAGCGAAAGAGCAAGATGGATCACCGCACAGTGTATAGAGGCATCTGGTGGACTGTTCCTCTAGTCTTTTCTTTATATTGTAGTGATAGCACCCGCATGGTCATACATATAACAGCCGGCCTAAGGACCGATCCTGCAAAGAGTCTGAAGGCAGAATAACTGAATAGAGCAGCTAAATTTGCTGATACCGGGTGGATGTCTGCCCGGTATTTTTATTGTGTGTAATGGCGGAGAGGGTATCCGCGGGATATTGAAAGAAAGAGCTGGACAGGACTATCCAGCTGTCATATCTCACGTTATGAAGAGACATGCTTCCGCATGCCTATCAGGCCCGCAATATAGCGTCCTGAACCAACACAAGCTATGAATGGGCTGTTAAAAGAGTTGTTAAAAAATGTTCCAAGTAATCATGTGAATCTTTATGCAGTACGGCTGGCAGGTGCTTGTATAATATGATTTTTCAGTATATGAGCCAACAAGCGAAGTGCCCGTTCACAAGGGGCATCCTAAAGTACAGAAGGAGGAAAAGAAGGCTAATAAGGAGGTGGAAAAGGCAGATAAGAAAATGGACAAGACGGAGAAAAAAACAAACAAAAGTGAAAAGAAAACGGGAAAACACAGCAAGGATTCAAGGGGATAAAAAGGAGGACTTACTATAAAAACAGCGGCAGGTGACAGTTCACCTGCCGTTATTTTTACAGGAAATAGGGTTGCTTTCTGTAAAAAGTTATATCTTGGCGGGAATTGTATGTTTATAGCATAATATCCTGTGAATAAATATATAGTAGAAGCCTAATTAGATAAATGTTAGCAGCACGAATTACAAGAATTGAGGAGAGACTCGCGCAACATGGAATCAACAATTATCAGATCGCGTATCCTGAATACCTGAATTTTGATCACCAACTATTTGCGACTCCGCGGGAAGTAGGGTGCAGAGTAATGATTTTGCTTGCAATTGCCTACACTATACAGGACAATTCGAAGAAATTCGGTATTGTAAACTGGCTCAAGAATGAGAATATCTGGTCTTATGTGAGCGAAAAGGAAACTATCTACCTGAACGGTGGTACTGTGAGCGATGATACGCTGATGGCCCTGTGCTGGAGAATAGAGGCCGCTTATATTCTGGCCTGGTCCCTGAATCTGGTAAAGGACAGACCTGTACCTGGTCAGGAGCTGAGTGAAGAACAGATCAGTGAACTGATAGATAGTCTGCCTGCGCTGGGTGACAATCTGGGAGACTTCCTGGACCGCCTGTATTTCCGTAGTCCGGAAGAAATCTATGACGAAAATATCTTTTACGAACTGACCACCACGCACTACAGAGACACCCTGTTTGCCGGCCGCAGAAGTACGGCAGATGTACATGTACCTGCTTCCTTTGAACGTCATCTGGCACTGAACTGGCTGAGACGTTTTATGAATGTGCGGGACTGGGATCTTACAGATACCTCTACTTTATAATATTCGCATATCAGCAGCTTTATTACAGGCCGTATCTTCCCGTGTATTGGAAAATACGACCTGTATGGCCTATATTGTAAGTAAACCAGAATCACTATGCAACGCAGGTCTGTTTTACTGACATTGTTCTGCCTGATGTCAATTTCTACGCTTATAGCCCAGGATACGGCCAAAACCTTCTATTTGTGGCCGAATGGTGCACCCGGTTATGAAAGCCGGAAAAACGAGCCGGAAGAGGCCAAAGATTACTACGTAAAGAACATCCACAATCCTTCTGTCACTATCTATCTTCCGCCAAAGGAAAAAGCAACCGGCGCCGCCGTTGTGATCTGTCCCGGGGGAGGCTTCCGTTTGCTGGTCTATACTTCCGAAGGACTGGCGCCTGCCCGTTTCCTGAACAGTATAGGCGTGGCTGCGATCATCCTGAAATACCGCCTGTTCCGGGAGGAAAATTCCCCTTATACCCTGGAAAAGGAGATCCGTCAGGACGCCTACCGCGCCATGCGCTTTGTACGGAGTCATGCTACGGAGTGGAATATCGATACAAACAGGGTAGGGATCTGGGGCTTTTCTGCCGGTGGAGAGGTCGTATCACAGGTGGCCTATACGCCTGGCTATGGCGATCCGGCTGCCAAAGACCCGATTGATCGCCTGAACGGGAAACCCGATTTTCAGATACTGGTATACCCCGGTCCTTTAGGCATCCCGGAAAAAGTGCCTTCGGATGCCCCTAAAGCTTTCCTCATTGCCGCTAATGACGACGAATGCTGCTCCGTACCGATCGTACAGCTACTGGAACGTTACCGGCAGGCAAAAGTGCCTGTAGAGGCGCACATCTTTGCGAATGGCAATCATGCCTTCAATATGGGCTACCGTTCCAACCTGCAATCCATTAAAGCATGGCCCCCGCTGCTCACTAACTGGATGACGGATAGTCATATCCTCACGCCTGCGACAGCGGCTACGAAGTAGTATCTTACTTTTTATATACAGCACCCCGGACCGATTCAATTGGTCCGGGGTACTGTTTTTAATGGCTATTGCAGCGGTTTGCCGAAATCTTTATAGGCGCTTAATAAGGATTGACTCAGGGAGATTTTTTATAGATAAACCGTAGATAAGCCGTAGATAACCCGTATATGAGCCATTCTTATAGATACGGGTTATCTACGGATTATCTACGAGTTATATACAGCTTATATACGGTTAGTCTTCCTGATACAGCCCTGATAAAGACCCTTTACATTAAACTCCCTTATATTGGTGTAAACTATGGCGTAAGAAATAGTAAAGTGTTTTACAACCCATGATGACTGATTTTATTAATATATCGACATGTGACAATTAAATGACAAATTGCGGAATTGTCATTCAATTGCCATCGGGCAGGAATCGATAAATTTGCGATAATGAATAAGAAATTAGACATTAAAAGAATTGAGAGAATTTCCAAAGCACTGGGTGACCCATATCGCATCAAGATTGTTGAAGCCATTAAAAAAGAGCAGGACTGGACACAATGCACTGTGTTACTTGAAATGCTCGACCTTGCACAATCCACCGTTTCCCATCATATAAAACAACTGGTAGACGCTGATCTGCTGATCGCAGAAAAGGAGGGACGTAATGCCAAATACAAGCTCAACAAGGAGATCTTTGCAGAGTATATAAAATACCTTTCTATCTTCACCGTATAAGCAGTGAAATTAAAGCACCCTATTGTTTTTTTTAAATGTCTATTGATCGGAACTTTTAGATACATACCCGCCTTCTAAAAATACCGTGCTATGCTTAAACATTTCGAAATGCTGGATAATCCGGTCTGGCAGGCTTTACAGACAATACATCAGTCATTTGCCCAAGGAACCGCACACGTACAGCGATATCCTGCGGGCGTCTTACAGTTCATGGGATGTGCTGATCCGGCAAGTGCTGATATCAATGAGATTTTACCCTGGACAAGTGTAGGAGAGAAGCTGATCATCATTGGTGAATTACCTGCATTGCCTGATAACTGGGCGCTCGTACGTCAGCTGGATTGTATCCAGATGACCTGTGAAGAAACATCTCCTGTTGATGAGAAAGAAACGGTACTCGCGTTGGATGAAAAGGATATTCCTGATATGCTGGCCCTGACCGGCCAGGTACAACCGGGTTTCTTCTTTGATGGTACTCCTTTACTGGGGCAGTACTATGGTATCCGGCAGAAGGGGCAACTGGTGGCCGTTGCAGGAGAACGTACAAAGGTGACAGGGATGATAGAAATAAGCGCTGTATGCACACATCCGTCATTTACCGGCAGAGGATATGCACAACAGCTGGTGACACATATCATGGATACTAACATTGCCGCAGGGAATGCCTTGTACTTACATTTTGTCAACACCAATGACAGGGCCAGGAACGTATATGAGTTACTGGGCTTCAAATACAGACGTCCGATTGTGTTCTGGGAGATTATCAGAAACAGCTGATATAAAAGAAGGGTATACCAGTTAGCTGATATACCCTTCCGTGTTAAATGTCGCCCTTTTTTACTAACCACCAATCATCAATGGTATCCGTTGTTTTGTTGTAAGGTTATCTTACCTCCGTTTGTAGAAAGATCAATCTGTCGTTGCGGAATCGCAAAATATTCATTCGTTCCTTTTATAAAACTGGCACCTTGTATATCCAGTGTAGCGGCGCCTTCGAAAGCAAAGAATGCATTCATTGCCTGGTCTGCAATACCCCAGCGCACCAGGTCAAAGAAACGATGACCTTCCATTGCCAGTTCCAGTTTACGTTCGAAATAGATCGCTTTTAGCGCATAATCTTTTCCTTTGGAAGAGAAGGTGCCGTTAGGATATGGAGATACTTTATAATTCGCTGCCTGTTGATCTGAAAAACCTCCCATCGGTTCGCTGTTATCTTCATACTTGTATACTGCGCTTTCCGGACGGGCAGCACGTGTACGTACGATATTCACATAACGTTCTGCTGCATCTGTATTCCCCAGTTGTGCTTCACATTCTGCTGCCATCAGCAGTACATCTGCATATCGTATTACATTATAGTTAATGGCGTTGCCTGGCGCCCAGCCACGTGGATCGTAGTATTCATCCTGCGTGGCCTGCCAGTAGACATTTTTCTTTGGAGAATAATGACCTGCTGTAGAAGCTTCCCTGATCCAGGTATCACCGGGATGTATGCCCCAGTCGAGATAAGGAATGCCTTTACGGCCGACAGTCCAGTCCAGCCTTGGATCGACTGTTTCTGTGTTGACATTATGTGTATTATAACCATCCAGGATAGGTAAACCCTGTGCATCTGTGATATAAGAGTTTACGAGATCCTGTGTAGGCTGAAAGAAGCCGCAGCAGCTAAACGGACCATTATACGGATAATTCAGCATCTGTCCCTGATTCGCATTCGCAGAAGTACCTGAATTATCATTCGCATCATATTGGATAGCAAAAACAGATTCTGAAGTGTTTTCTGTAGCCGCATCAAAGTTATCTTCAAACCGGTTTCTCAATGCATAACGATCGCCTTTTGATGTTACGCCTGTGGTGGTGATCAGATCAAACAGCGGCTTTGCTTCATTGTACTTGTGTTCATACATATACGTCTTCGCCAGGTAAGCAGCAGCGGCCCATTTGTTCGGTCTTCCCACTTCGCCTTGTGTTAATGCGAGATGATCCATCGCGGATTTAAAATCGGCTTCGATCTTTGGCCAGATATCCTGATTGTTGGGTGTCTTCATGTCGGTGGTACTTTCATCAATCCATGGCACCATGTTGAACATCTTTTTCAGATCGCTGTAATAGTGTCCGCGTAGGAAATGTGCTTCAGCGGCTATTTCAGTTTTCTCGTCTTCCGACATATCAGTAGCCTCCGGTAACAACTTCAGTACGGTATTACAACGTGTGATACCTTCATAATTTACGCGCCATTTATCATTGAGGAAACTATTGGTCGCACCGGCACTGAAACGCGCCAGATCCAGCGTAGGAGGAGAGTCAAAGTGATCGCTGCCTTTGTGTGCATCGCCACCACATACGCTGCCATAGATCCAGTTGTCAGGAGATACGGCATAACCGCTACCGCCTGAAAGATTTGTCATATCACCATCTGTGAAGTCTTGTCCGTCGAGTGCACCATACGCGCCTACCAGTAATGCATTGATTCCTTTTTTATTCGCTACCAGTTCTTCTTTCAATGAAGAAGGCGGCACCCTGTCCAGGAATTTACTACAGGAGGATATACCCAGGCTCATGCCTGTAAAGAATACTATAGAGAGTGATTGATACAGTTTCATGGTTTTCAGATTTAACATCAGAAGGTAAGATTGAGACCTGCCAGGAACTGGCGTTGACTGGGGTAAGTACCCTCGTCAATACCGAAACTTCTTACATCGCTGCCGCCTATTTCCGGATCTATACCACTGTATTTTGTGATTGTAAATACGTTAGCTGCCTGTACATAGATGCGTAGTCTTTCGATATGCAGTCTGCCACCCAATCTTGAAGGAAAGGTATATCCTAGCTGTATGTTCTTGCAACGCAGGTAAGCGCCGTTTTCCACATAATAAGAGTTGGGTACTGCATTGGTGCTGAAAGAGCCTTCTCCTTCCTGTATAGGTGCTTTGGCATTCATGCGCTCGGGCAACCAGGAGTCATACAGCGCGGTTTTACTTTTGGCGCCATCAAAAGAAGAAGCAAAGTCTGTCCACCATTTAACCTGGTTCCAGATCTGATTGCCTTGTACGCCAAACAGGAACATACTGAAATCAAATTGTTTATAGGTTAGTCCGAGATTCACACCATAAGATATCTTCGGATTTGGATTACCGAGGAAGGTGCGGTCATCTGCATTGATTACACCGTCGCGGTTCAGATCCGTATAACGGAAACGTCCCGGTGCAGCGTCTTCCTGGAAACTGGCGGAAGGGTCATTGGTAGCAGCCTGTGCACCCTGATCTGCTTTATCTATATCGCTCTGGCTATTCCAGAAACCAGCGATCTGATATCCGTAAAAGCTGGAGATAGGCTGGCCGACTGCATTGCGGATAATGCTTTCACTAAAGTTGCGTGGCTGGCTGTCAAAGTAATCTACACCCTGCGCAATTTTTACGATCCTGTTTTTGAAGGAAGTGAAGGTCACTGTTGCATCAAACTTCAGATCTTTCGCAAGGCTAGCATGTGTGGAGAGGGAGATGTCTACACCTTTGTTTTTCATATTAGCCACGTTGGAATAAGGCGCTGGCGCGGTTCCAAAGGTGCCGGGTAACTCACTGTTATATAATAGATCCTTGATGTTTTTCTGGTAATAGTCCGCCGATATTTCAATTGCGCCCCCAAGCAGTGTCGCATCAAAACCGATATTCGTATTGATATCACTTTCCCATTTAGCATCGGGGTTACCAATCTGTATCTGCTGGAAACCTAACACGATACTGTTGTTAGTGCCAAGCAGATCGTAGTAGGAGGTGTTTTTATTACCACCATAAAGTGTAAAGGCGTTGCCGGGTGTAAGACTCAGCTGATTACCCATGATACCCCATCCGCCACGTATTTTCAAATCAGTCAGCCAGCTGATATCTTCCAGGAATGATTCCTGCGAAATACGCCATCCTGCACTGGCTGCAGGGAAGAGGCCATAACGGTTATTTATACCAAATTTAGAAGAGCCATCCCGACGTAAGGTAGCGCTCAGCAGATATTTATCGCGGAAGCTGTAATCGATACGGCCGATGAGTGATAATAATCCTGCGGAGTAACGCGAAGCCGCAATGACCTGTCCGCCGGCGCCGGTACCATTATCTACATAATCAGGATCAAAAGAGAAATAATCCTGTGTCGTACCGATCTGGCTCCTTGAGCGTTCGTCATATGCTTCTGTACCTGCGAGAATATTCAGGGTATGTACTTTATTAAACGTATTATGATAGGTCAGCGTGTTGGTCCATGTCCAGTTGTGTGCGAAGTCGCTGGATTCCGTGTAAGAATTCACACCGGCATTTTCCTTGTTTTCATACTGTGGATAAGTGAAGTTATGTCTCCATCCGGAATTCACTTCACCGCCAAAACTGGTATGGAACGTAAAGTGATTGAAGAAGTCGATATCAGCATAGATATTACCAAATACCCTGTTTACCTGTCCGCGGTCATTCCTGGTGCGGTACTGCATGGCTACAGGATTCATGGCATCACCTAGTCCGAGACCATTTGATCCACCGAAATTACCTTTGATATCATACACCGGAATGATGGGTTGTTCACGGAGAGCCATGCCTACTGCACCACTGGCAGTAAGCAGGTCTACCGTTGGATTATCTGTAACGGAGAAAGACAGGTTTTCGCCTATTCTGATGTTCTTGCTGAGGCTGAACTGACTATTGGAACGGATGATATATCTTTTGAGATAGGTATTCATTAGTGTTCCCTGTTGGTTGTAGTAGTTTAATGAAAAGAGATAACTTCCTTTATCCGTACCGCCACTGACAGAGAGGTTGTGACTGGTCATGGAAGCGGGGTTGAATATTTCATGAAACCAGTCAGTGCCTGCTTTGTTGGCTTTGGTGATATAGTAGAAACTGTTGTAGTCATCCTGGTCGGTGTAGTTGGGATTGACATAATAGAGATCCGGATTGACACGAGGATCACCTTCCATCAGGCCGACAGGCTGTATATAATCGGGCAGACGCGGAGTAGCACCGGTACCGTATAAAGTATCGCTGAGTGGTTCGCCTGTATTCTTATATCGTAACCAACGCAGATTGGCCATTTCCTGTGAATTGAGCGTATGCCATACATTTCCTCCTTTAGGATACTGACGACCATAAAAAGCGTCATATTTGATCTTTACTTTACCATTTCCTTTCTTCGTAGTAATAATGATAACACCATTGGATGCGCGGGAACCGTAGATAGAGGCGGCGCCTGCATCTTTCAGTACCTGCATGGAGGAGACATCGTTCGGATTGAGGTCATTGATACTTTGTGTAGGTACGCCATCTACAACATACAGTGGCGTATTGTTGTCAAATGTGTTGACACCCCGGATACGCACAACAGGCTCCTGTCCCGGCTGACCGGAACCGATAACGGTAACTCCGGAAGCCTGTCCCTGTAACTGGCTGGTGACCTGTCCGGAAGGCTGTTTGGTCATTTCATTGATATCGATCACTGTAACAGCGCCCGTCAGGTCTTTCTTCCGTTGAGCGGTATAACCTGTCACGATCACTTCGTTGAGTGTACTGGTATTTTCGGAGAGTGTGATATTGACTTCCTGTTGTGCGCCGACAGTGATTTCCTGCGACTGATAACCGACGAATGTTACTTCCAGTACCTCATTACCGGTGCCGGGAATATTAAGCGTATAGGTGCCATCAGCAGCAGTAACAGCGCCGGTTGACGTACCTTTAATACGAACGGTCACACCCGGTAATGCCGCACCTTTCGCATCTACCACTTTACCACGTATTGGGCGTTGTGCCATGGTGATGACCGGAGCGGGCGGGGCTTCCTTTGCTCTTATCACATAAAACTTCTCGCGCACCTTTTCGAAGGCAAGATTGAAGTGTGCCAGTGCTTTCTCCAATGCTTCTTCCGGCGACTTACAGGTGGTGATATCCACGCTTGCTTTCTGATCGGTCACCAGTTCGGTTTTATAGGCAATGGAGACGCCGAATTTTGTTTCCGTTTGCCGGAATAACTGCTTCAGGGGAATCTCATCCTGCTGAATATAGCTGGCAGCGGACCGATAATTGATCGCTGTTGCCGGCTTTTCAGCCAATGCCTGTGAGCATAGGGCGCCTGACGCAAGGGTATGCATCAGCAGCACACGTAAATGTTTTTTCATGTGCGATTTAGTTTTGGTTAATAAAAATGTCGGGTATCAGTCTTTCTTCGTGGTTTATTTATCCTGTCTGAAAAAGCGTGTATTAAAAGCCTTTTCAAATTGTATAAGCATTGTGTCTGCGTTATAACTAATGGGCATCGATCCTGAAATACCGTATCGCAGGGTCTTTTTGTCTTTGACTGTTACATGTCTGTCAAATACCTGTTGCATAAACTGTATGGCGTCTGCTACGGTGTAGTCTTCCATGATCAGTTGTCCTCGGGTCCATGCGCCTGCTTTATCCGCATCTGTTTTACTCTTTGTATAAGCGCCGTCTGTCTTATTATAACGTAATGCCTCTCCCGGTCGCAGATATAACTGTGTAGGCGTCTGTCCCTGTTGTTCTGTGATGTTCAGTTTAATGCTTCCTTCCTGCAATGCAACAGCTATCTTATCCCCGGCGTTATTGACATTGAATTGTGTACCGAGTACTTCCACAGAAAGTTTGTCGTAGGTATGCACGATAAAACGACTGTTGGCGGCAGTATGTTTTACATGAAACCAGGCTTCTCCATCCAGCCATACCTCACGTGCGTTTAGATCCTTTTGTGTATACTGTATTTTCGAGGAAGCATTGAGCCATACTTCCGAGCTGTCAGGCAACAGGAAGTGTTTTGTTTGTCCTGTCTGTGTGGCCATACTGGCAGTTACAGGTGTAAAGGTGGCTTGTTTCCGCATGAACCACAATGTACCTGCTACAAGCAGGATAACGACAGCAGCGGCATATTTCCAGGGGAAATGCCGGTGGGTGGCTGCAGGTATGACTGTTTCATGCTCACTTTCTGTGGCAATGCTGTCCCAGATGTTATCCCAGAGGACTTCTTTTTCAGCTGGCGGCATGGCATATTCGCGGAATTGGATGGATTTTACCAGTCTGATAGCAGCGGCGATAACCTCTTTTTTCTCCGGGTGTTCCTTCTGCCAGTTGTCCCAGTACCAGGTATTTTTGACATCCGGACGCAGGACCCACTCCTGGAAGTATTCATCCAGGGCAAAGTCGCGTATGGTGTAGAGGTGGTATTGGTTCAAAAGGGTGTTTTATTATAAAGAGACGGAAAGGATGGGAATCTCATAGGTTTGGAGGAAATATTTTTTAGAATATTAAAATAATACGACGAACTTATCGGGATTTGATAGCAGGAAATCTAATATTGCTGATTTATTTTAATATGTTTTTGCATTCTGATAGCGAATCACATGGAAATTATTTGTTAGCCTCGGCTTTGTAGGCGTTTTCTTTTAAGTATCTGACCCAGTTGGCAAGCCGGACTATATCTTCAACACCGGCATCATACATCGAGCGGAACAATTCTTTGAATCTCCAATCATTCTTGGTTGCTACGGACTTGGATGTCTTTTTAAATGACTTTAATTCTTCCGGCAAGCCAAAATCTGCTAAGGAAATCCCTGCAATGGCTGCTCCATTTAATATGAATCTTTCCATGGCAGGATTCGAAATCCTTATAGTGAACTAAATAGATGCTTAGATCTTCCCGGCTATTTTCAAGTAGATCATTTAAAATAAAAGGACTATGAGTCGCAATAATATATTGATTGTTCCTGTTATGAATCATTTCCTGTGTGAAGAAAGACATATATGGAGGAAATGAGTGGGCTTCAGGTTCTTCAAATAGTCAGACGCTGTTTTCATTTGAAGCTATCGCGTATTTATAGAAGATGATGCGTTGTAGCGTGTCCGCAATCGAGTTGTAAGGAATTAGAAATATCTCATCCTTATCATTAGATTTTGACTGTATGCTCTTAATAATTTGATTGCTTTGTCAAAGGCTATTTCTAAGCCATATTCGGAGAACAAATCTTTGATTTATTCTCTTAGTTCTTTGTATTGATCAATTATTGAAAACAGATTTGATCCAAAAGGAGGAATGAGGTATTTGCTATGTCCCTTTTTATAGACTATGTCAGACTTATAAACATATTTTTTTATCGGTGATTCAACATATTTGCTTTGCCGCCCCGTTTTAATGTTTAACTTTTCATCAACCTGAAAGGACTGTGAATATTCCTGGAGCTGAATATCAATTTTTAATCCTTCTTTGGGATTGTAACTGAGAATGGCATTTCCGTTATCTATCTGAATAGAACCTTTGGATTGAATATTTCCATTATAAAAGAGTTCGGCTTCATTCTCCATTCTGACCACATTAGTTATCATTCTTGAATGATCCTTCTTTAAAAAAGGGAATTGAAAAGACTGACAAAGCCTCAATAATATTAGACTTACCGACATTAGGCCGACCAATAAAAAGGTTGATGCGCTTGGAAACCCGTTATTTCCAGATTTCTGATAGACTTGAAGTTATCTACAGATATGTTGTTGATTGAATTTGCCATCATACGTTAAAGTAGCGAATTTCTATTATTCATCTCGCCCGGTACAACAACAATACCATCAACGCCGGCGGCAACATCTTCTTCAACATCCCGATCGCCTTCGAGATAATATTATACACAGAATCTACCTTCATAGACATCATACCAGCTATTTCCTGGTAAGACAGTTCATGAAAGAACCTCAGATAAATAGCTTCCCGCTGTCTGCGCGGCAAGGCATTCAGGGCAGCATATAATTGTTGTAGCTGTTCCTGCTGACTTTCATCCTGTATGATCAGGTGCTCTTTACTGGGAATAAGCTCAAAGTCGCCGGGTATATCTACGGTACTGGTTAACAAGCGTCTGTTCTTCTCTAAAGTCCGTAATAAACGGCGGCGAAGGCTGCTGAGCAGATAGTAACGGATATGCTGGATCTGGTCGGCCAGGTGTTCCCTGGTTTGCCATAGATCGTGAAAGAGTTCCTGCATGGCGTCTCTTACCATTTCTACGTCTCCGCAGAAATGGCAGCCATAATGATACAGGTGGTCTGCGTGCTCCTGGTAGATCAGGGCAAAGGCGTCACGGCTACCTTGCCGGAACTGGTTCCATACTTCCTCCTGTGGAGATACTGTCGGCGAAGCAGTGATGGCGGTTTTTACTGCTTTCATGCTGATATTTTGGTTGATACGTTCCTCTTGCCTTATAAAAATAAGCAATTTGGAAGATAATAACCAGTATTACCAGGGAAGGCCGGGAACAGGCAGTAACACGGCGCTGTTAAAGGTGCCGGACAGGCAACCTTGATTTGATCACATAAACGATGACGCCAGCGATGGTTACGGTCAATCCGGCCAGCATCATATGAGGGCCGGTGGAAATAAATATACAGGCCCATATGAGGATCGCGAGTATCACGGGGATAGGGTACAGGGGCATATGCCATTTGAAGAAAGTCCGGCCGTTTCTCCTGCTGAGCAGCATCAATCCTACTGCCTGTGCGATGAACTGTATCATAATACGCATAGCGAGTATGGCGTCAATCACTTCCTTTATTTTGAACAGCAGACTGAATACAAACGCAACACCACCAAGCACCAGCAGGGAAACGTGGGGGAAGTTCTTGGTAGGGTGCAGGCGTGCGAAAACAGAGAAGAAAGCACCATCTTTGGCTGCTGCATAGGGAATACGGCTGTAACCTAAGGTAGCAGAGAACACAGAAGCAAATGCCACCCACAGTATTAATACGGTGCCTATTTTAGCGGCTGTGCTGCCCATCAGGGCTTCTATGAATTCACTGACTACAAAACTGCTTTGTTCTATCTGGTCCTGTGGCAATACGGAAGCCACGCTGATATTCATACAGAGGTAAAGTACAGAGATGCCGGCAATGGAGATCAGCATGCTACGGGGGATATTCTTTTCTGGTCGGGTAATTTCGCCACCCAGGTGACAGACATTATAATATCCCAGGTAACTATATACGGTTTTTACGCTGGCCATACCCAATGCGGTTGCAAAGGCATAATTGAGTTGCAGACCGTCATTTACATGCCTGATAGGTTCCATGAACCGGCCATGCGCAATACCACCGCCGATGATCCAGGCCATTGTAACCAATACGCCCATCCAGAGTAATACGCTGATCCGTCCGATGGTTTCTATCTTCCGGTACAACATGAATATGATCAATAATACCATCCCGCCACTAACCGCTTTGGTACCCCAAAAGCCTAAAGGAAGAATGTATCCGGCATAGTGAGCAAAGCCGATAGCGGCTGAAGCAATCACCAGGGGAGCCTGTATCATGGTCTGCCAGACAAAGAGGAAGCTCATCAGCTTACCCGTCCGCGGACCAAACCCTTCTTTCAGAAAGTTATAGCTGCCGCCGGCCATCGGGAAGGTTGCCCCCAGTTCACTCCATACCATTGCATCAATAAAAGAAAGGACCGCCCCGGCCACCCAGGCATAAAGAAAACCCGGTCCATGCATAGTTGTAGCTACTAAGCTCAATACTATAAATGGGCCGATGCCCACCATATCTGTCATATTAATAGCAGTCGCCTGTAAAAGACTTATGCGCCGGGAAAGTTCTGGTTGCTTCATTTCTATAGTAAAAATAAATATTTTGCAGTCGTATGCCGAAATATTTATTGAAGGATGTCAATATTTGAATAAGAACATCCTGCCACCAGGTATGCGCTGCTGTTATACCTGTGAAATGACGAACGGTGTTATCCCTACTATCGAGTAGCATCTTCGGACCGTTCGCAGCAGTTAATAATTTTTTAACGTGTGCCGAGCAGCCGGATTTATAATTTTACGTTTTGAAATGAGGCCACCAGATACAGAAGATAATTTTTCACTGTTCTCCGCCGCTAAAGGGGATGATACTGTTGCATTTAAAGCTTTATACCAACGCTATTGGAAGAAGCTTTATATCAGCGCCTGCAAACGCGTGGATACCGATGATGCAAAAGATATCGTGCAGGACGTCATGCTGACCCTGTGGAGACGAAAGAACGAAATTACTATTGACAGCGAGGAAGACCTCAGCCGTTACCTGTATTCTGCCCTGCGCTACCGCATTATTTCCTATTATGCCTTCAGTAGCTCTACCGTACAGATCCCTGAATGGTTTGACCAGCCAGTACATTCCTCTTTTGAGTCTTCTTTTGATGTCCGTAAGCTAAAAGACCTGATTGACGGGGAAGTAGACCGCATGCCTGACCGGATGCAACAGATTTATCACCTGAGTCGTGAGGAAGACCTGTCTGTAACAGATATCGCTATCCAGCTCAATCTCTCCGAGCAGACCGTTCGTAATCAACTATCCCTGGCCATGAAGCGCCTGAGAGACCTGCTGAGGAATCATCACCAGAGTGACCTGGTGATCTGTTCGTTGTTAGTGTTGGACGTGTTTTTAAATTAGGAATTAGGGAATTAGGAATTAGGAATTGAAATGCAGCGGAAATCGATAAGTTAATTAATACAATTCATTTGACCTTTTATAGAAGGCGCTTCAGATAACTGAGGCGCCTTTTTTTATTTTATTTAAAGTATAAATAATTGGTAGCCTGATGTGTTAGCGTAAGAAAATTGATCAATGCAATTCCTAATTCTTAATTCCTAATTGAATTAGTTAACATTCTGTTAACATACTTCACCCGGTATGAAATCCGGTTTCTCTGATGTAGAGATATAGTGCGAATATGAAATACCTGAAAATAAAACGCTTATTCAGGAAATACCTGGCCGAAAAGGCGGATGATGAAGAGCGAAGATTAATTGAACATTGGTATGATAAACTCGATAAACGCGAGCCAATACAACTGTCAGCTGCTGAAGAAGAACAGCTGGAGGATGCTATCTGGCAAAGGTTAGAACCGATGTTGTCAGCACCACAACGGAATACACGCAGATTATATACCTATATCAATGTAGCTGCCAGTGTTGCCGTACTGGTATTTGCCAGTGTGTTCTATTTAAAGCGTAGCAAAACGGAAGGACAGAAGACGGCTGACGTCAGTGAACTGTTCCAGGATTACTATACCGCGAAAGGAGAAAGGAAGCAGCTGAGATTACAGGATGGTAGTGTGATCGCAATGAACAGCGCTACTCATGTGCGGGTATATCTTGATTTCAGTACCAGCAGACGTGCCGACCTGACCGATGGAGAAGCATTCTTTGAAATACAGCATGACCCGGTACATCCTTTCATCGTCCGTTCCGGTAAATTGATCACACATGTACTGGGTACCGCTTTTAATATCAGGGCCTATAAAGAGCTGAGAGAAATCTCCATTGCGGTGACAGACGGAAAGGTACAGATCTCTGACACCTTACAGGCGCTGGGCATCGTAGGGAAACAACAGAAACTGGTGTTCAACCAGCAACAGGCCACTTACGATATCCAGTCCTTTTCAGAAGATGTAACAGGCTGGAAAAGCGGAAAGCTGATCATCAAAAATGCCCTATTTGAAGATATGGCATTACTCATGGAAAAAAATTACGGCATAACACTTTTAACAGCCAGGGCCGATCTGCGTAAAAAGAAGTTCACTGCAAGCCTTCCTTTATCGCTGTCTGCCGCCAAAGCTGCTGAAGTCATCGCATCTATTCATCAACTTAAAATCAAACAGGGGAGGGATACTATCGAACTATACCGCTAACATTCAGAAAACAAAGAAGGCTTTGCTGCAAACAAAGCCTTCAGAAACAGCCGCTGCAACGGCTTTTGCTCATTATTTTCTCAAATTAAAAAGCCATACAATGTATGAAAAAAAAGGGACAGTCCAGTAATAAGAAGAAAGATTTTATCATAAAAGCTATGAGATTAACATTTCTTTCCATAACTATTGTGCTTACTACTTCCCTGATGCTGTCAGCTAATACCGGCAGCGGTCAGGAACTGAGTAAAAAGATTTCAGTAAGCATCCGCAGAGGATCGCTGGAAAAGGCATTGAAGCAGATGGAAACACAGCTGAACCTGAACTTTGCTTATGATCAGCAGATGCTTCAGCGTTATCAGACTGACGATCACCGATTCCAGGACCAGCGTCTGGATGGTGTGCTCACATTGTTATTTGATAACAAAGATCTTTCCTTCAAAGAAGTGAATGGTGTTATAGTGATCAATGCAGCAAAAAAAGAACGTGTTGTAAAACAACAGCAAGGTAAAATACAGGGTAAGGTGACCGACGAACAGGGCGCCCCTTTACCTGGCGCTACGATCAAAGTAGCAGGTGGTACACAGCACGCCATCAGCGATGCGGATGGTAACTTTTCCATCGCCCTGGAGCCTGGTGTATATACACTGGAAGTAAGCTTCATTTCTTTCAAAGTACAACGCATCAAGAACGTAGTGGTAAATACCGACGCTCCTGCCGTGCTGACTGTAAAGATGAAAGCGGATATGGGCTCTCTGAATGAAGTGGTCGTAGTGGGTTATGGTACACAGAAACGTAGTGAAGTGACCTCCGCCGTTTCCACCGTAAGAGCTGATAATTTTAACAGAGGCGGTATCCGTTCTACCATGGAACTGATCCAGGGTAAAGTGCCAGGTCTGAATATCACCAAAACACAGGGAAATAACCCGAATGCGGGCGCTTCCATCCAGTTGAGAGGTGTTACCTCCTTAACTGGTACAACCGCGCCACTGGTCGTAATAGACGGTATTCCGGGCGGTAACCTCGATCTGTTACAGCCGGATGATATCGAATCATTCAGCGTACTGAAAGATGGTTCTGCTGCCGCCATCTATGGTACCAGAGGTAACGCAGGTGTTATCCTGATCACTACCCGGAAAGGTACTGCAGGCGATCCCCGCTATGAGTATAACACTTACTTCCAGCGTGATTATACTGACAAGAAACCTGATTTCCTGTCAGCAGAACAGTTCCGTCAGAAGATCTCCGAAGGTATTATCTCTCCTACCTCTGACCTGGGTGGTTCTACCAACATGTACAATGAACTGATCAATAAAAATAACCTGAGTCAGTACCATAACCTGTCTGCTTCAGGTGGTAGCGAAAAGTCTAATTACAGAGCATCCCTCTACTACAATGACTTTCAGGGTATCGCAAAAGAGAACGGCAGAAAGCAGGCAGGTGGCCGTCTGAACATCAATCAGAAAGGTTTGAATAACAAACTCACCATGCAGGTGAATATGGTGGCTAACTTCAATAAAGCCAACCTGCTGGGTGGTGATGCCGGTTATTTCGAACAGGCCGTAGCCTGGAACCCAACAGCGCCTATTTATAAAGCGGATGGTAGTTTCTTTGAAATCAATGAAGCTTTCAACCCGGTAGGTCGTCTGAATAACCGACTGAGTCAGCGTGATCAGCAGACCTTCGCCGGTGATGCAAGATTCAGCCTGGCACTGACAAAAGACCTGTCCGTATCCCTGTTCGGTTCTTATCAACGCGATAACTACAATGACCGTTACTATCGTTCCATGAACGACTTTGAACAACGTCCGGGGACCAGCTGGCAGGGCATGGGTTACGCCAGCAAAGGCAATGAACTGAACTGGACCAAAACCCTGGATCCTACTGTTAACTACGAGCATAGCTGGGGTGCACATACCCTCTCCGCTATTGCAGGTTATAGCTATCAGTATAGCACCAGAGAGACTTTCAGTGCCAATAACAATGGTTTCACTACCGATGCATTCCTTGACTGGAACCTCGGTGCAGGTAGCGCGACTAACAACACCGCATTGCCAAGACCAGGTCTGGGTAGCTTCAAGGAAGATAACACCCTGATCGCATTTTTTGGTCGTCTGAACTACGCCTACAAGAATAAATACCATGCACAGTTCATCCTCCGCAGAGAAGGTTCTTCCCGCTTCGGCGCCAATAACAAATGGGGTAACTTCCCGGCTGCTTCTATCGGCTGGACGCTCACAGAAGAGTCTTTCATGGAGAATGTCAGGTTCGTAGATAACCTGAAACTACGCGTGGGTTATGGTGTAACCGGTAACCAGGGTATTCCTAACTACCGTTCCCTGATTACACTGGGTACTGGTGGTGTATATCCACAGAATGGTATTTATCTGCAGACTTACGGTGCTTCCCGTAACCCTAACCCCAACTTACGCTGGGAGAAAAAACTGGAATGGAACTTTGGTCTGGATTACGCGATCCTCGATCACCGTATCAGCGGTTCCATCGATGTATACTCCCGCGAAACCCGCGACCTGCTATATAACTATGCAGCACAACAGCCGGCCTTCGTCCGTGACGGATTGTATACAAACGTAGGTACTATTAAAAACCATGGTGTGGAAATCCTGATCAGTGGTCAGGCAGTGAAAACAAAAGACTTCCAGTGGACGATCGATCTGACAGCGAACTCTCAGTTCAACAGGTTATCTAAACTGTCCAACGAACTGTATAAAGCTACTTACCTGACCTTTGCCGATATTCCAAACCCGGGTGCTATGGGTCCTGCCATCCGCCTGGATGAAGGTGGCGTAGTAGGTAACTTCTATGGTAAACGTTTCGCAGGATTCTCAGAAGAAGGTAAATGGTTGTTCTATAAAGCAGATGGTTCAAAAGCACCTGCTTCCCAGATCAATGAAAACGACAGAACGATCATCGGTAACGGCGTCCCTAAATACAACGCTGCACTGAACCAGACCTTCCGTTATAAGAACTTCGACCTGACACTCCTGTTAAGAGGTAAGTTCGGATTTGATATCCTGAATCTGCAGGAGATCTTCTTCGGTAACAAAAAGTATCTGCCTAATAACATTTTCAATAGTGCCTTTAATAAACATGCACAGTTGAACGACGATCCTCAGTACTCTGATTACTACATCGAGAAAGGTGATTTCGTGAAACTGGACAACCTGACACTGGGTTACAACTTCAACTTCAAATCGCCTTATGTGCGTAGTCTCAGAATGTTCGTATCCGGCCGTAACCTGTTAACCTTTACCGGTTACGACGGACTGGATCCTGAACTGGAAGATACCGGCTTTACCACTGGTGTTGACTCAAGGGGTTTCTATCCGAGAACACGCTCCTGGACAGTAGGTCTGAACGTAGCATTTTAAGTAATAACCGGCATTCATTAAAAAGTGTAACGACATGAAATATCTGAAAAAGTTAATATACTGCTGTGGCATCGGTTTACTGTCAGTGCAGGACTTTGCCTGTACTAAACTGGATGAAACCGTATACAGCGACATCTATAAAGAGAACTTCTATAAAAGCAGAACAGAGGTATTACAGGCAGCACTGCGTCCTGTAACACATATGCAATCCTGGATCGCGCCTATCCGCGGTGATGGTTACTACTATCATGCGGAAATGTGTTCCGATCAGGTAGCATGGCCACAGAAAGGTCGTCACGCCTATGATAACGGCGACCACATGAGACAACACTATCATACCTGGACTACCAATGAAGGCAGGATGCGTAATGCATGGGTAGGTATGTGGACCGGTGTTGGTTATTGTAACGCAGCTATCGAAGACCTGGAAGTACTGGATTATGCCAAACTGGGTATGCAGGAAGCAGAGATGACCGCAATCGTAGCAGAACTGCACGTACTGAGAGCGTTCCATTATATTAAACTGATGGACCTTTGGGGGAATATTCCGGTAGTTACTCAGGTAGGTAAACCGGCGAACCCGGCTACACAGCCCAGAAAAGAAGTGTTCAACTTTATCAGAACAGAACTGGAAACATACGTACCGCAGTTGCTGCCTTATAAACAGGAGCTGGTAGGCAGAATCGGTCAGACCGGTGGTTATGCCATGCTGGCGGAAGTATACCTGAACGCAGAGAAATGGGCTGGTACGCCTATGTGGGACCAGTGTATCGCTGCCTGCGATAAAATCCTGAGTGGTGATGCTGGTGGCCTGGGTGGTAAACCAACACTGGCGACTGATCTGAAACAGACATTCGCTAACACGAACAGAGCTGCTTCTGAAGCACTGTTCCAGTATGCTTACAGCAACAAAGGCGGTTTCGTATGGGACTGGATTCCATTATTTGGCTTCAGCAATATGAGTGCTGCACTGGACGTAGGATATGCGGGTAACAACGGTTATGTCGTGATCCCTTCTTTCTTTGATACCTATGCAGAGAATGACCTGCGTAAAACAGAATGGTTCCTGTTTGGTCCGCAGTATAAATACGGTACAACAGATCCTATTCTCGGGACAGAAGAGTACAATGGTAAGCCGCTTGTATATGTAAACTATATCAGAAGAGCTTCTGAGAATAAAACGGAGAGCACAATGGCTACCGGTGAAGAGAACAGCGGTGCGCGTTTCAATAAGTATAAGACAGGTCGTCTCAGCGATCCTAACTATCGCGAGAACCACTTTATGATCTATCGTCTGACGGAGATCTATTTTGATAAAGCGGAAGCGCTGATGCGTAAGAACAACAAAATGGCTACGCAGGAAGCTGTTGATCTGATCAATGAAAGCCGTAAGAGAGCATTTGCAACTGCAGACTGGCCGGCAGCAGCTTATACGACAGCTACGCTGACGATGGATGAATTACTGGCAGAGAAAGGTCGTGAATTTGTATTCGAAGGGAAACGCCGTACAGATATTATTCGTTTCGGCAGATTTAACAGTGGCAGCTGGTGGGATCATACGCCGACAAACGATGTAAATAAAGAGGTCTATCCTATTCCAAGTACCCAGATCGCTAATAACCCGAATCTGAAACAGAACGACGGATATTAGAAGAATAATGTTTTTTTTAATAGCACGAATGTTTCGAAGAAAGGCCGCGCCACTTTTGGCGCGGCCTTTCTTATACTTCTGTACTTTGTATTTCATCCATACAACATCGTCTCCCAGTTGTTCTACTTTCAGCAGTTTCAGGTGCTTGTAGGGAATGTTTTCTGCGGATGTAAGGCCAGTATCTGTAATGGCTGCGGTAGCGGTACCATCTGCAACAGGATAATACAAATTAGGAGACGACTGTTTATAAAACACAAAGTATTCAACTATGAAATCAGATAGCAAAGGCGCTTATTCAGCGCTTTTTACCAGGTGTTTGACTGTTTTGGTACCATTGATATCGAGTTGTATCAGGTAGACGCCTGTTGGCAGATTGCTGACATCGATCGATTGTCCGGCGTATACAATCCTTGCTGGCGCTACCTGACGACCCACTGCATCAAAAATGCTCATTCTTGCCTGCTTCGCATTGAACTGCAGGCGAACGCTGCTTTGTGCCGGATTAGGATACAGGAGGATATTTTTTTCCATAGTATGCGCATCCTTACCTGCAAGTGCCAGATTAGCGGCAGTAAGTGCAGCAGAAGTGGCATAGAGCTGGTTTCTCGGAATAATCTCTTTACCCTGATTCGAACCTGACCATGACAGTTTACAGTTGGCGCCGCCAAAGTCTTCAAAATATTCTACCTTGATATCGTATTGTTGTCCTGCTACCAGATTAATGGTACCGGAGTATTCAATATCCCAGTCGCTCAGCCATTTGTCGATGATCAGCTGATTATTGACCCAGAGACGGCGGCCGTTATCACTGGTCATGTAAAAGGTGTAAGTACCCGTATATCTCGGTTCTACTTTACCGGTCCATCTGATGCTATAACTATCATTGGTAATGCCTGTACCCGGAGCGCCTTCTCCCCAGTCAAAATCTATTGTTTTATCAACACGGCTGAAAACGAAGGTCTCAAAGTTTTTACCATTGTAATAATTACCACTAAGGCCGTTGCCGTTACCGACAGTCGGTACGGATAACAGCTGCCATCTGGCGCTGGCCTGACCATTACCGGTATGCTGTACTACTTTCGCTTCCGGTGCTGTACTGTTATTCAATGTAGCAAGTACTTTGCCACTCAGTGCAGAGATGAATTTGTAATAACCACTATCAGCGGCTATCGCAATGAATTGCTGATTGGCTGCATCCTGACTTGTCCATTGCCAGAGACTCACATCTTCATCCATACTGGATTGCGGAATGTCCAGGCTTTTTGCACTGTGATAAGCCGTAATCGTATAACGTCCCTCACCCAGGTGTTTCAGTGTAAAGGTCTGATTGGCCGCGTTGGTGCCCGTCCATAGTTGTATAGGGGAACCATCACCGGTGCTGCCTAAGCCGCCCCGTACATCGAGGAACAGGTTACTGGCCACGTGTCTGATCGTATAAGAACCTGCCAGATTGGGATTACCATTGGCCAGTACTTTGACAGAGCTGGCTTTTTCATCCCAGCTGCTGCCGAGTGAAGGACTGTTGGCAGTTATTACGATGGAATCGCCCGCAAAATTTTCGTGTTCGAACAGTACAACTTTATACCCTTCTGCTACTTTGATGGAAGAGATTTCATCGTTCTGTATACCTTTCAGTTGCAGACCTGCCAGTTTGTACGCACCGATCGGCAAGCCTGCATGAAAGCCGCCGTACTGCGCATTTTCATAGACAGTTACAGGGCCATTACTGGTATCTGGTCTGCTATACAGCTGTGCTTTTGGAATCGCCTGCCGCGCCTGGGAAGTACTGGACCATTGCAGGTGACAGAACGCATCCCCATTCCCTTCGCCATACTCCAATTCAATGTTGTATTTCTGTCCGGCGATAAGTGTAATTGTGCCGGTACGGGTATAAGCGCCCTGTGTCTCATAATCATTAATCAGGGTTTGTCCGTTGACAGTGAGTTTTACTCCATCATCAGAATAGACATGAAAGGTGTATGGTTCAGAATACAATGGTTGTACCTGTCCGGACCATTTTACGGAAAACTGGTTAACACCCAGCTGTGCCTGATCAGGAGAACCGTTACCCCAGTCGAAATCCACATTACCATCCGTCTGTGTATACTTCAGCACATCTTTATGATAACCGGCATAGTATTCCGCTTTCAGTCCGTTACCGGTACCTACCGGCAGGTTTCTGAGGTTCTTGCGGATCAGCCATACAAATTCATCAGGCGCTACTACACGTACGTTAGGTCCGAGACGATTGATACAGTCCTGTACGTCATCCACATCTCTTGACCAGATATGTACTGATACGAGGCTATAACCATCGGCGGAATTGATGTTGGTAGAAGCCTGGTTCAGCTGATTGGCCAGTGATTGAGGAGAAGACAAAGTACCCCAGAGGGTATATCTGCCGCCAATGGAAGGTTTATCATTGTACCAGTCTATCTGTCCGTGGCGACCGGTATAGTTAGCGCCATAACTGTAGTAGAATAATGCGTCGATATTATCCTGTTTAAGGTAAGAAGATGGATCATTGTCGCTGTCGTCAGCATCAATGATATTGACAATACGGAGGTCTGCTTTTTTCATGTAGCTGTTCAGCAGCTTTGACTCTGTTTCAAGGTCTGCATCAGGCATACGCCCAGGGAAGAAATAGCTTTTACCAGAAGGACCGGCAATGAGCACATTTCTGCCATCAGGCGTGGTGAGACAGTTGTCCACATACTTTTCATACACAGCTGGCGCCAGTTCTGCAAGGGAAGGAGAGATGGTCCATCCGAGATTGACATGCGCACGCGCAGGATTATTCCAGTTATTGATATTGTCGTGGGAGCCGAGTAACCATTGTACGTTATCACCGTCAGTGATGACGAAGCAGACAGTGTGTACTCCTGTTTTTACTTCGAATGGTTTGATCGGTTCTTTCTGTTTGAAGACTTTCGTCTTTGCCGGAATATTACTGAGTGTGGACAAATTAGCTGCCCAGTCAGAAGGAATGATAGACATGGATTTCAGGGAAAGTTGTTCCACCGTACCATATTCTTCCGGCCCCCAGCCAAAGAAAGTCGCTCCTTTGTTCATACGGTTGTAAGCACTGTTAGCGATTGAACCGGTAGGAGAGTTGTCCCAGAACTGGAAGGCTTTTGTATAAGCGCTGTAATCGCCCATAAAAGATACGCGGTCATCGGAGCTTTGCTGATAGGTGGCAATCTGTTTACTGAACAGGTTACCATAATTGGCCAATGCCCATGCCTCGTCCCTGGCTCTGACGTCCAGCAATCTTGTGAGTCCGGCGTTAATGGCTGCCTGCTCAATATCCGCAGGAATAGCTACGGCATTCATCACACCTGCCAGGGAAATGGCCACATTGGTAGAACGGTCTTTCTGGTTACAGAGAATGTAGCCGGAGAGCCTGTTGGCGAAGAAGGCAAGGAGTCCAGGGAAGTTGTTGTAATAAGCGTCATTGACTTTAATACCTGCTTTCTCTACGAGTGCGCGGTGGCCGGACAGGTCGCGCAGGATGGCAGGTTTGGTTTGTGCGATCACACCCTGCAGTGTTTGCAGTGCGACGCGTTCGGAGACAGTATAATTCTCGGAAGTGAGAAATACACTGTCGGGTACAGCAGATACCGGATAAGGACTGCCTGGTACACGTAGTGTCTGTGCCTGTGACAAGAGCACGGGCAGGCATACGACAAGTAGCGTGTAAAGGATTTTCTTTTTCATGATGGAATTGATTTGGGTTTTGCTTACATGAGTACTGAACGTGAAAATAAACCGGACTTGTAGTGGAATGGGTTGATGTAGTTTTCAGCTATTGCGAGCTACGGGGCGGGTTTGCACACACTAATATAGTGAGGAGTCTGTGTATTTCATAGCGGGAAGAAAAAAGTTTTTGAAAAGGTAACCAGCATGGCTGGATATATAAAAGGCGCTGCCTGAGTAGCAACGCCTTTTAGTTGTGTCCTGGTTCTTTTGTCCTATGTTTCTGTGTCCTGTGTCCTTGTGAGAATTAAAGCGGTTTGGGGATGGCCGTCTTTTTGGGAGACAACATACGGGAGAATAATCCCATGACCATTTTTATTTTCATACTGAATTTTTTCTTGAGTGGATTCGCGCCATTGTCCAGTAAAAGATCTACTATATTGTGATGTCCGAAGGTAGCTGCATAAGTCAATGCCGTTGCTCCATGGTCTGTTTCTGTCGCGACAGAAGCACCTTTTTTCAGCAGCAGTTTTACAATGTCCGCGTGTCCTTTGAAGCAGGCGCCCATTAATGCGGTATGTCCAAGATTGTCTGTCAGTTCCACTTTTGCACCTGCTTTCAACAGGTAAGCTACCGCGTCGCTGTGATTGTAGTAGGCAGCAATGATGAGGGGTGTAGATGCCCTGTCGTCTCTTGCGTTCAGCAATCCGTCAGTTACAAATTCTTTTAGGAGAGATACGTTATTGGTTCTTGCCGCTTCGAATACGTCTATCATCATAACAAATCTTTTCTGTTGATTATATAATTAGTCTGTGTATAGTCTGACTATACTTATCCTCCGTTAGTGCTGCGTTTTTAACGTAAGTCTAACGAAAGATAACTATACTCAGACTATAGCATAACCGGTAATAAGCTTGTCTGCAATTGACATTTTAAACCTTCGTTAATGCTATCGGTTTGCAATATTATTTATTAAAACGATGTATTTAACTCGTATAAATTAATATCATAGCCAATAGATTTTGTCTATTTGCATTGTATTTTATATAAATGTTATTGATTTTCCCGGTCTCTTACGCCTCTATCAGCTCCTTCTTTGTTTTGCTTTTCAGTCTGGGAGGTACCAGTGAAATGACTTCCGTTTTCAGTGCCTCAATCATTCTTTTCTTCGCAAAGTTCTTCATGGTAATCAGACCAATTTCCCTTGCTGGTTCGGGTGACTGGAAATATCTCAACTTTTGTTGCTGTTCCTCACTCAGATCGTCCAGGGCCAGTTCGGGCAGAATGGTAGCGCCGTTATTTTCATCCACCATACGCTTTAAAGTCTCAATGCTACCGGTGTTGTATTCATAGTGCTGAGAACCACGGGTTGTTTTTCGATGCTGACAGATGTTCAATACCTGGTCGCGCATACAGTGACCGTCGTTTAATATCCACAGTTCTTCCACATTGATGTCTTCCGGTTTGAGCTTCTTCTTTTTGGCCAGCTGACTTTCTTCAGACACATAAGCGACAAAATTCTCATAGAATAATGTCGTCTCTTTCAGCTGGGGATCATGGAGTGGTGTGGATACGATGCCACAGTCAATTAAACCCAGTTTCAGCTGTTGCATGATCTGTTCTGTGTTTTGTTCCCATACCAGGAGTTTGACCGCCGGGTATTTTTCTATGAAACGGGTAATGATTTTGGGGACGATGTAAGGTGCAACGGTTGGAATAATACCGATCTTGAGTTCACCGGAGAGTTCTTTATTCCTGTCGGAAACGAGGTCCTGTATTTTCTGATATTCAGCCAGCAGTACACGTGCCTGTGCAATGATTTCTATTCCTACTTCGGTAGGAGTAACCGGTGATTTACTGCGGTTGAATATTTTTACACCGAGTGAATCTTCCAGTTTCTGGATCTGCATACTCAGCGTAGGCTGCGTAACATAGCAGTTCTTTGCTGCCAGGTTAAAACTGCGGTAGGTATCTACGGCAACGATATATTCAAATTGAACGATGGTCATATATGATCTGTCATTTATCCGGGAGACAATACGGTCGCCTGGCTGCAAAGTTCCTGATAGCACCTGTGAAAGGGAATATCAAAAAGTGTAAAATGGTTGCCAATAAATGCAGCGTTGTTTATTGTCTGGTTGCGGCAACCAATGTTTCATACCCGGCAGGATTCTCCTGTAGCTGGGCGTAGTCTATCGGATTTCTACCAAATTTGTCCTTCTTCAACGGCGAAGCCCCATGTTTCAGCAATAGAGGAATGAGCTCATTCCTGCCGAAGGTGGCTGCGAAGGTCAGTGCCGTAGCCCCGTTACCATTTTCTGCGTCCACAGCGGCGCCATGTTCCAATAGTATTTTAGCGATCCCGGTATAGCCCTTGAAACAGACACCCATCAGCGCCGTATTCCCCATAGTATCCTGTATCTCTGTATTAGCGCCTGCATCCAGCAGGGCGCTTACAGCGGCTGCATGGTTGTAATAGGTGGCAATGATCAGAGCGGTGGAACCACGGGAGTCTTTGGCATTGATCTGTTCAGGTGTAAGAAAACCCTCCAGGGCGGCTATATTATTAGTTCTTGCTGCTTCGAATATGTCCATGGTCTGATGATTTGAAGCAATATTAGACCTTACTGGCTGATTATGGAGAGGAATAGGATAATATCATAGGCTATAGATGAAATCTATTGATTTTTACTCTCCTGATAGTTGGTAACTATAAATAGCAGGGTTATTCAAATGCATATAGATTGACATATGATTTTATCGCTCTTTATTCGCGGCTGCAGGTTGAGATGTGGTCGAATCTGGAATGACGCCCCCTTGCAACGGGGGAAAAATAAGTTCGAATCTTATCTTCTCTCCTGCACATACAGGAGGATAGTTCAATTGGAAGAATGCTGGTCTCCCAGTCCAGGGACGTAGGTTCGAACCCTGCTCCTCCACAGATAACCGCTTCATCTTTACCTATTATATCGAAGGGATAGCTCAATTGGAAGAGCGCCGCCCCGGCACGTCGGAGAATGCAGGTTCGAAGCCTGCTCCCTTCGCTCTTATTATCTGCTGACGATCAATTTCATACAATCTCCTCTTTTTAAACATTATCGTGCGATCAGCTGTTAAATAAATAATCCCGATTAACCAGTTACCATCATCCTGGAAATAGACTGACCTACAGTTTACACCTACATTTTTATACCGGAACAGTAGATCCGGTGACCGCATCCGTTTATGAAAAAGCTTTTATTCCTGATAGTGACGTTCCTGGCAGCCCCTTCGTTTGCGCAGGATAATAGTACGCTTCATCAGTACGATATGCATCTGCAGCAAAAGATCCGCAGGGTGGACGATCTTATCCGGCAAAGGATACTACGCTCATTGAACAGACTGATTGTAGATGAACAGCGTATGAAAAAGCGTCTGATGAAGTCTGACGTCGCTGCTGCCCAGCGTATTTTCGATATGGGTATCGATAGTATGGTTGCTTTCAGAGCCCGCTCTGAAAAACTGGCTGTAGTTACCGGAGAGATAACGCATAGCTACAATAGTTATCTTGATACCTTGCAGGTAGCTGCCAGATTTCTTTCGTCTTCCAGGGAATTACGTCGGTATGTGGATCAGTTACGCAATGCTGTTGGCATATCTGAGCAGATAGGTGACTATCTTTATAAGCGTCAGTATGTGCTGAAGGAACAGTTATCACCGTATCCTTCATTTACAAAAGACCTGCAACGCCTGAATAAACAGGCATACTATTACCGGGCACAGATCAGAGAGCTGAGCTGTACTATCCTGGAAATGGGGCAACCGGAACTACATATGATGTCATTATTGCGGGCATCATCCACATTCAGGGATTTCTTTAAGCAACACTCTGTCCTGGCAGGCGTACCCGCTGTCTCCTTCAACAATGACTAAATGGACATCTATTCCTTTTCCAGCCGGAGCAACTGTTCCTTCACCTGGTCATTTTGTGTCCAGATAAAATTCTTGTTGATGATTGTCCCGCGTTTGTCTACAATGGCATAGTGGGGGATGCCTACTATATTAAACATACCTGAAAGTTGATTAAACTGATCTGTACTCAGGCGGTAATGTTCTCCTTTGATACCTGGCATAATAACGTCATAACTTTTCTCCGGAGAAGAAGTATTCGTGATATAGAGAAACACAATGTTCTTGTCGCCTGCCAGTTCTTCTTTTAATGGTGCAATTCTTTTAATGGCATCCATACAGGGACCGCACCAGGTGGCCCAGAAGTCTATGAAAATAACCTTCCCTTTATACTTCTCTAATATTGTTGTGAGCATACTGTCATTGGCTGTCGTTGCAGCTAACTGATTGTAGCTATAGCCTTTTTGTGTTTTTGCGTTCCTGATACTTTCTTTTATGGTGTTGTCAAGCGTATAGACATCTGCTAAGAGAAAAGGGTTTTTGACGTTTGATTTTATAGTTGCCAATTTTTCTGCCGACAAGGTGTCTTTATTTATATCCATCTCGCGTGTGATCGACTGTAGATACACAATGTCTGTTTCCATGGAGGAAGAAACGGGTAATAGCTTTTTAAATACGACAGGCCTTGCTCTCTCCAGTGCGCCCGGGATTGTTGCATTACGGGCAATCATTTCCTCATAGTGATTGATCGTGTTTTTAATGCCGAGGTCTGAGGTATCTTTTGTTTTGAGTATTGCAAGTTCTTTTTCATAGTCTGCACCTTCCGTACGGGCCTGATCATATACAGGCTCCATATACATCAGGCGGTTGATCAGTATAAAATAGTTATAGGACCTTAATGCTAAAGGATCATTGTATTTTAATTCTTTTAGAAAACTATAATAACTGCTATCTGGTTTTACAGGTTTTGATAGCGGTTGTTTATTGTCAAAGGACAACTTGTTGACGTGGCGGTAGGCGGACTCCATCATGTGCCTGTAGAATATCAGGAGATCTGCCGTGCTATATTTTACATTCCGTTGTGCGAGGTCGTAAGCGGTTTTATTAAATGCGCCTTTCTTAGCAATACTATCAATCTGTGATAGTTTGCGTTGTTGTATCTGTTGAAAATAGAGTTTGTATTGTTCGGGCGTCATACTATATATCGCTTTATCAATGGCATCCCAGTCAAAGTCCATCAATATGGGTCTTACTTTGTTGATGTCATTATTGACTGTTGCAGGTACACCCTTAAAAACAGAAGTTACAGCAGAGGGGGAGGTGATATCGAAATTCTGAATGAGTTCTTTGCCTGGTTCAAGATAAATGGGGCTGTTGAAAAAAGGAAAACCGACCCAGACCTCCTGCTCTCTGGTTAAGGGAAGAGCTACCTCAAATGTTCCATCAGCCGCAATGTTGATAAGGTAGCTGCTATACAGTCCCGTAACTGCATTGTTATTAGATAGCTGTACTGTTTTGAAACCCATGTCCGGATGATATCCTTTAATAGTTCCTGAATAACGTGTGATTTTTGATTGGGCTGATATTGTCAGCGTATAGCATAATAATAAGTAAACAAACGCGAGTGTCTTTTTCATTTCAGGTATTGTAAAGGGTGAAGGAAAAGAAGGATATTTTTTATTTGTGTCACAATAAAAAAGAAACATCCGTCTTTCATCTATTCTACGTGGTTATAGACAAGATTGCTCAAAAAATATAAATTATCTACTTGTTTAATTAAAATTTGTTACCTACTTTTAATCTGATTTTAAAACCCTGAGGAAAGAAGAACCCCTTTCCAACGTAAACGATACCATTGATTTTTTACGACCAGATGTGCTAAAGAGAAGTCCATACAGTTCCACGGAATCCCAGGCGGACACGACATTCTGATGGTCATTCCATTAAATCACTTACCAAAGGGAGTATCTCCTTAACATTTAAAAAAACAGCGAAAAGAAAATGTCCTGATTTTTAAAATCCATTAATGTATCAAGGATAAATAATTGAGGTCATTACATGACATGTAATGAATAGGTACTTTGTTAGCCGGGTATCTGAGGTATGCTGCGATCATATCCCTCAGTATAGACCATCGTATGCAATTAACCAATTTTCCACATTTTAAATCGTTAACCATGAGAAAAAAAATCTATGGCGCGCTCGGCGTAGCGGCACTTGCATTGGCTGCATTTCTTACTACTAACACTTCAAGTTCAGCATCTGATACCACGCTGTTCAGCTTATTTAAAATCAACGCTGCAAACGCAGAATGTTGCAGTACCCCTATTAACAATGGTCGTTGTAGCTCATTGACTGGCAACTGTTACCCTGATGCCGGTGGTTCGAGCAACAACTGTGATTCTACAAAAGGTAACTGCTAATCTTCAGTAAACAGGGCTATCTGACCGGATCTGCATTGGCTATGGCGGTATCCGGGGCAGGTAGCCCTTACCTGATACGACTATCTATTTAAAAATGTATGAAAAAAGCGCCTTATGTCTCTCAGAATGCCTTTAATACTACACATTATCGCATATGCCATTATCATCTGTTGCTTTATATCCTGTAATAATAATAGCGGCTTTGAAATAAAAAATGATAAACGCGGAAGCCTGAAAGCCGCAAAGAAGCTGGAACAGGACGGCGATAAGAAATTTTCACTGGATAGTTTGTCTGCCCCGCGTCCTCCTTACATACAGCTCTACAATGATGCCAACGGTAACGAATACCTTGCGATGCTAAGCGGATACTCAAAGAACATCTTCATATATAATTACGATTCAGCTAACAATCCTGTCAACCAGATACCTATCAGTACCGTACAGATGCCGCTGGCATTCCATATCAGAAACATGGACTCCATTTATGTTTACAATGACAAAATGATGGAGATGATTTTGCTCAACAACAGATCCGAGATCGTTTCAAAAGTCTCATTGATCAATAATGAGAATATGAAAGACCTGTCCTGGACCAACAGATATCCACAGTATGTGCCACATGGTGTGAATGCGATTATCGAACATGCAGGTAAACTCGTCTTTCCCGGACAATTTATCTGGACGCTTCCGGATACCATCGCGCAACAGTTTAAGTTTACTTCGCTCATTGATATCAATAACAATAAGGTAAACTATGTGCATAAGTATCCTTACGATATATATGGACATGGACATCTCTGGGATGAACCGATGTTTACCGGCGTATACTATGATATTACACCTGACAATAAGAAGATGGTGTACAGTTTTCCGGTATCTCATGACCTCCTGATATGCGATCTCGATACGGACAAAGAAGCGACGGTATATGGCGGAAGTAATGAAGCGGCAAGTATCACCTCTCTTGATGTAGATAAGTTTAAGAAGAAGTCGGCTGCACCGAATGAATATATTTATCAGAAAGCCTGTACCAGTGATTTGTATGGCGGTATTCTGTACGATAAATACAGGGACGTCTATTACCGTTTCCTGAGAAAAGCACTTCCGGAAAAAGGCGTACGACTTCGCTGGGAGAATAAAAAAGTGGCTGTCGTAGTCATGGATAAGGATTTCAAATATCTCGGTGAAACTGAACTGGGTGATATGAATGAGTTTTATCCGGATAACTCTTTTGTCACCAAAGAAGGCCTTAACGTGGAATATGTGGCGCCTAACGACGTAGAAGAGAAATTCCTGACGTTCAGGATCTTTAAATTAAAAGACATTTAAAACTTGTTATAATGAAATCAAGAATTATTTTGTGTTGTCTTATTCTGTCTATGTTTACATTATCTTGTGAACAAACGGAAGGAAATAAGGAAGATACTGTTATTGAAGAAGGCATAAAAGAGATTAAATTGAAGCCGGAATACAATTGGCTGGTTATTTTACCCGGACTCGGCTGTAGAGGTTGTATTCAGGAAGCGGAAGCTTTTATGCGAGACTACATTGATAAACCGCATATCCTGTTTGTATTGACTAAGGTACAGTCCCTGAAGATGCTGGAACAGAAAATAGGTAAGGAACTGCATAGCCGCGGAAATGTCTATATTGATAAGCAAGGCTTCTTTGATATCCCAACCAATAACACTATTTATCCCTGTATAGTGCAGCTCGAAAAAGGAAAAGCTGTCCAGCACCAGTTTCAGTCACCAGCAAACGGACAGGCTTTTCAGTTACTGAAGACGCAAATTGAGTAAGTAAATATCCACGAATGAATTGTACCATACGCATCTTTTTTGTCGTCAGCCTGCTTTGTATTACCATCAACTCATATGCCCAGCCGGGACGTGCGATGATAGACAGTCTGGCCCACCGGATGGAATCCTATTCTAAAACAGGGGGAACAAGTCTTTATCTGGCTGGTAATAAAGATATTTATATAGCAGGAGAAGATCTATGGTACAATGCTTTCGTACTGGATCAGCAAACTTTTGCACTCGCAGAACAGGAAAGCATTTTATACCTGCAACTGATGAAGGAAGGGAGTGATACCGCTGTCTGGAAGGAAATGTATCCTGTTACCCATGGTATATCCGCCGGACGTGTATACCTTCCGCAAACCCTGGAGGCTGGCAGATACCTCTTAAAAGCCTATACTGCTCATTCTTTTTTTTCCCTGCAGCCCTACTTTTATGCTGTCTTTCCAATCCAGGTGGTGCAGGATCCGCGTACTATCAGGAATAACTGGCAATTGGGGCAATCCAGGTCTTTGCGCCAGGCAGAGCAGGCACATGTGCGCTTCTTTCCGGAAGGGAATGCACTGATCGCTGGTATAGAGAATACGGTAGCGTTTAAAGCCCTTAATAAAGACAATGAGCCGGTTGACCTCAAAGGGGAGCTTTATAAGAACGGGAAGGCAGTATCAGTTGTGCAGACACAGCATGGCGGTATGGGGCTGATCCGGTTTACACCGGAGGCGGATGCATCTTACTTCCTTCGTGCTGAAGGCATAGACTTTAAATTGCCGGCTGTTACAAAGGAAGGCATTGGTTTTCATCTTGAACGCAATCAGCAGGATAGCTTAGTGTTCAGACTCAGATCCCCTCAGCAGCGGGAACAGCCGGTTCTGTTGAGAGTACAGGTAAGAGGAGCGGTGCAGTTGATTGCTGCCGGTTTGTTGAAAGATAGTCTGCTGATGAAGATACCTATTGCTGCCCTGCCGCCCGGCGTAGCAGAGGCAACACTGTTTGACGAACATCAGAAAGTGTTGGGCGCACGACTGGTATACGTGCATCATGAAAAGAAGCTGTATGTGCGTTTCAGTCAGTTAAAAGAGACATATAGTCCTAAAGAACAGGTCACCCTTAAAATCAGTACGACGGATGAACAGGGTCGGCCGGTTCCTGCGGCGCTTAGTCTGCGGGTCTATGACCGCCTGTTTGGCAACCGTAAACATACCCGTGATATTGTAAACTATTACCAGTTAGCCAGCCAGTTGCGTGACACGCTGTATGATCCGTCTTTTTATTTTGATAGTACGCATAATAACGGGAGAGAAGCACTGGACGTTTTGCTACTCACACATACAGCAGACCAGTACAATCTGGGCGATGAAAGAATGAAACAAGACTATGCCGCAAAGAAAATGGTGCTGATGGATAGTCTGAAAGCGACCGTTATCGCAGCAGGGAAGTCTGGCAAAAAGAAAGTACCGGTATCCCTGATGTTCTTTGATTACAGCAAGAGCATTAACCAGATTGGAGTGACGGACAGTGAAGGCACTTTTTATCTCAGTCCTGAAAATCTTTCTATCGGACAGCGCTTTTTCATTAAATATTTTTCTGAAAAAGAACACGGTATTTATGTGACAGATCCGTTTAAGGCTATCAGTACAGTAGAATCGGAACAGCATCCTGTGAATATGTTAAGTGAAAGAAACATTGTTACTGAAGAGAAAGGCATCGATAGCAACAGGTTGCAATATGGCAATATGCTGAAAGAGGTGATTGTGCAGAGCAAAGGCCGTGGTTTCGGCGATCGCTATCTGGGTTACCTGGACAGCATCGCCAAATTTGAGGGCAATATGGATTATGTAGGGCAATGTGGCTGGCTGAACTGTCCGGCCTGTGGAAGCGGTACCAAGCCTATTGAAGGCGTGGCTTATTCTGAGCTGATAGAGCCGAAGAGAAGCCAGGTAAACAGTCATCCTTTCTCCTTTGGCGCCAATGACATGAAAAAGGAACCCTATCACTATCCGAAATATACAGAGGAAGAGTTGTTGAAGAAGTTCAAAATGGTTATAACCAAAGGCTTTTATCAACATGCCCCTTTCTACTCACCAGATTATAATAAAGAAGATAAGATGGTGAGCGATACCCGTAATGCACTCTACTGGAATCCATTGATCGTAACAGACGAGCATGGAGAAGCGACCATCCGCTTTTTCTGTTCTGACATACGGAGCGGATTTTTGGGTGTGGCAGAAGGGGTGAGCGGAACAGGATATTTAGGTACAGGTACATTCAGTTTTGGCGTAAGATAAATCGGTATAAAGATGCGCAAGCGCGTAATAGTTTTGATCATTACTTTACTCTATCATATGACTTCCTTCGCTCAGTCCTTTACCCTGAAAGGATTGTTGAAGGATACGAGTTTACAGCGCCCGCTTTACAGAGGATCCGTAGTATTGTTGCAGGCCCGGGATTCTTTTATTGTATCAGATACCCGTGCCGATAAAGAAGGTCGCTTTGTATTTAATCACCTGAACGATACTGCCAACTATATCCTGTTTTTCTCTTATCCGGGTTATGCTGCCTATTCTCATAAGATCACTGCGGTGAAACCTGTGGATGGTGTCCTGGATATGGGAACGGTAAGTTTGTTATTGAAGGAGAAGCTGCTCAAGGAAGTAGTCGTCAAGTCTCAGACGGCCATCATCAAGATAAAAGGAGATACGACAGAATTTACGGCGGATAGTTTTAAAGTGCAGGCAAACGCCTCTGTAGAGGAGCTGTTAAAGCAGCTTCCTGGTCTGCAGGTAGACCAGTACGGTAACATTACCGTTCATGGGAAGAAGGTCAAAAAGGTATTGGTGGATGGAGAAGAATTCTTTGGTGATGATCCGACCCTGGTCACCCGTAACCTGCGTGCTGATATGATTGACAAGGTACAGGTTTATGATAAGAAGTCTGATGCAGCTGTCTTCACAGGTATCGATGATGGTGTGAAAGATAAGACCATTAATCTGAAGATTAAGGAGGATAAGAATCATGGCGTATTTGGTAAGGTCGAACTCGGTGGAGGCACAGATGAACATTATAATGTGCAGGGTATGCTGAATGCATTTAAAAACAAACGTAGACTATCAGTGTATGGTACTAACGGTAATATTGGTCGTACCGGTCTGGGAGCAGCGGACAGGCAGAAGATAGGCACAGATAATGATGGTGCTGAAAACTATGATGATAAAGGTATTCCTACTGTTACCAGTGCAGGCGCGCATTATGATAATAAGTGGAATAAGGATCAGCAGTCTTTTAATGGCAATTACAAGTTCAATACAATGATGGTGAATGGGGAGGATATCGTGGTGTCGCAGAATAATCTTCCTACCGGTCTGATACTAGGTAACTCCATCAATAGATTTGATAACCGGAATACCCGTCAGTCGGCCAACGGAAAGTACATTTTCAAAGTAGATACATCCACTACGATTACTGCATATGCAGATGGCGCAGTCACTGATAACAGGACTGCCAGTTATGGCAATACACAGAATTTCCGGGGAGATAGCAGTATGATCTATAATAACGAATCAAGCGATCGTAATGACTATCATCTCAGATCCTATAATGTAAACCTGGCCTGGGAAAAACGGCTTAACAAGGCTGGTCGTACGATCTCCCTGTATCTGAATAATAACTTTTCAAATGATCATTCGTCAGGAGAGAACCGGTCAAATAGTGACTATTATGATTCAACCGGCACAAAAGACAGCACGGCGCTTTTGTATCTTGGCAGACGTACAAATGACGACTGGCGTACCAACACCCTGAAAGCGATCTATACATCGCCGATATCGCGAAAGTTGTCGCTGGTTATTAACTATCAGATCGAAAACAACCTTAGTCATGATGATAAGCGTTCTTATAACCTGGTAGAGAATCCGGCGGGAAAGGAGGAGGATGGCGCGTTTAGCAGTAAGATGAATAGTAATACCTGGTCTAACCAGGGAGGGGTTGCTATTAATTATACAGCGCCCAAACTAATTCTGAAAGCGGGGAATAATATTCGTTCGATAGCAATGGACCTGGAGAGTGAGTTTGATAACTACCGGCTGAAAAGGACTTTCCTGAACTGGAATCCCAGCGCAAGTATACAATATACCGTGAAGCAATATTCAGAAGTCCGTCTGAATTATGTGGGTAGCAGTATCAACCCGGAAAAGGCACAGTTACTGCCATTAAAGTTTAATAATGGACAGCTTGTTACTTACCTGGCTAACCCGGACCTGTATAATAGCTTTAGCCATAAGATAAGTGGTGATTATAGCGCCGCGAAAGTCGTTTCAAATGTATATACTGGTGGTAACGGAAGTGTGACCTTTACGACTAACCCGATTGCGCAGGCTATTAATGTATCCTCTTCCGGTAAGTATATTTACAGGTTTGTGAATATGCCGGGATATACCAATATGAATTACGATCTGATGGCTTATTATGGTCGCCAACTGCCATTTAATATACAGATGATCGCTGCCCTGAATACCAGTGGTGGAAAGACTTTCAATCTGACAGATGATGATGTGAATAAACTGACGTATCGTACATATGGCGCCGGCGTGGAAATCTATAAATCCAAACAGAAAAAATACAGTAGTTATCTGCTTGCAAAGGCAGGGTATAATATTAATAAATCTTCTTTGCAACCAGACACGAAGAATAATTTTCCGTTCATTGAAATCAGACCAAGTCTGGCAATTTACTTTCTCAGGAAATTCGAAATACATACAGATGCCAATTATCTCTGGCAACAGAAGTCGCAGGCGTTTAGTGACAATTTCAGCCGTGTGATCTGGAATGCCTGGTTAGGTCGTACTTTTCTCAAACAGGATCAGTTGACCATCAAGATATCCTGTAATGATATCCTGAACCAGAATAACGGGTATTCCCGTACAGCCAATAATAACTTCTTCTCAGAGAACAGATATACGACCATCAGACGATTTTTTATGTTAGGTGCGACGTGGAATTTTACCAAATTCAGCACCATAAAACAATAGCACATGAAGAGATTATCCTTTTTACTTTTAATGATGGTCTTTTCCCATGTACTGTCTGCACAACAGGTCACTTTCGTCAATAGCGGCAAGGTCGTATTTGAGAGAAGGGTCAATACTTATGCGGTGATAGAGCGCTTTGTAAAGGAGGCGAATATCATACCGGCAGCCCAGGTGTACTCTTATATGCTGAGTTACAGGAATGATAACCCGCAGTTCTGGACGGATGATTTTGAGTTGTATTTCGATACTACATATACATTGTATAAGCCGCAGCAAGCCGATATCAGTGCAAGGGCAGCATACATCGGTGCAGTAGCTTATAATAATAAAGTATTGAGTAACCTGACATCCGGTGAAGCAGTTGCATTAAAACAGGCATTCGACCAATCTTTCTTTATTAAAGACACTATCCGGCATATTCGTTGGAAGCTGACAGAAGAGACACGGGAAATAGCCGGTTTTCAATGTCGCAGAGCCAACGCGCTGATAGCTGATTCTATCTATATCGTGGCTTATTATGCAGAAGAAATCCCGGCCAGAGGTGGTCCTGAGTCTTTTAACGGCCTGCCGGGAATGATATTGGGCGTAGCCATGCCACATGAGCATATTACAATTTTTGCTAAGCAGGTAGACAGACAGCCGGTTACGCCAGAGACCTGGAAACTCCCTGCGCAGGGGAAGAATGTGCCTGTTGACAATAAACAGTATAAAAAATCGATGATGGATATCCTGTCCCGGTTCAGATTGAGTTCCTCCTGGGTGCAGATCTTTATGGATATATAACGATGTAATAATGTAAAATGAAAATCTTGTTTTTAACCCACCGTTACTATCTGCTCCTGCTGATCGGCATGTTGATCCCGATTGCGTTTGGTATGGGCTGGCTATCTATGCTATTGATTGTTCCTTTCCTTGTATTGCTAACAGGTTTGTATCTCTCGCGTAGATTCGTGAAAGGGCAACTACAGTCAGTAGTCAATACTGGTTTAAAGCTCCTGTTATTGATCGTATACACGATGATCTCTAAACTCTATGTTTTTGATATCTACCAGGTCAACAGTAGTTCGATGGAAGGCGCACTCATAAAAGGAGATGTATTGTTTATTAATAAACTGGCTTATGGACCTCAGGAAATAGATGATGCGAACAGCATTTCATGGGTGAAGTTATTTCGTAGTAACATCCGGCAGGAGGAAACATGTCCTGTCATCAGCAGGAAGCATGGATATACACATATCCGGCGAAACGATGTTTTTATCTATGAATTGTTTCCTGCTTACTTTGTTGTGAAACGATGCGCGGGATTACCGGGAGATCATTTGAAGATCAGTAATGATACCACGTTTATCAATAACAGGTATGCTCCTTTTTCGGCTTATCATCAAAACCAGTATCTCGTAAAATTTCGGGATCATGCCGGTCTGAAAGCTTATCTGTCCTCCGTATCCAGGTCAGCAATAGATTCGGTCAATATTGATTCAAATATATTAGTCGTCAATGTTTCGCAAAACGATCTGCCGCAACATGCATTGCGTGTTACCCGTTTACCCAATAAACTACTAGCAGGTAAGATGCCTTATTTCCGTCCGGATATATGGACGATCAACAATCTGGGACCATTAACGATTCCGTATAAAGGATGGTCCGTTGCTGATTCAGCTTTGTACCGGAATACCATTGAACATTGGGAATGTAATAATACACCCGAAGGATATGTGTTTAGGGATAACTACTACTTCATGATGGGGGATAATAAACCCTATTCAGAAGATTCCAGGTACCTGGGTCTGATTCCTGAAAGAAAGATTGTGGGAAAAGTTGCCTTTATCCTTTACTCGTATAATGAAAAAGGATTTTTATGGAACCGCTTGTTTAAAAATATTCTATGAATACTCAAAACAAACTGCAGGCTTATGTGGGGTGGTGCGGGATATGTATGCTATTGTTATTGTTTATCCTGACTCCTTTGCAAAATAGTGACGCACTTCAAAACGGTGTTACTGTCTCAAAAACCTTCTTTTTTTCGGAAGGTGTTATCCTGTTATTACTGATCGGGAGTGTGATATGGTTATGCAGAGATAAGCATATACAGATCAGCTTATCGAGGATTGATGGCATTTTTACTTTACTTGTTCTTTATATCGCTTTGCGTAGTGGCGGGAGAATTACTCCCCGCTTAATTGAGTTGATAGCCTTAACAGGTTTTTACCTGGTGCTTCGCAGATGTAAGTGGCGGCATTTCCTGTTTATACTTTATGCGATCGCTGTGGCTGGTATTATTCAGTCAGTATACGGGCTATTGCAATTGTATAACATATTACCCGCTCACAGCCAGTTCCGGTTGACGGGTACGTTCTTCAATCTGGGCGCCTATGCAGCTTTTGTCGCGTTAAGCGCATGTGTATCCCTGGTGCTGATCTTTTATTTTAAAGATAAGCGCATGAGTATGATTCCGCAGCTCAATATCGTGTTAGCGATTATCATACTGCCCATTACCCAGAATCGTGCGGCATGGATTGCATTGATTGTAGTAGGTGTTTTTTTATATGCACGATTTATGAAGAAGTATCTGCTGTACGGTATGTTAATAATTACAGGTGTGTTGGTGATAGCCGGAGGATATTATCTGAAAAAGGATTCAGCTGATGGGAGGGTATTAATCTGGAAAGTGACCAGTCAGATAGTTGGCGCGCATCCGCTTACGGGTATCGGGTATGATCGTTTTGCAGGCGAGTATATGAACTACCAGGCGTCATATATGCAGGCACAGGGTAGTCCGGGGGAAAAACAGCTGGCTGATAATGTATACTATGCATTTAATGACCTGTTACAGTTGACGGCTGAATCAGGCGTAATAGGGGCATTCGGTATCCTGTTACTAATACTGGTTTGCTTCCGTGTGAAAGGTTATGACAGGTTCCGTTATGCCGGTCAGGCGATTATCCTGGGGTATATGCTTATTGGGATGTTTTACTACCCGCATTTCATACTGCCTTTAAAAATGACAGGTGTATTGGGATTGGCGATGTTGTCAAGGATGGATATAGCGGTGACAAGACAATTGGATATTGTTCGGATGCCTAAGATCCTGGTGGTGACGATCACGCTTATCCTGTCTGTTGCAGGTATCCTAATCGCAGAGCAGCTGAAAACGGGTTATAAACAATGGGGAAAGGCACAGGTAGCCTATCAGCATCAACGTTTGGATGAAAGTATCCGGTATTTTGATCAGGCATTGTCTTATCTGCCACAGGAAGGAGAACTAATGTCAGCAGCCGGTAAAGCTTACTTCCTTGCTGATTCCCTGGAAAAGGCCGTACAGTACCTGACACAAAGCAAGGCTTTTCTTAATAATACGGTCATTGAAACGACCCTCGGCGATATCAGTGTACAACAGCACAATTATGTTGCTGCAGAGAGATATTACCAACAGGCATTACACATGGTGCCTAACCGGTTTTACACAGAATATATGTTATTGAAGCTGTATGTTGCCAGTAATGAAAGTGAGAAAGCCTGTACCCGGGCAAACCTTATTCTGCATAAAGAAGTCAAAGTGTCTTCTACTGCGGTACAGCAGATTCAGGATTCCGCCAGAGTGTATTACGCCAATAATAAATGCCATTAATAAAAAGACCTATGTCCATTGTTATGAAAAATATTTCAATTACCATTATGCTTGCCCTATTGGGCTTGCTTTGCGCCTGTAATGCAAAGAAGGGAAACGTAGAACAGGAGGTACTGAGCTACTTTAAAAAGCAACAAAACCCGGAGAAGCTAAAAGCTGCACGATATTTATTGACTAATATGAAAGGGCATTATAGTCTGGCGGGGCCGAACTATGATAAGTATGTGCAGATATTCCGTGAAATCAGCATCATCCCCGGTGATAAACGGAATACGGCTATTATGGACCGTATGAATTTTCATAAAATAGGAGATAGCTTTTTTATGGAAAAGGATGAGAGCAGTCTGACAGCTGAATATCTCATTAAACATATTGAATATGCCTATGCCGTATGGGAGAAAGTGCCCTGGCGGAAAGACTATAGTTTTGATATCTTCTGTGAATATGTCTTGCCTTACAGAATTGAGAATGAACATCACAGTAACTGGATCAGGCATTTCCATGAAGCATTTGCAGGGATATTTGATGAACTGCATTTCGCCGGAGGTTCCGTGTATAAAGCAGTTGATTATTGTACAGATACTACCCGGTACATCGCTATGCCCGATGGGGATAGCACAACGCTTGTCAGATTAAGTCCCGGTAAAAACCATATTACCTTCGATAGTATTTATGTGGAAGCAGACGAGGAGAAGTGGATACGTATTCAGTATACAAGCGGCCTTGATTCAGCAGCGCTCAGACTGGTCGTTAATGGCAAGGATACGATACTGAAAAACCTTAATACTGCCGGTAGTCTGTATTGTTATCCTGGTCACCAGGTGAGGATTAAACATCCTTTTCATAAAGGGATTAATACGATTGAAGTGAGTGTGTCGAATAACCCGATCGGGCTTGATTACCTGGATATTATTCCTGTAGAGAAATTCTATCGCAATACGCCTGCATTCCAGATAACAGATGGAGCTACCTATGCGATCTATAACGCAGCAAATAGTAAAGGATTAAATACTGTGTTAAAGTCAACGGGCCAATTCAATGTTCAAAATATAGATTACGGCTATTTTGCACTCCGGACTAAAGGAAAGAAGAATACAATGACTTTAGCCTGGGATACCTATTATAGCCAGGATACCTTGAGACAGGCCGCATTCTCCGGAGATGACAACCAGCAATGGGCAATTATCCCGGTAGGTAACGATCACTACAAAATATTGAGTAAGCGGAATGGAAAATGTGTAGAATTGTTAAAGGACGGACAGCTGGCTGTAAGGAATGAATATGCCGGTAACATTCAGCAGCAATGGAGATTCGAAAGGACAGATAGTACTATTCGTTTTGATACTGCTTCCCATGTGCCACAGAATACACCGTTGGAATATGCCTGCCGTGTAAAAGATGCCATCAATTTTGAATGGATGATATTCAGCAATTATTTCCCTGCACTGCCGGCAAGCAATATTTTTGAAAACCACGTGGGGGATTGCCGAGCACAATCCCATTACCTGGTATATATCCTGAGATCACTGGGCATTCCTGCCGTAAGCGAAGTGAACTTACAACGCCCTAACAGGACAATGGGACATGACTGGAATGCGATCATCGGCAGTAAGGGAGAGACTATCTACTATCAGATAGATACAAAGCCAGCTACGGGTAAGCCCGATTCTCCTATCGCTAAAATATACAGGCGGACATTCAAGGTGGATTCCAGTGCTTTACCGTTTAAGAAATACCCTTCAGAAAATATCCCATTGACTTTTGATAACCCCTATTTCAAAGATGTGACCAGTGATTATTTCCGTACTAAAACGGTTGCTGTAGATCTCTTTGAAACAGCAAAGGATATAAAAGACCGACATGCTTACTTATGTGTATGGGATGACGCTAAATGGTTGCCGATAGCATGGGGGGATATTCATAATGGAAAGGCCACTTTCAGGGATATGGGACTGAACGCACTTTATCTCCCGGTGATCTATAAAGATGAGAAGACCTTCATTCCGATAGGGACTCCTTTTATACTCAGGGATAGTCTTATTCAATATGTTTCTCCGCAACAGGAACAGCAGGTACAGGCAGTTTTAAAACGTAAATATTACTGGCCGGAAGAACATTTTATGGACTTTCGGCTGAATGGAGGTCGCTTCCAGGCTGCGAATAAAGCCGACTTCTCAGATGCTGTCACATTATATACCGTAAAAGGTAAAATTGCTCCAATCCCTTATAACATTCCTGTCAGTGATACAAAGACTTATAAATACTATCGTTATCTGGGTCCCCGCTCAGGTTATGGAAACCTCGCAGAACTGAAGTTTTATGATAAGGCAGGCCGGGAAATGAAGGGTAAAATCATTGGCAGCGAAGAGAGTTATAAGTTATTGGGTAACACAAAGGATAAGGCGTTTGACGACGATGTCCTGACTTTTTACGATGGGTTCAGCCGGAATATAAGCTGGCTTGGGATGGAATTCGCACAACCCGTTGCTATCGGTAAGATAAAGTTTATCCCAAGGAATGATGGGAATTGTATAGAGATGGGGGATGATTATGAACTGATGTACTGGAATAATAAAGACTGGCAGTCCCTGGGAATGGTTATTGCCCGCGAGGATTCGCTGATATATAAGAATTGTCCTAAAGATGCGCTATTCTTACTGCACGATAAGACCAAAGGAAAGCAGGAGCGTATCTTTACGATAGATAAAAAAGGGAAACAGGTCTGGTGGTAGCCGGGAAGGCGGATTCAGTAAGACTTCATATATTTATACCTATGCAACGAAAAACAGTTCTGCTGCTTGGCGCCAATTCAGATGTCGCCAAAGCTGCCATTCTCCTCTATGCGGCAAAAGGTTTCCGCATCATCGCGGCTTCGCGTAGTACCGATGCGCTTCAGGCGTTTGCGGATCAACAATCGTTCCCTAAAGAACTACTGACGATACTGTATTTCGATGCAGCAGATTTTGACAGTCATGCAGGCTTTTATCAACAGTTGCCAGAGAAACCGCATATTGTCGTATATGCCGCCGGTTATCTGAAAAATAATGAAGAGGCATTACTGGATTTTCCGGGTAGTTTCCGGATGATGCAGGTGCACTACGCAGGGGCTGTTTCCATACTGAATATCATCGCGATGGATACGGAAAATGTGCGTCTGGAGAGAATCATTGGATTGTCTTCGCTATCCGGCGTACGAGGCAGAAAGAGCAATTTTATTTATGGCAGTACGAAGTCTGCTTTCACGCAGTACCTCGCCGGATTGAGACAATATCTCTTCAACAGGAGGGTCACCGTCAATGTGATAGTGGCAGGATATATCCGGAGTAAGATGACTGCGGGTCTGCACCTTCCTGAATCGCTGATGCTGGAACCGGACTTTATTGCAAAGGCGGTGGTGGAAGCTGGTAATAGTCTGATTGTCGTTCCCGGGTTTAAATGGAAACTCATTTATACGATACTGAAATGGATGCCTGAGCGACTGGTAGCGAGATTGCCGTAGCCGCATGTACCTGCTGCCATGTCCAGCCACGGACAGCCATGTACTAAAACCGGACATATGTAATAATTGTCATCTGTTTATGCATCTGATTAAACGTATTGTTTAATTTGGCTTTAAAATAGTTGTAGATTCAGATATGCTATCACTATGTTGAAGAACTATTTTAAGATCGCATGGCGGAACCTGCTTAAAAATCCACAGGCTACCTTCCTGAATCTTGTCGGCTTATCCACAGGGCTGGCAGCTTTTCTACTGATTTATTTATGGGTATACGATGAACTGAACGTTGACAGGTTTCATGAGAAACGTAGGCAGCTGTTTCAGGTCATGGAAAATGTAAAGGATGGCAGAGGTACCATCACCAATGGGGGAACACCGGCCTTGCTGGCGGATGCACTTAATGGTACAATGCCTGAAATTGTGTATGCTGCCACCACCACACCACCGTCCTGGTTTCCGGAAATCACTATCTCAACAGGTGAGAAGCCTGTGAATGCCGCTGCACTATTCGCAGGAAAGGATTACTTCAATATATTTTCTTATCCGCTGGTACAGGGGAATAAAGCGACCGTACTGGCAGACAGGGACGGTATGGTCATCTCGGAAGCGCTGGCCATGAAGCTATTCCACACTACCGAAAATGTGATTGGTAAAACCATCAGCTGGCAGATACAGGAGTTTAAAAAACACAGTACTGTCTCCGGCGTGTTTAAGGGTACTCCCGCTAATTCTTCTATACAGTTTGACTTTGTATTATCTTTTGAGGCATTTAAGGAATTGATGGGCATAAAGGGCGTGTTAGACAGTCAGAATAGCGATGGGCCCTTTTTCACTTACCTGGTGTTAAAGAAAGGGACGGATGTAAACGCTTTTAATAAACAACTGAGTGAATTCCTGAAAACCAAAAGTAAGGGTATTCCCCGTGATCTTTTCTTACAGCCCTATGCAGACAATTATCTCTACAGTGAATTTAAAAATGGCAAGGCCGCAGGGGGCAGGATTGCTTATGTGAAATTGTTCTCATTGATTGCGGTACTGATCATGCTGATCGCCTGTATCAATTTTGTTAATCTCTGCACCGCGAAATCTGCCGGCAGAATGAAGGAGATCGGTATCCGGAAGTCGATGGGCGCACGTCGCAAAACGCTTGTTTTTCAGTTTATGGGAGAATTCATGTTGCTGGTCTTCCTGGCACTGTTGATAGCCCTTTTATTGGTGATATGCCTGCTGCCGGCCTACAATGAGATTACTGGCAAACAGGTAGCTTTACGCCCCGATCTTAACCTGATGCTGTCTGTACTGGGTATTACATTTATTACGGGACTTATCGCAGGCAGTTATCCTGCTTTTTATCTTTCCGGGTTTAATCCGCTGGAAGTCCTGAAAGGACGCATATTGAAAGGAAGCGAAGGTCAACTATGGGCACGCAAAGGGCTGGTGATATTCCAGTTTACGATGTCTGTTGTGTTCCTGATAGCTGTTATTATCGTTTATCGTCAGCTGAATTATATACAAAATAAAAAGCCGGGTTATGACAAGGAACATGTCGTTTACTGGAATGCAACCGGTAAGGTACCCGCTGATATGGATGGATTTTTGTCAGCAATAAAGCAGATCCCAGGTGTCGCCAACGCATCGGGAATGGTGGCGAATGTGCTTTCTACGGGACCAGGTGTACCTGTGAAGTATACGGTAAATGGACGGGAGGAATTGATCGCTTTCAACTCCCTGCAGGTCTATTATGGCATGATTGAAACCCTGGGGATTGAAATGGCCGCAGGACAAACCTTTTCCCGAAATTTCGGCGCAGAGACTGATAAAATCATTTTCAACGAGGCCGCGATTAAAGCATTGGAGATTAAAGACCCGGTAGGAAAGATCATTGATTTCCGGGGCAAAAAGCTCCAGATCAAAGGAATGATCAAAGACTTCCATTTCCAGTCATTGCACGAAAAGATCAGACCCATGTATATCATACCGGATCAGCTGGTAGGAACAATCATGGTAAGGACAAAAGCAGGTATGGAACAGGAGGCTTTAGCAAGGCTGAGTGCTTTTTACAAAGACTATAACCCGGATTTTCCATTTGAATATAAATTCCTGGATGACGATTACCAGGCGCAGTATATAGCAGAAAAAAGAGTCGCCACTTTGTCTAAATACTTCTCGGGATTAGCGATGTTGATATCCTGCCTGGGATTACTTGGACTGACAGCTTTCACCCTGGAAAAAAGAAGCAAAGAGATCAGTATCCGCAAGGTGCTGGGCGCTACCGGTAATAATATTGTATTGATGTTTTCTAAGTCATACCTGGTATTTGTATTATTGGCCGCATTACTGGCGGTGCCACTGGGATGGTGGATCATGAATAGCTGGTTACAGGGCTTCGCATACCATGTTAATATCGGTGTAGATGTTTTTCTGATTGCCTTAGGGGCTGTATTACCAGTTACTTTATTATCTGTGATTTTTATCGTAGTCAGGGTGGCCTGGGCAAATCCGGCGACGAGTTTAAAGGCAGAGTAGCCTTCGGTATCTCCATATAAACAAAAAAGGCCTTCTCTTGTGAGAAGGCCTTTTACAGTATTGGCTTATGCTATCATTAATTGTCCGTTTTCTGTTCCGCCAGGAAACTTACCACGTCCCTTATTTCTTTCTTTGACAACAGCAGTTTCATATCCGGCATACTGGACTCCGCATATTTTTTATTGACGATCTGGTCGGCGGCGATGGTGCGTTCTTCCTGTCCTTCTTTGATCTTTAGTGCTGTTTTGGTTTCTCCCTGTAGGATGCCGGTCAGTTTTTTACCATCTTTCAGCTCAAGCGTCACCATACCAAAACCAGGAGCCAGTCTTGCACTCGGTGTAATAAGTGCCTGCAATATCTGCTCTCTGGTGATCCGTCCGGCAACGCCGTTCAGTCTGGGACCTGCGTTACCTCCCCGGTCATCATACGAGTGACAGCGCATACACTGTGAATTCTGGTTGTGGAAGAATATCTGCCTGCCACGTTTAGGATCGCCTCCAAGCAGACAACTGCTGTAGGAAGCCATCAGATCGTCCGGCGATACTTTGCTATTGATTGTTTTATAACGGGTAGCCAGTGCGCTGGAACGACTGCTATCAATTGCTTCTCCTAACTCAAGATAGATACCTTTATCCAGTTGTCCGGCAGCCATTTTATCCAGTAATTCGCTCAGTGGTTTTTCCACATATTGTTGTGGCAGTTTACCCAGTGTCAGCAGGGCTGCCTGTTTTTCCTCCACCGTTTTATTGGCAATCACGCCCATGAGCAGTTTTACCATCACGTTTTCAGAGATATGCATTTTACCCAACAGATCAAGACCTGCTACACGTACCGCTTTCTCCTTGTCAGTCAGGGCGGCTGTAATACCCTGTTCCATACCTGCGTCCTGTAAGGCGACCAGCGCTTCTAATGCGGCAACGCGCATATCAGCATCGTGGTCTGCCTGTACAGCCGCCAGCAATGATGTTCCTGCCTGTTTGATCTGTAATTTGGCAATCGCTCTGGCAGCGCTGATACGTACCGGTAACTCTTTGTCTTTTAATAAGGCGGTAAGCGGAGAGGTGGAAAGATGCACTACCGGAGCTGCGTTTCTTTTTATTTCTCCCCTGAGGCGGCCATCTACACGATCCAGTACGGATGGTTTAGCCCATACACTCAGTGCGTCTATAGCTTCTGCACGCATAGGAGCAGGGCTACCCGCTTTTTGTGCGTAGGAGAGAAGATTATTTAGTGCACTGTCTGTACCTACCCGCAGATTCGCATTGATTGCACGTCGGATCAGGGCTTCATTTTTAAAGGAAGTAGTGACCAGCAGTTTGGCCAGTGCCGGTAAAGCATCTTTAATAGACAGATCATCGTTGATGGCACGGGCAGTTTCTGTTACGACAAATTCATCTTTATCATTCAGAAATGCCGCAATACCCGGATGACTCATTCTTCTGAGTGTTACGACTGCCGCTATACGCAGCGCACGCGAAGGATTGTTGGCCAATGCGATCAATGGCGCTGCCTCTCCTATACGCGACAATGCCAGCGTACCGGCATGACGCTGATAGGCGTCTACATCGTTATTGGCTTCAAGATATGCAATCAGTGGTTGTACCGCAGGTGCATATGCTATTCTACCCAGTGCCTCTGCTGCAAAGAAACGTGCACGGCTGGCAGTATCTTTTAATAATGGCACAAGTGCTGCACCTGCTTCTTTGTAACGGATATCTCCCAGCCATTTGGCTGCCTGGGCCCGGATCTCCGGATCGTTATCCTTCAGGAGTGGTAATAAAGCTTTCGCATATTGTTTATCCTGACGTGCCAGCTGGCTCAATCCCCATATGCCGTGTACCCTTGCCAGTTGATTGTCTGTTTGTTTCAATGCCTGTTCAAACAATGGTGCGCCCTTTTCCTTCCGTTTTACCAGTTCAAACTGGGCTTTCATACGTACACGCATGTCCGGGTTGTTCAGTAAGCCAGCGAGATCGGCTTCCTTACGTTTGCTGAAATCTTCTGCCAGCAGTGCTTTGGTTAATTTACGTTCAGCACTGGCAGCGTCTTTTTTATCATCCAGTTTCCAGATACGTCCATAGTTATGGGTATCCCAGCCATCTATCCAGTCAGCTACATAGAGTGCGCCATCCGGACCAAAATCAATACCGGTCGCCAGTATGCCCCCCAGTACTTTCTTATGTTCGCCCAGTTCGAAAGTGGCGCCTTTAGGATTCAGTTTGAAGGCGTGTACGCCGGAGTTGGATGGATTGCCTACAAACTCTGCCACAAAGAAGGTATTCTTATAAGCAGGGCCTAATGCTGTACCAGGATTGTATACAAAACCAGCCGGACCACTTACAAAATTACTGATGCAGGGAGTAATGTAAGCCGCCTGTCCTTCGAAACGGGGCAGGTACATCTTTTCATCCATCCATACTTTATAGGTGTTGTTGTCCGGATCATTATATTTACCATATTGCCAGTTGCTGCGCCAGCCCTGATCGCCACCATTTACCAGGTATACCAGGCGTTCCTTTTCACCAGGATGGTCGCCGTCATTGTCTTCACTGATAATATTACCATATTCGTCAAAGGCAAACTCGTGTGTATTACGGATACCATATGAATAGATTTCAAAATCGCTGCCATCGGGATTGGAGCGGGCTAATACGCCACAGTTAGGGAAAGACCATTCTTTACCATCAGGGCCTTTGCCGTTAAAACCGATGTCACCTATCTGCCAGTAGATACGCCCATCAGGCCCCATTTCCACACCTGACATACCATGGCCGCTAAAGCCCACATGAACGGCATAGCCATGAGAGATAGAAGTCTTTTCATCTGCAATACCATCGTGGTTTTTATCTCTAATACGCCAGAGGTCAGGCGCGACAGCCAGGTACAGATCATCGCCGTCACTCAGTACACCACCGGCAACGTCAGTCACTTCATCGTGAAAATCATCTACAACCATTTGTGACTGATCAGCGACTCCGTCTCCGGTAATATCATCTAAGCGGTATACATGTTCTTTTTCTATGGCCAGGTCACGCCAGTCGTGAGAACTGTCGCCATTAAGATCTTCCAGCCACAGGTTCCGTTTACTGTTTTCAGGAGATAACTCCTTGTGCAGGAAGGCGCGGCGGTCTTCTACGGTTTGCAGACTGATAGATGGTATCTCCCAGTCCCGGTGTCCGCGAATATCAAATTCGGAATGTTTTTGCCGGTCAGTAGTCGTATAGTATACACGTCCCTGATCATCTATATCGATACCAATAGGAGAGATCACAAGCGAATCAATCCCCCAGAGACTAAGGGAAAGTCCTTCCGCCAGTTCAGGTTTCACAATACTGGTGATTGAGTCCGCCAGGTGAGCTGTAAGCGTCGTATCCATCCGTTTGATCCGCTTGTCTGCGGGGCCGGAATCTTGTTTACAGGCGGTGAGACAGGCCGCAGAAAAAAGCAGTGATGCCAGAATAGGACCTTTTAAAGCAAGCAGTTTTTTCATATGAGGAAGCAATAATTGTCGGTTGTACACACTTTTTGCATGACCGATTAAGATAGGTTAAAAAAAATCGACAATGGAATATTTTTTTTGAATGGAATCGCCTGCTATTTTGACATTCAACGGTAATGTATAATGTTATTGATTGAATCATCCGGTTGGCAAGGGATGACTAAAGAAATTTCGGTGATCCCATATCAAGGGGGCCATTTTCCGGCCAGGGACCATCGGGAATACTTAACTCGCTATGTGGCCAGGCCATCCATTTGTCGCGGGACATACCGGCGGCCGTAGTCAGATTTTGCAATACAATAGAGAGATCTGCCATCCGCCATACATCTTCATTAGGATCTTCCTCCTGACCAGCAGATGCTGTCATGGCTTCCTGTCCTGTGCGTGATAATACCAGGGTAGAACATGGCGGACTCCAGCAACCTAATCCGCCAAAAACAGCCTGTAACCTGGCAGTCACTTCAATACCACCCACAGAATCCATTGTGACTGCACAGGCGACAGGTTTGCCGAAAAAGGCAGGCGTATTTTCAAATGCAGTCATGACTTCTATAAAACGCTGTAACGGGGAACTCCAGTTATTCCAGTATACACCGCTGATCACCAGAAACGCATCACAATCTACTAACAGATCATATACCTCCCGGACTGACGGCAACGGCGCTGCAAGTGTGAGCTGTTTTACGGCCTGTTGCAGGTCATGTTCCAGTATTTTTACGGCTGCAATTGCCACAGCGGCTGAATTGCCTGTTGTGCCACGAAGGGAACCATTGATGATCAGTATCTTTTTTGCCGTAACTATCATGTTGTCTGTTACAGATTGTTTTATCGGGATCAGTTGTTAATGGTGTTGCACATGGTTGTCTATCACGACTCTCACCCGCGCCAGGTGATGATCATCATGCTCTGCTACAAAGTAGGCCAGATCAATGATGCGCATAGGCGTTTTCAGTCTTGGATGCAGGGCCGTCTTTTCTAACTGTTCATCTGTCAGCGCAGAAAGTTTCTTTACAAAGGCTTCTCTTTGTTCTCTGAACCTTTGCAGGAGAACAATAGTCTTTGTGGAATTATGGTCCGCATTATGGGTCGTCTGATTAGTAAGATCAGCTACTCTCAGTTCGGTCTCGCCATGTGTCAGGTCATCCGTTCTGCCTGACCACAAGGGTTCCATATCACCAAGATGCCCGATCTCTTCTTTGATGCTCCATTTGCCATCATCTTTCAATGTCAGGAGCTCAGTATCCAAGGCGCCGATGATCTCTTCCACACGGGCGGGTGTACCACAGAGTCTTTCTATAATAGCGGGCAACAGACCGTTGTCTTCGATAACAGGAAATTTCCTTTTAAACCATTCAGTTCTTTTCATAGTGTAATGAATATGTCCGTGTCAAATGTATGGAAATTCCTGTTGTAATTGCTCCCATGCCATACAGGCATCACCTGTATGGCTCCCATGCGGTTACAGGTGAGCTGGGAAGACGCCGCTGCTTTTTCACTGGCAAACGTAAAGGAGAATCAGCCAAAATTTCTTACTACCTTTCGGGACGTACGTTACGTGAAGATCGTGATCCTGGAAAGTTACAATGGTAGCTACACGCATCTGGCGGAACTAAAATGCTTTTAGGGTTTAACAGTTATATCAAAACACAACAATGTTTTTTAAAATCAGACTTTTAGGAATGCTCCTGCTGTCACAGTGGCTAACAGCCGCCGCACAGACGAAAGAGACAGGGGACGTTCCGGTGGAAATTGAAAATCCACGTATTACAGGTATCAACAAGGAGGCAGCTCATGCAACGCTCATGCCTTACAGTAATCTCACAGAGGCGCTTAAAGGAAACAGGAAGGCTTCTTCCCGAAGTCTGTTGTTAAATGGTACATGGAAGTTCAACTGGGTTTCCTGGCCACAGAAAAGACCGGTGGACTTTTATAAACCAACTTACAATGTATCCGGATGGGATACCATCACCGTTCCTTCCAACTGGCAGGTGAAGGGCTACGGCACGCCCTTTTACAGTAACTACAATTATACTTTTCAGAAGAACTTTCCCAGGGTAATGAGTACCCCGCCAAAGAACTTCACCGCATTTACAGAAAGAAACCCTGTAGGTAGCTATCGCCGCGATTTTACGCTACCTGCCACCTGGAAGGGTAAAAAGGTCTTTATTGGCTTTGAGGGTGTTGATGCGGGCTTTTTCCTGTGGATCAATGGCCGTAAAGTTGGTTACAGTGTAAACAGCCGTAACCTGGCCGAGTTTGATGTGACGGACTTTGTAACGCCGGGAAAGAATACCGTTGCGGTCGAAGTATACCAATACACGGTTGGCAGCTACCTGGAAGACCAGGATATGTGGCGGCTCAGCGGTATCTTCAGAAGTGTGTATCTGTGGAATGCGCCACAGCAACATATTCGTGACTTCAACGTTAAAACTGTATTTGATGCCGGCTATAAGAACGCCACTTTATTGGTCAATGCAAAGGTGAAAAACTACAGCCAATCGCCTGCTGCTGCCCGTAAACTGGATGTAAAACTATATGAAGCTGGCAAGACGGTGGTAGTCGCCACTGGCAGTGCCAACGTACCTGCTTTGCAGGCTGGTGAGGAGAAAATAGTACAGCTCAGTATAGCGGTCAATAATCCGCAGAAATGGACCGCCGAAACACCGAATCTCTATACAACCGTCCTGACATTGGGAGAGGAGCTTTTAAGCACGCCTACCGGTTTCAGAGAAGTAAAGATCGAAGGCAGGTCATTGCTGGTAAATGGTGTACCTGTAAAGCTGAAAGGTGTAAACAGGCACGAACATTTTCCGGAAACAGGGCATAGCCTGAATGAAGAACAGATGATCCGTGACCTGGTGCTGATCAAACAGGCCAATTGTAACCACGTCAGAACCTGTCACTATTCAGACGATCCGAGATGGTATGAACTCTGTGATAAATATGGTTTATACGTCCTGGCAGAAGCCAACCTGGAATGTCATGGCGCGATGAATGAATTCAACGAAGAACCGTCTATCAAAGATGCCATCATTGATCGTAACATTGCGAACGCGGAGAACTTCAAAAATCATCCTTCCGTTATTATCTGGTCGCTTGGCAATGAGTGTGGTGATGGGGGTACTAACTTCCGTGCCGCATTACAGGCCGTTAAACAGATCGATCCGGACAGACCGGTACATTATGAAGGCTTTGGTATCGGTAAAAACAATCCGGCTGATATTGATAGCCGCATGTACACCGGAACCGGTGAAGTAAAACAGATCGCAGAAAATAAGGATTTTACCAAACCTTTCTATCTCTGTGAGTATGCACATGCGATGTTTAACTCCATGGGTTCAGTAGATCTCTATAATGAATTGTTTGACCAGTATCCTTCCCTGCTGGGTGGTTGTATCTGGGAATGGCAGGATCAGGGATTATGGAACAGACGTAACAGAACACACCCGATCACTGCTTATGGCGGTGGTTTTGGTGAATATCCTAACGATAGATACTTTATCCATAAAGGAGTAATCGCTTCTGACAGATCGCCTAAACCGCATTATCCTGAGTTGAAACATGCTTATCAATGGATCTCAGTGAAAGGTGCAGATCTGTCTAATGGTCTGATCAGCATCCGTAACCGCTATCAGTTCATCAGCCTAGATGCATTCCATGGCAAATGGGCTTTGCTGAAGGATGGTGTAGCTGTGGATAGTGGTCTTATTACAGATATGAATGTGCCGGCAGGGAATGAAAAACAAGTTAAATTGCCGCTGAAAGCGTTACAGGCAGGTGCAGAATATTTATTGAATGTATCATTCTTCACGAAGCAGGCATCTTTATGGTCGGGTAAGAATTTCGAAATTGCCGCCCAGCAATTACAGCTGAGCGCCGGCGCTTTTGCTACCTTTTCTGGTATGGCAGCTGCAGCACTTCCTGTATGGAAAGCAGACGATAGTACGATCCAGGTAAGCGGAAAAGGCTTTGCGCTTACTTTCGATAAACATAAGGGTACTTTCTCTAAGATGACCAGCAATGGTAAGGAGCTGCTGAATCAAAGCGGCGGACCAAGACTCCATCTCTGGCGTGCACCGCACAGAATAGATGATATGTGGGCAGATGAAGGCTGGCAGAAAGCTGGTCTGAGAGACCTGAAATGGGAAGTGGAAGGAACTCCGCTTGTAAAGGATTCAGCCAATGTATTGTGCATCACTGTCAATCTCACCGGGAAAGGAAAGAATGATTTCGTCGTACGTCATCGTGCTCTTTATATGATCAGTAACAACGGACAGATACGCGCTCTGAACAATGTCACATCCAGTGACACAACACTTGTCATAGCGCGTCTGGGCGTGAGGATGCTCCTGAACCCTCAGCTGGATCAGTTCTCCTTCTATGGTCGTGGTCCGCTGGAAAACTATAGTGACAGAAAGAGCGGTTTCCCGCTTGGTATTTATAACAGCACAGTGGTACAACAGCTGACGCCTTATGAAAAACCAATGGAAGCAGGTAATCACGAAGACGTACGTTGGGCAACGCTGAGCGCTGGTACTGGTAAAGTATTACGGGTAAGTAGTGTGGCTGAACCGATGCAGGTATCCGCATTACCATATACCGATGAAGAGATGGAACCTATCGGATATAAGATAGATCTTCCGCCGGTAAGCAGTACCGTACTGACCATCAGCAGATATACCCTGGGGGTGGGCTCAAATGGTTGCGGACCACGTCCGTTACCTCCCTACATGGTATATGCAAAACCTACTACATTCAGTTATGATCTCTGGCTGGGACAGTCTGAATAAAGTTGTTTGACCTGTAGAGAGTCCGCCGTCAGGCGGACTTTTTTTATTTTTACCCCTTACGCTATCCGGAAAAAGATTTACGCTATCCGGAAATTCACCACCTGGTAACAAATCCCCTTTTCATTTTATTATTTCTTTGTAGTCTCTTTTACATCAACCAGAATCCAGTAAATAATCATGAGACGACTACAAGCTGTTTTTTTCCTCCTTTTCCTGACTTCAGTTGTCAATGCACAACAGCAACACGGCAGTATCAGCGGTATTGTAAGCACTAAAAATGGTGAACCGGTAGCGTATGTAACCGTAGGTGTCAAGGGGACATCATATGGCGCTACGACCACTGATAAAGGAAACTTCCGTATTAATCGTATTAATCCTGGTACTTATACAATCAGTGTCAGTGCTGTTAACATCATTTCGCAGGAGAAACAGGTAACGGTTAACGCCGGCCAGAATGAGATAATTAATTTTGAACTGGACCTGAGTAATACCCAGCTGAAAGAAGTAATGGTAAATGCCCGTAGCAACAGTGTGAAGATGGATAACCCATCTCAGTCCCTGCGTTTACAGGAACCACTGATCCAGGTGGCACAGAATATCCAGGTTGTGTCAGCACAGTCTATCAGGGAACAGCAGATCATCAGCATGAGTGATGGGATCATCCGTAACGTGAGCGGTGCAGTAAGATTAGAACACTGGGGCGACTTATATACAAACATTACCATGCGTGGTTCACAGATAAAGGCTTTCCGGAATGGTTTCAACGTCGTGAGTTCCTACTGGGGACCACTGACAGAAGATATGAGCTTTGTTGATCACATTGAATTTGTAAAAGGACCTGCGGGTTTTATGATCTCTGCCGGTGATCCAAGCGGATTATACAATGTAGTGACTAAAAAGCCGACCGGTCAGACTAAAAACGAGTTTAGCTATACCGTAGGTAGCTTTAACCTTAACCGTGCGTCACTGGACCTGGATGGTAAATTGAGTAAAGACGGCAAACTGTTATATCGTCTCAACCTCTCCGGACAGAACAAAGGTTCCTTCCGTGCCAATGAATTTAATGACCGTTATGCCATTGCTCCGGTACTTTCATACCAGGTAGACGATAAGACGAAATTAACGGTAGAATATGTTTACCAGCGTGCGAATATGTCAGACGTCGGTTCTTACTATATATTCACGCCTAAAGGATATGGTGCATTACCAAGGGATCTCTCTGATCTGCCTTCCGGTTTGCCACCAACGAAGATCAATGACCACAGTTTTACCGTGAATCTCCAGCATCAGATCAATGAAAACTGGAAACTGACTGCCCAGGCTGCCTATTATAAATATAGCCAGGATGGTACTTCTATGTGGGCTGATTCCGTGGAAGCAGATGGGAGATATTACAGGAATGTCGGTATATGGGAAGCTAAAAGCGCGATGTCCCTGGGCCAGATCTTCTTAAATGGCAAAGTAACTACCGGCCCTGTCGTACACAAGATCTTAGCAGGTATTGATCTGGGTGATAAGCGATATACCGCTGACTACGCACAGACGCATTCACTGGATACAGGATCTGCTCCTTTTGATCCCAATCATCCCAACCTCGATTATCCTTCCAACGGGTATCCGGTATATGATCGTACTTCAAGCCTGGAAGCAAGAGCGGCGGCGGGATTTGGTCTGATTAACTCCAATTATTCCAGCCTTTACCTGCAGGATGAACTGGGCTTCCTGAACAACAGGATAAGATTAACACTGGCAGGTCGTTATACCTACATCAGTCAGTCTGACTTTGGTACAACATCGAAAGCAAAACGTTTCACGCCGCGTGTGGGACTGAGTGTTTCTATTGACGATTTCACTGCTGTGTATGGTTTGTATGACCAGGCATTTACACCACAGGCGGGCGCTGTCAGTATTGGTAAGTTAAAACCATTGACAGGCAATAATATTGAATTTGGTATCAAAAGAGACTGGCTGAATGGAAAATGGAATACCACTGTAGCGGTATACCGCATATTGAAAGAGAACGAACTGACAGCTGATCCGAATGCCCCTGCTAATTCCGGTCTGAGCATCGTATTCGGCCAGCGCAGAGCGCAGGGTATAGAGTTTGATCTTCGTGGAGAATTACTGCCGGGACTGGATCTGACAGCCAACTATGCATTGACTGAAGCGAAAGTAAGTAAGGTAAATCCAGGTATCTCTGAAGCTACCGGTATAAAAGTAGGGGATGTAGTACCCGGCTATTCCAAGCATGTGGCAAATGCCTGGCTGACTTACAAGTTGCTGAACGGCGCTTTGAAAGGAGCGGGCGTTTCTGCCGGCTTTACTTACCTGGCAGGTCGTGAGACGGATACCTGGAGTGTTGGTCTGCAACGCTTACCTGATTACTTTAAGATGGAAGGTGGCCTGTTCTGGGAAGGAAGTAAGCTGCGTATCGGTGCTAACGTGTTTAATATCTTTGATAAGTATTTATACAGCGGTTCTTACTATTCTTACCTGAATGCTTATTACTATCAGGCGGAAGCACCACGTAACTACCGGCTTTCTGTTTCCTACAAATTCTGATCTTTATAGTAAATAAAAAATCGCCCGGTCATATTGGCCGGGCGATCTACAGCCGTTCTACAAATGCGCGCATTTTCTGAAGACCATTTTCATCAGGGAGGCTGCCATATCCAGCTCCCATATTATCTGCCAGATGTTTTGGGTTTGAAGTGCCAGGTATCACACACGTCACAGCCGGATGTGCCAGTATATACTTCAGGAAGAACTGCGCCCAGCTGTTGATCTCATAGTCTGCCGCCCAGGCAGGTAAAGACTGTCCTTTCACCATACGAAACAATGATCCGGAGTCAAAGGGCTCATTGATGATGACCGCCACACCACTGTCCCTTGCCGCCTTTAGCAAACTACGTTCTGCATTACGTTCTCTGATGGAGTAGTTGAACTGTACAAAGTCAACCGCCTTAGACTTTACTATCTGCTCCAACTGATCATGTGCAGCGGATGTATAGTGCGTGATACCCGTATAACGTATTTTTCCGGCTTCTTTCCACTGGCGCATTGTTTTCAGATGCGTTTGCCAGTCCTGCAGATTATGTACCTGCATCAGGTCCATTTTGCGGAGTTGCATCTTTTGCATGGAATCATTCATTTGCCGGATCCCGCTTTGCTCGCCGCTGGTCCATACTTTAGTCGCATAAAAATATTTGTCTGCATTCCCTGATGCGGCACTCAGTTCACCGACGACGGTTTCTGCTTTTCCATACATAGGAGACGAGTCTATTAAGCGGCCCCCCATTTCCAACATGCTTTTAAGCACATTGATCAATGGTTCACGGGCACTGGCATCTGGTCCTACATCAAATTGCTGCCAGGTACCAAGTCCTACCACTGGCAGTTTTTCTCCTGTAACAGGAATCTCTCGTTGTAACATAGTTGAATTGCGGATGGTCATTGTCCGGGATATACCGGCAAAAGGTGCTGCCATGACACTGAGACTGGCAGTCCCTATCATTTTGATGACCTTCCGCCGTGAAACCTGATCCATACCATTATTGTTTATGATCAAAAATTAATACTTTTCATTTAAATAGCCATGTGCAGGGACGGCTGTTATAAATATCACCGCCATGCTTATCTTTGAAGGCTATATAATCGCGTGTTATGGTGAGTACTTCCCTGTCATTGACATTACCGGCTTCGCTGGGACAGGTATCAGCAATATGTATGGTACCTGAAAATCCTGTTTGTATGATGACCCTGGCCCATGGTGCAGGTGCTGGTATGGAACATGTATTTATGGAAACATTGGCCGGATCGCTTGCTGCAGGAGGCATCGGGACACTACGTTTTAACTTCCCGTTTACCGAGCAAAAGAAGTTCAGACCAGACGCTCCGGCGGTTGCCCATCAGACGATCGCGACTGCCATTGACAAGGCGCTTGAATTATATCCTTCATTGCCGCTTTTTGCGGCAGGAAAATCATTTGGCGGCCGTATGTCTTCTCAGTACCTGTCTGTCAATCATCGTCAGGACGTAAAAGGACTCATATTTTACGGTTTCCCCCTGCATCCTGCCGGTAAGCCTTCTATTGAAAGAGCGGAGCATTTAAAAGAGGTTAAACTGCCTATGTTGTTCTTACAGGGAACAAAAGATACCCTGGCTACTATGGAACTGATAACAACTGTATGTAAGTCCCTGAAGAAAGCTACACTGGTGAAACTGGAAGGCGCAGACCACTCTTTTAAGGCAGGCAGGAACAAAGACACGATACCGCTGTTAACGGCGGAAACTAAAGGGTGGGTGGAAAAGCACTGATCTGATATAAGCGTATATTTGCTGAAACATTAACCCCTAAAATTCATGTTTATGTCCAGATACACACTTCTTCTGGTCAGCATCTTATGCTTTCAGCAGACCGTCGCACAGGTAAAGGAAGAGAAGGCGCCTGCTACCCTGAAATCCGTATTGTTAGCGCAGTATAAATCTACCTGGGATCAACAGGAATGGTTTGTACCTGTAGAAAAAGGAATTGAGGGTATTACTGCTCAGCAGGCATCCTGGAGACCCGCTGATTCCAGTCACTCAGTAGGAGAGCTGGCTTATCACCTGCTCTTCTGGAACAAACGGCTGCTGGATCAGTTTAACGGGAAAAAGGAAGCCGATTTCAACGGAAACAATAACCAGACTTTTGACGCATTTACAGAAGCATCCTGGACGTCCATTACGCAACAATTAAAGCAGGTAATGGCAGACTGGGAGAAAGCGATTGAAGGAGCGGATGAAGCAAAACTCCGCTCCTGGTATGGCAATATTGCGAATATGAATACGCACAATGCCTATCATACAGGACAGATCCTCTATATCCGTAAACAGGCGGGTAACTGGGATGCTGCCAAAGGCGTAAAGTAATACAACAGATATAAACAGCTATGCCCCGTTATGCAGAATCGGGGCATAGTTATTTAAGACTGTCGTACACGATAATAAGTAGCCATATCTGTAGAAGAAAGTTTCGTAAAACCAACCTGTCGTAATGCATTGACTAACTGCCCCCGATGATAGGTAGAGTGATTGAAGACATGTACACAGGTTTGTGAAAATTCCATTTGCATTTCACCTCCTCTTGGCCATTTGAACACAACGGGTCTTTGACAATCTTCCTCTGCACAATTTTCAATGAATCGCTTTAGTCCTGCAGATGCGTTTTCCCATATTGTAATGAGATCCTGCCTGCTACCCTCGAATCCGGCTGATAAATAAACCGGATCAGCAACATTGTGCCAGAAGTCAATCCATACCTTTTCCGCACTGGCAATATGCACAGCTGTTTGTCTGACGCTTGGGAAACTACTGCTGATCACCTGTTGCCATTGCTCGTCACTGATCTGTTGTAACCATTCAATAGCGATGCCGTTTGCCCAGGTATTATAATCAGCAATAGCCAGCAAAAATTGTTTATGCATCGTCTTAATGCTTTTGTCCATAAACAATTAAAGATGCCTTTGCCAGCGTCATGAAGTGCAGATTAAAGCCAACAAAAGCAGGTGTCGTATGTTGGTCTAATTCCAGTTGTTTACCAAGGGCATACACGGTGATCAGGTAACGATGTGCGGGTCCTTCATTGGGCGCTGCGCCTGCATAGCCGGGTATGCCCAGATCTGTATTGCTTTGTATTGCTCCCTGCGGTAATAACTGTTTATCAGGATCGCCTGCTCCGGATACTAATTCATGAACGTCTTTAGGAATATTAAAAACAACCCAGTGCCAGAAGCCACTACCGGTAGGTGCATCGAGGTCATAGATGGTTACAGCGAAACCTTGTGTATCTGCCGGTGCATGTTCCCAGTATAATTGTGGTGACTGGTTTTCTCCCTGATAGCCCATGCCATTGGCATATTGCTGATTGTTCAACTGACCGCCAAGCTCTTTGCTTTTCAATGTAAATGTTGGTAATAATGCCATGATCTTTTGCATTTTGTTTGAATGATAATGCAAAGGTAGCGGCAAGGGTAGGGGGCAAAAGATAGGCGCCCGTCCAGAAAGTGTGGCTGGACGTTCAATCTGCTAATTGATACTGTTTAGGGGTTTTACCGTAGATCTGTTTGAAGGACTGAATAAAGCTGGAAAGGTTTTCATAACCCAGTTCATAAAAGATTTCGCTGGCTTTCAGTTTGTCCTGCTTTAGCATTTTAGCTGCTTTCTCCATCCTTTTTTCCAGTAACCACCTGTTAGGCGTATTGTCATAAATCCGGGCGAATCTGCGCTTGAAGGAAGAAAGACTCATATTGCATAGAAACGCAAGTTCTTCAACGGTGATATTACTGTCCATATGCGAAGTAACCGCCTGACGGATCACCAGGTCCTCATTCGCATCGGCACTCATATTCCTGATCTGTTGTATCTGTCCCGGATAATGTACGGCCAGGTAGAGAAACAATTCCTCCAGTTTTACTTTTTGTAACGCATGGTAGATAGGCTGACCATCGTTTAGCATACAGTCAAGAGAATGTATGAAATTCAACAGGAATGTATCTTTTTCAAATAAAAGAAAGGGAGGTTGATCTGCTACTTTTGTCTGTTGACTAAGTAATGCCCTATGCCGGTTAAAGAAATCAGCTAATAGTTTATTATCAAATAAAATAAGGATACTATGGTAGTCTGCATTTACTGCTGCTGCTTTTTCACTCATCAGACAATTTCCCGCTGCCAGCATCACAAACTGATGTGGCTTTAACGTTACCTGTGCGCCTGCAAAATGAACCGTTTTCTCCCCTTCCAGCAGAAAGGTGATCAGGTTCTGCTGTAGCATGATCTTCGCTCTGGGAGCAGGCGTACTGGTACGGTAACGAAGAATGGAAATATCTCCTTCGTCTTGTTTTCCAAATGATGTATGCGGATCCAGTGCGTGCTCGTTCATAAATAAACATACGCAGTATTATCAGCGTATCGAGCAAAGTTAACGAAAATGGCGTTTCCGGTGATGTATTGATCCCCTGTTTGATCATACTCATCCTTCGTTGATGCTTCGTTCAAAAGGAAGGAATGCACGAAGGATGAGTATGATTAATATTCGGGATGAGTATTGTTATATAGCTGTAATTTAATGTTTGATCCGATGATCTCCGCTGGTTGATTATCCACATTTAATCGGTAATGTTGTGGATAATCTCCGCTCTGTTGCAACAGGACTCCCCTTGAATATCGGTAAATTTATATAGCACAAAATATATGTATGGCCAGACAAAGATCTATCATACCCTTTACCGGTAAATTAGGTATACCGGCATAAACAGTTTCCTGACAAAAATGCCTGAAATCGTCACGAATGGCATATTGCACATTCCTGCACAGGAAATATTGTCAGTGCTACGCTGGAGTCAATTCTCTATTGTCCGTATATGCTTCCTGCCGACTACCTGTTCCTTTTCGTCCTTAGTCACCTGCGGGTACATGCACACCATATCAAGTCCACCTTTACTCCCTGTCATCGGCTACTTTGATGCGTCGCATCTATTGTACTGATTGATATCTCTGCCGTTTCATTACCTTGCAGGTATTCAATCCCAAAAATGATGTCAGCAGAAAATATAGAGATCACTGATTATACAGCTGTTTGGAAGGCTGCCTGTATGGAAGCTTTTATCTCCAATGTGCCCGACTATTTCGCCACAGCAGAAATTGCTCAGTTTGAGGACTGGCTGGATAAAATGAATGAGGATCTAATGTACTGGCACTATTACGTGGTTTTATCGGGAGATATATTGATTGGCTGCGGCGGTTTTGTCTATGAAGAGAAACTGAACAGGGTGACCTTTGCATGGGGATTGATCAACAGGAAATATCACCGGCAGGGAATGGGGAAGCTACTACTGACATACCGGCTTGAAAAGATCCGTACATTATATGCCGGCGCCGATATCATATTGGACACTACACAGTTTAGCCATACTTTCTTTGAGCAATATGGATTCGTCACCGTAAAGTATACAGAGAACGGTTATACTATGGGCTTACACCGATACGATATGATACTACATGCAGGGAAATAAAAGGACCGGCAGGAAGCAAAGCCACCCACCGGTTCCTGTTTGATTTTTATTTGTATCAGAAAGGTACGTTTGCATAGTTGTACCAGGTCGTATCCAGCGAAATAGCAAAGCCGGTTCCGCCTCCTAATGGATTATAGATATTACCTGACATAACCGTTCTGTAACCACGTGAGAATGGCACATAACGCATTTCCTTTACCTTACGTTCGCCCGTAATTTTATCCGGATACACAATCGTAACAGTTAGCTCGCTATTAGGTGACAGCAACTGTGTACTGAAATTTGTACGGCTGTTTCTTTTCAGCACAATACCCGGATCAGGAATCTGCTCGTCAACATATCCATTGATATAGTTGATGGAACGGTAAGCAGGAGAGGTATATATCAGTACACTGCTATCGCCGGGCCAACTGGCTTCGGGCGCATCCAGGATATTTACTTCCACTCTTCCTACAATACGATTTGGCCATATTGCTACTGTCTGTGCAGGGCCATAACCGGTTACAGTAAAATAAGCGCCACCAACAAATATGTCTGGTGCAGAAACATTCATTGGATAAGGGGCATCCGGCATCCGGATCCGCAATCCATAGTAAAAGCTGGTATCCACTATTTCCACAGGATCGGTGGCGGCAATCAGGGTGATGGTGTAACGATTGGCCGGCAATGTGTCTACAAGACTACCAAAATCGGCATCATCAGCGCTTTGGTGTATTCCTTTTACATACTGACCGGACTCGTTATAGAGCAGGTAGTAAAGGTGTGATACTTTTCCTGCCAGTGCGGAATCTCTGAGGTTACCATTGTTGCCCGCTTCTCTGCCGGAAGGATTAGGTAATTGTTCCAGTTTTTGGAGGAAACCGGTCACACTGAAACTTACGGGGAATCTTTCGCCATTGTTTGCAGGCGGATTGGGAGTGTCTGTTGGTGCTTTGTCTTTCTTACATGCAAACAGAACAATAGACAGTACTGCGACTGCCAGGAGCAATTTTCTCATTGGAGTGTGTTTTAATGTGAAAACAAGGGATTATGGATTGTAAGCGTGTTATACGGATTTTATCTCGCCAGCCGGCCTTATTGTTTTTGTAAACCGTATAGCACACGCACAGGTAAAAGGGGATAAGGACAGTGTATACACTGCCGGAAATAACTTTCTCATAAACGCATGTTGGTATTAAATAACAATAGATATAGGCGTCATCGCAAACAGATTGCTGATGATCAGGGAATAATTCGTATTAATCTGACGAAATGGTGTCGGATTGAATGTTAATACTACAATGTTGGACACACCGCTATGCGCCGCTATTGCTGATAAATAACTTTCTCATGTGAAATGTGGTTAACTGAATAAATAATTGGATTATCGGGCCAAACAATCACTATTTCAGGTATAGGTATTAGTTGTTAGTGAGTCTTGGTTAACGAATACGAACTTAGTAAAGTTTTAACATAAAACGAGCACTTTGAATAAAAATCTATGCATAATTTTTTTTGCTAAGTGTTCATGCCTGGGAAAGATAGCCGGCATGAAAATTAAAATGGACAAACCTGATACTTTTCAGTTTGTCCATTTATATGTCGGGCGTCAATAATCGCTATAAAAATGTTGTACAGGTCATCAATCAGAGATAACGGAAAACCTGTTTCCGGTATTCTTCAAAATCATTTTCTGTAGAGATCGTGTTAAATCGTTCCTGTTTACCTTTACTATTCTCTCTCACCAGTATTACGCTCATGCCGCCTACTATTGTGCGTTTCGCTTTATCAAATATTAATTCCAGTTCGATCAGGTCCTTTGTGGCCTGTAAATCTTCTACACGATTCACTACAATTACAAAATCTTCCATTTCATCTGTTTAACGCAAATGTAGGACTTTACATCACTATTTCCTGCCTGCCGGTGTAAACAGTGATCGCATACCGTTTTTAAACATACTGTATAACATACCTGCGCCTATGAGTAACATGGGGATACCCAGGAATGCAAACCAGCGGGGATATTTTTTGTCTTTATAGTAATCCACTTGTTTACATGGATCGCGGTGAAAATGTACCGTTGGATCATTAGGATCATACCATACATCAAGTTCTTTATAGGAAGGGACGATGTTGACGGTAAACTGGCCATTATAGTCCTGTCCGTTTACAGTATACACATACTTGAAGGTGTTCATATTGGTCCCGTTTGTCCCCTTGAGTGCTATCTTGGTCGTTGTATAATCTTCTGATATCCGGCCTTTCGTTTTCACGGAATTTTTACATAATTGCGCATACATGGCGGCATCTTTCTCGGAGGGGTAGGAAAGTCCTTTGTCCGTTAATTGCCAGCCTGCCAGTGTGAGCGCAAGGCCGATGGCGACTTTAATGATGATTGCTTTCAGGTTCATATAGGTATATGGGTTTAAGTGCTTATTAAGAACAGGGGCATTCGCAATAGCCAGCGTACATGCTAATCCGCTGCAATATTATAAATATTTATATAAAATAGGAAGGCTGGCCATACGGCAGGTTGAATTTCATTCCGGCAGCCAATGGCTACAGAATGGCTTGATTTATGCATTTCCTACGCACATTCACTGAGCGGGGGACTGGCATTTAAAAGAACCTTTGTGTATATTAGCGACCGCGCTCAATTAACCCATAAAAATCAGACTTTAAAAATGAAGCGGACCACGATATGGATGTCTTTCTGTACAGCCTGTTTACTTATAAGCCTGGTATCCTGTGAACCACGCAAGGCAATCACATTGAAAGAAACAATTGCGCAAAAGGAAAGGGTCGCCTATAAGATCCTGCTGGATAAGAACGGCCCGGAGTCTAAAAAATTAGACTTGCTGGTAAAAGAGGATTATCCGGGAGCACTTGCCCTGCTGAACGAAGAAGAACAAGCTTTCAACGGACTGATCAGCAGTCTTGATAGTTTATCCGTTGATGATATCAAACAAGGGAGTGCCTTAAAAAAGGCAGCTATTGACTATTATGCGGCCCTGAAGGAACTATATACTTACGATCGGATTCAGATCGCACACCAGGACTCTCTGTCCGGTTTAAAGGGTGAAGCCTTATATGCAGGACAGCAGAAAATACTTGAATTAAATAAACAGAAACAACTGCTGTTTGACAAGGTATTTGAAAAAGAAAGTGTCTTTCATAAAGAACAGGAAAGCTTTAATACAGCCAACAATATTAAATGATTGCCCTGGCTGGTTTACAAATAATAAAAGATGAAACGAATAATCAACACACTCACCGGCTTATCCCTGCTGACTTTAACAATGTATACCTCCGCATCGTCTGCGCAGGATAACAAGACAGTTCCGCCAGGTACTTATCAGAATCCCTTATCCGTGGAATTCGGAGATCCTTATGTATTACATGTAAAAGGAGACAAATACTACATGTATGGTACCGGTGGTACCGCGCAGAAAGGATATGGCGCTTATTCCTCCACAGACCTGGTAAACTGGAAAAATGAAGGCCAGGTATATTTCGCCAGTAACGTCAATGGTTGGAGTGATTCTACTGCCAGATGGGATGGTGCGTACTGGGCGCCGGAAGTATATGAAAAAGACGGGAAATTTTATATGTTCTATAGCGCTCAATGGAAAGAGAATCCTACGAACGAAGAAGAAAACTTCCGTATCGGAGTCGCTGTGGCTGACAAACCCACTGGTCCTTTCGTTGATCTGTATAAACGACCAGTTTTTGATCCTGGTTATCCGGTGATTGATGCAAACGTATTGATGGACCAGCAGGGTAAGATGTATCTCTATTATTCCCGTTGTTGTTATAAACACCCGGTAGAGAGTGAATTTGCCGCCTGGGCAAAACAGAAAGGATGGTTCCGGGAAATTGAAGAAAGTTGGGTGTATGGCGTTGAATTAAAGCCTGATTTTAGCGGGGTAATAGGTGAGCCGGTACTCTTACTGCGTCCGCCTGTGAGAATGAGCGATAGACAGGCCGAATGGGAAAGCCGCTCTGTGACATCAAAAGAAGTGAACCGTAGGTGGACGGAAGGTTCCGTGGCATTTAAGAAGGATAACCTGTACTATATGATGTATTCGGCGAACTACTTCGGAGGGAAAAATTATGCGGTAGGTTATGCTACATCAGCAAGTCCTTTAGGCCCGTTTAAAAAAGCGGCGAACAATCCGGTATTGCAGAAGAATGTGGAAAAAGGAGGTGTCGTAACAGGCACCGGACATAATAGTGTTACCTATTCGCCAGATGGAAAGGAAATGTTCTGTGTGTATCACGGAAGAACAGCTGCTTCAGGTGATCAGCGGGTGGTCTTTATTGACAGAATGAAGATTCCTAAAAAGGGTACACTTATAGTCGAAGGACCAACAACAACACCACAGCCACTACCGGCAAAATAGTTATTGTTATTACGTATAAATAGTAAAAACAACTGCCCGGATAAATCATTCGGGCAGTTGTTTTTATTGTAACTATTGTCTGATAATTTCCTCCGGCGAGATCTTCTCATTTGCTATGTCAGCTGAGGTATATTATCTTCGCTGTATAATATATCCTGTCCTTATTCCTATGGAGAAATCAGCTTCTTTTACCGGATATGGCTTTCGCCATGCATGTATCACCCTTATAGCTTTTATTTGTGTCCTGGTGGCAGTTATGAATTGCACCGTAACAAATGTGGCGTTTAACGAGATAAGGGGCAACCTGGGTGTCTCGCTGGATGAAGTCAGCTGGGTAACGACTGTATATGTACTCGCCTATATAGCTATTATCCCTTTCAGCAACTGGCTTTCCCGGAAACTGGGTAACAAGAAATACCTCATTATCACACTTATCCTGTTTATCGTTTCTTCCTTTCTCTGTGGCAACGCTACCAGTATAGAAGAACTGTTAATTTTGCGTTTTTTACAGGGATTAGGTGGAGGCGCTATGCTGGTATTGTCACATACAATGATCCTGGAAAACTGGCCGCCGCAAAGACGGACTACTGCCCAGGCATTTTTTATATTGGGTATGTTGGGTGGAAATATGCTGGCTGCGCCTTTTGGTGGATATATAACAGACAATTACACCTGGTCTTATATTTTTTATCCGAATATACTGGTGGGTATCCTGCTGTGTATACTGGTCCTTGTTTTTGTAGAAAACAAACGATATCAGCAACGGGAAGACTGGCTGGGAACGATCATGGTGAGCATCGGAGCATCCTGCCTATATCTGGCGCTGACAAGAGGACAGCAGGAAGAGTGGTTTAAGAGCCCCTTTATCATTGTTCTGCTGCTATGTGGATTGGTGGGGCTCGTTATTTTTATCCGCAGAGAATTAGAATGGATCACCCCACAGGGAGAGAATGGTTTATTGCGGAATGTGAGTCTGCGTAATGGTCTGATATTAGCATTCGTTGCCGCCTTGGGTATAGCCGCTTCCTCTTCTACGATAACAATTCCGCTCCGATGGCACGCACAATTGCCAAAGATATCCCCCTGGCTGGTGATTGTTTGTATTATTTTGGTAATGGCCCTGATCACGATCCTCATAGAAGAAAAGAAGGCCCTGAAATACATATTGGCAGCAGGTCCGATCCTGTTGATTATTTATAACTATATGGTATTCCAGCAGCCGGTAGCACCGAAGTATACCACCTACATATACTATCTGCTGGCTGTACGGATACTGGCTGTCATATTGTTGTCCATATCAGTAAGCACATTCGTCTTCTCAAAACTGGAAAATAAAGAAATCGGCCCCGGGGTACGCATGTATCACCTCGTACAGCAACTGGGTTTAGCCCTTGGTATTGCGTTATTTTCTGCATTTACCTACAAAGCGCCGGAACCAGATTACACAAGGTTCTTAGGACACCTGGACCTGAAAGACCCGGTAGTACAAAAGGCGATCAGGGAGAGTACTACCTCCTTAGATCAGGTACGTGCTGAAGCATTCGTTAGACAGGCGCATGATACGCAGGTTGGCGTGGTGAAAGCCAACTTTATGCTTATGATAATTGCGGGCATTATTTTAACGGTACTTATCTTTTCAGTGCGGCAGCGGATTAAAATCAATTCAAAAAACGACAGCAAATAAAAGCATTGTTATGCTGGTCCTCATTACAGGACCAGCATTAGGGTGCCCTGTTGCTGGATAAGCTGATTTTTATTATCTGTATAAGTCATCGTCCATACATAAGTACCCGCTGGCAGCGCTGCTTCCTTATATTTGCCATTCCAGGAAGCGCCAGGATCACGTGATTCATATACAAGCTGTCCCCAGCGACCGTAAACAGCCAGGCGATAGTCAGAGATATTATCCTGCAATCTCACACGGAATACGTCGTTTTTACCATCTCCATTCGGACTAAAGGCTGTAGGTACGAAAACAGCACATTCCCGCCACTCACGGGTAATGACAGCTTCTCCACCGGCAGAACAATTATGGTTGTCTGTTATGATATACTGGTACGTACCTGCATCAAGTTTACGGATGATACTATCCTGCTGTGCTAACCCGGATTGCACACTGTAAGTATAAGGTCTTGTTCCTCCGGCTGCCGTCAGGATAATCTGTCCGTCTGAGGCACTGTTACATGTTACGCTGCTGGTCTGTGCATGTTCGACTGTCAGAGGGGCTGGTTCTGTGATGTAGATATTTACTGTAGCGGTACACTGTTGATCTGTAATTGTAAGCGTATAATCACCTGCAGGCAAATTGCTAAAAATCCCGGTCGTATTCACGGCACCATCATCTAACTGATAGGAATAAGGCGCTTGTCCGCTGTTGGAATAGATTTCAATAGCCGCATCTGCGCTGCCATAACAACTAACAGGCGTCACCTGTTGTGTAAGTGCCATGTTATATGCTGCTACTTCCACCTCTTTATTGACTACTGATCCGGAAGCGCCGCTGAGGGTGAGATGATAAGTGCCGGCTGATAAGCCGTTTACTTCATTAGTGGTATAGTTGCCGGGCGTCCAGAGATAAGTGTATGTATCCACAGGATTTGGGATCGTTACACGCACAAAGCCGGTAGCTGCTCCAGGACAGGATGCACCCGTTTCGAGTACATAGTTCATGGTTTCATTGATGGTCGACAGATTGTCGATATCGGTGGTCACATTAGCCGTATCTCCATCTGCGGAAACAGCCGTGATACGTATATAGTTAATATCAGATGAAGGCGTGAAGACTGCTCTGTAACGTTGCCAGTCGGCATGGTAGAACTTTCCGGAGGTATAGAGCCGTTGTTCCGGACCGCCCTTGATCGCACTTCCCATAATGGCCATACAGCCATAATAAAGGCTGTTAATGCCCGGATAAGGATTATAGTCGATCGTCTTCAGATCGAACGATAATTCGTACGTTCTGTTGGTATAAAGCGGTTCATCCAGTTGCTGTCCTATGGAATGGGACCAGAACTCAATTTTTCCCGGTGGATTGGAATAAGAGTTGCGGCTATACAATCCCCATAATTCTATAAAATATTTTCCATCAGCAGCAGGTGTTGAGGAATTCCAGGCAAAGTCTGGTCCTACAATAGGATAAGGCATATCGCTGTCCCATTTGTCTGCGATGACGGAAGTGCCGGGTGTCTTTGGATCTAGGGAAGGATTTTTAAGCGGAATGACCTGTTGCGCATAGCTTGTGGAAACTATCAGGAGAAGAATAAATTGCAGTGCATATATGTACCTCGTATATTTATTGCCGCGCATACGCATTACCAGTTATTATAGGGCGATACTGTAATCAGACATCGAATATAAATTATTTATATTATTATGTTACTTTTATTGGTAGACAATATTCATTTGATCATGCACTCAGCCCTGAAACAATACCTGGCAGGACGAATAACATTATCCCCGGCGCATGAAGCGCTGGTAGAACAATGTTTTGCAGCAAGATCCACAGGAAGAAATGAAATAGTCTTGCCTGCAGGAGCTATTGCAAAACACCTGTTCTTCGTCATCAAAGGCTGTTTGCGTGTTTTTCTGACCAATGAAGAGGGAGGAGAGTCTACGCGGTTCCTGATTTTCGAAGGACAAATGGGGACGGCTTTCCCCAGTTTTGTGCAAAGGGAACCCTCTGTAGCGGCTATTCAAAGTCCGGAACCCTCGGAGCTGCTTATGCTGAAATATGAAGACCGTGAGTTGCTTTTTAACACGATTCCCGGTTGGGAAAGGATGGAACGTCTCGAAGTGGAAAAAGCATACGTCAACGCTATCCGAAGGATTGAAGGGCTGATAACCGCTGATTCCAGGGAACGATACCGCCTGTTGATGCAGGATCATCCAGAAATGATCAAACGGCTGCCTTCCCGTATGATTGCAGATTACCTGGGAATAAGTCCGGAAACTTTAAGCCGTCTGAAGACGAAAAAGTGATATTGTATAGGTAAGGAGGATCAATAAACCGGCAGCAATCAAACTTACGATTCCCAGCCAATCTCCGTACCTGGTGTAGAACGTATCTACCGTATGCAGTGAAACCACTCCAACTAAAGCTGCTGATTGCCGGTGCGCACTACTGAATTCACTGCTCACGCTGCCATAACAATCATTAATCGTCAGTAGCCCGGTTCTGGCTGCTCTTACCTGAGGGATTCCATTTTCAACACTTCTGAGGAGGGCCATACGACAGTGTAACCAGTCATCCACGATAAAGTCCCAGGCGGGTACAAACAAGACCCTGGGAGCTTGTTTCCCATATTCACGGATATACGCCTGGAAATCCAGGTCCTTGCAGATGGCAACAGCTGCGGGTACCTTTTCAAGTTGAAACATTCCGAGGGTCTTTCCTGGTGTGAATTGTTGTTCAAAGCCGGTTACCAGGTGCCTTTTGTTGTAGTCGCTTAGTAAATGTCCTTTATTGTCTACAACAAGCGCTGAATTATACGCAATATCTTCCCTGAGGTTGGTGTAACCAGTGATGAGGTAAATATGATTCCTGGCAGCAGCAGCCTGTATCTGCTGCATCATTTCTTTTTCTGAGTGCTTATCTATACTCAGGACACGTTCGGGTAATAAGACCACCTGTACTCCCTGCTGTGCTAAACTGTCAATTTGATACAGATAAAGGGCGGTAGCAATACTATCTTTAGCAGCATCCGGTTCGCCGGAAGTATTATGTAATCCCTCTGGGATGGTCGCCATTCCTATCTTTATTGTACCAGCAGCAGCCGTATGCGCTGGCCGCAGATAACCGAATGCCAAAGTACCGATGACCAATGGAAGACATACCACTGATAGATATAAAAGTGCGGTTTTGTTCTTCGCATAATAGTATGCAAATGCAATATAGGAGGGGATCAGTGTGATGATAAACGTAATAGCCAATATCCCGCCGATAGCTGCTACCTGTATGATGGGAAGAAAGTTCATCTGGGAATAGGCAATACTGGCAGCGGTGCCGTCAGCAGAAAACCTGAAAAGCAGGTATTCAAATGCCGTAAAGTATAACGGAAATGCGAATACGGCATACCATGCCTTTGATCGCATGGCTGTTGACCGACTCAATATAATAATCCCGGCAAAGATCAGTGCGGTGATTAGCAACATGGTAAGCGCCGGTACCAGGGTTGCTACTCTGATAAGGTAGGTTAGCCAGCTTAGTCTGCCGATCGCATATGCAAGAAATGCGGCGCCAAAAGCAACTTTCCGGTTATGTACCAATGAAAGGCTGATGATAGGGATGGGAGCAATCCAGACGAGATACCAATAGTCTCCGGTTAATCCGTTCCCGACATAAAAGCATACTCCTGATAACAGGATAGAGAGGAAAACTGAAAATCTGGATGTAAAGGCGGTAGCTGACATATTCATTTCTATCTGTCATAAAGATAGAATATTAGCTGGGGAGGCAGGCTTGACAAATATCAAGAAATGCCGGAGATAAGATTCTGTATAATAGCAACGTTTCAAATCCGTTAAATCATTCCTGTATGACCCTTTATGGAGTCGTTCATAAACTCCGGCAGTCCGCGTTATATAACGGGAACTGCCGGAGCCGTATAGTGCATTAGAATCCCGGTGCGCCGATCTGGGTTTGTCCGACAGGCGTCTGGAATTTTCTGTTACCAGCGCCTGCGGCAGCCATTGTAGGATACCTTTTGTTTTTATAGACACCGTCGCCTTCTTTCAGCGTAGCGCCTTGTTCGATGTAGATATAATTCTTGTCGTAAATAGTCGATTCACCCTTCCTGGGTGCAATCAGTACATTCCCATATATGAACTGAGCAGCTTTCATACCGGTATAGCCATTGAGACGGACGTTATTCCCTCTCGTATTGGCAATGGTATTATAACCGATCCATACGATCGCATTTGCGCTGCCGCGCACACTGATGCCATCAGATTCATTGTTCATAAATAGGTTATTGTATATAAAGTGAGAGGAGCCTTTTTCTCCTGATCCATAGAACTGACAGAGTTCTCCCCATCCGTCATGTACGTAATTATTGTGGGTTTTCGTATTGGTAGCTCGTCCACCTATCAGTATTCCGCCATTATGTGAAGCGTTTTGCTGCGTAGCCCAGTGGTATACTTCATTATCATAGATCTCTAACTGGTTAATAGCCGCTGTCTGAATACCATCCAGACCAGTCTCGTGTACTTTACAGTTATAGATCTTTACATTATTCCACATAGCAGGTTGTACGTATTCATGTCCGGTTGCTCCACTACCAGGAGCGCCATAATAGGGTACATTAGCGGTCAGATCCCAGTAAGTAGCTGTATGTCCTACGTACATGCCTTCATTTTTAGTATTCATGATATCGATGTCATGTATGGACAGGTTCTGCATGATCAGGTTAGGATGTACGGTACCCCGATCGCCTTTTACAGGATCTGTTTTCGCAACGATACCGTTGCCGCCGTTCATAATGGAAAGATTGCAGATCTCGATATTATCCGATTTATTACCAATCTGTAAATCATAATAGGCTTCCCGGGCAGCTTGTGTAGAACCGCTGATAATAAAGGATTGCTGCCCCGATTGCCCACCTAATTTGATATAATGGCAATTCCATAATACGCACGCAACTGGTTGTCCGCCACCATTCCAGGATGGGTTACCAATACTAACGACAGAATCCTTCAGGTTTTGTATGATAATAGGGGCTTTTGCATTACCATTCAGGTTGGAGATCAGAACGGCTTTAAATTGTCCTGCCAGATTCAGCACATCTCCTGGTTGATAAGTATTAATGGCGTTATCTATTACCAGACGGCCGTCTGCATCCGGGAGCAGTGTGAATTGTCGTCCTGTAGCGGATACTTTGGCGGTAGCGAGATTGTCCGGTGTATCCAGGGACTCTATCAGGGTATCTTCTTTCCGGCAACTGGATGCACAGAACAGGAGGGTCGCTACAATCATTGATTGTAGAACAGAGGTGATCGGTTTCATCAGTTTCGCTTTTAGGGTATGGTTAAAAACATATAGCGCGTACTTACACATACGGTAGGCGCATGTCTAAACAATAAATAAGGTTTGATAAAAGCAAAGCTTAATATTTACAAACAATCTATATCAGTAAGTATCGGTCTGTTTAATATGCAGGTCATTTTGTCCTGAAAGATGCGGTACAAATTAGATGCCATTCCTGTCTGCAATACACATAATTTTACCGGCTAATGTTAAAGAAATATATCTTTACGGCTATTGAGCAATAAAACAAATTCTAAACAGAGCCAAACATGAGGAAATTATTACTGCTGCTGCTTGCACTGGCGCCTTTTACTATCCTGTCCGCACAAAATAAACGTGCGATCAAACACAATCAGTCTTTATCGGTGGCTTATCTGGCGATTAAAGATGGACTGGTAAAGAACGACTCTATTGCTGTGAAAAAAGCAGCTATTGCAATGACTGCTGCACTGGAGGAATTCAAACCCGCCGGTATGAAGGCGTATTCACAGCAGACTTTTGATGCAACCAAGACCAGATTACTGGCAGATGTGACCAGCATGGCCGGTACACAGAACGTGAACAAACAAAGAAAATATTTTGCTGGTTGCTCCGAGGCTTTCTGGCAACTGACAGGTATCATTCCGATGTATAAGTCAACATTTTATTATCAGCAATGTCCGATGACAGGTGTTACCTGGGTAAGCAACACAGATGAAATCAAAAATCCGTATTATCCTAAGAATATGCTGACCTGCGGGAAGGTTATCGGGGAACATACGGTTTCGTTGTAAACAACGGTAAGTGATTATAACCAGATGGAAGCATGTCCGCAGATTTCTCCTGCGGACATGCTTTTTTAATGTCCGGGGATGGTATTTTTATTTATGTACCGGACAAGACATTATGATTATGTTAGCATTATTAATAAAAAAGGATACCTATCTTTATGGAGATGATACGGACAATCCTTTTTACCGCAATTTTGCTGTCGGCTATGGGCGTAAAGGCACAGGTGCCTGCGACTGTTGGTGCGCAGGATAGCACGCAATCTTTCTTCAGACGCCCTTCTCATAATACGGACAGCAGCTTCCAGAAGAAATGGTATGTGACAAAATATGCAGGTTTGTCCACAGGATTTATTGGTTTTAAGGGAGGAGGAGGATCATATCTGTCCGCCCCCCTGGCATTACAGCTGAATAAGCCACTGACCAATAATATAACCGCTTTCGCGAACGTATCAGCAGCCCCTTATCTTTTTAATTTCAACACTGTTACGCGGCAAACGGGTCTTTCCAAGACCAATAACTTCATGCAGGTCAGGAAGTTGGGCGCTAACGCCGCCGCTTCAGTAGGTGTAATGTACACGAATGACCAGAAGACGTTCTCTATTTCCGGAAGTATCGGCGTCAGCAGAGGCAGCTATAATGGCTATTCGCCTTTCTACGCACCGGCTACTTTCCCGGTGATGGGAAATGGTCTGCAATAGTGACTCCCGGTATCACTCCACACGGATATTTCACACCCATCAGTAATTTTTATCGTGTTAAAGGCCAGGTACCCCAATTGCCTGCTGCTTTTCCTTTGAGGAATATGGCTTGATTTTCAGTAAATTACTACTGTAAAATGCATCCATTAATCTTCAAAGGCTAAGTTATGAAAGGTAGATCTTTAAAGCAGGACAAATGGCCTGTATTGAAATTTGACGACTTGAAAGGTACATTGGCAGCCGTACATCTGTGGACACAGGTCGTAGGGAAGATCCGTCTCAGGAAGATGCCCTGGTTAAATCACTCCTGGCACGTAACCCTGTATGTTACTGCCAATGGATTGAGTTCCGGCAGTATGCCTTATGAACATGGAATTTTTCAGATGGATTTTGATTTTCACCGACACCAGCTGGTGATTACGGCAAGCACAGGCGGAAGAGATACGGTAGACCTGGCCCCCGGAACAGTGGCTGGCTTTTATAATGCCGTTATCACAAAATTGAAAGCCCTGGATATCCACACCGCTATATATACAACCCCCAGCGAACTGGAAGGCGCTATTCCTTTTGAGGAGGATCATGCACAGCGCCCATATGATCCGCAACAAATGGAAGATTACTGGCAGGCCCTTGTAAGAGTGCATAATGTATTGACACGGTTCAGGTCCGGATTTACAGGCAAAAACAGCCCGGTTCATTTCTTCTGGGGTGCTTTTGATCTGGCGGTTACCCGCTTTTCCGGCAGAGATGCCCCTTTGCACCAGGGATCTGCTCCTAACATGCCGGCAGCGGTTATGCAGGAATCTTATTCAAAGGAAGTAAGCTCCTGCGGATTCTGGCCAGGCAGTGAACAATATCCACACGTTGCTTTCTATTCTTATTGTTATCCGGGGAATGAGGCTTTTGGTCAGCAGCCTGTTCAGCCTGAAGCCGCTTTTTATAGTAATGAAATGGGAGAGTACCTGCTGCATTATGAGGCGGTACAACAGGCAGATAATCCTGAAGAGACATTACTGGCTTTTCTGCAATCCACTTATGAGGCATGCGCCAATACCGCGCATTGGGATCGTACATCACTGGAATGTGATCTGTCCCACCTGGAGAATGAATACGGATGTTATAAACAGCGATGAGTATTTATAACCCGGCTGTAACTTTTTATTTTACACCACGTTTAACAGGTAGTAATTCCCAGTGCCTGTAACGACTGGTAGCTGTAGTCCGGGGACAATAAATACCTATTTCTTTATTCATCTTAAAGACACAAGAATGAAGCTGTCAAAATCTCTTATCAGCGCGATTCTGATCGGTATCGCTATTCAGACAACTGTGGTTTCCTGCGGGAAAGACGAACAGCCAAAACCCAAAGAAAAGCCCAAACAAAGTCAACCGCTGGACGCTTGTCCTGCTTGTGGTATGGGTTGATAACTAATCAGACATTTACGCTGTAATTTCAAAAGGGTGCCAAAAGTTTTATCGGCTGTTGCCTGTAATCTGGATGCAAACATCCTCGCTGCTTGTTTGCCTTTAATGGAAGAATCCAGAATAGAAGCCATAGAGTGGTCGTTCGATGCATTATATAAGGTGAAAGAAGTACCTGATTGGTTTCGGGAACTGCTGACAGCCTTTAGTGATGAAAACCGTTTGATCGGTCATGGTGTTTTCTTTTCTCTCTTTTCAGGCAAATGGTTACCTGAACAGGAGAACTGGCTAAAACATTTATCACAGACCGCCGATGCTTTTCAGTTTGATCATATTACGGAGCACTTCGGGTTCATGACCGGTAAGGATTTTCATCAGGGTGCTCCGCTGAATATTCCATATACTGCCATTACACTCAATATTGGCAGAGACAGACTGAAACGCATATACGAGGCTTGTAAAAGGCCCGTTGGACTTGAAAATCTGGCATTCTCCTATTCACTGGATGAAGTAAAACGACATGGCGCCTTTTTGGAACAGCTACTGGAACCGGTCAACGGTTTTATTATTCTGGATCTGCATAACCTATACTGTCAGCTGCGGAATTTTGATGTCACATTTGAAGAAATGATCGCTTTGTATCCATTGGATAGGGTGAGAGAAATACACATCTCGGGTGGCAGCTGGGAAGATTCTGTAGCTACCCCCTCCCGTAGTATAAGAAGGGATACACATGATGATGCGGTTCCCACAGAAGTGTTTCAGCTGCTTGAAATGACCATTCCACGATGTCCGCAGCTTAAATATGTGGTATTGGAACAATTAGGTAATGGACTGGAAACTGAGACAAGCAGACAATACTTTTATAATGATTTCCTCCGGATGCAGGAGATCATTCAGCAGCATAACGATCAGGCAGATGATACTTCGACAGATCCTTTTTTGCCTTTAATACCTTTTTCAACTGACGCTGTTGTTGAAGACATGATGCTGTATCAGCAACAGCTGGAACTGTCTGCCATATTCGAATCATCTGCATCTTATGGAGAGGCGATGCAGTCACTTTCAACATCATCACTGGCCAATTCAGACTGGAGAATAGAACAATGGGAACCACATATGATTGAAACCGCTGTTAAGATTGCACAGAAGTGGATGAAATAAAATAAGGAAGGTGACGGTAGCTTGAGGTTATTATGGACAAAGTTGGCTGGTAGCCTCTTTCCATTTAGATACAATTAGTGCACCTATCTGTAGCGTACAACTTAAAGCGTTAGCTGAAATAATAAACGCCCACTTGTTCGTGTAAGTGTATATGGACGCTCTTCAAGCACGGGATCAGTTACGATGATATAATAAGGCTTACAAGGATTGTCAGCTTTTTCTTCCTTGTTTGTGTAAGACAAGGTCGTCGTACCCACAGTAGGAATCGTTATCTTATATTTGAACGCTCCTTTTCGGGTATCAGTAATAAGAAATGCCAATGATCCATACCGGGGCGAGCCAGCATCCTTTATAACCCCAAACGGCACCGCAGTGCTACTTTCAAGCTCCTGCGTGACGGTGATGGCTGCTTCATCGATATCTCCGGATAAAAGTATGTTTTCTCCCGTTTGTCCATCTATCAGGACCATATTGACCTGTGTAGGTGCTTTTTCACTTATTAAGTCTTCGCAGGGATTAGGTGCTTTTGTTTTCCTGCATCCTGTGCTAATACTTGCGATAGCCAGTAGTATCAGTGGCAGATAATAAAATTGCTTAGTAAGAATATAGTTTAGTCGTGTCTTTTTCATAAGGGATTTATTTTTTGAAGGGTAAGGTGCCAATCATCTATCGCTGCCATGCTTTATTGAACTTTTCAGTTTCTTCTGCTGATGGGTTTGTAATTCCAAGCACTTCTCCGGTGCCATTGTTCGATATATAAAATTTCAGGGGACTGAGCTGTCTGGTGCTTTCCTCAATAGCTTCATAATATAAATTACCGTTTTTTATACGCCGGTCAAACTTGAAAAAGGACGCATATTGTCCGAGTCCAAGCCGGTATACAGTGCCGGTATCCAGTACGATACTATTAGCCGCAGTAACAAGCTGATAAGTGTAACTGCTAATACCCTTACTAACTTCGGGTAACCTGGATGCAATGGGAGTACTTGGTTTTTTGCAGGCAACAACAAGTGGTAATAATAGGTAGTAAAGGAAATGCGTCTTCATACATGAATGTACTCAAATTATTTCTAAAGAAGAAGTGAAATCCGGTATTTCACTCAAGGTAAATAAAGACAATATAATGAAGACTATGTCTATATTTGAAGATAAGTACAAAAGACAGCAACAGGGAACAATGAGCAACCCCGGACAGTACGCAAACAGTTGAAAGATGGCTAATCAGGAGAGACAATCAAAGGAATACACATTTGAACCAGTTAAGGGCTATCCGATGTTACATTGGAAAGGCAGGCGTCCTTTTAATATTACCCGGTATTATCCTGCCCAATTGAAAGATGTCTATGGAAAAGAGGTGAAGAGATGGATGAATAAGATATTCTGGGGGGATAATTTACAGGTGATGAGTCATCTGCTAAAAGACTATAAAGGACAAATTGACTTCATTTATATCGATCCTCCTTACGACAGCAAAGCTGATTACAGAAAGAAGATAAAATTACGGGGAAAAGAAGTCATTAATAATGCGATATCGTTTGAGGAAAAGCAGTATACCGATATATGGTCTAATGACGAGTATCTGCAATTTATGTATGAGCGGCTTATGCTGATCAGAGAGCTGCTGTCGGATAAAGGATCCATTATTTTACAATGCGACTGGCATAAAGTGCATCACCTGAGATGTATCATGGATGAGATCTTCGGCCCCGACAATTGCATCAATGAAATCATCTGGCATTATAAGACCTTTCAGGGACAGACAAAGAAGTATTTCGCCCGAAAACATGATAACCTGTTGTTTTATAAAAAAGGATCGGACTTTATTTATAATAAATTGTATGATACCTCACTGGAGAATACCATTGATGCTGTCAGATGGGCTGACTATATCGATGAAAACGGCAGGATTTATGGAAAAAAAATGCCGTTACAGGACAGCCGCTTCATCAGGTATCTGAATAAATGGAAACGGGCGTATAAAAGAGAACCAGAGGCAGATGATGTTATTTATGAAGCAAAAGGTCAACCGCTCGACTCTGTATGGGACATGAAAGGGCTTGATCCTAAATCGGAAGAAAAGTTAGGCTATCCTACACAAAAGCCGGAAGATCTGATGGAAAGAATAATCCTGGCAACGACAAACCGCGGATCGATTGTTTTTGATTGTTTTATGGGCTCCGGCACTGTACAGGCAGTTGCCATGAAAACCGGGAGAAAGTTTATTGGCGCTGATATCAATTTAGGGGCGGTACAGACGACCACGAAGCGTCTGTTGCATGTTGCCGCAGAACTGAATAAACGGAAGGAAAAAATAACCCGGTATACTGGATTCCAGGTGTATAACGTTAACCATTTTGATGTATTCCGGAACCCACTGGAGGCAAAGGAGATATTAATAAAAGCACTTGAAATAAAACCCTTTCCCAATAACAACGTCTATGATGGCAAGAAAGATGGGAGAATGGTCAGCATTATGCCGATTAACAGAATAACTACCCTTGCTGATCTGAATGAATTAATAGCCAATTTTGACTACAAGGCGTTTGAGAAATTAAAAAGCAAACATCCCCGAAAACCTGTACTTCGTCTTCTGTTAATCTGTATGGGACATGAACCCGACTTAGCAATACATTTACAAAGTACTGTTCCCTATAAATTGGATATTGAAGTAGTAGATATTTTAAAAGATAAAACTACACTTGAATTGAAACGGGATGCAGAAGCCACGATAGCTATTGAAGATGCGAAGGTTATTATACAGGCGTTTTACCCGATCAATCTTTTGCAGAAACTATCTCTTCAGCGGGAGAATGTTGGTGACTGGAAAGAATTGGTGGATAGTGTTATGATCGATTATAACTATGATGGCGCTGTATTCAAACCTAAAGTAGTAGATGTGCCGGAGCGTCATCGTCTGGTAGAGGGCGTGTATCCTATTCCGAAAAATGCAGGTGTTATCCATATTAAAATTACAGACCTCTTATCTGAAGTATTTGAGCAGACTGTCAGAAATGGCTAATCGCTTTTTTCCGCATTAGATAAATTCTTTTCCCATTTCGATTATTTATTCGCGCGCATCGTGATAAACTTTGCAGCCAAATAATCCATGATGACAGTACCTCTAAACAAATACCTGCTATTTGTAGTAGCAATGCTATGCTTATTTCTTAACGTAAACGCTGCTGATGCACCGAAAGGTAGCATTAAAGGCAAGGTCATTACCAGTGATGGCAATGCAGCGCCTTCGGTAACGGTTGTGCTGAAAGAGACGAAGAAACATGCCATCACCAATGAGAATGGCGAATTTATATTACGTGATGTGCCAGCCGGTACGTATGAATTGGTTGTATCGCTGATTGGCTTTACTACACTTACGCAATCTGTTACGGTAGCAGCGGACAAACAGATCGATGTGACTTTCCAGCTGGCTGTTTCAGACAAACAGTTACAGGAAGTAGAGATCACCGCAAACTCTAATAAATTTGCAAAAAAAGAAACCTATAATGTTTCCCGCTTGCCTATCAGCAATCTCGAAAATCCACAGGTATACAGCGTTATTACCAAGGAGCTGATGGGAGAGCAGATTGTAACAGACTACCGTGATGCGGTTAAAAATGCGGCCGGAGTGAATACCCTTGAGCAGGTGTCTAATGGACGTAGTTCTACTATTATCCGCGGATTCCGTACGCCTAACTATTTACGTAACGGACTGGTCGCAAATCAGCTGACAACGATCGATGTTTCCAACGTAGAACGTATTGAAGTGATTAAAGGCCCATCAGGTACACTGTTCGGTTCAGGTGCTGTATCTTATGGCGGCGTGGTGAACAGGGTGACAAAACGTCCTTTTGACGTATTTAAGACGGACGTAACCTATACTGGTGGTAGCTTTAGCCTCAGCAGACTGAGTGTTGACATGAATGCGCCACTGGATAAAGACAAGAAAACCCTGCTGCGTGTAAATGCAGCCCGTCATTCACAGGAAGGTTTCCAGGAAAATGGATTTTCGCGCAATTACTTTTTTGCACCTACCTTGTCTTATCAGGTGAATGATAAAATGTCTTTCCTGATAGATGCAGAGGTATACCGCAATTTCGGTACCAGCATTGGTATGGGTGTTACGCCTAACCCGGCTGCTTTGCCAAAGCAAAAAAGCATGAAAGATCTGTTACCATACTATTTCCGTACCTTCAGCAGTGACGATCTTACTTCAACCTTCCCTGGTTACAATTTCTACGGCGCCATGAATTATAAATTCAACAGCAGGTGGAGTTCTTCTACCTCTTTTAACTATGGTGGTATAGATGCAAAGAATCAACTGCAGTTTACACCTACAATGCTCAATGACACGCTTATGAGCAGGCAGGTACAGAAGTATAACCATCATTACTATGCTGTACAGGTGATGCAAAACATCAATGGTGAATTTAACATAGGACGCTTCCGGAATCGTATGGTAATTGGTATTGATTACCTCGCGGATGTTACGAAACCTACCTATATTCAACGTTTCCTGTATGATTCAATAAATTATACCAAACCTGCAACGCCATTCATTACGATAGAGAAAGTAAATCAGCGTTTGGCGCAGTTGCCATTGACTTCCGCTACTACCAGCAAGACATTACGTTATGGTGCCTATGCATCTGATGTAGTAAATATCACGGAGCAGTTAATGGTCATGTTAAGTTTGCGTCTGGACAGGATAGAATCAAAAGGTAGTACAAACCTGCTGACAGGTGTCACAACCGGTGCATACGATAAAACTGCCTTGTCTCCGAAGTTGGGTATCGTATATCAGGTTATCAAAGACCAGCTGTCTGTTTTTGGTAATTACCTGAATGGTTTTAACTATTCCTCCAGTCTGGATATCAACGGAAATGTATTCAAACCGGAGATGGCGAATCAGCTGGAAGGTGGTGTAAAACTTGAGATGCTGAACAAGCGTATTACGGCAACTGCCACTTATTATGATATTGAAGTATCCGAAAAACTGCGTACTGATCCTAATGACAACCGTTACCTGGTACAGGATGGTACACAGCGTAGTAAAGGTTTTGAAGCTGAGCTTATCGCTAACCCGCTTGACGGATTGAATATCGTGGCAGGTTATGGCTACAACGATAGCAAGTACACAAAGTCGGATAAAACGATAGAAGGTAAAACGCCGGCACGGGCACCAAAGAATATGATCAATGCCTGGATCAGTTATCGCGTGACGAACGGCCCTGTAAGAGGTCTCGGATTGGGTTTTGGAGGCAACTATAACAGTGATAACTATTATAATGACCAGAATACTTTTACCAATCCTGCCTTTACGGTGTTAAATACAAGTATCTTCTATGATCAGCCCCGTTACAGACTGGGTATCAAAGTGGATAACCTGGGAGACGAGCGTTATTGGGGGCCCTATGGTAATCCTCAACCACCGCGATCTATTGCAGGTAGCGCCACTTTAAAGTTCTGATGTGATAAGATAGAAAACGCCGGAGATCATCTCCGGCGTTTTTGTTTACTCCCATTTTCCCTAATCTATTACTTGAATTAGTAAATGGATGCTTAGGTGCTCAAGTCGTAATGTATTGATTAATAAGATATGCTGAAATTCTATCACTTTATATATTAAACATATGCCAGGATCTTGCATATTATATATAAAATATAGAAATTTGTTTCACGGATTGTGGTGCGACACGACACGCTCCAACCGGCCATATTTAGTTTAGTACATTAAAAAACCTATGAATCAGACAAATGAATCCCCATCCCGGAGTTTCGGCTTAGATTTCGCCCGCGCTCTTGCCATTATATTCGTATTGATGGCTCACTTCTTTAAACAACTTGATCACATAGGCTTTTGGGGAGTAGAACTATTCTTCGGATTAAGCGGATTCCTGATCGGACAGATTCTCTGGCGTAGTTATTCGGAGTCAAATGAATGGTCTTTCAAACACACCGTTAACTTCTGGTCACGTCGCTGGTGGCGTACCTTACCTAACTATTATTTGTTTCTTATCATCATGCTGTTTTACCATTACTTTATTGCCGGAGGATTGCCTGGCTTGTCTGTATTGGTAGAACATATCTGGTTCGGGCAAAATCTGTTGAGCCGTCAGGATGGTTTCTTTGGAGTAGCCTGGAGTTTGTGTATAGAGGAGTTTTTCTATCTCCTGTTTCCGTTGATATTATTTGCTATCAGCCGTTTGTTGACAAAAAGGAAAACGGCCTTTCTCGTTGCATTGAGTGTTATTTTCATTCTGTCTGCGGCAGTCCGTGAAATGTTGATACAACAGCATACCTCCACCGCCATCAGAGGTGTAACGCTTGCCAGACTAGATGCGATCGGCTGTGGCGTATTGGTGAGTTTCTGGCTGTCTAATGCCGAGATCACAAACCGTAAGAAATGGATGGCTTTTATAATCGGGTGTGTCCTTTTGTGTATCGCTTATTTAGGCGTCTATCATGCGGGTATGTTGTATAATGCGGATATTGAAAAGAGATATTTACTGGTAGTCAGCTCTCTCGGATTTTCACTTATGCTCCCTGCTGTAAGCATGTTACCAAGACCTCAGGGGATCTTCAGTATGTTCTCAAAATGGATAGACAGTCTGAGTTTCTGGTCTTACTCTATTTATCTGAGCCATATTCCGATTTTGTTTACCATCTACAAATTGGTTCAGCATAAGATGCTGTCAAAATTGGCAGCCCTGGTTCTTACACTGATTGTCTCTGCAATACTGTTTAAGTACTTTGAGACACCGATGATGAAAAAACGACCTAAGGAGATAGCGGCATAACCAGGTCAAAGTAGTTTTCAATAAATACTTTATATTAAAAATGGCCTCCGTGAGTCACTGACTTCCGGAGGCCATTTTTAATATAAATTGGGCAGTTTTACCTATTGGTGATATTCCGCGTTATATTCCATTTTCTATTTGTAGTAACAGATATAGGCTACATCTGCATCGCATATTACATCAAATGATGTATGCGCAGCTACTTCAAAGCTATCTCCCGCTTTATGTATGATCCAGTCGCCACCACTTACCTTTGTACTCATTTCGCCTGTAATAATGACCATTGTCTCAAGTGAACTGGTATTGAATACATAAGTTCCCTGTTTCATCACGCCAACGGTTGCAGGTCCTTTGTCTGTCTCGATACCGAGACTCTGCACCTTTCCATCAAAGTATACATTATGTTGAACCTTATCGGTGGTGGTTGAACTACTCATAGTGTTAATTTATTGAATATTTTTTTTCTGATGCCTCTAAATTAATTTTTTCCGTGATAAAATTATAGCCCCTGGTCCTGATCCGGTGTAAAATCACCTGACTGGGTCTTACTACTAATATACACGGGTGCCTCGGGCGTTGGCAGAAGGAAATATCAAAAATACTGCGGCGACATGCTGTAATAGATTTCGCCTCAGTATGTCTTTTATTCTTTGACGATCTACCTGATGGTCTTTTTACCATCGGTGATAATCTGTACAATATAGATACCTGTTGGCAATTTAATTACGTCCATATTGTAAGTAATGGCAGTAGTGATTCCAGAGATGTGTACTTTATCGCTCATGTCATAGAGGCTGATCTGGCTTTTCTGTCGCCATTGCTGCGGTAGTTGCTGTTGCCAGGCTTTCATATACCTGGAACCCGTAAATAGAGTATCCATGCTTGGAGCTACGGGCAGTACCATACATACGTACATATCTTGCGGTAGTAGATAACCGCAGGCAAATGATAAAGTGACATCTACACTGCGTATATGTTTTGTTAATGAACCGGGCGTCTCATTCTTGGCGTCATTGTAACTTACCCAAGATAAAATGTCAATGAAATAACTTCGCGTTAACTAAATCAGGTGATGATTTTTACTAGTTTCCGATAAATCTTCTTTTAAATGGAAAAAACGAAAAGGAATAATCTCTTAATAGTCATTGGTGTGGTTTTGGGCACTACAGTGGGAGGGTGGTTAGGACAGAAACTTGTCTTTGTTAATCCCTCATTTGAGAAGACCATGAATCAAGCCGCTAATGAGATCAATAAAAAATGCCCGCTATTGGTTGATAAAGAAACCCGGATTGATAATGCTGTCGTACTTCCCGGCAATGTTTTCCAATACAATTATACGCTCGTTAACTTTGATAGAGCTGCTATAGATACGACTCTTCTGAAACAGTCGATAGAACCAACAATACTTAACAATATTAAGACTAATCCTTTAATGGCTGAACTACGCAATCATAAAACAACCATTGCATACAATTACGTGGATAAAAAAGGAATTTTTATAGTCAGGATGGTGTTTACAGCTGAGCGGTATAACTAATATATACTGCAACTTTTCGTTGATGATAGTGAAATATAGTTTACCTGGATATACTTGGTGTCTCCTGACATGCATATAGGTTTTTTGAGAAATGATTAAAAGCGACAATGTATCAACAAGCTGTATGATTAAATCTGTAGCATACTACTACGAAAACATCTTCTGTTTTTTTCATACAGCGGTAAACAATCAACAATAAACGGTTGTTTACAATCTGTATTTCAGTGAATTGACAAACCCTTAAAATACCGGCACCTTATTCATGATACCCGAAAAAATGTCCACGACAAGAACCTCTGAATAACCAAATTCCAAAACTCCACTATATGAAAACACCACAAATGGATCAGGCTGTACGCCAGACCAGTGACGATGTGATCGAACACGCGTTCGACCAGGCTACACGCTGGACACGAGATTATGTATTCGATATCCTGAAAGATTTGGGTATCCATTATATTTTCGGTGTACCAGGGACCAATGAAATTCCCATTATAGACGGTACTTCTTATCCGGAAAATGAAGTACGTTATATTGAGTGTCTTCATGAAAACATTGCGATTGGCGCGGCAATGGGATCTGCCCGGATGACTGGTAAACCAGGAGTACTGGTTGTACACGTTACTCCCGGTATTGCCCATAGTATCGGCAACTTGTTCAATGCATACCGTTCCCAGGTACCACTGGTAATTCTTTGTTGCCAGCAACAGAATGAATTGATCACACAGGAACCACTGCTGGCCTCTAATCTGGTAGACCTTGCCAGACAATACACTAAATGGGCGCATGAAGTACGTACCCCTGAGGAAATTCCATTAGTATTACAACGTGCCTTTAAAGAAGCTATGGCGCCCCCTAATGGACCTGTGTTCGTATCAATCCCATGGGACTTTACGATGGTTGCTATTGAGGATGACGATAAGGTCAAAGGAGTAACCCGTATATCTCCACATTTTACAGGCGATAATGACGCTATCAGACAAGCAGCAGCTATTCTTTCCGCAGCTAAGAATCCTGTTATAGTAGCCGGTGATGCAGTTGGCTATGCAGACGCCTGGGCGGAATTGCAGGAATTGGCTGAACTGTTGGGTGCACCGGTCGTATTACAAAGCTTTAGCAGTCTGGCTAATTTCCCTAATAATGATTATCACTGGCAGGGAGAATTGCCTGGAAGTCAGGCGGGTGTCCAGGGCGTATTTAAAGATCATGATGTAGCATTCCTGATCGGATTTGGCGCACAGGCACAGTTGGCTGTATATAAATATTCCGACGGACCGCTGTTCCCTCCTGAACTGACACAGGTATACCTCACGAATAATACCTGGGATATTGCGAAGAACTATTATGGAGAAGCGGCGATCTTTGGTGATATTAAAGCAACACTGCCTATTCTGAACGATTATATTAAGCCTGCTCCGCCGGAAGGTGCTGCTGCCAGAAATGAAAAGATGCGCTTATTAGCAGTAAAAAGAGCAGTGGACTGGGATGCATATCTGCTGGAAGCAATGGAGCAGGAAGATATATGGTCTGTCGTTATCGCTAAAGCATTGAAAGAAGAAATTGAAGAAAGGGAACTGGTAGACGACTTCGTATACGTGCATGAGGCGGTATCTGATGGCGCTCCTTTCCAATATTATCTGCCATTCAGTACTAATGGAGCCAAACCGGTAAGCTATTACTGTGTAGCAGGAGGTTCACTAGGTTGGTCAATGCCGGCATCACTGGGTATCAAACTGGAGAATGCTTCATCACAGGGGACAGGTACGAAGCTGGTGATTAATGCCGTGGGAGATGGTTCTTCGCTGTTTTATCCACAGACCTACTGGACGGCAGCACATGAGCAGCTACCTATTCTGTATATCATTACAAATAACCAGGAATACCATACCCTGCAACTGGGATTAGAACAGGTAGTTGGTGCTTACGGCAGTGCACCTGGTTATGGCTGGAAACCCAAAACGATGGATCCGCCGTATCTGCGTCTTGAAAGACCCAAGCTCGACTTCGTATCACTGGCAAAAGCATTCGGTGGTGAGAACGGAGAAGTGGTGGAAACACCAGGAGCAGTGAAGGGAGCGATCAAACGAGGCATTGATCATGTACTCAATAATACTACATCTTATATACTTGATATGAGAATAGCAGGCAATACGCCGACAGCTCCATCCACATCTGACGCTATCACCGCTTATTACAGCAAGCAACCGGTATTGGATTATTTCCACCAGGATACGGTAAAAGCAAAACTGTTGTCCGTAGCTACTAACAGACATATACCATCCAACATTCCTTCAATCTTCTAAAACCATTATCATTATGGCAAACGAACAAATCGATATCGCCATCATAGGTGGCGGCGTTTCCGGTGTATATAGTGCCTGGAAACTGAAAAAACAGTTCCCTGATCAGAAGATCGTCGTATTCGAAGGCAGCGATCATATCGGAGGGCGTTTACTATCAGTAAAGCCACCTGAAATCCCATATATGACAGCAGAACTGGGTGGTATGCGTATCCTGGAAAATACCCAGAAACTGATCGTAGACCTGATTGAAACCCTAAATACGGAATTACCAGCTGCAGAAAAGATTACACTCTATGATTTTCCTGTAGATGAACCTCAGAATCTGGCCTATCTGCGTGGTGAATACCTGCGTCTGGTTGATTTTGCAACCAGACCCGATAAGGTACCGTATAATATGTCATTCCTGGAAGAAGGAAACGGTCCGGGTACTATTATTGTTAACGCTATCGAACAGATTGTACCAGGTATCACTAATCCTGATCTGACAGAGGACGAGCGTCGTGAAATGGCTAAAGTGGCTTCTTTTGATGGCTTACCTTTATATCATTGGGGTTTCTGGAATCTTTTGTACAGGGTGATCAGTAGTGAGGGTTACCAGTTTGCGATGGATGCAGGAGGTTATGATTCGACGTTGGTAAACTGGAATGCATGTGATGCTATTCCCTGGTACTTATCGGACTTTGGTATCTCTCCCAAATACAAAGGTTTTACCAATGGTTTCCAGCAGGTACCCATTGCATTGGCAGAGCTGTTTGAAAAGGATGGTGGAGATGTTCGTCTGGAACATCGGCTGCTGAACTTTGACTATACAGACGGACAGTTTACACTCAATTTTGCGAACGATCAAACGATCATTGCCGGAAAACTGATTCTGGCTATGCCGCGTCGGGCGCTTGATCTGATAATGCCTGATAGTCCTGAGTTAAAACGGATCCAGCCATTGATCAGCAGTGTTACACCAAGACCGCTGTTCAAACTTTTCACTACTTATGCAAATCCATGGTGGAGAATCGCAGGCTATACCAATGCGGAAGGAAAGTTCGTTCCTGTACAGTCAGGCCGTTCTGTAACCGATCTGCCGGTAAGACAAACATACTATTGGCCAAACAGTGATGGTACGCCAGCTGTAAATGGCAGGGCGATGTTACTGGCCAGCTATGATGATGGGAATAACATCGGCTTCTGGGATGGATTAAGGCCACAACGTTCTGCCGCCTGGAGAGCAGGTCTCTCACATGCAAAGATTGCTGATCCATTTATTGGAGATGATGATCAGAAGATTGATGGAAAGAACGCTGCACCGGTACAAGGCCAATTGAACCAGACATGGGATGAATATCAGGCCCCCCGTCGTATGGTGGCAGAAATAGCTCGTCAGTTACAGCAGATGCATGGATTGGATTATACGCCGTTGGTAAAAAGTGCTGCTTTCCGCGACTGGGGAGAAGATCCATATGGTGGCGGATGGAATAGCTGGAATATTGGTATCAGGAGTTGGGAAGTAAGAGACAAAATCACAAACCCGATAGCAGAGATACCATTATACATTTGTGGAGAAGCGTATTCCGATGCACAAGGATGGGTAGAAGGAGCCTTGCAGACTGCTGAGATCATGTTAGGTAAATTCCTGGCGCCGTCTGCGAATGCTAAACAAACCAATAATGTTAGTCAGCTGCAACCCAGCTGATAAATGATATGGGGTGTTGAAATACTAACGGCAAAGCAGTTGTACAACTGTTTTGCCGTTTTGTTTTGACTGCCGCTGTTATAATAATACACATAGCCAGACACCATGAATTTATTCATTGATCTCTTTGGGCAGTTTCAGGTAGAATAATAGATGTAAGAGCAAAAAAGTAAGGTTTGGAATCAACAGCAGTATCAGTTCGTCAAACCATGCTGCTTTGACGACTACTAGTATTGACAGAATAGTATAAGCTACAGGACCTCCAAAATAGCGCACAAGTTTACTGGCTTTGTCCGTAAGATAAGTTTGTATGTCTATGGACAGTACAGGTAATGCGGCCAGGAATAAAAACAGATGTTGAAAAATCTCTGCAACCGCAAAAATCATAAATAGTCCCTGTCCTTTTTCAAAGCCAGGGTTTGAAGCAGCGTAACAAATGAAGAATAGGAAACCTGATGATACAAACGAAAGTAACAACGTCAATAATAGGTTCTTGATTAGTAATCTGGTCATAGGTATTTTAAAAATTGAAGATATCCTGATTAAAAAAAAGTTAAGCCGGACGGAGATCGCCGGGGAGATAACGTTTCTTCCGAACTTCACCATCTACCATGAGAATGTACATATTCGTCTTATCCTCGTAATGGTAGAAACGAGATATAACATGTCCGGTGCGTAGTGTTTTAACATTAGGTCCGATAATGGTAACTACCCGCTGACCGAATTTAAATTCTGCAGGTGGCAGATTATCTCTTCTATTAATTAATTCTCCAAAAAAGACGCTCATTTCGTCCGCATTTGCCATTGTAAGTGTACGCATTACAGTTCCGAAAAAGTTGACGACGAAGTCATGGATCGCGCCATATGATACGGTCTTTTCTATCAGTAATTTTTCTCTCCTGCCGGTTGAAGAATCCCACCACATATATACCTGTATGTGTGTTCTATAGTCCGGGGTATCCCTCCACCTAACGGTTATTAAAGAACTGAAGGTGAAAGAAAAAGGTGTTTCGTTTACACCATAGCGCGGCCGTGTCAGCTGTTTATAGAAGCTGATCATGGCGGTTAGTTTGATAGGATTTTGATGCGTCCATCTAAGTACAGCACCAAGGCAGTATCCAGGGTGCAGGTACAATAAATCCTTACTTTAGGCGTCCAGTGTGGGCCGGCAGCAGAGATGATATTATGCTGTTTTGAAAAAAGCGCAATGTTCTGAAACATAGTTAACAGGGTTTTCTGATCATATAGGGATAGGCGAATATACTATTGTACATTCAAAAAACTGGCTTTTATGGCATTATCATCAATAGTGGCTAATCGACCAGGTAATGCGTGATAATTTTGCTGATAGTATCTGCTTTATTATAAACCATGAGATGCCCTCCGCCCTTAATGCGATAATCAGGGTGTACCAGCCGGCTGGTTATTACTCTGTCGGCTGTGCCGTGTATCTGGATAGTTCTCTCCGGTGCTTCTTTATTGTCCCAGTAGGCAATACTTTTTAATGCCCAGCGAAAGAAACGTACATCTGTATGCTTCAATAATTCTGTTAGTGTCTTTTTGTCTTTTGGTGACCGTGCGCCAAAATATTGATAGGTGAGAAAGTTCGTTCGTCGGATTAATGAACCGGGAATGATTCGATATAATCCCAATTTCATAAAGAAAAACTGTATCCTGTTTAATTCACTCTTTGTCCTGACAGAGGAGATCAGGACCATTTTATCTACCTTTATTTGCTTGGATACTTCCACTGCAACGATTCCCCCAAAAGATAGTCCGATGATATCTGGATTTTCAACGGTGATCTGACTCTTTATCCTGCCTGCATATTCCCTGATTGATTCATTTGGCAATGCGGGGATCCAGTTAATATAGATTTTGTGGACGCCAGGAAGTTCCAGGTTCATGAATATACTTGAGTCCGCCCCCAGACCACTAAAAAGATAAACAGTTTTTTCTTCCTTTATTGCTGTATCCTGTGGGGCCTGAGCACCCGCCACGAGGCTACTGAACATAAATAAAATTCCCCAAATCACTTTCACGCTTTGCGTCATAGATTGCTTCGCTTCTTGCCTGATAGACATTTTTAATATAGTAGTTTACGATATTACTGCAGTCAGGCACATTGTATTTTCCAATACCGGAGCCGCTGTAGTACAAGTTTCTTTCCGAAGATTATCCGTGCTTCTTGTTGAGGAAGTGTAGGAGTAGCCGCCGTAAAGTATTACCTATGGCAAGTTTGATACCATTTCTTAAAATGGGTCAAATTTAAGATACTTTCAGCAGTTGTTCGCTAAACTTAGCAGGCATTGAGGGGCGCTATCAGGTGGTTTATAGTTGAAGGATAGTGTTCCTTTACCCGGGAATGTTTTTGACTTGAAGCGTCTTCCAATGATTTGTAAGTCAGTTTCTAAAATAAAGTGTGGCTTTGATGTATGTTGCTTATAGTTAAACGTTTATTACAGTTTGAGAATATATTTTTTATACTTAATTTAAGAAGTGTCGGGCATACGTGATAATATTCATTCTTGCCCTGCTGCAACTATTTTGAGCCCTCCGCGTCCTTCTTGCAAACAAATTTTATCATTATACCATGTACAAAACTGCTTTAGCTTTTTCTCTTTATTTAATAGGTTCAATTTTTAACCCGGCTTTTGGCCAGGAGCGGCAATCTCCTGCACAATTGCAAAACCTGGCTGATAGCTTATATAAAGCAAAGCAATTTTCGCTTGCGGCAAGTTATTACCTGGCAGTAGTTGATAAGAGTGACTTTAAGGCAAAAAAAATGAGTGCCTATTATAATATGGCTTGTTGTCTTAGTCTTGCCGGAAAATCAGATTCAGCATTGATTATTTTGAAAGAGGCAATAAAAGCCGGTTATGATGACAAAGCTCATTTACAAAAGGATGAAGACCTGATTTCCTTACACACTTCATCTAGATGGAATGGTCTCATAAATAGTGTGCAGGAAAGCAAAAAGGTATTAAATACTGATCCTGCCAAAGCGAGTTTCATTACTACTGATATTCATCATTTCTGGAAAGCCTTTGATATCGCATCGAGGGACACTGCACATTTCAGGCAGATTATAAAGGAGGGATATTTTGATAAGGCCAGTAGAGGAATGAATGATTACATGGGCTATAAAGTGAGCAGTATTGACTTTTTCGTTGATCATATCCGCTCTGCACCTGCGTTCTACGCAGCCATTCGTAAGAGTACATTTAAGACAGATGAGTATAAGCCGGCCTTTCTGGCTTCCTATGTTAAACTAAAGTCCATATATGAGGATGCGCTGTTTCCTGATGTATATTTTGTAATAGGTGCGCTTACCAGTGGTGGAACGGTATCTGACGCCGGATTACTGCTGGGGGTGAATCAAACGGCCAAGGACAGTACAGTACCACTTAATGAGCTTAGTTTCAAACAAAGAACCAGGGTAAATAACATTTTGCTGTTACCATATCTGGTTGCTCATGAACTTATCCATTTCCAGCAGGATGGTATGAAAAATGACACTACCACCCTAAGCTATGTAATCCGGGAGGGAATGGCTGATTTTATTGGTGAATTAATCAGTGGAGGAAATGCCAACCAGGTGCTTTATAACTGGGCAAAAGGTAAGGAGAAACAAATATGGAGCAATTTTACGAAGGATATGTACTATAACAGGTACAGTAACTGGATAGCTAATTCTCAACAATCTACCCCAGATAATTTACCGGACCAGGGATATTGGATAGGTTATCAGATCTGTAAATCTTATTATGAGCAGTCTATAGATAAAAAGAAGGCTATTTACGACATGCTGCATATACAGGATTACGATGCATTTTTCCAACAGAGTAAATGGGCGGATAAAATCTCCACTTTACAGTAATTAGCTGGAAGTGTATTTGTAGTGAATATTTAGCGTGGAAGACATCAGCATAAATGATTTCGACCATCAAAGATCTGCAGGTGGCGAAATCATTTATGTTAAAGGGAAATCCTAGATTTACAGCAAACGCCTTAGGAACAAACCATAGTTTGCAGGCAAGGAGCCTGTTCCACTTACCTGTAGGAGGTCCGTACCTAATCCGAATTGCCAGCCTTTATGACTAACACCCGCTCTGATATATTGATTTGCAAAGTTATACCGGAGTCTATTATCATAGTTGAAATTATAGGAGCCGATAAATTGAGTAAACAAGCGCCAGGTTCCTTGTGTATTCAATCGCGGACTATAAGACATCAGTACAAAAAGCTCACTGTTAGGAGAGTGGACCGGTTCAAAGGAGCCGAAAGCGGTCAAAGATAGATCCCCAACATTATAACTATAGGCGATAGCTATTTGTGGCATGAAGCCAGTGTTTGTTACATAGCCACCACCGGCCAAACTAACGCCCTTGGCAATATCATAAAAGAACAGGGATTGACCTGTAAAACTGCTTTTATTTCGATCGGAATAAGGTGTTTCATACCTCAGATAGCCAAAATATCCAAACCGGCTTGTGGAATCCAGGTATTTGGTCATATACATTTGATGGGCAAATGCACGATGTCCTGCAAATACTTCCACCGGTATGTCACCTTGTTGGGCAAAGGCGGTCTGATAAAAAGCGAACAGTGTTATAATGCTAATAATGCCCAATTTTCTGGTCGTGGCCTTTAAGTACAGACTTATCTTTTTCATGTATTGAATTATTTATGTGAGGCGCGTTAAGGCACACCACTAGATTAGAAAGCATCACTAGTTTAGCGGGTCCTGACACATGGCCAGTGTATCATGAGCTGATTTATACAGGAGTATTTCCCGGCTGGAGAAGTGATCTTTTTACTATTGGATGGCAAAATTAGACTGGATATGAGGTCTAAAACAGGTACATTTAGGGTATAATTAGGTAGAATCAGCGTATGGTACGGGAAAATCTATATGAGTCTGTCCAGGTGTATTACGAAACATCAGATAGTTGTTTCGAGGGTGACAAGCAACTTAATTTTTTCGAGTTGTTTTATGTGCTTTCAGGGAAAGGCGCGCATATAGTGAATGGCAACAAAATACAGTTCAAAAAGAATGAACTCTTCCTGCTTACTCCCAATGACCGTCATAGTTTTGAAGTGGACGAATTCTGTGAATTTTTAGTGATCCGCTTTGGTCAGAACTATGTAGCCGAATTTCAATGGAAGAGTATTGACCAGATGGAATGTGTGCTTTTCCATGCATCCCACTTGTCTGAATCAATTTTGAAAAACCCGGAAGACAATGAGGCGGTAGCATCGCTTATGCAATACCTGTTGCGGATCCTTCAAAGAGATAATTTGTACAAGGAAGATCTTATCAGGCACCTGGTGAACGCGATTATTGTCATTGCAGCACGTAATCTATCTATCATCAGGCCACAGCGTATGCAGGAAAACGTGGATGAAAAGATTCTGGAAATGATTGATTACATCCAGGCCCATATCCACAAACCTGATATGCTAAAGCTTGAAGTGATGGCTGATAAGTTCGGCGTATCAAAAACCTATATCGGTGCTTATTTTCGCAGACAAGCCGGCGAATCGCTGCAACAATATATTTCGGCATACCGTATCAGATTGATTGAACACAGGCTGCGATTTAGTAATAAGAGGATTACTGAAATTGCTGAGGAGTTTGGGTTTGCAGACGAAAGCCATGTTAATAAATTTTTCAAGCGGCATACAGGGGTAAGATTGAAGTCTTATCGAACGAAAAATAGAGTGTAACAGTCGGATTATTGATAGGCTTTCACAACGCGTATACTACTTACGTGTTATGCGTTTTTTAGTTTCATTTTATAATATTTGTAGTCAATTGGATTTCGATGTTTTCCTATACCGTTTTACATACCTTATACTTTATTACAGCATATTCAATACTTATGTAAGATTTAACCCGTACCATGAACATTTAGATCTTTGTAAATCTTCTTGTAATAAATCTATACTGTTTTGTTGACGATAAATATAACAGAGATAAGCCGGTGTTAACTTTGGACCACATTTTTTAAATGTCCTATATGTCTGTATTTTAAATCCAGGTAGCGTGAATGTCAATGTATAATATGCCATGCGGTAATATAAGAGGTGCTGATTAAATAGGGGAAATGGCAATATATGGATGAATGCGAGATGCGATCTGCAGGTTTTATCAAATCAAAATTAAGTCACAATTTTATAAGTAAGCGTAAAGAGTACAATGGAAAAGAATTTTAGTAAAGGAGTGTTTCTCCTGACAAGTGTTTTGTTTTTTACTGTAAGTGTAAAAGCGCAGACCAACAAGCTTGATAATACGGGGAATGTTGGTATTGGAACCACGGCTCCTGTAGTGAAGCTGAGCGTGTATGGAGCCACCGAAGATGAAGCTGCCATTTCTGTTCAATCTGCGACCAACAGCCGTTTTTATATACAGCAAGGTGGCTCTGTATTGAAAATAGGAGGGACGACGCCAGGCACAGGTATCATCAATGTGTCAAATACCGGTAAGGTTGGTATTGGCACTAATGCTCCCGCTTCCATGTTGGATGTTGATGGCGATTTCAGATTGGGCGTTAGTACCGGAGGTACTGCATATTCTATTGGATTTACCCGTACGGTAGGAGCGCATCTTTATGGTACAACCGCTACAGGTTTGACTTTAGGTGGAGATCTCACGGGTACCGACGCTGTGATTTTACCGAACGGTAATTTTGGAATTGGCACAACTAATCCCTCTAATAAATTGGACGTTGCTAACGGTTCAATCAATATCGGAGCAGGTGCAAATATCGCATACAAAGCCGGTAGTTACCTTTCTATGGGTAACATGTTATATACTAACACACCATATATATCCTTTAATGCATTGTTGACTACTTCGGATAATAAGAACCTGTTTACGCCTAATTATAATGCAGGCGGCGGCTTAGTGATAAGAGGGGAAGCAGGCGGCAGCGGATTACATTTTTTACAAAAAAACTATAACAATGGTGCGGCGCCATATGATGTTAATACATTTACGGAAGCCCTTACACTTACATCTACAGGAACAGTTGGTATTGGTACTACCTCTACTGGCGTTCATAAACTGGCTGTAGAAGGGTCAATCGGCGCAAGAAAGGTAAAAGTTACTCTAACAGGATGGGCGGATTTTGTATTCGATCCCAATTACAAATTGCAGCCATTGTCGGAACTTGAAAATTATATCAAGACTAACAGGCATCTTCCTGATGTTCCATCTGCTACTGAAGTGGCAAAAGAAGGAGTGGACCTTGGAGAGATGAATAAGATCCTCTTGCAGAAGATCGAGGAACTTACACTGCATGTGATAGAGTTGGAAAAAAAGGTGAAAGATCTTAAGGCAGAAAATAATAAATAGTGCTGGCTTGGGTTGCAATTGCGTCTATTTGTACTGCCAGGTAGGATATTGTAACTGATCTCCTTTTAATCAAATAATTTACGCAGCTTCAGTACAAAGCCGGAAATAATTAAATAAGTTGTATAGCTCCGATTTGATACGACAGTCGGGGTATTTAAGGCAGTTGGCGAAAACTCGTCCAGCTGCCTTTATTTATTTATTGTTATTTGTTATTACTCTTTTTCCCTTCTGGTAAGTGATGGAAATATTTATCAAGGTCAACAGATGGCAACTTCTTCATGTTGCTGGTTGATCTTTCCCATGGTATTGTTTAGGTTTTAATCTCTCAAGTTTTCAACTTGATCCGATGCTTGTCAATTGACTGTCAATAATAGTGGTAAAAAGGGTTAAAACCTAAGGTCTAGTCAACTATCGGAAGCGAGTCTTGCGTAGTCATCAGAAATGATGGCACGAAGCGTAGACAGCGACTGCTGAAGGTATGCTATTGAGCCTCAAAATGACACCTGCTGGGTACGGCGGCTGGATTTGCCTCCGATATTTTTTAACTTTGAATACAGTACCATGGCCAAACAAGAACCACGATTCTCAAAAGAATTTCAAGCAGTTTAAGAGCAAACAAGAATTTCATTCCTTCTTTAATAGCCTGTTTAAGCATGGTGTGGAGGAGATGTTGAAAGCTGAACTTGACGAATACCTCGGTTATGAAAAACATAGCCCTGAGAGCCGTAACTCTGGCAATAGCCGCAATGCCTCCTACAAAAAAAAGGTAAAGACAGTAACGCTTGGTGTATACCACAAATACCATAGAAAATCTTAACAGGGGCATCCGTAAGTATACTAAGACCAAAGTTCAATTTACGGACGACGCATCAGCTCAGGAGGCCGTTTACTGGCTATAATGAATATCGAAAGGAAATGGAGCATACCGCTCCATAACTGGGGGTTGGTGCTCCATCAATATATTACTATTTTTGAAAACAGATGTCGAATCTGATCAGTTGACTATGTGTTTACACAATATATTTTATAATCTCCATGATAAAAAAGCTACACATTCGTTGTACAATTGCAAGATTGTAAATCGCCATTTTCGTACAAAGAACGTAGCTAAAACATTGTATCTGCGTTGCAAGTATCATGCTGTCTCAAATGATAAAGCAGATGCCTGGACGCTATTTTACTGTAATTGTATTCAGACACCTGCATTATAAGACACCAATCACTTTTGGTGTGGGTGTTGTTTTATAATAAGATACTATTTTCCAGCACTCATTCCTTCACTACAGCTGAAGTGTCGCTTGTTTGCAGAAAACATAGTCCCTTCATATTCAAACATCTAAACAGATCCCAGATCACTTTATCTCCTTCCAACCTAACAAGTACATTACCAACCATCACTCCCGCAGTGTGAGCCTTTCCTGCCCGATTGGATAGACGTGATTTTAATTGTAGGTCATAATATCGACCAATTACAACAGTCTCACAGTTACACATATTTACCTTTGGCGAGGCAATCTTAATAATTGGATTGCCCTTTTGGGCATATATGATATACACTGATTCAATGGAGTCAATACCACAAATCCTGTACCTTCCCTCTAAAATGGGAACCGAATCAACTCTCGCTTGAGACAATCCTTGTTGAAAACATACAAGAAACAAAAAAATAAAAAATAGCAAATTTCTCATGACCAATATTTGTTATGGGATAGGGTATGTATACAGTACATTACTCTTCTCACCCTTCATTTGATTAAAATAAATAATCGTACCACCTGACAGCGGCTGACTTACATGTTTTCCGTTTGCATCCTGATCAACTTCAAACTGCTCACCTGATTGTAGTACTGCAGTAGCATGTGCAATCTCATAAACACTTAAAGCTGCGCCCGATTGAGAAGACGCTTCACTAGTAGTTTGTGAGAGCCGCCCTGCTATGTAAGAGTCCGTTACCTCGTGACATTATATCTTTTCCTGGCTTTCCATAATAATTACCTTGGATTCCAATTGATCAGGATTAACTTGTTGAAACGACACAGCCTTAGTGATACCATCTTGTGTTATCACATCAGTGCCAAGAAAAGCTCCACCTACCACAATTTCTCCGTTTGGGTTTTTGTATACTTTCTGATCTTACCATTTAGATTCTCAATAAGATTGGTAGTGTAAATGATATGACGGATTTCAATAGTCTTATGGAAGATATTAACTGCTTGTCACCGGTACCCAGCGAATTAAAATCTTTGGCGCCATAAACGCTAAGTAAAAAATTATCGCAGACATCAGCAGGAAGGTGCTGCAAATTGTGGGTTTCCATGAATCGCTTTAAGCGAATCCACTTCCAATAGTGGCTTTCTAATGTCCCATCGGTTCGAAAAAGGTCTTCTTTCAACACCTTCAATATCTAGGTTGTGACAGATTCAAATATTCGAGAATTGTCTCTCATAAATCGCTATTTGGGTTACGGAAACATTACCATAACCCAAATAAAAAATTATACAGGGAAATAAAGACAACTTTATTAAAAAAGTAAATTTATATTACATGACATTCTATTCCGACATCAGGGCTGATCTCCAGGACAAGCCTCGCCGATAACAAAAGGATCAGCCCGAATAAGTCGGCTTGTAAAAAAAAGTCTTTAAATATTAATTGACTTTATCGAATACGGTCGTCCAGGAACGCCCACTGTCGAATAAGTTTGATTTTGCATTGGCGTGAACGGAAATAGACTTGCCATCATTGCTCAACTTCCAAACCTCTGTTACGTAAACCAATAGTTGCTCCTGAACATCTGCGTGGTAAGGAGTGGCAACCATCAGGTGTACAATTGAGTTCACCGTCATGGTTTGTCCATCATCTGACAACTTTACGGTAGACTTCTTTCCTCTCTCCCGGCCATGATTGATTTGGCTTTCTTTACCGTCGAAGGTCAGTTTCTCCTGGCTTGTAGCCAGCGCTGCGCCAGGAGACGAGCTTGATACCTCTATGGTTAGAAAATTTGCCTGCTCTGCTATTTTCATTGTTTGAGCCAGCATACGATCACCCGAGTTATAGCAGCAAACAATATTTCCGCCCATACTTATCGACTCTTTGGATTTCCATTCGCCAGAAAAGTTAGCTCGATGAGTATCATTTTTTTGTTGAGCCTGTACGGCAAAATAAATTACTCCTGTTAACAGAATAATCAGGAAGGGCAAAAGGTTTTTTTATTTTTCATATCCTATTAAAGTTTGATACAGCGAACCTACTTTAATCCTTTTAGTTTGAAGGGTCAGGAGTGTAAATTTAAATGTAACCTTTGTAAATTATTGTAAAAGCACCTTGGACCTCTAATTTAAGCGAATGTAAAATAATAATCTGAGAACCAATGCTTTGCCCCTTTTACATTGACATAACCGATTACTAAAAATAAGAGCTTGGAAAAGGCCTTGCATTTGTGGGACGCCAATATAAACTGGAAATAAATGAATCGGATTATTTCTTGGATTTGTTGTTTTATCATTTGCATCTACGATGCTATGTTGTAATAGAATCAAAAGCGGGCAAATTCAAGCCAGAATATGCCGGTAAATTAAACTTCTACTTATCCGCCGTGGATAGTCAGCTAAGGCATTCAACTGATAATGCATCAATAGGGATTATCTTGTGTAAAATGAAAGACAAGATAGAAGTTGAATACTCTCTTCGTGATATGAATAAACTTATCGGCGTTATCGCTTTCGAGTTATCCGAGGTAACATATCAAAGGCAGACTGGGGTGATACGGGAACACAGGAGAGCCTAACGTCTCCAAACGGAAGTCGGTTCATGGGATTGACCGAACAAGAATAATCCGGGCTTACAGGGTTTGTATCGTCACCTTGTTAAGCGCTAAGAAAAGGCGATATCGGGAGGTATCCGAATCGAGAGAAATCGAAGGTAAGGAGAAGGACGAAGGCAGTCTTAGCATCCTCATAGTACCGTTAGAAGGGTGGGAAATCAGCTCTATGAAAGCCACTTAGTAGGGAAGGGGGATGTCTGTTTACGGAATTAGCATCTTAGCAACACTAAATGTACCAGAGACATGAACGAAGTGTTAACAGTAGAGATGCAGATAGCGGCTCGGGCAATGAAGTATCCGGGAGAAGCGCTGACAAACCTGCATGATTTTATTGATATCAGACTATTGCATGACTGCTTCGATTCCCTGAATAAGAAGGGTGCAAGCGGAGTAGATGCGGAGAAATGGACTGATTACAATGAACAAAGAAATGAGAGAATCCCCGAGTTATTGACGGCCTTTAGGAGCGGTAACTACCGTGCACCCAACATCCGGCGGGTATTTATACCTAAAGGAGATGGAAAGCTGCGTCCGTAGGTCTTCCGACAGTGGAAGATAAGCTGTTGCAGACGCCTGTGTCGCGCGTCCTGACCCCGATATATGAAGGGATATTCTATCATGAATCGTATGGATTTAGGCCGGGCAAATCCCAACACCAGGCATTAGAAAGAACTGTCCAGAAAAGTGAGCATGAACCGGACGCGTTACATTATAGACGCAGACATGCAAAACTACTTTGGTAGCATCAATCATGGTTGCCTGCGTGAGTTCCTTTGACCTAAAGATAAAAGATGGTGTGATAAGGAAAATGATAGACAAGTGGTTGAAGGCAGGTATACTTGAAAAGGGTTAGGTCGTGTATCCTACGGAAGGTACTCCTCAGGGGAGGTAGCATATCTCCGTTACTGAGTAACATTTACCTACACTATGTACTGGATACCTGGTTTAAAGATCAAATCCAGCGATTACTGAAGGATGACAGTTTTATGATCCGTTTTGCGGATGACTTTCTTCTTGGGTTTACCAACAAGGAAGATGCATTACGAGTGATGGCAGTTTTACCGAAACGATTAAGTAAATACGGACTGACCCTACATCCAGACAAGACCAGATTAATAGATCTGGACGATGATGGAGAAGATCATCCCCGTACCACGTTTGACTTCTTAGCTTTTACTCACTATATAAGTAAAAGCCGAAATGGAAAACGTATCCTTAAGCGGAAAACAAGCAGTAAGAAACTGAATGCGGCTTTGAAGCGTCTGAGTGACTGGATCAAGTTCTATAGACACAAGCTACCTATAGCAGAACTTATAGAATCACTGAACCAGAAACTACGCGGCCACTATGCCTACTATGGTATAACATTCAATATCAGGAAGCTGCACACGTACTATAACCGGACTAAAAACTTACTCTATAAATGGCTAAACCATCGAGGGGGTAAGCGTGTCTGGACATGGGAAAAGATAAGGAAGCTAACGATGGAGTGGATACCCCTTGTAAGACCGAAGGTCTATCACAGTTATCAATTAGCGAAACCGTAAACAGAGGAACCGTATGCGGGAAATCCGCTCATGGGGGTCTGTGGGGGAGCGGGGAGGTAACGAACCGCTCTACCCGGAACCAATGGCTTTTGATTGTCGTTAAGTTATCCAAATTAGTGACAGTTGATTGTTAGCCAATCGCTCTTTGTCAGGGAAATAAGGAAACTTATCGTCCGAGATTTTATGGCCAAACAGTTTCCTAAAGGTTTCTGTTCTTAGTTTTTTACCAATATGCTATTTAAATTTATGGGCATTTTTATTTTCTTCCAAGAGGAATTAATAGATTGCTGAGATGTTGATCTTTGTTGTATACAAATCCATGGGCAAGTACGTGTGTTGAGGTTAAATTTTGTTTCACCACCAACTTGTAGTAGAGAGAAAGATACCGTTTTATTTAATTTGGCTGTAGGAAGCGAATAGCCATTTTTACCTAAATATTCTATGAGCATTGTTCCATTATAAAATGAATGAAGACTGTATGAGCCTGCTTGATTTGAAATCAATGGTTTGATGTCATATGTGAGAGTTATCCATGGATGACATTTATTCATGGATATACAATAAGTCAAATTATTGAAAGTATAAGGGTATAATTCCATTCGTAATTTTTCATCTTCTTCAAAAATTGTATCGTGGTTGAAATTTTTTTCAGTGAAAGTCAAGTGCATTTTGGACATGAAATTCTGCAGTATGAATGTGTCGATTTTTGTCATATAGTTTGTGGAATGAATTTTAGGCAAATACTTAACAATGTAAGGAGTATCATTAATCCCAGAAATTTGAACTGACCCGCTATTAATTTCAGTAAGTGAATCGGCAAATCTGAGTATCGATAAATAGTTTTGATATTTATCGTCATTTTCTTCAATCCAAATTTTTTCACTTATTCTAATTATGATTGGCTCTAAAGGGTGTTGGAGTTCATTTGTTTTTTGCTTGAGTATATTAAAGTTTTCCATCGATTCGGTCATGTTTGATGACATTTTTTCTGCGGCAATGTAGATGCTGTCAGTTCTGTGTCTAAGGCTATCAATCTTTGCTTGCTCAATCGAATCTTTAAAGTTTCGTGTAGATTCAGCGATAGAGTCTTTTATGTATTCGGCTACAGAGTTATTTAAGTCTTTCTGACGCTTGAGAATTTCTTTTACCTCGTTTAGTTTTTTGTCAATAAGTATTCCAGATAAAATCACGAAGACAGAGATGCTTGCTCCTATTACGGAAATGGTATGCCAGGGAGTTCTTTTTTTTTGTGTAATTTCTCTCTCGCCGTCAAAATATGTGATTTCTTTTTCTTTTTTTAAAAAGAACCCACCGATTGTAAATATAAACGTAAGAATAGGAGCAATTAATTTCGTACAAAAATCCAGAAGCTCAAGTAATGTTTGTGACATAAGGCGGATAATTAATTATGTAATAGTTTTTACGTAAAAAAGTTTGACTAGCAACAAAAAAGAGAAGTGAGCTTAGCTCCCTATCAGATCTCTTTTTGAGATATCTTCCTCATTTGTAAAGAGTAGGTTAATATTAGTTGCCTTTCAGCGATTAAGGTAACCTATTGCCTATAGACGTGTCATGTTGAGGATTTAAAGAAAAGTTGAGTAAGTGAAGTGGGGATAACAGACAGCAATACAGATTCGATTTTTTATGACTAATCGTTTGAAAAATAAACCTCATTGTTGTGTCGACAAGTGTTGAACTTAATCCATAAATATCACCTGTTACAGTCATATACATGACATTAAGCCAACTTATTCATTTACAAGGTAAAGGCTTATTTGATATTGCTCGTCAATAATAGTGGTAGGATATTAGGAGGATAAACTTGAATCGAACCTGTATTTAATTGATTATAATATAGTTACGCGAGCTCCGCTACTGGGCACAAAAATAACAAGACCCGCTCTTAGTGAAGTGAGCGGGTCTTGTTATTTTTGTGCCCAGAACTGGATTCGAACCAGCACACCCTTGCGAGCGCTGCGACCTGAACACAGTGCGTCTACCAATTTCGCCATCTGGGCATCTGTTTTCCGTGTCAGGGAGTGCAAATGTATAACTTTTATCCTTATTATGAAATATTTTTTTATCCATCCTCTTTATTCCGGACGCTGCCGTCCGGAAATGCAATCTGGTAAAGGATCTGTCTCCTAAAAATAATTTTTAACAAGACTCCGCAGACTTAATCCCTGATTGAACAGCCCCACCGTCTCCTCACATGAAATTTCGCTTCTCCAAATGTCTGACTCACGGATAATTGTGTCCGGTTTACGGTATAAGTGATTGGTATTGAGTCCTGTGTCAATGTACCTTCGAAGTGTTGAAAGCACATAACACAAATACACAGAACGAAAATTTACTGACAAAATTAATTTCAATAGTATGAACAACAGCATAAACTTCCTCCGCCGTCATTTCCTGGGTATAGCTTTAATATTTGCCGCATTGAGTATCGGCGGACTGAATACCGTCAACGCACAAACTAAGGATGCCTCATTTGATCATGTGAAACAGATCAAAGCGGGTGTGCTGGATGTGGGATATGTAGAAGCAGGGCCGGCTGACGGAGAACCGGTAATATTGCTTCATGGTTGGCCATATGATATTTACAGTTATAAAGAAGTATCTGATATCCTGGCGGCCAAAGGATTCAGGGTATTGATACCTTATCTGCGTGGTTATGGTACGACCCGGTTTTTGTCGGCAGCTACACCACGTAACGGACAACAATCAGTGGTGGCCGTAGACATCATCGAATTTATGGACGCACTGAAAATTAAAAAAGCAGTAGTCGGTGGTTTTGACTGGGGCGCACGTACTGCTGATATTATGGCCGCCCTCTGGCCTGAACGTGTAAAAGGACTGGTATCGGTAAGTGGTTACCTGATCGGTAGTCAGGCGGCTAATAAAACACCTTTACCTCCTAAAGCAGAATTGTCCTGGTGGTATCAGTTTTATTTCGCGACAGAACGTGGTCGTGCAGGATATGAGGCAAACACCCATGACTTTAATAAGCTGATCTGGCAGACTGCCTCCCCAAAATGGAATTTCAGCGATGCAGTGTACAACCAGTCAGCAACTGCATTTGATAATCCGGATCATGTGAAGATCGTTATCGATAACTATCGCTGGAGACTTGGTCTGGCTGAAGGAGAAGCAAAGTATGATGATCTGGAAAAGAAACTGGCTGCATCACCTGATATTACAGTACCTACCGTTACATTGGAAGGCGATGCCAATGGTGCGCCACATCCCGATCCTGCAAAATATGCTGCTAAGTTTAAAGGCAAATATGCACATCATACACTTACCGGCGGTGTAGGACACAACCTTCCGCAGGAAGCACCGCAGGCATTTGCAGATGCAATTATTGAAGTGAATAATTTTACAAAATAGGTTTCATATATACGTTGGATATAGCACACAAAAAGGAGTTCGCTGATAAAGTGGATTCCTTTTTATCTTAAAACCAGTTAACTACCAGCGGCTGATTCAGATAAAACAGGCGATTTATGAATATAATCACTCGTATTTAAATTATTGATAAAAAAAGCTGCCAGCTGTTTTCGGCTCATTTTAAACGGACGGGGTCTTTTATTGTAGTTGACCACCAGCGTACCTGAAGCTTGGTCATTGTTAAGTGCCACTGGTCTGGCAATCGTCCAGTCAAGATCCGATTCCCTTAATAATTGCTCCTGTGCATTGTGGTCTGCAAATACAATACTGAAATTCGTGATTTTTATAATCAGCCGCATAAACCAGGGTGCATATTTATAAGAATCTCCTACACCAATGGATGATAACGACAGTATCCGCTTTATACCATATTCCCGCATACAAAGGATCGCATTCTTTATACTCTTTTCCAGTACATGCGGCGCATCGATTTTTTTGAAGGAAAAACTCTCTTCCTGCGAAAGTGCACTTAATAAATTGATCACATACCTGCAATTTTTCATCGCCATACGTACCTCTTCAATATTGGCAGGCGAGCCCTTTATTATGCGGAGCTTATCTGATTGGATGGTTATTTTTTCCGGATTGCGAACAAGCACCGTTACATGATATCCCTGTTGAATCGCATACGCTGTTGCGATCAATCCTGTCCTGCCGGTTGCGCCAAATATTAATACCCTGTTTTCCATTTTTTCTTTTGATAGTTGATTGTTTCCTTGCGTAAGTATGTCTGATTCTGTCTACGTATGAACTGACCTGCTTTCCCCGGATAACGACGCAAAACTATTTATATTTGCTGATCGCCTGTAAGCACTAAACTTTGGGTAAGCGCTAACAAAAAGATAAGTAACGATAACTGTTATCAAATGGAAGAGAATTGTCACCAGGATAAGATCTGCTCCAGTAAGGATCTACTTGCTGTCCGCGATGCATTGGATGTGTTGAGTGGAAAATGGAAATTGCAGATATTGATTAGTCTGCTGAATGGAGCCAGACGTTTTAAGGAAATTGCCCGTGATATAGAAGGGATCAGTGATAGAATGTTGTCGAAGGAATTGAAAGAACTGGAAGCCAATCAGCTGGTCGAAAGAAAAATGTATGATGCTTTCCCACCCGTTGTTGAATATAACACGACTGCACATACCAGATCTCTGCATACTGTTATTTATGCATTGAAAGAATGGGGATATCTGCATAGAAAAACCATCCTGGAGAATTGATTACGTCCGATATTTGAAAAATGAAACTCATTGACAAACTCGCCTGGATTGAAATAAAAGACGGCGCCATCCTCTCCACGAGAAGTTATGGTAAGGATAAATACTATATTCCCGGAGGAAAACGAGAAGATGGTGAGACCGATGCACAGGCATTATGCAGGGAAATAAAAGAAGAATTGAGTGTTGACCTGCATATAGCCACACTGCAATTGGTAGGTATCTTTCAGGCACAGGCGCATGGACATACAGCAGGCATTGAAGTAAAAATGACATGTTATACGGCTGAATATTCAGGTGAGATCAGCGCTGCTGCAGAAATTGAGGAAGTCAGATGGTTACAGTACATCGATAAAGACAAGATTTCCGAAGTAGATAAATTGATATTCGATTTTTTAAAAGAAAAGCAACTGATTCGTTGAGCAATGATACGGTTGTTCCGGGTATTATCTTAATATTTTAGTTATTCGCTCTGTTTCAACAATATTATACCGGTATTACACAACGGTTCATGCTAAATACGTAAGAATGAATAGCTGCGCAATACCGGTATAATAAAGACTGACACTGTATCAGCGTTGAACGGTCACACGTAAGAATGTTGCCGGAATAGAGGTCTTATCCGGATCTTTACTCCTGTTCTCCCGAACGAATAATTCTTCCAGTTCCTTTTGCAGCTCTGTTGCCTTACCATTTTTTTCTGCAGCATCGAAAGCGTTCATTGTGGGACCATAATACAGCCTGAATTGTTCTACAAATGAGGCGGCAGGGAATGGCGCCTGGAAGGTGTAGGTATCCCTGATAAAGGAGATGTTATCCGCAGAAATACCCGCCTGACCAAACCGTTCTTTTACGTTGTCTTCTATTCCCCATAAAACGGGACTGATAAAGCCTTCCGGTGGAGGAGGCGTATAAGCAGCACTGACCTTCAATATCTGTGCTACCAGGGTTGGGTCGCCAGGTATCCAGTTGCCCATTACAATCCTTCCACCGGGTCGTGTTACCCTTACCATCTCTTTTGCCACATCAAATGGTTTCGGGGCAAACATGGCACCGAAAATGCTTACAACGAGGTCAAAGCTGGCATCCGCAATTCCTTCCAGATGAGTAGCATCTCCTTCCAGGATACGAATATTAGTCAGACCCTCTTCCTCGATACGCTTATTCCCTGCGGCTACCAGGTTTCGGGCAATATCTACTCCTAATACCCTGGCGCCAAGACGGGCCGACGGAAGGGCAGTAGTGCCATCACCACAACCAAGATCAAGTACGTCCATACCTGGTGTAATGTCGAGTTTTGAGATCAGTTCGGTGCCGCTTTCACGCATGGTTGCTGCAAGGCGTGTAAAGTCTCCCTTTTCCCATAGTGCTTTGTTGGGATTTGTGGTGTTTTGCATAGAGGTTGCGTCGCTCATGAGAGTTGCAGTTTTGGGGGTTGAAAATGTGTGGGGTCTCAAAGAGGTAGTAAACAAACCAGTGTAAATGAGGAATGAGGTTGTGAAGGTACAAAGTTTGTTACAAACAGGAATACCCTGTGTAGTAAGAGTCGTCTGAATGAAGACATTATTATATATTTATAAAATTATTATTATATAAATTGAAGTATTATATTTGAGTATGTATAGAACAACTGTCCTGAAACTGCTATTTCCCCTGTTGCTGTCGTGCACCGAAGTACCGGAAAAAAAGACCGAATTGGAACAGTTGCCCGTTTACACGGATGATTCACTGATGAGTCCTCCTGATACAACTATTACTGTTAGTACATCCAGCATCAAGACAGGCACAACGAATCCGGATGAACTATTAGCCTTTTCCAAAACATTGAAAGGTATTCCGTATAAATATAGTTCCACAGATCCCCGCAGAGGATTTGACTGTTCAGGATTTATAACCTATGTGTTTAATCACTTTAAAATAGATGTGCCAAGAACCTCGGCGGGTTTCACCAATGAAGGGGAAACAGTCTCGCTTGCTGAAGGAAAACCCGGTGATCTTATTCTGTTTACAGGCACCGACAGCACCATAAGGACCGTCGGACATATGGGCATCATCACACAGGCAGATGATAGCGTTGTATTTATACATTCTACCTCCGGTAAGGCGAATGGGGTAACTGAGACGACATTGAACCCATATTATATGGGAAGATTTGTAAAGGTAATCAGGGTTTTTCCCCATCACTAAATTGTGGGAAGGGCTAAAGACGATTATCTTTAGCACTCATCGTATACTCAAAAGGTGTCTTACATTGATCCAGAAAACTTTCCGGATCTTCAATATCTTCTTTTTTAAAAAAGCTGAGCAGTCCGGCGTGATCATTATTCAGTAAGTAATAGAATTCAATCATCGTCGTAGCTAATGCTAATATTGGCACAGTAGATACCTCTGCTGCCTCATCTGTTATATCTTCCTCCGCTTGTTCCCAGTTGGGAAATGTTTTGGACAAGTTTTCTAAAAACAAGGCATACCCCTTCGCATAGTATTGCACAAGTAATGTGCTGTATTCCTGCAGTAACCGATAAAAATCTGCCTCCTGTAGTGTGGAATGCCTGATCCTGTCCCATCCCACAGATAGGAGCGGAACATCAATTGTATCATCGACAGGATGATTGATCTCTCTCGCTATCCGCGATAAGATATCCTGATAACATTCATCTGTCAGCAGTTTTTTTAATTGATTTGGATCCATAAACTAAGCTGTTATCCGAAGTGATATATCTGCCCCTAAAAACGCATATTTAAAGATAACAGAAATAGGTATATACTATATCCGGGTATGCAGGATAATCTCGTATGTACTGGTGTATATTTGCTTTAACAAGGCTTTGCTATTGATTTGATAGGTATTATCCTTCGTTCAGACTGCGTTGCGCAACGAAGGATTAACGAAGGATAACAAATATGAGATTAATAACTGACCGATGCCAGAATATCAGAATTGATCCGGAGAAATACACCACGACCAATGGTAAAAATGAAGCAGTCAGGCAGCTTGCCGGCCTGGAACAAGGAAAGTAAGGCATAAAAATTGTAAAGTATCCTAGTACAACCGCGAACTATCATAACCCGTTTTCTACTTAAACACAATCAAAGTGATGAAAAACCTATTACTCATTCTTACTGCCAGTGCTACACTTGCGCTGTATGCATGTTCCGATGACAATGAAGGATCAAATGACCCGAAGTATCCGCCTGTTGAAACGCAGGATCCTAATACGGATTATCAACCGGCTTTCCAGGGGCAAACGAGGGCCGCAGGTGTACGTACAAGCACCCGCCTGGATACCACCGTCATTACCTCTTCATTGACAGGTCCCTGGAGTGTCAAAAGTCTTCCGGATGGCAGATTCCTCGTTACTGAAAAAAGAGGCGTTCTGCGTATTGTTACGCAAACCGGTACCGTTGGTGCAGCAATCAGCGGATTACCTGCCGTAAATTCAAATGGTCAGGGTGGTCTGCTGGGTCTGACGCTTGATCCTGCATTCGCCACAAACCGCATGGTATACTGGACATTTTCTGAAAATGTCGCTGGTGGTACCGTTACAGCCGTAGCAAAAGGCCGTCTGGCAAATGACGAGAAAGCAATAGAAAATGCAGTAGTCATTTATCGGGCTATCCCTGCATATAATGGAACACTGCATTATGGCAGCCGCATCGTGTTTGATGCACAGGGTAATCTCTTCGTAAGTACCGGAGAACGTTCTGATCTGGCTACAAGACCATTGGCACAGTCCACCACCGCAGCCCTTGGTAAGATCGTACATATCACTAAAGATGGTCAGCCGGCTCCTGGTAATCCTACCTTTGGAGAAGCCGGTTTACCAGAATTATATACTATCGGACATCGTAATCCGCAGGGTCTGGCTATTCATCCCGTTACCGGCGACTTGTGGCAGGCAGAACATGGTCCACGTGGTGGTGATGAAATAAATCACATACAGGCAGGAAAGAACTACGGTTGGCCTACAATCACTTATGGCATCGAATATAGTGGTCAGAAAGTGGGAGATGGGATCCAGCAAAAAGAAGGACTTGAGCAACCTGTTTACTACTGGGATCCTGTCGTATCGCCTAGTGGTATGACTTTCTATGGTGGCGACAGGGTACCTGAATGGAAGAATAACCTGTTTATCGGCGCATTGAGTGGTCAGCATATCGTACGACTTGTTATTGAAAATAATAAGGTTGTAGGCGAGGAAAGACTGCTGGGTGGAGAAGGGCAGCGTTTTCGGGATGTGACACAGGGTGTAGACGGCGCGTTATATGCCGTGACAGATCAGGGTAGATTATATAGACTGGATAAAGCCGAATAATACAGGAATCTCTTATCGGGCGGTTGTCAATCGCATACTACTATACATACCGCGTGCATGTTGCTTATAAATAGCGGCATGCACGCGGTGTTTATTGAACCCCTTAATTACCTTTTTACACCAGGAACAGAATACATTGTTGTCCATCACGATATACCAGATATTTGAACTTTTAAACAAAGAATTTTGGACTTCTGAATAAAGTCAGGTCTGTTGGATTGCTTTAAATTTGTACCTATTAATCATCTTGTTATAAATATTACAGGCATGAATCAGGCAATTGTGTTGATCAATGTATTTACAGTAGCGCCGGAGAACCAGTTACGCCTCATAGACTTGTTAACAAAGGCTACAGAAGAAAGTGTGAAGTTTATTGAAGGCTTTATTGCGGCTACCTTACATAAAAGTGTAGATGGTACAAAAGTCACGATGTATGCACAATGGCGCAGCAGGGAAGATTATGAGAATATGCGAAAAAATGCCGTTGCTTCACCTTATTTAGAAGAGGCATTGCAGTTCGCGCAATTCGATATGGGGATGTACGAGATCGTTCGCCAATTTGAAGCGGAACAACCTTGATCCGGACTATTGCGTCGATCCGGATAGAAGGTGCTTCGCATTATTCCCTCACTTTTCTCAAAAATTTTTAGAAAGCTTTTTTTGATTTCACATTTGCATAGCAATCAATGATGATTGTTATATATACAATAGTTAATCCCCGGAAGATATGAATAAGTACGTAGGTCTTTATCCATGAGGTACTCATCTTACTTTGCACAATAGTGTAACAGTTGTAGGTTTAAGCGTATGGTCCGGTAGTCTTGCCGGACCATTTTTTTTAATTGAACACTTCGCTATAAGGTGAGGAATCAGTGGAATGGCTACGACAAAACACGATTTGACAACGTCGGGCAATTACTCTTAACTGAAATTTGCAGCTGTTAAGCAATACCAATAAGCAATGCAACAATCAGTAAAATTCTCAAACAGGGCCTGGGAAGTTGCGGCAGATCTTTATCTGCCGGACAACCTTGATAAAACCAAAAAGCATACAGCAATTATTTGTGTTCATCCGGGTAGCAGCGTAAAAGAACAGACGGCAGGTCTCTACGCGGCTAAACTATCGAAGGAGGGATTTATAGCAATCGCCTTTGATGCTTCTTTTCAGGGGGAAAGCGGCGGTATGCCCCGTTACCTGGAAGATCCTGTGACCCGTGTGGAAGACATCCGTTGTGCGGTGGACTATCTGACTACTGTAGACTTTGTAGGTAGTGAACGTATCGGTGTACTAGGGATTTGTGCGGGTGGTGGTTACGCGGCAAATGCAGCCCTTACGGAAAGACGTATCAAAGCGGTTGTGTCTGTTTCTCCTACGAATATCGGTCGCGCTTACAGAGAAAACAGTACAATAGCAACACTGGAAGCAGTCGGCCGACAACGTACGGCAGAAGCAAACGGAGCAGCTGCCTTGATTACACCGTGGACGCCGGCGTCTGCAGCAGCTGCAAGGCAGGCTGGGTTGACAGATGCGGATCTGCTGGAGGCAATAGATTATTATAGAACCTCCAGGGGAGAACATCCGAATGCCAACAATCAGCTGCGCTTTACCAGTATCAGTTCCATCATGGCATTTGATGCTTTCCATCTGGCAGAATATTTATTAACGCAGCCTTTACTGGTGATAGTGGGAGATAGGGTCGGTTCATTCGGCGCTTACAGAGATGGCTTTGAGCTGTATAATAAAGCTGCGTCAAAAGATAAAAGCATTCATACCGTAAAAGGAGCTGGCCATTACGATCTTTATGATCAACCGGCAGCGACAACGGAAGCAGTTGGGAAAATTGTTCCCTTTCTGCAGAAAGCTCTTTCGGCGGAATAGCAATCAGTTAGTGCAAAAGGGATTACCCTGTTAACGGGTAATCCCTTTTGCTTAAATTTACAGATCAGCCGTTTATGAATAATATTCAAACGATATCAGCATTTCACCGTTTATTATCATTACCAGCTCCTACACATCCGCTGGTGAGCGTGGCGCGTCTGCAGGATAGAAAATCCGCTAACGATGATATCTGGCAACCCTTTTCTGTTGATTTTTATACGATATCCCTGAAAAGGGAGGTCCGGGCCAGGATGAAGTATGGTCAGCAGTATTATGATTTTGACACCGGGATCATGAGTTTTACTTCACCCAGACAGGCGCAATTACTTGAAATGGTAGATGAAAGTACAGCTGGTCCTCAATTTGGGAAAGGGTTTGTACTCATGTTGCATCCGGACTTTTTAAGACGACATCCCCTGGCGACGACTATCAGAAATTATGGTTTCTTCTCTTATGCCGTGAACGAATCACTGCATCTTTCTGCACAGGAGGAGCGGAACATTATAGACGTTTTCAGAAAGATAGAACAGGAGGGAAAGCATATTGACAAACATACACAGCCGGTGATGCTTTCACAGATAGACTTACTCTTGAATTATTGTAATCGCTTTTATGAACGGCAGTTCATCACCCGTAAAGCGGTTAACAGTGATTTACTAATGAAGCTTGAACAGCTCCTGGATAAATGGTTTGAAACGAATGATGATTTTAAGCGATCACTTCCTACGGTGGAATATCTTGCAGGTAAATTAAACTTGTCTCCGCATTATCTGACAGATATGTTACGCGCGTTGACTGGACAAAGTACCCAGGCACATATTCATGAGAAGCTGATTGAAAAAGCGAAAGAAAGATTGTCAACGACTACACTTTCCGTCAGTGAGATTGCCTATGAACTTGGTTTTGAGCATCCACAGTCTTTTAGTAAGTTGTTTAAGGCGAAGACAGCATTGTCTCCTTCAGCATTCAGGGAGTCTTTTAGTTGAGCTAAGGGCTTGCGTTAGTCGTAGTTACAGCTGATTTCTTAACAAACCGTGTAACATAAATTTTTGACCGATATGAGTAAAAGCGCCGGGGATATTAATCTCCGGCGTTTGCTTTTAGATGGTCACCTGTGGATATAGCATCTATTCAATATTATGCTATTGTTACATCGACTACTATTTTTTCGTCACAGACCAGGCTTACTACCTCATTCAACTTGAAGAAATTACTTTCGTCCGGATGTACCTTCAGTTTGTAATTTTCGCTGGAGAAAAACGTATTGAAATCTTCCATTGAAGAGAAGTAGATGTCAGTGACACCATCGTATTGAGGCGCGGGAAAACCTGCTACTTCGGTAGGATGGGAGACAACATATTTTTTAACGTACTTTTGAGATTCAGGAATGGACATAAATAACGGCGCATGATGCTGACGATGGTAATTAATGAAATCTTCTTTACTCATACCATCAGTCCGGCGGATTAGAAATGTGAATTTCAGCATGTTTTTTATTTTAAATGCAAAGCTATTTTTAAGCTGACTGGCAGTCAATACCGGACAATTTTATGCGGGTATTTTTACTAACACCTCTTTCACCTAATTTTATAAATTCATGTATAAGAAGAAAACACCCATTCAAATAAATTGTGGTCTACATTTCTTTAAAGAATTATTGAATGGGAAATGGAAGTTGATGCTTATTTATTATGTGTCCCAGGGGTTTCACCGCCCCAGTGAATTACAACAAAAGATACAGAATGGTGATCGCAGAGTACTGGATAAGCAGTTAGGGGAACTGGTGAATCATGGTTTTTTGGAAAAACAGGTATACAATACAAAGATGCCTAAAGTGGAATACAAGTTGACGCCATTAGGTAATGACTTAGTTCCGCTTATTATAGTGATGGAAAAATGGGGAGAGGAACACAGGGAGGATCTTGAAAAAGGATTGAAGAATGATCCTAAGTTTACGGACGTTTTGTAAAAAGGTGCTGACTTCATTGGCGAAACGATTGAATATATTTTAAAGCTTACTTGAAAGCCGTACTATCGCCTTCATTAATATAGGGAATATTGCTGGAATTCAGACAGTGTTGAACTTTTAATGGACAGGCGCTTTCTGCGTATCATAGTGCTTCAGTTCATCAGGCAGCCAGGAAGGATAGGTGCTTACTTTTTCCTTCACATGATCTGACACAGGTACTTTCCAGATATCGAAGAATTGTGTAAGATTGGTTTTGGTTACATCGCAAATAGTCAGGAACCAAAGGTTTCGCTTGTCTTCCTGCGATTGAGGGTATTGTTCCTTCGGCATAGCCCTGTATTTTGTAAAAGTATCCTCTATACTTTGCCAGCCAAACTGCTGTATGAGCTCTATGTACATGCAAAGCGCCAGAAAGGGATCCTGACCCCACTTTTCAAAGGATGGGTTGTTTTGCAGGTAGTTGTTGATCTTTTTCAATACAATTTCTTTACTGGCAATTTCTTCGTGATTGTAGATGCCTTTGTGCAGTACTTTATTATAAACATGCATGGTGAACAGGTTTACCGTAACTTCCTGTAATTCGCCAAAGTCAATGCCCCAGAACTGATGACGGTGTCCTAATTCGTGGAACAGTCCCCAGGAGCCGTTAGCGCGAACCTGGGATTCATCCAGCATCAATGCACAACTTTGATCATCCGGCACGATGATGCGCTCTGGCGCTGTGTACATGTAACCATATGCGACATCCTGGTCTACGACTACTCTTTCGGGATGGGAACGGATACGGGATATCCTGGCCAGATCGGCATCTGCATCCATTACTTCGTTCCAGAACTGCATAAGTTTCACCGGATTATCCAATTGGCGGATGCGGTAAGCAGGTACAGTAAGGATGATTTTATCTGTGGCCAGTTCAGCCCAGGGAGCCGGGTTGTTACGAATGCTATTTATCCAGGAGGCTTCACTGGTCTGACCCAGTTTAAAGTAGGGCGCCTTGACAACACCTGTTACGGTAATGGTGATCTCTTTGAGTGTAGTGGTATCACTAACATTGAGCTGCAGTAGTCCTCCAAAAGGGGAGTAGATAAGTGTAGTGTCATTGTCCAGTGAGAAGGTGCGTACCATATTTTCGGCACTACGGGTCAGTTGGGTGAGGTCCGCCAGGTCATCATTGTGTACCCCTATCTGTGCTTTCAGATGCTGTGTTTTGTCTTTACTTTGCAGTATAACCTTCACTTCCGTGCCAGGCGGTACATACAGTCCTGTAGGATGTGGTCTGAAGTAGATGGCGGTAGGTTCCAGCAAACCTTGTGTCCCTACCTGCACCGGTACCGTGATACTGGTGGTAATGCGGGTAGCGGTATCCGGTACAAGGCCGGGAAAGTAACGGGCGCCTGGAGATACTGCATGTTTATCGTCGATAAGAGAACGCGTCTTCCCGAAAAAACGGCGGGTAAGATGATAACGTACCTTTTCTTCCGTATTTGACAATATTAGCGGATTTTGCGGTGTGGGAATTGTCAGGGTATCCGGCACCTTATATTGCGCTTTAAGGGTCTGCAGAACAGCGGCGTTAATATCGTTATTTTCGAACAACAGGTCCACAGTAGGCTGCACGATATACTTATCGGTAATATCATCAACGATGCCGGTAGACGGGCGTTTCAGCAAAGGGAGCATACTGGACAGATGGAGATAGTCAGGTACACTATCTAAGATCAGTTCCTTATTTTGATAAGTACTATAAAAGGCCATGTTTATATCATAGAGACCGGCTTTTGCCAACAGCGTATTGATACCGGCATTCTGTATGGTACCGGGAGCAGCAAGCATTTTATAATATATTTGCTCATAAGGAGACACCTGTATGAGCGTGCCTCCATTACGTACAAAGGTTTCCAGGGTTTTGAGTGTATCTTTATCAGTTACATCTGTTTCCAGGTAGATAATATCAGTATTTTTTTCTATACCTGCGTTGCTTATGGGGTAGGTACTTATATGACGCTGAGATGCCAGTTGCAGGAAGGAGCTGTCTGCACTTGTATAAAGGCCCATTTTGGGGCGTTTACGACCATTACCCGCCCATATGAACATGTTTTGCACCAGTTGCTGTACGTTGGCGTCATGAAGCAGATCTTTATGTAAATAGGCGCCACTGCCAAAGGCAATGAGCTTACCCTTGCCGAGTGGAGCAGCTGCGATCACATTCAATTTCACAGGCATCTCAACATCAAGGTTGGCGACGGCGATATTTTCTGCAGCATCATTGAACGCGAGCAGGACAAACACGACGTGAGAGGTATCCGGCAATGGCAGGTGCTGTACGTTTTTGAGCAGTAAAGGTTTGTATAACGTTTGTGCGGTGACACGCTGGGGAGATAGGGTGAACAACAGGTATAATATAAGTACAGGCACACTGGAAAGCTTCATCGGGTTATTTTTAGGTAAAATACAGGAACAAAATTGTATAAGCAAGTGCGGAAGTCCGTTAAGTTCGACTTTAGGTAGTGGGAGTTATTGATGTCCACCTATTATGTTACTATCCCCAACACACTACAAAGGCAACTTATGGAACGACATCAGGTTTAATCGGACAGAATAACATCTTCCCACGGTAGGCTCAACCTTTATTTTAATCTCCTGCAATCAATTTTATTATTAAAGGATCAGTCAGCAAAGGCAATCGGAAATACATTATTAGTGTAATTCTAATTGCCTTTATATCTTTTCTAAAAGAGCTATAAATATGTCTGAGATGTACTAATGAAATAAAAGCGCTACTTGACCATGGCTTGCGTATAACGTTGTTCGTTAACACTAACACCACCTAATGGTTGAAATCCATTAGTCATCTGAAAACGTACTGCTTCTTCCAGATCAGCCGCTCCGGCCCGTTCAACTATAATATAGTCTTCAGTTCGATCTATAGAATTGGAGTTAGCAAATAGCTTTAAGTAGGAAAATATGCCAAGGAGTAGGGCAATAGCGGCAATAATATAGTATTTCATCATGTGAGTTTTGTGTTTAATTGCTGAAGAGTTGAATAATGAATAGTTAGTTAAGTGTTCTTGTGATAGCGTAAGATGACGATTGACCCAGGTAGAATAGTTCCTGGTTGTTATAATAATGGGTGTTTCGTATAATCGGAATAAATGGGGGTTAGTAGTAGTGTAAATCTAAAAAGAAGCGAGAATTTAAAAAATACCAACTAGTTTGTATTTTTTAAATTCCTTTTTTACCTTTCCACTCGTATAATATACAACAAACTGAAGATAATTGGGCTAATACTCAAATGGTTTTATTTACAGATAAAGTATGGAAATTAACGGCAAGTTCTCCAAAGAGATAATTGATAAGTTTCATGAGATCCACGATGGTAACAATGATAATCTTAAAAACATACCTCCTGTTTTTCTCAAGGCAGGGATGGGTTACATGGATATATTGGTATTGACCAGAGCGGAATTGGGCTTGGGGCTGGGGGAGGCTATTATGCTGCTGGAAATTCCGGATGCGGTTGTGTAAGGTGTAATAATCTGTAATAGCTGGTAGGTGGCAATTTGAGAGGGGAATTATCATGGAAGAATGTCATAATCGTAAGAATTGTTTTCCAGATGAACGATTGAGGCGGAAAAGAGCGTGATTTATATTATGGAATGTTCTCCTCTAATTTGTAGTAAAGTGTAATTTATGATAGCAATTTCAAATGGCTTCTCATATATTCTTCCCGATAGTAAAGGGAAACCATATACTATTAAAGTCAATTTTACTTCAATGCCACAATCGTATGAAATATCGCCAGGTGAGCCTATTGATATTATTTCAGTGACAGTTCTTAAAATAGATGAAGAGAGCGGATTTCAAGAGATTTTTAACTACTACATCAGGGACATGAATGGTGAATTATCCATTGGTACAATGAAAAAACAGCAGTTTAATCCTATAAAGAGTCAGATGCTTGAGGAGCTAAAGGAACAGGTGTTGGTCAGGTATGAGGATATTGCAAAAGAGAAATGACAGTGATGGAAGTAGTTTTCAACCAGGGCCCATCATTGTTATGTCCCAGGCCGGAGTAGATTGTAAATTGTCTATAGCTGACACGAAGAGCGTTATAGAATGTCTAAAGGTGATTCGGGTGGTGTTGGATAATGGCGAAGGTTAGTCGAATGAGGTTTGGAGATTATCGAAATAATATAGTGCCTGATTGTTTTTATCCCTGGTCTGACAAATCTCAAAGGATTTAACCTGGTCTTTGAAAGATAGTACCGTAGATGGCTTGGAGGGGTATATTGGGGTATCCTGCGATATTCGAAGGGTCGAACGGAACGGATGCAGCATTGTATATAACATCCCTTTACTATGATTTGCTAAGCTCACAGGACGTAGTCTTTCCACATTTAAAAGGAATTTTGAAAATTTAATAAAGTGGGATTATTAGGCTTGCGTCTTACCTGACAGGTAAAGATGAAAACAATCGTTAGTTAATTTGAAAATTATTAATGCTTCCTGATGCCTGGGCCTCTTACTTTAAAGGCTGTGTGATGGTAAATGGGATTTTATCCTCATTTACCTTTCACAAGCGGTTTGGATTTTTTAGAGACATTGATGAATTAAACATTGGTAAGTCTTCTCGCTATTACTTCATTATCACGTAAAATGATCCATTCTTCCTGATCATCCCCAATATACACGCCATAATAAGGTGTACACTGTTTCATACGTTGTTTTAGCGCTCTGATGCCTGTAAGAAAACCCTGCTCTTTCGTCGTTTGATAAACATACTTTGAGCAGGAATGTTTAAAAATGCAACGCCTTCTCCATTTTTTAGGAATAATCCAATAAATATGAATAAGAGAAATAAACAGCCATCTCATAGACTATTTTTTAAATACGAGGACGTTGTAAGTTGTAACGAAGGCTGGTTGAGCACCTATCCCAAAACATCCCTGGTCTGCGGCGATAGCTGTTTCTACTGAATCCATCCGGATATATTCCCAACCCTGATTCACATTGTCATCAATAATGGTTTGCATCTGGTGTGCTACTGTTGTTGAGGTATCATTCCTGGTGATTTGTGCTGTAAAGGGGACTACTTTAAATTCCATTGATTTAAATTTTAAAAATTGATTACTGAAGCTTCTGGAGAACTTCTCCTGAAACCGTTATAGTTTAGTTTTTACGTTGATAAAATCGAAATCAGTTTATCTAAATCTTCCTGTTTACACCATATATATCATTTGCCATCATATTGATCAATCTTCAAAAATAGAGATTATCTATTTTACTTCTAAGGCATCCGGCTTGAAATCCTCCACTGCTTTTATAGACAATCTCAGTATATATTTCACGTATGGTGTTAAGTGTTTTATTCTTAATAAGATTAAGTGAATTCAGTAATACAGGCAATTCATCACTGTCTGGCATGTACTTTTATCTCTGTAAGTAACAGGCACTTCCATCTTAGCTAATCAGATCGGTTATTTTGGGTCTCTGCACCTGGGAGTTTTTCACTGAATCTTCTCTGCTAAAATAATTTTATTGATTGAGTTTAGGATTTACGCAACTCAAAAAGGGGAAAAATCCTGTAAGGGTACAGGACTGCTTAAAATTAATATGGGCACAACAATCATCTTTCAGACCTGGAGTTGAAGCCTGTGAGCAGGGGGGACTTATCGGACTATTAAAATATTTAGTATCATAAATTGTCTTGAACGATAACGGCAAGCTATACATTAATCTGATCCTAAGTTAGTGTATAGATCTGAAGCCCATTGCTTTCGTTGATACTGAAATGGCCCCCAACAGTCATAGGATGCTCGATATTGGGAGTATCAAAAGTAGCGGGGTGATTTTTTTACGGTATAGCTGTTGCCGTATTTATTGCTTGTATAAAATAACCATAGATTGCGTATTGTAAAAACCTTATTGTATGAAAGGTATCCTTCATACAATAAGGTTTCACAAGTTAACGGCAGGAATCCGTCTGATTCGTGCCGACAGGTGTAACAGATGCCGGATCTACTTCGTCCACACGCGCCCACATAAACTCGTTCGTGATAATATAAAAACAGGCTGAATTCCCTCCTGAAACGCAGCAGGTAGGATCATAAGGAGCGCCACCATGTGCACGGATGAACCATTCACCGGTTCCATCCTTTTCATAATAGAATTCCTCTCTTCTTTCTTTAGCGGTGACAGCAGCTATACCCAGCAGCGAAGTGATCACCAGTACTACATTAGACAGTTTGATTTTCATAGATTTGATTTTTAGAATGAATAAATATCATAAAGCTGTTACATTGTTCGCGTGCGCATACTGCGCCAGATGAAAGCCGTGCTCAACATTCCGGGGATAAGTACGATCAGGTTTAGTACCAGTTGTTGCTGCCAGGTAATTGTTCTGAAAACGCCGGCACAGGCACAGGGCACCTTACTGAACACTGTTGACAGGACTAATAAAATATAAACAGTAAAGCACAGTATCAGAAATGTGCCGGCCACGATGCCCATCCTGTTCAGGGGGGGCACCAGCAAGAGTATTACTATAAGCAGTTCCGTCAGCGGTATCCCCCATTTCAATGCGGGGATCATTGCACTGTGAAATACCTGTGCTTTAAGGCCGTACTCAAAGATGCTCATGTCGGAGAGCTTGTCCAATGCCGTATAGGTAAATAACAGTACCAACATCAGGGACGTAACAAAGGGAATGGCTTTTTTCCAGTTCATAGGATTAATTTTTATAAGTAAAAGGTGATCAGGTCTTCCACCTGGTTTATAGCCATGTTCATCGTGGCTCTTTCTAAATAGTTAGTATCGGTCATTTTTATGATCAGATCTGCCAGGCGGGACTCCACTGCATACTCCTGCAGTTTTCCCCTCACTGTATACATTTCGCCGAAAAAGATCCGCTCAGGTAACTCTCCTGTCAGGAAATAGGCAAGCAGGGCGCCGAGTGAATACACATCGTCACCGAAATGGGGTTTCATATAGCTCATTTGCTCCGGCGACATATACCCAATTGTACCTAATGTGAAAGGAGGATCAGGAAGTCCGTCGTGCAGGCAACAGGCCATTTCAAAATCAATGATGTAGGTTCTGCGCCCGCCGTCAATGATAAAATTCCTTTCATTGATATCACGATGTACATAACCGGCATCATGCATGTGCTTTACAAGTGATAATATAGATAGGTAGACTTCCAGTATGATCTTCTTTGTATCAGTCCCAAGGTCCTTCCAGGTTTTTCCCTGCCTGATCTGTTCCAACCATTGCCCTGCATGCACCCCGTCTACATATTCCAGGACGAGAAAGGAGAATGCCTCATATTCGGCAAGATCTATGAATTTTGGGGTCCTTACATGTGCTTCCAGGGCTTTAATCACCTTCTTCTGCCAGCGTAACTTATCCCGGATATCCCTGCCAAAATGATCATCACCTGTATGGCTGTTGCCCTGTTTGATCAAGCACCATTTAAAGGGGCGTTTAAAATTAAAACCTTTGTAGATAGTGCTTTTGGGGCTATAGTTCAGCTCTTCCACCGGTAGGTAAAAAAGACCGACGAATTTCCTGGACGCAGGCTTCCGGTATTTTTTCTCCACTGTAAATGGGAAGGGGGCTTTTGTTGGTTGCGGTATCCTGTTACTGACCTCCTGTGCATAAATGATATTTGAGATCCGTATACAATCCTGAATAATACATCCCGCATATGTCCCTGTGAGAGGTAACAACCTATCTATCAAATGCCGGCCCTCGCCTTCTGTCCGGGCATGAAACTGGATTCCCTTTCCGATCAGATGCGGCCCATACAAGCCTGCATGCAGCCTGTAGGCCTCATGCTCGTTCCTGATGATTCTGAAAGGTGTATTACCGTCCTTCAGTATTGGAAGTATGTCATTGAGCAGGGCTTGCAGACTTGCTGTTCTCACCGACAAATAAATCAGCCAGCCATGTGTAGCCCTAAATTCACCAGATCTCAGCCAGATATGATCGTCTATGAATTTCACTCCGGATGCTTTCAACAGTTTATCATTTTCCTTTAATGGCAGCTCGAATGCCTTTTCCAGGCTTGGATATTGCAGCATCTCTTTGGGGTTTTCATTTTCAATAGGGTAATTATTAGTACGTGCAGGTTAACGTATCCCTAAATTACTATTATCTGCTGCAATTTGTCTGCACGCTATTTTCATAACTTATTGGCACGTGATGCAATCTTTTTTCAGTGCATAGTCAGAGGCCCAGAGCGGGCTCAGACGACTATAAAAGCAAAAAGTCGGAGACATCTCCGACCTTTCGCTTTGGTGCCCAGTAGCCGGAGCTCTTTCGAACCAGTTGGGGAAGATTACTAATGAGTTAGGTTATTAATGATAGTGCTATTGAAAAGTAAAGTTTATTCTAGCGTATAAGGGGAGTCATTGGTCAACTGTGTTGTTAAACCGATAAAAGTTTTTTTCCTGTATTTCGTGTAGGAGAACTATTCGCATTTGCTGGCGACGCAACCTGCCTTGGAAGCAAATATAAACGGCAGTCGAATTTTCATATGAATAAATATATTACTATAAGTGTTTTGCTTAAATTTGGCATACGAATCCCTGATTTAATTAAACTAAAAAGAATGAGTTTTTTTAGCCGGCTATTTAGAATAAATGAACCGTCAAAGCAATTAACCTGCCCAAGGTGTTTAGGTAAAGGAAACATGGATAATGATGATATAGTCAGGCTAAAGCAGAACGGGACATGGAGTCCTGGCGTCTGTCTTTATTGCAGTGGTTCTGGCAGTATTGGAATAGATATGTTGGGAAAAGCACCTGAAGAAGGAACCTATCAAACTGAGAAACCAGCAGAAAAGGATGACTATAATAACTGGGGGAGTTCCTTTCCTATGGATGAGAAACGGGAGGGATGTCCTGTTACTGAACAAAATAGGCTATGGCTGGAAGAGGCTTTTCTTTTGTTACAAGACTTTTTTATAGAAAATATACAACTACGGAAAGTGTTGATTCCTGATTATAACACCTTTCCTATTAAATATGACGGAACAAAGCAATCTGCTTATGATACCATGAAAATTGTGGCGACGCAAATGGAGGTATCGTCTGATAGTATTGAGCTAGATTTCTACGATGAAGAGGCTAATCAAATATCAGGCGCCGGCCATCTTTTCCTGGAAGCTGACAAAGATGATAAGAATGCTGCGGGCCTTTATTACGGGATGAATGAAAATGGTAAGTATGAAATATTCTTGAATACTAGACAATTGTTGGATCCTGAGAGTTTAGTTGCTACACTGGCTCATGAAATTGCCCATATAAAATTACTTGGAGAAAATCGCATAGATGAAAACAATGAACACTTAACAGATTTAACAACAGTAATTTTTGGACTTGGCATTTTTAATGCAAACAATGCATTTAGATCATTTAGGGGTTCAAACTATTATGAATGGCAGTCGCAAGGATATTTGTCACAAGTACAATGGGGATATTCGTTGGCATTATTTGCTTACATACGTAATGAAGTATCACCAGCGTGGATAAATTATTTAACCCCTAATATAAAAAGTGACTTCTTGCAGGGACAACAATTTATTATGGATAATAAGGACTTGGTATTCCAACAGGTGAATCGTTAATAGATCTAATTTATCCAATTTTCATTATATAATAGATAATATAAGGAAATAGTATTTCTCTGTAGCTTTCGTTGTTGCGGGGGGTACGAATCCAGATAAGAAGCGAAACTAAGATCATCTATTCGCAGTATAGTCAAGTAAGAACCTTAATTCATTGGAATTCTGGATGAAGTAAAAATCGTACATGTGATAGCTCAGCGTTATTACGACATCATCCTCGAACTGATAAGCAGGGCCAGAAAAGATCTTGACCACCTTAAAAGCAAAAGGTCGGAGATTCCGACCTTTTGCTTTTGTGCCCAGTAGCGGCGTGTTTTCTAACCAAATTATATTGATAATACATAAATTACGAAAATAGATTTCAATATTGACATCAGTTATTCTTCTTCCCATCTCAGTGATGGTGAGCGGTCGCCGTGCTTAACGTAGTATGTCAATGCCTGTTCTGCAAGTGCCAGTGGCACACAGTTTTTTTTTGGGAAGCCGCCTGCTTGACCACCCGTTACGAGGCTGATTTCTTCTTCATCAGAAACACACTCCGGGTTAATCAGGTTGAAGAATGCTTCATCCTCGCCAACCACTTGGGTGACAACAAACAGTTCAGGGCCACCGCCTATCAGGATAAATCCATTAATATCACCAACAATTAGCTGTGTTACGTTTTTCCCGTTCAGAGTCTGGAGGGCGGTAACGGCTTCATAGCTTTCCTTGATATCTTTGTCGTTGCTATAATTACGATTTTCTATCCAGCTATCAATGCTAAGTTTCATATGTATAAACCGATAAGACTTAAAAAATAAAAAATGATCGGAGATGTGACTGTTTTAACGTATGCTGACAGTGCGGATTTGCAGCAAAAAAATAGACACCAGGTTAAGCCGCTTGTTTGATTAAAGAATTTCCAAATTGTTCAGGTGTCATATATCCCAGTCGGGAGTGTATTCTCCTTCGATTATACCAGATTTCTATGAACTCAAATATTTCTCTTCTGGCAACCTCAAAGGAATCGTAAATGCTGTTAAACCCTGTTTCTGACTTGAGAATTTTGAAAAAGTTTTCACATACACTATTATCCCAGCAATTTCCTTTACGGCTCATGCTTTGCCTTATTTGACCTGATTTGAGCAATATCCGAAATTCATGACTGGCATATTGTACGCCTCTGTCTGAATGGATGATCATATGCTCTTTTACAGACCTGTTCCTGATAGCCATTTTCCACGCTGCTACTACTGTTTCTGCTGCTGTCATCCCTTTACTCATCGCCCATCCCAGTATCTTCCTGTCAAACAGATCCATAATGACAGTGAGATAGAGCCACCCGGATTTTGTACGGATATATGTAATGTCTGAGACCCATTTTTCTGATGGTGACGTTGCAGTGAATTCTCTGTTTAATATGTTAGAAGATACCTCTTTGTCATGATTAGAATCCGTAGTACAGACTTTAAACTTACCTACAATTACACTACGGAGCCCTTTTGACCTCATGATCCGGGCTACTCTCCGTTGTGATACATGTATTCCATCTGATTTGAATACCCTGGTTACTTTAGGACTTCCATACCGGCCTTTGCCAGAACGGTATATTGCTTCAATTCTATCGCTTAGAGCGTGATTCTCAATCGCCTGTTTTGAAGGTTTTCTAATTAACCAGGCATAATAGCCACTGCGGCTTACTTTAAACACTTTACACATCTTCCCGACATCAAATTTGCCACTATGATTCTTTATGAACCTGAATATTTGTTGCCTTCCTTGGAGAAGATGGTTACCGCCTTTTTTAGGATTTGATTTTCCATTTCCGCCTCCTTGAGTGCTTTCTTCAAAGCCTGGATCTCCTTTTGCTCCGGTGTCAGATCCTGCTTCCCATTGCCAGGAAAACTGCGTGTGCCACTCTCATTATGCTCTCTGGTCCAACGACGAACCATATCTACTCCTATACCAAGGTCTTTAGCAACATCTGAAGCAGCTTTGCCCTTCAGATAAAGTTCTACTGCCATCTGCTTGAAGGCCTTATCGTAGCTACGTCTTTGTTGTTTACTCATTACTTCAAAGTTAAGAAAACGAGCTTAACTCTGTGTCCTCACAAATGTAGCGGTTCCAAAATGGTAAGCGATGATATAGCATTGGCAATAAAAAGCTTAGATGGAATCGAACTTTTGGGGATTCAATATCAACTAATTATAAAGTAGACGATATATGCATAAATGACAAACCCGCTCTATGAGCAGGTTTGTCATTTATGGTGCCCAATGCTGGTATAAATTCGAACCAATTAATTGTGATGATTAATAAGTTAAATCACAAAAGCCAGATTGACGCCTGAGTAAACCATTTGAAGTGATCGGCTCAGGAAAGTTAGCTCCTGATCTCTCTCCTCATGAACAGGTAATAGCACCATGCAAAGCAAACGGTAGTAGCTGCGAGCAATCCGCTTACCTGCGGCCATACGATCATAAGGCTTTCTTTAAAGGGTAGCGGCGCCGGCACAGCACCTGCCATGTCCTCCATAGTTACCGGACCCAGGCTGCGTACGGATGGCATGAGTAAGGTGGTAGTGGCATCTGTATATAGCTGGCTGGGGGCTATCCGTAACAGATCAAGAATCATATTGTTATATCCTATGATCTGCTCCTGCGACAACATACCCGGATCTGCGGGGAGTATGGCCCTTATCAGTAGTTTTACCAGGAGTTGGTAAAATACGGTAAGGAAGATCCATATTCCAATAGCGGCTAATGCTGCTGCAGCACCTTGTTTGAGGCGCACAGACAGCAGGATGGAAAGCGACAGCCAAAAAGCAACATATATAATGCTGAAGAAGGTAAAAGTGAAGATTCTTAATACCTCCTGTGGTTCTATACGTACGCCGGTAAAGAGCAGACCACCACCTACCATGAGCAATACCAGGGAAGTGAAGAAAACTGTCACGACCATACCCGCGCTCACAAACTTGGAAAGCAAAAGGTTGTCCCGGTATACCGGCTGTGCCATGATCCTGGCCAGCGTTCCATTGCTCTGCTCTGCATTGATGGCATCAAAACCAAGGCTGATGCCAAGCAGTGGCCCCAGGAAACTTACAAATACATGGAAGGGCGGCACTACTTTGTCGGTAACCGTGAGCAGTTTTAAGTAGAGAAAAGTGTGATCAGGATCGCTCAGATTGCCGGTAGCATTCCTGATGCCGGAGAGCGATACGTACATGGCAACCACGAAAGTGAGTAAGACGAGTGACATCATAACGATGAGGCGCCAACTACGTATATGGTCTGCAATCTCTTTACGCACCATCACGCGAAAGGGAGAAGGAGCTTGGCAGGCGGTGTACCTGTTACTGCTACGGTTGTTCTTTAAGGAAAGTCCTTTGAAGGAAACTGGCAGACTTTTCATGAGTTGTATTTTCAGCTGCATTGTTTTCAAAATACTTTTGATAGATATCATCCAGGCCGTAATCTTTTTGATGTACGCCGGTTATGTCGCATCCATTGTCCACCAGCAGGCGTACAATGGAAGGTGTGATATCGCGGGTGCAGAAGAAGGTAAGGCAGTTGTTCTGCACTGACACTTCTTTCACGGCATCCAGTTCTGAAAAGATTGGCATAAGCGGCCATGGTTGTATAATGGGCCTGACAAGTGTGACGGTGGTAGAGTATCCTTCGCGGTCCAGTAAGTTTCCGGAAAGGGTATCAATGTTGCCTTCCACTTCCAGTTTGCCATTTACGAAAATGCCTACCCTGTCACATACCTGCTGTACATGGTGCAGGTGATGGGAGGAGATCAATACGGTGATTCCGTGTTGCCTGCTGAGTTGTCTGATTAGTGTGAGAAATTCCCTCACCCCAGCGGGATCAATGCCGAGCGTCGGCTCATCGAGGATAATGACGGCTGGTTTTTTGATTAGTACGTCTGCTAGCCCCAGGCGCTGCTTCATTCCCCGGGAAAAGGTATATGTACTTCTATTCATGTCACCTGCAAGGCCTACCAATGCCAGCGTTTCTGTGGCTCTTGTCTTTACTTCGTGCTCCGGAAGACCATTTAAACGGCCAATGTAAAGCAGATTCTCCAGGGCGGTCATGCTATCGTAGAATCCTACACTGTCCGGCATGTAACCTACGGTACGCTTTACGGCAATTGGCTCTCGGGTAGCATTAAATCCGCACACGTACGCGGTGCCTTCTGTGGGCTCTGTGAGGCCTAGCATCATAAGGATGGTGGTGGTTTTACCGGCACCGTTAGGTCCTAATAAACCGAATATTTCTCCTCTGCGGATTGCGAGGTCAAGACCATCCACTGCTTTTTTCTTCCCATAGCATTTTGTCAACCCTTTCAGTTGTATGATAGGATCGTTCATCTGTAACATGATGTGTTTTGTTGTTGTGGAAAGGTATATTTAATGGAGATGCCGTTATCGCCGGCCATACTTACGTATGAGATACCAGACGATGCCTATAGCCGCGAGTATGACCAGGATGCCGATCCATCCTGCCAGTAAGGACGTTTTTACGGTGATGCGGAAAATAGCCTGCGTGTTGTTTTCCTGGCTCCTTGCAGTGAACGTAGCGACGTAATCGCCGGCAATAGTCTTGTCAGGCACGTTTATTTTTGCAATGACCTCCTGTGAGGCATCCGGGTCCAATTGCTGAATCTTTGCCGGCTCAAAGGTGCATTCCCACTGGGGTGGGAGCTGAGCAGAAAGCTCGAGCTGCTTCAGTGGAAGGGTACCGGTATTCTTTACCGTGAGGTGGATATCATGGTGGACACCTGACGTAACCTCATCACTCAGGCGGCCGGTAGGCGTTGTGAGCATGATGTTGTAGCTGCCTTTCACTACAGCTTCAACCTCCAGGGAAAGAGTGTCGTGGAGAGATACTGCCCGGATGGGAATCGTGTACTTTCCCGGTTTTACATTCGGAGAAGTATTCACTTCCACGGAGAGCTCCTCTGACTTTGCACCGGACATATTGAGTGAGGTTACTAACGTACCCTGGGCGCGAAAGCTTACGATCCAGCCGGCGGGTGCATCCGCAGAGAGCTCATAGATTAAGGCTGTAGTGCCAGGATTTTTCAGGGTGGCACTATAGCGGAAGGTTTCATTTGCCGGAGCTTCGATGTTCATTAACCTTACCGTGAAATTGTCATTAGCACCCGTAGCAGAGGTAGTTTTTTGTGCATTTAAAAGTGTTGGCCCTGTGAAGAAGGCGAGGCATAATAAATAGGAAAAACGCGTTCCTAGCGGCTTGCGCAAGCGAATAGAGGGTGATTTTGTAAACATGATCCAATAACTAAAATTTATAAAATGATAGTTTTCAAAAAATGTCAGTGTAATATCGTTACCAATATAATTGAATAGAACGGGTGACAATTTAAAAACATAGAGAAAAATATAGAACAGGGTAAAAAAAATTTAACAAGTTTTTAAGGTGTGGGTGTCCAGGGGTAGTGTAAAATTCTATATCCGTGGATAATTTCTCTTTTCCTTGTTTTATTTATGATATTTCTCCCTAACCGATTGGATATTAATAGCTTGTCGTTATTGATGTGCGAAACTCCTTTTTTCACTCACTGTTACACTTATTGGTCTTTTCTTGACGATTTTAACAATTATTAATTCGATTGGTAGCAGAAGGATGCAGTTTGTGAAAGATGCGGGATATTATCCAAGACTGCTAAAATATTTGAGAGATGCTATTCAGTATAATATAATGTTATTAGCCGCCTCGTTTATTTAAGTTTGTACCTCATTCAAACTGGACAATTAGTCATCATTGCATAAACATCCCCAATGTGTTCTATGTATTTCTCTTCGTGCTTAGCCTTTTAGTAAGTTTCAGATTCACACAAATTTTTGTTTCACTTTTAGCTGATCCCCGCAAGATAGAGTGATAGAATGTTGTGAATCTACCTCTACTAGTTTGGATAACTATGTAACGAGCAGACCCTGATAATACAAAAAAGGCAAATCCACATCTTAACGTATACTGACAGTGCGTTCGATGGGAGTTTCCCTTACTGGTTTAACTCTCATCCAACCTTTATCGTTATATTCACGTTCGTATTCTCTTTGAAACCCTTTCATCTGCAGCGTGTCATTATCAATCCAGCGAATGATTTCTTCGTCATTGTCCAGAAGGTCAATTTCCTTAAATTCTGGTAATGGCAGTATCATGGAGTTGTAAAGTCAAATATTTCATAAGGTATGGCCCGCCCCATATACAGCCTATTGTGGTTAATAGGGTTCCGTTAGGCGACAGATGGAAATTCGTCCAGATGTAACCGTTCGCCTTGGGAGAATAGCTTGCCATCTTTTTATTAGTCAGATCAATGATGGTCTGTCCTCCAAACAGATCTTCTGCGCAGACCATGTATTCTGTGTTGTTTGTTTCCAGCCAAGAGTAAAGGATCCTGTCTTCACTAACCAGGAAGTCAAATATTTTTTCATTGGTTGATTGCTGGTAAATCTGAGCTCTTGTTATGGCATATTTCTGATCGTACAACTCGTTTGCTTCTAATCTGAAATTCCCTGATGGAGAGATAAACGTTTCACCATCGACTTCTTTTATTCTTTGATCAAAAGTTTCTTTGAGACCAGCTCTTATTTCTTCAATATAATTCATAGAGGATAATACTTCAGCTAAGTTAGTCTAAATCCGTATTTGCACATGGGTGGTATTTGTAGGTGAATGAGTTGTTTGATATAACGCCATTTCAGGAATCGAACCTATTATAGATTGATTAAGAGTGGATTAGGGAAAAAAGGGGTTATGCTTAAAACAGAAAATCCGCTACTAGAGCAGATTTCTATTTTTTGTGCCCAGTAGCGGTAGATTATCGATTGCGCTGTGCAAAGTCCGTGAGGTGGGGATTTATAAATGAAACACCTCGAAATTACCCGGCAGGTATTTAATCCTGTCCGACAAGGTCTAGTCAACCACCGGAAGCGAGTCTTGCGTAGTCATTAGAGATGATGGCACGAAGCGTAGACAGCGACTGCTGAAGGTATGCTATTGAGCCTCGAAACTGTCCTGGACGTTGAAGCTTTAGTTGTTCGAAAAGCTAAGGCAACATCAAACCTGCGTTATAGACGAGTGGGGGTGATTCGACCGGGGTCTAAGAACATATCAAAGGCAGACAGGGGTAATACGGGAACACAGGAGAGCCTAACGTCTCCAAACGAAAGTCGGTTGTTAATGGATTGACCGAGCAAGAATAATCCAGGCTTCCAAGGTTTATATCGTCACCTTGTTAAGCGCCAAGAAAAGGCGATATCGGGAGGTATCCGCGCCGAGAGAGATCGAAGGTAAGGAGAAGGACGAAGGCAGTCTTAGCATCCTCATAGTACCGTTAGAAGGGTGGGAAATCAGCTCTATGAAAGCCACTCAGTAGGGAAGGGGGATGTCTGTTTACGGAACTAGCATCTTAGCAACACTAAATGTACCAGAGACATGAAAGAAGTGTTAACAGTAGAGATGCAGATAGCGGCCCGGGCAAGGAAGTATCCGGGAGAAGCGCTGACAAACCTGCACGAGTTTATTGACATCGGGCTATTGCATGACTGCTTCGATTCCCTGAATAAGAAGGGATCAAGCGGAGTAGATGCAGAGAAATGGACTGACTACAATAAACAAAGGAATGAGAGAATCCCAAAGTTATTGACGGCCTTTAGAAGCGGTAACTACCGTGCACCCAACATCCGGCGGGTATTTATACCTAAAGGAGATGGAAAGCTACGTCCGCGTAGGTCTTCCAACAGTGGAAGATAAGCTGTTGCAGACGGCTGTATCGCGTGTACTGACACCAATATATGAAGGGATATTCTATCATGAATCGTATGGATTTAGGCCCGGCAAATCCCAACACCAGGCAGTAGAAGCACTGTCCAGAGAAGTGAGCATGAACCGGATGCGTTATATTATAGACGCAGACATGCAAAACTACTTTGGTAGCATCAACCATGGCTGCCTGCGAGAGTTCCTTGACCTGAAGATAAAAGATGGTGTGATAAGGAAAATGATAGACAAGTGGCTGAAGGCAGGTATACTTGAGAACGGTCAGGTAGTGTATCCCACGGAAGGTACTCCTCAGGGAGGTAGTATATCTCCATTACTGAGTAACATTTACCTGCACTATGTACTAGATACCTGGTTCAAAGAGCAAATCCAGCGATTACTAAAGGATGACAGCTTTATGATCCGTTATGCAGATGACTTTTTGTTGGGATTTACCAACAAGGAAGATGCATTGCGAGTGATGGAAGTTCTACCCAAACGATTAAGTAAATATGGGCTGACCCTGCATCCAGACAAGACCAGAATAATAGACCTGGACGATGATGGAGAAGGTCATCCCCGTACCACGTTTGACTTCTTAGGTTTTACTCATTATATAAGTAAAAGCCGAAATGGAAAGCGTATCCTTAAGCGTAAAACAAGTAGTAAGAAACTGAATGCAGCTTTGAAACGGCTAAGTGACTGGATCAAGTTCTATCGACATAAGCTACCCATAGCTGAACTTATAGAAGCACTGAACCAGAAGCTACGTGGCCATTATGCCTATTACGGTATAACATTCAATATCAGGAAGCTGCATACGTACTATAACCGGACTAAATGCCTGCTCTATAAATGGCTAAACCATCGAGGAGGCAAACGTGTCTGGACATGGGCTAAGATAACAAAGCTAACTATGGAATGGATACCCCTTATAAGACCGAAGGTCTATCACAGTTATCAATTAGCGAAGCCGTAAACAGAGGAACCGTGTGCAGGAAAGCTGCTCGCACGGATCTGTGGGGGAGCGGGGAGGTAACGATCCGCTCTACCCGGAACCAAATTATATTGATAATAAACAAGTTATTTAAAACGTCATTCCTTGTCATTCTAATTTTAAGGTAAATCGAATTACAACATGCTTTTGTTGAATGCTATAATTAGATCTCTTATTCATAAAAAAACCAAGAAGTATTTATATTCTTCTAAGAATTTCTGTTATCCACCTTTTTTATTTTATGCCCTTGACGGGTTACTATTTGAAAAAAAGCCTGCTGCCACTCATGTAGTTAATAGAATCTTTCATATAAAGAATGGCACCAGTGAGGTTTTCCGTTCCTTTGGCATCAGCTGTTATCCGATCTATCTGCAAAACGTCCATGTTACCAGGATTTACATAAAAGAGATGTGAAAATTCCGGTGGTAAATTGTGATCCTCAAATATGCCCAAGAATTCAAACGCTCCGTATTTCTTGACAATTCTATTCTCTTCAGCCTTTGACAGTGTGAGCATGTGCAGAGAGTCCGGTACTCTCGTCCTGCTTATGACAATCAACTTTTTTTCAGGCTTGTAGACCATACTGATAGGTTGAAAGCTGTATACCTTACTCCAGTTCTCTTTATAGTGAAGAAAAGCGGAATGAGATATTTCAACAGTGAAACCATTTTGATATTGCCTGTTCGTTTTGCAACTAATGAAGACAAGCATTGAAAGTACCACTGGAAAACGGAATTTAATCTCGAATTGTGCCATAAAAAGCGCCTTTTATGTTTACTGATCTTTGAAAAACCGGGTAAAATTGTGTCCAGCCGCTGACAGGTACCTTAATCGTGTACGCCACATCTCCTGAGTGAAAGCCCGTTTCATTGGTCGCCCTTTGGATGGTAAATCCTTGTTCAAGTTCTGATCCAATCTCCAATTCTGCAGCTTTAAAGCCAAATAATACTTTAATACCGCCGTTGACGGAAACAACAATAGTTCTCTTTTCATTGGCACCATAGACTGCATTTCCATCAGCTATTAGTGTTTCACTAGGATTTCTGGCTGTTACAGCATTTATGCCGCCATTTACATATGCACCATCTATTTCTCCAGAAGTTCCAATAAAGCTTAATTGGCCCTCTCCCTCACCTTGCTCTGGTGCACCAATCTTGTAAATACGGCCTTTAGTCCTGTCGTAATCATATTGGTAAAAGATTGTAACTATTGGCCGAAGGTTACGTGTCCTATACTTCGCCGTAATTTCGATCTTTCCATAGTAGTAGTTGACGTGTCCTACCGGTAGAGGTTCCATAGGACTCCAATACAAACCCGGACCTCCGTGGTCAAGGTCATTGTTTGCAAGGTAACTGTCGGACATAAAACCACTGGCCTCATCTACGCCTTCTGCCAGTGTACCAGCGCTAATGCTTGTGCTTGCCAATGAATTTGAGTTAAGAGGTTGAGGGATTTTCTCATCTTTTTGACAAGCTGTCATAATGATAATGGCAGAGAATAAGCCTACCATGAATGATTGTTTCATAATTAGCGTTTGTAAGTTAATAATATAGGTGGTCATAATAAATTGAGGTACTAAGCTTTGGTCAATTTTGTTAATAATGTTTATTGAGTCATCGGGTGATTAAAATTGGTTAACCCATAAATGATATTTTAAATGCAACAGTCTCTAGCGACTCTATATAAACAACTGACTGGAACTGCTACATTTGAGTGGACATACAGTTAAGCTCTTTTCTTAACTTTGGATATAATGAGTAAACGAGAAAGAAAGAGCTACGATAAGGCCTTCAAATTGATGGCAGTAGAATTGTACCGGACAGGCAAGCCAGCCGGGACAGTAGCTAAAGAATTAGGTATCGGCGTTGACATGCTTCGTCGCTGGGCCAGAGAGCACAGTGAAACCGGAAACCGTAGCTTTCCCGGGAATGGGAAACAGGATTTGACCCCAGAACAGAAGGAAATCCAGATGCTGAGGAAAGCCCTTCAAGAATCAGAATTAGAGAACCGGATCTTAAAAAAGGCAGTCAGCATCTTCTCCAGGGACGACAACAAATATTCAGGTTCATAAAGGATCATCGGGCAGAATTTGGTGTTGAGAAGATGTGTAGGGTATTCAGAGTGAGCCATAGTGGGTATTATGCCTGGCTAACCAGGAGGCCATCGCAACTTGCCATAAACAATGAACTAATATCTAAAAAGATCGAAGAGATATACCACAGCAGCAAAGGACGATACGGCAGTCCGAAGATAACAAAGAAGTTAGCCTCTATGGGTATGGACGCATCCAGGCCAAGAGTAGCCAGAATAATGAAAGGGAAGGGCCTTCGCAGCGTTATTACGGGTAAATTTAAAGTCTGTACAACTGAATCCAATCATAGCCTTGAGGTATCTGATAATGTCCTTAAACGGGAATTTAATGCAAAGGAGCCTTCAGAGAAGTGGGTGTCTGATATCACTTATATCCGGACCCAGGAAGGCTGGCTTTATCTTACCGCTATTATGGATCTGTTTGATAGAAGAATCGTTGGCTGGTCAATGAGTACCGGTATGACAGCAAGAGAAACGGTTGTTGCGGCCTGGAAGATGGCAGTCCGGAATAGATCGGTGGTTCGAAACATTCTCTTTCACTCCGATAGAGGTGTACAGTATGCTAGTCAGGAGTTCCGAGAATTGCTTAAAGACAAGCCAGTACAACAAAGTATGAGCAGGAAAGGAAATTGTTGGGATAACGCTGTAATGGAGAATTTCTTTAAGATCCTCAAATCAGAGACGGGGTATAACACAGTATATTCTTCTGTCGAGATCGCAAAAAAAGAGTTATTTGAGTTCATCGAAATATGGTACAACAGGCAGCGTATACATTCAATTCTAGGATTTTTAACCCCTGAAGAATTTGGGAAATCTATTCTAAAACAAGCAGCTTAATAATTTGTCCATTTTTTTGTTGCAAATCCAGACGATACATTTTATACCGGTGTGATTTTAAGCTTGATAAGTTTATTAGAGCGAATATGGTAGCTCTCACATTTAAACGCTGCTAATTGCCAGCAACGAGTGCGGTATCTAGCTTTCGTGATAAAAGTATGTATGTTTAATCTTTTAAAGTTAACAGGTGGGTAAGATTGTATTAGGTATAATCAATAGCATGAGGATTGCATTCAACCACAATGAATAAGAGGAAGTTAGAGTGAGAGTGAAAATCACAAAAAACGACAAACCCGCTCATCGAGCAGGTTTGTCGTTTTTTGTGCCCAGTAGCGGAACGTTCTCGAACCAAGTAATGTTGGTTATCAGTAAATTAATTAAGAACAGTTACGTCTAATCTACTACAGAAGGAACAAATAAGCCTTGCTCGAAGAATCATAATGGTACCCCTATTATTATACGGAATAATTTGAATAAGGAGTTGGCTCACAATCATTGTGAAAAATCGGGAGTATAAAATTTTTGTGTAAACGCTTCCCTATTTGTTTGAAACCCTGCCGGGATTGGGAAGGGGGAATGGCGCGGCAGCAGCGCCTTCCCCGGTTTCCAGGCCTGTTTGAGCAACTTTCTTACATAGGCCCAAAACACAGGAAATCTTATAGTCTCGAAAAATCTAAATCGTATTAATTTCAAGAGTTAGTCAACATTCCAATAGTTTTCCGGGTCGCCTTCAAAAGCACTATCTATTGTATCATCATCATAACCATATGCGCCATCATATTTAGAATAACTTGGTCTGTATGAGTCATAATTGTCGTAACCTTCATCTTTGTAGTCATCTTCTGGAGTATAACGACAATAGCCATCTTCAGAGTAATTGTTATTAGGAAATAAAGAACTTAACTTCTCCCAATTTAAGTCTCCTATATTTAGCCGCAAAATCTCACTGGGCTCAATAGGACGTGAAATATTTGTAAAAGGCTTGTTTTTTTCGATGTAAGAGCCACAATATATGTCAAGTTGTTTTGACCTAAACTCTGTTGCGTAAAGAATATATATATAGATTTTCTCTCCATATATCTCTTTAAGAATATATGTTATGTAATAAATAGCTTTCGAGTCTATATTTTCTCTAAAATAGGCGTTCACTTCTTTAGGAGGTATTTCTGTGTATTCATTTCTATATGACTCAAAGGGGATCTCTAGTGTTGTTAATGAATATTGAATTAAATCATTTTTATTAAGAAGAGGATTAACGCCGATTGCAATTTTCTCAAATTCAATATGGCCTATAAAATCCAACCGGTCTGCGATAAAGACTAGTTTTTTAAGTAGTTCTAAGTTTTTCATAATATTTGGGGTTTAGCTTATCATTTTGAAAGGTATCGACGTCATAAAAGTCGGAAGTTAAAAGAAATATGGCAGTTATTGTATACCAAGGTTTAGGAAGACATCATTTTTCCAAATGCAGTTTTGGTGAGTAGTTAACTTAATATCGATGATGTCCTAATATGGAAGCTTTGCTTTGAGAAATCGCCAGAGTTGAGAATTAAGACTTTTATATTATGAATATCAAGTCTTAGCAAATTTGAATTTGGGAACAGGCATCGGGTTACCAACTGTTAAATATCTACCATGTGCCTTGTTTATTTATTTGTTGGCAAGATTATAACAGTATCGTTATTATCGACCGATACAGAGGATAAAGAATGCAAAAAAGCGCTAATTCCTTTTTGGTTACAGATTTGTTATATAAAGGCAAAATCTTACTATATGTTAGATTTCATTAATGATTAGTATTGGAAAATAATATATTTTTGTATGAAAAGAGGATAATAGGATTTGATTATTTGGTAAACAAGATGTCTGAAAAAAAGAAATTGAATAGAATAAAAGATGTTTTGAGACAACAAGGAAGAACTCAAACATGGCTCGCTGAGAAAATCGGCAAGAGTTACGTTGTTGTTACAAATTATTGTAATAATAACAGCCAACCCAGCATCGAGATACTAAAAAAAATCGCTGATGTAGTAGGTGTAGACGTAAGAGAATTATTAGAACCTTCAAAACCCAATCCTATATAATGGTAGACGTGCATTCAAAAGAGACGAGGAGCTATAATATGAGCCAAATAAAGGGTAAAAATACTAAGCCCGAGATATTAGTGAGAAAGTTTCTTTTTGCACAAGGCTATAGGTATAGGTTACACAATAAAAAGCTTCCAGGTACTCCTGATTTAGTTCTTCCAAAATACAAAACGGTTATTTTTATTCATGGATGTTTTTGGCATCGACATGAAGGATGTCGTTATTTTGTTATTCCAAAGACTAGGACAGAATGGTGGCTTAACAAGATCAATGGCAATGTGAGGAAGGATATTGAAAGCATTAATTTGCTAAAATCTATGGGCTGGCGTATACTTATTTTATGGGAATGTGATTTAAAACCAGATAAAAAAGAGCATAGACTGGAATTATTATTGAAAGAATTGAATGCTAATGAATAATCTCAAATATATTGATTTATTTGCTGGCGCCGGTGGACTATCTGAGGGTTTCATTAGGGCAGGCTTCGAGCCAGTTGCCCACGTTGAAATTGAAGAAGCGGCCTGTTTTACACTTAAAACAAGAACTGCTTATCATTATCTTAAGAATAAGGGCGAATACGATACATATGTATCCTATCTTAAAGGCGAGATAAGCAGAGCAGAACTTTATAAGGCTGTTCCCTCTGAGTTAATGGATGCAATTATTAATTTACCAATAGGTGCGGAGCATAATTCTGCTATCCACAAGGCAATCGAAAAGCAACTACTTGGTAGTAAAGTAGATTTGATTATCGGAGGTCCACCCTGTCAGGCATATTCCGTTGTGGGTCGCGCAAGGTCAGAGAATGGAATGAAAGGAGACAGACGAAATTACTTATATGTACATTATGCTAAATTTCTTGAGCGTTATGAGCCTAAGCTGTTTGTTTTTGAGAATGTACTAGGTCTTCAGTCAGCTGGAAATGGTATTTACCTTGAGAATATGAAGAAGTTGTTCTGGAAAAAAGGGTATAATATGAAGATATTCCAAGTAGATGCTAATAATTTTGGAGTACTGCAGAATAGAAGGCGAATTATAATTATAGGTTGGCGTCAGGAGATGAAGCTGAGAATCCCTGATCTAAATTCGATAAAAACTGATGCCGTCCATACTGTAAAATTGTTATTAAATGATCTGCCAGCTGTACAGGCAGGCATAAAGAATGGAAGGTATCAACAATACCGTGCAGATGCTGCTTTATACCATTTGGAAAGTGGCATTCGGAATGGTATAAACATTGTCACTCAACACGATGCCCGTCCACATACTGAGCAAGATAAAGAAATTTATCGCATAGCTGTAAGAAAATGGAATATAGAAGGGGCTAGGCTCAATTATAATGATCTGCCCGAACGGTTGAAAACGCACCAAAATCGTAGTTCTTTTTTTGATCGGTTTAAGGTAGTGGCGGCAGATCAGCTATTTTCACAAACAGTAGTTGCGCACATAGCAAAAGACGGCCACTACTATATTCATCCTGATATTAAACAAAACCGATCTCTTACTGTTCGTGAGGCGGCTCGACTACAGTCCTTTCCCGATGACTATTATTTTGAAGGAATTAAGGAAGGAGCAAATCGCACACCAGCATTTAAACAAATAGGAAATGCAGTACCACCCTTAATGGCAGAGAAAATTGCAAAAGAAATATTTAAAACTCTTAATACTAGAGCGTGATCCATCAAAAGAAAGGCTCATCAATTATTGATGTTTTCCTCGATGTCCAAGATGAACGTAGTATGCGCAATCTGATAAGTTACGCAAGACAAAATGAACTAACAGACTCCGAAGTTTTATCACTTGCAGTAGGACTTTCACAATCAGGTGAAGTCATAAATATATTGGAAGGAACAAGCCTTTATGACATCCCATCAACAGGGGGGCCAACATCATTAAGTACTCTCTTATGTCCGCTATTTTTAGCTTTAACTGGCCGCAAGGTATTGAAACTAGGCGTGCCTGGAAGGCCTGCCGGGGGGATTGATGTGTTGGCTCAGATTGAAGGCTATAATATTGCTCCCAATACCAATCTTATTAGTAGGTGGCTCCAAAATTATAATTATGTTCATTTTATAGTGGCTGAGAATATTGCTTCTCTTGACGGAAAGCTGTTTAGATTTCGCAGAGAAAATGATGCTATCGATATTCCATCTTTGGCAATAGCCTCTTTGCTTTCAAAAAAAATTGCGGTGGGGCTAAGCCATGTTGGCCTTGATGTGAGGGTCTCCGATTTTGGTAACTTTGGAAAGAATTGGAATGAAGCAATTCGAAATGCCACTAGGTTTAACCGAATTTCTGCCTTAGCGGGTATATATTCTCAGTGCTTCCTTACTGATGGAAATGCTCCGCAACAACCTTATATCGGACGAGGTGAGTCGATACTCGCCTTGCAAAAGCTATTTATGGGTCAAGCAGACCCTTGGTTAGAGGGCCACGTTGACACTTGTTTCAAAATGTCCGCGATGTTAACTGACGGTAGAATGAATAAGTACTCAATATCGGAGTTAGCAGATTATTTCTTCAAAAATGTTGTATTACAAGCCGGTTCAAAAAAGTCATTTGACCAAATAGCATCATTAACAATTGATGGACATAAGGATACTATTAAAGCTGCCCAAAATGGGGTTCTTAAAATTGATCTCAAGACAGTTCGAGATGCAATTGTCGCTGTTCAGAATAGATGTTCCGGTGCATTTCCTGACCCTTGCGGAATAATCTTGAGGAAGGCTGCAAACTCTTATGTTAGCAAGAACGATGACTTATGTACAATTCGTTGCGTAGAGAAATATAAGAAGGAATTTGCTGAAAGTCTAAAAGCTGCCTTTTATTTTGTGCCACAACCCATAAATTATAAAGATTTAGAAATAATAACTAATGGAAAAGTATAGTTGTTTTCAGTGTCCGACGATAAATGATTACACGGACAAAGAACTGGAAGATCTTTGTCCGTGTTGCAATCTGCCCTATGGGTTTCCTTTGGAATTTTCCCCGTTCAAAATAGGGACAATAGATATAATCAAGCCACTCGCGCGCGGATTTTATGGAGCAACCTTCATTGGAGAAATTCCAGCTTTTGGGGCGAAAATGAAGAAGGTTATTAAAATAATTCCTGTTGAATTATATCGCATACAAAATAAAAATTTCCAGGAAGAATGCTATAATCATTTTAAACTATCTCAAAATTCGACCCACATTGTTCAAATTGACCCTTCGATATACTTTGATAACATTGCCGTTGAGTTTGCCAACGGTGTGACTATTAACTGTCATGTTGTAGGAATGGATTTTCTTGAGGGAATAACACTGAAAAATTATCTTTCTGGAGATCAAATCATACCCGCAAGACAAATTGCACAAATTGCGATAGATCTTGTAGCATTATTACAAGAATTAAGAACTAATGAAACCTATCATAACGATCTACATCCCGGTAATATTATTATCGAGGAACTTCCCTCTACTAGGAAAAGATTTAACGAAATTGATGAAAATATAAAAGGTGTGGCAATTGACTTAGGATCGTTGCATCAAAAAACTAAAAGCAATGACCCCAATGACCGTGTAGGAGATCTCCACTGGATAGGCAGATGCTTAAGCTTGTTAAGTAGAAAAATCACAGATAATGCTGATAAATACGGTGAAAAAGACTGGAGATTAGCTTTTCTTCTTGAGGAGAAAGCTGATTTTTTGAAGCCTGATGTTATTCATCAGCGACAGATCACCTATAAGGATTTTATAAATCAGATTAGAGATACATATCATCAACATACAAATCCATGGCAACAGGAGTTAACATTAAAAAGCTTCGACGATGCTGTAAACGCTCAATCTTTGAGTCCATGGCATGTATCATCCTTATTTGTCGATAAGGATAACGCATGGACTAAAACCATTAGTATCAAAGGACCTCAAGTTATTACAGGTATGAGGGGATGTGGGAAGACAATGTTACTCAGAGCATTGGAATTCCATGCGCGACTAATGCCGCAAAACTCCGAGGAAAAAGCTGATCCTAGTAAAATCATTGGAAGAATTACAGGTCCATCAGAAAGATACGTCGGCCTATATATATCATGTGTTAAGCTTTTGGATTTCAACGCGCTCAAAGGATCGGAGTATAAAGAGATATTTGAGCCATATTCAAAACTTCTTTTGGGATTCGCAATTCAGGCAATACATTCAATAAGACATCTTAAAGATTTAAAACCTGAAATCGTGCGAAAGGACTATCACGCACCTATTGCCAACACATTGGCATCGCTTATTAACGGAGGAGATGAGTTAATTAATACGACAAGTGATTATGATCTTGAAAATAGGTTGAAAAAATATTTAAATTCACTAAGTGATGGCCAAGATACCTATAAAATAAACATTCATCCAAAGATCGCATTTCCACAGCTAGCGGAAACAATAAAAAAGGCATCAGAAGTTTTTGCTCAATCTCAGATTTATTTTCTCCTAGATGATGTTTCAACGAGATATCTTAATGATAGCAATATTATAAAGCTTATTTCTGAATTACTATTCCAAGATGAAATATGTGCCTTTAAGTTTACAACTGAAGCTCAGACACTTGAAATGGTTATCATGGCGCCAGGGAGCACATCTCAGGCAAAAATAGGACGAGATTACGCAATATTTGATCTTGGGGAGCAAGTAAATAGAATTATTCATGAAGACCATCATGAAGGACAAAGATTTATAGAGGATATCTTATTAAAAAGGGCTCGCTATTTTCCGCTCCACCCAAAAGACGTGAAACCATCTCAAATATTGGGGGACGAGACATTGATCTCAATAGCTGAAAATATTGTAAAAGAGAAAAAGGCATCTGAAAAGAAAGGTTTGTACCATGGAATATCTGCGCTAACAGCTGTTTGTGTCGGAGATTTAGGAGACGTAATTACACTATATGAATTTATTCTTAAGGAATCTTTAGGAAATAGTAATTATCCCATTGACGCAAAAATTCAGAACGCATGTTATTTGAAATTATGTAACTCCAGGTTATATGACCTTAATAGGCGAGATACACGTTATCTTGACTTCGTTGAATCATTCTCTGATGCTTCTCATCATCTTTTGATTCAATCTGCTATAAGAAAATCACAAGGTAAAGGGGACAGGCTGAGACAGTACACGTCGATATTTATTAATATAACTCATGGCGATAAAGAACAGCAATATAAGCAAGTACGAAAACTAATAGATGCAGGTATTTTTAATTTACAAGGCGGGCCAGAGGCTTCCAGAACTAATCGTCAAGGCTTAAAACCTCAACAACAATTCAAACTTGTTTTCAGGAAACTTTATGGTGTCAATAAGCACATCGGCTTGTCCAGTTCAGATCGCTTTGAGCTATCTGGAGAGCATTTAGAAGAATGGCTAAATAATCCCAAAACTGGAAGAAAAATTCTAATAAGCAATCTCAATCCAATATCGGATAACGAAATTTCCAAGTTGTTAGAGGAAACAGATATAGGCAAAACGTCTATGTCAATTAGCGCTCATGAAGTCAATAAGGGGCAACTTAAGCTATTTCCGGAGGAGCCTGTTGTTCAGGAGAATATAGACACCACTGATTTTAGTTTTATCTTGGAGAAACTTCCTGAAATTACTTTAATAGATCCCACTTCATATACCAATATCTCAATAGACATTGCAATCGTGGGGTTAGGATTTGAGGATGCAACTTTGTATTCAGCAAGGGAGATTAAAAAGCTTAATCCGAATAAAGTAATATTTATACAGTTCAACGAGATAGGGCAAGCAGCAGAGATATTGAAAGAATTTGAAGATTGGGAGCAAGATAGAAAAATAATAATAACTCCGGACATATTCCACACTATTGTTGACGAACTTGAGAAGAGTTGTGTTTTATGTGATGTAACCGGACTTCCAAAAGGGGTTATATTCGATGCTGTGCGAACCGCCTATATGAGGAACAAGCGATTCTTTATTTCATTGGCGTCTCCTGATAAAGAGTATCCCCTAGACGAAGATGTTAAAAGGTTTATTGAATTAAATAATAATAATGATCCTTCCGTCCTTTTTCAGCAGATGTCGTCAATGTTAAAAGGAGAAATAGGACCATATTCTCTAATTAATCTTCTTCCACATTATTATAATATTTCTGAACCACGAGTTCTCTTTGCTTTTGCATCAGCTAAGCATGAACGACTTTATACTTTGCTCGATGAGAGGGATTATGAACAAATAAGTGTACTAGTTACAAGCGGTAATACACCTCGTGACTTGCTGGCAAGGACATCTGCGGAGTTTTCATTACGCAAATTCCATTCTGCCACAGTTCATTATCTTGACCAGCAAGATCTGAAAGCAATACTTGAACAAATTTCAAAAGACTACTATAGATATTTTGTAGTTAATAATTTTCCATTCGAACTTGGATTGACAGGTAATAAAATTGAAACAGTAGCAGCGGCGATTTTTTCATCATTATTTAAAGTGTCGCAATGCTGGTACGTAAAGCCTGAAAGATGGGATATTGGAAGATTCTCACAAGGGGCTAAAGATTTTAGAATTATGCAGATTAAATCAACATTTGCAAATAGCTAATATTTCAGGTATGGATAATATAGAACAAAAAGTACTTAGTTATGAGATCAGACCTAATGAACAATTGACACTTCCTCTTAATCGGGATTATAATTCGGCGTATTCAATTGAAGGGGTATTACCGGGTAAATTAGAATGGGGAGATCTGGAAAACATAATATTGACACCTGATAAAAATTACACGGGATCGATAAATATCGGCATTCAGTATAGATATGAGGATAGGGATAGGTTAGTCAATTTGTATATTAATGTAGCAAACATATTTAAGCCCAGAGCAAGAATAATCAAGATTATTGGACAAGAACTGATTTCAAATGATGTTATCGCATTGGTTGAACTAATTAAGAATTCTTATGATGCTGATGCTGAACATATCGATATCCACTTAAATGAAATATTTAGCGATCAGGGAGAAATAATTATCAAAGACGATGGTACAGGCATGACCTATGAAAAGATCGTTAATGTATGGTTGGAACCAGCAACTCCGGATAAAAAGGCAAAAACTACACAAACATTTAGCGCTTGTTTTAAACGTCGATTTCTCGGAGAGAAGGGCATAGGTAGATTTGCTGTACATCGGCTAGGAGAGAACATTGAACTCATCACTCGCGCAAAAATTAATTGTTCTCAATTGCTTGATTATGAAACGAAAATAATTATTGATTGGTCGGACTTTTCGGAGGATAAATATTTGTCGGAAATTCCAGTTACTGTTACTAGAATCAATAATCCAGTCACATTCACAAACACTTCTGGCACAATTATTAGGATTACTAAAATACAACCATGGAAAAATATTAAATCAGTGAAGGATGCGGCTACCAAAATTAAAGGTTTGGAGAGTCCAATAAAGCCTAGGAGCATACAGCTTCATGAATTGAATGATAATACGGATCCTGGTCTAACTGTAGAGATAAAGTCAGCCAATACAGAAATTGAAAAGGCTCTTTGGGAAATAAAGTCGCTAAACGATTTGCTTGACACTGCGTTTTATAAATTCAACGGCATTATAGACGAAAAAGGAAATCTGATCTATGACTATATATTTAATCGTCCGGATTATCAAGATATTAAAAGAAGTCCCACGCTACTGGAAGAATTCCTGCCTGCAAATAACCCAGAATGGTTTGATGAACGTCCCCTAAATGAGATGAATAATCCCGGACAATTTGAAATAAGCTTTTATGCGTGGGATTTAGAAACTGCAACACTGCGTATTGCCGGATTAGCTGATTATTATCGTAATGTAATAAAGCCTAATGCAGGTATTAGAATCTATAGGGACAATTTTAGGGTATGGCCCTATGGTGAACCAGGTGACGATTGGTTGGGCCTTGACTTAAAACGTCTTAACACACCCAAAGAAAGGTCAGTATCAAGAAACCAAGTATTTGGAGTGGTGCATATATCTTCTATTATCAATCCCCAGCTAAAAGATCAATCAAACAGGGAAGGTTTGATTAATAATGAGCAGTATGAAAATTTTTATCAACTTGTAAATTCTGCGTTGACTGTATTTGCGAAGGAACGAAAATCCGACAAGGTGAAGATGGATAAAGTCAGTCGGACGAAGTCTATGACAGACCTAGTTACAGAGAGTATCGATAAATTAAGAATAAACCTTGAAAAGAGACAAGATCTAGCATATTATGAGAATGATATTAATCAAATTGAGAATGCTTATAAGGAACGAATTAACGATGTGTTAGAACGTTACATGATGGCCGCAGCTATTGGTATTTCATATAGCGTACCAATTCATGAGATGAAGTTAAGGCTTACTTCTATAAAAAATGTAATAGATGATCTGAATGAGAACCCTAACCTACAAGATAAATTTTTGAAACAATTGTCTAGCTACGTGCAGGAAACGGAAGATATAATTATGGCAGTGACCTCTATGATGTCTAGGCAAAAAAGGCAAAAAGTGAATCTATATAAAGTCGCTAGAAATGTTCATGTACTTAAAGAGTCAGATCTTAAAAAATATAATGTCAGTTTTGAGATAAAAGGGGATAAAGAAATTCAGGTGGAAGCAGTGCCAGGATTATTAAATACTGCAGTCCTAAATCTTGTTGACAATGCTATTTATTGGTTGCGTTCCGCTAAGCTAAGATCTAGAAATGAATTACGAGAATTTAATCCTACTGTCACAATAACTATTTTGAAAGGCGAGGATGGACGTGGTGTCATGCAGATTAAGGATAACGGTTACGGTTTTGAAGATCCATTTGAACTTTTAATCGAGCCTTATTACAGTAGAAAGACTGACGGCTTAGGCTTAGGCCTTTTCTTAGTAAATGAAATTATGACTAGACTTGGCGGGCGGCTAAATGGCTATAATAAAAACGGTGCTGTATTTGAACTGACCTTTCAAACTACCAATAGCATGTAGATTTAAAGGGATGAAATGGACAAGGTCAATCGAAACTAAATTACAGTAAAGTAGAATCAATCTTTTATGAGTATTTTTCCAGGAAATGTACTAGTCATAGACGACCAGTTTAATATTGGGTATCAAGCAAACGAACCAGAGGAACTTTCTGGGAGAACTCAATGGGAAAATTTCAGAAAACTGAAACATTTGTTTGATGAGAATGGTTTTTGTTATTCAGTTATTACCGAAACAACAGATATCGAATATATAAGGAGACAATTACAAAAATATCAAAACATTCGCTTGCTGATATTAGATTTGGACTTAGATGAATCGGGTGAAGTTGAAGAAACAGATGAGGAAATGGTTAAGCAAATCATATACGCTTCTTTGGACACATTTGGATATTATTTTTTGGCTATAAATTCATCATATGCAGAAAAATGGGACGAAATAAGAGAGGGGATGTTGGAAGAATTGAGGAAAGACGAATTGAAGAATAGAAGGAAAATCCATTTTTTGGAGCACTTTTGTATTGCATTAAATAAAACTAATACCGAGATTGAACAGGCGCTACTTGGTCTACTTTCGGACAAATTTTCTCACGAATTAATCACTCAATTTGAGTGTCATTTGAATGAAGCTCGTGATAAGGCATTAAGTCCATTTCTTGACTTTACGTCTAGTACTTGGGAACAACTGTATAAGATTTTACGTGAAGATATTGATTCAAAAGAGCATGTTAATTTTACCCTAAATAACTTTCTGTTCGGACTCCTTAAGCAGCAGATTGTAGGGTCAAATTATAGCGTTCCTGCCGATAACAATGTCCCGATCGACAATGAATTGCACCAGAACATCATAAGAGGTTTTAACTATTTGAGTAATACAACGGGGTATCTTGATAAACATCCTGTATGGACGGGAAATATATACTACAGTGAGATCACCGATAAACGTGAGAGATATTTGTTGATAATCACACCTGAATGTGATATAGCTCAAAGTAAAGGCATGGGATATACTGTTGTGACAGGATTCGAAGCAGACTTTCCGGATGGGTACAAACCGGAGGATTATAAGGATGTTGATACTATACCAGTAATGGTAGAAATGGCGGGAAAAAAAGCGGATGGAAATTGGAAATCGAAAAGTGATATTGAAAACTTTTACGGCAAAGGCATTGGGTACTATCAATTGCTTCATGCAAGTACTAATAGCAGACATATTATTTTTGATCTTCGCTCGGTGAAAAGGATTTCCGATATTTCGGCCGAGAAGTATAGTTTACTTCTTCGAGTAAATGAACCGGTAATAACGGACATTTCAGATAAGTTGTCATCAATAATTAACAGAAAGGGTGTTCCCCGATTAGTACCGAAAAATTATATGAAACTGTAGTAGTTAGTTGAGTTTGATGATGAGTTTTTTGAGTTCTATTATGAGGCGGAAACGAAATACTGTGCTGTTAGTTTCTATACGGTAGCTTATTTTTGGATCAAATGGAGTTTTGCCAGTGTATGTTCTCCAAGAATGGCTAGCAATAGTCAAAATAATAGTTTGTGTAATATTTTGTTGACCGCTGAGAATATAGGCAGGTTTTTTCAAGCATTTGACTACTAAGAGAAAATGCTCAGTTTGAGTGAATGTTCTTTCGAAAACTGCTATGCGTGGATATAAATATGCGGAACAGGCCAAATCTTATGAGCAATCAGTTGCTACTTTAGAAAGGTTCATCTGGTAAAAAGTCTTTAATTGAGCACTTCATGAATTTAGCAAAATCATTTAAATGATATAGGTTATATTTCTCCTTTCTTTCAGGATTTTCCACATGGTTAACTAGTTCGCCATAATATCCCGAGCCCAAGGACAACTGCTTGGGTCCAATATCTTTTTGTTCCCTAATTTTTTTGACTTTTTCTGTTATAATAATATCTAAATGTCTTTTACTCATTCTTTTATTTTTTTGTAAAAAAATTATTAAGAAAACGTTGGGATATATCCCAACGTTTTCTTATCTTCGATTCAGAATATATTGAACTGATCATATGGGTTCCAACATGCGTTTATCCGGTTTAAATACAGGATAGTTTTATTACATTTGCGATCTCAAAAAATATTGATTGCAGCTCACTCTATTTTATCCGGTACGGGAAATGTCGAAGTTTTGATGTATGCCAGGATGATAAGGAGAGTGCTCACGTTATAGGCGTGGGCCTTCTTGTCAGCATACAGCCCTTCGACAGGCTCCCGTGCGACAGGTTGGTTTCGCGCCTTTTTCTTTTGCAGAAGGTCTTACCTACCTATGCCTATTCCTCGGCGAAATTACTTATAATTTTTTTAGGGGTTAAACAATATGTGAACGGTTACTAGGATTTTCATCTTGGTCCAAGATCTTATTGCCCAAAGCTGTAAATCTTAGAAATGAAGAAACAAATTACCTATTCTGAAAAGAGTGGGACTAGCCAGTCTTTGCTTACTAAAAGTGAAACAGAATATCCGTTACAGGTATTCAGTAAGGTTTTCACAAAGTATAGCTTGGAATCTATTCTGCATAGTATCAAGGGCATTTTTACGGCATCATTCAATGTCGATCTTCAGCGAATAATTGAGGCTGGGCATATTCTGGCAAGTTCTTCACAGGAGTCTCGGACAGTTAAAGAATGTACGGAATGCACATACGCCAGGCTGTTATTAGTGATGATCGATGTGATTGATTCTCAATTAGCTATTGCGGAAGCCTCAATGAATAGGCTGATGGAAGAAAATGAATTTCATCTATTTGCGATCCGACCAGAAGTAGCTTGTCACATAAGCACATTTCGCCTGATTGTGACCCGGAGCAGACATTTATTACAGGATATTAATCATAAAGTAAAGTTTGATGGAGGTGACTTTACGTTAAATCTCAATATGGCCAAGTTCAATCTGGCAATCTTTGTTGACGAGATTACAGCTCCATTTAAATTATACGAAGATGCGACAGGCAGGGTGATTGAAATAAGGAACACAGTTGAATCTAGTCAAAACCTACTAACGGATAAGGTCATGCTGGACATAATAATGTCCAGTCTTATACACGTTGCATATGCCCACAGTAGAAAATCGACAAGAGTATTCATATTAGTCGAAGCGGCAAATGAACGGCTTTCATTTAGTGTCAAAAGTGAAGGAAAGCAAATGTCCAACGCCGAGGTTGAAAACCTATTTAAACCGCTTAATGGTTCGATAACACTGGCCAATAATTGGGGAGCGAACTTATATATGGCAAAGAAATGCACTGACGTATTAGGTGGAGTGATACGAGTACTTAGTGAGAAATATGAGACAGTCATTCAAGCAGGCTTACCATGCCTTTTGAGATAGTTAAGGCTATAATGGACGCTCTAGGCAATAGACAGACTAAATGTGCTGCGTGAATAGAGCTTAGCACTGGCCAAAGACAAACCATTGTTTAATAATTCCTAGGTATTATTCCGTAGTACAGCCAAGGAATAAAAATCCCACTATGACTCCTGTACGAGCTAGAAAGAAACTGTCAATTTGTTTGGTTGATGATAACCGATTAGCAAGGTGCGACTTGGCTAATGTCCTAGACAATATGAACGCCTACATACCAATCGTTTGTTCCAATATCTACGAGTTGATAGATGAGTATTTATGTTACACACTAAAAGGGCCGCCCAATTTTATTATCTCGGAATGGTACAAAGACTTTTCTGATCCTGATTTCGTGGTCATTTTTAGTCATAGTCCACTAGCTACAATTCCGATAATTATACTGACGGATACAAGTAGGGTAAAATCTGTTAAACCGCCGCCTGAGATGGTAATCATTGGTACACTCGGGAAACCTGTTAATAGAAAGAATCTCAAAGAAATGTTAACCGATTATATAAAGCATAAAAAGTAGAAGAATATGACTGAAATAAAGCACTATTCTAACAATTTTTTAAATGACCTGATGACTTGCCTAGAGAATGCACCTGATGAATTCACTAGCGCCATCTGTAAAGGGCTTAGATGGAGTAAAACAAAGTTCAAATCGAATTTAAACACTGAGATATTAGGCAAGGCTGATACAATTTCATCGAGGGAGGTCGAGCATGTTTTAAGAGTATATCAGCATTCCATCGTCTTTCAGTTACTGTTGAAACGATCACTCCACTGGAAGAAAAGACTGAACACTGCACAAAAGCCTATTCAGAACATGCTGAAGTTTTCAGACACATGTGCCAATACCATGATAAAGGATTTGTTCACCACGCTGGAGAATGCACCGGCCTTATTCCGGGAATGTGTTTGTTCCAATTTGAAGTGGCAACCTTCTAAATTTGACTCATATCGTCTTGCGCCTATAGCTAAGGATTATGATACATATACTGTTTTTAACAAAAAACGAATTAGCATAATCATTCCAATCTATGAATCCCTTGTTATGTGTCAGATACATGATAGAGCGTTCAAATGGGATAAACACAATCTGACTCAGTAACGCTTCCCGGCAGGTATTACAATCAGATCTATGTTATGAAAGAATACTGATGCGAATGTTCGTGAATAATCCATAGCTGAAATAAACATAGGGTTTTATCTTGAAGGGAACACCGGTAATGGATTCTTCCTCCACCGGCCTTTATTACCAACCCAAAAAATAACTATATCCATATGAGAAATTTACCTGAATGGCACGAGAAGCCATTGGAATTGACAGTTGAAGAGATGTCTGACCCGATGTCGGTTGTTTCAGATTTCCTTCATTCCTATCCGTTACCGGAATTTAGGGAGTATCTGAGATCACTTCTATTAATGGCATGTAGCGATCAAGATTGTAACGCGTCATTTAATATTATTCTGTGTGAAGACGTTATTCGATTAGTAGAGGCATGTAGTATAATATTAAAGCGGCGTTATGGGGAGCCCACAGTGTAGAGATAGCCTATTAGTGGGGCTAGGGTTTCACCGCTTTCCGACTCTTTTTAACTTGTTCCGATCTTGTTCAACTAAAAGTCAAATGGATTTCAACTTGCGGTCAAATGGGAGTCAACTATTAGTCGACAAAGTGTATCTCGTCTTGAAACAGATTTGCACCAGTTTGAGTGACCCTGAATTTGGTTTACGATTGAATGACGGAAAATAATCTGAGCAAATTCGAGCAAGTTTTTTACCATACATGACATTTCGAAGAAAAGCGCGAAAGTAGATTTTTGGGCGGCTGTATATTGGTCTTTTATTGAATCATATGAAACATGAAGTCCAACGTCAGTTACCCGCAAAGCCCTCAATTGAGGAAGCAAGAAGAATCCTCCAGGCAGATCAATACGCTTATACAGACGAGGAAGTTACAATAATAATAGACTTTATACATTGTCTGGCTGCTATTGATCTGAATATCTATGAACAATCGAATCCACAAATCCATCACCTTAAAGACTACAATAATGATCACTCAAAGAAAAGCATTTCTATATCCAAGGGTAAGTACAGACGAACAGGTTGACGGCTATAGTTTAGCCCATCAGGAAGACGTATTAATACGTTACTGTGAGAAGGAGAACATACAGGTAGTTGGCATTTATAGAGAAGATCATTCCGCAAAGACATTTGACCGACCAGAGTTCCAAAAGATGCTACATGTCATCAGTAAGAACAAGGGTATTGTTGATCTAATACTATTCTCTAAATGGGATCGTTTCTCCCGAAATGTTGCTGCTGCCTATGAAATGATTGGCAAGCTGAAAAGGCTTTCCGTAGAACCTCAGTCCATCGAACAGCCTTTGGACATGGATATACCAGAGAGCAAGATCATGCTGGCAATCTATCTTACTACACCAGAGGTGGAAAATGACCGGCGGGCGTTAAACACGCTTCATGGTATGCGGAGAGCTAAGAAAGAGGGGAGATACCTAGGTATTGCCCCTATAGGTTACAAGAACGGGCGTGATGCTCAGAATAAGCCATTTCTAATCCCCAATGAAAAAGCTGAGATAGTCCGTTGGGCATTCGAAGAGCTATCCAGAAGCATCTGGGATATTGATACACTCAGACGTATGGCAAACAGAAAGGGACTAAAAATAGGCCGTAGCCAGTTTTGGAGCCTTGTCCGTAACCCGGTCTATTGCGGGAAGGTTTTCATAGCTGCTTATAAGAACGAATCAGCCCATTGCGTAAAAGGTATCCATGAGCCTATCATCTCCGAAAGTCTGTTCGACGATGTTCAGGATGTCTTAAAAGGGAAGAAGCGGAATGTCAGGGTCAACACTTTCACAGAAATTGACCAGCAACTTCCTCTAAGAGGTTTCCTGATCTGCCCTCGCTGTGGAAGATTATTAAGTGGGAGCGGATCAAAAGGCAATGGCGGTGTCTATTACTACTATCATTGCCAATCCGTAAAGCTTTGTAAAGAGCGTTTCCGGGCAGATACAGCGAATGAGGCCTTTGTATGGCAATTAGGTCAGATAGCAGTCAATGCACCTATCATAGACTATTACTGCCAGATCATTAGTCAGTCATTAAAGAAGGATAACCAAGGCAAGGAGCAGGAGCTAAAAGAAACACAGGCCGAAATAGACAAGCTATATATAAGAATACAAAACGCCCGTTCTTTACGCCTGGACGATGAATTTACCGCAGAAGAGTTTAAAGAGATTAAGTCAGACCTGACCAGGAAGATAGAAGAACTGGAAAAGAAGAAAACGAAGCTATTATCCACCAACGACAACTACCAGGAATACCTTTCCCAAGGTGGCGAAATCATGAAAAACATTGCTACTCGCTATATTTCCGCTTCCCCAATAGTCAAAAAACAAATCATTGGTTCGATCTTCGCAGAAAAGCTGATTTTTTCAGAAAACAAATTTCGAACCACAGAACCAAACGTCATCCTCGAGCTGATAAGCAGGCCCAGAGCGGGCTCAGACGACTATAAAAAGCAAAAGGTCGGAGAATACTCCGACCTTTCCGCTTTAGTGCCCAGAACTGGATTCGAACCAGCACACCCTTGCGAGCGCTGCGACCTGAACACAGTGCGTCTACCAATTTCGCCATCTGGGCATCTTTGATTCCGTGTCAGGGAGTGCAAATGTAGTAACTTTTTTAAAACCAACAAATCTTTTTTAAAAATCTGCCTTCAACAACCCCAGCCTAAACTTCTCAAACACCTCCGCAACCCTTATCTGTCCGCCACCATTCACCATTTCCCCCGTAAAAATATTTTCCCATTTCCCCGGTGCGCCTGCCGGCAATAATACCGCTGCATCCACACCAATCTCGCCAAACAGCGGCACAATGACAATTACCCAATCCTGTCTGTATACCCGGGCATATGCCACAATCTGCTCGCTATTCGTCTGTAAAGGCAGATAATCACCATCCAGGAAAAGCTCAGCATACTTCCGCCGGAAATTTAAAGTCTTCCAGGTGACAAACAATTTTTCCAGCCCCATCCGCCTATTCTGAGAAAGATATTGAAAGAAGTCAGGCTGTTGTTCCCGGGAAATAATATTTTCCAGGTACTGCCGCCGCATATTATAATTCACAGGACGACGGTTATCCGGATCCACATAACTATAATCCCACAGCTCACAGCCCTGGTAAATATCCGGAATACCCGGGGCAGTGATTTTAATCAACACCTGCGCAAGCGTTGCTGCAAATGCCTGTTCATCGATGATGTCAATAAAACGGCGCACACTGCTTAGAAAACCTTCATCTGTCAGCAGGCGTTGTACGAAGGTAGTAGCATGTTTTTCGTATGCTTCTTTTGGAGCTGACCACGCCGTATTTACTTTCGCCTCCCGCAGGGCTTTAATCAGATACTGTTGCAAACGTTCAATATATTCGGCATTGACAACCCCATCGACAGGAAAACCTGAAATGACCGACTGGTAAATAAAATATTCATCATTCAGTGTCAGATCACCAGGCTGAAATTGCTCCCGCCATTGCGTTATCTGTTCTTTCCATAGAGAAGGGTGCAGTGATAACATATTCAGTCGCATACGACCATCTTCTCCGCGTTTAGTATCATGGGTGGAAGTGGTATTCAGAGAGGCAGGGGTATGTTGCTGACGGGCGGCTAAACGCTGGTGGAAGGTATTGATGGAAAAGTCAGCTATCGCCGGACTATCGCCCACCTCATTATGTGAAAGCAATGCATTGTATATATAGAAAGTAGTGTCTTCAACTCCTTTAGCCGTCACCGGACCGGTAAACTGCATCAGCCGCTGGAGGAACAACAACCGGTTACGGGCTCTCTCCGCATCAGGAATTTCTTCCCATAAAGCTTCCAGCAAGCCAATCTCAGTTTCTGCACGGCGATTCATCGCCCGTATGCGGACAAACGTGCTTTGAATAATTTCCCGGGAGTAATCATCGATGGGAAACTGTCCGGGATAGAGCCGGTATACCGGCAAACAAATAATAAATAACGCAATGGCTTCCTTCAGCTGTTCGCGGTTAGTACGCGCATCGGCCAGTTTAAGCGCATAACAGTAGCGAATGAGATTCTCCCATTCTCCGCCCATGTATCGCTCTAAAATCAGCCTTTTCTTCTCATACACGATGTCCTGGTAAGCTGACTGCTCAGGTAGTAACTCCTGATACCAGGTGGTCAGTTGTTTTTCTCCATCCTTACTCGTCAGCAGATGATTAGTAAAAGCAAGAAACTCATAACCACTCGTACCCTGCAATGCCCAGTCCGGAGGCAGGACTTCTTCGTGCTCCAGGATCTTCTCTGCAATAATGTAACAACTACTTCCAAACAACATCCGCAGGCGTTGTATATAAGTCGCGGGGTCGCGCAAACCATCGATATGATCGATACGTAATCCCTGTATCAGTTCCTCCCGGTACAGACTATGCAGAAAGGTATGGTACTCATCAAACACAGTCTGTGATTCCATACTTAGCGTAATCAGCTCATTCACCGTAAAGAAACGTCGGTAGTTGATCTGGCGATCTGCCTCCTGCCAGCCGGAAAGATGATAATATTGTTGCCGCATCAACTGCAGTAAGACAGATTTATCATTACTGATCCGCGTTGCAATACCTTCCAGCACCGACCGGTTAGCCGTATTATACAATTCCCGCTTTACCTGTACCCAATCTTTCAGGGCAATCCCTTTCGTGGCCTGTTGATACAAATCATCAAACAATCCAAGTACCGGCAGGGCATCACTATCCTTTAATACGGATTGTAATACTTCATATGCGGAGATAGACAAAGGGAAAGTCTGTTCAAAGTAATTGATCTCTAATCCCTTATCTGTATACGCCAGTTTGATTTCCCCTTCCTCAACACAATCTTCCATACTTTTCCCCAGAAAAGGTGTCATCAGTTTACCTGCCAGTTCAGGGGAGGGGTGCTGCCAATCGATATCAAAATATTCGTAGTAAGGCGACAAAGGCCCCCGTTCCATCACATCATACAACCGATGATTGCTCATGTGAAAAGCCATATGGTTAGGTACGATGTCCTGTAGCCAGTTCATTCCCTTTTCCTGCAGTATTTTTTTTATCTCCCGCAGCTGTTCAATGTTGCCAATAGCAGGGTTGATCGCATGTGGCTCAGTGACGTCATATCCATGCATACTGCCCGGTGAAGCCGTGAAAATAGGAGAGGCGTACGCGGTGGAAATCCCTAATTTATCGAGATAGTCCAGGATATCTTTCAGATCGGCAAATGTAAATCCGCCATGCAATTGCAGACGATAAGTAGAAGAAGGTGGATTATATGATTTCATAAACGATAGCTGAGAATGGTTGTATTGAGATAGCTTCAGAAGTGGTCGCCTGGTCAGGTGTTGTACTGCCTGGTCCATGCCAGATGGCAGCGGCGGAGTCAAACTTTTTCAACAGTTCTCCTGATCCTGTATATTGATAAGTCACTGCATGATCACTAAAATTAAACAGCAACAACAGATGGTCATCATTACCTGATCGTTCCACTAGCAGCAATTGTTCCTCCACTTGTGGGATCTGGACTTTTACCCCCTCTCTTGATGTATTCAGCATCGCTTGTCTCGTTCTGCGGAATGCGATCAGAAACCGGTATAGTTCCATCAAAGCTGCCGCATTATCGGTTCTGGTATGCCAGCTAAGCGTGGAGTTATTAAATGTTTCAACAGATTGTGGATCGGGTACTTCTCCTTCCCAGGCAAAAGAGGCAAATTCCTCTCTGCGTCCATTCGTAACAGCCGCAATAAGGTCTTTGTCACTATGACTGGTAAAGAACTGAAAAGGCCTGGTCTCGCCATATTCTTCTCCCATGAACAATAGCGGAATATGCGGCGATAACAACACTACCGCTGCTGCCAGTTTCTGCGCCTCAAATGACAATTGCGTCGTCAGCCTGTCTCCTAACATCCTGTTGCCGATCTGATCATGGTTTTGCGCAAACACAACAAACTGATGGTAATCATTCCTTAAAGGCGCCACACCAAAATGTCTTTTCCGCACACCGGAATATTCCCCGGTAAATACATATGAATCCTGGTAAGACTTTGCCATAGGCCCCAGTCCGCCGAAATCCGCATAATAGCCATTCACTTCACCTGTCAGCAGACTATGCAACGCATGATGAAATTCATCTATCCACTGCCCATGCATCCCATAACCACCTTTTTCCCTTGGTGTAATGTACTTTGGACTATTCAGATCAATCTCCGCAATCAGAAATTTCTTCTTTCCCGATGATGCTTGTAGCGCATCTACTAATGCAGACAATTCCGCTGTAAAGTGATGCGCACCACAATCCCATATCGCATGCACCGCATCCATTCTTAGTCCGTCGATATGGAATTCATCCAACCACATCAACGCATTCTGAATATAATAAGCTCTGACCGCATCACACCAGGCATCATCAAAATTGAGCGCAGGACCCCAGGGCGTTTTATACTTGTCGGTAAACCATGGTCCATATTGCGCAAAATAATTCCCCTCCGGTCCCAGGTGATTATACACTACATCCAGGATCACCGCTATACCATGTTGGTGGGCGGCATTCACCAGTGCCTTTAATCCGTTTACACCTCCATAGGAATTTTGTACAGCAAAAGGATAAACGCCATCATATCCCCAGTTGCGATCACCGGGAAATTGTCCTACCGGCATCAGTTCTATAGCAGTAATCCCCAATGACCGGAGATAGCCCAGTTTGTCAATGATGCCCTGGAAATCGTGTGTCTGAGAAAAGGTACCGGTATGTAACTCATAAATAATCAGATCACGCAACTCAAGTCCTGCCCAGCTGTTATCAGTCCATTCAAAATCCGGGTTAATGACTTCAGATGGCCCGTGTACGCCTTCCGGCTGGTAACGGGAGGCCGGGTCCGGTAAGGTAGTGGCCTCATCCAGGATATATTTATATCGTACACCTGCGGATAAACCTTCTATCGTCGTATGCCAGTAGCCTTTATCATCCCGTTGCATAGGATAAATCTGTGGCTCCGGCTGTATCACCGATAATGCGACCTGTTGACGAAATGGAGCCCATACACTGAACTTACATGTATTGTCCGACTGCAAAGCAGCCCCTGCAAAAGGATAAATATTTGCCAAAGTTTTTTTGAGGGAGAAGCTGAAAATAATATGCCAGTGATCTGCTTCGCATCATAGCTATTTATCAGCTTGATCATGTGGAAATTATGCGGCACAATTTCTACAGTCTGGGCCAAAAAAAAAGTCTTGTCCCAGCTTACACACAACAGATTGAACTGTGCAGGGTTTTTGCTAAGTATATGTCATTAACCCGAAAGTAGATCTATCTATGTCAAGTAAAGTAAAGGACACAAACTGGTGGAAAGAGTCGATCATCTATCAGATATATCCATGGAGTTTTAAAGACAGTAATGGTGACGGCATCGGAGATCTGCAGGGTATCATATCCAAACTCGACTATATTCAGCGTCTGGGTATCGATATGGTATGGTTAAATCCCGTTTACAAATCTCCGAATGATGATAATGGATATGATATCAGTGACTATTATGATATCATGAAAGAGGTGGGTACAATGGCAGATTTTGACGCTTTGCTTAAAGGGCTGCACGACAGAAACATCCGTCTGATGATGGATATCGTTGTCAACCATACCAGTGACGAACATCCCTGGTTTCAGGAAGCAAAACAGTCCCGGCAAAGCCCTTACTATAACTATTACCATTGGTGGCCGGCCGAAAAAGGCAAACCGCCCCGCCGCTATAGTCACTTCGACGCTACAGGCAGCGCATGGACATATAATAAAGCAACGGATTCTTACTATCTGCATTACTTCTCCGAAAAAATGCCCGACCTCAATTGGGAAAATCCGCAAACGCGTAAAGACATTTATGCCATTATGAACTTCTGGTTTGATAAAGGCGTGGACGGCTTTAGAATGGATGCCATCTGTTATATCTCCAAAGATACCAGCTGGCCGGATGTGGAAAAATTAGTAGCAGAAAAATACCAGCATGACTGGGCTGGTTATTACGCGCACGGTCCGCACTTACATGAATACTTACAGGAATTACACCGTGAAACGCTTAACCGGCCAGATGTCACTACATTGGCGGAAGCTTCCGGTATTACAAGAGAAGAAGCGCTGGATTTCGTGAAGGAAGACCGGAAAGAACTGCACATGCTATATCATTTCGAAGGCGTACAACTGGGATTCACAAAAGAAGGATATAAACGTCTCGATCCCAAGGGTATTGATCTCCGCCAGCTGAAACAGTTATACACTGACTGGGACAGGATATTTGAACTGGATGGCTGGGGCACTATTTACCTTGGTAATCACGATCAGCCGCGTATGGTAACCCGTTGGGGGAATGACGATGAGCAATTCCGCGAAATCTCTTCCAAGATGCTGATCACCTTTTTGCTTACCATGAGAGCGACGCCGATTTTCTATTATGGCGATGAACTCGGTATGACAAATATCCGTTTTGAGAAGATAGAAGACTACCGCGACATCGAGACCATCAACATGTATAAATACATTCAAAGCCAGGGCGGTGATTTACCGCATTTTCTGAAAGATGCAGCTCTCACTGGCAGAGATAATGGTCGTACGCCCTTTCAATGGGATGAATCGCCTAATGCGGGTTTTACAACCGGTAAACCCTGGCTGAAAATCAATGAAAATTACAAGTTGATCAACGCCGCGCAACAGGATAGGGATGAACGCTCTGTTTTACAATACTTCAAGCAACTGGTACTGTTGCGTAAACATAAACCAGTACTGATCCATGGCAAATATGAATTGCTGGATGCCGATCATCCACAGGTGTACACCTACACCCGTACACTGGACCAGGAGAAAATGCTGATCGTTCTCAACTTTTCAAAAGAAGAGGTGTTGTATACATTGCCGTTTGTACTCGACATCGGTACTGAACCACTCGTGAATAATATGCTCTCCTTCAAACTGGAGAATGATACCGTAACACTTGCTCCTTATCAGGCATTGGTCTTCGGACCACTGCCAACAGACTTGCCGCCCTTGCAGGACGAGGAACAGGCTTTTGCTGAAGACCTGCCGCTTGAGAAAATAAAAGAAGAAAACTCAAGCCTCGAATCCAATGAGCTTGCTATTTGACAAATGATTAACTAAACATACTCCATGCTATCCCTTCCTCAAAGCGGGAAGGGATAGTGGGAGGCCAATCATGTGCTATGAACCAGACTGTAGTATATCCTGGAAGTCCCTATCCGTTAGGGGCCACCTGGGACGGAAAAGGAGTAAATTTTGCCCTCTATGCAGATAATGCAACCGGTGTTGAACTCTGCCTCTTTAATACAACCGCTGACGAGGCAGAAGCCGTTAAGATAAAAATCAAGGAACGTTCTCACCAGGTATGGCACTGTTACATACCTGACATAAAACCCGGCCAGCTGTACGGTTACCGCGTACATGGTCCTTATGAACCACAAAACGGTCATCGCTTCAACGCAAAGAAATTATTGATAGATCCATACGCCAAAGCAATCGCAGGCACCATCGACTGGAGTGATGCCCTGTTTGGATATAAAATGGGTGATCCTGAAGAGGATCTCAGCTTCAGCGATGTAGATAGCGTACCCTTTATTCCAAAAAGTGTAGTGATTGATCAGTCTTTTGACTGGGAAGGCGACCGTGCTCCCAAGATCGCATATAATGAGTCCATTATCTACGAGGCACATGTCAAAGGCTTTACAAAGCTGCATCCCGATGTTCCGGAAGATATCCGGGGGACTTATGCCGGTATGGCCCATCCGGTGACTGTTAATTACCTGAAGGAACTGGGTATTACGGCTATCGAATTAATGCCTGTTCATCACTTTGTAGCGGACAGACACCTGGTAGACCGAGGACTGACGAACTACTGGGGCTATAATACCATAGGCTTTTTTGCACCGGATGCCCGCTATGCAGCGGGCGGCGTATTGGGAGAACAGGTCACCGAATTCAAGCAATTGGTTAAAACGCTGCACCAGGCAGGTATCGAAGTGATCCTGGATGTGGTGTACAATCATACAGGTGAAGGAAACCAAATGGGGCCGACTTTGTCTTTCCGGGGAATAGACAACGCGTCTTACTATCGCCTGACGGAAGACAAACGCTACTACATGGACTATACCGGTACCGGGAATACCTTGAACGCGTACCTGCCCAACGTACTGCGCCTGATGATGGACAGTCTGCGTTACTGGATCCAGGAAATGCACGTAGACGGCTTCCGCTTTGACCTGGCCTCCACATTAGCCCGTGAACTCCATGAAGTAAATACACTGAGCGCCTTCTTTGACATCGTCTACCAGGATCCGGTAATCTCCCAGGTGAAATTGATCGCAGAACCCTGGGATATTGGTGAAGGTGGCTACCAGGTAGGAAAATTTCCACCCGGCTGGGCAGAATGGAATGGTAAATACCGTGATTGCATCCGTGACTACTGGAGAGGGGCCGATAGTATGCTGGGCGAATTTGCCGAACGTTTTACCGGTAGCTCTGATCTGTATAAGAATGACTATCGTAGTCCTACGGCCAGTATCAACTTCGTAACAGCTCACGATGGTTTTACCCTGCGGGATCTGGTATCCTACAACGACAAACATAACGAGGCCAATCTCGACGACAACCGGGATGGGGATGAGCATAACCGTTCCTGGAATTGCGGCGCTGAAGGAGCTACGGATGATGAGGGGGTACTGGCATTGAGAAGCCGCCAGCAACGTAATTTCTTTGCAACACTCCTCTTGTCACAAGGGGTACCGATGATAGTCGCAGGGGATGAACTGGGCCGTACGCAAAAAGGGAACAACAACTGCTATTGCCAGGATAATGAGTTATCGTGGGTGAATTGGCAGCAGATCGATAATGGGCTCCTGCAGTTCACCCGGCAACTGATAGCACTGAGGAGGGCACACCCTGCCTTCTGTCGCAGACGCTGGTTCCAGGGACAACCAATCAAAGGAATAGGGCTGGAAGATATTGCCTGGTTCCTGCCGGATGGCTCGGAAATGTCAGATGAACACTGGAGTCACGACTTTGCAAAGTCGATGGCTGTCTTTTTTAACGGTAAAGGACTACATAATAGCGGACCAAAGGGAGAGCAGATCGTGGATGATAGCTTTTATATCATTTTCAATGCACATTATGAACCGCTGGACTTCACCCTGCCGCTGGAAAAGTATGGTCATACCTGGACAAAGGTCCTCGATACCCGTGATCTTCAGATCACGGAACGGGAAGAAGTATTAAAAGCAGAAGAGACGATTAATGTGGATGCCCGCTCTGTTATGGTGCTTCGCCATAAACTGATGCACTAGCCATTAGTTGAAAAATACATGAATTCCATACTGCTGCCCGGCAATTGTACCATTTTCTCATGGTGCAGGCCGATCTTATTCAGCAGCGCAATGGCATGGTCATTTTTTTCCGTTGTAATAGCAGCAACCCGGGGCAGTTTTAATGTAGTAAGGGCATAGTCTTTTATTGCATTGGCTGCCTCATAAGCATACCCTTTACCAGTGTAAGCAGGTAGAAATGCAAACCCGATATCCACCTCTTCCAATCCATCTCTTTTTATCAACCCTGTCATCCCGATAGGTGTTTTTTCCTCTTTCAGCGCCACCAGGTATAATCCGAAACCATACTGGTCATAGCTGGCTAATGGTCCATTGATCAGATAATTGCGGGCGTCATGGATGCCCCTGACATTCCTGTCCCCGATATAAATCAGCCAGGTAGGAGAGTTCAGTAAATGGTATATAAAGGGTGCGTCATCAATGGTAAATCGACGGAGTTGCAGGCGTGCTGTTTCGCAGATAAGCATAGTACTGTTTCTATAAGTTCTTAAAATGACAGCTATTAAGTAAGTTAGCAAAAAAAATGCTAGATGGTTAAGTATACCGCAACCATATTGAAATTTGAGCAGCAGGGAGAGAAGTCAGGATGGACATATGTTTCCGTGCCGGAAGATATCGCACAGGAAATAAAGCCCGGTAACAGGAAGATATTCCGGGTAAAAGGAAAGCTGGATAAATACGCCATAGCTGCAATCGCACTGATGCCTATGGGAGATGGTTCCTTTATACTACCCCTGAACGCTGAAATGCGCAAAGGCATCGCCAAAAAGGTGGGGGCTAAAGTTGAAATACAGCTGAAAGAAGACGATAACCCCGATCCTGTTACATCCCCTGAATTCACGGAATGCCTCCAGGACGATCCGGAAGCCCTGGCTTTTTTCAACACATTGACCAAAGGTCACCAGAACTATTTTCTGAAATGGATCGAGTCAGCCAAAACTGAACCGACCAAAGCAAAACGCATTGCACAGTCCCTTACCGGACTGGCCCGTAAACAGGATTATCCGGCAATGATCCGATCAAACAAAGGAAAATAGTACCTTCGCGGCAAAATAAAGCGATTACATGTATAAAGTAGGTGAATACAACCTGTTAAGGGTAAAGAAAGAAAGCGAATACGGCCTGTTCCTGGATGGGGGCGATCAGGAGATCCTGATGCCGAAACGTTTCGTACCTGCCGGCGCCCAAAAAGGAGATGAACTCAAAGTATTCATTTATCACGATTCCGAAAACCGGTTGACTGCCACTAACCAGGAGCCATATGGAATAGTAGGCGATATAGTGAACCTGAAAGCAACCGGTGTGACAGAACAGGGCGCTTTCCTGGACTGGGGACTCATGAAAGATCTGTTCGTACCAGCTTCGAAACAGCTCAGCAAAATGCACCCCGGACAGGATTACCTGGTAAAGATCTACCTGGATGAACTGACCAACCGCGTAGCCGCTACCGAAAAAATAGATCCTTATTTAAGCAACGAAAACCTGACCGTGAAAGAACTGGATATGGTAGACATGATCGTATACCGCCGTTCTGAAATAGGTTTCATTGTTATTATCAATAATCAACATACCGGTGTACTGCATTACAGCGAAGTATTCGGTACCCTGGATATAGGCGATAAACTTAAAGGCTTCATCAAGTCCATCAAAAGAGAAAAGATCGACGTGGTAGTCGGTAAACCTGGCTACGACAGAGTGGAAAGTGAAGCGGATAAGATCCTGCGTTTGCTGAAAGAAAATGACGGCTACCTGCCTTACCATGATAAATCCGATCCTGAAGAGATCTATGAATTCTTCAGCATGAGTAAGAAGACCTTCAAAATGACCACAGGCGCTTTGTATAAACAACATAAAATCATCTTCACCCAGACAGGTATTAAACTGATCGATGAAGAATAAAATAGTCAAAAGAGGATGCATTTGCATCCTCTTTTTGTTTGTATAACCCTATCCGGATGAAGAGCAACAAACACGCAATGCAATCCGTCCGCTATGTATATTTATCATATGAATATCCGATAGTCCCTGGCAGCAAAGCTTTCCTCATTATACATTTTCCTGTTACAACACACACTGTTTATCTGTTGCATATCAGTCTACTGTGTTTCGGCTGATCACACTGCAAAAAAATAGTAATCGTTTGCGTGGTACCCTTACCGTACTTATACGACAAATATGTTGGCCTGACTCGACGGAGCCTGGTTGAACCGTACCTTTTAGTCTATGATAAACCTTAAATAACACCCTCGAATGAAAATCCATTACACAAACCGGTTGTGCATTCCACAAAGTATGCGTCAACTAAGACTATTCTGTACACTTTTGCTGCTGCTCCTCTGTCTGGGTGCGGAGCAGGCATTTTCCCAGCTGTCCCGCCTGCGGGCAGATGGAAAACGTATCGTCAACGCCAGTAACCAGGAAGTGATCTTTAAAGGGATCAATGTCGGTGGCTGGCTGTTGCAGGAAGGATATATGATCAAACCTTCCTTCTCTGGCGGCGGTACACAATGGTCCATTAAAAAGCGCCTCTATGACCAGGGGCAGAGCGACGCCGCGGTAGAAGCATTCTACCAGAGCTGGCGTGACAATTTTATCACCAAAGCAGATATTGATTACCTGGCTTCACAGGGTTTTAACAGTGTCCGCCTGCCGTTACATTATGACCTTTTTCTGACAGCTGCACAGCGGGCAGTAAGAAATGGTGTAGCGCGTAACGCATCAACTTACAACAGCTATGTAAGTTCGCTGACCACCTGGTACAACAACAACCAGCTGTTCAACGATCAGAACCTGGAAGGTTTCCGCCTGACAGACAGCCTGTTGAAATGGTGTGCTGCCAACAACATGTATGTGGTACTTGACCTGCACGCAGCTCCGGGTGCTGCTGGTACAGATGCCAACATCTCTGATGCACTGATGGGTAATGACCTCTGGAACAAACCTATCTATCAGGACATCACCGTACGCTTATGGCAGCGTATCTCTGCACGTTACATCAATGATGACCGTGTAGGTTTTTATGATCTGATCAACGAACCAAACAACGTTCCGGCTAATCAGAGTATCCACTCGCTCTTTGAAAGACTGATCAACGCTATTCGTGCACAGGGTGACACACACCTGTTAATGGTAGAAGGAAATGGCTGGGGTAACCAGTACAACTACCTCGAACCATTCACTTTTACCAACAGAAGTAACCTGGTGTACAACGCGCACCGTTATGGTACTTCCACATCGACTACAACCACCAATGGCGATGCTAACCAGATCAATGAACTGGGTAACATTAACAACTTCCGTAACACACACAATGTCCCGGTAGTAGTGGGAGAGACCGGAGAAAACAACAGCAACTGGCTGCGTGCCAATATCGCTGCGATGAATGCTGCCGGAGTGGGTTGGTTCCACTGGACCTACAAACGTTTTGACGGTGGTGAAAATGCCGCTTTATTGCGGATTCCTCCGCCATACCTGATGGATGGTGCCGGCAATATGAGCGCTGTACTGAATAACATCAGGTTTGCCAACAATGTAAAGAACACAAACACCATCGCTGCCGTAGCGCCAGGCAGAAGTTCTGCTAACGCGCCTGTCGGTAAAACGATCTGGCTGCAGGGCTTTAACAACAAATACGTTAACTCAAAGAACGGTCAGGGCGCTATGTGGTGCGATTCTGATGCTCCACAGGCATGGGAACTCTTTACCGTGGTAGATGCAGGTAACGGTAAGATCGCCCTGAGAGGTAACAACGGTATGTATGTTTCTTCTGAAAACGGTGAGCAGGCAATCACCTGTAACAGACCTGCTATTCAGGGTTGGGAAGCATTTGACTGGCTAGAAACGGCTGACGGTAAAGTGTCTCTCAGAGGAAGTAACGGTCTGTTCATCTCTTCTGAGAACGGTGCTGCTGCAATGACCTGCACCCGTCCTACAGCCAGTGGCTGGGAAGCATTCGGTTACAGCGTAGTCGGTAATGCACAGGATGTTCCTGACCAGGAGGGGCCGACTGCGGCGCCAGGTCAGTTTAAAGTTGTAGGTTACTGGCCAGGATGGGCGGGTAGTCCCAGCACCAGCAAAGTGCCTTATAACAAGCTGACAAATGTGAACTATGCGTTCCTCCTGCCAAACAACGATGGTACCCTGCAGGGACTTGACAATCCAACCGCGTTACGCGCGCTGGTAACCCAGTCACACGCTGCCGGTGTTAAAGTATCGATCTCTATCGGCGGATGGAACAATGGTAACGATCAGGGCTTTGAAAACCTGGCACGTAATGCGTCTACCCGTACCACTTTCGTGAACGCTGTGATTGCATTCGTAAACCAGTATAGCCTTGATGGCGCTGATATTGACTGGGAATATCCTGACAATGGTGCTTCTGCTGACAACTACGTATTGCTGATGACAGAACTTTCCACTCAGCTGCATGGCCGTGGTAAACTGCTTACAGCTGCTGTAGTCGGTGAAAACGGAGCAAGTATCCTGAGTAGCGTATTCCCGCTGGTGGATTACCTGACACTGATGGCATATGATGAAAACGATTATCAGCACTCTACCTATAGTTATGCACAGCGTTCGCTGAACTACTGGAGAGGTCGTGGTTTGCCAAAAGAAAAAGCCATCCTGGGTGTACCATTCTATGGCCGTCCCAGCTGGGAATCTTACGCGCAGCTGCTGGCCAGAGGTGCAAGTCCAAACGCGGACACTTACCAGGGCGTAGGTTACAATGGTATACCTACTATCAAGGCGAAAACTAACCTGGCATTCGACCAGGGTGGTGGTATCATGATCTGGGAACTGTCACAGGATGTTACCGGTGCGAACTCCCTCCTGAACGCGATCAACCAGGTTGTACTGCAGAGAGGCGATACGACCGTAACAAACCCGAATCCGACGACTGTACCGATCGGTAAAACGATCTGGTTACAGGGCTTTAACAGCAAATACGTTAATTCAAGAAACGGACAGGGTGCTATGTGGTGTGATTCCGATACTCCGCAGGCATGGGAACTCTTTACTGTCATAGATGCGGGTAACGGTAAGATCGCGCTGAGAGGTAACAACGGTCTGTATGTTTCTTCTGAAAATGGCGAACAGGCAATGACCTGCAACAGACCTGCTATTGACGGATGGGAAGTATTCGACTGGATCAGCAACAGTGATGGTTCCGTTTCCCTGCGTGGCAGCAACGGAATGTATGTTTCCTCCGAAAATGGTGAGCAGGCAATTACTTGTAACAGACCTGCTATTGACGGATGGGAAAGATTTAACTGGGCAGCAGCAACAGCATTGACTGCGTCTTCAATCGCTGCCGTACAACAGGAAAAAACAGCTGTGAGTATTGCTGCGAATGGCAGTCTGCTGATATATCCTAACCCGGTAATGAAAGGTAGTACGCTGACCGTTAACGTGAAAAAATACAACGCAGCCGCTCCGGTACACGTATCGGTAGTAGATGTGAATAAGCGGGTAGTAGCTTATAAGAAAGCCAACGCCGCAGTAGTGACATTATCTACAGGCAATATGGCCGGTGGTTTCTATATATTGACTGTTACCAATGGTAATAACATATTTACCAGCAAGGTACTGATTCAGTAACCATATAACACGGGAAAGGCTGTCTGCAGGTAGTCCTTCCTTTAAAGCAGATGTGTGCGAGGCAGGAAACAGTAAATAATCATGATGTAATCAAACGTTTTTATATTAACCTTCACTGGTTGAAAGTCCGGTGATCTTTTCCCTCAAATTAACCGTTTAATTATGCGTAAACACTTCTACTGTTTACTGGCGATGTTCGCCAGCTGCCTCGTATCTCCTCTGTCACAGGTACAGGCCCAGACGACTCCTGCAACCTGGCAGGAACATTGGTTTGAACACGTGCAGCTATTGCAGCGTGTCTACCTGGATAATGACCTGGCGCTCTACTATGACAATGATGTAAGCCGCTCCGTCACCTGGCCCAATCAGTTCCTGTCAGACGTATGGCGGTACACTAAAAAGACATACGGCTCCTTCGGTACAGAACCGCAGCTGTATGCCGTTATGCACACCAACAAGTACAGCGGTGGCCATCCTTCTACTTACTTTGACGCCAGCCACGATTTCAGAAATGTGATTGATGCTGGTCCGGGTAACTGGACAGGTGCAACAGAAGGTGACCATAATCTGCTGACGCACGAAGTAGGGCATATTGTGGAAATCGGCTCTAAAAACACACATGGCTCTCCTGCCTTCGGTATCTGGGGAGACAGTAAATGGGCCGAAATCTACATTTATGACGTCTACAAAGGTCTGGGACTGACTACCTACCAGAACTCAGTCTACACACAGTTTACTGCTGGCCGGGATAACTTCCCGAGAGCTAATACGGCATGGTTCAGAGACTGGTTTTATCCCATCTACAATCAGTACGGTGGTACACAGGTATTAAACCGTTATTTCGTACAGGTAGCGCTTTATTTTGCCCGTTCCGGCTCCGAATACAACGGCGGCATGAACATGGGTGAATTTGTACATTTCTGGAGCGGAGCTGCAGGTGTAAATCTGAAGTCACTGGCAACAACAGCATTCGGCTGGACCAGCGAATATGAAACACAATTCGTACAGGCACAGCAGAAATATCCCTTTACTTATAGCACACCTAAGCCAATTGTTGCCAGCCTGTTCCAGGATATCAATTACGGTGGTTACGGGGTATACCTGCCGGAAGGTAATTACAACCTGACAACCCTGAGAGCCTACGGCGCCCGGAATGACGATGTTACCTCACTGAAAGTAGCTGCCGGTTACAGAGTAACTTTCTACATGGATGACAACTTCACCGGTTCCTCCAAGGTATTTACTGCGGATGCAGCTTCTATGGAAGCAGGCTGGAATGACCAGGTATCTTCCATCAGAGTAGAAAAACTGGCTGCTGCCACAGTAAGCGTAGCTCCTGAAGAAAAAGACGGGTTGTCCGTATCGTCTGACAAAGGACTTGTCGTTTTCCCGAATCCTGTCAGCAGAGGTAGTTCACTGACAGTAAGGGTAACAGAATATGACGCTAAAGCGCCATTGAAAGTATCGCTGGTAGATGTGAATAAAACGCCGGTAGTGTATCAGACGGCCAATGCGGCGACTGTATCCGTGAATACAGGAAATGTAGCAGGTGGCGTATATGTGCTGGTGGTTACAAACGGTAGCAGGTATTATACAAAGAAAATAGTCGTTCAGTAGTATTCGGCTCCCTATATATATGTAAAAAGGCGTCCCGCTTTTGGCGGGCGCCTTTTTCTTGTGATTTCATCCTTTCTTACTTGCCTGTTTTAACGTGCTTCAGTTCAGCGCCATCTCTTACTTCTTCGTTAGCGGCAGCCAGAATGGTGTCGCCTTCGTTGAGATTACCATAGATTTCAACTTTACCTTCAGCTTCGCGGCCGGTTTGTACCTGTACTCTTTCCGCTTTGCCGTTTGTTACCCTTACCACGAACACATTTACTGTAGAATTCACCACCGCTGCTTTCGGTACCAGGAAGGTACTGTCAGCCGCGTCCATCGGAATATTCACTTCCGCGATCATACCCGGTAACAATTTTTTATCATTATTGATCACATCCATTTCAATACGCTGTGAACGCAGACGGGCATCCAGTGCACCGGAAAGACGGTTTACCTTCGCAGTAAACTGCTGACCGGTAAATGCTTTCACATTGAACTTCACCTCGCTGCTGCTGTTCAGGTAAGCAGTATAAGATTCCGGAACGGAGATTACCAGACGCAGTTTCTTTTGCTCCTGAAGGGTAAATAAAGGCAATTCAGAGCCTTTTCCTGTCGGACCAACATAAGCGCCCGCACTCACATTTCTTGCACTGATAACGCCGGAAAATGGTGCTCTGATCTCCAGATAGTTTCTGTTGTCAGAGATCTCCCTGTAAGCAGCCTTACCGGCATCCCATTGTGCCAGGTCTGATTTCATACGCGCCTGCGCTATATCCAGGTCGTTTTTGGAAACGGTACCTGGTGTCAGACTGGTATTATACAAACGGTCATAATTAGCTTTGCTCGCCAGGTATACCGCCTCCTGTGATTTGATCCTGGATTCTGCACCGGCCAGCTGAGAACTGATCTCTGGTGCTTCCATTGTAGCCAGCAGTTGTCCCTGACTTACTTCCGTACCCACATCTACATGCAGCTTTTTTACAAAGCTGCTCACCTTCGCATAGATATCTACCTGCTGATAAGCAATCAGCTCACCAGGCAGTTGCAGAGAAGAGGCGAGTTTACCTTTTTGCAGGGATATTGCTGCAACAGGAGCTTCCTCCTGTGCGTTTTCTTTATTTTCTGATTTACCTTCTGTGTGACTACAGCTGCTGAACAGCAGTGTGGCAGGTAAACTTATTGTGATAGCAAGTGCTTTAAGACTGTTCATATTATTCGTGTAAGGATGGTACATAGTTTTTACTTTCTTTATCTTCCGGATCGAGTGATACCGATTGGGTAGTCGCTTTACCCTGCGCCCATGCAAATACCAGTGGTAATATAAACAGGGTGCTGAAGGTAGAGGCGATCAGGCCGCCGATTACCGCACGTCCCAGCGGAGATGTCTGGTCGCCGGATTCACCCAGGCCGCTGGCCATAGGAATCATACCTGCCACCATCGCAAGACTCGTCATCAGGATAGGACGGAGACGCAAACCTACTGCTTCTTTTGCGGAAAGTAGTGCGTTACCATTTTCCAGTCGTAACTGCTCCGCATTCGTGATCAGTAACACCGCATTCGATATCGATACCCCCACAGACATGATGATACCCATGTAAGACTGTAAGTTCAGCGTTGAGCCGGTCAGCAGCAGCAATGTCAGGGATCCGATCAGTACCGCCGGTACAGATGCCAGTACCACCGCAGATACTTTAAATGACTGGAAGTTAGCCGCCAGCATCAGGAAGATCACCACAATCGCAACCAATAACCCGGATTGTAAGCTGTCCAGCGTATCAGTCAGCGTAGAACTCAGACCGATCAGTTCCACGTTCAGACCACGTGGCAGTTCGCCCAGTGAGTTGATTGCTTTCTGTACATCCGCAGATGCTGTACCCAGGTCAATGTTGTTCGTATTGGCCGTAACAGACAAACTCGGAATAGCACCAAGGTTATCCGCCTCTCCGTAAGTCGTATCGGGTACGATAGTCGCCACATCTCCCAGTACCGGTCTGCTGGAATTTTTCAGCAGCGGAATCTCATTGATGGACTGTATATCCGTCATTTTGTTTTCCGGTACCTGTACCTGTACACTATAACTCAGGTTGGATTTTTCATCAATCCAGATGTTCTTCTCTGTATAACGGGAAGAAGAAGTAGAAGCCGTCAGTGAACGGGAAATATCACTTACATCCACACCCAGTTGTGCTGCACGGATACGGTCGATGTTCACACGCAGGGAAGGGTATTTGGTAGACTGTCCCAACTGCACGTCTCTCAGGTAAGAGATCCGGTTCAGTTTAGTAATCAGCTTCGCTGCAAACTGCTCATTCAGCTGTTTGTTTCTGCCGGTAAACCTTACCTCTATAGGGGTAGGAGAACCCTGGCTCAGGATCTTGTCTGTCAGTTCGATCGGTTCGAAAGATGGTTTCACACCAGGCAGTTCTTTTTTCATTTCCGCCCTGATCTTATCTTTCAATTCATCCATATTCACCTTGTAATCCTCTTCCAGTGCTACCTGGATCACTGCTTCCTGCGGACCAGGCATAAACAGATAGATCGGGCTGATGGAGAACTGTCCCGGGTGCTGACCCACATAAGCAGAAGAGATAGATACATGCTCCGGCCCTACAATACGCTTGATCGCATTGATCGTCCTGATAGTGATCTCCTCTGTTCGCTCTGCCCTGGTGCCTTCCGGTGCACGCAGACGCAGCTGGAACTGACTGCCATTACCACGTGGTAATACGTCGCGTCCGATACTATTGATCAGCACAACCACCAATGCAATACCTGCTACCAGGTAAACCGTCACAATCAGCTTACGTGCAGGCATTACGCGGTTCATAAAGCGCATAAAGCGGTTACGCACACGTTCAAAGCCGGTTACCTTACCATTATTATCAAAATCAGCTCTCTCTATCAGTTCTTTTTTATCGTGATGTGCAACTGGTTCTCCTGCTTTGTGATGTACGTGGTCTTTCATCAGCCAGTTGGCCATGATAGGTACGAAGGTCTGCGCCAGGAAGTAGGAGATGATCATCGCAAATCCGATCGCCAATGCCAGCGGCAGGAACAGTGAACCCGGGATACCACCCATTGTGAACGCTGGCGCAAATACCGCCAGGATACAAAACAGGATCAGCAGTTTCGGGAAAGCGATCTCCTTACACGCATCCCATATGGCCAGTCCCTTCGGCTTACCCATGTCAAGGTGCTGGTGTATATTTTCTATCGTCACCGTACTTTCATCGACCAATATACCGATCGCCAGTGCCAGACCACTCAATGTCATGATGTTGATGGTCTGTCCCGCCAGTTTCAGACACAATACCGCCGCGATGATAGATGTCGGAATGGTCAGTATCACAATCAGCGCACCTCTTGGGTCACCCAGGAACAATAGTACCATTAGACCTGTCAGTACTGCACCGATCGTACCTTCAGTGATCAGACTTTTTACCGCGTTGATCACATATACGGACTGGTCAAATTCATAAGTCAGTTTTACATCTTCCGGCAGCAGGGACTGGAACTTCGGCAATGCAGCCTTCAGTTTCTGTACTACTTCCCAGGTAGATGCATCACCGGATTTTGCCACGCTGAGGTATACGGAACGGCGTCCGTTTACCAGTGCGTAACCGGCAGTGACGTCAGCGCCGTCTTCTACAGTCGCTACATCGCGCAGATAGAGGTTCTGTACGCCACCTTTAAAGAGCGGGATATTTTCAAAATCTTTTACTGTTCTGATAGCGGTGTTGGCTGGTGTGATATAGTTCACATCGCCGATACGTACGTTACCGGAAGGAGAAGTCTGGTTGTTGATACGCAGCGCTTCTACCAGCTGGTCAGGCGTCAGATTGTGGGAACGCAGCAGTTCAGGGTCTGCTTTGATCACCACGGTACGTAAGTTACCACCGAATGGAGGTGCTGATACCAGACCAGGGATCTGTGTAAAGGACGCACGTACATAAGTGTTGGCCAGGTCCAGCAGTTCGTTATTACCACGTTTTTCGCTGCTTAATACCAGTTCGCCCACAGGCAGGGTGGAAGCGTCAAAACGGATAATGAAAGGCGGCTGTGAACCGGGAGGGAAGATGGCCTGAATACGGTTACAGAATGCACTGAGCTCTGCCTGTGCCTGCGCCATATTCGTGCCCGGATAAAAACTCACCTTAATGAGGGTCAGACCCTGTATGTTTTTGGTTTCAATCGCCTTGATACCATTTACATAAAGTAATATGTTGATGTACTGTTTACCGAAGTAGGCTTCCATCTGGGTAGGAGTGTATCCGCCAAAAGGGTGCGCGATGTACATCACCGGCAGGTCCAGTTTTGGGAAGATGTCCACCTTGATCGTTCTTACGGCGCCTATACCGAAGAAGAACAGGGCAGCCACTATTACCAGTATGGATATTGGTTTGCGTAATGCTGATCTTATCAGGTTCATTTAATTAGAATTCATTGATGAATAGAGAAAAATTGCCACTCGCAGCTGCTTTCAGCAACAGTGCCTGCCATACATTAGTGTAGGCAATATCACGGTCTGTCTCTGCACGGTTCAGGGTATAGAATACCTGTGTTACGTCCACAATGGTATTCAGTCCGTTCCGGTATAATACTGTTCTCTGGTTGTAAGCTTCTGTTGCTGCATTCACCTGTATCGGCGCTTCGGCGTAGTTGTCGAGTGCATTTTTGATCCGGGTGTCTGACAGTATTAACTGTGCTGTCAGTTGCTGACGTACCAGCTCATATTCATCCTGGAGACCTTTAGATACATATTTCTGAGAGGCCGTCTGGTGTTTCACTCTCAGCGGAGAGGTCAGGTTCCATGTGACGCCTATACCTACCAGATAGTTACTGCGGTTAGGTTTAACACCATCCCAGTAGCCCTTATTATAAGCCGTCTGGTCAGTAATATAGTTCGCGTCAAATCCGGAGCCTCTCGTCTGTATTGCGCTGAATACAGAGAAAGCAGGATAGTTCAGCGTATGGATATAACGGGCCTGTTCGTCGCTGACCTTAATACGGTTCTCGTAGAACTTCAGTAACGGATGCCCCTGGATATTTGCGCTGACGCTGTCAGACAGTGCACCTGGTATACGTGCGATAAATAAGGTGTCCAGTACGAAATTGATCGGCGGTACGCCCATCAGTTGTGCCAGCTGATTGGAATAGGTCTGCTCCGCATCTTTCGCCTTGGTATAGGCGATCTTTGCATTGGATACCTCTGCATTGGCCAGGGTAGAGTCTACGCCTGGAATCAGTCCATTCAGTGCTCTTGTTACCACCACTGAGCGGAAAGTATCCGCACGTTCCAGGTTGTTCCACCAGGAACGGGTAAGACGTTGTGCTGCCAGCAGGTTCAGATAAGCACCTGCCACCCTTACGGAATGCTGAAACTGTTCCTGTTCCCAGTCTGACTGGTCTCTGTTTACCGCTGCCTGTGCTGCTTTGATCCTCTCCTTGGCACGGCCGAAAGCAAAGAAATCCCAGTTCAGGTTGGCGAGATAAAGTCCGCCGAATGCCGCGTTCCAGTTCTGTGAAGGAAGGGTAGGACCCGAAGAGGCTACCCCTAAACCATTCAGACCATAAGACGGCCCGAATTGCCCGTTGACGGTACCGTAATCCTGCTGGGCGGATACGTTCAGGTTTGGTAGATAATCCCGCTTTGCCTGTGTGGCTGTAGCTTTGGACGCGCTCAGGTAATTGGCTTTAGCCTTGACGGTCCCATAGTTGGCCAGCGCGGTCTGTACTGCTTCTTTCAACGTCAGTACCTGCTGTGCGTGTAGCGCCTCCATCGATCCGTGCCATAACAGCAGGAAAAGGACTACGACGATTCTTTTTGTTTGCATGATAATACTTAAACATTAAGACCATGAACCCTAAAACTGTTTCTCAGGAAAACGTGTGCTGGATGCTTCCTTTAGCGGCTTTATGTTCTCTGTTGATTCCTCGAAAATAATTTGCATGATATGCCAGCCTTCGGCGTAATCATATTGAATGTTGAAATGGTTGACGTCACAGATCTGTTTGACGATCGCCAGACCTATACCGATTGAATCGTTGTTCCTGCTTCCTTTTTTGAAACGTCTGAACAACTGATTGGTAGGTACCTCCGGTGGGTTACCGGTATTGGCGATGACCAGTCTTGACCTGTTTAATGTTACACGGATCTGACCTCCCTGTACGTTGTGTCTGATGGCATTGCTCAGCAGATTGCCAAGCAGGATGTCGGTCAGCGCGGGGTGTAGCTGCACCTTGACGCCGGTGGTGATCATTGTCTCCTGTGTAATGGATTTCATATCCATCAGTTCTGAAAAACTCTGCAATGCATCTGTGATCAGTTGTGATATAGAGATACTTTGCCGGGTGTCAAACTCGTTGTTTTCGAGTCTGGCAAGTAGTGTCAGTGAACTGTTGATCCTGGATAATTTGTCGATCGCATTCTGCATATCCCCGATCAGCGGCACGATGGTATCTGGTTCTTTGCCCTGCAGATAAGACTCCGTCAGCAGTTCCAGCTTATTACGCAGTACGGCCAATGGGGTCTGTAATTCATGAGACGCATTCTCTGTAAACTCTTTCAGAGAACGATAGTCGTCCAGCGCCTTGTCTGCCATCCCGTTCAGGAAACAGTTCAGCGTTTTCAGTTCAGCCGCATTGGCAGCAGGTAATTGTAGCGGCCTTCTGTCTTTGAGGTTGAATGAACGCACTTTTTTCATTGCCTGATGAAAAGGCGCCAGTATCAGTCTCGATACGAAGCGGGCAGACAATACAGTCAACGTCAGCAGAATCGCAAAAATCCAGATGAAAGAACTGAAAAGACCTTTTAATATCTCTTTCGCCTTGGTGATGTAGTTGTACGACGAAATACTGTAATAGTGGCCATTGATATTATAAAAAGAAGTAACCGTCAGCCTGCACTCCCGGTGCTGCAGCATCGTATTGAAAAAGGTATGCTCATATACATCATACTTATTCACCGGTATTTCAAATTCCAGCAGTTTGATTTCTACGGGCCTGCCTTTCATGTAGGTATCCGGTGATACGCCGTGCCGCATCTGCATCGCCATCTGGTCATTACATACCTTCAGACGGTCAATCTCTGCCTGGTCGATACCTGATTTTACTTTGTGATAAGCAATCACAAATCCTACCAGCATCGCGGTCAGCGTGATGCACAGATACCATAAGGTGAACTTGTTGATCAGCTTCATGATACAGCAGTATTAAATTTGTAACCTAATCCGTATACGGTATTGATATAATCGGCTCCCTCTGCAGCATGTATTTTCTTCCGGAGATTCTTGACATGCTGGTATACAAAGTCAAAATTAGCCAGGTTATCGGTATAGTCGCCCCACAGATGCGCAGCAATCGACTGACGGGATAAGACCCTGTTCTTGTTCACAAGGAAATACAAAAGCAGGTCAAATTCCTTTGGCGTTACATCCAGTCTGATCTCATTCACACTCGCTTCCAGCGTATCTGTGTTCAACGTGATCTCATTAAAGCTCACAATATTACTCCCCTGTAGTTTCTTTCTTCTGAAGATGGCTCTTAGCCTGGCGTGTAATTCAGGAAGATGAAAAGGTTTGGTCAGATAATCATCCGCACCGCCTTCCAGTCCGCTTATCTTATCGTCCAGTGAGTTTTTCGCGGAAATAATCAGTACACAACTGTCAATCTTTTCAAGGTGCATGAACTGTAATAATTCCAGTCCGTTTCCATCCGGTAAGGTGATATCCAGCAACACACAGTCATACTGGAATCCTGACAACTTATCATAAGCTTCACTGCTGGTATAGCTTACCTCGCACAGATAACCTTCCTTTTCGAGAAAGTTACTAATGCTGCCGGCCAGCTCCATGTTATCTTCAACGAGCAGAACTTTCATATAAGCTGCATAATTCGTTTTTAAATTTGAAGCAATCTTGAAGCAATGTCACCCTTACGTTTATAAAAAAAGAACCACCGGTCATACGTGGTTCTTTTTTACTGTCTTGATGTCCGTTGAGTACCTTAAAATTGTACTGTAAAATTGGGAAGAATCCTGTTCTTAAGATTGTTCCATTCAAATGAATAGTTGTAAAATTCAAAGTTTTTTAATGGCCGGGGCCTGTAGGGAATTAAGAATTAGGAATTAGAAATTAAGAATTCAAATAACAATTGATAATCAACGAATTTTAAAAAGACATTTTATTTCAGGCGTATCAAACAATTGGTTGTTTCCTGGCGCACTCGACTATTCCTTGTTGTTTCCACCGCCTTCCAATTGTTAATTCTTCATTTTTAATTCTTAATTATTCAATAAAAAAAGGGGGCGGACTTTTACAAGTCCACCCCCTTGAATAAAACGGGTCTGTTGCAGGTTTATCGTAACAAATTGATGGCTCCTTTTTTAACCACACTGGTCTTATCTGTCATAGTAATCCTTACAGTGTAACTATATACGCCTGACGGCTGTAGTTTACCATTATAAGTGCCATTCCATCCGGTCAGCTGGTTCGTCTGATAGATCAGCTCTCCCCACTGATTAAATACTTTCATCTCAATGGCAGAGATAGACGTACCCTCCGGTTTGAAATAGTCATTCTTACCATCACCGTTCGGCGTAAAGGCATTTGGAATAAAGATCTCGCCTGGTTTAGGTTTTGCACTGGCCAGTCCCGGCAAACTATTCTGACAAGCCAGCGGCCCCAGGGCAATTACTTTAATGTTGATAGACTGCTGATTGGTGATGCCGCTCACCAGGTGAGTGGTACCCATATTACCGCTGCTAGGAGCATTATAAGCGCCGCCATCCACAGATACCAGGTAACCTGTAGCACCTGGTACAGGATCCCAGGTAAAGGTCACGCCAGTGGCAGTGATCGTACCTGCTTTTACTACGGGTGTAGGAGCCCTGTCAAACGGAGTGACTGTCACCGCTGTTCTGTCACTGGCACATGGGCCATTCACCGCTTCCACATACAAAGTTGTTTCTGTCGTGATAGCCGGCGTCTCATATGTTGCGCCGGTGCCTTGTACGCTGCCTCCTGAAGGGAAGGTGTACCAGTTGTAAGTAAATGGTGTGCTGGCATTGGTGATATTTAATGTGGCCGTACTATCCGGACAAAGCGTCACCGGTGTTACCAACGGCGCAGCCGGTTTTTGGGTGACGGTTATCTTGATGCTGTCTATCACTTTACATCCATTTTCATCAACACCCGTCAGTTTGAAAGTCGTCGTGGTATCTGGTGAAATGGTGAAACTGGAGTCTGTCCTGGCCCCTGGTTCCCATGTATAGGACTGCATCCGTCCGCCTGTTGGAATCGCCCAGATCTTCGTGTCAGTACCCGTGCAGATATCACCTGGTTTAGCCAATGCCTTCAGGAGGATCATGGATTCTTCACTTACGTCTGCGGTGAAATCCGCCGGACAACCATTCGCATCGGTCACTGTCAGGGTATAGGTACCCGCTGCTACACCGGTAGCGGTTTCTGTTGTCTGTACCGGCGTGGTATTCCAGGAATAGCTCAGCGGGAAAGAACCGCCGCTGGCTGTTGCCTGCACAACACCATCACTATTGCCACAGGTGGCTTTGGTTACATCAGTCGTCACAGCAATCGGTACATATGCCTGTCCGGATACTGCCAGGAACACGGCTCTTGACGTATTACCGGGATCGCCGCTCTGCACATAATTAATGGAAACAGATGCAATGTCCTTTGCCTGGTTTGCACAGGCAGGAGCTATATCGATACAATAAATACGCGGGTCATTCGAGCTGAGACCTTCCACACTGTAAGGACCAGCCGCCTGTCTTTTGATACGGCCATAGCTGTCAAAAACAGGATTGGTACCACCAAACCAGTCGAGGATCGTGGATGTATCAGGAACGGAATGCGTACCGTCTGTATAATTAAACGTAATAGACACTGTACTGCTTTGCTCTGTAGAATAACAGAGAAAACTGATCTTACTGTAAGCGCCGGGTGTAACAAATGTCAGGGTGTCTAAACCGGTCGTCAGGTTAACGTTTCCGTTTTTAGACATGTACAATACGTTATTACCGGTGTAAGCGGCCATCTGGTAGGTACGTAAGCCTGTGGAGAAGAGACCGTCATTGGGTATACCCGCATCCAGGTTATTAAGCGCGGCAAAATCAAAAGTATACAGGATCTTTTCCTGGATATCCAGACCTGTACTGGTCACGGCGGTAGCGTTTATGCCTGCTTCTGCAACACCATCATTGTTGTAACCCGTTACAGCTATAGGCGTATAGGTTTGTGCATATAGCCGGCAGGCACATATGACCAGCATGGAGGCAACAATTAGAACACGTTTCATTCAATTGGTATTTTTGGTTGATACTAAATTTATTACCGTAGCAGCGCCACCCATCCTGTGTAGGGCTTCTCGTCTGCCGATGTTTTGATGACATAATAATAAGTACCCACTGGTAGCGGCTGACCACGTCTGGTGCCATCCCATGGGGTATAACCGATGCCCGTAAATACGATCTGGCCCCAGCGGTTATAGATTTCTGTTGTAGCCATTGGCCTTGCTTTCAGACCGTCGATGCTCCAGGTGTCGTTGATCCCGTCTCCATTCGGACTAAATACATTCGGAATTTCCAGTACCAGGTCAGGCGTTACGATGTACCATGCATGACTGATGCTGTCAGTACAGCCGATCTCATTTGCTGCGTAAAGGGTTACTCTGTAGCTGCCGGGTAATTCATATTTGTGCTGTGCGTCTTCTGTATCGGCGGAATTGCCATCTCCGAAATCCCAGCTGTAGTTCACTGCAAATTCAGAGGTGTTATTGAACGTAAAGGAGCCATTCTTAAATTCTACGGGTACATTTTCTCCCGGGGCAGCACTGAAAGCTGCTACAGGTGGTGTCAGTATGTTGATCAGGGCTGTCTTTGTAATGGTCTTTGTACACAATCCCTGGGCGCTGGCAGTCAGTGAAACCGTATAGGTACCAGGCGCTGTATAGTTGCCAACAGGGTCTTCTTCAGTAGTCTGTGTACCATTACCCAGTGACCAGGTGTAACTATCGGCCAGCTGTGACAGATTGGTGAAGCTGATCTCCTGTGGCGCACAACCTGTCGTCAGATCGGTTGAGAAATCAGGTACAGGTACCGGTATCGCAGTAATAGCTACCGGTACTGCCGTATCAGCACATACACCGTCTTTGATGGAAAAAGTAATGGTGCCATTCCGCTCATAAGTGATTGAATATGGACCAAACCCACTGCCGCTTCTTATGGCGCCACCTCCCCAGTTCCAGGTAGGCACTGCATTCGGACCATTGCTGCCGGTAGAAGTAATGGTGATGGATTCCCCCGCGCAGATGGGCGTTTTGCTGACAGTAAACGAAGCAACAGGTGGTTGTGACACCACAATATCATGCGTGGCCATTGCTGACACGCAACCGTCTTCAGTGATCTGTAATTGTATCGGGTATTGCCCTGCTGCATTGAAACGGATATCATAAGGACCTGCTCCCGTACCGTTTTGTACCGTCGCGCCGGCAAAGTTGTGCCAGTTGTAGGTGGCGCCCGGTCCTGCGTTACCCCTAAACGTCAGCGTATTACCCGTTCCCAGGCAAACTGTATCTGGCAATACGCTGAAGGCAGCAACAGGTGTAGGTTTAACCGCTACTTCCACGGTATCTCTGACTGTACAACCCAATCCATCCTGTGCGGATACGATATAAGAAGTGGTGTCCGTTGGTGTAACAGTTATACTGCTCCCGGTCCCATTGCCCGGTGTCCAGGAATAGTTGCTGACCGTCCCGCCGCTGGCAGTCACGCTGAGTGTCGATGTCTCACCGGCACAGATCTGTGTTGGCATAGCCGTTGCGGTCAAGGTGGTAGTAGACAACATAGCCACGGTTTCCGTCACATTGGTCACACAGTTATTAGCATCTCTGATAGCCAGGGTATAAGTGCCACCTGCCAGTCCGGTCGCTGTAGGCGTGGTCTGCACTGGTGTAGTACTCCAGCTGTAGGAGAGTGGTTGTGTGCCGCCGGTTGCCGTAACGGCAATACTGCCGCTGGCTCCTCCGCAGACAGCATCTGTTTTGGTGCTGGTGTAGGTCAGCGGTGTAAAGGATACACCTGACAGACCAACAATCAGTGCCCGCGAACTGATATTCGGTCCCTGTACATACAGGAATGAAACAGAGCTCACCAGCTTAGACTGATCTGCACAGGGGATGTTGAAATCAAAGGAATACATACGGGGCTCGCTCGGCAATCCGTCTACTGTCGGAAAAGTGGCTGTCCGGGTGAGACGCCCCATCCCACTGAAGATAAAAGGTGTTCCGAAGAACCAGTCCTTGATCTGCAGCGTACCGGCATTGGAGGATGTACCATCCGTATAATTGAGGGTGACAATGACAGTACTGTTATTCTCTGTACCAAAAGCCAGGATACTCAGGTTACTGTACATCGCCGGTGTAGCCAGCGTCAGTGTGCCTGCCGCCAGGGAGTTGGCTACATTGCCGCTGGCGGACAGGTATAAGCCATTCGGAGCCGTGTAAGGGTTCATCTGGTAAGTACGGGTACCGCTGACGAAAGTACCATTGTCAACGATGCCACCGTCGATACCATTGGTAGCTGCGAATGACTGGGTATACAATATGTGGTTGCTGCCATCAATCACGGTAGACGTTACCGCCACCGCATCAGTACCTGCTTCTGCTACAATGTCTGCATTATAACCCGTTACGGTGATCGGTGTAAAGGTTTGTGCATACATTAACTGCGTGCTGGTATAGATGGACAATAATAGGGTAATAGTAAAGATGCGCTTCATGAACGGTCATTAGATTTCGGTCAATAAATTGGCAGGGTATAGGCATATAGCCATGCACAATTACGGAGGCCCCTGAAGGAAGCATCCGCCAGCAACAGTTAACTTTCACAGGTAAATACTCGGAGATGAAAAAAAAGGGTGGGTAAGGGAATATATATTTTTTATTTCAATAATTAAAACAGGTAAGGGATAGTCTGTTTTTACAGCTATCGGGGTCTGAAGATGGCAGGTTTTAGAAAGAAATTCCCGAAAAAAGGTCAGATGACAGTTATTTCGAATTTTCTGGAGTTGATGGCAGGCCCCTCTGTTTCCCAGGTGCGGCGTTGCTCAAAAGTGACAGTTGCCTGTCCCGGTTCCTTCCCGTTGATCACAAATGACTCTTCATTATTGATACGGGCTTCCTGCCGGATGGCATCCGTCTCCTCGTCGTGCGGGCTGACTTCTACACATGCCGTATTACTGATCTGGTAAGACCATTGGAAGCCGGCAGTGCCGAGACCGGGTAAAATAACAGGTAATGAAGTCCCTTGTCTTATCTTTTTGGATTCGGTTTCCATAATAGCAGGTTTTAATGGAAATTGAGGATAACAGTACAATTATAATGCTGGCAATCATCAGGCCAGAAAGATAACCAGGCTATTACAACAGGTTATGGAACGATAATTGCTGCCTTTCGCCCGTTTAAAAAAAAGCCAACATGAAAGCAAAACACATCATGTACATGTTCGTCCTGGGTTTATTCCTGGCTTTTACCGCATGTACTAACCCCACCCCCGAAAATTATTTTGACAGGGCTGTTCTCAATACCAATATGTTTAATGATTTCGCCAGTGAGAATTTCACCAGGATGCTGATCGCCACTACCGTGAAGTACGAAGGTGTAAAAGGAGATACAGCTAAAAATCAGGCATTCACCATGGTAGACAGCAAAGCAAAGTACATCGAGAAAGCATTGAAAGATATCAAGGCATTGAAGCAGACCGATGAAACAAAAGAGATGTTGCAGACCTCCATCGCTTTACATGAATATGTATTGCCGGTTTACCAGAATGAATATACAGCACTTGCGAAACTCTGTGACAGTGGCGGATCTAAAGAAGATATCGCAGCCCTGGCACTGGAGATCGACAACAAATACGCAGCGCACTTTGAGGAGCTGTTTATCAAACTGACCAACGAAGGAAAAGCATACGCCAAAGCACATAACATCAATGTGACCTGGGGTAATTAACGATATAACATCCACTTAGCAGACAGGCTGTCGCCGGTATACACGCCGGAGACAGCCTGTTTCTTTTCCGGAGAATCTTTGTCAATATGAATTATTTGTTATATTTTCCCGGGTCATTTGAATGCTATGGACCAAGAATTGTTTGAACGACTTCAAAAAGAAGGTATTATCTCCGCTACGTCCGCAGAAAAGATCCGGACGGTCACTGCTCACAGACTTTTTTCTGTACACTGGGAACTCAAAACCATCCTCTATCTCGGCGTATTGCTATTGAGCGGTGGATTGGGTATTCTCGTGTATGAAAATATCGATACGATCGGTCACCAGGTGATTCTCCTTGCGATCGCCCTCGCGTGTGCAGGATGTTTTTATTATTGCCTGAAACACAAACTGCCATTCTCAAAAGAGAAAGTGCCCGCCCCGAACGTGCTTTTCGATTACATCCTCCTGTTAGGATGTTTATTGCTGATTACTTTCATTACGTATCTGCAGGTACAGTATAATGTATTTGGTACGCGTTACGGCATGGCGACCTTTATTCCAATGGCTATCCTGTTCTTTGCCGCGTATTACTTCGATCATCTCGGCGTATTGAGCATGGGCATCACCAACCTCGCCGCCTGGATGGGAGTAACGGTAACACCTTTGCAATTGCTGACAAGTAATGATTTCAGCAGTATGCCTTTGATCTACAGCGGACTACTGCTGGGTATTATCCTGGTGGGCGCTGCTGCGGTCAGTAAGTATAAAAATATCAAAGCGCATTTCACTTTTACTTACAGCAACTTCGGTGTCCACGTGTTTCTTATAGCGACGCTGGCGGGATTGTTTACCGCTTTTGATGGTGGTGTCGCCCTCTGGAGTTTCCTGCTTACAGGCGCTGTTGCCCTGTTCATGTCACAGGCCATCAAACATAAATCCTTCTATTTTGCATTGATCATTACCCTGTATGCTTATGTCGGGTTGAGCTATGTATTAGTACAGTTGTTAATAGAGATAGATGATATCGGTGCTATCTACGCCGGATTATTATACTTCATCATATCGGCTATTGCCTTCGTGATTTTACTTGTGAAACTGAACAAAAAACTGAAAAAAGCATGATCGCATATAACAGTAAATCATTAGATAACCGCGATATACAGGAGCAGGCGGAAGATGCCAAAGAAAGAGCCTTTATTACGCCTGAAGAACTGGAAGCGGTGAAAGCTGCTTATCCGGTTGATCTCTACACACCTAATCCCTACATGCGGATCGGTATTTTTATATTGACCACCATTATCATGCAGTTTTCCTTCGGACTTTTTTGTCTGATCATGGTAAGCGCCATGAGTGAAAAAGCATTTTCTGTACTCTGTTTCTTTTTCGGTGCTGGTTCATATGCATTGGCAGAGTTCATGGTGAAGGATAAGAAACACTATAAGTCCGGTGCAGACGCTGCCCTGATATGGATTGCCGGTGGCTTTATCCTGGGTGGCGTAATACTCGCTGCGAATGCAGAGGGCAATCCATGGGGTTATTGCCTGGTTACCCTGCTATTATCTACCTTGTTTGTACTGCGTTTCGCAGATGTGGGCATGAGTATCGTGGCACATTTATCGCTGCTGGCATTGCTGTTCTCTATACTGGAATACCTGGGTACCCCCGGAAAGATTGTTGTTCCCTTTACGGTGATGCTGATATCCCTGGGAGTATACATTGTAAGTTTGAAGCTATCGAAGATCCATACTTACCGTCATTATAAGACCTGCTTACAGGTGTTGCAGGGAGTGTCCCTGCTGACCTTGTACCTGGGTGGCAACTATTTTGTAGTAAGAGAATTAAGCATTGAGATGTTCAACCTCGATCTGGCGGAAGGCCAGGATATTGCAGGTGGCTGGATCTTCTGGATATTGACAGTTGCATTGCCCTTGTTATACATCTATCTCGGTATCCGTAGAAAAGACCGGATCCTGATCGGTGTCGGATTATTGCTGATCGCTGTAATGGTTTACACCATCCGTTATTATCATAGTGTGGCGCCATTAGAAGTGGCGATGACGGTCGGTGGTCTGGTGATGATCGGTATTGCCTACGGATTGATACGCTATCTGAAAGTGCCCCGTAATGGTTTCACCGCCGATTCTGCAAATGAACGGAATATGATGGAAGCAGTACAGATAGAATCCCTGATAATTGCGCAAACAATGAGTCATACACCTTCGCCTCAACCGGACCAATACAATTATGGTGGTGGTACCGGTGGTGGTGGTGGCGCCTCCGGAGAATATTAAAAGAAAGGTGACCGTCTCCCTTTCGGAGCGGTCACCCTGTATTTGTCGGCTTGTGGGTTATTATCAGATGGTGAAACGGAAATAGGACCACTCAGACCAGGAGCAATAGCGGTCGCCCACTTTCGCTCGTACACGCCAGCGGCCAGGTTGTGCGCCAACGAAACTGTGGTTGAAAGAAGTGCCTGTAATGTTGTGATATACACCAAAACTACGGAACGATTGAGCTGCCCATTGTCCGGCATTAATGGCGCCAAAGGCGTCTACCTCCAGGGAATAGGTCGCACCCGGAATATTCACCGGCAACCAACGGAAGGTCAGCGTCCGTGGATAATGATTGAATACGGCGCCTTCAGCAGGTTCCTGCAATCTTGGAACCGCTCCCTTCCACCAGGTCAGCGTAGGATCTCCCAGGATACTCATACCATAGAACCATTGTCTTTCTCCCAGATCATGATCAGCGCCGCGCGCCTGCCACCATTGTACCATGGCTTGTCCGATACAACTACCCTTGCCGATCGGCTCATAGAAATCAGCAAAGAATAACATTGACCCTGTTTTGGTACTGCCTACAACCGTCAGCCCCATATTGGTCTCACTGCCGCTTTTATCGAAGATGTACCATCCACCGAGATAATCATTTTCTGTGAAACGGGCGGTACTACAGCAGAACAGGTTGAAGAAGTTTGCATTCGGACAACGTTCGTCTCTGAAATAAGACCGGTCAATCCATTCCGTCGTACCCTCAGCGGGGATCCGGAAAGAATGTACATGAGGCGAGGAATGAGAACAGAGCTGTACAAAAGAACGTGTACGGTTGATTTCTGTTTTATACAGATCGGCATCTGTAATGTCAGGATTAGTGTATTTGGTAATATAGGCAGAAGGAGTCATCAGATCCATTTCACAATCATCGAAGCCTGTCCAGTCATCTTCTACATAAGCGAGTGCTGAACGGGAATGTCCCAGTCCGCCGGTACGGAACAGGTGATTACGGTCAAAATAGTTATTGATTAATACAGCATCATTCCCATTGGCAGTGGGTGTCCAGATACGTCCTACCCATACCTCCGGACTCACATCTCCGCTAACAGCATTGTATTTACCGTCAGCATCTGCATCTGTCCAGGTACCATTGGTATCCATGTAAAAAAGGTCGCAGGGAAACTCGGCATGTGCGCCATAGAAATCATCATCCATTTCAAACCAGGGAACGGGAATCGCGCCGACCATCACGACGCCTGCCGGTGATTTACTGCGGATATAATTCCGGATATAGGCAGGCTTTCCACCCTTTACAACGTGGATCGTCGCCCAGAAACCATCACGGCCCAGGTCAAGCACATATCTGTTTACACGATCCTGTACCTGTGTGAAGATATCGGCATGTACCATCACCAGGACCTTACCCCGGGGAAAACGCAGCAGACTATAGGTATTCAGATAGCTTTCTCCGGAAGGATAGGAAGGCCGTGGTTTTTCTTCGATCAGTGGTGTCAGGTCAAGGAATTTCTTATACAGTTGCAGGTATTCCGCATACGTTTTCAGCTGTATATTATTCTTATCCGTCAGCTTGAGATTGCGGACACTTTTATATGCCTGGCCCAGTTTATAATTGCGGCCTACGGCATCAAGGTTGAAGAGGGTTCTGTCCTGTACCACCTGGGTACGGATGTGTTGTATGTCAACAAGGGACTGTTTTTCAGCGGCCGATGTGCGGCCATTTTTTTCTTTGGACATTTTGGGGTTGTTTTGGAGGTTAAACGATGATAGCAAAGATAGCTTCGGCCAGGTCGGGAATCCGGGTAGAAAGTACCTGAATATGACAGGTATTTATACCTGAATATGGTAAAGACTTAGTTAGATTGTCCTCATCCTTCGTTCATCCTTCGTTCACCAACGAAGGATGAACGAAGGATGAGGATTATATAACCCTGATCTGGGAACAAAGCATACTTTTTCTGATACTTATTTTACTATGCTTAGGTATAGCTTTCCCGTAGATACTCCCTGTATACTCCCTGTATACTTCGTGTCTAAGCTATTTTTTGCCCTTTTAGGGGGCATTCAGGACAAATAGCTGTAAAAACAAAAAAGACAGACCGGGAAGATCTGTCTTTCAATGCCGGTTGCTACCGGTATATCTTACTACCTGGATCAGGCTCTTAATTCATAACTCACAGGATCAGCGCTTACTTCGCCCAGTGCGATCATTTTATTGATCTCAGGGTTCCATACTTTCAGCCTCAGACAGGCCAGAATTGCCCTAGGAGAAAGTGAAGTAGTCTTTGCCCGCTGTAACTCCGGAATCGCTTCCATTGCTTCCGGAAGACGGTAAAAAGGGATACGTGAATTCAGGTGATGAATGTGGTGATAGCCGATGTTACCGGTTACCCATTTCCAGAATGCATTCATCTGCATATAGCTGGAAGAGGCCATAGCAGCATTGTCATGGCACCAGCCTTCTTTATCCCTGAAGGTAACACCCGGGAAATTATGCTGTGCATAGAATAGGTACGCCCCGATCCCACAGGCAATGAAGAACGGAACGATCAGCAGCAACAGGAGGCTCAACCAGCCCATATAGATGTACAGCAGGGTACCCATGGCGAAATGAAGCACCAGCGCCAGCAGGGAGTCCATATGGCGGGATGGGCTGCTCGTAAATGATTTTACACTCATACCTATCATGAACATGCTGAAATAGCCAAACAGGATCGTCAGCGGGTGACGGGCTGCCAGATATGCTCTTTTCTCCGCAGGCGTGGACTCCTGGAACTTCTGCTGTGTCATGATCGGAAAAGAACCGATGCTTGCGGTAAACAGTTTGGAATTGTGTGCATGGTGATAATCATGCGAACGCTTCCATATGCTTGCCGGCGCAAGAATGAACACACCAAAAGCGCTGAACAGTATATTCGCCGCTTTTGACTGATAAAGAATCGTATGGTGTTGAAAATCATGATATATGACAAACATGCGCACAATCACCAGGCCGGTGAGTATACTGCATGGTATACGCAGAAACAGTGACGGTAAGAAAGCGGTACAGGCAAAAAGCGCGATCAGGATGGCGGCAGTAGAAAGCGTGTAATACCAGCTTTTCCACTTCGTTTCTTTCGCATATGGCTTCGTTGCCAGGATTAATTGTTTTCCAGTTAGCATTGATAGTAATAAATGTGGTGTAGATATCTTCTTATCGGATGTTGCAGCTTTTTTTATTGTTAATTACGCCTATATAGCTGGCTCCGCGACGGCCGGCTCTTGTGCCGGCACCGGGCGTTTATGTTTCCATCTTCTGTGACTCCACAGCCAGTATTCAGGATGTGCGCAGATATCCTGCTCCAGTGCCTGTGTGTGTGCTGTAGTGATCTCACCGTCTTTTGTAGCGGATGGCTGATCGAAAAGCGTACGTGCTGAAATCTCGTAATAGCCGCGTTTTACCCGCTGTACATGTACATATACCACAGGATAGTTCATTTTGCGGGCAATCTTTTCCGTACCCTGGAATACAGGCGTATCCTGATTCAGGAAATCAGTCCAGTAAGCGCTGGTAGGAGCCGGTGTCTGATCAGCAATAAAAGCTGTCGCATCCAGTTCACTTTTGTGCGCCACCATATCACGAAAAGTATCTTTCATAGCAATCAGACCGGTACCGAAGCGTGTACGCATACGATACATCAGTCCGTTGAAATATTTATTGCTGAGTGGATGATATACTACGTAGAGGTGATGTTTTCCCTGCAGACTAAACGTATTACCTGCCCATTCCCAGTTGCCGTAATGTCCCATCACGATCATAATGCTTCTGTTCTCTGCTGCATAGCGGTCAAACAGTTCCTGTGCTTCCGGCGTCAGTTTACAACGCCTGATAGCAGCTGCCCTGGAAATAGTCAGCGTTTTGAATGTTTCCAGTAACAGATCACAGAAATAGCGGTAGAAACGGCGGCGGATCTTTTCAATTTCTTTAGCAGACTTTTCCGGAAAAGCATTCTGCAGATTCTGTAATACGACCTTCTTACGGTAGCCGATTACATAATACAGCAACACGAACATCACATCACAGAGTCCGTAAAATAACGGAAACGGTAATAGGGAAATCATGTAGATAAACGGAAGTAGGATATAATAAGTCAGCATTAGTTCAAAAATACAATTAAATGTAAATATAAAGCAATGTAATTAAGTGTGATAGATATAAAATGTTAATTTCTATCTACCAATCCGGTGAAATTATCTGTATTGTCCTGAAGACCAGTCCCGAGCAGCCCGACAGTGAGCAATGTAGCACATTTCACTGCGGATAGCTTTCGATTTGATTTACAGCACTTTTGTGCAATACGGGGTGTTTTTCCCAATTGACCGATTTTACCGGATGTTGATAGTTATTTAACGGTAAATCTCCCGAATACCCCTATAACATTGAAAATCATTGTGGCCGCCCCAATTGAGCACTTGCACTTACTGACATTTCTGTGTATTATTATCATTCAGCCAAAAGTGAACAAAATATGTTGAGACGAATCTTTCTGGCAGCTTCCTGCCTGGTCGTGTGTATGTATGCAAGCGCACAAAAAACAGCGAATGACCCCGCAAAGGAGAAATGGTTTATGGACCTAGGTTTAGGTATGTTCATTCACTGGAGCGTGGATGTCCAGGTCGGAGCGGTGATCAGTCATTCCATGGCAGGCGCTTCTGATGAATACCTGGAACGTTTTACCACCGAACTGCCCAAAACCTTTAATCCGCATAAATTCAACCCGGATGACTGGGCCGTACTCGCAAAACTCGCCGGTATGAAGTACGTCGTCTTCACTGCGAAACACCACGCCGGCTTCTGTATGTGGGATACCAAAACGACACCCTTCAACATCATGAATACCCCGTTTAAGAAGGATGCCACCCGCGCCATTTTCGACGCATTCCGTAAACAGGGCATTGCTATCGGAGTGTACTTTTCCCCTGAAGATTTCTATTACCTCTACAAACATAAAGTACCGATCGGCAGAATGCAGTTGCCACAACATTTCCCGGAAAAGAATCCTGGGCTGATGGCATATGACAAATCCCAGCTGAAAGAATTGCTTAGCAACTACGGAAAGATCGATTTTATCTTTTTTGATGGTCCGGCAGAGGGGCTGAAAGAATATGCCTGGGAACTGCAACCGGATATTGTAGTCACCCGCGGACAAATGAACACGCCTGAACAGGAATTGCCGGAGGCTATCATGCCTGGTCCATGGGAAGCCTGCTTTACTATGGGTACCGACTGGCAATATAAACCGACCAACGATCCGCAGAAATCAGGTACAGAAATGATCAACATGCTGATCGAAACCCGTGCAAAAGGAGGGAACCTCCTGCTGAACGTCGGACCTAAACCGGACGGTGAAATCCAGATAGAACAGGAAGCCCTGCTCCGTGAACTGGCACTCTGGAACCTGGCAAACGGAGAGTCCGTACACGGTGTAAGACCCTGGAACATTGCCCGGGAGGGAAATATCTGGTTTACCCGTGGAAAAGATACGAGTACGGTATACGCTTTTGTACCGGGCGGAAAGGACTGGAAATATGGCGAGCGAAAGGAACTGGTGCTGCGCACCCTGGAAGGCAATCCACAGACGAAAGTGGCTATCCTTGGATATGCCAGCGAACTGGTAGAGTACAAAGAGGGTTTTGATGCAGGTATTTATTCACAGTCCACGCCTGTCGGACTGCTGATCTCCGCCGTAAACGGACAACGTTTCTATACTGACAGGAAATGGCCTAATCCGGTAGTGATCAGGATTGAAAATGTGAAATACCGTCCTGTTATCAACAGCTATAAACAAAGCACCCTTGATGGTGCGAAATAACCGGAATATCAGGGGAATTGGCGATCTTTAAGCAGAGAATACCTGCCATGTCAGTTCCCGATCTTAAAAGCGGTATGTTCTGTAAAGAATATCTGCAGCCTGATGATCAGCTGCAGGACCATATACGTGCTTATATTGTCCTGCAGGCTGATTTTCCGGATCTTATCAGCCGCGATTACACTTTATTACCCCAGGTACATCCTTTACTGTTTTTTAATCTTGGGGAAACGCCTGCTGTACAGAACAGACACACCGGCGAATACCTGCGACAATACCTGCTCATTCCCGCACATCATCAATCACTCGCTTTCAGTATAGATCCGGCCATGAAAATACTGGCTGTACAAGGTGTAGCCGGCAGTGAAAGTCACCTGTTCCAGGATATTTTGCAACTGGATCATATCCAGCAGCAGCTATTGCAATGTAAGGACGCACAAAGCATGTGTACCCTGCTGGATACTTTATTAGGGCAGCATTTGCAGCAGGAAAAACAATATACCAGGAGTATACGCGATGCAGTGCGCATTATTCTGGATACTGGTGGTAATGTGATCATCCGTCAATTGGAACGCGCCACCTTTCAGACAAAACGAACACTGGAAAGAGGGTTTCTTCTACAGACAGGGCTGCATCTTAAAATGTTTTGTCGCATCACCCGTTTCAGAAAAGCGATCGCGCACATAGAAAAAGAAAAACAATTGTGCTGGGCAAAACTGGCGCAGGACTGTGGTTATTACGATCAGACGCACTTCATCAATGAGTTCCATTATTTTGCGGGTTGTTTGCCAGGAGCCTATACCGGTACCCCTTCACTCTTCGAACAGGCGATCGCTTAAAATTGTCACTTTTATCCGATGCCACCCTCATTTATTTTCCTAATTTTGTTCCTAGCACTTCTGTTTATACTTCACATGTAACCGGCCGTATTCCAGAATACCAATAATATAACCCCATCGGGCTAGTTTGTCGTTATGCCGCAACTGAACTGATATAAAAATTGTACACATGGAAAATGCTGACCTGCTTACGAACCGCCGTGACTTCCTGGGTAAGATGATGCTGGGCGCAACCGCATTAGGTTTACCTGTACTTTCCTCATTACCGTTGCAAGCTGCTACAGCTGCTGCCACCACTGCTACCAACAGCGAGGACCCCGATGCCTGGATGAACAGGATCAAGGGGAAACACCGCATGATCATCGATGTTCCTCGTCCACATGAGATCATGCCTTTTGCCTGGGCACGTGTCTTTTTACTCACGAATGAAGCTACTGGCGTCCCTGAAAAAGATTGCGGCGTGGTAGTCGTCTTGCGTCATGATGCGATTCCTTATGCCATGAAAGATGACTTATGGGCCAAATATAAATTTGGCGAAGTATTTAAGGCTGACGATCCGCTGACGAAAACGCCTGCCACCAGGAATCCTTTCTGGCAGCCCAAACCAGGAGATTTTAAAGTGCCGGGTGTGGGTAATGTAGCCATTGGTATCAATGAACTACAGGAGAGCGGCGTGATGTTCTGCGTCTGTAATGTTGCGTTGACAGTTTATAGCGCCGTTGTTGCCCAGCAGATGGGCACCGAAGCGGAAGAAGTGAAGAAAGACTGGATGGCCGGCATATTACCAGGTGTGCAGGTTGTACCCTCTGGTGTATGGGCGATAGGTCGTGCGCAGGAAAAGAATTGTTCGTATTGTTTCGCTGGTTGATCTGCCAATCATAGGCTATGTACTTTCGTATACCGTTACTGTCCGGCTACATCGTAGCAGGTGTTATAGCCATGTCTGTCTCCTGTAAAAGGGTGGAGCACGTCTGGACAGCGCCTGATACCGCCAGTATTCCGCATAATACATCCGGAGATCTGATCCGGTATGGAAGGGATCTGATTGTGCATACCGCTGTCTATCTGGGCCCTGGTGGCAAGGTAGCCGCTATCAGCAACGGGATGAACTGCCAGAATTGTCACCTGGAAGCGGGGACGAAATTCATGGGAAATAATTATGCGGCAACAGCGGCCAACTATCCCCGTTACCGCGATAGGAGCGGAACGATTGAATCGCTGGATAAGCGTATAAACGATTGTCTTATCAGAAGTCTGAACGGCTCACCGCTTGATAGAAAGAGTCGTGAGATGCAGGCAATGATCGCCTATATCGAATGGGTTGGAATGACAGTGAATAATGGCGCTAAGCCGCCCGGCAGTGGTATCAGAGAGCTGCCCTATTTACTTCGGGCGGCTGATACGTCAAAAGGGAGACTGGTATTTGAAAGTAAATGCCGGGAATGTCATGGTGCAGATGGAATGGGAAAGTATGATCCGCTGACAAAAGAATATGTTTACCCTCCATTGTGGGGACCGCGTAGTTATAATAACGGTGCCGGTATCTTCAGACTGTCAAAATTTGCCGGATATATCAAAGCTAATATGCCATTGAACAATGCACATCTGACAGATGAAGAAGCCTGGGATGTAGCAGCGTTTGTAAATTCCCAACCGAGAACGGAGAAATTGTTTGAGAAGGATTGGCCTGATCTGAACACAAAACCCCCTGATGTTGCAACAGTACCGTTTGCGGATACGTTTTCTGCTATGCAGCATAAGTATGGTCCATTTGGGGTGATTGTGAAAAGCAGGAAGAAGCACTAATCACAATAACGGTTAGTGCTTCTTAATAGCTAGTTGTTGTTTTGGCTTTTACGTTTCTTTTTCATTAATTGCTGGTAGATGATTGCTGGAATTGACTTAGGCTGATGTCTGTAAGGCTCCCCGGGAATATTGCCATCCAGTCATACCCTCAACAGGAAGTAGTTTACTGATGTCAACGCCAGGCAGTTTGTAAATCAGATTTTCAAGCGCATGTTCATCTATTCTTTATGTTTTGATATTTTTTCTCCACATTTTCGGGTGTCAACTATTAGATAATTACTCATTACGTTTGTTTCGTTCCTTTTCCATGAACTGCTCACACATCATTTGAGCATAGGATTTTTCTGATGTCTGTCAGGGACAAATCCCCAGGGATATAACCATCCCGTCATACTGTCGGTAGGAATTAGTTTACTGACATCAACACCAGGCAATTTGTAAATGAGATTTTTAACTGCATATTCATCTATTTCTTTTTGTTTAGATTTTTCTCCACATATGATGATTGGTTTTTGGTGAAATTACTGAATTAATATTCGGATTGGTTAATGATTCATTCTTTTTTTGATATTTATGTTATTCCAGATGCAGTACAGGTAAGGGATGAAAGCAGTTGTTGCAAAATAAAATGCGAGGTTGTAGAACGTTGTTTTACGTAGTAGTCTGATTCTTCTTTTATCAATGTTTTTTCAAGTTCAGATAAGTAATTTGTCTTTACGTAAAGGTCTACTTGTTCCTGGGACATACCCTGATATTCGTAGAATTGCTTAGTATATCTATAATACACCTCAGGATCCCTGAGCATTTTGAGTCTCTCCGGCAACATCTGCAACACCGCAAACACCAACGACACCCCAAACAACGCCCCAAAACCATAAAACGCCCAATAAAACCCAACATCCCGTACCGCCTTCTCAATAAACAATTTCTGACACACTGGTACCAGAAAAATACACAACGCAGAATATAACACTAACAACGTAGTGAACTTCTCCGTATTCTTCTGCAACGCATTCGCATACTGCTCCAGCCGCTGCTCATTTAACTCAATGATATAGACAGGATCATAGAATGGCTTGCTCCCCATAACGAAAGTGTTAAGATTAACAAACTAAAAACAAAATGATTGCCGGAGTATTCAATTCGTGAGAGATAACTGCACCTGCAGCCAGAGACTAAAATACATACGAAATTTAGACTCTCAAAAAATTATTGTAGATTCTCTTAACATTAAGATAATTTTAATTTTCTTGCTGAAAGTATCAACTTGCCATTATAATAGCATGTCGATGAAACGTACCATTCTTTTACCATTAGCAGCTGTATTATTCACAGCAAATGTTTGCGCACAACAGAAAACTGATGTGCAGGCCCACCGCGGAGGCAGAGGATTAATGCCTGAAAATACCATTCCCGCTATGTTACACGCCATTGACCTGGGAGTAAGAACCCTGGAACTGGACTGTGTAATCTCTTCAGATAAAAAAGTAGTCGTGTCGCATGATGTGTTCATGTCGTCTGAGTTTATCCGGAAACCTGATGGTTCGGATATTCAGAAGGAAGAGGAGAAGCAGTATGCGTTATATACCATGACTTACGACAGTATCCGTAAGTTTGATGTAGGCGCTAAACCTTATGCGAAATTCCCTGAACAGGTAAAGATAAAGGCATATAAGCCTTTGTTGTCTGATCTGATTGATAGTGTAGAAACATATATTAAAAAGCATCACCTGAAACCGGTGAACTATAACATTGAAACAAAATGTTCTCCGGACGGGGATGATAAATTTCATCCTAAACCGGATGTGTTTGCAGGTCTGGTGATGGATGTGATAAAGAAAAAGAAAATTGCAGACAAAGTGACGATACAGTCTTTTGATCCGCGTACGCTCCAGGTGATCCACAAAACGGATCCTAAACAGGTACTGGCATTCCTTGTGATGAACAAATATAGCCTGACGGATAACCTGCAGAAACTAGGATTCACGCCTGCGATCTACAGTCCGTATTACCTGATGGTAACACCTGAACTGGTAAAGGAAGCACATGAAAAGAAGGTAAAAGTATTACCCTGGACGGTGAACGAACCGGCTGAGATGGAGAAGATGATGTCAATGGAAGTGGATGGTATCATTACCGATTACCCGGACAGACTGATAAAGATAGCAGGCCGCTATCAACAGCAATAAAAAAGAAGGGGGCTCAAATGGCCCCCTTTATTATTGTTGTACGACTTCGTTGATCCATTTCAGGTATTGCTCTTTTAAGGAAGAGACAATCTCCGGATGTTGTGCTGCCAGGTTCTTCGCTTCTGAAGTATCCTGTTGCAGATTCACCAGGAAGAGGTCGTCCGGGCCTGTTTCTGCTTTCTTCGCACTGGAAGGATTGTGCAGGAGTTTCCAGTTACCTTGTCTGACAGCCCACTGCGGATTCTCCTTCGTGCCCTGCGATTGCCAGAAGAAAATGTCATGAGGAGAGCTGGTCTTGGAAGAAGTGATCACCTGCTGAATATCTTTTCCGTCAATCTTCCGCTGCGGTAAAGCCACTTTACAAAGTCCGGCCAATGTAGGATACCAGTCGATATTTACACACAGCTGATCACGTACCTCGTTCTTTGGCAGATGTCCAGTCCAGCGGATAATAGCCGGAACACGGATGCCACCTTCAAACAGACTGAATTTCGCCCCTCTGTACGGACCGGTAAAACCGCCACCGCCAAAGCTTCTGTCCTCTGTGGAATGTCCCTGATCGGACTGGAATACAACGATCGTATTCTCCGCCAGTCCGAGACGGTCCAGCTGCTGTAATACCTGTCCGATCTTTTCGTCCATTGTGGAAACTGCGGCAGCATACATTCTGCGTGGCGCCGGCAGATCTTTGTAATATTGTCTCCATTTCTCCTGTCCCTGTAAAGGGTAGTGGGGCATATTGATCGCCCAGTACAGGAAGAAAGGCTTATCAGCCCGCTTGTTTTTCTCCAGGAATCCGTTTACTTCCTGTACTGTCAGGTCAGCAAAGAACTTCCCATCCTCCCAGATCTCCTGCCCGTTTCTCCACAGGTCATGTCTGTTAGGTCCCGCCCAGTAGAAATAATGTGAATAATTATCTATACAACCACCCATAAAACCAAAGGAATAGTCAAATCCCTGTTGATTCGGCATGGTCTCCGGTGAATAACCGATATGCCACTTACCGATGTGCGCTGTCGTATAGCCGCCATCTTTAAACATTTCTGCCATGGTATACTGCGATCCCGGCATTCCGGCATGTCCTTCCTCACTGGGTGCATTATTATCCAGTTGTGCACGCTGTGGATACCTGCCCGTCAGCAGGGATGCGCGGGAAGGAGAACATACTGGCGCTGCTGCGTAGAACTGGCTGAAGAGAACCCCCTCCTTGGCCAGACGGTCGATATTAGGGGTATGCAGATCCTTGGCGCCATAACAATTCACATCCAGGGTGCCCTGGTCGTCAGTGTAAATTATAAGTACATTCGGCCTTTTCTGTTGCTGTGCAAACAGTGGCGCCGCCATAAAACAAGACAGCGCAACCATGGCACTTAAGCGTCTGATTCTCATCGGTAACATGATTTTTAAACTAAAAACGGAACAGACAAGATATAAAAATCGGGATAAGTTCTGTATAACTTCAGGATGACTGGCATAAGAATATATATACTTATATTAATATATTTGCTTTAAACTAATATTTCCCTGATGGCATTCCGAGGGTTTCTTCCTTATATCGGCATTGTTGTGTGTTTTGGCATAATTTATTGGTTAACAATGATGATTCCGAACAACGTACTTTATCTAGGTTTCAAGAGTAGTCTGCTGGAAGCGGATCGCAAAACTATATATCAGGGATGGATCTTTACCTATGGTTTATCGTTTAGCCTCTTGTTGCTGAACGTCGCGGAATTATTATCCTCTAAAGAAGACCGTTATTGGCTGCGGATCGGTAAATCCCTGCTGACTATCATATTTACTTATGCTGCAGGCGCTGTTGTGTTCCTGCTGATGAATACAGAAGAATACAATATGTACCTCTATGCCCGGGATATCCCCGCCGGCGTTTACTGTTGTGTCGCCCTTGCTATCACCACCGGGCTGCTGCTTGTATTACAGTTAATAAGTACCCGTCTCAGGGCCAGAGCAGGCGCTGCTTTCCTGGAAGAATATCTCCCGTCCTGGCTCCGGTTTGACAGATAATGCCCGTCAGGCAACGAATGTGCAGGATTAGCAGTACCTTTGCCGTTCATTTTTATCAGTATTATGACTTTTGATGACTTAAACCTGAGCAGACCTTTACTCAATGCACTGGAAGACCTGGGCTATAAAACGCCTACGGTCATACAGCAAAAGGTGTTCTCAGTAGTGATGTCCGGTCAGGATGTATGTGGCATTGCCCAGACTGGTACGGGAAAGACCTTCGCTTATCTGCTGCCCTGTCTGCGACAGTTTAAATTCTCCAAAGAACGCTTTCCGCAATTACTTATCCTGGTGCCTACCCGTGAACTGGTGGTACAGGTAGTAGACGCTGTTAAACAGCTGACGCCTTATATGAGCGTAGAAATAGCCGGTTTTTACGGAGGTGTGAATATGAATCCGCAAATGGAGACCGCCTCCGGTAAACTGGACGTAGTAGTCGCTACTCCCGGCCGCCTGGTAGATATTGTGTTGAGCGGTACGCTGAAACTCAAGGCGATTAAAAGAATCGTTATCGATGAGATGGATGAGATGCTGAATCTCGGTTTTCGTCCGCAGGTAGAGCGTATCCTTGATCTCTTGCCTGTCAGAAGACAAAATCTCCTGTTTTCCGCTACCATTACCGAGGATGTGGAAAAGCTGATACAAACACATTTTAACGCGCCCGCTACCGTAGAAGCAGCACCGGCAGGTACGCCGCTGAAAAATATCAGCCAGTCAGCCTATGACGTGCCGAACTTCTATACAAAAGTGAATCTCCTTGAACTGCTGCTGGCAAAAGACAGCTCTATGAACAAGGTGCTGGTATTTGTCGCCACCAAGGAAATGGCTAATGACCTGTACGAGCAACTGGAAACCAAGTTCCCCGAACAGGCAGGCGTGATTCATTCCAATAAGGCGCAGAACCACCGTTTTAATACAGTTAATAAATTCAAAGACGGTAGCTACCGTTTTATCATCGCTACAGATATCATCGCCAGAGGTCTGGATATTGCAGAAGTATCACATGTGATCAGCTTTGATACACCGGAAGTACCCGAAAGCTATATGCACCGTATCGGAAGAACCGGTCGTGCTGATAAAGAAGGGCATTCCATCCTGTTTACCAAACCACAGGAGAAAGAAAACAAAGACAATATCGAGGAACTGATGAATTATCAGATTCCTGTATTGCCTTTACCTGAAGAACTGGTAATCTCTGACGTGCTGACCGAAGATGAAAAACCACAGGTGAAAATGAAGAACTTCCTGATCAAATTACCTAGCAGAGAGGAAGCAGGACCAGCCTTCCATGAGAAATCAGCAAAGAATAAAAAAGTAAATGTGAAGATCCGTCATGCGGATAAGATGAAGCTGAAGTATGGTAAGCCCAAAACGAGAGGTGCGAAACCGAAAAGAAAACGATAGTTATAAACGACTATAAAAAATTAGAGGCGTTCGCAATTAGCGAACGCCTCTTTTCGTATGCCATCAAAATAGTTCAGCATATAGTTACTATGAAAAGTTCTTACCTACTGCTTAATTAATATTGCTTGCAGGCCACGTATTTTCCCCTCTCTGCATTTTATCCATCACTACCTTATAATCCGGCTGCTCATTTTCCGGCGCCAGTACCACTGCCTTATCCATCCATTTCAGCGCTTCGGCTTTATTACCGAGCCGATATAACAGATTGGCATAAGTGCTCATGGTAAATGAATTCCTTTCCATATCCACTGCTTTCTCCATCCATTTTAAAGCCTGATTTAATAAACCGACATCACTGGTACCTTCAAACACTTTCTTTGAGATGCTGGCAATTTTGGCAGGAGAGAAGCTGCTGCCGCCATGTTGGAGATAATCTGTTAAAGTATCCGTTAGTGCTTTGTAGTTACGTGTTTTCTTTACATCTGCCTCCAGTTCCAGTAAGGCGAGGAATTGCCGGCGATGGGGATCAGGAATGGAACTGGTATCCGCATTTTTTAAGGCAAGCATAGGTAACAGCGGTTTACTACGTTCCTGTGGAACAAAAGGAGCATGTAACTGTCTTAGTACTTCCATAGGTACTTTCACCACTGCGCGGTCATAGGTGATCATTCCGTTTTCTTCTATCTCCACGTCAAAAGGTTCCGTATAAATAGAGCCGGATTGTCCATCTGTTTCATATTGCTTCAGCTTCTTTACCATAGAAGAATATTTTTCCGTCATTTCTGATGGTGTGATCTTCACATATCCCCATCCTGCCGCTGCGTTCCATTGATGACCTTTTACAGGTACGCCTACACCGCCCCATTCTCCCAGTACACGCGCTTTTCCTGGTACGGCAGGTGCAATACCCGGCCCCGGATAATCATGTATATCTGCCAGGTCACTGCCTGGCCATTTATTGACAACAGTCGTAGCGCCTTCCTTGTCATAATTCTCTCCGGTATGCCCATTGATAAGCCGTGTAGGATCTTTCTGATGAAACCATTGTGTAAGCCGGGGCTGGTCATAACTGTACCAACCTTCATTAAACAGTACCCAGCAGATAATAGAGGGATGATTGTATAACTGTTGCACGTTTGCTGCATTATCTGCCTCAAATGCGGCTTTTGCGTCCGCATCCAGACTGGCGCAGGTGACCATGTCCTGCCATACCAGCATACCCAGTTTATCAGCATGATAATACCAGCGGGCAGGTTCTATTTTGATGTGTTTACGGATGGTATTGAACCCCATGCTTTTGATAGCCGCTATATCAAAACGTAAAGCCTCGTCTGTGGGCGCTGTATAGATACCATCCGGCCAGAAACCCTGGTCCAGTACCCCGAGATGATAGGTGTATGTATTATTGAGGAAAATACGTTCCTGTCCCTTACTGTCTTTCTTGATCTCAATCTTCCGCATACCGGCATACGAAGTGACCTTATCTTTTACAACGCCATTCTTTATGAGCCGGATGCTAAGGTCATATAAGAAAGGATCTTCCGGACTCCAGAGATGCGCATTCCGTAATGGCAGCTTCAATAACTGATTGACGGCTCCTTTTACAGAACCGCTCATTTTGCCATCTGCACTGGCTTCGGCTTCCACTGTAAATTTTGTGTCGCCGGATGTATGCACCTTAATAGACAGATAGCCTCCGTCAACATCAGGTGTGATAACCAGATCGGTGATATAGACAGCTGGCAGAGTTTCCAGCCATACCGTCTGCCAGATGCCCGTCGTTGCAGTATACCGGATGCCTTTGGGCGCCAGTACCTGTTTACCATGGGGATTAGGTCCCTGATCCGTCGGATCATAAACGTCTACGAGTAGTTCATTTTCTCCCTCTTTCAACAGCGAGGTAATATCAAAAGAGAATGCCTGGTATCCTCCGCTATGTTGTCCAGCTTCCTTCCCGTTGACATAGACTTTGCTTTGCCAGTCCACTGCCCCGAAGTGCAGCAATACTTTTTCTTCTGCCTGCAGGTCCGGTTTGGAGAAGCTACGTTTATACCACACACGTTGCGTTGGCAATACGGGCTTTTTTACACCTGATAAGGCGGATTCAACCGGGAAGGGGACGAGTATCTGACCATCAAAAGAAGTAGGAATGGCGGCTTCCTTTGCTGTAATGGCATATTGCCAGAGGCCATTCAGATTGGTCCATTTAGGACGGACCAGTTGTGGACGTGGATATTCAGGTAATACGTGATCAGGATTGACGTCTTTTGCCCAACGGGTCTGGATGGGCACTGGCTGCATCTGCCAGGAAGACTGGCTATAGCTGTCAGCCGCAAAAGCCGTACACAGGGCGGACAACAGAAGGGTTTTTGCAGAACGTTTCATTGTAAAGTGCAGGTGGTTTAAGTCTGGCAATATAACTGTCCATGCGGCAATGGTGCTGCAGTAGAGGAGTTATATTGCCTTGATAAGAAATAATCCGTGGTTGCACTATTGATGGAAAAGTAACACAATTATTAAAATTCCTTGATGTGTTCACCGATGTCAGTAATTTCCAGGTTATCCGGTAATGCCGCTTCCAGTATACTACTGGCGGCAGCACTACGATAACCTCCTGCACAATGAACAGCGATGGGTTTATCCAGGGGAATCTCCTTGAGACGTAAACGGAGCTCCGGCAAGGGTATGTGTAAGGCATGTGGAAAGATCTGTCGTTTCTTTACTTCCGGTTCATTGCGTACATCGATAATAGTAAAGTCCTTACTATGCTCCCGGAAATACACAGGGTCAAAAGGTGTCTGTTGTTCGCTTCCGGAGTCAAGTATCAGGCCTGCTTTAATAAATGGTTCGTAGCCGATGCGGGCCGCTCTTTCCATGGCTGCCTGTAATTGCTCCTGTGTGGCTGCCAGCAGATAAAAAGGATCTTCCGGAGGGACGATAGCGCCCAGCCATGTTTCAAACTTTCCCTCCAGCATAATATTAAAAGAGCCTGGAAGATGACCGGCTTTAAAGCTTTCAGCTGGCCGGGTATCGATGACGATTTCATCTGGAATAAAGGCCGTAGCTGGTTGTAAAATTCTGATGGCAGACAGAGATGCCTGCAAAGCAGGAGCGCCTTTCCGGTTCAGGTCAACGTCATAACCAAAATACTGGGGAATAAAGGGCTGGTCTTTCAACAGGGTGGTTATAAAGTCCGCTTCTTCCATGGACTGTAATGACCAGTTGGATTTTTTCTCTTCACCTATTGTGGACTGTGATGCGTCGCGCAGGTCTTTACCACAAAGGGTACCCGCTCCATGCGCAGGGTACACGACAACATCATCCGCCAGCAGCAGCAGTTTATCACGAAGCGAATGATACATTTGTCCGGCTAAGGCTTCTCTTTTGGCTTTCTGATTACCTGCATTTTCCCGCAGGTCCGGTCTCCCGCAATCTCCGATAAACAAGGTATCGCCGGTAAACACCGTATAATCCTGCCCCGCATTGTTCAACACGATTGATATACTGTCAGGCGAATGCCCTGGTGTATTGATGGCACGGAGTGTCATAGTGCCGATACTAATGGTTTGTCCGTCATCAAAGGTCTTATGAGCATAGTCGGCATCCGTATGTACGGAACAGTAGATATCAGCGCCTGTCAGCTCCTTTAACTCTGCATGACTACTGATAAAATCCGCATGTGGATGTGTTTCTATGACCGCGACTATTTTTGCCCCTTGTGCAGCAGCATAGTCCAGGTATGGCCGCGGATCTCTGGCCGGATCAATCAGTACGACCGAAGCGCTGCCTGGTTCCAGGATCGCGTAGGAATAGTGAGCAAGTGATTTATCTTCAAACTGTTTAACTTTCATCTGATCGCTTTTAAATGTCAATGAGGAAGACGGTCTCTGAGTATGCCGTATGTATAAGTACCTGATAGTGCACCTGCTATGACCAGCAGCATGACAGGAAAACCCTGCCCCAATAGTACAAATATTGGTCCGGGACAAGCGCCGGTCAGTGCCCAACCCAGGCCAAATATGCTGCCTCCCAGCAGATAGCGCTTCCAGCCTTTATTTTTAGCTGTAAACGTAATGGGTATACCATGACGATCTTTTATATTATAACGTTTCAGCAGCCAGACCGCTGCAATGCCGGATAAAACAGCTGACCCGATGAGCCCATACATATGGAAGGAGCGGAAATGAAACATCTCTTGTATACGATACCACGATACAGCTTCTGATTTGCTCATAATAATTCCAAAGGCAATGCCTGTAATAATGAATCTGATTCCTTTCAGCATCTTAAAAGATTAATGGAAAAAATAGATGTGTCATGATAAGTCCGCCGGCAAAGAACCCCATAACGGCAATGAGAGACGGCCATTGCAGATTGGATAATCCGCTGATGGCATGCCCGGAAGTACAGCCGCCGGCATAACGGGAGCCAAAACCGACGAGGAAACCTCCACCGGCCAGCATGATCCACCCCTTGAACGACAGTAGGGCTTGTGTGCCGAATAATGCCGTTGGTAGTAACTGTCCGTCAAAGGATATCCCCAGTGCCTGAAGGTCCCGAATAGCTTCACCAGATAATTGCAACTGGCCAGAGTTCATGAGCCATCGGCTGATAAAACCACCTATTATGGCGCCCAGGAGAAAAAGCAGGTTCCAGTACTGTTTTTTGTAATCGAATTGAAAAAAGGGCACTTTTGTGCCTGCCCCGGCGATGGAGCATATGGTACGGAGATTGGATGAAAATCCGAAAGTCTTCCCCGAATAGAGCAGCGACAGCATGACGGCGGTAATTGCAGGTCCTGCAATATACCAGGGCCACGGCTGACTAAGATATCTGAGCATTGTCATAGGTGATGTTTATGACACAAAGCTCGCATGACGAAGGGAGTAGTTTGGTGACTCAGGTCACACAGGCAGCATTTCGATATAATTTCTGTGCAGCCTTAAGCGGTTTTGCTGCTCCATCTTCTTTAACAGCCTGGAAATCACCTCACGGGATGAATGCAGGTCATTGGCGATCTCCTGGTGGGTGATATAAAGCTGTTGCGTTTGCAATACTTTCTGTTGATTATCAAGATATACAACCAGCCGTTCATCCATTCCTTTGAACATTACCTGGTCAACGATGCTTAATAATTCTTCAAAACGGCTACGGTAAGTTTCCACTACAAAGCTGTACCAGCTTTTAAACTCCTGCATCAGCTGTTCCATCATGGACAGAGGAACCATCAGTACGATACTGTCTTCCACTGCTTTAGCCATGATCTCGCTGGTTTGGTGTGTCTGGGTGGCACAAACCATAGACAATGCACAGGCATTCCCCGGTAACAGGTAATACATGAAGAACTCATTTCCTTCTTCACCTTCCCTGTATAGTTTCAGTCTGCCTTCAACGACCAGCATTGTAGAGCGGAAGTACTGGCCGGTCTGGATCAGTTGTTCTCCCGCTTTGATAGTCTTTATAACAGTGTTAATGGCAATCTGTTCCTTTAACCCCGCTTCAAACTGGGGGAAATATGTATCAAGATAGGTCCTGGCGTCCATGGCTGATCGTTTACTGAAAGCAAGGTAAAGATTCATTTTTTAAGATGGCGCTTCGCAAGATTTTATATTATTTTGTGATATAAACCATTATAAGTGCGAACCCTCTTTTTAGTTTTATTTATAGCATTGACCGGCTGTCAGACTGTTCCCCCTCCAGGCGTCACCACGGATACGACTGTTACACCAGACGAATCAGGGAAAAGTGAAGTACAGCGAACGTATGAGGAGAATGCTGGTTACAGAGATTCCGTTACCAGACAAGTGCTTCGTGATGCGCTCAGTTACGCAGCAGTTCATTCAAAAGAGGGCCAATTTACTCATCAGTTACTGATGCCTGTGCAGGAAGGAGACACGCTCCGCACTGCCCTTATTTATGGACATCTGTTTGATCCGGCAAGGACACATTTGTATGTGAAAGGTACGACCGGTAATTTCCAGTTTGATGTTCTCGAACAGGTATATTTATTTGAGCAGGATCATTTCAGGTTAATAACAAGCGATACAATCCCGGTGAACAATTTTGTAGGAGATAGTATTGGCGATGTGAATGGAGATAAGCTGAAAGATTATATGTTGATCACCTATGCTTCTTCCGGTTGCTGTCTGCGGAATGACTATACTGTTTACAGATATGATCCCCGTACAGGAGGCTTTGGGGATACTTATCATTTTATCAATCCTGACTTTTTTCCTGATGAAAAGATCATTCGTGGTGTTAAATATGGTCATCCGGGAGAAGTGCCCCTCTATAAACTACAATGGAAGGATACCATTGTGGAACCCGTAGAATATATCTACAGGGATCCGGAAAATAAAAAACAGTTCATCCGTACTAAAGCAGAAGGTTATCCGCCGCATAGAGAGAAAGGGGAGATACTGAAAAAAGTACCGGCAGAATATCTTCATATTGAAGGATATGACTGGTTTATGCTGGAGTCCTAAGTAATAGCATTAAAGAAAATAACCATTACCCGATGAATACCATTACCACAACAATCTTTTTCATTACCGTTATCGCACGTTTTATTAGTGTGGCTATCTCTGGTTCAAACGAGCGTAAGCTTAAAAAAATGGGCGCCGTGGAGTACGGTAAAAAGAATTCCACCTTACTGGTGCTGGCGCATACGCTTTATTATGTTGCCGCCGCAACAGAAGGATCGCTGAGAGGCGCCTTTTTTGATGATACCGTCAGCTATCTCGGACTGGGTATTTTTGTAGCGGCCATTGGTATGCTGTATTATGTGATTTATTCGATCAGACACGTATGGACTGTCAAACTGATCATTGCACCTCCCGGCTACCACGCTATTAATAAGTCCGTATTATTTCGCCTGGTAAAACATCCGAATTATTACCTGAATATTATACCGGAACTGATTGGTCTGGCTATTTTCTTCCATGCCTGGATAACGCTGATAGCAGGATTAATGATCTATCTGATCCCGCTGGTAAACAGGATAAAGGAAGAGGAAAGGGTGATGAAATCAACATTTACAGAATACTAAAATGAGAAGGCTTTAAGGAACACTTAAAGCCTTTTTTATATCCATTCTTTGCGAAATGATAATTGTCATAGTCGCCTGTCGGGTATTTAGTAGCTTTGAGGCGTAAATTGGATTTACATGAATGATTTCATAGCTGCCAGGTCGCAGATGGCACTGTCTTTAGGCTTTCATATCGTATTCTCCTGTATCGGTATGGTGATGCCTTTTTTTATGGCTGTAGCGCACTTTTACTGGCTGAGAACAAATGATGTTGTATACAGGAATATTACCAAAGCATGGAGTAAGGGAGTGGCAATCTTCTTTGCTACCGGCGCCGTGTCAGGAACCGTATTGTCTTTTGAATTGGGATTGCTGTGGCCTGAGTTTATGAAACACGCAGGACCCATCTTCGGGATGCCTTTTTCATTGGAAGGGACTGCCTTTTTCATAGAGGCCATTGCGTTGGGTTTCTTTCTATATGGATGGGGAAGGTTTAACCGCTGGTTTCACTGGTTTACAGGTGTGGTAGTAGGTGTCAGCGGACTGGTATCTGGTATACTAGTTGTGGCTGCGAATGCCTGGATGAATAGCCCTGCGGGATTTGACTACGTCAACGGACAATACCTGAATATAGATCCGATCAAAGCGATGTTTAATGATGCCTGGTTTTCTCAGGCATTGCATATGTGTATAGCGGCGTTTGCAGCAACGGGGTTTGCCGTAGCGGGTATACATGCGCTCATGATTCTCAAGAAAAAGAATATCCGTTTTCATACACAATCCTTCCGGATCGCGGCCGTGTTTGCGTGTATAGCAGCGTTGCTGCAACCGCTAAGCGGAGATATTTCTGCAAAAGATGTGTCTAAAAGACAGCCTGCTAAGCTGGCGGCGATGGAAGCCCATTTTCATACAGAAGCAGCGGCGCCACTGATACTGGGTGGAGTACCTGACGAAGAAGCAAAGGAAGTAAAATACGCGATTAAATTACCCGGAATGCTCAGCTTCATGGTACATAGCAATTTTGAAACGCCTGTCAACGGACTGGATAAAATACCTGAAGCGGATCATCCACCGGTAGCAATTACACACTATGCGTTTCAGGTGATGGTGGGAATAGGAATGCTGTTGTTACTGATCTCTGTGTGTTATTTTATCGCTATCTGGAAGAAGAGAAGCTGGATGCAGCAGGCCTGGTTCCTGCGGGCATTCGTATTGGCCACGCCTATGGGGTTTATTGCTGTGGAAGCAGGATGGACAGTGACTGAAGTCGGCCGTCAACCCTGGATCATCAATGGTATCATGCGTACCGCAGATGCCGTTACACCGATGCCGGGTATTGCCTATTCTTTTTACATCTTTACAGCAGTCTATATCTCCCTTTCCCTGATCGTGACTTTCCTGTTATACAGGCAGATCAGGATGGTTGGTAAATTATATGATGTTTCACCGTCAGCTTAAAACTTCAGTATCATGATCTATGTAGTGATTGCATATCTATGGGCAGCTATTCTGCTGTATATCTTATTAGGCGGAGCTGATTTTGGCGCGGGCATCATCGAGATGTTTACTTCTGCAAAGAATAAACAATATACACGTACCACCATGTACCAGGCAATCGGTCCGGTATGGGAAGCTAATCATATGTGGCTGATCATAGCCATTGTGGTACTGTTTGTAGGCTTCCCGCAAATCTATACGACGGTTTCTACGCATCTGCATATACCATTGGTGATCATGTTGTTTGGTATCATCGCCAGGGGAACCGCCTTTACTTTCAGGAATTATGACGCTGTGGTAGATAATATGCAGAAGGTCTATAACAAGATTTTTGTGTATTCCAGTTTTGTAACGCCTTTCTTTCTGGGAGTAATTGCTGCAAGTGCCGTATCTGGCAGAATAGATACCAATGCAGGTGATTTTCTTTCTGCGTATGTATTCAGCTGGTTGAACTGGTTTTCCATAACAGTAGGCTTCTTTACGGTGGCTATTTGTGGTTATCTGGCAGCTATCTTTATTATCGGGGAAACAAAAGACGATGCAAGTAAAGTACGTTTTATCCGGAAGGCCAAACAGATGAATGTGGCGGCAGTCGTTTTCGGTGGATTGGTGTTTACCGCTGCAAAGGCAGAAGGTATTCCGCTGGACAAATGGTTATTTGATAATACAGTGGGAATAATGTCGCTGACAGCGGCGGTGCTGTCCCTGATCCTGCTCTGGTACCTGTTACTGAAAAAAGGGAAGGTGTATATCATCCGGGTATTGGCAGGTTTCCAGGTGACCATGATCCTTTTAGCAATTACTTTAAGACACTATCCCAATATTGTTATTCTGAAAGGAGGGAAGTATCTCTCCCTGATGGAACACGCAGGGCAGGAGCGGACTATTTATTCACTGGCAATGGCATTGCTGTTAGGCAGCATCTTTATCCTGCCGGCTTTATTTTACCTGATCTATAGTTTTCAGAAAAATAAAGGTCAATGGGATCATTAAAGAGAAAGAACAATGGAAATTAAATAAAGAAGGGCTTACGTATTGTAAGCCCTTCTTCGTTATTACCTTCTTTTACTGCTACCAGTATATTTACTGGTTTTCGATCTCAAATTTAACCGTACCAATAAAACTGAATGGCAACTGCCGTTGGGGCATGTTGGCCAGGGTGAATATATGCTCGTTGATAGCGCCATATCGGTCCTGTTTTCCATACAGGAAGATAATGGTGTTGTGGTGATATAATATGTCATGGTTAATCAGAGGAGTAAGATCATCTTTGAAGTATTCACTAAAGGATACCCCATTAATAATCTCTTCAGGTTTCATCGCGTTGGTGAAAGAAGCATGTTCAAGGAAGTCGATGTCGAAGTGCCTCATGCCTACAGCGTCGCCAAATGCTGAAAGGCTGTTGCCATCTTCATCGTACTTTACTTCAAGATAATTCCGCAGTTCTTTCTCATGGTTAAAATTTGCCAGCCAAACCGCAACAACATACTGTGCTTTCGTCATCATATAAAGTTGTTTTGCTGAATAAAAAGGCATGTAAAACCTTGCTGTTTTATATGCCCGTTATATACTGTAGTGCTTGCAAAAACGGTTCCAGATGTATTAGTAGTTGATTATTATTGATTTATGAAGACAAGCGGAGTGTACAAGCATAACAAAATGTATAGTTGCTACAGGCAACTTTTAATAATGCTTGGATGATATATATGCTGATCATAAGAAACACGCAGAAAATAGACGGCCCATATCAATAAGTGTTAAATACCCATCAACCCTGAGATGCATGGAGATTAATTATGTATTATATATTTTGTTATATATTCTTTCACGTTAGAGAAACTAACTATTTTTAATACTCTCGTCTACGTTATAAAACTACTTTTTTATATGTGTTCGGCTGCATAGTAGACCGACTTGTCTGTTCTGTCCGCTGGAAAGTTTATTTTATAAATAATTAACACATTAAGAAAAATTACGTATATTTATTTTGTATATTAGATATTGATATTCTGGTATTTGGGGCGAAAAAAAACTTTTATTACACACATAATATTTTAACTTCGCTCCCGTTTTGGAGAAAGTACTTTTGCAGTTTTTTGAAAACTTTTAAAAAAAAAGGGGGTATTGTTATCAGTTAAAACGCATTGCAGAGAAAAAATGCTAATATTTAGAGAAAAACTTTTGGCCGAACAACATTAAGGGAAAATTTAATATTTAAAACCATATCATTATAGCCGCTTGCAGGGGAAAAATATGCAAGGAAATGCGGCTTGCCTGAACCATAACATTTATAGAAGAACCATGAAAATTAGACATGACTACCGCCGGCATGCGCTTATTGCCGCTGCAACACTCCTTTCGTTTATTGTGGGATGTAAGAAAGAGACAGACGAAAGCATTGACAAGACTATCGAAAATTCTGAAACAAGTGTCACCGCTGCAACAGGCAGGACATTCACACTGGGGCCGGACGCAAACGGACGACTGGTTATAGACAACAAGAGTGGTACTTACAAAGCCGGAGACATTATTAATCTGAAAGGAAACTTCAAAGCGGTTTTCATTTCTAACATGAGCGGTACAGCAGCTGCTCCTATCAAAATCCAAAATGCTTCTGGTACAGTTGCTACCATCGGTGATCCTTCCTGGACTGGATCTAGCGGATATCCTGGCGCATTCTCATTTGACAATTGCCACTATATCAAATTAGGTAGCCCTAATGGCAAAAACTATATGGTTATCAATGGTGCTACCACTTCAGTAAGAGAAGCTTACTTCAACATTCACCTGGGCAAACATACCGACAACTTCGAGATCTACAACCTGAGTATGAACAACGGTGGTACCGGTATCGTCGCTAAAACTGAACCTGTAAAAGGAGATGCGTCTACTGCATATCCAAACTCTACAATGTACAATTTGTCTATCCACGGTATTTCTATTAATAATACCAGGAACGAGGCAATGTACATCGGTCACACAGCTACTTACTGGGACCTGACTGCCAATGTACCTTACTATGGTGCTACTTCAGGTATGACTGCCGGTCACCAGTATGTTGAGCCAATCAAATGGTACAACGTACTGATCTACGGCAACACCGTATCTAACAGCGGTCTGGATGGTATTCAGACAGCAGCTATCGACAAACTGGAAGTACATTCCAACGTTGTTACCAACTGGGCTACACAGCACAATACAGCACATAATGGTGGTATCCTGATTGGTGGTCGTACTACTAACACCAATACCCACGATAACATCGTTCGTAATGGCTGGGGTGAACTGTATCAGTTCTACGGTTCAGGTACAGTACACGTTGTTAAAAACAACCTGTTTGCTGATAACGAAAGTGACGGTGTGAGCATGAGAGGTGCAGGTGGTGCAGCCGTACAATTCGTAAATAACACAGTAGCAAACGTAAAAGGTAATACCCTCCGTATCAACGGTTACAGCGGTCAGACCGGCAAGAACATCGTTAACAATAACGTATTCATTGCTCCGCTGAAAGGTGTGGGTACCATCTACGCGAAATACTACATTTACCTGGAAAATGGTGCAGTTGCAACTGAAGGTACCGGCGCGCTGGCTAACTTCAAATTTGCTACAATCGCAGCTTCTGGTGTATCTGCTACAAACTACTATCAGGTTACTAATACATCGAAAACCGGCGGATTGCTGGTTGGTTATGTGAACTTACCTGGAAAACTGTAAGTCGACTAAGAATTAAAAATGAAAGAGGAAGCCTTGTCCCGGCATAAGTCCAGGATGAGGCTTCCTTTTTTATTTTAATCCTTTGTTTATAAATTGTCTACCTGTGCCTCTATCACCTGCTGTACGTTGGTAGGTAAACCCGACAACAGATCATATCCTGTAGCAGATTCAATCGCATCAACAGTAGTCCGGTAGCTCTTCCAGTCACTGCTGATGCTGTTGATATTAGGAGTATTAACAGCAATCACACGGGTAGAAGTACTGATACGACTGAGGTCATTGTTACCGTCAGGGATCACAATAATCACTTTCCATACATTAGACGGTACCGTCACATGACCATTATCGATTGAGGTACTTGTACCGCCATTGCTTCCCGTACCGCCAGTGCCATAGTTGCCCATAATTATATATACCTCATTACCTGCAGTTACCAGCGAACGGATATATATTTCCAGGTTATTCCAGGTCTGCTGATTATTCTGTGGCGCCTGTGGAATCATATTCGTCATCAGGAATGTAGAAGAATTTGCTGCGACAGAAGAGGTTCTGTCTCCTGAAGGACAGTTATGCCCCCTGTCAAAGCCACTACCGGAATAACTGCCGGAACCTACCTGGTACCAGCCCGTAGGCAAAGCAGTGTTAGGGCGGAAGTCGTCCTGACGGGAGGTACTCCCTACATCACCGCTGTTCAGGTGCCAGCTTACCCAGTTCGGTGTACTTCTCGCGTTATTGTAAGAGAAGCTGTAATAGGTCTGGTCTACCAGATAGTTGGTAGGAAACGCGATACTTGCCATAGCTCCGCTTGGATTACCTAGCAACAGGTGGCTGTTATCGCCAGCACCGGTACCGCCACCAGTGGTATTAATGGTAATGTTATCGATGTTGATACGATTGCTGCCACCGGATACTTTTCGTATGGACAGGCGAACATTGCCTGTTACATTTACGTTGAAAGTTACCGTCTGCAGACTTGTAGACGAACAAGTGACAGTACTGCCTGTCTGCGTGTAGGTACTACCATTGTTAGTAGAGATCCAGAGTTGCCAGGTACTGCTGCCGTCTGAGCCGAATACAGCATGCGCAATGCTGATGGTATTGGCGCCGGTGGCATTGAAGTTCATAGTAATAGATCCCGTGTTACGAATACGTGCAGAAGCAACGCCCGTCTTGGCATCTGTAGACAGATTGCCGATCAGTGCGTCGTCGAAATTCCAGCTACCGCTGCCAAGCGTTACATTGGTGGCCGCATAGGCAGCTTTGGTGCCGGATTCAAAATTTTCTGAAAGTGTGATTGCTTCGACAGTTGCTTCCCGGGTGTCAGTAGAAGATGGCGTTGGAAGTGTCTGATTGTCATCCTTTGTACAGGAGGCAATGAATGCGGAGAAGACTGCTATCCAGAGCAGCCGGCGAGTGAGGGTTCTCATATTAATGTGGGTTTAATCTGCCTAAAGGTATGTATTCATATGTGAAGGAAGGGGTACGCTGGCATTAGTTTTCATTAAAATAATATTAGTTAAAGAAATGCTAAAACCGTTTATCTGCCTGAGTCCGCAAATTTTCTGCTTCACCCCTAAAAAAAATCCAGTTGGCACGAAAATCCTTGGTGCAACTTATATAATCTCCGTATATATGTAATGAAAATCTTAAAATATGAAATGGCTACTTTTTTCCACCAGTCTCATCTTCACACTCTGTACCAAACAACCAGGACTAACACCTGATCCTGTTAAATATGATTTCACTAAAGTAGATACTTACGTCGACGCACATGTGAAAGAATATAGTAACGCTGTTGCAGTACTCGTATCAAAAAATAACGCTGTTATTTATAAGAAAGAAGTCAACCTGGATATTACACAGCCGCGTATCATCGCTTCAGCTTCTAAATGGTTGTCTGCTGCTGTAATCATGTCCCTGGTGGACGAAAAGAAACTTTCACTGAATGATACCGTGGGTAAATTCCTCCCCCTGTTCACTGCGTATGGTAAAGGAAATATTACAATCAGACAGCTTTTTTCGCATACCTCCGGTTTTCCCGGCGACTCTCCGCAGCGCTATGAATATAGCAAAGATCTGCCGTTGGCAATAGCAGTAGACTCATTTGCGCGCTATACAGATCTGATTCATAAACCTGGAGAAGCGTTTAACTATGGTGGTGTGAGTATGCATATTGCCGGTAGAATAGCGGAGGTAGTGAGTGGAAAACGCTGGCAGACTTTATTCAACGAACGGATCGCCAACCCCTGTGAAATGCAGGCGAATTACATCCTTGTAAGACCAGATAATCCGCTCATAGCAGGTGGTGTACGCACTAGTGCCAGGGACTACCTGAACTTCCTGGAAATGCTGCTTAATAAAGGTATGTTTCACCAGCGTCGCATCCTGAGTGAAGCAGCTGTTAAAGAAATGCTGCAGGACCAGACCGCCGCTGCCGTTATTGAGAATACGCCTTATCCGCTTAATCCTTATACGCCATACAAAACAGAAGAAGTGCGTTATGGTATGGGTAACTGGAGAGACGTAGTTAATGCAAATGGAGTGGCCGAAGAAAATAGCAGTCCGGGTGCATTTGGTGCACATCCCTGGATTGATGTGAAGCACCATGTAGCAGGTATTATATTTACACGTACAACGCCTAAAATCAGCAATACATCCAGTTTAAAGATCAGGGAAATGATCCGCAATATACTGGATGGTAAGCCTGTATAAAAAAGGGGCCGTCCGCTGAAGGTGGACAGCCCGTTTGCTATTACATTACAACAGTATTAAGGTTCGATGGTAATTTCGGTACCTGCATTCCAGTGCTTGAATTCCGGGGTATAATACAAATAGGTGGTGCTTGCCTTTCCTTTGTATTTACCGGCTATTTCAGCCTTCAGGTCGAAGTTCACCTTCTTGGTTTCTTCTGGTGCAAAACCCATCCAGTACAATACCAGATAGTTGTCAAATATCTCATAGTAAGCGATCTGTCCCTGCTCCATCATTTCTTTTAATTGCCATGGCTGTACGGTCAGACCGGCAGGAATACCCACTTTTACAATGCTCATTGGCTGAAGGATATTTTTGATATTCTTCACTGCCACCTGCATCCTGACAGTTTCTCCTACTTTCGTCTGACTGGTAGATAATTCAGTCGCCAGTTGCAGTTCTGCCTGAGCGTCATTAGGTGGTAAGGATGTGAAATAAGCCAGTTCCAGCTGATAAGGCGCATTGGCTTTCTCATCCTTATATTTGATCGAGAATGTATTTTCTCCTTCAACGATATTGTTAATGGAAGATGTTGCGCTGGCGCCGGCATAAATAGTTTTGTTATTCACTTTTATTTCCATCTGCGAACCTGCTATCTGATCGCCTATCAGTTGCTGATAGCCGCATATTGCCTGTAGTGCCAGTACGGTGCCCTGTGTAGAGCCGTATCCGTAATAGCTCTTCTGTTTCATGATATCAGCAATCAGATTGGAAATGCTACCTATGTCAGGCGTTTTTTCTTTCATGAGCGCCAAAGCATACAACGCCATGGTCTCTACACGTAAGGAACTGCTCCTGGAGTTAACCACGGTTGTTGTGGCATTCAGTTTCGCTTCTTTGGCTGCAGCCAGCAGTGTATTAAAATCATCTGCACGGCCCATATTGCTGGCTGCCAGTGCCATCATCGATAACAGATAAGCATCGTTGCTTTCCAGCGCTTTTTTAACAGCGGTTTCATATTCCAGTTTGATCTCGTTTTTGATACCGGAAGCAGTTAGTGCATATACGATGTAGCAATTTGCGATTTTATCTGGTACTGATGCAAATGCGTCCAGTCCCTGCTTATGGATATTGAAGGACCCTTTTTTATCTCTGCGTCCCAGCAGGAATTGCTGTGTGCGTTCCAGCATACCTTTGTCCACTTTAATGAACTCATTCATGGCTGTAAACTCCAGTAATCCGTAAGCTGTTAATGCCTCATGAGGCGGCGTGCGGCCAAACCATTCAAAGCCATGTTCCGCTGTCTCAAAACCTATCAACCGTTTATAGCCGGTGATAAGATAGTCCATCGCTTTTTGCTCTGCTGCTGTATGTTTTTTAGCCGAAGAACGCAGTAATTTCAGAATGTAGATATTGGGATAAGTAGTAGAGGAGGTCTGCTCAAAACAACCATATGGCTCCCTTAACATGGCTTCTACGTCACTCAACAGACGGTCTTCCATCTTTGTAAATACCTTCAGTTCGGTAGCCAGTGTTCCTTCAAGCATATGATGGATGGTGAAATTGGTTTCTTTTGATCTGTTGCCCGATATTGTCGTGGTCACAGGGAAACCTTTACTGGTGACACTGACTGGCAGATACAGACTTTCCTTATTGTCTCCCGCCATTACTTTACAGGAAAAGGATCCATTTGTCGCAGTACGTGCCCTGACAGTAACTGGTACCTGAACGGCACTATCTGATGGAATGTTGATGGTGTCAAGGTAAGGTCGCAGTTCAATATCGCCGGAAAGACTGATGTCAATTTTGGCGGTGATGGCTTTGTCCGTATTGTTTTTTATTACCAGCGGAATTTGTACAATATCACCAGCAGTCATGTAAGGAGGCAGTTTAGCGTCTACTGTCAAAGGAGATTGTACTGCATATGTCTTTTCTGCTCGTCCCAGCTTACCATTGAAGCCGATACCTTCTGCGATAGCGCGAAAAGTAGTATTGGCGTCAGAGTTGTAAAATTCCACACTGGCATCTCCATCTTTATTGGTCTGTACAACCGGATTCCAGTAAATCGTTTCCCGGAAATCATCCCTTTTTGTCGTATTGGGAGACAGGTATTTGGGAGCATAAAAGTGTTTGGCTATCGTATATTGATCTTTTTTAAGTTGTACTGTCTGTGATGCATAGTAATCGGTGCGTTCCAGGTTGAATACAATAGACGGGCGTTTATTGTTTTTGGAAGTAATCAAGATGACACCATTAGCGCCTCTGCTACCATAAATAGCTGTTGCGTCAGCATCTTTGAGTATTTCTATATAATCAATATCTTCCCGGTTGACTATATCGGATATTTTTGATATCGGTACGCCATCCAGGACTATCAGCGGTTGATCGTTTTGGGGTAATGATGAAACACCTCTGATCACTATGGTCGCTCCGCCAGCACCGGTCGGCCTTGTGACTTCCAGGCCCGAAACCCTTCCCTGCAATACAGAAAGCACATCGGTGCTTGTAAGATCCTGTGCTTTAACTGTTGTAATGGATCCTGTTATCATGCGCTTGGTTGTCTGATTATACGCCACCACAACCACTTCATTCAGACTACGGTCATTCATTTTCCCTATAGCGAAATTGTCAGGCTTATTTGGCGCCTGTTTTTTTTCTTTAAAGACATCCTCCATCATCTCTACTTTATCTTTATTCCCTCTTTCTGCCAGCAGCGGTGGTGGCAGACGATCGTCTTCAAAAGGGTCTTTTACCTTTCGGGCGGGGCTAGGGATATAATCCACGCCCTCTCTTAACAACTTAATACTGACAGGTTCTCTTTTGCGGGCAGAGGAGGCCAGTAAATGATAGCTGAACGCAGAGGTAATATCTGTAAAGAAGAAAACCCCATCATCTGCTGTTGCCTGCTGAATAACCTCGCCCTGATCATAGTTGTAACGATTAATACTGCTCAGCAAATAGACGGTTGATTTTACAGGCTTACCGTTTTTATCTACAATCACACCAGTGATAATATTATTGAGGTCGGGGCTAAATTTAGGTCTGCCTGTTTTTTCCAGGTAGTCAATGTAATCAAAGTAACGATAGCCATTGGTCAACATCACCAGATCCAGTGCCGGAATGGCCTTTTTTTCCTCATCTTTGAAGTAAAATTGAGGCTCTTCTACCTTACCATGTAATTCGGAACCCATGAGTAGCCAGGAGAGAATATGGTCCTGTTTATCATCAGCCAGTGACCACAGTTTATCATCCATTACAGCCAGTGAGAAATTAGAAGCCACCGGCTTACCGGCTTCGTCCAGCGTTTTTAAATGTAAGGTGACTTTCTCTCTTGGTTGATAACGTTCTTTGTCAGCAGTGATCTTTACCTGTAGTTTTCTGTCAGGATGCAGGAATACAAGTCTCTCTGCCAGCGGAAGCCGCGTATTGGTTGTAATCGTGAACCGGGCTATACCGACAGGGAACTTTTCTGCATCTACCTCAACGACCTGTGTGCCTTTCCTGAGCGATAATTCCTGAAGATAATGCACGTCATTCTTGCTTTGTCCTACCAGTTTTACATTTATATCCCGGGTTACTGCAATATTGAACTGCAATAACTTCCCTTTTTTACTCACGTTCATCACAAGCCCTTGCTTCGCGGCAGCAGGAAGATCAAAATGTTGACGAACGCCGGCAGGCTTGGCTAATACCGCTCTGTATTTTTTGCCTGGTTCTGGCGTGAATGCCAGCTGTCCCATACCGTCATGAAAGCTTTCAAACGTAGCGACGGTATTGTTGTTATCGTCCTTAATTTCGCCTTTTACATCAGCTGGTTTGCCAAATTCATTAATGGCTTTGAAGGCTATATTGGTAGATAATCCATCTACCAGGGTGCCACCTTCCGGCATAAATTGCAGGTCGACTTTATTCAGTACGATAGGGATGCTTCTGGAGATAGCTTCTGTATAGCCGTCAAAATTGATCGTAATATTTAGCAGGCCGTCATTGGTCTCCAGGTCAGCCGGTAGTTTGAATCTGACATCTGCCTTCCCCTTGCTGTCGGTCTTAAAAGTACCTGTCTTAACAGCTTTACCTCCCAGTGATACCGTGAATTTGGTTTCATATCCGGTGATAGGACGATCTGCAAGACTACGGATAGAATAAGGCGCTTACTTCATCTCCCGGGCCATACCCTTTTTGAGGAAAGTCCAGTTTCATCAACACACGGGGAGCAATCACCTTTTGAACAGTAACCTCTTTTGTAAACCAGGTGCTTTCTTTCTCATTTTTCATCCAGGTGGTGTATGCCCTGAGCTTATAAATACCGCCATTGGCGGATGCGTCAAACTTATAGTGACCTGTTGCATAGCCATCCTCCACATGATAGTTGTGTGTTTGTATAATATTTCCCGCAGGTCCTACGATCTCTACGTACACAACGTTGCTTAGTACAGAGATGAACTGATTTTTTGCGTTCACCAGGTAGATCTTGAAAAAAAGGTCCTCGCCTGGTTTGAAGAATACGTGACTGGTTTGTATGTAGATCTTTTCTTTATTGTTGTTATAATCTGTAAGCTGTGCCGTTGTTTTGCCACCAAAGGAAAGCAGTACCATTATCAACAGCTGCAATGCTTTTATATTGAACTTCATGGGTCTTAGAATTGATAGGTAACATTGAATCCATATGTCTTTACAGCGGGAAGGTTGAAGAAATCAAGTCCTGATGTATTGGGTTGATCATACAGCAGCTGATCAGGACCTGCTCCTTTGTAAGGAGACCATAAAAGAATATTATTCACATAAGTGACGAGCTTAAGCTGCTGTTTGTTTCTGTTCAGATTGATCCTGTAAGTAAGACCAACTGTATTCAGCCGCAGATAGTCCGCTTTCTGCACATATTGTTCTGCCACTCCTGTGATGCCGTATCTGGTCCAGCGATTCGTTTCAACTCCCTGAGAGGGGTCGTAGAATTTTACCGGTATTTCATTGATATGTCCGTCCGTACTAACCCCTTTGAACACATATCCGGTAATATTCCTTTCTGCTGCGCTGTTGGCGGAGCGACCGTAATAATCCAATACGGCCTGTGTACCATTCCACACCTGGCCACCCTTTTTCCATTCCAGATCAGCTCCTAAAGCAAACCATTTCCAGTTAATGTTATTGCTCCATTTGGCTACAAAGTCGGGAATCGGATTGCCTACTAATGTTGGACTCGGATTCACCAGCGGGAATCCGTCTGCTCCAATGACCATATTTCCTGCCACATCCCGCTGATATGCATTACCTACGATCACACCCGGCGCTTGCCCCTGAACCAGTGTTTTATGTACATTACGGAAGCCTGCAATAGGGGTGAAATTATATCCTTCCCGTACTTTAGTGACAAGGGTACGATATGAAAAGACCGATAGAGAACTGTTTAAATAAACATTTTTAAGCAGACGTTTGCTGGACACGCCGAACGTCAGGTCCATACCCTTTGTGCGCAGATCCGCCAGGTTTTTTAATACTATACCGCCATTTTCGAAAACAGGATAAATATCATCATATATGTTTTTGATATAAAAACTGCTTGTCAGTGAGAAATTGCGTCTGTGATACAGATTGAGATGAGCATCCCATTCGCGGTTATTGATGGTGCTCACTCCACGGAATCCGCTGACTTCGTTTACCGGACGGAATCCGGATATGTCGCCCACTGAATATTGTAAAAGATTGGTATAGTTCATCGGTTTATTAATGGCCAGCTCTCTGCTGATCATATGATAAGAAGCTGAAGCATTCAAGGTCAGTACGCGTAAAACATTTTCCAGTGTGATACCCATGTCCACAGAGGGCAACAGGAACTTATTTTTCACAGCAGTATTGGAGATATATCCCTTGTTACCGGCATTCAGTATGACTGTCACATTTCTTGTCTTAAATTTATTGACTGTATTGATGAACAGATCATGAGACGAGCGTTGATAATTATAATTGCTGTTATCAGGCTGATAGCGTATCCGGGTGTGTTCGCTGTTAAACGTATGAGAGAACTGGATTCTTGACTCAAAATCATTGTTATCATACTCAATTTCATGTGCTGCCTGTGACTGTAACTGATAGTTAAGATCTCTTTTGCTTCTGTTGGTATATTGTCCGTCTGCCCATGCAAATGTACCAGGGCGATAGCGTTCTGTATGCTCCTCCTTTACCTGTTGCAAGGTTTGGTGGATCTTTGCATACCAGTGTTGTTTTTCTAATACCAGTAGCAGACTACCATTATGCTCCCTCCAGTTGTACTTATTTTTATTATCTCTCAGGAGGTACCATGGATTATCTGCCATATCACTGTAACTGCGTTGTCCTTCTCCCAGTGTTGTACCCTGCTCATTACTGAAGCTGACAGGGGTTAATATTGCATTTTGATAGGCTCTGTTCAACAATCCATTGCGATTGGCTGTTGTGCGTTCCTGTTCGCTGTACAGGTAAGTACCTTTAATCGTCAGCCATTTGATACTAGTACCTAATTCAGTTGCCAGGCTATTGGATGATCCTTTATTGTCCCTGATAATTAATTGTTCGTTACCGTGCCCCAGTTTTAACCCGAAATTCCAGCTACGTTTCCCATAACGATATAATTCTGATAGTATTCTCAGCTGATGGGATTGCACCATGGCCGTCCTGAAAATACCCTCCCGATAGGGGTGAGCGGAATTACCATTACCCGTTCCGGCGGGTACCAGTTTCCCTGACTGGTCATAGGGGTAGCTGCTACCGTCAAATTCAAGTGATGACAGTGCCGGACCGTAACTGAACATTTCTCCAGTTTCCGCTCCCCTCCATGTCAATGCTCCGTCAGATGATCTGCCTTGTGCATAATCGTTTTGTAATCCCGGTAGCCGGTTGTGGTTTTTGAATTCAATGGTACCACTATAACTCCCCGATAACTTCAGGGTACGGGGCCATACAGGTGATATCTGCATAAAGCCATCTGCAATCTTCAGACGACTAATGTGCGTACCAGGCGAAAACTGACCTTTTAGCCTCAGCATTGTATTCCGCTTATATGCTACTGAATCAACCGGATCAATGCTGCTTCTCAGTTTTCTTACCTGCTCGGTATAATCCTGCGATATGATGGGGTCAACGCTGGTGTTAACCTGAGCAGCAAGCACAGTTGGTAAAAAGAGAAGGAGTATAGTTAATTTCAAGGGTATCAGTTTTTAAGTGACATAAATATAGATTTAATTCTACTGTTGGTTGATCTTCCGGGGGTATGATGCGCGTTTGTTAAAGATTCCATAAAACGGCATATAAATAATTTAAGTTACTGATTATTAAGTTGTTAATAAAATAAGCCCGACTCAGTATAACTGGCCGGGCTATGTGCATATGTATAGAGACGGATGAAATCAATAACAGGGTTTAGCTATAGATATAAGGTCAGGATACAGGTAATACCTTTATTATCTATTATAGCCGGGTTTCCAGAGAAATCATGCCTCCGCTACTCAGTGGCTGGTCGCCACTTTGGGTCCGAAATCCGGCTGATAACATGTCCTCTGTTGTCAATGCCTCTGTTGCAAGAAGATAGGCAGTCTGGCTTCCTGCTGCTTTCAGTGCATGTGCAGGAAATGTTATGATTGTTCCACCTGGAAGTGCTAATGTGGTATCTCTTTCTGTGTTGATGTCCAATAGCACAAAAGGAAGATTGGAAGTGTTGAGAAAGGATAGGACATCTGAAGACTGGCCACAGCTGATGGAAAGGCATAGCAATGCCAGGCCGCAACAGGTACGGAATAACTTGTTCATAAAAGAAATTTACAGTGATGTAATGTATGATGGGAGCTCAGTGATGAATATAACAATAGTTATACGCTCCGGGCAAGTGGAAGACTACTGTGGACTTAATTTTTTGCGTAATGTTTTACGATAGATAAATAACCCCAACGCCAGCAGGATAAGATAAGGCCAGCAGCTGACAAGGAATATAAATAAGGCGCCAAAGCTTTCAAAACCAGAACGTACAGCCAATAGGAATTCTGTACCAAACTGCGCACGGGTCACTCTTTCAGGGTTCACAATAATCTGTTCATCGGCCTGCTGTGGCTGAAATAACTGTACCGTAAATGTGGCATAATGTACATCATCCAGGATAGCAAGATTCTGAATCCTTCTGTCTGTTTCTGTTTCATACTTCTGATCCTTATATTGCGCTACATCGAGCGTCGTACCTTTCGCAGCAGGTTTTACAACAGCAGGTGCAGGCTTGTTGTTTTTCATCGCGTTAGAAAGGTAATTCAACGTTTTATCTTCATCTTTTAATGTGCGATAATCAATGAAGGTAGCCATACCGGTGAGCGTATGTACAACAGAGTCCAGACTGGCGGCAGGCACGCGTAAAGTGAGATTGGCCGTAGGCGTAAAAAGTTCAATACGCTTCAGAGAATCAGCGGAATACGCAATGTCTCTGATTACGACTGATTCATTCTGCATCACGCTTTCTGAGACCATTCCATCAACACTTCGCACCGCATGTTCCAGTGTGGATACGGCATTGAATACACTACTTACGCGACAGCGTACATCCGCAGTCCTGATGCGTTTTCGGGATGGAGAATTGACCGAACTAATGTCGTTGGTAAAACCCGTGGAATCAGCGGCCTGCGCCACTTCGTTCATTGATATAGCCGCGGAATCAGCAGCCTCGCTATAACTGTGATGATTCGAACCGGAAGAGCATGCAGCTGTCAGCAGCACCACTGGCGCCATGTAATATAGGGGGACACGCATAAGAAAGTTGTTTACATTTTATACCAGTAAACCGCAAAAGGTAACCCCTTAAAGAAATGTTAAAGAATTGGAACCTTTTTTGTGAATCAGAAAAGGGGTAAATTAATTTTATGATAAGAGTATACTTTAATCCTGATTATACATTAGGTTTTCCGCTGACAGGCGAAGACGTGAAAATTGAGAACCTGCAACATATCGCAGATGTGGATGCCACCGATCTGCGCGAGGCATTTGAAATATGCCAGAATGAAGACCTCCCATGGGTGAGCAGGGAAGAGGTTACACCGGATCCACTTGTGGCAGATGGTACCCGCTCTGTAGCGCCAGGGGATGTACTGGAACTTGATGGAGAATGGTTCCTGGTCGGACCCGCCGACTTCCAGCGTATATAACTACATCGTGGCTAACTCAATCAGTTCACCGATCTCCTTCGCGCGGGGAGTCGCCTGTTCTCCTTCATACCAGTTTTCATTACCTGCCACATCTGTCCTCACAGCAATATCCAGGTGCCCCTCTTCTCCGGGCATATAGACCAGGAACGAACGGTTGCCCTTACTTTCATCAATATCCACCTGGATGTCTTCCGCATGATAGTTGATATAAATTGTTTTCCGTTTCATACATTTACATTTTAATTATCTTCCTGAAATATTATGCCAGAACATCAGCAACCTTAGCTTTTCAGATATGAAGAAACTATTGCGTAACCTCATTATACGTCTGTCCCGGCGCTTCTCTTCCAATCCCGATAAGAAGCTTATATTCGAATCACTTTCCCAGCTATATAAACAGATAGAGGAGGGGAAAAAGGACAAAGGACTTGTCCTGACTTACGACTATCAACAGGCCTCTATCATTGTATTTTCAGATCAGCATAAAGGTGGACGAGACGGCTCTGACGACTTCATGCTCGCCGAGACTTCTTACCTCACCGCATTGCGTTATTACTATGAAAAAGGCTTCACACTGATCAATCTGGGTGATTGTGAAGAACTCTGGGAAAATAAACCCTCTGTCGTTCTGGAAAAGAATAGAACCGCTTTGCTGGAAGAAGCACTGTTCCTGCAGCAACAACGCTACTACCGCATCTTTGGTAATCACGATCTGGAATGGAATTACCAGATCCCCCGGGACCAGTTCCTCAAACCAATATTTGGAAAAGAACTGAAGGTATACGAAGGCCTGGTACTGAAGATGAAGTATAAAAATGCCGATGAAACCATCTTCCTGGCGCATGGTCACCAGGGCGATAAAAGAGCCGATGGTAACGCTTTCAGTAAATGGTTTGTAGCAGCCATATGGACGCCTATACAACGCTGGCTCAACATCAGACTCGATACGGTGTCAGATAGCTTTGACCTCGTAGATAAACACAACATCATCATGTATGAATGGAGCCAACAGTATAGAAAAACATTGCTGATCTCCGGTCATACGCATAAACCGGTGTTTGCCTCTATGGACCACATAGACCGCCTTACCAAGGCATTGGAGAAAGCGCTGGCCGCCGGTGACCAGGAGCGGGCAAAGGCTTTACAGGAATCCCTGGAAAAACGCAGAGCAGAATATGCAGGAAAGGAGTTTGTCAAAACAATGGTCAGCCCCAGTTACTTTAATACCGGCTGCTGTTGTTTCAGTGATGGAGATATCACCGGTATAGAAATCACAGAAGGTGTAATACGCCTGGTGAAATGGGACCAGGAAGGAAAGAACGTCAATCGTATCGTACTGGAAGAAGCACAACTGGATTATCTGTTTGATCAGCTGTAAAAGCAAAAGAGACTGGTTTACGCCAGTCTCTTTTTACTATATCTTAATAACTAAACGATACTCCCATTACGAACACGTAATTCCTAATTCCTAATTTTTAACTTCTGTCTACCAGCTGTTGCTGTGCAGCTCCATACCTTTCGCCGGTATCCGGATACTTCGCCAGTAAAGCATCAATCTCCTTTTTATCTGCATCAGATAAGCTGATATCCACCGCCGCCGCATTCTCTTCCAGGTATTTCCTGCGTTTAGTACCTGGAATAGGTATCAGGTTTTCATCCTGATTCAACACCCACGCCAAAGCCAGTTGCGCTGCCGTACAGTTTTTAGCTGCCGCCAGTTCTGCGAATGCAGCTGCCAGTTGCTGATTATTATCGGCATGTGCCGCCTGATAACGGGGAAGCGACTTCCTGAAATCATTATCCTTCAGTGCGCCCAGATCCAGGGTATTGGTCACAAGACCACGTGCCAGCGGACTAAAAGGCACAAAACTGATCTTAAGTTCATTGCACAACGGAATAATCTCCTTTTCCACATCTCTTGTCAGCAGAGAGTATTCACTCTGCAAAGCCGAAATAGGATGTACCGCATGGGCCTTGCGAATAGAATTCACGCCTGCCTCTGACAATCCCAGATAACGTACTTTTCCTTCTTTTACCAGTTCTGCCATCGCACCCACAGTCTCCTCTATTGGTATCTTGGGGTCTACGCGATGCACATAGTAAAGATCAATCACATCTGTCTGTAATCTTTTCAGACTATCCGTAACCGCCTTGCGCATATATGCCGGTGAGCCATCAAACCCGCCGGGTTGTCCATCCGTGAAAGTAAATCCGAACTTGGTAGCAAGGAATATTTTAGAACGGTTTGGCTTCAACACTTTTGCCACCAGTTCCTCATTTTTACCATTAGCGTAAATATCGGCCGTATCCCAGAATGTAACGCCGAGCGCTATAGCATGTTCCAATGTAGCGATGGATTCAGCATCATTGGCTTCTCCATAAGCATGGTTCATGCCCATGCATCCCAATCCGATAGCGGAGAGAGAGACATCTGTGTTTCCTAATTTCCTGTATTTCATGAGATCATCGTTTGTATATGGGTCATTCAATATTGTATACTAATATACAAAGAACCCCGCTTAATTACCGTCGTCGTTCCTGATACCGCGCCTATTCTTTTGGATAGCTTGCTTCAGTCTGCCGAAATTGTAGTTGATACTCACATTGACCGTCCGGAAATATTCCTGTGTGTTGTTGTATTGCGTAAATAGTTTATCTGAGAGCGCTGTACGGTTCTGTCTGTATGCCTGAAATGGATTGCTGATACCAGCAGAACAGGTCAGTTTATCTTTTATCAGATCTTTACTGCCTCCGATGGTAATAGCAGTAACAGCATTATTGGTCGCCTGTAAGGACGCCTGGTTACGTCCGGTTATATTTAACGACGTATTCAGTTTCCAGCCTTTATTCAGGCGTACAGATGCATTTCCGTTGATAGCATAATTCCATCTGTGCAGCGCAATAGGGGCAGCGTTGCTCGCGCCATCCAATGAAAGATAAACCGCATTGCCGTTAATACCCAGGTTCAGCCATTTGGTAACCGGATAGTTGATGGTATAGTCAAATCCTAAACCACTACCCCTGACATTATTTTCGATGCTTGTAGTGGTAATATTCCGGGCGGTATCATAGGAGGTAATCTCCATAAACATATTGTTGAGGAACGCATAGCTGACAGCCGCATTAAAAGATAGGTTCCCTGACCAGCTATATCCCAGTTGAACGTTCGTAGTCAGCGTCGGACGTAATGCCGGATTCCCGGATGATTCCTGCGAGGGATTGGAGCGGTCTTTAAATGGATTAAGCTTGTAGATATTAGGTCGTTTCAGGCGTCGGGAAATGCCCAGGTTCAGCGAACTGTTATTACCCAACTTTCTGTTGATGACTACCGATGGAATCAGGTTAAGAAATTGCTTGTGCAGTCTCACAGAATCACTTTGCCAGCTGGCTTCCATAAAGGTCTGTTCCGCACGTAAACCCGCCTTCAGGTCCCAGTGTTTTGAAGAGAAAGTATACGCATTATATACACTGAATACGCGTTGCTGTCCGTCAAACCCGTTTGAGACAGGATCAGCTGACAGGTAGGCATTGAGATAATCACTATAATTGCTACGCCATATACCCTTTACGCCTGCTTCCATACTGAAGTACCGAAAGGTACGAACATAATCTGCCTGTAACGTATGCTCCCTGAATTGCTCATCATTGTCTTGCAGGTAACCGGAAATATCATAGTTGATTGTAGCTGTAAATTGCTGTTCATACGCCTGCTTTCTGCCATTGGTGGCATAACGGTAAGAAAAGGTAATCAGGTTGTTTTTATGTTCAGGAGAAGTGATCTGATAATTGATCCCGGCATCCATCCCATTGCCATGATTGTTATTGCTGCTGTGCATGGCATATTGCTGGTTAACATTGCCACCGCTGATCATACGGGAAAGCAGCTGATCTTCTCCTGCTCCGCCGTAAGCATTGAAATTGAATTGTGCAGTCAACAGATGCAGGGTGTCTACCGCATAACTTAGCTCTGTGCCGAAATACCCATTGCTACGATGGTTATGCCGGTCGCCTTCCTGTAACAGCGTAATGGGTACCTTGGCATAAGCCGTTCGCTGCATATCATTGCGCGCATGTGGACGACGATCATACCCTGCTCCGCCATAAACAGAGATGCCCAGATTCCCCTCTTTCATAGCGAATGAACCACCTGCACCCGGTCCATTGGCCGGAAAGCGCTCACTGATGTTAATCGTTCCGTTATACCCATCTGCTTTACGCCTGATAGTAACAATGTTGATGATCCCTGTTAATCCTTCTCCGTCATACTTCGACGGTGGTGTGGTAATCACCTCTATGTGCTGTATCGTAGAAGCAGGAATTGTTCGCAGTACCATAGCGGGATCTCTTTCAAACATACCTGACTCCTTCCCATTAATCAGCACCTTATAACTACTGTTCCCCTTTAGTAATAGATTACCGGAAGCATCCACAGACAGAAAAGGCACCTTTCGCATGATCTCCAGCAGATTACTGCCTTTGCTGTCGGGATCTGCCTGGAGGTCGTATATGAGGCGGTCTACCTCCTGTCGGATTAGTGGTTTTTGTCCGGTGACAGTCACCGTTTTAAGTCCCCGGCTGCGGAGGGTGTCTGCTGTCTGGGCCTGACTTGTCAGACTGACATGCAGTAAGGGAATACTACAGGCAAGGTATAATAACAGTTTATACATAACGGTCTTTTTAGGCATGGCAATGCCCGTTCAAAGCGGTAATGCTTTTAGAACCCGGGGTATTGCGTATGAAAAATTGGAATTGTATGGTGGGAGTGGGCAGTAGGTTGGTCTGAAACGAAAGGGCTTACTTATTATTCCTGCTGATCAGGAAATAATATACCAGGAAGCCGGTAGCAATAAATACGGTTTCAACACCATAAGGAAGCGGAGAGCTTTCTACGTTGAATGGTATGAACTCCAGTACAATTAGTCCCAGTCCTGCGAAAAACAGGATAATTCCCCACTTCAGCATATCGCTGCTGCTTTTTGGAATGCTTGGAAGCAGTTTAAGGGCGTTGTCGTCTATCGGTCCTGCATCCAGCAACCGTCTTTTAAGCCTGTAATTCAGGAAAGAAACGATCAGGGATGCCGTAATAGCAAAAACGCTGATGATCATGATAAAGCTGCCAAGTGTTTCGATGATATTGAACATATACGATTGTTTTTTTCAGTAGACAGACGTATTTCCAAAAATGTTGCAAAATGAGCAGATTTTTTGCAACATTTAGTAATAAACCGTTGTCTACTCTGACATGATTGATGAAAAGGAACTAATTCCCCGCATCTTACATGGAGATATGAAAGCTTTTGAGGTATTGGTAACGCAATATCAGGGGCTGGTATTCCATGTGGTGAACAGGATCATCAATACGCAGGAAGACAAGGAAGATATCTGTCAGGAGGTATTTATCAAGGTGCACCAGCACCTGCGGCGCTTTGAGTATAAGTCCCGCCTGTCTACCTGGATTGCCCGTATCGCCTATCTGACGGCTATTAACTACAGTAAAAAGTATAGTAGTGGTCGTACGGTATCTCACCCGGAGGATATTGAAAATTATAGCTTTACGGATGAACATCCTGGCGGCCTGCTGGATAAAAAGGACGTGACGGCCTATGTTAACCGCCTGATCGCCCAGATGCCTGAACAATACAGAACGGTATTGACGTTATATCATCTGAATGAGTTTTCTTACCAGGAGATAGAAGAAATAACCGGTATGCCGGAAGGAACCGTGAAAAGTTATCTTTTCCGTGGACGTAAATTGCTGAAGGATAAATTAGGTGTTTATCTTAAAAATGAGGTATCATGAAAGAGATAGATGAAAAGAAATTACAGGAGATGCTGGAACAGGGGTTAAGCCTTCCTGATGCAGCATTATCTGCCGGAGAGGAGCAGGAGCTGGAACACTACACCGCCTTATGGGAGGTGCTGGAGCAGCCGGTCGTACCGGACCTGTCTATTCGTTTTGCGGCGAATGTAAGCGCCAGGATCCGCTTGGAAAAAGGCAGAAAAACAGAGGTCCGCTTTAACTTGCTGATAGCGGCCGTCTGCCTGTTACTGGGTGGAGGGGCGGTGTCCGCCCTGGTGTTTTTTAGCGGCAACAGTCCTGTCATGCAGTTATTATCGCACTATGGACCTATCCTGCCTGTCGGACTGGCACTGATATTACTCATTCAATACCTGGACCAGAAACTCGTAAAAGAGAAAGTCCGCTCTTACAGCTGAATATGAATATGGTCGTCATGCCGTACCGCATAGCAACCATGAAAACGGATCTTATCACTTTCCAGCTGCAGGCGTGTCTGCAGATGTGGCTCAATAAATATCTTATGGATAGCAGGATGGTAGATGATAACAGTCATTAATGCCCGCATCCGCAGGCTGTCAAACATATATCGCTGCTTGTTTCCCTGCGGGGCGATCTGCTGCAGGACATTATACCAGCGATAGCCCTGTTCCCGACAACTTTCAGCCGTATTGATTTCTCCCGGGCGTGGCGTCTCGCACACTCCGTAACCAATCACAGAAGGCGCATTATCTGAAGGGGCGCCGCTTGCTTTATCGATATAAAGGAAAGCCAGGTCCAGTTTTTTCCCGTCATTATGACTCAGATGCGGCAGCATGGGAAAGCTGTTAAAGAAAGGAAATCCACCATCCAGGTAATTGACCGCTGTTCCGGGATGGAAACGGTTCATTTTCAAAGCAATATCCAGGGCGGCATGTCTCATGACCGGTCTTACATAATGCCTGTTCAACAGACAGGTGGTCAGTCGCAAAGGCTGTAAACCATCCTTACGGAAGACAGGCAACGGCACCCTGCCAAAAGGTTTGGCCAGCACGGGGATAATAAGCAGGGTACTGAACAGGTAGATCAGCAGGAACGCGCCGATTTTAGCCAGTGGCTGCAGCATGGGCCTGGTCACTTTCTGCATGATCAGGGGATGTGTACGCCTGGAAATCAGATAGATAACGCCTCCCAGCTGTGTCAGCATGGTCAGGACAATGAATACAAGGACGTGTGTCACTATCCGGGCAATGCCAAGGGATTTTCGAATCATAAGCGTATAAGGAGCCGGTAGCGGCAGGGACTAGGGATAAAGGGTGTAAAATAATAAAAAAAGAAGATCCCGTACGCCTTATAAGCTGTACGGGATCTTCTTTTTTATCCTAAGCAGGAAATTTATTTCTGTTGTGCCTGTGCACTGCCAAACACTGTTTTCAGCAGATCAGTCACACGGGCAGCCGGGTCCTGTCTGATTTTCTGCTCTTCTAGAGCTACTTCTGAGAAGATACCGGCAACTGCTTTTTCAGTAACATAAGCAGTAAGGTCAGTATTTACAGGGGTAGAAGAGAATTTGTTGTATACAGAGAAAACGTCTGACCAATATTTAGTAGCATCCACCTTTTTCAGCGCTTCACTGATCGCCGGGCGGAAAGCCGCTGTCAGGGATGCAGTGGTTTTGTCTTTGAAATAGTTGGTTGCCGCATTATTACCACCTTTCAGGATGCCTAAAGCATCAGTGATAGTCATTTGTTTGATCGCATTTACGAAAATAGGCGCAGCTGATTTTGCAGCTTCTTCAGCCCCTTTATTCATGGACTGGATCGCTTTATCCACAATGCTGCCCATACCCATGCTGCGTAAGGTGCTTTCTACCTTCTGCGCTTCCGGCGGCATCAGGATTTTAAGGGCGGCATTCGCAAAAAAGCCGTTGGGAGAGGAGAGTTTGTTAGCGCTGTTCTGTGTCCCGATGGTCAGTGCTTCTTTCAGACCAGCTGCTATCTGCGTAGTGCTGAGTTGTCCGTAGGATGGCAGGTTATTGAGTATCTGCTGGGAGGTTTCACAACCAGTGCTGGTTAATAGAAGTGTGGCAGCAATAATACATGCAAAAAAGCCTTTTTTCATAATAGATTGTATTACATTCTTAAATGTTGGTGCGCAAAGATAATCCTCTTCTTATTCATTGCGTTCATGTTTTCTGTTAACTATTGTTATCATTCCCCTGTTCCGGACAACGAAGTGACAAATATTCCCTTTAAAAATGCGATATTGCATAGCATATGAAAAACATCCCTTGCTGAAAGGGAGACAACACTATTCAGACACATCGTCACTATTACAGGTCAGGAGAGAAAACAGCTTTTAGTAACAATGGAAAGTCCCGCACCGATACCAGGGACACCATATAACAGATTCCACATGAAAACGTTTATTATCATCGGAGTAGTAGCCGCAGTCTACATCGTATTCGTTATCATAAAATTAATGAAGCTCAACAGCCGGGCAAAGGAAATCGCTGCCAAAGCGATGAAAGAACGCGAGCAGCAAAGAGATAAAGCTGTTGAGGATGAACCTCTGATCAGCGAGGACGGCGTACTGTCCCTGCATGACCGCCAGTATATCGCCTGTGGCGCCAATCTGATCTACCTCCGGGGAGAAAGACTGGATACACTCGAAACCGATACCGAACAGGATGAAATCAGGCATATGCTCAGAAGAGACTGGCATATCAATACCCGGGATAAGTTATTAAGCACGATCGACGGACTGGCCACAAGAGGGCATCGGGTCTATTTTAAGCCCATCTGGCAGATATTGACTACCCTGCCGGTACGTGAACGTCCGGAAGCGCTGGATAAATTACAGCAGGACTTTGCGGCTAAAGGCGATGATGTGCCGATAGAACAATATGCCGCCAATATTTCTGAATGCTATAAACACCTCCGCGAAATATCCGATTGCTTCGAAGGCAAGAAATGTAAACTGGATGCCCTCACCTGGGACCTGGGTCGCGCTATCAACCTCTGTCGCTGGGGTTATGATGCCGGCTTCCTCTCAAGAGAAGAATCCATGCGCTATATCCGTAAATTCGGAAAGGAGTTGTTACATAATTATACCAGCTGGGCCAACCTCGGGGAAAACTATCTCATAGGGTTCGCCATGTGGACCGGAGACATCGAGCAGCTGGATGAACTCCATGGCGGACATTGTGACCTGCTTTCAGAAGATAGCAGTCCATGGGTATTACTGGAAAGCAAATAGTTTTCATCGCATCTGATATAGAAAAGCGGACTTTGATCAAAGTCCGCTTTTCTTTTATAGCGCTGTTTTACTCGATCTTAGCTGTCTTGATAGCAGCTATTCCTGCGGAATATGCCGCTTCAATATCGCCGATCGCAGGCGTTCTTCATGCGCATCTCCCCACTGCCCTAAAGCACTGATCACCGGTATCAGTGTCAGACCAAATTCCGTTAGACTATACTCCACCTTCGGCGGCGCCTGTGGATACACCACTTTCGTCACCAGTTCTGCTGCTTCCAGTTCGTTTAACTGTACATTCAATACACGCCGGGAAGCATCAGGTATCTTGCGCTGTAATTCACTCGGACGTTGAAAACCCTCATGGATAAACCATAACAGACGGATCTTCCATTTACCATACAACACTTCTCCGATGAGATCAAGGCCGCAGTTCAGATTGATGGGAATTTTCTTTTCGTACATAAGGTAAATTTACTCCCATTGGTCGAATATGGCAATACGGATAAATTTGTCCCTATGAGAATCCCTGATCCGTACTTGTCTGCCGTTACCAGATGACTCAATTTTATAAAGTGCCGCCTTTTCTATGTTACTTAGGTATTGATCACCAGCTTTCCTCTTGCACTGCCACTTTCAATGGCCTCATACGCTAGGTTTGTATCTTCCAGTGACAGACTCCTGCTATCCAGTAATGGCTTCAATTGTCCGTTTGCCGCCAGTTTGCTGGCTTCTTTTAAGATATCGCCATGGTGCTGCATCCCTTTCCCGGTCAGCATGGGTAATAAGGTAAATACGCCGGAATAGGTGGCTCCCCTGAATGACAGCGGCGCCAGACTATGACTGCCCCAACCCAGTGCACTGACTACATGCCCGGTATAGGTGCGTACCGCTTCAAACGACTGACTCAGTGTTTCTCCTCCCACCGTATCAAAAACGATATCAAATCCTTCTCCATCGGTGTATTTGTCCACATATTCCTTTACGCTCATGTTTTTGTAGTCAATCGCTGTAGCGCCTAACTGTCCGATGACTGCTAAAGAATGACTGCTACCGGTGGCAAACACAGTCGCGCCAAAGGCACGTGCCAGCTGTATCGCTACATGGCCGATACCGCCTGCGCCGCCATGGATCAGTACACGTTGTCCTGCTTTTACCTGGGCACGGTCAACCAGCCCTTCCCAGGCGGTAATAAACACCAGTGGCAGGGCTGCGGCCTCCCGCATACTGATATTGGCTGCTTTAGGGGCAAGTAGTGCCGCATCTACTGCCGCATATTCTGCCAGGGTACCCTGACGTCCGCCAATACCGCCTGCCATACCATATACCTCGTCGCCTGGTTTAAAGTCTGTTACATCTGCTCCGATAGCCACCACAATACCTGCCAGGTCCAGTCCCAGTACAGCGGGTACCGCCTGTCTGGCATGTTTGCCTTCGCCTCTTTTGATCTTCGTATCCAGTGGGTTGACCCCGCTGGCGATGATTCTGACCAATACCTGTCCTTTCCCCGGAACAGGAACAGGTAGTGTTTTCACCTTAAACGCTTCTCCGTAGTTTTCCAGTACGAGCGCCTTCATATTGTCATTGATCTGTGTATCAGTAGACATTGTTTGAAATTTATCTGTTGATGATGTTGGCCATCTCCGATGACCTTTCTGTGAATTGCATAGCAAAGATGTACCTCTTCTGGGGTTTATTTGGGGTATAGGTTTGCTATAAAAGTGTACTTTTGTACTATGGTCAAGTCGCACTTATACGAACCCTTCGAAATTGCTGTTTCTGAACCTATGGATGAATGTCCGCGGCCTATCCATTCCCACAGCTTTTTCGAACTGATATATGTGGTATCCGGCACAGGTAAACACTTTGTGAATGAATCGGGGCTGGAATACGCGCCGGGTAACCTGTTCCTGATCGGTCCCGACGATACGCACCATTTCGATATACAGGAACAAACGACCCTGCTCTTTGTTCGGTTCAATGAATCCTATATTGGCTCCTCTAAAGTACAGGAGCGCTCCCGCCAGAGCATCGCCTATATACTAAAGAATGCCAATCACCAGCCAGGCTGCCTGTTGCGGTATGAAGGTGATCAGATAGTGGCAAAGTCCATTATGGAAGCGGTTATGAGAGAACATGAAGAGCGTAGTTTCTATCACCAGGAATTGCTGTTACAGTTTATTGATACCGTCCTGATGCTGATCGTACGCAATATCACGACCCTGCTGCCGGAAAAGGTAAATGAAAACACAGCCGAAAAAGCCCTGGAGATTTTACAGTATGTACAGACGAATATCGCCTCACCTGAGAAGATAAGGGCCAAAGCGATCAGCCGGCAATTTGGTATCTCCGAGCATTACCTGGGCCGCTATTTTAAGAAACAGACCAATGAAACCCTGCAGGAGTATATCATTCATTATAAATTACGGATGGTGAAAAGCAGATTGCTCCACAGTAATATGCGTATGAATGAAATTGCCGACGGACTTGGCTTTACAGATAAAAGTCACCTGAACAGGCTGTTTAAAAAGCATAATGGCGTCAGTCCTGCCCAATATCGGAAACAACAACAAATGCTGCTACCAAAGTCTTAACTTTGCACCATCTCCTTTATAAATTCCCTCCAACGACTTATTAGTTTACACTGCTGGTCTGGTGACGTTATGTCAACGATAGTACAGTAACTCATTCCTTAAATAGCTGAACGAGGTACTCTATTATACTTAATTTTAAAGTTTACTGCTGGGATAATTGTCGTCAGCACAATTAAATAATAACAAACCGGAATGAAGAAGAGTTTATTCCCCCTGATGTTGGGCGGACTGGGAATTGGAACAACAGAATTTGTCATGATGGGATTACTGCCTGATATCGCGTTGGGCATGAAGATCACGATACCAGAGGCAGGTCATATGATCTCTTCCTATGCCCTGGGCGTAGTAATCGGTGCGCCTCTACTGGTATTGATGAGTGGCAGCTATCCGCCGAAGAAGATACTGATCGGACTCATGATCGTTTTTACTGCTTTCAATGGCTTATCTGCTTTTGCACCTTCACCTTTTACTTTGCTGCTCGCGCGCTTTTTCTCAGGACTGCCGCATGGCGCTTTCTTTGGCGTGGGTTCAGTAGTGGCCAGCCGGCTGGCAGATAAAGGCAAACAGGCACAGGCCATCTCTATGATGTTTGCCGGTCTTACGATCGCTAACCTCTTACTCGTACCAGTAGGTACCTGGGTTGGGCATCACTTTTTATGGCGTTATACCTTTGGCATAGTAGCCCTGATCGGCGTGATTACATTGATATTCCTGAAAGCCTGGTTACCGGCCTTGCCTGCCGAACAGGAAGGTGATACCCGTTCCCAGTTCCAGATATTCAGGAACCCCGAAACATGGTTGATCATTCTTATCACCGCAATCGGTACCGGTGGATTATTCGCCTGGATCAGTTATATCGCGCCTTTGATGACCAATATCTCACGTTTCCCTGCTGACAGCGTATCCGGTATCATGGTACTGGCAGGATTCGGTATGGTGGTTGGAAACTTTATCGGTGGTCGTATGGCAGATAAATTTGACCCTGCCAAAACCTGTGCAGGTTTATTAGTCGCTATGGCTATCACCCTGACCTGTATCTACTTCTTTTCTGCCATTCAACCCGTATCACTGGTGCTGACCTTTATTGCAGGGGCATTATCTATCGCGCTGGCAGCACCTATCCAGATACTGATGATAGGAACGGCAAAAGGTGCTGAAATGCTCGGTGCTGGTGTAACACAAGCTGCTTTTAATATTGGTAACTCCCTTGGTGCATTCCTGGGTGGCCTGCCGCTCATCGCCGGTTATGGTTATAACTCTCCGGTACTGGTGGGTTCCTTAATGGCCGTTGGCGGTGTGCTCTTTGCTGTCATACTGATCAAAAGACAGGCTGCTATGCCTGTGCCACAGACAGCTCGTGTAAAATCAAGCGTAACCTTCCACTAAAAGGAATATAGTATATCGTAACAGCCGCTGTATCGCTCTGACGAACAGCGGCTGTTTGTTTTTATTAAAACAGGCTCTCTCTCAATATGTCAACACTCTTTGTCAATTCTGTTGTAGACGCAGAAGCAAAACCTAATCTCAGCGCATTCGCATTAAATTGTGGATAAACATGCACCTTTCCGTTGGAAATAGTCAGTCCTTTTTTGAATACATTTGCTGACAGTAGTGAAAGGTCCACAGCCTGATCAAAGACCGTCCAGACAGACATACCTCCTTCAGGCACCCCAAACTTTACCACATCTTTTAACTGCTGTTGCAGTAATCCACAGAAATGATCCCGCCGTTCTTCATACACAGGTAAAGTTCTGCGCAGATAACGTTGTATCGTCCCGTCATTCAATAAATCCGCCATCGCATTATCCAGGATATGATCTCCCTGCCGGTCCAGCAGTATACGTGCCCTGGATAACAGTTCAATCACATTCTCCGCTGCCACCAGGTAACCCATCCGGAAAGCAGGAGAGAAGCTCTTACTAAAAGATCCACAGTAGATCACCATCCCGTTTTCATCTGCACTGGCCAATGGGGAAAGTGGCCGGTGCTTAAAGTGAAAATCAAAATCATAATCATCCTCAAAGATGATAAACCCGTATTGATTGGCAAGCCGCAGCAGTTCCAGTCTTCTGTCAATACGCAAAGCCACAGTGGTCGGATAATGATGATGTGGCGTTACGTACACCATTCTCACAGGTTGTTGCACACAGATCTTACGCAGCTCCTCCACCACTAATCCATGTTCATCTACCGGTATACCAATATGTGTAGCACCGCTATGTGCAAAATTATGCTGCGCCCTTTTCCACCCGGGCACACCGGATACAATCACATCTCCCGGACTGATCAGCGCATTACACACCAGGTTAATTCCCATCAGGGTACCTCTGACAGATAAGATATTCCGGTAAGTAGTTTTTAGTCCGCGGGTATCATTGAGATAGTCAGACAAAGCCTGCCGGTAGTGTTTCGGACCAGCAGCATTGCCATAACTCCCAAATTGATAATACAATCCGCCTCGGCTTAACTGGCTCCGGTAGGCCCGGTAAAACTCTTTCAGCGGCGCTAATCTCGGGTCCGGAAAACCATCGTCCAGGTGATAAGTCGTCACAGGTACATCCTGCGTATTATCAGGATAGTCTTTAGAGGGAATAGTGAACCCCGCTTTGACTGCTGCTGCTGCCATTGTTGTCCGGATCAGTTTTTCACGTGTATGATCGCCCAGATGACTGGAAACAAACGTCCCCCGGCCTACCGCACTCTCCAGCCAACCCTGTAACTGTAGTTCTTCATAGGCCCTGGACACCGTGATCCGGTTGACTTGTAATAGTGCCGCCAGATCCCTGCTACCCGGCAATTTTTGTCCGGAACGCAGCTTTCCCTGCCTGATCAATGTCAGTACAGCATCCGCCAATTGCAGGTAAACCGATCTTTCCGCAGAAAAATCAGGCTTTATGCCCGCAAAGACCTGTAGTATAATTGGACTATCCATTATCTTCGAATTGGACTATGAAGGTAATCCAATGTTTGAATAAGTTTGCACCGCCGCCATCGGCAAAGCCCGGAACTGTATCAATGTGCAATGACAGACGCCTGCGTTTAATGACAGCGCCATTAAGTTCTATAAACGAATTGGTGGCATAACAAAACACAAAGTAAGATTTACACTATCACGCTAAATAAACTGACAGAAAGTATATGCAGTTCAATCTTCAACCCACACTGGAAAATGAACGGGTCATCCTTTACCCGCTGAAGGAAGACGATTTTGAGTTATTATACCAGGTTGCATCCGATCCGCTGGTATGGGAACAGCATCCTAATAAAGACCGCTGGAAAAGGGACGTATTTCAAAACTTCTTTGAGGGCGCCCTGCAAAGCAAAGGCGCATTTAAGATTGTACACAAAGAAACGGGTGAAGTCATGGGCAGCACACGTATCTACGATTACAATCCGGAAGATAACAGCATCCTGATCGGCTATACTTTCTATGGCAGAAAGTACTGGGGAAAAGGACTGAATCAGTCCGTCAAGAAAATGATGCTTGACTATCTCTTCCGGTATGTATCCGCTGTGTATTTCCATATCGGTGCACAAAATATCCGTTCTCAGATTGCTATATCCCGCCTTGGTGCACAGAAAGCCAGCGAACAGGAAGTTGCGTATTTCGGAGAAAATCCTAAATTGAATTTTGTTTACGTCATCGAAAAAGAACAATACGGTTTATAGTATGGAAGATATCAGGATCAGTCAGGCATCTCCGGAGGAAGTAAGTGTTTTACAACAGATAGGAAAGCAGACGTTTTTCGAAGCCTTTGCGCACTGCAATACGGAATCAGATATGAAACAATATCTGGATAATAATTTCAGTAAGGAAAAAGTATTAACAGAGTTGAACAATCCCGAATCATTCTTCTACATCGTATGGGATGGTCCCGGTCCTATCGGTTACCTGAAACTGAATACCGGACAAGCACAGACCGACCTGAAAGAAGCAGATTCACTGGAAATAGAACGTATTTATGTACTGGGCGTTTACCATGGTAAAAAGGTAGGTCAGCTGCTGTATGAAAAGGCGCTGGAGGTTGCACAGCTACAACATAAGTCATCCATCTGGTTAGGCGTATGGGAAAACAATAAAAAAGCCATACGCTTCTATGAAAAGAATGGTTTTGTCCCTTTTAGTACACATGTTTTCCGGCTTGGGGAAGATGATCAGACAGATCTCCTGATGCGAAAAGTACTTGAATAAAGCTTTGCGCTATGAGAGGACAGTGCCTGCATAAGTCGCATGCTTTTTACAACCGGTAAGTATCCCCTAGTCTGAAATAAAAACTGTCGTCTTCTTTCTTCTCTTGTAATAATCGTTCATATTCCTTCGCTGCCATATTTGCATCCCCGAATACTTTCTCCGTCGTCACGCCCTTTGACCCCTTTCGTCCATGACGTGTTCTGACTACCCTGTGCTCTAACGTGATTTCAAAAAAACAGGATACATTCTCTTCCTGGTATTCAAAATATTCCATCATTTACCCGCTGATTTTATCTTCTTACTTATATTTACGTTCGCTTATTTGTCCTCCAAAATAGTTAGCGCAGGCAGCGAAAATGAAAATCTGGTATCTACAAATGCTCTACAAGAGAGTGAGAATGCCATCTACATGAAACTTACAAGAGCTTATATGTTGCACATAATCAATAAGATAGTCATATCCGTTATAATTACTTTTTTTTCAGCGACTGTTTGTGTGGCCAATATACCAGCGGACTCAATGAGCCGGGTTTTATTACAAAAAAATATCACAACTGAACAGCGGGTGATGACCCTCAGTCTGCTCGCAAGGGCAAAATCTATTACAGAAACTGATCATGCAATCAGCCTGGGCTTACAGGCTGTTCAACTCAGTCGCTCACTTTCAGATGTACAACATACCGCAATGGCATATGCCATATTGGCGCCTATCTATCTGCAAAAAAATGACCTCACTGCTGCTGCACAGATGGTAGATAGTGCTGTCTTTTATGCTACAATGACTGAGAATGCCCTGGCAAAAGGAATCGCCTGGTATAGAAAAGCCTGGATGGAAAACCTGCAGGGAAAGCCGCAGGAAGCACTCATAAGCGCACAACAGTCATTAAAATACCTGGAGCAAAGCAAAGATGTAAACTATCAGTCTTCTGTCTATTATATTATCGCCAGTATATATGCGAACCTGTATGATAGTCCCCTGCATAAGAAATACGCGCAGCTATGTTTGCAGGCTGCCATTAAAGACATGGACTATGATAACATCCTCATGGCCTATCAGACTTTAGGCACCTACTGGCAATATTATCACATGGAACACCAGGATGACCGCTCCGCACTGGATGCAGCCTTCTTCTACAACAGGGTAGCTATGCAGCTCTTCCTGGCCCGGAAAGACCGTATGATCTTTCATAGCACCATGGCCATTATAGCGCTCAATACCGCAGATCTCTATGCACAGAATCTCCCGGCGTCCTATCGTGACAGCGTATTTTATTACCTCGACTTTGCACAGAAGATAGGCATGGAAACCCATCATCTTGAGGTAGTGGCCAACTGTTATGGTATGAAAAGCGACTATGAAGTAGCCGCAGGTAATTATCAAAAAGCAGAAGGTCTCTTGCTGAAAGGACTGGAATTTGTGAATGCCGACAGTGCGCGGAACCTGGCTACCAAGGTACAGTTTATGAGCTCATTGGCAACAGTGGCCGAAAAACAAGGGCACTATAAAGAAGCCTACGAATACCAGCAGAAATATGCAGCCTTGTATACGGACCTGTATAATGAAGAAAAGATGAATATGACGAAGGAGCTGGAAGCAAAATACCAGGCAGAAAAAAATGCAACGGCACTCAGGACCTTAGAACAGACCGCCATATTGCATAAAAGACTAGGCTATCTGTATATTGGTCTGGGACTGGCCTCTGTGGCCGCTGCCGTCTTTCTTTTCAGATCCCTGCGATTCCGTTTGCGCCTGGTGCAGAAAGAAAAAGAAGATGCCGCTTTACTCGCACAGCTGAAACAGAATGAGAACAGGCAATTGGCCATGGAAAAACAGGAAGCCGAATTACAGGCCCGTCTCAGTGAAGAAGAAGCCATGCGGCTGATCGCAGAACATGAGCTCTTACAGGAAAGACAGGAACGCTTAGAAAAAGACCTCCTGGCCGGTACCCTGCAGGTAGAACAAAAAACAGTTTTGCTGCAAACCCTGCAACAGACAATTGCCAGGAACAGGAATGATAAATCTGTGTTATCACAACTCAACCATATCATCGAGCATGATAAAAAGCTGGATGAATCCTTCGCAGATAATAAAGCTGATTTTGATAACATCAGCCCTGAATTCTTTGAGAAGTTAAAAGAACGGTCTGCGAATATGCTCTCCCGATTGGACCTGAAACATTGCTCCTACATTTACCTTGGACTCACCAACAAGGAAGTAGCACAGCGACTGGGTATTGCGCCTAAAAGTATCATTATGGCGCGTTACCGCATTAAACTGAAGTTAAGTCTGGCAAAAGAAGAAGAACTGGATGAATATATCCGTTCCCTGTAATTTCCCGGAGCAACGATAAAATTAACCGGGGCTGATGAAGTGGTATACACACCTCATCAGCCCCGGTTTCCATAACAGCTTAAAGATCTTACAAGGTACCGGCTTGTACCAGTCGCTGCCCCAGTTCTCTGCCATGCGCCGTCAGAGAATAAATCTTCATCGGACTACCATCCGGATTGGTATACTCATGACTGGAATAAGTCAGGAAGCCATCACGCTGGGCCAATGTTAGAAAATGATCAAAGAGATTCGCAGCATCCACATTGTTAGCTGCCTCTTCAGGCGTAAAGAAAAAACCTTTTACTTCCTGGTAAGGGGCTGGATTGTACTGTTTTCTTGTCCAGAATTCGAGGATAATGTCGTTGGGATTAACAAAGAACTTCATTAGAAAAACGTATTTTATTACGCTTATATAACGCCTTTCCACTGCCGGATATTGTATGAAAAGAGGCCATTATTTAGCCCATTTTTCTCCTTTTATGATTTCTTTATCAATAGTTTATATTGTATTAAAATCCATACTGTCAAAGAACTTATGTAAAGTTACTATGACTCCCTGCATTGCCACTATCAGGTAGTATAAGAGATTATAAATCATTGGGTAAAGGTGATCAAGTCTACCTATACGCCGTGTATGAAGCATGTATACGTCGTGTTTACTTCGGGTACCCGGTAGGGGCAGAATATCTCCCTTTTCTTCGTATTATCCCCTTACTATCCCTTAATTACGTCGTTAATGCTTCGTTCATCAACGGAGCACTAACGGCGTAGTAAAGGGATAATGACGGTATAATAGGCATAATCAATCCTTTTTAACGGACAAAGCCGCGGCCACTACCAGTAAAAAGAACATATTAGCGCCCGTCGCCCAGCGATAAGCCGTCAGCCATTGCGCCAACGAAGGATGCGCTCCCAGGAACTGAAAAAAAAGTCCGCCGGTAATACACACCCCCAACGCAATAGAGATCTGTTGAAAAGTCACATACGCACCCGCCGCAGTAGATGCCAGATGTGTGGGGATTTTCTTTAATGTAATGGTAAGGAGGGAAGGCAATACCGATCCGCAGCCCATTCCATATAAAAACAGCACCGCCAGGAATACCTGCCGGTAGGCCGTGGCCGATAACAGCGCATCTGCAGGCGCCGTTTCCATGATCAGTATATGCACGAGCAACATGGTCAACATCAGCAGTACACCCGCCTGCAAGACAGCTTTTCCATACCGGACTGTCAGGCGGATAGAAAAGATAGCTGCCACCACATATCCTACGCCCTGTATGACGAAATAGTTGCCGGTGGAGGAAGGTGATAAGCCGATGCCGGTCTGCAGTAATACCGTATTAATCAGGAAATAAGAATCCTGCGCAATGAAATAGGCGGTTGCCGTCATCAGGCCGGTATTAAAACTGCGGTTATGGAATAATTGCAGATCAATCAGGGACTGCTTTCCTTTCTTTTGCTTGTAATACTGGTCCCTGATAAACCAGGCCAGTAATACAAAGGAAAGTGGCAATAAAAGCACACTCCACAAGGGCCAGCCCAATTCCCTTCCCCGGATCAATGGATAGATCAGTGCGATCAGTCCCAGGCTTAGCTTCAGCACACCGCTGTAGTCTGGTCGGCCGTTGATTTTGGTAGCAGGCGCCTTCAGCCAGTACGCCGCAGCGGCAGCAGATAATAGCCCTGCAGGCAGATTGACGAGGAACAGCCATCGCCAGCCGCTGATGGCACTTTGTATTTCCGGTAATAAGCCACCCAGGTACTGACCCAATACAGACGCAATGCCGGCAATAGCGCCATAAATACCCAAAGCCTTTGCCCGCTCATGATGTTCCGGAAAGAGGAATTGAATGTAGGCAATACTCTGTGGTACCATAAACGCGGCAAATGTGCCTTGCAGCAGCCGTGCAATATTCAGTTGCGTGGCATTTTGTGCAGCGGCACAACATACAGAAGCGACTGTAAATAGCAGCATGGACCAGATAAACACCTTTTTATGACCATAGTAATCCCCGAACCGTCCTCCGGTGATCAGAAATATCGCATGTCCCAGCAGATACAGGGCAATGACCATCTGGCTGTCGCCGTTTGTACCATGAATACCTTCCCGTATAGAGGGTAAAGCCACATTCACGATAAATAGATCCACCACGGAAAGAAAAGCCGCTGTTGAGACGATTAACAATGCTACCCAACGGTAGATCGACGGATAGGAAGTTGTTTTGTAAGTAATAGTCTGACGAAGCATCGTACGCATATCCTGTGTATAATTATCCCTAAGGATGGTTTTATGTATTTTTGTTGCAACAAAATTGAGCAGGTCATGCTTATCAGACAAGTAGTGTCACAGAACGTACCTGGTATGAAAAAAGATACTATTGATGAATAACAGTGGTTTAGTGAATTAAAAAAATACAGTGTGATGCAAAAAAAAACGGAAGACAGACAATCACAACCAATATCTGAAGAACAGCCACCCAATCCGATGATGGAAGCGATGCAGGCGATCGGGGGTAAATGGAAACTGTTATTGCTGGATACGATCCGCCGGGAATGCCCGAAACGTTTCGGTGAGTTGCGCAGAGAAATGGAACATATTACGCATACGACACTGACCGCACAGTTACGTGAGCTGGAAAGAGACGGTATTCTCACAAGAGAAGTATTTCCGGAAGTACCGCCAAGGGTAGAATATAAACTGACCGAATTGGGTAAACAACTGATCCCGATCATGGATGCCCTGTGTGCATGGGGAGAATTGTACGGCAAAGAGAAACCGTAATGTCTTTATTCGGGGTGTTCCTCCTTACTATTATTGTTCATGGAAAAAGTATACAACTTGAAGCATTGTTTGAAGGCATTATTGCTGCTGATTGTCACATTGGGATATGCACGTATGGTGATGGCCTCACCCGTCGCAGATACCGCTATCACACTGGATGGAAAACGTTTTGTGACCTTATGTATCATGATACGGACTACTCCCTGGGAAGTATCGAGAGATGTGAAACTGCATCCGCGTGATGAACGTAGCTGGCATACCCTGGAAGGGGTACGCGCACTAAGGGAAGCATTTGCAAAGAATAACCCTGACGGACGACTGACATGGGGATTTACCCTGAATGCGCTGGAAGAACAGGCGGAAAACTACAAACAGATCAGAGCCTACGTAGTGGAGTGTCAGCAGAAATATGGTGACGAAGTATCTTATTTCCCTGGTTATTTCCCGGCAATGTACCTGCCCAGGGAACGTGTAAACAGGGAAATGTCTGAAGCCATCCAACTGATATCGAAAATGGTAGGTAACGGATATCGCCCGAAATCTATTATGGGTGGTTTCCTCGCTGCAGATAATCTCCGTTACCTGGCAGAAAAAGAAGATATCCATGTTGCACACGCCGTGATCTGGAGTCAGCATAATATCGATGGTGGTGGTGCAGATGGTTCTCCTTCCTATCCCTTTTATCCTTCCAGAGAGCATTTCTGTAAGCCTGCACAGGGTAAAAAGGATTTTATTGACTGTGTAAACCTGGACGGCTGGACGGTCGATTTCCTGTGCGCACGTCGTAGCGGAGCAATGGGACACGGTATTGAAGGATATAACAGCCGCAGGGGCGTAGGTCCCATCGAGACCTATACAGGATGGGGACTGGACCTGGGCATCCGCGAAGTGATGCATACACAGGCCATTCACTTTGATAAAGGTGTGGAGTTAAATGGAATCGGTTGGGTGACGAATATCTGGGAAGCACAGATGACGCACGAGTTCGGACAGGAGTTTATCTGCAAAGCCATGGAAACCTGGGTGACAGAGACAAAAAAGCGCTGGCCGGATACCCGCTTTGTGACCTTCGGAGAGTTTGGGATGATGTGGCGTGAAAAGCACAAAACGAATGAGGATATGAACTATCGCTTTGTTGAACGGGGCTCCGGACTGGGAGATTCTTATAACAACCTGGAGATCCGCTGGTTCATGAATAAAACATTCCGGCTGGCGCTATTACGCGACTGGCATCAGAAGAATGCACCTGCTTACGTCATCGATTTTACCCGCTATGACCTGAAAGCAAAGGAACCGGCAGATCCGTCACCGGGCAAAGCAGCGAAAGACTGGAGTTTAATGAACGTCATCAACCAGAAAGGATTGCGCCCACAGGATAAACCTGTGTTGCTGCAACAGCTGGATCCCAACAATCAGGCGCTGATAAGAAAGTACTATCCTGATCTTTTTAAATGATTTAACACATGCGTAAAAATATATTGCACCCGCAATACCTGTATGGCGTATTGCGGGTAATGGGCAGTATGTTGCCCATAGCAAACGCTGTTGCAGAGACAGCCACAGGATTTGTCTATGTAGATAAAAACGGCAACGGAAAGAAGGATAAGCAGGAAATGGGATTACCAGGTGTTGCTGTCAGTAACGGCGTATCATACGCTTCGATACGCCCTCCTATGATCTTTTCCCCATTTAATCATTTCAGAAATGACAGGTATAAGCGTTTTGGCATATTCAGTGATCTCGTAATGAATAAGCATTCTTCCCTCCGTAGTAACCGTTCTTGAGATCAGTTTGTTGGCTTCCAGTTGTTGCAGTTCTTTCGACAGCATTCTGAAAGTGATATCGGGGATCGCTTTCCCGATCTCCCTGAATCTTTTATTCCCGCAGCTAAGCGCTGATATTATTTTCATTGTCCATTTTCCGCTGATTACAAACAAGGTGTCTTCAAGATATTTCAGGTCAACCTGAAGATCTATCTGCTGCCTGGATACTTTTTTCATAAACTACGTTTGATATACTATTGTATACTGCATACTAAAGTATACTGATTTTTAAATTTCTTTGTAAAAACTTTTACAAGACCAAAACGGCTGGCAGTATGGCATCAAAACATCAAATGGACAAACAAAAAGCAGTTATTCAATTACAGTATGGGAATAGCAGAGATGCTTTAATATTCTCTGATACACATCCGGTAAATGAGTTGATGGCAGACGAGGTAAAGATCAGGGTGTATGCAACTTCAGTAAACCCGATTGACTGGCAGATGATGGAAGGAAACAGGCGTTTAATTCATAAACGTACGTTTCCCTTTGTTCCTTTTTTTGATATCGCAGGTGATGTTGTTGCTGTCGGATCATCGGTCAGGAGATTTAAAACAGGGGATGCCGTATACTGTGATAACAAAATAAACGGCGGCGGTCTTTCTGAATATGTGAACGTGAAAGAAGACCTGGTCAGTATAAAACCTGCAAACATCAGTTATGCAGCGGCGGCGGCTGTTCCTTTGGCGGCGCAGACGGCATATCTGGCGCTTACAAAAGGCGGATTGACAAAGAATAGCCGTGTTTGTATTATAGGCGCCTCCGGAGGCGTAGGATCTTTTGCCGTACAAATCGCAAAAGCACTTGGCGCATCAACAGTAATCGGTGTGTGTAGTAAGAAGAACAGCGATTTTGTCAGATCCTTAGGCGCAGATATTACCGTTGACTATACCACTACAAAGTGGGCCGGTCTGCTGGATAAAAATTCACTGGATATGGTGATAGACTGTGTTGGTGGTAAGGAACAATGGCTAGATGCCAAAAAAGTGCTCCGTTCTCAGGGGCGGTTTGTTACGATAGCAAGAGATGAAGATGAAAAGGTGACTGTGCCCTCCGCCCTGAAATTAGCCGTCAATATAGGCTTAAGAATGATAAGTGCTTATTTCGGAAGAAAAATTGCCTACGTACCGGTTTTTCTGGATGCCTCACACACACTGTTGGACAAGGTAAGTGAGCTCATACAAGCGGGCAGGATCAATCCCTGGTTAGGTAAGATATATACATTTAATATGGACAATGTGCATCAGGTTATTCAGGAAAGTAAAACAGGAAGGATGGTCGGCAAGACGGTTATCCAGATTGCCGGTGACAAATGAGTGATGTTCCGGTGTCGTGTAAAAAGAAAATATAAAGACGTATAGAAAGGGTGAATGGATCTTATTGGTGCTGGGGAGAATTTGCAGTGGCAAGCGCCGTCAGTTTATTCACAATTTCCTCCGGCGTCAATATATAATCCGGGTGATCAAAAGCAATCAATCCCTGTGGCATCATCGGGAATTCGGCTGTTGCCGGATCCTGCACAATGACAACACCTTTTTCATTTTCTATCGCCTTCGCTCCTTTGATGCCGTCATATCCGGCTCCCGACAGTATCACCCCAATACTTTGCGATCCGATTTCTGCAGCCATTGCATGGAAGAAATGATCGATGGCCTGGTTGATCTTTTCGGTCTCCGGCCTCTCCGAAAGTATAAATGCACCGTCCTGAATCCCCAGGATCTTTCCTTCCGGCAGCACATAAATGCTGCCGCAGACAATATGCATACCATGGTATATGCGCAATACCGGCCTGAATACTGCGTTTTCCAGTATAGCATCCAGATGACTACGGTAATCAGGAAAAAGGTGTGGCACGATAACGAGAGCCGCATTTAAATCCCCGGGAAGCATTTTGAGGATGGACTTTAATGGTGGTAGTCCACCTGCCGAAATGCCAAAGGCGATTACTTTACATGGGAAACTCATACAAGTACTATCATGGGTATCTGATCAATAAAAATGCCATTACATCTGCCTTGTGCCGTTGTGCTGAATTATTTGCCGGCAGGACAGATCAATGAGTTGCTTTCTCTTCATATATAGTGATGACCGGTGGTTGGGCCCAGGACTTAAAATCAGGAGACGTCAGCAGATCGAAAGGCTGATGTGTGCCACCCAGTTCTCCGGAGTGTCTGGCAAACACTACTTCCGCGATCTTATAATGACGGATGACGTAGGAGCAGAGCAGGCAAGGCTCCACATTTGTATATAAGACGGATCCGGCCAGGCTGTCTGTATTGCGCAAGGCGTCCAGGATCGCCACTACTTCAGCATGGCGGGTAATGTCTTTCTGTTGTTTGCTCTTCTCTGAACCTTCTCCGATAATGATGCCATCTTTGACGATAACACTGCCTACCGGACTTTCACCTTCTTTTGCGGCTATGTCGGCAAGCTGATAGCAACGCGCCATAAATTTGTCGTTTGTATGCATCGTGTAGCAATATGAATGTTAGCTATGATTCGTATATCCTGTTAATAAGTAGCCGGCGTTTTGATTCAATGCTTACCCAGCAGCTCCCTGATCGCCTGCATGTGTCTTAGTAGCTCCTGCTGTTCTTCCTTTGTCAGTTTCTTTATCAATGCACCTATCTGCTGATTGGATGTATCATTCAGTTCATGAACAAGCTGAGTGCCTTTTTCAGTGAGAGATACCAGTGTTATTCTTGCATCTTCATCCGAAATCTCTTTTGAAATGATCCCCTTTTTCTCAAACTGCTTCAATATTCTGCTAAGGTAGCCTTTATCAATGTGTATTTCGGCCATGATCTGAGAGGCGCTCACGGGCTGATGTGAATATACTTCATATAAGGTTCGCGCCTCTACAAGAGAATAGTCGCTATTTAGTAAATGGTCGTCCAGCAGGCCGATCAGATCCGTGTAATACCTGTTAAATGCTCTTATACTTTCGATGATTTTTTTATCTTTCATAAAATGCGTTATTAGCGCCGGACACACGCTCAGATCATGAGGGGCGAAATTAAGACAATGTCAGGTCATAACGACGTTCGATTAATGGTTTATCGAACGTTTCAGAGTACTTTTCCTCAGTCAGGGTAAATCCTAATTTAGTATACAAGGCAATAGCAGCATGTTGCTCCTCCGAGGTCAGTAAGTAAATGTGCCGGATGCCTTTCTCCCGCACGAACCCTATAAACTCCTCCAGGAGCTTTTTGCCGAGACCAATGCCCCGGTACTCCGGCTGGAAAATGAAATAACGCAGCTGTATCTGGGTGCCTCTGTATTGTGCTACAAGGGAGCCAATGATCCTTCCCTCATGCTGGCAGATCCATACCTTGTCCTGTGTAGGATTGTACGCCCGGGCAAAGTCTTTTAAGCCTTCCAGTACATAGGCTTCAAAGTTGATGCCGTAACCGCATTCCCTGGCATAAAGGTCGCCGTGCATATGGGCTATATAGCCAAGGTCACCCGGCAGTAAGGTGTTTCTTATCTGTATATCCGATAATTCGATCTTACGCATATTGTTCCTGTTAATTGAGATTGTAATAAAAGGTTGACTTTTTCAACCAATTCATAGCGCGAAGTAAAGTAAATAAGTTGAAAAAGTCAACCTATTTAATAATAAAATATATGACTACGGTTGCAGGATACTTTACTAACCCGGATACAACATTTACCAATCCGGCTATTACGGCGGGTGCTGGTTCCCTCAATTTTGTGGTATAAACACAACACATGAAAACGATCTTTATTACAGGCGCTTCCTCCGGATTAGGTAAAGCTACCGCCAGATTATTCTCTGCCCGGGGCTGGCGCGTAATAGCGTCTATGCGGAACCCTGAAAAGGAAACAGACCTGCTTCAGCTGGATAATGTAATACTCATATCACTGGATGTAACCGATCCTGTACAGATTGAAAAGACAGTAGGAAAGATTACACAGCAATACGAGCTGGATGTAGTATTTAATAATGCCGGTTATGGCCTGATTGCGCCACTGGAAGCAGTGAGCGATCAGCAGATCACCCGGCAGTTTGAAACAAACGTCATGGGCGTGATCAGGATCACCAAAGCCTTTATTCCTTATTTCCGGGAAAAGGGTAGGGGACTCTTTATCACTACGACTTCTATGGGAGGCGTGTTCGGTCCTCCCCTGAGTTCCGTGTACTGTGCCAGTAAATTTGCCATGGAGGGCTGGACGGCAGCATTGTCTTATGAATTAGGTCAACTGGGAATCGGGATCAAAACAGTGGCGCCTGGTGGTATCAAAACCGACTTTACAGGCCGCTCTCTTGACACTGCGGCACATCCTGCCTATGAAAAGATGATGGGACAGTTATACGCAGGCTTTGATCCCACAGCTTTTACAACAGCTGAGCAGATTGCGGAGGTGGTGTATGAAGCAGCTACCGACGGGAAAGAACAGCTACGCTACCTGGCGGGTGAGGATGCAAAAACACTGTATGCCCGCAGCCTTGCCATTGGCAATGACGCTTTTCATAAAGAAAGAACAACGCTTTTCTTCGGAGAATAAGCCAGCTCAATATCACGGTGAAGGGATAGAATTCCCTTCACTTTTAAATACATTTGTATCATGGGACAGAAAAAAGCGCCGCCTGTATTTAACTCCGTATCTGAATTACTCAGAGCATTGGGACTACCTGCTCCGCAACACCCATTACTCACCGTCACCAACTACGCGGAGATTACTGCTGATGTGACCGAACTCTCCAAAGGGATGGTCCTGAATATGTATAAGATCTCCCTTAAATTTAACTTCAGGGGAAAGATTAAGTACGGACAACAGTACTACGACTTTGACGAAGGCGGACTGAGTTTTGCATCTCCAATGCAGGTGATTGCCGCAGGGGAGGAAGAAGCGGATTACAGCGGACTGACCTTACTCATCCATCCTGATTTCCTGCGTAATTATCCCCTGGCTAAAACAATCAAAGATTATGGCTTCTTTGATTACTCCGTGAATGAAGCACTCGGTCTTTCCGAACAGGAAAAAGACGTCATCATGGGCATCTTTGAAAGCATCAAACGGGAGCTACATGCAGCTATCGATCACTTTAGTCAGGATATTATTATCTCACAAATAGAACAGCTACTCAATTACAGTAACCGTTTCTACAACCGTCAGTTTATCACCCGGAAAGCCGTGCACAACGATCAGCTCTCCACTTTAGATGATATGTTGCGCAACTATTTCGATCGCAATAATGCCTTGTTTGAAGGTATCCCCGCTGTAGAGGAAATAGCGGCTAAACTCAACGTGTCCCAACGTTATCTCAGTGATATGTTACGCACACTGGTAGGCGTAAATACACAGCAATACATCCAGCTGAAAATGATCCACAAGGCAAGGGAGTTATTGAGTACAACAGATCTTACTATCGCAGAAATAGCCTATCAGCTGGGATTTGAATATCCGCAGTCCTTCAATAAATTCTTTAAGAAACAAACGACGCTCTCTCCGCTGGACTTCAGGAAATCATTCAACTAGCCGTTACATACGGAGTAAGGATTTCACCAGACTCTTTCTTTGCTTTGAAATAGGGATCTTCTTTGCCGTATCCTGCAGGATCAGGTAACCGGCGTCTTCATTCAGCATACTTGTTACATGTATGCGGTTTACCAGGTGTGATTGATGACAGCGAATAAACCCATAGGGGCTTAGTAATTCCTCATATTCATAGAGGGGTTTTGATATCAGGTGTTCACTGCCATTGGTAAGAAAAAAGGTTGTATAGTTATTGGATGACTCACACCGGATAATCTCCTTTACCGGTACAAAAAAGGTCTCTTTTTGTGTCGGTAAGGCAATCTTCTGGTAGGCATCCGGCTGCTGCTGATCCAGTAAATGTAGCAGATTACCAAGTCGCTGGTGTTGGTTTTTGCTATTGACAGACTCCTCTATTTTACTGACGGTGATCTTTAGTTCTTCGATATTGATAGGCTTCAGCAGGTAATCCAGGGCAGAGAATTTCACCGCCATGATGCCATAGGCATCGTATGCGGTCACAAACACCACTTCAAAGTCAATCTCCTTGATGGACCTTAACAGGTCAAAGCCATTTTCGTCCGGCATCTCGATATCCAGGAAGACAACGTCCGGTTTAAGCTGCATAATAGCCTTTCTTGCAGCCGCTGCATTCATCGCAGATCCCGTTACTTCGATCGCCTTACAATGTCTGTTGAGTAAGGCTCGCAGGTTATTGATATTGATGATTTCGTCATCTACGATGATAGCCGTGATCATTGATTTATCCAGTTGTGAAAGATTAAAACAGCCGCTGTGCCTGATTGCTTATTAAAAGTAAGACTTATTGACTGTGTACGATGGAATAGTTTATTCGCCGTCTGTATCCTGGCTTCCGTCAGTCGCAGACCATAACCTGGTTCGGCGCTTGTTTGTTTCCAGGTACCATTATCACTGATGATAATGACGAGGGTATCTTTCTTGTCTCCTTCTTTACAGATAATATGGAGCCGCCCTTTATCGCCCGTACCTGCCATACCGTGATGAACAGCATTCTCTATCAATGGCTGTAGCAGGAGGGTAGGTATTTCAATGTCCGTAGGATGTAAAGTTTCGGCTACTTCTATCTGCCAGCTGAAGTTAAATCTTAAAGCCTCTAATCCGATGTAGAGCCGCATCATATCCAATTCCTGATCCAGTGTATTGAGCACCTGCTGGCTTTTGGATAATGCTTTCCTTAGTAAGGAACTGAACTCCTGTAAGTACAGGTTCGCTTCATCGATACGGCCGGTGTTCATCAATCCCTGGATAGTGCTGAGGGCATTGAAGGTAAAGTGCGGATTTAACAGGGATTGTAATTTGATAGCGGCATCTTCCAGTTTATCCTGCTTTGCTTTGGAGGTACGAAGTTTTCTTTTAAAACCCTTTATGATAGTCAGCAGACAAATTGCGATCAACAGCAAGGTAAGCGCAATATATACGACCGGGGACTGATACCAATAACCTTGTACGCTCAGGTAACAGCTGCCCATATTTTCCTGTTGAATAGAATACCTGAACCATAACTGATATTCTGTATTTGAATCAAAGTCAAATGGCCCGGCGCCTGTATTGCTGACAACATAGGTTGTTTTCCTGGTTTTCAGGTTGACGAGTGTGTATTCAATTTCAGTACTGTCGATTTCAGGTATACCTGCGAGTCCCACTGCGATTTTTTCCCCTGGTTGGAGTTGTATTTTAACAGGGTTATTATGGGAAATACGCGTTGAAAGTACATGTCCTCGTTGCTTCCTGTACAGCATGATATCCGGTATCAGCTGCACCCTTTTAATAAGATAGCTGATGATAAGCGAGTCCGTCTGCTGATTTCGTATATCAACCGTGTATTCCTGTCCTACCTTAAGATACAGCGGTGTACCCTTTCCTGCTGAGAAGCTATCTCTGGACTTGTTTTTACTGTTCGTGTAATACGCATCATAATAATGCGGAGGCAGCGGGGAGCCAGCCGTTTGATCCGGATCTATTGTAATAAATCCACCGGCAGTATAGACCCGCACAAGACGCTGGTCAGGCAGCTTCTCTATTCGGCTGGAAAGAAGTCCGGAACCGCTTATGCGAATAGCGGATAAGCGTATGGTGTTGGATGCCTGTGCATTCGCAGAAGACAATCCGATAAAAAACGCCAGTATAAACAGGAGATTTGCTGTGCGCATTCGATGAATGATGATTAGGTGACTCAATATAATTGATTTATCCGGGAGCTGTCTTATTGCTCTTTGGCAATATCGATCATGGCTTCCATTTCATTGATTAGCGCTGTATCCGAAGTATATCCTTCAGACAAAAACCGGAGTTTTCCTTTTTTATCAATGACGGCCCTGCATGGGATGCTCTTCACATGATAAGCACCGGCTGTTGTAAAGCGATCCGGATGACCCGCCACAGGGACATCGATCAATGTACTGGTAGGATGCATATGTTTTTTAAGATACTGGTTTATCCTGCTGATCGCATCTGCTCCTTTTTCCATGGTGGCTACATAGAGCAAACAGAGCTCCGGATGCGTATGTTTTAATTGTTCCATTGCTGGCATAGCTGCTTTACAGGGCGCGCACCAGGTAGCCCAGAAATCAAGTACGACAACCTTACCCTTTATATCAGCAAGCGAGATGCGCTCGCCTTCCGTGTTGGTAAGCGTGAATCCGGGGGCAGCTATGTCTTTGATCATTTTATTCATCAGTTCCTGCTTGTATGCCTGTACTATATTGCGTTGAAGAGAGTCCAGGAAATGGGTTACCTGTACTGCGTTACCCGTTCTTTTAATTAACAGTCTTCTGAGTTGTTGTTGCATCTGCAGACTGGCATTGCCCGTTGATGCGCTATTAAGTAGGATATCGTAGGCATCGTCTTCCCGATGATTTGCTTCCAAAAGTGCTGCGTATAACTCCGCAGAGGATTGATCCGTTTTGTCCAGCGGGAGGTAACTAAAAGCCTTCTCTATATAATCCAAAGCTATCGTATCCTTCTTGTTGATATGAAGTATCTCTGCATAAGAACGATAATAAGGATATTGTGCCATGGACATAAACCGGTTCCAGTCCTGTAAAGGAAAATCTGCCGGCCTTGCAGAAGGATCATCTTTAAAAGAATGGTACAAATCAACCGTCTTTTTCGCCGTTAGTTCCGCATATGTCAGACTTGTTTTATTATTAATCAGCTCATTCACGGCCATATTCAGATAAGAAGTCTGGTTAAACGGATTCTTTATCTGGCTGATATAAACTTCAAAATGAGGAAAGTCTTTTACTTTAAGAAAGGTCAGTGCAGTGATCCCCTTCATGATGTCAATATCGCCTGCGTCTTTAATGGTATCAAGTTTAAACGCTTTTATAAGGGCAGCGATGGCCGCTACATTCTTTTCAGGACTCGTTTCCCTGGTCATGGTATTGAAACGGGCGTTCAGCGCATCCTTGTGCTGTGCATTCGCCTGCCATCCCGCCAGGAGCTGTAGGGTGATGAATAATATACTGGTGATTTTCATGTTGTTATTGAATTGACTGTAAAGCTAAAAGATGATCAGGCCGGAGCATAGCACAAATGTGAAAACGGACGCTATGCCTGAGAATTCAGATTAAATGGAAAAGAATGTATCTGAACCGGTTTACCTATTTACTATGAAAGGACTTGTTAAACAGATCATCACATCCGTGGATGAATATTACTCCACGGAACGGCTAAAAGAGGCATTTTTCCTGATTTCGAAAAGTGAAAATGAAGACACGGTCCCTGAGATAGTACAGGTGTATATAATAGGCAGTGGCGAGGATCGGCCATTTCAGACCTTAAAATGTCCATTTCGGGTCATTTAAGAGCCGTCCGGCGCTCCTAATGTGTACATTTGCAGCATGTTCAGGTCATACCACTTTAAATGGTGCTTTATCCTTATCGGTATACTCGCCGGTAGTACATTTGTTATAAGGCTGGGAGAAGTCAGGCTATGGGGCATCGGACAAGTGCTTGGACATATCCTGTCAATCACTTTTCTGATCTTTTCCTGCTGGCTTGTACACGCCTTTTTCAGGAACCTGAAATTACCCATACACAACAGGGCAAGGATCATTATCAGTATTACAACGGCGATGGTGATTGCCCTGGGCATTATATACTATTATGACCAGTATCTGCCGCCGGGACTAGTACCTCCACGTGAGGCTATGACAGGAGATACCTTTGCAGATTTCCTCAGGAGACTGATGGCAGGATTTTATCTTAGCATGATCTGTTATATCGTATTTAATATCGTCTACACCAACAACATCCTGCAAAAGACACAACTGGAGAACGAGCACCTTAAACAGGCACATCTGCATGCACAGCTGATATCGTTGCAACAACAGATCAGTCCTCATTTCCTTTTTAATTCACTCAGCACTTTAAAGAACATTGCCGCCGACACGGATACCAAGAAATTCGTTGTTCAGCTGGCACATGTATACCGATACCTGCTCAATTACAATGAGCACCATGTGACATCCCTTTCTGAAGAGCTTTCTTTTATTCATTCTTACCTCTATATCCTGCACCAGCGCTTTGAAACAGCCCTGGATGTAAATATTGAGGTGCCCGACCGTTACCTGGATTGCCTCATTCCTCCGCTATCCTTACAGCTGCTGCTGGAAAACGCGATCAAACATAACGTATTGTCGCCGGAAGCACCTTTGCATATTCACCTCTCTGTCAATAGTAAAGGAGAATTAGAGGTAGTTAACAACTGTCGCCCTAAAAAGGTGACGACAGAAAGCACCGGTCTGGGATTGCAGAATATTAAAGACAGGTATCAGCTGCTCTTTAACAAAGATATCAGGGTGAACGACACCCAGGAAACCTTTACAGTCAGTTTACCTTTAATCAGCAATGAACGTAATCATAATTGAAGACGAACGGAGAACAGCGATTGAGTTAAAGTCTATGCTGGAAAACATCGATCCCGAGATCAATGTCATGGCTATCTTACCCTCTGTGGCGACTGCTGTTACGTGGTTTCGTGAAAACCCGACGCCGGATCTTATATTCTCGGATATACAGCTGGGAGACGGACTGAGCTTTGATATCTTTAAAGAAGTACAGATCAACGTACCGGTGATATTCTCCACTGCATTCGACCAGTACGCTATTAATGCCTTTGAATCCAACAGTATTGATTACTTACTCAAGCCCATTGAGGAGAGTATGCTGGAACGCAGTTTACAGAAATATAACCGTATCCGGGAACACTTCTCTGCGGGTGCATATGCTACCAATCTGAGTAGGGCGGTGAATCAGCTGGACAACAACTACAAACAGTCCATTCTGATCTACTACAGGGAAAAGATCGTTCCTGTTAAGGTCGGCAGTATTTCCTTCGTATATACGTCTAACGGGATTGTCAGGATATATACCACGGAAGGACCGGAATATACCGTTCCCTATACCATCGAACAGCTCGAAGAAATGCTGAATCCACAGGTCTTTTTTAAGGCTAACAGGCAGTTCATTATCAGCAGAAATATCGTCCTGGATATCGAGCATTATTTCAACCGCAGACTTATCGTGAAAACTACCTGCCAGACGCCGGATAAGATTATTATCAGCAGGCTCAAAGCCCAGGATTTCCTCCGTTGGGTAGAACAGTAATTAATTAGGAATTAGGAATTGCGAATTAGGAATTGGTAACTCAAATGTCCTGAAGATGGCTTTTCCATCTGAATGCGCTAATAACTATCTTTGATACTGCCCCATATTGATTAGTATAGACTCTCCTGGTTTTTAACGCTTAATTCCTAATTCCTAATTCGTAATTCCTAATTGTATTGGCATTTCGTTTGTGATTTTGGTCATTTCATAACCCCATCTGTGTCGCTCATAAGAATATAAAAAAAGCGCACCCGGGTATCATCTAGCTTTGCTTTTAATTGCTGAACGGCGCCTGTAAAGAGGCGGCCGGAACGGACTTTATGGATCTCTTAGTTGATATATGAATAAAAAACTATTATTAGCAACACTTGCATTACTGCCCTCCGGACTCTTTGCACAGTCAGTCTGGACATTACGTAGCTGCATTGAGTACGGTATGAAGAATAACCGTAACAATGTCATCTATGACAATGAAAAGAAAGCCGCAGATGCACAGGCAAAAGAAGCGCTCGCCGCCTATCTGCCTTCCGTTAGCCTGAATGGCTCCCTGGATGACAACCTGAAAGTACAGGAAACGGTTATCCCTGCTGGTATCTTCGGACCAGACGATATCCGTGTGGCCTTCACTAAAAAGTTTAATTCCAACGGATCCGCCCAGCTGGATCAGACGATTTATGACCAGTCACTGATCGTGGGATTAAAAGCCAACAAGTACAACGTACAGCAGGCTACGCTCAACCAGAAGAAGAGCGAGGAAACGATCATCTACAACATCACAAACGCCTACTACCAGATTTTCATCTACCGGGAGCAACTGGGTATGCTGAAAAGTAACCAGGAGAAATACCGTCAACAGATGGATGTAACCGCACAACGTGTCAATAAAGGCACCGTACTGCAAAAGGAACTGGATAAAGTCACGGTGGACTATAATAATGCCGTATCTCAGATCGCGGTAGCAGAAAGTAACATCACCTTGTCAGAGAATCAGCTGAAGTATGAAATGGGCTACCCCATTAAAGACCGGATCCTGGTCGACAGTAATGCCGCAGAGGGTAACCTGCGCGTAGTAGCGCCGGCACTGGCAGAAGATAAGAACTTCTCCGTCTACAATCGTACAGACTATCAGCTTTCACAAGTCAACGCATCACTACTGGATATTGATCAGCGGCGTATTAAGGCCGGTATCTATCCCCGCCTGACCGCCTACGCCCGTTATGGTGCCATTGGCTTTGGAGATAAACTGAATCAGTCATTTTCTACCATGAGTACTTACTCTGCTATCGGATTAAAACTCAGTTTCCCTTTACTGGATTTCTTTAAACGCAATGCACAGTACAATCAGGCGAAGTACAAACACCTGAACGCAGTGGAGAAACTGAAACTGGATGAAGGAAAATATGAACTGGAATATGAGAACGCGCGGACAAAGACGATGAAGGAACAGAGCAATGTGGAAAACAACCGGCGAAATATTGACCTCGCACAATCAGTATTTGAGGTGACCAACCTGCAGTACGAAAAAGGTACCACCGATATGACCGATTGGCTCAATGCACAGAACTCGGTAAAGGAAGCACAGAATAATTATCTCAACTCCCTTTACAACCTCATTCTTGCCAGACTGGAACTGGAAAAGACTGCGGGCACCCTGAAGACTTTTTATACGGCTTTATAAATCAGCACATGAGAACCAGATATATTACCATTATTGCCATCATAGCGATCGTTGCACTGATCGTGTTTAAGCTGGCCGCTAATAAGCGCAAACTGAATGAAAAGAATAATCCGGCCCCGGTTGCCGCTGTACGTATTCCTGTAAAAGTCGCAGCAGCTGCAGAGCAGGTATTGGAGATCAATATTCTCAAAACGGGTAACCTCGCCCCGTTTAAAGAAGCAAAAGCCCTGGCTATGTCAGGTGGTACGCTATTAAAAGTAAACTTCGACCTGGGCGATAAGGTAAAACAGGGACAGGTACTGGCAGTGACAGATACCCGCCTCGCGCAACTGGAATTGCAGAAGGCAGAAACGAACGCCGCCAAACTGAAGAATGACCTGAATGTATACACCGAACTCCTGGCTGGTAAGGCCGCTACACAGGAGAAAGTTAACGGTATCAGACAGGACTATGAAAATGCCGTTAACCAGGTACAGCAGGCAAGAAAGAATATTTCAGATGCCGCTATTCTGGCGCCTACAGGCGGTGTGATCGCTGCCAAGAAAGTAGAACAGGGCATGTTTGTAAATGCGGGTACGGAGATCGCCTCCATTGTTAATCTTTCCCGTGCAAAAGTACAGGTGAATCTTACGGAAGCCGAAGTATATAAAGTGAAGGAAGGACAACCCGTGAAGATCAGCACAGACGTCTATCCCGGTAAAACATTCAGTGGTACGATCAGCTTTATAAGTCCGCAGGCAGATGAAACGCACAACTACCTCGTAGAGATCCTTATCGGAAACGACAACGAAACCCTGCTCAGATCAGGCACATTTGTATACGTTGATTTCTCCCGGAAGACAGAACAGCAGGTACTGGTCATCCCCAGAGAAGCACTGACAGAGAGCGTGAAAGACGCTGCCGTATACGTATTGCAGGATAGCGTGGTACACCAGCGTAAAATACAGACGGGCGCTGATGTGAACGGCATGGTACAGGTGCTCGGTGGATTGAAACCAGGAGAACAGGTGGTGACCTCCGGTCAGATTAATTTAAAGGATGGCAGTGTTGTCAGTGTCTCCAAATAAAAATATTATCGCTCATGTCAATAGCAGAAGTTGCCGTAAAACGGCCTTTACTGATCATTGTGATATTTACGGTGCTTATCCTTTTCGGATTGATCAGCTACAATAAACTGAATTATAACCTGCTTCCAAAAATAGAAGTGCCAACGGTCACGGTCAGTACGATCTATCCCGGCGCTTCGGCCTCGGAAGTGGAATCATCTGTTACGAAGAAGCTGGAAGATGTGTTTGCGGCGATTGAAGGGCTGGATAAGATCAATTCCACTTCCCAGGAAGGGATCTCACAGATCATCATACAGTTTAAAAACGGTACCAATATCGACGAAGCAGAAGCAAACGTACAGCGTAAGGCAGATCAGGCCATCAACGATCTACCCGATGATGCTGATCGTCCGCTGGTGAATAAAGTCAACCTGGAAGAAGCGCCTGTGGTACGTGCCGGTGTCACATCTAACCTGACGCCCGCCGCAATGTATGAATTCGTAGATAAACAACTGCGTCCGATCCTTCAGAACGTAACAGGGGTAGGACAGGTGAATATTATCGGGGGAGATGAAAGACAGATCCAGATTAATGTGGATCAAAGTAAACTGTGGGCCTACGGATTAAGTATTTCCGATGTGACGAATGCGGTGAATAACGCGAATCAGTCATTTCCGGCAGGTAGCATCGAAACAACAGAACAGCAGTTCACTATTCAATATGATGCGAATGTTGCTTCCGTTGCACAGCTGCGCGATCTGATCGTCCGTCAGCAACCAGGAAAGGGGAGTATCTATTTACGGGATGTGGCAGAAGTAGTAGACGCGACTGCGAAAGCGACCGCGATTAACCACATCAACGGGGTGCCTTCTATCGGTATCCAGATCATCAAACAATCAGACGCAAACGCCGTGAACGTAAGCCGGCAGGTAAAAGCCGCTTTCGAACGTATCGAAGGACAGTATAAAAACAACCAGCTGAAATTTACTATTTCCACGGATCAGTCTACATACACACTCCGTTCCGCCGACGCAGTAATGGAAGACCTGGTACTGGCCGTAGTCATTGTAGGTATTGTGATGCTCGCCTTCCTGCACAGCTTCCGGAGTTCCATGTTTGTAATGGTGGCACTGCCATCATCAATGATTCCGACCTTCATTGCCATGTACCTGCTGGGCTTCTCCCTCAACCTGATGACGTTGATGGCCCTTTCGCTGGTGGTAGGTATCCTGGTGGATGACTCTATTGTGGTGCTGGAAAATATTTACAGACACCTGGAAATGGGATCAGACAGACGAACAGCTGCCCTGGAAGGACGTAATGAGATCGGTTTTACGGCCATGGCCATCACCCTGGTGGACGTGGTCGTGTTCCTGCCGCTGGCGATGTCAGGGGGCATTATAGGGGCCATTCTCCGCGAATTCTCACTGGTTGTAGTAGTATCTACGCTGATGAGCCTCTTTGTGTCCTTTACTGTGACGCCTATGCTGGCCAGCCGGTTTGGTCGCCTGGAATATCTTAATCCGAAAAGCTGGTGGGGTAAAGCCAACCTGGGCTTTGAACGCCTGATCGACAACATAAAAGAAAGTTATGCCCGCTTACTGGTGGTGATGCTGAAAAAGAAACGTTGGTTACTGTCAGGTGTCATCGTCATGATCATTGGATCTGTTATGCTGCTGGCAAAGGGTTTTATTGGCGCTTCTTTTATCCCTTCGGGAGATCAGGGAGAGCTCATGATCAATCTTGAACTGAATCCTTCTTCCAGTATTTACCAGACGAACATGGTGACCCAGGAAGTAGAAAAGATAGTCATGAAGCGTCCGGAAGTAGACAAGGTATTTTCAAGTATCGGCTTTATCACAGGTGGCGTAGCCGGAAGCGGCAACAATGCCAACCGGGCAGAATTGACGGTTACCCTGAAAGGTGCTGATGAACGGAATATGACGGCGGAGGAGTTTGGTATCATGATACAAAGGGAGCTGACCGCTGCTGTTCCCGGTGCAAAGGTCACCGCTTCTCCTACCTCCATTACAGGTAATGGTACCCAGGCGCCTATTCAGATCGCCATCAAAGGATTGGACCTGAAAGCTGTGCGCTCTATCGCAGAACAATACATGAAAGAAGTAGCCAGTGTGCCGGGTACACAGTTCGTACAATTATCTGTAAAAGCCCCTAAACAACAGATTGAAGTAAAGCTGGATCGTGAGAAGATGACACTGCTGGGTATTAACGCCGCCCAGGTCGGCGGAGCATTACAGAATGCATTCAGCGGTAATGATAATAGTAAATTCAAACAGGGAGGAAATGAATACGATATCCTGGTGAGTCTTGACCGCTATGACAGATCCAATATCAATGATGTAAAGAACCTCACGTTTTCCAACAATAACGGACAACGCTTTGTGTTAAGTCAGTTTGCAGATGTAAAGGAAACAATGGGAGAAAGCGTACTGGAAAGAAGTGATCGCCTGAACTCTATTACTGTAAACTCCAATGTGGCCGGGCGTCCATCAGGAACAGTGGCTGAGGATATAAAGAAAAAAGTGGCTGGTATTAAATTACCGCCAGGTGTATCTGTAGAATACCTGGGTGACGTGAAAAACCAGGGGGATGCATTCTCCAGTCTGGGACTGGCACTGATAACCGCGATTCTGCTGGTATACCTGATCATGGTGGCCCTGTATGAAAGTGTCATCTATCCGTTTGTAGTATTGTTCTCTATACCAGTTGCACTGATTGGTGCGCTGCTGGCACTGGCTTTAGCTATGGAGACACTGAATATCTTCTCCATCATCGGTGTCATTATGTTGTTGGGATTGGTGTCGAAGAATGCGATCCTTATTGTCGATTTCACCAACCAGCTGAAAGAAGAAGGACGGAGTGTGAATGATGCATTGATCGAAGCAGGGAAAGAACGTCTCCGTCCTATCCTGATGACAACCCTCGCCATGATCCTGGGGATGTTGCCCATCGCATTGGCAACAGGTGCTGGTTCTGAGATCAAAAACGGCATGGCCTGGGTAATCATCGGTGGCCTGACCAGTTCAATGATCCTGACCTTATTTGTGGTACCTGCCATGTACGTCATCATCGAGCGACTGAAGAACCGCTTCCAGAAAAAATCAACACCTGATACCAGGTTAAGTACTACCTGATCATATTTCTTTATAACCAGATAACGGCAGCTGTAACAAATGACTTGTTCCGGCTGCCGGCTGGGATTCTTTTACCACAACAAATTAAACACATCGCTGATGAAGTCCTCTCTTTACTTCGGCCTTTTTGCTGTTTTTGTTACAAATGAACTGATGGGGCAGGGGCAGGTGCCTCCTGCGCAGAAGAGAATGATAGATTCAATAAAGAAGGTGTATATACGGGAGGCGGCCATCAGGAGCGTGTCTTTACGGCAGGTCATGGTCTCTACTGATTTTGTATCTAATGCAGATATTAATGGTAAGCTCTATGGCAATAACCTGTTTGACGGCAAAATATCCCAGATACGCACTTCAGCGCTTGTTAACGTACCGGTAGTGGCCTGGGGAAAGAATAAGGTCACTGCTTCTTTCAGCTTATTCCACCAGTACTTCAACCTGGTGAGCAATAAGGTGTATATGCCGGCTGATATAAATGTGCATGATACGGCGATGAATAAGGTGACGGTAGGGGTAAGCGCCTCCTTTCAGCGGGTAGATTCCCTGTTTGGCCGTCGGGTGATTTATACAGGTAGTCTTACCGTCCTCTCGGACGATTACCGGCTGGCACAGAAGATCAGTTTCCTGGGTGGGATGATCTTTCAACTGAAACAGACACGTACTACCAATGTAAGCCTGGGCCTTTTATTAAACGTCGATCCGGCGGTCAATATTCCGGTCTTGCCGCTGTTTGTATACTGGCATATGTTCCCCAACAAGCTGGAACTGGATATCAGTTTGCCGCAACGTATTGGTGTAAGAACTGCTTTGTCAAAAAGAAGCTGGTTCACCTTCGGTAGCGCTATAGCCGGTTCTGTTTCCTTCTTCCGCCTGTCACATGCAGTACTGCCCGCAGATGCAAGTTTCTCTTCTGTGGACCTGAAAACGGGCCCGGGATTGGAATTTCGTGTAGGTAAGCTTTTAATGTTAGGGGTGAACGGCGGCGTACTGACCCCGCTGACCTCAAGACAGTATGAACGGAATGAGAAATCCAATAAGTATTTCCTTTCCAATAATATCAGTACCATACCGTATGCGAATATAACGGTATCGCTGTTGCCATTTTAATAGTACCGGGACAGGAATATATCCATAACGATATCACGCATGAAGTACTCATGCAAATAACAGTTTAGTATACGATGCACTTTAAGTGTAACAGTTGTAGGTTTTAAGTAGTACACCGGCCCAGTCATGGGCTGGTGTTTTTGTATTCAGCCTAAACAAAAAAGTTCTGCCATTACTGACAGAACTTTTTTGTTTAGGTTGAATCAATCATTTGTCTTGTGGAAAAAAGATTATCCTTCCAGTAATGCGAGTATCCGCTCATTCTCGATAATTGTCATACCATGCCGGTCATTCGTGATCCCCTCTTCAAGCTTGTACGTATACCTGGGGATTGTACCCTCCAGCAAAGTAGGCAGATAGCAGAACTGCAGACTGGGATTTGATGCCAGTGCATGTCCCACTTCAATGATATGCGTAGAAATGATAAAAAAGCAATGATGATAGCGGGCAAATGCAGCGGTGACTGCCAATGTAGCATCATAAGCATCTTTGACATTAGTACCTTTAAACAGCTCGTCAAAGATCACCAGCAGGTTTTTTCCGGCAGCGACTTCGGCGGCTACCTGTTTAACCCGGAGTACCTCTGCATAAAAATGACTATATCCCAGATTCAGATTATCAGGCACATTAATAGAAGAGTAAAGGCCGTCGCGAACAGAGAATTTCATATCAGCTGCCGCTACGGGGAAACCCATGTGCGCCAGATAAACAGCAATACCAATCGACTTCATCAGGGTAGATTTGCCCGCCATATTTGCGCCTGTCAGGAAAATGACATTGGATTCCTCGCTAAGTGCAACTGGATTACTGATCCCTGCGTTGAGTGCAGGATGTCGTAATGCTGTGGAATGGAACATCGCAGGAAAGGCCGGCAATGCAGTCGCATAATGAAAGCCCCGTTGCCGGGCCACATCGCTGACAGCGATATAAACATCCAGCTGGTAAATACCCTCCAGTAGGGTTTCCATTTCCGCACGCAACGTATGTCGCAGCTGACGGTCATACCGGGCTACGGTCATGATAGACAAATCATGGGCATTATCCAGCCAGCTGAGTTGAGACAATATTTTGCGCCAGGCGTTTGCATCCGCAAAATCTGTAAGTTGTTGCAGAAAAGTCCGGAAAGCAAGCAATACATCTATAGCAGCAGCCAATCCATTGCGCAGTTTTTCATACGCATCGTCATTCAGAAATGCATTCAGTTTCTTTTTGAGAATAACGGACAGCCCTGTCCCTCCACCCATGATCAGGTAGTTTTCTGCCAGCTTAAAACGTTCATTAGTGAAAGGGAAAGATAGTTGCCGCTCCTGAAAGTACCGGAAGGTGGCGCTACGTTTGTTAATAGCGGCAGGATCAATAAGGGGCTGCTGGAACATACGTTCCAGCAGTCGGTCCCCTCCGGTGGTTTTGATTTTGCAAAAAAGGTTATAGATGGAGTTTGGCTTGAACCTGCCGAGCAGATTCAGGTCTTCCAGCGTTTGCTTATCAGCTATAAAACTCATGCTCATTTCTTTTTGGACAAGCCGTTTTCCAGCATTTCAAGAATGCCTTCATTGTGAATGATGATCATACCATGCCGGTCATTTGTAATACCACTTTCGAGTGTATAGGAATATACGGGTCTGTCGCCTTCCATACGCGTAGGCAGGTAGACAAAATGTACATTCGCACATGCTGCTTTCAATATTTCTCCCGCTTCGATGATGTGCGTGGAAATAACGAATATGCTGTTACGCTTACCGGCAAATCCTTTCGCGATAGCAATGGTGGCTTCATAGGCATCCTTCACATTAGTGCCTCTGAATAACTCGTCAAACACAATGAACAGATGCTTTCCCTGGCTGAGTTCCTGGGCTATTTTCTTCACCCGTAGTACTTCCGCATAAAAATGACTTGCGCCCATACCAAGATTGTCGGGCAGATTAATCGTCGTGTAAATACCATCCAGTACGGAGAATTCTATTTTAGCCGCAGCAACGGGAAATCCCATATGCGCCAGGAACAATGCAATACTGAGCGATTTCATAAATGTAGACTTCCCTGCCATATTCGCTCCGGTCAGAAAGAGTACATTATTTTCTTCCGTGATATGGACGGTATTGGGTACTGCGTTTTTCAACAGCGGGTGATACACCCCTTCCACAATAGCACTACAGGAGCCCCGTGCAAGGGCGCTTGGAAATACAAATCCACGTGCTGCGGCTACCTTTGCTACAGAAAGGTATACATCCAGGTAATAGAGCTGATGCAGTAATTGCTGAATCAACTCCCGGTGGCGGAAACGCAGGAGTACATCATAAGATGCGATCGTAGCATGAGACAATTTTCCCCGATGTGCCAGCACCGGGGAAAATGCCGGCGCTGAAAGAAGGGAAGCGAGCGTGTTCCTGTCAGTTTCATATGCGGTGCCTCCTTCTTTCCTGTCAACAAAAGCCTGTGTACTTTGCATTATCTCCACCAATGCCTGTACTCCTTTATAAACCATCTGCATATTTCCGTCTGCTGCGATCATGTCCGCCAGTTTTTTGCTGATGGACTGGTCATCGGCTGACAGTTTTGTCCGTTCATCCGTATTGCCGAGGTATGGCTCCACGGCATCAAAGAGCACGGCAGAAAAAGGATATTCAGTACCCGGTTTTGCAAATTGCTGAATAATACTGCTGCGCCTGTTGATCGTGATATGATCTGACAATGGATGACGGAACATGTCTTCCAGTAGCGCAGCGCCTCCACGTGAAATCGTCTGGTTAAAGATATTGTACACCGCATTCCCGCCATGTCTCCCGAATATATTCAGGTCTTCCAGCGTCTGTTTGTCTGTAGTAAATAACATATGCTTTATTTCCTTTTACGCCTGATGAGCAGAATAGTAGCAAAAGCGATAAGGACACCTGGTAATACCCATAGATAGAAAATTTTCAGTAATTCCACTTTATCGCTACTTATTGATACACGGGTATCCTTTGCATCCGGACGGAACGTGTCAATCGGAAATTCACCATAACTTAACCAGCTGAAAAGAGCGGTGTTAAAGGAGAAATTGGCTGTTTTTACATCATATCGTGATAGCTCTGAATTGCTGAGGAAGTCCGCGTCTCCAGCTACCACAATACGCTGTTCCCTGTCATGTACTTTGCGGGTAAGTGCTACAGCAGTAGTAACGGCTATTTTCTCATCTCCATTGGCCGGATTGTATAATATGTCGGCGGAATCTGCCACCAGTTTGTCTTTCTTTACCCAGCTTTTCCCTGCGTCTGTTACTAACAAAGGTTTTACCTGGAAAATACTATCACTGTAAGAAAGTCCTGCGGCTCCCGGCATTGATATCACTACACTATCTTTAAACGCTTTTGCCAGGGTTTTGGAGAAGCCTGCAGCCGTAGCGGTCATTAATGGCAAAGCCACATCGGGTGTCATGTCTTTGCTTGGTTGTGCGACAGTTCCGTCCATCAATTGTACGCCCAGCTGTTGCAACATGGGGTTCAGGACCGCCTGTTTGCCCGGCTCTCCGGCAATAAGGAGATTACCGCCGTTATCTATATATCTCCGGATTCTTTGCAGTGCAATACCACTGAGATCAGTTTTAGGGTCTGCGATGACCAGTGTTGAAATGTCCGCAGGAACACCAGGGTATTCCAATGAAACGGTATCTACATCAAAACCCTGATTAACGAGCGCATATCGGAAACTATTCCGCTTCGTCAGCGTATTGTATTCCCGTTCTCCCGTTTTCTCAATACTCCTTTCCAGATTGCCTGTCAGGAACGCGACTTTAGGGATTTTTGCCTGTAAAAGGCGTTTTAATGCAGCAGTTACTTCTGTTTCTCCCGGCCACTGTGCCTGATCGTCAAACACACGTAATAGCGTAACACGGTCTTTGTATTTTAACTGCATGACATAACGGTTGCCTTCAGGACGCAGATCCATTACTTTGCGGATTTCCGCGGGTGTCTTGAACTGTGAGATCTTTAGTCCCATGCCTTTGGCACGTTGTGTAGCTACCTCCTGCAGATCTTTACCAGGGTAAAAACGCATCATGCCTGGATTATCTAATACACTGTCATAGTATTGAACGTATTGCAGGTCTATATTGTCTTTAAAACGCATGTAAGGCTCCCAGCGGGCAATGTCCATATTACGGTACTCTTCAGCACCGAAATAATAGAATTGTCCCAGCATATTATTGTATGCAGTGACTTCCAGTGGCGTATCCCCCAGCTCTTTAATAATATGTTGCGCGTTAGGTGTAAGTGTCCTTGACTTGTTGGCCGTTGCATCATAATAGGCCACTAATGCAGGTCGGGATGTGATATACCCGATTGCCAGCGCTGAAGTAATAATGGTGGCATACCGGCCGGCTATTACGGCAAATGGTTTGGATTCCCTTCCTGCCTTCAGTTTAAAAATGCTGAGACCAAGGAAAATGTAAATGATCATAACGAAGTAGATGAGGTCCTTACTGGTAATCAATCCGCCCAGCATTTTCTCAGTACGTCCGCTGAGCGAAAGGAAGTAAGTGAGATCCCTTACGAATGCAATACCCTGCCATAAAGTACCGATATAAGTCAATACGCCAATCATGATGAATGTACATACTGCTGCCACAATCTGATAAGAGGTGAGGCTGGACATAAACAGGCCGATGGCGGAGTAAGCACATAGAAGCAGATAGAAGCCCAGAGAAGCAGAAAGCAGCATACCTGCGTCTGCATGATTGACATGGACGAGGGCGTCGGCAATGAAAATGCCCAATATCAATATCATGAGCAGATTGTAAACCATCATCGCCAGAAATTTGCCAAATACGATCTCGCTGACCTTAACAGGGGAGGAGTAAAGTAATTTGATAGTGCCATTATTGACCTCGCGACTTATCAGCCCCATGGTCAGCAACGGTATATAGAGATACAGTGTTTGCATTACCACACTGTATACGCCGCCTTTGCTTGCAAAAATACGGTCAGTCAGGCGGGTCATATATTCCAGTCCCATACCGCCCATTTCCTGTGTGCGCGCATTACTGTCAAGACCAGCAATATACGCCATGCCGCACTGAACCAGGAAAGCGATCAATAAAAACCATGCTATAGGGGAATAAAAAAGGGTACGTAATTCTGTTTTCGCAATTCTGAAAACCGTCTTCATGCTGCTTTATTGTGATGATTGATTGGATAATTGTTTAAATACTTCGTCCAGAGCGGTCTTATCAAGACTGATCTCTCTCAGTCTCCAGCCTTGTTGTACACTTGCAGTGATGAGACGTTCTGATATATCCTGATCTCCACTGAAATAAATGCGTACCTGTCTTTCCGTCAGAAACTCTGTTTTAGTAACACCGGCTATCTCCATGAATGCTGCCACCGGTGGAGGGTTCTCCATATGGAGTAGCACACTGTGTGGTTCGACATAGTTATTGAAGGCGTCCATTGTATCTGCAAACACAATTCTACCGCTTTCTATCATTTTGATCTCCTTGCACAACAACTGTATCTCTGACAGGATGTGAGATGAAAATATTACCGCACGGTCTGTAGCGATCTCTTTGATCAGTGACCTTACTTCAATGATCTGGTTAGGGTCGAGTCCATTAGTCGGTTCATCTAACACAACAAGTGATGGCCGGTGTATAATAGCCTGCGCAATACCCACACGCTGCCGGTAACCACCGGAAAGATTACGGATCAGGCGCTGACTATAATGTGCAATACCGCAACGTTCCTTCGCTTCCTTCAATGCCGGCTGAATTTTTTCTTTTGGCATGAGGCGCAGACCGGCGCAGTAAGTGAGGTACTCGTCTACCGTCAGGTCCATGTATAAAGGAGGATGTTGTGGAAGAAATCCGATAGCCTGTTTTGCCAGCTCTGGGTTTTCCCGCATATTGATACCATTGACAAATACATTACCTTCTGTCTGGTTCAGTACGCCGCACAGAATGTTCATCGTAGTGGATTTACCTGCGCCGTTAGAACCAAGCAGACCTACTATACCAGTCTGACTGATCTCCATATTGATGTCACGGATTGCCCATGAGCTGGTGTAGCGATGTGATAAATGCTCCAGCTTTACAATACTGTTCATTGATTATTTTTTTGTGTTGGATTAAGGATTGTTTGGTATACCCGGATTAGCATTAACTAATGTGGGCGGCAACTGTAGCACAAGGCGGTTGGGTTGCTTTAGTGTATAGGTAGCTGCTGTACCATCTGCCTTATGGAGTGTATGTGTGAATACCTGACCGGCGAACAGGGGATCTACAGACTGTCTTCGCATATCAAACCACCGATAGCCTTCAGCAGCAAACTCACGGACGCGCTCGTCAAATATGAAACGGATCAGCGCCGTTTGGTTACCTGCGATGCTAGCCGGAATAGTAGCGTCGGCAGCAGGCATACGGTTTTTGCGAAGGGTTTCTATATCAGCCACTGCCCCCTGCAGATCATTCAGACGTGCCTTACATTCTGCGCGAAGCAGATAAAGGTCAGGTAATTGCAGGCCCATTCTTGCATATTGTACGCCATATTTCCGGAGACGGCCGCCGGTATTGGGCGACAGATCAGGATTGGTGTTGGTATATAACTGCAGCCGCAGGTCTGATGCACCATACAATGCCGCTGCCCATGGCGCCAGTACCAGACCATTATTCCCGAGCTGATTACCACTGTAAGGTCCGTTGTAGAATACTTTCGATATCACCGCTTCCGTGAGGTCGTTCTGGTTATTGCCCGGCCCCTGAGAGGGTCCGATCATCATATCTACAGGTAGAAAAGCGCCACCTGGAGCCAGTGTCTGATTATAATCATACAAATGGCTATCGCTGCCCGCCAGATCAGTAAATGCAGCATTGAACGTTTTTAATGCATCATCATTCCGTCCCATATACAGATATACTTTGCCCAGTAATCCTTCAGCAGCAGGCCGGGACATCCTGGTCTGTATCAGCGGTTTTACCGGTAAGTCTGCAATAGCCGCATTGAGATCTTTAATAATGAAATCGTACACTGACTGTACAGATGCGCGTGTGAAGCCGGTCATACTCACATCTGCCTGTTCTATGATAGGAAAGCCCGGATCATTTCCAGCAGTGCTTTCAACATAAGGTTTGCCATAGAAGTTGATGAACTGGAAATAGGTCCATGCACGGGTTGCCAGCGCCTGTGCACGAATAGATCTTTTCTGCTCATTGGAGCCTCCGCTGGAAACCATCACTTCGTTGATAATCTTGTTCAGGGAATATAACTGCTCCAGCCAGAGCGTTACCGCCCACGGCGCCTGATCCTGTTGCTGGTAAATGACATCTTGCCACTGAAAGAGTCGCAGCATCTGCTGACTACCCTGTAAGAGATAAACTTCCTCTGCATCAATATCATCTTCCATGAGGGTTTGTTCCTGCCAGCCGCCTGCAAATGACTGAAGATAATATGCCGGATCATTCATCAGTTTATCATAGTCGTCTGTTGTTACTGCTACCTGTGATCCCAGCGGAACTACCTCCAGGAAACTATCCTTGCAGGCAATAAAGGAAACCATGATGGTGATATATATAAGCTTTCTCATCCTTCTCTGTTTAATTGAATTAAAGTGTAACATTTATCCCCAGGTTGTATTGGTGTTTATACAGTGCGCCCGGGAAACCTGTTTCCGGATCTATCCGCTCATCATTGGCCGTCCAGATCAGGAAATTGGTGGTCTGTGCATAAATGTTTAGTCTTTGTAGTTTCAGGAAGCGCAGCGCAGCTGCCTGTAGTTCATAAGCCAGGGTCAGATCCCGTACTTTGATATAGGATGCGCTTATGACGTTGTTGTCGCCATAAGCATAGTAGTTGATATCCCTGCGTGAATAGCTGATACCTGGGTTGGAAACATATGCGGGAATATCAGTTTTTAATTCATCTCCCGGTTGTTTCCAGCGGTCCTGGAATGATGTATACAGATTATTGCCTCCCAGCGATGTAGAAGTAGGCATTCTGCCGCTATAGAAGATATTGACGTTCCTGCGCATGACGGCGCCTGTATTAAAAATCATATTCACTGTAAGCGAAAGCCCCTTATACTGGAAACGGTTGGTAAATCCTCCATTGACCGGCGGTTGAGTAGTACCCATATATATGATGTCTTCCGGTTTTGTAACGTTAGGAGCTTTCGTCACTGTTTTATCTGCCAGCCTGATCTGCGGATCTCCTACATTGTCCAGTCCTGCGAACTGATAGCCAAATAAGGGCTTGGAATTGTATCCTATCCAAAAGGGCGCAAATATTTTGTAGCTAGCCGTATTGAGTGAAGGATTCAATGTCGCGTAAGACACGAGTTTGTTATAATTATAACTGAATACCAGGCTGCTGGACCAGCTCCAGTCCTGTTTCCTGATGTTTACCGTGCGCAGGGAGAATTCGATCCCTTTGTTGACTAGTTTACCTACATTTCCAGTCTGGCTGCTAAAGCCGGTAAATGGATTTAAAGGCACACTTCCCAGCAGGTCCGTAGTAGTTTTACTGTACATATCGATCGCACCGGAGATACGGCTACGCAGTACGGAAAAGTCTATTCCTGCATTGATGGTCCGGGTTCTTTCCCACGCCAGCTTTCTGTTAGCCGGCTGGTTCAGTGTCAGTGCATCTCCGGCTACGCCACCGGTCTGCGACTGTGGTTGCGCATTTAATATATCATACAATGAAGCCGCACCCACATAAGGAGAGTTGCCGGTGATGCCGTAGGTCGCTCTTAATGCCAGCGCATCGACCCATTTCACCTGTTGCATGAAGCTTTCGTTACGTAACTGCCATTTACCGCCTGCACTCCAAACCGGTTTATTCTGTACAGATATATCGCTGCCAAACTGATTACTGTGATCCTGGCGCCAGCTGACATCCAGACTATATTTATGATCAAAAGTATAACTGCCCAATGCAAACCAGGAAGTAAAACGGGTCAGCTGACTGAATATCTGGTAAGGCTGCGTACTGAAAAAGCCAAAGCCTGTTACAGTGCCAAATACGCCCTGCCGTAAACGGGCATAGTCAATTAACGGGTAGGTGCCAAGGGCTTCATCATAGCCAACCACGTTTGTTGTGGTCCGTGATGCACTTGCTTCCTGTGCCTCCTGACCTGCCTGTAAGGTCAGCGCATCCTTTCCTGCTCTGGGGGTGGTGGTATATATCAGCTGGTTACGCACCGTCCAGTTGCGCTGGTCATTATTGTTGGAAATATATAAGCTGTTATTCTCCGGCAGGTAATACACCGGCGCAGATGCCGCTGTAGGTGCCACTGTGAATGATAACAACTGTTTACGTTGGCCAATGGCGCGACTGTCTGTGAATGTGCTCAGGGTGCCTGGCGCTTTCAGGTAGCCGTAAGTCCCCTGGAAACTAAGTCCTTTCCACAATCTGATACCAACATTAGCTGTCATGTTGATACTGATCGTATTGGTATTGGAATGAGCATAGTTAATTTCCTGTAAGGGATAATAATCCAGGTTCACCCTGCTTCTTCTTGAGTAGTTATTGCGGGTAGAATCCGACCAGCCGTTTGTAAACGCAAGGTTCTGCTGCTGGCCGTGTTCGTCAACAAATAACTGGTATGGCACAAAAGAATTATCCACGGATGGCACATTCTTTCTGCTCGAAACGCTGTTGATCAGGGAGGTGTTTAATGTAACGCTGATCCGTTTTCCTGCATTGAAGCTTTGGCTAAGATTGACTTTATAGGTGTTGTTCTTATTACCGGGAACGTTATCCTGTACACCTGTCCAGCCCAGTGAAGCATAGAGTGCATACACATTATTGCCAGCCGACACAGACACCGTATGATTGGTCGTTACCGGATTGCGATAGAACAGGTTTTTTATCTGTGACTGGTTATCAATGCGCCCCATACTGTCCAGGCTTTTATTAGCCTGTTCAGCGCTGATAAGGCCCCGGTACTGATTATAGAGCACTACCTCATGCGGCAGCACCACCTGTGTGGCCAGTGAACTCCATGGATAATTAACAGGGTCAAATGTTTCTCTGGCAGCCTGAATATATTGAGCACTATTCATACGCTGACTGTAGTCAAAGTCCGGCTTGCCCTGAAAACTGATGGAACCTGTGTAGCTGACGCTTAGTTTTTGATTTTTATTACCTTCTTTAGTCTTTATAACAATAATGCCATTCGCAGCTCTTGCACCCCAGATAGCTGCTGCTGCAGCATCTTTTAAGACCGTGATATCTTCAATATCATCCGGATTCACAGAACTGAAATCTGTGGTGATCACGCCATTTACCACATACAATGGATTGGTTGGTTGTCCGCCGCTGATAGTAGAATATCCCCTGATCACACTCGACCTCGTTGAGAACCCGTTACCCGTTCTACCCGATGTAGTGCTGCCCGTTCCTACCGTAAGGCCAGGTATCTGTCCCTCAAGACGGCCCACTACGTCAAAGGTGCTGACACGTTCTCTGAATACTTCCATATCCGGTTTGCCGAATGACCCGGTAGCCCTTTCCTTGCTCACCTGCTGATACCCGGTATTGTAAATGGTTACTGCTGATAATGCACTAATACGTGAACGCATGATAACAGTCATATTCTCTGACAATTGAAAGTAAGGGACTACTACACTTTCGTGATTAATGCTGCTGAATTGAAGTGTATCATCAGGAACCAGGCCGTATAACGTAAATATTCCTTTTTCATTGGTTATAACGTACCGATACCTGTTACGCAACATAACAGTAATATTGGGCAGAGGCTGGCCCTGATCGTCTTTGACGGTGCCGACAATATAAGAATGATTTACGGCTTCAACAGCGGCAGGTTCCACTATTGACGAAGCCTTACGGCTGATGAAAATCGTTTTGCCCTGTATATTATATGTCAGGGGCTGATTGGCCAGGATGATCTGCAATGTCCTGATCAAAGGCATATCTTTCAACTGTACTGTGACTGGTTTGGAATCCTGCAGATCTTCGTTACGGTAGAAAAACTTGTAGCCCGTTTGTTGCCGGATGCTGGCAAATACTTTCTGTAATGACGCTGACTGACTGGTAAAAGTGACTGTCTGAGCCGATACACTGCCACTGATATGTAGCACGACCATGAAGAAAAAGAGGATGATTGATTTCATCACAAGTACTTTTTTGGTTGATCTGGTCCCCGTAGGCATAGGGGGGACGCCGGGATTGAAATAACCCATGATTTGCATACATTTGCAACGTTTAATGTTGAGTAATAAGCAAGACTTAAACGAAAACCGGGGGTAGGACGCCAATCTTTGCACCCGGTTTTTTCATTTAGTTCACGCGATTTTGGTTCTCTTTAATGCTGAATAATAATTAATCTGTTTCCTTCGATTTTATAGTTGATGCTTGTAGCTGTTAATCCTTGTAATACCTGTGATAAGGTCAGGCTTTTATCTATTTCCCCTGTAAACGTAGCCGCTGATACGCTGCCCTCATAGCTCACTTCAATATCATACCATCGCGCGAGCTGTCGCATGACAGTTGGCAGATCGGCATTATTAAATGCGAATACACCTTCTTTCCATGCGATTACGCCGTTGACATCAGCTGTTGGTATCAACCGCAGCTCCTGACTGATCTGTGCGGCTTGTCCTGGTTTCAGCAGTTGCGATGCCTTCCGGTAGGTGACCTTTACTGCCCCCTGTAATAAGGTCGTATTAATACTGGATTCATCTTTGTAAGCGTTGATGTTGAATTTCGTGCCTAATACCTGGATGGTAGTCGCATCGTTGACTGTTACTATAAATGGTTGACTGGCATTACTGGCAACTTCAAAATAAGCCTCACCACTTACCCTTACCCTGCGCTCCTTCCCATTGAAATCAGTCGGATAGCTAAGGCTGCTGGCCGCATTCAGCCATACACTGGTTCCGTCAGGCAATACCAGCTGATACTGGCGGCCACGAGGCGTAGTGATCGTATTGTATCCCACCGGCTTACTTGCAGGGGAGCTTTCATGGCCACCTTTATTATAGCGTATTTTTCCGTTGTTCAGTTGTATTGTGGTGTTACCCTGCATAGCGATTACGCCGTTCCGTGAACTGTCCAGTACAATTTTACTGCCATCCGCTAAGGTGAGAATGGCGCCGGTTTTTCCGGGAAGAATATCCGTATGCTGAGCCGTCTGATGTTTTGCCGGTGTATGTTGCCTCTCAAAGAAATAATATCCGCTACCGAGTAATAACAGGACAGCAGCCGCTGCTGTAAGCCATCTGCGTACAGGGTATATACGGTTTACAACCGGCTCATGCCGGATGCTTTCTAGCAGCCGTTCCTGCATACTGGCCGCTATCTGGACTTTTTGCTGGTCGAAATCTTTTAGAACATCTTTTTCCCGGTAATCCAGTAATTCAAGGTAACGATCAACAAATGCCGCTTCTTCCGGTGTAACTTTTCCTTCGTTATACCTGCTGAGCAGCTTGAAAAAGTATTGTTGATCCTTACCCGAATTGTACATAACTGGTGGCTTTAACTATATAGTCAGCAAAAAAGGAGCGCTTTCCCGACCTTTGGCCACTTTTTTTAAAAGATTTACAAAGTTTCGTCCAGCAGGACCAGAAGTATAAGCAAATGGCCGAAATGTGCCTTTAAATCCTGTATAGAGATGCTAAGCTGGTTTTGTACCGTTTTCTGGGATATCCTGAGATTATCGGCAATTTCAAGGGTAGTGAGGTGGTGGAGATAATATTGTATAAATATCTGACGCCGTCTTTCCGGCAGTATTTCTGCCCACGATATGATCAGAGCAGTCAGGTCTTTTTCCAGCAGGGCCTGATCTGCTTTGTAAAGCGATTCTTCTGTATTTTCCAGTAACTCAAAGAAGAACTTATCTTTTTTAGAAATCAGTTTATTGATAATGCGGTATTGGAGGGCCTTTCCGAGGTATGCCGGAAGATTCACTATTGCAAGTTCTTCCCTGCGTCGCCAGAGATCCAGGAACAAGTCATGCACAAGTTCCTGCGCCAGTTCCTGGTCGCCCAGTTTCTTACTGGCGGATACGAACAGCTTTTCCCAATGTCGTTGAAATAATTGCTGAAATGCTATTTCTGACCCTGTTTTGATAAGACTGAGCAGTTCCTGGTCGGTATCATTATGTGTGTATTCGTTCACCACTGAAAATATAAAGATTTCCCCCTGGCTTAAATTTAATTAAAAAAGTAAGGATTTAATAAATTATCACTCTTCTCACATACACATCCGCATCATTCACGCCCTGAAACTATTTAGCGAAATATCGTTTCTGATATTCACTAGTTGTGTGTTGCAAGTGATTGTTTGTTAATAAGTTGTTCTGTTGGCACCGGAATTGGTTCAGACAGAGGGACAAAGCATTTCCCTTTGCCACGAAAAAAAAGACACATATGAAATCACAACAACATTCCATGGACCGGAGGCATTTTATATCCTCGGTAGGCGTGCTGGCCGGCGCCTTTATGCTCTCCCCGAAATCAGTATTTGCACAAGCAGAAAGTCCGGTTACAATGATCATCGGCGAAGCCAGGAAGTCGCCGGTAGTAGCTAAACCATTACGCGGCAATCTCACCTTACTGGATGGTTCCGGCGGCAATATCATCCTGGCAGCAGGAAAGAAAGGCAATTTGCTGGTGGACGCGGGTATTGATGTGTCGAAAGATAAAATGAAAGCGCAGATAAGCGTTATCAGCCAGGCGCCCCTCCAGTACCTGATCAATACGCATTGGCATTTTGATCACGCCAGTGGTAACGAATGGGTACACCAGGCAGGCGCAAAGATCATCGCACACGCCAACACACGGAAGCGGCTCTCACAGACGGTCCGGGTAGAGGACTGGAACTATACCTTTCCACCTGCACCGGCAGACGCTTTGCCTGCAATCGTATTTGAAAAGGAATATATGCTGCCATTCGAGGGAGAGACCCTCCAGCTCTGGCATTATGCACCTGCACATACAGACTCAGACATTTCTGTATATTTCCCGGATAGTGATGTACTGCATGTAGCAGATACCTGGTGGAATGGCTTTTATCCATTTATTGACTACAACACTGGTGGAAGCATCGGTGGCATGATCAAAGCAGCTGATCATAATGTGAGCATCGCTAAGGATAAAACATTGATAGTTCCGGGACATGGTCCGGTAGGAGATAAGCAACAGCTGACGGCCTACAGGGATATGTTGGTAGCGATTAACGATAAGGTAAGTAAACTGAAGAAAAGCGGTATGTCCCTCAAGGAAGTGATTGCAGCGAAGCCTACGCGTGATTACGATGCACAGTGGGGTAATTTCGTGATCGGACCGGACTTCTTTACTAAACTGGTATATAAAGGTGTCAGAGGGTAAACAGCAAACCATGCCGGTGCGTTTAACACCGGCACGGTTTACATCGCTTAAGCGGCATTCCCCCGTTTCAGGGTCAGCACTGTGATCTCCGGCCATATGCCTACCCGGCCTTTTAAGCCATGGTAGCCGAAGCCTCTGTTCACATACAGGTATTTACCATCCTGGCTGTACATACCCGCCCATTGCTTATAGAAATATTTGATCGGACTCCATTTGAAACCAAACAGTTCAATACCGAACTGCATGCCATGGGTATGTCCGGCAAGTGTAAGATGTACATGCTGGTCATGGTCTACCGTCACTTCATCCCAGTGAGAAGGGTCATGAGACATCAGTATTTTAAAGGCGTTGTCAGGTACATGAGCAGTCGCTCTTTTCAGATCGCCATATTTATGAAAGCCGCCTTTTCCCCAGTTCTCTACGCCGATCAGCGCAATGCTTTGTCCTTGTTTGGTGATTTTAACAGCCTCGTCCAGTAACAGATTGAAACCGATTTCCCCATGGACTGCCTTAACGCGTGTAAGGTTTGCTTCTTTTGCTGCAGGCGATTCCCAACGGATATAGTCGCCATAGTCATGATTGCCCAGCACGGAATACTTACCATAAGGCGCTTTCAGTTTGGTGAACATAGGTATCCAGGGGTCCATTTCGGAAGCCATATTGTTGACCAGGTCGCCTGTAAACAGGAGCAAGTCACTATTCTGGGCGTTCACCAGATCGAGTCCTTTCTGTACGCCTGCAGCATCGCTAAAGCTACCGGAGTGTACATCAGAGATCTGGGTGATAGTAAAGCCGTCAAATGCTTCCGGGAGGTCGGGGAAATGAAGCGTCTCCCGTTTAACCTTGTAAAAGTGCTTGCCCCGCGTCAGACCGAACAGAATAGCGAGGAAAAGCACCGTAGCCACGGCCAGTGCAGCCTCGCTCACATAAATGCTTCTGGGAGGGAAGCCCCGGAATACCCGGATGATATCTTCGGCCAGCAGAAACAATGAGGAGAATAACTTAGGAATAAAGATCAGCAGCATTGTAGACATCAACACTGCCATAAAACGCTGTACATGTCTGCCTGATCTGAGCAGCACGATGGCGGTTATAATCCCCGCGATCAATAATATATCAATCAGCCAATAGCTGAGGTCGAGTGTCGGATTGTGCGAAAGCGTAGTAACTGCCTGGTAAAAATACAGATCACCTGCCAGGAAGAGTAATAGTATCAATAAAAACCTTCTAACCATATGAATAAAAATCCTGTTTTAATCAATAAGACGAACAGCTGGAACGAATATTTTAATAAATAAGAAGAAATTTTAAAATAAAGCCGGTTTAAAGCCAGTGTATTGATTTTGAAGGAGAAGCTGGTTTCTCTTGTTTAAATCCCTGTTATACTTGCCGATTCAATAGTAAAGTATACGCCCCGGGCCTTTATACAAACAATTATTGCGCCCATTTAATATCTTTACCGACTATCAATACAACTCAATACTATGTTTGCTGCTTTTCAGAAATACCTGACGGAAAAGATTGAATTGTCGGAGGAGGAAATCGCTGCCATTGCAGAAGTGGCGATCGTGAAGAAGCTCCGTAAGAAGCAGTATCTGCTGCAGGAAGGAGATGTCTGGAAATATAACGCCTTTGTCTGTCGTGGCTTCCTGAAAACATTTTCTGTCAATGACAATGGAATGGAACATATCCTGAACTTTTCACCGGAAAACTACTGGTGTGGCGATCGTGAAAGTCTGATGCACGCAACTCCCTCCCGCCTGAATATCGATGCTATTGAAGATTCGGAAGTCGTGCTCATAAAAAAAGAGGATTTTGATGGGCTTTGTCAGCAGATCCCTCAGTTAAACAACCTGGTGAACAACATTCTGCAAAAGAGCTTCCTGGTGTCTCAGAACCGTATACTTGCTAACATTAGCCTGTCGGCAGAAGAGAAATACCAGCAATTCCTCGAAAAACACCCTGCTATTGCCAATCGCGTGCCCCAGCACATGATTGCCTCTTATATCGGCATTACTCCCGAAACCCTGACGCGTATCCGTAAGAACGCGGCTAAAAAGTAAGTAGTCCATATCCATTGACATTTGTTTGCTTTTTTTTCAGGTAATTGTCAATGGACGACGCCCACCGGTCAACCGATCTTTGCATCATCGGAAACAATTAAAATACAAAACGATGAGCAAGATATTCAACCTGTCACTGATAGATGCCTTACAGTGGCGATATGCCGCCAAGCGGATGACGGGAGCGGTGGTACCGGAAGAACAGCTAAATATGATCTTAAAAGCAGCCCACCTGGCGCCTTCCGGTATCGGGCTGCAACCTTACGAGATCATCGTCATCAGTAACCCGCAACTCAGACAACAGATACTTCCCATTGCTATGAACCAGCCACAAGTAGTGGAGTCTTCGCATTTACTCGTATTTGCGGCCTGGGATGAATATTGTCCGGAAAGGATTGACCGGGTATTTGATCACCTGACAAAAGAAAGGGGGCTGGAACCAGGGGCGGCCGACAAACAACGCCGGTTTGCCAAACAATACTTCGGACAACTCAGCCTGGATGAAAACTTTCACCATGCAGCCAAACAGGCCCATATTGCCCTCGGACTGGCAGTAGCTGCCGCTGCCCTGAATGGGATCGACGCAACCCCTATGGAAGGGTTTAATGCGACTGCGTTAGATGATCTCCTTCAATTACCCGCAAAAGGACTGAAGAGTTCCATGCTGCTGGCATTGGGTTACCGCAATGAGGTCAATGACTGGAACCTGCCATTGAAAAAGGTACGTAAGCCGTTCGAAGAACTTGTTACAATTTTGAGATAGCAATATGATATGCTGCTTTCTTTTAACTTTGACAGGACCAGCGCAATACAGCAAATTGATCCGATTGGAGCCCTAAACAATGAAAGTAAACTGCATATCATTTTCAAGCCCTATTTGTTGCTACTTATCGGACTAACAACCGGTTATACTTTTTTACATTGGTTGCTCATCATCAGGCTGGAATTGTTCCAGTTAAAAGAAGGTGTTACACATTTTGCAATTCGCGCAGGATTGGCAGCCATAGCAGCATGGATTTACCTCCGGGGCAGATTTAGTATTGCTAATGCTGCAGTTATCTGGCCGTAGTAATCTGAAAGATCTGTATTGTATGCTTACCCGGATATTCCTGACCGTGCCGGTAATTATTGCCCAGTACTATATCTCAACGGCCGCCGGTAAATTGACGGAGCCGAATACGATCAGGGAAATCAGCAGGTTGCCGCTTACGGGTATATACGCCGAATGGCGTGATGTAGGTGTTAGCGTCGGTGCTTCAGGTGCAGTATTCGGATTGTATGGTGTGTTTGTTGCACCATTGATTACGAAAGTTTATCCACCGGAGATAGCCAGGACCGCACTTGTGAGCACCCTGGTTTTTATCGCGTATAACCTGATCATGGGTATGACAGGCGATATTGATAATGCTGCGCATATTGGTGGATGGCTCAGCGGCTTCGTGATAGGATTGATTTTATACCCAACACTAAAGCAAGCGGTAAATAAACATACAGATTAAGAACAATTGCTTATTCCTTTCGTTTCCCGATAGCATCACGGATACTAATTCTTTAGGTCGGCCTTATCCGGGGCCGTATGAGTATTTGCATCCTGTGCTACTAATAACAATAGGTATCGCGCCAGATAACTTTTAGAAGGCTGAGGCGGGAAAAACGCGTATTTTCGCAGTAAATAATGGGGCATCCTGTAAGCTTACTATAGTTATTCTACGTTGATGCTACGATATAAACGGAGTACTAAGGAAGGATGACTATAGTCAAAGTATAGACAAACCGATATCAACTAACAGGCATAAAAAAGGAGCGCTCTATCGAAAGATGGAGCGCTCCTTTTTTATATTTCAGGCAGCATTAGACAACGCCGTTGATCATTCTGCCTTGCGATTAGGATTTGCTTAACTGGTTTACCATCGATCCATTTCTATCAGGCATTTTCAAAAGCGGCCTCATTCCATTGCTGACCACGGTCTACCACCGGACGTACTTTCTTTATACGACAAGTGACAGTCGCTTTTAACTCATCCGCTTTTTCGTTCCCAAAGCGCTCTCTGATCATCGCCCTTATCTTCTCCAGCTTCTCGCCGGATGTTATGATCTCCGTGACCTCTGCGTATACCCTGGCGCCACTGTAATCCCTGGCCCTTTGTCCGGAAAGGTAAAGCATGAATACCACCTCTTTGTTTTCCCGCATGTTCCGCAATGTTATAGAAGGTTCATCGCTTAACTCCAGTTCTATGCTGCCGTTGTCAGTCATCCTGGGAGTACCCATCAGCGCGATATTAGGTGCGCCGTTTTTATCTGCCGTACAGAGCAGTTTATCATGATGGCTATTGAAAAATCCGGCCAGCGTTGCTATGGAGAAGTCATTTATTTCATTTACTCCGTTCATGAGTGTACATTTTGATGTTTCATAAATAAGATTTATAAGATACAAATTGTATTCTAATACAAATATAGGTTTCTTTTTTAAAAAGAAACAAATTGTATCTTATTTTGTATTTTTATAGCCAGAAAAAGGAAGTATGGAGGAACAAAAAAATGTAAGAAGACGGGGGGATGATCTGCTGGAAAGCCTGTATGAGGTAACGATGAAGTTGATGGAGGAGATAAAACCAGCCAACATTACCTTTCAACAGATTGCAGACGCTGCCAAAACAAGCCGGTCTGTCTTGTACCGCCGTTGGCCCACTACATTTGACCTGTTACAGGATATTTATACCTACAAAGCCAAAAGGTTATTTGAAGGAGATTTTCTGGAAGAGATGAAAGATACCGGGAGCCTACGTGGCGATTTTATTCAGTTCCTTACCTTTTACCAGCAGATGTATATGGAGATCGGTGCGGACGTGTTGAATAATTACTTTTATCTGCGGATGCAGGATAAGGAAAACAATAAGGAGCCGGTTGTGCATACGGCTGCGCTGGATAAATATATCCGCGCAATGGAAACCCTATTGGAAAAGGCGCAATCGAGAGGGGAGAAGGTGAAGAAAGTCAGCAAGGCGACATTAATGCTCCCCTTTGATATGATCAGGATGGAAAACCTGGTCCGCCCTGATAATATCAGTGAGAAGCGGCTTGAGTCCATGGTAGATGAAGTACTGTTGCCTGTTTTTAAAGCATGATGTAGGAATAATATTCTCCAGCACAGTGGAAGCGGAAATCCGTACACAGCTGCTTTGTTTGCTGGAATAGATATGTATAGTATTAGCATTTGATTTTAAGATTCGGTTAACGACCCGTTTCAGGATCATAAACTAATTGCTATGCTGAATGCATTGTCGCCATGGGCTGTGGCTGCTTCCCGCTATTTTACAACTGATGAAAAACTGGAACTCTATAAAACAGAATATGCTTCCTTCGTATTCCAGGTACATGCGGCACCTGATTCCATATGGGTAACGGTCAACCGTTCTTCAGGTGCGAAAGTTATGTTTAGGGCTGCTTTCTGTCCCGCGGGCCAGCTGACTGTACAATACTGTATCAAAACAGACAGTGGCGTTGATATCGGGACAGATAGTCCCACAGGTGCACAACGGATACACATCACAATTGATAACGACGATCTGCCCGCATTACATTATCAGACAACCTTTACGCCCGCGGTGCCATTATTCGTTCCTTTCTGGCCGCGTGACATCATTATATCTGCTGAGGACAATAAACCAGAAAACACAGCCGGCGAAGTACACGTCAAACAGGTCGGCACACGTTCCGGACTGTTATATTTCACCGCAAAAGATCCAGCATTCGGTGCTGTGCTTTACCTGCAAAACCTGACAGCATTAGCACCATATAACGAGTTGACCGGTACATCAGCAAGAGAGGTAGTCGGTGGACAGTGGCCCGAACTAGGTATGAGCCTAGCTCCGGCTATTGATAAACCTTTACCAGCCGGTGAACCATTTATTGAAAACGGTTGGAAGTAGCATTACCCGGGATCGAGGAAATTTGTGTACGAATGTACCGGCCCGTGTCGTTACCTCTACAGGTTTTATATGCTTTGCTGCTATCGGCTGACCTATATTGACGGCCGCCTCTCGTTGTCCCGGTAAGGTTAGGAGACCTAATGTAAATGGTACGTAATTGGTATCGGTATATTTTAGATTAATAAGACCGAACATGCGCAGCTTTTTACGTAACAATGGACTATCCATCGCTTTTTTTATGCTTTTTGCCCTTAGCTTGCTCGGCCAGTTCTTTACCGGTTTATCAGAGTATAATAAGGAAAGAATGGAGGAAGGCCAGGCGGCTGTAAAAATAGGTGAGTATTTTCATTCCGGACATTTCATACAGGCTACTTTTGAGAACTGGGAAAGCGAGTTTCTGCAAATGGCCTTGCTGGTGGTGATGACAATCTCCCTGAGACAAAAAGGCTCATCCGAGTCAAAGAAATGTGATGAACCTGAAGAAGTTGACCGCGAACCCTCTCCTGACCGTGAAGGAGCTCCCTGGGCGGTACGGAAGGGAGGATGGGTGCTTAAGGTTTATAAGCATTCACTCACAATCGCCCTGCTAACACTGTTCATCCTGTCTTTTATCCTGCACTTTTATGGTAGTCTGAAAGATGAAAATGATCAATTGGCGCAGAAAGGGCTACCTCCGGAGTCGTTTAGCCAATATATAGCCGAACCTCGTTTTTGGTTTGAGTCCTTCCAGAACTGGCAAAGCGAGTTTTTGTCGGTCTTCACGATCGTAGTGCTGTCGATCTATCTGCGGCAAAAAGGATCATCACAGTCAAAACCGGTAGATGCACCTCATGACGAAACCGGTGACTGATAGGGATGGAACTGAACATCATGTTTGGTGGCATTTAATTTGTTGTATATTGGCAGATACCATGAGCTAATCTGATCCCTACGTTAGTTCATCCGGGGACAAATGACATATCAACGTTAATAAAGTGGAAAAGCCTCTCATCAGCAACATCGATAATCTTTTTGGAAATACGGTTATGGAAGCCATTCCTGAATGTGTAAAATTAGTAAGCCAGGAAGGTATCATTCTCTATATTAACAAAACTGGTCTGTCATATATTGACGCCATACGTATGGATGAAGCAATTGGTAAAGTCGTTTTCGATCTTATCGCTCCCGAGTACCGTACGCTCTGGTTAGACATGAACCGGCGTGTATGTGCAGGCGATACACTGGAATGGGAATATGAGGTGGTTGGGCTGAAAGGAACACGCCGTTATCTGCAGACACGCGCAATACCGCATATCATGGCAGATGGTAGTCACGCCCAGCTGGCGATCACCAAAGACATTACCGAAACCAGGGTAGCTTCACAAATAGTGGCAGAAAATAAGAAAAGGCTGGAAGTTAGCGAGGCAAGGTTCCGGACATTAGCAGACAAAATACAGAATCTTGCCTGGATGGCTGATGCCGATGGCAATATGTACTGGTATAACGACAGATGGTTCGAATATACCGGAACAACGATGGAGGATATGAAAGGATGGGGATGGAAGAAACTACACCATCCTGATCACCTCCAGAAAGTGATTGATTTTATTAAAGTAGCCTGGACCAAAAATAAGCCATTTGAAATAACCCACATGTTACGGGGCAAGGATGGCAACTATCGCTGGTTCCTCTCGCAGGGTACGCCCATCTTAGATACTGCAGGTAACATTATCGAATGGATGGGTACATTGACAGACGTTGATGAACAGCAACAGTCACTGGTCCTGCTTGAAAACAAAGTAGCGGAAAGAACAGAACAGCTGAATCAGGCGAATATGGCACTTCTCCGTTCAAATAATGAACTGCAGCAGTTTGCACATGTCGCCAGCCATGACCTCAAAGAACCGGTCCGTAAGATTGGTATCTTCACAAACCTTTTGCAGGAGCAACTAAAAAGAGGTAATACCGACAAAGCAGTCGCATACAGTGAGAAGATTGAACATGCGGCCACCAGAATGGCAGCACTGATCGAAGGTATCCTGCAATATGCCTCTGTCGACGGTCAGCAGCAGGAGAGTATGCACGCAGATCTGAATCAAATCATGCAATATGTTCAGACAGATCTGGAGCTTGCCATACAGCAGAAAGAAGCAAAGATCATTTTTAAAGATGTGATGCCTGTTGTAAAGGGTATGCCTGTATTGCTGCAACAACTGTTTTATAACATTATCAATAATGCGCTAAAATTCTCCAGACCTGATATACCTCCACAGATAGAAATTTCGGCGGGTATATTGCATGAACAGGAAGTGATTGTCAACGGACTGAATCCAAAACTTCAATATGTGGCTATTTGTATCAGGGATAACGGAATTGGCTTTGATCAAAGCAATGCGCAGAATATTTTCCGGACCTATTATCGCCTCAACTCAAAAGACCAGTACGAAGGTACCGGTCTTGGATTATCCCTCTGCCGCAAGATCGTAGAACGTCATGGTGGTACAATCGAAGCGGAAGGAATAGCAGGGGAAGGCGCTCTTTTCAAAATAGTATTGCCCGTAAAATGATGCCGGGAGCCTTGTGTTTGGTCAGCAGGTGGATTATTGAAATAATCCACATATTGGAGTTAAGATCGGACCAGCTCAATATTCATATCCAGTTTCACTTCTTCACCAACGATCAGGCCGCCTGCTTCCGTCAGCATGCTCCATGTCAGACCAAAATCTTTCCTGTTGATCTTTCCGTTTAATTCAAACCCTGCCCGCATCTCTCCGAAACGCCCCTGTCCTGATCCCATCAGGTTGGCTTCCAATACAACATTCCTTGTAATAGCACACATGGTTAGCTCACCACTGAGTTGATCGCCACGCAATATGCCCTTAAAACGGATGACAGGATATTTTGCTGCGTCAAAAAATAGTTCGGACCGGAGGTGTGTATCCCGTTCACTATGATTGGTATTAAGACTATCAACCCTGATCTCAACATCAACAGCCGCTCCTTCAAAGCTATCCGGCGATGTACTGTACACCTGGCCTTCAAAGTCCAGGAATGCACCGCTTACATTGGCGATGGCCATATGTCGTATCTTGAATCCTACAGAGGAGTGTCCGTTATCAATTTTCCAGCTGATTTTACTTTGATCGTTCATATACTGCTTCATTTAGTGATGCAGCAAAGGTACCTTGGTACTACTCCCGCGTTAATAAAGCAGGTTAGTAAAAAAGCGGAAAGAAATTAATCTGGGTTAAGACGTTTTTCGGGAAAGCTGTTTTCTGATCTTACTTAAAAACTCTGGCGTAATGCCAAGATAAGATGCAATATACTTCTGAGGCAGGTATTGCTCTACGCCCGGAAAGGTTTCCTTTAGCTTTAAATAGCGTTGCTCAGCAGGGATAGAATGACTTTCGACAAAACGCATCTGTTGTCGCATCAGGGCAGTCTGAAACAGGTTCCGGAAATACCGCTCAAACTTCAGGTACTTATCCAGCATCTGATTCTGTACTAATCTTGGTAATAGCAATAACTCGCCATCGCTTAAACCTTTAGTCGTTAATGGTGTGAGGGCCTCTGTACTCAGACTATAAAGATCTCCTGACCACCAGCCCGCTGCTGCAAAACGGATCACATGATCGATGCCTTCTCCATCGGTATAATAGGTAAGCGTATACCCTTGATTGACAAATGCCAGGTAGCGCGCCGGATCGCCACTTTGCACAATGGTTTCTCCCTGTTTAAAGGGTCTGGCAATCAAACCGGATTCCAGAAAGGCAATTTCCTCTTCGGTTGGTTCAACGAATTGTCGCATATGCGTAAGGAGCAACTGGATATCCATAAGTAATCTTTAGTAAAGTGCTGAAAAATATTGCCAGACTCAATGCATTCATTTGCACCCCGTCATCCTTTATAAGTCTGCCCCGTCACTAACACCGGTACCCCCATTTGGGGTTGATTGCCGCGACGGAAGTATAATCGTAAACTTACTGCCCTCACCCTCAACAGACATTGCATGAATAATACCATGATGGTTAATTACCACTTTTTTGCATAATGCCAGTCCTATACCGGTCCCCGCATAAGCTGTGCGGTGATGTAGTTTTTGAAACATGGTAAAGATCTGATCAGCATATTTCTGATCGAAGCCGATGCCATTGTCTGTTATGACAATTTTGACATATTCCGCTGACGGGTCAGGTACACTAAGTAAAGCTACATCCGCTGATGTTGCTATACTGGCTTGCACGGTAATAGCCGGAGTTCTTCTGGTATCGCTGAATTTAAGTGCATTCGAAAGCAAATTGAAGAAAAGCTGCTGCATTTGTAGTGGTACTGCCTCTATGACCGGTAGATCGGTATATGTAATTTTTGCCTGTGACCTGTTGATTTGTAGCTCCAGATCAACTAGTAAGTTCTCTAGAATTGTATTGAGATCAGTTGATGTGAATGCTACCTCCTTTATACTGAGGCGTGAAAAATTCAGGAGGTCATTAATCAGGTTACGCATCCGCGCAGATGAAGTCATTATTTTCTCCAGATATCTGCCAGCTTTCTGTTGATCTGAAGAAATTTCATTTGCGAGCATCTGCGAATAGAGCAATATCTTGCGAAGCGGTTCTTGCAGATCGTGACTTGCAGCGAAAGCAAATTGCTCAAGTTCGGCATTGATCTTTGTCAGGTCAGCAGTACGATCCCTTACCATGCGCTCCAGTTCTTTCTGAAACAGGCGTTGACTTTCTGCACGCTCCCTGAGATGCGTATTTGCAAGTTCCGCTTTCCTGAGCTGTAGCTGTGTGGATACCCTGGCAATCAGTTCGTCCGCATAGAATGGTTTAATGATGTAGTCATTTGCTCCTTTCTCAAGCCCCTCTATGGTGGCTTCTTTTCCTGCCCGGGCAGACAGCAGAATCACTGGAATGTTGCTGATTTCAACATCGCTTTTTATGGCATTCAGCAGTTCAAAACCATTCATGTCAGGCATCATCACATCAGAGACTACAAGTGCAGGAGCCTCCTGATAGATCAATGATAGTGCTTCACGCCCGTTGCTGGCAGTTATTACTTTCCAGTGCCTTGAGAGCATTTTTTGAATATAGTTGGCCATCTGTGAATTGTCATCCACTACAAGGATAAGATCTCCATCCGCATCGGTAGTAGTAATTGCTTTGTCATCCATCCTTTGCCAGGAAGAAATTTCATTAGTATAACTTTCCTGTAAGAAATCAGTTCCCTCTTTATCAATGAATTCCCTGATTGACTTAGCATCCAGGTGAGCAGTACCTTTTGGTATACGTATGGTAAATGTTGTGCCAACGTCCGGTTGACTGACAGCCGTAATGTCTCCTCCATGGATGGTCACCAATTCTTTGGTAAGTGCGAGCCCGATTCCTGTACCCTCATGCGTACGTGAACGCGATGAGGTGACACGATGAAATCTGTCAAATATATGGGGCAACTCTTCTGCAGGTATCCCCACACCAGTATCTGAAATTATAAGCACCGCATTTTCAGCTGTTTCCTGCAAGGAGACAGAAATGCCACCTGTAAAAGTGAATTTAAGCGCATTGGATAAAATGTTAAAGACAATTTTCTCCCACATCTGTGTATCCACATAGATAACGTCGCTTAGTTGGGTACAATCGATGTGAAAGAAGAGATTTTCTTTTTTAATAGCCGATTCAAAAGAACTGGCTAGCTCAGTTGTAAACTGTGATAAATCGACAGGAGTATAACTGGCCTGCATTCTATGAGCCTCTATACGTGAGAAATCCAGTAATGTATTTACCAGCTTTAGCAACCTGACCGCATTGCTGTAAGCAATACTGACTTGATCAATGGTGTGCTTGCTACTTGAATTGGCCTGATGGATAAGGATGTCGTGGAGCGGTCCCAGGATCAACGTAAGGGGCGTCCTGAATTCATGACTGATATTATTGAAAAAAGCAGTTTTAGCCCTGTCAATTTCCGCCAGATAAGCTGTGCGCTTACGCTCTTCATCATAAGCAAATGCATTTCTGACAGCTACAGATATTTGTCCGGACAGCAGTGCATAAAACGATAAGTAGTTTTCATCCAGTACCGCATTAGGGTTAACTCCTGCGACCAGCATCCCAAGTGGCCTGGATGGTATCGCGGAAGGAATGGGTATTGTTACTGATTTTTGTACCAGTTCGTTCCATAATCCTCCCCGTACTGTCATGAATTGCGCTACATTATCAGTTATGATGGTTTGCCCATGCATAGCCTTCTCCATCTGCCATGGGGCAGATGCATATTCATCGGCAGGCACGCCCGTCATCCCACGACAAACCCATTGCTCATTTTCCAGCATATATAGGATCGTGAATGGGAGATCTGTTGTATAATTACCAGCTACTGCCATAATATCCTCAAACACCTGTTCAATACTATTGGCGTTACTGGCTGCAGCAGAAAGATCACGTTGTATGCGTAACCGTCTTTCTGCTACAACCTGATGGGTGATTTCACTGCACACACAAAGCATCCCCGAAATCTTATTCTCATCATTTTCAACAGCGCTATAGGAAAGACTGAAATATGTTTCTTCATTAAACCCAGTACGATTTACAGCAAGTAATTGCTCAGGTACCCAGTTGGATATGCCGGTAGTCATCACTTCTGTGATCATCGGTCCTATGACGGCCCATGATTCAGCTTGGGTTTCCTTGATTGACTTGCCCAGGGCATAGGGATGCTTATCGCCGATCAACGCGGTGTAAGCATCATTATATATTTGAATAAGCTCTTCTCCCCATAATAATATCATCGGATATCTCGAACCAAGCAACATCTTAATCGTGGATATAAGACTTTGCGGCCAGGAGGATCTTTCACCTACAGGGGTCTTTGACCAGTCCAAAGAAAGAATTCTCTCGGCCATGCCCTGGTTTAAATCACGTCTTTTTGAATCCATTATTCCTCTATCCATACTGTTTATAATAAACTAGCACAAGATAAGGCAAAACGATGATCCGTTACTATTACAAACGGAGCAATACAGTACCCTATTCGCTGAAAAACCGGTTTGCAACGCAGTTGTTGTTTTAGTTGTTGGTGATATTCCGATAACATTTTAACTTTACATCATGCGAATTGCCACTTTCATATTAAGTCTGGTTATGTTCGTGCTCGGCTTCGTGCCCTGCGCTGATGCAAACCGCTTGCCTGAAGGCAATACGCAGACGATGACGCAGAACCATGAACATAATAGTCAGCACAATGATGAATGCACTCCTTTATGTTCCTGCGCATGTTGTTCCGTTCCTTACTACCAGGTTCATTTAGATCCTATTACTATTGCCATCAGTAACTTACCAGAACCGGTGTATGCGTCTTATCTGTCTTCTCCGGTAATAAAGATTTCCGCCTCTATCTGGCAACCTCCCCGGTTTTAATCTATTTCTTATTTATTCATCTCTTCAACCTGAGTGGGACCATCCCACATAGGTAACTCATTCATTCATCTGAAACACGTATGCCTGCCAGTTCCTAAAACAGGACTGCTGCACATGCCTGTATCTGCCAGATAAATTGCCTTATGTTACGTCTGTTATAGACGCCGCCGTCGCATGATGTGATCTGTTGCGGTATTACGCTCTTGCAGATCGTAACCGCGATTAAAATAGTTGGAAATGCTAAATAGAATCATTCAATTTTCCATAAAGAATAAGTTGATCATTGCGCTCATGACTTTGGGCCTGGTCATCTGGGGGATCTACTCGCTGAAAAAATTACCCATTGACGCCGTTCCCGATATTACGAATAACCAGGTACAGGTAATCACCTTGTCTCCATCGCTTGCAGCGCAGGAGGTAGAACGCCTGATATCTTTTCCTGTGGAGCAGGTGATGTCTACTATCCCCGAACTGGAACAGGTACGTTCTATCTCCAGGTTTGGCCTGTCAGTGGTGACCATCGTTTTTAATGACGATGTGGATATTTACTGGGCACGCCAGCAGGTTAACGAGAAGCTGGCCGAGGCTAAGAATAATATACCCGCAGGTCTGGGTAATCCGGAGATCTCGCCTATATCAACCGGACTGGGAGAAATATACCAGTATGTTATTCACGCAAAGCCTGGTTTTGAAGAAAAGTACAATGCCAGGGAGTTACGTAGTATACAGGACTGGATCGTGCGTCGACAGCTGTTGGGAACACCCGGTGTAGCCGAAGTGAACAGTTTCGGTGGATTACTCAAGCAGTACGAAATAGCACTCGATCCGGATAAATTGCGTAGCTATAATCTCAGCATCACAGAGATCTTTAATGCACTGCAACTGAACAGCCGGAACGCCGGTGGTGCCTATATAGATAAAAAGCCGAATGCATATTTCATTCGTACAGAAGGTCTGGTGGAAAACCTGGATGATATTAATAAAATTGTTGTGAAAAATAGTGAAGCCGGTGTGCCCGTCCTGATACGTGACGTTGCCACGGTGCAGATCGGTAATTCCATCCGATATGGCGCCCTGACCCGTACTTCTGCGAATAGCAGCGGGGAGGCAGTAGGAGGAATCGTGATGATGTTGAAAGGCGCCAATGCCAAAAAGGTAGTAGGGGAAGTGAAATCGAGGATCGGACGTATTAGTAAAACCTTGCCGGAAGGGGTCGTTATAGAACCATTCCTGGATCGTAGCGCCCTGGTAGACCGGGCAATTGGTACCGTAGCCAAAAACCTGATCGAAGGCGCCCTGATCGTCATTTTTGTACTTGTGATATTCCTGGGCAACCTGCGGGCCGGATTAGTAGTGGCCTCCGTGATTCCATTAGCGATGCTCTTCGCCATCGGCATGATGAACGTTTTTGGTGTATCGGGCAACCTCATGAGTCTTGGTGCAATAGACTTCGGCCTTATTGTCGACGGTGCTGTGATCATCGTAGAAGCAACCATGCACCACCTTGGCCTCAAAAACCGGGGTAAACTAACGCAGGAGGAAATGGATGAGGAAGTACTGGAGTCCGCTGTAAAGATCCGTTCTGCTGCTGCTTTCGGCGAAATCATCATCCTGATCGTTTATCTGCCTATTCTCGCCCTGGTCGGTATTGAAGGTAAGATGTTCCGCCCGATGGCTGAAACCGTCTCTTTTGCCATCCTGGGAGCCTTTATACTGTCTATGACCTACGTTCCCATGGTATCAGCATTGGTATTGAGTAAGAATACCACACATAAGCGGACTTTCTCTGACCGTATGATGGATTTCCTGCACAGACGCTATATCCCTATCATAAAAGGTGCACTGAGAAAACGTTTGCTCGTTACTATTACAGCTGCCACCTTACTGGTGATAAGTATATTAGTCTTCTCCCGCATGGGTGGTGAATTTATTCCCAGCCTGGAAGAGGGTGATTTCGCGGTAGAGACCCGTCTGCTGACCGGTAGCTCCTTGTCGCAGACTATCGACAAGGTAAACCAGGCTTCCGCTATCCTGGTAAAGCAATTCCCCGAAGTAAAGGAAGTAGTCGGAAAGATCGGTGCTGCGGAAATACCAACTGATCCTATGCCGATGGAAGCCTGTGACCTGACCATCATCCTGAAAGATAAAAAGGAATGGACATCTGCCCGCAATAGGGACGAACTGACAGAAAAGATGAGCGAGGCGCTGAAACAGGTGCCGGGTGTAAACTTTGGCTTCTCTCAGCCTATACAATTACGCTCCAATGAATTGATATCAGGTGTAAGACAGGATATTGGTATAAAGATTTTTGGGGACGACCTCGACGTACTTACACAATTGTCAAAGAAGATCGGCACAATCGTTTCCAAAGTGGATGGTGCAAAAGATCTGTACCTGGAACAGGCGGAAGGCTTGCCTCAGATCGTTGTGAACATTAACCGTGACCGTATCGCACAGTATGGCCTGAGTGTAGAAAGTGTCAATGAAGCAGTAAATGCTGCTTTCGCCGGACAATCAGCGGGCCTGGTCTATGAAGGTGAACAACGATATGATATGGTCGTAAGACTATCACAACAAAACCGCCAGAGCATCGAAGATGTAAGGAATATATACATCACTTCTTCTACCGGTATTCAGGTACCACTGGAACAACTCGCAGATGTAACTTTTAAACTGGGCCCTAACCAGATCCAGCGTGAAGACACAAAGAGAAGGATTATAGTCGGACTCAACGTACGCGGAAAAGACATACAAAGTGTAGTAAATGAGATCGAAGGAAAGATCAATCAGCAGATCAAACTGCCCACCGGTTATTATATTACTTACGGTGGACAATTCGAAAACCTGAAAGCAGCCAGCGCCAGACTCTCCCTCGCCGTGCCGGTTGCCCTGGGATTGATCCTCCTGCTGCTCTATTTTACCTTCGGCTCTGTAAAACAATCGCTCCTCATATTCACCGCGATTCCGATGGCAGCTATCGGAGGAATCTTTGCCTTACTCCTGAGAGGGATGCCTTTCAGTATCTCGGCAGGTGTTGGTTTTATCGCCCTCTTTGGTGTGGCCGTATTAAATGGTATTGTGCTCATTACTGAGTTTAACCGCCTGCGGAAAGAAGATGACGGCTATTCACTGGATGAAATAGTGCTGAAAGGAACAGAAGTACGTCTACGACCGGTATTAATGACGGCAACAGTGGCTTCCCTCGGCTTTTTGCCAATGGCTATTTCAACTGCTGCCGGTGCAGAAGTACAGAAACCCTTAGCCTCAGTAGTGATTGGCGGATTGATCACCTCAACCATCCTTACCCTGGTCGTACTGCCGGTATTATACACCTACTTCGAAGGCTGGAAGCCTAAAATATCGAAACTGCCGGCAGTAGCCTCCATCATATTGCTGCTGGGATCACTCCTGACATTCTCCCCGGCAGCCAAAGCCCAGGATCAACGTAGCGGTCTGACTATGGAAGCGGCTATCCAAACCGCCATCAAAAACAATTCTGCCATCCGTTCCGCTAATCTGGAGATCGACCGGCAACAGGCATTAAAAGGAACATCAGGAGACATCGGTAAAACGAACCTGGATGTCCAGTATGGACAGTTCAACAGTAATAACCGGGATAATAACATCACCATATCCCAGTCTATTCCTTATCCAGGCGTATTAAAGAATCGTAGCAAACTGGCGGAGGCGCGTATCGAAGGTGCAAAGACCGGACTGGCAGTAAATCAGACCGGACTGATTTACGAAGTAAGGAGTGCATATGGACAATTATCCTACTACTATGCACTGGAAGTACTGTATAAACAACAGGATTCTATCTATGGAAGATTTCAGAAAGCGGCGGCCCTCCGTTATCAGACAGGCGAAACAAGACTCCTGGAGTCCGCCACCGCCGAGACCCAGCGCAATGAAATACATAATCAGATGGAGAAGAACGAGGCGGACATTCGCGCTTATAAAGCAGAATTACAACGCCTGCTGAACACGCCGGATGATATCATACTCGCTGAAGAAGAGTACAAGCCCGATGCATATTTATTAACACCGCCTGACACCAATACACAGCAAAGTCCCTTACTGGCACAGCAGAAACAACAGGTTGAAATCGCAGAAAGGGCTGTACATCTTGAACGTTCTTTGTCCGCGCCAGACTTTACCCTGGGTTACTTTAACCAGTCTATTATCGGTATGCAGAATGTCAACGGACAGGATGTATACTTCGGTGGGGGAAAGCGTTTCCAGGGACTGCAGGCCGGTATTGCTATCCCGATATTCTTCAGGTCCTTCGCTTCCCGCGTGAAAGCTGCGAAGATCGAAAAGCAGATAGCCGAAAGTCAGTTAATGTTATTGCAGAACAATCTGCAGGGAGAATACAAACAGGCATACCAGGAAATGCTAAAGAATGCGCGCAGTATTGAATATTACCAGAAAAGCGCATTGCCCAACGCAGTGCTTATTCTGAAGCAGGCGCAGCTATCCTTTCAGAATGGAGAAGTGGGTTATGTGGAGTATCTGCAGGCACTCAGGACGGCTTCAGACCTGCGTTTTAATTATCTGCAAACAGTCAATCAATATAATCAATCAGTTTACCGGATCAAATACCTGGTTGGTCTATAAATGAGCATAAGTATGAACAATAAAATAAAAAACCTCTTCGTAATAACAATTGCAAGCGTGATGGTAGTAACCTTCAGCGCCTGCGGAGGAAAGAAAGCAGCAGAAACGAATACAACAGGAGAAGAAGGACATACAGAAAACGAAAATATAGTAGAGGTCACACCGGCACAATACCAGTCAGTCGGTGTGAAACTGGGTGCGGCTGAAATGAAAGCGATCAGTGGTCTGCTGAAAGTGAATGGCTATATTGATGTGCCTCCGCAAAACCTGGCAAGCGTCACCACACAAATGGGGGGAATCATCAAATCAACGCCGCTGTTACAGGGAAGTACGGTTAAAAAAGGAGAGGTGATAGCGGTACTGGAAAACCAGGACTATGTGCAGTTGCAGCAGGACTACCTGGAAAGTAAAAGCCAGCTGGAACTGACTGACGCGGAATACGAGCGCCAGCAGACACTCGCCAGCGAGAACGTAAACTCAAAAAAAGTCCTGCAGCAGGCAAAAGCACAATACCAGGTTGCCCAGGCAAGAGAAAGTGCGTTTCGCCAGCGCCTGCAGCTGATTAATATCGATGCGTCTTCGTTGACACCTTCCAACATACGGAGCCGTGTAAACGTCTATTCTCCCGTAAGTGGTTATGTAACAAAAGTGAACGTTAATGGCGGGAAATTTGTTAATCCTAATGATGTGATGTTTGAAATAGTAGACGGCGCAGATCTTCATGTGGAGCTGAACGTATTCGAGAAAGATGCAGTCATGGTGAAACCCGGTCAGCGGGTACGCTTTACACTGGCGGGCGAAACGACTGAACAGATAGCAACCGTGCAGCTGGTGGGGCGGGAGATCAGACCTGATAAAACTGTCACTGTCCATGCAATTGCGGATGGCGGCAGTAAGGCATTCCTGCCGGGAACCTACCTGAAAGCCCTGATAGAAACCGGCGAAACGCAGGCGCTTGCCTTGCCGGAAAACGCCATTGTAGATTTCAGTGGAAAGAAATACATATTTGTCGAAACTGTGGCGCCGGCTGGTGAGCATACCTCTAAGGAAAAGGCATCTGCCAGTGGAGACATGGGGACGCCAGTAACAGGTACAGAAAAAATACACTATTTTGAAATGATCGAAATCGCTGTTGGGAATGCTGATGGAGGTTTTGTGCAGGTGGAACTACCAAAAGATAGAAATGTAAATGGTAAAATCGTTCTTAATGGTGCATACGACCTGTTGTCAAAACTAAAGAACAGTGAAGAAGAAGGACATTAATGTTCTTCTTCCCTCCCTTAAATATGACCTGTAAAATCGCCTGTTATACCTGTTATTAACCTTAAAGTATCATGAGTAATAGTCAACACACGAATCATAAAGGACCGCACGAAGCGCATGATCATCAGCATGAACATGCGCATAAACATGGAGGTCTCTTCGGAGAAAGCACGGAATTGATCTTCTCACTAATATGTGGCGCATTCCTCCTCGCAGGATTTCTGGATGAAAAGTTATTGCAGCTCCAACCTGCCTGGATTGGAATTGCCATTTTTGTGATAGCCTACATTTTTGGTGCATTCTTCACCATAAAAGAAGCAGTAGAAAGTATCAGCAAAGGTCAGTTTGAAATTGATTTCCTCATGTTGGTGGCTGCTGCAGGTGCTGCTGCTTTGGGGGAGTGGGCAGAGGGTGCATTATTGTTATTCCTGTTTAGCCTGGGGCATTCGCTTGAACACATGGCTATGGAAAAAGCCCGGAAGTCAATTGAAGCACTGGCCGGCCTGGCGCCTAAAACGGCTTTGATACGTCGTAATGGATCGCAGGTCGAGGTGCCAGTAGAGGAATTAAAGAAAGGAGATGTTGTATTGGTAAAACCCAATAGCAAAATACCGGCAGATGGTATTGTCGTATCGGGTACCAGTGCCGTAAACCAGGCGCCTGTCACCGGGGAAAGTATACCTGTTGAAAAGGTAGCGGTCTCTGATCCCGGAACAGATTATCCGGACGAAAAGAAAATCCCCGGACAGCATAAAGTATTTGCAGGAACAATCAATGGAGCCGCCGTCCTTGAGATCAAAACTTTAAAAGAAGCAAAAGACTCTACGTTGGCCCGTGTCGTGCAGATGGTAAAAGAAGCAGAACAGCAACAATCTCCCACACAACAATTCACTAAGAGGATAGAAAGGTTTTATGTGCCGGCAGTATTGATATTGGTGACCTTACTGTTGTTTGCTTTTCTTGTCATCGATGAATCATTCAGCAAAAGCTTTTATCGCGCCATGGCTGTACTGGTGGCTGCAAGTCCTTGTGCGCTGGCTATTTCAACGCCAAGTGCGGTTTTAAGTGGTGTAGCAAGAGCTGCCAGACAAGGAGTGTTAATCAAAGGTGGACGTCCCCTGGAAGATCTTGGCGTATTGACGGCACTGGCATTTGATAAAACAGGTACACTGACAGAAGGAAAACCCAGGCTGAACACCATCGTCACACTGAATGGAACCAGCGAGAAGGAACTTTTAAGGGTAGCTGTTGCCGTAGAAAAGCAAAGCGATCATCCACTGGCATCTGCCATTGTAAAAGGTGGTATGGAGAAGTTGGGGAATACCAGCATCGAAGATGCAGACAATGTAAAAGCCGTCATGGGAAAAGGGGTAGAGGCCGGCCTGAAAGGAGAGAAGGTCTGGATAGGTAACGACGAACTATTTAAAGCTATCGGAGGCGCTGATATACCAGCAGATATCACACAGAAAATAGCAGCGTTACAGCAGGAAGGAAATACCGCCATGCTGGTCCGTAAGGGAGATATTTATCTCGGTATATTGGGTGTAATGGATCTGCCAAGACCGGAAGCCGCATCTGTACTCAGCGAATTAAAAGAGATGGGCATCAAAAAGATGGTCATGCTGACGGGTGATAACCAACTCGTTGCCGATGCGGTAGCTAAAAAGATCGGCATTACGGAAGCACGGGGAAGCCTACTGCCGGAAGAAAAGGTCGCCGCCATTGATGAATTACGGAAACAGGAAAACAAACTGGCGATGGTAGGTGATGGGGTGAATGACGCCCCTGCAATGGCCAAAAGCACCGTCGGAATTGCCATGGGAGCCGCCGGTAGTGATGTGGCCCTGGAAACGGCAGACATTGCCTTAATGGCCGATAAAATTGATAATCTGCCCTTTGCAATCGGGCTGAGTCGGAAAAGCAAAGCCGTGATCCGGCAGAACCTGGTTGTCAGCCTCGGCGTAGTGGCCATCCTAATACCCCTGACGATCTCCGGTGTCGCCAATATCGGTCCGGCTATCATCGCACACGAAGGATCAACCCTGTTGGTGGTCTTTAATGCCTTACGTTTACTTGTGTACAAAAGAAATATGAACAACAGATAAGTATGCAGGGGACTTATATCTGGTAATTTACCTTCACAATCTTACCTTTAAGTCCGAACTAACAAGCCCATGCATCTGGAATTGAATATGAACAAACTACTTTTAACCGTTTCCTGTGTTCTTGCAGCCAGCCAGCTGTATGCGCAGCAAGCGCTGACGGCCGACAACTACCGCTTCGCCGAAAGCCGGCTTATTTATAACACCTCCCAGCTGATAGACAACCTTCCGGTCGCACCCGAGTGGCTGGAAGATGGCAGGTGCTGGTACCGTACATTAACGGCCCGCGGTGCTGAGTTTATTCTCGTCAATCCGGCTAAAGCAACCCGTACTGCCGCTTTCGATCATGAGAAACTGGCAGCAGCGCTATCCCGGGCAACAGGTAAAACCTATCAGGCCTACGCATTGCCCTTCCGCAGTTTCCGATTTATAAACGCTGATAAAAGTATCAGTTTTAATGTAGCAGGGGATGCCTGGACTTGTGACTTACAGTCTTATCAATGTCAGAAAGCTAAGCAGACAACTGAAAATAGTGTGACTTACGGTCCCAATGAAGTAGTCTCCCCTGATGGTCGTCTCGCAGCCTTTATAAAAGACGATAACTTATGGGTGCGCGAAATCTCCGGTGGTGCTGAACGTGCATTGACCACAGATGGCATAAAGGACTTCGGATACGCCACTGACAATGCCGGCTGGCACAGCAGCGATAAACCCGTATTACGCTGGTCACATGACTCCCGTAAAATTGCCACCTTCAAACAGGACCAGCGCCAGGTAAGCGATATGTACCTCGTTACTACTAATATCGGTAAACCAGTGCTGAAAGCCTGGAAATACCCATTAGCAGGAGATCCGGTGATTGCCATGATCCACCGGGTGATCATTGATGTTGATCAGGCAAAAGTGATTCCGATACAGGTACCGGCCGATCCGCATCGTGGCACCCTCAGTGATGATATTTCTTCCAGCGGCACCTTCGACGATGTTGACTGGAGTGATGATAATACCGAACTGGCATTCGTATCTACCTCACGGAATCACAAACAGGAGAAACTGCGTATCGCTAACGCAGCTACCGGCGCAGTACGTGAAGTGCTGGAAGAAAACGTAGCTACCCAGTTTGAATCCGGACAAGATGCGATCAACTGGCATTATCTGAAGAAAACGAATGAAATTATCTGGTATAGCGAACGTGATGACTGGGGACACTTGTACCTCTATGATGCAACAACCGGACGTGTAAAGAACCAGATCACCAAAGGACAATGGCTGGTTACCAGCGTGCAGCGGGTCGATGAAAAGAATAGAATGATATTCTTTAACGCCTGTGGTCTGGATGCGCATAACCCTTATTTCAGCCATTTTTGTAAAGTAAATTTTGATGGCAGCGGCTTCACTGATCTGACACCTGAGACGGGCAACCACAAACTGAGCTTCTCTCCCGATGAACAATACTTCGTGGATAGCTATTCTCAACCAGACGTTCCTCCAATCACTGTTTTACGCAACCTGAAAGGTAAATTGATGGTGAGCCTGGAAAAGACCGATATCTCACGCCTGACAGCTACTGGCTGGAAAGCGCCTGTGCCTTTCTCCGTAAAAGCCCACGATGGGAAAACCGACATTTATGGTGTAATGTTTACGCCGACTCATCTCGATAGCCAAAAGAAATATCCTATTATTGATTATATCTACCCTGGTCCGCAGGGAGGTGGCGTACGTGACTGGTCTTTCCTGCCAGCCCGTCTGGACCACCAGGCGCTCGCAGAGCTTGGATTCATTGTGATGGTACTGGAAGGAACCAGTAACCCGCTCCGCAGTAAAAGTTACCATGATATGAACTACGGTAACATGGCAGAAAATACGCTGCCTGATCAGATCACCGGTATACGTCAACTGGCAGCCCGTTACACCTACATCGACACCAGCCGCGTAGGTATCTGGGGCCACTCCGGAGGAGGTTTCGCCACTGCCGCCGCATTATTCCGTTATCCGGATTTCTTCAAGGTAGGTATCTCAGAATCAGGTAACCACGAAAATCGTAGCTATGAAGATGATTGGGGAGAGCGTTATAATGGATTGACATCCGAGTCAGACTATGCCAAACAGGCAAATGCCCTCTATGCCGGTAACCTGAAAGGAAAACTGTTGCTGGCACATGGTATGATGGATGATAATGTGCCTCCTTATAACACTTTACTGGTGATAGATGCGTTGACAAAAGCCAATAAGGACTATGATCTGATCGTATTCCCACATGCCAGACATGGTTTCGCAGGAGATGGACCTTACATGATGCGCCGCAGATGGGATTATTTTGTTCGTAACCTGCTTCACCAGGAGCCGCCAAAAGAATACCAGCTAATGAGCAAACAGGATCCGAGGAATTAACCCTGTTGGGCCAGACCTCGTAGAAATGATGTGGTAGGCAAAAAAAGCACTTCCCTAAGGATGCAGAATTGTTCCTTATACCTGGTGTAATAATGGCCTGCACATTAAGTAAATATTACACTTCGTACGGGTGCTATATTGCACCACTTTAATTAATAAACAATTAAACTATTATAAACTTGCGTCAAACCGCGCGCGAAGTTTAGCGATCAGAAAATAGTAGAAATACTGAAAAGCTCCTGTAATTACAGGGGCTTTTTAATTTCAATACAATCGAGTTTTAAGTACCCAAATTTTGACTGTTGAATGTTTTGTGTTTTAGGGGGTGCCTGTATTTAGTGGCTTAAAGGGGCTCCTTTTGATGTTTTTGTAGATGTGGATCAGAAATAAAACCGGGACGGTCGCGTTACTGCTTAGCGAATCCGATGTGCAAAATTACCCATCGTATGGAGCTTCTCCCTATATACTCCGTGTATAAGCATGCATACGTCGTGTATGAAGTATGTTATCAAGGGCCGGAGTAAACAAATGGCTTATCGCGCTATTATACCTGACCTGCATTATGTAAAAGCTCCTGCTCCCAGGAATTGGTATGGGAGCTTTTTAAACCCACGGCCGGCTATAAAAATAATGATCAGACCATTTATTCCCGGTACTAATGACCATATCCAGGATTTGTAATTACTATTAATCACAGGTTGGGAGATACCCACGCTGATTTTTTTGTAAAAGTAAAAGCACATCCTCTCACAGGGATGGCTAACATTGATACTATTGAGGCATAGTTGAAATTCATAAATATTACGTTGACAAGGCTAACGTAATGCTTCACAGGATGTATGACCTCTGATCTAAAGCAAAAACATACAGATATGAATAAGCAATTCAAAGTTTTGGTGACCGGGGCAACAGGCAAGAGCGGCGGAAGTGCTGTTGAAGAGTTGCTCAGGTTGGGCTTTCCGGTGAGGGCCTTAGTACATAGTCAGGACGAACGTTCCGAGAAGCTTGCAGCTCGGGGGGTGGAAATAGTAGTAGGAGATTTATTGCGGTTTGATGATATGTCAGCAGCAATGAAGGGTATTGATACCGCGTATTTCTGTTTCCCGGTCCTGACACCGGGCGTTTTGCCGGCAACGGCTTATTTCGCCCAGGCAGCCCGAGAGGCGGGGCTTAAAGGTATCGTTAATATGTCTCAGGTATCGGCCAGACGTAATGCTAAAAGTAACGCTGCTCAGGACCATTGGTTGGGTGAAAGGTTACTGGACATGTCAGGTGTGCCAGTGACGCACTTGAGACCGACTTTTTTTGATGATTGGTTTTTATACATCCGGGAAGATATCCGGCAAAACAATATAATTAAGCTGCCCTTTGGAAAAGGTCGCTGGGCTCCGGTGGATTCTGATGATCTTGGACGTGTCGTGGCCGCAATTCTTGTAAATCCCGGTGAATATGCGGGTAAAACCCTTAATCTCTATGGCCCTGAAGAATATGATGTGTTTGAGATGAGCGAAATTCTTTCGGATGTACTGGGTCGGAAAATTACCTACGATCCGGTCAGCATACAGGAATTTACTAAAGCAGACGCTGAAAAAGGAGCTCATACTCATTTTACCCAGCATGTCACCCATGTTGCGCAGGATTGTCTTGATGGCATATTTGCAGGTACAAATGATAATGTAGCATCGATCACTGGCCAGAAACCAACAACACTTGCTGAATTTTTCGCGAGAACGAGAGCAGCATTCGAATAATCAATAATGATTGCCCTACCAGGGGGCAGATCGAAATCCGATAGGTTTTAAATAATGGAATAGTCTAATAAATAAAATATAATTATGGAACAGAAAATATGGTTTGTAACAGGTGCGAGTAAAGGATTCGGTTTAGAGATCGTAAAAGCGGTACTTGCTGCCGGAGATAAAGTGGTTGCTACTGTCAGAGGTAATGTGGAACAATTGGAAGCCGCATTGGGAAATGTCCCTGAGCTGCTGGTTGTGAATATGGATGTAGTAAATGAACAGGAAGTTCAGCAGGCTGTTGGTACAGCGATAACAAGGTTTGGAAGACTGGATGTGGTTGTAAATAATGCAGGTTTTGGCATTGTGGCTGCCATCGAGGAAGCTTCCGATGAAGAGACGAGAAAACAATACGATACAAATGTATTCGGGCTGCTGAATGTAGTGCGGGCTGTGTTACCGCATTTGCGCCGGCACCGTTCAGGACATATTATCAATTTCTCTTCCTTGTTTGGGTATGGTGCTATCCCGGGATTCGCACTATATGGGTCTACTAAATTTGCTGTGGAAGGTATCTCTGAAGGATTGGCGCTCGAGCTGGCCCCTTTTAATATAAAAGTCACTTCGCTGGCGCCCGGATTATTTCGTACTCAATTCCTGAGTACCGGCTCCCATGTTTATGCAACAAATCCGATTGCAGATTATGAATCAACCGCAGTAGGACAGATGAAAAGTCTGCCCGCCTCCCTGCATGGTAATCAGTCGGGAGATCCGGCTAAATTGGCAAAAGTGGTCGTTGAGCTGGCCGGAGTGGAGAATCCCCCTGTTCATCTGCCCGTAGGTAAGGACGCCCTGGAGATATATAGGTCCGGCAGAGCGAAAACAGATGAAGAGATCAATGCCTGGGTGGGGAAATTCAGTGCTACTGAAATAGATAGCTAAATTAGTACGAAAAAGACCAGATGTCCTAAATTGTATAAAATATGTCCTTTGGGGCAAATTTCCTGGTCTTTAAATTTGGACAATGATTAATGAATCTATTAGCGCTAATCATACCGGAACAAAGAAGAAAGTCGTAATCGTAGCCCTTACCGGACAAATGCTCATTGATTTTGCCGGTCCGTCAGATGTATTTACGAATGCGGATAAATGCCTGCTGGAGCTGGGAAACAAAGAGGGGTATGATATTTCAGTTGTCGCACCTACGCGTGACAGGAAGATTCGTACGACTACAGGCATGGAAATTAATTTCCAGACCTGTGCGATGGACATTGATACGCTGATAGACACATTGATCGTAGCCGGAGAAGATCACCTGGAACCTGTAGCCAGCGATCTGGAACCATTTTATCAGTGGCTCGCAGGAAAGAATGAGCATAATACGCGTCGGATCGCCTCCGTATGTATCGGGGCTTTTGCCCTGGCGAAAGTTGGATTACTGAATGGGCGGAAAGCCACGACACACTGGTCAATGCTTGACCAGTTAAAGAAGGAGTATCCGCAGATAGAAGTCGATCCGGACGCATTTTTTACCCGGGACAGAAATGTTTATTGTTCAGCGGGCGTTTCATCAGGAATTGATCTCGCACTATCACTCGTTGAAGAAGATTTCGGACGGGATATTGCCAACAGGGTTGCCAGACAGCTCGTGTTTTATCTGAACAGACCCGGTTCCCAGGCGCAGTTTGGAAATCTATTGCCTGCATATGAAGGAGCCAACATCGGAAAAAAATTACAGGACTGGCTTGAAGAACATCTGCATGAACCAATAGATGTAGGCAGAATAGCCGATCATTTTAATATGAGTGTCCGTAACCTTACACGGGTAGTGCAAAAACAAACGGGGATGCCCCCGGCGAAGTTTATAGAAAAGATGAGGGTGGAAAAAGCCCGGAAATACCTGGAAGATACTGACATGCCACTGGAGAGGATCGCAGAACATTGTGGACTGGGCAATCTGGTATCCATGCGTAGGATGTTCTTACGCCATCTGATGACAACACCGTCTGATTACCGGCGTGTTTTCCGTACTTCTTTAAATCGTTCTAATCTATACTGATACCCCACATGGCTATTATTTCTCAGTTGCAGGATTTTCCCATGCGGACTCCCGTCACAAGGGATTATTTTCAGAATTGGAATATTCGTGTTGTGAACAGTGAGTCGATTGCCTGTGAGAATTATATATCTCCTAACAGGCGGGATTTCTATAAGATTTTATTTATTAAAGAAGGAAGCGGATTGTTCTCCCTTGGTGAGAATAACTATCGGATCAATGGATTAACAATTCTCTTTCTTCATCCGAATGAGATCATTTCCTGGCGTAGCTTCTCATCCTCGCTGGTAGGTCATTACTGTCTTTTTAAGAAAAGATACGTTGATGCACATTCAATGTTGAAATACGCAATGGATAAGCATAAATTGTTTACTGACACGAGCAGAAGCGTGATCACTCTTCAGGAGGCTCCGGCAGAAACGATCAATAAATTATTTTTGCAGATGCATGAATATGGCAACGCCGGAGGAGCACTGTCTGAAGATGCCTTGCAGGCATATCTGCAGCTATTGATCGTGGAGAGCGTGAAGACAGCAGAATTTCCCAAACCGGATAGCGTCTCTGAGGATTACAGACATATCCATCACTTCTTCCGGTTACTGGAAATGGAGGCATCAAATATAAATCAACAGAACCCGATCAGCATCAAGACCGCAAAAGAGTTTGCAGATCGCCTTGCGCTATCGCCAAACTACCTGAATGCCATGCTGAAAAAATACACAGGACAGAATATCAGTACGCATATTAAAAACCGCCTGTTAGAAGAAAGCAAAGCACTGTTGCTGCAAACAGATTGGACATTGAATGATATAGGAATATCGATTGGCTTTGCCGAACAACCAAATTTTACACAGTTTTTCAAAAAGAATATTGGTATTACTCCAAGCGAATTCAGGAAAAGCTACGCCTTCATGGCGTAAGCAGGGTTAAATATAAAGGTGCATTCAGTACCCTGGCTACTCTTCTAATAAGGTCCGGGCAATTTTTTTATTAAGTTGTGCGATTTTTGTGTCTCCCGTTATGTGAGCAACAACCATTGCCCCCAAAATAAGACTCAAGAGTTGTGGCAGTAGCGTCTTCGTTTTACCAGGTTTTACAAGATCAGCCAGACGGGCAGTTATAAAATCTGTACTCTTTTTAAAATGGGCGTCCACTTTCTCGCGAAGTGGTCTGGTATCTTCGTCACTGAATTCATTCAAACCACGGGTGAAGTTACAACCGTTGAAGTCCGATTGGGTGATCCAGTCTTCAAGAGAGTCGAAGACTGCCAGGATCTCCCCTTTGGCGCCACCTTTCGCAATTGAAATGTGTTTTTCGAGATTGTCAAAACGAAAAGCATCCCAAAAATCCAGGTACGCAGCAATAAGGTCCGACTTAGAGGGGAAGTAGTTATAGAAAGATCTTTTCGATACGCCACTTTCAGCAATAATACGATCGATGCCGATAGTATGTACACCATGCTTGTTGAAAAGAGCAATCGCCGTTTTCAAAACCCGTTCACGTGGTTTCAGTGATTCGATCTTCTCAAAGCGCAGGTCCCTGAAATCCGAAGTAGTATTCAACATAGTAATTCTCAATTAGTCAATATAGCATTCTGCCAACTGAAAGCGGCAAATTAAGATTTATTTTTTAACGCTGATGTTCCGGCATTGTTTTAGGATAATGTAAAAGTACACAGATCTGTCTACTTTTATTTGGATAAGTAGACAGATCTGTATACTTTTGTTAAAATGATTGAATTATAAAAAAGGAATCATTAAAACAAAGGAGGAAAATAAAATGGGGAAATTTGAAGAATTTCAATTCAGAACACAGCCCTGGTTCGATCAATCGAATTTCCAGGGATTTAATCAGGCAATCCCGATGAAGACCATCGTGATCTATTGCTTCGACCCTCGTGCCGCGGAAATTCCACAGGCGGTCGCCACCTATTTCGGTGATGAGGTCTATCCCGGAGAAAACATTATCAATGAAGAAGGCGCCAGGGTAGGTCATACCCGCACGCTGTTTGAAGTGTCGAATGCAGGTGGCCGCGCATTGTCTGCGTTGCAGTCAGTAGCTACTATGGAATACCTCTTCCACGTTCAGAACGTTGTAGTCGTGCATCATTCTTTTTGCGGCGCTACGGCATTCACTCCTGAACAACTGATCAATGAATTCCACGAACATCACCATGCCGATCTGACCAGTGTCATAGATCATGATAGTATGGCCATCATGGATTATGAAAAGTCGCTGCAACATGATCTTCAATTGCTGCGGAATAGCCCGGCAGTACCTAAGAACATCAAGCTATATGGATTTTTTTATGAGATGAATTCCGGCAAACTGACGGAGGTTTTAAGGGATATTCCGGATGAGAGTAAGGCTTGATAAAGTTATACGATCAGCCGTCGGCTGATCGTATAACTTGTAGACAATATTTTAATGGTCATGTGTTCGGGGGGGACACTTAAAAACAAGGAACTTATGATGCTTAATTTTGAACTGCCGGACACACAAGTAGTCCGGCAAGCACACGATCTGATTCGCTCTACGTCAAATAATATGCTGTATAATCACCTGATGCGTTGTTACTATTTTGCTGAACTTTTCGCTCTTCAGGAAAATTCAAAAGCCGACCGTGAACTTATCTTCTTGTCGACGACCATGCATGATTTAGGTTTTACAGACGTCGGCCGCGGGCCCAATCGTTTTGAAATTGAAGGGGCACATGCAGCTCGTCGATATCTGAAAGCCTGGGGAGTATCCGATGATCGTACATGGAAAGTATGGACAAATATTGCTGCACATACCTGGGATATCAATTTATTTAAAGAAGATGAATCCCGGATTTCCCAGCTGGGAATATTATATGATGTCATTGCATTGCCGCCAGAACTTAAACTCAATCCACAGGATGTAGCAGAAATAGTGAAGCGCTACCCTCGTCTGGATTTTAAACGAGGGTTCTATGAGATGCACCGTGAGGAACTGAACGCTAAAACGCCTTATCCACACCGTTTTCATATGTGTACCTGTATCGCACATGAGCAAGGACAGAAACTTGAAATTCCCGATCCGAAAGCCTGGCTAAATGGCGCTCCGTTCGATGAATAGGTAAATGTGTTTATAAAATAAAAATCTATAGATATGATCCTGGACATTAAAGTGCCTGATTCGGCTATAGCCCGACAGGCAGCGGAATTTGCCCGCTCGGTTTCTAATGAAATGCTCTTCAACCACCTTATGCGTTGCTATTACTTTGCCGAACTGCTCGCCCGAAAGGAGAATTCAAAAGCCGACAGAGAATTGATATTCATTTCTGCAATATTACACGATTTGGGATTTACTGATGCTGGACGTGGCCATAACCGCTTTGAGATCGAAGGTGCGCACGCGGCGAGGAATTTCCTGCTCAAACATGGTGTGTCAGATGAACGTTCGTGGAGGGTCTGGCATAACATAGCATTGCATGTTGGCGATATTAATCTTTTCAAAGATGAAACAACTCGGTTGATGCAGCTTGGTATTCTCTATGATCTGACCGCTTTGCCGCCTGAAATAAGTATTGATCCTAAAGATTTACAAGTAGTTCTTCAACATTACCCAAGGTTAGGGTTCAAGCAAGGGTTTCTGGCATTTTTTCAGGATGAATTGGACCGTAAGCAGCCATATCCACATCGTTTTCATATGTGTACGTGTATAGAGCACCATCGTTCCGGAACACTTAAAATTCCTGTTCCTGAAGAGTTTCTTGGTGAAGCGCCATTTGACGAGTAAATGTAACTAAGATATTTTTCTGGCCATACTGAACACTGTACCGACTATCTTCTTTCTCTGTCTTTATAATGGCATTCTTCAAAACTGCATATATATTCTTTAACTTGCTTGAGTTTGTCCGGGCACATAAATGCCTGTATGGATTTAATGTTAACTAACAATAGATATTCAGAAAGAGATAAATGCCGTTATCGTAGAAAAAGGCATAACGATCAGTACATATGATTTTACCGGGACGGAAAGCTTTTACCATGAGATATATGCAAAATATCACAATGGGAAAAACGAATATCCGCTCTGGGATAACCTGAAAACTTTCAGTTCCATTTACAATAGTATATGATAATAGAACTCATACCCGTACTTGAAATTGAATATTCGAATTAGGAGGGAGTAAATATTCCCGATAAATACCCATATTGGGAAAATGCGCCACTTCAACCAACACCACCGGATACAATATTGGTCATTGATAGAGCCGCACTGGGAAAAGCAGTGGAAGAAGCTGAAAAGCAGCTTGTCCTCCTGGAGGAACGCCTCCGTCATATCAATACAAAGGAAAATCTGCATATCGAAAGGATAGAAGATCTGCTGATATGGTATCGGTAGGGATGTGTGCAACTAACTATAACTGCAATATAAAATAAAAAGGCGTCCCGCCGTCGGCGGACGCCCCAAACCTAAAACAGCACAAAGCCTAAATATCCAATGTACCGCTTAATGTTCTCACCTCTTTAGAAAGAACGCTGTCATAGTCCCTGTCACGGGCAGCAAGATCTTCATAAGACCATATCTCATAATGCTCTTTGCTAAAGTAAAACCGTATCTGATAATCTCCGGTTTCGCCGTTCCCTGCATTGATATGCGTTACCAGATCAAGATTGACAATTCTTCCGGATGTCTGTTCAGTGGATGATTTAATAAAGGTTGCCATAGTAATGAATTTAAATGATCAGGCTTCTGCAAACTATCATCTTCGGGAATTAGCTGCGTCGCCAATATCATTTGTCTTTCAAAGATGATACCAGACCACCTGCCAGTTACTTACAACGCATCCAGGAATTCGAGGTACAACGGCACACTTCGCTCGATCCATTCTTCCGACGTGTTGAACTCCATTCCGTAATACGCAAATAGAGGCCGGTAATCCGCCTTTACATATTCAAAACTCAGCTCAAAAGGACGTGTTAATTCCTCCAGCGTATATTTATATCGTTCCGATTGCCTGTATTCGTGCTCGTCAACACCTGCTGATATCGCCAGTGCGATTTTCTTCCCCGACATTTTATAACCACTTTTACTTCCATATGCCCAGCCATACGTCAGTACTTCATCTAACCATTTCTTGAATAACGGTGGACAATTAAACCAGTAGTAGGGAAACTGAAATACAATTTTATCATATTGCTCAACCAGCTGCTGTTCAGCCTGCACATCAAGTCTTTCGTCAGGATACACGGCATACAGCTGGTGAACGACATATTTTTCAGGATGCTCGTGAAGCGCTGCTACCCATCTTTTGTTAACAGCCGAACTTTTAATGTCAGGATGTATAACGACTACCAATGTTTTCATCTGATGATCATTTTTCTGCAGCAATATTAAAGTGCTTAGCGCGAAATTTGTACCTTAACTACCCAATGTGGGGTACTATAAAAAATGTAAGTAATGTCGAAGATAAAAGAAACATCCACCAACTTTGCCAATAAACAGGCACTGGCGGATGAGTGTTCAGAAGTCTATGCCGCAAATATTATAGGCGGGCAATGGGCTTTGGTGATTTGTTCCTGGTTAATAAACGGGAAACTCAGATTTGGCGAACTGAGAAAATTATTACCAAATATTACAGAACGAATGCTGACATTACAACTCCGGAAACTGGAGGATAGTAAGATTGTCACACGAACTGTCTACGCAGGTGTACCGCCCCGTGTAGAATATGAATTGACGCCTATTGGCTACGAACTGAAACCCATTATTAAGCAACTTGAAAAATGGGGAGACAAACACAAGAACCTGAAATAATCAGGGAAGTGCAAAAGCCACATAAGCGTCTCCCGATATTGTTTTCAGTTTGCCGCCACCACAGGCGATCACTACATATTGTTTACCATTTACGGAATAAACAGCAGGTGTCGCAAACCCGGATGCCGGTAACTCAGCCTCCCATAACAATTTCCCGTTACTTTTATTAAATGCCCTCATTTTGTTATCCCTGGTAGCCGCAATAAACAGCAGTCCTCCCGCTGTAACAACCGGTCCGCCATAATTTTCAGTGCCGGTATGTATGCCCTTCGCCTTGAATGCCGGATAATCGCCTAAAGTGTTTTTCCAGACAAATTCTCCCGTATTGAGATTAATAGCTGTCAGCGTACCCCAGGGTGGCTTCACGGCCGGATAGCCTTCTTTGGTAAGAAACTTATTATAACCGGTGTTCGTGTAGGGGAGATGTAGATAACTATCAGCTGTTTTGTCTTCGAAGACGAATTTTTGTGATTGTTTGCCTTTCATATCAAGGATAAAAGAGGCGATAGCGTCTTTTTCCTGATCTGTAAGCTGATTAAAGGCAGGCATCATTCCCCTGCCGGCAGAAATTAGTTGATGGAATGTCTCCTGATTGTACTTTTTGTTCGCCGCCAACAGGGATGGATAATTACCTCCTCCCTGTCTTTCAGGACCGTGACAGGCCATACAATTCGATTTGTACAGCCTCTTACCCGCTGTTATATAATTTTCTTCTTTTCTTGATGTTTCCTTTGCCTCAATCATTGTCAGGATCCAGGGCATTTCGTTCGCATTGACATATAATATTCCTGTGCCGGGATCATACGCAGGACCGCCCCATTCTGCCCCTCCGTCAAAGCCGGGGAAAATGACAGTGCCCTGTTTTGACGGCGGATTGAAAATATACCCCGTCCTGTATCCTGCCAGGCGCTGTTTAAGATCCTGGTAGGAGGAGTCTGACACCAGGTCATTCAGATCAGCAACTGTGAGTGATTGTCGTACAAAAGGCCTGGGAAAGGTTGGGTAGGGTTGGGTAGGAAATGGTTGTTCCCCTGCCAGTTCAGAAGTAGTAGGTACAGGATGTTCCTCCACAGGATAAACAGGTTTGCCGGAAGCCCTGTCCAGCAAGTAGATGAACCCTGTCTTGGTTGTCTGTGCCAGTGCCTTAATTTTTTGCCCGTCCTTCGTAAGATTGACTAATACAGGAGCTCCCGGCGGATCTCTGTCCCACAGATCATGATGCACCGTCTGAAAATGCCAGATACGCTTACCCGTGGCAGCATCCAGTGCCAGGATACAGTCGCCGAACAGATTCTGGCCCGGCCGCTTTCCGCCATAGAAATCAGATGCAATAGAGCCGGTGGGCACAAATACGGTTCCCGTCTCTTCTTCCAGACTCATACCTGCCCAGCAGTTCGCCCCTCCGAGATGCTTCCATGCCTCTTTATCCTCCCAGGTATCATAACCGGCTTCGCCAGGTTGAGGAATGGTGTGAAATACCCATTTTATCGCTCCCGTGTGAACATCGTACGCCCTGATATGACCAGGAGCTGCCGTGGCATCTTCCGCTACACGGGAGCCGACAATCAGGAGATCTTTATAAATGATACCAGGCGTATTGGACGTAATAAAACGGTCCTTCACGTCAAACCCTAATCCATCATGGAGATCAACCCAGCCTTTATTACCGAAGGCCGGAACAGGGCTGCCATCGGCCGCATTCAGACAAATGAGATAAGGCCCGGCAGTATAAAATACTCTTTTATCATCCTTGCCGTCGGTCCAGTAGGTAAGGCCACGGCCGGTATTTGAGAATAATGCCGCCAGGTTAGCGCCCGCATTAGTAGCTGGCCGGATATTGGTAGCGGGATCAAAAACCCAGGCTTGTTGCCCCGTTGCCGCATGCAATGCGAATAATTTCATTTTAGGGGTAGTGCCATACAGCATGTCATCTATAACAATCGGGTTGCATTGTAGCTGTGTATGAAGGGCGGTATCGGCATCTCCGGTACGATACGTCCAGGCAACCCGCAGCTGCCCCACGTTACTCGTATCGATCGCCGCGAGCGATGAGTAATGCCTTGCATCTTTCGTACCGCCATAGACTGTCCAGCCTTCATAGGCATCCTTATTGCCTTGCTTACACGAGGCATGCAAAATCGATAATAAAACCAGTAGCCAGCATATCTGGTAATCTGAACTTTTTAAACATTTCATAAAATATTTTTATATCTGTGGGTGCGTATACGTTTTCCTTAGTGGCAGAATAATACTATCTCTTCTCTATACTACAACAGACCTGTTCTGAATAATTGACCATACGTGGATACGTTTTTCATAACGTACGGGTGTGTGGATTTTTATGTAAATCCTGATCACGTTATATCAAAAGGAGCAATCAACAACGCTTTCAATTATACAATATATTAAATGTTTCCTTTACACTCATATTGAGAATCGGAAATTCTTTTACTATCTTACCCTCAATTTGGTATACATACCGGCCGACCTTCTACGCTGAAGTTTTACCTTATAACTAAACAGAATAATGGGACTACGCAGATTTTTGTTTTATCTGATACCAGTGCTTTTATCCCCGCTTGTAACATATGCCCAAAATACTCCTCCTGAACTGGCAGTGAAGCGGGAGTCAGAGACGGACGGCGCCACAGTGGTGAGGACAATGAACAATGGCAAACGGGATACGAATTACATACAATTAGCTATCAGAGCCTCCCATATCTATTGGCATCAACGAGCTGCTGACAGAAAGTTAGACAGCTGTTTTATGTACGCTAATGCCGCTTACCAGCTGAGTGGCCAGCTGAAATATACAGAAGGCAGGAATGAAGCTGGCTATATGCTTTGCAAATTTTACACGGAAAAGAAAGATGTCAGCCAGGCAACGAAACTGGTAGAAGCTGCTTATGGCGAGCAGCGTGTCCGCCTGATGCTGGGAATCGGAGAGTACTATGTGTTCAAATTTGATAGAGACGACCCGGAATATGCAAAAGCTCTCCCCTTGGTACTTCAGGCTATAAAAATCTGTGAAGAATATCATTCTATCCGCTGGTGGCAGGAGTGTCTTGTGCTTCAGGGAAAATATTTCTTCAAGAAAGGAGACTTCCTGGCTGGAAGGGAATCATTCATGAGGATCGTTAATAAACACCATGAAGCAAAGGATTATGGTCTGGAGGCAAAGGCCTGGTCGAAATTAGGTAACAATACACCGGAGAATGACAGCACATTTGAGGATATCCGCCATAGTTTTGAAATGGCCGTACATTACTATTATCTCGCAAATAATCTGAAGGAAGCAGCCTATAGCTTACGGGATCTTGGTATTGTAAATGGGAATCATAATCAGATAGACTCGTCTGAAAAACAATTGCTGAGAGTTGTGACAATACTTAAATCCATCGGAGAGAGAGTTACACCAACAACATACACCAATATCGGCGATTTCTATCGGTTTACCGGACAGTATGATAAAGCTTTATATTACATACTGGAGGCTTTAAAAGTTACAAAAGAAGATGACATTATAGCACAGGCCAATATTAACCTTGTACTGGGTATCTTATATTCAAGGATTCAGGATTATCCCAACAGTCTCAAACATTTTCAGATTGCCTTTAATCATCTTGATTTTAGAAATAGTACCGCCAAACTACACGTTGCAAATGAAATAGCTTACGTCATGGTTGTCAGTGGCGATCATAAAAAGGGAGTGGCATTCCTGGATGATTATATAAAAGCACATCCATCCACATCAATAAGTGACAGACAGGAAAACGCAAGTACCTACGGACAGATATATGCAATAATGGGTGACTATGCTAAAGCAGAGAAATCATATCTTGAAATGCTAAGTTTGGATAGAGCAGCAGCGGAGGAAAACGGAAGGAATATCAATGTATCACATTCGAGAGTAACTGGTAGTGGGGCTAATTTTCTGATGGGTAAATTTTACGCTGAACGCGGAAGATATCGTGAAGCAAATCTATATCTGAATAAATCAATGCAAAATGCACAGTTCCTCGATGCCGGACAGGCATTGGAAACCTATGAGCTACTGTTTAAATCGGATTCTGCCCTCGGAAATTACCTGTCGGCCATCAAAAACTTTGAGCGCCACAAAAATCTGTATGATTCGATCAATAGCGTACATAGAAGCAGGGAAATGAATGAGCTGAGTCTTAAATATCAAACAGAGCAGCGATTGAAGGACATCGAAATACTTCGTAATAAAGAAACAAAGAACGTAGCAGCCTTACAGCGAGCCAATACAGTCAGAAATGTCATAATCGCAGGTGCGCTTTTCCTGCTTCTGCTGGCTATATGGGCCTACTACGGATATCGTAATAAACAACGTAGCAACCTTAAACTGCAATTGCAGGGGGAGGAGATTGACAGACAAAATAAAGCACTGCAAACACTCCTGTCCCAGAAAGACCAGTTTCTGAAAGAGAAAGAATGGTTACTGAAGGAGATACACCACCGGGTAAAGAACAATCTGCAGATTATCATGAGCCTCCTGAATTCTCAATCAGCACATCTTAGAAACTCAGATGCCATTGAAGCAATCATGGTAAGTGGTAACAGGGTAAGATCAATTGCATTGATCCACCAGAAACTATATAGCGGGGATAATCTCTCCAGCATCAATATGCCGGAATATGTAGCGGATCTGTTGAGATATATGATGGATGGATTTGATACTTCAGAAAGAAAGGTCAGATTTATACAGCAGATAGCAGGGATTAACATTGACGTAGCACAGGCTGTTCCTGTCGGACTGATATTAAACGAGGCCATTACCAATGCCATTAAATATGCGTTTGGTAAAAATGGAGGAGAAATCACCGTTACATTCCGTAGTCATAAAGATACCAATACAGTGGTGATGTCGATTAGCGATAACGGGAAAGGTTTGCCGCCAGATTTTGATATCCGTCAATCAAGCTCACTGGGAATGGAAATGATGCAGGGACTCGCAAAACAACTCAGAGGACAGTTTAGCATTCACAGCAATAAAGGAACAACCATAAGCGTTGAATTCAGACTCTTTTCCGCAGTTGAAAATGCGCTGTTGACGATGAAAGAGCGGAATCTGTAAGCATCCCTGAAGAAGAACCTGCTTAGGCACGTTTTTCAGCTTCCCGTCTCATACTCATTTTTATCTTCTGCCGGTGCTCCTTCCCCCATGCGCTTAATTCGCGTAATACATCTTTCAACGTCAGACTATGAGGTGTTGCCTCATAAATAATCGTTGCCGGTGTACCGGCGTATACCTTACGCGTAATAAATTCATTCAGCTCCAGATCTTTCAACTCTTTCGCCAGTATCTTCGGAGATATCCCGCTCAGTTCATGCTGAATTTCATTAAACCGCTTAGGGGATTGTACAAGGCTTAAAATCAGTGGTAATTTCCACTTACCCCCAAGCACATATAATGCATCCACCACGTAGTTAAGTGAACTGTCACATTCCTGTTTGGAAGGAATCGTCTCTCTGTTATCAACCATTATAGCCATATCTAAAGTTACGCACTTTCCTGAAAGTGAGCGCTTTCCTTTAGGTAAGTAGGATCCATTCACCGGTTGTCACAAGTACCTTTGCTGGCAGTAATAGCAGGAGCGGGTAAAGCCGGCGCCGGGTCTCCGCTATATAATGCTAATAAATAATAATCAAGGTTTTATGAAACGTATCCTTCATCTGATTTCGAGTATTCAGGGCAATGAATCTTACAGTTATAAACTCAGCAATGCAATTGTGAATAAGGTTATCGAAAAGTACCCCGGCAGTACAGTCGAAGAAGTCAACCTGAACAACCTGGACATCCCGCATCTGACGCCATTGATCCTTCAGTCGATGTTTACACCGGCTGATCAGTTGACACCAGAAGCCAAAGCGTCAATACGCTATTCGGACGAGGCAGTGAAACAATTAATGGCAACCGATATCCTCGTCATCGGTGCACCACTCTATAATCTGACGATTCCTACTACCTTAAAAGCATGGGGCGATCATATTACCAGGGCTGGCATTACCTTCGGTTATAGCGAAAATGGACCGGTTGGAATGGTCAAAGGTAAAAAAGTGTATATAGCGATGTCTTCCGGGGGTGTTTATTCCGAAGGCCCTTCTAAACCTAATGATTTCGTTGCGCCTTATCTGAAAAGCTTCCTGGGACTTTTAGGGATGACTGACGTGACCGTTTTCCGGGTAGAAGGTGTCAAACTTCCAGGGATTAAAGAACATGCTCTGGAAAAAGGCATTGCGAGCATCCACATTGATTGATATTTTCCTTCTTCCGTGAAAGAAGTAACGAATAAATACCTTCAGGCGACATACCTGAAGGTATTTGTTTTATTACCATACTGTATGCTCTCTCAAAAGATATATCACGGGCTATATACTGCTAACAGATTTTTCTATTATTTTAACGGTAAATAATGGTGGTAGTATGAAAAATGTTATGCTTCTTATTTTGGTTGCCTTAATAACCTCCATATGTATCTCCGCAAAAGAGAATACGAATGATAAAACGAGCGCTAGTGACTATGTGCCAGATGAGGAAACAGCAAAGAAAATAGCCGAAGCTATTTGGTTGCCTATTTATGGGGAGAGAATTTATGATGAAAAACCCTATGTTGTTTCTCTGGTGGGAGATAGTGTTTGGGCAGTAGATGGCTCGCTTCCTAAAAAGAAAAGAGGGGGCGTTGCTTATATCGAAATTCAAAAAAACGATTGCAAAATCCTTAAAGTAATTCACAGTAAATAGAAAAATAAATTTCTTTTGATCTCAATGAGATAGTTTTCAAACCAGTGTCCGCGATGCCCTGAATGAGGTTAAACATAGTAGCTCTGCTGCTTTCTTTCGTAGATGGATATGAAACCTAAACCTGTTCCGCGTATTAAAGTTAAGAGTAAAAAATGTCCCCCGCATAACCGGAGGACAGTCAGCAAACCTGATTAGAAAACTAAGATATTGTAACCTTCATTTCTCAGATTAAGTAAGCTTGGCAGACCTGGCGTTCCCGGTACTTCATTATCGCTTAACAGATCATATCCGGAAATTTCCGTGCCGAATACGGTAACGCAGCCTTTAGAAAGACCATGTACATAATCCTTTACCTGCAGATAAAGTCCATTAACAGGATGATCAGCTTTCTCCAGTTGCTCAGGCCATCTGATACCTGCACCCTGAAAGATGATCTTTACATCTTCACCTGCGTGTTTAAATTCATATGCCGACGCTAATGCGTTGAATACACGTCCAAGAGCTTCTTCTGAACCAGCTTTGGGATCAGATAAAATGATTACTGCTGTTTTGTTCATATATATTGATTTATAACACAAAGATCGCTGTGTCTACGTTCGTGATGAATGGATGTTTTCGACTATTTAATGGACAACTTTGTGTGCCCACATCCACTTATAATCCTGCCTATTTCCAGCCGCCAAGCGAGCAGTACAGCCTTGCCACAGCGCTAAGCTGCTGCCGCTTAAAGGAAGCCAGCTCCAGTTCGCTTTGCAGCATATTATTTGGGGCAGTTATTACTTCCAGGTAATTAGCGATACCAATCTTAAACAAAAGATGGGCATTGCCGGTTGCCTGCTGTAACGTGCTTATGCGGGTGCTTGCAATGGGATACTGCTGTTGTAGTTTTTCGATTTCCGGGCACAAACAACCAAGACCTGCAATTAATTGCAAGCCTTTGTTGCGCAAGCGCGCGTATTATATTAGTATGTCTGTTCGTTTAATGCCAGTTGGAAACAAAGCCCGTCTTACGCGCTGTTGATAGTATTCACGGAGATCCTGGCTTCACGAAGGTCTGCCATCCCCGCAATGAACTGATAAACCGCTCGCTTAGTCCCCCTTTCCGAAGATATTCGGCCGGTACTGGTGGCTTAGGACTATCATAAAGAGGATTGGCCATCACCTGAAGGGGAAAATCCCGTTGAAGAATACCCGCCCGTGCAATCAGCACAAAATCACAACCTTCATCCAGCAATTCTCCTGCTCGCCGGGCACTATAGATTTTTCCGGCTGCCCCCAGACGCACGCCCTTTCGGGGAAGTTCAGTAAATACGCTGAGCATAGTCTTCCCTTTATACTTTCCTTCCCGTACAATCTGCGCAGAGTCCCACAAAGCCAGGTCCAGATAGTCGATCAGCTCTTGATCGAAGATCTCCCCGGTGATTTCCCGCAATTCTTCCATACGCAATCCGTAGCGTTCGATTGACAGTCGCCAGCCAATCTGAAAGTCTGGTCCGCAGCTCCGGCGAATGCCCTTGATCACTTCGATCGTGAACCGTGCACGGTTTTCCAGACTTCCGCCATATTTATCCTTACGGTTATTCAAATCCGGAGACATGAATTCCGAAAGGATCCATCCGAATGCACCGTGTACGGAGATACCATCGAAACCCGCCAGTTGCGCTCTCTTTGCCGCCGTGATGAAACTGTCGCGAATGCGCTCTACCGCTTCTGTTGTGATCGCGTTAATGCCTGGCAATGTATCACTGGAAGCAGGTGAAGGGATTCCCCCTAATAACGGGTCGGCACGATGCCCGGCATGGTGTAACTGCACCGCTGACAATCCGCCTCCTTCACGAATGCTGCTGGCCATCCTCCTGAGACCTGGTAAATGATCATCGCTGTGAATACCTAACTGGCGTTCAAATGCGATGCCTCCCGCTTCTACTGTGGCTGCGCAGGTCTGGATCAGTGCATAGCCACTTTTTGCAAGCTGTTCGATCCATAATTGGTCGAATTCGGATGCGGTGCCATCATGCTCACTTTGCTGATTGGTAAGCGGCGCCATCATGAAACGATTTCTCATGGCCGGACCATGCAACAGCGTAAGCGGCTTAAATAGATCTGAAACCGACATGCTTAAATGAAATTTATTGATAAATCATTTTTGTTTGTAGTGCCCCATCTTACACCCCCTGCCTCACAATACACGGGAGCACACTTTGTATAGTGGGTAAGTCTTAGCGTTCGCAGGATTCACCTGAACAGGACTGACCAACGCCTGACGTTATCTCGCTTGCCATACTTAACTGCTGATCGATAGCGCCTTTTAATGCGTCATATTGCTGGTATCCACGGCAGATCACCTTAACAGCGCCTTTTTCTAAAGTAAGCAGTGTTGGAAACCCCTGCACGCCTAATTGACGGCTAAACTCAAACCCCTGCAATGTTTTCCGCTTCATTTCATCGGAATGAAAACGCGCTGAAAAAGTGTGCTTATCTATGCCAATGGCTTCAGCCAGGTCAGCTAATACGCCATCATTTGTAATATCCCTGCCTTCGACATAAAATGATTGTTGCAAAAGACGCAGGTATTCAAAATCCTTTTCCGGTAATAGGCTTTGTACTACTGTGAGCGCACGGCTTGAGGGTTCGGTGTCATAACGGAAGGTATCTGACACAAACTTCATTGCATGATCAAATTGTTGTCCGCTTCGCAGGTTTACATTTCTCCAGTGATACTCCAGGAATTTTCTATACTCATCTGTTACAACCTGGTCGCTAAACGGCGCAAATCCGCCAGATATAATTTGTAAGTCAACATCAGGATGCTCCTCTTTTATCTTTTTCACCGTAGTGCTAAAGCCATAACACCAGGAACACATCGGATCTGTGAAATAAAATAGCTTCATAATTCCATATTTTGAATTGTGTAAAATCGTATTGGTATCATTCTGGTCAAGCCTTTTTTAGCGCTGACCTGTAAACGATTATTTCAATGCAAAGATGGCCTGGTATTCATTCCTGGAACATGGAGGATTTTTATTTTATAATGGACGTTTTTGCTCTTGAGAAGAGAGCTCAATAATGACATCTCACATTTTGTTACAACAAAAGCAGATTCGGTTAGGCCCGCCAGCAGTAGACAAGCCAATTTTGTGTCTACTAAATGTTATTTCATGAAAAAACTAATCTTCTTTTTGAGCCTCACCATCTCTGCTATCTGTCATGGACAACAACGCGATACCTATTTGTTCGTTCCCGGTGCCTGGGACGGGGGCTGGGACTACGCAAAAGTTGACTCTATATTAAGCGCACACGGAAATATCGTATACCGGCCTACACTTACCGGACTGGGAGAAAGAGTTCATCTGGCAAATCCCGGCATTAACCTGACAACCTATATCAACGACATCCGGAACCTGATGCAGTTTGAAGACCTGCATAATGTGATCCTTGTTGGCCACAGTTATGGGGGAATGGTGATTTCCGGGGTAGCAGAACAGGTGCCGGGTCGCATCAAACAACTCATTTATCTGGATGCAATGGTGCCTAATGACGGAGAAAGCGCCAAAGATGTGTGTGGTGATCTATGGGCGCCTATGACCCAGGGGAATATAAAAGATAGTATGGTACTTTATCCTTTTGGAACGACGCCGAAAGATGTTCCGCAACCGCTTAACACCTTTATCGAGCCGGTAAAACTGAGCAATCCCCTGGCCCGGAAAATCCCGGCAGTATTTATCCAGATGACCAAGGACGGGAAAGGAAGTCCTGCTCACGACAAAATGGGTATTGCAAGAGCAAAGGAAAGAAAATGGAAAATCTATAGTCTTGAAGGCGGACACTACGCTATGCGTGAACAACCTGAAAACCTTGTTAAAAAGCTGGAAGAAATCACGCAACATTAATCATTAACTTCGGGTATGGAAAAGAAGGTGGTCCATAGTATAAAAACAATCAGTGAATATCATAGGGTAATGGGGCTTCCCAAACCTGAGCATCCACTGATCAGCGTGGTTGACTATGAGTCTGTTACCCTGCCTTGTAAAGCCAGCATGAGTTTTGTTTTTGATTTTTACACGATCCTGCTGGATAAAGATTTTAAGGGCAATATGAAGTATGGTCAGCAGTCCGGAGATTTTGAAGAAGGAGTGATGTTTTTCATGGCGCCCGGACAGGTATTTGAAGTTGAGCTGCTGAGCGCAGATTCCATCAACCGTTCCGGCTGGATATTACTGATTCATCCTGATTTTCTCTGGAAAACGTCCCTGTCAAAGTCAATCAGGCAATACGAGTATTTTAGTTATTCCGTCAATGAAGCTTTATTCCTGTCTGATAAGGAACAGAAATCCATTCAGGGTATTATGGAAATTATGGCGCAGGAATATAAAAACAACATTGACAAATTCAGTGAGCCGGTCATCCTTGCGCAACTTGAATTACTGCTGACCTACGCCGACAGATTTTATCAGCGTCAGTTCATTACCCGTAAAAAGTCAGGTCACTTTATCCTTGAGCGCCTGGAAAGCTTGTTAGACGAGTATTTCAATCAGGAACATCTTTCGACGAAGGGCATTCCAACGGTTCAGTATATCGCTTCATCGTTGAATGTCTCACCAGGTTATCTGAGCAGCTTACTAAAACTACTGACGGGAAAGAGTACGCAGCACTATATCCAGGACAGGGTCATCGAGCATGTTAAAGAACAGTTATCAACAACGGAACGCTCCGTAAGTGAGATTGCCTATGTGTTGGGGTTCGAACATCCACAGTCGCTTAGCCGCTTGTTCAAAGCAAAGACTAATTTATCACCGCTGGAATATAAAAGACAATTGGGTGCCTCAAATTGAGGCACCTTCTCTTTATAAGCTTAATGAGCATAACCAATTGCATCAATGTTTGAAGGGGTCTAAACGGTTTCCCCGGTCAATATACTGCGTATCCTGGCTACCAGCTGATGTGTCTTACTGATGGCGCTATAATCCAATGAATCCTTCCAGGATGAAAACTTGGCGATCACTATCTGGTTAAAAGGATCAAGAAAAAGATATTGGCCATAAATGCCCATGGCGAATATTAACTTCGGATCGGAATGAATGATATACCATCCGGAGCGATAGGCCATATTATCACTGATCGCCGCAAATGCTTTCCCCCATTCTCCGTTCTGCCAGGCTTCCCGGTCACCATTTTCGGCAATATCATCCAACAGGGTAGAAGGTATAATTGCCGGAATGCCTTGTTGCTGTCCACCTTGGCCGATGATAGATTGTCCCAGTAAAGCGAAGTCCCGGATTGTTGCACACAGTCCGCCTGTACATCTTGCTGCTCCATTGATATCAACAGTCATATATGCAGGATGTTCAGCCCCCATTGGTTGCCAGATTATTTCACTCAGCAATTTGTTTACTGGTTGGCCTGTTGCCCGTTCAATCGCCCAGCCAAGCAGATCGGTGTTGGCGGAAATATATCGGAAAGTATCATCGGAAGTAGGTTGCAGATTGTTTAATTCCAGATAGAAATCATGTAGGCCGATCCGGGTATCTGTTGGCGGCACAGGATCCCAGTTGGCGGCCTTTGCATAACGCATCTCCTGTTCTTTATTGAGAATAATACCACAACGCATATCAAGCAGGTTGCGCAGCGTGATACTGCCATAAGTCGTTCCATGTAGTTCCGGGATATAAGCTGACACCGGCGTTTTAAGGACGATCATGCCCTTTTGTTCAATGATCCCGGCAAGCAGGCCGATAACTGCCTTGGTTGCTGACATAAGGATGTGATGTGTATCTTTATTATTCCCATTGGCATACTGTTCATGGACGATTCTTCCCTTGTGCAGAACAATTATCGCATCTGTTTCCGTCTCAGCTAGAAGCTGTTCAAAAAGCGGATCGTTGATATTTTCTTCAGTGTGCCGGAATATAAATGAGCGTTGACTGTCGTTTTCTACTGTTGTCGTGGGAATGATTTCATTGACATGGTTGAATGCCCATTTGTTGTTATGGGCTTGCCGCCAATTGCTGATATCAATTTTGCCGTATGGAGCGCTTTCTGGTGAATAAATTGACATGTTGTTTTTCTTCAAAATTCACCTTTCCCAACAGTCCTTTTTTTGACAATTGTCAAAAAACTATGAGATATTTCTCCGTATCCGGCTTAACGTAGACTGATTGATACCGAGGTAAGATGCCAGGGTCGACAATGGAATACGGTTGGCCAATCCCGGATATATTTTTAAGAACTCTAAGTACCGCGTCTCTGCATCCTGTAACATCATGTCATTCAGCAGATTCATTTTATTGGACAGCACTTTGACAGCGATATTTGACAGGAATCGCTGCCAGTGAGGGATCGTATTGCCCAACTCCGTTAAGTCCTGCTCAACGATGACAAGGAGCCGGCAATCTGTTACAGCAATAAAGCTGACGCCGGATGCCACCTGATTATTAAGACTATTAAAATTTAATGCGAAATGATATTCCGGGATGAAGGCCCTGGTGATATCATCTCCTGTTTCCGATTGCAGCGCCACACGGATAATGCCGGATGTGACGAATGCCAGCTCCCTGGCAATCCTTCCTGATTTCAGCAGGTAATCGCCCCGGGAAAGTTCTCGGTGCCTGATACGGTCACTTATAAGTTCGATCTCCTGATGGTTAAAAGAAGAATATTCCAGCAGGATCTTAGTCAGTTCATTCATATTTATCGGCATTTGCTGGCCCGGCTACATACAGGAGATAATACGACGCTGATATGGCGTCAACCGTTCTACCTGGTATCATTATGACTAATTGATTTACGCTGTAGTAGGCGGAGTCTCCGTTACTTTTGGCTCCGTACGGGTACCGCTGTACAATTCATATTCCAGCAGGCGGCAGTCAATAGTACTGCTATAGAACTCTATACGTCGTTTAGCTTTCAGGCCGATCTTTTTAGCCAATTCCAGATTACCGGTAAATACATAGCCAAAGTAACCACCACATTTTTGTTTCATAAAATCACCGATACGACTATATGTTTCTTCGAGCACCATTATTTCATTTGCTCGCTCGTCGTATTCAGGATTGACATAAAAAACACCGGGCACACCGGGAGGCACCTTTGTGGCAGTAAAATCACAAACAGCAAATTCTATCAGTTTGCCTACACCGGCTGCTATCGCATTCTTACGGGCACTCTCGATGGCTTTTGCACTGTGATCAGTGGCGATAATGCGAAGCCCCGGTATTTCTTTGATCTGCTCTTCGAGCCGGGCATCCTCCTGCTGGTATACCTGTATATCATAACCCTTCAGGTGCATGAAGGCATAGTTGGTTATGAACAGACCAGGTCTGCGGTTAGTGGCGATCATTGCGGCCTCAATAGCAACAGTACCGGAACCGCACATAACATTCACGAATGGACTCACTCTGTCCCAACGGGAAGCATAAATGGTGGCGGCAGCCAGTGATTCCAGCATTTGCGCAGGACCGGATATTGCACGGTACCCATGACGGGCCAGTGAATCACCCGAGGTATCGACAAATATTTCGGCATGTTCATCTTTCCAGAACAAATGAATGACGGCGCCCGTTAAAGCTGCGCCGGTAGAGGGACGTTTCCCCGTTTTTTCACGTATCCTGTCAATAATGGCATCCTTCACGCGCAGGTTAGCATACATGCTGTTATTGATACTTTCGTTGCTGACATTGCTGGTGATGGAAAAGTAACCGCCATCGGGTAAAATATCTTCCCAGGGATACTGGTGAATATTATTGTACACATCATCCGCATTACCTGCCTCAAAAGATTGAAGACTATATAACACCTGACTGGCGCAACGGAGATTCAGGTTGAGCCTGATACATTCATTTACTGTTGCTTTTAACCTTACACCGGTAACAAAAGTTTCTGTCTGCTCAAAGCCAAGCTCCTTTATTTCCTGTTCCAGATAAAGTGCGTTTCGCTTATGACAGGTAATGGTAACAGCCCCAGGGGTAGTATAAATATTCATATTGTACGAAAGTAAAATTTCAGGTTGGTTTTAACAAAACAGAAAGGACGTACAAGCCGAAGAAGATGGCGAGATCGATAAATTTGAGATAAACAAAAGAGGCATCTCAATTTGATAGCCTCTTTCGTTTTGTGAACCGGAATGGATGCGAAATTGCTGATAATGTGTTGAATGACAATGTATAGTGTCATTCTGAAAACACAAGGGCGCGAATGCAGCACCTAATTGAGATTATCTACTACGGTATTGGCCGATATCTCAGAGTGATAACCTTTAAACTCAGGATATTGCCAGGTTTCACCAGTAATTGTATTGTTGTATTTTTTTTGCCAACCCCGAACTGAAGGTACATTGGTGATGAAAAAAGGGTTCATATGCCTGATGCGTATATCTTGATAATGGTGATTTCCTTTATCCGGAAGATCGTAGTGATCGATATGTGATTATAGAGATACTGCTATTTGAGGGGCGTACGGTCGAAGCCAGGAAAAAATTATATCAGCTCATTTTTGCATCTTTTCGCTCCATTTTGGGTATTGAACCGAATGATGTAGAGATCACACTTATCGAGACACCGGCGCGTAATTGGGGCATACGAGGAAAGGCAGGTGATGAACTTACCTTGAACTACCAGGTTAACATTTGATCAGTTGCCCATCTTATTTCAGCGTCAGGAGTATCCGTCGGGATGGCCAATGATATGGTAAAGGATTGTTAGAAGGCTTGATCGTTGGTTATCCCCGGGATATGTCCTTTTCGATTACAGACAATCAACCCATATCCCGAGGATAGTCAAACGACCATAGAATTATTGTATTTTTAGTACATAAGAAAAAGATTGTGACACAGCACGCGGCACAAAGCGGTCAAGAGGACGGGGACCACAGGAGTTTGAGCCTACACCCAAAGTATGTGTGGATATGCAAAGCGCCGTAAGTTTGCTCTCCGGCAAGTCTATGCGATACTCAACATGCTGCAGATCCTCGTCGCGATACGGCAGGGCAGATACTTGCAGGAGGTCTTTAGTTTTTACAACAGACAGTGAAGCCTCATTGCTACGCACAGTCGCCCAGCGCACATCTTCATGGTTACCGCATTCCATGGGTTTTTCGTAAGGAGTGAGTTGCGCTTTTACACTGCTTCCCCAGATACCTACATCTTCGCCTGATTTACGATCAGCATAGTTCTCTTCAGGGCCACGGCCATAATACTGAAATTTATCCAGATTACTTTTTAGTAGTAATCTTACACCAACTCTTGCGAGTGGAATATTCACAGTTCCAAAGCTGAGGTTATTATTTACTTTTACCACACCATCACCGCTTATTACATAGGAAACCTGGTGATTTACGGTGAAGCCGTTGCGGCCTTTTCCATTTAGTGTTGCAGTAATAGTTATATCACCCTCATTTTTTATTGCTATATCGCTTGCGCTCCACTCCATTCTTTTAAGACCATAGCGCTCCCATTCATCATCCGCCCACATGTCGTCATTGCGATGAGGGGCACGCCATAAATGGAGTAGGGGGCCACCGTTTGTTTCCAGCATTTCCTGTCCCTTGCTTTTTATCGAGGTAAAGGTTCCTTTCTGCTTATTAAAAACAAGTGAAAAATTACTGCCATCAATCTCGATATCATTGTCAGCTTCTTTTACTGCAAGTGGGCCTTTTTGCATAATGCCTGTGAAGTCGCCATTCCCGCCAGGTATTTCCAGTTGCTGTGAGGCTACTTCAAAACCTTTATGCGCCCAGCTTTCTTCATTTGTCAATTTGAAAGAAAGTCGCACAATATACTCAGCATTTGATGTGCGCTTAGTGAATCTGGGTAATTGTACGTCAGCAGAATCGCCTGCTGCAACAGGCGGAAGCATTATTTTTCCGCTATCGGTAATAACACCATTTTTCATCAACGTCCAGCTGGCATTATAGCCATTCAGCGTGATAAATTGGTATTTGTTCAATATTCGTAATTTACCCCGGGCAATATCAACTGGTTTAACTTTAATCCACTGATATGCATGTTTTAGTTCCGGGTAATGAGGCTTGACACTGCGGTCAGAAAATACTACGCCTTTATGAATAAAGAAACGGTCGTTTGGCCATTCACCAAAACCTCCGCCGTAAGCAATGATGGGGTGTTGAGGATCAATACGGTTCCAGATACCCTGGTCTTCCCATTCCCAGATACAACCGCCTAACAATGCCGGATATTCATCAAACAAGTCGCTATATTCCTCTACGCTGCCCATCGAGTTAAACATCGCGTGCGCGTATTCGCAGAGATAGAATGGTTTGGTCAGGCCTGGTTCAGTAGCGTGGCGACGTACCTCGTGTAATTGCGTATACATCTCGCTGTCCATATCACTGGGGTTTTTATCACCTGTGCCAAATCCCTGATAGTGCGTAGGGCGGGTGGGATCCAGCTTTTGGATCGCGGCCAATGCTGCGCGGAAATTGGTGCCTCCGCTACCGCATTCGTTGCCGAGAGACCAGATAATGACTGAAGGATGATTTTTGAAATTCTCCACATTAGAGATATTCCGGTCTATGATAGCCGCTTTAATGCGGGGATCTTCATTAAATTCGTCCCATGCGCCGTGTGATTCCACATTCGCCTCTGCGAGCAGGTAGAGGCCGTACTCGTTGCATAGCTCATACCACTGGGGATCATTGGAGTAGTGTGACGTGCGCACGTGGTTACAGTTAGCCTGTTTGATCAGCAGGATGTCCCGGACCATATCGGGTTCAGACACTGTATGTCCTGTTTCCGGCCAGTTCTCGTGACGATTTACACCTTTCAGTTTTACTGCAACACCATTTACCATGAATACCCTTCCCTTGATTTCTATTTTACGGAAACCGGTGCGGGACGACATGGTTTCTATTACCTTTTTTCCGTCAAGTGCAGTAACTACAGTAGTGTAAAGCGCTGGGGTTTCAGCGGTCCATTTACGGGGATTGTATACCGGAAAAGCGACTTTCCAGGATGCTTCCTCGCCTGGCTGAAGGGCGCTTACATCCGCTGTACCTGATTTAATCAGTTTTGTACCATCATACAATTCTACGGATACTTTTCTTGCTGGTGTTTTTGTAGTGCCGTAGTTTTTTATTTTACCGGATGCATTCAGGGTGGCATGCACATAGTTCGCATCGAGATCAGTACTTATAAGGAAGTCACGGATATGCTCCTGGGGCGCGCTCCACAGCGTTACATTGCGGAAAATGCCGCTAAGGCGGAACATGTCCTGATCTTCCATATAACTGCCGGTAGTGAAACGATACACTTCCACAGCAATGATATTTGCGCCGGGTTTCACAAATTCAGTGATGTCAAACTCCGCAGCATTGCGGCTATTGACGCTATAGCCAATTTTATGACCATTCACCCATAGGAAAAAACCTGCGTCTACGCCATCAAAGGTTATAAATATCCGCCGGCCATCCCAGTCAGCAGGTACATCAAAATTACGGCGATAGCTGCCTACCGGATTACGTTCTTTATAGGCTGTAAAATTGACTGGCGGAGTACTCATTACCCGGGGAAAATCCTTCTGAAAGATATAATTGAAATTACTATAGTATGGTGTGCCATAACCTTCTACCTGCCAGCAGGACGGTACTTTGATATCTGCCCATTTTTCCACTGAAAAATCTGGTTTGTAAAAGTCCACCGGTCTTTGTTGCGGCCAGGGTACGTAATTGAACTTCCAGGTGCCGTTGAGTGACTTTGAAAAAGAAGAGGCATAGCGATTTGCGTTGAGTGCTTCTTTCAGATCTGCGTAAGGCATCAGGGTGGCATGGGCAGGTTCTTTGTTGATACCCAGGCATTCCGGATCTTCAATTTCTTTGGGCACAGTCGCGGTGTCAGTTTTGCTGTGCCATGGGCCGTGCTGTAGCTGTATTTGCTGGAATGCGTAAGACGACCCGGTCATGCTGACGGCAATCAATAGACTTAATAATGAAAACTTCATGATTTTATTTTAGTAAAGAGATTGGTTCCGCTTCATTAAACCAGTACAGCGCCGGGGAGCCGGCGCTGTACTGGTTTATTTATACCATACAACGTTTAATATCCCGCATTAGGTGTAAGTCGTGTGTTTTGTTCCATTGCACTTTGTGGAATGGGCAGCCAGTTCATATGTTGTGAGAATGTACTGTTAAATATGGGTACCTTGGTATAGGTTAGTCTACCATTAGCCTCCGTCGTAATTTTCATACCATATTGCGGATGAGTAAGTACGGCTTCCCCCTTTGTAGTGATATCCCAGCGGCGGATGTCGTACCAGCGTTTGTCTTCAAACGCAAGTTCTATTCTGCGTTCGCGGCGGATATTTATACGCATTTCGGTTTGGGTCATTCCTGCCGGTAACGCAGGTAAACCAGCGCGTCTTCTCACACTATTAATGGCACTATATACACTGGCATCCGGTCCGGTAGCTTCGTTTTGCGCTTCAGCATAGTTAAGCAGTACTTCCGCATAGCGGTAAAAGATATAGTTGGAAGTACCGGGGTAAATTCCGAGACTGGTCTGGCCAAGAATAGATTCGTCAAGGGTTTTTTTGCCATTGTAACCAGTATTACTGATGTCGCTGGAGGAACCCAGATCGATCTGGTTATTGCCGCCTACACGTGATAGGAATGTGTAACCCTGCCAGGTAGAGCCGTCATATACAATCGTCGCATAAAATCGTGGCTCGCGGTTTACATATGGTTGTTGCGGATCGTAACCGGAAGCAGGGTCTGTAATAGGCAGGCCATTCGCCATTTCATAGTCGTCCACCAGATTTTGGGTAGGTTCAAGATTTCCCCATGCCTGTTGTACGCCATGTACAATCACTGGTCCCTGCATACCTTCCCGGCGGTGTCCTTTGCTTGGGACTGCATACCCTCTTGCGAAGATCGTTTCAATGTTCCAGTTGTTTGCTGCCAGAAATTGCCCATTGTAGTCAGGGAAGAGGTCATAAACATTAAGATCTATAACCGCTTTATTAGCAGCGGCAGCTTTTGCCCATCGGGCCGGATCGTTATTAGTATTTACAAGGATGCTGGCAGCAAACAGATCTACTGCTCCTTTAAGGGTAAGGGCAGCACCTTTAGTAGCGCGGCCTGTAGCAGCAGCTTTTGTAGGCAGATCAGCAGCCGCGGCATCGCAATCAGCTTCGATAAATGCCAGCGTCTCCTCCATGCTGGCGCGAGGAATGAATATTTTGTCGCCCATCGTCTGATTATTCAGTGGCTCGGATATCAGCGGAACACCTCCATAGTTTTGATACAAGAAGGAATAAAACAGTGCACGCAGGAATTTTACTTCCGCTACGCGTTGTTGATACCATTCATCGGAGAAATGATCCCGGTATTTTGCAGCTTGCTGCAGGAACACATTACATCTGCGGATTCGGCTGTAGTTCTCGGACCATTTAAACATAGCGCCAGGTCCATCCGGCGCATTTGATGGATTCAACGCATTAGAACGGATGAGGGATTGTCCTGTCATCCACGTGGCGCCTACACAACTGTTATCCGTCCATTGGTCCAGCAGCTGAGATTCATTATTCATATCAGGCAGCTGGTCGTAAATATCATTTACGAAAAGATCAGCATTTGCTTCAGTGGCGAAGGTGCTTTCATCAGTGAGGGATCCTTTTGGATCTACATTCAGAAAGCCATCTTTTTTGCAGGCGCTCGTAATGAAGATCAGCAGTGCCAGCACGAGGACATGACCGTATGAATTATATTTATATTGCATGATTTTTACATTTAAAAAGTGGCATTAATACCGAATGTGATAACCCGTTGCTGGAAGTAGTTCATATTGCTGCTGTTATTCTCCGGATCCAGTATTTCCCTGATATGGGGAGTCCAGGTGAAGAGATTTTGCCCGGAAACGTACAGGCGGAGCGAGCTGATACTGTGACCCAGGGTTTTGGATGAGAATGTATATCCCAGCTCAGCACTACGAAGCCGCAGGTAGGATGTATTACGCATCCACCAGGATGATTGCTGTGTATTGTTGGCGGTAGGTGCGCCTGTAATTCTTGGATATAATGCGTCAGTATTGGTAGGCGTCCAGTGATCCTCGTATGCCAGCTCAGTGGCTGAGCCGGATGACTGGAAGGGCCATACAAAGTATTGGCTCACATACAGGGAACTGTGACCGGAACCCTGGAACAGCAGGTCCACGTCAAATCCCTTGTAAGACAGACGAGGCTCAAGGCCATAAATAATTTCAGGTGTACTGGAGTAACCGATGCGGGTGATGTCGTTTGCATCGATTCTGCCATCGGGTTTACCGTCTGGACCTAATAAGTCGGCATAACGTATATCTCCCGCCTTTACATTACCGAAACTGGGTACAGGAATGCCAGCTTTCAGGCTTCCATCACTATTGAAATCATTCTCCTGGAAATAGCCGATGGCCTGGAGGCCAAACTGCGTACCGTTAGGGCGTCCGGTTTGACGGCGATTGACATTTTTGTAGGTAGCATCGTTCTCGTATACTTTCAGCAGCTTGTTACGTGCATAGGTAAAAGTACCCGTCACATCCAGTCGTAAACCGTTAGAGAATGTTTTGCTACTGCCCAGGCTAAGGTCAATCCCCCTGTTCTGCATGATACCAGCGTTAATCAAACCTACACCAATACCATATTCTGCGGGTAAGGAGTTACCTATGCCTACAAGCATATTGGAACGTTTTTCACTAAAATAATCTGCCTCTATACTCAATAAGCCTTTCCACAGACTTATATCAAATCCTATATCTGTTTTCCTGGCACGTTCCCAGGTGATATCAGGATTCCCCTGGAGCGCTTCTTTGATGCCTTGTGTAGTATTGCCGCCAATTACAGCAGAATTTCCATTTACATTGTAAGGACTCAGGTACTGGTAAGTCTGGATGCTGCCGCCGGAGCTGGGATATGCTCCGGATTCGCCCCAGGAACCTCGTAACTTAAGTTGATCTATCCATGTGATCTTTTTCATGAATGCTTCTTCGGAAATACGCCAGCCGGCAGAGAATGCAGGGAAAAAGCCAAACCTGTTACCAGGTGCAAACAGGTAGCTGCCATCGTAACGACCAGCTGCCTCGAAAAGATACTTATTGTCATAACTATAACCGATGCGGTAGACGTATCCGAGCTGGCGCTGACCGTTGGATAGTCCGGAGCTGGTTGCATCTGAAGCGGCCGGACCACCGAAGTTCAGCTCATCAATGTCCAGGTTATAGTTGATACGTTGTGCGCGGAACGTCTGATATTTTACCGAGCGATTTTCCACGACGGCCAGCGCAGTAATATCACTTTTACCGAAGTGACCAATATAATTAAGCATTCCCTGGTAAGTAAGCGCCTTATTCATCGAAAAATCTTCGTAGAACTGGGCCTTGGAATTTCCCTGAATACCCTTCACATATTCGTATGGACGTTTGGTCGTATCCACGTTCCAGAATGGGATGGGTGTCCGGTATTCGCGCTGGAAGGAAGTTTTGTTGTTGAAGATAGGGTCCGGACCATTGTCGTAGCTAACTACTGCTTTGATACTGAGTCCTTTAACAGGTAATTGCTGATCAATGGACAATTGGGTGATCAGGGAACTGTTTTCACTCAGGTGGTAGCCACTATGGTAAATTTCACCAATAAGCGACTGACCAATATAGCCTGTCCATAAACCGTTGCTGTAATAAACCGGCGTTGTAGGCGCCTGACGCATGGCCTGGTCGAGAATGCTGCCCGCGCCGGTAGCAGGAAAATGCTGGTCTTCGACGTAACCATTAGCCATCAGACTAACCTTCGTGGTTTTAGTTACGTTCGCAGTCAGACTCAGATTAGCCATATATTTATTCAAATACGTGGTACTCCACATACCATCCTGGTGCTGGTATCCGACGGACGCAAAATATTGATAGTCGCTGCCGCCACCGCTTAAAGACAGGTTGTGATAAGTAATTGGCCGGTTAGGCTTAATAATGTCGTCAAGCGGGTGACCGTCAGGGTGGCCATCGGGATCAGAATGGTCTCTGAACTTCTGAATATCTTCTGCGCTGTAGGCGGCAGGCTGTCCATCGTTGGCATTTGCCTCGTTACGCAGCATTGCATACTGGTAAGAGTTTACAAACTTAGGTACGCGCGTAGGGTTCTGAAATCCATAATATCCATTGTAAGCCAGTGTAGGTTTACCAGCCTTACCTGTTTTGGTCGTTACCAGAATTACACCATTGGCCCCTGCAACGCCATAAGGCGCCACTGCAGCCGCATCTTTTAATACGGTAAAAGTTGCTACTGTATTAGGGTCCAGCCGGCTGAAATCACGGGGTACACCATCCACGATAAGCAGTGGAGCAGTACTTCCGATGGAGCCGGCACCACGGATCTGGATATTAGAGGCATCAAAGCCCGGCTCTGCAGAACCCTGAGTGGCAATAAGTCCTGATACTCTTCCCACTAAGCTGTTGCTCAGATTCACGACCGGTTTGTTAGCAATCTCGGCAGTCTTAATAGTCGATATAGCTGCAGTCAGGGAAGTTCGTTTCTGTGTACCATAACCTACTACAACCACATCGTTTAGTACTTTAGCTGATTCCTGCAGCTGAACATTTATAACTGCTCTGCCAGCGACCGGTATCTGCTGGCTTTCATAGCCTAAAAAAGAAACCACCAGTGTAGCCTTATCTGGTGCTTTCAGCGTAAAGTGTCCGATTGCGTCTGTTTGCGTGCCCGTGTTTGTCCCTTTTATTAAAATACTAGCGCCCGGTATTGGTTGGCCGGAGGCGTCCGTTATCAGTCCGGCGACTGTTATATCTGCGCCAAGTGACAGTAATGGTAAAAATAAAATCAGCAACAAGGTTACGCCGGAAAGCCACCGCTTATTAAAGCTGTTTCCGTCGGTTGGTGTTCGTTTCATGCGTGGATGTTTTGTAACTGGAATTTGATAATGATGGTATAAGATTGTAGAAACTCAAAATTGAGAAAAGTAGGGGTAGGCAGTTTGCCTTTGTATGCATATGACCAACACTTTTGTACTTATTTTCTATAGGAGTGGATAATATGCGCTTGCCAGATCGTACATTTTTCTGTCACTATCATACATCTGATAGGTAAGAATTCCAACTGTAGCGTGTTTTGCGGTTTTTAATTTGTAAACTTGCCAGTGATTGTATTAAACCAAAAACGCTCAGTTCTGCCGTACAGATATTTTTTGAAAGTGTTGTTGTCAGGGTTGATCATGTTGATGACAACCAGGCAGCATGTATTGGGACAATCATACCCTTACCATTTTAACGCCCTCACGGTAGATGAGGGACTTTCTCATACAGATGCTACTGACATTGTGCAGGATCGATGGGGATACATCTGGGTGTCGACTCTTTTTGGCATCAACAAATTTGATGGATACAACGTCCGGAGATATTATAATAGTAATATACCCCTGAATAATGCTTACCGCAATCGCGTGATCTGTATGGCAGTCGACAGTACCGGCTTTTTGTGGTTGGGTACAGAAGCCGGTTTTCAGCGTTTTGATACCCGTACAAGTCAATATATCGATTACCCGGTTAGCCAGGGATCGTCAGCGAATGACCTTACGAAAATTGTGATCTCCTCATCACATACCTTTTACGCCCTCGCTAGCAAAGATCAGCTGCGCTGTTATTTGCTGAAAGGCACAACCCTACAGGAGAAGAAGCTGCATCTGCCTGAAGGCGTCGGCATCAGTGACATAGCTATGGACGTCGGGGGACAGCTCTATCTGGCTACTACAAGTGGCTTATGGGTGCTGGGCGAAAATGGTATTGCGCATATGATAAAAGTGGCAGGTTGCGCCGAAAATCACTTCAGCAAACTCTTTATTGACCAAAACCGACACCTGTTACTCGCTACGGGTGAAAGACTTTACCTGGTTCAGACAGTGGGCGACTACCCGAGCGTGGTCAAAACTGCTGCCATTCGTGGTGAGGTGAGCGATATGGTGCAGGAGGCGGGAGGCAATTACTGGATTAATAGCAGTCAGCGTCTGACAAGATTGGATAAAAACCTGGTTTTTGTTCAGGAGATCAATAATGAAAGTCCCATTAAATACGTCGATCTAAGCGGACTTCAAAGCCTTTTCATTGACAAATCTCAATGTATATGGACCGTCAGTTTTGGCAATGGGGTACAATATGCTGACCTTAATGAAAAGAAATTTTATACCCTTCAGCACCTGCCGGAAACTCCCTACTCTCTTTCGGGTAGCTATGTGCGGGCCATTCTGGACGAGAACGGGAAGGATCTCTGGGTAGGCACAAGCGATCATGGGCTGAACCACTATGATCTTCAGAAGCAGCAGGTGGTACAGGTATATAACAATTATAATAGTACGGTGCGTCTGCCTGAGAATACAATCACGGCACTGGCAACTGACAATGAGCATAATTTGTGGATAGGGGGGCAGAGCGGTATTACTGTCATGCGCCCCAATCGCCAGGAACTTTGGCGACCACCGGGGGCAGAGAATTTTCCTGCACATGTTATAGATGTATTGGCCAAAGATTGCTTTGGTAATATCTGGTTTGGTGACCATACACATAAATTTGGCGTAATCTTTAAAGACGCCGTAGGGAAATACCATGTAAAAGAATACGGGGAAAGCTTTTTTATACATGCAGATTCCGTGAAGCCCCAGTTGATGATTTCCAGTACACATGGCCTGAAGCGACTTATAATAGATAAGGAAGGTAATATTGTAAAAAGCTGGAGCTACGAAGCTACTGGTAAACCTAATTCACTTAGTTCCAACTATACTTATCCGATTGCAAAACAGAACGACAGTATATATTGGATAGGAACTATCGGCGGCGGACTGAACCGCATAATCCTCCGTGCTGATGATACTTACGCCATTACCCAGTTTACTAAAGGTGTTTTTAAAGATGTAGAAGGACTGGAAGTAGATGATAAAGGTTTTATATGGCTGGCAGGCAATGGTCTGCAACGTTTAGATCCGCGTACTGGTGCGGTAATTCGCTATGATAAAAAAGACGGACTACAGGGAAACAGCTTCAAGGTTAATTCTTCCTGCCGCGGAGCCAATGGAATGTTATTCTTCGGTGGTATAAACGGGTTGAATTATTTCCAGCCATTGGAGATCACAGCCAACCCTATAGCTGCCGTCCCACAAATTAGCCGCCTTTCTGTGAACAACGAAGCTGCGGACTCTGCCCGTTATATCACAAACGTCGCCGCAGTACGCCTTAATTATCTGCAGAATAATTTCGTAATTTTCTTTAGTGCCATGCACTATGCGAACCCTTTGAAATGTCGCTTCCGGTATATGTTGAAAGGCTACGATCACGTCTGGCAATATACAGATGGTAACCATGCCAGCGCCGCTTATAGTAACCTTGACTTTACTGAGTACAAATTCATAGTAGAAGCCTCTAATAATGATGGCGTCTGGAATAGTCAGCAGGCCAGCGTAACTATTATTATGATACCACCATGGTGGAAGAGCTTCCCGGCGAAGCTATTTTACATTTTACTTATTATGGCGGTCCTGGTAGGTATTTATATTTATCAGGCCCGGTGGTACCGGCTTAAGAATGAGCTTCTACTGCGTGCCGTAGCAGAACGACAAAGAGAAGACATTCATCAGCAGCGTGAGCAAATGTACCAGCAACAATTACAGTTATTTACAAATATCTCCCATGAATTCCGTACACCCTTAACGCTTATCCGTGGTCCACTTGAATACCTGATCTCACATGATGGCCAGTCAACACATTTACATGCTTACCAGCTCATGCTACGCAATGTGAAACGGTTGATCAATCTTGTAAGTGAACTGATGAATTTTAAAAAGGTAGCAGATGGCGCTATCCGCCTACAGGTACAGCCTATGTCAATAGATGAATTTTGCCAGAGCCTATATACAGAGTTTGGAGCTCTAGCAGAGAGTAAAAATATAGCCTTTAATATCACAGGCGATATAGGCCAACGGGATATTATAAGCTATTTTGACGCACAGGTACTTGAGAAGATTTTGCTGAATCTGTTAAATAACGCTTTTAAATATACAAGCAACGGTGGTAAGGTGACCATGCAGTATTTTCTGGATGAGGATAAGTTTAAACCATCTTTTGATACGGGCTTCCGATTGCCAAATGAGTTTAAGGCCAGCAAATATATTTATTTCCTGGTCTCCGATAGTGGTATTGGAATTTCAGAAGCATCTATTCAAAGCATATTTGATCGTTATTACAGGGTGAGCAACCATCACCTGGGATCTGGTGTTGGCCTGGCTTTAGTAAAGAGTCTTACTCAATTACACAAAGGAGAGATAGCCGTATTTAGTGAGCGGAATAAGGGCACGGAATTTCTGGTGGCCTTACCCTGGGGTAAAGAAAACTACAGCGCTGGTGAGATCATAGAGCCCGGAAGTATGTCGGGGTCGCAGTTGGAGCAGCTGGATAGTCCAACGCCATTATTGTCAAAGCCTGTGCCTACGGCGCCAATGAGTACCCGAAAAGCCAGGCATATCCTGTTAGTGGAAGATAACCAGGAGCTACGTACCTTTTTGCGCGAATCGCTCGAACCATATTACCATATACATGAAGCCGCGGATGGAAATAGTGCAATGACTATAGCCACAGAACTTAATCCTGACCTGATAATAAGTGATGTAATGATGCCGGGCGGGAATGGTATCGACTTGTGTAAACACATTAAACAAACCTTCGAGACCAGCCATATTCCTTTCGTAATTTTATCTGCCAGGGATGGGTTGGAAACCAAAATAGAAGGTCTGAAGTCAGGGGCTGATTACTATTTTGCAAAGCCACTGAATATGTCCCTCCTTCTGTTGACTATTAATAATATTTTTGAGCAGAATTCGAAACTGAAACAGCGCTATACGAAAGATCATCTCATAGAGGCCACGGAATTAGTGCATTCAGAAAAAGACAAGGATTTCATGAATACATTGCTCCAGATTATTGAGGAAAATATACAAAACCCTGAGCTGGAAGTGGAATTCCTGTGTATGCGTATGAACATAAGTCGTACAAAGCTTTACCAGAAAATCAAAGGCATTTCAGGACAGTCCGTTGGCGAATTTATTAAGACAATTCGTTTAAAACAGGCTATTTATATTATGACACACGAGGATATAACGCTGTCAGAAGTCGCCGACAGAATAGGGCTACAGAGCAGTTCGTACTTTTCACGGATGTTTAAGAAAGAATATGGAAGCACTCCTTCCGAATTTGTAAAAGGTCTGAGAAACGCATCAAAATAGGGAATCAGCAATAGACAATCTCCACTCACTGTTTCAGAGAATAGTTTTATACTAGTATTGGAAGAATGTTGGCTTTATAAGAAACCTCTTTAAGTGAGACATAAGACCAGTTTGATTTTTGTACTTTTATGTCTATGAAAATAGACAGAGAGGAGTATCCTGATCCGGCTGCGGTTCCGGAAAATAAAGGAAAGCATATCATACACACCGGAGGAGCTCATTCTTCTTATCTGCAGCTTCCGGTCAAATCAATATAATACTGTTGGTGCAGATCTCCTAATACTGGTTTCTCTATTAAGAGATAGAGATCTGCATTATCATAATCAGTTAGTCCATCTACCGTTATTTCTACCATTTTCCCCCTGCCCAGGAGGCCTTTCGGACCTGAATTTTTCATTTTCTTCCACATTTACACAACAAAGGGCAACAAAATACTTTACGTCAAAAAATATGGACGAATGGGCAAGCCCCTGAAGGTTGAATGTTTGTTATTTGCATCATCCCCATCTGAAAAAACCACTATGGAACCCTAAAGATGCAGGGATACCTATATATAATCGAAATTTTAAACCTCTAAAGAAAATTCCATTTATGAAAACACTGAAAAGCAACCTTTTCGGAGTTGCAGTCACATTTGCAAGTGTGCTTCTGCTACTCAGTTCCTGTAAGAAAGCAGAGCAATCACTGCCCGTAGACAAGCTGGATCTGACAACAAAGTCAGCGGCCAACGCATTATTGCTGGTGGAAGCTAACCCTAATGCCGATGCGGCGTTCAATTCATTCAATTCGAGTTTTCTGGTTTCTTCCGGAACAACTCAATATTACAAAGAGGCCCTGAATGTTTCGGGCAAGGATTATTTCTGGCGCCAGGCGCTGGATATTCAGATGGTCGAAGACGTTTACCTGCGCACGCAGAGTAGTGCTCATAGAACTCTGATAACCAATATGCTGAATACCTTTCTACAGCAGAACCAGGGCAGCGGCGGATTATATGACTGGAACTGGAATGATTTCAATGATGACCTTCAGTGGGCAGGTATTGCCTTTGCACGGGGTTACCAGATAACCGGCAACACTACCTATCTTAATCAGGCGAAATATGCCTTTGATCGTAGTTATAACCGCGGTTGGACAACTGAACTGGGCGGAGGCGTCTGGTGGGATGTTAACCACGAAAGTAAATCCGGACTGAGTAACAACCCTGAAATGATTCTGGGCTGTTATATCTATGAGGCCACGAAGGATATCGGCTATCTGAACAAAGTGATAGCGATATACAATTGGGTAAAGGCTACACTCTATAATTCAGCTACGGGTGCTGTATATGAGAATATCCGTCCTGATGGAACAGTCAGCGCCGATGCCAATGTTTATAATATTGGTGCTTTTGTCAGTGCAGCCAATCACCTTCACCGCCTGACCGGAAATGCTGTGTATTACGATGATGCCAAACGGTCAGTGGATTATGTAAGGAACAATAAGACGGTCAACGGAATTATGACAAATGGACAACGTCAGGGTACCTGGCAGTCCGAATTTATCAGGGGACTGGGCGAATTTGTTCGGGATAACAATCTTTGGAGTACCTATTACACCTGGATGAAACAGAATGCTGATGCCGCCTGGAATATACGCCGCACAGACAGAAACCTGATGTGGAACAACTGGACAACGACCACACCATCCGATAACGTTACGACAGCGGTAGAATGTATTGGAGGCGTAATTATGCAGCAGATCACGCCGACAACGCAGCCAACTGGCATTACCAATAATTCAGTTTACAGACTGATTCCGAAGATTAACGAGAACAGTGCCCTGGATATCGCTGGTTCCGCCAGTGGTTCACTTGCCGGAATATGGGATTGGAATAACGGATTAAATCAGAAATTCCGGATGGTATCCCTGGGATATGGTTATTTCAGACTTGTACCACAGCATAACACAGGGACGTCGCTGGATGTGACCGGAGGAAGCGCCGAGAACAACACCCCGATAGAGATATGGACAAGTAATAACAATTCATCACAGGCATTTAAAGTTGTTTACGACTATCACGGCTATTATAAATTGAAACCGAAATGTGCACCATCGAGCTGCGTTAACGTGGCAGGAGCTAATCCCGCTAATGGAACAAAGTGTGTCTTGTGGCCGGAATCCAATGTGGATCAGGAACGGTTTGCGCTGGCGGTGCAATAACCTGAGCAGTATGATATGAATCGTCGTTAAAAAAGTTGACGATGGAATAAATTATCCCGGTTGCTTTATGTAGCCGGGATATTTTATTTAGTGAATACCTCTGATCCTTTTTGAAAGCCATGTAAGAATCCTTGAAAGCTTACCAGGCGGTACAAGTATAAGCACTTGTGTTATTCCAGGTCAGCAGGATTTGCCGCAATATCTACGAACTTATCGCATAAAAAAAGCGCGATGTAAATCGCGCTTTCTAGTGAACCGGAATGGATTCGAACCATTGACCTACTGCTTAGAAGGCAGTTGCTCTATCCAACTGAGCTACCGGTCCGTTTTCCAAATTTTTGCCATACATTAGCGTTTCATTTGGGAGTGCAAATCTATGTAAAAATCCATTAATTCAAAATAAATTTTAAAAAAAAATATGGAGGTTAAAATTGAACCCAGCTGGAAGGAGGTCCTCAAAGACGAATTTCACAAAGCCTATTTCGAACAAATTGTCATGGCACTCAAGCATGAAAAAGCGGTAGGAAATACTGTTTATCCTCCTGGAAACCTGATTTTCAATGCATTCGAGCATACCCCCTTTGACAAGGTGAAGGTCGTACTGCTGGGCCAGGACCCCTATCATGGTCCCAATCAGGCCCACGGATTATGTTTTTCTGTACAGGATGGTATCAAGCCCCCGCCATCTCTGGTGAACATCTATAAGGAGATGAAAGAAGATCTGGGCCTGCCGATCCCGCAGGGTGGTAACCTGACAAAGTGGGCTGATAATGGGGTGCTGCTACTCAACGCAATGCTCACTGTACGGGCAAACGAGGCTGCTTCTCACAGCAAAATAGGTTGGGAGAGCTTCACGGACTCCGTGATCCGGAAAGTGTCTGATTTGAAGGAAAATGTGGTATTTATTCTTTGGGGACGTTTCGCACAGGATAAACAGGTCCTGATCGACGCTACCAAACACCATATCCTGAAAGCAGCCCATCCCTCGCCTTTTAGTGCCGATAAAGGCTTTTTTGGATGTAAACACTTCTCCAAGACGAATGAACTGCTGTCTAAGGCCGGTATTGAACCGGTGGACTGGCGTTTATAGTCTGCAAGATAAAAACAACAAAGGCCTCGCCGGAACGGCGGGCCTTTGTGTTTTGTTTACGTGTACTGGTGTAGGTTCAACTATTCTTCTTCCGCACTGTTTTTCATTTTCATCAACAGTGCATATGCATTTTTAGTAACAAGTCTGGTTGTCTCCGTAATACCTGGCGCTGAAAACTGCTCCTGTCCCTCATACACATTACCCGGCGTCACAGGAACCATTTTAAACAGGTTATTGCCCTTATCCTCAAAGACATAGAATTTATTCTCCCAGCGGACAATCGCCGCTTCATTCACCGTCAGGGCCGTCACATTGTTGACTACCACTTCCGCATTCATGAACATACCGGGCAATAAAGAAGCGTCAAACTGTTTAAAATGACAGTGAATGGTCGCCATATGCTCTGCATCCAGGTTTTTGCTGATAAGCAGGATTTCTGCCTCATATTTCTTGTCGGGGTGCTCATTGGTATAAGCAATTACCTTCTGACCAATAGAGAGCTGATTGACGTCCTTTTCGAATACTGTGAGGGATAAATGGATATCGCTGGGATCCACCAGCTCAAACAATACATCGGTCGGAGAAGTGTATTTGCCGATATTCACATTCACTTTCGCCACAAATCCATTGATAGGACAGTAGATATTCACACTTTTAGAGATATTCCCCGCATGTAAATGGGTAGGATCTATCCCGATCAGCTCCAGTTTACGTCCCAGCGCCTGCATGGCAATACGCTGACTTTCCATCTCCGCTTTCGCCAGTTGGAATACTTTATCACTACTGGCTTTGCTGGCATTCAGTTCCTGCTGGCGCTTGTATTCGGTCTCCGCAAAGCTGAATTTCTCCTTGGCCAGCAGATAATCCTGCTGTAACTGGATGAACTGCATATCTTCCAGTACGCCCAGTACCTGTCCCTTGCGGACATGTGTGCCCGGCAACAGGTCTGTTTTTTTCAGATAACCTCCCAGCGGAAAGCTGACACTGACCGTACTCTGTGGCGGTACGTCGATCGTGCCCTGTAAACGCAGGGTACCGTTGACCGCTGCCGTGGAAGGAGTACCGGTTTCAATACCGGCGTTTTTGATCTGTTCCGGCGTCAGACTAACAGCATTGCTGTCAGCCGTTGCTGGTGCAGCCTCTGTCGCTGCGGGTGCTTTGGAGGCTTCATGACTGCTACACGCGGCCAGGAAAAGGACATATAAAAAGAGATATCTGTGCATGTCTTGTTGAATTAGCTATTTTGTAGTTTCAGTACCTGTATAACAGACTGGTTATAGTTGTTCAGCATATCGAGATATTCATTCCGGATACCAATGGCCTGGTCCACCAGGATCACCCATTGCAGATAGTCGATCTCTCCGCCTACAAATTGTTTATCGGCTGTTGTGATGATGGCCGCCGCATTCTCCAGCCCTTTTGTCTGGTAGTATTGCAGACTCGCCGCATACTTCCGCAGCTGCGTCTGTGCATTCTGCCATTCCGTTTGTGTCTGTAAAAGCGCATAATCTGTCCGTTGACGCGCCAGTTGCCAGTCTATCTGTGCAGCTGCTGCCCTGGAACGCTGTGTACCGAAGAACAAGGGAATATTAATACCCGCATTCACATAACTGAAACGTTTGCTGTTATCATAAAATACTTCCTGACCATTCACGTTCTGCAGACCATTAATACTCTGGTTATTATATCCCACAAAGAAGTCCGGTAACAATTTTGATCGCTCCGTCCGCCAACGCCATTGTGCAGCGGCTGACACATGTTCCAGGGTTTTGATCTGCGGCAGCTGACTGAAACTGGTATCTGCCACCGTGTTGTACACCAGCCGGATACTGTCCGGGGAAGGCTGATAGGCAATACTATCTCCCAACAGCAAATTGAACTGTTTAGTCGCTACCTGTATATCAGCAGATAACATCTCCAGCTGATTCGCAATCTGCTGTCTATGAGATACCGCCGTTGTCTGCTCCAGTATATTCGTTTCCCCTGTTTTGAAACGCAGGGTCGCCTTTTCTTCGAATAAATGATAGATACTATCCGCATACTGCAACAACTGCTGCTTTTCATACAACCATACCCAGTCGTAGAACACCCTCCGGACATTCGCCCGTATATCCTGCTCGGCCAGCTGTGTCTGTGCCTGTGCCGCGAGATAGTTTTCTTTTAATGCCTTTTTCTGATGACCATAGACCGTCGGAAAACTCAATGCCTGCGTAATACCAAAGCGGTTATCGTTATTGATGCTGTTGATCTTTCCGTAATCGGCGTTTAACTGTGTCTTGGGAAGGTCCACACCCGTCTTTTGTCGTAGCCCCTCCGCTCTTTCATTCAAACGGGCATTCGCCGCCTGCATATTATGCTGCATCGCAATGTTGATGGCTTGCTGTAGTCCCACCGGGCGCTCCTGTGCCTTTGCTACAGGAATGCTCAGGAATAAGATACCTGCAATGATCACCGCCTTATTTACCGTCACTTTTTTCTTTCCTTCAAATAAGAGATACAAGGCGGGTAATACAAATAAGGTCAGCAGGGTAGCTGTCAGCAGTCCACCAATCACCACCGTCGCCAGTGGTCGTTGTACTTCTGCTCCTGCACCATCACTTAATGCCATTGGCAGGAAACCCAGAGAGGCTACCGCAGCTGTCATCAATACCGGCCGCAGACGGTTACGGGTCCCCTGCATCACCAGTTCTAACGTATCTGTGATACGTCCTTCGCTTTTGATACGATTAAATTCAGAGATCAATACAATACCATTTAGTACGGCTACGCCGAATAATGCAATAAATCCTACACCGGCAGAGATACTGAAAGGCATGCCGCGTATCGCCAGTGCAAATACACCGCCGATAGCAGATAGCGGAATGGCTGTGTAAATCAGCGCCCCTTCTTTCACAGAAGAAAAGGCAAAGTATAACATCGCAAAAATGAGCAGCAGCGATACAGGTACCGCAATACTCAGTCGTTTTTTTGCCTGTTGCAGATTCTCAAAAGCACCGCCATAAGTAAGGGTATAACCCGGTTCCAGTTTTACTTTACTGTTGATCTTATGCTGTAATTCTTCCACGATAGACTGCACATCTCTACCTCTCACGTTAAAGCCTATCGTAATTCTACGTTTGGCATTCTCACGCTGGATCTGATTAGGTCCCTCTATTTCATCGATAGCCGCCACCTGGTATAAAGGAATCTGGTTGCCGGTGGATGTAGCAATCATCAGGTTACGTACATCCTCGATATTACGGCGGCCTTCGTTACCCACTCTTACGACCAGGTCAAACCTTTTTTCACCTTCATATACCTGTCCGGCAGCAGCGCCTGCAAAGGCCGCATTTACCGTACGGTTTATTTCATCGATATTCAGACCGTATTTCGCGATCTCATTCCTGTTATAACGAATCACCACCTGCGGCATACCGGTTACCTTTTCCACATACCAGTCCGCAGTACCTTTTACCGTCTTACTGATATTCCCGATCTGCTCTGCATATTTCGCCAGTTGATCCAGGTCTTCTCCGAATACCTTACATACTACATCCTGTTTAGCGCCTGTCATTAGTTCGTTGAAACGCATCTGTACGGGGAACTGGAAGCCCATGGTCACACCAGGGATTGCATTTTGTACCACCGCCGACATCTTATCCGCCATCTCCTGAAAACTTTTCGCGCTGGTCCACTCAGATTTATCTTTCAATACAATGATCATATCTCCTCCCTCAATCGGCATCGGGTCTGTCGGTATTTCCGCACTGCCGATACGTGATACGATTTTCTCCACTTCCGGAAACTTGGATTTCAGCAAACCGGAGATCTGCTGGAAAGTAGCAATCGTTGTACTCAGGTTTGTACCGATCAGTAACCTTGTTTCTACGGCGAAATCACCTTCTTCCAGTTGTGGGATGAATTCACCCCCCATTCTGCTGAATATGAGTATTGCCAGGGCAAATAAGCCGAAGGCAAAAGCCACCAGCGTCTTACGTATGCGCAATGCCCGGCTCAGCGCCTTCTGATAGATACGCTCCAGTTTATCCATTACACGGTCAGAAAGATTCGGTTTGTGTGTGAGTTTTTTACTGATAAACAATGCACTCACCATCGGCACATAGGTCAAAGACAGGATAAAGGCGCCCATAATGGCAAACGCGACGGTTTGTGCCATCGGCTTGAACATTTTACCCTCAATGCCCTGCAGGGAAAGGATAGGCAGGTATACGATCAGGATGATGATCTGTCCGAATACCGCCGCATTCATCATACGGGAGGAAGAACCAGCTACCTCCGCATTCATTTCTTCCTGGGATAACTTGTCTATGTGCTGATATTTTTTAGAAAAATGCAGGTGATGGAGAATCGCTTCCACAATGATCACGGCCCCATCTACGATCAGACCGAAGTCCAGTGCACCAAGACTCATCAGATTACCACTCACGCCAAAGGTATTCATCATAATAATGGCGAAAAGCATGGATAAGGGGATGACAGATGCTACGATCAATCCCGCACGCAGGTTGCCCAGGAATATCACCAGTACAAAGATGACGATCAGCGCACCTTCCAGCAGATTATGCTCTACAGTGCCAATCGCATTGTTCACCATTTTCGTACGATCCAGGAAGGGCTCTATACGCAGTCCTTCGGGTAATGTCTGCTGGATCTCCGCAATACGTTGTTTTACATTCTGGATCACTTCAGAGGAATTTTCCCCTTTCAGCATCATCACGATGGCCCCGGTCACTTCCCCGGTATTATTGTAATTAAGCGCCCCGTAACGGGTAGCAGCGCCCATTCTCACACTGGCTACGTGCCGGATCAGTACAGGTACGCCGGCAGAAGTATTTTTTACGACGATATTCTCAATATCTGAAATGCTGCCTGCCAGCCCTTCACTACGGATATACATCACGGTCGGCCCTTTTTCTATATAAGCGCCGCCGGTGTTCTGGTTGTTAGTCTGTAGTGCGGTAAAGACGTCATTAATGGTCAGTCCCAGTGATTTCAACTGATAGGGATTGATAGCGACCTCATATTGTTTTAACTCTCCGCCAAAGGTGGATACATCTGCTATGCCTTTTGTACCGAGCAACTGTCTTCTCACCAGCCAGTCCTGTATGGTGCGGAGGTCTGCAAGATTGTACTTGCCTTCATAACCGGGCTCCGGACGTAATACATACTGGTATATTTCCCCTAGACCGGTGGAAACAGGTGCCAGTTCCGGTTTACGGGCATTCGCCGTTATCTCGACCTGTTGCAGTCTTTCTGTTACCTGCTGACGGGCCCAGTAGACGTCTGCATCGTCTTCAAACACAACACTGATCAATGACAATCCGAACCTGGACATACTGCGACTTTCCTTGAGATGCGGAATGTTGCTGATGGCCTGTTCGATGGGAAAGGTGATCTGTCTTTCCACATCCTGTGCTCCCAAAGCAGGTGCGGTCGTAATAATCTGTACCTGGTTGTTGGTGATATCAGGTACGGCGTCAATTGGCAGACGGGTCACTTCAAAGATGCCATAGATAATCCATAGCAGCATGAACAACCCAATTACCAGTTTGTTTTTAACTGAGAATTGAATGATCTTATCGAGCATGATTGCTGTTGAATAAATTGCTGGAAAATCAATGCAGGACACTAACGGAGATAATACCGCTATATCAGGTCAACGCATTGAATAAATAAAATGTGGGCAAATCAGGCGCAGGGCGGTCTGAAAGGAGAAGTGAGGTCAGGATCCGGGTGATATTGGTCCTTATAGGCTATAAATGTCCGTGGGATGATCTGTTCAGCCGCAATGATCTGCGGTACAGCAGAGAAACGTACAATCAGTACCTGGTGGATATTGATATTTACTTTTTTGAAAGGGAGCTGATTATCCCTGGCGTTGTCATTGTCGTCCAGGTCCTGTCCCCAGTAGTGCATAGCGAGAAATTCCAGCAGACTCACCTTAGGATCACGCTCCTGATGCTCCTTAAAGTGCTCAAACAGCACCGGCAGCTTCAGAAACTGATCCAGGGAAGTAGTTTCCACTGTCATAAATATTACCAGTATGTAGAGGCATACTTTTCTCACAGCGGCAAAATTAAACCATCTGTCGGTTTATCCAAGGGCATAGATAAAAAATATGCCTATATAAGGAGTTAATGTGATGAATGGTCTGACAATTGTACTACTCCTCTTACAATTATTTTTTTTTGACATGCAACAGACAGCAGATTATCCGCTCAAGTTATATATGGTGTTATTAGGGTCCAGAGGGCGGGGACGTCATGTGGAACAGCACGACTATTTCTTTGGAATTGCCGCCAGTCTTCGGGACCTGGTTCCACAAATGAAGGCTTTCTGGCCTGAAGCAGGGAATAGTCTGCATATTGATGGCTGGCGGGAAGTGACCAATGTCGATGGGTACAGCGTAACCGTTATTCCCAAAACGGAAACACTGATCCCATCCGCCAGGAAATTATTTTTTATTAACCTGGGTGGATATCAGTCCGGTAAACTGGAAGAACAACATGATACCCTGCTGACGGTACAGGACGACCGCACAGGCGCAATGAAAGCGGCGAAACGGACTGATTTCTTTAAGACGAATGCAATTCCCGCCGTAAAAGGCGCCAATACGCACATTGATGAGAAATACGGGATAGATGTGGATGAGATATATCGTATTGACGATCTGCTGGCTCCGGAAGATAAAGTCCGGTATCAGATCCGGCTTACGCCTGCTCATAGTAGCGCTGCCGATGAAATACATCTGGGGTATTTTCAATTGCATAAGATATAATTAATCAGCAGATGATAGTTAATTATACAAGTGAAGGCTGGGAGATCATTACACAACGTGCCCACGGGATGCTGTCCGCAGCAATCGCATATAACTGGAACGATAATGTGAAGACGCATCGTTGGCTGGAGACATTAATGGCGATAGCAGAACATGATGACGGACAAACAGAGCTTAATGGAGCAGATCTGCTTACCGCCTCAGGTGGTCCCGTAGATTTTAAGATGCGTGAGATTACGATTGAACATTGTATCAATACCATTAATCTTGCCCTTAGCAAGAGCACTTATATTGCCTTACTCTGTTCTATGCACCTGGAATTTGTATGCGGGAAAAACTGTGGGAAACGGGTAACGGCTTTTCTGAAAGAACAACAAAAAGCGCGTGTGAAGTGGAGACATCAATTGAAAATGACATCCGCTGAGGCTGACAGGGACTATGCCCTGCTGGAATGGTGCGATGCCCTTTCCCTGTTGCTGTGCCAACGTGAGAATCAGCCAGAACATCGGGCTGTAGACATCAGCCGGGGACCTGATAAAAAGAAGTATCAGCTTATCCAGAAAGACACAGATACACTTACGGTGAGCCCCTGGCCTTTCCAACCGGATCAATTGCAGGTGCAATATGAAAAGCGGTTGTTACCCGCATTGGCCTATAACAATGCCGCAGCATTTAAAGCCGCATTATTGAACGCACCGCTTGAGTTTAAGACCTGGATCTTTGAAAAGTAAAGTCTTTTATACTTTACTGGATGATATACGCTTTGCCAGCAATACAAATGCGGCAAATTCTCCCAGGTAACCAATCCACAATATGACCGGACGACAGATGAAAATCCGGGTGTTACTGCTGAGGTATTCAAACCGCTCATGTATATTTTGAAACAACACTCTCGGATTAAAGGGTAGCTGTAAAGCGACCGATTCCTTTAATCCGCCGTATGATTGTATATCCCAACTGACAGCCCAGCAGATATAACAGCTAAGTCCTGCAATGACCAGATGGAGGGTCCGGTTATTACTTTTCGTAAAGCCTCTTAGCCATTTGAAGAGGAACATGAAGGCAAGGATGATGATAATGAATACGATTTGCGGTCTGTAAGTACCTGAGTGAGAAGAGGACATTGCATAGCAATTCCCCAATACAAATGCAGATAATATACTGACAGACGCCCCAATGGCAATTCTTAATAAACTGGGTGCTTCGGTTCTTTGATAAGTACTGCTCTGCGGCATAGGTATAATTTTATAATAATCAGTTATAATAAGAAGTAACAGCTTCCTGACCAGTATAATTAGGTCCGGCCTGGTCATCAGCTCCCACGTATTCCCTTCCGAAGGTGACTGCCCTTGGCCCTTTACAGTACAAGACTTTCGTTCTGGCATTGTATTGTATATCATTTTGCCGGAAGATCTTTTTCAGATGATCTTTGCCGGCACCGGTGATGATCACGCTATTCACATCAAAGTTACCATAGAACACACCGTTTTCGCTGATAGCTGCAAATATCTTTGATAACACGTGCAGTTTATCACCCATATAGTGCAGGCCATGCACACAGGTGATGAGATCGTATGGTGTTGCGGGTTCCCAGCTGACAGCCGATTGTATAGCAAAAGACAAACAGTTAACACCGTCAGGTACGGACCAGAACCCATCAATAAGATCCATACCACTTAACGCCGCCTTGTCCTGTAACTGGTTCTTCGCCAGCTGACCAGCCGCCTGTATCAACGCTTTCCCCTGACCACAGCAGATGTCCAGCCATTTTACATGGCCATATTGCTGAATGTATGCCGCCAGCCATGCTTCCGGTTTGAACTTAAACTCCTGTTCATAACTATTGACGCCACTGGCATTGCGCTCCCGGTTCATACGGTTATTCGCCACTATGGCAGATGTTATTAACGCTGATTCAGATAACAGTTTCATGGGTCTATCGTACTGATGCGAAGCAAATTTCCGACTATTTCTACGCATTTCAGGCTTTTTCCCGTGCCAAATTCTTAATTCTTAATTCTTAATTTCTTTTTAATATTGGTGTCTTTTTTACATTTAAAGTGCCTGCTTTCTATTTCTACAAAGGATTTTTTACTATCTTGTCATCCGCCTGCTATCCTAAAATAAAGCACGGATGATGAAACGAATTCCACTGATATGTCTGACTTTACTCGTCATGGCACTACATGCCATGGCGCAATCCACTGAAATACAATGCCTCTCCGGTACGGGGAGTGATCATACGGTCAACTGGCAGTTTTTCTGTACTGGCGGCAGCAACGCCGGTAAATGGACGACTATTCCTGTACCCTCCTGCTGGGAATTACAGGGCTTTGGTAAATATGACTATGGTTTTGCAAAAGACAGTATCCGTGGAAAGGAGCAAGGTTTATATAAGTATAACTTCCAGGTTCCTGCTGCATGGAAAGGCAAAAAGGTGAACATCGTTTTTGAAGGTGTAATGACCGATGCCACTGTAAAAGTCAATGGCGTCTCTGCTGGTCCGGTACACCAGGGCGCTTTCTATGCTTTTAAATATGATATTTCCTCATTACTGCAATATGGTCAATCTAAAAACCTGCTGGAAGTCACCGTAGCAAAGCATTCTGCGAATGAGTCCGTCAACGCGGCGGAGCGCAGGGCTGATTTCTGGATCTTCGGCGGCATCTTCCGGCCCGTATTCCTGGAAGCCCTGCCCGCGCAACATATTGAAATGGTGAAGGTGAATGCTACTGCGGAGGGTGTTTTACACGCGGATGTGCAGTTGCAGACTTCCACTGCTACTCAGGTAACGATGCAGTTGTATGATAAAGCACTGCGGAAAGTCGGTCCTTTGCAGACGAAAACCGTCAACGGTACCTCCCTGCAACTCGACGCAACATATGAACATATTGAATTATGGTCCGCAGAATCACCGGCATTGTATACCGCTGAGTTTACGCTGCTCTATAATAATAAGGTCATTCACACTATCCGGCAGCGTATCGGCTTTCGCACTGTCGTGCTCAGGCAACGCAATGGTATTTATGTCAATGGTGTCAAGATGAAGTTTAAAGGGGTGAATCGTCATTCCTTCCGCCCGGAGAGTGGTAGAACAACCAGTAAGGCAATCAGTATCGCAGATGTATTGCTGATCAAAGAGATGAACATGAACGCCGTGCGTATGTCTCATTATCCGCCTGATGCACATTTCCTGGAGGCATGCGATTCCCTGGGATTATATGTAATGGACGAACAGGCCGGCTGGCATGGAAATTATGATACCGAAACAGGTACTGGTCTGGTAAAAGAGATGATTACCCACGATGTAAACCATCCATCGATCGTTATCTGGGCCAATGGTAATGAAGGCGGACACAATAAAGCACTGGATCACCTCTTTCCGGAACTGGATCCGCAACAACGTCCTGTCGTACATCCCTGGCAATTGTTCAATGGTATCGAAACACAACACTACCGTGAATACGACTATGGCATCGCTAACTACGAGCATGGCAAAGAGATCGTCATGCCGACTGAATTCCTCCACGGACAGTTTGATGGTGGCCATGGTGCCGGTCTGGAAGACTATTGGGAAAAGATGTGGCACAATCCACTAAGTGCAGGCGGCTTCCTCTGGGATTTTGCAGATCAGGGTGTAGTAAGGAAAGACCTGCATGACTCCCTGGATACAGATCATCACAGAGGCGCAGACGGTATCGTCGGGCCGCATCATGAAAAGGAAGGTAGTTTCTTTACGATCAAAGAAGTGTGGTGCCCGGTTTATATGGAAAGAAGAGAAATTACACCTGCATTTGACGGTATACTGCATATCGAAAACCGCTATGCATTCACGAACCTGCATCAATGCAGCTTCTCCGCTACATTGGCCGGATCCGACATGAAACTTAGGGATTCATTCGCTATTGCAGCGCCTGATGTCGCTCCATTTGAAAAAGGCCGTTTGCAATTACAATTGCCTGCCAACTGGTCCTCCTATGATGTACTCTACGTTACGGCCAGGGATAAGGAACAACGTGAACTGTTTACCTGGAGTTTTCCCATTGTCAATCCTGCTCAGGTCACACATCGCAGCATCGATACGCTTGGGAATGGTGAAGTTTTCTTCAAAGAAGCAGATTCCCTCTGGACCGTAAGCACGAAAAATATTGAACTGACATTCAGCAAAAACAAAGGGCTGCTAAAAAATGTCCGCAGCAATGGCCAGACCATTCCTTTTAATAATGGTCCCATCATCCAGGAAGGAGAAAACAACTTTGCTGGTTTCACCCATCACTATGAAGAGAAGAACCTGGTAATCAGTTCTACCTTTGACCGCAAACAAAGTTATAACACCCTCCAATGGACCATCTATCCATCGGGCATAGTGAAAATGACAGTACGTTATTTCCCTGATGCTTATTTTACGTCATTAGCAGGCCTTAATTTCTCTTTTCCGGCGTCCGACATGGTGAGTGTTGATTATATGGGAGATGGGCCTTACAGGGTCTGGAAAAACCGCTTAAAGGGTACCCGTTTCGGTATATGGCATAAAGACTATAATGACACCGAGACAGGGGAGAGCTGGAATTACCCGGAATTCAAAGGCTACTACGCCAATATGTACTGGTGCGGTTTTAAAACCAGGCAGCAATATTTCCGGGTGTATACAGAGAATGAAAGCCTGTTCCTGCGCTTATTCACACCTGCCTGGAAAACAGACCAGTGGCATAACTATGAACCCATTTTCCCCAGCGGCGATATCTCTTTTCTGCAGGGGATCAGTAGTATAGGTACCAAAACACAGCGAAATGAAACAACCGGTCCTATGGGACAGAAAAACATATTCTATGATTATGAGAAAGAACCGGAAAGGGCATTACAGATTTTACTATACTTCGACTTCTCCGGTAAGTAGACAGCATAGGATGATCTCTCTGTGATTTTATTTTAGATTCCGTTTCGCATAATGCCATGTTATGAAAAAAACGATGCAATTCCTGCTGCTCTCCATGGGCTGCTTACTCTTTGTTTATACCCGTCTGTATGCACAGCAGACTTCCGACAGCGCTTACAAACGACCATTGAAAGCAGTAATCGCGGATGTTGAGAAGAAGTTTGGCGTACAGATCCGCTACAATGAAAAACTGGTGGCCAATAAATACGTCGCTTATGCCGACTGGCGATACCGTCCTACATTAGAAGCCACACTGGAAAATATATTGTCGCCGCTTGACCTGAAAGTGAAAAAGGACAAGGGCCTGTATAAGCTGAGTGAATATGAATATTACCGCTGGGCAGTATCTGATGGCTGGGCCGAACTGGATAGAATAGCGGCGCAGTATAATAATCAACAGGAATGGGAACAGCGTAAAGCACAACTGAAACCCTGTCTGCTGGAAGCCCTGCAATTAGCACATCTGCCTGCCGCTCCTGCATCATCTCCCATCATCACAGCAGAAAGAAAGTATGACGGTTATACCGTACGTAACATCGCTATTGAGATTTTACCTGGTGTGTATATCAACGGCTCACTATACAAACCTGCAAAATACAAAGGCAAGATACCGGTGATCCTTAATCCCGATGGTCACTGGCAACAACAACGGTATCGTCCCGATTGTCAATACCGTTGTGCGGTACTCGCCCGTATGGGCGCGATGGCTTTTAGCTATGATCTCTTTGCCTGGGGAGAATCCCAGTTGCAATTCGAGGAAGCCGATCACCGGAAAAGTCTTTCCATGACCATACAGGCATTGGGTTCCGTGCGTATACTGGATTACCTGCTTTCACTAAAAGACGCGGATACCTCCCGTGTCGGTATCACTGGTGGATCCGGCGCTGGTAGTCATACCGTTCTGATGTCTGCCGTAGATGACCGTATAAAAGTAAGCGCCCCCGTAGTGGCCATCAGTTCCTATTTCTATGGTGGTTGTCCCTGTGAAAGTGGTATGCCGGTTCATGCCTGCGGCAATCGTACCGATAATGTAGAAATCGCTGCGATGGCAGCCCCGCATCCGCAGTTACTGGTAAGTGATGGTGGCGACTGGACCGATAAAACACCTGAACACGATTTTCCTTATCTGCAGAAAATCTACACTTACTATGGCAAGACAGATTATGTCAGCAACGTACACCTGCCCACTGAAGGACACGATTTCGGTATCAATAAAAGAACCGCAGTCTACGACTTTATGGCAAAGTATCTTGGTCTGAACCGCGCTGCTGCCGATGAATCAAAGATCACCATTGAGCAGCCTGTTGCCATGTATGTATTCGGAGAAAAAGGAGAACGCCTGCCGGCGACTGCTATCCATGGTTTTACACAACTGGAAAAGGTATGGAGTCAGGCAATAACTACTGCACAATGAGGAAATGGTGGATCATCAGTTGCTTTTGTCTGTATGTCCTATCGGTAGATGCTGCGAATATTTATATTGCGCCTACCGGAAATGATCAATACCCGGGTACTATCACGCAACCCAAAGCAACTTTAAGCGCGGCTTTGCAACAAGCAAGAGAATTAAGAAGACTACAGGATGCCGCTAGACATGATGGTATACATATCATCATAAAAGGTGGCACCTACACACTATATGAACCTGTATTTATTCGTCCCGAAGATGCAGGCACATCGGAAAGTCCCACTATCATTGAAGCTGCAGCTGGAGAATATCCGGTGTTTAGTGGTGGTATCCGTATTACTGCCTGGCGTCCACTCAGGAATAATCCTAAAATATGGGTGGCGGATGTACCTGCAGTTGGTAATGCATTACTCAATTTCCGCCAGCTCTGGGTCAATAACACAAAAGCCATTCGCGCAAAAGATACCAATGGTGATAGTATGCGCCGTATTCTCTCCTGGGATCATCAGACAGGTAGCTGTTGGATACCCTCTTCGCATATCCGCGGATTAAACAATACTTCCGGATTGGAAATGTTCATCCACCAATGGTGGGCTATCGCCAACCTGCGTATCAAAAGTATGACAGTACGTGGTGATAGTACGCTGCTGACTTTTCACGAACCGGAAAGTAAAATACAGTCCGCACATCCATGGCCCGCACCCTGGATATCCAAAGCGTCAGGGAACTCTGCCTTCTGGCTGACAAACGCCTTGTCTCTTCTCGATGAACCTGGTGAATGGTATCTCGATGTAAAGGCACAGCAGCTCTATTATATGCCTCTTCCGCAGGAGGAGATGTCCCGCGCTGTCGTCATTGCTCCCGTACTGGAATCGTTGATCGTGCTGCAAGGTACCCTCGATCATCCTGTATCGCATATCGCTTTTAAAGGCATCTCTTTTCAACACACCTCCTGGCTGCGTCCTTCACAAAAGGGGCATGTACCGCTACAGGCAGGACTCTATCTCCTGGATGCCTATAAACTGGAAACACCTGGTACGCCTGATAAGAAGGGACTGGAAAACCAGGCATGGATTGGTCGGCCTCCGGCAGCCGTAGATGTCTCTTATGCTGATCATATCGCCTTTGATGCCTGCCGCTTCGAACACCTGGCGTCCACCGGACTGGATTACCGCATTGCTTGTCACTATGATACCATCAACGCAAATCTGTTCAGGGATATCGGTGGAACCGGTATTCAGCTGGGGATCTACTCAGATGAAGCCATGGAAACACACCTCCCTTACAATCCGCAGGATAGAAGAGCGGTATGCAGCAATATAGGAGTAATGAATAACCTCCTGACAAACGTTACCAATGAAGATTGGGGCACTTTGGGTATCAGCGCCGGTTATGTCAGCGATGTGACGATCGCACATAATGAAATCAATGAAGTCTCCTATACGGGTATCAGTGTAGGCTGGGGATGGACAAAGACCGTTAACGTGATGCACAATAACAGGGTCATTGCCAATAAGATCCATCACTATGCCCGGCATATGTATGACGTTGCCGGTATTTATACTTTATCTGCACAACCGGGGTCAACAATCAGTTATAACTATATCGACAGTATCTACAAAGCGCCATACGCACATATTCCCGATCACTGGTTTTACCTGTATACAGATGAAGGCACTGCCTATTATACGGTGGCACATAACTGGTGTCCGGCACAGAAGTTCTTACAGAACGCCAACGGACCGAATAACGTTTGGGAAGATAATGGTCCGCAGGTAAGCGACAGTATCAAACAAACTGCCGGACTGGAACCTGCTTACCACTATCTGTTGTCTGAAAAGACAACGTCTCTTCCAATACAAGCGATCAATCAACATCATCAATAACGGACACGGATTATGAAAAACAACATGCTGAAAGCCTGCCCGCTGCTCATTACCTTATTTGTATTTTGTCAGGATCTCCTGGCGCAATCCCGGCCTACCTGGATATGGTACCCCGGTGATTTCGAAATCTGGTTAAGTAATAACATGCAGAACCGTCGTACAGAGAGGAATACTTTTTATCCTGTATTCTGGAAATATGACAGCCATTATCCACTGATAGATTTTCACAAAGACTTTGATCTGACGACTGCCGAAGCAGTAAAGATCTACACAGAAGGCGCTTATAACGTTAAAATAGATGGTCGTGCAATAGAAGGCGTACCACAACAGATAACAGTACCAGCCGGTCATCACCGCATCAATATCAAAGTGTTTAATCAGGCAAACGTACCTGCTGTCTATGTGGAAGGAAAAACGATCGTGTCCGACAGCAGCTGGCTGGTAACCTTTGAAGATAAGGAATGGATTGACGAAACAGGTAAAGCCTCTGACGTGTCTGCGACAAAATGGTTGAATGCAGGTAGCTGGAATTTTCATCATTCGCAGACGTTACCATCCGCCTGTAAACTACCTGTACGGCCACAATATGCCGTCAGTACCAATAAAAGTAACAGTGGTACACTCGTTGATTTCGGGAAAGAGACCTTCGGCTTTATCCGCCTGCATGGCGTGCAGGGTACCGGTAACGTAACCTTATATTATGGCGAAAGCAAAGAGGAAGCATTGCATGCAAAGTCAGCCGAGACATACGACGTCTTTTCTTCCAGGCAATCCTCTAAAACAGATTCCCTGCTACCATCTTCCAAAGCCTTCCGTTATGTTAATATCGTTACCAGCGGAGATGTCAAAGTAGATAGTATCTCTATGTTATATGAATATGCAGGTCTGAAGGAGAGGGGACAGTTCCGTTGCTCAGACGAAGAGGTCAACCGTATCTATGATATCTCAAAATATACCTTCGAACTCAATACCCGTGAATTCTTCATTGACGGGATCAAACGTGACAGATGGGTATGGAGTGGTGATGCGTATCAGAGTTACCTGATGAACTATTACCTGTATTTTGATAATGCCACTGTATCCAGAACCATCCTCGCCTTGAGAGGGAAAGACCCGGTGACCAGCCATATCAATACCATCATGGACTATACCTTTTATTGGTTCCTCAGCATTTATGACTACTACCTCTACACCGGTGACCAGTCGTTTATTAAACAGTTCTACCCACGTATGCAGACCATGATGGAATACTGTCTTGGCAGAAGAAATAAAGAAGGACTGATGCAGGGCTTATCCGGTGATTGGGTATTCATAGACTGGGCCGACGGATTAAGTAAGAAAGGCGCTGTCAGCTTTGAGCAATTGTTGCTATGTCGTAGTCTGGAAACCATGGGCCTTTGTGCCGATCTTGTCGGTGATAAATCTGATGCAGCAAAGTACAATCAATATGCCGCCACACTGAAGAAACAACTCTTTGAGCTCTATTGGAATCAACAGCAGCAAGCTTTGGTACACAGCAGGGTCGATGGTCAGCAGACAGCCAATGTTACCCGTTACGCTAATATGTTTGCCATTTTTTACGACTACTTCAACGCAGCACAAAAGAATGCCGTAAAACAATCTGTTTTACTGAACGACAGTATACAAAAGATCACTACCCCTTATATGCGTTTCTATGAACTGGAAGCATTATGTGCCATGGGAGAACAGGACTACGTACTAAAAGAAATGAAGGACTATTGGGGCGGTATGCTCAAACTGGGGGCCACCAGTTTCTGGGAAGTCTACAATCCTGCGGAAACAGGCGTACAGCACTATGCGATGTACGGTCGTGCATTTGGCAGAAGCCTCTGTCATGCATGGGGAGCGAGTCCGCTTTACCTGTTAGGAAAATACTATCTGGGCGTAAAACCTACTTCCGCCGGATACAATACCTACACCGTACAACCTGCATTAGGTGGTTTACAATGGATGGAAGGAAAGGTGCCGACACCCAATGGTGATATCGTGCTCTATTGCAGTACGAAGGAAATGAAGATCACGACTGCTGCCGGTACCGGCTTGTTGCGTTTTCGCAGTAAAATAAAGCCAGTATGCAAAACAGGTACGTTGGTAAACAAAGGAGAAGACTGGTATGAGATGGCCATGCGGGCAGCCACCAGTTACGTAGTGAATTATCAGGCGCCAAAACCGGAAACACATGCAAAAACCAGATAAAATCCTGCTGCTGATCGTCCTTACGCTGGCATCCTGTGTATCCTTTGCGCAGAAAGGACTGATCAACACCAGCGCTAGTCCATACGCACGTTTACAGGATGTTGACATGGGCAGCGTACAATGGACGAAAGGCTTCTGGGCAGAACGCTACGAAGTATGTAAAAACACCATGGTGCCCGCACTCTGGAAAACTTACCATGATGCGGAGAAATGCCATTCCTTCAAAAACTTTGAAATAGCCGCCGGACTAGATACCGGCACTTTCGTTGGTCCCTCTTTCCATGACGGTGATTTCTACAAAACACTGGAAGCGGTCGCCGGTTTATATGCCGTTACCAAAGATCCTGCATTGGACCGCATGATGGACGAAGCCATTGCCGTCATTGCCAAGGCACAGCGAAAGGATGGTTATGTCTACACCAAATCCATCATCGAACAACAACAAACCGGTAAACAACATCTTTTTGACGATAAACTCAGTTTCGAAGCCTATAATTTCGGTCACCTGATGACAGCGGCCTGTGTCCACTACAGAGCAACCGGCAAAACCAATCTGCTGGAGGTGGCAAAGAAAGCGACCGATTTCCTGATAGGCTTTTACAATACTGCCAGTCCTGAGCAGGCCCGTAATGCGATCTGTCCGTCTCACTACATGGGTATCATAGAACTTTACAGGACCACCAGGGACAAAAAGTACCTGGCACTTGCCCGTAAACTTATTGACATCCGCGGACTAACACCAGGTACGGACGACAATTCCGATCGTGTCCCTTTCCGCGACATGAAAAGAATAGCGGGACATGCAGTAAGAGCTAATTACCTGTTGGCCGGCGTAGCAGACGTATACGCTGAAACCGGCGACACCTCCTTATTACATACCCTCAACCTCCTCTGGGATGACGTTATTAACAAAAAGATGTATGTAACTGGTGGTTGTGGTGCTTTATATGACGGGGTATCCGTAGATGGCATTTCCTACAATCCTGACACGGTACAGAAGGTACATCAGTCTTACGGCAGGAATTACCAGTTACCCAACTTATTTGCCCACAATGAAACCTGCGCCAACATCGGTAACCTGTTATGGAACCGTCGTATGCTTGAACTTACCGGAGATGCAAAGTATGGCGATATCGTAGAACTCACCCTTTACAACAGTATCCTGAGTGGTGTGAGTATGGACGGCGCAGACTTTTTCTACACAAACCCTTTAGCTGCTTCCCGCGATTTTCCCTACCAGCTACGCTGGATGGGTGGCCGGCAGCCTTATATTGCTTTATCTAACTGTTGTCCCCCGAATACGGTCCGCACCATCGCTGAGGTCAGCAACTACTTTTACAGTCTGGATGATAAAGGTATCTACATCGACCTATACGGCGGCAACCAGCTCAAGACGACACTCAAGGACGGCAGCACCCTCAGTCTGGAACAAGAAACCGACTACCCCTGGGATGGTACCATCAATATCACCATCAAGGACGCACCTGCTCACCCTTTTGACATTGCCCTCCGTATACCCGGCTGGTGCCAGCGGGCCGGCATCACCATCAACGGTAAACCTGTTGGTCAAACAGCCACTCCATCCATCACCCCCGCTTCCTATCACAAACTGAACCGCCAATGGAAGTCCGGAGACAAGATCACCCTCACCCTCGACATGCCGGCCACCCTGATCACTGCCAATCCCCTTGTAGAGGAGACACGCAACCAGGTCGCCGTCAAAAGAGGTCCGGTCGTATACTGCCTTGAATCCCCCGATTTAAAGGACCAGTCCCTGACCAACATCCTGATCCCCTCCAACATCCACTTTGAGCCCCGCTCTATGAAAATCGCAAACGGCCGCATTACAGCCCTTGACGGAGTCGCCCGTCTCCTGATCACCAATAACCAGAATAAGGCGCTCTATCAGCCCCTAAATGACGAATCCCGCCCCCAGGCCATCACTTTGATTCCCTATTACGCCTGGTCAAACAGAGGGCAGAGTGACATGAGCATCTGGTTACCAGTAGCGATGATGTTAAAATAGTATAGGTGAATAAGCTCGTCGGTTTCAAGGTCGTCAAAGGGGTTCATCGATATAGTTACTTATAACCTGTTTAGATATTTATTTGATAATACTCATCTTACGTTGATCCTACGTTCACCAACGTAGGATCAACGTAAGATGAGTATTATCAAACCGGCATCTGTAAAACAATCAGCTTAAGAAGACTGATATAATTTTAACATAAATGACGCTGAAAGCAGCTAATTGGGGAAAGATCAGTCTGTAAACCGGATAGGAGAGAATGCAGCATACATTTTCTAAATCCTTCATCCCTTCCCCAAAACCGTCCCCCTTCACTCAAAAACTGAAACAAAACCGCACTACTCAACCCAGTAACACACACCTGATGATTTTCACTATATATCCAAATCCCCCCACTCAAAAACTGAAATTTCAGTAGATCTACTGACCCCAATACGCAAAATTTGAAGTAACTTGTATAGGTTGTTTGGGCTTGTAGGGAGGGCGTTTACGGTTTTATTTGTAACAGCTTTTTATCCACCCAATTTATAAAAGATGCATCAACCAAATCTAACTAAGCTATTAGGAAGCTTATTCATTGCCTGTTTTCTGCTACTGCGGGCGCAAGCCCAGGTGACCACCGCAACTCTCAGCGGTATCGTCAAAAATGAAGCAGGCCAGCCATTACCTGGTGCGACTATCAGGGTGACCTTCGCCGACGCAGGCATTAACAAAGGCCTCGTTACGAAATCAGACGGTAGCTTCGTAGTCCCCAATCTTCGTGTAGGCGGGCCATATACCGTTACTGCCTCATATACCGGATTCGCCACAGAAACTGCTACGGGTGTATTCCTCACACTCGGACAAAACACCGCACTCGACCTCCGTCTCTCCGAATCGACGGGCAAACTGAACGAAGTGGTGATCAGCGGACGCTCCACTATTTTCAATGACCAGCGTACCGGTGCTTCTACCAATATCAGTGCGCAACAGATCCGGCAACTGCCAACGATATCACGTTCGGCAGACGACTACCTGCGCATCACACCTTCTGCTTCACCGACGTATAACGGTATTTCCTTTGCGGGAAGGAATGGACAGTATAATAACTTTTCATTGGATGGGGCGGTGTTTAATAACCCGTTCGGACTGGATGCACCAGCTCCCGGCGGACAAACAAACGCACAACCTATCTCGCTGGATGCGATAGATCAGATACAAATCAACATTGCGCCGTATGACGTCACGCAGTCCGGATTTACCGGCGCCGGTGTGAATACCGTAACGAAAAGTGGTAGTAATAAGTTTGCCGGAACAGTGTATGCATTTTACAGGAATGATGCTATCTCCGGTGATAAGATCGACGGACAGAAACTCAAGGTACCCACACTTGATCACTTCCAGGGAGGCTTCTCACTGGGAGGTGCAGTCAAAAAAGATAAACTGTTCTATTTCGTGAATTTCGAAACAGAACAACGTACAGATGGTGCAAGTGCTTACGTAGCGAGGAATAACAGCAACGCCGGAGATGTAACTACGTCCCGCGTACTGGAATCAGACCTCGTAGCCGTAAGTAATTCACTCAGCAGTCGTTTTGGATATGTGACAGGCCCTTACCAGGATTATGAGTATAAGCGTAAGAACTATAAATGGCTGGCGAAACTGGATTGGGTGATCAACAGTAAACATACGCTGTCATTTACGTATAACGGACTGGATGCATCGCAGGAAAAAGGTGCACACCCGAATGCGATCAATCGCCGCGGACCGGACGCAATTACCCTGCAATTCCGTAACTCCGGGTACAAGATGATTAATAAACTGCATTCCTTCGGACTGGAATTGAAGTCTAACTTTAATGATACCTACTCCAATAAGTTCAGGGCGGTATTCACCAGCTTCAGAGATAAACGTGATCCGTTCTCCTCGCCTTTCCCGGTGCTGAACATCACGAAATACAATGTACCATACATCGTAGCAGGATATGAACCGTTCTCTATCAATAACCGCCTGAACCAGGACGCGTTGCAGCTGACGGACAACTTCAATATCATCCTGCCGAAACATACGCTGACCATAGGCGCTTCTTATGAGCAGTTTAAGTTTGGGAACTCTTTTAACCTGACAGGATTTGGTTTTACCGTGTTCTCCGGAGTAGATATTGGTACCTTCCTGAACAATGTACAGACCGGACAATATGATGCCAATGTAACTTATGCAAAGAACCGTGTGGCGGCTGACCAGTGGACCTGGTACTACCTGACCGTCGGACAGGTATCTGCTTATTTACAGGATGAATTCAGCGTAGCGAGCAACTTCAAACTGACTTACGGCGTGCGTTTCGATAAAGCGCTTTATTTCCCATCCAAAGCAAGTTATAACAGCCCTAATGTGAACCAGGATGGAACATTCGCAGGTACTTTTGTAACAGGTTCTCCGACTGTGCCGAATGCAGATAACCTGACCCTGTTTGATGAAAATGGTAATCCGGTTAAGAATGGTCCCGGGCAGACCATCGATAATACCAGTACCCCAAGCGGTAAGATCCTGGTGTCTCCGCGTTTAGGTTTTAACTGGGATATCAAAGGAGATAAGACCGTGCAACTGCGTGGTGGTACAGGACTCTTTACGGGCCGCTTCCCCTTTGTATGGGTAGGTAATGCCATAGGTAATCCTTTCACCGGTTATTACAACGTAACGGCGCATAATTTCAAATGGCCACAGATCTGGCGTTCTAATATCGGTCTGGATTATAAACTGCCTACCGGAACAGTACTGACCGGCGATTTCGCGTATTCAAAAGATATCAATTCTATGATGGTGCGTGACTATGGTCTGGGTACACCAACCGGCACCCTGAACTCAGGTACCGGCGACAACCGCGAAATCTACCAGGCAGCTGACAAAGGAAGTACGGCTACTTATGTATTCACAAACGTAAAAGCCGGTTATTCTTACAACGCGACATTCCAGGCACAACAGACCGTTGGTAAAGGCTACTTTTTCATGTTCGGATATAACTTCCTGATTGCAAAAGATGCCAGTTCTATTTCAGCAGAGATTTCCGGTGATGCCTTCGACCGTAATCCGGTGTTGGGGAATGCTAACAGGGCAGTGGAATCAACCTCCCTGTATGGTAACAAACACCGTTTTACGCTGGCGGGTATCAAGAAGTTTGAATATGGTAAAGGTAAATATGCCACGACTGTTTCCTTCTTCGCCAACTGGACAAGCGGTAACCGCTTCTCTTATGTGTACGGTGGCGACCTGAATAATGATGGTTCTGCTGCGAATGACCTGATGTATGTACCTACTGCCGCAGAGATCAGGAATATGAGCTTTGCTACACTGACAGATGCAGACGGTAACACCCAGAATGCTGCCGCTCAAGGCGCTGCATTGGAAGCATTTATTGGTCAGGATAAATACCTGAGCAGTCACCGTGGTCAGTATACCGGTAAATATGCGGGTGAAACACCATGGTTCAGTCAGATCGATATGCGTGTGTTACAGGACTTCAACTTCAAAGGTAAAGAGAAAACCAGCACTATACAGATCAGCCTTGATGTGGTGAATCTGGGTAACCTGATCAGCAGTAAATGGGGGCTCCGTAAGTATGCGAGTAACAGTGGTTACTATCAGCCGCTGGGTTTTGCAGGAAGAGAAACAAATGGTAAAGCGATTTATCAGTTCGATCCTTCACAAAGAAGTACTTTCATTACTAACCCTGACCTGATTTCAAGATGGCAGTTGCAGGTAGGAGCGAGATATATCTTCTGATCACAGTTATCTGAACCGATAAGCTAATTAGGAATTAGGAATTAAGAATTAGGAATTGAGGACAATTGCCATCAATTCCTAATTCTTAATTCCTAATTCCTAATTCCTAATTGTTTTTAGTTGGCTCTTCTTCTTTCTTCCTCACTCGCCGTCTGCCTTTTACGCGAAGAGAAGGTGTTTTTCCCGAACTTATACGAGAAGGATAAGGATACATTCCTTGTATCATTCTTTTGTATCATACCATTGCGTTGTTGCAGATAAGCGATATCCAGCTTGTAAGGATTCTTATAAAATATATCTGCAAAAGCGAGTTTAACGGTACCCTGTTGCTTTAATATAGATTTGCTGAATCCCAGGCTGATATCTGAAGTCCTGTCAACATGATATACACCCTGGTAAACAGGCGATTCATATCTGCCGGAGAGTTCCGCTTTTATACCGTGTTTTTTGCTGAGAACAAATGACTGGGTAGTGTTCAGGTAAAGAATATAGTCGTCAGAAGAAAAATAACCGTCTGTGTACATAGAATGTTGTTTGCGGTAAGCGCCTTCGATCGTTACATTCATATCCCACCAGTCTGTAGGCCGGAGGTTTGTCATGAAGCCCAGGGTATAGTCTTCGATATTATCAAGGTTCTGCTGTGTGTCGTAAAATGTTTTGCTGACGTTATCCTGTACCGTTACATTACTGACCAGGTCTTGCAGTTTCGAATAGGAAGCAGTCAGCGTATAGTTTTGTTTAAAGGTATAACTCAGTTCACCGCTTCGGAATATAGCAGGTCGCAGCGCCGGATTACCCTGCTGGAAACTGTAAGGACTGCTGTACGATCTGGCAGGGTTCAATTGCATATAGGCCGGACGTTCCATGCGGCTGTTATAATTGAAACTGAACACATGATCCTCTGATGCCTTATAGGTGATAAAGAGGGTAGGGAATAAGCGGAGGTAGTTTCTACGGGTGATGAGTTGTTGTGTAATGGAATTACCGGTAGTACGGGTATGTTCTCCTCTTAATCCCGCCTGCAGGTCCCACTTGCCAAGGGTACCGCTGATACTGGTGTAAGCGGCAGCCGTATTCTCCGTGTATTTGAAGTTATTACTTTTACCGTCGTCCGGGGAAAAGGCGCCTTCAAGCACATTATTGTATAGGAAGAGGTTGTCTGAGGCAATACTGGTGTATTTTATCCCTGATTCCATCGCCCATTTTCCGGCAATTTTATAAGTCAGATCTGCTTTTCCTGACCATATATTAATACGTTGTGTCGATGGTGTGAATATGTTGAAATTGTTATTGAGGTTTTTATCCTGTATATAAGTAAGGGCGTTGACATACTGCCGGCTATTGTTGGCGTAAGGTACATAGTCAACATCAATATTGAGGCTATTACCGGCACTGTCCAGTTTTAATTTGTAATTCAGGTTAAAGCTGTAGTTGTTGCTGGCGGAATTTGAACGGACATTGGTGTTCAAGGTAGAATCAGCCACGGATACATGGTCATTGAATACATTGGTGATGGTCCTGGAGTCGGTATTACGGTCGGAGTTAAAACCAGTCACCCGGAAACCAAACACCTGCCGGGGATTGATATCATAATCCAGCCCTAACTGGTAACTATGGCTTTTATTCACCGGATCGATTGTACGTTTGCCACGCCAGTCAGAATAGGAGTCAGGTGTCTGGTAAATGGTATAGGTATTCATCTGGCGTCTGATGCTTTTATTGCTAAAGCCATAGTTACCATAGATATTCAGTTTGTTTTGTTTGTAATTGAAGGTACCACCGGCAGTCTGGCTACCGAATGTAGCCTGTGTATAGGCGCCATTGATAGTCCCATTGAAACCCTGTGCTTTCGATTTTTTAGTGATGATGTTGACAATACCACCACCCTGAATATCATATTTGGCAGAAGGTGTACGCATGATCTCTATCCTGGAGACGTTATCAGCTGGTAATCCGCTGAGGTAGGCGGTAAGATCTTCTCCGGTCATCTGTACCTGTTTGCCGTCTATATACACGGTCATACTCTTGGTACCCTGTGTTACCTGACCATTTTCGTTGGTCTGTATGCCTGGCGCTTTACGCAATGCATCCCATACAGTGCTGCCGCTGGCCAGGATACTATTTTGTACGTTGAAGATCACTTTATCGTTCCTGCGTTCCACCTGTGGCAGACGACTGGTTACAACAATATCTTTCAGCTGCTGTACTTTCATGGTATCGGGGCGGTTTTGCTGTGCCGCTGCCGAAAGCGTAAAGCTGATCAGTATAAATATGGGTAGAATCGTTTTCATCATTTGTAATTTTGTGATGCAAACGTATTCTGAAGGGCTGTAAACGAAAGTTAAACTCGGTTAAATAAAGTTAAATCCGCTCCTGATCTGCATAAGCGCATGATAAAATGGCTATTTTCGGGTTATGAAATGGCTTTCTGCAAAATACGCTTATCCACTTGTGGTCATCTCGGTGCTTGTCAGCATAGTGCTGCAAATTGCCTGGTTAAGACAGTTATTTACTGAACAGCGGGCGCATGTCCGCGATCAGATAGAGCAGATCGTTAATAATTCGGCAAAGGAGGTTTCCTACGAAAGCGCGAAGTATCTCGGTTTAAAGGACACTATATATCGTCGTTTTTTATTGTCACCGGAGTGGATACAGTTACGGCAGGGTTTCGACGGACTCGGAGCCCCTAATATGTATAAAGCCTTCGATATGTCAGATGATAGTAAAGACACCACCTATATCATCTTTAAATTCGTTTTCTTCCGCCCGGGCAGCGAAAGCAGCAAAAGACGTAAAAGCGGAAGGTATTATTCTTCGCCGGAAATACCCGGTCTTGATTCAATGATATTACGGATGATGGATAGTACCGTCAGGGTGCGATTGCAACAGATTGGTCTGAACAGTAAGTTTCATATCATATTGAGCGACTTAGGGGATAAAATCGGGGTAGCGAGGGACCCTGATGATCCCGGTTATATCAGTGATCTGTATACCTATAATCTTGAATACAGGCGACGTTGTCAGATACAGGTAGAATCCATTACCGGATATGTGTGGTATGAAATGCGTTATTATGTACTCTCCTCTCTGCTGATGATCGTCCTGACCTGTGCGGCCTTTTACTTTATCATACGACTGATGCGCAATCAGCGGCTGTATGCAGAAGCCAGGGTCGCATTTACCAGTAATATGACCCATGAACTGAAAACGCCTATTGCGACCGTCGCCCTGGCATTGGAGTCCATCACCCGTTATGACCTGGTACAACAGCCGCAGAAGCTGGAAGAATACCTGTCTATCGGCCGGCAGGAACTGCAACGCCTGAACCTGATGATTGAGAAGGTATTAAACCTTAGCAGGGAACAGGATGTTGATTATCCGTTGAACAGGGTGCTGTATGACGTACAGACCGGCCTGCAGGATGTAGTGCGCTCGATGGAATTACAACTGGCGAATGCAGGTGCGGTATGTAAGCTGGAGCTATCACCCGAACCCTGTTTTGTATATGGAGATCCGGTACACCTGACGAATGTATGCTATAACCTGATTGAAAATGCGATTAAGTATGCAATAGCGCCGCTTCTGCTGGAAATCAGCTGTGCGGTTGTCCATGATAGGGTCGTGGTGCATTTTAAGGATAACGGGCCAGGCATTGATAAGATCTATCATGATAAAATATTTGACCGCTTTTTCCGTGTGCCCGTGAAAGGAGATATACACGATGTAAAGGGATCAGGACTGGGACTGAACTACGTCAGGAGTATCGTCACCCGCCTGAATGGTACCATTACAGTGAAAAGTGAGCCTGGAAAGGGCAGCGATTTTATGATCAGTTTACCGGCAGCAACATGAGTTATAAGCTATTATATGTAGAAGACGAGCCATTTCTGTCACGCATTGTCAGTGATGGCTTAAAAGCAAGCGGCTATGAAGTACACCTGATTACCGACGGAAAGAAAGCTTTGTCCGCATTTGAAACCATTCAGCCCGATATCTGTGTGCTGGATATCATGCTACCATCCAAGGATGGCTACACGATTGCAGAAGAGATCCGGCTGTTAGACCACCAGGTGCCGATCATCTTCCTGAGTGCAAAATCACTGACAGAAGATGTGGTGAAAGGGTTTAAGACAGGCGGGAATGACTACCTTAAGAAACCCTTCAGTATGGAGGAACTGCTGGTGCGTATAGAAGCCTTACTATATCGTTTCTCGGGCGCCCCGCAACAGCAACCAGCCGGGAAGGAAACACTGTATCATTTTGGAACCTGTACCCTGGATACGGTGCAGCAGACATTAGTGACCTCCAGCGGAAAGCATACCTTATCCTTTAAAGAATCAGCTTTGCTGGAAATGCTGATTCGCCGCAAAAACGATATCCTGGAAAGACAGGAAGCCCTGTTAAAGATCTGGAATGACGACAGCTACTATAATACGCGCAGTATGGACGTATTCATGACACATATACGTAAACTGCTGAAAGATGAACCGGGCATCCAGATCCTTAGTATCAGAGGTGTGGGCTATAAACTGATATGTTAAAGAAATCAGGAATTAAGAATTAAAAAATTAAGAATTATTTTTCCGGTAAACTATCACGTTAATGAATTTTTATAGGATGCAATTGAAACAGCTCAATTCTTAATCCTTAATTTTTAATTCTTAATTCCTATTTTTCTATCACATGAAAAACTTCCTCTCCCTCATCGTCTGCCTGAGTGTATGGTTCCAGGTGTCTGCACAGCAGCTGGCTAAGCGGCCGAACATCATTGTAATATTAAGTGACGATATGGGATATTCGGATCTGGGTTGTTATGGCAGCGAGATCCAGACACCCAATCTTGATAAGTTGTATAAAAACGGGCTGCGTTTTACACAGTTTTATAATACCGCCCGTTGTTGTCCGTCCAGGGCTTCCCTGCTTACCGGGTTGTATCCCCATCAGGCAGGAATGGGCTGGATGCGGGATAAAGATGCTGGTCTGGAAGGTTACCAGGGAGGACTGAGTAAACATGCCGTAACGATGGCGGAAGTGGTAAAGCCGGCAGGTTATACCACATTGATGGTGGGTAAATGGCATGTCAGTCAGGGTATCCGCCAGGATGGTCCGCTGGCCAACTGGCCTTTACAACGTGGTTTTGACCGGTTTTACGGTACGATACAGGGTGCAGGCAGCTATTATGATCCTGCTACTTTGTGCCGGGGAAATCAGCTGATAACACCCGCAACTGATACTGCTTACCAGCCAGCTAACTATTTCTATACAGACGCGGTAACGCATGAAGCGATTCGTTTTATCAGCGAAAGCGACCCTGCTAAGCCGTTCTTTATGTACCTGGCTTATACGGCCGCACACTGGCCTTTACAGGCAAAACCGGCTGATATTAAGAAATATAAAGGCATGTATGATAAAGGCTGGGAGGCTATCCGTAAACAGCGTTTTGAGAAAATGAAGAAACTGGGTCTCCTGCCTGCCAACGCAGAACTGTCCCCTTCCGATGCGCCTGACTGGAAAGACGAAAAGAACAAAGCGGTACAGGCAGCAAGAATGGAAGTATATGCCGCAATGATCGATGAAATGGACCAGGGAATCGGGGAGATTATGGCACAACTGAAAAAACAGGGTCTCGATGAAAACACCGTTGTAATGTTTATGCAGGACAATGGTGGTTGCGCAGAGGAAATCGGTACAAAAGGAAAAACCGGTCCGATAGCAGCAAACCCTGAAAAGATAAAACCAAGGGCAAAAGGCGAAGTAGAGTATGATGTGATCCCTAAAATGACCAGAGACGGTAAACTGATCATGAAAGGAGAGGGTATCATTGGTGGTCCGGAAACAACTTATGTTTCATATGGAAAGGTATGGGCCAATGTTTCCAATACGCCCTTCCGTGAGTATAAACACTGGGTACATGAGGGCGGTATCTCTACACCGCTGATCATTCATTATCCGGCAGGTATCCGCCAGCATAACAGCAGCAATTTTGTAGGTCATTTTATTGATATCATGCCAACGGTAGCCGAACTGGCAGGTGCTTCCTATCCATCTGACTGGCATAACAATAAGATCATTCCGATGGAGGGGATCAGCCTGGTGCCTTTATTCACTGGTAAAGCACTGGACAGGGGTAAAGCGCTTTGCTGGGAACATGAGATGAACAGGGCCGTACGCCTGGGAGACTGGAAACTGGTCGCTAAAGGCGAATTGCTGAGTGAGAAAGATGGCTATGGTGAATGGAAGAACTATGAGCTGGGTAAATGGGAACTCTATAATATCAAAACTGACAGAAGTGAATTACACGATGTATCCGCCCAACATCCTGATATGGTAAAGGAAATGAGTGCGATCTGGGATGATTATGCCAAACGCGCTAAAGTATTACCAGCTCCATGGACGCCATTGCAGGGAACACCTGAAAGCGGACAGTAACTGTATCAAAAGCGGACACCTCTACTGCGGTGGCTTAGTGTAATTAATTGATAATCATTTACTGCTTAAACTGACATTATTTTTGCACCGATCGCCGCAGTAAGTTAGCCGTTATGTTCAAAAACTACGTTAAGACTGCATTCAGGAACCTGTTAAGGAATAAGATCTATTCTGGCATTAACATTCTCGGACTGAGTATGGGCCTTGCCTGTGGTATGTTGATCATTTTGTATGTGAAAGACGAGGTCAGTTATGACCGCTTTCATGACAATCTGAATAATATCTACCGGATCAGTACCGTACAGTATAATGTGGAAGGCAAGAGAGAGGGGGCCATGGGTTACTCCGGTTATCTTCAGGGACCACGTTTTGCAGCGGATGTACCGGGTATTAATGCCTTTACAAGGGTAGAACAGGATATGCGTGATGTGAAGAACGGTGCGCATATTAAAGCCTGGCAAATACACCTGGCTGATTCCAGCTTCTTTTCTATCTTCTCTTTTCCGCTGCTCAGCGGTAATCCGAAAACAGCTTTACTGGCGCCTGATGCAGTTGTGATTACAGAAGATGTAGCGAAAGAACAGTTCGGCACAAAGGATGCATTAGGAAAGGTCCTGATGATGAAACAGGGTGACGATCAGTTTAAACCCTATACCGTAACGGGCGTCGCCAAAAGAATACCACAGAACTCCTCACTTAAATTCAAGATATTAGTTCCTATCCGGGCTTCGGCACAGGATGAGGGCAATGATGAAAACTGGTTCAATTTCTTCCTCAATACATTTGTTGTACTGGATCCGGGCGCTGACAGAACTCAGGTAGAGACCAACATGCAACAGGTCTATACGGCACAGTCAGCAGCCGTTTTTGAACGTCAGCAGCAGCAATATGGTCCGCAGGGTAAGACGGTTTACCAGTTACAGCCCATGAATGAGCTGCACCTCAGTAAAACCTACAGAGCGGACAACGGACTGACAGACGCCAGTGATCCTATTTTCTCCTACATTCTCTCCGGTATTGCGGCATTCATTCTACTGATCGCCTGTATTAACTTTGTAAACCTGACCATTGCCCGTTCTGTGAAACGTGCAAAAGAAATAGGCATCCGTAAGGTAGTCGGGGGCGGAAGAATGCAGCTTATTATGCAGTTCATGGGAGAGTCCTTTATTCTCAGCATCGCCGCTTTTATACTGGCCCTGATACTCGTGCAGCTTTCCCTGCCGGTATTTAATGAATTATCCAATAAAGCACTGGCGATAAGTTACCTCTTCGATTTTAAACTGGTAGGGGGCTATCTGTTACTTTTCTTTATGACCGGTTTCCTGGCAGGCTTCTATCCGTCACTGGTATTGTCTGGTTTTAACCCAGTGAAAGTATTATACAACAGGTTCACTTTATCCGGTAAGAATTATCTGCAGAAAGGACTGGTGGTATTACAGTTTACGCTGGCTTCTTTCCTGATCATAGGTACTATTACGATCTATTGCCAGTTTCGTTATCTGACTACCCGTCAGCTGGGCTATGATGATAAGGACCTGGTGATACTCAGGCATAGCCGTATTCCTTATCTGCGGGCAGATGCATTCAGAGCAGACCTGATGCGGAATGGCGCTGTTGCAGATGTCGCATTTAAGAACGTAGGGGACTGGATGACGTCGGCGAAAGTGAATGGGGATCTGACAGTTAATTTCAGCTATGAGACAGTAGATGAAAAGTACCTGCCCCTATTGAAAATACCTGTCGTAAAGGGTAGAAATTTCTCTAAAGCTTTTCCTTCGGATTCGACACACGCGGTGTTGGTGAATGAAGCGTTTGTAAAAACGGCCGGCTGGAAAGATCCTATCGGACAAGAGGTCAACTTCTGGTATAACAAAGACGAAAAGTATACCGTAGTGGGCGTCGTGAAAGACTATCATTATGTAGACCTGAAACAACGCATCACGGAGCAGCTCTTTACGATGAAGAACAGCAATCAATACGGTGCGACCTTTGTCAAAATAAAACCAGGTAAGGAAACCGCCGCGTTGGCGCATATTGCAGTTATTTACAAGAAATACTTTCCACTGAGTCCTTATGAGTATACTTTCATGAATGATGAAAACCTGAAACGGTATGAGTCTGAAGCCAAATGGAAGCAGATCATCCTGTTCAGTGCAATTCTGACGATCTTTATTTCCTGTATCGGACTATTCGGCTTGTCCGTCCTGTCCGCAGAAAAAAGAACCAAAGAGATTGGTATACGCAAAGTACTGGGAGCCTCTGTAGCTGCGGTAGTAGCCATACTATCCACAGACTTTCTGAAACTGGTGATCATATCCTTTGTACTGTCTATGCCAATAGCCTGGATAGTAAGTAATAAATGGCTGGAGAGTTATCCTTACCGTATTACAGTCAGCTGGTGGATATTCGCCACCGCTGCATTCCTGGTAGTAGGTGTCGCACTGATGACCGTGAGTTTCTACGCAGTAAAGGCAGCGGTAGCTGATCCTGTAAAAAGTCTGAAAGGCGAATAATTATTATCCTTTATAAAGCGGGTCTATGTCTCTGAAACAGTTCCTGATCTGTGCTGCAGATAACAGGTAGATCTGTTTAATGGCAGGTATTTCCGGATCATATCCATTGATAGCTGAGGGGTGTTTGTACATCCACTGCAGTACCTCATTAAGGATCATCTGATTGGCCTGTCCATGACCACCCGGTCCCGTTCTGCTGATAATTTTACCGAGCAGGAATACCGGGAACTCAGCACAGGCAATCTCTGATAGTTTGGCCCTGTATTCTCTTTCTTTGGAAGGAGCATCCTCAAACTCCTTTTTAAAATAGATCTGATCGATACTATGTCTGCCTTCATGTGCAAATATGGAGGCATCCTGTTGTTTGGTTTCAAAGGCGGTCATAAAAGCCACCTGCAGATCCCTGCCTTGTAATCCCTGTCTTTTCAGTACCGCATAAAGCGTGTCCAGTGCATCCATGCGCATACGCACACCTATACCGTTAAGAATAGTGGCGGTATCATGGCTGCCCATTACGTTTTCAAAAGGCGCGAGTCTTTCTTTACGTACGCTGCTGTCGGTCACCATGGTCCAGACATTCATCGGTTCCTCTATATATGCTTCCCTGACCTGGTAAATGGTATCATTCACAGACCAGCCTCCATTCCTGCTTTTCCCGTCTGTAAACCAACCCGTAAAGCCGTTGGAAGTCATCAGGTCTACTTCAATGAACGTCAGCGAGCCTTTGTACCCGTATTGCAGGACTTCCTTATGGGTGATATTGACGATGTGGCCGAGGCATATTTCTTTGGAGGAAAAGCCGGAACTGACGCCGAGAAAGCCGCTGGTACCAAAGCGGGGTGTCATGATTTCCAGGAAAGTATCATAGGTTAATGGCTGCGTACCGGCAGACAGGTGCAGTTGCTGGAGGAGCTGTGCACAGGATTGCAGTAAGTGTGTTTCAAACAGACTGTCATTCGCTTTCTTTAATGCCAGCTGTTGATAATAATATGTGATCAGTTTATCCGTCTGCCGTAGAAAAGCGGCATAGTGTAAGATATCCTGTTGGGCAGGTGTGGCCAGCAAGGCCGCATATTCATAGAAACGCGAACTGGCCAGGGCACGGGCAATCTTTTCATTCTCTGTGGTATTGCGGCCTGTCCACTGTGGCAAAATGGCCGCTAAGGTCTCCGCATTTGTTTTTTGGTAGTTCCATACGCTTTGAGGGGTGGAGAAGTGGAAATAGGCTTTCCATCCTGCCAGTATCAGGGGACCGTTTTTGTCCAGGATGCCGATACCAATGAGTTGTCTGGCTGCCTGTGGATGCCCTGGCATCTGTTCCAGGACCGTTTGCAGCAGACTGGCCGCTTTATGTAAAACAGGGGTGTTCAGTGTACCGTGTGTGTGGTTTTGCAGAAAAGCGGTACGGGCATAACAAAGGGCGGCGGACTGCCATTCAGCGGGAGATCTGGCGGAGGAGAGTGCTTTATCAGCGGCGGTCAGCGAAGCGCTGTAGTGAGCAGCACCGGCTTCAATATCGCTGAGCAGGGTATAGTTGTCGGGTGTAGCGAAAGCAGAGAGGGCGCTGTCAATATGTTTCTTAGCCAATGTATAATCATTGTAAAACTGCCAGTCCCTTCCTGCCAGGGTACGGAATGCTTTTGCCCGGTCTTCCTGCGTTGTTTGCGGTGAATGGATGATCTCTCTGATGGCAGCCGCCGACCCGGACAGGTCATAGTTAAAGAATGCCTGTTCGGCTTTGTCCCATAACAGATGGACGGGTACTGCGCTGCATATTTGTATACTGATGATAAACGATATAATCGGGAGCCATATTTTTTTCATGTTATACAGGGTGTTTTCCTGTATACAAAGTAAGGGAAGACAGAAGGGGAAAAATTGTATGTAACTAACCTTTTAAGGTCTTTCCGAAGTCTCTGGGGGAGGCGCCGAAATAACGCTTGAACTGGCGTGTAAAATGCGGCTGATCATAGAAACCGCTGTCATAGGTGATGGCGGTCAGGTTGTCTTTGCCGGCCACAATGCTGTTGGCAGCTTTTTCCAGTCGTACACGGGTAATGTATTCAGAGAGACGCAGACCGGTTTTCTCTTTGAACTTACGCAGCATATAGACAGGGTGTACGTTCACGACAGCGGCAAGACTATCCACGCTGTGTTGTTCTGCCGGCATATCATTGATACGTGCGGTGATGGTGTTGATCCAGGGTGTTTGTCCGAAGCGTGACAATTGTTGCTTTTCAAACAGTGCAGTGATGATCTCAAAAGACAACATGTCCAGTGTATCTGCCGGATGGCCTTTGATAAAACGGTAATACAGGAGGAAAAGGTCCAGCGACGATTGTTGCAGGATAATGGGACGCTGCTCTTTCATCTCCCGGGAAAAATGGCTGCTGATATCATTTTTGAGCTCAAGATTGAAGCATTTACCGGTTTTACCGTCGAAGATATTCGCATGTTCATGATCGAAGGGGCGGAATATAGAGTGTCCGCCAGCAATGATCGTTTCTTCCTTTTGTGTTTTCTCCAGGTAATTACCTTCCAGCAGCAGGCTGAAATAAGGATTTTCATGATGGTGCCGTGGCAGGGCTACATCAGCGCTGTACACGGTTTGCGTCAGACAGAAATGAGTGAGTATCGTCTGACGAACAGTATTGCCATAAAATTTCCCGTCGCTTAACTGCATCGTTTTAAGAGCTTGTTTCGGCTACCTGTTTCATCCTGTTTTTGATATTTATTCTGTGCATGGTTCCCCAGTCTATCAGCGACCTGACAACGTCCTGTAAGGTACCGCTGTATTCAGTCAGCTCATATTCTACCAGGTTCGCATTACCAGGGTGGACCGTTCTGCTGATAAAGCCGTTCAGTTCCATATCTTTCAGTTCGCTGGATAATACCCTGGCTGATATACCATCCACTCTGCGTTGTATTTCGTTGAATCTTTTGAGTCCTTCGGAAAGGGCGATGATGATCCGGAGTTTCCATTTTCCTCCGATAACATATAAGGCATCACCCAGGGCCTGAAGAGAGGCATTACATGCTGCTTCGCTTTCAGGAGGTGTGGTAGAAAATTTTGGCATCTTTCTCACATTTGGCAGGATACAAAGGTACTAACTTTTTGTTAGCGCTGGCATTTGATATCATAGAGCATCCTGCCGCGTCTGCCATTGGCTTTTCGCACAAAATGGAGTTCAACCTCGTTTCCTGGCAACACTTTGGCACCGATATTCTCGATGGGTCTGACCAGGTATAGTTTGTCGCAGATGCGATAATAGACATCTCCTGTGCCCCGGTTAGGTTGCATAGTAGAGATGATTTCGGTGACCTTTCCCCGGATGATTACCTTACTTTCAGCCTGCGTATAGCTATTGTAAACATAGTAGGCTGGTGTGGCCAGGAAGAAGAAGACCAGGTATACGCCGGCAATGACGAGGTAGAGGTTGGAATAATTACCTTTGGCTATGCCTCCCAGCAGTAGTATGAGTGCCAGACCAGTACAACCGGTCAGGAAGAGTTTGACAAGGGTGGCCTGTTTTTCTTTCATCAGTTGCAGGTCGTCCGGGGTGATACGGGCAGTGGTCTCACGGTAGTAGGTATGCGGGTATTCTGCTTTCAGCAGGATGTTGCCTTTCATACTGATGTGGAGGATGACTTCATAGTTAGTCAGACCGGAAATATTGCTGATAATGGCTTGTTGATAAGTAGATTTTTGTTCAAAGAAAAAGCTTCTGTCCGGCAGGGCGGATTTTACTTCAATGACTTCGTGGTTGTAGGTGATATATTGCAGATCTCCTTTGGGACTGGCAATGAGATTCTTGATGCGCATACGCACTATTTTTTTCCTTCCTTTATGCAGGCCGCTTCTGCTGCGTTTTCTCATTTTAAGGGCGCTGCGCCACATAAAAAAGCAGATAGCGATAGAGATAAAAAGGGTAACGGATACGGGAATATAGATGCGTGCTTGTCTGCCACACACGGCCATCAGCAGTAATGATGCGAGAATAAGCGTGATAGCGGTGAACAATAACAGCAGCAGCCAGCGTATACCCGTAATTCGTCCTGCAGTTTTCAGGAGCCGGATGTCTTCATTGGTAAGAGGGCCTTCTTCTTGTATCATGTACTTAAAGTTAACGAAAAAGAAGGATCGGCAATATTGTAGGCAGCATCATAAGTCAGGTTAAAGGGATATTGAAGTAATAAATGTATAATGTTTTTTCAAATTCGTATCTTCGTTACCGAATCTCACCTGATTAATCTTTCCCTCTGCTAAAAGCCGATATACCGCTATTAATATCCCCCGATATACCTACGGTATAAATCTGCATATTCTACGGTGATCTGTTTAATCAGATAATTGTCATGCATACACTTGCCGGTAGTAACTAAAAATCTGCTCAATATTTTTTACTGATTTTGAAAATGACTGCTGTCATCACAGTAGCAGTGACGCTGTTGAAAGACAGAAGGAGTATTTCGCTGTAAATCAATACGGGAGAAGGTTTATAGGGATTGAATCTACCTGTGTTGTGAGTGGAAACCGCTTAAAAAAAGATAAGCCGCCCTATAAAGAGCAGCTGTCTGATATCCCTATACCTATGAAATATAAGACTGTAAGATATAAAAGAGGTCGCTTGATATAGTTAATGACTCGTTAACAAAACCAAAATAGTTTCGTCTTTTAAATGTCATGTTAAAGCCTATTAATTTTGTAGGGTAATCTGAAGCGATTACCTTTGCAGCCAAACCAACTTTACCTGTGATAAAAAAGTCAATTGAGAGTCTTCAACAGGAAGCAGCCCAAAGCGGGGCCAATACATTAAAACGCAATCTCGGAGGCGTTAATCTTATTGCTATAGGAATTGGAGTAATCATAGGCGCCGGACTGTTTTCCCTGACAGGTATCGCTGCTGCTAATAACACCGGACCAGCCGTTATACTGTCTTTCCTGCTGGCAGCCGTAGGCTGTGCTTTCAGTGCGCTTTGTTATGCAGAACTGGCCTCTATGGTGCCTGTAGCAGGTAGTGCCTATACGTATGCCTATGCCACGATGGGGGAACTGTTTGCCTGGATCATCGGATGGGACCTGGTACTTGAATATTCCGTAGGCGCTGCTACCGTGGGTATCAGCTGGTCTAAATACCTGGTGACCTTCCTCGCTAAATTCAATATTCATCTGCCAGCACAACTGGTCACGTCTCCTTTTGAACTGGTCAAACTGGCGGATGGTACGCAGATACATGGGTTTATCAATCTGCCCGCTGTATTAATCATCGTATTCATTACCTCTATTATCATCTTTGGTACGAGAGGTTCCGCCTTATTCAATGCGATTGTAGTAGCACTGAAGATCAGTGTTGTATTGGTCTTCATCGCTTTAGGATGGCATTATATCAATCCGGAAAACTATAAACCTTTTATTCCGCAGAATACCGGCGAATTCGGGCACTTCGGACTGAGTGGTATATTACGTGGTGCAGGTGTGGTCTTCTTTGTCTTCATTGGTTTTGATATCGTTGCCACCATGGCACAGGAAACAAAAAACCCTAAAAAGAACATGCCGATAGGTATTCTCGGTTCCCTGATCGTGTGTACAATTCTTTTTATCCTGTTTGGTTACGTGATGACCGGTCTGGCGCATTATACCGAGTTTAAAGACAACGCTGCCCCGGTTGCAGTCGCCATTGCACATACCCCGTATGAGTGGTTGTTCCTCGCTGTGATCGCAGCTATCCTGATCGGATATACGTCCGTGATACTGGTAGATCTCCTCGGACAGTCCCGCGTGTTCTACTCCATGAGTAAAGACGGTTTGCTGCCACCGGTATTCTCCAGATTACACCCGCGCTTCGCAACGCCTTACAAATCCAATATCGTACTCTGCGTGTTCATCAGCCTTTTCGCCGGACTGGTACCTATTCATGTAGTAGGAGAAATGACCAGTATCGGTACCTTGCTTGCCTTCGTAATGGTATGTCTGGCAGTGATCATCCTGCGGAAAGAACAGCCCGATCTGCCAAGAACATTCAGAACGCCATGGGTGCCGGTAGTGCCTATCCTGGGTATTCTGACCTGCTTACTCATGATGTTCTCCCTGCCCCTGGATACCTGGATCAGGCTGATTGTATGGTTACTGATCGGTTTTGCCATTTACTTTGGTTATGGCCGTAAACATAGTGTGGTAGCCAAAGGACAGCAACCTTAAAAAAGCAAACCATCAGGAGAGCGCACCTTTTATCATTTCCTCACTGGAATACGTCATTGCATTTGTTATATTGAGAGGCGAATTAACAGCCGCCTTTTTATGAGAAAACTACTACTTGCCTTGACGATGTGCTGTACTGCCGGCTTTAGCCAGGCGCAGGATAATGCACAATGGCTACGATATCCCGCTATCTCTCCTGATGGTAAAACCATCGCCTTCGGTTACAAAGGAGACATCTACCGCGTAGATGTAAATGGTGGGGTTGCAGTACCTGTCACCATTCATGAAGCACAGGACATGATGCCCGTATGGAGCCATGATGGTAAATACCTGGCTTTTGCCAGTGACCGCTACGGTAACTTTGATGTATTCGTAATGCCTGCTACCGGCGGTACCCCGGTTCGTCTGACCTACAACAGCGCCAGCGATTATCCTTACGACTTCTCACCTGATAATAAACAGGTACTTTTCGGCAGCTCCCGTAATGCACCTGCTGCGAGCGTGCGCTTCAGCTCCGGACTGTTTGCCAATCTGTATACCGTACCTGTTACGGGTGGCCGTTCCCTGCTGGTAAGTGCCGCCGGCGCAGAAAATGCCCACTATAACAGCAAAGGCACACAGATCATTTTTCAGGACAGGAAAGGCTATGAAGATCCATGGCGTAAACACCACACTTCTGCCGTAACAAGAGATATCTGGGTGTTTGATGTAGCTGCGAAAACCTATAAACAGGTGTCCGGCTATGAAGGAGAAGACCGCGAACCACTGTTCGCCGGCGACAATGATATCTACTACCTGAGTGAAAAAGGTGGGATCGCCCAGAACCTCTTCAAAGCATCTGCTATAGATAAAAACAAGATGCAACAGCTGACGAAATTCGAAAAACATCCGGTACGTCACCTGTCTAAATCTGATGATAACCTGCTCTGCTTCACCTGGAACGGTGAAATCTATACCCTCAAAGAAGGACAGCAGCCAAAGAAACTTGCTGTACAGATCTTCAATGACGGCCGTTCTTCCGTTACCAAACCGATTCCCATCAGTGGTAACGTGACCCAGTTTGCTATGCGTCCTGACGGAAAGGAAATGGCATTCGTGGCCCGTGGGGAGGTTTTTGTGACCAGCGTAGAAGGTAATATGACCAAACGTATCACAAACACGCCGCAACAGGAACGTTCTGTTGCCTGGTCGCCTGATGGAAAGAAACTGGTGTATGCCGCCGAAAGGAACGGTAACTGGGACGTGTATCAGACAACCATCGTACGTGCAGAAGAGCCTTATTTCTTTGCAGCTACCCTGCTGAAAGAAGAACCGCTGATCGCTACGGATGCAGAAGAATTCCAGCCGGTATTCTCTCCTGACGGAAAAGAGATCGCTTTTGTAGAAGACCGTAACGTACTCCGCGTATATAATATCGCTTCAAAGAAAAGCCGTACCCTCTTACCTGCCGGCCGCAACTTCTCCTATTCTGACGGTGACTGGGAATTTGCCTGGAGTCCCGACAGCAAATGGATCGTAACAGATGACCACCAGGGTTATTTCAATGTCACCAATGCAGGGATTATTCCTGCGGATGGTAAAGGACAGACAATCTATCCGGTAATGAGTGGTTTTGGCGAAGGCAACACCAAATGGGCGTCAGATGGTAAAATCATGACCTGGCTGAGCGACCGTGATGGTCGTCGCGGACTGGCACGCCAGGGAAGCACAGAAGTAGACATCTTCGGCGTGTTCTTCGACCAGGAAGCTTATGACAGATTTAAGCTGTCCAAAGACGATTTTAACCTCCTGAAAGAGAAAGAAGATAACGCTAAGAAAAAGGATACGGTAGCGGCTAAAAAAGACAGCGCAGCGCCTAAAAAGCCTTTTAATCCTGATTTCAATAACCTGGATAGCAGGATTGTAAGATTTACGGTTAACAGCGCCTCTATCGGTGATTATGTGCTGAACAGCGATGCCAGCAAGATCTTCTATATGGCCGCCTTTGAAAAAGGCTATGATCTCTGGACAACCGAACCGAGAACCGGAGAAACCAAAATACTGGCTAAACTCGGTGGTAGTCCGGGTAGTATCGCCCTGAGCAAAGACGGTAATACCGTGTTTGTCAGCAACCGTGGCAGCGTGGTAAAAGTAGACGCCTCTTCCGGCAAAATAACACCTGTATCCATCAATACGGAGTTTGTACTCGATCAGGAAGCGGAGCGCCGTTATATCTACGAACACGCCTGGAAACAGGTAGTAGACAAGTTCTATGATCCGGCGACACTGAAGAAGATAGACTGGGAAATGTATGCCAAGAACTATGAGCGTTTTCTGCCTTACATCAGCAACAACTACGATTACCAGGAACTGCTGAGTGAATTACTGGGAGAACTGAATGCTTCTCATACAGGTGGCCGTTATTATGGCGGACGCGCTGATGGTGATAACACTGCTGCACTGGGATTATTGTATGATGAAACCTATACAGGCAACGGACTGAAAGTAGATGAAGTGATCAGCGGCGGACCGTTTGACAAGGCTTTCAGCAAACTGAAGAAAGGCAATATCATCGAGCGTATTGACGGAGAAGAAGTTTCCGCTAAACAGGATTGGGCCTTATTCCTGAACCGTAAGACGGGTAATAACGTATTGGTAAGCATCTACGATCCTGCTGCTAACAAACACTGGGACGAGTCTGTAAGACCCATCTCCAACGGTGAAGAAGGTAACCTGATGTACAAACGTTGGGTAAACACCATGCGGACGATGGTAGATAAACTCAGTGGCGGTAAAGTAGGTTATGTACACGTACAGGGTATGAACGACGCGAGCTTCCGTTCTGTATACGACGAAGTAATGGGTAAGAACAGGGAGAAAAAAGCACTGATCGTGGACACCCGTTTCAATGGTGGCGGATGGTTGCATGATGATCTGTATAACTTCCTGGATGGTAAGACCTATCTGAACTTTGCACCACAGGGTAACCGTACAAAATCCTTCGAACCACAGACCCGCTGGACAAGACCAAGCTGTGTACTGATGGGAGAGGGTAACTATAGCGACGCGCATATCTTCCCTTTCATTTACAAACAGGACAACCTGGGTAAACTGGTCGGTATGCCGGTAGCAGGAACAGGTACTGCCGTATGGTGGGAAAGACAGATTGATCAGTCATTGGTATTTGGTATCCCGATGGTAGCAACCTTCGGTAAAACAGGCGATCATCCGCTGGAGAATACACAGCTGGAACCGGATATCCGTGTACCGCTGCGTTATGAAGATGCTTTCAGTGGAAAGGATAACCAGCTGGAAGCAGCGGTGACCGAAATGCTGAAAGAAATTAAGTAACTTGATCCCGGAATAATGAATAAAGGAGAGACTGCTTTATTACAGGCAGTCTCTTTTTTTTAAGGAGCTGTCAATTTACCCTGATCTATGTTAAAAAATCGAAAATGGATGCCGGTTGTCACAGGAGTAGCAATATTTCTTACTTTCTTTGGTCCGGCCTTATGGGACAAATATGGTCCTGCTGCCGGACGATATGGTGTGAAATACAACGAGGAAAGAAAGCGATTAGGTATCCTGCCGCTGCCTGAAGACTGGACGACGCCAAACAGGTCAGAACGCAAGGCATGGTTTCCGCCGGAAGGGCAAAAGAAAGATTCGGTGTATAGAAGTATGAAGATTGTAAATGTGGAAGAGGATGAGATCATCGGCGAATTGGATAATATCGTCCGGAAGGTGGAAGGTGGACATGAAGGGGTGACTATCTATTACTTTTATGATAGTACGCACCACTGGAAATATGAGTTTTTCGCACCGGACCAGCCGCATCATACCATTATTACCGCCGTGCAGGCAGATAGTATTTTGCATGCATGGAATTTCACTGGTTATCGCATAAAAAAATAAAGGCCTCGCCGTAATGGCGGGCCTTTTCTTTCTTCACCAGCAGATTTTATTTTTTCCTCCAGTTCCGCCGGATTGAAATATTCCCACCCTCAGCTTTGTATGAAATACCGGTCTTAATAAGGTCCTGGTATTTACTGATATATTTCTGATAAATAGCGTCTGGTTGTTGCTGCTCATTAAGTGTCATTCCCTGATCGCTGATCACCAGTTCATGTAGATCGCTTTTAGCAGTGATCAGTTTATCGGCTACGAGATCGCTGACAAGGTCATTGATCAGCTTTCTCTCCTCTTCAGCAGCAGCACGGTCTTTATCTGCCTGTGCTCTGTCTTTATCTGCCTGTTCTCTATCCTTATCTGCCTGCGCACGATCGAGGACGGCCTGTTGCCTGTCTTTTTCTGCCTGCTTTCTATCCTGATCCGCCTGGGCTCTGTCGCGATCTGCCTGGGCTTTATCTTTTAATGATTGCTGGCGATCGAGTTCTGCCTGTTTTCTGTCCTGTAAGGCTTGTAGTCTGTCTTTATCGGCCTGTATGCGGTCCAGTTTCGCATGTTCCCTGTCTTTTGCTGCCTGTGCACGATCTTTCTCAGCCTGCTCGCGGTCTTTCTTTACCTGCTCCTTAATTTCATCGATCTGCTTTTGGTAGCTGCCCCATTGCTCCGCAGGAATTGTTTTGCCATCAACAGAGAAAGAGGTCATTTTACCGTCTATGAAGGTCATTTCATAGGTTTGACCATCCTTGTCAGTGCTGATGGTTTCTTCATTGGTATTTGTATTCCTGTTGGTGTGCGTGCCATATATAGTTGGCTTTGGTTTCTTTTGTGCGTAAGCACTGACGCTGCAAATGAGTAAACCAGCCAGTAAAGTGTTACGCATGGTGTTGATCGCGTTCATGTCTGATGGATTTAGTAATTGTTAATAATGTGCCGGTAGGTATAGGCAATAAATTGCCTGTCTCAGCCGGTGACGGTGAAAAAATATTGTTAGTGTATAATGAATAGAAGATAGTGAGGGCAATAAACTGCCTGCCGCGCAGTATGCGCAGTTGTTAAAAACTGAACTTTTAAATGTGAATGATCGGCCTGTGTGTTTAGGTGGCCTGTATTACTGTGCTTTACCCTGATAACGGTTTACGTTATAGTTGCCGTTATAATGCGGCATAAGCAAAGCCTTTTTTTCTGCTTCATGTTTTGCCAGGGCCATTTCATGCACTGCACGTTCCTGATCAGCCTTTGAGCGGTCTATCAGCCCTAGTTGCCGGTCTTTCTCTGCCTGTGCTCTGTCACGGTCGGCTTGTTGTCTGTCTTTGTCTGCCTGTATGCGATCCAGTCTGGCCTGTTCCCTGTCTTTATCCGCCTGTAAGCGGTCGAGTACTGCCTGTTTCCTATCCCGGTCAGCCTGCAATTTGTCCATCATCGCCTGATGTCTGTCTCTCTCTGCCTGCAGCCTGTCTAATCTTACCTGTTCTTTCTGTTGTCTGTCAGCTTCTATCATATAACGCTGTGCCTGTACTTCGGGCGACGGGGCGGACATTTGTGCATCGCTTACAGGCGGTGCAGCAGAAGGTGACGGTGCGGTAGATGGCGTTGGTGCAGGAGATGCTGCTGAAACATGTCGCACTTCTACCTGGGGGGCGACTTTTACCGCCGGTTTATGATGGGTAACGGTGACAATTGGTTCGTGTCGTGTCACTACGATTGCTGGTGGTGTTGGCACAACGGTATCCCGCGGCGGCTTTACAGGAAGTGCAAGAATTTCTTCGCCTTTGGCAAGTACATAAGGCGTATTTATTTTCATGCTGGTATGACGCCCCAGTTGCGTGATGGCAGCGGTGGATAATACCACACTTAACATCGCTATGCCTGTAAAAAAACAGATCTTTTCAGCTGTTCCCAGTGATTGATGCCGGTTGTTGATAATACGGCTGACTCTTTGCAATAACTGGTTTTTTCTGCCAGGAAATGCGACCGCCGGGTATTGTGAAGAAAGCGTGTATTCCTTGAAACTGATCAGCGCTTCGATAAAGGTCTTTTTACTACCTGTTTGCTGCAGGGCGATATCGTCACAGCAATGTTCTCTTTCATCCCGTAAGAGCACAGAGATCCAGAGAAACCCGGGATTAAAAAAGAAGACCGTTTCACAACATACCTGTAACAGATTGATGATGTAGTCATGCCGGCGGATATGTGCGAGTTCGTGTAATAATACGGCTTCAATCTGCTGGGCAGGAAGACCTGCCAATAAACCAGCCGGCATCAGTATAACGGGCTTCAGATGCCCCGCCACTACCGGTACTTTTACAAAGGCAGATTCCAGCAGACGGACAGATTTCGTCACACCCAGCGCTTTGCAGAGCTGTTGTAAACGCTCCAGCCATTCTTCCGCTGCGGTATATACCTGCTGTTTTCTGGCATGACGCAGGTAACGCATTCCCTGTATCATTCTGAGGGAGCGGAAAGCGAAGAACAGCGCCCACAATATTACGAGCAGGTGTGCATTAGCAGAGATATGAGCGGCACTGCTGACCGCCAATGTTTTTACATGCACTGCGTCTAGCCGGAAGAGGGTAGAAGCGCCATGTCCGATACTGTCAGCCAGTGGTACCGACCTTTGTGATATACTGCCTGTCAGTTCCCGGAAGAAGGTGACCATACAGGCCAGCGCAAATGCGGCAAAATGTACTAACAGAATATTGTACCTCACGGCGGATGCCGCTTTGCTGCTTAGCTGTAAGAATATCACTGCCAGCAGCGCAATCAGCATACCCTGCCAGAGGGAATGCACCAGCATCCAGCTGAATGCCTGTAAAAGGCGTTCTCCAAGGGAGTGTATGTCGAGGTACAGATACATGGGCTTGTATTTGACTATTTATCGTCCATTTTTTTCAGCAGCTCTTTTATCTTTTGCAGTTCTTCAGTGGAAGTCCTGTCGTTACCTAACAGGGCGACCATCAGATCGCTGGGAGAGCCGTTATACATAGTATCCATAAAGCGGCCGAGCATAGTACCCTTTACCTTATTTTCCTCCACAACAGCGCTGTAAACATGTTTCATGCTGCTTTCATCACGGTCCAGCATTCCCTTCTCCTTCATTACCTGCATCAGTTTCAGCGTACTGGTATAGATAACGGCTTCTTTCTGCTCGTTCAGCTTATCATGCACAAAACGCACAGTAGAAGGGCCATACTGCCAGAGTACCTGTAGTACGTCCATTTCTGTTTTGGTAGGCACCATATCAGGAGTTGGATCTTTCTTAAATAAGCTCATGTTTCAAAGGTATGTATTAAAAACGTACGTTGCGTTGCATAGGTTCTTTTTTTTTTGAAAAAATTAGGGGAAATGGGGCAAAAGGGTTCTTATACAAGGAAAAAATCCTGTGGAGAATTGCTGTAAGTGTCTGTATTTTAATTATTTCGGTTTGTGGATAGATGTTTTAAGGATATTTACGGCTTTGCTTAACCCGGCTTCATTGAGTGAGGCAAAGCCAAACCGAAGGGCATTATATGTTGCGTTATTCCCCTTGGCGTAAATACTCCCCATTATCCTGAGACCCCTGCCAGCAGCTTTTTCAAGTATTTTGGTCAGTTGAAGATCAGGGTTGAAGCGCAGCCAGAGTGCCATACCTCCGTTAGGTCGTGTTAATTTTAGCACGTCGCCCAGTTCTGTATCTAACAGATCTGCTAAGAAATGGCAGCGCTGACGATATACCTTATTGGCTTTCTGTATTAAACGTGTCAATTCACCGCCCCTAATCAGATTCGAAACGACCTGCTCTGTGAAGATATCTCCTCTCAAATTGATTAGCATTCGCCTGGTAGCGGCAGCGTGGATGAATTTTTCCGGAGCGACCATATAGCCCAGACGGAAAGGGGCGCCTAAGACTTTGGTCAATGATCCTATATATATAATGTTGCCCTCATGATCGCCACTGGCCAGTGGCAGATAAGGTTCATACTGAAACTGGAAGTCATAATCATAGTCGTCTTCAATGACGGCGAGCTGGTAGTGTCTGATCAACCGGAGTAAATGATGTCGCCGTGCTACGCTCATGGTGACGGTAGTCGGATGATGATGATGTGGAATAATATAAATTAGTCTGACCCGCTGCGTTTTCAGTATCTCTTCCACGCTTTCTGTATTCATGCCTTCACCGTCAACCGGCACCCGGATTAATTCCGCCCCCAGTTGCTCAAAGACCATATTAGCGAAGATATAGCTGGGTTCACAAACGATCACTTTATCCCCTGGTTTAATGATCAGGGCCGCCGCTATGTAGATCGCCATCTGGGCGCCTCTTGTAATCAGCAGATTGTCGGTTTTGATATCTATTCCCCGCGTCTGGTTCAAAAAGTCGCACAGCGCATGTCTGCAATCTGAAGATCCTTCGATGTCCCAGCCTGCGCTTATTTTCTTCAACACGGAATGATCCAATGCATGTCTATATTCTTTTAGCATCACCTGACTGGGAAGCAATGTTATATCAGGAAATCCATCATCAATGATGATCCCGTCTTTAGCCGGTAACGATAAGGGATAAGGAAAGCTGTCAGATTGTTCATATTCAAATCCGGGATCTGCATCATATGCGCCGATCCGGCCATTATGGTAAGACTGTGGCCTTAGGACCGGTAAATTAGGTGATACGATGAAGCCTTTGCGTGGCAGATTATCCACCCAGTTGCCCGAAACCAGGGTTTCATAAGCTGCCACAATCGTTTTCCGGTGTAGCCCCAGATCAAGTGCCAGTGTACGCGTACTTGGTAATGCCGTACCTGGCAAAAGTTTTCCTTTATAAGGTGAATGAATTGCATAGCAATCTGGTTAAAAACAGCCGCGTCGCTGTTTTTATCTATGACAAGCAAATTTTTATAAGGAAGCATATAAGCGCAGCTATGGAATGACAGCTGTCAAAAGTAGCCAAAATGTGATAGGAATCAAACTGCTGAAATTGATAAATCAGCTGGACTACCTGAATATTATTGTCTGGCCCGTCAGACAGGTTTTCACCTGGGATAATTTTGCCTCGTTAATGAATTACGAAATGCACAACAGTTATCCGTCTATCCGATCATTGTTTCGATATTCAAAAGAGATTGTTTTTTGGCCTGTACCAGATCCCCTGGGCTGTTTGGGGAATCCTGGAGAGGCTAACGTCTACATCGGTATTACAGGAACAATGTATCTGTTTTAAATCTATTGTAATGATGAATAAAGTATTAATAATAAACGCGAGCGCCCGTAAGGAACGGTCATTAAGCAGGTATATGACCAATGTATTTGTCGAAACCTGGCAAACAAAATATCCGGATGATGCTATTGTTTACAGGGAAGTCGGACAGGAGTCTATTCCACATGTAACAGAAACATGGATAGCCGGGGCTTTTAAACCAGCTGCATTACGAACCGCAGCACATTTAGAAGCGCTTAAAATAAGCGATCAGCTGATTGCCGAACTAAAAGAAGCAAATGTCATTGTTGTGGGTTCACCCATGTACAACTGGTCCGTACCCAGCGCACTGAAAGCATATATTGACCAGGTGCTGCGAGTAAACGAGACGGTCTTAGTCAGTAAGGATAATCCTGAAAACCCCTATACAGGATTATTGAAAGAGAAAAAGGTGTACTTGCTGATGGTGCGCGGTAACGACGGCTATGGTTCAGGGGAATATTATGAGCACATGGATTTCCAAAGTAACTATCTGAGGACAGTGTTCACTATTATGGGACTTGAAGACATATCAGCCGTCACAATGGATGGTGTAGATATGGGTGCAAAACTACTGGATGTCGCCGCAGAAAAGGTGAAGAGACTAATAGTGTAATTATACACAAAAACATAAAGGACTAATCAATAACAAGTTTATAAAATGGAGATAATCATCGCTGAAACAAGAGAACAGATAGCATTTTGTAAGGAAGCGCTTTTTGCATTCAGGACAAACCTGGATAGTGCCACTTATATCGACCTGATCATAGATATGATGGCTCAAGAAGCATTTAAGCTGGCATATATACCTAATGAAGACAACACGAAAGCAGCAGCATTCGTCGGTTATAGGATAATGCATACATTAAGAACAAGCTGGTCTATTTATATAGACGATCTGTATACCGATCCGGAATCCCGTGGTAAGGGCTATGCAGGTGCGCTCCTCGACTTTGTAGATGGTGTCGCATTGGCAGCGGATATTAAGTTTGTACATCTTGACAGCGGGTACATGTTACATGATGCACACAGGCTTTATCTGAACAAAGGATACGTGCTTGCCTGTAATCATTTTGCAAAGAGCCCATTGCTTTCACCGGCAGCATCTGGCAGCAGGTAAATAAAGTCATCCAATGATGAACGCTGAACTACTTCCCATTTTATGAATATCATTGTAGGAACTACTTTCCTTTTGGATCTTGTCTATATACGCAGTATTTTCATACAGTTGAAACGGGAGGCTAAGTATCCATGGCGGCGGCTGTAAATGCATCATTTAATGCAAAAAGACATTGGATGAAAACGGAATCACCCGAATCAAGAAGATACTTTATTAAGTCGATGGTGGCGGCAACAGCTTTGCTGTCGCTGGGGCCATTGAGGGAATTGCCCGAACAATAGGGGCGCATACAGCTATGATGGAAAACAATGATAATAAATTGCAACTGGGCATGGTGGTATTTGATGGTTTTCAACTGCTCGATACTTTCGGTCCGTTGGAGATGTTTGGCGCCCTGAAAGACAAGGTAGATATACTGATGATCGGGGAGCGGTCCGGAATCGTAAAAAGCAGCGCAGGTCCTGCTGTGGTCGTTGACCGTACCTTTGACGAAATCACCACGTTGGATATGCTGCTGATTCCAGGAGGTATGGGAACCCGGCGGGAAGTGAATAATCAGCCCTTTGTGGACGCCTTCAGGAAATTGGCCGAACGTACACCTCATGTGGCCTCTATCTGTACCGGGGCGGCTATATTGGCCAGAACCGGGTTAATTGACGGCTTAAAAGCGACCACCAATAAACGGGCATTTAAATGGGCGACCAGCCAGCGTGATAAGGTCGTCTGGATAAAGCAGGCCCGTTGGGTGGAAGACGGAAAGTTTTTTACCTCTGCAGGTGTTTCAGCAGGCACTGATATGGCCCTGGCGCTTATACAAAAACTATTCGGACATGATGTTGCTATCAGTGTCGCCAATGGAGCCGAATACGAATGGAACGAGGATCCACATCACGATCCATTTGCGAAACTAAATGGTCTGATAGATGACTGAATAAAAAAAGACCGTTCCTGGTATATACCGGAACGGTCTTTTTTTATCCGCTAATAGCCTGTTGATGCAATTGATAGTGTGTTATCAGATACCTGGTACGTTAAAATGCGTGTAGGAGGTAAAGCCAAGGAACGTTTTGTCGTTAGGTACTCCTAACGGATCCTGCAATTCCCGGAGGTATTGCAGGTTAGCTGTTTTATAATAACCATATGCGACTTCCGTACCAGGGAATACCGGGCTGGAAGTTGAGCATTTGTTACAAGAAGTAGTTTGATTATATGCCGCTCTCATGTAGTCATATCCTTTGCTGAGCAGGTTGGAATTGAACGTCCAGAGGGAATTATCCCCTTGTAGCTTTGCCAGTTGCGCTGCGTAGGAGAATGCAGTCAGTGAATACTGGAAATGCACGCAGTCATTTCTGTCACAGTACTCCGGAATGGTACCATCTGCTTTGATAATAATCGGCAGGTGCTGTGCGATGATGTTATAGCCATTCTGGTAAACTGTCGCGCTGTTCAGGAAAATGCCGATCGCCATCTTTGCATAACCTGCGGAGGCATTCCAGTTGTTGTTGTACGCTGGCGTGTTGTTGATGTAATTGTTCTTTACCAGGTTCAGGTAGTTATTGAACTGGTTAATATCGGCATCTGACCAGCCGGCTGATTGTCCGAATGCTTTGTAATAGCGTATGATCTCTGCTGCTGCTACAAAACTGGGCGTCGTCCAGGATGCTTCCAGGGAGGGCTGGTACTGGTTAGCCCCGTCCATTAACGCATATTGTTTAAACGTGTAGGACCAGCCGTTCAGAATGGCAATGCACTGTTGTGCATAGGTTGCTGTACCGGTTTTCGCCCAGCGGAGTGCCAGTGCATACGCCAGTACGGCGTCTTTTCTGATCTGGCTTTTGGATTCTGTAGTGGCTCCGTTGGAACCCACGGTAACGGTTTCCCAGAATTTTGTCGGTAAAGCATTACCATTGACAAAATCCAGTACTTTCTGGTAGGCGGCGGAACGTATGGCCTCGCCACCGTTGACCTGCGAGCCGATCAGGTCCAGACTGGCCTGTGTATTCAACACGCCCGGATGAACAAAAACAGCGGGCGCCACTCCGGCTGCTGCTGTCAGACTTTTGTTGAGCAATGGCGCATTGCTGTTCTGATCCTGTTTTTTGCACATAAATAATAAAGTGGCCATAGCTGCCATAGTCATGCAAAGGAGGAGGGAATTGATGGTTTTCTTCATGTTTCGAGGGATTTGAATTCGGCTATTGCGGAATACGTTGCGGTCTTGTAGAAGTATATGATATGAAAGCGTGCTCATAGTTAGGTGTGGAATGTATAGGGAAAGGAATTAGCAATTAGGATTAGGAATTAGCAATTAGGAATTAGCAATTAGCAATTAGCAATTAGGAATTTCTTCTATTATTGACTCCATTGTAAACAATATTCAAAGACTTCCACCGCCGCAATAATCTCCGCTGCATTACAATTCTTAATTCTTAATTCCTAATTCCTAATTGAATTTACAGCTGCTGGTACAGCATCATATGTGCGCCGGCAGGGTCTTGTATCAGACAGTATACTGCTTCCTGTCCCATACTGCGTTTTTCACCGATGATCTTCCCGCCGTGCAGGGTACACTGTTCCATGCTCTTTTCAAGGTCATCAACAGCGACATAGATCATCCATTGCGGAGGAATAGAACTATTCTGTCCTTTCGCATGACAAACACCGGTTGTGGTCATCGTATGATCGCCTTCTCCGGCGTCCGGCACCTGCATGACGTAGTCATCATATTCTCCCATACTGAGGGGAGATTTTTCCCAACCGATCACCTGACGATAAAAGTCACTGACAATACCTGCGTCTGGAACGGTAAGGTCATGCCATAAAATAGTACCTGCTTTTTTCTTTTCCATTGATTTCGTGAATTACGTACCGTAAGATACGGAACTAGAATCTTTTCTTGAACATCTTAAAAACACAGTCATAGGGGGTATTTGGGACAAATGTTGTAACTTAACAGGTACTTGTTTTAAAACCTGTAATTACGTTATGACGAATCTGGCATTGTTGCTCACTTACAATCATCGGCTGATCAGTACGGCCGCGATTCTTGATGTGTTTGAATCAGTCAATTCGATGTATGCCGCCGGCCAGCAGCCAACTTGTTTCAATATACAGCTTGTCCTGCCTGACCAGGAAGGTGTAGACATCTTACCGCATTACGGCCGCTATAGTACGGTGCCGTTGAAAGATGCGGTGAAAGCAGATGTTGTGTTGATTCCCGCTTTCATTGCAGGTGATGTAGATATGGCTATTACCGCCAATAATACGTTCATCCCCTGGATCCGTCAGCAACATCATGCAGGTGCGGAAATAGCCAGTTTTTGTACCGGCGCATTCCTGCTGGCGGCTACCGGTCTGCTGGATGGTAAACCTGCCACTACTCATATGAATGCCTGTCCCGCTTTCGCCGGTCATTTTCCCGATGTGTTACTGCAACCTGATAAAGTCCTGACGGCGGCCTCCGGTATTTATACCAGTGGTGGCGCTACCAGCACCTTTCACCTGTTGTTGTACCTGGTAGAAAAATACTGCGGACAGGACATGGCTGTAAAAGCTGCCAAACTGTTTGCCATTGATATGGACCGTGACACACAATCCTATTTCGGTATGTTCCTGCCTGATAAAAAACACGCAGATCCACTGATCACGGAAGTGCAACAGCGGATGGAAGCCCAGTTTCGTGAAGCGCGTAATGTGGAATCTTTTATGGAAAATATTCCTGCCAGCCGCCGCAACTTCGTAAGGCGCTTTAAACAGGCCACCGGTATCACACCGATCGAATACCTGCAGAAAACGCGTATAGAAGCCGCCAAGAAAATGCTGGAACAGACAGGTAACAGTATCCTCGCTGTAATGCTCGATTGCGGATACAACGATATCAAAGCTTTCCGTAAAGTATTCAGAAAAGAAGTCGGTCTGACGCCCACAGAATACAGGTTCAAATTTGCCGGTAGCCGTAATGCCTCCCTGCAGATGGAAATGTGATCTTTTTGCGTAACTTGACAGGACTTCACGAAGGGAAACGGGAATAGATTATATCAACCAGTGGTGATGCCATGCATTGCCAGTAATCCCGTATTTATATGTCTGCTCAGGAAACTGTTTTAAAGAAAGTAATCAAACCCATACACTTATGGGCCATTGGCGTCGGACTGGTCATCTCCGGTGAATATTTCGGCTGGAATTATGGCTGGGATGTAGCAGGTACTGTCGGTTTTCTGGTAGCTACTGTTATCATTACCGTACTGTATATCACATTTATTTTCAGCTTTACTGAACTGACAACGTCTATTCCGCAGGCCGGCGGACCGTTTACTTATACACACCGGGCGATGGGCCCTTTCGGTGGACTCATAGCCGGATATGCTACCGCTGTGGAGTTCCTGCTGGCCACACCCGCTATCGCTTTTGCCCTGGGCAATTATCTGCACTTTCTGCATCCGGCGCTGCCGGTGTTTGGCTGCGGTATCGCTTTTTATGTGATACTGACAGGCGTGAACCTGCTGGGGATAAAGGAGTCGGCCTTTTTCTCCCTTATCATCACTTTACTGGCAGTCGTGGAACTGCTCATATACATGGGCATCGTAGCGCCTTCTTTCAGTACAGCCAATTTCCTGCATGATGCCATGCCTGCCGGATGGATGGGGGTATTCGCTGCATTGCCTTTCGCCATGTGGCTGTACGTCTGTATAGAAGGCATCGCCATGGTGGCGGAAGAAGTAAAGAATCCCGGGGCTAATATTCCCAAAGGATATATCTCGGCGATGCTCACACTCGCGATACTGGCCGTAGGGGTGATGGTGCTCACTGGTGGTATTACAGACTGGCGACAGTTATCCACCATCGATTATCCATTGCCGGAGGCTATCGGCGTCGTACTGGGTAAACAAAGCGGTATTACCAAGATATTTGCCGGTATTGGTCTCTTTGGATTGATCGCCTCTTTCAATGGGATCATTATCAGCTATTCCCGCCAGCTGTTTGCACTGGCCAGGGGAGGTTACCTGCCGCCGGTACTGGCAGTGCTCAGTCCTAAAAGACAGGTGCCTTATGTGGCACTGATCGTCGGCGGACTGTTAGGAGTAGGCGCGCTCTATTTCGGTAAGACAGACCAGCTGGTGATCCTCTCAGTTATGGGGGCTGTGGTGATGTATATCCTGAGCATGATCAGCCTGTTTATTTTAAGGAAGAAAGAACCAGGGCTCGAACGTCCTTTTAAAGCGCCTTTTTATCCCTGGTTTCCAGGGATTGCTTTAGTGTTGTCCATCGTATCATTAATTGCGATTGTATACTATAACTGGCAGCTGGGTATTCTCTTCTTTGCAGGAATGGTGATTGCCCTGGGTGTTTTTGTGTCAACAGGAAAACATAAGGAAACAACGCCCGAGCCAGGGGAAGTAATAGCCTGATAAAAAAGATAATTGTGTCATATCAACATACCATACAACATAAACGATATCAGTTTGCCGACCTGCGCACACTGCTGGCAAAAGCAACGCCTTTCCGCTCAGGAGATGCATTGGCTGGTCTTGCCGCTGATACCTATGAAGAAAGAGTTGCAGCGCAGATGACGCTGGCAGACATACCTTTAAAGGCTTTTTTGCAGGAAGCCATCATCCCTTATGAAGAGGATGAGATCACACGTTTGATCATAGACACGCATGACCATGCGGCTTTTGCGCCTGTGAGTCATTTTACAGTAGGAGAGCTGCGGGACTGGCTTTTAAGCGACGCAGCAGACACCCGCACGTTGCAACAATTATCAAAAGGACTGACACCGGAAATGGTAGCTGCTGTCTCTAAACTGATGCGCAACCAGGACCTGATCAGTGTAGCGCAGAAATGTGAAGTGGTTACACGCTTCAGGAATACCATCGGTTTAAAAGGACATCTCTCTGTACGCCTGCAGCCTAACCATAATACGGATGATCCCAAAGGTATAGCGGCGAGTATCATCGACGGACTACTATACGGCAGCGGCGATGCGGTAATCGGCATCAATCCTGCTACGGATAGTCCGCAGACAGTCATACAATTGCTACGGATGCTGGACCAGCTGAGAATGCAGTTCGACATTCCCACACAATCCTGCATTCTCTGTCATGTCACCACTGCCATGCAGATCATGCACCAGGCGCCGGTAGATCTGGTATTTCAGTCTATTGGTGGGACAGAAAAAACAAACAGCAGTTTTGGTATTCACCTGAATATGCTAAAAGAAGCGCATGAAGCGGCGCTGTCCCTGAAAAGAGGTACGGCAGGCAATAACGTCATGTATTTTGAAACAGGACAGGGGAGCGCTTTATCTGCCAATGCACACGCCGGTGTAGATCAACAGACCTGTGAAGTAAGGTCGTATGCCGTAGCCCGGCAGTTCTCTCCTTTGCTGGTAAATACCGTCGTTGGTTTCATCGGACCGGAATATCTTTTCGATGGTAAACAGATCATCCGGGCGGCGCTGGAAGATCATTGCTGTGGTAAGTTAATGGGACTGCCGATGGGTGTGGATATCTGCTATACCAATCACGCGGAGGCAGATCAGGATGATATGGATAATCTGCTGACATTACTCGGTGTAGCAGGTTGTAACTTTATTATGGGCGTACCGGGTGCAGATGATATCATGCTGAATTATCAGTCTACTTCTTTTCACGATGCACTATATGCACGGAAAGTATTAGGATTAAAAGCAGCGCCGGAATTTGATGCCTGGTTACAGCAACAAGGCATTACCGATGCACAGGGACAATTGCAACAGGTAGGGAAAGCACATCACTTATTAAGTTATCAGGCAGGATGAGTAATATACGACACAGCAACGCAGTAAAGGAAGATCCCTGGTCTTCACTCAAGGCATTCACCACTGCACGGATTGCATTGGGAAGAACAGGAACGGCTATTCCGCTGAAAGAAGTCTTGTCTTTCAGACTGGCACATGCACATGCCAGGGATGCGGTTTATTCAAAACTGGATACCAATCTGCTGCTGGAAGAATTACACGCATTTTTGCTGCCGGTATTACCCTTACATAGCAGTGCCGCTGATCGTTATGAATACCTGCAACGTCCGGACAAAGGACGCCGTCTGGATACACAGAGTATTGATATGCTCAGGGCGCAGCCGGATGCCTTCCGGCAGAAAGATGTCGCTATTATTATTGCCGACGGACTTTCCGCTACTGCTATGAATATACATACTGCTCCTTTGTTGAATCATTTACTGCCCATGCTGAAAACAGCCGGATTGTCCATCGCGCCGGTTTGTCTGGCAGAGCAGGCCAGGGTGGCAATAGGAGATGAAATAGGGGATCTGCTGGAGGCAAAGATGACACTTGTACTCATAGGAGAACGTCCCGGACTGAGTGCTGCCGATAGTATGGGAGCCTATATCACCTTTAATCCCCGTCCCGGGAATACGGACGAAGGCCGGAACTGTATTTCCAACATCCGTCAGGATGGGTTGCAGTATATCCCTGCGGCAGGGAAGATCTGTTACCTGTTACAGGAGGCGATGAAACTGCGTCTTTCCGGTGTGGAATTGAAGGATAATTATGTGGATCTTTCACTGCTTAGCGAATAAAGCAGCTGAAACCTATTAGCCAGACCGTTTATTTTCCCCATCAATTATTTAAAAAAAATAATACTTTGTGCGCCATTCAAAACGACTGATGACGCACGACGGATACCATATCTCTGCTGATGAAGCTACTGAGGCACTCCGTAGCCGTGATGCCGACGTATTCCGGAATATTTACAATGCGTACAGTGAAGAACTGTATCTGCTGGCTTACCGCTGGGTCAAGGATTATGACCTGGCGAAGGAAGTCGTACAGGGTCTTTTTGCCCATTTGTGGGAAAAAGGGCCGGAGATTAACATTACCGGAAATGTGCGGCATTACCTGTATCGTGCGGTTACTAACAGAAGTATCAATGAACTGAAGCGCAGGGCCCGTCATGTGAGTGAAGAAGCGTTGCAATGGCAGGCGGATAGTGTTTCCCTGCATGATATAACCGACCATCTTTTACTGCAGAAAGAGATCATGCGGCTGGTACAGACCTTAGCGCCACGTTGCCGGGAGATCTTCCTGCTCAGTCGTTTCGACGGACTGGAACCTGCCGAGATTGCAGATAAACTGGGCATTGCGGTCAATACCGTCTATTTCCAGCTGGCAGTGGCCCTGAAGCACCTGCGTACACAGTTGCTGAATGGAAAAAAATTAGAGTAGCATCAAAGTAACACGGCGTTGAATTGTCGTAATATGTATAACTGATGAACAACAAGGACGTAACTGAATTTGTCATTGATTGTCTGACAGATACCAGTAACAAGGACAAACAGGCTGCATTAAACCAGTGGTTGCGGGAGTCGGAAGACAACCGCCTGCTGTATGCAGAACTGAAGCAGCTTTGGGAAGCTGCCGCAGCAGTCCCCCCCGTGCCATTTGACAGCGAACAAGGATGGAATGAACTCCTGCTGGTGATAGCAGCAGATACGCCCGTAAAGCGCATGTTCCCCTGGAAAACAGTGGCCGCCGCTGTGTTGCTCCTGCTCCTGGGTACAGGTATCTGGTGGTGGCAGACAACTGCTGTCCGCTGGACCACTTATATCGCTCACACCGCAGACCGGGATAGTCTCTCGTTACCGGATGGTTCACTTGTATATCTCAAACCAGGTACCTCTCTGAAATATAAACAACCCTTTTCTGACCGCACCGTTGTCCTCCTATCAGGCGAAGCATATTTCGATGTAATGAAAGCAGCCGAACATATATTTCTTGTACAGGCAGGAGATGCAACTGTGCGTGTATTAGGTACGGCATTTAATGTGCGAATAGAACAGAATAGAACAGAGGTAATCGTGTTTGAAGGGAAAATAAGTTTACAACAGAACGGGCAAAATCTGGTACTCAGTAGTGGTGATGGAAACAAGGGAACAGCAGATGCTGCAAGTGGCGAAATCCTGCATCCACAGGGTGATTACAGCAACCAGTGTGTATGGGCTACAGATGATTTGTTATTCGAAAATGAAGAAGCGGTACACGTCGCAAAAGTGATCGCAGATTACTATAAAATCCCTGCCTTAAAAATACCTGAAAATCTAAAACATAAACGTATTACCTTACACCTGCATAACACGCCGGCCGAACAAGCTATGGAAATCCTGGCGACCGTTTTAGATGAATAATTGAGCTCCTTTAACCCACATGAGGATCCTGGCCATCTTAGGTTTGATCACCTGTTCAATATGTGTATTCCTCACAGGAACGGCACAACAGTCAGCACTGCTCCAGCAACGCCTGGATGTACGGGTGAAGAACATGCCGGTCATTACCTTCATGAAGTGGATCAGCCAGCAAACAGGTAACTCCTTTGCTTATCCCAACGAAATATTAGAAGGTCGTACATCCGTTACTATCAATGAACGCGATATCACCGTACAGACAATCCTCGAACGTATCTTTCCTCCCGCAAAATATGATATCAGGACCATCGGTCACCAGATTATCATCCGCTTTAAAAAACAAACTTCCCTGACAGCCGATACCTTGCAACCTGCCCGTATCATGCAGATGAATACCGTGGTAGTAACAGCCTTGGGTATCAACCGGCCCAAGTACACACTGGGTTATGCCTATGCTGAAATAAAAGGAGAAGAAATGACGGCTGCCCGGGATATACACCCCATGAATACCCTGAGTGGAAAGGTAGCCGGACTGGAAGTGAGTGCGGTAAACAGCGGTATGGGAGGATCGACCAAACTGACCCTCAGAGGTATGCGTTTATTAGGCGGTAATAACCAACCCTTGCTGGTCATGGATGGTATCCCCGTCAATAATTCCTCTCCCGGACAGGCAGAAAGGTATGGCGGTTATGACCTGGGTGACGGAACGGCCATTATTAACCCTGATGATGTCGAGACGATCTCCGTGCTTAAAGGAGGGGCTTCCGCTGCTTTATACGGAACAAGGGCTTTAAACGGAGTAATTCTTGTTACAACCCGGAAAGGTGTTCGTAAAGGGCTGGAAATGGCCTTTACGTCGAATATACAGCTGGAGCAGACCAACAATCAATACGATTTCCAGGATAGCTATGGCAGCGGACGCGATGGCGTACTCCCTGTCAGCGCTGCAGAAGCCAGATGGGTATCCCAGTACAGCTGGGGACCAAAACTGCACCCGGATAGCCTGGTGTGGTTATGGAACGGACAACAGGCGCCTTACGTAAAGGCGCGTCATTCCATTGCTGACTTCTTCCGTGAAGGCTTTACACGCATCAATACCCTGGCCGCTGCAACAGGGAATGAACATACACAGCTGCGTTTCTCCTACACTAATACAGGTACGCACGATATCCTGCCACAAAGCGGTTTGCAAAGGCATAATCTTTCTGCCAGGGTGACAACCGTTCTGGGACGTCGCTTCGAACTGGATACGCGGCTGGCCTGGCTGAACGAACAGGTGCAGAACCGCCCGGCACTCTCCGATAATCCTAACAATGTCGGTTATGTATTAACGGGTGTAGCGCCCAATATTGATCTGAACTGGCTGAAGCATTATAAAGATCGCGTCACCGGTAATTATATCAACTGGAATAACAACACCTACCAGGTCAATCCTTACTGGGCTGTCTATGAACAGCCCAATGCCAGTGTACAGAACCGGCTCAATGGTTTCCTGCAATTGAAGTATAAGATATCCCCGGATCTGGCGGTACACGTTCGTTCTGGTATGGACTACTCCGATTTTTCTTTCTATGAGCTGATGAATTACTCCACACCGGTCAATCCCTTAGGCGCTATCTCGCTTAAAGACAGAAGACTATGGGAGAGTAATACAGATCTCCTGCTTACTTACAGCCGCCAGTTAAACCGCTGGGGAATTACACTGAACACCGGCGCCACGCGTATGGACTACCAGGAACGGGTGCGTAATACCACCGGCAGGGAAATGAACATCAGGGGAAACAGGGGTATTGAAAATTTCAGTACACGTATGCGCAATGAAATGATCCTCAGAAAACGGATTAATTCCATATATGCTTCCCTGGATAAAGATTACGGACGACTGCTGCATCTCTCGCTGACAGGCCGTAATGACTGGTCGTCTACATTACCTGCTGATCACAATGCTTATTTTTACCCTTCTGCTTCCGCCGCATTTCAGTTCAGTGAACTGCTGAAAGACAAACGTATCCTGTCTTCCGGTAAACTGCGTGTCTCTGTTGCGCAAACAGGTACAGATGCCGCACAGCCTTACCTGCTGCGTTTAAGCTATGCCTATAATCCGGATATCCCCAGTATAAAAGGCTATTCGATTGGTGGAGTAGCCGTGGATAATGTGCCTTTTGCCGACCTGCGTCCCGGTATCAGCAAAGGATATGAAGCGGGCCTGGATCTCGCCTTTTTTAATGATCGTGTCAGTCTGGATGCCACCTGGTACCATACCAATACCCTCGATCAGGTATTGAATGCTCCTGTGTCTTCATCCAGTGGCTATACGAGTGCGGTGATCAATTCCGGCAATATCCGTAACCAGGGAATAGAACTGGGACTCACCCTCGTGCCCTTAACCCGTCAGCAGTTACATTGGGATACCCGTTTTATTTTTTCCCGCAATTGTAATCGTATACGCTCCCTGAATACGCTGGTTTCACCCTATTATACCATGGCTGTCGGACGCTGGGGTAATGCCTCTATCGTCGCAAAAAAAGGGGAGGCTTACGGGATGATCAGCGGGAAACAATTTCTGCGGGATGTACAGGGCAGGATGGTACTCGACGCGAATAACCTGCCGAAGTATACTACCACAGATGGCTACCTGGGAAATAACCAGTATGACTGGACGGGCAGTATTACCAATAAAGTGACTTACAAGCGGCTTAGTCTGACGATACTATTGGACATCCGGTATGGTGGCAATATCTACTCTATAACCAATCTCCTTGCCTACGGCAACGGTAAACAAAAAGGCACGCTGGCAGGCAGAGATGCATGGACCCGCTCCGAAGAGGAACGTGTCAGCGCAGGTAAAAGACCGGAAGAATGGACGCCTACGGGGGGATTGCTGGTCAGCGGTGTACAGGCAGGCACAGGGAATGAAGTACAGGCGTACGTTAATCCGCAGACCTACTGGACACGGGTGTCTGACAATATTCCTGAAGCTTTTGTCTATGACGCCTCTTTTATAAAATTACGGGAGCTGCATCTCGATTATCAGCTGCCTCGTTTTTCCACCCGGTTCAAAGAAGCAACTGTATCACTGACAGGTCGTAACCTGGCGACCCTGTATAAGGCGGTACCTAATATTGATCCTGAATCAAGTTATAACAATACCACGGCGCAGGGCCTGGAATATGGTTCCCTGCCGATGAGAAGATCTTACGGTATCAAACTGTATGTCAAATTTTAAGCAATGCGGATGAAACAGTACGGATGGAATATATATCTGCTCATAATATTACTGTCATCCTGCACAGCAGGTTTTGACAGGATCAATACCGATCCGCGTAAATCAGACAGTATTCCGCCGGGAGATCAGCTGACTGCTGCTGCTTACTTTATGGATGGTGGCAGAGAGATGGGGTATCCGAATCTTTACCTGTTTCAACCCATGGTACAGTACCTCAGTGGCGCCCCCGGTATGAGTGCAGGCGGGAAGTATATCCTGAATGAGTTTTATAACAACTGTATGTGGGAAAACCTCTATGGGAAAAGTATCAAACAACTGGCGGATCTGCTGGCGCGTCATAAAGACAATCCTGAAGTAGTCAACTATTGCGCTGCTGCGCGTATACTGAAAGTCTATGTGTTTTCATTGCTCACAGATACCTATGGCGATATTCCTTACTCAGAAGCCGGTATGGCCTGGTATGGAAAAAACTATACACCGGCGTATGACCGGCAGGCAGATATCTATGCTGACTTCTTCAAAGAATTAACCGAGGCAGCTGCGCAGTTTGATCTGTCTCAGGAACCGATCTACAATGATATTCTCTACGGTGGTGATATCATCAAATGGAAACGCCTGGCAGCATCTTTACGTTTGCGCTTAGCCATGCGGCTGACCAAAGCCAATGCTGCAATGGCGAAGATACAAGTGCAGACCGCCTATGCAGCAGGACTGATGACAGACGAAATGGACAACTTTCGTATGCTGCACGATGACTACGCCTATCCCGATCTGAGAGGCAACAGTTATGCACAGGCATTACAGGAAGACAAGGTCTATCAATGGGCAAAAGGCTGCAGCACTTTTGTGAATTACCTGAAGACAGAAAATGATCCGCGACTCCCCACATTCTTTACAAACCAGGACGCAGATGGAAATGACATCACCAGCATCACCCATTACCTGTCTATCGCACCGGGTATGTACTACTGGGATGATGAATTGCGGTATGTGAGTCCGGAGGGTGTCATTATTCCTGCTGCGAATAAGTATTGTTTCATCAACCAGCCTTTTTATCAGTTACACACACCTTTTCTGCACATGGGCTATGCAGAGGTCTGCTTCCTGTTGGCTGAAGCAGCAGTGAGAGGATGGATACCGGAAACGGCGAATCGCTGGTATCAGCAGGGAATAAGGGCTGCTATCGATCAGTTGAAATTATATCCGGAGATCAGTTATATCCCGGAGGAAAATATTAATGCCTTTGTCAACGCACACGTCCTGACGCCGGGAAAGGAAATAGAGCAGATCAATATGCAGAAATGGGTCGCTTTGTTTCCCAATGGCTTTGAAGCATATGCCAATCAGCGCCGCAGCGGTTATCCCGTGCTGGCGCCGATCACTGATAAAGGCAGTGAGTCTCAGACAAACGGTGTGTTGCCGCGCAGATTATTCTATCCGGCCACAGAAGCATTCAGCAATACCATCCATTACCAGGAAGCCCTGGACAGAATGGGAGGGACGGATGACTGGTTATACCGTATGTGGTGGGACCGCTGAGATTACATGGTTTCCAGTTCCTCCGGATGCTTTGGTTTATACCAGCAATAATAATATGTCAGTATCAGCACACCGGTCAGGAAAGGAATCAACGCCAGATGTTTGTAGGTAATGGTCCCCGTAACAATCTCCGCATCGAAGTGCAGGAACTCACTGACCATCCAATAGGAGTTTGCCGTAATCCATACCGCAATCGCAAGGTTATGGCACAGTTCGGACATAAATTGCCGTGTACGGTAGGCAATGACAAGCGCAATGATCAGCGTAGGAAATATCATAGCAATGCCCAGTGGCTTCCAGATCAGGCACCAGCCTATATCTTTCAGCAACCAGAAAACGATATGCAGATTTTCCATTTTCCGGTATTTTAACGGAATGCTGTAGACAGGTGTGGTTGTGGTTTCGGGCATATTTGATTTCGATTGTGCCGGCAAAAATATAAAATCTGGCATCAATTGGTATAACTCTTGTATTAACCACTGCGGACCAAAAAATTTTAGCCATGAAAAAAGCATTGATAGCCGCTTCCATTGTCGGCGTAGCAGCAGCAGGAGTTATCCTTTATCTTACACGTAGCAGAAATGGTATGCAACGTCTGCTGGACGGGGCAGAATCCACTGCAGATGATGCCCGTCGTGTAGCCAACCGCCATCTCCGCAAAACACAGAAAAAGATCAATCATATGATCCATGAATCAACCATGGAATAACTACCAGCAGACCTTTTACCGGGCCTGACAATTGGATTGTTCACTCCGGTAAAAGGTCTCTGTTATATCATCTATACCCCGTATCAACTCCACCTCGGGCCGGCATCATACTCGCTTTTATCTTCACTTCCCAGATGCGTCAGCCCGTACTATAGCTACCTCAACCGCCTGTCTGTGCCACTTACTTTCTGCTTCAAGACTGAATTACAGCGTGTTAAGAAAAATATATTTCAAAAATGAATAATAAGTGATATTTTGTTAAATTTGTATAATATTTAACATCAAGGACCCTATCCTGTTGACCGAACCTATGAACCACAACCCTGTAACCTCACTGCGAATGGCAGTGTTTTGTTTATTACTGTTCTTATTAAAGCCTGTCGTTAGTACTGCAGCAGATGCGAAAACTTCTTTCCCCGCGGCGGACACCGCAAAACCCGGAATAGAAGATTATGCGATTGGCGTGTTTAATAAGATCAAGGAAAAAAACAAGTTTATCAGCTTCCTGACCAATGAATCCCTCGGTACCCTGCCAGTTGGCCTTGTCCGGGAGATCAACGGTAAAGTCTATGTCATTGCCATCGACAGCGTACGTATGACGCCGCAAGGAGCTTTTTTAAGCGCTTATTTCCGTTTTACCTTCCCCGGTACGAACCGCGAACTGATCTTCGGAGGAAAGAATATTGCTTTTACTCCCGGAGGTATCGGCGCCGGCACATCCACAAAACTCATGTTGCTCAATGACCAGGAAGTGCATATCAACGAACACGTTGAACTCACCTTCCCCGGCAATGGCAGTAATTTCGTGGAATGGGACTGTAACGGTTTTAAGTCAGCTAATCTCGCCGGTATGTTCGAATTCGATAAAGGCTGGTTACAGCCCGATAATCCGAATGAAGACAAGGTAAAAGCAGCCCTGAATGTCAATGCCAAAGATCTCAGCAATATCATGGCTGATATTGATATTCCTGCCTTCCGGATCAGCGGTCTGAATGACTTCAGCTTTAAGGTGAAACACGCCGTAATAGATATGAGCGATGTGGCGAATCCGGGTGGCTTGAACGTTACGGCAGATATGCTGGAAGATCCTTCCAGTCCGCTGTTGTGGAGAGGTTTCTACTTACAGGAACTGGAAGTGGGATTACCGCAACAGATGGCATCAAAACAGGGTAGGCCAAAAGTAAATGTAACCAACTTTATTATTGACGATCAGGGGGTGAGCGGTTCCATCAAAGCAGAGAATATTGTGAAACTGGGAGATGCCAGCGCTGGTGGATGGCCACTGTCGATTGAAAAAGTAGGATTGAGTTTCAGTAAGAATAAACTGAATGGGGGTTCTCTCGGCGGACAACTAAAAATCGGTTTCCTGGGAGACGATCCGCTTGACTATGATGCTACCGTCAGTATGCGTGGCGGTGACACTTATTATTCCTTCGCCTTACAGACCACCGCTGATAAAACATATTCCTTCTTTGCCGGTAATATCACTTTAAATAAAGACTGCCGCATCGAGGTAACCAAAACAGATAAAGACTTTATTCCTAAAGCAACGCTGACGGGTAAAGTAGACCTCAATAAAAGCGTCCTCAATGTAAAAGGGATCTCCTTCGAAGACCTGACACTATCCACACAAAAACCTTATGTACACAGCGGTACATTTGATATCGCTACGGATGGCGGTTCCAAAATGAGCGGTTTCCCGATCGGGTTTGATGACCTCAGTCTGGGGATTTCAGAAGGAAAGGTTGCCGTAGGCGCTACGGTGAAACTGAACTTCATGAACTCCGGTGACAAAGGCTTCAGCGGCAGCGCCGGATTTGTTGTCACAGCTGCTCAGGAAGAGGAGAAGTCAACCGTTATGGTGAATAACGTGGCGATTGAAAAAATAGCCACCCACTGGAAACTGGACAAGGTCACCGTCAGCGATATCGATCTGACTGTGAAAGTAATGGCCTTCCAGATGCACGGTATCATCACGCTGTTTGATCAGCACCCGGTATACGGTAACGGTTTCAGAGGTATGCTTGATTTCTCCATACCGGGTCCGATTCCAAAGGCAAAAGCAACTGCTTACTTCGGCTCGAAAGACGACTACCGTTACTGGCATGTGGATGCCTATATAGGTGTCAGCATTCCTGTACCACCGGTCTTGCAGATCACAGGGATGATGGGTGGTATGTCTTATCATATGGAACGCCCTTCTAACTTCGATCCATACGACTCAAGGAATGCGATCGACAAGAAAGGGGGCATGAAAGACGTCAGCGAGATCTTCCAGTATGTCCCATCAAAAGACGCTGGTCTGGGTTTTATGGGCGGTGTATCACTGGCACTGGCTACAGAAATGGTGGTCAATGTGAACGTGGCCCTGGAAGTACAGTTTGGCTCCAACGGCGGCTTCCGGTACGCACAGTTTGATGGTGCAGGTTATGTGATGCACGAAGCGCTGAAAGCAAAAAGCAAGAACGAAGCAAAAGAAGATGATTCCGCACCGGCGTGGGTACAGTTCAAAATGCGCTACGACAACGTGAACAGCACTTTCGATGCCAACATGAAAACCTATATCAACATTATGGGGGTGCTCAAAGGTGTGAATGAAAGAGGACTGGTAGGGGAAGCCGCATTGCATGTCGGTCCCGATGACTGGTACTTCTATATAGGACGTCCTTCACAGATGTTTGGTCTTTCTATCGCCGGACTCGCAGAAGTAAGAAGTTACTTCATGATGGGTTCCAGGGTAGAAGATATGCCACCGCTGCCTTCCGAAGTGAATGAGGTGTTTGATGATATCAATACCAATTTCATGGCCATGGAGAATACCATGAGTACCGGTAAAGGTTTTGGTTTCGGTGCACACTTCAAAACAGGGTTTGCCTTTGATTATGGCGTCTACGGCGAGTTCGCAGTTGGTGCTGGTGCTGATATCCTGTTGCGCAACTATGGTGAGGCAAAATGTAAAGGAAGTAACAGTGTGATCGGTTTTAACGGATGGTATGCTGCCGGACAGGCATACGCTTATCTGAAAGGGGATGTAGGTATCCGTGTGAAAGTATTCGGTAAGAAGAAAGGATTCTCTATCGCAAAATTAACTGCCGCCGTACTCTTACAGGCTAAAGGACCAAACCCTTCCTGGTTCAGAGGTATGGTGGGCGTGAAATACTCCGTACTGGGCGGCATGGTGAAAGGAAAAGCCAATATCAAAGTAGAACTCGGCTCCGAGTGTGATATCGTAGGCGCAAAAGAAATCAATGTAGAAGTGATCAGCGAAATCAAACCGGATGACCAGGGTACAGAAGTAAGTGTATTCTCTTCTCCGCAGGTAGCATTTAATATCGCTATCCAGCGTCCATTCTCTATGATGAATGAATATGATCAGGTGGCTACCTATCGTGCGCAACTGGATGAAGTAAAACTGATGAAAGATAAAACGCCTATCACCGGACAACTGATCGTTAACCCGGATGGTATGTCCGCTTATCTGCAACAGCGCGATATCCTCCCCGGACTCAGTACGCTGACGGCTTCCGCAAAAGTGCATTTTGAAAAACAGAATGGAGCAGCATGGGACGCATTGAAAAGCGATGGTAAGAATATTGACTACGAAGTGAAATCATCCACCTTCACCACCGGTGAAGAACCAACAACTATCGGTTGGGATAACGTAGTTTACACTTATCCGGTAAGGAATCAGTATAACTTCCTGCCTGGGGAGTATAAAAAAGGGTACATTAAATTGAAATATGGTCAGCCGAAACTGTTCAGAAAGACAGATGACCAGGGTAAGAACTATAGCATAGCAGCGAAGTTTACTTCCGGCCAGAAACAGGCGATCAGTGCCAATGTCTCCTATGATGAATCAACAGCGCAGGTGAATTTCGACATTCCGGACGGTATGTCCAGAGAAATGGTCTATACCTATAATATTGTGAGATCCTCACTGGACGGTGAAACCGCTGCCAACAACGTAACAAAGAAAGAAAATCTCACGGTAAGCGATCTGGGGGACAGTACCACAATCACCCAGACGGCCCTGAAAGGCAACGCCAATTCTGAGGCAGATAAAGAAGTGATCGCCTACAGTTTCCGTACGAGCAAATACAACACCTTCAGTGAGAAGATGAGCGCGGTGACCAGTCAACAGGACGTCTGGGATGTAGCTACCGGATGGGTAACTGTGATCGGTACGCGATTCAATACAGACGAACAGTTTGACAGATTTGATATACAAGGGGATGGGGCTATGAATACCAAACCATTGCTGTATCTCAGGGCAAGTACCAACAACTCCTGGTTGCAGAACAAGATCCTGCCACTCCTGTATAACGGCTATCCTTTTGATCCATCTATGACAGTGTCCCGTGATCCTGCTACGACAGGCGGTGTCCCTCCACTGGAAGCGGTGCAGATGTATAATAACAATGATGTCTATCACCAGTTGGAAAGTAACCACATCACAGACGGCGTGGCGCCATTGAAGCCAGGGGCCTGCCGGTTCATGTACTTCGTGCCTTTTACCGCACATGAAGATTTCATTGACCTGATTGGTAAAGCGAGTCGTCTCTTTGTGAAAGGAAAGGGATCAGCGAAGGTGACTACCCTACTGAACACCATGTTCCCGGAACTCGATGGCAACATTTATTATCCGGTAGAGATACAATATCGCTTACCGGGTCTCAACCAGATATCATCAACAATAACCAAGAGTATCTATTATAAATTATAAGTCGAATGCACCGTATCCTATTGACCCTTTTGTGTTCCGTGATGTTGTTCTGCTGCGGTATAGACCGGTCCTATGCACAGGAAAATGTGCATAAGATCGCTGGTCTGGCTGCCCCCAAAGAAGGAATGATCCGTTTACGCTGGTCTCCTTCCAGCTATATTGCCTGGGAGATCGGTAATAAATATGGTTATACCGTTGAACGTTTTACTATTTCCGAGAACGGCGTTCTTGTCAGTCACCCTAAACCCGTGATGCTGACACGCCAGCCTTTAAAGCCCTATCTGCTGGAACGCATGGAAGCACTGGCCGAAAAAGATGATCGGATCGCCATCATGGCAGAACTGATCTACGGCGAAGGAGCAAAGAAAGTAACGCCGGAAGAAGGTATCGGCTCTTTCCTGGAAAACCAGAATATTAATGACTGGCGCATGGGCATGGCCCTGTTGAATGCAGACCTGTCTGTGACTGCAGCACAGAGTGCCGCCTTGTACCTGGAAGATACGGACGTGAAAAAAGGAGAGCGTTACGCCTATCGTATTGCACCTGCACGTCAGCCCCAGAATCTGACCATCGACACCGCCTATATCGTGACTTCCCTGGAAGAAACATTCCTGCTGGCAAAACCACAGGAACTGGCCATTGTATGTGCAGACAGCACCGCTACACTGGGATGGGTGACCACTTACTCCTGCAGCATGTATTCTGCCTATGTGATAGAAAGAGCAGTAGATGGCAAGAACTTCAAACCTGTATCTGCACTGCCGGTGATACCGACAGCACCGGATAAGAATGGTTTCTCCTATTACCAGGATTCACTCCCTGACAACGATAACAGGTATACCTACCGCATAAAAGGGATCTCGCCTTTTGGCGAATATGGTCCTTACTCTCAGACCGTCGAAGGAATGGGGGTACCGGCTGTAGCTGACCGTCCTGTAATGGACACGATCATTGTTGCAGATAATAAAAAGATCACGCTGCAATGGACCCTGCCAGGCAAGTTATCCCAGCAGTTGTCGCAACTGATCATCACCCGTGCCGATAATAGCCGTGGTCCTTTTACACCGGTAGGTACACTGAAAGGAAACGCCCTCACCTTTACGGATGACAAGCCTTTAACATCCAATTACTATCGTATCAAGGGTATTACAAAGAGTGGTAAGGCCATTTATTCCTTCCCTTACTTTGCGCAACTGATAGACAGTACGCCTCCGGCAGTGCCTGTGGGATTAGCCGGTAAGATTGACTCCGTGGGTATTGTTTCCCTGCAATGGACGGCCAATACAGAAATAGACTTACGCGGTTATCGTGTATTCCGGGCGAACAGCAATAAAGAAGAATTTGTGGAAGTAACTCGTGAGATATTAGCACGTCCACTGTTTGCCGATACCGTGACTTTACACACGCTGACGGCACATGTGTTTTATAAAGTGATTGCAGTCGATAAGAACTACAATCCCTCTGAATATTCTCCTTACATCATGCTGAGAAGACCAGACACGATTGCACCTTCCCGTCCGCTGATCACCAAAGCATACCGCTCTGACAGTCTGCATGCAATTGTACTGGAATGGATCAACAGTTCCAGTAAGGACGTAGTGAAATATGCACTGTACAGTATCAATACCAAAGACAGCACCCGCAGGGAAGCCGCTGTATGGGATACCGCTGCTAAGCGTGAACGTTATGTAGACACCGCATTAACAGCAGGAAATACCTATTACTACGAACTGATGGTGTATGATGACGCCGGTAATCACGCAAAAGAAATCAGTGGCGATATCTGGTTTGAAACCGGAAAACGGAACGCTGTAAAGAACTTCAAAGGCATTGTCAATACAGAAAAGAAACACATTGAACTGAGTTGGCAGTATAACCAGCCGGAAGTGAAACAATACCGTATCTATCGTGCCAAGAACGACAACCCCTTTATCCTGTATACCACTACCGATGCCGGCATCCAGCAATGGACAGATAATGAAGTGTTTTTAGGCAATGTTTATAAATATAAAATTACCGCTGTGATGAAAGGAGATGTGAAAGCAGAGATGAGCAGAGTGGTAGAAATTAAATTCTAAATCTACAGCTGATGAAAATTAGCAAAATACTTACCTGGTTGTTCTGTACAACCATCTTAATAGCAGGAAAGGTGCAGCCGTTGGCTGCGCAGCAACAGACAATGTCCACCTCCAGCTGGTTGTTTGCCCAGATTCAGGGTTCTCCTCCGCCGAATAATACCACTGTGAAGTACACAGGGTATACAACGGACCAGGGTCTGGGAGGAACGCCACTTGGTCCCGGACTGGTAGCCGCTGCAGCCATCAAAGTAGCAGGCCCCTATCAGCTTAATTTTCCCAATGGATCTGGCCCCGGTATATATACCAATGTCATTTATCCATTTGCCTTTGAAGGAAATCAAAGAGAAGATCTGCCTTTTGTAGGACCGTATACTAACTATAATTATGGTAGCGGCACAATGACAGCCAGATGGTTGTATGCAATGGTGGCGCCCAACACTGTTTCTACTTATGTGAGTACAGTGTGTGGAAATGGCTTTTTATCGCTTATATCCGACTATAACGGATATCTGTTTAATGATAATATAGTGACCTGTTCTGTCGTGTATCAATACAATATCCTGAATACCGGAACAGACAACTGGAAAAATCTCGATTCAACGAGTGTGTATGGTGTGTCTTATAGCATGGGCTTCAACGTAAGACAAAAGATCCCGGAATTATCTGAAGGTTCAAAGTATGTACGCTTCCGCTGTCGCGCCAAAGCGGTATACAGCGGCAGACCACAATACTCTCCCTGGTCGGCAACGCCGGCTAGCTATGTTGAGATATTATCACCTCCGCCGATCGTGAATAGCTCCATGGTGCAGAAAGTAATGACCTGCCTGGGCGAATCAAATGGTAGCGTTAGAGTACCTGCGGGCGCTTTGAGCGGCCCTAACTCTACTATGCGCTGGATACTCAGACCCGGTACTGTAACAGATCCATGTTTCCCCGGAACGAACTCCAACTGTGGTAATGGTATCGCTCAGAGTGATGGCACTGTCCCGCTGGCCACAGAAATCTACTACGATAAACTGACAGAAGGTAACTATACACTGTGGTTTGTCAACCCCGGACAGGAAGCAAGAAGTTGCTTTTCCAGTTACCCTTTTACCGTAAGTTCTTTTCCAGTCGTGACATTGACAGAAGATGTGTCAGCACACAAGAATATCAGTTGTTATAATGCGAATAATGGTCAGCTGACGGCAATCGCCACTGGAGGAGATCCTGCGGGCCAGTACCTGTTTACATTACTGCATAGTGATAATACGGTTTATATCCCCGAACAGCCGGGTAACGGCGCGACGATGACATGGAATAACCTGCCGTCAGGTTTTTACCGCCTGCGGGTCAGAAATAATAAATGTGGTGAGATCAAGACAAGCGCCGATATTGAACTGACACAACCGAAGCAGGTGACCGGTGATATCTTTATTGCCGAACCAACCTGTAATGTGCCAGGTAATGGTAGCATTACCCTCACCGCTAATGCAACAGGCGTATCGAAATTCAGATACGATCTGTATAAGAACGGCGAAATACAACAACAATCCGGTTCCGTGACGGAGAGTACTTATACCTTCTCCGGACTAACAGGTGGCGACTATATCGTACAACTCTTTAATGATGATATAGCGGGTTGTCCTCCATGGAATGGGGATACTACTTTGATTACACCCGCTCCATTGACATTACAGATGAACGCACGTGATTCTGTAAGTTGTAATGGCGGTAGTGATGGCAGACTGGAATTTTCCGCTACTGGTGGAAGTGGTGTTTATACATTCACATTGAGTGGCGCTGCTATCGGTACACGTACCAATGCCAACGGAATTTTCAATAACCTTCCTGCAGGTAACTATACCATTCAGTTAACAAACCAGGCCGCCGGTTGTAATGACCAGATCAGCCAACAGGTAGATATCTTCCAGCGTAGTCCGTTGAGCGTACAGTTGCAATCTACGCTGATCTCCTGCTTTGAGGCGGAAGATGGCACGATAAAAGCAACCGTAAACGGTGGATCCGGTTCCTATAAATATACCTGGCAGCAACTGAAGAATAACATTTGGGCCGGTAACAGCTTCTGGTTTGAAACAGATACGAAGATTGAAGCATTGCCTGCCGGTACTTACCGCGTTATCATCACGGATGCGAAAGCGCCTGCCTGTGCAATCACTTCAGATGAAATAGTGATCAACGATGTGACCGAACTGAAGATCACAGATATCACAGTAACAGATGCCGTATGTCTGGCAGATGGTGTGCATATCAGTATGAGCGCCAGCGGCGGTACCGGTGCATATACCTATTCGTGGTCGACAGACGGTGGTACGACTTATACGCCGTTCACCGCAGCCACTACTTTTACAACAACAGCTACTTATCAGTTACAGGTAAAAGATGGCAATGGTTGTAAAACAGACGCCGATAATACCTATAATATAGTACTCCCTGCTGCGGCACTGGACTTCACCATGGCCGTATCTGATTATCATGGATTCAATATATCCTGTAAAGATGCCAGTGACGGAAAGATCACTGTCAATGCTCAGGGCGGAAATGGTGGTAGCTATACTGGTTACCAGTACAGCATCAATGGTGCTACTTATCAATCCGATGCTGTCTTCAACAACCTGGTAGCCGGTACTTATACGATCAAGGTAAAAGATGCCAGAGGTTGTCAGATCACGAAGACAGTCACCCTCTTACAGCCAGCTATCGCGGTAACGCTCACAAAGAGCGATATCTTATGTAACGGCGCTGCTACAGGTACACTGAGGACCGACATCACAGGTGGCGCTGCTCCTTATATACTCAAAGTAAACGGTACGGAAGTAACAGCAGGCACAATGATGCAACAGTTACCGGCTGGTAATTATGCGATTCATATCACAGATGCAAATGGTTGTACAAAAGATACTGCTATCAGCATCGTGTATACTTATCCTGCGCTGACGATTAATAGTGCAGTAGTGACTGATATGGTGTGTTACGGTACGACAGGGCATATCAGCATTGATGCTGCCGGTGGTGATGGTATACACGCTTTCAGTCTCAGTACGGACAACTGGACAAACGCGGCCAGCTATACCAGTGGCGCCGGACTCACAGCGGGTAATTACGCTTTACGTGTTACCGACGGACAAGGTTGTATCACCACTTACCCTACCGCATTGCTGATCACCACACCAACTGCGCCATTGGCATTGACAGCGACATTATCTGATTATAACGGATTTAATATCTCCTGTAACGGCGGTAGTAATGCCTTCGCCGATATCAAGGCTACTGGCGGTAACGGCGCCAATTATACCGGATACACCTATGCAATTGACAACGGTGCGTATACTTCAACACCACTGATACAAGGTATCAATGCCGGTACGCATACATTACATGTGAAAGACGGCAGAGGTTGCATCGTTTCCCGGAATTATCAGTTTACACAATCCGCCCTGGCTATTGACCTGACCCTGGCAAGTAAACAGGACGTGCCTTGTGCCTACGTACCTGCCGGTAGTATCACGGTAGCAGGTAGCGGTGGCGCAGGTGGCTTACAATACAGTATTGATAATAGCCACTGGCAGACCAGCACTACTTTCAGTAACCTCGTAGGAGGTACTTATACGATCTGGGTAAAAGACCTCAACAGCTGTGGTAAATCCATTACAGTGAGCCTTGTACCTGTTAATGCCCCTATAGTGATCGACAATATTACCGTGAATGACATCGTATGCTATGGACAGAAAGGAACGATACAGGTACAGGCGCATGGCGGTACCGGTATCCTCACCAACGAATATGCCTGGAATGGCGGTGCTTACAATAATACATTTACCAATACCACGCAATTAGGCGATGGTGCTTATACTATCCGTGTAAAAGATGCTGCCGGATGTTACTCTCCGGTATCTGCTGTGAAACAGATATCTGCACCAGCCATAGCACTGAATACGGTAGTCACTACCTCCGCCTATAACGGTGTACAGATCTCCTGTAATGGTCTGAGTGATGGTAGTATCAGCCTGGCAACCAACGGTGGGAACGGTGGTAATTACACCGGGTATACTTATAGTGTCAATAACAGTGCATACACTGCTACAAATAGTTATAATAATCTGCCGGCAGGCAACTACAACATTAAAATAGCAGATGGCCGTGGTTGTGTGCTTAATCGCCAGGTGGTACTGCAACAACCTGCCGCATTGAAATTGGCGGTCAGCAGTAAAGAAGATCTTCCATGTGGTGCAAACCCTACTGGTAAGATTCATTTACAGGCAAGTGGAGGTACCACACCTTATGCCTTTGCGATGAATAATGGTAACTGGCAGTCAGCAGCCTTATTTGAAGCATTACCTGCCAACACATATGCATTGTCTGTCAAAGACCTGAATGGTTGCAGGGTGAATATCACACAGGAGATCAAAGCTATGTATCCACCGATTGACGCCACTGCCGATATTACCAACGTTAGCTGTAATGCGCTTTCAGATGCAAAGCTCGTGATGCATGTAACAGGTGGCGATGGTCGCTATACCTACGAATGGAATGCTGGGGGGGGGTCAGGTAGTACATTACAACAGATTCCTGCCGGTACTTATACCGTAAAGGTGACTGATGGTGCGGGTTGTTTCCGCACATTCACACATGAGGTGACGCAACCGGATAAACTGACGCTGGAAGTAACAGCGCCTCCTATCTGTGACGGACTGAGCGACGGTACGATCGATGCAGCTGTAGACGGTGGCACTTTACCATATAAATATTCGCTCAACCAGAGCAACTGGCTTACAACGGGTGCATTTACCCAAATGGACGCTGGTCAGTACAACATGAGCGTACAGGACGCACATGGTTGTGAGGTGGTGCAAAACTTTGAGATCGGTAAGGTGAATGTCAAACCAGATATCAACTTCCTGGTGGCTTCCCGTAAGAATGCGATGGATACCCTGATCATCAGGGAAATCAGTCTGCCGGCGCCGGATCATGTTCGCTGGAACTATTCTCCTGCTGCCACTTTACTGGGGTATGAAAACGATGGTACGCCATTGATTAAGTTCTCTGCACCGGGCACTTACTGGGTGGAGATGACGGCTACTTTCGGAGAGTGTACCTATACAGAAAGAAAAGACCTGATCATCAGTCCGTACGATCCGCTGTCTGGTCCGGGTTACACTGTACCTGTCAGTGTTATTGATACGGTCATGTTGTCACCGAATCCGAACAACGGTTATTTCAGATTCACCGTAAAGCTGAACCGCAAACAGCAGGTCGTGGCTTATGTATATGATATGAACGGTATCATTTCTGCAAAACGTCAATATGCGCCAGCTTTACAGATAGACGATAATATTACTGTCGGTGGTACCGCTTCCGGCACATTCATCCTGAGGATCATCACTGAAAGCGAAAGCAGGGATGTCCGGTTTATTATATCCCGATAAATGCCCTTTAACCTATGAAGTACCTATATCTATTGTTCATTGTGTCTATAGGCGCCTGCTTGCTGGATGTACGTCCTGCACAGGCGCAGGCGCTGGACGCCTTTAGTACAAAGAAGGGCGTCACCATGAATGGATCGCTCAGTACCAGTACCACAGCCTATGCGGCACATGGTATTGAAAGCAGGCGGGATCCGTTTGCCTGGTATGTGAACGGGAACATTAATATTAACCTGTTTGGCTATGATATGCCATTTTCCTTTAGTTACAGTAACCAGGGAAAGAATTATTCGCAGCCATTCAACCAGTTCAGGTTTGCACCTTCTTATAAATGGGCGCGGCTGTACGTGGGAAATACCAGTATGAACTTCAGTAATTATACACTGGCTGGGCATATGTTCAATGGTGTGGGCGTTGAGCTGACACCCCCCAAATGGCATATCTCCGCGATGTATGGCACCTTGCTGAAAGCAGTGCCCTTTGATGTATTGTCTCCTGAAAGTTACAGCAGGGCTTCCTTCGAACGCAAAGGGCAGGGGCTGAAAGTAGCTTATGAGAATGAAGGAAATACTTATGGCGTTTCTTTCTTCCACGCAAAGGATGATGCATCTTCATTGCCTTATATACCTGACGATGCGACTATCACTCCCAGGGAGAATGTCGCTATTGCTTTTAACGTACGTCAGACGCTCATACAACACATCTTCGTAGACCTGGAATATTCAGTGTCTGCCCTCAACAGGGATGTGCGCGGAGAGAAGAACGCATTTGACAGCAGCCGGGGTACTTCCAATCTGCTCAGTCACTTTCTCTCGCCGACGAATAATACCCGTTACTTTGACGCCATACAGGCCGGACTGGGTTATAATGGCTCCTTCTATACCCTGCAACTCCGCTATGAAAGGGTCGCACCTGATTATGTCACGCTCGGCGCGTATAATGTAGTGAACGATATGCGTAACATCACCGTAGCGCCCACCTTTAAGCTGTTCAACGGTAAAGTGAATTTATCCGCAAACGCCGGTATGCAGGTCAATAACCTGGATAACAGTAAGAACAGTGAGGCCAAACGCTGGGTAGTGAACGGGAATGCCAACGTCAGTGCCGGACAACACTGGGTACTCAATGGCGGTTACTCCAACTTCAGTAACTATACCCGTGTAAGACCACAGATCGATCCTTATTTCAATAATCCGTTGGATACGCTCGACTTTTACCAGGTAAACAATACCTACAACGGTATGGTCATGTATCATACAGGTAATAAGGAAAGACAGCAGGCGATTACTTTCAATGCCTCTTATCAGTACGCCAGCGACCGTAGCAGTAATGATAGCACAGGACCTGTACTCAGTAAGTTTTTTACGTCTAATCTGAGTTATGTTTATACGCTACCGCCGAAGGACCTGACCATGAGTGCATCGGTGAACTACTACAAGAACAGCGCCGCAGGACTCAGCACTACTTTTGTCGGTCCTGGTGTGAATGTGAATAAGCTCTTCCTGGAGAAGACCTTGCGGACAGGTGTTTCTGCGGTGTATAATATCACTGAGGCAACAAGTACTTTGGGCGAAGGACTGAAAACGACGACCAACAGTACCTTGTTCAATACCGGCCTGAATATCAACTACAGTCCGAAGAGCAGGCAGTCTGAAACCACTACAGACAGTGAAGGAAAAAGAAAGTTCTTCAATAAGCAATCCCACACCATAGGGGCTAATATTTCATGGGTACTACGCGGTGCTACCGCCAATCAGCGTGGTTACAATGAACTGACAAGCACCCTTAACTATACCTATTCGTTTTGATAACATATCCTGCATTGAAAATGCCTCGTATATTCCGATACCTGCTTTGCCTGCTGACGCTGCTCACGGGCTTCTATCATGCTGATGCCCAGCAATACCCTGTCACAGCCAGTACGCAGATCGTACCGCCTTATAGTGTTTATCTGCCGGATTACGCAGTGCCGGGTAGTGATAAATTACGTGTGATACTCGTACAGAATGACCTGACCGTACCCAGTTATGATATCAGGCTACAGGTGACTGTAGAGCAGAATGGCAGTGTGATCATGCGATCGTCGCCGAACTTTATTCCCAAACCTCTGACTTTAAGTCCGGGTATTCCTACCATCATCGGTGGTATCGATCTGGCGGACTATCTCAATCCGGCAAATATCCAGTATAGCGGCGGTTTCAGCCGGGAAGTATACGAGAAGACCCGTTCCTTGCCGGAAGGGGCTTACCGCATTTCATTTACAGCATATGACTATCGTCGTCCACAGGTACAGGTCAGTAACACAGGGGCCAATGTCTTCTTCTTCCGGAAAAATGATCCGCCTTTACTGAACCTTCCTATCTGTAACAGCCGTGTGGAAAAACTGGATCCGCAGTTCCTGACATTCAACTGGAGCAGCCGTAATTCCCCTAGTCCTTTACCCGGTAGTGGTACAGAATATGTCTTCTCCCTGTATGAAGTAAGACCGGCAGGCAGCAATCCTGATTATATCGTCAGAAGCGCTAAACCGATCTATACACTGGTGACAGAGATGAATACCATTGTATATGGTCCGGGAGAGCCGCAGCTGAGAGATAGTATGCAGTATGTATGGACAGTGCAGGCACGGGATAAGAGCGGCAGGGATATGTTCAGCAATAACGGGCTGAGTCTGAGTTGCACTTTCAATTACCTGGGAAATAATCCTTTTACTCAAAGAAATATACCGAAACCTGTATTAGGAGGGCGCAGCACAGGACAGCGCAGCGTACGTTTCAGCTGGCCACTGGCAGATGCAGGCTACCAGGTGGAAACCTATCGTTTGCAATACCGTGCAGCTAAAACAGGCAGTACAGAGTTTGACTGGCAGACGCAGGAATCAGCAGGAGATACCGCATTTACGGCGAATGGCTTAGAACCGGGTCGTGCCTATGAAGGTAGGTTACAATGGAAAATAGAAGGTATCTATGGACCATTGAGTGATGTTGTGACACTGAAGACCGACTCCGCTAAAACCTTCGTATGTGGCGATCCTGCATTGATGACAGCACCGGCTAATAAAGAGCCATTGGCAAGCGCACATGTGGGCAGTATTTTCCGCGTAGGCAACTACGATGTGATACTGACAGAAGTAAGTGGCAGTGCTGGTAAATTCACCGGTAAAGGCCGTGTGATTACCCTGGGCTTTGGTATCGGTTTGCAGATGGAGTTTAAAGATGTAACTGTCAATACGGATATGGTCGTGACAGGAGGAGAGATGCACGCCGTGACCGAGGGTATCGATAAATTCATCCAGGATAAAGTAGATGAACAACGCGGTGGTAATGATGTCGGTAAGGTGAAAACAGGAGATATCGTTCCTGATATCACGACAAAACTGAAGATCTTCTCTCCGGCTAATATTAAAGTAAATGTAGACGCAGGTACCATTACGCTGAAAGATAGTGAGACGGGTAAAGAAGAAGTTATCAACTATAAAGACAAAGGTAAGACCCTGCCTTTGGTGCTGGAAGATGCAGATGGCAACCTGTATAATATTGATAAAGGAGGTAAGGTAACGTCCGCTGGTAAGCGTGATACTTCACTGACGAAAGAAGTCCTGGCATCATTGAAAACACTGAACCTGAGCAAAGGTACAGTGACATTCTCCGCATCGGGTGATAATGCATATGCATTTGATGAATGGAAAGATAGCTATAGCGGTAAATCTGTATTAGAGAATAAATATGAATCCCTGGCAGATGGTAAGTACCGCGTAAGCGCGAAAGCAATTGTACCAGGTGTGCAGGAAGAACTGGTGGCGATACTCAAGGGCGCTGGCGCTGATATCACAAGTTCCAAGTTGAAATTTGTGACAGGTAAAGGCATTGTCCTGGAGTCAAAAGACCTGGGTGATGCTAAATACTCCGTGAAAGTAACTGGTGGTCCTGGTGGTGATGCCCAGGAAGTATATGCGGCTTATCCTGATGGAAAAGGCGGGTATATCAGTATGGGTAAACTGCTGGTGGCAAGTTATACGCCATTGCAGAAGACTGTTGTACTGATACCAATCGGTGAGGCAGTTGTCAATAAAGAAGTATTACTGGATAGCCTGCAACACATCTACGGAAAACTGGGTATTAACTACACGGTTGAAGTGGATGAGTCTTTCAAAAATAACAAAGACTGGGATAGCAATCATGACAACGTATTGCAGGACAGAGGTAGCGCATTCCTGAGCAACAACTTTACAGGTGAAGAGAAAATACTGAAGAAACTGTATAAGAAAAGGACAAAACTCAGCGATGATGCCGTGTACCTGTTTGTTGTAGATGAAGTGGCTTTAGCTGACGGAGATCTGTTAGGTAAAATGCCGCGTAATAGCCAGTTTGGTTTCATCTTCACAAAGGATGCTGCAAGAGAGGCCGTCGTGCGTACCGTACTACATGAGATCGGACATGGAGACTATACACTGGAACATACATTCGGTGAAGGTATCGGACTGGAGAAACGGACCACGGATAACCTGATGGATTATAGCGGTGGATACAGACTGTTGAAATACCAGTGGGATATCCTGCATGATCCGGGCAGTGTATGGGGCATATTTGAAGATGATGCGGATAGTGAAAACTACTTTGGTGTAAATATCAGTAAGATATTCCTGAACAAGGATAAGAAGACCGTCTCCTTCCTGACACCTTCTGCAACCGTACTGGCAGTACCATGGGAAAAGCTGGGTAAGGTGGAGTTCCAGTATGGAGCTGTCTATAAATCAGCCGCCACAGATCAGCTGAATTTCGGTCCCGATCTTACAGTAGGGGCAGTAAGAAGTTTTGAACTGAAAGATACCGGCAATGCAGTACAACGTTATCTGTATTATGATAATACCGGTACGTACAAAAGCGAATCAACGGGCACCGCGTTCCAGCAGGAAGCTGCGGAAGACATGGTTGACGGATTTATCTATCCGTTGCAGTGCGATGGCAAGATGAGGATGTATAAGTTCACACGCAATACTATTCCCTTATATAAAGCAGGAGATCCGATCAGGAAGTTTGTGGACTTTGCAGAAACATTCCGGCCATTTGCGGTCAACACGATCATGAATGATCCGCTGTCGTTTATTACTTTAAGTCAGGAGTTACCTGCTGATGTGAACAACAGGTGTCCATACTGTATTGCTACGACTACCGTAAGCATGATGAAAAATCATTGTGCTGGTGCTGAATATCTCTGGTTGGATAAGATCGCACAGGTACGGCAGGTATATCCCGAATACTTCACCCGGTTTACACAGCCGGAAGTGGTAGTAGAAGAGAGCGTAACCGGCGGCAGACGAGAGAAGCCCGGTAACTGGGAAGTACCGCTGAGTTTTGATATGCCATTGTCAACGACGCATTATTCTGACTCAAGACCGGAAAGAGCGACAGATTATCCATGGGGTAAATTACTGGCAGATAGCGCTGAGATAAAAACGGCCTATACAGGTGATAAAGTCCGGTTCTATAAGAAGTTCTACACGGAATTTGTGAATTATATCACTGTCACTGCCATAGCGACCGATAATAAGTTCTGGGATACGTTGACAAGAAGAGCTTCTGTTTATGAAGTATTCCCGCATGTCAGGGACGAGCCTTATATACATCTGCAGACGGTAGCTGTTAATAAGAGAGGCATCGCGCTGGAAATTATCACAAAGCTATACGAGAACAGTACCACTGATTTTCCACATGAGGACGAGGTATACCTGAAGCTCCTTACCAGCTTTAAGGGTGTGGCAGATCAGACGGCCTTGCTGAAATATATAGAGGATAGCATCTTGTTCAGTAACATCTATAATCCATTCAACAGGTTCCTGATGCCTGCAAAGATGCAGATAGCGACCATGATGACTTATAGCAACATGATCACTAACACAGGGCACTGTAATTATCTGATAGCGGAGAAGGCGGAACAGATCGATCATCCTGATATTGTGGCGCAACTGGAAGGAGATATGCTGCAGTTTAAGAATGCCGGCATTGATTTCCCTGAAGGTAATAAGATCCTCATTGATGAAAAGCCATATAACTATAATGATATCGTATCTGTACAGGTAGCAGGTTCCTTCACCATCAAAATCAACGGCGTTGATTCAACGTTCGCAAAGGGTACCATTCTGAATATACCTGCGATACAGGTTGGCTTAATGTCAGAGATCAATACCGCGGACGTAGCAGCGAAAACGGCATGGCTGGCGTTTGATGTCGGCACAATGGTCATCGGTATCGGACAAGCCAAAATCCTCTTTACGGCAGGTAATTATGTCAGAAAGTCTATTGTGGCGCTTGATCTGCTGGGCTCTACAGCGGGTATCGGTTTACAGTTGCTGGATGAAGATGCGATCTCTCCACAACTGAGAACGAGTCTTCAGATTGCGTCTTTCGTTTGTTCTTTGCCAAGTATGGCATTGGCGATACCTAGAATTGAACGGAAGGTAAGTGAACTGGATGCCGTATTGAATACGAAATATGGTAAGAGTGGACTGAGTGCAAAACAGTTAAGAGAGAAAGCGGCGCTGGAACGTATAAGACAGGAATTATCTGCAGCGGCTCATTTACCGGAAGTGGCAGAAGATGCAGCTGAGATCAGCAGAAGGGCTGTAACAATCAGTAAAGAGGAGGATATTAACAAAGTATTATCCTGGTTAAATACTGCCGAAGATGCGGATCCAAATATTTATCTGGCGGTTCATGCGGTCGGTGGAGATTTCAAGGTAATGCATGGCGGTAAAGAGGTGATAATGGACCATCGTTCCCTCGCCAACTGGATCCTTGCAAATGAAGGGCTGTTCCCGGCCAATAAACAACTGGTATTATTATCCTGTGGTGATATTGAAACCGCACAGCACCTGAGCCGTAAATTAAAACGTAGTGTGGTTGCTAATGATGGTCCGGTAAGGGTATACTCTAACGGTGTGATTGAGGCAGATAACAGTTTCAGGTATATCGATGAAGCAGGGTATATAGATAATAGTACAAGTGTTGTGGTAGGCAAACAGGCCGTGCCGCCGGCATCTGATAAAGATGTGGTAACACTGGGCCTAAAAGCAGTCAAAGCAACTACAGTGAGTGAATTGGTAGTTGAATTTAAACGTATATTTGGCATTGGTAGTGAACTGGCACTGAGGCTATCAAAAAATGCTGATTTTGTAAAGGCATATCAGGAGAATGCAAGGATTTTACAGGTGATAGCAAATGCCCTGCCCGAAGTAGAGGTTACAGTAAAAGGTAAAAAGTTTGCCACTTACCGGGAAGCCTTACTGACAGGTTGTGCAGATGATCCGAAATTATTTACTGTAATGAATTCCGCTATTGAAGAAGCGATCGAGGGTGTCAAAAATGCAGAGGATGTGAAACCATTTGTAGAATATGCGGCCACCCGAAGAAAAATGACGGAGTACATGAATAAAAACGGAGATTTTAATAAGGATTATTTTGCGAATGCCGTACTTAACTCCGCCGTATTCCGCTATGCAGCCCTGGATGCCAAAGGCTGGGGTAAAATAGACGAAGCTAGAAAAGCATTTACTATCCATCCGAATTCGAATGTACTGGTAGTTGAGCGCCGGATGAAAAATGGCAAACCGATACAGGAAGTGTCGCATAGCGGAGGCCGCACCGCCGACAGAACTAGCGAGAGCATCGAGGGTACTATAAAGAAAGTAAACGAGGATAATAAGCATTTTGATCAGTTTACAGTTGGGGGCCCTCGTATTCAGGATTCTGAATCGAAGTATTTTGAAGATCTTCTGGAGAAACTAGAGAAAAAAGAATTAAGGGCGGAAGATATAGAGGAGCTGATTTTGTATACTGAACGTCCGGTTTGTCCATCATGTCTGAATGTTATCAGAGATTTCAAGAAAAGATTTAATATTGAGATTACTGTTTACGAAGGAAAATACAAGAGATAATGAAGACGCCTGAATATTTATACCTGGATTTTCTACAGGAGTGCGCTGTATATATGGAGTACGATGATCCTTGTACCGCAGAAGAAGTAGACGAACTGGAACGTTCGCTCGGGATTAAGTTTCCCAGGGCATATCGTGAGCTTGTCATGATATTTGGCAAGTACAGTTCTTTTACAATTGCAGAGAATAGTTTTGAGTATCCCGAATATCAGGGAATGAGAGATGCCGCTATTGAAATGGCTGCAGGGGATGACATGGTGAAAATTGATGAAAACATATTCGTATTTAACTTTGACTTCCATGGACCTTCTGCAGCCTGGTTTCCTTTAAATGCTGGGGATGATCCTCCTGTGTATGAGTATGCTTCGGTAAATGAAAAAACGGGCTTCAAGGTGGCAGAACATTTTTCTGCGTATATCCGCATGTTACCCTGGTACCAGGGCTTCCTGTCAATAAAAGAAAGGCGGGCCAAAAAGTGATGGGCCGCTTTACGGTATAAACAGAAAGGCTCCTCAATCAATTGAGGAGCCTTTCTGTTTATAGTCATTTTCAGCTATGCATCAATGCATCATATCAAAGCTTAATCTGCAAACAGCATTATCATCTTAATAATAAAAATAATAAACCCGATCACCGCCCAGATGATATTTCCGCCACTACTTCTCTCTTCTCTTGCACTCTCCACAGCAGCTGCTTTCTGTGCTGCATTTTCCATCTGCTGATACAGTTGTTCTGCATCATAAGTTGTTTGTGCATCCGCTTTCAGCTGACGTACGTCTGTAATGATGTTACGTGCACTGTTGAAGTCTTTGGTCATCAGTGAACGTACCAGTTTAACGATCTCATTGCCATATGTCGTTCTGAATGCCTGAAAATCAACCGGCAGATAGTTCAGTATACAGATCGTCATTACGCCTGTCTGTTCTGACAATTCGATCATATCCACCTGGTAGCCCATCTGGATATTGTTGTAGAGAGATATCAGTCTGGCCTTTTTATCTTCCAGGAGTTTGAAGATCTTATCAAACGCGATTTTCTTGTGCGTGTCGTCCAGCAGGAGGGGATTCGCCGCGATATCGCTGATCAGGTTTGTGTCTTTCAGGTCAAAACACCTGAATACAGCCTTCACATAGATGTCTTCAAAATAAGGAGCAATAAAAGCCAGGAACGCCGGGTCCTTGTAGAGTTCTTCTTTGGCAAACTTCGCATTCTTGCGCAGGGTGCCGGTTTCAAGAAAGTAGCTCAGCGCAGGGTCGTTGCTGATAAAGGAGCGAAAGGCTTTCTCCTGTTCGGAGATAGTTGCGCCCGGGGATAGTTCGTATTTCATGGGTTTAGGTATATATAGCGCTTAACAGTTGCTGTGTGATAGGGTCGGGATATTGTCCGGAGTGCAATATACGCCAAATATTAAATATGTAAAAATATGTAATGTCTGGACATTATGTAAAAACGCGAATGAGGTTTACCCATTCGCGTTAGCAAGAACTTGTATAACAATAAGTTAATTCGTCTTTAATTTATCTTTAAATACTTTTTTGAATTTGGCCAGTTTGGGTTGTATAACGAAATGGCAATATGGCTGGGAGCCATTTTCGTTATAATAGTTCTGGTGATAGTCCTCCGCTTTAAAAAAATCCGTCAGGGGGGCTATTTCAGTGACTACCGGTTTATCATATGCGCCGGATGCATCCAGTTTCTGTTTATACAATTCGGCCAGTTTGTGCTGATCCTCATTGTGATAGAAGATAACGGAACGGTATTGCGTTCCGACATCATTTCCCTGCCGGTTTAGCTGGGTCGGGTCATGGCTTTGCCAGAAAGCCTGTAATAGCTCGTCATAGGAGATCTTTACCGGATCGTAGGTCACCTGTATGACTTCTGCATGGCCGGTAGTACCGGTTGACACGTCTTCATAACCGGGATTGGCAACGGTGCCGCCTGCATAACCCGATTCCACACTGATCACCCCATCCAGGTACTGAAACTGTGCCTCTGTACACCAGAAACATCCGCCGCCAAAGGTGGCTTTAGCTGCTTTTATGTTATTGCTGATTGCCATATCGTCTGGTACTTTATCCTTTGATTTTTCACCCTGTCCGCAGGCACAAATAGTTAGTGCCAGTAAACAGCTTAATATTGAGTATCTTCGCATGATTTTTAAATGTTGAAAGTAGCATTTTGCGGTCAGGGCTCAGATACCCGGAGCCAGTTAAATTACGACAAGATTAACGGAATAAACCAGCAAGTTAAGTAACTTTAACATTCCTTTTGCCGGCCCGTAGAAGGTTCGGAACGGCATCAGCCAATTTTAACCGTCTGTAAACAAAGGGTTTACAGGCTTTGTATGGATAAGTAAGATGAAATATTTTCCCGATTCAGCACTGGTACAGCTGGAATTTGACAAGGTACAGGCTTTGTTAAAAGAGCATTGTAAAACGGAGCTGGGCAAACAAATGGCAGATGAACTGCGTTTGCACACCCACATTGATTATGTAAAAACGGCCCTGCAACAGGCCCATGAATACAAGCAGCTGACTTTGCTGCAGGAACACTTTCCCAACGATTATGTACTGAACCTGAAAAATGAACTGCGTTTGCTGAGCATCCAGGGTGCTGTACTGAGCGAAGAACAGATTATGCAGTTGCGTAAGCTGGCGGAAAGTATGCACAGCATTGTACGTTTCTTTGATCACGACAGGCGTGTCACTTATGCAGGACTGTTCAGCGTGATTACTCATACCCACTATGAGAAGAAAATCACCGCGCTCATCGACGAAGTACTTGATGAGCATGGAGAAGTACGCGACAACGCCACCCCTGAACTGGCTAAAATCCGTATGAACCTGTTCCGTAAAAGGAACGAACTACGCCGCGCATTTGAGCGCTGTCTTAGTAAACTTAGTAAACTTGGCTACCTCGCCGATACGGAAGAAGCCTTCCTGAACGGAAGAAGGGTAGTGGCGATCTACGCCGAAAACAAACGTATGGTGAAAGGTATCCTCCACGGGGAGTCCGATACCCGCCGTACTGCTTTCGTCGAACCGGAAGAAACGATAGAACTGAACAATGACGTGATGTCCCTCGAAAGGGAAGAAAGTAAAGAGGTGTACAAAATACTGCGTACACTGACCCACCAGCTCAGTCAGCACAGTCACCTGCTCAATAACTATCACGAGATACTCGGACAATACGACTTTATCAGGGCAAAAGCCAAACTGGCGCTGGACATGGACGGTAACTACCCCATGCTGACGCCGCACGCGGAAGCGCATCTCGTAGACGCGCACCACCCGCTGCTGCTCCTGTATAACCGCCGTAACAAGAAACCGACCATCCCGGTGAACCTGACCCTGAACAAGGATAACCATATCCTGGTGATCAGCGGTCCGAATGCCGGCGGTAAAACCGTGACCATGAAAACGGTCGGCCTGATCCAGCTCATGCTGCAGGCAGGCCTGCTGGTGCCTGTACACCCCAGCTCACAACTCGGTATTTTCCGTCAGCTGATGATCCATATCGGTGATACTCAGTCCCTGGAATTTGAACTGAGTACTTATAGTTCTCACCTGAAGAACATGAAGTACTTCATGGAGAACGCCAATGGTAAGACCATGTTCTTCATCGATGAATTAGGTAGCGGTTCTGACCCGAATCTCGGGGGCGCCTTCGCAGAGGTGATCATGGAAGAAATGGCCAAGAAACACGCTTTTGGTATCGTTACCACCCACTACCTCAACCTGAAGGTAATGGCCAATAAGGTACGTGGTATCATCAACGGCGCTATGGGCTTCGACGAGGAAAACCTGTCGCCTATGTACAAACTGATCGTAGGTAAACCAGGTAGCTCGTATACGTTCTCTATCGCGCAGCGTATCGGTCTGCAGCCTGCCCTCATTGCCCGGGCCAAAAACCTGGTGGACGAAGGGCACTTCCAGCTGGATAAACTGCTCAACAAAGCAGAACAGGATCTGCAGAAAGTAGAAGCCAAGGAGAAAGAACTGCAGAAACTCCTGAAGGAGAATGAAAAGCTGAAACGTGAATACGAGATCCTGTCCGATAAGGAAAGGAAAACCCAGCAATTCACTACCCTGAAACTGCAAAACCAGATCAAGGAAGAAGAACTCCAGTACCTCAAGGATATGGAGCGCAAGCTGAAACAGATTGTTTTTGAGTGGAAACGTACAGATGACAAACAGAAAGTCATGAAACAGGCAGAAGCCCTGTTATTCCATAAACGCCAGAAACAGATCAACGAACGCTTCGAAAAGAAAATTCAGGATAAATTCCTGGAGGTAGTAGGAGCCGACCTGAAACTGGGCGACCAGGTAAAGATCAAGAGCAATGGCCAGGTAGGAAAGCTGATGGAAGTCCGCGACAAACGCGGTATCGTAAAACTCGGCAATATTCCGATGAACGTGGCACTGTCTGACCTGGTACTGGTGAAAGAGCGGCCGAAAGAAGAAACGGCTAAGTAGTACTTAATGAAGAATTAAGCATTTATTACATATTATAATCAGGAGGGCGCTTCATTTTGAGGCGCCCTTTTTTTTGGACCTGAATATAAAGCGCTCGCTGAAACAATCCACACCTGTAATGCTATCCTGCATTCAATAGATCAACTGTAAGGTTTTTCTGTACTGAATAACTATACTGTCTCGCTTCGTAATATGATATAAACCAATGTCGTCCCATAGATAACCCTTATATAAGCCGTAGATAACCCGTACTTATAAGAATGTGTTATCTACGGCTTATATACGGGTTATCTACGGCTTATCTGGGAATTATCTGAAATATTGAATAAAATCTCAACCGAAGCAACTTTATAACTAGCATATTTAATGCAGGTTCACTTGACAGGTCAGCAATTGTTTCAGCGACCATTTTCTCCCCTGAAAGCTTTTAGGTGAGGAAGGATGCGAATGCCTTTTAACACTTGATGAAAATTAATAATTAATGGTTTTTCGCCTGACCCCGCTCCAATAATTCTCAATACTTGCAATATTTCTTTAGCCGGCTAATTAATTTGTATTATCTTCGTTTTATGAACAGACCGATGATGTGTAGTACCATCAGTCACCTGCTGACGCAGATCTGCAAGGTACACAGGAATAAAGGCAACCAGATGCTGGCTGCCCATCAGCTCCACGCCGGTCAGGAGCACTTCCTGGCGCAGCTGTTGTGTGGGGGGCCTATGACGATGAATGAACTCACGGAAAATCTGGAAGTAACACCCGCAACTGTAACACGAACAGCCGAACGACTGGAGAAAAACGGGTTTCTCACAAAAGAAAAATGTAATAACGATCAGCGGGTTGTGAGAGTCAGCCTGACTGATAAAGGAAAAGAAGCAGCCACCGATATAATAGATACTACCTGGAATAAGCTGGAACAGCAGATGGTAAAAAACATGAGTACAGAAGAAAAGGTATTGCTCAGACGACTGCTAATGCAGGTATTGGAAAACATAGAAGAGGAAGAATAGGCGCATTTTTCCTTTTTTTTAAATTATTTATTTAGCCGGCTAATTAAATGCAGGATTGAAAAGTAGCGCAAACTGTATGGAACTAAATTATCGAGATATAAATTAATATCAGAAGAATAACTATGATTTGTGGGTGGAATGTATACTTTTGTACCACCATAACGAACACCATACGTTAATACTACTTGTTACCACCTGCTTCTGTCCGGATCCAATAATGAGATCTGCCTGATCCCCTTATTTACTGTAGTGTGCATTACTAATACCAAACGTCAAGTATTATGAGGAATAATGTATTGATACCCGTTTACGACTATGCCGACGTCAACAGGCCTGGTAATCCTGTGAGAGGATTTCATATTGACCGTACAACCTATCTGGTACAACCTGAAGATGTGTCTGAGCCGCACAGACGTTCCAATTACAGCCTTACGTTGTTATTATCCGGCGAAAGCATACAATATATAGACTTCGAAAAATATACCGTGAAAGCACCGGCACTGATCATGTTATCTCCTGATCAGATCTACCGGTATACCGGTGATAGCCTGTCTGAAATTGTGAACATTTCCTTCTCTCCGGAATTTTTGCTGCCAGAAACATCTGCCAGTGGAATGGTGTGCTGGTCATGCGTATTTGAAAAAGCGATTGTGCCACTTACCGACGGACAGCTCAAAGAGCTGCTGGGCTTTGCACGCCTCATGCTCAGAGAAACGGAAAATCCGCAGCCACTCAGTGACCTGATCATCCGTAGTCAGCTGAAATCGCTGATGGCCGCTACCGCCAGACTGCCGCAACTCGATATCGCCTCTATCCAGTCGGATACCTTACCTAACCGTATCGTCAGACAATTCAATGAACTGTCCGACATCCATTATAAAGATAAAACACAGGTAGCCCATTACGCAGAACTGATGTTTGTAACGCCAGGTCACCTGAATGACACGATTAAGTCCGCATTAGGGAAGACCGCTAAACAAATTATAGACGAAAAACGTATTACTGAAGCAAAGCGGTTATTGTATTGGGGTGAACATACAATTAAAGAGATTGCAGGACAACTGAACTTTGAAGATGACGGTTATTTTAATCGCTTCTTTAAAAAACATACAGGTGCAACACCTGCTTCTTTTCAACGTAGCATCCGTGAAAAGTACAATTAATACCGTAATTAGTTAAATGATTTTCTTTTTTATACGTCCTATTTTTGTAAATCGGATAGAATGGAAACTGTTTTAGCAATCGTCAACTAAAACCGAACGCTCATGAAGTACAATGATCTCACCTGTTAATTATCAGGAACCAAATTTCTCTATTAGCTATTATTAGTAAATCTACCCCGTAGTTCCAACACTACGCAACGACAACTATTTTCTTTCCATCAACCGGGAAGGGATATGGCAAGGTTTGCCCATAGCTCCACAATGTGTCTGAAATCGCCAATAAAGATTACAGCGTGTCCGGCTATTGTCAATAATCAAAGAAAACACAAAACCGTATGAACCACTTATTTCAACAAGTTTACAAACAAAAGCCTGTAGGCTTTCTCTATAGCCTGATACTGCTGGCAGTATTATCAGGTTGCGCTTCCTCTTCCGCTAATCCGGAAGGTGGTGCTCCTCCTGTAACTGCGTTGCCTGTATTCAAGGCCGCCGCGGTTCCTGCTTCCACTCACCGTGAATATAACGCTGCACTGGAAGGTAAGGTGAACGTGGAGATCCGTGCACAGGTAGATGGATATATCGATAAGATCTTTGTAGATGAAGGCGCTTATGTGAAAGCCGGACAACCATTATTCCGCATCAATGATCGTCCTTATCAGGAACAGTTGAGCAACGCATCAGCCAGTCTGCTGGCGGCACAGGCCAATGAAGAAAAAGCATCGCTGGAAGTATCCAGACTGACGCCGCTGGTAGACAATAATGTTGTATCCGACATACAGCTGAAAACGGCCAAAGCCGCTTACCAGGCTGCAAAAGCCAATGTAGCACAGGCACAGGCCATGGTCAGCAATGCACGAATTAACGTAGGTTTTACGCTGATCACAGCGCCTGTGAGCGGTTATATCGGCCGCATTCCTTATAAGAATGGTAGCCTTGTAGGTCGTAGCGAAGCGCAGCCACTCACCGTGCTGTCTGATGTAAATGAAGTATATGCTTACTTCTCTATGAGTGAAATTGACTTCCTGCAATTCAAGGATAAATTCCCAGGCAATACCATCGCGGAAAAAGTAAAACAACTGCCGCCGGTTGAACTGGTATTACCCGATAATACCATTTATCCTGAAAAAGGCCGCATCGAAACCATGGAAGGTCAGTTCGATAAAACAATGGGCGCCGTAAGTTTCCGCGCTACATTTCCAAACCCGAACGGTCTGCTGCGCTCCGGCAATACAGGTAAAGTAAAACTCTCTGAATCCTTTGCTGCATTGGTGGTACCACAGGAAGCTACTTTCGAATTACAGGATAAGATCTTCGTATTTACTGTTGGCGACAGTAATAAAGTAGCAAGCAAACCGATCACCGTATCAGGCAAAAATGGTGCGTACTATTTCGTGGCAAAAGGCGTGAGCGCCGGTGAATCTGTTGTATACACCGGGTTAGACCGTCTGCGTGATGGAATGGTGATTCAACCGCAACCCATTTCAATGGATAGTCTGCTGAAAGCCAGACCGCTCTAACTGACGACAGTATAGTAATGTACTCCCCGCTGTCACGGTTTGAAAAGACCGCAGGGGATAGTACACTCCGGACATCCTGACAAACAACTAACGCAAGCAATTATGTTAAGAAGATTTATAGAAAGACCCGTACTGGCAACGGTGGTGTCCATTATCCTGGTATTGCTGGGATTATTGTCGCTCGCCACCCTGCCCGTGACGCAGTTCCCCGATATCGCACCGCCCAGTGTGGCCGTAACAGCCTCCTATCCGGGTGCGAACGCGGAAGTGGTAGCCCGTTCAGTAGCAACGCCTATTGAAGAAGCAGTGAATGGTGTGGAGAACATGACCTATATGACCTCCACTTCCAACAACGACGGCTCCATGACGCTGACCGTATACTTTAAACTGGGTACTGATCCTGACCTCGCCGCTGTAAACGTACAGAACCGCGTGGCGAAAGCGACCAGCCTCCTGCCGGTAGAAGTAGTGAGCGCAGGTATCACCACACAGAAACAGCAGAACAGTATGATCATGGTGGTGAACCTGTTCAGCGAAATGGCTGAATATGATGAGAAGTTTTTGCAGAACTACGCAAAGATCAACATCATCCCCGAAATACAACGTGTGACCGGTGTCGGTCAGGCAATGGTATTCGGTGCGAAAGATTACTCTATGCGTATCTGGTTGCGCCCTGACCGTCTCGCTGCCAATAACCTGTCTCCCCAGGATGTATTGAGCGCGATCCGTGAACAGAACCTTGAAGCAGCACCAGGTCGTTTCGGTGAAAGCAGCAAGGAAGCATTTGAATATGTGATCAAATACAAAGGAAAGCGTAACCAGAATGCACAGTATGAAGACATCGTACTGAAAGCAAATGCAGACGGTTCGCTGCTGCGCCTGAAAGACGTGGCACGTGTAGAATTCGGTTCCTTTACTTATAGCAGTGACACACACGTAAATGGTAAATATGGTATCGGTATCGCGATTTATCAGACGGCCGGTTCCAATGCCAACGAAATACAGACGCAGGTAAACGAGCTGATGAAAAAAGCAGCCGGGCTGTTCCCGAATGGGGTAGATTATTTCAATATCTACAGCACCAAGGAATACCTGGATGAATCGATCGACCAGGTGAAACATACACTGATAGAAGCCTTTATCCTGGTGTTTATAGTTGTGTTCATCTTCCTGCAGGATTTCCGTTCTACCCTGATTCCTGCTATCGCAGTACCTGTAGCGATCATCGGTACTTTCTTCTTCATGCAGCTGTTTGGTTTTACCATCAACCTGCTTACCCTGTTCGCACTCGTACTGGCCATCGGTATTGTGGTGGATGACGCCATTGTGGTCGTCGAAGCCGTACACTCAAAAATGGAGACCATTAATATGTCCCCAAGGGCAGCCACGATCACCAGTATGCAGGAGATATCCGGTGCGATCATCTCCATCACCCTCGTAATGGCAGCGGTATTCATACCGGTTGGTTTCATGCAGGGACCGGCAGGGGTATTCTACCGGCAGTTCGCCTTCACACTGGCAATTGCCATCCTGATCTCCGCACTGAACGCATTGACCCTGAGTCCGGCCTTATGTGCGCTGCTGCTGAAGAACAACCATAGCAATCAAACGCACGGCACTGCTTATACAAAAGGTTTTGGTAAGCGCTTCTTTACAGCTTTCAACTCCGGTTTTGAAGCAGTGACCAATAAATACATCCATAGCGTTCGTTTCCTTGTAAGACGCAAATGGGTGCCTTTAACTGCGCTGGCAATTATTATCGGTGTGACCGTATGGCTGGTGAAGAGAACCCCGACCGGTTTTATCCCCACAGAGGATAATGGTTTTGTGGTATATTCTGTAACCATGCCGCCGGGATCTTCCCTGCAACGTACACAGGAAGTGGTGAATAAAGTAGAGAAGGAAATGAAAGCGTTGGAATCAGTGAACAGTTTCCTGAGCGTATCGGGTTTCAACCTGCTCACCAACTCTAACAGTTCTGCTTCTGCCGTAGGTTTCGTGAAACTGAAGAAACACGAAGAGCGTGGTCAGATGAAAGACCTGAAAGATGTAATGGGCATGATGCAGGCTAAACTGGCGGGCATCAAGGAAGCCAATATCTTCATGTTTAACATTCCGACCGTGCCTGGTTTCAGTAACGTGGATGGTTTTGAGGTGATCCTGCAGGACCGTAACGGCGGACCAATCGATAAACTGGCCAATACGGCGTATGGTTTTATCGGCGAACTGATGAAACGTAAAGAGATCGCTTTTGCCTTCACCACCTTCAATGCCGGTAACCCGCAATATAACCTGGAAATCGATGAAGCAAAGGCCAAACAGCTGGGTATCTCTTTATCAGATATCCTCCAGACCATGCAGGTATATTATGGCAGCACCTTCGCTTCCGACTTCAACCGCTTCGGTAAATACTACCGTGTAATTGTACAGGCGGAAGCGCCTGCACGTGCAGAACCGGCTTCATTGAACGAGATTTTTGTAAAGAACAGTACCGGTGAAATGGTACCGGTGAATGCAGTCGTGAAACTGGAAAGAGTATACGGTCCGGAAACAGTGACCCGTAATAACCTCTTCAATGCCGTAACGATTAACGGTCAGCCGAAACCTGGTTACAGCTCCGGTGACGCGATCAAGGCAGTAGAAGAAGTGGCACAGCAATACCTGCCAAGAGGTTATTCTTATGAGTGGGTAGGTATGACGAAAGAGGAGATTGCGGCAGGCGGACAGGCAGGTATCATCTTCCTGTTATGTCTTGTGTTTGTATACTTCCTGCTGGCCGCACAGTATGAAAGTTATATCCTGCCGTTGTCAGTGCTACTGTCTATTCCGCTGGGTATCTTCGGTGTATTCGTATTCATTAACCTGTTTGGTATTGACAATAATATATATGTGCAGGTAGGTCTGATCATGCTGATTGGTCTGTTGGCGAAAAACGCGATCCTGATCGTGGAATATGCCGTACAGCGACGTCGTAATGGTATGGGACTATTAGCTGCTGCACTGGAAGCATCCCGTTTACGTCTCCGTCCGATCCTGATGACGTCCTTCGCCTTTGTGGCTGGTCTGACACCGCTGATGCGGGCGACAGGTTCCTCGGCATTGGGTAACCGTTCCATCAGTACCGGCGCGGCTGGTGGTATGCTGACAGGTGTGATACTGGGTATCTTCGCTATTCCTGTATTGTTTATCATTTTCCAGTATTTACAGGAGAGGATCAGCGGTAAGCCGTTCAAGACGACACATACAGATGCAGCAAGCGATGCAACCGTATAAGCGCTTCTAATATTAAAGTATAAAGAAAACAGGATGACACTAAAATATATTCGCCTTTCAATCGTCTCTACACTTATAGTTGCGGGATTGGTAGCATGTCGGGTGGGTCGCAATTACCAACGACCCTCCCTGGCACTGCCGGCTCAGTACAATGATACAGTGTCGGCAGCAAGTGCTGACAGCAGCATTGCGACTTTGGAATGGAAACAGTTTTTTACAGATACGACATTACAGGGACTGATAGGAAGGGCGCTGAGCGGGAACTATGATTTGCAACTGGCAATTAAACGCATAGAAACGGCACAGGCATACTTAAAACAAGCGAAATTAGGCTGGCTGCCAACGGTAAATCTCCAGGCAGCAGCGTCTACTTCCATCCCTTCAAAGAATAGTTTGAACGGAACCAGTCTGAATACTTTCCTGGGTACTGAGCATATCGAAGACTACAGTCTGAATGCCGGCCTTTCCTGGGAGATCGATGTATGGGGTAAGATCAAACGTCGCAAGGAAGCGGCACTGGCCAGCTACCTCGGTACATTTGAAGGCATGCATGCGGTACAGACAGGATTGGTGGCAGATATTGCCAACAGTTATTATAACCTGCTGATGCTGGATGCACAGCTGGAAATCGCCAGGAGCAACGTATTACTGAGTGATACTATCGTACAGATGATCCGTTTGCAGAAGACGGCCGGCGAAACCACCGAACTGGCGGTACAACAGGCAGAGGCACAACGTCAGACAGCTGCTTTACTGATTCCGCAGCTGGAACAGGCAAAAGCGATCGAACAGAATACCCTGCGTATACTGGCCGGAGAACTGCCTGGTACGGTGGCATATAGTACGACGCTGATCACCACACCACTCCGCGAACTGATGCCTGCCGGCGTACCTGCAGCACTGCTGAGTAACAGACCGGATGTAAAAGAACAGGAAATGGCGCTGGTAGCTGCGAATGCAGAAGTAGGCGTAGCACAGGCCAGTATGTATCCGGCCTTGAACATTACGGCAAGTGGCGGCGTGAATGCTTTTAAAGCAAGCGACTGGTTTACATTACCGGCTTCGCTGTTTGGTATGGTAGCAGGAAGTCTTACTCAACCGGTGTTTCAGCGTGGACAACTCAAAACGAACCTTGAAGTAGCAAAGATTCAGCGTGAAGAAGCGGTGATCAGGTTCAGACAGGTAGCGCTGAATGCGATCGGAGAGGTGTCCAACTCCCTGGTGAGACTGGATAAGCTGAAAGAGCAGCAGGTAATCGCCTCTAACCAGGTAACTACACTGGCGCTGGCTACTTCTCAGGCAAGAATGCTGTTCCGCAGTGGCATGGCTAACTACCTGGATGTGATCACTGCGCAGGGCCGGTCGTTACAGGCATCACTCACACAGGCTGATATTACCCGTCAGCAACTGAGCGCTTCTGTTGAATTATACAGGAGTCTGGGAGGAGGTTGGAAATAGGGGATGAAAAATAAAACAGTTGTAATAGGTAGATAAATGTTTGTAACCCAATAGCGCCACAACTCTGTGGCGCTATTTATTTTTGTTGTTAACTATAATAAAAAAAGCTGTTTCTGAATAGAAACAGCCGTTTGGTAACCAATGCCAACTTGATAAAAATATCAGGTTTAATTTTCGCTGATGATCCGATATCTTATTGATAACAATACAAAGGTGAAAAAAATGATGTTGTATAGCAATGCAGGAATCAGGGTTTAATTTGTATTAATTATGGACGTTAGTACTCCTTACCGAATAGCCTCACATAGGTGGATTGCGCATGTTGCAGAATGCCCAGTGTGTTGAGAAATTTAATGGCGGCATCATTGGCTACGTGCATACTGACTTCAATACCCGCGTAAGGCTGATCATGTCCGCCTGCGTGGATAAGACTCCTGATAAAATTACCGGCAATGCCTTTTCTGCGATACTGCCGGCGTATGTACAATTCGTCAATCCCGAGCATTAGTCCGCCGTATTCGTTACTCCAGTAACAGAATGAAATGGCATATCCGGCCGGTTCTCCATCACATGCAATTATGCTGACAGTACCCATGTCGTGATGTTGTTCATAAAAAAGTAAGGTAGATACGATCTTATTTTGAGCGAGGTTTTTACGGCTGATGATCTCGCCGTATAATTCCGTGGACATCATAGTAAGTACTTCCGCATCATTCAACCGCGCAGCGCTGTATGTGGTGTTCATGTTCTATTGTAATGGAACTCAAATCTATGCATGGACCCGCTATAGATCAATTGTCAGATCATAGTATGTTTTGTCTTTTTTATCGTGCAGATGGTCGCAGTAACCGGCGTCATAACATCTTTCTGCTCGATAAAAATGACAACACTTGCAGGTAATTGGCAATTGTCCTGGCACTATATTGGAAATAGCTTTGCAACTATTCGCCTTTGGCAATTGTTAATTCATCAACATAAACTTTAAACACAATGAGCACAGAGATCAGGTTACCACTGGATCCGGATGTAGATCCTGCTATTGACAGCAAAGTTAAAGCGTTCCTGCACGCTTTAAATACAAGTGGTGGCCAGCCACTGGAAACATTATCACCTGTGGATGCACGCGCCGTGCTGACAGGTGCACAGGAATCCGTACAGGTAGATGTTTCGGGCGTGGAGTTTTCCGAGAAGACCATCACATCTGAAGGAATCACCGTCAAACTGGATATCGTACGTCCTGCTGGTGTGAGCGGTAAACTGCCGGTGTTCATGTTCTTCCACGGTGGTGGATGGGTGCTGGGCGATTTCCCTACACATAAACGACTGGTGCGTGACCTGGTAGTGGCATCCGGCGCTGTTGCCGTTTTCCCTAATTATACACCTGCACCGGAAGCAAAATTCCCTACACAGATCAATGAGGCATATGCTGCTACCAGATGGGTAGCTGAACATGGTGATGAGATCAGTGTAGATGGTAAGAACCTGGCACTGGCTGGTAATAGCGTGGGTGGTAATATGACTGCTGTTGTAGCTATTCTTGCGAAAGAAAAACACGGGCCTGCAATCAAAGGACAGGTAATGCTCTGGCCGGTAACAAACGCCGATTTCGAAACCGGTTCTTACAACCTGTTTGCAACAGGCCGTTTCCTGACAAAAGAAATGATGAAATGGTTCTTTGATAATTACTCGACACCTGCACAACGCAGCGATATTCATATCTCACCTTTACAGGCGACGACAGAACAGCTGAAAGGACTCCCGCCCGCATTAGTGCTGGTAGCTGAGAATGATGTATTGCGTGATGAAGGAGAAGCATATGCACGTAAACTCGATCAGGCAGGGGTACCGGTAGCGCTGGTGCGTTACCAGGGAATGATCCATGACTGGGGATTATTAAACCCACTCGCTACTGTTTCTGGTACGCGTTCTGCGATGGATCATGCCGGTGCAGAACTGAAGAAATATCTGCAACAGTAAACGAACACTGTTACTATATAAAAGCTCCTGACAAATCAGCCATGATTGCTCAGGGGCTTATCTTTTATATGCCTCTCAGCCCCGCCGGCGAAAACCTTTGTACTCATTCATGGTTCCTGGCAGGGCGCCTTTGTATAGCAATCCGTAAAAACACTGCTTGAACAACACGGGCAGAAAGTGGTCGTTGTCGAACTACCCGCACATGGAGAAGATACGACTGCTCCGCAGAACGTAACTATTGATGCATACAGGGATAAAGTGATCGCGGCAATCAATGCAACGAAACAAAAGGTCGTCCTCGTAGGACACAGTATGGGAGGTGCAGTGATTACGGCTACTGCCGAAAAAATACCTGCACAGATTGAGAAACTGGTGTATATAGGGGCGTTTGTACCTGCAAACGGTCAGTCTGTCCTGGATCTATCCGGTATGGATAAACAATCGGAACTGCCGGCTTCACTGATCTTTCCGACACCGGCTACCATTGCGGTAAAACCAGAGAATCTGATCGATGTGTTTTGTCAGGATGGATCAGCTGCAGTAAAAGAACAGCTGGTCGCGAAATATCGTGACGAACCGGCTATCCCGTTCACGAATAAGGCGGTTGTTACAGCGGCCAACTTTGGTTCAGTTGACGAGTATTATATCCACACCAATCAGGATCACGCGATCGGTATAGATCTGCAAAATCAGATGGCGGCTGCGGCAGGTATCAAAAATATATATGCGCTCAATACAGGACATAGTCCTTTTCTGTCCAAACCGGACTCAGTAAGTACTGTATTGCTGAAAATCATAGAATAAAAAACTGCAGGAATGCCTGTTATCACGCGGGGCTGATAACCAGGCATTCCTTTCTGAAATCAGAGAAGGTAATACCGGTTGCATTTTTGAAGAATTTGCTGAAGTGCGCAATGTCAGAAAAACCAAGATACCAGGCCACTTCTTTCATACATTCATCGGAATAGGCCACCCTTCTTTTTGCTTCCAGTATAATACGCTGGCGGATATGATAGCTCGCGGGATAGGCAGTCGTCTTTTTGATGATCTCATTGAGATAGTTAGGGGTTACTGCCAGCAGTTTCGCATAATCAGCTACTTTCCGGTGTGTTTTGAAATTAACTTCTACGAGGGATTTAAACTTCTCCGTCAGCTCCAGGTTACGCGTCTGAATAACGGTGGTCAATGGTCCCTGAAACTGGCGGGTAACATAAATCAGGAAGATTTTCAGATAACGGCGTAGCATCTCCGTTTTGAACAGATAGACATTATTACATTCCTTCAGCATTTTTAATGCAACTTCCTGCATCTCTCTCGCGATATCGTTGTTCACGCTGATACCTGCAGAACGGGAGAACGCCTGGAACAGCCCCGAATTATACATCAGGTCAAATTCCTGTTCACCCATGTGCAGGAATGCCTCGGTAAATGATAATATAAAGCCTTCGGTACTTTCATCTTCTCTCAGCTGATGTAACTGTCCGGGGGTAATACAAAAAATGCTGTTACTTTCCAGTTTGAAGATTTCAAGGTCCAGTACCAGGGTACCGCTTCCTTTTGTGATCCAGATGATCTCTATATAGTTTTGTTTATGCGGTGAGCTATTGTGCGCGATGATTTCTTCCCGCATATTTTTAAATGTACGGATCTGGAATGGCAGATTGGCGTCTACGTCTTCGAGCTTTAACAGGGGGCAATATTCTGGATACTTCATAATGCAGTGGTTTTATGCCAACGTAATGGCCAATTGTATGCCTGAGTTGTTATTTATTGATATTCACATGGTTGCGTATTTTGGCTCGATATAAAAACACGATATTTCGTCATATCGCAGGCTTTCACGTGAATTCCTTTATTAGATTTCGTAAAATCAATTAAGAATTAAGAATTAAGAATTAAGAATTAAGAATTAAGAATTAAGAATTAAGAATTTTCATGGTAAGCACCTTCTCTATTGACTCATTAAATAATAAAGGACTCAATTACTGCGACCAATTCTTAATTGTTAATTCCTAATTCTTTCGCGCAGCGAAAAAAGTCACGACTATTCACTAAATAAAGTGGAGAAAAACAGCGAAATCACTAAATATAGTTAATTGTCGAATGGTGATTTTTCATCAAATGACTGTTTCCCAATCCTTTATCCGTATGGTATGTGTTTTGTTTTCCCTATGCCGCTATACCAACGTCACAACAAAACAGTAAGAAGAATGATAGACTTTAGCGTACCCACAAGAGAGCAGATTTATCCTGGAAACGAAGCGGCCTTTGACACATTGCAAAGAAGACTGGGAATGGTGCCGAATTTATATGCCACAATCGCCTATTCCGAAAACGGACTGAATAAGTACCTGGCCTTTCAGACCGCAAAAACCTCCCTCTATAACCGGGAAAGGGATGCGGTCAGCTTGGTGATGGCACAGGTGAACGGTTGTCGTTATTGCCAGAGTGCATATACGTCGATGGGCAGGAAAAATGGTATATCAGAAGAAGAGTTGATGGCTGTCAGAACAGGGAACAGCAGCCATCCGAGATTAAGCGCCTTAGCCGGCCAGACAAAGGAGATCGCGGAAAATAAGGGGCGGGTGTCCGTTGACGCCCTTGAGCGCTTTTTTGAGGCTGGATATGACAAAGGGAACCTTGTAGATCTCATCCTGCAGATCAGCGATAACATCGCCATGAATTATCTCTATAATCTTACCCAGATAGAAATAGACTTCCCACTGGCCCCCGAGCTGGTGGAAGAAAACAACGCCTGACCAATTTTTAGGAACCATTAACTACACTCTATGACAAAAACTAGTCGAAGTTGCATCGTACAACGAGCCTCAAAGAGCAAATCGGAACAGCCCCCCGCCCGGGAAGACAAGACGACCGTACCCTTTGAGATACATAAACTGGAAGATGTGGGGCGTAACCACCACCTGAAAGATGGTGAGCCGCACCTGCATAACAGTTTTGAGCTGGTATGGGTACTGGAGGGGAGTGGTGATTATCTAGTAGACAATGAGCAGCATGAGGTGAGTGCGGATATGGTGTATTGTCTGACCCCGGGGCAGCTGCATCAGTTCAAGCCTGATACCAGCACAAAAGGGTTTGTGATCACTTTCAGCCCAGAATTTCTGCTGATGCCCGAAGATAATGCCGCCCTGATATTTCACGCCAGCTCCTTTCATAAGCTGTCCGGTACTACCATTATTCAGTTGTCCGCCGACATCCGTGAAGAAATGGAAGATCTCGCAGGAAAGATGCTGAAAGAGTTTGCCAGTTTCCTGTTGCTCAGATCAGAAATATTAAGGGGATTACTGAACATCTTCATGATCTACCTTACCCGTCAATATCGCCCCGCAATGTCGCCTGTTATAAAAGCAGGCAACAAAGCATTGGTCAACCGGTTTTTCTCCATTGTTGAAAAGAAATATATGGAATATAAGCTCGTCGCTGAATATGCCGACGAACTGGCGGTAACGCCGAACCACCTGAATGAGATGGTTAAAAAAATGTCCGGTTTCCCTGCCAGCCATCATATCAGGCAACGGGTCATACTGGAAGCCAAGCGTCTGGCAACCTATTCCGGCGCCAGTATGAAGGAAATTGCCTATAGTTTAGGGTTTGATGATATCGCCCACTTCAGTAAGTTCTTTAAGAACTTCTCCGGCAGAAGCTTTACAGATTATAAGAGAGATGTCATGCAGCAATTTCTCAGCATATAAAACAATTAGGAATTAGGAATTAAGAATTAAGAATTAAGAATTAAGAATTTATTCATCAATAAGCATCCGCTTAATATACATTTGGCCGCAGGTTCATGTAGTTTTTTAGTGCATATAACAATTAGTAATAAATACAGCTATCATCAAAAATTCTTGCAATATGCAATAAGTATTACCCACCCAATTATACAATATATGACATGCAAATCACACTGTCGGCTAACCAATTCTTAATTCCTAATTCCTAATTGTTTCCTGCGGTATGATTTCAAGTCATAACATCTAATTTTGCATCAAGTCGCACCTATATGTAGCAAAACGTAACAACCCTGGAAATTTCCTAACTAAAAACTGATAATTTATGAAATCCCTTGTCAGAGCACTCGCTTTGGTGACAACTATTGCCGTTGTTTCCTGTAACAAACAATCCACTGTAGAAAAACTGAATCCCGAAAGCAACATTGCCGCTGCGGAAGCACAACCCAACAGAGACGCACAGTTACTGGCACAGCTTTTTGCCAGTGCAGGTCCTAAAACCCAGTTCTTCACCGTTCAGGGTAAGGAGAAGGTAACCGTTACCACCACAAACGGTAATAAGTATACCATTCCTGCCGGCGCGCTGCGCAGAAAAGATGGTAGCGCACCCACCGGTCCGATTTCAGTGGCTATCAGAGAAGTATTGAGTCCGAAAGACTTTGTGCTGAGCAACAGACCGACTGCTGCTGCCGGCGCTTATCTGCTGTCTTACGGAGAGTATTTTGTACGTGCTACAGAAGCTGGGGCCGACCTGGTACTGGCTGCGCCAATCGCCGTACAGACCGTTGTAAGAACCCAGGTTCGTCCACAGGAAAAAGTACCTATGTGGGATGGTGATACAACCGTGTACTACACCATCAATGGTTACAATCAGCTGAATCAGCCTACATCTGTCACACAACCTGCTTCACAGGATCCTGGTATCAACTGGACACAGGCGCCTGATTATGCCCTGTTCAATGCAACTACCGGTACGCTTGATTTCCAGCTGTCCCAGTTGTTGCAATGGAGGAACTGCGACGTGTTCAGCGGTAGTACCGGACCTAAAACAACCGTACTGGGTTATTTTGATGTATACAACAATGACACGCCTAATTCATCTCCTGAGCAGCCAAGTATGCTGTTCTTTAAACCCAGGAACATTAACTCTGTTGTTAAGTTCTTTAACATCATCCTGAATGCACCTGCCGGTTTTAACGGCTTCCTGAGCTATCAGTCAATTATACCTGTCGGACAGCAAGGTACATTCCTGGCCATTACTGCCCTTAACGGACAGTTCTATGCACAGCTCCTGGATGCGACCATTGCAGCGCCTGCCAGTGGTACTAACTATACACCTGTCAGCTTCAATCTGCAACCTGTCAGCGCTTCACAGCTGGTGTCCATGATTGCCGATCTGAACAACAGATAATCATAAAAAAATAGTGTGGCGTGTAAATGCCACACTATTTTACAACACAGACCGGCTGCCCCTTAATGCTGGCTGAGTAAACGTTGCAGGGCCTCTATACCGTCTTCGTTGTTTGGGTTTAACGCAATGGACTTCTGATACATAAGGATGGCTTCCTGTTTTTTGCCTGTCGCTGACAGCGCTTCCGCATAGCTGTCATATGTATTGAAACTGTCCGGGTACAACAGCATATTGATCATAAATGTCTGTACTGCCAGTTGCTGATGTGCCGGGAAAGAAGAAAAATATAGAAACTCATACCCCAGCTGGTTCATTTCTTTTTCGCTGAAATAGTAATGACTGGTATCGCTCTTTAAGGTATTCAGACAACTCACCGCATTGTCAAATCCATATTGGGTAATAGCCTGTGCAAATAACCGGACCAGCGATTGTCTGACATGCGTGGGAAATGCAGGTTGCTGATTCATAATACAGAACGCAGAGGTGACCACATCGCCGAAGGGAGGCCCGGGTGCATTGTCAAAAGCAATGATCGTCTGCCCCAGGTCTATATTCCTGTAATAAAAGGTCGCCAGACCAAATTTAAAACCACCATGTCCGACTGCCGTCCCGAATCCCGGTTGTCTGAAAATACCCCATCCCAATCCGTAACTGCCTTTCCCTGCTCCCCTCATCGTATCCATATGCTCCCATAAGGTATCGCCATTGTTCAATACAACAGGTGTAAAAGCTTCTTTCATTGATGCTGCACTGATCAACCGGCCTTCAAAGAAAGCCTTGTCAAATAATTGTAGATCGCCGCTTGTGCTGACGATATTGGATGCTCCGATTGCCGCATCGTTATTATAGGCAGTATACATGAACCGTTTCACATTAAAGACTGCTGTATAGACGGAGTCGTAAAGCATACCATAGACCTGCGGCGTCACAATCGCCCTATCTGCCGGCCGGAAAGACGAAGCATCACAACTGGTCAGCCGCATACCAGCCGGCTCAAATATATGTTGGCGCAGGTAGGCAGCGAAGGACTGTCCGCTTAACCGTTCTACCAGCAAAGCCAGCAGCGAATAGTTAGTATTGGAATACCTGAATTGATCGCCCGGAGAAAAATACAGGGCTGTTTTTTCTTTGATAAGGGTCGGGATGATAATGTCATTAGTGACGATCGTATCGGGATATGCCCTGATCAGTGATTCATAGAGTTCCAGATCAGGTAATCCGGAGGTATGTGTCAGCAGCTGCCTGATGGTGATATTGCCGTAAGGAAACGACGGAAAATAATGTTGAAAAGTATCATTCAACTGCAACAATCCTTTCTCTTTTAATTGCAGGACCGCGGTAGATGTAAATACTTTGGAAATGGAAGCCAGGTTAAACCGGGAGGAGTCATTATTGGGTCTGCCGGTGGCAATATCAGCCATGCCGAAAGAGCGCTGGTAAATTGTCTGCCCGTTTTGCGCCAGCAGTATATTCCCATTCATGTATCCCTGCTGCGCAACATGATTAAAGTATTGATTGAGTTTCCCTAACTGTCGCTGCGCATCAACCTGTATAGCACAGAGCAGGACGAGCATAAGGAAATTGGCGTGTTTCATAGTAGTGTGCGATTTGACAGCAATACTAGTGAACAGAATGAGGACTGCCCGCTAAATGTGACGAAACGCAGGGGATAAGTGATCAAAAGAAACAGCCCCCGTTTTTACACGGAGGCTGCCTGTATAGTTAGCTTATTGGGGTATTGAGTCTTTTTTCCAGGTGGTGTCTTTTTTCATTTTGTGTTTCATTTTCGATTTGTGTCTGGATGTGTCAGTACCGGGAACTGTGTCCTGTTTATACTGATCAAAAGAGGCAACATATGCCTCGTCGTCTGTTATACTTGCTGCGTACGATGGCGTTGTATTTACCCCGAAGTAAACAAATGCGCCAGATACGATCAGCAAACAACATGTTGTAAGATGCTTTTTCATGACTCGTTGTTTTAAAGAGAATTAATAATAGTATTTATTGCTAAAATCCTGCTTGATTCTGCGGAATGGGAACAAGACTATAGATCATGCTATTATATCTCATGAATAATTAAGTATTGAATATGGCTATTATGTTAATGTGGACTTCCCGATAAAAAGGGGGTAAATATGTATACAGGCACATCCGTGGAATCGGATAAGTATCGTAATGTAAGGATTGTCAGGTGATTCTGGATTTTAAATCATATATTTGGAACGGGCATAATCATATATAGTACATTTCGGGAATTCAGTTTTTATCGTCACAATTTTCACGTTTTACACGATCATTTAATCCATAAAGCACCGGCATTACCAGTACCCCCAGTAAATTTAAATTAACCTCTACATGAGATACGACTCCTTACCCCAGATCGAGGCTCGTTTCAAGAGTGAAGCAGCATCTCTATTGACGCCATTTTCCCTGCAGGTTCCCAATGAACAGTTGTTTCTGAAAGGACAATTGTACAAACCTGGTCGCAGCAATTATTTCTATCCGGCAACCCACAACAAGGAACGGATAGTATTGCATTTTACAGCCGGTAATCTGAGGTCCGACATGCAAAGCCTGACCACACAGGACAGACATGTTTCCGTTCCCTTTGTCATCGCAAGGGATGGTACCATTTATCAGTTGTTTCCTTCTGCCAACTGGTCCGGTCATATCGGTCCGGGACTTGGCAATCAGGGTACACAGAATGCACAGGACAAAGTAAGTATTGGTATCGAACTATCTAATTATGCCTATCTCGTACCGCACGACGGCGTATTGGAAACTATTTACTCCCGTCAGCCTGTCAATGGAAAACCTGGTCCGGTTGATGAATACTGCGCATTGAGTAATAGCGCCGCTTATATTAAGATCAATCAGCCATTCAGGGATCAGGTGTATTATGCGGCTTATACCCCGGAACAGATAGAAAGCACTATCATTCTGCTGCGCTATCTGACAGCGAAGTATAATATCCCGAGACAATTCCTGCCGGCAGATAAAAGATACACCACGACCAACGATGTACTCACTTTTAAAGGTATTGTCTCCCATATCAACTACCGCGCCTCCGGTAAGTGGGATATCGGTCCTGCCTTTGACTGGAACACCCTGATCAGTGGTGTTACTGCCGCTGAGTTCACACCTGCCACAACTGCCCGTTCATTGAGTTTTGCCGCCCGTGAATTATCCCCCGCTGTTACATCCGAAGCAGGTATCAACGCGCAGTTTGCTGATACAACAGGTGTAGAGGAAGGCGCACCGGAAGCTACCGACAATGAAGGTTACAATCCACTGAACTACGAAGGAAACGCTAAGAAAGATATTACACAGCCTAGCGGTAAGGTATACGCCTTACTTGCCGGTATCAATGAGTACGACAGGGTACGTAAACTGAGTGGTTGTCTGCATGACGTACAACAGGTAGAGAGCTACTTAAAAAACCGTACGCCGTTTGACTGCCGTATCGTGAAACTGACAGATGCAGCAGCTACCCGTGCCGGAATGGTAAAAGCATTTGAAGAACACCTGGGCAATGCGGGTAAGGGAGATACGATCCTTGTCTATTATTCCGGCCATGGTACCCAGGAAGATGCCGCTCCTATATGGGATGAAACTGACGGCAAACTGGAATGCCTGGTTTGTTATGATGGTGGTGCAGAAAAAGCAGCGGACTTTCTGCTGACAGATAAAGAGCTGCGTTATATGCTCGCAAAACTTTATGAAAAGACAGGTGCGCACATTGTGACCATCTTCGACTGTTGCCACTCCGGTGATAATACCCGTGGCCGCCTGGTAGACACCGCTTATAAGAATGACAAGGTAAATAAACGGATGGTTAAGGATACTTCCCGTTATTCCGGTGCATTCCCGCAACGTGAATGGACGGAATTTATCTTCGGTGATGTTATCAAAGAAGAGGATATCAAAGGCAGGAAGCCGGATGAATTTTTACCGGAAGGTATTCATATCCAGATGGCAGCTTGTGAAAGTAATCAGTCTGCCGTAGAGGTAAATGGCGAAGGCGTCTTCACCAAGAAACTCCTTGGCGCACTTGATGCCTGTACCGGTAATGTCTCTTACAATGAATTAAGCAGCCGTATCAGGCAATACCTGCGTTTCAGTTTTGAACAGACGCCCAAGATCTATGTTTCTGGTAACATGGACGAACTGCTGGCGCTCGGATTCCTGAACCGCAGTCTCAGTGATCAGACTACTATTGGTGAAGTAACTTACAACACCAAAGGCTGGCAGCTGAACCTGGGAGCTATTCATGGTGTGGACAAAAACACAAAGATCATAATAGCGGATGCCGCAGATACCAGCCGTAAATGGAACGCTGTAGTTAATAACGTGTTTATTGATTACAGTAGCCTTCGCATTGATGGAAGTCCTGATCAGGACCGTGCGCATAAGGCCTTTGTAGAAGGACTGATGAGTGGCCGGATCCTGCTTGAACTGAACAATAGTAATGGTCATCCTGCTGAGATGGCTAAACTGCTGGATGAAATAGAGAGCAAAGCAAGCGGTCATTTCGAATTCCAGACTGCCGCAGGAGAGAACGGACGCAGTGCAGATTATACCCTGCATATCCGTGCAGGAGAGGCTGTGATCACACGTGCCAATGATCCTTATCGTCCGGTAGTACGTCCGCTGGATCTCCTGAAAGATAATGGCAACCTGGAACTGGTGGAAACACTGAAGCATATTTCCCAGTGGCATTTTATTAAAGAATTACAGAACAGCAGTATTCCTCCCGGCTTTCCTGAGCAACCCCTGCGTATCGAACTGACCCGCCTGTATACGGATGGTTGTCGTGAGAAACTGGATATTTCTTCCGGAAGGGCCACCTTCAATTTTGAAGAAAGTGCAGATCTCTGGGAAGGTGCTATGGAAATAAAACTGACCAATACCACTAATCAAAACTTATATGTAGCTGCGCTTTACCTGGGTATACAGTTCAGCAGTTACCTGGATTACCAGGTACAATCACCCTGGCTGCTGGAACCAGGTAAGTTTATCATCATGGCTAAAAAAGGGAAAGACCGGATTATTATCCGCCAGGATGATTTTGTAAGAGAATATAACTGGCCACTGAGCATAGAGACCCTGAAGCTCATTGCCAGCACAGAAGAATTTAATGTGAAGGCATTGGGACTGGGTAATCTGCCTGCGCCGTATGTACTGGCAGACAGAGACCGCGGAATATTGAGAGGCGGAATGGAAGTAACCCGTGGCGCAGTGATGGAGGACGAAACACCTGCAGTCTTCAATGGCTGGATCACACAAACGCTCACACTGGTGTTTAATAACCCGGCGTTCAATCGTATTGACAGTGAGATCCTGAAACAACTGATGGACTACGAAGAGACTTCTTACTTCGCCGCAGGGCTTTATTATGACCTTGTGCCTGACGAGAACGGACAGCCGACCCAGCTGAAACTGAAACCGGAAATAAAACTACCGGAAGAAGAAAGAGGTATCTGGGGCGATGTGGTATTATGGGCGGCGAATACCATAGAAACCCGTCAGCGGAGAAGATTGTATAACCGCCTGAAGAAAACAGACCGGCTCCGTATCGTTGCAGAGGGCGATTCCTGGTTCCAGTACCCTATCCGTTTACTGGATACCCTTGATCACCTGTATAAGCTGTATGCGATCCGTAGCTTCGCAGAAGCAGGCGATACCCTGGAGCACTATCTGAAAGAAAAAGAATACCTCAACGCCATCAAAGATGAACAGGCCCAGATATTCCTGGTGAGCGGTGGTGGTAATGATATACTCGGGTCACAGTTCCAGCAGTTCCTGCGGGATACACCGGCAGAAGATGATATCACGCCGGGCCGCTATCTCAAAGGTGCTTTCAATGACAAACTGGACGACCTGGAAAGATGGTATAAGGATATGTTCACAGAACTGCACAACCGTTATCCTAACCTGCGCATACTGGTGCATAGCTATGACTATATCATACCGGTGGATACGGATCTGCAGCCAAAGAAAACCAGCTGGCTGGGTAAATACATGATCCTGAAACATATGAATCCACAGGCGGAAAGAGAATCCGTGATTAAGTTTATTGTCGACGAATTCAACAAACGGCTACAGAAAGTAGCGGCTGCATTCCCTGGCGTAGTATATTATGTCAATGTGAGAGATATTGTGGCGCGTGATTCCTGGTATGACGAAATTCATCCTACCAATGAAGGTTTCGGATTGGTAGCCGATAAGTTTGTCGACATTATTGAAACACTGAGAAATGACCTGCAGCCATTTGCAGAAGCGGTAGCCGTGTCTGCCGAGTCCTGAGAGGATTGTTTTGTTCACTATAAAAATGAGGGTGTAGCCGTTTTATCGGTACACCCTCGTTGTTTATACAGCGATGCTGTTTATTGATTGGATTTGATGAGTTTGAAAGTCTGATCTTTGATCCTGATGATATAAAGACCTTTTGGAATGCGGCTGATATCTATGGTATTGATACCCGCATCCAGTTTGCCGGTCTGAATCATTTTGCCCTGAAGATCCGTCAGACTGTAAATGTCTTTCGTTTTACTCTGGATCTTTACCCAGTCATTGGCAGGGTTCGGATAGAGGATAGGTGCTGTTACATCGGTCTTCAGTTCAGCTTTGCTGGCCAGCGTATTGTCGGCGACCAAAGGCGCTGCTCCGGTAGCTGCTGTACCACATACTTCCAGCTCGTAAATAGAGTAACCCCATTGCGTATTCCTGGCTGTACCATCCATACGGATATAACGGTAGTTGCCATTCAGGTTGTCAATGATGTCAGTCCTGTTGCCCGTAGGCATATTGGTTTTCGTAGCTATCGGCAACCAGGTATTACCATCTAAAGATCCGGTCAGAGTGTAGTTCTTCGCATTGGCTACTTCCCAGGAGATACTGATCTTATTCACGGTGGAAATCACAGCCAGATCAACTGTTAGTTGCTGCGGATCTGTAAAGGCGCTTTCCCAACGGGAGCCCAGACTACCATCAACAGCCAGTGCCGCATTACCGGAAGTGGCAGTAGCGGTGGCCGGTAACAGACCGTAACAACCTGTTGGCTGTTGTCCGGTAGTGGGCAGGGTAGGATAGGTCACCAGGGTTCTGGCAGGCACATTGAAAGAAGCTACGATCGCTCCGGCAGCATTGTACACATTACAGGTTTTTGCGCTTGCAGCAGGATTATATGCTACTGCGTAACTGAAGGCGCCGTTCTTTTCGAATACGCTGCTGGAAGGGAAATTGGTACGGAAGTTAAAGGAGAAAAAACCCAGGTTCTGATTTGCATGGGTGTAGAAGTAAGTCATACCTGCTACTTCGTAATCCATGATATACCTGGTGTCAGTAGGCGCCAGGGCCAGGTTATTGGCCATGAAACCAGCTGCATATTTAGGGTCGAATAACTGACGGAAACCGAGTGCCACATGGGCCCAGTCGTCACCAAAATCAGTTTCGCTGGTATGTCCGTCTATCGCTGCTGATTCCGTCATCATATCACTATATTCTCTTTTCGCCCAGGTGGTATCCTTCGCCAGGTATTTGAAACCCGGATTAACCGGCAGGTATTGTATACCGTGGATGTGTACGGGACTGGCGCTGAAATAAGTGCCATAAGCAAAACCCTGATTGGAAAGAATGCCTACTATGTTGTGCGGATAGGCTGCCGGCAGGTTCCTGTTTTTCCAGTCAAACCAATATTCCAGTGTGGCATACGCTTCGCTGATATAACCGAAAGCACCGGCATCGCGGATGGCTTCATCATTCAGCATGTCGCCAAGGAGGAACAGTCCGATCCATGATTGCATCGCTTCTGAAGTAGACTCCTGGTTATTGCCGGTAGACGAACTGGTACCGCCCGCATAACTATGTCCGATCCATGGATCGAATGTTCTGAAGAAAGGCAGGAAATTGTCCGTTCTGTCCCAGTTGGCGTATTGTTTAGCCACCAGTTTGATCATCGGACCATATTGTGTCAGGAAATCCGGATCTGTCATACCATATAATGCGCAGGCATAGATCAGGTAACCATAGTGGAAATGATTGTCCGTAAATTCGGCAGAACCATAAGATTCATTAAAACCAACAATAGCGCCCCATCTGTCATAACGGGCGAAGAATTTCTCCGTTTCACCCGGGGTATAGGTCAGCCAGTTGACCAGGCTCTCTCTTGTTTTAGCTTTCAGTGACTGGTAAGCCTGGTGATTCAGTTCCTTTGCCATGAGCGTGTATTTGGCATAGTTGACCAGGTCTTTACCACCCCAGTAGGTATCGCCGCCATAACCGGTTTTCTTAGAGAAGCGGGTCAGCATGTCAAACATGGCGTTGGCGTTGTAAGGACTGGCATCTGCCGCGTTCCGGTAAGGTGAATTATAAGTAGGCAGGATACCATTAAAATCATACGTGAATGAGAAGGTCTTTCCGATAGCCGTTTTCATAGATCCTCTGGGCGTTACATAGTTGACCGCTGTGAATGCGATACTGTTGGCCGCATTCTGATACAGGTGTGGCAGGAAGCCCTGTATTGTATTACCGGCAGCCTGTCCTTTCAGGTTTGCGGTGGTAATATTCCAGTTGACATACACTTTACCGGCATTGGCATCATAATCATAGCCTACAGCGGTGTTGGTCACCTTGTTGAAGGCATAGGTCTCGTAAGTCGGCAGGTCGCCCGGTGCAGGCAGGGCAGATACTACAAAATACGCGTTACCATTACCGGTATTCAGTACCAGTCGTTCTGCTGCACTGCCATCGGAGGCCCAGCGGGTACCGGTATTACCATCGTTGACATTGGCGCCGGCAAAGGCAGCTTCTACTGAAGATACTTCTACCGGTTTGTTGCGTGAGAGCAGCGTAGCGCCATTAAAGACTTCCATCTCCCACAGGGAATAGGCATAGATTGAGCCTTTCTCACCCAGCGCCAGTTTGATATAGCGACCGGAAGTGTTGAAACTCAGACTATCCAGTCCGCCGTTACCATTCACTTCCGAGGCCACGGTGCTCCAGGTAGTACCATTACTGGATACCTGGATGGCATAACCTTTTGCGAAGGCGGTTTCCCAGTTCAGTTTCACTTTAGTAATGGTCTGTACAGATCCCAGGTCGATCCTGACATACTGTTGTCCCTGTAATTCTGCAGTCGTGCTGCCACTCAGGTGGATACCGAAATAACGGCCATCCGTCTGTATGACAAAGGAATTACTGGTAGGGAACTGAATGGCGCTACCGCTTTGTGTGAGGTAGGATGCGCCTCTGTCAAAAGAGAATTCGGGATTGATACCCTGTGTTTCCAGCCACATAAATGGAATACCATGTGCCATGGTCACATCCATGTTTTTGTTGTGCAGACTGTCAGGAAGAGACATTACCAGTCCCCAGTCAGACCAGTCTTTAGCGATCGCTTTTGAGGGCGTATAGCCGGCAGCTTTGATCATCATACTACCGCCATAGGCAATGTTAGAACCGTCGGCGACAAAGCTGTTCGGATAATACATTTTAACGCCATAGTCCTCAGGATCAGCCACTAAGGGATAGGCCCACATCAGGCCTCCATACTGTGATACTACGAGGTCGGTCCACCAGTCATTGGTCGGAATAGGTTTGTTCATTTTGTCAGCCGCGACATAAATGGGCCGGTCATAGACAAACTGATAGAGATCTCCTTTACCATCGTTATTCCCATCGATTGTGTTTTCTGAGGCCGGAGGAAAAGAAGCATAGCTTCCGGCGCCAACAGAAACGGGTGTTTGTGCATGCGTTTGCAATGCAGCGGCAGCCAGCAGGATCGCTGACAGATACAGGCTTTTCATAGATTTTACCAGGTTATTTTGAGTTTACATAAAGGGTGTTGAAAATCTGCGTCGGTTCTTTAACGTGAAATATCCAGGGCATGAGGGTAGAGCCGTTCAAATATACTACTTTAAAGAATTAGGAATTAGGAATTAAGAATTAAGAATTAAGAATTAAGAATTAAGAATTAAGAATTAAGAATTAAGAATTAAGAATTAAGAATTAAGAATTAAGTTGCCATAAACATTTGTAAGCTGACAATGTCATTATTTTATAAAAAACGCTATGCAGAAAAAATTATTTCAGCAGGGTTTAGTTTTACAGAAACACATTTTTAGAGGCATAATTCCTAATTCCTAATTCCTAATTGCCAATTGCCAATTGTTAGCTACATTTAATGCATAGAATATTACCTATGAAATACGCAAAGATCTACGCATTGTCATGTGTGGCGGCTTTCCTGTCTGCCTGCCATCAACCAGCTGAAAATACACAAAATACTGCTGCTCAGTTCTTAGAAAGTGACGGTACTGTCAGCAAGACAGCACGCGGCAATCATTCAGCTGCAATGATTCCTCTGAACAGAGAAGATGACGAGTATGCTGAAGGAGGCATGATGCCACAGGATACCACGACGGCCAGTGGGTGGTCGGTCAGATATCTCGTAAGGGACGATAAGACAAAATACAAAGACCTGTATATTGAATGTGTTAACGGCAAAAGTAAACTGCTTATTCCGCAGTCAGAGGTATTGGCATTGAGCTGGAAATACATTCCCCGTTATGCCGGGGAGAATGCAAAGCACCTTTTCTTCGAATACTATTGCGGAACTGCGTGTTTTGCGGTGATGACGGTGAGTAAGGAAAGTCAGCCGGAATACCAGGAATATGAGCAGGTACTTGATTATGACGCCGTAACAGGGCAGATTGTATACAACATCACCAGTAATGATCCGGAAGACAGTGTCAGAGTGGTTGCAGTGAATGTAGGCCGTAGAAGGGAAAAGAAGATGGCTTTCAACAATATGCGCAGGCCAGGTGCGAATGCGGGTGTTGACAGTGTAGTATTTAAAAGCGGGAAAGTGCAGGTATTTGCCGGACTGATAGACAGGAATGATCCTGAAGAGGAAGATATTATAAAGGAAAGTCGCAGTGTCTCATTTGATAATTAGAATATACCATTATACTTGCAGAAAGATATGGTATCATGATAGAAGCAACTGACGTGCGCTCCGGCAACCTGGTATGGTATTATGATCTGTATATGAATGAGACGGTGTTTGAAGTGGAAGGGATACTGGACGGCTTTATCTATAATTCTTCATTGCCTAAAAGCAAACTGCCGCTGGCCAGTGTGCATCCGTTAACGCTCGATACGGGACATCTTAACAGTCTGGGATTTGTACAGGGAGATAGAGATCACGGGGAAGATGAAAATGTATTTTCCTTCAGATATAATCGTAAGGACAGTATCTATGTGAGAGATGAAGGTTACTCTTTTCAGCTGCTGGCAGAAGCGCCGGGACAATTGGTGCCTTACGGACAACCTTTGGTATATGTACACCAGTTACAGAATCTCTTTTATTGCCTGACCGGTAAAGAACTATAGTCAACAGCGGGCATACCTCAGCAGGATGCCCGCCCTTGATCATAATATCATGGATGAGGACCCATACAAACGACCTGTACGCCGCTGAAGGTGCCTTTAACAGTAACGGTTTTTTCAGCGCCGGACTCTATGTCATTCGGACCCGTAAATTCAAAGTTTCCGGAAATAAACGCTTTCACATCATCAAATCTGATCTCCGTCAGCGTGAAAGAACCTTTCTCTGCACTGGAAGATACGTCTTTGCCAGAACCCTCGTCTGCAGTTTCTGTTGCTTCATCCTGCGGATAGTTCAGGAACTGTGCAAAGTTGCCTGCCTGGTCCTCTCCGGTAGACTTATCAAACGTAATAGTAACTGGTTTGAATTCCCCTATTTTTTTCAGATCAAATCTCAGGGACAGGATTCGTTTTCCGTCACGTAGTGTACACTCCATGTTCATAATGGCCATCTTACTGCTGCCAATAGTCGCATTCCCTCTGATATCCTTAGAGGAGAAGACCGAACCATTTCTTTCGATGTTTAATGTACCAGGATTAGGCACTTTCTTTTGTGCGAGTACAGTGGTGACGCTCATACAGAAGATAGCAACAACAGCGGTTGTTATCCGTGATAGTGTGTTCGTTTTCATGTAGGTTTCGTTAGGGATAGATAGGTGAATCTGATTTACTGACGAAAGATACAAAAATTATTTTCAAAGCGCCAGGGGGGAGGGAGGAGCTGCGTTAATTTATAACAGCGGCTATCTGTTCTTTTGAGCGGTAGTGAACGGGAAGAAGAAATTAGGAATTAGGAATTAGGAATTAAGAATTAAGAATTAACTCCGCGAAAATCTACGCTGCATTGAATTCCTAATTCCTAATTGTTGATAGTGAGTTGTTTAAGTGCTTCCATCGCTCTTCCGGCATCTTCTTTTGCCACGAAAATATGATCGTGGTAAAAAGCAGCCACCACATTACAGCTGATTCCTTCCCGGCCCAGTGCAGCGGAGAAAGCGGCGGTGAGTCCGACGGCAGACAGCGAAGAATGTATTTTCAGGGTGATCCAGGCGGCAATGTATGTATAGGATAATTGTAGTCTGTCAGCTGTTTCGCGGGAGAGAATCAGTGTAATTCCCTCTTCTTCCCGGAAGCTACCAAGCACCTCTTTTATGTCAATCGCCTGATTATCAGGGACAGTGCAAAAAACATACTCACCCTCCTGTAACTGAGGTGTCATGTTTTTAAGTAACTGGGACAGATCTGTAATACCACTCATGAGCTAAATATACACAAAAGCTGTGGGGAGAGGTAATACGCTACCGTACTATTACTTCTTTCCCGGAGAGATAAAAGACACGTGTGCTATCTTCCCGTTTTCAATCGTATAAATGGCAATCGCTTCCAGTGGTTTATTCCCCATACCCGTAACACTTTCCTGGTCTATCACCGTATTCCCCAACACCATTCTGTTCACCAGCTGACAGTGCAGGTTTTTCGCCCGTTCAAAGAGACTGCTATACCGTTGGTGCATCTGCTCTTTACCCTTCATCATTATCTGTCCTGTTGCCTGATCGGAGATGACTACGCTATCGCTGTAGGGCGCCAGAAATGCATCAATGTTTCTCGCATTATAGGCATTAAGTTGTTCCTGGGCAAGTATGGCTGGTGTAACAGGTAATAGTTTTCCGGCCTCGATGGTTTTACCCCGGTGTATGACTGTATCTATATGTGCCAGTGCATCCAGGTGCTGTACAGGATCTTTGGATAACAGCAGGAGATCTGCCACTTTTCCCTTTTCAACACTGCCATAATCTTTGTCTTTTCCGAAACCCCTGGCCGCATTGATAGTCGCTGCACGGATGATTTCCATGTTGGTCAGTCCGGCTTGCTGCATGGCTTGCAGTTCTGTAAAATAAGAAGAGGCGTGTAGTGTACCGATGTTCCCGGCATCAGTTCCTGTCACGATATTAATACCTGCATCCTGTGCCAGTTTCAGGTTTTTCAGCATGATGGTATCTTCTTCTGATGGTACGTGATGCAGGGTGCGCAGTTGTTTGTAACTGAATTTAGCCACGCTGCTGTCAATGTGCTGGAGATCAGTCAAGGTACCCAGCATAAACGGATCGCCATAGGCCAGGTCCTGTGCAGGAAAATCAAACTGTTGTGTAAAGGCCCGTTTATAACCATGCATCACGGTTAATGTGGGGATGTATACGGTCTGATGACTTTTAAGCAATTGCAGCATTTCATTGTCAAACAGTTGATCATCTACACTGTGCACCAGAATGTCTGCACCGGCGCTGACCGCCAGTTTTGCAGTCTGGTATTCCGTACCGTGTACCGCAACTTTTAGTCCGTGCGCGTGGCTTTCTTCTATGGCTGCGCGTACGATATGCAAGGTGCTTTCTGCCGGCTGACCAGGCACCACGATGTACCAGATCTTAATAAAATCAGGTTTGTAGGGGACTTGTTTTCTGACCAGTTCACGTGCTGCATCCGGGGTAGTCACTTTCACGATAGGAGGATCGTTTTTATCCAGGTTGGGCGGCAGATAAGTTGATATCAGCGGACCAGTCACCCAGGCATTAGTACTCAGGGAGTCTTTTGCTGCCTGTTCCCTGATACTGAAGTTGCGCAGCGGACCACCCACATCGGCTACCGTGGTAATGCCACAGGCCAGGTAACGGGCCATCAGGTCGCCCAGGTGATCTTTTACCCATTGCTGGTCTTTTTCGTAGGGATAGACATGTCTCAGGTCAAGTGCATCAGGTCTGGTATACAGTCCGCCGCTCTGAAAGAAATGTATATGCGCATCTGTCATACCCGGCATTACAAAGCGTCCTGTAGCATCGATGGTGGTCGCGCCGGCAGGGATCTTCAGTTTCCTGGAAGGCCCTGTCATGACGATCCGGTCATTTTCAATGATGATTGTCTGATCAGGCAGTGTTTTGTTGTTAATTATGTCTATAATGTTTGCATGGGTAATGCAGACGGTCTTTGTGGTGGCGTCCGGAACTGACTGCGCAGATACCGGCAGGGTACAGGCAATCAGTGCGGTCTTCAGTAGCAGATAGCAGCGTTTCATGGGTTATTATTGATGACACTAAAGGTAGCAGATTTTACTTTCTTTATATATATTAGCCGGATGAATCAGCAGTTGAAAATCCCTATGCGACGTCCCTTTGTGCTTTCTGGTGGTGGGGCCCGTGGTTATGCTCATATCGGTGTATTAAAAGCGTTTGAAGAACAGGACATCTTTCCCCAGGCGATTGCAGCTACCAGTGCCGGCTCTATCGCTGCTGCCTTTATCTGTGATGGTTATAGTCCGGATGAAGTCAGAGAAATATTCCAGCATACAAAGATGGGACTGTCTATGCAGTGGCGGAATCTCAAATCTGGTTTCCTGTCATTAAAGACGGTAGAGAAGGTACTGAAACAGACCCTGCGTCATACTACTTTTGAATCTTTGCCCATTCCTTTATATATCGCGGCGACGGACTATGGAACCGGCAGACAAACTGTTTTTTCCAAAGGAGAAGTGATTCCGGCGGTACTGGCGGCTTCGACTATTCCCATGTTATTTCCCCCGGTGGTAATAGATGGTATACCTTATATCGATGGGGGGATATCCAGCAACCTGCCGCTTGAACCGCTGTTGGGTGTTTATAATGATATTATCGGCGTACATGTCAATCCCATGACGCCTTACAATCCGGGAGGCAGCATCTCGGCTGCGATGGATCGTACCATGCATATGGCTATCCAGGAGCCGGTATTGAAAAACAGGCAATTATGCAGCCTCTTTATAGAACCGGATGGACTGGGACAGTTTGGGATGTTTGATTTTAAGCGTTTCGACGCTATTTATCAGACCGGACTGGAATATACCCGGAAACGGCTGGAAGAAGCAGCCGGATGGCCGGATGTACAGGCAGTGTAGGGGATTCAACTTGTCAAGTAAAAAACAGGCTACCGGCAGTGGGGGCCAGGATGTACGAAAACGATACATCATGCGTTTATAAGGGTAGATCGCGTTGTTCATTTGCCTCCTATTGTAAACCCACTCAGAAAAATGAGACACTCGCTTAAAAATTCCATGATTATCGGTACCCTTGGTATCTTTTTGTTGTCTGCCTGTAGCAAATCTGATAGCGTCACTCCCGAAGAAAAGGCCGTAAATGAAAACTCAAGGGCAACGGGCGAAGTTGCCGCGCTCGCAGTACCTGTTGGCACTGTTGTTTATACCAGCAATGGTTATAAACTGACGCTGACCAACAACGATCCTAATTTCAATGAGACCGTACGTCAGAAGATCGTAGACATCTTCTTTGGTACCTATCCGCAATTGCTGACCCGCTTCAACCCCGGTGTCACCAAATCAATTACCTATGTAATTGACCCTAATTACAGTGGAGTAGCCTATACTTCCGGTACAACAGTTACCTACAGTGCGGCATGGTTCCAGAGCAATCCACAGGATGTGGACGTAGCAACGCATGAGATCATGCATATCATTCAGGCTTATACCGGCGGTACTCCCGGCTGGTTAACTGAGGGTATTGCTGACCTGGTACGTTACAGATACGGCGTGAATAACTCAGCAGCAGGATGGTCTTTGCCTGCATTTTCTTCATCTCAGTCTTATACGAATTCTTATCGCGTAACCGCACGTTTCCTGGCATGGCTGGAAAATCACGTGAGCAACACGATTGTAACCAATCTGAATACTGCTTTACGTAATCACACCTACACTGCTAATACCTGGGTAACGCTGACCGGTAAAACTGTTGATCAGCTGTGGGCTGACTATGCAGCTAATCCTGCATTGTAACGGGAAATCGTATCGCATTAATGTGTTGCCATAATTAGTAACTAATAACTATCACACCGGGAGGTGATGAACAGCGATCTTTTTTGCAACACATACCAATATCCCGGCTGCTGGACAGCCGGGATATTTTTTATCAGTCAAAGAAAGGTTCAGGGGCGGTTCTGTCTACACGGAATGCCTGATCAAGATAATACAACACTGTCTCCGGTGCTTTGGCTGTTCTGACCAGTTCCCGCAGGGGTGTCACTATTCTCGGGTATTCATCGATAAACTCAAGTCCTTCTACAAAAGGTAGCTTAAAGGATTGCATCAGCAGGCGAAACCGTTCCAGTTCTGCGCCCCAGTAGCGGATATATTTACTGGCACTGATACCCAGTTCTATCAGGATATCTTTGGTCTGAAACAACATACCGGCTTCCAGCAGACAATCCTGTGCCAGTTCGGGCCCATATTTCTCCAGCTCCTTCAGCACAAAATCCTTCTGTAAAAGGGATGTCGTCATGTTCTCTTCCTCATAAATGCCATATACGCAACTTACCTTCGACGGCAGTGTCTCTGCCAGTGTAAGAAAAAGCGCCCATAAACGATCGTTATTGATATTGATAGTCGCCTGAAAACGGTAAGGTAGCTTCGGATTTTCGTTCATCTGCAGATTGTATCCTTCTACGATCTTCGCCTTTCTCCGCCGGATAAGAATTTCATCAATATCAGGACGGTGGTCCAGTTCCGCGTCAGTAGGAATACGCACAGTAATGGGCAATTGTAACATGCAGTAAAGGTAAGGGATACCTTTGTTTTAGGCATGGTTCATGATAAATACCAGTATGAAGCATCAGGAACGGCCATATCAGCGTATTGAAAATTATGGTATCATCGGCAACCTTGAAACAGTCGCCCTGGTTTCCCTGACGGGGTCCATTGACTTTATGTGTTTTCCCCGCTTTGACGCCCCCACTATTTTCGCATCCCTGCTGGACTCCACAAAAGGCGGGTTCTTTTCCGTAGAACCACAGATGGGGGAGTATAACTCCAAACAATTGTATATACCCGGTACGGCGGTCTTGCTGACCCGTTTTTTTTCTGAATCAGGTATTGCCGAACTGACGGACTATATGCCCCTGCAGGCAGCGGGAGACGAGACGGACAGCACCATCGTGCGTAAGATCAAGGCGATCCGTGGCGATATTACTTTCAAGTTACATTGCGTACCCCGTTTTGATTATGCGGAGGCGAAACACGAGGCAGACCTGAAAAAGAAAAAGAATGAGATCATCTTCACCGCTATTAATGATGGGAATGTGCAGTTACGCCTGATAGCGGATATTCCACTGCAGCTGAAACGGATGGATGGTTATGCGGAGTTTACGCTGAAGGAGTCCGAAATGGCGCATATCGTATTACAGGCTGTTAAAAAAGACCATAAAGGAGCCTTTTCCGGCATTAATTACTATGCACATGATACCTATCACCAAACGATCGCAAAGTGGCGGGAATGGGTAGGGAAATCGACTTATAAAGGGCATTACGGGGAACTGATACAGCGTTCCGCCATTACTTTGAAGTTACTCACCTCCGCCAGGTATGGTTCAGTAATAGCAGCAGCTACTTTCGGTATACCAGAAACCCTTGGCGGCAGCCGTAACTGGGATTACCGCTTTACCTGGATCCGGGATGCAGCTTTTACCATGTATGCTTTCCTGAAACTGGGTTTCTACGACGAGGCGACAAACTTCATGAACTGGATTTCCAGCCTTTGTACGGAAAGTAAACTCCAGTTGCTCTACAAAGTGGACGGTACTAAAAGCGGGGCGGAACACGAACTGAAGTATCTGGACGGATATAAAGGCGCCAGGCCGGTACGTATCGGGAATGCTGCAGCCACACAATTGCAGATCGATATCTACGGAGAACTGATTGACACGATCTATATCTACAACAAGTCTTATAAACCGATCACCTACGAATTCTGGACCTTGATACAACAACAGGTAAACAGTGTGGTGGCCGGCTGGAAACAACCCGATCATGGTATCTGGGAGATCAGGAACGTGAAACGCGAATTCCTGCATACGCGTTTAATGTGCTGGGTAGCGATGGACAGGGCCATCAAGATTGCAGAACATCGTTCCTTCCCTTATCCCGAAATGGAATGGCAGGCCGTCCGTGATGAAATTTACAACGATATCTATCATAACTTCTGGAACGAAGAACTCGGCGCCTGGGTACAGTATAAAGGCGCAAAAACGGTGGACGCAAGCGCGCTACTGATGCCATTGACACATTTTATTACGCCGCTGGAACCAAGATGGCTGTCTACCATGAAAGTCATAGATCGCGACCTCCGGCTGGATGTACTGATCTACCGCTACCGGAATCACCTTGAGCGGATTGATGGTCTTGACGGAGTGGAAGGCACCTTTAACATGTGTTCTTTCTGGTACATAGAAGCGCTGGCCAAATGCGGGGAAATTGACCTGGCGGTGGAAAGCTTTGAGAAGATGATCGGTTATGCCAATCACCTAGGGCTCTTCAGTGAAGAACTGGGCATGAAAGGAGAACACCTGGGCAACTTCCCGCAGGCTTTTACCCACCTGGCCCTGATCAGTGCCGCCGTAGAGATCAACAAGCAACTGAGCCGCCGTTAAGCTTACTTTTCCATCGGAAATACAGGAAACAACAGATTTGTATTGCTGATGAAAGCAATACGCCTACTGTCAGGCGACCAGGAAGGCGTATTGATCGTGCCCTGTCCTCCATAGAGATAGGCAATTACTTTCGCCGGGCCTCCCGTTGCCGGCATCAGCCGCAGATATACATGTTTATAGAAAGGGTGGTCCGATGCGTCTACTTCTTCCTTCAGAAAGGAGAGGAAAACGATCCATTTGCCATCCGGTGAGATATGCGGAAACCAGTTATGAAAGTCATCATTTGTTATCTGCGTCTGATTACTGCCATCAGGGGCCATACGCCAGATCTGCATCATACCGCTACGCACGGAATTGAAATAAATGTACTTACCGTCGGGTGTATATTCGGGGCCGTCGTCAAGACCAGGTGCAGTCGTCAGCCGTACTTCTTCTCCACCCTTTGCAGGCACCCGGTATATGTCAAAGTCGTTGTTCCTTTGTCCGGTAAAGACCAGGTATTTCCCATCAGGCGACCAGCCATGCATATAAGACGGACCGACCTTATTGATACGAACGGGATCTCCGCCGGTATGTGGAACGACATATCCTACAGAAGCCCCGTTTTCTCCTTCACCGCTACTGATGGCCAGCATCTTTCCGTCAAAAGATAACACGTGATCATTGTTATTCTGTTTTGCTACACCGGTATTGATCGGTGAAGGTGTCCGGGTACGCAGGTCGAACTGATATAATTTCCCTTCTTTGTTATAGATCAGGGATTGGCCATCCTGGTTCCAGTTAGGCGCCTGTATAGATCCTGGCGTCTGATAAACGATGATACTATGCTGGGTGGCAATATCCATCAGTTCCAGCTGACTGCCTATATACTGTTTGTAAGCCTTCAGGTCCGCAGGTGCAGGTGCTGTCAGCCGTACATTGCTGAATACCGCTTTTTCTGTTACATCGGCGTTGTGTGAACAGACGAAAAGCCCTGCAAACACTTCATCGCCCAGAGGCATATCATCGAGTGTTTCACTACTAAAAGGAACGCCATTACGCGCAACGGATAAGGTGTAGGTATTTCCTTTTCTTTCCAGCTGGACAATGTCCGCGCCACTCACACCGGTTTTGATCTCTTCTGTATTCGCGCCGCTGGTTTTTCTGTACTGAAGAGAGGTGAGTCCGTCGCCGTGTACCACACCATTGACATGTTGTGCACCTGTATCCAGGCTACTACGTACCATCAGTCCCCATTTGCGGTGTGCTTCCTGACCTTTCCCGTTAAACTGTGCACGGGTACGTAAGATAAAATCACCTTTCATCTTTTTCCAGGCAAAATGACATTCATCGCTGCCAAACCACATGTTCGTACCGGCGCCGGTAATGGTGTATTGTTGTGTTTTGGGATCGTATTGCAGACTACCCGGATGTTTCACCTGACCAATATCGCCATGGGCGTCAAAGATACCGGTGTTTTGTGCCGCAAGGGGAACGGAAGAGAGGTTGAACAGCAATAGGGCCAATATCGCGAAGTACAATTGTTTACCCATAAGGAACGAGTATAAAGTGTGAGTCGTGGAATTCGAAATCTCTTCTAATTTACTGATGTTTCTGTTGGAATGGAACAGGCGGAGGGGTATTATGCACTATTAATTTGCATAGTGCGATGATATACAATACAAGGGGGTATTAATCATTGATTACTACCCCTTTGTATTTTCATGTGGTGTGATGATCAGTCGCCTCTTTCAACAGGTGTAATGCGTAGCTCCAGGAGGGTATTATCCCTGATCACGTTGATATACTGGAACTGTCCGATCTTATCAGAAGTGAGCATTTTGAAGAACTGGTCGGCTGTTTCTACCAGGTGGTCATTGAACTGGAAAATAATGTCGCCATTCAGGATACCGGCTTTGGCCGCCGGACTGTAACGTTCTACATTAGATACAAACAGCGCCTGTTTGTTCCGGATCTGGTGAATACTGCGTAAACGGGGTACCAGGTCTATCTGTTGCATGGCAACGCCGATATAGGCCCGTTTTACTTTCCCGAAACGGATCAGCTGATTGGCGATAGCTTTGGCGGTATTGATACTGATCGCAAAGCAGAGTCCCTGTGCACCCATAATCACGGCAGTATTGACACCGATTACTTCGCCTTCACTGTTGATAAGCGGTCCGCCGGAATTGCCGGGATTCAGCGCTGCATCTGTCTGTATCATTGCATCCATTGTAACGCCGTTTTGTCCTTGTAGCGACCTGCCGACTGCACTGATCACACCGGCAGTTACCGTATGCTGGAAGCCCAGTGGGTTCCCGATGGCAATGGCCAGTTGTCCGATTTTCAGATCATCGGAATCGCCCAGTTTTACCGTCGCAAACTCCCCTGCGTCAATCTTCAATATGGCCAGATCGGTAGGCACGTCCTGCCCTGCCAGGGTAGCCGTATATTCACGTCCATCCTGCAGCCGCACTTTCAGACGGGTGGCGCCATTGATGACGTGACTGTTGGTGAACAGGTAACCGTCAGACGAGAAGAGAAATCCGGATCCTGTTCCGGATACCGTTTCCTGGTTACCACGACGTTCCAACCGTTCTATTTTGACAACTGCGGGACTGGCTTTCTCGACAGCGTCAATGATGAGTTGAGAATATGCATCCATAGTTTTAATAAAATCGATTTATAATGGCACATCAAATACCCTACCCTGGAAAAATCGGGGTCAGTATGGCAGCAGAAGGAGGAATTTATAAGGAAAAACCTGCCAGAAGGCTGGCCGGAATAGGGGAGAGACGACGCAAAGTCAGGTTTACACTGTTAGGTGTGCAGCGCACTTTTGAAGCGTTTTCTGTACTCAGAAGGCGTTGCTTCCATGACCCGCAGGAATACCTTGCGCATATTGTCTGCATTACCGAAGCCACTTTGTAAGGCGATTTCTGCCTGGGTCAGTTTCTTTTCCGTCAGACTTCTGCAGGCCAGTTCGACACGCAGTTTTTCAATATACCTGGCAGGGGTAATATGCAATTCCTGTACAAATATCCGGGCGAAATTACGGGGACTCATGGCAGCTTCCTGTGCCAGTCGCTCGACGCTGATCTCTTCATGGAGATGCGTCTGCAGCCAGGACAACGCATTGTTGATGGGTGTATAGTCCGTAGCCTGTGCCGCCAGCATGGTACTATATTGTGATTGATTACCGGGACGTTTAAGAAAGAGGACCATTTGTCTGGCAATGTCCAGCGCAAATGTCCTCCCCATGTCTTCTTCTACCAGTGCCAGCGCCAGGTCCATTCCGGTGGTAACGCCGGCGGAAGTATAAATGTGTCCGTCTTTTACAAAGACGGGGGTATGCTCTACCAGTACGTCCGGATACTTTTCTTTCATCTTTTGGCAGAGCCGCCAGTGAGTAGTAGCTCTTTTGCCATTTAATACGCCTGCCTGTGCCAGCATAAAAGAACCAGAACAAACGGAACCGATCCGCCGTACCCGGTTGGCTTGCGCGCCTATCCACGGAAGCAGATTGGGATGTAATGGCTGATCATCATCCGCAGGAATACCGGAAAGGATCAGTGTATCGATGGGGTAGTTGATTTCTTCGAAAGTTGATTCACACAATATCGGCAGGAAAGATGAAGTGACGATCTGCCTCGTGGCTTCACCGGATACAGTATGTACGATATATTGCAGATGATGATCCATTTTAGTCTGTTCTGCCGCTGCTCTGCTGAATACTTCCATGGGTCCTGCCATGTCCATCAATGCGGAATTGGAAGGCACCAGTATGACGATATGTTTCTCTTCTTTGCTCATGGTAGATCTGTAATATAGCGACCGTCAGCATTGGCAGAAATGAACGGTTTTTTGTCTTCCTGTCCGGACGGTCGCGGGCCTAAATTTGCGGTATGAGACACCTGATGATTCTTACAGCACTAATCCCATTTTTATCCGTTAGCACAATGAAAGCACAAATGCCTGAAGCAAAATTTATAGAGATCGAAAGTACAAAGCTTTGTTATTATGAACAAGGTCAGGGAGACGTCATTCTGTTATTGCATGGCTGGCCACAGACCTCCTACGTCTGGCGGAAAGTAATGCCATTACTGGCGAAGCATAACAGGGTTATTGCAGTGGACCTGCCCGGACTGGGTAACAGTGGTCTGGCGCCGGCTTATAATACAAAAGCTGTAGCGGCATTGATCAGTCGTTTTATCAGCCAGCTCCACATCAGCAAGGTACACCTGGTATCTCATGATGTAGGCAGCTGGGTGGCCGTATCATTTGCATTGAACCATGAAGCACAGCTCAATACCCTGACAGTCATCGATGCAGCAATACCCGGACTGATGTCAGAAGCCGTATTCAAACCGGAAAATGCGCAGAAAATCTGGCAGTTCTATTTCCATGCGGTAAGCGATATTCCGGAGTTACTGGTAGAAGGAAAGGAGAAAGCGTATTTATCCTGGTATTTCTCCAACAAATCCTTTGTTAAAACGGCCATCAATGAGCAGGACCAGGACGAATATGTACGGGCTTATACGGGTATAGAACGTTTGAAACAGGGTTTTGCCTATTACAGGGCATTTACAGCCAGTGCACAGCATAACAGGGCAGATCTGCACCGTTTACAGGTACCGGTACTGGCCCTGGGCGGACAATATGCACTTGGCGAACAGATAGGCAATGCTTTACAACAGCTGGCAACGCCGGAAGTGATCGTGGTGAAAGATGCAGGGCATTATGTGCCGGAAGAGCAACCCGGGGAAACAGTACGTTGTATCAGGAACATGATAGACCGTTTTGAAGCAAAGTAAAGCGGTATCACCGGGAGTCTGGTAAATAAAATATATATTCGTTTTGTTTTCCGGACTTCCGGTATTAATCCCCTGTTACTATGGCATATAAAAGAAAAGGACATCTTACTACTGCTACTGAAAGATGGAAACATTTAAGACCGCTTTTACATAGAATATACTGGAAGAAAGAGCGTAAAGCCGGCAAGACGATGGTCAGATTAGAACTGGCGGAACGCCAGCGGGCCTGAGTTATCTGCCATCAGTGTATCGCATCCACTTATTATCCTTCATCGTCCACTTCACTAACAATACACCAGTTGTATTGCTGTATCCCTGTCACGGTTCATGACGGGATCTTTCCTCTTCAAACTACATTATAGTCGGTTCATCAGATGTGGCAGGCAAAGCCTGGAAGAAAGTGCAATATTTGCCGCAGACTAAAAATTTAACAGTTCTAACAATTGCTTCATCAGCGATTGATACAGTTGTAGGTTTAAGCAGTACACCGGCTATTCCTGGCTGGTGTCTTTATTTTTATAAGGCGGTATTATAGCTGGCCAATGATCATTTTCTTATGATGTTTACCCCACCTGATCATTTCATTGATCAATACACCGTATTCTTTCGCGTATTCGGTAAACTCATATTCTACCAGTGTCGGTACATTCGGATCGACGGTGCGGGTGATCAGTTTATTGTCCTCAAGCTCCCGCAGACTTCTCGACAACATCCTCGTGGTGATACCCGGTATGCTCCGCTCGATCTCTTTGAAGTGGTTATTGCCGTTACAGATGGAATGTATAATAGGCAGTTTCCACTTGCCACCGATCACATAGATGGTGTCCTGCAGGGCTTTAATGTCCTCCTCGGTTTGCTGTACTTTGATGCATTGATCTTTCATGGTATGGTATCATCCGTGATACTGCTGACAAAGGTATAGCAAGTTGAAGATACCTTTGATATCGAAAATGATGAATGTAATATGAACGCAAATAAAACAAGGGTCGGTATTATCGGCGCAAGCGAAAAAAGAGGATGGGCTGCCTGGGCCCACATCCCGGCATTGAAGACATTACCAGACTATGAGATCAGTGCATTGTTTACTTCAAAAATGGAGCATACGGATACTTTAAAAACTGCTTTTGATGTTCCCCTGGTCTATAATGAAATACAGGAACTGGTACACAGTAAAGCGGTAGATATGATACTGGTGGCGGTAAAAGTACCTTCTCATTTCGAACTGATCAGCGCTGCCGCGGCTGCCGGAAAAGACGTCTTTAGTGAATGGCCTTTAGGCCGGAACCTGCAGGAGGCGGAAGCCCTGACTGCCCTGGTAAAGGAAAAAGGGGTAAAAGGCTTTGTAGGCTTACAATCCCGGTCGGTGCCGGCGGTACGGTTTATCAGGGACTATATTGCGCAGGGGCATATCGGAGAGGTGTTGTCTACCACCATGGTAGGTGCTGGCATTCTCTATGGCGCGGCCATAGATCAGGCGAATACTTATATCGTTAATCCGGAAACAGGCGCTGGTTTATTACCGGTGATCTTTTCCAATGCGGTGGATGCCCTGTGTCATGTACTGGGGGAGTTTACAAGCCTTTCTGCAACTACAGCTATCAGGAGAACAAAGACGATGGTAATAGAAACAGGAGAGGAAATCCCTGCCAATACGCCGGATCAGGTGGCTGTAAGCGGCATCCTGGAAAGCGGCGCTGTGGCGACGGCTCATTTCAGGGGAGGTACGCTGCCAGGTACCAATTTCCTATGGGAAATCAACGGTACAAAAGGCGATATCCAGATTACAGCCCCTGGGGCTAGTCTGGCGGTGTTTGACCTGAACGTTAAAGCCAGTAAAGGAGAAAACGGTCCGCTGGAAGAACTGATAATTCCGGCGGAATATAACCTGATCCCGGACGGCTCTCTGGGACCGATCCCTACCAATACCGGACAGAACTACCCCCTGATTCTTTCCGGTCAGGCGCCTACCTTCCAGGATGCCATGATCAGACATAGAATGATCCACGCCATAGAGACGTCCGCACAAACGGGCGAAAGGCAATCGTATGATTTTAGATAGATGTCGACAGACGTAATGCTGCCCCTGGAGAAGGAGGTGGCGGTGCATATGTAACCAGTCTTAGGCAGATCGGTATTGTGCAGATCGGTCAGTCGGGTAAAGAAACAAGTAGTTATGCTATTCCAAAGAGACAGTCTGTAGACGGGGCAATCGATATGTGGTATCAGTTCCGCCGTCCGCATTATGACTGGACTTTCCGTGGTAGTAAATTCAGTAGCAATTATAACAATATCGGAGGCTTTTTCTCCTATAATTATATTTTAGCCAATAAGAGGGGCTACGTAGTCTATAACGACTTTATAGACAATGTAGAGAGCGATGACGAAGATTATCGTAAAATAAAGAAAATGAGATCCATCAGCGATGCTAATACAATATATGCCATCTACGATGCGGAAGAGGGTATAAGAATGTTATTGATAAATTGTGATTGTCTTTAATCTCCAGCATCTCAATATCGTCAACAGGTTTAAAGATTATCATCCAGTATTTTCTTTTCAGCATCGGTGAAATGAGGATATAATTTGTTGAAATATTGCTGCGTACGTTTTTGATTATTTAGAATGATTATGCCAATGTTATCTTCCTCGTTTTCAAGCATGACGTTTTTTTCTCCATCGAAAGAAAGGAGTGATGTAGAGTTGTCTATACGCTGCGTATGTATAATTTCTTTTTTATCCAGCGCTACTGCTTCCAGATAGTGATGGCCGTCACTACTGTCTCTCAGATAGGCAATAATTGTGCTCTGAGGATTAAAATAACACTGTGGTCTCACTATACCATAATTGACTAATTTAGGCATGATGGCATTCTCGCCCCCAAATGGGAAGATAATCTGGTTGTTGTCAATCCGCCGGATTGATAAGTGTCCTATTGAATCCAAACGGATATAATATTCTCTATTAGGTGAAACACCTCGAACAACTCTTAACGTCCGAATTTCTTTAAACGGGAGGAGGTTATATGATTTGAGTATTCGCGCGTTATTTACATATGTTAATATGCCGTTGCTTAATGATAGGCCCAGTGTATATTGTCGTCGGGGATCGAAGTCAGGATTTGTAATATAAGTCCGGTTGTAATCGGCAATACGTGTTATGATATTTCCGTATATGTCGCAGATCTTGATGCCGGTTGTATCTGACATATAAATGATACATTTTCGTTCTCTGAAGGAAAATATTCTCTGTAGTTTGTCGCGTTTGCTGGCGGTATGACGCCAGCCATCTTTATAAGAGGAAAAATAGATGGAATCGTTGTGTTTATAAACAATGGACTCATTTGAGTTTGTTTCTGTAATGAGTGTTGTTATAGGTGTTTTTTCTCTCAGCACTGGTTGCCTCGGATTGGAGATGTCGTAAACGATTAACATTCTATCTTTTCTTGTCGTGTCAGAAAAAGCCATTAATTTCCCGTCTGGAGATATTGTTGCAGATGACATGGATTCTGACGGGTCATCTGAAGTAATCATGAGATTTATATTGACAGGCCGTCTATTTTTTAGATCGTATACCGTGACCACATTTCTTTTCGTCTTAAACCATATGAAGTCATTTGCCCCGACGAAACTTTCGATTCCTGGTTCCTCCTCAGGATCATAATCAGGCACTTTTCCTTTGCCAACATCTTTTATAAATTGTTTTGGTAAAACATACTCTTGTGCAATACTGAATGTATCATTAGCAACGACATCGTATATGATTAGCTTGCTTTTTGAATTCTTACATAGCAAGTAGTTGTTGGAGCTAGAATGGGCATATAATTTAAGATCGGTGTAGGATTTTACCTGCAGTTGATTTTCCTGGCCAGGAGTAATGGTATATATATTCAATAACATTTGATTTTCCTGTACGACATAATGATTAGGAGGTAACCATTCTATCCGTTTACCACCTGAAATATCATAAAAGAAAGAAGAATCGAGTTTTGCGGACAACCGGTTTTGACCTGGTCGGTCAAATAATACAAAACTGTTATTGTTAGACCATATTCTAAAAGCAGTGCGGTGATTATTGGAATTATAATATGCCTGGCCCTGTTGCAGCAGACTTTTATTGAGATATTTGGTTGCTTTTCTGCTTGTGTTTAATACATAAATAAATAACAGAAAAATGAATAACGTTAATAAAACGAAAATCCTTGTATAACGCGATTGCGTTTTCTTTTGTATTTCCAGTATTTTTTTCTCCGATTCTAGTCGTTTCTCTTTATTAATGATTGCATACTTCGTCACAGCCCGTACGAGTGTATCATGACTAAGCTCAAATGTCTTCCCGAGATGCGTAAATTCTTCCTTTACCAGACGCACCTCCATCATCTTTTCCAGTAAATGCGTATTGTTCCCCAGCAATTCTGTGATCTGCCCTTCCGTCAGACTGGTGCGTCCACCGCCGGCTACCAGATGATCTTCGATAATTTTCCGGCACAAGGCAATGTCCTGGTCCTTTCCGATTTTCATAAGTTGGTCCTCGTAAAAGCTATCCAGCACTTTTTCAACATCCAGTATTCCTATTGTATCCTCGTTCACCACTAACCCTGGTGTCTTTTTTTCTGTGACTTTTTGTTCGATATATGAACATATTTTCTGCAGCTGTGACCCGTCAATACCTGTTTCTGGTATATACTTTTTCTCGTCGTCCAGTGATGTCTCACTATTAGGCGTTTTCTGGTTCCCGGTTAATTTATTGAGAACAGCTTGCAGCCACAGTTTGTCTATTTTGAAGGGAGGGGATATAAATTCCTGATCAGATAAACTGGCCGGTCCTGTAACCGCTTCCCTGGCATTGATGGTATTTAATGCCCCGAGGCGGTATCTGTTACGCAGAATCAATGGAATATATCTGCGTAGGGAATCCAGTTCTGCCAGCTTATCCCCGCGTATGGCGAATATACATTTGATAATGGGTTGTTTAGACCACATGATCATTTCCTCTGTTCTTGATGCACTGCTGAAAGAACGTAGCCATTCAAGTATGCGGTTTGGACACATCTCATGCAATAACTCTGCAAGTTCTGCGAGAAAGTCGTGTTGCTGTGCTATAGGGAAGTTAAAGAACTCTTCAAACTGGTCGAAGATCAGCACAGGGATTTGCTGCCGGCTTATTTTATCTGTGATTACTTCATTTGCAGCCGTGCCTGTGTTTTGTTCCAGGAGCTCTTTGACCAGATAATCATTTATGCCTTTCTTCTCCTCATATACCGGGAACTCAAGTACCTTAAACAATTCCCATAGGCGGGGTTTCTCTTTATCGAAAAGAATATCAGCTGACCGTTGTTGAATGGTCCCTTCTTTTTTAATTTTATAAGAGATCACCTCATGTAATATCTGTAAGGGTGTTTTCATGCGACCAGACTCCGTGTACTGAAAGCGGATCTTAATCGGGTAAAATCCGTCTTCCTGCATATAGGGGATAAGTCCGGCATTGATCAGCGAAGATTTACCTACACCGGATTTGGCAAATAATACAATGGTCCGCTCGTTTTTCAACATCTGCAACAGCTCCTTTTTCTCCCGGCTCCGGCCAAAGAAAAGGGAGTGCTGTTTTTCATCAAAAGCGACTATACCCGGATAACGACTGGGAAGTGTTGTAGTGCCTATCATACAATTCTGGGGGTGATATTGGTAAGTACGGCATTTAGATCGGCAATGAATGTCACGAGTTCATCGTTGACAAAAAACATACGGAATTCCTCTTCAAAGAATTCCCGTGTGCTGGGACTAATGCGGCGTCTTTTGTTAGGATCGTTATCTTCCACATTGCAGGAAACGGCATTGTTCTGTTCTTTCTTTAGTTTGAACAAATGGAACAATACCTTGAAATACCATTGTTCAAAGTCAAATCCCAGGAAAAGATAACTGTCCTTTTCATTGAATTCAGACAGTAATTCTTCATCTATCTTTGGATTGCCCATCGTCACCCGGCTGATGAAATCAAGGAATTCCGCTTCGGTATGCAATACGGAGCTTTCATTGCGAAATGAGCCGAAGAGATTATATACAACGGTCTGACCAGGCGAAAACTCTCCATCGTCAGACACCTGCATGTCTGACAGTTCTTCCGGCTCCGGTCCGGCGTCTCTACAGGACATATCATAATATGCCAACCTACAGCCATCTGTTTTTATTTTGTTGATTTCGTTATATAATAGTTCATCAGGGTTGGCATTGATCACTATTTTGAGCGGTAGCTTACTGAGTTCCTGGTATAGGGAGAGATTAATTCTTCTGCTCTTGAGGTGTTCTTCAAACTTTTCTTTTGATAAATGAGCAATGTCTCCATGCACATAATTAGGCATTTCCCTGTAACAACTAGCCATGTAACTGAGATTGTCGCGCAGGTTTTTGTCATAATATACATTGCTGAGATTCATTTCTTCCATTAGCTGGTAAGACATCCATTCATTGAAGGAAACGATGTTTCTGTTTTCTGTCAATGTCAATACATCGGGTCCCAGAAATACTACGCAACGTCCGGTAATCAGGTCATGCGCCAGTTGCAGGAGTCGATTCTCCCTGCTGGACAACAGCTCATTATAATAGTAACGTAATACGGGCAGCTCTTCGCTCTTTAGTGCTTCTTCGAGAAATCTTTTCATCCGCTCTTTGGATGAATTGACAAAGGCAAGCGCTTCTCCCCATTTTACCCAGTCATTGGTTGCACCTCCGGAAAGGGGGCTATGTATATTTGCATGTTTCAGATAAACCTCAGCGAGGTTTGCAGGTCGCTGGTATAAAATAGTCTGAATTTTGTGTAGCTGTCTGTCAGAAAATACCATGTCAGACTAATTTTTCGGTGAATTTTTTAATGGTGTCTTTCAATCGCTCAATGTTCGTACCCTGATTCCTTTTTACATTTTGTCCACTTGCTTTGTCCATCAGCCATCCGCCGCCATGGTGAACAGCCACGACCTCCCAGTCGCTGTTTAAGACCGGAGAACCGGAGGATCCGTCATTTGTATCTGTGAGGTATTGCACGATATCCTGATCCGCATATTGTACGATGTTGTTGTAAATACCAATCTGTTTCGGTCCGCCCAATGGATGCTGGATGATATTCACAAAGTCGCCGGCCCTTACACCTGTGTTGGACAGCTTGAATGACCCATAAGAAGTAATGGCCGGGTCGTCAATTTTTACCAAAGTCCAGTCTTCTTCCTTATTGGTTTCAAATAAGGGACTTTCCCGTAAACCTGGGGTCAGTTTACAGCTGTATTCAGCTTTCAGTTCGGTTATTTTCGTCTCTGAAAGCCGTACGCCCTTTTTGATCTGATAACCAAACTCAATAATGGCCGACTCGGCGGCATCCATATCTGCGAGTACATGGTTGTTCGTAATCAGCCAGCTATTTTCAATCAGAAAACCGGTGGCCATCGTATTGCCCAATACAATACGTACAACTGCCTTTGCCGCTTCTGTGCCATTTTCCAGGAATCCGATCGGCAGCAACGTACTTTTTTTACCCATGATTTTCTCTCTGGATAGTTGCAGATCGTTGCCTCCTTTCCAGTTAGACAGGTCCAGTGTGACTGATTTGACATCCTTTTTTGCCTTGAGCATGGCAATGGCGCCCTGCAGAAACTGATCGTCTCCATTTCCTTCTTCAGGAGATGCGATCAGTTCCAGTAAGGGCAGTAGTTTATTACGTCCCTCAGCGAATTCCATAATATAAAACCAGGTGGCCACAGCCGGGGAAGGAAACTCCATCAGATGTGCAGGAAGACCAACCAGTTTTATTAATCTCAGCTTCGTATGGTGATTGAAGTCTGTGATATACAGGTTCGCCAGGTAATAATTTAACTCTCTTAAAATATTATTCCATTCCATAGCAGGGTAGGAGGACTATTGGTAAAGTGGATAAGATTCCAGATCCCGTAGCTGTTTACCAGGTGCAATTGATTTCGTCTCCAGTGTAAAGGAGAGTACACTCTTTAATTCCTCTTCCACCAGTTTACAGATACGTATCGCGTCTTCTCTTAAAATATCCGGGCTGGTGATGGCATATCGCTTAAATACCTTCAGACTATCCTCTGCATCTGTATCTTTTCCATCCTGAATCGCTTTTTGAATGGCCTGATAGCTATCCATCAGATAAGGCAGTTTAAACCAGTCATTTCGTTCCCGGCTATATGCGATGGAATAGATCACATATGGATAATCTTTCAGCGGCTCTTTTGAGTTTTTATCTACAAGTACATAGTCAGAAGGGGTAACTTCCAGTGTAGGGATAATGTTGCTTTGTTTGGGTGTACGCATGACTACAAACCAGCCTGTTTTAGGCGGATTGAAGGTGGTGGCAATACCGATCTCCAATGCGGAGTCAGCATCCGTTCCGATGATACCGTCGATTCCTTTTTTCAGGGGCTCTACAAAAGGTACGGCTGCACTGAGTACGGATACGCCGGCGGTGGAGGCCATGGTTTCCAGGAGGTCAATGAAAGGAGCTGCCAGGTCGGACTGTTTCACAGAGAAAAGTCCCAGTTCCAGACTGACCTCTTCTCCGCGGTAAGGTACCAGGCTAACAATCGGTATATTTTTAACGATCACCCTGTCGAGGTGTTTGCCATCCAGCTTTTTGAGTTCGGAAGGAGAGGTGACATTCTGAAAAACTGCGTCTTTACCTCCCTGGTGATTCAGCTTTACGACACTGTGTACGACACCGTAATAAGTCGAAGTGAACTTACGTACGTCGGTAATGTGCATAGAACGTACGGTAATGTTCAGATACCCTTTGTTCATCGGGATGTCTTCTACGGTTTTAGGTTCATCGGGTATCTGGTCAGGCGTCAGAGGGGCATAAGTCCATATTTCAGATTTCTTGGTAAAAATGTCTTTGAGATTCATGAGGTTAATGTTATGTGTGATTAAAGATGTAGTGTCTAGTGTCCAGCGTTGGCCCGGATCCATGTGGCGAAGGCAGTGGATGTATTATAAGCTGCTGTTGCCATGGAAAAAGGATGCAATTGTGCTTGCAGCCAGGGTGCGGGATAAGTCATTTAAATACATTCTATGAATGCTTGAATTTTGGAATTAACGATATTAAAGAGCGGCAAACGGAGTTGATAAAAGATCAATTGAGGTAGTTACCATAACGTTTTGTCAGAGGTTAATAAACCCCGTTGTCCCTGTAAATCTTAACTAAATATAGTTAAAATAATAAAATCATGTGCTGATTCTTTTTAACACGCTACTACCTGAATAGTATTGATAATCATATCTATATAACAGGCCCGACTTTTATGCGCATATATCCCTGACCATTATACCGGTTCACCGGCTCCCGCATTATATCCTAAAAAACGGTGCTCCGCCACCTTCTATGCAATCGATAGAAATTTTTGGACTACTATCGGTAATTTATTTCTATATTAGTGCATCATGTCCACGTTTAATACTATTTCCGCGCTGAAAGAAGGAGATCCTTCCGTTTTCAGTGATATATTCAATGAATATCACCGGAAGGTGTATTTCTACGTGCTCTCCAAGACCCACTCTCCCTATATCGCAGAAGAAACTACCCAGATTACCTTTATCAAACTATGGGATTACAGGCATAAACTGGATGAATCAGAGCCGGTCAGCCGTTTGATCTTCCATATTGCCCGGGCCACCTCAATCGATCTCCTCAGAAAGGAAGCCGTTAAAGGCCGCTTTCTCAAACAGGAGAACCCGCCCGAATCAGACACCGTTAATATATCCGATACCATTGAAGCACGCGAACAGCTGATCAGGGTGCGCCAGGCAGTAAATAGTATGCCCCCTGTCAGAAGAAAAGTCTTTGAGCTCAGCCGTTACGAATTTAAATCCTACAAAGAAATTGCCGCACAACTGTCCCTTTCGGTTAAAACGGTAGAGAATCATATGTCTTTAGCTATCAGTTATTTAAGGAGCGTGCTGTTACTGTTGTTCCTCCTGCTGTACCTTATCTGAAAAAAAAAATCTCCTCCCATTAGGGGTTCCCTCTTTCTCAAACGATATTAATAACAAAGTCCCATTATCTTAACTCGACACCATGCAAAGGGAATTGATTGACAAGTATTTCAGGAATGAATGTACTGATGATGAAAGACAGCAGGTACTGGAATATTTCAGGAATAATCCCGAAGAGTGGAACAGGTATATGAACGAAGATGACTGGGATCAATATGTAGTAAATGAAGAACTCCCGCAGGAGCTTTCGGAGGATCTGTTTGAAAGAGTCAGCAGACAAACCTTCAGAAACTCCCGGAGAAGTATGATGATCAGGCTGGCAGCTGCAGCCGTAATCGTCAGTCTCCTGGTGGGGTCTTTATGGGCCTATCTGACCGTCAGGGAATCCCGTGTGCAGCGTGGTATCGCCCATGCCGGCACGCAGGAGGAGATGACGGAAAAACGGAACGATACAGATAAACAGTTGCGTGTACAGCTGGCAGATGGATCTTTTGTCGTACTGGAGCCACATAGTTACATCCGGTATTATGAACCATTTGTATCAGACAGAGACAGGCTGGTATATCTGTGGGGAAAGGCCTTATTCAATGTAGAGAAAGATCAAAGCAGGGCATTCATTGTATACTCAGATATGCTCGCCACCACAGTGCTAGGCACTTCCTTTACCGTAGATGCATTTGATGAAAGCGATGTGATCAGGGTAAAACTGCACAAGGGGAAAGTACAGGTAACCGCTGCGGATACGCTGGCACAGCAATGGAACGGAAAAGAAATACTCCGTCCTGGTGATGAACTGATCTATGACAAAGTAAACAAGGTAGCCAGCATTAAACGTAATGCACCAGCAGAACAGCTGGTGAGAGCTGCACCTGCCGGTGGTGCTGATTATCACGTACGCCGGCCTGACTCTTATACATTTGACATATCACCACTGTCAGAAGTATTCGATCAGCTCAGCAGCTACTACCAGATAGAGATTTATTATTATCCTTCTGAGATCAATAACAAATACTTCTCAGGAAGAATGCGAAAAACAGACAAGTTAGAAACTATACTGAACGATATAGCAATACTAAACCAACTTACTATTGAGAAAGACCAGAATCGTTATATCATAAGGGAGAAAAATTAGCAAGAACATATAGCACGTAAACTATCGGGTCGTTGAGCGAATCAACGAAAGGGACCTTATTTGCCTAATCTCAGACATTATAGAAAATGAAACAGCGTAATTCCACGTGTGTACTGCTATGTATTGCAGTCATCCTAAGCATTATTCCTTTATTGCTGCATGCCCAGCAAAGCCGCTCCGATGTATCGGGTATTGTAAAAAGCGAAGAAAACGGCGAACCGCTCTGGGGTGTCAGTGTCACCGTCAAAAATGCAACAAACAGTTTTACCGCTTCTGTACAAACCGACAGCGCCGGCTATTTCACCTTCACCAGATTGCCGGCAGGTCCGGGGTATACTTTCTCTTTTTCCTTTATGGGATATGAGCGACAAACCCTGTCAGGCTATAACCTGAAAGCAGGCGCTGAATTCTCTTTACGGGTGGATCTTAAAAACAGCGAACAGAAGATAAATGAAGTCGTGGTAGTAGGATATGGCTCCATGCAGAAAAAAGACCTTACCGGCTCTATCAGTCAGCTGAAAACAGCCCGCCTGGAAAAGGAGAGTCCCCGCTCTATACAGGACCTGCTGCGTAGCGGTGTGCCTGGATTGTACGTCGGACAAAATACTTCCGCAAAGGGTGGGGGAGACATGCTGGTACGCGGACAACGTTCCCTGAAAGCAAGTAATGATCCGCTGATCGTACTGGATGGCGTGATCTTCTTCGGGGAATTATCTGAGATCAATCCACAGGATATCGAACACTTTGATATCTTGAAAGATGCCTCCGCCGCCGCTATATACGGGGCTAAATCAGCCAATGGAGTGGTCATCATTACAACGAAAAAAGGTACTTCCGATAAACCTACTATCCGCTTTGACGCCAACAGAGGTGTTGCTGCCATGGGTAAAAAACGCGAGGTATATGATGCGGAGGGATATCTGAAATTCCGCTCCGACCTCTTTAATAGTGGTACAAGATGGGCTACGCCTGCTAAATATGTAAATCCTACACCAGAGAATCTTAATAAATATGGCGTCTCCCTGGACGACTGGTTAGCTTACGATGCGCTGACCGGAACGCCTGAAGAGATCTGGTTGCTGCGTATCGGTCTTTTTGAAAAAGAAAGGCTTAATTATTCAAAAGGCAGAACCTATGACTGGTTTGACGGCTCCTTCCAGCATGGTGTACAGCAGAACTATAATGTAAGTCTGTCAGGCAGAAATAAAGACGCCCTCAATTACTATATCTCCATGGGATACCTCAATAATGAAGGTATCGTGGTGGGTGATAAATACCGTGCATACCGGTCGAATATCAAACTGGACGGAAAGGTGAATAAATGGATGCACACCGGCGTAAATATCAATTTCCAGGATAGATCAGATGGTAATCTGGCTGCGGACTGGGAAGGACAGATTATTAATAACTCTCCCTATGCCTCTCCGCTGGATTCAAATGGCATCCTTGACGGACAGCCCATGGGCGCCAGTGTAAACCAGGGTGTCAATACAGCTTATGGTAATCAGTTCAAGCAACTGGAGAAAGGATTTACGGTGTTAAATACCACCATTTACCAGACGATCAAACTGCCATTCAACATTACCTATCAGCTGAATTTCTCCCCAAGAATGCAGTGGTTCTATAACAGGTATCATGAATCCTCGCAGAACCCATTATGGTCTGATAACGGAAAAGTAATCAGGGAAAACACCAAAAACTTTGACTGGCAGATCGATAACATCATTTCATGGGATTATACCTTCGCCCGTAAACATAAAGTGAAAGTGACCCTGCTTCAGAACGCAGAAGAACACCGTTCCTGGAATGAAAGTATTACTGCCAGGGATTTTTCTCCTACAGATGCCCTGGGTTTCCATAATATCGGTGCTGCCAATCCTTTAAAGACGACTGTCAGCAGTAATGACCAGCATAGTACCGGTGATGCGTTAATGGCCCGCCTGTTCTATTCCTATGATAACAGGTATATGATCACGGCTTCTGTACGCCGGGATGGTTACTCTGCATTTGGCGCTTCCAATCCAAGAGCCACTTTCCCGGCCCTCGCTTTTGCCTGGAACTTTGCAGATGAACGTTTCTTCCACTGGTCGCCTATGAGTACCGGTAAACTGCGTTTGTCATGGGGTATGAACGGTAACCGCTCCATCGGTATATACCAGGCATTGTCTAATCTGACCACCGGTGCAGGCCGTTATCCTTATGTGCAATCGAATGGCACGGTGTATGAATTGTCTCAGTTGTACGTTGACCGTATGGCCAACTATGGTCTGAAATGGGAAGCTACTTCCTCCTGGAATGCCGGTCTGGATTTCGGATTCCTCAATAACAGGATTACCGGTAATATGGAAGTTTACTATATGCCTACCACCGATCTCCTGATGGATCAGTCCCTGCCTGATTTTACCGGTTTCAGTACCGTAACGACCAATCTCGGGGAAGTGGTGAACAGAGGCTTTGAATTAGGAATCACTTCTCAGAACATACAGAAAAAGAACTTTGAATGGAGTACCACATTTGGCTTCTTCTTTAATAGAAATAAGGTGAAGCACCTCTACTATACCTATGAAGACGTATTAAATGCAGATGGTAAATTAGTCGGCTCCAAAGAGATTGACGATATCTCTAACGGATGGTTTATCGGTCACGATCTGTCCTCAATATGGACCTATAATGTACAGGGAATCTGGCAGGAAAATGAAAGAGAACAGGCGGCTAAATATGGAGAGATCCCCGGGGATGTGAAAGTGGAAGATGTGGATGGAGATGGAAAATATACCAATGCCGATAAGAAGTTTTTGGGTACGACCACACCACGCTTCCGCTGGACGCTGCGCAATGACTTTGCTATCTTCAAAAACTTTGATTTCTCTTTTAATATCTATGCGAACTGGGGACATAAGGCGACTTCCACCGATTATCTGAATAACTTCGGTTCGCAGACGGACAGGATCAATTCTTATGTGAGAAAATACTGGACGCCTGAAAATCCTTCTGATACTTACGCCAGACTGAATTCCACCAATGTGCAGAACATCACGCCTTCCCGTGTGATTGATAAAACATATATCCGCCTTGATAACATATCGGTGTCTTATTCGCTGCCTCCTGATGTAGCCAGGAGAATGGATATGGCCCAGCTCAAGGTATATGCAGGTGTACGCAACGTAGCGGTATGGGCGAAAGACTGGGAATACTGGGATCCGGAAACCACTTCATTAATGCCCCGGTATTATACAGTCGGAATTACAGCCTCATTTTAATGTTTCAAACTGATTTTTATGAAGATCAAGATAAATAAAGTTACCAGGATATTGTTGCTGACGCTGGCCTTACACGTATCACAGGGATGTACTAAAGAGTTCCTGAAGCCTGACCCGCAGTCATTCTATGAGCCCTCTATTACTTTTACTTCAAAAGAAGGATTGCAGGCCGCCATCACCAGTTGTAACAGGAACCTGACTTACGTATGGACAGGAGAAGGAGCACCTTTGCTGACTGACCTGCTTTTTTCTGATGTAGCGATAGATGGTACGACAGACAAGTCAGGTCCTGCACAGGACCTGAATGCCATGATCACGCCTACTTCCAATAATAACGACGTCAATACCAATAAGATCAACTTCTTCTGGTTTGAGGGGTATAAGGGGATTAAATATGCCAATACGATTGTCACCAATCTGCCGCGTGTACAGGGGCTTGATACGACGCTGCGTAATCAGATGATGGGCATGGCTTATTTCCACCGCACCTTCCGCTATATGTGGCTGATATTCGACTTCGGAGATATTCCTTTACTGACCAAAGAGATCACTTCGCCTAAGTTCAATTTCCGCTCTACTAAAAGAGGCGTCATTTTGCAGCAATTGGTAGCTGATATGGAGTTCGCCGTACGACATGTACCTGCCAATGGCGACTATGGTACGGTCACAAAAGGCGCCTGTCAGCAGTTACTGATCAAATGTTACCTGGCTGCCGGTGAGTTTGACAAAGCGATTGCAGTGGCGAATGACCTTATTAACAGTGCTGGCTATTCCCTGATGACACAACCTTTCGGCACATTTGTCAATCCGGCGCCAGCCATTCATAACATCACCAGGAATGTGATATGGGACCTGCACCGCGGACAGAATAAATCCATTGCGGCGAACAGGGAAACGATCTTCAACCTGATCAGCAGAGAAGAATTTGCCAATAGCAGACAGAATATGGTGACCATGCGCAATGCGCTTCCTTTCTATTCCGGTACGGGCAATCAGCTGATCAGTACCCCTTCCGGTAAACAAGGCATGAGTACCAGCTATAGTCAGACGAAGGATAAGATAGACCTGCGTAAGACCTATGGCAGAGGGATTGCCAAAACAAGACCTACCTGGTATAGCAGCAATACGATCTGGACGGATACCAGCGATTTGCGTCACAACAGTGCCGTTGGTAACTGGATGCATATGGAAGATATGGTGTATAACCATCCCTCGCTGCTGAGCAGCGGTGACCAGTACTACGGAAAGCAACTGCAGAAATACAATAGCTCCGGTAAGCTGTTGGTGACCGACACCATCAGGACCTGGTTTGACTGGCCACATTATAAGGTATGGGTAGAGACACCGCGTTCTGAAACAGTAGATAACTATGATGGCGGTGCAAGCGACTGGTACATCTACAGACTGGCAGAGACCTATCTGCTGCGTGCAGAGGCTTATTTCTGGAAAGGCAGGTATGCAGAAGCCGCTGAAGATGTAAATGCCATTCGTCGTCGTGCGCATTGTACACAGATGTTTGCACCAGGCGAGATTAACATTGGTGTAATCCTGGATGAAAGGGCAAGGGAGCTTTATTATGAAGAATTAAGACATGTGGAATTAAGCCGTATCTCTTACATTTTTGCTACTACGAACATCCCGGATGAATTCGGGAAAACGTACCAGGTAGATAATCTGTCTAAAAGCAGTTACTGGTTTGAAAGGATCACCCGGTACAATAACTTCTATAATAAGGGTGTAAAGACCGTATATGGTACGCAGTTTACGGCAAGTCCTTATCATATCTTATGGCCTGTACCACAATCAGATATTGATGCCAATAGAAATGGCAGGTTAAATCAGAATTTCGGATATTCCGGATATGAGCTGAACCAGGCGCCGATTGATAACCTGGAAGAGGCAATAAGGGTACAGGATTAAGACTGCTATCGTATAAAAGACAAGCGCCGGTGCATTCAGAGGATGCACCGGCGCTTGTCTTTTATATAAGTTGATGATGTCTTATTATACAGATATATCCACCTTTTGCTCCAGCTTACTGATAAAGGTCGCTTTTAGCTGGGTAAAGGCGTCATCTTTGGCCTCGGCATAGGAGATGTCATACCTGCGGGTAATGGCCTGCATATCGGGCGGAAATTTGCTCAGCAGTTTGTCGTAGTAATGGTCCAGTTCCGTGGCGGTAGGCATTTCGTAGGAAATGTGCAACTGGAAACGCCGCATGAGGGCTTTATCAATGATATGCGCATGGTTAGTGGCTGCTATCAGCAGTGACTTGTCGGGGAAATAATCGATCAGCTGTATGAGTGTATTAACTAAACGCCTCATTTCTCCCACGTCTTTATCGTCATTACCGCGGGCTTTACCTACCTGGTCAAACTCGTCCAGGAACAGCACAGCCTTCTCCCGGATGGCCTTATCGAAGATCTGTTTGATGTTCTGGGAGGTTTCACCGATACGGGCAGATACGATACTACTGAGGTCCAGGATCAGTAATGGCTTTTTCAGTGCACTGGCAATTGCCTTGGCAGTCGTCGTTTTGCCACAACCAGAGCTACCGTGCAAGAGTAGTTTGTTGTTCACCGGCAGCCCCACATTATGCAGTTCCACGATGTAAAAATGCTCTTTGATGAGTTGTCCGATGCGTGTTTTATTGTCCTGACTTAACAGTACATCGTCGAGCGATACCTGTTCCTTGTCATTTATAAGAAGATCAGAAAGATTCATGTACGTATCCCTGCTTATTTTATCGTGATTGTTTGCCGTGGCTATTCCTTAAGATTTACCTTAATATGATCCGGTGATCTGCTATTTAGTTGGTTTTCAACTAAGAAGAAGATGTACAGGTTGGTATTGCTGAGCCGGTAACCACAGCTGTCATAGCGTTTTGCGGATGCAAAATTAGGTGAATATGGGATATCTTCACAATGCCACAATGTAGAAATATGGGTAGTCCAGGGAAGCGGGTTCGTACAGCTGCTGTTAACTGTTTGTTTCCGGTTAAATGATGCTTAGATATTAGTCATGTTTCGTTGATGCTGCGTTGATCAACGCAGCATCAACGAAACATGACTAATATCTGAGTATACACAAAGTATTGTCTGTTGACACAATGTAGATCATTCCGGCAATTTGAACAAAATATCAATAGTAGTCATTGCAGAGAGGCTTGATAACAGGGAAATGTGTTAAATTACCGTATATAACAATGCATGAATGGAACAGGAATTTCAAAATGAAGTAATACATACTTTAAATGTCCCTCAGTCAACTGCGAAAGTGGCTTATCCTGATATAAAATCACTCTTCAGGATATTCGGGATCATGCTTTTATGCATGATGCTGATAGGAATAGCGGGAGCTGTTATAACAGCTATTGCGGGAGACCGGATTTCACCTTTACTCAAATCATTGTTAAGTTTCATCTCATACACAATGGGTTTGTTACTCACGATCAGATATGCAGCGAAAAGGAGTGAAAAATGGCAGCATACGCCCCTCAATTTGAGCATTAATAAGATACAACCCGTACTGATACCGGTAATTATCATCAGTACATTGGCTTTAGTGGTAGGAATGGAGCGCCTGGCGATGCTGATACCAATGCCTGAGGTCATTGAGAAAATGTTTGAGGACCTGTTCAAGAACGATCTTTTTTCAATTATTACTATTGTCATAGCCGCGCCTTTACTGGAAGAAACACTTTGTCGCGGTATCGTGTTAAAAGGATTATTAAAGCGCTATCCGCCGCGGAAGGCGATCATCATTTCCGCCTTATTCTTTGGTCTGATACACATGAATCCCTGGCAGGCATTACCTGCTTTTTGCATCGGTCTGTTTATGGGCTGGTTATTTTACAAGACTAATTCCATTATTCCAGGCATCATTGTACATGCAACGAACAACGGAACCGCCGCCTTATTCCTGTTTTTTCCCAAGGATAAGCAGGACATATTAGGTCTGGTGGGAATGCCCTATTATATCATCCTATGTATAGCTGCGGCGCTTATTATTGTTTTATCCTGTATCTATCTGCATAGAAAAGCACGGGCGCTCAAACCTGCAGTTATGGATATTCCTGCTGCTCAACCTCTGCCTGCGGATGTCTGATATCCACGTGGACATCCGTTACTCATACGATTTAGTATAGGTGATAAATTAAAGAAAATCATCAAGTTATAGGGTGCTGGCTACTGGAAACTGCTTAAATGAGGCATTTCCGGAGTCAGCTTTTAGCGTTATTTTAGGTTATTCTATCAATAACCAGACAGGCAGCATCTCAGATGCCGGACACAATATCAACCTTTACGTTTTGAGACACTTTATTGACAACTATTGTTTCCATTAATGCGAATACATTAAGAGCGTTTTAGCCCGGATAACCCCAGTTCTTCCGGACATTGAAGATGACCACAATTGAATCAACCGACAGGCTTTTTGCATACCAAAGACACGAAATCTGATTCCAGACAAACCCCTTAGCTCCATTGGAGCCGAATGAACCATTTCTTTCTTGATCAACTAAAAAACATATGTCCATGGCTACCATTCAACCGGAGCACTACCGGAAAGACATCGACGGACTCAGAGCGCTTGCTGTCCTCTCAGTAATTATCTTTCATATGGGATATCTACCGAACGGATATCTCGGTGTTGACATCTTCTTTGCCATCAGTGGCTACTTAATTACGAAGATCGTCTACAATGAAGCCCTTGAAGATCGTTTCTCTATTATCAGTTTTTATATGAGAAGGATCAGGCGTATTATTCCACTAGTATTGTTTACCACCTTTATCGCCCTGGTAACAGGGATGTTTGTCATGCTGCCGGATGACCTGGAAAACCTCAGTCAGTCAGTCATCGCTACCAACCTGTTTGCAAATAATATACTATTGCTGAAGACAGTCGGCGACTACTGGGATATTTTCAATGACTATAAACCTCTCATGCATACCTGGAGTCTGGGTGTGGAAGAACAGTTTTATGTGATCTATCCCCTGATATTCCTCTTTCTTACAGGTGCAAGAAAGAAATGGATACTGCCTTTGCTGATCGCATTGACAGTCGTTTCCCTGTTTTTCTTTTTATCGACTTCTAATACCTTTTCCCGGTTTTATCTGATCCAGTACCGGTTTTTCGAACTGGCACTAGGTGGTTTAGGGGCTATCTTTTTTAGGAACAGGACAATTGATCACCGCTATAAAATTGGCTTCCTCTTTATCATATTATGCGTCCTGTTGTTTGGTGTGTATCTCTCACCAGTTGTTAATCTGCTCTTAGTAGTGGTGTCAGCAGTGGGTTTACTATTACCGGGCAATACCAACGAAGGACTGACGAATGCGTTCCTGGAGAATAAATACATGGTCTGGATAGGAAAGATCAGTTTCAGCCTGTATATGTGGCATCAGATCGTATTAGCTTATAGCCGCTACTTCGTATTGGAAAGAATTGATATCGCCAGTGCGGTGGTACTCTTTCTGATCATACTGGTGTTGTCTGTTTTGTCTTATCAGTTCATAGAACAGCCATTCAGAAACAAAGCGAAGGTGAGTAGCAAAATGCTGCTGTCTGTATCTGCCGTAGTGCTGTTGTTAACTTCTGTGTCTTCGCTGTTTCTATATATGAGATCTGGTATCATCAGGGATGTACCGGAATTGGGATTGTATGCGACGAATAGTGAGGGGAAATCAAACGGACATTTACACCAGGCATACAATTCTCGGATCTATGACCTGGATAAACTATATGCAGGCGACAGAAAGATCAAAACGCTGGTGATCGGGAACAGTTATGCGCGTGATTGGTCTAATATCCTGCTGGAATCAAAATACGGACAGGATCTGGATATCTGTTACACTTACAACATCAATTCCTGTAAGAACATTAAGGAGCGGCTTGCGAAGGCTGATGTGATCTTCTTCACCGAAATAAGAGTAGATACCTTCCGCGCAATGACACAACGATATGATATTGATACGACGAAAGTATGGATCGTGGGTAATAAGAATTTCGGTACCAACAACGGGATCTTCTACAGAAGGAGGGGGGATAATAACTACTGTACACAGCGCGTGAATATCCGTCAGCAGGCGCTTAAAATAAACAATGACCTGAAGTCACAGTGGGGGAATAAATACATCGATCTGATAGGGATGGTGATTGATGAAAATGGCAAAGTGCCTGTATTTACAGATAGTTGTATGTTTATCAGTCAGGATACCCGGCACCTGACCCGTGCAGGCGCTATTTATTTCGCCCGCCTGATAGATCATAACCAGTCATTTACATTGTTGAACAGACCTTCCAGCGGACCGACCGCCAGTGCCGTCTACTGATATCTTTCCGGAATATCCGGTGTGAACTGATCGTGCTATTAAACGGAATACATCGTTGCTTTATCAGGAGCCTTCCAATACAGCCGGGCATCTTTGCTCATGAGCAGGTCCCGGCTGTAAAACCGGAGGATATAATCCTTTTTCAGAAATGCCTGTTGCAGAAAGGTATGCAGTGTCTCGTCCGTCAGTGTGTGGATATGGGCTGTCAGCAGGTAATCCGCAATGGTACGGGTATAGAATAAGGTGATCGTTTCGTGATAACCCGCATCTGCCGTATTTTTTCCGCCAATGCTTTCATTATACTTTTTGATCCCGCCTCTTATCTTTTCAATAGCCTGCGGTATTGGCAATCGGGTACAGTACCAGAGCGCCATCACAAAATGATTGGCATGTGTCCATTCTTCTTTCGGCAAAGTACAGGTCTCAAATTTTTCCATCAACAGATGGAGATGCGTGATGGTCATATCAGAAAGCTTTGGAGTTAATTTCTTCTTTATAACTTCTGAGAATAATAGTAGTACTCGTACGTGTAATCCCCTTGATGGCTTTTATCTTATTCACCAGCAGGTTTTCAAGTGCAGCTGTATCGCTTACCAGTACCTTTAAAAGAAGGTCATAGTCACCCGCTACATGATGACATTCCAATACCTCGTCTATTGCGGTAATCTGGTCTTTGACGTTGGTGTTTTTAGTATGATCAATCCAGATATTGATAAAAGCCATTAAGTGCAACGAAAGTTTTTCCCTGTTCACCCTGATGGTGTAACTGTCAATGATACCGGAGCGGCCGAGCTTACGTAGTCTTTCTGTAACTGCGGGAAGAGAGAGGTTAATTTTCCGGGCAATATCAGCACCGGTGATGCGGGCGTTTTGTATCAGCAGCCGGAGTATCTTACTATCAAACTTATCCATAGTTGTCGGTATGATTGTAAGACAAAGCTACTATACTCTTTATTATATATGGCATATTGCCATCAGAACAAGCAGATATTTGTATTTTATATCCGAAGTATGAATGATCGCTTGCTAAAACAGTTGCAGGTTTAGTAATGGGGAAAGATACTTAGGCTTCCTGCTGTTGCAGTGCCATGCTTAACATCTCGTACAATTCTTCCTGTATGTCAACACCTTTATTATTGTTGTACCAGTTTTGCATCTCGATCTTGATCGTTTCAGAAGATGCCTGGTTGCTCAACAAGGTTTTATACATGATCTGACAGTCCTTGGGACGTGGTCCCCAGGTGCCGATGTCTTTTCCATCCGCATCCCGTACCACTAACTTGGGGATGGACCGGGTTCCGTTGGTCAGGTAATGCTCGATGTTATATGGCTGGCTGTCTCTTAATTCAAATGACAGGTCGATCAAAGGATTCAGGTCCGCCATCATTTTCATGAAAGGTACACTATGTGAGGCGTCACCACACCAGGCTTCGGTAATCACGACCCATTGCTGAGGTGTTGTAATTTTTTCGACTAGTTCAGTCAGTTTAGAAGACAGTTTCCCTGTTTTAAACCAGCGGCTCATGCGTGAACGGTTCAGCTTCACATATTCAAGATATGCATGATTGTTGTATGGTGCGGTATGTTCTTCAGCGCTCTTTGATAATATATCGTCAAATAGCGCCTGGTATTCCGTAAAGGTCATATACTTTAAATTACTTAAAAAAACGGTACAAAGATCCTGCATTAGCATTTAATACAACGGTACAAATCGGAGAATATATGGTAGAAATAGGTATTGGGACTGAAGCTGTCAGACCTTTTTTAGTTAGTACTACTGTTGATAAATGCTTTCTTTTTCACATGTTTAAGTGCATCTTTGATAGTAATTTTTTGTTAAAGTGATTGTTAAGAAATCCGTCAGGTTTGTATAAAAGGCCCTGAGTCACTATATTTGCGAAAGTGGATATAGTGAACAGGTTAAGAAACAGATCAACAAAGGGGATAATATGGATACTGCTGATGACGGTGTTCACTGTAAAGTCCTGCGAGTTTCTTATTGATTACTATACCCATTATAAGTCTTGTGACATAGAGAATACGAATAACGACGAAACACGCGGTCCCGATACAAACGAGGACTGTTTTAATAAAAGCGCTAAAAAGCTTTTTTCATATTTTGAGAACGACTTAAATTTTACAGTTACCTGGGCAACTCCTCCATCCACTTTATGGTGTGTGTACAGCTACACAATCTTTAAAGAACCGCTCAGGGATGTTCTCACGCCACCTCCACTCCATATAGCCTGATATTACATGTAAGGACGTAACGTGCTTTCCCGTATGGCGGGTAGGTTCGTATTGGTTGATAATGCCATGTTTTAGTTTGTTTTGGTGCATAGCAGTATTGTATATGCGCAGGGGATAGTCATGTGTATATATCCCGCAGGCAGGCATACGTAACATTGTAGTATCACAGCGCTAAGTAGTTTATTTATTACCGGATATTAATATCTTTTTATGAAGAATAAGAAGCATGCCAATGCTCCTTCGCCCTGGCAAAGACTGGTGCGTTTGTTACATCATGAGCGTAGTTCTATTAACTACATTTTTATTTATGCCGTACTGATTGGTATCATCGGACTGACACTGCCTTTGGGTACGACGGCAGTATATAATTTGTTGTCCAATGGATCTATGTATAGCTCAACCTACATACTGATAGCTGTAGTATTGATAGGTGTTGTGATTGTAGGCGCACTTTTAATTGGCCAGCTCACACTGGTTGAGTTTATTGAACAGAAAATATTTGCAAAAGCGTCCATGGAGTTCGCCTTCCGTTTGCCGCGTATTAAAAAAGAAGAACTCCAGGGTGAACATCCGCCGGAACTGGTGAACCGCTTTTTTGATATTCTCACCATACAGAAAGGGCTGACCAAACTGCTGGTGGACATTGTTGCCGCTGCTGTTCAGATATTTTTCAGTGCCATACTGCTTTCGTTTTATCATCCTGTATTCATGGCCGTAGGACTTTTTGCCTTACTGGCCATTGCATTAGTCATCCTGTTGTATTACAAACAAGGAGTACAAACCAGTATTGAAGAATCAGGTCATAAATACGAACTGGTGGCGCACCTGGAAGATGTAGCGGCTGACCTGGATAAATACCGTGGTAAGCCCGAAATGATGGATAAAGTAGCTAAAACCACTGACGAGATCACCGCCCGTTATCTTATGGCCCGTAATGATCATTTTAGTGTGCTGAAGAAATTCTTTATCAGTTCCGTCGCACTGCGTACTATTCTGATGGGTGGACTCCTGCTCCTGGGTTCGTTTTTCGTGGTAGAAAGACAAATGACCTTCGGACAGTTCGTAGCTGCTGAAGTGATTATTGTACAGATCAGTTATGCGGTAGAAAAACTGATGACTAACCTGAACACTGTTTTTGACATGGTTACCGGCAGCGAGAAATTGGCTGTCGTAACTGATCTGGAATTAGAGGAGGGAAAATAAAATGGGGAAATTAGCACATAGCAGCTTACACGATAAGCAGATAGAAACACTGGCGACACAGTCACAGTCAGAATTGATCAAGGTAAAGGGTTCGCGTATACTGGGCAGGATCATCACCGTTTGCCTCATCCTGCTGATCATTATTTTATTCCTGCCCTGGCGGCAGACGATCCCTGGTAAAGGGACGGTAACAGCGTTAAGACCAGAAGACAGGCCACAAACAGTACAGAACCAGATTGGGGGACGTATCGAGCGTTGGGCCGTAAGAGAAGGACAGGAAGTGAAGAAAGGAGATACCATACTCGTGATATCAGAGACCAGCCAGTCCTATTTTGACCCGGAACTGCCTTTGCGACTGGATGAACAGCTGGAAGCAAAGAAGGGCAGCGAAGCAGCCGCCTTACAGAAGATGGATGCAACCAATGCACAGATACAGGCGCTGGGTAGCGGACTGCGTTATCAGTTATCGGCTGCTGAAAATAAAGTACATCAGTCCGAAAACTATGTCAAGATAGACAGCGCTGATCTCGTGGCGGTACAGAACTTTTATGAGACATCGAAAGCGCGTTTACAGCGTTATGAGTCGGGGTATAAAAACGGATTGTTCTCCCTTACGGATATAGAAACCCGTCGCCTGAAATTACAGGAAGACCAGGCTAAGGTGATCGGACAACAAAACAAGCTTAATAACTCGAAGCAGGCCTTGTTAAATGCTCTTATCGACCTGGATAATATTAAAGCCAAGTACCAGGAATCCCTGGCAAAAGCACAATCTGATATGAGTTCGGCTTTATCCAGCCGTGCGAGTGTACGCGGAGAGATCGCTAAGCTGCGGAATGATATCTCCAATATATCTATACGTCGTGCGCTATACATTGTGCGTGCCCCACAGGATGGATTTGTGGTAAAGACGCTGAAGGCTGGTATTGGTGAGAACATTAAAGAAGGGGAATCCATCGCCACACTGCAACCCCTGCATCCGCAGGTAGCAGCTGAACTATATGTAAACGCGATGGACGTACCGCTGATCCTCGATACCAGCGATGTACGACTCCAGTTTGAAGGATGGCCTTCGGTACAGTTCTCTGGCTGGCCTTCTGTAGCGGTAGGTACTTTCGCCGGTAAGGTATGGGCGATCGACCGTGTGAGCAGTAATGGCGGTAAATACCGTCTGCTGATAAAACAGACGGCGCCGGTACCGGAGAATGACGAACCATGGCCTATACAGCTCAGACAGGGCTCTGGCGTATATGGTCGTATTATTCTCCGCTCAGTACCCTTATGGTATGAGATCTGGCGACAGCTGAACGGCTTCCCGCCAAGTCTGGAGAAAGAACCTTCTGAGAAAGAGTCTGGAAAGAAATGATAAAGCCGGTGTACACTTTATAAACATGATGATGAAACTAAAACGTTATTTAGCTGCCGGCTTGTTTGTATTACTGCTGCTGCGGGGAAGCGCTTTTGCGCAGACCACGCCGGTGGCGGATACTGGCAGGATGTTTTCGCTGGAAGACCTGGAAGGAATTGTTTTCAGGCATCATCCTATCGTAAAACAGGCGGCATTATTAAGCGATGTGGCAAGGGCCCATGTACTACAGTCCCTGGGGTATTTTGACCCGGCACTGAAAGCGGCATTAGGGCGTAAATTATTTGGGAATACAGAATACTATAATAACTGGGGTGGCGAACTGAAAGTGCCGCTGTATGTGGCAGGCGCCGACCTGAAAGTTGGGTATGACCGTAACGTAGGCACCTATACCGCTCCCGAGACACGTACCGGTACGGATGGACTTACCGCAATAGGGCTGAGCATACCGCTGGGGCAGGGAATGCTGATAGATGCGCGACGCAGTACCCTCTGGCAGGCAAAAGCGATGGTTAATTACGCTGAGGCGGACAAGGTGAAGCAGATCAACGGCGTGTGGTTTGATGCCGTTAAAGACTACTGGAACTGGTATTATGCCTACAGGGAATATATGCTCGTTAAAGAAGGAGTTGATCTGGCCATGAAGCGCTTCCGCGCAGTCAGCAGTCAGACGCTCATGGGTGATAAACCTCCTATCGACTCCATCGAGGCGGGTATTACCGTTCAGGATAGGGAAATACAGCTGGCAAAAAGCGTCATAGAAGTGCAGAACGCCATGCTGATACTCTCCAACCATCTATGGAATGAAAATGGGGTTCCTTTGGAGCTACCCCTTAACGCCGTTCCGCAGGAAGTAGATCAGGACCTGCATCTGCCTGACAGGAACCTGCTGGATACTTTATTAGGCCAGGCTGACAGACAACATCCAGAACTGGTAAAACTGCGTGCGAAAGGTGATCAGCTGGATATTGAACGCCGTTACCGGCAGGAACTGCTGAAACCAAAGGTCAATATCAGCGGCGCTTTATTGTCAACGCGCAGGGATTTTGGTTCCCATGTACCGGATTACTACGATTTTAACTGGAGTAATTACAAGGTAGGCGTAGAGTTTGCGTTTCCTCTCTTTTTACGATCAGAGCGGGGTAAACTGAAGGAAGTAAAGATCAAACAGCAACAGCTAAGCTACGACCTGGTGCAATCCGGTCGGGAGATCAGTACGACCATTACCGCGTCATATAATAGTCTGACGGCATATAAATCGCAAATGACCGTACAGATCCAGAGTATCAACAACCAACAGCTACTGCTGAACGGTGAGTTGCAGAAATTCGATCTGGGGGAGAGTACGCTGTTTCTTATCAATAGCCGCGAAAGCAAGCTGATTGACATGAAAATAAAGCGGGAGAGTATTATATCCGGTTATCAGAAGAAACTGGCCGAACTGTACTATAAAGCAGGTACAAGACAGCCGCAATATTTATAAACAGGAATCGTCCGCCTCTGGCAGACAATATCGATGGCAATCCCGGCTACTGCAATGGCCGGGATTCTTGTTTTACAGACTTTTTTACCCCTTGTCCCAAAAAACTAGATACTTCACCATTTATTCCATCTCCCGGGGCTGATATTTGCACTAAGTAATACATAACAGGGTTGACATGGGAAAAAGCATTCCAGCGAATTATTTAAACCGTAAAGAGGAAATAGCCGCACAGTTCATGCAGATACTGAACGCCCATATCGATGATTTTATGGCGGGAAGGGTTAATAAGATGTATGAACTGAAAGAGATCGCTCAGGTCATGTGTCTGCACCCCGGACATGTGAGTCATATTGTCAAGTTACATACGGGGCATCATGCCTGTTATTTTTATGAACACCGTATCCTGGAAGAGGCAAAAAAGCTATTGGCAGACCCTTCACTGTCCATTAAAAATATAGCGCATCGCCTGGACTACGATGTATCCAATTTTACTAAGTTCTTTAAACGATTTACCGGACAGACACCTTCCGCTTATAGAAAGTCACTTTCAGACAACTGAGGAGCAGTGTATCAGACCCGGTAAACCATCATAAACAATCAACAGGATGAATCAATCGGAAATTATCATCGGAAAACATACGGCACATCCATTAACTGTCAGAAAACCTGGTTACGGCACGATGCGCCTGACCGGACCGGATATATGGGGCGAACCGGCAGACCGTAACAGCGCTATTCAATTATTACGGAGAGCAGCGGATCTGGGCGTCAACTTTTTTGATACGGCAGATTTCTATGGTCCGGGTATCACGAATAAGCTCTTAGCGGATGCTTTTTACCCTTACTCCGGCGACCTTATTTTCGCAACAAAGGTGGGCGCTATCCGTGGAGCAGATAAAAGCTGGCAGCCATATGCCAGACCGGAAGAACTGCGCAAAAGTGTAGAGAATAACTTAAAGGAGTTAAAACTGGAACAATTGCCGTTAGTGCACCTGGGAAAAAGACAAGGTAGTGAAGGTGATTACGAGGAATCGTTTGAAGCAATGCTGGAATTACAAAAAGAGGGAAAGATCCTGCACCTCGGACTAACCAATGTGAATGTCGCACAATTTAAATATGCTACAGGGAAAACTCATATCGCTACCGTGGAGAACTTATATAGTTATACCCAGCGGATTACTGACCCGGAAAGTCCGTTTGCTTTTCAGGGAGGCGAAGTACTGACTTACTGTGAGCAGCAGGAGATACCCTTTATTCCATTCTTCTCCCTGCAGACATCTCTGCCTACGGAACAGCAAAAGCTTAAACAGGTGGCAGATGCACATGGTATTTCCGTGGCCCAGCTGAACCTAGTGTGGTTATTACATACATCTGAATGGATACTGCCAATACCTGGTACAACATCTATCAGACATCTGGAAGAAAATATAGCAGCGGCCACAATGTCGCTTTCAAAAGAGGAAATGGATTTTCTAGGATAACTTAACAGCTTCACGCTCATTTATAAATAGCCTTTGGATCAATTCGAAGGCTATTTTTCTGTCAACTATAAGTAATCATGATGAAACATTTTCTCCTGCATCGGGATTGCAGAGATGAAAAAAAATGTGTACTTTCGTATAGTTAGTTACCCCATTGAATTTTTTAAAAATGTCTATACGAAAAAGTACCATTTACCTTATTCCGTTTTAGCTGCTTTAATGAAAAAATAATATTGTTGACCTCCGAAACCCGCCACCAGATGTCTTTTCCTGATTGCGTAAAATGTTTTCCGCTTTTGATTATCGCACTCAACGCAGATGATGCAAATTTGTGACGCTTAGTTAATCCGATAAGCATTTATAACATTAAAAGACGCCCTTTTGCATGTTGTTGTTACTGAAATTTCATGTAACAACATATGTCAGACCCTTATTAATCATTTTCATTCTTCAACCTTGAACGTTAAAACATTTTATTGAATGAGACCCTTAGACGTGACACCCACAATTAGCCCAGGAGCCCAGGACCTTCCGCGCACTATGCATTTTGCTGCTGAACCTCCTTTACAGCCTTTGATAATAGATATTACTGAAGAAGAAAAACTGGAAATTACCTATATCGGGAAAAAGCTAAAAAGAAAGTATAAAAGCTATGATGATCCCGGTTTTATTTCAATGCTGCACTTAAATGCCTATACGCTGCTACCGGAGCGTATAGCAAAGGTGCTGAGTAATTTCGGTACAGACTTTTCCGACCAGCAATACGGAGCTGTCGTATTGCGTGGACTGATAGAAATAGGTCAGGATGAATTAGGCCCAACCCCACGTTCCTGGCAGGAAACCGACCATGAAAAGATTATGGAATATGGCTTCATTTCCTCCTTATTACATGGCGCTGTACCATCCAAACCCGTCGAGTATTTCGCGCAGCGAAAAGGTGGTGGCTTAATGCACGCGATTATTCCTGATGAGAATATGAGCTTTACACAAACAGGCTCAGGTTCCCGTACAGATCTTTTTGTACATACAGAAGATGCTTTCCTGCATAATGCGGCTGATTTTCTGAGTTTTCTTTTCCTGCGGAATGAAGAACGTGTGCCTTCCACCTTATATTCTATCCGCTCTCATGGCAGACCGGATGCGATATTACAGGAGCTTTTCAAGCCTATCTATAAGTGTCCGAAGGATGCGAACTATGCTTCCGAAGAAGCCCTGGGAGATGACATCCGTACTTCTGTTTTATATGGTAGCAGATCCGCTCCCTTCATGCGCTTTGATGCTGCGGAACAGATTTATAATGAAGACGCCAATCAGGATCCTGAAGCTTTACATAATCTGAAAAGATTCTGGGAAGAGGCGCGCAAACTGATATATAATGACTTCGTTCCTGAGTCAGGTGACCTGATCTTTGTGAATAATCATCTTTGTGCCCATGGCCGGAATGCTTTCCTGGCAGGCTTCAGAGAGGAAAATGGTCAGCTGGTAAAATGCGAACGCCGTCTTATGTTACGTATGATGAGCAAAACCAGCCTGATTAACATCCGTGAAGTAACCCACCCCGAAAACCCTTATCTCATCATGGAAGAGCACTACGGAAAAGTATATAGCGCTCACCTGGCAAACCTTTAATCAAACCCGGAAAAATAGCATCCACATATGAGTACTACCGCATTTGCAGGCTGGGAACAGCCGCTGCAGGACATTGTATTGCCTGTAAAAGAGACCTATAAAGATATTTTTCATCAAGGATCGGCTGCTGAATATGAAAACGCCATCAATGGCGCACGCGAACTGGTCACTAATTTTCTGCACCGGAATCGCCAGCCTTTCAGCGGCGTCTCTTCTACTGCACTGAGAGCAGCATTTGCAGCAGTAGATTTTGATACCCCATTACCTGATTACGAAAGTCTCCTGCAGGAAGTACAGGAACTATATGTAAAACATGCCACTGCCTTTCATCTGCCAGCATACATCGCACATCTGAATTGCCCGGTGGTGATACCGGCAGTTGCAGCTGAAGTACTGATTGCTGCCATCAATTCTTCTCAGGATACCTGGGACCAGAGTGCAGGCGGTACCCTGATGGAACAACAGCTGATTAGCTGGACGGCACGTGAAATTGGCTTCGGTACAGTTGCTGATGGTGTATTTACAGCGGGTGGTTCACAGAGTAACCTGATGGGTCTATTACTAGCCAGAGATCACTATGCGATTACAAACGGCGGTCATAATATTAAAAAGCAGGGCTTACCTGGGGATGCTTCCCGTTATCGCATTTTCATTTCAGAAAAAGCACATTTCAGCAACCATAAAGGCGCTGCATTGTTAGGATTGGGGGAGCAGGCATTAGTAGAAATAAAAACAGATGCACGCTTCCGTATGGATGCGGAACTGCTGGAAGAAGCGATTGCCAGGGAGATACAACAAGGGAATATTCCTATTGCAGTCGTGGCTACCGCAGGCACCACTGATTTCGGTAACCTGGATCCGCTGGCTGATATAGGCCGTATCGCGGCTAAATACAACCTGTGGTATCATATAGATGCTGCCTATGGATGTGGGCTGCTGCTGACGGAGAAATACCGTCATTTACTGAATGGTATGGAAACAGCACATTCTGTTACGATCGACTATCACAAATCATTCTTTCAGCCTATCAGCAGCAGTGCCTTTATCGTGAAGGATAAACAATACCTGCGGCTGTTACGTATGCATGTCGACTATCTCAATCCAAAGGATGAAGATTACGACGATCTGAACCAGATCAATAAGTCCATCATGCAGAGTACCCGTCGCTTTGATGCATTGAAGTTGTGGTTCACCTTGAGACTGATGGGTAAACAGAAACTCGGTGCGTATACGGAAACCATCATCGAAACAGCGGAAAAAGCTGCGGAAGTCATCGGACTGGATCCTGAACTGGAACTGCTGAGTTATTCGGATATCGGTGTCATCCTGTTCAGATATGCACCGGAACAGTATAATCCTGCCGATCTGGATGCCCTGAACCAATACATCAAAAAGACGATGTTCAACACCGGATTGGTATTAGTGGCAAGTACACGTGTCAACGGTAACTTCTATCTGAAGTTTACTATGCTGAATCCGTTGACCACCCTGGACGATGTACATTTCATTCTTAACACCATTAAAGAGACTGGTGCTGCATGGCGCCAATAAAAGCCCGTTTATGAATCCACAAACGAACAATATATCAGCAGCAGAAGCGGTCGCCCATCTGCAACCAGACACCTGGCTGAAGGTGAACAGACTACATGTGCGTAAGATCATTGCAGAATTTGCACATGAATTGCTGATAACGCCTGTATTGCAGGCAACAACTGCCGGCTGGGGACACTATACCTTGTCGCCCGCAGCTGGTATCGACTATAGCTTCCGTGCCCAGCTACTGAGCCTGGACCATTGGCACATAGATACCGCCTCTATTGAAAAAACCGTAAACGGTGCAGCTGTTCCTTTGGATGCAGTGCACTTTATTACCGAGTTCAGTGAGCAACTGGGATTTGATCCTGTGCTGTTACCCACTTATCTGGAAGAGATTATCAGTACGCTGTATGGCAGTGCCTATATGCATACCTATAATACCACTACAGCGACTGAATTAACGGCCGCAGACTACCAGGATATAGAACATGCCATGATGGCCGGTCATCCCTGTTTTGTGGCTAATAATGGCCGTATAGGGTATGATACGGTGGATTACCGCAAATATGCCCCGGAAGCAGCCACGCCTTTCCCGGTTATCTGGCTGGCTGGTCATAAAAGCAGAACCGTATTTACAGGTATAGACACCCTGCAATATGAAGAGGTATTGCAACAGGAGCTTGACACCGATACTATCACAAGTTTTCATGGTATGCTGAAAGAGAAAGGATTGCAACCGGAAGATTATTACCTGATGCCAACCCATCCATGGCAATGGTATAACAAGCTGGCGAGTATCTTCTCACCGGATATCGCTGCCAACAACCTGGTTTGCCTGGGTTATGGTAAAGATGCATACCTGCCACAGCAATCCGTGCGTACCTTATTCAACGTCACTACCCCCGGACGCTTTTATGTGAAGTCGGCATTGTCCATCCTCAATATGGGCTTTATGCGCGGTCTTTCCCCGTACTATATGCGTACAACCCCGGGTATCAACGAATGGGTAGCCGGTATCATAGAAGGGGATGCTTATCTCCAGCAAAAGGGCTTCATGATGCTGAAGGAGGCCGCGACCATGGGCTATACCAATCATTACTTTGAAACAGCGATCAAAGGAGAGAGCGCCTATAAGAAAATGCTGGCGACACTCTGGCGGGAAAGTCCGGTTGGCAAATTGCAGGCAGGACAACGCCTGATGACAATGGCCGCCTTACTACATGTAGATGCACATGGCGAGGCAATGCTACCTGCGTTGATCAGGGCATCCGGTCTCGATATCACCAGCTGGTTACAGCAGTATATGGATTGCTATCTGAGTCCGCTGTTACATTGTTTCTACTACTACGATCTGCGTTTTATGCCACATGGTGAAAACGTGATCCTGATACTGGAGAACAATGTGCCGGTAAAAGCGATCATGAAAGATATCGCGGAAGAAGTGGCGGTCGTAAACAGTGAACTGGATCTGCCGGAGAATGTAAGACGCATTGTGATTCCGGTGCCGGAAGAACTAAAGATACTCTCTATTTTCACCCAGATCTTTGATTGCTTCTTCCGCTTTGTGTCACATGTCCTTGTGGAACATGCCGACTATCCGGAGGAACAGTTCTGGGCACTGGCGGCAGAATGTATTCAGCGTTATCAGCAATTACACCCCGAACTGGAAGAGAAGTTCAAACGCACGGATCTGTTTGCGGATGAAATCGTCAAAACCTGTCTGAACAGGCTGCAGATCCGTAATAACCAGCGGATGATCGAGCCTAACAATCCTTTCAAAAGCCAGCAGTTTGCAGGCACGTTTAAAAATCCATTGGCGGCCTTTAAGCACAGACAGGTAGCGGTCGTTTAATTATTTAAAGATACTGACATGTTTAATACAGTTACTCCCCGGGAAGCAGTTGCGCACCTGCAACCGGAAATATGGGCGCGTGTCAACCGCCTGCACATCCGTAAGATGATTGCGGAATATGCGCATGAACAGATCATACAACCTTCCTACAGACATGTAAAACAGGGATGGGTCGTGTATGTGCTGACGTCTGATCAACCTGATATAGAATATCGCTTCCGCGCAAAAATATTACACCTGAATCATTGGTATATCCTTACGGAGTCCATTGAAAAGATGGTAAACGGACAGCCCGCTGCGCTGGATGCATTGGCATTTATCGTAGAGTTCAGTGAACAATTGAATATGGATCCCTCCATGCTGCCGGTATATATGGAAGAAGTGGCAGCAACCTTGTATGGCAGTGCTTATATGCATGTGCAGGGAGGTCCTTCTTCCGCATACCTGGCTGGCGCGGGCTACCAGGAAATAGAACATGCCATGACCGGGCATCCCCGCTTTATTGCCAATAATGGCAGGGTGGGTTTTGATGCCGGTGATTACCGCAGTTTTGCACCGGAAGCTGCGCAGCCGATGCCTTTGTTGTGGTTGGCCGGACATCAAAGTTGCACGGAATTTACCAGCATTGCCCCACTGGATTATGCACAGGTGAAGCAACAGGAACTGGGTAGCCAGGCCGCTGATTTTGATGCCATACTTAACGGCAAAGGCTTACAGCCGGCGGAATACATTTATATACCAGTGCATCCCTGGCAATGGTATAATAAGCTGGCGGGTATTTTTGCACCTGATGTAGCGGCTAATAAACTGGTATTACTGGGATATGGGCAGGATCAGTACCTGCCACAGCAATCTATACGTACCTTCTTCAATACAGATCATCCGGAGAAGTATTATGTCAAGACGGCCCTTTCTATTCTGAATATGGGGTATGTACGTGGCTTATCGCCTTATTTTATGCGTACGACACCTGGTATTAACGAATGGGTGAATAACCTGGTATTACAGGATGCTTACCTTCAGGAGACCGGCTTCTGTACGCTACGGGAGATTGCCACTACCGGCTATTCGAATCATTACTATGAGCAGGCGACGAAGACAGACAATCCATACAAGAAAATGCTGGCTGCATTATGGAGAGAAAGTCCTTTATCCAAAATGAAAGCTGGTCAGCGTATTATGACCATGGCAGCCCTGCTGCATGTTGATACACAGGGAGAGGCGTTGCTGCCCGAACTGATACAACTTTCCGGTCTGGATGCAGATGCGTGGTTACAGCAATATATACATGTTTACATGAGTCCTTTGCTGCATTGTTTCTATCAGCATGATATGGTGTTTATGCCGCATGGCGAGAACATCATACTCGTACTGGAGAATCATGTGCCGGTACGCACGATCATGAAAGATATAGGAGAGGAAGTATCTGTACTCAGTGCAGAGGTACCGTTGCCGGAAATTGCCAGTCGCTTACGTGTGAGCGTACCTGACGAAGTAAGAACCCTGCCATTATTCACACAGATATTCGATGGTATTTTCCGCTTTATAGCGGCCATTCTCGAAGAGCATATGGATTATCCGGAGAAAAGTTTCTGGGAACTGGTAGCACAGGTAATACTGACATACAGGGAAAGACATCCACAACTGGAACAGAAGTTTCAGCAGTATGACCTCTTTGTAAAAGAGATTAATCCGGATGCATTGAACCGCTTACAGATCAGTAATAACCGGCAGTTACGCAACAGGGCAAATCCTTTCGATGTGCCTGCTATTGGCATTGTAGAAAACCCGATAGCGGCTTTCAGTCCTTCGCCGTCTTACACTAAAATGGCCACCGTATGAGAAAGATAGCCGGTGTTATTTGTCTGCTCTTTCTTATCTGTATCCGTGTATGGGCACAAGCGCCTGAACAGGTATTGATAGAGGCCATGACTTCGCGGGAACTGGCGACTCGTATGGCTGCCGGAGCTAACACAGTGCTGATCTTCAGCGGAGGTACAGAGGCGTCTGGTCCACACCTGGCACTAGGTAAGCACAACTATCGTGTATACCGGTATGCAGCACAGATCGCGGATAGTCTGGGTAATACGCTTGTAGCACCGGTACTTCCTTTTGCACCTAACAGTCCGGTACTGGAACGTTATCCTGGTACCATTTCATTGACCGATCAGACTTTCTCTGATGTAAATGAACAACTGGTGCGAAGTATGGTGGGTTCCGGCTTCCGTTATATCATCCTGATGAGTGATCACTTTAACAGTCAGCGTCCTTTAAAAACACTGGCAGCCAAATTGGATAGTACGCTCCGCCCCGGAGGAGTACGGGTTTTCTTTTCAAGTGATGGATACGCGACAGCAAGAGCGCAGATAGAAGCCGGTATCGCCCGTCAGGGACTGGTGCCCGGTGGACATGGCGGCTTGTGGGATACAGCGGAAACTTGGGCCGTATTACCAGCAGCAGTACGCACCGCTTATCTGGCTGCCGGAGATACGACGCATCTGGGTAATGGTCCGCTGGATGCTGCCGGCGTATCCGGAGATCCCTGTCTGGCAACACCTGAACAGGGAAGACTATTTGGTCAGCTGCGTGTGCAGCTGGCTGTACAGGAAATACGTCGATGGCTGTCACAGGTAAAACAATAAAAATGAACACACCTATTATGACTGCCATCATTAACAGCTATTGCAGGGGATTCTCCAACTGGAGCTGTTATGAAGGCATCCCAAAATATGACAAGGCACTTGCGGACTATTTCTCCACTACAGGGCATCGGTTCCATTTGCGATTGGACTTCAGTATAGCTGGAAAGGAAGTATTTGTTCCGTTCCGTTATTTCTCTGAAAGCGGTTATCATGTATTTGACTATCCTGCAATAGAGAGAACGCTCTCTGATGATCTGATCAGTACGATCGATGCTACGCGCTTACTGACAGTAATAGCCGATCATCTAAAGGAGGAATATCCTGCCATACAACTGGAACAGGCGCTGGATAAGTTATCCGCTTTCCCTTGTCCGTCGCAGCTGGAAGGGGGGAATATGGCAGCATTTAATACCTTATTATCGGTTACAGATATCAGTCGGCACGCAGCACCGGAGCAATGGCTGGTACAGGATGTATTACCCATGGTGGCTTGTCTGGGTTACCAGCAACAGGCAGATGAAACAAAACTGCTAAGTGCCATTTACGAAAGATGTGAACAATCACTGGTGGATCATCCCTTGTTAAACAGTAATAAGTTATCGGTGCCTAATGAATTGTTATCCTTTCTGTTGGGAGAGGATAAGGTGACTCGTCCTTATCCCAATCCATTACACAAGGCATTCTTTTCAGCTGCGCTTATTCAGCCTGTGGGGAAAGAATCGGTATACAGCCGGTATTTTCCGAAAGAAGATATCACTGTCAGTATACGGCCATTTGATATCGACCGTGATCTGGAAATGGTGCATGACTGGTTTAACCGTGAACATGCAAAGAAGATCTGGAAGATGGACTGGCCCCTGCGTGAACTGGAACTGTACTACCGCACGATGTTGCCGGGAAACTGGTCGCATAGTTACATAGGAGAAATCAATGGTACGCCCAGTTACAACTTTGAAGTGTATTGGGTAGTGCGTGATGTGTTGGCGGACTATTACGATGCCTTGCCAACAGATTACGGCACCCATCAGTTCATTGCACCGGTAGACCCTAAGCTGAAGTTTTCCTCTCCATCCACCCAATGTATGCTTGACTGGGTATTTGCGCATCCGGAAGTGGGTAAGATGGTAGGCGAGGGATCTGTGGAATCTCTGGCTGCATTAATGAACAAAGCACATGTTGGCTTCCGTGTAGAGAAGGTCATACAGCTGCCACATAAAAAGGCCAATCTCAATTTCTGTTACCGTGAATGGTATTGGGCGAAATTTCCGGAGAACCAGCATCTCGCTGCACAAAACACCATTCCAACAATTAAACAAACAACTCATGAAACACGCTCCCGTATATAATCTTATTGGTATCGGCATAGGGCCATTTAATCTGGGACTTGCTGCCTTGCTGCATCCTGTTAAAGACGTAAGCGCCGTATTTTTTGATCAGTCAGAAGGCTTCGACTGGCATCCTGGTCTGATGTTGCACAGTGCAACTTTACAAACACCTTTTATGGGTACTGATCTGGTAACGATGGCTGATCCTACCAGCTGGTTCAGCTTTCTCAACTTTCTGAAACAAACTGGTCGTTTATATCCTTTCTTTATCCGGGAGAGTTATTACATGCTGCGCAGAGAATACAATCTGTATTGTCAGTGGGCCATAAAGCAATTGCCCTCCTGCCGCTTCTCTCATAAAGTGTCCCGCCTGGCTTATAAAGACGGTTTGTATGAAGTAACGGTACAAAATACCAGGACAGGTGATGTATCTACCTGGTATGCGGAAAAACTGGTACTCGGCACAGGTACACAACCTTATACACCTTCTTTTGTGAACAGGGAACAACTGCCTGGCGTCATTCATACCTCCGCTTATATTCCTAACAAGGCAGATATACTGGAAAAAGGAAACCTGACGATCATTGGCTCCGGCCAGAGTGCTGCGGAGATATTTTATGACCTGTTGCCAGCAACAGCGAATGGGCTGCAACTGAACTGGTTTACACGTGCGGACAGGTTTTTCCCGATGGAATATTCAAAGCTGACATTAGAGCTGACATCTCCGGAGTACGTGGACTATTTCTATGAAATGCCACCAGAGCGCCGCAGGAAGATCCTGGCGGCCCAGAATACGCTCTTTAAAGGCATCAACTATGATCTGATCAATGAGATCTTTGATACCATGTATGAAATGAGTGTGGGGGGTAAAAAGCTCAATGTACAGTTAAACACCAATAGCGAGCTGACGGACATCAAACCTGGAACCGGTGCAGATACTTATACCTTACATTTTAACCATGTGCAGCAGCAACGCCGCTTCTCATTGGATACGAAGTCGGTTATACTGGCAACAGGGTATAAATACAATGAGCCTGCTATCATCAGTGGTATTGAAGAGCGTATCCGTCGTACATCCGACAACCTGATGGATGTACACCGTAACTACACCATAGATATCCAGAACAGCGAGATCTTTGTACAGAACGCAGAACTGCACACGCATGGTTTTGTAACGCCGGATCTGGGCATGGGCGCTTATCGCAATTCACATATCATTAATGCGATTGCGGGCAGAGAAGTGTATAAGATAGAAGAGCGCATTGCCTACCAGGATTTCGGTGTTATCAATGTCAAAGAAACTGCTAGTAACTTAGCCATCCATTAACGTTAAACCATATTACGAATGAATGCTGTGCTGCTGAGAGCCCGTTCTATATTAAATCTGTTCAGGAGCGCGATTGCCGGTACGGAGAAAGATTTTACCTCCGGTAGTGTCAATCGCGCCACCTTTCTGTTGTCTGTACCATCCATGCTGGAACTGGCGATGGAATCCTTATTTGTGATGGTAGACCTTCTTTTTGTGAGCAGCCTGGGTGAAAGGGCTATCACCATTGTAGGGATCGTCAATTCAGTGGTCATCATTTTCCATTCTGTAGCGATGGGCCTGAGTATTGCCGCTACTGCTGTTATATCCAGGCGGGTAGGAGAGAAGAAACCACGTACGGCTGGCCTTGCAGCGATGCAGGCCATCTACCTGGGTATCACGATCTCTGTCATATTCAGCGCACTATCCATCAGCTTTAACAGAAGTATCCTGCACCTGGCAGGCGCTTCCGCCGAACTCGTACATGAGGGCGATCTGTTCTCACGTATTATGTTTGGCTGTATTCTGCTGGTGGTGATGCGCGTATTAATGAATGGTATATTCAGAGGTGCAGGTAATGCAGCCATGGCGATGCGTACATTGTTATTGTCCAATGCTGTGAATGCCGTATTGTGTGCGGTACTCATCTTTGGTGTAGGTCCTATTCCGTCCTTTGGATTGTTAGGCGCAGCAATGGCTACCGGTATCGCGAATCTTGTAGGCGTAAGTTATCAATGCTGGTATTTTGCAAAGGCGGAAAAAGTGATCAAGATCGGCAGACAGCAACTGATGCTGGTGCCGGCTATCATTAAACGTATATGTAAACTGGCAGTCTCCGGTACACTACAATACATCATTCCTTCTTCCAGCCGTTTTCTGATGATTATCATCGTTGCGAAACTGGGAGAGAGTGTATTAGCGGGCTATATTGTGGCGAACCGTATTATCATGTTTACGGTATTACCCGCATGGGGTATCGCTAATGCTGCCGGTGTCCTGACAGGGCAGAACCTGGGTGCTGGTCAGCCGGAAAGGGCAGAGCAATCTGTCTGGAAAACCGGCGCTTTCAATATGTGTTTTCTGGGTAGTATCGCCTTATTTCTGCTGGCCTCCGGAGAAAGTATTGTACACATTTTTACCCGCGAACAAACCGTTGCGCAGCATGCGGCGCTTTATCTCCGTTATATGTCTATTGCTTATTTTTTCTTTGGATATACAATGGTGATCTCCCGCTCACTGAATGCCGCAGGTTCTGTGAATGTGGTCACCCTGTTATATGTGCTGATGTTTTACATAACACAGCTGCCCCTGGCCTGGTTCTTAGGTATACATTCCAATTGGGGACCACAGGGTATCTTCATTGCTATACTGGCATCTGAAATAGTATTGGCCGCTGCTTGTCTTATCGTATTCCGTAGCGGTAAATGGAAAAAAGTAAAGATCTGATCAAAAAATATTGTCTTATGAACACAACTCAAACATTACACGATATCATCGCAGCTGCATTATCTATACCTGCAGAACAGGTAACGGATGACCTTAATTATCAGAGTATCCCGGAATGGGATTCTGTATCGCACATTTATCTTATTACAGAACTGGAAGCTGCTTTTGATATCACTATTGATACAGACGAAGTACTGGAAATGAGCAGCGTGGAAAAAGTAAAGGAAACCCTTAGAAAGCATAACATAGAGATATGAGTTTATATGGATTGATTGCGCAGAATAAAAGTCTCCGGTATCTCGATGCAGTGACCGGAGACAGTTATACGCTGCCGGATCTGATGAAAGACGTCTGGGATATTACAGAAAGACCTGCTTTGGCATTTCTATACCTGGATAATTCTATTGCATCTGTAAAGATGTTATTACAATGTCTGAATAGCAGGTTAACCCTGGCATTGCTAAGTCCGAAGCTGCATCCTGATTATAAACAGCGGCTGGAAGAGACATATGCACCTTATTACATTTACGATGTAACAAGAACTGCCATACCCGATTGGGACTTACAGGATAATATGCTCTTCTGTAATAGTAGGGGCATCAGGAATGTAATACACCCGGATATAAAATTATTACTGAGTACTTCAGGTACGACCGGCTCGCCCAAGTTTGTAAAATTATCCGAAGATAACCTGGTACAAAATGCCTTGTCCATTCTTGATTATCTGCCTGTAAATAACAGTGATATTACACCATTGAACTTACCGGTATTCTATTCATACGGACTGTCTGTGTTTACAACCAACAGCATTGCCGGCGGACAGATCGTATGTGGTAACCGGGATGTGGTACAGAAGGAATTCTGGGAGGATATGGAACGCTATGGATATACTTCTGTGGCAGGCGTACCTTATGTCTATGAGCTATTACACCGGATCGGGTTTAACCGCAAGGAATATCCTTCATTGCGATACATGACACAGGCAGGTGGGAAATTGAATGGTATCCTGATCCGGTCTTTCGGTGAATACATGGCTGACAGAAACAAGCAGTTTTTTGTGATGTATGGTCAGACGGAGGCGACTGCCCGTATGGCGTATATGCCACCTCATGACCTGCTGACAAAAAACGGGTCCATTGGTAAACCCATCAAGGGAGGTCAGTTCACATTGGCCCCTGATACCAGTGAACTGTTATACAGCGGACCCAATGTATTCGGCGGTTATGCTACATTAGCAGCTGATCTGACTACTTTTGAGCGTTTACCGGTGTTGCATACCGGTGATGTAGCTACCTGTGATGAAGATGGGTACTATTATATTACCGGTCGTTTGAAACGATTTGTAAAGTTGTTTGGTACCCGTATTAACCTCGATGAAGTAGAAAGCATATTAAAACAGGAGATACAGGGAGAAACATTTGCCTGTGTCGGTGTTGAAGACAAACACCTGCTGGTATTTCACCGGCTGACAGGACTGGAAGAAGGTTATATAAGATCCCTGCTGGCTAAAAAGCTGGGGCTACATCCGACAGCCTTTAAAGCGAAATTGGTGGATGATTTTCCATTGACGCCTAATGGCAAGTTGGATTATACCAGTTTGCAGCAACAGGATATTTCACAGGTACAGCACTAATAATTGCTTTTACCCGTTCACTAAAAGAGAGAGGGTGTCTGCTATTAATGGCGGACACCCTCTCTCTTTATGCTTTTAAACAGATAGCCTAGAATCGCACGGCGATGCTACCCAGGAAGTTCAGTTGTTTTTGTGGCGTACCTACCGGATTCCAGTATTCCTGGTTCAGCAGATTATTGGCTTTCACAGATAATCTGAATTTAGGCTGATCGTAATATACGGTTGCATTGACCAGTGTATAGCTAGGCAATACAAAGGTGTTGGTCGCCTCAAACCAGGAATCGCTGATATAATTCGCGCCAGCGCCAAAACCAAGCCCTTTTGCCTTACCGCGTGTCAGGTGATAGCTGATCCAGATGTTTGCTACATCTTTAGGACTGGCGGTCACATATTTGCCTTGCAGGGCAGGGCTGGCATTGGTATATTTGTTTTCGTTATGTGCGTAACCAGCTACGATATTTAAGCCGGATACAGGGCTGGTAGTAATATCAGCTTCATAACCCTTGCTATGTTGTGTACCGTCCTGACGGGTGAAGGTCTTACCATCCTGTACTTCTGTACGGGTGGAGTTAGTTACAGCGATGTCGTAATAGCTGGCACTTCCACTCAGTTTACCCTCGATCAGGTCCACCTTTACACCACCTTCCCACTGATTGCCATATTGCGGCTTCAGGGTGAGAATCGTGTTGTCCGGTTGGGTTACAGGGCCCAGGTTTACGAAACCGTTCATGTAGTTACCGAAAATGGATACTTTCTCTTTTACGACCTGGTATACCAGTCCGAATTTAGGGGACAGTGAGTTCTGGCTATACTCTCCGGTGTATTTGCCGGTGGCGATGGCGTAGGTTCCGTCCGTCGTAAAACGGTCAGCACGTAAACTCAGCATTGCCATCAGGGAAGGCGTGATATTAAATACATCCGAAATATAAGCGCTGTAATTGTACGCTTTAGAGGTTGTACCTACAAAGCCCTTCTGGTAAGCCAGGGCATTTATTTTCTCTGCACTGATATCCGGTAACGGATTGTTGATGTTTACCTTATCATATGATACGGTGGCGCGGTACAACTGATTGTAGTTATAGTTGTAGTCCAGTCCGATGACCATCCTGTTCCTGAAGGAACCAATGTAGAAATCACCGATAAAGTTCTGTTGCAGCTGGATATTGCCAAATGTCTCCGGCGTCTGGTTCCTGACGGTACGGGCCATTATGGAATCACTTACCAGTGACAGTGTCGTCCAGAGCAGGTGTTTGTAAAAGCCCTCGGAATACAGGTAGTTGGTCTGGGAAGTCCAGTTGTCGGAAATCTTGTATTCTGCCTGCGCCTGGATATTATTGATACCGTTGGATACATCTACGCTGTTATTAATATAAGAGCGTTTGTAGCCGATCGGCAGGTCTTTAAAGTTACGGGCCGTCACTTTGCTCATAGAGTCTATACCAAAGGAGGTAGTGGTATAAGAAGCCCTGGTCAGCTCCACATCCAGCGTTAATTTCAGACGGTCGGTCAGCTGATAGGTAATGGTAGGCGCAATGGTATAGTTTTTAGCATAGCCCTGGTCCTGGAAAGAACCTTCTGTTTGGGCGCCTGCGTTCAGGCGGAACAGGAGTGTCTTTTCCTTATTAAGGGGTGTATTGATGTCTGCGGTGATACGGCCAAACTGGAAACTGCCACCTGTAAGGCTGACTTCACCACCGAAGGTGTCATAAGGTCTTTTGGTGACATAATTAAATACGCCGCCAAAGGTGGTATTACGGTTACTGCCAAACAAAGTACCGGAGGGGCCTTTGATCACCTCCACTTTTTCCAGAATGATCGGGTTCAGTGGAACGATGGCGCTGGTAACCATGCCGTTACGCATACCCATGCCATTTGAAAAACCACGGATGGTCATACCCTGGGAACCACCGGCGGCGAAATTGGGTACTGCCCCGGGGATGTTACGGTAGAGGTCAGTTCTCTCGGTGATCACCTGTTCTTCGATCAGTTCTTTTCCCGCTACTGAATATACCTGTGGGTTTTCCAGATTTTTAATGGGGAGACGGGCGATCTGCTCGCTTTCCCTGCGACTGAATTTATTCTGATTGGAAGTGATGGATATTTCCTTCAACTGTGTACTGGATACCTGCAATTGCAGCGCGATCTCTGTCACCTTTCCTTTTTCCACACTTACTTCCTCCTGTAAAGGGGCATAACCAACCAGGGATACTTCCAGCTGGTGAGTGCCTGTCGGAACATGCGAAATGGTAAATGTACCATCCTCGTTTGTAAGTGTTGTCTTTTTTGCACCTCTTATCATAATGGTTACCGCGGATGCAGGGCGGTTGTCGTTGGTTGTTATTTTGCCTTTAATGGTACCAAAATCATTCTCTTCATTCACAGACGCCAAACAGTAGAAAGGTAACAATAAGAGGAAAATCTGAAAAAATTGCCTCATGGTGTGATGGGTGTAATTTCCGCAAAATTGGCGCAGTCAGCCGTATTAACCCTTTAACAATCGGGAAAAGAATTTACGCAATGCGGAAAATTTACTGATGACAGCTTATAGGGTTCAGGCTAATGTTTGTCCCTATTTGTCCGATAAAACCCTTACTACCCCGCCATTACGCCGCTATCTCTCCGTTCATGAACGAAGAAATAACGGCGTAATGGCGGTGTAGTAAGGGGATACATCGAAGAAAAGGCCGGCGATGATGCCCGCAGGTAGAATAGCTGATTCAGGCATAAACATTTATACAGGTAAGAAAAGCGTCAGCTGTTAATAAAGTTACTGTAAGACCTACTCTAGTGATATAAATAAATGTAAGACGTTGTAAATCAGCTTGATATATTTTTGTCTCCATCACTATTGCTACATAATTCTCATTTTTTGCTACAAAAATTACAGTCGTAACGACCTATTGAACGGTACTTTATACGAGCCAATATAAATTCCATCATGAAGAGTACGTTACGTTTTTCAAAAACGCTGACAGGGCCGTTTAGTGCTCCTGCGGCATCATTTCTTATCTGGCCCACCCACCTTACGGCCGCAATTTTAAAATACATCAGGAACACTGAGGGGCAATTCCACCACTGAGCCTCAGGCACTCATTCCTGCATCCCTGGTTTGCCAAGACCCGTTAAAACCAATTTCAAATGAAGAGAATTCCAACACTTGCTGCACGTTTGCTGCTGATCAAATTGCTATTATTTTTTGGGTTGCTGGCGAATGCCCAGAACCGAATTGTCAGGGGGAAGGTTACGTCAGCCGACAAAGGGACGACACTGGCCAACGTAACCGTATTATTAAAAGGGGGGAATACCAGAACCACCACTGATGCCAACGGTAACTTTTCGATCCAGGTACAGGACAATAAGGCCGTATTATTATTCTATTTAGTGGATTATGCCACCCGGGAAGTGCCTGTAGCTGACAATAGCACTCTGGAGGTCGCCCTGGAATTAAAGAACGAGAACCTGGGCGAAGTGGTCGTTGTCGGATATGGAACAGTGAAAAAGTCGGATGTGACGGGCGCCGTCGTATCCCTGAAATCAAAAGATCTTACACCAGGCGCCAATATCAACGTCGAGCAGACATTAATGGGACGTGCTTCCGGCGTACAGGTATACCAGAAAAGCGGGGAACCTGGCAGTGCCATGAGCGTGAAGATCCGTGGCGCGAGTTCGATTACTGCCGGAAATGACCCTTTATATGTCATTGACGGGATGCCGGTGAATAACCTTTCTCCGGTAACAGGTAGCGGTGCCGGCTTTGTAGCTACGCCCAATCCCCGTAATCCGTTGAATAGTCTGAACCCGGCAGATATTGAGTCAGTCGAAATACTAAAGGACGCTTCTGCGACCGCTATTTACGGTTCCCGTGGTTCCAATGGGGTAGTCATGATTACCACTAAAAAAGGGAAGAGCGGCAGGCTAAGCGTTAACTACAGCACCTATTATGGTGTACAGAAAGCATCCAATTCACTGGAAATGCTGACCGGTCAGCAATATAAAGACGTACTAAACGCCATTATTGACGACGGCGGCGGGGTTGCCTCCGAAAGGGTGACCAATGACCCGGTAAATGTAGACTGGCAAAAGGAGCTATACCGCTCCGCCAATGTACAGAGCCATGACCTTTCTTTATCCGGCGGAAAGGACAATACGCGTTTCTATGCCTCACTGGGTTATTTCAACCAGGAAGGCGTATTGCAGAATTCTTCTGTAAAAAGATATACTGCGCGGTTGAACCTCGAAAATAGCGTGGCACAGAAGTATGCATTTGGGGTCAGCTTCAATACCTCTTATATACGGGATAACTTCAACTCTGTAGGGATCGGTGTAAATGAAAACGCCAGTGCCTTATATGCTGCGATCAACTACGATCCCAGCTATCCGATATTCAATACGGATGGTAGCTATAACCGCTCACCGTTCATGACTACCATCGATCACCCGCTGATTCTTGCAAATGGACAATATGCTAATAGTGACGGGTTCCGGACCTTCGGTACTGTGTATGGCGAGTACTTTTTCGTGCCAGGCTTTTCGCTTAAAATAAAAGGATCCGGGGATGTGAATATTACCCAGCGTAATACCTGGCTGGACCCATCCACGATATTGGGTGCACCCACAGGCGGTATCGCTTCCATTAATACCGGTAACGTGAACTATTACATGGGAGAGGCTACGCTGAATTATAAAAAGGAATTTGGTCAGGATCATGTTATCAATGCAGTAGCAGGCGCTACCTCTGAACATTTCGGATCCAATTCCTTTGGTGGTAACGGTCGTGGATATGCATTACCCGATCTTACCTATAATGCCATCGGTACCGGCAACAGTACCCTGAACCAGATTGGTAGCGGCCGTGCATCTACAAAAATCATTTCCTTCCTGGGAAGGGTGAACTATAGTTACAAAGATCGTTACCTGCTGACTGCCAGCTTCAGGGCAGATGGATCGTCCAGGTTCGGCGTTAATAACCGTTTTGGCTATTTCCCTTCTGTCGCACTGGGCTGGAAAATGCATGAAGAGTCTTTCCTGAAAGGTGTCAGCTTTATCGATGAACTGAAATTCAGAGTCAGCTATGGTGTGATCGGTAACCAGTCGATCGCCAATTATCTTTATATCACCACCTTCTCCGGCGGAGGAGATGCCGTATTTGGCGGAAACCGTTATACCTCCCTGGCGCCTTCCCGTGTAGCCAACCCGGACCTGAAATGGGAAGCGGCTAAACAGGCGGATATCGGTATCGACTTTGCACTCTTCGATAGCCGGCTTACCGGTTCACTTGAATATTATGAACGACGTACTTCAGACCTGCTACTCGATCTGCCACAACCTTTGAGTACTGGTTTTGCTGTAAAAACGCAGAATATCGGTCGTATGAAAAATACCGGTATTGACCTGCATATTGCCGCCGATGTGCTTCGCAGTAAACAAGGCTTCAACTGGAACATCGGTACTGTACTCTCTACTGTAAAGAACCGGGTGTTAAGTCTCGGACCGCTGAAACAGATCATCACCGGTGGCGCAGGTTTCATTACCAATGCCAGTATTATCAAACCCGGCGAATCCCTGGGGTCTTACTATGGATATGAAGTACTGGGCGTATGGCAGACGCATGATGATTTCTCTAACGCGCCAACCGGTGTGAAACCAGGTGATCTGAAGTTCAGGGATCTGGATAATAACAAACAGATCAATGCAGACGACCGTGTTATTCTTGGTAAGTCACTGCCTGATTTTACCTATGGTATTACCAATACTTTCGGCTTCAGACGTGTATCACTCTCTGTATTCCTGGAAGGTTCAAAAGGCGGTAGTGTATTGAACAATGCAGCTATTGACAGTTATTTTCCTATCAGCTTCAGAAGGAATAAACTGGCAAAACCTTACCTGAACCGCTGGACACCGGAGAACCCGACAAATGAATATCCTTCATTTGTCAACCCTACATCACAGGGACAACAAACAGTGAATTCAAGAACCGTAGAAGATGCTTCTTACCTGCGGCTGCAATCTGTAAGGCTCAGCTACGATTTCAATTTGCATAATAAAGTAATAAAAGGGCTCCAGGCTTATGTGACCGGCCAGAATCTGTTCACCATCACCAAATACTCGGGCATTGATCCTGCTGTGAATTCCATCGGTGATGATATCCTGAAAATAGACTATAGCTCTTACCCGATGACACGCAGCTTTTTATTCGGGTTAAATGTTCAATTCTAAAAATGATTTTATGCAAAAGTTTATCATACTGTCTTTAATAATCGTCGCTATACTGACTCAAACTGCCTGTGAGAAAGCGTTGGATGTTACGCCTCCGGGAGAGTTCGCACCTGGAAATGTATTGACGACAGAGAAAGGAATCAGATCCGTTTTGTTTTCTTCTTATGCAGGTATTCAAAATCCAACACCCACCCGCTATCTGATCAACAATGCGGAAGTAACCACTGATGTCGGCTATAATACCGGTGGTGCGGAAAACCTCACACTGGTGCAGCTGATCAACTTTACATGGGATGCTTCGCTGGGTACTTTGCAGGCAGACGTATGGGCGCCTACTTACCGTACAATCCGCGATGCGAATATTGTACTGGAAAATATCGGCAACGTAAATGCGCCGGATGCCAGCAAAAAAGGCTATGCGGCAGAAGCCAGGTTCCTGCGGGCATATGGCTACTATCTGCTGTATATCTGGTTTGGCCCGGTGCCGCTGCGTACATCCAGTACTGCTGAAGCAACACTGGCAAGGGCAACGGACGAACAGATGAAGTCTTTTATAGAGACGGAGCTGGCAGCAGCCATTACTGATCTGCCGGATCCCGGTAAGGAGGAAGCGTTTGCCAGGGCTAATAAGGGCGCTGCCTGGAGTGTGCTGGCCAAGTTCTATCTCAATACCCGTCAATGGCAGAAGGCAGCGGATGCTTGTCAGCAGGTCACAAATTTCGGGTATTACCAGTTGTTCCCTACTTATCAGAACCTGTTCACCGTAGAAAATGAAGGTAACAAGGAAATGATTATGGTACATCCCTGCCGGAATCAGGATGGCTTTGGTAACTGGTATTCAGCAGGTGCTTTACCGCCTGGTTTCAAAACATCCGCTCAGGTGCCTTCGTTTGTCTGGACAGCTTCTATGGCCAATTTTGCCACACAATACAGAATGCGCTCCGCATTTACCAATACATTTGATACCATCAATGACCAGCGATCCATTCTCCTGTTGCGTCACTATGTAAATACCTCGAATGCCTGGGTGAACCTGCTCTCCACACCGGATAATGTGAGAAGTCTGAAATACTGGGATAATGCCACTGTCGGAAACCATAGCGGCAACGACGTGCCTATTATCCGCTATGCCGACATATTACTGAGCCGTGCAGAGGCATTGAATGAGGTGAATGGTCCTACACAGGAAGCGCTGGATCTGATCAACCAGGTCAGGAAAAGAGCGGGTATCGGCAATCTGACGATGGCGGATGCTACAGGTAAAGAAGTACTGAGAGACCTGATCCTGCGGGAGAGAGCATGGGAGTTTTATAGTGAAGGTCTGAGAAGAGAAGACCTGCTGCGTCATGATAAATTCATTTCACTGGCGAAAGCAAGAGGGATTACTGCTGCCGCTGACAAGCATAAATTATTCCCGATACCCCAGACGGAAATTGATGCGAATCCGGCATGTAAGCAAAACCCGGATTATTGATCAATAGTATAAGCTAAAGGAAGTATTCATTATGATGAAACGAAGTATTGCTATCACATGGTTTGTATGCCTGTCTGCACTGGTATCCTATGGACAGTCCCCTACATACAGTAACCCAACGGCGCCGGTTGGCGATCCTGCTTTAACCGTACCGGCATCCGTCGTACCGGTGATGGATCAATGGATGCGGGATACATACGTTATGACCGGACCGGATGGATATTATTATATGACCGGTACTACAGCTACGCCTGGCAGAGTGTTTCCTGCAGGGCGTGTGCATTGCTGGGATTATAATGACGGACTGTATCTGTGGCGATCAAAAAATATGCAGCAATGGGAGTCTATGGGAAGGATCTGGAGCTTTGACAAGGACGCTGCTCCCTGGCAGCAAAAAGGAAAAGTATTGGAGCCTGGAGCGATGTCTCCCAACAAAGACCTGCTTGATTCATTCTACCGTGCAGTATGGGCGCCTGAGTTGCATTACATCAAAAGTAAAAAGAAATGGCTGCTGATCGCCTGTATCAATGGTGGTATCGGATCTTTTGTACTGGAAAGTATTTCAGGTAAGCCGGAAGGACCTTACAGAAACATAAAAGGGAACAGGCAAAAGGCACTCTTCCCCAATATAGATCTCAGCCTTTTTGAAGATGATAACGGCGCGGTATATCTGATCGGACATAATCATTTTATCACCAGGATGAAGGACGATCTGAGTGATGTAGCAGCACCTTTTCGCAGATTGAAAGAAACACCCTATCAACAGGAACCCTATATTGAAGGTGTATTTATCACCAGGCATGAGGGGAAATACCAGCTCCTGCAAACTATCTGGTCTGTAAAAAAAGCGGATAGTACTTTTTCATACCTGCGGGATGATAAAAATAGAAAGGATTCTTTGTATAGCTATGATGTAGTAGTGGCAGAAGCTGATAATATTTATGGTCCTTATGGTCCGCGTTATGCCGCTATCTTACAAGGTGGTCATAACAATATCTTTAAGGACCTGGATGGTTACTGGTGGTCAACTACCTTCTTTAACCCAAGAGGGATCATGGGTACAAAGTTTACGGTTACCTGCAGACCAGGACTTGTACCGGTAAAATGGACAGATGGGAAACTGCGGCCGGATACAGATCGTGCGGCAAAATTCTATGACGCTCTTAAATCAAATTAACATGATCAGAAAGATATTTACAGCGTTGATAATATTGCTTCCTGGCGGCATGTATGCCCAGGAAATAGGCGCTAACTTTAATCACGATCCTGAGATCATTGATATGGCATATTTGCGGAAAACACCGGTGGAGTGGATCCGTACTACGCCTTATATTTTTGAATATATCAATGGCGCAAAGGACCCAGCTACCGAACCGGGTTTACAGCAACTGATCGAAGCGAAAAAAGCGGGTTATAAAGTAGCCTTTGGCTTCCGCTGGGACTTCAGGAAATATAAATTGCCGATACCAGCTCCGGGTTCGGCGGAAGAGAAAAAGTATTTTGCAACGGTAGCCGCTATACTCAATCGTGTGGGCGCTTCTATAGACATTTTTAAGTTGGGTAATGAACCTAACCTGGAAACGATGGAAGAGGACCTGCAGGTCAATGCAGAAGGCATCGTACCGCTGGTCAGGTTTACAGAGCGATTATTGAATGAAGTGGTGGAGCCTTATTACCGGCAACATCCACAGCTGACACGTCCTGATGTGTATGCAGGCTCATTGCCTGCACTGTTTGAAAAAGAACAACAGCAGAAGCCGGGAGTAACAGGATTGATCCGGCTGGCACAGAACAATAGCCGTATCAAAGGACTGGCTATCCATCTGCATATCAGTGATTCACTTGATATGGAAAAAGCGTTCCGTTTTGTTCGTACTATTATGCCGGATAAACCGATCATTGTGCCGGAATTCTCTCTTTTTCGCTTGTATAATCAGCATGTGTCCGACGAATTGGGAAGTAGTGAAGCTGGTATCGCTTTTGCCCGTAAATACAACTATCCGCCTGATATGAAGTTGTACGAATGGTATAGTAAAGTGAATACGGAGAAGGTGAGTGCGGAAGAATGGGAGCGTATGTTTGCTTCCCGGTCCTGGTTTCCGCCGCATTTTATGAAGACCTACTACAGATATTTCCGGCAGTATGGTGTGGTGCTGGCTACTTATGGTTATCTGAGTCAGTCCGCCCCGGCAAAGGTCACTCCTGGTACCGGTATATGGTTTGTGAATCCGATATTCCCGATGAAGAGTCTGCAAAAGCAGGCAGATGGATCTTATACGCCTAATCCTTTATGGTTTAATGATTTTGTAGATATTGTGCATTATGGAGCAAAGAAATAAATACCATATCATACTATTGCTGGCTGCGCTATGCGCTTTATCCGGATCGGGTGTAACTGCCCAGTCAAAGCCCAATATTATCCTCTTGTATGCAGATGACCTGGGATATGGTGACGTAGGTTGTTATGGCGCGTCGGCAGTAAAAACACCGAATATCGACCGTCTTGCCAGTAAAGGAGTACGATTTACAGATGCGCATTGTACAGCGGCTACCTGTACGCCATCAAGACTGTCCTTACTGACAGGCACTTATGCTTTTCGAAAGAAAGCAGCTATCCTTCCTGGTGATGCGCCTTTGCTGATCCCACCGGATACGTATACTTTACCACGTATGTTACAGCAGGCAGGGTATACGACCGCCGTGATCGGTAAATGGCACTTAGGATTGGGGAACGGCGTTATTAACTGGAATGATAACATTGGTCCGGGGCCGAATGAGATAGGTTTTGACTATTCGTTTATTATTCCGGCTACTACTGACCGGGTACCTACTGTCTTTGTGGAGAATGGAAGGGTACCTGACCTGGATCCCAATGATCCTATTGCTGTGAGTTATGCCGCGATGATCGGGGATGAACCTACCGGACTCTCAGATCCACAATTGCTGAAGCAACGGGCAGATACACAGCATAGCAATACGATTATTAACGGCATCAGCCGGATCGGTTTCATGACCGGTGGCAAGCGTGCCCGTTGGGTAGATGAAGAGATCCCGATGGTGTTGAACGGAAAGGCGAAAGACTTCATAACTACGCATAAAGAGCAGCCGTTTTTCCTTTATTATCCTTTCCCTAACATCCATGTACCGCGTACACCGAATAGGAAATTTGCCGGTACTACGGCACTTGGCGCCCGTGGAGACGTCATTGCAGAAATGGACTGGTTAGTGGGAGAGATCACACAGCTGTTGGATTCACTGGGAATCGCGAAAAATACACTGATTGTATTCAGTAGTGATAATGGTCCTGTATTAGACGATGGCTATGAAGACCAGGCCGGACAACTGAACAAAAGTCATAAACCGGCAGGGATATTCAATGGTGGGAAATACAGCGCATTTGAAGCCGGTACCCGGATGTCTACCATTACCTACTGGCCGGGTACTATACGTCCTGGTGTTTCAGCGGCTTTGTGTTCGCAGGTAGACCTGATGGCTTCTTTTGCAGCATTGACAGGACAAAAATTACCTGCAGGCGCTGCACCTGACAGTCAGAATGCGCTGGACGTATGGTTGGGCAAGTCAGTACAGGGCAGGAAATACCTGCTGGAAGAATCTTACACCCTGGCGTTGCGGGATAAAAGGTGGAAGTATATCGCTCCTCAGACGACGCCTACGCCTGACTGGATGAAAAACAAGGAAATAGCTACCGGACTGTCACCTGTGGAACAACTATACGATCTGCATAAGGATCCCGGAGAAACGCATAATCTCGCCGGCCAACATCCGGAAATCATAAAGACATTGAAAGCTGAACTGAAAAAACTGACACTATGAAAGCGCGGAATGTATTACTATCATCATTGATCATTCTATCTTCCTGTACAGGGAGTCGTAAGAACAACAAGACAACAGTAAGTAAGGATGAAAGACCCAATATCGTGCTGATACTGGCGGATGATCTTGGCTACTCAGATCTTGGTTGTTACGGCGGGGAGATACAAACACCCAATCTCGATTATCTGGCAGCAAATGGTCTGCGCTTCAGGCATTTCTATAATACTTCGCGTTGTTGCCCTTCCAGGGCTTCCCTGCTGACCGGTTTATATAATCAACAGGCAGGTATCGGCGAGATGACGACCGCGAGAGCAGAGGCCGGATATAGGGGTTATATCACCGAGAATACGGTTACACTGGCAGAGGTATTGAAAGATGCCGGTTACCATACGGCTATGTCAGGCAAGTGGCATGTATCCAATACAGTGGAACAGTCCACACCGGCAGCACAACTGAAATGGCTGAACCACCAGGCATCACATCCTTACTTCTCACCAGTGGAACAATATCCTGTCAACAGAGGATTTGAAAAGTATTACGGTAATATCTTCGGTGTGGTCGATTATTTTGATCCTTTCAGTCTGGTGAATGGTACGACGCCGGTGGAAAGTGTTCCGAAAGACTATTATCATACAGACGCGATCAACGATACAGCTGTCAGCTATGTGAGAGCGCTCAGTAAAGAAGATAAACCCTTCTTCCTGTATGTTGCACATACTGCCCCGCACTGGCCTTTACAGGCATTACCGGAAGACATAAAGAAATACGAACAGACTTATAAGGGTGGCTGGGATGTTATCCGGGAAGCTCGTTATAAAAGGATGGTAGCACAGGGGCTGATCGATCCCAAAACCACACCATTATCGCCCCGTATCAATAACCAGCTGAGCTGGGATAAAAATCCGGATAAGGACTGGGATGCACGGGCCATGGCAGTACATGCTGCGATGGTTGATCGTATGGACCAGGGCATTGGTCGCCTGATTCAGACATTACGGGAAACGGGTAAACTGGACAATACGATTATCATATTCTTAAGCGATAACGGCGCCAGTCCGGAGAACTGTATGCGATATGGTCCGGGCTTCGATCGTCCGGGACAAACCAGGGATGGAAAAGAGATCAGTTACCCGGTAAAGAAAGATGTATTGCCTGGTCCTCAGACCACCTTTGCTTCCATTGGAGAGCGTTGGGCGAATGTAGTGAATACGCCTTATCAATACGCGAAAGCACAGTCCTATGAAGGCGGTGTGCGTACGCCGATGATTGCCTACTGGCCGAAGGGTATTAAAGCGAAAGGGGCGTATGCAGACCAACTCGCACACGTCATGGATTTCATGCCTACCTTCCTGAATGTGGCAAAAGCCAGTTATCCGCAGACTTATAAGGGGCATAGTATTACTCCTTCCACTGGGGTCAGTCTGCTACCAGCTTTCGAAGGTAAACAGGAGCCAGGACATGATGTGTTATATAACGAGCATTTCAACGCCCGTTATGTACGAGCAGGCGACTGGAAACTGGTCTCCTTGTCCGGCGATTCCACCTGGCATCTCTACAAGATCAACCAGGATGAAACGGAATTAAACGATCTGGCGGCACAGCATCCCGATGTAGTCGCCCGTATGACGGCACAATGGAGACAATGGGCAAATACCCACAATGTGTTTCCTAAACCCGGTAAAAAATAGCATGATTGATCAACTGTTAAACGTAAATGTATGCGCATAAGAAACCTAATGATATGGATAGTGTGTGGTCTGTTCTCTGTAAACATCGCTACCGCACAAAGTAAATGGTCCGCCGCGAAGGCAAAGGAATGGTATGCAAAGCAGGGATGGCTGAAGGGAAGTAATTTCCAGCCCTCTACGGCTATTAATCAGCTGGAAATGTTCCAGCCGGAAACCTTTGATACGGCCACTATTAACCGCGAACTGGGCTGGGCAGAAAACCTGGGATTTAATGTGATGCGGGTATACCTGCATCACCTGTTGTGGACTGCTGATAAGGCCGGATTTAAGAAAAGACTGGATACTTATCTGACCATCTCTTCAAAACATCATATCAAAACCCTGTTTGTATTTTTTGATGATTGCTGGAATGATACCGCCTGGCTTGGAAAACAACCGGAACCGAAAACAGGTGTACATAACTCCGGCTGGGTAAGAGATCCAGGTACGATGATCTACACGCATCCTGATACGTTGAAAGTATTAGAGGCTTATGTAAAAGATGTACTGACTACTTTCAAAAATGACGATCGTATACTGTTGTGGGATCTTTACAATGAGCCCGGCAATAATAAACAGCTGGGCAAAAGTATGCCCCTGCTACAGAAGGTGTTTCAATGGGCGGGCGAAATCAGACCTTCACAACCTATATCTGCCGGTGTGTGGAACGACGGATCTGCATTCAGTGAACTGAACCGGTTTCAGCTGGAAAATTCTGATGTGATCACTTACCATAATTATGCGTACATTGATAATCATCGGCATACCATTGATACATTGAGGAAGTATGACAGACCATTGATCTGTACGGAGTACATGGCCAGGAGAAATGCAAGTCTGTTTCAGCTGATCCTGCCATTGCTCAAAGCTGAAAATGTAGGCGCTATCAACTGGGGATTCGTAAGCGGAAAAACCAATACTATCTACGCCTGGGATACGCCGATGCCTGATGGGAAAGAACCACAGCTCTGGTTTCATGATATCTACAGAAAGGATGGAACGCCTTTCAGTAAAGACGAAGAAGCCTTTATCAAACAGTTGTGCAAATAATACGTGAATGTTACTATGAGGTGTTGTCCGCCAGATTGAAATGGACAGATATGAGTCGATGAAGCAGCTTCTTTTTTATTGCCTGATTTTTTTGTGTTACCAGACCAGCGGACAGCAGATACGTTTTCGGAATTATTCCGTGGCGGAAGGACTGCCTTCCAGCACTGTGCGTACGATTGCACAGGATGACCAGGGTTATCTCTGGTTTGGTACCAAAAACGGTATCAGTCGTTTTGATGGATACCAGTTCAGAAACTTTCAGTACAAAAAGAACGACGCTACTTCCCTCGGCAACAACTTTTTACATTGCATCACCCGTATCGATAGTACACATCTCTGGATAGGTACTGAAAGCGGGATATACATACTTGATCTGGAAAAAGAACAGTTTTCTCATTTCGGTCCGCCAAAGGAGAAAACTGTTTTTGATATCCTCCGGGATAAGGAGGGTATCATCTGGTTTACTTCACGGCTGAATGGTTTATACAGCTATGATCCGCAGAAAAAATCTCTCCATAACTTTAAGGCAGGCAATTCCCGCTTGTCCAGCGATAATGTGACCCGGATCGCACAGGATGACGACGGAAATATCTGGATCGGTACGTACGGAGATGGGATTGATATCTATAATCCTGTTACCGGTACATTTACCAATCTGCATGCAGGTACCAGCGGATTAAGTAATGATGTGATCAATGCTATCTATAAAGGCGAGGATGGTATCATGTGGGTAGGCACCATGAATGGCGGTTTGTGCAAATGGGATCCCGTGGCGCGTAACTTTCAGGTGTACCGCAATAATGGCCATCCTTATGACATCAATGATAATATTATACGGGCGATATGCCAGGTGTCCCCGGATAAGTTATATGTGGGGACAGAGAAGGGATTGAATGTACTGGATATTGCGACAAACAGATTTACAGCCTACATCAACAAAGGAAATGACCCGTTCAGTATCAGCGACAATGCCATTTACTCCTTATTCCCTGACAGGGCTGGTACGATGTGGATAGGAACGTTCTTCGGAGGCGCCAGTTATTTTAATGAGAAAGGACCTGTCTTTGAATTGTATTATCCTACAGGAGAACAAAATGGACTGTCAGGCCGTGCAGTCAGCTCCTTCCTGGAAGATGGTCCCGGAAAGTTGTGGATCGGTACAGAAGACGGCGGCTTACAATACTTTAATACAATCACCCATACCTTCCAGCAATATCCGTTTCTGCCCACACAGCAGAAACTCTCTTATCACAATATTCACACCTTATTGAGAGATAACGCAGGTAATATCTGGATAGGATTGTTTGCGGCCGGTATCAACGTACTGGACCCGAGGACGGGTAAGGTAACCTGTTTGCAGCACCATACGGAAGATATTCATTCCCTGAACAGCAACAATGTTTTCTGTATTTACCAGGACAGGGACGGTGGTATGTGGATCGGGACAGACAAAGGACTGGACCAGTATGATAGTGGCCGGCGTGATTTTACACGGGTACTCCGCGAAGGCGTTAGTAACACCATCATCTATGATATTTATGAAGACGATAATAAGACCCTTTGGTTTGCTACCTACAACAATGGCCTGATATTCTATAATAAGAAAACCGACCAATGGGACAGAGTTGTAGCAGATGGGATGGTCAAGCTGACCAGTCTGTATGATGATCACCAGGGGCATCTCTGGATAGGATCAGACGGTGGCGGATTGCATAAGTATGACTTCCGTACCAGGAAGGTAGAAGCTTACAATGACAAAGCGGGTATCAATGCTAATGTGGTATATGGTATCCGGCAGGATGATGCAGGACTGATCTGGATAACGACAAATAATGGCATTTATAGTATAGATCCTGCAACACACAAAGCAAGGCATTTTACACCACAGGACAACCTTCAAAGCCGTCAGTTCGACTACAAGGCATTTTATAAAATGTCAGACGGTAAATTGTTTGCCGGCGGTATCAAAGGGTTTAATGCTTTTTATCCGGAGAAAGTTTCCACGGTGACAGACAAGATCCGTGTCTCTTTTACCAACTTTCAGTTGTTCAACAGAAATGTACCGATACAGGAGGATGGCCCCTTGTCTAAACAGATCAATTATGCCAGTAAACTGGTTTTACAACATGACCAATCTGTGATCAGTTTTGAATTCGCTGCCCTTAATTTCAGTGCACCAGAGAAGTTGAGTTATGCTTATAAGATGGATGGTTTTGACACAGACTGGAACTATGTGGGCGACCAGCGCAAGGCTACTTATACCAATCTGTCGCCCGGTACTTACACGTTCCGGGTAAAGGCTACAGAAGAGAAGAGTAACTGGGATGTGACCGAATCCACCATGAAGGTGATTATAAAGCCGCCTTTCTATAGAACGACAGTGGCGTATATCATTTTTGTATTGCTGGCATTAGGCGCTGCCTATGGTGTTTATCTGTATTCTTCTGCTTATATCCGGAGGAAACACCAGATTCGGATAGAACGACTGAAAAACAAGGAAGAGCAGGAGTTTTACGCCAGGAAGATTGAATTCTTTACAGTCATGGCGCACGAAATAAGGACACCCTTATCACTGATCATTGCACCATTAGAGAAACTGTTGTCCATGAATAAGTGGCAGCAGGAGGAAAAACAACAGCTGGTTGTAATGGACGAAAATGCAGAAAGATTGATGGACCTGGTGAACCAGTTGCTTGATTTCAGAAGAATCGAAAGCGATGCGTATGAGATCCGGAAGGAAGAAGTAGAAGTGGTATCGTTGGTGCAATCTATTTATTCCAGGTTTTCCGCACTGCCTTATCAGAAAGATATTGAATTTACTTTGAGCATACGGGTGAGCAGTTTATCATTGCCAGCAGATCCCGAAGTGCTGAATAAGATACTGAGCAATCTCCTGATCAATGCATTCCGGTATGCAAAGAAAAAAGTCAGCATCTCTGTTTATGAGATGACCAGTGTAGAAAGTGATGTGGCAAGACTTTGTATCAGTGTGGAAGATGATGGAATTGGCATACCCTCAGACGACCTGAAAAACATCTTTAAACAGTTCTTTACCACGGTCAGGAAAGGACAGGAGGATCGTCACCCGGGAGGTACCGGTATTGGTCTGGCACTGGCCAGTTCCCTGGCAGATAAACATGGCGGGAAGCTGTTGGTGGAAAGCAGGGAAGGGGAACAGACCATTTTTACCCTGGAACTACCGGTTACAAAAGAACAAGCCCCTAAACAGGCACATAGCCAGGAGGACGATATCCTTGATGAGGAAAGACCGTTGATCTTAGTGGTAGAGGATGATATGGCGATACAGACGTTCCTGGCTGCTAGTTTCCGCGATACCGGCTATAGTGTATTGAAGGCAGCCAACGGGAAGGCGGCTATGGCCTTGATTGAGGCCCATGCCATCGACCTGGTGATCTCTGATATTATGATGGCAGAGATGGACGGGATTGAATTGTGTCAGCAGGTCAAAACCAATATCGAGTATAGTCACATTCCTTTTATGCTGCTTTCTGCCAGGGGAAATAGTGAATCAGAGCTGAAAGGCATTGAAGCAGGCGCGGATGCTTATATCATGAAGCCCTTTAAATTCAAACATATTGTGGCGGTGGCGAAAAACCTGATGGCATCCAGGGAAAGTCTCCGGCTGAAATTTTCAGAACAGCCGAACAGTGACGTAAGCGTGTTAGCTACCAATAGCCGCGATAAAGCATTTATGGAAAAGGTAGTGAGCATTATTGAAGAACGTATCATAGATCCGCAGCTTTCAGTAGAGGAGCTGAGCCGGAATATGGCCATGAGCAGGTCCAATCTGCATAAAAAGCTGAAATCCCTGTCGGGATATGTGCCTAACGAACTGATAAAGCTCGTAAGACTGAAACATGCGGCAAAACTCCTGGTAAACGGTGAACATACGGTAACGGAAGTCGCTTATATGACGGGCTTTAGTTCTCCATCCTATTTCTCAAAATGTTTCCTGCAGCAGTTCAAGGTGACGCCAAAAGAATATGCCGATAATAAGCCTAAACCGGGTACATCGCATTTGGATGATTTGTTGAAGGGTGGGCAATGAGCGGACTTTTAAAATAGCAGACCGAGGGCAATTATTGTTCAAAACCGGACAGGTTTTGTGTCAGAAATGAACAAATTTACGTTTATACCGATGGTATAGTCCTGTAAATCATAGAGAAAGGCGAACTGGCATTTTTTTTGGCTCATTCTTCCCATCAATTTGCCCTGTTCACATCATTGACTTATTATGATCAGCAACTTCTTTAGGATAGTCTGCCGGAATATGATCCGCAATAAAAGCTTTTCCATTATCAATATTACGGGTTTAGCCATCGGCATGTCAGCTACCATACTCATCCTGCTCTGGATACAGAATGAGGTCAGCTATGACCAGTTCCATGAGAAGAGAAACAGGATATACGAAGTATGGAACAGGGTATCCGTAGAAGGGAACACGTCCTGCTGGAATACGGTGTCTGACCCGGTTGGCCCTGCGCTGGAAAAAGATCTGCCGGAAGTGGAGCGTGTGGTCAGGGTCAATCATAATAATTCACAACTGTTATCCCACGGGGAGACCAGAATAATGAGGTCCGGAAATATTGTTGATACCGGGTTTCTGCAGCTATTCAGTTTTCCGATGCTGGAAGGTAATCCGACAACGGCTTTGAATGATGTACACGGGGTGGTTGTTACACAAAGCACAGCGAAGAGTTTGTTCAATCAGGAAGACGCGTTGGGGAAAATTATAAAGATCGGAGAACTGGGTAATTTTACCATTACCGGTATACTCAAAGATCTTCCTAATAACACCCGGTTTGATTTTGATTTCCTGTTGCCCAGGAGCAATCTGAAAAATGGGGAAGGGCATGATCTGGGTTGGAATGATAACAGTACACCCACTTTTGTTCTGTTAAAACCGAATGCAAGTTATGCAGCGGCATCACTGAAGGCGAGAGATCTGAAACAGCATTACAGCGACGACGCCAAAACACTGAAATGGCAGCTGTTCCTTTATCCGCTGGATCGCTGGCGTTTATATTCAAGTTTCACCAATGGGGTAGAAGATAATGGCGGCCGTGGTACTTTTGTTAAACTGTTTGGCATCATTGCCGCATTTATACTGGTAATTGCGTGTATCAATTTCATGAACCTCAGTACAGCGCGGAGTGAAAAAAGGGCAAAAGAGGTAGGAATAAGAAAAGTGATAGGCGCACAGAAGTCATCCCTGATCGGTCATTTTATCGGAGAGTCTATCTGTCTTGCTTTCCTGGCCGGTATCATAGCGCTGTTTATTGTTCAGCTATGTTTACCTGCCTATAACCAGTTGACCGACAAACAGTTGTTTATCGACTTTACCAATGCCTATGCAATACTGGCATTTATCGGGTTTATATTATTCACTGGTTTATTGGCGGGTAGTTACCCTGCATTTTACCTGTCTTCATTTCAACCTATTAAGGTATTGAAAGGCACCTTCAGGAGCGCGAATGCAGTATTAACTCCCCGGAAATTGCTGGTGGTGGTACAATTCACATTTTCCACCATCCTGATTATCTGCACGATTATCGTCAAGCAACAAATAGACTATGCGCGTAGCCGGAATGCAGGTTATAACAAGGAACATCTCGTGTACCAGTTTATGACGGGAGATATACCTAAGAATTATGCCCTGATTAAAAACGAATTGCTGGCATCAGGAGTCGCCAGTTCTGTTACAAAAACCAACTCTCCGCTTACAGAACGATGGAGCAATGGGTGGGGACAGAACTGGGAAGGGAAAGACCCTAATGATAAAACTTCTTTCGACCGGTATTTATCCGATGAAGGATTGGGAACTACCGCAGGACTGCAATTTGTACAGGGACGTGATTTTGATCTGCAGAAATATCCGACCGACTCAACAGGTCTGATTATAAATGAATCGGCATTAAAGATCATGCAATTTAAAGACCCGATCGGTAAGACAGTAGATGATCTGGATATACGGTGGCATATTGTAGGAGTGATCAAGGATTTCATTCTGACCAGTCCTTATGAACCCACCAGACCCATACTGATATGCGGTGCGAAAAGCAGTTTTATGAGTTTCCGCGTGATGCAGATCAAGCTGAATAAGGATATTGCTATAGCAGAAAACCTGCGGAAGGCGGAAACCATATTTAAGAAATACAATCCTGAATATGCGTTTGATCCGAGAATGGTTGACCAGGAATATGCGCGGAAGTTTGAAAACGAAAAACGCCAGAGTATACTGGCTGGTTTGTTCGGAGGGCTGACTATTTTCATCTCATGCCTCGGTTTATTTGGTCTGGCTACTTATATGGCGGAAAACAGGATCAAGGAAATCGGCGTACGAAAAGTATTGGGCGCCTCCGTGCTCAGTATCACAGGGTTATTGTCAAAAGATTTTGTGAAACTGGTAACCATCTCATTTTTTGTGGCAGCACCTGTCGCCTGGTGGAGCATGGATCAGTGGCTGCAAAGTTATTCTTACCGGGTAGGTATACAGTGGTGGGTGTTTGTAGTGGCCGGACTATTATCGGTAACAATTGCTTTGCTGACAGTGAGTTATCAGTCTGTAAAGGCGGCAATAGCAGACCCGGTTAAAAGCCTGAGAGCTGAATAGCCGTTTATAAAAGGATGTTATAACAAAAAGCCTTCAGATACGTCTGAGGGCTTTTTTTATTAATACGGCATACTTCCTTAGATTTTTTACTATTTGCTCCATTAAATACTTATCTTGATTTGTCATTTGAGGCGTTATGACCTGTATCACCTCATCATGAGATTCCACTTTATGTCATTAACCATATGATAGCGACCCTCCCAGTACCCCGTTTTGACCGGATCTGTCCTTCATCAGATGATTACCGGTCTGTCCACTTCACCTAAAAATTAAACCATGAAAAAACTATTTTTCTATCTTTTACTGCTTTGTGTTGTCACGACCAACACCTATGCCCAGGCCCTCAGGACTTTCTATGTAGATTTCGGCCCGAATGATGTCACTAATGGCAATATCACCACGAGCCCGGACGGCAACGGGAACTACTGGAACAATGTTACCAATGCTGCAACAACTGCTTCGTCAGTATACCTGGTAACAAACAGGAACGCATCTTCGGGTGCGTTTATAAATATTACCGCCGGATTTAGCACTAATGGTATTCAAAATGGCGGCTTATTATCACCAAATGCCACCTTACTAAAGGATTTTGCGATCAACACAGCTACGCAGGATTATTTTTATACAGACAATACCGCCGCCTTTATCATAAAAGGGCTGGATGTCAGTAAGGGCTATGTCTTTAACTTTTTTGCTACGCGTAATGATCCGGAAGTGCGCCGGTCCAACTACACACTTGTTGGTAAAACGACCTATACTGCTACATTGCAGACCTCCGGAACAAATTTAGGCGGAACAGGCTATAATGGTAATAACAGCACAATCCTGACCACCGGTACGATTGTCCCTGATATAAAAGGCCAGATTGCCATCACCGTTAAAAGAGAAGCGGGTGCTTTCGGCTATATCGGTGTGCTGAAAATTGAGGAGGTCAGGACGCCTGTGACGCCTTTAAAAACAGTATATGTTGATTTTGGTCCTAATGATGTTACCAACGGGAATATTACTACGAGTCCTGATCAGAATGGTAACTACTGGAACAATGTAACCAACATCAATACGACTGCTCCACGGGTTAATTTTGTAGATAAAGCAAATGCAGCTACCGGGGCATATGCTACGATTACTACCAGTTTTCTTTCCAATGGTATTCAGAATGGCGGTTTACTGTCACCGAATGCAGCTTTGCTGGGTGATGTAGCTGTTCCTGCTGCTACACAGGACTATTTTTACACAACCGGATCATCTGATCTTTCTATAAGAGGTCTGGATAAAACAAAAGGCTACGTCTTTAATTTGTTTGGTACCCGGAATGATCCTGAAAAACGCGTTACCACTTATTCGCTGACAGGCGCTACATTCTACAACGGAACGCTGCAAACCTCAGGAACAGATCTGGGCGGAACGGGGTACAATGGTAATAACAAAACCATCTGGACCTCAGATATTATCATGCCTGATGACAATGGTCATATCAACCTGACGGTCACCAGAACAGAAGGTGCATTTGGTTACCTGGGCGTGATGAAAATGCAACAGGTAGACCCAGTTGCTTTTGAACCAGCTTGTCTTACAAAAGATATCAGCCGCATCGCTATTATGGGTTCTTCTGTTCCTTCTGGTACGGGGGCGACCAACAACCAGGGATATGCCCAGTTATATGCGCAGTTGCTTACCGCCCGTGCCGGCAGTGGAGTAGGGCAGACCTGGAATGTGTCGAATATTTCCATTCCGGGTAATAATACCATTAGTGTGATAAACAGGTGGGATAAGGACCTGTTACCGGTTTGCGGTAAATATGTAATTTATGCACTGTCATTGGGAAACGAAGGCATCACTACTGGCGGACAAGCGACATTCAATCAGTTCAGGGACAATTTGAAACTGCTGATCAATAAAGCAAGACAGCAGGGGATTGAACCAATCATTACCAACTGTTACAGCCGGGAAGATTATACCGCAACCGAGTACAACTTTGTTAAACAGATGAACTTATTGATTCATTCCTGGAACGTTGCCAGTGTAAATTTATTAGGAGCGCTGGACAATGGAGCCGGTAAATGGGCTACTGGTTATAAAAGCGATGATCTGCATCCGAATGATGCCGGACACCAGGAGTTTAAGTATGCCATTGTTCCTTCTTTGTTTGATGCCCTGAAGGCAGGCAAAACCCAGCCCTATAAAATAAACGGTACCTCTTTAAGTTTGAGTGCCAGCAGCGGATATAAATTGCAGATCAAACCGGAAGAGATCCTGCATTCCTTTACTTATTCTTATGACATACAGACTTCGTCCACAGGACAGGTATTGCTGATCACAACTGCAGCCGGGCAGAACAAATTAACAATCAATGCTTCGGGTAAAATAGATTATACGTCTGCTTCCTCAGCCGGTATTCCGGGTATTACTGTGCTCAACAACAATCAATGGCATAAAGTCACCCTGACGCATTATTATGCAATGGGCAAAACCCTGTTATATGTGGATAAGGTATTGCAGGGTTCAGTCAACGAAAAGATAGTACCAACGATGTTCGACCTGAATGGAGCTAATGCCCCTGCGGCGAACTACAGTACCTTACTCCTTTATCGTTCCGGTATGGTCGCAGAGGAGATTAACGCGATGGTAGATGGTAATTTGCTCAAATCGAGTCTTGAAATTTATGCGCCGCTGGATGGTGCAGGTGTCTTTGGCAGTGATCCTGTTATCAACCTGGCACAAAGTACTAATACTGTAAAGCAGATAGCTGCTGTTGCGGCACTGGCTGCTACGGATACCCATCCGGAAGAAGTAGCAAGAACTATTGCCGTGTATCCGAATCCGGCCCAGACGACCCTATATATAAGTGGGCTCAAAACACCTGTAAGTATTAAAATATATAATAATTCGGGTCAGCTGGAGCTGAGCTCCTTCGGGAAATCGATCGCGGTCGACCATCTGAAAACAGGCGTATATTTAATACAACTGAAATCAACAGGGATTAACCAGGTCTTGAAATTTGTCAAACAATAGCAGGCTGAACCTGCCAAACCGTTCCTTCTGCATAGGAGGAACGGTTTCTTCCCCCTTCAGCACGAAATCATCGGGTAACTACCACAAGCCGATAACTATTTATACCTTTGTCGGCAATTGTACTACAGATCCACACAGGTACCAGGCTGCTTATACCTGTAAAAAGGGCTGCCGATGTCATGTAAACGAGGATAATTACACGTTATTGCTTCTTAGATGGTTGAATATGGGATACGGACAATACACAGATGAAGAACTGTTGCAAGGCCTTCAACAAAGTAAAAAAGGCGCCTATAACGAGATTTACAACAGGTATTGGAAGAGAATGCTCATTGTCGCATTAAATCACAGTGAGGACGATTATACTGCCAAAGACATTGTGCAGGAGGTGTTCATTGACCTCTGGGAGAAGCGTAATAGCTACGAGATCCGGAATCTGGCTGCTTATCTGGCCACTGCCGTTAAATTCCAGGTATTTAAATATTACCGGAAGGAGCAGCGTCGTGCACTGCTCGCAAAGGAAAACTACGTTTTTGACGATCGTTATGAAGAGGAAGGGCAATTACATGCCCGCTTTTTAAAAGATATGATTGACGGCATTGTAGAAGAATTGCCGGAAAAATGCCGCCTGGTATTCCATTACAGCCGGAATCTGGGGCTTAAAAATGAGGAAATCGCCGAAAGGACCGGCATCACCAAGAAAACGGTGGAAAATACATTAAACAGGGCATTGCGCATTATCCGTGGTAAACTGAGAAACCATGGTATCCCATTACTGACGATCGCCCAGATCTTATTGCTCCGAAAATAATTTTTTCTCTCATAGGGTGTAGCACCCTTTTCATGGACACTATATACATATAGTACGTTATGAAAGCAGCCGTCGTTGTAACATACGACCAGGTTGAATAATTCCACCGGCAAACTAACATATGGATTTACAGAGAATTAATGAGTTAGTTAAGAAATATACCGATGGCACAGCTACCGAAGCCGAAGAGGAGGAGCTGAATGCCTGGTATAGGGAAAAGTCATACCATGATGCTGTATCCTATGAAAAGGAGGATGAGGTTTACCACGAAATGCTGTCCCGTATCCATGAAGCGACCGGTTTGAACACCTCTTCCCGGAACTGGAAAAAATGGGCGGTCGCTGCCGCTGTGGCATTCATTGCCATTACAGCCACCAGTATATATTTTACAAAACACAGGCCCAAGCAGCAGCTTGTACAAAAAGGGATTGATACGACCGGTAAACAGCTGGCAGGTGGCGCCATTCTGACACTTTCCAATGGTAGCCAGGTGTTGCTTTCTGACGCTGCAAACGGCGATATCGCCACTCAGGGTAATGTGACTGTTACAAAAGCTGCTAATGGTCAGCTGATATATAATATTAAGGGAGGAGAACAACAGGAAGGTAGCAATGGGGCGCTCGCTTATAACGTGATCAGTACGCCTGCTGGTAGTCAGTTTATGGTCGTGTTGCCGGATAAGACGACGGTCTGGCTCAATGCGATGTCCAGTCTGAAGTTTCCTGTCACATTTTCCAATGCCAGCGAGCGCCGTATCACATTAACCGGTGAAGCTTATTTCCAGGTAACGCACGACGAAAAGATGCCGTTCAGGGTAGTCACAGGATCGGTTATTACGGAAGACCTGGGAACGGAGTTTAATATCAAAGCCTATGGAGATGAACCGGGTATCAGTACAACCCTGGTCAGTGGCGCTGCACGGGTAATTGCCGGTGAGCAGCAGGCTTCACTCAGACCGGGCGAACAGGCAAATTATCAGAGCGCCATGAAAGTATCCAAAGTGAATATTGACGACGTGATTGCATGGAAAGATGGTTATTTCCGTTTTGATGATCAGTCGCTGGAAACCATTATGAAAGCAATGTCCCGCTGGTACAATGTCAGTTATATTTTTGAAGATCAAAGCCTGCGTAGTGAAACCTTTGGTGTGGTAGCTACCCGCCAGAGTAATATCTCTGTACTGCTTAATCTCCTTGAAAACACCGGGGCCGCCCGCTTCCGGCAGGAAGGAACCACCATTATGATCAGTAGAAAGTAAGCAACCAAAAAATATCATTTATAACCAACTATGCTGAAGAGAAGCTACCTGGAGAGGCCGTCCGGTTGCGTCTTTGGGCGATTCAACACGTTATTTATTTAAACCGTCTTTTATCAGATGCCACATTTTTTTATTGTCAACACTTGCAGGCCTCCCGGTCTGGCAGGAAAAATTCTGCGATTTATGAAGATCACTACAGTACTGCTCTTCTTCTCTCTGTTACAAGCGAACGCCTCGGTGTTCGCACAAAAAATGACACTGCACGAAAGAGATATTTCTCTGAAACAGTTTTTCGTGGAAGTGAATAAACAAACCGGATACAATGTGGTATGGTCGGCAAAGATGATCAAAGATCTGCCACGATTTAATGCCGATTTTGATAACACACCACTGGAAACAGCACTGAAAGAGGTATTGAAAAATACGCCGCTGAATTACACGATCCAGGATAAGAATATCAGTATCGGGATGGCGCATGAAGGCGGTGCTGTTAAAAAGAATAATATCGAGGCAGCCGATGCTGACATTACCGTAACGGGTAATGTCACTGATTCCAAAGGACAGACCATGCCTGGCGTGACTGTTACTGTTGCTGATAATCCTAAAATAGGTACCGTTACAGATGCCAACGGCAACTTCGTGCTGACTGTAAAGGAAGGCACAGTCTTGAGAATTTCCTATGTTGGTTTTGTCAGTCAGATCTTTACGGTTACCAGTACTAATAAAGCACTGAAAGTTGTTTTGCAGGATGATATCAGGCGTGCGGAAGAAGTGGTGATCACGGCTTTTGGTAAGAAGGAACGTAAAGAGGCGGTTGTAGGATCGGTGACTTCTGTAAGACCGGCTGATCTGAAGATTCCTGCGAGTAACCTGACAATGGCCTTAGGCGGACAAGCCGCTGGTATTATCGCTTATCAGCCTACCGGACAACCCGGTCAGGATAACGCCCAGTTCTTTATCCGTGGTGTGACCACATTTGGCTATAAGGTAGACCCGCTGATATTGATCGATAACATTGAACTCAGCACAAATGACCTGGCCCGGTTGAACGTGGATGATATCGCCAGCTTCTCTATCCTGAAAGATGCCAGTGCTACCGCTCTATATGGTGCACGTGGTGCAAACGGGGTGATCCTGGTGAATACCAAGGAAGGTAAGATGGGTAAACTCGCCATCAACGTAAGGCTGGAAAATGCGATTTCCCAGAATACCCAATCCCTCAGGATCGCCGATCCTGTTACCTATATGAAGCTGTTCAACGAAGGTACACTGACCCGTGATCCGACGCAGCCACTCCCTTTTAACCAGGATAAGATCAACAACACGATCAACACTATTAATAAAGCCCCGGGTTATAATCCATATGTATATCCTGCTGTTGACTGGCTAAGTGTACTGCTCAAGAAACGTACAAGTACCCAACGCGGGAATATGAGTATCAGTGGTGGTAGTCCGCTGGCAAGATACTATGTGGCAGGCTCTTATAACCTGGATCATGGTAACCTCGCAGAGGACAGGAACAACAACAATAACAACAATATCAAATTTCAGAACTACCAGTTACGTTCCAATGTCAATCTGAACCTTACCAAAACAACGGAGATAATATTACGATTCAGCGGTACCTTTAGTTCCTATCAGGGACCATTGACAACAGATGGTTCATTTAACTCGGATATCTACAACCTGGCTTTACATACCAGTCCTGTTTTATTCCCTGCTTATTTCCCGGCAGATTCCGCAAACCTTACAACGCAACATATTCTTTTTGGCGCACCACAGGGTACTTTTAACAGTATCCCTTTTAACAATCCTTATGCGCTGCTACTGAGAGGGCACAAAACCTCTTCTGAATCCCGTGTATTAGCACAGCTGGAACTGAACCAGAAGTTTGATTTTTTGACGAAAGGACTACATTTTCATGGTTTGTTCGAGACCAACAGGTATGCTTATTTTGATGCTAATCTGGGGTACAAGCCTTTCTACTATAATGTCGCTTCCTATGACAGGGCTAAGAACAGCTATTCCCTTAGCTGGCTGAATCAGAATCCGGGAGATGCGATCGAGTACCTGGAATATTTTCCTGGCGGCTCAACAATCAATACGAATGTATACATACAGGGTAACCTCGATTATAGCAGACAGTTCAAAGATCACAATGTGTCTGGTACACTCGTATTAACCAGACAACAGGTCGTTTATTCCAATGCGAGCAAACTGGTGGATGCATTACCACACAGAAACATGGGATTGGCAGGTCGTGCCGCCTATAACTATAAAGGAAAGTATTTCGCAGAATTTAACTTCGGCTATAACGGTTCAGAAAGATTTTCTGAAGAACACCGCTTTGGGTTTTTCCCAACAATCGGTGGTGGCTGGATCGTGTCAGAAGAGAAATTCTTCCAACCATTACATAATATTTTTGACAGGTTAAAAGTCCGGGGAAGCTATGGCCTGGTAGGTAACGACGCAATCAGCGACAGAAGGTTCTTCTACAGTTCCAATGTCAACCTTGCTGGAGGAGGTGGAGCTGAATTCGGTATCAACCGTGGCTATAGCCGACCTGGCGTTGCCATTAACAACTATCCCGATCCTGAAGTGACCTGGGAAACATCTAAACAACTGAACCTCGCGCTGGAGCTTACAACACTTCGAAACCTGAACATTACAGCGGAATATTACAACTACAACCGCTATAACATTTTGCAGAAGCGCTCTTATATTCCAACTACCAACGGACTGGAAGCAGATATATATGCCAACCTGGGTAAGGCCCGCTCAAAAGGGATTGACCTTTCTGCGGATTACAGAAGTCAGCTGGGGAAAAACCTGCTGGTATCCGGTCGGGGTAACTTTACATTGGCTACCAGTAAATACACTTACTATGAAGAACCGGATTATCCGGAGCCATGGCGCCGTACTGTTGGTCACCCGATCCGTTCAGGTTATGGTTATATTGCTGAACGCCTTTTCGTAGACGATGCAGAAGCGCAGAGTTCCCCTTCGCAGATCTTTTCTTCTACCGGTAAAGCGCCAAGAGGAGGTGACATTAAATACTATGATCTCAACGGAGATGGCGTAATCAATGAGCGGGATCAGACTTTTGTCGGCTACCCGATGGTGCCGGAAATTATATATGGTGGCGGCTTTTCCATACAGTATAAAAGCTGGGATCTCTCCGCATTCTTCCAGGGACAGGCAAGGGTATCCTTCTTCATTGATCCTAAAAGAGTCAGCCCTTTTGTGCAGAGTCCGGATTCCTATGTTTACGGCAATACGCAGCTGCTCAAACAGTTTGCGGATAGTCACTGGTCAGAAGACAACCAGGATATATACGCGCTTTATCCTCGTTTAGGGATCAATCGTAACGATATAGAGAATAACCTGCAGCCGAGTACCTGGTGGCTGAGGGATGGTTCTTATCTGCGTCTTAAATCCGCAGAAATCGGTTACTCATTACCAGCACCTGTCATCAAGCGACTGGGCATCCAGAAATGCAGAATTTATTTGAATGGGATGAACCTGCTTACCTGGAGTTCTTTCAAGCTGTGGGATCCGGAATTGGGTGGCAGCGGCTTCGCATATCCTATTCAGAAAGTATTTAATGCCGGTCTCAATGTCAACCTCTAAAACAAGCGCAAACAATATGAAATCATTATATAAATATTTATGCCTGATCGGTTTGTTGCTGTCCGGCAACGGCTGTAAAAAATACCTGGATGTGGTACCGCCTGATGTGGGTACGCTGGATTATGCATTCAGAAGCAGAAATGAAGCGGAAAATTATCTCTTTGCCTGTTATAATGCGATACAGAATCTCAATGACCTTAACAGAAGCCCTGGCTTCACCATGTCTTCAGAGATCATCTTTCCAATGAATCTGCCTGGCAATCCGATTGATATAACCGGGTTTGCATTGATTACCGGTACACAGAACGCAGGTAATCCGGGATTAAACTACTGGGATGGTAGCGGTAACGGTATCGCTATGTATAAGGCCATCCGGAAATGTAATACCATGCTGGAGAATATTGATAAACCGGCGGATCTGCCAGCTGAAGAGAAAATCAGATGGATTGCGGAGACCAAATTCTTAAAAGCATATTACCACTACTACCTGTTGCGTCTCTATGGCCCTATACCGATAGTAGATAAAAATCTGCCGGTAGAGGCCAGTCCGGAGGAAGTGAAAGTGAAACGGCAGCCGGTTGATGTAGTCGTGAATTACATCACAGCACTGCTGGATGAAGCAATACCAGATTTACCTGCCACCATCGATAACCCTGCCAAGGAGTTAGGCAGAGTGACGAAAGCAGCGGCAATGGCCATTAAAGCAGAAATGCTGATGACGGCCGCCAGTCCTTTGTTCAATGGAAATCCTGACTATTCCAATTTTAAAGACCAAGAAGGGACCGCACTTTTCTCCCCTTATGATGCTGCTAAATGGCAAAAAGCAGCTGCCGCATGTAAAGCAGCGATCGATGTATGCGAAGGTGTAGGCTTACGGCTGAATAACACCTTTATACCCGCACCTGGTGTCGGTAACCTACCGGACAAGATCAGGCAGGAACTTGTTTTCCAGACCTCGCTGACGCAACGCTGGGATATCAATACAGAACTGATCTGGTCTTTAAATGCGATATGGCACGGACAGGAGTATTGCATACCCCGTATGACGCAGCGTGCGAACCAGAATGACAATGATAACCCAGCCTACTTTGCGGTGCCTATCTCCACGACTGATCTGTTTTATACTAATAATGGCGTGCCGATAGAACAGGATAAAAACTGGGATTACGGTGGCCGTAATCAGTTACAGATGGGAGATGCTGAAAATGCACCCTACATTAAACAGGGTTATACGACCATTAAAGCCCATTTTAACCGGGAGACAAGGTTCTATGCCAGCATCGGGTTTGATGGCGGTATATGGTTTGGAAATGGCATCCTGGATGGCGCTAACCCGCATTATGTGGAAGCACGCGGACAATCCTCACTTGCTGGTCCGAAGACATTACAGAAAACCAATATCACCGGTTACTGGCCTAAAAAGCTGGCCAACTATCTCACCGTATATGATAACGGGTTTAACTGGACGGACTTCTCTATGCCGGTAATGCGTATGTCAGGTCTTTATCTGCTGTATGCGGAAGCGCTTAACGAAGTAAACGGACCGACGGCAGAGGCTTTGTCCTATGTTGACAGGGTAAGGGAACGTGCCGGCCTGCTGGGTGTAACAGATGCCTGGACCCGGTATGCAAAAGATCCTAACAAACCAAACAGCAAAGACGGTTTAAGAGATATCATCCACCAGGAACGCCGTATCGAACTCTGTTTTGAAGGTCAGAGCGGATGGGACCTGAGAAGATGGAAAGAGTTGCAGATGGTATTAAGCGCTCCCCTGAAAGGATGGAGTGTCTATGAAGACCAGGCCATCAACTATTACCGGGCGAAGAACGTGGAGATACCTGTGTTTGGTACCCGCGACTACCTGTGGCCGATATCAACAAACAGCCTTGTTGTAAACAGCAATCTCGTTCAGAATCCGGCCTGGTAATATGATTTTGATAAACCAATTACACGTTATTTTATGAACTGGAAGAAAACAAATTATCATATAGTCGCCATACTGCTGATCGTGTTGACAGCAGTTACCTTGAGCGCCTGCAATAAAGACGATGTTTACCGGCAACCGGATGCTACCGGTAAGAATAAACCAGGGCCGGTCACCAATGTAAGAGTGACCAACTACAATGGAGCAGCAGTTGTTAAATACGATCTGCCCGGTGACCAGGACCTGCTGTATGTAGTGGCTAATTATAGTATTCGGGATGGTGTCAACAGGGAGATCAAATCAAGTTATTTCTTCGATACCCTCCGCCTGGAAGGCTTCCATGACAGTAAGGAGTATACAGTGACACTGAAGGCAGTGACCCGTTCTAATATTGCTTCCGATCCGGTAACGGTTGTGGTACATCCTGATACCCCTTATTACGCATTGATCAGGAAATCACTTAAAATAGGCAGTGACTATGGTGGGATCAATATACAGGCGGCTAATACGGCAAAGAATGCAATTGCCATCAATACTCTTACTATAGATCCGGTGACCGGCAATTTTGCAATAGCCAACGAAAACTATACAAATCTGGCCGCCATTAACTATTCATTAAGAGGTTATAAGCCTGAGCCCACCAAATTTGGTGTTTATATATCCGACAGATACGGCAATATTTCTGATACGATGGTCGTGACAATTACCCCCGGTTATGAAGAAATACTGAATAAAAGGAACTTCTTTCCTTACCTCATGCCAAGTGATGCCGTAATCGGTTATGGTGGTGTCGTACAGAACATGTGGGATGGTAATATCACAGAAGATAACAGTGCTAATGCCTGGCAGACGACTATCGGTACCAGTCAGCGACTGATGCAATGTTCTTTTGGTATCGGCAGAAGTTATACGCTGACCCATTTTATGATGTATTTCAGGGACTATGGGGCCAACAATCCGAAAAACTTTACCATCTATGGTTCTAACGTTGAAAACCCTGCAGATGCGACCACGCCCGGCGGTGTACCACAGGGTACACAGAGCGGTGACTGGATATGCCTCGGCAATTTCCGGGTACCGGATCCTCCTTCCGGTTTGCCACAGGGACAAACCAATGCGGCTGACAGAGCCTATGTAAATAACGGGATTGATTTTAGTATGCCGACAGGTATCCCGCCAGTAAAGTACGTCCGGATTGTCGTGAAAGATACCTGGTTCGGACTTGATTACACGATTATCAGAGAAGTCACCTTTTCCGGAATTCCGCAATAACCACAACAACGAGCAAAGCAATGAACCTGAACATAAAAAATATCAGCTGGCTGCTATTTGCAGTGACGATGGCGGCTTGTTCCAAAAAGAACGAAGCCTACAGAGACCTGGTGAAAGATGGGGAGATCTATTATCCAGGTATTATCCAGAATGCCGGTTACAGGGCGGGTAACCTGCGTACGATGCTTTACTGGAATCCCAGTCCCGATCCTAAGATCACCCATTATAAGATCTACTGGAATAATAAACAGGATTCACTGACGCTTACAGCGGATAGTCATGATCCGAATGACACGGCGGCTGTGATCGTTCCGGGCCTGAGTGAGGGTACGTATAATTTCAATGTGTATTCCGTCGACGGACAAGGAAGGACATCCATAGCGGTGAATCTTAACGGTGTCCGGGTGTATGGTACTAAATACCAGAGTGGTCTCTTTAACCGCCCTTATAATGCCGCTACACCCTATCTCCTGGATCTGCTCAACGGTAGTGTCAGGGTACAGTTTAATACGCCTGATTCTATCAATACAGGCACGAAGCTGCAATACACTGATAACAATGATATGTTACAGACAGTAGAATTATCTCCGGACAGCAATGCCATTACCCTGGCCGATTTTAAATTCGGTACCACCGTCACTTATCAATCCAGTTATATTCCTCAGCGCAATGCCTTGGATACATTTAAGGTGGGGGATGTCAGCAATTTTGCACAGATCACACGTGCCGGCGACGTAACGGCTGTATTTATCAAGAATCCTGGAGATCCTTTTTACAGAAGTGATAATGGAACCGGCAAATGGGGCTTGCCAAGAGACTGGCAGGTGAACGCCAATGCCAGGAACCAGAATAACGATCAGGGAGGTGGATGGTCTACGGATAATGGCGGTTGTATTCACTTTGAATCAAAGAACTGGGGTGATGCGCCGCTGGTGAATGGTAAAGTGTATCAATCATTCACACTGCCTGCCGGTACCTACGACCTGGATGTTGTAACAGCAGGCAACGGTGGTAGCATGGATGCCAATGAGGTGGTGGCCACCGGTACAACCTTGCCTGATATCGATAACCTCAGTGGTAACAGTGCCGTACTGGCTTTATTCCATGGAGATGGCGGATCTATCGGCGGTACACATACGCTTACATTCACATTGACACAGCAAACCACCGTCACCTTTGGATGGGTGGTCAGCGGATCAGTTTATACCTATCTGCAGTTCAAAAAAGTAGCACTCAGGATAAGATAATCATTAACAGGCAGCCGTGTAATGTCGTGTTGCATGGCTGCTATGTTGCCCGGTCTTACAATACCGGGATTTTGTTACAGGAATATATTTTTTAAAGCTCAATTTTCTAATGACGGGAATGAACCATTTATTAGGCAGGGCGCTGGTTGTAATGGCTGCCCTCGGATTTCCAACAGTAGTGGCTGCACAGGTAAATACTGTCAGTCTGGGTAGTTCAGACCAGCAGATCTGGTATGTAAAATCAGCTGCCGAAACCGGTACAAATGCAAAGGATTCGCAATTACAAACATCGGATTGGACGAAAGCAATCGTGCCGGGTACTACCTTTTCTTCTTTTGTTGCCGCGGGCAAGGAAGAAGATCCCAATTTCGGCGATAATATCTATAAGGTAGATCGCAGTAAATATGACAGGGATTTCTGGTATAGAACGACGTTCAAAATACCAGCAGCCTATGCACAAAAAAGAGTCTGGCTCAACTTTAATGGTGTCAACAGAAAGGCATCCGTTTATCTCAATGGAAAACTGCTTGGTAACCTGGATGGGTTTATGGATCGTGGTCATTTTGACATTACTGATGATGCTGTGACCAATGGAGATAATGTACTGGCAGTACTTGTAAGCATCCCTATACAGCCACTGGCGAATGTGGGTAGCCCCAATTATGTGGCGAGTGCAGGATGGGACTGGATCCCATATGTACCCGGATTAAATTCAGGTATTACAGATAAAGTGTTCCTTAGCGCCAGCGGCGATCTCTCCATACAGGATCCATGGGTACGTACAGACCTGCCGACCAATGCAAAGGCTTATGTGTCCTTATCCATGCAGGTTAAAAACAGCGCTTCGAAGGATGTGGATGGCACCTTACAGGGTACTATCATGCCTGGTAACATCCAGTTTTCACAGAAAGTGCGTGTTAATCGCAACAGCACCAAAGATATCAGCTTTACCAAACGCGATTTTGAACAACTGATATTGAACAATCCCCGTTTATGGTGGCCCAATGGTTATGGCGCGCCTAATCTCTATGAGCTGGATCTGAAACTGACGGTAGGGGATAATATCTCCGATGAAAAACAGGTCAAGTTTGGTGTTAAACGCTATAGCTATGATACTACCGGTGATGTGTTGCATATTGCAATCAATGGTACGCCGGTGTTTATCAAAGGAGGTAACTGGGGTATGTCGGAGTACATGTTGCGTTGCCGTGGGGCTGAATACGATACGAAGGTTCGTCTGCACAAGGAAATGAACTTTAATATGATCCGTAACTGGATCGGTTTGACGACTGATGAAGAGTTCTACGAAGCCTGCGATAAGTATGGTATTATGGTATGGGATGAATTCTGGTTGAATTCTAATCCGAATCTGCCTGCTGATCTACAGGCTTTCAATGCCAACGCCATCGAAAAAATCAAACGTGTCAGGAATCATCCTGCTGTGGCGATCTGGTGTGCAGATAATGAAGGCTGGCCAGAACCACCATTGAATAACTGGTTAAGGGAAGATGTGCGTGTTTTTGATAAAGGAGACCGCTTTTATCAACCTAATTCTCATGCGGAAGGACTGACCGGTAGTGGTCCCTGGATGGCAAAAGATCCAAGGTATTACTTTACAGCTTATCCGACAGGTCTTGGTGGCAACAAAGGTTGGGGAATGCGTAGTGAGATCGGCACCGCTGTTTTTGTGAACATAGAGAGCTTTAAGAAGTTTATGCCACAGGAGAAGTGGTGGCCGCGTAATGAAATGTGGAATCAGCACTTTTTTGGTCCGAATGCCTTCAATGCCGGTCCGGATGAATACGACCAGATGATCTCCCGTGGATATGGAAAACCGGAAGGTATTGAGGATTATTGCCGTAAGGCGCAGTTTGTCAATCTCGAAAGTAATAAAGCGATGTATGAAGGCTGGCTGGATCACATCGGAGAAGATGCCGCTGGTGTAATGACCTGGATGAGCCAGTCCGCATATCCATCTATGGTATGGCAGACCTACGATTATTATTACGACCTCACGGGGGCTTATTTTGGAGCTAAAAAGGCATGTGAGCCATTACACATCCAATGGAACCCGGTTACCAATGCCATTAAGGTCGTAAACACCACGCGTAGCGAGGTGACCGATCTTACTGCCAGTGCAGAAATTTATAACCTGGATGGGCGTATTGTTAAACAATACAGTAAATCTGCCCAAATTTCTTCTCCTGCTTATAGTGCGGGTGAAGCCTTTAAACTCGATCTGACACCAGATCAGACGGATCTCGCAAGAGGTAAAAAGATGTTTGCTTCTTCTTCCCAGGACGGAGATCCATCTGCTACCAATGATGGCAATGCACAGACGCGCTGGGCCAGCAGGTATAACGATGATGAATGGATCTGTGTGGATCTGGGAAAAACAGCAGTAGTAAATGGCGTCGGTTTGAACTGGGAGGAGGCTTATGCGAAATCCTTTAAAATAGAGGTCTCTGATGATAATTCAAGATGGCAGCAGGTATACCGTACTGATGAAGGACGTGTTGGGCAGCAGAAGATTGTTTTCCCTGAAGTGTCTGCACGTTATGTAAGAATGCATGGTATAGAGCGCGGTAGCTGGTGGGGGTATTCGCTGTTTGATTTTGAAGTATATCAGGGGGATGTGGCCAGCGCCGGACTGAGTGACGTACATTTCATCAAACTGAAGCTTGCCGGTAAGGATGGTCGGCCTATCTCTGAAAACTTTTACTGGCGTGGTAATAAGCGCAAGGACTATAGCGCTTTAAATACCCTTGGAAAGGCGGAGCTGAAAGTACAATACAAGACCACTAAAGCAGATGGCAAAACATATGTTACCGCTACAATCAATAACCCGGTATCATCGGCAAGCGCCGCTTTTGGAATCAGACTGCTGCTGACCGGTGCTACAGATGGTAAGCAGATTCTTCCTGCCATTTTTAGTGATAACTATTTCTCCCTGATGAATGGTGAGACAAAGACAGTAACGATTGAGTTCGATAGCAATGCAGTTGGTAAAGATGGGTTCAAGCTCACTGCAGAACCATTTAATAACCATATCGTACGGAAATGAAACAAATAATCATTCTCAGCATATTCATGTTGACTTACGGCATATCTGCTGTCGTAGGTCAACAACTGGATACGGCGCTGTATAAAAACAAGAAAGCCCCGATATCTGCACGTGTGGAAGATCTGCTGAAACGCATGACCCTACGGGAAAAGGTATTGCAGTTGCAAAACAGGGGAGCCGGAAAGACTGATGAAATAGCGAATATTTTTAAAGGAGAGAGTTTCGGTTGTACACATGAAATGAGTATGAATGCGCAGGAGTGCGCAGAGATGTACCAGCAACTCCAGACTTACATGTTGAAAAAAACACGGCTGGGCATTCCGGTATTGACTGCTGTGGAAGGGATCGAAGGGATTCTGCAAAACAATTGTACCCTCTTTCCGCATGAACTGGCGCAGGGCAGTACGTTTAATCCTGCACTGATCAGGAAGATGACCACCGCTGCAGGAGAGGAGGCGCAGGTCATTGGTATTCATCAGATACTTTCTCCTGTACTGGATATTGCGCGGGAACTTCGCTGGGGACGTGTGGAAGAAACTTTTGGGGAAGATCCATTCCTTATTGCTGAAATGGGAACAGCCTTTATTAAAGGGTATCAGTCCTTCAATATCACCTGTACGCCTAAGCATTTTGTGGCACATGGTTCACCTTCAGGAGGACTGAACTGTGCTAATGTGAGTGGGGGAGAGCGGGATATGAGAAGTTTGTACCTGTATCCTTTCAGAAAGGTGATCGCGAATACCAATCCCTTATCTGTCATGTCCTGTTACAGCGCTTATGATGGCGTAGCGGTAAGTGGTTCCCGCTATTACATGACAGATATCTTACGTGGAGAGTTAGGTTTTAAAGGCTATGTTTATTCTGACTGGGGATCAGTAGAACGTTTACAGAGCTTTCATCATATGGTAGATTCCCGTGAACAGGCCGCTATTCAATCATTGATCGCAGGTATTGATCTGGATGTGGACGGAGCTTATGAGGGTACATTGGAAAAATCAGTAGAAAGTGGTCTGGTGGACATCAGGTATCTCGATGAGGCAGTTCGCCATGTACTTGCGGTTAAATTTGAACTGGGACTGTTTGAGAATCCCTTTGGCGATCCGGCCAGGGTGAGTAAGGTAGTGCGCAGTGCGGCACACGTCGAAATAGCCAAACTGGTGGCCGATGAAAGCGCCATTCTGCTCAAGAATGAAAATAACATTCTCCCGCTGGATGTAGCAAAGTATAAGTCGATCGCCGTGCTTGGCCCTAATGCAGATCAGACCGTTTTTGGTGATTATTCCTGGACCAGTCGTAATACCAAAGAAGGGACTACCTTATTAGAAGGTCTGACAGCAGCGATTGGCAATAAGGTACAACTGCACTATACACAGGGTTGCGACTGGTGGAGTAAGGATACGACAGGTATAGCAGCTGCAGTAAAAAATGTAATGGCGAGTGACCTGACCATTGTAGCTATAGGAACGCGTAGTACTTTTCTGGGAAGGAGTCCGCAATATTCTACTGCGGGAGAAGGCTTTGATCTCAGTTCACTGGAATTACCAGGTGTACAGCAGGAACTGCTGACAGCCATTAAAGCAACAGGCAAACCATTTATCGTTATATTTATCGCAGGTAAACCACTGGCTATGCCATGGGTAAAGGAAAATGCTAATGCTCTGCTGGTACAATGGTATGGCGGCGAAAAACAAGGTAATACACTGGCCGATATACTGACAGGGGCGGTGAATCCCTCCGGAAGGCTGAACGTCTCTTTCCCACGTAGTACCGGCAATACGCCGATCTATTACAACCATTTTATAACAGATCGTAATGAACCTTTCGACCGACCTGGTAGTCCGGAAGAGCCTAAAGGCCATTATATCTTTGATCGTCCGGATCCGCTCTGGGCATTTGGGACAGGAATGAGTTTCACAACTTTTCAATACCTGGATTGCAGAATAGCAGACACTATATTGACGGAAAAAGACGTTATCAAAATTGCCGTCGATGTAAAAAACACCGGCAACAGGGATGGAAAGGAAGTAGTACAGGTATATGTGCGTGATAAGGTGAGTTCAGTTGCAACACCTGTACAGCAGTTAAAGGCATTCAGCAAGGAATTGATCAGGAAAGGAGAAACCCGGACAGTACAGTTGGAAATACCGGTTTCAGAGCTGGGTTTGTACGATGAAAAGATGAATTATGTTGTAGAACCAGGTGCATTTGAATTACAGATAGGTGCTGCCGCTGATAACATTCACTTTACAAAAGTGATCCAGGTAAAGTGATAGCTGTTTTTATAAAAGAGACTAAAAGAGGTTGGTTTTAGCAGTTGTGTTTTTTGAACAGCCGGGCATTTGCCTGGCTGTTCAAATTATTTATCTGTCTGTTGAAGAGAGGATAATGCTTTCCTGTAAGATATAAACGCCCGGATCAACCCGATTATAAGTGGTCCATTCAATAATGTTAAATACAGCAGGTCCCCGCTTGCTGATGATAATCCAATGTCCATGTAGTAGTTGAAATCTTTGAGGATGATCACTAAAGTAGGGGACAAGGGTAATAAAAACCAGCTTAATACTGTCAGTAACAGGCTGTTTTTTACTACTTCCAGTTTACATAAGAAAATAGTGAGGCAGAGTACATTCAGCAACAAACAGTATAAAATACTGGACAGAATGGCTGTTGTTATAGCCGTTTTCTGTGTCAACCCCTGACTACTCAGGTGCTTGTTTTCTACGACGGTAAAGATAGCCGTAATGGCGACTGTGATCAGGAATGGATAGAGTGTTGCTTGCAGATAATACTTACTTATTCTCATATAAGTGACGAACCCCGTTATTCAATATAAAAAGATGCTATTCAATTTCGCTGATACTGAACCCGGTAGGATCTTGCAGACTATACCGGCAATGCAGGCTGATGGCGCCTTGTTTTTTGGTAAGCTTTACTTTTGCAAGAAGGTTCAGTGAACTTTCATTCAGGAGCAGCGTATTCCCCTCATTGACCCTTATATCTGTCGCCAGATAAAGTTGTTCTTCTTCCGACAGTGTAAGCTGTATCTGCTGATTATTGAATACCCAGTTTTTACCGGATGATTGTTGGATGATGGAATACATGCATTCCTTATCAAAAGAAATCAGTTCTGCTACTTGTTGCGGCACTTGATCCCGCTGGTTCCATTTGCAGAGTGATACCTTAATTTCTTCAGGTAAAAAAACGGTTTCCGGTGGGAGCTGACTGACCAGATTGAGCATAATGGCCACCTGCGGTTCCGCTGAAAGCGCTTTATACATGGTCTCACTGATAACGATATCCACATCAGTTGAAACAACTTCCCATACAGACGCGTCACACTGATGAATGTCTTTCACGTAAGCATGGAGGTCTAAAGTATCTATGACCCGCTTTAATACATTAATGCTTTCAGGGTTGATTTCCAGGAATGTAAACTGCACGTCTTCCGCTTTGAATGTCATCATAACAGGTAAGGCTAAAGTGGCAAAAGGGCCTGTTCCGGCATATAAAACGTGTACGGGCTTTTTGCCTTTGAGCAGCACTACCGATATTGCATGAGCAAGTCCTCTTGAAAAGCGTTGGGTTCTCAATACTTCCCGTCCGCAATGTGCTGCCCATAAAGAGCCGATGGCGTTTCCGTGGGGCGTTTTGATATGCGCTCTTCCTTCCTTCGCATCTATAACAAAGTGTGCAGATAAGAGATCTGAATAACCCATCACGGCAGGGGCGAGTTGATCATGAAAATCTCCCGGTTTGAAAATTTCTTTCCCATATTGCAGCAAGCGCATCCTTAACTCTTCATTGGTCATCAGCAATTGTAATATTCTTTTGCTACAATATAGTCAATCTTTCTCCGCTTCATTATGTATTGTAACATTATTCAACAGCGATGAAGATATCGACTTCTGCCATTTCCGGATTTTGCGCACGTTCCCCATACACTTCGAAATCGGCCGTATAGGTTCTTTTCAGGTCTGAATTCCAGATCTTTACCCATTCCTGATAGACGGCGCCCTGGGATACATTCCCTTTTGCTACCTGCAGGTGGTATTTCCCGCTATTTATTGTTTTTCCTGTCATGCCTTCAGGGATGACATCGAGGGAGGATACCCTGCAACCCAGGATGGTTGTATATGGTTTGGTATGATCTTTCTCGTAGTCTGTATATATGCTATAAATCGTATCATCGATCTTGTTAGGAATCAATGCCTGTATATTTTCAGAAAAGAAGCGCTGCCATAATGCCGGGATGTCTTGTTCTGACTGTCCGTTTTCGTTTGTGGTTACGATGCTGATACCAATTACGCTAAACTGTTGAATATCCATTATTTGTGTTTTTGATTATTGGCAGCGAATTTACCAGGGGGAGGTGACAACCCTATGTCAGTAGTGTCTGACTATAGTTACTCTCCGTTAGTGCTGCCTTCAAAAGGCAGCGCTAACGGAGAGTAACTATAGTCAGACTATTGTATATCCTGAAATTCCTGCTTTTGCCTGGCCATCCAGGGCAAAAATACCGGACATTTTCGTTAAATTTAGAGATAGCCGATATTTCTCCGTAAACCCGCCTATCTCCATTGCTACCAGACTACTGCGTTTATACCCGACGCAGGTTCTTTTTATTACTAGTAAATTGAAAACCCATGAGAAAAACTGAGCAAAATTCCACCAGATTATTGCTTTATGCATTTGTACTTAGTATGTGTATCGGTGCCTGTTCACATGATAACAATCTGCATCGTCCGTCTGCGCTTGCCGTTGCGGATCCCAATGCCAGTCCTGTAGTTTTAGCCGCACTTGATCTTATGAGCGGAAATCCTGTTTTACCGGTTCCTACAGCCGATCCGGATATCATTTATGCCAATGGCAAGTATTACGTCTATACCACCGCTATCGGGCCTAATAACAGCCAATTTCACGCTTATTCGTCCACTGACCTGCTAAGCTGGAATGATGAGGGCGTCGTATTGGATTTAAACAACGTCAGCTGGGCGCATACGGGGGGATGGGCGCCGTCCGTGGTAGCACGTAATGGCAATTTCTATATGTACTTTACGGCAGCCAAGAAAATAGGGGTTGCAGTGAGTACGAGTCCGACAGGGCCTTTTATTGACCGGGGTAGTGCACTGGCTACCGGAGACGGAACGGATCCTATTGATCCGATGGCCTTTATTGACACAGATGGACAGGCGTATCTTTATTGGGGTAATACGACATTGAATATGCAACGTCTGAATACTGATATGATATCACTGACTGGTACCCGCAGTCATGATAAACCATCTAATTATTTCGAAGCGCCTTATATGTTGAAACGAAATGGTATTTATTACTTCATGTATTCCATTAACGATTACAGGAATGACGACTACCATGTGGAATATGCCACTTCCAGCGGTCCTATGGGACCATGGACTTATAAAGGGCGTATTACATCTCCACTGGGCCCTGTTAAAGGCCCGGGTCATAATGCAGTGATCCGCAAGGCTGGTTGTAGTGATGAATATTATTTTGTCTATCATCGGCGGACAAGTACCAATGTGGACGAAAGACAGGTGGCTATTGACAGACTATTTTTTGATGGTGCAGGAAATATACTGCCGGTAAATATTACCAACTCCGGTGTAGTCGGATACGATGGTATCTGTTATACGCCTAATCCTGTTCCTGATGGACAATACGTTATCAGATCCAGGGTCAATACGACCGCAGGAGCCGGTCTGTATCTTGATATTCCGGGATGCGCCACTGGGAATGCGGACGTAAGAACCTGGACAAGAACCAATTGTGATGGTCAGAAATGGACATTTACCTATCAGAACAATGGTTATTATAAGATCATCTCAGCGTTGCCCAATCACAAAGCTTTAGACCTGAATGCCTGTGGACTTGACAGAGGGGCGAATATTCAGGTATGGGATGTGTTGTCAAATGATTGCCAGTTGTGGCGGATTGAAACAGCCGGTAACGGATATTATCGGATTATGGCAAAAGGAAGTAATAATGTGATGGACTTGGCGGATGGTGATCCTACGCCGGGCGCAGATGTAAGGTCATGGACCTGGAATGGCGCTGATGCACAGTTGTGGAAACTGGAGACACCATAATAATTTGCTACTTTTGACTATGTTTTTACAATTTAAATCAGCCGCAGTATTCTGTGGTTCTAAACTCGGTGTTGATCCTATTTTTGCTCAACATGCCTCCGTCCTTGGAAAGTTGTTAGCTAAACATGAAGTGACGCTTGTTTATGGCGGAGGGAACAGTGGTTTGATGGGAGTAGTCGCTAATGAGGTATTGGATCATGCAGGACAGGTTGTGGGAGTGATGCCGGATTTGTTAATTCAAAGAGAGTTCCGGCACGACAGGTTAACGCAGTTGCATGTGGTAGAGGATATGCATGCAAGAAAAAAGCTGATGTACAGTTTATCCGAAGCCGTGATTATTTTACCGGGTGGTATTGGCACATTTGATGAAATGATAGAGGTAATGGCCTGGAACAGCCTGAGTCTTCACAATAAGAAGATCTTTATCATTAACTCTAATGGCTTTTTTGATCTGTTTATTCAACAAATGCAAAAGCTGCAGCAAAATGGATTTCTATATTCAGATGTATCAGATGCATTTATCATAGTCGATACACCTGAGATGATCTTCAGTTAATACCATCTTCTGCTAATTGTGCAGCAGCCTGCTGTACAATTAGCAGAAGATATTTATATGCTTTATTAAGAGGGTATTAAGATCAGATCAGTTGTTGTAGGTTCTTTTTGAATACTGTAACGGGAAACCAGATTTCTCATGTGTTTTTTACTGCTTCTTTTCAAGTAACGGGCATATCAGCGCTAAAGTCCAGTCTTACCTTCATTTCCTCCAGTACATTGAAAATAATCGGGCAGGTGCCATAATGCATCATCATGGAAAATAGCCTGTTGGTGAATTGTGGCAGGTGCAGTCCGGGGAACTCCCGGCAACCTGCAAACCGGTGCTCATAGATCGTACACATGCTATTTTCGAGGAAATGACAAGGGATCCGGTTAATCACCATCATGCTGTTATTAACCCCCGTTTCTATATAACTGTCTATTACATCCGCTTCCGTCCGGCTGAGGTGTGCCGCCAGCCGGGTGACTTCATCAGGTTCCACATTAATCATGAGAGAACGGCAGCAGTTACCACAGGCCGTACAATCGACCTGAGGTGTAACAAGTGCATCGAGTTCCTGCACAAGTTGATCTATATCATCAGCTGGCTGAGATTTTAAATACGCTTTAAACGACTGATTTTCAGCTTCCTTTTGCTGTGCGATGGCCGCAATTTCGGCGAGATTTGCATTCATTTTCAAGCTGTAAAGATAGGATATATCCCGGTCTCACTTCAAAAAACCTATGATCAGCCGGGCTATTGCCTGTGGCTGTTCCGCTAATAAAAAGTGACCGCTGTCCTCGATTTCTTCCAGCCGGACCTCAGCAGTAGCTTTGGTAAGGAAGGATTTTAGCATCTGATAGATGTTGCTGCAGGCGATCCCCATAACAGGGCTGCTGATTGTATGATAAGTTTTCATGTCCTGTATATCCTGGGTAAATGCCTGATACCATGCATTGGAAGACCGGATCGCCTCCGGACTGTCATACGCCTGGCTATAAACCGCCCTGTCAAAATCCGTAAGGTGATGCGGATGCTGTAGCATGGTGTTGAAAATCCAGTCAATGACAAGATGCATCCTGTCTGCCAACAGCGCTTCCGGCAGTTCTTTTACCTGATTGAATGCCAGCCACCAGGGGTATGTATAATTCAAACCCGGTATAGGTAGCATAGGCAACTGATACATCGAATCATCAGGATGCGGTGTATCCAGCATCATTAACTTACCGGTAGCTTCCGGATAGTTGGCCGCGAAACTAAAGGCTACATGGGCGCCAATATCATGACCACAGATATGCACCTTCTCATAATGCAATAACTGTATCAGGTCATATATATCCTTGCTCATATTCTTTTTGTCATAACCTGCTGACGGTTTATCTGAGCCGCCCATCCCTCTCAGGTCCACTACTATCACATTATAATGCAAAGCGAGCAAGGGCATTACTTTATGATAAGCCCACCATGTTTCCGGCCATCCGGGAATTAAAATCAAAGGTTCTCCTTTACCACCCTGTACATAATGCAAGCTGACACCATTCACCACTGCATATTTATTCTCAAAACCTGGAAGGTTCTGAAGCAATTCCTGATCCGAATACATCCGATTATCTTTTATTAAATCAATTGTCGGATCAAACTTAAATAATACTTTTGGTACTGAAAACTATACAGTATACTTCATAGTTCATATATTTTTTTTAATGAGATTAATTAACCAGCTGTCAAAGGAAACAGGTATCCCGATTGGTACCATCCGCTTTTACGAGAAATCAGGTCTTATTAACGGGGAGACGAAGCCTGAAGTAAAAACCAACAAGTATGTGTATTATGGCGATGATGTTATCGACAAACTGCGGTTTATACAAATGGCGAAAGCCGTAGGATTTACGTTGGGTGAGATTAAAGAAGTGGTTGATGCATGGTACCTGAAAAAGATCAGTAAAAAAGCGCAGCTTGAAGTGTTGAATAAGAAGTTGGTGCAGATTGATGAGAAGATACAGGAGTTGAATGAAATGAAAAAGCAGATAGCTGTTTGTAAGGACAATATAGAGAAGCGTTAGTATTTACCTGCCCACAATTTCCTTCCTATGCTTAATTCCCCATTCTGTCAGGTTATTAATAATTGTCTGCAAGGTTTTACCATGTTCCGTAAGTTCATACAGCACCGTTACAGGTTGCGTATCCAGAACGATCCGCCTGATCAGTTTATTAACCTCCAGTTCCTTTAATTCCTTACTCAGCATTTTGTTTGATATACCGTCTACATCATTCAAAACGTCGGAGAATCGTCTTTGTTTATAATAACAGATGGATGAAATGATAGGAATTTTCCATTTCCCGTTCAGTACATCCATTGAATCCTGCACCGCCATCATTTCTCTTTTGTGTTCTTCTCCTTGAGCATTCCTGCACTCCATAAAGGCTAATTTACTATTTCCAGGTTACTATTTGTTACAAAGTTACTAAAGTAAATGAAAACATGCTATTTGAGAGTTCATTGATAGAGTGTTTCAAATTTATCCTTCCACTCTTCATGCCAGTCGAGAAAAGCTAAAAGCGGACCAGACAGACTCCGGCCAAATTCGGTCAGTGAATATTCCACCCTGGGCGGTACTTCAGGATATACCTTTCGTTCTACCAGCTTTAAACTGATCAGTTTTTTGAGTGATTCATTCAGCATTTTATGGGAGATACCATTGATCTGCTGTAACAATTCGCTGTTCCGTTTGGTATCCTGCATGAGTGATACCACGACTAACAGGTTCCATTTATTGGCGAATATCGAGCAGCAGTCGTAGAGTATACTATGCTTATAGGCATCTGGCCCTGCGGATATTTTTTCCTGCAGGGCTGTAAATCTTTCAAATTTTTTTTTGTCGTCATCCATTGTCAGGCTCATTTCTAACTACAAAGTGCTTAGGGGACGGAGGCGTTCCCTCTTTTCACAACCTAATATTAGTTCTAATTTAGCGACCATACTACAATAAGCCAATGAAAATTTTGATGTTTGGTCGTGGGGTTATCTCCGCGCAATATGCTTATGTCCTGGAAAAAGCAGGACATACCGTTGAATTTTATGTAAGACCAGGGAAGAAAGCAGCGGCGATTCCTTTGGATATCTATGACAGGGGAAAACATATTCAGACCACCTGGCGGGTGACCATGCGGGAGGATTTACCACCGGATCATGATTATGACCTGATCGTTGTAAGTGTACAACACTATCAATTTAAGAATGTAGCTGCATTCTTATCAGGTAAAGCAGGCAATGCAACAATACTCATTTTCAATAACTTCTGGAACGATCCCATGACGGAAGCAGCCGCATTACCCAAAGACCAGCTGGCCTGGGGCTTCCCTATGGCAGCAGGTGGTGTTGATCAGCGGGGGGTGTTGAAAGGGGCATTGTTTGGTCGTGTTCACTTTGGCACCTTTGGTACAGCACCTACAGCACGGGAAATTGCCGTTCGCCAGCTGTTTAAATCAAGCGGATTTAAGATCCTGGAACACAAGGATTTTAAAACATGGTTATCCATTCACTTCCTGGTGAATGCCGGTTTACTTTCACAAGCGCTGCGTGCAGGTTCTTTAGGACTGTTGTTATCCTCAAAGGAGCATGGTCAGCAGGTGGTACTGAATGTGCGGGAATTGTTTCCTGTATTACAACAGCGGGGTATAAAGGTACAGGGGGAAGCAGCGCTTTTCAAACTACCACCATCGCTGGTAAGTTTATTAATGAGAACAGTGATGAAGTTAAATCCTGCTTTTAGACATTCATTGCTGAATCATTCCAATCCGGAAGAAGTGAAGTCTTTTTGCCGGGATGTATTAGCAGAAGCAAAAAGCAAGGGCATTGCTGTACCCAGACTGGAATCAGTAGCCAGCTATCTGTAATTACATATCAGGTATAATACAGGTCCTGTTGGAAGGACAACAATATGGAATAATCCCTGTCTCGCATCTATATTAAAAACACTATGCGAACGGGGATTATTATTTCACTACTATTACTGTTGTCCTCATGTTTTCGTAAACCTATACCTGTCAGTTATTTTAACACAGGGACGTTTATCCTGGAAGACACTGTCTTCACTGCTAATGAATATTTAAAGTCTCTGGAAGATGATTCATATCCTATATTTTACATTGGCCCTACGACAGATACTATCCGTACCGGCAAACGTTATTGGTTGCGCCGGGAGAAGAGATTCAGAGAACATCCACCGTACTGTGTTTATAAGTTATCAGGCGCTAATGTAGCTATTCAGGTAGATACGCTGTCGGCTGTATGCCAACCGGTAGAGTACCTGAATGAGGATCGGGTTATTGACCGTTATTGTGACTCTAACCGTTACTATCATGCATCCGTGGTGCTTATACGTAATATTTCAGATACGGCTGTTTCAATGGGAATAAGTTTTAGTGTTTCAACAGTACATCGCGAAATGCTGAATAGCCGGGGACAATGGGTAAAAGTGACAGAGAAACTAGGTGAAGGCTGGTTTTGTGGTACAGGACAACCTCACATTTATCTGATGCCGGGAGAGTTAATTGTATCCAAGATCAGTCATTTTACCGGAGCGCATCGGGTATCCTGCCGGCTGGCCCTGGGGAGGAGTTATGATACATCTCAGGTATATTCTAATACGTTTACTGAATGTATAGATGACAGTTTACTACGTGTAGTAGAAGAAAACATAGCTATAAAAAGGCGGTAAAATGTAGTTGTTCAAATAATTCAAAGAAGGAGTCCCCGGGTACGCTTATATATCAGCTTGTTGAACCAATATTCTTTTTGCAATAGGCATTTACCCGGAATGATTTATTGCGGAATAGCGAAGTAGTGAAAAAGAATTAAAGACTTGAATGTTTTTTTATATATTAGAGGCCGTATATAACCTATATTTCATCGTTGACTTCATTCGCAGCGGCTCCCAAAACCATAGTCGTTGTATTTACAGCTCAAATTAACATTGGATTTTATGTCAGAACTAAGATCTTTATTCGTTAAACTCAAGATTAAAAAAGAAAACCTCGAACGCTTTTTTGAAGCGGAACTTACAACTCCCGAAGTAGATGCAGACTGGACATCGTGGTGGGATAGCCGTGAGATGTACTCCAAATCTCCGCTTAAAGAAATTCCGATGGAATCAGAAGATACAAATGGCGAAGTGTTTGAATCTTTTATAGATACAGACGAAACACTCAGCCTGGAAAAACACGAAGAGGGCGTATACTACTTTGCCAGCGGAATGTTTGGGGAGAATTACTACGAGTTACTACCTATGCTGGCTGTATTGAAAAGCGCCGCATTATATATGGAGGCTGGAGACGAGGGTGAGGCGTTCGTGTATGATTATTTCTGGGGAGGTAAGGATGTGCTGGCACATCTGATATTGAAACCAGGTAAGGCATTACTGAAGAATACGAAGAAAACGGCTAAAATTAATAAAGAGTTAGTCGCCGAGGCAGGCAAAATGATGCAGGAAGCGCTGAAAAAAATGACCGGAAAATAAGAGGGTGTATTTAACGCTGTTCTGCAATGCCTGTCTGCCGTAAAAGCTGTATGGTATTCTCTACAGTACTTCTGCATTTTACAGCATATTGTAATAAGGTTTGATCGTCTTTATTCCGCAACGCAATGATATCCTGTTTGTAATGTTTCAGGAAGGGTATCAGCAGGTCCTGCTCATTTCTTCTTACCAGGTCAAAGATCGTCTCCGGCGTCTCTGAGAGGATCTTTTTTAACAGCCAGTGAGGCCGATGGGAGAAGAAGGTTCTGACATGCTTTCTGATCTTCTTATCACTGGTGAAAGCATTCAACAGGTATTTGACGATAACCGGATTTATTCTTTCCCGTGCAATGTCCAGATATGGCTGTAGTTCTTCCCGCTCATATGGTATCAGCATGGTCAGTAATCTGTAATTAGCGAGTGCTACCTGGGCAAAAGCACGGGCGCTTAACCATTCATCAGTGATTGAAAATGGTGTCCATCCAAGGCTCATTATCCGCAGTAATGTTTTCTCCTGGAGATCTTCTACATCAGGAGATGAGCGGAGCATACGTCTGAAAAGATGATAGGGCTCGTTGTATTCTCCGTGTTCGGAAATCAACGGATCTTGCCTTTGCGCGAGCCAGGGAAATATACGATAGCAGAAGCCGTATTGTTCAATCGTGAGTTTGGCAAACTCCCAGTTTACCCCAATGGCAAGATATGCGCATACCTGTTCAATGGAGGTAATACCGCCATTGCCTACATATGCTTTTTGATGTTCCATGTCTGCATCAGCGATAATGGTTGTTCTGACAATATCTGCTGCCAGGTCCAGTTCTTCCTCTCCATTGATCCGGTAGATGTCTTTAATGAACATCGCGAGGTTATAGCCGTCCAGTTCATGTGTACTCATTAACCTGGCGGAAGCTCCTTGTTTTACAAGTGCCCTGAGTGAATTGCGGTATTCCAGTAAAGGAGGGGCAGTTGGGTTGTATATCGTCCTGATAAGATATTCAATGTCTGTGCAGAACCGGTTGTCCAGCTCTTCGGCTTCCGCTTCACTAAGGGTTGCTCTGACTAAATTCCAGTCTGCTTTTTCTTTTTCAAGCGAAGCCCGTTCTGTATTGAGTTCTTTCTGTAGTGTAATATAGGTGGAAATAGGAAACTCCGGTTCCATAGTCTAAAGCGGTTGTTGAGGCTTATTGTGTAAGATATATTCTTGCACGAAGATACACGTTTTTTCAGACGGCTATGGGGTATATGTGGAGGAAAAGGATAGGGGCGTCTCCTCATAGGAAGGCGCCCCTTGGTTGGCTGGTTATTGAATAAATACCTTTGTTGATCGTCCTGATGTTTATTTGATCAGCGTGGATAGCTTTTCCGTTAGCCCTTCGCCGCGCAGGTCACGCGCAATGATCACGCCATTAGGGTCGATCAGAAAGTTTTGTGGCACTGAGTTTACACCGTAAAGTACAGCTACATCGTTTTTCCATCCTTTCATATCACAAACCTGGATCCAGGGCAGGCCGTCTTTCTTGACAGCAGCTTCCCAGGCGCCCTTGTTTTCGTCCAGAGATACCCCGACAACTTCAAAGTTTTTGTTTTTAAGCTGTTCGTAGGCCTTCACCAGATTAGGGCTTTCCGCGCGACAAGGACCGCACCAACTAGCCCAGAAGTCAACCAGTACATATTTGCCTCTGAGTGATGACAACGTAAATGGTGTGCCGTTCAGGTCGTTTTGTGTGAAATCAGTCACTTTTACGCCTGCCTGTCCTTTTTTGCTTGCTGTTAATTTTTCCAGTGTGCGTATACCAAGCGGAGAAGACTGTAATGCAGGGGAAAATTTCTGAAATATCGGCTCTACCTCTGCCGGGTTGAATTTACTGCCAAGAACATTGTAATGATACACATAAAGGCCCATAAAGGAATTAGGATGTGATTCGGCGAACCTGGCATTGAGCAGTTTGATCTGGGCGATAGCGTTTGTGACACTGTCTGATGCTTTCTTCCATGCGTCATCCTTAGGTTTGCCGCGGAATTCATCGTTTAACCTTATAATGAGTCGGGTGTATGGTTGTATAGATGCTTCGAGGTCTCGGTTTTGTTTGTCAGCTATTGAACCTTCGATCTGCGCGTTCCTGATAGAATCTGTTCCCTTTAAAGTGATTTTTGAATTTTCAAGAAAGAACGAAATATAGTCGTTAGATGCTTCTGCACCTTTTGCGCCATCGCGGATGATTGATACGATCGCCTGTTTGGGTTCTTCCACTTTGCCTTTGAACTGGAAAACGCCATTTTTAATGATCGCTGAATCCTGGTTTCTGAAAGCACCGTTCTGAACGGTGAGCAGCATTGCCTTTGCCGGAACTTTTAACTGTCCGACTTTACCGGTGATGGTATACCCTTTCTGTGCAAGCACGGTTAGTGGTAAACAGCAGATAGCGATTGAAAATATGAGTAAGCTAAATGGTTTCACGTTTAACATTATTAGTGTGTTTATAATATCTGGGCCAATTTCTTTTCGAGATCATCGCCACGAAGATTCCTGGCAACAATCTTTCCATCCGGTGCAATCAGGAAGTTTGCCGGAATAGCATTTACCCCATAGTCAATTGCGGCTTTGCTTTTAAAGCCTTGCAGATCTGAGACCTGTGTCCATGGCATACCATCCTTTGCCACGGCGTGCAGCCAGGCTTTTCTGCCATCTTCATCATCCAGCGATACGCCCAGAATCGTAAAATTCTTGTCTTTGAACTTGTTATAGGCTTTCAGCAGATTCGGATTCTCTGCACGGCATGGTTTACACCAGGACGCCCAGAAATCCACCAGTACATATCGTCCGCGGAAGTCTGATAACTTAACAGGTTTTCCTGTCGTATCGTTTTGAATAAAATCCATAGCGACCACACCTGTATTGGTCTTTTTACCTATTTCAATCATGGATGCCAGTTTCTTTCCTGAATAAGATTCTCTCAGCTTAGCCGGGAAACGTGCAAATCTTGCTTCCGCAGTATCCGGGTTGAAATCATAACCCAGTTCCATTTCCTTGAATACACGTAATGCAATAAAGGAGTTCAGGTGACTGCTGATGAATGCGCGGTTCACACTGTCATAGCCGGCCTGGGATGCACGCATAGGAGGTGCAAGTGTTTTTGTCAGCGCCGTATCTTTTCGCTGTTCAGGTGTCCAGCTGTTGTAAACACGCATAATGGAGTCTGCCACTTTCCGATAGGGTCTTTGCAGCAGACGAAGTGATGCTTGGTCGTCATTGGTTTTTGAACCTTTGACAGTTGCTTTCCAGAGTGAATCCGGCGAGGTGATTGTGATCTTCGAATTTTCCAGGTAGAATGTGATTTCGTCACCTCCGGTAGTTTGTTTTGCATCTTGTTCTTTCAGGTAGATCATGGCTTCTGACGGACTACTCACCTTGCCTTTGAAACTGAATTGTCCTTTTTGCAGCATTACCGAATCTTTAACTGATTTGCCTTCCTCGTAATAATTCAGGAAAACCATTGACGGCACGTCTTTCGGAGCTATTTTTCCCTGAACAGAGAAACTGTTTTGTGCTTTGAGTCCCAATGGAAGCAGGCACATCGTTCCTAATATTAATCTGATTGTTTTCATTTGTTATTGATTTATTTTTCCTTTAAGGTACCAGGGATATATCACTGATGAATATGGCGGAATAAACGCCTGCATATTTAACGGACGCTAATGATGTAAAACGTAGATATCTGGCTTTGGTTGTTCCTATGTTGATCGCCTGCGTATTATTATTAATGTCACCGGCAAATGTTCCTTTGTCCACCCATGTGTTCCCATCCATGCTGGTTTCAATCTGCATAGAAGTTGGATAGCCACCCTGAGCAGGGTAGTTCAGTAAGGTTGGGACCGAATAACTCACAGTGGAAAAAGTAATATCCCTGTTAAAATTAATACTTATCCATTGTGGCATAGATTGCGTAATGTTACTGGTCCAGTAAGTGCCTGTTTTGTTGTCATCTATCACATTCGGGGCTACAAAAGAGCCGAAAATCGAGGACACTCCGGCGATTGTCCAACCTGTCTTGCTGATAACCAGGGGGGCGCCTGTCTTAAATACGTAATACAATACTTCCGTTTTGGCGGGTCCTTCCAGTTTTCCGTCTACTGACTGAATCACAATGGGCAGTACATAAGTAGTGTATTCGGTCAGCTTGGTTTGCATGACTATATTTAACTGCGTTGGCTCAGAAGTGGATGAACCGGCTGTTAAACGGGTCTGTGATTTATAAAAAAGATAAGAATTAGATGGAAGCGCTAATGCGGCTCCGTATTTCAGGCGGTACGCACTCATCTTGGATGTGTCCACTGCAAAATTCACCCAATGATCAGTAGAAGAGGGGGAGCCTGATAAAATCGCCTTGAAATTGACGGTGATAATAGAGTCAGCCTGAATAGACAGCGGCATCACCACGGTATCTTCTCCTGCCTTTAAATCGAAAGCAACGCTGTTATCTGGTAATGCTTCAATGCCTTTTTCTTTAGAGCAGGCAGCTAATAGCATTGTCAGCCAGCATAATATGATGATATAAGATTTAGACATAAATGTAAATATTATGGGTTTTGTGGCATTCCCGGATTAAAACTTAAAACCTGAGTTGGTATTTGCAGCGTATATCGGCTGCTATGCGGAGGTAGTGTGGCAATGACATTCCCGTTGGCATCGTACCTGGTCACTGTTCCCATCCTGTTTTCTTTATCCAGTCTTCGCATGTCGAACCAGCGCAATCCTGAAAATGCCAATTCATGGTTCCTTTCCAGCAGGACTTCCTCCAGTACTTCGTCTTTATCGGAAGATTGAAAAGGCACATAGCTCGATGCGGCAAATCTGTTTTTACGTATGTCATCCAGTTGCTGCAAGGCAACTGACAGCTCTCCATTTCGGGCAGCGTTTTCAGCAATAATGAGTTTCATCTCCTGTATCGACGTACCAGTATTAACATATTGTAGAGATGGCGTAACCTGCAGGGGAATAAATGAAGTTGCTCCCCGGGTTGTATATTGATAATTGTCCAGACTGTAGTACATCCGGGTCACCCGCAGGTCGTTGCCGGCAAAAGAGCGCATAAAATCTAAAGCTGCGGGGAAGTTGCCAAGAACAAATCTGCCATATATAACGTCAGGACGGACGCCTACCTGGTCCGACGTAGGAAGCGGCCCATTCAGGTTGATCATTGTTGCCTGCGTATTATTCAGCGCAAGTTCTGCATTCTTGCTGGCCTCAGTATAGTTACGTGCATAGAAGTAGATCCTGGCCAATAAACTGTATGCTGCTGCACGGGAACCACGCAGTCGGTTCATGCTGTTATTTACCGGCAAATCAGCAAGGGCTTCGTTGGTATCATCAATGATATGTTTGTAGATTTCGTCAACCGTACTTCTCCCTGGTACTGTTTGTGTGACATCATTGGATGTTACAAACGGAACTGCAAGATCTTTACCAGCCGTCATTGAGTCATAAGGATTTCCATATTCATTTACCAGGTAAAAGTATTCCAGCGATCTGCCAAGCAGTGCTTCCGCTCTCAATGCTCTCCTTTGGCTTCCTGTTCCGTTGGTCGCCATATCAATGCCTAAAACAACAGTATTGTAGTGGTTAATGTGTGCATAATGCTCACCCCACAAAACCGGCGCACTAACAACGTCTGATGTAAACTGTAGTGACCAGGTATACAGGAGTTCCTGTGGCGTAGTTGGGGGTGTCGCTGCGTTTACGAAATCGACATTATCAGTCATGAAGTTGGTGTACCCGAAAGGAGCCCCGAAACTATTGGCAAGTGATGGAGCGTTCAACCACTGGTCATAATCGTTCACTGTAGATAAAAGGGTTTTGCCTTTCGGTTGAATATCCAGGTACTTGTCACAGCCGGTGAATACCGAACAACCCAGTATGAGAAAAAGTAAGGTATAACTATAACGGTGCATTAGTTTTCTTATTAGAAGTTGGTGAAAATTGTCAGATAATATGTCGGCGTGATGTAGGATTTCTGGAAACTGCCTGCCGCCGCGCTGTAATTGTATTTATTAAAACCCTTTGTCCATAAATTAGACCCCTGTAGTTTCACTTCGAAGTGCGTAAATCCAATATTTTTTACGAATGGCTGATTATCCAGGCTATATGACAGCGTAAGGTCGCCTAATGTGATATAATCGCCGTTGACAACATATTTATCTGAATATCTGTATACAAAGCTGGGATTACCGCTGTTATAAGTAGCGAGGTTTGGTATATCTGTGTGGTTTTCATCCCCCGGATTTTTCCAGTAGTTGCCAGACCCTGCAAGTGGTCGGAGAACGGAAGGATCAGGCACCGGAACGCGTACTTTAAACCCGCCGTAGTAATTGACCATTGCAAAAACATAGAACCTGCCAATGTCGAACCGGTTACTCAGACCAGCGTTAATCGTTGGGATAGAAGAGCCGGCATAACGCGTTACGCCTGATGTGTCATTGGAAAGAAGACTGGTAAGCATGAGGCCCTGTGGCGTGTTATTTGAGCTGTTATCAACCTCATAGACTTTACCTTTTCCATTTGTTATCAGTGGAAAACCGGCACTGCTTAAACCAGCGTCACGATAGGAGAACATCGCACCTACCGGATAGCCTTTCACATATCCTAATGAATTTAACGTCTGTGGATTATAAGCAACCCGCTGGTAAACATCCACTACTTTGCTGGTATTTCTTGCAATAACAAATCCCGTATTCCAGTTAAAATTTTTACGGGCGATCCAGTCTGCATTCAGCCTGAGCTCAATACCCCTGTTATTAATAGAAGCATTGTTGATAATGGAAGGACTAATACCTATCGTAGGGTCTATCAACGAATTACCAAGCAGGTCGGTGCTCTTCTTGATATAATAGTTGATGGTTCCATCGATATGTGTAAATATGCGGTAGTCCATTCCGAAGTTAATATTCTTTGTCTGCTCCCATCTCAGGCTGCTGTTGGCATAGGATAGTAATTCAAGGGCAGTGCTTCTTGGAGTTGTGTAAGGAGTCAGCGTATATCCTGCGATAACCTGTGGCAGGGAGAGTTTCGCGACGTTACCATTAAAACCATAAGATGCACGGAATGTCAGCTGATTTACCCAATCAAGTTGTTGCATAAAGCGTTCTTTCTCGACATTCCATCGCGCTCCGATGGACCATAGCGGCTTATATTTATATTTAGGATTAGTGCCGAAAAGATTGGATTGATCAATCCTGATACTTCCGCTGAGTGAATACATATCCCTGTACGAATAAACGATATTGGAGAAGCCCGACAGGTACCTGTCCTCATTGTATTGCTGGCCAAAAAGTGAATTATAGCGGTTAGCAAGAGGCGAGCTTGTCAGGAAAGTACCTCTTATTGATCCGTCAGTGATGCCTACATAATTCACTGGTTGCTGTAGTAATGTTTCATCGCTATACCCGAAGTAAGAAGCCAGATTACTTTTTGAAACAACGTTCCGCAACTCTCCGCCCAGGATAGCATTAAACGAATGATCAGAAGCTATTTTTTTGTTATAAGAGAGACTCGCCCTGGCTGTATAGCTGAAGAAATTATCTGCTTCCTGTCTCAGGTAACCACCCTTGGGAATGTTATAATTAAGTGTACCATCTGTATTGACAGTGACGTATTGAGCGACATACTCCCTTGCTTCAGAAGAGAATTCTGATGCATAATGACGGGTGTCAGTATTTGAGTTCTCATAAATACCGCCGAATAACAATCCGAAGCCTTTACCGATATTATAATTAAAGTTGGCGGTAATTTTATTATTGACGGTTTTGACTTTATCACTGATCTGCTCTACATCAACCAATGGATAATAAAGAATGTCCTGCAAACCCTTGCCCATCAGTGAATTATTCAGATAAGGATTTACCTGAGATACTCTGGTTGAATAAAGTGGATTACCATTAACGTCCCGCAGCGCTTCAAAAGGGGAGAGGCTTTCAAGGCCGGGTACGGGAGCACTATTATTCCTTAACTCTGCATAGTCAGTCGTTAAATCCAGCGTTAATTTTGGCGATAATTTCAGCGTAGTCCTTGCAGAGAGTAACCAGTTATTATCATCATTATTACGTGGAGACAGGCGGTTGCGTGTATAATTTGCTTTAATATAATACAGCGCTCTTTCATTACCACCTGAAGTACTTAAAGTATAGGTCTGGGTGACAGCTGAGCGCAATAGTAATTTACTGTATTCATTCTTATTATCGTATTGCTGTAATGCTGCATACGAGGACGCAAATTGTTCCGGTGTTATAACCTTTGCAGCAGCCTGGGCAAGCAGGTAGTACACCGGCGTGTGTGGTACAATAGCACTGCTCCCGATCGTTGATAACAATGGCCAGGTAGTTGCATTGACGCTACCGGTATTAATACTTCGTTCATAGTCCGTAACAATGGCAGAGGCATCATCTGCGTACCTGTACCGGTTATAGTTTTCTTTAGGGGTGATATTGGAGGTAAGCCGGAGTTCGAATCTTGGTTTCCCGACAAGCGCCTGTTTACGTTCAATAACGATCACACCGTTAGAAGCCCTCACCCCATAAATGGTAGCAGCTGCTGCATCTGAGAGTATAGTTACACTTTTGATTTCATTGGGATCGATCATATTCAGGCTCAGCTCCGTTGGGTAGCCGTCCACCACGATCAACGGAGTTTGATTAGCTGACATGGTGGATATACCACGAATATTGAACAGACTCCTTGAGTTTGATCCTGTTGCACCTGGTGTTGTACTGGTAAAGGAGACGCTGTTATTGATCATCAGACCCGGTAAACGGTTGACCAGACCATCCAGGAAGTTGGTGCTAACTCTCGATTCATAGGCTTTTGTACTAATCTGGGCAACTGCGCCTGTGCTTTGTTCAGGCTTGATGCGCTGGTAACCTGTATTCACTGTTACTTCTACTTCTTTAAGATTCTTGGTCGCAATTTCCAGTGCTATCGTACCCATGTTTTTGGCTACAGGCAGCTCTTTGTATGTATAGCCGGCAGCGCTGATGATAATAGCCCCGTTCTCGTCAACATTATTTAATACGAAAAAGCCGTTTGGCGCAGTTCTCACACCTTGTGTGGAACCTTTAATAAGGACGATCGCACCCGAAATTGGCTGCCCGGACGCCGCGTCTACAACGGTGCCTTTGATTTCAATGAGTGCCCGCATATTATAAGAACCAGCCGGTGCCACCTGTTTTGCCTTCGGTGTAACGACCACTGATTTGTCTTCAATGCTGAAATCAAAAGGCTGATCGGCAAAAACTGCCTTAAGAACGACGTTCAGCTCCGTGTTTTTTACGTCAATGTTCACTGGTTTAGCGGCCCTGAGCAAAGAAGTGGTGTATAAGAAATCATAGCCCGTTTGCTTACTGATTTTGTTAAAAACTTCACCAAGCGGTGTGTTCTTTTCTTTTAGCGTGATTTTCTGAGCAAAGGCTGACGCACTGACTTGTATCGTAAATACAATCATGAGAAGTGCAGTTAACTTCATAGTCAATAGCATTTTAGCCATACAGCCGGGCGGCTGCATGGGAATCTTAGCGTGAAGTTTGTACATTTGTATAGTATGGATTTAGGCGTCGCACCTTTGCATTGTCCAGATGATCCGGGTGCTTCGCGGTTTAAATAGTTTAAAGACTATTGAAAATATCCATTCATTAAGTCATTCCGGTCTCGAACCCCGGAATGGCTTTTCAGAAACTGATAGCGTGATAGCATAGCGCTACTGCGTCACAACTACTTTCTTTCCTTCAATCTGAAAATGAACGGCCTTTGTTTTTTCGAGCATCTTTAATGCCTGGCTGATATTCTTGTACCGGGATATTTTTCCATTAAACCCTTCTTCCGGCACCGGACCTTTGAAGGTGACTTCTATGTCATACCAGCGCGAGAGCTTGCGCATGATACTGCCGATCTTTTCATCATTGAACCGGAATTCACCGTTTTTCCACGCAACGGCTTCTTCCAGGTCTGCTTTTGTAACATTCAGGCCATTGCTGTTCAAAACGGCCTGTTCTCCTGGTTGTATGATTTTGGTATTATTCGATCCGGTTACTTTCACCGAACCTTCCAGCAAAGTGGTTTTGATATCTGTCTCGTCCAGATATGCATTTACATTAAAATGTGTGCCCAATACTTCTACGACCTGCTGTGAAGTAAGGACCCGGAAAGGCTTAGCCGCATTATGCGCAATTTCGAAGTAAACCTCGCCGGTGATCTCGACTTTTCGTTCTGTTCCGTTAAAGCTTGTCGGGTATTTAATAGATGAACCGGCGTTCAACCATACCTCACTTCCGTCTGCCAGGCTAAGATGGTATTGGCCCCCCAATGGTGTGGTCACTGTATTGTAAATAATTGAAGCAGATACCGGTGTATGCTTGTCCGCCGGTTCATAAGCGAGATTCCCGTCTGATGTTTTGGTGATGTTAGTATTTCCCTGGACAGCCAACGGACCATTTCCTGCATCATTCAGCGAGATTTGCTGACCATTCGACAAGGTCAGTGTCGCTTTATTACTGCCTGGAGATACGTCCTGATTGATGACCTTTGCGGCTTGTTTTACTTCACCCTGCCTGATATAATAATAACTGCCGATACTCAGGCAAAGGAGTATTGATGCCGCTGCTGCCAGGCGCGGCCATTTTATAGTTTGTTTTGTACGGATATTTCCTTTTTGGGCAATAAGACTATAAAGTCGCTGCTCCATTGCTGTCTGCGATTCATCCGAGTTTATTTCCAGAGAGTTGTCAAAATTATTGTACCACTTTTCGAATTCCTCCCGTTCTTCTGCTGTTATAGTGCCCTCCTGCCATTTTTGGGCGAGAAGGTTAATCCGATCTGGGTTGTTTGGTTGATTCATATCGGCTCCTTTTTTATATAGCCAATTAGAATGAACGATACCCTACCTTAATTTTAAGAAATTATTAAAAAAAGTGAAAATTATAGTTGCATCGTCCTATAGAGCAGGGGAAATTAATGTTTCATGCCTGACAATAACAGCAATACAATGGTAAAACGGGATCCGAAACGGGACCTGAGCACTTTCAGTGCAGTAGTGATATGTTTTTCGACGGCCTTTTCTGAAATATGAAGGGCTTCTGCAATTTTCTTATTCGTCAGGTTGCCTTCCCGGCTCATTCTGAAGATCAGCTGACATTTGGGAGGAAGCGTATTAATCGTTGTTTCCAGTTCCTTACGGAGCGTTTCCAGGTCGAAACGGACATCTACAGGAAGCTGCTGTACCGGGGTTTCTTTTGCAAAGGCATCATTTCTTTGCTGTTCCCTGGACCTTTTTGCCAGTCGGTTGATGACCTCAAATTTGACGGCCACAGCAAAATAATGTTCAAAATTGACTTTCAGCTCAAACTTTTCCCTACGCCGCCAGAGATTCAGGAAGATATCCTGAACGGTTTCTTCTGCTTCATTGATATCTCCCAGACGTTTGCCTGCGATGACAAGCAATTTGTCCCAATACGTCTGATAGACCACTTTAAAAGCAGCTTCGTCGCCGGTCTTCAACAGGTCGGCCAACTCCGGATCCGTGAGCTTCTTATAATACGTCATCTTGTCCCGAACAATATAATAATTAAATTTAACAGTAACTTTCAAATGAAAGTGTCATGAACGAAAGTCCCCCTATAATGCCATCATGCGTGTTCAGTCATTGCTGTTGGTAGTTGTTGAGCACATGACTTATCAGCTCTTTAATTTGAATGCTATAATTCTGGTTGATCGCTATCTATGAACCTGATGCAGGTATAAATCGTCCTGATTGCTTGTCCGCCGGTGTCAGATCGTTTATTTATTGTATCTGTCTTAACTTAATACCAGTCCCTCTTTCAAAGCTAACGCATACATTTCTTTATCAAAGCTATATAAATGTGGCGAGCGGTGTGCGCCAATGCTCCTTTTTTCATCCAGTTTTTTTAGCAGTCTGAGCGCAAGCAGTTTCTTTGGAAAGTTACTGACGTCCAGCTTTTTCCCCAATAATGTCTCATATAAAGCATGGATCTCGCTCAAAGTAAATTTTTCAGGCAGCATATTGAGCCCGATCGGATAGTGATACAGATGCAGTCGCATGGTATGCATCGCTTCCTGCACCATTTCGTCATGATCATATTCCAGCGGTGGCAGATTATTAATGTCAAACCAGGCACATGCCTCAGTAATGAAGTCTGTCTGTAGTCTGGTTTTTGAAAAATCAGTAATAGCGTAAAAACCAACCGAAATCGTCTGATTAATAAGCCAGTTGCCCTCCCAGGATGGCAATCCGGTGTCTTCCAGCCATTTCTTTTTATCGAATTTGTCAAACTGAATGCGATCCGGATCGCCAAAAGTCTTGAATTGCTGCAAAAACAGATTGTCAATGCCTGTACGGTCTTTTATATTGCGATTGGCAGCGTCCAGCAACTTCTCAGCACGCTTAATATATCCCCCTGGCAAAGACCAGTTATCGATGTTTCTGTGTTTGATAAGCAACAGCTTGAGTTGCTGTGCATGGTAACCAAAGATAGCACAGTCGATAGTAACGTGGGGAATGTAATACAAGTGTCCGTTTAGTATAAAATCCCTGAATTCTTCTTCTGTTTGCATCTCCAAAAATAACATTTTCCGGTGGCGGAAAGTCTCTTTTAAAATTTATTTAGTAAAATTTACTAAATAATGAAATATTGTCTTTATATTCATTTAGTGAAATATACTAAATGGTGTAACTGTTAGATTATTAAGACAATACCACTATTGTGGGAAATGAAGGATTAATCACTAAAACATCAAATACCAACGACCAAAAACTACAAACCACATGAAAAAACTGAAAGCAACGCTTGTGCTGTTTATTAGCCTATTTGCCGTATCTGGCATAAAGGCACAATCAAAAGATTTTTATCCTGGTACATGGGATGTAATGATTTTTGGTACCCCTTATGGTGATGTGAAAAGGACCTTTGTACTTGAAAGAAAGGATGGTAAACTAGGAGGGGTAATAAAGGACTCAACCGGGGCAGAATTGACTAAGATTACCAAAGTGACTGAAAACGGAAAGACGGCGGCGATTGACTTTACATCCCAGGACTATGATGTGACTTTAACAATAGATCCTGTTGACGAGGATCATGTGAAAGGTAATCTGGCTGGTTTTACAAGCACCGGCGTACGTAGAAAAGAACATTAGTAAGATCAATCCTGGTGATGATAGAATAATTTTTATAATGGGGGGCCGCGTTTAAAACAGAAAGGGAGCACTTATAATAAGTGTTCCCTTTTTTATTCCCCGGCCTGTAGGATTTAGCAAATTAAAACCATTATTTGTCCTATCATAACCATTGAATGACTACGCTTCGATTTTTCAGGCTGCTATAGTTTCGTGTCTACAATTAAACTATAGAACATGTCAGTATCAAAGACAGTAGCACTGGTCACCGGTGGGAGCCGTGGCCTTGGCAGAGACATCGCTTTAAAATTAGCTGCCCAGGGAACGGATGTTATTATCACCTATAATACAAGGAAAGAGGAAGCCTTCGCAGTAGTTGAACAGATAAAGCACACCGGCGTACACGCTGTTGCATTACAACTGAGTACAGAAAATACGGGTGCGTTTCCCACATTCTTTACCACACTCACTGCTATTCTGCAGACAGACTTTCACACCGATCGTTTTGACTATCTGATCAACAACGCCGGTATCGGATTACACATGGCTTTTGAAAGCACAACAGAGGAACAATTCGACCTGCTCCTGAATGTCCTGTTCAAAGGAGTATACTTTTTTACCCAACAGGCACTTCATTACACGCGGGATGGCGGGGCTATTGTGAACCTGTCCAGCAGACTGGCACAATCAGGCGTACCCGGTTATTCGGCATATGCATCTATGAAAGGCGCCGTTGAGACGCTTACCCGCTATCAGGCAAAAGAACTGGGCTCCAGACGTATCAGGGTGAACTCGGTTGCTCCCGGACCGACTGCTACAGATTTTGGTGGTGGTATCGTAAAGGATAATGCACAATTCAGGGCCAACGTAACTGCATTGACCGCATTAGGTCGTGTAGGAGAACCAGACGATATCGGCGGAGTAGTCGCCTTCTTATGCTCAGATGCGGCCAGATGGGTTACCGCGCAGCGTATAGAAGTTTCCGGCGGCATGAACATATAGTCAACAGTTCAGCATTTACTAATTGGTTTGATTCCTGTATTCATTTATGTTTTTTTTATTAAAAAAAGTTCCGGACACGCAGTAAGAAATTACCCTAAACCACTTTTGCTGTAGTCTAAATAAAAGCGGCTATTGGGGTCCGATACTTTTCCTGGTATCATAGGAGTTACCTTGTTACCTGTATGTTACTGTTACTTTTAGTTACAAGGTTACTAAAATAAACTTTGCTGCTCTACCTTTGTAGCTCAGGAATTAAATCAATAGAAACATGGGAAAATTAAATAACAAAGTAGTCCTGGTAACAGGTGCATCAAAAGGAATCGGAGCGTCTATAGCAAAGTATCTCGCAGCAGAGGGAGCAAAGGTAGTAGTGAATTATGCAGCCAGTAAAGAGGGCGCAGAGAAGGTAGTAAAAGCGATTACTGATAATGGAGGTACAGCTATTGCTGTACAGGCAGATATAGCAAACGAAGCCGATGTTAACAGGCTGTTTGACGAAACCAAAAATGCTTTTGGTGGTTTAGATGTTTTGATCAATAATGCAGGTATCTATCAATACGAGCCAATTGAACAGGTATCGGCTACCACATTTCACCAGCAATTCAACACAAATGTCTGGGGATCTATTCTGACGATACAGGCATCATTAAAATTGTTTGGCGATAAAGGAGGGAACATTATCAATATCAGTTCCGGCGCCAGTAAAATGCCTATGGTAACAGGATCCGTGTATTCTGCGTCAAAGGCTGCATTGGATGCTATAACCGTTGCTTTATCAAAAGAACTGGGTGCCAGAAATATCCGTATCAATTCTCTTTTGCCAGGTTCCGTGGAAACTGAAGGTACACATACATCGGGCGTGATGGGCAGTGATTTTGAGAAAGTATTGATTGCAAATACGCCGCTTGGCCGAATGGGACAGCCTGAAGATATTGCAAAAGCAGCCGTGTTTTTAGCTTCTGATGAATCAGCATGGATTACCGGAGAGCAGCTTGCTGTTTCCGGTGGCATTTACGGGTTCTAAAGTTATGCCAGGACAGCGCCTGCTGACAACGAATATCATAGATATATCGGAACACTTACCATAATTTTTTACGCGGGTTTTCCTTAACAGCCAGTAATGTTGAAATTTCCAGTGCGACAGGGAAGCGTGTCTATATGAAACGTTGAATGGTGATAGTAAGCTAACTGTAAATGTTGCTGCTTTACCGGCAGGGATGTATTTCGTAGTTATCCACCGTAAGAATATGAATAGCATTAAACTGACTTTCGCTAAGATGTAGGAAGTGGATATACTATATGATGAAAAGAGGATGTATCGAAAATAAATGAACATCCTTAGAATTACTTAAATGACTACCTGATTCCATCAGGTACCCGAATAAAGAGAGCCTGTATCTTACTTTTGATACAGGCTCTTTTTTATTTGCAGGCAGGTGTATAGAACATTGGTATCTTGATGTTAGATAGCCTATCCAAATGGTCGATCCTGAAATACTTAAAACTGTAAGGATCTTCCCATATAACATCTGAAATCTATTCTATTGTTTTCAATTTTTACATTTTTCTTAATGGCATCCAATGAATATCCATCAAAACTTGCTACTGTGATCTTGTAAATACCTTTGGGTATCATACGGCATCCCTGGCCCTTATTGAACTCCAGCTTAAATGTATCAACGCCATCAAACCATATGACACCATCCTCCACCCTTCTGCCTGTTACACTCTCAAATATGTCAAAACACACCAGACCTGCGCTATTTTCATACAGTGTATCTTTCACGTTAACCACGCACATCTTTCCCCAATATTTATGCGTCTTAGTTGTATCGATTCGGACGAGCATTCTGTTATGCGACTTACAGCATTTGCAGGGACGGCATCCTAAAACAAAGCAAACTGTTACTAGTAACGGGATAAAATATTTCATTATAAGCTCTAATCTGATTTATTTTTTCTTAATGAATTGGATCTTGGACGTATAGTTGATGCATTGATTTACACTGATCTTCGGTGCCGAACAAAAGGTAAGTGTAGGGTATAGGATAAAACAGAAAGCGCGAACAGCTTCTAATCTCCTGCGCACTTACAGGGAGAACCGTCGAGCCTTCTTATTGATAATTTTAAAAGCATTAATATTACAAAACCTTTTTTGTTATTATTTAAATCAAGTTTAATAATATCACTCCTGTACGGTAGAAGAGAAATAGTTTCTTTCTACATCATAACAAAGAACAATGAAACATCTAATAATACTTGTACTTTCTGGCCTGATATTTTTTTCAAACCTGACATTAAAAAGCCAGGCATTGATACATTACAGCAAAACCATCAAACCAGACTATTGTTTGAAAGACTCAATTGATGTAAAGGATGTTATTGGAAGACCTGTGAAGATCTGGCATGAGGGCGGCGTTTTTTCCACACTTGATATGTCGAAAAAGATTAAGTGGCCATCTGAAGAGATAAGGAAAAGAGGAGGACAAAGTGGTTGGGGTACATTTGAGCCCAAGGCGGGTGATACCGGTATTGTTACGCATATCTTCACCGAAAAGTCGGGTGTAAATAAATATATTTATTTGCTAAAAATTCAAGGTAACTATGTTCCTGTAGCTTGCTCCTACATTACAAGCGTGGATCTATTGGACAGTCACAAACAATACGAGCAGGATTGGATAAATGACTCCATAAATAATGTAAATTATGCTGCTGGTTGTAAATTCAAAATTAGAAATGTAAACAATAGCTGGAGTCGGGCCGGACTTAACAATATTGATAAGCAGTCGGAGGATTTTGCTTGTTCCTTAATAAAAAAAGGGATCGACACAATTATGCTTTGCAAATACATTTTTGATAATGGCTCCTTGCCCGGGGAGAAAGGGTTCATTTTGTGGATTGATAATGGGCAGGGATATGTAAAGTCGTACTTCAATAATGCAAGTCATGAGCCGACAAACAATAAAGCCATGTCATTCGATTCAAGAGACTTAATTGATTACTTTTTTATAAACAGACTCGACACAGTAACAAGTACTCCCAAATCTGAAATCTGGATAAGCCATTCCTTAGGTTATAGTATTCAACTTTACGTGCCTGGTTTTTTTTACAGAGAACGTTTAACTGATTTTATCATCAAGCAAGACACAACACATCCCAAATCAATATGGTGGAATATGATTTCAGAAAAGCTTATGACACTAAAGCAAGAATAGCTATTATCGCGATGAAGCAGGACGCTACATATTTGTCTAAAACAGAAATGTTTGTAAATTACAAGGCTTTTCATCAATAGGGCAGGGCAATTGAATGCCCTGCCCATTTCAATATGCTATTTAAATTGCAAACATAACATCGCCGGAGCGCGTTTAGAATGGCGAAATAACAGTTTCTTCTCTATTCAATAGCTTGTTAACCGCCTCGTGCAACTGTGTTTTTGTAAACGGTTTTTTGAGAAAGGCATCAGCACCATTTTCGAGTGCTACATCCTCAGCCGCCGCATCAATACCAGAGATCATAATGACTTTTGCTGCAGGATGTTCTTCTTTTACAAAATTTAGAAAGTCGATGCCAAAACCGTCAGGCAGGCGATTGTCTAATAATATTAGAGAAGGCTTTTCTTGTAGAAGAAATTCCTCAGCTTTGGCAATACTTTGTACATGTTCGACCTCCATTCCTTTTCCTTCGAGTAGTATGTTCAACAGCAGACACAGGTCTCCTTCGTCATCAACGATTAATACTTTGCTGGGAGCAGTTTTAGTTTTCATGCTTGTATTGTTAGTTGTTATTATTTAATTAAAAAGCATGCCAAATAGCAAAAATTGTTCATCCGAATGGTAGAATGGCGTTAACTGCTCAAAGACCGTTAATGATGCGCTTTGAAATCTGCGGCACGGGTAACATTACTGTTTAACAATAAGTAAGGGTATGGAACCTGTTTAAAAGTGATATACTCCGCCATCGGCAACGATTTCCTGGCCGATTACAAAAGAAGAGTCGTCAGAACCAAGGAAAACGGCCACTTTACCCATTTCTGAGGGGAGCCCTATACGCTGAACGAGGTTCGAGGTGCCGACATGTTGTTTTAGCTCCATGGCGATATCCGTAGGAATTCCAAACTTTTCGAACACCGGGGTATCAATTGTTCCGGGACTTAATATATTCACCCGGATCTTCCTATTGGCCAGGTCTTTTGAAAACGAGCGGGCAAAGTTCACTACAGCTGCTTTAGCGCCTCCATAGGTCGTCAGTCCGTCCAGGGGTTTGTGTGCTGCAAGAGAGCCGATCATCACTACCGATGCGCCATCTTTTAAGTAGGGGAGTGCTTTCTGTACAGTAAAGAAAACGCTTTTGAGGTTCAGGTTCATTATTTTATCGAAACTATCCTCTGTAACGTCCGCCAGATTTCCGGCAGTACCTGCACCTATGGCGCCACCTGCATTTACGACCAGTACATCCAGTTTACCGAATTTCTGCGCTGTTTCGGCAAACATGCCAGTCAGCTCATCCAATTTAGTTACGTCACATCTGATCCCAATAAATTGATCGCCAAGTGCAGCTACAGCACTTTTAAGCGTCTCTTCATTTCTACCCACAATTGTACCTACTGCGCCTTCTGCCGCATATTCTTTGGCTATACCGAATCCTATTCCGCTGTTGCCGCCGGTTATTACTGCTACCTTGTTTTTGAGTCTCATTTTTTTGAATTGAAGTTTATGAAGTCAGTGCGGATAGCGAATATTTCCCGTCTTTGCTTCGGGTCAAAAGTAGGACGACTGTATTGGAAGATAGCGGTCATTTGACTTAAAATACATGTGACATTTGTCACTATGTCAAAAGCATAATTGTGGAGAAAGAGTAGCCCTGACACCTGCTCCTCTACGTTAACGGTCAAATATGGAAGGGTTAAAAAAAGGAGATAGATATTATACCCTGCGGGTATGGCTGTAATCTGATCTTTGTTCGATCCTGAAGCGAATTCAATAAGGTTTTCTGATACGCGCTTTATTTGTGAAGGAAATGATTCCTGACGCGACTAAGTGTTTCCCTTGAGATGCCCAGATATGAGGCGATCATATGTAGCGGAATCCGGTAAAAGATGTCCGGGTAAGTATTGATGAAATGCTGGTATTTTTCTTCCGCTGAAAAACTGATATTGCTGACTATCCGGCGTTGGCTGGCTTCGAAACTTCTTGCTTTAAGGGTTTCGACCATGTCACGTAGCTTGGGGATAGTCATTTGTAAATGGATGTAATCTGTTTGACTGATCAGGATCAATTCAGAATCTTCCAGCGCATCAATGTTGTTTTTAGATGGTATACCATTATTTAAGCTTTCCTGATCGCTCATCCACCAGTTCTCTACGGCGAATCTCAGCATGTGTTCGGTACCATTTTCGCCTACAAGATACAAACGCAGACATCCTTTTACAACGAAGCAGTTATTGACGCAAACATCTCCTTCCTGAAGCAGATACTGCCTTTTGCGGAGTTTCTTTTCCACGCTGACGGCCCGTACCGCTGCAATTTCCTGCTCATTCAGTCCGGCTTTTTCAATTAGGTATTGTTCAAATACTTCAAACATTATTTTCTATACGTTAAGCGAAATTATTCAAAATCGGTGTTTATCTGCTTCAGCCTAAAGAAATGAAATTTTCGTGACAGAACAGCGATAGTGCCGTTCGGACCTGTCTACCCTGTCCGTCCTTTGTTTGATAGATATCACGGTTCGAACACTGTTAGTCAGGAAGCTATGCAGGCATTAAAAGACGATTGTATTGCCGACATTCCGGTAGCGCGACCTGGTAGTAACCTGTGATATTTGTCACAAGCATTTTGCGTCAAATGCCCTTTCAGTATCAGGCGCTTAGTGTGACCTTTGAAAATAGTAAAAATTAATGTTTATGAAGTTGGAAAATAAGGTAGCCGTAATAACAGGTGGTAACAGTGGGATCGGATTTGGTATTGCTGAAGCATTTAAAAGCGAAGGTGCCGTAGGCGCCATCGTAGGAAGAAAACAGGCCGCAATAGACAGTTCAGTTGCTCGCCTGGATGGACGATTTATTGGTATTCAGGCCGATGTTACGAAATTGGATGATCTCGAACGCCTGTTTAAGGAAACATATGACAAATACGGAAAAATCGACGCGCTTGTTGTTAATGCGGGCGGCGCGGTAGAAGGCGGAAAAATGGGCTCTGTTGCCGATATCGGAGAGGCTGATTTTGATGCCTACATAGACCTGAATATAAAAAGCGTATATTTTACAGTGCATAAAGCATTGCCTTATATGAATGATGGCGGTTCAATTGTACTAATAGGATCAATAGCCGGGCACCGCGCATTTCCGGGTATGTCGGTTTATGGGGCATCGAAAGCCGCAGTCATTTCCTTTGCAAGGGGCTTTTCATTAGACCTCCTGGATAGAAAGATCCGTGTAAATGTATTGTCACCAGGTACAATAGATACTCCAGTGTTTGATAAGTTTATTCCGGAAGAACAGGTTGATACCGTTAAGAAAATCTGGACAGATTTAATACCAGCCGGACGGATTGGTCAGCCGTCAGACATTGGGAGAGCCGCCGTATTTCTTGCATCTGACGAATCATCCTTTGTCGTAGGTACCGAAATCCTATCAGATGGCGGTGTAACGAATATAACGATGTTCAGGTAACTCAGCATTACCTTATCAGGTGTATATGCTAACCAAACGAGGCTGTATCATTGATAAAAATGATACAGCCTCGTTTCCTGATAGCGCATTAATGCAGCAATTCACCCATTCCGAAAGCTCTTAATCCCTTTTCGTATTGCACCTGAACTGCATCATTGGCTGCTTTTACAAATTCGCCGGTTGCCCTGTCTACCACGGTGCGCAGCGGTCTTTGTCCTTTTGATAGATTGATCAAGTTGTTAATGGCGTCTGCTACTTCTTGCGGGTCAGGTTGAACTGTTTGCAGCAATTCACCAATAGCTGCACCTACCTTATTGGGTAATTCTGCAAAATATTCGTAAGCAGGTGTAACCGACTGGTCAGAACCGTATCTGATATTATTCATCATTCCGGTAGGGAAAGGGCCCGGTTCAACAATGGCAACATCCACGCCTAAAGGTCTCAATTCGTAGTGTAAGCCTTCGCTGATGCCTTCTAAACCAAATTTTGTAGCGCTGTACATGGTTGAGAAAGGTGATGAAAACCTCCCAAATCCGCTGCTGATATTGATGATAAGCCCATCAGCCCGATTACGCATTGTCGGCAATATCGTTTTTATTAAGCGCCAGGGCGCGATAACGTTGACATCAAAAAGCTCCTGTACATCCCTAACGGTAAAACTCTCTGCGAAACCGACCATTGAAAAGCCTGCATTATTAATCAGTACATCTATCGCACCTTCCTTAGCGATCACAGTAGCAACTGCATCACTGACACTGTTCTCATCCGTCAAATCCAACTCCAATACCGATACATTCGGTATGGCAGAAAGCTCGTTGGCCTGATCCGAATTTCTTCCTTGTATATCCCGCATTGTAGCGTACACGCGGTGCCCCAAGGAAGCAAGCGTTTTTACTGTTACATATCCAAATCCACTATTGGTTCCTGTTATTAATACAACTTTACTACTCATTGCTAGGTGTTTAAGATTATGAATGCAAATATTCATAGATCTTACACCATGGCATTTAACAAATGCTAAAAAGCGTTTTTCTCGCTGATATTTTTTCGGATCCTGCTAAGGGAGGGTTGTGCCATTCCCAAATAGGACGCGATATACGAAAGCGGAATACGATTAATGAAAGTCGGAAACTTTTTCATAAATGATATATAACGGGCAGTTGCATCTCCTGTCACCAGAAAGTTTCTTCTTTCTAAAATTTCTCCGATACATTTTCTTAATATTAGCCCGGTAATGGCATCCCAATTAGCAATGGTTTTGCCAATGTCATCCCAGTCTTTCTTCGTAAAAACGATCACCTCACAGTCGGTAATTGCCTGTATATATTCAGTGGCAACAGCTTGTGCTTCGAACTTTTGCATATCGGTGACGAAATTATTCTCATCAATAAAATCATGCGTAATATCATCGCCCTTGTTATTATAGAAACAAGTCCGAAAAATACCTTTAAGAATAAAACCGACATACTTAGGTGTCTTTCCCGCTTCTGAGAAATATTCATTTGTCACCAGCGTCACCACTTTCCCTTTATTGGAAATAAATTGAATTTGGTCGCTGTCAAGGGCGCCAAATTGCAATAGGTATTCAATCAATTTATCCATCGACTCAAAATTAGTGATTATTATCACCCGGTTTATATCTGGTGTCTTCCCTGGGAATTCAACGGCAAGTTTATCCTGTTATTCCGGTATATTGCTTCCCACCCGGCAATTTTCTATTTTCGTCTTAAAATGTACCTATGAAGACCCTCCAGCGAAAACAGATTACAACATCGGCGGCAGTGATAGCTTTGATTATCCTTGTAAAATGGATCTTACCCCTGGGTTTGAATCTATTGACTATTCGGCTACCCGATGCAGCACGTATTACATTGTTCCTGTGCTTCCCACACGAAGTCCTGGATACGATAAAATATCCGTTGGCTATGTGGACCAGGAGTTATACCCTTTCGTATATACCGCTTTTTTCAATTTTGTTTGCAGTTTTTCTAATGATTGCCTTTGTGCAATTTCGTGACAAACAAAAAAAATTGCCGCTCCAGGTCGCCTGTTATATCCTTCTGGTATCGATCGTTATTTCGATTCCAACAAGAATAGCTTATTATCAGAGAGCTGTGAAAGAATATAGTAGTTATGTGCCCCCGGTAGACAAGGGAAGCGGTATACTGGCTTTAATGGATGATTTTGCACAGCCAGCCAAGCCTTCATTGTCATTATTGATCACAGAGCTGGCAATCCTGTTGGCCTATATAGGTTGGGCGGTTTGGGTACTGAGCAGGCTTTATGGCGACAAAACGGACGATCAAAGTGTAAATCCGGATGCTCGTTGATTGATTATAAGTAAATAATACGTTTGTCTGTCAATACCTCAGCTTATCGTGTTCTTCGAAATATGATGGGACAATATGCCATGTAAATAAATTCGTGCCGCATATAGCTGCAGTATACAATTATTTATCATATACCTAAATCGCAAAAAATAATTCAATCAGATGATAAACAAAGAAAAAATAATCGATGAATACCGCAATACAGTTGGAACGGATTCTGTAAAGGCCAGGAATCTTATTAAAAAACTGGATTATAAAGAAGATTATTACCTGCTTCAGTGTATTGCCCAGACTTATCTTGATGAATGCAGGTTTGAAGATGACAATACTATGCGTGAGCAGATAGATAAAAGGAAATGGAGAATGGCTGAAAGGTATATCATTAAAGCATTCATTATCAATCCGGATAATGCGGATGTATTATATACAATGGCTGGCGTAAGAATAGCCAGTCAACAGTTTTCTATTGCCATCTTTTGTTTTGAATGCATTATTGAGTCAGGGGTAAGGAAAATTGCTTACGGTGAATACGGCAGAGGGCTACATTATGCAAGGGAGTTGGTAAATGACAGTAAATTTGAATTGTATCGTTTGCATTTTGACGAAAATCCTAAGTTATCAGCAAAGTACCTGGCCGCATATAAGGACGGATTGAAAAAAGGGATCAAAACAATTTATAAACCAATACAGCAATTCTTATTGGTGAAAAGAAGGCTTGTTTAAAAGTAGTCCATGTCTTTATCAGCCCCGGATGAACTGTATAGTATACCCGAAAATAAAGCAGAGCTTACCCCATTCAGAAAAAAAATGTCTTATTTATAAGTGCTTACTTTGATTTCAAGCGATAGTTAGTAGGTGTAATATTATACTTATCATGAAAACTTTTCGTGAAATTTGCCAGATCATTAAAGCCACAATCAAATGCAATATCCGTGACACGTTCATCAGAGGCGATAAGCAATTCAGCGGCCTTTTCAAGCCTTTTAGTTTTGATATAGTTGGCTGGAGAGTCGTTATAATGTTTTGCGAACTCCCTTTTAAAAGATGAAACACTTAAATTGGTCTTCTGTGCGAGATCTTCAACACCTACTTGTAAAAATATATTTGCCTCTATAATTTGTTTGAAAGTATAAGTGGCCGGAGAGAATAGCTGAGATAAAATTACCTGGATTGTGTCAGCATTTTGAGTTTGCGAAAGTAAAAGAATAATTTCCTTTAATTTTATAATTAAAATATCCTCATTTACCAAAGAGGGATTTTCAAAATAGAACAAAAGACCTTCAATATATTTTTTTATCAAAAAATCATTATTTACCTTTTCGCTGCATTGATTTGATATATTATTTTTCGGCTTTTGAAGCAGTAAAGGCCGGTCCCTCTCATAAATTTTTTTTAAGGTACCAGGGTGAAAACTTATAACTACAACCTCATTTTTAGTACTTTTTGCGGAGTTGCTGACTTTCTTTCCACTGTTTACACATGTTAGAAGTAACGAGTAGTTATTTGAAACTTCATATTGCTCTTCTTCCTGGTGAAATTGTAAGTCCCCCTCCATAGAGAATAAAAAACATGCACTGTCTCTTACTGGAAAGGGAAACTCGAAAGGGGGTTGTAATATAACTTTTTGAATAAAGGTTTCCCCAAATAAGTCCATCTTTTTATAGTCAGTTACCATATCTCTTATTTGTTGGTCTGTCGACAGCTGTGAATGCACAGACAGGATGTGATTTTTGTATTTGTAATTTTAAGGACAATACTAATTACCTCAAATGTACAGGAAAACAGTTTTTTTATGAAATCAACTGACAAAAATTGATTTATTACACTTTGTATACATGCCGAACTATAATTATTATTATATAATCAATGGTCAACGGCAGGGCTATAGCTGCTAATGATCTTGTCTTTGCCTGGTTATAAGTTATGACTGGAAACAGATGTCGCTTCCAGTCATAATATACGCCACTCTTTAATGGCTGTCAAATACCAAAGTAGGTCATGCTCCTTAATTGTTGAATTGGATGCTATCAGTATTCGCAGAATTTTGCTTTAATTTTCAATAAAAGTAAGATGGGCTTCCGAAGTAATCGGTATACTTAATGCTTTAGATATTAGGCAGTTCTTTTCTGCTGCTCTTACGAAGTCACTGAATGTATCCAAACTGATTCCAGGTATGATGCCTGTAATAGATAAATGTATTCCAGATATAGCAAAACCTTCCATTGACAAAGTAGCTTCAGTAGTCAGTAATGCTGGCGGCGTGCCTTGTTCGGTAAGTGCAAAACTTACAGCCATAGTAAAGCAACCTGCATGCGCTGCAGCTAATAATTCTTCGGGATTTGTTCCTTTTTCTTCACCACTAAAGCGCGTCTTAAAACTGTAGTTTGTTTTGTTTAATATTTCACTCTGAGTAGTTAATTCACCTTTTCCTTCTTTTGCATTTCCTGTCCATTGTGCTTTTGCTGTACGTTTCATCTTTTATAGTTTTTATTTTGATTGCCAGTATTGACAGTACAAAGATGCGATACAAAGCAGATAAGGATTTTGTGAATAAGGCCAATAGTTTGGTTATTTGGTTCAAATGCTTAATTTGTTAAATACAGGTCGTTTAACAAATCCCGATGTAGCCACTTAGCCTATCCCATGCTTGGAGATACCTGGTGCCGTTAGGAAGTAACAAGTGTTGTGTAGAAGCATTAATTCCCGGAAGAAAAACAAACTTCTTACAGAAGCTAATTAAATCGTGCAAAAAGTATAGGGAAACCACGTTTAAATGATTTGAACCAAATTACCAAAAGATTGAACTAAATCACGAAATGCTCCCTATTGTTTAAAACTACATTTGCAATGTCACTAATGGCAATTAATTTAAAACTGAAAAAATCATGGGCTTATCAAATTTAGGAATTTTTCATACTGTAATAGGCGTAGTAGCCATCATTGCTGCACTGATAGCATTTGTAAAGTTTGGAAAAATCGATTTAAGCAAGTTATCTGGTAAAATTTATTTTTATGGTACGTTAGTTACTTCACTAACAGCTTTAGGTATCTCCAAACATGGTGGATTTAATCCGGGACATGCTTTTTCGATATTTATCGTTATTTTAATTATTGGCGCATATTTGCTTTATTGGAGAAAGAAAGGGAATGTTAGAGCCAGATATTTTGAAAACTTTTGCTTGTCTTTCAGCTTTTTCCTGTCACTGATACCAACGGTTAATGAAACTTTCACCCGTGTTCCGTTAGGTCACCCGCTGGCTAAGGATATAAAAGATCCTATAATTGCTAAGACGCTGCTAATCCTATTGGTATTGTTTATTGCCGGTACCGTATACCAGATTATACAGCAAAGGAAAAAGAACAGAACGGCGTCTATCTAAAAAGATTCAGATCAGACAAATTACAATGAACGAAGATTACAGTTAGAGACGCTCCCGGAGAAACAATATTCAACGCTGTGTAAATCGCGTGAAAATCAATTCTTAGCGGAATCTTTATTAGGTTTGGTCGTGTGATGTTTACACTAAGTGCTCAAATAGGGGTGATTTTGGTGTGCAAACATAAAATATATGGTATGGACATACGCGCATTAATCATCCACCATAAAAAAAGCCTTCAGACGCATCTGAAGGCTTTTAACTTCTGCGAGGTAAGAGAAACTATGTTCGAACCAGTTCTTGGATAATCTAATTGAAATTCAGTATTTTATAAAAGAAGAACTTCTTTTAAGAATTTGTAGGTCCTCTATAAATGCGCTAATTTTAAATTCTTCAGCCATTTTAAGCTGCTTTGCGCAGGTGATGTGCTAATGCTAATAATCCAATCCCCAGAAATTAATCCTGTAATACTCAATTTATTGCTCTAACTTTAACAAGATTGCATTTGGCGTCTTCTGAGCTAGTTTGAGTTTCTTTTTCTTCCTCATTCCCTGTTTTTCAGTAGTATGTATATTTAATTAAAATTATATTTGTGAATATTTTTGTAGGTAATATAAGTGACAGAACAACTGAAGATGAAATCTGGTCTTTATTTGACCCATTTGGAGTTGTATATAGTATTAATGTGGCTTATGATAAGTACAGTGGCCGTTCTAAAGGTTTTGCATTCGTTGAAATGCCAGACGATTCCAATGCAGTACTGGCAATTAAGGAATTGAATAATTCTGTAGTTGATGGCCAGAAAATAGTAGTGTATGAGGCTCGTCCAAAACCTGAAAGACCGGAAAATAATCGTTTCTCAAGATCCGGACCACGCCCTGGATTTAGACCCAGATACTAATAGTTGGATGTTTTAAAACATCGATTGCCTTTGTCTGTTAAGAAAGCAGAAGAGCAAAGCCGCAAATACGTTAAGTAGTTTGTGGCTTTGCTTTTACGTTTCTATGTACCGGAAGCAGCATCCCAAGCTTAATTTTCTAATTATATCCTTAATCAACCCCCAGGATGGGATATAGTAACAAGAACTGTTAGCAACTGCGCCAATGAGGTGACAATGAAGATTTGTATCATCAATGTCATAGAACATCTCCCCAATAATCACTAATCAGTCTATGACATGTAGCTGCTGCAGGCTGAACGATATAAGAAGCGCAATAATTTTCATGTTTTTTTGGGAACGGAATAGATGTATTGTAGTTAACGTGTAAATCAAACTTGGCAGGGGATTGTATCCGTCTCAAATTCAAACTTCTCATTTCATTTTATTGTTAGCAGAAACTTCAGGGAGTATTATGATACACCGGAATGCATACACTTTTTCTAAATCTATTTTGGTATTGGTGGAGGGAGTGTAAGAATCTATTTACAAGTATCTTAGTAAGTGATAGTTAGCCTTAAGAAAATAACATAAAAAATGAGAGGGCATTAATCGGAACTCAGCTAAATACCCGACTTAAAATAGAAAATCCTTGACTAGCGCGGGCTTCTTCGAGATTCTGCGGAGAAAGAGAGATTCAAACCCCGGGATATTGATTAGTCAAAATCATTTTATCTAAGACTACGCATCAACTATCTGCCATAAAAAGGTCTAGGCTAATTCAATAGGGGGTAGCTTATGTTATAATTTGTTCTGGAGCTTTATTCTGATTGGACCCTTGAAATCATTGATATCAACTGGTAATCCTTTTTGAGTAATAATGATCAACCCCTTCTTTTGCAAATCAATTGCTACATCTCTGACCTGCTGCATATAGTCCCGCCAATTGTCAGCAAAGAGCATTCTGGCTATCTCAGAAGGGCATGTGCTTTTATCAGGGCCTCTCTGGGTAACAGTAGAAATTATCTGTTTCGAAATGATGCTGTTCTGATGCATTATCAATAATAATCAATTCCTGAATGATACGAGTAGTTATGCCTGATGGCAAGTTCCAGGTTTTCAACTTGATCCTTAGTTCTGACAAGACCGCGCATCAACCGTCTGCCATAAAAAAAGCCTTCAGATCACATCTGAAGGCTTTTAATTTCTGCGGAGAAAGAGGGATTCGAACCCCCGGACCTTTGACAGTCAACGGTTTTCAAGACCGCCGCATTCGACCGCTCTGCCATTTCTCCGCTGCAAAAGTATAAAACTGATCGAACTTTCAAAAAAAATCTTTTTAAGATACATATTCATCTATTTAAAATCCTTTGTCAGATTGGTTTTGCTCGGGAAAAAAAACTATTTTTAGGCATTACAGATACCCACTACGGACCATAAACATGCAATCTAAACTCAGCTTCCTGTACCCAATTTTAATCCTGCTGTTTGCCAACATTGTTAGAACGCAGGCTCAGACCACTTGCACAGGGATTGGTCAGAATGCTTCCACGGCCTTCCCCGTCTGTGGAACAAAAGTCTTTAGCCAGGAGTCCGTTCCTATCTGTGGCGGCAGACCTATTCTGGGTCCCGGTTGTAATGGCAGTGGTGACGGCGGACATACAGATATCAACCCCTTCTGGTATAAATTCACATGTTATAAAGGTGGTACACTCGGATTTAAGATCACGCCTAAAGTCATGGAAGATGACTATGACTGGCAGATCTTTGATATTACCGGACGTAACCCTAACGATGCCTATACAGACCGTAGCTTATACGTATGTATGAACTGGTCAGGGGAGGGCGGTATAACGGGCGCTTCCGGAGCAGGGACGTCTTTTGATGTGTGTGGTGGTTTGGGAATGTCGCTGTTCAGCAAAATGCCGACGCTGATAGAAGGACACGAGTACCTCTTATTGCTGAGCCACTTTACCCAGACACAGTCAGGGTATGACCTGGAGTTTGGTGGTGGCACAGCCGATATTACCAGTCCGGGTATACCAGCTGTTAAATGGGCAAGCTATTATTGCCATGATAATACGATAGGTATTAAGCTCAGCAAGGAGACGCTTTGTAAGACACTTAGTACCAACGGGACCGAATTCATTTTAACCAGTGGTACCGGTACGATTGTGGGTGCTACAGGTGTGAATTGTACCAATGGATTCGACGCCGATTCAATATTGGTGAAGACCAGCGCTCCGCTGGCGCCGGGAGATTATACCATTGCAGTGAAGAATGGTAGTGATGGGAATACGATATTGGATATCTGTGGTAACGGACTCGCAGTAGGAGAACACGCAAGTTTCCGCGTTGAGGTTCCACCTACAGTGGTACTGTATGATGTAGTAGCGCCAGGTTGCGCGCCGGATAAGATAAAGATTCCGTTATCAGTGCCGGTACGTTGTGGTTCTATTGCACCTAACGGCAGTGATTTCAGATTGAGCGGATCGCCGGCAGCCAGTATCCGTGGTGCATCAGGGATCTGTAACAGCAATAATCTGGCGGATACCGTCCTGATAGAATTTACGCAACCCTTATACCGGCAGGGAAATTATTCGATCACGCTGACTACCGGTAGCGATGGTACGCCGATATTGGGAGAATGTGGTCAGCCGGCGCCTTTAGGACAGGTGGTGAATTTTCATACAGTCGATACCGTATCAGCAGATTTTGATTTTGGTTTAAATAGAAATTGTAAGTTAAGTGTGCTGGATCTGACACATAACGGCGCCAATAGCGTGAATTACTGGCACTGGAATTTCGATAGTACGGATAATCGCTATACGCAGAATGTCAATAAAGTATATGGTGACTTTGGCATCAAGAAGGTCTCTTTGCTGGTTTCCAATGGTGTATGCCGGGATTCAGTGTACAAGGAGATCAACCTGGAACGTACGCTGGGAGCGATCTTTAGCGTTGACCCCGGGCCTTATTGCCCGATGGACGTCGTATCGCCTAAGAATGAAAGCTTCGGTAACATCGTATCCTATCTCTGGGATTATGGAAATGGTATTACCAGTATAGACGCCACACCATTGCCACAAACATATTATCCTACACGTAAGGAGCAGGATTATCGGATCCGCCTGATCGTACTGGATGCACAGAATTGTCTGGATACAACAGATCATGTGATCAAAGCAGTTACCAGCTGTTACATCGATGTGCCTACCGCGTTTTCGCCTAATAATGATGGAAAGAATGATTTCCTGTATCCCTTGAGTGCATATAAAGCAACGGACCTCGACTTTTCTGTATATAACCGTGTCGGACAACTCGTCTTCCACTCAACGAACTGGACCCAGAAGTGGGATGGTACCGTGAAAGGATTACCTGCTGATATAGGTACGTATGTCTGGATGTTACGATATACAATAACAGATACCGGTAAGAAAGTATTTAAGAAAGGTACTACCGTACTGCTGCGTTAGCAGTGGTACGGTCCGCCTTTGGCGGCTCAGGCAGCCATAGAAGAAGAAGAGGTGGTGGTATGATTAGCAGAAGCATGCACTTCGCAATTGCGACAGCCCCGCCAGTTTTTTATATGTGCAGTGATCAGTAAGGTAGCCCCGATCAGTTTTAACCCCATTTCAAAGGCGCTGCCATGAATAAAGTTGGCCGCAATCATCAGCGTCAGACCAATCGCGAAATATACAAGCACGGATTTCTGTCCATGCACACGTTTATATCCCTTCCAGATAGCCCAGCCACCTATACTCATGGACACAAGGATCGTCAGAACCTCCAGCATTACATTTTTTAAAATATCTATATCAAACAGGGTCAGTGTGGTGAAGATGACCGGCAGGAGTACACAGTGTACGGCACAGGCTAAAGATGCCCCTATACCGATTGCATCCCACTTCATTTCGTAAGCATGACTATTTTCCTTATGTCTTTTTGATATCTTTTCCATGATTCCTCTTTTCGTTCTGCGGGTAACAAAAGTAATTAAATGAAACGGGGATGCAAAAAATAATTACCCCTGGCCTTAGAATGCTTATCTATAGCCGATATAGGGTCTTTTTCTTCGTTGTATACCCTTATTACGCCGTTGTTACGCCCATATTTCTTCGATCAGGAACGAACAAATATGGGCTTAATAACGGCGTAATGACGGTATAATGGGCCATTCAGCCCATGGTTAACGGACACTTGTTTATTAAACTAATGATTAGATGGAAAATAGCCACTTTAAAGGTGGTGATTTGGTCATGAATTGGCCACTTTAGACCTGGATACTGCATGAGATCAAGCATAGATACTCCCTATATACTCCCTGTATACTTCCTGTCAAACGTATTTTTTAGCCTGATAGGGGGCATTCCGGCCAAACGCTCATATGAGGCCAAAAAAAGTGCCGGAACTGGACCGGCACTCATATAAATTCATGATAATATTTGCTATACCAGGTGAGCTGTACAATTGTACAATTCGCATTCCCATACATCGTCATTCACAGTAAAACGCGTAACTGAGGTGTTTTTCAGATTCGAATCCTGTACCAGGCTGGGCGCCAGTTTTTTCAGTAGATGGCGGATAAAGCTGCCGTGGCTGACAATGACAATGTGTTTGCCGGCATGTTCCTGCATCAGATCATCCAGGAAAGCCATACCACGGGTCAGAACCGCTTGTTCCGTCTCCATACCCAGTTCCAGCTGACGCCAGCCGGTTCCCCATTTGGCAATCCTGTCTGCTTCCGTTGTTCCTTCAGTCTGACCTCCGGAAACTTCCATGATACGTTTATCTTCACGCACATCTTCAATGCCGAGTTCGGCGGCAATGATTTCTCCCGTCCTTTTTGCGCGGGATAAGTGACTGGTGTAAACGATGTCCCAGGATTCGTCAGAAAGGCGTATGCCCAGTTTTCTGGCTTGTTCAAGTCCTTCATTGTCCAGGGCAATATCTGTACTACCCTGCATTTTCCCTTCTTTGTTCCATGCTGTACTTCCGTGACGGATCAGGGCTATACGTGTCATAGGCACTCTTGTGTTGGTTGCCGCAAATATACGCACAGATCCGCAGGAATCGAAACCTCAGAGCAGTTCAGCCTCACTGATGAGGTTGTTTTTCAGGGCGAAAACCACGACACCGGCGGTATTCTTGACATTCATTTTTTCCAGGATGCGGGTGCGGTGTCCCTCCACTGTACGCTTACTCAGAAATATCTTATCACCTATTTCCTGGGCGGTAAATTGCTGACAGATCAGCCGGATAATCTCTTTCTCCCTGTCGGTGAAAGTGACCGCATTATTCTCTCTGGGAGGATTAAAACGACTCTTGACAATCATCGCCGCCAGCCTGGCCGAAGTTTGCCGGCAATAGAAAATATGATCTTCATACACGCTGTTAATCGCCTCGATGATCTCCTGTTTATCTGCATTCTTCAGCAGATAACCTTTTGCACCCGCTTCCAGCATTTCCACAATGAGCTCCTCTTCATCAAACATCGACAAAGCAATGATCTTAATGTCTGGATTACGTTGTAGTAATGCACGGGTAGCCGTAATGCCATCCATCAAAGGCATTTTAAGGTCAGTCATGACTACGTCCGCTTCGACGCTTGTCAGTAGTTCCAGTAATTCCCTGCCATTGTTGGCCTGCCCTACAAGGGTAATGTCAGGTTGTCTTGAAAGCATTAATGCAAGTCCGTCACGGAATATCTCATGATCGTCAGCTATCACTAATCGGATGTCGTGATTCATTGATTATTAGAATTGGGGTAAGTTGTGTGACCGGGATTAAACGTGTTATAAAGTTACATTATCCCACCGGAATTTTTACGAAATAGTTGGTACCCTGGCCCGGTACAGAATCGATAGACAGTGAGCCCCGAAGGATGTCTGTACGGATCGCCAGACTTTTCATACCAAGTCCGGCAGATTCATTTCTGGCTTTTTTTACATCAAACCCGATCCCGTTCTCCTTCACCAGTACAAGGTAGAATCCGTTTTCTCTCGTCAGCACAATCTGTAATTGTGTGGCTTTGGCGTGTTTCAGGGTATTGTGCGTGATCTCCTGTATAATACGGAAGATATGGATCTGTTTTTCAGGCGCAATGTCGATCTTTCCGGAAGTATGAAACTTAATTTCAAGATCCTGTTTACCTGACAACTGGCGGATGAATTCATGTAACGCCTCCGTAAGCCCCTTACGCTCAAGTGTCGCTGGCAGCAGGTTGTGTGATATCTGCCTCAGTCCTTTGATCACCTCATCGATATAACCGGAAGAGCGGACAATGATCTGATGGTCCCTTTCATCTGTCACCTCGATACTATGAATATTGAGTTTGATAGTAGATAATAAAGGGCCCATGCTGTCATGCAGGTCAGCGGCAATCCTTTTCCTTTCATTCTCCAGGATGGTAATTTCCGCAACGATACGTTCGCGTTGCAGCTGTATGTACCGGCGATGATACAAGACAATAGAGATGACGAAAAACAGAATGATGATGGCTATCAGCAGCGAGATAAATATGGTGATATAAAATATTTTGTCGTCCATGGGGCATCATCATTTTGGGGGCGTTGTGGCTTTCGGCTATGCGTCGAAATGTTTGTTGAAATAGTAGGATGGCTTAACAGGTATGCACAGCACTGCTATTGCATATATCAAATTTACAAAAGCATTGATATAATTAAACATAAAAATAATACGCAGCGAGAGCACCGTATCAGAACCTATAAACATCGACGCTTCATAGATAATCTGATAGATGAAGATGATGATAAATCCCATACACACCAGGAACCGGGCATTCCTGAATAATGATTTGTTATCTTTTACAATGAGATAATTGATCTCGTTGATGCTGAGCAACACCGTCACGAAGGCATAGATCACCCGGAAATAAGGACTGAAGCTTTCTATTCTGTTAAAGATGATATTTTCCGTAATCCAGATTCCTCCCAAACCAGATAGTAATCCGATAAAAAGCAAACGCTTTCGCTTGAGCGTACCCCATACGAAGAACTGGTATACAATCACAATAGACTCGGCAAGACCATACAGGTTGAGAGGAACAGCATTGCTGGTATGCAGTACACGGATGCAGATAAAGCCGATCGTTTCCGACAGGAACGCCAGGGAGAGAAGTAGCAGGAAGGGCTGAAAGCTTGCAACCGTTCTGTTGAAGCGTATCAGCCCTATTGCTAGAGGAATAATGACCAGCTGGCTTACCAGGAAGGCGCCTATATTATTCATCAGGACAAGGATAATGAGGGATGATTATAATGCACTTTTACACAGGGGAGGACAACGCTGACCACTTTCCATGGCCTGGTCCATTGAACCCGCTTTGGCAGACGAAACGCCCGGTACGTTGGCAGCTTTCTCCCTTGCTACAAGGGTTGTCAGAATATCTTTTCCCTCAGCATCCACAGGCAGTAATACCAGTCTTACCTGGCCCTTCTGATCTTTGCCGAAATAGATGCGAAGTCCGTCAGCTCCTTTGGCATTGAGGATGGCGGCGATGGCATGGCGGTTAAACGTTTCTCCTTCAGGGATGTTAAAAGCACTGTCCAGGTAATTACCTCCCAGTTTAGCCTGCAACTCCTTTCTGCCGGCCAGATAACCCTGCCGGAGGCTCCGGGCTTCTTCAATGGGAATAACGTGCTCGAAGGCTTTGCTCTGATCCAGGGGAATGTCGCCTTTTGGGGTGGAAGGACCATGAGTACATGCTGAAAGTGCGGCGATGGGGATGGCCACGAAAAAGAAACGTATCATGTTACGGTGCTTCATAATAGCGGTTTTATAATGAATGAATATGTAAGCTAATAGATATGACCGGGTTTTTACCGGGTAGAAATGCTGGAAATAAAACGTATAAATACGTGATGGGGCGGGGCCGTTGTAACAGTTATAAATCTAAGATAAGATAAATGCAATTAGGAATTAACAATTAGGAATTAGGAATTGGTTAACTACCAGTGAGTTTAGTATCAAATAATGAATACATCTGATATTGCTTCAGGTCATCTATTCACAGGCAGCTCCTTAGCATATAATTCTTAATTCCTAATTCTTAATTCCTAATTGCTAATTGACTTCCACTGGGCCAGACTATTCAAAAAAAACTAATATCTGGTACTTATATCAGTATTATCTACAATCTATTTTTGTCCTCCTTTTACATTTGACAATGAAGAAAACATCAGGATTCAGTCCTGAGCAACAACTTACTTCGCTGGACGCAAGACTCTTGCTGTCATTACAGCGGTTGAGTGATATGCTCAAGGCAATGCAGTGGGAGCAGGCGAGAATGCTGGGCATAACGCCCTTACAATTACAGATATTATTATTTACAGGTCATCATACCGTCGAAGTGAACAAAGTGGCCTATATCGCTACGGAGTTACAACTGAGTCGTCCCACAGTAAGTGATGCAGCTGCAGCACTTGTCAGCAAAGGATTTCTGCGGATGGAAGAAGATATGCGTGACAGACGTAGCTATTCATTCCTGCTTACCGATACAGGCAGAGACGTGCTGACACAGGCAGAACAGTATATCGCCGAACTGGATACCATATTGCAGAAAAGACCCTTACAGGAGAAAAGCAGTTTGTACCAGTCCGTTTATACCATCATCGCCGGCCTGTATGATAAAGACAAAGGTGGTATGCAACGTATGTGTTATAGTTGCGCACACTATGAAGGCAACAAAAAAAGGCAGCACTACTGCCGCCTCTTTAAGAAAAAGTTGTTATCCGCAGAATTACAGATTGACTGTATAGATCATTCCAGCTTGTCAGGGCCAGCCAGAGTCATATCATCATCCGATAATAAAGGATCATTATAATTGCTGAATCACCTTTGCCAGTTTTCCCAATCCTTTTATAATGCCCGTTTCATCCATTGACGCGTAACCAAGCCGCAAACCCGGCGCATGACTGTACTTAGGATTATAATAACTTAACGGATTCACTACGTTCACACCTGCCGACTGCATCTTTTGTAATAAGTGTTCTGACTCCACCTGTTTATACAACTGTAGCCATATGGCCAGTCCTCCCTGTGGACGCGTATAATGCGCCTGTCCGGCAAAGACAGAGTGTATGATATTGTGGGCCAGATCCAGTCTTTTCATATATACGTAACGGGTATTATGAATGTGCTTCCTGATATCGCCCGCTATCATCAGATTGGCAACCGCCTGTTGTAATACCGGATCACCCTCTCTGTTCACAATACTGCGATAAGCAGCCAGGGACTTGATAAAGTCCGCCGGACCACACACAAAGCTGATCGGTAGTGTATGCATTACCGATCCTATGTAGATCACATTGTCCGCATGTGGCATACCAGCCAGTGGTATATGATGTGTATGAAAATGATACTCGTGATCATAGTCGTCTTCTATGATCATAAAGTTATACTGCTCACTCAGCGCCAGCAGCTGCTGACGCTTCTCTACGGATAATGTACTTGTAGTCGGATACTGATGATGCGGCGTAATATATAATGCCTTCAACGGTGTCTGCTGACAAAGTGATTCCAGTTCATCCAGGTTAATACCCTGTTCATCAGAATGTATATAATGCAATTGAGCGCCCGCCATCGCAAATGCCTGCCATGCCGGCTGATATCCCGGCTGCTCCACAGCTACGTGATCGCCAGGCGACAAAAGTGTTTGCGCCGTCAGGTATAAAGCCATCTGTCCTCCCTGTGTAATACAAATGTTCTCTGTAGTAACAGCCAGTCCGCGGTCATTATTTAACATTGCATTGATCTCCTGCAACAGATACTCGTTTCCCCGCTCACTATTATTATTATATATAGTACGCTGGTCGTCCTGTTGCACAAGCCTTCTGCATTCTCTGGTGATTTCGGCAACAGGGATCAGTTTGAGGTCTGGCAGACCATCATCAAATATTATATCATAATTACCACTCGGATTGGATGGGGGGAGAGAGATATTCACATGACGGAAAGGGATCTGGAGGGGCTGTTTCGGCGGATTATCCTGTCCCGGTGGACCCGTATGCCCTGAGGGCATACTATCACTCACCCGGGTGCCACTCTTGTAATGAGAAGTAAGCCATCCCGAGGCAATTAGCTGGTCATACACAAGCATGACCGTATTCCTGTTAACTCTAAGTTGCTGAGCAAGTACCCTGGACCCTGGCAATAAGGCTCCCGGGAGAAGCCTGCCTCTCACGATTTCATTAATTATATATGCTTTGATCTGTTGGTATATCGGCTCATTCTTGTTGAACGACAACTGGATCTGCACATGCCTGTAACTCTTCATAGCTGGCAATAAGGTGTCTCTGATATACGGACGTCAGACGTATACGGTTGTTAATTTTTGTTAATGATGAAAATATTTATAAATATGAGTTCGCTATTTTCCGTCCGTATTTTCACAGGCTTCGAAAAATATCTATTTTTACAGAATGGACGCAGTAACGATAGAGAAAGCAGCAAACGCAATCGCTGACAAGCACCGGTTATCCATTATACTGGCCGCCTCCCGGCAATCCGCTATCCAATGCTGCGAAATCACCGAACTCACCGGTTTGTCTCAACCCACTGTGTCCCACCATATTAAGATCCTGGTAGACAGTGGGATACTGATTTATGACAAAACCGGACGCAATGTTCAGTTAACCATTAACAAAGAGATGATGAAATACCTCTCTTCCTTCTTCGGACAGTTAAGCTGATCATTTTTTTAAAACATTTTGCAGATTAATATCTGCATATTACCTTTGATTAACCAAATGGTTAAATCGGATAGTTTAAAATGGCACAGGAAAAAAATACAGAGGAACAGATCATAGAAGCGGCCAGAAAGATCTTTGTAAAACGTGGACTCGATGGAGCCCGTATGCAGGATATTGCAGATGAAGCCGGTATCAACAAAGCCATGTTGCATTATTATTATCGTAGTAAGGACAAACTGTTTGAGATCGTGTTCAACGAGGCATTCTCTAAAGTAGTGACGCCCCTGGGACATATCCTGGAAGGGTCTAAACCAATAGAGGAGAAGATTAAAGAAGTGATAAATCATTATATCACCGGTATCTCCCAGGTGCCTTACCTCCCGATATTTATATTAAGCGAGGTCAATCAGCGCCCGGAGATCATGATAAAAAGGCTCAATTCCCAGCCTTCGTTTGGCAGCGTCATGAATTTCATGAGGGAAGTGATCGAAGCAGGTAAAAATGGTAAAATCAGGGAAGTCAGCCCCATTCAGCTCTTCCTGAACATCGTATCACTATGTATATTCCCCTTCGTGGCCCGGCCACTCGTACAGGGGATCTTTCAGCAAGACAACGTACAGTTCGATCTGCTGATAGAAGAACGGAAGAAAATGGTGGCAGATGTAATACTCGCCTGGTTAAAGCCTTAACTGGCTTTTTTTTGGAATATAAATTAACCAATTGGTTAAAATAAACAGTTAGTAATGATGAAGTATCTCGTATGGGCCATGTTATTATGTAGCTCACCTGCCATGGGGCAAACTTCCCTGACGCTGGAAGACTGTTATCAGCTGGCGCAAAAGAACTATCCGCTCATCCGGCAGCGGGAACTGATCAGCAAAGCCGGTGCTTATAATGTGGCCAATGCCGCTAAAGGCTATCTGCCACAGCTGAATTTCTCCGGACAGGCTACCTATCAGACGCAGGTAGTAGCCATCCCCATTCCAGGCGCCCCGGAGATCAGCAAGGACCAGTATAAGGTCCAGGCAGAAGTTACACAAACCATTTTTGATGGAGGTAATATTCATTATCAGCAGGAACTCAGTAAGGCAAACACCGTTGTTCAGCAACAACAGCTGGAAGTCAACCTCTTTAATATCCGGGAACGGGTCAGTCAGCTCTTCTTCGGTATCCTGTTGATAGATGAACAGCTCCGGCAGAACCAGCTCAGAAAGGAAGACATCCAGAGCGGCGCGCATAAAACAGAGGGAGCTGTCAACAATGGCACCGCCTTACGTAGTAGCCTCGACGAACTGAAAGCGGAGATCCTTAACACCGATCAATCCACTACACAGCTGAAAACCAACCGACAAGCTTACCTGCAGATGCTGGGACTCTTTATCAATCAGTCCCTGGATAACCAGGTCCGGCTGGTACGTCCTGCACAGACGCCCTTATCCCCCGAAATACGCAGGCCGGAACTATTACTGTATGACTATCAGCAGAAAAGCCTGGCCATCCAGGAAAAACAGCTGAAAGTGAGTTACCTGCCAAAGGTCAATGCATTCGTACAGGGCAATTACGGCCGGCCTACTCTTAATATCGTAAGCAATGATTTCGGTTTTTACGGAATAGGCGGGGTCCGCTTCAGTTGGGCCCTGGGTAGTTTATATACCAATAAGAACAGTAAACAGCTGCTGCGCATCAACCATCAGGATCTGGATGTACAGAGAGAAACCTTCCTCTTTAATACAAAGCAGACCATGATCGGTCAACAGATGGAAGTGGCCCAGTACACCGATCTTATACAGAAAGACCTGGAAATCATTGATCTGCGTACTTCCGTAAAAAAGGCAGCAGTCGCACAACTGGAAAACGGGGTTATCACCTCGCACGACTATATCAGTCAGGTGAATGCTGAAAACCAGGCCAGACTATCACTCGTCCTGCATGAGATACAATTGTTGCAGGCACAGTACAATCATAAAAACACATCAGGTAACTAATAAAATCGTCATTTGAGATATGAAATACTTAGCCATCCCCGTAATTTTCTTTTGCCTGGCAGCATGTTCCGGCAAGGAAACAGAAGCTGACGCACAGGGCAATTTTGAAGCGGATGAAGTAATCGTCTCTGCGCAGCAGAACGGACAATTGTTGTCCTTTACCGCGAAAGAAGGGGATACACTTGCAAAAGGCGCTATCGTCGGACAAATAGACGTTAACGGACTCACACTCCAGAAAGAACAGACAGAAGCCACTATCAGCGCACTCAGGGAAAAGACGACGGATCCTCAGCCACAACTGGCGCTTGTACGTAAACAACTCGCTATACAGGAAGCACAGCTGAAACAACTGCTGCATGAACAGAAACGTACAGAGAACCTGGTAAAAGAAGATGCCGCTACGCCTAAACAACTGGATGATATGAACGCCTCTATCGACCAGATGCAGAAACAGATACTGGCTACCCGTCAGCAACTCACCGTCAGCGAAACCAATGTCGCAAACCAGAACAGAAGCGTCCTGAGTGAAAAAGGCCCGTTGCAGAAATCACTGGCCAGATATGATGATGAAATCGGGAAAGGGGTAGTGGCCAATCCCGTAAAAGGCACCGTACTCGCCCGCTATGCACTGCAGGGGGAAATGGCCGTGATAGGAAAGGCATTGTATAAGATCGCTGATACTGACACACTGTTGTTGAAAGCTTATATCACAGGTACACAACTGCCTGCAATCAAACTGGGACAACACGTAAAAGTACTGATCGATGCCGGTGAAAAGGAATACAAGTCTTACCCGGGTGTCATCTCTTACATCTCCAGCAAATCAGAATTTACGCCAAAGACCATCCAGACAAAAGAAGAACGCGCGAACCTCGTCTATGCAATCAAAGTACGCGTTCCGAATGACGGATATCTGAAAATAGGCATGTTTGCGCTCACTCAATTCCATTAATCATGGATACAGTCGTACTGGAAAATATCAGCAAATCCTATATAAAGGATGCGCCTCCGGCATTGGAAAATGTATCCTTCTCAGTAAAGAAAGGAGAGCTTTTCGGACTGATAGGGCCGGATGGCGCCGGTAAATCTACCATCTTCCGCATACTGACTACCTTATTGTTGTCAGACGCCGGTAAGGCTACCGTAGCCGGATATGACGTGGTGAAAGACTTCCACCAGATCCGTAGCTGCGTAGGATACATGCCAGGCAAGTTTTCACTTTATCAGGACCTGACCGTAGAAGAAAACCTGAATTTCTTTGCCACACTGTTTGGTACGACCATCGCTGAAAACTATGCGCTGATCAAAGATATCTACGAACAGATTGCGCCCTTTAAAGACAGACGTGCCGGTAAGTTATCAGGTGGGATGAAACAGAAACTCGCACTTTCCTGTGCACTGGTGCACCGGCCGGAAGTACTCTTTCTTGACGAACCTACCACAGGTGTCGACGCTGTATCGCGTCAGGAGTTCTGGGACATGCTGAAACGCCTTAAAAATGAAGGCATCACCATCGTCGTCTCTACGCCTTATATGGATGAAGCCAGTCTTTGTGAAAGAATCGCTTTGATCCAGACAGGACACATCCTCTCCATCGATACACCGGATAATATCGTAGCTGCTTACCCTGGCAAATTGTACGCACTCAGGTCGCCGAAAGTACACCTGTTATTGCCGGATACAAGAAGCTATGAAGGCATCAGGCAATGTTATGCTGCAGGCGAAAAACTGCATGTTGCCTTTCAGGAAGATGGAAAAGACCATCCTGCACAATTGCTGACTTACCTCAAAAACAAAGGTCATCAGACAGTAGATATAAAGGAGATAAGACCGGATATCGAGGATTGTTTTATCGAAAAATTAAGTAACCCGAAATAGTGTGGACATGAACAACAAGGCAATCACCTGTAAAGATCTTACCAAACGTTTCGGGGACTTCTTTGCAGTCAATCATATCTCATTCGAAGTGGAACAAGGGGAGATTTTCGGCTTCCTTGGCGCCAATGGCGCCGGCAAGACGACAGCTATGCGTATGCTCTGCGGACTGTCTTACCCTACTTCAGGAGAAGCGACCGTAGCGGGTTTTAATGTGTTCGGACAACAGGAAGAGATTAAAAAGAATATTGGCTATATGAGTCAGAAATTCTCACTGTATGAGAGTCTGACCGTAAGAGAAAATATCCGTTTCTATGGCGGCGTATATGGCTTATCAGATAAACAGCTAAAAGAGAAGGGAGACGAACTGATTGAAAAGCTAGGTATGCAGCAGGAAGCAAAGATGATGGTGGGGAGTCTGCCGCTGGGCTGGAAACAAAAGCTCGCATTCTCTGTAGCCATTATCCACCAACCCCGGATTGTATTCCTGGATGAACCGACTGGTGGCGTAGATCCCGTTACAAGGAGACAGTTCTGGGACCTGATCTATGATGCAGCAGAAAGGGGGATTACAGTATTCGTTACCACGCACTACATGGATGAAGCAGAATACTGTAACCGGATCTCCATCATGGTGGATGGGCGCATAGATGCACTGGATACACCAGCGAACTTACGCCGGCAATTCGGGGCAAACTCCATGAACGAAGTATTTTATGCACTGGCGAGAAGCGCAAAACGCTCTGCCGACTAAAATTTATTATACACATGAAACAATTCATGGTATTTGTCAGAAAGGAATTTTATCACGTCTTCCGGGACAGGCGTACCCTGCTGATACTCTTCGGACTGCCGATCATGCAGATCCTCCTTTTCGGCTACGCGCTCACCACCGAGATCAAAAATGCGGAGATCATTATTGTAGATCATGCCGGGGATGCCGCTTCGCAACAGCTGACTACCATGATCGCTGCCAGCAAATATTTTGATATCAACAGAAGCACTGCTTCAGATGAAGATATTTATAAAGCATTTAGGCAAGGGAAGGTAAAATGCGCGGTGGTATTCCCGACTGGCTTTGGAAATGATCTGCTGAACGGACAGGTGGCACAGTTACAGGTGATAGCTGATGCTTCTGATCCGAATACGGCCAAAACGCTGACTAATTATATTACTGCGATTGTAGCGGATTATCAGCAACAGGTCAATCCGACGGCTAACATCCCGATGCGGATAGACCCCGTTACCCGTATGCTCTATAATCCCGAACTGAATGGTTCGATGAACTTTGTACCTGGTGTAATGGCCCTGGTATTGATGATCATCTGTACTACACTGACCTCCGTATCCATCGTAAGAGAAAAGGAAATGGGTACCATGGAAATACTGCTGGTATCGCCATTCAAACCCGTTTATGTGGTACTGGCAAAAGCAGTGCCTTATCTGGCACTGGCGATGGTCGATTTCGTCATCATACTGATACTAAGTGTACTTGCCCTGGAAATGCCGGTCAGGGGAAACCTGGCACTTCTGTTCTTCGAAAGCACACTGTTTATTATCAGCTGTCTTTCCCTCGGATTACTGATCTCCAGCGTCACCCGTTCCCAGCAGACGGCCATGATGGTCTCTATGATGGGCATGATGTTGCCTACCATTCTTTTTACAGGTTTCATCTTTCCGTTGGAGAATATGCCCTTACCGCTTCAGTTGATTTCCAATCTGCTGCCATCCCGCTGGTTTTACGTCATCGTAAAAGCCGTGATGTTGAAAGGGTTGGGTATCGGAGTGGTCTGGAAAGAAACACTCATACTGGCAGGTATGACCCTGGTATTACTAACCATCAGTATTAAAAGCTTTAAAACACGGCTGTCATGAGAACATTACGCTTACTACTGGAAAAGGAATTCAGGCAGATCTTCCGTGATAAAGGCTTACTGCCTATCATCTTTGTGATGCCGATGATGCAGCTGCTGATCATGCCACTGGCTGCGAATTTCGAGGTAAAGAATATCAATCTGGCTGTTGTAGACAGGGATCATTCTACTTATACACAACAGATGGTGGCTAAGATCGCCTCTTCCGGTTATTTTCATATTACAGGTTATTATACGGATTACACACCCGCAAGACAACAGATCGAACGGGAGAAAGCGGACATTATCCTGGAAATACCACCTCACTTTGAAGTAGACCTTGTAAAGGAAAATAAGGCATCAGTATATATAGCTGCTGATGCGATTAACGGCACAAAAGCCGGTCTGGGAAGCGCTTATCTCAATACCATACTGACGGACTTTAACAATGAGATCCGGATGAAGTGGTTGCCGGAAGCACCACCCGGACCAGGTACTATAGACGTAACGTTTTCAAACTGGTTCAACCCGAATATGAACTATCGTTTGTATATGGTGCCGGGAATACTGGTATTACTGGTGACCATGGTAGGAGGCTTTATCGCCGCTTTAAATATCGTAAAGGAAAAAGAGATCGGCACCATTGAACAGATCAATGTAACACCTGTTAAAAAGTGGCAGTTTATCCTTGGTAAGCTGATTCCCTTCTGGGTGATTGGCATGGTTGACTTCACCCTGGGATTGTTACTGGCGAGATTTGTCTATGGTATTATTCCGTTGGGTAGTCTGTTGCTCCTGTACGCGTTTCTGGCTGTTTACCTGGTAGCATTGCTGGGATTCGGCCTGTTGATCTCTACTTACAGCGATAACCAGTTGCAGGCGATGTTTGTGGCATTCTTCTTCATTATGATCTTCATGCTGATGAGTGGACTCTTTGTTTCGGTGGATAATATGCCGCCATGGGCGAAGATGATTGCCAACTTAACCCCGGTGACACATTTTATAGATGTGATGAGAATGGTGGTGTTGAAAGGGAGTCGCTTTGCGGATATAAAAATGCAATTCCTGTACGAACTGGCCTTTGCATTGGTATTGAATGGCTGGGCTATCTGGAACTATCGTAAAACAGCATAAAACTTTTATTAGTATATACAGTTGTAGGTTTAACAGGAGACCGGGATAGTCTTATCCCGGTCCTTTTATTTATGATAGCTTTCTGATAAGTCTGCCCAGTGTTTTGAGTCCGTCGTCCATCTGTTTGCTCCAGGGATTACTATAGCTGATACGCATACAGTTTGTATAACGATCCTGTAAAGAGAATATCCTGCCGGGTGCAAAAGATATCTTATGCTTGATTGCCTGTTCATACAACTCATATGTATTCACTTTCGGATTCAGTTCCACCCATAGTACAAAACCTCCCTGCGGACGAGACACGCAGCAATCCTCCGGAAAATACTCTCTGATCGCCTGCAGGTGTCGCATATACTGTGTATGCAGGGCTTTACGCATTCCTCTCAGGTGATGCTCATAGCGGTCATTTTCGAGGAAACAGGCAATTGCTGCACCCGGAAGGGAAGGAGAGGAGATAGAGTGATGCCTTTTCAGGTTCAGTACTTTCTCCAGGTATCTGCCGGGAATTGTCCAGCCTACACGATAACCCGGTGCGACGGACTTGGAAAAGGAATTACATAACAACACAAGTCCATTGGTATCGAAAGTTTTGCAGACACCAGGACGTTCTTTACCAAAGTACATATCCCCATAAATATCGTCCTCTATTAATGGGATCTCATATTTCTCCAGTAACCTCACCAGTTCACGCTTATGTGTGTCCGGCATACAGGCGCCCAGCGGATTGGTGAAATTGGTCACAAAGAGACAGGCTTTGATCTTAAACTTGGGAATAGCCTTATCCAGGTATTCCAGGTCGACCCCTGTACCAGGATGCGTAGGTATTTCCAGCACCTTCAGTCCAAGCGTTTCTGCCAGCTGGAGGGAACCATAATACGCCGGGCTTTCAATCGCAATCGTATCTCCCTGTTGCGTAACGGCTGACAAACAAAGTGTCAGCGCATCCATACAACCACTTGTAGTAACGATCTCATCTTCACTGACAGCACCACCCCACAGAATAGAATTACGGGCTATTTGTCTGCGGAGATCAGGATTCCCCTGCACAGGCTCATATCCCACACCCGCAAAAGGTGTTTTCCGCAGCGCCTGTATAAGTGCTTTAGAGATTTTGGCAGCCGGCAACATCGACTCCGGCGGCGCAGCAGAAGCAAACCGGGTAATATTTTCCAATCTCATATCCTGAGAAACCTGTGTCACCATTTCATGCACAGTAACCTCCGAAGGCTTTTTAACAGCCTCACAGACTTTAGGCATCTCCGGCATCCGCCGCGGACTAAAGATGACATAGTACCCCGACTTAGGACGGGATTCAATAAGTCCCTTCGCTTCCAGATGATAATAAGCCTGAAAAGCAGTACTCATACTAACTCCCTGTTCCTCGCTCATGGTACGAACAGAAGGAAGCTTGTCTCCAATTTTCAATACGTCTTTGGCAATAAGTTGCTCCAGTTTGTCGGCAATCTGAAGATAAAGATGTTCAGCGGTTTTTAACATGGCTATTGGTTGAACTGATCTGGTTCAAATGTAAGTAAATTTAAACTGATATGGTTTCCGCATTTTGGGGTGTTATACACTCCAGGATATTGCCGATACACACCATATAAGCCACAGTATGATACGTAAGCATAGCAATTACCCAGACTTAGGCTCACTCCCTATTGTTATAGAAAAACAATAAATCAGTTATCCGACAGTATCTGCTTTGGGTTTCAGATGGAGCCAAAGGGCTTTAGCCCGTCGGCCCATCTGAAACCCAAAGCAACGCCCCTGTCTCAACCAGTCCTTCAAACAGGTGATACCACAAATAGCTAGGACACCAGTCCATCGGCCATCTGCAACTCTAAACGACGCCAATCCTTTAAACGTCTCATACCTCCCAATAACTATTAACCTAAACCCCCAGGAACCACCTCAATCGCCTCAACTAGGTAATTTCATACGAAATATATTTTGCGCAACTATAAAATTGCATAATTTTATGCAACTAAAAAATTGCGCAATGGACGAGCTATTTAAAGGCGTCGCCGATCCGGTAAGAAGAGAAATCCTGTCACTGCTGCGTCTGCAGCCGCTAAACGTGAACCAGATCAACGAGCACTTCAAGGAGATCTCTCGTCAGGCAGTTTCAAAACACTTACAATTCCTGGAAGAAAGCGGCTGGATAAAGATCTACCAGGCTGGCAGAGAACGCTACGGTTATCTGAATAAAGCCGCATTTTATGCACTGAAAGAGTGGCTGGACGCTTATCTCCAATGGGGAGAACGCTCGCTGGAGAACGATCACGGCGTGTTCGTGGAAGAGGCTGCATACAAGCAGGGATCGCCGCTAACCCAACCCGTGATGCTGCAGGCTATGCTGAGTAAGGATAAAGATTTCGACGGACTTTTCTACAACGCAGTCAGGACTACCGGTATATTCTGCAAGCCCTCTTGCTTTGCAAATCCACGTCCGGATAACGTAACATTTTACATCACCAGGGAAGAGGCATTGAAAAACGGATATCGTGCCTGCAAACGCTGCAAGCCCTGACAAAACCAGGAAACACATGAAGAACAGCCGATTGATACATATACCTGTTACAGATCATGATAACTTCTCATTCGCAGAATGCCTGGTGTTTCTGAGCAGATCGGAGAAAGAATGTCTGCACTATGTACAGGATAATGCGGTACAGAAAATGGTGATATCCAACGGACACCCTGTATTGCTGGAAATCAGTGATGATCCTGCTGCCAAGGCATTGAAGGCAAGGGTGCTGGACGGACCTGGCGAAGACATCGACGACGCGCATATTATAAAGTATATCAGCCATTGGTTACACCTGGAAGCTGATTTGCGGCCATTTTATAAGTTCGCAAAGAAGGATGCTGTCTTAAAGCCATTAGCTGACCGTTATAAGGGATTGCGACTGATCGGCATTCCTGATTTGTTTGAAGCGCTGACATGGAGTATTACCGGACAACAGATCACCCTGGGATTCGCCTATACATTACGGCAGCGGTTTATCCAGGCATTCGGTCATCACGCTGTAATAAATGGGAAAGACTATTATGTCTATCCACATCCGGCAGTAGTTGCATCACTGGAACCTGCGTCATTGATAGCCATGCAGTTCTCACGTAGTAAGGCGGACTATATCATAGGACTGGCAAAAGCGATGACTGGTGGTCTGCTGACGGATAAGCAGTTATGGGAAATGGATTACCAGCAGGCAAGAGCGCATCTGATCTCTTTCAGGGGGATTGGTAACTGGTCCGCCAATTATGTGCTGATGAAATATCACCGTCATCACGAGGCATTACCGCTGGAGGACGCCGGACTACATAATGCGTTGAAGCAACAGTTACAGCTGACAGCTAAACCGTCGCTGGCAGACGTAAAAGCATACACAGGGCATTGGCGGGAATATGCCGCATATGCCACCTTTTATTTATGGAGATCATTAATGCAATAGTGTTATAACATCTTCAATACTGATTATTATGACGATAGAACATATCCATATTATTACTACGCCGGTAGGGTCTCTGACGATTATTGGAAATGACCATGCGATCAATACGCTCACTTTTAAGGAAGGAAGAGTCCCTACACAGGAGCCACTATCCGATATCATGCTACAATGTGTGGAAGAAATAAATGCTTATTTCGCAGGTAGTTTACAGGGATTCAATTTTCCGGTTGCACAACCAGGAACCGAGTTCCAACAAACAGTGTGGCAACAACTGAAAGACATCCCGTATGGCCAGACGATCTCCTATCTGCAGCTGGCTAAACGTATCAATAATCCGAAGAGTATCCGTGCGGTAGGGACGACTAATGGCAAGAACAGGATTGCAATCGTAGTACCTTGTCATCGTGTAATAGGCAGCGATGGTTCGCTGACCGGATATGCAGGTGGATTGTGGCGCAAGAAATGGCTGCTGGAGCATGAAATCAAACAGAAATTCGGTTCACTGGAGCTGTTTTGATACAACAATAATATTCCGCAAGAAAACAAAACTTAAATAAAGCGAAACATAACATACCGAAAGTATCAACTGATCTAGTCCCTGAAATTTCAAATCTGATCTGGTCAAAAATTACAAAACTGAATCTGTTTTATATCCCGGAATTATTCCAATTTTGAAGTCTGATACCCATTCACCATAAATCCACCTCAGATGAATCAGTTATTGAACCAGGATCTACAGCAATTAGATAATTTCTTACAGGAGATTAAGGATTACAGCGTGTTATTCTTATCCAGCGTAGAGACCTTGCCAGTCAAGGCGGCGACTGCTTCATTTGAGAATTTTGATCTTCCGCGAAAGGGAATGGGGGCGATGCATACGCTTTCACAATTCAGAAAGAGATACGAAGAACATCTCGCGGGGAATAGTGGTCCGCGTAACTGGGGCTTTGTAACGGGAGGCGCAACGATACCAGCGATCGCCGGAGACTGGCTGACATCCGTCTTCGATATGAACGCATCAGACAGAGACATACCGCCATTCAAAATAGAAACAGAAACCATCTCAATGCTCCGGCAACTGTTTGGGTTGCCGGATGCTTTTTCCGGAAACTTTGTAACTGGGGCTACCATGGCAAATTTCTCCGGATTGGCTATTGCAAGACAATGGTTAGGAAAGCAGCTGGGTGTTGATGTAGCACAGGAAGGAATGGCTGCATTGGCAAATGCAAAGATCGTTTCCTGTACACCACATTCCAGCAGTGTGAAATCAATGGCCATGTTAGGCTTTGGAAGAAATGCTCTGGTAAAGATTCCCGCCTTACCAGACAGAGAAGCATTTGATATTGAAGCATTGAAAGAATACCTGTTGGCACATAAAGGAGAACCATTGATTGTGCTGGCGAGTGCAGGTACTGTTAATACAGTTGACTTTGATGACCTGCAGGCAATTGTGGCATTGAAGAAAGAGTATAACTTCTGGCTACATGTGGATGCAGCCTTTGGCGCATTTGCAGCATGTGTCCCTGAATATAAGCAGCTGTTAGATGGATGGGAAGAGGCAGATAGTATCACTATTGATGCGCACAAGTGGCTCAATGTGCCTTATGATGCGGCAATGGTATTCACCCGCCATTTACAGCTGCAGCTGGATACATTTAAGAATGTAGGCGCTGCTTACCTGGGCGATCCTGAGAAAGATTTTAAGTACAGCAATTATACACCTGAGAATTCACGACGATTGCGTGCATTGCCGGCCTGGTTCACATTGGTGGCCTATGGCGCCGAAGGATATACAGCTATTGTGAATAATAATATACAGTTAGCCCGTCAGTTGGGAACATTGATCAGTGAGAGTGATGCTTTCCACTTATTGGCCCCTGTCAGGTTATGCGTTGTTTGTTTTACGCTGCATGTAGCGGACGAAGAAAAACAGGCAGGCATCGATGCATTCCTGAAAGCATTGAATGATAGCGGTAAAGTTATGATGACGCCAACAGTTTATCAGGGCGTTCCGGCTATCCGCGCGGCATTCGTCAACTGGCGCACTACAGAAAAGGATCTGACCATTGCATGGGAAGATATGCTGCAACAGGCAGCCGGGCCTACTGTAGAAGAAGACTGATCTATTATTAATTCACCATAACAACTTCGGAGTATGAAAAAGTCAAACACGAATGCCTATATGGCATTGGTGCTGGTAAGTATTTTCTGGGGTACCACCTATCTGGCTTCCAGGATTGGCGTACGCCACACGCACGGATTAATGCTGGCGGGAGTCAGACAAACAATCGCCGGTATCCTTTTAACCGGGTTCTTTTTGCTGAGAGGATTTAAGTTTCCGGAAAAGATTATTCTGTCACGTCTCTTTGTAATTGGGGTCATGATGCTTTGTATGAGCAATGGTTTAATTACGTGGGCCATGCAATACATTCCCAGTGGTCTTTGTGCAATTATTGTTGCAACAGTGCCTATCTGGATAACTATATTCAGTTATTTCCTGGTACAACGTACAAAATTTACCATCTTGCTGATAACAGGCATGTTGGTTGGATTACTGGGTGTGGGAGGGATCTTCTATGATTATCTGCCGAGCCTTGCAAATCCGGAGTTTCGGTTCGGTATTTTCCTGACCCTGATCTCCTGTATCAGCTGGGCGATCGGTTCGGTACTGACGGCAAGATGGGCGCTCAAGATAAACTTTTTATACGGCGCCGGTTTTCAGATGCTGTTCAGTGGTATTGTCATGACAGGGACAGCCATACTAATGGGGTATTCTTTACCGTTAGACGGTTTTAACAGGGAGCTTTGGGGGAGCATTTTTTATCTTGTCTTCTTCGGTTCCATACTGGGATACTCCTCCTATGTGTTCGCATTGAACAACCTGCCGACTTCCCTGGCTTCCGTATACGCCTATATTAATCCGATTGTGGCGGTATTACTGGGATGGCTGATCCTGCAGGAGCACCTGAACTGGACAACAGGGCTTTCCTGCCTGGTAACCTTGGGCGGCGTTTATATGGTAAATATGGCTGTAAACAGAAACAAAAAAGAATATGGAACCACTAAATCATGAGGTTAGACTCATCGACTACATACCAGCTTATCAAGTGCATTTCGAACGACTGAACCGGTGGTGGATAGAAAAGTATTTTACCGTAGAGCCGGTAGACGTGGACGTGCTTGGTAATCCTGATAAGCATATTCTCGCCAAAGGAGGAGACATTATTTTTGCCGCTGTAGGTGAAAATATTGTAGGAACAGTCGCCTTGAAACCAATAGACGCCGTTAGTGCAGAGATGACCAAGATGGCTGTGGACGAGGCTTATCAGGGACATAAGATAGGTTGGAAGCTGGCAAAAGGCATCCTGGACCTGGCCAGGAAAAAAGGATTGGAAAAGGTCATATTATACTCCAATACAAGATTGGCGCCTGCCATCACGATGTATCAGAAGCTCGGATTTAGAGAAATTCCTGTGGAAGAGGGACGTTACGTGCGGAGTGATATCAAGATGGAGATCATTCTGGCCGAGGAAAATCCTCATTATATCATCGCGGAGGAACTTCTGAAAACGGTAAATGCGGCGTTACCGCTTTTACGTGAGATGTCAGAAATGACAGCAGCAGAGCGGTTTTCCAGGTATAAATGGAGTCCAAAGGAGATCGTCGGACATTTAATTGATTCAGCAATTAATAATAATGTTCGTTTTATACGATCACAACAAATATCTTTGCTGGAAATTCCTGGCTATACACAGGAATTTTGGGTAAAGGGACAAGCCTGGCAGTTGAGCAGCTGGCAGGAAATTATTGAATTATGGGCGGTGATGAACAGACATCTGGCGTTAACAATACGCGCCATACCCGCCGGAGCACTAAACAACCTTATCAGTATTAATGAGAAAGAACCTGTCACACTGCAATATGTGGTGACGGATTATTTGCATCATTTAAAACATCATCTATCACAAGTGAAAATAATATTATAAAAGATACGATTTAGATTTAGGTATGATGTTCAAAAGGTATTTACCGCCGACATCTGGTTGACACCGTCTCGTTTCTTAACGAGGCGGTTTTTTTTTATTTTCGTCCCTGTATGGAAATGCAACAGAACCCCTGGACGATTTTGTCCAGCGAGAAGAAATACGATAATCCCTGGATAAAAGTGACAGAACACCAGGTGATCAACCCTTCCGGGGGTAATGGCATCTATGGCGTGGTACACTTTAAGAACGCCGCAATCGGCGTGGTGGCCCTGGATGAACACAATAATATATACCTGGTAGGGCAGTATCGCTTCCCACTTGAACAATTCAGCTGGGAGATTCCCGAAGGCGGTGGGCCATTAGGCATAGATCCGTTATTGGGAGCTCAGCGGGAATTGCTGGAAGAAACGGGTCTGGTAGCTGCAGACTGGCAACCCATTGTCCACATGCACCTGTCCAATTCAGTCTCAGATGAAGCGGCTGTGATATTTCTGGCCCGTAACCTGGAACAGCGCGAGGCAGAACCAGAAGAAACTGAACAATTGTTCACTAAGAAAGTGCCTTTTGAGACCGCTTATCAGATGGTGAAAAACCATGAAATCACTGATTCCATGTCTGTTGCCGCCATTCTGAAGCTAAAACTGATGATGTTGGAAGGCGAGATTCAGTCAGCCTTGTAGCTTAGAAATACGGGATATTAGCTGTCAGTTTATAGGAATCGGAAATTCCTAATTCCTAATTCGTAATTCCTAATTGACTATAAATTCCGTTCTTTGCAGTAATGGAACAACGAAAATTTAAGAAGCCTGGCGGTTTCCGTCAGCATGCTCCCAGGCCCAAGGCATCATCTCTGGTGATTGGCAGACAGCCAATTGTGGAAGCGATGAAAGCAGGCAAGGCCATTGAGCGTATTTTTATGTTGCGCGGTGCAACAGGGGAGATTATCCCTCAGATCAGACAGTTAGCAGAACAATATAATATTCCGATAAATCTGGTTCCGGTAGAGAAACTGAACGGGTTAACCTCTGCCAATCACCAGGGCTGTGTGGCCATCACTGGCAATATCAACTACCTGGATCTTCAGGATGTGATATCTCATGTAACCGAACAGGGCCAGACTCCTTTATTCCTGATCCTGGACGGTATTACCGACGTCCGTAATATCGGCGCCATTGCCCGTAGTGCAGTGTGTTGCGGGGCTCAGGCAATCATTATCCCTGACAGAGGAATTGCTGCCCTGAATGAGGAAGCGATTAAGTCTTCTGCAGGAGCATTGGAAACAATCTCCGTATGCCGGGTGAACAGTCTGTTGAAAGCGATTGATACCCTCCATCTGAATGGTATCAAGGTGATTGCCAGCGAAATGGAGGCTGAAACAAAGCTCTATGACTGTCAGCTGCAGGAGCCGGTAGCAGTAATTATGGGATCGGAAGACAAAGGCGTGTTCCCGGCATTGATAAAAGCTTCGGATACCCTGTTCCACATTCCTATGGCCGGAAACTTTGAGTCATTCAATGTCTCTGTTGCGGCGGGCATTATCCTGTATGAGGCCATGAAACAGAGAGGCGCATAAAAATCTCCAGTAAATGAAATTGATCGAATGTCCACGTGATGCCATGCAAGGTTGGCACAGGTTAATCAGCACGGATGAAAAGGTTGAGTATCTGAATGCCCTGCTGAAGGTAGGGTTTGATACCCTTGATTTTGGCAGCTTTGTTTCGCCTAAAGCCATTCCCCAGATGGCCGATACCACTGATGTGATATCCCGTCTGGATATGAGCAGTGCCAGGAGCAAACTGTTGGCAATCGTCGCTAATCAGCGGGGAGCTGAAGAAGCGGTGGCGTTCGATGAAATTTCTTATCTGGGATATCCTTTCTCTATCTCCGAGACTTTCCAGTTGCGTAATACCAACAAAACGATCAGTGCTTCAATGGAGCTGGTAGATACTATGCAGGAACTGTGTATCAAAAACAGTAAACAGCTGGTGGTCTACATTTCTATGGGTTTTGGTAATCCCTATGGGGATCCATACGATGCTTCCATCGCTTTACAATGGGTGGAAGAATTGGTAAAAAGGGACATTACAATAATTTCCCTGGCTGATACGGTTGGTGTTGCCAATCCGGAGATCATCACAAAACTGTTCTCTACGCTTATACCTGCTCACCCGGGAGTAGCATTCGGTGCACACTTTCATTCTGCTCCCCATAACTGGGAGGAAAAAGTAGCCGCTGCCTATGACCAGGGATGCAGACGTTTTGATAGCGCCATAAAAGGCATTGGTGGTTGTCCGATGGCCAAAGATGAACTGGTCGGCAATCTTGCAACTGAGCGTCTGCTCGACTTCAGCGTACAGCGTCACGAACAGCTGGGACTGGACTTCGCTGCATTACAGATCGCTCAGCAGCTAGCAGACCGTATTTTTTATTAGTCTTGTATCATGACAAATTTTCGTCTGACCTTTCCCGTTTCTCCGCTTGCAACACCTGTCAGATATACCGATAAGATATTGATGGTTGGTTCCTGCTTCGCAGAAGAAATAGGAGAGCGCTTACAACAATATCACTTCGATGCTTTGATCAATCCTCATGGGATCCTTTATAATCCCATCAGCATCACACAGGCATTACATACTTATCTCGACGGTAAAAAATATACTACAGATGATCTGTTCCGGCAAAATGACTTATGGCATAGCTGGGACCATCACAGCCGTTTCTCCGGTGTCAATCCCGAAGAGGTACTCTCAGGTATCAATACCGCTCAGGAATCTGCCATAAGACAACTGGAAGAGGCAGATTGGCTCATTATTACCCTTGGTGCTGCATTTACTTATTCATTGACCAGCAATAACTATGTGGTGGGTAACTGCCATAAAGTACCCGCAGCATCTTTCTATAAGAAACTTTTATCTCCCCCGGATGCCATCTCCGCACTGGACAACCTGATGCACCGTTTATTTTTCCGTAACAGAAAAGTAAAGATCCTGTTTACCATTAGCCCTGTACGTTATATACGTGACGGTGTTGTGGAGAATAATCTCAGTAAGGCAGTGCTGATGCAAACCGTACACCATCTGGTGAATAAATTCGATCGACTTTTTTATTTCCCGGCTTACGAACTGGTCATAGATGATCTGCGCGATTACAGATTCTATAAAGAAGATCTGGTACATCCGAATGAACAAGCCATAAATTATGTGTGGGATCATTTTACTGCGAACTGTCTGGAAGAGTCGGATAAACAACTGTTACCACGCGTAGCAGAGATCATCCGCGCAATGCAGCATAGGCCGTTTAATCCAGACGGAGCGCAGCATCAGCAGTTCTTACAGACGTATGCACGAAAGACAAAACAGTTGATGGAAGAGCACCCGTTTTTGCGGCTGGAGAAGGAGTTGAAACACTTTGAAGGCAGGTGAAAAAAGTTTACGCGAAGAAAAATTTTAAAAAAAGTGGGAATTGTAAATCTTTAAGTGTAATATTGCACCCCCGTTCAGCGGGAATGATTCCGTAGCTCAGTTGGTAGAGCAATACACTTTTAATGTATGGGTCCTGGGTTCGAGTCCCAGCGGGATCACAAAACTTTAAACGCTTCAAGTTCAAAGACTTGGAGCGTTTTTGTTTTTGTTAAAAAACATAACACGCATATTCTCAAACCTATAGAAGGTTCGAGTCTCATTAGGTTGTATATCAATAATTATTTATCATGGCGATCAATCGATATTTTCACACAACTTAATTGATAACTGTGAAAAAATGAAAGCGGTTATCCAGTGAAAGTGCTCATTTCATCGCATTCTCCATTAAGCTGAACTATCATTCTTAAATTATCGGCTCCACGTTTACTTGTTCACGATCGTTATGGTTTCATAAGACAATTTGGATAACTTTCTTGCCCAACACGTAAACGGTGATCCTATAGAATTCAAATTCCAACCATTGAACATCAAAAGAGCGCCAGCAGCTCCTGGTTTATTTCCGATATTAGGAGGAAAAAACGACCTTCGCATCCATATTTAATGTGGCAAAACCAATGACTTTCTTGTTACCGACAAATACTGTCTTCCACGTGAATATCATTTTCAAGCAAATAAGAATTAATGATCTCTCAGAACGCGTTATAAGACTTCCCGTATCGAAGAGCAAAGGTTTGCATAATGTCTCTACCCAATAATACTAATAATAAAACTCAAATGAAAAGATCAACCCCTTCCGCACAGATAGTATGTATTTTCTTTAATCTGTTTGTCTGCATTATCGCTTCTCATGTGTCGAATGCACAAGATCTGGCACCGGAACAGAATAAGTTTACCGTAATAAAAGCAAAAGGCCTGATAGATGTCAGAAATGGTAGATTGATTGAACAAGCAGTTATTCATATCCTTAACGGGAAAATAGAAAGAGCAGGGAGTAACCTTGAAATCCCCGTGGGTGCTACTGTTATTAATCTTAGTGATAAGTATTTACTTCCTGGACTTATAGATGCTCATACCCATTTATGTCATGAGTATCAATATGAACTGGAGAAAGTACCAGGAGCAAATATAGTTGTTGAGACCGCCGTTATAGATAATGCCACACGAGCCTTGATTGGTGTCAGAAATGCGCGCGATATGATCAACTCTGGATATACCACTGTCCGGGACCTTGGCAATTCAGGTGTCAATGCAGATATTGCCCTTCGTGATGCTATCAACAAGAACTGGATTCCCGGTCCGAGAGTATTTGCGTCCACCCGTGCCATATCGCCCATTGGAGGGCAATTCACCAGGATGCCGGACGATGTGCGGCGAGAACTCGTCCAAAGGGAGTATGTTGAAATAAGTGGAGTCGAGGAAGCCCGAAGGGCTGTAAAAGAAGCTATTTATGATGGTGCTGACTGCATCAAAATTATCGTTAATAACGACCGGATGTGTTTAAATCAGGAAGAGCTCAATGCCATTGTCGAAGAAGCACACAAAGCTAATCTTAAGGTAGCTGCTCATGCAACCAATGGTGATGGACCTTCGCTAATGGCAATCAAAGCTGGGGTAAATTCGATCGAGCATGGATACACCTTGTCAAGCGATGTGCTTAAGCTTATGGCTGCGCAAGGCGTATATCTTGTTCCGACAGATAGAACGGGCGTTGAAAGATATCAGCAAAGGATTAAACGGGCCTTGGCTGCAAACGTCAAGATTGCCTTTGGATCAGATATGTACTTTTTAGATGCACAGCGAAATCGGGGACAGGTAACCGTAAGCACTTACAGGTCATATATTGAAGCCGGAATGAACAACATCCAGATCTTACAATCAGCTACAATGAATCCTGGCATCCTGATCGCAGGCGAAGGAAAGGTTGGACTACTCGAAAAGGGATATTTCGCGGACATTATTGCCTTGGATAAAAATCCATTAACAAACATCGAGGCGATTGAAAACGTAGTATTCGTCATGAAGGAAGGTAAGGTGATATTTGTTGATCGTTCGACCAATTACTCTAAATAATTGCAATAAAAGATGAGCGTACACGATCATTACAAATTAACATCCCGATATCATTTTCTTGACAAAACGGGCTCCTGACAATAAAATTACTTAACGTTTGTAGGTAGATCTGGTTCGCTGTATGGGTAATACAAAGGACCTTATTGCAGGCTATGCTTTTCACGCTGTGAATATTCTTTCATTATAATACCGCTTCAGCTTAGTGGGTCTGATAAAAATATCACTAAATAGTGATATTTTTATACTATATTCGATTGTACCATTTTTGCACGTACTTCTACCATTATGAAAAGAAAGACTACAGATGGCGCTCTTAAAAACAAAGAGAGGACCCGGAAGAAATTTTTACATGCGGTTGGAAAAATATTGAAATCGAAAGGATATATGGCATTGAAGGTCAATGACATTGCTTCTATTGCCGGTGCTGATAAAAAGCTAATCTATGATTACTTCGGTGGTACGGACAAGCTGATCGACGAGTATATCGGGAGTCAGGATTTTTGGAGTAATGTACGATACGAACCGAAGCAAGCCGATCTGAAAGATGGTGGACAAGCGCTTACAAAAGCTTTGCTGCTGTCGCAGTTTGACTATGTATTTAAAAACAAGGAGCTGCAGAAAATAGTTTTATGGGGGCTTAGCGAAAAGCGGCGGTCACTGAAAAAGCTCGCCGATAACAGAGAGAAAGAAGGAGAGGCAGTCTTTAAAAATATCTGTGATCCTCATTTCGGTACGAAGGCACCGGTGTATCGCGCAATTACTGCTCTGCTTGTCTCAGGTATCTACTACCTTAATATTTATGCCACCACTAATAATAATACCTTTTGTGGGTTGGACCTTACAAAGACCGAAGGGCGGATAGCAGTTCAGGAAGCAATAGACTTTATTATAGATAAGGCATACGTTGATCTGTAGCCTCCGCTTCATAAGAGTACAAAATTAGTTTCGTATGACTATTCGGTTTCATCCGCAATAATGCATCAATTTTTTGTCGTTTAGCGATATGTTTCTGGATTATCGTATAAGGAAAGCCTATAAACCTAAGTTTTTAAAACTATCTGAATGCCTAACAATATTGAACTTTTTAACGATTTAAAGTTAAAAGACGGTTGTATGGTTGGATATCTTACGCTGCCCGATTCCGTAAAAGTTATTGCCGAATTAGATCTGGAAGAGGAGGATACTTCAGATCAGTCGGATTTTACCGAGCTGATTTTAAGTGCCGGTGACTGGGCGAATGGTCTAAGCGCTACGACCATTGCACGGCTAAAAAAAGATATTGCCAGGGAATTGACTGACGCCGCCTATGGGGAGTCGGATTATCAACCTTCAAAGGAAGATTACGCCAGTCTTGAAAGCTCACTGGATATAGTACACTTATGTTTTTATCCCGACAATGTTGTTGTAATGATCTTTGAAGCAAAAAAACAATATCCGGATATGAAAATATATTGCCAGCTTGATGATTCTTATCAACTGGAGGACATTAGTGTTGAGAAATAAGCGAAGGTAACCTTAGGCACTGTATGAATTTACGCGCATAAATTTTGCTGTCAATGATAACATATTTTTCCATACATATTTTAGTAACTCTTTTATCCTCGGGTTATAGCCCCGCCCTGATTGAAAACGCTTATTCTCAACCGCAAGCTTTCAACAGTATGTTCCAACCTGAGAAGGTGCTTGCACTAAAGAAAACAGTTGCGCCAGAACTCACAGCGCCAAAGGGATACCGGGTTGTCGATCGCATTGGAGGTGATTTGAATCGAGACGGAATACCGGACAGCATTCTCATAGTGAAATCAACAGAAATGGGCGGGTTTGAGATGGATCAAGGGAACAAATTAATAGACAGGAATCGCCGCGGACTGATCATATTTTTGGGGAGGAAAGGGCAGTTTAAGAAGGCGGTGGAAAATCTGCAATGTTTTTCATCTGAAAATGAGGACGGCGGGGTGTATACGGCTCCGGAGCTTTCCATCGAAATTTTGCGCAATAAGCTCTATATACATTACGCACATGGCAGGTATGGATGCTGGAAATATACCTTCAGGTTTCGGGGAGCAGACTTTGATCTTATTGGCTATGATGCCAGCAACAATACCGGCCCGAGGATCGACAGGCAGGTAAGCATTAATTTCTTAACCAAAAGACGGTTGGAGCGGATTAATAAAAATGTTACCGCAGAAGGTGGAGACGAGGTTTTCGATGAAAAATGGTCAGATATTTCTCTTGAAGGCTTAGCCAAACTTTCCAATATTGAGGACTTTGACAACTTAGGGGAAGGTGGCTGGTGAGAAATATAGAAGTCCTATCCCTGATCGTTAAGTCGTATACAGCTCCTATTCGATTTTATCATATTATGATAGTATTGATTGGCAGCTATTTTCTCAAAATCGAGTATCCAGTAATTGATTTATATTTCTCACCATGAAAGGTTTTTGTTTTTTTCCACTCACAGGTATTGTAGCGGCTTTGTACCAGGTGTTTTCCACTGCTTGCAATTGGGAGAATCATGACAAGATACCAGAAAAATATGAATGGTATCAACCGATCGATAGCACTAATGAGATAGAAAGTGGAGCGGCGAGGCTGGAACTGCTACTTGAAAGTGAGGAGAACATACAGTCTTTTTTAACTGAAGAGAACGATGTGATCATCTACACGGTCCACGGTAAGAGAAACAATACATTCTATAAACTCGGTATTGATGGAGAGATCACTGACTCGTTAAGGCTTGATCGCAGGGGCGGCGATTTAGCATTTGTAAAAGGCTTTATCATCGATAAAGAGATGAACGAGTATTATACATGGAGTTTTAACGGAAATAAAGTACCCATTAAAATACGAACAGAAAATGCCAGGCTGAATTGGGACACGGCCATGCAGAAAAGCAAGCTGGCCGAAATTAAAGCTGCACAAAGTATAGTCTTAGTGGACTATCGTTCAAAGAGTGCATTGCCGGAAAAAGCTGCTGCCGGAAAGATCCAGGCTACGCAGGTACCCATAACTTTCACTGTGCTGACCTATTTCAACGGTGATCAATGCTTCCAGTTTTATACGACCCTTAATACCGGCAGGGATTTCCCATGGTCTGACACACAGAAACTTCTTTGGAACAATCTCTTCAGGCGACCAGATGAAAGTTTTGTAAATAAGGGTGAAATCACCCAGTCTGCTACTTTAATCTACCGTTACTTTCACCGGCTGAAAAAAGAGAAGATTAAGTTTTCCGGGCCTGGTGGCAATGCGGCCGGTTTCACTGCTGTGCTTTACCCAGGTTATCTCTTTACCGATATTGTATTTCACAAGGATACGATAAAAATTAAAGAATTCATGTATCTGGACGAAGAGCGTCCCAATTCATCTATTAAAATTGACGGTATGCTTATTGGCAATTTCTCTAAAAATAAAGTACAGCCGTTAGAGAGAGTAGATGGTTATATGTATTATACTAACCCTCATCTCCGGTATGCATTGTTTGCCAACAGTGATAAGAAACTCTACCGGATCCGCAAAAAAGATGCTGGTAAATAAAAAAAATCATTCATTCTGGCTTGGTAATAAGCAAGAACATGTAAAGATAAATATGGCTAATCTCACAAACATATTCATTAACATTTGCTCATTTTATACTGAAATTTTGGATTTAGTAAATGAGATGGATCTGTATTTTTATCTGGAAAAAAGAATCGGTACCCAATGGAATTTTATTAAAATAGCAACGAAGGAGGAGCTGGCTGAAAATATCGATGAGCATTACCGCTCCTTCTTTATTTCCTCCGAAACTTTCGATCCGGGGAAGTTTGATAGCTTTTATGATGACGAATTTTGTGTACATGCAATTGAGGGGCTTGGTGGACGCCATACTAAGGACGAATTGGAAATGCTTAGTCTTCGGATCATATCAAAAACACCGGACAAAAAAGTAAAATCATTTATTGATAAATTCGTTAAAATGCTTAAGCGAAATAGTCGATATGGCCAAGGAGTGGGCCCCGGGGCAAGTTCTTTGTACAAAAAAACTTTTTATAACAGATTGGATGTGCAAGGACGGACACTGTGGTTTGATTTTGAAAGAAAAATATCCCAAGCAAATATAGGTGGAGATTAGCAAGTTCAATGTGTTTGACAGAGTGATTGATAGCCCAAAACAATATTGGGTCGTACGGTCCTAATTCAGGTAGTGTGTTTTTGGTTGACAGGTTTAGTGAATGGATTATATCTATTCGAATTCATTGATATTTCTTACCCTTACATCTGGCATAGTTTCGAAAATGTCCTGCATATACTTTTTATGATTAGCCCCGGCGATAACGACTACTTTTTTCGCCCCTGCCTTTCTCGCTCTGTTCACAACGTTATCACACATTCCCTTATTTCTCATTATCCACCAATGTATTTTCGAAAGCATTTCTTCTTTAGGGAAGTTATTCATATCATACATCTCCGGCAAATAAAAATCCCCTGAGGCAGCAATGGCAGATGCCTCCTCTGTGTTTAACCATTCCGTTACGTTTTTCGAAGATTTTTCTACACTGTCATACTTTTCATACCCCTTATTGATCTTATCCAAATTAGATTTCAATTCTTTTCTAAAAGATGTTGTAGTACCTTTTTTAAATACATCGAATTTTGCATCGAATGCTACCCAGGATGCTTGCCAATTCAAATCGTAATCTTGGCAATCCATAGGAAGCAATTCCTGAATTCCCATCTCCTGCATCATTGGAAATGCGATTAGCGCATATTCAGAAGTTTTTAGTCTTTTCATGCTCCGCCCCGTTGTATCCAATTGGGGACTAAGTAATTTATTGACATAGTTTTCAAGTTCAGCATTAGGTATTTGCTGGAGATTATTGAAAACTTGCCAAAATTGATAATGTCCATTTGCAACGTCCTGATTAAGATAATAAGCATGGGCTAAGTCAGTTTTTACCCGATAGTTTTGAGGTTCTGTTAGCGATAATTTTTTTAGGCTGTCAATTCTCTTAGGGAGCAACGCTACTGGTATACTTCGATTGTTCATCAGCATTTTTAGCCGTTGGATATTGGGTTGTTTACACCAATAATCCATCACAAGGCGCTCATCTTCCTTACTCAAGAATTCGCCAAAAAAAGCATCAGGTTGGAATTTTTTGATTTTATTATGAATGCCGGAAAAATCCTGTCCGGGGTAGTTGCTATAGTTGTGGGAAACACCTATCACTATAATATCCACTTGTTGCGCACAGGTGTTGATCGAAATAAAGAAAATAAAAAAGAAGAAATACTTCATATTTTGCCTTTGTTGTTTAATTAAAGGTTTGTCGGTTCCACGTATTTTCACCAACGGTGACCGCTTGCCGATATGGTGCTATCTGAAAATCGCCAGCAAGTTGAAGTGGTCCGAATTACACGGACAGGAATTCTCTTGAGTTAAACAATGATAGTACATTTTTTGGCAAAAGCCATCGCCCTTTAGCTAACCCTCAAATCAACTTACTTGCCACTACAAATCACAACGCATCCATCACATTGCCCACCTCAAGTCGTTCAAAGATCCTCCTACGGTAATATTTCACCGTGTCCGGAGCTACAAACAACTTCTCCGCAATCTGATCGATTGAAAAGCCTTGGGCATGCAACCGCAAAACCTCCAGCTCTCTTTCCGTGAGCGAAGGCTTTACCGACTTTGGAGCGTTTTTGTTTTATAGCATTTCATACAATATCTTAATTAGCAACCTTTAAGCCAGTTCGAGTCCAAACGGGTGGCTTTTACGATGAATCCTTCACACAGAAGAAAAGGAGTATGAAAATTCTTAAATCAACAAACTTGTTCTCTTTATATTTACTATTAAATCATTCAGCCAGCTTTAATCAAACTCGAGCCCTATTTTAGGTAAGTGTGTCTAACAGTGTGGTGAAGCGGTGTATAATATACCACTAAACCATCTTTGCTAGAGCCGTATATTTCAGCATTTCCAATTAAAATTTAATGACTCACATTTAGGGCAAATCATATACTCCTTATCAAGCTTGTCAAAATTGCACCTATTGCAAAGTCCATAAGTTCTATTAACATGAGTTACAATATATTTGGCTTCCATATGGCTAAGTCCACAAAAATCGATAAGATATTTTACTGAATAGATAGGGGATTGGAGCTTCAATTCCAATATTCTTTTTTTCTCTGATAGACTTAATTCTGGAATCTCAATCCCCTCTTCTGGTAGACAATTTTTGCATTTAACATTCATAAAGCTCTTTTTATTCTTGAATATAGCACACATCGTTTGTATAAAATAATTTCATATTAACATTTGCTTTTTCCAATTAAAGATGTGTTTTGGTTCACTAATTGTTCTGGGGGTTAAGGACTAAGGCTATCGGTCAGGTGACAAAATGTTGTTCCAGCTGCATATAATCCTCATTATTAACCTTCAGGCAGGTTCGAGTTTCAGCCAGGATTCTTTTTAGATACCAGTTATTTTTCATGTTATAATAGACGTCTTCAGGGAATATCGTTTTCTGTATTCTTTGTTGCTGTGATTCCATACTAGCACGAGTACTGTGACATGCTAGGTAGCCATTCGATGAGTTTTGTCCAGATTCAAGGCGTTTACCGGAAACACTTTTAATTCTTCCAGCGCTTTTTTACGTTCTATTTAATTTACAGGCAAGCTTTTGATAAAGTTATTCTGTGATCTCTGGTCAACATAACATTCCTCCTTAAACTGGTTTCTGACCAGTTGGTTTCTCATTTATGTTTGTTATGCATTTTAAAGATGAAGAGCCCCTATGATAATTCTCAGATTCAGCTACCTGTTGAGCGGAATAGTAAAAGTGGTTTTTCTGACTATAATCAGCTTTTATCTGCATATCAACAGCATTATTAAGTTCCCAAACATTACTTTCTCTATCCATCGCCCCAATGTGTGATATACATCACAAAATGAGTTCATTGTCATCAAGGTGATGTAGGTCACGTAGTCACCTCGACTTTCAATGTGATCTTTGAGTTGTTAATAAACCATACAACAATGACAAAGACAATTTTTATTACAGGCGCTTCCCGTGGATTTGGTAAAATCTGGGCAGAAGCATTTTTAAATCGCGGTGATCAAGTAATTGCTACAGCCCGCGATATAAGTCACCTAAAAGACTTAGTAGGAAATTATGGAGAAAAAATCTTCCCACTTAAACTTGATGTGAATGACCGTGATGCAGTTTTTGCTGCTGTCAAAGCGGGAAAAGAACATTTTGGCGCTATTGATGTGCTCATAAATAATGCCGGCTATGGTTTGTTCGGTGCCATTGAAGAAACTACTGAGCAAGAAGCCCGTGACCAGATGGAGACAAACTTTTTCGGCCTGCTTTGGGTAACACAAGCGGTATTGCCAATTATGCGGGAACAGAACAGTGGCCATATTATTCAGTTGTCAAGTGTATTGGGGGTAGTAACTGTTCCAACACTCGGTTTGTACAATGCATCTAAGTTTGCAGTGGAAGGTTTAACAGAATCTTTAGCGCAGGAAGTAGCAGAACTCGGTATAAAAGTTTCTATGGTAGAACCCAATGCATTTTCAACTGACTGGGGTGGTGCTTCAGCCATTCATACAAATGCGAATCCTGTCTATGATAAGGTAAAGGCAGACCTACAGGCAGGCTTTACTCCGGATTTCTTTGGTAAACCCGAGGCGACTACCCAGGCGATATTGAAACTCGTAGACAGTGAAAAACCTCCCTTACGGTTATTTCTTGGCAGCAAGGCTTATCCCTGGGTAAAACAGGTTTATCAAACCCGCTATGCGGAATGGGATGCCTGGAGTGAAGTTTCAAACGAAGCCCATGGACACTAAATGTTAGAATCTCATTTTGAAACAGGAATAATAAATAATATCATGAAAAAGCAAAAAGTTTGGTTTATAACAGGCGCATCAAAAGGCTTTGGATTGGAAATAGCCAAAGCAGCACTTAAAGCCGGTGATAAAGTTGCGGCAACAGTCAGAGGCAATGCCGAAAATCTTAAAGCGATATTTAACAACGAAGAGAATGCATTGGTTGTGACACTCGACGTTACCAAAGAGGATCAGGTAAAGCAAGGTGTACAGGATGCTATAAACAAATTCGGACGCTTAGATGTATTGGTTAATAATGCTGGATATGGCTTGCTTGGCGCTACCGAGGAAGTATCCGACTATGAGGTAAGAAAACAATATGACACCAATGTTTTCGGTTTACTGAACGTTACCAGGGCTGTTTTACCTCATATGCGAAGCCAAAAGTCCGGACATATTATTAACATATCTTCATTACTTGGCTATACGGCATCTGTGCCTGGCTTTGGCCTTTACGGCTCAACTAAATTTGCAGTTGAAGGTATAACTGAAGGGTTAGCACTTGAAGTAAAACCATTAGGCATATATGTTACAACAGCTGCTCCTGGATATTTCAGAACAAAATTTGCTTCAACTGAATCATATCAGGCGTCTGAGATTAAATTAGATGCATATAAAGAAACGGTAGGGCATATTAGGGAGTTTATTAGTCAGATAGACGGTAATCAGCCGGGCGACCCCGTAAGACTTGCACAGGCAATTATTAAATTGGCCGCCAGCGAAAATCCGCCAATACATCTGCCTTTAGGGTCTGATTCGGTAGCTGCATTCCGGATGAAAACGGCGCAGGCTGGAAAAGAAGTAGATGAATGGGAAAACATATCTAATAGTACGGATTATCCGAAGAACTAAAACCCACGTGTTCATTATACATCAAGATCATATTAAACCGGTTAGCCAGATCCCAGATGCTATACCTCGAACTTTTATTGTATTATTTTGACATCGTTAAAATCGATATTGCATAGTTGTGTTAAATCATCAATAATTTGGTTCGAGTTCCCCATCCCGGGATCACTGGAAAAGAAGAGCCTGTATCAAAAGTAAGATACAGGCTCTCTTTATTCGGGTACCTGATGGAATCAGGTAGTCATTTAAGTAATTCTAAGGATGTTCATTTATTTTCGATACATCCTCTTCTTTTTTATCAATATTGCAGCTCGCGCTCGTGCCCTTCAAATTGCCATTGAAGAATTTGGTTTGGAGTGAGTCTTCGAAAACATATATAAAAGCAGCTGTTATACTTGCAGCAGCTTTTACTTTTTATCGCCTCCGGCGGTATAATAATAGTACGGCGGCAAAGATTAACAAGCCGCCTGGTATTACACCAAAGAAGATAATACGCATCATTAAAATGCCCCGATCGTCGCTGTCAATCGCATCTTTGGAGCGGATGGCGCCGGTGTTAACAGGGAACGTGCCGTAGGTGAACCAGCGGAACATTTCTGTAATGAGCGGTTGATTCCAGTTGTATGGCTTGCGGCGGCTTAGTTCACTGGAACTCATGAAATCGGCATCGCCGGTCACGATGATCCGCTGTTCCTTGCCATTGATACTGCGTTGCGCGGCGATGGCCAGCGCTTTGTTGTTTTTAGCTACCAGCAAGGGTACAATGTGGAAGCCGGTTGTGTCCCGGTAGCTGATGCCAGAGGTCCCTACCATCGATACCACGCCGTTGTCGGCCCTGTAGCCGGCTAGTTTAGGAGCTATCGTGGCTGCACTGTCAGCAAAGTGCGCAAGGATAAAGTCGGGCGCGTAATCGCGGCTTTCTTCCTGTATCGTAGTAGCTTCGGGATGTATACCAAGCGGCTGTAAAAGCGGTGCTACAACGTTTTGGGAAAGGGGTTCCGTGATCACAAAAAGGTTTCTGCCACTAGCTACGTACTGCACCAGTTTTTGTTGTACTTCGTCGGAGAATGCAGTTTTTGGATCGGCGATCACCAGTACGGAAGTGGATGCGGGAATGTCTTGCTGTGCGAGGTTTACCGTATCAACGTTAAAACCCTGGTTGATGAGTGCTCCCCTGAATGTAAGTTCGTTTACGAACGTTCTGAACTCAGCATCACCGGCTTTGGTAATACTGCGTTCGCCATTGCCGTGCAGGAAAGTAATAACTGGGATGTCTTCAGGCGTGATAAGCCTTTTCAGCGCTGCGGTAAATTCCTGTTCGCCAGGATAGATGCGGATATCATTGTAATAGCGTAAAAAGGTTTTTTTATCACCATACTCCAATAGTCTTACCAGTCGATTTTCTTCGGGATTCAGATTTACGATCTTCTTTACAGCGTCTGGTTTCAGTACATTCCTGAAATCGAGGTCCTGGATATCGGCAACTTTTTTAGCAATCGCTCCATCGCTTTCCCCAGGATAGTTTTTGTAAAGTCCTTCATTATTGGAAAAATCGTAGTAATAAACGTACTCCATCTTCATATCGGGCATAAAACGGCGATAGGGAGTGAGGATTCGTTCGTCTTCACTTTTCTTTTCGGGTGCTCCGAGGTAGTAGTTATTGTCCAGGATGTTTACGTAAGTCGTTACTTTTAGCGGATGCTCCATTTTGGAGATCAGTTCCCGGCTTTGTTGGCCCAGTGTATGCGTTTGTGTAGCCGTCATATCAATATAACCGGTTAAAGCGGGAATGGTGCTCAGATAGCCGATCAGGAAGCACAGTCCGACCAACCCGATATAGCGGGCAGTGCGTACGGGCTTTGAGCGGGCCTCTCGCTGGTCTTGCAGCCGCATACCTGTAATGGCTAAAAAGAAGCCGATCACAATCAAAAAGTAAATGATGTCCTGGGTGCTGATCAGCCCGAAAATAAATTGTTCGGTCCTGCCGGCAATCGACATGAAATAGGTGATATGTCGTACGGTGTCGTTCCCCTGGAATAACCCGCCTACGAAGTTAAGTCCCGCCAATACTGCCAGTGTGCTGATCGCCGCTACTACCTGGTAGGTAGTGAGTGAAGACATAAACAGTCCGATGGCTGAATAGGCACAGATTAACAGGTATAGTCCGATAGCGCCGGAAGCCAAAAATATCCAATCGATATCGGTGATAAAAAACGAGCCTGCCACGCCGTACAAGCAAATAATAACGAGCAATAGTGCGCCATAGCCCATCATGGCCACATATTTACCGAGTACGATATCTTTTACTTTAATGGGAGATGATAACAACAGTTTTATGGAACCACTGTGTGTTTCACGACTGATCAGACCCATGGTAAGTAGTGGAATGTAGAAGTAGAGGGTATTCTTTACACCGGGATAAAATCCTTCCTGTAATCCCGCAAACACCATGGACGTGACATCGTTAAAATGATTACCCATACGCTGTGCGCGGCCGATCATTTGTATGTAATAAAGAAAGTTAACGCCTATCTGTACGGGAAACACGATCAGGATGAGCCAGGCTACCGGCGAATGAAACAGCAGACTCAGTTCCTGGCGGGCTATTCTGATATTTACTTTCATGATTGAACGGATGGTTTAAATGTTTTGTTGGATAACTGTGCGAAAATGGCATCGAGCGAACTTTTCTCCAGTGTGATTTCTTTCAGGCGCCATTTGCGGTGAACGCTCATTTCCACCAGTTCTTCTGCAATGTCCGCGGTGGGATCGAACCGCATACGAACGGTTTTTTCCGTGAGGAACACTACTTCTTTTACGCCTCCGATTGCCCTCAGTTCTTCAGCTGCAGGTGGATTTTCCATGGTGGCCACCAGGCTATCCGGTTCGATGTAATTGTTGAAAGTATCCATCGTGTCTTTAAACACGATTTTGCCACCTTCAATCATGATGATATCCTGGCAGGTAGCCTGTATTTCCGAAAGGATATGGGAAGAAAAAATTACTGAGCGGTCTGTCGCAATTTCTTTGATCAGTTGTCGTACTTCCAGAATCTGGTTAGGATCGAGGCCGTTGGTGGGCTCGTCCAGGACAACGAGCAATGGGCGGTGAATGATCGCCTGGGCAATGCCTACCCGTTGCCGGTAGCCGCCGGATAAATTACCGATCAGCCTTTTGCTGAAATGCGCTACGCCGCATCTTTCTTTCACCTTGTCCACGGATTCGCGAATCTTTCGTTTTTCTATCAACCGCAGGTGCGCACAATAAGTGAGGTATTCGTCTACGGTTTGTTCAAGGTACAGCGGGGCGTTTTGCGGCAAAAAGCCGATCCGTTTTTTGGCTTCTTCCGGGTCAGTACGCATGTCGATGCCTTCTATTAACACCTGGCCACGGGTTTGGCTCAATACGCCGCAAAGGATGTTCATGGTTGTAGATTTTCCGGCGCCATTGGAACCGAGTAGTCCTACAATACCGTTCCTGTTGATCTCGAAGTTGATGTCCTGCACCGCCCAGTCTTTACTGTAACGGTGAAACAGTCCTTCGATTTTTACGATATTATCCTGCATATTCAATTTATTACGCAATAAGAGATGAATGGCGCCGGAAACTTCCGGCGCCTGAAGGGTATGGTTGGTTGGATATTTTTATGGGTTCAGTGGCCAGTCAGGGTTAAATATGGTGGCGTTGGGCCACAGCTGCCGCAGGTACTTGTCGCTGCCGGGCTGCAATTCATATTCTTTTCCTTCGGCGGTATGTTTAATTGTTTTACGGAAACGGGTTTCCTTGTTCAGACGTTTCAAATCGATAACCCGTATACCGGTAAATGCCAGCTCACGGCGTCTTTCCTCCAGTACGAAACGGAGTATACGTTCATTATCGTTCCCGAAATCTGCTGGCATAAATACCTTGTAAGCGGCCGGTGTAATCCGGTTCAAACGTAGTTTGTTGATATCGTCCAGGGCTTCCTGTTTTTTGCCTTCGCGGGCGAAACATTCGGCGCGTATGAGGTACATTTCAGGCACGTTGAGATAGTTGCTGTAGAAGTCTCCGCGAAGGAAAATCTTTACCTGGTACCTCGACATATAATTGAACGGAGGAGCTGGCGGCCAGCCATCTGCATAATACAGTGTCCAGCGTTTATCGTCGTTGGTGAACAAGGCACTCAATTCTGGTGAAGCGCAAACATCCATGCCCAAGCCGAATGGCCGCAGGAAATGTCGCGCCACGATGGTTTCAGGATTCAGCTGCGCATCCGGGATGTTGGTCCAGCCCAGCGGTGCACCCGGCACATTCGGAAACGGACCGGGGATGATGATGCTGTAATCATTCATGTTTTTAAGTCCGCCCTGTAGAGAAATAGCCAGTGCAGCGTTTTTACCGGCATTCTCATAATCGCCCATGAACAGGTAGGTCCTGGCCAGTAGTGCATATCCGCCGGCTTTTGAAGCCCTGAATTTTGTGAGTTTATTTTTCTCGGGAAGATCAGCTACTGCGGCTTCTCCATCGCGCAAAATCTGATCGTATACTTCTTTTACGCTGTTCCGGGTAAATTTAGCATTGATGTCGGCGATCAACGCAATGGGAATACCGGGCGTTGTGGCGGCAACAGTTGCATCGTAATGCTGAGCATAGACATTTACCATTTGCAGATGCTCCATAGCACGGCCCAGATAAGCTTCGGCGCGAACGCTCTTCTTGTTGGCCTCCGTTCCCTCGGTAGCATCCATAATATTGTTGATGATACTATTGTAGTAGAAGATCCTTTTATAACCTTCACTCCAGAGATAATCGTTGGCGCCCTGATCGTAGGGGTTGTTGTTAAAGGTGTATATGCGCCGGCCGTGCAGTTGCTGCTTCGTATACAGGTTGCCGGGTTCTCCTTCGGGTAAAAATGCGTCATCGGACTGCAAATCCCAGAAATAATCGCCAAAGTTAACCATGGTACCCGAATTGAGCATGTTCTCATAGTCGGTAGTGGTGATGGGAATGAACTTATCTTTCGGTTTGATGTCCAGAAACTTGTCGCAACCGGATAAAACAACGAAGCTGAATATATATATAGATAATTTTTTCATGGTTCCGCTTTTTTAAAAGGTGATATCAATGCCTGCTGAGTAAACTGGCATCACCGGCAACAGCCTGTTGGCATATTGTGAGGCGTGTTCGTACGCTTCCGGATCTATACCGGCATCGTTGGCGTGCCACGAAAATGGATTTTGCACCTGGAGAGTCAGTTTGGCAGCAGCCAGTTTTCTGATCCGCGACAGCAACCGTTCAAAGTTATAGGTGACGGCAATATCGCGCACTTTTACGTAATCGCCTTTGAGTACGTTGCGGTCAGACGCATAGGAGAGGAGTGTGTAATAACTGCCGCCATCGCCTTTAAGGTCGGGGGCAGGCATAATACCTGGTATTTTCTCATCGCCCGGTTTACGCCAGAAATTCGCTACACGCTGGTCGGTGTTCCTGAGTGGAAAGTTGGTCTGGATGGTAGGCACTACATCGCGGATCACGTTGCCACCATTGGAAATGATCATTACACTGAGGGAAAGCTGTTTATAGGTAAAGCTGTTGGTAAGTCCGGCAGTGTAGATGGGGCGAAGTGTTCCGCTGTATACCAACCCTTTCACATTGGTCATGTTGGCTACGATTGTACCGCTCTGATCATAGTTCTGGACTATTTTCCCGTCGGCATCGTATACCAGCATGGAACCGTTGGTGGGATCGAGTCCTGCTGAACGGAAGCTGAATACGGCATCCATCGGATAACCGATTTTGTTTACACCATAGCCGCCGGTAAGCGTATAAACAGTTTCGTCTTTGGTGTTGATCTCAGTCATCCTGTTTTTGTTGAAACTCAATGCCAGTGTACTGTTCCAGGAAAATTTCTTCCCTGCAATATTGCGGGTGTTCAATGCCAGTTCGAAACCTTTGTTATTCAGACTGCCATAGTTGATCAATGCGTTGGGAAAGGCATTAGTGGGATCGATCGTTTTTTCGCCGAGTAAATCTGTGGTATTGCGCACGTAATAATCCATAGACCCGGAAATCCGGTTGTTCAGTACGGCGAAGTCTATACCGAGGTTGGTGGTGGCCGTTTTTTCCCAGCGCAATGATTTGTTGGGCGGATATATGATATCGGTGGCGGTGGCATTGGCTTCAGCAAAAAATGTAGAACGTGCCTGAAGGAACGGTCCGACGGTGCGGGCCACGTTGCCACCTAAACCGTAGGTCGAACGAATGCTCAGACTGTTCAGCCAGTTGATATCTTTCATGAAGTTTTCTTCGGTGATTCGCCAGCTCGCGCCTACCGACCATAACGGCAGGTAACGGTAGCGGGGATCGGTGCCAAAGAGGTTGGAGTTGTCTACGCGTACACTACCTGTCAGATTGTATCGGCCGTTATAGGTGTAACCAGCGTTGCCATATATTGAAATGTATCTTTCTTCGCCATAATAGAAATTGTTGCCGTCGTTAAAGGGAAGGGCAAAGGTGCTGGTTAGCGACTGCGTTCCTTTAAGGTTGCCGAGTGCGAGTTCGTTTACTGGCTGGAACTGCAGGTTGTTATCGCTGTAGCCCATTTTAAATACGGAGGTACTGGCATTCGAAATGGCCCTGCGTTCGGCGCCGGCCAGGGCGGAGATGTGATGTTTCAAGGCGAAAGTCCGGTCAAAGTTCAGCTGCATACGTGCGGTGTACGATTTGGAGTTACCGCGTGTTTCGTATAGTTGTCCGCCGTCGGGAACATTTTTTATCGGCTCATTGTCGATGACCTGCGCGGCATCGTTGATCATCCTTTTGGCATAGTAAGAGGACGAGTTGTAATACTGCTTATTATAGCTCGTGCCGCGTTCGGTCTGGTATTTCAGATCGAGCGTGAGTCCTTCAATAATCTTTGCCGTAAAGCCCCCCTGTACGCGGAAGTAGTTCGACCAATACGACAAATCAGCGCGGTCCGTTTCTTCGAGTGGATGGTAAGATTCATCATGCAGGCCCAGGCTGATCAGACGCTGGATCTCATAATCCGATTTTAGTTTCGTGAAATCAGCCGGACTGCCATCGGGATTGCGGATGATTTCATAGGGCATGTTCCAGTAAAACGATTCGGGGCTTTCGGGTTGATATTTTCCTGTGCGGATGTTGGTGTTGGTACCGATTTCGGCATCCAGCCAGCGAAACACTTTTACGCGGTCTCTCAGCCCCAGGTTGATATCGTTGCTGCTGGTTCGTAAACCATACCCGCTATTGCCGGTATAGTTTATCATCATATTGTATTGATGTATATCGTTGCCTCCACTGGCAGAAAAGGCATGGCGTTGTTTTACATTGTTGCGCATGAACAGATCTTCGAGCTGACTTTGCCCGTCCTGTGTTTTAAGCCTTCCCAGGGTCGCATCCAGTTCCGCCTGAGTAATATAGCCCTGTTCCTGGTTATACAATGCCTGCAGCACTTTGGTGTTGCCTGTGCGTCTGATCCCGTCACTGAAGCCTGGGTGCCATTTGTTAAAGAGTTCCTGTTGCAGATCCACCATCTGGGAGGAATTGAGCAGATTCATATAACCGGCGTCTGGTTTGGCCGAGAAAAAAACGCCACTGCTAAAGGTCACAACCGGCTTCCGGCTACTGCCGTGACGGGTGGTAATGGAAATCACGCCATTGGCCGCGCGTGTGCCATAGATAGAAGCTGCTGCTGCATCTTTCATCACAGTTACGTTTACCACATCGGCAGGATTAATATAATTGAGGTCTCCTTCATAAGGAAATCCATCTACCACATATAATGGCTGCTGATTGCCATATAAAGTAGACAGACCGCGGATAGTAGGCACGCCGTTTTGAATGAAAAGCCCCGGCACGGTGCCTTCCAGGCGATCCATAATACTTGTTTCCATCCTGGCGCCCAGTGTGGTTTCGGTAATAACGCCAAACGAGCCGGTAGCGCGTTCTTTTGGGATAGACTGGTAGCCGGTGTTGGCGGTTACGTTCAATTCATTCAGCGTAGAAGAAACGTGGGTCAGTATGATGGTGCCGATGTTGCCTCCCTGTTGCATGGCGGTGGTAACAACAATTTCTTTGTTTTGATAACCAATAAAGCTGACGCGCAGCACATTCCCTGCATCTGCAGGAACGGAAAAGCTGCCATTCATATCGGTAATGGCCGACCGGCCACCACCTGTTACTATTACGGTAGCACCGATCAATGGTACGCCCAGACTATCGGTTACCCGTCCCGCCAAGGGGGTGACTTTTGCGATAGTGGCATCGCCGGATACAGGATCATTTTTACTATAAATGAAAATAGTATTGTCTGTTATCTTATAATTGAAAGACTGGTTTTTAACGATGAGGTCCAGGAAACTCAGTAGCGGCATGTTTTGTACGGAGACCGAAACTGCATCTGCTTGTTGCAGCAGATCCGACTTTCCCCATACTACATATCCGGTTTGTTTTTTTATTGCCGCGAATACCTGTTTCATGGGTATCCCTCTTCCGGAGAAGGTAATTGACTGGGAAAAGGTGTTGGCTGACACATGTAAACAAAAAAGGAGCAGAAAGGCACTGGTTAGTTTCATCATCCGAAGCATTTTGGTTGGAAGCCGGCATGGCATACCCCAACGGCTCCAGTAAGCTGTTTTTTGCATAGATTTGCAACGTTTGGTTGTTAAAAATGGAGGTCTCGAAACCCGTTTTGCAGCTACCAACAATCTTCCGGGAGTGTTTGCCGCACTTCCGGTTTTTTTATCTGATAGCCCGATCTTAGTTGATAAATATTACTTCATGTTTACGATTTCAATTGATAATTAAGGCATAGGTAAAATATACTATGGCATTACGATTAGCTTACGACCTTCCTCCAGCCGGAAGTGTACATTGGATCGTTCCAGCCCGTTTAATACGTCAGATAATTTCAAATTGCGGCTCATTTCCCCAAAGAACATGATATCCGGCACATTGCCTTCGTATACCACTTCCAGATCGTACCAGCGTTCGAGCTGGCGCATCATATCTTTCAGACTTACACTGTCGAAATTAAAAAAGCCGTTTTTCCAGGCGATGGCTTGTTCCACATTTGCATTGCTCATTACATCGAAGTGGCTGCCTGTGACCAGCAATTGCTCACCCGGTTTTAACACTACAGCGCCACTGGTTTTTCCCGCCGGCGATATCTTTACCCCGCCATTCACCAGCGTGGTATAACTGTTCCGGTCATTGGTATAGGCATTGATGTTGAAGGCGGTACCCAGTACTTCCAGGCTGATCTGGTCCGGCACATGCACGCGGAATGGTTGCCGGGCATTGGCGGCCACCTCGAAGTATCCTTCACCTGTAAATTCGACCGTTCTGTCGGAGCCGTTAAATGCCACCGGAAACCGTAGCGAGCTGCTGGCATTGAGCCATACTTTAGTGCCATCTGACAGCGTAATAGTAAACTGCCGTCCTTTGGCCGTACTAATGGTATTATATTGTACTGGTCCAGCCAATGCCTGTCCCGGTGTATATTGCAGATCGCCGTTTTGCATTGCCACGGAAGTGCCGTTCTGCCGGGTAATGACGCCATTACCGGTGCTATCCAGTACGAGCTGCGAACCATCGGCGAGTGTGAGCATGGCGCCGGTTTGTCCGGGTGCAACGTCCAATGAGGCATTGCGTACCATCTGGCGCACGGGCCGTGGGTTGTTCCGGTTAAGATACATGGCCCCGGCTGCTATCAGTACGACGGCTGCTACTGCCCACCACCATTTGTGGAGGTAGTGTACACGCGTTGCCGGCGGCGCAACAGGATCGGCAGGTAGTTTATCCGACCGCAGGATCTGATCAGCCACCTGTCGCCATTGTTGGGGATTGTAGGCGGGGAGCTGCTGATTGACATGAACTTCCAGCCAGCTTTCGGTATCATCGATAGATGCATCGGCGACGTCACGGTCGACCAGGGCGCTAAGCTCGTCCAGCTCCTCCGCTGTAGCGTTGTGGCTGACCAGGCGTTCCAGTAAATATGTTAATCGGGCGTTTGGTTTCATTATAAATAGGAGTAAATAATCGAGTTATGGCTCCCTATCTATACCAGACAATCGGGAAGACGATTGGTACCGAAAAAAAGCAAAGTTTTTTTCGGTGGAGGCATATTTAATAAAGGAAGTCTAATAAAAGCAGGACAAATAGTGGGTAGCCACTTTTTTGCAGGGAAGTGCGGATGCTTTTAAGTGCCATGACCATCAGATTTTTGACGGTGCTAACCGCCAGATCCATATGCTCGGCAATCTCGCTGATACTAAGGGCCTGTTCCCGGCTCAGACGGTATACCTGGCGTTGTTTTTCAGGGAGTTGCTGCACGGCGGTATTCACCATCGTCAGTAGCTGTCGGAACTCCACGATCTCAGCCGTTTTTACGGTATTTTCTTTTTGTAGTCCGACGGCGTCTATCACGTGATCGTGAATAGATTGCCGGCGCACATGGTTTACTGCGCGGTAAAAGCATATTTTTTTTATCCAGGCTGCCGGTTGGGCAACATCGCTCAATTGGTCGCGCGAGAGCCATACTTTCAGGAAGGTATCCTGAACGAGGTCGTCTGCCACAGCTACAGAGCCGGTAATACGGGCCGCCATAGCCTGAAGGCGGGGAGCGAACAGCTCTACCAGCTGGCTAAATGCGGCTTCATCACCAGCTGCAATGCGGCGGCAAAGCCCAGAAGCATCAATAAATTGTCCGTCGTTCAATAAAGCAATATTAAAATGTAATATGTTGCATTACCGGAGGGAGAAAACGAATGGCATGAAAAGATTTTGATTGAAACAGAAGCTAATTTCGCCAAATTATATGGTAAATGCAAGGCGGGGAAAGAGGATGACAAAGAGCAAAAGTTAAGTAATGATAGACGGATTATTCCCGATACTGCCCGGTGCTTGTCCCGGATGCTATGAGGCGACCTTTAATAATCTTATCCTTACCTTAGTTTCATGGAAAAGCGCGTTATTTTTTTCTTGCTGGACCATGTTCATTTAATGGACCTGGCAGGCGCCGTAACAGTTTTTTATGAAGCAGGATGTTGCGGTCGTCCCTATGAATTACGCTATGTATCTCCTTATCCGTCCATTGGAAGCTCCGCAGGTCTTGGCTTTACAAAAGTAGAGCCGCTTGAGGCTGTGGTGGTACAGCCGGAAGATATTGTGATCGTAGCGGGGATTGACCTCAGCAAATGGGATCATACGGCGGATGACCAATGGTTACACTGGTTGCAGCATGCGGCAGCAATCGGGGCTACCGTTTGTTCGGTATGTACAGCGGCTTTTGTACTGGCGGTAGCGGGTTTACTGAATGGTCGCGACTGTACCACTCACTGGGGATATACGAAGGCGCTGGCGCAACGTTTTCCGCGGACTAACGTGATAGAGAACAAGCTGTTTGTGAAAAGTGATAATATCTATACCAGCGCTGGTATTTCTACGGGTATTGATCTGGCGCTGTACCTGGTGGAAGCAGATTATGGGCCGGCTTTCGCCTATACAGTAGCTAAAGATATGGTGGTATACATCCGCCGGGATGGTGATGCTTCCCAGCATAGTATTCATCTGCAACACCGGCAGCATATCAGTCACCAGGTGCATCAGGTGCAGGATCATATTACCCGGCAACTCCATACTAAACTCACTATTACTGAACTGGCAGAACTGGCGCATATGTCGCCCCGCAACCTCACACGCCTCTTTAAAACAACTACTGGTATGACTATAGGAGATTACATCCGCCATCTCCGGGAAGAGAAGGCCGCTCAGTTACTAAAGGAAGGGCATAAACTGGCCTGGGTAGGCAAAACCTGCGGCATAGGTAGCAGCCGTCAGCTAAGCCAGCTGGCAAGAAAATGGAGTAATGGCTAAAATGGCCCGATTTGCTATGGTGTTGTCCTTCTTTACAAATTATATAGGTATAATTTGTTCGCAGAATTAATGCCCATGAAACATTTGTTTATCCTACTATTATGCCTTCCCTTGTGGGGGCTGGCACAGCAACAGCAAGCTAATTATATATGCCCGCCTTGTGGACGTGCCTGTGACTCCATTATTCATCATGCCCCCGGCGTTTGCGCCCACTGTGGTATGGCGCTGATGCCAAAAGATACGGCTAAACCTGTTACTTATTCCATTTGCTTCTACCTGTATGATGGCACGGAAGTGCTGGATTTTGCCGGTCCGATGGAAGTATTCTCCTATGCAGGATTTAAGATATTTACTGTTGGTAAAACCAAAGCGCCGGTAACAGTGCAAGGTATACTAAAAGTGATTCCGGATTACAGCATTGCGGATGCACCGCCTGCTAATTACTTCGCTATTTTCGGTGGGGATGATGGTATAGCAACGAACGATCCGGAGGTGATCAGCTGGATCAAAAAGCGCGATGCCACCACTGAAGGCTACTTCTCTGTTTGTACGGGGGCGTTCGTACTGGGTAAAGCAGGTCTGCTGGATGGTTTGACTGTAACCACCTTTCACAACAGTATCCAAAATTTACAAGGGGCAGTTCCCAGCGCTAAAGTGTTAAACAACGTACGCTACGTGGACAATGGCAGGGTGATTACCACCGCCGGTATATCAGCGGGCATCGACGGGGCATTGCACCTGGTGGCGCGACTCAGGGGAGAAGAAGCGGCTCTGCGCATTGCAAAACATATGGAGTATGATAAGTATGTTCCGGAGCAAGGGATGCAAGTGAAGAGATAATCAGGACAGCCGCCGGTGAACGCAGCTCTTAATGCATTATCGCCGTAATACGAAATGGGCCTGGATCAATTGAGCCAGGCCCATTTTATTGGTGTAACTTAAATACTTCAGTAACTACGGCACATATACTTTTGATTTCAGTGCCAGTTGCACTTTCTTCGGCAGATTTGACAACAAATGATAACCGGTCGAATCTTCTATAGCTTTCACAGAGGTAATATATTTTCGCCAGCTGTTATCAATCGTTTTATTATTATTAGGTGTATCAATAGCGACAACAGTAACATCACTGCTGCCAAGACGTTCCAGGTCATTATCCCCGGCGGGAATAACCACTACTACTTTCCAGATACGTGCAGGTACCGTAACATTTCCCTGATCGATTGTTTTCACCTTTCCTTTTGATCCGGTACCACCAGTACCATAGCTGCCCATAATGATATAACATTCATTGCCGGGTCTTACAAGTGTATTTCTCGTATATTCCTCAAAGCCTGCCCATGCACGTTTATTGTTCCTGGGTGCCTGTGGAATCATATTACTCATCAGAAACGTAGACTCGTTAGCGCTGGTATTATTACTACGGTCACCGGAGGGACAGTTATGTCCACGGTCAAAACCAGAGTTGACATAGTCGGTGCCTTCTACATGATAAAAGTTGCCGGGTAACTCAGGATCTGCCCTGAAGTTATCAGTTCTGTTAGTTTTACCCAGATCATCGGCATCCAGGTGCCAGCTTACCCAGTTAGGGATACCACGCTGGCTGTTGTAAGACGCCACATAATACGTTCTGTCTATAAGATAATTGTTGACAAGCATCATGCATGGTTGTGCATCAGATGGGTTGCCTAGTAACAGATGATTGTTATCGCTGGTGTTTTTTACCCGTGTATCGCAATCGTTGGATGATGAAGGTACAATCATTCGTGAGGCTGTTGTCGCCTCAGATGATCTTGTCGTACTACCAGATGATTTTGTGATATTGCGGGATGATTTTGTGGTATTGTGAGCGGATTTCGCCGTACTGGTTTTCTTAGGTTTGTCTGAGCTCTTATTACCAGAAGATTCACGTAGCCTTACACAAGTTACAAATACTACCAGTGCCACCGTAATGGCGATGGATATTAATTTCTTTTCTTTCATTAATCAGCTTGTATTATAAGTTTAAATGATGGTCATGTGGTGTGAAATACAAAGTGCAGTCCTTCGGAAAGACGAGGATATGGCGTCAATATGGTCTGATAGGAATTTTTTTTGCTGGCATATTTTTTATTGTCCACTTCTTTAGTACAAAGACAGTTTAATCGTTTAAGTTATATTTTGGGCTGCAATATGCGACAATTTTAGCGAATAAACTATTCAAAAGGGGAGGACCATGTTGTTATGCGGTACTATATGGAGAATTCTGATGTGCGGTTCCTGGTGTATGCTCAGGAGGAACGTAGTTATTGTATATGAGGACTGTTGGAACTAAGTCCGATAACAACGCAACTGATGGAACAGCAGGGGATATTGCTTCGATCCTGTTTGGTGGAATTTGTCGCATTGCATCTTTGTGATTTTTTAAGACAGTGTTGGTGGTATTGCTCAGTATTACAATAGATACAGGATTTGTATATTGGGTAGTTGGCTGTTGGGATGTAAAGAATAATCCAGGTAATATTTATGGCGATAGGCGATTCTTGTATCTTTCTTACTGCTTATTGAAAAATTTCCCCTAAATTAGTAATGGCTATTACGCGCTCTGATCACCCTAAAAGCTTAACCCGATAGAGGATAGTGTAGCCTGTTCACCTTGCATATTACCTGTAATAACACGCTGAAGCATTTCGGCATTTCGATTATATGCTGAACAACCACTCCACGGCATTGCCCCCTGGCTAAAGACAGGAGAGGATTATTGTATTAAATATTATCACCATGAAAAAGAAGACAACTCCAAAGAAGCTCCAATTAGTGAAAATCAAAATTGCCAATCTCAGTCAGCCAAAACCTAAAGGTGATGTTTGTCTGACATCCCTGGAGCAAACTACCTGCCCCAATTGTCATCTGTAATAATACAGCCTGATAGGTCCTATAAACATTGTTGTTCAAATTAGCAGCAACTGTAAATAGGCAGGAAACGTTATACAGATCTATGGAGAAATAAAGGAAGTAAATTTTGTATGCTTGTGTCCGAGGTACTGATACCTGGGACACAAAACACTAAAACCTCGTGGATCGTAAGCTCTACGAGGTTTTTTGCTATAATCCGCTTTGCAATGGCCCTGCCCGCAGATTCTCCCGGTTTTCGGGATTGTCAGATACTTTTTATTCACTTTTCAGTACCGCTATAGGATTTTCCCTCGCCGCTTTCATCGTCTGTGACCCGATCATAATAATTGCAATCAGCAGTACTGCCAAAAATCCAATAGACAACTCGACAATCTGAACAGGTGTATGATATGGAAAGTTACTCAACACAACTTTCTCAAAGAAGAGATATGTGACGGGCAGCGCGATGACTGCGGATATCGATAGTAATAAAAGGAAGTTACGGCTCAGTAGGTATATAAGGTTGCCGAAACTGGCGCCCATCACCTTCCGGATGCTGATCTCTTTTAGTCGTGTCTCGGTGGTGAATACTACCATACCGAACAGCCCCATCGAAGCGATAGAAATAGCAAGAAACGACAGAAATCCAATAATCTTAATCATGATAGAAAATTCACTATATGCATCTTCTATCGATTGGTCGTAAAATGTAGCATTGAATGGATGTACACGATCGAATTTCTTCCACACCGCCTCAATTTTAGCCATAGTCGCCGGCATATCATCGCTTTTTACGCTGGCGTTAATAACCGCCCTGTCTTCCGGTGTCCAGCAGGTGAATGCTACCGGTCCGATGAGATTTTCAACCTTGCCATAGTGAAAGTCCTGCATAACTCCTACAATCGTCAATTTGCGACCGTTCAACATTACCTGTTCGCCGATTGCTTTTTCGGGAGCATGGATGCCTATATTGAATCGCCTAAGCACCTGTTCGTTAACAATTACCTCGCTGACAGCTTCTGCTGTAGTCGGTCTTGAAATAAAATTTCCGCCGGCAATAAGCTTATATCCATGCAGTGGTAAATAGTTTTCGTCGACATGATTGGTCATGACCAGGGTGGAGTCATTGACATCTTTATATTTCATGTTACCACCCCAGTAATTGCCTATTCCGGTAACGATCAGAGACCTGGATAGTGCAGTAATCTCCGGTATCTCACGCAGTTCATTAAGCAATACATTGGGTTTATTACCCTCCGTATAGATGTTCAGAATGTTTGTTGTACGAAAGCCCAGGTCGAATGCAAGGATATTTTTATACTGTACATAAGCTATCGAGGTGGCCGTTATAAAGATTAACGTGACCGTGTATTGTATCACGACCAGGGCCCGCCTGAGTGTCAGGTGCCGGAATACTTTTACAGATGATACATTCCTGAGCGCATTGATAGCATTAACCTTTGAAAAGAAGATGGCAGGCATGAAACCGGCAATAACGCCTACAGTGACAGAAAAGACGATAAAGGAAATGATCATAGCCGGAGTCAGGTCAAGTTTCACGGTACCTTGCATTTCCGGAGCCAGATGGATAAGCTGTGGACGTAATAGTAGGAAAAGCAGGAATGAGAGTAAAAGGGCTATCAGAGAGATCATAACTGCTTCCGCAAGAAACTGCAGCCTTACCTGGCTTGCACCGGCGCCGATGGCTTTACGGATACCTATTTCCTTAAAACGGCGCATGGCACGTGCGATCGAAAGATTGGTATAGTTGAAACAGGCAGACAGTATCACAACCAATGCAAGTCCACCCAGTAGCCCAAGTACGACTGGTGGCACATGCGGTCCTACGTAACCAGGTCCTCCCTCTGAACGACGCAGATTCTCTCCAACTACAATATTATATAGCGGAAGCGGCGAAAGCTGGATCCGGGTATCTTTGTCAGCCAGGTTTTCTTCTTTTGCAATGGCATCGAGTTGCAACTGAATAGCCGCCATGTCGGCATTTTTCGATGGCAGGATATACACGAAGTTAGACCATATATTAGTCCAGTCTCCGAAGTGCGGATCATTTTTATTGAGCTGATCGGCGGTCGACAGTGACACTAACGCTTCAAAATGGATATGTGAAAAGAAAGGAACATCCTTCATTACACCAGTCACACGATATTCGAGTGTATCAAACCTGATCATGCTGCCCATCGCATCTTTATTGCCAAATAGTTTCCTGGCCGCCGTCTCTGTCAGCACAATCGAATAAGGGTCTCTTAAAGCCGTCGCCGCATTGCCTTGCAGCATCGGAAAGGTAAAGATGCGAAAGAACGAAGGTTCCGCCCAGAAGCCCTTGATAGGCAAAATATGGTCGCCAACCTGCGCGTCCTGCGAGAAATCATTCCGTAAAATAGCCACCTCTTCAATGCCTGTCAGCTTTTCTCTTATCAACTTCCCGGTTTTTATGGATGCAGATGCATATTTGCCACCTTGTTCTCCCTTGAATGTAGCCACACTGGAGATCCGGTAGATCCGCTCACCGTTCTTATGGAACCTGTCATAAGATCGCAGATCCAGTACAAAAGCAATAAGTAATAAGCCGACAGACATACTGATGGCAAGACCAACAATACTGATGCAGGAGAATAGCTTATTGCGCAATAAATTGCGTGTGGATGTTTTGACATAACTTCCTATCATGATCAGGTTAATATAAGGTTCTCAACATCGGTACCAGTTATCTAATGTATGTGAGAAATGATACTGCACATACAAAATGTGATGAAACAACGATAAACCGGTACAGAATCATACCTTGCCATTATTACAGACCTGTTTGACAACTTATATCGCGGATGATAACATTCCTCCGGATATATTAATCCTTTTGTTAACAATTTGATAACCCACTCGTTTCCAGTTCTATTTCCTTTAATTTATATCTTCATTTCAGTTAAACGCAGTTAGCACCCTCGATTTATCAACCGTAAGCCAAATCTTAATAACCTTATATCATTAACCCAGTTCTCACAATCTAAATGCACATTATGAAAACCCGAAGACTATTTCGTCTCAGCATTGCCCTTGCTGTACTTGTATCAGCTGCATCCTGTAAAAAGGATGATGCAGAAAAGTCCCAATCCTCCGGCGCTACGCTTACCGACAAAAAATTGTATGAAACCCTCAAAGATGCCGGTTTCAGTGATGAAAAGATTAAAGACCGTGGCGATTATTATGAAGTATCAGGAGATCTGCTATTCAGAAAAAATGCAACAGATGTAAAAAAGGTAGAACAATATTTTGCCATGAAAAAAGCATCAAATGACAAAGACGTTCATACTGAACAATGGCAATACCCCACTCTTATTACTTCTTACAATGTAGAAAATATTAAAGTCTATGTTGATCCGATACTCAAAAACCTGTATTATGAAGTGGGTATCCAGGAAGCATTAGGTCATTGGGCAAAGGAAACAAACAGTAAGGTTAACTTCAGCTTTATTGAGCGTGCTAACCTCAGTACTTATGCAGATGTTACCTTTTTCCAGGATAATTCAATTTCAGGTTGGGGAGAAGCTGAATTCCCATCTTCAGGTTATCCTGGATGGAGAATACGCGTGAATACCAATCTAAGCGCCAACCTGAGTCTCAGTCAGCAGGAATTCCTGTTTACACATGAACTGGGACACGTATTAGGTCTGGCGCACACCGATGAATACCATCCTGGTTATTTAATACCTGGTACGCCACAAAGCGATCCCAGTTCAATTATGAACTCCGGTCCTTACAACGGTGGTGTAGTACTTCCATGGAATGGTTTCTCTACTTACGACAAAGCAGCGATCGCTTATCTCTATCCATGGCAGACCTATGACCATTGGATCACCTTCCCGGAAGGCAAGTATGAACCATTATATGGGTACAGCATTTTTGGTGGCGATCGTTACAGCCAGCCTTATGCAAGCTTTGACATCACCTGGAACAATACATTGGTAAATACACCAACCGTATCATTACAGCTTTTTGAAAAAGGCTCTCTTAAAGGTACACTGGCTGCTAATGTGCCAAATACCGGCTATTATCGTGTAGAGAATACGCCATTGCTGCCTACAAACATCAGTCCTGGCTATAGCCCGTTGATACAGATTCGGATTGTATCCAATGCGAATCCTTCTATCAGCGATATGACGTCCACTTTTTATGTAGGTTTCAACGGTGATTGATAAAAGAGATCGCTGTATATCATAAAGAATAATCCCGGATCATGTTATATGATCCGGGATTATTCTTTATGTGAACGCTGATGATGTTTATTGCACAGAAGGTGGCGCCTCTCTACCCCATTTTTCATTCGGCACATTCCCCATCTTCATCCATAGTTTACCTCCTTTCATCAGCTCATCGCGGTACAACCACGCGTTCTCCAATGGTTTACCATTAAAGCGGGCTTCCTGCACATATATATTTTCCTTGCTGTTATTTTCGGTGGTGATATGGAGGGTTTTACCATTGCCCAGTTGGATACTTGCCTGGTCAAATACCGGACTACCCAGCTGTATCACTGGTCGAAGGTCTGTCAATCCTTTCACATCAAACAATCCTAATGCGGCCATCACATACCAGGAGCCAAGCTGGCCCTGGTCTTCATCCTGACCATATCCATAACCATGTATGCTTTCTGTACCATAGAACTCGTCACAGATGGCACGGGTCCATTTTTGCGTCAGCCAGGGTTTACCGGAATAATTAAATAACCAGCTGACATGCAGGTTAGGCTGATTACCATGATTGTAACTGGCCTTGATACCTGCAAACGCATCGATTGTCTTCCCGCCGCCAAAGCTGTTTTGCCGGGCAACCGTAAAGATGTTGTCAAGCCGCGTGTTGAATTCCTCTTTACCGATGGCCTCGATCAGACCAGCCGGATTTTGTGGTACATAGAAGGTATACTGTACGGCATTCCCTTCCTGGAATCCCCGCCAGGGTTCCAGGGGATCAAATTTGTCAATAAACTGGCCATTGACAGTTTTAGGTTGTATCAGTTTGGATGCAGGATTAAAGAGCCGTTGCCATCCCTTCGATTTGCCAATGAAATAGTCGTAGTCCGCTGTTTTACCCATGGCCTTCGCCATTTGTGCGGTAGCAAATGCACTAAAACTATATTCAAGTGTATGAGAGGCCGCAAACCGGGACCCGGTCGAATCAGTCTTATCCTCTTCAAGATAAGGGGAGTAGCCATAGTGATTGAAGGCTGCTACATCCAGTTTTCCGGATCCTACGGGCCTGTCTGTACCATCAGTCTCATTCTCCCTGATGGCCTTGTAAGCTAATGTTGTGTCATAATCACGTATACCACATTGATAAGCAGCCGCAATTGCCAGTCCCACAAAGTTGGTACCGACGCCGGAAGTAAAATAGCCATTGGTAACACCATCTGCAAACCATCCCCGTTTCTGATACACATCGATCTGCGAACGTACATAGTCATTGTAATGTTCCGGATAAGCCAGTGCCCAGAGTTGCGTCAGGTTCCAGAAAGCGCCCCAGATAGCATCCGTATTATATAAATTCGCTTGTCCGGCATCATTGATAATACCGCGTCCTAAAAGCGCATGATACAGTCCGGTGTAGAATTTGGTTTTATCCTGTACTGCTTTACCACTGACCTTAAGCTTGCCCAGTTCACCCTCCCAGACCTTTGCTGCCAGTTGCTGTGCCTTTTTGAAGTCAATACCGGTGGCCTCTGCCACCAGGTTCTTTTGTGCGTGAAGGGTAGACGTATAGGAAAGACCGATTTTCAGTTCTACGACTTCCTGATCAGTAGTGGCAAATTCAAGGAATAAGCCTGCACCCTTGCCCTTACTTTCCCTGCTGTTTTCCTGTATACCATTGGCATTGAATGCACCTACAGTGGCGGGCTGCTTGCTGATCTCTCCATAGAAATACATGGATATTTTTCCCTGTGGATCATACTTTTTGATGTAGGCAGGGTAGGTGGTGACGAATCCTTCGAAATGTCTTTCATCCGTCATGTGTACTGCTGCATCCAGTACTTCACCACTTTCTCCCTGTTTATTGCCAATATCAAGTATAATCCTGGAATCAGGTGCTGCCGGAAAGGTATACCTGTGAAAACCCACCCGTTCAGTGGCCGTCAGTTCGGCAGTGATGTGATAGTCATCCAGTTTTACCTTGTAATATCCCGGTTGGGCTACCTCGCTTTTATGGTCAAAGAGGGATCTATAACCGTTTTTAAGTCCTTTTTCTGCATCTTCCAGGCTGCCGGGTGTCAGTATCCTCGGACCGGTCGCAGGCATCACGACAATCCCGCCTACCTGCCATTCATGAAAATGCGCAAATCCTTCTATAGACCGGTGCCGGGTATCATAACCAACAGCTTCCCATCCACTGGGATTACCATAATGCCCGTTTGTAGAAGGGGCCAGTTTCGCCATACCATGCGGTAACGCGGCCGGGGTATAAAAGAACCAGCGGCTATGGGCGGTACCGATACCCGGATCTACATACCGGGACAGGTTTTCCCGCTGACTTACACAGGAGCTAAAGATGGCTATAACGATAATAATGTATATATGTCTGTACATGGAATATTATTATGTATGTACAAACATATGCTTTTCATATCGGAATGTCAAGTAGCCTTTTTAGACCAGAAACATTTAAAAGCCTACCGTATTTCTTTTCTGGATGGCTTCTTCGGTTCTCGGCACAAAGGACTCTAATCCATTTTTTACCGCTTCTTCCTGAATTGCTTCAATAAAAGGACGGAAATCTTTATTGTACGCCTGGAATGCCAGCGCCAGGTCATCCTTGTGTGTATACATAGCATCTGCTAATGCCGCAGCGCCATCTATTGCCAGGGATCCTCCCATACCGGCAGCAGGAGAAGCACAATAGGCAGCGTCGCCTACCAGGACTACTTTACCCTTTGTCCAGGAAGGCATTTTTACCTGACACAGTTTGTCAAAATAGAAAGTCCCGGACTGCCGCACTTCTTCCAGGAGTTCAGCGCTTCTCCAGCGTTCACCTGCAAACTGTGTGGAAATAATCGCTCTTTGTTGTGCTTCATCGCGATAATCATAAGGGATATCTATATCCGAACGGAAACAGAAAATGATATCAGTCTTATTGTTATAGGCATTCAACATAATGCCCTTATCCGGTACATTATAAAACTGTGCACTGTTTTCTTTTATCAGTAGTTTGTTGACAATCGTAATAGAAAAGTATTGTCCGAGAAAATGAATGTAGTCAGATTCAGGTCCAAACCAGATTCTTCTCACGGCTGAATGTATACCGTCACAACCAAAGAGCAGGTCAAATGAATCCTGGGAGCCATCCTTAAATACAACATGGATTTCGTCCGCGGTTTCATCAATAGTGGTAATGCTGTTGCTGAAAATAAATGCAACATCGTTTTTTATAGAGTTGAAGAGGATATCCAGCAATACATCCCGTTCAATCTCTAAATCATCATCGGGAAGGGCTTCACCTGCTTGTCTCAATAACATAGATCCTACTGTTACATCTTCCGCATCCTTGAATTCACATAACTCCAGGTGAAGCCTGTTAGCTTTTATCTGTTCAAGAATACCCATGCGCTGAGCGATATCTATGGTGTTGCCGCGTATATTAACAGGTGTGCCACCTCTCTTGAGATCAGGTGAGATTTCTACGACGGTAATGTCATAGCCCATTTTGTTCATCCAGTAAGCGGTTGAAAGTCCGGCGAAACTTGCACCGGAAACAAGTACTTTTTTCTTTCTTAGTATGTCCATTGCTTATACCATTTAATTTACGCTGTAAAGGAACGAACGGCAGCCGGACTGGAAAATGGTAAAACGTAGTAAGTATTGGACTAATCGAGGTTTTTGTTCCGGAAAGCCAGCGGCGTCATACCGGTGACTTTGGTAAACAGGCGTGAAAAGTAGGGGTAATCATCATAGCCCAATATAGTAGCTATCTCTTTTACAGATCTGTCGGAATGATAAAGCAGTCGTTTGGCTTCTAAAATAACGCGTTGTTGTATGTGATAGGAAACAGAATAGCCAGTAGTATTCCTGACACATTCGTTCAGGTAGGGTGTAGATAAGTTTAATTGCTGGGCATATTCAGCGGGGCGTTTTACAGTAGTAAATGTGCGGTCTAATAGCTTCCGGAAGGATTGGGTGACGATTTCAAACCGGGAGAGTTTATCAGCCGGTTTGGATTGTTCCAGGTATTGTCCGATGATCAACCCAACCAGTGCATTACAACAGTCTTTTAATAAAGTATGGTATACCTTGTTATAATCCCGTTTGGATAATTGTATGAAGAGCGCGGCCGCTTCTGCAATGGTATCGAAAGTCTCTTTCTTTAATACCAAAGGTTTGACAGGTGTGATATCCTCCAGGAGCTGCAGGTATTCAGAATGTAGGTTTTCGTTATTGATCGCCAGACTGACAACCGTCACATTCTTAAATTCCATTGTACGGTGTACCTGGTCAGGATGCATGTACATGATGGATGAAGGCTTTATTTTGTAATGTTCAAAGTCAATGTCCATCGAAAGCGTTCCGCCTTCAACCAGGTAGAAGGAGTGACGATCATGCCGGTGGGCTTCCGCAATTCCCTCAATAGTATCAATATCTTCGACCTCGGCTAATTCCTCTAAAGAGCGTAAGTTTTTGATGAATATTTTTTCAATAGACATGCCTGAGTTATACGTGTCGTCGAAGTGATTGACAGGAATGGACTTGTTTGTTTTACGCATCTTTTTCTATTCTCTGTTACAAATGTAAACTTTTACAGGCAGCTGCTATTTTCATCTTCCTTCCCCAGGCATATTTATACCGGAATTGAAAATTATTCATCTTGATTGTCCGGATAATATTATCTTAGTGTCTAAGATATTTAGTTGATAAGATAATATATGGATAAAGATCAGATCAGGCAGGTAAGAAAGCTGAGCCAGTTATACGCATATACTTCTATCCAGATGCACGAGGCGGTTGCCCGGAAGGCCGGACTTTCAGGTACTGACCATAAATACCTCGGCTTCTTAATGGAAAAAGGGCAGATGACTGCAGGGGAGCTGTCAACACTCACTGGTTTGACTACCGGTGCAGTGACCGGATTGATAGACAGATTTGAGAAGAAAAAGCTGGTAAAAAGACGATTTGCCGAGGATGACAGACGGAAAGTCCTGATTGAACCTATTACCGAAAACATCATGGCCTTGCTGACGCCGCTCTATAAAAGCTTCCGCAGTCAGTCGGAAAAGCTCCTGGCCTCCTTTGCTGAGAACGAACGCAGTATCATTGAAAGTTATTTCTCACAGGCCATTGCCATCATGCAGGAAACAACAGATAAACTCAATAATAAATAACCATAAAAGCGTCGGATATGAGTGCTTACATACTTGGATTGCAGGATATTGATGCATCGGCATTTGCATTTGTAGGGGGCAAAGGCGCCAATCTGGGCGTTTTATCTCAGATAGAAGGAATTAATGTGCCCGGAGGTTTTTGTGTTACTACAACGGCTTATAAGGCGATTACAGCGAATAGTCCGGAACTCAGTTCCCTGCTGGATCAGCTGAATACCCTGAAAGCGGATGACAGGAAAGGGATCAGTGAAGTCTGTACCTCGATTCGTCGCCTTATCGAAAATATTACCATTCCGGACGATATCACCGCAGCGATCAGCGCATACCTCGACACGTTCGATGAACAACAGGCTTTCGCCGTACGTTCCAGTGCTACCGCGGAAGACCTGCCGACGGCATCCTTTGCTGGTCAGCAGGATACCTATCTGAATATTATCGGAAAAGAAGCCATTCTGCAACATATCAGCCGTTGCTGGGCCTCACTGTACACGGACAGGGCGGTTACTTACCGCCTGCAAAACGGATTTGATCATAAAAAGGTATATCTGTCTGTCGTCGTGCAGCAGATGATCTTTCCCGAAGTCGCCGGTATCATGTTTACCGCAGATCCGGTGACTGCCAACAGAAAAGTATTATCTATCGATGCCAGTTTCGGCTTAGGCGAAGCCCTGGTGTCCGGTATCGTCAATGCGGATAATTATAAGGTACGTGCCGGTAAAGTGATCAGCAGAAAAATCGCTGTAAAGAAACAAGCTGTTCTTTCACTGACAAAGGGTGGTACCGCCACACAGGAGATTCCTCCGGAACGGCAACATACGCCCTCGCTGACCAATAAACAGGTGCTCGCATTGAGTGAGCTTGGAAGAAAGATAGAAAGACATTTTGGTCAGCCGCAAGACATAGAATGGTGTCTGGCAAACGGTACGTTTTTTATCGTCCAGAGTCGTCCTATCACCACTTTATACCCGATCCCCGAAGCAGATGATACCGAAAACCGGGTATATGTTTCTGTCGGACATAACCAGATGATGACGGACGCCATGAAGCCATTGGGACTCTCTTTTTTCCTGTTGATGACGCCTGCCCTGATGCGGGTCGCCGGCGGGAGAATATTTATAGATATTACCCGGCAACTCTCGCAACCTGCCAGCAGGAAAGGGGTAATAGAAACGCTGGGAAAATCCCATCCCCTGATAAAAGATGCACTCCTGACCATTACAAAGCGGAATGATTTTATCAGGAAGATCCCGGATGACATGAATACACCTGCTAAAGTACATCCGCTGGCAGCAGCACAGACGCCTGTTGAAAACGATCCGGCAATTGTTACAGATCTGATCAATACTACACAGGCATCCATCGCAGCCTTAAAACAAAACATGCAGCACTTGTCTGTACCCGATAGCCTGGATTTCATATTGGAAGATATCCGGCAACAAAAAGCCGCCATGTTTAAAGTACAGAGCATGGCTGTGATTATGGCGGGCATCAATGCGACTGAATGGCTCAATGATAAAATGAATAAATGGCTGGGTGAAAAAGGCGCCGCCGATATCCTTTCTCAATCCGTCGCCAATAACATCACTTCTGAAATGGGCCTGGCACTGCTGCACGTCGCAGATGTTATTCGTCCTTACCCGGCCGTCGTTGCCTACCTGCAACAAACAAAAGCAGATAACTTCCTTGATGAATTACCTGCACTCGAAGGTGGTCAGGAATCCCGTAATGCCATTCTTGCTTTCCTCGATAAATACGGTATGCGATGTGTCGGAGAAATTGATATCACGAAAACCCGCTGGAGCGAAAAGCCTGCGATATTATTGCCTGCTATTCTCAGTAATATCAAGAACTTCGAAACGGGTGCCGGCTGGCGAAAATTTGAAGAAGGGCAACAGGACGCCCGCCAGAAAGAACAGGAATTATTAGCCCGTTTACTGCAATTGCCCAATGGTAAACGGAAGGCCCGTGACACCAAAGAAATGATCAGCCGTCTCCGGAATTTTATCGGCTATCGGGAATACCCTAAATATGGTATGGTCAATCGCTATTTCATCTATAAACAGGCATTACTGAAAGCTGCGGAGGTACTTACACAGGCTGATATTATCCGCGAAAAGGAGGATATCTTTTACCTCTCTTTTGAAGAACTACAGGAAGTCGTACGCAGCGCTAAGCTGGATAACGCAATGATCAGTCAACGGAAAGCTGCGTTTACCTTATATGAAAAGCTAACACCCCCTCGTGTCATTACATCTGACGGTGAAGTTATTACAGGTAGATATAAACATACATATCTTCCGGCTGATGCCATTGCAGGTATGGCGGTTTCTGCCGGTGTAATAGAAGGTCGTGCACGCGTAATCCTGAACATGGAGGAAGCGGATCTGGAAGAAGGAGATATACTGGTGACTGCCTTTACCGATCCCAGCTGGACGCCCTTATTTGTGTCTATAAAAGGACTGGTCACAGAAGTCGGAGGATTAATGACACATGGTGCTGTCATTGCCCGGGAATATGGTTTGCCTGCAGTGGTAGGTGCAGACAATGTCACTAAATTGATTAAGGATGGACAAAGAATCCGGGTCAATGGCACAGAAGGGTATATCGAGATATTATAAAACTAAGCTTTGATGCTGCTTTGAGTATAGTCATCCTTCGTTCGTCTTTCGTTAACAAAGGTTGGATGAGCGAAAGATGAGTATAGTCAGATAAGCAGATTATACCTTTCCCCCATCCCTGACTACATGGTAGTTGGGAGACATAATCTCTATTCCGGCGTTGTTAAAAACATCCTGAATGTTTTCAAGAAGATTGCTATATATCACTGCCTGTTTGTTCGCTTCTTTTGTATAAGCATTGATCTGATAAGAGATATAGAAGTCATCAAGACTGGTCTGCAACACAAATGGTTTGGGAGCTTCCTCTACGTGTACAGTCTTTAACGCCGCCGCAATCAGCAATTCATATGCCTGTTGCCAGGGTACGTCATACCCGATCGTAACAGTATAGTGTACAATAAGACCTTCACTTTTGGTGTGACTTGAATAATTGATCGTCGAACTGGACAATACCATCGAATTGGGCACCGTCACATCTTCATTTTTAATCGTTTTTATCCGTATTACCAACATAGACTTTTCTACAATATCTCCGACAACCTCACCAATCTTTACCCGGTCCCCAATGCGGAACGGACGCATATAAGTAATAACGAGACCTGCCACAATATTAGTAATAGCACTGGATGAACCGAGTGAAATGAGGATGCCAAGAAATACGGATACTCCCTGGAAAGCGGGTGAGCCGGAGCCGGGAAGGAAAGGAAATACCAGCACTAACATAAACGCGTAAAGCACAAACCGGAGGATGTTAAAAGTAGGTATTGCCCAGTCAGGATGAAATCCGCCAAGTTGAATATTCCCTCCTTTCACTTCATCGAAAAAGTATCTGATCCCTTTCAGCAGATACCTGAAAATGAAATAAATCACTATTACCTTGAAGAGATTGGGTAGATAGTCTATGATAGCTCTGGTTGCAGATTTTAATGGAGATAAGATCCATTTAAGGAGTGTGTCGGTCCAGGCTTCTGTTTCAGGAAATACACTGAACAAAAGGGGAAATGACAGGTAAACGATCAGGACAATAGACAGGATCTTTATGACCGTGTTTAATCTGAGCAATGCCTTTTCGAGATGGACAGCGGTTATGATTTTTATCTTTCTGAGACGGAGGTCATGCAGGTATTTTTCTTTGTTTTTTGATATGAATACAGCTATCCGGCGGAAGATTTTATTTACCAGTACGACAATGAGCGTCAGCAGGATAATGATCACTCCTACAAGGGCAATCCTTTTCAGCAGGTTAACAAGACTATGTGACGAGCGTTCCTTCGTAATAGTTTGTTTGATGATAGCCAGATACGTTTGGGCCAGATCTATATTGCTTTTGCCAAACCAAAGTCCGTCCAGATTACCTATGCTGATAATAACTTCATTGTTGTTGTAGATGATGTCATAATAACCTTCGTTTTCAACCATTACCAGTGAATCAGCTTCGAAGAAAGGGGCTTTATACAATCGCTCTATTTTACCTGATACCGCGCTGGCTCTGTCTCTTGCATTAAAAGACCCTGTGCGTGTAAAAATAAAAAACAAGGTATCCTGATTAAGAATAACAGGATAACCATTTGTGCTTTTTTTCAGGGCTTTGAGCTTTTCCAGTTGTGTGATATTGCGCAAAGAGTCATTTACTGCAATACGCCGTAGTTGTGCTTCAAGTTCTTCTGTACGCTTGACATTGCCGGCCACAACAGCTAGTTCTTTGGTTAACTGTTGTTTGACTAATGAATCTATTCGCTTTTGCTGTTCTTCCTTCACCAGCAACGCTTCATTAATTGTGGTACTGTCAACGCCTGCAGGAGGGAGGGATTCCTGCGCAAAACAATGATGACCGACAACTGCAAACAACAGCGCAAATAGTAACATTTTAAGATGAACCATAGATAACTTTATTAGCCATTAAGTATCAATATATTAAAGATAGCGTATTCCATTTTATCAGCTGGCAGGAAAGAGGTTGGCATAAAAAAAGCTGCCTGGTGTCTTTTGGCACCAGGCAGCTTTTTTTATGTTCTTACAATATGTTTACTTAATCAATATCACATGTCCTTTCCTTAAAAACTCTCCGTCACAAGGGTTAGACGCCTGTACAAACCAGTAATAACTACCCGCTTCCTGCATGGCTCCTTTGTACATACCGTTCCAGCCTTTTGAGGCATCAGTAGTGGTAAATACCAGTTCTCCCCAGCGATTGTACACAGAGAAGACTTTGATTTTATTCTCTCCTGAACTTCTCAGACGGAATATATCGTTTACGCCATCTCCGTTAGGTGTAAAACCTGTCGGTGCGTAAATCTCGGCACTACCCGTTTTAAGGAATTCTACCCTGATTGAATCGTCTGTATAACAACCTGTTGCATTGTAGACTCTTACCGCGTAGGTGGTGCTTGCTCCCGGACGTGCAACCGGGTTCGCTACTGCCGGATTATTCAGTCCCGTTACCGGAGACCACTCATAACGGGTACCGCCTGTAGCGATCAGTTGTGCGGCGCCCACGGAACAGTTGATATCATTGGATTTAGAGACAGTCACATCCGGTACCGGATCAATATTGATCCTTACCGTCATTTGTTCTGTTCTGTGACAAACCGTATCCGAGATCAGCAGACTATATTCAATCGACTCAGTAGGCATACCTATCGGATTGCTGATATTATCAGCGCTTAGATAAGTGCTCGGCGTCCATCTGTAAGTATCTCCGCCTGTCGCCAGGAAGTTGATCTGAGAAAGTTCACAGTAGGAGGTATCGCTCGGATTTACTGTGAATGCAGCCGCAGAACGGTAGTCCAGCTGGATCGTATCTGTTACTATGTTATTACAGTTGTCCGTTGCTCTTACATAGTACTCGCCTGATTGTGCATTCACCGTGTAAGTACGGGAAGTGCTGCCGTCCTGCCAGCTATAAGTACGGAATCCTGCACCGGCATCCAGTGTAATCACACGACCGTCACAAATGGTACTGTCAGCACCCAGTTCCAGCAGAGGTGTTTGATTGATCGTAACGTTCACTGTCCGTGTTTGTGTTCTGTGACAAACCGTATCAGAGATCACTACATTGTAAGTGATCGCCTGTGTCGGTGTCGCTACCGGATTGCTGATATTGTCAGCGCTCAGGTATGTATTCGGCGTCCATGCATAAGTATCTCCGCCTGCAGCCCGGTAGTTGATCTGTCCGGGAAGGCAGATAGCGGTATCCGCCGGCGTTACCGTAAACAGTGTAGCCGGACGGTAGTTCATGCGAATCGTATCTGATGATGCATTGTTACAATTGTCAATGACGTCTACATAATACGTACCGGAAGCATTTATTGTGAGTGTCTGTGAAGTGCTGCCATCCTGCCATCTGTAGCTACGGAATCCTGCACCGGCATCCAGCGTTATATTGCCGGCATCACAGATGGTGCTGTCGGCTCCCAGTTCCAGCGTAGGTACCTGCGCTACGTTGACATTGATGCTAAATGATTGAGATCTGTTACAAACAGTATCAGAAATCACCAGGTTATAAGTGATGGACTGTGTTGGCGTCGCTATCGGATTGCTGACATTGTCAGCGCTCAGGTAAGTATTCGGCGTCCATGTATAGACATCTCCACCTGCAGCCTGGAAATTCACCGGCGCAGACGCACAGACTGTGGTATCAGTCGGCGTTACGGCAAACTGTGTAGCAGTCCGGTAGCTCAGGTGAATGGTATCTGATATGATATGATTACAGTTGTCAGTAACGTCTACATAGTATTCCCCTGCAGCAGTTGCGGTGAGTGTGCTGGACGTACTGCCATCCTGCCATCTGTAAGTCTGGAAACCTGCACCGGCATCCAGCGTTACAGCAGCGCCGTTACAGATAATCGTGTCAGCACCCAGTTCCAGGGTAGGCGGCGTTTCGATATGAATCGTAGCAGTCAACTGCTGGTTTCTCATACAAACGGTATCAGAGATCATTACATTGTACACGATCGATGCCGTTGGCGTACCTACCGGATTGCTGATACTGGCATTATTTAAATAGGTAGCCGGCGTCCATACGTAGGTATCTCCCCCTGTAGCCAGGAAGTTGATCGGTGATGGAGAACAAAGGGTAGTATCAGTCGGATACACGGAGAAGTCCGCCAGGGAACGGTAGTTCACACGGATCGTATCTGAAAATACATTATTACAATAGTCTGTGGTTGTTACGTAATATCTGCCTGTCATTCCATTCACAATATACGTCTGTGCGGTGCTGCCATCCTGCCATCTGTAGGTACGGAATCCGGCACCGGCATCCAGCGTCACCGCCAGACCGTTACAGACAATGCTGTCTCTTCCCAGTTCCAGAACAGGCGCCGGCAGTACACGTACCAGCAACGTGTCCCGCTGTACCTCACAGGCAAGCTGGTTTTCTACGATAAGCTGCTGCGCACCGGCAGTACCGAATACGACCCTGATCGTTGAGTCATTCACGATTCTGGAAGTAGCGCCTGCAGGCAATGTCCAGCTGGCAGTGCCGATACCACATGCACCTGTACGGGCAATGTATGTGACAGAATCCGTCAGACTACACACCGTATCTCTTCCTTGTATACTGATATCTCCGCAGACAGCCGCCGTTTTACACAGAGAATCTACGTTAAACGTAAAATTGGTGCTGGCCGCTGTGAATTGTGTATTCAGGAAATTATAGTCAGTGATGGAGTTAAAGGCATAACCTGGCACTTTGGTATAGCTGACAGGGGTAGTCGTTCTCGACACATCTTCATTCGGACAGTTGTCAAACATACCAGCGGCCGTCAGCTTCATCACAAGTACGTGATTGTCTTCGCTTCCCACTGTCCAGATGCTTCCGTCAGTAGCTTCAATGGTATACCCTGTCCACATTTGCTGTGTAGAGGTAAAACGTTTGGTATATACGAGGTTGTGGTTCTGATCAAATTTGAACAGGTAGCCGGTGTTGCCCGTCCGCGGACTACTAGCCAGGATGTATCCGTTATCCGCAGTTTGTACAAACCCTGAATACCAGCCATTATTATAAGGTGTACTGATGTCCAGTTTAAATGCCTGTTTGGGCAACATGTTGTCATCAAAGATGATAAAACCATCCTGCTTCTGGGTATAATCGGCGCCATCGATAATATGCACACCCACACGGTATTCTCCTACAGGAGAATGTTCAATTTTTGTACTGAAAGAGCTTCTGTTATCAATACTGTAAGCGTCAGTAGTGTATAATGTACCATCGGCCAGCGACATTTTAAGGTATATGTCGACGTGTTCATAAGGATGGCGCCCCATACCGGTCACGATCAGGGTATCGCCTTTCTGGATGGCAGAATAAGCTGTTTCGTCTGAATCCAAGGCAAGCCTTTTCGTCCAGAGGATGTTACCTGCATCATCAAGTTTTACGATCATCCAGTCGGATGCATAGCTGGAAGCATATTCAAGTCCGGTTAAAATGTAGCCATTGTCAGTGGTACTGAGAATGTCAAGACCAAGGCTGGTGTCGCCGCTGATGGAAAATTTGGAAGACCATAGCAGGTTACCGTCAACGTCTATTTTCATAGCCATCGCTTCACCGCCGGAATTGCCATAAGAGAAAGTCTGCGCAGCTAAAATGATCGAACCATCCAGCGCCAGACTCATTCTTCTGAATTGCTCACGTGCAGCACCGCCGTAGGTCTTACTCCATACGATCTGGCCACTACGGGTGATCCTGGTCAGAAACAGGTCGGTGTTACCAGCGCCGAAACTGGTGGTTTCTCCACCAATGATCATGTCTCCGCCAGCAATTTCAATAATACTCTGAGCTGATTCCGAACCATTTCCCCTCAGAATAAATCTGAATGTACTACTCGTACATTGCGAATAGACGTTACCTGCTATCAGTAACGACAGAATAAAGAAAACAAACTTCATAGATAAAGGTCTAAGGGATAATCACACGTTAGGTTATATTGTACTCCTTTCAGGGAGCAAAGTAAAGACATTTAACGGACATTTTTAATGCGTGGAGGAAATAAACAGAAATAAGTGTAAATGCATAAGGGTTTGAGTGTCAGTAAAGTATGGCTGAGGGGTGGTTTGAGTATTTCGGAGAAATAAAAATGTGCTTAGCTTTCCTGTCTGAATACCACGATCAGCACATAAAAAAACCGGCTGCTAGGTGCAGCCGGCCGGTTATTTACAGTGATGAAAATGTTTCGTATGTCCTTGCAGATTAGCGCTTTACCAATGCCACGATCTTTTTACTAACGGTTACGACACCTACTGTCAATAAACCGGCAAGTAGTCCGATGCCGGCCTCTTTAATAAAGGATGGCCACGTCGGCAGCAGGTGATGTAAAAAGTCGATGTTATGAACGAAAATGCCCCCTGAAACAAGGATTAAAGCAATTGTTCCGACAACGGCCAGCATTCTGATAATCAATGGAAGTGCTTTTACCAGCAAACCTCCTAATACAGAGAGTGCCCCTTTATTGCCGGAGTGTTTGATCAGTTTAAATCCTGCATCGTCCATTCTGACAATGAGGGCAACGATACCGTATACACCGATCGTCGCCAGTATGGCAACAATGGAAACGGTCAGGATCTGTGTAACCAGTTCTGCTTCCAGTACAGATCCCAGGGCAATAATGACGATCTCTACAGAAAGGATGAAGTCAGTTACAATCGCAGATTTGATCTTCGCTTTTTCTGCCTCACTGGCACTGAGCTGCACAGCTTCCGCTGCTTCATGACCTGCTGCTTCGTGATGGAAAAAATACTCTATAATCTTTTCTACGCCCTCATATGCCAGGTAAAATCCGCCGAGTACCAATGCAACCTTGATGGCGATAGGAAAAAATGCATTCAGCAATAAAGCGATCGGAACGATGATGAGCTTGTTCAGTAAAGAACCTTTGGTGATGGCCCACAATACAGGTAATTCCCTGGAAGCCAGAAAACCGGTTGCTTTTTCCGCGTTTACGGCCAGATCATCTCCTAAGATCCCTGCTGTTTTTCTGGTTGCTACTTTAGCCGCCACAGACACGTCGTCCATTAAGCTGGCTATATCATCTAAAATTGCAAAAATACCCGATGCCATAATTTAGTTCCCGTTGATTGGATGGCAAAAGTAGCAATATATTACTTTTGCTTCAAATCCCATTATACCTATGAACGCAGGGCTTGTATTATTTGCCACTGGGCAAGACCAGCGCTTGGGGCTGGTGGGGGGTTGCGCGGTACAGGTATTACACTACCGGTTTTTATTGTTGAAGAAGAGGATCATAACAGCCAGCAGACAACTAACCGTACCAAACAGGTAAATGGCTTCGTAGTCATACCACCCGGCGATAATACCGGCAATAGGACCGGCCAGTCCCAGCGAGAGATCAAAGAACGCAGAATAAGCGCTCAATGCAGTGCCTCTCATTTGTGGCGATACTTTCCTGATAGCCAGTACACCTAAGGATGGGAACATAAGGGAGAAACCTATTCCCGTCAGACTACAACCCACAATAGCCATAGTGGCAGAAGACGCTGTACCTATCAATAGCTGACCAAATGCTTCTATACACAATGATACCAGCGCCACCTTGTATCCACCGTATTTATCAGGAAAAGAAGAGAAAAATACGCGCGTCAGTATATAGAAACCACCAAATGTTATAAAAGCCAGAGAAGAATTCCCCCAGTTCTTTTCTGTAAATAACAGGGAAATAAAAGAGGATATACAGGCAAATCCAATAGACGCAAATGCGAGTCCGAGACCTTGTCCGGTAACCAGTCCGATGACCTTGTAGAACGGTGGTCTTAAATGTGCCGCATCTACCGGCAGCGCGTTCAGCCTGATCGTAGCCAGCCAGCTGATAGCGGACAATAATATAATCAGTCCGAACACATAACTGATGCCAACAGCTCCCTTCATCCATATCGCTACCGGTGCACCGACAGCAATGCCTGCATACATGGCGATACCATTCCAGGTCATGACCTTGCCTGATTTCGAAGTACCCACCAGACCAATACCCCAGGTGAGGGCGCCGGTTATCGACAGACTTTCTGAGATGCCGTGTATGATCCTCGCCAGGAAGACCAGTCCTAAGGCCATGCTCACCTGCTGACTACATACTGCTGCCAGTACATAGATCACACCCGCCGCCATAATAAGTAATACGCCATGTTGGTTACTTTTTTTAGCGCCTTTGGTATCTGTGATCCTGCCCGCATACGCCCTTGTCAGTAAGGTAGCCAGTGATTGCAGGCCGATGGCTATGCCGACAATCAGACTGCCTGCATGGAGATCGTTTTTGACAAACCCTGGTATGGAGCCCAGTGTCATACCGATAGTAAGATATATGGCAAAAACGGAAATAATGATCGGGATAATGATCTGTGCAAATGTCTTTTCAGCAGCGGTACGAGCCGACGAAAACGTGTCCGGAGGGGTGTTGCTTTGCGTGTTGTTGATAGTTTGTATCGTATTCATTCAGATAAATTTAACGATGCAAAACTAGGATAGCCACTGGCAGGGCAGGTTAGCCGATCAATGGTTATAATAGGACAAATAATGGTTTTTATCCCCTGAATTCGGTCGGCGTCATACCGGTATTTTTTCTGAAAAAGCGGGAAAAATAAGCGTGGTCTTCATAGCCCAGGTCAAAGGCTATTTCTTTCACATCTAGCGGGGTATAGTATAATAAGCGTTTAGCTTCGAGTAGTATTTCCTGGTTGATCCAGTAACTTGCTGGAAAGCCGGTGATCTCCTTCACCACTTCATTGAGATAAAGGGGCGTGATATTGAGCAGGGAGGCATATGCTTTCACCTGTTTTAAGGTTTTACATTGTGCAATCACCAGTTGCTTGTAACGGATCACTGTATTGTATTTCTGTCCGCCGACGAGGGCGGGGGAGTGCTGTGATTGCACAATACCGGATGCGATCAGTCCTGCTAAAGTATCTACGGCTGAATCGATCAGCGTCGCCCTTAATGGTAATGCCGGTTGCGCAAGTATTTCTTCTAACAGCGCCGCTACGCGGAATGCGGCATCCTCTTTCTTTACAGCAACGGATTGACGAGTATTCACATACGTCTCAAAGATCTCCCGGTATTGATTGGGAATGCGTTCAGCATTGACAAATACCATCCATCCCTCGCAATTGGCGTAGCTGATGTATTTGTGTACCTGCCCCGGTGTTACGAAACATAAAGTCGGGCCTTTCAGGGGCATTTCGGTGAAATCAAGTTCCCAGATGAAACGTCCCTGCTGCTGAAGAATAAACATATAATGATCATCCCGGTGAGCGATCTGCGCATAATCCTGCAGTTGGCCTATCGGACTGATATCGACGCCTTTGTTCTTCAGTTCCTCTGTATGTATTATGATTGCGGGCTTTTTCATCAAGGTGTATTGCTGGTCCTGCCGCGGTAAAAGTACAAAGAATGTCTAAGTTCTTTGCAGATAGTCGTAGAAACAAAAACAGGGATCATCTCCGACTGGAATGATCCCTGTTATAATGAGGTATCGCATGATGCCTGGATGTCTGCGTTGGTTTACAGCTGGTGTTCCTGCAGGAGTTTCTCCAGGGTTTCCTTGGTATTGGTATTCGGCTCTATTGTGCTGAGTCGTTTTACTTTCGCCAATATGGCGGCTGACCATAAAGCCGGCGTCCATTTCTGCAGCGTCCTGATGGCCATATTCCTGTTTCTGGTTACCGGACTATCAAGTGCTGCCAGGATAATCGTTTCCCCCTTTTGAGGATGATTTTCCAGGAATGTTACCACATATTCCAGGCTTTGATATTTGTCGAAGCCTTCGCCGAAGCCCATTGAATCTTTAGGGCCGGTTGCATATGCCTGCAGCGGCAGATGTGCTAATGCAAAATCAATCACGGTGTCTGTCATAGCTGCCGGCGCCTGATGGGTCACGTCATACCAGTGGGAACTGCTCAGCGGATGCTGTTGCAGTCTTTTCCAGGAGGTATCCCAGATATCAATGCCCAGTGAAGCGGCGGCCATTTTACCATGCCAGTAAATACCGTCGTTGTCACTTGTCAGTGCTTCGATCGCCAGCTGTTTCCAGTTGTCGTTGTGCAGGATCTTTAACAGATCGATCAGACAGTTGGAAATGATATCTTCCGTCCATCCGTTTTTGGCGTGTTCGCCAATGTCTTCTGTTAATCTGGTCAGGAATTGTTTTAACTTTTCCAGATCTACAAAGTCAGTGATATCACTGGCATGTTCGGCAGCGTGCCGGATATAGTGTTCTACGGTAGCCGGAGCATCCGTATACATAGAAATGTCTTCTGCCGGACCGCCATAGATCATGGCGCCAATAATTTCACTTGATGCCTTGAAAAGAGCATCATCGATGTTTGATGCGGCTAGTTTTTCCTGCAACTGACCATAGGTCGCGCAGGTATACGCCAGATACTCAATCATAATACTGTTTTTATAGCCTTCAAGAATAAGCCAGTCTTTGATCTCTTCGGATAATTCCAGGGTGGCCAGTCTGCTTACCAGTTGAATTTTACCCCAGCCGTCTACCTTCTTTGCCAGGTCCCACAGCTCCCCGACAGGCGTCGTTGAACTGTTAAACAGTGCAATGGCTGCATACAAGGTAAATTCATCATGAAGCGCCAGGATTTTAATGGCTGACAACATGGACGTGTCCCTGCATAAACCGCCGATGGAAATACCCATTTTTACAGCATTCCGGTGCCCGGATCTGGTGATCAGGTCTTTTACAAAAGGCGCGAGGTATGGATCCAATGGTAATGCTGCTTCTGCGGCTGCTTCCAGGAGATCGTCCACCACATCGGTAATGCCTTCATTTGCCGTAATAAGTTGATAGAATGCCTGTTCGCTGGTTTTATCTCCCCTGATGGCGATGGCTTCCAGGTGTGTCATCAGTGTGTCCACCAATGCCTGTGATTCCACAGACTGATTTCCGCCAACCATGGCATCCAGCAAACCTGGTGCAAATTGAATCTCATCGGGTGCTTTCTCCCGGTCAGGTAAATCGTAGGCAGCCTTGTCAAGTCGTCCATCCGGTGTGAGGTGATTGGAAATGAAGTCGAACAGGGACTTGTCTGTCCGCCATTCAGTTGGGTTATTGTTTGTTCCGGATATACGCTGTAAAAATTTCCTGATCATCGCAATGGCTTTAATGATAGCAATATTAGAGCGGCGGTGCGCACTTTTTTTGCGCAGTGGAGTTTTTTTTATGAATTGATAGTATAGGGAGTGACTATCAATGGGTTAAAAAGCATAAAGACAAAAGACCCGGATAAGGGTGCCGGGCCTTTCGCCTGATTGAATACGTTTATTATAAAGCGGTTACTTTAATATCGTCTACTGTAGCCATACAGTCAAAAGACCGGACGCCTATCGTACCTGCCGCAAATTCACTATCTGTTACCGTAATAACAGGTGTGCTGCCCTGCTCAAAGTAAACCATGATCTGATCGCCCTCGGCGTTTATCCTGATCGTGTAGGCTTTGTCCTTTTCCAGCTGCTGCGGATACTCCATCAGTAAAGTCCATTTCCTGCCGGAGGATTTACCCAGTTGTATCTTGCCATTTTCAGCGTCAATACCGACATAGTAGCCATTATAGGCATCAGCGCCCAGGTTTTGTGAAGAAACCCGGAAAATGATGCCCGCATTGCCAGCAGAACCTATTTTGACAGACGCTTCACAACGCAGGTCACCGAAATAGGTATTGGAAGGAATACATTTCACGCCGTGTATGCCGTAACCCCAGGAACCTTTATTGGAAGCCGCGTGGATAGCGCCGTCCTTAATGAACCATTGTCCGTAGTTAATCCAGGTATTTAATGTCGCATTGGTAAAATCTTCCTGGAAGCTGCCCGCAGGCGCCACAGGCGTACCGACCACCGGGAAATTACTGATACGGATGTTCTCCGAACCATAAGGGACCAGTGTGATTTCTTCCTGTGCAGCTGTTGAACTTACCGGACTATTCGGCACTTCTTCCGCGTGCATTTCATTGTCAGATACTCTCCAGGAGGACAGCCTTTGTGCCTTCAGTTTCAGACGGACAGGCGTCGTCGCCTGTACAAAAGGGTTTTCCGGCATGGCCTGCTGTTCTACGTTTACTGATTGTGCTGCCTGATTACGGTCGACCGCCAGTGCATAGTTCCAGGGAGAAGTAGGTTTAACTTCATAGTCAAAGAAGCCTTTTACCGGATGCTCCTTTCGAACAGAGTAGGCGGCATCTATTTTCAGGGCATATACCAGCGGACCGCGTTCCACAGTTACCGACTGATTGACCTGATCGCTGAAATGTACTTCCATCGGGAAATGCAGCGACACTACATCGCCTTTTTCCCAGCCACGGCGCAGCGTAAGCATATCACCGGCGGCAACTCCGTTTTGTTTTACACCATTAATGCTCACTTCCGGAGACTTACACCAGGCAGGTATCCTGAGTGTCAACGGAAACGCCGCCGTTTTCTTCGGATCTACATGGATCCGGATAGTTTCTTCGAATGGATAATTGGTTTCAACATTGAGTTTGACCCCCACACCTTCTCCGACAAACGTATTCACTTCTACCGGCGCATAGGCAATTACAGCCAGACCTTTGTCGCTCGTCAGCGCCCAGCTGTTTTTAACGAAATAAGGCCAGCCCATGTGCATATTATAACGGCAACAACCCATACCGGAGTAAGGACTCAGCAGGATGCCACCATCATAATCTTCATCAAAACCGCTGTTGCCATGTTTGCAAAACAGCTGATTGGGCTGGGTATAGTATAAATGAGATTTGATATCCCGGCTGAATTGTGCCGGTAATGTATTGAAAGCGATCTTTTCCAGCTGATCGCCCAGATGTGCATCATGTACGATCCTGCTGGCAGTTTCCAGACTTTGCATCCATTCTACCACTGTACAGGTTTCTACTCCCTGGAAGGAGCTTTTACCTGAAAGGAATTCCGTGCCGGAGGCAATAATACCTGCCAGTCCGTGATCCCGCAGCAGATGTGCCATGCCTTTCTGCGTAGCCTGCCGGTACACGTCGTCATGGTTGAGTTGTGCGTACAGTACAGGGAATTTTAATGCCTGTCCGACACTCACACTATGTTTTGTATGGAAATCACCGCCGAAGTGATAGAAGGCGTTATTCGTGTAGATATCCGCCCATGGGTAAGCTTGTTGATCCAGTTTCTTCGCCAGTTCCAGCAGGAATTTATCGCCGGTTTTATTATACAGCCAGAAGACGATTTCGATATTATCGCCGGTCCTGGATTTACTCCATTCGTACAGAGGTACGGAATCAAGGTTGGCCAGTTCATATTTAAAATACCGGGTAAAGAAGGGGATGACCTTGTTATCACCAGTGGCTTCATAGTAGCTCTGCAAAGCATACATCATCGGCATACGTGGCCACCAGTCTTTCATTTTCGCGGGACCGAAAGAGCCGTCCGGGTGCTGGTGATCCAATGTCCATTTGATCCATTTGAGAGAACGTGCCTTTAATGCCGGGTCGTCTAATGTATAAGCGAGTGCGGTCAGTCCCTTTACATAATAGGGGACACGTTCCCAACCGGAACCCGTGCCACCCAGCCAGTCAGAAGCGGGTCCGAGATTGTCCGCCTCCGGGTATAATTCTTCCGCATGACCAGTTGCACCATCACGCTGTAACTCCAGTTGTTTCAGCAGCCATCCTTTCGCCTTGATACTTCCCAGTGGCAGCTGTACATAGCTATCAGCAGACAAGGGCGACCTGTTATAGATATTGGTTTGGGTTTTAGGCTGCTGCGCCGAAGCAAACAGGGGAGTCCCCAACAGCAGACCTGACAATAAGATGTTTCTCAGCATGGATCTATTTACGTTGATATGATTCAACCCCCAATATAATAGAACTCAGCGGTAAACAAAATACTCCCTGCGGAAAAAGTCTGGCCGGCGGACTGCCTTGTTGCCTTTATGCAGGTAATCCATGGTATGCCAGCAGGTATTGCAGCGTAAGTTCCCGGAACATCTGCACATCCGCCGGATTTACCGGTATATCGATCTCTTTGGCCTGGTCATCCCAGTAACGCAGCTTGATATAGCTGTCGAGCAAAGGATCTTTTTCATAGTCGGCTGCTTCTTCAGCCGTCATCGGTCCGCCCTGGTATTCCAGTGTCTTTTTGGAAGCCTCGGAAAGCAGGTCGTAATAGGCTGCATTGCTGTAGGTCAGATAGCGTTTGGCGTCTACATGACTTGCGACCAGTATACCCATCTTTTCAGGGAAACCGTTTTCTGCAAGGTATTGTTTGCCCAACTGATCATGTGCCATTTTCCCGTATACCCCCATGCTTTCCCCGTGTTCCAGGAAATGCCCGATATCATGATAAAAAGCAGCCAGTATCATTTCATTATCGTAACCTTCCTGTTGCGCCAGTTTACCCGCCTGCACCATGTGCATTAATTGTGTAACGCCTTCTCCGTATTCCTCCTGACCGTACTTATTATACAGATTGAAGATGGCCTCTATACGCGCTTCAATCTCCTGCCTGTTCAGTTGCATAAGTCTATGTTTTGAATGGTTATTGCCTGTTTAAGAAAAGTTTGTCCGCCGGGATCAATTGTTTGTATAGTCCTGGCCCTTTGTAAAATGCATCCAGCCAGAAACCGCCTTCTCCATTGTAAAATTCTACCCGTATCGGATGCCTGCCTGCGCTTAAAAGGATACTGCCGGAGCGCTCTGTTACACCATGATTACCATCGTTATTAACGACTTCTTTTTCATCTACAAAAAGTTTACTACCATCATCGGAGCTGTTGTAGAACGTATATTCTCCGCTGGTATCTATCTGCAGATAACCTGTAAAGACAATGCCGAATACGCCGTTTTGTCGATCGGGCATTGACAATAGTTGTTCGCGGTTTAACGCAAATTCATATGCCTGCCATTCCTTCACAGGTGTGAGGTCTTTAAATAATGGCAGGTATTTCCATCCCTGTCCGGTATAAAGTTGCACGCGCAGTCCATTACCCTGCGTACTATCCACCAGTCTGTAATAAGCGACTGCCGGACTGCTTTCATTGTCTTTTTTGTCAAACGAAGCAGCTCTCACTACAGTAGACTTTTTCAGCGTAAAAGCTTGTGTATAGCGTGGAGAAGTGTGATCCGGCTGACTACCATCCAGGGTATACCTGGTCACTGCATCCTGCGCGGTGGTGCTGATACTTACCTGTGCAGTGGTATTGATATATAAACCGCCGGCCTGCTGGTAGAGGTACTTTTTGGGTTCGATCACAGGCGCGGAGAGCAGTGATTTGCCCAACCATAGATTAGATGGTGCAGCAAAGCCTTCAAAAGCGCTCCTGAGTGGTCTGCCGATCCATACATAGGGCGGGACTGTCTTCAGTGCAAAAGCAATCGTCGCTGCAAGATCATATGTAGCTACCTGTTCAGGTATCAGATATCCTTTTCTGATCCCTTTACCATACAGGATCATAGCAATTTCTGTTTCTTCCGGCGTAGCGCCGCCGTGTCCATATCCAACGCCGCCGTGATCTGCAGTTACGATGACCAGCGTTTGCTGTGCGATACCTGCTTTTTTGATGCCTGTCAATACTTCTCCGATCAGGGAATCAGCCTTGGATACGGCCTGATAATAGGCTGTTGATCCATGTCCGTGTTCATGGCCAGCGCCATCAACATGGTCGAGGTGCAGGAAGGCGAATAAGGGTTTCTTTTGCAGATAAGCCGTGAATGCCTGTGTGGTGGAATCTTCTGTAGAGAAAGTCTTATCATAGGATACTGCGTGCTTTTCAAAGAGACGGCCAAACCCGCCCCAGTGATATACCGCGCCTATCTCTGCTTGCGGATAGTTGTTACGTAAAACGCCAAAGATAGTCGGAAAGATACCCTCCTCATTGCGTACAATTGCAGGCAGTGAATGCGCGTCACGTTCCCAGTCATTGTCTGTGATACCATGTTGTTCAACACCTGCGCCCATGATCATGGAGGCCCAGTTGGAACTGCTGGAAGAAGGCAGGACGGTACGTACATTCCATTTCACACTGCCTTCCGTAATCATCTTATGCAATACGGGCGTAGCTGCCTGCCGGATGCCATCCGGACTGAGGCCATCCACGCCGATTACTACGACATGCTGAATTCCTTCGGGATAAAGGGTATTGTCTTTTTTTTGTGCAATAGCGGAAAGACTGCCTGCTGCCAGGAGCAGTGTCATCGTATACTTCAAACTATTCATATGCGGAGGTACTGCTGAATGTTGTTTATGCCACCAATATTGGCATGTCCATATTTTTTACTTTCTTTTTGTGTACAAAGAATGCAAGCGAACAAATACCTGCAACACTACCTGCGATAGCGACACAGATAAGGCTTTGCTGAAAGAAATGACTCCAGCTCACACCAGCGCTGTTGCCAAATTCCTTATAAAGAAGCACCGTCACACTGCCCAGATATCCCGCTGCATCTGCGATGTACATCACAAAACCCACATTACCCTTTGCCTGAAAGGCAGCGATCATTCTTTCAAAGAAAATCGCATTGTAGGGAATGTAAGCCATATATAATCCCAGACCCGCAAGACTCATCCAGGTGATACCATCTATCCGGTGCATATGGAACAAAAGCAGTGAGATGCCCGTGAGCATACACCCGCCGATGATCATGAGGTGGATGACCTTAAAGGCTTTGAAATTATGTCTGATCAGGATCAGCAAACTGAGTGCAATCAATACCAGTAACGATATCAGGGAATCAGTCAGCGTATATATATGCACATCCTTTACACCGAGGTCGTGCCAGATCTCCACTTCGAAATTATCCCGCAGATCCCTGGTAACGGTGAGTACGATGTAAATGATCAGTGTAATGCAATGCCAGGAGCAAAGTTGTGAAGGAAGCTTTTACGATCTGCCGCAGTCATAGGTTTTCTTACCGATCGCAATTGCTGATCGAGCGCGGAAGGCGGTGGTAAACAATCCAGTATAGCAGTGAAGAACACCAGTGGAGCTGCAAATAACAAGCCTGTCAGAAAAGGCATCCAGTATTCACTGACATGAAACTGATCCAGTAAGGTACGACCAACTGTTTTGACGAAACCGGAGGCAAATATGAGACTAACCGACATTACAGCCGCCATGAACTCCGTTGCGCGTCTGCCTTCCAGGTAGCCAAATACCAATCCCCAGATCATGCCTAAGGGAAAGCCATTGGCAAAGAGGAACAGTACATTCCAGGGCGCCGGTACAAGCGCAAAAAACAGCAAAGCCAGCCAGGCGATTCCTACCAGGAAAAGCACGGCAAGACCTCGTTTACTCCCTTCGATAGCCGCGATAAAACGGATACCATAAAACTTACTACAGGTATACCCGATCACCTGGAAAATGACCAGCCATACTTTATAATCTACGCCAAGATATTCCACGCCTTCAAATGTGGCAGCAGAAAAGGCTTTCCGGAATGCATACATGCTGGTATATGCGCCGAATGCAGCAAGGGCTGTAATAACAGCCACGACGCTATAGGGCCACTTCTCAAGACCGGACCGTATAAACTGTTTCATGTCAGCAGATTGTAATTGCCATTGTCATGAGGCGGTAGTCATAATTGTTGGCTTCATGGATCAATGCAGATAGATGATCAATGCTTTATCTATAATAGCAATACTAAACAAAGTTTAATTGAGTTAAACAAAACAGGTGTTAACTTAAGATTAAGCTATTGGGGAAGGATACTCGCTATTTCGAAAGAATGAGTCGATTTAAAGATTTATCTTATCTGTGAAATCACATTTTTTTATGAAAACCTATTTTATGCCCTCACACTTTTTCGTGCCCTGCCTCAAAGGGAGCACGATCCAAAGAAAAAATACCATTGTAAGACACCTGTTTACGTTGTTATTTAGCGTTATCCTTTGTTCCACGCAGGTTTACAGTCAGGTCATCAATCCCCGTACACTTCCACAGGAATGGGGCGAATACGGTATAGGAGATCCCTATATCCTTAAATTCAGAGGTAAGTTCTATCTGTATTGCAGCACCCGCGACGACCAGAGCGGGGTTAAATGCTGGAGCAGCTGGGACCTGGCCAACTGGACCTACGAAGGTCTTTGTGTAGACAATACAGTTACCATCACCAAAGGCGCCTATGCACCCGAAGTGATCTACTGGAACGGTACCTTCTACATGTATACATCTCCGGCAGGTAATGGACATTATATTTTGTCTAGCGGCAGTCCGACGGGACCTTTCACCGTGCAGACCGGCAACATAGGCCATACCATTGACGGCTCTGTATTCATTGACGACAACGCACAGATGTACTTCACCTATGCCGGGGGCTCGGGCATACAGGCGGCTGCCATGAGTGGTCCTTTAGCGATCACCGGTGCAGGCAGTACCTTGAGTGGTACCTCGCTGAACGGCTGGACAGAAGGCTCCACGCTTTTTAAGCGCAATGGTATTTATTACATGACCTATACGGGTAATCACGTCTTCAGCAGGGGCTACCGGGTGCATTATGCAACAGCTACCACGCCATTAGGAGCCTATACAGCAGGGACGAACAATCCTATTGTCCTGAATACGGAAGGGAGCTTCTTCGGACTGGGACACAGCGGTTCCGTGATTGGTCCGGATCTGGATACCTGGTTTATTGCCTATCACAACCTATTAGGTCAAAGTAGTATCGTCGGTCCTAACAGGAAGCTGAATATCGATCCGATGGGCTTTAACGGCGACAAACTGCTGGTATATGGTCCTACTTACTGGACCCAACCATCGCCGGCATTACCGACCTTTTATGACCGTTTTGACCGTACTGCCATTGGCAGTAACTGGACAAACATTAACGGCGGTAACTGGGGAATATTCAACCAGGAGCTGATGTGGCAGGATAACAAGACGACGACGCAATGGTATCGCCAAGTTACGACCGCTACCTCAGCAGCCGATTACACGGCTGAATTCAATATGAAGGAAATGAGCAGGGGAGGGAATGGCGCACGCTTTGGCGCCGTGTTTTCTTATGTAGATGAAAATACGTTTGGTTCCGCACTGCTAAGCAGTTTTAATAACACACTGGAAACAGATGTCAAAGTGAATGGCGTCTCTGTCGGCGTAAGCGCTATTCCGCTGCCAGCTGGCTGGGACTATCAGAAATGGCATGTCATACGCGTCGAAAAACAGGGCACTACCTTCCGCATTTACCTGGATGGTATGCTGAAATCAACCCGTACGGCTAATATTACTGCCGGCGGTAAGATTGGGGTAGCCACGTATAACGATCATGCCGACTTCGGATTTACCGCTTTCAGCAACCGGGTGAATGGCAGCGGCGTATTCGGTTTTTATAAACCGGTACCCGGCACTATCCCGGCGGTACATTATAACGAAGGAGGAGAAGGAGTGGGTTATCACGACCTGACGATCGAAAATACCGGTGGCAAATACCGGACAGACAGGGTAGATATCCGCGACTGTGAAGAAGGCGGAGAGAATATCGGCTGGAACCAGACTGGTGAATGGTACCACTACAATGTAAATGTGCAGGCGGCAGGGCCTTATCACCTGGAACTCCGGTATGCCACTACTTACACCGCTTGTAAAGTCCGTGTATCCTGTGATGGCGCAGATGTTTCCGGCATTGTGGCGATCCCCGCAACAGGCGATTGGTCAGCCTGGCGTACAGCCGTATTGAAGAACCTGAATTTGCCGGCAGGTAATCATACCATCCGCCTGGAGACGGTAGAAGGGGAATTTGATTTCTCCTCATTGAAGTTTGAATCAGGAACGACAACGGCGCCCAATGGTTCGGATAACTTCAATTCCGGTAGCTTCTCAGGACTGTGGAATTATGATAACGGCAATTACTCCATTGCTTCCGGCAGGGCGGCTATTGATGGATTTGGCAAACGCCTGATGGGAAATGCAGGATGGACGGATTATACGGTAGAAGCGGATGTGCAATGTCCTTCTGGCGGTAATGGCGGATTGATATTCAGGGTGAGAAACCCGGCAGCCGCAGAATTCGGTACTTCCAATGCCCTTAGTTCTGATTACTTTCAGGGCTATTACGCAGGCATAGACGCCGGTGGCATTGTGTTGGGAAAACAGAACTATAACTGGACTTCCCTGGCTTCCAAAACACAGGCATTGAGTCCGGGACAAACCTATAAACTCAGGGCCGTATTAAACGGAGCTAACATAAAGATCTATCTCAATGATATGTCTACGCCGGCAATCGATTATACCGATCCTTCTCCACTGATCAGTGGTAAGGCAGGTATCCGTACACACGCGGCGAATATGGCTTTCGATAACTTCCAGATATCGCAGGAATTAAGCGCCCTGATATTCAGGTGTCGCGTGGATATACCATAAAACAACAGCGGCACTAAGCATGATCTTAGTGCCGCTGGTTTTAATCTTGCCGATGCAATTGCATATGCAGGATCGGAAAAGGTTTCCCGCTTGAGTCGAGTGCCGACCGGCCAATGATCTCAAAGCCACAATGCAGATAAAAACCAACTGCCTGTTCATTCTGCTCATTTACGTCTACTTTGTCTGCATGTAGCATTTTGATCGAATAATCCAGTAATTGTTTACCTACACCTTTACCCCGGTACTCCGGATCAATAAATAACATTTCTATATTATGCTCCGCAACGCCAACAAAACCTGCAATACCGGCAGCATTTCTCGCACAACGTAGTTCCACGGCATCCAGGTAGGTATTTAAAATAAGTGGTTTGTAGTATTGAATATCTTCTTCCTGTAGAAAATGATGTGTTGCGCGTACAGACTTCTCCCAGACAGTGATAATTTCCATATAGTCAGCTTTGCTGACAGGTGCTATTGTAAATTCCATTTGTTAGTATTAATTAGAGATCCATTCTTTTTTAAGCACAGCATAGACCAGATCATCTACCCATCGGCCTTTGAAGAAGAGACTTTCTTTAAAATGTGCTTCTTTTCTGAGCCCAAGCCGTTCCACCAGCCGTATGGAATGATAATTTTCCGGGTCGATAGAGGCAGTTGCCCGGTGTTTGTGCAGATCATTGAACATATGGGTGATCACAGCCCTGAGTGCTTCAACCGCATATCCCTGTTGATGATATTGTTTATGGATCGTGATGCCAAATTCGAATTGTTCACTGCCTATAAAGTGAATACCAATATCACCGATAATGAGGTCTTTCGTCTTTTCTACTATCACCAGCTGGAACCAGGTATCCGGGGTGTTAAACACCGTTGGTTGTTTGTCAATAAAGCGTTCTACGTCTTCTAAAGAGGCAGGTATCCAGCCCTGGAACTGGTTGGTTTCCGCATCCGATCTGTATGCGAAGAGCTGATCTTTATCACCGGCCTGGATCGGTCTTATTGCCAGTCTTTCCGTTGCTACATGCATGTTAGTACTTTATATAGTGTCCTGATTATTTAATGTGATTCATTTTCTATTGATACACTGCAAATTTGATATCTTTATTACGTACAAAGATCATCCTGCAGGAAACAGTGTTTCATTAACTGCAAATTTATTTAAAAACATGTTATCGAAACTGATACAAGATAAATCTACAGTAACTCTTTTTGAGGCATTCATTGCCGGAAAGTCTGAACAGACCTTAACATTGTTATCTCATTTGATCACGCAATATCAGCAACTGGGAGACATTTACCTGTATCCCACCAAATCTATGCTGGGGATCGGGATAAGAGATAAACGGATAGCCTGGATCACGCAACTGGGTAAAAGCTTTGTACACGTGGTATTCCCTTTTACACAGCCTTACAATGATAATCTTTGTTTTCAGAAGATAGCGCCTGTACCGGGGGATGCACATCAGTTTAATCACCATTTCAGAATGCTGGCACGGGAAGATGTGAATGAGGAAGTCTTAAAGTTTATGCAATTATCGCTGGCACCAGGTTAGAAATTAAGAATTAAAAGTTAAGAATTAATGATCGGAGCGATCTCCGCTGCATTCCAATTCTTAATTCTTAATTTTTAATTCTTAATTTTCCACTGTTTTCCCTTTTTCTTATTTAAAACATATAAACGATGTTACGCCCACTCTTCATATTAATGATAGTCCTGTTCTCTGCGACGGCCCACGCGCAGTCCGTACCGGTAGAAGACGTTTCAAAGAATCTATTGACCTGGACCCGGCATCTCCATTCCAACGTAGATAAATATTTTACTCGTGATAAAGGGGCGGAGCTGGTTCGTAACCTGGAATTGCTCAAAACAGATCTTGCTGCTTATACAAAGACAAGAAAGAATTTGTCTGACAGCATCTTTCGTAAGAATGTGGCGCCTGGTAATCCAGATCCCGGAAATGCAGAAGTGTTGAAAACGCAGATGGGAGAGGTACTCCGGCAGATGCGGAATGTAACGGATCTGACCAATAATGAACTGCGTGCAGAAGGCGACCGTCTGAATGACCAGATCTACAATGTATTAAACAGCGAAGGCGCTGTCTTCCTGTCTTATCTGGAAGCCTTTCTGACGGGCAAGGAAGTGACAAAGAAAGAAATGGCCCTGGACAATGGGGCTGCCTATGGTCGTCTTCAGGAAGCGATTGGTTTGATCGGATCTATCCAGGACCGGATCAAACAAAAGATGTGATAAAACGCCTATATATCCATCTATTTCCCTTTTGCGTAAAACAAATTTCCGATTCGCGTAGCTGCTCCATCCGGATTAGTGCATTTTTGCCCTGCAAAATGTAAATCAGGGATCGATGGGTCATTCGTACATGATATGTAACGATATGACTTGTTTTCCTACTAAACGCTAATCCGATATAAGATGAAAAAAATCACATTGAGCATTGCGCTGATGTTATGCGCTTTCCTGGCCTCCGCACATGCAGTCTGGATTGAAACCGCGCTGAAAGGCACGAAGAATAAGTCGCAGGATGTGCGCGTTTACCTGGGTGAATATGCAGAAAATCAAAGAGACTCCGTTACTCACTGGTTCAGCAATTTAAAGGATGTAAAGCTTTATGTGACAGTGCCTGATGGCAAGCGGGAAGAAATTGCTATCAAAGAAAACGGGAATCATCTTGCAGGTAACTTCATACCGGCGACAGATGGTAACTATACACTGTCTATCAGCCATACGGTAGAAACGATTTACGGTGAAACCAAAATAGAATATTATGCAACGGCTACGGTAATCGTAGGGAAAGAAACGCCTTCACAATTATCAGCAAGTACTGCACTGGCTGTGGTACCGGCTGCTGAAGAGCCTAAAGGTACAGTGGGACTGACTGTATTACGCGATAAACTGCCACTAGCTGCTGCGAAGATCGAAGCGATCTCTCCGGATGGCTGGGTAAAGGAATTCAAAAGCAATGACAAAGGAGAAGCATCTTTTGTACCACTGCAATCAGGTCAGTACCTGTTAGAAGTATCTGCGAATGAAAAGACGCCTGGTACGCACAATGGTAAGCCTTACAAAACAGTAGCGCATATCGTTACGCACTGTATCAACGTTAAAAAATAAACCACCTACGGGGGGAATCATTAAAAAAGGTCCATCATACGGTGGACCTTTTTTAATATCATATTGTATGAGATCAGATCAGGTGATCGCAGTGATCACGGCCTCGTTGTTCTCTGCGGCTTTCGCATAGAAGGTACGCAATTCATTAAAAAAGGCAAGCAGGTAATACACTATACCTTCTTCTTCCCAGATCTCCGGGTAAATATGCAGTTCAAGCATGCGCGCCGGGTCGAATCTGGCTGTCAGTTCTTCTTCGGTGATTGCACAGAGTTCGGCATATGTTTCTTTCACCTGTTCCGGCGTCAGGTACTCTGCGGGGCCATATCCGATGTCCATGTCATCGTCAATGTTTTGTCCACTGAAGAAAACTTTTTGCATGGGGTGATCATTGTGCTGGAGCCCTTTACCGGTAAGCAGAAACAGGATGCCTTCCCAGGATTTATCCAGATTGACCATAGCGGGATCTTCTTCTTCAGCTTCATAAATCCTGTCTTCCAATAAAGAACTGTCTTGTATGTAGGCTTCAAGTTCGGCTGGCGTCGCACGAAGAAGCTCGAGGACCATACTCATAGGATGGAGTTACAATTTAGTGTAGGCTAAAAGTATAACTTTTTGGCAATAGGAGGTAATATCCATCCTTTAATATTATTCCTCCTTCAGACTCTTTACCGGATTCAGTAAAGCCGCTTTTACACTCTGGAACCCAATTGTCAGTATTGCTATCATTATGGCGATACATCCTGCCAGCAGGAATACGCTCCAGGACAGGGATATCTTATAGCTAAATGTATCAAGCCACTGACGCATAGTATACCAGGCCAAGGGAGACGCAATGATAATAGCGGCGAAGACTAGTTTCAGGAAATCGCCGGATAGCAGTCTGACGATACTTACCACAGAAGCACCCAGTACTTTTCTTACTCCTATTTCTTTCGTCCGCTGTTCAGCCGTGAAGGCTGCCAGACCAAACAAACCCAAACAGGCGATAAATATCGAAAGACAGGCGAAGATGGCGATGAGACTACCGGCAATGGTCTCACTTTTGTAGCTGTTCTGAAAGTCACTATCCAGGAATGAATATGTAAACGGATAGTCCGGATTCATCTTCCGGCAAAGTCTTTCAATACCGGCGAGTGCCTGTTTCGTTTGTCCCGGCTGGGTTTTAATCAGAATATGATCGTACACCTGTTTTTCATTCAAACGGATTATAATAGGCCGAATAGGCACATGTAATGAATTGAAATGAAAGTCTTTCAGTACGCCTATAATAATACCCGCCTGTTTGCCAAATGTCAATGGTTGCCCGACAGGATCTTTATACCCCAGTCGTTTCGCGGTGGATTCATTGATCAGATAATTGGTCGAATCGGCGCCGTAGGCGGGCGAAAAGTCCCTTCCCTGAAGCATTTGCAAGTGCATTGTTTTAACGAAATCATATCCTACTGCTGTATTATTGAACTGAATCGCCAGACTGGGATCTTTTCCCTGCCAGTTTACGATGTCCGTAGTATTGCGATTCTGCAAAGGATTGGTCTGCATATGTGAGACAGACTGAATATCCGGTTGCTGTAAGAGTTCCTGTTTAAAGGTCTGGAAGTGCGCCGCGATGTCACCTTCACCACGGAGGATGATTATATTTTCGCGATCAAATCCCAGATTCTTGCGCTGTATATATTTCATCTGCCGATAAACGACGATCGTACCAACGATCATGAGGATAGACAATACAAACTGAAAGACTACCAGTCCACGTCTGAATAATTGTGCGCTTGGGCCTGTTTGCAACGTTCCTTTCAGCACCCGTACAGGTTTGATAGCGGAGAGAAAGAATGCCGGATAGCTACCGGATAGCAGAGACGTAACAATGAGTATTCCTAACAGCGATATGCCAAAAGCGGGATCTCCAAAGGGCAATGACAGCGTCTTGTCTGTCAGCCTGTTGAAGAAGGGTAAACTTAACCATACAGTGGCAATTGCCAGGATGGTGGCAATCACCGTCATCAACAGGGCTTCATGCATAAACTGCCAGATCAGTGAAAGGCGTTGTGCGCCGATCGCTTTTCTGACACCTACTTCTTTTGCGCGTTTGATGGAACGTGCGGTGGTCAGGTTCATAAAATTGATGGTGGCGATCAGCAGCAGAAACGCGGCTACAATAATAAAGAGCCGTACATACCCGATACGACCACCATCGCGCTGTCCATTGCTGAAGTTAGAATAAAGGTACGCGTCCGCTTCCGGTTGCAGGAACAATTCGATGTTGTAAACGGCACTGATATCTTTATTGCGGCCTTTCAGAAAGGTCTTCAGTTTACTTTCCACTTTTTTAGGATCAGTACCTGGTTTCACCTGAATACGGGTGCCTGGTCCTGTATTCTCCCATACAGTGAGCCAGGGTTCTCTTTTCAGGTAAAGTTGCCAGTTCAGCAGATAGTCATATTTATCTGTTGATTGATGTGGCAGATCTTCAAATACAGCCGTTACTTTATAATCCGAACCATCAAAACGGACGTTCTTGCCAAGGGCAGTATAGGGATCATTGAAGAAAGCAGTGGCTACCTTACGGGAAATCGCAATATTATCAGGCATGCTTAGCGCAGATGTGGCAGCCCCGGCGAGTAAGGGTATATTGTAGATGTGGAACCAGTCTGCTCCCGCAAAACACCCTGTTAACCGGGAGGATTTTTCTCCTACACTCAACACATGCTCTTCATTCGTAGAGATACCAGCTGCATAGGCAATTTCAGGTATATGTGATTTGACTTCATCCGCCATGAGACCCGGTGTATCCTCATCCGTTACGATCCTTCCATCGGCTATTTCGTGCTCCATGATGCGGAATAAACGCCCTATATCGGCATATTGTCTGCCGGTGCGTAGTTCATCCTGTACCCATAACAACAGTATCAGACCTGACGCAATACCCAGGGCCAGCCCCATGATATTGATCGCGGAGAAGGCTTTGTTGCGGACAATATTCCGGCAGGCGATTTTAAAGTAGTTGTTTAGCATAGTGGATGAAGTTTCTGAGCTCGCTCAAGACTCATGCCACCTCCCGAAAGGCTTATTTCTCGCATACATTGAGGAATTGGTGATCGTCTGATTGTTCGATAGCGAACGAAAACAGTCCATTTCTGGACAGGATTTTACTTTTTTGATTCAAAGGCTATTCCCATCGGTCAAAATTCAACCTTTTTATTGCAGTTATTTATTCTACAATAAGATTTTTAGACTGAGATACCAGCTTTTTATAAGGTTCACTGATAAAACCGTCAACATAAGAAACACCATCTATGGCGAAGCCACATCCATGTCCTTTATTATGCAGGATCAGCAGTTGACCGTTAGGCAGATATCGTTTGATAAGACGGTTGTAAAACGGACGGCACCAGCGGTCAATATCACCGGCAGAGATCAGCGCAGGGACTGATGAATACAAGGGATCTTTCATTGTTTTAGGCGCCGGATTGACTTTCCAGCAATCGCAGACAGGATGGTCGACATTATTAAAAGCATAACCCGCCAGCCAGGGGAGTACCTCATCTTGTTTTTTGATCAGTACAGGGTTCGAATATTGAATCTGTTCACTGCAATAGACGGAATAGCGCATACCCATCGAAAGGTGCGTATCTGTCGTAAAATAGCCATCCAGGACTTCTTTTATATAGTCCTGATGCCGGCCATTGATAATGTCATTGATCACGGCAGGAACGGCGCTTATCTGTGTGTTATTCATATGACCTAACACAGCATCCAGCAATTCATTTTTTGTATAGGTAATGTCGATACTGTCATGCTGTCCTTTCTCCAGATACCGGATGCTAAACTTCCTTCCGTGTATATCCGTAAAGTATTGGTGAAAACGGTTACGCAGGTCTGTATATTCCGGTTTATTCAGCGAATCAGTCATGGTGTTCGTAAACACCTGTTCCAGTGCTTCATTGATATTGAACATCGCTTCTTCTTCATAACGTGTAAAGCTGGGTAGCGGAGAATTGAGGATCAGGGCGCGTACTGCTTCAGGATGGTTTTTAGCCACCGCCATCATCAATCCACCACTATAGGAGATGCCAACGAGATTGAGAGAGTCTATATGCAGGGCCAGGCGCAGATCGTTGATGTCTTCTACTGTTTCTGTAGTATTATATGCTGACAGATCAATACCTTGTCGTAGCAATTTTTCCCGGCATTGTGTGGCAGCTATCCGTATCAGACTGTCTTTGTTTTTGTTTTCCCGGTAGCTCTGTTTGATGGCTGCGTCTACTTCAAAGCATTCCAGGCAGGGTTGTGCTTTACGGGTACCTCGCTGGTCAATGGCAATGAAACCGCCATAACGCAGGAAGCCGGAATTATAGCTGATGCTATCGATAAAGTCGATGGTACTGTAACCAGGACCTCCTGTCATATACAGGCTCACCATTTTACTGGCATCCTGGTCGGGACGGCGTACGAAGAAGAAAGGTAGTTTCACTTTACGTCCATTGGGTTTACTACGTTTTTCGGGTACCACCAGGTAGCCCGTTTGCAGTATCAGCCGGGGATCGGCCTTTACCAGTTGCGGGTAGGGCGTGATGGAAACAGTATATCGTTGGCCATATGATAATTGCGTGATAGCCAAAAGGATAAATAGCGTATGGAGTGTCTTTTTCATAATACAAAGAACGTAACAAGGGGATTGCTGAGAAAGTAAAAAACGGACAATTTACAGGGTATCGCTCAGTCGTTGACCTGTAAGTTTGATCACATCTTTGGAGAAGTGACTGAGGTCATAATAGCCATAGTCCCATGGGTCGAAAGTCTCTCTGGTCTGGATAAAGGCGGTCAGGGCAGCACGCGTTCGCAGGATGGAAAAGTAGGCCTTGGGTGGGAGACCGATCACTTTAGAGAAATAACGGTTGATGCTTTTGGAGGTCAGGAACAGCCGTTCTGCCACCTGGGAAGTGTTGAGCTGCATGCCGGTAGTATGGTATTCTCCGATAGCGTCGTTGACTATTTTCAGGTAATGGTCTTTCTTTGCGCGTTTGGCTCTTTGCAGGAGGAGATATTCCTGTATGATGAGCACCCGTTCTGTAAAGGTGATGGGTTGTTTCATCTTCATCAGCAAAGAAGGAGGTAATACCTGTCCAAGGGGAATAACCTTGTGATCCAGTTTGGTCTGACTGATACCAAGAACAGCTTCCAGTCCGCCGGGATAGAACTTTACTGTAAAGATCAGGTCTGTCGGCAGGATATGTCTTGTCACCTGACCGTTTCGCAGGATCAGTATATCATCTGTCGCACCGATATGATGAAAAACCTTATCCAGTTGGATCCGGTAGGGAGTGCCCAGGTTGATATAAAAAGTGGGCGTCCAGCTGGCAAACATGCCCGATTGGGAATGTCCTTTGGCAAAGTACTGATCGAAGCCGGAAGGGGAGGATTCTGAGAAGAATTCGACGAAATGAGCCAGGTCTTCAACTGGCTTTCTAAAGTCATAGATCTCCCGGATATTCTGAAATATTTCAATCATCGCTGGCTTGGGTAATACCAGTCTCTAATATAGGCATTTAGCGGCTGATTTCCAGCAATAGAGACAGTGGTTTCCTGCACTAATGACGTGTTTGGCGACTCGTACAGTTATCTGTATCTTTAAACAGATTGTCACAGCAGCAGTGCTGCATCAGCACAATTAGTAGAAGAGTTAGCACAGCGGGAACAATTACAGGGCATTGCCTCCGGCGCCTGTGGTGGCGATATTCTTTTTTGGAGGCATGTCTGGAACTGGGCATTCCGGCTACCCTGTATCTACCGATGACACCTGCCGTATTAAACAGAAATCAGTATCATTTGCCGGCCAGCAATGGGATCAGCGTTTTGACCGTTTGCTGTCTATGTTGCCGGTAGTCATGTAGGAGAAACAAACGACAGAACAACGTAAAACGAATGTATTCCAGCAACTGAACATCCGCATGTTACAGGATGCGTTGGCAAACGGAAGCGAACACATGACCCTTATGCTTTTATGGAATGAAGTCAGGAATGTGGGGAGTGCCGGTCCTGCCCGGGTGATAGAGGAAGCAGCCCGATATAACGTCTGTACCAGGATCATTCATCCGTCCTGAGCAGGATTATTTACTTGTATTTCAATTAATTTGGGGATATCTCTGAGAAAATTTGCGTAGTCAAATAGCTACATGTATATTTGTAGTCACTTGGCTACATAATGCCGGGTCTATCTTATCAACAACAATAATTCAAGCTATGAATACCAAGAAGAAATTGTCATCTGCACAACAGGAAGAGCTACTCAAGACACTGAAGGCGCGTTTTGAGAAGCATACGGCCCGCCATAAAGGTATTGAATGGGCAGCGGTGGCGGCGAAACTGGAAGCCAGTGCAGATAAACTGTGGTCGCTCAATGCAATGGAAGAAACAGGTGGTGAACCGGATGTAGTAGCACAGGATAAGAAGACCGGCGAATATACATTCTTTGATTGTGCGGCTGAAAGTCCGAAGGGCCGTAGAAGTACCTGTTATGATGGGGAAGCGCTGGCATCCAGAAAAGAAAATAAACCCGAAGACAGTGCGATCAATATGGCAGAAGAGATGGGTATAGAAATACTGACGGAAGAGCAGTACCGTGCATTACAGGAACTGGGAAAGTTTGATCTGAAAACCTCCAGCTGGGTAAAAACACCTGCTGAGATCAGAAAATTAGGTGGCGCCATCTTCTGTGACCGCCGTTACGATCATATTTTTACCTATCACAATGGAGCGGAATCTTACTATGCGGCAAGAGGTTTCCGTGGTGCATTGAAGGTGTAAAAAGAATTTGCTGATGGCAAAGAAGATAAGGCGTAGATGCGATGGCGCACTGCCTGCCTATACAGGCAAAGGGTAAGGGCGTTCCTGGGGCAGTAATGCCATCGCTTCCTCTATCTTACGTACCTTCACCAACTGTCCGATATGTTGAGAATAAGCGGTGATATCTTCTATCCCGATGATCCATTCAGAAATATATTGATCAACAGCTGTACCCGATATCCCGATCTGAAGGGCACGTTGATCGGTTGGTTGCAGATAAATATCTCTTTCCGGGTCCCATTGCACCCTTACCGGAGATGCTTTCAGTAACCTGTTCCACTCGTTAGTAGTGCTATGGATCTTATGATCAAATTTCGATAATACTGCATTTTGTAAGGCCCATTCAAATCCGCTACGCTTTATTTTAATCGCCAGGATATACTCCTGGTCTTCTTTGGTCGCCCATCCGGAACGATACATCATCCAGCAGAAAGAGGGTTTGATCCAGGTCATTCTATCTCTTCTAAACGGAGGGGTTGTGAATGTCTGCGCTTCTACCGCTCTTTTTGCAATAAGGCCATTGTATGCCTGATAAACAGTGATCGATTCCTCATCGTACAATGCCCTGATCGTTTTTTCTTTCATCTCTGCAATTTACATTTCTTATAATGAATAAGCCATCCCCAATATACGGAGATGGCTTATCACTAATATTGTTATTGTTACTGGTAATTAAGCCAGTTGTTTGCTTTTACTGAATTTATGGCTTTTATATTCTGCCAGCCGGTTGTCAATGATGCCTTTTACGATCTGATAATTCTCCTCATTGTACACGAACGCACTCAGTTCCTTTCTGGCAGCTTCTCCGAAGTAATTCTCTCTCAGTGTAGCATCCTGAAGAAAATTATAAGCTACGTCTTGGGTATAGAGTATATTAAAGCCACTTAAGTTATGCGTATAGATACGGGCAAAGCTATTTTCTGAGGAAAAGTCATCTTCCAGCACGTAGCCTCTGTCAAGCGCATTGATCATGTCCGTTATGGGAGCTTTTCTTTCCTTGATGGCAGCTGCGATTTTCGCCTTTTCAGTATCGAGTTGCAGCAGGTCCCGCTCGATAGCCCACTGGAGGAACATTAACTTGGCCGTTCTGTAGAATCCTGTTGCTTTTGAGAAGGTAGTGAAGTTTTCACTCATGAATTTATCATAAAACTCAAGGACAGGCATGTCGTATGGCAGACCCAGACTAAAATCGCGGATGCTGTCATCATCGTCATACTGTAATCCCCAGTAAATATTTTTTTCAGTGTCTACGGGCAATTGCCAGCGGTAAAAACTCTCGCTCCCGTCATCATTTATCCATACCCGTGCAATATCGCTGCTTTTCAGGGTTGGTTCTCCCAGTAAGTTTTTTAACGCATCAAATTTGAAGTTGAAATCCAGGTCATGGGGCAAACGGGTTTTTGATTTATTGTTATGCCATCTGACATGGCTCAGTATCGGAATAAAAATACCTTTTTTATCCCCGGCTATTAAGGGGTAATTGTCCACGTAAACCTGTGCACTGAATAAGAGGTCGAAGCCGAGTTTCTTATTTTCCACCCAATAGGTAGTGTCAGTAGAACGGTTAGAGATAGTTGGCTTTTTGGGATATTTGAATCCGTTTTTTTCAATAAATGCTATGATACGGTCATCAGAGATAGGCAGTCCTATAAGACTGGTAAGGGTGTCGAACATTTTGGATTATTTAATTAAAATACGAAAGGTGTTTCGCAAAATAGAAAATATTCTATTGTTGCCAAACACCTTTCACAAAACGTTTTATTTATTTATTCGGCGACTACCGGCTGCTTAGCGGCAGCTTTCATTCTTTCTAATTCTTCCAGGTAAGGTTTCCTGTAGGTTTCCATAAACTGCTTTTTGGAATCCCGGAAGGAGCTGACGCCACCGATGAACTTCAGCGTCCTGATATAATACCATGCAAAATCGATCTGTCCTCTCAGGAAACCTGATCTTGCGCTGGCAGGATAGAGGTGATGATTGTTATGCCATTCGCCGGCAACGATACCAGGCCACCACTGATTAATAGATTTATCTTTGAAGTGATAATCAAAGCCTTCTACGTGTTTGATTTCACCTTTTGCATGTCCTTCGTAGTTAAAGGTCCTTACACCTACCCCCCAGATGAATACGCCGGTTAGGATAGCTGCCGTCAGATAAAGACCACCGATCAGATAGAATGCTGTGATCCAGAAACCCCAGTTAGCGATCGTTCCCAGTATGGTCGTCAGCGGGTGTGCAATAGAGCCCCATTTCTGATATTGCTCATAGCTGTTTGCTTTAACACCGGTATGGCTCATCAGCGCAGCTGCCTTTTTATAATCTTCTTCGCTCAGGTCCTTCGCAATAGGCTGGTGGTTCACATCGGCCAGGAAGCAATAGAGGAAGCCGCCTTCTGCGTTATATGGATCGCCCGGTTTATCGGACAGGGAGTGATGCACATGATGTGATACGACATAGATTTCATCCGGAATCATCTTCATTACCAGGTTGCCTGTCAGGAAGCGCCAGAATTTATTGGTGAACTGATATGCCTGGTGTGTGCCGTAACGGTGATACCAGATCGTACCATGCGTGCCCATAAAGATCATCCCGTACACAAAACCAGCTACCAGATGCCAGATGCTGAAGTCGTTTATTTCCATTGCAATGAAGATGAAAAAGAACGGACACAGACTCAGGATCTTCAGCCAGGCGAAAAATGGCAACCAGTTCTTACGCGAAGCGGTAATGTCCAGTCTGCGGAAAAATTCCGAAAACAGCTGTTTAGGCGTCGGTTTTACAAGTGATCCATCCTCGTGCTTCCATCCGTAACTTGGACGAGCCAATACATTTTCTATAAAGGACATGCTTCTATGTTGTGTTTTAAAGTGAGCACAGGATTTTTACAGGCGAAACCCCCTGAGTAAATAATGTGTGTAGGTTTGAAATAGTTCCTGACATATATACGGTTGACCGTAAAAAGAAGACTAAGGCGAGAGCTAAAGATGAGAAGGATTAGTTACTATAAAATAGCAAAAATAGTTCGCAAGCAAAATACTCAAATCATAGAATCCTGACCCAATATAGGTCTAAATTATTTAATTATGTATTATTTTTTTTATCAACGCATGAGGCCGGGAAATTTCCCCTTACAAAGATAGATCCCGCCGCTGTTTTTCGTCGTTTTCGAAAGGTAATTCGGGTGGCATTGACCATTGCTCAACCCGGTAAAGATAGCTTTGGACTTTTTGCAAAGCAACTTCGGGCTGGCTTAGATAGTCTTCAATCCGGAGCAATCAGTAAGGCCCGGAAATATGGTATTTTCATACCATCACCCAAATCATATCATATGGCAAAACAAACTTCATTGATCACCTTTACCGGTCAACTTGGTAACATGATCGGCTATGAACGCAAAGGGAAATTCCTGTTGCGGGCCAAACCGGCAAGCATCCGGCAGACGGTCGCTACCCGCCAGGCAGCACAACGCTTTGGTCTGGCGAGCAAAAAAGGCGCATTGATCCGTAGTGCTTTCGCAAACGAACTGGATGTTCGGTGTGATACAGGACGGATTAACAGATTAAATAAGGCGCTTATTCAGGCGGGAGGTATTACGCAGCTTCAGGGCTTCCGTTTTAATCAAAGTACAGGGATAGAACGGTTCTTCCTTGAAATGCCGGTGTGTGTCAACAAAGGCACTTTATATATTCCGCCGCAGGTATTGCCGGAGATGGATGGCATAACGGCGTTGGAAGTAAAAGTAATCGGCGCCCGTATCAGTTTTTCGAAGCATACCGTAATAGCGACTGATGCTGTCCGGCTGGTTATTAAAACAGGGGAGGCGTTTGCAGGTGCGGAATTGCCCTTGGATGTGCCGGGAGATGGTGTATTGATAGTGACCTTGCAGGTAAGAGGGCTGTATAATGAATTGCCTTCCGGTAATATGAAGTATATGGCAGCGGATATTATTGCCGTGGAACTGCCTGAGCCGAAAGAGGTCATCAATAACTTAGTATATCCACAACGTCAGATATTGCATCATATGCCGTCGGTGACTGCCATTGCTGCATATGAGGGTTGCCGGCAGGTGTTCGTTCAGCGGGAATAGCGGATATTGGCTGCAGGTATGTATTTGGAGTGGATTTTTCTATTGGATATTGTATGTGAATGATATACCATTTTTGTAAACAGGCTTGCTGTAATAGTCTTCTATTGCCTTAAAGGTAACTTTCTTCTTTATTTACTGTAAATATCTGCCAAGAGAGAAAAGTACATCAACTCCGGCATAAGTCCACCTGTATAGCCGGGGTGTCTCGTGTGTATAGCGGTGTTGACGTATGGATGCATGCTAACCGGCGCCTCTGTATGAGATAACCGGTCAGATGAATACTGCTTAATAAATTCTCTTGCACTTATATTGCTGAAGTAAATAGATCATTATTTCTTTGAATATAGGTAAATGTCTATTTTTTTATTTGTAGATTTCGTTGATTTTCCCGGAAATGAAGGAATAAAGTCATATTACAAACTTTGGGAAATAATCTTCGGGTAAATAACTTTGTAATGACTTTCACGATACTATGGGACAGATACGTGACACTAAAGCTATTAACGAGTATTGCTATTGTGCTAAAGCAACTCCGGGAAGAAAGATCTCTCACTCAGGAAGATGTATACAATGACACTAGTATTCATGTAGGCAGGATAGAAACAGCGAATGTGAATCTAGTATTAGCACCTTGTCCGCATTATGCTTTTATTATAATATCAGTCTGGCTCATTTTTTTTAATGACAGAAAACGTATAGTAATGTATTCTGAAAGTTCCTTTTACTCTTAATAGCGTCTCGCATATCAATCGACCCATGAGTATCTATACACAATACCCCCAACAACCTCCCAACAATCAGGAACAGATTTCCTCCTCACTGGACCTTTTCCTGAAGTGCTCATTTCTCATGATCTTAGTAAGCGTCGTAAACCTTGTCACTTACTACTACACTTTCAATATACCCATTATTGACTACGTCGACATTTCTGAAATAGGCGAGCTGTTCCTGCACCAGCTTCCGAATTACCTGTTATTGCTTATCCCGTTGATTGTATTGCTATCCGGATGGAGCTTTTCATTTAATATACTACTTTCTTTTTGCCTGTTGCTGATACATATTATCACATCTGACACAAATACACAGGCAAAAGGACAATTTCTGGTGATCTGCATGGCAGTATACCTGCCAGTAGCGCTTATTTTCTTCACTTATACAGCTAAGGGAGATCTGGGATTCTTCCAGAAGAATCCCGCCTATAAATGGAAATTACTTGTATTTATGTTTACCTCTTCTATATTATTAACCAGCCTGGATAGCATGTTAAACGCAAGACTCGTAAAGGAGCGTTACTTATATAGCGGAACGGATATGGTTCTTGATGGCAACAAGATTATTTCCGATAGTACATTTTACTATGTAGGCAGAACAAAGAGTTTCATCTTTTGCTATGACCCACAAAAGAACCGTGCGAAAATATATCCGGCGGATAAACTACAGGAAATGGTGATCAATACAGCCGATCCTGAACGCTTCTTTAATATGAGCCCTGAAGAAACTTGCGCATCCATATCAAGGGGTATCAGCCGGCCTGTTCACAATCCTGTCAAACCCTAATCCGCTGCTACCTTCACCTTTACCCGTCGTTTTCCTCACCCCAAACCATACAAACACTTTCCCGTCATTCCACCTCGTCCGCTGATAAGACTGCGCAACTCTTACCCCGGATCTCGGCACTTCTTCCTCATGAATAAAATAAGCCCCTTTCTCCGCCAGCTTATACTGCAACAAGGACGTCCTCGGACGAATCTTATCCGGCCTTGTTTTAGGATCATTATTCAATATCCGCGGCATAGCTGCTCTCTGCAACTGTACCTCCCGGTTACTCCCTTCAACATGTGCGGGCACAAATGGTATCCAGTTTTCCGGTATAGCATTCATCACTTCATATCTTATGCGGGCTTCTTCATCACCATCCTTTACCGGCGGACCAGGAGGCAGCACAACACCACTATCATCGATCAGTTTTTGCAAAAAGGAATGATACTCTACTGCGGCTTCGAATCCTGATTTACTGGTACCACCAGGCAGGGGAATGATTGTTTCTACACCCCATACCATGTTAGCCATTTCATCCCGGATGAAAAGTACTTCTTCCTGGGCTTTGCTTTCCTGTATCTTAGCGACAGTCGGCAATAAAAGCAGGTCATTATCCGTAGGCACAGGTGTTGCACTATCCACTTTCATGGAGAACATATTCCAGCGCAGGAAATCGTTCGTATCTCCTTTACCGGCAGCATCTATCCAGAAATTCTCGCCAAAGGAATTGGTCAGGGTAAGGCCCTTGATACTGGTCAGCGTGCCTACAGGGAGTTTATAAGGAATCAGGTACCAGTCATTCGCATAGATCAACCCGAACTCAATGAGTAGGAGTTTTGCTAATTCGGCTGTATCCGGCTTGACATAACTGAAGTTTGTCCGGGAATCTTCAAATGCCCACCAGCGTGTATTCGGCATACCTTCGAACTGAACGGGGGCTGGTATTAATGATTGTGTGATTTTCACTGGTACCGGGGGCGGCGGCGCATCAGGTGGTAATTCGCCTAATGTAGGCGTATCCTTCGCCACGTCGACATTATACCAGTCCAGGTGTCCATGATAATATTCTTCTGCATGGAGCACTTTTTCTCCGTTACCCGCAGGTGCGGAAATCGCAAACTGGTATTCCAGTTGTTCCGGTTTCCAGGCATCATTGATTGGATCTTCCGGCTGGTATAACAGATTCGAAAACCAGGTACGGAACTCTTTTTCTATGCCATCCAATACAGTATGATCGGCGGGAGGAAAATCAGGCAGATCGTAGTAATGAGGAACGGTATTATCTTTCAGCTCAAGATACAGTTTACCGCCATCAACCATACGCCCGGCGACCGCCGCATATTGCTGCCAGGTCTCCGGATGTGCGCAGATACCGGCATCTGCAGCATTAGTAGGCGCCGGTTTACGGATGCCGTAATGATCGAGGAAGAACTGTTTCATAGGGGCGTCTAACAGCCCTTTATTCTTCAGCAGCAGTAACCAGCGTCTCCCCATAATCAGCCGTAAGTCCAGGGAAAGGTCCTGTTGCAGCGTATTAAAGGGAACAGGGCGTTGTTCGACAGTCGCTTCAAAGGGGATGTTCTTATTAAAGGACTGCACAGTCTGATCATCCGCCTTGTATTTATTCACTTCAATGGCAGAAGTAGAGAGTTTTACCGTAACAGGCGATCCTGCATCATCCCCTTCAAACTCACCCAGCTGCCATTGCCGGGTCAGCATCCACAGGGCGTCTCTTACCTCCGCTTTTAATGCTCGGTCAAAGTTATCGGTAACAGGACGTCCTTCCAGCCGGCTCCAGGAATAGGAGACGGGGAACGCCTTTGCTTTGGTAATCTGTTTCAGTTCGACTTCGGCAGGTATTAACATAAACGAAGGTTAAGCGATGGTGGTATAATGTAATTTGTTATCCAGTACAATGGAGTAGGGGAACAGGCTCTCCACAGCAATGACCGCAGGCAACAGCGTGGCAAACGGTGTATCCTTGAACTGTTCCGGACCTATGGCCCGCAATTTGGCAGATTCCAGCGTATGCGTCAGCGAATCCACCAGGTCGTTCCAGTCCCAGTTACCTGTATGCCGGGACGGTGTTACCAGCAGCAGCGTCTGTGGCGCTTCACAATTCGGACGGTCATAGTGAAAGGTGATGCCTGTTGTCTCTTCCGTAGCGGGAATGATCTCCGTCCATTCATCCGCCAGTGCGCCGCATACTTCATTCGGCGGGGGGGCTAAAGCCGGTGTATATGCCGTATACAATAGTATGTTCTGCGCCTCCAGATCTACATCCGCCTGTGGGAAAGGCATGGCCATCCAGTGATACTTTGCTGTCAGATAAGGCAATTGTACCGGATGCAGGATCATATCTCCCTCCGCCTTACCAAAAGCCTCCCTTATGAGGACGCAATTTTCCAGGTGTTTCATTTTATCATGCACACGCGCCATACCGTGCAACCAATCCTCTACCGGGTTCAGGTAACCGGCGGTAGTAGTCAGATGATTCAGCAGGGCATTGGTATCATTCCAGGAATTGCTGATCTCTGTCTGCTGCGAAGGAGGCAAGGCATAACGGGGGAACAGCTTGAATTGATCACCCAGGATGATCCGCACAGCTGCTTCTACCTGTTTCGCCTGGTCTACCGGACTCAATGTCGGCAGATCTCCCAGTATGGCATTGATCGCCGGGATCTTCTTTGTTTCCAGTTCGGTAAGCAATTCCGCCGCACGGACTTGCAAATCATAAATGAATACAGGTATCTGCCGCAGTTCATTGCTGATGTCCAGTGTCACATTATCAAACGGCTCGGTATGTACATTCCGGATGTCCTGTATGAGTGCAAACACACTATTGTACCGGGTAGCAAGGATGGTCGACAGTTTGTTTAGTTCCAGATCAAACAGGTTCTTTTTACTTTGAACCGCCGGTAGGGTAACACCGGTTGTCGTAGTAGAAGAAATCAGTCTTTCAAGGTGCAGCAATATCGCTTCTGTTGGTACCGGGTTTGCAGTCAGCAAAGTCGTATAATCGGTTGCTTTCTGTGCCCAGCGATCTCCCAGTTCCTTTACCTTATTTTTTAAGGATACATACCATTGTTGTTGCTGCGCATAGATACCGCCGATGCTGGTCTGCGGTAAGCCATAGCTGCCTAATGTCAGCAGGAATGCAGCAAAGCGTTGCAGGGTCGTACCCGCATTTTGCCGGATTGTCTCCGCCTGCGGATCTGTCAGTGTATCGAAGGCTGGAAGGTCCTGGAGTGCTTTGACAATACCACCTGTTCCTTTCGCAGCCGCCAGATCGGCAGCCAGTTTATCCCGTAAGCCCAGCACTCTTTGTGAAGAGAGTTCCGGGGCGGGCAGGTCATTTTTATCCACTTCGTTCGGAAGGGCGACATCACCAGGTGTCAGCGGACTCGATTCAACGATCAGCGCCCGCAGACTCTTCACTAACGGCATCACCTGGAAGACAGATAGCTTACTGGTGTCTGTTGGTTCTTCGATGTAGTTAAAGGTAATTGCACTGTCGATGATGGGGTCAGCAGTGCTGTGTATAAAGAAAAGCAAACGGTCGTCAAGTTCATTCAGTGATTGCGTATCCAGCGCATTCAGCATATACAACAGATCCAGCGGATCCAGTCCGATAGCCTGCAGGGAGATCTCAAGTTGCTTTTCTGTACCATCCGCCCGACTGAAATATGCACATTGACAAACGATCTTATTCAAGGGAGGAAGTATATCAGTCAGCCACTGGTTCACAGAAGGCTCTGACAGTGCACGGGGCGCTCCGCCTGCATTTGTCGCTATATAGGTAAATGGAATGGACACGCGATGGGTCAGCGTCGGACCGCTACGCGGCGTGCGTATCACATCCGGTTCCTGCGGATAGTTGCCTTTACTGTAACTTTCCAATACACCTGCTGCCCGCTCCGTATTGCCCATTACAACGTGATGTACACTTTCTGCGATACCCAGATCTGCAATCGCATCCGCGATATCCATGATCTGTAAAACAGTCTCGGTGATCGCGTTTTTGATCACGGTTTCGCCGTCAGGCAGGGCTAAGTTGAATGGATACTGCCGGTTGACACCTGTCTGTTGTTGTACATGTTTAACCAGATTACTGCCATGAACCACATTACGTGCTTCGATGGCAGTAATCGGAACGGTATCAGGATCCACGGAGGGATCGTTGGTATTGGCTACCCTTGTGTCCTTTAACTGGTCCGCATTCAGCGGAAATATTTTACGGATCGCATAAATAAAACTATCGATCTTTTTAGCGGTCAGGTCGCTGCGGTTATGCAATGTTCTTTCAAAATGGTAGCCTAGTAACGCGGGTAGCGGTTGACCGCCCTGTATGCCCTCAATCACGGACAAGGCCAGTCGTATTCTTTCGGAAGACAAATTAACCGCGAGCACATTATTGGCATCCGGCTTACCATGCGAAATATACCCATTGCGTAATACCGCCGCTGTAACGCCCTGGTTCAGCGAAGGAGTATGAATATATCCTTCATTGGCGGCATCTGTTACAAAAACCTTATCGCCATTTTTGTTGAAGTCGTCTTTCAGTTCTTCCGGAATCTGCTTAGGTGTCAGCACCTTGTTCTTCTCCGGTTTTACATTTTCCAGCCAGCCAAATGCACCCAGGAAAATACCTGTGCTGCGATTATCATAATGCGCCCCTGGTTGGTTATTACGCATGTCTGACAGCCCCAGTGTCAACAAACCACTCTTCCAGGCATCCAGCCGGTAATGACAGTTGTCCAGGTGTTCGACAAACGCCCGTTCGAGTCTTGCCGTAGAAGCATCACTCAGGTTTTCCAGCGCCTTCAGCTGTGAAGCCAGATAGCGGGAATGGAAGGGAATTTCTTCCAGGAAGATCGAATCCCGGATGTATTCGGATACTGTCTTGTTGGACGATATCTGTGGTACGGTATCATACAACAATGCATAACGGCTTTCCACTACCGTGTCTTTCCATTGCTGATGCATAAACGGTTGCTCCGTGCGCATCGCAAGAAGCTGTTGTGCATTGAAAACCTTCTTTTCTTCCGCCGCATCTACGGCGCTTTTATGATAGGCGAGTTCAAGTGCATACTTTAACAACCGGTATAACTCAGCCGCTGGTCTTTCCGATAGCCCCTCGCCTGTACGTATTGCATTCAGTGATTTACTGGCCTGTGCGACCAGTGCTGCAATGTAATTCTTATGGTCAGCGGTATATTCACGGATACCTTTTTCTTCGGATAAAGGCTGATCGTCTATCAGTTGCAGAATAGGCGCTTCCCATGGCAAGCCTAACAAGGCGGCTATCTGCGGAAGTATCTCCGTTGGATATTTGAGTGATTGTAATAAATTGACGGCATCACTGACGATATTACTGTTGAACTGGAAGGCCGGATTAATTATACTCACCTTATTCTTCATTTCAATAAGGCTCTCCATATACCGGCGATGAAACTCCACCGAATTAGGATGCAGCCCGATAATATCAAGCAGATCCTGGTAAGGTTGAGAAGACGTTTTTGCCACAAAAGGTACCTGGTTCAGCATATCATCCCGCCAGCGTTCATGTAGTTGTAATAAGAGCTGATAAAGCCCTCTCAGAAAGGCAGGAAAGCTTTGATTGATCACAGCGATCCCTGGCACCGGTGTTTGCGGATTAAGCCACTCCAGGCGCTGAAAAGGCGCTACAGGCAATATGCCATAAGGCTGGTTGCCGATACGGATAGCAGGCACGGCGCCTCTTCCGCTGACATAGCTATTAAAGAATGTACGCGTATTTAGTTGTGTCTCTCCGCTAAATCCTCCCTGCATCAGTGCATCCAGTACATAACCCATTGTACCGGGCCACAGGGCGATGTTCATATTACGGGCATCTGCCTGGTCTTTCCGGTCACTGTACAGTACCTTTTTAAAGGTCGCATAGTCCAGTCCCAGCCACTCTGCCATCCACTGTCCATCGCGTTTCAGGTTGGCATCAGGGGTTTCTGTAAAACCAGCCTTTCCTTTAAAATACAGGTCGAAAGTCTTATCAGGATCTTCTGTGCCGGTATAACCGGAATTGCTGCTGCCCGTATTGTTGGTCGGCGTACCCTGTGGTAAGAGCGTAAATCCTTTTTTACTGAAGTAATGATGATCGAATAATGTTTCCAGTTGTTGCTTACCGGTTACCGCATCACTGCCCAGTCGCACGCCTAGTACAATCAGCCGTTGAAAGCCATTCACTTCATCGGGCGCAAGATTAATACGAAAGCCCATACCGATACTGATCGCCTTATCAAAATCAGCGATCCATTTGATCTCTTCGGCAAATTCCATGTCATACGCCTCATTCTGTTCAAACTGCTTTTCCGCATCTTCAGAAGGGTCTGGGCTGGTAGCCAGTGTAGCCGGAATGGTCCTGCCAAATACCGGCTCCATAGCCGCATTGTTTTTATAACGGATCAATGCCAGTCTTTCAGGCAACAGATTCACCCGTGAAGCCTGTGACCAGCCATGTGCCTTACCGGCTTTGTCTGCAAGGTCCGGAAAGACGGCTACTGCTATCTTCACGTCTGCATCTTCTCTCTTCTTTATGTTGATGGGTAACCTGTCATCGAAGTTAACAGGCCGGTAGGTAGTGAAAACGGCATCCGCATTCAGCGTCGGATTAGCCGTATTGAACTGATCTTTAATTTGTACAGACAATGCCTCATTACCATAGGCATACCATAATTTAGTGAACAGATCGAAAATCGCTGCCTGTGCACCGGCATCCCAGTTGTCAGTCGCAATCGCAAGGATAACGGCATCCTCTATGCGTAAAGGAAATACGCTGGTCGTCTCATCTGGTTTCAGTTGCCGGGTGATCCAGGCGGCCCTGCCGTCACCTGCTGCACCTACCAGTAAGGCCCATGCAGCTTTCTGTAAATTAACAACCGCAGGATCCGGATTGTCAGGATCGGCAGACGTACCGGCACTATAATACTCCGCCCAGAAACGTGCGGCATTGTTCACTTCCTTTTCAGACAGTAAGGGCTCAAAACCATCTACCAGGCATTCATCCGGATAAACACGTACCCATAACTGCGGAACATTATCGACAGTCTTGAACCGGGTTTCCAAACGCAAGGGAAATAAAAGGAAGGGGATCTGGTTGGAGAAGTGTGCACTCAGCTCCCTGCGGGGATCTGTGAAGAATTCAAAAGCATTCTCCAGCTGAACGAGTTGTCCGCTGATACCTTTGAACCTTTCCTGCTGTCTGCTATAGTTGTTATTCGCTGCAGATAGCTGCTTTTCCAGTGCTGCACGACGCTTTAAATACGTAGGGTTATTATCTCCTTTCTGTCTTTCCAGTGCATCGAGCTCCTGTTGCAGGCGACGTAATTGATAGGCTGCACTGTTCAGGTCCTGCCGCGCATTGTCGCGATCGTTGCGACCTTTGCTTAATTCGTTCCTGGTTTGTTCAAAATCGGCCATGAGCTGTTTAATTAGTTTATTTCTTTAAAAGCATGTCTGCCGCATGTGTACACACCATCATGGGCACCTGGTAGAGGATGTAGGCAAGGTTAGCAGCGTCCACATTGCTATCCCAGGTGATCTGCTTGTCGTCAAGATATTGGTCCCGCTGTCCTGTTTCTTCCGTGTTGTTAGAGTCAGTAACCGGCGGCGCACTGGCAGGCAGCGACAGCGGCGCCGGCAGGTTCAGTACGTCTATGGCGCCATCGCCTGGTAAGACTCTCGCCCAGTCCAGGTCATTCCAGCTGACCAGATTCTGATTGCCGCCATCTGTGGCCGTAACATCCAGTCCGAAGCGCGCCTCACCGGGTCTTTCTTTCAACACAAAGAACCATCCGGCGTTTTCTAATGTTGGATTCGCGGGTTCATTTTCTCCTTTCGCTTCATCCACCGTCAGATCAAATCCGAAGAAATAAATATCCGGGTCAATCTTCGCCTGATATAGAGGGGTACGTACCACTTCCGGATCAGGCTTTTCTTTGTCGCCTTCCGCCTGCATATGCAGACTCCGGATCAGCTTCACATCAAACTGCCCATTACTGTTCTTAGACCAGATAGCTTTATGTGCATACACGACAGTGGTGGGGTATTTCTTCAGCAACTCACCGCGTATCACCAGTACGATTTCTTCTTTTGGTGGTTCTCCTGGCGGCTGCCTATGATCGTGACCGCCCAGTTTACTGGCCCTTTTCCAGAAATGCAGTTTAGGAATGTCATAGTAAGGTTCGCGTGCAATCTCTTCTGCCTCACCCTGCAAAGCAGGATCTTTCAACACACTGGATACGTCCCAGAACTGTCTGAAATAACTACCGCGCTGATCCGTCGGATATTCCCGCCATAACAGCTCTCTCGCAAACTCATGGTTTAGTCCCACCATATAAGACTCAATAAAACGCTGATTCGTTTCCAGTAAGGTCATGCTGTTTCGTTCTATCTTATCAACATTTGGCAGGAAGAGTTCATCAGAGATTTTCTTCAGCTCTTCATACATCGGTTTGTTGATCTTCGGATAGGCCATTGCTTCTGTGAACCTTTCCGTATCTATCTGATCTTTTATCCATGGAGGGAAGAATACCTGTTGCCAGATCCAGGCGGGTATGGTCTTTTGTGGTTGCAGTTGGGTGACGACCGTCGTCGCTACCTGTGGGAGATTAAGCTGGATCGGTACGCGTTTCGCAGGGATCTCCGCTTTTACGCCTTCGAAGAGGCGGTACATATCTTTCAGTGATTGTTTGAATTTTACGCTGTTCGCACTATCGGTATTACCTGTAGTGGGTCTGAATGTGTCGCCTATATCGGTCAGATGGAAATCAGTGCTCTTCGGCATTTCATCCACCGTAGCAGACATGAGGTTGTCTGATGCTACTGCTGCCGCTGCATTCAATGCTTTCGCCCATTGTGACAACAAGCGCCAGAGATAGACAAATCCAGCTGCGATCACAATGCCCACAGCCCATAATCCGCCACCCGCTCCAAACAACAGTAACAGGAGTATGATCAGTATGGCAATGCCTAATGCTGCCAGTGGCAACCACTTGTGGCGACGCAGGAGGTCTTTGAGGAACGGTGGAATATTCGGTTCCAGACTACCTGCTACTTTATCAACAGTCGGTAATGCTGGAGGAACCGTCTTTGGAGGCGCAGGTAGTATTTCTCCGTCATTGACTTTTGCCACGACAGTTTCCAGCCGTAGTTTTTCACCGGCAGGTAATTGTTTTTGCAGATGAAAGGCAATGCGTCCTCTTGGTCTGACAATCCTGCGCATGGGTGCTGACAGTATTGTATTGGGTAATACGCTTTGCCGCATATTATGGAAGACGGTCGCATTATTAAACATGATCCGCTTCTGTACAGGCGCCGTCAGCAGTAATGTTTTAGGTGCAGATACCGCATTCGCGGTTATCAGGTGCTTATTATACAAAGCGGTGGCCGCCGCCATCCCGAATTGCGCAAAACGTATTTTCTTATTGGCTTTTAAGACTTCGCCGATCTGCTCCCAGGCCGCCTCCATATAATCTTCCTGGTTCTCCTGTACCACACGTGTACCGAAATGTGCCGGAACGCGGAAGCGTGGATCAAGGTTCAGTTCATTCAACCAGTTGTAGTTATGATCTATACGGGCACCATCACGGTCTACATATACACGTTCCACCATGGCGTGCCATTTGCCGTAAATAGGAGGGGTGATCAGCGGATCTTCATCCTCATTAGGATCAATATCCAGCTGGCTTTGTTCCTTCGCATTTACATTGGCATCCGCAGATTTCACCAGGTTATAGTCATCCGCCAGGTTTAAAAAGCCGGCCAGCTGCACCTGGAAAGGATGCAGGGCCGGCAGATTACGGATGGCCCATTTATCAAATTTTTCCTTCTTTTCAATTTCTTCATCTGTCAGCGCTTCGTCCGGTACCTGTAAGGCGCCCCCGAGACGGAGTATACCGCCCAGATTGTGCGCAGGGTCTTCCTGCCATTTCAGATTAGCGCCCGGTTTAGTCATGTCCATGACGCGTCTTCCTACACGACTGTCGGCTACTTTGGGTTTCAATAACCTCACAAGGTATTCGAAGTCCCCTTCTTTGCCGGTATTGAACTGCCAGCGATAGTAATAAGGGAATTCCACATTCGGCTGCTGCCAGCCGATATTCAATGCGGCTGCCGCAATAGCCGCAGCGTCTGCACCAAGACCTGCAAGACGTCCGCTCTCGTAAGACGGGATCACAAACGCATGATAGGGGGTACTTGGTAATAGTTTCCGTGGACACATCAGGCGCGAATACGCCATATCCGCGTTATTATTCAGCGTTGCCTGCAACTTGTCCAATGCCGCATCTACAGCTACCTGTCCGTCTACTACGATGGTACTGTCGCTGGCAGTCAGGTCGCCGTTCATATGCACATGCGCCCAGGCCCATAGCTGATCGGCTTTGGGGAAGAAGTCGCGGATGCCCGGATTGCTCAGTTTAACGGCCGGCAATGGCCGTCCTGTTGTTTGTCCGACTTCGGTAAACTCACCTTCCGCCAGTACGACCAGCGAAATCCATGGATTTAAGCGCTTTCCGGTCGCTTGTACCGGCGTATAGCGCCAGGGGTAGTCTTCGCTGTAAAAGTCGAGATAAGCCAGGTAATTCGGCTCAAAATTGGTAATCCAGGGGTGAGGGTCAGTCTTAACAATCGCACGGGGATCTATGCCGACAATGTCTCCGGGGCCATAGATCTCTACCTTCTTTTGCTCAACAGGGGCAGTGGCGCTGTCACCGCGTACTTTCAGATCCACGGTAAAGGTACCGCGGGCTCCGCCGGATGATTGCAGACCGTTTGCCAGTCCCTGACGCAGGTAAGGCAGAAAGGAATAAGTTGCAATACTCATACTGCTGTGGCTTCAAATGTTGGAATGACATGAATCTCTTCTATCATCCCGGGATTATTGATAAACGTTTTCTGCAGATAGTCATGTGCATGGGCTTCTGAAGCAAATACCGGTGCGCTGGACAATGGCTTATTATCATTCACGCCGGCTACTACATAACCAGGTTGTGCGACCTTAATCCTATCATCTGCCAGCGTTGGTACCATGGCTTTCTTCCTGCTGTAAGACAGTGCGGAATAGCTGACTGCATTACCGCCCAGCCAGTGGAAGAACAGGGTACCTATATTCTTAAACCAGCGGAACGCACGGCGTTTGCCATCCACATCATTGATCTTTACTTCATAGCGCACGATACGCTTTGTCACTTTAGAAGAACCTAACTGTTTGCCGGAATAGGCCAGTTCAACACCGGCATTTATTTCCTGGAAAGCAGGACGTGATAATTTATCCGCATCACTCATTTCCTGGAACTGCGCAATGGCAAATCGTTCCTGTGGAGCGACACTCGTGATGGTCAGTCCCGGACTGGCAGTTTCTACGGAGAACAGATGTGCATCCTGAACAGGATTCGCGCCTACTTTGTCCACATTGATGCCTAAAGGGATAGCGCGCTGACTGATACGCAAAGTCCCCAGCGGATGTAATACCAGCGTTTCTATTGTGGTATCCAGCTTACGCAGGGATACCAGCAGGGTCAGATTCGCAGGGATCTCCGCTTTCCAGTTATCTGCCTTGTTGTATTCAATCACCAGGATTGGTATAGCATCGATGGCTGGCAGTTTCGGATTGTCCGCTTCACCCCAGGTGATATCAAAGTCGACGGAAATATCAATAGAGAACAGCCAGAGGTCGATAGACAGCGTAGCTGTACCGCGCGCATTCCAGGGTGCTGGTCCGCTGAGATGTAGTTTGAGTCGTACCGTAAACACGCCCACGCCAAATACATCCATGCCCAGTGAGAAGGACATATCGATCATAAACCGGAACGGCGAGAACTGGAACAGCGCATCAAAACTGAAATCACCATGCAGATTAAAGGCGCTGATGCCATAGAAGAACTCTGCACGACAACCAAATTGCACGGTGTTGGAAGTGACGGCAAAATAGTTCTCTGCCGTAATACGCGCTACCGGCGTACGTAGTACGTCAATGTGTATACGTCTCGGATTCGGGAAAGGTAATGGCGGTGGATTGAACTGCGGATGGAAACCTCCTACGCTCAACACAAAATTCGGATTGGAACCAAAATCCATCAGCAATCCCATGTCTCCTTCCATCGTCATAAACAGGATCCGGGAGTCGAACATGGAAGCAAAGAACCAGATCCTGCTTTTGTCGAATTCCAGCGCACCGACAAAGGCTACGTTAATAGTGACGATCGGCACATTTTCGTCTGGTAGATTGATCCTTAACACGCCGATGATCGCCACATTACCCGGTATCTCGATGATAATACCAAAGGCTACACTGATCAGCGTCGGCGTACCCCAGCCCAGTTTCACCATGGGACCAATCAGGAACTTTCCTTCGTAAGGAGGGAAGTATGTCCGCAGATCACTGATAATACGCGGTGCATTGGCAACAGGGTCCGGCGGGAACATAATACTGTTGATAGCGCCTGTACGGATACCAGATGCCAGTGGCTCCAGTAACATAGTCCGGTTTAAACCAAGTAAACCTCCCAGTCCGAGTAACGTGAATCCGAAACCTAGCTGTATACCAGTACCGAATTCCGCCGTGATGATAATGAGCAAAGAGAAGCCCGGCTTGCCATCGGGCAACTTTGTCGTAATAAGCCCGATGGCTTTGACAGTGACAATCTTAACAATGGAGAGTTCCAGCACACCGGCATATTCTCCTTTATCGAAATCAAAATAGAGGTAACCGCCACCTTTCACGATGCCGGCATCTATCGATAAACCAACGCCTTTCGGCGGTTTGAAACCTATGTCGAAATTCAGCGGACCTGCATTGCCTTTTCGGTCGTCTGGTACACTGATCTTGGCCTGTACGCCGAAGTTTTCTACTACGACATTCAGTGGTCCGAGACTGGCTTTGATATCTGTCGCCAGACCGATAGGGAATTCCTTTCCCTGCATCCCGAAGGACAGATAGAGTCCGTTGATATCTATCGGACCAAGAGAAAGGTGTACGTTTAGTCGTACCTCCAGCACACTGCTGCCATGGAAGAAAAGTCCCTGAGAAGAGCTAAAGCCCATACCCAGCTCAAACTCATTTTCTATCCTGATCCCTGACAGCAACTTATTAATGAAACCATCTGCACCGGAAGTGTCAATAATGAGTTTACCGCCCTTGATATCGCCACTGATCACAAACGGGGCAGTGGGAGCCGTACTGGTTCCAAAACTCAATTTGGTCTTGGCCTCCAGAATGAACTGTTTGACTTCCAGTCGCGAGTTACCGGGCTGTCCGAAGATGATAAAAGGTGTACCATCTGCCTTACCGGAAGTAAAGCGTACACCGTAATCACCATTGACAGTAGCGGTAGGCGGTGCAAAGGTGATATTGCCATCCGGTTGAATGGTTACAGCAGTGGAGGCTTCAATATCTCCGCTGATCAGGGCTTCCAGTTGCCAGTCGCCTCCCTGGTTGAACGGGATACTTTTATCAACGTCTATTTTCTTCACCAACCGGATGGAGATCCCTTTTGGATTGATATCTGTTTTAGGAGAGATTTCTGCGAATAAGATATCCAGCACATTCGGGTTGACGCTGGTATCGATCACTGCCGGATAACCTGCCCAGTTGGCCAGATGCTGTAGCGCCGGGAGTAATTTATCACCATTAAAGCTACTGGCACCCCAGTCGTAGATGCTTTTTAACTGGTCCAGCGGAGCAGACAGGAAGTCCATCAATTTATCAATATGGAACCTGTATTCTTCAAACTCCGGCAGATTAGGATCACCAGAACCCGCATTCACCAGTTTTCGTTCTATCGCACCAATAAATTCGAGGACTTCCGGTATGACAGGGGCCTGTTCGATGTTACGTACAATGAGATAATCCATCAGACGCCCCGGCAGCTTCGTGGCAAAATCATTTAACACCGGACCAGGAATGCCGGTTGGGCCACTTAGTCCGTTGATGGCAGTAGCTACACCGTCAAAGCCTTTGATAGTGTTGACAATCGCCTGCGCAAGGTCTTTGGAGGCATTGAAGATATTACCGATGTTCTCCGCGTCGATAGCTGTTACCAGACTATTGATCAGCGTAGGAATCTGTTTCGCGTTATTATAGGTATCGGCAATAGCACTGGAGAAGGCAGGCACGCCGTCTGCAGCAGGTGGGAGTTGTAATCCCAGGGAAGCCAGCAGATCCCGCGCCTTTCCTCCGGCAAGCTCCTGTTCCAATGGAGACAGAAAGTGTCCGATGCCCATGGTGATCGCCTCGAATGTACCTATTTGTCTTGCTGCTGCCATTGCTAAATGAGTTTAGGTATAGACGGGGATGGAATGGCTTCAATCAATCCGGTGGCCTTACAGACAGCCGCAATCGCATCCAGGCTTTGCGTATGACAAAGCGAGGCAAGTATGGCTTCTCTGTAGTACATCAAATCCTGCTTTAACGCAGCAGATCCGTGCGCATGTAATGTGTTCTCCATGGCTAACAGCAGGTCTTCCCGCGAGATATCATTGATGATTAAAGGCAGTTCATATCCCGTTTCCCTGGCGGCACGTGTGAGGGCTGCGACGTATGCAGGCCCCTGGTGACGTTGCCATATGACTGTTACCGGACGTTTATGATTGATGAGTTGTAAGACTTCCGCATGATGTTTCTCGTACAATTGGTAAAGTACGCTGTCTTTGTTGGCGTCGCGTAGCGCTTCCAGTTGATTGTCTGTTGTGACAGGCGCTGATCTTGTGATGGTGCGTGTTTTAATTGTATCGCGTCTGCCTGCATCTGTCGAGGAAAGTGTAACAGGGAATGTGCCGGTAGTTAACGCTGCCAGCACATTCGCGATGTTATTGGCAAAGGTTATGTCCACGGAGTTGGTGGTTTCATCACCGCCGTGTAACAAGGCAATAATCTTATTATCGGCATTGAGTATGACAGAGCCGGAATCTCCGTTGTTGGAGAAGGCGAACTTACACACCTGTGTGCCGGTATGCATATCAGATACCTGATAAGTTTCTGTGGAATGTGGGATCACCAGCACCTGATCGGGTATAATGGTAATGGTGCCTCCCGCAGGGTCTGTACCTGCAACTGCTGCATCACCGATATGTACGACCACACCGGTGGTAAATCCGGAGCGGGCGCCTATCTTTCTCACCACATCGCCTACTACTGCCGCAGCCGTAGGAGGAGAAGCGACTTCCAGTACTTCAGAAGTGGCGTCATTGGTGATCTGGAGATTAAGTCCTGCCGTCCATTCTTCGTCGACACGCGCTATCGCACAGTCGACGACATTATTTTTGATACCAAACAATACTTTGCCGATGGCATTATCATCTCCGCATTCGCAGCAACAGCATTTGCTGACATCGCCTAATTTAGGTTGCGCTACTTTATCGTTTGCGGTATTGCCGATCACATGTTTATTGGTTAGTAATATTACGCTGTCGTCAGCGGTGAGTCTGCCAAACCAGCCAAGCGTACCATAAGACGTAGCGTTGATGGAGATGGCAATGCCTGCCTGTAAGGGTCTGTGTTTGGTGAGTGTTCTGCGTTCGGTCCCACATACGTCAGGTCGTGGTTTGACGACGTAAGGTTTGAGTACATCGGTTTTTACACCGGCAATAACAGAGGGTACCACTTCTTCCGGTTTCAGTTCATTCAGTGGTTTTTTCTCTTCTACAAAGACGCGGAAGGCTATTTCATCAGTGAAGGTATCGTTGGATTCCTTGATGCCGATTCCCACTGCTATAACATTCGGTAGCTGCAATAGGGATTGCTTTACACTTTCGAGGTTGCTCAGCATCTCGTTTTGTTGTGAATGCAGTTCATTGGGGTTCATTGTTGCAGTTATTTTGTATGAAATTTCAATTTGTCAGGGGCGAATTCTACGCCGATGGTGACGCTACCGCCCGGACTATCTTTCATCGTTACAAAAAACTCCTTCACCGGCGGATCAGAGCGCAGCATACCATGTCCGGCTTTCACCTGACTGACGCAGGGATGGGCGGACAGCCACTGAATGATGGCTGTTATATTCTCTTGCTGATTTGCGCCGGCGTTGAGGGTACGCAAAAAGCTGTCCGTCTGCTGTTGCAATACGCGGCGGTCATTGCCCGATAAAGCATTACAAAAATCTTCTCCCATGACAGCATTACATTTAGTATAATAAAATAAACCAACGGCGGCTATGGCAAACAGTCCGCGGCTAAGTGCGCCCGGTATTGTGGTGATGATGCCAGACATAATGGGGTAAACCGTTTTGCGTTCGGACAGAAATAACGGTATACCTTAATGATAGACTTACTGATAATGACTGTACTATTGGCTTCTCCTTGCTGTTGTGACTTTGGGGGTAATAATAAATGATCAGGAATTTGGGGAAACTCACTAAACAATAACACAGATCCATATTGTAAGGAAAAGTTAGGACTATTTTTGATAACTACAAAAAGGAGCTAAAAAAAAGCTGTCTGGACAGGTTGATATCCAACGATATAAGGAGATTTATAAAAACATAAAACCCGCGTAATACAAGGCTATTACGCGGGTTTTGTGTTGTCAGATTGATACTGAATAATAGTTAAATTAAATAGTGAAGATTCTTCCGCCAATCATGAAAAGATATGATAGTTACTCCTCACTGATCATATTCTTTTTAATCCCGGTGACACCTATCACGAAGCAGACCAGTGCAATCGCGATAGGATATAAAAGTCCTGCCAGGTGATTGTGCGTTTCGGTAACGAGCAGTGTGGCCACTGTAGGCAACAATCCGCCGAAGACGCCATTCCCGATGTGATAAGGCAATGACATGGACGTATACCGTATCCTGGTAGGGAACAGTTCTACGAGGAATGCGGCAATGGGTCCGTAAACCATAGTGACGAAAACCACCTGTATGAATACCAGTAAGATCAGCTGCCAGAGTTGTGTATTGCTGACGATGACCTCTTTGATGGTTTCTGTTTTTCCATCAGTGGAGATCGTTGTTTCCCGGTACTTTGCTCCATCTGTATAAGTAGTTGTTTTTACAGATTTTTCGATATTCTGCATTTTGTCATTACGACTGATGGAGTTCTCAATACTGAAACGGGGAACGTCTTCTGTTTTCTTACTGAGATCACCGATACGATCCATACCGGCATAAATCGGATAATAAGCCAACGCGGCGATCAGCATACCCGTCATCATAATCTTCTTACGGCCAATCTTATCAGATAATTTACCGAAGTAAATAAAGAAAGGAGTGCCAAGTAACAAGGCGACGGCGATAATAATATTGGACTGTACAAATTCTACCTGCATCGTTTTCTGGAGGAATGACAATGCATAAAACTGACCTGTGTACCAGATCACGCCCTGACCCATGGCAGCACCAAAAAGTGCCAGTAATACCAGGCGGAGGTTTTCTTTTTTACCGAAACTTTCTTTGATGGGATTGAGTGAGGTTTTGCCTTCTGATTTCAGTTTGGCAAACAGGGGCGATTCTTTCAGACGGATCCTGATGTAGTAGGACATCACGACCAGCAAAATGGACAGCCAGAAAGGAATACGCCAGCCCCAGGCGTTAAAGTCTTCCGGTGTCAGACTGGAACGTGTCAGCAGAATTACCGCCAGCGAGACGAACAGGCCAAGGGTGGCGGTCGTCTGAATAAAACTGGTGTAATATCCCCGCTGGTCATGCGGAGAATGCTCTGCGACATACGTAGCGGCGCCGCCATATTCACCACCGAGCGCAAGGCCCTGTAGCAGACGGAGCAACAATACTATGATCGGGGCCATCATACCAATGCTGTCATAACCGGGTACCAGCCCGATAGCAAAGGTAGAGCCGCCCATAATCAACAGGGTGAGCAGGAAGGTGTACTTACGTCCGGTAAGATCACCCAGCCGGCCAAAGACGATGGCGCCAAAAGGGCGAACAATGAATCCCACGGCAAAAGTCGCCAATGTGGCAATGTAGGCCAGATCAGGATTGCTGGGCGGAAAAAACTTCTGGGCAATGATGGCGGACAAACTACCAAAGATGTAGAAGTCATACCATTCAATCAGTGTCCCGGCGGAAGAGGCCAGTATTACCTGCCAGATGGATTGTGAGATTTTGCTGTTGTTCATAGACGTGTACGTGGTTACTTGGTTGATATCGATGTATAATATAGGGAAATTGTTGTAAATGTTATAGTATTTACATATTTAAATAGGGGAAAGGCGCTTGAAATACGTCTTTATTATGAGTATCTTCAATGAACTTTTTCAGGCTTCCGGATAGCACCACACTAATCATATATGCGTAAACGACTGGCTTTAGTTATTATCTTCATTTTTTTACTGTTTCCTGTGGCTATTTTCGCACAGGAAGCGGCAAAAAGACCTAAAATAGGGTTGACACTCAGTGGTGGTGGCGCCAAAGGACTGGCGCACATTGGTATTTTACAGGCATTGGATAGTGCGGGATTAAAGATCGATTATGTAACCGGTACCAGTATGGGGAGCATTGTCGGGTCACTGTACGCCATGGGCTACTCCGGCGACGCCATTGAAAAACTCGCCCGTCAGATGGACTGGGATAATCTCTTCTCCAACCAGCCGGTCCTGACGGATATCTCCTACGAAGAAAAACGCGAATACAATAAATATCTGATAGAGATCCCCTTTGAATATGGAAAGCCGAAACTGGCTTCTGGTGTAATTGCGGGCGAACAACTCTGGCTGGAACTGGCCCGTTTGTGTTGGCCGGTTAACAATGTCAGAGACTTCTCAAAATTTAATATTCCTTTTAAATGTATTGCCACAGACGTCACTACCGGTGAAGTAGTTACCCTGGATACAGGTGATATTGTCACCGCTATCCGCGCCAGTATGGCGATCCCCTCTGTGTTTACTGCTGTGAAGATCGGCGACAGAAAACTGGTAGACGGTGGCGTCGTACGTAACTTCCCGGTGATCACGGCAAAGGAAATGGGGGCTGACCTGGTGATCGGATCCAATGTCAGTGGTGGTTTGCGTAAAGCGGATCAGCTGGTGACACCGTTGGATATTATCTATCAGTTAGGCTTTTACAAAGACGCAGATGATTTTAAACAGGCAAAGAAACTGACAGACATATATATACAACATCATCTCGATGATTATAGCGCTGCCAGTTTCGGAAGTGTGGATTCATTGCTGGCAATAGGGAAGAAAAAGGGCGCCGAAATGTACCCGATCTTCAAACAGATGGCGGATTCACTCAATGCCCTGTACCCATCGGAGAAACCTTTTGTGAAGGACCGCTTACCATTTACACCCGATATTGAACTGGTAGACATTAGTGTAACAGGTCTCGTGCATTCAGATGTTGACTTTTTCCTGGGAAGATTGGGATTGGTGAAGGGCGGTTGTTATACACCACAGGATATCAAAGACGCGGTCTTGAATGTATTCGGTACACGTTTCTATAAAATGATCACTTATCATTTGAACCCGCAGGGAGACAGTAAAAGTATCATGGATATACAGGTGGAGGAAAACCCGCTGACCTATGTGAAGTTTGCCTTGCAGTATAACAGTTTTACGAATGCCAGTGCGATCATCAATATCACACAACGCAATTTTGTGGTACCGAATTCCCGTGCTTTTGTAAGTCTGGCGATCAGTGAGAATCCGAGAGTACAGGGTGAATTCTTCAAATACCTGGGACCAAAGCGGAACTTTGGCTTCGGACTGGGCGTTTATTTTGAAGATGATGCACTTTCCTTATACAAAAACTTGAAAAGACAGATGGAGTATCATCTGAAATACCTGAATGGTGAGGCGAAGTTCCAGTATACCCTGAATAGTATGATGGCGATGGGCTTAGGCACGCGTTACGAGTTCATGAATATCAGTCCGCGCTATGAATCGGTGGAGGTATTGAGAGGGAATGGTAATCAGCTGAATAGTTTCCTGTTCTTTGGAGTGAATTCACTGGATAGAAAGGTCTATCCGCATCGCGGCATGGATCTGCAGTTTGAATCCGGTTGGGTATATCACCAGCAGACGGGCTACAGGGTTTATAAGGATGGAGTAGAGATCATGCCATCAGACTATGGATTTAATTTTAATGATTACCAGCGCACGATTTTACAGGCGAAATACAATGTGCCATTCAATCCGAGAAATACCTTCCAGGTACAGATGGGTGGAGCCGCTAATTTTACACACCGGCAGGGACCAATTAATGCATTCCTGTTGGGAGGTCTGAATAACGTGATCCGTAACCAGTTGCCACTGGTCGGTATCCGGGAGGCAGAGATTACGACTTCCAGCGCCGCAACCCTGCAATTGTCCTGGCAGTATGAATTTATGCGGAATACCTACGCAATACCCCGTGCGGGTGTGGCAGTATATGACTTCCTGGGAGACGTATCTTCTAAGTATAAATATCTGAGTGGCTACGGGGTAACGGGCGGGTATTCTTCCTTTATGGGTCCAATAGAAGCGTCCGTGATGTATTGTGACCAGGACGGACGCTTACGGATGTATGTCAACATCGGATTTAACTTTTAGTGCATCCTGTCTCCACGCACTTCCAGATTGTTCATAATATCAGCTTCCAGTGTCAGCCATTCCTGCCAGCGGGTTTTCACTTTTTCTTCCGGTACATATTCTCTGGCCAGATCGATGAACAGGCGATAATGTCCCGCTTCAGATATCATGAATTTACGGTAGAACTCTTTCAGGTATTCATCTTCCAGACCCTCGCTCAGCAAACGGAAACGCTCCGCACTACGGGCTTCAATCAGGGCGAATATCAGTAATCTGTCCAGCAGTACACTTTGCGGATCTCCCCCTTTATTCTGGTGTTCCATCAGGGCATTCACGTACATATCTTTTCGCTGTTTACCGAGAGAGAACCCGCGTTTACGCATTTCAGCCAGTACCTGACGGAAATGGCCCCATTCTTCCGTAACGATAGGAGCGAGTTCCTGTACCAGTTTATCTTTCTCAGGATAGCGCTGGATCAGGGAAATACAGGAGGTAGCGGCTTTTTGTTCGCAGAAGGCATGGTCCGTCAGAATTTCTTCCAGGGAGATAGCTGCCAGGTTTACCCAGCGCGGATCAGTAGGAAGATGCAGACCTAATATGGAGACTTTACTCATAGGGCAAAGTTACTTAGCTTTGGGAGATGAAAGAAGATTTTCTTTTGCAGCAATTGGCGCAGCGCGAGGCGCAGCACGCATTCCGCCGGCTGAGATTACCAGCGCCCGGATCGGTGGACTTCTGTTCCAATGATTACCTGGGACTCGCACAGAGTGCAGCCATGCAGGAAGGAGTCCATACCTTATTACAGGCGAGGCCGTATATGCATGGTAGTACCGGATCACGTCTGCTGGCCGGCAACTATGCCTGGGTAGAGGAAGCAGAAGAAATGCTGGCTACCTTTCATCAGGCAAAGGCAGGACTGATTTATAATTCAGGGTATGATGCCAATCTGGGCCTGTTTTCAGCGGTCCCGCAGAAAGGGGATACCATCATTTATGACCAGTTAATACATGCCTCCATCAGGGATGGGATCCGCTTATCCAAGGCACAGGCATTTTCTTTTTTGCACAATGACCTGGAAGACCTGTTGAAGAAATTGCAACATGCTGTTGGTAATATTTTCGTGGCAGTAGAGTCTGTGTATTCCATGGATGGGGATTTTGCGCCTTTGCAGGAAATGGCAGCGCTTTGCGATAAACATGGCGCACATCTGGTTGTGGATGAAGCGCATGCGACCGGTGTAGTGGGCTTAAAAGGAGAAGGGCTCGTACAGCACCTGGGATTACAGGATGCCTGCTTTGCCAGAGTACACACCTTCGGTAAAGCGGTGGGTTGTCATGGGGCGGTGGTATTAGGTAGTCCGCACCTGCGGGATTACCTGGTCAACTTTTCCCGTTCATTTATTTATACCACGGCATTACCGCCTACAGCCATTGCAGCAATAGTGGCCAGTTATGAACTTTTCCCGTATATGCAGGCGGCCAGGGAACACGTGTCTGCTTTAATCAACCGTTTCAGGAAAGGAGTAGTGGGTTTTAGTACTTTATACAGCGAGACGCCTATACAGATCGTCCTGACCCCTGGAAATGAAGAGACGCGGAGGATCGCGATCGGGTTACAGTCCGCCGGACTTGATGTCCGGCCTATCCTGCATCCGACGGTCCCTAAAGGCAAAGAGCGATTGCGGATTGTCTTACACAGCTTCAATACGGAGGCAGAAGTAGACCGTCTGATAAAGGGCCTGGCAGGATAACGCTGATGGCTGCGGCATATTTTATGTATATTAGCAGAACAAGTAAGCACGTATGAGATTTGTTCCCTTTACCGTTTCAGCGGTGATAACCATTGCACTGATAGTTTGCCTTGACCGATCCTGGGGCTCACTTCCACCACTCGGACGTTTGTTAAGTCCGCAGGAAGGCTTTTGGCAAAACGCGACCTCTATCAGTAAAGATTATAATGAAGATTTACAGGTGCCTGGTCTGAAGGGAAAGGTGGAAGTCTGGCTGGACGACAGGATGGTGCCTCACATCTTCGCAGAAAATACTACTGACGCTTACTACGTACAGGGATATATGCATGCGCGTGACAGGTTATGGCAGATGGAGTTGCAATCTTTTGCAGCAGCAGGTCGCCTGTCAGAGATCCTGGGCGCAAAAATGATCCCTTATGATCGTCAGCAGCGCCGTAACGGGATGCTGTATGGCGCCGAACAGGCCCTGAAGGCAATGGAGGCAGATTCAGTGGCTGGTCCGGCAATCAATGCCTATTCCGATGGGATCAATGCTTACATTAATACCCTCACTAATGCGACACTTCCTTTAGAATACAAATTGCTGAATTATAAACCGGAGAAATGGACGCCGCTGAATTCAGCACTGTTACTCAAAATGATGGCGGCAGATCTGGCCGGCGGTGTGAATGACCTGGTATATACCAATGCCCGCCGCCTCTTCAGTAAAGCAGACTTCGACAATCTGTACCCTGATTTCGGCGATAGCATCGATCCGATCATTCCCCGTGGCACACAATATCCGACGCCGACAGTAAAGGCTACACTACCCGTGGATAGCATCCTGAATGCCGCCGGTCTTGCGCTGCACTTCAAAGAGGAGAGACCTGATCCCGACAATGGTAGTAACAACTGGGCAGTGGCAGGTTCGAAAACACGTGCCGGTGCGCCGATCCTTTGTAATGACCCTCACCTGGGCCTGAGTTTACCTTCCCTTTGGTATGAAACGCAGATCCATACACCTGAGATGAACGTTTATGGCGCTACATTACCAGGTGCACCTGGTGTGATCATCGGCTTCAACGATCATATTGCCTGGGGCGTGACCAACGCAGCTGAGGATGTAAAAGATTATTACCTGATGCAGTTCCGTAACGGGAAGCAGCAATATCTCTTCAACGGGACTTACCGCGATGCAGAAATGCGTATTGAAAAGATCAACGTCAAAGGAGCGGCGCCTTATTACGATACTGTTGCCTATACTGTTTGGGGCCCTGTGGTATACGACAATGTTTTCCCGGACACGGCTACCAATCATCAGTTCCTTGCCATGCGCTGGAAAGCACTTGATCCTTCTGCTGAAATCAGGACCTTCCTGGAACTTAACAAAGCACATAACTACAATGATTATCTCGCCGCTTTAAAATATTATGCTTGTCCTGCACAGAACTTCGCCTTTGCTGCTAAAACCGGTGAAATAGCACTCTGGCATAACGGACAGTTCCCTTTACGTTGGAAAGATCAGGGAAAATGGATCATGCCGGGCAGTGATAGCTCCTTTGCATGGCAGGGATATGTACCGCAAGGTGAGAACCCACATATTTACAATCCGGCACGTGGTTTTGTAAGCTCTGCCAATCAGCATCCGACAGACAGCACCTACCCATATCGCTATGTAGCAGACTTCGACCTGTTCCGTGGCAAACGCATCAATGAAGTACTGGCCGCTGATAGCCAGATCACGATACAGGACATGATGGATCTGCAAAACGATAACCTGAATCCTTTTGCCCGGGCCGCTCTGCCTTTGATACGCAAACATCTGCCGGTATCACTGCTGACTGCCGATCAGAAGAATTACTGGCAGATCCTTGATAAATGGGATTTACAAAGTGGACCTGACAGCAAGGCAGCGACTATCTTTAATATCTTCTGGGATGAATTGCAGTCGTCTGTTTGGGACGATGACATACTTGTAGACAAAACACCTCTACAACAGCCCTGGGAAAAAACAACCTTGTTATGGTTGTTGCGGGACTCTTCCATGAAGTTCATCGATAATAAACATACACCAGAAAAAGAGACACTCTCACAAATTGTTTTAGGCGCGTTCACAATAGCGGTAGACAGTGCCAAAACATTAGATGCGCAAAAGAAACTGGAGTTCGGCCGTTTCCGTGGTACGAATATCCGTCACCTGACACGATCTATTATACCTTTCAGCGCAATGAATCTCCGTACGGGCGGTGGCCGGCATATTGTAAATGCGACAAAACAATTGCATGGTCCTTCATGGAAAATGGTAGTACAGCTGAGCGCGAAGACAGAAGCTTATGGTATCTATCCCGGAGGACAGAGCGGTAATCCGGGTAGTCCGTATTATGACAATGCAGTGCAGGATTGGGTACAAGGAAAATACTATTTACTGCATGTGTTTGATCTGAAAGAGAACGATGATCCTGCAGTGAAGTTTAAGATACATTTTAGCAAGGGATAAATTATTTAAAGAAATATTTGGATCGGAATATATATTTCCTATCTTTGCACTCCCAATCACAGAAAGGGATTGATTCCGTAGCTCAGTTGGTAGAGCAATACACTTTTAATGTATGGGTCCTGGGTTCGAGTCCCAGCGGGATCACGAAAGCCCGGCTTCTTGAGAATAGTCTCAAAAGGTCGGGTTTCTTCTTTGTATGAAGTGCCCGTCAGGTCTGCAACGAGAGCGAATAATGGATTTATTTTAGTGGTTCGAGGTTGGTCATTTTCCTTGTTATAATAGATGCCTTCAGGAAATATTGTTTTCTGCAAACGTTGTTTTTCTCTGTAATTGCTGTGATCCCATACTAGTGCGGGTTCTGTGACTTTCTGAGTAGCAAATTCGATGTATTTTTCGAGGTTCGAGGCGTTTATTGGAGACGATTGTAATTCCTCCAGCAACTTTTTACGTTCTGTAACGTATTTATCGGCGAACTTTTTATAAAGCTCTTCTGTGATCTTATCTTCAACATAACGTTCCTCCAGCTTATCAATCTTTTCTTCCAGTTCCGTAAGCCTTGCTTTAAGATGTTTAGTCGTTTCCTCTCTTTCTGCATTGACGGTAGTAAATAGCTTTCTCAATTGTAGCTGAAAAAGAGGGATATACTTTTCAGGAAGGGTTACCTCGCTGAGGATAGTCATAAACCGATCGTGCAGTTTGGCAGCGCTTATATGGCAAGAACATTTGCTACCATTGTCACATTTGTAATAGTATAGGTTCTTACGTTTGACCAAATATCCCCTCAAATACATGTCGCAGGCTTCGCATTTCATGAAGAGTTTTAACGGTAGCGCTTCATTTAACGGATTTTGTACAAAGCCGTGAGTTACCTTGTTCTTTTCTTCATTGGCTTTTAGAAAAATATCCCGGCTCACCAGTTTTTCATGTTTTCCTTCCACTATTTCGCCATTCAATAACGAATGAGACAGTAATCCACAATAGAACGGGTTTACTAACGCTTTGCCAATGGCCTGCTTGGTAAGTTTCAAGCTGTGAGCGTGTAGTCTTTTGAGGATTTCGACAGTGCTTATACCCTCATTGGCTTTCCATAGAAAGGCTTTCCTTAATAACTTCCCTGTTTCATTAATCACAATTGTCTTTTGGCCGTTGACAGTCACATGGTCATACCCTAAAGGAGCATGGCAAGGCCATTCACCTCTCAGCAGCCTTTCTTTCATGCCTTCTATGGTCTTTAGCCGCCTTAAATCATTATCATACTGACTAAAGAGAAACAAGATATTTTGCTGAAGTACGCCTGCTGGATTCTTTGTATCTATGGGCTGTGTAACTGAAATGATTTGAATGCCTAAGTCGCGTAACTGACGAGTGAGCCAGATGGCATTGTCACCAGTACGACTGAACCGATCAAGACTGTAAACAATGATCTTAACGTTGCTCTTTTGCTTTTTACAGAACTCAATCATTCGCTTGAACTCCTTTCTTTCATCACTAGCGGCAGATTCGTAGGTACCACCGAAATAAGCTAGGATCTCATAGTCTTGCTTACCAGCTAATTGATTACAGGCTTTTTTCTGGGTTTCCAGGCTCAAATTCCCTTCTGCTTGTTCCTTAGTTGACACTCTGGTGTATATGACACATAGACGGTTGTCTTTTACTATGGGCTTTGCTCCCTTAGCATATTTGGAGAAAATATCTTGATCTTGCATGGGTCTTTAATGTTTAATTTTATCAGGTTAACAGAATACTAGAATCAGGCAGCGGAAGATATTTCGTCATTCTTTAATCTATTACAATACAAGTCGTAGGTGATTAAAGCAAGGCTGTGAAGCGTGGCAATGATGTTTTTTAGCTCTTCAGGACTCGCATCTTCAAATTGCTTGAACGATCGTATTTCATCTTCTGTGAGGTATAGTCGCTGGTCTGTTTCTGTGTTAGTGGGTTGAATGTTTAGCCAGTCATTTAAAGTAATCACCTGAGACATAGGAATGTTATTTGAAGGCAATTTATGACTGCGCCATAAACTGGTTCCCTGCTTTTGCTCAGATGGTAAAAAAGATCTTCAAATTTCACCGAAAAAAATGCCGTTAGACATCAAAGCCCCTCAATCAATAGAAGGGGGCTTTGTTGAACTTATTCAACTCTAGATGAAAAACATTCTAAAACTATTTGACTGTGATTTGAGAATATTTGCTTTTTATTTAAATTCTTTTAAAATCGAGTTAAATGTGTGCTTAGTAATATAGTTATCTGGATGGTGCAATGCCTAACGTATACAATAACACCTACCAAAAAGAAAAGCCAGTATATTCATTAGCTCCGTTTTTCATCAGTGTAAGCCGTTTAAAGCTCAGCGGATATTTATTTTTAGTGAAACAAAGTAAATTGTCAATCAGTTTCTCCGTCACACTGAAACCAGATATACGAGGAAGCATTTTCATCAATAACACTTCATCTAAATATTTATAAACCGACTCTTTATTATTGGTAGATCCGGGCAAGTTAAAGTTGTGACTACAATATATAAGGGCCGCATCGCGCAACCGATACCCGAACCTAAACGGCGTTTCCAAGAGTATTTTATCTAAGGCACAAAGTTCTGAAATGATCAAATCTCCGTTTTTGGGAAAAAACTCATACGCTTCTCTCCCATATAGCATTAATCCCGATATTTGGTCAAGAGATATTGGAACATCCGGAAACTTCAGATCCGTATCGCTTGATTTGATACCATTATAAAAGTCAACATCGGGCATTTCGATAATAGAAGCTCGGTCTAATACTTTCATACTAAACTTCTTTCCGGCGTCATCCATATTTGCAGTGCCGATCACTATTAGATTAGGAGGTAGGGTCAATCCTTTTGTTAGAAATCTCTGCTGCATTCTTTCATCAATCTTTATCCCAATTTTAGCCCATAAATCAGGATCTACTTCTAAACAAGATCTAAATTGACTTGCAGGAATAAATGCATCCGATGTGAGCTCACCTCTAACCCAAAGACGGCTTTCAATTATAGACAGAAAATCCGCAAAATACATTTCCACCTTCGATAGGTTCATTTCATCAAGGCATAATATGAATGGAGTATTGGGATGCTTCCACGCTTTTATCAGGAAATGGATAAAAGGAGTAAATTGATAAATGCCCTGTAAGTTCGTCCATCCAATTACTTCAACTGAAGTATGCCAGTCTGATTGAACTGCTATCATTTGGAAATTACCCGGTTGCCCTCCTTCTTGTAAATTTTTCGGACATGTTTGGTACGCAAGGGTTCTCGCAAACCTAGATTTACCGGTACCACATATGCCGGTCATTATCAAGAATGGCTTCGTTTTTATAGCCATAAGAATCTGACGGTATGGATGCTTAAAGTCAAGTAAGGTCGGGAACGTCGAATTTAAGAACGCTTTAGATGTCGACTTTTTCCTCGTCTTTTTCTCTTGGGAATTAGCTAAATCATTGACTGACTTACTATTGCTGTCGGATTGCTTATTGTTATTTAGTCCCATTGTGTCATTTTTCATATTCCAAATTCTAAAATGACGCTCCCTTATCCTTGATATGACACGTTCATTGGCTGTTATTTCTTCCATTGTTTGTTTGATTTATTATATGACATGATTCGATTAAACGAATAATGTCTTCACAAAAAATTATATTGAATGCTGCGTTACAATCAGGGTCGCTACATGCCATAAGAAGTAGTGCTTTTATATATTCCCTGACTTCAGGCAGTGGGTAAGAATGAAGGAAATCTGACAAAACACTTATAGGATCAGATATTTCATCATTGGTAAGTGAGAGCGGATTTTCATGCCAATTGGGCAAATTTTTCATAATATAGATTGAGGTATAGTTATGATAGTTTAGAAATAGATTCCGGCGTAGGAAGATTCCACTGCCGGATGACCTATGCCACTTTAGTCTCTTATTTCACAAGGAATGCTCACTGTAAAAGTGGTGACGCCTTTATTACTTGTTATTTTGATGTTTCCAAAAAGATGTTCTGCATACAGTTCGCATAAATACAGTCCTATGCCGTATCCTGCATTACTTTGGCTGGCTTTATAATATATCTTTAAAAGCTGTTTAAGTTCTTTTGTTGGGATTGTGTGACCATGGCTAATAACTGAAAAAGAAACCCATCGATCTTCGCTACTTGCGACTAATAGAATATCTCTCCCTTTGCTATGCTTGTAAGCGTTGCTTAAAAGGTTTTGAATAATTTGACCGAGCTTAACTTCGTCTGTGAGTAGCGTTTTGCCCTGTAATTCATTCAATTCCACTATCAGGTTTTTGTTAAAATTCTCATTAAAAAGCTGATAGGGAATTGTACAGCTATCTATAAAATCATCTACTTTAAATGACTTGGGATCAGTCCGTAGTGTGAAAAAATTCTCACTAAATCGGACGGTAGTAATCATATTAGTGAGAATCTGGCTGCTATTAAAAAGAATACTCCTGAGAGTAGTCAAATAGAAAGCTAAATCAGGTCGAGAAGAAAAGGATGGCTCCGTTTTTTCCATTATGGCTTCTACCGCTAAGGAGGCCCCTGATATTTGAGTTTTAATCTCATGAGCAAATAAACCAAGAAATCGTTCCACGGATACCTCCTCGTTGGCTTGAATACCCGTAAAGAGAAATGCAGCTTCGATTAATCGCCTATATTCATTATCAACGAGATCATAACAAAGGCGAATGTTCTCAGAATCAGTCTTAGATACCGTTTCTAGCAATCGATCTAGCTTATTAATTTCCGCACGTATGTTGGATCTATCACAGAAGGAGAAGAAAACATCTTCCGGATTTAGGATTTCGTCATCCGACAAACAGAATGCGAAAGACTTGTCTTTTTGAGTTAACTTTTTTTTGTTATTATTCATAAACGTTGGTTATAACGGTTAGAGAAAGCCGTAGTATCAAATAAGCAAGAAACAGTGGAGAAAACACTATAGATGCCATTTCGTTTACATCAATTCTACTGATCAGTAATAGATTTCTTGTTAGATGATAGCTTATCACCTAATAAATAATTACTTGGCCTATAACAAGAATCAGTTTCCTTTAATGTTTACATGGAAATAAGACAAGCCCATTGAAGAAGCTGAAAGATAAAAAGTAGACTAATAGAAAGGAAAGAATGCGTACGGATAAGAAGAAGCATTGAACAGAACGGAAATGAAAAGGGTCGGAACCTACCCGCATTGTCTATCTGGCTCTGACAAAGCCAACTACCTTTCGGTAGTCAAGCACAATACGTAAGTAGGCCCAACCCTTTTTATATGGATTGGGCGCCTTAACTTACACTCGTGCTTTAAACTGTCAGATTCGATAGACGAGATTCGTTAAACGCTTACATTTATATCCTAGTAGCGCAAAATAATGATTTCCTATGAAAAAGTAAACTCATTATCTATAGCTATATACAAGTATAGTCATTTCGATAGCAATCTAAGCAAATAAAATATACGATACAAATAAATCTGTAAACAGATTGTATATATAAATAGTCGAGTAGTATATTAATAAGCTCATTCTCAACGTGTTTAAGCATTTTTGCTAACCATCAATATTGTCTATGGCTAAGAGCACGAGAAATTCAACGGAAAGTGATTCTCCGAAAGCACGGGGTCGGAAAACTAAAAGTCTTGAGGAGCTTAAACAAGACATCGCCTCCAAATGTCTTTCTATAAAAACACTGATCGAAGCTGGAAAGCTTTCTAGATTGCGCGATTTGGAACCGTTATTTTCGAAAGCTATGGCAGACGAAATGGGAGTAAATCACACGCGCTTCTCCAATAAATTTAGAAATCCTATTGACTTTGGAATTAAAGAGATATACAGATTTGGTTTATATATCGAAGTTGACCCACAATTAATTTTCAGGTATATAGGTAAGGAGATTTCACAAGCCAATGACTTGCTCTCAAAATTAAAAAAATTTAGGACGGTCGAAGACATGAGACAGTATTCGTCTAAACAATGATTATTTAGTAAGCATCTGAAGAACCTCGACGCGCATTATAAAAGAATCTCCAAAGATTAACGAGTCATTAACAGATTTGTTGAAAAGCTGTTTTACCTTCAATCCTGTAATAAGTGCCTCTTTTTTGTCCATAACTCTTAAAACCTTAAACCTAAAAAACGAATAGAGACCCCACCGTATCCCTGAGCAACATCCCAAACTCTAACATTCCTGTATAATACTATAGCACATGAAGCAATACTTCTTCACAGGGCTATTCATTGCGTTATGCCTAACGGTCAGCGCTCAGGGCATCCAATTGCCCAGCGCAGATGATAGCCTGTTATCCCAATTACCTGGAAAATATCTGAACAGTGTCCAGAACAAAACAAAACGAGTAGAAAACCTCGTTGCTAGAAGCAGCTTGAAAGCCCTGCGAAAAATGGAAAAGCTGGAAAACGAGCTAAAGACTAAACTCCAAAAGGCCGATCCATCGCGTGTGGAGTCTTTATGGAGCATAAGTACCAATAGGGCATCTAATATGAAGGATAAGTTGCTTTCCAAATCGAAGGAAAGAGTGAGTAGAGGCGGCTATTTAGACAATTACACAGATACCCTTCAAAGTATCCTGGACTTTTTAGACAATCAAAGACTGAAAGGTATCATAAGCAGTAATGAACTGGAAAAAGCCAAACAAAATCTACTTAATGTAAAAGACCAACTGAATATATCTTCGCAAATCCAAGAGCAAATCCGAGAACGCAAACAGCAGTTGTCAAAGGAGCTGGCAGGGATAGCAAATTGTAGGCATATCCTTAGCGACATGAATAGGCAAGCTGTTTATTATACTCAGCGACTTAACGAATATAGAGATATACTGTATGATCCATCTAAAGCCGAAAAAAAGGCTATGGAATTGCTTCGTAAGAATAAGATGTTCCAGACTTTCATGCAAAAGAACTCTATGCTGTCTGGGTTATTCAACATAAATATGAGCGAAGATCCTACACAAGCCCTGCAAAATCTGCAAGGTCGTAGTGTGGTAGAGCAACAGATTCAGCAAAGTATTGGTTCTGATCCTTCTGCCCAACAGACAGTTAGCCAACAAATGGATCAATCGGTATCAGTTATTGACCAGGCAAAACAGAAAGTATCAAGTGGAGCCGGTTCTGTAGATGACATGCCAGACTTCCAACCCAATCCCTTGAAGACAAAACGCTTTCTACAACGTTTGGAATACGGAGGAAATGTCCAATCGCAACGCAGTACAACATTACTTCCTACAATGACTGATATAGCCTTAGAGGTTGCTTATAAGTTTAGCCCCAAGACTCAGGCAGGTTTTGGTTTAGTATATAAGGTCGGTTGGGGCAAAAGCCTCTCACACATTACGCTCACTACTGAGGGAATTGGTTTTCGGTCTTTTGCCAATTATAGGCTCAAAGGGAGACTCCACGCTACTGCTGGGATTGAGTACAACAAATTTATGCGTATTAATTCAATGACTGAGCTGAAAAAATGGACCGGTTGGTCACGCAGCAGTCTTGCTGGTATAAAAGTAATGGTAAGTGATAAGGCTGGCATGTTGCTACTTTATGACTTTGAAGCCCAACGCAGTATCCCACAAACTAATTCTCTAAAAATCCGTTACCACTACAAATTCTAATTCATCATTATCATTTAATCAACCTTAAGATGAAACGTACTATTTTCAGAAAGGTCATGGTCATGACTTTCCTGTTACTATCCGCTGTTTGCGGTCTGGCACAGGACAATATTTATGACCGCACTACCATTTCCTCCCCTACACCTGCAAGTCTGGGAAAATATGTGGATTTCCCAGTCAATACACATACGGGTATTCCGGAAATCAGCATACCAATTTACACCATCGAAACCGGCAATCTCAAATTGCCAATTACATTAGGGAATCATCCTTCCGGGCTTAAAGTACTTGAACCAAGTAGTGCAGCAGGACTAGGCTTCGCGCTAAATGCTGGCGGCGTTATTACTCGAACAGTTCGCGGCGCTCCTGACGAAAGGAGTACCAGTACTATCTACAACCAGGATCATGGATGGTATTCAGACACAGGTTACATGCGTCGCTTCTACAGCAACCTAATGCAAGACTGGCAGGGTGTTGCCGCTGGTCGGCATGATGGAGAACCAGATTTGTATACATTTAACTTTGCAGGCTACGTCGGAAAATTCTTTTTCTCTGATGATCGCAAGCCGGTGATCCTTGCAGACGGAAAGAACCTAGATATTGAAATCCGTTGTACTTATCTAGGAGGGAATAGTATCGGAACCTTCGTACTGATTACTCCTGATGGTACTCGTTATAACTTCGGCGGTATATTGTTAAGTCCTGATAATGCAGAAGTTACTAGCCCTTTTACTGTTGCTACAGGTTTTCAAGAGGGGAAAGTGATTTCTACCTGGTATCTGACGCAAATTGTCAGTACTGATTTGGCTCAGACCATAACATTTACTTATGCTTCTGAGAACTATAGCTTTCATAGCATCACATCCGCACCAATAAGCAGCCTAGATAATACCAATTCATATGACGCAAATCTGATCAAGAACTTCGTCAAAGGGAAACGGCTTACTCGTATAGATTGGAAAACCGGATCTGTACTGATTAATTATGGTGCAGCACGTACAGATTTAGGTGGATATAACACGAAGGAATTAGGAGATTCTGAAGTCAATTCAGAGGCGCGTCCCATTAGTTCTATTGATATCACCAATAATCACAGCTTCTGTAAGCGGTTTAATTTCTATACTAGTTATTTCCAGGACAATACTACAGCTTTACCTACTCAACTAGGTAGCCTGACAATCAATACAGACCGGAAACGTCTTCGCCTTGATAGTATAAAGGAAATGTCTTGTACCGGCCAGCTTTCGCAACCGGCCATCAAGTTTGAATATTTTACAGAGTTCGTTCCCCGTAGGCTTACCTTCGCCCAAGACTATTGGGGTTTCTATAATGGACAAACAGGTAATGCGAAGCTGACACCTACTATCACCGAAACAGGTACTACTACTGTAATATCAGGCGCTAATAGAGCGCCGAGCTGGCCGCAAATGCGGGCTGGTACTTTAAAGCGGATTTATTGGCCGACAGGCGGTAATACAGAATATCAATTTGAACCGCATTTCGTCACTACATCAATTGGCACACCACAATATGTAAACAGGAAAAATCTGGCAATAGGCTATGACGGCAGCAATCCTGAAGTTAAAACAGACACAGTTACGCTAGTCGGTGGCTCTTATAAAATAACATTATTGAATACTACCGGGGGGAGTGATGCTCATTTTTCGCTAAAAAACAACACTACAGGCGACTACTATATCAGTATCTCGACGAACACTGATACGAAGCTGACAGACTCCATAATTCGTACGCTGCCAGACGGAGTATATACTATGACCATTATCAAGAATACTTTTGAAAATGGCTCTACTTCTGGGAACGGTGCAACCGGTATTATTGATAGATATACTGGCTCTAGCGGCCCTACAGATGTGATTGTTGGTGGCTTACGCATCAAAAATATACTCGCATACGACCATCTTTCTGGTACAACGAATGCTACACAATATGATTATAATCAAAATGGCCGCAGCAGTGGAATACTTTACAGCCGTCCTGTTTATGCAGCGCTGATACGTAATGATCTGGTGGCGCAATTAGGAGACTGGTCGCCATCCGGCTTTCAGCAAGCTTGCAGTCCACAAGGATGTATTGCCTGTGTAGGTTTCCCCTATTTTCGCTCCGCCAATAGCATACAACCAATGAGTACCAGTCAAGGTGAACATATCGGTTATGAGGAAGTAAGCGTAGGTAAACCCGACAATGGATATTCCGTATATCGCTATTATACAGGAATGCCAATTGGATATGTAACACCTTCTCTTGCAGTAACAAGCGTAGACCGTAGTACCTGCTCTTATTCGGTGCCTAATTTTCCTTATGCTCCCGACGAATACAATAACCTACGAGGCAAACTAAAAGAGGAAATGCATTTCCGTAGCGATGGAAAGATCCTAAAAGATGTATTGTATACTCATCATTACGATACTCCTACTGACAGTACTCGATGTTTTATGGCTGCTGCACTTTCAGGCACTTACTTAGGTACTTTCTACTGGCTCACGAGTAGCCGGAAATATAGGGAAGTGATATATACGACAATGTATGCTGAGGACGGTCCAGATTTTTTGACCAATACGCAAACAGTTTATTATGGCAGTAAGTATCACAATGCGCCCACTAAAGAAGTCTATTTCGACTCCAAAGGAGATTCAATAGTCACGACAAATAAATATGTCAAAGATTATGAACCTAATTGTGGTTACGTTCTCACTTGCAGTAATAATTATCGCAATGTCTGCAATTCTTGTCAAGCTACCTACACAGCTGCGCAGAATGCTTGCGCTGGTCAGGGAGGTGCTTGTTATACAAATGCATTTTTGGCCTATCAGAAATGTATGGACAATGCCCGCATTACATACTCTGACTGCAGACTGCAAAAAGAGCTGGGATTTACTGACTATTATTGGTGCCGTCGTGGTTACAGAAGCACAGCCGATTCCAACTTGGCTGCTATATACAGCATGGCATTAGACAATAACAATGAACGTGTAGAACAGTCTACATTTAAGGCGGGACTGCTCGTTGATGCCAAGATCAATCTCCATAAGCGAATGAATGACTCCTTCAGGGTAAGTCCGAATCAATTGCAGACACTACCGATAGCGGCTCCAAGTAATAGCTTTAGCCCATCAGGCATTAGTGGTAATAATCTATCCAAAGATTCCAGGTACATGCGCGAAGCGTCTGTGTTATTTGACAGCGGAGTAGTCCATCAGCTTAGTTCGGACTACAATCCTCCGATAAGCACCATATGGGATTATCGTTTCAGTTACAGAACAGCAGTGGCGACTAATACAACAATAGATCAGATTGCTTATACTTCTTTTGAAGCAGACAATAGAGGTGGCTGGATTTACGAGGACAACTCTATAGCTGATACCAATGCGATGACTGGGAAGGTAGTTCATCGTCCACTCACTGGTATTTACAAATCCGGACTGGATATAAACCGGACATACATTCTCAGTTACTGGACAGATAAGACTACTCCATTCACCATAGCGGGAACTATTGCGTACATACATGGAACTGCTAATGTAAACGGCTGGAGGTACTTTGAGCACAAGATTAGTGGGGTAACAGTAATCAATCTTACCGGAAACTTCAAAATAGATGAATTGAAGTTGTATCCAGAAGGTGCTCAGATGGTGACTTACACTTATGAGCCAATGGTAGGAATGACTAGTGTAAGCAGTGCAGGCGATCAAATCATCAGATATAGCTACGATGCTCTAGGTCGTCTGATCGCAGTAAGTGATAGGGAGCGAAAACTAATGAAAGTCTACGATTATCAATTCCAAGTTCCAACCCTTCAATAACCATATTCATATGCAACGCATATACAAAAATACAATAATAGGCTTTGGGTTGTTCATTTTTGCCTTTACCGGCAAACTAGTTGCCCAAAATGCTCCATCAAATGTGACGCGACCTTCGGTCAGTCAGGTCTTTAGCCCTGGAAGTTATCAAGCCGGCCAAATCAATTTCATACGGACATGGGAAATTAAATATCCAACTGCCGATATTAACGCCGTCAAATCTACCTCCAGATCTGTTGCTGAGGTATTCCGTACTACAGAATATTTGGACGGTCTAGGTAGAACAATACAGACTGTAACCAAACAAACAAGTCCATCTGGTAAAGATATCGTTCGCATTACTCATTACGACAGCGTTGGAAGAGAACAATATAGTTTTGCCCCATATGTACCTAAGAATGGCAACAACAATGACGGCTTTTTTAAGTCCGATGCCTTTGCGGCTCAGAGACAATTTTATCAGGACATCAGCCTAAATCCTGGCGTAGCAGGTGAAAGTACCTTTTATGGACAGACTGAGTATGAAAAATCGATGCTTAACAGGCAAAATCGTCTTTACAGCCCAGGTGATTCCTGGGCGAAGTTTGGCGGTAATCATCCTACAATATCAACTTACGCCGTAAACGTGGTATCAGATTCTGTACGTCTATGGACAATCGGATCAGCAGTTACTCCTACATCAACCGGATTCTATCCTGCCCGTACATTGAAAAAAATGATTGTCACAGATCCGAATGGCAGACAGGTAGTAGAATATAAGGATATGGATGATTTGCTTGTACTTCGTAAGGTACAAGTTACCAGCAATCCAGGTAACGCACATACTGGCTGGGCATGTACTTATTATGTTTATGACGCCTTGCGTAACTTGCGTTTTGTGATACAGCCGAGAGGCGTAGAAATAATCCGTAGCAACTGGTCGCTAACAAGTTCAGTAATCACGGAACAATGTTTTATCTACAGGTATAATGCAAGGAAGCAGATCATTGTTGAGAAGATTCCAGGGGCAGATAGCATTGAATACGTATATAATAAACATGATAAGATAGCTCTATGGAGAGATGGTAACCTGAAGGAAACCGGGCGCTGGAAGGTCTTTCGTTATGATGGGCAGGGCAGAGAAATTCTAAAAGCATTATTGACGTTTAATTATACTCGCGCTCAATGGGAGGAGCACTTTAGGGTTTACCCCTATAGTGATACAAGCGCTATACCTGTCGGAACGGACGGTAATTTGTTTCCATTGGTATACACTTACTACGATGATTACAATTTCCAGGGCAAATCAAACTATGACCCCACAGACATCGGCAAGGTCTTGGCTGGTAGTAACCCGTATGCTGAAGTATTACCTACTAGTCCAAGCACAAATACGCGAGGTTTGAAAACAGGCGAGCGTATCCGGGTCGAATTACTGGATGTATGGCTTACTACTACTTTCTACTATGATAAAAAGGACAGAGCAACACAAGTGATCAAAGACAATATTGCGAGGAAAAACTACCACAAATACGCTATATGATTTTTCCGGAAAAGAATTGAGCACTTATACGAAACAGACCAATCCACGATCTACTCTCACTCCTGTGGTGACCCAGCTAAGAATGAACCATTATGATGCCGCAGGCCGTGTCGATTCTGTAAAGGAACGAATCAATGACAATGGGCCATTAGAAACTGTTGCAGTTACGGTTTACGATGAATTGGGCAGAATCAAACAGAAACGATTAGGTATTACTGGTACTACAGTACAACTGGAAAGCGTCAATTATGAACACAATCTGCAAGATTGGATGACAAGTATCAATAAAGATTATGTTAATAATGTGGGCAGTACGAGTAACTGGTTCGGTGAGCAGCTTTCTTTCGATAGTGGTTTCTCCAAGCTCCAATACAATGGTAACATCGCAGGTGCCAAATGGAAAAGCAGATCAGATGGTTTAGGTCGCTTATATGGTTATGAATATAACACATCCCAACAGCTTATTCGGGCAGATTTTTTGCAACAGAATGGCGGAAGTAGCAACTGGACAAATGATCAGGTTGACTTTTCAGTAAATGGTATCAGTTACGACATTAATGGAAATATCCTTGCATTGAAACAGGTGGGCATGGATGGTAAGACAATCAAAACGATCGATAGTTTGAAATATGGCTATTTAATAGGAAGTAATAAGCTGAGCTACGTCACAGATAAGAAGAATGTAGCTAATAGTCGATTGGGCGATTTTAAAGAGATAGACAATAACGAGGGCGCCGATTATACCTATAATTCCGCGGGTTTTATTACAAAAGACGATAATAAGGACATTGCTACTATATATTATAACCACAACAATATCCCAGCAATTGTACAGGATAGTGGAAGAGGAAGCATTTTTTACCAAACCGGTGGTGACGGCACTATACTTAGTAAAATTGTTAATGACACATCAATTGCTGGCTATGTGGATGTGACCTATTACATGGATGGCTTTACATATAGGAACGATACGCTAGAGTATATAAACCATCCCGAAGGCCGTACTATTCCTGTGATAAAAAATGGTATCCTTAATGGTTTCAAAAAAGAATATTTTATAAAAGATCACCTGGGCAGCACTCGTGTGGTTTTGACTACCCGGAGCGACACGGCTATTTATGCTGCTACAATGGAAAGTAGCAGAAGTGCTTTGGAGAATGCCTTGTTTAGCAATATAGATTTGACACGTTCAGCTAAGCCTTCTGGATACCCCAATGACCCGACTACCAATCCTAATGATTACCTGATTAGGCTCAATGCACAGAACGGCCAGAAGATCGGGCCAGGTAAAGCGCTATATGTACAGGCAGGTGACACCATACAGGTAGCGGTAAAGGCTTTTTATAAATCAACAGCAGCAAGCACGTCTTACGCAACCCCTGCTCAAATGTTGATGTCCGTAGTCCAAGCTTTCCTTGCAACCGGTGCTGTAAATGGTGCACACAATGCCACTGGGCCGAATGCTCCTATTGCAAATACCTTTAGCAGTACAGATTATACCACGTTATTAAACCAGGACCCGGCACAAAACCTAAGTGATAAGCCTAAAGCTTACTTACATGTAGTGGCTTACGATAATCAATTTAAACTGATACCGGAAAACTCTTATGTGCGTCAAGTTCAGGGAGCGCCCGACGCCATTCAAAATCTGGCTACAATACGCTACGCCATTCAAAAAAGCGGATTTGTGTATATATTTGTAAGCAACGAGAGTGCGCAAGATGTGTTTTTCGATAATCTGGTGATAAACCATACATCAGGCCCGCTGGTTCAAAGTATGCATTACTATCCATTTGGTGTAAGTATGGCAGGTATCAGCACCCAAGCATTTTCAGCGGCTGGATACAGTAGAAATCGGATCTTATTTGCTGGAAAGGAACTTCAAAGTAAGGAGTATCGAGATGGTGGCTCATTAGACTGGTACGATTTCGGGAGCAGAATGTATGATCCACAAATAGGCCGCTGGATGATCGTAGATCCCAAAGCAAATAAAATGAGGCGTTATTCTCCTTACACGTTTGCATTCAATAACCCAATTAAGTTTATTGATCCTGATGGAATGATGCCCTGGAGCGATTATATAAATTTAAAAGGCGAAAAAGTTGCTCACAGAGAGGATGGTACAAATAACGTAAATTTACTTTTAACTAAAAGCAAAGATGAAGCAACAGTCAATAGATTTATTGACAATGGTTATTACCTGATCAATCCCGGACAAGAAATGCTTAGCGCGATGAATGAGGCTTATACTTCAACTGAGGCGAATGGCACAGAATATTATTTTGAGATAGGCACGCGGGGAGTAGTCAGTGCAGTTTTCCAGGGACTAGCAAGGGAAGTCCCGCCACAAGTAACTGCGCAAGCACGCGCCAATCTGGTACAGCGTGGAGATCTTTACAGAATGAGTGGACATACGCATCCAAGTAGGTGGAATGATGCAAAAGATGAATTACTTGAAATGGGTTTGGCCGAACCGTCTTCACGCGCAAATAGGCCAGACCATACTCCGGGAGATCTGGAAGACTTGCAAGAGCATAATGATGACCGACCTAACATTGTGTTAGGCTATAAGAGAGGTGGTGATAGGAAAGCTGATCCAAACAATGCAATGGGAGGAAAAATGATCCCTACAATCTACCGAGCGCTAGGATTCTTCAATCAGCATGGTCTTTTTGCTGAAATAGATTGGGATGATTTCCTAAAAGCAATGCGTAAATTTGAAGCAGAACGCCGAAAAATTGAAGCATTCATTAGGCAGCAAGAAGAAGAGAGGCGAAGACGCGAGAATAACAATAATAATAACAATCCTCCTCCAGTTCGATAATGTTTGTTAAATTAAAATCCAGATTATGCTACAATTTTCTCTCAAATGTATCGTATTAGTTTTGTGTATTTCTTCATGTGCCCAGGCTCAAAAGAAGGATCTGCCATTAGTACATAAACAACTGTCGCCTGAGCTATTTAAAAAGTATGAAGACTCGCTGGTCTTTACATTGCCGCAGTATCCTCCACTGTCTGCCGATGGACCCGCTATTAAACCATCACGGTATACTTTGCAGCTACCGTCAAAACTGAGAGATTACTATGAAGATATGCCTTCTTATATGCTGTTCAACTATAAGAACGGTGAGAACCTGATTGTAAGAACAAATCATTCGCAATCAGCTAACCAAGAAGACAGCAGCTTTATACCTGATGTGGACTATCTCGACCATTTTTTACCATTGATAGATTACATTGACGAACAAGCAGATTTTATGCCTCAGAAAGGCCGCGAGACAAAAGTGATAGTCAAAGGGAATCATGAAATCTTACTGTTAAACATTAAGCCAGAGAATATCGGAAAATTTACTGAATCGGCTAAGTCACTCCGGATATTATCAGCTGAATAATTTGAAAGACGTTTATTAACTATCGTATAGACGAACCGGGTATTTTGCCCGGTTTGTCTGTTTTAGACATATCTATTGGATAAATGTCAGGTAATACACGAAAGCATTTTGTTTTTTATACTGCTTTCTGTATATTCGCTAGGAGCTTAGCGGAAGCTTGCCACTCGTCTTAAGCAAAGCTGAATCGGCACCGCCTTCAATTTTATGACTATCGAAACCATTTCCCGTTTCGAAGGATGGTTGACGAGTGACATTTTTTCGCCGGGAGATCGGAAAAAGATGGATCAAAAAGTCAATGGCTATACTGCAGCCTACATAAAGCGAAAAGCTAAAAGCATTAAGAAAATACAGCAAGTACCTCACTATGAAGCCTTGGATATGGCCGCAGCCTCTGTGGGGTTTTCGAATTGGAAAGATTTTGTGAATAAATATGAAGTTGAAGTTAAACGGAAAAACAAAAGTATTGATCTAGCTTCCCCTTCAGTATCAGTTCCAGGTGAGTCTGTGAAGGGCTCTTCACTGAAAATAGATCCTTATCGTAAACTTCTCATTGCAGCTACGAATGAATTATTGCAGAGAGGCTTAATTACATTGGAATCAAAGTCCGGTAGTTATTCGCATGAGCCTAAAGGGCATGTGTTACTTGATTTATTTGGTTTTCCATCCGTAGTTTTATGGGATGATATTGGATTTGAAGAATTACGAATTTCGGTTTGGTGGAAATACGATCATTCGTCACATCCTCAAGCTAATTTGACAGGCAACTCCCGCGAAAAATTTAGCATGTCGTCGCCATTGGCAGCAAGAGCATATTATAAGAAATTTGTTGGCGTTACTGCAAGCGCCTGGCTGGAAAGAAGAACAGGTAAACATCTTCAAGGTAAAAATCGAGATAAAATCTTTGACATCTATACTAGAAATGGCGAATTAGCAGAAATGGAAAAATTGCCGTACCCTTATCCCAAGGGTTTTCGTGCTCAAGGAAAGTTCTTCTTCTAGAAGTAATATGAGGTGTTGTTTTTTGTAAAAAATGGTAATTAGCGATTTAGCTAACAGGATGACTTTCGCCGATGTCAATAGTCAAAGTGCTAGGCATCATAAACAGTTCTTGTGATTTAGACAATTCCGTACTGTTTTCGCATAAGTCTTGGCGATTAGTCTTAGATGACAAACAACGATAATTGCAAGGCAGCCATTATTATTTTAATAAATAGTTAAGTCTGAAAAATGGAATATTCAGGCTTTATCCCTTAAATCAAGAACATGAGCGAAACCCGCTATGCCATATTGATAGGCATTAATGATTATGAAAATTTCCCTTTACGATATTGTTCTAACGATGTAGTCGAATTGAAAAAGCGATTGCTTAGTAATTGTCTTTATGCCAACGAGAACATATTTGAAATAGTTAGCACTAAACAGGCACCAGTCGCTGATGTTTACGGAGAGCTTAATCGAACCATAAATTTGATTAGCCAATTGTTTACTGGCCAAAATGACAGTATTTTTTTTTATTTTTCTGGACATGGAAAATTTAAAGAAGGTCAAACATTTTTAGAATTTCATCAAAACCTAGTGTCTACCCAAACCATCTACGAGCGATTAAGTGAGTTAGTACCTGCTAATCAGGTGTATGTATTGGATGCATGCCATTCAGGTTTTGGAATAGAATTTAAGTCTGGTGAAGATGCGGCAATGACGGCTTACTATCAACAAAGATATATCGCAGGATCGGAAGGATTTTTTTTCCTCTGTTCCTGTAAACAAGATGAAAGATCACAGGCTTTCCCTCAGTATAAAAATGGGGTTTTTACAAAGTATATTCTTGAAGCAATTGATAACCCTAGCATTTATGACAACGAGAATAATTACTTGACTCTTCCTGTAATTCACGAATATGCGTTAAAAAAAATATTACTTACTGGTAAATATGAGCAAACTCCTTTTATGCAAATGCAGGCAAGTGGCTATTATCCATTTGCTGTTAGAAAGCGGGAAGAATATCAGATTTGTGAATCTCTAATCGAAACCTTTAGCAAGGAGGCTGAAATCGAAGATTTTTTTAGACTAGAGGATTTAAACCTTTCCAAGGATTTGCGTAGAGATCTGTTTCACTTTTGTTCAGAACTAATCTTGAACCTCTTTGGGCATGGCTACAGTCCCAATGCTCAAATCAGTGTAGCCAGAAATACTATCTCTATCTATGATTATAGTGAAAAGAGCTTTAATCCATTTACAGCAGAAGCGACAACAGATGGAAAAGGCATCAAAATTATGCGCGACTTCATGAAAAGGTATAAAGGTGTTTGTGAATTTAAATATGAGGAAGGCAATCCAAATGTTACGACACTTGCCTTTTCTGATGAGATTGGAGAGTTTAAATATAATGCCCCATGTTTTCTTCTAATTGAGAAAGAATCTTTATATTATCCTTCAAATCTCAATAATATCAAAATAGATAAAACTTGTAAAGAACTCTTAATTGATGCGACTAATGCATATGTATGGGGCAGTATGGCCGGTCTATTTTTGGATTATTTAATGCGACGTACAGAAGATAGTCAGGCGTTTATTATATTAAAATTAGATAAAAACGATTTCACAAAAGATTATTTAGTTTCTATGGTAAAGGAAGGTCCTTATCCAAGAATAATGATTGTATAGATACTTGGATTGGTCATGTCCGTGTGAGTTTTGAAGAAAGTGCAAATATCTTTAGTACGCAAAAAATATAGTTATGTAGACTAATGCTGATATTACAATTAAATGGCAGTTGACGATGCTTATTTATTTATTTATTGAACACGAAATCCCAACCCGGCATTTGCAATTATCACTAGTAACAGTTTTTTACAGAATTTTGCCTAGTTTATGCTTTCTCAGTTACTTGTTTTTATACGCTTTAAACATCGAGTCCGGTGCAAAGTATAAATCACCTTTTGTACGTGAGATAGCTACGTATAATTTATTTTTGGTTGCTGAAGGAAGTGTGTTGAGGTTGTCATCTTCCAAATGCTTCCAGCTTTTTCTGTTCATAATTATACAGACGTCATTATAATGATCTTCGCCTTTTGAGGCGCCCCAATTATTGCTATAACATTTATATGCTGAATGTTCGTCATAGAAAAGTTTAACTATTGCATTATTGTTGAATAGTCGTTCGGCTTCATCCTCCATTGATACCGTATACCACTGCGATTTATCGGTGCGATTAGATTCAATGTGGATACCGAGTTTAATCGTAATGAATTTGCAAATTTCCGGATTGCAGCGATAGCTTTTTACTAAAGTCGTGGTGTCAATGGATAAGCCCATAGATCTAAAATGTGCCTGATACCTATTATAGTCATCATGCAGAGTACCGTTTACATTTCCATCTTTACTTGTATCATATGTGTGCTGGTTGAAATCCCCAACTAGGCAAATGTCCATATTTGCCTGCGCAATGTTTTTTAAAAAGTTGAAGTCATGTCCGCCAAAATCTTGAACTTCATCAATAAAAAGCATGTCAAAATATTGAACCACTCTTTCGTTGATTTCAGTTTCAATTCCGGTTTCTTTAAAATATTTTGTTATTCTATTACTATAAAGACGATCAAAACTATCGATAAAATATCCCCTATCAGTAGCCTTATGGTATCTAGAGGTGTTAGGTGACCAATTAATGCCAGCGGCTTTTACTTGATGAGATAATAGAGGCTTGAAACAGAAATTATATAAAAAGTCGTAATACGTCATTACCTTGATGTTCGCAGGTATATAACCGAACTTTTTAGAAATGCCGATTTTTAGATTATTGTAATTGTTATTTGTATACGTTAGTATAAGTGCTCTCTTTTGTAGGTCTAGCTTGTTGATTATATATGTTGTTTTGCCAGATCCTGCAACTGCAAAAATTACTCTCTTATCCATCTTATTGCTTCTGCTATGTGGTTAGGCGTAACTATTATTGTTCTTGCTACTTCATCGTCCAGCAGTTTAAATGCTGCTTCAGTTTTATTCTTCAACATATATTCTTGAATTGGCAATTCACGACGAGAGGTAGTGAATACACGGTCACAAAGTGCCGTATTATCTTGATATACACAAATTTCTAATGTGCGCCTTGCAGGATCTTGATCAGCAAACACTTGAATAGTTTCTGAAGTATATCCTGCATAGTTATCAATGCAATTACTCTTATAATCTCCGTCATTATCTCGGATTACAGCAGTTCTGATATTTAATAACGCAGCGAGCTCCATATAACGTTTAAAACTAGTGCCATCAACTGAAATCACATGCACTAAATCAGCATCCAGCGAACTACCTGAAACCCTACGGTAAAATTGCTCTAGAAGGATATATTCTGCATCTCCCTCCACCAATAATACCTTGTTCGACAACACAAATTCAATAACACTGTTGTCTGGAGCTTTCATGAAGAATTTAGCAGTATCCCTGGATAAGTCCTTCAAAGCAGCGTTCACGTAAGTATTGCTGTTTAATAAAATGGACTTTCTCAAATCTAAACGGGTACTAATCAGACTATTGTGAGTGCTAATGAAAAGCTGTTTTTCGGCAGTGCCTTTTATTTGATCAATCAGCTTTTTGGTATGAGCGTGGCTTAAATGATTCTCAGGTTCTTCAAGTAAGATAAGATCAAGTGAATGCCTTCTATTTAATGCAAAATCCGTTTTAATAAAACATTGTTTCCCTTTACCCTTATTTTCAATGTTAATACTGCCTTCGTTTAGAGTAAGGTCTGTAAATAGGTTTGCTTTGGTACTATTACGTACACCAAATTGGTAAACGGACAGTGTTCTATTTACATCTATGAGTTTATTATTTGTAAAGTCGCCTTTATACCTTCGGTACTCATTCGAATGCTTATAACGCTGAACATCGCTTACACTCGCACGATACATGTTTTTTACATATTCCTTAGTTGCATATTCATTGTTGATTTGGGAACTGTCGATCAGAACATGATTCAAATAACGCGTATATCCAGTATAAGGATGATTCGCAAATGTTTTGAAGCTGATTGTATAATACTCGAATGGGAAATTGTTGTCTGGTTCTGATAGAATTTGGCTGATCTCGTGACTCAAACTGTCATTCGGCTCACAGCAAAGACGGAGGCCATCGCATGTTCTATTTTCAGAATTGGCTCTTCCATTTAGTTCTGCATTTTGCTGATCATTGAGATACAATTCAATTTCAAGCTTTGGTAAGCGATTATACTGTTTAGCTCCCGCAAAGAAGGATTCTACAGCTTGAGAATTCAGAAGAACATCTATTCCCAGGCTTTCCACCTTACTATGGCTACCACTTAACACCAGATCTATGGCAGATAAAATGGAACTCTTACCAGCTTCATTATCTCCGATAAGCAAATTCAGATCGTCCTGGAATTCTATTTCAAGGCTGGGAAAGCGCTTGAAATTCAAGAGCTTAATTTTTTTTATAGTTTTCATTCACATGAATTTTAAGATAAGGCACTGATAGTCGGCAATTTAGGTTGAAATTTTACGAACTGCCTTGATGGAATTTAATTTTTCTATAACATAAGGTGTCAAAATTGGTCTGTTTTATTTACCGAAAGGAAAAAAATTTCGCCCTTTATAGACATATTACTCTTTTAAACAGTATTGGGATTAAATTAGAGTAAGTACAAAGATCATAGACCCTGAGTTTATTCTCGAACTTTTATTGTACTATTTTAACATATTGTTAGTAAGTACTAATGAATATAGTTAATTCATCAATAATTTGGTTCGAGTTTCTCATACTTGGGGTCACAGGAAAATTAAAGGCTTCAAGTTCAAGGACTTGGAGCTTTTACATTTTTGGGCGTTTCATACATTATCTTCATTATCAACTATTAAACAGGTTCGAGTCCCAGTGGGTTTTCTTTTGCATTTGCGCATCCAGTACACATACTGAAACTCAAGCTGTTTGTGACAAGGCTTAAATCAAGCTCGCGAACAACACTTGCATTCAATGGCTTGGAAACGCAGATAATGTGTGACTTGAAGATCATAAAATCCTGTCCATCACAATTAAAGACGCAACCAATCTAATCGAGCCAGTCGAACAGATCTGACACTGCTATTTAAACCCAATTCATAGTGATGCTATGTCCATCCAGCTATCAAATTCGCTTTCTGCATATTGTAAACTTTCTTCGGAAAGCAATTACGTAGAACTTGTTCTCAATATTAACAGATCTAACCCTCAATGATCTTAATAAGTTAGGAGGTTGGATTATATGAAGAAGTCTACCTTTTTAATAGAGCGAGGATAATGAGGATTTATGCAAACCATCGGTTATATGTTATATATACAAAGAAAGTTTTACAAAATCCTACTATATTTTGTAAATTTCAATATGTGAATTAAAGCTATACTTACCTTATACTTGTTTATGCGAGATTATTATTACATCCTTGGTGTCGAAAATAATGCTACAGAACTAGAAATCAAAACTGCTTATAGAAAACTAGCCCAAAAGTTCCATCCTGATAAGAATAACGGAGAACAGTTTTTTGAAGAAAGATTTAAAGCCATACAGGAGGCCTATGAAGCACTTTCTAATGTTGTTAAAAGAAAGGCCTACGATGAGCGATTGAGGCAGTTTAGGTCATCTAAAATTAACAGTGATGACCTCAAAAGGTACGAAGAAACGTTGAAAAGAAGGTTTGAAGAAGAGCTACGAAAAAGAGAAGAGGAGCTGCGTAACCGTTATGCAGGAAGAGAAGAGCGCATCAGGAATGAAGCAGAACAAAAAATACGCGAAAAGGAAAATATGATGCACGCGGAAAGTAGTTCGCATAAAAGAGGAGGAGTATATTTTCTTGTTGCAAGCTTATGTAGTGCCCTAATCATTTTGTCAATAGTGCTGTTATTAAACCAGCGATCAAACACTTCAAGCAATTCAACCTCGGCCAATATAATAAATGCTCAAGTATTATCTCAGGATTTCGAACATCTAGTGCATGAATGGAATGATGCTCATAATACAAAAGATATAGGCGTCTTTGCGAAACTTTTTGCCAACTCTGTTCTTATATACGGGACACCGCTAGAAAAAAACGCATGTATTGAACTTAAACTTAATCTTCTAGGGAAATATAAGTATTTCAGACAACATATTACTGGCAACGTACAAACGGAAATGCAGAACAGTGGTGATTTTAAGTGCATTTTTATCAAAACAGTGAAGTTCGATGATACCGAAAAAGATTATTCAGCTTATCTGATCTTCCGGAAAATAGGAGACGATTGGAAAATCATAGTGGAAGGAGACATGACTACCGATCGAAATCTTGAAAAGAAGAAAAATGAAATACCTACAGGTGCTATTAAGGGAGACTTTGATGGAGATGGTCAAACGGAATTTGTATGGTTGGTACCTCCTAAAATTGATGAAGAAGGTATGGATTGCGTAGGGGATTGTGTTAGTTATCTGAAATTTTCTAATCATATTCCGCAGATTAAGGTGGAAAATTGTATAAGTGGTGGACTTAACAACCTTGGAGATCTTAACCTGGATGGCAAAGACGAACTCGGATTATTACCTGGTTGGTTCACCAGCTGTTGGAGATTGTACCATGTATACACCTATAAAATGGGGAATTGGCGACATGCGGTGCCTCCCTTTTCAACTCACTGTAACCAATGGGAAGACGGTGTAACACCAATCGAAATTGATCGCAGTAAGCCAGGTATTGTTATAGTCAGGTATAGCGAGAATACAGGAAATGATATTGTCATCAGGACTGAATCAATTACGATGGAATAAACTAGCAATGTTATTGTGTACTTCTTGAAATGGCCTCTAAAAAATGACAATAAAGCTGTAAAAGATAAATATTTGTTTGCCTGTTGCTATCTGCTATCCCACCTGAAAAATGCGTCGCACGTTATTTCTTGATAAGTAGTTCCCGCAGATCAAGATGTTAAACGAGAAAAGGTATCAGGTATTCTTCAATCACTAACTCACGTGACTTACTGAGAATTTATTCTGTCTTACCCAAAGATTAGCATAGATGCTTAAAAGGCTGAGAAAATCTAAAGAATTGGAATATGCGCTTTGCGTTAGTTGATGGTCAACTTATTGAAGCTCTATATGCGCTAGAAGGAACTTGCCCTGGATGTGGAAAGCAAGTTTTTGCAAGATGTGGTGATGTGAGAGTAGCCCATTGGGCACATGCCGGCGAAAAGATGTGCGATAGGTGGTGGGATTCAGAAACTGAATGGCATCGATCCTGGAAAAGTCAATTTCCCCAACCATGGCAAGAAGTTTTTAGGCAGGATGTACGAACTCATGAAATTCATATTGCCGATGTCCAAACTGAACATGATTTAGTAATTGAATTTCAACATTCAAGTATTAAAAAAAAAGAACGCGACGCCCGGGAAAGTATTTATGGGAATATGGTTTGGGTGGTTGATGGAGCATTCCGAAAGAATGATTATTCGCGTTTTTTTAAAAATCAGGGGAAGTTTAAGTTTACTGAAGAGAGTGGCATATTCCATGTTGACCGTCCCGAAGAATGCTTTCACTCTACATGGCTGAGCAGCTCCAAACCTGTTATATTCGACTTTAGAGCTGTAGCCCCGGAAGGTAATATTTTCGATGCACACAAATATCTGTACTGCTTGTTCCCGATCTCAATTGGAGGAAGCGCCGTTTTTGCGGAGTTAACACCTGATGATTTCATTAAGAAAGTGATTAAAGGTGAATGGCTTTTATGGTTTGAGGGACTTATGAACGGTTTTAGATAAGAAAATGAGACAGCCGCGGTTTGGGATACGCAGAGACGGCAAGAATTATGGACAGATGAGCAGCGTGAAAACGCTTTAAGAAGCAAACAGTTTTTATTTGGTAGAAGGAGGAGGTTTTGATCTTTAATTGAAATAGTCAAGACTTATCCTTACAGTTTTGTTAGCTACCCAAAGAAGAGCCTCGAACTTTTGTCATATTATTTTAACTCATTAATGCCAATTGCTATTGAGTGTAGTTAATTCTTCAATGATTTGGTTCGAGTTTCCCATACCTGGGATCACAGGGAAAGCTTCAAGTTTAAAGACTTGGAGCTTTTTTTTGGGGGAATAGTTTATATGTAAAAGTTAAAACTTAATCTGACAGTTATTGTTAATTAATAATTGTAAAAGATTAAAGTCATGACAACAATTCAAAAGATTATCCAGCCAAAGATGGGTCTGTTGAAGTTGGCCGAGAAGTTCGGCAATGTATCCGAAGCCTGTAAAGTTATGGGCTATAGTCGGGACTCATTTTATCGTTTCCAGAAACTTTATGAAGAGGGAGGAGAACTGGCTCTCAAAGAGATCAGTCGCAGTAAGCCTCTGCTAAAGAATCGGATTCCTAGTCAAGACGAAGAAGCAGTCGTTGCTTACGCCATTGAGCATCCTGAACAGGGACAATCTCGCGCTAGCAATGAATTAAGGAAAAGAGGAACCATTGTATCTCCGGCTGGTATCCGCTGTGTGTGGCTGCGGCACGATTTAGAGACAATGCAGAAGCGCTTAAAGGCTTTAGAAGCCAAAGTTGCTCAGGATGGTCTTATCCTCACAGAAAGCCAGGTTGCTGCCCTGGAACGTAAAAAAGAAGAACAGGAAAGCAGGGGCGAAATTGAAACACACCATCCTGGCTACCTCGGGTCACAAGACACCTATTATGTCGGATACATTAAGGGAGTGGGTAAAATTTACCAACAGACATTTATTGATACTTATACTCGGGTTGGATTTGCTAAGCTTTATGATCGAAAAAATGCACTGGTTGCCGCGGAGATACTCAACGATAAAGTGTTACCTTTCTATCAGGAGCAGGAAATTGATCTACTTCGTATTCTCACAGATCGCGGAACAGAATATTGCGGAGCTAGAGAACATCACGAATACCAGTTATACTTGACTATCGAAGATATTGATCATACACGGACCAAAGCCAAAAGTCCTCAAACCAATGGCATTTGCGAGCGATTCCACCGAACAATGCAGGAAGAGTTCTATGCTATTGCGTTTAGGAAGAAAATGTACGATTCATTGGATGCGCTACAAGAAGATCTTGACAGGTGGCTTCATTATTATAATACAGAACGTTCCCATAGCGGGCGTTACTGCTTTGGGAAAACGCCCATGCAAACCTGGTTAGATAGCAAGGAACTAGCTAATGAGAAAAAGATTGATCAATTGTATGCCAGAGGAAAAGTGTCAACCTGAGGCCTTTTATCCATGAAATATGCACAGGTTTATAGACGATCTTGCGAATCAAAAATGCTTAATCTGTCAGATCAAGTATTAGCTATTACAAATTAAAAAAGCCAGCTGCTTGTAAAAGCAGCTGGCTTTTTTAATAATGATGTTGCTGAATAATCAATTCGCTGCTAAATACCACCGCCAAGACTCCGGTATAAGTCTGATATCGCTGTTAATTCAGCACATTTAATGGCTGCAAGGTCAAGTTCACATTGTAACACATTACTTTGAGCAGTTATCACCTCCAGATAGTTGGCCATGCCGTTTTGGAAAAGCGCATTTGCATTTATCGTAGCTTCCTGCAGGGTTTTTACACGTTCAGCCGTAACGCTTTCCCTTACCTTTAGTTTTTCGATACTCGCCAATGCATCCGATACCTCACCTACAGCTTTCAATACCGTCTGCCTGAAAAGTAAAACGGTTTTCTCGCGTTCTAGCTGAGCTACCCGGTATTGCGTACTTAGTTCTTTATGCTGAAGTAAGGGTTGCAGTACACCTCCACCTACGACACCAAAGATGGAGCCCGGTATATTAAACCAATCACTTGCCCTGAGTGAGTTGACGCCGCCGGAAGCAGTTATCCGTAATGAAGGGTACATTTGAGCTTTTGCAATACCAACCCGTGAATTAGCTATCATCAGCTCAAATTCGCTGCTTTTAACATCAGGTCTCCGGCTGATCATTTCAGATGGGATACCTGCAGATAAGATCGAAGGAAAGGTGATGTCTTCAAGCAAGCTGTTTCGATCTATCTTGTCTGGAAGTTGTCCGCTTAAGAAGCGAATTGCATTTTCCTGGATAATAATTGCCTGCTCCAATTGAGGTAGCAAGCCCGCTGACAGCTGACGTTGGGCAATCGCTTGCTGAACCGCCAGATAGGTGACCTGGCCGGCTTCGTATTGTAACTGAACGATAAGCACTGTACTGTCGTTGAGTGTAAGATTTTTTTCGACAATATTCAGCTGCGCATCCAGCATCAAAAGATTGAAATAACCTTGTGATACAGCTGCAATCAGGCCCGTCTGCAGAACTTTACGGGCTTCCTGGGATTGCAGGTAGGAAGCCAGGGCCAGTCTGTTTGTATTCCTGATTTTACCCCATATGTCCGCTTCCCAGCTAACGCTTAGATTTGCGGAGTAGTCTTCCAGGTGATCTGTCCCTAAAAACTGCCCAAGCGTCAAACCGTTTAAACTATTGTTTGATGGATTCGTAGTGGAAGCCGTAACGTTTAAGCCCACGACAGGAACATTGTTCCATTTAGACTGTTGCAGCACTAATTGCGATTGCTCCAGGTTTTTAAGTGCTGACTGCATATCGAAGTTCCTTGCTAAAGTACTATCGATCAACTCCTGTAGCACCTTATCCGTAAAAAAAGACTTCCAGGGAATACCTGCAATGCTGGAAGTGTCTGTATCATTGCCGTTACGAAAAGCGGACGGTGTCTCCGGTCGTTGATCTGGCAGGTCTTTTGATACCCTGCAGGCTCCTGCCAAAGCCATGAAGAAAAGAAGCAGATATATTTTTTTATGATGGTTCATGGTTTGTATATTAGGCGATTAAAGAACAGGTGATGGTTCATGTTTAAGCACCAGATCCTCTTCAACCAGTATCTTTTTTCCGGCAACTTTTTCGTGAAGCGCCTGGAACACAACAAATAATACAGGGATGATAAAGAGCCCTAAAACGACCCCACCCAGCATGCCGCCGGCCGCACCTATACTAATCGAATGATTACCCATAGCAGAAGGGCCGGTCGCTCGCATCATAGGAGAAATACCTGCTACAAATGCAATTGATGTCATTATGATCGGGCGAATTCGAAGTCTGGCAGCCTCCAATGCTGATTCTACCAGTGTATGTCCTGCATGTCTGCGTTGCACCGCAAATTCGACGATCAGAATGGCATTTTTTGCCAACAATCCGATCAGCATAATAAGTGCTACCTGGATGTAAATATTATTGTCAATACCAGCCATACCGATTGCCAGAAAGACACCAATGATACCGGTAGGAACAGAGAATACCACCGCTAATGGCAGTATGTAACTATTGTATTGGGCACACAATAAAAAGTAGACGAATAACAGAGAGAGGCTAAATATAAGTAAAGATTGGCCGCCGGAAGAGATCTCTTCTCTCGTCATTCCCGAAAACTCGAATGAATAACCTGTAGGCAATACGTTTGCAGCTACTTCCCTGACAGCCTGGATCGCATTTCCTGTACTATAACCTGGTTTGGGTACGGCATTGACGCCTATTGAGTTGAAAAGGTTATAACGGGTAATGGCTTCTGGTCCGAATACCCTTTTCAAAGTTACGAGCGTATTTATTGGCACCATGTTACCAGCTCTGTTTTTTACATAGATTTCATTCATGGATGCAGGATCAGCTCGTTCTTCTTTCTCTGCCTGTACCATTACACGGTAATACTTACCGAACCGGTTAAAATCAGAGACCTGGGCACTGCCGAAATAAGATTGCATAGTGCTTAACACATCTTTTTCATCAACCCCGAGTTGTTCGATCTTTTCATGATCAAGCAGCATTTCATATTGAGGATAATCTGCGCGAAATGTCGTAAAGGCAATAGCTATTTCCTTGCGTTTCATTAATTCAGCAATAAAGCGGTTCGCGATACCTCCAAACTTATCTAGCCTGCCACCTGCCTTATCTTCCAGGACCAGATCAAGCGCGTCGACATTGCTGAAGCCAGGCACCGTTGGAAAGGAAAATACAAAGCATTGCGCACCTTTTATCGTATTCAGGCGCTTTTGCAGTTCAGCAATATTAGCAGAGACGTCGTTCATTTCGCCACGTTCTCCGTCTTTTTTCATCCTGAAAAAAGCTACGCCGGATGATGGACTTGTTGAACTGGTTAACACATTAAAGCCAGCAACCTCATTGAAGGCGAATTTTGCTTTCATATCCCTCACCTTATTAGCCGCTTCATCGAGGATCGCCTGCGTTCTGTTCATCGAAGAGCCTGGAGGAAGATTCACTGAGATCGCAATGAAACCTAAATCTTCTGATGGAATAAAGCCGGTAGGCGTCCTGCGTATCAGCCAACCAGTTATCAGCACGACCAGTAATAATCCGGCAAGACTAACCCACTTGAATCTGATCATTGTTTTAACCGCTCCAACATATTTACCGGTGACGTTTTCAAAACCTTTATTGAATGCAATGAAAAACCGCTGCTTGAAATTGGCCGGTTTTTCCTGGTGGTCATGATTGACATCTTTCAGTAGTAAAGCACATAAGGCCGGACTAAGCGTCAGGGCATTTAACGCAGATATGGCAATAGCAATCGCCAGCGTAAAGGCGAACTGCCTGTAAAAGACACCTGCTGAGCCCTGCATAAAACCGACCGGAAGAAATACCGCTGCCATTACAAGGGTAATTGAGATGATCGCACCTGTGATCTCATGCATGGCAGACATAGTGGCTTTCCTGGGGCTGATGTTTCTATGCTCTAATTTGGAATGCACTGCCTCTACGACCACAATGGCATCATCCACAACAATGCCAATGGCAAGAACAAGCGCAAATAAAGTCAGCAAATTAATGGAGAACCCAAAGACGGACATAAAGAAAAATGTTCCAATAACTGCTACAGGAACAGCAATGGCAGGGATCAGCGTTGACCGGAAGTCCTGCAAGAATATATAGACTACAACAAAGACGAGGATAAAGGCTTCCAGTAAAGTATGCTCCACCTGATCGATAGATTGATCCAGCATATCTTTCGTATTGTAAAGTATTTGCTGTTTGATGCCAGGGGGAAAATCCTTCTCTGCTTTTTTTAGAAACGCTGCCACCTTTGTCTGTATTTCCCTTGAGTTAGAACCTGGCAGTTGTATGACCTGGAATAAAACACTTTGTTTATCATTCACCGTGTTTAGCGAGTTGTAAGTATAACTGCCTAATTCAACCTTCGCCACATCCTTCAGTTTGAGCATACTACCATCTGCGTTCGCTCTTATGATCATATTGCCATAATCCTCCGGTTTAGTATACTTGCCGGCATATTTTAACACGTATTCAAAAGACCTGTTGCTTGACTCTCCAAATCTTCCGGGAGCTGCTTCCTGATTTTTACTTTTGACGGCAGTCATCACCTCAGTAGGGGTGATGTTGTAAGTGGCCATTTGTGCCGGATTGAGCCAGATCCGCATGGAGTAATCCCTGTTACTACCAAAGAAGGTGACCTGACCAACACCCTGTATGCGTTTTAGTTCCGGTATGATATTTATTTGTGCGTAGTTGGTCAGATAAGTCGCATCATACAATTGAGGATTTTCGCTCATCAGATTGATCGCCATAATGAGTGAATTCTGTACCTTTTGGGTGTTTATGCCGGCCTGAACTACCTCAGGCGGTAAGAGTCCGGTAGCAGATGATACACGGTTCTGCACATTTACCGCCGCCTGATCAGGATCAGTACCTAACTTAAAATAGACCGAAATAATCAGGGTTCCGTCATTAGCAGAGGTAGAACTCATATAAGTCATATTCTCTACTCCGTTAATAGCCTCTTCCAATGGCGGCGCTACGGCACGCACCATAGTTTCTGCATTTGCACCAGGATAGTTGGCTGACACCTGTACCACTGGCGGCGCTATATCGGGGAATTGCTGTATAGGCAGGTCCATCAGACCTACCAAACCGAGAATCACCAGCATGATGGAAACCACCGTTGCGATAACCGGCTTGTCAATAAAAACTTTCAACATGATTCTGTAATTAAAATTAATTGCTGGCCAATTTTTCGTTCGATCTTTCAGGTTTTACGACTGTACCATCTTTAAGAGACTCCAACCCCTTTAGAACAAGCCGGTCGCCATCCTTTAATCCACCGCAGATATAATAGGTATTTCCCGTTGATCCGGATATGGTCAGTGCCGCCTGTCGTGCTTTACTATTTTGGTCAACGATAAACGCAAATGTTTTATCCTGCATTTCGAAAGTGGCAGATTGGGGGATGCGGATCACTCCGGATTGTTTAAGTGCCAATTTTATCCGGGCTGAATTACCGGAACGAAGTAAACCTCCTTTATTGGGGAATGTCGCGCGCAAAGTGATTGCTCCGGTATTTTTATCAAAAGCCGCGTCAACCATATCCAATACGCCCGTTTGCGAATACGCTGTTCCTCCGGAAAGCAACATATTTACAGCCGCCGCATGCTTTAATTTTTCGTCAATTGAAGCGCCCTTTAACTCATTTTTGAACGTGACAAAATCAGCTTCTCCAATAGAAAAATAGGCATGTACTTCCCGGTTATCAGAAAGATAGGATAAGGGCTGAGTGTCCGAAGGCGCAAGGAGACTTCCTGTTTTCTTGAAAAGTCTGCCGATATATCCACTTACCGGTGCCGTGATGGTCGCGAAACCCAAGGTAATCTTCGCATTTCCGACTTTGGCTGCTGCTTGTTTTTCTCTCGCCAGGGCAGCTTCATAGGCAGCCTGTGCGGTTTTTAACTGGTAAGCAGATACCACCTTGCTTTGAACCAGTGGTGTTAGCTTATCAACCTCTAGTTTTGCAGTGACTACGCCTGCTTTGACAGCGAGTAATTCTCCCTCGGCATTGTTGTATGCTTCGCGATATGGTCGCGCGTCAATTTGAAACAAGGGAGCGCCTTTTTCTACATATGCCCCTTCGGAAACGTAGATTTTTTCCAGTATTCCCGCAACTTGTGTTCTGATCTCAATGTCGTTCTGACCTTCAATCTTCGCCGGATATTCCGTATAGACAACGGCGTCACCTGCATTAACGGTGGCCACCGGTACTGTTGGTGTTGTTGCGGTTGGCGATTGTGTACCGCCTGATGAGCAGCCCGAAAGCATGATAGCATTAGCTAACATGCCATATATCAGATTTCTATTCATAAAATTTATATATGGAGTGATAAAAAAGTGTAGAAATATTAATGAGGATAATAAGGAGATATCATGAGGTAAACGATGACACCCGTGAGACTCACATATAACCATATGGGCATTGTCCACGCTGCGACTTTACGGTGTTTTATAATATTACCGTTTAACCCAAATCCCATAGTGATCAGTGCCAGCGGTACGATCAAAACAGCCAGAAAAATATGCGTGAGCAGTATAAAGAAGTAAATCCCTTTGATAACGCCACTACCTCCGAATTGCGTTGAAGGAGTTGAAAAATGGTAAAGCAAATAGGAAAACAGGAATAAAGAAGTAAACGCGAATGCCAGAAACACAAAACTTCTATGTAATAGCTCATTTTTTTTATTGACAGCGATCAACGCCGTGAGTAAAGCAATAAATGTTGAACCGTTTAATACCGCATTGACTAAAGGTAATACGGAGAAATTATAGTGCTTTAGTGTATCGATCTTTGGTAAGAAGTAGGACACCGTAATCAGACCATTGATGAAAATCGCCAATGTCCAGATCAAGGGAGTATAGTTTTTTTGTTTTGATCCTTTTCTTAGTATTCCTGTTCCGGCTAGTGTTGCTTTTGTCATTTCCATCCTCATTAGTATGGCGCAAAGTTATCTGCCTTCTGTTTGTATTCGCAATTCCACTACACCGCAAATCATATCTGGAAATTGCAGAATGAATGCATTTTCGGACTTTAATTTTATCTCTTTTGCTTAGATAATGATTTGATTTTTATTTATTTGAATTTTCATGATAGATGGAATATGATTTTTTTTGCAGCAATGAAAAATGGCCTAAAGTGCGTCATTTATGTCCTTTGAGACAATATGCGCAAAACCTAATTTTGTTGTTATGAAAGAAGGGGTTCTTGTAGTGAAAAGAAAGACAGAGAAAAAGAAGGTTGTTATTGTGGCTATGACTGGCCGTATGCTAATGGACTTCGTTGGCCCGGCAGACGTATTTACAACTGCCAATATATTTTTAAAACACTCCGATATCCATGAAGGATATGATGTTAGGATCGCTTCTCCTACAGCTGAAAAAAAAGTAGTTACAGGAGCAGGTGCAGATATTTTATGCCAGGTTAGTGCAATTGACATCAGGTCGCGTATCGATACGCTGATTATATCCAATTATGACTCCCATGAATCTTTCACCGAATTGTTCGAACCTTTCTATAGATGGCTTTCAAAAAGAACACCCAATAATACAAGGAGGATCGCTTCTGTGTGTGCGGGCGCATTTGCTTTAGCGCAGGCAGGTCTTATCAACAATCATAAAGTAACAACACACTGGGGACTTAACGAAAAACTACAAAAAACCTATCCACAGCTCAGCGTAGACACGAATCCCTTCTTTGTCAAGGATGGACATATCTATACATCAGGCGGGGTATCTTCAGGCATCGACCTGGCTTTGGCTATGGTCGAGGAAGATTTTGGTAAGGAAATAGCTATCCAGGTAGCGAGGGAACTGGTAGTCTATTTATATAGACCAGGTTATCAAAGCCAGTTTGCTAATCTGTTACCGTCCACGGAAAGTACAGGTCTTAGCCAGAAATTACGAACCTGGGTGCTGGAACATTTGAATGAACAATTAGATGTGAGAAGGATTGCAGATCACCTGAATATGAGCCCCCGTAATTTTACCAGGGTATTCAATAAGCAGACAGGTTCTTCCCCGGCAAAATTTGTAGAGAAAGTGCGTGTCGAGCAGGCCAGGAGATTATTGGAGGATACTGACAACTCACTGGAAAGTATTGCAGAAATGTGCGGATTCGGTGGTCTTAGTTCTCTGCGTCGAACATTTTTAAGGCTGCTAATGACCACTCCGTCCGATTACCGACGGGTATTCAGGAAAGCACTGCGAGATGCCGGCTTAGGTGAACATTACCCATTGAATATTATCAACCAGCATGAGATGGACTGATCATATGCGGTCTTTCCCCTTTTAACTACATCTTCAACTTGTAACCGCGTACCCATTATCATGCGCTTCCTCTTTTTATTCCACTATCTGCTGATACTCTTCCTGCTCCATTTATCAATAGAAAAGCAAGAATTCCAATATAGAGCAGATTGATTTCATATCCCGGCGGACCGAATATTGGGCCATCCGTATTCAGGCCCGTCGTTTGGATAGTGCTGAAGCCATAACGGATATGTATCGTGAACATTGCAGTTAACATTACAACGATAAGCGCTGTGGATATAATTCGCGTGAGAAAGCCGAGTATGAGCAACATACCTCCGATTAGTTCCAGATAGGGAACCAAAATACTCATGAAGTGGGCATAGGGCGTATGAATTTGTAAAAGTAGTTTTTCAAAACCTGCTGTTCCCCGGCTAATCTTGGCCCAGCCGTGTACAATAAAACCAATCCCGGCAATTGTACGTAATCCGGCAACCGACCAATCCGAATATCTATTTCTCTTTAATTTTAGTTGCATTATCGCTCACATATTTAGAGATCCTTCCTGATGCTATTGGTGACAGCTTTTAATAGATCAGCACTTAATCTTTGTTTAAAGTCAGGGTTGATATATTCGAAATGGATGGTTCCTTTTTTGTCTAATATAAAAACTGATGGTACGGGTAGTAGCAACGCTGTATCCAGGCCACCAGTTGTTTTAGGCAACATGTTCCAATATGCTTCGGGTGCTTTGTAGGCGATCCCAAATTGTTTTGATAGGGATAGATCGGCGTCGGAAAGCAATGTATAGTCCAGTTTTTCTTTTGTTGCAGATTGCATAAGTTCTTCCGGAGTGTCAGTGCTTATTGCGATTAACTGATATCCCAACTTTTCGAGATCGGGGGCCGCTTGTTGCAAGCCGGAAAGTTGTCTGGAGCAATAGGGACACCAGCCTCCCCGGTAGAACACCAGCACGGTCGGTTTTTCCGACACTGCTTTATTGAGGTCGAATTTTTTTCCGGATAAATCGGTCAATATCGCTTTTGGAATCTTTTCCCCGTTTAGTAATGGACTGATATCTTCCGGTTTTTGTGGAATGGTGTAAGACATCTGTTGCGGCTCCATTTTGTCCATCATCATTGATGAATCCCTGGATACACGTTGTGCATTAGCTACCGTAGCTGTTGTGAAGGATAGCAACAGTGTTATAAAAATTGATCTGGTATTTTCTTTTATGAAACTTTTCATCTTGCAATATTCTTTAGTTCGACAATTATGATAGCATTTCTTTTTGTTAGTTAAAGATAGGTCTGTTCATTGCTTGTAGAGATATCTGTATTTCCTTTTGTATTGCCCATATTTCCCGATTACGTTTTATCTCCATACCATTTTGCATCGAATGGGACTTTAGAAACAGCGAATGATTACCTGCTTGCTTTAGATATAAATAGTGTATATTTTGCTTTCAAATTAACCCCTAAAACCCTATAATCATGTCCATGTGGGAAATTGAAAGCCTGGTAGAAGAAGGAATTAACCTGGTTGATAAAATAGACACAACAAACGAAAAGAAAATTCAATTGATTGGGAACCTGTATGCTATACAGGACCAGCACGATTGTTCATTCACGAACTTCAGAGTAATGCCTGTTCTGCTCAAGACAGGTTATACGAAAACGATCGACTGCACAGAGCACCCTGATTATAAAGGAAATGAAGCCTATTTTGAGAAACTCCTCAAAAAAAAGGACATTGAGTTTATTAACCGGGATATTAAAAAGAAATGGAATCCATCTGCGAAATGACGTAGTTGCTTATTTTGATCCGATGGACAAGCAGATCTACATCGATTTTGGTTCTCCGTTGAGAAAAGGTGAGCCAACGTTGGAGTTAATGTATGCTTATGATCTCGGAATATACCTGATCCGCGAGGCAGATAAACTGAAGGAAAAGGAACGGGTGTATGAATGGACAGCTTTTCTTATTGCATACGGTGAGGATGATGACACAGAAAAGTTAATTAAAAAGTATTTCAAGGAGATCAAAAAGATCTGGTCAAAGTATGACTATTCAGATTATGAGCCAATACATGAATCCCTGACTTTATCGAGAGAGGTGCTGGATGATGCAGATGATTGGAAAAATACATTTGAGGATGGAAGAGAGGATTTACTCGATTGGTTTTTTGACGAATAGCAGATTTATAACATTGAGTTCCCTGGTTTTCAATACAGGAGCTGCTAAGAAACGGTGTTCTGCTAATAGCGAACGCCGTTTCCTGTTTATATATGTACCAGCGCCACGATGGTGTCGCTGGCATCTCAGGCCAGGGTGTTGGGATCTTTGCTTAAAATGTCCGGATTGTAAATGCCGTCAACGATAGACTTGTCTCTGTAATTAATAGATACAGCATTTACCCTGATAAGCAGGTCATTCGACCCTGGCTGCGGAATTGCGATAGCATCCAAATGGAGGTGTTTGATGCCGAGCTGATGTAGTCTCCGCGCCTTTATTTTGTGCGTAGCCATAAAAAACTGATTAATTGACGGGCAAAATTTGGGGTATCGGCACGGCTAAATATGCGGATATCAATCCAAAAACTGCAAAAATCAAACAATAGATCTTATTTTATTTTGCCTCTTTTTGCAATCATTTTAGTAGCATTGCAGATCTTATAGAAAGATGCTGTACCCATGGGAGATAGAATCTGATCACATTTGAGAGCATATATCCCCTGATTGTCTTCCAATGTCTATGAAAATTATGAGCGAGAAAGAACATATCCTGACTGCCCTATCTGGTTTTAAACGCAGAGACAAATTTTCCTACGGTGTATTTCAGGAACGAGGTTTAAACCCTTCTGATGATGAGCTGTGCCAGTGGTTACAGACGCAGATGAATATATGTACCGATCAGTTGATTGCCGCAGTAGAGGAGGATCTTAATGAGAGGAAATTATCGAAGATCCTTAAAACCAGCCTGGAAAATCTTGATGCTTCCTACTTTGATACAGAAGAGCGTGGGCTGATCTGTGACTATTATTATGAATTGTCGCGGATCGTTGATGCCGATATAAAACATGATCTGAATAGTTGGCTGCATGGTATGATACTGGGCGCAATGCTTAGAATAAGCAACCTGCTAAAGCGACAGGAGAAAATTATAGAAACGATAGAACAGCCCTGTACGAGCTGTAACTTACCGTTGCGCACTTCTATCCTGTGCAAAGAACCGAGCATCCCGGATTTCAGCTGGTCTATTATACGTTGTAATAACTGTAACGAGTATAATTTATTATCAGTAGGACCTGGTGTCAAACAATTCAGATTTGAGAATCATGCATCCATTGAACAATTGTCGAAGGCTGACTATAGTGAAGAAGACGCGAAAGTGAGGTTGGAGCAGATAAAGTATTTCCGGAAGAAATAGCGGCATATGGCACAGAAAACGGACCAATTTCTTAAAGAGAGGTATATATGTAAGGTCCGGCAATTTCCTGGATTGTCGGAATTTAATTGCTTGTTTGACGACCTGGCAGTTGAACAACAAGCAGCATTGTCATCACATATCGATGAGTCATTAATGGGAGTCCCTGTTCTGTTTTTCACAAAGCCAGGTGGTGAATGGACTTTGTTATGTACCCGACAAGTAGTGGGTTTTGATGGAAAGACTTATTGTGCAGTCCTACTTAGTGATATTGAAGGGTTCTACCCAGCGGAGCTGATCGGATTAGATGGAAAAGAGAGTTTACGCAAAGTAAGGGAAGGTGGAAAGAAGGAGTTTAATCAGCTTTCAGTAAGGATCAGAAACAGAGCACCTATTATACTTCATGCGAACAAAGGTGCAGATTTTCATGAGATGTGTGGTGTTTTATTGATGGCGGCGAGATTGAATAACTGGGCCGGAGGTGCTTTGTAGATAAGGTTTTGAGCATGTTCGATAAGTCATGTGATGAAATATTTGAAGGAGTTTTTTTAAAAAGGTGTTGTTTATAAAATATATTATCCTATCTTTGCACTCCCAATTACAAAAAGAAGGAATGATTCCGTAGCTCAGTTGGTAGAGCAATACACTTTTAATGTATGGGTCCTGGGTTCGAGTCCCAGCGGGATCACGAAAAAATTAACAGCTTCAAGTTCAATGACTTGGAGCTGTTAGTTTTTTACGGAGTATCTTTAATGTCTTTATTATCAACTGCCTTTTGGGGATCAAGTTGAATTCTTGGGGGATTGCCATTAGGAATATAATTTAACGAGCCTAAAAAGGAAGAAGTTCACGTCCCTTACTCCTCTCATAGCGTTTCTAAATGATTTTACCTTCGCATTAAATGATTCTGCCGCCGCATTGGTGGCCCGGTTATTAAAGAATTTCAGGATATCCAGATAATGGTTTTGTACAGTCCTGGACATCACCTCCGTTCATCCATTCTCCTAATGAGGAGCAATGTTAGCGAGCGTACTTCGTTTTCCGGTTTGATAAATCAGCAGTAATGCCATGGGCATTACTGCTGGTCTGGAGAGAAATCAACGTGGTCGAATGGGTAGAAGTCTCCTGAATCGCCTACGCATTTAATGAATATTTCTTTTGGAATTTCGTTAGAAAAATCAATTTTCGTAATGGCGTTACAATCTTGCTGACCTGAGAAAACCAGGGTGGTGCCTTCCACTCTCACCGGAAGTGAAAGGGTGTCCTGTACCGCATAGTCCCCTAAGTAGTTATTATGCTGATCGTATAATAATACTGCTCCGGTGTAATGTGCCTTGCGACTGTCAAAACCGCCGGTTATGTTTATCAGGTTGAGAAACTTTAACGTTGTATCACTTTTCGTCTTTATAGATCCTATGTACGTCATCCTGTATCTGGTGCGGTCAGGATCGCCTTTGATCTCATACTCGAACTGTTTTCCTACTTCGCCCTTTTCTACTACCTGTTTGGGGTAGTCAGTGTTCTGAGAACAGGCTGTTAAGAAGATCTGAATAAGCGAGCACACTAAAAATGCAGCCTTACTATTGTACAACGCTATTTTCCCTGTGCCGGATCTGGCGCTGATGGAGTCTGTCCTTTTAGCGCCTGCACCATCAGCACTTGTACTGCCAGATGCTGAGCTGGTAAAACCTGCGTTGCTAAAACTATCTTTACTAAACGGGCTTACTAAAAATGGTGTTTTCATACGTGCATTTATGTTTTTATTTGATTATTTGTGCGTTTTTTTGATGCTCTGGAATTGTTAGCTGTGGAGACCTGCTAAGCCACTCTCTGGCTCCTCTCGACATTGAGTTATATTGCTCTTCCGCCTTCTTCAGTAACTGCTCTATCTGCTCCACGTAGTACTCGTTGCCGCCACCGTTGTAATTTTTAACAGCTTTAGTTTTGGATAAGATAAACATAAAATCGGCTGTAGGCTGCAGCTTCTTTTGTGTCAGCCAGTATGGTCCATATTTAGGGTGTTCCATTTTTAAGTTAATCAATACCTGAATAATTCAGGTGGCACGATCGAGCCATTTTTCTTCATTCAAGATACTATAAGCTTCCAAATATATTTCTCCTAAGCCTGTTAGTCCATGGCATTGTGTGAGATTGTTATCTATTACGTGAGGTGTGTGCATATTAAAGGCCATTGTCGCGTACCATTTATAGATTGGATTTTCCGTGACTTTATAAGCTTTTAAAAAGGCCATAGCAATACCCTGAGTTCCCTCACACCACCAGTAATCCATTTCATTCTCTTTTTTCCCTTTCCAATCAATACAATCCGTACCATACTTTTTTGATTTACAAATAAGATACCTCAAGCCGCTATTTCAGTTCTGATGTGATGTTTAGTGATGCCTCCTTTCTAAGATTGAAAAACGTGATGATGTTATATCACCTGCCTAAGTCACTGGCGAATAAAATTGCTTACTTCATCTAAAGTATTAAAATCCATCATCTTACCTGATTGATCCAAGCGGGAAAATTGTTGCCAAAAATTTTCGGGGCGAACAATTCCAGCAAGAGCTGGAATCCATATTCAGCCAGGTTCAGAAATAAAGTAGGAAGAGTAGGGGCGGGAGCTTATATAACTTCTCGTATCTCATTCCGAATACCCTAACGCTAAAGATGTATTCCTACCCGGGCTGCGATGTATTGTCTGTTTCAATCATATTATATGGATGTTGTAGTATATTCGCATACAACTTTAAAATATAAGAATACCTTATGCCTGATTTTAAGCTTTGGCTGGAATTTGAAGCAGTGGACTACGGCGATTATGATGTTGAAAACGAGTTTTGCAACATTCATGTTGATACCAAAGAAGGAATACGTTATGGTATAAACGTCTGGACATTTAAATACCTTGAGACGTCAAGACTAATCGATCAGCAGAATGGAGAGAATTTGAATGGAGCCTATGTCCGTCCTCCTGATCTGTTTGTTAAAGAACTGACCCGTGAGTGTATCGAAAAGGTCATCGAAGATTTGTTAAAGATAGGTCGCCTTGAAAATTTACTAAATCCCAGCGTTTATGTAGGATCATTGAATAATATTGTGGACGAAGATTGAGTTTTGTTCTGACGGATTCTAAATTACAGCTTATGTCGATTTTTTTTTGTGATGTACCATTGGGTATAGCAACAAAGCATGAATAAACGATCAATTTTGTGCTCAAGGTGTTTATCAGATATCATCACAATTGATTTGATAATTCTTTACTTCTTTCTCATATTTATTGTCTTTTTTTATACAACTCTTCTTTAAATAATATGGATGATTTAACAAATGACGCTCTTGAAATAAATAGCAAGGAAGATTTTCTGGCTTTTTTTGATAAACTCATTACACAATTCGAAACAAATCCTCAATCATGGGAAAATAAGGATCTACGCAGCTATCTGAACGCTATGTACAGTTGGATAGAGGATATGAATGGATTTTATAAAAATACTGGATTGCCAATTCCTCAGCATGTAGATTGGAAGACATTTGGTCACATATTAATTGCTGCTACAATGTATGAATAGTCGCATAAGCTACTGGTAAATGAAAAATATAGGAATATTTTTAAAAGGCGCCGTTTTCGGTGGATTCATTGTATATGTATTCTTTTTTTTCTTTTCAAAGGAATGGCGGGTCAAGAGGCAAAAGGATCTCTGGGACAGACGAGTAAGGGAATTTCGCGCTGATACGTCGAGGAAACATCACTACGAATATCCTGCTAAAATTAAGTAAAATGATAAAATCATTAGAAGAGGCATCCGAAGAATTTCGGAAGTATTTAGTAGATGTGATTTTTGACAATCAGCATTATTTCGCCGTATGGGGAACTGATATGTTTGACGAGGAGACTGATAAATGGCTATTGGATGTAAAACAGCGCATATTCTTTTTCCGGGATATTGAAACGCTCTCAAAAGCCATTGCTTTGGAATCTAATTTTGATGATCACGAAAACCTTCAACAATGGTCGGTGTATCTGCATTCACAGTCCATTCCATATAACACTTTGGATTTTGATATCTTAAAGGAAGACTTCGATTCTCTTCATGCCGCGCTCGATGACTTATATACCTTAACTGGCCTTATCGAAGATTATGCTATTCAAATAGAAGACCCGGAAATGCAACCTCTTTTCAGAAGTGAATTGTTTATGGCGTTCAAAGAAGAAGCAGCAAATACGTTTCTATGGGCAGGCCAGGACGAATTCAATAAAGACTTCGATTTTGCAAACCTTAATAAGGAGTGTCATAAAATTCATAAGCAATTAAAGCATAAAATAGCTTTTCCGTCTGCATAATTAGCAGGCTCCTTTATGCGCATCTTTATTTCTTTTTGGATGTACAAAAAAGCGCCGGACACGTATAAATGCCCGGCGCTTAAAAAGCAGAGAAAATTATTTACCTGAAAGGTAGCTTAATACCTTGCTGGAATGTTCATCGCCCTTCATAAAATCACGGAAACTGTAAACGACCTTGCCATCCAGACCGATAACAAAAGTTTCACGACCACTCGCTTTCATATTGTTGCCGAAATCCTGCTCTTTTACGCCGAATTTGTTCAACACTACGTTGCCTGGGTCGCTCAATAGGGTAAACGGAAGATGATTTTTAGTTGCAAATGCTTTATGGCTCTCTACTGTACCATTGTTGATACCAATTACGATAGCATCAGCATCTTTGTACTTTTCATAAGCATCTCTGAATGCACATGCCTCTGCAGTACATACCGGACTCTCATCTTTCGGATAGAAGAAAATAACCAGCTTTTTCTTACCAACAACACTGGATAGCTTGAATGTTTTACCATCCTGGTCTTTCAGTGAGAAATTAGGTGCTTTGTCACCCTGGGTAAGGGTTTTTTGGTCAGTAGCGTCCTGGGCTTTGGCAACAGGTGCGTTAAATGTCAGACTGCATCCGATGGCCAATAATGCTGCGATCGATATTTTCTTGATATTCAGTTTCATAGCTTTGAAAAATTAAATGTGTGTATTTTGTTTTTTCAAAGCTCCGTTGAAATTATCAGGGGAATTTTCACTTTAGTTAAAATCCGTGTTCTTTTAGAAAAAAAACAGAAAATTGTTAAAGTCACCCGGGGAGACAGATTTGCCTGATTTTTGTAAACAGTACATAAAGCGAATAGTATGCCCCCCTCTGATATGAAACGGTTGACGAGACTAACCGCTATCCTGATACGTTTACTAACTAAAAAGATTGTCACAGCTTCAGAACTGGCGGCAAAATTTGACGTGAGTGTCAGAACCATTTACAGGGATATAAGAACCCTGGAGCAGGCAGGTGTGCCCGTAGTTACTGAAGAGGGGGTAGGGTATACTTTAATGGATGGATATCGTATACCGCCGGTCATGTTTACCGAAAGTGAGGCTAATGCGCTTATTACCGCGGAAGAGATCGTCTCGGGAAATAAGGATGCCTCTTTCGTGGCGGCATTCAGCGGCGCTACAGCAAAGATCAAGGCATTACTCCGGGAAACAATGAAGGAAAAGGTCAATTTGTTGCAAGACAGGACCATTGTTAAGCAAGCTGCCTATAAAGAACACTCAAGCAGCTGTCTGTCGCAATTACAAATCTCAATGACCAATGCGCAGCTGGTAAAAATTAAATACATGGATGAACATGCTGTAGCTACAGACAGGATAATTGAACCATTTGCATTTTACGGGACAGGCGACAATTGGTTGATAATAGCTTACTGCAGACTGAGAAAGGACTTTCGGGTTTTCCGCCTGGACAGGATAGTACTGTTGGAACCCTTACAAGAGAAGTTTACACCGCAAAAAATGACACTAAGCGAATTTTTTCAACAGCACTACAGCACCCCTGACATATAGCTGTCACAACCCTGGTCTAATTTCGTTGCTTTAACAACAAAGAGCAGCATATGAAATCGAATAACCGTATGATAAAGGTATCAGGAGCCCGCCAGAATAACCTCAAAAATATCTCACTGGAGATCCCTAAGGGCCGGATTGTTGTTTTTACCGGGGTATCAGGATCTGGAAAATCATCCCTGGTTTTCGAAACGATCGGCGCAGAGGCACAGCGACAGGTAAATGAAACCCAGCATAGCTTCACCAGGAACCGGTTGAGCCATCTCGGTATTCCGGATGTCGATAAGATTGAACACCTGAATGTTCCTGTTATCATCAGTCAGAAACGGATAGGAGGTAATGCCAGGTCTACAGTCGGGACCGCAACTGACATCTACGCCTCTTTACGGCTTTTGTTTTCTAGGATGGGAAACCCTTTTGTAGGTTATTCAAGTATCTTTTCTTTTAACCACCCCCAGGGTATGTGTCCCACCTGCGAAGGACTGGGATTTATAAGTACGATTAACACAGATGCACTGCTTGACAAGGATAAGTCACTGAATGAAGGCCCCATATTGTTCCCTACCTTCCAGCCTGGAGGCTATAGATGGATCCGTTATGCCCATTCAGGTTATTTTGACCGGGATAAAAAACTAAGAGACTATAGTAAGAAAGAACTGGAATTACTACTCTATGCGGAGGAACATAAGCCACCGCATCCGGATAAGTCTTGGGGCAAAACAATGCAGTATATCGGCTTACTGCCAAGGATTAAAAACGACTTTCTTAAAAAGGAATCTAAAGAACATCATCTGCGGAAAAAGGAACTGCAGAAAATTATAAACACGGTAAGCTGTCCTGATTGTAAGGGCAAAAGGCTTAACAAAACGGTACTTTCCTGTAAAATCAAGGGAATGGATATTGCAGATTGTTCTGCAATGCCTGTTGGCGAACTACTCGCATTTATTCATACGCTCTCTTCGAAGTCCTTTAGCGCAATACGGTACGAGTTGCAGAAAAAGCTGGAGAATGTAGTCACCATAGGGTTGCAGTATCTTACACTGGACAGAACCACTGATACGCTTTCAGGCGGTGAGTCACAACGAATCAAGATGGTCAGACATCTGGGAAATAGTATCGAGGATCTGCTGTACATTTTCGACGAACCAAGTATTGGTCTACATGCAAAGGATCTGGATAACATCTCAAAGATCATCCGGAAAATAAAGGAAAAAGGAAACTCGGTACTGATTGTAGAGCATGACCCGGATATCATCAAGATCGCGGATCACGTAATAGATGTAGGTCCGCTGTCAGGTGTCCATGGGGGAGAAATTATTTATGAAGGATCGTTTAAAGGATTGCTCGCTTCAAAGGGTAAGACCGGGAAGTATTTTTCACAGAAACGTACATACAGAGACAACCCACGTACGGCTCAGACATCCATCAGGATAGAGAATGCCAGCCTGTTCAATCTTAAGAATATTACAGTGGATATTCCCAGGAACGTATTAACGGTCGTTACCGGCGTCGCCGGTTCTGGCAAGAGTACACTGATAGGGAAGGTGTTGCCGCTACAATTGCCGGAGGTGAAAATAATCAACCAGTCTCCGATTACAGGCAGTCAAAGAAGTACATTACTGACCTATCTGGACCTGTCTGACAAACTAAGAAGATTGTTTGCTTCAGCAAACAAGGTCAGTGACCGGCTTTTCAGTACCAACAGTCTCGGCGCATGTCCTGATTGTAAAGGCTTGGGGGTTGAAAAAATAGACCTTGCCTTTATGGATGATATTGAACAACCATGCGACGTCTGCCATGGAACCGGATTTGATCCTAAAGTCTTAAAGTATAAATTCCTGCATAAGAATATAGCAGAGGTGCTGAATCTGACAGTAGAGGAAGCGATGACCTTTTTTGAGCAATATGATTTTGTCACACATTTTGAACTGCTGATTGCACTCGGTCTCGGGTACCTGAAACTAGGACAACGCCTCAGCACATTTTCAGGTGGTGAAAGGCAACGTTTAAAGTTAAGCGCCGAGTTGGCGGAAGCCAATAAAATACTCGTACTTGACGAACCAAGTACCGGACTTCATCCGGCAGACACCGGGCAACTACTGCAAGTCCTGGACAGGCTGGTAGAGCAGGGCAATACCGTGATTGTCATTGAGCATAACCTGGATGTCATCGCACAGGCAGATTGGATCCTGGATATTGGCCCCGGAGCCGGTAAATATGGCGGTGAACTGGTCTTCCAGGGAAATGTCAGGCAGCTGCTGGAAAATAAGGTATCTGAGACGGCGAAGTATTTAAAACAACACTTAATTGCTTAGCCCCCCGAAACGTGATATACAGATTGCTGTTAATCAATCACAGGCTCCCAGATGCATCTTTTATCAGGCTCTTCCAGCTGATTACCCCAATCAAACATCGCCTTTAATACAGGAATGAGTGTTTTTCCCAGACTGCTTAGCTCATATTCAACGCGTGGTGGTTTTTCCATAAAACTGTGACGAATAATCAGTTTGTCCTCTTCCAGCTCCTTTAACTGCTGACTTAAAATTTTTCGGGATATGTCAGGTATTTTGGAGGCCAGCTGGCCAAAACGAACTTTACCACTCGTGAGGAGCCTGATCAGTATGATCGGCTTCCACTTGTTTCCAATATACCCTACTGTGCGTACGACCGCGCAGTTCTCTGGATTCTGAAGCGCTTTTCTCATTAGTTACTAATATGTTACCACTTTTTGCCTTTTAGTTGCCAGCATGTAACCACTATTTAGCCATGCAAAGAAGGATGTTATTATTTGCTTTAGTTTCTTTACGAAACAAAAGTAAATTTATTCTAACAATGAACAATCAACAAGATCAACAGGGAGAGCTCAAAGGCAAAATAGCCCTCGTAACAGGTGGTACCAAAGGCATCGGAAAAGCAGTTACCGCCAGATTACTGGAGGCAGGTGCAAAAGTGATCGTCACTGCCCGTAACCAGCCGGAAGAGGCTAATCCTGCTTATCATTTCATACCGGCTGACCTTTCACAGCCAGCAGAAGTGGTTAAAGTTACTACAGAGATCCAATCGTTATTTGGCGGAGTGGACATCCTTATCAACAACATGGGCGCTAATACTTTCCCAGGAGGAGGATTCAGCACATTAACAGACGATCACTGGAATCAGGCGATGCAGATCAATTTACTGTCGTCAGTCCGCCTGGACCGGGCTTTATTACCCAAAATGCTGGAGCAGGGGAGCGGTGTTATCATCCATATCTCGTCTACCAGTGGCCAGTTCCCGATCTGGGAGTCTACGATGGCTTATACCGCCGCTAAAGCAGCATTAAATGCTTATAGTAAGTCGCTATCGCAGGAAGTAGCTGCCAAAGGAGTCAGGGTCATCACCGTATCTCCCGGGTTGAATAATACGGAGGCAATGTCGGTTTTTCTGGAGGATTTGGCACAGAAGGCAGGTCTTACAGTCGAAGGAATCACCCAGCGGCTTTTCGAAAGAGTGGGCGGTGTACCACTTGGCAGAATGGCTGATCCGGCAGAAACGGCAGAACTGATCTACTTCCTTGTTACGCCCAGAGCTTCCTATATCACGGGTGCGAATTATGCCATAGACGGCGGTAATTTCCCGGTAATATAGCAGCAGGAGATTCATACATTGAACGATAAAATAGCTTTCACAAACCTGTGAAGCTATTTTGTTTTTACATCAGCTACATGCATTTATTGTGTGCAGGCAACTTACCTTTGCGTTTTACAATTATCTCATAACGCGCAAACTGATGAACACAAACCAATTGTTGCAACAGGTAGCTTTTATCAAAGAAATTGATAAGTTAAAATACATCCAACGTAGAACTAAACTATTTAACAGCGACAGGCACGAGAATGATGCAGAACACAGCTGGCATCTTGCAATGATGACGCTCGTGCTGGCAGAACATGCCGACAAGCCAATTGATGTACTGAAGGTCGTAAAGATGGTCTTGATTCATGACCTGGTTGAAATTGATGCAGGCGACACTTTTATTTATGATACTGCGAAAAATCATACGAATACAGACGAAGAACGCCTGGCTGCACAACGTATCTTCGGCATCTTGCCGGAAGCGCAGGCGCAGGAATTTATAGCCATATGGGAAGAGTTTGAAGAAGGTCTTACTGATGATGCAAAATTTGCAAAAACGATGGACAGGTTTGAGCCTTTATTGCAGAATACGTCAAACAATGGCGGTACCTGGGTTGAATTTAATGTTGATTACCAAAAAGTGTATGATAAGAAGAAAGCTATCCAGCATGGTTCCACCGCTATCTGGGCATATGCAGAGCAATTGTTGAATGAAAGTGTTGAAAAGGGCATCCTTAAAAAAGAAAATCCGGAAGAAAAAAAGTAATCCTAAAACGTTTATACGCTGTGTTAGGTCATAAGCATGTTACCCCTATGTCCCGGAACTTTTCCGAAAATTAACCTAAGTGAAAAATTAGCAGATAGAATCGGCCGAGGTTTGTGGAAATTAATCACACAGACATGAAAACACACTTAGGAACGCGTATCGCAAGACCATTGGTCTATTTAGGCTTATTGGCAATAGCTACGCTGTTAACTTTCAGCAGTTGTTCTAAAGATGACAACAATGAACATCCTTCAAAAACCTTTGTACTGGTACACGGTGCTTTTCAGGCGCCTTATGCATGGCAGTTTGTAAAAACAAAACTGGAAGCTTCCGGAAACAACGTAGTTGTTGTGGAGTTGCCAGGCCATGGTCAGGATCAGACTGATCCTAAAAAAATTACCATCAACACTTATCGTGATAAAGTGGTGGCCGCGATCAATGCAACAAACGGTCCGGTAGTACTGGTGGGGCATAGTCTTGGTGGCGCGATCATTACCGCTGTTGCCGATTCAATTCCTGGCAAGGTGGAAAGGCTTGTATACCTGGCCGGTTTCGTTCCTGCTAACAACCAATCCATTCTTGATCTGACCACCATGGATCCTAATTCTTTGTTTGGTCCGTCATTAGAGTTTTCTGCAGATGGCTCGCTTGCTATTATTTCGAACGATAAAATCGTTCCTGTATTCGCACAGGATGCCAATGACGAGGTGAAAAAACTGCTCATGGACAATAACAGACCAGAGCCTATCGCTCCACAGGCTGATAAAGTATTTTTAAAGAACCCGGCTTTCGCGGGCGTTCCCAAATATTATATTCAAACTATTCAGGACCATGCAATCACTATTGATCTGCAGAAAAAGATGATCAGTGCAGCTGGTATTAAAAATGTTTACTCCGTTGAATCAGGACACTGCCCGATGCTCACTCAGGCAGATAAAGTAAGCGATCTGCTTTTGCAGATTGCAAAGTAGCCAGTAAGACACGCCCGGCAAGTGTAGGCTTGCCGGGTTTCTTCTATCAAGCTAATTGCGGTTTAAATCTTTCAGATAGTCCAGTGCATCTCCGCTGTAGCAGCTATCAAAGCAATATAACCATCAGGTCTGATCAACACGGCTCCCTTATCTATGCCATAAGCCTTACTGATATTTTCCTCTAAATTGTTGATCACCTCCGGTTGTTCATGCTGACCACTTAGTTTTTCCTCATTAAAAAGCAGCAGTTTCCATTCCGTACCACGGAACTGATCTGACAACCAAAAAGAGACTGAAAGGTAACGTCTATACCGTCGTTGTTGAACCAGCACCGACAGCAACCCTTATCAATATAAAATAACTTCCGGGCTAATACGCCTTCCTTTGCCAGCAAAGTTTTGGCAGGTAGCTCTTCTCTGGTATAAGCACTTTTGATGCGGTCGATAAATGCAGCGGCTTCGGACATATAACAAATATGAGCAGGACACCAGATATCAGGAATGGATGACGGTTCACTAAAAATTTATAGTAAGATGGCTGCTCAGTTCGTTTATTTAATTATAATTGGTTGTTTTAAAGCGACAGAATGCACTTTTTACAAGGATAGGGGCCAATATTATATTATATGTCGTTTAATTATATTTTAAATATTTGCGAGATACTCTTGAGCGTTAACTTTTTTTAACATAGTTTGTGACTTCAATTGGATTTAACCGAATTGTCAGCCAGAACAGCATATGAAGAAATTGAGCTGATTTCCGCCTTTCAGCGAGGAGACAGAAAAGCTTTGCACCAGGTATATACGCTCTATCAACAGTCACTTTGTTTTTTTACAGAGCAGCTGATCGGGGATACTATGGCGGCAGAGGACATTGTTTCAGAATGTTTTATCAACGCTTTTCAGCGAAAAGAGGATTTTCCTTCCTTAGGACAATTGAAGTCTTTCCTGTTCACCGCAGCAAAAAATGCGGCACTTAATTATATAAAGGCGCAAAAACGCCATGATAATATTCATAATTCCATAGAAAGGGGGGCCGAACGTTTCTCAATAGATGTAGAGAATGCATATATAAAAACAGAAGTCTTACATATTATATCAGGGGAAATAGAAAAATTACCACCACAATGCCGGCAGGTTGTACACCTGGCCATTATAGAAGGGAAAAGCGCTCCCGAAATCGCCGCTGAATTAGATATGGCTTATCAGACAGTGCTGAATCAAAAAGCCAAAGGGGTAGCATTACTGCGTACCGCCATCCTTAAAAATAAGTTACTTTCCTTGCCCATGCTCGTTTTAGCGTTGAATATTTTACACCGGTAAAAAAAACTTAAAAAAAGTTTAAAGTAGACCGGTATATAAAGTGGAGTTAGTTGTTTTAGTAGTATAGCATGACAGAAAAGAATCATTATATAGCCGCATTAATCGCTAAATATCTTGATAACAGCCTGAATGAAGCTGAGGAGATTGAGCTGACAGCATGGATAAATGCTGAAGCCCACCACCGTGATCTGTTTGAACAGATGACTGATCCCCAGCAGCTCACCACGCATCTGCAGCAGTTCTATACCTATGATTCAGACAAAATAATCCGTAAGATTAGCCAGCATATACCTGAATTTAATGACGAGCCTGTACGCATACGCCCTGTTTATCTGAGAAAATGGGGTTGGGCAGCAGCGATCGCCATGCTTTTAGTAGGTGGTTCTTATTACTGGGCATCACGTCTCCACAACAAACCGGCTGTAATAGCGTCAGTACCGGTCAACATTGAGCCTGGTAAACAAGGAGCCATTCTTACACTGTCAGATGGCCGGGAAGTAGTCCTGGATAGTCTGCGCAGTGGTATAATAGCTAATCAGAGCGGTGCATCCATCGTCCTCTCCGAAGGACAGTTAGTATACGATCCGACCACAACCGGAAATATGGATGCTCAGTATAATATAATGACTACACCCGCAGGCAGACAATTCCAGGTAACACTGCCCGACGGGACTAATGTATGGCTGAATGCGGCCAGTTCTATCAGGTTTCCTACCAGCTTCGTTGGGAATGAAAGAAGGGTAGAAATAACCGGAGAGGTATATTTTGATGTCATAAAGAATGCAAATAAGCCTTTTATTGTAGCAGTTAAAGACAAGATTGATATAGAAGTCTTAGGTACTTCTTTTAATGTGAATGCATACGAGAACGAGCGCGCCATCCGTGCCACACTTATTAATGGTAGCATAAGGGTAGGAGTGCCATCAACCGATCATAAAAAGGCTGTAACACTACAGCAAGGCCAACAGGCGGGGATAATAAATAATAAGATCACCATAACAGATAATCAGGATCCGGAGAAAATATTAGCCTGGAAAAATGGATTGTTCAACTTTGACGGCGCCAACCTTGAAGAAGTCATGCGCGAGTTGGAACGATGGTATGACATAGAAGTGGTATATGAGAATGGTATTCCGAATGCAGATAAGTTTATCGGGGAAATGACCAGGCAGATTGCTTTAACAGACTTATTAGATATTTTAAAAAGATTTCAGGTCGACTTTAGGGTGGAGGGACGCAAGCTCATCGTAATAAACAAGTAAACAACCAAAGCTATGCCGAAAGCGTAATTAATTACTGGAGGAACTCCGGTCAGGAGATGTATTGTCAAAAACTAACCAATAAAAAGAACGTCACGGATTGCGGCCGTGACGTTTAACATGACCTGGTTAGTCCATTAATGTCTTTTCGATTCACATTTATTAACAACCAAATCTGATGCAATTTATGCAAAAAAAACGCTATTGGCCACCCGATCGCCGGGTTACAAGCGCCAGCCTAACCAAAATCTTTCTGGCTATGAAACTGACCGCTGTATTACTAATTACCGTCATCTTGCAGGCCGCTGCCACAGGGCATGCACAAACTATCTCTATATCAGGTAAAACTATACCTTACAAACAAGTTTTTTCTGCCATCAAGCAGCAAACCGGATATGTTGTATTCAGCAATACAAATACCATCAGTGAAACCGCAACAGTATCAGTTTCCGCCAAGGATATGCCCTTAACGGAATTTCTGGATGAAATGCTGAAGGACCAGCCGGTCACTTATCTTATCAAGGACAAAACGATCGTTCTGTCACGGAAAGCTGCGGAAGTATTACCTCCAACTACCATCACCGGTACGATCCGTACCAGTACAGGGGAATTGTTATCGGGTGTATCCGTGAGAATTAAAAATACCGTCAATGGTACGATCACCAACAACAGCGGTACCTTTTACTTCAATCACCTTCCTGAAAATACAGTGATCCAGGTTTCCATGCTGGGATTCGAATCGTTGGAAATCGCGGTGCAGAAATCTGCCAACGGATACTCTGCTTATACACTCAATAAAGCGCAGGCCAGCTCTTTGCTGGTGACAGAAGGTAATAATCTTGTATTGAATATTACCCTGAACAGGAAGGATTACGAAATGAATAATGTGGTGATTACCGGTTATATGAACGTCAACAAAGGTAACTATGTGGGCGCTGTATATTCTGTAAAAGCCGATGAGATAAAAATTGCGGGTGAAACCTCGATCGATCAGATGTTACAGGGGGTTGTTCCCGGTATGTCTGTAATAACACAGACGGGCCAGGTAGGCGGAAGTCCTAAGATCCGTATTCGTGGTACTTCAACTATTCTGGGTAATCAGGAACCACTCTGGGTTGTAGATGGTATCATTCAGCGTGATCCGCTTCCTATTCCGAATGGTAGTGGTTCGCTGGCAGGTGATGTTGCCGATCTCAGACTAATCGCATCTAACGCTATTGCCTGGCTGAACCCTAATGATATTGAAACCATCACTGTATTGAAAGATGCGTCTGCTACCGCCATCTATGGTTCTCAGGCAGCCAACGGTGTAATCGTTCTTACTACCAAAAAAGCACGCCCTGGCCAGTTATCTGTTTCATATACTAACAGTCTGTCTGTGGGTCAGCGTCCTGATTATGGTATGTATGATCTGATGAACTCCCAGGAGCTGATGCAGTTCTCCAAAGAAGTATACGCCAACCGCGACAGTTATACCAATACTGTTTTGCCAATTGGTTACGGTCAGCTTATCCAGCAATTACAAAATAAAGAAATAGACTACCCTACATATCTGGCAAGGTATAGAAAAATGGAAAACCAGAATACAGACTGGTTTAAACTGCTTTTTCGTAATTCCTTTAACCAGAATCACAGTATCAGCATCTCCGGAGGAACAGAGAAGATCATGAACAGAACTTCCTTCAATGTGCAACAGCAGAAAGGAGAAGCTAAAGGAAATGATCTGAGTACTTTTTCCGCTTCATCTAATACGACCCTGAAATTTGGTAAGAAGATGACTGTAAACTTCCTGCTGAATGGTACTGTACGTAAGACTGATGGTTTCGCATATGGTGTGAATCCATTCGATTATGCCTATCAGACTGCCAGGACCATCCCGCTGTATAACGATGACGGAACATTTTTCTTTCATGAGAAGGTAAGCCAGATCTCCAGTACTTCCTATCTCAATAAATTTTCTTACCTGTACAATATTCAGAACGAAATAGACAATACGGGTAACAGAAATAATACGACTACACTGGGATCTACTATCGATGTACGTTATGAGTTGGCAAAAGGGCTGGAATACCAGGGTCTGCTTTCTTATAGTTCAGCCACCTCCAACATCAAATCCTATGCGACCGAACTCTCTTACTTTGCTACGCAATACAGAGGGTATGAATTTGGTACGGTGTCTTCCAATAGCCCTGAAGAATTGGCCAGCCGTCTGCCTTTCGGAGGACTGGCACAGCTGGAAAGTGCATCCAACAGATCCTATACCGTAAGGAATGCCCTTATTTACAACCACTCATTTGCACAAAAGCATAATATGACCTTACAGGGTGGTATCGAAGCAAGATCTTCTCTTTTGGAAGGAAGCACCAATACCCGCTATGGTTATCTGCGCTACCGCGGAGAAAGCTTTGCACCGGTGCCTTTGATGCCGGCAATGCTGACAAATTTTTCCGCGCCAAACCTGCATGAGGACATGCGACTGAATTCCAGGATCGTGAACCAGGAAAGCAATTTCCTGAGCGAATATTTCTCTGCTGTGTATGCATATGACGCCCGTTACATTTTCAACTTTAACGCGCGACTGGATGCCTCTAATCGTTTTGGCCAGGATAAAAACAAACGTTTTCAACCTACCTGGTCACTGGGTGGCAGATGGCGCCTTGCAAATGAAAAATTCCTTAACAACAACAACTGGCTGAATGCGCTGGATCTGTCTGCCACTTATGGTTATCAGGGTAACGCAGTGGAAGCCGTGTCTCCATACCTTATCGCCACAGACGGAGGGCTGAATGACCAGTTCAAACAATACACCCTTAATATTAAGTCTTTGCCCTACCCGGATTTAGGCTGGGAAAAAACCAAGACCTGGAACCTTGGGCTGGATGTTTCTGTATGGAATGGCCGATTCAATGCGACAGCGAATTACTACAGGAAATCAAGTAATGTGCTGGCTTCCCGCCAGATACCTGTTGAAAACGGTATGGGTTCTGCAACCGTATTTGGCTCTCAGATAGAAAATGTGGGGTATGACCTGATTATAAGTGTTATCCCTGTTAAAACAAAGGACTTCAGCTGGCAGATTTCTGTGAATACTGGTCTGGCAAGAAACAAGGTGAAAGAGAATGAAAGAGTCAACCTGCTAGCCGACTATCTGGGCGGTCAGGCGATTGTGAATGGCGAGGCATACTCTACCTTCTATTCTTATTCCTATGCGGGACTTAACCACAACACCGGTATCCCTATGTTTAATAATCTGGATATCAAGCCTACTTCCAATGATCTTGATTTCCTCGTTAAATCAGGAAAACTGGAACCCGATTTTTCAGGTGGTGCCAATACCATGTTCAGGTATAAGAATATATCCTTCAGTGCGCAGTTTGCAGTGGCGTTTGGCGCCAGCAAACGTCTGCCTTCATTTTATAATGCAAGTGGCGCCCCAACTCCTGAACAGAATGTGCCACGTATCCTGAAAGAACGCTGGCAACATCCGGGAGATGAATTAAATACCAATGTGCCGGTAATCCCTCCAGGTAACCCCCGTTACTATGAGTTGACTTTACCGCAGTTAAATAAATCAACAACACTGACACCATATACCTTGTATAATGCATCTGATTATATGGTGGGAAATGCTGATTTTATCCGTTGTCGTCAGATGTCACTGAATTATGAATTCACACAGTCGATACTCGAAAGAATCCATATTAAACGTCTGAGCACATCATTCAGTTTAACAAACCCTTTCCTGATCACATTTGATAAGAAATGGAGAGGTTATGATCCGGAAACAGTGGGCTGGCCGGCACGCAGACTGGCGTCGCTTTCATTTAACATGACACTCTAACATTATAGCGCATGAAACGTAAGTTATTTTTAATAGCCGGTCTGGCCGGTCTGCTTACTTTGAGCAGTTGTAAAAAATTTTTGGAGGAGAAATCGCAGAGTGACGTGATTCCTAAAACGGCGACAGATTTCAGAGAATTGCTGATTGGATCCGGATATATGACTAATTCAGAGCCATTGAATTTTCTTTATTTCATGGATGATGACGTTGATTTCTTCCTGGAATATGCAAATGATCCATCTAATGTAGTAGGTTCTTATGATGCACAGGTGAACTACCTCTGGTATACCTGGCAGCCTAAACTGGCCGATATAAATGGCGTGGGCGTGCTGATTGCAGAAGACCCTTCAGCTACCGCCTATGCACAGTATTACACGAAAATATTAGGCTGTAATGCTGTATTGGAAAATATAGATAAATCTATCGGTTCCCAGCAGGAAAAAGATCGTGTAAAAGCAGAGGCACTGGCGGTACGGGCAATGTATTATTTCCGGCTTGCAAATGTATATGGAGAGCCTTATAACTACAACCCAAAGTCGCTTTGTATACCATTAAAGGTGACATCAGGCATCGTGTCAACACCCTTGCCGCAGGCCACAGTCGGAGAAGTGTATGACCTGGTCGTACATGACCTGCTGGAAGCATCATCATTGATGGATCCCTTGCAGATTATGCGCAGAGATTATCATATCAATCAACCTGCCATTCATATTTTATTGTCAAGAGTATATCTCTTTATGGAGAAATGGAAAGAAAGTGTGGCAGAAGCCAATAAGGTGTTTGAAGAGGGGGGTAAGATACTGGACATGACCACGCTTGCTACAGAGTCTGGTACATGGCTTACTTATAATAATGCTGAGGTAGAGTGGCTGTTTGGTGGCAACACACAGCCTAACCAGAGTACTTATGTGCCTGCTGCAAGGTTCCTGTCCACCTACGATAGCAACGACGCCAGGTACAGGGTCGGCTTTTCTCTGCAAACAAATACCAATGTACAACTGGTGTCTAAGCTGCCTACAGGACTTGATCTGGCACAAACCTTACGCTCTTCAGAAGCTTTGCTGAACAGGGCAGAAGCCAATGTGCAACTGGGTGAACTGGGTAGCGCCCTGAAAGACCTGAATGATCTCCGGCGTAAACGTATTGAGGGGTATGCGGATGAAGTGATCACCGATAAGGTAACCTTGCTGCAGGCAGTACGGGATGAGCGTCGTAAGGAATTTGCATACGAAGGTTTCCGTTGGTTTGATCTGCGTCGTTATGGTATGCCTGAGATCCAACATCGTTATCAGCATGATCTGGGGGAAAGTGTTTTACAATACAAGCTTACTAAGAACGATGCTATGTATGTATTGCCTTTTCCGACAAGTGTGATATTGAAGAATTCGGCACTTAAACAGAACCCTTCTGGTCAGATGCCAGACAGAGTAGGACAATAATAATACTAACAAGCAATTCATTCATCTATGAAGCATATATTTATTATCACCTGTCTTTGCAGTGTTGTGTTGTATTCCTGCAAAAAGGACGTAGCTATCGGCCCCGAGATCGATGTACCGGTAGATTATGTTTTACCACAGGGTGATGCACCAGCGGAGGCCAATGATAAAATTCAATCCCTTTACAATACCTACGGTTCCTATTTCCTCTATAATTTCACACAGAAAGACTTCCTGTGGGTGCCGTCAACGGGTGGAGGAAATTCTAAAATTGATACAGCCGTGCTGGCAAATCCTGCCTACACCATGGATATGCTGCAATTCCTGGATGATATCTGGCTGAAGTTTTTACCTGAAGACTTCAAAAAATCCCAGGGTATCCCTTATCGCGTATTTATGGCCGATACTATTAAACAGTATCGTGTAGGATATCCGCCGGGAAGAGAATACCTCTATTTCGACTACAAAGTAATAGGAAAATCCATCGCCTTTGCCGGCATGAACGCATCACTGCGCACCATGTCATCAGCTGATAAAGTGGCAAAAAGGAATATATTGATTCAGGTCATCTGGAATTACTATATCCAGAATAAGATCATGGATTTCCCCGCTGCTTTCTATGATATCAGTGATTATGTGACTTACCCGGCATCTCCGATCAATGCGTCCAACCCTGCTAACGTCGATGCATTCAGACAAAGAGGATTCTTACCAGCCTCTTATTTGCCAAACGGAAATCCATCTGAGTGGTACTACGGAACCTATTCCTGGCCGCAAGCCAAGAGCAATGATCAGACGACCTATCTTCTTGCTATCCTGACACGTACCGACGCGCAGATGGCATCATATCTTTCATATCCTATGATCAAACAGAAGTTCGACTTATTAGTGAACTACTATAAGTCAAAATTCAATATTGACGTACGCGCCATCGCGAACGCCACTTATTGATCCCTAACCCTTCCAATTGTCCGGGGTTTAAGTCCCCGGGCAATTGGAAGTTAGTTACTCCCAGATCTTTTATTGTTGCTGGTAATTGTGTAAGCCGTGCTTACGCCTGCTATTTTATTTATTAAACAATCCGTAATGAATGGAACATACTATCGTAAAAGTTGAAAACTTATCTCACCGGTACGCGTCACAGTGGGCGGTAAGAGATATAAATTTTGAGATCAGCAGCCAGGGAGTAGTCGGACTATTAGGGTCTAACGGAGCTGGTAAATCTACCACAATGAATATCATTTGTGGGGTGCTGAAGCAGTCTAAAGGGGAAGTATTTATCAATGGCGTCAACCTGAAAGAAAATCCTGTAGCTGCTAAACGCAATATTGGCTTTATGCCGCAGAAACTGCCCCTGTATCTCGACTTTACGGTAGAGGAATACCTGACCTACTGTGCTGAACTGAGAATGGTAGAAAAAACACAGGTAAAGAAAGCGGTGGCCGATGCATTGGAAAGATGCGGCGTAGCGCATTTCAGAGAGCGTCTCTTACGTAACCTCTCCGGTGGTTATCAGCAACGTGTGGGTATCGCACAGGCGATCGTACACAACCCGAAGTTTGTCGTACTGGACGAACCTACCAATGGTCTCGACCCGAATCAGATAGTGGAAGTACGTAACCTGATCAAACAGATCGCATTGGACCGTGCAGTTCTGCTTTCTACGCACATTCTCACAGAGGTACAGGCTACCTGCAGAGAGATCAAAATGATCGAAGAAGGACAGATGGTATTCTCCGGTTCACTGGAAATGTTTGATAACTACATAGAACCCAATACACTTGTAGTCACGCTGGATACACCTCCTGTAAGTGATGCACTGATGAGCGTGGAAGGTATCAGATCCGTAGAGCAGATTGCTCCTTTCAGATACCGTCTGGGTTATGATGGTGAAAAGAAAACACCACAACGCTTTGCTGCTGCCAGTGTGAGCCAGGATTGGGGACTGATGGAACTGATCATTGAAAAGAGCTCACTTGATGAGGTATTTGCCAGACTGTCAAAGAAAAACAATAAGTAAAATCCGATAACAAGATATTAAATGAGACGTATTTTTAAGATCGCCAAGGCAGAATTGTTCACCTTGTTCTATTCGCCGATCGCCTGGATGATATTGATAGTTTTTACTTTCCAGACGGGAATGGCCTTTGCTGAGCACCTGCAGGAGGTTGTTCGCGCTAAAAACATTGGTTTGGGTAACTACTTTATTACGGCAGGCATTTTCTCCGGTCAGCTCGGTTTATTTTCAACCGTTCAGGGGTATCTATATCTGTATATGCCGTTGCTTACCATGGGGCTGATGAGCCGTGAACTGAGCAGTGGTTCTATTAAATTATTGTACTCTTCACCTGTAACCTCTGCACAGATCATTTATGGTAAATTCACGGCCATGATGCTTTACAGTCTGATACTGATCGGCATACTGATGATATATGTGGTGATAGGTATGTGCACCGTAGAAAACTTTGAACTGGCTCCCGTATTATCAGGCTTATTGTCATTATACCTGCTACTGTGTGCGTATGCGGCTATTGGCCTGTTTATGTCATGCCTTACTTCCTATCAGGTAGTGGCTGCATTAGGAACGCTGGTGCTGCTGGCAGCACTCAGTTATATGAAACAGGTAGGGCAGGATATTGATTTTGTTCGTGATATTACTTACTGGTTGTCTATTTCCGGTCGTTGTAATGAGATGATCATGGGATTGATCTGTAGCGAAGATGTACTGTACTTTGTGATAGTTATCGCTATGTTCCTCACGCTGAGCATCCAGAAATTACAGGCTAACCGTACTCATGCTTCTTTTGCAGTAGTATGGGGGAGATACGCAGTAGTGGTGGTTGGGGCGATGCTGGTGGGCTATGCTACTTCCCGTCCTATGCTCATGGCTTATTGGGATACGACAGAGACGAAACGTAATACACTGACGCCCAACAGTCAGGCTGTGATGGCTAAGCTCGATGGAGACCTCACTATCACCACTTATGTGAACATCCTCGACAGAGAATACTACAACGGTATTCCAAGCCAGGTAAATGAAGATAAGGAACGTCTAAAACAGTATATCCGTTTCAAACCGGAAACCAAACTGAAATACGTTTACTACTACGATAAACCAAGCAATAATCCACGACTGGATTTTGTTTATAAGAATAAAACGCTCGCTGAAATGGCTGCTAAGGAAGCAGAGATCCGTGATCTGGATATCAATATGTTCCTGACGCCTGAGCAGATCAAGAAACAGGTCAACCTGACGGATGAGGGCAATACCTTTGTTCGTTTAGTAGAAAGAGGTAACGGGCAGAAAGCATGGCTGAGGATCTATGAGGATATGATGAAATTCCCGGATGAAGGCGAGGTAACGGCTATGTTCAAGAGAATGGTGATGAAGCTGCCTAAAATCGGTTTCCTGCAGGGGCATGGAGAAAGAGGAATCGAAGGAGACAGGATCAAAGACTATACACTCTTCTCTTCTGTAAAGACCTTTCGTTATGCACTGACTAACCAGGGTTGTGATGTGGAAGCTCTTGACCTGACAGGTGATAAAGAGATTCCAAAGGGTATCGATATCATCGTTATCTCAGATATGAAAGAAGCATTGGATAGCGCTACTAAAAAGAAACTGGACGTATATATTGCTAATGGCGGTAACCTCGCTATTACCTTAAAGCCAGGCTCTCCTGTAATGGAAGCTTTCATTGAGCAGTTCGGTGTTAAAACTATTCCTGGTCAGCTGGTGCAGCCTAAACAGGATGTAGCGGCAAACGTTGTAATGGCAGTTGCTACACCAGCAGCAGAGAAAATTGCGCCGATATACAAGTTGATGCGTGCACAACGCAGATATGTAGGAATGGTGAAAAGCGCGGGTTTAGTATTTAGTCCTGAAAAAGGCTTTAACGCAGTTCCGGTATTGCAGACAGTAGATACCATGAAAACATGGAATGAGGTTAAAACGATTGACTTCGTCAATGATTCTGCTTCCGTAGATGTTGCTGCCGGAGAAAAAGTGGACAGCTTTGTAACTGCCTATGCTTTGTCAAGAAAAGTAGGCAACAAGGAACAGCGTATTATGATCCTGGGAGATGCCGATTGTATCAGCAACGGTGGTATGAATCCTCCAATCAGACGTTATGGCGCATCTAACTTCTCATTGATCCCGGGCATGTTCCATTGGTTATCTTATGGCACCGTACCGGTAGATGTAAGTCGTCCGCCTTCTACTGATAACGATATTTCCCTGACCAAAGAAGGTGTAAAAGGACTGAAATACTTTCTCATGTGGGTTATTCCGGGTATTTTGCTGATTGGTAGCACTATCTTATTGATCAGAAGAAAAAGAAAGTAAAAACATTTGCTGGTATGGGCTTAATGACGGATAAACAAACACTGAATGATCTGAATATCTTCGGTAAAAGCGGTACGAACGGTGGTATATATTCCATCTTTAACCGTACGCATACAAGAGGAGGATCAGAGCTGCTGGAAGAAATGTTCCGTAATCCATTGTCGGAAGTAGATGCAGTGAATGCACGTAGTACTACTATCCGTTTATTTGGAGCAAACGGGATCGCGTTTCCTTATGACGCTACCTGGTTTGACGGTGCAGAACAATATCTGCTGGATACGGATGAACGCAGCCGTTTGAGTGATCAACAGGACAATCTGAAGAGAAAATTAAACCAGCTCATAGCAGGAGACAATGCGTATAAGGCGATTGAGAAAGGTGTGGAAAGCCTGATCGCGATCTTGCAGACTACTATTCAGTTTGCCGATACAATACGCCGGCAGATGACAGGCACTCCTTACAGTAAAGAGTTGGCCGTTATAGAAGAACTTCTGAAGGAGAATGAACTACAGGCGATCCTGCAGGAACCAGCTAAACAAAAATTACCTTTTGCCAAGGTGGCGGAGTATGATAAAATACTCCGCTTCCGGCAACGGGATGTTATGAACAGGCTGTTACGGCTACTTTATCAGACAGACGTTTATATTTCTGTAGCACGTATCGCGGCAGAGAAGCAATTCTCTTTCCCGCTCGCTTTGCCGCGTGAACAGCAAACCGTTATCCTGGAGGATTTTTACCATCCTTCACTAACGACGCCTGTGGCGAACACCATCAACATTTCACCATCCAGTAATGTCATATTTCTGACGGGTGCGAACATGGCGGGTAAATCCACTTTCATGAAGGCGCTGGGTATCTGTATGTACCTGGGGCAGATGGGATTCCCGGTACCCGCTTCAAAAATGGAGTTTTCAGTGAGAGATGGCATCTTCACCACCATCAACCTGCCGGATAACCTGAGCATGGGCGCCAGCCACTTCTATGCGGAAGTACTGCGTATCAAAAACGTGGCGAGGGAGTTAAGCAGGGATAAATACCTGTTTGTCATCTTTGATGAACTGTTCCGCGGAACAAACGTAAAAGATGCACATGAAGCTACAATTGCCGTTACCAGTGCAATTGCCCGCAGAAAGAACTGCATGTTTGTAGTGTCTACACACATTATTGAAGCGGGTGATGTATTGAGGGAAAAGTGTGCAAATATTAATTTCGTATTTCTGCCGACGCTGATGGAAGGTAATAAACCTGTATACACGCACAAGCTGCAATCAGGTATTACGGCTGACAGACATGGTATGGTAATTATTAAAAACGAAGGTATCCTGGATATCCTGGCGAGAAAAAAAACAGTAAATAAGAACGCATGAGCTTTATTGCAGACAAACAAATGCTAGACGATTTGTCCTTGTTAGGTAAATTTAATCCTGGTTCTGTTTTCAGTCTTTTTAACCAGGTAAAAACCAGGGGCGCCGAGAAATTACTGGATGCCATGTTCCTGCATCCCTTATCGGATGTGGAAGCGATCAACAACAGAAGTGCTGTTTTCCGCTATTTCAATCAACATCCTGTCAGCTTCCCTTTTGATGAAAAGCAGCTGGAACGTATGGAATCCTATATGGATGAAGGCGGTGACGGGAGTTATATCATGGCATTATGGGAATTAAGCCGGAAGAAAGTAGCATCAGTACTGGTAAAAGATGATACCTATGACCTGACCTTAACAGGTATAGAAAGCAGCATCTCCGTATTAAAAGCCTGTGAAAAGCTACTCAAACAGCTGGAGCAGGAAGGACGCGATAACGATCAGCCATGGGTAAAATGGTCAGAGATCGTACGCACGATCACTACAGATGACCGGTTGAAAGATTTCTCTAAGCCTGCCAGGTCTTTAATGGATAATGTACGGCTGCATCATATGCTGACAGGCGTATTTCGTAGTCAGCTGAAAACGCTCCTTGAACTGATCTATGAAACAGACCTGTACCTGGCAGTAGCAGGCGTAGCGAAGGCAAAAGGCTTCTCCTATGCACAGGCATTACCGAAGGATCGGAATATACTGGAAGCTAAAGGACTGAGACATCCGGGGCTTGATAAGGGCGTCGCTAACTCATTGTCCTTTAATGCCGGTACGAATGTCCTGTTTCTTACCGGTGCAAACATGGCGGGTAAGTCAACATTGATGAAGTCGACAGGTATTCTCATTTATCTTGCGCATATGGGATTCCCGGTAGCAGCCACTGAAGTGAAATTTTCTATATTGGATGGTATTTATTCTTCCGTGAATGTGCCCGATGACCTGAATAAAGGATATAGTCACTTCTATGCGGAAGTACTGCGCGTGAAAAAGGTAGCAGAAGAAGTAGCTACAGATAAATCTTTGTTTGTCATCTTTGATGAGCTGTTCAAAGGTACAAACGTAAAAGATGCTTATGACGCTACCCTGGCGGTAACTGAAGCGTTCACTGATTTTACAAATTGTTTCTTTATCATTTCCACGCATATATTTGAAGTCGGACATGCATTGAATAATGGTGGATCACAGATCGCGTTTGAATTCCTTCCAACCATCATGAACAATAACGTGCCGCAGTATACATATCAGCTGCAGAAAGGTATTACTACTGACAGACAGGGCATGATCATTATTGAGAATGAAGGAATACTGGATATGTTATAGTCTAAATTGATAATCCCTGAGGGGGGATGTTACAACAAAAAAAACAAATTATGCACTATCGCCATTGGGCTGCAGCAGGGTTAATGCTGTTGCTGGTAAATGGAAAAGCAGCTTTTGCGCAACAGCAGGGCCAGCCTATGCCTCTTGATACCGCAGTTCGTACAGGTAAGTTGCCAAACGGATTTACCTATTATATCCGCAGAAATGCAGAGCCGGAAAAAAGAGCGTTCTTTTACCTGGTAAATAAAGTAGGTTCCATTTTAGAAGATGAAGACCAACTGGGTCTGGCACACTTCATGGAGCACATGAACTTCAACGGTACCACGCATTTTAAGAAGAATGACCTGATTGATTATCTACAGAAAGCAGGTGTAAGATTTGGTGCAGACCTGAATGCTTATACCTCTTTTGATGAAACCGTATACCAGTTGCCTATTCCTACTGACAATCCCGCTATGGTAGGTAAAGGACTGAATATCATGCGTGACTGGGCACAGGAAGCGATCCTGGATGCGGATGATGTAGATAAGGAAAGAGGCGTTATCCTGGAAGAGAAAAGATTACAGGAGGGCGTTGGTAACAGAATACAACAACAGACTATTCCGGTATTGTTCAATAATTCAAGATATGCTGTCAGACAACCTATTGGTACTGACACTGTTCTGAAGCACTTCCCGGTAGCCGCTATCCACCGTTTTTACAAGGACTGGTACAGACCCAATCTGCAGGCCCTGATAGTGGTAGGCGACATTAATGTGGATGCTGTTGAAAAACAGATCAGGAAACAGTTTGCTGATCTGAAGAATCCGGCTAATGAGCGTCCACGTCCGGAATATAAAATCGAGCTGACAGGCAAAAATCAGTTCAGAACGATTACGGATCCCGAACTGACAGCAACAGAACTTGAGTTGCTGGTAAAACATCCGGGTTCCAAACTGATCACCACTGCCGATTACAGGAATGCCATGAAAACATCCCTGTTTAATCAGATGCTGAGTCATAGAATCGGAGAGTTAAGCCAGCAGGAAAATCCTCCATATCTGGGTGTTAAAGCGGGTGTTGGTGGTTTCTCCGGTGGTCTGGAGCAATTCACTTTCTCCATTACAGCCAAACCTGGTAAACTGCAGGAAGCTTTCACAGATACCTGGCAGTTGATAGAACAGGTAAAACGTGATGGTTTTACCCAGGCTGAATTAGACAGGGTGAAGCTGGCCTATGCGACAAGCATGGATGCCGCTAAACAGGAAAAAAGCAAAACGCCTTCCAGCAGTTATGTATCGGAATATCAGCGTTTGTTCCTGGATGGTGCTGCTGCACCTGGTTTCGACTGGGAATATGATTTCGTGAAAGCGACATTGCCCGGTATCACCTTAGCGGATATCAAAGAGGTAGGTACGCATTTCATTACGACTACCAACAGGGACATCTTCCTGGTAGCGCCTGAAAAGGAACAAGGTAATCTGCCTGATTCCGCTACTATCGAAGGATGGTTTAATAAAATGGCCGTTGCCGCTATTAAGCCTTATAACGATTCTACCGCTACCAGTGTGTTGCTGAAAACCATTCCTGCAGGTGGTAAAGTCGTGTCTCAGTCTGCTGTTGCCGCATTGGATATCAAACAGCTGACGCTGAGCAATGGTATCAAGGTGTGGCTGAAGTCGACCAACTATGCCAATGACCAGATTCAGTTCATGTCTTTTGCACCGGGAGGTATCAATAAATATTCCAATGAAGAATTTCCGACAGCCGCCAATACGATCGGTATTATCGGTGGTAGCGGTTTGGGCGAATATTCTCCTGTTCAGTTATCAAAAATGCTGAACGGAAAATCAGCAGCTGTAGGTGCATATATCGGTGGTCGTAGCCAGGGTATCAACGGTGGTTGCAGAACAGAAGATCTTGAAACGGCATTACAGCTGATTTACATGCGCTACACAGCGCCACGTAAAGACCCTGTTTTATTCAGCAACGCGATTGCCCGTTCTAAAGAAGCGGTTAGAAACAGGTATGATGATCCTAACAATGTGTTCAGAGATACCGTTAGTGCTGTACTGAGTGGTTATAGCTATCGTACAAGTCCGGTTACACTGGAAAGACTGGATAGTATCAGCCTTGATAAAGCGTTGGCTATCTATAAAGACAGGTTTGCAGATGCTTCTCAGGCGAATTTCGTGTTTGTCGGTAACTTCAATGCAGATAGCATTCAGCCCCTGTTGGAGCGTTATCTCGGTGCATTGCCTGCATTAAACCTGAAAGAGAAAGGTGTCATCCTTCACGGAGAGGTACCGAAAGGCAAACTGGTAAAAGTAGTAGAAAAAGGGAAAGGTAATAAAGCTACGGTGTTGCTGGTATACAACGGCGAATGTGCATACAGTGCTGAAGAAAACCTGCAACTGCAGGCGCTGACAGAAGTATTGCAATACAGATTGCTGACCAGCCTGAGAGAGAAAGCAGGAGAGGTGTATACGCCATCTGCCCAGGGTAGCATGATGAAAGAGCCTGATCAGCGATTTGCTATCAACGTTTCTTTTGGTTGCGCACCAGAGCATGTAGACCACCTGGTAGGCCTGGTAGCACAGGATATCGCCGATCTGCAAAGCAAAGGCGCTACCAGCGATGAATTGAAGAAGTTTAAAGCCGGATACAGAACGCAGATTGAACTGCAGGTAAAAAGCAATGAATTCTGGTTGCAATACATTGCAGGCAGACTGGAAAGAGAGGAAGAACTGAAAGCATTACCTGATGTGGAAAAGAGACTCAAGCAGATTACGGGTAATTCTGTTAAGTCGGCTGCCACTAAGTACCTGAACGGTGAGAATGTAATCCAGTTTGTAGCATTGCCGGAGAAGGCAGAGGCGAAATAGTTAAGGTTGTGTGAATGTATATTCCAGGATGCCGTTTGTATTGTTGGGCGGCATCCTGGCTTTTTGAAAGAGGAATTGATAGGTTTTTAAAGAGAATGATAATAATATGTTGAAGTGTTGAGACTATGTTGATCATTTTTAGGTAAACGAGTGATGATCTGAAATATTATAGCAATCTGTTTTGGCTTTTTAATGCCTGGGAACACTTGAAGCGCACGAATGTGCGCTTTTTTTATGGATATCATCTCCCTGTCTGTCAAACGCTGCCGTTTTCATTTTGGTTCGATTTATGTAGTTAGTGGACGTTCGATTTTGTTAACCCAAGCTATACGTCGTATGAAATACATACCGCTCAAACTAGTAAGAAATATATCAGGACTTTTACTGCTGACTACAACAATGGCTTACGGCCAGACAGATTCATTATTGGTGCATAGCAGATCAACTGCGTATTATGCTGAGGGAAAGAGCTACCTCAAAGAGAAGGATTATAATGCCGCCATTCAGAGTTTTACAGCGGCGATCGCCATTCATCCCACTGACTCCGCATATGCAAACCTTGGATTTGCCTATATCCGGAAGGAGAATGATAAAAATGCATTTGTTGCCCTGAATAAGGCGCTTGATCTCAATGGAAACTATGCCTGGGCTTATTGTCTCCGGGGATATCTTTATACGAAAATTAACGTCCCGGAATTATCTTTTAATGACTTCTCAAGGGCCATTGCACTAAATGCAAAAGGAGGGGATTTGTCCGGCGCTCAGAATGCGGTATCAGATAAATCGGTGATCCGGGATTATACGAAGAAAATAGGAAAGGATCCTAAGGATGATAGTGCTTATTTACAACGGGCGCGCGCCTATGAGAGCCGGGAGAAAAATAAACAGGCGGTAAAGGATTATAAGAAAGCAATCGCACTCGATCCGGATAATACAGAAGCCTATTACGGTCTGCAAAATCTTTATCTGCAGGGGAAAGGACCTAAACAAAGTTCAGCTCCTGCTGATGATATCTCGGATACGACGGAACAGTATATAGAAGAACAACCGTTCACAGAATTCTATGCTACCCAGGGTACAACTTATTCAACGCTTGAAGAAAAGTATGCATTGACGATTCGTGATTATACAAAAGTGATTACGCTGTTTCCCGGGAACAGCGCTGCTTTTCGGGATCGCGGCTACCTGTATGCAAAACTTAATAAGACAGACTCCGCTATTGCTGACTTTACAAGCGCAATCACACTCGATCCGCAGTCATCGCTTGCATTGGGTTACCGGGGTGCATTGTATATAGAAACAAAGCAACTGGAATCAGCAATCGCTGATTTGTCAGCCGCGATTAAAATCGACCCGGATGCTTTGCAGCACTATTATAATCGTGGGCTGGCCTACTACCAGTGGGGCGCATATGAACCGGCTATAGCAGATTTTACTACCTTAATCACCAAAGGTCCGCCTAATGCAGTTGCCTATCGCTACCGGGGGAATCTTTATACATACGTCAATAAGCCTGCATTAGCCATTGCTGATATCAGCAAGGCGATCGATCTGGCGCCAAAAGAAGCAGAAAGTTATGCGGTTCGCGGACTGGCCTATGCTTTACAAGCAGATTATAAACAGGCCGTCCAGGATTTTAGCACTTCCATCAAACTGGATCCTGGCAGTAAGACGATATATGTTAATCGCGCATTGGCGTATAAGTACCTGAACAATTATAAGGCGGCTATTAAAGATTATACCCAGGCGATTGAGCTGGACCCGAATGATGTGGACGTATATAAGGAACGGGGCAAGGTGTATGAGCAGATGGGAAAAAAAGACCTGGCAGCCGCTGATTTTAAGAAGGCAGGAGCGGTGGAATGATAGGCAGGTCAATAATTCATTTCTGCATTTGCCCGCCAGCTATTATCATTGCATATGGATCAAATAATGGCCTTGCAAAGGTGTTTACAGGACATCGGTACATTTTCTCCTGCCGAACTGGAACTCATTGCATCAAAATGCAGCCACCGGTATATCGCTAAGAATGATTATATCCTGCAACAGGGAGCCATCTGCAATGCCATCAGCTTCCTGCTGACTGGGTCTTGTTATGAGTCCTATACTGAAGATACAGATGAAAATATCATTGAGCTCTATTGCGCCTATGATTGCGTCGTCAGTCCGTCCAGCTTCTTTTTGCAGCAAGCGGCTGAACATCCTATAAAAGCCTTTGCAGATTGTGAAGTGTTGACATTAAGCATCCATACCCTACATCAGCTGATCGGTATTTCTCCGGTATTTTTTCAGTTGGGTAAGATCTTACAACCGGGTTGGTTTCGTGTAGGTTTTTATGACCAGCGAATGTCTCCGAAAGAGAAATATAATCACCTGATGACACACAAACCAACTATCATCCGGACTTTTCCATTGAAATTCATTGCTTCCTATCTGAAGATCACCCCCGAGACGCTTAGCCGTATCCGGGCTGCGCAGTAACATTTCTTGATGCTAATCAAGTTGTAATCTGAGAGAAGAATGCCATATTTGCCGGAGTATTTTATCAAATAGCTTCACTTATGATGACCGCCGTTCACCCAAAATTGCCCATGAGGGATAAAAGGGCTACAATAGATTTTTATATCAATAAACTAGGATTTGAGCGCTTTGGTGGAGATTATGATGGTTACCTGATGGTACAGAAAGACCAGATCCAACTGCATTTTTTCGAATACAAAGAGCTCGATCCTGCATCCAATTACGGGCAGATCTATATCAGGACAAATGATATCGCCGGTTTATACCAATCTATGCTGGACAAAGGTTTGCCTATCCATCCTAATGGACATCTCCAGGTAAAACCATGGGGACAAAAGGAGTTTGCCATGCTGGATCCGGATAATAATTTACTGACCTTCGGACAGTAAGAAAAGAATCACTATTGACTATAAGAAAGATTGTCTGAACGCCAGTGGAGAGTAACTGGTTTTTGTCTTAAAGAGCCGGCTGAAAGACTGTGGATGTTCAAAGCCCAGTTGATAGGCGATTTCTGCGACAGACAAATCTGAAGTAGATAATATTTCTTTTGCTTTTTCAACCAGTTTACCGTGAATCAGCTGTTGTACATTCTGTCCTGTTAATGTACGCAGCATATCGCCTAAATAACCCGGCGACAGGTTCTGTTGTGGAGATAAAGGCTGCCTGTTCCCTGATCTGTATGAGCGCCAATGCTGCTGAGATGTACAATGCGCTTGACGCCGGATTGTCCGACTGCTGTTTTGTAGTTATTGCCGATTTGTTCAAATGCGGCAACAAAGTCAATGTCTTTGTCGAAAATGCTGCCTATACCTTCCCATGCTTCCATCAGGTATACAATATCAGCACCTTTGAAGGTTTCTGTAAGAAAGTCAACATCGAAAAATGTGCCTGTTGCGGCCTGCGCACCTGCTGCCTCAATCGCTGATTGGCGTTCCGCTTTGCTGCTGATAACAGTGACCTGATGTCCCTGACGGATTAATCTGTCGGTCAGTGGTTTACCAATATTGCCCAGAGAGCCTGTGATAACAATCTTCATCGTTCCTTATTTTTTCTCAAAATTCGGGAACATGAGGAACGGCAAACTAACCTAATTGGGGTTTGTCATAACAGGATTGCAGGTAAGGGAAAAGTGATGCGATCTGTTATGGCGGTATCAACTAAACGATTGCCTGAATTGTAAAGGAGATACTTTCGCCTTCATCTTAAAAAACTTGCTAAACGATTGGGAGTGTTCAAATCCTAACTGGAAAGCAATTTCCGATACGGACTGATTTGTTGTAGACAATAACTCCTTTGATTTATTTACCAACTTCTCATGAATGTACTGTTGCGCATTTTGCCCTATCAGGGATCGCAGCATATCACTTAGATAACTGGGCGACAAGTGTAGTTTTTCCGCGAGAAATTGAACGGTGGGTAAGCCCTGACTGGCAGAGGTGTCATTATTGAAATAAGTATCTATCTCCTGTTCCAGCCTGGTTAACAGATCATTGTTCACTACCTTTCGCGTAATAAACTGACGTTTATAAAACCGGTTTGCATAATTCAGTAATGAGTCAATATGAGATACAATCACATCCTGGCTAAACTCGTCAATCCTGCTATTTAGTTCTTTATCGATCAAATCAAAGATAGAGAGGATCGTGGCCACTTCTTCTTCTGATAGATGCAACGCCTCATTTGCTGTATAGGAAAAGAAGCCGTAGTGTTTGATCTTCTTAGCCAGCGGATAGTTCCAGAGAAAATCCGGATGCAGCAGTAGGGTGTATTGAGAACATACGGCGTTGTCTCCATCACCATGATTGATGATCTGTCCGGGAGAAGCACACAGCAAACCGCCTTCGTCAAAGTCGGCAGACTTCTCAGCAGGTTAGCCAGTTGTTCGCCGGAGAGGTAGGTGAGTTTGCCGTCCAGCATAATGGTCGCTCCCTGGTTACCCTGAAGGATCACATTATCGTCCTTGTCGATCTGTACACCCGGCGCTCTTTTCAGTACATCCAGGGCGGTTCCGCCGGAGGCAGCCAGACTGCTTTCCACGTTTAATACGGTAGCGCCGTTCTTTCGTTCAATGAAGGGTTTCTGGGCAGATACGGTGACGCCTTCCAGTGTTTTAGAGGCCGGAGAAAGTGTCAGCGTAGGGAGCTGCACCAGTTTGTGCTGTGCGTCAATGCTGAATACCGAGGTGCTGGCATTGGTATATCCCATGAGATTGGCCTGGATAAAATAACGGCCTGCCTCTACTTTATCAAAGGTGGCGCTTCCTTCCTGGGAGCTCAGTTCACCTTTTACAAGAGAGGAATCCTTCGCTTTCCGTAATAGTACATTGGCGAAAGGAATGGGGTGCCCGTTGGTTTCCGTTGTTTTAATGGTGATCTTTCCTGAAACCTGTTGGGCATAAATAGTGCCTGACCCGGCTATTACCAGGATGACAATCAAAAGAATTTTTTTCATAAGGTTAAATCTCAGCGTGTTGGTGGGATGGCTTACTCTCAGCGGGTATCACCCACTCGGATCCGACACAGAGCAGGTAAAATGGAAGCATTGCGGGGCTGGCACCCGTTCGTTCCGTTCGCAGTTGATGTAAAGCCCTGCCCTCCAGTGCAATAATGGCAAGGATACCCAGGGTTATAATTATAAATATGGATACCTTTTTCATGCAGGTTGTTTATTAAAAGACGAACCTGCACTGAAAAGGTTGCAAAAAGGTAGGAAATTTTATTTCAGTAAACGCTGAATTGTGATGAGTGATCGTTGTTCCAACAAGACAGTCCTGTCTTTGCTCAGTTCTTCCAACAATCCATCCTGGTTATAACGAACGGTCAGTAATTCCAAACCTTCGTTATATGAGATTTTAAAGTCATCGTGTAATGCCTTCATTAAAGCCTCTATTTTCTCCGGGTTATTATCAATACAGCAGGAGAAACTGATGGCGGCATTCTGCATCAAATTTATCTTGATTTTCAGCTGGTGAAAACGCTCGTAGACGTCGCTGATCCTGTCTTCTGTGATGAAGTCAAAGTTGCGGGAAGTGATGGTCAGCAGCACCTGATTTTTCTTCAGTACTATGATGGGCGGTAACTGCTTTGTCTCAGTTTCTTCCTTGATCACGGTACCCGGAAGGTCTTTATTCAGAAAACTCTTTACATAAAGGGGAATCTGCTTGTTCTGGAGTGGTTTGATGGTCTTTGGGTGGATCACCTGTGCACCATAATAAGCCATTTCGATCACCTCACTGTAACTAATTTCAGGGATATTGATGGTGTTGGGGAATAATTTCGGATCCGCGTTTTTCAAACCTTCCACATCTTTCCAGATGGTCTGGCTTTCTGCATTCAGCATATTGGCAAATACGGCGGCTGAGTAGTCGCTGCCTTCACGGCCCAGTGTTACACTTTCATTCTGGTCAGTACTGCCGATAAAACCCTGCGTAATGATGATATTAGCCTTTTTAAACAGGGGGAGCACCTTTTCCTGAACATTCTGTGTTGTTACGGTCCAGTCGATATTTGCGTCCCGGAAGGTATCGTCTGTGCGGAATACGTCACGAACGTCCATCCAGTTATTATTCACACCGGCGAGGTTAAAATAAGCGCTGACGATAGCAGTACTCAGTAATTCGCCGAGACTTACCAGTTGATCGTAATAGTAATCGAATGAACGGCCTGGCTTTTCGCCAAGTGTCCATTCGGCCTCCGTAAAGAATTGCTGTAACTGTTCGAATACCGGATTATCCCGGGTACCCAGCAGTTTATCTGCTACTTCAAGGTGTTGCTCTTCAATGTTATGCAGCAGCTGCGCTGCTATTTCACGCTTGCGCAGATAGAAGTTCTGCGCCACTTTCTCCAGTTCATTCGTTGTCTTGCCCATCGCCGATATCACGATCAGTATCTGCTGATCCGGGAATGACTGTACGATAGTAGCTACCTGTTGAATACGTTCAACGCTTTCTAAACTTGCACCTCCAAATTTGAAAACCTTCATATATGCTTAATCTTCCGTGAAAAAAATACGGGGCAAAGTAAGACAACTTTGAATTTGTTTTAAAATTTGTTTCGTGGAAAATGACAGTTTCATTAAAATGTCCGTTTTCGGTAAATTAGCTGACGAGACGAGAATGCCAGAGGCAGCTCACAGTTATGAGAAAACTAATCCATTATATATGAACAGAAAAGTAATGACCCTGGATGAGTTTACCATCCAGGAGCTGAGGAATTACCCCGGAGCAACAGGACAACTGTCTGGTTTATTGAGAGATATAGGTCTGGCGGCCAAGCGTGTGAACGTAGAAGTCAACAAGGCCGGTATCGCCGATATTCTTGGAGAGGCGGGCAAAATCAATGTACAGGGCGAGAAAGTTAAGAAACTGGATGAATTTGCCAATGATCAGTTCATCAGTTCTCTGCGTAGTAGTATTTATTGCTGCGGAGTAGCCTCTGAAGAGGAAGAGAACTTTATCGCCTTTGACGACGAGCACTCCAAAAACTCCAAATATGTAGTGCTGCTGGACCCCCTGGACGGATCCGGTAACATCGACGTCAATGTCTCTATCGGTACCATCTTTTCTGTTTATCGCAGGTTAACGCCTACCGGTACTGTCTGTGAACTGGAAGACTTCCTGCAACCGGGTTATGTACAGATTGCAGCCGGTTACATCATCTATGGTTCTTCCACCATGCTGGTATACGCAACCCGCCGTAGTGTACAGGGCTTCACGCTCGACCCGTCTATCGGAGAGTTCTGTCTGTCCCATCCGAACCTTAAATGCCCAGGAGAAAGTGATATCTTTTCCGTCAACATAGGTTACTATCATCTCTATGAAGATAAGGTCCGTAATGCGATCGACTATTTCCTGGCAAAAGATGAACATGGCAAAATATACCGCCATCGCTTTGTAGGATGTATGGTGGCAGAGGTACACCGTACGCTTATTCAGGGAGGAATTTTCATGTATCCGGCTTTTGGAAAATATGCAGGGGGACGTTTGCGTTTATGTTATGAGTGCAACCCCATGTCATTCATCATGGAAAAGGCCGGCGGACTGGCAATGGCTACCGGCAGACAAAGACTGCTGGAACTGAAACCATCCAAATTACACCAGCGGGTGCCGGTATTTTTGGGGTCCAGAAACATGATGGATGTTTGGCAGCGAATAGTAAATAGTTAGAAAAAAATGCAAATATGAGCTTTTGGTATAACTATTGCTAAACCAGCACTGGTTATCTTTGTCTAATGTAAATTATTTATTATCTATTACCATACACACTATGAACCGCAAGCTCACATTTGCCGTATTCGGATTTTTTCTGACTTTCCACCTGTTCGTATTTTCCTGTTCCAGATCGGCAGCACCTGCTAAAAGCAATACCACTGTAAAAGAGGGACCTGCTCCTGTTAGCAAGGAACCGACTGCCGACGGCGACGCAAAACTGATCAAGGACATCCTTTATTATACCAACGAGTTCAGAGCCACCAAAGGTCTGCCTCCCCTGAAACTGGAATCATACTGCTCACAGCTGGCCCAGAAGCACAGCGATAACATGGCCTCCGGCAAAGTAGCCTTTGGTCACGATCAGTTTGAGATCCGTAATGACGCAGTTACACTGAAATTCCATGGTGTATCCGGCGTAGGAGAGAACGTGGCTTATGGTAACCTGGATGCGAAAGGTGTGGTAGATGGCTGGATTAAGAGCCCCGGTCACCGTCGCAATATGCTGGGTGATTTTAACCTGATCGGCATCGGTGCTACTCAGAAAGGAAAGGTTACTTATTTTACGCAGTTTTTCGTGAAGAAATAGCCAATTCAATTAGGAATTAGGAATTACGAATTAGGAATTAAATGCAGCGGAGATGATGGAGAAGAGAATCGGATTCTTATTACTAATGATTAATTAATAACATTTTACGCGGGGTGCTTCATTATATAAAGCACCCCGCTTTTTTTATTATACAGAAATAAGTCAATATCCCTGAAGAAATTATTGGCTGGTTTAGGAGCATTTATGTCCCAATTCCTAATTCGTAATTCCTAATTCCTAATTGAATTGTATTTTCGTTCCATGGAAAAGAGGAAGATTATCGAAGTAAAGGACCTGGTTAAGCAATATGGCGATTTTACGGCAGTTAAAGGTATCAGTTTCGATGTTTACGAAAATGAAATATTCGGCCTCTTAGGCCCTAACGGCGCAGGTAAGTCCACTACTTTAGAGATTATAGAGACATTGAGGGATAAAACCTCCGGAACAGTGATCGTTGACGGGTATGACCTGGATAAGGATCCGGAATCCATCAAAAAGCTGATAGGGGTGCAGTTACAGAGTTCAGGATATTATCCCGGACTGAACCTGACAGAACTGATAGAGCTATTCTGCGGACTGTACAACCAGGAAGTCAATCCTAAAGAGCTGCTGGCCTCTTTTAACCTGGAAGATAAAGCGAAAGCCAAGTATAAAGAACTCTCCGGCGGACAGAAGCAGCGTTTTTCCATTGCCACAACGCTGATCAACAAGCCTAAGATTATATTTCTCGATGAACCCACAACCGGTTTAGATCCTCAGGCAAGACGTAATCTCTGGGACCTGATCCAGGAAGTACGCGCCAAGGGTACTACCGTTGTTATTACCACACACTACATGGACGAAGCCGAATTCCTCTGCGATCGCTGTGCGATTGTTGACAGCGGCCGTATCATTGCGCTGGAGTCTCCTGACAGCCTGATTGATCAGCTGGTAGCCGGTGGATTTGAGCGTAAGAAAGAAGTGAAGAAAGCCAATCTGGAAGATGTGTTCATCCACATGACCGGCAAAGGCCTGAGAGAAGATTAGTGTGGATCCTCCCGATTTTTATATTACCCAAATCATACTGACACGATTATGGACATCGACCTGGAGCAACTCAAATACCCTATCGGCAAATTCGAAGCGCCTGCTGAAATCTCAGACCGCGTTTTGAAAGGTTACATTAGCGATATCAGATACTTACCATCCCTGATAGAGATCGTAGTACAAAGTCTGGACGAGGCGCAGTTAGCCACTCCTTACAGACCCGAAGGCTGGGCGGTATACCAGGTTGTACACCATCTGGTGGACAGTCACACGCAGGCACTCACCCGTTTCAAGTGGGCGCTGACAGAAGACAATCCTGTCATCAAAGCCTATAATGAAAGTGCCTGGGCGGAATTACCGGATGTAAAGAAAACACCCATCAATGTTTCGCTGACTTTATTACATGCCTTACATACCCGTTGGGTAAACCTCATGGATAACCTGACACCGGAACAGTGGGCCCGCACATTTGTACATCCTGAAAGCGGTAAAACCATCGCTTTAAGGACCCTGGCCGGCACCTATTCCTGGCATGGCCGGCATCACCTGGCACAGGTAGAAAGATTAAAAGAGCGCAATAACTGGCACTAAACAATAAACAGAAGAATCATGGCATCATTAGACTGGAAAACATTAAGTTCTGAATACCTTTTCAAAGACAACTGGTTAACAGCCCGTCGCGACAAATGTGAAACGCCTCAGGGAAAGATTGTTGAACCGTATTATGTATTGGAATACAATGACTGGGTAAACTGTGTCGCTGTAACTGACGACGGCCGTATCATCATGGTCCGCCAGTTCAGACAAGGCATCGGTAAAGCGGTCCTCGAAATTCCCGGCGGCACAATGGACGATACAGATCCATCCCCTGAATTTGCCATGCGCCGTGAATTACTGGAAGAAACCGGCTACGAATTTGATAAACTCATCAACCTCGGCGCCGTTGCACCCAATCCTGCCTCCAGCAACAACCTGACACATATGTTCCTGGCCACCGGTGGTAAAAAGGTACAGGAACAGGATCTCGACGAAAACGAAGAAATCGAACTCGTCTTCATGGATCTCGAAGACGTAGAAAAGCTGCTCCTCGACAACCAGATCCTGCAAAGTCTGCACGTCAGCTGTTTGTTCTATGCATTACTGCGTCTGAAGGAATTAAAGATCCAAAAGGCATAAGGCATGCACTACAGTGATGCAGTATACAATATACACCTGCATAACCGCATTACCACAAAATGCGTATAGTATAACATTGCATACATCGTACATTAAGTACTGTACTTTGTACATCGCATAGTAGCCGTAGATGAATCCTGGTCCAAACACCTGAGATCAACGTACTACCCACATAAAAGAACGCTTGTATTCAGCAACATCAAACGATGCCTGACATACAAGCGTTCCTTTTTTTGTGCCTATCCTGATCACCTGCTGATGCAAGGCCAGCACGTACTTGCTTACTAAAACAATATGTTCAAGGCAAGGCGATAACCGCAGACGGTTTGAGAAGTAGAAACAGATCCAAACACTCACTTACTTACTAAAACCAATATGCTCCCGGCCAGGCGATAACAGCGGAGGGTTTCAGATAGGTTCGCGGGCCTATCTGAAACTGCAGCACAGGAGCCCAACACAGCTTATCAACCAAAAGTGCATCCTGAAAACATCTAACCCGCCAAGACGAACAGAAGGAAACACTTATTATCTTAAACCGCAGCATAAAAAAAAAGGACTGCATACCAACTACGCAGTCCTCTCAAATATGAATTAATAAATTACATCACCTCTGCAACGATAAAGAAACTACCACACACAAGCACAATATCATCTTTATGTGCCTGCTGCTTCGCCGTCTGAAACGCCTGCTGCACCGTCTCATACGCATGCCCTCTCAGGCCATGCTGCTGCGCCAGCTCCGCCAGCTCCTGCTGATCCATCGCCCTTGGCAACTGCGCCTTACAAAAATAATACGTCGCCGCCGTTGGGAACAACGGCAACACTTTATTCACCTCTTTATCCTTCACAAACCCGGTCACAATATGCAAATGCCGATACACCATATGCTGCAGCTGCTGCACAATCTCTGTAATCCCTGCTTCATTATGCCCCACATCAAAGATCGTCAGCGGATCATGTGCAACCGTCTCCCAACGCCCCCGCAATCCGGTCAGTTTTTTAACATGAGACAGCGCCGTCAGGACTGTCTGCTCCGGCAGTTCCCAACCCGCTTTCTGTAGTATTTTCCACGCCGAAAGCACGCCCATAATATTCTTCATCTGGTACTGGCCGCTCAGGTCTGTCCGGATGGTTTTCATATCGCCGCTATGCGTATGCTGCAGGCCCAATTTTAGCTGTCCCTGGGCAAATTCCGTCTCCTGGATCAGCCATTCCTGATCAGCGAAATGAATCGGTGCACCGAGGAAGGCGGCTTTATCGATGAAGACAGACTCAATTTCTGACTGCGTCTGTGCAATAACGACCGGCACATTTGCTTTGATAATGCCCGCTTTTTCCGATGCAATCTCCGGCAGGGTATTACCGAGGATGTGCATGTGGTCATAGCTGATATTGGTGATGACGGAAAGTTCGGGGGTGATGATATTGGTGCTGTCTAATCTGCCGCCGAGGCCAACTTCGATGATGGCGATATCGACCTGTTCCAGTGCAAAGTACTGGAAGGCCATGGCGACGGTCAGTTCAAAGAAGGAAGGTTCAAGGCTTTCGATAGCGGGCTGCATTTGTTCGACGAATGCAACGACGAATTCTTTAGACACCATTTCTCCGTTGATACGGATCCGCTCACGGAAGTCAAGCAGGTGAGGAGAGGTGTACAATCCTGTTTTGTAACCTGCTTGCTGGAATAGAGCTGCCAGCATATGACTGGTAGAGCCTTTTCCGTTAGTGCCGGCTACATGTATGGATTTGAATTTATGCTGTGGATCGCCGAGCTGTTTGCAAAGCTCGATCGTATTGTGAAGGTCCTTTTTAAAGGCACTGGCGCCTACCCGGGTGAACATGGGTAGCTGCTGATAGAGGTAGTCAACCGTTTCCTGGTAGTTCATATACATTTGGTATGCCGGAACAAATACAAGATTTGTTCCGGACCCCAAATGTAAATTAACTCATATAAATATCGTCGGTAAAATTCTTAGAAGTTGGTGCCAGGGCATCCTACTTTACCTTCACCGCGTTTGATAGGAATGATACGCAGGGCTACGAAGCCATCCAGACGGTTTTTGTTCTTCTGGAAGAGGTTAGATAACATGGTGGTAGATCCGATGACCAATGGACCGAGACGCAGACCAAGACCGGCATCGAACTGTCCGTTACGGTTTACGCTCAAAGGCAGATAGCCACCGATATGACGGGCTTCATAACGTGGCGTTACCTGAAAGTAAGACATCACGTATGTTTTGCTAGGGTCATATTTACCGGAGTTCAGCGCAAGACGACCAGCAGCGTTTACATAAAAGCGGCCGTCGATGTTATAGTCTGCCATCAGATTCAGTGCCGCAGGTGTGTTCATACGGAACTTTTCATCAGAAGGAATTTCGTTGAAGTAAGTGCTGATACGGCGGTAATATGCCTGTACACTTTCACCTCTGCGCTGCCTCAGATCGCTGGTATTGATGTTTTCTGTGCGGAGGTCCAGGTCTTTGCTGTCGGGTGACTTTTTATAGGTGATGCTACCGAGGTCGGTGAGGGATACACCTAAACGGAGCCTGTAGTCATCCGCTTCGGGATTCCACTGGGAGTCATCGTAACCGGTCAGACCGTCTATCACCTCTCGCCATTCGTAGGTGATACCCAGGTCCATCCCCAGACCCATATTACCGAATACTTTATAGTTGCTCAGGGTAGGGCTTTCCCATTTAGCCAGTCCATCGCTGTAGCCTACTTTCAGGGTACCATCGTTGATTTCACCGTTGGTAGTAGAATGCATTGCAAAGGAAGCGCCTTCTACCTGTGCGTAACCTGCGGCTACGCCGGAGAGGAGTTTTAAGGTGGCGCCGGCTTTGAATACGGTATTACCATCATCTTTCAGTACACGGGCATAAGTAAAACCGAACTCATTCCACCAATGGAAGCTGGCGTTTACCCATTCCATGTCGAAACGTTGGTTGTTAAACCGGGGATTCGGGAAGTCCAGTGCAAAGAAGTTGGCAACATCAGTAGTAGCGTTGCCACCGTTAACCATTGAACGTACACGCCAGGTGAATGCAACAGCGCTGAGTTCGTCGAGGGAGTACAGTACGGATGGCATCATCACGTCTACGTTGCCCCATGCAAACTGTCTGCCTGTACCTGCTGTATCCGGGAAGTAATCACGGTTTCTTTTCAGGTCTCTCAGAGAATCAGGAGGATGCAGAAGAATAGAGCGTGGGAAACGGATATATGTGTTACCGGCAGCAGCGTTGATACCGGCGATGTTAACGTCCCATTTGTAATGTGTACCTGCGGCCATCGCAGGGTTGTTGGGCACACCATGAATACCCGCGTAATGGCTATTGGAATAACCTCCTAAGGTAAACTGAGCCCGGGCCTCATATGACCCAAATAAAGAGATGGCAATGAATAACAGTCGTAGATGTCTTAACAGCTTTACACGAAATGGCATATGCAGTAATTAGTTGGCAGTTCGGTTTCCCCCCAATAACGCAAATATCTAGCCGTTTATTGGCGGGCACTACAAAAGAAAATGGGAAAAGATCAGCGATCTCTTCCCATGCAAATATATTTAAATATCTTATTGTACTTTAAAATAAAATCTAATAAGTGCGAACTGTACTTCAGGTGCGTCGTCGTTAACGTTATATTTCAGCTGAGAGGCTGCTCTTTTGGCAATTTCGATCAGACGTGGGTTATTCAGCGTAGAACCTTTCAGGGAGTGCGAAGTGGCGATCACATTACCTTGCCTGTCTACCTTAATGTTAACCGCAATATAACCTGATTGGTCTCCATCGTAGGTCAGTGAAGGTTTACTCAGCAGGGTACGGCCATTAAGACGGAAGTCTGAACGTCCACCGCCAAGACCACCACCGGTATAACCGCCGCCGTCAGGATTACCATTGATCTGGCCACGGTCGCCTGGTTTGCCCGTATTACCTTCGCCGGTAGAGTTATTACTGCTCTGGGCGTTATTACCGCTGTTGCTGCTGCTGGAGCTGCCACCTGCGTATACTGCTTTAGGCTTCGGCGCAGGAGGTACCGGCGCCGGCGGATTATCTGAATTCTTTTTAGGAGGTGTTTTGGTTGGCTTTGGTTCCAGGTTTTTGGTTTCCTTTGGTTTCTCCACCGGTTTTTCCGGTTTGGTGATCTCCGGAGCCTCTTCATCATCCTGTGTGGCAATGTCTTCCTGGGTAGCATTGTCAGCCGAAGGCACAGGTTCATTCTGAGGGGTAGACGCACTGGCCTCACCACTGCTCGGTGGATTCGGGTTCAATGGTTGTTCATCTCCCATACCCTCATCTGAAGTACCGAGATTCACTTCCATACCCAGATCCTGATCCGGTAAAGGAGGCGGTGCAGAGAAACCTGCCAGTAGCAGCACAACTAACACTAATGCGTGTACGGCAATGGTGGCGCCGGCTGCTTTTAAATTCTTGTCCGTATTGTCTTCTTTTTTCGGCATACCCAAAAGTAAGGATATTTTTTAAAGTGTATACAGCCTGTCCGGCCCGTCAGGCTTTTCTTATCCTGTGTCTTATTACCCGTTCTGATAACCCGCTGAATCCCAATATTTCCGACTGCCAGGTCCTGAAAAGGGATCAGATAATTATTTAACTGTTTTTCATGTGTAATTATTATTGCCAGCATCAACTTTATTCACCTAATTTTGTACCATCTTTAGAGCTTCAGGGATGTCACCAATTTTTTCTTTGTACAGAAAGGCGTATGCCGGCCTATCACCTTCAACCTGGCTGTTGGCTGTAGTTTTGTTAATCAATCGCAGTGGCGCAATGGTAATACCTTTCATGACGGTATATCTGACGCATGAACTGCATTTTTCCATCGAACAAGCGGGGATTGTAATGGCCTGTTTCGGTTCAGGCGCTATCTGCGGATCTTTTATCGGCGGACGTCTTTCCGACAGGATCGGCTTCTATCCCGTGCAGTTCTGGAGCCTGCTGCTACAGGGGCTCATTTTCCTGGTACTGGGACAGATGCGCACCTTACCACAGTTTTGTGTCTGCATCTTTATACTGAGTTGTGTGGGCGATGCGTTCAGACCGGCAAACGTTGCCGCTACGGCTTATTATAGTACCGCTGTAAACCGCACAAGATCTTATTCACTTAACAGACTGGCATCTAACCTGGGTTGGTCCGTCGGACCGGCATTGGGGGGGATTCTGGCGGGTTATAGTTATCACCTCCTTTTCTGGGTGGATGGTTTAAGTTGTATCATCGCCATCATCATTATGCGGGTACTGCTTCCACCGGTAAAAGTAGCGCCTAAGCCACCTAAACCGGTAGATTGCGTGAAATCCAATGAATCAGACAGCGTTTATAAAGATGGGGTGTACCTCGCTTTCGTACTGCTGATCGTCGTATTTACCACCGGCTTCCTTCAGCTATCCACCATGGTACCGCTATACCTGAAGTCAGTGGTCAATATGCAGGAAGCCCACATCGGTATGCTGATGGGGTTAAACGGTTTACTGGTCGCTTTCTTTGAAATGGTACTGGTATATAAACTGGAAGGAAAGATGCATAGCCTGCAATTCATCACCCGTGGTGTGATACTGGCCGGTATCGGTTATCTGAGCTTTAACTTACTGCCACCGGTAGCCGCCGCAGGCGTCGTGTTTATATTATTATTCACAGCAGGAGAGATGCTGAGTATTCCTTTTATGAACTCGTTTTTTGTCATGAGAAGCAGTGATCATAACCGCGGACAATACGCAGGTCTCTACACCATGTCATTCTCCATATCAAGTATACTTGCGCCTACGCTGGGCTCTTTTATGGTCGGCCACTACGGCTTTTCTTCCTGGTGGTATTGTACCACTGCGCTATGTACTCTGACCGGAATAGGATTCTATATCCTGTATAAAAAAACAGCTGATAATAAAGAGGTGGAAATACTGGTAAAAAGTTAGTATTCCCCGAACTGAATAAACATAAAGAGCAAGGCGTCCGCTGATATCAGCAGACGCCTTGCTCTTTTATCTTAAAACAATTAAAGATCATTGTAAGACACTAACCCATCAATTCTTAATTGTTAATTCCTAATTCTTAATTGACTAGTAGTGTGCGAAGTCTTTCTCGTAATCACCCGTGATCCTCTCAATCGGTGGATTGAAATAACCATATTTCAGGTGAGGGAATTCCTCCTGGATCAGCTCCTGCAGCTGTTTGATACCAAGGCAGTCGCCTACTTCGGTAATACCCAGACGACCCAGGTACCAGTCAGGATCGATATTAAAGTTACGCCATTGGATCATCTGCAGATCGGTATCCCTGATTAGCTTACGCAGCGCTTCATATTCATCCACGCTGTCGGTCATACCAGGGAAAGTGAAATAGTTAATGGACGTCCATCCGCCAAATTCACGTACCACTTTCAGACTTTCAATGATGTCTTCAAATTTATAGTTATTCGGACGGTAGTATGGCGTATAGAATTTCTCCTGTACAGAGTTGGTACTTACACGGATGCTGTTCAGACCTGCCTTACACAGTTCACGTACTGCATCTGGTTTACTACCGTTGGTATTGATGTTGATACTGCCTTTCGGTGTATGTTTACGGATCTCAATGATGGATTCGCGGATGGTTTCCCACATCAGCAGTGGTTCGCCTTCGCAACCCTGTCCGAAACTCACAATCGGGAACGGCGCTGTTTCCAGGTGAGGGACTGTATACTCCACAATCTCTTCAGCAGTCGGTTTGAAACGCAGACGGTCCTGTGTAGATACGATTGTTTCTTCTTCCGGCTGGAAAGAAATACAACCGATACAGTTGGCGTTACACGCAGGAGAGGAAGGGATCGGACATTCCCAGCGACCCATGAAATAGTTACGGGCAGCAGGGCAGTGGTATGTCAGGGCACAGTTATCTGCCAGGTGTTGCACCAGGCGGTTGTGCGGATATGCGCTCAGTAATTGTTCTACGCCCTGTTTCACCTTTTTATCATCAAAACCGGCACATTCCTGACGGATGTCCTGTTCGATACGGGTAGCAGGTACATAAAACTTACCATCCAGCCAACCTACTGCGGTATAGCAGAAAAGGGGCAGGGTAGGTGCATCCGGCATCGTTTCGTATGCCGCCAGGTAATAACCGGTATGTGCAGGCGGAATAAAGGCAGCAACGGCCCATCCCTTGTCGCAGATACCCATTTCACCGGTTTTAGCATCCAGACCGATACCCCGGCGTCCTGGCAGTTCATAAAGAGAACCACCTTCCGGCAATTCTATCCATTCTTCCGGATCGATCGGCCAGGCGTCCCAGCCACTACGGCCGGTAGTCAGCATGGAGGTGTCTTCGAAGATATTGCCTTTACCATCAGAATAAAGGATGTATGGAGACTGTTTCAAATGTTCAGATAGTTTCTTGTTGAATTTGTAATATTGTCCGCTGCGTTATCAGATTCTGCTTTTAAAAAAAGCGTTCATTTCTTCCGCGGTCGCTGCACCCGTTTCGTCAATCACTTCCAGTTGTAATACCTTATTGTTTTTGAAGTCTATCGTGAGCAGGTCATTCCGCAAAATTACGTTATTCAGTTGGTTCCAGCCAATCACCTTGTCTGAAAAGGTACCCGGCAGACTCAGACCCATCATGTCAATCTTAATATAACAAGGCTGGAAGAGCTTATACTCTGCCCATCCGATATAAGCGGAAGCAACACCTGTCAGGAATAGCAGGATACCAATGAGCGGCTGCATATGGCTGAGGAAGAACAGACAACCGGTCAGACTCACAAATGCCTGGATCAGGCGGGCGAGGCTGTTGGCCGATTGTATATTACGGAAGCGTTTCATGAAAAACGGAAACGCCAGACTGCCAATACCCAGTATGATAAAAAAGATGGCCATCGCCCAGTTAGGCGACGGACTGTTGTATGCACCTATTCCATTCATTAAAAAGAGAATGCCGGCCAGGCCGTGCATAACAGGTTGCATGCGAAGGCGCGTCTCTGCATTCGGTTGGAGTATCCTGATCCTGTATTTAGTCATATTGTCGCTCATCAACAGTCTTTTTTATATAAATCCTATCAGGCCGCTTTTTAACAAGGTGCTTATATAATATATATACCCTCGTCCCGAAGCAGCCCAATTCCTAATTCTTAATTCCTAATTCTTAATTGTTACTGATTCGATAGTATCAATAGATTGCACAGCTTAAACAGCACCCTTGCGCCTACATTCGCATCCCATTCATCGTGAGAGGTGCTTACCTCGTTCAGGTCAAAGCCGATCAGTTTACGGCCGCTGCCAATGATTTTTCGGAAAAGGTAATACAGCTGTTCTGTTTCGAAGCCGCCAGGTACCGGGGTACCCGTCCGCGGACACAGCTTTGGATCCAGACCATCGATATCAAAACTGATATACACCTGTTGGGGGAGTGTAGCAACGATTTCGTCACAGATCGTCTTCCAGGTATCACCTTCATATTGACGGGTTTTGATGTCCTTGTCGAAGAAGGTCACCACTTTCCCATTGCTGTTATTAATATAATCTACTTCCTCTTCACAGTAATCACGGATACCGATCTGTACCAGTTTGGTCAGCTGAGGAACTTCCTTGAGTGCATTATACATAATAGAGGCGTGGGAGTACTGGAAACCTTCGTAACCATTACGGAGGTCACAGTGTGCATCTATCTGGAGAATACCGAAATCGCCCTTTTTCTCACCGATGGCTTTGAAGAAGCCCAACGGGGTACTGTGGTCGCCGCCAACGAGGGCTACCAGTTTGCCGCTGTTCAGCAGGTCTTTGGTTTGGCGATATACCCAGTCATTCATGGCTACCGTACCGGTATTGACGTCAATCAGGGTCTTTTTAAGAAATTCATTTTCACAGACATCTCCACCTTCTGTCAGAAATTTAAGGTAGAGTTCAGCTTCTTTGCGGAGATAATCGCTACGCAGGAGCAGCTGTTTGTCGATATCACGCATGAAAAACCCATTTTTCCATCCGTCTTTTACATCTGTATCATACAGATCCACCTGGAGGGAGGCTTTGAAGATCTGTTCAGGACCTCTGGCCGTACCGTGCGTATAAGAAACCGTCACTTCCCAGGGTACAGGTAATAGTACCAGTTTTGCATCCTCTTCAGTTGTAGGCAGGCCAAAAATGTTGTTGGACAACAGGCTTACCGAATTGGGATCAAATTGAGATAAATCCGCCATGATAATGTAATTTGATAAAAAGAGGCCACCTACAGGCGGTCCCAGGAAAAAACCGTTCATACAAAACGATTTTTCCGGCGCAAAGATAGTAATTTATGATGCTTTGACCATAAGAGGCTTACCACAGTTGGGGCTGCATCCATTTTCCATAATTTATATGATAAAGATCATGTGTTCTTTTATGTAAAAAAAGACACTTGAAGTTCATTTTGGCGTAATTTTGCCAATGACGAAGACTGTATATTGAAGAAAAACAAGGTATACGGCTTTTCACTTTTGATTAAGGAGCATTAAGGAAGAATCTGAATTATTTGCGATATGAAGAAATCTAATATTGTCCTGCTGGTACTCATTGCTGTAGCTATTGGCGTAATTGTAACAGTAGCAGGCGATTTCAGTACTTATGAGACATTTGCGACAGCCCGGCAGAAAGAAGGAAAGGAATTTCAGGTGATCGGTAAACTCGATACAACAAAGACACTGGAATATGATCCGGTAAAAGATGCCAATCTGCTTCGTTTTTATGTAGTTGATAAAACAGGAGAGATCCAGCCTGTTGTTTTCTATGGTACCAAGCCAACCGACTTTGAAAAAGCGGAAAGTGTGGTACTGACCGGAAAAATGTCTAATGGAGAGTTCAAATGCAGCAAGATACTGATGAAGTGTCCTTCAAAATATAAGAATGATCAGGTGGCGATTGGAAAAGCATAATTATTAAGGGCCATCTTCCACATATAACTATTATTCAATTTTCGTCCGCAGACGACCGTCTGCGGTCTTTTAATAATATCAGGTCTTGGATACAAAATACATAGGGGAACATCTGTTGCCCGGACAGATAGGGCATTTTTCGGCAGTTTTGGCGTTTGTCGCAGCTATATTAGCAAGCATCAGCTACTTTATGGCGGTACAGTCCAAAGATGATGTGTTGAAGAATTCCTGGAAAAAACTGGCTCGCTGGGCATTCATTATACAAGCCCTCGCCGTTTTCACCACTTTCGGCAGTCTGTACTACGCTTTATACAATCACTATTTCGAATACAAATACGTATGGAGGAACTCCTCCCGCGACCTGCCGGTAAGTTATCTGCTCTCCAGCTTCTGGGCTGACCAGGAAGGTAGTTTCCTGTTGTGGTCCATCTGGCACAGTGTACTGGGCCTGCTCCTGATACGTTTTGGTAAGAAATGGGAGGCGCCGGTAATGGCGACCCTGTCTTTTGCACAGATCTTCCTGGGCAGTATGCTGATCGGTATCTATATATTAGATTACCGCGTTGGTAGCAATCCTTTCCTGCTGCTACGTCTGGCAGAAGAAAACCAGGGATTACCATGGGTGGCTAATGCGAATTATCTTGATTTCATCAAGGACGGTAATGGGCTGAACCTTTCCCTGCAGAACTACTGGATGGTGATCCACCCGCCGGTACTGTTCCTGGGATTTGCGTCTACCATCATTCCTTTTGCCTATGCTTTCGCCGGTCTCTGGACCCGTGAATATAAAGAATGGATCAAACCAGCGCTGCCCTGGTCACTGTTCTCTGCCATGATCCTGGGTACAGGTATTATGATGGGAGCTGCCTGGGCATACGAATCACTGACTTTCGGTGGTTACTGGGCATGGGATCCGGTAGAAAATGCTTCCCTGGTGCCATGGCTGACCCTGGTAGCGGGTATACATACCCTGCTGGCCTTTAAGTTTTCCGGTCATGCACTGAAACCAACTTTCTTCTTCTTCTTTATCACTTTCGTACTGATCCTATATTCTACTTTCCTGACCCGTAGCGGTGTATTGGGTGATACCTCTGTACACTCATTTACCGATCTCGGTATGAGTGGTCAGTTGCTGGTCTATATGGCGGTATTTGTTATACCGGCGTTTGCCCTGCTGATCATCAGAAGTAAGGAGATACCTGATGTAGCGAAAGAAGCAAGCACTTACTCCCGTGAGTTCTGGTTGTTTGTCGGTGCGCTGATCCTGATGATCGCTGCCATCCAGATCACCTTTACGACTTCTATTCCGGTATGGAACAAGATCATCAACGGACTGGGCCTCAAGAAACTGTTTGGTCTGGAGCAGGACATAGCGCCTCCTTCCGATGGTGTCTTCCATTATAATAAGATCCAGATCTTCGTGGCAATCGTGTTGGGCATTCTGACAGCAATCGTACAGTACCTGAAATACAAAGACACGCCTAAAGGTCATTTTATTAAGAAAATCGGTATTCCTACTGTGATCAGTCTTGTGATTACTGGTCTGATCGGTATCTTCGGAAATATCACTTACGATGCTTACGGCGGTGGTTTCCTGGGAGCAATCTATGTAATGCTCTTCACAAGTGTATATGCCATCGTGGCAAACGCTATGTTTATCATAGTAGGTCAGAAAGGCAAATTACGCGTAGCGGGCGGTTCCGTTGCACACGTTGGCTTCGGTATGGTCCTGTTAGGTATTTTGATCTCTTCTTCTAAGAAAGAGGTGATCTCTATCGACAGGATGAAAATGCTGGATGGCGGATTCTTCGGTAAGGAAAGCAAGGAAAATCCAAGGGAAAACCTGATGCTGCCAAAGAACTTCCCGGTACAGATGGGCGACTATCATGTTACCTATGCTGGTGACTCCCTGGCAGAAGGTGATGCAAAGACCTACTACCTGGTGCGTTACGAGCGTCGTGACCCGTCAAATGGTAATATTCTTGAGAAATTTACCCTGCATCCGGATGCCTTCCTGAGCAACAAAGGCCAGCAGCAGCTGACGCCTAACCCGGATTCGAAACATTATTTTACAAAAGATATCTTTACTTATATCACCGCAGTGCCTATCAAGGATGCTTCCAGCGATACTGCCCAGTATAATAATCATGACATCGCGCCGGGTGATTCCGTGTTCTTTGCCAATGGTTACATCATACTGGAAGGTATCCAGCCGCAGCCACAGAACCGCAATTACACGCCGCAGCCAAATGACCTGGCGGTAGGTGCGCAACTGAGAGTGGTGACTAAAAATAACGAGCAGTACAACCTGATGCCGGTGTATAGTCTGCGTGACAGCAGTTACGAAGTAATCGTACCAGATACCGTTGCGCCACTGTCGCTGTATGTTAAGTTTAGTAAAGTGCTGCCAAAAGAGAAAAAGATACAGATACAAGTAAAGGAATCAGATACGTTTAAGGATTATATTGTGATGAAAGCATTTATATTCCCATACATCAATGTATTGTGGTTAGGTATCCTGGTGATGGTTGTTGGGTTTGTAATGAGTATTGTGCAAAGAGTGAAAGCGAACAAGTCAAAATCGATTCAGTCATAACGCTTTTATTCCCGGGGACAGGCGCCAGCTAGTCCCTGTCTCCGGGAATAAAACAATACACTTCCCATGAAAAGCAGCTGGCTGCGAATATCCCTGATTGTAATAGCAATACTGGTAATTGTATATTACCTTGGTCCCCGACCGGTTACCCCACGGTATGACCCTTTATTACCCACCGTCCCACAACAACCTTCAGCATTAGATCAATATGTTGCCACGAAGGAAAGCTTTCACAAGTTAAAGCCTGATAACGAAGCCCGGATCGTATGGTATGATTCCCTGCATCACAAGACGCCTTTCAGCGTAGTGTACCTGCACGGCTTTTCTGCCAGTCAGGAGGAAGGTAATCCTGTACACCGGGATTTCGCAAAACGATACGGTTGCAACCTTTACCTATCCCGCCTGGATGGTCACGGACTGGATACTTCGGAGCCTTTGCTGACGATGACCGCCAGTGGACTGTGGCGGGATGCTAAAGAGGCACTGGGTATCGGGAAGGCGCTGGGTGAAAAGGTGATTCTTGTGACGTGCTCGACCGGAAGTACCCTCGGATTAAAACTTGCCGCTACTTACCCTAATGATATTTATGCCATTATCAATATGTCGCCGAATGTGGCGATCAATGACGACATGGCCTTTCTTGCTAATAATCCCTGGGGCTTACAACTGGCCCGTCTGGTTTGCAACGGGGATTACAGACAGGCGCCTCCGAAAAAGCCGGAGCTGGGTAAATATTGGTATAATAAATATAGATTAGAAGCTGTAGTCGAACTGGAAAGTCTGCTGGAAACAACGATGGAACCAGGCGTGTTTCACAGCGTTAAACAGCCGGCATTGAACGTTTATTACTTTCGGGATAAGGAACACCAGGATCCAACGGTAAAGGTCTCTGCGATCCTTGCCATGCATAAAGCCCTTGGTACGCCGGCGGATAAGAAAGAGGCAGTAGCCATCCCGGATGCGGATGCACATGTGATTGGTTGTTATCTGACTTCCAAAGATGTCCCGGCGGTAGAAAGGGTGATTGATTCATTCGCAGAAAAAAAGCTGGGCCTGCTACCTGTGAAGTAGAAAGTTGAGTAAGAAAGCGTTATATTGCTACATAACATTTCAGCCACTTCTACCATACATTTCCTAATTGACCAGGTTGAAATCACAGCTATCCAATATTGAATTAAAGACCAGGCAAATAATGTCTGCTATTGCTAAGGCCGTAGCAGGCTTTTTTGTGTCAGGAGGTTTGCATTTCTTTTTTGAGTTATTCTTTATAAATAATTGTTTTTCAGAGAAATAGAATTGTTTGACACGGTCATTTAAATGTGTAAATCAAGGTTTTAGGCTTGATGGAGTGCCACTCCGGTCTGCCAGGTGGTGTTAAATATTGAATCTGATAGAATTATTATATTGATTATCAGTGTTTAATGATTTTGTTTTAACTGTAGATTTTTATAGTCGGGATCAGTATAATTTCCCAGGGAACATGTCATTTGAAAGGGGCAGGATTATTGCATAAATAATTATTGTAAGGCATAGATTTCTCTCTTCGCTGTACTTCAAATTCTACTTTAAGTAGGATGAAAAATCAGGTCATTTACGACGTAAAGAGGCATAAAAAGCACGTTACGGAGCTTCCTGAATCATCGGTAAGTATCTCTAAAGCAGATCAATTAAATAAAATTGCATTTATCTGGTTATCAATATGATGTCTATACTACTTGAAGTGATGATGTAAGTAAAGCTGTTATTTTCATTACTTTTATCCCTTTGCTTCGACCTCCGTTTACAGACAATCTGCAGGAGGCTGTTTTTATTCACTTCCTTCAACTTATAGCAGTCACTAAGCAGCATTTTCCACGGTTTAGTGATTTGGCTAACTGAGCTTTAATTCGTCCGATTCATTATGTTGGTTTTTGATGTGCAGCAAATATTGCATACAGCAGTTTGTTCTGGAAGACTTGTCCTACATGTCCACCTAAACCATGATTATCGAACATAGCGTAACCTATATCAGGACTATACCCAATGAGTAATTTACACATGTAAGGCGCTCGCTGAAATAATCTCACACCTGTAAAGCTAATCCTGCTTCAATAAGTCAACTGTAAGATTTTTTGTACCTAAGACATTGTGCTTAAACTTGTTTCAATCGGCAAGATATCTCGTAGATAACCCATAGATAACTCGTAGATAAGCCGTAGATAACCCGTATCTGTAAGATTGGGATATATACGGGTTATCTATGGTTTATCTACGGCTTATCTATGAAAAGCCTCCCGGAATAAACCCTTATTTAAACGCCTCGTTATTGTTTTTCCTGCTCTTAGCAGCTATCGTTTTTTTAGCATATCTTTAGTATAATTTTAAGATCATATTAGGAGTTTATGCGTCGTCTCACCGCTTTCTTCATCCTGTTTGCCAGCATTTTATGCCTTGCCGGTCGCAATAGGGGTTATGCCCAGTCGCGTCATGGAGCAGACAGTATTGCAGTGGGGGCTATTATAGTTGGTTCAGACACAATTCCTTCCATCACTTTACACATCTTTGAGGTCGTGGACAAGCTGCCTAAAAAGTTCCGGAAACAACGCGAAGCATGGACGCGTTTGCGGAATGCGGTGTACGTGACTTACCCTTATGCGAAATCTGCGGCCAGAATATTAAAAGACGTTAATTCTCACCTGGCCACCTTGCACGACAAAAAAGACCGGAAGAAGTATCTCTCGGAAATCGAGAAGAAGATGAAAGACCAGTTTGGCGACAAGCTGGAAAACCTGTCTGTTTACCAGGGAAAGGTGCTGATGAAACTGATTAACAGGGAGACCGGGCAGAACTGTTATGAGATTATCAAGGAATTGAAAGGTGGTTTCTCCGCCCGTATGTGGCAGACGGTAGCTTTTTTCTTTGGCGGTAACCTGAAGAGCGATTATGACACCCAGGAGGACAGGGATATTGAGGCCATTGTACAGGAAATAGAGATGTACCGTGGTTCCCGGGCATACAACTACTAAGTGTCCTTTCTCATGCTGAATGACCTTTTCTCATTTTAACAATCCCTTCTACCTAAGCTAACCCCTGTTCTGGCAAATCTGCCGTAAATTCACACATGCATTTAAGAATTTTCATGATCGCATGCCTGCTGCTATGTGGGGCTGCCGCTATGTCACAAGACCTGAGTTCGATACCTGGCGTTCCCCGGAATGGCCTGATCTTCATTGATAGTGTGGAAAGTAAGAATGGAATGGAAGGACTGGATCCTACAAAGATCGCCTTGATTGATATCGTAAAGGGATCAAAATTGAAGGAAAAGTATGGTCCGAGGGGTGAGGATGGTGTAATCTTTATTGAAACAGTGCCTTTTGCCCGAAAGAGATACACGCGTATGTTTGGTGAGCTGTCTGCTGATTATCAGCAGGAACTGAAAAAGGAGGGGAGCGACAGTGCGTTTCTGTATATCCTGGATGGAGCGCCGATTGAAAGCAACCAGGCACAAATGCTGGCTGCCCTGGAAAGAAAGAACCTTGACAGCATAAAAGTCATACCCGCTGCAAAACTGGCAGATGTGCCCGGTGATCATGCCGGCAAGCGATACGGAATACTAATCACCAGTAAGACTAACTAAGCATTATCTTTGCACTCCACCAAAAGAAAGGATATTTTCGATGAAATTAGACATACTGGCTATCGCTGCACATCCTGATGACGTGGAGCTGGCCTGTGCAGGTACCCTGATGGTACATGCCGCGCAGGGGATGAAGGTTGGGGTACTGGACCTGACAAAGGGAGAACTCGGCACTCGTGGTACACCTGAAATAAGAGCGGCAGAGGCAGCGGATGCTGCAGTAGTGATGGGATTATCGGTGAGAGATAACCTCGGACTGGCAGACGGCTTCTTTCGGAATGATACCGAAGAACAGATCAAACTGATCGCTGCGATCCGCAAATACCAGCCGGATATTGTGCTGGCCAATGCATTTGAGGACCGTCACCCGGATCATGGAAGAGCAGCCCGTCTGATAGCAGACAGCTGTTTCCTGGCAGGTCTGAGACGTATCGAAACATTTGATAATGGCGAACCGCAGGCAGCCTGGAGACCTAAACAGGTATTTCACTTCCTGCAGGACCGTTTTGAGGAGCCCGATTTTGTGATAGACGTATCGTCTGTCATAGAGCGTAAAAAAGAGGCGATCAGGGCCTACAGGACCCAGTTCCTGGCTGCGGCAGGTGATAGTGAACCGAAGACCTACATTTCTTCTTCCGCGTTCTTTGATGGCGTAATAGCTAGAGACGCTACATTCGGCAAAATGGTTGGGGTATCTTATGCGGAAGGATTCAAAACAGTTAAGATGTTGGGAATCAGTAGCTTTAGAGATTTAATTAATAATGTAACGTGATGTTGTGGATGTTTAACAACATCATTTGCAACTGATTGTGGAGTAAAACGATATTCATATTATAGAAAAGGCTTTCGCGTTGCGGAAGCCTTTTTGTATGAGGGCCATTTTCATTGATTTCATATGTTAAACAGCGATATTTCGCAGATCTGCCGGAATGCTTATGAAATGGTATAAGACTGCCTAAAATGCGAAAAGGAACTACCAATTAACCATAATTAGTAATTCCTTCATGGGGAATGAGTTCATCCTTTAATAAAGGAGAGCCTATATGCGTTCGCTATGCGGGGCATTTCCCCGCTGATAGCTACTAATGAGTCATTAGTGAACTGGCAGAGGAAAAGTATTGACAATCAATCGTAAAGCCGCAGTATAACGATGCATTTACCATTGACTGACCAGCATAACAGTGCCTGCTCTCCATGAGGAAAGTCATTCTTACAGGATACGGCACCATCTGCGCGTTAACCATTAGATGAACAGGTCTTGTGTAGCATCAAATTCATCATGTTTGCCGAGACCGTTTTTAATTAACGGGATGAGTGCAATTCCAATCGTAAAAATCACCAAGAGTACGTTTTTTAGTTTCATAGCCTGTCGTTTAATAATATTCGTTAAAGTTTTGGTACTATATATAACTAAATAACGTGCCAAATTGTTCCGTTTGGCTTCACTTTATGTTAAGGTTGTATTAATGGAATAAAATAAAAATTAAAAAACGCCGTAAAGTTAGGAGGAGGGCCATTTTTGACAGCATATAGAGAATTTCAATGCCGGGGTATTCAAAATCTATTTGATTAATAATGAGGAGACATGCAATTTTGCACCCGAATAACCGTAAAGGACATATGTAATTCATGTGAATATGACACGCGTCCGGAAAGTTGGATATATAAACAGGATATAACGTAAATAATAAATCATATACGCACAATGAAGAATGTAACATTATCTTTAGGAGCAAGCTTTCCTGAGTTCAAGAAGACCGCTGTAGTATCAATCGAGAAAGGTAAAGAGTTCTATGAACTGTCTTCCGAAGAACTGAAGAATTCCGGCAAATGGTTAGTAATGTTCTGGTGGCCAAAAGACTTTACGTTTGTTTGTCCTACTGAAATCGCTGAATTCAACAAACATTACCAGGATTTCGTTGACCGTGATGCTATCTTAATTGGTGCTTCTACTGATTCTGAGTTTGTACACGCTGCATGGAGAAGAGACCACGAAGATCTGCGTAACCTGCAGTTCCCGATGCTGGCCGACACTTCCAAATCTCTGGCTGAAGAGCTGGGTATCCTGGAAGCAAATGAAAAAGTTGCTTACCGTGCTACATTCATCGTTGATCCTCAGGGTATCGTACGTTGGGTATCTCTGTATGACCTGAACGTAGGTCGTAGCGTGAAAGAAGTACTGCGTGTACTGGATGCGCTGCAGACAGACGAGCTGTGCCCTTGTAACTGGGAAAAAGGCCAGGCTACACTGAACGCATAATCTTTTTTAAGGTCCATAGTCTGTATCCGAAAGGATCGTCCGGCTATGGACTTTTTATTTTTTACAGACATTTGCAAAATAATTATTATGTTCGCAACTTCAAATACTGATACGGCTGTACAGTTGCTGGAAGCAGTAGGGTTAACCGAGGCGCATCTTTCTGATCGTTTACGTACCCTGGCCAACACTGACGCCCGTTATCTGAAAGATCTTAAAATAAACGTTACCAACTCATTATCTGCCGCTACACTGACCAGAAAGGAGGCATACCTCCTGGGTCTGTCAGTTGCAGTAAATGAGAAACACGTAGAGCTGCAGGCCGCATTTGAAAAGCTGGCTACACAGGAAGGTGCTACAGACAAGGAGATTGCTGAAATCTACAGCTGTACATCCCTGATGAACGCAAACAACGTGTACTATCGTTTCCGTCATTTCGTAAATAAGGAGTTTTACACTGCTACACCAGCAGGTATCCGTATGAGCATCATGGCGAATCCGGTTTTAGGTAAAGAGTTTTTCGAACTGGTGAGCCTGGTGGTATCGGCGTTGAACGGCTGTGAGATGTGCGTGACTTCACACGAAGATGCGTTACTGAAACATGGTACTTCACAACAGCGTGTGTTGGAAGGAGTGAGATTAGGTGCTGTATTGAGAAGCCTGGTAGTACTGCTGTAAGGCAGCAAAGGATCGCATAAATTGGCCCTGTTGTAAAAATAGATCGCTGATTCTGTGCGAATTTCAAAATGTGGATATCTTTATACTTCAGAAATTCTACCGATGGATTCTGTTGATATTCAGATATTTACGAGAGGTGAATTCTAATTTGGATTTACACATCTCGTAAGTGTTAATAAAATCGGATTACAATTATTTGCAAAATCGACAAAAAAGTGCGACTTTTGCAATCCAAAATTTTTCTATCATGGCAAGAGTATGTCAGGTGACAGGAAAGAAGCCGATTACGGGTCACCATGTTTCCTTCTCTAATATTAAGACAAAGAGGAGATTTCTGCCTAACCTGCAGAAAAAGCGTTTTTTCCTGGCGGAAGAAGATCGCTGGATTTCTTTGAAAGTATCAGCTGATGGTTTAAGAACCATCAACAAGAATGGTTTGTATGCAGTAGTTAAAGACTTGCGTGCAGCTGGAGAGAATATCTAATTGTTGGCATTCAACTTTAATTTGTATACAAAATGGCAAAAAAAGGTAACAGGGTGCAAGTGATATTGGAATGTACAGAGCATAAGACTTCAGGTCAGCCAGGTACTTCCCGTTATATCAGCACCAAGAATAAGAAGAACACTCCAGAGCGTCTGGAGCTGAAGAAGTACAACCCAATCCTGAGAAAGGTAACTGTACACAAAGAAATTAAGTAATTGATCGTTAATGTTGAGGGTTAATCGGTAGCATGTTAGTGCATTCGGTCGCGATTAGCAATTAACAGGTAACTTTTGACGATTCACTTTAACTTTTAATCTAATAATATTATGGCAAAAGCGGCATCTAAGAACTCGAAAGTAAAAGACGCGAAGGCAGCAGCTGAGTCCAAAGTTTGGACTAAAGTAATCAGAGCTGTACGTTCTCCTAAAACTGGTGCATACTCTTTCAAAGAGTCTATCGTGCACAAGGATAAAGTTGTGGAGCACATTAACCAGAAGTAATTCGGCTTTACCAATTATACTATAAAAGCTGTCCGTTATCAGGACAGCTTTTTGTGTTGGTAATAAGTATGCTAATGCCAGTTATATCTTTTTTCTATATAACTGCCACTAAACGCTGAGCCCCAATAGTCAATACGCTACTAGTATGGAGTATTTTCTGTAACTTAACGCCTTAACAATCGACTACCGTCAATACATATCCTATTGACGCCGGACTGTCGGTCGCAAAAGAATAACCATGAGTTTTTTCAATAAGCTATTTTCAAGGGAGAAGAAAGAAAGCCTGGACCAGGGATTACAAAAGACGAAAGATAGTTTTCTTACCAAAATAGGCCGTGCCATTGCGGGTAAAACCACCGTTGATACAGAAGTACTGGACAGCCTGGAAGAAGCACTGGTATCTGCTGATGTTGGTGTGGATACAACCGTACAGATCATTGACCGAATAGAAAAACGCGTATCGAAAGATAAGTACCTCGGTACCGCAGAACTGAACAAGATCCTGCAGGAAGAAATTGCAGGTCTGCTCGTAGATGCTCCGGATAGCGGATTCCGTGACTTTGATGTGCCGGCTGATAAGAAGCCTTATGTCATCATGGTTGTCGGCGTAAACGGTGTTGGTAAAACGACCACTATCGGTAAACTGGCTTATAACTTCAAGAAAGCGGGTAAGTCTGTATTACTCGGCGCTGCAGATACGTTTAGAGCCGCAGCGGTTGATCAGCTGACCATCTGGAGTGACCGTGTAGGTGTACCGATCGTAAAACAGCAGATGGGTTCCGATCCGGGAGCTGTTGCCTTCGATACCGTACAAAGTGGCGCTGCAAAGGGATCTGAAGTGATCATTATCGATACCGCAGGTCGTCTGCACAACAAAGCCCATCTCATGGATGAACTGAGTAAGATCAAACGTGTGATGAAGAAAGTGATTCCGGATGCGCCGCATGAGGTGCTGCTGGTATTAGATGGTTCTACCGGACAGAATGCGCTGGAACAGGCCCGTCATTTTACAGCGGCTACCGAAGTAACTGCACTGGCTATTACCAAACTGGATGGTACCGCTAAAGGTGGCGTCGTACTGGCAATCGCTAATCAGTTTAAAATACCGGTGAAGTATATCGGTATCGGTGAGAAAATGGAGGATCTGCAGGTATTCAGTAAAGAGGAATTCGTAGACTCACTGTTTAGCATAAAAGAGTAATAAACACAGTAAGTGTTTGATGATAATGAAAAGAGACCTTAATGGTCTCTTTTTTTTGTTGGTAGCTGTTGCGTCGACCCATATCTGCTATGCGCAGCGGCATTATTATTGCGGTGTTTGCTTTGGCAGATACTACCATCTGCTTTACGCTCAATATCCTTACCCGGCAAAAGGCCGGTGTATCTATTGTTTCACGTACTCATTAATGTATCTTCTTTATGCATTTAACCTCCATAGATCGCGTAGAGAGTATTTCAGCTGAAGTATTCCGTAAGAAGTATTTCGAACCACGGAAACCATTAGTGATTACCGGCCTGAGTAGAAACTGGCCGGCATATGAGAAATGGACCTGGGATTATTTCAAATCCATCGTAGGGCAACAGACGGTAGGATTATATAATAATGAACGTGCAGGGGCCAAAACCCTGGTAAATGGGGCAGATACCTACATCAGCTTTGGAGAATACCTGGATATGGTCAGAAAAGGACCGGTACAACTCCGGATATTCCTGTTTAACATCTTCCAGCATGCCCCTGAAATAGTGAAGGATTTCACATGGCCGGATCAGCTGCTATCCGGTTTTCTGAAGAAGTATCCCATGCTCTTTGTGGGCGGGGCGGGGTCGGTCGCCCATATGCATTACGATATTGATCTCTCTCATATTTTCCATACACAGTTTATCGGACGAAAAAGGGTGTTATTGCTGGAAAACAGGCAATCTCCGTATATATACCGGATGCCTTTTACGGTGGAGAGTGCCGCCAGCTTTGTGAACTGGCATGATCACCTGGATACCGAGCATTTCCCGGCACTGGAGAAAGCCCAGGCGTATACAACGGTGCTGGAGCATGGTGATACACTGTTTATGCCAGGTGGTTACTGGCATCATATGGAATATATGGACAGCGGTTTTGCGATGAGTCTGCGGGCATTGGATGAGACGTTGACGGGAAAGCTGAATGGGTTGTATCATATCGTCGGACTCAGAAGTATGAACAACCTCCTGATCAGACTGGCGCCGGAATGGTGGTATCATTACAAAAGAAAAGTGGCCAGAAGACGGGCAGAAAGGGTTTTGGAAGCTGCCGGATGAGCCCATAGACTGCTAATAATAGGAAGAATTCATATATTTCACATCATCAAAATATTGTTTTAACATACAATTCGCAATTGGTAATTGACAATTCACAATTAAGTATTACCTTTGCATTTCTTAGTTAAATAACCCCCACTTAGGCTCATAGTCACATAACAGTAAGTCTCGCTGTTCTCTTCAATTCGTGTCTGGATGTCTTCGTGGCGGTAAGCAACTGGGTGTCAGGCCCTCTTGCCAGATTAAAATATTCGCGCTTGAAGACAAAAACTTTAAAGAAAGATAAGGTTAATATTATTACGCTTGGCTGTTCCAAGAATATGGTTGATTCTGAAGTGCTCAGCGGTCAGTTACTGGCCAATGAAATCGATGTGGTGCATGAAAGCGCCAAAAAGGATCACAATATCGTTGTTGTAAATACCTGTGGCTTTATTGATAAGGCCAAGGAGGAATCTATCAACACCATCCTGGAACAGATTGAGTTGAAAAATCGGGGTCGCCTGGAGAAAGTATATGTAACAGGTTGTCTTAGCGAGCGTTATCGCGGAGACCTGGAAAGTGAAATTCCTGGTGTAGATGCCTGGTTTGGTACAATGGAGTTGCCATTGATCCTGAAAAAGTTCGATGCTGATTATAAGGCAGAGCTGATCGGTGAACGTCTGCTGGCTACTCCTACGCACTATGCTTACCTGAAAATTGCTGAAGGATGTAACCGTACCTGCTCATTTTGCGCTATTCCGTTGATGCGCGGTGGTCACGTATCCCGTCCTATCGAGCAACTGGTAGCAGAAGCGGAAAAACTGGTGAATTCAGGTGTGAAGGAGATCATGCTGATTGCACAGGAACTGACTTATTACGGTCTGGATCTGTACAAGGAGCGTAGACTGGCCGACCTCTTAAGAGCGCTGGCACAGGTGAAAGGTCTGGAATGGATCCGTCTGCATTATGCTTACCCGCACAAATTCCCGATGGAAGTGCTGGACGTAATGAATGAATTCCCGAATATTTGTAAGTATATTGATATGCCGTTGCAACACGCGGCCGATAATATGCTCAAATCCATGAAACGTCAGATTACACGCGTTGAAATGGAAGATCTGATTACCGCTATCCGTGCAAAAGTACCCGGCATCTGTCTGCGTACCACGCTGATCACCGGTTATCCGGGTGAGACGCTGGAAGACGTGGAAGAGACCAAACGCTTCCTTGAGAAGATGCGCTTGGACAGGGTAGGCGTATTTACGTATAGTCACGAGGAAGGTACCAGTGCTTACGAGCTGGAAGATAATATCCCTGCGGAAGAAAAAGAACGCAGGGCACAGGATATCATGGAAACGCAACAGGAAATTTCCCTGGAGAAAAACCAGGAAAAAGTTGGCCAGGTATTCCGTGTAATCGTAGACAAAAAAGAATCAGGCCGTTACCTGGCTCGCACAGAATTCGATTCTGTGGAAGTAGATAATGAAGTAATCATTAATACCAGCAAACGCCTGAAACCCGGAGAATTTGTTAATGTCAGGATCACCAAGGCATATGATTATGACCTGGAAGGGGAACTGGTGTAAACAATGATGAGTGTGATCCATTGTGATTGTTGACCGGCACTAAATTTTATTTCAAGAGTAATCAGTTTAACAAAACTGAATAGTATACCAAGGCTCCCGACGGAGCCTGATCAAAGCAAATCAATGACTACATTTGAAACTTTAGGCTTACAGGAGCCCATCTTAAAAGGAATCCAGGACCTGGGATTTATTGCACCTACGCCAATTCAGGAAAAAGCTATTCCTGTGTTATTGGGTGGTGACCGGGACTTTGTAGGTTTGGCCCAGACGGGTACAGGAAAGACGGCAGCATTTGGCCTGCCGCTGTTACAGCAGATCGATATTAAACAACGTCATCCACAGGGATTGATTTTGTGTCCAACACGTGAATTATGTTTGCAGATCACCAATGACCTGAAAAACTTCAGTAAACACCTGGGTGATGTAAGCATCGTAGCGGTGTATGGTGGTTCAAGCATCGTGCAGCAGCTGCGCGATCTGAAAAGAGGAGTGCACATCGTAGTGGCAACTCCCGGCCGTTTGCTCGATATCATCGAAAGAAAGGCAGTAAATTTTGCGAATGTACGTTATGTTGTACTGGATGAAGCAGATGAAATGCTGAATATGGGCTTCCAGGAAGACATCAATAATATATTATCCAATACGCCTGAAGAGAAAACCACCTGGTTGTTCTCAGCTACCATGCCTCAGGAAGTACGCCGCATTGCGCAGAAGTACATGTCAGATCCTTTCGAACTGACCGTAGGTAATAAAAACAGCGGTAACGCTAACATCGAACACGAATACTACGTAGTACGTCCGCGTGAAAAATACGCAGCACTGAAACGTATCGTGGATTACAACCCTGAGATTTTTGGTATCATTTTTACCCGTACTAAAATAGAATCACAGGAAATCGCGGAATCACTTATCCGTGACGGTTATAATGCAGATGCCCTGCATGGTGACCTGACGCAGCAGCAGCGTGATAAGGTAATGAAACGCTTCCGTGAAAAATCATTACAGGTACTGGTAGCAACGGACGTTGCAGCCCGTGGTATCGACGTTGACAACGTAACACACGTAATCAACTACGAACTGCCTGATGATGTAGAAAACTACACACACCGTAGTGGTCGTACCGCACGTGCCGGTAAGTCTGGTATTTCCATCGCGATCATTACTGGTCGTGATACCGGAAAGATCCGTCAGATCGAAAGAGTGATCGGTAAGAAATTCACTAAAGTAGACGTGCCTGATGGTTTCGCAGTATGTGAAAAACAACTGTTCGGCCTCGTTCATAAAGTGCACAACGTAGTTGTAAACGAAGAGCAGATCGAACCATACCTGGAACGCATATTTGAAGAGTTTGCGTCCATGACCAAAGAAGAGATCATCAAACGCTTTGCTTCTCTTGAATTCAATCAGTTCCTGGAATATTATCAGGATGCACCTGATCTGAATGTGAAAGAAGAAAGAAGATCTGCTGAAGGTGGAGAACGCAGAAGTAGCAACGGTAAATTTACCCGTCTGTTTATCAACCTTGGTTCGGTAGATGACTTCACCCGTGGTGATATGTTACGTTACCTGTGCGACACCAGTGGTGTACGTGGTAACAAAATAGGTCGTATCGATCTGAAAGGTGTTTATTCCTTCTTCGAAGTAGAGAATGATGTTGTGGAGAAATTCCAGCAGACCTTCAAGAAAGCAGAATACAATGGTCGTAGCGTACGTATCGAAATGTCTCAGGATGGCGATAAACGTCGTTCGGGTGGCGGTGGCCGTCCTCCACGTGAAGGTGGTAGCGGTGGCAGACGCTGGGAAGGTAGCAACAGCGGTGGCGCAGGCGCCGGTGGCAGCCGTGCTGGTGGTTTCAGAAAGAGATACTAGTCGGTAGACTGAAGTAATAATAATTGTGAGTCCGTAGGAGATAGTCTGACTATTTCTTACGGACTTTCTCTTTTTCAATTAAGAATTAGGAATTAAGAATTAAGAATTGGAATGCAGCGTAGATCTTCACGGCAGTCTTTAATTCTTAATTCCTAATTCTTAATTCCTAATTCTTAATTCCTAATTTCTTTTCCGGTCTGATACTTGATGGTGTTAGTATTTAAGCTATATTGTTACTCTTAGCAGTACCCTATTATGACAGTAAATAAAAAGTCGAAGTTACAGCCGGTAGTACCCTTTTCCCTGCTTTCCGCCAGGGATGTAGAACTGTTTCAGGAAGGAACTCACGCGCACCTGTATGAGAAATTCGGGGCGCATACATTGGAATATGAAGGCGTAAAAGGAACTTATTTCGCTGTCTGGGCGCCTAATGCTGCATATGTATCCGTTATCGGAGATTTCAACGAATGGGATCATTATAGTCACACTTTGTACCCGAGATGGGACAAGTCCGGCATATGGGAAGGCTTCATCCCACAGGTAAAAAAAGGCGCGCTCTATAAATATTTTATCCGATCCAATTCCGGGGAAGAACTGCGAAAAGGAGATCCTTACGCTAACTATTGGGAACAGCGTCCGTTGACGGCTTCTGTAACCTGGCAGCTGGATTATAAATGGAAAGACAAGCGCTGGATGGAACAGCGTCATAAACATAATAGCCTGGAAAGTCCTTTCAGTGTATATGAAGTACACCTGGGCTCCTGGCGCCGGCCTGATAAATCTAATCACGAATTATTCTATACATACGCGGAAATAGCCGCCATGCTGGTACCTTACGTAAAGGATATGGGTTTCACCCATGTGGAACTGATGCCGGTCATGGAGCATCCTTTTGATGGTTCCTGGGGATACCAGGGTACCGGTTATTATGCACCTACTTCAAGATACGGTTCTCCGCAGGATTTCATGGCTTTTGTCGACGCATTTCATCATGCAGGTATAGGTGTCATCCTGGACTGGGTGCCTTCTCATTTCCCTTATGACGCCCATGGATTGTACAGATTCGATGGCGCGCATACTTACGAGTATGCCGACATGCGTAAGGGCTATCATCCTGACTGGAACAGCTATATTTTCAACTATGCCCGTAGCGAGGTACGTTCATTCCTGCTCAGTAATGCCGTATTCTGGCTGGAGAAATACCATATAGACGGGCTGCGGGTGGATGCCGTCGCCTCCATGATTCACCTGAATTACTCCCGTGAGGCAGGGGCATGGGAGCCCAATGAACTGGGAGGAGAGGAGAACCTGGAAGCAGTGTCGTTCCTGAAACATATGAATGAGACGATCTACAAATTGTTTCCGGATGTGCAGACGATCGCAGAGGAATCTACCAACTTCTATGGCGTATCCCGACCTGTTTATATGGGTGGACTTGGATTTGGTATGAAATGGATGATGGGCTGGATGAATGATACCCTGGCTTATTTTAAGCGCGATCCTTATCACCGTAAATGGCACCAGGATCAGCTGACCTTCAGTATTGCCTATGCATTTACGGAGAATTTCATGCTGCCGCTCAGCCATGATGAAGTGGTACACGGTAAATCGCCTATGATGTATAAAATGCCGGGCGATGACTGGCAGAAGCTGGCCAACTTACGCCTGATGTACAGTTATATGTTTACCCATCCTGGTACTAAACTGCTGTTCATGGGCGATGAATTCGGACAGACAACCGAGTGGAATTATAAATCAGAACTGGACTGGCATCTGCTGGAACACCTCTCTCACCAGGGCTTACAGCGGTACGTTAAAGCGCTGAATCACCTGTATACCTCCGAACCCGCATTATATATCAAACAATTCGAGTACTATGGCTTCGAATGGGTGAATGTATCGGATTATGATAATAGTATACTGGCCTATCTCCGTAAGAGCTACAAACCGGAAGAAGATATGCTGATCGTGCTCAATATGACCCCGGCAGCCCATGAGCTGTATCAGTTAGGTATAGACGGCGGCGGCACATGGCAGGAGATTCTTAATAGCGATCACGCCGAGTTTTTTGGTAGTGGAGTAGTGAATGCAGGCATATTGGAGGCACAGGCGCTTCCCCTGAACGGAAAAACCCATTCTTTACAACTCCGCATCCCCCCGCTGGGCGCGAGTATTTTCAAAAGAGCAATAAAATAACCATATAAAGGTTGATGGTCCCGATATTAAGGATATATAAGAGTTTTTACTACTGTGTTAAACTTTTGTTTATTTTTGCTATCTAAATACTGCCTTACTCAGAGAAGTACTCTTCTGACGCGGCGTATTATTAACCATAAACCATTCTTTTTATGAAGACCTATCTCCGAACCACCGGATGGGGACTAGCCGCATTATTGCTGTTGGCTTTCGTTTTCCATGCCTGCCAGAAGGACAATTCCGCGTCCTTGTCACCTGGTCCAGGGCAACAAAGACTAAACATTTATTTGTCAGATGATCCGGGATTTTTCGACAACGTATTCCTGGACATCCGCAAGGTGCAGGTGTTGGTAGATACCTGCGAAACTACCCGCGGCAACGACGACAACTGGGGCGATGATTATCACCGCTGCTGGTGGTGGGAAGACCGCCGCGACAACAAAGACAGTTGTCAGGTATGGGATTCTCTGGGTATCCGCGCAGGCGTATATGATGTACTGTCTCTGCGTAATGGTACCGACACGATCCTGGGCGATGGTATCGTTCCTAAGGGAAAGATCAAAAAGATCATGATCACCCTGGGCGACAACAATTACCTGGTAAAAGACAGTGTGACTTATCCGCTGAAGTCTGCTTCCGGACAGGTACGTCTGGTAATCCAGGTACGTCATGATGAGTGGGAAGAATTTTCAAACGGCAATTTCCGCCTCTGGCTGGACTTTGACGTAGACCGTTCTATTATCCAGACACGTAAGGGAGAGTTCTTACTGCGTCCGGTGATCCATGTATTCACGGTGAAACAGACAGGTAGTATTTCTGGTAAAGTAAGTCCATGGCAGGCATTCCCTGTGATCACGGTTTATAATGATCAGGACACGGCTTATGCATTACCATGGAAGAATGGAGAATACAAGCTGAGAGGATTGAAAGCAGGTACTTATAAAGTATTTGTGAATGCATCCAATGGCTACAAAGACACCACGGTGACGGGTGTTACGGTGAACAGAGGTGATAATACGAAAGTAGAAGAGATTAAGCTGAAGAAATAGGTAATTCAGGTTAAATCAAAAAATGACGACTATTTATACCCGGCGCAACTTTGTTGTGCCGGTTTTTTTTTATACCTACTTTTGCACAAATTAATCCTATGAGAAAACTGAGTGTATTTTTAATGCTGCAATTCATGGTCCTGGCGGCTTTTGCCCAGATGCCCAAGGTCCGGGTCAACAAGGTTGACGAGCAGCAGCGCAAACAAGGGGAATGGCAGGAGGAAATGCCTGAAGTCCGCGGAGAACCGGGTTATACCTGGGAGGGAAACTATGTCGATAACAAAAAAGAAGGAATATGGAAGAAATATGCCGTATCCGGAGGAATTATCGCAGAAGAAACCTACAAACACGACCAGCTGAATGGCTATGCACGTTATTTCTATCCAAACGGTAAGGTCAGCGCGGAAGGTGCTTTCGTGGCAATGGACATCAACGGTGAAGTAGACTACTTCAGAATCGTGGATCCGATCACCGGAGATGAAAAATTCGAGGAAGTAAAAAGAGATGGCAGTTCCCAGCGTAATGGTATGTGGAAAGTATATGACGAAGATGGAAAGATGATGAAGGAATACTATAGACGCGGAGAGCCAGTGACAGAAGAAGAATTCGGAAAAGCGCCTGTAAAACCGGCTGCATCGGAAAAACCTGCAACACCACCTGCACCACCTGCATTACCTCACCAGAACCAGAAGAAAAAGGGCAATAAAGGATAATAGTTATCGGGTACTGTATCAAAAGTCTCAATAGAAATAAAGAGGGCACTAACAGCGAGCTGACTGTAGCAAATCAGAAGGTCTCATCACAATGAACAGAACAGACGAACCTACAATTTTGAAGTAAGTAACCAATCATCTAAGGAGAAATATTTTGGGCGCCCTGGTCATTATGACCGGGGCGCTTTTTATTTTATGCGGCATTTTTCTTTCTGCTCAGTGAGCCATCCCAGCGCGGATCCTTAAAGAATGACCAGGTACCGGACCATGTCAGCCAGATCAGGGTCACTACTGTTGCAACAATGGAACCACCTGTGACATCTTCCAGGAAATGCTGGCTCATATACATGCGGGAATAAGCGACCAGCAGGGCAAAGAGCAGATAGAGATATCCCATCTTTTTATTGGGAGTGACATATGTCAGCACCATTGCGATGGTGAATGCGCAGGCGGTATGTCCTGAAGGGAAGCTGAAGTTATTGGTCAGGAGTTCCACATCAGGGACATAGTATATCGGACGTGTGTGCCCTGCGAAGTAAACGCTGGGTCTGGGCGCGCTAAAAAGATTTTTAAGAGATACATTAACGGCGGTGCTCAGGATAAGACCGGAGGCCATTAAAACGCTGCTACGATAGCTGAAGAAAAGGAGCAGGAGGCATATGACTACAGCAGATACACCACTACCTAATTCAGTCATATAGGGAAAAAATACATCGCCGGCGGGGAAGTGCAGGCCATTGATGAAAAAGTAGATGTCTTCTTTGGAATAAAAAAGCCTGGCTGCCAGTACGAGTATCAGTATACCGAGATAGGGCAGGAGAAAGGGATAGAGGCGACGGGAATTAGCAATAAGTGTTTGCAAAGGATGCTTGTTTTAACAATTAAATATATCTGGCAAATGTATAAAAAAAGGAACGCCTGGTATGTACTTAAATACTTACCAGGCGTTCCAGTTAAAGGAAAGAAACCGTGTTGTCTTACACCGATGAATTCGAACTATCTTTTTGTCTTTTTTTGTGAGCAGCTTCACCGCCTTTTTTGCCTATTTCAGCCATGTGCTGTCTGTTTCTGCTGACAGCTACTCCGCCTTTACGGCCTGCTTCGCGGGCTTCAGCGGAATTAAACTCGTGAGCAACACCCTGTGCGTGAGCTGCGCGTCCGCCTTTACTGGCTATAGCGCGTTGCATCGCTGCATCCATGGATGCGAAACCACGTTTATCTTTGCGGCTTGTTGTCGTTTTGTCTTCTGAGGGAGTTGAATGTTTGTTCTCTGCATGACTTCCATGTGCTGTTGATTCTCTTGATTCACGGTCTTGATTGAGGTTTTCCCTTTCCAGTTTGTCCTGCTCTGTGAAGTGATTGCTTTGTTCTGCAGCCATAAGAATGAATTTGAAAGGTTAAAAAATGGGTTCCATCTAACGTAGGAAATTGACTCTAATTCGTGAAAGTAGGCACAACTATTATGCCGCGTATGAAAGATCGGTTGTATAACGCATTGGATAACAACTTTACACGTTTAAATTTCTCACATTTTTACAATAAGCGTGGAGTAGAATTGACAAACTGTAGCGTGAGAACGCCAATTGAAATTAGATAATAAAGAAAGTGAATGAAATGTTAAGAAATGTCACATTGACGATCGTGAAAATCCATTTGTAACGTGGCATTAACATAAACTGAGCCGTTCACAAAATTCGCATCTGTTCATTTTGTTCATTTTGGCTATACGACGTTTGTATGCTTTGTCTATAAGTTATAACATCCTAATTTTGGATAACTCTAAAGTTGGCATAGGTTATGAAAAGGCACTAAGATCTCAATCTACAGTGCCCTTTTTTTTAAGTAGGGTTTAAAACTACAAAACCCAAATTCTGTGAAAGAATTTGGGTTTTATAATCAGTGAAAAGTCCACTTACTTCGTTTATCTGATAATGAGATTTTCGAATTTACGTTCCACCACGATATTTACAACATTCCCCACAAAGTTAGCAGGAGTAAGCTTTACAACGTTTCCATCCAACACATATTCTTTCGCTTTGAACGGTAAACCATGCACGGAAATATTGTGTTTTCTGTACGCTGCATTGTATTGACCGAAGTATTTTTTTCTCAACGCGAAATGTGATTTTTCAGAGCGCTGTTTGAAACGGATATCATTATACTGACCATTTTTATAGCCGTAGTGATCGCCTGCATCTTCGTATAATGAACTGCTATATTCTTCTGTTGAATAATAAACATGCAGCATCATTTCTTCTGTATTGCGTTCATCTACATGCTGTATCTTCGGATAGTTCGGAATAACAGCACCGGCTTTTACGAACAATGGCATTTCATCCAGTGGCGTAGCGATTTTAATGACCTGTCCGCCGGTATACATCTGGTCATTAAAATAGTAATACCATTGTCCTTCCGGCAGGTATATTTCTTTTTCTTTCATGCCCTGTTCAGATACATGACTTATCAGCAATGAATCACCTAACATGAATTCATGTGAGCGATCATATGTTTGTTTGTCATGTTGTGCCACGAATGCCAGCGGACGCAGCATAGGGGTACCAAAACGGGAGTATTGCCAGAAAGTAGTATATAAGTAAGGCAGCAGACTGTAGCGTAGCTGTATGAACTTCTTTGCGACTGCTTCGTATTCTGTACCGAAACTCCAGGGTTCCTGGTTAAAACCGGTTTCATTACTTGCAGAGTGCGTACGCATCAGCGGGTGGAATACTGCCAGCTGGATCCAGCGTACATAAAGTTCGCCATCGGGTTCGCCGATGAAACCACCGATATCGCTTCCTACGAAAGAAATACCGGATACTGCCATGCGTTGCGCCTGTACAGATGCCAGCCACAAATGATCCCAGCTGGATACGTTATCGCCGGTCCAGAAGGAGGTCCAGCGTTGTGCGCCGGCATAGCAGGAACGGGAGATCACGAAAGGTCTGTTCGGCATAAGGTACTTCTTCATACCGGCAGCTGTCGCTTTACTCATCAGATGTCCGTATACATTGTGCGCCTTACGGTGGCTCACCGCTTCTCCGTCATAGTCATGGCGTACATCTTCCGGGAAGGTACCCATTTCGAATACGGCAGGTTCGTTCATATCATTCCAGACGCCTCTGACGCCCACATCAACCAGTTCTTTGAACAGGCCGGCCCACCACTTACGGACTTCCGGATTGGTATAATCCGGGAATACGCATTTACCCGGCCATACATCGCCTTCCATTAAGGCCCCATCTGCACGTTTACAGAAGTAGTTATTCTGTATACCTTGTTTATAGATGCTGTAATCCGGATCTACCTTGATACCAGGATCGATGATCACGACTACCTTGAAGCCCTGTGCAGCCAGTTCTTTTATGAGTCCAGCCGGCTCCGGGAAACCTTCCTTACTCCATGTGAAGCAGCGGAAGCCTTCCATATAATCGATATCCAGGTGGATGACGTCGCATGGTATTTCACGTTTACGGAATTCAGCAGCTATTTCTTTTACACGTGTATCCGGATAGTAGCTCCAGCGACACTGCTGATAGCCTAATGCCCATAATGGCGGCAATTCGGCAGTACCGGTGATACTGGTATATCCTTCTGCCACTTTCAGCAGTTCAGGTCCGTAAATGAAGTAATAATTCATTTCTCCGCCTCTTGCCCAGAAGCTGGTTGCATTATCTCTTTCTTTACCGAAATCGAAAATGGTGCGGAAGGTATTATCGAAGAAGATACCGTATGCTTTACCACGATGTAAACCATAGTAGAAAGGAATATTACGGTACAAAGGATCGGTGTCTTTCTGGAAGCCATAAGCGTCTGTACCGAAGTTCTCCATACGCTTGCCATGCAGGTTCAGATCAGTTGGTTTATCACCCATCCCAAAGAAGCATTCATCTTCCTGGATCTGTTTACTGCAATACACGATTTTACCACCTTTCTGCAGATAATACTGCCAGTGGAAACCCAGTTCGTCCTGGTTGATGATACAACCCTCCAGGTCAGTGATGGTCAGACGCAGGTCATCTCTTGAGATGTAGATGCGTAATGCCTCTGTGTAGATTTCGAAATTTTCTTCGAACTCGTGCAATCCGAAGTTAACAGGCGATTCTTCGAGCCTGTCGCTGACAGCGTAAGAGAAGTCTCTTTGGAAATTACCGTCGGCTGCGTAGCGGAAACGAACGATCTTGTCTGAGATGATCCTTACTTCCAGGATTGTTTCTGTTGTATAAAAGTAGAAGTAGTTGCCTTCTTTCTTCCAGTCTTTGATATTATCCGGATAATGTTTCGCCGAATATTTCCCCGAGGAGGTTGTTACTTGCATTAGATCGCTTTTAAATTTCCTGAATCAATGTTCCAGTGTTACGTTTGGTTGTAGGACTGTATGAACAAGTTGATTCCCTTTCCCTGTCACTACCCAAATTAGGTAAAAAATATTGTTTTAACACGCTTTTGCGGTGGAGGCTGTTTACCAGCCATTTACCGGTAAAAATAACACATTCGCTAAAACGTGTATGTAACATATTCGTGTATATCCTACCTTGAGTAGTATTAATGTACTTTTTGCTTTAACCTATTTTTTTCCGGGGGTGTTTTTTTGCACCCCTTTTTCATAAAATTTATTGTTGCATCGTACGGAAGTGTCCGGTTTTTTTACTGCCGGCCAGCCATACAAATACGCCGCCCGGCGCTACGCCTGCAACATGAAATCCTTCTTTGCTGATAGTATGCCAGTTCAGACCGCCATCTTCCGAGATATCGGTCCCTGAAGGGCCGGTAGCCAGGTATTTTTTACCGGTAATATGTTGTACACAGGAACGATAGCCACCGGGAGACGTCACTGCCACCTGCCAGCTACGACCACCGTCTTTTGTGATGAAGCAGTTATTTGTTGTAACAGAATCCTTCAGATAATCTCCACCGACAGCTACTCCGTTCAGCTGATCCGCAAACGCGACAGAAAAAGCGCCCTGGCTGGACTCGCCCTGTGTGAAGTTCCAGTTGTTAGCTTTCCATTTATCCCATCCGATAAAGAAACGGCTGTGTTTACCGCCGGTAACAAAGCAGGCCTGTCCGTTGGGTAGCATCCGCAAACTGGTACCGCTGGCCGCAAAAATGGCTTCTCCTTCTTTGGCTTCGGGCAGTTTTGCCGGAGGATCAGGCTGCCAGGTCTTTCCGCTATCCATTGTACGGATAATGGTGAATTTACCATCTACAGGATCTCCGATCGCCATGCCTTCTGCTGCATTCTTAAATACCATACCATCGAAAAAAATGCCTTTCGCTGTATTAGTGTAGACTTCTTTCCACGATTGACCGCCATCCGTAGTTAATACAATATGTGCTGGTTCACCGGCATTTAATAGCAGCGCCCGCTTATCACTGAAAGCAACGAGGGAACGCCAGTCGCAGGTATCATAGCCAGGTACCGTCAGCCATTCCCAGTTAGTACCGCGGTTGGAAACAGAACGTCCGACCTTTCCCTCGGTACCTGATACCCAGATAACGCTATGGTTTACAACGTTCATCCCGCGAATACCCTTAATAGGAGCCTGTTCTGAGTGAATGACATAGCCGGACTGCCCAAAGAGCGGAAAAAAGGCAATTGAAAAAAGAAAGCTTAAAAAAAGTGCTTTACAGTGGGAAACCTTTACTGTGGCAGGTGTCGTTTTGCTGTACATGTTGTTTTCTGGTTTGAATGGGTTAGGTTGCGGCAAGAAAAATACAAAATCATTAGAAAGTGTGCGGTAGATTTATATATTTGCAAGCACTGCGTTATGTGACTCAGTATTTTTATAACCTCTTTTACTAAATAGCATTGCAATCGCGGGCGCAGATGACGAGGACCTTATTAATTTTCTTCCTATGTACCTTATCCGTATCTGTGTTGAGCGCACAGGATAAGCCTTACATTTTTGACTCTTATGGGGTGAATGAGGGTTTGTCTCAGAATTCTGTCTATGATATCCTGGAAGATAATCAGGGCTTTATGTGGATCGCTACACATGATGGCATTAACAGGTTCGACGGATATGGGTTCAATGAATACAGGTTCAATCCTAGTTTACAGGAACGGGCCGGACAGGGGAAAGGAAACCTGGTAGTCCGGAATAACAATGGGGGACGTGCATTGATTAACCGCTTTGCCCTGAAAGGGTACAAAGGGTATTCCCTATACCGTAACAGAAGGCACCAGCTGATGCTGACGCATAATTACGGTATCAGTGTCTATGACGAGTATAAAAACTCCTTTGAGACGGTGCTGGAAGACACGATGTATGAAAACAACGGGGAGCGCGACAGTGGCAATAAGTTCAGAATACTCGGTGAAGACTCCTTAACTAACAGCATGTGGGTATGGCGCCCTTCCAAAGGCCTCTATATACTCGACGATTCCACTTATGTCAAAAAAAGGGTGATTCTCTACCCAAAGGCGATGTTACAAAGGGGTGTTTCCGCCAATTCCATGTATAAGGACGGTAATACCATCTGGATGAACTTTGAGGCAGGTGAGCTGCTGGCGATGAATACCAAAAACCTCCGCTTAACCACTTATTGTCTGCCCGGGATCACTTCTCACACAGTACTTAAAAACCTCAATAAAGACTCTCTGATCATTGCCTGCCGTGGACATCTGATCATTTTCAATAAAAAGCAGAACAAATACACTGATATACCTTTCGATCAGCGTGATCCTAAGGATGCTAATTTCATTCCTTTATGCCTGGAGCTGGACCAGAACGGTAATATCTGGATCGGTGGTACGGACGGCATTATGATTTACAATGTAAAACGCAATGAGATCGTTACCCGTATTGTCAGCTTTAACGGTTCTGAAACACGGTCCTGGAATGTAGTGACCTATCTGTACAGAGATGCTGCGGATAACATGTGGGTAGGTACAGATGGAGATGGCATCAAAAAATATTCTCCTAATAAGAAAGTATTCAATCTTTATCGTTCGCCGGCTACCACGCACAATATGGTCAGGGCTGTTTATAAGCACGACGATGGTAAGTTGTATGTAGGACTGCTGAACGACGGACTGGATATCTACGAAAAAGGAGGCAAGTTCCTGGAGCGCATACCAAACGATGAACGCAAAGGGGTATTCCCTGCGAAAAATCTGAATGCGATCTGCAGGGAAGATTTTGAACACCTCTGGTTCCATTTTTCTGACATGCACATTGGATTGTTCAATGTACATACCCGAAAATTTGAGGACCTGACGAAATATGTGAGCGCACTGGGGCTGCCGCCACAGGAAGACATCTATCCGTTCCTGTTCAAGCGGACCAGCGGCGAGGTGTACTTCAACTACGGCCGTTATCTGTTACAGATCATGCCGGGAGAGCATGGAGGATATAAAGTGGCAATCGTACACGAATTCCCGGATGAGATTCTGACTACCTATTACGAAGACCTGATGGGGAATAAATATGTGGGTACCAAAGTGGCTGCATACGTGAAGCGGACGGGCAGTGCAGGCTGGGAGATGATCACCCTGCCGCAGGGTACGATCGTGAAATCGATCAGCAAAAGAGCCGGTAAGGAATTATTACTGGCGACTTCCAAAGGGCTGTTTGTACTGGATGAAAATAACCACAGAAAGAAACATTACAATAGTTACGACTATCCTGCATTGATCAATGATTATCTGTATGGCGTATTGCTGGATGAGAAGGACAAAATATGGGTCAGCCATAACAAAGGGCTTTCACAGATTGATCCTTCAGGTGACGAGATCACGACCTACAATCATGAGGATGGTTTGCAGTCAAATGAGTTCAATACAGGCGCTTTTTTCAAGTCGGTGGACGGAGAACTCTTCTTTGGTGGTATAAGGGGCTCAAATGGCTTCTATCCTAAAGATTTTAAGAAGAATACTTCCAAGCCGAAAGTGGTGATCATGCGGATGGAGGTGCTGGATAAACCTTATGAGTCAGATACGGCTTTATCGCTGTTGCGCAGAATAGAATTGCCTTACAATCACAATACCATCGCTATTGAGTTTGTGCCACTGGAATATACAAATCCGCTGAAGAACAAGGTGCAGTACAAGCTGGATGGAGCGGATGAAGACTGGGTACAGGCAGGTGCATTCAGGATGGCGCGTTACACGAATCTGCGTCCGGGTACCTATACTTTCAATGTGCGGGCATCCAATAACGATGATATTCTGAACTCGACGCCTACCACATTGGAAATCACGATCAGGATACCATTCTGGCAATCATTGTGGTTCAGGTTCCTGTTGCTGCTGTTATTATTGGGTGTTGCTTATTATTTCTCTACGCTTTATCTTGATTACAAGATCCGTCATGAGAAACTGAAACTGGAGAAAGAACAGGCGGTGGACCAGGAAAGGGCGAGAATTTCCAGTGATATGCATGATGACCTGGGATCGGGATTGTCTACGATACGTCTGCTGAGTGAGATCGCGAAGCGGAAGATCACAGATACATCGCAGACGAAGGAGCTGGAACGTATATCAGAGGCGGCAGGAGAGCTGGTAGACAAAATGAGCGAGATCATCTGGGCGATGAATTCTTCGAATGACTCACTGGAGAACCTGATTGCTTATATGCGCAGCTTTGCGGCCGATTTTCTGGAACATGCGCATATCACCCACCAGTTCTATATTCCGGAAAGTATCCCCAATATTAAACTAAGTGGGGGTACCAGGCGTAATATATATCTGGCGGTAAAGGAATCCTTACATAATGTGGTGAAACATGCACAGGCATCTGAGGTAGTAATACAAATACAGATGCATAAGAACATGACGATTATGATTAAAGATAATGGCAAAGGCTTTGATCAGGAGAAAGTAAGATTGTTTGGAAACGGATTAAAGAATATTCAGAAGAGGATGCAGGCCGTCGGTGGAAACGCTGATATCAAGTCGCATCATGGTACGATAGTTTTGCTAGATATCCCATTAATTTAATATAGATTTGTAAGATAACATAAACGTGGTATTATTACGTTGACCTCTCTCTTAACATAACAACTGATATAGATGACTGTATACTCGAAAAAGAAATCTCAGGATAACATGGATATTATTTCTGTGGCGATTGTTGAAGACAACCATGATATCCGTACAGCCATGGAATTGTTGATTAATGGCTCTGATGGGTATGCTTGTATAGGCGCATTTAATAATGCGGAGACTGCGGTGGAACAGATCCCCAGTTTGTTACCCAACGTTGTGCTGATGGACTTTAACCTTCCGGGCGGCATGAATGGAATCGAGTGTATTGCGCGTTTAAAAGGAGAATATCCCGATATGCATTTTATGATGTTGACGGTGTATGAGGATGATGACAAGATCTTCCAGGCACTGGAAGCAGGTGCAAGTGGTTATATATTGAAAAAAACGCCTCCCAGCGAGTTGTTGAGTGCTATCAGAGACCTGCATGAAGGCGGTTCTCCTATGAGTTCTCAGATTGCCCGTAGGGTAGTGGCATATTTCCAGAAGCAGGCGAAGCCGAATCCGGCGCTGGAGGCATTGACTTCCAGGGAGAAAGAGATCCTGGACCAGCTTTCTAAAGGATTTTTATACAAGGAGATCGCGAGCAATCTGTTTATCAGTATAGAGACGGTGCGCAGACACGTGCATAATATCTATGAGAAACTGCATGTAAGGAGCCGTACAGATGCTGTTAACAAGTATTACAACAGGTAATTACGTTTTATCGCTGACATAACGAAGAGAAAAGGGCGAAAGACATTAGTCTTTCGCCCTTTTCATTTTAGTTGTTTACTGATGAATTATTTTGTTGGATTGTCAGTAGTAGTCCCCAGTTTGCTCAGTGCTTTGCGTACAAAATGTGCAGCCAGCACCATAGAGGCGATCAGTAAACAGGCCAGTTTAAATAGCAGTCCCGCTTTCATAGGAAATGACGTATTAAATAGTGAAATATTGTTATTTCATCATCTGCCAGGAATTAAATTTCTGGACAAGTTTGATGAAGCGTGCGCTGAGCTGGCTCATGGAGCGTTGCTCTCTTCTAACCATGTAAGTAACGAGTAGCGCGATGGACAGCACTGTTGCCAGTGAGATCAGGAATGTAGTTTTCATAGATTAGGACTTTAGGTTTTACCAGGTTTTTGCTCAAAAAGACGACTAACTGTAAATATAAAATATTTAGTTATATTAAGTATCATTTCTCAAAAACTTTTATCCTGAAAAGCTTTTCTCCCGGGAGCAATATTTTGAAGAAAATATATTTGTCTTATCTTGGCGAAATCAGGCCCCGGCCTGATTGAGTAAAACCTGGTATCAGAACGGTCCTCAAATAACTGTTATTCATATATTTAAGCGTAGTGTATAACTAATACTTGGGATGAAACGCCGAAACCTGTATTTTTGCCAGCAACCGGATTTTGCTAAAAGTTTTAGTAAATTCGCTGCCCGGACATCATGCCTGCAGAAATGACCCTGAGGAAGACTGGCATAGATGGTGCATTGATAGTCCGCTTGTTATAAAACTGTAAATTGGAATTTCTATATAATTATGGCTACTACGGATAAGAAAGATCTCTCTGCTGCCTATACCGAAGACTCGATCCGGTCGCTTGACTGGCGTGAGCATATCCGCCTGCGTCCGGGTATGTACATTGGTAAGCTGGGCGACGGCTCAAGTATGGACGATGGTATCTATATACTGTTAAAAGAGGTTGCTGACAACTGTATTGACGAACACACAATGGGTTTCGGCAAGCAGATCGATATCAGGGTGACTGAACACAACGTAACCATCCGCGATTACGGTCGGGGTATTCCGTTGGGAAAAGTGGTGGATGTGGTGAGCAAGATCAACACCGGCGCCAAGTATGACAGTAAGGCTTTTCAGAAGTCTGTTGGTCTGAACGGTGTGGGTACCAAGGCCGTGAATGCTTTATCCAGCTATTTCAGGGTCGAATCTTTCCGTGAAGGCCGTGGTAAAGTGGCAGAATTTGAACGGGGCAATCTGACAAAGGAACATAAAGAAGCGAATACCAGTGAGCCTAACGGTACCCTGGTGACATTCACGCCGGATGATACGGTTTTCCGCAACTACCGCTTTATTCCTGAGTTCCTGGAAAACCAGATCTGGAACTATTGTTTCCTGAACGCAGGACTGACCATCAGCTTCAACGGCAAGAAATATATTTCCAAAAATGGTCTGCTGGACCTCCTGCAGCGTAAAACCAATGAGGATGAACTGCGCTATCCGATCATCCATCTGAAAGGAGAAGATATCGAGGTCGCTATTACCCACGAGAACCAATACGGTGAAGAATACTATTCCTTTGTGAATGGTCAGCATACCACCCAGGGCGGTACGCACCTGGCGGCTTTCCGTGAGGCATTTGTAAAGACACTCCGTGATTTTTATAAGAAAGACTATGAGGCGACAGATATACGTGCGTCTATCTGTGCCGCTATTTCTGTAAGGGTACAGGAGCCGGTGTTTGAGTCCCAGACGAAGACTAAACTCGGTTCATTGACCGTATTCGAGAATGGTCCTTCCATGAAGGCTTTCGTGCTGGATTTCCTGTCCAAACACCTGGATGATTTCCTGCATAAAAACCCGACTACTGCGGAAGCACTGAAGAAACGTATTGAGCAGAGTGAGCGTGAGCGTAAAGAACTGGCTGGTATTAAGAAACTTGCCAACGAAAGAGCGAAAAAGGCGAACCTGCATAACCGTAAGCTGCGCGACTGCCGTATTCACCTGAATGAAGAGGTGAGCGGAAAAGATAAAAACGATCTGGAAACCAAACGACTGAATACAACCATCTTCATCACAGAAGGTGACTCTGCGAGTGGTTCCATCACCAAGTCCCGTAACGTGGAAACCCAGGCTGTATTCAGTCTCAGAGGTAAACCGCTGAACAGCTTCGGTCTGACGAAAAAGATCGTGTATGAGAACGAAGAGTTTAACCTGCTGCAACATGCGCTGAATATTGAAGAAGGCCTGGAAGGGCTTCGTTACAACAGGATTGTGGTAGCTACCGATGCCGACGTAGACGGTATGCACATCCGCCTTTTATTGCTGACTTTCTTCCTGCAATTCTTCCCTGACCTGGTTAAGAATGGTCACCTTTATATACTGGAAACACCTTTGTTCCGTGTACGTAATAAACAACAGACGATTTACTGTTACACAGACGAGGAAAGAATAAAAGCGATCAAAAAACTGGGCAATAAACCTGAGATCACCCGATTCAAAGGGCTGGGAGAGATCTCTCCGGACGAATTCGCTAATTTCATCAATGATGACATGAAAGTGGAACCGGTGATCCTGTCCAAAGACACGCATATTCAGAAATTGCTGGAATATTACATGGGTAAAAATACGCAGACCAGACAGGAATTTATTATCGGCAACCTCCGTTATGAAAAAGACCTGGTGGATACAGTAGATGAACCTGTAGAAGCAAGCGGTAAATAATCAGCATATCAAAGAAATCAATGGCACTGCTACATATCGTTTTCGGCGAACCATCCGCGACTGCACTATCTGGTGCATTTGAACTGGATGAAAAGCTGAAAGGAGACATACTTTATTTTGAAGATGACCTGTCCATAGGTCCTCTCTTTATCCTCGATACAAAGGATGGTCAGAACGCCCGCAAACAATGGTGGATGCAACTGTCAGGCATTCAGCCCCAGCCGGTAGCAGAAACTTTGCTGGAAGGTGAACAGCCTGCTCCGACGCCTGAGCCGGAAGAAGAAACAGGCGACCAGGAGAAGTTCCGTCAGCTGAAAGCCCTGCTCAAAGCTGATCCTGAACAGGAAGTATACCTCTGGGCTGGCCAGAATGCCAGAGACGTATGTGGTTACTATTGGCTGATCAGTCAGTTATATGACTTCGCCGGCCGCATTCATATTATTTACCTGAACAACCTTCCGTTCCTCAATGAAAAAGGAAGCGTTTTTTACCCGACTCACCTGCATCAGATTCTCGCAAAAGAATTCCTGAAAGCAAAGAAACTGGCAAGACCGGTATCGCTGGCAGAATTTGAAATAGATGGCGATGAATGGAGCCGCATGATGAATGAAAATGCCGGTATCCGTCTGCTGGAAGGTGGTAAAAAACTCAGGGGAGAACCTGCTGCTTTCTATGACAAAGACCTGTTGCAGGCTGCAACAGCGGAATTCCAGAAAGCCTCTAAACTGGTGAACGCCGTAACCGGTAAACTGAAATACCCGGTGATGGACCAGTTTCTCGGATGGAGAGTGAAAGAACAAGTGAAACAGGGCAAACTGGAAAGCAGGGGAGAGCTGAAAACAATTAAAGATTTTGAAGTAAAAATACCTTCGGAAACAACTAACGCCTAACACCCGGAAAATGGTAAAAGTAACGCCTGTACAGCTGAGCGGAGAAGATGAAAGAGGAAGTAATTATGAATGGAATACGGACCGTAGCGGCGATTTCATTCTGTGTTACAGAAAAGCCGGTAGCAGCAGCGGACAGCATTACCACGAAGGAAAGGCTGATTATAAGAATCCGGAAATACTTTACCTGTTGACCGGTAAAGCCAGTATGGACTGGTGTACGCTGGATGGCAACAGGATAGAGACCATTACGATCGAAGCGCCGGCCCGCATAGAAGTGGCCGTGAACGTCTGGCACCAGCTGATAGCCGTGACAGACTGCTGCTTTATCGAACTGAACTCCATGGCTGATGTACGGAAAGATTCCATACGTATCTGGAGAGATGAATTTGAAAAGATGATCAATAAATAAGATTATGAGCGACATCGATAATACACAACCGGCAGACGAATCATTACAGAATATCCTCCACCTGGGGGATATGTATGAGAATTGGTTCCTTGATTACGCGTCCTACGTGATCCTGGAGCGTGCGGTACCCAGCGTGGAAGATGGTTTAAAGCCTGTTCAACGCCGTATCCTGCATGCGATGAAGGAAATGGACGATGGCCGTTTTAATAAAGTGGCCAATGTGATAGGGTCCACCATGCAGTTCCACCCGCATGGGGATGCTTCTATCGGTGATGCGATTGTTAACCTCGGACAAAAAGACCTGCTGATAGATACCCAGGGTAACTGGGGGGATGTACGTACCGGTGATGATGCAGCAGCAGCCCGTTATATTGAGGCCCGCCTGTCTAAGTTCGCGCTGGAAGTAGGCTTTAACAGCAAAACTACCCAATGGCAGCTGAGCTATGACGGTCGTAAGAATGAACCCTTGGCACTGCCTATGAAGTTCCCTTTGCTGCTGGCACAGGGTGCGGAAGGTATTGCGGTTGGTTTGTCTACCAAAATATTACCACACAACTTCATAGAACTGCTGGAAGCGTCTATCAAATACCTGAAAGGAAAGAAATTTGAGATCTTCCCGGATTTCCCTACCGGCGGTATGATAGACGTGGCTAACTACAACGATGGTCGTCGTGGTGGTAAAGTACGTGTACGTGCACATATCGAAGAGAAAGATAAAAAGACGCTGCTGATCAAAGACGTACCGTATGGCGTTACGACTACCGCTCTTATGGAGTCTATCGTAAAAGCCAATGATAACGGTAAGATCAAGATCAAGAAAGTAGTAGATAATACCGCGAAAGATGTAGAGATTGAAGTGCAGCTGGCGCCTGGTATTTCTCCTGATATTACGATCGATGCGCTGTATGCGTTCACAGATTGTGAGATATCCATTTCACCCAATGCCTGCGTGATCATCGACGATAAGCCACGTTTCCTGACGGTAAGCGAACTGCTGAGATCTTCTGCAGATTTCACACAGGCTTTACTGAAACGCGAACTGGAGATCAGACTCAGCGAATTGCAGGACAAATGGCACTATACTTCCCTGGAAAAGATCTTCTTCGAAAAAGGAATCTATAAGGAACTGGAGCAGAAACACAAAGACTGGGAAGCAGTGATTGCGGCTATCGACAAAGGTTTCGCTCCTTACAAGAAGAACCTGAAAAGAGAGATTACCCGTGAAGATATCCTGAAACTGACGGAGAAACCGGTACGCCGTATCTACAGACTCGATATCAACGAACTGAATGAGCAGATCAAATCCATAGAAGCGGATATCAAAGATGTGAAGCATGACCTGGCCAATATGGTTGACTTCACTGTCGCTTACTATGAGAACCTGCTCAAGAAATATGGCAAAGGCCGCGAACGTATTACCGAGATCAAAACATTCGATACGATCCAGGTACAGCAGGTTGCGATTGCCAATGCGAAGATCTATGTGAACAGAGTAGATGGTTTCATCGGTACTTCCCTGAAGAAAGATGAATTCGTTGCCGACTGTTCTGACCTCGATAACATCATCGTCTTCAAAAAAGACGGTAAGATGATCATTACCAAAGTAGCTGATAAAGTCTTCGTAGGTAAGGATATCATTCACGTAGATGTATTCAGAAAGAATGACGAACGTACTACCTACAACATGATTTACGTGGATGGCAAGACCGGTATGAGTTACGCCAAACGCTTCAATGTAACAGGTATTACCCGTGATAAGGAATATGATCTGACAGTGAAAGGAGAGAAGAATTCAAAAGTGCATTATTTCTCTGCTAATCCGAACGGAGAGGCAGAAGTGGTAAGCATCCGTCTGAGCCCTAACTGTGCAGCGCGTAACAAGGAATTTGACCTGTATTTTGAAACCATTGCCATCAAGGGACGTAACTCCCAAGGTAACCAGGTGACGAAATACCCGATCCGCAACGTGAAATTTAAAGAGAAAGGCGCCTCTACACTGGCGGGCCAGAAGATCTGGTACGATGCAGAGATCGGACGTCTCAATATGGAAGAACGTGGTGTTTATATCGGTTCCTTCGACGGAGAAGACAAGATCTTTGTAGCCTTTAAAAATGGTACTTACGAGCTGACAAACTTCGAACTGACTAACCGTTATGATCCGAATGAGCTTGTTTATATCGAGAAATTCAATCCTGAGAAGGTCGTATCCGCTATCTACTTTGATGCAGACAAGAAACAGTTCAATGCAAAACGTTTCAAGATCGAAACGCAGACCATGAACAACAAGTTCCTCTTCATCAAAGAAGGCGCAGGTAACTATCTGGAAATGATCACCACTCACTCCGAGCCGGTTATCCTGCTGAAAACAGGTAAGAAACGTAACCCGGATGAAGAGGAAATCAACCTGGCTGAATTCGTGGAAGTAACCAACTACAGAACCGTAGGTACACGTATCTCCGGAGAAGAGTTGATCAGTGCCGAACTGGCCTCTGACGAAGAGGAACCAGATGAAGGAGGTGTACAGGGACAGGGAGAATTGTTCTGATAATATCTTATCAATTTATAAAAGCCGTCTCGCATTCAGCGGGACGGCTTTTTATTTTACTAGGATTAGCAATGGAAAGAAATATGAGCTGGCAGGCACCCAAAAGAACCTTAAAGGCTCTGTAATGGGTGAGCTTGCCTGGAGTCATTTCATGTCAATATAAGGAAGAAAAAGGCCCGTTATATACGGATTGTAGCGAAGACAATTGGTACCATTCCCGAAGGGTATCTTTTCAAGGGAAGTACGTCTGGTTATTTGTAGATGAGGTGCTGGTGCAATAAGGGGAAGGGAAATAAACGGAGTTTGTATCCGGATAAAAAAAGAGGGCATCTGCCATTTAGCGGATGCCCTCTTTTTTATTTATTGTTTTTTGCCTTTGGGCTTTTTCGGTTGTTGTAAGCCTTCATTGATATCCTCGGCAGTGCGCGGATCCATCATCCTTTTCTGCTTCTGATTCATTGGCTGGTCTACAGGGACCTTGCCTTGTGGCAGCGCATCATGGAAGACTTTTTCAATGTGCATCCATTTGCCGGCTTTCCATTTGAAGCCTTCATAATCGAGATCCGGTACGAAGGTAGATGGCTTGGAGGGCTGATTGGTTTCAGAGATCAGGTGATCATATACAATCATGTCCATTTCCGGGTTATAGCTCAGACTGATGGTGGCGTCTTTTTTATATTCCAGTATAATACGGTTACGCGTCTTTTTAGGAATAGTGTCTTCCGCAAAACTGAAAAACGGACCGCCAAATACCGGTTCGCCATCTTTGAAAGTCAGCATATCCAGCATTTTCTTCTGACTACGGATATTGTTGGCATCCCAGCCGAAGAGGGTATAGTAATCCTTGTTGAAATAGCGGCGGTGCTGTACTTTATAATACATGCAGCCATACCATTCTTTATTGTTGGTGATGGTGTCCTGATTGTTGATATAGTCAGATCTGTCAAACAGGGGGTACAGTTTCAGTTCTCCTCCCTCGGTGCGCATCTGTATCGCCCCGTAGTGGTGATAGAAGCTGGTTTCCTGCTCCAGTCCCCAGGTAAAGATGCGGAAGGCGCTATCTGCCGGATACTGAATGGAAATAGTGGTCAGCGAGTCAAATCTGAAGTAAAAAGAATAGGGCGTTTTTAATGCCTGTACCAGTTTCGGAATAAAACGGTCATTTGCATTCTGTCTGATGGCCTCATCCCGTCCACGGAGGATCAGGTCTGAAAGGACCTGTAATGAATCCTGTTGTTTACGCAGGACTTCTTCGTTAGCGGGACTGATCCTTACCTTCTGGGCCTGCAGGCCGGTATAGGAAAGAAATGTGCAGCATAACAATAGAAAGCAGGTTCTGATCATAATTTTAGTTGAAATGAAAACTACAGGCTTATTACGTTATATGATACAAAATTATTGTATGAGCTCGGAAAATTCCAGTAGTCCTTTACAACGATAGTCCATCTGCGGGTGCGGGAATGGGAGATCCGGTTTGGTGGAAGGGATGAAAACGGTTGTCATACCCTGGTCCTTACCGAATTTCATATCACTCAACGTATTACCCACCATAATGGCTTTGGAGAAGTCTATTTCCGGGAAGTCGGCTTTGGCCTGTAGGGCCATGCCGTCATTCGGTTTACGGCAGGGACTGTTACTGTCAATATCCGGGCAGTAGTAGATCCTATCTATTCTGCCACCCTTGGCGCTGATAGCTTCCAGCATCCTGGTATGTATTTCCTGTAGTCCTTCTGCTGTCAATAGTCCTCTGCCTATACAACGTTGGTTGGTAACCAGTACGATACGGCTGAATTTCTTTGCCAGGTGATTCAGTGCGGGTAGTACACCTTCTTCGAAATGGAACATATCCCAGCTGAGCACGTATCCGTCTTTGATCTCGTTGTTGATCACCCCATCTCTGTCGAGGAACAATGTCCAGGAAGCATCAATCTGCATATTCTTCAATTAGTAGGCTTATGAACGGAAATCCACCTGGACCTGTTCATAGTCAGCCGGTATTCCGATATCGATAAAATAGGTATCGCTTACAAAGCCAAACACCTGGTTATTTTGTACCTGTGGTTCCAGTACTTCCTTTTCGAAGGAGAACTGTTGTGGTAGTCCCAGGCTTTGCAGGTATTCGCTGGAAGCCACGTATACACCGCCATTGATCAGTCCTTCTTCACAGTATTTTTTTTCCAGGAAGGCGGTAATACGGCCCTGCTGATCCAGCTGTACACTGCCGTAACGTTCAAACTGGCGCATTGGTTTCAATGCCAGGGTCAGTTTACTTTGTGTCTGCTGATGAAACTGATGGAAGTCTGATAATGATACCTCAAAGAACGTATCACCATTGACAATAAAACATTCATCACCTTTGATATGAGAAATAGCGTGCAGTATAGCGCCGCCGGTACCTAATGGTTCTTCTTCAATTGCGTAGGAGAGCGTGAGTGGTAATCCAGCCTGTTCACACCATTCAATGACCTGTTCTGATTTATAGCCCAGGGACAGTACGACATGGGTTATACCTTGTTTAATCAGGTACTGCAACAGGTAGAACAGGAACGGCTTGTCGTTGACAGGCGCCATACATTTGGGTTTATCGGCTACTACACTACGCAGGCGTGTTCCGAGTCCGCCGGCAAGTACAATACATTCCTGTATCATGGGAAGAGATTGTTTTCAACGATTTCGCAGATGATATGTCCGACGGTGATGTGTGACTCCTGGATACGAGGGGTATCAGAAGAAGGCATATTCAGCAGATAATCGCTGCCGTCTTTCATTTTGCCACCGGAGTGACCGGTCATACTGATGACGATCATTCCTTTGCTTTTCGCTACTTTATACGCTTCCAGGATGTTAGCGGAGTTACCGGAGGTAGAAATACCTACCAGTACGTCACCCGCCTGACCGATACCTCTGAGGATGCGTGCGTATACCTGGTCATAACCATAGTCGTTGCCTACGGCGGTCAGATAAGAGGTATTGCAATGCAGCGCTTCTGCATACAGCGGTGTTCTGTCTTTATAAAAACGTCCGGAGAATTCAGCTGCGAGGTGTTGTGCATCAGCCGCGCTGCCGCCATTACCACAGAACAGGATCTTATGTCCCTGTTGCAGACTGCTGGTGATTACATTAGCTACCTGCTGTATAGTATTGATCAGGTTTGCATCTTCGCAGATAGCCTGCTTTACGGCGATACTTTCCTGTATTGTTTTGATGATATTGTTACTCATGAAATGATGTCGTTGTTCAATTGTAGAATTACATGCACCAGCTATTTACGCCGTTGTGCGTAAAGTGGTAACGTTTAACCTGTCCGCCGAAAGTATTCAGTGCCTCCACTACCTGATAGCGGCTGTTACCCGGGCAATAAAAGATCATAAATCCACCGCCACCGGCGCCGGAGATCTTACCACCGGATGCTCCTGCACGTTTAGCTGCGTCATAGATATTATCCAGTTGTGAGTTGGTAATACCTTTGGCCATGTTCTTTTTATGCTGGAAACCGTAATCAAGAATATCGCCAATTTTATCAATGTTACCACGAAGAAGAGCTTCTTTCATCATGACTGCCTGTTCTTTCAGGTGGTGCATGGCTTCAATGGAAGCTTCTTTCTTTTCGTGAACGTTTTTCTGTTGTTCGGAAATGATGCTGCTGGAAAGACGGCTGGTAGAGGTATAGTACAATACCAGGTTGTTCTCCAGTTCATCCAGGTATTTATCCTTGATGCGCAGCGGGTTTACAATTACTTTATCGTCGTGATAGAACTCCATGAAGTTCACACCGCCGAAAGTAGCGGCATACTGGTCCTGTTTACCACCTGCCTGTTGCAGGTCTTCTCTTTCGATCACGTAGGCCAGGTGTGCCATATCGTATTCACCCAGGGGAAGTTTCAGCCATTCAGCGAAGGCTCCGAGTACGGCTACAACCAGTGTAGAAGAGGTACCCAGACCGGAACCGGCGGGCGCATCTACAAAAGTGGTCAGTTTAAAGCCGGACGGAATGCCGTAGTCTTTATGTATACGGTTAATCACTCCCTTCAGTATCTCCAGTTTACCATCCAGCGGAAGCGGGAAGTCAGCCTCGCATACCAGTGTTTCATTCCTGTCGGCGCATTCGAAGTAAACCTTGTTTTCAGTGATAGGTTCGATCGCTGCGCGGGCATAAAGGGAAATAGTGGCATTGAGGATTGCGCCGCCGTACATGTCAGAGTAGGGGCTTACATCTGTTCCGCCTCCGGCCAGGCCCAGGCGTAATGGTGCTTTGCTACGATAAATCACAGTAATTCCGTTTTTATAAGTGCTGCAAGATAAAACAATTGCGCATGTGTATCTCGCGATCTTGTTTAAAAGAAGTTAAAATATTGCTTATATATTAACCGCAAAAAAATAACCGGAACGACCTTGGCAGATCTTTCCGGTTAAAGCATGTAATATATCGTATTATTTACTGTAAACCAGTCGGTTAATCTCTCCGGCCAGTCTTTCCCAGGAATATTGCTTTTTCTCTACACGAACAGCGGCCGTCATATCAGCCTCGCGGTTGTCGGTGTAGTACTTCGCAATCTTAGCAGCGATATCTGCAGGTTCCGGTTCACACTGGAAACCGACGATATTGTCCGGTACCATTTCAACCAGGCCACCAACACGGGTAACCACCATTGGTTTTTCAAAATGATAAGCTATCTGGGAAATACCACTCTGTGTGGCGCTTTTGTAAGGTTGTACCACCAGATCGGCTGCACAGAAATAGTTTTTTACCGCGTCTTCTGCAATAAAATCAGTGTGCAGGATCACCCTTTCGCCTAGTTTCAGTTCATCCAGGAGACGCATAACATTAGCGGAGTCGCCATAAAACTCACCTGCTACTACCAGGCGTACGTCCATTGCTTTCAGCCGTTCGTCGGCCATGGCTTTCAGCAGCAGATCTAAGCCTTTATATTCACGGATAAAGCCAAAAAACAGGATGTATTTCTTATCCTGCTCCAGTTTCAGCTGTTCCCTGGCTACTGACTTTGATACAGGCGTACCGTAATTGTCGTATACAGGATGAGGAATGAGAGAAGCTGGTTTACCGGGCTCAAACTGACGCAGATCATCCAGTACGGACTGGCTCATAGCGATAAACGCATCTACGGGTTTGAGGAAGTATTTTGTAAATGGCACATCACCAGGTCTTTTCTCATGTGGTATCACGTTATCGAGGATGGACACTGCCCGCGTGTGTTTACTTTTACCCAGACGAAGCAGCGTACCCAGACATGGTCCCATCAGCGGGAGCCAGTATTTGGTTACGATCAGATCGGGCTTCCATTTACGGATCATGCGGCCTACCTTGATCCAGTTCAGCGGATTGACAGAATTGATCAGTCTGCGGATACGCAGGTTTGCAGGCGCAGGAGCGTCCGTAAACTGGCTCTTGCCCGGAAAAAGGAAGGAGGGGTATTGTACGGTAAACGTCCAGATTTCTACTTCTGCATCTTTTTGCAGTTCTTCCGCGAGTCTTTCATTATAGGCAGACAAGCCACCTCTGAATGGCCATGCCGGACCGAGAAAAAGAATTTTCTTTTTAGCCATCTGCTGTTATTTAGTGCGATCAAGGATAGATTCCACAAGATATTCATTCCTCTCCGGCGCGTTCCTGGTGACCAGCTCGGCGATGAAGCCGGTAAGGAATAACTGTGACCCTATGATCATTGCCAGCAGGGCCAGGTAGAAGAGAGGACGCTCGGTCATCTTATACTGGGAGTAGGCAAATTTCTGAATGGCCAGGTATACGGAGATACCAAAACCAAGTATAAAGGAAAGTGTGCCCAGTGCGCCGAAGAGGTGCATCGGACGTTTTCCGAATTTGCTGATGAACATGATGGAAGCCAGGTCAAGGAAGCCGTTGATGAAGCGTTCCAGGCCAAACTTGGAGGTGCCGTATTTACGGGCGCGATGCTCTACCACTTTCTCACCAATCTTCCTGAAACCGTTCCATTTGGCGATAACCGGGATGTAACGGTGCATTTCTCCATATACCTCTATGCTTTTGATGACTTTACGACTGTAGGATTTGAGTCCGCAGTTCATGTCATGCAGCCTTACACCGCTCATGCGGGTAGTGGTATAGTTATATAATTTGGAGGGAAGGTTTTTGGTGAGTGCGCTGTCGTAACGTTTCTTCTTCCAGCCGCTGACCAGGTCAAAGCCATCTTCTTTGATCATGCGGTATAGTTCAGGAATTTCGTCAGGACTATCCTGCAGGTCGGCATCCATAGTAATCGCCACATCGCCCTGTGCGGCTCTGAAGCCTTCATTAAGGGCGGCGGATTTACCATAGTTACGTTGAAACTTGATGCCTTTTATATTTGGATTGCTGGCGGCGAGTTGCTGAATGATATCCCAGGAATTATCAGTGCTGCCATCATCTATCATCCATACTTCATATGAGTATCGATGCTCCTGCATGACACGGTCAATCCAGGCAGCCAGTTCAGGCAGTGATTCTTCTTCGTTTTTTAAGGGAACGATTACGGAAATATCCATGTTTATAACAATGTGTTTAGGATGCTTATCTATCTAATTAAGTGCCAATCTATGCAATACGCTTTCTGCGGATAACAACCGCCAGTATTGCAGCAATCACAAAGTCAAGGAATAATCCGGTAAAATAGGATAGTATGCTTCTTACGAAGGTGATGCTGTAGTCGCTTTGTTTCAGTTCGGTCAGTCGCGCGTCGAGATCTGCTTCGGTAACACCCGGCCCCTGATGGGTTTTAGACATCTCTTCCAGCATCTTCAGGTCCATGGCTTTCATACGGGCCGGCAGTTCAGGATCTACAAAGTTGACAATGATATAGGTAAGGGCTGTACCTGCCAGTGTGCCGATAACAAAAGTCGCAAAGATAGGCTGTAACCCGGCTTTGAAACCGATGAAGCCACCCTGATGTTTCTTTTGTTCGAGGCCAGCCAATAAGCCGGCAATCGCACATATAAGCAGTTGTATAAAGTTGAATTTCAGGCTGAAAAACGTAGGCTGATCGGTATAATACAGGGCTATACCTGTAGCGATCACCACTACAGCGGCTATCAGTCCCCATTTTATACCGGGATTAGGATATGTTGCATTACTCATACACGAATGACTGTTTTAAACTTGGGCATATTGGCCGTTGATGATTCCTTTCACACTGCCTTTCAATTCCGCGCCAATATACGCTGAATTTTTAGACTTGCTGGCCAGATGCGCCGTGCTGAGTACCCACTCTTCTTCCGGATTGAATATAGTCAGATTGGCAGTCGCGCCTTCAGAAAGTGACAATTCCGGCAGTCCGAAGATCTTTCTTGGTTGCGCGGACAGCATTTCTATCAGTCTTTCAACTGGTACTTCCGGCAGGTACTTACGCAGTACGCCGAAGGCGCTTTCCAGGCCGATCATACCATTCTTTGCATATTCAAATTCTACCTGTTTGGCATCCCAGTCCTGTGGCAGGTGATGGGTAGCAAAGCAGTCGATAACACCTGTTTTCACCGCATCCCGTAATGCCTGTACATCTTCAGCTGTACGCAGTGGAGGATTCAGTTTCAGATTGGAATCGTAAGAGAGGAGGTGTGCATCCGTCAGCGAAACGTGATAAGGCGTCACAGAGCAGGTCACTTTAATACCCTTTCCTTTCGCGTTAGCAATGAGTTCTGCTGATTTACGTGTACTGATACCCGTGAAGTGGATACGGGAGTCGGTATATTGTGCCAGCTCAAGGTCGCGCTGGATGATCAGTTCTTCTGCGATAGCTGGTTTACCCGGCATACCCAGCTGTGTGCTGTAGATACCCTCGTGCATCAGACCATGAGAAGAGATGCTGAGGTCATCCGGCAACTGGATGATAGTACCGTTAACAGCCTTTACATATTGCAGGGCTTTGAGCATAATACCCGGTGACTGGATCGGTTTCAATCCGTCTGAGAAAGCAACCGCACCTGCGAGCCTCATTTCGTACATCTCTGCCAGCGAAGTTCCTTCCAGGTTTTTGGTCACCGCCCCGATAGGCAGTACCTGTACCGCGCTGTGGCGGGTACGGCTGATCACATATTCTATCTGTGCTTTTGTATGAAGGGCCGGCTGGGTGTTCGGCACAATCATCACGGTAGTATAGCCACCCTTGGCAGCTGCGTCAACACCACTCTGCAGGTCTTCCTTGTATTCCTGACCGGGATCGCTGAAATGAGCGAAAAGGTCTGTCCATCCGAGGGATACGTGCAGATTATCTCCGGAAACAACCCTGGCCTGAGGAGCGGAAAGCCCTGTCCCAATCTGGCGGATGATGCCGTTTTCAATTAAAATATCCTGCTGCTGTCCGTGAAATGGGGACGATGGAGCGACTACCTGAACGTTTTTGAGTAATATATGCATGCTTTACTAACTGTGTCTATACCTTTTCTTAGAAAAAATACCGGCTGCAAAAGTAATAGAAATTCGCATTAGGCAGCGCATCAGGCGCTATTTTACTTTTCCCCGGTAAATAACTGAAAATGAATAGAACGAATGATTAATCATTTAATAATCACATTGTTATATGTATTATTGGCATTAGGATCCCTGCTTTTATATTCCGTGCATTCATCGTAAAATGTCACCGATCCCGCCAGGGATGATGTAATGGATGCGCCGATATATTAGTTTTGTTTGTATTATTGCAGGTTGGTACTGGCTGTCTGATATGATAAACAGGAGGGACTTTATGCCATCCGGGATCAAATATCTGACATTCGACAACTGCGATTTCAGTGGTGTTATTTTCTGTGATAACGACCTTTTTTACAGTAAAATGAATATCAGACCTGCATCGGCTCCTGTTATTTCAGATGATGAAGAACAGAACGTTGTCTGCGAGATAACGAAAATAAAGCCTTCCAAAGCGGTACAGCCTTGATTAAATTTATGTTTTGCCGGTAAGCGGTGTATTGGATTTGAAAATTATTATTGGTACTTTGAGTTACTTTTTACCGGCGCCTATGTCATACAGCGTATTGGAGGACAATGAACTATTGAACAGGGTCAGGCTTTCTGACGCAAAAGCCTTCGACGAAATTTACCTTCGCTACTGGCGTAAATTATATGCATTGGCGTTTTACCATCTGAAAGATAGTGAGGCAGCAGAAGATATTGTCCAGGAGATATTTACAAGCCTCTGGGCTGCCCGCGAACGCTCCGATATTAAATACCTGTATACCTATCTCGCTACGGCTACCAAATATGCCGTTTTTCATCATTTTGCCCAGCCATCCAACAGTACTGCTTCCCTGGAAGAGCTCTTGTCATTGCCGGTAGAGCAGCCTTCCGCCGAAAGCAGATTGTTACAGGATGAGATCAACCGGGAAATTAACCGTTTACCGGAAAAATGTCGCCTCGTGTTCCACTACAGCAGGGAAGAAGGACTGGGAAATAAAAATATCTCCGAGAAACTGAACATCTCCACAAAAGCGGTCGAAAAGCATATTACGAGGGCGCTCCGTCAGTTACGTGTACAACTGAAACACATGGTCTGGTTCCTCTGACCGGAAGCATTCAAAAAATATTTTTTCAGGAGAGGTAGGGTAGGGTCGCCTTTTTTACACTATTACTTAGAACACGGTTTGCTGTGCTTTGTCAGGAAACGTTTCTTATCTGTATTTACTATGAAATTATGACCAAAGAACAGCTGACTGATCTGACTGCTAAGTACCTGAAAGGTACTGCCACTCCTGAGGAGCATGCCTTGCTGGAAAAATGGTATTATTCCTTTAATCAGCAGGAATTGAGCATCAACCTGCCAGAAGAGGACGAAGCTGCGCTGGAGGCAAGGATGAAGAAGCAGATCGATCAGCGGGTAAAAGCCCATCATCGTTCACGACGGTCATTGGTAAAACGCTTATCAGCATGGCAGATGGCGGCAGGCGCATTGCTGCTGCTTACAGGAGGATTGCTCACTGTGTTTTTCAGCAACAGAGCCGTTTATAAGGCACTACGGTATCCACAGCAGATCGTGCTGAAAGATGGAAGTAAGGTGTGGCTCAATGCTGAAACCCGCCTGGTATATACAGATTTTCCGTTTTTCAACGAACGCAAACTGGATCTGACAGGGGAAGCCTATTTCGATGTAGCCAGCGATCCGGAGAAGCCCTTTATCATACAGTCGGGTAGTATGACGACACAGGTACTGGGCACCGCATTCAATATCAAAGCTTATCCTGACGAGCCTTTTTATATCACGGTAACAAGTGGTAAAGTCAGACTGGAGGACAAACAAACAAAAACAGTTACTGTACTGACATCTAATAAACAACTGAAATATGCGAGCCAGCATCCACCGGTACTGAAGGAAGTAGTATCAGCCAACGCACATGCCTGGACAAGCGGACAACTGGAGTTTTATGATCAGTCTTTCGGGGAAATAGCCCGGGCCATCAACAGAAAATATCATGTTAAAGTAGTATTCGCCAACAACACGTTAGAGCAGTGTATGATCACTGCCAGTTTTGAGAAAGAATCAGCAGTATCCCGTGTGATAGATCTACTTTGTAAGATCAATAATACAACATATACCTTCAGTGCAGACAGTAGCATTGTGACGCTGGAAGGAAAAGGTTGTCAGTGAGTGAAACAGAAACCACGGGTTGTCATGTAATTAAGGAAGAGAAAAACCATCTGGACATATATGCCGCAGAGTATAAACAGTACGTAATATAAACAAAACGTCCCTGCACCTGAGTACAGGGGACGCCTGTACAGGGTATTTCATGTCGCCAAACCTGCATACCCTGGATTCATTATTTACTAACAACAAATCGTATTAAAGTTATGGAAAAAACAGCGCATACACGGGGCTCGTGTATCCAATTCTTATTATTTCTCATGCGATGTTCGGTTTATATATTGATATTTGCCTTTACCTTTTCATTTTCTCTGTTCGCCAATAATACCGACGGACAGGATATCAGAGAAGTAAAGATCAACCTGACTGTCAGCAATATGAAGCTGTCAGCCGTTCTGGAAAGGATCCAGCAGATGACGCCTTTCCGTTTTGTTTACAATTCCTCCCACATCAAGGCGACTGCACCCGTAAGTATGCATGTCAGCAATATGCCGGTGGACAAAGTCCTGGCACAACTGCTCAATACCTCTGATTTTAGTTTCGAACAGAATAAAACACAGATCATTATTACCCGGAATACCCGGAGCGTGATGGCTGATATGGCGCTGGAAGGCGATATGTTGTCACTGCCGGTGGATACCGCTATCACTGTAAAAGGTAAGGTAAAAGATGATAAAGGCCAGCCGCTGATCGGTGTTACCGTAGGCGTAAAAGGCAAAAACAGGGGTGTAACTACTGACGCTACTGGTAGCTTCTCTATCAGGGTTGAAAACAATGACTCGCTGGTATTCAAGACTATCGGATTCTCTCCGGTGACTGTCAGCGCGCTCTCCAACCTGAATAATATTACCCTGTCCACCAGTACTACCAGTCTGAATGACGTAGTAGTAGTGGGTTATGGTGTACAGACAAGACGCGACCTGACCGGTACTATCTCCACCGTAAAAGGCGCAGATATCAAAAACCTGCCGGTGAGTGATGCCGCACAGGCCATTCAGGGCCGCGTAGCTGGTGTCGATATCGTTCGTTCGGATGGATCTCCTGGTACGACGCCAAGTATCCGTATCCGTGGTACAGGTACTATCAATAACTCAGAACCGTTGATCGTGATCGATGGTGTGCCTGCTGCCTCTTCCGGCCTGAGTGATATCAATAATAATGATATCGCTTCCATGGAAGTACTGAAAGACGCTTCTTCTTCTGCTATCTATGGTACCCGCGCTGCTAACGGTGTAATCATCATTACCACTAAGAAAGGTACTTACAACGAAAAGCTGAATACCTCCGTAAACATCTATCGTGGTGTATCTAACGTGCGTAAATATCTGCCGCTGTTAACTGCGCCTGATCTCGTAAAACTGAAACAGGAACGTTATACCAATGATGGTTTGTCCGTACCAGCTATCTGGCAGGATCCATATTATGCGGTACAGCGTAGCGACTGGCAGAAAGCATTATTCAATACCGGTCACGTGACCAATGCGGATGTGTCTATCAAAGGCGGTAGTGCATTTTCCAACTACCTGTTCTCACTGGGCTACTATGATGAAAAAGGATTGATCACCAATACCTATTTCAAACGTTTCACCGTACGTATCAATTCCGAACACAGGATCAACAGCCGCCTGAAAGTAGGGGAGAACTTACAACTGACCGCCCGTAAGGGTAATTCACTGGATACCTATTCCTCACAGACGGGTCTTATCTTCAGCGCCCTGCGTTTCAACCCTGCTATTCCTGTGAAGGATGAAACAGGTAACTACGGATCCGCTCAGGGCAGCAATGAACTGGGTGACATCAACAACCCGGTATATACCGCTGAAACAACAGATGCGTGGATTAAGAACTATCGTATCCTGGCAAATGCTTTTGCAGAAGTAGAGATCATCAGAGACCTGAAACTGCGGCTGAACTACGCATTTGACGGAACGCTGAGCAACTCTTTCAGCTTCCTGCCTAAGACACTGACACAGGTACGTACCCGTGACGATGCAGAATTAAACCAGGCGAATACAAGTACCAATCAACACCTGGGAGAAGCTTTCCTGAGTTATAATAAGACCCTTGCACAGAAACATCAGATATCCTTAACAGGCGGTGTTTCCTACCAGAAATATACAGGTAGCTATTTCAACGCACAGCGTAATGGCTTTGATGATGAATCTCCTTATGTACTGGTGCTGGACAATGGTTCCATCGTATACAATGCCGCTGGTAACTATTATGCTACCAACATCCTGGCATCCGGATTTGTAAGAGGTTTCTATAGCTTTAAAGGCAAATACCTGCTGACCGCTACTATGCGTGCAGATGGTTCTTCCAGATTTGCACCGGGTAACCGCTGGGGCTATTTCCCTGCTGTATCTGCAGGATGGCGTGTTTCTGATGAAGCCTTCTTCAGGAATAACGTACATGCTGTCAGCAATCTGAAACTGACAGGTGGATGGGGCGTACTGGGTAACCAGAACGTGACCGAATTCCAGTACTTAGCTACCGTGGTTAAAAACCGTAAGTATAACTTCGGTGATGTGCCTTATACCGGGATCTGGAATTCCAGTCTTGCGAACAACGCTATTACCTGGGAAAAAGCACACATGACCAACATCAGCATGGAGATCGGATTCCTGAACAACGCGCTGAATGGTACCATCACTTACTTTGACAAGAATACCATCGACATGCTGGTACCTGCTGCAAAGCCGGACCTGCACGGTACATCTACAGTGCCTGATGAGAATATGGGCAGACTGAACAACCACGGTTGGGAGTTTGAAGTGTCCTATCAGGGTGGTAAAAAAGCGTTTACTTATTTCCTAGCCGCTAACGCCACTGTACTGAAGAATAAAGTGACCAGATTGTATTCCAGCAATTCTTATATCGGTTCGTCTAACTACGGTCGCCAGAACCAGGAAATCTCCCGTACCTACGAAGGACAGCCAATCGCTTCTTTCTACGGATGGAAAACAGCTGGTCTGTATCAGAACCAGGCACAGATAGACAACGATCCTTATATCGCTAAAGATGGCAGGAAAGCGAATATCAAACCAGGTGACGTACGTTTCGTAGACGTTAATAATGACGGTGCAATCACGGAAGCCGACCGTGTGTATCTGGGTGATCCTAACCCACGTCTGCAATACGGTTTCCAGGCAGGTGGTAACTTCAAAGGCTTTGACCTGAACCTCTCCTTTACCGGTGTAGCAGGTGTAAAACTGTATAACGCAGATAAAATGCAGGGCCTGGATCCCACCTATTCATACAATTACTATGCAGAACAGCTGAACCGCTGGCATGGTGAGGGTACCAGCAACAGCGTATCCCGTATGACCCTGAGCGATAACAATGGTAACTACCGTACGTCAGACAGGTTCATTGAAAAAGGTAACTATTTCGCCCTGCGCAACGTTTCACTCGGATATACCATTCCTGCGAAAGTATGGGGTGGCCAGTCCAATGCGCCTGGTATCCGTGTGTATGTAGCCGGACAGAATATGTTCATCATCACCAACTACTCCGGTCTGAATCCTGAACTGGGTTATACAGACGGTAATAAACAAAGAGGTGTGGACGTAGCCACCTATCCACAGGCAAGAAGTATAACATTTGGTGCTTCAATGAATTTCTAAGCTTCATTTAACCAATGAACCATGACAACAAAAAATCGTTATAAACTTTTAATTATAGCTGCGGTACTGTTCACTTCCATGACTTCCTGCGATAGCATCCTGGACGTAACACCGAAAGGCACCTATACGACCGCTACCTACTGGCGTAACCAGTCAGACGCAGTTAATGGTATTACCGGTATTTACAACGTACTGCTGGAAGAAGATTTCACGGGACATGCCGAGTTTACCTTTGATGATCCTTCTGACGATCAGTACCGTGCAGGTGACCATTCTGAAGATGTAGCCATCGAAAACCTTACCTACGATGCAGCAAATGCACAGGTCCGTTTCGGCTGGAAATGGAAATATGAAATGATCAACCGCGCAAACAGTGCGTTGATATACATTCCAAAAATCACTTCCATCGACGAGGATATTAAAAACCGTTGTCTGGGTGAAGCACGTTTCCTGCGTGCATTTGCATACTGGAGACTGATGCTGGTATACGGAGAAGCGCCGGTAGTATCAGAAGACGATGTACTGACAGGTAATTATAACAAACCGAAAGTAGGTATAGACAGTCTGCGCTCCATGATCCAGACGGACCTGCTGGCAGCGGCAGACTTACTGCCGGATAGTTATGAAGGTGCTGACAGAGGTCGTGTATCAAAAGGTTCCGCATGGGGCTTACTGTGTAAGTTGTATATGTACTGGGAAAAGCTGGATCAGGCAATCATCTATGGTGAGAAAGTGATCAACAGCGGTAAGTACAATCTTGCGCCGACTTATGTAGCGAACTTCACACCAGAAACAAGTAACAATGATGAAATGCTGTTTGCCGTGCAGACAAGCGATACCTGGGGTTACTCAGATTTCACTACTTACTATACACCGCGTGAATGGAACGGATGGAACTTCCACCAGCCACTGAAGCAACTGGTAGATGAATTCGAACAGAATGATGCGCGTAAGGCAGTATCGATCATGTCTCCTGGTGATAAGATCAATATCGGTTCTTCTATCGCCACATACAATGCAAACATGTCAGAGACCGGTTATCACTTCCGTAAATTCTCTTACTGGAAACCTAACGGTGGTCTGAACTATTCCCTGAAAACGCCTTTATTGAGAACAGCAGATATCATGTTGCTGGTAGCGGAAGCGAAGATCCGTACCGCTGGTGCGGGTGCAGGTGATACAGAGATCAATAAAGTGCGTAAAAGAGCGGGCCTGGGCGATGTAAGCGGCGCAGGTATGCCAGCCGTTATCCATGAACGTCGTATGGAACTGAGTGGTGAAAATGAACGCCATCAGGACCTGATGCGTTGGGACAAAGCAGGTCTGCTGGATATTACCACTTACTATAATAAGCCCAAATATGGCAGAGATGGTAATATCCTGGTGCAGGCACGTAATTTCATCAGACCTAAGCATTATTATTTCCCATTGCCCCAAACAGAGATTGATAAGAGCAATGGTGTACTGAAGCAAAACGAGAATTACTAACACAACTATCATTCATCAATCTGAAGGAAAATGGCTGGTTTCATCCGCCATTTTCCTTTAAAGTAGTTTCTTCATGCAATTGAAAAAGATCATTGCTGCCTTGTTGCTCAGCACCGCGGGATTACCTGCGTTTGCACAGCTGGACAAGGCCGCTACGGAGGCGTTTTTGAAAAGGGTAGTAAAGGACAGGGCTACCGCATTTACCTGCGAATACCTGCCTGCGGATAACGGAAAGGATGTATTTGAAATAGAAAGTAACGGCAGCCGTATTATGTTGCGCGGAAACAACGGCGTGAGCGTAGCATCAGCATTGAACTACTATCTCAGAAATTACTGTAATTCAATCATTACCTGGAACGGCACCAACCTGCACCTGCCGGCTGTATTGCCGGTTGTGAAAGAGAAAGAGCATCATGTGACGCCGTACAGGTACCGTTATTATATCAACTACTGTACATTCCAGTACAGCATGAGCTGGTGGAACTGGGAGAGATGGCAGCAGGAAATAGACTGGATGGCGATGAATGGTATTAACATGCCATTGGCGCTTACCGGTGAAGAAGCGATCTGGCAGGAAGTGTATAAAGAGATGGGCTTTACGGATGCAGAACTGGACAAGTTCTTCAGCGGACCCGCTTATTTCTCCTGGCTCTGGATGGGGAATATCGATGCATGGGGCGGTCCATTGCCACAACACTGGAAAGACAGCCATAAGGTATTACAGCAACAGATACTGGCCGCAGAACGTAGTATGGGTATGTTGCCAATATTACCAGCCTTTACCGGACACGTACCGCCAGCCTTTAAAGATAAATATCCGAATGAGATCGTAAAGCCGACTAACTGGGACGCTGGTTTCCCGGATGTATATATCCTCGATCCAAACAGTCCGATGTTTGACAAGATCGGGAAGAAGTTCCTGGAAGCACAGACCAAAGCTTTTGGTACTGATCACTTTTACTCAGCGGATACCTTCAATGAAAATGTGCCGCCTTCGAGCGATTCTTCATTCCTGGATGCCATGAGTCGTAAGGTATATGCGTCTATGGCAGCTGCTGATCCGAAAGCCGTGTGGGTAATGCAGGGATGGATGTTCCATTATAATGCGAGTTACTGGCATCAGCCACAGATCAGAGCCTTGTTAAATGCAGTGCCTGATGATCATATGATCGTACTGGATCTGTATAGTGAAAGTCATCCTGAATGGAGGAATACACAGGCTTATTACGGCAAACCATGGATCTGGAATATGCTGCACAACTTTGGTGGTAATACCGGTATGTGGGGTGGAATGGATGCCGCTGCACACGATCCGGCTACTGCGTTGCATGATCCTGCTTCCGGAAAGATGTCGGGTATTGGTCTGACGCCGGAGGGCATTGAGCAGAATCCTGCGCTGTACCAGCTGATGATTGATAACGTTTGGAGAGATCAGCCGATCAACGTAGATACCTGGCTGCAATCGTATGCAAAACAACGATACGGTGCAGAGAATGAGGCAGTAAACAAGGCATGGCAGATCCTGTATCATACCGTGTATATTGGCGGTCCGACAGAAGGCGCGCCGGAATCGATCATTGTTGCAAGACCAACACTGGATATCGCAGCAGAGAGAGTAAAGACCAAACTTGAATATGATCCTGCCAAAGTAGTACCGGCATGGGATCTCTTCATCAATGCAGCCGCACAGCTGAAGCCAACAGAAGGATTTAAGTATGACCTGGTAGACCTGACCCGTCAGGTGCTTGGTAACTATGCCAGTCCATTACAACAGCGTGTAGCGACTGCTTATCGCAATAAAGATCTGGCGGCATTTAAACAATACAGCACACAATTCATCGGACTACTGGATGACATGGATATGCTGCTGGGGACTCAGGAAGGATTTCTATTGGGCAAATGGGTAAGCGATGCGCGCAGTAATGGTATTACGCCGGCAGAGCAGGACCTGTATGAGTTCAATGCAAAAGACCTGGTGACCTTGTGGGGGGATAAGGATAGTCCGGTACACGAATATTCAAACCGTCAGTGGAACGGGCTGATTAAAGGCTTTTATAAGCCTCGTTGGCAGCAGTTCTTCACTTTGCTGGAGTCCAGCCTCAAAAAGGGCGAAACAGCCGATTTAAAGGCATTTGAAGAGCAGGTGAAGGCATTTGAGTGGAAATGGGCGAACGGGCATGATAAATATGCCGTAAAGCCACAGGGAGACGCCGTGAAAGCTGCCGTTCAATTACACAAGAAATATCGTAAGATGATGTAATAAAGATTTTCTGTTTTAATCTAGGCCGTTCCCCATTCTTGGGGGGGCTATTTTTTTCAATCTTTATGCATGATCTTTTTCTTATGCATGGTGCCCCATTCATTCAGCGAGGAGATGACATTCAGCAGTGTGTGACTGTACTCCAGCAATTCATATTCTACCAGCAATGTGCTGGATTCACTACGTTCAATTCTGCGGACGAAACCGTTCAGTTCAAGATCTTTCAGATCATTTGACAAGACCCTGGCAGAAATACCGTTTAAAGCCTTCTGCAATTCGTTAAAACGTTTCCTTCCATTGGAAAGTGCGATGATAATCCGCAGTTTCCATTTTCCTCCGATGACATACAGGGCGTCTCCCACAGCATTGATCATCTCTTCACATTGCTGATCGGATAACGGATCCTTAAAATTACACTCGTGCATAGTTCAGGCAGTTACTTCAAGGTTAGCGCTAACCTTTAACTTATCAATACGAAAGCGGGAACTAATGTACATAAGTTTGCGGCATTACAGGAAATTAAAACTATCAGCAATGTATTTACTAAAGATTGGATGTATCAGCCTGGCCGTATTACTGGTCATCATCGCCGCTTTGTACAGTTACTATGTCTATACGCCCATACCTAAGACGCCCCCGCTCAGCGCAACTATCAGAACATCTAAAATTAAGGTGGGCGAACTGGAACGTAGCTTCCTTTCATATGTGCCTGCTAAAGCACCCGATCATCCGGCACTTGTCATTATGTTACATGGTTCCGGTCTGGACGGGAAGCGTTTCAGGGAATGGACCGGTTATAGCTTCGATCAGCTGGCAGATAAACATGGCTTTCTTGTCGCTTATCCCGACGGTTATAAAGGCAACTGGAATGATTGCCGTATCAATGCTCCTTTTGAGGCAAAACAGTTGAATATTGACGATATGGGCTTTTTGCATACATTGATCGCATACTATGAACGTCAATATAATATTGATCCGGCAAAGGTGTTTGTGTTTGGCTATTCCAACGGCGGACAAATGGCTTTCAGACTCGCTATGGAAACACCTGAAAAGGTAGCTGCTATCGCAGCAGTGTGTGCCAGTTTACCGGATGCCGCTACCTGCTCATGTACGATGCAGGGCGCTACTCCACCAGTACTGCTGATCAATGGTACAGCCGATAAGATCATTCCTTATAAGGGAGGAGAAGTAACGCTTTTCTTTAAGAAAGTAGGCATCGGTATTTCTGCGCCTGCTACGGCAAAACATTTTGCAGACAGGAACAACGCTGTAGAACAACAACCTGAAACCACATCAGGAACGATCTCTCAGCGTACATGGATAAAAGAAGGACATGCCTTTGTAAAACTGATCAGTATATCGGGTGGTGGGCATACCGTCCCTCAGCAGACATTCAGGTTCCCAAGGTTGTTGGGGATGACTTCTACGGCGTATGATAGTCCGTCTGAAGCCTGTCACTTCTTCGGATTAGATAAATAAAGCGTTTATTTTATCAGTGGCGTATTCAGATTGGAAAGGGCGGTCGTTACATATTGTCCTTTCCCCGCTACAAGATACAGCCGGTATAGTTCCGGCGATTCGGGGATATGCAGGTGGAGCACCGGGCCGCTGCCTGCATGTTCCATATAAATACCATTTTCCCATCCATCTGTTTTGTAGAGGTACCACTCAAAATGTAGTGAGGGATCGAAGTAGCCGTCCAGGTTCCATTGTCCTTTTTCCGATATCAGTGCACTGTAAGTCAGTACAGCCCCGGGATCAGTCACCTTTGCCGGTTTCAGTATTTTTATCGCAGGTAATGCAGGTGCATCAACGCTGCCATGCCAGTATTGCGCAAGACGTACCGCATCGGGTTTGTAGTGGCCATACAGGTCCGTCAGCCCATTGAATGTGATCGCGTCTCTTGTTTGCGCATCCTGCCAGGCATCAATAAAAACCGGTCCTTTTCTGTTGGAGGATATATAGTTGTCCGCATTGATACCGCTGAAGAAGTACGGTATATCTGTAACGGTAATACTGCCACCGCCAGGATCTTTGGGAGATACAAGTCCTATTGCAGAGAGTTCCGGAATGGCGTCCGCGATCGTTTGTACGGTGAGCGAGAAGCGGTGTCCCTCAGGTACATCGAGTGTAACTGGTCTGCCGGGATCGACTGCTTTTATCTGCCGTACCAGCTTGCGCAACCAATGGATATACTGGTCCTGGTGATAGAGCAATGAAGGCGCAATGTAGCTATCGTCCAGTGCTTCCCAGTAATTATTCCCCAGGTGCCAGCCGATGATATTGTTGTTGTCTTTGTTTTTGCGGACGGTATTCACTACTGAACGGATATAGGCTTCCGGCCATTCTTCAAGCCCCTGCTCAATGGTGGGTTCCGGTAGCCAGAAACCGTATTGTATCTGCATACCCAGATCCGCAGCAACGGAAAAAATATTGTGATCATATACACCTGGACCATAGCGTCTGATCGTATTGATACCGATACGTTGCATGGATTGGAGATCTGTCATCACTTCCTTTCGCGTCAGCGTATGATGGTTCCTGAACCAGGGGATTCCCTTTGAATAGATAACACCTCTGATGGTATCGCTCAACAGGGTGTTTTGTCTATGCTTCACCACATTAACGGCAGGCAGCATAACCGGTCTGTTTATCGGAGCAGCACTGTTTTTCTGCAGATCATTGAGCAGTGACAATGGTGCAGAAGGTTCCAGCAGTTCCCAGTTCAGCATGTCTACATGGGTATTGCCGACAGTGTTTTTATCGAAACTGCTGTTGAAAAGAATAGTGGCTTTTACCTCCGGAAAATGATCTGTAATATCCGCAAATGCGTCCTGTAACCAGCCGCTTTGTCCGGGCTCTCTGGCCAGAGAACCTGTTTCTGCGATCATCACCGGCAATCCTGAGCGGAAAAGTGCCTGTGTATGAAATGGCTGGTACAACTGACTGAAGTTGTACCATTGTCCGTCGGGATTTAGTCTGCCGTAATTAAGCATCGTAACAGCCAGCCAGTCAACATATTCTCTGCCGGGGAAATACCTGTTTGCTGCCGTTGCTTTCCATGGGTTCCATACCCATACCACATTTCTGGCCCCTGCCCGCTGGAAGAAGTCATGCACATATCTCCATGCGGCAATATACTCTGCGGCTTTGTTATGTCCTTTTGTTGACCATGGATAAGCAGGATTGTCCGGCTCATGTGCAAAGCGGATGAATACAGGCCGGCGCAAGGCAATGATACGTTGTGTGAACTGTTGCAGGTAGCCATCAAAATTGCCGTTGCTGATATGTGTCATTATCTTCAGCTCATTACGCAGTTCGTCGTCTTTAAACTGATCTTTAAAAAGAGCGGCCCAGGGTTCCCAGGTGATCATCGGAACAGCATGAAAGGAATAAATCTCATTCATAAGTGAATCATCTGGCAGACAGGCAGGCATATCTCCCCAGGGGATGTAACAGGAGATGATATTAAACGGGGTTCCTTTCACGGCAACGTAATGCATTACATGCTCCATGGCCGTCATGCCGCTGGAATCTGCCGGACTGAATATCCCTGTATAGAAGACGTCTTCTTTGTATGCGTGTGCTGACTGATAAGCAGGAGGAGGTTTATTATCCTCATAAATAAACCAGGAGGTGAAACCACAAACGATTAATGTAAGCGACATGGCAGACTTACGCATCATGACATACACACCGTGTCTGAACTTCCAGAGTCTTACTTTAACTGCATAGTAATGATGATATATAACCTCCATGGTTGTTTGCGGCGCGACATTACTCATACGACCTTTCCAGATACCTGCCAGGATATTAAACAGCATGATCAGGCAGTTGATAAATGCAATGCCTGCCATCACCCATGAATAAGGATTCCAGTCCAGCCACAATCCGTATATGATGGCCGTGATTGAAACCAGCAGAACAATACCGTTAGGAATAAACAATTTCCAGCTGGTACCTTCTTTATCATCTTTGGGGGTTGGTATGTAGGGTACTTTTTTACGGATAATGGTATAGAACAGTCCTAACACATAGATCCACCAGGTGCCTATCTGTAGTAGTCCGCCGACGATATGAAACCCGCTTTCCTCTTCTGCCATTACCCAGCGTTGTACAAAATGTCTTACCAGTATCGTACTGGCCAGAAAAGGAATACTGATAATACCGAATGAAAGCAGATCGAACTGACAGGGGATGATATCCAGTACCAGCGCGAGCACCGGCACCAGGAAGTTGATAAAAGACATGACTCCTGAGCAATAATGAAAAGGGAGTGTACCATAATGCAGTTTTTGTCGCCAGGTAAATTTCCGGAACAATCTGGGATAGGTAGTGACCAGTAACTCAAACGTTCCTCTTGCCCATTTCAGCTGTTGTTTATAGTAAGCAGAGAGAGTAGAAGGCACCAATCCAAGGGTTAGTACTTCCGGTACATAGACTGATTTCCAGCCTTTGGCGTGTAATTGCATGGCGGTATGCATATCTTCTGCAAGTCCGGCAGCATGACCACCGATAGCGTCGAGTGCGCTGCGTCGGAAGGTACAGTTCGCGCCTATTGCCTGTACCGTACCGTAAGTGTTCATGGTCATCATCATGGGACCATAGAACTGAAAGGTTTGCTGGGCGGCGCCTTTGGCAATGATATTATCGCCGATATTACCATATGCCTGTACGATCTGCACAAATCCTATCTCCGGATCAATAAAGTAAGGCACTACGCGATCGAGGAATTCCGGGATCGGTACGTGATCCGGATCCATCACAACACATAGTTCGCCGGTAGCATATTGTAGGGCATTATTGATATTACCTGCTTTGGCATCTTTACGGTTGGTCCTGGTGACGTGCCGTACGCCCAGTCGTTGACATACGGCTATGAGATAGGGATCATCGGCTTCATCACAGAGCCAGGTGGTATGAGGATAGGTAATAGCCTGCATGGCGGTGAGTGTTTCTATGATCATCTCATACGGCTCTCCGGCGCAGAAGGTGGTAAATATATCTACCGTGGGATTTATTTTAGTACGGGGCCGTACGGGCATGGAGATACAGAAGTAGTGATACCATTCGTGCAGCACTTTCAGGCAAAAGTAGATAATGCCCGACATCATCAGCCAATATAGGGGTTTATTTCCTATGTTGGCAGGGTTGAAGAGGCTGTACAGGAGTATTCCCATACTGGCTATCCCGGTTACAATGATGAACCTAAGGATCAATAACTCAATGCGCGTAGGCCGGGATACGCGTGCCCGTATTTTTGTCTTTTGTTTCAATTACGTAAAAGGGGGTATTGGCAGTTGCAATATTTCCATATTTGTCATAGACCCATGAATAGATACGATAGGGGCCTTCTTTTGATGGCGAACGGAAGGTGATCCGTGCGCTGTTCTGAGGAGTAATCCCTGCATCGTAAACGTGGATGGTAGCGCTGTATCCAGGGTCAAAATCCTCGTCTGTCACTTCCCATAGAATACGGAGCCGGGAGGTATCAGTCGTTATCATTTTCAACTCAGCAGTCTGTATCGTGTCAGGAGACAGAAAGATGTTATCGATCGGTTTCTTGCCATTTATCAGCAACCTTTCTACCGCCGGTGCCGGATGTAGCGGCTGTCTGTTTGTCCAGCAGGATTCCATTTCCTGCAGGAGGGCTGTCTGAGCGCCATGCTGATCGACGATGCTGTACCAGGTAGGCGTGATTTCCGTTTTATATCCCCAGTAAAAGGTCAGTGCGCCAAGGAAACGTGGATTGTTTACCGGAAGGTATTTTGTATAGAATTCATGATAATATTTTGCTTTTTCGGTACTGGTAGGTTCAATCGGTGCGCTCCATGCCGTCGTCCGCGATTCCTGCGGAGAATAGATCCCCCATTCAGAGACGAGGAAGGGACCCTTCCATAACCAGTCATTATCCGACAGCTGCTCGTCCAGTTTTTTCAGATCGCCGAAAGTATTAAACGATAGCAGATCAAGTCCGGAGATCTTTAACCGGATGTTCATAATATTTCTGAACTGATAATTGATCATCGCCGTGGTAACAGGATGATCCGGGTCTTCGGCATGTATCATGTCGAGCAGGCGGTTATAAACGGCATAGAACCGGTTGTATTTAGGACTGTAAGGAAAGTCTACTTCGTTACCCAGGCACCACATCAGCAAAGCAGGGTGGGAGCGGTAACGTAATACGACCTTCCGGAAGGCATTATATTGTGCTTCCACTTTCTTTTCATTACGGTAAAAATGGTCCAGATACTTGCTTTCGGGAACATAAAAGCCTGCAACGACGGCAAGGTTGTTGGCAGCAGCTTCATCCAGAATTGCTTTAAGATTGGCGGTATCCCAGGTACGGATGGTATTACCTCCTATTGCTTTCAACGTGGACATATTAGTGTAACCGGCTCCTCCCTTTACCAGGAACGGGGTACTGTTTCGATATAATGTATACTTACCATTTTCCCTGGATATATACACCTTCCCGGATGGCCTGATTGTTCTATCACCTTTGCAGCCATACAGTTGGAGTAGCAGCATACAGGGGAAAAGCAAGTACCGTCTGATACGATCTGGCGTCATTCGGTAGCTGATAAGATTTTAGAACATCATCAAACATTCACTGTTGTTATAAATATAATGAAATTCGGGTGAAATTCCCGCAGTTTTATTTGTCAGCCGGTCTTCCCGACAGATAACCGGTTTTTAGTCAGGCAGCCCCTTACCTTATAAATACAAACTGGTTGGTATTGCCGGTTATAGAATAACAGGTTAACTTTATATCCAACCTCAGAAAGAGGCTCGTCGTTCCGGGCGGGCCTCTTTTAGTATTTGTGTTCAATCAGCTTTCGTTACCCCCGGTTAAATTGCCCTTATGCATATACCTGTATTGTTTTATTTCCACGGTTATGTAAAGCGGGATCCGTTGGATTATACACCACTTTTTGCCCGTATGCTCCTGGCGATATTGATCAATGCGATCCTCAGCGTGGGATTGTTCCTGCTGGCAGGACCATCGCTGCATTTCCGCACCACAACGGTATTGATCGTTATGGCTGTTGTTAACAGCCTGTTGTATGGTCCGCTAAATATATTACTCCGGAAATGTTCTTCGCTGGTCACCGCTCTGCTGGTATTCGCCCCGTTTTTTCTATATGATCTGTACCAGGAAAATCATTTCCGTCAAAGCAGCGCCCTGCATCCTGCCTGCTGGGAATACGACGGTCATTTTATATTCGCAGCGCTCCAGCCGCCGGTATTGCGGTTGTTGCTGATATTCGCCTTATATGCCCTTATTTTCGGCGTATTGTCTATCTGGTTGTACCGGATTGCGGCAAGGCTGCTGTTCGGGAAAAAAGAGGATATCACCGAACCTGATGAAAGGGCTTACAAACTGTTTTTCAGCGAAGCGCGTTCTTCCGAAAATATTCCGAAACCCCGCAGGGATTTTGCTTTTCTGGCACTGCGGATATTGGGGTCTTTCTATCTTTTTTATCTGCTGGTACTGATCATTGGCGTCCTGGGAGAACATGCCTGGCCGGGTCAGGTACAACAGTTGATAAAGATGACTTATGCTAATCCGGCATTGGCCATCAATACTTATTTTAAGATCATCCTGATGACTACGCTCGCTTTTGTGGCTGCGTATAATAAGTCTCTGCGTTATCACTGTTCTCTGGCATTATTTGCTGGACATTCAGTGTCTACCGTCTATGCGCTGGTATTCCATTATTGCAGGGCGTTGCAGGCATCGGATCCTACTAACTTTTTACTGACCTCTGCTATCACAGACGGTGCTTTGCTGGTACTGTTTGTCTGGATGGCGATAGCGTATAAAAAAGCAGCAGCAATACATGCAGCTGCGAGAGATCTGCCGATTAATTTTTCCGTACCGCTTACACTGGTGAAATACCTGTATACCGGGATGTCTGTACTCTTCATGTTATTTTGTGCAGCTATTGTACTGATTCGTTTAAAAGCATCACCAGATGGCGGAATAGGAGCCGTTTATGGAGCGCCGGATCCGATGGTCGGTAATACGGTTACCTTGTATGCCACCCTGGCTGTATTGTGTATCTTCCTGATCAATAAAGAAGCCCTACGTAATCATTTTTTTAATGCGCTGGTCATCCCATTATTGGCAGGTGGTAGTATCGCGGTGTTATGGCTGATCACCGGTGATCTGAATGGCGGCGTGTTTATCACCACCAGATCCGGCGCAGGCGTACAGGTGAACTGGTATTTCCCATTGTTTGCATTAGTACATGCTTTACTGGCTACACTGATGATCAGGATCAGAAAAATGTACTACGATATTGATTATACGACTAATACTTTAAGTCCTTCTTCTGCCATCAATGTGATGGCATTGAGCAATGCTTTTTTTAGCAGTGATAACCAGCAACAGGCAAGTGACCTGGAACTGGTTGATAAATATGCGGGTGGTATCAAAGGGCGTAAAAGAGGATTACTGAACCTGCCTTTTGCACTCTTCGAAAATGTATTGAACCTGGTCTATGGCATCCGGCCCTGTTTTTCTTCCATGCAAAGGGATGAACAACGGTACTATCTGAGCCGCTATTTCTTCCGTAATGAATGGCAGCGTAAACGGGCATTTATTCCCCCATTGGCGGAGCTGGCGTATCAGATAGGATTGTCCCTGAATTCCATCATCATGTTTGCAAATTTCTCTACTATCAATGTGCGTAATGCCATGGGGTATGTACCTGTCAATGCGAGAGATCGTACACAGGGTGATATGCCTGCTTATCCGCCGCCGCATGAAAGTATTGCACGGCTGCCGCATGATGAAAAAGATCCGGCTAATTTCAAGCCTGCCGGTATAGCGGAAAAAGAAGAAGTAGCACCGAGAGTAACCACACCTGTGAAAGAGGAAAAACTGCCACAGGAGGTGGATTATTTTATTGTCGGTTCGGGTGCGGGAGGGGCCGTGGCTGCCTACAGACTGGCATGTACAGTAGCAAATCCCGGAAGTATCCTATTGCTGGAAAGAGGAACCCGTTATCAGCCTTTACAGGATTTCCAGGATACGGAGATAGAGATGATGAAGAAGGTCTATAAGGAAGGCGGATTACAGCAGACAAAAACCTTCAGCATGACCCTTTTACAAGGAGAATGCGTAGGTGGTACGACTGTTGTCAACAATGCCGTTTGTTTTACGATACCTAATACGATCAGGGAAATATGGCAACAGCAGTATGATATAGATTTGTCCGGACTGGATATGGAATATCAACAGATTGCTGCTGAATTGTCGATTAAACCACTGGAAGCAAATGGCGTAAACAGGGAGGTTGCCGCCAGGTTCAGTCAGGCAGTTGAACGATATAACCGGACCGCCGCAGATAAGCTGATCACCACCTTTCCGGTACTGGTCAATCACCTGCATACAATGGGAGACGGTAACTGGAATTTAGGAAATAAACGGATGCGTAAGCGCAGTATGCTGGAAACCTATATTCCCTGGGCGGAATCAAGGGGCGTAAAGGTCATTCCTAATATGACGGCAGTACAGTTCATCGAAGATCCTGCACAGCCGGGAAGGGCCGGAGAAGTGATAGTACGTGCGGATAATGGCAATTTACAGCGGGTAAAAGTGAGGAAGGCGGTCATTGTTGCCGGCGGAGTGATTTCCAGCAGCCATTTCCTGATGCGCAGTGGCGTTAAGAACGAGAATATAGGTAAACGTCTGAGCTGCAATTTTGCCTTACCGGTGGCCTTTGAATTTGACCGCCCTGTCAGGGCGTATGATGGCGATCAGATCACGATGGCTGCGATGGACAGTAAGGGCAGGGCTATTTTTGAGACGTATTTCAATCCGCCTGCCTCTTTTGGTCTTAGCAGCATCCCTTTCTTTTTTGACCGCAGAGACGCTATTACAGGCCGTTATTGCTATTATCTCAACCTGGGGGCACTCATTGGTTCATCCGCTGGGGGAGAGGTGCTTAAAAAGGCTGATTTGATCAATGGACAGGCATTTGTATGGCAATTAGGTGAGGAAGATATTTCAAAGATCAAGTTTGCCATTGAAAAACTGATAGAATTAGGCCGGTTCGGGGGCGCTGTGAAAGCAGTGATTCCGACAAAGCCAGGCATCGAAATAGATCTCACCAACGAAGACGAAGTTGACCGTTTTATCGGACAATTATCCGGCTTTCCCGTAAGGATGAAAGACCTGCCCGTCAGTACAGCTCACCCGCAGGGCGGTAACCTGATGGCGGGTAGTCAGTCGCCTCACCGTACACAGCGTGTCGTAGATGAGTCTTTCTGCCTGGAGGGTTATAATAATGTGTTTGTAGCCGATGCTTCCCTGTTCCCGGTTAGTATCACCGTCAATCCCCAATGGACGATCATGGCCCTGAGTTCGCTGGCATGTAAGCAGATCGTCAGCCGGTTTAAGTAAGCATTGCCCGGAAGTGTAGCAGCTTATAAACGTTCAGCAGGTATAGTTCTCTACAGATACAATCCTGCAACGGCGAAGCTGTGATGAAGAATGCTGCTGGTATGAAATTCGGATGAAAAGATGAGGTAAGTTTTACCATTCATTACTCATTCAAAGTGTTTTATATGGACAGCAAAAATTTATATAATCGTCGTCAGGCTATCGGGGGTATCGGAGTGGGGCTGGCATCATTGATGGTCAACCCGGCATTCAGTGCCTCTTCTGCTGGTGCTACGGCAGGAAGTACGGCGGGAGCAGACGCTGGCGCAGGATTAGAAGACCCCGTTTCAAAATACCCCAAACCTCCGTTTAAAGAGCAATCTCAACCCTGGCCGGGACTGGCCGCCAAAATGGAACCCAGACCCGATCATGGTGAAGCCAGTTATAAAGGATCAAACCGGTTGGCCGGCAGAAAAGCATTGATTACAGGTGGTGATTCAGGTATGGGCCGTGCTGCCGCTATTGCCTATGCGCGTGAAGGTGCTGACGTAGCCATCAATTACCTGCCTGCTGAAGAAGAGGACGCAAAAGAAGTGGTGGAACTGATCAAAAAAGCCGGTCGCAAAGCAGTTGCTATTCCCGGTGATCTGCGGGAAGAAGCTTTTTGTCAGAAAATGGTAGCAGAGGCGGTTCGCCAATTGGGTGGCCTGGATATCCTGGTAAATAATGCAGCACGTCAGCAGACGCAGAAAAGTATCTTGGATATTACCAGTGAGGCATTTGATGCCACCATGAAGACAAATATTTATGCGCCGTTCTGGACCGTAAAGGCCGCTTTGCCACACCTGAAACCAGGTGCTGTGATTATTGCTACTTCCAGCGAACAGGCCACTGATCCTTCCGCAGAATTGTATGATTACGCACAGACAAAAGCAGCCACTACCAGCTATGTAAAATCACTGGCCAAACAGCTGGCAGAAAAAGGTATTCGTGTGAATGGTGTAGCTCCTGGTCCTATCTGGACTCCGCTGCAGGTAAGTGGCGGCGCGACTATGGAAAAACTAAAAAATTTCGGGGGAGATACGCCTTTTAAACGACCAGGACAACCTGTCGAACTGGCATCTATTTATGTACAGCTGGCAGCTAGTGATGGTAGTTATGCTACCGGTCAGATCTATGGTGCTTCCGGAGGAAACGGACAGCCTTAATCTATAGTCTGACTATAGTTATCTTACGCTTATGCTGCGTTCTGAACGAAGCACAAGCGTAAGATAACTATACTATAACTATAGTCAGACTATAGTTATAGTATAGGCTCATATACTTTAAATAAAATAGCCGCCCCGGTGAACCGGGACGGCAGTGGCAGCGACAATTCCCATCCTCCCAGAGGGAATGCCACACCAGTTATTTATACTGTTATGAGCTGATTTTTTTTGCTTTTCTTTTAATCCATTTTCCAGTGAGTACCAATCCGGTGATACTGACTAATAAGCCTCCGAAAAGGAGTAGCCACATAACTGTATCCCACAAGGGTCTTTTATATACGAGAAATCCGAAATCCAGGCTATGTAATCCATGATATAGCCAACGCTCAATACGGCTTCCTTTTTCGTGTTTCAGTGCCAGCTGGCCTGTTTTCAGATCAATGTAGTACCAGCTTTTCTCCGGATTATTCATTCTGATTCTCAGTACAGGTAAACGCTTCTCATAGGTGCGGGAATAGTAATAATTATCATAACTGTTCATTACAACTGTATCCTGTATCGCTTGTCCTGGTTGAAATGTTTGTATCTGTTCTGTCAATGCATTGGAAGAGAATATGTCAAATGGCAGTCCATCAGCCTGATCTGCGGCCAGTAAGCGGGTATGATGATAATCCTGGTAAGCGAGATAATAAGGTTTACCCAACACCTGTATCAATTGTATTTCTTTGACCGTTAATAAAGGCTTGAATACATTCCATGCTTGTGCTGGTGATAAAGTAAATGCGCTAGTGTTTAACGGTCCGCCGGATAAACGTTTGTGCTCTTCCAGTATTTTGCCGCTATCGGGACCAAAGTCAACCGGACTCATAGAAAATAAGCCACTCAGTATCCAGGTGAATATGAATATCCCAAACACAAATCCGGTGTAGTGGTGATAGCGAAACCAGGGTTTCTTATAAGGACTAAAAGCGATCGACTGTTTTTTCTTTCTTTTATAACGGATAAAACCCATTACAATACCCGTGAGGCTCATTATTACCCCAATAAGGGACACCCATATCACTACCTGACTCCATAGGGGCCGGTTACGGATCAGTACTGTCGGATAGATCCAGTGGGGAACAGGCCCTAACCAGGCCAGGAAACGTTGTCTGGCGTTCAGCATCTGTACCACTTCGCCGGTATATATGGACACATACACATACGTTTTCTCCAGATCATCCATTTTAAAACGATAGACCTGTGGCAGGTATCCCTGAGAACGATGCGCTGCCATCCACTGATCTATCTGTGTTAATTTTTCAACAGATGCCGGACGGCTCCTGCCGCCAACGAAAGCTTGTGCAATCTGGCTGGCCAGTGCCGTATCTACTTCAGGCAAAAGCTCACCATTGTCGGCAAAGACGGCCAGGTGTTTATTCTTTTGTGTAACGATCCTGTAAATAGGCCGGTTCAGTAACATACCCAATCGGATAATAGTAACCGTATCTGTAAGTTGTGCTGCTGTAATCGCCTGTTTTGCGCTGAGATGGCATTGATCCATATTCACCGCTGGTAACTGTTGCAGGCGCTGATGATATTTCATCGTCGGATAACTCACATACATCATCACAAAGCCTGAGATAAACCAGATAACAAACAGAAGACTCAATACAAAGCCCAGGTACCGGTGTAGTAGCAGAATGATTTTTTTCAGCTGTTTAATAAACATTTGAAATATAATCGGAGGATGAAAGAGAGGCATCCCCACTACTTTTACAGCAGCAGGGATGCTGGTATTCAGAGGGAATATTTAAAAGTCAGCAGATAATTCCTGGTAGCACCCGGATAGAACTGATTTGTAATAATCACATTGGCGAAGTAACGCTCGTTGGCGATATTGTTTACATTCAACCGCAGCCCAATTTTACCGGTCTGGTAGCCAATGGCTGCATCCAGTATGGTATATGCCGGCAATACATATGTATTATTACTGTTGGCATAAGTATCACTCATGTAATTCATACCCATCCCCAGACTCAGACCACGTAAGGCAGTTTGTTGCAGTTGATAGTTTACCCATATGTTGGCCATGTGTTCAGGCGCCAGCGCCACTGTTTTGCCTGCAACAGCATTGATCTCACTTCCTGCAAAAGGACGATACTTTGCTTCCGTAAATGTATACCCGGCATTGACATCAAGCCCTGCCAGCGGACTACCTTGCAATTCGATTTCATATCCTTTGGAATCCGCAGCACCAACACGTTTGTATAGACCACCCGGCAGACTCTCCACCTGGTTATTCTTTCTCATATAATAAAGCGAACCAGTGAGTGACCATGCTTTGCTCAGGTCCAGCCGGGAACCGAATTCTGCCTGGTAACCATCTTCCGGATCAAAGGTTTCACCATTAGGTGCAACCCTGCGGGAAGGTTTGAAATAGGTGGAGTAAGACCCGTATACGGACAATGCTTCAATGGGCTGATATACCAGTCCTGCGCGGTACGTGAATGCGGAAGACGGGATGTCTGTTTTGGCGCCTTTATCTGTTACATGGTGAGTTCTGTCTATCTTATTGGTATAATAAGTGCCCCTGAAGAGATCATAACGGAGGCCCGCCAATGCTTTCAGTTTATCCGATAACTTCAGCCATTCCTGTACATAGAAGCCATGTACCTGCTCTTCTGTCGCCCTGTACTGTGTCTGATAATAATCGATATTACCCTGACTCAGCACCGGATTTTGTACCGCGATCTGTGCATAAAGTCCGCTACCAGAAATATTACCGTTGTAAGTTTTACGATCTAAGATGCTGAGGGAATAACCAAACAATAATTTATGCCCGATATTACCTGTTTGCGTCGTATACGTCAGCTCCAGCTGGTTTTGCAGGGGTTTGGTGATATGATTAAAATACAGGGGAGAGGTACGTGTCAGCGAGTCCATTCCTTCGTTGAAGGTCAGTTCCTCTGTTGAAAGATAATCGATGTTATCGTAGGAGTAAGACAGTTGGTCAGACAGTACGAGTTTACTGTTGAACTGATGCGTATATCGCAGCTGGAAATCGTAGCGGGTATTCTTCAGGAAATCCGCGGGATCATTGTAACGTGTATCAACGCTCATACCCGGGGCGATCTTACCGCCTTCCATTACGGGAATACCTGCATCTGTATCATATTTGTCTTTGTTAGCGCCAACACTCAGATAGAAGTTGTCACGCGAGGTTGGTGTGTATTCTAAGGCAAGATAAGCATTGTTAGTATTGACGCCTGATTGGCGATAGCCATCTGTTTCTGATAATCCGACGTCTACTCTGTAGGCGAGTTTATTATTGATTGCACCACCTGCACCAGCACGCATACGACGGGTATTAAAGCTGCCATAAGAGGCGGAGAATTCTGCTTTCTGTTCCTTAGAAGGACGTTTGCGTACCAGGTTAATGATACCACCCAGTGCGGAATGCCCAAATAATACAGAGGCGGGTCCTTTCAGTACTTCAATACGCTCAATATTAGCCAGGTTCGTACTGGGGGCACTGGTAGAGATGTTATGACGTTCATCTCTGACACCGTCTACGAGTAACACAAAGTTGTTGAAACCACGGATAGTGAAGTGCTGGAAACCGCCATAGGTAGTATTGGCACGTACGCCTGTCGTGTTTTTTATGGCTTCTCCCAGATCGTCTGTCCCTCTTTGTTCAAGTGTACGGGCAGAAACTGCGGAGGTGGTCAGCGGTAAGTCTCTGACAGGAACCGCTATTTTATTAATACCGGCAAAGGAGGATACCTGTGCGGTACTCACTGTTACTTCCGATAGCTGGCCGGTATGGCTGTTCAGCTGAAAGGAGAGAGAGGTTGTTTGTCCGCCGGTGACAACAGCCGGGTGTTTACCAGTGTGGTAACCTACGCCGCTGGCTGCGAGTGTATATGTCCCTTCAGGGATGTTTGAAAACGTAAAGCGGCCCTCCGTATCCGTTACTGTACCATGACCGGTGCCATGTAGTCTTACGGTGATATCCGCCAATGGTTGCCCCGTTTCTGTAGTGATCTGTCCGCGCAAATCACCGGTACGAGCTGCGTTTGTCTGCGATTGTGCATGGAGTTTGTTCACCTGTAAAAAAGGATGCACCATGCATACAAGCGCACAAAGAAAAACAACCTGTAAAGAGAAAGAAAAGTAATAATGACCTGTTCTGGCATTACCTGTTGTAGAAATTTGCATTGATAGCGTTGATGAAGAATATAAAAAAAATGTTCTTCAGCACTTTACCATGCGATCGGGTACAGCTATACAGAAAAGGCCGGAGGCTTGTATAAATACACAAATAGTCCACGGGCGTAATTGTTTATTACACCCCGGCTATACACCTCCATTCTCGACGTTGCTTCAGTCCACGAAAGCATTGCCAGCATAAAAAAGGCAGGTCTCCTGACTTGTAACATTGCTACCATCCTTCCCATCCGCCTTCGGCTGAACAGTGGATATTTTTTGGCAGCAACTGATTGTGTTACTTACAGTTGCGGGACAGTTCGTGATTTACACACGATTCCCTATTAATCTGCGGCTAAGCAGAACCTTTTTAAGTTGGGGAAAGAAAAAGAACTTGAACGGGGCAAATATAGCGTTTTTTTAATTTGCCCTTGCGTGTTCCCTTTTTCCAGTAAGCTGCTGCGTATTGAAAATTATTTTTATTTTTACCAGATGCCAGACAGACAAATACCTTACGCTTTTAACCCGGACATACGCTATCCGGCCTATCTCACAAGGAAGGCGCTCCTGAATGCGCTGACTATTTACATTCCTCAATTGAAAGGGCGTTTAATGGATTTTGGCTGTGGTTCAAAACCCTATAAGAGTCTGTTTTCTGTGGATGAATATATCGGTGTGGATTATGACAGTGAAGGCCATCCGCATGATGACGAGCCTGTAGATGTTTTCTATGATGGCAGACACCTGCCTTTCCCGGATCAGCATTTTGATGCAGTGTTCAGTACCGAGGTATTTGAGCATGTATTCAACCTGGAAGAGATTTTGCTGGAGATCAATAGGGTAATGAAATCAGGAGGTCGTATACTGATCACTTGTCCGTTTGCGATCTGTGAGCATGAAGAACCCAACGATTATGCCCGTTATACGCAATTTGCATTGCGCAGCCTATTTGAAAAGAGTGGTTTTAAAGTATTGCAGATAGATAAAACCGGCGGTAACATAGAGACGATTATGCAATTAAAGATTACTTATGTAGCGAAGCATATTCTACCAGTTTTCCGTAAAATACCGGTTGTAAGGTCATTGGCCCGTCTGGTCGTATATAGTTCCATGAACCTGTATGCGATGGTGTTAGCGGCTATTTTGCCCCGCAGAAAGGATCTTTATCTGAATAATGTCCTTTTGTGTGAGAAGTTATAAACTGTTCATCATTACTGCCGGTTAATATGGCGGTATTGCAATAATCATTCAATAAAAGAGGATGTCTGCTATATGGCAGACATCCTCTTTTATTAATAGCGATCTTCAGATACCTTCACTCACTTAAGTCCCTCGCGAAACTGTAGCGGCGTCATGTTCGTCTTGCTTTTAAAGAGTTTATTGAATGACTGCGGATGTTCAAATCCCAGTTCATATGCGATTTCTGCCGCTGTAAGCGCTGTGGTAGAGAGTTTTTGTTTAGCTGCTTCAATCAGCTTTGCATGAATATGCTGTTGTGTGTTCAGTCCGGTAAGGTTGCGCAACAGGTCACTCAGATAACCGGAAGATACGTTCAGTTGGTCTGAAAAGTACTTCACCGTAGGTATACCATGTTGCAGGCCCATTTCATCGGTATAGTACGTGTTCAGCAGTGTTTCAAATTGTTCTATAATCGGACTGCTGACGGTCTTTCTTGTAATGAATTGCCGTTTGTAATACCGGTTGCTGTAGTTCAGTAAAACTTCAATATAGGAGACTACCAGGTCCTGACTGATGTCATCAATAGATGTATCTAATTCATCCTGGATTTCTTCAAAGAGATGTAAGATTTTCTGTCGTTCTTTTTCCGACAGATGTAAAGCCTCGTTGATGTTATAGGAGAAGAAACCATATTTGTTGATGGATTTGGCCAGATGACTTCCCGCTATGATATCCGGATGGAAAAACAGGCTGTAACCCTGGCATGGATCACTTTCGTCTACTATAGATAGTGGTTGATTAGGCGCGACAAATATTAACCCACCTTCATCAAAGTCATAATACCCTTGTCCATATTTTAGTTTGCCGTTCATCGTACTTTTATAGGAGACCATGTAGAAATCATGCAACAGGTATCTTAATGGAGAGTCCGGTTTCATTTCGTTATGATTGATGATGACGGCGATCAACGGATGCCGCGGACTTGAAACGCCTAAAGCTTTACACAGATCAGAGATAGATCTGAAGTGATGTAACCCTTTTTTAGGAACGGATTTATCAATCATTGTACAATGCTTTTCTTGTTGAATTAGGTCAGCGCAGTGCTTGTATCAGTAATGCGAGGTTATTCTAATGAATATACCTGCATGTAACTAATAAAAGGAGTTGTCCGGACTAATTATGCTTGTAAAGATAGCCAATTTGCAGGCGAACGAATGTTAACGGAAGTAAGACCAACAGTGGATAACGGTCTTACCTCCATTGGTGTTTTTTAATGGCTGACTGATTCAGCTGCCGGAGCGAATACCCCGCTTGTAAATTGCTGGTAAGCTTCTTCAGAAGTCGTACGCCGTGCTTTCAGCAGGGCTTGAATGTCATTGGTAGGAGCATAACGGAGTGTGTCGGTGTTGTCTGTCGCAGCGTCATAGATGGCAGTAACCACTTTTTCTACGGCATCTGCGTCCGCAGCTGTTGCCATACCGCCATATACTTTACCAATCTGCTCTAAGAACGGTATGTAGTTTTCGATCGCCTGCAAGCCAGCGCTTTCCCCGCCCATACGTTCTATGAAAGCCGTTTTTGTTGCGCCGCCTGGTTCAACGATTTTTACCTTGATGCCAAGGGATGCAAGTTCATATCTCAGTCCTTCGGACCAGCCTTCCAACGCAAATTTGGAAGCGCTGTAAACAGAGGCCATCGGGAAACCTATGGCGCCGGCACCTGAGCTGATATTAATGATCGTACCGTTGTTCTTTGCACGGAAATGCGGGAGGATGGCTCTTACAACATCCATTGCGCCGAATACATTGACAGCAAACTGATCCTGTATGCCTTCCGGAGAGATACTTTCAAAAATACCAAAGAGACCATATCCGGCATTATTCACTACCACATCAATATTACCAAAGCGTTCAATACCTCCTGTGATAGCCGTTTCGATACTTGATTTGTCCTGTACGTCCAGCTTTGTAACGAAAACACGATCCATGTTTTGCAGGTCTCCTGCTTTTGTGATGTCACGCATGGTGGCAATTACATTCCAGCCTTTTTGTGCGAAGTAATGTACTGCTGATGCGCCAAATCCTGTAGAGGTACCTGTAATCAATATAGTCTTGTTCATTGTCTGAGAATTTATTCGTTTGATATTTGTTATGATGCAAATGTCTCACGAATGCAATGCCCCCAATAAACCAAAACGAGAGAATGATTAGCCGGAATGAGGATTCAACTTATTTCACTTTTTATACTACCTTGCCGATACTTTGACTTTTTAATTTTTTCTATGGCTTTCATTAATTTCAAACTCAGGCATCCGGATAACATCATTCCCTGGGGTGATCAACCGGATACAATCATGGACTGGACCGCGCTCACGGATGGTGAATATTGGCTTGATGTAAATAAGACGACGCTTTACGAATATACAAATGAAGTATTGGCTGGTGGGAATGGAAACGACTCTACTTATGTCGAATATCAATTGGTGCGTTTGATAGAAGACTGGACAGGTCTTTTTGAATCTATTGCTGAATCTGTCCCGGATGCTTTTTACGCAATTTCAAAGGATAATAGCTATTTGTACAGGTTTTACACGGCTGTTACAAAATGGATAGATAATGCAGCTGAAGATGCTTCCATTGATGTAGATACCTACGAGAAGACGATTGAATGGATATACAGCCGAACGTTGAATGCGATGCATTTAACTGGCGGACCGGGCATCAGCTTTTTCAGAAACGGGAATAATATTTCTATTGTCTGGAAGGCAGACCATCTGACAGAAAACAATATTCCTGTGTGGACAGCTCAGAACGGAGCTGTTGAAATGGAATACAAAGCATTTGTCAATGAAATGGAAGACTTTGGACATCGCTTTTTTGATGCCATGGACACACAGGTAGGAATAGCGGTGGAAAAAGACTGGGGTACTACACGTCTCAATAAAGAGCAATTGGTACAGGAACACCAGGAAAGAAGGGCTGAATTCCAGAAAAGTCTGGTTGTGTTGAAAGGGGAGCCAACTAAACACACAGATTGGGATTTAATCAACTCCCTGATAACGAAAATGTTCAGCTAATGCTATTGCTGTCGGAATAGCTGGACGATTAGAAAAATCGTCGTTTGTTATAGTGTTTCCTACTTTACTTCCATTTCAAGCGGGAAGCCGGCAAGTGTGTTCTCTTTTTCTTGTAATCCCATTTTAAAATTTACGGTTAGGTTAAAAAAACAGTAGCTGTTCTCGGTTTATAAAAGTATAGTGCTGCGCGACTATTGCTGCATGTGCGGCTACTGATCGAGAAACCAGCTGTGCTTGAACCATACTATAAACAGTTACCTGCTTTGGAAACTATCGCACTTACTACATAAATCAGGTTAGAAGTCGTAAGCCCAATTAAAGACAATTTAAAATAGGAGGATTTCCGTTATTTATTTATTTTACTACGAATAATCAGATTATAAGTGAGCGATTTACCAGAAATAACAAAACCGCGGAACCAGACGTGGAAACATATCCCCGGAGGAGTGAAATTAATATTTCCGTTAACCTCTCTTATTGTTGTACTGAAGCTTTGTGACGTGAGTCCGATGGCCGGTTGGTCATGGTTATGGATTTTATCTCCCTTCTGGATATCCATGGCATTAGGCATTCTTACGTTCGTGGGGATGTTTATCGTCTATTTTTTCTTTGACAGATAGAGGGCAATATCACTCAAATACCCAGGTGAAACGTGTAAATCACTTGCTAAGCTGTTAACAGTGGGTAGATTGGAAGACAGATCTTGTTCAAAATGTTTTGATAAGGCTTCTTCAAATTTGACCAGTAGGTCATTACTTGCCATTTTACGGGTTAAAAACTGTCGACTATAAAACCGGTTACAATAATTGAGTAATAATTCGAGATTTGAGGTAATCACATCTGCACTGAAGTTATCGACCCTTGAGAGATATTCATTTTCAATATTACGAACAAGGCTTTCAATCAGCTTTTCTTCTTCATCTGAGAGGTGAAGGGCTTCATTCGCCTCATAAGAAAAGAAGCCGTAATTTTTGATGGATTTCCCTAAGGCGTAGTTCCGGATCAGGTCAGGATGAAACAATAAAGACCAGCCATTACGACTCCGTTCCTTCCCTTGATCAACGCCCATTACCTGATTGGGGGCGGTGAATGTCATAGTACCATTATCAAAATCATAGTAATGTTTACCATAGCGCATTTGTCCCTGAAAATCCCGTTTAATGCATATATGATAGAAGTTCATGACCAACCTGGTAGCCGGACTTTCATCAACGGGTGATTCATCCGCATGATTAATCAAAGTAATTAAAGGATGTTTCGGTGGTGGCAACTGCAGTAGCCGATGCATTTCTGAAACAGAATTGATACTTTTTATGTCGGTTGCTGTGCGGCTCATGATGTCCGGTTTATCAATGGAACAGCAAGCGAAGTACTCACTGTTCCATACAGGTCCTCAATTTCTCACCAATTATTTAAAACCACCTGATACTTCAATAAACTGGCCGGTGATGACACTTGCTTCATCAGCAGCGAGGAATACGACGGTATTGCCGATGTCTTCCGGGGTGGCCATCCGGCCAAGTGCACTTCTTGCGATTGTTTGTCTGATTGGCTCAGAATCAGCAGTTGCGCCGAGTTTGGCAACTCCTTCTGTTAGTACGCCTCCCGGTTGAACAGCGTTCACCCGGATATGCTGTGGTCCTAATTCCTGTGCAAGCGAAATGGTGATTGAATCTACAGCTCCCTTAGAAGCGGCATAAACCAGGGAATATGGCTCCGGACGGGTACTGGCAAAAGAACTGATATTAATAATGCTACCACCCTTAGCACCAAAAAATTGTACTGCCGCCTGCGATGCTAAAATGATGCCCAATACGTTTATATTAAAGATGCGGTTGAAGCTATCCGCTGTAACATGCACCAAGGGGGCTAACTCGTAAATGCCCGCATTATTCACCAGCACATCTAAGCTACCATAAGCAGCGATGGTTTGTGTGAAAAGGCGCTGAATGTCTTCTTGTTTAGCCGTATCGGCCTGTATGGCAATGGCAGTTCCACCAGCTGTTGTTATTGCAGCTACCACTGCAGCAGCACTCTCTGCACTGGAAACATAATTTACGACAACTTTAGCGCCCGCAGCAGCCATTTGTTTGGCTATGCCAGCTCCGATGCCTTTTGAGGCTCCTGTAACTATAGCGACTTTGTTCTGTAATTGCATATACTCTTCTAATTTTATGGGAGCAAAGTTTCAGGAAATGCCAAAATAAAAGGTATCCGAATCGCCAGAAAAGGTATCCGTAATGAGTGTCGGGATAGTGAAATTTATCTTTTGTTATTCTATTGAAGCAGGAGGAATCTTCGATTGCCTGGCTAATGCTGTCGGCGTCTGACCGAATTGCTTTTTAAAGGCGAATGAAAAATGGGATAAGGTTTCAAATCCGAGGTCCAGGAATATATCTGTTGGTTTTTGTTGCTTTTTTTCGATTAAAAAGTACGCTTCCTGCAGACGCTTTTGTACCAGCCAACGGCTAGGCGTCTGACCAAAGATCAGGTGAAAATCCCGTTTAAATGCCGATAAACTACGCCCGGTAAGAAAGGCGAACCGTTCGACACTCACATTAAACCTGTAATTCATATTCATAAAGGCCTCCAGGTCTATTTTTTCCGGCACCGCATAATCAAAAAATATACCTGCGAGTGTTGGTTGCAAACGCAACAGGATTAGTAAAAGCTCTTCACGCTTGATGTCAAAAAATTCCTGATCGATCTGGCCCTTTTCGTTATAATAAGGCTTCAAAGACTGAATAAATGCCGGTACCAGGGATCTGTCATCAATCCTGACGAAACTCTCAGTAGCATTAAATCTTACCGCTTCTGAACGGTGTTTCTTCTGGAAGGCTTTTAAAAATGCTTCATCAAAGACGAAGATGATCTTTTCGATATCTCCGTCATAAGGAATATCCTGCTGTTTGCTGAGCCGGTTTTTACGGGCAATGCCATACTCACCTGATGATAAGGTGTAAGTTTTGTGGCCATAATACCCGCTCATTACCCCCTTTTCCAGGTAGAAAAAAAGATGTTCAGGAATAAATTGTTCCTGGGGTACTGGCGGACCTACAAGCCGGGTTTGACTGACAGATACTTTCATACGCGTATCGGAAGTTAAAAAAACTTTGCCAGAAAAGCCCTCGTTTCGTGTACCACCTTCTCCTGGAAAACAGGATCATGTGCTAGTATAGATCCGCGCATTGGCTGCGCTTTTTCGTCAAAATAAACGCCGCTTGTATTGGAGTCATCCGTCAATACCCGGGTAATGACTTTTGCCGATTTTCTGGGTGTACTGGCGTAATGAGAGAATGGTGGTATGATCGCCATTAAATGCCCGAAAATGAATTGTACGACTGGATTTGCACCGCCGAGACGAGTGCCACGCGTGATCCCCGGTTCAATCGCATTAAAGTGTAATCGCGGATTTTCACGGGCGAAGTATAAAGCGGCGGCAAGTACACATTGTTTCGAGGTGGCATATGCGTCTATGCCTCCCAATTTAGAGCCGTCAGCCAACCATTCACCATTTGCACTTGCTGCCACAGAAATAAAGCGCGCTCCTTTCATACCCATCGCTTTGGCGGGTTTACGTTCAGGATCTTCAATCGCTGATGAAATAAAGGCCACATTCGCGCCATCAGAAAGGTAAGGCGCCAGGGCTTCTGTTAATGCGAATGCACCCAGATAGTTGGTAGCATAAGTCAAGTCCCATCCCTGCGCGTTTTTACCTGGTTTTGTCAGCATTACTCCCGCATTATTAAGCAGTCCTGCAATAGGTACGTTGAGCTGGATAATTTTCGCGACGGCTTGTTGAATACTTTTCAGATCTGACATGTCACATACTACGGTGACCGCCTGATGTCCTGCTTTTACAATCTCTTCTTTTACCTGGTTCAGTTTATCCGGGTTCCTGCCCATCAGGATGACGTTGCCATGTTTGGCAAGCTCCAGTGCGGTTGCATAACCAATGCCTGATGTCGGACCAGTGATAATGTAGTTCTTTTTGTCTGATGTACTTTTTGATACTGTTTTTGCCATGATCATTTTTTTAATAGCATGACAAATATCAGCAATGATTTATGTACCCTGGTTTCGTAGAACGTCCAAATTTGATGTCTTGAAACGTCCATATTTATGTACGGTTATGCGTGTTATAGCTGCCCTGTTTTGTTTTTAAAACTTTTAATGGTGTTACCATCATAACGATACGCGCCATCTAAAGCGCCAAACCAGATATTGCCTTTGTTATCTTCTAAAATGCCGAAAAACATGCCTTCTACGGACTGTATTTCGGTTATATTGGGCCTGCCATCGGATAGGGACTTTCCATCATAACGGGAAAGTGCCCAGGCCTTATTGGACAATGTCTTTCCGTCATACATGGAAAGCGCCCAGGTTTGACTATAATCTCTTTCTGAACTGGTCCAGATATTACCTTTTTTATCCTCGATGATATAACCAACAAACGTTTTCGTGAAATTGGTAAATGCACTACCATCATAACGCCAAAGACCGTCAGGGCCGCCAAGCCAGATATTTCCTTTTTTGTCTTTGATTAAAGAACGAACATTCTTAAAAGGTATGTTTTCGTGGGTGAAAACGGTGAATGTTTTTCCGTCATATACGAAGGTATTGCCTCTTGTAGCAAACCAAAACTTGCCTGTTTCATCTTCAATAATTGCATTGACTTCATAAGGTGGTCTATCCGGAAATGTTTTCCCTGTCCGGTCTTCATTCATCGTCTCTCCATTGATGATATAATTCTGGAAGGCATTCCCATCGTAGCGGCTTACTCCTCCAAAGACACCGAACCAGATGTTGCCTTTTTTATCTTCATAAATACTGCCGACATCATTATTAAGCAGTCCATCCCTGACCGTGAAATTTCGGAAGGATTTCCCATCATAACAATAAACACCTGCACCAATAGAGCCGAACCAGAAGTTACCTTTGCTATCTTCCAAAACAGAAAAGAAACGGGCCTTACTCACATTACTGGTCATATTGGTAAAGGATTTTCCATCGTATCGAAACATACCCTCCCATGAGGCAATCCAGATGTTGCCCTTCCTGTCTTGTATAATATTTCGGGTGATTTCATTAGGTCCGGATGCAGTAACTATATTTTTTATTTCGGACTTGAGATTTTCTTTGGTGAGATCTGCTTTGTTTTGTCCTTTGCCAGAAGTGTGAAAAGCAAGCATCCAGAGGAAAATATACATCAGTGTGTATTTCATGATTTGTGTTATTTATTGTCAGAAATTATCGATAAAGAAAAAGAGCAATAGTACGGGTCAAATAGGCTACCTTTCAGTCTCATTTACCGCTGTTACCAGGATGATCGTCAGGCGGTATAAAACGGCTCTTTTATCTTTCCCTTCATATCAAAGCTGCCCAGACGAAATTACTTTGATATCTTTCAGGGCAATGTATCCGGCTTGTAAATAGAATTGTAAACTTTGTAAATAAAATATTGACAATATGCGTCTTAGTCGAAATGTCTTCTACGGAAAACGCAAATACCTGGCAGGATTGATATTATTCCTGTTTATCTCTGTCGTCTGCCTGGCTTTTGGTATGGAGGACAGGGACGGCTTTGATATTGCCAGGAGAGAGGTGTTACTTCGCAGGATCGGACATGAACTGCTTTTACAGTCGGGCGACAGCACGTCAAGGGTGCTCCCGGTAAAAAAGATCGGGGAAAATGAATACCAAATCAGGTTTGAGAAGGAGCTTACTTTTAAAACGGATTCCCTGGTGAATACTACCCAGCATTTGTTGGCCCAGGACAGGCTCGCCGGTGATTATGTCGTTAACGTTCTGAACTGTAGTGACGCCAGTGTCGCTTATGGGTATGCTATATCCCAAAATAGAAAAGATGATATCGTAGCCTGTAGAGGAAGAAAGCAGCCCACCGCCTGTTACATGATCAACATTCAATTCAAACCCCGGAACGTCAATACAGCAAAAAGAGGGTATCTTTTAGGGAGCCTGCCCTTTTTAGCATTTTTGTTTTTTATGTTGTTTACATCCGTTAAACCGCGAACTGCTATATCTGAAGTATTGCCTGCAACTTTACCTGAAGCCCTGCCGGAGACTTTGCCGGAGGTTTTACCAGAAAATAATCAGCATACGGGTATGATTGCTTTGGGTGCAGTGTTGTTTGAGGCGAAGCATCGTCGACTGATAATAAATGGAACTACGATAGACTTAACCAGCACTGAAACCCGTGTATTCTCGATTTTCGCTTTGTCGCCTAACGAGACAATAGAGAGGAGCCGGCTGCAAAAAGAGATATGGGAAGATGAAGGTGTAATTGTGGGACGTAGCCTGGATATGTTTATATCAAAACTTAGAAAAAAGCTGGAACTTGACCCGAACGTCAATATTGTAGTGATACGTGGAAAAGGGTATAGGCTTGAAATTAGTGTATAAAACATCTGCTTTCCAAAACGTGTCAGCTTCTCATACCTGGGAATAGCTTAAATAGAATATTCAACTCATTGATTATGTCGTCTATTTAGTTCGTAGCAGCTCAACAGGCACTGGATTATTCGAAGTATTCTTACGATCCAGAGTTGAAGATTTCCGTGCCCGCCTGAAAGGACATTTGTTAATAAAAGCACTGTGACAAATGTCAATAAAATCATATCAAATTAACATATCGCCTTTTTTTAAGATGGCTAATTTCTGCCTAATCAGAATGTCTTTGTGTACAGTGTAACTTTTCTACCGCCTTCTTACTTTTCATAAAAACTATCTTGAACGCAGAAATCAACAGGGTAGCCTAATTTGTTTGCATATTGTCTATGCATGGAAATCACGCACAATAAATCAATGGAAATCCCTTCTTGATAGATCTGAATTTATCAAAAAGAAAAACCCTTCAAATCCAAGGACCTGAAGGGCTTTTTCTTTTTAGTCGGGACGACTGAACGAATAACAGTGCATCCAACTTTTTATAAATCAACAACTTATAGTTTGAATTTTTCCGGCGGGTAACCAATGAGGTGTTGAGCCGGTAAATAAAGACCTTTTTACACTGCAAATATACAAAATGTTCCTGAGTGTCAATTGAGTGTCGTGCATTGGGGCATAAACGAATAAAACCGGCAGGCTTTTAGGGCCTGACAGTGCGGTTATCGAAGGAAAAGCGTTTGAAGCGGGTTTTCACAACTGGAACGAAACCTACTTGCCAATAGCGGATTTCAAACGATTGAGTGTCGTTCTGGGGTGTCATGAACGTTGACGTTAAACAGCGCATAGCGCTAAACAATCTTAAGCCTATACCAGTTTGTTCTTTTAAGTGATAACAAGAAGCCCTATATTACCAACTAATTCCCCAAAAGCATACAATAGGACACTATGCGACTTGCCTATGTAAACAACAAACTCACCCCGGCCGCTCCGAAGTTAAAAGGTACCTGTCCGGGCTGTACGCAGCCGGTAACCGCCAAATGCGGCACAAAAAGAATACACCACTGGGCGCATCAAACCACTGAAATGTGCGATCGCTGGTGGGAGCCTGAAACCGCTTGGCACCGGGCATGGAAAAATAATTTCCCTTTAGCATGGCAGGAAGTGTTTCTGCCCGACGAACGGACCGACGAAAAACACATTGCCGATCTATGTACCAGTCATGGCCTTACCATAGAGTTTCAGCACTCAGCTATTGATCCGGAAGAACGAGCCAGCCGTGAAGCGTTTTATCACAACCTGATCTGGGTAGTGGATGGCACAAGGCTAAAGGGCGATTTTCCCCGTTTCCTTGGGATAAGAAAGGATCTTCAGGTGGTAGCACAGCGGACATTCCGCGTTAACCGCCCTGATGAATACTTCCCATCAGCATGGGTGGGAAGCTCCGTTCCCGTCTTTTTCGATTTTTGGGGAGATGGATCGATGGAGGATAACCAGGATGTTAGAAATAGCATTTATTGCTTATTCCCTACCCGGATAGGAACAGCGGCGATACTTGTTGAATGGCATCGCTCAGCGTTCATAGAAGCGGCCAAAAACGGTAAATTGCTGTCGTGGGTTACCACGTCTATACACAACATAAAAACGGCAAGTGAAGAAGAGCAACTCCAAAGAGCTAAACTGCAACAGCAACAGGAGAGGATCAACTATGAAAGATTTTCCAGAATGGGACGATATCCGCAACGGCGGCGGCGTTTCTAAGATGTAACGATGATATATCAGCGTTACTTGTACGCGTAGCTTTTGAACGCCGATAGGCAATTATTACAATGGCCGTTTACCACCTGCAGCATCCACCACAAAAATACCATTTGCTTCTATCAACAGCCCCTCATGTTTTCCTTCATGATGATTAACGTCCACGCCGATCACCTTACCATCATAAAGCGAACTAATGGAATCCATCACCGTATGACCGACAACGATCCGTTTGCAATTAAACCACTGCAACGTGCTATCTACCAGCGCCATTGGCTGCTTAGGCTCCATAAAATAGCCCCGGTACCAGAAAGGTGAGCGGTTATCGAATAAAAATTGCGAGCTATCGGGAATATCCCTGCGGCTCAGGCCATAATACCGCTTGCATTGATTATTGATATCGGTAACCGTCATGCCTGTGCTAAGCAGCTTAGGCGATACTCCGGCATGTAGTACCAGCAGATCGCCGATCTTTTCCACCACATTTTTCGTCCGTAGCCATCTGCCCAGGATACTGCTTTCATCAAAAACAGCCCGTATGGAGCGGCCCATCAGCCAGGCGTGCTTAAAATACCGGGCGTCGGTATACCGGTAATCACCTGATAGCTGCATAATATCATGATTTCCCAGGATAACATGCACCTGGCCGCCAGCGGCCATAGCCTTCTCCTCTAACGAATAAAGCAGCCATAGCCAAGGCAGCACCTCGCTGCCTCTATCAAATAGATCTCCGGCAATAACCAGGTGGCCATTGCCGAAGATCCAGTTATACTGTTCATCCATCACGCCAGCCGCCATCAGCAGCCTTTTTGCCGGTAAAAATTCTCCTTCGATATCCGAAACAATAAAAAGCCTGCTGGGTGCCGCATAGATATCGGAAGGCACTGCATTCCTGGCCCGAAGCTTCACCTGGAATCCTGCATTCCGGTCTACAGGAACCATTACCTCCAGCGCCTGATCAACAGCACTCAAGCGGGGTGCCATCTTCCGGTCGGCTAAAGACTGATCGCCCTGCTGCATAATGGTGAATACTTGCAGGCTATCGCCTTTTTCGAATACATAGGGGCCGTCAACAGGCTGTTGGGGCATGGCGAATAAGGGAATCAGTATTATCAATAGGAAAGGTATGGTCTTCATAGCCATGGGGACGGTTATTTTGAGGGTTGAAGAAGGTTAATTGTAGCCGTCGTTCTGTTTCAGGTCATTAACTAGCACATCAACTGTTGGAATAGGCGCAACTGCCTTCAGACTAGGGTAGGGAAGGGTTAAAGCGTCTGGCGAATTTGCATCACTGCGATTGACTCCTTGTTTGTTACGTAGTAGATCATACATGCGGAACCCTTCAAATGCCAGCTCTTTACGTCTCTCTTTCGCTATTGTATCGAGTAGAGCTGGACCAGTGGCAACAGTTTCAAAGCCAGTACCATAAGCGCGTATTCGAATAGCATTGACATACCAACGAGCGCTATCTTCATTGTTTAACTTGGCGTAACATTCTGCAGCAGTTAGATACATTTCAGATGAGCGTAAAAGTGTTTGATAGTGAGACCTGGCAGTTTGGGTAAATCCACTTATTACATTTGCCGGATATTTGCTTATTCTGAAAGTAGTTCCACTAGCAGTAACCCATGCTTTTCTTGCATCCGTCGGGATTTCATTTAACAAGGTTGCTATATCAGTTGTGGCGATGAAAGAAAGACTAGTGGTCGAAAAATAGTAACCAGCGTAACTGGTGGTAACGCTTCCATTAAGGCTCCTTTGCATAGGTAATAGCTGGAACAATGCTTCTGTCTCTGTGTTTGTAAACAGCTTTGACGGATAGTTTGCAATCATTATTGGAACGTTGTTGTTTACATCGACAGCTAATGCCTTCGCAGTTTGGTAGTCGCCTTTAAATAAATAGATTCTGGCAAGCAGGGCCTTTGCAGCCGTTCTATTCATGTAAATTTTATTAGACAACTGATTACTCAATAATGGTATAGCTGCGTTTAAATCAGCTATAAGACGTAGATATACATCCTGTACTGTTTCTCTGCCGCTAACGCCTTCCGTGATGTCCTCTGCGATTACATAAGGGATTCCAGGATGTGAAGCATTGGCCGTAAAACTGTAAGGTTGTGAGAACATATTTACAAGCTGAAAGTATACCAACGCCCGTAAAGCCAGGGCCTGGCCTTTTATATCGTCGGCTTTAGTAGGATTTTCATTACGAAATTGATCAATGTACTTTAGAACATATGCCAATTGCCGTGTTATACGATATGCTGTACGCCAGGTAGTATTCAAATTGAAGGATGTGCCGGTAGTAAGATCTGATGGCACTTGTGCCCATGAATAGTGCGCAGTAAGAAATGTTCCGCCAATCACTGGTTTTACATTGTCGGCTACTACATCAGGGTAAATAATAGTATTTGTTCCGTTGTAAAATGGCTCAGCCAGAATGACGTATGATCCGTTAAGCATTTGTTCGCAACTGGAAAGGCTGGTGAAAAATTCATCCGTTACAGCCTGGTTTGTAGTAGGCGGATTCAAGAAATCTTTTTTGCATGCACTAGCAACAAACAATAGCATTGCAAATATCATTACGAGAAAAGAAAAGCGTCTATTTAAATATTTTGACATAATAAGAAGTTTAAAATTTAGCATCTAAACCAATGGAAAAAGATCTTGATTGAGGATAGGGAGTTTGAGCGTATCCTACGCCTACATTTTCAGGATCAAATCCATTGAACTTCGTAATTAGAAAGAGATTGTTCCCTTGCAAATAGACGCGAAGATTACTGAGCTTTATCTTATGCAGTGTATGAGCAGGGAGTTGGTATCCTAATGAAATATTTTTAAGCCTTATGTAGTCACCGTCTGACAGAAAACGTGTTGACGCATTTGAGCTTCCTCCATCGGTGTTGTTTAATATTCTTCTTGGATTTGGTGATTTATCTCCCGGTTTCTGCCATCTATCTAATGCCTCCCGTATTTGATTGGAATAAGCATTGCTCGCAGTTCCTCCGTCATTAAGTAATGAGCTTTTAGCAAAATCATAAATCTGGTATCCATATTGGTAATAGAATAAAAATGATAAATCCCAGTTTTTATAATTGAAGTTGTTTGTTACTCCTCCGAAACCGTCTGGCTGGGGTTTGCCTACAATTTGCTTATTTGCAATTGCATACGTCTTTGTGATTTTGCCTTCTAAATCATACCACTGTGGCTTTCCGTCAGTGGGATCTACACCTGCCCATTTAACTAAATAGTATGAATTAAAATTCTCTCCTTCTTTATCCGCGACGAACTGTGTAACTGATAAAGGAGAACTGGCTTTTATGAGTTTGTTTTTATTAGTGCTCCAGTTGGCCTGAAGGTTCCAATTAAAGTTTGGCGATTTGACTAAGTTCGCTTGTAGAGCTATTTCCCAACCTTTATTCTCCATTTCACCAATATTTTGCATAACAGATGTAGCACCGGATGTACCTGGTAGCATAAAGCTATACAGCAAATCAGAAATGCGCCTGTAATACCAATCCACTGTTCCCGATAAAGCTTTCCCGAATAGCGTGAATTCAAGACCAATGTCATGATTAAAAGTCTTTTCCCATTCTACTTCGGGATTTCCTGGGGTAATTGTCGCAGCGGCAGTGTTATTATATAAAGCGCTTGGACTTACCAAGTCGTATCTAACGGTTGAACTGAGGGATGCAGAGTTGCCTGAAGTACCAACGCTTCCTCTTAGCTTTAGAAAGTTTACCCAATCAGTTTTGAGGAATTTCTCTTCTGAAAGTACCCAGCCCATTCCAATTGACCAATAATTGCCATACTGATTTTTAGTTCCAAACTTAGATGAACCGTCACGGCGAAAACTGGTCGAAAAGTAATACTTAGCCATGTAGTTATAATTTCCCTGAGCGAAATAAGACAAAAGAGTCGATTTGCTCTCACTTCCATTTAAATCAGAGATAGTAGATGCAGCCGAAAGGTCGGTTAAATATGGTACAGAAAGGCCTTGTTTTGAACCATTGAAGAATGCGCTTTTCTCAATTTGAGCTTCTTGTCCAAACAGTAATTCTACTGTATTTGAATTGTTAAAGGTATTACTATATTGAAAAGTATTTGTGTTAATAATCCTGGAGGAAAAGGGATCAGATTGGTTAATCAGGCCAACACCTGGTGGATTGAAGCTAACGGATAATCTAGGATCAATCTTTTCTTTGACCTGTGCAAACAATATGTCAGCCCCTAAAAGTGTTCGTATTGTAACATTTCTTGTAATATTTGCCTGCGCATAAAAATTTGCTAATCCTCTGTAAGACTGGGTTCTGTTAATATTATAATCTAATTCGGCGACCGGATTGTTGTACGTGAGACCACTACTTACGAAGGGATATAGGTTATATTGATTGTTTTGTAGTCTAACCGGATTTAAGGGTGATATAGTGTAGGCGAAACCATTTCCTGAATTTGACTGCTCTTCCGATCCGCTTTTAAGATAGTTCTGACTTGTATAAGTTATCGTAGAATTAAGCCCAAAGTTTAACCATTTGACAGGTTGGTTAGCAAAATTATAACGAACCGCAATTCTGTCAAAGCCTGTGTGTTTAACTGTGCCCTTTTGGGTAGTATGACCCAAACTGAAATAATATTGATTCTTCTCGCCACCGCCGGAGTTAGATATTTCGTTGGTTACAGTAATTGCACTTTTCCTATAAATAGCATCAAACCAGTCAGGTTGACTATAAAATACTTTATCACCTGATTCGTTTACATACGTAGGAAATTTGGTTTTTAAGTCTGCTTCAATAGCAGCATCAGTCCATTGGGATGGATTAGAAGCAACGTAAGCTTCTTTTAATAAGGCTAAATATTCATCTTGATTCAACATCTTATCTGAATAGGTGAGTGGGTTGGCAATATCAGTTTGATGATGTAAAGCGAACGAAGATTTGCCAATTTTCCCTTTCTTGGTTGATATTAAGACCACGCCGTTACTGGCTTTGGATCCATATAGGGCTATGGCGGCGGCATCTTTCAGAATGGATATAGCTTCAATATCATCTGGATTGAACTGTGCAAGCGGATTAGTATAGGATGCCTGATTCGATCCGGTTTGATATTGGACAGTATTAACTGAAGATGTTGGTACTCCATCAATTACTATAAGTGGTTGTCTAACAATTCCTCCCATTAATCTCAGGTCGGCACCAGTGCCAACGCCTCGTAACACAAAATTACTTGTTCCGCCTCCTGGTGCTCCGCTTCCAGCAGTTATTAGTAAGCCTGGAACCTGCCCCTGAAGACTACGATCAATTGATCTGTTAGGCAGGTTAGCTATGGTTTCACCCTTTACAACAGTAACAGCACTTGTATTACCTCTTTTTGTGGTAGTACCATATGCAACTACAACCGTTTCTTCAAGTGAATTATCTGCAGGGTGCATAACTATTGTCAAATCCGATGTATTTAATATAACAATCTCCTGCGAAATGTATCCTGTATAAGAAATTGTTAACTTAGAATTGGGAGCTACATTGTTTAAAGAAAACCTACCCATATTGTCAGATGCAGTGCCGTTTCCAGTACCTTTTATCATTACTGTTGCACCAGCTAAGTTTTTTCCGTCAGGAGACTGAACTATGCCTGATATATTAAAGCCTGCATCTGTCCTATTGGCTTGACTATTGTTTTTTTGAACAGAGGATTTAATAGATATAAACTTTTCCTCTCTTACCCAAACAATATTTTTCCCTTTTAATACTTGTTGTAGCACATCGTCGATGGTACTATTTGTTATTTCTAAACTAACCTTTTCGCGATCATTTAATACCTGGTTATTATAGGTGATTTGAATGCCTGACTGGTCATAGATAATGTCAAAAACTTTTCTTAGAGTGTGCGTTCCTGAAATTGTTATTCGCTCCTGTCTGGTTTTCTTTTGTCCCCAACCTGACATATAGAAAAACAGGAATAAGCCGAACACCATTAGTAGTGCTTTCTGAAACATGAGTGGTTGTTTAAGTTTTTAATTTATTTCTATCCTTTGGACTTAGGTTATAGATAGAAGACGATAGGGTAGATGTAAATAGTGACAAGTTTTTGATGAAATTATTCGGTTGGTACACTTGAGGGAATATTTAAGTTATCCCTTGTCACCATTTTCTCATTTATGCCGTCTTATTGTTAAACTAACATGAAATTGTTGATTCTGAAAAGTACCATTTTGTTTTTTTCATTTCTTCTGGTTTCTGGACATCTTTTTTGCCAAAACAAGTTTAACAGTCAGGGCGCTAGAATGTCTAAAATTAGTGGTCATATAAAATCAGAAAAAAGGATAGATAGCATTATGTTTTATTGGGATGCTAATGAAGATATTGCTGACTGGCATAATTGGGTGATAACGGTCCCTGTAAAAGAGGGCTATTTCTCCGTCTCCTGTATCTTGAAGCACGTGGCTCAGTTTGCCGTGGGATATAATTTGAATAACGTTTTTTATTTGGAGCCAGGAGATAGTCTTCATATCGAGATTGTCGAAAATAAGGAATGGGATCAACTTACTTTTTCCGGAAGGGGTGCTTTTAAATGCCGTGTTCAACAGGCTGCTGATGAAATAAATACAAACATGATAAAGTCTGAAAATAAGGCTAAGTTCGTATGCTCAGGGTTAGACGATTACCTAATAACATCAAATTATTATAAGGATCTTCAAAGGGTGAGATTGGCTTATCTTGAAAGTAAGAAAGATTCTATTTCTGAGGATGTTTATCCGCTAGTTCAGGCCTCAATACTGTGTCCACTTGAACATTACCGGTTGAGCAAGTTAGATGATTTCGTAAGGAAATATAAACAATTCGGCTTAACAGAGAAGGATTTGCTCGCAATTTATGATTCAACTGTAAATAAGTCCTTCATTAACAAGATTGCTTATAATAAGAATTTAGCTTATTCCCTTTCATATTTGTCATACGTTCATGTAACTGCCATTCCTAATAAAGTGAAGTGGGAAATGAGGAAATCCGGAGCTTCTGTTAGTAGTTTAGATTTTACTTATCATAATGAGTACCTGTTGTCCAAAAATAGCTATTCAGGAATGTTTAGGGAAAGAATTTTAACCAGGTTGTTTAGAAAATACATAAAGTACGTTGACTTAAGCTCCAGTTTTCTAAAAAGCGACATTGAAGATTATTTATCAGAGACTGGTTTTAAAAGCTACAAAGAATTTGTAAAAGGTCTTTACCAGAAGTCTAATTCATTTTCTAAGGGTAATCTGGCACCTAACTTTTCTTTGGTTGATAACTTTGGCAAGAAAGTAACATTAGACGATTTCAAAGGTAAGGTAGTTTTAATTGACTTCTGGTTTACAGGATGCCATCCGTGTGCTCAGCTAGTTCCCACTCTTAGGCAAATACAACAACATTTTAATGATAATCCGAATGTTGTAATTATAAATGTCTCTATAGATAAGGAGAAGGAACAATGGTTGAACAGCTTAGCTAAAGGCAAATACTCTACTGGCTTAGGTGTATGTTTATACACAGAAGGAAAGGGTAATCGTCATCAGATCATAAATGATTATGGCGTTCAGGGATATCCGCGTCTCGTAATTATTGATAAATCGGCCAGGATTGTCAGGGCATCTCCTCCGGATTCAAGACCCCTAGGAAATGGGCAAGATGAAATTGAACTGATTAATAGACTACTTAAGTAAAAGTTACTGTTATTTTAGTTGAGTAAGGCCTGGATACCCCAGGCCTTACTCAATTAAAATAGACGCTTGGCGAATTGTAATACTATTACAATTCGCCAAGCTAATTTTGTAAATGACAATTCAGCGCTGATAACATTATAAAACATTTAAAACAGTTATTATGAAACCAAAAACCATTTGGGGAATGCTTATTTTGGCGGCTTCTTCCATAACAGCGGTTGTAGGACTTTCAGCTCAAGCTGCTGACAAGACTGAAAAATTTATTCCTAATGGCCAATGTATTCAGATAAGCCAAGGGATATATACTTGTCAAACCAATGTAGAGCCCTTTGACTGTACTACTACCGGAGACGATCAAAGGTTCTCTGATCCTTTTTGCCAGAATCCCATTTGAGTAATATCGTTCTGTAATTCAGATAAAGGCTATTTCAGAATGAATAGCCTTTATCTAACTTATTCATTTGAATATGAGACCGATCAAGTTCTATAAAATTCTGATAGAAGTAATTGCTTGTCTGTTCTTTTTAGTTGCTTGTCAATATGAGAAGCCCATCAAAGAAACTAATGTTGCTGAATTCAGTCCAAATTATGATAGTATACAGGTAATCATTACGAAGGATACAATAAAGCTGGCAGTGGATTCAACGACATCTAACAGATTCGCTTATTTCAATTGTCAACAGGTAGGTAATGATCTAATATTTGCTTTTTTAGATTTAAACAAAAGATTTTATCATATTTACGATCTTAAAAAAGAAAAATGCCTGGCTAAGTTGGATATGCGGCGGCTTATGGTTCAAAACAGGAATATTTCCAGTACCAAGGTTTTCTTCAAAAATTTTGACAGTATTTACGTTTATGCAGACATGCACATTTTCCTAGTGGATAGCCTATTAACTGTGCGAGATAGCATTAAGTTGCTTAATAGGCCCTTCAGAGCCTCTACATTTTTTATAAACGGGAAACAGCCTGTATTTTTGAGTAATGTAATGTATGCACCGGCCTTTCCAACACTGGACCCTAGAGAACGAAAGGATCGTAAGAAATGGAGAACTATGTATAAAATCGATTGGAGTAAACATCAATCTTTTTTATTACATGGCATCACTGAGGAGTTTGTAGATAGTATTTACGATAAAGGTTTATTATCGCCGTTTTACAGTTACGATCGTAAAAAGCAGTATTTTGTCTTTAGCCTGCCCGCTGACAGCAGTATAGAAGTCACGGATTTTAAGAGCTTTGCCATCAAGTACCCAGCAGGAAGCAAGTATATCAAAGGTAATACATCGTCTTATCTTGCTGATGATTTTAAGGGAAGCGAAAACAGCCATAAAGCGCTTCTGCAGAGAAATACTTATGGTCAGATATATCATGACACCTTTGCTAATTATTACTTACGCGTAGCAGAGCAGAAAATTACCGATGCAAACTACATTTCAAAAAGACTTATTAAGGATCGGAGCTTAATTATTCTTGATAGTCAATTTAAGATAGTAGGAGAATCCATTATAGATCATTCTGTAGATATTGGTTCTTTACTGGTGACTCCCCGAGGAATATATGCTCCTGTTCACCGTGATGCCGCGGAGGATACTATCTACTTGGTTAGGTTGGATTATTCTTACAAACCATCTAAGATTCAGGCAGCTATCAAATAAACTGTTATTTTATGAATAATAAAATCAATTTTCTTATTGCCATTATACTACCGGTGCTGTTTTCATGTAGAAGCGAACCCCAAAGACCTATCGCCAGCAGCTCCAGTCCCATTCCTCTGAATGAGCAACAAATTATTTTCAGCAAGCTGATGGATGTTATAAATGATTCTACTAAATCCCAATACAAGGATTCGTTAGCCATACTGATTATACCTATAGATGCCAGTTGCCCGTTTTGCCGCGATAGATGTATTGACTATCTTAACAAATATCTTAATCAATTGCCAAATAATCACATCGCTATTATTACCGGAAATGGCATGAAGGCTATTCATTCCTATTTCTCATCAAAAAATAAGAGAGTTCCATCGAAAGATCGACAAGTGTATTTTGATGGAACTAACTCAGCTTACCTTAATAATCTAATTTTCTTACACCCAACGTTTTATTACTGCAATAACGGAAAGGCGTATGAAAAGATAAAGAGCGTTCCTGTGACCGTTAAAAATGATCTGAACAGGTTCTTTCAGATTGAAAGCAATTGAGATAAAAATTCGTTACTGTAACGTTTACATTATTAAAATCTGAAGCCCGGTAACAACCTGTGAAGTTCAGTTTGCAAAGCAGGATATTTTCTAATAGTGTCTGGATCTGCATATTTATTTCTCAAATTCGTTATCTCAGCATCCGATAAACGCGTTAGTGTATCATTTAAAGATAGCACTAGGTAGTAATTGCCGGAATCGTTAACATCTTTTCTTAGGTTCAGGATTACTCTCACAATACAATCGACTAGTGCATTTATGCTAAGACTATTTGCACCGTTTATTGATATTACCAGGTCCGTTAAATTATTCCGGCTGTCCTGACTAACTCCCAGGCCATGAGCGGGAAATAAGTTATGCGTTATTTTATTTCGGAATAGGATATAAATGGCTTGTAAATAGCTATTGTTTATGGTTTGTATACCCTTCGATTGTGCATAAGCAAAAAATGACTCCGCGTTTCTACTATTTCCCTTTTTCAATGCTGTCCTTGCCAGTGTCAGATCAGCAGGATTAGCAGGGTCGACCAAATCATTTCGTAAAATCAGACCAACCTGCTCGATAACTGCAAAACAAAGACTCGCAGCCGCTGTAGCACACCTTCCTTCGCCCTTACGTTTTCTAAACTTATCTAACCATTCATTGGTCCGTGCTACCCTTGTCAACTCTTTTAAATCACGAACGGTATACCTTTCCAGGTCATCCAAGAACTTCAAAATGTTGTGATTGTTCAGATATCTAACCGTTGTTTGTCCCTGGCTTGTTGAGGAAGGTGCTGGGGTAGGGCGAAGCGTCTTTTTTCCTAACCTACTTTTAAGCATTTTTAAAAAGTTCATTTTCAAATATTCTTTATAGGAAATCTACAAAAAATACAAGATATAAACCATTTTGAAACTGCCTGGACCCCAATCTTTTTAACATGATCGTAATAATGGGAATGATATTTCACGAGGCTTTAAATACCTAACCAGGAAATGAATAATTCCTGCGTTTCCTATCATGAAGTCAGCTACCGGATATAATTTTTTCTGAAGCAGCCAGTAAGAACCATATATTGGATGTTCCTTTTTTAACTCTATCAATGCTTTCACAATCCACAGCGCCCGTTCGCGCCATTCTGGCTCATTCAAAATGGCATATGCTTCTAAATAAATTTCACCCAGGCCAGCCAGGCCATGGCATTGCGTAAGGTTGTTATTAACGATATGAGATTCATGTGTATTCAATGCCATCGTGGCGTACATTTTATACACCTGCTTTTTAGTAACCTTGTAAGCCTTCAGAAATGCCATGGCTATACCGGGCGCTCCTTCACACCACCAGTAATCCATTTCATTTTCTTTATCGCTTTTCCAGTCAATTCTTCCGTTATTTCGTTTTTTAGATCTCCTTATGATGTATTTTAATCCAGTTTCTGCGGCTTTTAATACATCGGAGTTGCCAAACTGCTCATAATAGTCAAAAAGGAACCAGATAATTCCACTGCTTCCATGCGCAAAGCCTATATTTACTTCTGGCTTACCTCTGCTGTTTATGCGCTGCCAACTTCCACTTTTTCTCTGACCCTCTATTATATGATTAACATACTGAAATAGTTTTCGTTCAACATCCTCTGAAGGCAAATAAGCCGAACACATTAATACTGCCATGCCAATACCAGCTATGCCATTCATAAAGCCTAACTCTTCCGGATCATCCTTTAACAATTTGATGATCCATTTCTTATGATCAAATTCTGGTTTAAGCAGCTGCATATCCATTCCCAGAGTTATTGTTGCTGCAATGCCTGCCCTTCCGAAATGAAGTCCGGGTGGCAAATCGTTGAAACTATTTTGGAGGATATTGACAACAAAATCAATACTGTTGTCAATTATGGAATTGTGATTACTGATGTCATATCCGGCACGTTTGCATATTCCCAGGAGGTAAAAAACACCCATTACTCCCCGGCTGAAGCAAGGGTAATGGGCAATGTTTAATGTTGCTTCCTGACTGGCTTCCATGTCCATGCGCTCAGAAAACCATAGTTCTTCTTTTACCATTAATGGCGATGCCATGCAATTAATAGTGCGTTGAATTATCGTTGTTATATAGCTTTCTTCTGTAAGGTTATCACCAGGAGACAAGATAGGCCGCTTTCTACCCCGAGTTATATCTAATCTATACATTTCCAAAACGTTTTTGATCTCCCTTATTTCCGGCCTATATTTTGGATCAGGCATTAAGCACGATGCAATTAACTGGGCCAGTATTGCATCTGTCACGAAAAATTGTGCCTTGTGTTGTAACTCCTCAGCAGGGCCGCCGACTACTTTATTGGGGTCTATTCCGGTCAATACCTTGAACAGTAATGCTCCTAAGCCGAAAATGTCTTCTTTCACTGTTGGTCTTGTACCCATAAGCTGTTCAGGTGACATATATCCATAGGTTCCTAATTTGTGAGGTGGATCAGGCATAGCATCTTTCATAGAATAAGTCAGTTCCATATCAATTATATATACTTTACCGGACTTGGTTATTATGAAATTTTCGACAGTAACATCGCGATGTACATACCCATTGTGGTGAAGCCGGCTCAAAATTTCAGTGATGTTTATGAGGTAAGATAAAACTGCAATAGCCTTTTTGTTGCCCATTTGCAGCTGCTTTTGAAAATCTCTTCCTACTTCATGAACTTTTTTTGAAAGTGATAGGCCATTAATATAACTTATAGCTATATAATAATCGTCCCTATACTCAAACGCATCCAGCAAACGAGGTAGGGGAACGAGATACTGTAACTTTCTATGTAACTCCTCCTGCCATTTCAGTTTGTCTCTCATATCCCGTCCCCAGTTGTCCATACTGGCGCCTCGTTTACCTGATTTTAAAATACACATACCACTTTTCAGAATGCCTTTGAGGTAGAAGCATTTAAATACACTTCCTTTGGGCGTATCTCTTAAGATCTTTGTAATGAGATAATGCTGGTTTATCACCTTACTGTTCGATAGCGTGGCCTGCGGCTGCACGGTATTTTCCTCAGTGGAAGGTGTTATGGGCTCAGTTGTTTTCATGGTGTTTAGTCTTGGAGTTCCAGGGTTTGATCGTGCGTAATAGCGGGCCTAAAGGAGATAACAAACGCACCTTCTATATCATAATAGAACGTCTTACGTGCGTTGCAGAACTTTATTGGCGCTCCAAAATCCCGCATCAGGTTAATTAGGAGGTACACGCTTTTCTCGCATACACCCAGCCTTTTGGCTAAGGTGGCAGCCGAGCCGGTACCTTTAATTTTAATTAAATGATCTATCCTTTGCACGCGGTGCAAAATATCCGTGGTCATACAGGCATAGTATTTAGGTTAGAAAGAATGTAACATGCGGGGCAATGGCTGTTCATCACCCACTTTGCAGTGCGGGAGGCATAATCATCTGTTTAAACGTAAGGGTAAGCGTTTGGCAACCGGCTTTCCATCCGGTTCTTACAATACCATCATAGCTAGTATATACTACCTTCCAGTCATTTTGAGGGACCGGGTTACTACTTCCAATGAACTCTAATTTCTGCTAAAAATCTAAGATGGTTGTTCTCATTTGCGACAATCGAGTATTCATTTCAAACATTTGTTCACACGCTTCTTTGTTAGTAAGGCCACTATTCCTTCCTTCTTCGCAGTTGCATAGGCGAGTGGCCGCTATACTCCGTAAAGGCACGGGAAAAGTTGGATACGGAAGAATAGCCCAATTCTTCCGCAATATCAGCAATCGGGTTATCTGTGTTCAATAGCAGCCAGGTGGCCTTCTTCATCACCTGCTCCAGAACAAAATCGGCAACATGCACCTGAAAAAGCTGGTTAAAATAGCGGCTTAGCGTTACCTGGCTTAAAAAGTACTTCTGCGAAAATACCGATAGCTTACAGCTACGTATATTGGGCCGGTACAGGATCGTATTGTACATGTCCACCAGCTTATCCTTGTGTTGAACAGCAGGGAGGTTGGTTGTGTACTCGCTACTAGTCAACGCCTGGTTGTAAAGGCCTACCAGCTCAAAGATGCCTGTTTTTAATGCCAGGTTAAGTGCTCCGTTGGTGAGGCGGCTCTTTAACATCTTATCAATTACACCCGCCATAAAATAGCTGATGGGCAGGGGAGGGAGCTGATCGCCTTTGCCTGCCAGTGTCAACAACCGTTCCCGCAGCTTTTCCAGGAAGGGCATATCCTCTGCCAGCTCTGTAAGCATCATCAGGTTGAACTGAATCAATATGCTTTGATACCGGCCCGTTTCAATCGTGCCGTTATGGATGCCTTTCGCCAGGTAGAACAGAATTGTTTTCCCTTCCTCCGCCACATAATTCATACCTCCCAGTAGTTTGCCATAACATTTGCCAACGAGCGTAAATTGCAAGGCTACATAAGGCTGAGAGCAATGCAGCTCCACCAGCGTGGGTTTAACCACATCAAATAAGAAGTGATAGATCGTAAAATGCCTGCTTCTAAAATGCTGGCGAAGAATACTTCCAAAGCTGTACGTCCGGTAATCGATCTGCGCCCAGGGGATAATGAAGGCGCGAACAGATGGAGGCGGCTTTGCTACAATGCCAGGGTCGGGCAGGTTAGAGGGATGTACGTGCAATCTCATACAACAAGGTTAATGGGTAATCATTCGCATCATGCGAAGCTTAGGTTGACTGTTATAAATTTACTCGCTTTATTGCTTACCTTGGTACAATTTCTTTCCCTACTCACAAAGTTTTACATGTACGGTAATCAGCGGATCAGAATCAATTCAATTCATGCTGCCATCATAGTGCATTCAAGCTTTTGCACGAATGAGTACACACGGAGAAATATTTGGCAAGCTCCTTCATTTCTAAGTATATTTGTTTAACAATCACCTCACTATTAGCCTTCCCTCAATCCTGGAAAAAAAACGGAATCTGACCAACATCCGTAGGTATTTAATAAAGACTTAACCAGAACTAAACAGAGGAAATTATATTTTTAAGCCCTCTTATGGCGTGTGAACAAGACATACTACTCAAAGCCCTGCAAGAAGGGCAGGAGGGAGCTTTTGAGCAGCTATATGCCCGGTACTTCAACCGGCTATACTACAAAGCACTCAGCATGGTAGGAGAAACTACTGCTGCGGAAGATCTTGTGCAGGAATGTTTCATAAAAATGTGGGAAAAGAAACTGTGGAAGCGCGTGAACAAATCGCTCGAGTCGTTCCTGTTCATTATGATCCATAACCGGTGTCTCGACTACGTAAAAAGTGAGCAAACGCAGCTTAAAAGAAAAAGGAGATACTTCATCAACGCTGAGCAGGAAAACCACTCCTGGGAAAACCCGGTTGACGAGCGCCAGCAGCGCGAAACCCAGCTGCAACAATGGAACGATTTTCAGGTAACCTTTCAGCAGTTGCCACCACAGCAGCAAAACGCCTTCCGCATGTTCTACTACGACCGGAAAAGTCACGCCGAAGGTGCCAAACTCATTGGCATATCGCTCAACACCTTTCGCACCCATTTAAAAAGAGCCGTTAAAAAACTCCTTCATTCATCTTAATTTAGTTCCTTAGTCACCATTTTTTAGCGAATAACCGTCTTAACAAGAGCAACAACCTTTGCAAAACATGTACGATGAAGAAAAAGCCCGCATAGATGCCCTATTATTCAGGCAGTATCTTGGTGAACTTACGGCAGAAGAAGAGGAAGAATTAAACCAGCTATTGCTCCAGCATCCTGAAGCAAAAGCTATGCAGGAAGCCATGCAGGAAAAGATCCGCCGGGGTGTACTTGATGCGCAGCCCGCTTTGCGCGACACCAGTGGCCAATGGGCAACGCTTCATCCACATCTTGAGCATATTCGCAGAAAACAAGCTATAAAGCGCACTACCTTGGTGGCAGCCGCCAGTATTGTTGCGATCATCGGCATAGGCTCTATTTTCTACTTTAACCGCTCCTCCGGTGATCAACCTGTTCTAGCAAAAGCAAATGAACCAATAAAGGCAACGGGCATACAACTCAAGCTCGCTAACGGGCAAGCATACGACCTTACCCAGGCCAATCGCCAGGTAATACAGGCAGGCGATGCTAAACTAGTTGCCAGCAACCAGGGGCTAAGCCTTCCCGCATCCGCCACACCGCCTACCGGCTGGAACGAACTTACTGTACCTGCAAAGATGGACTACGCCATCACACTGCCAGACGGCTCAAAGGTGCGGCTCAACTCCGCCACCCGGCTGCGGTTCCCTTTAGCCTTTACCGGAAAAAGCCGGGAGGTATATGTAGAGGGCGAAGCCTATTTTACCATAGCAGCCAATGCCAGTCAGCCGTTCATCGTACACACTTCGTCGGCTGATGTGCAGGTGCTGGGTACCGAATTCAATATTAATACCTACCAACAAGGCAAAATAAAAACCGCGCTCGTTAACGGCGCCGTAGCCGTAGCGGCAGGCCGCCAGAAGGTAGTTCTCCAGCCCGGAAAAGAAGCCGTGGTTAACAACGGCGAGAATATCTCCATACAGGAATTCGAAAGCCGGTCAACCCTTAGCTGGATGAAGGGCATCTACTTCTTTTATGAAGCGCCCGTTGAAGACATCGCCCGTATGATCGAGCGGTGGTTTGATATACAGGTAGTGATCGACGATCCGGAACTGAACAAGGTGACCTTCACAGGCCACCTTGATAAAAAGAAAGAGCTGGATCTGTTTCTTACTGTTCTCTCAAATACCGGGGATATTTATTACCGGTACGAAGGAAAGGTGCTGCACCTGAGCAAGTAGCTAAGAGCTAAAGAGTTTAAAGGAGTTAAAGAGGGGCTGTTTGAGTGTATCTGTATTTTTTCTGCATTGCACGTGTTACTATTCAGCAACTAATGCAACAAGAGATGAAACACAGTCGTACTTATGTCCAACAAGCAATATACTACCGCGGAGCCTCAATTACGGAACGCTATCGCCACTTTCGTCAATATCTTCCTGCCAAGGAAGGGATACCTAGTTACTCCTGTTCTTATAGCCATTAATTTTCTTGTATTTGCCATAGCCTGGAGCTGCGGATATGATGTCATGAAATTGGGACCTGAGGAGATGGATCAACTAGGCAAACATATCCATTCAGTGGTTCAGCAGGGAGAATGGTGGTGGATCGTCGCCTATCTTTTTCTGAATGGAGGGTACATTTATATTATAGTAACTACTACTATCCTTTTTATACAGGGCTATCTGTTTGAGAAATATGTAGGAACACTGACTTTTTTAGGAATATACCTGGCAGCGGGAATAGTAGGCAATATAGAGGCCGTTCTCTTCTCCAACATTTCGCCTTTGTTTCATACGGGGCCTTTTGGCGGCATACTTGGCGTGTTTGGCTTTGTTACGTTCCTTATGCTTACCCAGCAGATCAAGGTATCCGCTATTCATGGAGGGCTGATCTTTTTTGTTTCCGTTCTGCTATCGGGATATCTGAAAGGCCTTGACGAAAACAGCGTTGGTCCAATGATCATTAGCCTCGCCTTTGGAATGGGTTTCGGCTACATACAGTATGTAAAATTGAAACGAAAGAAGCAACTGTCACACTTTTCAGAAATATAGTTGGCCTCAATAAATCCACGGCCGGTCTTACATAAGACCGGCTTTTTTTATTTAACATGCAAAGTGCCATCCTTGTCAAAGCTAAACTCCTTCACAAAGCCGGTTAGCTTCAATCCTGTCAAAAAGTTATTAACCGGTGTTTTCCGGCTTATTACGCCCGTAAATTGCTGAGCGGAAGTACTGCCTTCGAAAACAACTGGAATGCCGTAAAAACGCTCTATAAGTACCGCCACCTCTTTCAGAGAAGCGTTCGTAAACGGAAACTCGCCTTTTCTCCAGGAAAGTACGTCGTACGGGTCGAATTGATCCACTGCCAGGCCGGGGGCATCATCTGCTACTGTCTCATAACCCGGTTTTACCAGCGAAGAGTCATTTCCTGACCTCACCCTGATAGAACCGCTTACCAGTGCCACGCGATCTTCCTGTTGGTTGTAGGTGTTGATATTAAACTCCGTACCCAGCACCTGCACCGTACCATGCGGCAGATGCACCAAAAACGGCCGGGCAGCATCCTTCTTTACCGTAATATAAGCCTCCCCGGAAATGGTGATCTCCCGTGAACTACCGGTAAAAGACAAGGGGAACTTTAAGGAAGTAGCCGCGTTCAGGTGTACCGTACTGCCGTCTGGCAATGCCATTACGTACTCCTTGCCATTTGGCACCGTGAGGGTGGCCAGGCGTGTGTCGCCTGCCGCATCCACTAGTGAGAGTTGTTGGTTGCTATTATTTAAGGTGGCGTTGCCTGATTTAATGACGCCCTGCTGGGCGCCCAGGTTAATGGCTGCCGCATCCCCAATCTTCAATTCAATGTCGTTATTAGCTTTAGCATGAGCCAGGGGAGCCCTGGTTGGCTCGTTTTTATTCACTACCGGCAAAATAGCTACCCCTGCCAACACTGCCGCTGCCACGGCCGTAGCTGTTATGCTGATAACCTTTGCCCGTTGTTTTTTCTGCTTCGCAGCCGCCAGCCTCACCTTAATATCGGCTTTCAGCTCCGTTGATACCCGGTTCAGCTCCTCCTGCGAGATGTCGGTCATCAGCTCTCTGTAGATCTGTTTCGCTTCTTCATTCTGCACAACGGCCTCGTACAAATACTCCTGTTCTTCAGGTGTAATGGTGGCGCCCTTTTCATACAGGGTAAGCGTTCTGATATGTTCTGGATCGATTTTCATTTAATAAACTATCTACTACCTAGTAGCCGAAACCGGCAAAAAGTACTATCCTTAGTAACAATTAATGTAAATTTTTCAGGTTCTCCCTGAGGGTTTTCACCGCATTAATAATATTATTCTTCGCCGTATAAATGCTGATGCCGAGCTCCTCCGCCACTTCCTTTAGCGACTTTCCATCCAGGTACACCTTCTTAAAAGCCGCCCTCCGGGCCGGTGATACCTTTTCCATGGCCGCCCGAATCTGCTGGTTCAGCTCCTTATTCTCCACTGGCAGGCTGCTGGTAAAGATCTCCATCATTCCCTCCGAATACCTTTTCTGCTTCTTTCTCAAAGAAGACTCCGCCTGAATACGTTTAGAGCAATGAAACCGTATAGCCTGTAGAAGATAAGCCCGAAAGGAGTGCTGGATATTAATTTTATGGCGTTTTTCCCATACCCACATAAAAATTTCCTGCACAGCGTCCTTCGCCTCGTCCTCACTTTCGAGGCGATTGCGCGCTTCCAGGAACATGACCCTATGATAACGGTCATGCAACTCAACGAATGCTGATTCATCCGCCGATTTTATAAGCTGTAATAATTCAATATCATTTGTCGATTGCATTCTCAAACCCTGACTATACGTAAACACTAATTGGCCACCCCAAAATTGGCCTAAACAATCACGAGGATAAGTGATTCGTTGGTGTATGATCGGTTTCAACAAAAATATAAAGATGTATGATACTTTCGAAATATTAATATATATGACGAAAGTTTAATAAGATGAAGTAAGCGTTAGTAATAGTATTTAGCTAGTAAGTTGTATAAGCTCCCTAATCCTCTACTAATTAACCAAAATATGGCCTCTTTGGTTGTTAACGGGAGGTTAATGTCTAATTTCCCTAACGAAGAGGCTGGTTTTCATACTGTTTTAATGTTTCGGGCAAAAAATTATAAAAAAAGTTCTAATTCGAATAGTGCAATTTGATTGTTTTTGATACTTAGTAGTATAGGGACATCATTTTCACATTGTTTAGGTCATGGGGATGACGAATGATGTATTGAACCAACCAAAGTAACTCTAACAGCTTATGTCGAGTTTTTCGAGAATTGCATCTATATGCATACTGTATGTATGCTGTTTATTTAATAATTCCTGTATTGCACAGGGAGGCGCTGGCAGGAAGATTAATTATAAGCAGCTAGTAGATTCAGCCATGAGCCATATACCTCTAAAAGTAGGGGATCCTTTGCCCATGCTACAAATCAGTAGCCTTTACAATTATTCGAATGATGTATTGGATTTTAGTGCATTTAAGGGTAAAATAATCATTCTGGATTTCTGGGCAACGTGGTGTGGTCCCTGTGTGGCATCTTTGCCTAAGCTCGACTCTATAAATACTACATTCAAAGATTCTATAATTATCATTCCTGTAACTTATCAAACCACGAACGAGGTCCAGAAATTTTTGAGTAAAAGTGATAAATTAAAAAACATTAAACTTCCATTCATTACTGAGGATACTGTTTTGCACAAACTTTTCCCACATAAAATGATACCGCATGAGGTGTGGATAGGTAAAGATGGCAAAGTGAAAGCTATTACAGAAGCAACGGAAATTACGGAAGCTAATGTTAGGCAGGCTATGAATAATCAGGAGCTCAGCCTAAACATGAAAGAAGACAATTTGACCTTTGACGATACGAAACCTCTTTATACGGACCCGTCGATACTTAAAAGGGCATCTATCACGTCCTATTCACTTTTTGCGGAAAAAATTCCTGGCCTTGCATCTAGTTTAGCAATATTTAGAGACTCACTTGACGCTTATTCGGTTAAGAGGTTCGTTGGATTGAATGTTAGGATCTTACGTTTGTTTTATAGTACATACTCAGTTCCGAGAGAGCTTATGGGAGCTGTTAACCGCAAACGATTTATCGTTGATCTTGCAGGTTCGGACACAAATGATGTAAAGCAGCTGGTCGCTTATGAGTTTGCATTGAAAAATGCTATTCCACAGGAAGCCTTTTTCAAGGGGATGTTGGAGGATTTAAACAACAAAACACCTTACCACGGCCACATTGAAACACGAATTGGTAAATGTTGGGAAATAAGACAAATTAAGGGGGTTAATAGCAATGATAGCTCCGGTTTTCGTTTAACCGGAAAAGATATAGACTCTACTAATTTGTGGAAATTTGCGAACGTTAAAAAACTTGCTACATTTTTAAATGCCTTTAATAATGTGGAGCCTGTGGTAGACGCTACAACTGGTTCGTTGTCTCAATCCATAAATCTCTATATGAGATTAGATATTAACGAATATCCTAACTGGACTGAAATCAGAAAGAATCTTAAAAAATATGGATTAACGATTGAGGAAGCAACAAGAGAATATGAAGTCTTCATACTGAAAAAAAAGAGCAATAATGGTTTGACTTCCGATAAGAATGGTTTTAGATAGCTTTTGCTATCCGACTCATGCAATATAAATTACCTATACAATCAACCAAACTAAATTTAAACAGATGCTAAAATTGCTTAAAAACGGAAAGTTTTTTATATTCTTTCCTATTATGTGCTATTTCCTAAATAGTCCTCTCACTATATTAGGTCAAACACCAGCAGTAGCAGAAAACATACCAGTATCACTTTCTGCTGTCAATGCTCCGCTAATAACAGTACTTAAGAGCATAGAAAAGCAAACAGGCTTGCGCTTTAATTATAGCGGAGATTTGGACATCAAACGGAGAGTTACGATTGATCAGAATAAGAAACCCGTTTCCGAAGCTTTAAAAACATTGTTTTTGGAAAAAGGATTCTCCTATAAGTTCATAGATAAGAATATATTTATTATTAAAAGTCAGGCTGGTGCTACTGATAACAGTTCTTCATCCCGTACCGACAGTACTTATCTTATTAAAGGACGGGTTAACGATTCAAAAGGTATTGCAATCCCAGGAGTTACGGTAATGATAAGAGGTACTGCAATTGGTACGACTACCAATGAAAGTGGTGAATTTTCTTTGAATACTCAAACGCCTCAAGGGACACTTCATGTGAGTCATACCGGTTATCGGGCTCAGGATATGCAAATATCGGCTGGCCACACCATAAATGTGGTATTGTCGGAAGACGTTAATTTGTTAGAAGAAACCGTTGTTATTGCCTATGGTACTACAACGAAAAAATACAATACAGGATCAATTGGTACCATTAAAAGCGCAGTAATAGAAAAGCAACCAGTAGCCAATGCAATGCTAACCCTTCAGGGCAGGCTTGCAGGGGTAGTTGTTACTCAAAATACAGGCATGCCCGGATCTCGTGTCAATGTTCAAATCAGGGGAAGGAATTCAATACAGAGCGGAAATGAACCTTTATATGTGATTGATGGCGTACCTTTTAATTCTACACCAATAAATTTGTTAAGTGGGAGTGAAATTTTCTACCAAAATCCGTTAAATAGCATACCACCAAGTGATATAGAAAGTATAGATATCTTGAAGGATGCAGATGCTACCGCGATCTATGGCAGTAGAGGCGCTAATGGAGTAGTATTAGTTACAACGAAGAAAGGTAAAACCGGAAAAACACAACTTGGTTTAAATTTATCTGCCGGATATGGGAAAGTAAGCAGATTCCTAGACTACATGAATACCAAGGAGTATGTTGCCATGAGAAAGGAAGCATTTGAAAATGACGGTGTAGCACCTTCTGATGCAACTGCGTATGATTTTTTGGTTTGGGATACTACAAGGAGTACCGACTGGCAACGTAAACTAATAGGAGGTACGTCTCAATACAGGGATGCTCAACTGTCGCTTTCAGGTGGAAGTCAACAAACTACTTTTTTATTCAGTGGCAACTACCATTACGAGACAACTGTTTTTCCTGGTGATTTTTCCGACAAGAGAATCGGAGCCCGTTTAAATGTAAATCACAGTTCAATTGACAACAGATTTAAAGCAGATATATCCGCTAGTTATTCCAATGACAACAACAGGTTAATAAGTCAGGATCTTTCTTTTGTTTCTTCATTAATTCCTAACCTCCCTGATACGCACACTCCGGACGGTAAATTAATGTGGTATTATAAAGGCTATAATTTCCAAAATCCCTATGCCTATCTCCTGAAGTCCTATTCTGCATTAACGGATAATTTTATAAGCAATGCCAATTTGAAATATTCCATTTATAATGGATTATCTGTTAAGGCGAATTTGGGTTTTACTAACACTCAATTAAAGCAAACCAGCACTAATCCTGCCGCATCTCAGAATCCTGACTATACTGTAATCGCCACAGCAGATTTTGGAAACAATACAATAAAAACATGGAATGCTGAACCTCAAATAGAGTATGTTAACCGTTTGTTCGGTGGAAATATCGAAGCACTGGTAGGAAGCACTTTTCAAGAGTCGGTGATAAGTGGTAATACAATAAATGCAAGTGGTTACAATGATGATGGTACAATTGGAACAACCACAGGCGCCTCTAATATTACCGCCAGAACAAACTACAGCCAGTATCGGTTTGTTTCATTATTCGGAAGGCTAAAGTATATTTTGAATGATAAGTATATTGTCAACTTTAATGGAAGAAGAGACGGTTCCACGCGATTTGGACCTGGTAAAAAATATGGAAACTTTGCATCGGCAGGTCTTGCTTGGTTATTCTTCAATGAGGCTTTCGTAAAAGACAACTTGTCCTTCCTGTCTTATGGAAAGTTACGAGGCAGTTATGGATCGTCTGGAAACGACAAGATAGGCGATTATCAATATTTAGATCTCTCCGATGGCACGATCTACCCGTATGGAGGTGTTTCAGCACTTATGCCTACAAAAATCTTTAATTCAGACTATGCTTGGGAGGTGAATAAAAAACTTGAGTTTGGGCTCGAACTCGGATTCCTAAATAACGCCATCTTATTCAATGCTAATTATTTTAAAAACAAGAGTGACAATCAGCTAATCAACTATACATTACCTACACAAACTGGCTTTTCTCTTGTGGTCCGTAACTTTCCTGCGGTTGTTAAGAACACCGGAGTTGAATTTGAGTTGAAGACAAATAATGTAGCCCGAAAGGATTGGTCTTGGAATTCTTCTGTAAACCTCAGTGTTATCAATAATAAATTAGTCTCCTTTCCTGGTATAGAAAATACCAGCTATGCTGCATTTTATACAATAGGTCAGCCATTAAACGCTCGAAAAGTATATAAGAACACCGGTATAGATCCTAATACAGGCATTTATACATATTTAGATGTAAACGGAGATGGATTCATATCATCGCCTACTGACCAACAGGTTACTAAAAGTTTAGATCCTAAGTACTACGGAGGTGTTTTGAATAATATCCGATTTAAAAATTTCGAAGTTGATTTCCTTTTTCAGTTCGTAAAACAGGAAGGGAATAACTATTTAAATCCAATATTAAGTACTAATCCACCAGGTGCTATAATGAATCAGCCTGTCGATGTGCTCAATAGATGGCAAACGGGTAAGACGGGAGGAGAATTTCAAAAGTATACCGCGTCAACTGGAGATGCTTATGAAGCTTGGAACAAGCTAGGTAATTCTGAAGCCGCGATAACTGACGCATCTTTCATAAGACTAAAGAACCTTTCTGTATCATATAGTATACCTAGTCAACTGTTAAGTAGGTATAAAATAGCACTGCTTAGGATATATATTCAGGGCCAGAATCTATTAACAATTACTAACTACAAAGGATTAGATCCTGAAACTCAGATTTCCGGATTACCCCCATTGCGAATGTTGACAGGCGGTATTCAAATAACTTTATAATTATAATATTATGTACAACTTCCGATATAATATAGTGGCACTTTCGTTTCTTATACTTCTTTCGCTCACTAGTTGCGATAAATTCCTCGACATTGCTCCTCCAGAGGATAAGTACGTAAGTAGCGAAATCTATAACAATGAAAATACCGCTAACTCTGCCGTTTTAGGTATTTATGAGGAAATGATCAGGATTAATTCTGGAATTATAAGCCGGGCAATCACGTTGAATTGTGGTATGGCTTCTGATGAATTGTCCAATTTCAGTCCATTAACAAACGTTTTTCTGAATAATAACATTCCCACCGATAATAACGACATCAACAATTATTGGAGTTTCCTCTATAGTTACGTTTACTCAGCAAATGCTGCCATAGAAGGTTTAGATGCATCAAATGGCCTTCCGGAAGCATTAAAAAAGCAACTCGCAGGTGAAGCGAGGTTTTTAAGGGCGTTTACTTATTTCTATTTAGTCAATATCTGGGGCCCTGTCCCCCTGGCGACTACTACGAAATACCAGGACAACCAGAATTTACCACGGGCAGCGGTAACAGATATTTACAAACAAATCGTGATTGATTTAAAGGAAGCGGCAACATTGTTACCTGTAGGGTATAATTCAGAGAAAATACGTGCCGATAGCTATGCCGCACATGCGTTGCTGGCCAGAGTCTATTTATACATGCAGGATTGGGTTAATGCTGAAGATGAAGCAAGTAAGGTAATTGAGCCTGAGATCTTTTCTCCACTTCCAACCACATCGACAGCTTTCCTAAACAATAGTAAAGAAACGATTTTTCAGTTCAAGCCCGTCAATCCAAACAATAATACCTGGGTAGGAGCAAGTTTTATTCCCTCTACTTCAACGGTTCTGTATCCAGTATCCACTAGGCTCTTATCCGATTTTGAAGCAGGTGATGAAAGGAGAATTAACTGGGTAGGAAGTGTTATGTCGAACGGCAATCCTTCTTATTATCCTTATAAGTATAAAATCAGATCTGGCGGTAATCCCCTTAATGAATACTATATAGTACTTCGCTTAGCTGAACAGTATTTAATAAGAGCTGAAGCACGGGCTAATAACAACGATGTCGAAGGTGCGCGAAGCGATGTGAATGTTGTTCGTTCAAGAGCTAAATTGCCTGATTTGCCAGTAGGAATTAATAAAGAGCAATGTTTAGCTGCCATTATGCATGAAAGGCAGATCGAACTATTCGCAGAGTGGGGGCACCGATGGTTCGATCTTAAACGAACTGGGCAAGCTGACAATGTTTTGAAGCCATTAAAAGGTCAAAATTGGCAGACCACAGATCAACTATGGCCCATACCGGCTTTGCAAATAAAGGCTAATCCAGCATTAAAGCAGAACTTGGGATACCAATGATGCTTACCGCTAAGTTTTGATGTAAATGTTAAATAAAAATTAGAAACTAACCATTATAAAGCTACGCAACAGCGTAGCTTTATTTTTGCCTATATATCCTACTCTAGTTGGCAGTAGTAACGTTAGCAATCAGTACATTATTAGTGGTTAAAATAACTAGTTGATTGTTCAAAGCAGCAATACCTTTTATTTTATCGTTCCGATCCGTTTCAATAAAGTATGTACCCTTATATTGGTTAGTCATATAGTCATAGACATCAATGGGCGATATATTGGTAGTTGAAAATAGCGTATTTCTTTTTAAAGATGTAGACACTACATAAAGCAATCCATTATCTGTGCAGGAGTATGTATTCAGTGTGTTAAGAGGGGCAGCTGTTGTCAAGACTGTTCCGTTGTCACTTTTGGATTCATTTAGTTTAGCGTTATACGATGAAAACGTATCAATGGTATTTCCATTTTTGAGGCTGTTTAAATCTTTATCAAACACCGTAAATTTATTGTAGTAGTAGTGCAGATAAAGTAGTTTTTTAGTCTTTTTGTCGTAATTAAGCATGCCGTCCTCCGAAATACCGCCATCATGTTTTATGAGGGTTATATCCTTAGAAATTGCCTGGCTATCAGTTTGTAAATTAACAGAGGTGAATAACCTATCCCTCAGGCCTTTAGGATAGCTCATGCAAATTAAAGTATTAGTGTCCGCTAGATAGCCTTTTGAGAACGCTAAGTCTGAAAAATCTTTAACAACCTCAGTTGAATTTTGACCGGATAGGGATTTAATTATTTTTTTGTTCTTATAGTCTATTTTATAAAGGGCGGGGGAATCATATTGTAATGTAAAAGACATGCTATAAGTGCTGTCCATCATATTGTTCGCCTTCCAAAGTTTTGAGAGTTTTCCGGTTTGCGTGTTTAAGCAATTAATAGAATAATCTGTATGGGAATATATAAAGATGTTATGCGCCGTTTTTCCGATAAGTCTGTAATCGTTGTAAGGAGCATCTAATTTGCTGGTTGAAGTGATGTTTACTTTTTTTCTGGCGAAATCAGTCTTTCTTTCATTCGACCTGGAAAGCTGAAATAATATAACAACAACTAATAACGCGCTTATAAAGATGATGATCGTCTTCATATTGAATATTTATTGCAGGGCTGAATAAACAGCCCTGCAATGGAAAATGTTAAAGTCTGAACCACTCTCTAACCTGAACACCTGCATCGGTGAATTCAGTAGCGCACAGTGTTCCGTCTTCTAATGTACAATTTGCTGGTTTAGTTGACTGGTGCTGTGAGCTGCCAGGAATGATGTAGTAATTAGCGATAGCAGCAGAAGCTCCTAAAACCAGGGCAATGGCGATGAAAGATAACTTTTTCATTTTAACAGATTTTAATGATTAACATGTGTGTTTGTTGCTAAACCCTTAGAAGGGTTGTCAAGGACCCCAGTAAAAACCGCATCCTATCCATTAAATGCGCATTTAAATATCTTTGAAATATCGTTTTATTGGGCTTCGTGGTACCATTCCCTCACAATAACATTCGCGTCATTATATTCGGAAGCACACAGGATACCACCTTCACTATGGTCGCAAGTTTCCGGCTTTTCAGCATGGTGTTTTGCCTCTCCCGGAAACATATAATAGTTCCCCAAAGCAGCAGATACACCTAATACCAGACTAAACACAATTACGGAAACCTTTCTCATAGCGGTTATTTAAGTATAGTAAAAATCATCCAAATTGAGGTGTTGCTGGACGTAATCCTTCAATATTTAACCTTTTCTGTAGAATAATTCCAATCAAGGAAATAATGACAAAGAAGGCATTAAATATCAAATGCTCGTTCCATCCTAAACTGTTTAGTACACCTCCGCAAGAGCAAGGAATATAATAGCTGAAGTTTAATATGCCGATAATATATGCGGTAAATAAGACCATCATAAAGAAGGAGCAATAAAGTGCAATAAGACGTGTTTTTTCAAACAACAAAAGTCCAACGACGGCTAATTCCGAAAGTGGTAAGAGCCAGGATACCAATGACGACATGCCTAACATGAATGGTGACTTAGCCAATTGTAATTCAAAATTAGCATGATCGAACAGTTTGATCAGACCGGCATATACGAAAAGGAGAACCAGCAGGCTAGTAATCAGTTTAACTAATTTTGTTTTCATAAAATACATCTTATACTGCAAGTGCAGCCCATGAATACAATGGTAACTATAATTCTCTTTTATACTATTTTGAGGGCGGTCCGCTGATCTGCTATCTCCCTACGATAGCAGATCAGAAAACCTGGAACCAATTTTATCTAGGCATTGGCAACCTATAAGGTAAAAGTATTTATCAATGAGGTAGAGATTTTGTAACGAACATTGTGGATACTCTTTAGGTTAAACATAGTTAAGTTTTGGTGCTTATCTATTGCGTAGTAAAATTGCTGAAATTGATGGGAATGGATTGGTAAAATTTCATTTAAAAATTAGGAATCTTTCAATTCCACCGCAACATACCTGCAGTATAGCCCTAAATCATTCATTTATACGCTATTGTTAGCGTCAGAATTATCCTGCCGGTATTTACGTGGTGTAACACCAAATACGCGCTTGAAAACTTTGGTAAAATACCCCTGATCTGCATAGCCTACCTTGTACGCCACATCTGCAATAGGTATGTCGGTTGTACGCAGCAACCGGGCTGCTTCCTGCATACGCGTATCTTCAATGAACTTCTGCGGAGCGCTGCCCATTACCTGCTTAAACGTTTTTTCAAACTTGTCCAGGTTCAGTCGGGCCTTTTTGCTCAGATCCGCTATGGATAAGGACTGGTGCAGATGATGCGTTATGTAATTCGCTACATCCTGTATGCGTTGTTCCAGTTCGTTAGTATCCACTTCCTCCTTACCCGCACCTTCCAGCGCCTGAAAATAGCTTACCAGCAGGTCGTTGATCCTTGCCTGAATAAACAGTTCCTGGCTCTTACCCTTGTACCGGCTATAGCGTATCTTATTCAAAATATCCAGCTCCACCTGCGTAATAGGGTAGGTTGGCAACGCTATGCCGCTGTTTACCTGTTCGTTCTGCCGGGTGTACAGGTCCTTAAACCGGGGGTTCTCGTCTATGAACTGTGATAGGAACGTGAGCGAGAACGATACATACACCGCATCGTAATCCCCTGCCTGAAAAAAAGCTTCGTTCTTCACTTCCGGCGGAATGTAGTAAAACCCATACCGCCTGTTTTGCAGCACCAGGTCGCCAAAGCCTTCCAGCTTGCAGGGTATGTCGCCGTCAATGGTAGCATACAACGCCACCATAGCAGTCTGCGTCGTAGGGTATAAGTAGCTGTCTTCTTTAATAAAAAAGTTCAGCCAGCCCAGTCTCCAGAATGGGGTAGTTATCTCCTGGGTGAGAAAAGAGCCAAAATCGCCTGTTACGAACTCTGCTCCCGCATGGCTTACCTGGTACTGTGCATGCGAAGAAGGGATTTTGTTGCTAACTCTAATGTGCGGTTCCATGTTGGGCGGAACCTTGAATTTCATAACTGCAGGTATGTCGTTCAATGGTTTGGATTTGAGACCAAGTTAAGGGGCTACATGCATCGCATCTCCCGGAGGGTAAGGGAAAGCAATGAGCCTTATTGCAATATCAAGTTTACTAAAAATTTAGCAGATAGCAATGCACATAAGGCATACAGGTGTATGGGCGATGTATAAAAGTGAGTTAGACGTGCTACAATTTTATGATGTAAAATCATTCATCCTCATTTTTAAAATCACCTCTTATGTACTTACATTATGATGTAGCACCGCATTTCCTTAATGGACAACGCTTTCCTATCGACCGTCCTGTAGCTAATGAAAAAGAAGCCGATGCTTTTGTGCAGCATGCCCGCAGGCAGGTGGAGAACGGCAGCCAAAAATCGTATTTCGGCTTTAAATTGCTCGACATAAACAAAAAAGAAATACTGAAGCAGTATAGCAGTATAACCCGGCGTGTGGCTATATCCAGCGCCCCTGAAAACAAAAGCCGACGGAGATAATAGCCGCTCTTATCAACGGCTATTAACAAGTCATTAACCGCAAACCGTTTTAAAAATTCTAATTTGCTTATGACTAATTGGAAAAACTAACGGCTATTCCCTCGAACCTTACGCTTTATGAAAAGTCCCGGAAAGGTATTGAGTGTTGTTACCCTGACTGGCAAACTCAAACTATTACTACAACATTTCGTTAGGCCCATTGTACGTGCAGGAGAAAACAGTGTACCCGAAAAAGAACGCAGCGCCCTACGCAACTTTAATATCATTGCCGCAGTAACCGGCATGATGGTGATCGTATTTGGTGGTATCATCTACTCCATCGTTCCGTCCACCCCTTTTCTCATTGCGCTGATCCTCGAAGCCAGCGCCTTCGCTACGCTTATCTGTCTCAACTACCGTGGTAAGTATCACTACTCAAAAATAGGCATGTACCTTACCCACTGCTTCAGTGCCGTGTACTTCGGTGCCTGGCTGGGAGAGGCCATGCCGGTAGAACTGATTGCCGCCTTTCTCTTCGTGTACCTTATCGGCTCCAGCTGCCAGGTATACAAGGCCTGGGAATCCCGCGCCGGGTTTATCGCTGCTACTATTGCCTTATGGGTGGTGGTCTATCTAAACCGCAGCTTCAAGTTCATACCCGCGCAACATTTTCCGCCTGAATTTCTGCCCATCGTAACCATACTTTGTTGCGGCGGTATGATGGTGCTGATGCTCTTTGTTACCGTGAATATGATCCGGCAGAACGACCGCCTGAAGCAGGAAGCGGAAGAAGCTTCCCTTCAAAAAACCAACTACGTGCACGAAACCTCCCACGAACTGCGTACGCCGCTCAATACGATTATTGGAAATACCGAGCTGCTGCTGGATTGGGAAAGGCAGCTACTCACGCTGCGGGATGGTGAGGCAATATTGGAAGTGATCAACCATCTGCACGATGGCGGCACCATTATGCGGGATATTATCAATAACCAGCTCGATATGGCGAAGATTGAAGCGGGTAAGTTTAATGAGCTATCGCTTTCCGAATTTTCGTTGCACGACCTGCTGGATAGGAGCATCGACCAGCATGCATCCCTGGCCAAAGGCAAGGGCGTGCGCATTGTTCGCTCCTACGACAGGAGGGTGGAGGAGGTGAAAAGTGATCGTCTTTTCATACTGAAGATCACCAACAACCTACTGTCTAACGCTATAAAGTTCACGCTTAACAACAGTGAAGTCACCATCAGCACGCGGTTAAGGGGCGAGGAAATGGAGCTGAGTTTTACCAACCAGAGTTATGTTCCGGAAGACAAAGCCGCTTTGCTGTTCGAGCAATTCCACTCCGAACGCAACCTGCAGACGGCCGGAACGGGGCTGGGACTGGCCATTACCAAGAAGCTGGTAGAGTACCTGCATGGCTCCGTTTCCGTACATACGGGGCCTACGCATACCCGCTTTACCGTGCGGTTGCCATATGTGAAAGCTGTTGCCGGTGACGCTGCCGGCACGCCTGCACCGGAAAAGCTGGTGGTTACCCCTTCCAACGCAGTTCCTGTTGCTGAAGCACCCACGCAACCACTTGCCGGTGTAAAGATCCTGATAGCGGAAGACGACATGATGAACCAGAAGCTGCTGGAAAAAATACTCACCCTGGCCGGCGCCCAGGTGGCCTGTGCCGACACGGCAGAACAGGCTATCAGTCAGTTGGCGGTGTATCATCCTGACGTTATCATTTCCGACCACCACATGCCGGGCATGGGAGGTATTGGTCTGCTCGAATACCTGCGTCACGTTCACCTGCACACGCCAGTCATCATTGCCAGTGGCAGTACCTCAGAAGAACACGTCGCCCACTTCCAAAAGGCCGGGGCCGCCGCGCACATACTAAAACCGATCGACCGAAACCTGCTGCTGGCGATCTTGTCCGATGTACTGGAAAAATATGCTGAAATTCTATAACTCATTAAGTATTAACCGCCAATTTTTGTCCGAAAAAGCTTTTTCTACTAAGTAATATGAACCAAATCTGATTACATTTATGGGAAGGAGAGCCTTTCCATGTCACCCGCCTATTCCTTCAAACCCGTCCTGTTTGCATGCAGGACCCTCCAGCGAGAGCTATACATAGCCTGGAAATTTATAGACAACGACATCTGGGATACCATACTACCGTCCCTCATGATCTTCTTCACCGGCTGGATCTACCATGGCCGATCATGGGCCGAACTGCCGCTGCCATTCCTCACCTCCCTTTCTTACGCGGTACTCTACATCTACACCTTCTGCATGGGCAACCAGCTCGATGGGGTAGAAGAAGACCGGCTCAACAAGCCATACCGTCCGCTCGTAACGGGCCTGGTAACCGTGCGCGAAACCTACCGGCGGTTCTGGATCTACAACATCCTCTACGCCCTGTACGGACTACTGCTGGGCACTTTCTGGTACGCCATCGCCTGGATCATTGTATCCTGCTACCTCAATCTTGGTGGCGGCAGCAACCACTGGGCCACCAAAAATCTCGTTGGAATGACGCTGGGAACCTTCATTCTTTTCAACGTGCAATGGAGCATTGCCCTGCCTGCGGACGCGCATATTGGCACCAATCTCGAAGTCTACTTCGCCCTCATGAGTGCCTGGGCGGGCTTCGCACTGCCTATACAAGACCTGCGCGATATGGCCGGCGACCTCAAAGGAGGACGTCGCACCTTGCCCATTGTTGTAGGCGACACAAGGGCGCGATGGTACCTCTGTATCCACTACCTGATCTTTCTACCCGCCACTTTTCTATGCGCGATGCTCACCCAGGATAGTCTGCACGACATCTTCTCCGTAGCGGTGGACCTGATCATTTTCCTGATCCAGCTCGTGGTCCACTGGACGGTGGCCGTGCGACTGCTGCTGTTCCGTTCACCCTCCGCCGACCACAAAACCTACCACTGCTATGTGCTTTTGTTCGTGGCTTCCATACCGATGGCCTGTTTACTTTGATACATCTGTATACCTGGTGTACCATAACCGGGGTGCTGCTACCGCATATTTGTGGCATTATGGGTAAGCGAAAAGATATGATTGGCAAGGAGCAACTGCGGTCGCTGTCCCGCATTGCCGGCAAAGTAAATTCAGTGAATCTGTTCTCGCCGTACCTGACTGGGCACGGTTACACGCAGCAGGAGCGGATGCTTTTTGCCAAAGGCGACTCGGAGCTGATACAGGTGCGCCAGGAGCAAAACCACTTCACCTACGTGAACCATCTGCGACCGGGTGACAAGGGCGGTTTTATCAACTTCCTGGCTATCCGGATGAACAATGGCGTTACCGGGTTCTCGATTGACCACTACGTGAAGGCTGCTAAAGTTGCGCTGAAAATTTATGAGCGGGTGGCGAAGCGGCTGTCGCCGGGTGGAGTGAAGATGAAGAGGTGATGTTTTTTCCGTCGGCTGTTGCACGCTTCCAGCAAGATGTAGCACCGTGGCACGGCGCATCTTGGTGGCTGCATGCTTCGCCGGCAGCAAAGGGGTGACTGACTCGGAACTCGTACTGTCACCCGGAGGGGGCTTTGCCGCATTGCGTTGATGATGCTTTTATTGTTGTGATGCGAAAGACACTTTGGGGGCGTTTTCGGAGGGTAGTGGCTTCGTCTCCCCAAGGGTTTGAGTACTATGGAGAGACGAAGGCCAAGATGAGGGGGCGATGGTTTGCCTTGGTTATTGCTACTTTTAGCCGGCAAAAAAGTTGAACCCTTTAGCCAGAATCTCTTCTTTGGACAAATGATGTCTGTGATTCCTTTCAAGCGCCATCTGGTAAACTGTTTCGGGATCGGGAAGTACGTTGTCTTCAATACCTACCATGCTGTTGAGGTCTGCGGAGGAAACATCTATACAGTACAATCGAATATCATTGAACAGATTGATGTTTTTCTTGTTAGCCACAATGAAATTAAACCGGTATTCTACTTTTTCCTTTCCACGGCGGGCAAGTGTGCTAATTTCAATTTTATCCGTTCTTGATTCAAGCTCGCTTCGGGTTTGTATTATCTTGTCAAACGAAAGCCTTCCCTCTTCGTTCAATATGCCCAGACGCATTAGTAATTGCTGGTTTAATGGAATGGCCTGGTGAAAGCATAGATCTGGTTTCATGTAACCTTTAACTTCTAGGTCCTGAATGACAGGAAGTTTGAGGAGCTTGATAGCTTCCAGTGTTTGCATGTCTTTTTTCATTTGCCAGTATCGGTCTTTCTGAGAAAGTTTTTTCAACTTATTGCACCATGTGTAGTAGTCTAATATAGTTCCGTTGTGAACTCCGTACGTGTCAAATTTTACCTGGTTATTTACTTTGTGGAGCGACAAGTACCATCCCTGACACTCGTACTGGTTGACGTCCAGATGAATGGCCCCTGTTTTCATGAAGATCGGGTGAAAGTAGTTTTTGGTAGAAGCGACTAGTTCCAGGAAAGTTATACTCTCAAGATCGATCTTATTAATGGCGTTTAACTCGTGATATAACATAGCGATAATTTGATTTCTAATGAATAAGCTTATGGTTTGTGCATGTGAGGACTGAATAAACCCTCTTTGGGATTAAACTTTACCTCCGGATTCTTTTCAGGGACGTTAAGGCCGTAGGTATTTATAGTCCGTATTTGTATGTCAGGCGGGTTTAGGAGGTGGTTGCATAAGGTTTCGGGATCGGGTAAGCTATAACGACTCATCTGCCACGACCGGCTTTGGCCATTCGACGAGATGATCACTTTTTTCCAGTATATGTCTTCAAAGAGGTTTATCCTTTCTTTATTCCGATAACCGAATTCAAAGGTGAATGCAACGGTATTGCCCCCTATGCGTGCTGTAGTGGTTATCTGATTGCTTTTGAGGGTTCTCTGTAATACCGATCTCGCCTGAAAGGTTTTTTCGTAATTGATAATGCCGTTCTGGTCCAGTATTCCCAGATGGGAGAGGAACTGCACATTTAAAGGCACTGTTGAATGGAAATAGATATCCGGATGAAGGTATCCTCTATGCTCTAAATGCTGGATGGCAGGCAGCTTAAGCGTCTCTGCTGCTTCCAAAATGAGCAACTCCTGTTTTATCCTGGCATAAATAGGCTCAGGTCTCGCATTTTTTCTACCGTAAAAATGTAAAAAGAAGTCTATGATATTGCCTTCTACATTTAACTCGTCAGGATCAGTAGAGTAGCGAAAGCACCATTGGCTTCCTATTGCTTCGATGCGCACATCGTTTCCTTTGTGGCTGTACCGGAATGTGTCCATATGTTGGCAGTTCAGCTGCATCAGCGCAAAATGAAAATAGTTTTTGTTAATGACCAGCGACTTCAGGGCATCCCAATTGTAATGCTGGGCAACGTCTATATCTCTCAGTTCGTGATAGATCATACTGCATGATTTTAAAGGAGCGAAATAATTTTGTGACAACTATCTATATCTGAAACCCTGCTCTGGCTGAATTCAGATCTGATAGCAATAACGGTTAATGAATACAACTTAATAAACCGGATCGCGTTCAATCGACGGACGGTCGGGGTGAAAGCTCATTCTTATTCGTTGATTTGTTCTGAGACTAAAGTATTCGGCCGTATTGATTCCAACAAAACGAAAGAGGAGGTGTACCTGCTTACGGCCCTCTGTTTGGAGCGAAAGATCGAAGCATCTAAATTGTGGAAATTCGGGTAGCACCTCCAATCCTATTTTTCTGACAAACAAGGCGCCGATATCTTCCAGGAATCGTTTCTCCTCTTGCTCCGTTCCAGGACCGGTATCAATATGTATGAAAATAGTATCGGTATTCCAGGAAGGAACCAGGTCTATATCGCGGTCCATAAAGGGGGAGAGGAGCTCCTTTGCTATTTTCCGGATCTGCAGTGTCAGGTATTTCCTATCCTCAAGGTTATTGGCGGTTCTACTCTTACGCTGTGCCTGTGCATAAAAACAGCTCATGATAAGGGCCCATGTCATTATAAGTTTCCTGTTCATGATTACTGCTTTTTGACAGGGGTGAGATCGACTCTGTAGCATCTGTTGTATATTTTGCTGAAGTACTCCGCCAATCCGCCTTCTAAGAAGTGATAGGTAAATGCTATTTCCCGCTTGCTTTTGGGATCCAAAGCAAGTACCTGGAAATAGTTAAACTCAGGAAATTCGTTGAAGAGTTTCCGCCAGAAGATACTCGTTAAAGTGATGGACGCTTTTTCAAGTGAAGCTGCTATTTCTCGTTCACCTGAAAACCCGGCTGTTATTTGGAACTTAAACGTATCGGAACGAAAGCGAAGACAAGCAATATCCGGCCTACAAGCAATGTCCTGCATTTCCGGAAAGTCTTCTTTTATAATTTTATTAAACTGCTCATTAAAATACTTCCTGTCGCCGGTATATATTGTATAACGAGGACGCTTTTGAGCGAAAGTGGTGATGGTGATCATCATAGCACCTAGGCTCATTACCATAAATCTCATATTCATTTCGTTTCAGTTCGGAAAAAAGAATAGATGGAACCTCGCCAAATGGCAAGGTTCCCTGGTTTTGGTTGGCGGATATGGGTATAGAAAAAAAGTGTGACGGCTATTGAACAGTCATTTCATCTATGGATATATTGATGGTTGGTTTTGGTTGATCAATCGCAAGTACTACCGTTTGTCCCCCGATCTCCAGGAGACGTGGGCGATTATCGTCAAAGTGAAAACTCCATGCAGCCTGCTTATCCGCCTGTGGAAGGTCGTTCGCCAACGTGGTCTGCAATCTCACTAGCTGGCCCTGGTACTGTTCGTAGAAGTGTGCCTGTAATTGATCCCTTTGCGTACAAAGACGAAAGGAGAATACGGGTTTGAATGGTGACATGCCTGCGCGGAGCATGCTGAATCTTCTCATTTCTAAAGTGGCTGCCGTAGTTTTGAGGCGCGATGGGCCTTGTTTCAATTGTGTTGTCATTTTTCTTTGCATTTATAGTTATCGTTAAATCTTTGTTTACTGGGTAGTCGGTGAAGGAAAACATAGAGTCAGATAAGAATATCCAGACTCGCACCTAGAATTAACCTAAAAAACCATGGGGGTAATTCCCATTTTTCAATTATTCCTGCTTACCGCTGCCTTTCTCCGGAACATATCTTTTCAGAAACATCTCGCGGCGGCCGATGAACTCATTAGCTGATGCATCATTGCTGCCTGTTATGTGCAATCTGCCATCGGGTAGGGGCTCTACCTCGTATTTCCGTTCGTAGGGAATGCCGTGCATACGTGTAATCAGTTTGTTATTCACTAATTGATACCGCATGTAGATGAAAGGATGCGGTCCGAGCACAGGGCTGCTGTATGTCAGTTCGCCTCTTTCCGTGAATCTGATAAGTATGTCCTTTTTGGGTATGTACGTCTGACTGTCCATGTCTCTCATGAGCACGGGCATGGTGTCGTCGGTTGTTGCATCATCGATTATCCATTCACCTAACAAAAAATTAGTTTGCATCATTCTCATTCACATCTCAATTAATAATGGTTCCCCTTATTGCAAAATGCCCTGGCACTTAACAAGCTTCCCGCAGGCTTATGCCGATAGTGTATTGGTGCATTATATTGCCTTGACATGGGCATCACTTTATTGAAAACTGTTAAGCCACCTCACATGCTTTTGCCACTCATTGTACAAGTGGTGAGATTGTAATTTCTTTTTATAGTCGTTGGCGATTACCTGCCATTGCGGATTAGCGCGAAACCTTAATAGGCTGGTAAGATTCACCATGTTCCTGAACTCCATGATTTCGCTACCGTTTTTAACTTTCCATGCTCTTAGCAAATGGTCTTCTACCATATATTTATTTAACAGTGGCAGGCCAACTTTTCTAAGCACTTCCAGCACCTGATCGGCAACTATGCTGATGTTGTCATCGTTCAATACCCAGCAATGCCGTTGATTGCCTAGTATGAATGGCCCTAGCTCTTCTCTCCAATGTGCATCGTGTATTCTATAGGACCGAAACTGAACCACATCGTTGAAGAATGTTTTCAAGGCACTACAGACTACGCCAATTACTAATGTGAACTTGTAGTTGTTGGTATAGCTATTCGAATTCCTTTGCATACTAATGATACCATGATAGCCCTTTTGGGAGCAATGAAACTCTGTTTGTATCCGTGTAAAACCGTTACATATTAATTCCGGGGTAATAGCGTCCATTAAACGTTCGTACTTCGTCATATTCTGTCTGTTGTAACCATCGACATCAGTTCGTTGTAGGGCATCGATGATGATTTTATGATTGAATGGATTGGCTGTCGTTAACCTGGTTGTGAGAAGAGGACCTTTAACCATTTTTTTTGTGTTTCACTGTAGTAACTCACCGAGTCGCCATCCATGCAGTGAAACTCCATCCCAACCGGGGCTCCCGTTGTCGATATTGCGGACAATACCACAATTTTAAATTGCGGGAAGTATTTTAAGAATTTAGACCTCAGCACCTGCACCACCTGGGGACCGGATGATTCCAGTAGTCTCTTGATCACTGCAGGGTCTTCAGGTTTTGCACCAAGCCGAAATTCAAATATTTCAGCAGCATTTTTGAACTGGTCTTCCTGAATGTCTTTATCTGAATCATTGCCGAAGGTTTCTTTCGCGAACTTCCTTATTTCGGCGGTCAGAAACTTCCGGTCTTCTTCGTTAACTGTTGACCGAACCATTTTGATTTGTGTAGTATTATCGCTGGCAGCTTCTTTCGTTCGAGGCTGGCTGTGGTTCGCCTGTGCACTACCAGAAATTGCCGTCTTGCCGGTGGCAGGCGGCGCTTTCGGCACCTGACTGTTCGTTGTTAACGAGCTTTGCGGCTGATGTTTCGATGTCTGGCTGTTTGTTGTTGCAGCGCTTCGCAGCTGGGGGTGCGCTTTAGTAATTTTGGGTGAAGCATTTTGTTGGTTCACTTTCGTTTTGTTCAAAGCTGGCGAGGTGTTTTGCGCATGCGTGTTGCTACAAATGACCGTTAGCATTAAAATTAAGCAGTACTTCATGATTCTGTTGTTATAGTATTTGTTAATTGATTGACTTGTAAACTGGTAGAACCCCTTCGTTTTTATATTAATAATGCACATGACCTTTATCGTTTACAGCCTTTGAGGGAAAAGAATAACTAGCCGGATAAGAATACCCAGCTCTCGGTTGGACAAATGCCGGCCTGGAGGCCGGACTTGGTACTAATTCAAGTTCGTTATCTCTGATACCAGTTTGATGCGTATCCTCTTATGGCTCCTGTCACTACTGCTTTCAACCGTTTCCGAAAGAGCGTCGTCGTCTGTTTCACTTTCTATCTGCCATGTTCGTAAAAGTATGTTCATCATTGTCCTTCTCCATTCAATCATTTGATACAGGTTATATACATAGCCGGACAAGAATATCCAGCTCTAAGAATTCGTATGAAAAAACTCCAACTGTACATTGGAGAGCGTCTTTATCCTGTATCTCCTGATCATTATAGTAATGTTAAACAAGAAGCAAAGCAAAAGCTGTCTTTGCCGTAAGGGCAAAGAAATACCAGGCCGAACAAGACTGTTCAGCCATTATTCATGCAACGTAGATTAATACGTGTGTCGCAGGAATGTACCATGGTGACACATCGTATCACTACACCCCAATTAGTGGATATTCAAAGCACAAGTAATAGTTCCATCACCTCCGTTCATCCATTCCGATAATGAGAAGTAAGGTCAGCTTGCGTACTTCGTTTTTCCGGTTTGATAAACCATAAGTAATGCCAGCAGCATTACTTATGGTCCGGAGAGAAATCAACATGGTCAAATGGGTAGAAGTCTCCTGATTCACCTACACATTTGATGAAGATCTCTTTTGGAATTTGGTTAGCAAAATCAATTTTCGTGATGGCGTTACAATCCTGCTGACCTGGAAAAACAAGGCTGGTGCCTTCTATTTTTACCGGAAGCGAAAGGGTGTCCGGTACTGCATAATCACCTAAGTAGTTATTATGCTGGTCGTATAATAACACTGCTCCGGTATAATGTGCTTTGCGACTGTCAAAACCGCCGGTTATATTTATCAGGTTGAGAAATTTTAACGTTGTATCACTTTTTGTTTTTATAGATCCCATATAGGTCATCCTGTACCTGGTGCGGTCGGGATCGCCTTTGATCTCATACTCGACCTGTTTTCCTACTTCGCCCTTTTCTACTACCTGTTTAGGGTAGTCTGCATTCTGCGAACAGGCTGTTAAGAAGACCTGCATGAACGCTCCTATCAAGAATGCTGCTTTCATATTACTGAACGCGCTGTTACCCTGAGGGGCGTTGATACAACTGTTTTTACTAAACGGGCTTACTAAAAATGGTGTTTTCATACGTGCATTTATGTTTTTATCTAAGTATTGGTTCGTTTTTTTGCTGCTCTGGAATTTTTAACTGTGGAGGCCTGCTAAGCCACTCTATGGCTTTTTTTGGTATTGATTTATTACCCTCTATCACCTTCTTCAGCAACTGCTCTATCTGCTCCGTGTAGAACTCGTTGCCGCCACCGTTGTAATTTTTAACGGCTTTTTTGTAGCCCTGGAAGGTGTAGGTCTTTTTCCCGCCTTTGTCTACTTTTATTCCGCCTTTGAATCCTTTGGTCATAAGTATTCTAACGCCTAACCAGAGTGATATGGAAGGGGTCATTACTTCGTCCTTTTTTATTCCATAGGCTTGTTTTAACTGATGGGAAGTTTTCCAGTCGCCGCGGACGTTTGATTGCATAATATCCGTTATGCCGCGATCGCCCATGGTAGATTCTTCCATTACCATTGCTTTCACCAAGGTAGGATTAAGATCAGGAATCTGAGCCAGCTCCGACTTGGGTATTGGATTTCCTCCTTCTGTATACAGTTGCAAAGCGCCTGCATTCTTTGCCTGGTTCACATAGCCGGTACGTGCGGCGATCAGGTAGTCGTATTGCTGATATTTATCGTCTGTAGTAGCCATTCCCCCTTTTTCCGCGATAATGCCAGGCATCGGTACTTCTATCCAGCCTATGTTCGACTTTGCAGGATCTGCTGCCATATAGGAGAATTGAATGAATGTTCTGAACTCCGCATCGCTCTTGATTCTGTGCACTTCCCGTCCGTATATATCTATATACACAATATCGGTAGGTTTTTTGCCATTTCCATCTATATAGCGAACCGGGTTGCCTAAGCAATAATTGTAAGGACTGAATGCCTGCATTTCCGAGGCTTTAGGGTCGAGGGTGGTCCAGTTGCCTGCAAGGGCGTTGTACCAGCGGGCACCGAAATCAGCCAATTTCAGACCAGCGCCATCGGCAAATTCCTTGTCGTTCAGTTCTTTTCCGCCAAACAGCTTGCGGTTCTCGATATAGTCATCGCCTTTCAATGCTTTGCTGCTAATGCCTGCCATGATACCGCCATACGGATAATAATGCGTTTCTTCCAACAGGCGGCCATAGTGCTCCACTACCAGCCGGTCGAAGTACACATCCTGTCCGGTTTCGTTGGATACGAAGAAATACATAAAGCCCGTTTTCTTCACCACCATTTTGCCCGTACTCAATACCTGCACCGCATCGGGCGCATTCTGTACCTGTAACACCCCTGTGTTATCATCCGACATATTGAACTGATCGTCAAATCCGGCGTAGTTCATGAATGCCTTCAGCTTATCCGGCTGGTTCTGGGATGGGTCGTTATTCTTCATTTCGTTATACAAGGCGGCATTCATGGTACTGATCGGGCTTCCCGCGCCTGATCCTTTATGGATACCGTCGACCACGCCCACGCCGCTAAAGGCAGAAAGCAACGCGGTTACCAGGTCGTTAACAGGGGAGGTGTAGGAACTGCTGCTGCCCGATTTATAAAAGGCCTTTACGCCCACCTGTACCGTATCACCGGCCATTACACGCAATACCAGGGAAGGGCCGATCTTCTGTCCATTCTGTGCATTCAGTTTGGCCACGAAGTTGTTAGGGGCATTCGATGCGTCCGCAGGATAGCCTACCGGTTTGGGAACACGGGTATTGTCGATATTACTGAAAAGTAAATTCTCCGTTTCCGCATACTCCGGTTCCATCGTGGCTACGTACTTAGACGTATCGCTTTCGGTGGCAATCACCATTCTTATATTACCTGCGTTATCCGGTATATAATAATCCCAGCTAAACTTAGGAGGTCTGTTCTCCTTGTACACCATTCTTATCCTGCCTTCATCATAAAATACCTCTCTCAGCGTGTCATTGGTATATACCAGATCTCCCATATAATCCGTTTCTATCCTTTTTACCGGTGTGCTGGTGCTATCTACTACCAGCTTTCTCAGCTTGTTACCATCTGCATCATACAAGAACGAAACAACACCCTTTCCAGGCACGGCCACTCTTTCCGGCAGGTTCAGCACATTGTACCAGGTAGAATCGATCCCTTTGTTACGATCTCTGGTCTGGTTACTGTTTTGGTCATACGTAAAGTCGGTAGCCGTATTACTTACCAGCTCATTAAAATCATCCCGGTTCTGGCCACCGCTTACATTCTTATGATCTTTCACATAATTCAGCTTATTCGAATTCGCATAAAAGCCCATTTCCAGGCTATCCACCTTTCTGCTCACCGCGCCATCCATACCATACTGCACCATAGAAGAAAGATTGGTATTGTCATCATACTTAAAGGCAGACGAAAAATCGACAGGGCTGTTGGTCCAGGTGGTGCTGCCTTCATTCTGCTGACTAAAGTCAGACTCCACCAGGCGGCTCATTTGATCATACCCAAAACCGAGTGCGCGGGCTACCGATCCTTTCGTTTTCCAGCTACTACCACTCAGCTCACCGCTGTACTGGCGGGCACTGAACCCTTTATCAAAACCAATCACCTGTCCGAACCAATTCGACGAACCGCCCGTACCATTAACAAAACTCTTATTAATACCCTCCAATCCGTTCATGCCATAACTATAATCAAACGTTTCCAGTTGGGCGGTTGTTCCGGTTACGCCGATCCGTTTTTTACTCACCTTGCCCAGCTCATTATACGTTTTATACGAAATGGTGCGCTGTGCGGCAAAGTCATCATTCAGGCAAAGCTTAACAGAATCTATCTTTCCTGCCGGGTTGAAATGATACGTGTACAATAAGGTAGTAGGAGTAGTGGCTGCCGCTGCGTTCATGTGTGCAACATACCTGCTGAGCAGCTCCCCAGAAAAGTTATACAGCGAAGTTGTAGTGGAAATGCCACCACTGCTGTTATTTCTTACTATTTGGGCATTCCTGTTCCTATGGTCAAAATACGCGGTACTTACCAGCCACTGATCGGTGCCCAAAATCCTTACTTTAACGCCCGTAGACAAACCGGTGTTTATGGTGCTAAAAGCAGCAGGAACATCCGGGTTATCATTGCTATACACCTTCGCCTTACCCAACAACGACGGAACAGCAGGCAAAGCACCGGCGAACGTATAATCATCGTAATAAAAATACTTATTTACCTTGAGAGAAGCGGGATTCACGGCTGTAAGGAAACTATTCAGCGTTACCACCTCTGTATCACCCGCCGCCGCCGGGTCTATTTCCAGCGTAACGGCCGACGTATTCGTATTAAAGCCCGGCAGCAAAGTAATGCTGGTAGTTGCCTCATACAAAGCAGCCCCGCCATACTGTTCCATCACCAGGTTGACTTCCGGATAGCTGTGAGTAACCGTTTTCGACGCTACGCCGTAGGTTAACAGACTATCCTGCAGTACCAGTCTGGAAGAAGGAGAGAAGTACTGGCCGTTCATTACCACCCGGTTCAGGGCATCAAAGCCTACCAGCCGCCAATAGCCGCGCTGCTTATCATTTCCGTTCCGCTCCAATACCAGTCGCTCCCGGCCATCGTACACCATTTCATTCACGGCACCGGGCATGCGGTTCACCACCGCCAGGCCATATTTATCATAAAAACTACCAAAACACAGCTCCGTAAAAATCGCAGAGGTCATCACCCAATTGCTCTTAATCGCATTTACCGCCTTCGGTGTAATCACCACGCGCTGGCGACCAAAATCGTCCCGTACATAATAGGTACACAGCCAGTCATCATGTGTTTCGCCGATCTTAGCTCCAAACTGCACCTTCTCCAGCACTACCTGACCCTGTTCATCCTTATACGTTACCGTTTTGGTATTCGACTCATCCGTCGTTTCCGTTACCATCAAACTACCGGCCGGATACACCGCGGTACTTACCGGCAGGTCCGACTCGCTATAGCCGATTCTCCAAACCCGCACGCCCTCGCTCAATCTGTTCGTGCGTGAAAGCGTTCTGTTGCCACGGGCATTTCCTTCCCAGGACTTACCCGGCTTACGCGTTTCATTTACCTCATCATCCGGGGCATTGTCGAACACCTTCCTCGAATAGTAAAAGTTTTCCTTATTCTCATAGAAGGTATTATAAAAGGCTGTCTGCACACTGCCAGGGCTTAGTTTAAAATTGCCATCCGAAGCATTATCCGGATAGGGTAAAAAGCTCACCGCTTCCCGGCCCAAGTCATCATAGAAGGTCGTTTTCACCCAATCCTTGCCTGCATTCGTCGCCTTCTTATCCACCACCTGCAGCGTACGTCCGAAACCATCCATATACTCTGTGCTCTCGCGTACATCCTGTACATTCGTTAGCGCATCGGCCGCCGTTTCTGTAGTAACGCCAGACTTACGCACCGTTCTGGTACGGATATAATTCATGTTCGTGGCCGAAGCGCCCGATCCGTATGCCTTCATTGTTGCTACTGGCTCCGTAACCGATACCATCGTAGACGTATCCGGAATAATAGTTTGCGCACCTTCCACGCGAATGCATACTGTATTGGAATAAGTAACTTCCGCTCCACAGGTAACCTTTCTTCTATAAAAAGCCGTGCCGGTAAGGCCCGTAAGGCTGGCCGAAGGCAGCACATCCCAATTCATTTCATCGGTCGACTTCTGAAATTCATAGGCATACCCACCGGCGCAAGCTCCATTAGAAGCACCCGCCACATTCGTAATGCTGGCGCTGCCACCTGGCGCCACGGGCGATGCCGATACGCCAATAATGCCACCGAGCAATTGCACCTGCACCAGGGCTGGATTGGAGAACACTGATACTCCGTTGCTCGTTACCTTCACCCTGTAATACTGATTCGTTGTTCCCGCAGCAGGCTGATAATTCTGGTTATCCGTATTGGCTATGTCTGCCCATGAAGAGCCGTTCGCCGATTGCTGCCAGGTAAAGCTGTTCACGCCATTTCCACCTGACACGGTAGACAACCGCAAGCTTTGCGCCTCGCCGTTCACCGAAACCGTTTGAACAGCCGGACTCACCGTTCCGATCACCAGTTGGGGATACACCTTTACGGTAGCACTTATGCTTGTTTGTGAAACGCCATTGCTCGTAACGATCACCCGGAAAGACCTGTCCTTCGTTAAAGTACCCGCGGTGTATGTTGCTGACGTAGCCCCACTGATGGTGTACCAATAACCATCGTCCTCCGTATATTGCCAAACATAACTATACGTGCCGTTACCGCCCGAAGGGCTCACCGTAAACGAGCCGGCGGCTGTATTGTAGTTAATGCTCTTCAGGGCGGGGCTAATGGCGCCTGCGGAGAACTCCGGCAATACATTCACCGCTACACTTGCAGCAGTAGCCGAAACTCCGTTGCTGGTAACAATCACCCTGTAATAAGCCGTTTCGGTAAGCATTCCCGGATTCAACTGATCGTCTGTAGCCCCGGAAATGCTTGTCCAGGTGCTGTTGTTATCCGACGACTGCCATTGATAGGTATACACACCACTACCGCCCGTAGGATTCGCCGTTAGCTGTGGTGCCACCGCGTTGTTATTTATCGTTGCGCTGGCAGGAGATATACTACCGGCTTGTAACGCCGCATACACAAACACCGTCGCCGTATTGCTCCATATAGAGGTTCCATTGCTGATCGCCTCTCTGCGGTAATACCGCTTACTGGTTAACGCAGGTGGCGTATAATTTTGGGCCGTAGCCCCGCTGATGTAGCTCCAGCTAACATTATCCGTTGAAAACTGCCACTTATAGTCATACAATGGTCCACCGCCAGAAGGCACCGTACCCGAAAGCTGTCCGGGACTGGTATTGTAATTTACCGTAACAGTAGCCGGTGTAATCGTACCGCCCGAGGTGAGGGGAGGATCTACTGTTACCGTCACTTTAGGCGCATACACCGTTACTCCATTGCAGGTAACAGACCTGCGATAATGTGTGGTAGCCGTAAGCGCAGGAGGCGTATAATTTACGCCCGTAGCTCCGCTGATGGTTGAAAAGGTTATATTATCCGGCGAAGACTGCCAGGCATAACTGTACGTGCCGTTGCCGCCTGTAGCTGCCGTGCCGGTAATAGCAGTGGGCACTGTATTATAATCAATACTCTGGCTGGCGGGTGAAAGCGTGCCAGCCACTAACTGAGGATATACCTGAATATAAATGCTGTTCGATGTTCTGCTTTCCGATCCACAGAACACCACCACCCGGTAATAGGTAGAAGCCGTAAGCGGTCCGGGTGTAAAGTTCAACGCCGTTGCCCCCGCAATATCACTAAACGTAGTACCATTCGTGGAAGACTGCCATTTGAAAGAATAACTTCCCGAACAGCCACCACCGCTGCGGGTAGGGCCATTGATCTGCGGGACAGACGTATTATAATTCACCGCGCTGCCTACCGGGCTGGCAATACTGCCAATCACAAACTGCGGATACACGCTGATCAACACCACATTCGAAAACGCTGTTTCCGTGCCTCTCTTAACCATCCTTTTAAAATAGGTAGACGCTGTAAGCGCTCCGGGGTTCAGGGAAAGGCCCGTTTGTCCGGAGATATCCGAATAATTCGTACCATCTGTGCTTTTTTGCCACTGATACGCATAACTGCCGTTCCAGCCGCCGGAAGCATCCGTGGCAGAGTTAATGGTACCCGGATTGGTATTATAGATCACCGGCTGGCTTACCGGGTTGGTTATGGTACCACCCGTTAGCGACGGAACCACGTTCACCGTGATGCCGGTAGACGTTACCGAAAAGCCACCTGCAAACACCACACGTCTATAGTTCATCGTTTGTGTCATTGCCGGTAACGTAAGCGTGGCGCTCGTAGCACCATCGATGTCTGTCCAGTCGTCTGACAAGGCATTAAACGTATACGGATTCTGCTGCCACTGAAACGTATACCCCTCACAGCCAGGAATGGCGGTAACAGAGGTAAGCGGATCTGGCACCGTACCACTCACTATATTCTGCGTAGCGCCTACATTGATCTGATTATCGCTCAGCACCACCGGCGAAAAATACACCGTAGTACCGCCATTTTTACTCATACTTATTTGTGTAGAGCCGGCATTGTTCGAATAGATCACGGTAATATTCGACACGTTCTGGCCATTCTTACAACTTGTGCTAACACCCGAGATCGTACCGCCGTTCACACACCACGAAAAACTATCTCCAATGCTCCAGGAGCCATTAATGCTAAACGTCACTGCCTGTCCCGGTAAAACACAAGACGGCCCCTGAATGCTATACGACTGGGCCCATGCCGCCAGGTGCGGCACCAGCACCAATAAACCAAGAAGAAAAAGTCTCAAAAATCTCATGACTCAATATTTACAGGGGTTACTTCTTATAATTATAATCGACTGTTTTAACGATATGCTCAAACTCCCTTACCGTCTTCAACCGGCTCATAGCATCATACTCGTAAAACATCAGGTTACCTGCTTCATCCGCCTTAGCCGCCACAGCGCCAAAGGGCGTATAAGCGCAGGTCACCATCCTGCCCGCCGACGGATACAATCGCAGTTCATCGATCCATCCCGCGCCCGTGAGCGTAGCGCCTGTAACACCCTGTATTCTATGCTCATAATACGTCCAGCTACCATACGACTTACCCTTTACCGGATACCCGCTTACTGTGCCGGCAATAGAATAGGGTACCGTATTCTTCGTCCAGTAAGACACCGTATAGGTTTTAGAACTCACGAGCGCGGGGAATGTAATGCCACCGCCAGAGAGGTTATACGCCTTCTTACCCGTTGGGGCCGAGGCGTCCACCGTAGTGGCACCCGAAAAGCTAAAATTCCCTTTAACAGGCGTTTCAAAAGAAGTATACGCCACCTCAGAAGGCGCCGCATTCTGCACCACTGCTACCAGGCTTTCATCGCTATAATCAAACATAAATACAGTCGGAGGATCTGTTTTAGGCGCATGCTGCGCTACCTTTCCGGTAGCACTATACACCGGGAAGCTCTCCACATTCTTATACCGGCTGTCAAACTGAATACTGCCTGCGGCAATAGAAGAAGGCGTAAAATTCACCACCGGAGAATCCAGCGCCAGGCGCTTAATTACATCCGGCACCAGATCCTTACCGTTATTCACGCTCTTATAAAGGTTCAGCACACTGCCATAACACTTTCTGGCGGTGCTGCCTTTCGTAATTTTATACTCTGTAACCTCAATTGGGAAAGACTGCATGTTCCTGCTCAGCATACCATCCAGCACACCGTTGCCGGTGGTGCTGCCGGTAGTTACATAATCCGCCGGAAACTTAAACGCCACCAGGGAAGAATCGCCATTACTATTCAGCGTGGTGGTTCTGTTAGGCTTCAGATGCCTTACATTATCATACTCATACTTTGTAACCGTAGTAAAAAAGCGAGAAGGATCATTGTCATCATACTCGCGCGTAACCACACTCGTTACTGCGTTATCTCCTGAATTGATCGCATACCAGCTATGCTGTATATACATTTCATCCGAAGGGTTCGTAGCACTGCTGGGGAGGATCACCCCTCCATTCAATTCGCCCTCATTTACCGAATTACGAATAGCCACCAATCCGGCGAACTGGTACAGCGTATCCGAAAACGCCTGATAATTATACTGCTGCGAACTCTTAAGCACATAAGCGCTACCCGTTCTCCGGTACACCTCCTTGCTGGCCAATTGCCCGCGTCGATAGAAATAGCTATTGCGGAACGGCTTCGCATACGAAGCAGTAGACGTGACATCGGTTTGATCCGTATACCGCATCACCGTTTTACCTCCCAATCCCAGGCTATCCCTATACTCCGTCACCGTGCTATAAATAACCGGCGCTGCATCCCAGGGCACCAGGTCCACGTTCGGTGAAGCGCCTACGGTACGGCGTCGCTTTGTCAACATCAACATGATGCCGCCCGAAAACGAATGCCAGTAATTATGCGTTTGCGCTGTAACAAAATTAAAATCCTGCAACACAAAGTTCTTCTTACCCGCGCCATTCTCTCCCTCACCATACTTATAAAACCGCGTCAGGCGCGTGTTCCCCAGCGGGTCATAGCCTTTAATATTCTTAATGCGCAAGCCTCCGGCCAGTATAATACTATCATCCTCCAGATACCGGTTCTGCTCATACTCATATTCATTATACCCGCCAGTAGGCAGATATAATCGTTTCAACACACAAGCCTGGCTTTTCACCGAATCAGGATCACGACCATTCGCTATATCGCTGCCTATGGTGATCGGGCTTCCTGTGCCGCCTACACCGGTGATATAATTCAGGGTCATTCTTGGTATCAGCGTACTATTATTCTTACCATTAAAATAGCCCAACAGATCCCTCGCCTTCGAATCCCTGCGGGGCAGGCCCTGGTTGTCGTACTGCATCTTATACATCTTCACTACTACACTATTCGCGTCCAGAAACCTTACAGAATCCAGCCGCAGTCTACGTGTTAACGTATCGGTGCCCGTCATAAAATAACTCAGGTAACCCTCCACTGTTTCCGTTAGCTCATACGCGCCCGTAGCATAATTAAGCGCATACACCTTCATGCTCTTAAAGGGCTTAGAAGGCCAGGTGCTTCCAAAATCCTTACGTCCCTGCGCGGCTTCTTCAAATACCAGCCGCCTGTTTTTATAAGCAATCGTATCAATCAGGTATTCCAGGGTAGAAGACGAATACGAAGAAGCATTCAGGAACACCTGCGAATTGTTTGGATAGATACTGCCAGACGGCACATCATTATCCGGCGATACCAGCGTTCTGCTATCGTCGATACCCCATACCTCATTCACATCCTGAATGGCAATACTGCTCTGGGCATGGTATTTAAAAAACACCGTATCCCTGCTATTGGCAGAGATCACCTTTTCCAGCTTCCAGGCCGATGTCGCCATCGACTCAACGCCACCATTATTGGAGGTAGTCACCTCCCGGTAATTCTCGCCAAAAATATATCGTACGCCTGCCGGAGTAGTCACTGTGAAAAACAGCTTACCCGATACCGGGTCAAACGACTTATCCACCGCAACAGCACTTCTTGGTATTGTCACCGGCTTATACCCATTATTCCAGGGCATTACAAACTTCACTGCCGCACCCGGTACATTCACCGAAAAAACATCCGGCTGCGCATCCACCTCGCCGGTAGCCACCTGGTTCAAATAATACAGGTCGGCATCCACCAGCTTATTAATAGCCGTGCGTACTGTATCTCTCATATAGCCAGTGCTTGCCTCATCGGCCCTGCCGCCCATGATCGATCTGGTGAGACTACCGCCCACGCTCAACGACCATCCGGCGCCCAAATACCCTGGCACTTCCGTTACCTTAATACCTGCACCATGATAACCGAATGCAATAGGAATTTCACCATCGTCCATTTTAATAGTATGCAGCGGAATACCTACCTCCGCCAATCCCTTCGAAAAATCCACCTCATACTCCGTAAACTTATCCAGCGAAGCCTCGTTCGGTCCCGCAGAAAAACTTTTAGGTATAACCGCCGGATTAGGAGAATTACTCTGTGCAAAACAGGCCACTACCGGCGCTACCAGCAGCGCAAGCGATAAAGAAAACCACTTCATAACAAACATTTGCAGTGATAAATAAGAAACCCTCCATTAATTAATTACAAGCTGACTTCTTCACCAGCTCCTTCAATGTCTCCAGTTCCTTCTGCTGCTGTATGATATAAAGGGTAAGCTCCTCCACCTGTTTTGTAAGTGCCTTCGCCGTAGCGGCCAGATCCACTCCATTCTCCTCCACCTCCTTTGCCGAAGCAAAGCCCGGTAAATGCTTCTCCCGTTCCAGGTACGCTTCCAGCTCCTTCAGCGTAGGTAGCTTATAGTGAGGGGCAAACACATAATCGGGCCAGCTTGCCTGTAGTTTCACCACTACTTTTTCAGCGATCATATTACCACCTACGGCCAGCTTATACCCCTTAGTGTCTCTCACGCCAATGCCCACGTTCCCGTTCACCGCGTTCTGCGCGCCTGCCAGCACCACCGTACCATCCGGCATTACCAGAAAAGGCGCTATAAAGGTTCCATTCTTTCTAAGGGCATAGAGTTCCAGCGTAGGGGCGGTGGTATTGCCAGAAAACAAACCATCCTTGCGTAAGGATAAATTATACAGCATCGGCGCCGTAGTGCCCAGCGAAGTGGTGGTTTTTACCCCTAACATCATATTCGCATACGACACGGCATCGCCATCGCTTTCAATGCGCGTAGAAGCGCTATCTACCTTACCATTCGGCAGATACACCGTACCGCTAAAGCGGTTCACATAGGCCACCTGGGTAACGGCCGAAGCGGAGGAGATCAGGTTAGAATCCACGGCGGTCCACCCCGCGAGGTTCGATGCATTCTCGCCAGCCAGGCCGCCTGCATCTACATGCACATTAAATCGTTGGAAATAACTTTTGCTGTCAATAAAAATGGACACCTTGCCATTTTCATTCGCCAGCTTCATAGGTGGGGTATAGGCACCGGCGCTGCTGAGGCACTGATGAATAAAGGTATTGTCCCACACATAATACACCAGTGTAAGATCAATGGGTTCAGACGAGCCATAGGAATAGCCCTGGAAGTGAATGCTGGGCATTTGAGAGCCATTGACAAAAGGGAAATTGGTTTTAATTTTTACCCCATAAACAGGGGTGCCGGTCGCTTTATAGTTAACAACATCGGTATAAAGCTGTGCCTTCAGGGTAAGGGATACCAGCAGCACCATGCAACATGCTACAATACGTTTCATAAAAATTGGTTTAGGAAAAGGTTGATTTGCTTTATTAGAACTATTTAGATTTTGTATAAATAAACCGGAACTGCCAGGGGCTTTGCCGGGGCGCTTGCGTGTGAGCTATAACATCATACAACACCTGCAAGCCCCCCTTCCACTTGCCTTTGATGGTATGTTTCAGCTCAGCGCCCACCAGCGCCGAAGGCTGCCACTTCTGAAAAGAGGTTAACTCACCCACCTGCCGAATATGCGACAGATAATTCGCCTCACCGCCAGCCACCGCAAAGAAGGAGGCCTTCACCTTCATCTCAAAAAAGCTGCGGAGGCCCAGGCCCTGATGCGATAATTTAATATGATCCAGGTCGGACCCCATGCCCAGTGCATACGATAGTCCAACCCCTGCGGAAGTCTTCTCATTAAACTTATACGCCAACTGCAACGCCATGTTGGTAGTCGTAGGCAGGAAGGTAGAATTACGTTTAAACTGAAGATTACCGCCCCATTCCAGCCGGTCTGCCAGCTTTTTCGTCTTCATGTTATTGGGTTTAAAATCCGGCATTTCACCTGCGTTATTCAACGACGGAAACCGCTTCTTCAATTCGTCAAACTTCTGCGAAGCCTTGTCCATCGCCTCGCTTACCGCCTGTTTCGCCTGTGGGCTCGTACCCACTTTTTCCTGTATGGTAGCCTCCACTACCGAACGCGTTTGCAAGCCCTCCACACTGCGTTTGCCATCCGTTAGCTTCAGGTTAAACAACCCGGCCAGTTGTGAATGCTTCGCCAGAAAATCCTTATAAGCAGGCACTTTATTCAACAGCTCCATGGCCTTCGCCTCCGCCTTCTTTTTATCCTTAAACGCTTCCTTATACTCCTGTAGCTGCTTTGTATAATAATACGTATCCTTATTCAGGTGCTTCAGGCTGCCGGCCAATTGTGTATACTTCGCCAACTCCGTGTTCAGTAACTGTTTTCTTTCAGTAAGAAAATCCTGCACCGAGCCGGCCTGGCCTAACCTATCTTCCAGTCCGTTCATTTTTTCCAGCGCCTCGTTCACGGCCTTATTGTCTTTCAGTGCTGCCAGCTTACTATCGTTTAAAAAGTTCAGTGTAGTCTTTAATGAATCCATGTAAGGAGAAGCAAAACCCAGTTCAGACAAAGGCTTAGCGACCTTACTTCGAAGGCGCTCTTTCAGCTGTTGCAGGCTATCGAGCGATGATTTAAAAAGGCTTTCCGCAGCAGCGGGGTTTACCCTGCTGTACTGCTTATGCAGCTTTTCTTCCAGCTTAATTTGAGCTGTAATTGCCTTCTCTGTACAGCGGTTAACCTGCTGCTGTAAACGATCGGTTTTGGCCTTTACTTCTTTAAGATAGCCAGCGGGTAACGCGACAAGGCTATCCTGCCGGGCATAGAGGGTAAGGGTTAGGGCAAGCAACAGCCCTAAACAGTAAAACTGCTTCATCTGCAAACTGCATTTTACTCGTTATGGAAACGATGGTTACGGGGAAAAGCGGGGAAACGATAAGGTTGAGGGGATGCTACATCATAGCTGTTCGTGGATTTTAATAGAGAGTATGTGAATCGATTTTTGCCGGGATAAAGATAGAAAGCTGATTTTTTATAAAGCGTTAATCCCTTGTTAACGGTCATAAAATTTGGCTGCAACCACGTATAACGCGAAGAAGGAAAAAATGTACCACGGTAGTTGAGTACTTTTTTATAAAAAGGGAGACTGGTAAAATATCGCCTCACAAGAAGGGCTATTGACTAACCAACCTGACCATTCGTTTTGAAGAAGATTATTTATTTATCCGGATACGAGAACACCGGAAAATCAGACTGTGTACGACTCATTTACCAACAGATTACAGGAACCCGGCCGCTAATGCGCGGCCACCGGCCAGCAGAGATCATTAAAGAGATCAAGTACAAAGGCACTCCCATTTACTTAATCAGCGTAGGAGTGGGGCTTACAGAGCGTTTACGGATAGCGCTCGATTATTCTATTTCTAAAAGATATGATATTGTACTATGCACCTGCAGGCCTACGGGTAAAGTAAAAAAGTATATAGAAACGCTAGGAAAAGAATACGGGTACGAGCTGGATATTATTCATACCCGCCCGGTGCCGTGGAAGCATGTTGCGGAGGAGAATAAGAGAGTAGTGGATGAGGTATTTAAGAAGATGGATGAAGTGATCAAGTAGCTAACGCTGCTCATTTCTATGCCTAAATGTTAACTGTTTTTTGGTAAGTCAATACTAATTCGGTAATTTAGGTTAGCGGGTGGCAAAGGACCTAACCTGCATTCGATTTGAGAACAATTATGCATCGTGTCATCCCATGGATTGGAGCTAATATGCATCACCCAAAGGGAATGAAGCTATCATAGGACCGTTTTTGATATTTCGTATCAAAACCTTGATACCTGCGAAAGCAGCGGATGCAAAGTTTCGGCCCATTTGTGTTAGACACGGTGGGTTTTTTTTATGGTACTGTTTCTTCAATACACATTCACCGACTTGCGTAGCTTTACGGAGGAGCAACAAAGTATGTTGCTTTCAAAACCGGTATGGCCACTACCTGAACCGTTTACCGAATTTTACAGAGGCGCCGGGACAATTATTCAAAGACGCAAGATGGGGATGAATAACTGGATCGGTGAAGACCGTATTTGTGAAATAAAGCGGTCTATCCGGTTTTCCTCTTTAGATGATGATAATATTAAGATTAAGAATGTCGGGAAACATTTCTATGCTTCCCAGGGGCGAGTGCTTTCGAAATACGAATTCGTATTTACCGTAACGGATGTTTATGACGATCCTCTGAGTTTGAACGAGGTGTTCTCCTCGCTCATGTCATTAGAGGTCAGGATTAAGGACACGCACCTGGCGAGCGTTCCCATAAACAAATTGCAAGAACAACTTAAGCAGCATTACATTCGGAATACCACGCGTAAAGATAAAATAGCGGGGGTGGATCCTGAGACGGTACTAGCCTGTGTGCCGCAACTATATGTGTACCTCGATGCAGGAGAGCGGGTAAAAGAAAAAGGGATTAGGTTTAATCGAGTGGAGGGTGCAAAACCTGCTTTCCCCTTCAGTTTAAGAGGAAGCTGGTACCAGGTGTTCAACACTACTTTCCGGGTTTGGTTACATGAAAGAAAGACAGTTTCCGGATTAATTGACCTCAACAGAGCGCTGCGCATTTCCATATTAAGATTGCATTCAGAATACTCGTGCATTAGCAAGGTTTTGGAAGCCATTTATAAGGAAGTATTACATGTTACACCTTTTTCGGACGAGTCGCAAAGGCTGCAACGGTATCTTTATAATGCCTATGATATTATTTCAAAAGACAACAAATATTTAGACCAGGAGCTTTCAGTTAACAATTTTTTGAGTTATTTTCAGGAGAAATTCGACGAGCTACGTCCTGGCGAATCGGCAATATTAAAGAAGCAAATTGAAAGCAGTAATTTCCGACCTCATACAAAACAGCAAGTTTTTACTATCATTGACAAATTAAACGTTATGACCACAAACAATATCAGCCATTCCCAGGGCTTTACCACGGGTAATAATTCCAATGTACAAGGCACCTTCAATCAAATCAACAATAATGTGCCTGCAGATCTTGACTATGAAGCACTAAGTGCTGAATTATCAAAGCTAAAAGACGAGCTCCATTTAACTGCTAAAACTCCAGAAGAATTTACTGCACTTGCCACTGTTGCTAATGCAGAAGCGGAAGCGAGAAACAAAAATGGCAATAAGGTAGTAGAGTATTTAAAACAGGGCGGCAAATGGGTTATTGATACCGCAAATAAGATAGGTGTTGGTGTAGTAGCAAAACTAATTGCAGATAATATACATGGACTGGGTTAGCCGGCGATGAGTGGCCCCTCCAGTGCGGTGGTTCGATTAATCCCTGCAAAAAAGTCATTTCTAGTAAAATTTCAACAAGGTGATAAGGACGAAGAAGGCCAAGTAATTACTTATTATAATACCACAATGCCCCGCTGGAAGAGCGGGGCATTGTTAATAGGGTAGTGCTTTAATTCTAACCTTCCAACAACAAACGGTCAACCTCCTCTGCATTTAAATATTCGGGATGCTCTATCATTATCCCAAGTACCTCCCTCAAGTAGTCATTAGCCAATGAGATTGCCGGAATGGGATCTGCCTCATTATGCAATTTGATTTCTCTTTTTGAATCGGCCTTACCTGTACCATGTACCACCGCTGAACGATAGCTATAGATTTTTTTAATAGCCTGAAAAACGTGCATTACATTATGCTTCTTATTATAAACGCTAAGAAGCTTTGCCGTTCTCATAGCTAATTTATGCGTTAATTCACCCTTATCATTGTCGCTTAGAAGCGTTTCCAGTGCAATAATTATGTCGAGAATCGTATCCTCTTCGTTATCTCTTAGGTAAGAAGATCGTAGCCTTTTATTCGCGAATTGTATTTTATTTTTATCGCTAGTAAGCAGGTTCTCATAAATAGACGCTATGCGTTGAGTTTCGGCGGACGTTATTACGGGAACAGATGAATCATTCCAGGAGTGGTCATCAAAAACGTTAGGATACTTTCTAACGGTTAAACCACTCAACGGTGGTAGATCCATTGAGTAAAAATCGGCCCACCCCTTTGGGTAAATCAATATCTGAGCAAAACCTGAATTATAATTCGTAGCAATTTTGATAGCGTTAAAAAACAGCTCAAACTGTGCTATTGGAAACGCTTTTTCATTACTAAGGCTGGTATCAGCGTACTTTTTTTCTTTTTTGATATGCCAGTTTTTAAACACCAGCTCATGAGTAGCGCCTGCAATTACACTATCGCGCATAAGAGAAGAAGTGCTTCTAACGTTAAACCTGGCCCGTTGATAATCATCCCCGATTCTTCTTATCAACATACCATCATTTATAACATGTTCCGATTCCTCAAACTGCAAAAACAATATTGGTATGGCAATATCAAACTCCAGGTTTTCTGTGTAAGTATAGTGCTCAAATTCCATATAAATGGATTGGAACAAGGTTTCATCTTGCTGCTTACTTTTATTTAAAAGATAATATCTTTCCAGAATATCTTCAATAACCTGTATCGCCATCCAGTCGAAACGTTTTCTATCCAAACCTTCCTTATTCGTTGGGTAGATAGTTTCCCTATATTCTTTATGATTCAGGAGGTATGCTTCCAGTTCTTTGTAAGACTGAAATTCTTTTATCTCAATATCAGCTTTACCTCCCCAACCCCTAAACAAATCAGTAATATTATAGGGGGCATTATGGCTATAATTACTTAAGTATGGCATCCCGTTATCTCTATATTTGAGTGACGGATACTTGTCGTATCTGTTTTTGATCCATTTCTTCTCCAATGCCGGATCTAAAAGCGGGTATATATCAAATACAAAGTCTCGGAATAAGGTATATAATGTTTCGTCTTTCATTGGGCGCTAATTTATATTTTTATAGTAGTTGCTTAGTCTCCCACAATAACAAAATTTCAATGCTTGTGCGAACTCTTTTTGCGCAGAGTAAACTTTTTTTATAAAACTTCAGATAACCAACAGATAACCAATACAACAAGCGCCTCATTTTCTGAGTGAGGCGCTTAAAACTGAGAAAAGGTCAGTTTTTTTCAACAATCTCCACCACCCCTGATTTTTCCAGTTCTTCCACAATCTGCCTGATAGTGTGCATCGACTGTTCCCGTGGTCCAAACTTGCTGGGTCTTACTTCGCTGAATGTGAAAACAACTCTCTCCTTCGCCCTCGAAAGCGCCACAAAGAAAGTACACTTATCCTCATCCGGCTGCTTTTCGTAAGACCAGAAAGCGCCATCTTCCAAACCGATAAATACAACGGTATGGTATTCAAGACCTTTGCTTTTATGAATAGTCATTACAGGAATGGTATCCTTGCCAATTAACATGTCTAATGCATCTACTATATCATTCGTTACATCGTAGCAGTGGAGCAGTTCCTTTTCCAGATCGTCTATTGCTTTGTTCAGCACTCCTATATTCTTATAATGAGTAAAATGAGCGCGAATGCGATCCTTGCCAGCGAAATCGACAATTGCAGCGATCATCGTTTCAATTTCGTCTCCACCAAAGAACTGATTCGGATAATCCTTACGAAGGGTTTTAACAAACTTGGTAAAGGCAAACTCCAGTTTAAGCAACTGCTGGTCTTCCAGCTCCGTATGAATATTGCTCAGAAAATCGAATGCATCCTTTTTCGCATTGGTATTTTGAGGATCATAGATGAGGTATAATACATTAATGATGAAGACAGATACCTCCTGGGTAAGCATATCCTGGTACTTGTTTTCATCTCTTGCCTTAATTCCGTTTCTGTTAAAATACTCTATGAGATTTCCTGCATACATGGTTAATTGCTGCTTAACAAGAATGCAGATGTCTCTCGCATTAATGCCCTCCGTCGTAATCCACTCTTTTACTTCCCTGAAAAGAATCTGCGTTTCTTTCTCAGCGTTCTCAAACAACCAGATTGAGCACTCGCCCTGATCCGGCTGCCATTTGTCCGATGGAGTAGCAAAATCTGTTTTCTCGAGCAAGTGTTCAGTCAGATGGTTCAACAAGGTAACCAGGCGGGGAGCGCAACGGAAATTTGTGCTCAGTGCCACACGAGCGGCACCGGTGTCGTCCATGAAATCTTCAAACACCGTATTCTGGGCGCCGGCCCATATCATAATCCGTTGCTTATCATCTCCTACAGCCGTAAAATGGGATCCACTACCCAGGAAGCATGTTTTAAACAGATCATATTGTATGTCCGTCGTATCCTGAAACTCGTCTAAAAAAACATAATGATATGTTTGCTGTAAGTATTTTTTAATCTTTGGATTGGTTTTAATAATAAGCTCCGCCAATCGCATTATCATTTTGAAAGATAATTGAGAAGGAGAGGAGCTGAGCATTTCCTTCCAGATCTTATTTCTTATTCTTTCCGCTTTAGTCCTGGCCGAATGAGGCAAGGTGGCAGCATGCAGCTTCAATACTACCTCCGGATCTGTGCTGTTCAGATAATTCTCATCCTCGAAACGATAGTTATCAAGTATTTTCCGGTCGCTTAACTCCACATCATAATCATCGCTTATCTTATATCCTTCTGGCAGGGCCTGCTTAAATCTGTCCAGTATTTGTTTTGCAAAGGAGTCAAACGTTAAAGACTCAAATCTTTTTGAAAGATCATCTCCGCAACGATCGCGCACTCTTTCTTTCAAATTATGCGCAGCATCTCTTTTAAAGCTGATGGCCAAGATCTTGTAAGGAAAGCGGCAGGTATTCGTTTGCAAAAGAAAACAAGCCTTTTGCGCCAACAATTCTGTTTTGCCAGCTCCCGGCCCTGCCACAACCAGCTTGTTATTAGACCGCCTTGCGATATTCATCGCCGTACGTTCAAGCGTCATATCGTCCGCCGGTTGCCAATCTTCAGGCTTTACTCTTTTCATTCTTTGAAGTTGGTTTTAAGATGGAAGAAATAGCATTAAAAACATCATTAAATACAGGGGGCAGATCTTTAATAATCTCCTCATCGGTCATATTCGATAGCACCTCAATATGTGTAGATGGCTTTCCTCTTCCAAGGAAATGATAGTTATACCAAATCATCAGTTCTTTCTCCGCCTGTGAATACGTAAAGCCAGTGGCCTTTTCCGATTTTAAGGTAGCTTTTACGGCACCTTCAGTTTTGTCTTTAAATCCCTGCTCATTTTTCTCTTTATCCGGTATTTCGGGACCACCTCCCTTAGGTATGGCTTTTTTATAAGCATCAGTATAATGGGTAAGCATTAAAAAATCCAGATCTAAAGGGACTGAATAGAAGATGTTATACTCTTTAAGCGAATTAACCCAGTCGTTCAGTTTCTTGATATCATCTTTATCCTTTATTGACCATGTGTGCATTTTCCTAAAGTCTTCATCCGGCAGAACTGACCCATCTTTTAATTCAAGCAGGTCCTTCTTTTCAACATTTACTTCAAGTAACTGTTCTATCGCATATTTAACTCGTCCCCATCCACCACCTTCTCTCTCCCTATCCAGGTCGAGAAGCGTAATATGCGGAATTTTCAACGCATCCAACAATTTCCAGATGTGATTAACAAAACGGTGTCCCAGCGGCGCAAACGTGATTATGTTGTCATCAAAATCAACATTCATCACCTCCATCAGCCGGTTAAATATTACAGCCTCGCTATCACCTTCACCGATAACCACCAGGCGGGCAAAATAAATTTCCGGATAATTATGCACCGCTTCCTTCACATATTTATATGCCTCACTTTTCTTTACCGGAAGTTTTATTTTATTTACTTCCGTTTCATAGTTTTCTGTGATCCGGAAGTGCAAAATACTTTCCGGGTCCAGCCGTTTTATAATCGCAGGTGTATGTGATGACAATACAACCTGTGAGTTCTCCTTCTCTGCAATGGTTTTAAGTATTTTAATTACCCTTCCCAGCAGTTGCGGAGCAATATGATTTTCGGGTTCTTCGATAGCCAGGATCGTAAGCAGCGGTCTGTTGACGCCGATCGACTCTTCATCCTCAGTGTCAGCCATCTTTTCTTCCACATCCAGGAGGGAACATACCAGGGTGAGATAAAACATGGAACGATAACCCTCACCCAATTCATCTATACCAAACGATTTATGCGTGCCTGTAGGATTAAAAGATACTTCCAGCCGTTTGAGTACCGTTTCAAAATCACTTCCGCTAAATCCGATCTGCGTATCTCTGTACCGTTCATCCTTATGAAACTGCTGCCAAAAGCCTGTAATGGACGTTTGTACGGTGGCGAACTCTGGTAAGCCTTTAAACGCTTCGTTTATCTCTTCTATCTTCGCATCAAACTCCTCTTTAAAATCATCCTTCCAGTTTATTTTTCTCAATACCCGGTAGAGGATAGTGCCAGATGCATATTTCAGCTGTTCGGCTGGTCTTCTGATGGCGGGAACATACAGAATTTGAATCAGGCTCCTGAAATGATTAGGGAAAGGTTGTTTGCTATCAGGTTGTTCGGTCGAGCCTTCCGGCACTTTAATGAAATAGTTTTTAATCTCAATTTCTCCCTGAGGCGTCATGTCCGATTTTTTCCAGGTAGCTTCCAGTCTGATACGGATATACAAATCCATATCCATATCGTCTACCACCATATTGGAAAAGAAGTGCGGCACGGCTTCCTGTTCCTCCTCCGTAAAATCAATTCTTACTTCGATAGAAAGCTCCCTTTCTGTTATTTCGTCGCTATTTTCATCCTTGCCAATATGGAAATCTTCTCTGTAGATCTCCCTTTCTGCCAATGAAGAGCCGAATAGCCGCTTCAGTGCTTCAAGCGCGCTGGTTTTGCCAGCACTGTTTAGCCCAATAAAGGCAGCGAGATTTTTGCGCAGCGTGATCCTGGTTTCCTGCGGGCCAAAGGATTTAAATCCTTTGATTGTTAATGTGGATATTTTCATGTATTGGATTTTAAATTGTTTCAGGTCTGTACACAGAAACAGGAAGGCCGAAGCCTTCCTGCAGGTTAACCACTAGTTGGAAATTGACTCAATAATAGTTGTGCCTTTTTATGGTTCCAACGGGGCAATGAATGAAATATGGCAGAAGGATGCAATTAATTCACGCGAGGCCAGGTAGGCTCGTCGCGTTTCATCTTTTCATAATTATTTTGAATTTCGGCATCGCCGTTAGAGGCCGTTAAGGCTTTTTCTTCCCAGTGAAGGGCTTCTTGTTTTTTGCCTAATTTATACAACAGGTTCGCATGCGTGTCCAAGAGGTTGGTTTGCTCCTCCTGCTGTACTCCATGTGAGGTTAGAACGAGCGCTGCTTCCAATGTATTTCTATTGGTGGTATTCTCAAATGCTGCCCAGCCCAGCGCGTTAATGGTGCCGGAGGTGATCCACTTCCGTTTAGAGCCATACTTCTCAAACCAGGGCCGCAGCGCCAGGCCAAAGCCATCCCAATCCTGGTGATTGGCAGCATAGAACACCTTGGTTTGCCAAACGATCTCTTTGCCCAAATCTCCATACTTTGTTATGGCGCGCTTTTCAATGCTCGTCCAATCGGGCTTTCCGTCTGTTGGCAGGTAGGGATTGATTTCGTCCTTTTCTATAGCGGCGGTAATCTTACTTTCCGCTTCGTCTTTGCCAAGTATCTCGTTTACCTTTTGAACGTTTTTGTATAATACCGCAAATCCGGGATCGCGGGTAGTGTTGGTAAACCGCATAATGAATTTCAGGTTCACCTCACTTAGCGGATTTTTCATCTGACTAATATGTTCCGCGGCGAGCTTTTCCACCATTGCCGGGTCTTTTTGCGCATCTGCCAATACGGTGAGCGCCCTTAAAAAGGCAGAATCCTTTTTGCCTTGCTGGTATTCTTTCAATCGTACCGCGTACGATTTTGATACCGTATCTGCTACGGAAGCCGAAAATCCTTTGGTAGCCAGCAGAAAGTTTTTAGTAGCTGGCCATACCTGCGCATTTATGCTTCTAATAGTTGCTACCGGAAGCTTAATGATGGCTCTATCGTACGTTATTATACCATTTTGTTCAGATTCCACATCAAAGGGTTGCGTATAGATAGAAGCGCTTAAACCTAAGCGCTCCAGCACCTTCAGCGAATCAGCCATCTGCTTATATTGCTGTTGCATTACAGAAGGACTAACAACGCCGTCATAGCCCCAGCCAGCCTGAAGATCGCTCCATAAATGCCCTTCTACAGGCACGCCAATACCACCAAATTCACCCAGCACACGTGCCTTGCCTGGTTCTGCCGGAGCATTACGGGGGAAGGGGTAGGAGTGAACATCCGTCATGTCAGCCGCTACCCAGGCATTAGGAGATGGGCTACGGAGCTGATCATTCACATACAGCATTTCACCGGAATGGCCGTTGATCAAGCGGGTAGGGTCTTGCGCCTTAAACCAGTTGGTGAGTCGTTCCTGATCATACTGTCCCCACTTTTCGTTGAACAAAACCCAGGTAACAATAGAAGGATGGTTGTATAACTGGGCTACGTTCTCCTTATTTTCCTGTTCAAACTGGCTATGGCCGGCGGGGGCATCATTACCGGGGTTTACCATATCCTGCCAAACAAGCATTCCCAGCTTGTCTGCATAATAATACCAGCGGTCTGGTTCTATCTTTATATGCTTACGAATGGTATTAAAACCCATCGCCTTTGCCGCCTCAATATCAAATTTCAGGGCAGCGTCTGTAGGGGCTGTATACAATCCATCCGGCCAAAAGCCCTGATCCAAGGTTCCCAGGTTATAGGTGTACTGGTTGTTTAAGAAAATACGGTCTACACCCTGCTTATCCTTCTGTATATCCACCTTTCGCATACCAAAGTAACTGGTAACCTCATCTACCAGTTTGCCTCCTTTCCATAGCTTTACCTGGAGATCATATAAGAAAGGATCGTCAGGGCTCCAAAGCCGGGCATTCTGTAAGGTGATATAGGCCGATTTCTCTAAGGGCTGCTTAACCGATGTAACAACGGTTGTGCCTTTCTTCACATTCAATTCAACCGTATAATCCGAAAGGCCGGTGGTTGCCGCAGGGGAGCCTGCGGCAAAAAGATCAGGTGATTTTCCATCCTTGTTTACGGCAAAATCGACCCTCACCTGATGCTTATCTACATCCGGCGTTATCTTCAACGATTGCACAAACACCTGCGGTACCACCTCCAGCCACACGGTTTGCCAAATGCCGCTGCTGGGGGTATACATAATACCTTCCGGATTCAGCACCTGCTTACCATGCGGGTTAGGCCCTTTGTCGGTTGGATCCCACACTCTCACCACCAGGTTGTTTTTCCCTGTAGTTAAAGCATCTGTTACATCGATAGAAAAGTGCTGGTATCCTCCCTTATGGCTTCCCAGCTCCTTATCATTTATAAAAACAACCGCTTCAAAATCCACTGCACCAAAATGCAGCAGCAGGCGCTCACCTGGCTTTAGAACAGGTTTGGTGAAGCTGCGTTTATACCAAAGCCATTGATCCGGTTGCAATCTTTTCTTTACACCTGATAAAGCTGATTCAAAGGGATAGGGCACCAGGATATTGCCTGAAAAATTATCAGGAGTTCCTACACTTTGCTGCGTTACGGCATATTCCCAAAGGCCATTAAGGTTCGTCCAATTATTGCGTACCAATTGCGGTCGGGGATATTCCGGCAACACATTAGAAGGGTTCACCATCTTCGTCCAGCGCGTTGCGATAGCATCCTTAGGCGCCTGCCAGTTCCCATTAGCCTGTCCCTGTACATTAGTTAATATAACACCCAACGACAGTGACAACAAAATACATTTACATTCTTTTTTAAACATTACATATGACTTTATAAATTAAGAACATTCTCCAGCTTTGTACCTAAATGCAGCATGTCTTAGCTACCGGGATGGATAGCCAGTATTCTGCACCAGATTTCCATTGTACTTAAACTCCGATACTGGAATATCAAAAAGCTGTTTATAACTTTCCCAGGTGCCGCCTTTAAGCGGGGTGATCTTTCCCATTACATCGTCCACCGTACCAGTGCGCTTAAGATCCAACCAGCGATGGCCCCATTCTGAAAACAGCTCTATTTGACGCTCATGTAAAATCGCTTTCACCAATGCTGTTTTGTCCGATGCGTCGGTATCAGGCAATCCGGCCCTGGAACGTACGGTATTAAGATCATCCTGTGCCCCCTTTATATCATTCAATTCAGCTCTAGCCTCAGCCCTGATCAGGTATTGCTCCGCCAAACGCATCACCATGATATACTCCGCACGGTCCACATCCGGCTCATAAACTTTATACTTAAAAGGGTAATAGTAAGTGGTTCCGTTACTAGCATGGTTAACACCTATCCAATGCTGCCTTCTCTGATCACCTTTTTCAAACGCTTCCAGTAAAAAGTCAGCTACCACCACCGGTTTTTGAAAAGGGTTCGGGCCGTTGATCAAAACAAACACATCAGCATCCAGTGTATTATTAAAGGTGCCTTCTTCATAATTTGGCTGCAACTGCCAGATAGCCTCCTTGCTGTTCATTAAGAAAACCTGATCAAGCGCCACGGTATCGTATACTGCTTTATTATCGATAACTTTACTCGCTTCCGCAGCGGCATCCTTCCAGTTCTTCTGATACAGGTAAACCCTTGCTAACATTGCAGTAGCGACGGCTTTGGTAGGGCGCAGCCTATCGTCTACCACGGAAGCGGCGTTCGGTGCCAGGTAGTTATCCGATAACAACTGCTCCGCTAATTTCAAATCGCCCACCATTTTATTATAAACATCGGCCATGGGTGTTCGCGAAGCATTACTATTACTTTTATAATCAGAATTAAGAATTAAAGGAACATCACCATATAAATTCACCAGATAGAAGTAATAAAAGGCCCTTAAGAAATAAGCCTCTCCTAATAGCTGGTTTTTAACATCAGGTGATAGAGAAGTAGAAGCCGTTAGTCCTTCTAAAGCGGCATTGGCACGATAAATAAGCTTATAAAGGGTCGTCCAGAAATCATAGCGAAAAATATTCCGGTACTGACCGTTTAAGAAACTACCGGGTAAAGCGGCAATTTCATCTGCCTGCAAACCCAGTTGAACTGAAAAGCTATAGCGGCCGTGTGCAAGGCTGCCACCAAGCTGCATATCATAATATAAACCCGTGAGTACGTTAGCTGCCGATTTATTAGAAGAATAGATATATTCGGGAACAATCTTATCCGGAGGATAACCAACATCCAGGAATTTTTTACAAGAGACAAATAGAGAAGCTATGATGAAAGAAAGCGCAGACAGTCTTATGCTAGTAAATCTCATACATTAAAAATTAAAGTGTTAATCTAAAGCCACCAGTAAGTGTGAACACAGGAGGAATAACAACTACGGATTGTGTTTCAGGGTCCCATCCCTTATATCCTGTAATTGTGAATAAATTTTGACCATTTACAAAGAAACTGGCGGCACCGCCGTTCATCTTTTTCATCCATTTTGCGGGTAGCTGCCAGGAGAGCGCAATGTTTTTGCAGCGGACAAATGAAGCATCTCCATACGCTGCATCACTATTCATATTCCAGGTAGTGAAATCAAAGAACATGCTTTGGTTCTGATTATAACGTTGTACCAGGGCCTTATCTCCTTCTTTTTGCCACCTGTCCAGCACTTCCAATGGCTGATTTTTCATAATGCCGGGGAGGGCCTCATTATTGAATACGCCTCTCAGCCCTTTCTGCTTCACGAACTGTAAAAAGATATCCAGTCGCAGGCCTTTATAGGTAAAACTATTTTCCATTCCACCAAAGAAAGCCGGGGCCGGATCTACCGTCGCCTGAAATCCATCTGCTGGTGCATTTAATTCAACCGGCTTTCCCTCTATACTTGCGAACAGGTATTTTCCTGTTACAGGGTCAACGCCGAAGGACTTATACAAATTAACCGTTGTAAGCGATCTTCCTTCCTTAAGTGAGATATCTGGCCCGCTGTAAGCAGCCAGTTTGTTGCGGTTAACAGAAATATTAAAAGAGGTAGACCAGGTAAAGCTTTTCTGTTTAATATTTTGGGTAGAAAGCACCACTTCCCAGCCACGGTTAAGAACAACGGCGGGCAAATTACCGAGAACGGTAGTATTACCCACAATGACAGGAAGAAAATAAACCGAGAGCTGGTTACTGGAGCGGGTATAAAACCGGCTAACACTTAATGAAATGCGATCTTTTAAAAATCCCATTTCAAGTCCTAATTCCATTTTTTTGGTTTTTTCCCATTCGTAATCAGGATTGTACAGCCCTGTAACTCTTACCCCTTTAGTGCCTTGATACAGTCCTCGCTGAAATTCGTATTGATCCAGGAACTGATAATCGCCAATCTGATCGTTTCCGGTTATACCGATGCTACCCCGTAATTTTCCAAAGCTAAGGAAGGGCACATTAGCCCTCATCCAATCTTCCTGCGAAAAAATCCAGCCCATCCCTACCGAACCAAAAGATGCGAACTGCCTGTTGGGACCAAAACGGCTACTTCCGTCTCTCCTAAAGCCGAAATTCAACAGGTATCGTTCATTCATATTATAGCCAAGCTGGCCGAAGAAGGCTATGTACTTATAATAGCTACTTGCACCCAGCACATTGAAAGAAGTAGCTGCTGCCGGATTTTTAATAAGTGCGTCATCTTCAATACCGCCGGTGTACACATATTGATTTTCCATTCTCTTGGCAAGAATGGTAGCGCCCAATACCGATTCTAAGCGGCCAGGGCCCATCATGGTCGAATAAGAGATCTGCGGTTCCGATATCCATGATTTTACTTTCGTAGTGGTATAATCAGCTTCCGCTGTCTCAAAATTCAAATCAGCGGGGTTCACACCCGCCAGTAGTTTTCCGCTAAAAGTGCTGTTTCTAAGCTCATTATAGCCCATATTTACCTTCGCCACCAATCCCGGTAAAATCCGAAAGCTCGCATCAACATTCGAAACGATATTATTCGTTTGAGCTTCCAGAATTCTGCTAACCAGTTGTGAATAGGGGTTGATCCAGCTGGAATTGGCCCAGTTAAGCGTTCCATCTGCATTAAAGGGCGGCGGCGTATTGGGAGGCAGATAAATATTAGTGGCAAAATCGCCACCCGGAAAATCGCTGTTGCTAAGCGTATAGTTACCTATAAAAGAAACTTTCAATCGCTGGTCAAAAGCATTTCCAGACAAATTGAAATGCATTCCACCACGCTGGGTATGAAAATCGCCCGGAAAAATAGTTGTTTCCCGGTGAAAATTGCCGCCCATTAAATATTGAAAATTAGGCGTACCTCCGGAAATGGATGCCTGAGCATCGGTATACCTGGCCGTTTTTCCGATCATCTCCTTTTGCCAATCTGTATACCTTGTAGTATCCCACATCATCAGGTCCGGTGCATTTTCAACCGAAGGTTCCTCGCCATCGTTCTTAAAGGCTTCTCTACGCATGGCGAGGTATTGCTTTGTTGATAACAATTCCCGTTTGTTCAACATTTTCTGGATACCGGTATTAGCACTCAGGTTAATATTGGTTTTACCGATCTTTCCCTTTTTAGTGGTAATTAGAATAACGCCATTTGCTCCCCTGCTCCCATATATAGAAGTGGCGTCGGCATCCTTTAATACATCTATACTTTCTATATCTGCCGGGTTCAAAAAATTAAGTGTAGATGCTGTTAAGCCTACCGCGCCATAATTTGCGAATGGGGGAGAAGTAATAGAAGGTTCGTAGGGTACTCCATCTACTATAAAAAGAGGTTGTGTGCCATTGTTTATACTACTGCGTCCGCGTATCTGAACATTCACTGCGCCACCCTGAACTCCCGTAGTTTGCGTAATCGTCATGCCTGGCACTCTTCCCTGCAAAGTAAGTAAGGGGTCAGATACCGGTTGCTTTTCTATATCCTCCGCCTTAATAGTAGTTACGTTACCTGTATTAAACCGTTTTGTAGTACTGTAATAACCTTTAATAACTGTTTCGTCGAGATCACCCACGTACTCCTGTAGAGCGATATTGCCCATGTAAGGCTTTCCTCTAACTGCAATCAGCTTAGGCACAAAAGAAATGCTTGTAATAGTTAGATACGCATTTGAAGGAATTTGCTTGATAATGAAATTGCCGTCGGCATCCGTGGAACTTCCCTTGTTACTATTTTTAACCATAACGGTAGCACCAGGTACCGGATCTCCCTTTTCATTGATCACCTTGCCCGATACATCTAATACCGTATCTGCTCCCCTGGCTGCAGGGGTTGCAGGAGGAGAACTTTCAACTTTACCTTTTCGAACGGTAACTGTAGTTGCATTTACGGCTACCCAACTCAATCCCCTGCCTGTTAGCAGCTGATTCATTACCTCATTGAAGGGAACATTTTTGACATTAAGGGTAACACCCGTAAACGAAGACAGCTCTGCGTTGTTGAAGAAGATAGTAATACCCGTTTTCTTGGTAATCTTCCTTAAGATAACACTCAGCGAAACATCTTTTTCAGACAATGAAACTAACTTGTCTGGCGGGCGAACAACGCTCTGGTTGTACGCCAACAGAGACAAGTGAAAGCAAAGCAATAAAAATACAGACTGCAAAATAAGCCGACAGCTTATGCGAAGTAGTTTTTGCATAATCGCAGTTAAATTGGTTAGTAAAATGGTTGGTTCCTTTATAGGTATAATAAAAAAGCACTTACCTTATATACATGACAATCACTTCTGATAAAGCTTTCTTTCAGGGAAAAGATATACCTCCAGCATTGGATAGGAATTTCAATAAGTATAAAACAATAATTCCCCATCTCCTGATGTACATACATTCAGATAGCACTTAGAACGGTTGGTTTGTTATAGATACTGAATACCCCTTTAGCAATAGAACGCAAAATGATAAAGGAGGTACCATGCCACCTTGCCATTTTTTTAAACAAATCTGTCTTCCAGGAAAACGAAATTTTTCCGGGAGATCAAAAAATTGTTACTTTATCACTAAATTGGACAACAATACGAAATACTCCCTCCAGAAAAGCTATCCAAAACTCTGATATAGAATAAAAAAATTATAAGTATACTAACCAACCGCCAGGTAGCATATGAAGGAAGAAAGCACATTCTGCAATGAATTTGTACTGCGAGGCCTTATCGAAGGAGATGAGCAGGCATTGACAAAAGTTATAGGTCGCTATCGCGACTTTCTTTTTATGCAGGCCCAGAGAATGCTGGGTGATGTGATGGAAGCAGATGATGTGGTGCAGGAGGTGTTCATCAAACTCTGGAATGTTAAAAGCAAATTAAAACCGGACACATCATTAGATGTATATTTAAGCGTACTCACCAAAAACGCCTCAACCTCTGTTTTGCGGAAAAGAAAGGTGTGGAAAAGAAGGCATGCAGGATTCACAGCGGGCCAGTCACACTATTTTCAGATGAAGCCAATGGAAGACGAGGAATTGGGGCAACAGCTTCGAACGGCTTTTCAACAGCTTAGTGAAGCGCAGCAGCGTATCTTCAACTACGTTTATATAGAAGACAAGAGCTATGCTGAAATTATGCAGGAGCATAATCTTCGACTGCAAACAGTGAAAAATACGGTATCTAATGCCCTCAAGAAACTTCGCAACAACTTGCAGGTATTAATAAAATAAAAATAGCCTGGTACTTTTTTACTATTTCGGCGTTATACAATAGCATGAGCCCAGATCGATATTTAATAGAACAGTTAGTCCTCAAAGAACTATCCGGAGTTATTACCGACTCCGAAAAAGCCATGCTCGATGAGGCTGTGAGACAAGATCCTGCCATGTGGGCATTGAAAGAAGAGCTTAAACGAGAGCTGGCAAACGATGAAATAAGGGCCTACCTTGCCAATCATCCTGCTGATGAAAAAGCCCCCCAGATACTCGATCAGATTTATAAAAGGGAAAAGAGGCAAAAGACTATTTTGAGACTGTCTACTGCCATAGCAGCATCGGGATTAATAGCTTTTGCTGCGATAAAATACCTGCTGCCAGAAAGTACACTTCATAAAAACAATACTGCTATTTCTCAAGTTAATCATACAGATACTTCTGTGCTGTTACGCTTACCGGACGGTAAAGAAATTTTGCTCGACTCTGCCACCAAGCAACTTAATACCGCAAACATTAATATAAGTACAGCAAGCAAAGCGCTAAGCTATGAAGCTATGAGCGAAGATAATGGAGCGCTGGCTGTACTACAGGTGCCGGACGGAAAGGATTATAAGATCCACCTAAATGACGGGTCTGAAGTTCATTTAAATGCGGGTACCCGCCTCGAATTTCCATTGAAATTTAGTGAAGAAAGCCGTGACATATCCATCAATGGAGAGGCTTATATAAAGGTGGCCAAGCAGGCCAGCAAGCCGTTTATTGTACATCTTCCTCACGGAACAGTGCAAGTGCTGGGTACTGAGTTTAATGTAAATACCTACGATAGCGGTGTTCATAAGGTGGCACTTGTGGAAGGATCTGTTGCAGTAAAGGCTGGTAACAAAAAGCAATTATTAAAACCAGGCTTTGAACTAACAAGTGATGCTGCCGGTTTAAAAACCAGTGATTTTGATGCCGAAGAGGTATTGAGCTGGCGGGAAGGGAAATATTTTATCAATAATTTAAACTTTCTGGAAATAAGCCGCGTTTTATCAAGGTGTTATGGAGTAACCGTTTCGATTGATAATGAGCGGGTGGCGAAACAATACTTTACCGGTGTAATATACAAGAACCAATCCATAGATATAGCCCTGCGAGGCATGCAGTTAACAAATACAATTGAATATTATACCGATAAAGCGGGAGTAATTCATATCAAATAGTTGGGTGTTAGTTAAGTACGGTTACCCTTGTTACAGTACTTATTACCGTGTAAGTAGTTATTTGAGTGGTTAGGCCGGAACCGTCTGTTGCAGTAGCGACAACAGTTGTAGGCGGCAGGATAGCTGTAGTTTTATAAACGGTGGAAATAAAGCCAGCCGTTGAAATAAATAATGTTACTCCGCTGGAGGTATAAAAGACTCCATAAGTTGCATAAGTTCTACCGCTGATTATAGTTATAAGATAAGCGGTAATCCGCCAAACAGGCTGACCGTTAAATTTAAAGGCCAATCCGCCGCCAGCCAGGGCTGAAAGGATTATAAATGTGAGAATTATACGTGCTTTTTTCATAAGGATGCTGCCTTTACTACAAAGGCTAAGTTTAAGATGAATACTGACTAAATCTACCTCAAATGATAATTTCCTGTTTAGTACCCCATTGTTATAATTTGGAGCGAAAGAGTATCACTATTCCACTTCTATTTAATTTCTCGAATATTTAATAGTACGTTATCACAATTATTGCGTTCTATACTGCAATGTAATTTCACGGAACGTTAATACATTTAATTTGAAAGCCCTCGTTCCATAACTAATTTCGGTGTGTAATATGAAAAGAGTCTGTTTCTGCATGGCATTGCTTTGCTTTGGAAGCTTTATTGCTCACGCACAAAAGCCGGTCATTAACAACGATACCTACAAAAGCTGGATAGAATTGCGTGATTACCACATATCTGATGATGGCAGGTATGTGCTTTATAACTATGGTGGTGAGGCTGGAGGAGATACCAAAATTCTGCAGTCCACCCAGGGCGCTTACAAAAAGGTACTTGATTCTCTACAGCAGGCCTGGTTTATCGATGGAGGTAACTACGTGCTGTTCATTGCAAATAAAAAGGCCGGAATATTGAAATGCGGAGAAGATACGCTTCAATATATACCCAACGCCAGCGAACTAAAATACTGTGAAGCGGGTGGCCGCAAGTGGATATTCTTTTTAAGAGAAGGAAATCTGCTACAGCGCGACCTGCAATCATCCACCATAAAATCATATAATGATATTACGAAGTATTGGTTAAATGAAACGGGTGGTAGCCTACTGTACTTCAGCAAGAATAAACTAACACAGGTAGATATAGGCACGGGAAAAGAAAAAGTGATTTACACTGGTCCGGTGCCCGATGACATTACATTTGACCAGAAGGGGCAGCAGCTATGCTTTTTACTGAAAGGAGAGGAGAATAAAATATTTTATTTTAAGGCGGGTGGAGACAGTGCCATTGCAAAAATAACCTCCGGCAGCCGTAGCATAAAAAAAGGTTTTTATGTGGCAGATGAGCCACCCAGGTTTACAGAAGATGGAAGCGCTATTCTTTTGCGACTAGGGAAGGAAACAGCAGCTCCAGCGGTAGATACCACTGTTATTGCAGCAAACGTTGATATCTGGAACTATAAGGATGCTTTCCTTCAATCCAACCAGGCATTTACCGCCGGCGAAATAAGGAATCGCAAGTATGCGGCTGCTTTTAATCTTTACAATAATAATTTGATACAGATCGAAAATCAGGACACCATGCTTGCCAGCTCCATCGGCAGCCGTTATGCCCTTGTAAGGCCTTCCACCTTTATGGCAGATATGTACTGGAATCCGGATCTGGCAGATACCTACGATCTCCTATCCATTCGCGATGGTAAACGAAAGACTATTGCCTCCAATCAAACCAGCATGACGATCTCTCCCAACGAGCAGTTCGTATGTTGGTTCGACACCATATCAAAACACTACTACACGTATGAGATAAAATCGGGTATTACCCGAAATATATCTGATGGCATATCAGGATCACTTATCAATCCCGGAACCATTGCCAAAGTGGCGGGTCCGATAGGAACTGCAGGATGGTTGAAAAATGACGGAGCGTTGTTGATTTATGATCAGTATGATATATGGCAGGTGGACCCCTCAGCTAAGAAACGTCCTGTTAATCTTACCAAAAGTTTTGGAAGTAAGCATAAGATACTACTACGTGCAGGCATCGATGAAGATAAAATGAGCCAGTTCGAATTAACAAGTCAGCTTCTTTTAGCAGCACTTGATCAACAGACTAAAAGAAACGGCTTTTTTACTATACAGCTTAATCAAGAAAATGAACTGACCGACCATGGTTTAGACGATTGTCTCTACTTTGTTCCCAATATCTATGTAGACCATCCCAGGGCCCCGCTAAAAGCCCGCAACTCGAACGAATACCTCGTAACGCGCCAAACGGCCCGGGAAGCTCCTAATGTTTTTATTACTGACGATTTCAAACACTTCAAACAACTATCTTCTATTGCTCCCCAGGCCAACTACAACTGGCTTACTGCTGAAATTCACCATTGGCCGCTTGAGGAAGGGGGAGAAGGTACAGGCATACTTTACAAGCCGGAAAATTTCGACAGTAGCAAAACCTATCCCATTATTTACAACTACTACGAACTACGAAGTAATGAACTAAATCGTTTTTGGTCGCCCGAACTTCCGAACGGACAGCTTTCGATTCCCTGGTATGTAAGTAATGGTTACCTGGTATTTATTCCGGATATCAGCTTCAGAGCGGGAGAATTCAGCAGCGATCTTAACAATATAATAAGTTCTTCCGTTGCTTATCTTAAGCAATATAAGTGGGTTGATACCAAAAGAATGGGTATTCAGGGGCATAGCTTCGCGGGGTATATTACCAACATACTGGCCGCACAAACGAACTTGTTTGCCGCTGCCCAATCAACCGCAGGACTATCTGATATGATCGTTGAATATGCGGGCCTGGGATTTGGAGGCAAAAGCTTAATAGAAATGACAGAAGAAGGCCAGTTAAAGATGGGTAGTCCACCCTGGGCAAAACCAGATATGTATAAAGCCAACTCAGTGCTTTACACCTTAGATAAGATGACGACACCGATATTGCTTGTACACAACAAAGAAGATGGTGCCGTTCCATTTGCGCACTCTTTACTGCTGTTCAACTCCCTGAGGCGGCTTAACAAGCCCGTATGGATGCTTCAATACGATGGGGAAGAGCACGTACTAAGCAGCACGCCTGTTCGATTGGATTACTCCATACGGCAGCAGCAGTTTTTCAATCATTACCTCAAAGACGGTCCGCTTCCGGGGTGGATGAAAGCCGGAGTGCCTTATTCTTCAAAAGGTATACGGTCCGGATTGAATACCCGCTAACTACAACAAGGGTAGTTATGCTATAGCTAAAAATAAGTAACTACCCTGGTGGTGGTTAAAGTAACGGGATACGTAAAGATGGCAGCCGTAAAGCCGGAGCCATCTGTAGCTGTTCCTATTACGGGCACGGGCGGCAGGGATATGGTGGTTCTATATACGGTAGAAAGTGTTCCCGTTGTGGATATAAATAATGTGGTACCGGTGCCGGTATAAAAAAAGCCATAGGTAGCATACGTTTTTCCATTTGCTACAGTAGTAATATAATCGGTGGTTCTCCATACCGGATAACCGGTAAATCTCCTGGCGTTCAATGCAAGTGCTCCTCCAACGACTGTAACGCAGGCGAGGCACGCCAGCATAATTTTAGCCGATTTCATAAGGCAAATAATTTAAATAAGCCAAAGCTTAGTTAACAAACGTAACAAGTGTAGCCCCCGTAATACATTGGTAAGTTAAAATAGATGTTGTAAATCCGAGCCCATTAGTCGCTGTTCCCACCACGTTGGTAGGTGGTAAGCCTGCCGTGGTTTTAGACACTGTTGATAGCACACCTGTAGAAGAACTAAACACTGTGGTACCTGTTTGAGTACAGAAACTTCCATAAGTAGCATAGGTAACCCCGTTGGTTACCCTGATGATATAAAAAGTTGAATGCCACACTGGCTGTCCATTGTATTTAGCTAAGTTAGAAGCCAGTATACTACCCAGGAACCCCAGTGAAAGAACAATGATCACAATAAATCTCGCAAGCCGCATAATTCAACATTTGACATAACGAAATACTACTACGATAAAATCAGCCGGAGTACTTAAACTCCGGCTGATAAGATAATATGCAATAGCTATTAGTTCAGCGTAGTAACGCGGGTAACTGTAGGTACTGCAGAGTAAGTAGTGATTGGAGCAGTTGCACCAGAACCGTCAGTTGCAGTTGCAGCAACGGTAGTAGGAGGCAATGTTGCAGTAGTTTTATACACTGTAGAGCTGATACCTGTAGTAGAAATATACAGGGTAGCACCAGCAGAAGTATAGAAGGCGCCAAAAGTAGCATACGTTTTACCATTCAAAACAGTGGTAAGAGAGTTGGTTGCATGCCAGATAGGCTGACCATTAAATCTTGCAGCTTTGAAAGCGAAAGCGCCACCTACTGTAGCGAAGATAGCCAGAGCGGCTAAAATGATACGAGCTTTTTTCATAAAAACCATTGCCTTTAATTTCAAAGGCTAACTTTAATACATTAACAATGCCTACTCTCTTCGATGGTTTTCGGCTTCCCCATACCAATCTGCTTGCAATCAAATTGGTAGTGCTGATCAGCATTAAGTAGTTGAAATATTTATAAGGAGAACTTATTCAGTTTAGGGTTTGGTGGAATATCATAAAACTTCATGGAATAGTTACTGTTTGCAACAACAACAGCAGTAACAGGAGTTTTGAAGAAGATGTATAGTATTTGTATCGTTCATGGGTTAAAAACTTGATATGGCGGTTTATGTCTTTGTCACTACGAAGATAGTTTGGTGCGGCATTGTTTAACTTAGTAGTATGGCTATAAACTTTGGAGAAAGCATAATTTTCTACCTGACAACATTATTATGCTACGAAAAGCGCTTCGTCTTAAAAGTTTCCATGCAAAAAAGGTTTCAGCATAAACTGAAACCTTTCTTCATGAAAAAAAGCAAAATTGTTTGGCCGCAAGCGCTATCTGGCAGTTGGTGGTGCAAAAGCAGTTGTTGTTCTCGCTACTTCAAAATTGCGATAATATTGCATGTTAAAACTTAGGAGATCCGGTATATTTTTTAGGGGAAGCGAATTAGTTGCTGTTATGCAGCAGCGGCAAAAATGAAAAAAGCCAGTAAGGAATTACCGGCTGTTCACGATTACTAACGGTGGGTTAACAAACCGGGTGTAATACGGGCCTGAACACAACTGACTAATTGATTGGTTCAAGCCAAGTCAGGATTTTATAGGATCTAATTAACCATCTATTTTAGTTTTATATGATAAGTTCCATTTTTATCTTTCTTAATATCGCCTTCAATGATCAACTGGGTGAGAAAGTCCTCGATAGGCTTATCAAGATTGATCACTGCAAATGCGGTTTTATCCGTTGTCCAACCATCCATTTCCAGCTTTACGTTAAAGTACCTGTACGCAATCTCCTTTACTTCATTTTCATCTCTTGTTTCCATGTGTATAATGCGTGTCATCCAGCCAACTTCCTTTTGGGGATCAAATCGCATGGTAGCCAGCTTTCCGCCCACTATATCCGCCGCATAGCCTGTTTTCAGCGCTACAGATGTATGGCTTCCGGAAACTGTTGCCTCGCCTGAAAACAGCGCTACCCGCGTGTGATGGTTATCGTAGCTGTTAACATTGAATTCGGTAGCTAATACGTTTACTGTTGCATTGGCCGAATGGACGTTAAAGGGACGTGCCTTAGTAGCCGCCACCCGGAAATATGCTTCGCCATGCAGATCAACGGATCGTGCTCCTTCCTCAAATACCAGCGGAAAATCCATCTGGGAAAAAGCATTGAGCATAGCGCTGGAGCCTTCGCTCATTACCACCCTGCATTGTTTGCCGGCCGGTACCACTATTTTTGCTCTAGCGCCCCTGTACTCTTTCTTCATGGTTGCGAGCAAAGGGCCGCTCTTCATTGTTATGCCGTTGGTAGCATCTATTAATACCATCGTATCGGCTATAGGGAGGGTATCCCGGCCAATTAAAAGCGTGATGCGGCTAAACCGCGTGATGTCTGCCAGATTGGGAGGGTGCTTGCGCATGGCCGGTCGCCAAAGGGCAATACCTACTACAACCACCACCAATATGCAGGCGGCCGCTGCCAGGGGTATTATTTTTATTCTTTTCCGCTCCGTTTGCTGTTTCACCTTTTTTATGATCTCTAAAGCTTCGTGTTCATTTACTGCCGAAATATGTTCTTTTACGAGCAATGCGTTCTCATGCAAATAGCCGTGTAAAGCTTTTACCTGAGGATATTTGTTCACTAACATGTTTAACAGCTCTTGTTCATGATGGGTTATCGATCCGGTGATTTCAGCAATTATGAGGGTGGTAATTTGCCGGGTACTCTTTTTCATAATATCATTTTTAGAGGAGATAAGTGGTTATGTTACTAAGCATTACTAGCTGCTTACTTTGGGTTAAAAATCGATCTAAGTTTTGCCGTGAGTTTCGAAGTAAGATACCTTACGCGCCTGAGTGGTATATTGTATTTGTCGGCTACGTCCTGGTCCTCTTCTCCGTATATATTTGAGTCTTTAAATGCGTTTGCATATGGTTCAGGGGCGATTTTATCTACCGCCTCTATTAATTGTTTTAGCTTTTCCTGTCTCAGCATCTGATCACTTAACATACCGTACTTTTCTTCATGATGGAAATGTCTTTTCTTCCTTTTAATGCCACTGTTTAGCATGTTCATGGCGCGATGTTGGGCAGCCCGGTTTAAATAGGCTCCCAAATTGCCATCAATTTCTTTCTTTGCGCGTTTCTGCCACAGATCCGCAAACACATCCTGTACCACATCCGCTGCGTCTTCCGCGTCTTTGGTAATATAGGCCGCTGCACGAATGGCAGAAGCCTTATACCTGTCGTATACTACATTAAATGCCTTTTCGGCCAGGCCCTCATCACCTCCTGTTAATAATTCAATTAATTCTTCATCTTGCATTTCTTGAACAAATTGTTTTGATGATTTGAAAATATGTTCGACCTGACTAAATAAAAATGCTACAACCGGTCACGTTACATAGCAGCATATCGTGGATGGTTATTTTGAGGGAAACCTATACCTATATGTCAAAGCAAAATGGCAATAGTGACAAAACCGGCAAAAAAATTTAGAAAAAAAATGGGTTGCCGCAGTAGTTATATACAAATGCCATTGGTGCCAACATTAAATTGACACACAACCATTGCAACTGTAAATCATTACAGATATATGTTATCCTTATTTGTTTTTATGCCCTGTTTGCTTTGACATATTGGTAGAAAAACCTCAGACAGAGGGGGATAGCTAAATAAATACTATGGGACGATTTTTATGCCATAAGGGCGTATACCTATTTGTGCTAACTATTTTTGTACACGTTGCCGGCTTATTTGCTCAGGGGAAAGACATACCACCACTTCAGCGTAAGGTAACACTGGTGCTGAAGAATGGAACACTGTTAGACGTTAAAAAAGCTGTTAAGGAACAGACCAACGTTGAAATTACGGGAAGGTTTGACCTTACAGCAGGGGGATTTACGGTGGATGCCCACGGTGTTACGGTACCCCAGCTCTTAAAGGAAAGTTTTACCCCGAAGGGTTATACCTGGGAACTAAGGGACAGTATGGTGGTGCTCCGCGAACCAACAAAGAAAGATAGCAGTATTACCAGCGCTGAGCTGCCATTGCAGCCTACTACATTAACGGGTCTGGTAACCGACACCACCGGCGAGGCCCTGCCCGGAGCTACGGTACGCGTGTATGGCCAGAACAGAGGTGTTAGTACCAACCATGCTGGCAGGTTTACCCTGCCTATTAGTAAGGCAGATACACTGCTCGATATAAGCTTTATCGGGTACGAGAAGCAGCGCCTATTGCTCTCGCCTAACCAGCGGTTTATAGCCGTACAACTGCATTTTGCTGATAAGCGCCTGGATGATGTTTTTGTTTCGGGCATGTCAGAAGCTTCCGAACGGTCTACTATAGGATCGATTGATCATTTAGACTTCACCTACATTCAGTCGCTGGGCAACGACAATGCAGTTACTAACCTGCAGGGTGCCGTTCCCAACCTGCTGGTGGAGCAAACCAGCGGAGTGCCCAACAGTACGGTTTCGGTGCAATTGAGAGGGAGAAGCTCCTTCACCGGCAGAGCGGGACCGTTATATGTGATCAATGGCATACCCTACGCGGGCAATCTATCAACGATCAATCTTCGTCCTTCCATTTCCTCGCAAAATGTAAACGGTGGCGTGAGTCCGTTTAGCTTGCAGATGTTCGGACCCATTAAGTCTATCGTTATACTGAAAGATGCAGAAGCCACCGCCATTTACGGAGCCCGTGGCGCCAATGGCGTAATACTGATAGAAACCTTTCGTGGAAAACCGGGAAGAACCACCTTCGATGTTGATTTAGTATACGGCGTGGGCCGTGTAGCGAGAAAATACAACTTGCTGGATACGCAAGAGTATCTTACTATGAGAAAGGTGGCCTTCCGTAATGACGGGCTAACCCCCAGCAACATTCCCACCGATAAAGGATACTCACCCGATCAAACGCTGTGGGACCCTAACCTGTATTCCAACTGGCAGAAGGAGCTGATAGGTAAAAACGCCCGAACCACTGAGGCCGATATTGCCGTTACCATGGGTAATCGGAATCTTCAAACCCGTATCGGAGGTGGTTTCCTCAAACAAACCACTGTGTTTTCGGCTAATCAGTATTATCAACGCACCAACGTTAACGTTGTTACAGACTATTCCACCAATGACATGAACTTCCAATTTCGGTCTTCTATGGGCTATTCCTACGACTTCAGCCAATCCTTCACCGGATCACTAATAGGCGTGCTCACTCCGCCCAATGCTCCCGGCAACCTTGGTGACAACAACGAACTGATTTGGGAGCCGGGGATCAACCACCCGCGGGCTGATTTTCTAAAAACCTATTCTTTTGCCAAAAGAAACTTCCTTTTCAGCAACATAGTTAAATGGCGGCCCCTTTCCAACGTGCTGATCAAAACCACCGCTGGTTTAAGTGGCCTGGCCACCAACGAAGCCGATCAATTGCCTATCGCCAGTCAGAACCCGTGGTCCGTAGCCAACAGGGAGGGCAGCTATACGCTTGCAAAGAGGAGCATACTGGGTTACATTGTTGAACCGGTAATGGAATACTATCCCCGTTTTATACCAGGCGATATTACCCTGCTTATCGGCGCTTCCTTTCAAAAGATCACCAGCAAAAGCACTTTATTCTCAGGAGACGGATATACCAGCGACGCCGACCTGATAACAATGGAAAACGCTCCCCACAACTACCTCAATATCCATAACCGGTCTCAATATGTATACGGCTCCCTGTTTACCCAGATAAGATACCAAAGCAAGAAAAAATACCTGGCCAGCTTTACCTACAGGAGCGATGTAAGCAGCAGGTTTAGTCCGCTGCGCAACACAGGAAGCTTTCTGTCACTTGGCGGCGCATGGATCTTCTCTGAAGAACCACTGTTAAAACACAACAACTCTAAGCTGCTCTATGGTAAACTTCGTGGTAGTATAGGGATCACTGGTAGTGACGACATAGACGATAACCAGAACCAGGCCGTATGGGCCGGCAATGGGGGCGACAACCCTTACCAGGGGGTGAATGGCATCAGTCCGCAGGATCCCTTCAACTCCCGCGCTACCTGGCAATTATCACTAAAAAAAGAGCTGGGGCTTGACCTGCGATTTTTCAAGGGCCGCTTACAATCCACCTTTTCCTACTACCACAACAAAAGCTACAATCAGCTATTGAAGTCAGAGCTACCTGCCCAGGCGGGCTTTCCCGATATGCTGCGTAATACCGATGCCAAGGTGCTCAACTCCGGCATAGAGGTGGAAATAGGAGGCGACATCATTCAACGCGACGAAACCAGTTTGCATATAGCTGCCAACTTCGCCCGGCCGCGTAATAAAGTGCTTTCCATTGCCAACGCCGACCGGCAGACCAGCACCCTCTTTCAGGTAGGCCAGCCCATAACGGGGCTTAATAAATTCAAGTCAACCGGTGTGTCTTCGGCTAACGGCCTTTACCAGTTCGTCGATAGAGACGGCAACGGGATTTACAATGTGGCAGACTATCAGCCCATAGGCTCACTCGATCCTGTACTGCTTGCCGGCTTGTCTATTCAATACCGCTGGAAAAGTATTACGCTCAGTGCGCGGTTCGATTACAGGAAGCAGATGGCGCCATCTTACGTCTACTCCATGCAACTGTCAGACAGATATCTGGGAGGCCTTACCAACCATATAGTAGCAACACTTGACTACTGGAAAAACCCCGGCGACCAGGCCACTTATCAAAAGCCCTCCGCACTTTCTTCCAGTGAAGCCAACAGCACCAAGACCATGATCATCAACTCCAGCGAAGCATTTACCGCCAGCGACTACCTCAAATGCCGGGAAATGTCGTTCACCTACGTGGTAAGCGAAAAGATAGCCAAACGGGTACATTGCCAGCACCTGAGCGTTTTTATAAGAGGGCAGAACCTGTTTACCATTAGTCCGTACAAAGCCGGAGATCCTGAAACAGCCAATGTGCTTTCGCTTGGTACGCTTACCACTTTCACCGGAGGCATTCATTTAACACTCTAATGGCCACCACAAACGATGCTAATGACACCTAAACAAACTATACTCTCTTTACTCCTTTGCCTGCTGGTGCAAGCCTGCTCTCTTATTAAAGCCGACGTACCGCTCGATAAAGTGGCAGGGCGGCAGATATTTCAAAACCCCGACTCCGCCATCGCAGCCGTAACCGGTATATACGAAGGCATATCATCCACCAGTAACTTCTTCAGCGCCGGGGCATCTGTTTATGGAGGACTGTACGCAGACGAACTCGTATACACGGGCCTGACCGTACCGATCACTGAATTCTCCAACAGCACGCTCAATTCCGGCAATACCACGCTCGAAACTATATTCTGGAGAAACACCTACTACTTCATCTACCGCACCAACGCCTGCATAGAAGGGTTAGCTGCCAGTGAAAGTTTGGATGCCGGCCTGAGAAACCAGCTTACCGGGGAGGCAAAGTTTTTCCGGGCCTTTCTTTATTTCTACCTGATGCAGTTCTTTGGAGAAGTACCCTTAGTTACCAGCACCGATCAGTTGATTATTGAAACCATGCCCCGGATACCCCTGGCTGTTATAAAAGAATCGATCTTTACCGACCTGCGGGATGCCAAGGCACTACTTAAAGAAAACTATCCTACCAGCGACCGGGCCAGGGCCAATAAATGGAGTGCCGCTGCGCTGCTGGCACGAATGTATCTCTACGAACAAAACTGGCCAATGGCCCTGCAGGAAGCTACCCAGATCATTAGCTCCGGCACCTACCGGCTGGTAGGGCCGGATAGTGTGTTCCTGCTAACCAGTAAAGAAGCTATACTGCAAATACAGCCTGTGATTCAGCGTTATAACACGATGGATGGTTTTCTGTTTATACCCAGCGCCGGTATTCGTCCTTCTTTTGCGATTACTACCTCGCTTATGAGCGCCTTTGAACCAGGCGATCTGCGGCAAACGAACTGGGTGGCATCGCAAAACAATAACGGTATCACTTATAACTACCCGTTCAAATACAGAAAACGGCTGGATGCATCTGCGGATTTCAAGGTTACTGAATATACCAACCTGCTACGGCTTGCCGAGATCTACCTCATAAGGGCAGAGTGTAATACAGTACAGGGATTACTGCCCGCGGCTATTAGAGACATAGATATCATAAGACGTCGGGCCGGTCTGCCGCTTATTGGCGAAACACAGCCAAATATGAACGCGACGGACCTGATGGCGCTGATACGCCATGAAAGAAGGATAGAATTCTTCGCCGAATCGGGACACAGATGGATGGATTTAAAACGCGCCGGTAATGCGGATGGGCTGATGCAAAGCTTAAAGCCCGGCTGGAAAAGCACAGGGCTTCTGTGGCCCATACCTGCTAACCAGATCGTTCTAAATCCATCGCTTGTTCAAAACCCCGGTTATCGTTAATAACCGCCCATTACTATACTACCACGGCAGATAACCACTGGTATAGATCAACACATTGTCCTTTGCCCGGAGACATACATCGATCGAAGGCGAGCAAAAGCCCTGTGCCTGCGTTTGCGTGGCCGAATACAGGATGGTTTGCCCATTCCAGTCGATCCAGTCGTGATATATCTGGTCAGCGGCTGGTTGAGCATTTAATGCCCATGCGCTGCCTACGCCAGTAAGCAACGCCAATACGGAGAAAAAGAGTCTGGTTCTTTTCATAGTGTTGAGATTTTTGATGATGGTTGAAGAAATGAAAATGAAGAACGTTTACGATCGTATACCGTTAGAAATGCTTAATGGATTGGCCAGATAGGCCACCAACCCCCACAAGTTATTTTGAGCTACCGTTAGTAGGTGCATGTTACGAATTTTACCATTTTCATCGGTTAATGGCTTGTTAACGATGCTTGTTTCGGGTATGGAGATCTTATTGTTCGATGCTTCCAAGGTAGATGCTATTGGTGCAGGCGCCGGTTTGTTCTGACCGGAAGGCGAGGTACGTTTGGATGGGGTGTTGCAGGTTCCAGCTTTCAGGTATGGGTAGGGTTTCTGTCCCCTGTTTGCGTTTGGCTCCGCAGAGGTTAACTACTGCCTGCCGGTAATAGGGGGAATAGGCCAGCAGCATGGCATGGTCTGTACTATGCGGGTAGGTAAGGTGAGGGGGCCAGGTGAACTGCAGTGACCGTGCGATGACAGAGACGGAGGCAGTTACCTGAATAGCAGGGGCGGAGGATTGTGCTACCAGCACCTGGCTATAGTTGATCTCGTAAGCAGGATAGCTGCCGGTGATGGCATGGGTAAGTTGGTAGGCCACAGCAGCGTTGTAAGCGGTGAAAGTTTGGTTTTGTGCGGCGATGGCAAAACCTAGCTTCACGAAATCAGGGAAGCACTTCAGCATATCATTTACCAATTTCATTTTCAGGCGGCAGGCCAGCTGCTTTTCCGTAGGCGGCCTGGTGGATTTGCGGCGCCGAGAGCGGAGGATGTACTGTCCGTTCAGCTCATACCCTTCCACGCCGCCGATAACGCCGTAAAAGCCGTTAAAAATGCCTTTTTTCAATCTGGCCATGATAGATCATTTTAAAGATGAAAGAAAAGGCAGCCGCCACTGGCGGCTGCCTTGCATAAGAACCGTTAAGAGATAACATCCGAACCGAGGTAGCGGGAATCGCTGCTTACCTTGCCGGCCGCGTTGGTACCAAAGGACCATACATGCACTACATCATCCGTCCAGCCCGCGGGCAGATCCATGCTGTACGACATAGCTTGCCTTGTAACCACACGCAGTGCCCTGGCAAATACCTGCTTGGCCGGGTTGTACGCCAGAAAGCTGATCATATCCGTTCCATTGCTGCTATCGGGCGAAGCATTGTTCACCCAGTTGAAGTTAAACTGATCCTGAACGGCGCTTCGAGCGGTAATGGCCGGCAATGCCAGCAGGTTGCCCTTGGCGATCATCACCTGCGCATAGTTAATGGTAAGCGCCGGGTATACACCGGTAACCGCCTCCATATTGGCAGCAAAAGCCGCGTTGAACGGGGTGAGCTCCTTATTATACGCCTGAAAGCCGGTATTAAGAACATCGGTGATAGGGCGGAGAAATTGCACTACGAGCGTAAAGATGGCCCGCTGGCGCTGCTGCGCCTCTGAGGGGTTATCGCCGCTTTTTACCGGGCGGCTGCGCATTACCTGAATGCCTTTCCAACTGGCACCTACTACGGTGCCTACCAGGCCAACGAAGGGGCCTAATATACCTTTAAGATACCTTGCCATAAAACAAAGTTTAATGTTGTTGAGATAACTAAAACATGCTAATAACGAGAATTAACCAGTACCTGGTCGTAGGTTGATCGTTCGCGACCGATCAAAGGGCGAGCAAAGGACGATTAAACGATGACCAATGTTCGATCTAATGAAGCAGATTCTACTGTAAAGTTACAATAGAGAATTGTATGGATGTTACAACGCGGAATGATATTCCCTGTCTCTCAACTAAAAACGGGATATCCCTTTTTCCGCTTTTGGGTGCGGTTGATTGTTGGCTACTGCAATAAATGCTTCAGGTGAACTCTAAGGAATTTCAACGCCTGTGAGATGTTGTTTTTCACGGTTTGCCGGCTGATGTTATGTTCTGTAGCGATTTCTTTATGGCTCTTACCGTGTAAATACATGTCGCTAAAGCTATGCCGCACGGCGGGTGGTAACCTGCCAATGGCTTGTACAATTTGCTGCAACAGTTCTTTATTTTCCAACGGCAGGCGGGCGTAGAATTTGTCTTTCGAATAAAAATAATGCTGATGCCGTTTGCTCCTTGCCATTTTGCTTCTAACCGCCGCTACGCTTACGTACCGAACGGCCCGGCGTAAATACACTCTGCAATCCAGATCACTTGCGAGGTTCATTTTTACCCGCCAGAAGTTGATCAATACGTTTTGTACCACATCCTCCGCCTCCTGGCGGTCTGATAATACTGCTAACGCATCCGACACCAGGGTAGGAGTGAGGTGGGTAATAAGTTCTCTTAAAGCTGACTCATCGTCTTTCTTCAGTCGTTGTACAAGACCAGGTTGGTATAGGTTATTGTTCTTCTTCACAAAATCAGGTTGCTGGTTAATAAAAATGGGAAGAGAAGGCGTTGCCACCTTCTCTTATGACTCAATTGGAATCCCGTGTTCTTTGGCAAAAATCGCGGGTTAAAGGGTTTTCATGGTTAAGAACGCGAAAAGTTGGAAAGGGTACTAATACTAAGTCGGATTTCTTTTTAGTCGAAAAGATGCGGCTGGCGAGATCAATTCCAGGTGGGCTCGCCTTTTTTCATTTTTTCGAGTGTTTCGGCGAGTGCTTTTTCGTTAGGTAATGCTTTTACGGCTTTTTCCTGCCATTCTATGGCTTCTTGCTTTTTACCTGCTTTGTAGAGAAGATTAGCGTAAGTGTCGTATGCCTGATAATTGCTTTTGTCAAAATTATCTATTGAATACTTCATCGTTTCGGCAGCTATTGACAAGACGTTGGGATCGGTTATATGCTCAAAAATAGGCCAGGTTACATTATTGATATGATATTCACTTCTGCTGTATGCCGTTTTATAATAAAGCGCATAGCACTTACCAAAATTTTCCCAGTCTTTTTTTTCTAGATAATACACCATTTGTGTTCCATAAACTTTTTCCTGCCCTACTGGGCCATATTTATCTTTAACCGAAGCGATAATTTTACCCCAATCAGGAGAACTGCTTTTATCACGAAGTGCAGGCTCTAATATTTCCTGACCTACAATAGACCTAATCTTATTTACCGAATCTTGATTTAAGGTGTTTTCCTGAGCGTGGACCATTGAAGGAGCGGCAATAATTAATGCAAATACGATTTTTCTAACAATCATCATGACTATTTTAGAGATGAACAAAAGAGTTTCGTTTATACTGGTAAATGTGATAATTGGAATCTAATCAATTATATCCTGGATTCTGGTGACCTACTAAATTGGGATTCCCGTTAACCTCATTAGCTGGTAATGGAAAGAGTTGGTCTGTAGATTGCCAGCCTGACTTAACCAGTGGCAGCACTTGGTCTATACGTCCTGTTCTTTTTAGATCAAACCATCGATGTCCCCATTCGGTAAACAATTCATGTTTTCTTTCGTTTTCAACAGCCAGCAATGCTTCGTTTTTAGATAAAGTCAAAGAAAGTTGAGGAAGTTGATCTGCCGGATCAGCATTTACATTAGTAGCACGCATGCGAATAACATTCAAATCTGAGATGCCGTCGGCTAGTTTTCCCTGTTGAATCCTTGCTTCTGCCCTTATCAAATATTGTTCTCCTAACCTCAATACAGTTGAGTATTCTTTTGTTGGTTCTTCCTCCAACCCAATTTTGTATTTATACGGAAAAGCGAATTTTTTTCCATTAACGACAATACTATTTGTCCAGTTATCTCTCCTTAGGTCATTTGCTTCAAAACTTTTTACAAAATTATCAGTTAAATATGCAGGCCCGCCGAAATCAGGCCAAGGGGGGAGTAGCTTAAATACTTGGCCTTCCCGTGTATTAGCTGTTTTATCACCAGGGATGCCTACCGGCTGCAATTGCCATATTGCCTCTTTATTATTCATTACAAAAACTGAGTTTAAATCAACCAATTCAAACAAGGAGGTATTTGCAATAATATCAGATGCCTGTTGCTCTGCCTCATTATACTTCTCAAGATAAAGATATACACGTGCTAATAAAGCAGTAGCAGCCCATTTGCAAGGTCTTATTCTTTCAGTTGTTATACTCACTCCGTCTTTTGAAAGAAAATTATCTTTTAACAATTGCTGGGCATCTATAAGGTCTCTCACAATTTGGTCATATACATCTTTTTTAGGAGATCGGGGTAGGAGGCTATTTACCTTATAATCTGTTGTTGTTGTAAGTGGAATATCGCCGTAAGTATTAAATAAGTAGAAATAACTTAATGCGCGGATAAACTTTGCTTCTCCTAATAATTGATTTTTTACTTCAGATGTTAGGTATTTCCCATTTGGTAGCCGTTCTATTGCTGAATTAGCAATAAATATCATGGTATAAACATTACCCCATGTAGTTTCTTGGGGTGATATGTTGTTATAATAATATTGTGCATAATAGGTGTTGTTTTTATCCCATAAGTCTAATTCATCCCCTGTTAGGCCTGTGGTAAAGCAAGTGTTAGTTAACCAACCAGAAGCAAAGTTTACATCAGCTTTGCTCATGTTTACATAAATTCCTGTTAGGACAGCTATGGCGGTGCCGTTTTCATTATATACGTTTTCACCATTTATGTTTGTTATTGGAGGATTAACTTCCACAAATTTGGAACAACTAGTCAGACTTACAATAATTAACAGCACGCAGGGAAAGAAAAGATATTTGCTTACACTAAAATGCTTTGCGGTTTCAGCTAACAACGTTTCATATTTACCTAATGTAAATTTACCCAATTTTATATCCCAATATTTCATGTTCATTTTTTTAGGTCTTGTAGAATTGTGCGAATATTTTTAGCTATAAGACGGTTTGTCAAGGCAACTATAGTACAATTTGTGCTCCCAATGTGAGCATCTTTAAAGGTGGCATACCTCTAAGAGTTCTATTTTCGGGATCACCTCCTACGTATTTTGTAAAAGTTAGCAGGTTTTGACCTTGTACATAAATTCGAGCACTTTGTAGGAAGCTCTTTTTAATAAGAGAAGATGAAAACTGGTAAGATAACGACAAGTTCTTAAGTCTTATATAGGACGCGTCTGAATATGCTCTATTACTTTCCGCTGCAATTCTAAATTTGTCTGCATACGCTAAATCTGTTGTAAACTTCTGAATCGATGTGTTATCTCCAGGTTTCTGCCATCTCTCTAATACCGATGTTACTTCATTTATAGGACTAACTCCTGGCAAAAAGCTTCCAAAATAACCGTTCCCTCCAAGTTGCTTTACAAATTGAAAAAGAACATCCAATGACAGTCCCCTATAGCTGAAACTGTTTTGAAATCCGCCATAATATTTGGGGTTTAAATCGATAAAAATGGTTTTATCAAGGCTTGCGTCGGGATTAGATGTCGCTTTCCCATTTCTATCGATCACCTCATAAACTCCTGAAGAAGGGTTGACTCCTGAAAAGTTGTAGACTTTAAAAGAACCTAGCGCCTTGCCCACAAATTCATCTTTTACTTCCGCGTCAATACCACTATATCCAACTAGTCTGTTTTGAGGTATTGTAACATTTATTGAAGAATTCCAAGTGAAGTGGTTTCCTTTCATATTTGAGCTATTCAATGATAGCTCAAATCCCTTATTTTCAACAACAGCCGGAAGATTAGTGTTAATTCCATTTCCGCCGGTTACAGCAAGAAGTGATTGGGTTGATAGTTGATTAGATGATCTGTTCTTATAATAAGTGATAGCGAATAAGATTCGATCTTTCAACACACCCAGGTCTAATGTAGCAGATAGCTTTTTAGTTAGTTCCCACTGTAGATAAGGATTAGGAAAATTGTTGAATGGAGAAAGAGCGACAATACCCTGATAATTCGTACCCAAAGTTGAAACGTTCTGGTATAGGTTTAAATAGCTATAATCACCTATCTGGTCATTTCCTGTAATGCCATAGCTGGATCGAATTTTCCCAAAGCTGATAAAAGGTAGGTTATCTTTAATAAAGTGCTCATTTGAAAAGGTCCATGCACCGGCAACTGAAAAGAAATTGTGAAACCTATTTTCTTGGCCGAAACGACTGGATCCATCACGCCTTGTGGTAAATGTCAATAAGTATGTATTCTTTAAGTTATAGTTTATGCGACCAAAGATTGCATTATACTTATATTGACTTAATATGACTGCATTATCTTCATCAGCAACTATTACTGAAGATGCAGCTTTCAAGTTCAGCATCGATTCATCAGAGGAAAATCCAGAGGCTTTCAGATTTTGTCTATTTCTATCTTCCTGTTGGATCGTAGCACCGACAAGCGCATTAAATACACCAGGACCAAACTTCTTAATAAAAGTGATTTGTGGTTCAATTATCCAGTTGCTAATTTCTGCTGTATTGAAGTTAGCTGTTCGCGGAAGATAGGGTATAAATTGCGCCGGATATAAACTTGTTGTAGACGCATATACTTCATCAGATAACAGTTTGTTGTAGCCAAAGCTGCTTTTTAGATCAAGCCCTGGTATCAATTCATACGAAAAAGTTGCATTAGACAATAAATTTGAAGTTTTGTTAATGTACTTAGAACCAAGATTCACTAAAGGATTAAAAAAGGTAATAACTCCATTGCGAATCTCCCAGTTTAAGGAGCCATCATCATTATAAAGCTGGGGAGAATTCGGCGCCATTGTGAAAGCCCTACTCGCAATATCTGATACGACTGCAAGTTTATTATTGTCAGATACATAACTTCCTGAAAAATTGACCTTGAACTTTTGATTAGTTGAAGTTGAATTGATATTAAAATGAACTGACGTCTTTCGATCGCTTAAATCGCCTGGAGTAACAGTACCTTCGCTTTGATATCCGCCTCCTAAAAGATATTGTATATTTGACGATCCACCGGATAATGTAGCATGTATATTTGTATATTTAGCTGTTCCGCCCAAAAGTTCATTTTGCCAATCAGTGTATTTATTGAGATCCCATGTTCCGTTAAGGTCATAAGCATCAACAGGGTAAGTGTTAACTCCATTATTTGCGTAAGCTTCCTTTCTCATTTCCAGATATTGTTCTGTATTTAAAAGCTTTACTTTTTTCGATATTTCGCCCCATCCATTCTGATAGTTTACATTGAAAGCCGTCTTTCCAGATTTCCCCTTTTTTGTGGTGATAATTATAGCGCCATTTGCTGCACGAGACCCATAAATAGCCGTAGCGTCCGCATCCTTTAAGATGTCTATGCTTTCGATATCCTGAATATTAATAAAGTTAAGCGGGTTACCTTGAGTATTTAAGGCCGGGTTAGCTCCAGGAGTTCCTGGCCCGGACAAACCTAATTCTCCTGTTAGTCCAGGTAATAGCTGAGATGTAAAAGGCACTCCATCAATAACGTAAAATGGATCATTGCCACCATTAATGCTATTTTGTCCTTGAATGATAATCTTTATCCCACTTCCAGGAGTTCCCGTAGACTGTTGAATAAATACCCCTGGTACCCGTGCGGCTATTGCTAATAGGGGATTAGCGACAGGAGATTTTTCAATATCTTTTGCCTTGACAGTGCTAATGTTGCCGGTGCTTATTCTCCTAGACGTTTGTCCATATGCTATTATTTGCGTTTCGTCTAAAGTGCCCACATATCTTTCTAGCTGAACCGTTCCCAAGGAATTGCCAACTTTAAGGAATACTTCTTTTGAAATGAAACCTATGCTGGAAATTATAATTATAATGTCCGACTTTACGTTACGCAATTTTATCGATCCGTCTGCAGAAGAGGTAGTTCCAAGTGAAGATCCTTTAATCAAAACCGTAGCTCCTGAAATTGGGATACCATCTTCAGTTATTACTTTTCCGGTAATAGACATCGAGCTATCAGAGGTACTCAATGATGTGAAGTGGGAGGACTTATTGTGTCTTTTCAATGAAATGTATTTTTCATCAATTACCCACTCCAGATCTTTGTTTTTTAATATTTGAGCTAATGCTACCTGCAAAGGAGCTTGTTCTAGGTGAACTGTTGTCTGTTCTTCGTCGTTAATGATACTATTTGTATAATAGACTCGTTTCCCAGTTTGTTTCTCGACGCTTCTAAAAATCTGGTGGTAGGTAAAGGTTCCCGAAAGCGTGATTTTTCGATCTGCCTGTGCCTTCCCAAGGCTATATGTTGGCAGTTGCAAATAAAATAGGCAAACGAAAAGCCATAATGACAATCTCATCGCATTCAATTTTGGTTGGTTATAATAAATATTATATATAAAGGGGCTAATCAGCTACTAACTTGTCTTCAAATCATACTTATACACGTTAGCTATACATTATTGTACAAATATTGCCCATAATGTACCACCGATAGTGGCTTTTTTTTTAGCGTAGCATCGTGGATATCCAACCCATTTCATCTGTTAAAACAGGTTAGCAGAGATAAAAGCGAAGAAGTTATTAATCAATATTCCCGGTCTCCAAATTATTAGGCTAACTATTATCCATTTTTCAACATCCTGTCGTTAAATTTGGAATTGAACTAATCGCCTATAAACGAGAAGCCACATAGAATGGAGAAAATATAACAAACATCCATCAAATATTCACCGTAAGGTTTTGACCCTGTAAATGTTGGTTGACGGAATGCCTAAGTAACCAAACAATAATAGCATACGGTAATAGAAGTATTCACAGTATCTAAGAACCTTCCTATATGATAGATAGCAACTAATTAAAATCGCAAAGCATAAATTATTACTATATAGTATAGGCTGTCGTCTACTTGCAAGAGACGTTCCAGCTGAATGGGTGTGCCGAAAACCATTAGAAACGAGTAGGCAATATTTGTTTGTTATCAGAATTTAGTCTTTTTAGTTAAAAGACAAGCATATTATGCGTAAAGCAAAAGTTATTTTGTCCGCAGTTGCAATGTTTGCATTAGTAGGCGGAGCATTAGCATTTAAGGCCTCAAGGATTCCTAACGTATTTTTCAGCAATGGAACTACGCTTACAACAACTACACCCGGCGGCCCATTAGTGACAAGGACTTATTGTACGGTTCCTTTCACAACTTCTTATACAACTACCGTGAATCCACTGGTTTTATCAACTACTACTACCTGGTCTACCACCAGTCTGACTACCAGAGTATGTCCTACCATAACTGTTTACTCAACTATCTAATAAATAGGACAACAACTCAATCCACAATACCTTTTAAAAGGTATTGTGGATTGTTCCAAAATGCATGTCCATATTTCGTTAGATAGATTACTTAAAGCTAAATTGTTTAAAATGGTTTGTAAAGCAAAGGCGATTTTATTAGTCTTATTTGTATTCGCGGTTAGCGCAGGATTGTTAGCTTTTAAAGCAAATAGAGGATTATTTCTTTTTTTTAGTAATGGCACTACTCTTACAACAACCACTCCTGGCGGCCCATTGGTCACAAGAACTTATTGTACCATACCGATTATTACTTTTTATACTACCGCTGTGAATCCGTTGGTTTACTCCAAAACAACTACCTGGTATACCACCGAACTCACTACTAGATCCTGCCTTACAATTACTGTATACTCGACTATTTAATATAAGATGATAAATTCGTTATACTATTATTCTTTAGTGTGTTCTGTTCATTATGCCGAATAGGATCCATTAATCTGTCTAGAAATTTAAAATTGTTATAATGGTTAATAAAGCGAAGACAACTTTGGTAGTATTATTTGCGATCGCAATTAGCGCGGGTGTATCTGCCTTTAACGCAACCAGAGGATTAAATGTTTTTTATAGTAATGGAACTACTCTTACAACAACCACTCCTGGTGGACCGCAAGTAACGAGGACTTATTGTACGGTTGTTTTTACAACCACCTATACAACCACAGTAAATCCCATTACTTTTTCGACAACTACTACCTGGTCTACAACCAGTTTATCAACACGAACCTGCCCAACAATAACAGTTTATCAAACTTTATAGCTGTCTTTTTGAGTAAAACAGTGAAATTGGATAGGCAGATATTAGGGATACTTGCCAGTAGAATCTAACTCCAATCCAGTGACCGTTTGTTTCAATTCAGACGGAATAATGCTTGTCATCCATATTGGTGGTAGCGAATCTTTCAAGTAATAATTGAAAAACTGCATCAACCGTATGTTGAAATCTTCAAGATTTTTACCTGGATTCACTCCATGACCACCACCATCATATTGTAATAGCCAGGCTTTTTTATTTAATCTACGAAGCAATCTAAAAAATTGGAGCCCTTGATAAAACGGAACAGCGCCATCATCTTTATTATGTTTAATTAACAGAGGCGTCTTTATTTTGCCTGCAGCAAACAGAGCTGATTCATCTATATATCGTTGAGGGACATCTGTTAGAGATCCACCCTCTTGTCCTTCCACCCACGGTAAATAGTACCTGGTCGAAATTGCGTCTGAGAAACCACTTCTACTGATTTGATCTGTGAATCCAGCACCACTAAAAGCCGCTGCAAAAATGGTAGTATGTGAAACTATGTAATTAACCAATTCTCCTCCCCAGCTAGAACCTTGTATTCCTATTTTATCTTTATTTATATAGTGGAATTTATTAATTAAATTTGCGATGCCCGATGTAGTCGTTTGTTGTAAACTGTATAATATTGAGTCTTCCTTTCTATTTTCCATATCAGGTATAAACACTAGGTAACGATTACTCACTAACCAGGCAGCGGGTAGCCAATTGCCATATCCGTTTCTAGTACTGTACTCATTCGGTTTAATGAAGGCATTAATTTGCTCCGTATAAGAATCGTAAACACTGACCACTAATGGATACTTCTTGGTTGAGTCAAGATCTTCCGGTTTATAAAGAATGCCTTTACAGATAACTTTGTCTGGCCTTTCCCAAGTTATCAATTCAGCCTTCATCCAGTTATACTTCTTTTCTGGATGATTATTAGATACCTTTTGGAATTTGATAAAATCATTTGTAATAAATAGATTAGGTGATTCATTTGATTTCTCCATTACAATAACATACGTATTGGATTTTTCTGCCTTGGAAATGAGAGGTCCATTTCCGCCGAAGTAATAGTCTCCCATACTAAGCTTTTCGGGTGAACCTCGCTTTGTTAAAGAAATCCTATAAAACCCCCAGTTTTTACTAACTTCATCAAACGTACTAAGTAAAAGGAATTTGTTGAGGTATTTTACAGATGAAAAGCGGAAAGAAAGATGGTTGTCTTTTCCATAGCTTTTTGTTAAGTTAGCACATTCCTCTTTTCCACTTGCATCAAACATCCAAATATCATTATCATCACGAATAGCAAAATGACTACTATCTACCCAAACGGTTTCGAATGGCAGGATATTGATGCTACTGTACAGGGTTCTCATTAGGATTTCGCTTCTTTTAGATATAATTTTGGAAGTTTCATTTTTGGTATCATATGAAATATAATGTTTAAGATTATTGTCTGCCATTATTATGTAACGACCATCAGGAGAAATTTTTGCTTCTAGTAATTGATAAGAACTTTGCGTTGCTACAACAGTTTTCCTTCCATTCGCCATTGATATACAGTAAATTGTCGCCTTTGCATTTTCATTCCATTTGGCTTCCCATAAAAACTTGCCAGGACGATATTCAACTAAGGCATAGTCGCCCTTTGCCGATATAAGCCTTTCACCATGGGAAGTTAACTTGGTTACAAAATGATCTTTATTGCAACTAACTGAAAAAAAAGTTTCCGAACTATTACCCTTTGGAGTGAATGGGTCCGGGAAGTTTGCGTCTCTATAGCTCCAAATATCTACTTCCGGTAAGGAAGTATTTTTTTCAGGTAATGGGCTAATACATTTAAATAAATTATAGTTGCAATTTTCCTCATGAGAGAATTCTACTTTTTGCCCACGATGTCCTTCCCAAATCTTGCTCTTTGAATGTGATTTAAAATCATACCAATATAATTCTGGTTGGCCTCCTATGCCATCGACATTTATGATTACCGCGCTTTGGTCAATTGCAGTCATAAAACTGGATACATTGTCGATAGAGTCTATTTGATTATCGAAGAGTGACTTTATTATGATTCGATTTTCATGTATATCAGATCTTTGGATGCTTACTGGCTCAGGCGATTCCTTCCTCAACGGCAGTACTGGCTGGTCGTTTTCATTCTTTGTTTTAAGATTAAGTTCGACTAATTTTCCGCCTGACTTAGTTATTAGTGCAGAGTTATTGTTATAGGTGAATCCAGAAAATGTCGCTCCTATATATTGCTTCTCCCACTTGTTGTTTGTTGGTTTAATTATCAGAGTTTGACTGCCGCCAGGTTCATTTTCGATGAGGAATGCTATATACTTACCGTTGGAGCTCAACTCGTAGCGACTGATGTTGCTCCATGTTTTATATGTATCAAAATCTATAGCAGGTTTCTGAGCAGATGAAAAAGCAGCGATTCCAAAATAAATGCATGTAAAAAATATGGATATTCTCATCATAATTTAGAAGTCTTTATGACTAAAATAGTAATAGTGGATGAGGCAGCTTTGCAGTAAGAACGTTCAAGCACCAATTGTTTCTTAATATTAAGTATGATTTAAGGTCAAAATGTACCACTGAGGGGTCTCATTAATTTGATAAAAGTCCGTTATATTTAAGACGCTAATTGATCACTAGGGCCCGATTTGGAGAAAGGCTCCTTAACTGCCATTGATCGAAACTATCGAATTACAATTTAATACCTTACATTCTGGACGCCTGAAGGATTAGTGGCATATGTTTATGTTCATTGAAATATTACTCAATGGTGGGGAATACCGGAAGCCGCTAATGGCTCGCGTTTATTAGTTGAAAATTGTCGATATTTATAATATAACTATATTAAATGAGTTCAGGAGATAATAAAAAACAAGTACTAGATCTTTCTGACAGGCAGAAGGCTTTTCAAGAGGTTGACGAACGCCTTAATGCGTTGAGGGATGGATTTTATGCATTGGCAACTGACTATGGGTTTCACATTGAAAATACCTGGGGCAAGCACAAGATATTTGAACTTAGGGATAATGTTATTTATCGATTCTTTAGTTCATTGTTTCATTTGCAACTGTTGTTAGAAAGACATTATGTAATTGAGCACCGCTTTAAAAAGCTATTAAATGAATCGCCTAAGGAAATTTTAGATCCAATATATCCTAAAAATCCGCATTTTGAATACGCGGAAAAGGAAGTAACTGCTTTGCTTGATAGCATAGTGTTTCATCTGGCTTCGGTATATGACTATATGGCGATACTTGCTAGCTTTATTACAACGAATAATAAAGACGAATCTCCTAGCTGGTCTACCTTATCAAAAAAGTGCAATGATAAGACCAACCCTTTCAGTAGTAAAAGCATCGCTCAGGTAATAATAGGCATTAATAGGGCACTGGCAATAAAACTTTATGATTATCGGTCTGATCTGATTCACCGGAAGAAGGACGCTTACAATTATTCAGTTACTTTGCAATTGAGCCAGGGCGATTTTACAATTAAATTTATCTGTTCTGAGAGATTACGAAAAGCATTTAAAACTTTTGGAGAAAAAGAACGTGATTACACTATCAATTATTTTGCAGTGTGGTTGATTAACCACGTGGCAGACAGCATAGGAGAACTATTAGTAGGCTTAAAAAAAGAAATCGAAGCAAATTCCACCTTTCCGAATCACATTATGGATGATGATGGCGATAAACCTTTCATTGTAATGGTGGATCCGGAAACCAACGTTGCTCAGTCGCCTTCAGCGTACAGTTGGGATATTTTTAAAAAGCACTTTAAATATCCTGGGTAAAAAATCCCACTGTAATTACTTGTAGATATGTAATAGCTTCCCTCGCAAAGTATAATTAATCCCTGATGTATACTGTATAGGCGCTAAAAATGATTCAAGCGATTCTGACTTGTCTAGCTGTCCGGTAAACGGCATATTATTAAGTTCTTCATCGTCTATAATTACCTGAATATCGAACCAGCGTGGAATCATATCTGCGATCTCCCTGAAGGGGGTGTTACGAAAGAAATAGACGCCGTTTCTCCAGGATAAAATTGATTTAGTGTCAAGTGTACTTAACTTTTTGCCTTTTTCATTACAGGTTAAGTATTCCCCAGGTTTTAAGACCGTACTGTTATTTTTATCATTTACCCTTACAGATCCACTAACCAACGCGGTTTTAAGCACATTGGTTGCATACGTATTAACATTAAACTCAGTACCCAATACCTGGATATCTCCTGCAGGGGTATGTACAATAAATGGTACTTCCGCTTTCTCTACTACGGTAAAATATGCTTCACCCTCTATATAGACCTCTCGCTTATTTGAGTTAAAAGCTAAAGGGAATTTTAGTTTAGAGGCTGAATTAAGATGGACAGAGCTTCCGTCCGGTAGTTTGATCTTGTAATCCAGCTTCCGCGGAACTTCCAATATATTCCAGGAATTCTCTTCCGATTTCGTTTCGGCTAAGTTCAGTGTTTTATTATCCGCAACCAATTGCGCATCACCTGCCTGAACAGTTTGGCGGCCAGTCTGGTTCAGGACCACCTGGGTGCCATTCCCTAGGCGTAAGGTAACCTGGTTAGCAGTGGATTTTGACGATTGGTCAGCAATTTTATCAATAGCAGCAGGCTGCTGAAAAAAGAACTGATTCATCGCCAATAAAACGACTCCTAAAACCGCTGCTGCCGCAACAATAGAGTAGGGGCGAATCCACCAACGCGAGCGTGTTGGATGCTGGTCTCCGTTTATTTGAGCCTGAAAATGGTTCCATTTGTCATCTACCTCCAAAGTTTTAATATCACCAATGGATTGGGAAGCTTTCGTTTCGAACCAATGCGATTGCCGGACAGCCTCTTCGTTTGCTTTTAAAAGGGCTTCCAGCTGCTGTAGCTCCTCCGGAGTAATTTCGTTGAGCTGTTTCTTTATAAGCAGAACTTCTATGTATGCTTGTTCTTCGTTGTAAGACATGTTAAGGTTATCATGCGGGTACTACTATAAGTATATGTATCTATAAAGAAGTACCACATTTTTCCTGAAAAAAGCTTTTAAATTTTACCAGGCTTCGCTCGATATGAGATTTCAGCGTGTTTACTTTAATATTCATTTCGGCAGCCACTTCTTTTTGGCTTCTGTTCTCCATGTAGCATTTACGCATCACTTCCTGTTGATTGTTCGTTAGCTTATCAATCGCCTTTTCGAGCATTTTTAACTGCTCCTCACGCGGCGACTCCTGAAGTAGGTTGGGTACATTTATATCCTGTGCCAGCAGGGCATAGACGTAGCCCTGCTTCCATTTATTAACACGCTGTTCTTTATTAAGAATGCTTAGGCATTTGTAATGAATGCCCATCATAAGGTATGCTTCAACAGAAGATCCTGTAATTTCGATTGATTTACGCTCCCACAACTGCACAAAAAACTCCTGGACCGCATCTTCGGCCTTTCCATCATCATCGAGCAAGGAGCGCGCTTTCGTTAGCAACCGTTTGAAGTTGGTTTTATATAGCTGTTCAAAAGGTACTATTTGCCCCTTAAAATGGATCACTGTAATGGTTGGGGATTCACCTGACATATTGATAATGAAGGTAAAAAATTGAATTAGCCTGACAAATTTTTATTAACGGAAAAATAATAAAGGCGGTTTTTTGGAAAAGATCGTGTTACCAGGGGTAGGGTAAGTGCAACAATGCGGCGGCAGGGGAAATTTCCGGTTTTGGACGGCGGACTTTTGTATTGTAGTTCAATTTCTGTTAATTGCAGCGTTCCCTTATCTCGTTAATCTAAGAGAAAGCTAATGCTAAACCCAAACTTGACCAGGTTGATTGACAGTAGAAACGACAAGTTATGGAAGGAAATTACTTCCAAATATGAAGTTATTATTCATCCGTCCCCTAATTTGGAATATAGCTGTAATGCCAAAGGTGAAACGGTAACTTTCTATGTTCCGTTAAGCAATTATTGCATGGGATCATTTACTCATGAGCTACTGCATATCTACATACGTCTTAAGGGCGTATACATGGGCCCCTGTCTAAGCCGTCGTTTTAATGGAGGAGCGTTCTTGCCGAAAGTATTTACACCACAACTAGTGGAGCATGTAGGCAATTGCCTTGATCATATCAAAATGCTGCCTTTGTATTTAGATATGGGATTTCCTAGGGAAAAGTTTCTGTTAGATTATCACGAGCACAAATGCACTATTCAGGAGCTTAATGATATCAGGACGTATTATAAATACAGTGCTAATTATTACTCACAGGCTGTTGAAGTATTTATTGGTAAGTTTTTGGCAATGAGGGCAGATCCTAATAATGGATTCAACTATGAAAGCAGCCTGGCGGAACTTAAACTGATTGACGGCGAGCTGTATAGAATACTTGATGACTTAGTGATATCCTGGCAAAATTACGATCTCGATAGCGATGATATATTCTATACCTATCGGGACATTGTAGACAAGCTTTATGACGAGTTGCAACAATGGAGGGCTGATAAAGTAATCATTTAAGATCTCTCTTACCTATTTGTAAATAAATAACAGTAGTAGAAATGAATGCACGGGTACGTACTTATTTAATTGAAGCCGCGCGAGAAAGTAAAAGGGTCGTTTATTACAGTGATGTAGTAAAAGATTGCGATTTGGACATTGATATTTCCAGCGAGGCTGGTAGAAAGAAGCTGAGTGAAGTGCTGGGCGAGGTTTCTGCCTATGAGAACAGCCAGGTGCCGGCCCGTCCCTTATTAAGTTCATTAGCCATTTATAAAGATAAAGCCAGAAATGATCATGGCGACGGCTTTTATAAAGTAGCTGAGAAACTGGGTAAGGGATCATTTAAGCAGCTAAAGGATAGCCTGTACGGATTTTCGGAGGCAGAGGAATGCAAGAGATTCTGGCGGAATGATGATAACTATAGGAAATTCGCCTCCCTAACAACCGATGCTGGTATTGCTGATGGGGGTTATTTCAAGCAGGAGGAGCTTTTGTTCTTCAAACAATGGCAATATCGATCGTACGATCCCAAGGATGCCGAACATGTAGCAGCGAAAACCTATTTAATGGACACGGTTTGGGATAAGACCATCAAATTGGGAAAGGAGGTAGTGAAAAGACTAGAGGGCTTTCAGCTGGAGGGAGGAAAGTATTGGAGCCAGCGGGGATGGAAGGAACGTGAAGACGGCAGTAATGTACAGGCGGCCATTGTAAAGCCTTATACCTGGGTAAAGATCTTTAAGGATGCAGATAAAGGGAAAGATATATTTTTTACTTTCGGGCTCGATGCATCTGCCGCCAGGGAAGCATTTATATACAAGATAGATTGCCAGGAAACAAGAGATTCCAAACTGTTGCCCAGCCAGGTGGAACTTTGCAGGTCATTGATTCCCGACGAGGCCGAACGGAATACTATTTCTTTTGAGGAGCTGGTAAATACCAGCCTTGCCGACTTGATTAGTATCTGTGTTGGATTTATAGAAGCCTACACAAACCATTACGACGAAATTGTAATGGCAGCTTGGGGACATACCGTTCAGCCAAGCCTGTTTAAAAATAGGTTGGTTAAAAAGGAAAAGCCTACAGACGGTTATGATACAATGCCTGCCAGCCAACCCAGCTTTACTGGAGTAGATATTGACTATGTGGAGAAGGGAAAGGAGCAGAAAGACCTGGGTGATAGAGGGGAGGGGTTGGTATTGCAGCGGGAAGTAGCCTTTCTTAAGCGGCACAACCTGCACGACAAGGCAGCGCTGGTTGGTATTGTAAAGGATGGTGAGGGCTATGATGTATATTCATTTGACGAGCAGGGAAATGAAAAGTACATTGAAGTTAAAACCACCACCGGCAATGAATATACTCCCTTCTATCTAACACATAATGAGTTAGCGTTCATGCGGCTGCATGCAAAGCAATATGCTATTTACCGGCTTTATCAATACAATGCCGATAATAACTTTGCCGAGTTTTATGAGTTAACGGGCGATATTGAAAGCCAGGTATTGATGGCACCTACCCAGTTTAAAGTTTTAATAAAAAAAGAAGTAGCGATTTAGTATGAAGGTTTTTAGTCGTACCGGCCGGCAATGGCTTTCAGGGCTTCCACCTCACCGATGCTATTAGCCGCATTATCATTGCTCCAGTACATGAAGCGGTTTTGCGCATTAATGCCGGTAGATGGATCGAAGGACGGCTGCTCCAGCCAAAGTACACCGTTAAGAATGGCCTTGATATCGGGATAATTCTCTGAATAAAAAATTGTGTCGCTCCTGTCTATTTCGATCTTCTTGCTATACTGATATTCGATCGATCTCCCATGGAGTAATTGTGCTGCATCGGATTTGCGTACTTCGGAGCCAGGTGTATTGTAAATGCCGATGATAAAGGCGTAGCCGGTAGATTTCAATATGTTAGCGTATCTATCGGATTTACGCCAAATAACGTTATGGAATATCCGTTGAGGCTTGCTGCCTAGCAAACGAAAATGTATAATGCCGGTTTCCTCATCCAATTTTGATTGTTCTGCTACTTCTGCTGAGTCTTTAAGCCGGGCGACTTCTACGATAGTTGGCCTGCCATTGATGGTAGCCAGCCAATCCGGTGTTTTTCCGTTGATGTTCGGTTCATATTCCAGCTTCTCGGCGAACTGGTCGAGAAACAGACCAAATTCAACTTCTATCATTACGCCACGGAAACTGTCAAAGTCATATCTTCTCTCCTTCATCTTTTCGATGATGGAGGTATTATGTTTGGCTTCCAGCGTCCGGATTGCCTGGAAAAACGCCGGTTTTTCTTTTTCGTATCTTTCGAATTGATCGGTTTGTTGCATGTTGCTGATGATTTTACGTGGACCGTGTATATTTGTCTATTTTAAAAATTGCAGAATATTCGATGGAATAATGCCATGCCATTCGGTTGTATGCGATTGCCGAAAATTATCCGCACCGGTAGCTACAATGCCAATCACTTCACCCGAAGCGTTCAATGCCGGACCACCGCTGTTTCCTCCAACTAAGATATTGCTTACGAGGACATGGCTCATACCGTTAATCACTCGAAAGCCAGATACTCTACCTAAATTAAAGTATCCCGTATCACCAAAATTATAATTGGGGTAGCCTGCAACGGCAATATCGTCAAGGTGTTTTAATGCGTCTGAATTGCCGACAGTTAATCCATCTTTCAAAAAAGACAGTGATTCTTCCGGAATTTCCAAAATAGCAAGGTCCATGTGTTCATTATGCTTCAATACCTTCACCTGAATTTTTTGATTTAGATCACCACCCCTGTAGATAACCAGATCCGTAAGAATATTACCTGTAGTAGGATCTACGATACAATGATCACAGGTAACCAATCCAACTCCTTTCAAGTGAAATGCAGTGCCTTGTAACCCGCCTGAAGGCGATTCTACTACGAATACGTTTGAAAGAATAGCCTCGACATCATACGTTACGGGAGTGGAACTTTGCTTCAATAAGTGTAAGCTATTTGCAGCATGCTCTAATTTTCTACTAATTTCATTAATCCCTTCCAGCCATTCATCGGCATAGGGAGCTAATTTTCTCGAAATAAACAGACGTGATGAATCGTGGAATGCAAAAGTGCTGGGGCTATCACCTTCAAACTTCAGATGGTCGAATTTTAAAAAGTGGTATTCTTTGCGCGGACCATATTCACTTTCTTCTTTAACATACTCAGCTTTCTGTACATAATCTTTTAACTCTTCCAGTTCATCCTTTATCTCAGATATTATATCTGCCTGATCTTCTATGCTTTCCGTTCTTATTTCGGCAATTAATTTCTCAAAACCCGGTTGAAATAACGAGACGATCTTATTTCGGAGTGATGACGGTGAATAACTTCCTGAAACTGAGATTATCTGATAATCAACAAAAGCATCTTCTTTATAATAATGATCCTGTGACCGGTATTTTACAGTGATATTTTTACCAAGTTCAAATATCTCAGGCCAAAGAGATTGAGGTGTAAGGCTGTCTGTGGAATGGCCATTTTGCTGAGGGGTCTCAATTCCTTGGGCTGCAATAAGCTCCAGATAACTTTTGTATCGCAGGATAGCTTCTGCATGGTGAGCCAGCTGCGGATCATGAATATCTTCTGAACTTTTTAATACGCCTGAATTAAAATCACTTATCAGCTTTCCGTAATTAACTTCAGCCTTTAATCCCAGTTCCTGCCTAAACCTCTGTTCTTCATAGCGCCCCAGATTACCTGATAAAAACTGATCAAGTTCTTCCAAAGATAGTTTTGCATACTCTTGCACATAGGAAGGTGTGTATCTCAGGACGTCTTTTATTCTTCTCATATGATATTGCTGGACTATCGATTCAATCCACCAATCATATAGTTTTGACCGCCTTGCAGCTGTTGTTTCGCCTATTGCTTCTGGGTCGTTTATTAGCGTTGATGCCGAAAACGCGTCAGAGCCTGCTCTGATCCAATCCTTCAAAGTAGCTGTTCCACTTTTCCATTTTTCAATGAAAGCTTCTCTTTCTTCTTTAGTTAAGGCTTTGTTTCCGTAAGAATAGAAGCTTATGGCATAACGATCATTTAAGTACTCAGGATATTCCTTTGCCAGGTTTCTAAATTGCATGAATATTAAGAATAAGGATATACGCAATATAAGTCAAACCCTACAAAAAAAGAATTCTGCCTGGAAAGGCAGAATTAATAATATCGATGGTTGGCATTAATAAATGCGAACCTACCATTAACCCGCACTCCTGGATAAGAGCGCGATCGTATTCATGCTAAATAATATTGCTGTTAATGTACGCTGAAGTGCAGTGAATTTACTTAGGAGATGCAGAAAACGTATAGGAGCCAGCAGCGCCCGAAGGGGCGCTTTTTTAATGCCCTGAAATCCCCCCTTCGCAAAGATAATGGCCGGCCGACGCGTCCGGCCAGGGCGCGGGAAAAAAATCTCCACCCGCCGCCCTTGTTCTTCCTTCCCCTGTAGATCTTCCGGAACCCCGCTCCCTAATACTACCCGGCGCCAGCGCCGGGTAGTATTTTTTTCTGGCACCCAGGCCTCCCACCTCGTCCGTTGCCATTCTCTATAGCTAAGGGTGAAAGCAGGGCGGGAGCGTAGCAGAACATGCAAAACCTGCCTCCCTCCCCGCAAAAATAAACCATCACCCAAACCTGCCGCTACCGGGCGGCAGCACAATAAACAACCCGGCAACAGTATGAGATTTTCATTCGAACAACACGAAGCTGTTATTTCTTCCGATGATCCGAACGCCGTACAAAAACTACAGGAAAAGCTCACTCACCTGGAGGAGGTGCAGCAGTTTATGAAAGATGCGAACGTATGCATCCGAAAAAACAATAAAGACGGCTTTTTAGCACTCAGCCTCGCCACCGAAGACATGTGGCAGCAACTTAGTAATCCGCGCTTTGGCGCAAAGGGATTTCCACCGTATAAGCTAACTAATAACAATCAGAACATGCGGCGCATAAAGGAGCGCATTAAAGAGCTGGAGGCGGCGACCACCCGCGAGTCAAAAGAAACGGTTATGAACGGGGTGATATTCCGTGAAAACGTTGAACTCAATCGGGTGCAATTGATCTTTCCCCGCAAACCCATTGAATCTGCCCGCAAAATGTGCAGAAAGTGGGGACTGATATGGGCGCCGAGCGAGGGAGCGTGGCAACGCCAGTTGAACAGCAACGGCGTATTCTGCGCCCAACAAGTCCTTCAACTGATCGGGGAAAATTATTGATACCGCCATCGGGGCAGTTGCCGCTGCCCCTATTCTTCACATTAATCTTAACCAATGACCTATTTACCACTTAAAACAGATACCGTATACACCCTTGTGTACTACGGAGCTACAGAGCCAGAAAGATGGTGCCGCGACATTGTGCTGACAGGCGTGGAAGGCAGCTACCTTATTTATCATTTCCGGGATGAAGAAGTGGAGGGCGTAGTGCCGGACAGCCGTTACCTGCTGAGTAGCCAGCTTATTACCCGGTTGCATTATAACGGGCAGGTATTGCCCTATAACCATAGCAGCCAGCGCATACAGGTATGGAAGGATTTTCCGCAAGCCAGCGGTAATAAAGTGCTGGTGTGGGTGGACAAGCATTTAGGTAACCTTAAAAAGACATTATCATGGCATGGAGCATAAGTATAAGCATAGAAGGATGGGAGGAAATACGCGAAGCCTGCCACGAGAAAAGCAAGCGGTGGCTGCTTAATGCCATTAACGCCTACAACCGGTATCATGGCGTAACGGCACTTAACAGAAAACGGTTAAAAGACTACAGCAGGGAAACACTGGCCGATGAAGCGTTCGCCTGTATAGAAGCGACCAATACCTGCAACAACGGTGGATTTGTATACTGGATAGACCCGCAAGGGTATTACACGATCACAATAAAATAATGCTATATGAGAACTATTGAAATACAGGTTTTTCCTTTTAATGAACTGAACGAGCAAGCCCAACGCAAAGCCCTCGACAAATGCCGCGAAATAAACACCGGCTTTAACTGGTGGAACGAAGTGTATGAAGACTTCCAAAACCTGTGCGGCTATTTTGGGCTAACGATGGATATTACCCTGATCTACTTCTCCGGATTCTATTCTCAGGGTGACGGCAGCTGCTTTACCGCCGATGTGGATATGGTGCAAATGCTTTCCTGTATAGAAAATAAAGCATGGAAGGAATATGCGCCCGAAGAAGACCTTTACTTCTGCCGTACGGACTATGATAAACGCCTTGTAAAGCTGATACAGCAAGACCTGATATCGCTTGCTGTTCAAGTAGACAGCACATCGGCAGGTTATGGAGTGCAGGTTTATTTTGATGCCACCGTGAATGGACCTCGCGGAGACAGTTACCCTAACATAGAGAACGCACTGGACCAACTGGATAAAGTATGCACCTGTGTATGCCAGACATTAAATCAATGGCTGTATAAGCACCTGCAGGAGGAGTATGAAAACCGCACCAGCGATAAGGCAGTAATGGATTCGATCATAAGCAATGGATATGAGTTTTTACAGCACGGAAGCATTTCTTCATTTCAATGATCATTTTATGGGATTCTTTCAATCGATAGACGCACTTAACATAGACGGGATTGTAACGATGGTATTTACCCGCAACAAGGACAACACCTTTACGATTACCACCGCCATACAACACCCAACGCTGAAAAGCGAACACTTGACCAATGTAATACCGCTGAACATTACCGGCCCTGCCACAGAACTGGATAAAGACTACTTCACGGCTTTTGGCGAATGGATGGTGAGGCTGGATAACAGCTTGGTGAGCAACGTAAAGGAGGTAGAAGCCTCTTACAAAAAAGCACAGGAAAAATTGAAGCAGAAGACGGGAAAGCCTGCCAGCAAAGAGGAAAAGCCGGGATATGAGCTGCCGGAAAAGTTAAGGTTAGCACCCAACAGCGAATACCTGGCTGCAAAGCAGAAAGTGGAACTGCTGCTGCTGCAGAAGAAATACGGACAGGCAAAAAGCGCCATGCCGAGCAAGGAGCGATTTCCGGAACATGCGGAAGAAATTGACGCGATGATTGCGGAAATATATAAGAACAGAAGTGATCTTTTACTTTAAACCATTAGCACATGAAACTACACGTAACCACCGCCAAGCGCGTATTTATAGTTGAACAGACAGGCAAACAACCCATTCGTTTGCCTGATCCTTCCAACGGTCGCATGTCGCCCGAAGAGGTGTTAGACCACTATTCCGGTATCTACCCCATACTCAGTCTGGCGCAGCCGGAACTGGAAAGCATGGGAGCCACCGAGATCGTATACAAATGCAAAACTACCATAGGATCAAAAGGATAACCATGCAACAGAAAGCCAGACAGATTAAAACAATTAAAAAAGAAGAACCCATATGGAACTTACATCAGCGGCTTTACAAAGCCATGCAGGAGATAAGCGCCTTCGCCACCGCAGAAGAGGCAAAGGCCAACCGGTTAAAGACCGCTCCGCGCGAGATAGCAGGCATCAGTATTTAAACCAGCGCCTTGCACCCATTATTACCGACAAGCGCCTGCTAAAGGTGCGGGAACGCCTTACCACGCAGTTCTTTACCTCCCTGCGATACCTGGCTGATACATATAAGTTTCAGCCCTTGGTACCGGATGATTATCCTTTTCCAAACAATATACTGATGGCGCTGAAACAGGCGCAGGGATGGATACAGTACAATGAGCCGGAAACCACGCTGACATTAGAGGATACAGGCAGTAGCTACTGCATCCGTGCTGAGAGTACCGTGGATTGCTCCCATACCTTGTTATTCATTCCCTTTAAGCCCCTGTATGATCTGCTAAAGAAGGGAGAGCGGCAAAGCGCTGAACTGCTTATGAGCGTTTATCATTACCTGCTGAGGTATGCAGGCATACCCAGCTACCGGGAAGAGGACAGTTATGTATACGACCAATACGGGTGGCTAATGGATACGCTGCTGGATGGCGTGGAATATGAACATTACAGAATGACGCTGGAAGAACTGAAAGCAGCTTATTATTGGGGTGACGTGATAGGACGTAAGTTAAGGAATGGTATACACTGTACGCAATGGCCACAACGGTTAGCGGGTTACCATCCTACAACGGAAGCAGAACGCCTGCTACAAGCCATCGCAGAAAATGCCTATACACTGTATACGCAGTACCCGCGTGGCAGCTTTAGCGAATACCTCTCAGAAGAACCGGAGGAGGATGATGATTACGCGCCCCTTGCCACTCCGTATAACTACCTCTCCTTTGTATGGAGCTTAGAAGGGGAGCTGTATCGAATGCTGGAACAGGCCATTAATAACGACTTCTGCGAATACGGCGGATCGCTGGTGCCTTACCGGAAGCAAGTGTTTGACCAGCCGCAGGACAGTGTAAAAACAGGGCTGCCCTTTGCCCGGTTGCTGGATGATTTGATACGTCAATTGATAGACCTTGAAATTTTACCCTTATGAAACAGTCGACCACCATGAACGAAATAACAGCCTTACTACACTCCGCATACCAACCGGAGTATGCGCTGGTATTTTCCGCTAACAGCGAAACGGCTTATGCAGAGGTGTACAGTTTTGATGCGCGGGGAAAGATGATCAATCCGCACCCGTTAAGCTATAAAGACGCCGACAGGCTGAAAGCAGCGCTGTACGAGCTTTACCCGGAAAGCGACGAACAAAAGCAGGCTTTTCTACGCTGCAAGGGGCTGCTGCCGGAACAGGTGCTGCATTTTGATGCCAGTGTAGACGGGCATGTGATCTGGTACACGCCTGCGAGAAAGGTTTCCCTCTGCTTTGGTGGCCAGCTGGAGCTGCCGGATGGAGAGGCCTGTGTACCACCGCTGGTGTGGAAAGCGAGCAAAAGCAACCTGTATATATATGCCTTGCAGGATGATAAAAAGCCGGGACTGCAAACACCTTTGTGCCGCGCTCCTTTCTTTAATACCGGCTACGATGGTAAAGTATGTATGGGCAATGTGAAAACCATTTTTCACGATACCTATCTGGAAAATTTTATGAAGCTATGGGAGGCCTACTTCTTTCACAGCGAATTTACCCATTCGATACAGCAGGAATCGCCCATCACGGGCAACCTGCTACAACTGTGGACGAAGCTGGTGCAAACGGGCGAGGCTTTTCCTACAGAACTGCTAAAACCTACCGCTATTACCTTACAAAAACTGATGGCATGAAAAAGATACATTTTACCGAACAATACCTGTTGCGCCCCACCAACCCCGTAACCGTGAACCTGATCGGCTGCGGCGGCAATGGCAGCAGCATGGTACAATGGCTGACGAGGATCAACTACTGTTTGCGCGAACTGGAACATCCCGGACTGCAGGTGCGCGTATTTGACGGAGATGTTGTTACCCACAACAATAGGCTGCGGCAGGGGTTTTTAGAAGACGAAGTAGGGATGAACAAAGCAGCGGCGCTGGTAGCGCGCTACAACCGTTGCTCCGGCACCCGATGGCAGGCATATGATTGCTTTTACAGCAGGGATAGTTTTCACCAGATAGGAGCCGTGGTGAATGCTAATATTACCATTGGCTGCGTAGATAATGTACCGGCGCGGTATGAAATAATAGAACTGATTAAACGCTGCAACAGCAGGGGAGGACACCACCGCGACCAGCCCTTTTATTATATGGATTTAGGCAATACGCGCAACACCGGACAGTATATATTTTCCACGGTGAATCCGATAAAGCAGATTACCTCTCCGGACTATGAAACGGTGAACCGGCTGTCCTTTATCACCGACTTATACGGTGATCTGTTGCAAGCGGGGGCTGATAGCGAAGAACAGGGGCCTAGCTGCTCCGCACAGGAAGCGCTGCATCGGCAGGATCTGTTTGTAAACCCGATCGTAGGCGTATGCGCGGGCCGGTATTTATGGAAGCTGTTTTCCGAATACCATACCTTCAGCTACGGTGGCGTGGTTAACCTGCACACCGAACGCTTTCAGCCACTTATGATTGAATAGTTCTCCCACCTGGTACTGGCCCGCCCCGAAAACGGGGCAGGTTCTTTCTTTAGAAGTCCCCCAAAGAAAGAACCAAAGAAACGGGCGGCAGCAAAATTTCTTCGCCTTCCGTTCGCTCCCCGGCGTTGATCCGCCGCGACCTCCCTGCATGTTGTTACCGCCCTGCTGCTTTGCTGCATCTATTATAGAATGCATTTATGCAATTAAAATGTATGTTGCCTTCTAACAAGCAATGTGGATAAATGCTAATTTATTTAGCTTTTAAATGCTAAAAATATTGGTAATATTGCAGCAAGAAACTACCTGTTTAATTCCCACCCTATGGAATAGACCACTTATGTGCGCATGTAAGTATTCAACAGGCTTTTTTTAAAGAAACTGATGAAAACATAAGTATATGGAAAGAAGTGTAGCACACTTCGACCTTGATGCATTTTTCGTATCCGTCGAATGTAAGAATAACAGCGCCCTAAAGGGCAAACCGCTGATAGTAGGAGGGGGAGAACGCGGAGTAGCCGCCGCCTGCAGCTACGAAGCCCGCAAATTTGGCGTACACAGCGCCATGCCCATGAGGATGGCCAAACAGCTTTGTCCGCAAGCCATTGTAATCGGCGGCGACTACGAAGCCTACAGCAAGCACAGTCGCCTCGTAACCGAGGTGATCGCTTCCAAAGTACCGCTTTACGAAAAAGCCTCCATCGATGAATTCTACGTCGATATGACGGGCATGGACAAATTCTTCGGCAATGCCAGACTGGTGGCAGAACTAAAGCAACTGGTACTCAAAGAAACCGGACTGCCCATATCCTACGCACTGGCCGGCAACAAACTCATAAGCAAGGTAGCCACCAACGAAGTAAAGCCTAACGGCGCCATACAGGTGTATCATGGCACCGAAAAAGCCTACCTCGCGCCGCTGGCGATCGAAAAAATGCCGGGTATTGGTCCCAAACGCAGCGCCTTGCTGCGCGATCTGGAAGTGACCACCATTGCCGCCCTGGCCAACATACCCAAATACATGCTGGAAAAAATGTTCGGCAAAGAAGGGCATGATCTCTGGCGAAAAGCCAATGGCATAGACGAAACGCCGGTAATACCCTACACTGAACAAAAAAGCATTTCCACGCAGGATACGTTTACCAACGATACCATTGACATGCGCTTTCTTGAAGCACAGCTCGTGCGCATGACGGAGAAGATAGGTTTTGAATTGCGGCAGCAGAATAAGCAGGCTGGTTGCATAACGGTGAAGATACGATACTCCGATTTTAACACCGTTACGAAAAGCCATACCATCGCTTATACCTCCGCTGATGCCGTGCTGCTGAAAACAGCCAAAGAACTATTCCACAAACTCTACGACCGGCGGTTGCTGGTGCGGTTGCTAGGCATCAGCTTTACCGACCTGGTAGCGGGTAATTACCAGATCAATCTTTTCAGCGATAAAGAATCATCGATCAAGCTGTACCAAGCGATCGACAGCATCAAAAATCAATTCGGAAGTGGCGCTATTATGCGAGCCAGGGGATTAAGGAAATAGTGAACAACGATGTATTTAAACTGCAAAACATATTTCAGCTACCGGTACGGTACATTTCCGCATGAGCTGCTGGTGCTAACAGCATCTGAATTGGCCGTGAAAACGATGGCATTGACCAACATTAACAACACCTCCGACATCTGGGACTTTGTGAGTGCCTGTAAGCGGGCAGGCATTAAACCGGTAGCGGGCGTGGAGATACGCAACGAAGATACGCTGTGCTACCTGCTGCTGTCCCGCAACAATGAAGGTTTTTTCCAGATCAATCGTTTTCTCTCCACACATCTTATTGCCAAAGCGCCTTTTCCTGACCGGGTGGAGCTGGGAGCGGATGTTTTTGTGATCTATCCTTTTAACAAAGAATGGCTGCAAAGCGAACCGCTGCTGACGGTGAATGAATACATGGGGGTGCAGACAACGGAAGTAAATAAGCTGTATGGCGTGGATATGCAGCAATGGGGCAGCCGGTTGCTGATGCGTCATCCGGTAACGTTTCAGGATAAAGTGCATTACAATGTACACCGCCTGCTGCGGGCTATTGATAAGAACATCATACTCTCCAAACAAGAAGACACCCACAAGGCCGGTGAGCATGAAACCTTTATGCCTCCTGCTACACTGCTGCTGGCTTTTGAGGCGTATCCGCAGATCATCATCAATACCTTTCTGCTGATGGAGAAGTGTAGCCTGGACATGGACTATGAAGAGGATAAGAATAAAAAACACGCCTCAGCCAGCAAAGAAGACGACCGGCAGCTACTGGAAAAGCTGGCGACGGACGGGCTGCTGTACCGCTATGGAAAAACCAATACGGTGGCACGGGAGCGGGTGCTGAAAGAACTGAAGATCATTAACGACCTTAATTTCAACGCCTATTTTCTTATTACCTGGGAGATACTGCAATACGCCCGGAGCAGAGGATTCTTTCACGTAGGGCGAGGGAGCGGAGCCAACTCGATAGTAGCTTACTGTATGCAGATCACCGATGTGGACCCGATAGAGCTGGACTTATACTTCGAGCGCTTTTTAAATCCTTACCGCACCTCGCCGCCTGATTTCGACATCGACTTTAGTTGGGTGGACCGGGATGATATTATTGACTTCGTATTTAAAAAATACGGGAAAGAACATGTAGCCCTGCTGGGTATGTATACCACGTTTCAATACAAAGCCACCGTGCGGGAGCTGGGGAAGGTATACGGTCTGCCAAAAACAGAGATAGACCTGCTGGCGGAAGGGCGCTTGCAATCGGACGATAAGGTACACGCACAGATACTGCGCTACAGTGATCTGATAAAAGACTTTCCCAACCACCTGAGCATACACCCCGGCGGTATGCTGATCAGTGAAAATCCCATTCATTACTACACCGCTACCGACCTGCCACCGAAAGGGTTTTATACTACACAGATCGACATGTTTGTGGCGGAGAATATATCGCTGTTTAAGTTTGATATACTGAGCCAGCGTGGATTGGGGCATATCAAGGACACCGTAGACCTGGTGCGCAAGACCAGGGGCATAGCCATAGACATACACGACGTAGAACTGTTTAAGCAAGACAAACGCGTGGCACAGCAGATCAGGTCTGCCGATACCATTGGCTGCTTCTACATAGAATCGCCCAGTATGCGACAGTTGCTGAAAAAGCTGCGGTGCAGCGACTACCTTACGTTGGTAGCCGCCAGCTCTATTATTCGGCCCGGTGTAGGACAATCGGGTATGATGCAGGAATACATTTATCGCTACCACAACCCCGATAAATTCGAATACCTGCATCCCAAGATGAAAGAGCTGTTACAGGAAACCTACGGCGTGATGGTATACCAGGAAGACGTAATAAAAGTGGCGCACCATTTCGGGGGGCTTGACATGGCAGAATCGGACATTCTGCGTCGCGCCATGAGTGGTAAATACCGAGGCACCAAGCAAATGCAGCGGTTAGAAGAGCAGTTCTTCCTTAACTGTAAGGCAAGGGGCTACGACCCCGGTATCAGTCGGGAAGTATGGCGGCAAATATCCTCCTTTGCCGGTTACTCCTTCAGCAAAGCGCACTCCGCCAGCTTTGCGGTAGAGAGCTACCAGAGCCTGTATCTGAAAACTTACTACCCCGTGGAATTTATGGTAGCCGTGATCAATAACTTTGGTGGATTCTACAACCGGGCGCTTTACTTTCAGCAACTGATAAAGCACGGAGCCACGGTGTACAACCCCTGTATCAATAACTCCGACTACCTGACCAGCATAAAAAACGACATCGTTTATGTAGGATTTATACACATCAAAGACCTGGAACGCGCATTAATGGAGAAAATACTGGAAGAAAGGGACCGCAACGGAGCCTATCTTCACCTCCAGGACTTTATAGAACGCACGCAAGTGCCGCCGGAGCAACTGAATACGCTCATTAAAGTAAACGCCTTGCGCTTTACCGGCAAAACAAAGGGGGAACTGCTATGGGAAGCCAACACCCTGCAGAAAACGAATACCCGGCGCATACCTGCGGGCCAATCGCTTTTTCAGGAGCCGGAGATCAGCTTTCAGCTACCTGCTTTAAAGCAGAACCGGCTGAAAGACATGATGCAGGATATAGAGCTGCTGGGTTTTACACTGGAAAACATGTTCGAACTGGTGGATGCCGATCCTTACCAGCACAAGCTGGCGGCGGACATACCGGGCTGCGTACACCAAACGGTTACCTGCCTGGTATACCTGATATGCACTAAGGACACTTACACCAAGAAGAACAAAGAGGTGATGCACTTTGGTACCTGGCTGGACGTAAAAGGCGATTGGGTAGACAGCGTACACTTTCCGGAAAGCGCCCGGAGATATCCTTTTCAGAAGCGGGGGTTTTACTTTATTACCGGGAAGGTAATAGAAGAATTTGGAGTGCATACCATTGCCGTAGAACAGATGGAAAAGGCGGGGATAAAGAAGCTGAATAGTTGAGGGCGCTCCGGATATGTCAGCTATTGGCTGAAAAACATACCTGGGCGGATTGTTCTTTGGTTTTCATTTGTTGGTTGGATGGGCATTTGTGGAGGAATGAGCTTTTTCGCTTATGTTTTAAGGCCAATAGCTGACATATCCTCCGCTGGCTTTGCCGTGGATTTGCAGGAATTTATATAACCGAGGCCCGACGGGGCCTGACTTATTTGATTGAACTAACTATGACTATAAAACGATTTGTGAAGGGATTTACGGTGGGAGAGACGAAGTACGAGTTTCATTTCGACCCGATCAACATCAGAAAACTACAGCTCTTTAGAGTGAACGTGCGGTTAGATGGAAAAGACACCTTCCGTTTTCACCTGCAGGGAAGTGAAGCCGGTTTTATGATAACGGATAAGGACCGGATACCCGTAGAAATAGCGGCATTCGAATCTGAACTGTCGGACGTTATTTTACAGGAACATCAGGAGGGAGACGCACTGTGAACATATACCAGTTCAGTGCCGAATGCAGGGCAGATGTAGAAGAGCTGATACACCTGCTGCCGGGTGAGTATATACTTTCTGATTACGCTGACGAAGACCTGCCAGACATAGAAGTACTGCTAATAACCAGCTACACGCTGGAAGAGGTAAAAGCCATTATAAAGCAAGTGCCGGAAGGACATGTAATGGCAGAAACTGTTCAGCCGGCCACCACCTACGACGGCCAAAGAGCCTATTACAGGATGGATGGCGAACCGATAACCGATCTACGGCAGATTATTGAGATACTAAAATATCTATGAGCAAGTAGCTTCCAATATGCGGCCTACCTCGTTCGCACGATCGGTAGGTGTGCCATTCTCCAGCCAGCTTTCATTACCATCATCATCCACCTCCATAGTAATATTAACAGGTTCCGCACCTTTGGTGAACGGAACCTGAAAAATGGTTTTTTCCAGTGAACAAAGGATGGTTACTGTGAGCGATTGGCCCTCGTACGCAAGCGCTAATTGCTCTGGTAATTCTTCACAACTCATAATTACTTGTTATACTGTTTTGCCAGGTAAGCTTCCACCTTTTGGCGGTCGCTGCCTACGGCCTTTACTGCGTTTTTTACCTGCTCTCTTGTAAGATTGAACTTTTCCTCAAGATAAGCAAGCTCATAACCTTCCTCCGCTGAAACGCGGTTTCTATCACGCTGATCGCGTATGTTTTTATCGTCTGACATAGAATATTATTTTAACAGACAAGCCCCTAAAAGTATGCCATTCGGTTACTGATATAAGTTAGTTGAGGCATGTTTATTGGATGCTACCAACAAAGGGTCTTACTATGGAACAGATGCAGATACCTGCTGATATGCAGTGTGCGATTGACTACGGGCAGCCTGAGCTGCCCCGCGCCATACGAGAACTACACCCCGTTCTATTCAAGGAAGGCGACAGCTACTGCTGCCTGTTAGGTCCGGACCCGCAAGCCGGTATATTCGGATGCGGTGCCACCCCTGGTGAAGCACTCACCGACTGGGATGAACATTTACGTGAGCGGATGAAAACCCCCGACGCGAACGACGAAGTAGCCGCCTACGTCAAAGGCGTTCTCAAAGACGCATGATTCACTTCTTATCAACTTACTGCTATGGTGCGGAAGGTTAACAACAAAATGCCCGATTATATAGAACCCATGCTTTGTACGCCCCTGAAAACGCTTCCACCAGGGGATGAATATATTTACGAAATAAAATGGGACGGCTACCGGGCTATATCCTCCGTACGCAAGAAAAAAGCCCGCATCCACTCCCGGAAAGGACTCAACTACAGCGCCCGCTACCCGCTGGTAGCCGAAGCCCTGGCCGCTATTGGCCATGACTGCATAATAGACGGTGAAATAGTAGTGCCTGGTAAAGACGGCAAACCCAGCTTCAATGCCGTGCAACGCTACAACGGCAAGCGATCGGCCATTTACTATTACCTTTTTGACCTGCTATGGCTGGATGGGCAAGACCTTACGGGCCTGCCGCTTACCCAGCGCCAGGAGCTGCTGCGGATGCTGATAAAAGAAGGCCCGGTTTTAAAGCTAAGCACGGTTTACACTGATGGCGGGGCGCTGTTTAATCGAATGCAGGAGCAGGGTATGGAAGGCGTAGTAGGCAAGAAAGCCGACAGCGCCTACGCCTCCGGCAAAAGAGGTGACGCCTGGATAAAAGTGAAGCTCAGTAAGCGGCAGGAGTTTGTTATTGTAGGCTATACCGAAGCCGACTCACCCAGCCGGTTCCGTTCCCTCATGTTCGGCGAATACCTTCCTACTGGGGAGTTGGTATACGTACACCACTCCGGAGGGGGCTGGTCAGCCGAAGAAGGCAAGGCCCTCTTCGCGCGGTTAAAGCAACTCGAAATAACAAAGAAACCTTTCATTAACACTGCCAAAACCGAAACGCGTCAACACTTTGTAAAACCGCAACTGGTAGCTGAATTTGACCTATCCGGCTTTTACACCCCGTCTGGTACCATTCGCCATCCGGCACCCTTCAAAGGACTGCGGGAAGACAAAGACGCGAAAGAAGTTATACGTGAAGAAGAAGGCGATCCCATAATTTCGCCTGTGGAGGCGCCTGGTGCTTCGAGAGCCACCTATTTGAACACAGACAGCAACTGGAAAGCCGTAGACAAAGAACAGGAAGGCGCGGAATGGATGGACTTTACCATGCGCAAATGCACCATTCGTGTTCACGACCTCGAACGTGAACTGTGGACCGATGTACCAAAGGGCAAGCTGCTGGTATATTACAACCGCCTATCGCACCTGATACTGCCCTACATCAAAGACCGGCCCCAATCGCTCCACCTGAAGCTGACCCATGCCGGAGCACCACGCTTCTTTATTAAAGACATGGAGGGCCGTCAGCCGGAATGTGCTACCGTATTCACCGATACACGCCGTACAAAGAAAGCCGGAAAGCGCGACCAGATCGACTACCTGGTAGCCAACAACGCCGAGACGCTGCTGTTTATGGTGGATACCGGCTGTATAGATATCAACCCCTGGGCTTCCCGGATACAACAGCCGGAGTATCCGGATTACTTGTGGCTTGATCTTGATCCTACGAGTCCGGAAAAGCTGAAAGGTGATGCGCTGATAAAAGCAGAGAACCGTGGTTTTGCTGATGCGATAGAGGTGGCCCGCGCTGTAAAGGAAGTGCTGGATAAGCACCGGCTGAAGAGTTTTGTGAAAACTTCGGGTAAAACGGGGATACATATTTATATACCCTGCGAGGGGTTTGGTTTTCGTCAGGCCCGGTTACTAGCAAGCGTGCTGGCATCGGAGGTGCATGACCTGGTGCCGGAGATCAGTACGGTGAATACAAATATCAACCAGCGGGGTTCCCGCGTGTACATCGATGCGGGGCAGAATGATTACGCGGATACGCTGGCCGCGCCTTATTGCATACGGCCATATCATCAGCCGCTGGTAAGCACGCCGCTCTCGTGGCGGGAAGTGAATGCTTCGCTGGACCGATGGGCGTTTACGGTGGATACGATTGAACGTCGACTGGATAGGAAAGGGGATCTGTGGGGGGATTTGGGGGATGGGAAGGTGAAGGCGGCGAATGGGAAGGTGTTGAGGAGGATGTTTTAATATTTACCTCCGATACTCCTTCAAGTATTCGTTATATTGTGTAACAACCAATCTGGCAACGCATAATTATTTCATCACAGGGCATGTGCAGATAAACTGATGCCTTTCTCAAAAAACCACGATGTTTTCAGAACTGCTTTTTGGCAAACAACTAAACGAAGTTTCTTATGATGATGTGTTGGATTACTTTAACGCTCCCAAGGTTGAAAGTAACATCATAGAGTTTAAATCTTATTACGTAAAGGATGATAAAGCCAAGGAACCGGAGAAAGAGAAGAGAGAACGGGAGAATGGAGTATTAAAGACAATCTGCGGATTCCTCAATAGTGATGGAGGGATCATTGTTTGGGGTAGTCCTGAAGGTGTAGAAGCTATGACTGACGGGGTAAAGGAGAAGCACTTCTATGGCAATTTAACGCCTGTGCCTATCAATATCCCCAAGGACCAATTTATGGCCAGGGTTGTCAACTCTATTATTCCAGCACCCGCTGGAGTCCTGTATCATCAGATGCAATGTCCTGAAGGAGGTTTTATTTATATATTAGAGGCCAGCCGAAGTTCATTTCCTCCACACCAGTTTCAGAACATTTATTGGATGAGATTAGACGGGCATACCAGAGCAGCTCCTCACCATTACATTGAAGCGTTGATGAAGCAAATAAAAATGCCTGATTTAGGAGCATTTATTAAAACGCAAGAATTTACGACACCTGCTCGAAATCACGCAATATTGTCATTTGTACTTACTATTCATAACTTTTCAAGATACTTAACCGCCCATAATGTTTCATACTCATTAGGTTGTACTTATGGGTTATTCTTCTATGAAAAAGAAAGCGTTGATGTCAGCGCAGGAATGAAAGGAAAGGTAGATACCGAAGTGTTAGCTGCAAAAGTTCTACACTATAATATGCCTTACACAAGAAGGTTTTATATCGCCATTCCGCCATCCAGAAGTAGTAGAGATTTAAAAATAATATTATTCATTTATGCAGACAACAGTCCTTTGAAGCAAAGCAGATATGATTTTTCTATCAATACTCCTTCATCTTCTCCAACTCCATTTGTTCAATTGGTTAAATCTGAAGAAAATGTATTTTCTTTCGAACATTCTGACAAATTAGAGAAGACTGAATTTCAAAGAGCTAATGAGTTGTTGGATTCGGAATTGAAAAATGCAGCAGATGCGGTAGAGAGCACCCCTATGTTTAATAAATTATAACAAATTAGACGTTAAGCATAATTATTTTTTTGATGTCGATTGGATGTATTCCCTTACTGCCATGCGTGCGTTTCCAAGGGGATCAATAGCTTCTTCAATAGCTAAAGCAACTCTATGTAAATCGTCTGGCTTGTATAGGTATGTATTTTCTATACGAAAAAACAAACCTGGCATGTACGAGCCACTTTCGTCTTTGCCTGCTGTAAAGGGGGTGGCATGTGCAATGGCATTACGATACTTCCTGGTGATGGTATCAAAGGCAGCGATAGCCTTCTCAAGTGTATCGATAAGATGCTGCGGTGCTCCATTAGATTGAAGGTTTTTTGTGAACTTTGTAAGTGCCTGCACTTTAGCATTTCCCATTTTGGTACGTACCAATGTTAAAGCAGTTTCATCTGCTTCATAAATAATTGCGACTACTGATTCTTCCAGCGCTAAATAATTATATAAACATCTGCCAAGAGCGCTTATTATAGCTGGGTGTGAGGGGATGCGATAGTAAACTCCATCAGTAGTATTGGTGTCGTTTAAATTATTGTTCATGATAATGAAGCCTTTAAATAGCGATAAAATTTCTTGTCGATATAAATTTCAGGAGAATATGCGCAGTTTTTTTGCGCATTTGATTTATTTTTTCGAGGTGATGATCTAAGGGTATTTTACAAAAATAAATGCAGTAGCTTTAAAATAAACGAATTTATATGATTGATCATATTACATTATCCCATACACGGGAAGACGAAGCTGGCCGCCTTCAACGGCTTAATCAGGTAGTGGGCTACCTCTCTGCGGTTCTATCGCCCATAGATCTTAAAATCATTAAATCGCTCCATGATCACAAAGGAGAGTTGACTGTTACCCTCGATAAGATGCTGTTTGACTTGGCAGTAGATATTGCAGGAAATGAATATGAATCTTATCTTAAGGCTAAGATCAGGACGGCCTGGGATGTGCAGAATGAAGATGGGAGTGCGGTGGAATATGTATACGAAGGTGTTATGGCGGAATAAAGCCACCAGGTGCTGATATGATACTCGTGACATATGGTAGGATAGGAGCCTCGCAGAAGCTATTGATTAACTACTGCGAGGCTCCTGGCTGCCACCAAATATTTATAGGATACCCACGCTTTCCAGCCATTTAGTCCATATTATATCTGCTATCTGCTTCGCATCGAGCTGGGTAACGTTATTATCATATACTCCTTTTTCCTTCCAGAACAGCTCATAATCATCAAATGAAACTACAAACCCTCCGCTCATGGCCTGCCTGTCGGGGTTTATAGTGTAATTGATCTGAGGGCCGTTTCCGCCGAACATCATGCTGAAGCCATTGTTGTTCCTGTTGGAGGAAGATGCGGAAATATGCAGCTCCGCGTTCGTTTGCGTAAGGTTTCTGTTAACCAGTACAGCCTTGTGGCTAATACGAGAGAGTGACCATGTTCTCATCAGGATTAACATTATGTAGCCGAGCAAAATCGATCAACGCATTATACTTATTTGCAGCCATTTGCCAGGCACTTTTAGCATCAATAAAGTGGCGCATCACCTGTTCATCAATAAATGCAGGCTCTTCCGTTAATTGCTTTTCCGCTTTTATATAAGCATCGGTTTTATACGCAAAGTCGGTACGTAATTGTTCAAAATACTCCCTGTAGGTCATTTTGATCGTTTCCTATAAAGATAACTCATTATCCTCTTTTATGACCCCGTTTATAAGCCGGTATACCTGTATGACACGGAAAAGCCCCTTCCTGCGAAGGGGCTTAATGAAATAACGAACTTGCTATACTCTACAAGCTAATTTACGCAGCTACAAGCCTGGTACATCAGGTTTCTGATGCTTCCATCGAATACCGGTCTACGAATATGTACCGGCTTTTCCAGCCGTTCTGATAACCCCTGCATATCCTTCATAAGCTTACTATCGACAACCTGGGCATATTCCAGCGTTGAACTGATTTTAGAATGGCCCATCATTTTCATTAGCGATTCAATAGGCATATTATTCGCTAATGTGACCGTGGTTCCAAACGTATGGCGCATCTTATGAAAAGTGATTTTCTTATGAATGCGGGAAATTTGTAAAATGACTTTGATTGCCCTATTAACCTGTTGATTGGAGATATATGGGAAAATTTCTTTCCGTTTGCCGCGATCACGTGCATAACGGTACTTATTCAAAATGCTCAATGGTTTCTTCAACAGAGGCACCTTGAAGTATCCCTCAGACTTTATACGCTCATTACTTAACCAGGTAGCGCCAAACAATATGCTTATATCCTGATCGATAACATTCATAACATCGCAATAGGCCAGACCTGTGTAACAAGCGAAGATAGCCAGGTCATGTACATAAGCAACTTCTTCATCCAGGAAGACTTGCGCTTCCATTCTTGCCAGTTCCTCTTCATCCAGAAAGATCTTTTTAGGTTTTTTCTTCTTTACCTTATACGAGCCTACAGGAGGACGGTCCAGTAATTCTTCGTCCACCGCCCAATTGACCATGCGCATCGTTCTTTCAATATGTTTAGCCAACCCGTTTCCCTGACACACGAAGCCTTCTTTTATGGGATTCTTTGGAATGTACGTTTTAAAGGAGGTAAGAAACTCCTTTGTTAGTTTATCTACTCGTATATCTCCACCTGGAATCTCCTTTTTAAGAAACCCATCCAGATATGCGAATGTAGAAGTATAATTCTTCCAGGTTCCCTTCTTAAGTCGCTTGCCCTCCACTTCTTCATACTTCTGCATTAATGTGCGGAGTGTAAGACGGGGAGCCACCGATCCATTTGCTTGTTTAGAACCTTTAAGATAGGTAGCCTTTACCAGGTGAGGTGATAATAATTCGCCTGCTTCACGAAGCGTTTTATAACAGTTGGTAATGGCCGAACGTTCCAATTCAAGATCGGTATTCAACTGCGTTAGTTCTGGGATGCCTGATTTTGCCAGGCCCTTTTTGTTTTCCCAGGCGGCAATGGGTACCCAATACTTTGTGGAGAGCAAGGCAGAATCACCGTCAACCGAAATTTTTGCATAGATAGGAGCTACATTATCCTGTGCCTTATCCCTGCGGATCATAAAATGAACACCGAAGGATTGATCATCTTTCATGCAGATAAGTTTTAAGGTTTAGAAACAGGTCTGTTTGCCAGCTCAAAACCTCAATAGCTTAACTGTTGGTGAACCAATAGCTTATTGTGAAAAGGTTACCTGCAAAAAGGTAACCTTTTGAGGTAACCATGCAGGTGTTTTAACAACAAGCTTATTTAGTGATGAATGCCTACCCGGTTGTAGGGTGGCAATATTTATAGAACAATAAATAGAATAGTAAAATCCAATAGCAGCAAGGCTTTTGGAAAAGAAGTGTTAGATGATGCCGGAAAAAAACAAAGGCTGTAGAAGATCTACAGCCTGTTGAAAGATTTAACGTCGGGACGACTAGATTCGAACTAGCGACCTCTTGCACCCCATGCAAGCGCGCTACCGGGCTGCGCTACGTCCCGAAACCGGTATTGTCGGTATTAAAACGACGGGATGCAAATGTAATAATAAAATTAATCTTTCAAAATTTTTAAATACATATTTTTTCAAATTCAGGACCGCTCTAGGGAGCTGATTATCAGTCAGGAGTAAGCCTTGTCAACTACAATGTGCATCTACCGGTAAACGCCAATCCCCGATAGGGATATAGATCCTTCAAACCAGCAACTGCTATACTGCTATCGTCTGTTTCAATTCCAGGAAAATAAATACGAAATAACCAGGTCTTCTTATCCGTATTAACACGCTCTACAAACCAGTTATCTTCCCCTTTTTCAGGGTAGGAGACTGGTATCCGCTTTCCTTTTGCACACACCTGGCATTCCGCGTCATATACTATACCAGCTTGCGGGATCGGGTATCTCCCAGTAAAATAACCGGTACTCTTTTAAGACGATCTCCTGCCTCCCGGTTCCTGGCTAGCATAAACCTGGTACCATCGATTCACGCTGAAATTATTCTCTTTTAGAAAATATGGGTGTTACCCTGCATCTATCAATGCAACTCTTCTTTTAATATGTCAGTTTTTGAAATTTCAGTCAACCTTGTACCCAACGAATAAATCCGATACTATGAATCATCATCTTCATTTGTTTAACTTTTATCACGAAAGTGAAGAACCTACATTCATCGAAAATAACCTTACCCGCGCCTTCGCACTTTGTCTGAAACACGACCCCGTGTTATTGTACGCGTTTCTGCGAGAAGTGCTTTCTACCGAGGACTATAACTTCCTGTTTTATGTACATGAAAAAGATACTTCTATCGATTTTGACATGCAGATAGAGACGTCTACACTCGTGGAGGAAACGCGCAAATTATATGCTATCGGTCTAACAGATACGACCGCCAGGGAAGACTGGACTGGCATAGAAAAGAACATAGATGCCATCAACAAGATGAACATCACTGACCTGGTGATTTCTATCAAAGATATTAAGATCATTTTCGAAGTAAAACGTACGGGTGAAGATTGTAAGGAACAACTTCGTCAGCAGATCGCACCTTTTACCAGTAAAGAACATATACATATCACACCCATGCATCGCACCTGGAGTGATATGCTGCACCTGATCGAACAGATAAGTAATTTTTATACCTACAACGGTCAGTCCAATCAGTTCATCAATTCTTTCCTGCAACTGGTAAAAGCACGTTTCAGTCATTGGGTGCCGACAAAACCATTTAAATTTCAGCCTTTCTTCAAAGATAACTCAGACCTTAAAGGTCGTCAGCCTTTGACCCAACGACTCCATTATGCCGTACAGTCCATTGGCAGCGATCAGATAGATGTACTTTGGGACCGTACGTCTATAAAGGTCAATAAGCCATGGGCGACAGAAGCCATTCCGGACTTCCTATGGGGGAATGACGGTAAACAATATCTGATAATGGATATCTGGCCAGGCACTGTAAAACAACAGGGATATTCATTGTATAGTATGCCGCTCGATTGGGTCAATGCAGAAGTTGTTACCATCAATGGAGAACTCTTCGAAGTTGAGGTCGACCGTCATATCAAGTTCATGCATTTCAATAAATACGTCGCCAGCCTGGATATTCCTATTGCAGATGGAGAGCGGCTGCTCAGAAAGGAAATTAATACGCCGGCCAACCTGCACCAGCTGTCCGGAAAATGGTATCGGGATGATTGGCCTAAATTAATTGAAACCCTGGATGAATACTTTTCGTTTGACTGGAAACAGGTCTGTAAATGGGATCAGAATTTTGAAGATTCAGCGCGTAGTTATTTAACGCTGTCATTGGGATATTGCTGCCGCATTTATGTACCGTACAGCTACATTCAAGGACTGGATAGCAGTCAGCAGGGACATGTCTCCGTGGGTATGTTTCTTGCCCAATGTAAAGATGCGATGGTCGGCCTGATTGAAGGATAGTATATGTGAAAGGCCGCCCGTTGATAGCAGGCAGCCTTTTACTTTTTTATCGGAGTGTTTATTGAAGGTATTTAAAACCGGATTTGTTTGACATGCTCCAGTGCGAAAGCTTGTAACTCGTTTTGCTCATTTAATGGATCATGTGCGGATAAGTCTCCGAAAGATAATCCTGTCAGCTTTTCAATGTTCGCGATAGAAGTCTGCGCAGCTTCATATTCGCCAAAGACAAATTCTTCTTCCGGCAAATGATCCTTTTGCGACATCTTATAAGCAGTAGCCGACAATTTTCCTGTTTCATCATTTATAAAGACTATAATTTTCCAGCTGATCACCGGTATCTTGATGCCATAGATCACCGGATCATTCTTTCTGAAAACAGGCCCTGTAAATACTGTTATCTTCATGCCGTCTTCACGTGCATGGTCCAATGCATAATCTTCCAGTCCGAGCCATACCGGCGCATTAAAAGACTGCATCTGCGGAATGGTGTTAGTCACACACATAGAATCCGCATTTCCACGTAATGCAGCTGTTTCACTGCCCCATACCGGGTCTTCCCGGCGGGTCATATGTCCACGGCTGAATTTAGGCGGATTACCATAACACTCTTTTAAGATCTGGGCATCTTTTGCTATACGCGGATCGGTACGCCAGCCTACTCTGGTCGCTTTTCTTGATTTAGCGCCATTGATATTGACAGCGCTGAAATAACAAAGACGTCTTTTTTTACTCATTACAACAGAGAAATGCTCATAACGCAGTACATGGTCCTGCTCACCATTTCTGTCATACCGGAGTACATCTGCGGCTTTCGCAGGATCTGCAATCTCTGGCAGTGGTACCATGAACTCATTACCCAGAAATGCAGGATTGTAGCCTGTACGGTCATCATAATCTTCTGCAACACCTTCCGTATAGTATTCGTCTTCACTTTCGACGTTTGCCGGTTGTGTAGCCTGTATGTTTTGCGCTGCAGCTGTTGCTCCTGCAATGACAGGCTGACCGACAGTAACCGTCACTTCTATGGGAACGTTAAAAGAGAATGTCTGTGTCTGCACGTTTACATTGTTTGTTTGAGTGGATGGAGATGCCTGTAATTGTTGTAATGCCGGTGGCTTATCCTCGGATACGATAGCCGCAGAAACAGGGCCAGATCGTTGTATTGTTGCTAACCGCTCTGCTACAATAGCAGCAGGTACGGCATAATTGGATTCCAGGAAGCGACCTGCGAAATGTAATCCCAGCGCTTGTCCGTTGGAAAGATCAAATACGATGCCTCCGGAACAACCACCAAGGGTAGTACAATCATGAAAGATCCGCTCAGGTGTAACCGCTGTTATCTTACCTGGCGCCAGTCTTTTAAAGTTATAGATCTTACCAAAGATATCTTCCATCAATGCCACATCAGGGATGCGACTGTCCCTTGCCGGATAGCCTATTACTGCTATATCCGTGTTACTGACAGCAGTACCGGTGAAAAGCGGTAATGCCTGTGGGAGTGTGGCGCCGCCTGACGATGCTACTTTCAGGAAAGCAATGTCTGGTCCGCGATCGTCTTCTATATGCAGGATCTTCAATACCTGAAAAGAACGATCGGGTGACAGGTCCTGTTCCCGTAAAAAATCGATAGAAGAACTGACCGGTTTATCGAGCAACTGCCGGAACACGAAACCGTCACCGTTTCTTCTGCCAAATTCCTGTGCAACGTGTCTGTTCGTTACGACAATATCTGGCGCTACCATCCAACCCGTACCAAGCCATTCGAAAGAGGGGTGGTGTTTAACCTCTATACGGCCTACAGAAGGTATCGTCTGCAGCAGGGTATTACGCGCCTGCTCCAGTTTACTCTTCCAGATCTGGCTTTCTACATCTTCGAATTCCAGACTGGGAAGGTTGTCATTGATGCGTAATACCGGCCGGCCTACGCGCAGCACGATGGTCTCCAGCGCAAAGTCGGTGTTAAACCCTTCCTGTAAACCTTCAGGTACTTCGGTCGTAATACGTGGTGCGATCTCACGTGCTTCTTCCTTGTAAGAGGGATTACTTCTAATCTTGCTGATTTCATCTGCTAATGCGCCATCTGCAGCTTCCATCCGGGCGATTGCAGTACGTAGTTTTTGGGGGACTGCCATTATAGTGGTGTTTGAGGTAAGGTATGATATATGAGTCCGTGGTATTTCGGCTAAAAGGGACGTGTCTGTTTACTGATTAAATCTAGTTAAAAATCTGACACCAGCCAATATTTGTTCCTTTCAGATCTATGCGTTTATTGTTAAATACTGAATATTGTTGATGCATCGCGGGGGGGATAACTACAGAAAAAGGATAGCATGTGTAGCTATCCTTTTCTATTGTATAAATTAATCTTCGTCGATGTCATATTGCTCATAAGCATCCTCCATTTGCTCGATCAGGGCAGGAGGGAGTCCTTCTTCAAAATCTTCCGGTGGCTCCACGGTTTCTCCATCCACTTTCTGCAACATAACGGCCGGTATTTCGCTTACAGCAGGTTTGTCGCTGTATTCTTCTGACCACACCATTCCGTCATAATCTTTCTCATTCGGATCAAAGGCAAAACGTCCCGTTTTGTAGAAGCCACTGGTGTACTTCTGCTCAATGTTCTCAATGATATCAAAGCTTTCAACATATTCATCTTCTGCGAGTACATGTTCCCTGTCTTTGAACTGCTTCCAGTAACGTGGACCATACTTCCAGTAAATCATGAGGATGGTGCCACGATCCGTAGCAGGATTCTCTATCAGCCAGTGGAGGAAGGGCTTATCGTCATCCCAGTTCCATTCCATCGCCATCTGGTGTAGTTCTCTGGCGTCGGCCTGTTTCGCGTACGATATGACAAGTTCATCCAGGATCTCGTCAAAGGCTTCTTCGCTGATTTGTTTTTTCATGTTTTGGAGGTTTTTCCGGGTTACAGCAGCGTGCTGGTAAATGAGGTACTTTCTACGAATATAGTTAATTATAAAATTGACGGATAAAAGGCGTCAATTTATAACTTTGGCCCTTTTTATGTATATTTTCCTATATGCGACCTACTATTGCGAACATTATCCTATTGTTGTGCCTTACGACAACAGCCATGGCTCAATCCGAAAAGAATGGCTGGGTAAACCGACAGCTGAACAGATTTTTCAGAGACACTACTTCCGCCGCAGAAAGAAGTTTCCGTGTATATCCGACACTGGGATATGCGCCGGAAACAGGCGTGGAGTTAGGAGCTTCCTCATTGTGGCTTTTCCGCGCCAAAGGAGACAGTACGAACCGGTTGAGTGAAGTACAGGCATTTTCTTTCTTTACTTTCAAAGGACAGTATGGTCTCTGGATAGACAATGCTGTTTATGGGGATAAAGACAAATGGTTCTTCCTGGGCAGGACCAGGATCCAGCGCTTTCCTTTGTTATATTACGGTATCGGACATAGCACGGATGGTGATCATCCGGCAGTGGTAGATGCGAATTATATTCTCCTTAGACAAAGGGTATTACGGAAGATCAGTCCTAACCTGTTCTTTGGACCAGAGATCGATTACCAGCATCTCTTCAGCGCCGATTTCAATCAGCCGGAGGAAGGACCACATCATGCATTACCTGCTGGTAGTGGCGGTACCACGAATCTGGGATTTGGCGCTGCATTGGTGTACGATGACCGCCACAATGTACTGAATGTACGGAAAGGCTGGTTTGGAGAAATCTCATATCTGGGTTATCATCCCTCAGTGGCAAGCGATTTTCAGTTTGGCAGCGTGAATCTGGACGTCCGCGCTTTCCATCCCATTAAAAAGAATAATGTACTTGCCTGGCAACTACTCGGTAATTTTATCAGTGGAGAGGTTCCCTTTAACCAGCTGGCTTTGATGGGGGGAGATATGATGATGCGTGGCTACTATCAGGGGCGTTACCGAGATAAGAATATGCTGGCCGCACAGGTAGAATACCGGATGTTGCCTTTTGCATTCAGCCAGCGCTGGGGCGCTACTATCTTTGCGGGCACTGCCGCAGTTGCACCTGCAATAAAGGCTTTTCAGCTGGATAAAACACAGTTTGCCGGTGGCGCAGGATTACGTTATCTCCTGTTCCCCAAAAAAGACATCTTCCTGCGCCTGGATGTAGGGATGACAAGAGAAGGGCCCGGCTTTTATTTCTTCACCGGCGAAGCCTTCTGAATACTATTTCCCTGCGGGGAATTTATCTGCAATCAGGTTCAGGTTAATACCATGTTCCATATAGGCTTTCAAACCATCCAGCACGGTTGTAAATCCGCCTGTATTGTTCATGACTTCCTTGACAAGGTCTGCTCCCTGTTGTCCGAAACCATAATTTTTGATAATCACATAAGTCTGATCTGCTGATACGGCGTTGAATATAAATTCAACCGTGGTAGCGGGGGAATTCCATGCTATCGTGATCTGTTCATCAGGAACAATCTCCTTTACGATCACCTGTGTAGATACTTTGTACATTTCCCATTCCCAGGTGATCGTTTTCCCTTTTTCCAGTTTACCGCTGGCTTTGGTAAACCAGAAATGCCGGGTCTTCTCCGGATCAATAAAGGCATCAAATACCTCACTGGCAGGTTTCCTGATCAACATCTGTGCTTCTATAATAGTCTGATCTTTCATGATTGTTGTTTTACAAGTATTTGATTAAACGCTTGTTAGCTGAAGTTATCCATTTGCCCGCAAATTATCGACCAAAAATAATCCGCCCCAGATTATAACCGAATGATTATTCGTTTATCTTTGTATCATGAGAAACAGGGATGAGAACAAAGAACTGATGATCCGGGAAAAAGCGATCGCGATGATCGTCAGTGAGGGATTTGATGGACTCAGTATGCAAAAACTGGCCAAAGAAGTGAATATCTCTGCTTCTACGATTTATATATATTTTAAGAACAGGGAAGACCTGCTGAATCAACTGTACATGGGTGTACAGCATACCTTTGAAAAGGATGCCCTCACCGGGTTTTCACCGGAGATGTCATTTGCAGACGGACTCTGGCTGCAATGGAAAAACCGGCTCAAAAATATCAATCAGCATCCGGTTGCGTATCAGTTTTACGAGCAGTTCAGAAATTCTCCTTTGATCAATCATGAAGATATAAAGCCCGCCACCTTCAGGAAGGCAATGAATGACTTCGTCAGTAATGCCGTTAAAAGAGGAGAAATAAAAGACTTGTCTCCGGAGCTTTTCTGGGCAATCGCTTACGGTCCGTTCTACACACTCGTCAGATTCCATCTTTCCAATGCAAATATGGCCGGTGCTGCTTTTTCATTAACAGAAAAGAAATTAAAGAAAGCACTCGAACTCGTATTGGCAGCACTGGCAACATAAAATTTTTTTACCTCATAAGCGAATGATCGTTCGGTTATAATAAAATAATAAATATGACTATTAATCACTTAAACCTGGTCGTTGTAAAACTACCGGAAGCAGTTTCTTTTTTCGAAACATACCTGGATTTTCATTGTGAAACGCGTAAAGGCGATGTCATTGCTGTACTGACAAACAAGGCAAATTTTACCCTTGTACTGATGACAGATAAAAATGACGATACCAGATATCCTGGGGCTTTTCACCTCGGTTTTATATTAGATGATACAGCCGCGGTAGATGTACTTTATGAAAGGTTGCGCTCGGGTAATATTGCTGTGGACAGACCGCCTGCAAAGATCAGGAACAGCTACGGGTTCTACTTTTATTTTGATAACCTGTTCATAGAAATAGGGCATTATTATGCGCATACAACGACCAATGAATAATCGCAAATTGCCGATCGGCTTCTACGTGAAAACACTGGATAATCTCCTGACCGCAGGCACGGGGCTATCTGAAAAAAGAGGCCCATATGATACGTGTATGCCTGAGATTTATTACATTTGATGCGCAAAGGGACAATTGTAGTTTGTAATAAGTTGTTAACCAACTCTTATCAGCAGAAATATACCTATATAACGAATAATAACAACCATCAGATGTTAAGATCCATTTATGTTGCCGTATTACTACTGGCAACCATTGCCGTAAAAGCTGCCGGCCCTGTGGAAGATTCTACCGAAATTTATCAGCGGCAGTATGAGCAGTTCGTAGATTCTGTCAGAAAATCAGAAAAATTTGAGACCGGCCTAATCCACCTGCCGGGTGGTAAAGCCAATATCGAAGTACCTGAAGGCTTTAAGTTCCTGAACAAGGAACAGAGTCAGTACGTACTGACTACGCTCTGGGGAAACCCGCCTGAAAATGCGAAAGATGTACTTGGAATGATCTTCCCTGCAAAAGGAGATCCTTTTACAGAAGGGTCTTATGCCTTTATCGTTGAATTTGAGGAGATTGGTTATGTGAAAGACGATGACGCAGAAAAGATCGATTACGACGAGATGCTGAAGAATATGCAGACCGATGAAAAAGCCACCAATGAAGAACGTGTAAAGAATGGATACTCAACTGTGCACATTGTAGGATGGGCGCAAAAGCCATTTTACGACGCTAAAAACAAGGTGCTGCACTGGGCAAAGGAAGTGAAGTTTGGGGACGAAGAAGGGGCTAATACGCTCAATTATAATGTGCGTATACTGGGTCGTCACGGCGTCCTGTCCCTGAATGCTATCTGTACGATGGACGAACTGCCGCTGGTGAAAGCCAATATTAACCAGGTGCTGCATATGGCCAAATTCACAGATGGGAATACTTACTTTGATTTCGATCCGAAAATGGACCAGGTAGCCGCATGGACGATAGGTGGACTGGTAGCGGGAAAAATACTGGCGAAAGTAGGCTTCTTCGCCATTATCCTGAAGTTCCTGATCGCCGGCTGGAAATTTGTCGCAATAGGTTTTGCTGCATTGATCGCCTTCCTCAAAAACCTGTTTACCCGCAGGAGAAAAGAGAAAATGATCAACACGGCAGGTCTTGCTGATCATGCAGATGATACTGCTGATGATGTAACAGCTCCTGCACCGGTAGCCGATGTTGCCGTAGAACAGGCGCTTGCTGCGCCGGATAAAGATCCGACTACGCCGACCGTATAAATACCTGTTTAGTAAGGAAAAGCATATATCCATGGGATAAATCAATAACTGATTTAGTCTCATGGATATATGCTTTTTGCGTTCAGGTAGCTTCGATCTGTCTGCCTGTTCTTCGTTGTACAGCCTTATTATGCCGTTATTATGCCCATACCTGTACGTTCCTGAACGAAGAGATAACGGCGTAATAACGGCGTAGTAAGGGTTTAATCGAAGAAATTCTTCCTAATAACGCTACTGGTAAGGGTTTAAATGTTGGGGGCATTTTCAGACTGATCACCGTCATCCCGGTACCTGACCTTACTGTACCAACAGCGATGTAATTTTCGGTATCTTTGCCTGCACAACCTGAAAGACATATGATTACCTATAAATCGGCTGTAAGCGCCGGCATCATAGTGCCTGTTATCATCATCTTTTCGATCGTGCTGATCACCGCTGTCATCTCGCATACCTGGGGATTACTGGCATTCATCCTATTGACTTCAGCGTTTGCTTTCTATACGATCTTTTCTGTTGTATACCAGCTGGAAGGTGATGAACTGACCATCCGTTGCGGTATTCTTTTCAAAAGAACCCTGTCGGTTCAGTCCATCCGCAGTATCAGGCCAACACGTAATCCATTGAGTGCCCCGGCAGCATCGCTCGACAGACTGGAAATAGCTTTCAATAAATTTGATACGATCCTGGTGTCTCCTAAGGATAAGGAAGCTTTTATCGGGCAACTACGCGCTGTCAATCCCAATATCGAATACCTGGAGAAACGACGCTGATCAGCGCCGTCTCTTCCATAATATCTCATAGCGGGCTTTATAAGTTGCAACATCAGGTACCTCCGCCTCTTCTGCGGCTGCCAGATGCGCGCCTGCTTTATCTTCATCGTAATAATCGGCCGACATGTAAATGGCAACCAGGTCGAGATGCGCTTCCGCCTGTTCTGCAACAGCCTCGTGTAATAACAGCAATGCCTTCTCCAGGTCTGTATCTACCCCATTGCCATCCATATAAAGACAGGCAAGCCGCCATTTCGCAAAAGCATTCCCGTTTTCTACCGCCACACCGTAGTAATAAACCGCCTGTTCATAGTTCTGCTTCACTTCGTAGATATGTCCTATTGCATCCGCCACCGGCTGCTCCTGTAATAAATGCGCTTTTGAATAGTTAAAGAGCGCCTTATCATAATCCACTACATTAAACGTCGAATGATAATAAATATCTCCCAGGTAGAGATACGCATCCCCATGTTTACGGTCGGCCGCTTTCTGAAACCAATCAATCGCCGCAGGAATATCCACCGCTGTTCCTCTTCCATACTGATACGAAAGGCCGAGGTTGGACATGGCGTATACTTCTCCCAGCTGCGCTGCCTGCGAATAATATGCAAATGCCTTGTCGAAATCATCATAGGCTACTTCATACGTATGACCGATGCTGGTGAGTGCTGCCGGATTGCCCAGTTCAGCGGACTGGCGGAACAGGTCTAATGCTTTTTCATACTGCCCCTGCTCTTTATATTCCTGTGCTTCTTCAAAAAAGGTCAATGCCTTTTCTGCTGATTTTGCGACTTGTTTCAGCTGTTGTATCTCTGTTTTGGAGTAACATGCCTGCGGATAGTCATTGAGCTCATTCTGGGCCTCTACAGATTGAAATAGACGGGTACTGCCATCTTCATCGATGACATCGATACCCTTACTATGAAAACCGAGTGCAAGTCCATATGGCAGATAGCCAAATTTGCTGTTGATAGCCGTATATATCGCTTCTGTCAGTAAGCGCCCTGTGGCATCCATACATCCCCATAACTTGTTTTCCTGGTAGCTCAGAAAATCCTTTTTCAACCACCTGAACTGCTGATAACCCGGTGCTTTGATCCAGCGACTATTAGCGCCTACGCCAAATAAACCGGCCTCCTTGTTTTTCTTCACGATGACATAGACGGTACCATCTTCTTCCGGATTCGCGTCTTCCAGCGGAAAGATTGCCTCATACACACAGGGGAGTATCCAGCCTTTTTCAGGGATATACAGACCAGTACCTGCTGCTGATTGTACTATGAGCGCATTTAACAGCTCTTCAGCACGTATATGCAGATAGCCTTCTCCCAGTAACACATTGCCCTGGGCATCTATTAGAGTTGCACGCCCGTCCTTTGTAACGATATAATATTCTCCAAAGCATTCGATACCTGATACGGGGCCGATGACCAGTGGTTTGAATGCATGGGTATACCAGCTTTCTTCCTGCTGATGCCCTACCAGTTTGTAGTAAGTGAATGTGTACGTTTGTTCCGCAATGATCTCTTTCACATCCCGGAAGGGGAGCAGTACCTGTCCGTCGATATCAATAATCCCCCATAATCCATCCTGCTGTACTGCGATCGCTGTGGCTGATAATACATGTCCGTCCTCATAGATTGCGGGAAGTTTAAAATTACCTTCCGTGTCTATCAGTCCAAACTTACCATGAGCTACAACCGCCGCATATCCATCTTCGAAATCATATGCATCATCAAATACGCAGGGCATTACTTCTCTGCCCGATTTATCGATATAACCGGCTTTACCGTTTTTCATAACCACGGCCAGGTCTGCACCATAAGGAAAGCCGTATATCTCCTCATAGATAGCCGCTACTACTTCATTCCCGTCTGTATCTTTCAGCCCTTTCAGATTTCCTTCGCTGAAGACCTGGAGCTCGTCTTCATCGCCGGACATACCTGATGCCAGTATACTCCAGCCAAATTGATACAATGGCTCATTCAGTAACTGCCTGAACGTTTTAAAATAATTACCCTGTTCCTGGAAATAAGGACAGCTATCCAGCAATGCGGGATTATCCGCAGCAATAGCGGCTGCAAGGGCCTTATTGTTTGCATGAATGAGAGCGATCAGTTCTTCAGCCTGTGTCTCATGCGATTCATCACTCATATTGAATACATCCCAGGCATCCAGGTGGAAGGCCGGATGGATGACTTTCCTGCTGAACCAGGTGAAGATCTTTGTTTTCGTTTCCTGGAAAGCAGCAATGTCATCAATCAGCGTGTCCTGATGCTTTTCGATAAAATCATACAAAGCCTTCAAGGCTTCAATACCGGGAGCAGCAGGCGCATATAAGCCCCCTTCACTGCCATTATAGACCGGTGGAGCAATAGCGGTTGTATCGTCAAAGAGGGGATGAAATAAAAGCGGGAATTCATACTTCCATTCCATCATCATACGCACATCCGTATCGTTTACGCCGTAACTGGCAAGGGGCATTGTTGTTGCAGACGATTTTGCTGTAACCTCGTTCCCGGAGAGGTTATACAAATACATTCTATGTGACATGGTTAATCCGTTCTATTTACTACGGACAAATGTATATGAAAACAACAGTATTGCCGATCCCGGAAATCCAGTAGTTTTAACTTATCGCATGATTGTCTGCTTTGTTTTATAAAATAAATTAATATATATTCGCCTCGGGACAAAAAAAGTAGTACAGCCTCCAATCCCTTATCTCTTCAAATTCATTGTATGAAAAAAGTAATCCTCGGATCATTTACATTGATCCTGTTCTCCTCTGCAATACTGTTATTCCAGATCAGTTGTCAGAAGTCTGCCGATGCCCAGGCAGGTAACGGAAACGGCACTTATACCCTGCCTCCGGCAACAAGAGCCACATTGGGTGGTGTCATTGTTGGGGATGGTCTTGCGGTAAGCAATACAGGTGTACTGTCTGTTGATCCTGCTGCAGGAAGCGCCACACAGCTAAACAAGATTGTTTTTTCCAAATATGACGTGGATAAAGGTAATGAGATCTGGCTGATGAATTATGATGGAACCGGTCAGACGAAGGTCAACATCACACTGCCTGCTGGTGTGGAAATAGATGGTGATGCACATCTCTCTCCTGATGGTAAAAAACTCTTTTTCGTTGGTATTGATACAAAGGCGACAGCGAATAAAGATGATATCTATTCCTGTGATGTAGATGGTAAGAACCTGAAGAAGATTTATGATATGCCGGCAAGTAATGGTCATACGAACCTGAGCGGCGTATATTAGTCATAAAGGGAGGCTGCTGCATACTTGTGCCATAGCCTCCCTTTATTCAATAATTGATTTGATACACTTTTCTTATAAGGTCACCCGCTTCCTGTTCACACTATAGTTATCGTAATCCGCGTGATGCCAGAAGTCTTTTAATCCCAGCTTTTCATATGCTTCCGTTTCATCTGCATACATCGGATACAATCCTGCAATATTGATTTTATAATCAGTGCCGACGTCTATATCGGTATAATCTTCCCGCTCAAGTATACTCGGTGCAAATACAAAGAATGCATCCATATCAGAATCCTCGCTGATACGCGTACCGAAATTGATGGTCTGTCCATACAAAAAAGGACAATCCCCGCGTAGTTTATTCGCAATATACGCTGCCACCTGTCCCCAGGCATCGTTGTCAGAAGCCACACATACGCATAACTCCGGACGCCCTGATTTCCACTCCGCATGTGTACCCAGTGAAAGACCATAAGTAAAGGCTGTGGTATACCCCTTTTCCGGGATATCCTTGTATACAATGGCCGTGATACCCGGTAATCCTTCAATCATACTGCTCTCCCTGTAGAAAGCGGGCTCCACCTGGAAGATCTTATCAAGGTGTTCCAGGTAAAGTGCAGCCGGTGTTTTTGCTGTTGAGTTATTTGTCATCAGATATTTATTGGAAACGTGTCAAGATAGGTTTTTTCTTTTACTCATCCTGTTAATGTACATTTACAACTATAAAATCCACCAGTTATGAAAACAATCATCCATTTTTTCTTTATCCTGTTTTTTGCTGTAACATTGACGGCATCCGCCCAGGCTCAAAATGCTCCGGCAGGCGCCTGGAAAGCGGAAACAGGAAACACGCATGCTTTAATGTTGATCATCCCTGGTTATTTCAGTATTATCACCTATGATGCCACCGGTTTTAAATCAACTATGGGAGGCACCTGGGATGATAACGGTATTACGAACATCGAATTTAATTCTGCAGACTCTGCACAGGTCGGTACGAGACCCGAAGCCAATGTCACTTTTGAAGGAGATAATATTGTCACCACTTTAGGCGATAAAACAACTACCTGGACAAGAATAGATGATGGTAACAGTCCGATGGCAGGTGTATGGCAGATCACTGGCAGAGAGAATAACGGTACTATGAATACCATGCAACCCGGTGACAGAAAAACCATTAAAATACTCACAGGCACAAAGTTTCAGTGGATCGCCATGAATACTAAAACAGGACAGTTCTTTGGGTCCGGCGGTGGTGCTTATACATTTGAAAATGGGGTATATACAGAAAAGATAGAATTCTTCTCCAGAGATAACAGCAGGGTAGGTGCAACGCTTACATTTAAAGGGAGTGTATCAGGCAATAAATGGGATCATAGTGGCAAGAGCTCAAAAGGAGATCCTATCCATGAAGAATGGACACGTAAGTAATGTCGCACTGACGCGTAATATGAAATCTTCGTTAACAAGCCGTAACTGTATTGCATTGCTTTCAGCATGACTATATTTTCGCGCTTATGAAACCTATATTTGCCAGCATTACATTGCTACTGCTGTGTTGTTTAGCCCATACACAGTTGTTCGCCCAGACCACGCAAGCCTCCATTGCAGGGGTCGTTGCAGATGAAAACAAACAGTTGATTCCCGGTGCATCCGTGCTTGTCCGGAATGAATCTACTGGTTTTAGTAGCAGGACCATTACAAACACAAAAGGTGAATTCCTGCTGAAGGAATTGCCACTCGGTGGACCATACACCGTAACCGTATCTTTCGTAGGCTACAGCGAACAGAAACTTTCCGGCTACGCGCTTAACCAGGGAGATATCGTCAGGATCAATGTAGGTATGAGATCTTCTACCGTAGGGATGAAAGAAATCACCGTTTCCGGTAATGCACTGAAGAACAAAACAGAAAACTTTGGCGCTGCTACCACTGTTACTGCGCGTGATATCGCCAGATTACCGGTGAACGGACGTAACTTCTCCTCACTCATTGATCTCTCTCCATTGAGTAGCGGCGGTAACCTGGCAGGTCAGCTGGGCTCTTCTACCAACATTACCATCGATGGTACCAGTGCGAAAAACCCGACTTCCAGCAGCGGAACGAACGCCCGTATCGGCGGTCCTTACGCATTATCCATGGAGGCGATCAGGGAATTCAAAGTCGTCACTAACCAGTACGACGTAACGTTTGGCCGTAGTGGTGGTGGTACCATCAGTACGGTAACAAAATCAGGTACCAATACCTTCTCAGGGAGCGCCTTCCTGTTTTACAGAGCGGATCAGCTGTCCTCCAATTATGACATCCGTGGTGCGAAGCGTGTCAATGACTTTTCTACCAAACAGTTCGGTTTCACCTTATCAGGACCGATTGTAAAAGACAAAGCGCATTTCTTCGTCGCATGGGATCGTCAGGCAGATGCCCGCCCTTTACAGCTGGCAGATATTCAGTCACCTGCAGATGAAAAACGTCTGAACGTTACACAAAGTACCCTGGATAATTTCCTGAACATTGCCCGTGGCAAATACGGTGTGTCCAATGCACCTCAGTTCGGCTCTTTCGATAAGAAAAGAAGCACAGATGCGATCTTTGCCCGTGTAGATATCCAGCTGAGTGAGAAAAGTCTGCTGACACTGCGCGACAACTATATCAGTGACCGCGCACCATTAGGTCGGGACGATAATACCTCCATCAACCTGTATGAAGTATATGCGGATGCAAAAGCTGTGAACAACAGTATCCTCGCTACTTTACGTACGGTGCTGAACCCACGGCTGACAAACGAACTGAAAGTACAACACCTGTATACCTTTGAAGAAAGTTCACCGGGTAGCCAGTTGCCAAAACAGAACATTCCTCGTGCAATCATTGAACGCGTAGAATCAAATGTGGGTGGTAACAGCGTATTTACCAATATTCAGTTGGGTGGTCAGCGTTATTCTCCGGAACACTTCTATAACCACGTCGTGCAACTGGTAGATAACGTTTATTTCAGTACCAATAAGGCCAACTTTACCTTCGGTACAGATATCATGTATAGTCACATGAACTCCCTGTATGGTAGTGAAATGAATGGTCGCTTTTACTTTACCGGTCTGGAGAATTTTAACAACATGACGCCATACCGCTATGCACGTGAAGTAGCGCTGGCGGATGACCCAAGCATCAACCAGAATGTGGTAGCAGGCGGCCTGTATGCACAGATGCAGACCAAACTCTTCAAAGGTTTTGAAATGATTGCCGGTATCCGTGCTGATTATACTACCTATCTGAATAATGCCAACTTCAACCCGATAGTATACCAGGAACTCGGACTGCGTACGGATAATAAACTGAATACATTCCAGTTACAGCCGCGCTTACAGTTCAACTGGGATATCAATGATAAACACAAAGACTACCTGCGTTTTGGTGCAGCGATCTTCGGTTCCGATATCAACAACTATGCAATGATCAATAACCAGTTGTTTGATGGTACCAAGGTACTGACAGTAGATATCCAGAACGTAGGCGTACCTGCGCCTAATTTCGTGGAATACCGTAAGAATCCTTCATCTGCGCCTGGTAAAGAGTTGTTTGACCAACTGGGACTGGACCGTCAGGGTACCATTAACATGAATGGTAAAGACGCCCGTATCCCGGTAGTATACAAAGCGAATATCTCTTACAACCACTTCTTCAATGAGCGCTTTAAAATGGGTATCACTGCTTTCATGACCCTGGCGCGTCATAACTACATGTACGTAGACCGTAACATGGTCGACAATCCATTGTTCACGCTGCCCAACGAAGGCAACCGCGGCGTCTTTGTACCTTTGGATAGTGTGAAGAGAGCAACAGGTAACTCCAACTGGATGGACGGCCGTAAGAGCAAAAAAGTGGGTCGTGTACTGGAGCTGAACAGTGAAGGGAAGGTGAACCAGTTTGCTTTTGTCGTAGATGGTACCTACCGTTATTTCAGAGATGGTGAGATCTCCTTCAGCTATACCTGGAATGATGCAAAAGATAACACTTCCTATAATGGCGACGTAGCTAATACAGCGACCCTGTCACTGATGGTGAAAGATGATCCGCGTAACCTGCGTAGCATGTCTTACTCCGATAACCAGTTCCGTCATAAAGTAGTATTCTATGGTACACTACCTTCTTTCTGGGGCTTTAACATCGGTATCCGTTATTCCGGTATCGGTGGTACCCGTTACTCGCTGGCAGTAGGCGGTAATGTGAACGGTGACTTTGTAAACTCCAATGACCTGGCTTATGTGTTTGATACTAAAAACCAGAATGTACCTGAGAAGGTTCGTCAGGGTTTACAGTCTATTCTCGATAATCCGCTGGCATCTGAAAGTATCAAGGATTATATCAGAAAAAGCAGCGGTAAGGTGGCGGAAAGAAACGGTGGTGTAAATGCTTTCTATGGTATCTGGGATATGCGTATCGCGAATAAGATCAAGATCCATAAATCACATTTCGTAGAGCTTTCTGCTGATTTCTTCAACATCGCTAATATGATCAAGAAGGATTGGGGTACTATCAAAACACTGGGTAAACAGAACCTGTATTCTATCGGAGGTTTTGATAAAGACACCAGGAGCTACGTGTACAACGTGAATGTGAACTCCGGTGTGATCGTGCCTTCCGGTAATCCATGGCAGATCCAGTTTGGTATCAGATACGGCTTCTAAGTACAAAGTTATTTATACAAAAAAAAAGAAAGGGCGTTCCGTTACGGACGCCCTTTTGGGTTCACAATGGATGAATGACTACTTAATACCGAGTTTCTGTTTCGCTGCTGGTAACAGATCCTCACAGGTAGCCGTTATAACAATATCTTTTGAGTTATCGAGTACACAGGCAAATCCTTTCTCCGCAGCCAGGTCTGATACCGCCTTCTTCGCTTTTGCAATGATCGGTGCTGTCAGCTGTTGTTCTCTTTCGGCCATGCGCTGTTCCATACGTGCGTTATACTGTTCTATATTGGCCTTCATCATCTCCAGTTCTTTGAGTTTCGTTTCTCTGATGTCCGGTTTTAATGTAGGCTCCGCCTCCTGGAACTTGGACACTTTCGCCTGAAATTCAGTCACCAGTTCCTGGCCGTCTTTCGCCAGTTCCTGCTGATAAACCTGTAGTGTATCAAATGCTTTTTTTGCTTCCGGCATACCGGTGATCAACTGTTGCATATTAATATAGGCAATCTTCGTTTGGGCAAATCCTGTTGATGAAATAAATACCGTGAATACAGCTAACGCCAATGCAAGTGTACATTTCCTGAGCATAATCAATTTAGTTAAGAGTGTTTACGTATAGGTTCGCTGTAAAAATGCCTAATCGTATTTAAATAAAAAGTTAAGGGATTGATAAAGGAACGTTAACTAATATTGGCTTCATATAAACAAAAAGGCTATCCGTCACTAACGGATAGCCCTTTTAATTGTCTCTGAGTAACTTATACACTGATCTTGAAAGCTGCGCTGTATTTCAGTCCGCTTTGCGCCTGTACGCTCTTAGGGATCTTAATGGTGACATGACCATCTTTCATTGTCCATTGTAGCTTTGCTTTGCTACCTAACAATACTATCTTATTGATCTTCTTTACATCTGTTACTGCAAAACGTAGCTCTGCCGGCAGTGTTACATCATCTGTTTCAGAAAGATAGTATGCATAAATGGAGTGCTGATCCTTGGATTGTGTGAAATAGACGTTCTTATCAGAATAAGGCGCTACTGGTCTTGAGGAGTGTATACCCTCGCCATTGATCGCCATCCATTTACCCATGTCTTCCAGACGCTTATAAGCATCCGGCGCCCAATCTCCTTTTTCGCTGGGGCCGATGTTCAGCAGGAAGTTACCTCCTCTTGATACGATCTTTACCAGCAGGGATACCAGCTGACGGGATGGTTTGTATTCGTCCCGCGGACTGTAACTCCAGGAATACCCCATCGTCATACAGGTTTCCCAGGGATAAGGCAATGGTTTGTCAGGAATAGACTGTTCCGGTGTTGTATAGTTTTCATATTCACCGGGTACGGTTCTGTCCACGACGATAAGACCTGGCTGGTGACTACGCGCCATATCCACAATACGCGGCATATCGAGGCTCTGTTTGCCGTCTGGTCTTACCCATCCGCCATCCAGCCACAGAATATCAATAGGGCCGTAGCCGGTCATGAGTTCCTGTATCTGGTTGTAGGTATAATCATTGAATTGCTTCCAGCGTTCCGGAAATTTCTTAATATCATAGTTGACATACTCGTCTTTCGGCGGATAGTATTTCCACCAGAAATCCTGGCTATGCCAGTCTGGTTTGGAGAAATAAGCACCGATCATGAAACTGTCCTTACGGAAGGCTTCAAAGATCTCTTTGGTGACATTGCTTCGGGGATTTTTTGAAAATGGCGTATGCGGGCTGGTGATCTTATAATCAGTTTCTTTTGTATCGAACATGCAAAATCCATCGTGGTGCTTGGTGGTAAACACCACGTAACGCATACCGGCTGCGTTAGCCGCTTTCTCCCATTTCTCAGGGTTGAATTGTACCGGATTGAACTCGTATTGCAGATGTTCATACGCGCTTCTGTAAGTGTTATAATCTTCGCTGTACGGACCTTTTCTTACTACCCAGTCAACCGGACAGATACTCCAGCTTTCTACTTCCCCCCATAGTGTATAGGTGCCCCAGTGCATGAACAGACCAAAACGCTGATCCTGCCATTGTGATAGTTTTCTGATCACCAGTGGATCCTTTGGCGCCTGGTAATCTTTGGACATTTCGTGTACCCCCTCTTTCTCCTGGGCTGATAACTGCTTTCCCGTCAGCATGTAAGCTACTAGCAATGGGAATACTGCGAATGATTTCCTCATGTATGACCTGTTTAAATAAATATTGTGATGCCCGTGTAAGATCCGGAATTGATCTGCACCAGGTACGCATATTTTAACAGATGCTGATGAACTTTTAGCTGTTTTTACATGGAAGACAGTGGAATACGTAATTATTGCCTGAAAGTAAGGTCAAAATTGATGGTAACGATCTCGCCGGTCTTGAACTTACCAAACAGGAAAGTAGGAGGGTCGATATCGAAATCACGCATATCGATCTGCTTACTGCCCCTGATATTGATGCTGTGGTCCGGACTCATTCTGGCAGCTGCCACCAGGTCTACTTCCCTGGTCTCGCCGGCCACGGTGAGCTTACCGGAGCAATTGATTAAAGTGCCTTGTTTGGATACGGACGCTTTGATCAGATTAAAGGTGATCGTAGGGTGCTGCTTTGTTTTTAAAGCATTATAAGCGACGGCATCCAGGCCCGTTCGTTCACTCTTCAGACTTTCCGTGGGCATCGTAAAATCGAGCAGCGATAAGCCGCCAAGTTCGCCATCTTCATAGAAGGTAAAGGTAGCGTTACACGCGATCTTGGATGTTTTCATCTCCCAGTCATGCATGGTGGAAGTGCCGCTGATACTGAGATTAAAGTCTCTCTTCTGCTGGTATTGCACCTGGGCAAAACCTGTACTGACAATAAAGTGGATAAACAACAACAGCGCGGTCGATTTGAATAATGTTTTCATAGTCTGTTTACTTGAATTTGATACTGCAAATTAGCGGGCCGGACTGGGGTGAAGCATGACCTTCGTCAGTCAGCCGGATGATTATCACTTCCCACGGGACTGACTGAAATGAGTAGGCGCCCTCCTGCGTATTATCTGTAAAGGGTTATGTCATTCGCCTTAAAATGTCTATTTTGTATGGCATCAATCAACCCAAATCTCTTATTGCTTATGAAATACCCCTTGCTTGCATTATTCACCTTGTTGCCGGTATTGTCGATGGCACAAGTGAAAGACCTGGATAAAAATGTTGCCGGGGTCAAAGATTCGGTAGTAGCCTGGAGAAGGTACCTGCATCAGTATCCTGAATTGTCCAATAGGGAGTATAAAACGGGCGCATATGTAGCCGCTCATTTAAAAGCCCTCGGACTGGAAGTACTGACCGGCGTCGGAAAAACAGGGGTAGTCGCTATCCTGAAAGGAGGCAAGCCTGGTCCGGTAGTCGCCTTACGCGCAGATATGGACGCGCTGCCGGTATATGAAAGAGCGAACCTGCCATTTAAATCAGTTGATTCGGCTGATTACCTAGGACAGCAGGTGCCGGTGATGCACGCCTGCGGACATGATACGCACGTCGCTATGTTACTGGGTACCGCCACCGTATTGACGGCCATGAAAAAGGAGGTGCCGGGTACGGTGAAGTTTATATTCCAGCCTGCAGAAGAAGGCGCCCCGGGAGATGAAGAAGGTGGTGCGCCGTTGATGATAAAAGAAGGGGTGATGGATAACCCTAAAGTAGACGCCATCTTCGGACTACATATCAATTCACAGACGCCGATTGGCGTCATCAAGTATAAATCAGGCGCAGAAATGGCTTCAAGTGACTGGTTTGTCGTAAAGGTAAAAGGGAAACAGTCCCATGGTTCACAGCCCTGGCATGGCATTGATCCGGTAGTGGTAGCCGCGCAGATCATACAGGGCTTTCAGACGATCGTCAGCCGGCAGGCCGAACTGACCAAAGCCCCGGTTGTGATTACCGTCGGTAAGATCCACAGCGGTGTAAGAAGCAATATTATCCCGGAAGAACTGGTGATGGAAGGTACGATCCGGACCCTGGACAGTCATATGCAGGCCGATGTACACGAACGCATGAAACTGACGGCCACAAAGATTGCGGAAGCCTCCGGAGCCGAAGCAGAAGTCTCCATTGATACTAAAACCAAAGTGACCTATAATGATCCGGCGCTGGTAAAACAGATGCTGCCTTCATTAGAAGCGGCTGTCGGAAAGGAGAATGTAAAAGAAGCAGATTGGACGACAGGGGCAGAGGACTTTTCCTTTTATGGTGATAAAGCGCCTGCCTTCTTTTTCTTCCTGGGAGGCTTGCCGCCGGGACAGGATCCCTTGAAAGCGGCGGCTCACCATACGCCTGATTTTTATATAGATGATTCAAAACTGGACGCAGGAGTGAAAGTGTTTTGTCAGCTTGTATTTGACTACGGTAAGAAGAAGTAGTGAACAGATGATATTAAAAAGGAAGGCATCCACCATAAGCGGATGCCTTTTCCCATTTTAATAACTAACTGCTTTTCCCGCATTGATCTGTCCATTGCCGAAGAACGGATCTTTGCCGGGAGCGCCATAATCATTGGATGATTTGCGCAATATAAGTTCTACCAGTACAGGACTGATCCTTGGATGTTTGCCATACAGTAATGCAATCACCGCACTGGCATGAGGAGCTGCCATACTGGTACCAGCTGACCATCCATAGCTGAATTCATTCGTGGCTTCATCCCAGAAACCGATATTGAAGATGAAATCAAATACGTATTCATAGTAGGTGATACCTGCTACAGTCACGATCTGCGTATTCAGCGGAATGCTGTAGTTACCACCAGGTGCGCCGTAGGAGATAAAGTTCTTACCATAGTTGGTAAAGATGGAAGGCAGGTACAGGGAAGTATCCTGGTTGATACCCCATCCCAGCGGACCGTTAGACGCAATGGAGATAACACCCAGCGCTGCGGCAGGGTAGGTGATGAAGCGTTTTTCAACATCGTAGTTATAGGCATCATTGCCTGCTGCTGCTACGATAGTCGTACCCCGGAGGGTCGCATATAAAGTGGCCCTGTTAATGGCGATGATCAGGTCCTTCACGTCTCTGTCGTATTGTACAACATAGTCATCGGAAGGATCGTCGGGCGTACCGTTGTCATCCGTATAGGTCTTACGTGGCAGTTCTCCGCCAAGACTCATGTTAATGACGTCAGCGCCATGGTTGGAAGCATAAAAGATACCATCAATGATACCGCTGAAGGCGCCGCTGCCGGCGTCATTCAATACTTTTACTAGAATCAGTTTTGCATCAGGGGCAACACCTACTACGCCATTGGCGTCGTCGATGGCGGCGATGGTACCCGCTACGTGCGTACCATGGCTGAATCCTTCAATACCGTGGTATTGCACTTCTTCGCCTTCGATGAAGTTGTGGGTGAGGATAATGTTTGGCTTGATTTCAGGGTTTTCCAGCAGGAAACCGCCATCAAGCACCGCTACTTTCGCGCCGCGTCCTCTGTAGCCTTTTGCCCATGCCTGTGGTGCTTTCACTGATTGAAGGCCCCACTGTAATGGACTGAAAGGATTGTTGGCTAATGGATTGTTCAGCTTTGCATTGGCAACAGGCTGAGAAGGTTTGCTGGCACGGAAGGTTTTTTCGGGTAGCCGCCAGTTCATGACAACGTCCACTACTACAGACTGCACATCTGCGATCTGTCTTGCTTTTTCAGGGAAGGAAGGGTCGGGCGTCTGTACACGTATCAGACCCAGCTCCTGGTTGGCTGTTTTCAGCTTAAAATCTTTGACACGTAATTTGGTCAGGCTCTCGGAGATGCCGGCTAATTTAGCGCCTTCCTTGGCGATAATAAGAAAACCTCTGTCCTGGTGTTGTTGGGGTGTCAGTACGCCTTTACGAACGTTTAGGATCTTGTCGTCTTTTGTACAGGAGGCGATGGTCATCAGCATCAGCATAATAACGGGGAACGCGGGGGCCAATAGTCGATTTCTTTTCATAGTGATTTTTGTTTAAAGATGATGGAATAGAAAAACGGACGGAATATTAGGAATGTGCTCTTGGTTGACTTTATTGCTACAGATTTATTAAGGGTTAAGTGAATGTAAATAAATTATTTAGAATAATCAATAAGACAAGTATTATGTTTTGAGATAAGAGTAATGCCATATTTGAATTGCAGATAAAGTGTGATTAACTGATATATAGATTTTGGTTGCGTGAAGAAAGTCCTTTGTTAAAGGGAAGACTGTAAGAGGAGCTCAGCAGGAAAAGCGCCTCTTTTCAGGTAGGATAAGTAAAAATTGCGTATTGGGTGAAATGAGGGCTTTTGTGCGAAGGGTGAATTTCCTAAAGTAATGAAAACCAATCAGAAAGAAAGTAAGGGGTGCCCAAAAACAGTATTCCAGCCGCAGATAGACATCTATTAACTATATTTGACCCCTAATTAGCTGGAATATTAATCACATTAAGAAAGTACATGTACGATATTTGTTGTGTAGGGCATATCACATTGGATAAAGTAGTGACCACGAAATCCGTGGTACATATGGCAGGAGGCACTTCGTTTTACTTTTCCAATGCTATCCGTCATATGGACGTTAAATACAGACTGGTAACCGCGCTGGCAGAGAGTGAAATGAATAGTGTAAATGAGCTCAGAGCGAAAGGCATTGAAGTGGATGCATTGCCAAGTAAACACACCGTCTATTTCGAGAATATCTATTCAGAAAACCAGGATCACCGCACCCAGCGTGTATTGCAGAAAGCAGATCCATTTACCATCGAGGCACTGTCGCATACGGAAGCACGTATTTTCCACCTCGGACCATTACTGGCTGACGATTTTCCGGTAGAGCTGATCAAAGCACTCTCCGCAAGAGGAAAGGTGTCACTGGACGTACAGGGTTACCTGCGTAAAGTGGAAGACCATAACGTACACGCGATCGACTGGCCGGCCAAACAGGAGGCATTGAAATACATCCATACGCTGAAGGCCAACGAGCACGAAATGGAAGTACTGACCGGTCATAAGGACGTACGTAAAGGTGCGATGGTACTGGCAGAGTGGGGCGTGAAAGAAGTGGTGATCACACTGGGTAGTATGGGTTCCGTGATCTATGCGGAGGGCGTATTCCACCGTATCCCGGCTTACCTGCCGAACATGGTGATCGATGCAACAGGTTGTGGCGATACTTATATGGCAGGTTACCTCTATCAGCGCAGCAAAGGTGCTACCCTGCAATATGCGGGTGAATTTGCCGCTGCAATGGCGACTATGAACATTGAGTCTTCCGGACCATTCACCGGTAATAAACAGGACGTACTGGACTTACTGGCTGCCAGCAGAGAGAAAATATTTGCGGAACTGTAATGCCGCTGAACATATCAGATAATGAGGCTACCTGGTTTGACCGGGTGGCCTCGTTTTATTTACAGAATTGTCTATTTTACAGGCGACTAAAGCTCCACTGTATGACAAAGCATTTGTTTGCCCTCCTGACCGCCTTATTGCCCGTAGCAGTTATCGCGCAGGATCAGACACCTACGCCGCAATGGCGGCCTGTATACCATTTTACGCCGGCGAAGAACTGGACCAATGACCCTAACGGACTCATTTACCTGGATGGCGAATATCATCTCTACTATCAGCACAATCCCTTTGAAAATAAATGGGGCCATATGAGCTGGGGACATGCCACCAGTAAAGACCTGGTGAACTGGAAACACCTCCCCGTAGCAATTCCGGAAATCGAAAAGAAAGATACGACCACCTGGATCTTCTCCGGTTGCGCAGTACTGGACACTAAAAATACCAGCGGTTTCGGCCAGAATGGTAAGGCGCCACTGGTAGCTGTATATACCGCAGATCAGCCTAAACAGCAGCTGGAAACGCAGTTTGTTGCTTATAGCAATGATGGTGGCGCCAGCTTCGCACAATACGCCGGTAACCCGGTCGTCAATATTCAGAAAAAAGACTTCCGCGATCCCAGCGTTGTATGGATGGAAGACCAGCAGCAATGGATTATGACCGTAGCAGTACCGCATGAACATAAACTACAGTTCTATGCCTCAAAAAACCTGAGAGACTGGACCCTGAAGGGTGAATTCGGTAACCAGGGAGATATCCGCAAGATATGGGAATGCCCTTCTATGACACCGCTGTTTGTAGACGGAGACCCGGCTAAAAAGAAATGGTTGCTGATGATCTCTTCCGGTAACCAGGATGGCGCTACCGGTATGCAATACTTCACCGGTGATTTTGATGGTAAAACATTCACGAATGATCGTCCGGCTAACTACCAGCTGTTTGTAGACTATGGCCGTACCTATTATGCAGCCATCCCTTACAATAACCTGCCGGATGGCCGTCAGATGATGCTGGGCTGGCTGATGCCGTTTGAAACGCCTACCTATCCCTGGAGAGGCCAGATGTCCATCCCCAGAGATCTTGCACTGAAATCAGGTACCGATGGCGTGCTGTTATACCAGCAGCCTGCTGCTACCCTGGATAAAATACTGGCAGCACTGCCGGCCGCAAAAAAACTGGTGATGCAGCAGACCGATATCCGCAGTAAAGAAATGCAGCTGAATAAAGGCGGTAAATTCGATGCAAACACGAACTGGGCAGACCTGATTTTTGTACCCGGTACGGCAAAGGAATTCGGCTTAAAACTCGTCCAGAACAAGGACACCAAAAGTGAGGCGATATTAGGCTATAATCCTGCCACCAATGAACTGTATGTAGCGACTGTAAAAGACGGACAATCTGCCGTTACAACAGATAAACTCACTGTAAAACCAGTCAATGGTAAGATCAGGTTACAGGTTCTGTTGGATAAGTCTTCACTGGAGGTATTTGTGAACGGAGGAGAGAAGGTATTGACCACGCTGCTGTTTCCGGATGCAAAGGCAACAGGATGGGCAGTGTTTGCAAAAGAGGGTGATGTGAAGCTGGAGAGCCTGAAGGCATGGAACCTGGAGGGAATTAGGAATTAGGAATTAGGAATTAAGAATTAAGAATTAAGAATTAGAAAAAGCGCTTTAAGTACGTAATACTTTCCAGAGTGGAAATGCGTACTTAAAGCGCTTTTAACTTTCGTTAATACTGCCTTTTTAACGTAAGATCAACGAAAGATAAGTATAGTCTAAGTATAGTCTAAGTATAGTAAGAGGGGAGAAATGACTAAGTAATTTACGATTATTATCCTGTACTTCCAGCTGTCAATTCTTTCATCTTCAGCCTTGTTGCAACAATTCCTAATTCTTAATTCCTAATTTCAAACTACCCGCCGCCCTGAAACTCTTCAGATAGTACCTGAATAGTGACTTTCTGATCTTCCATATCCTTTGTAATCCGGCAAAAGCGACGCGTTTATACCTTCTGTCCCAGAACGTCGTATCATAATCCGCCCACCGCTGATACCCTGCATGTACCTCTCTGCCCAGGAAGTCCCATGGTTTGGGTGCACCGGCAAAATGCAGAATGGCATTTTCCTTAAAAGAAGGTGTTGCCTGCCCGGGTGTCCAGATGCAGTTGAACCTGTCTTCAATGTGATAAAAACTGCCATTACAGATGGTGTTAAGCACGGTATTATCTGCTTCCTGTAAAGCCATGCCATGACGCAGACAAATCTTCTCTATTTCATGGCAGATATCCCGCTCTTTCCATCTGCGGAGATTGAGCAACAGCATACCGCTGATAAAGGATTGCTCGTCCTTGCAGACGCTCAGTTGCCCTGGCAGCAGTTTCGCTTCCAGGGTATTCCTGAACGGACCGCCCGGTACGGCTGCCAGGAAATGATCTTCAAAGCGTATCTGATCAAACGTGATTACATCCAGTAAGATAAGCAGGTCAGGATCCAGGCAGAGCACATAGTCTGCATCCAGCAGTTTAGGGATCAGGAAACGGCCATAACTGGTACGTGAACCATGTACGGCACTGAGATGCCCGAACATTTCCTGCGCATCGAAATCATAGAACCGCGTACGGCCATGATAGCTCTCCGTCTGTAATAACATCAGGAGATTGTTCTTATGTCTGGTGCCTAAATTGTTGCAGATAAAGTGCAGGTCAAGCTGTGCTGTGTCGGAACAGTTCCTCACAAGAGAAGTAATCGTGGCGCCTAAGCCTTCCAGCGAGGGAAGGTCAATAACAAATGCAATGTGCATGGTCAAGAATTATAAAATAAGTATAGTGTTTTCGTCCGCCCTGATGATCAGCTGGCATTGTAAGGGTTCAAACAGTGTAATGTATCCTTTCACGGCTGTTGCATGAAAATACATTATCTTACTGCAACACTACTGCAGGTAGCAAAGATCCGGGAGCGGACACCTGCGTGTAACGAAAACGGACACTGTAATACATATTGTTTGGTTTAAGCGATTGATTTTCAATCTTTGTGTTCGTTGGCATACTTTTCTGTACAGTTTGAGAGCATAACCCATACCACTATGATCAGGAACTATTTTAAAATTGCCTGGCGCAATCTCAAAAAAAGCAGGGGATATACGTTTATTAATATCGGCGGACTGGCAACAGGCATGGCTGTCGCAATGCTGATCGGACTCTGGATCTGGGATGAAGTCACCTATGACAGGTACAATCGTAATTATGACCGTATCGCCCAGGTAATGCAGCACCAGACTTTTAACGGTCAGATAGACACCTGGCCGACGATGCCCTATTATATGGGGGAAGTATTGCGTGATCAGTATGGAGATAACTTTAAACAGGTCGTAAAGTCTTCCTGGGATATGTATAAAGTATTGGCTGTAGGTGATAAAAAGCTGCGTAAGATAGGCCGGTTTATGGAAGCAGGTGGCCCGGAACTGATAGACGTCAGTATGTTGTCAGGTACCCGTGATGCATTGAAAGATCCTGGTACAGTCCTTATTTCCGCTTCTGCTGCGAAAGCTTATTTCGGAGAGGTGAATGCTGTCGGCAAAACCCTGTTGCTGGACAATAAACAATCCCTCATCGTGAGAGGTGTATACAAAGATCTGCCACACAACTCTTCTTTCGGTAATCTCGATTTCATTGCTTCCTGGGATGTTTTTATCGATAGATATATGGCCTGGATCAAAACAGTGTCTGATCCCTGGGGCAATAACGCATTCCTGCTATTTGTACGACTGGCCGACAATGCTGATCTCGCAAAGGTCTCCGCCCGTATCGCTGATACAAAACTGAATAATGTACGTCCGGAAGACAGACGTTATAAGCCGGTCATCTTCTTACAGCCTATGAGTAAATGGCACCTCTTCCAGTCGTTTAAAAATGGGATGAATACAGGTGGACGTATACAGTTTGTATGGTTGTTTGGCGCCATTGGTGTAGTGGTTTTACTGCTGGCTTGTATCAACTTCATGAACCTGAGTACCGCACGCTCGGAAAAACGTGCCCGCGAAGTAGGTATCCGTAAAGCAGTGGGCTCTTTCAGAAAACAGCTGATCTGGCAGTTTTTTAGTGAATCTTTGCTGGTGGTGATAATCGGATTTGTATTATCAGTGATCCTGGTACAACTGGCATTGCCGTTTTTCAATAATGTAGCTGATAAAAAGATTACGATACCATGGACAGGACCGCTGTTCTGGTTGGCAGGTATTGTATTCATCCTGCTGACGAGCTTTATTGCCGGTAGTTATCCCGCTTTCTATCTATCGTCTTTTCAACCAGTCAGGGTACTTAAAGGTACTTTCCGCGCAGGGCGTCATGCTGCTTTGCCAAGAAAGGTACTGGTCGTAATACAGTTCTCCGCTTCACTGATACTGATCATCGGTACTATCATCGTATTCCGGCAGGTAGAGTTTGCAAGAAACAGACCGGTAGGATATAGTAGGGAAGGATTGCTGTCAATGGAAATGAGTATGACGAATATTCACGACCATTTTGAGGTAGTACGAACGGCGCTTAAAAATGCCGGTGCTATTGTGGATATGGCGGAAGCCAGTACACCTGTTACTACGGTATGGCAAACAAACGGCGATATCAGGTGGAAAGGGAAAGATCCTTCGATGACGGTTGATATGCCTACACAAACCGTATCGCCTGAATACGGAAAGACGATCGGCTGGCAGTTTGTGGCAGGACGTGATTTCTCTGATGCGTATGCGACCGATTCCGCCGCCTTTGTCCTGAATGAATCTGCTGTAAGATTGATGGGCTTAAAGAATCCTGTAGGTGAAACAGTCTATTGGGATGGGACGCCGTTCATCGTCATTGGCGTGATTAAAGACCTGGTGGCAGAATCTCCGTATGAACCAGTACGTCCTTCGATGTATGTCATGAACCGGGACTTTCTGGGTATCACCAATATCAGGATCAATCCGGCGGTAAGTAGTCATACTGCTTTAGCAAAAATAGAAGAGGTGTTCAGGAAGTATAATCCGGAACAACCGTTCGATTATCAGTTTGTCGATATAGAATATGCCCGAAAGTTCGGCAATGAAGTGAGGGTAGGTAAACTGACGACCTTCTTTGCCATACTGGCTATTTTTATCAGTTGCCTGGGGCTGTTTGGTATGGCCTCCTTTATGGCAGAACAGCGTACGAAAGAAATTGGCGTACGCAAAGTGCTGGGAGCATCGGTATTCAATCTGTGGGCCATGCTCTCTAAAGATTTCCTGCTGCTGGTAGGTGTTGCATTAGCTATTGCCGTACCACTGGCTTACTACTTTATGCACGAGTGGTTACAGCATTATACCTACAGATCTGAAATCGCGTGGTGGATTTTTGTTGTCGCAGGCGTAGGGATCATTCTGGTTACACTGGCGACGGTTAGTTTTCAGAGTGTAAAAGCAGCCTTGGTAAACCCGGTGAAGAGTCTGCGGTCAGAATAGTTATTTACAATAAAAAGCGGGGGGCTGGTGCATGTATTGCACCAGCCCCCGCTTTGTTATAAGGTACTTATTTCCCTTTGAATAAGAAGGTGCCCCAGAGATTTGGGGCGAGTATGGCTTCGGAAGGAACGTCCGCCGTAATACCGGTTGCTTTATTGCTCCAGTAGAGACGGGAGGTGGTTTCCCCGTTACTGCCTCTTAAAATGCCTATATCGCCCTTTATTTGCGTTCCATTGCCAGCCTGAATACCAAGTGCCGTCAGCGGCAAAGAAAGCTCGTAATTGCCCTCAGAACCGGCAAATTGCAGCTGACTGCTGATATTATCCACCTTATCAAAGGTGATGGTCCGGGAAGGAGAGGAGAAAGGCACTTTATCATCCTGTTTAGTGCCTGGTACGATGGCTTTGTAAAGTAAAGCCTGTGGTTTACCATCTACTACGCTGACGAGCAGGCGGTAATCGCCTGCGACAGCCGTACGTCTTGCAGGATCTGCCTTTGTATCGGAAGAACCGATCATGATATCCAGCGCACCACCGGTTTTAAAAGGCGCCATAGGCATTTCTCCGGAATTATCTGCCAGGTGTGCATTGCCGGTACGGAAGGCGGCATATAATCGGCCGTTGGACACCATCAGGGCGCCGCTGACATCATATGGTTTTGAGTTCGAATTGAAATTAGCTTTCACACCCCGCTTATCGATATCTGCCCAGGATGCCTTTGCCCATTCATTCAGTTTACCGTCAACAACAGGCTTTTGTGTACTGATATTTACCTCCAGGACACGTGGACCGCCTGCCTGCTGTTGTGTAGCAGATGCGGCAGACATAACAGCCAGACTACGGTTCAGCGATGACTGATTCACTGCAATCTTTGTATCAGATAAACGACTGATGCTTTCCAGTCCGTCCAGTCTTACTACAGCACTGCGCGCACCATCCACCAGGTATACCTTCCCATCATCCGTAGCGGTAATACCCGGCCAGAAATTTTCTTCACCCAGTGTAATACTGTCGAGGGACATATTACGCTTACCGCCTGGCATACGCCATTGGGTACCGCTGCGCATATTTTCAAAGAGAGAGGCGACAAATAAACCATCCGCCGTAAATACATACACATTCCCGTGGTTACCATTGATGGCCCATAAGGGACCAGCAGCTGATCCTTTTACGCTGAAGAAACCACCTAAGAGACGGGTCGTGCCAATGAGCTGTCCGGGTCTGTCGGCTTCCGGTGCATTATGCGAAGCATGTAAACCGGGCCAGAGATCGGGGTAACTCCATACAGGGACGCCGTTTTTAACGCCGCTGAGGGATAGCTGCGAATAGGGCTTCACCCCTAAAGTGATCACACTCCATCCGTCAGGTCCTTCCATCAACTGATCGCCACCCGAAGACGCTGGTGTCAGGACGCCATCTGCCATTACTTTCCCTTTTGTAATATCGTACATCGGTACACCTGCCTTGGATACACCCGTAACGGCAAATTTCATCGCTTTATCATTGATACGTGCGATGCAGAAAGAAAGATCCGGCATCACTGTAACACCACCACTATTGCCTTTCTGGTATTGTACTTCCCCTGCCTGTGCACGGCCATCTCCGTTCTGATCCTGCCAGATAAAAAATGCCTGGGAGGAGCTGCCTTTTGCATTCAGATCTACGCCTTGTGGCCATCGGGAACGGAAGGCGTCACTTTTCAGCAGATCCCATTGTGCGGCCTGACCCATAGCAGCTACAGGAACAGCTACACCATTACGTTTGACGAACAGGAAAGCAGTGGTCCAGCCATTTGTCGGACTACTGTTATAACAGTTGGTGAAGTATTGTTGTCCGTTATAGTAAAGCGGTGTCTCTGGTGCTGCACTACGGAACGCCAGTGGCATATCAGCTGCATCCGGACGATAATAGACCTGCTTTACGGTAGAAGTGCCCGTTTGCCAGTTCAGCGCAAATTCCATCGCGCCTTTGCTTTCTTCAGTATAGTAGAAACGGGTTTTATCCTGTGGATCGAGGGTACCGCCACCGCCATATTTCGGTGGACCATAAAACGCACGGATCAGTTTTCCATCCAGGGACCAGACACTGACCCGCTTGGGCAGGTAGTCATTTTCAGTAACCCATAACTGTTGTTCCGCATCGATGGTAATACCGGCAGGATTGTTCATATGCTGCGGATCATAAGGACCGGCAGCAGGGGCGCCTGGTGTACCAATCTGGCGGACGAACTTTCCTTCGGGAGAAAATACCTTAACGGTATGACTCTTCCCACGATCGCTGATATAGATCTTACCGCTATTGTCGAGCGTAAGTGCGACAGGGGCTTCAAGTCCGTTAGCTATCAGTACCTGTCCTTTATCATCCGGTAATGTACCGGAAAAGCGGATCAGCTGATTGCCTACGAGTAACAATAATCTGCCTTGTTTATCATAACACATGCCGGTGGGGGCATTCGCTTTTATACTGTCGGTCAACCTGCTTTTAGCAATATCGGCAATCAGTATACGATTTTTACCCGCAATACTGATCAGTGCAATACCATTGTTCACTGCAAAGCCGGTGATCATCTCTTTTACCTGTTCCAGCGGTACTGCACCTAATGAGCGTTTTACGATCTGTTTAACATTATAATCATTCTTTTTCCCTACACTCAGGGCATTGAGGCGTAGTTCGGCTACGCCGGACTGTTTATCTGTTTCCCAGGCAGATACCACATACACGTCGTTGCCTGGTAGTGCTTTGGGACCATTATCCACTGCAATAAAAGGAGCGGCTGTCCATGCGCCACCCACCCAGCTACGTCCGCCGCGTTTACGTCCGCTCATATCTATCCAGGCCAGTCCATCCGGCCCTTCTGTTACATAACAGCCGAGTAAGACCGCCGGTTGGCGGGAAGGGGAAGCTTTTGCGGGTACAAATAAAGCGGCTTGCGGAGGGGTATGGTTAGCGAGCCAGGCGCCGGTATGATCTTCCGTTCTCCAGGGAGGCGTACCGGGAGAATAAGTGGCCATTTCATAATGTGCATGAATAGCGCCCCTGACGAGTCCGCGGACGGTATATTGACCCGGAGCGACCATTTTGCCCGGTACATTATAGACGCCATGTTTGGCGCCATCGGCATCTCTGCCCAGATCGTCCAGCCCATCCCATTGCACGGTGTTAGCGCCGGCAGGGAAGTAGGTTTCTGATATCAGGTTACGTACACGCGTACCATCACTGTTTTCAATCACCAAAGTAACATATCCGGCTTGTTTGAGATTAAACGGAACAGGTATGGCAGCAGGTGATTGTTGGGCGATGGCAAAGTGACCTACTAAAAGAAGTAGTGGTAATAAAGACAGGTGTTTCTTAGTCATGGCTGGTAACGATTAGCTTAACCGACAGGTGCAAAGATAATGCCTGACACCAAAAATAAAGAGGCCATCCCGGTACTCCGGAATGACCTCCAGGCCATCTGCAATGCATCTCATCCTTCTGACTTGCAGCTGCTTGTAAACAGGCATTCATTCACATCAATATCTGCTTACACCGCATTGGCAGTATTAAGCTGTTGTATCTTGCCCAGCATCAGTATCTTCATCAGTTCTGCCTTGCTTTTTGCACTCTGGGCTACTTTGCCGTCAAACAGTTCGTCGATTGTCTCGTGCCAGAGTACCAGCCATGTTGCAAAATGTTCTTCTGTCAGCGGTACCCGCTCATGCAATGCGGTATGTTTTGCCAAAGGATTACCCTTGAAGGATGCCCTGCCAAACAATACGGTTGCCCAGAAACTGTGCATGACAGGCAGGTGCTTTTCCCAGTTTACCTGTGCAACATCGTCAAAGACATATCCAAGGATCTCATTTTCTCTTACCCTGCTGTAAAATGTATTCACCAGCAGCTGTATATCTTCTGTTGTCGTGATATCTTTTTTCATGGTCGTATCATTCATTTAATAAAATAGGAAATAAAGCGGCGGCGATCATTCGTTGCAGGAGTAAGTCTGTACGAATCCACTTTGCGCAGATCGCCCCAGGTGGTATTTGTTGTAATCAATAAAACAGGAAACAACTGGCAATAACCAGAAGGTCTATAATAACGCCGGCCCAGAACACGGGAATAGTGACTTTAGTAGGCATGGCGGCCAGGTTGGTGGTTTCTGTGATGACAAAACCAACCAGACAAGGAATCCACAATTCAAACGGGTTGCCACGCATTACCACGATCATCAGTGTGATGGGAACAAGCACACAGCCCTGCATAAAGAAAGAGAAGGCGAGCCAGCCAAAGCGGTTAGGTTGTTGCGCTTCCGCATATTGCAGGAACTGTTGCCACAGGCTAAGCGTCTGTGTGGCATTGTTATAAGGAATAGCCTGTGCTTTTACCTGTACAAACTGTTTTGCGATGACGTCGTCTGTTTTTTGTTTATCGTTTAAGTTGATATGAACCGTTTCCATAAATGTGTAATTTTATATCACAAAGGAACTAATCATTTGCACCCGGGTTTATGACCTGGATCATAAAGACAAAAAATGCTGGATAACGAAATACTCATACAGGCAGGCGCAGTGACACGCGGTTTTAAGAAAGGGGATACGATCCTGAAAGAAGGCAATCATGCCAGATTTTATTTCCAGATTATCAGCGGCGAAGTGAAGATGGTCAATACCGGGGAGAATGGTCAGGAGTTTATACAGGGTATTTTCAAAGCCGGTAACAGTTTTGCAGAACCTCCTTTATTCCTGGACGTGACCTATCCTGCCTCCGCTATCGCGATTACGGATTGTGAAGTGCTGGTATTGGAGAAGGCAAAGTTGCTGACGTTGTTGTCACAGAACTTTACCCTGCAGATGCAGCTGGTGAAAAGCTTGTCTGAACGTATTTACTTTAAGTCGATGATGGCCAAAGAGATCAGCCTCTACGATGCCAGCCATCGCATCATTACCCTGATAGATTTCCTGAAGGAAAGAGACGGTTATACTGATGAATTGTATCCTGTTAACCTTACCAGGCAACAGATAGCCGATCTCACCGGACTCAGGGTAGAGACAGTTATCAGGGCGATTAAGTACCTGGTTGAGAAAGAACTGGTGCAGAAGGGGCGGAAGATATACCGATAATGCCCTGGTGACATCCATTATATTACCTGACGCCAACAGCGGCGATTATTCTGCCAGCCGTTTTTTTATGCTTTTAGCCTTTCCAGACTTATGTACGTGTGAAAGAGGAAGGTTTCAAAATAATCAGGCTCCATTTTCAATACCGGAATGCGGTAGTCCTTTCTGCCGTGGGAGCTCACAAGCAAGCAACCTTCATGAATAGTGACAGCACCAGCTATCCAGTCCAGGGTATCCTTTTTGCGGGTAGCCCAGTTATATACGGGTGTCTCAACAAGAATGGAGGATGTATTGTCCGTAGTTTGAATGGAAATGCGTATGGGCTCGTGCCGGGGACTGATATCATCCATCATATTGAAGTTGATATCATATTGTGGCGTGTCTTTCACCTGTATAGACTGCCATTTGCCGGATAGTTGTTCAATGGTAACATCTCTAACCGTTTCAAAGATATACTCTCCCCTGATCATTCTTGTCAGCTGACCAAGCAGTGCTGTGACCGCCGGATCAGCCATATCAGGTAATTGCTGTAATGCCCATCCAGCTTTCTTTTTATCGGTACCGGGTTTGTTTTTCAGGTATATGCCGAACAATTTTTGCCGCCACTCATTGCGGATTTTCGGGGTGCTTTGCCCGATGGCTTCACCGATCTGCAATAACATTTTTTCCAGCTGGTCTGCAACAGCCACATCCGCCAGTATCGTATCCAGTTCTGTATCGTAGAAGACGTTTAGGTTCTTCAGCAGATAGTCCTGTAATAATCTGCTTTCCGGTTGATATTGCGGTAGTGTGCTTTCCTGCATCAGCAGTAGTAACACCAGGTCCCGGAGGCTGGTATTGGTCCAGATGACCTGCTCTTGAAAAGTGATGCGGCTATTGTTTTCACTCATCGGGTTCGTTTTACATGCAGGACCTGCAATGCCTTGTATACGCTGTTGTGCAGGATCGTGCGGTGCGTCTCTCTGGGGAGATATAGAAAATTGGTGTAAAGCTCTTTTTGTCTTGCATCCTGTAATACGGTGGCCAGTCTGGTAGCCGCGTCCTGCATCTCTTCACCTTCATCTCCGACAGCAATGAATACATGCGCATGAATATCCTTTCTGGTGGAGATAAGGAATGGGGCCATGGTCAATAGTGATCCTTCATCCCACCACAGACTCGGACTGATAATAACATAATTCATGAACATATCAGGTTGCTTCAGTACGATCGAGGTAGCGAGGAGTCCGCCCAGTGATTGTCCGATCAGGGTAGTGGAATCATTGACCTTATAATGCTTTTTTACAAAAGGCTGTAGTTCCTGTGAGAGGAAAGCGATGAAGTTGGCAGCGCCTCCGGTCGTAGGATATTTTTGCGTCAGTTCTTTGATGGTGCTGGGATAGGTAAAATCTCGTTTCCTGTCTACATTGGCAATACCAACAAGGATCGATGGCGGCAGGGTATCGATCATGGTGAGGAATTGTGTAAGTCCGGCGATATGTACAAAATCTTCATCCATCGCACCATCCAGCAGATAGATCACCGGGTAATGCCTGTCTGCCGCAGGATTATATTCTTTCGGAAGATAAATATTCACCGTTCTGTCTTCACGTAGGATCTCCGAGCGAAAAGTATGCGTTTCACCTATGGATAGTGGTGCTGCTTTCTGTGCCTGCAATTGAGCAAGCAGGAGCAACAGTGGTATCAGCAGGATAGGTATTCGTTTCATAAAATGTTTAAGTATTGCTAATATATAAGGATTTTCCTTTATTTTACTCTCTCTGTTTAACTTAATTATACCTATGGATAATTTACAGGCGCCTGAAAACACTTTTTCAGGTAAATCTTTTCAGCTTTCGGATGCAACTATTGCACGTTTTGGGGCATAGGCTGCTATTATAATGGGCATTTTGGGGATGTTATATTGTTTGCCATTTCTTTATTCAAGATCCGTGAATGATCTTATCGGTGCAGGTTTGCCTTTTGTCGGAGCTGCGGTGATTGCGGGCACAGGTCTGATTGCATTGTCTAATCTGGCGAAGAAGTAGTTAGTCATCCGGTTGTGGCCTTTTCCACTGGCACAATATTAGGACATAGTCTTAGTATTCCGTCAGCAAATAAGACTGTACAACTGGATGAATAAGCTTTCACTGATCATATTGTTTTTAGCCCTGCCTTGTTGGGTGGCGGCCCAGGATAAAGATAAACGCTGGGCGTGGGATTACGAGTCAGACGAGGACACTGTGCCTCATAAAGACGTCATTGATATCTTCAAAAGTGTTATCAAGTATAAGGCAAAGCCGCCGAAACGGGGTAAACGCCGGATTTACTACTCTTTGCTGCCGGCGCCCTCGAATATTCCCGGTGGTGGTATTGCGCTGATCACATCTACGAATGCGGCTTTTTATATGGGGCCACGACGTACGACGAATCTGTCCAACGTGTCCTTTACGCCTTCTTTTTCTTTTAAAGGGCGTTTTTCCTTTGCATTGCGGTCGAATGTCTGGTTCATGGATAACGCGTACAATATGGTGGGCGATATCCGCTTTATCATTAATCCGCAGTATACCTGGGGAGTGGGAGACGGCGTACCAGACGAGCAAAAGCAACTGTTAGGCAATAATTACTTCCGTGTGTATGAAACCTTCTATCGCAGGGTGACCAAAGAATGGCTGGTAGGTGTGGGGTATCACCTGGACTGGCATTCCAATATCGGGATCCGGTCGAATGACAGTGTACAATTATCGAAATTTGTGGGGTATAATTACGGGACGGATCGCGGACAAACCGTTTCCTCCGGTGTTTCCCTCAACCTTTTGAAAGACTCCCGTCAGAACTCCATTAACCCGCAGTCGGGGCATTATTTCAATGCCGTTTTCAGGATCAATCCGACCTTTCTGGGCAGTAATGACAACTGGGAGTCACTTTACCTCGATTATCGTAAATACCTCAACCTTGGTAACGGAAAGCAGCAAAATGTACTGGCTTTCTGGGGATTTTACTGGACATCCCTCAGCACAAAAACACCTTACCTGGATCTGCCCAGTATTGGCTGGGACCCCAGTTTCCGGAGTGGCCGAGGTATGGACCAGAACCGTTTCCGTGGAAAAGGGCTGATAGATCTTGAAGCGGAATACAGGAGGGATATTACCCGGGATGGATTATTCGGATTCGTCCTGTTTGCTAATATGAATACAGTGACTGATGGTGAACGCTACCGTTTTACCGCTTTCCATCCGGCAGGCGGCGGCGGTCTGCGTCTTAAATTCAACAAGAAATCCAATACAAATATTGCGGTGGATTATGGCATCAGCCGATACGGTACCCGCTTCAGCATTAACCTGGGTGAGGCATTCTAAGGGATAGCATGAGAGAAAAGGTGGTCATTATCGCTGATCTCTTTATATTGCAGCCCATGAAAAATGTCGTTTTAGCCAGTACCTCCACCTTACATGGAGAAACCTATCTGTCTTATCTGCTGCCGGTCATGAAAGAATTGTTTGCCGGCATTACCGAAGTGATCTTTGTGCCTTATGCCCGTCCGGGTGGCATCTCTCATGATGAGTACACAGAAAAGGCGGCGACTGTATTTGCCGCTGCCGGTTATAAGTTGCGGGGACTGCATACTTTTGAAGAACCCGCAGCAGCCATCAGAGACGCACAGGCATTTTTTACAGGTGGGGGAAATACCTTCCTGCTGGTGAAACAACTGCATGAGCTGGGACTGATGGAGTTGTTGGGAGCAGCCGTAGAGCAAGGAACGCCTTATCTGGGCACCAGTGCAGGCAGCAATATCGGTGGGGTGAATATGCAGACGACGAATGATATGCCGATTGTATATCCACCCAGTTTCCAGACGATGGGGCTGATCCCTTTCAACCTGAATCCCCATTACCTGGATCCTATTCCGGGATTGCCGCATATGGGCGAATCAAGGGAGACGCGTATCCGCGAATTTCAGGTACAACAGGACCTGCCGGTAGTCGGATTAAGAGAAGGCAGCTGGATCAGGATAAAAGATAAACGTGTTACATTGGAAGGTGCTTTGTCAGCAAAGATTTTCGAGAAAGATAAAGAAGCGTATGAGGTGGAGGTGGGAGCAGAACTCACATTCGGATAAATTAAGAATTAAGAATTAAGAATTAAGAATTAAGAATTAAGAATTAAGAATTAAGAATGCTGCCGCTTATAACGGAGTAATTCTTAATTGTTAATTCCTAATTCCTAATTGAAATTTATGTCAGTCAATTACCATCTTCAGTAAGACAGTCCCGCCGTCTTCCGCAGATAGGTATTCTCACTGATCTGCCCCAACATAAAATCCGCTACATCTGCACGAGAGATCTTCATTTTAAGCTGTTTTTCCGCAGCAGAAAATCCTTTTTTATAACTATGTGTTAATGCGCCGTCTGTAAGGTTCGCAGGTCTGGCAATGACCCAGTCCAGCTGACTTAGTTTTATATATTCTTCCTGCAAGGCGTGATCGGCAAAGCCTTTTTTAAGTATGAACGGAACGATGATATATTTAAAGATAAAAGGCGTCTGGTCAAGTGTTTTTTTACTGTCGCCATAACCTAATGAGGTCTGACATACCAGGCGTTTTACCCCTGTTGCTTTCATGGCTTGTATGATGTTTTTGGTACCTGTGGACCGGATGGTACCGATCTTATTGGCAGGCGAGCCGATGGCACATAATACGGCTTCTTGTCCCTGCATGGCAGGTATAATAGAAGCAGCGTCCATAACGTCGCCTTTTACAATGTTCAGATTGGAGTGCATAATGCCCAGGCGGGACGGATCGCGTACAAAAGCGGTTACAATATGTCCCTGTTCAAGGGCTTGTTCCGTCAGTTGTTTACCGGTACCGCCAGTGGCGCCAAAGATGATTAGTTTCATGATAGGTTGTTTTATATCACAAAGCTATTGGGGGGCGACAGCGGAAAATAGAACAAAACCGGCAGCGGGATTATTTCGTCAGGATGGAAAGGTTCTCGATCAGTTCTTCTGATTTCTTCATGAACTGAAAAGGAGAGGCGCCTGCGAATTCTTTGAAGGCGCGGATGAAATGAGACTGATCGGCATATTCATTTTCAAAAGCGATATCAGAGAGTTTGTTATAATCGCTTTGGCGGATTAACTGCATGGATGCCTGAAACTGCGCAATACGCGCAAAGAGCTTGGGTGTGATGCCCACATGCTGTTTGAACTTGCGCTCAAAACTTCTTTCTGATAACTGTAACTCTTCTCTCAGCGCTTTTACAGAGATATTGCCATTGGTCTGCCGGATACGGTCCAGCGCATGATGCATGGCCTTGTCTGACTGCTGATGATACTTTGTCAGCTGTGCCAGCAGGAAAGAACAAAGGATATCTATCCTGGCTTCAGGAGCGCTGATATCAGTCAGTTGCGCAGATAACTGAAAACCACGGGATGCCGGGATTCCGTCAAGGTCAAGACAGGTATCTGTCAGTTCATCGGCATTCAGTCCGAAGATGGACTTTAAAGCGTGTGGGTAGAAAAATATGCCAATGGTATCAAAACGGCCGTCTATCCGCAAAGCGGCATGTCTGGTAGCCTGTCCGTAGAGAATGGTCCCGGGCAGCTGTTTGTCGTTCTGAAACAGTATGCCGTGGTCCCGGTGCTGGAAAATAAGTCCCGGGCAACCATCAGCAATTGTCCTGAAGGTGGCAGCAGCAACATCTTTATCGTTACTTTCCAGTACCCAGAAGAACCGGATGTAGTCCCTGAGATATTGCGGAGGAGGTATTTGTCTGAATTGCATACCCGGGTGCGTTTTCACATTAAAGTTACCGGGTATTTCCAGAACGGCAAGGGGGAATATAGGGCAAAGTTATCATGCAGGAAGTTTCGCCACTCGGGAATGTTTTATAAATTGGCGTATGGAATTACCACAGATAAGTGCATTATTGACGCGATACCTGGAAGCAGGACCACTGGCTGACGCAGAAGGAGAGCAGCTGCTAACGGCTATGGAGGAGCTGATTGACAAGAACGGGCTGACCCTGCTGACTGGGACCCGTTTTACGAAGGATGGGATGGAAAAAGCGCTGACAGCCGAAGAGGTGGAGAACTGCTACTGGGAGATCTACATGTATTACGGACAGCATGAGGAAGACGACCATCACCATGATGACGAGGATGAGGAATACAGGTCCCATATGGGCAGCTGGTGGTGGGTATATTTCCTGTTGGCCGCCATCGGCTTTTTCGTGATCTGGAAACTGACACAGGGGCATTCATGATATGCCCCTGCCAGCGCCCTTTTTAATGATATTGATTATCAGCTGTTTGTTTTTCCCTGGAAAGATTTTTTAAAGATTGTCCACTCCTGCGCAAAAAGACTTCGCACATGTAGCGCACCTTTACAGTATCAATTTTAAGCAAAGATGTTACTGACTATTACAACCAGACATATGCCTGCCACAGATCTTGGTTATCTGTTGCACAAACACCCTGCAAAGGTGCAGGATATAGAACTTTCTAAAGGAAAGGCTCATATATTTTATCCTGTTGCCACTGAGCAGGAATGTACCTGTGCCATGGTACTGGACATTGATCCCGTAGGATTGGTACGTGCCAATGAGGGCCCTTCGGGTAATAACTTCGCATTGGAGCAGTATGTGAACGACAGACCTTATGTGGCTTCTTCTATCATGAGCAATGCCATTTCCAAAGCATTTGCGTCGGCATTGAACGGCAAGTGTAAGGATAAGCCGGAAATGGTAGAGATGCCGATGCCATTTGAAGTGAAGTTGTCTGTGTTGCCGGTTAACGGTGGTGAACAAATGATACAACGCATGTTCGGTCCACTGGGTTATACAGTAAACGCTACGCAGTATACGCTGGACGACAAATTCCCCGAATGGGGGCATAGCCGTTATTTTACCGTTGTACTGAAACATACGGTCACCTTACAGTCACTGCTTACGCACCTCTATATACTGATTCCGGTCCTGGATAATGATAAACATTACTGGGTAAACAAGGAGGAAGTAGAGAAACTGCTGGCAAAAGGAAAAGGTTGGCTGGATAAGCATCCGGAGCGTGAACTGATCTCCAGGCGTTACCTGCGTCATCAGAAAAGCCTGATGAACGATGCCATGTCGATGCTGATGAAAGATGATATTCCGGAGGAACTGGTGGAAGCTGAAATGATCTCAGAACCGGAAATACCGACGCCTAAACTGCACGATTCCAGGTTACAACTGGTATGTGACGAATTACTCAGCACACCTGTCAGGTCTGTACTTGACCTGGGTTGCGGAGAAGGTAAGTTACTGAAGCTGTTAATGGCACATCAGCAACTGACACATATTACCGGTATGGATGTCTCTTCCCGTACGCTGGAAGTGGCCTACCGCCGACTGAAATATTATCAGCTGCCAGATAATCAGCGTAAGCGTCTCCGCCTCATACTGGGTTCGCTGGTATACAGGGACCGCAGAATTGAAGGTTTTGATGCAGCTGCATTGGTGGAAGTGATCGAGCACCTGGATCATGAACGGCTCAAAGCACTGGAAAAGACGGTCTTTGAATATGCTAAACCAGCTAAGGTGGTGGTAACTACGCCTAACAAGGAATGGAATATCACTTTTACAGAGGATACAAGCATGATGCGGCATAACGACCACCGCTTCGAATGGACACGGGCAGAATTCAGTACCTGGTGTGAGAAAATAAGCACAACTTATGGCTATACTTATGTCATCAAGGCGATAGGTGATGAAGCGGAAAAAGTAGGTGCGCCTACGCAAATGGCAGTTTTTACGACAATTAACAATTAACAATTAACAATTAACAATTAAGAATTGCTCCGTTGATAAGGGAGTATTCCTTGTGTTCAATTCTTAATTATTAACTGCCAAATTCTAACTCTTAATTCTTAATTCTTAATTCTTAATTCTTAATTCTCTTTAATGAATATACAAATACCTGAATTATCCCTGATTGTACTTATCGGTGCAACGGGTTCAGGAAAAAGCACTTTCGCAAAAAAATGGTTCGGTAACGCCGAGATAGTCAGCAGCGATCGTTGCCGGGAAATGGTAAGCAATAGTGAGAACACAAAGGATGCGTCAGCAGATGCATTTGATCTGCTTTATTATATTGTCGGTAAGCGCCTGAAACGTGGTTTACTGACCGTGGTAGATGCGACGAATGTAAGATCTGAAGATAGAAAGAACCTGGTGGCACTGGCAAGGGAATATCACACCTTACCGGTAGCTATTGTGATGAATCTGCCGGATAAAGTGTGTCTCGCACGTAATGAAATGCGGACAGACAGAAGCCTTGCCGGACACCTAGTGACTAATCATATACATGCTTTAAAAAGAGGGATCGGTAAACTGAAGACGGAAGGATTCCGCAAAATATTTGAGTTCCATACAGAAGCAGAAGTAGCAGCGATTACAGGCATAGAGCGGGAGCCATTGTGGAATATGAAGAAAGCGGAACACGGACCTTTTGATATCATCGGTGATATACATGGTTGTTATGAAGAACTGTGTACACTGCTCACGAAACTGGGACACCGGGTAGATGCAGCCACGCATAGCGTAGAGGTGCTGACAGGCAGGAAACTGCTCTTCCTGGGAGATCTTTGCGACAGAGGACCTGCAAGTCCTGCAGTATTTAAACTGGTCATGAATACCGTAAAGGAAGGTACAGCGCTCTGCGTACCAGGTAATCACGATATGAAACTGTTGAAATATCTGCGTGGTAGTAATGTAAAGCTCAGTCACGGGTTGAAGATGACCGTAGACCAACTGGCAGCAGAGGAAACGAGCTTCATTGATGCCCTAAAAGTCTTTCTCGATAGTCTTGTCAGTCACTACGTACTGGACGACGGTAAACTGGTAGTTGCACATGCCGGATTGAAAGAAGAGATGCATGGCAGAGGTTCCGGTGCGGTACGTGAATTCTGTCTGTATGGTGAGACGACCGGTGAGATCGATGAATTCGGTTTACCGGTAAGATACAACTGGGCATCCAGCTACAAAGGAAAGGCTATGGTGGTATACGGCCATACCCCGGTATATGAACCACAGTGGTTTAATAATACGATTGATATCGATACCGGTTGTGTTTTTGGTGGTAAACTGACAGCGCTTCGTTATCCGGAGAAAGAACTGGTTGATGTGCCCGCGCTGGCTACCTATATGGCACCTACGCGTCCACTCAGGGTACCAGGCACCGGTAATAACCTGCAGCATGAACAGGATGACGTGCTGGACATAGAAGACCTCATGGGCAAACAGGTGATAGAAACGCGTCTGCTCAATCTGGTGACTGTCAGAGAGGAATATACGACTGCTGCACTGGAGACCATGAGTCGCTTCAGCATACATCCCAAGTGGCTGATCTATCTGCCGCCAACGATGTCGCCTACAGAAACCAGCACCTTGCCTGATTACCTGGAGTATCCGACCGGCGCTTTCAGTTATTATAAAAAGAATGACGTCACGAAGGTGATCTGTGAAGAAAAGCACATGGGTTCCAGGGCCGTGGTGATCGTTTGTAAAGACAGTACGGTCGTTAACCGGCGCTTCGGATTAGAGGAAGACAGTATTGGTACCTGCTATACCCGTACGGGAAGAGCTTTTTTCACGGATAAAACGCTTGAACAGGCTTTCCTGGGTATGGTAAGGGATGCACTTACCGAGCGGAATTTCTGGGAGGAAATGGACACCGACTGGGTATGCCTGGACAGTGAACTGATGCCCTGGAATGCGAAAGCACAAGCGCTTTTACAGCACCAGTATGCCGCTACAGGCGCTGCTGCGGTACACGCGATGACAGATGTGGTGGAGACCCTACGTACAGCGGCTAATCTGCCGGAACTGGCGCCTTTGCTGAAAGGGTATGAGGAACGGGCGGAGATGTGCAGGCAGTTTGTAGATGCCTACCGGCAGTATTGCTGGGAAGTAAAATCCCTGTCAGATTATCAGCTGGCGCCTTTTCATATCCTGGCTACCGAAGGGAAGACCTATTTCAATAAAGACCACGTCTGGCATATGGAGACGATCGCCCGCTATTGTGGCGGAGAGGGGAATCCCCTGATCCCGACCAAGTGGAAGCTGGTGGACCTGGAAGATGAACGGAGCATAGCAGACGCTGTCAATTGGTGGGAGGCACTGACGGCTAAAGATGGAGAAGGCATGGTAGTAAAATCGCTCTCCTTCATTGAAAGGGGTAGCAAAGGCCTTTTACAGCCCGCTATAAAGATCAGGGGCCGGGAGTATCTGCGGATAATATATGGTCCTGAATACACCCTTGAAGCCAATCTGAACCGCTTAAAGAAGAGGGGACTAGGCGCTAAACGCGGACTGGCACTCCGGGAGTTTGCACTGGGGGTACAGGCAATAGAGCACTTCGTAGCGAAAGAGCCTTTGCGGAAAGTACACCAATGCGTTTTTGGTCTGCTGGCGCTGGAAAGTGAGCCAGTCGATCCGAGATTATAAATAAATTACAATAGTAGGAACGGCTGGCCATACAGGTCAGCCGTTATTATTTTTCCCTAAAGAGTAGTTTAACGAACGGGGGCTCAAACTCCCGCAGCATATATAATATGCTGCAAGGCCAATTCTTAATTTTTAATTCTTAATTCATAATTCTTATTTTGTGCCTCCGCTTACAAAAAGATGATACGAACTATTGATGCATGAGCAGTGGACAGACAGACAACGGTATGAACAATTGTTCAGGGACCATTATCAACCATTATGCCTTTTTGCTTATAGCTACCTGAAAGATATGGAAGCTGCAAAAGATGTAGTGCAGGACTTCTTTTTCCGTTGCTGGGGTAAACGAGATACCCTGCCCACACCAGATAGTTTCGAGAAATATGCCTTCCGTGCCATCCGTAATGGCGTCATCAACTACCAGAACAGCGCCGCCACCCGCACGAAACACAATGTACAATCCGCAGCCCCTGATACCTATGATCCGCAGCGGGAAGAAGCTATTCTGCAGAAAGAGGATCAGCTAAAAGCGGCATTGCTGCTGGCCGTGCAACGTTTACCGGAACAGCGCCGTAGGATATTTCTCCTCAGCAATGGAGATGGTTATAAGTACAGCGAAATTGCCGAAAAACTTAATATTTCCCTGAATACCGTGAAGACCCAGCTTCGTAAAGCCTATGAGACGCTCAGACAGGAGCGTGAAAGGCTGGAAAAGCTGCTTATCTACCTGGTAATCTTCAAGATGCTCTATACAGCGCTATTTTTTTAAAAAAAAGTTGCGTAGGCCAGTCACCCTTTTTTAAACCTCACTTGTCATTATAGTAGTAGCCCATGGACAACAGTAAAAAGAATATCGACAACGATAAACTGCTCCATTACCTGGAAAATGGTCAAACGCAGGACGATTCTGATCTGAATGAATCAGAACAGGCATTGCTGCGTCAATACCAGGCCATAAAAGAGGAGATGGATCTGAAGGAATGGGCGAAGGCGGATGTGGAGGAAGGCTGGGCAGCGCTTGGGCAGCGCCTGCAACAGCAGGATATTGACTGGAATGTACCAAAGAAAATCAGGGTTCGTCCGATATGGGGGTATGCAGCTGCAGCTGCTGTATTGTTACTGGCAGGAGCGTCCTGGTACTATTTCTGGTCTGCTGGTCAGCATCCATCTCAACTAGCCGCCGGATCAACCGAAAAATCATCCCCTTCCGCTATTACCTTACTTACTGCTGAAGGAGACGAAGTACAGCTCGACACCTTGAAACGTTTAAATGGCGCAACAGCTGTAAATGGTGAGGAACTGATATACGAAAAGGGACAGGAAACGAACGATCATATTTCCTATAATACCCTGATAGTGCCCAGAGGATACACTTATCACCTGGTACTGTCAGACGGTACGAAGGTATGGCTGAACGCTGACACCCGTCTCCGCTATCCATCAAGGTTCCCACAGGATGCACGCCTCGTGAGCGTAGAAGGAGAGGCTTATTTTGAAGTGACGACAGATGCAGCACGGCCATTTACTGTGCAGAGCAATCATGCCTCCATCAAAGTTTTAGGGACAGCTTTTAATATCAATACGTACGAAAATAATATCGCAGCTACACTGGTACAGGGAAAAATAGTAGTGCATCATAAGGGGGACAGTACTTACCTCAGTCCGGGAGAGCAACTGCTCAGCAAGGCGCCATACGACAACGCGAAGGTCCGTAATGTAGATACGGATATATATACGGCCTGGAAAGATGGAGAACTGGTGTTTGTTGAAACGACGCTGGAAGATATCTGCCGCCGGCTTGAGAGGATATATAATTACAGGATCATACTACCTGAGGGCGAAATAAGGAACCGTAAGATCGAAGCAAATCTGCCACAATACAAAGAAATCAGCACCATAACAGAATTACTTGAGAAAATGACAGACGTTCATTTTAATGTCAACCAAAAAGAGAGAACAATAACAGGTTATGCAGTAAACAAGTAGCACAATCACACAAAAAAAGACGGGTCCTGGTTGCAACAAGACCCGCCCTAAGTAAAACCTGTTCCTTGTCGGAGACAAGGAGTGGGGGTTCTATTACCTAAATCTCATTAAAAGTAATGAAAAAAAAGTATTGTTATGGAAGCCATTTAAGGCGGGGGGCGGTATGGTTACTGCTCGCAGCTGCTCCTGCCGGGCTTTTTTCTTCACTATCCCTCATGCCCGTCGGTGTCTATGCGCAAACACCGGCTACACCCGGCATCACCCTTGACGTAAAGAATATTACCGTACCTGCATTACTGAATGAAATTAGAAAACAGGCCGGACTACGTTTTATCTACGACCAGGAAGAGCTGAAAAAGCTGCCTCCTGTTACCATGCGTGTGAAAAACGCTACCCTCGATGAAGTAATGCGCAAAGCATTAGGCAACGCCCGCCTTTCCTGGAATATGGAAAACGGGGTACTCGTTATCAAAAGAGGTACGCCGGCGTCCACTCCAACAAACATCAACACGGTTACCGAACAGGCGTCTCAACTGGTGACCGTACGCGGTAACATTACAGACGACAACAGGCAGGCGCTGGGTAAGGCTACCATACTGGACCTCAAAAGCCATATAGGGGCTTTTACCGATGAAAGCGGCAACTTCGAAATAACAACCTCTCCGGACGCCATTCTGCAGGTTTCTTATATCGGTATGGAGCCACAAATGGTGGCCCTCAAAGGACGTACATCGCTCAAGATCTCCCTGGTATCGAGGAACAACGCAAAAGAAGTCGTTGTAACCGGTATCGTTAATCGTAAGAAGGAAAGCTTTACAGGCGCTTCCGCGACTTATACCGGCGGACAATTAAAAACCGTAGGTAACCAGAACGTATTGCAAAGTCTGAAAACACTGGACCCTTCTTTCGTCATCGTCGAAAACAATATGGTAGGCGCTAACCCGAACGCAATGCCTAATATTGAAATACGTGGTAAAAGCAGTCTTATCTCCGTTCAGACGCAATCCAACGCAAACGCCAACCAGCCATTATTTATATTAGATGGTTTCGAAACCACCCTGCAGGTTATCAATGACCTGGATATGAACCGTGTGGCCGCTATCACCGTATTGAAAGATGCGGCGTCCACCGCACTGTATGGCGCACGTGCGGCCAACGGGGTTGTGGTGATCGAAACACTGAAGCCCAAGCCAGGCGCTATGCGCGTAAGTTATAACTATGACTTTCGCATGGAAGCGCCTGACCTGACCAGCTATAATATGATGAACGCCACAGAGAAGCTTGAATATGAAAAGCTGGCAGGCAGATATACGATCAACAAGAGTATGGCGCCGCTGTATGAATCACAGATCCTGCTGGATGACCTGTATGCCAGGCGCCTTACCAATGTAAAACGTGGCATCAATACCTATTGGCTTAATGAACCAGTACGTACCGGTATCACCAACGGACATGCCCTGTATGCAGAAGGTGGAGATAACCAGATGCGCTATGGTGTAGGTGTGAACTACAAGGACCTCAATGGTGTAATGAAAGGCTCCGGCCGTAACACCTGGGGCGCCAACGTAGATCTCCAGTACCGTAAAGGCAAATTGAACATCAGCAATAAACTCTATTTGAATGGATACCGTGCAGACCAATCTCCATATGGTTCTTTTTCAGAGTGGGTGAAGGTATTGCCTTACTTTGAAAAGAGAAATCCAGACGGGTCGGTTGATCCATATCTTGATATATACAGGACTTCCAACAACCAGATCGATACCGCCGGAAACCCATTGTATAATGCAACGCTCAATAGTTACGATTATACAAAGTCACAGGCCATCTCAGAGAATCTGCAGATGATCTATGATATCAACAGCGACCTGCGCATCACCGGTGGTATCAACATCACCACTGATAACGCCACAACAAAGACTTTCCTGTCTCCGATGAATACGACCTTTATCGGTAAAACCGCAGAAAACAGAGGTACGTATGACTACGATGAACAAAGACAATTCGGATACAATGCTAACCTGATGGTCTCCTTCGGAAAACTGATCCGAGACAAACACCAGGTCAACCTGAACGCACGTGGCGAGATCAGGAATGAGGAGAGCATTCGCGAGGCTTTTACGGCTTCAGGCTTCCCTGTTGGTGCGCCGGGTAATCCTTCCTTTGCCTACGGTTATGAGCCCGATGGTATACCTGTATATGCCAGGTCAGTCAGGCGTAGCGTAGCTGGTCTGGCGACAGCCAGTTATATGTTCGACCGCCGCTTCCTGCTGGATGGATCCTTCCGTATGGATGGTTCGACTTCCTTTGGTACGAATAATAAATACTCGCCTTTCTGGTCAGCTGGTGTCGGTTATAACCTGCACAATGATGCTTTGCTCCGTGATGTGAAATGGATCACATTGCTGAAGCTCCGTGCGAATATTGGTCTGACGGGTAACCAGAATTTCCAGGGACTTTCCTCTGAATCCGTTTACGGCATCAATTCAGCCAATAACCAGTTCGGACAGGGGTATACTATCAAAAACATTGGTAATCCCGACCTGAAATGGCAGAATTCCATGTCAACGGATATCGGTGCGGATATGTCGTTCCTGAAAGACCGTATCACATTGACGGTGGACTACTATAAAAAGAACACCGATCCGTTGATCGCATTAGTGACGACACCCTCTTCCACCGGTATCAGTGCATACCCTTTTAACATCGGTTATCAGCATACCCGTGGTGTGGAATGGAACCTGAAGGCATCACCCATCCGCAATCTGCAGAGAAACCTCTATCTGACGCTGGGGATGACCGGCCGTTACCAGAAAAGTACCTACGGTGGTTTCCTGACCATGATGGAGAAACAGAATGATCTGGCACAGGATAATAATTCACTCCAGCGCTTCAGAGATGGAAGCAGTCCGGATGCTATCTGGGCGGTACGTTCTGCCGGTATAGATCCTGGTACAGGAAGGGAAGTATTTGTCAAAAAAGATGGCACCAAATCATTCGACTATGAGGCCAGAGATGAGGTCGTAGTTGGTAATGCACAGCCTACAATGGAAGGCATCTTTAGTGCGAACCTTCGCTGGAGCGCATTCACCTTTGGTATGAACATCCGCTATACTTATGGTGGCGACGTCTTTAACCAGGCGCTGTATGACCGTGTAGAGAATATCTCCGTCAGAAAAGTAGCAGAAGAGAACCTGGATAAACGTGCCCTGTATGAGCGCTGGAAGCAACCGGGAGATGTATCCCGTTTTAAGGCGATCAATGATTTCACGGCAGTGAAAATGACTTCCCGTTATGTACAGCGTAATAACTACCTGGCAGGAGAATCCATCAATGTCAGCTATGAATTGCTGAACAAAGCATGGATGCGTCAGGCCGGATTGTCTACGCTTCGTTTCTCAGGTTATACAAATGATGTGTTCCGCCTGGCGACTATCAAAAGCGAACGTGGAACGGACTATCCTTTCTCGAATTCCTACTCATTGAGTGTAAGGGCCACTTTCTAAAAGTAAGATTATGAAAAGATCATTCAGGATCGCTGCTATTATAACTTTATTATCTGCAGGATTATTCTCCTGCAAAAAATACCTGGACGTAAAACCGGAAGATCAGTTCGTGGAAAGTGCTGTTTACAGTACAGAACAGGGCTTCATCAACCATCTCAACGGTCTCTACCAGGATTTGGGATCAGCCAGCCTATACGGTGGTAATCTCACGCTCACCTTTATAAGCGTACTGGGACAGGAATATAATGTTTCCGGAACGAGCGGGCATGACTGGTATCAGCACGCTAATTATACATATACCAATTCTCTGACAGAACCAGCGATAGATGCTGTATGGACCAATGGATATAAGGTGATCATGTCCAGTAATAATCTGCTGGAGAACATGGACAAATATCCGGGTGTACTGCGTCCTGGCAGGGATTCTATCATCAGGGGAGAGGCTTATGCAATAAGAGCTCTTGTGCATTTTGACCTGCTACGATTGTATGGACCGGTATATCTGACGGATTCCACCAGTAAGAGCGTGCCTTATGTCACCCATGCTGATATTAATGTTCGTCCGCTATTGCCGGCTAATAATCTGATCGATAGCGTACTGGCTGACCTGGATCGGGCGGAAAGCTGTTTACGTAATGATCCTGTGATCAGTGCCGGTCCGCGCCGTATTCCCGGACAGCAGCAGGTGGACTTCTTTTTACAACAGCGTAACGGCCGCCTGAACTACTTCGCCGTAAAAGCCCTGAAGGCAAGAATACAGCTCTATCGTGTGAATAAACCTGCGGCACTGGCGGAAGCAAAAGCAGTGATAGAAGGCGCCGGGAAATGGTTCCCGTGGACAAACCTGAAGCTGGTGACCGGTAATGGCGGTTTCCCTGACAGAACCTTCTCGACGGAACATCTCTTTGATATTTATTGTCCGAGACTGTATGTGACTTATACGGGTAGTTTTTCGCCCAGTACGACAGACGCAAAGATCCTGGCCGCTCACCCTACAAGGCTGACGACGACCTACGAATCACTGGAAGGCGATTACCGCTATAATCCAAGCTGGATCATTCCTACAGGTGGTAACAAGACCTTCCGTTGCTTCTTCAAATTTGCAGACCTGGATAATAAAGATAGCTCGGAACTGTTCCGCTACAGGATGCCTTTGCTGCGTATCAGTGAGATGTATTACATCGCGGCAGAAAGCGAAACTGATCCTACGGCGGCGCTGGCTTATCTCAATACGGTCAGGTATAACCGCGGACTGGCAGATCTGCCATCAACAGCAGCTATAGAGACGGAACTCAGGAAAGAATATCAGAAAGAGTTTTATGGCGAAGGACAGGTATTTTTCTATTACAAAAGAAAAGCACAGGCAACTGTTCCCAGAGGTGGCGCTACCAGCGGCAACTTTACCATGTCGGCAAAAACATATGTAGTGCCGCTGCCGAAAAGTGAATCTGATTATCGTTAATCTCCTTACAACTGATCACAGTATGAAAGCATTCTATATCGCCGCGGTGTTGCTACTTGCAATGACTGCCTGCAAAAAGGAAACAATAGATTTTTATAGTGGTACTTCCACCCTGTATTTCGATAATTCTATCAATTACGGTAATACGAGAAATACCCAGCGTATCGATACACTGCTGTTCACCTTTTCCCTGGCAGATGCCAATCTGAAAGATAGCATCCTGCAGGTGAGAGTAGACCTGTTGGGACGGCAGACTAATCAGGACAGGAACTTCATTGTAAAGGTGACTGATAGCCTGAGCTCTGCAGTAGCGGGTGTACATTATGAGCCTTTGGCGGAATCCTTTGTCATGCCGGCCAACAAATCCTGGATGTATATTCCCGTACATATTCACCGTACGAAGGAGATGTCAGAACGCCAGTTTCTGCTGCATTTTCGCTTAATGCCCAATCAGGATTTTGATACGACACTGACACAGCCCCAGACGAAAGACTCTCTCGTGTCCACTGGTTCAATTACCTTGTATATCGGAGACCTGATCCCCAAGCCCACCCGCTGGCTGGATATTTATCTGGGAGAATTTTCCCGTAAAAAGATCCTGCTGATATGCGAACAACTGGATATGACCATCAATGATTTTACTACCATATCCGTTGCAGAAGCGGTATATATGGGTAAGGCCATGCAACGCTACCTTAACCAGCAGCGCGCAGCCGGAAATATCATTTATGAAGAAGATGGCAGAGAAATGATCATGGGAGAAGCTTCCCAGTGATCTGTGTGCAGACCGCAAACGATTGATCATCCTTTTATCAACTAAACATGAAGAAATTATTCTTATATATTCTTACCGCATTTGCTTTGAGCAGCTGCTATAAGGACAAGGGCAATTACGATTACACCGATGTCAATGTGGTGAACATCTCTGGCGTGGACAGTCTGTATACAGTTGACTATGGCAGTGTATTTACCCTGAAGCCTGACCTGTCTTTTACCCTGGATGCTACAAAGGACACTGGCAACTACACTTATCTGTGGGTGGCTTCCATTACAAATACCGGTAATACGGTCGATAACGATACCTTGTCCTACGGCCATGATCTCGATGCACGTATTACCTTACCGTCTGGTCAGTACACCGTGATATACCGGGTGACTGATAAGAAAACAGGTATCAGCTATTCCAAAAGATTCCTGATGGCAGTGGTGACCAGTGTATATGAAGGATGGGTATTGCTGTCGGAAGTCAATGCGAACAGCCGACTGGATATGCTATCTAAAGGCGTGAACGGGTACAAACCTATATACGACGTCTTAGGCAGTATCGGCGCTGGTCTTACATTGACAGGGAAGCCGGTGGACGTAAAGTTTGTCCGTACCACTTCTGCTATTACAGGACACGCGGTATATGTCAGTACAACTGATGGCACCAGCCGTCTGGATGGTGAAACATTCAAGTTGAAGTCTCCTTTGCAGACAGATGTATTCAGTACCTTACCTGCAGGCTTCTATGCGGACAGGTTAACCCAGCGCACGTCCGGTACCATGTACCTGCATGGAAGTGATAATAACATGTACTACTATATGTATACGTTCAACATCTATTTTGGCTTACCGGTGAATGTGATGTATGGAAAATCCGTTCCTTTCAAAGTTTCAAAATATATAGGGTATGTTGACAATTCAGCCGGGTCCACAGAGGTACATGTTTTATACAATGAAGATGAAAAACGCTTCGTGAGGCATATATACAGTTTGCCGGCCAACTGCACCGATATGCCTGCAGGTACGCGCTTTAGTTTCACCACTGGTAAAGACCTCCGCTTTATGGAAACCAGCCGTTTCAATAGCGGGGACACTTATGCGATACTTGATTCTATACACCAGAAATATTACCTGGCAAGATTCAATGTGGCTGCAACCATCGCCCAGACTTATTATGAGGAGCTACTGGCGACGGACTTTGCAAAGGCAGAGAATATTGCGATACACCCTGACCTGGGCTATGTGTTTTATAATGTAGGCGGAAAATTGTACGAGTATGATATCAGCACAAAAGCTACAAAACTGATGATAGACTATGGTCAGAAATCAGTGTCTTTCCTGAAATGCGATGGCTTCATGGGTACTTCAACCGTAGCAGCGAAAGCTTACTATAACAAATTACAGGTGGGTGTATATGACCCGGCCCTGCCTGCAGAAAGCGCCGGTAGCTTTGAACTCTATATGGTACCGCCTGTGAATGGTAACCTGGTATTGAGTGAATCTTACACCGGCTTTGGTAAAATCAAAACAGTCACTTACAGAGAACGTTAAACCTGCTCACATATGAAAAAAATGATCCTCCTGCTGGCAGCGCTGGCAGGTATGAAGGCAACCTATGCCGCACCCTCGCCAGCTATGATCAGCGGTAATTGTGCCCTGAAAACAGCCAATGGCATGAAACTGTATAATGTGAAAGAAGGCCGGCTGGTGGAATTCGCCAGTACGACCCTTGATACGGCACATAACTTCGCGTTTGCTATCCCTGTACCTACCGCCGGTTACTACTACCTCGCGATGTCAGTTGACGGAAAGGCGAGCAGAAACAATATCCGGGTGTATCTGCAGGCCGGCGAGCAGGTGACGCTGGATATTCAGGATGACCAGGGGCATTACAGCGTTTTAAAAGGTGGCGAAGAGAATAAGCTGCTTTACACCTGGCAACAGCTGATCGGACCACTGAAAAGTAAGACCAGTCTGAACGACACAACTACTTACCGTGCCTTTTTCCCGGCAGTAGATGCTATTCAGCCTGCAGTAGCGACGTTTAAAAAATCCATTCATACAAAGAATGGTGTGTTCAATCGCCTGCTGACGATGACTGTTGACGCGGACATGGAATCAACCGCAATGGGTATATTGGTGATGCCGCGTTCTATGCATCCTGACAGGAAGCACATGCCTGCTTATTACAACACTATTCTCCAGCCTAAACACTATTGCTCTGCCGCTATCCTGGAACTGGGAGAAGGCGCTGACCTGGTACAGCGTTATGCGATGCTGGCGGCATCAAGATTGGATAGTATCACCCTGGCCAACCGGGTGGAATTGTCTTTGTCTGTGCTTTGCAATGATACATTGAAAGGGGTGTGGTTAATGAATGATTTCAGGTCTTACAGATCCCTGGAGAAGTTTGATGCAGTGTTTGCGCCTTATAAGCAATACCTGCTGACTGACAATATGCAGAAGGCACTGTTTGAGACGCGTAAAGCCCTCAGCACTTTCAAAAAAGGGACGACAGGCTACAACTTCTCCTTCCCGGGTATTAACGGTGATACAGTGAGTCTGGCGAGCCTGAAAGGAAAAGTAGTATTGGTTGATATGTGGGCTACCTGGTGTGGTCCCTGCAAAAAGGAGATTCCTTTCATGCAGGAACTGGAGGCAGCAATGTATGGTAAAAATGTAGCTTTTGTCAGCATCTCGACGGACAAGGCAGAAGATAAAGAGAAATGGAAAGCATTTGTGAAAGAGAAGAAAATGGGTGGTATCCAGCTCTTTGCCGGTGGCTGGTCTGACATGCAGAAGTTCTATGATGTAAACGGTATTCCCCGTTTCATGGTGTTTGACAAACAGGGCAATATTGTCTCTGTTGATGCGCCAAGACCTTCCATGCCGGAGCTGAAGCCACTACTGGAAAGTTTGCTCTAATGAGTAATTAGTTATAAAAAATGGAATGAATAACAAGGGCGTCACTTCTGCGACGCCCTTTTCAATTAGGAATTAAAAATTAAGAATTAAGAATTGCAATGCAGCGGAGATCTTCGCGTTCTTAATTCTTAATTCTTAATTCTTAATTCTTAATTCTTAATTCTTAATTCCCTGTAAGATCCTTTCTGCAACCCCCTTACCTGTGCTGAGCGCTGCTTCTACTGTACCCGGACTGGCGCCCTTATACAGGGCTTCTCCGGCAAAGTAGAGGGTGCTTTCCACCGGTGTATTCAATAATACCTGTGCCGCCGCTGTGGCCGGTGTACTGTAGCTGTAAGCACCCGTTACATGCGGATCATTCGCCCAGTTGGAGATATGGCTGTCTGTCAGCAATGCTTTCAGTGTATCTGCGTCTTCATTACAAAGAATGGCCAGCGATTGTAGCGCCATTTCCAGCAATTCGTCGTCTGTTTTGTGGAGATGCGGAAAAGCGGGTGGTCCGCCCAGCCAGCCGGTAAGCACATTGGCTTTATCCGGCAGTTGCGTCCACCAGGTAGGAATGGGCGCCTTTCCCAGTACAAAGCCCACTTGTGGTGCCTGTTTTTCCCAGAAGGGTTCCTTAAATTCCAGGACTGTTTTGATCACCGTACCCCAGCCAATATTGTTGGCTGCTGCCATCTGATCGGGGAGGGCAGGAGAGAAGTGGATATGGCCTTGTTGCAGGATGCCTAAGGGAACAGCGATGATCACTTTGTGGGCAGTATAGGTGGCGCCTGCCTCCGTGGTGACGGTTACCTTACCAGCTGACCACTCAATATGGCGTACTACTGCACTGGTAACAATACGGGCCTGTTGACGGAGGCAAACGTCTTCCAGGTAACGGACCATGGCGGTATAACCCTGGTCGATCCTGAAGTTATTCTCACTTTCGTTTGTCCATTCACTGTAAAGGGCTTTTACGCTCACCCTGGTCATATCGGCGAGGTCGTAACCCTGTACGAAGGACTTCACGCTTTCGTGCAGACTGACATACTGTTCCACGGGATATTGTTCATCCAGGAACGCCTGCATGGTCGTATCTGTCGGGATGCTGCTCATTTTTTCCAGCAGTCCGTCCCAATCCTCGATCATTTCGTAACGGGCATCCCATTTACCGTCCCGCACCTGGAACATTTTTCCGTAAATGTGATAGTAGGAGAGTCCTGCTTCTTTCAGCAGACCGAGTGTGATGGGTAACTCACCGTGTACGAATTCAGCGCCGGTTTCGGCGGATTTGACACCATCCCGGTAAACGGTCTGTATCCTTCCTCCGATCATATCCCGGGCTTCCAGCACGGTAACGCTATGATGTGCAGATAATTCCCTGGCTGCAAGGAGGCCGGCGGCGCCAGCCCCTATAATGATAATTTCTTCTGATGTGCGCATAACCTGTCTGTTCAGTAATAGCAAGTTATGTCATTTGACGCTTATCTCTTCAATACTTTCTCTACTTCATAGAGCCGCCTTCTGAGTTCAGTCAGCTCTTCTTCCAGCAGGTCTACCTTTTCACTCAGCAGATATTGATGATAATCAGGTATAATTGAGAGCTCCCTTAACTTAGGAAACAAGTCGTTTTTGAAGAAGGAAAGGCTGGTTTCTTCTCCGCGGAATTCATGGGCTGTTTTCGTAAGGTGGTTGTACAGGCAGTAACGGAGGCCTTCTGAATTGAAGGTCCAGGGACTGATATACAGGAGTTCCCAGTTGGCGATTCTGAGCATTTCCAGTTCCCCTTTTGCATTCACGAACTGATAAATGGTGGATTCAACGTAACCATTGGGTTTTAAGGTATCCGTTGTCATGAGAATATACGCGTACTCCGAAAAAGCAGAAATCGATTCAAGATTGTGTAGCGGACTATAACTTCCATCCCTGAATATTGCATAGTATCTGACCATAATTTGCTATCTGTTTGAAATATTCTACCACATAATCTGGCACAGGTAGTGACAATAATGACAATAAGAGTTAAGTTGAAAATAATATATTAAAAGGTAAAAACCTGTATTAAATATAGAAAATCTGCAAAAAAGCATATTGTAGAATAGTATGGACGGCACGGTCCTTGTCCGAAATATGCTGATTTTAAATAAAATGATTTTACTTTAGCGGATTAATAAACACCAATTTATGAAGTACATTTCTTTACTGATTGTTGCAGGAGCCGTGTTTTTCAGCGCCTGTAAGAATGGTAATAACGCCCCAAAGACGTCAAAGGAACTGCTGGAACAAGCCCAGCAGAATATGAACAGCGGCGCAGGTAAGTTTTCAATTGATGCCCCTGCGGGATGGAGAAAAACAGATACCACGCTGAATGGTATCAAACTGACTTTCCTGTTTGCGCCGACTGAAACAGACGGTTTCCGTTCCAATATCAACATTGTAAGTGAGAATGTCGGTAAGCTTAGTTTCGAGGATTATCATAAAGCAACCATGGCTACCATGGGGAAATATATGAGCAATTTCAAGGTGCTGGACAGTGGTGATAAAGAAATCAACGGACTGGCAGGTAAATGGTTCAAATACAGTTCCGACCAGACTGGCGGCGCTGACGTTGTCGCCCGCAACTATACAGTGGTGAAAAATGGCATCGCCTATATCATCACCGGTGTAGCAAAAGTAAAAGACGAAGCAAGCGTGGCGCCTGTGATCGAAAGCACAGTAGCTACATTTAAAGTGACTGAATAATTCCAGCAAGCGATTATAGGCAAAAGGCGTCCCGTTATAACAGGACGCCTTTTGCTATTGAAGATCATTCCACCTGTACCAGCCCAAGATCCTGATGCCTGATACTCATTTACCCCATTACTTTCTTTTATTTTCAATTAGTCTATTAATTTAGTAGAGTTGTGTATATTGGCCTTCGCTAACAAATTATTTACGTCGATCAATCAATACTATGGACCGGAAGAAAATGCTGCGCGTCATGCTTACAGGATGCGCGTTACTGACTACTATCCTGACCCAGGGACAGACCCATAAACCCAATATTATCTTCATTCTGGCTGACGATCTGGGATATGGTAATATCAGCGCTTATAACAGCAAAAGCCCTGTTAAAACGCCTAATATTGACAGACTGGGGCAGGAGGGAATTCAATTCAAGAACTTCTATTCCGGTAATACCGTTTGTGCGCCTTCCCGTTGTGCCCTGCTCACCGGAAAGCATATGGGACATGCCTATATCAGGGGGAATACACGCCTTCCCTTACGTGCGGAGGACAGTACCCTGGCGCAGCTGCTGCAAGGGAACGGTTACCGTACCGGTATGTTTGGCAAATGGGGATTGGGAGAATCCGGTACGACAGGCTCCCCGGAGATCAAAGGTTTTGATACCTTCTTTGGTTATCTGAATCAGCAACATGCACATAACTACTATACAGACTATCTCTTTGAAGTAAAGGAAGGACAGATCAGCCGTGTACCCAGGGACACGAATGTCTATTCCCAGGATGAGATCCTGCAACATGCGCTGTCTTTCATCAATGACAATAAAGACAAGCCTTTTTTCCTTTTCCTGCCATTTACCCTGCCACATGCAGAACTTGCGCCGCCAGCTACTGATATGCAAGCCTTCCTCAATGCCGATGGCAGCAGTAAGTTAGGTCCGGAAACGCCTTATGAGCGTAAGAACGGGACCTATCGCAGTCAGGAAAATCCACATGCAGCATTCGCAGCGATGGTCACGAAACTGGACAGGAACGTAGGGGAGATCAGCGCACTGATAAAACAACTTGGTCTTGACGACAATACTTATATCTTCTTTACAAGCGATAACGGTCCGCATAGAGAAGGTGGTGCAGACCCCATTTATTTTGACAGTAATGGCCCCCTAAAAGGCATTAAACGCGATCTCTATGAAGGAGGTATCAGAGTACCCCTGCTCGTGAGAGCGCCGGGTAAAGTGTCCGCAGGACAGGTTAGCACCATTCCATGGGCGTTCTGGGATGTATTGCCCACTTTGAGTGATATTACGCATTCCCCTGTTTTATCCGGAATAGATGGCTTATCTTACACAAAAGCGCTGAACGGAACGAAACCCGCAAGGCAGCATGATCACTTCTATTGGCAGTTTAATGAAGGCGGATTACAGGAAGCATTGCTGAAAGACGACTGGAAACTGATCCGCTTTAAAAAACGTGGCACACCCGAACGTTTTGAACTGTACCATCTATCCGAAGACATAGGAGAAGAACATGACCTGGCCACAAAATACCCACAGAAAGTGAAAGCGCTCTCCGGACTGATGCTGCAATCCAAAATGCCGGCGGAGAACCCTGAGTTTGACTGGTCGGCTACCGAACAATAAATGACGTTATGAAAACTGTAATCAGAAGATCCTGTAAGCTACTGCCAGCTATCCTGTCAATGCTGCTTTTACAGCCGGCTGTCGCCCAACAACCTGCCATACCGCATACTGACACCCTGCGCCCTGACGTATGGCCTGCACCGGGTAACAGGCTGCATCAGCCCTGGACCCGCTGGTGGTGGGTAGGAAGTGCGGTAGATGAGAAAAGTCTGGATGCGTCGTTGAAGACATTGCATGATGCGGGATTTGGCGGTGTTGAAATAGCCCCGATCTATGGGGCGAAAGGATATGAATCCCGATACGTTAGTTTTCTCTCGCCACAGTGGATCGACCTGCTGCGCTATACCGTACAAACAGCTGCCGGATATAATATGGGCGTAGATCTGACCACCGGTACGGGATGGCCGTTTGGCGGTCCGCAGCTCACAAAAGCACAAGCCGCTTCCCGTCTCATTATACAAACCTATCCTGTAAAAGGCGGTACTCCCTTTACAGCACAGATACGGATCAACGATAATAAACAACAAGGGGCTGCTTTACAGGCCCTGACCGCTTACAATGGCAAACAACGTATCTCCCTGATCAGTAAAGTAGATAAGGAGGGTAAACTCCAATGGATACCGCCTGCGGGTGACTGGACCCTGTATGCTTTGTTTAGCGGCTGGACGCTGCAGCAGGTAAAAAGGGCTGCTCCGGGTGGAGAAGGATATACCCTGGATCATCTTTCTGCCACTGCCTTACCGGTATACCTGCAACGTTTTGATACTGCCTTTAAAGGCAAGTCGCCGGGTGTACGCTCCTTCTATAACGATAGCTATGAAGTATATAACGCAGACTGGACGCCTGCGTTTTTCAGCGCCTTTAAAACACACAGGGGCTATGACCTCCGGGAATACCTGCCGGAACTCATCAGCGAAGAGAAGAGCGAAACGGCAGGCAGGGTAAAGTCTGACTACCGCGAAACCATGTCCGAATTACTCCTTGACAATTTTACTCGTCCCTGGACCCAATGGGCACATCGCTACAATAGTGTGTCAAAGAACCAGGCGCATGGCTCTCCCGGTAATCTCCTTGATCTGTACGCAGCAGTCGATATCCCTGAATGCGAAACCTTCGGCTCTACTTATTTCCCGATCCCCGGACTCAGAAGAGACAGTGCCGATATCCGGATTGTAGCTCCTGATCCGGTTATGTTGAAATTCGCCTCCTCCGCTGCGCATGTAACAGGACATCCCCTGGTGTCCTGTGAGACATTCACCTGGCTGACGGAGCATTTCAAGACCTCCCTTTCCCAGTGTAAACCTGAAGTGGAACAGGCATTTCTGGCCGGTGTCAATCATGTATTTTATCATGGGAATACCTTTTCTCCGCCGGATGTACCCTGGCCAGGCTGGTTGTTCTATGCCTCGGTCAATTTCGTACCTACTAATAGTTGCTGGCCGCACCTGACAGGACTGAACAACTACATTTCCCGGGTACAATCCGTACTACAGACCGGCATCCCTGACAATGAACTGCTGATCTACTGGCCGGTATATGATTGCTGGGAAAATCCCAAAGGGAAAGATTTGCCATTGAAAGTCCATGATATCGATGAATGGCTGCACCCTACACCTTTCTATAAACAGGTAAAAAGTTTGCAACAGGCAGGGTATTCACTGGATTTTATTTCAGATAAACAACTGGGCAAGACGCTGGTGCAGGGAAGAAAACTCATTACGAGTACCAATGCAGCCCCCTATAAGGTGCTGATCATTCCTGCAATGAAACTTATGCCCCTGCAGACATTTCAGCAGATCATCAAACTTGTAGAAGCGGGAGCTACTGTCATCTTTGAATCGATGCCGGAAGATGTTCCTGGTCTGCATGATCTTGATAAACGCAGACAGCAGCTGAAAGCACTGCAGCAAAAAGTGAAAGGGGCTTTATCAGGCAAAATAGCCGGCACCAGGCTGGGAAAAGGCACTATATACAACTATGACGGGATACAGGAAGCCTTACACATACAGCATATCGATGGAGAAAAACTAACAGCGAAAGGCTTACAGTTTATCCGCAGAAAAGACAAAGACAGAACCTGGTATTATATCGTCAATCACACGGCGGATGCTGTAGATGATGCGGTCCCTTTTAACCAGATGGGTGCTGAAGATACCGTCTTACTCCTCGATCCGATGACAGGAGTATATGGTCCCGCAACAGTGGGCCATCACCATGTGAATGATGTGGTCAGGATCCAGTTGCAACCCGGCCAGTCGCTGATAGTAAGAACCGGTCCGGTCACTGCCGCAGAGCAGGCGGTTGGCAACTGGAGATACCTGAATAAACCAGGAACGCCGCTTCCTTTATCGGGCAAATGGGACCTGACCTTTACCCAGGGAGGCCCTTTTAAGCCCGCCGACCGCCAATTGGACCAGCTGGTATCCTGGACAAGTCTTTCCGATACCGCAGCAGCTTCCTATAGTGGTTCAGCGGTTTATACCCAGACATTTACCCTGCCGGATAAGCTGGAAAAGGAATATCTGCTGGACCTGGGGAAAGTGCACGAAAGTGCCAGGGTCACCATCAACGGACAAGACGCCGGTATCTACTGGGCCATTCCTTTCCAGGGAAGGGTGGGGCAATATCTGCGTCCAGGTAAAAATGAGATCAGGATAGAAGTAGCCAATCTGATGGCCAACCGGATCCGTTATATGGATCAACATGGCATTCCCTGGCGAAACTATCATGAGATCAATTTCGTCAATATCAATTATAAGTCTTTTGATGCTGCAGGCTGGCCCCTGCAGGCTTCTGGTCTGATCGGTCCGGTCACATTGATCCCCCATCAATAGCGTTTAAGAAAACCCGTTTCCTGGAATGTTTGAATTTTGTAACTTAGCAGTATGGCAGAAACACAAACATTAGCGGAATTCTATCAGCAGAAGTTCAACTGGCTGCCTGAAAACCTACAGCAGGATATAGGACATTTCAATGTGTTCCGGTTGGAAGACTTCCAGGGGCCGTCTGCAAAGACCTTTAAATACAGCCGCCGGGATTTTTATAAGATCAACCTGGTCAGAGGCCGGAATGTCTATCACTATGCAGATAAAAGCGTAGAACTGGATGGCAGCACCCTGACTTTCTTCAATCCCCAGGTACCTTATACATATGAGACCCTGTCTGAAACAAAGACAGGTTTCTTCTGTATATTTAAAGAAGGCTTCTTTACGGAGCGTATGAGAGGCAGTATCAATGAATTACCCATGTTCGCCCCGGGAGGTAAACCTTCTTATATGCTGACGGAAGAACAGGATGCACACGTCAGCCAGATCTTCACCAAAATGCTGGAGGAGATCAACTCTGATTACCGGTATAAGTATGATCTGCTGATGAACTATGTGACTGAAATGATCCATTATGCCCTGAAACTGGAGCCTACCGGGACATTATATAAACATCCCGATGCCAAATCCAGGATCACCTCTATCTTCACAGAACTGCTTGAAAGACAGTTTCCTATTGAATCCCCATCCCAGCGATTCACACTCCGTTCAGCCAAGGATTTTGCAGACCACCTGGCCGTACACGTCAATCACCTGAACAGGGCCATCAAGGAAACCACTGGTAAAACTACCACCGAGCACATCTCAGAACGTCTGGTCAGCGAGGCCAAAGCCCTGCTGAAACACACCAACTGGAACGTTTCTGAGATCAGTTACTGCCTGGGCTTTGAGGAACCGGCCCATTTCAACAACTTTTTCAGGAAACAGACCAGCCAGACGCCATCCTCTTTCAGGATTGTTTGAATTCCGCAAGTATTGCTTTGAATGATGTAATAACCGGCATAGAGATCCGATGTAGTTTTGCATCATTAAACTTAGCAACGATGAGCAACAACAACAACAGAGTATGGTTTGTAACTGGTGCTTCCAAGGGATTGGGATTAAGCCTGGTAAAACAGCTGCTGGCCACAGGTCAACGCGTGGCAGCAACATCAAGAAAGATAGGAGAACTGGTAAAGGCGGTAAGTGAACAGTCTGCAGATTTCCTCCCACTGGAAACTGACCTGGTGAGTGAAACCAGTGTAACAGCAGCGATTGAAAAGACAATTGCTACTTTCGGCAGACTGGATGTCGTAGTAAACAATGCGGGTTATGGTATCGGCGGTAGTATAGAAGAACTGACTGATAAAGAAACCCGGGATGCCTTCGACGTCAATGTTTTCGGTACACTCAATGTGATCCGCCTGGCAATGCCGCAGTTAAGGGCACAGCGTTCAGGACACATCATCAATATCTCATCCATCGCAGGTATTGCGCCAGCCACCGGTTGGTCCATCTATGGTGCAGCAAAACATGCGGTGATAGGTCTGAGCGAAGTACTGGCAGAAGATGTGAAAGAGTTTGGTATCAAAGTGACCGTTGTAGCGCCGGGCGCATTCAGGACCAGTTTCCTGACAAAAGAATCACTGACCATGGCGAAAAATAAGATTCCGGAATATACCGCTATCAGAAATTCGCATGAGAAATACGAGTCAATGGATGGTCAACAGGCAGGAGATCCTGACAAAGCAGCGGCAGCCATGATCGCGATTGTCAACGAACAAAAGCCTCCTGTATACCTGTTACTGGGTTCAGATGCTTACGAACGGGGTATGGCTAAACTGGAGTTATTGAAAGACGCTTTTAAAGAAAAAGAAGCATTGACAAAATCTACCAGCTTTTAAAGCCTTTGTTATATGACTACAAACCATGAGACTGCAGCAGTAAAAGCTACAGTCAACAAAAAAGAGGCTATCCGCCATATGGTGGGTAGCCTCACTTCAGCATTGACATTGTTAGTCTGATAATGTCGTCAAACACTTTCTTGTCAGCACCCGATTTCGAGTGCGCAGTCAATCCCCAGAGGTTATTCATGATAAAACGCGCCAGTGAACGGGGCGTATTTTCTTTAGAGATCTGTCCCAAATCCTGACCACGTTTGATCGCTCCCGTAAACCCATTTTCCAGCGCTTCCCTGTTTTCCTTTACAATCTCCGCAATTTCCTCATCATGTGTGGCCAGTTCCATAATGGAATTAACCATGAAACAACCTCTTTTGTCTTCATTGACAAAGCAGTTGTTTTTAGAAATAATGAACAGTGATTTCAGCGTTTCAGGTACATTCTCTGCAGTAGCCAGTAGCTCAAGGATATTGCCCGTCACCGTATTCCTGTAACGTGTCAGCGCACTGATAAACAGGCTACGTTTATCGCCATATGTATCATACAGACTGGAACGACTCAGTCCCAGCTCGTCCAGGATCTCCTGCGGAGAAGTCCCGTTGTAGCCTTTGTGCCAGAAAAACTGCATCGCTTTATCTAACACTTCCTCTTCGTCAAATCTTTTTGTTCGTGCCATATGATGTAATTCAATTAACAATTAGGAATTAAGAATTAAGAATTGGAATGCAGCGGAGATCTTCGCGTTAATTCTTAATTCTTAATTCTTAATTCTTAATTCTTAATTCTTAATTCTTAATTCTTAATTCTTAATTCTTAATTCTTAATTCTTAATCATAAAGGTACGTAATCGGAACTAATATTCCGGAATTTTTAAAAAAGAAGCAGATTTATTTGGAACTTTTGTTCCGTTATAACTACCTTAGCGGAACAAAAGTTCCAGTATTATAAAAATCATCATCCTCAGATATGAAAAAGACAGTATTCATTACAGGTACCAGCAGCGGACTGGGTAAGCTGACCGCTAAATATTTTGCATCACAGGGTTGGAATGTAGCCGCTACCATGCGTACACCAGAGAAAGAAACAGAGCTGACGCAATATGAAAATATAAAGATCTTTAAACTGGATGTGACGGATATCGCACAGGTAAATACAGCAGTAGCAGCGGCGGTTGCTGCATTCGGTAAAATTGATGTCGTAGTAAATAATGCGGGGGCAGGCACATACGGTGCATTGGAGTTGGCAAAAGAAGAAACAATTGACTGGCAGTTTGCAACAAACGTACGCGGCCCTATCAATGTTATCCGTGCCTTCCTGCCGCATTTCAGGGCACAGAAAGGAGGGAAGTTCATCAACATCAGTTCCTTCATGGGCGTGACTACCGCCGTACCTGTCGGCTCTTTATATAACATGTCCAAATTTGCACTGGAAGGACTGACCGAAGGACTGTATTATGAACTGGAGCCATTGAATATTAGTTTGCACCTGATAGAACAGGGCGGATCGAGTGGTAACAGTTTCGTAGATAAAGTCATTTGGAATGAACATCCGGAAATAACGGATTACGAAGCCATTACAACACGCGTCAGGCAGATGATGCAGGAGGCAAAGAATGGCCCGCTGGACGATCCGCAAACCATTGTAGATGCTATCTACGCCCTGGCTACCGGCGCCAGTAAACAGTTCCGTACTGTACTGAGCGCAATGGGTAATCAACTGATGGAAATGCGTAGATCAATGCCAATAGAAAATTATCTGGACACAGTGGCTGGATGGTATAAGTAATCTGTAAAAGGTCCTGCGAAAGCAGGGCCTTTTTACTGAAATAAAGAATAATGACTATATTTCGGTCATTAACTATGTCAATGGACCAGACCACTCACGCCTCCCTACGCAAAAAAATATCCATTCATACCCAGATCCTTGCAGCCGTTCTGTTTATCGGTCTGCTGCCGCATATCAGACATTATTTATATCCTTCCCGTAATGTATTGGATGTCCTCAGTCTGTATGTTTTCCCGGAAAAACTATGGGAGTGGGCTATACTGATCCCTTTTGGCATATTGTTCTATGCCATCTTCCTGATCCCCATCTTCGTCGTTATTTTTTTACTGTTCCGCTGGGGCAGGGGGTATGCGACTGACGCTGGAAAGGGCAGAAAGGTCCGTAACTGGCTCATTGTTTTTACGCTGGTATTGGCATATGGTTGGGGAGAACCGGTCTTGTATTGTATACAAAAGGTATTTCCACCAAAAGAAGTAAACCCTTTCCCTCCGGGTGTGATCAGGTGGGCGGAGCCTTCCCTGGAAGCGGAAGAAGCTACTCTCCAGCTTATTCTTAACAAAGGGCAGATTATCGACGAGACAACACAAAGGGTACTATATCTTGTTGTCCTGCTGTTATATACGATAGAAACAGGCTGGATATTTTCACTCCTCTGGAAGGCCGAGGCCTATGAGAAAAAGCAGTCTTTTACTGATGCAAACGGCTCATCTCTTTCTTAAACGACAGTATCTCAGACTCAATTCCCTTTAATGTAAAACCGGCCTGCTTTTCGAGTAGTTCCGTAATGTCCGCGTCTTTGCCTAATTCACTGAAACTATCATATCCCAGAAGCAGTACCAGTTGATGGAGATTGCCACCATCTACGATCTTATACGTATAAAAACAGTCTGCGTGCAATTGCTTAGTTACGTTATCGAGCGCTTTGATGGCATTGGTTAATGGATAGGCCGTGATGGTGATCATTCGCAGGAAGCGGGCCTGTAAGCCTTTATTATGCCCGCAGCTGGCCATCTTTTCCATTTTTATAACAGCCCTTAGTTTTGCAAAAGGATGAACGTGTAGTTGATTATCAGCCGCATCTTCAGCAGGTTTCAGCCGTTGGTCAAAGTCCGCCCAGGCATGATCTACCGTAGCATCCAACAGTTGTCCGTCCCGTGGTCCGGATATAAAATACCAGCCATACCAGTCCCAGAGATCACTATTGGCGATATGCCACTGTAAATGCAACTGGTATCCTTTTTCAAACGCCTGTTCCATGCATTCTTTAGGCTCCCAGATCACAAACTGGGCGATGTTTTTATCTTGTGCGTATACCCGGAAAGAAAGAAGAAGGGCTATGCTCAGTAATAATCGCATGTGTTTTTTTAATACAAAGCTATCCTGCGGCTGCCGGACGGAATTGTAAAAAAGTGAACTGTCAGATGTTCACGAATACGTCATTGATGCCGGTATTGTTATTGAACCAGGCTTTGGGCGATTGTTGTGTATACTGATGGAAGCTGCGAATGAGGTGAGACTGGTCATAAAAGCCTGTCTCATAACCACTGGCGGTATAATTCTGCTCCGGATGCCGGTTTTTCCAGGCAATAAAATGATTAAAGCGGATAATATTGCTGATTGCCTTGGGTGTCAGTCCTACCTGTCGTTTGAACAGGACATCCAGGTGTTTGGCCGAAACGCCGGTACGTTGTATCAGCCTGTCCACCGAAATATTCCCTTTGTTTTGCAGAATAGCGGCGACCGCTGCATGTACATAGTCATAAGCGCCGGATGGCGGCTCCAGTTTGCTGATGCTGCTTGTCAGCAAACGTTCAAACTGTCTGAAAGTCTGCTGCGGATCTGCTGCTATACACGCCCAAAAAGGTGCTTCCGGCACGATATCGCTCAAAGGTGTGATACCTGTTTCGGTATCTGGTACAGGCATTTTCAGAAAGGCAGACAATGTATGTGGATAGAAGCGGATACCATACAGGCGTGCGCCGGGCATCAGGGCTAAAGTATAGCTGGTCAGCGTCTGTCCTGCGATAAAAGCAGCAGGCTCTTCGAGCCATTCTCCTGCTTTAAAACGACGTTTACCTGTATGCGGAGGCAGGTGAAAAATGATTTCATGGTGCCCGTCGGGCAATATGTCTTCCTGGTAAGGATGTGGCAGCTTAGCTGGTACCTCAAGGTACCAGCAGGTTTTGATCAGATGGGTCAGCTGTGTCGGAATATAGGTCTCGATAAGTATCATAAATAACACGAAAATTATTCGCTAAAACAGACAAATGGGTGAAGCTTTTTCGGATAAAATCCGTAAATTCATAATTCATCAAAGAAAAGGAGGTATTCATGCAATCTACAGAATATTCATGGAAACCTTCGGTTGGTATCGCCTAACCGGGTTGCTCCATAAAAAATATCTGGGACGCAGACGCGTCGAAGTCCTTCCGGTTTTTCCGGAAGGATTTTTTTTGCCGGATATGCAATATTCTTTTTGTTCATTCGTCTTCCTCCTTGTAACACGTGTACCATTACCCTATACCTGCACCTGACACCTTTTTTTTTACAGTAAATTTGGCCTCCCGCAGCCTACAGGTCTGCTGCCTGTTATATATTTGCTACTGATATGAAGAAGACCAACAAGCCCGTAACCAAGACGGGCAAAGGAAACTCCGGATTAATGTCTCTACTGCGCCCTTACAGAGGCCAGTTATTCCTACTGATGCTGATGGCCCTGTGTAGTAACCTGCTGAACCTGGTGCTGCCCTACCTGACGTCCAGAGGAATCGACGCATACACCGCCGGCACGCTCGATCTGAACCGCCTGGTCGTGGAATTCATCGGCGCTGCTATCGCTATTTTCATCTTTACGTATGTGCAGAGTATCATTCAGACCTATATGTCTGAAAGGGTAGGCCGCCAGTTACGTACCGACCTTGCTGCACGTATTTCCCGCCAGGACTACGCCTATATACAGCAGGTCAATCCTTCCAAACTACTGACCAACCTGACCGGCGACGTCGATAGTATCAAACTGTTTGTATCGCAGGCCATCATCTCTATCGCTTCTTCCGTATTTATGATTATCGGTTGTTGCGTGTTGCTGATCAGCATCGACTGGAAACTCGGTCTGACCGTTATCTCCGTCGTGCCTTTCATCGCCGTAGCATTCGGCACGGTGTTGCGGAAGGTAAGAACGACCTTCAAAAAGAGCAGGGAAGTGGTCGACAAACTGAATAAGACCATTAACGAGAGTATTACCGGTGCGGCCCTGGTCCGCGTGATCAATGCGCAGCAGCAGGAATATGACCGCTTCATAGCTCCGAATGGGGAATCCATGTCCCTGGGTATTGCGGTAGTCCGCCTTTTTGCAGGACTAGTACCAGTCATCAGTTTCCTGGGTGGTATGGCAACCCTGGCGACCTTAATGCTGGGTGGTCACTTCGTGATCAACGGAGAAATGACCCTGGGTAATATCGCCGCCTTCAACAGCTATATCGCCATGCTGATCTTCCCGATCATCGTCATCGGTTTTATGAGTAACCTGATCGCACAGGCCACCGCTTCCTATCAACGTATCGCAGAGGTACTTCATGCACCCGAATCCGAAGAAAAAGGTACTGTGACAGATACCCTGAAAGGCGACCTCCATGTAGATCATATTGACCTTTCCCTGGATGGTAAACCGATCCTGAAAGAGGTCTCTTTCTCCGTAAAAGCAGGTACGCGTACTGCGATTATCGGTCCGACAGCCGCCGGTAAAACACAGTTGCTCAATATTATTGTCGGTCTGCTGAAACCAAACGGGGGGCATATCAGTTATGACAACACGGACCTCTCCGACTATGATAAAACCGCGCTGTTGCAACAGGTGGGGCTCGTATTCCAGGATAGTATCGTGTTTAATATGAGTCTGCGGGAAAACATTGCTTTCAATGAGAACGTAAGTGAAGACCTGATGAAACAGGCGATAGCTACCGCAGAACTGAAAGAGTTTGTGGCCAGTCTTCCGGACGGACTGGACACCGTGGTTTCTGAAAGGGGGAACAGCCTTTCCGGCGGACAAAAACAGCGTATCATGCTGGCCAGGGCACTGGCGATCAATCCGCAGATCCTGCTGCTGGATGATTTTACCGCCAGGGTAGATGCGAACACCGAACAACGTATCCTGGACAATGTGCAGGAAAACTATCCGCACCTGACGCTCATATCTGTGACACAAAAAATAGCTTCTGTAGCACATTTTGACCAGATAATCCTGCTGATGGATGGTGAAGTGGTGGCCACAGGCACACATCAGGAGCTGATGCAGACATGTCCCGAATACGTACAGATCTTTAATTCCCAACGTAGTACCAGCAATTATGAATTACAACCTGAATAATACAGATACAAACGAACAGCAGAGTACTTCGGGGAAACGCCTCCTGAAATTACTGGCCTATATAAAAACAGAACACCGTGCATTGCTGGGTGTATTCGGTATCATGGTGATCAGCCAGACATTAACCATCACGGTTCCATATGTGGTAGGTTATACGATCGATCATTATGTAGCGCACAAGGACTTTTCCGGCATACTCCGTTGTGCAGGTCTTCTGCTGGCTATATTCCTGGTGAACCTGATCTTTGCCTACTCCCAGACCCTGATGATGGGAAAAGTAGGGCAGCGTATGCTTTATATGCTGCGAAGTGCATTATTTGTGAAATTGCAGGAACTGCCGATCGCCTTCTTTAATCAGAATAAAACCGGTGACCTGATCTCCCGTATCAATAACGATACTGATAAGATGAACCAGTTCTTTTCTCAGTCCCTCGTACAGTTTGCAAGTGGTATCATGTCCATGATCGGCGCGGGTATTTTCCTGTTGTCTATCAATTGGAAACTGGGTATCGCTACACTGACACCGGCTATTTTGCTGTTGCTTTTTACCCGTATCCTTTCTCCGTTGGTGAAGAAAAGAAACGCTGCCAACATGAAAAGTACCGGTGGTATGAGTGCTGAAATACAGGAAAGTCTGAGCAATTTTAAAGTGATCATCGCATTCAATCGCCGTGATTATTTCCGCAAACGCTTTGACCAGGTCAATCAGCAGAACTATAAAACCGCTACTGCTGCAGGTGTGCTGAATAATATCTTCAACCCGGTGTTCTCTTTCTGCTCCCAGATAGCCATGTTGGCCGTACTGGCCTATGGTATCTATCTGATATCAGCAGGTGAGTTCACGGTAGGACTGCTGATCAGTTACCTGTCTTTCTCCACTTATTTCTATAACCCGATCCGTCAGCTGGCTATTTTATGGACTAACTTCCAGATGGCGATGGCAGGTTGGGACAGGATCTCCCAGATCCTCGAACTGGAAACAGATCTGAAAGTAATTCCTGCCGGACCAGCAAAAGAGAATGCACCGCTGATCAGTTTTCAGCATGTACAGTTCCGCTATGCCGATAGTAAGGAGATCCTGAAAAATGTCAGCTTCAACATGGAGCAGGGTAAAACATATGCCCTGGTGGGACCTACAGGCGGAGGTAAAACAACTACAGCTTCACTGATTGCACGTTTGTATGATCCTACCGAAGGACAGGTATTGCTGAATGGCCGCGATATCCGTTCTTATACACCGGAAGAGCGTACCCGTAAAATCGGGTTCATTTTGCAGGAACCATTCCTTTTCTCCGGTACGATCCAGGAGAACATAGTTTATGGCAATCCGACCTATGCTGATTACAGCGCAACGCAATTACGGGAAGTGATGGAAAAAGTAGGGCTGGACGCCCTGCTGGAACGCTTTGAAGATGGTCTGGCTACAAACATCGTTTCTGGTAATGACGGTATCAGCCTTGGACAGAAACAGCTCATAGCCTTTATGCGGGCGGTATTACGTAATCCGGACCTGTTGGTACTGGATGAAGCCACTGCCAATATCGATACGGTAACAGAACAACAACTGGAAGCCGTATTGAAAAAGCTGCCGGCACATACGACCCGCGTGATCATTGCGCACAGATTGAATACCATTGAAAACGCAGATGAAATCTTCTTCGTGAACAATGGCGAGATTACGAGAGCGGGTTCATTTGATCATGCGATGAATATGCTGTTGCAGCATGAGCGAAACACGTAAAGAATTAAGAATTAAGAATTAAGAATTAAGAATTAAGGTCCCGTTCCAATTGGCTTATGAATGACAATTGGTCTATTCGGGAAATAACTATCATGTAAAAAGCTGCAAAGGTTAATCCTCGCAGCTTTTTACATGATAGACTGTCATTTCACTGAGGCCCAATTCTTAATTCTTAATTTTTAATTCTTAATTTTTGATTGTCTTCAGCCTCCAAAGCCACTAAAAATACTAAATGTAATCACCCCCAATACAATCAGCGTAATAACCACGTACAAGGTATCTTTCTCCATTGCAAAAGCTAATACAGAAAACGCGATCCTGGTAATCGGTGTAGCCAGTAGTACCACCACACCTAACTGTATGATCGCCATACCATCGAATTGTTTAATACCGCGTAAGATACCAGGAAGGTGTCTCACGTATTCCGGCGCACCGGTGAATTCAGTATAAGAAGGCGTATTACCGCCGTTTTTGATCAGGTAAATAATACCACCGATGAGCGCAATAATGCTGGAGGTAATCACCCCCCATCTGAGTTGCTGTCCGATGAACAGTTCAACGTCTCTTTCCTGCCAGAATTCTTTTGAGAATATCTTTTTCATCTGCTTATAATTTCCCGGTAAAACCATTATATATCATTTCCAGTGCCAGTGCGCTGATTACTACGCAGAACAGCAGGCGGAGCTTGCGTGTGTTCATTTTCATGAGCAGACGGGATCCTCCGAAAGCGCCTGCCAGTACGCCCAATACAACAGGCAATGCGATACCCGGATCAATATAACCACGCTGCAGATAGATCACTGCGCTGGCTGCCGCCGTTACACCGATCATGAAGTTGCTGGTAGTGGTAGATACCTTGAAAGGGATACGCATAACGCCGTCCATCGCCAGTACTTTCAGTGCGCCGGAACCGATACCCAGTAATCCGGATACCACACCTGCTACGGTCATCAATGCATAACCACCTGCAACGCCTCTTACTTTATAAGGGACTTCTACACCATTGACAGGGTAGGAGTTGTTGAGACGCATGATGCGGGCCAGTTTACTGTTGCTTTCGTTGTCGCCGTGTTCGTTCTTTTTTCTGAGCGTCATGGCAGCAGAAAACAGCAGGACAAATCCAAAGAGGATCGCAACCAGATGCGTCGGTGTATATACCGCCAGTACAGCGCCGATTATAGCGCCTGTGGTGGTGGCTATTTCGAGGAACATACCGATACGCACGTTGGTGATACCTTCTTTGATATACGCCGCTGCGGCACCGGAAGAATTAGCAATGGATGCTACAAGAGAAGCGCCCACCGCATATCGGATATCGACATGAAATACGAGTGTAAGTAAAGGGATTAATACGACCCCTCCACCGAGACCGGTGAGAGATCCCAGCATACCCGCCGTGAAGGCGCCTACCAGCAGAATGAGTGTGAATACCAGAATCGACATGACAATAGTTATTGATTAAAAATTATTTTCAAGAATGGCCCTGACAGTTTTGATGGCGGGTTCCGCCTGCTGTTCACGGATCGCTGCTGCCAGTTGCACGTGTAGTTCATGCGTACGCTGGAACTGCGATACGTGCGGCTTCTCCCTTTGCTGAAAGGTGCGCATGATCGCGTTGGAGAAAGTCTGATACAGATCCGCCAGCACGCTGTTATGCGAAGCGCCGGCTACCGCTTTATGGAAACGGATATCGGCATCGGCACAGGCTTCGTAATTGTCTGTAATGATCGCCTCCCATCTTTCCTGCAAAAGACTGTCCATCATTGCCAGGTCTTCTGCTGTGCGGTGACTGACTGCCAGCTGTACGATTTCTACCTCCAGCAATTGCCGCACATGATTTACTTCCTGTAATGCGGCTCTTCTGAGCCGCTGGTCTAATGGTTCTGTTGTCTCTGCGGGAGCGCATACAAAGGTGCCAGCGCCCTGTTGTACTTTGAGTACCCCCGCATTAGAGAGTGTTTTTATCGCTTCGCGGATAGTAGAGCGGCCTACGCCAAATTGTTCCATTAATACCGGCTCTGGTGGGATCAGTTCGCCCACTTTGTATTTCCCGAGGGAAATTTCCTTTTGCAGCTCAAAAATGACTTTGTCTGCAAGTTTTATTGGTTTAGTCATCGTTTTAAACGTCTGATGTTTCACAAAGGTAGGATGTTTTGATAAACATCTGATGTTTTAATGCAAGTTTTAATTGGATTATTTAGGGAAAGAGGGATGTGAATCAGCTTATTGCATTTATAATCAATCTAATATTATCTTAGTCTCGCTTGCATCGTAAAGATATTCCATAGTTGCCTCTATGAAATGTCTTCCTGAATGAAGCACGTTGTCCTCGAAGCAGGTATATTCAGGATACAGGTTTACATTATTGTCAGATAATCCTTATTGAAGTTTACAGGCACCGCTTTTAATCCTGGTGTAATTTTTTCGGAATAAAGTCCTGCGGAAGCGGGCGGAACTATTAATACATAAAACAAAAAGGACGATCTGTTACCAGACCGTCCTTTCTATAAAAAGAAATACTAAAGTTGCTTTATCTGTTTTCTTCTACCAATCTTCTGTTCGCTGCTTTCACTTCTTCTCTTGCTTCATCAGTCAGCAGATTGCTGGATTTTACCTTTTCTGGTACACCTCTGATATCCCAAACGATACCGAATACGCCCAGTGTACGCAGGATGTAGTAGGTGATATCAAATTCCCACCAGAAGAAGCCCTGACGGGTAGCGCTCTGATAGTAGTGGTGGTTATTATGCCAGCCTTCACCCAGGGTCACCAGTGCCAGAATAGCGCTGTTTTTGGAGAAATCCCCTGTTTTATAACGAGGTTTACCCCATTTGTGCATCAGGGAGTTGATAGTGAATGTACCGTGGTACAGGAAAATAGTGCTCAGCACGAAACCAACCAGCAGTGTAGAAAGACCTGCGTGCCAGTCGAACCAGCCTTCACCATTTACTTTGTTACCGATAAAGTAGCAGGCAACACCCAATATAACACCTGGTACCCAATGATATTTGTTCAGCCAGTATAATTCTGGTTGTTTGAAGTCTTTGATCAGTTCGTAACGGGTTGGTTTGAACTCAGGACCCATAATCCAGCCCATGTGTGCATACCAGAAACCGTAAATATTTGCAGAGTGCGGATCCTCAGGTGTATCACTGTGTTTATGGTGAACGCGATGATTAGCTCCCCACCATAATACACCTTTCTGTAAACTACTCTGTGCGCCTCCTGCCAGAATGAACTGGAAGAATCGCGAGGTCTTGAACGTTCGATGCGAGAAATATCGGTGATAGCCACCTGTTACAAAGAACATGCGTACTACATACAATACCGCACATAAAATCCAGTCAAATGTTGTGACGTGCGTCCAAAATGCCAGTATCGGCAGCAGGTGCAACCCCAGAAAATCAAATTGACGCCACCAGTTAGGTCCTTTCCTCAGTTGTTTTTCAGAATTCATAATGCAAAATTATCCCTATTCCGGACAAAAAACAATGATCATGATCAGTGAATCGTAATTTTACCAGCTGCTACCTGCTCCGCCACCTCCGGAACTGCCTCCGCCCCAGCTGCTGCTGGACGATGAAGAGGAAGAGCTTGACGAGCCAGAGCTGCCTGAACTGCCGGAAGATGGCTTTGGGATGACATAATATTCCTGCTTTGTATGATTACAATGTTTACAGTCATAATGCTGGATACCCTCGCCCTCACGACTGCTGGTAGCACGACGTAATACCTTCTTTTTGCCGGGTACCATGGTGATGGCATGGCAGGATGGACACTCGTCGGCATTGACATCCAGGTCCTGATACCCAAGCACTTTTCTGCTGTTGCATTGCTTGCAATTCCATACGTCATATATGACAGAACCTACTTTATCTTCTGCCAGCTGACTGGTGTTAAGGAATTGTTGTTTTTCTTTCTTTTTCAATATTGCCATTTGCTGGTGACAATTTTCACAGTCATATGGTTCAAACCGGAGTGCTTCCAGGCGTTTTTTATGCCATTTTGAGTAGAGCAGAAAAGGCAGCGGAAAGAAAAAGCCAGCCAGCCAGGTACTTTTATTGGCCTGATTCCAGGCATCGTATTGCTGGCGTCTGTCAGCAGTTTTCAGCAGAAAGGCAGCCTTTGTGTGAACGACAATCGTACGGTAGATCAGGTAAGTCAGCAGGTTGCCATACATAATTATTGGCAATATCCACCAGCGGTATACCACATCAAAAAAATTGATTAACACCAGCGTCAATATAAATGGCGCTCCATATATCCAGATCATATGGAAGATATTGGTCTTAAACAGCGAAGTGGTATTCTTTCTGCGTTTTGCATTGCCCGTCTGGATCACGAATATGGTAGCGAATATCGCATAGAAGACATACAGCACTAAAGTGCCGACCCCCATATCGTCTCCTTGTTCTTTTGCTGTATATGTCTCCTGGGGGTAATCAGGAGATGTTTCTCCTACATTTATGACAGGGTCGCTATTGTCAGGTACAGCACCAAATTGTTGCGCGAAGCCGGCACTATCCGCAGCTACAAAACTATCTATCTTTGTCATCATCTCCTGTGCGGCGATAGCGGTATCGGATAGTCCATCTGCAGCATCAGCCTCATTTTCCTGTGCATCACCCTGCGCTACATTTGTATCATTCAACACCTTAACGACGGCGGTCATACCTTTCAGCATACCGCCATCAAGATCTTTCTGTTTGAAGGACGGCAGCATTTCTGATTGCTGTATACGATAACAAACCACGTCCGGAAGATCTCCTTCCAGTCCGTAGCCCGTTTCAAATTCAATACGATGCTGATCATTCACCAGTAAGACAACCAGACCATTGTTTTTATCCTTTTGGCCCGGTTTCCAAAGTCTGAATATTTCATGCGCAACATCTTTCGGTACCTTTTCACCGATCGTCTCCAACAGTACAACTGCTATCTGCGCACGTCCGGATTGATCCATCTGCCGCATCTGTTCATTTAAAGTCTGTTCGGTCGCATCGCTGATCAGGTGATCCGGGTTACTGACGTAACTGTTATGCTGCATAGGGTCCGGTATCTTATCTACCGCAAAATCTGCATTCTTTTTTTCACGACAGGCGCCGGCTATCAACAGGATCAACAAACACAGGCGCCACTTTTTTACATGAGCCATATTAAGGTATATATTCCCACCAAAAATAATAAACAGATTTGTAAATACGATGTCGCTCACATTTTGTGTAAAATATTACCCAGTCCAGTAGTTTTTTATTGCTGTTTCCGCCTGAAAATCATGCTTTACGACGATGGCATGAAATTGCATCTGCTTTATATAAGCGATAGTCGCTTCCACTGTACATGACCCAATGCTTATAACTATGGCTAGTGCGCTTACATCTTCGTTTAACAGATATATGGAAATTGTCGGCGATCAGGTATTGTTTACCGGTCGCTTTGCCCGGAATATTTTCCGGGGAGGATTTGAATGGGGAGAATTTATCCGCCAGTGTTTTATTGTTGGTTATCTGTCCGTCGGCCTGGTTGGTATTACAGGGTTCATCATCGGGCTTGTAATGACGTTACAGACGCAACCTACTTTAAAAGACTTTGGCGCAGAAAGTTATGTACCCGGTATGGTGTCCATTTCCATTATACGTGAAATAGGACCTGTGATCATTGCGTTGATCTGTGCAGGTAAAATAGCATCGAGTATCGGGGCAGAACTGGGTAGTATGAAAGTGACGGAACAGATAGATGCCATGGAGGTCTCGGCCGCTAATCCGGTGCAGTATCTCGTCGTAACGCGCATCCTTGCCTGCACAATCATGGTACCCTTACTAACGATTATGGCTGATGGGCTGGCCATGTTAGGTGGATGGGTAGGCGTCAACATACAGGATCACGTCAGTGCAACCCTCTTTTTTAAGAAATCTTTCAAAGCACTGGAATTTAGCGACGTCGTGCCTTCTGTGATAAAGACATTTTTCTTCGGATATGCGATCGGTTTTGTCGGATGTTATAAAGGATATCATTCCGCCCGTGGTACGGAAAGTGTGGGAAAAGCGGCTAACTCCGCTGTGGTAAGCGCCTCTCTCTGGATTATCCTGATAGATGCGATAGCAGTACAGATCACCAACCTGATTTATTATTAACCTCAAGCAGACACACTTATGGATGATACATTGGTACAAGAAAAGAAAACTCCGGTGGCCACGGATGATGAAGTGGTGATCCGTATCGAACATCTGAAAAAATCTTTTGGCGATAACGAGGTGTTGAAAGACATTAACCTGGAGCTGCACAGGGGCGAGAATATTGTGGTACTTGGGCGCTCGGGTCAGGGTAAATCAGTAACAATACAATGTATTGCAGGTTTGCTGGAACCTGACGAAGGGGTGCTGGAAGTATTGGGAAAAGAGGTAAAGGAACTTTCGCCGGATGAACTGCGTGAGCTGCGTATGAAGATCGGATTCCTTTTTCAGAGTGGCGCATTGTATGATTCTATGACAGTACGTGAGAATCTGGCTTTCCCGCTTACCCGCGTGTTAAAAATGAAAGATGAAGCGGACATTGAAAAGCGCGTGAAAGAGGTGCTGGAAAGTGTCGGACTGGAAGAAGCGATTGATAAACTACCTTCTGACTTGTCCGGAGGGATGCGTAAAAGGGTCGGGTTGGCAAGAACGCTCATACTACGGCCGGAAATTATGCTGTATGACGAGCCTACGACCGGACTGGATCCTATCACCTCCCGGGAGATCAGTGAGCTGATCATAAAACTCCAGGAGAAATATGAAACCTCGTCTATTATTATCACCCACGATATGAATTGTGCCCGTATTGTAGCAGACCGTATCGTCGTCATGAATGACGGTGAATATATCGCAACAGGCACATACGATGAATTGGCGAAGTCGCCGGATGAACTCATTAATAACTTTTTTAAATAGTGAAGTATGCAGCAGAAAGCAAAACAAAAGATCAAGGTCGGCATCTTTGCTACGGTCGCCTTTGCATTATTGCTTATAGGCGTTTTCCTCATTGGGAGGAATAAGAATATGTTTGGTAATACATTTTTGCTCTATGGTACCTTTAAAAATGTAGGCGGACTACAAGCAGGTAATAATGTCCGCTTTGTAGGGATCGATGTGGGTACTGTAGAAAGTATCGAAATATTATCTGATACGACGGCCCGTGTAGCATTGCGTATCAAGGAGAAGGTACAGCCATTTATCAAAAAAGGGGCAGTGGCCGGTATCAGTTCTGATGGATTGATGGGAGATAAGCTGATAACCATCAGTTCCGGCAAGGAAAATGCGGAACCGGTAAAAGATGGTGATTCTGTACACGCGGTAGATCCGCTAGACTATGACCAGGTGATCAACAGGGTGTCTGGTGTGGCGGCTAATGCCGAGGTCATTACGGAGCAGCTGGCCGATATTGCCACCAGGATCAACCATGGAGAGGGTAGTATAGGACGGCTGTTGTATAGTGATAGTCTGGCGACCAGCCTGGAAGGTACCGTAACGGAAGCCAAGAGAACGGTGAGGTCCATACGTAAAGGATCGGATGGATTTAGTGAAAATATGGAAGCTTTAAAACATAATTTCCTGTTGCGTGGTTATTATAAGAAGAAAGAGAAGGCAGCAAAAAAAGAGGCAGAGAAAAAAGAGAAGGAAGCAGAGAGAAAGGACAATAATCGTAAGAAAAGCGGAAACAAAGATTCTGCCAGCCTCAGGGTGCCTAAAGAAGGATAAAACGATTGGTTTTTGCATATATGGCCGCGTGGTATATACCATGCGGCCTTTTTTTTATTATTTTAGTCCCTTACACGAAAGATAGTGCACTTATGAAAATACTGACCTGTACCACGCCTGGTAACTTTGAATATGGCGAAGCGGATATGCCCGTGCAGAAAGCCGGACATGCCATAATAAGGATCAAAAGGATTGGCATTTGTGGTACTGACCTGCATGCCTTCGAAGGAACACAGCCTTTTTTCTCTTATCCCCGGATACTGGGGCATGAACTGGCCGGGGAGCTGGTTTCTTTTGACGAGGCGCCCGGATTTACGGTAGGAGAACCGGTAACATTTATTCCTTATTTCAATTGTGGTACCTGTATTGCCTGCCGCAACGGGAAGCCGAATTGTTGTACCAATATTAAGGTCTGCGGCGTACATGTAGACGGTGGTATGGTTGAATACCTACAGGTGCCTGCTGCCTCGCTGGTACATGGAGAAGGACTGAGTATGGACGCGTTGGCACTGGTAGAGCCACTGGCTATTGGCGCACATGGCGTACGCAGGGCAGGTGTGGCACCGGGAGAGTTTGTACTGGTCATAGGGGCCGGACCTATCGGTTTGGGTATCATGGAATTTGCGCGTATTGCCGGCGCGCATGTGATAGCGATGGATATTAATGAAGGCAGACTTACCTTCTGTAAAGAAAAATTGCAGGTATCTCATACCATTCATGCAAAGCAGGAAGATGTGATGGCGCGTTTACGCGAAATTACCAATAATGATATGCCGACTGTTGTGATTGATGCTACTGGTAGTCAGCAGGCGATCAATAATGGATTTAACTATATGTCGCATGGCGCCCGATATGTACTGGTAGGTCTGCAGAAGGGAGAACTGGTGGTGAGTCACCCGGAATTCCACAAAAGAGAGGGTACGCTGATGAGCAGCCGTAATGCTACCCGTGAAGATTTCGAACATGTGATAAGGAGTATGAAAAGCGGGCAGGTTGATCCGACTACCTATATTACTCACAGAGTGGGTTTTGATGCGGTAAAGGATGAATTTGAAGGTTGGTTAGAACCATCTAATGGCGTTATAAAGGCTATTGTCAGCTTAGACTGAATGTGTGTATAATTGACGTTTATAATTAACAGGAATTGTCCGGATATATGTAGTATATTGTATGCTCCCGTATGGTTGGGTTTGTCAACGACGATACGGGAGCAGTCGTAGCCGGATGTAATTGTTTGGGGATATCGTAAAGAGCACTTTTTCAATAACTTGTATTATATTGTCTGGCAAATATTACACTGAATGGAAGAATTAACCGCCGGCAAAGGGTCGAGAGTTCAGCACGCACGTTATGGCCCCGGAGTGATCATCGATGTGAAATACGCACAGTACGTAGTTACCTTCATGGATCAGGGGATAATAGAAGTGGACAAAACAGATCCGTTGTTCGAAATTTTACACACAGAAAACCGGAGCATCGAAGTGGAAACGGTATCAGCCGTTGAAACGTCATTATTGAAAATTCTGCGTCTCTGGAGCGATGTTTCTGAGGTCGTTCCACTGGGGGACAGATGGGAAGGAGGCACCTTGTTATTACAACCGAAGGATCCTTCATTGAAGGCCAAGGAGATACCCATTGAGGTCTTTTTTCATAAAATAGTAATGGTCCGCGACCGGCTTCGTGTGCTGGAACAGCAGGTTAACAGTCACAAGCAACTGAGCGATGAAGACAAAATAAACATGCAGCAGTATATCACCAGGATATACGGTTCGCTGACAACCTTTAATGTACTTTTTAAGCAGAAAGAGCATTGGTTTGCCGGAGAAAAAGGGGCAAAAGAAGACTAGCAGCAATGAAATCTTTTTGCAACTACATGGCTTTAATTTTGTTATATTTAGATTACATACAACTGTTCTTCCTAAACAAAATGCCGTATGAAAGATTTTACATTAGATTTTGATCTGAAAGGAGACAATTACATTGTAGTTGTACAGCCTCACGAATCAATGGGCATTGAGCACTATAAAGCTGTACTTGACGAGGACCATTCAATCGACTATTTACTGCAGATCAATGGTTACCTCCAGCCAAATGCAGACTATGCCGCAGATCCACAATTAGTAAATGCAATTGCCACACGTATACTGCAGGTTGTACATGTGGGCGACAGAGGATATGGTCATACATCATACCCTTAATCTGTCAGTGGGTACTAGGATACTAAACCTTATTGAGTATCTTAGCTTCTATGTTGAAAATTACGAATATCAGATCTGTAGTTGTCGCACTTATTGTACTCCTTGCACCAATTCTGTTGAGTGCACAGTCGAAACGACCAAATATCATCTTCATTCTTTCAGATGATCATACCTACCAGGCCATCAGTGCTTATGGTAACAGGTATGTGCAAACGCCAAATATCGACCGGATAGCACGCGAAGGGGTCTTATTCCATCATGCCATGGTCACCAACTCCATATGTGGACCAAGCAGAGCTACGTTATTGACAGGAAAATACAGCCATAAAAATGGGTATCCACTGAATGAAAAACGATTCGACAATACCCAGCAGACTTTCCCCGGTATTTTGCAGCAAAATGGTTATCAGACTGCATGGATAGGTAAAATGCACCTTGGTACATTGCCAGAGGGATTCAATTACTTCAGCATTTTGCCTGGTCAGGGTAAATACTACAATCCGGACTTCATTTCCACACCGAATGATACGGTGAGGATGGGCGGTTATGTCACTAATATTATTACGGACTTGTCTGTATCCTGGCTTAATGGCCGGGATACAAGCCGTCCTTTTATGCTCGTTGTAGGAGAAAAAGCAACACACCGCGAATGGCTGCCTGACCTGCCTGATCTGGGCGCGTACGACAGTATTAATTTCCCGCTGCCTGCTAGCTTCTCCGACGACTATAAAGGCCGTCGTGCAGCCCTCGACCAGGATATGACCATCTCCAACACGATGCGACTGAAAGAAGACCTGAAAGTGCATGTAAACTATCAGCAAAATAAAAACAGTGAATACGGCAGGTTCACACCAGAGCAGCTGGCGCCGTTTGCTCAGTATTATGAGCAGAAAATAAGCCACGAATTCGATTCCCTGCACCTGAGTGGCCAAGCACTTACAGCGTGGAAATATCAGCGTTATATGCGCGATTATCTCGCTACTGCCCGTTCCCTGGACAGGAATATCGGACGCATCCTCCAATACCTCGATAGCACCGGACTGGCCGACAATACAGTGGTGATCTATTGTTCCGATCAGGGCTTCTACCTGGGAGAACATGGCTGGTTTGACAAACGTTTTATTTACGAACAGTCTTTACATACGCCTTTTGTAATGCGTTATCCTGGTGTGATCAAACCCGGTACAAACAGTAATAGCTTTATGCTGAATATTGACTGGGCGCCTACCTTACTGGATATCGCACACGTAAAAGCACCTGCAGATATGCAGGGTACTTCGTTTATGCCTTTGGTGAGCGGTAAAGGGGATACTACCCGCTGGAGGAAGGATATGTATTATCATTATTACGAGTTCCCGGAGCCGCATCATGTATCGCCTCACTTTGGCATACGTACGGAGAGATATAAACTGGTACGTTTTTATGGACCTGCTGATTTCTGGGAATTGTATGATCTGAAAAACGATCCGCAGGAACTGCATAATATTTACAATGATCCGGCACAGGCGAAGAATATAGTAAACCTGAAGAAACGTTTGAAGGTACTGATAACGCAGTATGATGATAAAGATGCGGAGAAACTACTGAAGAATTAAGCGTGATAAGCAATTGTGTTATAACAAGGAAAAAGCCCACGAAGTGTACTGCTTTGGGGGCTTTTTCTTTGTTATAATATACTTATACTATAGTCATCTTACGTTGATCCTGCGTTAAAATGGTAACATTAACGTAGGTTGACTATAGTCAGAGACCTGGCAAATGAACAGGCGTTTACACAGTAGCATAAATGGCAGGTGCTATCCGTATCCTCCGTCCTTCATTCCAATGCTTTCTTAAAACAGCGTAAATGGCAGGTCTATACTAAATATCGTTCCCTTATTCTCCTGTGAATGTACATAAATTCTGCCACCATGTTCGTGTACGAGTTGTTTACAGATATGAAGTCCGAGGCCATTGGAAGGTTCTTCATTTAAGCCTTTGCGGCTGGAACTGGTAAACTGATCAAAGAGGTTCGGAATCAGTGCTTCGGGAATACCTATACCCGTATCTGCAATGGATATACGGACACCGCCCCTGTGCCGGCGCATACCGATTGTAATATCACCTTCTATGGGCGTGAATTTAGCCGCATTGTGCAGCAGATTATCTACTACCCTTTGCATTTTCCCGGTATGTATCCGGGCTTTCAGTTCTTCAGGAGGTAATTCCAGTAATATCGCCCTGTTAAAGCCGGATTGTTGTAACCAGTTATCGCGTACCTCCTGGAGCCATTCGTTCAGTGAGATGTAGTCTGTCTGTAAGAGAGCACTTTCCCGTTGTTTCGCTGCAAGCAGTAATTCTTCAATAATCTGGTCGGCCGTTTCGCAGGCATCTTTTATCCAGAAGAGGTATTTGTCTTCCTGTTCCGGCGTATAGGGATATTCCTGCATCAGGTGTGTAACTGAACGGATACCCGCAATTGGATTCCGGAGATCGTGTGCAACGATGGCTAAGATCTCATTTTTCAGTTTGTTGGTGCGTTGGATTTCCTCGTTTTTGTCTTCAATAGTTTTCAGCTTGATAAAATAGTTCGCATGATATGAATATATGAGGCGGGAAACAACCATGAAACAGGCGATGATCAGCCAGAAAGCGACGTAGTTGAGTGCCCGTGTATCCTCTGAAACCTGGAATATACCGAAGAATAATACAAATGTAACAATGGAGAGTCCGGCGACCAGCAACAGGTTGCGGATCGAGAAAATAAGCAACACCCCCACAGTGAGTAATCCAAGCAACAGCATTGTCATTGTATTTTTGGGATTGTGTTGTGCGACGAATGTCAGGGACATGCAACTGCCTGTAAATAAAAGCGTATAGAGGATACTGACAAAGTGGTATCGATTTTGCTGCTTTGGTTGAGGCTTTTTCTTAATGATAAAAAGGAGACAGGCAAACAACACAGAAATGCTGATCATGCAGTTATTAATAACAACGTATTCAGTATAACGTTGCGGCAACAGCATCTCCTGGTAAGGGATGATCCAGGATGCCACTCTGATACAGATAGCCGCAATGGCGACGATCAGTGCTATATATGCAGTTACTTTAATATTCTGCTGTCTCGTATGTTGATTAAACTCCTCCCGGTATTTTTTTTCGATGGGGGAGAATAGGTATAGTTTCATCAGCGTTACATAGTAGGATACGTGTTCGCCCAAAGATACCTGATTAGATCCATAAATTCATTGCTGAGTCTACCGTCCTGGTCCCATGAAAGTCCGTGAAATGAACTTTAGAGTTAATATTTTTTATTGAAATGCCTTTTGGAGAGTAAAACCTAAGCCGTCAAATCATGCAAGAGTTCACAACTTTGGAGAATCCGGCGGAAGTAGTCCGTCATCTCACTAACGCGCTGGGCAAAAGTAAAGTACGACAGATCCGTTTTGGCTATCGCCTGGATAATGAAGAACCTGCCATTAAGTTTAAGGTCTGGTTACGATTTCCTTATAATCTGTTTGCCCGGAAAAAAGTAGCCGAAAAATTAGAGGAGGAGATGTCTCATATTCGTATATCGACAGATTCTTCGAAATTATTGTACCAGGTGGAATGAACATTTAACAGTTTTGGCTAAATTAAGGGACTAATACTTGATCCCATGGCAGTTAAATTGTCCACCATCAGGCAGGCCTTCCATTTATTGAAGAACATTGACTTCGAACAATTGGGGCGTTTATCCGAGAAGATAGATCTGCCGAAAGTAATGGCCACTGTAGGTAAAATGAATGACCAGCAACTTTCTGGTCTGATGCGTATGCTGCAGAGCAGCGGCGGAGAAAGAAAAAAAGAGTTACCACCCGTAAATGGTGATTTTTATGACCTGAGCGGAATGCTGAGTCCGGAGGACAGGGCGTTGCAGCTGAAGGTCCGCGAATTTATGGAATCTGAGGTGCAACCTATTGTCAATGAACACTGGGTGAAATCTGATTTTCCTTTTCAGTTACTGCCGAAGCTGGCAGCCCTGGATATCTGCGGCTCGACTTACGAAGGGTATGGCGGTATTCAATCCTCTTTTCTGATGGAAGGTATTATCACAATGGAAATTGCACGGGTGGATTGTTCCATGGCGACTTTCTTCGGGGTGCAGAGTGGTCTGGCGATGGGTTCTATCTATCTGCTGGGATCGGAGGAACAGAAGAAGGAGTGGTTGCCGGGTATGCAGCGGCTGGAAAAGATCGGTGCTTTTGGGCTGACAGAGCCGGAAGTAGGTTCCGGTGCGGCTGGCGGACTTACTACTACGGCCAAACGGGACGGGGATACCTGGATACTGAATGGTCAGAAGAAGTGGATCGGGAATGCCACCTTTGCGGATGTGTTGGTGATCTGGGCAAGAGATGTGGATGATAATGAGGTAAAAGGATTTCTGGTGAAGAAGGATACCCCGGGTTTCAGTGTAGAGAAGATGCACGATAAAATGGCGTTGCGTATAGTACAGAACGGAGTGATTACGTTGAAGGATTGTGTGGTGGAAGAGAAAGATCGTTTACAACACGCCAATTCCTTTAAAGATACAGCGAAGGTATTACGGATGACCCGTGCAGGCGTCGCCTGGCTGGCAGTAGGATGTGCCAGGGGGGCGTATGAGAATGCGCTGGCTTATACGCAGAAGCGGAAGCAGTTTGGTCGCCCGATCGGTTCATTCCAGCTGATCCAGAATCACCTGGTGGAGATGCTGTCGAATCTGACGGCTATGCAGACGATGGTCTACCGTTTATCGGAGTTACAGGATGAGGGTAGGCTGGAAGATGAACATGCCTCTATTGCGAAAGTATTCTGTTCATTGCGTACGCGTGATATTGTGAGTCGTGCGAGGGAGGTAATGGGCGGTAATGGTATACTGCTGGAATATAATGTGGCGCGTTTTGTAGCGGATGCAGAAGCGATCTATTCTTATGAGGGTACGAAGGAGATCAACTCGCTGATTGTGGGAAGGGCGATCACCGGGTTCAGTGCATTTGTATAAACAGCTTAGACAGTCATAGTACAGACGATAAAAAAGGGGCTGCTCAGTTACTGAGCAGCCCCTTTTTATATAATTTCAGTGCAAATGGATTGTTAGATTGATTTGCCGAATAGTGGCTTTAAAGCGAACCATCCGAGCGCCGGGAAAAAGTGCATAGGCACTGCGAGTCCGGGAAATAATTCAGGTGATTCCTGATCCAGCGGCAGTTGATGGCCGATGGGATATAGTATACTTGCGAAAGTAAGGATGACAAACAGGAGGTTAAACACCATGTCTGTTTTACCTTTCAGCACCAGGCTCAATAAGAAATAGCCGATTGCTGCAACGAATGCGCCTGCCAGTGTGTATTTGAACATATTGGCAATACTGGCGACATTTACGAATCCTTCTCCTATCGTTTCAATATACACCTTCTGATAAACGAGAGCAGCCACACCGGAAAGCCCACCTACTAATACTGCGAGCAGTCCAAGCAGTGATATTTTTTTAAGCATATATCTGATTTAAGGATTAGCCCTTTACAACAGGAACGGCTATTGTTACGTTGACCATGTCAGCTACGTCGCCACCTGGTTTACCGATATGAAAATCGTTACGATTTACTTTGAATGTACCATCGAAGGTTGCGCCGTTACCTGCGCGTTTGAAAGTGAAAGGAATGGTGAATTCCTTCTTAACACCATGTATTTCAAGGTCGCCGGTTACCTGGTAGCCAGCACCTGCTTTTACGATCTTTTTGGAGGTGTATTTGATTTCAGGATATTTCGCTGCATCAAACCACTCGTCGCTTTTAGCGTGTTTGTTCATCAGTGCATTACCGGTGTTGATAGAAGCAACATCAACAGATACACTGAAGTTAGAAGCAGCCAGATTGGCTTCGTCGAAAGCGATAGTACCTTTAAAGGTTTTGAAGATACCGCTTGCTTCATTTGTAGAGAAGGCAATATTATACTTGCCACTGATGTTCCATGCCTGTGCCAGTGCGGCGAAGGCAAACACTGCTGCTGTGAGCAGCAGTGTTGATGAAAATATTACTAATCTTTTCATTGCCGTAAGTTAAATTATTCTTTTACGAATTCACCACTTGCCCTCAGCTTAACATCTTCACCCAGCATGGTAGCAGGAGCTTCTGTAGCGAAACCGAAATCTTTACGTTTGAAAGTACCAGTGATAGTAAAACCAGCAACCAGTTTCTTGCTCTGTGCATTCTCCTGGGTACCGTTGTATACTGCGTTCAGCATTACCTGTTTAGTTACACCGTGGAAGGTCAGATCACCCACCAGTCTGTACTGATTACCACTTGTTTTCTTGAAGGAAGTGCTCTTGAAAGTGATGGTAGGATATTTTTCTGCATCAAAGAAATCTGCACTTTTCAGGTGTTTGTCACGCATTTCGTTTTCTGTGTTCAGACTAGCTACATCGATGCTGATGTTGAAAGAAGCGTCAGAGAAATCAGCTTTAGAAGCAGTGATATCAGCAGTGTAAGATTTGAAGTTACCTTCACTTTCAGACAGTGTCATGTGGGAAATAGTGTAACCCAGTCTAGCGTGTGCTTTATCTACAGACCATTTAGATTGTGCAAATGTTGTTGCGGAAAGTGCCAGTAAAGAGGCGATGATTGTGATTTTTTTCATGTTTGCGCTTGTTTAGAAAATTAAAATTAGATCTTTTTTTTGAGAATATATGTTTCAACATATATCGTTGCAGAAATCTTAAACTAGGTTAAGGTATTACACTATTTTCGATTTCTCATTTCTTTAAATATTTATGATAATTTTACTCTTATAAGAGAGTTACTTTCTTTTGGAAAGCTGAACAAAGGTAGGAGGCGGACACATGTTAAACAATAACGTTTCGTCACGGCAACTTACTTACCTTTTAGTAACGATCGTGAAAATCAATTTGTTATGGTGAAAAATAGTGATGGAAAAATATGGATAGGGGATTGTCCGATACGGCAGGTGTTGGATCGTTTTGGCGATAAGTGGTCGATTTTGGTAATAGAGTTATTGTCGCATGAGGGGAAGTTGCGGTTTAGTGAGATTGCGCAGACGATCGGGGATATTTCGCAGAAGATGTTGACGGTGACGTTGCGGTCGTTGGAGTCTGATGGGTTGATTATAAGGCAGTTTTTTCCGGAGATACCGCCGCGGGTGGAGTATGAGTTGTCGGACTTGGGGAGGAGTTTAGTGCCGCATATACAGCAGCTGACGAGTTGGGGGCAGGAGCATATGGAGGCGATTAAGGAGAATAGGAGGCGGTTTGAGGAGAAGCAGTCAAAAGGGTGAGCTTAAGTTTTTTGAGTATTGGTGGTTTCTTATATGTTCTTGCTATGTTGGGGTAAATTACTGGAGTTTTGTTGTTTCGCGTCTTTAGGGGCCTGGCCGGTTTCAGATGGGATTCCGGGCTGACGCCCTCTACGCGTTCTTACTATGGGGCGAGGGATAGGGGGCAGGCAGGAGGAGATAATTTTTTTGTTCAATAATAATATTCCAATTATCTTTATCCTACAAAACTAGTAGACTAATAATGCATCCCCAGTCAGGCACATATCACTTAATGACTTCCTGCTTACCCATAAGCAAAAGGTGCCCTTATTGTTGTTGCTGAATTATCTATATCCCATCGTTTTTCTGCTGATGGGAGGAGAGTCTCACTTTCTATTACAGTCAGATTTTAATTTAAAGCTTACTTACAGCTGAACACTTATTAAACCTACGCATCTATGTCTGTCGCTTATCAAACATTTACACTCGGTAATGCGCTTACCGAGGAGCAACAATCATTTTTTGAAGAAAACGGTTATATCCATTTCTCTAATTTTCTGACGCCGGAGCAGGTGCAGGAGATCGTCAACGCATCAGAAGAGGTGCAGCAGAGATGGATTTCGGGGAACGTAGAGAAGGTGAATGGAGTACCGGTGAAATATGGCAAAGATCTGGACGGTCAGCCGATAGTACAACGATTTGCTTTTATCAATCAACATACGCGTGTACTTTCAGATCTGCTGAAGGACAATCGCTTACAGACCCTCTTACAATTAATAGGCCCCGGCGCCCGTATCGGAGAGAATGAAAAGGATGGGATGGTGTTGAATCATTATGTGAATGGTCCGGAGAGCACTTTCACTAAAATGGGTTGGCATACGGATGGTTTACGTGATATCTTCCTGCATGGGAAACTAAACCCCATGCTGAATGTAGGTATCCACCTGAGTAATCTTCGTCCGGAAAACGGCGGATTGCGCATCATTCCTGGTACACATAGACAGAACATCTTCAGTATGCTGTTCAGAAAGAAATACTTTATCGGTCACAAACCCGATAAACACGAACTGGCAATCGCGCCCAATGCAGGTGATCTTACTGTCCATGATGGTCGTCTCTGGCATCGTGTAGCCCAGTCAAATGTAATAGGAGAGGCCAGCCGCAGACGCGTGATCTATGTGCCTATCATTGCCGGAAAATATGAACCTAAACATGAGAATAGTCCGACCCTCCTGTATCAAAGACTGGCCGGTGTTATCCTGAAATAATGGAGGTCATTCGTCATCGTGTCAGACCGTATATAATACACAGGAGCGGCAGATGATTAGTCAGGGAGTAATAAAGAATCAGCAAGCATCAGCAAAGTATAAATAAGGGATAAGTGTATGGAATAGCAACACTTACCAATAGATATAGGTGATGAAATAAGGGGTCGACTATCAGCTATCAGATCAGATATACAGTAAAATGTGCTGGCCAGGCATAGTAAATTACATGGATGGCTTACATGCACTTGTCCAAATCAAGCATAATTACATAAGCACACAAATACATTTGCTTTCTTTCATATCAGCAAGACGAATCTGCACAAGATTCGTCTTATTTTTTAAGCATACTACCGATTGTGTAAAATCACATTAACATTGACACATACTTTTTAGGATAATCAAAACAACTCTTCCATGTATCATCCGGTATCTTTGCAAACGTTCATCTCTCCCTAAAACAAAGCCGCCACTTCATGCGCAGCCGTCAGGTTTGCGGATGGAGATGAAAGGGCCTTAGCCCTTCACGCACTGTTCACCCTATCCACAAGCTTTTAATCAACATCCCAGCCCTCAACGCTTTCCCCCGCCCCGTTGCAAGAATGCGTGGAGGGCGTCAGCCCGTCATCCTATCTGCAAATCTGACGCAGCCCTAAAGCATCAGTCCCAGGAAGGCAATGACATCAGCGCTTGTAAACATTTGGAAAAGGAAAATAATAACGAAAAACCAATGAAAGGGTGCATTCTTCCTACTGGATATTACCCGTATCTATAATAAAAATGATTATTTATCTGGTCTTATAAAGATTGGCGGCCACTGCTTCTACGATTGCCTTCGGCACTATCCGCGTCATAAACGCCGTCACCACATTCATCGCCCCGGGAATAATCTCCGCTTTCTTCCGGAACATGCCTTTAATGGCAATATCCGCCACATCATCCGCCAACATACCGTATTTATCCGCCGTCTCCTTGATCGCCTGCATGCCCGCACGATCAATAAAATTCGTCTTCACCGGCCCCGGACACAAACACGTCACCGACACATTACTCTTTTTCAGCTCCTGTCTCAAACCCCTTGAAAACAACAGCATAAACGACTTGGTCGCCGCATACAAGGTCAGCGTGGCCACCGCCTGATAAGCAGCCGTACTGGAGACATTTAATATATAAGCCTGTGGTTGCTGACGCAATACAGGCAGGAGGTGATGACAAAGTGCCACCGGTGTTTCCGCATTCACCTGAATCATCTGCTGGTGCTCAGATAAAGAGCGGTCGGAAAAGTTGCCCCATACACCGTAGCCGGCATTATTGATCAGGATAGAGACGGGATACCTGCCCGCCCATTCAGCGACACGGGCAGCTGCTTCAGGGGAGGACAGATCAATGGCCAGCCAGGCTACCTCTACCTGCCATTTATTACGCAATTCATTGGCGGCAGCAGTGAGTTCCTGCTCCGAACGGGCGATTAACAGTAAATCATATTTTCTGGAAGCAAGGGCGTGTGCCATAGACAGACCAATACCTTTACTGGCCCCTGTAATGAGTGCGTATGTCATCCCGATAATAACTTTTAATATAACGCTAAACTATAGCATATAAACGGAAAGAAGTAGAAAAGGAAAAGGGCGGTAAGAATACCGCCCTAAATTTTTTAACCATATCCTATGAAAAACCTATATCAAAGATAATAGAGAGCCGTCAGCCTCCAAGTGCATTTTGGTAAAGGCTATATTTTATCTGGTTAACGTATGATTTAGCGTCCCGTTAACCAAAAATTAACATCTTTGTAATCGTTTGATCTCTCCTTTCGCTTGCCTGGATTGAAAAGTGTCAATTTTAAACTTGTTAGAACAAGTAATTTCTATTGGAAAGTGCCTGCTGGGGACGGCAAGGGAATGATTGTTTAAAGCAATCGATCTCCCCAGTATATAGCGGGCAAGTAATCAATGAGTTATGCTGCCACCATATGCAACGACGGGTATTTATCAGCCATACTGCCTTCGGGTGGCTGTATCCGCTAATGCGGCAGGCGGTCCCGCAGCTTACCATACACCCATGTACCCAGTATTGCGCTAAAGAGCGTAACGATTACCACGGAGAATCCGGCCCCTATCTGCGCAAACAATGGTCCCGGACAGGCGCCTGTCAATGCCCAGCCAAATCCGAAGAGCAATCCGCCAAAGATCTGGCCCTTATTAAAGGACTTCGGTTGGAAGGTTATAGGTTCGCCGTACAGCGTTTTAGCCCCGGTCTTTTTGATGATCAGCACGGAGATGATTCCTGTCACGACCGCCGAACCGATGACGCCATACATGTAAAAGGATTGTAAGCGGAACATTTCCTGTATCCGGTACCAGGACATTACTTCTGATTTGATCAGGATGATCCCGAAGAATATACCAGCGGCCAGGAATTGCAGCTGAGACCACCAGGGGGTCTTTTTTGCAGGAGCGTTGTTAGTAGTGGAGGTGCTCACCACTTCAAAGTCTGTATCCATGTAAAGACATTGTTATAAGTTTACAGTTGAAGGATAAAAGGAAGGATCAGATTGGCCATGATAAAACCACCTGCCATAAAGCAGCAGGTAGCCACTAGTGAAGGCCATTGCAGATTAGAGAGGCCCATGATGGCGTGACCCGAGGTACAACCGCCGGCATAGCGGGTACCAAAACCTACCAGGAAGCCGCCGGCAACCATCAGGATGCATCCCCTTGCCGTCAGCAGTGCCGGCCAGTTAAAGAGGTCTGCCGGCAGGAGGGAACCAGTGTAGGAAAGGCCATAGCCCTGTAATTCGGTTTCCAGTTGCAGCGCAATAACAGATGGCGTAGGACTGGCCAGAAAGGTGACAGCTATATAACCACCAATCATAATACCGGCCGCAAAGAACAGATTCCATGATTCTTTTTTCCAGTCATAGGAAAAGAAAGGGATTTTATTTGGCAGACAGGCCGCACAGATATGCCGTAGATTGGCTGAAATACCGAAATGACGGTTGCCCAGCAATAGCAGGAGGGGGACGGTCAGCCCTATCAGCGGACCTGCAACATACCATGGCCATGGCGTAGTTAAGATATTCATAGACAATTTAAATTGCAGATGGTATAAAAGGAAGGTATCTGTAATCAGGAATGGTGGTTTACAAATATAGTGATCGCTCCTTATTTAAAATATCCACAGACTGTTAAAAGAATACATTAAAGCAAATATGTTGCAACACCCATATTTATTATCTTTGGGCTATGAAGATTGAACAAGCTATTAATCAGCGGAAGTTCAAGGACGACTATCATAAGATCGTAGTAAACCTGTTGTTCACAGGTAACTGGCTACGTGACGCCCTTGGAGCCAACCTGAAAGAACACGGATTGTTGCCGCAGCACTACAATGCCCTGCGCATCATCAAGGGACGCCATCCGGACCCTGTGTCAGCCGGCGATATCAAAGACGTCATGCTTGATAAAGCAAGTGACGTAACCCGTTTGCTGGACAAACTCGAAAAACTTGAGTACGTACAGCGCCGCCTTTGCCCACATAACAGACGAAAAATGGACATCAATATCACGCCACAGGGACTGAAACTCCTATCCGACGTAGATGTATTGATGGATACTTTTTATGATGATCTGGCAGACAGGATCACAGCCGCTGAAGCTGCTGTACTCAGCGATCTGCTCGATAAAGTACGGGGATAAGGATAAAACGATATCTTTGTCCGTATGCGGAATCTTTTCTATCTGTGTCTTTCCATTATACTGTTTTGCTGCGGACTGAAGGTCAGCGCAGCAATGACAGAATGCGGTAAAGATGATATAACAGCCGTTTCCGTCCAGCCATATCTGAGAGTACTGTCATGTGACCATCAGTTGAACCATTACGGGGAATCCAGACTCCCCGACACGGTGTGCACGACCTCCCATCAGTCTTTTATCGTATCCGTTAAAACAGACACCCGTGAAGGTACGGGATCCGGAAGGGGCCTTTTTCCTGGACGGATCACACTATATACCTGTAAAGTGCAGGCAGCGCGTTTGTTGCCCGACCTGCACACTATCATTCGATCGCTTATTTTCCCCCAGCATATTTTCTGGTGAAGTAATTGACTTTACACTGTTTTATTGCCATCCCTACCGTTTTAACATCGGCAGGGACTTTGGCGTTATTCAATTATCTCAACTCACTAAACCGGATTTTACGAATGATACATTTACCACCGCTGATTGCCGACCTGGCTTTGATCTTAATTGCTGCTGCTATCACAACACTGATCTTCAAAAAACTGAAGCAGCCGCTCGTGCTTGGATATATTGTGGCCGGACTCCTGGTGGGACAACACGTATCCCTCGTGCCGACAGTCTCGGACGAGGCTAATATCAAAATATGGTCGGAGATTGGTGTCATCTTCCTGCTGTTTAGTCTCGGACTTGAATTCAGTTTTAAGAAACTGATTAAAGTCGGTGGCTCTTCGTCTATCACCGCAATCGTAGAAGTCGTATTTATGCTGCTCCTGGGATATCTTGTCGGTCAGCTGATGGGATGGTCCTCCATGGACAGCATCTTCCTCGGAGGCATATTGTCTATATCATCCACAACCATCATCATAAGGGCATTCGAAGAACTAGGCATTAAAGGCCAACAGTTTGCCGGGCTCGTCTTCGGTATCCTGGTCGTAGAAGACCTGGTAGCCATCGTGCTGCTGGTTTTATTATCAACCCTGGCTGTCAGTCAGCAGTTTGCCGGCGGAGAAATGCTCAATTCCGTTATCAAACTTGTCTTTTTTCTCATTGCCTGGTTTATAACAGGGATCTTCTTCATTCCGACATTGCTGCGTAAAACAAAGAAGCTGATGAATGAAGAGACCCTCTTAGTGACGGCTATTGGTCTTTGTCTGCTGATGGTCGTACTGGCTACACAGGCAGGTTTCTCTCCGGCATTGGGTGCATTCATCATGGGATCTATTCTTGCAGAAACGACCCAGGCGGAGAAGATAGAACATCTCATTAAACCGGTAAAAGAGCTCTTTGGAGCCATTTTCTTTGTCTCGGTAGGTATGTTGATTGATCCGGCTATGCTGGTGAAATATGCCCTTCCCGTAGCGATTATTACACTGGTGACACTGGCGGGTAAAACCCTCAGCACCTGTATAGGAGCATTGCTTTCAGGTCAGCCTTTAAAAACGTCTGTGCAGGCGGGTATGAGTCTTGCGCAGATAGGGGAGTTCTCTTTCATTATTGCACAGCTCGGGTTGTCTTTAAAAGTAACTAGCGATTTCCTGTATCCGGTAGCGGTAGCCGTATCTGCGGTTACGACGTTCACCACGCCTTATATGATACGTTTGTCCGCTCCGTTTTATGAGAAGCTCGCAGGCGTCTTACCACATCGCTGGAAGACTTCCCTGAACCGTTATAGTGCAGCTACGCAGACGATCTCTGTGGTCAGTGACTGGAAACAGCTCTTACGTTCTTATGTGGTTAATATGACGATCTATGCAGTGGTGATCCTGGCGATCACCTTGCTCTCTTATTACTATCTGCTGCCGCTGATCAATATCAAATTCAACGGGTATAACTGGGGGCGTATAGCGAGTGCATTGATCACGCTGATATTACTGATGCCTTTCCTATGGGCACTGGCGTTACGGAATATCAGCAGTCAGGCGTCCTCTAATATATGGGAACAGAAAAAGTACCGCGGACCTTTACTGCTGGTACGTTTCTCAAGAATGATACTGGCGGTGTTCCTGATCGGTTTCTTTATGGACCGTTTCTTCTCTTATTCTATTGCAGTATTGGTAACGGCGGGTATCATTGCCTTGATTTTCCTGTTAAGACATAAGATACAGACGTTTTATACGACGATCGAAGGACGCTTCTTTTCCAATTTCAATGCACGTGAAGCTAAAGTGGGCAACATTAATAAATATGTGCTCGCTCCCTGGCACGCGCATCTTGCGGTGGCGGAGATACGTCCTTTATCGCCGGTATCAGGTAAGACTTTGCTCGAATTAGCTCTACGCGAAAACTTCGGGATAAATATTGCGTTAATCAACAGAAGCGGACAGAAGATCTATGCACCTGATAAATATGAAAGACTGTTTCCTGGCGATATTATCACGGGAATTGGTACCGATGAACAACTGGAGAAGTTCAACAGTTTTCTCGAACCATTATCAGTAGATGCTGATGCACAGCCGCAGGATACGGATCCGATCGCTTTGCGGCAATTCCTGATAGGTAAAAAATCACGTCTTGCCAACAAGACTATACGTGAACTCGGTATACGTGAACGTACCCGCGGAATTGTGCTGGGCGTGGAAAGGCAGGGAAGAAGGATCTTAAATCCAGAGTCGGGAATGCACTTGCTGGAGGGGGATATCGTCTGGATTGCAGGTAGCGGAAAAAAAATAAATACATTTATAAAAGAGCAGCAGGGTGCTAATTAACAGGCACTGATGCCGCAACATCTCTGCAGCAGGGCAAGCCTCAAAGGCTTGCCCTGTCTTGTTTTTAGTCGCTGTGGTTTTGCTTTGTTTACGTTTAGCAGTGATAGTAATAATTGTTTTTGCATTCCATTTTTATTGTAAATTCAATTTATCTGTCAGCGAGCTCTTTTTTTACCCTCAAATAAAAACCACTTAAGTATGAAAAAGAAAACCCAGTCAATCTATGTGCGTCAAATTCATTTTCTTTTCTTCGCATTGTCAATGTTCCTCTTTGCATGTAGCAAAGACAAAATCGCAACAGAAGCTAAGCCAGCTGAAGACAAATTGGTAAGTTACCTGGAAAGGTTAGGTTTCAAAAAAGAGAACATCGAGCTGAAAGGTGACACCTACATCATCGATGGCGATGTGCTCATTACGAAAGCTGAACTGGCCAAACGTGCAGCTAACGAAGACAAAACAGACGGTATCGCAGGTACTGAACACTGGAGAGGTACTTACATTATCAGTAATGCCTACAACTCCAATGTGAGACTGTACATCGATGCGGCTGTACCTACTGCCTGGAGAACCGCTATCCAGGGGGCAGTAAACAACTGGAATGCCGTTAATGGTACCAGACTGGGTATGTCTATCGTGACTTCACAGGCTAACTCTGACACAAGAGTTTTCATGGGCTTTGAGTCTGCCAACTGGATCGCACGTGCTTATCTGCCAGGCTCCAACAGCCGTCCGGGTGTAAGCGTTGAGATCAACAGTAACTACAACAGTCTGCCTGCCAGTCAGAAACTGTTTGCCATCACTCATGAACTGGGGCACACGATCGGTTTCTATCACACTAACCAGAACCAGGGTATCTTCATTCCTGGTACGCCCAGTGTTGATGCTAATTCTGTAATGAACTCTTTTGTGTTGAACTGGAACGGCTTCACCGCTGGTGATGTTCTGGCAACACAGATCCTGTATCCACAGTAATCAATACGTGCATACAAAGGGATTTAAAATGAGAACACCCGGCAGGCTTTCGCCCGTCGGGTGTTCTTTTATTGGGCGTTGACCATTACCAGCTCCATTCCAGTTCTGTCACCACTGTTTCGCCTCCCTCTGCATAAGTCGTTGTGATCTGCTTCGGATAAGCTTCTTCATTGTAAGCATACTTATATTGGTTCACGATACGGTTATTACCCGTAACGGGCGTGATAGTCTCTGTTATGATATTATTTGCGGAAAGATTGACGGCTGCAATGTCTACCAGGTAAGGCAGTGCCGGGATGCTATGCTGTGCGTTCGGATGATCGTCGTACGTATAAGTAGTCGTGGAAGCCTTTGTAAAAGGCAGTTTCTTATTCACACGGCCCATATTATGCACGCTGATGATATTCCCTTTTACGTCCCAGGTGTAGAACTGACAACTATTATTTTCGAAGGCCAGTCCGTCCTGTGTATCATTGAAGAAATAACGGGCAGTGATTTGTCCGCTACTATTATACACCAGCGAATCATAGCTATGCACCAGCCCATCCAGGTAATAAATAATCCTCCTGATATTCCCTTTCTCCGAATAATCATATGTGGCGAAAAGGGTAGGCGCATGTGACGATTCATCATCTGTCACAAACGTTTTTACAAGCCGCCCGTTTTTATATACGGGAATACGGGTCGTTGTATAACTCCCTTCTTCTGTCTTATAGGTGGTCAGCAGTTCGGCGACCGTCCTATCCTCATTATAGGAAATAACGGTCCTGTCGGTAGCAGTGGTGATACCGTGCAGGCGCATCCTGCCTTTATCTGACGGAGAACGAAAAGCGCTGACAGTAATACCTGCCAGCAATAAGGCCGCTACAATACGACCCCTGGTAAAGTTAATTGGCATAAGTTGGCGTTGACCAGGTCTGGAATAGTTACTCTAAAGATTCACATTGACAACAAGGTATACTAAAGATAGTAAAATTTCATTATATATACGTATTGTGGGAAAAGTTGGATCTGGGAATTCGGTTAACAGGTCGTTAATGCCTATACGTCTTATTTTATACTGCAATATGAAGCTATAACGATATACGATTATTGAAATGCCAGAAAACTTTGCGAACTTACATCGGCAAAACAGAACGACTACGCAATGATGGATAGCCTACGCCATTTGAAGGATGAGGATGTTTTAGTACTGTTAAATGACTTGCTGGAGCAATATGGATATGACTTTACAGATTATTCATTCGCCTCAGTAAAACGCAGGTTGCAGCGTGTATATAGTGCAGACAGATTCCCCAGTTTTGCTGAGTTCCGCTACAGGGTGAAATCGGACCCCGAATATCTCATCTATCTCATGGAACAGATCACGGTCAATGTAACAGAAATGTTCAGGGACCCTCATTTCTTTGAGATCCTCCGTAAACAGGTATTACCGGTACTGGCCACCTATCCCCTGATCAGGATATGGCATGCTGGTTGTTCAACAGGAGAGGAGGTCTATTCCATGGCGATCCTGCTCGATGAACTGAACCTGCTGCATAAATCTGTTATTTATGCTACGGATATCAATGAAAGTGTGCTGGAGAAAGCCCGTAAAGGCATCTTCCCCCTGCAACATATGCAGCAGTATTCGCAGAACTACCTGGCTTCCGGCGGACAGCAGGAGTTTTCCGCTTACTATGCAGCCAATTATGAATATGCGAAGTTCACCGACAGGTTACGTGAGAAGATCATCTTTGCGGCACATAACCTCGTGACAGACCACTCCTTTAACGAGTTTCAGCTGATCATCTGCCGGAATGTACTGATCTATTTTAACAAGGAATTGCAGGATAAAGTATTACATCTCTTCAGCGACAGCCTGGAACAACTGGGATTCATGGCCTTGGGCGCTAAAGAAACGCTCCGCTTTACCACGGTAGCGCCATTATTCAAACCCTTTGCAAACAAAGAAAAGATCTGGAGAAAAATTTCGACATGACGGCTCTTCCCAAACTGCTGGTGATAGGCGGCTCTGCAGGCAGTCTCGACGTACTGTTGCAACTGTTGCCTGAGCTGGAACCCCAATGGCCACTGGCAATGATCATCGTATTACATCGTAAGAATGATAACGATACCCTGCTGACAGAACTGCTGTCAGTTAAAACGGTATTGCCTGTAAAAGATGCGGAAGAGAAAGATATATTGATGCCGGGATGTATCTATGTAGCGCCTTCGGATTATCATTTATTGATAGAACCTGATGGCTCACTTACGCTGGATGCCTCTGAAAAGGTACATTACAGCCGGCCGAGTATTGACGTTACTTTTATGTCGGCCGCAGAGGTATTTGCTGAACGCTTATATTGTATTCTTTTGTCCGGCGCTAATATGGACGGTTCCGAAGGATTACAGGCTGTTCATGACCTGGGAGGTTTTACCGCCGTACAGGATCCTGCCAACGCGGAAGTGGCTTTTATGCCTCGTTATGCGATGAATAATGTTCCTGTAGATAAAGTCTTAAATATCCGTGAACTGGTAGCCTTTGTAAAAGACCTCTGTTAAGCCCTAACTAACCATCTGCCTTTGCTCCAATGGCAATACGATGATAAACGTAGCCCCTTCATTTTCCTTACTGCTGGCCCCAATAATCCCCTGATGTCTTTCGACCACTTTCTTTGCGATGGCCAATCCGATACCGGTTCCCTCATACACTTCATGGCTATGCAGTCGCTGGAACAGTGTAAAGATTTTTGGCAGATACAGCTCATTAAACCCGATGCCATTATCGCTGATGGTAATCCGGCAATAGGCCCCTTCTTCAGCAGGCTGACTATCAAATTCCTTTTCCACGACACGTTCCGCATGGATCCGGATGCAGGGCGCTACTCCCTCGCGACTGAACTTTAATGCATTGCTGATGATGTTCTGTAATGCCTGTCTGATTTGTCCTGGTACGGCTTCCAATACCGGAAACTCATTGGCGGTGATCTCTGCACAGGCATCCCGCACAGACAGTTCCAGGTCAGCCAGTATTTCTTTGATAATTACATTGATGTTCACCGGTTCAAAAGAGACATCGGCAGAAAGCCTGGAATAGCGCAGCAGGTCGTTGATCAGCCTTGTCATGCGTTCTGAAGAACTGACGATACGCTCCATATATTGCATGGCATCGGGATTGGTCCCGATATGACGGTCACGCAGAATGGTACCGAATAACTGTATTTTACGCAGTGGTTCTTTCAGGTCATGAGAAGCGACGGAAGCAAACTGCTGTAACTCGTGGTTACTGGCTTCCAGGGCCTGATTCATTTCCTGTAGTTCGTGTGTACGTTCTATCACCCTTTGCTCCAGTATTTCGTTGGCCTGTTTCTGATGGGCGATATCGGTGAAAGTACCTACCCATTTCACAATCTGGCCATCTTCTTCCAGGGGGATCGCCCTGAGAAGGTGGCAACGGAAATGGTTATGCAGGCGGTGATGGAGATAGACTTCTTTCTCCAGCGGGAGGCCTGCTTTGATGGCATGTTCCCATACCGAGATGGGCGCCTGCTCCTGGTCGTATGTGACAGGGAATTGTCCGAGGGAAGGAGAGTAGTGGAACCAGAAACGGTTCGCATATTCTACCGCACCATCCGCCCGGGCCGTAAAGGCGACCTGTGGTAGTGATTCAAGAATGGAATGTTGTTCCTGTACTTTGGCATTCAGAGCTGCCTGCGCACGTTTACGTACCTCTACTTCCTGTTGGAGAGAGGCGTGCATGACCTGCAATTGCCTGTTTTGCTCGTATAAACGAATAAAGGTTTTCACCTTCATCAGCAGGATATCCGGATCGACGGGTTTGGTAATGTAGTCCAATCCGCCGGAGGCGTAGCCTTTGGCAATAAATTTTTTGTCTTTATTGACTGCTGACAGGAAAAGGATGGGTACATCCTTTGCTTTACTATAGCCGGAAATGGTTTCTGCAACTTCAAAGCCGTCCATACTGGGCATCTGTACATCCAGTATGATGAGCGCGTAGTTATTCCTTAGTATCTTCTTCAATGCTTCTTCACCGGAGGACGCCGTATCTACTTCAAAATCATGCAATTCCAGGACCTTTCGCAGGGATAAGATGTTTTCCGGTTTATCATCTACAATTAATATCATTCTTATTTAATATAATTGGCTATAGGGATACCTCAAAAATCGTTCCGCCCCGGTACTATCTTCCTAAATGCGGAAGCGCGAATGTACGAATATCTGCTTTCGATATTCGTACATCCGCGCTTCCGTATTTAGGTATTATCATATAAATCCCTGGTTTTTATTGTCTTCCTCCGCCCAGCGCCCTATATAGGGTGATGGTCCCCAACAATAATTCTTTTTTATTACCGGCCAATGCGAGTTCAGCTTCCAGTACACTTTTTTGTGCAGTGATCACCTCCAGGTAATTAGCATAACCTGTGGCGTATAGGACATTAGCTGTGGAAACACCGTTCTTCAGCATTTCTACCTCTGCTTCCTTCAGCGTATAGGCTTCCTGTCCGTTCTGTATCTTACCCAATGCTGATATCACTTCCTGGTAGCCATTGATCACCCGCTGTCTGTAGTCATAAAAGGCAGTCATACCAGCAGCTGTCGTGATATTATACTGCGAACGCAGTTGTTGTCTGTTCAGCAATGGCGCTGATAAACCACCCAGTACTCCATAGGCTACAGAAGCAGGCGTGTTGAACAGTGTGCCCGCGTTAAATGAATTCAGGCCCAGGTAAGGCGTGATATTCAGTGATGGCAGGAAAGATGCTTTCGCCGCATGAATGTCTGCTTTGGCGGCTTCCAGTTCCAATGCCGCCTGTCGGATGTCTGGCCGGAGTGCCAGCATACCTGCCGGAACACCCGTTCGGGCAAACGGTGGTAGTGGCATTGTCAGCAGTGCAGAATCGCGTTTGATGCTTTGCGGGAAACGGCCCAGCAGGGCATTGAGCTGATTCTCCAGTTCCAGGGTCTGTTGCCGGAGTCCCAGTGACATGCTGCGGGTATTGAGCAATTGCGCATTGAATTGTTGTACCGCGAGTAAAGTGGCCCGGCCTGCTTCCTGCTGTATCTGTACTGTCGCCAGTGCAGACTCCTGTAAAGCAATATTCCGCAATATCACCTGCTGCTCGTAATCCAGTACCATGAGCTGATAGTACATGCCGGCCACCTGCGAGATCAATTGTGTGCTTATCAGCTGGCGTCCCTGTTCGCTGGACATGAACCGCAGCATGGCCGCCTTTTTACGGCTTCGCATTTTTCCCCAGAGGTCTATTTCCCAGGAACTACGCAATCCTACAAAGTAATCAGGTGTAGGTCCGGGTATTCTTTGTTTATCGTCAATATTGGGTGAGAGGTTCGTATCGTAGTTACCTACGCCGTTCAGTGTGTAATCTCCCCAGCGATCCACACCAGCACTTACTACTGCATTTACTTCCGGCGTCCAGGCACGACGGGCTGCCATCAGCTGAGCACGGGCCGTTTCCATCCGCTGTGTCGCTATCAGCATGTCGGTATTATTACGCAAGGCGGTATCGAGTAATTGTTGCAGCAGGGAATCGGTGAAGAACTGCTTGTAAGATATAGTAGCGATACTGCTGCTATCGGCGGTCGCCACTTTGTTGCTGTCGTTCACCGGATTGCTGAACGCCTGTGGTGCCTGAGGTGCATCAGGGAAGATCACCTTGGATGGCGTATAACAACCGGTCAGCAGACCTGCGATCAGTAACACTGTTAATGCGCCTACCGCATGTTTTGGTGTCTGTGGCCTGGTCTTCTTTTTACTGCCAATAGAAGCGAATAAAACATATAAGCCCGGGATGATCAGTACGCCGAACACCGTTCCGATCAACATACCACCCGCTGCAGCCGTACCGATAGAACGGTTGCCCATCGCACCTGCACCACTTGCGATACATAAAGGGATCAGACCGGCAATGAATGCAAAGGAGGTCATCAGGATCGGGCGCAGACGTGATACGGCCCCTTCTTTGGCAGCTTCCAGCACAGAGAGTCCCTGTTTGGTACGCAGGATGGCAAACTCCACGATCAGGATGGCATTCTTACCCAACAATCCGATCAGCATGACTAATGCCACCTGTGCATAGATGTTGTTTTCCAGTCCGGCCATTTTCAGGGTGATAAAGGCGCCGAATATACCTGCCGGCAGGGAAAGTATCACCGGTAACGGTAAGAGGAAACTTTCATACTGTGCAGCCAGCAACAGGTATACGAATAACAGACACAAGGCAAAGACATAAACCGCCTGATTACCCGATAAGATCTGTTCTCTTGTCATACCACTCCATTCAAAGGCAAAGCCACGTGGAAGTGATTTTGCGGCTACTTCTTCAATCGCCTTGATGGCATCGCCACTACTAAAGCCCGGTGCCGCGTCACCGTTGATCATGGCCGCGGTGTACATATTGTAACGGGTCAGCTGTTCCGGACCGTACACTCTTTCCATGCGGATAAAGTTGGAGAACGGCACCATTTCCCCCGTATCATTCTTTACATAGAGGTGCATCACATCTTCCGGTTTCGTACGATAACGCGGAGAGGCTTGTACCATGACTTTATACATTTGTCCGAAACGGATGAAGTTGGAGGCGTAAAAACTACCCAGCAAGGTTTGCAGGGTGGACATGGCATTTTCTACACTTACGCCTTTCTTGGCGGCCATCGCCTGATCCACATGAATCATATATTGCGGGAAATCGGGGTCAAAGCTGGTAAATGCACTACCGATTTCTTTACGTTTCTTCAGTTCGGCGATAAACTTATTGGTCACATCCGCCGTTTGTCTCAGATCGCCACTACCGCTACGGTCAAGTACACGCAGTTCGAAACCACTTGAGTTACCAAAACCCGGTACCGTGGGAGGCGGGAAGAATTCAATACTGGCATCACCTATATTCCTGGTTTCTTTTTCCAGTGCAGCAATGATCTCTTTCACGGAGCGTTTACGCTCTTCCCAGGGCTTCAGGTTGATCATACCCATACCGTAAGAAGCACCAGCAACATCATTCACCAGACTGAATCCCGCCAGGGTAGACACAGATTCTCCTTCCGGCAGACGTGCAGCGATTTGTTGCACCTGATCGAGTACTGCTTCTGTACGGGCCACGGTGGCGCCGGCAGGTGTGGTTACGTTTACGTAGATCATACCCTGGTCTTCCGAAGGAATGAAACCGCCCGGCAGAATAGCGCTTGCGCCCCAGGTAGCTATAAAGAAGACGATCATCAGTACAAACGTGATCATCTTTCTGCCGGCGATGTAACCGACCAGTTTTGAATAGCTGCGTTCTGTTTTATTATATCCGAAGTTGAATTTATCAAAGAAGCGTTGCAGCAAACTTTTCTTCTTACCCGCATCGTGGTTGTGACGCAGCATAATAGCACACAGTGCGGGTGTCAGCGTAACGGCATTGATACCTGATATCACAATCGCAATAGCGAGTGTGAGCGAGAACTGGCGGTAGAACACACCTACCGGACCAGAAAGGAATGCCACAGGTACAAATACAGCAGACATGACCAGCGTGATTGCTACCAGTGCTCCACTGATCTCTCTCATGGCGGCGAGCGTAGCTTCCAATGGTGGCAGATGGGTTTCCTGCATCTTGACGTGCACTGCTTCTACCACCACGATGGCATTATCGACGACTATCCCGATGGCGAGCACCAGTGCGAACAGTGTCAGCAGGTTGATGGAGAAGCCCAGCATCTGCATAAAACACAGGGTACCGATCAGTGCTACAGGCACAGCCAGCGCCGGGATCAGTGTAGACCGGAAGTCCTGCAGGAAGAGATATACAACGATAAACACCAGGATAAATGCCTCTATCAATGTTCGTAGTACTTCATGAATTGAAGCGTCCAGGAAACGGGATACATCATAGTTGAAGTTATAGCTCATACCCGGCGGGAAGGTGCTGACCTTTAATTCAGCCATCCGTGTTTTCACATTGGCAATAACTTCCTGTGCGTTGGAGCCGGGACGTTGTTTCAGCATGATAGAGGCAGAGGGCTTACCATCTGTTTTAGATACCATGCCGTAGCTGAGGGCGCCGAAAGTGACGTCCGCCACATCTTTCAGTTTTAATACGGAACCATCCGGATTTGCTCTGAGGATGATATTTTCGTATTGTGCAGGGTCAAAGAATTTACCGGTATAGCGGAGTACGTATTGTAATACTTGTGGATCATTATCGGCACTTTCACCTGTTTTACCAGGCGCTGCTTCAATGTTCTGTTTACGGATACCACTGATCACTTCATCCGCGGAGAGATTATAGGCCAGCATACGGTCAGGTTTAAGCCATACGCGCATCGCATATTCCTTTGCACCCATGATCTCCGCAAAACCAACACCATCAATCCTTTTCAGTTCCTGTAAGACGTTGATATCAGCGAAGTTGTAGATGAACTGTTCGTTGAGCGTACTGTCTTCACTCATTACGTTGAGGTAGAGCAGCATACTATTGACCTCTTTTTCGGTGGTCACACCCGCCTTGATCACTTCTTCCGGCAATTCATCGATGATGGTCGCTACGCGGTTCTGTACGTTTACTGCCGCCTGATCGGGGTCAGTACCTACATTGAAGAAGACCTGTATAAGGGTGATACCGTTATTACTGGAAACAGAAGACATATAGGTCATACCCGGCACACCATTGATGGCGCGTTCCAGTGGTGTAGCAACGGCTTTGGCGCATACTTCGGCATTGGCGCCGGTATATTTGGCGGTCACCGTTACGGATGGAGGAACGATATCCGGGAATTGTGTAACAGGTAATGTAAATAACGCCAGCAATCCAAGCAGGACGATGATCAGGGAGATCACGAGCGACAATACTGGTCGTTTGATAAAAGTATCGAACATAAAACGATGTAATAAAAAATGAAAAATAACGCCGGACTGAAAAGCCCGGTATCCGCAAAGCAGTTGTCAGCAGAAAATACGTTGGCCTGCCACATACCGGTACCTGTAGGATACCGGATATATGTTGCCTGGTGTAGCAGCTGTTTTTACAGTGCTTTAATGCTGTCGAGTGTGATGGCAGCAGGATTGATCTTCATACCATCGCGCAGGTTGCGTACGCCTTCGTAGACAACTTTGTCGCCTGCATTGAGACCTGACTGTACGATGTAACAGTTGGCCAGTCGTGCGCCTGGTACGAAGTTTTTCATTTTTACCTGGTTAGATTTATCCAGGATGAATACATAGTTTTTGTCCTGCATTTCAAATACGGCTTTTTGCGGCAGGAGCATGGCATCGCTCATAGCATTGCTCAGCTGTACCTTTCCGCTGGCGCCGTGTTTCAGTAAGTACTGTGGGTTGGGGAATCTGGCTCTGAAAGCGATGGAGCCGGTTGTTTCTTCGAATTCGCTTTCAATTGTTTCTACCTTACCGGTGTAGGGATAATCACTACCGTCTGCCAGTACGAGGTGTACTATAGGATGTTCTTTTCCTTTGTTCGCACGACTGTGTTGCAGGTATTCTGTTTCAGAAACATTGAAATAAGCGTATACTTCTTTGATATCAGAAACGGAGGTCAGTAGTTCACCTTCTCCGATCAGGCTACCGGATTTTGATGGGATCCTGTCTATATATCCGTCAAAAGGAGCGCGGATAACAGTATAGGACAATCTTGTGGCTGCATTGGCTTCAGAGGAACGGGCTTCATCGATGCGGGCATTGCCAGCAGCCAGTCTTGCTTTGGCTACTTCCAGTTCACTTTTAGCGATGACCTTTTTCTCGACCAGCAGCTGCACACGATCTACTTCAAGCTGTGCGCCTTTTGCTTCTGCGATGGCGCTGCTGAGTGCTGCTTTGGCTTTTGCCAGTTCGGAGCGATATTCCTCATCGTTGAGGGAGAAGAGCAACTGCCCCTGTTGAACATGTTGCCCTTCGTCCACATAAATCTTGTTCAGGAAGCCGTTAACACGGGCACGTATTTCCACATTACGTACGGCTTCGATATCTGCCACGTAATTTTTGTGAAGAACGGTATCACAGAGTGACAGTTGTAGGACCGGGTAGGTATTTAATGTTGATTCATTGTTCACGTTCTCACCTTTAGTGATACAACCACCAAGGGCAGCGCTGATAGCTAATATATATATGTTCCTGGACGTTCGCATGATAGGAGTGAATAGTTTTACAGGACCACTGTGTGTGGTCCGTCATGTTGAAATACATACAGCATCAGCCGACAAGCAAAGGATGATTGTCAGCTGTTGACAGCTGCATGTTATTTGTAAAAAACGGGTGACGGAGAGAAATAGGTAAAACTATTCAGATCAGAAGGGGGTATACCTGGACAGGAAACTATAATAAGCCGGCAGAAACGCACTTTGTTGCTGATAGACGCCGGTCTTATTTTGTTGTACAGGTATATAGAACTCCAGGTTATGCTCCAGTTGGGTGAAGCGGGTCGTATAACTTGAAGAAGACTGGGAAGGACTATTGAGATAATATCTTTTCTTACGAGGTACCTTGGTGACGCGCAGGAAAACAGGTACGTCTTCAGGTTCTTCGATACCGAGGTCTTCGCTGTCGATACAGCGGATTTCTATTTTCTCATGATCAAACAGGCGCTCGAAGCAGAGACTTTTCTGCTTAAAGGGCGATTTTGCATGTACTACGGCTGAGTGGCCTGTCATAAGGCCACAGAACAGCAGGAAGTACAGTAAAAACCTGCGCATAATATACCTGTTCGTGTTGATCATGAATAATAATTCGCTCTCAGTTGGTAGCACAAATATAAAAATGAAGCGCGCTTAATCCAAATGCGGATTTGACGAACGGTAAAAATTTATTATTTGTTAATCGTTTCGGATGCTTCTTTTGTGGCTTTCCAGCGTTTAAAAAGTTTGTTAAAAATTACCTGGAGCAGGAGTGCTGCCGGCATAAAAACGAGCCAATGGCTAAAGATGAAAGAAAACTCTATCATGCCACACCTGCCGGCAAATGCTTCCTCAATTGGTCTGGGATGCAGCTTTTCTTCCACAAAAAAATAGATCTGTGGATAGAAGAGCAACAGTGCGATTGTAAACAGATAAGTAAATAATGCCGAAGTGTAGGGACGGAGAAAAGCGGATAACAGGGGGACCAGTAAGTACGGTAGCAAAGACATGATAGCAAGATACACATAAAATTATGGTTGTGCTCTCTTGTTCAGGCATGTTCCTTGTTTTCGTTTATAACATACACATTATGAGATACATTAGAAATTAAAATAGATTAAAAAATAAAAGTGAATGTATGAAACCCATTATTTATTTTCTACTGATTTGTGGTATTGCCTGTAATTCCCCTTTGAAAAGTAAACAGGAGATGTCTGATTCATCCAGTTCCCAGGAAGATGCAACTCAGGCTGCCTCCAGTAATTCCAGTGAGAATGCCAGCGGAGGTACTGCTAATGCAGGAAGTGCACCGGCTCCTGGAGAGGAAAGTTCCAATGTAACCAAAGGGGGAAATGATGCTGTGTCGACGACGCTCCGATTTAAGCATTATAAGTATGCGATCGTTTCTAAAGGAGATGGCAGCGGACGTACGATCACGATCGCTGATACAGACACAAAGATTGATTCGCTGAAAGCTGACAGTACTACCATTCATGACGTAAAGGGTATTTTGCAGCAGACAGCCATAGACGATCTTGATAACGATAAAAATCCGGAAATATATCTGTTCACTGCTGCCGAAGGAACAGAACGAACCGGCAGTGTGTATGGTGTTACTTATATTAATAATAAGGGTGTACGTATCTTCTCCGGAGATATAGATAATGTTGATCAGAAAGGCTATAGAGGACGCGATTCGTTCTACATTCAGCAAAAATATGTTGTACGTACCTATCCCTTGTATGGTGACACAGATATCGACAGTAAACCTACCGGTGGTAAACGTACAATCAAATATAAACTGACAAAACAAGGTAATAGCTATATGCTCAAAGAAGCAAAATAAGTTGTTACTTTAGTACTACCAATTAACCCTGGGACACATTAATGACCTGATTACAGATAGCAGAAAATAGCATCAAGGTGCTAACAGCCATTACAGCTGACCCCATGTGCTATCCGTAATCAGGCATTAACGACAACAACCATTGTAATATTTAATCATATTAATCAATAGCTGAAAAACCATGGATTGCGATACAGAAAACTTAATTTGGGGCCTCACCGGATTCGCTGCCGGCGCTTTGCTGGTACGCATATTCACCATTTATTTTGGCCGTTTCTTTAAACTCCGGGGCAAAGTCAGACTACAGGAAAAACGACTGATCCTGTATGGATATGACACCCGCTATTCCATCATCCGCACGGGCTATACAATTGCCAGGGCGGAAATTAACCTCAAATTTTACAACAATTCCGCCGCTACAAAAGCGGTCACTGATATCGCTATCTCAGGAAGATTCAGTCTGACGAAATTTATGATCAAATTCGAAGGTAACCCGCTTCAACCCGGCTTTAATGTAGAAGGAAAGAAGACCGTCGAACGCCGTTATTCCGGTCTGGTCATTCCCGGAACAAAAGTTAATCTGCTAAAACAGGAGGACTTTAATGTTATTGTGTATTATAAGGTTGGAGATCGTACCTATCAGGAGACGTTTACTCCGGAAGAGCTGGAAGTAAAGGATCTGCAAATGGGAACTGTGTTGAATTAAGAGGAAGGAATGGGAGAAGAGGTAGGAGGGAATAGAGGATTGACAGTGGAATGGTGAGGAAAGAGAATGAATAACAAGTGAATACAGCAATAGAAGACGAACGGCATAAACGAAGTAGAAATAGACGGATATAAAGGGTAAGTAGTGAAATAAAGAGATAGAGGTAAAGTAGCAAATGTGAATACAGGAGTAGGAGAAGGAACGGCGTGAACGAAGCCGGAACAGACGTAAACAAAGGTAGGTAGTGAAGTGTAGACGGAAGAGAATGAATAGCACGTGAATAAGGGAATAGGAGACAAATCGGGTGAACCATGTAAAAACATAAGAAAACAACGGATAATAGACAAATATGTAGAATAGGGCAGAATACTAGCAAACAACGGATTTGCAGCGGAATAAGATAATATAGAATGGACGAGAAGGAGTAAAGAATTACAGATGAATAAAGGTGATAAAGAATGAATAGCAAATGAATAAAAGAATAAAGTAATAAAGGAATTGCAGATAGTTAGAGAATGAACAGAGCAGGAATAGCAAGGTGTAAGGATATATACGCAGCACATTGATAAAGCCCCCATTAAGCCCCCAGTAAGACATGTTCAGCGGCAGGTTTCAGGAGGAGATCCCGGGCCTTAGCTCTTGAAGTATGCCAACACGTTGTCCGAAGAATCATCCATTCCCAACGCTCAACACGACCGACCACGCCCCATAGCGATAACTTCAAAGAACGTCAGTCCGGGATCCCTGCTGAAACCGCACGCAACACCTGCCCGCAACAGTCATATACAATACCTCTGCATATACAACACCCACCCGCAACAGCCATATACAAAACCTATATGCAACCACCCACCCGCAACCCCAATAAGCAACATCACCCCCCCAATTAATAAACTCAACAATTACCGCGAATCAATAAAAAAAGCCGGACGGCTCAACACCATCCGGCTAAAAAGATAAAAATGACCAACTACTCAACCGGCCGCAGATACTGCGCATGCGCATATCCTTCCTCGCCGTCTTTCGTTCTGATCAACCACCATTGATCACTATGCTTACTCACCAATGACACAATCTCTTTATGCCCGGCTTTCCCGATAATCGGCTGATCCGTTCCCGGGCCTTTCCGCACATTCAGATTAGACGATTGCGTCACGACTTCCAGCTTCGCACCTTCCACCGCGGTTGCTACTTTGATATCCATTACGACATCACCTGTAAGAAAATTCGGATCAATCTTCCCATAAATATTCCAGAGATTGTCCTTTACTGCACCACTCGGCGCTTCGCCACTGATATGCAGTACGCCATCCGTTTCATTCACCTGAAGATTGTCAGTGCCGGATGATCTGGCAGTATCTATCAGTTCTTTGTATTTGTCCTGTAATGACATAAAACAATGAATTTAGAAGGTTATTTTACTTTCAGACCAGAAGCATCTACTTTCTTCGGATGCAGACCATCAAGCGCCTGTTTCAGCGTTTTCCATTTGGCAGCAGACAATTCACCGGTAACCGTCACAACGCCGGCGTCTACTTTTACATCCACGCCAGGGAAGTCTTTGGTGATATCAGTTACCCCTGTACGAAGTGCGTCATCAGCAGCATTTACTGGTGCAGCGGTTGTATCCACAACAGGTGCCGGTGGAGCAGGAGGAGTAACCATGATGTTATTCGTAATGCTTTTAACACCTTCTACTGCCGCTACTTTAGTTTCTACAGCAGTTCTGGCTGCATCGTCAGGTACATTACCCGCCAGGGTTACAACACCTTCTTTTACGTCAGCCGTAACTTCAGGCATACCACTGAGTTGTTCAGTTACTTTAGCCTGGATCTGCGTATCGGAAGGTTTGCCTTTACAAGCTACCATGAAAGCCAGTGCCAGGCAAAGGAACGCAATGCTCAATTGTTTGTTTCTCATAATTATAGATTGGAATGGTTAAAAATTTTCGGGGAGTATGTTTATCTGAACATTTTAGTCAGATCGTTGAGGTCAACATCACCGTCGCCGTCTTTATCAAGACCGAATTTGCCACCGATGTTGTTGATGGTATTCTGGATGTTGCCGCCGCCGAGGTTGCCGAGGCCACCCGCCAGATTACCACCACCCAGGGAAGACAGAATGTCCTGGATATTAAAGCCGTTACCAGCGCCGCCGCCCTGCTGACCACCTTTCATAGCATTCAATACTGTTGGAATCAGTACTGCAGCGATACTGGCGGCAGTAGAACCATTAATACCGAATTTCTCCATGATATTGCCGGCGAAGTTCTGCTGGATATTCTGTGTTACCGGATGATCAGCTGATTCCAGTGCCTCATTTACCTGTTGTGTTTCGCCGTTGGCTTGCAGTTGGCTGAAGGTGGAGAGGATCGTGTTCTGCGCCTCTGCGATCACGCCATCATTGTGCTCATTAGGCACTTCCGGATTGTTGATGACAGATTGCAGACCACTTTGCTGGATCAGTTGCGTTAATTGTTCTAACATAAAAGCGTTTTATAAGATAAATAAGATGACAAAGGTATGGAACCTTATAACAATCTTATCTATAGGTTGGTTCATAACAAATATGTTACCAGAAAAATGATGATAATTAACTGTAGTAATAAGGGACAGGGGGGGTGCGGAGAAGTAATCATCGGGAGTGTATGGTAGTTTGCTTTGGGCAGATCGTATAATCTGCATGTCAGGATTTTTATTGAAGACTGTTACAATAGAAAAGACTTCCACACCCTGTTGCTAATTGGAGCCATTAACCAGTTGCTTTGGAAGCTATATACTTTGATAAGTATCCGGCGTACGGACATATGTCCAGATTCTTCTTATCTGGTAAAGATGCGCGACAATCTTTAACGTGAAACGTAAGGAGTAATATTTTAGACGCTGCTGCTTCATTCATCATGCCATAACTGCTGTATGATAAACCGGTAACTTCTCGTTCTTTAGAAGAATCATATGAATAGATCCCGGCGAGAATTGTTCACCTTAATAAGCATCCGGAATGGCAGATGTCAGGGGTAGGTAATAGCAACGTATGTTGCTTAGATAAACACTTACTGCCGCATATAAATAAAAAGCGGGCTGTATCATTTATCTGACACGGCCCGCTTATACTGAGGGTGGTTGTTCTACATGAAGCCCAGTTCTAATCTGGCTTCTTCACTCATCATTTCTTTGTTCCATGGTGGATCAAAAGTGAGTGTTACATCTACATCGGATACGCCGTCTATATCTCTTACTTTTTCGTCTACCTCACGGATGATATCGCCTGCCACAGGACAACCCGGAGCAGTCAGTGTCATCGTGATGCCGATGCGGTTATTCTCGCCTATTCTGATTTCATAGACAAGACCCAGCTCTAATATATTCACCGGAATTTCCGGGTCATATACTGTGCGCAGTACCTCTTCAATCCTATCGCGTAAGGTCATTGTATTTTCGCTCATAGTTCTGTGCCGTTTTTTTGTGATTGAGATTTTGCCTCGTAGGCAACTGCATATAACTTAATCTGTTTGAGCATACTCAGTAGTCCGTTAGAACGGGTAGGGGAGAGATGATTACTCAAACCGATAGCGTCTATAAAGAATATTTCAGATTCTGCGATCTCTTTAGGCGTGTGACCGGAAAATACGGTTACCATCAGACTAACCAGTCCTTTGGTAATCACGGCGTCACTGTCTGCTGTAAAGACCAGTTTACCGTCCTGCATTTCCGTATGCAGCCATACCTGCGACTGACAACCTTTGATCAGGTGATCAGGCGTTTTATATTTTTCGTCTATCAGCGGCAGTTCCTTGCCCAGTTGAATAATATGCTCGTATTTATCCATCCAGTTCTCCATAAAGGAGAAGTCTGATATAAGTTCGTCCTGTTGTTCTTTGATAGTCATAATCCTGTTATCTTAACATAGAGACAGCCTTTTTAATGCCTGCCACTAATCTGTCTATATCTTCAAAGGTAGTATACACTGCGAATGATGCGCGCACGGTGCCTGGAATACAGAAGAAATCCATGACAGGTTCAGCGCAATGGTGTCCGGTACGGATAGCGATACCCTGTTTATCCAGCAGTTCGCCGAGATCGTAGGGGTGGATATCGTATACCAGGAAGGAAACGGCGCCGGAACGGTGTTTCGGATTACCGATAAAGCGGATGCCTTCAATCTGTTGCAGCTGCTGTACGGCATACTCCACCAGTTGTTCTTCCCATGCCTGTATATTTTCAACACCTATCTGTTGTACATATTGTACTGCTGTTCCCAATGCGATCGCTCCGCTGATATCCGGCGTACCTGCTTCAAATTTGTAAGGCAGTACATTATAGATTGTTTTAGCGAAGGTCACGGTTTTGATCATATCTCCACCACCCTGGTAAGGCGGGAGGCGGTCCAGCCATTCTTCCTTGCCATAGAGTACACCGGTACCGGTAGGACCGTAGATCTTATGACCGGAGAATACGAGGAAATCAACATCCAGCTCCTGCACATCTACCGGCATATGCTGTACTGCCTGTGCTGCATCGAGCAGAACAGGAATGTTACGGGCATGTGCCTGGGCAATAATGTCGCGTATGGGATTAACGGTGCCGAGGGAGTTGGAAACGTATGTAACAGCGATGATTTTTACTTTGTCGGTCAGCAATGCGCTGAATTCGTCCATGAGCAGTTCTCCTTTTTCATCCATCGGGATGATTTTCAGTTCTGCGCCACGGTCTTCACACATCATCTGCCAGGGAACGATATTGGAGTGATGTTCCATCGCGGATGTCAGTACCACGTCGCCTGGTTTGATTTCGCCACGGCCGAAGGCGTAAGCGATCAGGTTGATACCGTCGGTAGTACCTTTGGTAAAGATCACTTCTTCGGATTTGCGGGCGTTGATGAAGGAAGCAATGATTTTACGGGAGTTCTCGTAAGCATTGGTTGCTTCCTGGCTCAGGTGGTGTACACCACGGTGTACGTTACTGTTGATGCGGGTGTAGTATTCTATCAGCGTATCCAGTACAACCTGCGGTTTCTGGGTAGTGGCCGCATTATCAAGATATACAAGCGGTTGGCCGTATACTTTTTCCTGTAACAGCGGGAAGTCCTTTCTGATCTTTTCTACATCTAGTGCCGGAACAGTGATGTCTGGTACGTGTTGCATAATACTCTATAATTTATCGTTCTTCTCTGAAGCATCAGAGGTCATCCGGGATGAACCTGGATGACCTCGTGCAAAGATCGGAATTTCTGATCGAATTAGTTATTGATAGCGCCGGCTACATACTGGCGGATCTTTTCTGCGAGGAAATCCTGTAATGCCGGTATGTGTACCTGATCGGTAATGTCAAATGCAAATGCATTCACCAGCAGTGACTTGGCGGCTTCTTCACCAATACCACGGGAACGCAGGTAGAAGAGCGATTCTTCGCTGAAGCGTCCTACGGTAAAACCGTGGCTGCACTTCACATCATCTGCATATATTTCCAGCTGTGGCTGAGAGTTGATGTTGGCCTTTTCGCTCATCAGCAGGTTGTTGTTCTGCTGGAAAGCGTTTGTTTTCTGCGCATCCTGGTGTACGTGGATTTTGCCGGTGAATACACCGTTAGCGTCGTCCAGCAGTACGCCTTTATACAGCTCATTACTGTTACAGTTTGGTACCAGGTGGTCCACGAAGGTGTGGTTATCCACGTGCTGGCTGCCTGTAGCAAGGTAAAGGCCGTGCAGATTGGTTTCCGTATTGCTGCCTGTCAGCGCTACGCTGAGGTTGTTACGGGTCAGTTCTGCGGAAGGCAGGGTGAAATTGAAGTGATGATAACGGCTATCAGCTTTCTGGGTAGCAGAAGTATGATAGATGTGGCGGCTGTTTTTGATGGTGCTCTGGATGTTGTAGTGCCAGAGTTCCGCATTTTCTTCCAGTACCACTTCTGTTACTGCGTTTACGAAAGCGATGGCGGAGTCATTGAGACCTACAGCGCTTTCGATGATTTCCAGGGTAGCGCTTTTATGCAGCACCACCAGGTGGCGTGGCTGAATAAAGGCGTTAGCAGAAGCTGTATATACGTGAATGATCTGTAAAGGTTTGTCAAGCGTTGCATTAACACCTGCCTCGATAAAGAGACCGTCGGCAAACAGTGCAGCATTCAGTGCAGCGAATGGCTGTGACTGAAGATGGGGGTGTTTGTCAAACCATGCCTGCAGCTGTGTATTACCGGCTGCATCGCTCAGTTTGGAAACGGTGATTTTACCACCAGCTGGCAGTTCGGAAAGATCCGCCTGCAGACGTCCGTTCACCAGTACAACGCGGTAGCTGTCCAGTTGAGGGATGTTGGCAGCTTTCAGCTGATCAGGTGTTACAGTCACCTGTTCTTCCTGTGCCAGGGTGAAAGCATCTTTCAGGAAGCGCTGTACGTTGGTATAGCGCCACTCTTCTGTTTTAATGGTAGGCAGACCCAGTTCCTTGAAGCGGCTGAAAGCCAGCTTACGTGCAGGCATGATTGCGTTGTCCGCATCCACTTTCTGCTCAGGTCCGGGTACCCCATTGGATATAAATTCGTAGAATGATTTATCGCTCGTCATGGTTCTTTTTGCGTTATACAGATTCTTTCTGGTGTACCTCTTCCTTCAGCCAGTCGTAGCCTTTCTCTTCCAGTTCCAGCGCCAGTTCTTTGGTGCCGGTCTTTACGATCTGACCATTGTACAGTACGTGTACGAAGTCAGGCACGATGTATTCCAGCAAACGCTGGTAGTGGGTAATAACCATAAAAGCCTTATCTGCACTGCGCAGTTTATTAACGCCGGCTGCAACGATACGCAGTGCGTCAATATCCAGGCCGGAATCAGTTTCATCCAGGATCGCTAATTTCGGGTCGAGCATAGCCAGCTGGAATACTTCATTCCTTTTTTTCTCACCGCCGGAGAAACCTTCATTCAGAGAGCGGTTCATCAGGTTGGCGTTAAAATCTACCAGTTGCTGTTTTTCTTTGGTCAGCTTCAGGAATTCTTTGGATTCCAGCGGAGGCAGATTGTGGTAAGTCCTGATCTCATTCAAGGCCGTCTTGAGGAAGTGCAGGTTAGATACGCCTGGGATCTCAACCGGGTACTGGAATGCCAGGAACAGGCCTTCACGTGCACGGTCTTCCGGAGACAGATCCAGCAGGTTTTTACCTTCGAAGATCACTTCGCCTTCTGTCACAGTATAATTTTCACGACCCGCTAACACAGAAGACAATGAGCTCTTTCCTGAGCCGTTAGGGCCCATGATGGCGTGCATTTCACCTTTCCTGATTTCCAGGTTGATGCCTTTCAGGATCTTTTTACCGTCTACTTCTGCGTGCAGATTTTTAATCGTCAGCATGATTGTATGTTTCTCTGTTGTTTTTGCTTTGAAAATGTTTTTATTATCCTACGCTACCTTCCAGTGTGATAGAGAGCAGTTTGCGCGCTTCTACGGCAAATTCCATCGGAAGCTGGTTCAGCACTTCCTGTGCGTAACCATTTACGATCAGTGCAACTGCTTTTTCTGTTTCTATACCACGTTGATTAAGATAGAAGATCTGGTCTTCCCCGATTTTGGAAGTAGTTGCTTCGTGTTCAACGGTAGCAGTACTGTTCCTTGATTCGATGTAAGGGAAGGTGTGTGCACCGCAGCGATCGCCGATCAGCAGGGAGTCACACTGTGTAAAGTTACGTGCATTGGCAGCACGTGGTCCTACCTGTACCAGTCCGCGATAAGTATTGTCGCTTAAACCAGCGGAAATACCTTTGGAGATGATACGGCTGCGGGTATTGCGGCCCAGGTGGTAGATCTTGGTACCGGTATCAGCGATCTGCTTGTTACGGGTTACGGCTACTGAGTAGAATTCACCCTCAGCATCATCCCCCTGCAGGATCACACTTGGATATTTCCAGGTGATCGCAGAACCGGTTTCTACCTGTGTCCAGGAGATCTTGCTGCTTTTACCCTTACAGATACCACGTTTGGTTACGAAGTTGTAAATACCGCCGTTACCGTCTTTATCACCAGGATACCAGTTTTGTACGGTAGAGTATTTGATCTCTGCATGGTCCATCGCAATGAGTTCCACCACTGCTGCGTGCAGCTGGTTTTCGTCACGTCTTGGCGCCGTACAACCTTCCAGGTAACTTACGTAGGAATTATCGTCAGCAATGATCAGGGTACGTTCGAACTGACCTGTGTTTTCCGCGTTGATACGGAAGTAGGTGCTCAGTTCCATCGGACAGCGTACGCCTTTTGGAATGTATACAAAAGAGCCATCGGAGAATACAGCTGCATTCAGCGCGGCAAAGATGTTATCAGAGTGAGGGACTACAGTACCCAGGTATTTTTTAACCAGGTCAGGATGGTTTCTTACCGCTTCTCCGAAGGAGCAGAAGATAATGCCCAGTTCCTGTAATTTGGCTTTGAAAGTAGTGGCAACGGAAACGCTGTCAAAGACAACGTCTACAGCAACGCCGGCCAATGCTTTCTGTTCATTGATAGGAATGCCCAGTTTTTCGAAGGTTGCCAGCAGTTCAGGATCCACTTCGTCCAGGCTGCCCAGCTGTTTTTTCTTCTTAGGAGCAGCGTAGTAGGAGAGTTTCTGAAGATCCAGTTCCGGCATTTCGAAATGCTGCCATTTAGGGAACTGCATCTTTTTAAAAGCCTGGAAACCCTTCAGACGCCATTCCAGCATCCATTCCGGCTCTTCTTTTTTGGCAGAAATAAAACGGATGGTGTCTTCATTCAGACCCACCGGCGCCATTTCCATCTCAATGTCAGTAGTGAAGCCAAACTCATATTCCCGGTTGGCTATGTCATCAATTATTTCGTTGCTGTTTCTCATTTTCCGAGTTAATTAAGTAATGCAGAAGCCTGCTGGTGATAATGGGAATTATACCGCAAAGCTTTCCCCACAGCTACAGGTACGGGTAGCATTCGGGTTGTTGAAATAAAGCCCCTTGCCGTTGAGACCATCGGAATAATCCAACTCGGTGCCATACAGGTACAGGAGGCTCTTCATCTGCACCACAATTTTAACACCTTTATCTTCAAAGGTCTGATCGCCTTCTTCATGCTCTGAACTTTCAAACTTCAACACATATTCCAGTCCTGAACAACCGCCACCTTTTACGCCAACGCGTACGAAAGTACCGGGAGCATGGTTCTCCTTGACCATAAGGTCCTTTATATATTCGCCTGCTTTTTCTGATACTGTTATCATATTGCTTCCTTTTATACAGATTTCACCATAGTATGATAATGCGTGGTGAGACCATTTACCTGACGTTTATTTTATCGGGAAATTGTAAATACTTCCTTCTCAGAGATTATCATTCACATTTACCAACGGGATCTTTGCCCCGATTTTGGCATCTCCCAGCAGAGAGATCATTCTGTCGAACTTATTCTTATATGACGTGGTGAATGTTTTCGTCTCCTGGTCATAAAGATGTTCTTTCATAATGGGTACGGAAAATGGTAACACCCATGCCCTCAGGGCTTTAGCTACCGAATCCATCGCATTAATACCCTGCATGGCCTGAGAACCGTCTCCCCAGCACACCAAAGCTACAACCTTTCCCGTTAAATAAGGATTACTGAGCTTGCTGGTCATTTCCAGCCAGTCCAGGGCATTCTTCATGACGCCCGTCATACTGCCATGATAAAGCGGAGTGAGCCATACATGGACATCCGCCTTGCAGAAGGCATCGCACATTTTTTTAACGGATTCGGGCATTTCTCCCTTGGGATATGCAAAGAACGGAATATGGCCGTCAACAGGGCTGAACACTTCCGTAGAAAATCCTTTTTGGCGGAACTGTTCTTCGAAGTACCCCGTCAACTGATTGGCAGTTGTATAGGGGCTACTGTCCATTGTGCCGTTGAAGATCAAGACGTTCATTTAAAATTCTCCTGTTTTAAGCTGTTGTTCTGGCAACAAATTTTTTTAACTCCTACAAAATTACGACATTTGAGAATAAAACAAGTAATAACTTGGAAAATTATAGACCCATCACAAAAGCAACTGCTGACAAGTTTTTGCAGTTACTCAAAACGAAGGGGCCTCAGTCGGCCGCTATGTTGGCTGCTGCGCTAGGTATAACAGGAGAGGGCGCCCGCCTGCAGCTGCTGAAGCTTGCAGAAGAAGGGCTTGTGGTGTCGGCTACCAGCTCAAGAGGCGTGGGCCGGCCCGTTCAGATATGGGATCTTACACCATTAGGTCATGCCCATTTTCCAGACACACATGTAGAGCTGACACTGCAATTAATAGAAACCATCCGCCGGGAACTCGGCGAAGCTGCTCTTGAAAAAGTCGTGGCCGCCCGTGAATTCCAGCAACAGGAGAAATATATCAATGCACTGACAGGCATTACCGGCCTGGCAGAAAGACTGGCGCAATTTGCGACTATCCGCTCTTCCGAAGGCTACCTGGCCGAATGGAAAGAGGAAGAAGATGGCTTTGTATTCATTGAAAATCATTGCCCTATCTGCTGCGCTGCCACGCAGTGCGCTAATATCTGCGAGTCTGAACTGAAAACCTTCCGTACCATCATGGGTGAGGAAGTAGACGTAAAACGTGTCGATCACATTATTGCCGGTAACCGTCGTTGCGTATATAAGATCACGCGTATTAAAGAGTTGATTACCAGTCGATAAGCATAGTTGCTCATAAATAATTAAAAGGGTATATCCGTTGGATGTACCCTTTTTCAATTATGTCAGTATGCCTCCTTATATTATTGTTGATTTAAAAAATGTCCTGGTTGCTAAGCGAGATGTATGCTGCTATGGATTTGAGAAGGGCTATCTGGCTGATAGCTCCTTCTCAAACCCTCAACCGTATGCTCCAACTAAGCCCCTCAGCTGTATGCTCCAACTAAAACCCAATTATAGAATCAATACCAAGGTCCCCGCTATAATCAACACCGCCCCGATCGCCATCTTTATTGTCAGTGCCTCATGTAAAAATATTATTGATAAAATAATGGTCAATGCAACGCTTAACTTATCTACTGGTGCAACCTGTGATACTTTACCCATTTGCAAGGCCTTAAAGTAAAAGATCCAGGAAAGCCCCGTCGCCATACCCGACAATACCAGAAAGACCAGGTTCGTCTTCGACAGGTGCTGCAATCCCTTCCCCTCACCCCGGAAAAAGACAATTCCCCAGGCCATGATCAGGATAATCACTGTTCTGATAGCTGTCGCCAGGTCAGAATTCACTCCGGCCACACCAATTTTAGCAAAAATTGCTGTCAGTGAAGCAAATAAAGCAGAAAGTAATGCATATAACCACCACATGCTCAATAGATTCTTTTACCAAGTATGTTCAGGCTCCTTTCTACACCATCCAGCACCGCAATATTCGGAAGGTGCGCCCATTCTTTAAATCCTAACTGTTCAAACAACTTCAAACTGGGAATGTTATGCGCAAAGATGAAACCGAGTAAAGTATGTACTTTAATGGCAGGACACTGTTCCATTGCATATTCCAGGATTTTCTTACCATATCCTTTACCACGTGTATTTTCATGCAGGTAAATACTGATCTCGGCAGTGCCGTCATACGCCGGACGACCATAAAAAGATTGAAAACTGACCCATCCCACGGAAACACCTTCATCTTCTACCATCCATAAAGGACGTTTTTCCGGAGAATGAATGTCAAACCAATGCTGTCTGCTTTCCACAGTAACCGGTTCTGTATCGGCCGTTACCATACGACCTGCAATAGTTGTGTTGTAAATAGCGACAATTTCCGGAAGATCTTCCTGCGTAGCGTTCCTGTAGTTCATTATACTGATGTGATTAGATAGACGCAAACGTAATAAAAACCGGCATCATTCGCAGTGAAATCTTCCCTTGTTTTGTAGTTATTATCACAAGATCAAAAGACACTGTTTTATGTATAGTCTGACTATACTTATCCAACGTTATACTTGCGATCAAAACGAAGGATTGAACGAAAAATGAGTATTATATAACCCTGTTCTGACACATGAAGGGAGAGAGCTGACAGCTTTTACGGCCGCTAATTGCTTACCTAAAATTGCATATCATAACGGTAATCCTTCTGCAGTAAACTCGTAATAAAAGCATTCACAAACTTTCCTTTCTGAAAGAACGCTTCGCGTACAAGTCCTTCCTGTTCAAACCCAAGGCGTTGCAGCAAACGATAAGAATTAATATTGGCGGGATCCACATAGGCTTCGATGCGGTTCATCTGTAATTCTTCGAAGCCATATTGTAGTAGACGATGGATACTGTTTGTCATAATACCTTTTCCCCAGTAAGCGGGGAGGAGGTCGTATCCCAGTTCCATTTTATAATGTGTACGGTTGATATGATGAAAGCCACAGGTACCGATCAGTTCATTGCGTCCGTTAATAGTGATGGCCCAGCGCATACCCTCGCCGCTGGCCAGCTTTTCTCTGAAAAAAGAGATCAGCTGTACGGCTTCCGATACATTCACAAACTTTTCGATGTCCATAAAGCGCACCACTTTTTCGTGAGAAAAAAGGCTGAAGAGCGCTGCAATGTCCCTTTCGTCTATTGTCCGCAGACTGATATCGCCGGTTGTAAGCGTGGGTATTTCCATCATGACTGTTTATTCACTGACTGGATCCGGTCCTTTTTCTTCTATGACCGGTGCTTTCTTGCTTTTTAAGGTAACGTCCCCCAGCAACAGGGCCCAGGGTTGCATATATTCTATATGTTCAAATACGATTTTCAGAATGGCGATAAATGGAATAGCGAGAAACATGCCGGGAACGCCCCATATCAGGTTACCGGATACAACACCGAGGATGGTGACTAATGCATTGATCTTCACTTTAGAACCCATAATACGCGGTAAGAGGATGTTACTGTCTAAGAAATGGACCAGCAGCAGGCCTGCACCCACCTGTATAGACGCCGCGAGGGAACTGTTAGTGAGCGTGAGCAACATACAAATAATAGTGGCTACATATATGCCGAGATAGGGGATAAGATTGAAGAGGGCAGCCATGATACCCAGCAGGGTGGCGTATTTCACACCGAATATCCATAACATCGCACAGTTCACAACCGCGACCACCAGCATTTCTATCATCAGTCCGGATACATATCCTTTAATAATATAACGGGTCTGCATCACTACGTCCAGCAGCTTGTCGCGGTGTTTTTCCCTGAACAGGCGTATCAGAAAAGTGAAGATCAGGGAACGGTATAACAGCAGGAAGAAACTATATAATAATACGAAGATGACGAAGATCAGCAGAGAAGATAAGGAGAGGAGGGTACTACTGATAAAACCGGTCGCGCTGCCCAGGGTACCCATAGCCATCTGTTCCAGGTAATCCATCTGACGAGCGGTATCAATATGGAACTTTACGTTTATCCATTGCTGTAAAGAGTTGAGCGAAGTCAACAGTTGTTGCTGCAACTGTGGGAAATCCGCCACAAACGATCCCATTTGTGCTGCCAGCAGCAATAAGATGCCTAACAACATTATCACAAAGAGGAAAATGACGGTAAATGCCGCCAGTCCTCTTGAGAAGCGCCACTTTTCCAGCTGATTAGCCATCGGCAACAGCATAATAGACACCAGCATGGCAAATGCAAGAGGAATGATCAGCTCATGTCCCAGGCGGGCAACATAGATAATCAGTATAATGCATAACAGGGTGTAGGCCAGCCGGGCATTAAATGGCAGCTTTACTTGATTCATGGACAGTCTTATTTCCCTCAAATATATATTTTTAAAGAGGGAAACAGAAACTGCGCATCAGATGAGTTGCTTGAAATGGGGGATATAAATGACGCACGAATTAGGCGCGAGCATCGATATAAAGAAATGAGTACCACTCATTTTGAAAACGCCTTCTTTGATGTAGCGGTCTATAAACTCGTACATGGGAATACCTGCAGTCGCAAAATCCGTTGGTACCGGCAGCGTGATATAATGTCCGCCAGGTATACGTTTGATCATTAATTTTTCTCCCAGGATGGTCTGTTCCAATGCCGGTGTGACATCCTTATTCGGTATCAGGATACCCGCATACATGCTCATACGTTCATAATCAGTTACAGGCACTGAGTCCAGTGTACTGGTGATCACTTTTGCATTGACCAGGTTATGATTACTGATGATGCCACGCATCCGCTGTTCTTCCCGGTTCATTTTCATGATCATCTGTGCAACAGGATCCTGGCCACGGGATAACAGGTTATAATACAGCGTACTATCCGGCAGGTGATCGGTTTCTGTCCGCTCAAAACTGAACAAAGGAGTGAACAGTTCTCCCTGTTTATCAAATGCCTGTACGATCAGGTTTACCATGTCCAGCGTCCGCTTTTCATTGGGCAATGTTTCTATCTTTCTGAAATTACGCGGACTCTTGTTGAAGTACTGCGTAAATGCTTTAGTATAGGCGGCTACGGTAGCATAACCTGTTCTGTCGCCTATCTCGCTGATATTGTAACCGCTGTGTCGCAACAAACCCGCAGATACTTCCAGCCGGTGCCGTTTCACATATTGCCAGTATGGCTCTCCGATAACGGTTGTAAAACTGTGATAAAAATAAGAATAAGAGATTCCCAAGTATTCGGATACGTCTTTCATCTCGAACGCGTCAGATATATGATCGTCCGCATAGCTAAGCGCTTTGAGGGCCATCAGCTCCATTTCACGAGCCGGAGGGTTGTGGGTCATAGACTATATTAATTTGAGGTGTTAAATGGTTCCAGTAGGTTTTTCTAACGTCCACGCTGTTGTTTACTTAAACAATAATTTACATATTAGATAAATCACTAAGCGATAGTCTCCGAATTTAAGCTTTTAGAAGAATATGACGAAAAAAAACGTGTTAACGCCAAATGTTATTGAGTACTTTTTGCGTAGAGAAATGGAAAATTCTTACTTTCGCGGCCTTCAAAACGGAAATATTTAACAATTTTTATGCATTTTTCGCGTTTGAATAGAACTTAGTACAATTATTGCAATTGTTCCGCCTGTTTACCCCTTATGCCTGCTGAAGTACGTCCGGAACGAGTCCGGATGCATAAATCATGATCTTTAATCAATCCCTTTATTGATGCCAAATCTAAGTTTATTGAAGAATCGTTTATCTCGTGCTGCATGGAAAAGAGTGGTTGTTGTTTTATTGATATGTGCCCCTTTTAGCGGTTTCGCGCAATACTGGCAGGCGGGTGGTTTCATCGGTACGAGTAACTATAGCGGCGACCTTGTACAAACAAAAGTTGATCTGAAATACACTCGTTTTGCACTTGGTGTATTTGTAAAAAGAGATATCAACCGTTACCTCACGATCCGTGGGGGCCTTTCCTACGGAAGGATTGCGGGCGCCGACAGTACCAATAGAGATACTTTCCTGTTGAAGCGTAACCTTAGTTTCCGTTCTCCGATATGGGAAGGACAACTGGGCTTTGAATTTAATTTCCTGGACCTGGACGAGAAAAAGATCACACCATATGTATTCGCCAGCGTAGCGTTGTTTAGTTTTTATCCGACAACGAAAGACTCGCTCGGTAATACCGTGAATCTCCGTCCCCTGGGTACAGAAGGACAAGGGTTAGCAGCTTATCCTACGCGTAAGGAATACAATCTCCGCCAGATCTCTATTCCGTTTGGTGCAGGTGTGAAAATACTCCTGACGGAGAACTGGATTGCGGGCTTCGAATTTGGTCTGCGTAAGACGTTTACCGATTACCTGGATGATGTGAGTCTGACGTATGTAGACAGAAATACGCTGGTAAGAACACGCGGACAAAAAGCGGCTAACTTTGCTTATCGTGGTGATGAAGTGACGCTCGGTAGTCATGTTACACCAGGTACTTATCCTGCGGATGGCACTACACGTGGTTCTGATAAATATAAAGACTGGTATATATTTTCAGGCTTCACACTCAGTTATCGCTTCGGTGGGGGCAGCAATGCGCATAATAACTGGAAAAGACAGAAAGTATCACAGTGTCCAAGATTCTAATAATATAGTGTTGTTATTACATACTAAGCAACAGCCGCTTCTTTTACCAGAAGCGGCTGTTTTTTTAAGGTATACAGAAAAAAATAAGTGAGCGGCGAGCGATAAATCTTTTTTGGCATACTTCTTGAAATTTACCTACCAGACGGAACAAAAAAAACGTCGCCAACGAATACACATACTAGATATTAAAAAAAACCGTTTAATCACAAACACGAAACACCATCATCTTTATTAACTTATTTAATCTAAGCGGACAACTATTCCAATCTAATTAATTTAATTTCCATCAACTACAAAATCGAACAACGTATGAAACAGATAGTATTAGTATTACTGCTGATAGGGGGAGGTATACTCGGTGCACAGGCTCAGGGAAGAAGAGGACACGGTCATCATGATGATTGCCGTCCAAGAAACTACAGAGTACACCATGGTCGTTGGGATGATTGCAACAGGGATTACAGAGGCGCTTATTACAGCTGCCGTCCGGCTCCGGCCCAGGTAGTATATGTACAACCTGCTCCTGTAGTGTATGTACCCGCTCCACCACCACCTCCACGTCCGAGAGTCGTATACCAGCGCTCTCCGAAAGTAGTGATCGCTACAGGTCCGATTGTAGTAGGGCTGTAAAATAATTGTTCCGAAAGGACGGCGGTTTCCGGAAGGAAAGCACCTTACCCGGGTTTCAACCGTCAGAACAACGGAATTAAGGATGACGAATTACGATTGTGTGTATCTTTGCACCTATTGTAATTCGTCATTCGCATTTATAGCATTTAGAAATATGGCATATAAGCACCTGAAACACTTTATAGACACATTAGAAAAGGCAGGAGAGCTGATAAGGATCAAGACTTATGTAGACCCTAAGCTGGAGATCGCAGAAATTACCGACAGGGTAAGTAAATCGCCCAACGGAGGTAAAGCGCTGCTGTTCGAAAACACAGGTTATGATTTCCCTGTACTGATCAATTCCATGGGCAGCTACAGGCGCATGTGTATGGCGCTGGGCGTACAGGAATTAGACGATGTGGCGAATGAGATCGAATCCCTGGTGAAATTATTATCAAAGCCGAAAGAAGGTATTCTCGATAAACTGGCCATGTTGCCAAAATTGGGTCAGTTTGCCTCCTGGATGCCGAAAGTCGTAAGCGGAAGAGGCGCCTGCCAGGAAGTGATCATGAGCGAACCGGACCTCAGCAAGATACCGGTTATGCAGTGCTGGCCGAAAGATGGTGGTCCTTTTATCACCCTTCCCGTTATTCATACCAAAGACCCGAATACCGGTACCCGCAACGTGGGCATGTACCGTATGCAGGTGTTCGATAAAACCATGACAGGTATGCACTGGCACAAACACAAAGTGTCCGCCAAGCACTTCATGGAATATAAAAAACTCAAGAAACGTATGCCGGTTGCGGTGATTCTAGGTGGAGATCCCGCATATACCTATTCCGCTACTGCGCCACTTCCTGAAAATGTGGACGAATACATGCTGGCAGGTTTCCTGCGTAAGCAGAAAGTAGAACTGGTCAAATGTATCACCCAGCCGGAAATTGAAGTCCCTGCAGATGCTGACTTCGTGATAGAAGGCTACGTAGATCCGGAAGAAGAGCTGATCTGGGAAGGGCCATTCGGCGACCATACCGGTTATTACTCACTGGCCGACTGGTACCCGCGCTTCCACGTAACTGCCATTACGCACAGAAAAGACGCCATCTATCCGTCCACCATCGTAGGTATCCCTCCGCAGGAGGACGCCTGGATCGGAAAAGCGACAGAAAGGGTGTTCCTGGCGCCGATCAAAATGACAATGGTTCCCGAAATGATAGATATGGAAATGCCGGTAGAAGGCGTATTTCATAACCTGGTGATCGCACAGATCAAAAAGGACTATCCGGGACAGGCACAGAAAGTGATGAATGCCATGTGGGGCGCCGGACAAATGATGTTCAACAAAATACTGGTCGTTGCGGATGAACATACCAGTATCCAGAACTATAAAGAACTCGCGCAGTATGTATTCAAACATCTGAACCCTGCTACGGATATCTACCTTAGCCAGGGCCCGATGGACGTACTGGACCACTCCTGTTCTAAAATGGGCTTCGGTGGCAAGATGTGTATCGATGGCACCCGCAAGTATGAGGAAGAGATTGAATCAGCACTGATTACTACTGATCAGACTTTCAGCCGTGAGAACGTCATGAAACGTTTCCCTGAGATCAGGGATATCAATGATTCCCTGCTGAAAGAAAATATTCCATGTATCCTGGTATCCGTAGAAAAAGCACGTCCGCTGCATATCAAGGAATTGACAGAGCAATTATACAATCTGCCGGATCTCAGCAATGTAAAAATGGTTCTCTTCGTAGAACATACCGTTGATGTACAGGATCTGCCTTCTGCACTCTGGCGTTTCTGTAACAACCTGGATCCTCGTCGTGACAGCTTTATCGTACGCCCGGCAGTACCTGGTCATCCGGGCAAAGTAGGCGCCGGTATCGGTATGGATGGTACCCTGAAAACCCGGGCGCTTGACAATTTTGAACGTGACTGGCCAAATATCATTGTTGCAGATGATGCTACCATCAGGATCATTGATGAAAAGTGGGCATCACTCAACCTCGGACCTTTCATTCCTTCTCCTTCTCATAAATATAAACCACAGATGTATGGAGAAGAAGCAGTTGTTCCGCAATAGTGTATTCATCCTGTTTTTCCTGTGCGCAGCCTTTACGGTAAGCGCACAGGTACGTGTTTCCGATTTCCGGTATATAGACAATATAGAAGGCTACTGGACGATGAAGACCAAACTTGGTCTGTATGCCGAGAAATGGAAAAGAGTGGATGATCACACCTGGAAGGGGAGAACCATGCGCCTGCAAAATGGCGATAGTTCAAAAGTCGATGACATGCGTCTTTTCCTGGAAGGGGATGGGATCTACTTTACCATTGCTGCGGTAAGAGACTCTGTCGGAGAACCGATCCGTTTTAAATTACGTGTATTGAAAGCCGTTGGGTTTGTTGCTGAAAATCTGCAAAGTCCATATCCGCAGAAAATCACCTATCGCTGGAAAGATACAAAGCATATGGATGCTCATTTTGAAGGCAAGGATGGCCGGGTAAGCCGCGAAATTATCATACAATATACCAGGCAATAAGGTGCATCTCATTATTGAATTCCTTATCGCGTAAATGAAATTCCCAAATGCATAAATAAGTAACGCAAAGCTGGTATAGCTTTGCGTTATTGTTTTACATACTAAGGACAGTCTGCAATTGTACTTCGATTTGAGTTGGTCGTACAATTACTTAATACGCCGCTCCTGATCACAGGAAGCGGCTTTTTTATTTTACTGTTTGTGTATTTCTGAAGTGAAATGGAACTCGATATCAGGATTGTTTGCACGTTCTGTATTCAGGTACCATTCAGACTGCGCGAGGTATACCAGCAGCCCATCCTTGTCTTCCACAATATTGGATTGTTTGAAGCGGATAAAGTCTTCTACTTTCTGCTTGTCGCCTGTGATCCAGCACGCTTTAAAGAACGGCAGGGTATTGAACTGACAGGAAGCGCCATACTCCTGCAGCAAACGGTATTGGATGACTTCAAATTGCAGGTCGCCCACACAACCGATGATCTTACGGTTACCGTTATGCTGGGTGAACAGCTGTGCAACACCCTCGTCAGTCAGCTGACGTAAACCTTTTTCCAGCTGTTTGGTTTTCATCGGATCCTTGTTCACCACCTCCTTAAACAGTTCAGGAGAGAAGCTTGGGATACCGGTGAAATAGAATTTTTCCCCTTCGGTCAATGTATCACCGATCTTGAAGTTACCGGTGTCAAACAGACCCACCACATCACCCGGATAAGCATCGTCCACGATGTTCTTTTCACGGGCCAGGAAGCTGTATGGGTTGCTGAAACGCATGTCTTTTTCCAGACGTACGTGTTTATAGAATTTATTACGCTCGAAACGGCCGGAACATACGCGCAGGAAGGCAATACGGTCACGGTGACGAGGGTCGAGGTTGGCGTGGATTTTAAAGATAAAACCACTGAATTTATCTTCTTCTACCTTCACTTCACGGGTGCTTGCTTCACGGTCGCGAGGTACCGGGGCGATCTCCACGAAGGTATCCAGCAGGTCTTTCACACCGAAGTTGTTCACGGCGCTACCAAAGAACACCGGGGCCATTTTACCTTGCAGATAATCCGTGTTATCGAAGGTATCGTACACACCTTCAATCAGTTCAACGTCATTTCTCAGCTGAGCGGCATCCTGAGGATTGAAATGTTCATCTATGTATTTGCTGCTCAGGTCACTGAGCGGAACGATGTCATCATCAGTGGCTTTTTTATTGGGTGCAAAAGATACAAAGCTTTTATTATAGAGGTTATATACGCCTTTGAAGTCGGTACCCATATTGATCGGCCAGCTCAGCGGGCGTACACGGATGCTCAGTTTCTCTTCCAGTTCGTCCAGCAGGTCAAATGGATTCTTACCATCACGGTCCAGTTTGTTCACAAAGATGATCACCGGGGTATCACGCATACGGCACACTTCCATCAGTCTTTCGGTCTGCTCTTCCACCCCTTTTACGCAGTCTATCACGAGTACGACACTGTCTACCGCTGTCAGAGTACGATAAGTATCTTCCGCGAAGTCCTTGTGACCAGGAGTATCCAGCAGGTTCACCAGCATATCCCTGTATTCAAAGGTCATTACGGAAGTCGCCACGGAGATACCACGCTGGCGTTCTATCTCCATAAAGTCAGAGGTCGTATGTTTCTTGATTTTGTTCGACTTAACAGCACCTGCCGTCTGGATAGCGCCCCCGAACAGGAGGAACTTTTCCGTCAGGGTTGTCTTACCGGCATCCGGGTGGGCGATAATGGCGAATGTCTTTCTTTTATTGATCTCGTTTGCGTACTTCATATAGTTTGTGACCGAAAATGTGTGCAAAGGTACGTAATTGTCACGTTTAATCATTAATTTACATGTATCTATGATTGCCACGATCAAAATTTTATGGAACAGCCTGAAAATGGCGGTTCTGGAGCTGCGGGTCAATAAACTCCGCACATTCTTATCCCTGCTGGGTATCACCATTGGTATATTCTGTATCATCGCCGTACTTACCGCTACAAATAGCCTGGAAAGAAATGTCCGCAATGAGGTAGAAACCCTTGGCAGCGACGTGGTATATGTACAAAAATGGCCATGGGATGGCGGTCCTGATTTTCCCTGGTGGAAATATGTAAACCGGCCATTGCCTAAGTTCCAGGAACTCGTACCTATCAAAGAAAAGGTACAGAGTGCCGGTCTGTCGGCTTTTGCCTTTTCTTCCAACGGAAAAAGGGTAGAATACAAGGATGGATATATGGAGGGAACGGAGCTGTTTGCTGTCAGTGGCGATTATGAGAAAATCCAGGCGTTGACATTCCTGTCAGGCCGCTTTTTCGCAGGTAAGGAAAACGAAAACGGCGCTAATGTGGCTATTCTGGGCGCCAATATCTGGGAGGGTCTTTTTGGTACTTCTGATAAGGCGATGGACAAAACAATTTCCGTAGCAGGCCGCCCTATGCGGGTGATCGGTACCCTGAAGAAAAAGGGGGCCAGTCTGGTGGATGGCATCAACTATGACAACAGCGTGATCGTACCATATGTATTTGGCCGTACCATTGTGGATGAACGCCGTTTTGCGGATCCGTTTATCCTGGTAAAGGCCGCTCCGGGCGCTACCTTATTACAACTGAAAGACGAACTCAGAGGGGTGATGCGCAGTATCCGCCGTTTACGTCCGAAAGAAGAGGACGACTTCTCCCTGAATGAGATTACTGCCGTTAGCGGAGACCTGAACAAAGTGTTTGGTATGGTGAATATGGGCGGCTGGCTGATAGCCTGTTTCGCCCTGATCGTAGGTGGTTTCGGTATCGCGAATATCATGTTCGTGACGGTAAAGGAGCGCACCAATATCATCGGACTGAAAAAAGCGATCGGCGCCCGTAAAAAGGTGATCCTGATGGAATTCCTGCTGGAATCCATGATTCTGTGTATGCTGGGCGGACTTTTAGGCTTAGTCCTGGTATTTCTGACCACCGTTGCGGTGAACAGTTTACATTTCTTTGAATTCACACTCACACTTAATAATATCATCCTCGGATTAACCGTGTCCTCTGTCGTAGGGATCATTGCCGGTTTCATCCCGGCTTACCTGGCATCCAGACTGGATCCGGTGGTGGCTATCCGTAGCAATTGATAAAGCTATAATTTCCTACCTTTGCGGGCATGTCTGTAAAAATACTGGCCATAGAGTCATCGTGCGACGAGACAAGTGCTTCCGTACTGGCCGATGGAAAGATCCTGTCTAATTTTATTGCCAATCAAACTATTCATGAGCAATACGGTGGCGTAGTGCCTGAACTGGCCTCCCGTGCTCACCAGGAAAATATTGTCCCTGTCGTGGACCAGGCCCTGAAAGTGGCGGGTGTACGTAAGGAGGAACTGAACGCCATTGCCTTTACCCAGGCGCCGGGTCTGATCGGTTCCCTGCTGGTAGGTAGTTGTTTTGCTAAATCCATGGCGCTGGCCCTGGACGTTCCGCTGATAGCTGTACACCACATGCAGGCGCACGTACTGGCTAATTTCATTGGTGAGGATAAGCCTTCTTTCCCTTTCCTCTGTCTGACAGTGTCTGGTGGTCATACCCAGATCGTACGTTGTGACAGTCCTTTGCAGATGAAGGTAATCGGTGAAACATTAGACGATGCCGCTGGTGAAGCGTTTGATAAAAGTGCCAAATTACTGGGCCTGCCATATCCTGGTGGTCCGCTGATAGATAAATACGCCCGTGAGGGCAATCCGGACAGGTTCAAATTCCCTGAACCACAGATCCCGGGACTGAACTTCAGCTTTAGCGGTCTGAAGACCTCCATTCTCTACTTCCTCCAGGAACAGCAACAGAAAGATCCGCAGTTCGCCGAAAATAACATGGCGGATATCTGTGCTTCTATCCAGCATCGTATCGTCAGTATCCTGATGAACAAACTGGTAAAAGCATCAAAGGAAACGGGTATCAAAGAGATCGGTATAGCAGGTGGCGTGAGCGCTAATTCCGGTTTACGTAACGCTTTACAACAGTATGGTGAAAAGTATGGCTGGAAAACCTACATACCGAAATTTGAATACTGTACAGATAATGCTGCGATGATTGCCATGACCGCCTGGTATAAATATCAGGCAGGGGAGTTTGTAGGACTGGATGCCGTTCCAGGCGCCAGAGCAGGTTTTGAACATTAGTCACTGCCGATGCCCAATCACTATTTCAGTTTCAAGCAATTTACCGTATACCAGGACGCCTGTGCGATGAAAGTCTGCACAGACGCCTGTGTGCAGGGTGCGTATACCGCTGCCTGGCTCCGGGAGCAATCTCCGGTCAGCCGTATTTTAGACATCGGTACAGGTACCGGACTGCTTTCCTTGATGCTGGCGCAGCAATCTGAGGCGGCTATTACCGGTATAGAACTGGATCCCGCTGCCGCAGGACAGGCCCGTACTAATTTCGATGCTTCTCCCTGGAAGGAACGCTTACAGGTGATAGAGACGGATGCCAAACAATTGCCGGCAGGGGAGCCGTATGATTTTATCGTCACGAATCCTCCTTTTTATGAGGGTGACCTGAAAAGCGTCGATCAACTGCGTAATCAGGCTATGCACGCCATCACACTGGATTATAGTGAGTTGCTACAGGTTATAGCTACCCAGCTGTCGGCAGCTGGTCGTTTTTCTGTATTACTGCCGTATAAGCCCTTTGCGGAGTTTAAGGCATTGGCGGAGACAACAGGGTTCTCTTTACAGGAGGTGCTGCATGTAAAACAAAGTGAACAACATGATTATTTCCGCAGTGTAGGTATTTTCGGCAGGAAAGTGACTGTTACGCTGCCTTCCACCGAACAGTTCATGTCCATACGGGAAGCAGATAAGAAAACATATACTGCCGCGTTTATAGGGCTTTTAAAGCCTTATTATCTTTTCCTGTAATCAATCCTCCTCGCGCACATAATCTTTCAAATAGTCAAAGCGTTCTGTCAAGGCTCCTTTATCTGCAATCGTTGCATTCCGGATAGTTACACTATTCTCCTGTTGCAATTCATCAAACACATACTTCATCAACTGGTCTCCGAAATACTGTGAAGCATCCCTTGGCAGTTCGTTCGGCAGATTACTCACACACATCATATCCAGGGTATCCGGTAGAAAAGGAGTGGTCCGCTCTCTCGTCTGCCTGTCCACGCCATATACAGGATCATCAATACTGGAATCACCCAGATTAGACGGAATGGATCCATTTGTATCATCTGTAATGTCTGCAATCACTTTAATCCGGAAGTTTTCTTTTGCAAGGTCATTCCAGGTAAATAGCGGCGGTATCCGTTCATCCCAATAAATACCATTCATCAGGATATCAGTGGCTGTTACAAAAGGCAGAAAGCGGCAGTCATACTGCTCGGGATGCAGGTGAAAATCTTCTCTGCTATAGGTCTTATCTGTTTTCCGCAGATACAGTTCGCCTGCTTTCAGCTGCGTATATACCGGGTAAGCGTAAGTATTAATCAGATATTCTTCCGGTGGAATATATTTAATGCCCAGTAATCCCATGACTTCCAGTGTACCGGCGGCTACGCGTCCGGATCCGGTAATGGCAATCTTCAGGGGAGGGAGTTTGGCGCCGAAGTAGTGATTGATCAGCTCTTTAAAGTCATGACAACGATGTACGGGTACAAGGCTGTAAGTGCCTGTTTTCTTCCCGTACGTCAGCAGACCGTTGTGCGCGCCAACGACGCCGGCAAAGAAGCCAAATCCTAATATACGCGCACCATCCGCATGTACCAGGCATTCGTAATCTATCAGCGTGATCTGTTTTTCCAGGATCGTCTGTAGCATATGCTGGTTATGTGGTTGTTTCTTACGTGTATGCGAAAAGAAAAGATATGTTTTCCCCGAAAGCAGTTTGTCTGCCGGTACCTCCTTGATACCTAACAGTACCTCACAATCGGAGAGGTCTTCGGAAAGTGTAATACCGGCGGCGGCGTATTCATCATCTGTAAAGCATCTCCAGTGGGAGGGCTGTACACTGATGCGTACCTGCGGATGATGTCTGGTGATCCACTGGCATTGCTGTGGCGTAAAGGCAACTCTGTTATCGTGTGGCTGTTTTTCTTCCCGTATAAGACCGATGTGTAGCATATCTGGGTTTTGGTGTAACCAAATATAACACAAAAAAAGATCCGCCCCGACAGCGTATTAAAACACTGTCAGGGCGGAACCACTCTTTAATAAAACCTCATTTATTTAACCTCAACTATTTCAGATATGCTTTTAATTCGTTGCCTGCCTGTAACATCGCAGAACGTGTAGACGGATTGTCTGCAATAGGATTCAGCAGACCGTAATCATGGATCGCACCATCATATCTTACCAGTGTCACATTCACGCCTGCCGCATCCATTTTACGTGCATACGCTTCGCCTTCATCACGCAGTACATCATTCTCTGCAACCTGTACCAGTGCTGGTGGTAAACCTTTCAGCTGTTCAGCGGTAGCCTGTAAAGGAGAAGCATAGATTTCTTTCCGCTGATTTGCATCTGTTGTATAATTATCCCAGAACCATTTCATCAGATTTTTCGTCAGGAAGCGTTGTTCTGCATATTGATTATAGGAACCTGTTTCGAAGTTAGCATCTGTTACAGGCCACAGCAGTACTTGCAACTTAATAGCCGGACCACCTTTCTCTTTCGCCATCAGTGCTACTACAGCCGCCATGTTACCACCCACGCTGTTACCTGCAACTGCCAGACGTTTACTGTCTATATTGATCTCTTTACCATTTGCGGCTACCCATTTGGTGGCTGCATATGCCTGATTGATAGCTACCGGATAGTGTGCTTCCGGTGAAGGTGTATAGTCAACGAAAACAGCGGCTGCACCTGAAGTTACCACCAGGTCACGTACCAGCCGCTGGTGAGTAGGGAAATCTCCCAGCACCCATCCGCCGCCATGGAAGAACATGAATACCGGCAGTATGCCTTTCGCTCCTTCCGGACGAACGATATGTAATTTTATAGTCTGACCGTCTTGTGTAATTGTTTTTTCAGTAACTGTAATACCGGATATATCGACTTTTACGCTCTTCTGCGCACCTATCAGTACTTCGCGGGCATCTTTAGGAGACAATGTTTCCAAAGGTGCACCACCGCTGTTGTTTAGTGCATGCAGGAATGCTTTCGTGTGTCTGTCAATGTTAGGATCATTGTCCGGATTTACGTTCTGTGCGAAAGCGCTTGCACTTAATATACTGGCAACTGCGAGAGAGAGTATTTGCTTTTTCATTTGTGTGTTGTTGATTGTGATCATTTAATTTGATGACACAAAACTACGGCAGCAAATGAAGGCGATCAATGCACGAATGACGACAGTTATTGTACTTTTTCTCCTTCTGCGTATTTTTTTCTGAAGAGCAGGGGAGAACTCTCCGTCTGATTGGTAAATAAACGTACAAAGTACGCCGGATCTTCATATCCCAGCTTATAACCGATCTCTTTTACACTGAGATCAGTATGTATCAGCAGGCGTTTTGCTTCCAGGATGATCCTGTCTTTAATGATATCATTCGGACTTTTAGCACTGTACTTGGATATTTTCTTACTGAGCGCTTTGGGGGTAATGCTCAGCATATCTGCATAGTCGGCTACGTTGTGGTGTTTAATATAATGTGCTTCTACCAGCTGACTGAATTTCCGCAGGAACTCTACTTCCTGTGTGACGCTGTTGTCGGCCATGTCATGCGTTTTCTTCCACATACGGGTAGAGCGGATGATCAGCTGTTTCAGGAAAATCCTGATCATTTCTTCGGTACTGCTTTCCGAACTGACCGCCTCCATCTTTATTTCCTCCAATATGTGTCTGGTCTGCCGGGAAGCCTCTCCATCCAGGTACACAACCGGTACGTCATATACATTGTTATATAACAAACCATCACACGCCACCTCGGCATCATGTATCTGGATACAGTAGAAGTCACGGTTATAATATAATAGCGTACCCTTACCGGCACACTTGTACCATTGTCCGTCTTTAATAAAGAAAAGCGCGTCCTTTTCCAGTTTGTATTCCTTAAAATCCACCATCACTTCCGATCCCGCTTCCATAAAGAGTACTTTAATAAAAGAATTATACTCCTCGTAGAGGAGATCGTCTGCCGTATCGGCATCAAAATCTATATATCCGAATTTCTTGGAGAAGAACTGCTTCAATACATTTTCCATATAACAAATTTAATTAGGAATTAGGAATTAGGAATTACGAATTAGGAATTGGTTAGCCATAAGGCGTTATATAACGTACCTGGCTACTATATCTTCAATATCCTGATACGCTAATGGCTTAATACCCCGATATCTTGTTTCCTTATTGCTTGTTATACAGTCATTTGCCTATAATTCCTAATTCGTAATTCCTAATTCGTAATTCCTAATTCCTAATTTTTTTCTACCTTCGCTGCTTCGTAAACACAATTGCACAGCCCAACCCCTAATAGAAAGACCTAAAAGCCCAAAAACGGAAAGCTTTAAAAACCATATGCTAACCAACGAACAAGTATAATGAGAATCGCATCATCAGTATTGACTATGGCATTCGTATGCCTTGCAGGAATTGTTTTGGCACAAAGGGGACCTAAACCTCCAAAGATTATTTATCCGGAATTCGCTTTTGACTCCTTAACCGCCCGCGAACAGCTGAAAAGGGGGAAAGGGACCATCAAAGGTATTGCCTTTACAAAGCCTAAGAATAATTTTGGCGTTAAACCGCTACTGGCTGAACGCATTTATGCCACCAACACGAAAATTGTGTTGTTTCCCGTAACGCCTTATTTCGACGCGTGGCTCGCGCTGCGGAGGAAAAAAGAAGGTAAGCACACCTACGTATATATGTCGGATGAAGCCTTCCGCTTCCGCCTGGAAACGACGACAGACAGCTATGGCAACTTTACCTTTACCGAAATGAAACCGGGGAGGTACTTCCTGCAGGCCATTATAGGCTGGTCTACCAGTCATTCCAGGAACGTATATACAGGGAGTGGTTATAGCGGCTACGGTCGTACGGACTACTACACGCCTGAATACTACAGCGTTGGTCACTCTGACAGGGTAGAAGAGTTCGTGGAGATCAAGGAATCAGGTGAAGTCGTTTCGATTAAATTACATTAATAGCCGTTCACTACATGCATCTCTTTACACGGGAAGGGGATGCATGTATTTTCTACAGTATAGATCTGATGTGATAATCCTAAAAGTGATAAATTGCAAGGTGCCCTTTAACCGGCATGATTTTAAGAGCAATATCCATTATTAAACACAGATCGATTCGCCATGAAAATAGCCACGTATAATGTGAATGGTGTCAACGGACGTCTGCCTGTCCTGCTTCGCTGGCTGGAAGAGTCCGCACCCGATGTTGTCTGTTTACAGGAACTGAAAGCCCCGCAGGAGAAATTCCCGGAGCAGGCCATCAGAGATGCCGGTTATAACGCCATCTGGCATGGGCAGAAAAGCTGGAACGGTGTGGCCATCCTTGCCCGCAACCTCCAGATCGAAGAGATCCGCAGAGCCCTTCCCGGTGATCCTGAGGATGTACATAGCCGCTATATTGAAGCTGTGATCAATGGCGACTTTATATTGGGATGCCTTTATCTGCCCAACGGGAACCCCGCACCCGGACCTAAATTTGACTATAAACTGAATTGGTTCAAACGCCTGACCGCCCACGCCAAAGAACTGCTCGCACAGGATGTGCCTGTAATCCTGACGGGTGATTACAACGTTATGCCGACAGAACTGGATGTATATAAACCGGAACGCTGGGTAGATGATGCGCTGTTCAGACCGGAAACCAGGGCTGCATTTAAAGAACTGGTGGAGCTGGGCTGGACGGACGCGATCCGCAAACTTTACCCGGAAGAAAAGATCTATACCTTCTGGGACTATTTCCGGGACGCTTATGGCCGTAACGCGGGGCTCCGTATCGACCACTTCCTGCTTAGTCCGCATTTTGGCAAACGCCTGAAAGCTGCCGGTGTAGACCGCGATGTAAGGGGATGGGAGAAAACCAGCGATCATGCGCCGGTATGGATTGAAGTAAAAGGGAAATAGTTACTGTCGGACAGCCAGCATATGTATTTCCACTAAAGCCCCGTTCGGGTCTTTATAACCAACGACAAATTTGGATTGGTCCAATTGCATCACCTGCAATGCCAGTATTCCTTTTGTCTTATTGTCCGTAATAGTCAGCACTTTGGTAGTGGAGTCATATTGCCATACCCCCTGATCCTGTTTTCCCTGTTCGACTGACAATACGCGTTTGTCCTTGTAAAAGGTCATCCGGTTGTCGGCTTGTTGCTTTGAAGGAGGCTGTTTCTTGCCATTATCTCCGTAATAGGCTAATTTCCACTCCTTTGCGATCAGGTCGTTGAAGGACGCGGATGTTTTATCCTGGGCGTTTCCCTGGGATCTAATCCCTAATAATGAAGCGAAAAGCAGGAAAATGGTCTTTTTCATAGTTACATGATATCATCCTTCTTCTGCATATATCCTGCCAGACTCCGTCGGCAAAGAAGAATTAACATTGCGTACCGGGATTGGGTTTCCTACCTGAAATTCCTCGCTCCGGGCAACTTCAATTCTTCAGTACCTGCCTTTATTTCCAACTGTTTCACCGTTACGTCTTCCACCGCCGTCATCTGCTGCAACAACCTGTTCAGGTTATAACATTGTCTCACCACCACATGCACCACTTCACCTTCCCGTTGCATTTTCCCTTCTACCATCAGTAACCTGGCCTGTAATATCTCTTTCCGGTACTTTTCGAACAACTGGTTAAATACTACGAGGTTTGCACAACCCGTCTCGTCTTCTATGGTAATAAAACAGACCCCGCTGGCTGTACCGGGTCTTTGTCGCACCAATATCAGACCTGCCACTTTTACCGGCATTCCATCCGGTATTGTCGCCAGATCTTTCACCGACGTTACATGTAACAGACTCAGTTTTTCTCTCACGAAGCTTACCGGGTGTGCTTTGAGGGATAGAGCCATTGCATTATAATCCTGTACCACATGTTCCGGTGCAGACATTTCAGGCAGGTCAACGGGCTGTTCTACGGTGCTTTCAGATGCTTGTCCGGTAAACAGACCGATAGGCCGGTCATGTAAAGAGGATATTTCCCATAATGCCCTTCGCCTGTCAAGACCAATGGACCGGAAGGCATCCGCATCTGCCAGTTTTTCCAAGGCCGTCTGCGATACACCAGCTTCCCGTAAAGCCAGGATACTGGTAATGCCTTTTTTCCTGGCGGATAATAAGACGTCCATTTCTTCCTGGTTTAAGCCTTTTACCTGGCGAAAGCCTAAGCGTAATGCATGAGGAATCGTCTCTTTTTCTTCCAGTGTATTATCCCAGCTGGAATGATTAATATCCACCGGTCTGACCTCCACATGATGTGCACGCGCATCGCTCACTATCTGAGCCGGCTGATAGAAACCCATGGGCATACTGTTCAATAATGCACACGCAAAAACATCGGGGTAATAACACTTGAGATAAGAAGAAACATAGACCAGCAAGGCAAAACTGGCAGCATGACTTTCCGGGAATCCATAGCTACCGAACCCTTTCAGCTGTTTGAAGATACGTTGCGCGAAGTCCAGTTCATAGCCATTGGCCGTCATACCATCAATGAGTTTTTTCTCAAACTTTTCAATGACGCCATTCAATCTGAAAGTAGCCATACTACGGCGTAACTCATCTGCTTCTGTTGGCGTGAAACTGGCGGCCTTAATGGCGATGTTCATAGCCTGTTCCTGGAAGAGTGGGACGCCGAGTGTTTTCTTCAGGATATCTTCCAGTTGTGGCGGATAATCCGGCGCTTCCTGTCCGTTCCGCCGCCGCAGATAAGGATGCACCATGTCTCCCTGAATAGGACCCGGACGTACGATTGCTACTTCAATTACCAGGTCATAAAACCTTTGTGGTCGTAGCCGTGGTAACATCGACTGTTGCGCACGACTCTCAATCTGGAATACACCAATTGTATCTGCATGACTGATCATTTCATACACAGCAGGATCATCTTCAGGAATATTCGCCAGCGTATAATCTTTTCCATAATGCTGTTTTGCCAGGTCAAAGGCCTTTCTGATACAGGTCAGCATCCCCAATGCCAGTACATCAATCTTCATGAATCCCAGTGTATCGATATCATCCTTATTCCATTCTATACACGTCCTGTTTTCCATACGGGCATTGAGTATCGGACAGAGTTCATGCAGTTTTCCTTGTGTAATTACAAAGCCACCGGTATGCTGTCCCAGCTGTCTCGGAAATCCCATCATCTGTTTTGTCAGTGCCAATACTTTTTTCAGGTGTGGATCTTCCGGATTCAGACCATGTTCCAGCAAGCGTCCTTCATCAAACCATTCATCCGTATACCGCCAGATAGACGTAGACATGCGGTTGATGGTATCTACGGATAATCCCATCGCTTTGCCGACATCGCGGATGGCGCCCTTCTGGTGTTGTTGTGTAACGGTAGCGACGATGGCTGCTCTGTCCCGGCCATATTTGTTGAAGACGTATTGCATCACTTCTTCTCTGCGTTCGTGTTCAAAGTCTACATCAATATCCGGGGGTTCATTACGGGCAGAAGAAATGAATCTTTCAAATAAGAGATCGATTTTAGTCGGATTCACAGAAGTAATTCCCAATACATAACAGACCGTGGAATTCGCGGCAGAACCACGTCCCTGACACAAGATATGCTGACTTCGGGCAAAACGTACAATGTCATGCACCGTCAGGAAATAAGCGGCATAATTCATCTCTTCTATGAATGTCAGTTCATAGCTGATCGCAGAGGAGATTTTTTCCGGAATATCGTCGCCAAACCGCTCTTTCGCACCTTCCCAGGACAGATAGGTCAGTTCTTCCTGTGGCGTACGGCCTTCTGTAGTCAGTTCTTCCGGATAGACATATTTCAGGCTTTCCAGTGTAAACCGGCAGGCATCTGCGATATGTCGTGCATTGCTGATGGTTTCAGGATACTGGCGGAACAACCGCTGCATTTCTGCCGGTGTTTTTAAATGTCTTTCTGCATTCTGGTGTAAACGGAAGCCGGCATTGTAGATGGTACATTTTTCCCTTACACAGGTCAGGATATCCTGTAACTGCCGTCGTTCAGGATGATGATAATGTACGTCATTGGTAGCTGCCAGCGGAATATGATATAATGCAGATAGTTGCGCCAGCCGGTAGAGCCTTTTGTGATCGTCTCCCAGATAGGAGCGGGTAACAGAGAGGTAGAGTTGTGATCCCAGTTTGTCCTTGTATTCTTTGAGATCGTTTTTGAAAGCGGTTTCGAAGTCAAATTTAGTATTGAGTTGTTCTGGTGGTACTACGATGAAAATCATGCCCGCTGCGTAGGCATACACATCTTTTTTGTAGAGGAGGCAATCCCCTTTTTCTGCCCGTAGATTGCCGGTGGTTAACAGGGACGATAATCGGCTATAGGCCGCCTGATCGGTGGGATAAGCCAGGAGAGAAGGACCATCCTGTAAATCCAGTCTGCAGGCGGGAATAATCCGGATCCCTTTTGCTTTAGCTGCAGCATGTGCCCGCACAATACCTGCCAGTGTATTCCGGTCAGTAATAGCAATCTCTTTGTAACCATATTCCGCTGCCTGTTCCACCAGTTCATCCGGGTGGGAAGCGCCGCGCAGGAAGCTGAAATTGCTGGTCACCTGTAATTCAACGTAATGCATATCTCCTCACTTTTCTCTAGGCAAAAAATCCATGAATAAACCATTGTGACTGCTGACCGGAATAATGTCCTGAGCGGAATAACCAATAGCGTCGTCCTTCTTTATCTTCCACACTGTAATAATCCCGGTGTTCGCCGCCATCCAGCCACCATTCGCGTTCTATGCGTTCCGGTCCGTCTGCTCTTTTGATCTCATGCAGTTGCCCTTTATAGCGGAACAGCATAGGCGGGTAATCCGGTATCGGGGCTGTCACTTCAATCGGCTCCGGTTTTGCCAGTAGCTGTACCGGCCGGGGTTTGTCGGTCCGCCAGCTGGTACCCGGTTGTTCTTCCAGGGAAGGCGTCTGCTTGATAGAGCGCTCCGGCCAGTAATGTTCCTGTGGCAGATACCGGCGGATACTGTCAGCGCCTACTTTTCCGGCCAGTCTGTCCAGCAGTTCTGCCACAGATGGATTGTTCAGTCCCGGGCCTGCCGTCCAGAATGCTTCCTGTGCAGCAGCAACTTCTTCAGTTTGTTCTGCCTCCAGCGTAAACAGTTCAATACCCAGTGCGGGCTCTATGGACGATATCTTCAGTTCAAACAGTTTAAAAAGGTGCTGCACATGATGTGATGCCCGGCTGGTACCGATACTCGCCTGTACTATCCTGTTATCGGTACGGTATCCTTTAAGTGTCGCTGTACGCAATCCTTTTCCTTCCTGTTGCAAACGCAGGCATAGCTTCTCCAATAGTGTCTGAATGGCAATTTCGATCCCTGTAGCGGTCCGTATCGGTTCCAGGCAGGGTAAGCGTTCTTGATAAGGAGCGGGCGGAAATAAGGGCTGTATAGCTTCTATTTCATATCCCAGGGCCTGACTGAGACGTGAGAGGAGTACGGGACCAAAACGACGGCGTAATATTCTGCCTGGTATTGTCATAAAACTACCGATCTGTTGCAGGCCCAGTTTATGTAGTTTGTCCAGTAGTTCAGGTTCCAGTCGTAATGCGGCCGGCGGTAATGGATGCAGGGCGGCAGATTGTTGTCCGCTTTCAATAATAGGTTTAATCCTGCCATAGCGGCTGACTGCCCAGGCGGTACCAATAGTATCAGCGATAGCGCCTCTTACATCATATCCGATCGCCCGTAGTTTGTTAATGATCTCCCGGAGGTATTCGCGTTCACCTCCCCAGAGATGTGCACAGCCGCTGATATCGAGAATGAGTCCGTCAGGCAGGTCGACTGCTACCAGTGGCGTATAACGGATACACCATTCTCCCAGCGCCTGTAGCAATTGGGATGCTTTTTCCGGTAATTCATCAAAGACCTGTAAACTAGGTACAATCGCTTTTGCATCAGCGACTGGCATACCAATGCGGATGCCTTGTGTTTCAGCGGGAATATTCGCAGCAGTGATGACCATTCTGCCATGTAACAGGGCTGCAAAAACAAAAGGAACGTTTTGCAGTTCCGGCTGACGGCGGGTTTGCCAGTCCGTCGTTAAGTGACGAAACCATATCGTAAAAAAGCGTGCGGACATATCAACCTGCTTTTAATTGATGTATCTGTACATTTTTACTGGAAGAGGGCTCCTGCAGAATCGTATAACGGCCTTCCGACCATTCAATTTTCCAAACGCCATTCCGCCCGTTCCGTACCTTCAGCAGTTCTATCTGCCAACGCGGATAACCTACGCCAGGCATATCATTTTCCATAGCACTTGGTAATGGTGTGATCTGCCACCTGGCTGCGGAAGCGGTCGTACTCACACTCCTGGAAGAAGTGCGCAGGATAAAGCCGGTGACTTTACTTTGTTCTACCGCCAGTTGCAATCTGCGCGACTGTGTAAATCCAATCTCCGGTAATTCCGCAATAACGGCAGCTAATCCTTCACATTTCAGGGCTTCTTCCAATGCCCAGAGTGCATCTTTTGTACGCTGCAGATCAATAAAAACCACCCTGTGTGGCTCAATGCCAAATGTTTTCAATGAAGGAGGAAAGAGTGTCCTGGAAACGCTTATCCAGATACAGGCGCCGCCAAATTGCATCAAAGAGCCGGTAAGTGCACTCACAAAACCCGAAGTTGCTGCTGCCTGTTCTGTCAGCGGACAAAGAAATTCATGTATCACGCCGGTAGGGAAGACGCCATTCGGAAAGGCAGTATTCACCGGACCCAGGTCTATTACAGGCGCATTGTCCTGCGGTACGGACCTGTATCCCTGCAAACGGAGAATATCCTTTTGCAGCTGAGAAATTATATCTGCTTTTTCTGGCATAGCTGACGCTGATTGCTACGAACAATCTGTTTGTTTACGACTAATTTATTTAGCAATATTACTAATAATATTAGTATTGTGCAGGCTATTTTTTTGCACATCGGTTTTGTGCAATCAATACACACAGAAAAGTATATAAAATGGTTAGCGGATGATGAATACCTTTGCATTTTAATAGCATAATAATGAGGGCATTACCTGGTATTCCCACACATACTATTTCACAGGTCGATAAGGAAGGGATCTTTGTGCGTTATTTTGATGAAACGATTGCAGACAGGCATTATCTCCAGCTCGTTCACAGGGATGATTTTTATCTGCTGGTATACCAGGAAAGAGGCAGCTCCGGACTATTTGTCGATTTTCAGGAAATTAGTTTTGAAGGTCCATCTCTCTTTATTATTCTCCCCGGACAAATGCATTACGGACTTTCCAGTCAGCAGTCCGCCGTATTCCTGCTAGCCGTCAATCCAAGTCTGATCAATGAACAATACCAGTCACTCTTCCACCTGGCCATGGGAAGTATCCGGCCAATGCCGCTTACCCCTTCATTAGCTGCGCTTTTAAAACAGAACATACAGTTGATACAGCATACGACGGAAAGCAAAAATGAGTTGCCGTTTTATAATAAAAATATCAGGCATCTCACCGAAAGTTGCCTCAGCATATTTGCCTCCGTATACTATAAAGAAAAGCATAGTCAGCACAGCCGCGGTACAAGAATGATCGATATCAGCCGTCAGTTCATATCACTGCTGATGCAACATTTCAGGACCATAAAAAGTCCTGCGGCATATGCAGATATGTTACATATCACCACCGACTATCTCAATGAAGCCGTAAAAGCCGCTACAGGAAAAACAGTCTCACGCTGGATACAGGAAACAGTCGTGACCGAAGCCAAACGGCAGCTATTTCATACGACATTAAATATCGACGAAATTGCCGGGCAACTGGGCTATGAAGATTACAGGTATTTCACCCGTTTATTCAAAAAAGCAGCAAGTATATCTCCACAGCAATTCAGAACCCAATACAGCCGGGAAAAGGATGCCTGACAGGCATTTATAGGCGATCATATACACATTACCCGGTTTTGTCCACCGGAACAGGAAGGGATTCGCGCTTACTTTGTGATACAAAATCAAAGCAAGTATGAATAACTACAAAGCGCTTGTAAAAGAAGCATTCAGCAAGGTATTAATAGACCCGGTATTTAATGAAGAAATGATCGCCCGTTATTTTGGTTTGTCTTATCGCCAGTTCGTTGATGGAAAGGAGTTAAACTATGCGCAGTTTGTGGCCCATATGGCCATGGTAAAACAGCGTACTACCCGCCTGGAATTTTTATATAATACGGTTATTGAGGAAGGAAATATCGTATTCACCAATCATGTCGTAACAGCTACCAAACCTGATGGTACGGTAGCGCGCACACACCTGATCGCCGAGTTTCATATTGCGGATGGAAAGATTGTCTATTGTAATGAATTATCCCGTCTGCTGAGTGGTGAGGAAGGAGACCGTGATCTTGGCTCTGCGCATTAAAGCATATGAAATAAGTATCCGTAAATACCTGTCCGTTGAGCATCCCGGACAGGTATTTATATCCTGCTTGGCGCCTGACCGTACATCTTTTTAAACGCATAGGAAAAGTGTGAGAGGTCTTCAAATCCGACATCAATATAGACGTCAGACGGCGCTACGCCTTTTTCTTTAATCCGGTAATAAGCTTCCTGCAATCTTTTTTGTTGCAGCCATTTCCCTGGGGGCGTATTAAATGTTTTCTCAAAATCCCGTTTAAAAGTAGACAGACTCCTGCCGGTCAGGTACGCAAATCTGTCAAGCGGGACATTGAAGTGAAAGTTCTTGTTCATAAAGCCTTCCAGGTCTATTTTACCAGGTTCGCTGAGATCGAAAAGGATATCTTTTAACTGCGGATTTGTCTGCACAAGTATAGCGATGGCCTCTTTCACTTTTAAGGACAGCAACACTTCATTGCCGGACTGTAACAGCTGATCATACGGCTGTAAAGAATCCATATAGTTTTTCAGCAGTGCATGGGGGCGTAATGAGAAAAACGGAGCTGTTTGTACGTGTTTCTCTGAGGTATAACCATATTCCGCGCCGAAGCTGCGCAAGGTCTGCTGATCAAGAAAAACCGATAAGTTTTTATATTCTCCGTTAGCAGGCGGGTGTTTGGTGAATTTGATCAGCGTATTTCTTTTGCTGAACCGGAATTCCCCTTCATTGAACTGATATTCGCGTTCCCCATCATTCATGATAAGTGTACCTGCTATCTGGTAACTGAACACATGTTCGGCAACGAACTGTTCCCCTTCTTTTGTTTTTGTATGATAGCAGGAATAACTGATCTGCTTTAATGGTTTACTATCGCTCATATATTCAGTGCATTAAAAAAGTAAAAAGCATAGCTGTCATGTCAACAGCTATGCGGATAGATTGAATTATTTGTTGTCGGCTGCATCGGTGGACTCGCTCACAGACAACCATTGTTCAAATTCGGCCTGTCTTGCAGCATTCACCTGTTGCAGTAGCCCGGTTGCATCACTACCTAATACGAGGTGTACAGGAGGTTCCGGATGATCTGCCAGGTTCACCAGTACGGCTGCTGCTTTTTCAGGATCGCCTTTAGGAACAAATTTACCGGTTTTGAAGATCTCTGTCCGCTGACCAATCGTAGATTCATATCCTTCTACGTTTGCTGCGTAGGTCATTGAATCGCCTGCCCAGTCGGTACGAAATCCACCTGGTTCAACGGCAGTCACTTTAATACCCAGTGCACCTACTTCTTTCGCAAGACCGTCTGCGAAGCCGGAGAGACCCCATTTAGCGCTCTGGTACATGGTCAGGCCATTGCTGGTGATACGACCACCGATGGAACTGATCTGCAGTATCCTGCCGGAGCGTTGTTTACGCATATAAGGTAACACAACTCTTGTAATTTCTATCGGTGCGTACAGATTTGTTTCCAGCTGACTACGTACCTGCTCGTCTGTAAATGCTTCTGCTGCCCCAATGATACCAAAACCGGCATTATTTACCAGTACATCTATCCTGCCGAAACGCGCAATGGTATTTTCTACTGCTTTGCGTACCTGTGTATAATCTGTAACGTCCAGTTGAACGGGGAATATATGATCGCCATATTGCTGAACGAATTCATCTAACTGTGAAGGATTTCTGGCGGTTGCTGCCACGAGATCACCTTTTGCTAATACTGCTGCTGTCAGGCTTCTGCCTAAACCTCTTGCGCTACCTGTTATAAACCATACTTTTTGCATAACCTTTTGTTTTTGTTTACAACACAAAGGTAGACACAAGACCATCCCGGCACTTTGTTGCACAGGTCAATTTACTTTGTTGTAAAGGTCAATATTGATTATTGCAGATAAAGCTGGATTTCCTCCACTGTTTTCCTGGCAGTTCTGCCTACACCAATCAGGGTAGCCGAAGCAAAGCCTGTCCATTGTCCATAGCCCACCAGCCAAAGGCCGGGAATGTCTATGGCAATCGTCTCATTGGTATGGATCTTACCGTCTGCACGGGTCGCATTTAATGGGGCCAGGTGCTGTAAAGCAGGAGAGAAGCCGGTACAGAAGATGACTGCATCCACAGCTGCTTCCTGTCCGCCGTTCCAGCCGATACCATTTTCCGTAAAGCGGTCAAAAGCGGGTAAAGAGTGATAAATATCCCTTTCAATCGCCTCTTTTACTGCAGGGACCTGTACGATATGTCCCAATGTAGGGGCCTGGTAGGTCCGTCCTTCCTGCTTTGCCTTATAGACCATCGTGGCGACATCAAAAAGATACCGGCCGTCTATTTCGCCGGAGAGAAAAGAAGGCGCTTCCTGTACGATCCACAGGGTACTGGCTACTTTGGATACTTCCGCGAGGATCTGGGCGCCTGAATTACCTTCTCCTACGACAGCGACTTTTTTACCGGCAAAGGCTGCCGGGTTTTTATATTGTGCAGAATGTAGCACAGTGCCTTTGTACAGTTCCCTGTCGGGGATGGCAGGTATATAAGGATTTACATAAGAACCGGTAGCGCTGATGACAGCCCGGGCCTTATAATCCCCTTTATCGGTAGACAGGATAAATATGTTTTCTTCTCTGCGGACAGCCGAAACGGTCACTGATCTTTGTACAGGGAAATTGTACCGCATCTCATAATTGCGCAGGTAATCGATCGTTTCGTCTCTTGTAGGATAATAATTGTTGCCACCTGGCATGATAACGCCGGGAAGAGAGCTCCATAAAGCAGGAGAGAAGAGCGTCAGCGAGTCCCAGGTATGCTGCCATGCGCCTCCTGGCATCGCTTCTTTGTCAAGTATTATATAATCGAGTGTGGTGCGTCGCAGATAATACGCGACCGCCAATGCACTTTGTCCTCCGCCAATCACTATAACATCGTATACCTTTTCCATACTTACTACAGCCTTCGCCACGATGGCGACCTTGTTTTGCCTTTGGTGAATAGATTGGTTTTATCAGCTCATATATCGCAATATTACGATGGGTAAGGCAGATCTCCAAATAAGGAAATGGCTAACGGTGATAGAATGAATTTTGCAGATTTCACAAACATGGTACCTTTGATCACGTCATCTTTCGGCAATAACATGATCGAGCATACTTCCTTAAACAAGTTTTACCAGCGGGCAACCGGAGATCTTCCTGACGGCATCGGAACGGAGAATGGGCATTTTAATGTTTTTGAAATTGAAAAGCTGTATGATAAAAAGACGGGTAACCGGATTATGCCGTATAGCAGAAGGGACTATTATAAGGTCAGCCTCATCCGTGGTCACAGCAGGGCGGAATATGCGGATAAAGTGATAGAGATTGAAGACAGTGCGCTGCTTTTTGCTACACCCAGAATTCCTTATCATTGGGTACCTGTAGACAGCGATCAAACGGGTATGTTCTGCATTTTTACGGCAGAGTTTCTATCCAGGAATAATGCAGGGGTTTTTCTGGATGAATTGCCCATTTTCAAACCGGGTGCATTGCCGGTATTCAAATTGACGCCGGAAGCAGTCGCTGAACTGGAATATATTTTCCGTAAAATGTTAAGGGAAATTGCCAGTGATTATGTCTATAAATACGATCTCCTGCGCAATCTCCTCCAGGAAATCATTCACTACGGACAGAAGCTGCAACCGATGTCTGTACTGACTGCGCCGCAAAATGCAGCCGACAGGATCTCTTCATTATTTGTAGAATTACTGGAAAGACAATTCCCGCTGGAATCGCAGCATCAGCGTTTAGAACTACGCACTGCGAAAGACTATGCAGATCGTCTGGCGGTACATGTCAATCACCTCAATAAAGTACTGAAAGCAAAAACAGGTCGTACAACGACAGATATTATCAGTGACAGGATCACACAGGAAGCGAAGATCCTGCTGAAAAAGACGGATTGGAGTGTATATGATATTGGTTATACCCTCGGATTTGATGATTTAGCCCATTTTTCAAATTTTTTTAAAAAACACGCGAAGATCACCGCGCAGAGTTTCCGTTCTTAGTGATATTCTTCGTTCATATCAATCGATTATCCGTATTACATCGATACTACGCCGTTATTACGCCGTTACCGCTTCGTTCGGGAACGAAGAAATATGGCTGTAATAACGGTGTAATCGCGATCTAATCGTAGAAACTGTTGTAGCTATCTGATACACAATAGGATATACGGCAATGTCAATAAAAAGCCGCCGCTGACAGCGGCGGACGGCTTCCTGAAGTATATAAAACCTACAACAATACACTGTATTACTTATACTGATATCCCCCGTAGAAATTCACCGGAGACCAGGCTGGCATCGCTTTCGGCTGCGCCGGTGCTATAGATTTGAACTCGCCTTCACCATAGACGATTTTGCCGTCCAGGATCGTCAGCAGTGAATGAATATCCCTGATCTTTGCTGCATCTGTTTTCAGATAATCATCATTCAATACCGCCAGATCTGCCAGATAACCTGCCTTCAGGGTTCCCCTGTCACCCTGCTGATTAATCAGACTGGCACTACCCTGTGTATACAATTTCAATGCGGTCAGACGGTCAACTTTGTTCTCATTCGCCGTATAATCATGTCCACCGATCGTCTTACCAGTAGAGAGCCAATGTAAGGCCACCCAAGGATTATAACTCGCTACCCTGGTGCCATCAGTACCTGCGCCTACTTTAAGTCCCATATCGAGCATCTGACGGATAGGAGGTGTATTCCTGGCTGCCTGTTTACCATAACGGGCCACGAAATTCTCCCCCTGGAAAGCCATGCGGTGCTGAATGGAAATACCGCCGTTCAGTGCTTTGATACGTTTCAGGTTTTCTTCGGATACGGTTTCCGCATGATCGAAGAACCAGGAGAGTCCGTTTAAGGGCACTTCTTTATTCACTGCTTCAATGACATTGAGGAATCGGGTGATAGACTCATTGTAAGTCGCATGTAAGCGGAAAGGCCACCTGTTTTTTACCAGTACTGTCAGTACTTCTTTCAGCTGTTGTTCCATAACAGGGGCGAGATCAGGACGAGGTTTATTGAAGTTTTCAAAATCACCGCCGGTCGCCACCAGGTTTTCTCCACCACCTTCCACAAAATATTCCGTTTCAGCTTCTTCACCTTGCTGGTGCTCTATATCGACCATACTGATCCATTTCTGATAATCCTGCAGCTCGGAACCACCTTTCTGTGCAAAAAGATAGTAAGGCAGGCGCACTGTCAGCTGACCCAGTTTAAACAAAGAATCAGTGATGCCGTAATCATCCGGGAAATTCTGGAATCCACCACCGGCGTCCATGACGCTGGTCACACCCAGTCTGTTCATCTCTGTCATAAAACCTAGCGTGGAGTTGCCTTTTTCAGCAGGCGTCAGTTCTGGCAGCTTGGCTAATGTAGAATAAAGGATATAGGCATTCGGTTCTGCTATCAGCAAACCGGTAGGTTGTCCTTCTGCATTTTTTTGTATGAGTCCACCGGCAGGATTGGGCGTATTTTCATCGATATGCAATGCTGCTATACCTGCTTTGTTCAGATAAGCATGCGCATAGAGATATAAAATGAATGCCGGCGTATTCCCGGTCGCTTCATTGATCTCTTCCAGTGTTGGCAGTCGTTTCTCTTCGAACTGATATTCATTCCATCCACCGACAACCCTTACCCATTGGCCTTTCGGCGTTCTTGCCGCCTGCTCTTTCAGCATCTGTAAAGCTCTTTTCAAAGACTTTACGCCATCCCATCTCAGTTCAGTATTATAAAACCTGCCTGCTCTGATAACATGCAGGTGTGAATCATACAATCCGGGAATAATAGTACGTCCGTTTGCGCTTACTACTTTGGTATTTGTCGCTTTTAGCCGGAGAATATCCGCATTGTTACCTACTGCGATGATTTTATCATTCGCAATAGCAATCGCCTGCGCCTGAGGTTTCGCATCGTCCAGTGTAATAATGTTTGCATTGTGAATGATCAGCGTTGGGTTTTGCTGCGCCTGCACAGAGAGCATCATTCCTATACCAGCAGCCAACAATAGCATCGTTTTTTTCATGTGTTGTCGTTTAAAGTGAAGGTCAGGCAAGCCTTTCCCTGATGATGATGCAAAGCTAGTGCTGTGAGGAAGAGCGGTCAACCGCGAATTGCGATGATTAGTTGTCTGATTTATCGAAGGGAAGGAAAATCGATGATTTGTACAATGATAGGGTCATAATGAAAGGGAGATTCTATTATCAAGAAAAAATATTTTCAATGTTTTTTTTGTTCACGTGATATAATTTAAATGAAGACGCTTCTATTAGATGGTGAGTATCCAATTCAGAATGGTACAGAATCTTTATAAGAGTATTTGTCACTTCTAGTCGATCCTATAAAGATTATCTGGTTAGGGATACAAGTTTTCAACCAGATATTAAAGAGGTTATTCTGGAAATACTAATGCCAAAATTTATTTGGGTAGGGGAGATCTCAGATAAATCAGATTTAAAACAAAAATTGGCCCATGGCCTTTTTATTCTTGATGCAACAGAGCCTAATATAGAAAGCTATAAGGCTTTAATCTTTGGAGGATACAAAGAGTTGTTTTGTTATCCCGATTCTCAAAGCAGGGAATTGGTAAAGAATAATTTATCTTTAGGAAAGTTTAATATTTATACAAGAAACTTAAATGGCTTTTAATAATGGGTATTCGCATAAAATAAGACAGCGCAAATTATAGAACGTCTGAAACAAAATGGACAATCTTTTATAGAAAGCGGTCCGGAGGCAGCTGCAAGAAGAGAATTTATCAATGAACAGGCGAGAATAGTAAGGAGAGACACTAAAAGGAAAGAACGGTTGTCTGAAATCAGTGCTTCCAAGGTCATACTGAACGCGTAACTATAATCTTATACAACAAATAAGCCGCCACGGAAGAGGCGGCTTATTTCATTTACAGCTATATTGGAACACCTCCCTCCCCAAACCCCTTTTCGTCCCTCTAAAATCCTCATTCGTGTATTTCTATTCGCGCATCCCCCTCCCTGCATTAAGTTTGTTTCATCGTCGTTATGTGCGGAAGGCTGACAGGATTAACCCGACTATATGAAATACAAAGCCCTCTATGTGATCACCACCACCCTATGCCTGAGCCAGCAGGCAGTTGAAGCGCAGCAGGCTGATACATTACGCAGACACGATCTGCAGGCCTTTACAGTAAACGCCGCTGCTCCGGTAGTGACAATGAAAACCGGGAAAATATTATTAAACATCGCAGACAGTAAGATCGCTGTCGGCGGTGATGCACTACAGGTGCTGACACTCGCGCCTGGTGTTATTGAAAGGGGAAATGGACAATATGAGTTGTACGGAAAAAAAGTAACTGTGTTGGTAGATGGAAAAGACAGCCGCTTATCCGGGGATGCATTGAAAGGTTGGCTGAGCGCATTGCCGGCAGGTAGCATAGAGAAAGTAGAACTGATTACGAATCCTTCTGCCCGCTATGATGCAGCAGGAGCAGCCGTAATAAACTTTATCACTGTGAAAAATAAACGGTACGGGCTCAACGGGGTACTGACCGCAGGTATAGGAATGGGGAGATATGGGAGACATAACGGGGGACTGGCGCTGAACTACCGCAATGAAAAACTGAACGTATATGGTAATTATGACTATCTATATAATAAGCAATATTACGATTTATGTTCAGACCGCTATGCTGATAATAAAACAACGATTGCTCAGCATAGTTATGAAACAAGGATACGCTATAATCATTCTTTCAAAGGAGGAATAGATTTTGATGTCAATAAGCGCAGCAGCACCGGAATCATGTTCAAAGGACTGCTGATCTACAGAGATCGTGTAATGGATACACGGTCAGAAAAAGAGGATGCATTATCCGTTGTAGCCACCACTGGTCATCTTCGTGTGTTAAATCCTGCTGTGAACGCCTGGTATAAAGTAAATCTGGATACCATGGGCAGACAGCTAACTGTGAATGCCGACTATTTTAACTACAACAAAGCGTGGAGAGATGACTACACCACAAACTATTTCGAAACAAATAATCACACTTTACAAAATCCCTGGCTGTTGAGGGATAATTCACCTTCAGACAACACAATTCAATCGCTGGCGTTAGATTATTCACAGCCACTCTGGAAAGGAAAACTCGAAGCAGGCATTAAAACAACCGCCACGCTGACAGATAATAATGTACTATGGGAACAACAAACCGGAAAAACATGGCAGACAGATAGCGGAAAAACAAATCATTTTATTTATAAGGAAAATATTCACGCAGGATACCTCGATTACCAGCGCACGATGAAGCAATGGGAGCTGAGAGCCGGACTGCGTGCAGAACAAGCCACTATGCAGGGCGAATCTGTAACATTGCGTCAGATCAGTAAACGCAGTCAGTTTAATATTTTTCCATCATTTTCATTGGTGTATGGACAGTCCGGAAATCACCAGTATGGTTTTGCTTACAGAAAGAATATAGAACGCTTCAGCTTTAGCATTGTCAATCCGTTCCTGACTTACGTCAGCCAGTATTTCTACTATCAGGGCAATCCTGATATCAGACCTTCTATTGGCCATACATTTGAAGTGTCTTATACTTACCGGAATGAATTATATGCTACACTGGGCTATCAACATTATGCACAGGTACTGACAGACGTATACAGAAAAGATACCGGTAATGTGGTGATCAGCACCTTCGACAACCTGAAAGGCGCATCCACTGCAAGCGCAAGCCTCAGCTGGTCAAAAGGATTGCTGGGTAACAAATGGCAGACCACCAACGCCGCAACACTGACATATACCCGCTATGCAGAAATTAACACTGCCGGTGCAGGCATGTATGCCAGCTCTGCCAATACATTTGCATTGCCGGGTGGATTTTCCGGAGAATTAAGCGCCAACTGGTATTCCCCGGTAAAATGGGCCACATACCGCATGAAAGCCCGCTATTCAGTAAATGCAGGAATCAGTAAAAGTATATTGCATAAAGCAGGGAGATTAACATTTAACGTAACAGACATCTTCAATACATTCAATGCCGCATATGATGTGGCCTCCTTCGGAGTCATCTCGACGCATGTCGATAAAATAGAGTCACGTTTTATTAAGCTGGTATTCAGTTACAAGTTCGGGAACCAGCAAGTAAAAGCAGCCGTAAACCGTAAAACAGGTATCGAAAAAGAGCTGCGTAGAATAGGTGGTTGATTCCACACCCTAACACAGCGGAAGCCGAAAAGCTGTAGAACAGAGTAGGCACCAACAATTATACTAGCGAGTAAAACCCAATCTGATTATGAGCACTCCTTACTCTTTTGATAATCGCCTTGTACTAAGAACGCCGAGATTCCCGCTAATGCAAATTCCCACCAATGATCAACTGCCAGCTTTACTGCATGATAACGCATTCCTTGAAGCAATCTATCTCGCTTCACCTGTTTTATACAGCGAATGTATCAAATGGAGAGAAGGAGGTATCACCAATAAAAAAGATATTGATAAACTGACCCGCTCACTCACCAAATATGTAATCCGTATGAGCAGACGTTGTACTCCATTCGGATTATTCTCCGGTTGCGCCGTTACTGCATGGAGTGAGCAACCTACAGCGGTGACTGTCAGCGGTACAACTTTCAGCCGCCATACCCGTCTGGATATGCATTACCTTTGCGCGCTGTCACAACAACTGGCCACCATGCCGGGTGTGAAGGAATACCTGCTCTATATGCCTAATAGCAGCGTGTATACGATCGGTGATGAACTCCGCTATGTAGAATACCTGTATGTAGGCGGTACACGTCTGCATCAGATCAGCGCAGTCAGCGCCTCTGAATACCTGGATAAAATGGTAACGGCCGCTTATAACGGCGCTACCATTGGTCAACTGTGTAACTGGCTGGCAGATGATAATATCGCGGAAGAAGATGCCAGGATCTTCATCGACGAACTGATAGCAGCACAGATACTCGTGTGTGAAATTGAACCTGCCATCACCGGAAAAGAATTTTTACAACAGGTGATTGAAGTACTGCAAAGAATTGAACTGCTGGACCCCGCTGTAGTAAAAGACCTGCTCACCGTATTAAGTAAAGTAGCCACCCTGTTAGAACAACTGGATGATACCGCTACCAATAGTATCGAACGCTACCGCGAGATCATGCAATTGCTCGATATGCTGGAAGTCGCATACGATGAAAGCAAACTGTTTCAGACAGACGTAGTGAAACATGTGTCCGGCAATGGCATTAATATAGACGTACAGAATCAGTTGCAGAATGCGCTGAACGTCATGAACAAACTCAGCGAATACAAGGCAAACCCACACCTGGAAACATTTATGCAGCGTTTCCGCGAACGTTATGAAGAACAGGAAATGCCCCTCCTGGAAGTACTGGATGGTGAAACCGGTATCGGTTATGTAGACAGCAGCAGTACAAACATTGCACCCCTGCTGGATGATATTAGTATGCCAGGTAAAATGAATGAAGTACGTTTCTCCTGGGGCGCCCTGGAACAGCTGTTGAGCGGTAAACTGGTAGACATGTACGCAGAAGGTCGTCAGTCCATCGAAATCAATGAGGAAGACCTGAAAGACTTTACGGCAAACTGGCATGACCTGCCGCCATCCTTCTCCGTTATGTTCCGGATCGTTGATGAAAAAGACAATGCTATCTATCTGGAAAGCGCGGGTGGATCCAGCGCTGCCAACCTGCTCGGACGTTTTGCTTATGCTGACAATGCGATTAACAGACTGGTATGCGATATCACCGAAAAAGAGCAGGCCATGGATCCGGAAGTGGTGTATGCAGAGATCATTCACCTGCCGGAAAGCCGTACAGGTAATATATTATTGCATCCTGTATTCAGAGGATACGAAATTCCCTACCTGGCAAAATCTTCCCTCGACAAAGAACAACAGATCGACTTACAGGACCTCTATATCTCCGTTCGTAATAACCGCGTAGTAATGCGTTCCCGCCGCCTGGGCAAACAGGTAATCCCGCGCCTGAGTACCGCGCATAATTATACCAATAACTCGCTGCCTGTATATCGCTTCCTGTGCGACTTACAACTACAGGATAAAAGAGGCGGTATGTCTTTTCACTGGGGCGCCCTGGAATCCAAATACCGTTTCTTCCCGAGAGTGACCTGCCGCAACACGATCCTGCACCTGGCCAGATGGACTTTCGCACAGAAAGACATTGCACAGTTGCTGAATGAGAGCGGAATGGAGCTGACTGCAGCATTGCAGGCGTTCAGGGAACGTTGGAAATTGCCACAGACAATAGTACTGGCGGATGGTGATAACGAACTGATGATAGATTTCTCCTGTCACAGTATGGTGAGTGCCTGGCTGAGTACTGTAAAAGGCAGACAGACATTTGAACTGCGCGAATCCCTGAACAATCAGCAGTGCATTACCGATGAAAACGGAGCACCCTATGTGAATCAGTTGGTGGCTACCCTTGGAAAGGATACCGCGTCTTATGCACACCTCAAAACAGCCGCACCGCAACAAATGGCGAGCGAGCCTGCACAGCGGGACTTTACCCCGGGAAGCGACTGGTTGTACTATAAACTGTATTGCGGCGTAAAATCAGCCGATAAGATACTGTTAAACGCACTCAGACCTCTGGGCGCAGAACTGGTAGATGCCGGTCTGACGGATAAATGGTTCTTCGTCAGATTCAACGATCCTGATTTCCATCTGCGTGTACGCTTCCACCTTACTGATGTGAGTAAGATAGGGGAGGTGACGGCAAAGATACTTGCCAGTCTGCAGCCATTTACCGCAGCAGGCTATATCTGGAAGGTGCAGCTGGATACCTATTCCCGTGAGATCACCCGTTATGGCGCCAATGCCATAGAGCAGGCAGAAACCTTGTTCTATCATGACAGCGTAGCCTTCGCAGAATTGCTGCACAATACCTGGGGCGACCAGCGGGAAGAAATCAGATGGCTCTGGAGTCTCCGTGCGGTAGATGAACTGCTGGACTGTTTTATGTTCTCCCTGCACGAAAAACATACCCTGCTGAGCGGCCTGCGGGACGATTTCCGGGCAGAGTTTAACTGGAGCAAGGAAATGAAGCAGCAACTGGATAATAAATACAGGAATAACAGGCAGGCGATTGCCAGCTTTATGGAACGGAATGCCAGTCAGTCGGATAGTCTGCAACCCCTCATGAAGATCCTGCGGGAAAAGTCCCTGAATATCGCCGGCGTAGCCCATGATATCCTGATGATGGAGAGTGCCGGTAAACTGGAAATATGTATCAGAGACCTGCTACGTAGTTATATTCATATGATGATCAACCGTACTACGATTACCTATTCCCGTAAGCAGGAAATGGTGATGTATGACTTCCTGGCCCGTTATTATCAGTCAGCCCTGGCCCGTACAAAGACCATTGCCTGGGAGGAATAAATGCCCATAAGGCCGGGAAAGTGGCAAAATCTTACCCGAAATAAACGATTTGGTACTTGGAATCGGGCATTTCGTGTAGCATTTTTCAGGAGGAGGGGATTACAAGGTAATTTTATTATACAATCAGAAACAAGCGATCTTATATTTCAAACCTTACCGCAGCACTAATTTCTTAACTGCTAAACCTTAAAAAAATGGAAAACACTACAGACAAAAAAGAGCAAATGCTGAAACTGAACAAGGTAACTGTAATCAAGCTGAACGCTGAAAAAATGAACAACCTTTGGGGAGGTGGCGGAATTATTATGAATACGACAGATGTTTCCGGTCGTCCACAGTGTGACACAAGGGAAACTGCTATGCTGACACTCTGATATCTCAGGGACAGTCGTCCAAAAATTTTTTACGGGAAACTCACATATCGGTGCCCCTTGCTAAGAACTCCGGGCCTTGTAGCAGTGAGATTCCCGTATTTTTTTTATCTTAAAGGAGTATAAATGGGTAACCGAGTATTAACCAAGTATCTAATCGCTATCTGCTTTTGTTTGTTTGCCAGACAGTTAAATGCCCAGGACTGTGGTTGTATAGATAATTTTAATCATATGGTGTCAAAGGTGGAAAAGAATTACGCCGGGTACGCCGACAAAGTAACCCAGGTCAACCATTCCCTATTTGTACACTATACCGATAGTCTTGGCCAGATAGCTGCCCGGACAGACGAACGTAATTGTGTAACGGTACTGAGAAGCTGGATAAAGTTCTTTAACGATCGCCATATGACCCTCGCCATCAAAGGCGATAACCCGGGCGACAGCATCCGTATCAGAGCACTTTTTGCTAATGCAGAGACACAACCGATTTCACGCGATCAGGTGATGCGTTACCTGGATAAGCAGCGAGATAAACTGGATTCACTCGAAGGTATCTGGCAGAATGAAGACGACGCATACCAGGTCGCCTTTATCCGCGACAAGCAAAGGAAAGGGCAGGAGTTTGTGGGGATTATACTTAGGGCGGATAGTGTGTTCTGGTTGCCAGGACAGGTAAAAGCCAGGGTCAGCAAACACGGACGAACGTACAGAATGCGGTATTTCTATAATAAATATCACGATACCATTACGCCTATCCTGGCATTGGCCCGGCACACCCTGAATGCAGGCGTGGCCGGTATCTGGCGTAAAGTATACCCGGGTGACAGCAACAGCGAAGTGTTCAGGGGGCACTACTATGATCCGTTTTTCCGTACGCTGGACGATCAGACCTGCCTGCTGGTCATGCCCAGTTTCAGTTTACTGGCCAAACCACTGATCGATAGTCTGATAGAAAAGAACAAGGCCGTCATCAGCCAGCTCAAACATCTGATCGTAGATCTCAGGAATAATACCGGTGGATCAGTGCTCTGTTTCCAGAAACTGCTGCCGTATCTGTATACCAATCCTATTATTACAAAAGGACAGTCTGTGATGGCTACCGACGACAATATCAAAGACCTGTACTCCATTACAGACTACCCTAACATTTCTGACAGCATGGAAACAATTTTCAAAAACGAACTGAAAGAACTACAGGCCAACAGAGGAGGCATGTATAAACTCTGGAAGGATGACACTCTCACTATGCCTACTGTGTTACCTTATCCCAAAACAATCTCCTTTATCGTGAATGAAAGCAGTGCCAGCGCCGCAGAGATCCTGCTGCTCAAAGCAAAGCAGAGTAAGAAGGTAAAACTCTACGGACGGCACAGTATGGGCGCAATCGATTATCTCGATGTAGCGTCTACGCGAATGCCCTGCCAGCTGTATACCCTGCGTTATGCCACTTCCCGGACCAACAGACTGCCGGAAGAGCCGCTGGACAACAAAGGCATCGAACCGGATGTAGAAATTCCCGATAATGTTGTAGATTGGGTAGAGTTTGTTAGAACTAAATAACCCTTATATGATGCATTTCCAGATAAACAGGAAATACAGGGTAGTGTTACTCCACATAGGGGCCTGGTTGCTATACATCGCATTTGGCACGCTGAATAAGATCTACGTTACCCATACTGACGCGCTTGACTTTGCAGACGTCGTACTTACACAGCTGCCCGGCATTTATGTTTTCTACGGTAGCATTTACGTTTACCTGAAACTACTGTCAGCCCGGAAACAGAAATACCTGTTGCTGCTGGCAGCAGAAATAATGCTTTTTATTACATACCTGCTATTATTTGCGTTCATCGGCGACGTCATCTTTCCTTTGATGCTGCCCAATGTAGAAGTGCCGCCTTTTGAGCTGAGCAGCTTCGTCGTAGCCGGTTTATGGACTTTTATCAGGTATTCCTTTTTTGCCTTCGGCTATTATTTCGCTGCACGGCTCATTACAAAAGAAAAAGAGCTAAGAGAAAGCGAACTGAAAAAGATGCAGGCAGAAAGAGGGAAACTGGAAGCTGAATATGCTTTCCTGAGAGCACAGATCAATCCGCATTTTCTACATAATACGCTGAACTTCTTCTATGCAAAATCCCTGGGTTGCTCCCGGGAACTGGCAGAAGGGATCGTAACACTTTGTGAGATCATGCGTTATTCGCTGAACAGCGGTGAAGATGAAAGCGGCATGGTACCACTCTCTAAAGAAGTGGAACACCTCCAGAACGTGATTAAAATTAATCAGCTCCGCTTCAGTAACCGCCTGCAGGTACAGTTTGATGTTACCGGCAATATCGGTTACCTCCGCATTATTCCCCTGGTGCTGATTACACTGGTAGAGAATGCGTTTAAACATGGAGACCTGAATAATCCGGAACACCCCGTTATTTTCAGGTTGACAGTCAGTGAGGATGGCAGAATGGTGCACTTTTCCACCCGCAATAAAAAGAAAAGCGGACCAAAAGAGCTATCACACGGTATTGGCATGGACAATATCCGTAAAAGGCTCTCCGCTGTATATAAAGACAAATACCTGCTTGAAATAAAAGATGAAGACAATACCTATACCGTGGCATTGTCTATTCATCTGGGGACAGAGCAGGATGCAGCAAGGAAAGCTGTTTCGTCTGTGGAAAGAGCGGACGCCGTAGACGGCTATGCCGGTTATGCCAATTATAATCTCCTCATTGATAATCCGTAAACCCTCGTATTATGATTAATTGTTTAGTAGTAGACGATGAACAGCACGCCATAGACGTATTAACACACCACATCAGTCAGATACCGTTTTTGCAGCTGGTAAAATCAACTACTAACGCCATTGAAGCCCTGCAGATCGTAAACATGCAGAAAATAGACCTGGTGTTCCTGGATATCCAGATGCCTGAAATGTCAGGACTGGATTTTGCCAAAACCATACAGGGAAAAAGTAAAGTGATTCTGACCACCGCTTACAGTGAATTCGCGGCGGAAGGCTTTGACCTGGAGGTAGTAGACTACCTGCTGAAGCCTATTCCTATGCCTCGTTTTCTGAAAGCTGTACAGCGGGTACTGAACATGGTCACTTCTTCAGTGGCGGCGACCCCGGTAGAAGACGCGTCTTCTATTGAAAATGACTATATTTTTCTGAAAACGGAATTTAAGGGCAAAATGCTCAAGGTGAACCTCCGGGATATCGACTACATAGAAGGTATGAAAAACTATGTAGCGATTCACCACGCTGGGCAGAAAACAATGGCCCTGCTCAATATGAAAGACCTGGAAAGCAGATTGCCCAAAAAGCATTTTTACCGGGTGCACAAGTCATTTATCGTGTCTTTAAGCAAGATTATCGCCATTGAAGGCAGTATGATCGTATTGAAGGATGTAAAGGCTGAAATCCTGCTGGGAGACACCTACAAGGCAGGTTTTTACGACATCATGAAAGACAAGCTGATGGGCTGAAATGTACGTACCTTGAATCAGCCCTTTGGTGTAGTAAATTACCCTTTGGCAGTGTAGAAAGGTAAATTTGTTGCAGATAAAGATTAAGGAACAATGCAACAAATCGCCCAGAAACATCTTAACAAATTAAATCTCCTCCTGGAAAATTATCGTACTACAAACGATACTTTCCTGAAAGGGAAACTGGGTCTGATCTATTATTATTCCCACCTTTATAAAGTTACTGAAGCGCCCGCATTGAAATGCAAGACGGAAGATCTGATCGGAGAAGTCTTTGCAAATATCAATGCGGGCGTTCCCGCTTTAATGGGCGCCTCACTCAGTAGTGGTGGCGCCGGTTTTGGTTATGCCCTGAACGCAATGTCCCTACAGGGATTCCTGCAGTTCGAAGTAAACGACGAACTGGAAAATCTGGATGAATTCCTGTACAGATCCGCCCTCGACCTGATTGCCGCAGATAATTTCGACTTTCTGCATGGCGCCCTGGGCGTGGTACATTATTTCACAGAAAGAATGCATACCAGTCCGCAGGTAGCTGTATACCTGGATAGTCTGATCGAAAAGATCTGCCTGAACGCCGTAGAAGAAGACGGTGGATACTGGTTTAAAAACAGCCAGATCAAAATTGACGGAGAAGACGTGATCAGTTTCGGCCTATCACATGGTCAGTGCGGCATACTGCTGATATTACTCAATGCGTATGCGCATTCTGTACACAAAGAGCTGATCAGAAAAGTAATTACTGGCGGCATACACTTTATACTCAAGCATAAAATAGACATAGACTTCTCTCTGAACGAATATTCGTTTTTTCCTTTCATCATGAAATCAGACGCCCGTGAAATATCCGCTCCCAACAGAATGGGATGGTGTTACGGTGATCTGAACGAGGTATTATTACTGTACCGTGCAGGTAAACTGTTCAATGACGACAACCTCCTCATGCTGGCAGACCTTATAGGTGTGCAGAGTATGATGCGTCAGGATGAAAATGCGACAATGGTCATCTCCTCCGGATTTTGCCATGGCGCCGCAGGTCTCGCACAGTTCTGTAAAACGTTGTACAATGAAAGAGGATTAGAACAATACCGGAAAGGATATGAGTACTGGATCGAACGTACGATTATCCTGCTGGAAGAAGAACTGCCCCAGAATATTTATGCAGGCAAAGAAGGAGATGTGTTGGAAGGCGCTATAGGCGTAGCTTTCACGCTGCTCTCTTATGTGTCTGAGCATGAACTGAACTGGAGCAAAGCGTTTTTATTATGAGTAATGAGTAGTTTGTACTTAGAATGAGCTTGTTCGTGTAACAACTTTGAGAAGAGAAGAAAATCATTCTAAGTTTGTATCATCAGAGAAATGAAATGATCGCACCCACTCCTGATCATCCATCTCTCTTCAGAAAATTCAACCGGGGACTCTTTGTAGCGATAGCTATGCCCCACACCCTTCATTTTTCGTAGAACATTCACATTGGGACCTTTTGTAGCGATAGCTATGTCCCACACCCATTATTTCCTTTAAACGTACAGATCGGGACTCTTTGTAGCGATAGCTATGTGCTGTACCCGCTGTTGCCTTTAAAAATTCGCATTGGGACTTTTAGTAGCGATAGCTGTGCCCCGCTGGTAGAAACAATAAAAATACCGCAAACCCAGGGGCTTCTACTGTTAACCGAATTAGCAATCTGTATCAATTTCTTTAATGACCTCTTTAAACCGCATTGTATGTCCAAATTTAACGTTGGTTGGTATCTCCTTTATACAAGACCCCGGCAGGAAGCCAGAGTAGCTAAGGAAATGGCGGACAAAAACATACAGATATACCTGCCCTATACAACAGTAACAAGAAGATGGACTGACAGGATCAAAGTACTTGAAGTACCGCTCTTTCCATCCTATGTATTCGTGCACCTCACCAATATGCATGAATTCTACTACGGATCAAACCTGGAAAGCGCCTGCAGTTATGTACGTTTCGGTAATGAAGTAGCCCGTGTAAGTGATGCGGCTGTTGATGCTGTAAGGACGATCGCTAAAGCCGGTAATAACCTGGAAGTTTCCAGCGAACGTTTTACCCCTGGTCAGCAGATGATGATTAAAGAAGGCCCGCTCTGCGGTCTGAACTGCGAAGTGATACAATACAAAGGCAAAGATAAAATACTCGTACGTGTGCATATGCTGCAAAGAAGCATTATGGCAGATATGCCGGCCAGCGTACTGATCCCGTTTCAGGAAGAACAACAATTATAATAAACAATAACCTAATCATACTTAAAGGATATGTCTTTCAGCAGCATCAATTCCCTGGTTGAAATATTGTTCGATAGTAGTGCCGGAAAAAGTACAGGTATTACTTTTATCACCGGTCAGGATAAAGAGGAATTCCTGTCATATAAAGAACTGAAAGCGCAGGCAGCATTCGTACTGTATAACCTGCGTAAAACAGGTTTACAGGCAGGGGATGAACTGATCATTCAGTTAGAGGATAATAAATCCTTCCTGCTTATATTCTGGGCCTGCCTCATTGGTAAAATCATTCCGGTGCCCCTTTCTTTCGGTGGACAGGAAGAATATAAACACAAGCTATTCGCCGTATGGCGCACACTCAGACACCCTTTCCTGATCACAACTGCTGATCAGCTGAAAAGGATGTCTGAATTTGCAGATGACCAGGCAGGCGCCGCTACCTATGCAGAAATGGTCGCCGCCTGTGTACCGCTTGATGCTATTACTATACGGGAACAATGTGCAACAGAACTGCCCGTTATCAGCAGAAAAGATATTGCCTATATTCAATATTCTTCCGGTTCCACAGGTAATCCCAAAGGTGTAATACTGACGCACGAGAACCTCTTATATAATGCGCGTGATATCGTGATGCGTTCCGGCACCTCCGCCCAGGATAAAAGCCTGAGCTGGATGCCGCTCACACATGATATGGGTATGATCTGCTTTCACCTGTCATCTCTTTTTGCAGGGATTGATCAGTATCTGCTGCCTACGCCGCTTTTCATCAGAAGACCTTCGCTGTGGTTATCCAAAGCTTCTCAGCATGGGATATCACAGCTGTATTCTCCTAACTTCGGTTACCAGTATTTCCTGGCGGCTTTCTCCAGAGAGGAAGCTACCAGTATTGGTATGGACCTTTCATCCATCAGGATCATCTACAATGGCGCTGAACCAATAGACGCTGCTATCTGTCGTAACTTCCAGCATACACTGGCGCCTTATGGTCTGCCGGAAAGAGTATGTTATCCGGGTTACGGTCTCGCAGAAGCTTCTGTGGCCGTTACATTACCTATACCTGGTGATGAACTGACTGTTTATTACCTGGACAGAGAAAACCTCAGTGTCGGCAATCAGGTGCGCGAGCTGGATCCACACGATAAAAGCGCCGTAAGTTTTGTTGAAGTAGGTTTACCCATAGACCACTGTAATATCAGGATTGCCGGTCCTAAAGATGAATGGCTGGGCGATGATACCGTTGGCAATATTCAGATCAAAGGGCTCAATGTAACCGCCGGCTATTATATGCAGGATGATGTAACCCGTCAGCTGTATACAAAAGATGGCTGGCTGCGTACCGGCGATATTGGCTTTGTACGCAACAGGAGACTCGTAATCACTGGTCGTGCAAAGAATATGATGATCGTAAATGGTCAGAATTATTATCCGCACGATATCGAAAGAGTCGTGCAGACCATTCCCGGTATGGAATTGGGTAAAGTGGTGGCGTGCGCCATCAAACAGGCTGACGAGAAGAATGATGCGTTGGTACTGTTTATCCTGCATAAAGGCGCCTTGGAACCATTCGCAGAACTGGCTGCTGCTGCACAGAAAAGAATACTGGAAGCAACCGGACTCGGTGTAGAAAGTTTCGTGCCTATCAAGAAAGTACCTAAAACCACCAGTGGTAAAGTACAGCACTTCCGTCTGATAGAACAGTTCCGTTCCGGTTACTGGGATAAAACGCTGGCAGAATTAAAAGCACTATCCGCACCTGCATCAGCAGCTGTAGGAGCCACGGCAGAAGTGATTGCCGCAGCATGGCTGGAAGTGAGTGGTCAGCAGCTGACAAACCCTCAGCAGTCTATGCTGGATGCCAGTCTGAACAGTCTGCTGATTATGCGCTTTATTGCGATTGTCAGCGAAAAGCTGTCCAGGAAACTGACGATTAAAGACTTTTTCGAACATCCTACTGTAGCTGCCCTGGAAGCATTCCTGGAAGCCGCTCCACAGCAGGAAATAAATACCTGTCTGCTGCCATACGCAGCAGAAGAGGCACACACGGTTACCCTGACCCAGCAACGCTTCTTTATGATGGAAATGTTACAGCCGGAGAATAGCCCGCTGAACATTTCTTACACACTGCTGGTAGAAGACGATATCAGCCCCGCCGTACTGGAAGCTGCATCCGCAGAACTGGCCCGCAGACATGACGTGCTGCGTTCCTTCTTCCGCCTCACAGATGCCGGTCCCCGACAGTATTTTAACAGAGACGCTTCCGTTAGTTTTCTATACAATGATCTGTCATCAGCCAGCAACCCACTGGCTGCTTCACAGGAGGCATGTAAGGCATTCAGCCGCATGCCTTTCGACCTGGAAAGTGCACCCCTGTGGCGCATAGGTCTGTTTAAAGTAGCGCCAGGTAAAAGCATGATATGTGTGGTGATGCACCACATTATCAGCGACGGCTGGACATTACTGCTGATCAAAAATGAACTGGCAGCTATTTACAGAATGTTACTTGGTGAGCAGGTACAATTGCCGCAGACCACTGATTTCAGGGCATACACCAGCTGGTACGCATCCTGGTTGTCAGGTGCACAATATCTGGCGGATAAACAATATTGGCTGCATGAGTATGCCGGTTTCGAACAGACCGCTTTATTCCAGTTGCCACAAGGTATGGAGCAGCATGGAAAAGACTTCGCTGCCAGCCGTGTTTCTTTTGAACTAGATGCAGCTACTTATGAAAGACTTCAGCAGCATTGTAAAGAACAACAGGTATCCGTATTTGCAGCGTTGATTACGCTGATCAGTGCCTGGTTGTATAAATTTACCGGTCGCACAGATATTGCGATTGGAACAGATAGCAGCGGCCGACTGGCAGCCGGACTGGAAGGTATAGCCGGTTGCTTTATCAATACGATGGTAATCAGGAACCGTTTTACTGCAGATAATAGTCTTGGCTGGCTGCTGTCTTATACCGCAGGAAAAATATTCGACGCCTTCGAACACCAGCTGTATCCGGCTGATATGAAGCAGGAAAATGCAGCAGAAGCACCGGTGATGGATGTACTGGTACTATTCCAGAACTTCGGATTGACTACCTACGATAATTTCGGCAATGCAAAAGCACAGCTGATAGAACTGCCTGCTGAAACTTCACTGGCCGCATTGTCTTTCGAATTCATCGAAGAAGCCGATACACTGCGTTGCCATATTGATTTCAGAACATCCTTATTCTCCCGCTCTCAGGCAGCCTGGTGGCCAGGTCATTTCAATATGCTGTTAACGGCATTACTGGACACACCTGCTGCAAGATTGAACAGCGTCAATATGCTGGTAACGGAAGAAAAAGTATTGCTGGCGAAACGTCATAACGACCTGTATTATTCTCACATCTATGTGGAAAATGATATCATCAGACGCTTTGAGCGCATGACAGCGCAAACGCCACAGGCAACAGCGGTACTGTTTGAAGGTAAATATATCTCTTACGAAGAACTGAACGCCCAGGTAAACCAATGGGCTTATTTTCTGAAAGCAGCACATGGTATAGGTTATGGCGACAGAGTGGGTATTTGTTTACCTCGTTCTGATAAATCACTGATCGCTATACTGGCGATATTGAAAACAGGCGCTTCCTATGTGCCACTGGAACAAGAGTATCCTACCAACCGTCTGCAGTTTATGATTGCAGACAGCGGACTGACATTATTGCTGTCAGATGCTGCCTGTGAACATGATTTCAGCAGCAGCCAGGCCACACAGCTGGTATGGGAAGAGATAGCTGCTCAGTTGACTGATTATCCTACAGATAATCCGGGTACGATCGTACGTGATATAGATGAAGCATATGTGATCTATACTTCCGGTACCACCGGCCGTCCGAAAGGGGTGTCTGTCAACAGACTGGCCTTATATGATTACGCACAGACCGTAGTGGTGTATTTCGGTATCACAGATACAGATATCGTTATACAGCAGTCTGCGTTGTCCTTTGATACACTGTTGGAGGAAATATTCCCTGCACTTTGCCAGGGTGCTGCTATACACATATTGAGAGATGGCGGTCGTGATATCGAAGCGATCCTGTATGCCATAGACACAGGCAAAGCCACTATTCTCAGTACGACGCCTGCTGTCATCGCAGAACTGAACAGATATGCGGGTGTAATGACAGGACTGAGAGTTCTGATAAGTGGTGGTGAAATGCTGAAATATACACAAATAGACCAGTTGCTGAAAGAAGGCGTAAATATATACAATACCTACGGTCCTTCAGAAACGACTGTTTGCGCCACTTACCATAAAGTAGTACCGGGTACAGGTAATATTCCTGTTGGCCGTGCTATCCGTAACAGAAAAGTATACTTGCTGGATGAAGATAAATGCATGGTGCCTGCCGGCGCTGTAGGCGAAATTTATATTGGTGGTCTGGGTGTAGCAGATAGATATGTAAATCAGTCGGAACTGACTGCTAAGAGCTTCTTTGAAGATACCGTCAGCCGTTTTGGTAAGATGTATCGTACAGGAGATCTTGGCCGTTGGAGAGAAGATGGCACCCTGGAATTCCTGGGTCGTAAAGACCAGCAGGTGAAGATCAATGGTTATCGTATTGAAACAGGAGAGATTGAAGCACAGCTGGCAGAACATCCTGCTGTTGGTGAGGCTGTTGTAGTAGCGCGTAAAAATGGTGTTGGCAAAGACATGCTGGTATGCTACTATACTGTACAGGGAAATATCAGCCTCTCTGCATTGAAGGCTTTTTCCAAAGAACGCCTGCCGTTCTATATGGTTCCTGCTGCCTGGGCACAATTAGATATTTTACCGCTGACAGGCAATGGAAAAGTAGACCGTAAAGCACTGTCTGCATTAGCAGTAGATACCAGCGATAACACGCAGCCGGATGTATTACCGGGTAACGAATGGGAAGCCTCTTTACTGGAAGGATGGACAAACATCCTGGATACACCGGTAAGCAGCATTACGGCTAACTTCTTTGAACAGGGTGGTAACTCCCTGATGGCGACCCGCCTCATACTATGGATAGAAAAAAAATATGCACTACGGCTCACCCTGCGGGATGTATTCAGCAATCCTACGGTACAGGAACAGGCCAGACTGATAGCTACTTTAAGTCACCAGCAGACCGGTATCTACGAACCGATACCCGTATTGACTACTGCTCCTCATTATCCGGCCTCCTTCAGTCAGAAACGTTTGTGGCTGCTGGACAATTTTGATGAAAATAAAGGTGCTTACAATCTCAGCTGGGCCTTCGTGATAGAAGGTCCTTTTAATTATAATGCGTTTTCGCAGGCTTTAGGCTGGCTGGTAAGCCGGCATGAAGCGCTGCGGACCAACTTTGCATTCATTGATGGTAGTCTGACACAAGTGATCAGAGACGGCAAGGCATTCCAGGTAGACTTCCTTGATTACAGCAATGACCCGGAAGCAATTGAAAAAGTACGTGACTATGTAAAAGAAACAGCCGTTTATCCATTCGACCTGCAATCAGCTTCCTTACTGAAAGCCACCATTATTCAGCTGAATGACGGCGTAGCGCTCTTCGTACTGGCCCTGCATCATATTATTGGAGATGCCTGGTCAATGGATCTGATCTCTGACGAGCTGTCTCTCGCTTACAATGCATTTGCAGCGGGTACGAAACCTGATCTGCCTGCATTACAGATACAATACAAAGACTTCGCCGCATGGCAACAAACGAAACTGGACGGCGAGGAAATCAATGCTTCAAAGCAATACTGGCTGAACCGCTTTAAAGGAGATATTCCTGTATTGCAACTGCCGGAAGATAATACCAGACCTGCACTGCAGACTTACAACGGACAGACAGTACATATCAATATTGACAGCGCTTTACAGCAACAGCTGAACGACCTGACCACTGCACACAGATGTGGTTTGTATGTAGTACTGCTGGCTTCTGTAAAAGCGTTCCTGTCCCGCATCAGTGGTCAGACCGACATCGTGATTGGTGCCCCTGTATCAGGCCGGTTACATCCTGACCTGGTATCACAGGTGGGTTTCTATGTGAATACATTACCACTGCGTACCACCTTTGCGGAAGATCATTCATTTGATGCCCTGATCGATAATGTACAGCAGACTTTTCTGGATGCATTTGAACATCAGGATTATCCCCTGGACCTGCTGGTAGAGGAACTGGATATCGTACGTGATGAAAGTCGTACGCCACTGTTCAACGTAATGGTAGACTTCCTGGATACCAAAACGACTGTCAAAAAACCCCTGGAACTAGATCAGCTGATACTCAGCCCTTTCCCTGTTGACAAGGAAGCCAGCCAGTTTGATTTATCATTTGACTTTACAGCTGCCGAGGGACAGTTATCCCTTTACCTCAATTTCAATACAGATATTTTCAGAGAAGATAGTATCCGCATACTCCTGAGCCGTTATCTGCAACAGCTGCAGAATATGGCCTTTAACAGTGCTGCGGCCATCAATAAACAAACTTACCTGCCTGCAGAAGAACAGGCGCGTGTACTTGCATTTGCAGGTAAAGGACAGGCAAAGCTGCCTGCTACCGACCTGGTAACACTTTTCGAATCAAAAGCACAGCAATATGGTCATTTGCCGGCTGTTCATTGTGAAGACTTTAGTCTGAGTTATAGCGCATTAAATGAACTGTCCAATCGCCTGGCTGATTGCCTGGTGAAAGAGTTTGGCGTACTGCCTGGTGATCGGGTAGGTATCATGGTCGGCCGCAATGAATGGATGGTAGTAAGCGTACTGGCCGTCCTGAAAGCAGGTGCTGCTTATATACCCATGGATCCGGAATATGCTGCTGAACGCGTGAATCATATGATCGCCGACAGTGGTGTAACAGTACTGCTGACTGAACTGGATGAATTGCCGGTAACAGTGGATAACATGCGCATACTGAACCTCGCCATATTTGAATCTATGGCCGATCAGTACAGCGAACTGAACCCAGTTGTTAAACCTGCTACAGATGATCTGGCATACCTGGTATATACATCCGGTTCTACCGGTTTACCAAAAGGAGCGATGATCACACATCGTCATCTGTTAGGTCTGTGGGATAGCCTTGAAACAGCTTATGATCTCAATACTTTTGAAGTGCGGTTGCTACAGGTGGCCAGCATTTCCTTTGACGTATTCTTTGGCGATATGCTTCGTAGCATCTTCAGAGGTGGCCTGATGGTGATCTGCCCTGCGGAACATCGTTATAATCTGCCTGCACTGTATGAACTGATGCATAGCTATCGTATTACAGTAATGGAATCTACGCCCGGTTTATTACTCCCGCTGTTGGATTATATGTATGAAGAAGGCGCCCGTCTCGACTTTATGCGCATTTTCATCCTGGGTTCTGATACCCTGTCAGTAGAAGATTACCGTAAAATATATGATCGTTTCAGCCATAGCGAGCTGCGTATCATTAATAGCTATGGTACCACTGAAACAACTATTGATTCCAGCTTTTACGAAGGACTGGGTATTGACCTGAGAAGTACAGGTTATGTACCTGTCGGTCGTCCGCTGGAAAATACCAGGATGTATGTACTGGATAAAGAAATGCAATTATGTGGTATCGGTGTGGCGGGTGAATTGTGTATCGGCGGACTGGGCGTTGGTCTGGGTTACTGGAACCGCCCGGAACTGACCACTGAACGCTTTGTAACCGATCCATATGTAAGCGGCGGACGGATGTACCGTACCGGTGATCTGGCCCGATGGAATGCAGCTGGTAATCTTGAATTCTTAGGTCGTGGTGATAACCAGGTGAAGATCCGTGGTTACCGTATTGAACCAGGTGAAGTGGAAAGCGTACTGCTGGCTTATAGTGGTGTACAGGAGGCGGTAGTACTGGCCTATAATGTATCTGACAGAGAGAAAGAACTGGTAAGTTATATCGTATGGCAGGAGGCGGCAGACGAAGAAGGGCTGCGCAGCTGGCTGAGAGAGCAGTTGCCACAATACATGCATCCCGCATATTATATTACCCTGGAAGCGATGCCACTGACCAGCAATGGTAAGGTAGACCGTAAACAACTGCCGGCGCCAACATTAAACGTTAATCGGGCATATGAAGGTCCGCGTAATAAAGTTGAGGCTACACTGGTTGGCATCTGGGAAGAAGTATTACAGAAACAACCGATCAGTATCCATGATAATTTCTTTGAGCTCGGCGGTCATTCCCTGAAAGGAATGCGTGCGTTATGGCGTATTCGCAAAGAACTGGGGGTAGAACTGTCCTTCCGTGATATGTTCAGCTATCCGCGTATTACGGAATTGTCAGCATTGTTAAACAGACAGACTGCCTCTCAGGGTACAGCTTATCCATTGGTAGCAGTAGCAAAACAGGCCAGCTATGAACTGTCCCATGCACAACGCCGCCTCTGGTTGCTGGATCAGCTGGAAGAACAAGGTCGTTCTTATACCATGCCGGTACAATACCGCGTGAAAGGAACGCTACATACAGCGCTTCTGGAAAAGGCATTCAATGTATTGATTGCACGGCATGAGATACTGCGTACCATATTTATTACAGAAGAGGGAAATCCTCGTCAACAGATATTAGCCGACGCGAAGATCGTATTGGAAACTGCCGATCTGAAAGGACGTGCAGATAAAGGCGAAGCCCTGTCCACATATGTAAATCGTATCCATCAGGCAGTATTTAATCTGTCTGCTTTCCCATTATTACAAGCAGGTTTATTTCAGGTAGAAGAGGAGGAGTATGTGTTTGCATTTAATATGCACCACATTATCTCTGATGAATGGTCCATAGAAGTAATGGTAGAAGAACTGGTAACCATATACGATCAGCTGAATAGCGGTGAGGCCATAGATCTGCCTGCCCTTCCTGTTCAGTATAAAGATTACAGTGTATGGCAGCAGGCACAATTACAGGGCAGTCAGCTGGAAACAGCAGCTGCTTACTGGCGGAACCAGTTCGCCGATAGCATTCCTGTACTCGATCTGCCTGCTGATCATCCTCGTCCGGCTGTAAAACGTTATGAGGGCCGTACGCTGCGTATGGAACTGAATAAAGAACAGCTGGAGGGTTTATATGAAGTAGGTCGTCGTAATGAAGCTAGTTTATATATGACCTTACTGGCGAGTGTGAAAGGTTTATTATACCGCTATACCGGTCAGTCTGATATCGTAATAGGAAGTCCGGTAGCAGGTCGTAGTCATGAACTGCTGGCACGTCAGCTGGGTTTTTATGTAAACACCCTCGCATTACGTACACAGTTTGATGCTAACGATAGTTTTGATGGTCTCTTGCAATCCGTAAGAGATGTCGTACTGGGTGGTTTTGAGCACCAGGACTATCCTTTTGACCTGCTGGTAGAAGAACTGGACGTACAACGCGATATAAGTCGTAGTCCGCTGTTTGATACCATGGTCGTATTACAGGGGCGTGACTATCAGGGCATGACGCAGCAGACATGGGAGAATGGTCTGCAATGGGAAGAAACATCGACAGATGCAGGTGTCAGCAAATTTGACCTGACCCTTTTGTTCCGTGAGCATGAAGAAGGCATACAGGTGGAAGTGGAATATAACACACAGTTGTTCAGTGCTGCCAGGATGGAACGTTTTTGTGCGCACTATGATAACTTCGTTAACGGCATTGTCGCCGATAGTACCAATGCCATTGCTGAAATAACTTACCTGTCAATAGAAGAGCAGCATCGTTTACTGGATGTATTCAATGATACCGGTAATGATGCTTATCCTTCTGAACGTACGATCCATAGTCTGTTTGAAGAAAATGCGCTGCATATGGGCAGTCGCACAGCGGTAGTATATGAAGACCGTACACTGACTTACGCAGCACTGAATAGTGCTGCCAACAAAGTAGCTGATTACCTGCGCCGTGAACATGGTGTAGAAAGTGGCGACCTGGTTGGTTTGATGGTAGAACGCTCAGAAAAACTGATTATCTGTCTGCTGGGTATCCTGAAAGCAGGCGCCGCTTATGTTCCGGTAGATCCTGCTTATCCTGCAGCACGTATCAGTTATATGCTGGAAGATAGCACCCCACGGGTGGTATTGACGGATAGTCTGGCAGCTGTCGCATTGAGCACCGGTAATGACCTGGGCAATGTGCCTACAGAAGGTGATGGTACCTCTTTGGCTTACATGATCTATACATCTGGTTCTACCGGTCAGCCGAAAGGAGCAATGATCGCACATCATGCAGTGATCAACCTTAGCTACTGGCTGCGCGAACTGATCTATATACAGTATCCGGATGGATTGGTAGCTATGCTGACTGCCTCCATTAATTTTGATGCTTCCGTACAGCAATTGTTTGCGCCTTTACTGTCTGGTTCACAGCTGGTGATAATCAGCGAAGCAGATCGCCGTCAGATAGAACGTTATGTAGCGCAGCTGAAGAAGAACCATGTTGCGGTGATCGATATCACGCCAGGTTACCTGCGCGTGTTGATGGATGTACTGAAAGTGACAGGTACTGATGGACTGCAACTGAAATACATACTGGTAGGAGGAGAGGCACTGCCTGCGGAAGACCGTGCCCTGTTCCATGAAATATTTGGTAATACCGTACACCTGATTAATGTTTATGGAGTAACAGAAGCAACCGTAGACTCTACATACGAAATAGTGACAGCTGATGACAATAACGGATTAAGTATTGGTCGTCCGCTCAAGAATACCCGCATGTATGTGCTGGATAAAAACCTGCAGCTTTGTGCTTATGGTGTAACGGGTGAACTGTGCATTGGTGGCGCTGGTGTGGGTCTGGGCTACTGGAACCGTCCTGAATTAACGGCAGAACGTTTCATTACTGATCCTTATCTGGCAGGTGGACGTATCTATCGTACCGGTGACCTGGCACGATGGACATCCGCAGGTAATATCGAGTACCTGGGTCGTGGTGATAACCAGGTGAAGATCCGTGGTTATCGTATTGAACCAGGTGAAGTAGAAAATGTATTGGGTGCTTATAGTGGCATACGTGAAGCGGTAGTACTGGCTTATAGTGTATCTGACAGAGAGAAAGAACTGGTAAGTTATATCGTATGGCAGGAGGGGGCAGACGAAGAAGGACTGCGTAATTGGTTAAGAGAGAAACTGCCTCAATACATGCATCCTGCGTATTATATCACCCTGGATGCGATGCCGCTCACCAGCAATGGTAAGGTAGACCGTAAGCAGTTACCTGCACCGGTATTGAATGCCAATTGTACTTATGAAGGTCCTCGTAATAAAGTAGAGGAAACCCTGGTGAGTATCTGGGAAGAAGTATTACAGAAACATCCGATCAGCATCCATGATAATTTCTTTGACCTCGGTGGTCATTCCCTGAAAGGAATGCGCGCCTTGTGGCGTATCCGTCAGGAATTGGGTGTAGAACTGTCCTTCCGTGACATGTTTACTTACCCGCGTATTACGGAGTTGTCAGCACTGCTGGGCAGTCAGGCAACATCCGCAGTAACGGCTAAGCCACTGGTAGCGGTGGAAGAGCAGTCCAGCTATGAACTGTCTCATGCACAACGCCGCCTCTGGTTGCTGGATCAGCTGGAAGAACAGGGTCGCTCTTACACCATGCCGGTAGAATACCGGGTGAAGGGAGCGCTGGACGCCGGTGTATTAGAGGATGCTTTTAATGCATTGATTGCGCGTCATGAGATACTGCGTACCATATTTATTACAGAAGATGGTCATCCCCGTCAACAGGTATTAGCGGAAGCGAAGATCGCATTAGACTATGCAGATCTGAAAGCACGTACAGATAAAGGCGAAGCTTTATCTGCATATGTAACTCGTATTCATCAGGCAGTCTTCAAGCTGTCAGGTTTTCCATTATTACAGGCTGGTTTATATAAAGTAGAAGAAGCAGAATATGTGTTTGTGCTGAACATGCATCATATTATCTCTGATGAGTGGTCGGCGGAAGTAATGGTAGAAGAACTGGTGAGCATATATGATCAGCTAAGTAATGGTCAGTCAATAGAACTGCCGGCGCTGCCTGTTCAGTATAAAGATTACAGTGCATGGCAACAGGCACAGTTACAGGGTGGTCAGCTGGAAACAGCAGGAGCTTACTGGCGGAACCAGTTCGCCGATGGCATCCCTGTGCTGGATTTACCCGTTGATAATTCCCGTCCTGCTGTGAAGACCTATGCAGGTCAGACATTGCGGATGGAATTGAACAAAACGCAACTGGCAGGTTTATATGAAACAGGTCGCCGTAATGAGGCAAGTTTATACATGACCCTGTTGGCGAGTGTAAAAGGATTACTATATCGTTACACTGGTCAGTCAGATATCGTAATTGGTAGCCCTGTAGCAGGTCGTAACCACGAATTACTGGCACGTCAGCTGGGTTTCTATGTAAACACACTGGCATTGCGTACACAGTTCGACGGCAGGGATAGCTTTGATCGTCTTTTACAGGCAGTGAGACAGGTGGTGTTAGGTGGTTTTGAACACCAGGACTATCCTTTTGACCGCCTGGTGGAAGAACTGGATGTACAGCGCGATATGAGCCGCAGCCCGCTGTTTGATGTGATGCTTGTGTTACAGGACCGTGATGCACGTGGTGTGTCTCAGCAATTCCGTAGTAATGCACTGCAATGGGAAGAAGTGAATATGGATACGGCAGTCAGCAAGTTTGACCTGACATTGATTTTTAAAGAACACGCAGCCGGCATCTCAATAGAGATAGAATATAATACCCGGTTGTTCAGTGCAGAAAGAATAGCGCGTTTCGCATCACACTATAGTGAATTTGTCAATGAGATAGTTGCTGACAGCAGCATTGCCCTGGCAGATATCTCTTATCTGTCTGCAGAAGAACTCAACCGCGTATTACATACATTCAATCATACCGGTAGCAGTGTTTATCCTGCCGATCGTAGTATACACAGCTTGTTTGAAGAAAAAGCCCTGCGTATGGGTGAGAGCATCGCCGTGGTATATGAAGACCGTCAGCTAACCTACGCGGCATTGAACAGTGCCGCAAATAAAATAGCCGATTATCTGCGCCGTGAACATGGTGTAGTAAATGGCGACCTGGTAGGGGTAATGATGGAACGCTCAGAACAGCTGATTGTCTGTTTACTGGGTATCTTAAAGGCAGGTGCGGCATATGTGCCGATAGACCCTTCTTACCCTGCATCCCGTATCAGTTATATGCTGGAAGATAGTCTTCCGAGAGTAGTCCTGACAGCTGCTTTGGCCGCGGCAGCACTAAGCAATGGTGTAGACAATGGGAATGTTGATACTGCCAATGATGCTAATGCACTGGCTTACATTATTTATACTTCCGGTTCTACCGGTAAGCCTAAAGGTGTGATGGTACCACACATCGGTGTCGTTCGCCTGGTGTATGCGCCGAACTATGTTACGTTCAGCGAAGAAGACAGACTCCTGCAGACGGGCTCTGTATCATTTGATGCCAGCACCTTTGAAATATGGGGCATGCTGCTGAACGGTGGTACCCTGTACCTGCTGGATCACGATAAACTGATGGACGCAGATATACTGAAAGACACCATTCAACAGCATAATATCACTATGATGTGGTTCAGTGCGCCCTGGTTTAATCAGCTGGTAGATAACGACCCTTCCTTGTTTGAAGGATTGAAAGATATACTGGTAGGAGGTGATAAATTATCTCCTGCACATATTAACGCGGTACTTTCGTTGTACCCGGATATCAATATCATTAATGGTTACGGTCCGACGGAGAATACAACTTTCTCTATCTGTTACCCGATCCGGGAAGCCCAGACCGGCGCAATACCATTAGGTTATCCTGTCAGCGGTACACAGGTATACATCCTGGATAAACAATTCCGTCCGTTACCTGTAGGTAGCTACGGCGAACTATATCTGGCAGGTGATGGTCTGGCTACTGGTTACCTGAATATGGATGACCGCAACAGGGAACGTTTTGTCGATAATCCATTCAAACCAGGTACACGCATGTACAGTACCGGAGATATCGGCAGATGGAACAATAAAGGAGAAGTAGAATTTACAGGTCGTACCGATGACCAGGTAAAAATAAGAGGCTTCCGTATTGAGCCAGGTGAAATAGCGGATGCTATCCTGGAACATACAGCAGTGAAAGATGCCGTGGTAATACCATTTACGACAGCTGCCGGTGAAAAGGAACTGGCTGCCTATGTGGTATGGACGGCAGCAACAGCAACAGCTGCCCTGCAATCCTTCCTGCGAGACAGATTACCTTCCTACATGCAACCCGGCTGTTACATCGATATGGAAGTACTGCCTTTAAATGCAAACGGAAAGGTAGACAGGGATGGCCTGCCTGCTCCTCAGCTTGAACTGACAGCAGCACTGGAAGCACCGCGTAATGCAACTGAAACTGCATTATTGTCCATCTGGAAAACAATATTGCAGAGAGAAGATATCGGCATCTATGACAATTTCTTTGATAAAGGGGGGCACTCGTTAAGAGCATCCAGACTGCTTGCGGGTATCCATAAGGAACTGAACGTGAAACTATCACTGAAGACCTTATTCCTGCATAATACCATCGCCGCATTATCTGAAGTGATCGCAGCTGCGGATAAGGTAAGCTATGAAGCATTGACACCGGTAGCCGAACAGGTACATTATAATGTGTCACATGCACAGAAGCGCCTGTGGATACTGGATCAGATGGAAAGCAACACCAGTGCGTATAATATCCCGGGCGCTTACAATATAGAAGGTCAGCTGGATAAAACAATACTGGATGCTGCGCTGAATATACTGCTGGGAAGACACGAGAGTCTGCGTACAATCTTCATCAAATCCGCTGGCGAGCCAAAACAACAGGTACTTGCTGCGGATAAGGTAAAAGCGCAGATTGCTTACCATGATCTGAGAGAGGACGCCAATAAGGAAGCCACAGCGGAACAACTTTTACATGCAGCTATGCATAATGGCTTTGCCCTGCATACCTGGCCTTTGTTCCGTGCTTCGCTGATACAACTGGAAGCAGAACGTTACATCTTTGTTTTCTGTATTCACCATATTATTTCAGATGGTTGGTCACAGGGTGTGATCGGTAAGGAGATCTCTGCTATCTATAATGCATTGATAGCAGGCCGGACCCCTGAATTGTCAACCCTGTCTGTACAATATAAAGACTATACCGGCTGGCATAGCCGTCTGTTGGAAGGACAGTTTGGGGAAGAGGCAAAACACTATTGGAGCAAACGTTTTGACAAGCCTGCTCCATGGTTGAATATGCCGGCAGACAGATTACGTCCACGCCTTCAGACATTCGATGGAGATGTAGTTAAATGCCGTTTCGGCACAGCTGTAACAACACGTTTACAACAGTTCAGCAGAGAACAGGATGCAACCCTTTTTATGAGTCTGCTGGCCCTGGTAAACACGTTGTTATATCGCTATACAGGTATCGATGATATCGTCATTACTTCTCCGATAGCAGCACGAGAACATGCCGACCTGAATGACCAGATCGGTTTCTTTGCCAATACACTGCCTTTAAGAACACGCTTTTCTGACGAACAGAGCTTTGAAGCCCTGTTACAGGAAGTGAAGGATACAACCGTAGCGGCATACCGCTATCAGATGTATCCTTATGATATGGTCATTGAAGACGCTACACAACAATACGATCCGAGCCATGCAGCTTTATCAGATGTAATGCTGGTATTGCAGAGTAATGAATCCACTTCACTGGATCTGCAAGGTACAGTGACAGCTGCGCTGGATCTTTCCACAAATACTGCCAGATTTGATCTCGTTTTCATCTTCACGATGGAAGAGGGAGAGCTATGCCTGGACCTCGGCTTCAATACGAATATCTACGACAGAGCGCGTATCGTTAGCATATCACAGGCCTTAACAGTACTGACAAATAACATGTTGTCAGCACCTGCGATTACAGTGAAAGAGCTGGCGGTGAAAGATATCCCGGCAGATGAAGTGTCTGATAAGGACATCCCAATGGCGATCATGAATGGTCACCTGGTATATGCGGCTGAAGTGAATGCCGCTCTGGAGACTTTGCCTGGTATCATAGCAGCGAATGCCCAGGTGACGGAGGAGAATACACTGGATGTATTCATAACACCGGGTGGTGAAGAAGGACATACGATTGCCCGGTTACTCAACATCGCCCTGGATGAGCATAGAGAAGATAAACAGGTCTACACACTCCCTAACGGGTTACCGATCTGTTACAAGAACAAGACAGAGACAGACTTTACTTATCACGAGGTATTTGAGCAACATGCTTACCTGAGGAATGATATCACCATTCATCCCGGTGATGTCATATTCGATGTAGGCGCTAACATTGGTATGTTCAGCATGTATGCAGGACATCACTTCCCTGGTTGCCGTGTATTCGCCTTCGAACCGATACCACCGATCTACAATTGTCTGGCTGCTAATGCCGCTATGTACAATTTAGGTATTACGGCGATGAATATGGGGCTGTCCACCGAAGAGACGACGGCAGAATTCGTATACTATCCTAACAACACCATCATCTCGGGCCGTTTTGGCGACGCCATAGAGGACAAGGAAGTGGTACGCCGCTACCTGCAGAACAAATTGGATAGTGAAGGCAGCACCATGTCAGAAAAACACATGGAAGAGATACTGGAAGATATGATCCGTTCCGAGAAATGGGAATGCCGGCTGTCTACCGTATCCAATGTGATGAGAGAACAGGGTGTTGAATGGATCGATCTGCTGAAAGTTGACGTGGAAAAGAGCGAATGGGACATTTTGCAGGGTATTGAAGCGGCTGACTGGAAACGTATCCGGCAGGTGATTGTGGAAGTACATGATACGGACGGTCGTCTTGAACGTATTACCCGTCTGCTGGAAGAACATGGCTTCGGCGTATATGTAGAACAGGAAGAAGAATTGGCTGGAACAGCGCTTTATAATATCTACGCGATTCATCATCAGCATCAGCGAGCAGCGGCTACTCCTGCTGCCGTGAAACCAGGATGGAACGATGTAGCTGCTTACTACACGCATATCAACGGTATGATACATGACAGACTGCCCGCTTACCTGGGTAATGTCAATGTGTACCTGACTGATTATACAAATGCAATTCAAAAAAGGAGGATTGATGCAGTAAAAACCTACAATGCCACCTTGAAGGGAGTGCCGGCGGCACAGCCCACGTCCCTTCAGCTGGTGGTGGCTGCTACCTTTACAGCAGATCCTTTATCAGATTATATCACCTGGTGGACAGACCGCTTCAGTATTCCTGTACAGGTAAAACTGGCACCTTACAACCAGGTCTTCCAGGAACTCCTGAATGATGACAGCCTGAGCGCCCGTAACAAGGATATCAACCTGTTGCTGGTACGCTGGGAAGACTGGATCAGAGACGCCAGGGGAACAGCTGCTGAACAACGCCAGTTGGTAACACAAAGCCTGGAACAACTGATCTCTGTTTTACAGTCGGCTCAACGGCAGGCATTGTACATGGTCGGTGTAATACCGCCTGTAGCAGCGGCTTGTCCTGATACTGAGATGTTCCTTTTCCTGGAACAGATTAATTATCGCTGGACGGCGGCGCTTGCCGGGATGGACCATGTACATACACTGGACCTGAGCAGCATTGGAGAACGCTTTGGAATAGCGGAGCTATATGATACGCAACGTGATAAACTGGGTCATATCCCATTCCAGGAAGAAGTCTATGCAGCCGTGGCAACCATGGTGGCCAGACAGATCAGGGCTTACAAACAACCATCGTTCAAACTGATCGTACTGGACTGTGATAATACTTTATGGTCTGGGGTGGTAGGAGAGGATGGCGTGAACGGGATTCAGTTGTTACCCGAACATATCGCGCTGCAACGTTTCATGAAGCAGAAGAAAGAAGAAGGTTTCCTGCTGGCATTGTCCAGCAAGAACAATGAGGCGGATGTATGGGAGGTTTTCGAACAGCGTACGGATATGGTGCTGCGGAAGGATGATTTCGTCACCTGGCGTATTAACTGGAATAATAAGGCGGCTAACATACAGGAAATCGTAACAGAACTGAATATCGGTATTAACGCCTGCTGTTTCATAGATGATAGTCCGGTAGAATGTACCGCTGTCACAGCTGCCCATCCTGAAGTACTCGTATTGCAGTTACCGGAAGAAACCAGTTTTATACCACGTTGGTTGTCGCATATCTGGGCCTTCGATAAGTTCACCGTAACTGAAGAAGACAGAAAACGTACTGAGATGTACCAGGCAGAAAAAGAACGTCGGAACATCCTGGAAGCACAGCCTACTATTGGTGATTTCCTTGCACAGTTACAATTACAGATCATCGTGCAGGATGTACAGGAAGCCGATATTCCACGTGTGGCACAGTTGACGGAACGTACCAATCAGTTCAATCTGAATGGACAGAAGAAGACGGCACACGAGATCGAGGCATATATGCTGGGTGGCGCCCGTCATTGTAAGACAATCCGGGTAACAGATAAATTCGGTGATTACGGTCTGACAGGCGCATTGATCACGACTATCCAGGAAGACAGCCTGCTTGTAGACACCTTCCTGCTGAGTTGTCGTGTGTTGGGGCGTCAGGTAGAGCAAAGTATGCTGGCAGTGCTGAAAGAACAGGCACAGGCAGCCGGATTGCAGAAGATTGTTTGCCATTTCACAGATACAGGCAAAAACAAGCCTTTTGCACAGTTCCTGGCTTCCACATCCTGGACCGCGGTGCAGACAGAAGGCAAATCCACTTTTTACGAGATATTGCCAGAGAACATAGTTGCTGTATTGCCTGTACTGACAAGTGCGGCACCGCCGGAACCTGTAGCGACAACGACAGAAGAATCAACAGTACTGGTATTTGACCATATTGGTGTAGCGGTAAGCGATCTGGAAGCATCCCTGAGATTCTATACAGATAGCGGATTCACTGCATCAGAACTGGTATATGATCCTATACAGAATGTAGAAATTTATATGTGCCGGACAGCATCTGGCGGTGGTATTGAATTAATCGCTGCACACGATGAATTATCTCCGGTAAACAATATTATCAGCCGTAACGGCGATCAGCCTTATCACTGGTGTTACCGTGTGAAGGACATTGATACGCTGTTCGACAGGCTTACAAGAAAAGGTTTGGCGTTTGAAATAGTAAAGCAACCGGAGCAGGCTGTATTGTTCGGCTATAAACGGGTCGTGTTCATCGACATTAAACAAATCGGCCTTGTCGAGTTTATAGAAGACAATGACAGTCTGCCCGGTCAGCTGCTACCGGCAGAGATGGAAATCAGTATGGTCACTTTCGATATCCAGCCGGCATTACAATTCTTCCAGCTGGTAGGGTATAGGGAAACAAGACATATCACAGATCATGTGAACAAAGAGTATGTCGTTGTTCTGCATACTGCCGCAAATGGTCCTGCAATACGCCTGATCATGCCGCTGCCTGAAGCAGTTGCAGAAAGAGCCGCATTCCTGCAACAGAACGGTCCGCATATTCATCGCCTGCTGTTGCATACTGATACGACAGAGAAGTATCCAATGCATCTTTTGCCGCCTTATTTTACGGTAGAAGAAGAACATAAAACAGTATTGACGGATGTTGCAGATTGGGAACCGGTGCTGGCAATGGAAAAAGATGCCACACACTATGCTTTGCAGCTGCCATTACTCTATAACAGTGGCGCCAGACTCCTGCAGATACCTGTATACCAGGTACAGAAACAAAGAATGAATACCGGTATGCGTCCACCGGAAACAACGGTAGAAAAGGCATTGTTCCGTATATGGGTAGAAGTACTGCGCCATGAAGCATTTGGCGTACAGACTTCTTTCCTGGAAGCTGGTGGTAACTCCATCAGGGCCACACAGATACTATCCCGTATTTACAGGCAGTACGGTGTGGAATTACTCCTGACAGAGTTCTTCAATAAACCGACAATCAGCGCACTCGCTGCATTGATAGAAAAGAAACAACCGGAAGGGTTCGAAAGTATCCGGGTATTACCAGCAATGGAACACTACCCGCTTTCCTTCTCTCAGAAACAACTCTGGATCTCAGATCAGTTTGAAAGTTCATCAGGATCTGCGTTTAACATCCCGGTGGCGTACATACTCGAAGGTCAATTGGATAAGACGGCTTTAACAAAAGCTTTCAGTCGTCTTGTAGAGAGACATGAGATCTTACGTACGGTCTTTGTAAAAGCCGGAGATGAGGCAGCACAACAGGTATTACCTGCAACGGACGACTATAGCACACCTGAATGGATAGACTTATCAACGACACCGGATGCGGAAGCTGCTGCCATGAAAATCGCTGATGAAGAGGCTCAGGTTGCCTTTAACCTGGAAACAGGTCCTTTACTGCGGATTAAGGTGCTGCAATTGTCGGCAGAACGTAATCTCTTATTATTTACAACACATCATATTGTTTCTGATGGCTGGTCGTCAGGTATCATGCTGCGGGAAGTGGCGGTATTCTACAACGCCATCCGCAATGGCAGAAACCTCGTATTACCTGCCTTACCTGTACAATACAAAGACTATGCTGCATGGCAACAGGAACAGATGCAACGTCCGGCATTCGCTGCACATCGCCAGTACTGGCTGAGCCAGTTCCAGGACGGCGTGCCTGCTTTACAGTTGCCATACGATTTCCCGCGTCCCTCATTCAAAAGCTACAATGGGAACACCCGCAGCTTTATACTGGATAAAACGCAGACAGCAAAGATCAAGACCTTTATGGAACAGCAGGAGATCAGTCTCTTTATGTTCTTTGTAAGTGTCACTAAACTGTTGCTCTACCGTCTCTCAGGACAGCAGGAACTCGTGGTTGGTTTCCCTGTTTCAGGCCGCTATCACCCGGAACTGGAAGATCAGGTAGGCTGTTATGTCAATACCATCGCGCTTCGCTCTAAACTGGATACACAGTCCAGTTTACAGGATTTCGTTCATGAGATCAGGCAGAGTATCACCCATGCTTATACACATGCCGCTTATCCTTTTGAGCGCCTGGTGGAAGAACTGGGAGGACACACAGACCTGAGCAGATCGCCGCTGTTTGATGTGATGGTCCAGATACAGGATGCACACATGGTACACCAGCAGGATGCTGCAGCATTGGAAGGTCTTAGTATCCATATGGCGGATCAGCAACTGGCCTTCAGCAAGTACGATCTGACAGTCAATGTCATGGAAACAGACGACGGCATTTCCATCGACCTGGAATATAATACAGACCTCTTCAAACCCGACACAATTAACACCATTCAGGCTGATTGCATACGCCTGATACACATACTCCTTACCGAAAGCGTACGCACACTGGGCGAAACGCGTATGCTGCTGGCCGCAGGCAGTGGTAACCTTATGCAGCAATATCAACAGGCATTTACTGCCAGCATAGACGAATCTTTCTAAAAAAATTATCATCCTCATGGATAAGAGAATCATTCACAGCGTTTTTGAAGCAAAAGCGCAGTTATTCCCTGAACGTATAGCCGTAGAAGACCAGGAAAAAAAGGTCTCCTACAGGGAATTAAACCAGCTGGCAAATGATCTGGCAACAACCCTGCGCCTGCAGGGTATTGGTCGCGACAGGATTGCCATGACCCTGATGGGTGCTGACGCCAGACTGATTGCTGCCGTACTGGCTATTTTTAAGGCCGGCGGTATCTATCTGCCTGCCGATTTTACCTTCCCCGCTAATCTAATGCAACAGGTGCTGGAAGAAGGTAATCCCGATATCGTGATCACTTCAGTTGAAATGCTGGAAGATGCTAAGGCACTGTTGTATATGAATTATGCAACATTGCCGGTAATGATCGTTATGGACAAGGAGGGTGCTTTTTCTGTAACAGGTCAGCGCGATACACTGCCTGTACCTGCGGATACGGAAATCCGCCCGGAAGATGGCTGTTATATCTTTTATACCTCCGGTTCAACCGGTAAAGCGAAAGCGATACTAGGTAACCACAAAGGTCTCAGCCACTTCATTCACTGGGAGATGAATGAGTTCGCCGTAAATGAAAACTACCGGGTAAGCCAGTTGAGCCAATTCACCTTTGATGCATCCCTGCGTGATATATTTCTGCCCCTGGCAACAGGCGCCTGTATCTGTATCCCGCCGGCTGGTATTAAATCAAATATCCCACTGCTGATAGAGTGGCTGGAAGAAAAGAAGATTAACCTGGTACACTGTGTACCATCCATCTTCAGATTGATCACCAGATGTCTGGATGATACCACCGGCAAACAGCTATTCCCTGATCTGAAACAGGTCTTAATGGCAGGTGAACGTTTGTACAGTAAGGATATCACCCAATGGAGGAATATCGTTGGAGAGCATGTGGAACTGGTGAACCTGTACGGTACTTCCGAAACAACAATGGCCAAAACGTTCCATCGAATCAAGGAAACACCGGAAGATCCTTCCGCTGTGATACATGTAGGCTGGCCAATGAACAATACTATGGTGGCTGTACTGAATGGCAACCGCCTCTGTTCGCCGGGTGAGATAGGAGAGATCTATATCAAAACGCCGTTTATGACAAACGGCTATTTTCGTAATGAAGCGTTGACGAAATCAGTATTTGTGCAGAACCCACTGGTAAAAGATCGCGTGGATATTATGCATAAAACAGGCGATATGGGCCGTTTCTTCGAAGATGGTCATATTGAAGTCCATGGTAGACTGGACGACCAGGTAAAGATCAATGGTATCCGCCTGGAACTTGGCGAAGTAAAGCAGGCCGTGTTATCCGCTCCGGGCGTTCAGGATGCAGAAGTGATCGTGATCCCTGATGCGTTTAATGAAAATCAGCTGGCCTGTTATTATGTGGGTGGCGAAGCGCAGAATGAAAACCTACGTACCTACTTGCAGGGACAGTTACAAGCCGCATTTGTACCGGCCTTTTTCATCTACATGAAAGAATTACCATTGACCATCAATGGCAAAGTAGATAAGAAAGCGTTACCGAGACCGGTTATTGTTCCCGCAGCTACAGGCGACGGGATTGAAGAAACTGATCCGGCGATATTGACAATCATGAGTATCTGGAGAGAAGTATTAGGGCTGCAGGAGATCAATAGAAATACGCATTTTTTCTATTCAGCAGGTACTTCGCTTAAAGCCATTATGATCATCTCAAAACTTTATCGTGCATTCAATGTCCGCCTGAAGATCAGAGATGTCTTTGACAATGCAACAGTGATCAGTCTGTATGAACATATTAAAAGCCTGCAGTGCAAAGCATTTGAATCACTGGAACTTGCGCCTGTAGCAGATAACTATGCAACCACTTATGCGCAGAAAGGCATCTGGCTGCATCTGCAATACGGCAGAGGGCTGGCGGCTTACAATATGACCGGCGCCTATCGTTTTGAAGGTGCTTTTAATCAGGATGCATTTATAAAATCATTGCACGTATTGGTACAACGGTATGAAATGCTACGTACCACATTTGTCGTTGACAAAGGGGAGCTGCGCCAGCAGATACATACATTTGATCCTGCCGCCATCAATATCTCCTTTGAAAAGTATGACAATACACTGGATCCGGAAGGAAAGGCAGTAGCAGAAGCGGATTCACTCAAAGTGTTTGATCCGCAGAAAGAACCGCTGATCCGTTTCAGGTTATTGCAGCTGAATGAACGTTCACACATATTGGTATTGACCCAGCATCACCTGGTGGCAGATGGCTGGTCGGTGAACCTCCTGCTTAAAGAGTTCCTGGAGCTATTCGCTGCTTTCAGCCGGAATGATGTACCGAAATTACCTTCCCTGAAACTACAATATAAAGACTATGCCGCCTGGCATAATGCATATATCAATAGTCTCGCCGCACAGCGTCACAAAGATTTCTGGAAGGCGCAGCTGGAAGGAGACTTACAGCCGCTTAAATTATCGGCTGCCGGTTTTAACTCCATCGGGAAAAGTTATGAAGGCCGGCTCTTTACATTCGATCTGCCGGCAACATTGAGTCGTACAGTTTTTGACTTGAGTAGTAGCAGAGGAAAGAGCAGCTTTGCTATTTTGTTGACACTCACCAACATTTTACTGTATAGCTATACCGGCAGAGAAGATATCCTGCTGGGCTCACCGTATGCAGGTCGTAGTCATCCGGACCTGGAAGACCAATTAGGTCTTTTTGTCAGCATTATTCTGTTAAGAAGCCAGCTGGAAGCCGGAGAGACTTTCTCTCAATTACTTGACGAAGTAGCTGCAAATGCAGCAGAAGCATATGAACATGGTATCTATCCGTTTGAAAAGATACTGGAGGAACTGGAGCTGACCAACAACGGAAGCGGAATGCAGTTCCTGAATGTATTTGTCCAAATGCAGGAGGCACATGAAGAAGCCCTGGAAACATACCAGGAAGGGTTACAGGATCTGCATGTCATTCCGGTTGATTTCAAACACCAGTCAGCCAAATTTGATCTCACGTTTAACTTCGCCGCAACACCTGCAAACGGCAGGATCAGCGTAGTAATAGAATACAATACCGCTTTATTTACAGAAGCGCGTATACGGCAGGTACAGGATGACTTTATCCGCTTGCTGGAACAGGTGGCTGCTAATCCGGAGACAACACTGGCTGCACTCAGCAACAGTGTACCGGTAGCTATTAACGAAGAGATCAGCAATATCAGTCTGCAGATCAGTAATGGTATCAGTCGCGATTATTAAACATTTCCACCGTTCAATATTTTGTACAAATGAATAAGAGAATCATTCATACCGTGTTTGATCAGCAGGCTGTTACAGCTCCGGAAAGGGTGGCTGTTGAAGAAGGCCGTCGATCATGGACCTATAAAGAGCTGAAAGAAAGCTCCGAAGCATTGACGCAGTACCTGCTGCATTATAATCCGGCAACAGGTACACCCGTCGCTGTGATGCTGCCTCCTGGTTTTTCCCTGGTAAGCGCACTGCTGGCAGTTTTTCGTTCCGGTAATATTTATATGCCCCTTGATGCATCATTGCCCGCAAAAAAACTACATACCATCTTTGAACAGACACGTCCTGCGGTATGTGTCACTACCCTTGCACTGGCATCAGTAGCGGAGAATATTATCCGTGAACAGTCTGCATTCAACTGCACAATGATCGTCCTGGACGAGGAGCTGCCGGTTACGGTAAAACATTTTGAAGACAGCACTTACGCCGGTGCAGAAACACCAGGCAGTATTGCCTTTCAGCCTTTCCCGGAGATCAGACCAGATGATGCCAATTATATTATTTATACCAGTGGATCGACCGGAGAAGCGAAAGCAATAGTAGGCTGCCATGACAGTCTGAGTCATTTTATTCATTGGGAAATGAATGAGTTTAAACTGGACAACGGCGTTCGCGTCAGCCAGTTGAGTCAGTTCACTTTTGACGCTTCCCTGCGTGATGTCTTCGTACCCCTGAGTATCGGAGGTACTTTATGTTTTCCGCCTGCCGGTAGCCGTACCAACATCCCCCTGCTGATAGAGTGGCTGGAAGAATCGCAGATCAACCTGGTGCATTGTGTGCCTTCTATCTTCAAACTGATTACCAGATCACTCAATACTAATACCGGCAAACAGTTATTACCTGCCCTGAAACATATCTTAATGGCGGGAGAACGCTTGTACAGCAAGGATGTCAGCCAATGGAGATGTATTGCAGGAGAACATGTGGAACTGGTGAACCTGTACGGTACTTCGGAAACAACGATGGCCAAAACCTTCCACCGTATTAAAGCCGTACCGGAAGATCCTTCTGCAGTGATACATGTAGGTCGGCCGCTGAATAATACAATGATCGCTGTCGTTAATGGCAGTCGCCTGTGCCGTGCAGGTGAGATCGGAGAGATCTACATTGTGACGCCTTTCATGACTAAAGGTTATTATAAAAACGAAGCACTGACCCGCACTGTCTTTGTACAGAACCCGCTTGTAACAGACCGCGAAGAGATTGTACATCGTACGGGAGACTATGGTGTATACCTGGAGGACGGATCCGTAGAGGTCATAGGCAGAAAGGATGAACAGGTAAAAGTCAATGGTGTCAGAGTAGAGCTGGGCGAAGTAAAACAGGCAGTATTACGTCTGGATGGAATCTCCGGAGCTGAGATCATTGCCCTGAAAAATACAGCAGATGAAAATGAGCTGATTTGCTATTATACTTCTACAGAAGTGAAAGAAGATGTCCTGAGAACACACCTGGAATCTGAACTGGCCCGCTACATGTTACCCGCTGCGTTGATCAGAATGGAAGAGTTCCCGTTGACCATCAATGGTAAGGTAGATAAGAATGCATTGCCTAAGCCGGAGAAAGTATTGATATCAGATGATGCGTATGTTGCCCCGCAAACGCCAACAGAGAACAAACTGGAAGCAATGTGGCAGGAGTTGCTGGGACTGACCCGCGTGGGTACGGCTATCAACTTTTTCAGAGTGGGTGGTGCTTCGCTGAAGGTGATTAAGATGGTATCGCAGATCTTTCACGTGTTTAATGTATCGCTGACGTTTGCAGACGTGTTTGTCAATAATACCATCAGGCAACTGGCCACACTTATCGATGAAACAGTAAAAACAGGCGGCGCCAACATTGTACCACTACCCGAGAAAGAGTACTATGATGTTACCTATGCACAGCGCAGGTTATGGATCTATGATAAGCTTGGCGGACAAAAGAACCTGTATAACATCGTACACGCAGTAGAGCTAAAAGGGAATATAAAACCGGCGCTTATCCGTGAAGCACTGGTAGCGTTGATTACCAGACATGAGATGTTACGGACTACTTTTATCGAAGTAGACGGCGAACCCAAACAACGTGTTCACCCCGTGAATAGTGAACTGATCCCCTTCGCTTATTTTGACAGACAGCAGCAACTGGAACTATATGGAGGTATACCATCCATCGTTTGGGCAGAACAGCAGCGGGAATTTAACCTCGAAACAGGTCCGCTCTTTTTCAACACATTATTGCAGCTGGACAACGACCATTACGCAATGGTTTTCAACTGGCACCACATTATCGGTGACGGATGGACACAAGACGTATTACTCAACGACCTCCTGGTGCTGTACAACACACTCGAAGGAAGAGGAGAGCAGACATTGAAACCACTACGCTTCCAGTACCGTGATTATGCAGATTGGATGAATCGTCAGCTCCAGGGTGAACGACTGAAAGAAATGGAGGAATACTGGGCCACCAGGTTTGCAGCTCCATTTACGCCAGCTACTTTTCCCGCACAAACAGACAGAAACAAGGCGCGTGCCGGCATCGGTCATAGCATAGATTTTTTGCTGGACCAGGAGACAACCCGCCAGCTCAGGGCTTTAACACAGGTTTCTGCCGTGACGGATTATATCAGCCTGCACGCGATTGTCAATATACTACTATATCATTATTCCGGTACTGCCGATATCGTAACCGGAGCGCCTTTTTCCGGCAGACCCAGACTGGAACTACAGGATCAGGCAGGGTTTTATGTTAATCTGATGCCCTTGCGTGTTACACTGGATCCCGAAGATAACTTCCTGACAGTACTCGATAAAACAAGGGAATGTATAACGGGCGCACATAAGTATCAGGAATACCCCATAGATATGCTGGTACAACGCCTGGGACTGGATGCCCGCTTCGGTCGTATGCCAATGTTTAACATACTCATACAGTCACAGAATAACCTCGAATACCCCATCAGTGATATAGAAGGAATGTCAGTTAAACAGATAGAGCTGACCGTCGCTACCAGTAAGGTAGATGTGACATTCAACTTCCAGGAGAACGGAGATGAAATACTGGCTTCTATCGAATATGATACAGAGCTCTATACAGAGAAAGGTATCCGCCTGGTCATAGAGAACTTCCTGACCGTCATTCGCACTTTAAGCAGACTCCCTGCGACAAAGATCAAAGACATCACAATCGAACGTGCCGTAGACGAGGAAGAAGAAGAACAATCTTTTATGAATGCGCTTTCACAACTATAAATAAATCAGTCATTCACGCTAAATACCTACCTATATGGAAATTTCATCAAGACATATCGGGCGGACGCCAACGATAGATGAAGGTACATTTCCGCTCACTATACGTTTTGACGGCGCTTCTGTCGAAGACTTCATCGCCTGGTATAAGTCTAACAGAGACTGGCTGGATAGTAACCTGCTGAAAAGCGGGGCTATCCTGGTACAGGGAATGGACATCGACAGCGTTGACAAGTTTGAGTACATTACCGGCTCCCTGGGGTCAAAATTCAGAGATTATCTTGATGGCAGTTACCCCCGCAGAAACCTCAAAGGACATGTCTACATCTCTACGGAATACGATTCCAGCTACAACATCACAATGCATAATGAGCTGTCTTATTCCGCTAAATGGCCAACACGCCTGATATTCGGTTGCGTCATTCCTCCGGGAACTGGCGGAGAAACACCCCTGGTAGACAGCCGTACTATCATTGATGTAATGCCAGCCGAAATCCTCGAAGAGTTTGAAAGAAAACAACTGCGCTACATCAGAAACCTCCACGCAGGACAGGGAATGGGACCATCCTGGAAAGATACTTTCGGCACGGACGACAAAGCTGTTGTTGAGCAGCACTGCCGCAGCATCGATATCCAGTATGAATGGAAAAAGAATGACGGTCTCCGGTTGATAAATCTTCGTCCTGCCACAAGGATACATCCGGTGACAGGAGAGAAGGTCTGGTTTAACCAGGCCGACCAGTATCACCCAACACACTTCCCGGAAGAAGTATACAAAACATTAATGCGGATGTCAGCGGGTGTGGAAGAAGATCTTCCATTGTTCGTTTCCTTCGGCGATGGTAGTAAAATACCGGAATCGACGATTCATGAAATTATCCGCGTAATTGATACCGTAACAGTGGTAAGGCCCTGGGAAAAAGGGGATTTCGTAATAGTGGAAAATATGCTGGTGGCGCATGGCCGTAAGGCCTACACCGGCGACAGAAAGATCGTAGTATCTATGGTAGAATAATTTTTCTTAACAACTGAATAATAAATTTATGTGTGGAATAACAGGAATTTTAGATTTCGGAAAACGTAAGAGAGTTGAAAGAGAAGAGGTAAAGAAAATGGCAGATGCGATCCAGCACCGTGGTCCGGACGATTTTGCTTATTTGATTGAAGATAATATCGGTCTGGGCTTCAGACGCCTGAGCATCATTGACCTCGCGCATGGACAACAGCCTTTCTACAGCGAAGACGGCAGCGTAGTGCTGATCTGTAACGGAGAAATTTATAACTACAAGGAACTGCGTCAGGAACTGATCGCAAAAGGATATCGCTTCAAAACAGAATGTGATGTCGAAGTGATCGTACACCTCTACGTAGCCTATGGTATTGATTTCATCAACAGATTGAACGGACAGTTCGCCTTCTGTATCTATGACAAAAAACAGGATACCATGTACCTGGCCAGAGACCAGTTTGGTATTTGTCCGCTGTTCTACAAGGTTGTAGATCAGATGCTGATATTCGGTTCTGAGATCAAGGCCCTGCTGAGAAACAGGCACGTAAGAAAAGAAGTAAATCCGACGGCACTCGACCAGCTGTTTTCTTTCCCTGGTATAGTAAGTCCGGTTACGTTCTTTAAAGACATTAACAGCCTGAAAGCAGGACACTATCTCAAGGTAAAAGGCACAGATATACAGGTAAAAGAATACTGGGACCTGGATTATCCCCTTGAGTCGATCCATCAGGAAGAAAAAGATGAAGACTATTACGTAGACCGTCTGGAAGAGTTGCTCCTGAAATCAGTGAAATATCGCCTGAATGCGGATGTGCCGGTGGGTTTCTATCTTAGCGGCGGACTGGATTCCAGTCTGATCGCTTCTATGATGAAGCGCCTGAATCCGGATGCATCTTACAAATCCTTTTCAATTGGTTATCCCCGTGCAGAAGATAGCGAGCACGATGAAAGAATATACCAGCGCTTAGTAGCAAATAAAGTAAATTCTATTCACAAAGAGATAGAATTTGACTGGTCACAGGTGGCTGCAAAACTGAAAGACGCTGTTTACTTTTCAGAAGGTGCCTTAAAAGAATCTTACAACACCTGCTCCCTTGCTTTGTCTGAAAACGTACGTAATAGCGATATCAAAGTAGTGCTCTCCGGCGAAGGTTCTGATGAATTGTTCGGTGGATATGTTGGTTACCGTTTTGATGTACAGCGCAGAGGTTTTGAAAGGCCGGCAGGACTGGAAGAAATGTTGGAAGCCCAATTAAGAGAGAAGCTCTGGGGAGATCCTGATTTCTTCTATGAAACAAATCACTACGATTTCAGGAATACGACCAAAGCAGTATATTCCAATAAGATCAATGACAACTTCGATACGATCGACTGTCTGGAAACATTACCTATTAACAAGAGCAGACTGGAAGGTCGTCATCCGTTCCATAAACGTTCTTACCTGGATCTGAAATTACGCTTGTCAGATCACCTGATCTCCGATCATGCCGACAGAGTGAATTATGCCAATTCTGTAGAGGGTCGTTATCCTTTCCTGGACATCGAATTGGTAGATTTTATCAAGACGATCCCGCCTGCGGTGAAGCTGAAGCACATGACGGAGAAATACATCCTGAAACAGGTGGCGAGACGTTATCTGCCGGAAAGTATCAGCACTCGTCAGAAATTTAGCTGGGTAGCACCGGGCAGTTCACAGCTGCTGCAGAATAACGTGGAATGGATTAATGATATGTTGTCTTACAGCCAGATCAAACGTCAGGGTTATTTCAACCCGGACACAATAGAAAGGATCAAACGTATTTATTCAGCACCTGATTTCAGACTGAATCTGCCATACGATACCGATCTGCTGATCATTGTACTCACATTCAACACCTTCCTCGAAGTATTCGATATGCCCTCCCTCTAGCCTTCATACTTAAACTGAACATCATTTATGACAAAGAAACTTGGTATCATCGGAGGCATGGGATCCCATGCAGCTTCGTGGTTATTTAAGCGGATCACCGATCTGTCTTATGGCGAGAAGGACCAGGAGTATATCGATGTGTTGTTACATAATAATACGGCGATACCTGACAGAACGCGGGCTATCGTATACAATGAGACTTCTCCTTTACCGGAGCTACTGCGTTCAGTAAAAATACTAAACAATAATGACGTCGATGTGGCTGTAATGGCCTGCCTGACGGCATACCACTTTAAGTCCTCGCTGGCGCCTGTTTTCAATGGCTACTTTGCCGACCCGATCGAATTTACTGTTGAACGTTTACAGGAAATGTTCGGTGACCTGGATGGCTTGAAGGTGGGTGTTATTGCATCTACCGGCACATTACGGTCACGCATTTTTCAAAAGGCGCTTGAACCACTGGGAGCAACAGTGATCTGCCTGGAGGGAGACGAACAGGAAAGATATTTCATGGGGCCGATTTATAAACCTGATGGACTGAAATCAGGTCACGCGTCAGCGGAAGCTATCCGTCTCTTTGCACACCAGGTGCCTTTGCTGCAGGATAAAGGAGCCGATGTGGTTATCGGCGCCTGCTCGGAAGTACCACTTGTGCTGAATGAAGAGAATGTGAAAATGCCTTATGTAGACGTGTTTGAATTACTGGCCCAGAAAGTAGTTGATACCTGTTATCAATATATCTAACACTTCCATTTTACCGCTATGACAGAAAAACATGCCATCCTGATAGGAGGTATAGGGGACGATGCGCATTCCGTAGGTATCGGCTTGCTGGAACTGGGCTTCAGGGAAGCTGGTTTCCATGTGAAGTCGATCGGCATACGCAATAGTCTGACAGAGTTTTTTAAGTTGGCGCCATTCTTTGATGCGATCCTTATCTCTAATAAAAATGGCCACGCAGAACTCTATCTACAGGACTTTAATCGCCTTCTTTCTGAATATCAGTTGAAAGAAAAAAACACCAAACTCTGGTATCTCGGAGGAAGCCTTTCCGTGAGTGAGTCAGACTTTGCCATTAAAAAGCGTTTTCTGAACATGGGATTCAGTAATGTGTATCCCAAGCCAGTTCCCTTCAGCGAAGTATTGAACAATATCCAGCGCGATCTGCAATACCATAATATTCCCAAAAAGAACAACCGCCAGCGCTTTGCCAACATGGCAAAGCAAAAGCCTGTAAACTGGTCGGAAGTACATACCGGCCGGCTGACAGACGAACAGCTGGAAAAGGAAAGACGGGAAGTATTGCAGGAATGGCCAACAGGTACAGATGTATTGCATTCGGAGTACCAGAAAGTCGCCGCAGTGACGGGTACGCTCGACGATTTGTTATGGAACAATAAGGTCAGCAATAAATCGCCGCTTTTTCAACCCAGAACAGGCGTCGCCAATATTGAAGATCAGATAGAACTGCTGCAGTACCTGGAATCGGAAGGCAGCGATGTCAGTTCCGTACAGCTGGATGCTGCCTCCCGTTCAAAACTGTATCACCGTGCCGAAGAAGGGCGCCTGCTCAGTATTGAACGAAAGTCTTCCCAGTTGAATGGTTTTCCTATTCCGATTTATGGTGTAAGCGAAGTAAGACGTTTGCTCTTATCACTAAAAAGACCTTTTCAGCTAAGAGGTGGTGGCCCGGACCATCGCTTCACTTACGAGATCGCCCTCAAGGCGGGAGTAAGTGCGCTGGAAGGTGGTTTTATCTGTTATTGCCTGCCTTACGATAAACTGACCTCTCCGACAGAATCTTTAAAGAGATGGCAGTTTGTAGACCGCCTGGCAGCACGCTACTATGAAATGTTCGGGGTTGCGATCAACCGCGAATATTTTGGGGTACTGACAGCTACACTGATTGAACCGTCCCTGGCGATTGTGGTCAATGTCATACAGGCAGTAGCCAGCGCCCGGCAGGGAATCGTAAGTATTTCTGCCGGATACGCAGAACAGGGCAACCGCTCGCAGGATATCGCCGCGGTAACTGTACTGGATGAGCAGGTCAATTACTACCTGCGTAAATACGGTTTCACCAATTGCAGGGTAACTACTGTATACCATCAGTTCATGGCTGCTTTCCCTGCAGATTATGCTAAAGCAGAAGAGCTGATCTTTAATTCTTCCATTACGGCTACGCTCGCCGGCGCAACCAAAGTAATGGTAAAGACCGCCGTAGAAGCCATCCGTATACCGGATCGATATGATAACTCCAAAGCAGTGGCTTTATCAAAACGTGGTGCGCTCTGCGCAGAGAAATCGTTGCTGAACCACGTGAAAATAAAAGAAGAAAAACAGCTCATACGGAAAGAAGTAAAACAGATCATCGACGTGATCCTCGAATTGGGTAACGGCGACATTATCAAAGGTGCGCTGATGGCAATAGAACAGGGCGTCATCGATATCCCATGGTCTCCGAATATCTACAACCAGAACAAGGTTGTATGTGTACGCGATGTAGAAGGAGCAGTACGTTTTCATGACTTTGGCAATCTGCCTTTTAGTGAAAGTGTAAAAGACTTCCATCACCAGAAAGTCCACAAAAGGAAAACCATGGAAAGAGACCCCAGTATTTTCTCGCTGTTGGAAAAAGACCTGAGCCGGATCTGGAAAAATGAATACCAACGTTGGCCGCTGGACGGTCATTATGTAACCTGATCTATCACATAAACGTACATCGATATCTGTCAGCCGGCGACCGTGCAGGATAAACGCGAGGGGACCGGCAGATTTTATAGCAACAAAAAATAATCTAAAAGATGAAATATCCTTTATTACATGAGCTGTTTGATAATATCAGCAGCAAATATCCATCCAGGACTGCTGTTGCAAACGGACAGCAGGAAGTGTCCTACGAAGCGCTACAGCAGCGTAGCCTGCAGCTGGCAGCCTCTTTACAGGACGCCGGGCTGGAAAAGGAAACAGTAGTAGCTACCTTGTTGCCCGCCGGGGCTGACCTGGCAGCAACCACCATCGCACTGTTCAGAACAGGACTTATTTATATGCCGCTGGACCCACGTATTCCTATAATACGTGTACAGAATATGCTCTCCATCACCGGAAGCAAAGTCATTGTTACCAATAAAGAATTACTGGATACCGCCAGGAATATTGTCAAAGGTGGGCCTGACAGTCTTCAGTATGTATTGGTGCTGGACGATGTGGCGACACAGCTCTTTTCAGTTGATAAAGCGGGTACGCTTGCTCCCGCTGCATTTCCTGGCAATGTCGCTCAGAATGATACCGAAACAGATAGCTGTTACATCTTTTTCACTTCCGGTACCACCGGCAGCGGAAAGCCTATTCTTGGCAGTCACCAGGGATTGAGCCAGTACATACATTGGGAGATAAAAGAATTCGGCCTGAATGAGAACTGCCGCGTTAGCCAGCTTGCACAGGTGACCTTTGATGCTTCCCTGCGCGATCTGTTCGTACCGCTTTGTACCGGAGGTACCTTGTGTGTGCTCCCTGCAGATGCAAAATTTCAGATGCCTGTATTGATTGAATGGCTGAAGGCACAGAAAGTGTCATTGATCCACTGTGTGCCTTCTATATTCCGTCTGCTCACCAGGGAATTGGAACAGCAGCCGGTAGGAAGCGTCGCTTTCCCCGATCTGAAATTTATTCTCATGGCGGGAGAAATGTTATATGCAAAAGATATAGCCGCCTGGAGACGTGTTGCAGGTACCACGACAGAACTTGTTAATCTCTACGGCGCTTCTGAAACAACCCTGGTAAAAACCTTTCACCGTATATCAGAGATACCTGAAGATGGTGGAGAGGCGCTGCATGTCGGACAACCAATCGACCAGGCATTTATTGCTGTCATGAATGGTAACCGCCTGGCCAGAATCGGCGAAATCGGAGAAATATATATCATCACTCATTATACCTCAAAAGGTTATTTCGCCGATCCTGTAAAGACCGCTGAACGTTTCGTAAAGAATCCACTGGAAGGCAGCTCCGTACCACTGGCATATCGTACTGGTGACATGGGCCGCTATCGTAAGGACCGTAGTATTGAAGTACTGGGCCGTCAGGATGACCAGTTGAAGATCAACGGCATCAGGGTGGAACTGCAGGAACTGGAGCAGATTATCCTGGAAACTGCGGGTATCGCACAGGTAGTGATTAAAGCAATCGAAAGTCCGACAGGCGCTATGGAACTCGCTTGTTATTATACAGGTGTTGCGCAGGATGCAACGAAGCTGCGTAGCGTATTAAAAGAAAAACTGTCCGACAGTGTATTGCCCGCTTATTTCATACACCTGAAGGAATTCCCGCTTACACTGAACGGTAAAGTAGACAAAGCGGCACTGATTAAGCCGGAGTATAAAGACAACACAGATGCCGCAGGTGGATCTGCAGTAGTTGCCAGCGCCAGTGAGACGATTATGGAGGATATATGGCGTGACGTGTTCAAAATGAAACAGATCGGACGTAATGCGTCTTTCTTTTCTATCGGTGGCACTTCATTGAAAGCGATCAGGGTCATTTCACAGGTTTACAAACGTTTTGAAGTGATGATCACGATCAATGACCTGTTTGCAAATCCAACCATCGCAACGCTGACAGGTTTTGTAGAAAAAGGCAGTAAGAAAGCATTCACTGCTATCAGACCGGTTGCTAAACAGGATACATATGAAGTATCTGCTGTACAGAAAAGAATATGGGCCATTGACCAGTTTTCGGATAATGGTGCGCTCTACAACGTACCGGAATTTTACCTTTTCGAAGGCCCGTTGGATACAGCGGCATTCGAAAAAGCACTGGCAGCACTGGTAGGACGTCATGAGATACTGCGTACCACTTTTGAGCTTATAAATGGAGAACCAAGACAACGTATTCATGACGCCGCCTCCTGGAACGTTTCCTTGAAGTTGTATGACTATAGCAATGAAGCGTCTCCACTTGACAAAGCAATCGCTTTTTCAACGGAAGCAGCGCTTGAACCATTTGATCTGCAGAATGGCCCCCTGCTTAGAACAACATTGCTGAAAACAGGTAAGGATGAACACCTGTTCGTCTTTGTTACCCATCATATTGTTTCCGATGCATGGTCACAGGAAATCATTGCACGTGACGTGCTGGCTTTCTATGATGCCTTCAATGAAGGAAAACAAACGGCACTTGAACCGCTGAAGATCCAGTATAAAGACTTTGCCGCCTGGCATAACGAAAGACTGACTTCCCGTTCGGCAGATCATCGCGCTTTCTGGAAAGCACAGTTTGCAGAGGCGGCCCCTAAACTCAAACTGCCACTGGACTATCCACGCCCTGCACAGCAGACGTTTAATGCAGAAGAAGTGTCTTTCAGACTGAACGAAAAAGTGAGCACCGCGCTCCGTAGTCTCGCTGTTCAGCATAAAGTAAGTGGCTTCAATGCGGTGATGGCACTTGTAAAACTCTTATTGTATAAGCATACAGCACAGCAGGATATTGTGATTGGTTCACCGGTAGCCGACCGCGCACACGCTGACACAGACAATCAGATCGGTGTCTATTTCAATACGCTTCCATTACGTACCCGTTTCAGTGGAACCGACAATTTTACACAGCTGTTGGGTAAAGTAGCAGAAGTGACCCTCAGGGCATTTGACCATGTTGATTATCCATTCGAAAATGTACTGGAAGATATAGATGCGGAGTTTGATAAACAGCGTAATTCCCTGTTTGATGTCGGCCTGACCTACATTTCTTTCATGAATGCCGCATCGGATGCCGGAACGGCTGATCAGCAGGCGGAAGACGCTACAATAACCGTAAAAGGAATCTATCCGGGATTTAAATACATCAAATCGGATCTATGGATCAAAGCGGTGGAAAATGGGAATGAGCCCTTCGTATTCGTATTAGCATACAATACCGACCTGTTCAAAGCTTCCTTTGCAACAAAACTAATGGACGACTTAAATGGTCTGGCCGCATTGGTTGTTGAGCAGCCATCGGCTTCCCTCGACACGCTGATCGCAAATGTAAAAACACAATCGGCCGAGGCTGATGAACAAAAACAACAGCATGTAAGGCATCGCAACCTGGAAGTATTGAAGAATTTCCGTGTAGGCGCAAGATGAGCTGACATTATAAAATCACATAGTTATGAATCAGGACTCAAGACAGCAAAGGTTAAAAAGCCTGCTGGCCACACAGCCAAGGTTACACCGGCTGGACAAGACCAATGTAAATGTGCTGTACGGAGAGCCGGGCAGCCGGCAGGTGCCCGCAACGATTATAACAGAAGATAAAGATACACTGCTGCACAGATGGATACCTGCTAATATGAATCTCATTAAAGAGCAGTTACGTTCCCGTGGCGGCCTGCTCTTCAAAGGATTTAATGTCAGCTCTGTAGAGTTATTCCAGCTGATCGTACAGGAGTTTTCGCAGAATGCAATGCCATATACGCAACGTTCTTCTCCTCGTACCGAGATCAAAGACCGCATCTATACGTCTACTGACCATCCTGCAGATCAGTACATCAACATGCATAATGAACTGTCTTACTCTTACAGATGGCCATTGCAGATCATGTTTTATTGTCTGCAACCATCAGAAACAGGAGGGGAGACGCCCATTGCAGATAGCAGACAGGTACTGAAAGCATTGTCTCCGTCAACCAGGGCCCTGTTCAAGGAAAAAGGCATTATGTATGTCCGTAACCTGGGTGGGGGACTTGGTCTGGACTGGCAAACAGTATTCCAGACAAGCGATCGCAGCGAGGTAGAAGAGGAGTGCCGGCAGAATGAAATGGAGTTTGAATGGAAAGAGAATAACCGCTTGCAGATCCGCTGGACGCGTCCGGCTATTGTAGCGCATCCGGTGACCAGTGAAGAAATATGGTTCAATCATGCTTATTTCTTCAACGCGGCCAACCTGGACGAAGAAGTAGCAGATGCAGTTACTTCCAGCGAAGAAATGCCTTTTAATACTTTTTATGGAGACGGTACGCCGATACCCGGGGAGATATTAAAGGAAATAGGCGCTGCTTATGACAAGGCAAAGATCGTTTTCCCCTGGCAGAAAGGAGATGTGCTGTTACTCGATAACATGCTGATGTCCCATGGACGTAATCCTTTTGAAGGCGACAGAAAGATAATGGTCGCCATGTGGGAACCAAATCGTTAACCAATTAAACTTTCAAGATGATCTCAGAAGTAGGTCTGCAGGTGGATGGCGTACGCATGTCGCCGCAGCAGAGACGTTATTGGTCCTGGTATAAAGAAACAGGCAGTATGCCTTATCATCATATTGCAGTAGCAGTCACCGGTGTGTTTGACAGACCGGTGCTGCAACATGCGGTCGAAAGTCTCTATAACACGTATCCTGTGCTGAGCACCGTGTTCCCTGAACGCGATGGCGCCCTGTTCCCGCTGCAGATAACACAGCAGAAGCAGGCGCCTGAATTGCAGGAATTGCTGTTACCAGCTGGTATGGGGCCGGATGATGCAAAAGAGAAGGTAGCAGCCATGTTTGAAGAGAAAGCGGCTATACAGGCCCGTAATGGGCGTGGTGGCTATGCTGCCTTTATCCATAGCAGCACACCTGGTGGCGATCACATGATTCATTTCCTGGCTGAAGCCATTCTGATGGATAGCTATTCCGCCGGTTTCCTGATGCATGAACTGTGTACCCTGTACAATGCAGAAGGAAATATCCTGCTGAAAAGCCAGCTTGTAGAAGAAGTGATTCCTTATCAGCAATTCTCTGAATGGCAGAACAGCCTCGTTGAAACTCCTGCTGAGGAAGCAGAAGAATTCTGGTCCCAGTATAAATTTGAGCAACTGTTGGATAAGGAGTTCTTTGGTAAAGCAACAGGTCAGCAACTGCCTGATGCAGTAAGGCATACCCGCCTGCTGCCACTGGGCGTTACGCTTACCCGGCAGTTGGAAACGCTGGCGGAAAAAACAGGAAAAGACCTTCGCGAACTACTGCTCGCCGCTTTGTTTACGACTTTTTACAGGCATACAAAAGAAGATGCACTGGTAATCGGTTATGTTAATAACGAACGCTTATATGAAGAACTGAAGGGTACCTTGGGGCCTGTCGGCAAAACACTGCCTTTATACCTGGAGCTGGGAGAGGATGTCACCTGTCAGCGCCTGCTTGAGAATATTAGGCAATCCATTATCCGCGTAAGCAGCTGGGAAGAATACAGCACTTTCGGATATAACAGCAGCGAATACGCAGCTGTGGCACGGGAGTATTTCAAGGTAGGATTCGAATGGCTATCTTTCCCGGAAGCCACCGGCAACGGGCAGCTGCTGCATAGCTGGGAAAGTGCAGAATCTTTCTTTGGATTCAAACTGAATGGTGTATACGCTAATGAAGAACTGGGTTTACAGGCATCCTGGAGTAAGAAATATTTAAACGCAGAAGAAGCGGGCCTGTTATTACAACAGGTAGTCGCTTGTCTGCAACAATTCGTTCAGGCGCCACAAGCCGCCATCAAAGATGGTGTTGCATTGAGCCGGGCAGATGAAAAGGTCTTCAACGTACTCAATACCGCACAATATGAACTACAGTCTCCTGCCGATAGTATAGCGGCTTTATTCAGTGCAGTAGCGGGCGTCAATGCAGATGCGGCTGCTATCGGATGGGATGATAAAACAATGAGCTATCAGCAGCTGGATGCAGCTGCCTGCAGGCTGGCCAATATGCTGCAGCGCCGTTATAGCATATCCAAAGGTGATACTGTCGCCGTTTGTATCGAACGCTCTCCCATGATGATCGTTGCCATACTCGGTATTATCAGGGCTGGTGCGGTATACCTCCCGCTGGATCTTTCTTTCCCTGATGACAGAAAACAGTTTATGCTGGATGACAGTAAGTCCCGCCTGCTGATTACCGGCGAAACAACCGCCGTACCTGATATTATTCCTTTACTGAGACTGGATGAAGGACTGCAGGTACTGAAAGGTTTTAACGAAGATGTGGAAGCGGTAGCGATTGCACCGGCTGATCCGCTATACCTGATCTATACCTCTGGCTCTACCGGTCGTCCTAAAGGCGTACAGATCTCTCACGGATCTTTACTGCATTACGCAAACTGGTTCAGATCTGCCTACCAGATAGGCAAGGGAGATGCAAGTCTCTTTTTCTCTTCAGTGGCATTTGACCTGGGTTATACTGCCTTCTGGGGTAGCCTCTTATCTGGTGCAACTTTATACCTGCTGCCAGAAAGACCAACACTGAATCCGGATGAACTGATTGCCGCCCTTACCCGGAATGCAATCTCCTTTATCAAGCTGACACCTTCTCATTTCGATCTGCTGGTCAATGATCCGGGATTTGAAAAACAGGTAAAGGAATACAGCCTGCGACTAATACTGCTTGGTGGAGAAGAGATCAGGGCGCAACACCTGGAGAAATACTTTGCCCATCGTCCGGATGTTACCTTTGTCAATCACTATGGTCCGACTGAAGCGACCATCGGCGCTATCGCCCGTACTATTACCTATAACAATTTTGATAACTTCCGTAATCGTCCTGTTATTGGTCGTCCCCTGGGTACCAATAAAATAAGATTGATGCAGGAAGGTGCTGACATACAGGTACCGGTAGGTGCTATCGGTGAAATCTGTATTGCAGGAAAAGGGGTAGCCATTGGTTATCTCAACAATCCAGAACTGACAGCAAAGAAATTTATCGCAGACCCGCTGCAACCAGGTAGTCGCCTGTATCGTACGGGTGACCTGGGCCGTCTGCTTCCCTCTGGTGAAATTGAATTCCTGGGAAGATCTGATTTCCAGGTAAAGATCAGAGGCTATCGTGTGGAAACAGGAGAGATCGCGGATTGTCTGCGCCAATTCCCTGGCATCAGAGATGTAGCTGTCATTGCCACTACAGATGAACAGGGTGATAAATACCTTACCGCTTATTTCGTATCCGGCGCAAAGACGGATAAAGCTGCCCTGGATGAATTCCTGAAGAAACAATTACCTTCCTGGAGCATTCCTGCCTACTACGTAAATATGCTGGCGCTTCCATTGACGCCAAACGGTAAGATAAATCGTGCAGAGTTACCGGATCCGCGTAAAGCTGCATTGAAGCAACAGACTGCCTATATAGCTCCCCGTAACGAACTGGAATCAGGTATCGCAAAGATCTGGGAAGAAGTATTGCAGAAACCGCGTATCAGCATTAACGATAACTTCTTTGACCTGGGTGGACATTCCATCAAAGGCATACGTATCATTTCCCGTTTGTTCAAAGAGCTGAACGTAAAACTGGAGATCCGCCACCTGTTTGAGGCATTGACCATCGCAGGACTGGCCGAGCATATCAGGCAACAACGTCGCACCTCCTTCGAAAAAATCACCCCATTGTCCCTGCAGCCGGATTATGAATTATCTCACGCGCAGAAAAGAATATGGGTACTGTGTAAATTCGAAGAAATTGCACTTGCTTATAATATGCCAGGCAACTACGTGCTTGAAAATATTAACAGGGAAGCACTGGAAAAGGCCGTGGAGACTCTGATCAGACGTCATGAAAGTTTGCGTACAAGCTTCCGGATCGTGGCAGGTTCTCCCCGACAGGTGATCAGCGGGTATGAAGCAGAGCGCTTCGCTATGCAGTATATCGACGAGAGTGCGGTAAGTGATAAACAGGCACTTACAAGCAAGTACCTGGACGAAGAAGCAGATACGCCTTTTGATCTCGAAAAAGGACCATTGATCAGAACAAAACTGGTCCAGCTGGAAGACAATAAGCACCTGTTTATCTACAATATGCATCATATCATTTCCGATGGCTGGTCCATGCAGGTTTTTGTCAATGATGTACTGCAGTTATACAATGCATATACCGCAGGAGCTGCTAACCCGATGGCTCCTTTAAAAATACATTATAAAGACTTCGCTGCCTGGCAGAATAAATTACTGACCAGCTCAGCTATCACAGAACATCAGCAGTATTGGTGGAAACAGTTCGAAGGAGAAGTGCCTGTACTGAACCTGCCACTGGATTACCCCCGCCCGCGTGTAAAAAGTTATAACGGTCGTAAGATGGGCATCAGCGTCACGGCTGAGCTGAAAGAAAAACTGACGGCGCTTGCCCAACAGGCAGATGCCTCTCTGTTTATGGTATTACTGGCTGCCGTGAAAGCCTGCTTCTATCGGTACACCGGTCAGACAGATATGGTTATCGGAGTGCCTAATGCCGGTCGGGAACACCTGGAGCTGGAAGATCAGATTGGCTTTTATGTGAACAGCATCCCGGTGCGTACACAATTTGCCGGTAATCAACCTTTCACCCTGCTGCTGGATAAAGTGAAAAAAGCATTGCTCAGCGGACTGGAACACCAGGTATATCCCTTCGACAGACTTGTCGATGACCTTAACCTGGACAGGGATATGAGCCGGTCTCCTTTATATGATGTAATGGTGCAGCTGAAAAATTATCAGTTCGGTGAGAAGGAGATCAAAGACGTAAATGTCGGCGAAGAACTTTTTGAAATGAAAACAAGTCAGTTTGATATCTCTGTTGATTTTACAGATACGGATGATGGACTGATGGGATTCATAGAGTACAATACCGACCTGTTTATGCCTTCTACAGTAGAAATGCTTTGGGAACATCTGGGCAACATCATGGAGGAGGTTGCAGCGCATCCGGAGCGTTCACTTAGCGAACTACAACTGATCAATGAAGCCGGGAAAATACGTTTGCTGGAAAGGGGTGGGGTGACGCGTTATTTGTCCGCCGTCGGCTATCAGCACGTATTGGAGCATTTTGATCAGTATCTGCAGGCACAACCGGACGCAGTCGCAGTCGAGTTTGAAGGGCAGACGCTGAGCTACAGACAACTCGATCAGGCAGCAGAAAAAGTAGCTGCATTTATCACAGCGCAGGTAAATACTGACACTGATCAGCAACCGGTAGTCGGCGTATTAATGGACAAACATCCTGAAATGATCTCCGCCGTACTGGGTATTATGAAAGCAGGAGCGGTATGTCTGCCACTGGAACCGGCGCATCCGCATGCACGTATGCAGTTTGTCGTTAACGACGCTGCCGCATTTGCAATCCTGTCTGAAAGAAAGTACCTGCATACCCTCAATAAATTACAATGGGAGTGTGCAGCACTCTGCACTTTCCTCTGTATGGACACTGATGATATCTATGAGGTGGCGCATGAGTGGGATGAGGTACGTAATGAACAGGAAGTATGGGATTACGTCGGTGAGAATTCTCATGATGATATTTCCGGTGGTGGATGGACTTCCAGCTACACAGGCAAGGAATTGAGCAGAGAGGAAATGGACGAATATGCGGATAATGTGCTGATCAAACTGCGGCCATACCTGAATGAACGTAGCCGGGTACTAGAGATCGGTTGTTCTTCCGGTATCAGTATGTTTAAAATGGCGCCTTTTGTAGATCAGTACTTCGGTGTTGACCTTTCTGAAAAGATCATTCAGAAAACACGTGCAGAAGCCCGCAGAAAAGGATTCGATAATATTACCCTGCAGGCGGCAGCGGCGCATGAAATAGACAGTCTGCACTGGAGCGGTTTTGATATCATCGTGATCAATAGTGTAATCCAGAGTTTTCATGGTCACAACTATCTGCGGCAGGTAATCAGCAAATGTTTACCACTGCTGAAAAATAAAGGCCTGATCTTCTTTGGAGATATCCAGGACCAGGACCTGAAACAGACCCTGATCGATGATCTGACCGCCTTCAAAGCAGCCAATAAAAACCAGGGATATTTTACAAAGACCGATTGGTCATATGAACTGTTCCTGAGCAGGAAATTCTTTGAAGATCTTCGTTACGAATACCCCGCCGTTACTGCGGTGGATCACTCTGCTAAAACAGGTACGATTGCCAATGAACTGACGCGTTACCGCTTTGATTGTATCGTGTCCGTTGACAAAGAGCAGACGAATCAGGCGCCGGCAGGAGTACGTCATAAAAGCCAGTTCGGCCTCGCTACGCTGGAACAATATGAAGGTGCTGATGCGAATGAATGGTATTATAAACAATCAGCGGCAGCAGAAAAGCTAGCCTATATCATTTATACATCCGGTACCACCGGAGTACCCAAAGGCGTGATGATTCCTTATCGCGGATTGAATAACCTGGTCATGTCGTACAAAAATGACTACGGATTTGCCACTTTTGCGCCATGTCTTTTGCAGACAGCCAGCATTGCCTTTGACGTGTTCTTTGCAGATATCTGCCGTACACTGTTCCTGGGTGGTCGTCTGGTGTTGTGTAACAACGATGTCGCCATTGATCCGCCTAAATTATACGCAAAACTGAAAGCCACAGGTGTCAATTTGTTGGATAGTACGCCTTCATTGATTATTCCATTTATGGAGTACGTATATGAGAGCGGTCTTGATATTGACTTCCTGCGGGTGTTGATCCTGGGTTCTGATAGCTGTCCTGCAGGTGAGTTTAAGAAACTCTATGAGAGATATGGTCGGCAACTACGCATCCTGAACTGTTACGGCACTACAGAGACGACGATTGAAGCGTCGTTCTTTGAAGCCACAGCAGATCATCTGCCTGAAAGCGGTACAACAGCTATCGGACAGGCCATCAGTAATGTCACTTATTACGTACTGGACGAGTACGGACAACTGGTGCCTGATGGTGTTCAGGGCGTACTGCATATCGGTGGGGAAGGTGTAGCCGCAGGATATATTAACCGCCCTGAGTTGAACAGCGAACGTTTTGTGCCGGATCCGTTTATCAACGGCAATAAGATGTTCAACACAGGGGATGTGGTGAGCTGGAATAAAGAAGGACAGATCGCCTTCAACGGGCGAAATGACTACCAGGTAAAGATCAGGGGCTTCAGAGTAGAGCTTGGCGAAATTGAAAGCCAGTTGTTGCAGGTAGAACATGTTACACAGGCCGCTGTACTGGCACATCGCGATGAAGACGGTGCTAATATGTTGGTAGCTTATTACGCTGCCGCTGTGCCACTACAACCACAGGACCTGAAAAAACAGCTACATGCAAAACTACCGGAGTACATGGTTCCCGCCCACCTTTATGCAATGGATAGTCTGCCACTGACCGCCAACGGTAAACTGGATAGAAAAGCCTTACTGCAATTGAGTCCTGCAACTGCCAGAGCTACACAGGAAGGTCCTCGTAACAGGCTGGAACAGAAGCTTTGTAAAATATGGGGAGATGTGCTGGGCCGCGAAGGAGGCATTGGTATCAATGAGAACTTCTTTGATATTGGTGGTCACTCACTGAAAGCAACCCGTGTAATTTCCAGAATTTATAAAGACCTGGGCATTAACCTGGAACTCCGTAACATCTTCCTGTTCCCGACGATTGAAAGCCTGGCAAGAGAAATTACCGCCAGCAACAATCTTTGTTACTATGAAGAAATTGCGTTAGCGCCATCAGCAGAGTACTATGAGATCACACCTGCACAGAAGCAGATGTGGACCATGCATCACCTGGATGGCCAGCAGGTCATCTATAATATGCCCGCCGCTTATCGCATATCCGGCGCCCTGGATACAGAAGCAATGGCTTATGCATTTGAAGCATTGGCGGCAAGGCATGAAGTGTTAAGAACCACTTTTCATGTAGTAGATAAAAAAGTATATCAGAAAATACGTCCGGCAGATAGTTGGAAACATTGGCTGGAGGTCATTGATCTGACAGCCACTCCGGACAAAACTGCTGCGGCCGATGAAAGCGCCGCCACAGATGCACGGACGCCTTTTGACCTGGAAAATGGTCCGTTGTTCCGTGCTAAACTAATCCAGTTAGATAAAGAAGACTTTCTGCTGCTGATCAATGTACATCACATTATCTCCGATGGATGGTCCCACACCGTAATGGTGAACGACCTGCTTCATTTCTACCGTAGTTACTGGCAGATCGATACGCCGGAATTACCTCCGCTCAGGATTCAGTTTAAAGACTATGCAACAATGCTCAGTCACCAGATGGATGAAAAGAGCAGACAATTGCATCATGATTTCTGGACAGCGCAGTTTGGTGATTTCAATACAGTATTGAACCTGCCTGTAGATGGAAAAAGAGAGGAGAACAGAAGCCTGGAAGCAGAAAAAGTCTTCTTTACACTAAACAGGCCGGTACAGGACAGTCTGCTGAAATTGGGCAGAGAGCGTCAGTCTACGCTGTACGGTGTTTTACTCGGTATCTATAATGTCGCTATCCGTCATATTACTGGTCAGCATGATATCGTTATTGGTAGCCCGATCTCCGGCCGCGACTATGTCGAACTGGAAAACCAATTAGGACTGTATCTGAATGTACTCGCATTAAGGTTGCAGGTAAAGGATTCTGATACTTTTGCTACCCTGCTGGAAAAAGCAGCGAAGACAGTACTGGAAGCACAGCAATATAAACGCTATCCGTTTGAACAGATATTGCAGGACATCCGCTATAAACGTTTACCCGGAAGAGCGCCGTTGTTTGACATCGGATTCACTTTGCAGAATATCGATGGAATGGAAAATGGGGAGGCGATCGAAATCATAGATCAGCTGAACATCACAGAATATAATAACAACTTCAGAAAGGTAAAGACAGACCTCTGGCTACATGCCTGGGAAATGGAAGATGGCGTCGGTTGTTCCGTTACTTATAATAAACAACTGTACAAAGCCGCAACCATCGACGCATTTGTGAAGGATTTCCAGACTTTGGCAACATTGATAGCCGGAGATCATGACATTAGCGTCAGTCACTTGTTAGAGGAATTGCAAACAGCGAAAAAGAAAGCAGATATGTTGGCAAAAGACCAGACGAAGGCAAAGAATATGGAGAAGTTCTTCAGCGCAAAGAAGAAGGAGATCAATCTGGGCAGCACGGCACGCGTGACCGATGAACAATTCCCAGGTGATATGCCTTATCCGCTGATCCTGAAGCCCGGTATGCAGGATGTAGACCTGGTACAATGGATAAAGGAGAACAACGCAAGCGTCAAACAACAGTTACTGGAAAAGGGCGCATTGCTCTTCCGAGGTTTCCAGGTAAGGTCGCTGACAGATTTTGAACAGTTCTGCGATGCGTTTGATGGACAGAAAATGCATTATAAGGATCAGTCCTCACCAAGAAAACAGGTACAGGACAAACTGTATACCTCTACAGAACATCCGGCCGATCAGGTGATACATATGCACAATGAGTTGTCCTATTCTCATACCTGGCCGCAGTATATTCTTTTCTTCTGCACAGAAGCTGCAGGCATAGGAGGGGAAACGCCCATCGCTGATGCCAGGAAAATGCTGGAAGTGCTCTCTCCGGGGACGGTTAGCAGGTTTACAGAAAAGAACATCCGCTATATCAGGAACCTGAAAAAAGGAATGGGTCTTTCCTGGCAGGAAGTGTATCAAACGACAGATCCATTGGTAGTAGAACAGTATTGTAAAGAAAACAATATTGCCTATACCTGGATCAGCGATGACCACCTGCGTATAAGCTGGGAACGACCTGCTATCAGATTACATCCTGTTACAGGCAAACCGGTGTGGTTTAATCATGGGCTTTTCTTCAATGCGTTTACCCTGAACGAAAGCATTTTACAACTCGCCAGAGATGAGAATGATCTGCCGTTCAATACCGCTTATGGAGACGGTACGCCAATAGAAAGAGCCGTACTGGAAGAACTGAGTCAGGCATATGAAACCTGTAAGCGACAATTCAGCTGGCAACCAGGTGACATCCTGCTGCTGGACAATATGCTGATGTCGCACGGGCGTAACGCATTCAGTGGTAACAGAAAGCTGTATGTATCGATGTTAAATCCGCTTTCATAAGCAAGTAAACCAGTTATCATGGAAAATAATATAAAAGGATTCGAATTGTCACCCCTGCAGAAACGTACCTGGCGTCTGCAGGCTGACAATGGTCCGCTGTACTCACTGGCTTCCTTCCGTATTACTGGCGTCACTGATCCCGGCAGCATTAAAACGCTACTTGAAAAACAGCTGGAGGCGCATGACATCTTCCAAACGCGCTTCGAACAGGTAGTACACATGCAGTACCCTTTTCAGGTGCCCGGTTGGAAGAAATGTTATGAAATTCAGGTGACCGATATCTCCCTGGAAGAACGCGATATGCAAACCGTCATAACCGATAACCTCTTTGAATCACTGGCTGCCGGTACAGAACCGGCTGAAGAGGATATACTGACGGAAATAGCCATCGTAAAGACCCGGCCCGCTGAGTGTCTTTTATTAATAAAGATCAACGCGCTGTCAGGTGACACCGGTGTGATTATGAATATCGTGAATGACCTGCTGGCCGCCATTGATGGTCTTTGCGAATTACTGAACAACGAAAACTACCCTTATGTACAGTTCGCACAATGGCAGCAGGAACTGATGGATGAAAACAATGAAGAGGCGGAGCAATTCTGGCTTGAGAGAAGAAATAACCAGGAACATCACCACCAGTTGCCATTCAGCATCACTCCAAAAACGGATGATAAACGATCATCCAGACCGCTGACATTATCCCTGGATATCAATGCCGCCTTACAGACTGATATTAAACATTGCTGTACAGAACAATCAGTAACGCCCGCTGTGCTGCTGAAAACAGCATGGACAATACTCTTGGCGGACTATATGGACTACACCGGCAATTTCGTAATAGGCAGTGTCGAAAATGGCCGTCACTATGATGCCTTCACCTCCATTAATGGTCCGCTGTTTAAAACAGTACCTTTCAGAACGACGCTTGCAAAGACAGATACGATACAGGCTGTTTTACAGCGTGTGGCTGCAGAAACAGAAATGATTGCGGAGTCGCAGGACTATTACTTTAATATTCCCGGACAACAACGCTGGCAGGATGCCGTGAAGTTCGATCTGTTGTTCGAATATCATGAGTTGCAACATCCGCTGACGATTCATGTAAAGGCCCTACTGGATGGTATTTATGTACATACAGAACCATGTAGCCTGAAGTTGTTTTGTTATGAGTATAGTCCGGTAGGTCTGGTGGCCGAACTCTATTATGATCCGACTGTGTTAAACAACGCACAGGCACTGTTGATCAGGGAACGTTTCACTTATATCCTGCAACAACTCACCGGAGACGGAACAGGAACATTGGCAGATATTCGTAATTGTACCCAACAGGAATATGCGCACATCGTCGATAACATGTACCTGCCGGGTATAACTGTAAATAATGACCCTGCCGCCCTGTCTATACCGGCTTACTTTGAATCCTTGTTGCCTGCTGTGGCAGACCGCCCCGCGGTAGGCTTCAAACATAAGCTGCTGACATATGCCGAATTAAATGAAAAGGCAAATGCATACGCCCATCACCTGATACGCAGGTACGGTATAAAACCCGGCGATGTCGTAGCATTCCAGATACCAAGATCTGTCGACATGGTCGTTGTTATCATGGGTATTCTGGCGGCTGGCGCCGCATTTTTACCATTGGATATTGCCGCGCCGGAAGAAAGAGTAAAATTCATTCTGCAGGACAGTGCTGCAAAGGTGCTGATCACGCAGTCTCAGTTAATACCAGCCCTGAAGGGCATCACACAACACTGGGCATTGGAAGACGGTATCGGAGGTATTGAAACCCTGATCACCGCTCCGCAGATCAATATCAGTCCCGCTTCAGCGGCCTACCTGATCTATACATCGGGTTCAACCGGGAAGCCTAAAGGGGTGTTGATCTCCCACGCGGCCTTGTTAAATTACAGCCGCTGGTTCAGTACTGTTTATGATATTACATCGGAAGATACTTCGGTGTTGTTTTCATCCATTGCCTTTGACCTTGGTTTTACAAATCTCTGGCCCCTGTTATTAAGTGGTGGCCAGGTTCAGTTGCTGGAAGAAACACAGCTGCTGGATACCGCCGGTCTTTGCAATCTGTTGTCGGAGAAAGGAGTTACGGTTATAAAGCTGACTCCATCGCATTTCAACCTGCTGCTGAATGAACCCGGATTTGATGACATGGCGCCTGACCTGAAACTGAAGCTGATCGTATTGGGGGGTGAGGCAATAAGGCCGCAGGACCTGGAAACGTACTTCGCGTTAAACCCGTCTATTACTTTCGTTAACCACTATGGCCCTACAGAAACAACTATTGGTACAGCTTCCAGACGTATAAAGGCAGCCGATTTTCAGACATTCAGACAAAGCCCTGTTATAGGTAAACCGGTAACAGGCAACAGCATTTTTATACTGGATGAGCAACACTGCATATTACCTTATGGCAGTACCGGCGAAATCTGCGTAGCTGGCGCCGGATTAGCCATTGGTTATCTGAATGGTGCCACACAGAATCAGGAAAAGTTCATCGCTCACCCGCTGGACCCTGCCGCGAAATTGTACAAAACCGGTGACGTGGGTCGCTATACCCTGAACGGTGAAATACAGTTCCTGGGCAGGAAAGATTTCCAGGTGAAAATAAACGGCTATCGCATCGAACCGGAAGAGATCAGAAACGTACTGATACTGTTTCCTGAAATACAGGATGCCGCAGTTCTCTACGTACCGCAGGCAACGGGAGAGGGTAGTCTGGCCGCCTACTTCAGTGCAGACGAGCCACTTGAAAAGAACAAAATACAGGAGTTTTTAACCCGGCATCTGCCGCAGTACATGATACCTGCATACTTTGTACAGGTAAGTGCAATCCCACTGACGCCAAACGGTAAAATAGACCGTAAAGCATTGCTGGAATTGCCACTGGAAAGAGCAGCCAGTGCTGAATATGTTGAACCCGAGAAGGAACTGGAGAAACAGATTGCCCGGTTATGGAAAGAAATACTTTGTGTAAACAAAATTGGTATCCATGACAATTTCTTCGACCTTGGTGGCAATTCGCTCAAGTTGATCCTTATGCTGAGAGAATTGTCAAAAATATTCCCCGGAAAGGTAACACTCACTGACCTGTTCCGCTACAATACAATTTCTTCTATCATCCGCTTCCTTGGACAGGAAGAACCGGAAGCCGCTGTTGCTGGCTTCGAAATCTAATTCCCTTCATTTTAAAAAAGCAAGTAATGCCCAATAGTAAAGATGTCGCCATTATTGGTATGAGCGGCGTATTCCCGGAAGCGGACGATCTTGGCGCGTTCTACGAAAACCTGAAAACAGGACGTGACAGTGTTCGTCCTGTTTCAGAGACCCGCCTGGGGGCTTCCAGCCTCGATATGTCCCTGGTGTACCGTCCGTTTGCCTACCTGGAAAGGACCGACACCTTCGACCATAAATACTTTCGGATATCAAAGAGTGAAGCGGAAATGATGGAGCCTTCACAACGCCTTTGTCTTGAAATGGCGGTGAAAGCCATCGAACATGCCGGTTATAAACCGGAAGACCTGAATGGCTCCAATACAGCTGTCTATCTGGCTTGCCGTACATGGGCCGCTATTCAGTATTATCTTCTGGCTAACTACGATGATAATCCAAATATTTTCACAGGTACCCTCAGCTCCATGATTTATGGCCGTATTTCCAACTGGCTGAACCTGCAGGGACCGACAATGATGATCGATGCAGCGTGTGCTTCATCGCTCATTGCTGTTACAGAAGCTTATGATAAGCTGGTGAAAGGTGATATAGACTATGCCATCGCTGGTGGTCTGGGTATCAATATTAACCTGGCAAAGGTAACCGACCACGGTCACCTGGGTACCTATAGTCCGGAAGCCCGCTGCAAAGCATTTGATGCAAGTGCCGACGGCGTTGTGCCCGGAGAAGGTGGCGGCCTTATTCTCATGAAACGCCTGGAAGATGCGATACGTGATCATGATACCATTTATGCAATTGTAAAAGGTGGCGCAAGTGCCCACAACGGTAACCGTTCAAACGGTATCCTGGCACCAAGTCCGCAGGCACAATCATTGGTGATACAACAGGCATGGAAAAATGCAGACGTTGATCCGGCTACCATCGGCTATATCGAAGCGCATGGCACAGGCACCAAACTCGGTGATCCGATTGAGTTCAGTGCGATCACAGAAGCCTTCGAAAAGCATGGCGTAAAAGGTAAAACCTGTGCAGTAGGTGCACTGAAGAGTAATATCGGACACCTCGGCAGCGGCGCGGGTATTGGTGGTATTATTAAAGCCGTACTATCGCTGAAGAATAAAGAGCTGTTCCCTTCATTGCATTTTAATAACCCCAACCCATACATCGACTTTGAAAATACCAATGCATATGTGAACGACACATTGCAGGACTGGAAATCAGAAAAGAGTCCGAGGAGATGTGGTGTAAGCGCATTCGGACTCAGTGGTACCAATGCGCATATCATACTGGAGGAATATGAAAATACCTCTACAAAGACAGCACCGGAGCATTACCTGCTGAAAGTGTCAGCGAAATCAGTCGCAGCCTTAAAGCAATATACAGCTAACATAAGCAGCTTCCTGAAAGGAATAAACGACTCCTGGGCAGATGCGCTGTATACGCTTAACAGAGGTCGTTCTGATTATGATTATAGGGTGTGCTTTACTGCTGACAGCAAAGAAGCATTGCTGCAACAGTTGAATGATTATACGCCCGCCAGTCAGGAACTGACAACGCGTGAAATTATATTGTTGCTGGGTAACAGCGGTTTACCTGTCGAGACTCTCGCTGCATATAACAAAGCGTATCCTGTATTTGCGGCGACTTTTAACAGCCTGTGTCCAGGATTTCCTGCCATGCAGCCGGAAGAAGACATGTTGGTATTTGCTACGAAATATGCTTTGTGTAAGCAGCTGCAGGCATTTGGTATCAAATTCCCGGTGGTAATAGGCGCTGGTATTGGTAAATATGTATCCCGGGTACTCAGAGGTGAGTTAACCCTGGAAGCGGTGCCTGCCCTTCTGAAAGAAGATACTGAACGTTTACCCGCTGATAAGGACAAATTCAGGGCAATTGTAAAGAATCTCCTGGAGAAGAAAGCCCCCCTGTTCCTGGGCCTGGGAACCGATCTTACAATGACTGACCTGTTAAAAGACTGGGCAATAGAACTGGACATCAGATCCGGCTCAATTGTCAGTCATCCGGGAACACAGGGAGATCTGATTACCTTATTGTCCGGTCTCTATAATAATGGCGTGGCTGTCGACTGGGACGAGCATTACGCAGGTAAGGTTTACCAGAAAGTAGAATGTCCTGTTTATCCTTTTGAAAAAACCAGGTGCTGGTTCACCGAGCCAACCTGGCAAAAGAAAGAAACAGTGAATGACTGGTATTACAAACTACACTGGACTCCGCTTGCGGCAAAAGATAAAAGCATCACTTCATTCAAAGACCGGTTGTTGCTTGTCTTCACAGATAACGAAGGAGTATCTGATGCACTGATCACTTTACTGGAAGAAAAAGGTAACCGTTGCGTCCGTGTGAGTCCCGGTAATGAGTTTGAAATGGTGTCGGATAAGCTGTTCCGTGTGAACTACACAGAAGAGAAGGACTATCGGTTGTTATCAGACAGTCTGCACGCGCTCTATGGCGTCCTGGATGGTATCATCTATCTGAGCGGGTTCTTTAAACCAATGGCGCCGGCACTTACAGCAACAGCTGCACAACTACAGACTGCCTTCTATGGATTATTCAACGCATGTAAAACATTCTCAAAATATTTCACTAAAACCAATTTCAACCTGGCAGTACTGACTGCCAACGTACACGCCGTAGTCGCAGATGATGCGCAGCTCTCTCCCGTGGCGGCACTGACCCCGGGTATGATCAAAGCTTCCCTGGCGGAATATTATACGCTTCGGACTACCTGCGTGGATGTAGACGGCGAAAAAACAACACCGCAAAGTATTGCCACGCTTTTGTGGGAAGAGCTGTCCGGCGACGAAGTGATCCGTTTCGTAGCATACCGTAATGGTAAACGCTATGTACAGGAACTGAACCGCGTGGATGAAGTACAGCAGACAGGCAATCCTTACCAGCTGGAACAACAGGGGGTATACCTTGTTACTGGTGGACATAGTGGTATCGGATACGAAATGGCCACGGCACTGGCTACCCGTGCAAAAGCGACATTACTGATCATCGGTCGACGCTCCGCAGCAGATGTTGCAGGCCAGATCGCGAAGCTGGAACAACTGGGTAGTAAAGTACATTACTTCACAGCCGATATCAGCAATGAAAGCGATATGCAGACATTGTTTGCTGACATCAAAAAACGCTTCAGCCGGCTGGCAGGTGTGATTCATAGTGCCGGTATCGGAAGTAGCGGGGTTGCCATTGAAAAGCGCAACATCGCAGATGTAAACAATACCTTCGCGCCTAAAGTACAGGGATCTATTCTCCTTGAAGAACATACCCGTTCGCTGCAACCAGGATTTTTTGTGGTATTCTCTTCCATTGGCGCACTGGTACCCGCCAGCAGCAGTGCTGACTACTCAGCTGCCAATATCTTCCAGGATGCTTTTGCTGCTTATTGGCGTAACAAAGGCCGTAACTTCATCAGTATTAACTGGCCTGACTGGAAAGAGACAGGATTATCCTACAGGAAAACCTTGCTGCAATCTGCAGAAGAAGTAGCGCTGCGTTATTCCTATCTCTCACCTATCACCTCCGCGGATGGTATAGAGGCATTCTTCAGCGCACTCAGCCAACGGCAGGAACGTTTTATTGTAGTAAAAGCGGACTTCAGAAACTTTATTATCAACCCATACTTCAAAATCGGTACGATCAAAAAACTGCAAGGTGAAGAACAGGATACAGAGAGCAACTTTGCAGCGTTCATAGAAAAGACCGCCAATGGGTTCAGTCCTACGGAACTACAGCTGGCAGGTATCTGGCACGAAGTATTAAAGCTGGATCAGGTACGCCTGGAAGATGACTTCTATGAACTGGGTGGTCACTCCCTGAACATTATCAGGATGCTCAACAGAATAGAGCAACAGATGAATGTAACCCTTCCGATAGAAGAACTGCTGAGAAACAGTACGCTGGGTGGTATCGCAGCACACATTGATGCCATCCGCCAGACACAGGAAGTAAAGGTGGCCAGCGATATCCCGCGCATACAGGATGCTGAATACACCGAACTGTCCCACGCACAATTGCGTTTCTGGCTTCTGCATCAGCCCGTAGCCGGAAGAGAAGCCTATAACGTTCCCACAGCTTACCGTCTGAAAGGAAAGGTAGATATCAACGCCCTGAGAACTGGCTTGTCGCAATTTGTGAACAGACACGAAAGCCTCAGGACAGTATTTACACTGCAGAAAGGTGTACCGGTACAGAAAGTACTTCCACTGGAAGAAACCGGATTCTCCTTGCATGTACATGATCTGAGAGATCAGCCGGATGCAGCGCAACTGGCGACTGAAAAAGTAAGAGAAGCTGCCGGAAAAGCATTCGATCTGGCTACAGGTCCTGTGATACAGGCATATCTCTACCAGGTAGCTGATGAAGAATATATCTTCATGATCGTCCTGCATCACATCTCTTCGGACGGCCGTTCAATGGAAATATTACGGAATGAGGTACTGGAATGCTATAGCGCAGCTTTGCAACAACAGACGCCTGCTTTACCGGCCCTGAATATTCACTATAAAGATTATGCAGCCTGGCAGAATGAGCGCATCCGTAAGGGATACTTCGATGCCCATAAAGCTTACTGGAAAGACCGTCTTAGAGGAGTGCAACCCATCTCGCTGGAAAAACACTTCGACTATCCGCGTCCGATACAGGAAAATTTCGAAGCCGCATACAACGTGTTTTTCCTGCCTGCGGACATAACCGCACAACTGAAGGCACTAGGTAATAACAGCACCCTGTTCATCAATACACTCCTGATCTATCAGATACTGCTCGCCGCTTATGCTGATAGCACAGATATCGTAGTAGGTACACCAGTAGGTGGAAGAGAACATACAGACCTGGAAAACCAGATAGGTAATTATCTCAATACCCTGCTGCTTTATACAAAGGTTGATCAGGACCTGCCGTTTAACGAATTGCTGGAAAAAGTAAAGGAACAGGTATTCAAAGATTACACTTATCAGGCATACCCGTTTGATATTCTCGTGGATGAGCTGAAGCTACGCGATAGTATGAACGTCTTTGAAACAGGATTCACCTGGAATACCCGTCTGACAGCCGATAATGGTCAGTCCCTGGATTTTGAAATAGAAGAATATGCTACCGGTTTCAATAAAGCAAAAGCTGATATCTGGTTGCACGTTACAGAACTGAATGACGGCCTGCAGATCGGCTTCCTTTATAAGACGTCCATTTTCAAAGACGATACGATCCTGTTATTGTCTCAGCGTTTCCGGTCACTCATAGAACAGTGCATTCAAAATCCCGCTGTCAGGACAGGAGACCTCTGTCTGGATATAGCCACCGAAACCGAAACGGTGAAAGACAAAATAGCATTCGACTTCAATTTTTGAGCATTCAAACAGATTATCCATGGATAACAACTTTCAGCACTACCATGTAGGCATCATCGGCGCCGGTATTATGGGACAGGGTCTCGCTTTTCAGTGTGCGAAATTCGGACACAAAGTGACGCTGCTGGATATCTCTGAACAGGTATTGACAGATGCCCGTACTAAAATCACACAGCTGCAACGCTTTGATATCGTTATGCAGCGCCAGGGAAAAACGCCCGCAGGCACTGCAAGCGGTAAGTTCCTGGACAATATCAGCTTTACCAATGATTGGGCTGATCTGGGAGAATGTACTTTCATCGTTGAAAATGCCACCGAACTGGAAAGCACCAAGCTGGATATATTCAAACGTATCTCCAGTATCATCGGCAATAACGTCGTTGTTGGCGTCAATACCTCCTGCGTCTCCATTACAAAACTGGCCGCTTGTCTCGAAAACCCCGAAAGAGTGATCGGTCTACATTTCTCTAACCCCGTACATATGATGCCGGCGGTTGAAATGGTAAGAGGTCTGTTTAACAGCGATAGCGTCATTCAGGAAGCACAGCAGTTCCTGGCCGGTATGCAGATGCATGGGATCGTAGTAAACGACTCTCCGGGTTTTATCAGCAACCGTGTCATGCTCGCTTATATCAACGAAGCAATCTATTGTGTGCATGAAGGTGTCGCAACTGCCGGTGATGTTGACCAGATCTTCCGTGAATGTCTGTCACATACCATGGGGCCATTACAAACAGCCGACCTGATCGGACTGGATACCATTCTTCAGGCAATGAACGTGGTATACGGCAACTTCAGCGATTCCAAGTACCGCCCCTGTATACTGTTGAAACGTATGGTGGATGCAGGTATGCTGGGAAGGAAGAGTGGAAAGGGATTTTATAATTACAGTATTAACTAATCATCCGTCAAATAAAAAGTTATGGGCGACATCAAAGAACAAGTAACCGCTTATCTGCAGCAAAGTATCAACAACGGAAAAGTATTCACTGACACCGATGATATTTTTGAACTGGGCATCGTGAATTCCCTGTTTGCCATGCAGCTGATCACCTTTATGGAAAAGAAATTCTCCCTCACTGTGGAGAATGAAGATCTGGAGATTTCCAACTTCAACACCCTTAATAACATTACCTCCTTTATACAGCGAAAGCTGAAAGAAAGGGTTACTGCTTAAAGCTCAGGTATGGTACGTATAGAACAGGACAGCTGTTACAAAGCACAACGGCAGGCATTCAGGACATTCGCTGACACCGAGATTGTACCCATAGCGGAACAATATGACAGTGAACAGGTATTCCCGGACGCACTACTGAAGAAAATGGCCGCTGAAGGATTGCTGGGAGCTACGATCCCTACAGAATTCGGCGGCCGGGGATGGGATCAGGTAATCGCAGGCCTGATGCATGAGGAAATAGGGCGGGCTTGTTCGTCCGCCCGCAGCCTGCTCACCGTACACCTCTCCCTGGTATCCGAAACAGTATTGCGTTGGGGTACTTATCAGCAGAAAGCACAGTGGTTGCCTTTGCTGGCTACCGGACAAAAAATCGCTGCTTTCTGCCTCACAGAACCTGAAGCCGGATCGGATGCTAAATCTGTAGCCGCCACTTACGAAAAACGGGATGGTAAAATTATCCTGAACGGTAAGAAGCGCTGGACCACCTTCGGGCAACTGGCAGATGTCTACCTGGTGTTTGCCAGGAATGCGGATAAGATCTCCGCTTTCCTGGTAGATCGACACACGGCAGGCGTAGAGGTAACACCTGTACAGGGTATGCTGGGAACCAGGGCATCGATGATCGCACACGTTACATTCAGTAACTGTGAAATACCGGAAGATGCGCTGCTCGGAAAGGAAGGCTTCGGTTTTATTTCAATTGTGAACACAGCCCTCGATAACGGTCGCTTCAGTGTTGCATTAGGTAGCCTGGGTATCCTGAAAAGCTGCCTCCAGCATAGTATGGAACACGCTTCCCGCCGTCGCCAGTTCGGTACTTTTCTCAAGGATCATCAGTTGATCAAACTAAAAGTAACAGATATGATAGCGGAAGCAAAGGCCGCCGGTATGCTGTGCTACAATGCTGCTTACCTCAGAAAGGAAAAGCAGACCAATGCGCTCATTCAGACCTCGCTCGCCAAATACTATGCAGCGGCTGCCGCAAACAGAGCTGCAAAAGAAGCGGTACAGATACTCGGTGCGCTGGGATGTAGCGAACAAAGCGCAGTACAGCGATGTTTCAGGGATGCCAAAATCATGGAGATCATCGAAGGTTCCGCTGAAATGCAGCAGGTATTGATCAGCGACTACGGATTTACTGACCTGTCAGCTATTATGGAAGATTAAACAAGCAGCCCCATGATCGGAATTAACCAGATTGCCACAGTTATAATTGGAGACAAAACACCTGTCAGCAGCCTGCTGAATGCCGGCACATTGAAAAAAGAAGAACACGAATATTTTGCAGGGGCAGGCATCAACAGCGTTTACAACGCCACAGCACATAGCGCTTATGATCTGGCGAAACAGGCAGCAGTAAAGGTCCTGGACCAATCCGGCGTACCTGCAGCTGATATCGGTCTGATTGTCTATATACATAGCCGCTTACCTGAGTACCTGGTGAGTTCACAGGCAGGTCGCCTGCAACATGACCTCCAGGCACGCAACGCCGTCTTCTTTTCCTTGTCAGACCTCGGTTGCGCTGACATCTCTATGGCGCTGCAACTCGCCCAGGTATATATGCAGGGCAATACCCAGATCAAACATGCATTGATCTGCTACGGTAACAAACCGTATGCGCCCAGTCGATTCAGATATCCGGTGACGATCAATGGTGACGCAGGCATCGCCCTGCTCTTGTCCCGTACTGAAAAGAACAGGATCCTGGATATAAAAATCAAGACCAATGGTCGCTACTGGAATCTCTTCAAAGTAGATTATAAAGACAAAAGTTTTGCGGAGTTCAGGGAAGAATGCGCCAGTATAAGATCTTATGCATTCGAACTGGCACTTGAAAGCAGAAATGAATTTGTTAAACTCAATAATGACCTGCTGGAAACAAACGGACTGGCGAAACCAGATGTCAGCCACTTCATGATGCAGAATCTCTCTATGCGGGCATTCGCCTATTATGAAGAAGCATTGGGCATCCGTATTTCAGACGTCTGCAGAGAAAACCTGACAGAGCTGGGACATCTGGGTCCCGGTGATATTATCTGCAATTATGCAAGAGCACTGGAGCAGGACCTGGTGCGTCCGGGGGAACATGTGTTGCTGATGAATAATAGTCCTGTGGCCGTATGGAGTTCAATTTTACTTAAAGCCTGAGCAACATGGAAAAGAAATGTATTAAATGCGTCGTATGGGACCTGGACGAAACCGTATGGCATGGCATTCTTTCAGAAAATGACCAGCTAAGGTTAAGAGAAGGGATAGCCGATACCATCCGCCTGCTGGATGAAAGGGGAATCATCAATACCGTAGCGAGTAAGAATAACGCGGAAGATGCACTGCGCCAGCTGGAATCATTCGGATTACTTGAATATTTTTTGCTTCCCCAGGTCAACTGGGGCGTGAAATCCGCTTCTATCAGAGCGATTAAAGAAACCCTCAATATAGGTTATGACGCTATTGCGTTTATAGATGATCAGCCGTTCGAGAGAGATGAAGTAAAATCTGTACTCGATGAAGTCAACTGTTTTGATGTGGATGTGATAGGAGGCATCTCTGCTGATGATCGCTTTATTCCACGTTTTATCACGGAAGAATCCGCAAAACGCCGGATGATGTACGTGACAGATGAACTACGTAAACAGGAGGAAGAACAGTTTACCGACAACCATTCATTCCTCAGTCAGCTGGATCTGCAATTCAATATAGCCCTTGCAGAAGAAAAAGACCTTCAGCGTGTGGAAGAGTTAACCGTCCGCACTAACCAACTGAATGCAACCGGTTACTCTTATACCTATGAAGAACTGCAGCAGCTGCTGGAAAACGATGGTTATCGTGTACTGGTGTGCGAACTGACCGACAAATATGGAACCTACGGAAAGATAGGTGTATCCATGTTACAGACAGCAGGGGATGCCTGGAACATTCACCTCCTGCTAATGTCCTGCCGCGTAATGTCCAGGGGAGTTGGCTCCGTATTACTGGCATACATTATACAGCAGGCCGTTAAATACGGAAAGACGCTTTATGCTGATTTCCTGCCTACATCACGTAACCGGCAGATGTATATCACCTACAAATTTGCCGGCTTTAAAGAGCTGGGTAAACTCGAAAATGGTGGTGTACAGCTGGTGCACGACGGTGTGACCGTTCCCGTGATCCCCGATTATCTTCAATTAACTGCAACAGACCTCTCTGCCCGGTAGCCGCGTGTGCCGTGGCCCTCTCTCACACGCTATGGTGACATGACGCCCCTGTTCTGTGGCTTGTACCACAAGGGAGGGGGGCCACGGTAGCCGTCGGCTACCGGTTCTACATAAAAATATTCTAACCAAACGCTAAATACCTCATTATGGAAATATTAAACGCCGCCATACAAAAACAGTCCTTTGAGTACTGGTTGAAAAAAATTACCGTACAGAATGACTGGTTAGCGGATTATATGGAAGAACAGAAAGAATTGCCCTTACTGCTGTCTGAAGAAATACCCGGCAGCGTAGTGGAAGACCTTCGTAAGGTAGCCCGGAATGATATTTCAGCGTACGTATTGTTCTTCTCTGTTTACTCTTTTCTCTTATATCGTTACTTCGGTAAAAACTGCCTGATCACCTCAGCTGATCTGAAACTGTTTTCTCCATCATCAGCAGAGCGTCTGCTGTTTTATGCCAGCGCAATCAGTGAAGACACAACAGTCAAAGAGATGATTACCGGTTTTCAACAGGAACTGATGGCAGTACTGGAGAAACGTGATATAGATATTTATGCATTGCTGGGAGCGGCAGAAAATAAAGGCGTCGATACTGACCGCCTTCAATGCTTCGCATTTCAGCACGAAACAGCCAGTGAACAATCACAGCTGGCTGATAAAAGCAGACTGAAACTGCTGATCCGTGAAAATGAAGGCGCCCTCACAGTGCAATTGCAGGTGAACGGTTTCAGAGAAGGAAAACTCATCGGACAACAGTTTATTGATCACTATGCATATCTGCTGTCCGAAATACAACACCTGCTGGATCGTCGTATCGCAGACATAGAACTGCCTTTGCCCGCAGTTGCCAAAGTAGCAATACCGGAAGATACCACAACCGTATTGGATCTCTTCAAGACACAGGCACAACAGCAGCCGGAACAAATTGCACTGGTAAGCCGTGGTATACAATATACCTACGCAAAACTGGATGACGAAAGCAATAAACTGGCAAACTATCTGCTGACAGAAGAACAGGTCACAAAAGGACAGCCAGTCGCATTATTGTTGCCACGCAGCGAATGGATCCTGACAGGTATACTGGGCATACTGAAAGCAGGCGCCGCTTTTGTACCGCTTGATCCTGCATGGCCGGTTAACAGACTACAGTACATCCTCGATGATGCAGGTGTAGAGGTATTGCTGACAACAACAGAATACCTGGCCCAGCTGCCTTCATTCAAAGGGAAATTGTTCGCTTTTGATATACAACAGGATATGCTGCCCGTTGCGCCCGCACCGGAAATCTCCATCAACGGATCAGATGCAGCCTATATTATGTATACCTCCGGTACCACCGGACAGCCTAAGGGTGTCGTTATCGAACACAAAGGAATCGCTAACTACGCCACCTGGCTGCATAATGACTTTCAATTTGGCGCAGGTGACGCTACGATCCTGGTAACCTCCTATGCGTTTGACCTGGGATACACCGCCATATGGGGTGCTATCCCATGGGGTGCTACACTGCATATCCCCGGCGAAGACTATAGTAAAATGCCGGAAAAATTATATGATTACCTCGCCGCACAGCAGATCAGTTTTATCAAATTAACGCCTTCACTATTTCATCTGCTGCTGAATGTTACCAACAATACGAACCGCTTATCGCTGAAGAAAATATTTCTCGGTGGAGAAATGATCCGGCCGACAGATATCGCTGCTTTTACTGCGGACTATCCCGACACGCTGTTCGTGAATCACTACGGACCGACTGAAAGTACCGTAGGTTGCATCTTCCACCGTGTACGTCGAGAAACATTTTCTTCTTTTGCTGCCCGCCCCGTGATCGGTCGCCCCATCAGAAATACAGAAGTGCTGATCCTGGATGAATACCTGCACGTGTTACCGCATGGTGTATGGGGAGAGATCTGTGTCAGTGGACCCGGTGTAGCAAAAGGCTATCTGAATAAACCAGAGGTGACTGAAAAGCAGTTCGTCAGCAAAGACCTGGCCGTGAATGGTCGCGTTTACAGAACCGGAGACTATGGCCGTTACTTAGGTAATGGTACGATTGAACTGAAAGGACGTAAAGATAACCAGGCAAAGATCAGAGGATACAGAGTAGAACTGGAAGAGATCGAAAAATGCCTGGCGAATTATCCTGATATCCATGAAGCAGCTGTCTTGCTGCAACGTGCAGCAGGTGATCAACATGCAAAACTGGTGGCTTTCTATACATTGGCAGAGACCAGAAAAGAGGTAAGCTCAGAAGCCATCATTAATTTTCTGAAAGCCTATCTGCCTGAATATATGATCCCTTCGGATATCATACCCCTGGATGTGATGCCGGTAAATGAAAATGGAAAGCTGAACAGGCAGGAATTATCAGCGTCTCTTGCAACAAAGAATACGCGTCGTCGTAGTAAACAGGTGTCACCGGTAAATGAGACCGAACGGATTATCCTGAAAGTATGGCAGGACGTGTTAAAGAGAAATGATATCAGCACAATAGATAGCTTCTTCGAACTGGGTGGTAACTCCTTGCTGCTCGTACAGGTGAATATCACGCTGAACGAGTTTTTCCCTTCTCTGACCATAACCGATCTTTTCGCACACATCAATATAGCTGCACTGGCGGCACATATCGACCGTACAGATGATACAACAGGTATGAGTCTGGCAGGTACAGGGATTCACTTCCCGGCTGACTATTTCGGTGCAGAAACGCCGTCCGCTGAGTTATTTGTAGCCTTAAGCGAAGAAGCAAGTGCCAGTGTAAGTGCGTCCGCGATCGCCTGTGGTATCTCTGAAATAGATATCTGCATTGGTACTTTCGCTTACGCACTAGGCAAATCAGCTGAAACCGGAGATGTACTGTTTCACCTATATGAAGGAGAAGGCAAGCTGAAACGCCTGTCTGTTCCCGTACATCGTGCAGAAACAAAAGAACAGTTATATAGTACTGCTGCCTTACAGAGAGCACATCCGGAACTGGTTTTCCAGGCGGACAGTGTAATCCGCCCGACGACAAAAGACGAGATGACCTGGCCATTGATCAGCCTGAACGGCAAACCCGCCGTCGCCAATGGTATATTCGATATCATACTTACTATTCAGCAGAAAGAGGGCGTACTGGCCTTCTCGCTGGAACATACGCCCCGCTTAAATCCTGAAAAGATAGAAGCTTTACTGGACCTCTTTGTCAGTATGCTGGAACGCGCCTGATGTTAATCTAATTCAAGTATCATGTTGAAGACTGCATTTTTATTTCCCGGCCAGGGAGCACAATATACTGGCATGGGCAGACCGCTTTTTCAGACATCCGCCATCGCAAGGGAGGTCTACGAACAGGCATCGGATGCCCTGCACATGGATATGAAGAAGCTTTGCTTTGAAGAAAGTGCCGCCACACTGGAACAGACAGAACTGGCCCAGCCCGCGATCCTTACTACCAGTGTAGCTGCTTTCAGACACTATACCCATCAGGAAGGATGGCCTGGTCCGCAATACATGGCCGGACATAGCCTGGGTGAGTATACCGCGCTTTGCTGCGCAGGTGCATTAGACCTGGGAGATGCAGTACGGCTGGTAAGGCAGCGCGGAAAGCTGATGCAGGAGGCCGTGCCGCTAGGTAAGGGCACAATGGCAGCTATCAGTGGACTAAGCGCAACCATCATTAAAGCGGCTTGCAAAGAGGCGCCGCGCGATACCGTATGGATCGCCGCATATAATCTGCAGAAACAGGTAGTCATCGCCGGTTATAAAGAACAAGTCAGTACCGTGATGCAGCAATGTGTAGCGCAGGGAGGAGAAGCAGTACAACTAAAAGTAAGCGCTCCTTTTCATACACCGTTGATGCAGTCAGCCGCTGATCAGTTGCTGGAACTGCTGAACGCCTGTACGATTTCACCATTGCAATGTGCGGTATTATCGAATGTAACCGGTACGCCTTACCAGACAGAAACAGAAATAGTCAGCGGGTTGTATCAACAGATGACGCACCCTGTACAATGGCTGCCCTCCCTGGATTATCTATATAAAAACAGTGTAGAATACTTTGTAGATGCCGGCCCCAGAAAGTTGTTGCGCAACCAGGTGAAAAACCATGGTATGAAAGCAAAAGCTTATGCCATCGAAGAAATAGCAGATGTCAAAGCACTGTTGGAAGATATAAAGGAGAACATCGCGGCATTGCCTACACCTGTCAGTAGGGCCCTGGCCATTGCGATCACTACAAAGAACCGCAATGATGATGATCAGGTATATGAAACAGACGTCATTCTCCCGTTCAGGAAAATGAAACAGTTGCAGGAAAAACTGGAGCAGGAACGCAGACTGCCGGAGCAGGAAGAAGTGAAGAACAGTTGTCTGCAACTGTTACAGTTATTGCAGGCAAAACGTCTGCCTGCAAAGGAATTAAAAGCATGTTTCCGCCGCTTATATTTTGAAACCGGTGCAGCTTTAGTATGGCCGGAGCTTAAAGAAATACAGCTATGATGAACAAGGACATATTTAACATGGATACAGACGCCGGCAAAAGGACCGGCGTCGCCAGACATAGCCGTATTGAACGGATATCCACGACTGATATAGCCATCATCGGCATGAGCGGAAAATTCCCGATGGCCACTGATCTGCAGGTGTTCTGGAATAACCTGGTCACCGGTACGGATGGGGTAGGACCATTTCCTGCCAGCCGTATGACGGAAGTGAACAATTATCTTTCTTCCATTGGAATGCCGCCGTTCAGCCCTGAACAGTTCAAGGAAAAAGGTTTCCTGGCAGATGTAGACAAATTTGATAACAAGTTTTTCTCCATCTCTCACAAAGAAGCCTGCCTGATGAACCCCGCACATCGCCTGTTCCTGGAAGTAGTATGGCATACCATACAGGATGCCGCACTATCATCCGCAAAACTCAAAGGAACGCGTACCGGCGTTTATGTAGGGTTCACCGAAAGAAATGAAGGCTACTATAACCTGGTAAAGGAAATGGAGCCGGAATTTGTCGGTATGGCACATCCGGGCAACGTAGCATCCATATTAGCCAGCCGCATTTCCTACCTGCTCGATCTGAAAGGTCCCGCTGTACTGGTAGATACCGCTTGTTCATCTTCTCTCGTGGCCATACATACTGCCTGTCAGGCACTGCGTAACGGAGAGATCGATATGGCAATAGCCGGTGGTGTTAACCTTAGCTGGCTGCCGGTAAAAGCACCCGATGGCGCCGGTATCGGCATCGAATCTAAAAGCGGAAGAGCAAGAACATTCGACGATCTCTCTGATGGAACGGTCGGTGGAGAAGGGGTGGCAGCAATCATGCTGAAACCTTACCGTGCAGCACTCAGAGATGGCGACCAGGTGATCGCCCTGATAAAAGGCAGTGCCAGTAACCAGGATGGTCGTTCTATCGGTATTACTGCTCCCAGCGTACACGCCCAGGTAGATGTGATTGAGAAAGCATGGCAGAATGCAGGTGTGGATCCTTTAACAATCTCCTACATGGAAGCACATGGAACAGCTACCAATCTGGGAGATCCTATTGAAATCGAAGCAATCACACAAGCCTTTAGAAAATATACCACCAGGAAACAATTTTGCGCGATCGGCGCTGTAAAGACCAATGTTGGTCACCTGGATGCCGCCGCAGGAATGGCAGGCATCATCAAGGCGGCACTAGCCCTGAAAAATAAACAGATCCCCCCAAGTATTCATTTCGACAGACCTAACCGCAGAATAAGCTTTGAAACATCTCCCGTCTATGTGAACGATACGCTGCAGGACTGGGAAACAGAACAACAGGCGCCCAGACGTTGTGGCGTAAGTTCCTTCGGCATCAGTGGTACAAATTGCCACGTCGTACTGGAAGAAGCCCCCGTAACAGATGCGCCTTCCATAAAAAAGACAAGCCCCTTACTGGCCTGTTTTTCTGCAAAAAGCGAACAGGACCTCCTGCTGGTAGCGCAGCAAACACGCGCACACCTCAGTACACTGGCAGACTATCGTGTAGAAGATGTCTGCTATACATTGAATGCCGGCCGCGATCACCTGAAACACCGTTTTGTGCTCGAAATAAATAGCAGGGAAACGCTCGAACGTAAACTGGAAGATATCTGCATAAACGGTCTGCCGGCAGCACAAGCCATCAGGATGGAAAAAGCACAGGCAAGTGAAGCAGCCGCTCTGTTGTTGGAAGAATGGAAAGAACAAGCTACTGCCAGCCTGGTAACAGAGCTGGGCAGTTTATATATCAGTGGTGCGGAGGTTGACTGGCAGCAATTTTATACTGGCAGTAAACACCGTAGCATGGGTCTTCCTGGCTATCCCTTTGAACCCAAAAGATGTTGGATCACATACCCAGAAAAAGTAACAAACAGCACATTCATGGATACTACTCAGCAACAGCCCGCAGTGCAGTCAGCTACCACAGCAAAAGATCGTATTATATCTCAGCTCAGGGAGGTGATAGCAGGCGTATTCGAACTGGCCCCGGAAGAGATCAACACGACAGCTACATTCCTGGAAATGGGACTGGATTCCATTTCTATTATTCAGGTAAAACAGCTGGTTCGCTCAAAATACAGTATAGAAGTTACCATAGATACATTATTCAATGAGGCATCTACACTCGATGCACTCGCTGCTTATATCAGCCGTCAGCTACCGGACGAACCTGTCGCTATTGTCACCGCAACGCCGGTAGCGCCAGTCGCGCCGATAGTAAAGGAAGTGATCGCAGTGCAGACGATCTCAACAACGCCTGCAGGTAAATCAGCGCTGGAAACAATCGTAGAACAGCAATTGCAGATAATGGCTGATCAGCTGAAACTCCTGCATCCTGCTGAATCGGCACCTGTTCCACAACCGGTACAGACGCTTGCCCCGGTGACTGTTGCCAGACCTGCTGTAGTAGCCGCACCGGTAAAGGAAAAGCCACAGCAACAAACTAACTTCCAGTGGACAAGCACCGCATTCCATGACTTTGACGCCCGCCAACGCAGGAACCTGGACGATTTTATCGCAGCGTTTAATCGCAAAACCGGCGCTTCCAAACAACACGTACAGCAATACCGCGCAAGTTTTGCCAACAACAGGAATACTGCGCACTACAATAAAACCCTGAAAGAGCTGTCCTATCCCATCATCATGAAATCTGCACAGGGCGCCCGCCTCCGGGACCTGGATGGTAATGAATACATAGATATGTCGATGGGCTTTGGCGTATACCTTTTAGGGTATAACCATCCTGTCATTGAAAAGGCCATTCGTGAGTATGCCGGCAATTTTTTCCTCGGACCCATGTCCGATCTGCCTGGTGAAGTCGCTGAGTTAATACACGAACTGACGGGTGCAGACAGGGTCGCTTTTTATAACTCAGGTACGGAGGCCGTAATGGTCGCCCTGCGTCTCGCAAGAGCGGCTACCGGTAAAAACAAGGTGGTAATGTTTGCCGGTTCTTACCATGGTACATTCGATGGCGTACTCGCACAACGTGATATGTTCTCCGGTAATTACAATGCCGTACCAAAAGGAGCCGGTATTCCACAGAATATGCTGGAGGATGTTTTACTGCTTGACTATGGAACGGATACTGCCTTACAGGTGATTCGCGAGCACGCACACGAGCTGGCAGCCGTATTGGTAGAACCTGTACAGAGCCGCCGTCCGGAATTCCAGCCGGTTGAATTTCTGCAGGAACTGAGAGCATTGACGGCAGACAAAGGCGTCGCGTTAATCTTCGACGAAATCATCTCCGGTTTCCGTATTCATCCAGGCGGATGCCAGCACAGATTCGGCATAAAAGCAGATCTGGTGACTTATGGAAAAATATCCGGTGGTGGATTGCCATTAGGTATCGTGGCCGGTAAATCAGCCTTCATGCATGGTGTGGACGGTGGTGAGCATTGGCAGTATGGAGATGATAGTCACCCGGTATTTGATCACCGTAAAACCTTTGTCGCAGGTACCTTCTGTCACCATCCGCTCACAATGGCCGCTTCCAAAGCAATGCTGACCTACCTGAAAGAACAGGGCCCCGCTTTACAGGAAACCCTGAATGCCCGTATGACGACACTGGCAGCAGAACTCAATACATTCTTTATTACACAGGGACTACCCATCAGTATCGTTAACTTCGGCTCCCTTTTCCAGATACGTGCAGGTATAGAATTATCATTGTTCTTCTATTATCTGGCCTATAAAGGCATCTATGTATGGGAGGGAATGACACTGTTCATTTCTCCTGCACACACAGACGCAGATATCGCAACCTTTGTAAAAGCAGTAAAAGACACCGTATCTGAAATGCAGGAAAAAGGATTCCTGGTTTCAAACGGCCAGCCGGCGATAGTAACGCCGCGCATTCCACTCACTAACGAACAAAAAAGACTCTGGTTCAAAGTAACGGCAAATGCACAGGCTAACGAAGCATTCATTGCCCGCCGTTCTTTTGACCTGGAAGAAGCTGTGAGCATCCCGGCATTAAAAGAAGCTGTCCGTCAACTGACAGCCCGCCATGAGATACTTCAGACCATCCGCATGGATGCAGAATATCTCTACCTGCAACCAGGACTCACTCCTGAAATCGCCACTGAGCTGACGAAAGCAGCACTGCCATTTGACCTTGCCGGAGGGCCCCTGTTCCGGGTAGCCGCACAGGCGCAACCGGATGGAAGTACAAGGGTGCTGTTTACCATCCACGCGATCATCGCAGACGGCTGGTCCCTGAGCACACTGGCAAATGAACTGTCACAGCTATACATAGCTGCAGTCTCCAATACAGCAATTAGCTTACCTGCAGCGCCATCCTTCAGACAATACGTAGAATGGATGCAAGCGCAACATACATCTCCCGCCGCACGGGAAGCCGCTGCTTACTGGCAGACGCAATTAAAAGATACAGTAAGCACGCCTGCCTTGCCCGCTGTATCCGGTTCCGTTCTTACGCAGGATAGCGCCGGCGCCGGTTGGGTATGGGTGCTGACCAGACAACATACCGAAGAGGTAAAGAAATTTGCACAGGAAAACGGATTAAGCCTGTTCATGATGATGCTGGGTAGCTTCGAATGCCTTCTGTATCGTTTGAGTGGCCAGGCCCGCATGGTAGTCGGTATCCCTGCTTCTGGTCAACTACTGATGGAATTACCTGGTATGGTAGGACAGTGCAATCAGATCCTGCCTTACATACATGAAGTGAACCCTGCACAGTCTTTCCGGAACTTCTTACAGGAAGTAAAACAGGCATGGTTAGGCTGTTATAAATACCAGCGTTTTTCCTGCCTGGACCTGCTGCAGGATGAAAATGCAGAGGATAGTTTCCCGGATATAAAGGTCTTGTTCAATATGGATCCTGCGCTGCGTAACGTAGAAGTAGAAGACATACAGGATGACGCCGTAAGCGAGAAAGCAGGGGAGAATAAATATGACTTTTTCCTGAACGTAATAGAAACAGGTGGTTTACTACGCCTGCACTTCCAGTTCAATAAAAACTATTACCCTGAAAAGATAGTGCGTGCATGGATCGATAGCTTTAGCGCGATGTTGTATGCCGCTTTGCAGCAACCTGACAAGGCAGTGGCTCAACTACCCGTAACAGCCTTTCAGGCGCCGGTAATTCCCGTAAATACAATGACGCCACAGGCGAAAAATTCGCTGCAGGCTGTATTGGAAGAGAAAGCAGCACAGCTGCGCGATGAAGTAGCGTTAACATACAATGGTAATACCTACACTTACCAGTATATTAACCATATCGCCGGTTGTTTTGCTGGTTACCTGCAAAGAAAAGGTCAGGGTAAAGGCCAGTTGATCGCCGTACAGACAACAGGTGTGTTCGAAACATTATTGGTCGTACTGGCTGTATTGAAGGCAGGAAGTACCTATACTCTACAGACTACAGAACAGGAAGACGCCGCCGTAATCGGGGATGATATATTCCTGAAATGGCTGAGCAGACAGAAACCCGGTATGAACAATTACCTGAGCGTAGATGTCAGCGACGCCGCTCCGGCCAGAATTGCCGGCGGACTGCAGATCAGCCATCGTAACCTGATCGCTTATCTCACGGAGATCAGCAGAAAGACAATCGCCGCTTCAGCTAATGAAGGCTATACAGTGATCACAGCAGAGATAGACAGTAATAGCTGGACAGATATCATACTTGCCGGATGGTTGTCTGGTCAGCAGGTGTCAGTGTACCAGCAATTCAATGCCGCCGTCGTAACTGGTAACACCTTCCTCAGCAAACAAAGCTGGACACAGCACATATTACTGAACGATACCATTTCTTTACAAGAAGAAAGCAGCCTGTTTATCATTGCTGCAACGCCGCTGACAGATCAGCACATCCGCAGATGGGAAGACAAAGCCGTAGAAGGTAGTCAGGCCGGCTATTTTTATGCACCGGCAGGCGCTCCGCAATTGTTATCCTGGACACCGCTCTCCGCTACCAGTGAAGAAGCTGCTGTTGTAGCCGGTGTATGGCCGGTAAAACAACCTATGCATGGTATCAGGTACTTTATACAGGATGCCACAGGCAATGTACTGCCACACGGCGTATATGGTAAACTCCTGGTGCAGGTAGCCGATGCGTATTGGTCTTCCGGTATTGCCGCAAGACTGCTCGGAGAAGGAGAAATCGGAATAGATAGCTTTACACCACAAAATACCGGCAGCAAAACATCGCTGTCTGAACTTATACAACTCTACACAGGAATAGGAGATGTAAGGATCAGTGATTCCCATGACTGGGTATACCTGATCACAGATCGCTTTGATGCGGCATCGCTGCCTGCCTTAATGCAGTATTTACACGATGCAGGCGTTCCTGAACAATACCAGCCCGTAAAGTATGGTACGATTTCACCTGCCGCACTAAATGCAGCAGGTGGTTTCGACGCCGGCAGCGTACAATCGCTGGCGCCTGTAGCAGGCGCCGGTACACTGAATGCTGACCCGGTAGAAGAAAAAGTAATTGCACTCTTCCGCAGACTATTCACTTCCCGTAAATTCTTTACCGTAGAAGACAACTTCTTCGCATTGGGTGGTAACAGTATCAGCGGAATAAAACTCTTATCCTGGATTTACAAAGAATGGGGTATTAAACTGGACATTGCGTCCCTGTTTGAAAGCCCTGTTGTAAAACAACTGGCTGCCCTGATCAAAAAATCCAGCTACGGCGCCTTTACCAGTATTGAACGCTTGCCGGAAGCAGATGATTACGAAGTATCACATGCACAGAAACGCTTGTGGATATTGAATCAGAACGAAAGTGAAAGCCTCGCCTATAACATGTCCAGTACCTATGTACTGGAAGAAGGATTCGACAAGACAGCGTTTGAAAAAGCGCTCTTAGACCTTGTAGCGCGGCACGAGATATTGAGAACAACGCTCATTGACAAGAACGGGGAATTAAGACAAAAGGTACATGCGCCTGGTAGTCTTCCGGTAGGATTGGTAGTCACCGATCTCAAACAAGACCCCGATCGTGAAAAACGTGCCATGGAAATCGCTATCCAGGAACGTAATACAACCTTCGACTTCGAAAATGGTCCGATGCTGAGAGCCCGTCTCGTAGAATTGGAAGACAACCGCAGTTTATTCATACTCACCCTGCACCATATCGTATCAGACGGCTGGTCAAAGGAAATCCTTACCAGCGAAGTATTGAATCTCTATGCTGCTTACACACAGAATAAACCGCTTGATCTGCCTGCCTTGCCTGTCCAATATAAAGATTACGCAGCCTGGCAGAATGCACAGATCAGACTGGGGGAAGCGGCTTCCGCAAGGAACTACTGGCTGAAAAAGTTCAGTGGTGATCTGCCGGTACTGGAACTACCTGCGGACTATCCACGTCCTTCTGTTCGTTCTCAGAATGGCGCTAACTGCGCCGTTTTGCTGGACAACGACACCGTACAGCGGGTAGTCGCCCTCGCAAATCAACAGGAATGCACACTCTTTACCTTCCTGTTTGCAACCATCAAGATGCTGCTGTACAAATACTCCGGCCAGGAAGATATTATTGTCGGTCTGCCGGTCTCAGGACGTGACCACCCGGATATTGAAAAGCTGGTGGGCCTGTTTGTACATACACTGCCAATCCGCACTACATTTAAAGGAACAGATACCTTCGGCACGTTCCTGCAGAATGTGAAACAGCAAATGATGGACGCCTACAGATATCAGGTGTATCCGGTAGATCAGCTGGTGGAAGACCTGAACGTAAGCTGGGAGATCAGCCGCCGTCCGCTCTTCGACGTAATTGTAAACTGGCCTGATATTGACAACGGTATTGTAAAAGCGGAAGAAGAAGATATGCTGCCCGCACGTACCTATGATGTAGTGCGTAACAACAGTATGTTCGATCTCTCATTCTCTTTTATTCAGTTAGCTGGAAATACCCTGGAACTGAATATTAATTTTAATACAGACATATATGCGGCAGCAAGTGTACAGCGGATGCTGGACCACTTTGTACAACTGCTACAAAGCATCCTGCACGATACTGCAAAGCAGGTAGATAAACTCGCTTATCTCTCTGCCGCCGATACCACAGCATTACTTGGTTTCTCCGGCGACGGTAAATTAACGGTACCGCAGCCTGATCTGGTAAGTCTCTTTGAATCAATCGTGCAAAAGCAAGGCAACAAACCAGCCTTGCAACATGGCAACCAGGTACTCAGCTATATACAGTTGAATACACTGGCCAACCAGCTCGCTGATTATCTCGTGGAAGAATTCGGTATTCTGCCAGGTGACAGAATCGGTATCATGGCAGAACGTGATACCTGGATGGTGGCCGCCGTATTGGCCGTCCTTAAAACAGGCGCTGCTTATATACCGGTTGATCCGGAATACGCACCGGACAGAGTCGCCTACATGATCGGTGATAGTGGTATCAATGTACTCATCACCGGAGCAGGTATTCCCGAACAGCTTTCCGCTGCTATCAAAGTACTGGACCTCTCCGTTTTCGCTACACAGGCAAAACAATATAATAGCGATAATCGTCCTTACAAACCAGGTACAGATGCACTCGCTTATATCGTTTATACTTCCGGTTCTACCGGCAATCCCAAAGGCGTAATGATCGGCCATAAAGAATTGCTGGGCTTGTGGAGTAGCCTTGAAAAAGGGTATAATCTGGATACTTTTGATGTGCGCGTACTGCAGATTGCCAGCTTCTCCTTTGACGTATTCTTTGGCGATATGCTGCGTAGCATATTCAGAGGCGGCGTGATGACCATCTGTCCTTCCGCCGTTTATTTTGATCTGCCTGCCTTTTATGAACTAATCAGCAGCCGGCAGATTAACCTGCTGGAATCGACACCGGGATTACTCCTGCCTTTACTCGACTATGTATACGAAGAAGGAAAAGACATCAGTTTCCTGAAAATACTGATCATGGGTTCTGATGTCCTTTCCGTAGAAGACTATCGCAAAGTACACGATCGTTTCGGTCACACTGGTCTGCGCATTATCAATAGCTACGGAACAACTGAAACAACCATCGACTCCGGCTTCTATGAAGGATTGGGAACAGACCTGCGCCCTATTGGTTACGTACCTGTAGGCCGCCCGCTGGAAAATACCCGCATGTATGTACTGGACAAACACCTCCAGCTTTGTGGCATCGGTATTACCGGTGAACTCTGTATCGGCGGCGCAGGTGTTGGTCGCGGCTACTGGGGTAGACCAGACCTGACCAAACAACGCTATACAGCAAGTCCATATGCTGCTGGTGAACGCCTCTATCGTACCGGAGACCTCGCCCGCTGGACAGCAGACGGTAACCTCGAATTCCTCGGTCGTGGCGATAACCAGGTGAAAATACGTGGTTATAGAATCGAACTGGGTGAAGTAGAAAGTGTGCTGCAGAGTTATAAAAATGTGCGTGAAGCCGTCGTGCTGGCGGAAGAATTAAAAGGTACCGGCAAACAACTGATAAGTTATATCGTATGGCAGGAAGGCGCTGACGAACAGGGCCTGAAAGAATGGATGCGACGTAAACTACCTGTCTACATGCATCCGTCATACTACATGACACTGGATCGTTTACCGCTGACTGCAAACGGTAAAGTTGACCGTAAACAATTGCCGCTGCCGGAAGTAGTGAACGCCAATGTGTATGAGGCCCCACGTGATGAAGTGGAAACAACACTTGTCAAAATATGGGAAGAAGTACTGCAACGGGAAGGAATAGGTATTACTGATAACTTCTTCGACCTCGGCGGTCATTCCCTGAAAGGTATCCGCGTCTTGTGGCGTATTCGTAAAGAGCTGGGCGTAGAAATTTCATTCTCTGATATATTCAAATACTCCCGCATTACAGATCTGGCCACACTGATCGGAGGCGCACGTGTAGTGCCTGCAGCAGCAGCTTCTAAGGCATTGCCACAACTGGAACAGCAGCCACGATACGAATTGTCCCACGGACAGCTGCGTATGTGGATACTGGGACAGATGGAAGAAAGCCGCTCCGCATACAATATGTGTATGTCCTTCGAACTAAGGGATACCGTTGACGAAAAGGCACTGGAAAAAGCTTTCCAGCAACTGATCACCCGCCATGAAATACTGCGTACCATCTTTGTCAATGATGAAGAAGGCGTATGGCAACAAATCCAGACACCTGAAAGCTTTGGATTCAAAATATCAAAAGAAGAACTGATCGGCCTGGATCTGGCACAGCAACAACAACGTCTCGCAGAACTTTCCGCAGCAGAAGTACACTTTTGCTTTGATCTGAGCAGAGGCCCTTTATTACGTGCACATCTGCTGCAGATGGGAGAACAGTTCTCCGTACTGCTGATCAATATGCACCACATTATTTCTGATGGCTGGTCCATAGAAGTAATGATGGAAGAACTGACAAACGTTTATGAAGGACTGATCACCGGTAACCCTGTCGTACAGGAGCCACTGCGGATGCAATACAAAGACTATGCTGCAGAGCAGAATAAATTGTTAAACGGTCCGGAAATAGCCACTTACAGGAACTACTGGATGGAACAGTTCTCTGGTGAATTGCCAGTGCTGAATATGCCGGTAGACAATACACGACCTGCTGTCAGAAGTTATAAAGGTGCAAGTGTAAGAGGTACTTTAAGCAGACAGGATACCCGCCTGTTACAAAGCACGGTACAACGGCAGCCTGACAAGAGTATGTTCATGGTATTACTGGCCTGCACGAATGCATTGTTATATCGTTATACCGGCCAGGATGATATTGTATTGGGTGTACTGGTAGCCGGTCGTGAACATGATGACCTGCTCGATCAGATCGGGCTATACGTAAATACCCTGGCATTGCGTACTCGTTTCAATGGAAACGAAAGCTTCAATAACCTGCTTGAAAAAGTACAGGATGGCTTGCTGGGCGCATTTGAACACCAGGTATATCCGTTTGACCTGTTACTGGAAGATCTTAACATTACCGGAGACAGAAGTCGCTCTCCGCTGTTTGATATTCTGATCATCTACAAGAAGGAAGAATACGATGAAGCAGTGGTGGTGAAAGCTGAGGGGAAGAAAGGAGAGGACGTTCATATGAATGACCTCCAGAGAGAAGACAGCAACATCAGTAAATTCGATATGACCATCAGTTTCCGGGAGGAACGTGGTGGTATTTACCTCAGTATCAATTACAGAACAGACATTTTCTCAGAACAACGTATGCAGCAGATGCTGGAACATCTGCAGGAAATGATGCGCTCTGTAAGTCGTGGAATGGATAAGCCGGTATCTTCTATGCAATACCTGACAGCAGGTGAACGCACCCTGCTGCTGGAACAGATGAATAACACTGCCGCTGACTATCCACATGATAAAACAATCCATGCATTGATTGAAGCCGCTGTCGCACGTACACCGGACCAGATAGCAGTATTGCATGAAGATACAAGCATTACTTACGATGAACTGAATAGTAGCGCCAACCGACTCGCGCATTACCTGACAGATAAATATGGAATCGGACCGGGTAAGATAGCAGGGGTATTGGTAGAACGTTCGGAAAAAATGATCATCTGCCTGCTCGCTATCCTGAAAACAGGTGCCGCTTATGTACCGATTGATCCTGAATATCCGGAGGAACGTATCAGCTACATCATTGCTGATAGTAAACCGGATGTGATCCTGAGGGACAATGACCTGGATCCTGTGATACTCTGGAGCGATCAGTACAGTGATGCCAATCCGGACGTACAGACCGATACATCCGACCTGGCTTATCTGATCTATACATCAGGTTCTACCGGTCGCCCAAAAGGAGTATCACTGATGCATCGCAACGCAGTCAGCTTTATTGACTGGTGTCAGCAGGAGTTTAAAGAAGAGGTATTCGATACCGTCTTTGCAATGACTTCCTACTGTTTCGACCTGTCCATATTTGAGATGTTCTACACATTGAGTGTAGGTAAACAGGTACTGGTACTGAAGAGCGTAGTCGATATGCAGCAGTACATCGAACGGATACCTAACGTACTGTTGAATACAGTACCTTCTGTAATAGACAGTCTCATAAAACTGGGTACCAACTTCAGTAATGTGAAACTGATCAATATGGCTGGAGAACCTATCCCATACGCCACAAAAGTTCACTTCAAAGGCTCAGGTATTGTAATACGCAATCTGTACGGTCCTTCAGAAGATACGACCTACAGCACCTGCTATAAATTCAATGATGATGATGACAGGATCCTGATAGGTAAGCCGATCAGCAACACGAAGGTCTATATCGTAGATGCGAATAACGACCTGGTGCCACAGGGCTTGTCCGGAGAACTGTGTATTTCCGGCGCTGGATTGGCCAGAGGATACCTGAACCAGGAACAGTTAACGGCAGAGAGATTTGTTCCCAATCCGTTTGAACCCGGTGAACGCATGTACCGCACGGGTGATATCGCCCGCTGGACCTACGATGGTTACATTGATTATCTCGGCAGGAATGATGACCAGGTGAAAATTCGCGGATATCGTATCGAGCTGGGAGAAATACAGCAGGTAATGGTCAACCACGAAAGCGTAAGGGAAGGGGTGATACTGGCAGTAACGCTGGAAGGCGGAGACAAAGAACTGGTAGCATATATCGTATGGAATGGAGAAGATAATGAAGAACTGTTGCAACGCTATATGAGAGAGAAGTTACCGGTTTATATGCAGCCGGCACACTTTATCACACTGGACAAAATGCCGCTGAACAGCAACGGGAAAATTGATAAGAAAGCATTACCAATACCTAAACCGGTAGTTGTTATCACCGCACCTGTAGAAGTGATCGCTTCGCCTGTAGAAAAAGAACTGATCGCCATCTGGGAAGATGTCCTGCAACGTAAAGGTATCGGCATCTCAGACAACTTCTTCGAAATAGGAGGGCACTCATTGAAAGGTATGCGTGTGCTGGCAAGAATAAATGCGGCTTTCAGTACCCGCTTCACATTAAAAGACATTTTCAGGAAACCAACGGTAGCACAACAGGCCGCGGCAATTGAAGAAACCCGCCCTGCTCCGCTCACCGTTGAGAAGCAGGAAATTAATAACCAAGAAGAAATAATTATATGAGTATTGCCGCGTTAATGACCGCGCTGAACGATCTGAAGGTAGAACTTACGCTGACTGGTGACGATCAACTGAAAATTATCGCACCGCAGGGTAGTGTCGGACCGAAACTCATTGAACAGATCAGGGAACATAAAGAAGCCCTGATCCGTTCTCTGAAAGCCGGTAAAGATGCCGCTAAGATCCGCCGTATTCCGGCTGCACCGTTGTACGAAGTATCACACGCGCAACGTCGCCTGTGGATATTGCAACAGCTGGATGAAAGCCGTTGTGCTTACAATATCTGTGTAGGCTATGAGCTGAATGGAGTGCTTGACAAATCTTCTCTGAAGAAGGCATTTCAAATGCTGGTAGCTCGTCACGAGATACTGCGTACAGTATTTGTGAACGACGCAGGCGGATTATGGCAGAAAGTGCTGGGCACTGACGTGGCTGGTTTTAACATCATAGAAGTTTCCCTGGAAGGGAAAGAAGCTGTTGCTCAGCAACAAGACATTGAAATACTGGCAGAGCAACTCTGGAAACATGCGTTTGACCTGGCACAAGGTCCGCTTTTACGTGTACAGCTGGTAACGCTGGGCGAAAAAAGGCATATGCTGATGATGGGTATGCACCATATCATTTCAGATGCCTGGTCGCTGGAAATCATGATGAACGACCTGGTAACACTGTACGGCATTGCCGCTACTGATGAACAGGCGCCGGAAGAACTGGCCATCCAGTACCGGGATTTTTCTTACTGGCAGAACCGCCTGTTTGAAAGTCCGCGGATGAAGGCACACGAGCGCTACTGGAATGAGCAGATGTCAGGCGAAATTCCTTTGCTTGATATGGCGACTGATTATCCAAGACCCGCCCGTAAATCTTATGCTGGTTACACAAAAACCATATGGCTGGATGCCGCAACAACTAAAGCATTCAGAGATATGTTGCGTACACAGCAGGGCGCCAGTATGTTTATGGCATTGACAGCATGTGTAAATGCCCTCCTTTTCCGCTACACTGGTCAGGAAGATATCATACTCGGTACTCCTGTCGCGGGTAGAAGCACAGAAGAGCTGTCTGGCCAGATCGGCTGTTATGTCAACACATTGGCCCTGCGTACCCGCTTTAATGGTGATGAAGGGTTTAACAAATTGCTGGACAAGGTAAAAGAGGTACTGCTGAATGCCTATGAACATGAAGTATACCCCTTTGATAAACTGGTAGAAGACCTGGGACTGGTAACAGAACCCAGCCGCTCCGCCTTATTCGATGTGCTGATCAGCTACCGTAAAATAGATATTCCCCTGGGAGTAGATCATACAACGTCTGAAGAGGGAAATAACGAAGCTGAACTACAGGTAAATGAGTTCGTAGCCGGTGAACGCGAAAGCAGCAAATTCGACCTCACCTTTAATTTTGAAGAACATAGTGACGCGATATGGCTCGGTATTAACTACAGTACTGTACTTTTCTCTTCACAGCGCATCGATCAGATGCTGCTGCACATGCAAGGAGTCATCAAAGCTGTCAGCAATAACGCCAGACAAACATTGTCCGGGATTGCTTTTCTGCAGGAAGAACAACGCCACCTGTTATTAAGCAACGGACATATCGCCCCGGCAACTACTGAAGCAGAGACATTGCAACAGCTCTTTGAATTACAGGTAACGCGTACACCGGAGCATATTGCCCTGGTAGCAGAAGGCCGGAGCCTGAGCTATCGTGCGCTGAACCAGCAAGCTGACTGTATTGCAGCAGGACTGATCCGCCAACTGAGCGTAAAACCCGGCGACATCGTAGCTATCAGGATGGATCGTACACCCGCAGCAATAGCCGCATTGCTGGGTATTCTTAAAGCAGGTGCCGCCTATCTGCCCATCGATACAGATTATCCCGAAGAACGCATCAGCTACATGCTGGCGGATAGTAATGCCCGTATTGTGCTGACGGAAGAGTTATGTGCTACACTGATAGCTGCAAATGAAACATGCAATGCAACAAATGGTACGGCAAGCGCTCATGACCTGGCCTATGTGATCTATACATCCGGTTCTACCGGTGCGCCAAAAGGCGTGATGATAGAACACCATGCCGTGTTGAATCTCCTGGCAGGACTGCGTAGTGAAATGCAGCTGCGGACTGACTGGCAATACCTGCTGACAGCCTCCCTGTCATTTGATGCAGCCGTTAAACAGATATTCATACCCCTGACGGCCGGCGCTACACTACACCTGTCAAAGGATACCGCGGATGTTACTTCGCTGGTGAAATATATCAGGCAGCAACATATCAATGTGATGCACGCCATGCCCATGTTATGGAAAGCGATATTGGCAGAAATTGCAAACACAGGGGATGCGCCCTCCCTGTGCTGTCTTTCATCCGGTGGTGACGAACTGGATAAAGAATGCATGGAAGAAATGAAACGCCGTTTTCCGCAGGCCGCCATATACAATACCTATGGGCCTACTGAAATCTGCGTAAATGCTCTGATTTACGACCTTCAGCAGCCAGGTGCACAAGCGCCGCTGCTGGGAAAATGTCTGCCCGGTTATCGCGCCTACATTGTGGACAGGCGCGGCAATCTGATGCCGGAAGGCTATCCGGGTGAATTATGCATTGCTGGTACAGGCCTGGCGCGGGGTTATCTTGGCAGGGAACAGCTTACGCAGGAGCGTTTTGTAGCTGATCCGTACAATCGCGGGGCGCTGATGTATTTGACAGGAGACCTTGTTCGCCGGGCCTGGGACGGCAATATCGAATTCCTGGGTCGTAACGACCATCAGGTAAAAATTCGTGGCTACCGTATCGAAATCGGGGAAGTAGAACGTACTGTTGCACAGTATGAAGGTGTAAAGGAAGCCGTTGTGGCCGCCTGGCAATCGCCTGCTGCTGAAAAAGAACTGGTGTGTTATACCGTATGGACAGCAACTCCTGATGAAGCGGGCCTGCGTACACACCTGCAGCAATTCCTTCCCCGCTACATGCATCCCGCCTATTACGTGACACTGGATGCCTTGCCATTAAATGGTAATGGGAAGGTCGTACGTAAACAGCTGCCAGCGCCTGTACTGGAGGTGACGAGCAGCCGGTATGAAGCGCCGCGTAACGAAACAGAAGTGCGCCTGGTCACCATATGGGAAGAAAGCCTGCAACGTAAAGGAATAGGCATTCACGATAATTTCTTTGAACTGGGTGGCCACTCTCTCAAAGGTATGCGCATGTTATGGCGCATACGCCAGGAGTTTGGTGTAGATATTCCTTTCAGAGAGCTGTTCCTGCAAGCCACTATCAGCAAACTAAGTACCTGGCTGCAACCCGAAAACATAACCGCTCCTGTCAGCAACGATGCACCGGTACCCGTACCCATCGCTGATAAATATCCCTTATCCCACGCACAGCAGCGTTTATGGATACTCGATAAACTGGAAGAAAGCGTTACCGCCTACAATATCTTTACCGGCTACGAACTGAAAGGTAGCCTGGATATAAAAGCCCTCGATACCGCTTTTCTGCAACTTTTACAGCGCCATGAAATACTGCGCACCGTATTCAGAAGCGATGAAGAAGGCCCCTGGCAGTATGTGCTGTCTCCGGAAGAAAGCGGCTTCGAAATGGGGTACACAGATCTCTCCGCAAAAGGCATCATTGCACAACAGCAACAGCTGGCGCTGATCACAGGAGAAGAAAAAGAATACCGCTTCGCACTGGATCTTGGCCCGCTTATCAGGGTCCAGGTAATACGCCTATCTGTCATTCAGCACGTATTACTGCTGAATATGCACCATATTATTACAGATGGCTGGTCACAGGAGGTCTTGCTGCAAGACCTGGTAACCTTGTACGCAGCAGCAGTACAACAAACGCCGGCTGACTTACCAGCCCTGCCCATTCAATACAAAGATTACGCAACCTGGCAACGCAAACAGCTGGCCGGTATCTTCGCAGAAAAACACGCCGGATACTGGCGGGAACATCTGCGCCACCTGCCGGTACTCGAACTGCCGGAAGATTATACACGTCCACCGCTTAAAACCTTCAACGGTGCTACCTTACAGACCTGGCTGGACGGAGACGATTATAAAGCATTACAGGCATGTCTGCACCAACGCACCGGTATCAGCATGTTCATGCTGCTGATCGCTGCCCTCAAAGCACTCTGCTACCGCTACACCGGACAGGAAGATATCGTACTCGGTACGCCGGTAGCCGGTCGTGATGATGCAAGCCTTGCCGGACAAATAGGCTTCTTCGTCAATACCCTGGTATTACGTACCGCTTTTGACGGAAATGATACCTTTAATAACCTGCTGGAAAAAGTACAGCAGACCTTACTGGACGCTTACGAACATCAGTTCTATCCCTTTGATAAATTACTCGAAGACCTCCGGATTACGCCGGATCGCAGCCGCTCAGCATTGTTTGATGTAATGGTTGCTTATGCTACCGCAGGTGGTGGTGCTGACGGACAGACGCCGGACGAGTTACAGGTAATGGAATATGAAACAGGTGAAGTAAATATGAGCAAGTTCGACCTGACCGTTCATTTCACTGACTATACAGATCAACTTGCCATCTCAATTAATTATAACACAGATCTGTTCTCCGCAGCGCGTATTACCGCCATGCTTGGACATTTTAGCCGCCTCTTACAGGCCGTTACCCATAACCCGGAATTGCCATTGTCCGTAATTCCTTATCTCAGCGAAAGCGAAGAACAACAATTACTGACATCCTTTAATAATACAGCAGCTGTCTACAACCGGCAGACAACCATACACAAACTGTTTGAAGAACAGGTTAGCCGTAACGGAGAAGCTGCCGCGGTAACATTCGGTGAGTCAACACTGACCTATGCGGCGCTCAATACACTGGCAGAGAAAGTAGCCCTGACATTGCAGCAACAGTTCAATGTCACCAACGGATCTTTCGTAGGCGTAATGATGGATCGTTCCGACCGCCTGATCGTTAGTCTGCTGGGTATTCTGAAAGCCGGCGCCGCCTATATCCCTGTCGATCCTTCTTATCCGGCAGAACGTATCAGGTACATGCTGGAAGATAGCAAACCGGTAGTACTGGTATCTGATAATCCGCTGGCAACGCACGTAGCGGGTCAGACTACCCTGGTCACCTACCAGCAGCTGATAAGCCACGAGCATAATGACAGTACTGTATGCGGCCTATTCCCCGCAGCAGCAAACGATCTGGCTTACGTGATCTATACTTCCGGTTCTACAGGTCGTCCTAAAGGGGTGATGGTAGAACATCGTTCTGTTATCAACCTGTGCAACTGGCATCAGCAGTCATTCGGACTCGATGGTAACTCCCGGTCAACTGTATATGCAGGTGTCGCTTTTGACGCATTAGGATGGGAAATATGGCCTTATCTACTCTCCGGTGGATGTATCTATCCGGTCAATGCAGAATACCGCACAGACGCTAACTTATTACAATCTTTCATAGACAGGAATAACATTACTCATGCCTTCGTGCCGACTGCCCTGTATGAAGAACTAGGCGGCCGCCTCTCTCATCGCCAGGATAACAACCTGCAATTGCTGGTAGGGGGAGACAGACTGAATAAAGTATATCCGGGTGCAACCGTGATCAATAACTACGGTCCGACAGAAAGTACGGTAGTCGCCACCTCTGCTGTCTGTACGACAGCCGCTGGTAGAATCACCATCGGAAAGCCTGTAAGCAATACACGTATCTACATCCTGGACGGCAACCTGGAGCTGAAACCTGTCGGATACGCCGGCGAACTGTGTATCGCAGGAGAGGGGCTGGCCCGCGGTTATCTCGGCAGAGAAGAGCTGACAAATGAAAAATTCATAGACAATCCATTTGAGCCAGGCAACCGCATGTACAAAACAGGCGACCTCGCAAGATGGACATCTGACGGCAATATCGAATTCCTGGGTCGTAATGACCACCAGGTGAAAATACGCGGTTTCCGTATCGAAACAGGTGAAATCGAGCAGCTTATTCAACAGCATCCTGCTGTGGCAGAAGTGCTGGTCACCACATGGGAACCTTCACCTGTAGAAAAAGAACTGGTCGCTTATATCGTATGGAAAGAGAAAGCAGACGAACAGGACCTGCGCAAATCGCTGGATCTGCAGTTGCCAAGATATATGCATCCCTCAGTGTATGTAACGCTGGATAGAATGCCGCTCACCGGCAATGGGAAAGTAGATCGCCGGCAACTGCCTGTTCCGCAGCTGGAAGTCAAAAACACCTGTTACGAAGGTGCCGCCAGCGATGCACAACAACAGCTGATCAACATATGGGAATCCATTTTGCAACGCACCGGCATCGGTATCCATGACAATTTCTTTGATCTGGGTGGTCACTCGCTGAAAGGCATGCGGATGCTATGGAAAATACATCAGGAATTCGGCGTTGATATCCCCTTCCATGAATTGTTCAGCCGCCCGACTATCAGCGACCTTTCAGAACGCCTGTTTGGAACGCAACAACACACCTCGCTTGTATTAGAACCAGTTGCGGTGCAGGACAGATACGAACTGTCACACGCGCAGCGACGCCTCTGGATACTGGATCTCTTAGAAGAAAGCGCGGGTGCATACAATATCGTTTCCGATCATGTGCTGTACGGTGAAATCAATCGCTCCTTACTGGAAGCAGCTTTCAAAGGATTGATCGACCGGCATGAAATACTTCGTACCATATTCAGCAGTGATGAAGAAGGTGAATGGCAACAGGTATTGCCCGCCGACCAGTTCACGAGCAATATGCAGTACACCGACCTGACCGACTACGATGAAGAAATGCAGGACCGCCTGCTGGATGATATCCGCGATGCGGAAAGACATTTCAGATTCAACCTTGGGAAAGGTCCGCTGTTCAGAATACAGGTGATACAGCGTAGCAATAATCAGTATCACATCTTACTCAACCTCCATCATATCATCGCCGATGGCTGGTCAATGGAAGTACTGCGCAGCGAACTTGAACAGCTGTATGCTGGTAAGGAACTGACGCCATTGCCGGTACAATACAGAGACTACGCCGCATGGCACAATAAACAACTGGATATCGATGAAACACATGGCAGCTACTGGAAATCACAACTGACAGATAGCATCCCCATACTGGAACTGCCGGCCGATTATACCCGCCCTGCCATAAAAACATATAACGGCGCAATTGAAGGCGCCTGGTTGAATAAAGAAACCTGCAGCAGACTGCAAACCTGCCTGCAAAATACCTCCGGCACTAACATCTTTATGCTGCTCGTAGCTGGCCTCAAGGCACTGTTTCACAGGTACACCAGGCAGGAAGACATTGTACTCGGTACCGTCGTAGCGGGTCGTGACCATGAATACCTGTCCGGACAAATCGGTTTCTATGTCAACACACTGGTGCTGCGTACGCGCTTCACCGCTGACAATACTTTCGGTGAGCTGTTACAACAGGTACAACAGGTAATGGTTGACGCTTACACTCACCAGGCCTATCCTTTTGACAAACTGGTCGAAGACCTCGACCTGGCTGCTGACCGTAGCCGTTCTCCTTTGTTTGACGTAATGGCGTCCTACACGCGGAGAACGGACGCGGTAGCAGGTGAAGAAAACAAGTCTGCTGATCAGTCCTTTAAAATGACCGGTAGCGGAACAGCAAGAACCATTATCAGCAAATTTGATATGACCGTTCATTTCGCTGAACATGAAAATGGGATTGAAATGTCGGTAGTATACAATACCGACATCTTCACGAAGAAAAGAATCAAAAGGATGCTGGCACACCTGCAGGAATTGTTTGCCGCACTCAGTAATAACATAGCAATACGTTTATCAGCAATTACATACACAACTGCGGAAGAACGTAATACACTGGATCTATTCAGCTATAAAGGCGAAACGCCTTATCCCGCTACGCAGACATTACATGCCTTGTTTGAACAACAGGCACAGCGTAAAGTGGATAGCCCGGCAGTAATTTATGAGAAAGAGACATTGAGTTACGCGGAGTTGAACAGGGCGTCTGATCAGGTAGCCTGCTACTTACGTCAGGCATATCATGTAAAAAATGGAGATCTGGTAGGCTTGATGATGACACGCTCTGCACGACTGATGGTATGTTTACTAGGGATACTGAAAGCCGGCGCGGCCTATGTGCCCATCGATCCGGAATATCCGGCAGACCGCATCCAATACATGCTGGAAGATAGTCAGCCTGCGGTATTGATTACTGACACGGAAGTGCCTGATGCACTGAATGACGGTGTAGAAGTCATGCATGTCAATGCCGAATGGGAGTTGTTGTCTTACTATCATGATACAATAAAACTTCCGGCAGACAGTCAATCTCTGGCTTACATTATTTACACGTCGGGTTCTACCGGCCGTCCTAAAGGCGCAATGATCCCTCATCACGCAGTGGTGAATCTCTGTACATGGTTGCAGGAATCAATATATGCAGCACATGGTGGTGAACTCACCGCCATGCTGACCGCCTCCGTCAACTTCGACGCCTCTGTGCAACAATTATTCGCACCGCTTTTATCTGGCGCAAAACTGGTCATCATCAGTGAAACAGACCGCCGCAATGCGGAAAGTTATATCCGCCAGTTAAAAGAACAGCAGGTGGCCGTGATTGATATCACACCTGGTTATCTCAGAGTACTACTCGAAGTACTGAAAGAAACAGGAACAACTGATTTGAATGTACAATACGTCCTCGTGGGAGGAGAGGCGCTGCCTGCGGAAGAACGTGCCCTTTTCCACCAGGTCTTTCAGGGTAAAGCACAACTGATCAATGTATACGGCGTAACCGAAGCCACCGTCGATTCCACTTACGAAATAGTGGAGGCAGATGATGACAACAGCCTGAGTATTGGTCGCCCTTTGAAAAACACAAGGATCTACATACTCGACAAAAATTATCATACAGCAGGTATCGGCATCCCCGGTGAATTATGTATCGGTGGGGTAGGTGTCGGATTGGGTTATCTGAACCGGGAAGAATTGACAAAAGAACGGTTTATCGACAATCCATATGTCGCCGGTGAACGCCTGTACCGCACAGGAGATCTGGCCCGCTGGGCAGAAAATGGTACCATCGAATACCTGGGCCGTAGCGATAACCAGGTGAAGATCCGCGGCTACCGTATAGAAACCGGCGAGATTGAAAATGCACTTCTGGCCTGTCCGGAAATACGCGAAGCCGTTGTACAGGTATATAAAGCACCTACCGGCGATAAGTTGCTCGTAAGTTATATCGTATGGCGCGACACAGTAATGGAAGAAGCACTCCAGGAATGGTTGAACAACAAGCTGCCGCGCTACATGCATCCTGCTTACAATATCACCATGGCGCAACTGCCACTTACGGCAAACGGAAAGGTAGACCGCAAAAAACTTCCTGATCCGGATATAACAGCAACGACCGTTTATGAAGCGCCGCGTACGCCTGTAGAAATCGCTTTAACCGCTATCTGGGAAGAAGTGCTGCAACGTAGTCCGATTGGCATACATGACAGCTTCTTTGCTTTGGGTGGACATTCACTGAAAGCCATCCGTCTGATGGTCAAAGTGGCTAAAACATTTGACCGCCGGGCCAGTATCCGCGAACTCTATGAATATCCGGATATAGCCTCGCTGGCAGCCTTCCTGGAAAGACCGGAAGACGCAGCCGAAACCCTGGTATTCCCGCTGAATAGCTGTCAGGAAACAGAGACGCCGCCGTTGATCTTTATTCCGCCGGTCATTGGTTCTGCCACCATCTATAGACAACTGGCAGCACAACTGGATAAACAATACGCCTGCTATGGTATGCAGTACAAAGGCTTCGGAGGTGGCGCCTTCGCCACTTCAATAGAAGACATGGCCGCCACCTTTGTACAACAGCTACAAGATAAAGTACCGTCGGAAGAATACCTGCTGATGGGTTACTCAATGGGCGGACTGATCGCCTATGAAACAACCCGGCAGCTGGAAGCCGCAGGAAAGACAGTAACGCTGCTCCTGCTGGATAAAGAAGCCCCGGTTCTTACCTCCGGTATAAAAATACTGCCGGCTGGCGAGGTGCTGGAACAACGTTTTACAAATGAACTCCGCAGCTGGGGACTCAACGCAGGTGAACTGCCACAGGAAGATCACCTGAAGAAAATGTACCAGTCTTCTGTCAGCATGATGCACGCTTATCAGCCTGCCGGCCCGGTCAAAGCAGATATCATCGCTTTCGAAGCCGACAGCAGAGAAACATCCCTGATGGATTGCTGGCAACAGTTCACAACCGGCAGCTTCGATCATCATCGCTTACAGGGTGACCATTACAGTGTAATAAAAGATAGCCGCTTAGCCGCCTATTTATTTCAACTGGGATATTCCAGAACGATCATTCATTAACCGTGTTTATCATGAACCTTATTAGATTACTGAAGTATAAATCAGGCAGTTTTTTTGTCATGATCGCTTTGCTGGGAATTGTAAATAGCCTGGTATATGGCAGCATCATGGTGTTCATAAACAATGTTATCGCCGGTGTGGGGCTGCCCTTCATAGCAGCCCCGCAAAGCTGGATATACGCCGGATTATTGGTAGTATCATTCCTGTTGAATAAAACCTTCCAGACTTACATCGCAAGATTGACAAACAGTATCGTGTTTGAATATGAGTCCGGGGTTATCGATAAACTCAGGGTATCTACCTTTGAGTCTTTCGAAAAGCTAGGCGCGCAAAGAGTGTACACCGCCATACAGGACACCCGCCTGTTGGCACAGGTGCCCTCTAACTTCGTGAATGCCGTCAATTCTGTCGTCATCATTTTATGCGGCCTGTCCTACATGTTCTGGCTGTCCTGGAAAGCAGGAGCGATGATCCTGTGCTTTATGGGATTGCTGCTCGCCTTTTATCTGCTCCGCAACAACTCCATAGAGAAGCAGTTAAACGAGGTACGCGACCTGCAGAATGATTATCACCGCTATCTGCGTGACTTCCTCAACGGCTTCCGGGAAATAAAAATGAGTCTGAACAGAAACAATAGTATCTATGATCGCTATATCAAACGCACGCTGCAGGGTAGTAAAGAACTAAATGACCGTACGGCTGTACGTTATCTCGTCAACGAACTGACAGGTAACTATAGCTGGTACATCGTACTCGGATTGATACTGTTTGTCATGCCGCAGGTATTAAGCATTCCAACAGCCCGTGTGACGGCCTTTGTGTTTACCATTCTTTACATTATGGGGCCGCTTGCTACACTTATATCTTCGGTACCTTTCTTTACCCGCCTGAAGATAGCAGTCGAAAGGATCGACGGACTGGAAAAAGAAATAGACACTTATCCGCAGTATAATCTGGAAGAACAATCCATTGAATTGTCCCGCGACTTTACAGATCTCGAATTCAGCAATGCGGTGTATGAATACAAAGACGCTGCCGGCAAAAAACTTTTCGCTGCCGGTCCGTTTAACATCTCCATCAAAAAAGGAGAGATCATATTCGTAACTGGAGGGAACGGTAGTGGTAAAAGCACCTTTATTAATCTGCTGACGGGTATCTATATGCCAACACAAGGTTCCCTACGCTATAATGGAGAAGCGCTTGTCATGAATAGCTACCCGCATTACAGTGACCGTCTGTCATCCATCTTTACCGGTGTTTACCTCTTCAACGAAAATTACGACGGTTTTGACCTGGATGAAAATAACCCCGTCTTACAGAAATATCTGGCCATGATGGAGCTGCAGGATGTTGTACGGTTCGACGCACAAAAGAAATCCATAGACAATAAGTTGTCTATGGGTCAACGTAAACGACTCGCCCTGATCTACGCATTGATGGAAAACAGGGATGTGATGGTGCTGGATGAATGGGCTGCCGAACAGGATCCGCACTTCAGAGCATACTTCTACGAACAGATCATCCCAGTATTAAAACAAATGAATAAAACAGTCATCGCCGTCACCCATGATGATAAATACTACGGACAGGCAGACCGCATTCTGCACTTCGATTTTGGTAAAGTAGCCAAAGATGTGAAACTCCAACATGCAAAACAACCCGAACTCGTAAAATAAATGCCATGAATATTTTTTCGATTCCCTTTGCAGGAGGCAGCGTCTATTCCCTGAAACCCTTCGAAATCTATATGAACGAAGGTGTGTGCTGGATACCCCTCGAGCCGCCCGGCAGGGGAAGGCGGATAAGAGAACCCCTGATCAGAGACCTGCAGCTGATGGCTTCGGATATTTTCAATCAGATCAGGTCCGACTTAACAACTCCTTACGCTTTTTATGGACATAGTATGGGAGCCCTGCTCGCCTACCTGGTCACGCGGATGGCACTCGATGCGGATCTGCCACCACCAACCAGGTTGTTCCTGTCAGGTTGTGGCGCCCCCGCCAGTAAGTCAAAACTACCTGGCAGACATAAGCTACCCAAAACGGAATTCTGGAAGGCTTTGAAAGACCTGGGTGGTAGTCCGGATGAAATATTGCAGAACGAAGACCTGCAACACTATTTCGAGCCGATTCTCCGCGCCGATTTTGAGGCGATCGAAAAATATCACTATCAGCAAACAACACCCTTCGACATACCAGTTACCGTCATTATAGGATATGATGAATTTGTTACCCGCGAAGAAGCCGAACAATGGCAGATGGAAACGCTGGCGCCCATTGATGTTATATCCTATCCAGGTAATCATTTCTTCATCTTCGACCGTGCATTTGATATTGCACGCCTGATCAAAAAAACGCTAAACGTTTAATAAATTAACTATGAACAACAGGCCGTTATACCTCAAGCCCAATGTAGTGTTGGAACCGCTTTACTTTCAGTGGTACGCCTGGTCGCACCTGATCTCTCCGGCAACGGGCGCTATGAACATCGTAGGCAGGCACCTTAAAATTATGGACTCCTATGTACAGGCGCCTGCCATCCATGCAGCAGCAGCAAAGAACCCGAAATTGCTGGGTGGCCCATTTATGGATTATGCGACCAACCGCGTAGAAGAGATCAGACAACTACGTGAAGGAACAAAGCAGAAAGGCGCCTTACAGCTGGAATTCACCGCCGCCGTCAAAGAACTGGACGCTTTGCTGAAACAATACGATAAAGGTGTCTCGCTTGAGCCTTTATATGAAAAAGTACCCGACATCCTGAAAGGATACGTCGAACTGGTATATGACCTGAATAATAATCCTTCTTTCCGCCTGATAGAAGCATTACTCTACAAAAGCCCTATATATGATGAAAGCCTCCAGAGCATCTCCATGTGGATCACGGAAAATGATGAAAGACCCTTTGTACTCAGTACACCCCGGTTAGAAGAACCCAATGTACTGAACCTGGAAATCCCTTTCCGTCATCCCTTTATCGATGCGGTGTCCCGCATGAAGAGAGAGCCTTCTACCATGGAAGAACTGATGGAAACCGTTGACTTTGACATCAGTGATCCTGCATTGTTCGCCTCTTTCTTTACTGAAGAAGCACCGGTCCCTTACGAACCTTATGAAGGCGACAGGATCCGGATGCGTTACTTCGGCCATGCCTGTATCCTGGTGGAAACTAAAAACACCTCCATCCTGGTCGATCCGCTTGTCGCTTACTACGGATACCAGCATGAAGTAGACCGGTTTTCTGATGTGGATCTGCCCGATGAAATCGACTACGTGCTGATCACACACAACCACCAGGATCACATCCTCTTCGAAACATTATTGCCTTTACGGCATAAGATTAAAAACCTGGTGATCCCTAAAACAACTTCCGGATCACTGCAGGATCCCTGTCTCAAACTGATGTTTAAAGAAATCGGATTTAAAAACGTCATTGAGATCGGTAACCTGGACGATATCACACTGGGCGACTGCACCATCACCGGCATCCCTTTCATTGGTGAACATTGCGATCTGAACATCAACACCAAGAGTTGCTATCACGTAAAAACAGATGGTTTCTCCGTGCTTTTCTGTGCAGACTCCTGCAATGTGGAACCCCGCCTGTACCAGCATGTACAGAAAGTGATCGGTAACGTCGATGTGCTCTTCCTCGGAATGGAATGTGATGGCGCCCCGCTGACCTGGTTGTACGGACCACTACTCACAGAAGAACTGTCCCGCGAGAAAGACTTCTCCCGACGATTGGCAGGTTCTGATTACCAGCGTGGTATAGACCTGGTAAAAGCCCTCTCGCCGGCTGAAGTATATGTTTACGCAATGGGGCTGGAGCCATGGCTTGAATTTATCAGCAGTATCCGTTACGATGAACGGGCTAACCCGATCGTAGCATCCAACAGATTGATCGCTGAATGCCTCAAAGAAGGCATTGTAGCCGAGCGACTGTTCGGAGAAAAAGAACTGCTCTATGAATCTGTATTGGTTTAACCTGAATCTTTTTTTATGGTGTACGTTTATTACTGTGAAAACAGCCCGCTGCCAGAGGCCATTTACAAGGCCTGGTTGTGTCTGATGCCCGGTCAGTTTGTGAACCGGTTGAGCAGGCTGGTGCACCGGCACGATGCACAGGCAAGCCTGCTGGGGCGCATGTTGTTGCTGTATGCGTTACGGCAACTGGGGTACGGACATTTGTCACTGAATGACATCAGGTTCTCCTCTTATCAGCGGCCCTTTTTTGAAAATACAAACCTCGATTTTAACATCTCTCACTCCGGTGACTATGTCATCTGCGCCCTCGCAGAACATAACAGGATAGGGATCGATATAGAGGCCGTAAAGCCGGTATGCCTGGACGACTTTGAAAGCATGTTCTCAGAAAAGGAACTGGAAGCCATCTACCGCTATCCCGGACTGGAACAGGATGCTTTTTATACGCTCTGGACACAGAAGGAAGCCCTGGTAAAAGCCGAAGGCTCAGGACTTAATTTTCCGGTGAAAGACATTCTTGTCCAGAATGGCTGTGCGGATCTCGCCGGGCATATCTGGCACCTCTATGACCTCGTCCTGATGGATGGGTACAAAGTGCATCTGGCGATGCAAGTCCCGGAAAGTGAAACAATTAGAGTCAAACCCTTATGTACGGAGGATATCATTGCATCCTGACCCCCGGTTTTGGTACTTAAAAAATGCCGGTTGGTGTAACAGTTTTTAACCCATCTTTTCTGCAGATTAAGTTTGGGAAACAATCATTACCTCAAATAGCAATTATTATGCAGATTTTCTATAATGTAAAGACGCCGTTTTGGTTGCTGTCATGCCTGCTCCTGATGTTCTCAGGTAGCATGTATGCACAGCAACCGGCAGCCGGAAACGGGCTGAAAGGACGACTATCCGGCACCGGCGGTACAGCATTAGAGTTTGCCACCGTCAGCCTGCTCAAGGCATCTGATACGAGTCTGGTAAAGACAGTGGTGAGCGATGCCAGCGGTGTTTTCGATTTAGGTAACATTCCGGACGGCAGCTACGTCCTGCACGTTTCCCTGGTAGGATACAAGACAGTCCGGAAGCCGGTAGAACTGAACGCGTCCGCCGGTCCGCCGGATCTCGGTAATCTCTCCATGGAGCAGAATGTCAGCAACATCAAAGAAGTCGTCGTTGCCGGCAAAAGACCACTGATAGAACGTAAGCTGGATAAAACAGTCATGAACATTGAAAATAGCCTCCTGGCTACCGGTAGTACCGCACTGGAACTACTGCAACTCGCGCCGGGTGTGACGATCTCCAATAATGATAAAGTCCAGCTGTACGGTAAAAGCAGTCCGCTGATCATGATCGATGGCAAACCCACATATCTGTCTGCCGCACAGGTCAGCAACCTGCTGAAAAGTATGCCTTCCAACACAATCGCGACGATAGAGATCATCAGCCAGCCAGGCGCTAAATACGACGCCGCAGGTACGGGTGGGGTGATCAATATCAGAACGAAACAAAACGGTAGCGCAGGCTTTAACGGTACCGTAACGGGTGGTTTTGGTTACGGTCGCAGGGAAAAATACAGGGGTGGCCTTACGCTTAATTACAAGAAGAATAAGGTCAACCTGAGTGGTGACTACACGTATTCCTTCAACCACTCTGTCAGATACCTGGATATTGACAGGGATGTCAGACAAGACGCTACCAGCACGTTCTTCGGCAGGTCCGGTGAAACCCACAATGAACTGGGCACCCACACCTACAAGGCCGGCATCGTTTATAACATCAACCCTTCTCATGCCATCGGTTTGCAGGTAATGGGGTATGCCAACGATCAGCGCACAAATGCGGACAACAAAACAGATATCCGCAGCGAAAAGCTGAAAGTAGACTCTATGATGACCGCCAACGCAAAAGAAAAATCAGGTTTCAATAACATCGGTGGTAACCTTAACTACCGAGGTAAATTGGATACGCTGGGAAGAGAATTAGGCATAGACGTCGATTATTCCCGCTTCCGTAATAACATTAACAGAAACTTCGTCAATACCCTGTATGACAGTCAGGGGATTAATATCGGAGATCCTGATTATGTCCGAAACTATTTTCCGACTACCGTAAAAGTCTTTGCTGCCAAAACGGACCTGGTATTTCCATTGGCCAAACAGGCAAAGATTGAAGCGGGTCTCAAAACAAGTTTCGTATCTACTGACAATGACGCCCGCTTTGACTCCCTGCTCAGTGGTGAATGGGTCGTATCTAAATCGCAGACGAACCACTTCATCTACAAAGAGAATATCAATGCCGGTTACCTGAACTTCAGTAAAAAATGGAACAAGACCAGTCTGCAGGCCGGTCTGCGTGTGGAACAAACCAACTCTGACGGTAATTCCGTTACCCTGAATACCCGCACAGAGCGTTCCTACACCAACCTGTTCCCAAGTCTGTTCCTGAGCCGTAAACTGGCGAAAGACCATGACCTGATGGTATCTTACAGTAAACGTATAGAAAGACCCAGCTACCAGGATTTGAACCCCTTCCGGTTTTATGACGACCGCTATACTTACCGCGAAGGCAATCCTTACTTAAAGCCCGCTTATACGCATTCATTCGAAGCAACTTATTCATGGAGAAATGAAATAACTTTTGTCGCACGCTATGGTCTTACAAAAGATGTGATAGCCGAAGACATTCAGCAGGAAGCAGGCAGCAATGCCACCAGGTCTTTCCTGCGCAATCTTCAAAAATTACGTACAATATCAGGGAGTCTTTCTTATTCAAAAGATATCACAGACTGGTGGTCCACAGATAATACAGTAACTTTCAACCGTAGCCAGTACATCGATGATAACGCCGGTAACTATCGCAACTTCGATAACTACGACGTCAATATCAACATCTATCAGTCTTTTAAACTCACTAAAAACCTCTTCCTGGACGTAGGCGGTTTCTATCTTTCCCCATGGCTGTATGGCTTCATAAAAGCAGAAGCGCAATACAAACTGGATGTAGGACTGAAACAGAATGTCCTGAACAAAAAAGGCAGTATACGTCTGCGGGTAAGCGACGTATTCAACACGAACCGTTTCAAAGGAAAAGCGATCTACAACAATGTGGATGTAGCCATCCTGAACCGCTTTGAATCCCGTGTAGCCTGGCTGACCTTCACTTACATGTTTGGAAATACGAAACTGAAAGTTGCAAAACGTGGAGATAGTACGAAAGAAGAAAAAGACCGCGTGAAAAAAGAAAACTAGTCAACAGGTAAGTAAGTCAACAATTTGTTACCCCCGTCTTTTTTAATACTCCCGGAAGTACCCCGACAGGCTTCCGGGATCCCCCTTTCTCTTTATTAAAACATCTTTTTATGGGTCTGTTAACTAATGTGTGCCGTAGCGCAGTGATAGCTGCCTGCCTACAGGTATACCGGCTGTCTGCTGCCGCATTTCCGGCAGACGCCCCTCCGGAGTATGCCCGCCTGGTGCATACAAAACTGGATATATCGTTCGATTATCCGCAGCACCTCGTACATGGAAAAGCCTGGATCACCTTGCAGGCAGCCCTGCCCCGGCAGGATTCCCTGATACTGGATGCCAAAAGCATGGACGTGACAGCCGTCACCTTGCAAAAAGGTAAAGAAAGCCTGCCTTTGCCGTATAAGTCGACCGGCGCACAATTGCTGATAAAGCTGGACAAACCATACAGCAAAGGCGAACAGTACACGGTACACATTGCATACACCGCTAAACCTGATGCATTGTCTGGCGGTCTTGCTGGTCCGGTACAGACCACAAAAGGGATTTACTTTATTCCCGCAGGAAAAGACAATGAAGGTCCTTTGTTCCAGGTATGGACACAGGGCGAAACCTCCGGCGCTTCTTCCTGGTTTCCCACCATCGATAAACCGGATCAGCGCAGCACATCAGAGATCAGTATCACTGTACCGGCCAAATACCGCTCCCTGTCCAATGGCGTCTTAAAAGGACAACTGGAGCAGCCAAACGGTAACCGTACAGATACCTGGTCAATGACATCGCCACATGCGCCTTATCTGTTTATGCTGGCAGTAGGAAAATTCGAAGTCGTCCATGACACCTGGAACGGACTGCCGGTAGATTACTACATGGAACCGGAATACAGTGCCTACGCAAAACAGATCTTTGGCGCTACGCCGAAGATGCTCAGTTTCTTCTCTGAAAAACTGGGCTACAAATACCCCTGGCCCGGGTACGCACAGATCGTCGTGAAGGATTATTTCTCCGGTGGTATGGAAAATACAACCGCAACCCTTTTCGGCGATCTGCTGCGCAGGAATCCAAGGGCCCTGCTGGGAGATGAAGACGCAAAATGGATTATTCCGCATGAGCTTTTTCATCAATGGTTCGGTGACCTCGTTACCTGCGAAGAATGGTCGCAACTCGCCTTAAATGAATCCTTCGCCAACTTCGGCGAAGTACTCTGGGGCGAATACGCCTTCGGCAAAGACGCGGCGCACCACCATTCATACGAAATGATGTTAAAGTATTTCCAGCAGCAGAAAGAAGGACACGATCATCCCCTGATATATAAAACATACAAAGATGAAACAGAGCTGTTTGACGCTGTCACCTATGAAAAAGGAGGCAACATACTTAGTATGTTACGTGACCTCGTTGGAGAAGATAAATTTTTTGCCGCCCTGCGGAGCTATCTGTCTGAAAATGCTTTCAAAGCCGTGGATGCAGAAGACCTGCGGACAGCATTCGAAAAAGCCAGCGGTAGCGACCTGAAATGGTTCTGGGATCAATGGTTCTATCGCGACGGTTTCCCGGTACTGGATATCTCCTACGAATACAATGATGCCGCCGGCACTGTAGCCATAAAGATCGCACAGCAACAAAAAGGCGACATCTTTATCCTTCCCCTGAAAGTGGACCTCTACACAAATGGTAAACGTACCACACAAGACATAAAGGTAGATAGCCGCACACAGGTATTCACCCTTTCTTATCCTGATAAAAACACCAGACCTGCACTGGTAAACGTCGATGCAGGTAAACAACTGATCTGTAAGAAAACTGACAAAAAAACGCTTGAAACATTCATTTACCAGTATAAATACGCCGGTAATTACCTGGATAGAAGAGAAGCCCTCAAAGCCTGTGTACAGGCCCAGGATACCAGCGTACTGGCTCGTGCATTTCTGCGGACAGCCCTCCATGATACCAACGACGGACTCCGGAAAATTGCTGTACAATACACAGACCTTGAAAACGGAGACACGCGTAAAACATACGCCGGTATCATCGACAGCCTTGCACGATATGATACGGAACCACTGGTACGCCAGGCCGCTGTAAAAGCCTTACGCAGCCTGAAAGATCCTGCTTACAAAGACCTTTTTGTACAGTCGCTGAAAGACTCCTCTTATAATGTAGTCGCTTCCGCACTGATAGGACTGAATAAGCTGGATAAACAACTGGCAGCACAACAGCTGACACCCTTCCTGGAGGATAACGAAATGGCCAGTACGATATTGGATATCTACCTGGGCAACGAAGATCCTAAGGATAATCAGTCTTTTCTATCCATTGTATCCAGACAGCGGGATCGCCAGAAACAGGACTACCTGGTGAAATACCTGCGCTACCTGGCTACGCTGAATGATGTGGACGCGATTGACTACGGACTGAAACAGTTCCAGCAGATCGCAGCTTCCATTGACGATCAGCTGATGGATAAAAAAGGTATGCTGGGCAACCTCGAACTACTGGCCGGATTCAAAATGGATCTGCTGAAAAAAACAGCCGGTAAAAAAGAACGCTCTTCCCTGGAAAAGCAGGTAGCCAGCATACAACAAACCATTCATGACTTTTCCCTTAATATGGATTGACCCTTTTAAAACTATTACAAATTCTAGTCTTATGGCATTGAATATAATCGGCATTTCAGCCCTCTATCATGACTCTGCTTGTTGCCTCGTGCAGGATGGCAAGCTGAAATATGCAGCAGAAGAAGAAAGATTTTCAAGACTCAAGGCAGATGACGCAATTCCACGGATGGCGCTGAAATATTGCCTGAAAGAAGCAGGTATCGGTATTAATGATATTGATTGCATTGCATTTTACGAAGACCCCACAAAGAAACTGGGGCGTCAGTTATGGAGCGGTATCTGGAACCGCTCAGATGTATTACGTAAGAAGTTCCGTCCGGGTTGGGTAGAACAGGAGATCCGTGATATACTCGGGTATGAAGGCCGGATCGAGTTTTTTGACCATCACCTGTCTCACGCCGCCAGCAGTTATCACTACTCCGGTTTTGATAACGCAGCCATCCTTACAGTAGATGGCGTAGGAGAGTGGGCCACGACCACTTACGGCACAGGTAACGGATCCAATATCGACCTCTGGGAAGAAGTCAGCTATCCACACTCCCTCGGATTATTATACAGCACAATCACCAACTTCCTCGGTTTCGAAGTAAACGAAGGCGAGTACAAAGTAATGGGACTTGCGCCATATGGTAAACCTACTTACGTGAACCAGGTACGTCAGCTGATTAAAATGCTCGGCGATGGTAAATATGAACTGAACCTGGAATACTTCGACTTCCTCGAAGAAAGCCGCATGTTCACCGACCGCTTTGCTGACTTATTCGGCAAACCAGCCAGGGTACGCGGTGTATCTGTCGATCAGGAACATATGGACATTGCCCGCAGCTTGCAGGTAGTGCTGGAAGAAATACTGATCAACAAAGCAGAATACCTCTACCGTAAAACAGGTAGCGAGAACCTTTGTATGGCAGGTGGCGTTGCGCTGAACTGCGTAGCCAATGGTAAAATCATTAAAAACACCCCCTTCAAAAATCTCTTCGTACAGCCTGCGGCCAATGATGCAGGTGGTGCATTGGGCGCTGCCAGCCTGGCTTATACCAGGATCAGCGGAGAACCCATGACACCTGGTAAACTGGGCCACGTATATCTCGGTCCACGTTATGAAGCCAGTCATGTTCGAAAAGTACTGGAATCTACTTCACTTCGCTACCACAGCTTCGAAGGTGACCAGGAAACACTGGTGAAAGAAACTGCCGCCCGTATCGCAGAAGGGAAGGTAATCGGCTGGTTCCATGGCAGAATGGAATTTGGTCCGCGTTCCCTGGGCGCCAGATCGATCCTCGCTGATCCAAGGGATACCGAAATGCGTGATAAGATCAACGCAATGGTGAAGAAAAGGGAAGGCTTCCGGCCTTTTGCTCCTGCGGCACTCGACAGTGAATACAAGAAACATTTTGATATCGATCATGAATCTCCTTTCATGCTGGAAACCTGCCAGGTGATCTCCCCCCTGGATCTGCCGGCCATCACACACGTAGATGGTTCCGCCAGGTTACAGACAGTGACGCGCAACAGCAATCCGCGTTTCCATCATTTACTGGAAGCCTTTAATGAGCTGACGGGCTGTCCCATCCTCCTCAACACTTCGTTCAACGTAAAAGGAGAACCGATCGTCTGCTCACCCGAAGATGCGATCAACTGTTTCATCAGCACCAACATCGATGTACTGGTGGTGGAAGACTTTATTATCGATCGCGCAGAAAATGAGCTGGGAATCCTCGAATGGATTTCCGGCGTCATGACAACCAAATATGCATCACAGCGTAACACTTATACTTTCATCTAAGCAACAACAGTTTTATGAGCAATATAATAGCATCCCAGCAAGAACAGGCAAACCAGCTTGCCTCTCTGTTATATAAAAATGCAGGTCCTGCGTTTTCCGGCGAAATCAATTCACTGGCGACGTCGTTAGGTATTGAGCAATTGCCCGGTACAGAGGATCTCACCGCTTTACCAACTGTCGCTGCGCAGACAGATGATCTTATCAGCAATACTTTACCTGAACGTGTCGGTATCTGGACACTGGGTAAAGAAGATGGGGTAGAGTTGTATACCCGTGATGTAAACGCACGTATGGACTGGTGGCTGTGGGCAAAGAACCATCAGTTCTCTCCACAGCCATCAGCCGGTAAAAAACGGGTGATCCTCTTAGGTGAATCTGTCGCCAGAGGATATCTCTACGATCCGTTCTACACCGTCGCACACGAATTGGAAGCGTTATTAAATCTCGCTGCTCCCGGTACACTCGATACGGAAGTACTGGACCTGGCAAGAACTGACCTTTCTCTCCCGATATTAAGAGGGCTGCTGCCCGAAGCCCTGGCCTTAAAACCAGCGGCAGTGGTGATCTTTGCTGGTAATAACTGGCTGCACACGATGAAGGATACCGTGTCCCCGGCGGACTACCAGGAACTGTGCCGCCTGCAGGACAAAGGACTGTTATCCGATGTACGCGCATTATTGGAAACCCGCTTCCGTGATATGGTGAAAGGGTTCCTGACATACGCGCATACATTATCAGCACAAACGGGTATCCCGATTACATTCGTCATTCCTGAGTTTAACCTGGGGGACTGGAACAGCAATCCGCAGGAGAAAAATGCAACACGTCTGACCGGCTCCGGTGCTGCTAAATGGGCGGCATTGGTAGAAAACGGAGAAGAAGCATTGCTGGCCAATAACTATGAACTCCTGGAAAATGTATCCTCCCGGATGACCGCCCTCGACATGACACACCCCCTGGGCTATGAATGGAAAGCCATTTGCCGCAAAGCAGCGGGCGACTGGCAGGCAGCGCGTAGTCTGATGGAAAGTGCACGTGACACCGCCATCTATGGCCGTGCAGAAAGCAAACCACGCTGCTTCCGCATCATCAGAGACACCATCCTGAAAGAAGCACCTGCATTGGGTATTACCGTAGTAGATCTTCCGGCAGTGTTCACTAAACTAATCCCGGACGCACTGCCAGGACTCGAGGTCTTCCTTGACTATTGTCACCTGACAGTAGAGGGCATTAAATTATCTATGAAGCCTACTGCCGAAACCGTAGCAGGTATTCTGTTGGGAACGCCTGTGAAGGTAAATAACGACAGCGGACTGTATCCTGATGATGAAGTACGCGCAGTCGCACACATAGCAGCCGCCGTACACAATGCACACTACGGCCAGGCCGCGCCGGTCCTGCAATACCATTGCCAGGAAGCCGCAGCAGCTACTGATCAGGCCAAAGACGTGATGCGGAACTTTATTGACTTCTCTTCCCGCCGCCTGCAAAACGCGCTCTGTAAAACACACGAAGAGCTGGTTGAAAGCGGCATCTTCACACAGTACGAAGGTGGTCTCGGATTCATACATGAACGTCGCCGCAAATTGCTGGATATCGCATTAGTAGATGCTATGACACCGCTTGCGTCTACAGCTGGTGAAAGTCTGGCCGACGATATCCTGGCATTACGTATTGCACAGCATACACCAGCTCCCGGTAAAACGATCGACCTGCTGGAAAAATGTTATTCAACCACCAGTTATGACGTCTTTAACGTGGAATTGCCTGAAGTAAATTATTATCAGGCACGTCACCATCGCTCTGATTTCACCTTCATTGCAGATGGCAGTATCGGCTTTACGGCTTCATTAATAGCCAGAGCGCCTGGTACCAACCAGGAAATAAGGGTACTGCTGAATGGGGCGCCGCTATCGACCCTCCAGCTGGAAGATAAATGGACGACATTCAACCTGGATATCACAGACGCTGCCTTACTCCGTAAAGGCGTCAATACGCTGTCTGTTCGCTGGCCTGCGCCGGAATGGTACAGAAAGACTGATCCGGCAACTGTACAGACGCCAGCCGAATTCTTAGATTTTATGTATCCTGTATGGGGTGAAATATATGTATTCGAATTACTTAGCAATAAAGAAAAGGGGCAATTGTCAGACCATAGCGTGCCCGGGCGAGTGGAGGCGTCATTATTGTCGGTATGATGCTTTCACCCATAAATACCCCGGCACTTTAATTTTGACCGGTTTTTGAAATGCAAAGGCTTTATGAAGAAATTCATAAAGCCTTTTTTGTTTATGGTCGTTGCTGTTACTGTTTAGATGTATGTTAGCCGGCAGTAGTATTACTATGAAGCCGCCGTTGTGTCACTCCCTTGTACGTCTTCTTTTCTATTATGGGTCGATAAAATCTGCTTTGTTGTCTCTGATGAATGTTGTCAATAGTTGCATGATGTTTTCTTCAATTGAAAAAAAATACAAATAAACTAATTTATATTTCTTGTTATATGTTTTTCTATCTCACTTACATCTGTAAATTTGATCTTTCTTGCCAGTCCTCTCCAAACTTCCTCACCAGCTTTGTCTTCTTCCAATCAAACGTGACTGCATAGTCATAATCGCATTTCTGATTGTGGAACCCAGAGGACATTTTTTGCAAAAAAAACAACTACACCGTCTTAAATATTTCTCATTGCCCCTGTCCTCATCAACAGGAACATATTTTGCTTCTCATAACTCACAGATACGTCTTACGTCCCGGAGACAACGCTTCCAGGCTGTAAAAGAACAATAGAATTGAGGAAAATGACAACAGGTTTCAACCGGTATGATCTATAAAAGGGTACCTTAGCAATGAGGTGCCCTTATTTAATGCTCTGGTACTGTTGTGTGCGGCTCCAAAAACTTTCCCTTATGTTAAGATACAAGAAATATGTCCTGGCGACACTGATGATAGGCACTTCCATGGCAGCAATCGACAGCAGTATTGTAAACGTCTCTCTTCCGGTGATACAGCGTCAGTTCGATGTGGGCCTGGATGATGTCTCCCTCGTCATTACAGCTTATATGATCACTTTCCTGCTGTTTATCCCGCTGACCAACTGGTTGAAGAACAGGGTAGGGTACTATCACCTGTATATGGCAAGTATCATCGTATTTGTGCTGGGTTCGGCTTTGTGCAGCATCGCAGGAAGTATTGATATGCTGGTATGGTCGAGGGTAATACAAGCTGTCGGGGGTGGTTCTATTGCGCCTGTTTCACTGGCGATTCTCTCGGAGAGTTTTCCCCAAGATGAACGGGGTAGTGCAATAGGATGGTGGGGAATCGGCAATGTAATGGGACCAGCACTAGGACCGACACTCGGCGGTGTATTAACGGAATATCTTGGCTGGCAGGCAATCTTCTACGTCAACATACCCATAGGTATCATCGCGATCCTGATGAACATGCGCTACCTGAATTTTCTGAAATCACGTAAACGTTATAGCGAACCTTTTGACTTTAAAGGATATTTCCTCTTTATCTGTTTCATTATATTACTCCAATTCACGCTGACCAGTACAAGTGATAAATTCGGTTTCACCTCCTGGCAGTTTATCTCGGGTGTCCTGCTGACGGTCTTATCACTATGGTTGTTCATCCGTTCTTCCCGAAAGCCCTCCGCATTACTGGATCTCTCCGTATTCCGCGTTGCGGCTTTCAATCGTGCCTTTATCATCGTCGCCCTGCGTTCACTGGCCCTGTTTGGCGGGATGTTTTTCCTTCCCTTTCTCCTACAGGGATATCTGAAATATACAGAAATTCAAAGTGCGCTCCTGATATTACCTAATGCGCTTGTTATGCTGCTGACAAGACCGCTGGCAGGTAAAATGGCAGATGCCGGAGAGATCAGGAATATCTCCGTATTTGGTATTGTACTGGTGTCCGCATCTTTCTTCCTCTTTGCGCAGATCAATACGGGAACGCCCGTCTGGTTTATTGTCTTATCCATGATTGTACGCGGGTTGGGGATCAGTTTCCTGATAGCGCCGGTTTCAACAGCGATGTTAAACGCTGTAAGCCCGTCACAGACAGCCACCGCCACATCCTTAAACAGCCTGATGTTACAGTTAGGAGGCTCCGTCGGTATTGCAATCAGCGGTTCCATGCATACTTACATCAATGATCACTACCTGGCTAAAGGATACGATACAATGCTGGCAGAACACTATGCATTGAGGGATGGATTTCTTTTTACGGCCGTATTGATGCTGGTGACTTTAATCCCGGCGTTCAAACTACCGCACAAGGTAGAGCGGGAACTGAAGCACAAGGAAGCATTGGGATAACATACAGTGAGTATCAGTATCTACACTATTGTGTCGCATCGACGCATTTTAGCCGACTGCGGTGAAATATTCCCCCCGTGTTTGCCACTGGTATGATTTTGCCTGTTATTAGGGAAAAGGTAGTGTATGATGAACCCGATATTTGAAAGGAAACACTGGATGGAATACCTGGCGTATGGCTTTGTGGGCGCTTTGTTCTATTGCGTACTGCTGGTCGTCCATTTAAAGGAAGGCAATTATCAGAGTTTGTATCTTCTTTATATAGGAAATGCGGCGTTTGGGGTAGCAATTCTCGCTTATAACTTCAAACTGATATACAAACCATATGAGAAGAAACGAACTGTCTCCATGCTGATCGCAGCGCATCTTACAACGATAATAGGTACCGTACTTTCCATCATTTTTGCGGCGGTACTACTGGCCGCATTCTATCCGGATATCTTGTCATCTACTCCGGATACGCTCGCCCCGGAAAATGCCCCTCCCCAGATACAGGAAAGACCGGCAGGCTGGCTCATAATGCTTGTTATGAACGCCCTGGTACTCAATTTCAGCGTAGGATCATTTATTTCAATCGTTTCATCTTATGCAGGCAAGATCAATCAGACAAAAGACAAGCCTGCTCATCTCAATAACAGAATATCCGATAGACCAGTGACCAATAAAGCGTAAACTATTTACGCAACAATCTTTTGTTAAAACCATAAAAACATTGTTATGAATGAAAATTCTTCAACAGGTAATAAGCCGGCCGTAAATGTCAATAATACAGAGCGCATCATCTCTGCCGTAACCGGCGGTTTTCTGCTCCTCAATGCCATTACCGGTAAAAATGCCCGCTTGCTGAAAGCTGGTGCTGGAGCATTTCTTTTATACCGTGCGGTGACCGGCAACTGTCCGGTATATAGCGCCATGAGAAAAAAGCGACTGCCAGATCCTGCTAAAAATGTGAATGTGCGGGTTGCACTCACTGTCGGCCGCCCCCGCAACGAAGTCTATGCCTTCTGGAGGAAGCTGGAAAACCTGCCGCTTTTTATGAAACATCTTCAATCTGTCACCGATCTGGGAGGAGGACGTTATCATTGGGAAGCTGATATTCCTGGATTGCCTGCGCCTATCAATTGGGATGCAGAAATCATCAAAGAAGAAGAAGGCACACTCCTTGGCTGGAACGCACTTCCCGGCGCCGATATCGATAACGCCGGTAAAGTAACTTTTGCTGATGCTGGAGAAAAAAGCACCGAATTACAGATTGTAATTACCTACAGGGCGCCACTTGGGCCCGCAGGCAGAGGACTGGCAAAATTGCTGACGCCGTTATTCGAATCAATGATAAAAGAGGAGCTCCGTAATTTCAAAAAGTATATTGAAACCAGCGGAATAGAACCTGTCAACGAAGACACTTCCGGCGCCGGACCAATATTATATGTAGATTAGTCTCAGCTGTGTAAGCAGACAGCATCTTAATAAACATATTCTTTAGCGTAACAGATACTGTAAAACAAATCGGGGGCACATGTCAATGCGCCCCCGATTTATTTATATTACTGTGAAGTATGATTGCTTATCCTTCGCAGCTCTTACATGTCACCAGACTGTTCACCAGCTCTTTAGACACGCTCTGACTACGTTGGTAGTATAATGTCTTCACACCTAATTTCCATGCCTCAATCAGCAGTCTGTTCACCTCTTTCACCGGCAGGTTGGAAGGAATGTTCAGGTTCAGACTCTGTGCCTGGTCAACATGCGTCTGACGGATAGCGGCCTGCTGAACAATCTCCAGCTGACTGATCTCCTTGAAGGTCTTGAACACATCTTTTTCATGTTCTGTCAACTCCTCCAGATGCTGTACGCTACCGTGGTTCAGCATGATGCTGCGCCAGGTGTCTTCGTTGTCGATACCTTTCTGCTCCAGCAGGGCTTTCAGGTATTTGTTTTTACGCATGAAGTTGCCCTTGGACAAACCCGCTTTGAAATAGTTGCTGCTGAATGGCTCAATACCAGGAGAAGTCTGACCCAGTATCGCAGAAGAAGAAGTAGTAGGAGCAATCGCCATCAGCGTGGTGTTCCTGCGGCCATAGCCTTTCAGTACTTCCGGCTCTCCATAGATCCATGCCAGTTCTTTGGTCGCTTTTTCAGCTTTATCTCTGATATCTTTGAAGATGATAGAGGTCAGTTGTTTTGCCTGCATACCTTCAAAAGCAATCATATTTTTCTGCAGATAAGAATGCCATCCCAGTACGCCCAGACCTAATGCACGGTGACGTTTTGCAAAACGGTTCGCCGCCGCCAGGAAGTGATTGCCTTCTGTTTTAACGATAAACTCCTGCAATACGGCATCCAGGAAGAAAGTAGCCAGTTTAACGGCATCTGTATCTTTCCACTCGTCGTATAATTCAAGGTTCATGGAAGAGAGACAGCATATGAAAGACTCATCTTCCGTAGACGGCAGCATGATCTCAGAACAGAGGTTGCTGGCGTTGATAGCCAGGTTAAGGTCTTTATATACCTGTGGTTTGTTACGGTTGACGTTGTCGGTGAAGAACAGGTAAGGCAGCCCTTTCTGCTGACGGCTTTCCAGCACTTTCGCCCAGATCTCACGTTTCTCCATATCACCATCGATCATATCCTGCATCCAGTAGTCAGGTACACATACACCATAGAAGAGGTTCTGGATCGGGTGACCGATATCCTTGATGGATAAGAACTCCTGGATATCATCATGGTCGATATCCATATAGGCAGCAAATGCGCCACGACGTACACCACCCTGAGAGATCGTATCCATAGCAGTATCGAACAGACGCATGAAGCTCACCGCTCCACTGCTCTTACCATTATCTGTTACTGCGCTACCACGGGCACGCAGTCCGCCGAAATAAGCAGAAGTACCTCCACCTATCTTGGTCTGCATGATCACTTCACCCAGCTTATGTGTAATTCCTTCAATATTATCCGGAATATGCACATTGAAGCAGGAAATCGGCAATCCACGCTCTGTACCCATATTGGCCCAGATAGGAGAGCTGAGGCTCATCCAGCCTCGTTCGATCATCTCAACAAATGCTTCTTTCAGTTCCGGTTTATAGAGACGCTGTGCAGCAGCGGTACAAATCCTGTCAATTGCCCCTTCAACTGTTTCCCCTTTTAACAGATATCCTCTGTTCAGGATCTGTTCACTCTCTGAATTCTTCCACCACAACTTAGGCATTTCGTATTGTTCCGTCACACCTGTTAGCTGTGCTAATTCTGTTATCGCCATGACAAATGTTTTTTTCCGTTTTAATGATTCAATAAATGAGATTAGAAAAGGTCAAGCGCAGAAATGCTCTTGTCGTGTTTTGTGTAATCCACTGGGCGTTTTGCAAAGAAATCATCCAGGCTATTGGCAAACACCTCTTCTTCAAACCACAGCATAGGTTTGTTGTCCTCTGTACTGATATTGAACAGTGCAGGCAGATTGATCTTTTTCAGACTGTCATCCGCACGGTATTTCATGAAGTTTACCAGGTGCTCTTTGCTCACCGTATCGATCTTACCCTCAGAGAAGATCCAGTCCAGGATATTGCTTTCTACTTCAATAGACTCTTTCACCAGGTTGCTCACCCTTGTGATAGTGGCTTCGTCAAACATTTCCGGATATTCTTCTCTGATCTTGTTGATCAGGTAGATACCAGCGTTTGCATGGATCTGTTCGTCTACTGAAGTCCAGGCGATGATGTTGCTCACATTCTTCATCAGCCCTTTGAAACGGGTGAATGACAGGATGATGGCAAACTGGCTGAACAGACTCACGTTCTCAATCAGGATCGAGAACAAAATGAGTGAAATGGTATATTCTCTCGTATCAGTCGATTTTGCGTTGCTCAGGGCATCGGATAAATATTCGATACGCTGGCGGATAACCGGTACTTCCACCAGTTTTTCAAACTGGCTGTTGTAACCCAGTACCTCTACCAGACGGGAGTAAGCTTCTGAGTGACGGAATTCACATTCTGCAAAGGTGGAACCCAGTCCGTTCATCTCCGGTTTTGGCAGATGATTGTACAGGTTACCCCAGAATGACTTAACCGCTACTTCAATCTGGGCGATAGCCAGCAGACTGTTCCTGACTGCTGTTCTTTCAGCCGGATTCAGGTGGGAATGGAAGTCCTGCGTGTCTGCCGTGAAATCAACCTCTGCATGTACCCAGAATGACTTATTGATCGCTTCGGTAAACTGTAACACTTCCGGATACTCAAATGGCTTATACTGTAATCTCTTATCAAAAATTCCCATACCTTCTATTTATTTAGCGTTAAAGTCTGATTGGTGTGCCAGCCGTTGAGGGACAATGTACATCCTCAATAAGGCAATGCAGTGCGGCATTCGCATGACGTATATAAACTACTTTTCATATGCTGCCAGAATACAAAAGTGAAGTAGCGAACGGTTTTTTCAAAAAAAAGGAACTAACACATGTGGAAAACTATTAGCGCAAATAATAAAAGTCATACTGGTAGGCACTTATTGACCCTCAGACCGGGAAATGCCCCGCTTTCCGTTCGAAAATGAACAATTTTTGTACCGAAAGTGGACACATTTTGGCTTGTTTGCTATGTTAACTAATTAATTTATAACAAATTAAATATGCGGCATTAAATTCGTATCCGCATCTCCCAAATGTCCCCCTCATGATCCGCAACTACCTGAAAATTGCCTTCCGCAACCTCCTTAGAAACAAAACCTTCAGTGTTATCAACATCGTTGGTTTGTCAGTAGGTACGGTTTGCTGCCTGTATATTATCCTGTATGTCACCGGACAGTACAGTTACGATCAGCAGCACCTCCATGCAGCTGATATCTACAGGATCAATTCCAGGATAACGGTCGAAGGTGTATTCCACGACAATGCCACCAGTTCTCCTCCAATCGCCCCGGCCATGAAAAACGATTTTCCGGAAGTAGAGGAATATACGCGGGTCGTGCCGACGGTCAATCTTGGGGCAGCGCAACACCTGCTGACCCATCAGGAAGAAAGTATATATGAGCGAAATGCCGTGTATGCAGATTCCACCTTTTTCAACGTGTTCAACTTCCATTTTATATACGGCACTCCCCGGAATGCACTCGCCGATCCTTATACGGTCGTACTCATGAAGAATACCGCAGAGAAATTATTTGGCAACAGCGATCCGGTTGGTAAGACAATAGAAATGTCTAATGCTTATGGTAAAAATAGTTTCCGGGTAACCGGCGTAGTAGACGAACGCCTGGGGAAATCGCATTTAAAGGCGAATATCTTCATGGCGATGAACAGCGGGGGAATGGGTGCCTATACGAAAGAAAACAATTCCTGGGCAGCCTATAACTATGTAGCCGCCTATGTCAAATTGCGACCCGGAACAGATGTCGCCTCACTGGAAGGAAAACTGCCAACCTTCCTGACACAATACGGCGCACAACAGCTAAAAGACCATGGTATGAAAAAGGAGCTGCACCTGCAACAACTGGGCAGCATACATACCACAAAAGGCTATGACAACGAACTGACACCTCCCAACGACCGCTCCTTCCTGAATAGATTACTACTGATCGCCATATTGATACAGGTGATGGCCTGTATCAACTTCATGAACCTGAGTACGGCAAGGGCGTCTAAACGTGCAAAAGAAGTTGGCATCAGAAAAGTGATCGGCGCCAGAATCAATCACATCGTCAGTCAGTTCCTGGGAGAAGCCCTGCTCTTATCCGTATTAGCCATATTAGTGTCCATCCCTTTACTGGCCATCCTGCTGCCAGTATTGAACCGGCTGACAGATGCAGATATTAACATCTTCAGTTTAATGAGCTATCGCTTTGCTTTCCTGCTCCTGGCTTTTATATTCATTACCGGTCTGCTGGCAGGCAGTTATCCGGCCTTCTATCTTTCTGCTTTCAGACCAATCAGTGTCCTGAAGGGCAATTTCAGCAGCCGACTGTCCTCCGCGGGCATACGCCGTTTATTGATCGTCTTCCAGTTTTCATTGTCAATCGTCTTCGTCTCTGGTATCATCATCATTGCCCGTCAGCTGAATTACTTAAAACAGATGGATATAGGTTTTGATCGCAATCAGAAATTGGTATTCAATTTTCACACCGATGAAGAGAAAACAAGACTCAATGCATTCATGAGCGATCTGCGCCAGCTGACCGGTGTAAAAACCGTCAGTCAGGCCGACAATTACCCTAGCCAGAAGATCAGCCATGACTGGCCTTATTTCCTGGAAGCCGCAGGGGCTGTGATAGGGAAGGATGTACAGTTTATCTTTTCTGACGAAAACTATATAAAAGCATTAGGGGTTAAAATGCTTAGCGGAAGAGATTTCAGGGCGGGCGATTCCGGAAAGGTGGTGATCAATGAAACTTTTGCAAAGGCGCTTGGTCTGACTGCCCTGAACGCACCCGGCAGAAGATTATATCCACAGCATGATGCTGACGAACCAGTCATATTCGCAGAGATCATCGGCGTCATGAAAGACTATAACAATAACTCCCTCCACGATGAAGTACAGCCGCTGATGCTGCGTTACAATCCTGAAAACGCCACCAATAACATCATCGCTGCCGCTGATACCAAAGACTATCAGCAACTACTCAAAAACATCAATAACGTCTGGCGACGACATTTCCCGCAAACGCCTTTTGCCTACACCTTCCTTGATGAAGATGTACAGCAACAATACGAAGCGGAAGTCACGCTCTCCAATATCATCAATGCCTTCACCCTGATCGCCATCTTCATCTGTTGTCTGGGCCTGTTCGGACTGTCCGCATTTATGGCTGAACAACGAAAAAAGGAGATAGGCATCCGCAAAGTACTCGGCGCCAATCTCCTTATATTGGTAACACTCTTATCAAAAGATTTCCTGAAACTGGCAGGTATCGCCCTTGTTGTCGCCATACCGGTCGCCTGGTGGGCACTCGATAAATGGCTGCAAACTTTTGCCTACCGCATCACACCTGGCTGGTGGGAATTTGCCCTGGCCGGTTTTGTCGTGATGCTGATCGCGCTTAGCACCGTCAGCATACAAGCTATCAGATCAGCTGTCGCTAATCCGGTAAAAAGTCTGAAAGCAGAGTAGAAGCCCGTTTTGCTCAGAACGACTCATCAATCAGATCCTTATTAGTGATCGCTCCCGTAAGCGTGCCGGTTGATACCGCATTCGCTACAGAACGCATCATACTGCTATTATCGCCACATGCATAAACATGCGGAACAGTCGTCTTTTGCATCGCATCCACCCGCAGGTATCCCTGTTCAGTCAGTTCACAACCCAGCTGCACAGAGATATCGCAATGCTGCGTAAAGTTAACGCGGGCATATAATGCCCTCAACGCAAAGGTACGCCCATCTTCAAATACAAGCTGACGTACATACCCCTTATCATGTTCCACCTTTGTAATGACTTTCTCCACTACCGCAATATTATGCTGTGCCAGTTTCTCCATCTGCTCCGGTGTCAGTGTAGATGCCCCATTGGTAAAGATGGTCAGTTCATCCGTCCAGTTGGAAATAAGTTTACCAAAATCAAACGCCATATCGCCATTCGCCAGTATCCCCGTTTTCTCCTGTTTCACCTCATAGCCATGACAATACGGACAATGTATCACCGATATCCCCCAACACTCCGCAAAACCAGGAATAGCAGGTTGTTCATCAGTAATCCCCGTAGCAAAAATCAGTTTGGTCCCGGAAAAAGTATCTCCCTTATCCGTACCGATCTCAAATCCTGTTTCCGTCTTCACACCGCGTGTCGCCAATCCGGTATAGAACTGCACCGTATCATATTTCAGTACCTGTTCTTTCCCGATTGCTGCGATCTCCGCAGGCGTACTGCCATCCCTTGTCAGAAAGTTATGTGAATGCGGCGTTTGTCTGTTACATGGTTTCCCGCTATCAATAATCAATACCCTGCGTAATGCACGCCCCAAAGACATCGCTGCTGCTAATCCGGCATAACTGCCGCCTATGATGATTACGTCAAAATTATTTTTCCCTGTCATTGCTGTTAATGTTGTTCTGCTGTTTGTACTGAAAATTTCACCAGGAGGAACAAAGGTAAGGTAAAATACTCTTAAAGTGCATCGTTGTTGCAAATAATAAACGATATTTCTTCCCGTTTATTTTTGCTGATTTGACTGTAGTGCCTACCGGGAACCAATGAGCGGTCGTAAGAACAATAATATAATTTGCGTATTGCGAAAATATATTTACTTTTCGGTACAAATAACTTTTGCTTAACCTCTTCTTTATTATAACCTCAATTACCTATTAACTGAAGAATTGCCACAATAAATTTTGAACTAAGAGACATTTTCTTGGGAAGATGTGAGTATCAACCAGATATGGATGTATTAGTCGCGCGCACAAAGACACAACGATATGTCGCCACAGCAAATCAATGCCCATGTGTAAATAAGCAGAAAGAAAAGTGACAACTGAACGGTATCGTTACTACACCTGTAATTTGTCTGATGTATGCATGGCATAGATCAAAAGAAATACTGTCTATAGACAACAAAAAGATCCCGATATATCTTTTATAAAACATCCTTTATATCACTTTTAACATGAGTTCAATTTCCTCTATGAAACGAAGATTAATCATCGTCAGTGTGTTCCTTTTATCCTCAATCATCGCCAGCGCACAGATTGCCTTTTATGATGCTGAAAAACTAGTACCTTTTGCAAAGATCAGTACACTGGATGTTGACCAGACTAAGGCAGTAGCCGCCATACTAGCGAACTATATGCCAAAAGGTACCCCGAATGACGCTGTAGCTATCATTGCTGCGTTTAAAGCAAATAATGGATTTGCAAAGGGACTATTTAATACCTCGGTCACAAGAGGAGATAAGGCCGTCTCGATGCCAGAGTCTGTAGGTGGTGACTTGATGAGTGCTATCGGAGGTATTGACGTAACTAAATTTGCTACCGGCTTAGCTGAATTCATGATCAATCGCAGTAAACAGGAATTGACAATTGCTTTCTTCGACAGATTCAAAGAATTTGGAAAGAAAAACCCCGAGTTTGGAGCGCTTTTCCCAATAACCTACAATAATCTCAGTAATCTCCTCGCTTATCAGTATCCGGAAATGTTACCTGCCCTGCGTTCCGGATTTTTCGAGGATATTAAAGCATTGACCTATCACCTGGATGACCTGCTGGCATTGCCGAAGTACCAGGCCCTGTTGAAGGACTTGCCGGAAGTCGCCGTCGTAGTCAGATACATTGCACTCATGCATGATATGGAGTCCGGTGCTAAAGGTGCAGCAACTGTACTGGAAAACATTGCTGCTTTTCCGGAATGGGATCAGATTAAGAATAGTAATAAATCTGCAGGATGTAAAAATTTCGGCGCTGCATTGACGCTCGCCAATGTTTTTTCCGGTAGTTTACGGGCGAAACAAACACCCGAAGACACTACAAGTGCCTGGGTTACCGAAAAAGAAGTGAATGCCATGCTCGAAGACGAAACCAGATTTAAGATTTATCTGGCATTAGTACTACAGGATACACGTAAAAAGGATGTTGTCTTTTTTAATGGAAGTGATCGGATGCCTTTCGCAGACATGATGAATAAACAGAGTGACAACGCGATCATTCTCTATACCCAGGTGAAGGAGTTTATTACATTGGCCAAAAAAGTAGACGTCGCTTTTGCTGATTTCAAACGGAAGGAAAGTGAAAAGGTGAAAATAACTAACGAAGACCATAGTAATTACATCAGCGTCGCAATAGATGTAATGGATTATAGCCTCGGCATTGCCAAGCTATTTGATGATCGTATTCCGGTTGACAGCTACACTAAAATTGCCACATCTGTCAATAATTTATATAAAAGCATTTACACCAAACAGTATAGCCAGGCAATGTCAAACGCTATTACAGTCCTGGAAGAAATACCTGGTCTGATAGGAACCGCTGAAAGCGATCGTCAGCTGCGGATGACGGATTCACTGCTGACCGTTTTAGGCGCTGCAAAGAAGATTGACAGGAATGAGATCAGCCAGTTGAAAGAGAAACACCTGAATCTTGTGGATAGCCTTATAGAAGTGTACAGGGTAGAAAGGGTCAACAGGGCAAAGACCAGCGTTGCGGGAAGTGCCGAATTGATGACGATAGACAATGTGCTGTCATCGCTGAAAAGAGTGAAAACCTTATATGCCTTTAAAAAGAACTATAGCGACGTGCTGTTTCGCATTGCCCGTTATGGCATGTTCATGGCCAATGTTGTAAATGCAACTTCATCAGAAGAAGTGGCGAAGCTGATCGAAAGCACCGTATTACCCGTAGGTAGTTCCTCCATCAAGAAGAATTCCGCATTCAATATATCCGTACAGGGATACCTGGGCGCTTTCCTTCGCCTGGAAAAGGGAAAAGATAAGACTGTCGGAGGTGCCTGGAACGATCAGTTCGGGGTGACTGCTCCAATTGGTATATCCCTTAATTGGGGATTGAAGAATAATTGCGGCAGCCTGGGTATATTTGCCGCACTGTTTGATATAGGCGCAATCGTAGACTACCAGCTGAAAAGAGATTCTGTACCCAGTTCCGGCACCTCAGATGAAGCAGTCATTAAAAAAGATTATTCCGTAAAACTTGGTCAGATAGTGTCCCCTGGATTATATCTTGTCTATGGCGCATTTAAGAATATCCCGCTTTCCCTGGGTATTGGCGGACAATACGGCCCCGGATTGGGGAAAGTAAACGTGGATAATACAACGGTTGTAAATAGCCCCAGCTGGCGGTGGAATGCATTCCTGTGTGTAGATATTCCATTCTTTACGCTGACAAACAATAACAGGTCGAAGAAATAGTTTCATTCCATTTCACTTGTCATTATACCCCGTCATGAAACATCTGCTATTGGTAATATTACTGCTCGTTGCAGACACATTGTATGCACAGCAACCGCCCAACCGCCACGCACTGATCATTGCCATCGGCAATTATCCTCCAAATGGCTGGGCACTGCTGAATACAGCCAATGATACGACACTTATCAGGACCGTCCTGCAGCGCCAGTCCTTCAGAAGCGCAGATATCAGCATACTGGTCAATCAAAAGGCCACTATCGAAGGTATTGATAGTGCATTTGGACAGTTGATCAAAACAGTTACGCCGGGTGATGTAGTATTCGTAGCATTTTCTTCGCATGGGGAACAGGTGGAAGATGATAATCGTGATGAAACAGATTGCCTGGATGAAAGTATCGTAACATATAATGCCATATTGCCGGAAAACGCAGATAAAAAAGACTATCCCAAAAACCAGTCACAATTTCTGCGGGATGACAAAATAGGCGAATACCTTCGCCGTCTGAGAAAAAAAGCAGGAAAAGATGGAGATGTCGTTTTTTTTATAGACGCTTGTCATTCAGGCACCGGCGCCAGATTTAAAAGCGGAGTAAGGGGAGATCAGCCTCCCCTTGTCTCCGCTACTTTTAAAGAATGTTCCGGAAACACAACAGATACTACGCTGATAGTAGATGGCCCCCAACGAAATAATGACGCCAATATGGCCAGCTTCGCCGTATTCTCCGCATCGCGCGCAGAAGAAGTTGCAGTGGAAGTGGAAAATGGTGATGCGGAAAAGGTAGGTCCCCTGACATTTGCGATGTGCAGCGCACTCAGTACACTGGGAACAGCTGTTACCTACGGTTCTTTTTTCAGTATCATTGAAAGCAATATCCAGTCCATAAATCCCGGGCAACACCCCGTTTTTGAGGGCAACAGCGAAAACCGGCTCTTATGGGGCGGCAGATATGTCCCTAAACCCACCTCTTTTGAGATTGCACAAGTGCTGGAACCCGACAAAATACTTGTCAAAGGAGGCGCATTAGCCGGCCTTGATAGTGGGGCCTTGGTATCGCTGTATCCCTATAATACCGTCGATACAACAGCGGGGCAACTCATACAAAGAGGGCGCGTTGTAAAGGCCGATCTATATCAAAGTATTGTTCAACTGTACGGAAAAAATAACAATGGGAATATGCAGGGATGGATATTTTTGAGTACGCCCGTATTCAGCCAGCGCCCTGTCAGCATCAGATTGTCAGGGTATTCCCGTAAGGAAGCCGAAGAAATAAGGAATACCTTCGCAGGCTGGCCCCTGATCGGTTTTAAAGATTCCGCAGACCTCATTCTGGTTAAAGGACCCTCCCGTGATAGTCTCGTAATTGCCGCCACCGGAATGTGCTTTGGTACGATTGTCCCCGCAGTAGCACATAAGGACAGTCTTAAAGCAATCGTCAACCGCTACCTGCAGTATGCATTCCTGGCCGGATTGAATATCACGGATCCTATCGTTGATCCCGAAGTGAAACTTGTCAGGTTGAAGAATGGAAAAATCGATACCGCATCCGCATATAACAAGATAAACGGGACCTACCAGTTTTCAAAGACAGATGCGATATTGGTCTGGGTGAAAAATCACAGTACAGTGCCCATTTATATTAACCTGATCGCCCTGCAGCCAGATGGTGTGATCGCTCCGTTATTTCCCAATAAACAGCTCGATAATCCCATCTACTCGTCAGATCTGCAGATACCCGCACGGGGAGAGCATATCTTTACCGAATATATTATAGAATTTGATCCGCCATTTGGTACACAGATCTTTAAACTGTTTGCCAGTAAACAAATGCTTGATCTGGAATACCTGGCAGGATTCAAAGGTCTTGCCACCAAAAGCAACATGCCGGTGCTGGAAAAGATATTCAATTATTCCTACGAATTAGGTCAGAAAAACAAAGCATCCCTGAGGGGACAGACTGAGGGCGTTATACAGAGCATTATGCTTAACATCAAAGATTAAGGTAGTATGAAAAGAAGCCTCCTTTTCGCGATCTTACTATTCTCTGGAAGTGTAATGGCGCAGCGTCCCAAGCTGGTTTTGCCAATCGGACATGCTGGTTTTATCAATGATCTTTCCTTTAGTAAGGATGGTAAAATGGCAGTCACGGCAGGTTCTGACCGGACGGTCAAAATATGGGACGTGAATACAGGGCTGATACTGGCGGATTGTCAGGGGCATACAGAAACAGTTAATGAAGTAGAGTTCAGCCCGGATAATAAGTGGATAATAAGCGCTTCGCAGGATCAGACCGCCAGGATATGGGAGGTGAGCAGCGGTAAGGAAAAACTAAGGCTGAGAGATAAATATAGTATTGAGCATGTATCTGTTAATTACGATGGCTCCCGTATTATCACAACAGCTGTCAGTGACTATATCCGCTTATGTGACGGCAAGACCGGAGACTTCATCTGTAATCTTCTCGATGGTAAGAACTTCTGGAATGTTGAATTTAGTCCAGATGGCAAGCTTGTGGTTGCTTCCAGCTTCGATGATTCCGTGTATATCTGGGACGCATCCACCGGCGTGCCGCACACGATCATTAAAGAAAACAGCCTCTTCGCTCATTTTAGTCCGGGAAGCGATTTGATTGTCACAGGTGCCGTTGATTCAAGTGTTCACATATGGGATGTCCGGACAGGTAACCTCGTTAAAACCTGCCGGGGCAGCAGGGCGAGGTTAAGTGACGCAACATTTTCAAGTGATGAAAAACAACTTGCAGTCGTCACGACAGAAGGTGATGTACAATTGTGGGATGTGTATACGGGAAAACTTATTGCCGACTGGCCCGATGTCGGACTAAGACCTACATCGATCGAATTTGTGCAGCACGACAAACAGTTGTTGTTGTCCACCAAATTTGAAGCAGCTATCCTCTTGGATGCCCGCTCAGGAAAGATACTGCAGTCATTTGATGCGGACCTGGTCAGGTTTAGTCCCGATCAGGAGAAATATGCAGTGGTCGCACAAGCACAGGCTACTATCAGGAATGTAAATGACAGTACTAGCTACACCTCTTTGCGCGGTCATGTGTCATGGTCCGTGTATGCTTCATCAGATACGGCGAATAAACATATTGCAGTATGTTATGGAGATGGCTCTTTGCGTGTCTGGAGTCTGATAACAGGTATGCCGGAATTATTGCTGGCAGATACTGCTGCCGGCATTACCAGAACTGTTATCAGCCCGGATGGCCGGACAATAGCAGGATCCTCACAGTATGGAACCATCAGCGCCTGGGATCTGGCATCCGGGAAGTTGCTATATAACAAAAAATGCGCAGAGAAGCGTATAGGCTCCATGGTCTTTTCGCATGATGGAAAACAGTTATTAATCGGCTCAGGTCATAAAGCCGCTATTGTAGACGCGAAAGATGGCGCTATACGCAGAAACTTTGATCTGCACCGCGATATTATTTATGCAGTGGCCTTCAGCAGGAATGACAGCCTGGTGGCTACCGCTTCGCAGGACAGTACGGCCAGGATATGGAATGCCCGCACCGGAGAAGTGATCAGGGAAATAACGTGCAGCGGATGGGCCCTAGGGGTGGACTTTAGTCATAATGCCAGACAGCTGCTTGTGGTGGCTGACAACGAAATATGGGTTAAATCCGTACCAGGAGCCGCCACCATTATGCATATCGCATTGCCCCTCAGCTATGGGCTGACCGGCGCCGTGTTCTCCAATGATGACAAGTATATCATTACAACAGCAGAAAGCGGATTTGTATGTATCTATAATGTCAGCACCGGCAAATTGTTACATGAATTGCACGGTAGTACGCCTGCTGCGATCGCGACGGAAACAAGATCAGACAATACCATGGACGCCCTGGCACTAAGTCCGGATGGCAACAAAATTGCCACAGGAAGAGGAGATGGAAGAGTTGAAGTATGGGACATCCATACAGGTAAAGCCCTGTTCCCATTATTAGGACATACTGATTATGTACATTTTCTTTCATTTAGCGCCGACGGAAAGTACCTGACCAGCTTATCCAAAGACCGCCGGGCCTTCATCTGGGATATTAAGAAAAGGCAGGCATTGTATAGCTTCTTTCCGGTTGACAGAAGCGGTTTTTTAATCCAGGATCCGGAAGGGTTCTATCGTTGTTCTCATGATGCAGCCAAACTACTGCACTATGTAATACCGGAAAATACCATTTTGGGGTTTGATCAGCTGGATATACGCTTTAACAGACCGGATATCTTACTGGCAAGAACAGATCCCTCAGATACCGCATTAATAGCCGCTTATCATCAGGCTTACCTGAAGCGGATCCGGGACCTGCGTATTGATACCACGCAATTCTCCGATGACTATAGTTTTCCTGCTATGGAAATCACCAATCGTGATAGTATTAATTTTCTGCAAAATGTGGATACCGTTCAGCTTGACTTATCTGCAGAAGATGATGACCAGGACCTGTCTTCAGTAAATGTCTGGGTAAATGAAGTGCCCATATATGGCGCAAACGGTATGGCCATCACCTCCGCGGAAAAATCGACGTTCGATACAACGCTTACCATTACGTTATCAAATGGCGTCAATGTCATTGAAGCTGCCGCCATGAATAAAGGTGGTATCAGCAGCTACCGCTATCCCAAAGTGGTGACATATCATCCGCCTGTTGCCCCAAAGGAGAAGGTGTTTTTTATAGGTATCGGTTGCAGGCAATTCAGGGACACTGCCAATAACCTTCAATGGAGCGTCGCCGATGTACAATACCTGGCAGATACACTCAGGAAAAAGCTGGGTGACAACCTTGTCATCGATACCCTATTCGATAGCCACGTGACACTGGAACGTGTTAGGCAACTCAAAGAAACACTGAACAGATCAGCTGTAAATGATAAGGTGATCCTGGTATACTCAGGGCATGGTTTACTCAGCGGACAACAATATTTTCTGTCCACCTATGACGTTAACTTCGACAATCCCGCTTCAGGTGGACTGCCCTACGAGGAGCTGTACGGCTTGCTGGACAATATTCCGGCAAGGAGGAAGCTTTTACTGATCGATGCCTGTAACAGTGGCGAGCTAGATACCACTTTACTGGCGCAATACCGGGAAAAAAAGGAATCCTTAGCCCGGGATAGTATTTTTTCCGTTGAGGGTGTAAAAGGACCTAAAGTCAGAAATATCGGACCCCGTCGTCTGGGCATGGAAAAGTTATATGAACTGACGCAGGAACTATTTGTAGATGTAAGAAAAAGCAACGGCGCGAATGTAATAGCAGCATCTTCTGCATTCCAGTTTGCCAAAGAAGACAATAGTCTGAAACACGGCGTATTCACCTTCAGCATCCTGGAAGCATTTCGTAATAATGACACCCTCACACTCAGCCAGTTAAAAAAAATAGTGGAGAAACGGGTACCTGAATTGACAAAAGGACTGCAACGGCCAACCTCCCGGAATCAGACGATTAATGGCAACTGGATCGTATGGTGAGTCATGGACACACAATTGTCTATAGTCCCGGGTAGAGCTGCCAGGCGAATTATTTACCACGCACTCCTCAACCGTGCCATCTCTTCCGCAGTCACCGGCATCACGGTCCCATGCCGCGGATGAAAATCAAGTGACACATCTTCATCTATCGCCTTGAAGGTTTTAAAATCAGTCGTCTTAGTAAACTGATACCGCCCGCTGGTATACATATCATACATCAGAATATAACCACTACCGTCATTCAGCCTGAAAGTACCCGCACCCTCCACAGGTTTATCCGTCTGCTGCACATAATCATTGCTTTGCATCTTATACCCAGTTGTCAGCCGTTCAGACACCGCAATCTTGATCCCCGGACGCCTGTCTTCCGTTTTAAAGAACAGGTAAAATTTACCATCCTTTTGCTGAATATCACCATCAATACAAGCCGCCTGCTCCGGATTAAAAAACAGTTGTTTGGGTTCACCCTCCAGATCCGTAAAGTCTTTATTCGCATAAACGTACACGATTTTATCCGGCTGATGACCATATTTCGTAGAAAAATAGATCATGTATTTTTTCGCCTGTGCATCATAGGTCGTCTGTGGCGCCCACACACGCAGTAAACTATCCTGACCGGCATATTTTGTCTGTAGATTGATCGCTGTTGAAGTCCAGTGTATAAGATCACTTGATCGCATCAGCACAAGACCACGATTACTGTTCCACCCTTTAGCAGATACCATATCCGTGGCCACCATGTAAAAGGTCTTGCCGTCCGCTCCCCGCAAAATATGCGGATCACGCACACCTCCCGTCTCACTGATATCCGTAGATCTGAGCACAGGCTGATTCCCGTTCAGTGCCTTGAAGTGATAACCATCATCACTCAGCGCAAAGCAGATCTGTTCTTTGCTTTTATCGTTCCCGGTAAAGTAGGTGAACAGATAACCACTATACACGGGTTTTGTCTTATTTGTACCACGCCGTTGCGCAGGGGAGGAGAGGGCCATCCCTATGATCATAACAAAGAAGAAAACAATACGGATAAGCTGGCATTGCCGGCTAAAAAAGCAGTTGAAGGAGATTTTCATCATGGAATCAGTATTGAACAAAACAGATTATTACTGTCAAATGTACAATAATATATGAGGAAACAATAAAGGCGCTGCAGTCTCCCGCAGCGCCTTCGTTAACAACAAATATACAACTATAGCAATTGAGCCAATGCTTCTTTGGAGAAACCTTTTAATTCACCGGTTCTCTCGTCTTTAATTTTCTTTACCCAATCGGAGTCAGCCAGTAATGGTCTGCCGACAGCCACCAGGTCGAAATCACCTCTGTCGAATCTGCGCAGCAGTTCTTCCAGCGAACTAGGTTCTGAGCTCTCGCCTTTGAACGCCGCCAGGAACTCACCATTCAGTCCTACAGAACCTACGGTGATGGTTGCCTTACCGGTCACTTTTTTCGCCCATCCGGCAAAGTTCAGATCAGACTCCTCAAATTCAGGTTCCCAGAAACGGCGCTGTGAACAATGGAAGATGTCAATACCAGCTTCAGCCAGCGGTTGCAGCCATGCTTCCAGTTCTTCCGGCGTATTGGCCATTTTACCATTGTATTCATACGGTTTCCACTGGGAAAGACGAATGATCAGCGGGAAATCTTCACCTACACGCTTACGCACTTCTTTAATCACTTCCACCGCAAAACGGGTACGTTCTGCCAGCGATTTACCACCATATTTATCAGTACGATGATTGGTCTTGTCGGAGAAGAACTGGTCGATCAGGTAGTTATGTGCACCATGTATTTCAACCGTATCAAATCCCAGTCTTTTGGCATCCGCTGCTGCATCGCCGAATGCTTTAATGGTATCGGCAATGTCTTTTTCTGACATCGCATGACCATTCGTATTTTCTGGTCTGTTCAATCCTGACGGACCTTCAAAAGGCGTCAGCGGCGTCCAGCCGGAATGATGGTTATCCATGATACCCTGGTGCCAGATCTGAGGACCCATAGCCCCGCCGGCAGCATGTACCCCATTGATCACTTTCTGCCAGCCACCCAGGGAGATATCGCCATGAAAACGAGGAATGTTCGGATCTGCAGAAGACGCCGGACGGTTAATCACCGTACCCTCAGATAAAATTAATCCCACTTCTCCTGCAGCACGACGCTGATAATATGCGGCCACATCGTCTCCCGGTACGCCGTTTGGTGAAAATGACCTCGTCATAGGGGCCATTACGATTCTATTTTTTATGTTCAGCGATTTAAGGCTGAAAGGCTTAAATAAGCTCAGATTACTCATGTTTGTCCATGTTTATATTTACGTTGTCTACGGATCTCTGATGCAAAGATATCGGAGAATTCCGAAATGCCAATAATAATTTACCTCCGGCTGACCGTCCGCCCGTCGCTGAAAGACGGGTATTTCTCCCCGAAACCCCAGTGTTTCTTCGATCTCAGGGCTGATTTGTACCATTAAAACGCCATTATACCGTCATTAGGCCGTTATTTCTCCGTTCGGGAACGAAGAACTTACGGCTTAATAACGGTATAATAAGGGGATAATACGAAGAAATGACCCGGAACAACGGACTACATAAGGGCTTTATTGAATGTGAGTTTAAACTTTGATTTATCGTAAAAAAAATGTAGTTTGGTATAGAGGATAATAAGCCCTAAAACAACATTAAAAAAGTCCTCAGACGGAAACAGTTAACACCCCAAAAAATCACATGTAGATGAATTCCTCCTCATCCCCCGTTATGCGTCACGCATACGCGCATACGCAGTTGTTACAATTGCGTGAACAATCTTACAGGACAGATTGCGTTATTACGCAAAGAACTCCGTATTTTCAGCACCCTTAAAAACGCTTAGCATGAAATCAACAGAAGAACTGCATCGGGAGAACGAAATGATCCGGGACCTGCTGAAGAACGGAATAGAAGAGCTGTTACTGAAGATCCCCGGTGTACACCACGTCAGTATTGGTTTGAAAGAAACCGCCGGCCGTGTTACAGACCAGCTTTGTATCCGGATCTATGTGGAAGAAAAGAAAGACCACAGCCAGCTGCAGGCGCATGAAGTGCTGCCTTCCGAGATCAATGGCATCCCTACGGACGTGAACATGATTCACGGTTTCCGGGCCTGCCTGGACGAAAATAAGTATCGTCCCGTAAGAGGCGGCATCCAGATCACCAACCGGATTATCATCCGTGACGAAGAAAGCTTCGGTACAGAAGTCGCACACGGTACCCTGGGATGCCTGGCTAAGAGAAACAAAGACGGTAAACCGGTATTACTGAGCAACTGTCATGTGCTCATGGCTAATGCCGCTAAAGTAGGAGATAAGGTCTATCAGCCCGCGCCGGCCGTCATTCCCGAATTATCGGATAAAGAACTGCCGTTTCATCCCACGGATGATAAAAATGCCATCGGCCGGATTGTAAAAGGTATCATCAATGAAAGAGTAGATGCCGCTATCGCAGAAGTAGACGATACGGCTATTGGTCAGTCAGCTGGAAACGAGATCAACGGACTGAGTATTGACGGTATGCCCCGGTACAATGGCATCGTCGGTATGGGTGTCGCACTCGCAGGTCAGATCGTTTTTAAGGTAGGAGAAGTCTCCGGACGGACAGAAGGCCGGGTCGTAGACATCAATTATCCCGCTACCACCTTCCCGATAGAAGGTAAGGAACACACCTTCAGGGGCCAGATTGCTATCCAGCCGGTCGATCCTACGCACCATTTCTCTGAAAAAGGAGATTCAGGTGCCGTGATCGTCGATAAGGAAAGCCGGATCATCGGACTGATGTTTGCAAATAATGGGAATGCCCAGCCACAGATCACGCTGGCTAATCATATTGCAGATGTGACAGAAGAAATGGATATCAGTATTCAGCTGTCCCCGGTCGTGGCAGGCGCCGTACAGAGAATAAATTAGGAATTAACAATTAGGAATTAGGAATTGCTCGCAACAATCTTCGCTGCATTGAATTCCTAATTCCTAATTGTTAATTCTTAATTCTTCAACAACCCCAGGTCCGGCTGTGCATACTTATAAACTTTAAAATAAAGCGTAGTCTTCGTCTGATACACCCCCTCCAGTTTAGACAACTCATTTACAAATTCCAGCAGGTGATCATTATCCCTGCACATCACATTTACTTCGAGATCGTAAGCCCCGGAGGTCATTGCCAGAAAACTCACTTCCGGCATAACGGCAATCTGCTGCGCCACCGCATCTTTTAAGGTAGCCGGTCTCACATATACCGCAATGTGCGCATAGGAATGGAATCCCACCTTCTCCGGATCCACCCTGCCCACAATATTAATCGTCCCTTCTTCAATCAGCCGATTAAAACGCGTACGGATCGTACCGATAGATACATGCAGCTTTTCAGCGATGACTGTAAAGGAAATCCTGCCGTCCTGCTGCAGGTAAGTCAGAATAGAGAAATCCAGGTCGTCGAGGGGCGTTTTGTCGGCTGATTTAGTTTTTCCCATTTCTCTTTAATATATAGGTGAGGAGTTAAAAGGACAACGTACAGAAATGTTAGAAAATACATACTAAATGTACAGATTTTTCAGTAAATTAAGGGTATCGTATAAAAAATGCACCCATAACCCAAACTCCCCAAAGCATATGAAGTACGAACGGGTCAGGAACTTTGTTAATGGAAGTTTTAAAGAAGTATCATCTCAACGGACGTTGCCTGTAATATCACCAACAGACGGTTCCTTGTTAGCTGAAATGCCATGCTCCACCGCCGCCGATCTGGAAGAAGCCGTACAGGCAGCCAAAGCTGCATTTCCGGGCTGGAGTAAGACGCCTATCAAGGAAAGAGTACAGGTATTCTTTCGTTATAAATATCTGCTGGAACAACACCTGCAGGGACTGGCCGCACTGGTCAGTGAAGAAAACGGCAAAACCATGAGTGAAGCCGTGGCTGAAGTAGAAAAGTGTATCGAACTGACAGAATTTGCGACTTCTTTACCGCAACTGATCGCGGGTGAAGTACTGGAAGTAAGTGCCGGTGTGGAGTGCAGAACTTCACATGTACCATTAGGTATAGTCGCCTCGATCGTACCCTTCAATTTCCCTGCGATGGTGCCTAACTGGACCATCCCGAATGCCATCGCCCTGGGCAATTGCCTGATAATGAAACCATCGGAAAAAGTACCGCTCAGTCTGGGGATCATTGCCCGTTTACTGAAAGAAGCAGGTCTCCCGAATGGTGTATTGAATATTGTCAATGGCGACAGCGAAATTGTCAATGCCATCTGTGATCATCCGGATATAGCAGCAGTCTCTTTTGTAGGCTCTACAAAGATTGCCAGGATAGTATATCAGCGTGCCACACAGCACCTGAAACGTTGCCTTGCCTTGGGCGGCGCCAAAAATCACTTACTGGTATTACCGGATGCGAAACCTGGTATGACCGCACAGAACGTGGCCGCTTCTATGAGCGGTTGCGCCGGACAGCGTTGTATGGCCGCATCTGCCATGATCGGGGTCGGCGCCGTGGATCATATCGTTGATCTCGTATGCGAAGAAGCAAGAAAGATCGTACCCGGACAAAACCTGGGTGCCGTCATCAGTAAAGAATCAAAGGAAAGGATCGAAAAATATATTACTGAAGCCGAAGCACAAGGCGCCCGTATTCTTGTAGACGGTCGGGGTGTGCAGGTAGCAGGTAAAGAAAACGGTACTTATGTTGGCCCTACCGTGATCGATTATGTAACCGCTGATATGGCGGTCGCTCAGGAAGAAATCTTCGGACCTGTTATCAGTATCATGCGTACCGAAACCGTAGATGAAGCGCTCCGCATTGAAAATGCCAACCCCTACGGCAATGCGGCTTCGGTTTTTACACAGAACGGAGGGATGGCCCGCTATATAGCAGAAAGGGCCAGCGCCGGTATGATCGGTGTAAATGTAGGTGTGCCCGTTCCCCGCGAACCATTCTCTTTTGGCGGATGGAATGAAAGTAAGTTCGGCGTTGGTGATATCACCGGAAAAAGCTCCATAGAATTCTGGACCAGGTTGAAGAAAAGTACGACCAAATGGAACCCTGAAGAAGGCGTTAACTGGATGAGTTAACATTATTGACTACAAAAAATGGCACTTATGCCGGAAGCTAAGACATTATCACATGCCCAGGAGATTATCCAGGACAACCTGGATTATACATTGTTCTCGTGGAGCAAACAGAAAGGTATCAGCCCTATCGCGGTGAAATACGCAGCCGGGGTATATCTCTATGACTATGATGACAAACGTTATCTGGACTTTTCATCAGGACTGATTAACGTTAACATCGGCCACGGTCACCCCAGGGTGACTGCGGCCGTTATGAAACAGATGCAGGAAGTCAGCTACGTTACGCCGGGATGTGTGACGGAAGCGCGTGGACAGCTGGGACGGAAACTGGCTGCAATCACACCAGGCAATCTGCAAAAAACACTGTTTACCGTATGTGGGGCCAGCGCAATAGAAAATGCGGTGAAGCTGGCCAGACTATATACCGGCAGACATAAAATCATCGCCCGCTATCGTGCCTTTCACGGTGCCTCCTACGCGTCTATGACCGCCGGAGGCGATCCGCGTAAACTGCCGCATGATGCGCAACAGGCGCCTAACTTTGTGCATGTGGAAGATCCATACTGCTATCGCTGCCCCTTCGGAAAGGAGATCACTTCCTGTAACCGCGAGTGTGTCAGCCATGTGGAAAGGGTGATCCAGTTTGAAGGGCCGGAAAATGTAGCCGCCATACTCATGGAAGGAGAAAGTGGTTCTTCGGGTTGTATTAAATATCCGCCGGACTATCTGCAAAAAATCCGGGCAATCTGTGATAAATATGGCATCTTGCTGATCATGGATGAAGTCATGAGCGGCTTCGGCAGAACTGGTAAATGGTTTGCCAGTGAACTGCACGGCGTAGTACCCGATATGATCGCTACCGCCAAAGGAATTACCGCCGGATATATCCCTTTGGGTGCTTTGATCGTTAGTGATACAATAGCAGCTCATTTCGATGATAAAACACTCTGGCTGGGACTGACCTATTCCGCCCACCCCGTCGCCTGCGCAGCAGGTGTGGAAGTGCTGAAGATCTATGAAGATGAACACCTGATAGAAAATGCCGCCGATATGGGCATGTACATCGAAAGAGAGGTAGAAGCCATGAAACTGCATCACCCCTGTATCGGCGACTTCCGTAATACCGGACTGCTGGGATGTATCGAACTGGTAAAAAACCGCGAAACAAAAGAACCGATGGTACCCTTCAACGCCAGACCGGAAGAAATGGCGGTCATGAACAGGGTCGCCGCAAGACTGAAACAACTGGGAATGTATGCCTTCGTACGCTGGAATTATGTATTCATCGCACCACCGCTGAGCATTACCAGGACGCAGGTAGACGAAGGACTGGCCATGATAGATGATGCACTGTCTATTGCAGATGAATATGTGACCTGATAATATACGGCCCTGGCCAATCTCATAAATACCTGTAATCCGACCTACATGACAGACCACGAAGACATCAGCCAAAATGTATCCCGCTCTGCACTCTACAGTGAAGACCTGGCACCGGTACCCGCTTCCGCAAGGACCTGGAATACCTGGAACTATGCCAGCCTCTGGATCAGCATGAGCCTGTGTATCCCTACCTATATGCTGGCCAGTTCACTCATTGAAGGTGGTATGAACTGGTGGCAGGCCATCCTCACCATCTTTGCCGGTAATACGGTTGTACTGATCCCTATGATCCTGAACGGACACGCCGGCGCTAAATACGGTATTCCTTTTCCCGTATTTGCCAGGGCAAGTTTTGGTACCAAAGGCGCTAATATACCCGCCATGTTACGGGCCATCGTCGCCTGCGGATGGTTTGGTATCCAGACCTGGATCGGCGGTTTTGCCCTGTACCAGATGTTACAATTATGGATACCCGCGCTGGCGACAATGCCCGCCATATTTCCGGCTTCCTTCGGATTGGCAACTGGTCCGGCCATCTGTTTCCTGCTTTTCTGGCTGCTGAACATGTATATCGTATACCTGGGCATCGACAGTATCCGCAAATTACTGGTCTTTAAAGCTATTTTTCTGCCGGTAGCCGTACTGGCCCTCCTGTTCTGGGCAATTAACGCTGTAGAAGGCGGATTAGGCCCTATTCTGACACAACCTTCCCGCTTTACCTCAGATGCCGCTTTCTGGGCATTCTTCGTACCCGGACTGACAGGTATGGTCGGCTTCTGGGCGACACTGTCCCTGAATATTCCTGACTTCACCCGGTATGCCGTCAATCAACGGGCACAGATCAAAGGACAGGCTTTGGGATTACCTCCTTCCATGACCCTGTTTTCTTTCATTGGGGTAGTCGTGACTTCTGCCACTACCATCGTATACGGGACTACCATCTGGGATCCGGTTGTACTCGCCGGTAAGTTTGAAAATAAAATACTGGTAAGCATCGCGATGATCGCAGTGGCTATTTCCACGCTGGCGACTAACATCGCCGCGAATATTATCAGTCCGGCGAATGACTTCGCCAACCTCGCTCCGCAGAAAATCAACTTCCGCACAGGCGGTTATATCACCGGTATCATCGGCATACTTATTTTCCCCTGGAAATTAGTCGCTGATCCTACCGGGTACATCTTTACCTGGCTGGTGGGTTATTCCAGCTTATTGGGCCCCGTAGGGGGCATTATGATCGCCGATTATTACCTGGTGAGAAAACAACAACTACAGATGACTGCACTATACGATCCGAAAGGACAATATAGTTTTACCAATGGTTTTAACCGCTATGCCATGCTGGCCCTGATATTGGGCATCGTCCCCAATATCCCCGGTTTTCTTACCACCATCAAACTTATTCCACCGGATGCAGTACCGGCCTGGATCACACACTTATACAGCTATGCATGGTTTGTAGGTTTCTTTGTGTCAGGCATCAGCTATTACCTCATCATGCGTTCTTATAGTATCATTACCACTACCGGAACCAATAAACAGGGAGTCAATTATGTCACTGCTGATTAAAAACGGAAGGGTTATTACCGCTACAGACGATTACCAGGCAGATATACTGGTGCAGGGAGAACAGATCGTTGCCATCGGAAAAGAGCTGCCCGCCGGCGACGCTCAAGTCATCGATGCAACCGGTCTGCTCGTGATGCCGGGAGGCATCGACCCGCATGTACACCTGGATATGCCCTTTATGGGTACCTTCTCCAGCGATACGCATGAAACAGGTACCCGCGCCGCCCTGCATGGAGGTACCACTACCGTCATCGACTTCGTATTACAGAAACAGGGACATTCTCTGCAGGAAGCATTGGATGAATGGAACGGCAGAGCCAACGGAACGGCTGTAGGAGATTATAGCTTTCATATGGCCGTAACTGATTTCAATCCGGCTACCAAAGCGGAAATAAAGACCATGGTAGAACAGGAAGGCATTACTTCCTTCAAAACCTTTATGGCATACAAAGGGGCATTGATGATCGACGACCGCCAGATGACCGATCTGATGCAGGAGGTACGGCAGCAGGGCGGTATGGTCACCGTACATGCTACCAATGGCGACGTGATTGATTACCTGGTGGCAAAACACCTCGCAGAAGGAAAGACATCTCCGCTGTATCATTATCTTTCCCAACCGGAAGTGACGGAAGCCGAGGCGTCTGCCCGTTTTACCGATCTGGCTAATTACACGGGTTGCCCTGGCTACATCGTACATATGACCTGCGAAGGCGCACTCAATGCCGTACGTAATGCAACCCGTAGAAACCAGAAAGTATATGTAGAAACCTGTATCCAGTATCTGCTCCTGGATGCATCAAAATATGAGCAGGGCTTTGACAGCGCGAAGTGGGTTATGAGTCCGCCATTGCGCGAAGCGAAAGACCAGGAAACACTCTGGGCAGGTATTAATCAGGGTCTTGTAAACATCGTGGCTACAGATCATTGTCCGTTTATGTGGGAACAGAAACTGATGGGGAAAGATAACTTTGCAAAGATCCCTAATGGACATCCTGCTATCGAAAACAGGATGGAACTCCTCTTCAGCGAAGGTGTCAGCAAAAACAGGATCAGCCTCAATAAATATGTTGAGGTGGCCTGTACCAATCCTGCGAAGATCTTTGGCATGTTCCCGAAAAAAGGAACAATCTCCATCGGCAGTGACGCTGATATTATGCTCTTCGATCCTAAGGAACAACATACTATTTCAGCAGCCACCCATCATATGCGGGTAGATTATTCCGCTTACGAAGGCTGGCCGCTGACAGGCAAGGTGAAAACCGTGCTGCTCAGAGGGAAAGTTGCCATTGATAAAGGCGAGTGTCTCGTACCCAAAGGATATGGACAATTCATAAAACGCAATAAGGTCAGCGGAAAAATCTGATCCTTGCCACTGACCATTCATTACCCTAAAACAGATCCCCATGTCGCGTATTATTAAATCAGGATTGATTCAGATGAGCTTACCCAAAACAGAAGGCGAAGGTACCATTGAAGAGATAAAGGAAGCGATGATTCAGAAACACATTCCCCTGATAGAGGAAGCCGGAGAAAAAGGTGTACAGATCCTTTGTTTACAGGAAATTTTCGACACCCCTTATTTTTGTCCGGGCCAGGATGCCAAATGGTATGCTTCTGCTGAAACAGTACCTGGTCCTACAACCGAACGCATGGCCGCCTATGCAAAGAAATACAACATGGTGATCATCGTACCGATCTACGAAAAGGAACAGGCAGGCGTATTATACAACACCGCCGCTGTGATCGATGCAGATGGTACCTACCTGGGCAAATACAGAAAGAATCATATTCCGCATACTTCGGGCTTCTGGGAGAAATTCTTCTTTAAACCGGGTAACCTCGGCTACCCCGTGTTCCAGACGAGATATGCAAAGGTAGGTGTCTACATCTGCTATGACCGGCACTTCCCGGATGGCGCACGGATACTCGGACTCAATGGTGCAGAGATCGTATATAATCCGTCGGCAACAGTAGCCGGTCTGTCACAGTATCTATGGAAACTGGAACAACCTGCTCATGCAGCTGCCAATGGTTATTTCATGGGCTGTATTAACAGGGTAGGAGAAGAAAAGCCCTGGAATATAGGTAAGTTTTATGGGTCTTCGTACTTCGTGGATCCCCGCGGACAAATATTCGCCAGTGCTTCCGAAGACAAAGACGAACTGCTGATCGCCTCTTTCGACCTCGACATGATAGACGAAGTCAGGAATGTGTGGCAGTTCTTCAGAGACCGCCGGCCGGAAACCTATGGTAAACTGACGGAGTTATAAGTTTCATTTAAATCACCTATATGGCAGTACGCAATAACAGATTGACTGCTGAGGAATACGAACAGCATTTCAGCGATATACATCCCCCGTTTGAAACAAGGGATGCGGCAATGGTAGATGCCAACCGCTGCCTCTTTTGTTATGATGCCCCCTGTACAAAAAGTTGCCCCACAGGGATCAATGTGCCCAAATTCATCAAACAGATCACGACAGATAATCTCCGTGGAGCGGCCTATACCATCCTTTCTTCCAATATTATGGGCGGCGGATGCGCAAAGGTTTGTCCGGTAGAAAAACTCTGCGAAGGCGCCTGTGTGTACAACCTCAGGGAGGAAGAAGCGATTCCCATCGCCCGGCTGCAGCGTTATGCAACGGAAAAGGCCATTGAAGAGAAATGGCAGCTGTTTGAAAGGAAAGTCACTATCGGGAAAAAGGTAGCCGTGATTGGTGCTGGTCCTGCCGGACTCAGTTGTGCCCACGCACTTTCCCGCGAAGGGGTAGACGTGACGATCTTTGAAAGAGAAGAAAAAGGGGGCGGACTGATGACCTATGGCATCGCCGCTTATAAAGTTACGCCACAATTCTGCTGCGACGAAGTGGATTTTATCACCTCACTGGGTGGGATAAATATTCAATATGGGAAGGAACTGGGAAAGGATATAACGCTGGATGAACTGCAACAACAATATGATGCGGTATACCTCGCTTTTGGCGTCGGACTGGCACGTCAGCTGTACATCCCCGGTGAGCAAATGGAAGGCGTGGTAGATGCCATCAGTTTCATTTATGATATCCGGAACAATGGTTATCCTACGGTACCTGTAGGCGACCAGGTGGCCGTCATCGGTATGGGTATGACCGCTATTGATGCGGCCACACAAGCCAAACGATTAGGCGCAAAAGAAGTAACACTGGTCTACAGAAGAACACAGCAGGAAATGCCCTGTACAGAAAGCGAAATGAATATCGCCTTACTGGACGGCTGCAAGATCGTCTGGCTAGCAGCACCAGCAGAGATATTGGGAGAAAATGGTAAAGTGACGCAATTAGTGTGTCATATCGTGCAACTGGAACCTGATGCAAACGGCCACAGACAACCCGTGATCACAGCAGAGAAAATAGTATTGCCGGTGGATATGGTCATCAAGGCCGCCGGACAAATGCCTTACGAGCAACTGGTACATGACTATCAGCTGCATCATAACAATGGAAAGATCAGTGTAACGGCGAATAGCATCAGTAGTGTCACCGGTGTATTTGCCGGCGGTGACTGTGTCAATGGAGGCAAGGAAGTGGTAGACGCCGTACAGGCAGGAAAAGATGGCGCAAAAGCAATTTTACAGTATCTGCTGGACGGCGGACAAGCCGGCAACAGCCTTTAAACTTTTTCCTATGGCAGACATATCAGCCAATTTTCTGGGTATCAGATCGCCAAATCCTTACTGGCTGGCGAGCGCTCCTCCGACGGATAAAAAGATCAATGTGCTCAGGGCTTTTGAAGCCGGATGGGGAGGGGTAGTCTGGAAAACACTGGGCAGTCAGGTGAAGAATGTCTCTTCCCGTTATTCTTCTGTTGATTACAACGGCAGTCGCGTGATGGGTTTCAACAACATTGAACTCATCAGTGATCGTCCGCTGGATATCAACCTGAAAGAAATAGCAGAATGTGTGCGCCTTTTCCCGGACCGTGCCATGATCGTATCATTGATGGCCGACAACAACCGGGAAAGCTGGCATGAGCTGATCAAAAAGGTAGAAGATACCGGTGCACATGGCCTCGAACTGAACTTCGGATGCCCTCATGGCATGACCGAGAGAGGGATGGGCGCGGCTGTCGGACAAGACCCCGAAATAGCAGGCCGCGTAGTAGCGTGGGTCATGGAAGTTGCCAGCATACCTGTGATTACCAAATTAACCCCGAATGTACATTCCGTAGTACCTACGGGACGAGCGTCTGTATTAGCCGGCTGCCATGCATTATCCCTGATCAATACCATTCAATCTGTTACCGGTGTCAACCTGGATACTTTTGTCCCTAATCCCAATGTCGGCGGACAATCCACCTTTGGTGGCTATTGTGGTCCGGCAGTAAAACCCATTGCCCTCAAAATGCTGACCACCATCAGCCAGGATCCGGTTACTTCACGGGTGCCCATCTCCGGTATCGGTGGTATCAGTACCTGGAAGGATGCCGCAGAATTTATGTTATTAGGCGCTACTACCGTACAGGTCTGCACAGCGGCGATGCGTTACGGTTTCCGCATCATAGAAGATCTCTGCGACGGACTGAATAACTGGATGGATGAAAAAGGCTTCCGCACAATCGATGATTTTATCGGTCGTTCCGTACCAACACTGACGAGCTGGGAGGAACTGGATATCAATTATCATATTGTCGCTAATATCAACCAGGAAAAATGCATTCACTGTGGATTGTGCTATATCAGCTGCGAAGATGGTTCGCATCAGGCCATTAACCTGGCATATGGCAATCCTTACAATACTTATTCGATCAAAGAGGAAGAATGTGTAGGCTGTAACCTGTGTAAACTGGTATGCCCCGTAGATAATTGTATTACAATGGTAGAACAACGGAAGGGAGAGGAGTATGTGAACTGGAAAGAATTCCAGCAAAGAGGGATGCCGTTGAATGACCACTGACTCAATTAGGAATTAGGTAATTAGGAATTAGGAATTGGTGAGCCTTATCTCGCTAATTTTTTTCATTTCTATTTACATGCTTAATAGCGAAAAGCAATAAATGCAGCAGCTGCATATTATGACCAATTCCTAATTCCTAATTGATAATTCCTAATTTATACTGTTCTTCCCATCAGCGGGTCTGTCACACTTGCCTTACCCGTCTCCACGTGTCCGGCAAAACTCTCTGCCAGCAGCGTACCCGGCACACTTACTGTATAATCATACCACTGATGACTTTTCGCTAAGTTGAGGATGACTTTCGTTGTTTCCTGCGGAGCGATACTTCTTTTGATCGTGGTGTTTTTATAGCTGTTATCCCTGATCTCTATTGAAATCGCACGGCTATCGTTGTTGGTGATAGTGACGATGATATTACCGCTCAATGCTGCATTACCTTTCTTGCCTTTTTCGTAACTGCTGTCTATTTTAATCAGCGGATTGTTCCGGTCACCTGCAAATTCACGATAGAAACCATTCGGTGCATATACACGCAGGTGATATCTGCCATTCTCAAATGCGGATACATCCCAGTTGTCCGTCAGGGTATCACCGGCAGCGGTGGCATATTGCCAGGTGCGCAGTGCTTCCTGCTGATAAGGATTCATCGCATATACCATGAATGGAGCGCCGGCAGCTTTATCGCCGAAGGCTGTATTATCTGCCTGAAAACTGATCGCAAACTTGTTCTGCTTTTTCTCATACACTCCGTTTACCAGCAATTCATACGGAACGGCGCAGGCATTGCGGGTACCTTTTTCCTGTTGCGGGAAATAAGCCGACTGTGCATGGTCTTTATTGATCTGTGCTATTTCGGTAGCAGAGAGTGCCTTGAAATTGGCAGGCGCATCTTTGAACTTCGCACTATAGATCTTTTCAAGGAATTCCTGTTTGTGCAGGAATTCAGGGGATTCGATCTTTTCACCGTTGTAAGGTCTGAACGCGGAACTAAGATCGCCGCAGACAGTTCTTCTCCATTGCGTGATATTCTCTTCCTTTACCTGTTTGTTGAATTTCTTCGCGAGGAAGTTTTCCAGGAATTGCAGAGAAGAGGTATGATCGAAGAGTTCAGAACATACATAACCGCCTCTTGACCATGGCGAAGCGATGATCATCGGTACACGATACCCCAGACCAATAGAGCTTTCCCTGATACGGCTAGGCGTAGCAGAAGGGTTGGTCTGCTGGTCTTTCAGTACAAAGTCCATTTTAGGGTCTATTCCCTCTGACACTTTACCTGCGTTCTCCTTATAAGGGTTAGGTACTGCATAAGGCGGAACGTGGTCAAAAAAGCCATCATTTTCATCATAGGTGAGAATGAAAATGGTCTTCTTCCATACTTCCGGATTCTGCAACAGGATTTCCATTACTTCATTCACATACCAGGGACCAAACCAGGGTACACCCGGATGGTCGGAGAAGTTGGCAGGCGTCATCAGCCAGGAAACAGTCGGCAGGGTACCATTTTTCACATCCTCTCTGAACTGGTGCAGGATATCTCCTCTAGGGATGTTGAGCTCCCTGTCGGTACCAGCATCTTCATACTTCATGTTCGTGAGATCATGGAAAGCAGGATCATTACTGTTAACAGTGAAAGCTTTTGCATTCAGTTGTTTCTGCTCTTCCGGCAGCTTGTTGTAAGCTTCCATGGTGTAGGTCAGCTTATCTTCCTCGATCTTCGCCAGTACTTTCTTTGCAGCTGCCAGTTTCATACTGTTATCATTTGCAGGATCTTTCTCTAACGCAGCGATTTCTTTCAGTATATTGGCTTTCTTCAGATCGAGATTGGCGATACTACCGGGGTGCAGGCGTACATTGAACTGTTTGTAGTATTCCAGTACGTTGGTACCGAAGTTACTCAGCCAGGCGCTTTCGTCTCCTTTCAGACCGTAACCCATGGTCAGCTCATTCTGGTATACTTTCCAGGAGATACCGTTTTCCTGCAGGCGCTCCGGATAAGTTTTCCAATCCAGTTCCGGTGTAACGTAGTTGTTTACATTCCAGAGATGCGCTACACCTTCCGGTGTATTTTTTTCCCTGACAGTACCGGTCATCCAGTAGTGACGGTTAGGATGCGTGCCGGTGATGCTGGAACAGAAGTTCTGATCGCATACGGTGAATGCATCTGCCAGTGAATAGTAGAAAGGGAAATCGGAGCGGTCGCAATAGCCCATGGTAAGCGGCGTCGCTACATATTCTTTATTGGAGGCTTTCTTTACATCCAGCCAGCGGTCATATTTACCATCGTTACGCGCATCGGTCTGGTCTGTCCAGTTGTGTGGCGTGGATCCCATCCAGGGCACTTTCGTGTCTTTGGTGTTCAGCCGGAAAGGTGCGTAAGTCTGTCCTTCCTTGTTGGTTTGCAACCATACCTTGTTCTGGTTGCTGAGGCGGATGGCACGGGGATCATTAAATCCGCGTACACCCTGCATCATACCAAAAAGGTGGTCAAAGGAACGGTTTTCCTGCATCAGGAACACGACATGCTCCGCATCATAAAAAGTACTGCCGGGAGCAGGATTAAGGGCTAATGCTCTCTGAATAGCCGGCGGCATGGCGTTGGCAAGAGCAGCACTACCTGATAACAGTGCTGCTTTTCTTAAAAATTCTCTGCGGGTATCCATATATCGAATATGATGATTTAGCTTAGAATGAATAGCGGGCGCCCAGCTGTACCTGGTATGGCGTACCATTCTTTGTCGTAACGCCCACATTCTCGTTTACACGGTATTTGTATTCTTTGGTAGCCTGATCAAATCCTGTTACGAATAAAAGGCTCTGATCGCCCAGGTTGTAGTTAACACCCCAGTTTTTATTCAGGAGGTTAGCGAAGTTAAACACATCAACACTAAAGGTCAAGCCCTGTGTTTTAAATGTTTTGAAAGTTTTCTGCAGTCTTACGTCAAAAGTACCGGAGAAAGGATTAGATCCACCGTTACGGTCAGCTATCCTGCCCAGGCTCTGGGTGATATATTTCTTTGCACGGTTTTCCGGGTTACTCAGCACTTTCTCCATAGAAGCTTTCACATCCGCCGGTGTATTGTGGTTATTCGGATCGAATACAAAGGCCAGGTCATTGTCTGTACCAGGACCACCTACGAAGTCGCCGTTGATATCTGCATCTACTGTCATAGAAAAGCGGGTACCGGACAATCCTCTGAAGGTACCGGCAAATACAAATCCTTTCCAGTTTGGTGTCGCACCGTACAGTACGATTTTGTGTCTGAACTGGTTATCGGAATAGTTCATTTCAGTCAGGTCTCTCGGATCAGATTTTACTGCTCTGAAAGTAGAGGTATTGGCCACGTTACCATTGTAGGAGGAGTTGTCTTTTGCATCGTTCCAGGTATAGCTCACGTTGAAATAACCATCTTTGAAGTAACGCAGACTCGCATCAACAATCACAGCAGCCTGTCTCAGTTTAGCGCCATTGGTCAGCATCAGTGTTCTGCCTACATCCTGTGTTTTTCTGCCCAGTACGTTGTTGGTAGTACCGTTGGCAGTGATCGTGCTCGCCGGAACGAATACGGCCCTGTTGTTCTCATTGGCCAGACGGAAATAAGGCTGATCTACTATGTTCTGATCCAGGTATACATAGTTGTTGCTGGTATGCGAGTAAAGGAAGTTTACACCTACACGCAGCCAGTCGCCGAAGATCTTATTATAGCTGATATTGCTTTTGAAAATAGAGGGCATTTTCAGGTTCGGATCGTTCAGGTTGATGGTAGATACAGTTGGCACACCATTGATCAGACCAGGAGCGGTAGAAGGATCTTTCCTGTAAGAAACGAAATCCGGTACGGGAACCAGGCTGGTGCCAGTGGCAGGACGGGATACATCGATAGAGGCCACCATGGTACCGCTGTTCTGGATATTGTTTACCTGTGCATAGTTCACCGGATAAGCGGAGAACAAACCTGCACCTACACGCACGATATCGGTTTTGTTACCCTTGATATCCCAGGTTAACTGCAAACGGGGCTGGATCTTACCGGCATCAGTAATTTTGCTGTCAGTACGTAGGCCGAACGCTTTCTCCACAGCCGGGTTATAATCTGCCTGGCTCAGGTAGCTGGTCAGGTCCCATCTTACACCAATGAGGGCTTCTACGTTCTTTACCGGCTCAAATTGCATCTGTCCGAAGAGAGAGGCATTCAGTATCCATTGCTGTACGGAAGGAATACCTTTTAAAGGTACTTCTCTGGCGTAACGGGATGGATTCATATCCGCAAATTCCTGCAGACTGTTAAAGATAAAACGGCCGTTCTGTTCGCTGGAAATATAAGTATCCAGGTAGGTCAGGGTGTTATCTGTACCGAAGGTAAAACGGTATTTTCCTTTGGTCAGATAAGAGGTGTTCACGAGCTGTATCTGGTTTTCCAGGTTGCTTTCCGGAAAGAAACGTTGTCCGCCCAGCTGTACGGTGGTGTTACCCATAGTACCATTCGGCAGTAAGGAACGAACGGTTACAATCGCACGTGGGATATTAGCAGCAGGCAGTTCGCTGTTCGGATAATAATTACGCGTAGCCGTCTGATACTGTACTTTCAGTTCGTTCAGGAAGGTAGGCGTAAACTGGGTACGTAAAGACGCCAGTGTACTATTTTCTCTCGACTTGAAATTACCCCATACTTCAAACAGGTTGATGTTAGAGTTATCGCTGTTGCTGTTTGGGTTTTTCCAGTCGCTGTAGTTGTTACGGATGGTCAGGCGGTTTTTTGCATTGATCTGCCAGTCGAGGCGTACAAAGAAGGTATTCGCCAGTGTTTTACGCTGGAATTCTCCTACCTGCGGATTATTACTCAGACCATATTTAGTACGGGCAATATTCAGCACAGTATCCAGAGCACCCCTGCTGATACGGTTAGCGATGATGTCATTATCATCTTTCAGGTCGGCAATGTAGAAGGGCTGTTTTTCATCCTGTCTGTCCAGTGCGGTAAAGAAATGCAGTTTGTCTTTGATGATGGGGCCACCCAGGCTGAAGCCATACTGGTTGGTGGTGAACTGCTGCTGACGTTTGTTACCTCTGATGTCATAAGGACTGGCAAGAAAGTCAGAACGATAGTAGTCGAATACGCTACCGGTCAGTGTATTGGTACCTGATTTTGTTACCACGCTTACAGCGCCACCACCCTGACGGCCCTGTGTCACATCATATACGTTGGTAATCACTTCAAACTCACGGATCGCTTCGAGTGACAGAGAATAAGGACCACTACCCAGCGCACCGGAAGTCAGGTTGTTTCTGGCGCTGGCGCCATCAATCAGGAAGTTGGTCGAAGAAGCACGTTGTCCGCTGATATTGGTACCATTCGTAGTAGGTGCCAGTGCGGACAGGTTATTGAAGTTCCTGTTCTGCGCCGGCAACTGCTGGATGTTCTGTGCGGTGACTGCGGTACTGGACCCCAATCGGTCTATTCTTTTGTTGAGTGTATTGGCGTTGACGATGATCTCTTTTAGTTTGCTCACGGATTCGCTCATGGTAAAATCTATGATGAGGTTATCGCCCTGGTTAACGCTCAACTGGTTTTTGATCTGTGTGGCAAAACCGACGAAGGCCGCTTTTACGGTGTACGGCTTACCAAGGGGTAACTGGATGAAGGAGTATTTACCTTCTTTGTTTGTAATGGAAACAGACTGAAAACCGGTCGATTCGTTGCGTACGGTAACAGAAACGCCGGAGAGTCCCTTTCCGTCTGTACCGGTTATTTTACCGGAGATGGAAGCGTCTGTGGACTGCGCATAACTGTTGCTGGCATTAGTCAGGACAAAAAGAAGAAGAAATGTGCTGGCAATAAAGGTTGTGTGAATGACAAAATTCTTTATCATTCTTTGCAGAAAAAGATGCATCTTGTGATGTTTTAATTAATTTTTAGTTACTCAGTTAATTAAAGAAAGAGGTGCTTCATTACCTCTGGCATAGAAGCAAGGGTGCGTCAACACTCTTGCTTTTTTTATTGTACCCTTTTAGTTCATTGGTCTGTGGTTTTAGGTTGTATAATCAGGTGTTGTTTATTCACGACAGTGTAGCTAAAGCCTGTTTTGGCCGATAAGGTTCTCAGTATTTCATCAAGGGAAGCATGTTCCAGGTCTACGGTGTAGACAGAGGTGTCATTCTCCGGATTATTCAGCTGTACGAAGAGGTTGAACCGGTCTCCGAGTGCCTGTCCGATTTCCTGCAAGGTGAGCGACCTGGTAACGTGTGCTGTCTTGCGCGTCGGTATGGTGGCTAATGTTCTCGTTTCTATTTTATAATTCGCCGTGTTTTTGTTCATGGTCAGACACTGGTCACTGGTCATTTCTGCTGCCAGTACTTTTGTACCGGATGCGTCATCCCGTTCCACACGGATCTTACCACTCATGACTTCTACTTTAAAGTCCGGCTGATTGCTATAGGCACTTATATTAAAAGAGGTACCCAGTACCTTGATGCGGAGTCCTTTGGCGTGTACAGTGAAGGGGAGAAGGGCGTGTTTGCGCACATCGAAGAAGGCTTCTCCTTCTTCCAGTTTTACATTACGTTCGTCTCCGGTGGTAAATGCACTTAAATAGGTGATGCGGGAGTTTGCTTTCAGGGTGACGGTGCTACTGTCCGGCAATACAATCGTACTGCTTTCTCCTGCACGTGTGCTGACACTTACCCAGCTGATATCCTCCTGTGCGGCTGGTTTTTTGAAATAGTGGACGATGAATACCGTATTGACGATAACAGCTACAACAGCAGCCGCGATCTTCAGCACCAGAAATGTTCGTTGCCGTTTACGGGAGATCGTTGATGTGATGCGGTCATAGATCTCATTACCGATCTGTTGTTGCCGTTCGCTACTGCCGAATGCATCAAAAGGCTGTGCATCATTGGTACTGTCATACCAGGCATTTGCCTGTTGATCCTGATTGTCTGAAGAATTATTTATGTCACCCATATAATAATTCAACCCAGCAGAAAAAGGAAAGTACCGCCTCCCAATGTTAACTGGAGGTTACGGTTTTGTTAACAGGATAATGAGGACGCCGAGTATGTTGGCAGGTTCTGCGTAGAAGGATTGTGTCTTTTTTCTCAGCCGGTCGAGTGCCTGAGAGATATTATTTTTAATTGTCTGTTCAGAAAGGGAGAGCTCTGTCGCTATTTCACGGATGGATTTATTTTCATGACGGCTTAATACAAAAGCTTTCCGCATGGTATCTGACATGCTGGCTATTTCATCATTAATGACGGCTTCCAGTTCTTTGGCATCCAGGCTGGAATCAGGCGCGTATTGTACCTGTTCGTGTTGAAACTGTGCATCCCGGCTCATGCTGGCCATGTTCTTTTTATAAAAGCTGATGGTCCTGTTGCGCACGGCCCTGTTGAGATAAGGGGCCAGGGTATTTTCTATGAGGATCTCTTTACGGGAGGTCCAGAGATTGACAAATATATTCTGTACAATGTCTTTTGCAGCATCTTCATCACCGATCCTGCGGTAGCACATCGTATATAATTCCGCCCAGTAACGGTCGTATAAGACACTGAAGGCGAGTTCATCGCCTTTTTTCAAGGCCGCGAGCAATAGTTTGTCTGTATCCTGAACAACATCCATAATGACGTTCAAATATAGAGTTTGGTAAAAGCATATTATATTAAATTAAGGTTAAGGGGATGGTAGTAACAACAGAACAGGGTAACGGAGAAGGGATGATATATAACTAATCGAAATATTTATGTTGATCAATTTATCATATATATTTGTTCCCGAAAACACACCACCATGAGCACACAAGTTGAAAATACCGCGATAGCGCAGACTGAACAGATCATTGGCCAGCTGCTGCATACCTGGGACGCGCAGAATAAGAGAGTTACCGGATTCTTTGCCAAATATGCCGACGAAGATTATATGGAAGAAGTAGCACCGGGAAGAAGCAGGGCGATTTACCTGTTAGGGCACCTGATGTCTACTAACGACGGCCTGTTACCACTGTTCGGATTAGGGGAAAGACTGTATCCTCAGCTGGAAACACTGTTCAGCAGAAATCCTGACAGGACTTTTGACGACATTCCTTCTATGGCTGAGTTGAGAAGCTATTGGGAGAACGTAAATAACACCCTGACAGCACATTTTAGCAAGATGACCGCGCAGGATTGGTTATCAAGACACATGAGTGTATCTGAAGAAGATTTTGCAAAAGAACCCAGCCGTAATAAACTGAATGTACTGGTAAGCCGTACCGTACATGCCGGTTATCATATGGGACAGCTGATTTTCCTGAAGAAGAAAGAGAATGCATAGTACTTTATATCATACCGGTGATGTAGGCATCACCGGTATGATTGATACCTTGCTATCTGGTAAGTAGAATAAGCGCTTCTGTCCCAACCTGGCTACACTGGAAGACTGCATCCTGTTGATGCTCTACTAACCGACAGTAATCACCACCTCCAGTTCACTAGCAGTACTATAAAAAGGAATCGCTTCCAGTCCCGGAACATAGTTAAATACTCTTTTACCCGTCATTGGGAGCACATTTAAAGGCTTATCTGCCTTCAGCCGTACAACGCAGTCCATTTTCGCTATTTCGGCTAATTCAGGCTTTATAACGCGAAAATCTTCTGTAGCAGCTGAAATAAGCGGTATAATGATACGGATACCCTGCTGCTCAGTACCAGTATGCTTAAAGCGCAGCGTAATTCTGTCTTTGGAGAAGCGCCAGGTAGTCGTACACGTAATATCTCCTGAAGCGGGCGCTTGCTGGTCCTTGTCGACCAATGAAGCGCTGGTCTGCACAATCACCTCCCCGTCATTATCCTCAATCGCCATTCTGGCGCCGAAATCCTGGATGTTCATATAGGTATTCCCTGCTTCCTTCAGCTCAATACGCGGGGTCAGACAAACTGACAAAGGATCCGTATCCTGCTGCATATTACCTGCCTCATATAACTGGTATTCATTCATACTGGCTGCCAGTATAACCCCTGCTTTTTCCTGCCATAACATAGACAGCGCTCCACCGGAAGCATGGCCACCCTTGAAGTCTTTGTAATCCCTGTCATATGCGGTGACAGTCCCCCTGAACTTACCGACCGCAATCAGCCCTGTCTGTATATCTTCAAAGTACTTGCTCCCATATGCCTGTTCGCGTGGCAGGGTCACTTTGGCGAAAGTCCTGGGTGGTGTTGGAATACCATGGTCGAGTACCGTTACCAAAGCTTTGATATGACAGAAGGTATGATGGAGACTGACAGGTGCGTTGTGCGAGAAATAATGCGGACCGCCATGTAACAGGCCGTCATGTGTGCAGGACTGCAGGAGTTGGGTGTTTACAACAGCTGCTTTGTAGAATTCGGGAACACTATCGGCCATCAGTGCATATGCCGGCTGGCAACCATCAGAAGTCCTGCTACCCCAATAGGTCCATTTATAATTGCGGGTACCCCAGCTGTTATCCCAGCCACCATCCGGTAGCATAAAGGCCAGGTGTGCGGACAATAATCCCTGTACCGCCTGTAAGACGGTATCATCATTCGTGAGTTTAGCATACAGTACGAGGGAGGGTAGGGACTCTTCTACATTGTAGCCCAGGTCTACTGAAAGACAGCCCTTCGGACTTTTACTGTAATAAGGTCCGCCTTCGCCGGATAACAATTTGTCTTTGGGGGTGATAAAAGACAGTGCCTTACGTGCAAGCAATCTCCCTCTTTCAGTGAAACGCTTTTCGTCCAGTAACTCACCGAGTAATGACAGGGCATAAGTTGCCGTAATGGGATAGTTAATATTGCCGTAGTCGATGGTAAAGTTGGTATAGATAAAGTCCCCGCTTTTCTTTAACCGGGCCAGCATCTCCTGTTTCAAAGGTGCATCCAGTAAGGCGCCATGATGTTTAAGCGCTTCTGCCAGGGCGATAGCGGAGAACACGGTGGTGCCTTTCCAGGCGCCTTGCTTTGGTTCGTTTAACCACGAACCATCTTCCTGGCTCACGGTACGTTCCATCCAGCGGTAGAGTAATGCCGCTGCATCTGCATACCGGTGGTCCTGAGTCGTAGCAGCAAGGTGGAGGAAGGGGTAAATACAGTCGCCCATTCTGCCGTGTATGATATTCTCCGGCGGATAAATCAGGGTACCGTAATTATGGTCGTTCTTGTCTGTGATCTGCAGACTCAGTAGACGTTGACCCCAGGTACGGACGAGCTCCTGGCAAAGCGGCTGTAGTTCGTGTTGTGCGAAAGCGGGAAGCGGTAGTCCCTGTGTGGTATACAAAGCGCCGAGTAAACCCGCAGCGCTTTGTTTGATAAAATGTCTTCTGGAGGCGTTGTTCATAGTCGTAAGATGGAATCCTTCCGACAAAGTATGAAATCTTCGCTATAAAGTCGGCGTTATTGTTTTGTTGCCCAGAGTGGGTTGGCTTTTACTACCTTTTTGTAGATCTCGCAGGTGCTGTTGTGTGCGCCCGGGAGCATACCGATACTCATCAGAAACTCATTCACGATCTCACCGCCGGTGAATTTGAACGTCTTCTTAAACAGCTTCACCCATTCTTCTTTGGTTTTAGGGTGATGGGCTTCCAGCCATTTCTCAAAAGAGCCATATTCTTTCTGCAATTGCAGGATCGTTTTGGCGTTTTCGATAGCCGCATTGATCTTCAGCCTGTTCCTGATAATATTGGGATCTGCCATGAGTCTTTCACGGTCGGCTTCCGTATAGGCAGCTACTTTTTTGATGTTGAAATTGCTGTAAGCCTTCCTGAAACCAGCTTCTTTCCGGAGGATGGTTTCCCAACTGAGACCTGCCTGGTTGATCTCCATGATCAGGCGGCAGAATAACTCGTTATCATCATGGATAGGGAAGCCGTAGTGTTTATCATGATAAGCTTTGTGAATAGCTTGCTTTTCTGCTGACATGAATTCGATAGCGCTGCAATATGACATATCTGTGCTGTATTAATCGTCCTGTTAAAAGGAGACGTCCAAGGTACTTATTTATTCCCTGTAAAATTGACTACAGCAATGCATTTATGTGTATCCATGCTGGTAAATCCTGTATCTGTGCTGGTAATGTTTATTTTTCAAACACCACTGCATCTGCATTGGCGCCTAGTTGTTCCAGTGTAGCCGTCAGTTCCTGTACCATCGGGTCAGGCCCGCAGATGTAAAAGTGTTTGCTGAAATCGTTGATTTCTGCTTTCAGGAAATCACTGTCTATCCGTCGTTGATCGTGCTGACTGTCTTTCTGCCGGGTGATCGTAAAATGGGCATTATCTCCCAGGATGTTTTTCAGCTCTTCCGCCAGGATAATGTCTTTATCCGTTTTGTTGGAGAAGAACAGTTTATTCTCTCTGGCTTTACCTGTTGTATGCAGGTGCCGGAAGATCGCGATAAACGGCGTAATACCTGCACCGCCGGCAATGAAGTAACCAGGGCCTTTGTATTCAATGGCTCCCCAGGATTCCCGGAGAATGAGTTCATCTCCAGGGTTCAGCAGACTAAGTTGATGTGTTACACCCTGATGTTCCGGGTAGATCTTGATAGTAAACTCCAGGTAAGGTGCATCAGTGAGCGCAGTAAAGGTGAACGGATTCCTTTTGTCTTTCCAGTCTTCTTTGTTGATAGATAACTCTGTTGCCTGGCCGGGAGTAAAGATGTAGTCTGCCGGTTTTTCCAGTCTGAACCTTCTCACGTCATGGGTAACGTAGTCTGCGGATAGTATTTTAACGATAGCTTCCATAAAGATGAATTTTATTGGACGATAACAACCCGTGGCATGTTTTATGCTCTTAGCAATGTAAACAAATAATATGGAAAAATATGAGTTACAGGGAGATGGAGGAAACAATGGCGAACATCAGCAGACTTTTGTAATCGCAGACCTGGCAGAAGAACTGGGGGTATCAACGCAGGAAGTACTGGCCGCCGTAGAAATAGTGGGAGATGACCCGGTAAGAGTGAGAGAATTTGTCCGCCGGAACCACACGGAAATAGACGATACCAATGAAGTATAAGAGCCGCTCTCCGGCGGCATTATGAATATGCCCGGCGACTAACGCAGGGTGACCTTCCGCCGGATTTTCAGCAAGTCTACCTTCTCAGCCGCATGTTCGTTCGCCCATGATTCCAGCGCTGCCAGCGCAGGCCCCAATGCTCTACCCTTTTCTGAGATACGGTACCATACTTCCGGTGGAAAGCCATTCTTTTCATCCCTGATGATCAATTCGTCCTGTTCCATCTGACGCAGCTGTTCCAGCAATACCTTCTTCGCCACTTTGGGAATAGCCCGCCACAATTCTGTAAACCTGATCTCTTCCTGATGGAAGAGGTAAAAGAGAATCACCGGTTTCCACTTACCAGACAAGACACCCAGTGCCACATTCAGACCGCAATATTTAAATTCGTTATAATTCATGGTTACAGAAATGTAAACAGGTTACTTAAAAGTTACCTTCATCGGATTCCGGAGCAGTTCCCTCATCTTCGTGCCGTCAAAATTAAACGAATATCATGAAAGTACAATTATTGAGAAATGCTTCACTGGTACTGACTGTCCGGGAAAAGACCCTCCTGGTGGATCCGTATTTAGCGCCTAAAGGAACGTATGCAGCATTTGACTTTACCGGCAATGAGCGCCGAAATCCACTGGTAGACCTTCCATTGAGTGAACAGCAATTAGCTGCGCTCATTGCACATACAGACGCCGTTTTACTGACGCATATCCATTCGGATCACTGGGATGATACCGCGCGTGAATTCATCCCTAAACACATACCGGTATTATGTCAGCCTGCAAATGAAGACACTATCCGGGAACAGGGTTATACTAACGTAACCCCTGTTGCAGATGAACTGATATGGGAAGGCATAAAGATCAGCCGTACACATGGTCAGCATGGTACCGGGCAGATAGGTGAGCGCATGGGAATCGTATCCGGCTATGTGATCAGCGATGGCGAAGAAGAGCTTTACATCGCCGGAGATACCATCTGGTGCGACGATGTAAAGCAGGCACTGGATAAATATAAACCTAAGAAGATCATTGTCAATGGTGGCGGCGCCCGCTTTGTAGAAGGAGACGCAATCGTGATGGATATTCGGGATATCTTACAGGTATGCAATTACGCACCTGGTGCCAGTGTATCGGTGGTACACCTGGAAGCGGTCAATCATGGGAAGCAATCCCGTGAGGAGATCAGGAAAGCCCTGCAGGAACAACAGTTCACACACAGGTGTTTCGTGCCGGAGGATGGTGCATTCCTTTTCTAAAGCACAATAAAAATGAGGTGAAAGGAGCAGAGACTATTTTCTTTGCTACCCGGATCATTAAGCGGAGAAGCGAACATAATCCTGATTCTGGGGCCTGCCGGAAGAACATCACGCTGGATGTATTGCGACAACTTGGTTATTGATATTTTTTGGTGTGATCGCCTCCATCCATAGCGAAGGCGATCACACCAAAAGTATTATTTTAGGCTGTTGTAGCGGCGGTATTGCTTCCTGCAACGCTATGCAAGGGCTGACTTATTTCAAAGGAGATCGTAACAGACGCACCTCCGTTGTTTTTCAGCAAGAGTTCTCCTTCTATGTCATTTGCCAGTCCGCAGATAAGTTTTAACCCCAGTCCGCGTACATTCCCCTGTAAAATATCCCCCGGGATACCCACTCCATTATCCGTAATTGTCAACTTCGCGCGTTCGTCATCAGCGAGCAATGAAATACTGATGCTATTGCCTGTCTGCGGTACAGGAAAGGCGTATTTGATCGCATTGGTAACCGCTTCATTGACGATCAGTCCCAAAGGGATGGCCTGAGATACGTCCAGTTCTACGTCATGTACCTGTACATTGAACAGCACATTGTTTTTAACGTTGTAGCTCAGACGGAGGTACTGTACCAGTTCAGGGAGATAAACGCCCATATTAACGGATGAGACGTTTTCATCGTGATAGAGTTTCTGGTGGATCAGGGACATGGCATAGATCCTGTTCTGGCTTTCCTGGATGGCCAGTAAGGCTTCATTCTGGAGGTAAGCTGACTGTGATTCCAGCAGACTGACGATCGTCTGCAGGTTGTTTTTTACGCGGTGATGTACTTCCCGCAGAAGCCATTCTTTTTCCTCTACCAGCTGTTGCAATGCTTCGTTTCTGGCCAGGGCTTCCTGACTGGCTTTTCGTTTGATACGGTACTGGTTATACAGCAAACCTACGATGATCAGCAGTAAGGCAATACCACCCAATGTGATCTTGGCCATAGTGGCGGAGCGGGACAGTTTTGCCTTTTGCAGCTGGGTGTCCTGTTTGAGGATGCGGATGTCCTGGTCTTTCTTTTGTGTTTCGTACCTGATGATCAGACCGTCCATTGCTTTACGCTGGGAGATGCTGAAGACAGAGTCCCGGTAGTACATGTATTGGTGCATATTTTTCAATGCCGATAAATAGTCGCCGGTGGAGGAGTCAATTCTATACAGCAGATTATAGGTGCGTGCCAGGTCAGGCGCAGATATTTTGCCAATAGGGTGTTCAAGCGTCAGTGACGTGTATTTCCGGGCGAGTGCAAAGTTGCCTGTCGTCAGATAAAACCGGGCCACTGCATTATACGACGTTAATGTTTCCGCGTACGCAAATTGTGGTGGGAACTTTTTTGCTATTTCAATGAACTGAAGATAAGACTCCAGCGCTTTCTGCATGTTGCCTGATTCTTCATAAGCGCCGGCCGCCTGAATGGTCAGCATCATTTTATTATACATGGTTTCCGCAGGATGTTCGCGATTGAACTTCTCTATCAGTTTAAGTGCTTCCTCAGGTGTTTTTCTGCGCCGGAGCAGTGTCAGCCTGTCTAAAAAGCTTTTGTACCATATTATCTGGGTTTCTTTCGTCAATGGGACGCTGATAGCTCTTTCGTTCCATTTGGATGCCATTTCTACTTCCTCTGCGTTACCATACATCTGTGACAAACGCATACAGATGAGTGAAGAGAAGGCGGTGTCTTTTGTCGCTTCCATGGCTTTTACTGCCAGATCCGCGTATTTGATGCCCTGTATGGCGTCTCCCCTCAGTCCATGCACATAGGACAAATTGGTATAGGAATATTGATGGTGCAGATAGCCGATTTCTTTTTCCAGTGCCAGTGCTTCCATCATTTCCTTTTCCACAACCGGAGGGTTGGTACGAAAATGTTCCAGTATGGTATGATGCATAATCCAGTATTGCAGCATGGTCCATTTATTGTCCCTGGATAATGTGAGCGCTTCCTGGAAATAGGTTTCTTTCTGTGGAGTGCCGATGGGAAGTCCGTTGGCCTGATACAGGAGAGAAAGCAGCAGCGACCTTTTATCACCTGATTTCCTGCAGCGCGCGACCCCCTGACTGAAATAAGGTTGACTCTTCGGGATATCCCCCTGGTCGGCGTAAAGGGCGCCCAGCAGCCAGTAACTCTGTAATAACCAGAAATTATCTTTCGCAGTCTCGCTTTCCTGTTGTAAAAGATGGATAAACCTGCCTGCTTCCGCCAGATCTTCCGGCATACTACCTGGCCGGTGGAGGTAATAGTTGCTCAGTTCTGCCAATAGCTGTAGCCGGGGACTGCCTTTCACCGTATTCACAAGGCTGGCTGCTTCCGCGATCCTGCCGGCGTCAATCAATGCCTGACCGGGATAGTCCTGACCGGTTTTATATCCCTCATTATAGGGCATTAACCTGCTCAATTTATAAGTACCTGTTACAAAGAGCATGGCACTGTCTCTGTCCAGCTGTCCCTGAGAGACGGCATACAGATAGTTGCCGGTGGCCAGTAATAACAGTCTTTGCATATCCTTGTTATAGGAGGGGGGAATGGGATTATGCAAAAGTTGTGCGTTCAGTACAGTGCATGGCAATAACAATAGCCAGCAGAAAAGAATGTGTCGGTACATGACGGGATTTTGGTTTGTACCTGCAAAATACAAAATGGTCCAGCGTTTCTGGAAAATAGCTGAACAAGATAAAAAAGAAAATTACCGGTAAGGGTAAAAGGAGATTGGAGTGTCTTGGTATAAACCATGTTTTTCAATATTAACAACACAACACGCCAACAAATGAACACAAAGGCTTTATTTTCACTGTTTTCCCTTGCGGTATTATGCTTCGCATGCTCAAAAGACAAACAAACGAACCCCTACGGTGACGATGTAAAGGATTCTTACCAATCCGGCACGACCCTCGAAATAGAGGAGCTGGCCCTTTATACGAAAACGGGTATTGTACATGATCCCGGGACCATCAAACAGTTTCTCGACATTCACTTGCCTGATACGCAGTCGTCGTTAAGGAAGCATTTTTACTGGAATCAGACGACGGCCGCTGATCTCGATATCGCGATTGCTGTAGATTTTCTGGCTGATAATAAGGTACGCTTTAATACGAAGCTGACCCGGATCGTCAGCAAAACAGATACAAGTATGGTGCTGGAAGATATAGACGCAACGGATGTACCCCAAACAGGAACAGCACCATGTGACGTAGCGCATGAAAAAGTAGCGAAGATCAAACCATTAGGCAACTGTCCTGGTGGCAACTGTACTACATATCATAAGACCTATCCGATCATGATCAGGGACGGAAAGTATTATCTGCCTACATTATACTTCATGGCCATCAACACGCACATAGAATATGTGTTTGGTATGCCGGCGACGATCACTTGCTTTAAGTTGTCGCAGGATTATCCGATGCTGAATTTTGTAAATCCGGAACTGTCTGCATCCATGACTGCAAATGATACGATACTGGTGCAACGCGCAAGACTTGCATTAGAGAAAAGATAAAACGTACTGTCATGCTATGAAGCTGCCGTGTAGTCATACCGGCAGCTTTTTTATTCGCGTTTTTTACTAACGATGTTATGGCACGGCTTGCTATGCTGTGCGTGTTATTCATTTCAGTTATACTGAAGATTAATGGGCGTAGAAGCTGGAATCATTTGCCATGGCCTGATTGAGGCACATGTCCAATATATTCATCTGATACTTGTATGAGGTAAGCTGCATACGCTTACACGAATTGATAGCGGGCGCATGAAAAATTTTTTTTCCACATTCCGGAAGAAAATTCCATCGCATGGAATGGTTAAGTCCGTCGGAAACTACGTATCTGATTGATTTTCAGATATTCGCCACGGTGGCGGCATTCCGGCATTTTTTTAGTGTAATTGGTACACGTACACGTACTGACCGATAGAATAATTATATGGCCCGAATGTTTCGTTAACATAAACGCTTTAACCAATTCATATCCTAGTTAATAATTTTTTTATTAGAGAATCACCTTGCGTTTTCTATATTTGCGACGCGAGAAAATTTTAACCATATTTTTTAAACTACAACATGAAGAAGAACCGCACCTACCTGGCGCAGGCATTGCTTTGCGCGTCTATCCTTGCCTTGTCTACAAGCTGCAAAAAAGAAGAAGCTATTCAGGAAAAATTAAACGCAGACAGTGATCTGGCTGTTACCGCAACGGCTACAGGAAGAGAATTTACATTGCTGCCGGACGCTACCGGCCGACTGGCAATTGACAACTCTGCGGGTACCTACAAAGCAGGGGACATCATCAATCTTAAAGGGACAATTAAAGTATTGCAGATCTCTAACATGAGCGGTAGTGCATCTGCGCCGATCGTGGTACGCAATCTCGCCGGTAATACCGTAACAATCGGTAATCCTGCCTGGAATGGCGGTGCATACGGTGTAGCCTGTGTATTCTGGAACTGTCATTACATCCGTTTCGGCGGACAGTCAGGTCAGTCATCCGTTATCATCAGTGGTTCTACTGCAGCTGCAAAAGCATCTTACTACGATCTTCAGCTGGGTAACAAAACAGATAACATCGAAGTATCTAACCTGACTATTCAGAATGGCGGAAATGGCATCGTTGCCAAGACAGATCCTGTGAAGGGGGATGCAAGTACGGCTTATCCAAATACGACCATGATGAACCTGAAGATCCATGATGTGCTGATCAAGAATACGACCAACGAGGCGATGTATATCGGTCATACTGCTACTTACTGGGATCTGACAGCGAATGCACCCTATTATGGTTCTACTTCCGCAATGACGAGTGGTCATCAGTATGTGCAACCTGTAATATGGCGTAATGTAAAGATCTATAACAACACGTGTAAAGATATCGGACTGGATGGTATTCAGACAGCCGCGATCGATCAACTGGAAGTGTACAATAACGAAGTGACCAACTGGGCATTGCAGAGAGATGGTTATCACAATGGTGGTATCCTGATCGGTGGCCGTACGACCAACACCAATGTACATGACAACTGGGTACATGACGGCTGGGGTGAGATGCTGCAGTTCTACGGTTCCGGTGAGAACGGCGCTACGCACATCATCAATAATAACCTGTTTTCAAAGAACCAGGGTGAAGGTTTGAGCATCAGAGGTACGGCGAATGCGGTGGTAAGGATCACCAATAATACGATCGCCTGGACAAAAGGTAACAGCCTTCGTCTGAATGGCAGTACTGGTATGAAAACAGCGCAGATCATCAGTAACAACGCATTTATCAGACCTATCAATGGTGTCACTACCATTACGGTAAGAAACTATATTTATGCGGAAGTGGGCGCTATTTTTACAGAAGGTACGGGTTCAGTAGTGAATAAGAAATTCCCGACTGTGCAGTCTGCAAAAGTAGACATCAATAACTACTATCTTCCAATGGCAGGTTCTCAGATGGGAAATGCCGGTTACAGAAAGAAATAACTGTCACACTTTAGAATAACGACGCCCGTGGATGTTAGTCCATGGGCGTCTTTTTTTCATGGATAGTGATATGCGTTTATACCATTTGCACGCCTAAGCGGCTTCTGGCTGCCAGTTGTTTGCCGTGATTGACGATCGCCAATCCATACCGGGTTTGCTGTCCGCTCCAATAAGCCAGCGCTGTTTCGATATCTTCATAATCGCTTAGACTATTCGCCAGTACAATGGCATCCCGGTAAGCTTTTGCTGTACCGGAAGCAGTGTGTGGCCTGACCACAAAAGCGGCGTCTCCCAGGATAGCTACTCTTCCCTGGTACATCTCCGGTACGGCCAGATCAAAAATGACCTGTACGAAAGGATGTGCGGTCTGGCGTACGCGATCGCGTAAGACAGGAGGCAGCTGTTCATAGGCCAGTTGGTGCAGTGCCGTCAGACTGTCTGCATTCATCGAGCCAGCTGGTACCGTAAACTGTCGCTGTTGCCCGTTTTTATCGGTGAGTAATTTTTCGAGTTCGGCATTTGTTTTATTTTGGTACCACACCCAGTTATACAAACGTTTCCCTTTCTTCAGTTCACCATCCGGTCCTGGTACCATATACGAGAGCAAATGGGAGTTCTCGTAAGGAAAGAGGGTGAATTTACCGGCGAAGAAGGCGGCCTCTTCCAATGTTAGTTCCTGTTCAGGAATCAGTCCCCTGTAGGCGACATAGCCAGCGTATTCCGGCAGCACGGCAGGATATATTTGCCTTCTCACAATGGAGTTATATCCGTCTGCACCGATCAGTAATTCCGCCGTCACCTTTGTCCCATTGCTAAATGTGGCCGTCACAGCATAAGGATCCTGTCCGATCGCCTGTAATTCGTGGCCATAAAAATATCTTTCAGCCGGAAAATAGTCTTTAAGCTGACGCCAGAGATAATTCCAGGAGGTAAACTGTGTATCATTCGGATATCTCAGCACCGGAGTACCATTTTCATCGAGGATCTGTCTTTGTCTGGCTGGTACGCCAAATATGTCCTTCGGTGCAATACGATGTTCCATGAGGTAGTCCATCATTTCAGGTTGTATGACAAGACCCGCGCCTCTGTCTTTCATATCTTTTGCTGCCCGTTCATATATCTCCACGTCGAAGCCTTGTTGCAGCAGGGCTATGCCTGTACTCAGGCCGCCGATAGAGCCGCCTATAACGATTATTTTCATGATCAGTGAGTTTGTTTTTGCATACGGGGGGTGCTGATAACATTAAGGATGGCCAGCGCGCCCAGGAAAATCATAAAGGAGGTGGACCAACTCCAGCCGCCTGTATTCCATAAAACAATGGATAGATACGTACCGAGTGCGCCGCCTACGAAGTAACTGGTCATATACACCATGTTAATCCTGCTGTTGGCCAGATGGTCCAGGGAATAGATGATAGCGATATTGGTGACCTGTGTCGCCTGTACGCCTATGTCCAGTAATATTACCGTCAGCCATATACCAGTAAGGGACCCCGGAAATAGTTTCAGCACAAGAATACTGATGAGTGTAATGCCTGTAGAGAAGAGCAGTGAACGGGATTGTGTGCCTTTGTCCGCCAGTTTACCAAAGATTGGTGCTAGTAATGCACCGGCAGCGGCCAGTAAGCCAAAAAGACCTATCAGGGAGGCGGAGTAGTTGAATGGCGCCTCACTCAGATAGAATGTCAGCGTTACCCAGAAAGCGCTTAGTGTACCGAAGGCAAGCATACCGGTTAGGGCAGTTCGTCTCAAAAGTGGAAATCGCCGTAACTGGTCTACTGTTGATGTAAGCAGTCTGCTGTAGGTGCCGTCGAATCGTTCATGCATCGGAGGGAAGTCGGCCTGCATGAGGATACCGGTAAAGAATACCATCACCGCAGACAACAGGTACACGTATTGCCAGCCCAGCCAGTTGGTAATAAAACCACTGAATACACGGGCAACAAGAATGCCCACCAGGATACCGGTGAAGATCTGTCCAACGATTTTACCCCTGTTTTCTTTTACGAGGCTGGCGGCCATAGGGAGTATGACCTGTGCAACTACAGAGAAGACGCCGATCAGCAGACTTCCTGCATATAACACAGGCAGTGTCGGAGAGAATGCCATTAAGAGCAGAGAGATGAATAAGCCTGCCTGCAGGTACAATATCAGGAGCTTACGTTCTATCATATCACCTATGGGTGTGAGGAAGAAGAGACCTATACCATAACCAACCTGGCCCAAAACAGAGATGATTCCCACTTTTTCTGCGGATGTCTGAAAGGAGTGTGCGATCGTATTGAGTATGGGTTGGCTGTAATAGACATTTGCTACACTGGTACCTGCAGTTGCAGCCATTATAAATACCTGTGCTTTTGTTAGAGATGCCATTGTAAAGTTTTTTTACTTACTGAATCGATTGTCATTAAGACAATACAAAATTCGCATCTCTGCACACCCTCTCCAATGAACTGGAACAGGAAAAGAGGGCTAACTGGTTCAAGAAAAAAGGTTGAACTGGATTAACTTTTCTTCGCCATCCTTTTGTGGCGGAGCTTTGAAAGGTATTCTGTTGTCATGCCCAGGAAGGAGGCTAATGCGTATTGGGGTACTTTTCGTACGATATTGGGATATTTTTCCAGGAAGATCTCGTAGCGTTGTTCAGCAGTTTTGGTGAGGTTAGTGATCACCCTGCGGGCCATATAGGCAGCCGTATTCTCCGCCAGTACCCGGAAAAATGTCTCAAATTTACACCGGCTGTTTTTGAGGCGTTGCTCACTGTCGTAATCAATTTCCAGTATCAGGCTGTCCTCCAGCGCGACAATGAACATAGTAGCCGGTTGCTGGAAGATATAACTGTTGTAGTCGGAGATCCACCAGTCTTCGACGGCAAACTGGATGGTATGCTCCTGTCCTTCATCCCCAATGACATACGCCCTGAAAGCGCCTTCTACTACAAAGTATCTGTGTCTGGCCAGAAAACCGGGTTGTTCGATAAACTGTCTTTTCTTTATTCTGACAGCTTTGAAGCTATTGCAGAACTCATTCAGTTCTTCTTCCGTAAAGGGGATGCGTTTGAGCACATGCTCTCTGAAGCTACTGTAATCTGACATGGCGTACTATTTTATAAGCGATCTGATTGTCCCGCAGTGGTTGGCTGCAGGTTAAAATTAATAATAAAATAGTAGCTGTTTCCGAGCAGTGAGGATAATGGCAAATCTTTCCCGGAGTATTGCATCAAATCAGCCCGTACTTACCGGAGGATTAACCTTGCGGCAAGTGTGATCAGGGAAATGGCAATGAAAAAAACATATAAAAGGTGAATAGATTTCAGATGTGGGAACGGTTCGTTTTTCATGAGACATACTTTCCAGATACAGGAGCAAAAAGTGCTCCTGTATCATAGGGAAGTGTATGTTGTTGATTTGCAATCGAATGGTGGGTGATAGCTTTTGGGGCCGGATACTGAAATGAGAAGGTTTTCTCATTTTGGGAAGGTTTTAACCTTCAAATTCTCTTCTGAGCGTAATGTTTTCTGTTTTGCCGAGTATCAGTGGCGTACGTTCTATTACGACGTTGTTGTTATCCAGACCGTATGCTTTATCATCCGGCAGACTAAGATTATCCAGCAGGAAGTGTAGTCTCATTACGATGTTATCCCATAGGGACAGGTTATTTTCAACGGAGAGGAAGCTTTTCAGTATCACAAAGCGGAAGTCTCCCAGGAGGTTGCCTGTTTCCGGATCGAAGTATTTATTCTGGATATTGATCTCACCGCTTTTTTTCATTTCACCTACGACTTTCTTGAACAGAATATTGATACGCGGCATGACCCTGAAGCCGAGTTTGAAACGGATGTGTATGATTTCTTCTTTTTCGATCACATGCGATATATAGCTGGCGGTGTAAGGTTTATCATCAACATCTACGTGGATGAACCAGTAGAGGTCTGCTCTTTTCGGCTGGTGGTGCAGGATAGAGTCTATTACACGTTCTTCTACGCTGTCAGGCGTGTCGGCCATGGTGAGGTATACCAGGTGGGTGGCATATTTAGGAATATCGTTGTCGTTGCTCAGCTTCTTCAGAACAGGGATATACTTTCTGAGGCTGATCAATGTTCTGTATCTCGCTTTGAAATGTCTTCCGGCGTGCCAGATGTACATGATACTGATCAACAGCAATCCTATGAGGAGGGTGATCCATCCACCGTGTGCAAATTTATCGAGGTTGGCTACCAGGAAGGTGATTTCGATCCAGCCAAAAAGGAGGAAGAGCAACAATACTACGAGTTTTGGAACCCGGTGTGTGTAGAGATAAACAGTTAGGAGGATGGTGGTCATCAACATGGTTAGTGTTACAGAAAGACCAAAGGCGGCTTCCATATTAGATGACTTTTTAAAGTGCACCACCATGGCGATACAGGAGATCATCAGCAGCCAGTTGACAGTAGGAACGTATACCTGTCCGCGCATGTCTGAAGGAAATTCAATCCGCAGGCGAGGCCATACATTCAGGCGGATGGCTTCATTGAACAGTGTAAAGGTACCGGAGAGCAGTGCCTGGCTGGCGATGATGGTAGCGGCAGTGGCTATTGCGATGACTGGTATGAGCAGTTTCTTGGGGACGAGTCCGTAGAAGGCGTCTACCACATCCAGGTGTTGACCATTATATTTAAGCAGGAGGGCGGCTTCGCCAAAGTAACAAAGCAGCAGGGATACTTTAATAAAGCCCCAGGCGACCTGTATATTGCGACGTCCTACGTGTCCCATATCGGCATAGAGGGCTTCGGCGCCGGTGGTACAGAGGAATACGCCTCCGAGTACCCAGAGTCCGCCGGGATATTCTACCACCAGTCGGTACGCATACATGGGATTGATGGCTTTGAGTACGTAAAAGTTACCGGCCAGGTTGGTGATACCCAGGATGGCAATCATACTGAACCAGATAACCATGGCAGGACCGAAGAACACGCCGATACGGTTGGTGCCGGATTGCTGGAAAAGGAACAATACAATTAATATGATGATGGTAAAAGGCATGATAGGAATATCGGGGTTGAGCACCAGCAGTCCTTCCATGGCGGAGGTCACCGAGATGGGTGGGGTGATCAGACTGTCAGCGATCATGAAACTACCCCCGATGATAGCCGGCCAGAGCACCCATTTGCCATATCTGCGGATAAGGGCGTAGAGGGAAAAGATACCGCCTTCGCCGTTATTATCTGCCCGCATGGTGATGAATACGTATTTCAGGGTCGTCTGGAAAAAGAGTGTCCAGAATACGGCCGAGACGCCACCGAGTACGAGTGTTTCAGAGATGGCTCTTTCGCCGATGATGGCTTTGAAGGTATATAGAGGAGAGGTCCCTAGGTCTCCGAATACGATTCCTAAAGCTAATAATACGCCACCCCATTTGAACTGGTCGGGGTTGTGGTGTGCTGATTTATCGCTGTTCATATTGCAAATATCGAAATATTTCACACAGTTGGATAAAATGTGATTGTACATTTTAAGGGATTATATGGCGGGGTACTCCGGATGCCCGGGAGGAATACCAGCGATGAAAGGAGCGTCGCCACTGCAGCTGCTCAGGGGGCGGGTGCTGGTCCCCAAAAATAGTCTACAGCAGGAGTTTAACTGAAAATTAAAACAGATTCGTATAAACGAATACGGACTATATTATCTTTGCCTGATTTAATTGAAAGGTAATGCGTATTTTATTTGTTTTGTTTTTATTATCCCTGTCAGCCAGCCTCTTTGCTCAACCCGTACCCAAGGATGAGTTTATCAATACAAAGGAGGGGACTTCACTCGTGAGTAAGCGGATATTTTTCAATAACTGTAAGAAATGGATCAAGGGCGGTGAGAATACCCCCGAGGCGGCGCAGATCTGTGCCTGTATCGTTAGTAAACTGGACGGACACTATTCGGATGCTGATCTGAAAGCGCTAAGGAAAGAACATGGTCAGGCTACGCTGTCGATGCTGATGGAGAAGGACTCTTTTTATGCAAAGATGTCACCGGATTGTTATAGCAAGGTATGGGACAAGAATATGCTGTTTTCCGAGCAACAGGTAGCAGCAGTAAAGGAAGCCTTGAAGGAGGGTATCAGAAAGAGTGAAAAGGATTCGATTGATGACAAAAAGCTGGATGCTTATTGTGACTGTGCGGTGAAGACAATGAAGGAGCGGAAGGTTAATACATCGAAATGGAATGACCTTTCTGATCCGAATTCATTCCTTTATAACGAGATCGCATATCGTTGTGGCAGGGTACCTGTTAAAAATGTATCGCAGACAACAGGCTGGACGGCGGCACTGGCCGCAGATGTACATGGTCCGGACAGGGATACCGTACATGTTATTACGGTTGACGCCATGACCAAGTTAAAGGTGAAATTAGGTCCTTTTACCTACATATGGATGCTGGATAGTGGGGCGACAGATCTGCTGATCTCAGACTCCCTGGCATTGAAAATGATGGAACAGCATGTTTTTTCAGAGAAGGATTTTCTGGGGACCGGGACTTATACGATTGCGAATGGTAAGACGGTGGATTGTAAAGTCTACCGGGTGAACAATGTGCAGATTGGCAAGTATACAATGGATAATATGATGCTCAGTGTAGGAAAGGAAGTAGATGTATTCCTGCTCGGGAAGAGTTTTCTGAATAAGTTTCGCCGGTGGACGGTAGACAACAAGGATGAACTGCTGATATTGGAACGGTAAAGTAATGGGGGAGAAATAATTTAATGATGGCTGCGCTTAACTTACTGATTGTTACATATATTTGCCATACACGTTAAAGAAAAATCGTCTAAAAAAGGCACTACCCCTCAATCCGAATAAAGAGTAATAATGGAGTTTATTTATACCTGGATCCCTGCCTATAAGGCAATTGTCGAAAAAATCACTTCTTATCGTAGTAATCAGCTCAAGTTAATGGAAATCCTGAAAGAAGCAGGTGCCGATGCATTTAATGATAAAGATGAATCGGGTAATGTTATTCCATTAACAGAAATTGATCCTTTCACCTTTCTCTGTTGTGGGAATAAATATGGAGAGGTCCGGAAGAAACAGGTCCTTACGAATGTGTGCAGGCTCCTGGATATTTCGCCATTGCCGAAGGATGCTTGTGGGATACCCACGTCAGATGCAAGGAAGCTTTGGTTGTTCCCATACAAAGCGGAAAGGGTCAATAATGAAATAGGACGATTGTGGGATTTCTTTGAGAAATTACTGGCGGACCGGCTTACAGATGCAGACTTTTCGGATATATTGAAAATAAACGGAGTTGGAAAAGCGAAGTTGTCTGAAGTGATGTATATGGTGAGGCCGGCAGATTATTTATGCCTGAATAGCGCTGTGAAACCATATTTAGCTAAGAAGTATGGCATTAATACGGACTTCAGTTCCTATACTGAATTTAAGCAATTGTGTCAGAGAATTCAGGAGGTGGTGCAATTGCCTTTTCATGAGATTTCGTTCAAGGCATATATAAACAGAGAATTTGGAGACAGGATGCCGTCTTATTACAGGATTGGCTCGACTGAAGAAGGCGTGTCCAGATTGGACGATATGCAAAGTAATAATATAGTTGCGATAGGGTGGAGTGATATCGGGAATATAGAATTATTGGATCCGCTTTCAAAAAGCGGTATTCAGGCGAAGATGCAGGAGATTGGATACTATAAAGGGAATAAGTCCTCTATTTCCAGGAAGGCGGGAGAGATCTGGCGTTTTTATCATGAGATAGAACCAGGAGATATCGTATTAGTAGCAGATGGCGAGTCTATAAAAGCGATTGGCAAGGTTAGTTCCTACCACTATGTCTATGAAGACGATCTTGAGTTTCCGCATTGTCGTTGTGTAGAGTGGTTGAAAAAGGATATCGAAGACCTGTATATGACTGAAGGCGTAATGACTTCGGTCTGGAAATTTGAATATCCTTACAGCATTGAAGCCATTGAAAAGTATCTCGGATATGATGAAAGAACGATGCCTGCCAATAATGCTGCGAACATGCTAAAAACAAAGAAGATGAACCTGAACACCATTTTATATGGACCTCCCGGTACCGGTAAGACTTATAAATTGCAGCAAATTATTAAGGACTGGCAATTGGTAGGTAGTAATGATGTACCGGACCTTAACTATGAGTTATTTGTTGAAGAATATAACTGGTGGGAACTGCTGGCAATGGCATTGCTGGATCAGAAGAATGTAAGTGTTCCGCAACTAAGATTACATCCGCTTGTGCAGGCGAAGTTTAATATCAGCACTATAAGAAACCCCGGATCCAGACTTTGGAGTACGTTGCAGAATCATACGGTGCTGACTTGTGAGAATGTTTCTAAACAGGAAAGGGTAGGTGCTAGTCTGATTTTTTATAAGGAGAAGAACTCCAGCTGGCGATTGGATAATGAAGCGGAGTTCAGGTTGTCATTTCCGGAGCTGGTGCAGGATTGGGAGAATTTTAAAAACCCCGAAACAGCAAAGAAGGAGATCAAAAAGTACATATTTACTACCTGTCACCAAAGTCTTTCCTATGAAGATTTTATTGAAGGAATCAAACCAAAGCTGATAGACAAGGATGCAGATAATGAACTAAATGGAGCGAACGTACAATATGAAGTACGGAAAGGTATTTTCTACAAAGCCTGTGTGAAGGCTTGCCAGTTGGCCGGCTATGCGTCATTGGAAGAGTGTATGAGGGATACACCTGATGGTAGAAAAACGAAATTCGAAACGGCCATCATGGAGAACAATATCATGGTGTTATTCATAGATGAGATTAACCGCTGTAATGTATCCGCTGTTTTTGGAGAGCTGATTACCTTAATAGAAACGGATAAGCGCCTGGGCGCTATTAATGAGATCACGGATATTATGCTACCCTATTCACAGGAGCTTTTTGCGGTGCCTGCTAATCTTTACATTATCGGCACCATGAATACGGCAGATAGAAGTGTGGAGTCGCTGGATACCGCTTTTCGCCGCAGGTTTAGTTTTGAAAGTATGCAGCCGGATATTACGATTCTGAAAGACGAAGAAATTGATACGGTCTCCCTGGATAAATTACTGAGTACGATTAATGAGAGAATCAGCGTCTTATTGAATGCGGATCACCAGATAGGGCATTCTTATTTTATAGGTGTTTCAACAGAAGACGAATTGAAAGCTGTATTCAGCGATAAAATTATTCCGCTGTTGCAGGAGTATTTTTATAATGATTATGGAAAGATCGGCTTGGTGTTGGGGACTGCCTTTGTGGAAGCGAGAGAACAAACGGTATCATTCGCTAAAGGATTTCCTTACGAGAATAAAGAGGATTTAGCAGAGGGACTGACATATGTGCTGGTACCGGCAGAAGAATGGACACTGGCATCTTTTGAATCAATTTACAAGGATTAACATGCCGTTGATAAACAGGAAGAAGGTCGTCCAGGTATTTGAGCACCAGAAGCTGTTGTTTAAGGACTGTGATCAGTTTAAACAGCAGCACTGGAAGGCGTTGGCTGTCTATAATGAGCAATACGGCGGTCGCTATTTCACGTTAATGCATAATGGCATTAAGTTTTCAAATTATGTGGGCGTCCTTCAGGCGGGGGATTTAACCATTGAAATATTGCCTAAAACAGACAGGGAGCGATTAGATTCCAGTGAGGAAAAGGGGAAGTGGCATGGTATTCTTTTGCAAATGTTGCAGCAATGTAGTCTGATTAAAATAGACCATGTAGAGAAGGCCAATTTGAACCTCCGCTCAAACTCCATACTTGATATTTATATACGTTTGTTCCTGGAAGAGGTCGAAGTCTTATTACGTAGAGGACTGATTAAAAAATACAAACGACATACAGCGAACCTTACAACACTCAAAGGGAAACTTGATTTTGGTAAACACATCAGTGCGAATCTTATCCATAAAGAGCGGTTCTTTGTTGAACATACCATTTATAGCCATGAGAACCTGTTTAATCAGATTATTAATGAGGTCTTAAAGCTTATTCCGCTGCTCGTATCCAATACCTCCCTGAATGATAAATTGGGCAGAATCAGGCTCGATTTCCCGGAATTACCCGCCATAAAGGTAACGGCGGCTACCTTTGATAAGATACAATACGACCGCAAAAGCAGCACTTACCAGCCTGCTTTAGAGATTGCGCGGTTATTATTGCTAAATTACCGACCGGATATTACAGGAGGGACGAATAACGTGATCGCTATCCTGTTTGATATGAATGAACTCTGGGAAGAGTATATTTTCAGAAAGTTACAGCGCCTGAATAGCGAGGGGATTGAAGTAAAAAGACAGCAATCCCAACATTTCTGGAAACGGAACGGTGCATTGTATCCCAAGTCTGTGAGGCCGGATATTGTTCTCAGGAAGGGGGAAAAGACGATCGTGCTGGATACTAAATGGAAATTGATCCCGGATTATAAACCGACAGACGAAGATTTAAAGCAGATGTTTGTATATAATCTGTATTGGGAATGTAGTCATAGTGTGCTTTTATATCCGGCGGACCGGTATCATCTGGAGACAGGTGCTTATTTTGATTTTAGCCGACAGACGGCGGCGGGTAATAGTTGTTCTGTGGCGACGTGTGGTATATTGGATGACAAGCATCAGTTGGATAAGGGGATTGGAGAAAGGATATTGAAAGAGATATTGTATTATATTTAAAAGTAAGAGATGTAGAACACTGTTAACCCTTGAAAAATACCAACTACTTTGTATTTTTTGAACGACCTGATACCCTTAAATTAGGGTAGACTATTTTTATATGGACCACCCCTTTTTTGATGCATCAGAGTTTCCCTTTCATCGTAATGAGAGCAAGGCATTATTGCGAAATTTATGCATTATAGCGCCGAATCCGGCGGCGATTCGTTTAATATATAAAGAGATTGGTCCTAATTTACCTCTACTCACATGGTCAGAGCGGGCGGATATCATGTGGAGTGAAGCGATGGAGAAAATAACGCCGTATGGTTTTTTCAGCTCGTTTATTTCCTACCTGAAAACAAGGCATGCTACGGTTAAGGCATTAATGGATGTCATCGAATTGATTGAAAATGCTATACCTGCGAGAGACGAGCGGTTTTTTTCAGACGATATATTTATTCTTGATCTCAAACTGCAACGTCCCACTATAGACAAAACTACTGCTGATTCAACGATGGCTAATGTGCTGCTGGTGCGGGGTAAATCAGGGAGTGGTAAAAGCCATTGCAGATTTATTTATGAAAATGTCAGCAAAGAGAGGCAAGCTAAAGTGGTATATATTTATGGGGGGATGTGCCCTGATGTTAAAAGCACTATTGAATACATCTACGGTAGTCTTGGTATAGATCCAATACATATTCCTCCAAGAGACGCCACCAGTAACGAAGCCTGGTATAAGTCAATTTGTATTGATTTGAAAAAGGTAGCCACCCAAATAACTGACAAGACGGGAAAGCTTGTTAAAATGTGGATAGCAATGGATGATCTTGGTTATGAAGATGCACCGGATGAAAACGGTACAATGCGTCCTGCACCGATTATAGATTCTGAGATCCGGAGTTTCTTTGAACAGTTTGCACTATTTACGTTTGACGCTTCTTTTGCCAGACATTTTCGCTTGATGCTTATCAATTATGCAGAACCGAAGATTCCTTCGAAATGGAAAGCGAATAGCTGGCTGGAGATTACAACAGATGAAAATGCTATTCAACAGCCGGATGTGGAGGATTTCATCAAGTATTGGCTCCGGGCCAGGAAAAAGACAATGCTGGATCCTGAAATAAGCCAGTTGGCGGTGGCGATTATAGCGGCGGCCGATCATCCTTCTCCTGATATGGCTGTTTTCCCAAGGTTGCAGCGTATTCATGATATACTAAGGTCGAGATTGGAGCAACTTAGTTAAAACAGGTGCAAATTGTAAGATTATGATAACAGGTGATAAGGCTAAATTTATAGATGTCGCAGCGTTTTTGCTGCATCTTCAAAGAACATCTGGCAGTACTTTGTATATCGTGTCTGCTTCCGGTAGATTTACTGGTTGGCTGCTGACCACTGAACTTGTTGTTATACCAGGGTTCGGGTATCTCGATGAAACGGAAGAAGAGTTTACCTGTTATTCTTCGGCTACTGTAGATAGTGCGCCGTTGAAGGCCAGGTTAGTATCGATCGCGGGAAAATGGATAAAAGATCACGAGCGGGTAGCGTTGTTGAAACTGGAAAAGCCCGTTAGTTATCCGATTCATCATTTACAAACAGAGAATTGTAAACCAGAGGATGATGTGATGGTATTGCAATATCCCCAAGGTACCCGTGCTCTGCAACTTAGTTTTGGAAAGATCCGTGAGGTAAACGATAAGTGGATTGCTTATGATGCAGATACATTGCCCGGTTCCAGCGGAGCGCCTGTTATCAATATACAAAATGGTAAATTGATTGCCATGCATCTCCTGGCTGGTGTAGGTGAAAAGAGGTATAATAGTGGTGTTACAACAGCCGGTATTATAGGGTTTCTCCGGACAACTGATTATTGGCCGCAAATTGCTGCAGCACATCAGTTGTTAGATGCAAAAAGCATATTATCAAAAGACCTGGAATTTTCCCAGCCTACGCCGCAATGGGATGAAATACATTATAAGGCAGCTGTGCAATGGAATATCGATCCCACTGTACTTAGTGAAGAAGAGAAAAAAGCGTTGTCTCCTCATCTCATTAGCAAGCAAACGCCGGTATGGGCGTTGAAACCTGTGGACCGCCAGCAGATCCTTACTTCGACTTCTATTGACAGTCTGAGAAATATAGAAAGTGGTATTGATAATCATCAGCCTGGGCAAAAGGTGATCAGGCGTATTTTAAACGGGGGGCCTTATAATCTGGATGAAGTGGATGTGGAAGAACTGCCTTACTGGCTGCAGGCCGTACGCTGGTTTAAAGGGATTGACGAGACATTGCCTGGTCCGGCAGAGGTAGACGGCATACTTCAGAAGCGACGTATAAGAGCAGCCCTGACAAACTTAGGAGGGGCTGGTTTCAGGGGGCGTGAGGAGGAATTGAATACTTTGAAGACCTGGTATGAAGATAACAGACAGGGATCGATAGTCATCAGTGGAATCGGAGGGATCGGTAAGACAGCTTTGATCAGTCATTTCTGTTTGCAGTTGCCGGAAAATACCCTCTTATTGTGGTTAGACTTTGATCGTGCAGATCTCACTCCTGATGATCCGCAGTCTATTCTCCGTATCCTTATCGGGCAGATCAGGGTTCAACGCGCAGATTTTGTCGCTCCACCGGATAACAATGACTGGAAAGTTATGTTCAAAGCCCTGGGTGAAAACCTTAACAAAACGCAGAAAGCACTTACCCCCTCCTTAATGGTGCTGGATGGTTTCGAAGTAGCACAGTATGCAAAACAATATCAGGGCATCTGGGAATTACTCAATATTATATTAAAAGAATGCCCGTCCATAAAGGTTATCGTTAGTGGCAGGGCGGCTGTTGCCAGTCTTAAGCTGGCAGATAAGCCAGCGGCATCACTTCGGCTGACAGGTATGAAAATACAGGATGCAGAAGAAGTGTTGGAAAAGAACGGTTTGAAGAATGCAGCTGTCATCCGGAAAATGGCAACCATGTCAAAGGGTATTCCGTTGATACTGAAATTGGTAATCCACTACGTCAATAAAGGGGGAGATGAAAATGAACTGCAGCATGGATTACCCAAAGATACGATTGAAGGATACCTGTATCGCCGCATTTTATACAGGGTATTAGATGCTGACCTGCAGCCATTGATAAGGGAGGCGCTTATCCTCAGAAAGATAACAAGGGATATTATCAACGAAATACTTTTCTCATTGCTTCCCGCTAATACAACTGTTGACGAAGTATTTGATAAATTATCTAAAGAAATGTCATTGCTGGAAGATGGACAGGAGGGTTTGGCTACAATTCCTGGCGAAGAAGATGTTTTAAAATTACGCCCTGAGCTACATACTTCTACTATCAGACTGCTTGAACTGGAAGATGCGGCGTATGTAAGATCGGTAGATCAAAAGGCGGTGGATTACTATCGTAAGCAGGATCTTTCCTTTCATGAACATACTGCGGAATTAGTGTATCATTCATTACGACTGGGAAACTTACAGGATGCAAAAAAACACTGGCGACCAGAAATAGCGCTTTATTTGAAAAATTCAGTGGAAGATCTGCCGGAGAAGAATAAGGCGGAAAAAGACTGGTTAAAGGACATGATTAACCAGTCACTCTCTGAGACAAAGGATGATATAGCTATTTGGGAATCGGAGACCTATACTATTCTAAAGGAATCTATTGCGCGTAAGTCCTACTCGGACAGCGTCAGGCAGATATTGAATCATCGGAAAGAAAGAAGTGCTGATAGTCCCTTATTGATCTATGATGCTTGGGTAACATGGCAGGAGGGAAACCTGGAAGCAGCGATCAGGTTATTAAAAAACAGCAAAACGACGGAGCCCCGCATCAGGAAAGATCAGTTGATCTTTCTTGCATTGCTGGAAACTTATAATGGCAACAGGGCGATAGCGGATCATTATTTATCACAGATTAATACTGATCAGTGGAGTAACAGGCAATTTGGCAATACAGAGAACCTGGCAGTAGCAGCGGCAAGAATGCGTCTGACGGTAGATTTAGAAAGAGAGTTAAGGGTTTTACAGGCAATAAGAGAAGAGGCGGGTGTTAAAAGGATGGTACTCGAACAGCATATCCTGCAAAGGAGGGATGTGGTATGGCCCGCTTTGATAGAAGTGCTTGACAACAGGACTGATGATAATTACGTGGCCGCTTATCAGAGTCTTACCGATAAAGAAGGACGTTTGAAATATGAAACTTCCGGCAAGTTCAGGTTAGGTATGAATGCGTCTGACATCCGCAGTCTTAATGAGCGTAATCAGTCCTTTATCAGGTCGAATGCAGAGAACACTTCATCACCGGTACTATTTGAATCTATCTGGTATCTGTTAATGTTATCGGAATTCCGTCAGAAACAGCTGACAGATAAGGATGTGTTACGCGATATTTTAGAAATCGCCACTATTCCCAGAAAGTCAATGTCGACGCTGGAAGTGGCTATTGTTTTTAGTTTGACGGTATTTCATGGAGAAGAAATGCCGGTACTATACAAAAGCTTTCGTTCTCCTTCTGTGGATGATCTTATTCTCAATGTAGCCAGTAAATATATACAGACAGGACTGCCCCCGCTGGAGCTCAGACGAGAGGAGCTACTCACCACTTATCTGAGAGAACGAAATTTATCATCAAATAGCAATATACAAACACAATTCCTTATTGATATCATTCAAAGGGGGAATGATGCCGACAGACAGGATATTGTACGGATCATCAGAAATATGAGGGATGAAAAGCTGGCGGCCGTTATATTCTATCTTGTAGGGCCAGACCCGCTGGAAGTACTCTGTAAGGGACTGCTGGGTGTTGGCGAAGAATCGAAACTAAATGCGAAACAAAAAATAACACCCACGGGAATGGAACTGGAAGATCTGGTAGATGCGGTGTCAAAAATGCCTATGGATATAAACGATATCATGCGTTATTTGCTTGCGGAGCATGTGAAGGTGCAAATGATAGATTTAAGCGGCTCTCCAAGAATGATTTGGTTGAACGTGATTAATTACCTGGTGCAAAACAATCAGGTCAACACATTGTCAGACATTCTCCGCGATCTTGCGAAGGATAATCCACAACTGTTGACCACGACTGAACGTTTTACAACTTTATTGAGGTAAGTTCCTTAGTCGAAAGCGACTTCATAGCGCTTCAAACCTTCTACTACCTTTGAAATAAGTATCCCTTCATTTTTCACGAGGGGAGGTTTACCTACTATTGTCTGCGGTCTTCCTCCGGCATGATGCAGACCAAACAGGTTTCCGTTTTCATCAAATACCGGCGCACCGGATGAACCTCGTTGTGTATCTGTTAAATAATGCACTACGCGATCGTTGAAATCTGAAACCTGGTTACGTACAAAACCTACCCGTTTGCTTTCACCACCTGGATGTTGAATAATATAGGCTGCGATGTTGTTCTGTGGCGCTACGGCTTTAGATAGTGCTATGATCGGCCAGTTATCCTCTAGTGGCTGTGTGCTACGAATGATCGCCCAATCATCTTCTTGGGATGTGACAATCGTATTTACATCACAGGGTATTTTGACGGATGAGTTGGCATGGCTGTCATCAAAAAGAAATTCTGCAGTCGCAGCGCTTGCTTTTGTCCCATTGGTTTCATGATGTAAAACGTGCCAGTTTGTTAAGAGCATATCTTTGCCGATGAGGAAACCTGTACCATATTGCGTGCTCCCCTGTACTTCTACAATGAAACGGCATACACCGGGCGCTAAGGTTGTCAGCTTTTGCAGTGTATTGATCAGTGCAGGTACTTTGACGATCCGTAAGGTGAGATCTTCTTTATATAGCAGGGCCTCATTTTCTGTGATGTCGTCTGTGTCGCTAATAAACCTGGGTGCTCCCAGCGGCCCTACCGGTTCTGCATCCAGCGGAGGATCCTGGTTAGCCAACAGATCCTGGAAGAAGCTCCTTATAGGGCTGGTGGCTGAAAGTCGATTGGCTATATTAGTTATCAGTTCCCGTAAGTGGCCGTGTATAGCGGCATACTCCAGAATGTCTGCCCATAAGAGATAGGGAGTTTCTTCTGTATGCAGATTATACGCTTCTATCTGACTTTGTGCAGCCACCAATAAAATACCCGGTACGGAGGCGCTGAACTGGCAAAGTTTCAGATGTAGTTGCTGTGCTGTTTTTTTATGCCAGGGGTAAGGTTGTTCGTCGAGAATACCAGCCATAAGGAATTGGTTTTTATAAGTGGTGTAGATATGTCATTCGTCAAACCATGCCTGCCAGGGAATACGTATCATCCCTAGTGGCGTAGGACCGGATTCCGGGGCCAGTACAGGCTGGATTTCCTCCTGGCGTGCAATAGGACTGGACAGATTATCCCAGTCAAATAGAAACACCTTGGTAAAATACTGTGCAATGGGGCGGGAGTAGAATACAAGGCTGGTATCACGGTTATATTGGGTGCCGTCGGTTGACCAGTTATTACTGCCGACTACCGCTATTTTACCATCAACCAGCACTCCTTTGTTATGCATTTTAGCTGATTGCTTGCGGAACATACTGCGTTTCCAGCCACGTTTGGCAATGAGGAGATCTGAATGATCGGCATTCTGGTTGCTGCTCACAAGTACCCTGACATCAATTCCTTCTTTCATTTTTTGTGCGATGGCATCAATGATATGATCAAAGACCTCTTTTGATGGCTGCCGGATATAGGAGAATTGCAGGTATAGGGATTTTGTGGCACTTTCAATCAACGTGAGGAGTTCTTCTGCATAGTTATCAGGGCTCATTAAAGGCTTTACCTTGACAGGAGTACCTGAGGATGCAAATGTCTGCGCTTCGAAAGGAAAAGGTTGAATAACGCCAGCTTCCTGTTCGAGGAACGATGCGGGGATTAGCAGATCCGGCATAATAGGGGCGGCTTCCGGTGCGCCAACTTGTGCTGCCTGTTCCATATCGTACCTGATGAATTCTTCATACATGACAGCTAAGGGGGCGTCCTCGATGATCACATGCCATTCCCGGTTGCCTTTTCTGTAAGGAAACTGGTCGGCGCCGGGTACGACATCTGGCTGACTATTAGGACTCCAGTTACCACTGGACAACCAGAAGGCATTTGAATCTCTTACGGCTACTTTCGTATGATAAGAGTTGTTAAAGATTCTGTTGGGGCCTGAAACCGATGCTCGTACAAAAGTCAGCCGATCTCCCCAGCTTTCCCGTAATGTCTCCTCAATTGTTTCATCATTGGTACTGACCTGCAGGATCATATTCAATTCCGCTGTTGTGTCTTCTCCTAGTTTTGTAACCGTCTTTATAATGTGCTCAGCATAAAATTCGTACATCGCTACGGTCAGGCGCTCCGTGGTACCTTCCAGGAATGGTTTCAAGGTATACCAACCTGAATCAGGCCCGACATGGCAGGTAATATTATTGACTTCCATCTCCTCGAGTTTTACCCGGTCTTCCGGCGGAGGGGTATAGGCAATAGCCGGGGCGGCTGCTTCAGCAACAGCCGCTGTATCTTCCCATACTGAAAGCGGCAATAGTCCGGATATTTGCTCCTGCACAGTGGCCATTCGCTGTTCGATTTTTATGTGGTCTATCGACGCAGGCATGGTCTCAGGCTTTTGTCCGGGATGATAGACGGCGACAATAACAGGCAGGTCCGGTGCATCCGGGTTTTCGCTGAAACCGGGTCTCAATCCCACTAAGCCGGGTATGGCAGCGAGTTCGGGATGTGTTTTTATGGCGGTAATAACAGCAGGCAGGCTTGTATGGCCATTTTCACCAGCAGGGGCTAATTCAGCAGTAGTGGCAAGCGTTGCTTGCTGTACGACATCGCCCTGTTGGTTGCCGTTTATTGTTACCATACAGCCATTATATGGCGCGAAAGTGGCCGGATCGGCGTCCAGCTCCACCATAATACCACCTGCATCTAATAAGGCTTTATTATCCTTGATCCGGATAATTCCTTTATAACTATTCATAACAGTTGTATTGTTTGAATGAATCAGCTTCTTTTCCAGGCATCGAGGTTTGTATAAACATTGGCGGAGATGCGTGTACCCGAATTGGCGGTGGTACCACCGTAGGCGTGAATGGCGACACCGATCCTTTCGCCGTCGCGTATTATATAATTGACAGCCCCGCTTTGTCCTCCGGCAGTATCAATTTCATAAAATACTTTTTCGGGATTTACATTACTGATTTTTCTGTTATCATACCAGAGCGTGCCAGCAGGCTTATCGCCAGGATAACCCCCAATATTACCGACAGATTGCAACAATTCTTCATCACTCAGTGCTGCGAAGCCGAAAAAGCCCAGATCCTGAGGAAATGCATTGGGCAATATAATGGCGCCATAGTCGTAATTTTCAAGACCGTTTTCCCCCCAGCCAGTCACTGTGAAGAATTCACCGGAGTTAACGAGACCAAACGGAAGCTGATTCCCGTTGCGTCCGGGCATTACCTGTATTTTCTTCACCCATCCGTCACGACCGGCAACACCACTATGTTTGATGTATACACAATGGCCGGCTGTTATCAGGGTACGCGGACTGATAAACCAGCCTGTTCCTATCCATTGGGAATTGTCAGCAGCCGTGATCAGAAGGGAGGCAGTCACTCTCCATGGATATTTTTCCGTTTCCTGGATCTGTACCCTTTCGTCCGTACCAATGACAGCTTCAAAATTGGGTGGTGCTCCGAAAGAAGCGATACCGATATCCGGAAGGTCGGGAATCTCAATTTCCATACGTGCTTCTGCGAAGGATTCAGGACGAGGGATAGGTTCAACCTGATCTTCATTTCCCAGTGCAATTACTTCTCCGTCGCCTGTGGATCCCGGTGATACCATAGGGGCCACAACGGGCGATTCTGAAGTGATGATGTTGGTGATCGGGGTATGGAGTCCATCTGGAACTGGCATATCATTAGTCGTTTTAGGATGAAAAATGTAAAAGATTATTTTGATATGATTAGCTGTATAGTTAAAGATTTGTCCAGGTAAGGGGATGTGATAGTTAGAATAACAGGGGTAAAAGTAAGAGATCTGGTGGGGACAAAAAATACAAACAAGTTGGTATTTTTTGAGGTGGACGAGGTGTTAAGGATTTGTTTTTTTAGTGGCGATTTATGACGATAATTGTAGTCCTGCCTATGATCTGTAACAGGCTTTTATCATCTTACATTCGTCCTGCGTTTTTTTTCTTACCATCAACGGAGCATAATAAACATCAGAATAAGGTACTGATATCCGTTTCAATGGTGGAGATGTACAGATACCCACACCACGTTTTTGCGTCCTGTGGACATGTTTTTGCGTCCTATGGACAAGCGCCGGAATCGGGGGGATAATTGTAGTAATATTGTGTTATCAGTGGCAAACAGGGCGCTGATAGCACAATATTTCTACCACTAAAATGAAATGCAATGGTATATGTAGCACATCACGTTTTTATGAGCGTAATAGTTGTTTACAGGATATTGACAAGCGCGGCTCCGGCATATGATATCCTGAAATTTATGAGAGATACTTTTTATACTGTTCGATTTTACGCAGAAGTCTGTTGGCCAGGTATACGTTCGCGCTATGCAGTTGGTTGTGTATTTCGCGGGCTTCTTTCAGGTAATTCATTTTCTTCTCATTATCCCAGTAGTGAGGTGGTTTGTACAAGTTACAGATCCTGTCCGCCATCTTAACGGCCCATACTTCCTTCGGTTGTTGCAGGATGCGTTGCAGACTGTCTGGCATCTGTTCTTCTTTGGGTAAGCTACTGTTTTTGGTTAAGGCAAGTACGCCGTCAGCTATACGCTGGCCATACAGTAAGCTTAGTTCTTCCTTTGTGAAGGCGGTATCTTCGACTGTATCGTGTAAAAGGGCACAGGTAATGGCCAGTTCGCCGTCAAAGTTATCTGTTGCCTGCAGTGCATAAAAGACTTCAAATACAACGCTGCCAATGTGATTGATGTATTCAATTTTCAGGTCTTTCTCATGCCCGCCGTATGTTTGTCCGCCATGTAGGAGGGTTACCTTTTCCCATATATTCTGCAGGTCATCAATCGAGATCGTCTTCTTCATATTTATTACAGGTTATTTGTAAATATATGAAAAGTCTATGGGAGGGAGGCTGGGTGTTTAATCGCTTTGCTGATGGTGTACGTTGAAAGGTGCGTAGCCAAACTGTTTTTTGAAGGTGCTGGAGAAATGTGAAGAGGCAGCCCGGTTATAAGTTGCCTCTCCGGGGGGATATTAAGCCATGTGGCTTCTGATTTTACCTCTTGTTTATTTTGCTTTTAAAGGATGCAATACGCTTTTTTATATTGCTCTTCGCTTTGTTGTTTCGCTTGTTATTCCAATCGCTTCTTAAGTCCGAAGTAAATACGGTGACGGATATTCTTATTTTAAAGAAGAGGTTTAATGTTATTTTTGCTGAAAATAACGCAGCATGGCGACCCTTTATCCTGAAATCAGAGATTATATCTATTACTATTGCGAAAAATTTATGACGTCTGATGAGGCTATGGCTAAGCAAACGATGATGTACAGCCTTAAAACAAATTCACCGGCAATGCGCGCACGTATGCTTGAGCAGAAATGGATAAGCGATGATCCAAAGATACTTAGTATGATAGCAGACGGCCATGAGGCGTTAAAAGAAAGGATAGTAGATCGTATCTGGAAAGACCATCAATTTGAGTTGGAGTTGAATTTTTGCCCTGCTTGTAAAAGAATTGCCCGGACGCCGACAGCGAAGCAGTGTCGTTTTTGTTCTCATGACTGGCATTGAGCTTGCTTCGTTGAAATACATCGCTGAATATCAGTAGATAGCCGGGTCAAATTAAGCGTACTTTTAAGTTTTCAGGGAAAGTTTTTTTATGAAAGCTTCAATAGTTGCTTTTTTTAAGCACATCCGGTAATTCATCCCAGCCGTCAGCAGGCGGCTTTGTTACAGCGGTGTCAACAGCGATAAGAAAATCCATTTCAGACCATTGCGGATGAAAAGGGCAAAAACGTACGAGAAAAGGACAAAAGCATTATAAATATTAGTATTGAAAAAAAGAAACCGCAAACGGCGTATATTTCATAGTATTAGTATAGTGCCCCTCTATTGAAGTGGGTATAACGAATAAGACGTTAGAGAAATTGATAGTCGCGAATAAGGACAATGAACCAGATGAATGTCTCCGGAAGGATATCAGAAGGGAATCGTAGTTTGTTAAATCATCATGAATGTCCCTGTAAATCATTTAACTTACAGGACGTTTGTTTTGTATAGGGGTAAATAAACCCCGCAGGCTTGACCAGCAAGTGACTGCGGGGTTGTAACCGCTACGTTACAGTTCTTTGTCCTGGAACATCTTCGAGTCGCGGGTGTTCTTTTGTACGGCAATGGCCGAAAACATACTTAAACCGAATGCCATTGCGTAAAAACCTTTCTCACTCAGTGCGATCCCTGCATTCCACAGACCAATGGTTAACAAAAGCATGGATGAAATAGTGGCGAACCAGCTCAGACCGTAGTACAGGTCTGTAACAGGAAGTCCTTCCGCCCTATCTCTAACGCTTTTTTGCACAGAGACTACTGCGAACAGACCAAATAATAAGATGGTTAAATAATATCCTTTTTCGTTTAACTGCATGTTTGCATTCCATAAACCGATGCAATATCCCACTGCTCCTGTTAATAGGGCAATCCAGGAAGCACCTATGAATGCGGCAGTCGGTTTAAATGGGTTTCTACCCTTTTCGCCATGTTTGGGGGCGGGGGAGTTATCTTCTGTTTTGTTTTGTAGCGGTTCCATATTGTTTTTTTTGTGATGAATATGAAACAAATGTCGGATGTAAGGGCCGTTCAAAAAAGCCAGAATGTGAAAAATACTGACGATATAAAATGGCAATTATCTACCTTTGTATAGGCTAAAATATCTATTTAATATATTCATATGGACTCACTTTCGGAGTTGATTAACCTGCTTAACAGTGCTGAGAAGAAGCTTTTCAGGCAGTTTTTACAGCGGAAAAATAAAAGATCCGATGTAAAGAACCTGCAATTGCTGGATTTGTTAGAAACTGACGATATAGATGGCATAAATAATCTCTATGAATCGCAGAAAAATGATGATGCATACCATGCTTTACGTAAAAGGTTACAGGACAATCTGCTGTTATTTTTGTCACAGAAGACCTTTGAAAGTAGTCAATCTGATACCTATGACGCACTACGTCTGCTTGTGGTGGGACGTTTTTTACTGGAAAATGATGTTGTAAAGATTGCCTTTAAGTGTTTGGATAAGGCTGAGCGACTTGCCGAGCAACTGGAGCAGTTTAACCTGCTGAATGAACTCCTGTTGTTGAAGTTACAGTATGCGCATCTGCCTGGAGCTGAAGATCTTGAAGTACTGACTACACGTTTTATGCGCAACCAGTCGCATATGCAACGGGAGGCTAAGCTCAATATGGCCTATGCTTTCCTGAGACAGGAACTGCAGGAGATACACCTGAAAGGAAAGATTGTTAATCTAACGACCCTGATGCTCGCGACCATCCGGAAATACAAAATTTCCGCGCGGGAACTCATGACGTATAAGTCTATCTATCAGATTCTTTTCATCGCTAATGAATACGCAGCGATACAGCAGAATTATGGATTGATAGAGCGCTATATCAACCGGACGAATCAATTTATACAAGATCAGGGGCATAGAAAGCAGTCTTACCTCTTTTATCACATATCCATCTTGTATCTGCTGGCAAACTTTCACCTGAGACGGAAGGATTTTGACCGGTGCGCCGCTTATCTTGGGGAAATGATGGATTTAATGATGACGGATAGTCGTTATTATACGCTGTTTCATTCACGTCATCAACTACTCTCCGCCCTGAACCTGTTCTTTACAGACCGCGCTGACGATGCGATTTCGATGTTACGGCAGTCACTTTCCAATGCAAAACATACGTCTAAATCGGAAGATATCGAGGACTTACGTATATGCCTGACCATGTTTTTAGCGCTGTGTAATGATCGGGGAAGTCTGAAACAGCTGGCTTTACTGACGCGCACTGACGCCTGGTATGAGAAAAAAATGGGCATGTTGTGGACCATCCGAAAGAACCTGATGGAAATTCTGGTACATGCACAGTTCTCCAACATTGAGCTTGCAATGTCCAGGCTGGTTAGCTTCCGACGGAGATATAAGAAGTATCTGCTGAAAACTTCAGAGGATCGGGTATTATTGTTTGTGAAACTGGTTGAAAAATACCTTCAAAAACCTGATGTTGTTTTTGAAGCGGCGTATAAAAAGGCGGTGTTAGATCTACCTGGCAGAGCGGAAAATGACGACATATTCACCCTCAGCTTTATTGCCTGGCTGATAGCGCGTTGGGAGAAAAAGGGCGCCTATAAAGTTGCTTTGACGCTCATTCAGCAGGATAATCATGATCAGGAATACGCACTGCAGGTGAATGACTTGTGATCAACAGATCATTAACAATCGGTGTTGTCCGGCTTTCTCTTTTGGAGCACGGTGGAGACAGGGAAGGACCTTACTTTCAGGATGATCAACCGCTAACCTCCAGAGGTTACCAAGCCCTAAGCTTATCAGTTGGGCATTCTGTTCCGCCTGGTAGTGCAGATCAAAGAAATGTTCGCTTAAAAAGGCATCAAACCCCTCATCTGGTCCCTGGTATAGTTTTTTGAGTTCTTCCCGTATTGCCGGAATGAGTATTTTCTGTTTGCCTTGTGCATTGGGCAATATGTCGCTTGGCTCGCCGTAGTAAGTGCATAAAAAGGTGTCAACAGGGATGGGAGAGCGATCTACGTGAAAAGAATAAACGTCGGTGGGGAAAAAAGGGTAGGTTTCGTCCCGGTCATAGTGGCTGATGACGTTCAGTACTGGTGATGCGCCGTGCGCTTTTAATGCTTTAAAGTCATTTAAGAGAATTTCGCGGGCAAGTTGTCCTTGTTCACTCAACTGAAGGTCCAGCAGTTCTTCTTCCTCAATGGTCGTTATATTTCCGCTTAGCGTTACCTTTTTAACAATCTCTGAAAAATCACCTGTCAGGTTCCGGTTCCAGCACATCGCATTTATTTCTCCGGTAAATGGCGTGGTAATAAGGTCCTGGAAATTTGTGACATAATGAATCTGATTATTCTTATTAGGTAAGTCTGTCATGTATTTCGTATTGTAATTAAAATCAATCTTTTGGAGAGCTGTTTTGTTCTCTGAGGATTATCCGGTTATTTGTTTTTAATCTTCGTCCTATGCCTTAACCCAAATACAATTAAGGCATTTATAACGGGGTGGGTTTCGCTGGCATGATCAGTAAGCGCATAGGACACTGTAATAGGTTTTGTATTATTCACTGTTCGGGTAATCAGCAAATTTTCCTCCAGCTGTTGTAATTCCTTCGACAGTACTTTGGGGGTGATCCCCTTTGAGGTTTCCAGTATGTCTTTAAAGCGCATGGCGCCGCGGTGATATAAATTCGTAAGAATACATACTTTCCATTTGCCACTCAATAACTCAATAGCATCTCTGAGAGCTAATCGCTTATCAATAGAAGGTGTTGGTTCGCAATTTAATTTTTCCATGAGTAAAGTCACTTTCCTAAAGGTAACGGATAGTAAATGTATAGCAATTGGGGGATAGTTTTGTGCTGTTTAAAACTAATATGAAAACTATGGGAAATAGCAACGCATACAGTTTGGAAGGTAAGAAGGTTGTTTTATTGGGAGGAACTTCAGGGTTGGGGCTGGCAACAGCAGTAGCTGCGGCAAATGAAGGTGCATTGGTGGTGGTGGTCTCTGGTACCCGGGAAAAGGTAGATGAGGCATTAGCTGTATTACCGGAAAACAGTGCAGGTTTTGTTGCTGACCTTGGAGACGAGCTGCAGGTGGCAGCACTGTTCGAAAAGACAGGCGAATTTGATCACCTCGTTTTTACAGCCGGCGATGCGTTATTATTTGGTGAATTGCCGGGATTGGACATCGACAAGGCAAAACAATCCATTCATCTGCGTTTCTGGGGGGCAATTATGGCGGCAAAGCATGGCGCACCACTCATTAGAAAAGGAGGATCAATTACCTTAACGACGGGTGCGTTAGGCAGAAGGCCGAGGAAAGGAACAGCAGTGGTTGCAGGAATGGCGAGTGCGATAGAAGGACTTACCCGTGCATTGGCTATTGATCTTGCACCTATACGCGTGAATGCGGTATGTGCAGGCACTGTCAGAACGAATCTTTTAAAACACCTATGCGAAGCGGACAGAGAAGATTTCTTTGAGCAGGTCGGCAAGAAACTGTTGACAGGAAGGGTAGGGGATGCGGAAAATCTTGCGGAAGCGTATCTGTATTTAATGCGTGGCGCCTTTACGACAGGGCAGATATTGGTCGTAGATGGTGGTAGTCTGTTGGTATAAATTATGTCAGATGACTCATCCATTGTCACCTGTAAGTTACCTTGTTACCCGCTTGTTACCGGTACTTTTGGTTACAAAGTAGCTGAGATAAATGAATGTATGCTAAGTTTGCATCGTAGCAATTAGAAATTGAACGATGGGTACTGAAAGTAGCAATGGTGTCATAAAGGCTCATCAGTAATAGCATCCATGTACGTTTGCTGATATCTACTATTCTTGCATAAATCCATTTACACAAATAATACTTATTTAAAGATGAGTTTGGACAATAAGGAAATACTGTTAAAAGCAAACGCCTGTGTCCGTGAGGGCGACAATGAAGGGTTTTTGTCTTTCTGCGTGGATGATATAGAATACGACTTTGTTGGGGATAAGATCCTGCAGGGAAAGGAAGCGCTTCGGGAGTATATGAAAGAAGCCTACGCAACACCTCCGGAGTTTAACGTCGACAATTTAATTGCTGAGGGCGATTTTGTTACAGCCATTGGCAAGATCAGTCTGAAGGGCAAAAGCGGGGAAAAGATCCATTATGCTTACTGCGATGTCTGGCGTTTCCGGGGGGGTAAGTTGGCGGAGTTGAAGGCTTTTGTTATTGAAACTGCCTAAGTATAAATATGCAGCCGCTCTTCAGCTTGTAGCGGCGCAATTCTTTCGACGGGGTCAATATATGCTGCAAACTAAGACAGTTTTTCCCCTTGTCAAAAAATAAGTAGAAAAGACATTTTATCAATTCGATTTTGACTGCGAAGGCGATCGGAAGCGAATTCGAAATGAAATTAATTGTGACCACATCGCGCGGCGGATGGGTATAGGGAAATTATTTAAATAAGAAAAATGGCACAGAATAATTATGGAGGAGCGTTACAACAACCGATTGGTTCAGGGTTTAACGCAACATCAACTACAAGTGATGTAATTAGAGGCATAGACCTTACAGGAAAGATTGCGATCGTTACGGGTGGTAATACAGGGATCGGTCTGGAAACGGTAAAGACACTTTCTAAGGCAGGCGCAACAGTGATAGTACCCGCCAGAGATATTGAGAAAGCAAAAAAGAACCTGGCAGGAATCAGTCATGTAGAAATAGAAGAAATGGACCTGATGGTACCTGATTCTATTGACCGCTTTGCTGACAAGTTCCTGGCTTCGGGAAGACCTTTACATTTGCTCATTAATAATGCAGGAATTATGTTCGTATCCTTACGCCGTGATGTAAATGGATATGAATCGCAGCTTGCTGTCAACTATCTTGCGGTATTCAGGCTTACGGCCAGGTTATGGGAACCACTGAAAAAAGCGAATGGGGCCCGCATCGTGAATGTATCCTCCCTGGGACATCATTTTGCCCCTTTCAATTTTGAAGATCCGAATTTTGCACATAGTGAATATCAGACTTTACAGGCTTACGGACAGTCAAAAACTGCTGTCAATCTTTTTTCGCTTGAGCTGAATGAACGAGCGAAGGCGTTCGATGTAAGGGTATATTCGCTGCATCCCGGGAATATCTGGGGGACAGAATTAACGAGAGAAGCACCATTGGAGATATTACAGCAATTTGGTTTTTATGATGAGCATGGAAATCCGGTGCAGGCAGTGATTGATTCGCTGAAAACCATTCCACAAGGTGCGGCGACAACTATATGGGCTGCTACGAGTCCGCTGTTAAAGGAGATTGGTGGTGTGTATTTAGAAGATGTTGATGTGGCTGCACTGGCGGTTGATGCATCGGTACCTAATGGTGTAAAGCCGTATTCATTGGATGAAGCGAGCGCAAAATCATTGTGGAAATTGACGGAGGAATTGACGGGCGTTAGATTTAATGTGGGTTGATTGTTTGTATGACGGAAGGATAAGGGATCTGAATAGATCGCGTCAGCTATTCATAAAGGTCAAAGATATTGCAGCGCCTTAAAACTATGCATTTTAAGGTACTTCCATATCTCTGACCTTTCCGTTTTGGTGCCTGGCAGCATGAGAAACATTGGCATGGGGCTTCTCCGGATAAAGTCATGAGTCATATCGCCATCTATACCTGCTGTTTGAGGGTCTTAAATGGCCTTTATATATACCGTATCGTAGCAATGAAGGTGGAGTTGATCCGGTGTTGACTTCCGGATAAATCATCAGTATAAAATGTAAAAGGAAGTCAGATTTGCCTTAGACCGGGCAATAGCAGTACAGCAGCAGGACGATGCTGTAGCTGAAGGAGAGAATGTAAAGGTGTAATTCATCAAAATATATCAGAAGGGCTATCATCATTTATTCCAGCTGAACCAGACCTTTATCGGCTATATGTCTAATGTCTGGTATTAACAGTTGCTGCAATGTTAAGCGCTCCGGGTGAGTTCTTTTATTAAAACATCCATGCATTTGTAGCGCTGTCACGGTAATAATATCAGCAGCCATGTGTTGTCTGTTCCCAGCTATGCCATTTTTATCCAGGGCCCTCACCTGGAGGATTATCACCAATGTGCCGTCGCCAGGGACGTCCAGGGCAATATCCCTTCCTTCGAAGGTAGTTTCCGGATCTATCATCAAGGTAACTGCTCTGCGCCCTGTGACCTGACCGGACATAAAATCGATACGTATTGCAATGACTTTTACTTCCAGTCCAGTAATACCTTTATGCCGGATGATGCTTTGTGCCGGGATGTGCAAGACTTCATTTCTGAAAAGCCGGGGAATTACTGTAAAAAAACGATCTAAGCCAGCATATTGATTGAAATGGAAACCGGCTATCGCCGTATGATCATCACCTGCTGCAATAAGTACCTTGTTCAGGCGATTTATATGGGCGCCGTCACAACGGATGTCCAGTTCAGGGTAGCAGGCATGACGGATCAGGGCCGCTTTCCTGCTGGCCAGGCCGAAGCGCCTGGACGCGCGTCGGGTAGCAGCGGTCTGCCGTACTGATTGGGGCACACTGCGCAAAAAGTATTTACCATTGCGCTGATAACCTATGAGGTTACCGAGTTTACCTGTAAAGGTGAAGATTGACATTTGTTTGGCCATTCGAGATATTTTGATAGGGTAAATTTAGTCTAACCTGTGGAAGGTGTTCAGGGACTAGATTGCAGATTATCTAAAGCTGACAGGAGAGAGGTTGTGTATTGTCTAAAGGTGATTCGGGTTGTGTTGGAGAATGGTGAAGGTGAGTCGGGTGGGGTTTGGAGATTGTCGAAAAAGATGTTTTATGAAATTGGTTTTTATTTTGATAATCAGTCTAATAAAAGCCCTGAAAATTTCTGATTTTCAGGGCTTTTTATTACTGCTAATGCCAGGTTTCATAAACCAATTGATATCATTGAATATACTGATTACCATCTGTTATCTTTTGATATAACGATACTCAATACCGAATTTTTCACCAGAGACGGCACTGGCCTGCGAGGAGGACAGGTTGCCATCAGCATCATAGTGATGATCAAAATTAATTGTAGAGTTGCTCCCACCATTATTCCTGATAACAAGACTTGTCAGGTTGTTTTTTCCTAAAGAAAGTGTGTTATCATCCTGATGTATAATATTCATGATATAAGGATTGCGCGAAAACACTTCATAGAGCGGATTGGGATGGTTGTCGTAAGTGCAGGTCAATTCATCGGTAGTTGATGTCGCATCTTCGAAAAAGCTATCGAACCGATGATCAAGAATCTTCACGGGATTACGATCACTATATGTAAGTTCAGTGTAGCGGACCCGCTTAATATTCTCTTCAAATACTGTGTCCTTGCTTCCGAACAGTGATGCCTGATTATCATTGTTGAATGTAATAAAGAGGCTATCTCTGAGTCTATGATTAATGGGATCCTGTTTGTAAACAGTTATTTTATTGCCTGTATAAGTCAGAGAATCCAGTTCTTTGAGCTCATTGCTGCTGAACCACCTTATTGAAATACATTGCTGGCGTTCATTATATCCGAATTGAATACGTTGCCGCCATTCCTGGTTTTGTATCTGTTGCATAAATAATGTTGCCGGTGTGTTATCTGCGTTGTACACAATACTATCAACAGCAGATCTCAAATTGTTGCTGCCATCGTTAGCAGTATTATAGATCACAACCGGCAGATACAAGGGGTTCGCAGGATTTGTATCAGGTCCGTCATTCTTTTTACAGCCTGCCAATGTAACAATGGCTAATAGCATTAATTGGGACATGGATCGTTTACTCATGTGTGTAATCTTTTAACTTTAGGGTTCAATTGTACTTTTTCTGGTTTTTCAGGATTATTAATAGCGAAAGTTCTGATTTTTTTGAAGATTAACAAATTAGTTTTACTAATGGTTGAGTTCGAAGAAGTAAGTTGTCTCCGATTAATTTCGCTTCATGCGGCTATAAAGTCTATCGCGATGTTGATTTGTACATTAAACGTTATAGCAGCCCCGAAAATACCAACTAGTTTGTATTTTCAGAATTGCCTGATAATCATACATTCGTCTCTCACAAAATAACCACAATATCATGCGGAATGTATTCGAATTAAAAAAAGATCATACTCCTACTAAAGAGGAAATCCAGAATGTTCACCTTCTTGGAAAAGGCATTATTTGTGACACAGAATCCCGCGGCCATGAAACACCACAAAACAAATCTATTACAGAGCTGGTTGTAGATGCTTCTGAAGGATTTATACCTTTATGGGAGCCGGGTGTAACGCTGCGCTGGCGCTTTCAGGAGCGCGCATTGAATAGCTTTGCGCATCCGGAGGAAGTAAAAGATACTGTCCGTCAACTTTTTGCCAAAGCGCTTGTTAAATGGGGTAAAGCTGCCCCCGTGCGTTTCACAGAAGACAAAGACCTGTGGGACTTCGAAATTGTTGTATTGTCGAGTAATAAGTGTAATGCATCCGGCTGCGTACTGGCAAGCGCCTTCTTCCCTGATGCCGGTCAGCATAAGTTTAATGTGTATCCCATATTATTCGAGCAGAAAGATGAAGAGCAGATTGATACTTTTGTACATGAAACCGGGCATATCTTCGGCCTGCGTCATTTCTTCGCGAAAACAAAAGAAGCAGCGTTTCCTTCTGAGATATTCGGTACCCACGAGAAATTCACGATTATGAATTACGGCTCGCTGAGTCAATTGACAGATGCTGATAAAGCCGATCTCCTGAGATTATACCAACAGGCATGGTCCAGACAGCTGACCAATATAAACGGTACACCTATCCGTTTTGTCAGGCCTTTCAGTGCAACGGCCAGTGTTACGGCGGATGTTTATCCATTCAGCCAGATTCCCGCGGTTGCTGCGAAGCATACAGAGGCTCTGCTGAATATGATGTAATGAAAATTGACGCTTAAACCGTCAAATAAAGAGGAACGCTGGGGCTATCTCTGGCGTTCCTCTTTATTTAACTATTAACCGAATGATAATTTTCAGCTTGCAGGAGATGCTACAATAAGGCTGTTACAGATTATAACAACGCTATTCGGCCTTTCCCAGGTAATATCCTTGCTCTAATGATGGAGTATAAGACGAAATGATTTTTGAGGTTACACGAGAAGAGACATTCAATCCGAAGACAAAAAATTTTATTTGGTAACCAGGTGTATTTATAAAAAGTATTACCGGATATATACTATTTTAACAGTCGGTCCGTTAATTTATCAGATCATTCACGATTCTCAACCAACATCCCCTATTCATGTAACTCACAGTAACTATTTTATTATTCACTGATCTTAGCGGATTTCACGATCACGCGATTTTCTCGTATGTTGTTGAAGATGGACTTACTGCCGGGAATAGGAGGGCGTTTGGTATTATAAAAAAATAGCAGGGCTGGATATATCAAATCACGTTTCAAATAAAAGTCACACCCATGAAACTCTTTATCCTTCCACTCCTTTGTTTTATCATGTTATTGTCGGCAGATCAGCATGAACCGGGTAACCCCGGGTATGATTTTGCAGACTCTATTATTGCGAGAAATAGCAGGGCGCCTGATGCTGCAGAAATGAATCTGTCCGCGTTATCAGTTGCGGGATATTATCATGAAAGTATGGTGTATGAAGATTCGATCATGACACCAAAGGCCCCTGTTCGAATTACGCTCCATAATAAGCATGTCCTTGATGCCCGTGAACTTATTCTCAGAGAAGCAGCGAAACACCGAATCATATTGATCAATGAAGCACATTACCGACCGCAGCATAGACTTTTTACTAAATCTCTTTTAAGCGCCTTATATCAGCAGGGGTATAATGTTTTCCTTGCGGAGGGTATCTTACCCAATAACCAGCTGGATAAAAGAGCTTATCCGGTAAAAGGCGAAGGCCCGTTTCTGAGTGAACCGACCTATGCCTCGCTGATCAGGTATGCGGCAAAGAAAGGTTATAAAGTCAGGGCCTATGAGTATTTGGTACGGTCTACCTGGGATGACAGCGTCATGCTGGACAAAAATGGGTCGATGAAATATATTAATTATCAACCCAGGGATTCTGCATTGATCATAAAAAATGAGAAAGGGGAAGTAATACAAAGTGCATTTACATCACTAAGGGAGCAGCAACAGGCGAAAAATATTCTTGCTATTATCCGTGCCAATCCAAAATCGAGGTTTATCATTCATGCGGGCTATGCTCACATCCATGAGTCGGGCCCGATGATGGGTAGCCAGTTACGCCAGCTCCTCAACTATGAAGATATACTTACCATTGATCAGACGGAGTTAAATGAGAAACAAATTGTTATTGATACGCTGACCAATGATACGATCCGCAGGGCTGAGGCTTTTGTATTAGTTGATAATACCACTAAAAAGACCTGGAATTACTATGGTAACTACTATCCGGTGGATTATTCCATTTTCAATGCTGGTTTTAAGGACTCTCTTGGGCGCCCCGGCTTTCTGTTTAAAGATGTAGAGAAGAGGGTGGTCACCTGGCTGGAACCAGCACTACTGAAAGATTGCGGTTGTGTATTCACTGCGTATAACCCCGTAGAACTGAAGACAGAGCATGAAAATGCGATCGCTACTGACGTGGTTTATGTCGAGAAGGAACATGTACGCCCGTTGTTGTTGTATAAAGGGATGCATACGATTGTGAAGAAAAACGCCAGGGGAGAATATACCCAGTTTAGTTTGGAAGTTAAATAAAGGTCAACCGATTTATGAAGTCTGAAGGCATTTTATTAACAGATCTTGTTCCAGCACATCGAACCAGGTTTTTATTGCATATGTGCTTGCTAAGTATTTGTATTATTGAGTACATTTTTCAGATATTCACCAGGGTTAACTTTGTAATATTTTCTGAAGGCTTTTGCAAAATGGGTCATGTTGCTATACCCCACCATATACCCTACTTCAGATACGGTGTATTTTTTTGTGTTGAGAAGATCCTTGGCTTTGATGACTTTTGCCTTTTGCGCGAACTGGTAAATGGTACGGTTAAATACCTGTTTGAATAGTTTAACCATTTACTTTGCCCCATCCCGATTTCTGCGGAAAGGGTAGCAATTTTAATAGTCTGGTGACTATTATCCATGAGTGTTTTTCTAAGTGCAAACAGTTTTTCTACATCTTCTTTTAACAGGCCGGAGGAATTATAACGTTCTTTGATGACGAAGGTCCGGTAGAGGCTTAGTTTTAGCAGGTTGAGTAAAGTAATGTACGTGTCGAAGCGTGAATGGTTATCGGTTAATTTGTTGATATAGCGTTCTGCTTCGGGAACTGTTTCATCTAAATATAGGAAGGGGGAGGAAAAATTAAGCCCTTTTAAGACATCAGGATGATCTATGATGCCCTGGATGGTTTGAGTGGTGAAAGTTATAGCAATGGTCTTAAAAGGTTCGTTTTTAGGGAATGCAACCTGGACAGAGGAGCCGGGCGAATGGAATAATAAGGTTTGAGGGCCGTTATGATTGATGGTTTCCCATTTATTGTCTTTTTTGATGGTGATGCTGTTGGATAGGATACTGGCAAAAATGTAGAAGACGTTGCTGTCGGATGTAATGATAGTCTCCAGTTCCCAAGGGGTATTTAAGTGGTAATCTCCAGTGTACAGGTTTAGATCTGAGGGGAAATACATGCCTCGTATTTGTCCTTTACCTAAATTGTCAGGTAATTTGACAATGTCATTTGTGGGTGTGTTATCAAAATTTGAAGAGAGCGCTTCAATCAGATTGAAGTCCTTTTTTATGTGTATCTGGCTTTGCATAATTGTTATTGTAAGTACCCCTTAACGGCAGACAGTTTAAAATTAGATAAAAGTGTTAATTTTAAACTAATCTGTTCATCATGAAAAAAACAAGATTTACAGAATCCCAGATTGTTTCTATCCTTAAACAACAAGAATCCGGGATACCGACCAAAGAGATCTGCCGACAACACGGCATTTCAGAAGCGACTTTCTATAATTGGAAGAGTCGTTATGGAGGTATGGAAGCCTCAGATGTAAGGCGTTTGAAAGATCTAGAAGAAGAAAATGCGCGTCTGAAAAGGATGTATGCTGATGTATCCCTGGATAATCAACTTCTTAAAGATCTCTTCACAAAAAAAGGCTGGGCCCTGCCACCCAAAGACAAATAGCGCATGAGCTGGTTAGTGAAGAAGGTATTTCTGTGAGTAGGGCCTGTAGACTTGTATCCTTTCCACGATCTCAATTCTATTACAATAGCCGTAAGAATGATAATGCAGTTATTATTGCATTGCAGGAATTGGCTTTTAAGCATCCTAATTACGGCTTCAGGAAGCTATCCTCTTATTTGCGGAGGGCAGGCCATAAATGGAATCATAAACGGATTTACCGTGTTTATAGGCTATTAAAACTCAACAAACGTAGGAAAGGGAAAAGACGATTACCCGCCCGGATAAAGCAACCACTGATCAGGCAACAAATGATTAACGTTAGTTGGAGTATGGATTTTATGAGTGATAGTATGACTGGTAATAGACGCTTCCGGACTTTTAATGTAATGGATGACTGTTCAAGAGAAGCATTGGCTATTGAGATCGATACATCCCTATCTGCCAAGAGGGTTACGCGGGTACTGGACCGAATATTGACAACACGTGGTAAGCCGAATAGTATACGAGTAGATAATGGACCGGAGTTCACTTCTACAAAGTTTTGCCTATGGTGCAAAACGAATAATATCATCGTTCAATACATCCAGCCAGGTAAGCCAATGCAAAACGGATATATAGAAAGGTTTAACCGTCTATATCGTGAGGCTGTTCTTGATGCATACTTATTTTTTGACCTTAACCAGGTACGAGAGTTAACAGAGGAGTGGCTGGAAGAATACAATCAGCGTAGACCACATGAAGCATTAAATAATCTTACCCCAGAAGAGTGGAAAAACATGGTTCTTGAAGAAACGATTCTCCAGAAGAATACTGTTTGCTAAACGGGGTACTTACATTATGGCAAAGTTAGGAAATAGATGATTTGGGTATTGCGGTCACCGAATGCTTTATGCGGTTAGCGCAATACCCAATAGTTTATACAACCACCGTTTCTTCTGTCACCAATCTTATGACGGAAGATATATCGAGGAAGTTGATGTGATCAGGATCGACTATATTGATAAAATTATCTGACTGGAAGAATGCATTCAGGTCTTCCTGATTATCAAACCAGGCCTCTACCATAGCGTCATATGCCGGAGCCGGATAATTTGCCGCCGGGACGGGGGCAGATACGACAAATTTTCGAAGATATTGTTTGGTCTCCGGAATTGATAATAGCAAGGGAGCATGGATATCCCGGCGGTAGTTTAAAAATTCCTGATGAGTCATGCCTTGCCGACGTGTTAATAGAATCGCTAACTTAACCATAAAGTTTAATTTTAATCAGGTTAACTGCGCAGTATAACCGGCGTTTAGTATTGCAAAGGTGAGGATTATTGGGAGAAGTGAATAGCCGGAAACGGTTAAATCAGAGCCTGAAAGTGGAAATTTCAGATGGTAAACGTAGGGGAGATGTGTTTGGGGGCGTTAGGTGCTGGATGAAAGAGATTACCTTTGGTTTTATCATCAGCTTTTGAACAGCATGTTCATAATAAGTGTTTCCCGCTCGTTTATCAGGCGTTGGAACTCCTTTTCTGACACACGGAATAGTTTTTTATAAAGGGGGGCCATAATTAGGGGGTATGACATCAGCGAGAATAAGTTCATTAAAAAATGAATGGGTTCCATTTTGTCGATGGATCCTTTTTCCATTTCATCAGATGCCTCTTTTAAATAAGACTTTACGGGTTCTGATTGTATGTTTGTAATTAGCTTTTTACCGAAGGTATTGATTTCAGTGATAAGGAATGTTTCCTGGTAAGGGAAAGCAATCATGTCTTTCAGAAAAACGGCGATGATATTGGCTGTCTTTTCCCTGAAAGATGTTTCTGATAGCATACATTCATCCAGGCGTTGACTCAGGCCCTGCATTGCATCCTGAAATACAGCAGCGATCAGCTGATCCCGGGAGCGGAAATAATAGTGAAGGGCGGTTCTGTTAACGCCGGCAGCGTCTGCTATTTCCTGCGTAGTAGCGTGTAGTTTACCTTCTGCAAATAATAGTTGTTTGGCGGTATCTTTTATGAGCTGTTCCGTACCAGTATTTTTAAGCGGCATGTTTTATTAAGTTAAAATGATGCTATAGTCGATTCCAATCTCGTTGATGAAGTATTCGTCATGTGAAATCACTAGCAAGGTACCTTCAAAATTCTTTACTGCCAAGGTCAATACGCCCAGGCTCTGTACATCCAGGTTATTGGTAGGTTCGTCGAGAATGAGTATATCGGGCGCCTGGTTATTTACCAGCAGGCAACTCAAAGATAGTTTCATTTTCTCGCCCCCGCTTAAGTCTGCACATTTTCTATCAAAATATTCCGGGTTAAACTGTGAAGATATGAGTAGCTGCTTTAGTTCGTCTTCTTCCAGTCCATACTTATTGTAGGATTCAATTTGCTGATAAATACTTAGTGTGGGATCTATTGTTGAATAATCCTGGTCAAGATAAAAATAAGAGAAGCCGGTACTATTATAGCTACCGGTAAAGGGTTGCAGCTCGTGTGTGATAATCTTTAATAATGTGGTTTTACCACTTCCATTATCTCCTTCAATCTGCACTCTTTCGCCTGATTTGATTTGAAAACTAAGATTATGCCATAATGTACTCTCAGTGTATTTGAAGTTGACATCTACCATCTCTATGAGTAATTCCCCGGGTGTTCGTTCGGGCGTCTTGATATTGAATTTGAGTAATTCATATTCCTCGATCTGTGCTTTGGTAGCCTCAATAGTATGTCGAAGGCTGGTTATCTTTTCTTCATGGGCATTCAGCATTCTTGCGGTGCTGCGCTCTGCTTTGTTTTTTAGACCACCGGCAATGATACGTGGTATTGAGTTGCTAAGTCCCACTGACCTGCCCTTTAGTTCTTGTTGGGCTCTTAGTCCTCCCATGTCTTTGGCCTTTTTTTCTGATTCTCTCAATGCTTTGGATTGAGCGTTTAGTCTGGCGCGCAAGGCATAAACCTTTTCTATTTTTTTTCTTTGATAGAAGTCAAAGTTACCTCCAAATACTTCTATACCTTTTTCATTGAGTTCCAGGATTTTGTTCATGAGATTCAACAATGACTTGTCATGACTGACGATCAGCATGGTGGATTTACTTTGCATGATCATATGGTAGAGTTTCATCCGGGTTGTCCTATCCAGGTGGTTAGAGGGCTCATCTAATAAAATAAGCGCCGGACTGTTCATCTCCATGGCTGCCAGAAACACTCTTGTTTTCTGTCCGCCGCTCAGACTTCCCAGCAAACGATTTTCATGCAGATGCATCAGGCCCCATTTATCGAGTGCCTGTTTCACCCTGTTCTCAATGTCCCAATTATCTCCCAGCACTGTAAAGTGTTCCGGATCGGTATCACCTGCCAGAATTGCCTGTAATGCTTTTAGTCTGGCTTCGGCGCCCAGCGCCCTGGCGACAGACCATGTATCGTAGTCGCCCAGGTGCTGCGGTACATACCAGGGTTGTTCCTCACTAATGATCTCCCCGGCCGTTGGCTGCAATTTTCCCGAGATGATGCGTAGTAATGTTGACTTTCCTACACCATTTATTCCAACTAATGCGGCTTTATCTCCATCGTTTAATATAAGGTTCAAATCCTGGAATAGCTCCGCATTGTCTGGATGAATATAACTCAATGATCGAATAATCAGGCCCACGAAGTTTCATTTAGATATTAATGCTTCCGTCTTTACAGTACAAATATGCGATAAATATTATTTTGTTAGACAAAAATGTTAAGAAAAAAAAACACGGTCTGGCAAAGGATTAAAGATAAAAAACGCCGGAGATACTATCTCCGGCGCCAGTCAGGTGCTCAGCAGCGGCCGACAGGTTGTCTTACCATCCCGGAACCGGGACATTCTTCTGCGCTTTCGAGGTATTTGTTTTAATAATCTTCTCACGGTGTGCTGATTATGCGTCATAGGAATGTATTCGAGGTAATCTGCATGGCGATCGTTCTCAAAATAGTTGCCGGTCAGGAAACAATTATAAGTAAGGAACCCTTTTTCCCGATGATATGGAAGGGTAGGGTGGTATGTTTTCACCCGGTAAGTACTTCGGATACCAATTAAGGGCATACCGATGAATGGATTTGAAATAATATCTTTACAGGTAAAAGTAGTCAGTTTATAAAATGAGTATTTCTTACGACAAAATATTGGAGGAACTCTATCCTTTTAGAGATTATGTATTTTATTATGGGTTATCCGATAGTGAGTTGACGGATTTAGAACAAAGTATAGCACAGAAATTCCCTGATTACTATAGAGACTTTCTAAAGTTATTTGGAGTAAGGCAGGATTTTGTTTTTGGATTGTTAAGTCGCGAAAGCGATTTCGTTAGTGCAGCTTGCAACTTACCTATTGATATCAGAGATAAGTATGTTGTTGTAGGAGATAATGGAGGTGAGGATTATTGGTTACTGAATGCCCTTGATTACTCGGATACTGGTATTTACGAATGGCAACACTGGTTGGAAGGTGATGTAGTTAGAATGGAGCATGATTTTCAGGAACTATTAAATCAAAGCTTGTCAAATCTCTCAGATGTTCAGCGCAAACTTGTTAAAAACGATGATAAGAGTTGGTGTGTTCAGTTTTCTATAAAAACAAATGAAGAGCAGAAAATTTACTCTTCCATTCCTTTGGTATTAAGTCAGGAATGGACGTATACGGGAATATCATCTGCAAACGTCCATTCTTTCAAAGCAGCAGCAGAACTTGGCCAGAAGAATATCATGTTTAAACGATTAGAATATGCAATATGGGATAGCCCCAGGTATTTCTTTGATCTCAGAGAGCCTGTGTCTCAATTCGGACAATACTCTTTGATAAAAGAGATAGATGCGAAATTGAAAGCCGCCTTCAGCGGTTATAATCTGATTGACTATGGAATACTCAGCTTAATGGATGATATGGATGCTTGAGCCATTTAGGTTAACATCTGTATAGAGGTGCTATACTCTTGTTGATGGGATGCTGTGAAATTAATAGTTTGATGATATATTTACACTAAAACTCACAAATCAATGTCATTTAAGCGCAAGATCATTCTGACACTACTCATTTTCGTCACAACAACCTTACACGCACAGCAGTATGCGGGAAAACTGAAGATCGAAAAGTTAGTCGACACTACCGTCAACTCTATCGGCCAGAAAATCACATACCCACAGTTTAAAGATGCAAAGGTTACAATGGCGAAAATCACCTTTCCTCCAGGGGAGACTACAGGATGGCACAAACACCTGATCCCTGTATTTTCTTATGTACTGGAAGGTACATTGACAGTTGAAATAGAGGGGCATCAGCCCGCTGAATATAAGAAAGGCGCCAGTTTTGTTGAATCTTATGATACCTACCACAAAGGGACCAATAAGGGCGATACTGACGTCGTGTTATTTGTAGTGTACCTCGGTGGCGATGGACAGCCGCTGGCAGTTAAGAAATAATGTTATCTTTTCCCCGATTGGCCGCCTGCCCGGAATGCCACAATCCGGGCAGGGCACGTCATGGTTAATGTCATCTTACAAAACACAAATACTGAAGCTACCATAATCTGTATGCGCACCTGGTGGCTTTTCCCATTTATTACGAGCCTCTGACTCTCTTAATCGAGCAGCACGGAGCCCAAATAGAATGTCTCCTTCCCCTGAACTTCAAGCAACATAGTCATTTGCATTTGGGAGCTTCTTCGAACCCGCCCCCGGGGAATATTCAGCAGAGACGCCGGCTGAAAAGTGAAAGCTTTCGGTGCTCTATATTACCGGAAGTGGGCATGATGTACTGTCGCCCGACTGTAAAAGCAGTTCATGTCCAATCCAGCGAAGCAGGGCCTCTCTTCTGAAAAAGTCCAAAGTCATCATTGCCGGTTATACTGAAAGCCACGTAGATTCCAGGGATAAACAAAAGTAGTAAGCATCCGCACTGGTGCTTTTGTTTAACGGACAGGGGATTTCTCCTAACAAGCAGAATGTCAGGGTATTATTTACAAAGTTTACACTTTTATTTACAATACGGACTCCTTCGGCTGAAATAAATCAAAGTAGTTTTGTTGCACCAACGTTCAACAGATCTGATTTACCAGGATGTAGATCTATGTTAATTAAAACTACAATAAATATGAAAAAAGTTATTTATGCGCTGATCTTGCCGCTGGCGGTGGCAGGCGGACTAGTATTTGCCAATCGCGAAATCAAAAATGAACCTTCTAAAAAAACAGCCCCAAAGCCTCCTTCTGCTGCTGAAATGAAAGCCGAATTGACACAATGGGAGACTACCCTGGAAGGTATAAAGTTCAAAAAATGGGAAGCGTCTCCCGCAGGTAAGAAAGTGCTTGCCAGTGCTGCTAAGATAAGGAACCAGGTGAGTACCTCTTCCAATATGGAGGCTGTTGTAACCTCTCTTTCTCTGCCACCAGGCTCAAGATTAGGTTTCGGAGTGATGGTCAGGATTAATGGCGACGATTATATTCTCAGTTTGGGGCTTGAGAAGTCTAATGAATTTCAGCAATTGCATAGCCTGGAAGTGAATGACAAAATAATTTTAAGAAGTCATTTTGTATCATACGCGCCCAAGTATGCGTATCCAATAGTAGCGGGTGACTATGTAGAACGGGATAGCAAAATGATTTATAAACGTGCCCCTCAAAAAGGCGGTTGTTGATGGACAGCGCGGGGCTGCTATGCTGGCTGACGAATATTAATACCAGCACAGCAGCAAACCCTGTGCGTTACTTATGATATTTGATTCGCTGTTTCGCGAGAAGAGTTAACAAAGGAATTGAATTAAATGTTTAATATCATGTTAAGATCCGACAGTAATTAAAACAAGAAACCCGGATAGAATTCCCTCTGGCTTTCGCCAAGTGTTCAGTAGCGGAACATTTTTTAACGAATTCGTGTTGCTTTTAAGCAGATTGGTTAATAATAGGTTGACCTAGAAAAAACAGGATTTAGGAACTATTGTGTTGAAAAAGTCAATTAACAGATATATTTTGCGTGATGAAGATAGAATTCCTTGATGATATCAGCGTAGGTGGAAAATTTCGACAAGTGGTATCAAACCAACTTGTCCGTCTATATGATTTTGATGCAATCCAAGCTAAAATCTTTAAAGAAAAGGTTAATGAAAAAATTCTAAAAGGTAGCGGGACGCTTAACCTATCATCCTTTGATTTTGTCGAATTAGTCAATTGCAATTTAGTTTTTACCATATCAAACAAAGACGAGGGGTGAAAACCAAGGATAAGGTAAATTTTGAATGTGCATTAACTATATCATTATATCGAGAGATGATTCAGTTGATAGAACCTTTTGAGCAAGGAGAAGTTGGCGGATATCAATGGCTTTACGATTTGGATTGCCCAATAGACTTGCTATTTTCTCCTGACGGTACTTGGTAATCCTTGCGAAGCTTGGACCGTCAAAGAATTTCCCAGGTTGAAAACTTTATTTATCGAACCTGTTATAGGTTGAATAAGAGTATATTATAGGAAGAAGGAATTATGCATAAAACAGGAAATCCGCTACTAGAGCGGACTTTCTGTTTTACGTGCCCAGTAGCGGAATAAACTCGAACCAACTTGTGCTGATTATTAATAAGTTAAGTTATGAAACATAGATTATTTGAAATAACATGCCGCAATCATACCTTCGTAAAGTAAAATTCTATTTCTATTATTACACTCGTTCACTGGTGATAGAATAACCTGCTTTAAAAAACTACTATTATTCATGAAACATATATTGGGCATCTTGTTCCTTTGTATTATTTGTACTGGCAATATATATGCACAGAAGCCCCAAAATGGCACATATGTTTACCATGTTGCTTTTTCAGAATGGCATGGAAAATCACTTGGAGCCACCGTGCTTGTAAAGATTAAAGGAGATTCTATCTATGTTATTCACAATGGAGGTAATCTTTCGGGAAAAGTAGGAGAGATGATTGATTGCGGAGTTATTATGAAGCATCGTAAAACAGGAAAATGGATAATCGGACATAATGCTGCCGACAAAGGCTCACAAGGTGTAGGTGGCTGTTCAGACGGTCCCAGTGTGATAGATTTTCACCATAAAAAATTCTGGCTATGTTGACACTAGCATCACACTTTAGGGCGCCAGGCGTTTCTGGAAGACAATCTAATTGCCCTTCCCAATATTGCAATTGTAAAATACAAATCTTAATAACATCGCAAATCCAATGAGATCCAAACATAAGGAAGTCATAATACATTTTCTTAGAAGACCCTTAATGTATGTTTATCGGTTAGATAAAGAGCAAATAGTTGCATTCATCACAGGTTTTGAAATCGGATCAGAAGGAAATGTCAACCTTAGTGAACAGGTGTCCACATGGCTAAAAAATAGACATCAGATAACCAAGAGTAATCCCGGATGGCCCGGGCAAATCCAAGTGTATGCTGATCGCAAGAGTATTAGCTGGTTTGATGCCTTTAGTGAAGTTGTTTCAGCCATCCTGGACTGCGAAGTGCAATGACTGGGGCTTATCTTGTCTTAAGTGGTAATACCTGAAATCGCGAATCTAACCTGTTTTAAATTTAAAATCAATTAGTTAGCGAGATTGTAAAATATCATTAAAATAGCAAGACCCGCTCTTAGAGCGGGTCTTGCTATTTTTGTGCCCAGTAGCGGAATACATTCGAACCAACTTGCGTTGATTTTTAAGAAGTTGAGCTAACGTGTGTCTTAAAATTGCGACTCTCAACAATACCAAGCACTCAGTATTGTTTTTAATTTCTAATCTGGCAAATTTGATCCAGTATTCTGAGAACACCACTATAATTACTAATAGAAACGAGTTGATTGGCAGTCCCAGACTTATTTATATTCCAATTACACAACCATATTATCACCGCTTTTTTTTCTATGCGTATTATAAGACTTTTGACGGTATCCTGCACAACATTGAAATCCTGTGGAATTTTTGATGCAAAGGGCTATAAGTATCGATTGAACTACTATGAATACTTAACTTCTACTGATACTGCAAAAATTGACACAACCAATTCTTAAGTAAGTAGTGGAATGAGTTTGCCGTCATATACTGATATACCAGCTAATAAATCTAGTACAGTGCCTGGGACATCTGCTTATTATCCTGTATTAAATATGGTGAAGGATCAACGTTAGTAACTCCATCATCGTACAGCAGCTGTATTATTATTAGGGGATTTTTTGATGAAATACTCAAATGGTCGCAGATGGTTTGAACGAGTCAAATGGTGTTAAGCCAGTCGATGATTGGGGCTGTTTTGGTTTTGACAAGCACTAGGTGGTCTGGCAAGATTAAAGGGTGTTAAGGTACAGATGGAATAAATCGTAGAGATGTTGTGCAAACTGTAAAAATTCAAATAGGACTTATTAAATTAGTGACATTAAACATTCATGCAAATGGCGGTAATGGAGTAACGGAACAAATCGGTGGCAACAACCGACGGAAAAAAGTTGCTAAGGATGACTTTTAAATTGATAATTCAATCTTGAGAATCGACTTCTTATAGATAGGTACCAAAGTTGGATCTGAGCTTGGCTAGTTTAATAAAGCTCCTGTTTGGATTAATACGTAACCCAACTACTCGAGATAAAGCTATACAAGGGAAAATCGAACCGAATATTTTCGATATTGACAAATTAATTAATATTACAAAGCAATTAAGTATAATGTTATCTGAATTCTTTTGTTATTAACATTCGGTTAACTAGATATTGAAATAAAAAATTGAAATTAACAACATTATTTTCAGTTTAAATTTATTCCCCAAAAATGATATTAGAAGAAATAAGCATTCAAAATTTTCGGTCGATAAAAGATGAGACAATAACCTTTCCCCACAATTGCCTAATCTTGTTAGGTAAAAATGAAGCGGGGAAAACTAATGTGCTAAAGGCAATTGCAGCCCTTTTTAATTTATATAAAGTATCAGGAAAGGACAAAAGAAAACGACTGGGGAACGAAGTATTAACAGATTTTTTTGTAAGGGCTGTTTTTAAACTTACTGAAGAGGACTTTACTAAGGTTGAGGAGTCTTTTTTCCAAACATATAGTGGCATTGAAAATATAGTTTTTGTGAAAGAGATCTCTATTCGCGACTATATCAAAGCTATGTTTTATAATCTCCTTATAAATGTCAATATTCGCGATAATGCAAGCCCTCAGTTTTCATATTGGACTAATAGTTCCGAATATGTGAAATTAAAGCACCCACTTTTTATAAATGGGAACAATATTTCGTTTGATATTGGGAGTGAGTTTAATTTATCAAGATCAATATTTGAAATCGTAAAGGGACTCTATAATGAAAATCCAATTAACTGTCATTATTGGCAATATAATGATAGTTATCTTCTTCCCAGTGCTGTAAATATTGATAATTTTATCTCTAATCCTTCGACTTGTAAGGCACTAGAGAATATTTTTGCTTTGTGTGGCCGTGAGAATATAAAAAAAGAGTTTGAAACGGCTATGTCCGAAGATGGCGACTATCTCAATCTTTTAGAACAATTATCCCAAAAAGTGTCTACTACGTTTCAAAAGATATGGAAGGATTTTAAAAATACATCGATTCAAATCTTACCGAACGGAGATGAAATGCTTATTAAGGTAGTAGAAAAGGCCAAATATAATTTCGAAGATCGTAGTGACGGATTTAAGAAGTTCATTAGCATATTGTTAATGTTGTCTACTCAGTCCAGAGCAAACAAAATGTTAGACAATGACATTATTTTAATTGATGAGCCTGATCAAAGTCTTTATCCGACAAGTGCTCAATATTTGAAGAATGAGCTTATCGAAATTAGTAAGAAGTCTAAAATTATTTATTCAACGCATTCTCAATATATGATTGACTCCGAAGTGATTGGTCGCCATATTATTGTTGAAAAAAATGATGATATAACTTCGCTAAAAAAAAATATTTCTAATGCTCCTTTTGCCAGCGATGAATTACTTAGAAGGGCTGTAGGCGTAAGCATTTTTGAATGCCTGAAAGCAAAGAATATTGTATTTGAAGGATATCTTGATAAGGCACTTTTTTCTTTTTATTGCAAGAGTTTTAACTTGGAAAAGGTTTTTAGCACTTACGGGCAAGTTTATTTGAATGGAATCGCGGGGGCGGAGACCTTGGTGCAAATATTGAATTTGGCAGATAAGAAATTTGTTATTGTGGCAGATTCAGATGAAACATCAAATAATAAAAGAGCAGATTTTACTAAGAATTATCCAGATTTCCAGAATCGGTGGCTAGCTTATGCGGATATATGTAAAAAAGTTTCTACCATGGAAGATTTTCTGACTTCATCACATATAGAAAACCAATTTAAGAAACATGGATACATTTACACTTATGATTCTAGTAAGAATGCTAATTATAATATAGAGAAGGCCGTAAATAAGGACAAAGAGTTAAAACAAAAATTTAAGAAAATATTAATTGATACCGCCAAGAAAAGCGATATTGAAACCGAATATAAACTCTATTTGGATGCATTGAAGGAAGCACTAGAAGTGATTTAATCAAATATTTACTGAGATAGTAACTAAAATGGCATATTGTCAAACAACCATTAGCCCATAGATTTATAGTATTTGATGTCCTCTAAATTTATATACCACAATTTGTAGTATGAAGCATAATCCACCCAAAAATCATCACTATGTACCGGTTTGCTATTTAAAACAATTTGCCAACCTTGGTGGGAATTTATTGAAGAAGCGTTTGGATTACGATAAGATAGCTATTACCACGCCATCAAAGATTTGTTATGAAATAGATGGTAATCGCTTTAATGGTGCACAAAGTGCGTATTTTAATAACGTTACTGATGAGTATCACATAGAAAAGGAAGCTTTTAAGCTGCAGGAGAATAACTACGGTAATATCATTGTTCTCATCACCGATTTCTACAAGGCCCCAAAAATCCTAAATGGGCAAGCATATCGGTTATTTATAGAAACACTTGTTACTATTAAGCGTCGTAATCCTTCTTTTAGAAAAGCGCTCATCGAAAATTTCCAACAGCGATACGTTACAGACGAAGCTTTGATAAAATTTAAGCAATTCCTGACTGAGCAAATTGAGGGTACCGAAATTCAGATGCCGTCGGATCAGCAAATTCGGCAGAAACTGATGACGCACGCTTCAGATCCTGCTTATATGCGCGACATGTATCTTAGTGGTCACCTAAATACTTCGCCGGCATCCGGTGTCAATAGTGTAAGTATTGATCTATATAATTCCAAACAGTATATACTTCATGCACCTGATGGGCTACAATTCATTACTTCTGATAATCCTGGTTTTACGTTTTTTGACGGTCGAGTTGAGAATGGAACTGGATTTGGAGCTAATTGTGAGTTCTATTTCCCGCTTACTCCTTTTACATGTCTATATATAAACACAGAAGAGAAGGATACTGGCAACGAGTTGGAAAAGGCCATATATCCCGGCGTTATAGGAACCGACCAACTAAAGTTTATAAATGAAAGCACGAAAAAGCTTGCTTTGAAGATACTTATAGGGAGAGACGAACATGTATTAGCTGATCTATGAGATAGTTTTGGTCCACCTATTGTAACTCTAATTCTCATAGCCGAGGTTTGATGAAGCCAACACCGGAATCGAACCTATTTGGGAGTGATTATAAATGATTTATAAAATAGCTATAAATACACAAAAACAGAAAATCCGCTGCTAGAGCGGATTTCTATTTTACGTGCCCAGTAGTGGAACGTTCTCGAACCAAATGACACTAACTATTAGTAGGTTGGTTTTTGTAGTGAGCTAGTTGGTCTTAACATTATAAAGCGTACAAAACAAAAACGCCGGAGATAACATGTCCGGCGTTTGCCATTCAGGGTGCCCAGAACAGGAGGAAACGAACCTTCCATTGATAGATTTATTTATCCTATTGAACGTGTTACAGATGTAACGCTCTCCTTTAATTTTGGGTTAGTCCTAAATAATATTAATATGCGGATTGCTATACTATAGTAAAAATCAGATTTACAATAGCATACAAATGGAAGTTATTTTCAAGTCTCATCTCCCAACCCTATTATTACCATAGGACCGGCTCTCGGCTATGATATTTTAATCCAAGATTACATCTGACGTAAATATTAATTTACAGTTGAATACACATATTAAAAATAAAGTTTAATATTAACTCAAAGTTCATATTGATAATTATATTAACTTTGAGTTAATGATTCAGTCGTATCCATTTAATCACTTAAATAAGAATTTAATCTTAGAGGGTAATAACTCTGAGGGGAAAAGCTCGTACTTTAAAAGATTAGTGGAGCTCCATGAATTATACTTTCTATATCGTGATGTACAGAAGGGTTTTCCCAATATTATAAATGCCCCACATCACGGATCCAGCTGGATTAAAACTGATAATGTTCTTGAAGATGATTGGTTTAATCTTGACATTGAACATATAGTCCCGTTCCAAACGAAAGGTAGTTATTCTTCCTCCACGGCTATTGCTGTTCTTGATACTCCTACAAAACTCGCTGATATCAATGTTTTCAGCGATAATGTAACATACTATCTATCTAGGTTAACGGAAAGGTCACGAAAGAATTTATTATCTCTGATTGATAGCTTTGTAGAGGTGTCAGCATTTAAGAATCGTAAAAAGATTCTTAAAGAAGCATCCATACGTGATTTTCAACATGAATCTGGTATTATTTCTTCTAAACCAAGTCGGGTTGAGAAATGGCGTTATGAGGTGGCATTCCATACTGACGATTTTAAGATTAGTTTATTATCTGAGTATGCAAACTATCAAAATTACTGGGAACACAATGGTGCACCTCCTGATGGGATCAGTGCGAGTTTAATAGCATTTTGCCAGTTTATTAATAAGCGTGTTTCACAAACTAAGTATAGGATTAAGGCATATTACCGCAAAATAATTCTAAACGGGTTTCGTGATATAAAGTTTCATTTAAGAAGTATAGTTCGAATATTACATATCACTCCAGATGATGGAAAAGAAGATAAAATAGGTAAGTCCTTGAATATACAGTACAAGAATTTACTTACTAATCAAATTTTTTTCATTTCATGGATCAGGAAAAAGCTGAACAACTGTTAATAGTGGAGAATTCCATCGCTATAATAGAAACAAAGAAAAAACTAAGTGTGGACGATAGGGAAGCACTTTATAGAAATTTATTAACCCTGAAAGAGAAGATAAAACACTCTTCTGTTTCAGAGGGATGGCAAGCAATCTTGGATTTTTTTGCTGCTGTCTTTAAAATGTTTCCATAAAATGAACATAGGAAAAGCAATACAGACACTCCGCACTAAAAAAAACATTACTCAAAAAGAGTTGGCAGAAAAGATTGGTATAACTCAGACAGGATTATCCTACATTGAGACAGGTGTAAAGCATCCCAGTGAAAATAGTCTAGAGAAAATTGCCAATGCTTTAGGCTCCAGTGTAGCATTTATCAAGCTGGCATCTCTTGATTTAGATAAAGACGTGCCTCAAGATAAGCGTGCGGAGTTTGATGAGCTTTTCCCGGATTTTGTCGCAACAATGCAAAGGTTACTTATCAATTAGTTCATAAAAACCGGTGGCCTTATAAAAATTGGCCACCGGTTTTTTAGTCCCAAACCAGCATGGCCATCAGTTCTTCACAGTTAATCTTTGAATACCCTCTATTTTGTCTTTGTATTCAGTTCTTTTAATATCGAGTCCCTTCCAACACGGTATTGAGCATCAATGGGCAAAAGTTCAAATGGTATACTGTCATCTGTAATCGTACATACAGTTTCATTATCCACTATTGTATTCTCTCCTTTTTTGTATATAGTGCATTCACCGGCTGCTACGAGTTGAAGGCAATTATCTGCAAATTCTGGATTTATTGCAACGTTATAGCCTTTAGCATCTGCCCTGACGCTTGGGAAATAAACACCTGCATGATTAGTATTGGCTACAGTCTCACCAAAAATCGCAGAAATCATATACTTATAATCTGGGTCAACATCAGTTTTAGCAAATTCGCTAGCCAAAAATTCACTTATTGCAAGTGACTTATCTCTCAAATAGTCATCCAAACCTGCAACTGAATTTTGGTAGGAATCATATAGTTCTTTAGTGTGTGAACTTTTTGTCACAAAATCTTTGTTATAGCAGACAGCAACTAAAGGAATATCATGGGTAACTACCCATTTGCTAAAAGTCACACGCTGCTCGCCTTCATGACCAGCGTTTCTTAATAGATGGGATGTTTCTAAGGAGGCTATAATTCTTGCATTATTCAATTCGTCCGGTGCAATACCTTCTGGTATAGTCCCTGCATAAAACATAGTTTGATTTGGTGTACTTGCCCTTTGGTACTTTTTATTGAAAGCAGATGGTGTATATGAAAGCTCAGATCTTTTGGTAAAGGATGGTTGACCGTCCGTATTTGGCCTTGCTCTTATCAAAACTTTACCTTTGTGTAGCGTCATTTGAATAATGCCGAATTTTCCGAATAGCTGAATGAGATCTTTAATCTCGTTGTACGGGTAGGTACTGAGGTCCAGTTTCTGCAACCTATCAATTGCCGTTTTATAATCTGACATTAGTTAATTAATTTAGTTTAATATAACAAATATAAAAAGCCCAGAAATTGAAATAGCTGCTTGAATGGAGTACGACATATAAATCGAACAAACTAGTAAAAGGTTGCTTTAGCATGGCGGACATCTTCAAAAGACATCCGGATACGCCGACATAGGTCTATTGATATTTATACCTCCTAATTGAGTACTTTTCTTCATTACAGTTGCAAAAAAAACGGTTAGGTAACATATTATAGTATAAATCTATTAAAAAAAGAGAGTCGTGTTTCCAATAATGTGTGCTTTGGTATGAATGTGGAAGATCAGGAAGATGCTGATGAACGCATGTCCTCACCTATTAAAGGTACTTTGATAGGTTACTATACAGTGAAGCATTACTTGGGAATGCAGACTTACAATACTGAGGACAACAATCATTTAACACTAAATTTATGTTTCCGTAGAGTTCAACTTAATCAAGGAAAACGAGGTGTCGAATTCGAACCATTTTATATTGATAATAAATAAGTTGTATAAACTATGCCGTTCATATTAGTCAATAAATGGCTAATATTTCTCTTTTATATTAGAATACTGATATGAAAAGCAACTGAGCATGTAATACATTAGAATTGAATGTCAGAGAAATGTAGATAAAAATACGCTTGGTTTACAGCGACTTCTTTTGTAGCCGGCCTTATCTTTTTTATTGCTAAGCCAATAATTAATCAAGAGGTTGTTAGACAGTACTAAATGAATATTATATATATTGCTAACCTCCTATTTTCGGTACGCGAGACTAATTTTACCTATTCATACAGATCTCATTTATATTTACTAGTTTCGTACATATTCACTTATCTTCATGTTTAACACCAAAGCTAATACCTTTGACTATCCCAATTTCTTCATTAAAGGATAAAATTCCAATTCTCATACCCCGAGAAAATAGTGGATCCAATTCTTCCAGCAGGTTTGATTATCAAAAGGATTGGAGCCTTTGCCGGCTTATTGAATTACATCAGTGCTCCCAAGATTATTTGTTGATTTTTGATTGGCACGAGGATCTAGTGTTGATGGATAGTGGCGAAAATCCTCGGAAGGTTGAATTTTATCAGATAAAGGGTAAAAAGAGTGGAAATTGGACAATAAATTCCCTTATAAAATCACAAAAAGATGAGTTGGGTAACCCTTTATTGTCAATCTTTGGAAAGCTTTATGATTGTAGAAATAAATTTTGCGATGAAACAGCATCACTCAACTTTGTATCGAACGCTGTATTTTCTGTTTCACTTCCTGATAAAAAGCAAAATGTTCAGTTAGAATCTGTATGCCTATTAGACTTAAACGAAGTCGAGCAAAAGAAAATTACAGACAAACTTAAAGAAGAGCATCCAACCTTTAATAAAGGCGAGTTTGTCTCTATCACAAATTTGAAAACGGTTTCGCTGAGCCTTGACGATAGTGCTACACATGCAAAAGGCGTAATAACTAATCTTTTGGAGCTTCTCTACCCAAATGAAAATTTTAATATCAGTTCTATCTATCGAAGTATATTTGATGAAATTCGAAGAAAAGCGAATTATAGCAAATCGATTACGTCGTTTTCCGAATTAGTTGCAAAAAAAGCAATAGGCAGAAGTGAATTTTCCAATATGCTTAATGCTGTAACATTTTTAGATAAATCAGCAAAAACCTGGGAGCGAGTAATGAACGATCTAGATAGTTGCAGTGTACCATTCATAGAAAAGAAAAAGATCAACGATGGATATAAAAAATTGAAACTTGAGCAACTAGACCCAACAAATAATTTTCTTTCGAATCTTTGGAAAGCCATAGAGTTCGTTCGCCAGGACGAAACATTTGGGTTCCAATTACAGGATTTAAATTTCCACCAATGTATCATTGCAATCTACAATGAAGTTCACCGAAATAATAATATTCCACCGGCGTATGATAAGCATTTTGTGTTGGCAATGATCTCAATTAAACTATATGAATAGCCTGAACAGAAATTACCCAAGATTGATTAGAAATCTTAGAACAAAGAGTTATGAAAAAGTTTATTTTATCAGAGCTTCTGCTGTTATCGCAAAAGGACCGAAAAGCCAAAAGAGTAATATTCGACCCGAGAAGAACTCTGATATTAGGGAGTAACGGCACAGGAAAATCTAGTCTAATAAAAAGCGTTTACCGATGTTTTGGAGCTTCTCCCGCGACAGATCATCCAGCTTGGAAAGACGTTGATCCTATTCTATTGGCAAAATTCAGTATTGACGATAAAAAATACTCCATCCTAAAGGATGCGAAATTCTACGCAATATTTGGCGAACGTGATGAACTTCTTGGCGCTTATAGTTCAATCACTAAAGGCCTTGGTCCCTTTTTGGCTGAACTTTTTGATTTTAACATCAAGCTGCCCAATCAAGTTGGTTCTTTAATTAATCTTCCTCCTGCTTTTTTGTTTTTGCCATATTACATAGATCAGGATTCTGGATGGCAGAAAAGTTGGTCAAGCTTTAGCTCACTTACTCTTATTAAAGGTTACCGTGAACCTATTGTCAATTATCATACAGGTATAAAGCCGAATGAGTATTACGAAACGAAGAACAAGGTTGACGAATGCAAGATGGCAATTAAAAGTTTAGAAGCTGAAAAGATTGTGTTAAACACTTTACTGTTACAAATAAAAGAGAAGATTGCTGATACTGACTTTAACGTCGATATGCAAACCTTTGCCGAAGAATTAAACGAACTTCTATTTGAATATGAGCAGCTTAAGATCGAGGAGGGAACGTATAAAAATAAGCTACTGGATTTATATAATCAAAAGATTGCTCTTGATCAACAAGCTAAAATAGCTAAATCTGCTCTTAAAGAAACTGTAAAAGACTATGCATACGCAAGAGAAGAATTGATTGATGAGCTTGTGGAATGTCCGACTTGTGGAGCACATTATGAAAACTCTTTTCACGAAAGATTTCAAATTGCAAATGATGAGGACAATATTCGGGACCTTTTAACGGAGATAGAAAAAGAATTAAGTTCCGTTGAAGAAAAGATTGCTGCCCAAAACGACAATTTGTCTATTAATACCAAAACATCTGAAAGGATTGAGCTACTGTTAAATAAAAGTAAAGAGAGTATCCTACTTCGCGATGTGATTGGAAGTGCAGGAAGAAACGAGGTGAAAAGCGTATTTGAGCTAAATAATAGAAATTTGGTGGCTACTATTTACGATAGATTGTCTGAGCAAACCAAACTTGAAGGTCAACTAAAATCTATAATAGATAAAAACAGGAAAAAGGAGATTATAGATTTCTATCAGCTGCAAATGCGAAAAAATCTGCAGGAGTTGGATGTTAGTACTTTGAAGCCTGATGATTATAAAAGAATCGATGCTGCAATTCCCGAAACAGGAAGCGCACTACCGAGAGCCCTTACAGCCTACTACTTCAGTATATTTGAAGTGATTCGAAAATACTCAACGTCCACATTTTGTCCTATTGTAATTGATTCGCCAAATCAGCAGGCCCAAGACACTGGCCATATTGACAAAGTGCTAAATTTTATTAATAGGAATCAGCCAGAGGACAGTCAATTGATACTTGGCATGGAAGAGCTCTATGGTGTCGATTTTGACTGTAAGATAGTAGAGCTTAGGGATAAAGGAAGCTTGCTACAAAAAGATGAATTTGATGAAGTTAAATCTATTATACGACCGTTCATAGATCTCTTATCTCCAATAAAGAACAGAGGAAGGCTTTTTTAATTCTCCCTCTGGTAAGTGGCGAAAGAATTTATTTTTAATAACTCAGATTTTGATCGGACCGTCGGTCATCAAGTGACACTGGCTATGCAATCAAGTATAGTTAACCTACATTTGATCGAACCAAACTCATATTTTTTAAAAGTATCAAATTAAGGACTAACATAATAAGATGCCTTCCCTTAGCATGTACTACAAAATGTTTATCTTCTAGCCTTTTTAATCTGATCATTTCGGAGAAATTTCTGGCGTTGCAAAACTAGCCTCATTTTTATTGTTAGATAAGAATTTAACTAAATAATTCCACCACTAATAGAACAATTTTTAGAGAGTTATATAAAATCTATTTTCATTGAATTTTATAAGTATTGTTACCTAATGTTTGGTTACATTAAAAAGATTCTGTTGTATATTACTTATAATAGATTGATGTTTGATCTGTATGACAAAAATTCCACGTATGAGCAAAAAAAATCCCGAATCAATTGCTATTTGTTTAAACTGTTATAAAATAAAGTTTACCGAAAAGAACAAAGGACTTTCTAAAGATATCACTAGCGTTTTCGGACACGTGGATATTGTCAAAATCATGCAGAGTCTGGTGAAGGATATGGATTTGAAAAAAGTTTTTAAAAACAAAAAGAAAGATAGAATAATTTATTTTAAGGATACGCTGTTGGCTTCTGCGAGTGAGAATGTTTTTGCTGGGGTTTTAATGAAGGGGCATAACGGGCCACAGACTTCCATTGATGAATTAGCAGGAAGTGAGGTTAAAACTGTTGGAACAGTTTCTAAGGATCAATATCATTGTTTACCTTATTTCTTTTTATTTTATGTAAACAAAAAGCACCCAACTGATATTTTATTTCTAGCTCAGAGCTATAGGCAATTTGGTTTCAAGGAAGTTTTTGAGGAATCATTTAGAGCTTTCGTTGAAAAGAGATCGAATTTAACGACAACTCATTTTAACCCCTTATCTGTGGCATCTTTATTTGAGAAGTATGTAAAAGAGGGTAAAATAAATAAAATTAGATTCATTAAGTATGGGCTGCAAAAATCAGTTGAATCTGTTATTCAAGGCGATCGGCATATAAAGGAAGATTACGAAATGGAACTTTCTATCAAATCAAAAAAGGGATTTCTAGGTATCAAGCAGCATTTGAAGTATGATGATGCTTCTTTTATTGAACAGGTACAAATAGATGGCTTTGAGTATAATGAGGCTTATGTGGACGTAATTATTGCTCAGAGAAAGAGAGTATTAAATGTATCCAAACCTACGGAGTTTTCTGCTGCCTATGATATAACTCATGACGTTCATATTAATAAAGATACCAAGCTGCCGGACTTTAACGACATACTACTTCAAGCCAAGGACATTCTTAATAATGACCTAATTCCAAATCTATATGAGTAGGATAACTAGAATACTGGATAGGATCGATATGTCCACTATTTTATCTCAACATTTGACAACATTTTATCACTATGAAAAAAGAAAGTTTCATCAAAAAAGGAAGATCCCATTTTCAGATAAGTTATTGTTTCTTATTCTGCCAATGTTTTTTGCAATAGTCTTATGCCTGTTGGGATTATCGTTTGATAAAGATTATGTAAATATCAGCTTAACCTGTTTGTCAATATTTATAGGATTATTATTTGGACTACTAACTATGGTTTTCAGTATGGTTCAAGAGAATCAGAAAATTGAAATCGAGAAAATACCCTCAGAGGAAAAGAGAAGAGGTATAGCAAGGATAGATTTGACCCAACATTTGTTTATAAATATTGGATTCTCCATTTCCTTGTCATTGTTAGCACTGATAGTTATCCTGCTAACTCAGTTGCATCCGGTTGTATTAATTGAATATATCAATTGTTGGAAATATTATGATTATCTAAAAAATGGCTATTTGTATGCAACTAATGGAGTGTCTTTTTTCTTGCTTATAGAATTCTTATTAACTTTAATGATGATAATGAGAAGATTTACCATACTTTTTCTTACTCAAATTTCCTAATTCCCCAGAATAAGTTCAATAACAACGAATAATGAACTATCTGTGATCAATCAAAATCTTCCAATGTCGAAGTGTCTTTAGAAAGAGAGGCTAATCAATGCATGAAAACATTGTGCAAGTCCGGGAATATTTATAAAATACGGCTGCATAGCAAAAAATATCGTTTACAAAGAGGGCTTATTGAATATCAAAAACAATATAAATTAATGATCCGATGATCAATTAATGGAGTAGTTAATAATAATAAGATATTTAAATGGATTTAATATATATTTGGGTTGCTCAATACGGTGTCATTAATCAAGAAGGCTTCAACCTGAGCGCACAGTTCGACATTAGTATAAAGAATGAGCCAATGGAGTTCCTCCCTATTGAATATCAGCTCACAATTCGCGCCAATAAAGACTATTGCAACATATTCCCTGAACAGATCAGAGATGTAATTGCCATTGTGGGAATGAATGGATCAGGCAAGTCTAGTATCCTCAATTTGTAAGTACCCCGTTTAGCAAACAGTATTCTTCTGGAGAATCGTTTCTTCAAGAACCATGTTTTTCCACTCTTCTGGGGTAAGATTATTTAATGCTTCATGTGGTCTACGCTGATTGTATTCTTCCAGCCACTCCTCTGTTAACTCTCGTACCTGGTTAAGGTCAAAAAATAAGTATGCATCAAGAACAGCCTCACGATATAGACGGTTAAACCTTTCTATATATCCGTTTTGCATTGGCTTACCTGGCTGGATGTATTGAACGATGATATTATTCGTTTTGCACCATAGGCAAAACTTTGTAGAAGTGAACTCCGGTCCATTATCTACTCGTATACTATTCGGCTTACCACGTGTTGTCAATATTCGGTCCAGTACCCGCGTAACCCTCTTGGCAGATAGGGATGTATCGATCTCAATAGCCAATGCTTCTCTTGAACAGTCATCCATTACATTAAAAGTCCGGAAGCGTCTATTACCAGTCATACTATCACTCATAAAATCCATACTCCAACTAACGTTAATCATTTGTTGCCTGATCAGTGGTTGCTTTATCCGGGCGGGTAATCGTCTTTTCCCTTTCCTACGTTTGTTGAGTTTTAATAGCCTATAAACACGGTAAATCCGTTTATGATTCCATTTATGGCCTGCCCTCCGCAAATAAGAGGATAGCTTCCTGAAGCCGTAATTAGGATGCTTAAAAGCCAATTCCTGCAATGCAATAATAACTGCATTATCATTCTTACGGCTATTGTAATAGAATTGAGATCGTGGAAAGGATACAAGTCTACAGGCCCTACTCACAGAAATACCTTCTTCACTAACCAGCTCATGCGCTATTTGTCTTTGGGTGGCAGGGCCCAGCCTTTTTTTGTGAAGAGATCTTTAAGAAGTTGATTATCCAGGGATACATCAGCATACATCCTTTTCAGACGCGCATTTTCTTCTTCTAGATCTTTCAAACGCCTTACATCTGAGGCTTCCATACCTCCATAACGACTCTTCCAATTATAGAAAGTCGCTTCTGAAATGCCGTGTTGTCGGCAGATCTCTTTGGTCGGTATCCCGGATTCTTGTTGTTTAAGGATAGAAACAATCTGGGATTCTGTAAATCTTGTTTTTTTCATGATGAACAGATTAGTTTAAAATTAACACTTTTATCTAATTTTAAACTGTCTGCCGTTAAGGGGTACTTACAAATTGTATAAAGTTGCTATGTGGACAACCAGAGAGAATCTTGTCTGCAATTATTATGTGCTTCTTAGATCGAAAAACTAACGAGATCTATACATTTTTCAATAGTGGACGAGATCCGCAAATCGCTCGATTTAAAGTAATACTTAAGGGCAATGAACTTAGTGAGAGTTTTAAAGTGCATGAGCCCATTGAATATGTAACATTTTCCTCGCTATTCGAAAGAAAACTCAAGATGGATGGAATTCCATTCGATTTAGGGACACTAAACTGTACATATATAAACAACGTACTCGGCCAGCACCACGAAGAAGTATATAAAAATATTTTAAACTTGTCCACTAGTTCATTGTTGACCAAAGTAATTGACAGGATAGTAGTGGAGGAAATTAGGGAAAGCAAGAAAGAGTCGAAAAAGGAAACAATACAGCTTTTCCCCACATATCTCAAAACCTTTAGAAAGGAAGAATTGAAAAATTGGATCCGCTTTCTAGCCTTTGCAAATGCATCAGAGTATGAATTGCCAACATTTATTCCCAAAAACATCACTATTGATTTTCATTTCGATGATCCAGATCTTTACGATAGCAAGAATTTTAAATTATCTGCTTATCGGTCTCGGGCTATACAGCTAAAAGAACTAGCTATTAAATACACAAGCGAGATATATAAAGGTCAACACAGAATCCGTTTTCTGGTTCTTATCTACACAAGTATCATAATCTATTTTATTAAGGAATTTGGCAATCAGACAGACGGTATAATGTCACATACGGTTAACGAAATACTTGATTCAGAGATTTATCGTGCTAAAGATGATGATCTACTTAGAAGGTTGCGCATTTGCATAAACCAGCTATACGAGAAAATTACGAATAGCGACTGGGCTGACCAACTTAGGCCATTTATTGAGGAGAAACTTGAAAATATGATCCTTTGGATTGATTTTGAAGATAAGGAAGTTACACAAGGGAGTTTCTTCAGGTACTTTCTTCCGATCAAAGCCGATTTGTGGCGATTGCTATCGCCAATTTTTGGGTTGAATCAAACTGTCGAAGCAGACATCTTATCTTTCAGCTTCGGACATGGTTTAAGTTCTGGAGAAGAAGCCATGTTACATAACTACTCAAAATTGATGCTTGCACGTAGAAAATGGAAAGGTAGACCTTTTTTGTTATTAATTGATGAGGGCGAGGCTAGTTATCATCCGGAATGGCAGCGCCTTTACTTAAATGAATTGATGAAGGTTATAAAAGTCCTATTCCAACCTGGACAGATTCAGCTGATTCTAACTACCCATTCTCCATTCATTGTTTCTGACCTACCAAAATCGAACATCCTTTTCCTTGAAAGATCTAAAGAAAAAGGAGTGGTAGTAGTCAACCGTCAGAATCATCAAGAAACATTTGCAGCTAACATTCATGAGCTTTACACGGACAGTTTCTTTTTATGCAATGGGTTAATGGGTGCTTATGCTACCGATTTTGTCCGCAAGATGATTCGTGATATCCGGGACATAGAAGATGGAAGACTTAACTTGGTGAGTTATAAAGAAAATTTTGAGAAACAAATTAAGATGATCGGCGAGCCATTCATCAAGAATATGCTACTGGATAGCCTTATTCCAAAATCTGATTTTGAAACGGTAGGTTCAATTATTCGGTTAAAGGAAGCAGAAATTGAAAAGTTGAAAACAAAGAGAATTTCAAAAAAGAACCATGATAGCAATTCCACCAGCGTTGAGTAACACAATAGCAAGAATATATTTTGATTTAATTAAGGTGCGAATTTTCGAACGAATTCACCTAATTAGCATGGTAATGGATGTACTGGGGGGAAACCAGCCTTTGTCTAGTATACAGCATGATGCGGCTAACGGTAACTCCAAAATATCAGTAGCAAACTTTTTCGTAAATGGAAATTTGATAAAGACTTTGGCAGATCTCCCAAAGCTGAAAATGTCAAATGCGCATAACTGGGTAAGCACGTACAATAGCACACTCAGAAATATTCTTACCCATTTTAACCATGAAATGAGACTGAGGAAAATCATCCTGGTCAGTCCAACGAATGCAGCCACAGTTGATCGTGAACTTAAAAGACGCTTTAAAATGATGACAGGGAATAGCGGAAAAAAAGCAATACTCACCAAATTTGTCAATTTCATTTTAGATTACGAAGGCATGCATAAATATGTCGCCTATCAAGTAGGAATAGAGCTTGGTATTGACTGTTGCCCCTACTGCAATAGAATGCCAAATCAAACTATTGTAGATGAGAATGACAATGGCGTGATTAGACCAGCATTCGATCATTTCTTGTCACAAAGTCACTATCCTTTTTTAGCTTTAAGTTTTTTCAATCTTGTTCCGTGTTGTTTTTATTGTAATACTAGTCTAAAAGGAGGTAAGAAATTATCCATAAATACCCACTTGAATCCATTCCTTCACGGGTATGGTCAAGACTGTGTATTCAAGGCTAATTTGAAGAATCTACATGCGGATATAAGCCATCCTGATAATTTCGAAGTTCGGCTACATTGCGTCATTCCGGCTACCAACCCTAAATACAGAAGAATTGTTGGAAACAATCTCTCGGAAGGAAATATTAATCTGTTCAAATTGAACAGTTTATATTACTCTCATCGAGATATAATTGGGGAACTTTGGCTCAAAGCTCAAAAGTATAGTTCAGGACATCAAGGTGCACTATTTACATCGCTTGGCTTAAGGCAAGAAGAAAAAGAAAAGTTTTACCGATTATACTTCGGAAATTATCGCAATGAGGATGACTTTGTCAAGCGTCCGCTATCAAAGTTGACCCATGACATTATTAGGGAAATGTTGCCGGACCTATTTGTATAATTATCTTCCGAATTCCATATTCCAATAAATAAATAAATACAACTTCGGCCAAGGCAATCGGGATGTTTATTTATCAGTCATCCTCTATGGTGTTGATATGTAAACGATATTAGTGCTACATTTATATGTAATAGTCAGTACTTGATCTGACAGTACAAGGGATTTTGTACGATTAATTGATAGCTAAAGATAACTGATTTAATTGTTTTTCTTTTGCCAGGTGTTTAGTTGCAATAAAAGTCTCCATGGGAGTTTTACCATAACAGTATTTTCCGCTGTGAGGTCGCTCGTTGTTGTAGTAAGTAAGCCAGTTATCTAAATCAGCCTGTAGTTGCTCTAACGTAGTGTAAATCGTCTTACGGAATGCAATAACGTAAAACTCCTCTTTTATTGTCCTGTTAAGCCGCTCACAGATCCCGTTTGACTGAGGGCTGCGCACCTGTGTTTTAGAGTGTTCTATGCCCTCTATAGTAAGATATAGCTCATATTCATGATGCTCGTATTTACCTTTATATTCTGATCCTCGGTCTGTCAAAATACGAAGCATAGGAACATCTTGATCTTCGAAGAATGGAAGTACTCGATCATTAAGAATATCAGCAGCTACGATTGCATTTTTTCGGTCGTAAACTTTTGCAAAAGCGATGCGGGAATAGGTGTCGATAAATGTCTGTTGATAAATTCTTCCAACGCCTTTAATACTTCCAACGTAATAAGTATCCTGGGCTCCAAGGTAACCAGGATGTTCTGTTTCTATTTCTCCGTAAGCCTCTCTTTTCTCCTTTTTCCGTTCAAGAGCCATCATTTGAGCTTCCGTGAGAATAATACCATCCTGAGCAATCTTGGCTTCAAGGGACTTTAATCTCTTATCAAATACCTCCAGGTCGTGCCTTTGCCAAACACTACGCACACCGCCTGCAGAGATAAATATGCCTTGTTTACGAAGTTCATTACTCACCCGTTGCTGACCAAAGGCAGGATAATCACAAGCCAATTTTACTACGGCTTCTTCAACAAATGGTTCAACTCGGTTTTTAAGAATGGGTTTAGAGCGGCTTATCTCTTGCAAGGCCAACTCTCCGCCTGTATCATACATCTCTTTGATGCGATAGAAGCTGTCTCGGCTGTAACCCATCACTTTACAAGCACGGGATACGTTACCTAAGTTTTCTGCTAATTTCAGCAGACCTAACTTCGTTTTGATTAACTTGTCATTACTTTTCATATCTGACAGTTTTAAAGGGGATTAATTCGAAGTGTGGTTACTTAAAGTTAATCCCTTACTGTCAGATTAAGTCTTGACTATTTCAATTTATAGGAAGGATTGTCAGTCATGTGATGGCGATCTTTGGAATACACCCTAGGCTTTCTGAGTTTCTATTAGTTTAGTTTTTATTCTTTCTAAATATCGCTCAATTTCATCTTTTAGATGCCTTATACTTGTAGTATATTTATGAGAATCTTCTCTCGCAATATGCATATCCCTATTGGTTTCCTCGCTATCGAAAATATACCCTTGCGCATTCATTATTCCCAGATCAATTATTTCCTCTGCCAATTCATGTCTTTGGTCATTTAGCTTTGATAATTTCATGGCATTCACACTATTCCAGGCTTCCAAATGTAAGTACCCCTTAACGGCAGACAGTTTAAAATTAGATAAAAGTGTTAATTTTAAACTAATCTGTTCATCATGAAAAAAACAAGATTTACAGAATCCCAGATTGTTTCTATCCTTAAACAACAAGAATCCGGGATACCGACCAAAGAGATCTGCCGACAACACGGCATTTCAGAAGCGACTTTCTATAATTGGAAGAGTCGTTATGGAGGTATGGAAGCCTCAGATGTAAGGCGTTTGAAAGATCTAGAAGAAGAAAATGCGCGTCTGAAAAGGATGTATGCTGATGTATCCCTGGATAATCAACTTCTTAAAGATCTCTTCACAAAAAAAGGCTGGGCCCTGCCACCCAAAGACAAATAGCGCATGAGCTGGTTAGTGAAGAAGGTATTTCTGTGAGTAGGGCCTGTAGACTTGTATCCTTTCCACGATCTCAATTCTATTACAATAGCCGTAAGAATGATAATGCAGTTATTATTGCATTGCAGGAATTGGCTTTTAAGCATCCTAATTACGGCTTCAGGAAGCTATCCTCTTATTTGCGGAGGGCAGGCCATAAATGGAATCATAAACGGATTTACCGTGTTTATAGGCTATTAAAACTCAACAAACGTAGGAAAGGGAAAAGACGATTACCCGCCCGGATAAAGCAACCACTGATCAGGCAACAAATGATTAACGTTAGTTGGAGTATGGATTTTATGAGTGATAGTATGACTGGTAATAGACGCTTCCGGACTTTTAATGTAATGGATGACTGTTCAAGAGAAGCATTGGCTATTGAGATCGATACATCCCTATCTGCCAAGAGGGTTACGCGGGTACTGGACCGAATATTGACAACACGTGGTAAGCCGAATAGTATACGAGTAGATAATGGACCGGAGTTCACTTCTACAAAGTTTTGCCTATGGTGCAAAACGAATAATATCATCGTTCAATACATCCAGCCAGGTAAGCCAATGCAAAACGGATATATAGAAAGGTTTAACCGTCTATATCGTGAGGCTGTTCTTGATGCATACTTATTTTTTGACCTTAACCAGGTACGAGAGTTAACAGAGGAGTGGCTGGAAGAATACAATCAGCGTAGACCACATGAAGCATTAAATAATCTTACCCCAGAAGAGTGGAAAAACATGGTTCTTGAAGAAACGATTCTCCAGAAGAATACTGTTTGCTAAACGGGGTACTTACACAAAGCCCCTAGATCCTTGATTATTTTCTCTAATGAAGACTTGAGATTTATCAAACGTTTCTTTTTATTTTCTTCCATTTTATATTGCTTAAGTGATATAATTACTGTGAATTTAAACTTAAGAGATTATAATTTCCATATTATCTTTCATGCCTTTCTGGTGTAAATCCTCCGTGCATTCGAGTGTTGTTTTGAGTAAGCCTCACGATAAGCAACACACTTCACGTCTTACCTCAAGAATAAATGGACTTTAAGCTTTTATAACTATGATGTATTATATTAATTTTAAATTGGGTCATCTGTCAGAAAATCTTTAACTGAGCACTTCATAAATTTGGCAAAGTCGTTTAGATGGTATAGATTATATTTTTCCTTTCTTTCGGAGTTTTCAACATGGTTAACTAACTCCCCATAATACCCTGCACCTAAGGATAATTGCTTAGGTCCAATATCCTTTCCTTCCCTTATCTTTTTGACTTTCTCCATTATAATGATGTCTAATTGCCTCTTACTCATTCTTCTATTATTTAAGTATAAAAAAAGACCATAAAAGTTGGGACATGTCCCAACTTTTACTTATTTTCGATTTAGAAAATATTAAACTAATCATATGGGGTCCAACATGGTTTTATCCGGTTTGAATACTGGATAGTTTCGTTATATTTGCGATCTTAAAAAATATTGATTGCAGCTCACTCTAGTTTATCCGGTACGGGAAATGTCGAAATTTTGATGTATGCCAGGATGATAAGGAGAGTGCTCACGTTATAGGCGTGGGCCTTCTTGTCAGCATACAGCCCTTCGACAGGCTCCCGTGCGGCAGGTTGGTTTCGCGCCTTTTTCTTCTACAGAAGGCCTTACCTACCTATGCCTAGTCCTCGGCAAAATTACTTATAATTTTTTAGGGGTTAAACAATATGTGAACGGTAGCTGAGATTTTCATCTTAGCCCTAGATTTTATTGCTTAAAGCTGTAAATCTTATAAATGAAAAAACAGATGACTTACTCTGAAAAGAGCGGGATTGGCCAGTCATTGCTTACTAAAAACGAAACCGAGTATCCTTTACAGGTATTCAGTGAGGTTTTTATGAAGTATAGCTTAGAATCTATTCTTCAGAGCATTAAGGGGGTTTTTACGGCGTCTTTCAATGTCGATCTTCAAAGAATAATTGAAGCTGGGCATATTCTGGCAAGTTCTTTACAGGAGACTAGGACAGATAAAGAATGTACCAACTGCATATATGCCAAACTGTTGTTAGTGATAATAGATATGATTGATGCTCAATTGGGTCTTGCTGAAGTTTCGATGAACAGGCTGATAGAAGAACATGAATTTCATCTATTTGTAACCAGGCCAGAAATAGCCTGTCACATAAGCACATTTCGCCTGGTTGCAGCCCGGAGCAGGCATTTATTAAGGGATATTAATCACAAAGTCAAGTTTGGTGGAGGTGACTTCACATTAAATCCCAATATGACCAAGTTCAATCTGGCAATTTTTGTTGACGAGATTACAGCTTCATTTAAATTATACGAAGATGCGACAGGCAGGGTGATTGAAATAAGGAACACAGTTGAATCAAGTCAGACCCTACTAACGGATAAGGTCATGCTGGACATAATAATGTCCAGTCTTATACACGTTGCATATGCAAACAGTAAAAAATCGACAAAGGTATTCATATTAGTCGAAGCAGCAAATGAACGGCTTTCATTTAGCGTAAAAAGCGAGGGAAGGCAAATGTCTAATACCAAGGTTGAAAACCTGTTTAAACCGCTTAATGGTTCGATAACACTGGCCAATAATTGGGGAGCGAACTTGTATATGGCTAAGAAATGTATTGACGTATTAGGTGGGGTGATACGAGTACTTAGTGAGAAATACGAAACTGTTATCCAGGCTAGCCTTCCATGCCTTTTGAGATAGTTGTTATTGTAATTTATGCTTTGTGCGCTTGATTGATCAAATGTGCCGCTGAAGAGCATTTGCGGGCAACATACAAACCATTGTTTAATAATTCCTAGGCATTATTCCTTAATACAGCCAACGGAGTAAAAATCCCTCAATGATTCCTGTACGAGCAAAAAAGAAGCTATCAATTTGTTTGGTTGATGAAGACCGGCTAACTAGGTCTGACTTGGCACATGTGCTTGACAATATGGACATCTATATACCAATCGTATGTTCCAATTTTCATGAGCTGATAGCTGAATATTTGTGTTATACGCAAAAAGGGCCACCCAATTTCATTATCTCGGAATGGTACAGGGACTTTGCTGATCCTGATTTCCTCGTCATTTTCAGTGATAGTCAACTGGCTACAATTCCGATAGTTATCCTGACGGATGCAAGCAGGGCAAAATCAGTTAAACCGCCGCCTGAGATGGTCATCATTGGCACACTAGGGAAACCCATTAATAGAAAGGATCTCAAAGAAATGTTAACCGATTATATAAAACATAAAAAAGTAGGAGAATATGACTGAAATAAAGCACTATTCAAACAATTTTTTAAATGACTTAATGACTTGCCTAGAGAATGCACCAGATGAATTCACTAGCACCATCTGTAAGGAGCTTAGATGGAGTAAAACAAAGTTCAAATTCAATTTAAACACTGAGATATTAGGTAAGGCTGATACAATGTCATCTAGGGAGGTTGAGCATGTTTTAAGAGTATATCAGCATTCTATCGTCTTTCAGTTACTGTTGAAACGATCGCTCCACTGGAAGAAAAGACTGAACACTTCACAAAAGCCAATTCAAAACATGCTGAAGTTCTCAGACACATGTGCCAATACCATGATAAAAGATTTGGTCACCACATTAGAGAATGCACCGGCCTTATTTCGGGAATGTGTTTGTTCCAATTTGAAGTGGCAGCCTACTAAATTCGACTCATATCGTCTTGCGCCCATAGCTAAGGATTATGATACATATACTGTTTTTAATAAAAAGCGGATTAGCATAATCATTCCAATCTATGAATCCCTTGTTATGTGCCAGATACATGACAGAGCGTTCAAATGGGATAAACACAATCTGACTCAGTAACGCTGCCAAGCAGGTATTACAGTCAGATCTATGTTATGAAAAATACCGATGCGAATGTTCGTGAATAATGCATAGCTGAAATAGACATAGGGTTTTATCTTGAAGGGAACACCGGTAATGGATTCTTCCTCCGCCGGTTTTTATTACCAACCATAAAAAATATCTATATCCATATGAGAAATTTACCTGAATGGCACGAGAAGCCATTGGAACTAACAGTTGAGGAGATTTCTGAGCCGATGTCGGTTGTTTCAGATTTCCTTCATTCCTATCCGTTGCCGGAATTTAGGGAGTACCTGAGGTCACTTCTATTAATGGCATGTAGCGATCAGGATTGTAACGCGTCATTTAATATCATTCTGTGTGAGGATGTTATTCGACTAGTAGAGGCATGTAGTGTAATCTTAAAACGGCGTTATGGGGAACCGACAGTGTAGAGATAACCTATTAGTGGGTCTAGGGTTCTTCCATTTTCCGACTCTTTTTAACTTTTTCCGATCTTTTTCAACTAAAAGTCAAATGGATTTCAACTCGCGGTCAAATAGAGGTCGACTATTAGCCGACAAAATGTTGTCTCGTCTTGAAAGAGATTTACAGCAGTTTAAATGCTCCTGAATTTAGTTTACGACTGGATGACGGAAGATATTCTGAACAAATTTGAACAAGTTTTTTACTGTACATGACATTTCGAAGAAAAGCGCGAAAGTAGATTTTTGGGTGGCCGTATATTGGTCTTTTATTGAATCATATGAAACATGAAGTCCAACGTCAGTTACCCGCAAAGCCCTCAATTGAGGAAGCAAGAAGAATCCTCCAGGCAGATCAATACGCTTATAAAGACGAGGAAGTTACAATAATAATAGACTTTATACATCGTCTGGCTGCTATTGATCTGAATATCTATGAACAATCAAATCCACAAATCCATCACCTTAAAGACTACAACAATGATCACTCAAAGAAAAGCATTCCTATATCCAAGAGTAAGCACAGACGAACAGCTTGACGGTTATAGCATAGCCCATCAGGAAGACGTATTAATACGTTATTGTGAAAAAGAGAATATTCAGGTGGTTGGCATTTACAGGGAAGACCATTCAGCAAAGACATTTGACAGGCCAGAGTTCCAAAAGATGCTGCATGTCATCAGCAAGAACAAAGGTCTTGTTGACCTGATACTGTTTTCTAAATGGGATCGCTTTTCCCGAAATGTCGCCGCTGCCTATGAAATGATCGGCAAGCTGAAAAGGCTCTCCGTAGAGCCTCAGTCCATAGAGCAGCCTTTGGATATGGATATACCGGAAAGCAAGATCATGCTGGCTATCTATCTTACTACACCAGAGGTGGAAAATGACCGCCGAGCCTTAAACACGCTTCACGGTATGCGGCGAGCCAAGAAAGAGGGGAGATACCTGGGCATTGCCCCGATTGGTTATAAAAATGGACGTGACGTGCATAACAAGCCCTTCCTTATACCCAATGAAGAGGTAGAAATAGTCCGCTGGGCATTCGAAGAGCTATCCAGAGGTGTATGGGATATTGACACACTCCGCCGTATGGCAAATAGAAAGGGCTTAAAAATTGGCCGAAGCCAGTTCTGGAGCCTTGTCCGTAATCCAGTCTATTGCGGGAAAGTTTTTATAGCCGCCTATAAGAACGAACCCGCCCATTGTGTAAAGGGCATCCATGAGCCTATCATCCCTGAAAGTCTGTTTGACGATGTCCAAGATGTCCTAAAAGGGAAGAAGCGAAACGTCAGGGTAAATACTTTTACAGAAATCGACCAACAACTTCCTCTAAGAGGTTTCCTAATCTGTCCTCGCTGTGGGAGACTATTAAGCGGGAGTGGATCAAAAGGCAACGGCGGTATCTATTATTACTACCATTGCCAATCCGTAAAGCTCTGCAAAGAGCGTTTCCGGGCAGATACAGCAAATGAGGCATTTGTAAGGCAATTAGGCCAGATAGCCGTCAATGCACCTATCATAGACTATTACTGCCAGATAATCAGTCAGTCATTAAAGAAGGATAACCAGGGGAAGGAGCAGGAGCTTAAAGAAACGCAGGCTGAGATAGACAAGCTATATATAAGAATACAAAACGCCCGTTCTTTGCGCCTTGACGATGAATTTACCGCAGAAGAATTCAAAGAGATTAAGACAGACCTGACCAAGAAAATAGAAGACCTGGAAAAGAAGAAAACAAAGCTATTATCAACCAACGACAATTATCAGGAATACCTTTCCCAAGGCGGCGAAATCATGAAAAACATTGCTACTCGCTATATTTCTGCTTCCCCAATCGGCAAAAAACAAATCATTGGTTCGATCTTCGCAGAAAAGCTAATTTTTTCAGAAAACAAATTTCGAACCACAGAACCAAACGTCATCCTTGAGCTGATAGCGAGGCCCAGAGCGGACCTAAAAGCCGATAAAAAGCAAAAGGTCGGAGATATCTCCGACCTTTCCGCTTTTGTGCCCAGAACAGGAATCGAACCTGCACTCCCTTTCGAAAACAAGATTTTGAGTCTAGCGCGTCTACCAGTTCCGCCATCTGGGCAAAGCAAGTGTCCTTCACTTGCGGGTTGCAAAGATATTCAAATAATTCAAATCACCAATATTTTTTTTAAAAAATATATTCTCCCCTCAGTCTAGCGCATTTCGGCTGAAACAATACGTATTCAGACTAAACCCTACTTCCACTGAACACAGACCTTTACAAAAAGCAAAAATATGAAAGCAATCAGAATTTATGCATTCGGCGAACCATCAGTCATGCAATTGGAAGAAGTGGAACGCCCTGTCGCGGCTGCTGACGAGATATTAGTAAAAGTATACGCGACAAGCGTCAACCCCGCGGATTACATTATCCGTCAGGGAGGAAATGACCTTCTGAGACCGTATTTGAAATTACCACTGGGCCTGGGATTAGACGCTGCTGGTATCGTGGAGGAAGTGGGCAGTGAGGTGACGGACTTCAAAAAAGGCGATAAAGTATATGGTGTTCCAAATTTCCCGGGTGATGGTAGTTATGCTGAATACCTGGCGGCTAAGGCGAGCCAGTTCGCACTGATGCCGCGGAATATTAGTTTTATAGAGGCAGGCGCTTTGCCATCCTGTGCACTGATTGCCTGGAATGGGATTGTCGATTTAGGCAGGGTAGAAGCGGGGCAGCGTGTATTCATCCATGGCGCAGCGGGTGGTGTCGGTAACCTGGCGGTACAGGTGGCAAAGGCAAAAGGTGCGTATGTGATTGGCACGGCATCGCCTTATAACTTTGATTTTTTAAAGGAACTAGGGGCTGACGAGGTACTCGACTACAAAGATCAGCAGTTTGAAGCGTTACTGGGTAACATCGACTTGGTATTTAACGCATCGCCGGTAAGAGATAACGAAACAAGATTAAAGTCAGCAGATCTTTTAAAAGAAGGCGGTATTTTTGTATGTACACAGCTGGATAGTCCGTTGAGTGAGGAGTTAAAAGAAGCGCTTGCACAGAAGAATGCTACAGGAACACATGTAGGTGGCGGGGGACTTGCCTATGTTTCCTCTTTGAGAGAGACAACCAGCTTAATTGAAGAAGGAAAGGTGAAGGCGGTGATCAGCAAAGTGTATCCATTAGAGCAGGTAGGTGAAGCACATCGTGAAAGTGAGACTAAACATGTCCGTGGAAAGATCGTATTAAAGATCAGGGACGAAAATTGATGCAGCATGAAGCGATTTAGCACAATTGGTGAATTTTTACAATTCAGGCAGTTACCTCAACCAGAACATCCTTTGATTTGTGTGTTCAAGGTGGAGGCGGTTGAGCGCGTGCTGATAGAAGAGCCTAAAAGCTGGTTGTATGATTTTTATGCGATCGGCCTGAAAAGGGTTTCCAATGCAAAGGAGGCCAGGTTAAAGTACGGGCAGCAGCAGTATGATTTCGATAATGGGATCATGTCTTTTGTGGCGCCCGGACAGGTATTAAGCTTATCGCTGGACGATCATGTTAAACTAATAAAACAATCAGGATGGATGATGCTCATTCATCCTGATTTTCTCTGGAATACTTCATTGGCCCAGGCTATTAACCGGTACGACTTCTGGGATTACACGGTACATGAGGCATTATTCCTCTCCGAGAGGGAAGAAGCGACACTCGTACATATTATGCAGGAGATACAGCGGGAATGCCAGTCGAACATAGATAAATTCACCAAGAGCATTATCATCTCCCATATTGAGACCTTGCTCAATTATGCAGACCGCTTTTACCATCGTCAGTTTATTACCCGTGAAAAAGCCCATCACCGGATATTAGAACGCCTGGAGAAGGTGTTGAATGACTATTTCAACAGCGATGATCTGATTAGAAAAGGATTGCCGACTGTCAGCTATCTTGCCCAGTCTTTGAATCTGTCGCCGAAATATCTGAGTAGTTTGCTTAAAGTGCTGACCGGGGAGAACACCCAGCAGCATATCCATAGGAAAGTAATCGAAAAAGCAAAAGAGAAACTATCTACTACAAATCTTTCTGTCAGTGAAATCGCTTACGAGCTGGGATTTGAGCATATTCAGTCTTTCAGCAAACTGTTCAGGACTAAAACTAACCAGTCCCCCATGGAGTTTCGCCAGTCATTTAACTGAGGCGATATACCGTATCCCTGAAAGTCTACACGACTGCCGAAAGGATATTAACATCTGTTATATCTTCGGCACGTCAAAATGGATAAAAGCTGAAGCTATGGGCAGTCGCGTAAACTATGTCATAAAAAATAAAGAGAAGATTACTATCTATCACCATCGTTGGGGAGCAATCCGTATTTCACATGATCTTTATGCCGGAGAAACTGCCTTTTTAAAGTACGTAAAGGAGTGTGACATTCATACGCATCTGAGAGAGGACGGCTGGATGGAAGGATTTGTGCTTGTCGACATGGAAAAGAAATTACTTGGTTTCTGGTCCTGGGAACTTGAACGTGAAACGTCTGTATTGCGTTACTACCTCTCCGCACTACAGGAAAAGTGGCCTGGTTGGCAACTGATACACCTGGCTAACTATATGTATGATGCTGAACCGCTTATTGGTTTTAATTATATTTCAGCGCAGACGATTCCGGCATTTAAGTTACCAGACCCCGAATTGATGATGAATGACGGGATCCCTGATGACTGTCCTTGTGCGCTGGTTATTGCCAGACAAGATAGGGAAATATTTGTCGCAGAGACGATGGAGATAACTGTAGAAAATATCATTTGCTATGGAGAACAGTCAGTACCCTTACTAAGGAGAAGGCCCGCAATACCCTTGCCGCTTGAAGGTGAAACACGTACACCTGATCATATATTTATTGACCTTGATAATAAATGGCTGATTGTGAACGACAGTATTTTCGGTATATGGGAAACCATGGCGCACAAATGGCCTGGTTATACGCTAAAAATGGGATGTATCGGTTATCTGGCGATGTTGGAAGCTGCCAATATCCCAACTGCCGGATTAGAAATGCCCCACAGTAAGGTGATGGAAGGTTTTGAACAAATGACAAGCTTAGACGATCTGTATAAATAAATAAGCGTCTTCTTTGAGGACGCTTATGCAAAATAAAGAGAAGGAAGAAAGCGGTTAGTCTTCTCCTCCATCATAATTTTCGATGATTGATTTCTGCGCCTGAAGAATTTTCTGGTATTCTTCAAAATGCGCATCCTTATTTTCTTCATACAATGCCGGTCCCTTTATGAAATCATAGCAGATACGATCCCGCAACCTTCTCAAATCGAATAAAAGCGCATCATAACTTCTTCCTTTGTCCCTGAAGTTGAATAATCCCTCAAGGGCAGCCAATAATGCTATTGTTGCACTGATGACCAGGATAAAGTTATCGTTGTCGGCTTTGCCGCCACCGCTTATTTTCCAGCCGGTTAAAACGGTAATAGAAGCTCCCGCAATGAAAGTGAAAACCTTACTGGTTCGATATAAAACGGTGTACACTCTTTTCTTACTTTTGATGCTGTCTATTCTCAATTCAATCTCACGGTATAAAAGATCTTTGTCGATTAACTCCGGAATTTTCATATTGGAAATCAGGTTTTATAGGGATATCTGTGTGATTTTAAAAGAATGAAGGTTGTAATATAATATAAGCTGATGAAAAAAGAGAACTTTCCGATAAGACAAATAAGAACAGCCTGGAAGTAAAAAGACCGGCATCACTGCCGGTCTTTTTACTTTTTAATCGATGAACCTGTCTACGACCTTGTTCAGGGTTAGCCCCTGTACAATCACGGAGAAGATCACGATAATATAGCTCGCTGATAATATTAATTCCTTATAAGGAGAATCCGGGAGTGACAGTGCCAGCGCCACCGAAATACCGCCCCTCAATCCTGCCCATACCAAGATCGCAGTTGTGCTGAATGTCGTCTTTAAAGACCGGCGTAATGCCAATGCAGGCACTGCTATACTCACCCCTCTGGCCACCAGTACAAACAATACGGATACCATACCAATGAACCAGTAATTGCCGATGAAAGGCAGTACCACGATCTGCAAACCAATCATCACAAACAGGATAATGTTGAGTAATTCGTCTATCAGCTCCCAGAACTGATGCAGGTAATTCTGTAATTCTGTATTTGTCTTGGCGCCGATAGAAGTGTTGCCAAGGATCAGGCCCGCAGCGACCGCCGCCAATGGTATAGATACATGTAACAGACTTCCCAGTACAGATATCGCCATTACCATAGAGATGGATACCAGTATCGCTGTCTGGAATTCCTGTATTTTCTTTGTCAGATAACCCGTCACAAAAGCGACCGCAGTACCCAGGGCCAGACCGCCAAATACCTCTATAGCAAATAGCTCCAACGCATGTGTAAAGGAGAAAGCAGCTTGCTGTGCGGCTACTTCGCCAATCGTAATAAAGAGAATCAGACCAACCCCATCATTCAATAAGGATTCACCTGAAATAATTGTTTCCAGCGACTGCGGAATCCTGGATTTTTTCAGCACAGACAATACCGCCACAGGGTCAGTAGGTGAAATCAATGCACCAAAAAGGAAACAATACACTAGTGGCAGATCTATACCCAGCAGGGTAGTGGTGATATCCAGCAGGAATCCGAAGATAACAGTGGAGCCGACCACACCAATTGTACTGAGTACCAACACCGGACGTTTCTGCTCCTTCAGCTTTTTATACTCAAAGTGAAAAGCACTGGCAAATAAGAGGAAGGCCAGCATGACATCCAGGAGCGTTTTTGTAAAGTCAATGCTCTCGGTAAGCTCACGGATAAAGTTGAATGCAACCGGAAATGCCTTACCCGTCACCAGTATAAATACGGACAGCAGGATAGATACAAACATTACGCCGATGGCACCAGGCAGTTTGATAAATCGAAGATTAATGTAGGAAATCAATGCGCTTATTGTGATCAGAGCTGTAATGATTGTAAATGTATCCATGCATGCTGTTTATTTGGTGAAGCGATAAATATACAAAAAAAGTTTAACGATTCCCAGGACACAAGGCAATATCTGCAAGCAGTCAGTAATTTATGCATAACAGCAACGGATATATCCTGCCGTAAGCCAGGCATACATTACATTGATCAGCGGACTCCACAAATGTTAAAGAAAATGCAAACTTATCCTAACAGATCCGACGCGCGTTTTTTAGAAGTAATTTGGCCGTCATATAAATACCTATGTTCTACAAATTACTGATCGCCGTTTTACTGCTGACAACATCTGTTTATGCGCAGCGCCCATCCCTGCCAACAACACCTCTTGACATTACAGCGCGAATCTTCGATAAAGAAGGATTCCGCCAGATATCTAAATTTAGTACCGGAGAATATAAAGGACATCCCCGTGGGACAGACCTGAGTAAAGACGCCTCTTGTCAGTTTACACTGCTCAAACAATCTGCTGAGCAGGCTGTTGTGGCTGTCACTATTCTTTCTCCTGCTGAAGAAGGTCTGGACCTATACCTCCATTTCATAAAAGAAGACGCAACATGGAAAGTCAAAGCCTGCAGAGCGTTGGCGATGACTGGTATGATTCAGCGAATGAGAGACGAAATGAAGAAATTAACGCTTAATCAGGTAGATTCGATCATTGAAGCGGAAAAGAATTCCGATAAGGAGTATAAGTCCTTTACCTCCCGTGATCATTATTATTATGAGTTAGGTAATGCCGATCTGACGCTTAAACAGGATGATAACATCATTAAGCATTTCAACGATCACAAAGCTAAATTTGAGCAACTCAAAGACGCTGCACTGAAGGAGCTGCAGGAGAATAAAGAAGATCATGCTGAACGGCAGATACGTCTTATTAAGTCCAGAGAGAACGAATACCACCAGCTTTTCATCAGCAATGTCAGTTACGGCGGGTACATGATCAGCGAACATTGCCTTACCTTTTTAATAGGAGGAATGCTGGATAATACCGTCGGCTATTTATACGTGCAGGATAAAAAGGATCTGCCGGAAATGAGTGACAACAGGGTTATTATGCTCCGCGAAATAGGAGAAGGGTGGTACTTATACAAGACCACCTGACATCACCCTTTCAGCATTGCCAATGATGCTTCAAACCGTGCAGTACGCATCTGCTGCACGGCTTCGTGCATCAGCGCCTTACCATACATGAACTGCCCTTCATAGGTCGCCAGGGATAGTTTACCTGCGCCTATCGCCGGACCAACATCTCTCAGCAACACACCCGCTACATCCTGGTCATGTTTATAGTCTGCCGGTTTCGCTTTTGCCGCCAGGTGCAACATCATCAGGGCGTAAATAATCCGGCTGATTTGTCGCATCACATAGAAACGGGCCTTTTTGTACTCATCCAGTTCATCGCCAAAATACGCTTTCAGAAAGACAGCTTCCTGCTCAGGCATATGAATGAAAAAGTTAGCTACTCCTGCCAGATCAACATAACGGTCATTGACAAAAGCAGTATTCCAGTCGATAACCCAGATATCCTGGCCGTCGCACAATATATTAGATGGATTCAGGTCATTGTGACTGAATACCTTATCTGTATCCTGCCAGGGATATATTTCCCGGACTTCCGCATAGCGACGCAGACACTCGTCGGGGATCTCGCCGGATAATATGTTCGTCTGACGGAAGCCTGTCAGTATATGATCGATGGTTGCTTTCAGATCGTCTCCCGGTATAGTGTAGGGAACAGCATGTATCTTTTTGACTGCTCCCGCCAGCCGGTCTGCCAGTACTTCTCCGGTAAAAATGCTTCTTATAGGCTTATTTTCGACGAAATCACTGATAGTGATACCAGATTCCACATTTCTGTAAAGAAGGGCAGGAGCAATGCCCGCTTGAGCAGCTAAAGCCACCTTTTCGGATAGATCTACAGTTGCAGCTACATGGAGAACGTCCAGTTTCATGACGTAGGGACGGTTATCAACGGTCAGCTTGTAGACCGGGGCGGTAGATAATCCACCTGTCAGCAGATTCACATCCTCCAGCTTAGCACCGCCAAAAGCCGTTTCTATAGCGACATTGATTGCAGCTGTACGCTCAGCCGGAAATACTTCCTGAAATTGAAATGACATAGGGAAAATATTTATATGATCACGGCGCCCAGCAGCTTGAATAATGCTGCTGCGGCAGAATATTTTTTGAATTGTTCCACAGGAATCAGCTCCGCCGCAATGGCATCCGCCGTATACTTCGCTTCTTCATAGATCCGCCGGCCTGCTTCCGTCATCACCACATAACTGACGCGGGCATCCCGCTCATTCGCCTCCCGGGCAATTAACCCCGTCTTTTCCATCGGTAAAAGGAGCCGGGTGATCCCCGATGCCGTCAGACTCGTCTTCTCCGCCAGGTCCTTCCGGCGTAATTTGCCATCAGGTGATTCCTGCAGAATATAAAGTATCATGAAGTCTGTAAAGCCAATCCCATGCATGTTTAGCCGGTCAAAACGACGGGACACTGCTGCCTGCGCTTTTGCCAGACTCATTAACAACTGTAAAGACGTGTTTATTGTTGACATATATTTGACTACTCAACTATTATGCAAATATAAAAGCATTCTTTTTAAATCAGCAAAAATGATTTTATCACCATTCCTTTTCGCCCCATTCGTGTAACTGATCCATGATTTCCATTAAGGCCATTCCTTTCGGCGTAGCAATATAGCTGGTCTGTAAAGGCACTGTTCCCGGTACCTGCTTTTTGATAACCAGTTCCTCCGTCACCAGTTCTGCCAACCGTTTACCGAGTATCTGGTCTGACAGAGTAGGGAAGAGGTCTTTCAGCCGGCTGAACTGACTGGTGCCGGATGAGATCTTGCAAAGGATCTGCATCTTCCATCGCGGACTGATCGCCTTTAATATATCGTTCACATTACAGGAAGCTGCCAGCACGGTCAGATTATATGCATTCGAAGAACTTAGTTTCACCTGTGTCGCCATAGTATTTGTTTGAAAGACTCACTTTCGGGTGAGTTATTGATGACCACTTTATCCGCCTGTAAATTTGAGAAAAATTTAAACAATGAATCACAGAAAAATTAAAGGGGCTTTTATCGGAGTGCTCTGCGCACTCCTTATTTTCTCGAATGGCTTTGCGCAGTCTGATAAATCCAAACCGCCTGTATATGTACTCGTACACGGCGCCTGGCATGGCGGATGGTGCTGGCAGAAAGTAAGCGCCATACTGAGAGCCAAGGATGCAATTGTCTATACACCTACATTAAGTGGTCTCGGTGAACATAAGAACACACTCGACTCCAACGTCAACCTAGACACACATATCTCAGATATCGTAAACTTTATCGAAATGGAAGACCTTCAAGATGTCATCCTCGTCGGCCATAGCTATGGTGGTACAGTGATCGGAGGGGTGGCGGACAGGATTCCGGAAAGACTGCGGAAGCTGGTATACCTTGATGCACTATTGCTGGAAAACGGACAAAGCGCCCTGTCGCTTCAGCCGCCTGCTGTACAGCAAACAATGGTACAGGCAGCTGCTCATGACGGCGGACTTACCATGCCTGCCTGGCCTGCAGCCGTATTCGGCGTAAAGGATACCGCAGACGCACGCTGGGTGGACGCAAGATTGACTGGTCAGCCTTTCAGAACCTTCTCTCAGACATTAACACTGCATCATCCTTACGGCAATCATCTGCCAAAGATCTTTATCGCCTGTACCGTAGATATGCTGCCCACTATCGTTCCATTTGCAGAGAAAACGAAGAAGAGCAAAGACTGGTCATACTACGAACTGGTAACAGGTCATGATGCCATGATCACGGAACCGCAAAAGACAGCCGCCTTATTCTATTCATTTGCTAAATAAAAGCATGATCCTGAAGAGACATTAACCTACCGGTTGATGTCTCTTTTCATATCTCCTACACCCTGCATTAGGCTGTTAAATCCGACCGGGTGGTCTAATGTTTTAATTGTTTTTCAATTGATTAGCTGGCTGAATGGCGCGTTTCCGTCAATTTCACTTTCTTTTCTTTAAATTTGTTCTATGAGCCAGCAATTGGAGACATTAACAGATTTTTATCGGGAAAGGTCTTTTATCAGCTTCCCGTTCAGTACGGAAGACGTAGGGAAAGGAAAGTCTCATTTCAATGTAAATACCCGCAAATATTGCAACTTCAAAACTCCCTACAACCGCAGGGACTTCTATAAAATAACACTGATCTACGGTAAAGGTGAACTGAGCTATGGTGGTAATTCCATTACCATTGACCGCCCGGCATTATTGCTCCCCTGTCCGTCCGTGCCTTATGCCTGGGCTAGTCTCAGTGGGGAACAGGATGGTTTCTACTGCCTCTTCAACCAGGAGTTCTTTAATGAACACTACCAGTTCGATATCTTTAAACGCTCCCCATTGTTCAAACCATGGAGCGAACCTGTCATCTTCCTGGAAGAAAAACAACGCGCACAGATACATGGCTATTTTGAACAGATGATGGAAATGGCGCACAGCGATTATCCATATAAATACGAAGCGCTGCGTAACCTGTTGTGTTTGCTGATGCACTCACTGCTGGTCGATAAACCGGTAGCTGAACCTGGTGCTGGTGAATTATCCGCCTCTTCCCGTTTGCTGAAATCCTTTGATGAACTCTTACATCAACAGTTCCCGCTGGATTCTCCTGCAGATCCATTGACCATGAGGACGCCGGCTGATTTCGCCAGTTCCCTGAATGTACACGTGAATCACCTGAATCATGTGGTCAAGAGTATCACCGGACAAACAACCACTCATATTATCAAGAGCCGTATTCTCGAAGAAGCCAAAACATTATTACTCAATACACAATGGGACATTTCCCAGGTAGGATACTGCCTCGGTTTCGAAGATCCTGCTCACTTTAATAACTTCTTTAAGAAATCTGCAGGGATCACCCCCTTACAGTTCCGGCAGTCAAAGATGAGTGTGCTTATTTGATTTTTGCAATTATCCGTTTGAAATATAAAAGCGGCGTTAAACACGGGTGTTTTAATTTTGTAGCATAATCTATAAGGAATTACAGTATGTTACAAAGTGCTTCAGAGAAAAGGAAAAGAATCGCAACGACCTTAGCTTTTATTTCAATTCCGCTATCGGGATTTGTTACGGATATCTATTTACCATCCTTCCCCTCCATGGCCAAAGGCCTACAGGTCGAAGAAAGCAGCATCCAGCTCACACTGACCTGTTTTTTCATCAGTTACGGTATCTCCCAGTTACTTGTTGGTAGTTTGCTGGACAGTATAGGCAGATTTAAACCTGCCATGTATGCCCTGGTAGCCGTGATTATTACTTCCATGCTGATTGGTTTTACCAGTAATGTCCAGTTGATCTGCCTCCTGAGGGTGATCCAGGGTATTGCCGTATCATTTGTAGTGGTGTCAAAACGCGCCTTCTTCGTGGACATGTACAGCGGAGATAAACTAAAAAATTACCTGAGCTATTTCACGATCATATGGTCCTGCGGACCGATCATCGCCCCTTTCCTGGGCGGCTATCTACAGAAGTATTTTCACTGGCAGGCCAACTTCTGGTTCCTGGCAGCATATGCCCTCGTGATGCTGATATTTGAACTGATCTATAGTGGAGAGACCATCAAAGCACGTAAACAGTTTGATATAGCAAGGGTTAAGAAGGACTATAGCATGGCCCTGGGTAACCTGAACTTCGTGCTTGGTATCGTTACCCTCGGACTAGCCTATTCTGTGGTAATGGTGTTCAATATCGGCGGTCCCTTTGTTATCGAAAATGGCTACCATTTTAACTCGATCGTTACCGGCTATTGTACCCTCATCCTTGGCTTCTCCTGGCTGGTAGGTGGCGTCATAGGTAAGCGCCTGGTAGCAGTAGATTTTGTACGTAAGATCACCGTCGCTTCTGCCACACAATTACTCCTGATCGTCATACTGATGTTCATCGGTTTCGGATACCCTGCGCTGTGGTGCTTTATGTTATTCGCATTTGTCATTCACATCTGCTCCGGATTCCTGTATAATGTGCACTTCACACAGAGCATGCTGTACTTCCCGGAACATGCAGCAATGGCCTCTGGTTTACTGGGTGGGTCGGTTTATGTGATCACCTCATTTTCCAGTTTCATTCTTTCAAAGGCTGGTAAGATGGGACATCAGCAGGATATCACATTACGTTACCTGGTGGTCTCCGCGATCCTGAGTGCAGTAGTATGGTATGCAGTAAAGAGAAGAAGGACATTGCGAAAGGTCAATACAGCCATCGCAGCATAAGACATGTTTGTTTATTGAGTGTTTTGTATAATGAAAAATAGCAGTCCGCCGTGAAGGGGGACTGCTATTTTTATAAAAGCGATGCGCAGTTTACTGCTTCAGTATCTTCACGCTCTTCTTCGTTCCATCTTTACGCTCAATCGCAATGATATAAACACCCGGCGCCAGATGGCTGATCGCAATCGTATTACCCGGACTCTTTACATTCATTACAGCACGTCCGCTGATATCGTAAATACCCAAAGTTTTCACTTTATCATTACCACGGATATACAGCTGATCATGTACAGGGTTCGGCGTCAGTGAAACAATATTATCTTCCACAACTTTTGTGTTCTGTACGGCTAATCTTGCGCCGGATACACTGGTGATCGTGAAATAATTCAGGTTAAATCCACCGGTACCAGTAGCAACACCAATGCTGTAAGCACCTGCCGGCAATGTCACAGTATGAGACACATTACCCCAGGTCTGCCAGCCGCCGGTATTCGGAATCGTAACAGATCCCAGTTGTGTGGCGCCGCCGTCTTTTTCCAGTCGGAGAGTAGTATTGCTGTTCGGGCTGGCTACGCGATAATCAAAGCGATAAGTACCTGCAGCAGGAATATTGATGTCATAAGACATCCAGTCGCCCGCATCTATCCAGCCTACGTTTTGTCCGCCACCTGCGTCAGTAGTCGCTTCAACATCCACACCTGCCATGTAGGTATAACTTTCAGCCTGTATTACAGCAGAAAAGCTGCTGCTATTGGTTTCCACCTTTAAAGAAGAGGTAGAATCATTCCAGTTATTGCCTACCAGACAGGCGTTATCTGCGGTCACTGCCAATGTCGCACCGCCGAAATTATCGTGCTTGTACAATGTCACCTTATAGCCAGAAGTTACTTTCAGTGATGAGATATCATCATTGAGAATACCCAGTGCATTCAGCTGACTGAGGGTATAAGTTCCTGTTGACAAATTCACTGCATAACCGGCATAGTTACAGTCTTTGTATACCGTAACGGGACCGGTCTGTGTCTGTCCTGCATAACCACCGATGGTGATCGTTGCTCTGATGGGAGAGGAAGCGTTGACAGTAGATGAATGATCATATACATCATCATAACAGAAAGCATAGGTCAGACTGTTTAAGCTGATATCGCTACGGTGCCAGAATTTGCAATACCAGTTGTAAGGAGACGTCTGATAATACTTCGATGCCGTCGCCAGGTCCTGCGTAACGCCGGTAGCCAGATTCAGGTCAATCGCATGACGGTTGATCGCCGCACAGATCTGTGCCTGAACGACTTTATCCCATTGACCGCCGGTAGCCATGACGCCACTGCCTTCCATCACTTCGATGTTGGTAGGTTTGCGGGATATCGTACCGATCTGTCCATCGGACGCCCTGGTGAAAGTAAATACATTCCCGGATACACGGCCACTCCAGGTGCCTGCATCGCCTGCATTAAATACCAGATTACCGTTCTGATACTTGGACCAGATGGCGTCTACATAGGAGCCAAAGTAGTTTGCCTGTGCGCCGCTCTGAAAAGCAGGCGTCTTTGATGGGAATTTGATAATGGTGTTGGTCGCATCGTAACATCCTGCGAATTCCGCTGGTGCGGTGGATTGCCACAGCGACAGGATCTGGCTGTGCGGAATAAATTCTCCTACTTTCTTGTAGAAGCCCGCATTACCCCATACTTCCAATCCCATAGGATACTGATAACCGTCCACACGGGTCGTATTCGCCCAGAGTCCATTCGCTGCATTGGTCAGCTCAATGTTCTCAAAACGGATACCCTGGTTGGGATCGGAAGGATTGGCCAGGTCAGGAGCTGCATAACCACTAGGTGCTCCTGATGCGCCAAAGAAGTACAGGAACAGCTGTGAATTGAAGGAGATCAGGATACGACAACCTGCAATACCCGGAATGTTGATCGTTTTGTTAGGGATCTCACTCAGGCGTGCGAAGCAATTGGCATATCTTCCGTTACCGCCGGGTCCCTGATTGCCATTGATCACAGGCCCCTGTACGGTGTTGTTGGATACGCTCATAAGGTTCACTGCACCAGTTTTCGGATTGATCCATACGTGGTTGTCATTGATGATACCTACCACTGCCACATACACATTCGCGTCGGCATACGCTGAATTGTTGGACAAGGTGAAAGGGACCGTAGTTTGTGCCTGCACCGTGCTTTGGAACGAAAGCGTTAATGCCAGTAACAGGACCAGATGGGTACAATGTACCCTGACGAGGGAAAAGAAAGGTCTGATTTTCATAGATGATGGATTTTTTGTTTAACAAAAAAAGAGCTACCCGACATTGGAAATAAATGATATGGTGGCATAGCAGGCCAGGAATATATTATTCAGGCTGTATGCGGCTGGTGGAGATGGGTTACGATAGGCAATCGTGACAGGATTACGACACAAAGATAGGAAGGAAGATGGAGAAAGTAGAATTTTTGCTTATATATTCAGTAGTTTCACTGCCAAGCCACTGGCATTTATCGCTATCTGCTACCAATGCCGGAAGGCATCAGTGAGTGAAGAACGTATCAGCATAGGAGATCCTTGTCTGGAGAAGCTACAGTTGCTAAAGCAATTTTTTAAAGAAGCGGGTATAAAATTCGGCGTAGAATAAGTCATTTACTCTTCACCATCTTTTTTGACTTCTCCTCCGGCACCGTAGACTCACGTATGATCAGCCGCGTAGACAACTGCACTGTTGGCGCTTTCTTAATGGTATAATCATTCTTTACCTTCGCCCGCATTTCCTGTAACAACATTTCCGCTGCTGTACGGCCGATCTCTGAAGTCGGCTGTGCGACAGTCGTCAGTCCCGGATGTACCAGCCCCGCAGAAAAGTCATTACTAAAGCCTACAATGGCAATGTCCTCCGGTATTCGTAATCCCTTTGCCTTCACCACTTCCATTGCCGCAATCGCCGTTGGATCATTGATGGCAAATAAGGCATCCGGTGGTGTATCCAGTTCAAGAAAATGCTTCATATAGATCTTTACTTTTTCCGTCGTCAGGTCATAAGACAACATCAGATCGGGATTATGTGCAATACCATGTTTCTTTAATGCATCAAGATAACCCTGTCTGCGTAAACGGGTATTCACCAATGACTCCGGCCCTGCCAGATGTGCAATCCTTCTTCTGCCAATACGGATCAGGTGTTCCACTGCCTGAAAAGCCGCTTCATAGTCATTGACAATCACATTCGGCACATTCATATCTTCCGGTACCCGGTTAAAGAATACCAGTGGTACGCCCCTGCGTTGTGCCAGGGTGAAATGATCAAAGTTGCGCGTCTCTTTGGTATGCGATACAATGATGCCATCAACACGATAGGAGAGCAATAACTTCATATTGGAGACTTCCGACTCATACGATTCATTCTGCTGACAGATCACTACATTATATCCAGCTGCCTGCATCACATCCTGTACGCCGACAATCACCGAAGGGAAATACGTGGACATAAACTCCGGCACCATAATGCCGATCGTATTCGTATTGTGTTTGCTAAAGCCCAATGCCAGCGAATTACGCTGGTATTCCATACTCGACGCCAGTTCCATGACCGCCTTGCGGGTATGTTCCTTCACATTGGGATGCCCCGTTAATGCACGTGATACCGTCGATTTTGAGATGTTCAGTTGCCGGGCGATGTCGATGATCGTAATGTACTTTGCTTTCATACGTAGTAGTTTTTCAGTCGCTGGGAATATAAAAGTAAGACTTTGGGAACTATCCCAAAGAATTGGGACCGTTCCCATGAAAAAAACATGCAAAAATGTTTTGTCTCATCAATTTGTTTGTGAAAATTTGAAGCAGTTTAGCATTCCATGTTACAGATATCCGCCGGTAGTCAACGCATTCAGATGATATTTTATTCAACCCGGCTTTAACACCAATTACCACAGTTATGAAAAAACGTTTATTTCAATTATTGGGAATTTTCCCAATACTGCTCATCCCAATACTTTGTTTTTCGCAGCAGCTGACGGTGAAGGGAAGGGTCACCAGCGCTGATAACGGGGAGGCATTACCCGGCGTGACTGTCAGGGTGAAAGGCGCCGCTACCGGCGCTGTATCGGGTCCTGATGGCAGTTATACCTTAGCGCTTAAACAACCTGCTACCACCCTCGTATTTACATTCACCGGTTATGCCACACAGGAAGTAGCTGTGGAGGGGAAAAGTCAGCTTGACGTTGCACTGCAATCGGGCAGGAAAGACCTGGATGAAGTCGTGGTAGTAGGATATGGTACACAGCAGAAAGCCAACGTCGCTGGTTCCATCACATCAGTAAAAACTGCTGATCTTAAACAGACGCCTATCTCCAACGTCGTACAAGGCTTACAGGGCCGTGTATCGGGTGTACAGATTACGCAGAATTCCGCTGCTCCCGGTGGAAACATCAGTATGCGTATCCGGGGTGTGAACTCCATCAACGGTACCTCTGAACCACTCTACGTAGTAGACGGTGTGCAACTGTCTAACTCCGGTGGTGTCAATGACATCAGCTCCCTGTCTATTATCAACCCCAATGACATTGAGTCCGTCGCTGTGCTGAAAGACGCTTCCGCAACGGCTATCTATGGTGCGCGTGGGGCAAATGGGGTAGTGCTGATTACGACCAAACGGGGTAAATCCGGCAAGACCGTAGTCAGTTACGACGGCTATTACGGTGTACAACGTACGACTAAACGGATGGACATGATGAATGCAGCCGAATTTGCCGCACTGGAAAATGAGATCTATAAAACAAGCGTATACGAGAATCCCGCTGCATTAGGTGAGGGTGTAGACTGGCAGGATAAAATATTCCGTGATGCACCTATGCAGAATCACCAGGTAACAATCGCGGGTGGTTCGGACAGAACACAGTTCGCCATGTCAGGCAACTATTTCAAACAGGATGGTATCATGCTCAGTTCTGACTTTACACGTTATTCCTTCCGCCTGAATTTCGATCACCGGGTTAGTAATCTGTTGAGGGTGGGGGCCAGCATGTTTACCAGTTATGTAGTCAATAATACCGTACCCGCTGGTTCAACCAGTATAGACGCGGGGGCCGTAACCGGTAGTATGTTGGGCGCCGCAATGGGCGCTCCGCCGACATTAGAACCTTACAGGGCAGATGGTACGATATTTCCCTTCGGGGATCAGATGAATGGCAGATACCGGGAGGTAGTCAATCCTATCGGACTGTCAATGATCCTGAACAGGGATAAGGTCAACCGGACATTAGGAAATATCTATGCAGAGATTACGCCATTCAAAGGACTGACTTACCGCGCTAATTTCAACCCGGTATTATCTGGTACACTGGCGGACTACTATTCTCCCCGTGCGATTATGAATACAGGTGATCTCGCTGGTGGTGGCGGTTCTGCTTCAAAGACGAATTCCAATAACGTCGTCTTACTCCATGAAAGTATCATTACCTACGAAACGCGTATCGCCAAAGAACACGCCTTAAAGGTAACAGGCGTATTCGCTACACAGAGTAACAATTCAAATTCCAATACTATTAACGCCAGTAAGTTTCCCAACGATGCCACTGCAAACGAAGCCGTGCAACTGGCCACAGAAAGGACCGTCAGCAGCAGCCGTTCCAAAGACAGACTCGACTCCTATATGGGGCGTATTAACTACGGCTTCCGCGATAGATACCTGCTGGACCTGATCGCGCGTGTAGATGGTTCTACGAAGTTCGGATCTAATAATAAATACGGTTTCTTTCCCGCTGCCGCTATCGCCTGGCGTGCGTCTGAAGAACCTTTTATGAAAGGTATGTCCGGTGTCAGTAACCTGAAACTCAGATTCAGCTACGGGCTTACCGGTAATGCCGGTGCGATCGATGCCTATAAGTCACTATCACTGCAAGGTACTTCCGGTCTTTATTACTTCGATCACAACCCTGTTATCGGCATCCGTCCAACGGGTATTGCCAACAGAGACCTGAAATGGGAACGCTCCTTACAGGCAGATTTCGGGTTTGACCTCGGTCTCTGGAATGATCGTGTAAATGTGACAGCAGATATCTATCACAAGAAAACAGATGATCTGCTGTTTGTGAAAATACTCCCTGGTTCATCCGGCTATAGCGAAGTAACCGGCAATTTCGCCAGTATGGAAAATAAAGGGCTGGAGTTTTCTATGGACGCTGTCATCCTGGACAAAGCCGTAAAATGGTCAGTGGCGGGTAATATCTCCTTCAACAGAAATAAACTGCTGTCCCTGGCAGATGGTCTTTCAGAATATTCAGTAAGTAACTACCAGGTCATGCAGGTAGGTCAACCGCTGGCTTTATTCAAAACTTACGTATTTGACGGTATCTATCAGACGGGGGAGACGGTGCTGGAAGGATCCGGTAGCCGTACCGGTGGTGTGAAAGTAAGGGACCTTAACAAAGATGGTATCATCAGCGCCGGAGACCAGACGATTGTCGGTAACGCAAATCCCTCTTTTATCTATGGCTTCTCCACCAACCTGAGTTATAAAAACTTCGATTTAAGTGCCTTCTTCTCCGGTGTGCAAGGCAATAAAGTATACAACCTGATCCGCTATACTTTTGAAAACCCATTGGGTGGCAGGAATATGTACAAGTCGCTGGTTAACCGCTGGTCTCCTGATAATCCCAGCAATGAGTATGTCAGTGGTTTTCAGGGTGGCAGATTGCCTTTGAGCGATCGTTTTATGGAAGACGGTTCTTTCCTCCGCTGTAAAAATATTACCCTCGGTTATCGTCTGCCAAAGATCAGCAATATCAGTTCCGCAAGGGTATATGTCAGCGCCAACAACCTGTTTACCCTGACGGACTATACCGGTTACGATCCCGAAGTGAATACCTTCGGTAATTCCAATAAACAGATAGGGGTAGATAATCTGGTATATCCCACTGCCCGTTCATTCCTGCTTGGTCTGCAGGTAGCATTCTGATCTCATCTTAAACTATCTGACATGAAAAAAATATTCCCATATGGCATTATTCTTCTGACGTTTATCTGTGCTTGCAGTAAACTGGAAGAAACACCTTACTCGTCGATCTACACAGATAATTTCTATAAAACAGCAGAGGATGCAGAAGCTGCACTGGCTTCCGTTTATACCGAGCTGGCAGACCTGTACGCCGGTCCTTCCGCACTGATCGTACCTGATTTCAGTGCCGACCAGATCTATCCGAGACCGGTAGTCGGAAGAGATACGTATACCTTGTTCAGCTTTGATCCGCAGTATAGTGCTGCCGCGAGTTACAGTCGTACGAATGAATCGCCGGTTGATATCTGGAATAACTGTTATTCGGGTATTGAAAACGCGAACTGGTTGCTGATGAAGTTACCGCAGACAAACATGAGCAATGAAACCCGTAAACGGCAGATCTTCGGCGAAGCTTATTTTATGCGGGCTTTCTATCACTGGTTCCTGGCAAAGAACTTCGGCGAGATCGTTATCAGAACAAAACCCAGCCAGACCATCGAGGATGCATATGTGGGTAAAAGCGCCAAAGCAGATATTTACAAACAGATCTATGCCGACCTGGATTCCGCAGAAGCTGCCTTGCCTGCATACAGTAGTTCCCTGGTAAAAGGCCGTCCCTGTAAAGAAGCGGCCGCTGCACTTCATGCCAAAGCTGCTTTATACGGCGAAGACTGGGCAGTGGCATTACAGGAAGCAAAAGTAGTATTGACCAGCGCTTCCGGTGTCGGCTTACTGGATAATGTACTGGATGTATACGATGTGACAAAAGAAGATGCCGCCAGAAGAGAAAATCTCTGGGCCTTTGAAGCAGAGTCTATCGTGAATGGCCGTAGTTCTCAGATCATGAGTCTGTATGGTCCGCCGAATAGTGCCGCTCCTGCATATGGCGCTACTTCCTATGGTTCTGCTTTCGCTTACCAGTCTTTCTTTGATTCATTTGATCCTAAGGATAAACGCCGGCAGCTCATGGATACCAATTACACTAATAAACAGGGTGTTATTATCCACCAGGCGGCTATCACGCCTATCACCAAACAAGGTGTGCTCGTCAGGAAGTATGCGGATAAGAATTCCAACGGTGGTAGCCACGCAACGAACATTCCTATCCTGCGTGTGGCGGATGTATACCTGGTCGCTGCCGAGGCAGAAGCAAGATTAAATGGTGGATCTGCCACTGCTTATCAGTATATTAATACCGTAAGAGCAAGAGCCGGACTCGACGCCTTAGCGGAAGGATTAGGTAAAGACGATTTTATAGCCGCCGTATTGCAGGAACGCAGCTGGGAACTGTATGCAGAAGGTGATCGCTGGTATGACCTGAGCCGTACCAGTACCTTCCGTCAGTTAGTGCCACCGGCAGTAAATGATGTGTACAAGATACGCAGTCCGCAGCCACGTAACCAGTATTTTCCGATCCCTCAGAACGAAGTAAATGCCAATACCCTGCTGGAGCAAAATCCGGCCTGGAAATAAACAGTTAATCGTAAACGAAGCGATATGCGATTGAAAGGAAAATTATACAGCCTGGGGTTGATACTGTGTGTGCAGACCGTTACCGCGCAGCTCCGGCTACAGAATGAAAGACTACAACTGGAATGGACAAAGCAACCGGATGGATACCAGCTGGCGACGATCCGTACAGATGGGCAGACCTTATCAAATCCATCAGGCAAATACCTGTTGCTGTACAGTGCCGGTAAACCAGACAGTATACCCAATCTGCAATTAGCCAATACACATCCCGGTGGTTTCTCCCTGGCCGACTATCGCTACCTGGTGAAGAACTGGGAAGATAATCTTCGTCCGGTGAATATGAATACCGCCGGTATACCGCTTCCTTTCTATCCTGAGCGGGTACAGCAAACGGTCGCCGGAGCGCTGGTATTTACCCATACGGATGACTATGGGGAATGCAAAGCTGTCTGGCAACTGGACAAACAATTTCAACACGATATACTGGTCGATATCACTTTTACCGCTAAGAAGGCCGGTTATTATGCCATCGCTACGCCTACACTGGCTACTGCCCAACAGGATAAACCTGAATTTGGGATGATTCCGGGGTATTTCCAGAGTGACCTCGTACAGCACGACCTGGTACTCAGTTATGGTTACGGACAAGGCATACCCGATAAACCGGTCGTCTTCCGCGAACGTACCGCCAGTACTTTAAGTCCGCTGATCACCACACAAGGTATCACCATGGCGGTCATTCCCGCACCGGGTACCAGTCGCGATCCCTGGGAAAAAGACCACTATACCCACCAGCAATGGAAACTGGGATTATCTGTGATGAACAGGGATGGCCGCTTTACACCGGTCGCCTATCATCCTGTACTTGGCGAAACAGGTTCTTATATGGAGCCCGGCGCACAACGAACTTTCTCCTTCAGGTATACGGTACAGGCGGCAGACTGGTACACGGTGTACCAACATGCGGTAAACGACGTCTATCATTTTGCGGACTTCCTGAAACTGAAGACGACCCGGCAGTCACTCTCCGACAGGATCATGTCAATCCTGCATTACCTGGATGACGACAGCACCTCGATGTGGAAGACCTTTGACTACAAAGGATTGAGAATAGGCGCACAGTCCTATCTCGGCGGTGTGGTGGGTTCCGGTGGGGATGCCATGAAAAACTCTGACTATGGGGCTATGTGGATGCTGGCAACGATTACGGGAGATACGACTTTATTACACCAGCGACTGCCGGCAGCCCGTAATTTCAAACTCGTACAGCAGCAGGCGGAACCTGGCTTTTTCCAGGGCGCTGCCGTCGGACAATACTACCTCTGGAAAAAACAGCGTTTTACGGAGGAATGGGGCACTTATGTGGAACCTGTGGCACTGACCTACTACACGATGCTGGATATTGGTAATATACTCCTCTTTCAGCCCAAAGATGATGCCTTGAGACAACGCCTCAGACTGGGCGCTGATAAATTGCTGGAATGGCAGCAGGAAGATGGGCACTGGGAAGTAGGATATGATGGTAGCAGCACCAAAGCTGTTTTTACGGATATCCCCGATCTGCGGCCGACTTTTTACGGACTGCTTGTCGCTTACCGTATACTGAAGGATGAAAAGTATTTGAAAGCTGCGATGAAAGGGGCAGACTGGCTGATCCGGGAGGGCGTCAATAAAGGTAGTTTCCTCGGCGTATGCGGGGACGCCCGTTTTGTACCGGATTTTGCTACCGGTCAGACCGTACAGACCCTGCTCGACCTCTATGAAAGCTGTGGTGATGAAAAGTATAAATCGGCGGCAATCGCTGCTGCAAGAATTTATACGGCCTCCATTTACACACATCCGGTGCCTTCTATGGAAAGAAAGACAGTCAACGGACAGAAATGGGCAGACTGGCAGATCAGTCAGGCAGGACTGAGTTTTGAGCATGGAGGCAGTCTGGGATCGGCGAATTCACACGGTCCGATTATGCTGGCCAGTCATGCCGGTATGTTTGTACGCCTGTTCTCCCTTACACATGATTCACTCTTTATCAATATGGCGCGGGCGGCTGTACTGGGTCGTGACGCTTTTATAGACACCGCCACCAGTGTGGCTTCCTACTACTGGCGGGCGATGAATAAGGGTGCTGGTCCTTATCCGCATCACGCCTGGTGGCAGGTCGGACTGCTGACCGACTATCTTGTGTCAGAAGTGGCGCTCCGCAGTAATAACGGGATCAGTTTCCCAAAAGGATTTGTTACACCCAAGGTTGGCCCACATGCCTGTTACGGATTTGCGCCCGGTCAGTTGTTTGGGAGAGCAGTAGACCTGTATATGCCGGATGGGTGGTTGCAGGTAAACAATCCACAGGTGGATTATCTCAGTGCGAAGAGTCCGTCGGGAAAGGAGATATACATCCTGCTCTTAAACAATGATGATGCTCCTCAGCAAACAACGGTCACCATCAACGCAGGCAAAGCGTCTGCCGTGAAAACACAGCAGGTGAAATTACTCAATGCTACAGGAACTGTTGAAGATGAAAAATTATCCGGTCAGCAATGGTCGGTTAACATTCCGCCATATGGCCTGAAAATAATTGCACTCAGCTTATGATGAAATCAGCGATAGATACGACGGTTATATTCATTTTTTCAGCCTTTGTGCTGATTATAGGATTGCTGTTTGCCCGTACCGGAAGAAACATGAAATCTTTCTTTGCAGGCGGGGAGGCCGTGCCCTGGTTTATCGGAGGCTTGTCCCTTTTTATGAGTTTCTTTTCTGCGGGTACTTTTGTGGCCTGGGGTAGTATTGCTTATAAGTATGGTTTTGTATCAGTCACGATACAATGGACCATGTGTCTCGGCGGCATTATTACTGCTTTTTTGTTAGCCCCCCGCTGGAAGCGTACAGGCGCTCTGACGGCAGCAGAATTTATTCGTCAGCGGCTCGGCGCACCGGTACAGAAATTTTATGTCAACATATTCCTGCTGGTATCCCTGTTCAATAAAGGCGCTGTATTGTATCCCGTAGCAAAACTGGTCAGCGTATCACTAGGCTTTCCCCTGACTACCTGTACGATCGTATTAGGGTTGATGATGATCGCCTACACTGCTATTGGTGGTTTATGGGCGGTGATGGTGACCGATATTCTACAGTTTGTAATTCTTACGGCAGCCGTGCTGATGGTCTTACCCTTATCGCTTGATGCAGCAGGTGGATGGACTAAGTTCACACAACAGGTACCCGCTGATTTCTTTAATGTCATCAACGGAGAATACTCCATCGGTTTCATTCTCGCATTTGCGTTATACCATATCAGCTACATTGGCGGTAACTGGACTTTCGTGCAACGTTATACAAGCGTAGATTCTCCGAAATCAGCAAAGAAAGTAGCGTTTTTATTTGCAGGGTTATACCTGGTTAGTCCGGTGATATGGATGCTGCCACCTATGATTTACCGTAGTATCGATCCGGCATTAACCGGATTGAATACGGAGAATGCCTATCTGCAGGTTTGCCGCTTAGTGTTACCACCGGGTCTCATGGGATTGATGCTGACGGGTATGTACTTCTCTACATCCGCGACTGCGAATACCACCTTAAATGTTACTTCTGCTGTTATCACCAATGATATTTATAAGGCATTGATTAATCCCGGGGCCAGCGACCGGCAGCTGATCCGTGTGGCGCGCCTTTCCGGTTTATTACTGGGAATAGGGATGATTGGTGTGGCATTGCTTGTACCGGCGGCAGGAGGTATGATTGAAGTGGTGCTCAGTATTGCAGCTATTACTGGCGGTCCTTCTTTATTGCCGCCACTGTGGGCATTGTTCTCAAAGAAACTGACGGGCAAAGCGGCTTATATTATTTCGGGCGCCAGTTTGCTGGTCAACCTGTTGTTTAAACTGCTTGTACCGGCATTGACTACACTGAAGCTGAGCCGTTCCGAAGAAATGCTCTTGGGTGTAGGATTACCATTCCTGTTATTGCTACTCTATGAATTTGTCATCGCGCCTACAACAGCGGCGAAAGAATACCAGGATTACCGCATATTCCGTACACGACAGCAACAGGACGCGGCAGCACAATCCGCAGCAGAAAAAGAAGCCATCCATAAACAGAACCTTTTCGGGCTGCGCGTGATTGCATTTTCACTGGCATTTACTGCGCTGCTGCTCTACGTATTGAGTATACTGGCCTCCAGCGGTAATATGCTGGTAGCAATGATTGCAAGCGCCGTATTACTGGCGGCTATTATTCCGCTGCGTGCCGTGCGGAAGATCCGTAAACAACCCGAATACATGCTACAAAATAACATCCCTGTAGAGGATAGTGATGTACACCATCACCTGAAAAACAGGGAATCAAAAAACGAAGCTTATGATGAAAGAACAAGGCAGTGAAGGAAGACAATTAAAGACGCTCCGCTTTGAGGCAGATCTGATTGTTACCGGCGGCGGACTGGCAGGTGTTTGTTGTGCTATTACCGCTGCCCGTGCTGGTATAAAGGTCATATTGGTACAGGACAGGCCCGTACTGGGTGGTAACTCTTCCAGTGAAGTAAGGCTCTGGGTATTAGGCGCTACTTCACATATGGGCAATAATAACCGCTGGGCCCGCGAAGGGGGCGTTGTCGATGAAATCATGACGGAAAATATCTGGCGTAATCCTGATGGTAATCCGCTTATTTACGATACGATCTTACTGGAGAAAGTGACCAGTGAACCGAATATCCGGCTTTTGCTGAATACCGCCGTATTCGAAGTAAAGAAAAAGTCAGCCGATGTCATTGAGGAAGTCATGGCCTTCTGTAGTCAGAACAGCACGTTGTATGAACTGAGTGCACCGCTCTTCTGCGATGCTTCGGGAGACGGTATTGTCGCCTTTCTTGCCGGCGCAGCCTTTCGAATGGGAGCAGAAAGCGAATCAGAATTTGGTGAGCAGTTTGCTCCCAGTGCCGAATATGGCGAACTGTTAGGACATTCATTGTACTTCTATACAAAAGATACCGGTCGGCCGACCACCTTTGTGCCACCGGCTTATGCACTGAAAGATATTACTGCGATCCCCCGTTACAGGCGTATTAACAGTCAGGACCAGGGATGTCAGTTCTGGTGGATTGAATACGGTGGACGCCTGGATACGGTACACGATACAGAAACTATTAAGTGGGAGCTCTGGAAAGTGGTATATGGGATCTGGCATCATATCAAAAATTCCGGCTTATTTCCGGAAGCCAGTACCATGACCCTGGAGTGGGTAGGACAAATACCTGGGAAACGCGAAAGCAGACGTTTTGAGGGAGACTATATGTTGCGGCAGCAGGACATCGTATTACAGCATACGCATCCCGATGCGGTGGCTTACGGTGGCTGGTCTATCGACCTGCATCCGGCAGATGGTATTTTCAGTGAAAAACCCGCTTGTAATCAGTGGCATAGCAAAGGGGTTTATCAGATTCCTTACCGATGCCTTTATAGCCATAATGTGAGTAATCTATTCCTGGCAGGTCGTATCATCAGTGCTTCTCACGTTGCCTTTGGTTCCAGCAGGGTAATGGGTACGAGCGCCTGTGGTGCGCAGGCCGTCGGCATGGCAGCAGCCTTATGTCATCAGCATCAGCTACATCCGCGTGAGCTACTACAGGATGCGCGGTTAAGAGAGTTACAGACCTCCTTAATCAGAACGGGTCAGTATATTCCGCAGTTGCAGCTGAAGGATGAACAGGACCTGGTTACACAGGCTACCATCACAGCAAGTAGTGAATACGTGTTGCATAGCTTAAAGGCGGATGGCGACTATATCTCCCTGGATGCTTCTATGGCGCAATTACTGCCGCTGAAAGCAGGGAATATCCCCCCGATAACGGTATATGCAGATGTAAAGGAAGCGACGGTTTTGCAGGTTTCGTTGCGTACGAGTAGCCGTCAATCCCATCATACGCCTGATGTGATTTTGCAGGAACTATCGCTTCCACTGAAGCAGGGACAGCAGGCAGTTTTTGTATCTTTAGATACATTTCTCCCTGAAGATCATTATGTATTCGTCTGCTTTATGCAAAATGAAAATATCCGTTTGCGGAGCAGCAGTGATCGGATCAGTGGCATTCTCACCGTATTCAATAAAACAAATCCTGCTGTATCCAATTATGGCGCACAAACGCCTCCGGAGGATATCGGTGTGGAAGCCTTTGAATTCTGGTGTCCGGAACGCCGTCCGGCAGGTAAGAATCTCGCCATGGATATATCCGGAGGGATTGCACTGTTTAGCGCTGAGAATGTGCGGAACGGTATCAACCGGCCCACTTTTCAGCCGAATATCTGGCTGGCAGACGATGGTGACAGCGATCCACGCCTAACGCTGCACTGGCCGGAAAAGAAGACCATACGGGAGATAGAGCTGGTATTTGATACTGATTTTGATCATCCGATGGAAAATGTGATCTATCGTCATCCGGAAAGAGCAATGCCGTTTTGTGTAAATGCATTTGTGATCTGTAATGACCGGAACGAGGCCATTATGCGGGTAGATGATAATCACCATTCCCTGCAACGTATTGTGTTGCCGGAGCCGGTTATTACCAGCCGCCTGACGATCCACCTGAAAGGGACGCATGGAAATACGCCCCCGGGATTATTCGCCGTCAGGTGTTATTAAGGTAAGTTCACTATCAGCGGGGCTTGCCGCTTAATTCCTTCGATTATACCGTCATTATTCCGTTACTATCACAGTATCTGTCCGTTCCGGAACGGAGCGCATTCGGTGTAATAACGGCCTGCCAACGGTATAATATGGAGACGTAAAGGATAACTGATTGTACAACAATGCAAAAGAATTACGCACTATGAAGCAATGTATAAAATTGATAGTTCTGTTGATGTGTATCGTTCTGTTTAGCAGGAGAGATGCTGCTGCGCAGGAGGTGTTCCGTCCGGCGGAACATTGGGTATGTGTCAGTCAGACTGGCTATAACAGCGGCGAACCGATGCGGTTTACCGTACCTACTGCGATGAGTGGTAGTGTTGATTTTTATATTACTGCGAATGATGGACAGTCCGTATTGTACAAGGGCAAAACAAAGAACGGTACCGGCGATTTTACGGGCTTTGTTCCGGACGATAAAGCCACTGCATATGTCATCCACGTAAAAGGAGGAGACCTGCCGGCCGGCGTATCCTATCCTTTCCGCATTGGCCCCTGTCTCATAGAAACTGCCGGTCTGGAGCCTTCTGTGTGGTTTATGAACGATACCCGCAGTATTACAGGTACCCATCATTCTGCGTATGGTGGTTGTCCGTGGAGGGATGGTACTTATTATTCCTACGAAATCCCTTCTTTGATCTGGATGTATCTTTCCAATCCGGCGGCTTATGATGCCATGCCTGCGACGATTGCTTACGATAGTCTGAAACAGGTTGTGATGGATCCTGCTTATGTGTTTGTGCGTAATCCCAATGATGAAACGGCGATGGCAGCGGCCCGGAAATATTTTACAACAATTGAACCACCACTGGGTACGCGTATTCCGGATGTGATCATGGACCTGCACTGGGGCCTTGGTTATTACCTGGTAAATCCGGAAACACAGGATCCCAGTAAAGATCCGTTGCCCAGACAATTACACCCGCAGACCCTGGCACAGTTTGCCTTTTTCCTGTATGCTTATCCCTATATCAATAAATGGTTCTCACCAGCGTTTTATCAGCAGGTACTGACTTTCGCCCGTCAGCATTGGGGCGAGACCGGTTTGTTTGACCTACAGCGGGAGGTAGGTACAACTAAAGGCAGACACGCACCGGGCTTTTCTGTATTACCGAATCTGCTGATGTATGAAGTTGCTAAACGCGATAAATTACCAGATGCGGACGCCTATATGAAGGCGGCGTATCAGCAGACGAAATGGCTGATTGATTCTTTACAGTTACAGGACCCCATAGTCACAAAAGGACAGCGTATGAGTGAACATATGCTCATGAGCGGACTGGCCGTTTACTTGCAACAATATCCTGAACAGGCGCCGGCGGGGCTGGAAAAAAAGATAGGTGAGTGGGCGGATGTAGTGATCAGCCGTTCAGACAATGCCTGGGATTTCAGGCGATATGATATGCAGCAGCACTGGACGGTGCCGGAGATGAACGAAGTAGGAAATGTGGCGGGTTTCCCTGCGTCTGCATTGCTGGCCATTACCCTGTTGAAAGATAAAACAAAGGCAAACCGCCTGAAGCAGATTGCCTTCGCACATTTTGATAACCTGTACGGTCGCAACCCCCTGAATGTACATGCGGCACATCATCCGGAGAAAGGATTTTCCGGTATCACAAAGGGATATCCCAGGGGATACCAGGAAGATGTGTGTGCACGGCTGGAACTCTCACGTGGGGGATTAAGCTGTTTGCCAGGAACGGAAATGTATCCGTTCAATCCAAAGGGAAAAGATCGTCACCTGGAAGGCTGGATCAATCATAATACTGCCTGGAATATGAGTCTGGCGGTACTGAGCTGGTACGACAATCATCCACAGACCTTCAACCGTCGGAAAGAGGCGTTACAGATCAACTGGCAGGCGCCGGTGGGCAATACCGATACATTGCCTGTTACGTTATATGTCAATGAAGTGCCGGCCGGCAAGCTATTACTCTCCCTTACAAAAAAGGGTAGTATGACATTTACAGGAAATGCACCTGTTGAAAAAGATGCCTTGTTACTGGAAGGAAAACGACTGTCGTTAAAAAAAGGCGATCGCCTGAGGGTAGCTTATGGTTATGGATTCCTGGAGAAATCCGCCAGTCTGCAATGGTGATCAGACCGCATAAGCAAAATGCAGGCAATTCAATATAAATCCGTGATTCAGGTATAACCTGTGCGCGGGATGCAGCTGATAGCCACTATCCAGGTGTACCTGTTTAACAGCATGGGTAGTGGCTACTTCCCTGATATGAGCGAGTAACTGTGACGCATATCCTTTGCCCCGGTATTCCGGCAATACAAACAGGTCATCTATGTAGATCGTCTTACCGGTACGCAGCATATTGATAAACCGGTAGCCTACAATACCCGCTGCTTTTCCTGTTTCATCCGTGATAAAGGCCAGTCTAAATCCGTCTTCGATCACTTCCTGCATGGTATCGAGGTATTTGTCAGGATCGAGGTGGGTGCGAAACTGTAAGACAGGTGGCTTACAGTTCAGCAGATCCTCTTTTGTAGTGGCTGTCTTGATAGACATAGTGCGTTATTTAAAGCATGTGAACAAGATCGGTGATTGTCTTTCTTGCATTTTCTATGGCCTTTGCCCGGGCTTCCTGACCAGAAAATTGCACAGGATATACATTGATGAAATGGTGATCATGCAATCCGAGGAAGGCAAAAACGCGTTCCAGGTAGGGCTGCAACTGGTCCATAGATTGTTCCTGCATGAAGCCCGCTGAGAAGTCTGCGCCCCTGGTATTGATGATATAAACTTTCTTGTTTTTTAATAAGCCTTCATAATGATTGTCCTTCTTGCCGAATGTCCTGTTAATCCGCACGATGTTATCAATAAACACCTTGAAATAAGAAGGCACCGAGAAGTTATACATGGGCATACCGATCACGTAGATATCCGCCGCATGTAATCTGTCTACCAGCGCTTCCGATTCTGCCAGCGCTGCGATCATTTCTGGTGTCCGCTCTTCGGGCGGGGTATAATTCCCCTGTACAAAGAGCGCAGACGGATGCGAAGGTGTGTCAACAGACAGGTCGAGATAGTCAACAGGAAGCGCGCCGAATCTGGCAAGCAATGTCGTCATGAAGAAGGCAGACAGTTCCTTTGATACTGAGCGCTCCTGCCGGATGCTGCTGTCAATATGTAATACTTTCATAAAGGGCGTTATCAGAATTTGGGTTGCAGCTTGAAAGATACGCCTATACGGTTCCAGGTATTGATCAGGGTAGCCGCCATGATCAGTTTGGCCGTATAATCTTCTCCGAATACCCGCAGGCATTCATCATACAGTGCATCCGCAATACCGTGTTCATGTATAAAGGTCACTGCTTTTGTGAGTTGCAGGATCAGTTGCTCTTCTACCGTAAAATGATCGGTGGCTTCGTGCCATACGGGGATCAGTACGATCTTCCTGACCGGGATGTCGAGGGCCATAGCGTCCTGCGTATGTTTGTCGACACAATAAGCGCAGCCATTGAAGTGTGATGCCGCGATCTTGATCAGTTCATGATGCCATTTATCAATACCTGCCGCATGTACCGCCTTGTCCAGGTCTGCCATCACTTTGTATAATTCAGGATGGTTTTTACCGATGAATGTTCTTGTCGCCATTTTGTTTGTTTTATTGACACAAAGTTATGCTGTGATTGTACTACCTTAGTCATACAGATTTTATTAATTAGGTAGTACAGATTATGCTGGATACAATGTTGCTTCATATAGACAGGCAGTCGTCACAGGCGGTGTATGTACAGCTGGCCAACGGACTGATAAACCTGATCAGGAGCGGGATACTGAAACCGGGTACCCGTTTACCCTCAATCCGGGTCATGGCAGCTGAACTGCAGATCCATGCCAGGACAGTGGTAGCCGCTTATGATGAAATGGCGGCCCAGGACTGGATCTATAGCAAACCCCGGTCGGGTATGGTCGTGGCGGAGAATCTGCCTGATCTGAAGCCCCGTACATTCCGGACCAGTTTACCGGCAGCAGCAGATAAGTCAGCGGCAGGCGCCGATCCGCAGCAACAATTCCGCTATGTGATCAACGACGGGTTTCCGGATCACCGGATTGCCCCGGTCGAACAGCTGATCAAGCTCCAGCGCCAGGCTTTCTATAACGATGATGTGGAGCGTACTTCCATGTATTCAGATAGCCGGGGGAGCTTCAGACTCAGGAAAACACTGGCGGAACATATCAGCGGCTCCAGAGGAATCGCTATGACGCCGGATATGTTATTACTGACACGTGGTGCACAGATGGCGATTTATGTGGTAGCAGCGGCCCTGATTAAACCAGGAGACGAGGTGTTGGTAGGGGATCCGGGGTACCGACTGGCAACAGCCGTATTTGAGCAATTAGGGGCCAGAATAACCCGTATTCCGGTGGATGATGAAGGCATTGACGTTGACCAGATCGAAATGGCCTGTAAGAGGAAATTCAGACTGTTATATATCGTTCCGCATCATCATCACCCGACGACGGTCACATTGAGTGCGGCCAGGAGAATGAAACTGTTGTCGCTGATCAGAAAACACCGGTTTTATACCATTGAAGATGACTATGATTACGAGTTCCATTATGTCCACCGGCCGATATTGCCACTGGCCAGCGCGGAGCATGACGGTCATGTGTTATATATAGGTTCAGTCACCAAAAACCTGGCAGCCTCCATGCGCCTGGGATATTTGATTGCAGGAGAGGATTTTGTCAGCCGGGCGGCCCAAATCAAAAAAGTGATAGATCTCCGGGGAGACCTCTTGTTTGAAGATGCCCTGGCGGTCTTGTTTGAGGAAGGCATCATACAAAGGCATATCCGTAAATCCCTGAAATTGTATCAGCAGCGAAGAGATCTTTTCTGCGGATTACTGGAAAAGGAGCTGGGGGACTATGTCCGCTTCCGGAAGCCAGATGGCGGGATGGCGGTGTGGGTACAGTTTGACGGTAGGTTTAAGCTGTCTGTGATCGCTGCCAGAGCGGGGGAGCAGGGATTAAAAATGTCTGACGGTACGGCTTATGACCCGGTAGCCGAAAGGCTGAATGGGCTGAGAATGGGGTTCGCTTCCCTGAACGAAAGAGAGATGAAAAAAGTGACGGCTATTCTAAGGAAAATACTTGAACAATATTAAAGCAGTACAGATTAACTATATATTTCAAGTAACTTCGTTGTATACCTATACGTTAAACGGAAAATCATCTGAATGAAACCATTGCACCTACTAGCCATCTGTAGCCTGTTGTTTTTATCCTGTAAAAAGGAAAAGGAAAAGGAAATCACCCTACCTATCCAGTATGAGGCGACACACTATTACGTAAGTCCGGGCGGGAATGATGCCAACGACGGCTTATCCGCAGCTAAACCATTCAGAACCATCCAGAAAGCAGCCGATCTGGCACAACCGCGTTGCACCGTGCATCTGGCAGGGGGAGAATATAAACAGCAACTGGAGATAAAAGTGTCTGGTACTGATATTCACCCTATTGTATTCATGTCTGATCCTTATGTGCCTGCTGTGCTTACACAGGGAGGAGAAAATGATGCGATCCTTACCATAGAGGACCAGCATAATATTTACATTCAGGGCATTCATGTCGCCAATCTGACCCGCAACAATGCACAGGGTATCCTCATCAGGGCGACACCTGACGGAGGCGTGAGCAATATTGTGCTCAATGGCGTGAACGTGTATAACATTGCCTGGACCACGCAGCCGACGAAAACACCGGGAGAAAATGACAATGCGCAACCGATCATTATATACGGAGAAGGGAAAGCGCAACAGAACGCCGTATCCGGGGTCTCTTTATACAAGTGTAAAGTCTATAACAATGTGACCGGTTTCAGCGAAGCAGTCTCCCTGGATGGGAATGTCGATGGCTTCTCTATCGGTTCCTGCGAAGTCTATAACAATACAAATATTGGTATTGCTGCCATCGGCAATTATGGCGTCAGCAGCACCGCCGCTGTAGACCAGGCAAGAAACGGCAGGATCACGGATAACTACTGTTATGATAACATCTCTTCTTATGCGACCAGTGCCGGTATTTATGTAGATGGCGGCAGCAAAATCTTTATTGCCCGGAATCGTTGTAAAAACAACGGATACGGGATAGAGGTAGGTTGTGAAGAGAATGGCAGCGCCAGCGATATACGTTTATTGGGCAATGTGATGGAAGGTAACCAGGAAGCAGGTATGGCCCTGGGTGGATATGATGCAGGCACCAGCGGACAGGTACTAAAATGTCTGGTGGTGAATAATACCTTTTTTCAGAACGGTATAGCAGGTGCCGGCGGCGAACTGGCCATTACCAAAGCATCAGACTGTAAGATCATGAACAACATATTTTACGGTGGTACTTCCTTGCTGTTGTATGGAGAAAAGATCAGTCCACAGCAGAATAATACGTTTGACTACAATTGCTGGTTCACAACTGTAGCAGGTGGTCCGCTCTTTACCTGGGCAGGTAAAAACTACAACACGTTCGACGCCTGGCAGAGTGGAACAAAACAGGACCTGTCTTCCCTGAACTTTGATCCTAAGTTTGCAAGTATACAGCGCAATAATATAGATCTGCATCTGCAGACGGGAAGCGGGCTCCGGAAACAGGCGAATGCCGCCATTCTTTCCCTGGTACAGCCCACAGATGTTTTTGAACAGGATCTGGATCGTATATCCTTTGGAGACGATTATCCCACTATTGGCGCTTACCAGAAGTAATAATAAATTCTCCGCAGCCGGGTTGCATCAGTGCATGATATTTTAGTACGACCAAAATATCCATTTTATGAAAATGAAACTGAGTATTGCACTTTTATTAGTATGCTGCGCTGTTGTATTTTCCAGCTTCCGTGCCGGTCTATTCAGTCAGCTGACTGCACCCGCTGCCAGAAGAGCCGTGATGAATTTTCACGTATACGTGGATTCTCCCAGCCAGTCTTATGCCGGTCTGACTGCCAGCGTAAAAAACGAATCTTCCGGTGTAAACTATGCGGTGCCTGCCAATAGTGCTATTGTATCCGGCAGGCAGTTTTATGAATTTTATGTAGCAGGAAATGAAGGAGAACAATTTTCTATTACGGTGAAGTCAGGTAGTACGGTGGTGGCCAGCGGCACACATATTGTCACCCCTACCAATACGAATAACCATCATGCTGTTGTAACAGTATATATGAGTTATTAAGGGATGATCTTTTTTAAAGGAAAAGGAGTATCACATGGTTCAGCTGATACTCCTTTTCCTTTTTTTATTGTGGATTACCCATTAGTGGAATTTCCAGTCTTTTCTGCTCATTCCTGGGATAGAGAATGCCATATGCCTGGTTATTGTAACCCGGAGATGGCCTGGCTGATATATTATATAGGATTTTGAAGGAAGATGCAGCCGCGCTGTGAATTCCATAAAACAATTCATGTTGACCCGGATCAGCTGGCATAGTAAGCGTCGGACCGGCTAAAATAATACACTTTTATGCTAAATGTTCAATAGGTATACTCCACTTGTTGCCTTATCTTTCGCCAAAAGAAAAGATTCCACATGAATAAACGTCTTATCTGCCTGACGGCTATGACCCTGATCGCAGGTGCCTCCAAAGCACAGCAGTTCATACCCCTGTATCCGGATAGTGTTGTCAACAGCCGTAATGTACCCGATAAGGAGGTGAAAAAAGACAATAACGGCAGTCTGTCATTTGAGAAAGTATCTGTACCAACGGTGCAACTCTTTCTGCCGCCGGAAGACAAGGCGAACGGTGCAGCCATGATTGTTTGTCCGGGTGGTGGTTACAGCTTTCTCGCCTATACGCATGAAGGGATCAATTTTGCCAAGAGACTGAATGAAATGGGGATTACCGTGTTAGTGCTGAAATACAGAATGCCGGATGATGCGACTATGCGCGACCGTACAATCGGCCCTTTACAGGACGCCCAGCAGGCCCTCCGCCTGGTACGTCAGCGGGCAAAGGAATGGCATATCGATGTGAACAGGGTAGGGTTGATGGGGTCTTCCGCCGGCGGACATCTTGCAGCTACTGCAGGTACACATTTCGACCACGCTTATATTCCCAATCCTGAGCAGACCAATCTGCGGCCCGATTTCCTGGTACTGGTATATCCCGTGATCAGTATGGCGGATAGTCTTACTCACCAGGGCTCAAAGAATAACCTGATCGGTAAAGACGCATCACCAGCCACCGTAACAGCATTCAGCAATGAACTCCAGGTAAGTGATAAAACGCCGCCTGCCTTCCTGGTACACGCGACTGATGATAAAGGGGTAGTAGTAGGGAATAGTATCGCCTTTTATACCGCACTGGTAAGGCACAACGTTCCGTCGGAACTACATGCTTACCAGCGCGGTGGTCATGGTTTTGGGATGCGTACCAGCAATCCTGACGAACATTGGTTAGACAGACTGGAAAACTGGTTACGCGACAACGGATGGCTTAAAAGGCAATAATCTGTTGGGTTTGTTATGCCGTTTTTCAAGGATAAACGCGTCAAACAATTCCCCCGTAGCCAGATGTGCGCGGAAACTCAGGCGGTCATTATCAATGGTAATGAGATGATACATCTGCAGATGTCCGGCTACAATATCCGCCCATTCCATTTTTTCATATTCATACATCTTGGAGCCACTTACGGATACCACATACATGGTGCCGTAAGGGGCTACCTGCTGCATACCACGTCCATAGGCATGGTCATGTCCCTGTAAGACAATATCCACTTTGTATTTGTCAAAGACCGGCTTAAAATGTGCCCTTACTTTCTCATTATAACGCCCCTTTTTCGTTGAAAATACCGGATGATGCATGGTTACCACCGTCCACTTATTAGGATTGTTTTGCAGGGTATTTTCCAGCCATTTCAGCTGTGTACTGATCAGTGCCTCAGATGTCGCTTCCTCCATCATCATCGTATTCAGTGAAATGAATCGTACTCCCTGTATGTCCGTATAAAATACAGATCCTTCCAGCTGAGGATCACCGGTACCGTTAGCCGGCAGGGAGAACTGCCGCTTCCAGAAGAGCGACAGATGCGGGAGGCCATCTTCATGGGTATACTCATGATTACCGGGCGTTACCAGTGATGGAATGCTGCCATGGATATAGCCTCCTGCTTCAAACCATTGGCCCCATTCCTCGTCATTATTGGCCCTGTTTACCAGGTCCCCTGCATGAATAATGGCCTGTGCATCCGGCAACTGTGCATAGGCTTTCCTGATCACTCGGCTCCAGAAAGGACGGATACCTACCTGTGCATCACCCAGGTAAATAAAGGAGGTTTTACGGGGTGTGGCGGCTGCCGTTTTGAATTGCAGCCATTCACTCCAGCCGTTGTCACTGCCTACCCGGTAGGTATACAGTGTAGCTGCCTGCAAACCGGTCAGCGTTATCCGGTGATAGACCACATCCAGCGCTTCCAGTCTGAACGCTTCACTGCTGGCAGTAAGCCGCTTAACATTGGCTGCAAACTCCGGGTGCGCATCCGCTGTGGTATACTCTATATAAGCGGTCGTAATACCCGCAGCACTGCGCCAGTTGACAGTGACGCTGGTGGCAGGATCCTGGGTGACGGTAAGAATGATCCTATCCGGTATATTACCTGCGCTGTATCCTGCCGTATGTTGTACTGCAGGAGGGGTAGCGGCTTTGGCAAAGGTGGCTGCTCCCGTAAACGGAAGCAACGCACCTGCTTTGATGAAACCAGACAGGAATTTCCGCCTGTCGACTGTCTTTTTCTCCATATCCATACTCATTTCAGGTACCACATTTTTGTATTGATATCATCTGCGCCAAACACGTTGATGGCTGCTTTATAGTTGTCCAGGTTCACATCCTGCTCAGATGTCGGCCACGCATACCGTACCGGAAACTGTGGCTGGAAAGCCATCGGTCCTACCACAAATGCCGGATAACCGGTACGCCTGAAATCAAACCAGCCCTCAGCACCTTTAAAGGTCATAGAAATCCATTTCTGGGTGATCAGCTGCTCCAGGGTACCATTGTATTTTACGACAGCCTGGTTGTAATAGCCGCGTTTCTGTGCTTCGTCCGTCAGTCCGTAGTATGCCATAGAAGACTGGATACCGTTGTTATACATGGCTTCTGCCGTGCTGCCGTTTACAGTCAATTTACCGCGTTGCATCGCTTCCGCCAGGATAAAGCAGACTTCTGAATAGACCATCAGACTCGCTTTGAATGTGGCCGGCTTGTCCTTTCTGAAGAATGCAGAAAGGGTAGATTGATGTGATTCGCCGCCGTTATAGTCCGCCGGATTAATATAGGCATGCGGGATTCCTACATACGGGTGCTGATCAATGGTAGCACCTTCCTTACTGCTGACAGGCGCGATCCAGAGTTCCAGTCTGGGGTCATTACGTGCAATCAGTACATCTACCAGTTCTTTACTGGCTTTTGTTTTCAGGAAGTCATTGTCGATCATGTTCAGCGGTCCGCCAGCCCAGCTATCGTCCTTTTTAACACCGAGATAGGCTACCTCCGCATTATCCGCATTGCTTTCCATGATAGGATATTCCGTTTTGTCATTCAGGATCTCCTGCATCTCCGTAAAGGCGGATGCATAGTTTTTTGAACAACGCAGGAGCATACGCAGTCGCAGGGAATTTGCCAGTTTACGCCACTTCAGCAGATCGCCGCCAAATAACGCATCCGCACCTGCATTTAAACCGGTACCTCCCGCTTTAAGCTGTGTATTGGCCTCTTTCAATAAGGCCAGCAGACTTTTATACACATCCTCCTGTTTGTCATAGGTCGGCTTGATATTACCGTTTTCTACTGACTGCAATGCCTGTGAGTAAGGCACATCACCATAGAGGTCTGTCAGGTAGGCAATGTTAAATGCCATGAGTACGTTACCGGCAGCAGTATAGGCCGGCTGACCGGTTGCCGCACCTTCGTGTTGCATGGTTTTGATGATCATCGCACGCTGATAGATGTCTGACCAGTCTACCGCCGTCCAGCGAAACAGTTCATAATCATTATTGCGGATCAGGGTGATATAACGGCCCAGGGCAGCTGGTCTTCTGGCAAAACCATTCTCTGCATAGGCATAAGCCGTTTGTGTCACGGCTTCTGTAAGGTGGTATTCCGGTCTGGTTTCAGACGGACTGTTAGGGTTGGTATTGATTGCTTCGAAGTCTTTTGTACAGGCTGTCAGCGTCATTGCCGTCAGCAGACTATATAGTATGTTAGTTCGTTTCATGCGATCATTAATTAGAAGTTGCAACTGAGTTTAGCACCGTACGAGCGGGTACCTGGTAATGTCCAGTGACCAACACCCTGGTAACGCTGGTTGGAAAGGCTCATGGTGATCTCAGGATCATAGCCGTTCTTTGCTGCTGCCCAGGTGTAAAGATTGTTACCGATCAGGGACAGGGACAGGTTGCTCAGGAAAGGGATACGCTGCATTACACTACGACCGAATGCATAAGTGAGCGATACTTCTTTCAGCTTTACATAAGTAGCGCTGTAGGTTTCGTTTTCGTAATACTTCCAGTATTTATTGTCATAATAGGTAGCCGCATCAATGATGACGTCATTCGGTTTGTAAGTACCGTCGCCATTAGCGATCACACCTTCCATGATCATTCCGTCATCGCGTACAGTACCATTGGCATCGGTCCAGGTAAGACCGCCATGTGCCGCATCACGGCCGCGTAATGTATTGGTTGTACGACCATCCTGGATCAGGCTTTTCGCGACATAGGAATAGTAAGAACCGCCTTTGCGCCAGTCGATCAGGAAATTGCAGCTCAGGTTTTTGTAGCGGAAATTGTTGTTGAAACCCACCATAAAATCCGGATTGTAGTTACCGATCTTTACAAAATCAGCATCCTGTTGCTGCAGTCCGTTGCTGTTCAGAAGTGCTTGTCCGGCGTAAGCCCCTTCTTTCACTTTCACCCAGCTCCTTGTATAGAAATCGCCCATTTTAGTCCCCTCTTTGATCAGGTATTCGATGTTACTGCCATCTGTGCTGCCCAGCATATAACTGGTCACCGCTGGTGTCAGTTCGATGACTTTATTGACGTTGCGGGTGAAGTTGATATCAGATTTCCAGGTAAAAGCAGTGCTTTTGACAGGTACCAGGTTCAGACCAATTTCCCATCCGCTGTTCTGGATATTACCGGCATTGATCAGCATCGTACTGGCGCCGGAAGCAATCGTCGTAGGTACCTGGATGATCTGGTTGCGGTTGTTGGTTTTATACCAGGTGATATTAAAACCTACACGGTCTTTAAAGAAACTTGCATCTACACCGGCTTCATAAGAAGTAGCGATCTCCGGTTTCAGCAGACTGTTTTTCTGATTGAAACTGATGGTCGCACGTTTTACACTACCCCAGTCGGTATCAAATGGTACGGTGTTGTACAGCTGATATGGATCGGTATCAGCACCTACCTGTGACCAGTTGGCACGTAGTTTCAGGTAAGACAGGTCCTGCCATTTGATATTCAGCATATCAGAGAGAATCGCACTCAGGGATACGGAAGGGTAGAAGTAGGAATTGTTCTCTTTGGGCAGGGTGCTGCTCCAGTCATTACGGGCCGTCAGGTTCAGGAAAAGGTAGTTATGATAACTTACCTCACCGATACCGTATAAGCTGTTGATACGCTTTTTACGGAAGGACTGTGTATTGACCAGCGCGCCCGCTGCTGCGTTAGACAGATTGTATACACCTGGGAGTGTCAGACTTCCGGTAGACTGCTGATTGGAGGAACTTTCCTGGTCCATACGGTTACCGCCGACAGCAACAGATACTTTGAAATCGCTCTTCAGGTTGGGTTTATAGGTCAGGAGGAAATCACTGTTCTGCTCTTTGAAGTTGTCATTCTCCAGCACATAAGCCCCTTTAGGATTTCTTTTGGCGCTGAATGGTCTGCGCTGGTCTTCGCTCAGTGCATAGTAATCGAGGCCGGTACGCAGCATCAGTGTCAGATCAGGTCTGATATCGAAAGAAGCCTGTACGTTGCCCGTCATGCGGTTACGGGTGTAACTGTTGGTTTCTTCGTATGCGATCAGGTAAGGGTTGTCATCCGTGCTGTAAGGATTGTATTGTTGCAGTCCTTCTTTACCAGGTATCCAGTAGTTACGCAGGGCATGAATATTGACGTTGGGCGTCAGTTTATAGACCTGCATGGTCACGCTTTCTGTATAAGCAGAAGGACGGTTGGCACTACGGTTATTGGTATAAGCGAGGTTAGTACTGAGGTGGATGGATTTATTAAGGTGATAGGTGCCTGAGAAGGTCAGGTTATCACGTTTCAGGTCGGTATTCGGTACGATACCCCGGTTCTGCAGATTGCCGTAGGACAGTCTGAAATTGCCGGCATCTCCACTTTTGGATACCGCGATATTATTGGTAAAGGTATGTCCGGTACGGAAGAAATCTTTTATACGGTCAGGATAAGCTACCCAGTCGAGCGGCAAAGGATCGCCATTTTCATCCAGTGGACTGTTCCACTGTACCAGCTTACGACCGGTATTCAGTTTCGGACCCCATGCGCCGGTGCTGATGGTATTGTCGCTGCCTGTCCAGTCACCGGAACCATATTCATGCTGGAAATGCGGGAACATCCAGGCTTTGTCGAATACGGCGCTGGAATTAAAACTGACTCCCAATCCTTTTTTTGCAGCACCGGATTTAGTAGTGATGAGGATAACACCTGATCCTGCGCGGCTACCATAAAGGGCAGCAGCACTGGCGCCTTTTAATACGGTGATACTGGCGATATCGTCAGCGCTGATATCACTGATCGGACTACCATAATCGATGGTCTGTTTGCCATCTACCGCCTGTGCCGGATTCTGGATAGCAGGAGCAACCGGTACACCGTCTACCACATACAGGGGCTGATTGTCTTTGCTGATGGAGGATTGTCCGCGGATCGTTACCATCACGCTGGAGCCCGGATCGGAACCCGTACTGCGGATATTTACACCCGGAACGCGGGCAGCGAGGCTGTTCAGTACATTGGGTTGTGGGACATCGCTGACATCCTTGGAAGACAGCTGTGCTACGGAATAACCCAGGTTACGTTCGCTTTTTTTGATACCCAGGGCGGTCACCACCACTTCTCCCAGCGCCTTTGTAGATGGCTGTGGCAGTTCCAGGGAGGCCGGATCGGGCTTGGCAGCAGGCGTTTTCTGATGGGCAGGCATCACGCTGAGGATCGCATAATTATTGAGGATGCGGCAATGGATGGAAGCGTCTGTGGCCAGCCAGTCGAGGGCTTCTTTTAATGAGACGGTGTTTCTACGGATATGCACTGTGCGGGACAACAGGGCATTCACATCTTCATCAAAGGTAAACTGCAGCTGTTGCTGGCTTTTTACCTGTTGAATGAACTGCTGTACGGTGATGGTGCTGCCTTTGAAGGTCAGTACCTTTTCCAGGGGCTGCTGTGCCGATAGCCTGCTACAGACAGCCAATAGGAAAACAAGCATCAGGATCCGATGCATTAAAAATGTTTTCATTATTTTACAGTTGAATTCCTTGCAGGTGGTTCAAGCCTGCATACCTCGTTACTTGGCTGATAAACCAGTCAGTTGCGAAAGGCGCCCCGCTGCTACGGGGCGTTTTTTATTGCTGTTAGTATACTGCTATGTGATTGTCCTTCTCTTTATAGTTAAAGCCTGCAGTCTCTGACAGGATATGCAGGACGGCTGTCAGGGAAAGGTGTTCAAAGTCGGCCGTAATACGCTTCTTCTCCAATGCCGGCCGCTGTATCGTGATATTGACCCCATACCATTTTTCCAGTTCGCGACAGACGTCTGCCAGTGTCGCCTGATCATAAGAGAGTTTTCCTGTGGTCCAGGCAACCATCGTCTTTGCCGCGACAGGCAGGATATTGAAGCGGGCATTGTCGGTGTGGATGGTCATCTGCTGATCCGGTCGCAGCTCAGATAAGGGCTGTTGCTGCGCATTTAACAGTCTGACTTTACCTGATACCAGAACGACTGAGAGCTCCTGTCGTTGTGGACGTTCAAATATTTCAAAGGAGGTACCCAGTACCTGCGTGGTATAGTTACCGGCGGAAACAGTAAATGGTTTATCCGCAACAGTAGCGACGTTAAAATAGGCGCGTCCTTTTAGTCTGATGGCACGTGCATGTTTATTGTATTCATTGTTATAGCTGACTGTTGATCCGGGGAAAAGTGTGAGATCACTGCCGTCGGGCAGGCGGATGGTGCGTAGTTCCCGTGGACCGGCAGTGATCTCCTGCCAGGCAAGCGGCGTATTGACGGCTGGCTTGCGGAGTATAAAATAGATATAGGATACAGAAAGGAGTAATAATAAAGTAGCGGCAGCTGCCAGCATCGGACGAAGGAATCTTTTCGGAGATGTACGTATACCTGCCATCATCCGGAACTGGTCCCAGTCCGCTGGTGTACTTTGCGGTACATCGGCTTCCGGGATATGCTTCCAGGCAGTCTGCATACAGGCTTGTACCAGCAGCGGATCTGTATCAGCCGCGATATATGCTTCAATTGCCTCCCTACTGGCGGCGTCTGTAATCTTACCTTCAAAATAGGCAATGAGCTGTGCTCTGCCGGGTGGATGATGGATCATAATGACTTGTTCATCCTAAAGGACGCAGGCGAAGGAGGCGTCAAACTATCCGGTAAGGTTGAATTAATATACAGTTAACATTGGCACGGCGAGGAGGAGTAGTACGGGCAGAAAATCGGCATAATCATCCAGTTCTGCGCGCATGAATTTCAGGGAAGAGGCGATGTGATTTTGTACGGTGAAGATAGATACGTTGAGTGCGGCGGCTATTTCCGCATAGCTCATGCCTTTCTCACGGTTCAGGATAAATGCTTCACGGCGGCGGGGAGGGAGCTTGTCCAGGCACTGCCGGTAACGGCGTAATAGTTCGCGGTAACTGATGGTATCATTGATGTTTTCGGGCGCCGGTGTTTCTGCTGTGCTTTCAGTAAAACTATCTGTAATCGTTTTCCGCTGCCGTATCATGCTGATCACTTCATGGCGCATCATCGTGAACAGGTAACTATCAAAATCCTTCACGGTGCTGATACGCGCTTTCTGTTGCCATACCTTTAAGAGGACGTTCATAGCCAGTTCTTCGCCTGTTACGGCGTCTCCGCTAAAGCCGGCAGCATAACGTTTCAAACGGGGGAAATAATGCTCAAATAAGGGCCTGAAATGCGAATCATCACCAGTCAGCCAGTCATGTAGCAATATATCGGTCAGCGGAGAGGATGCCATCAGATCACTGTTTTGATGGCAGCAAATATAGAAGTACTATGTTAAGGCATTATTAAACCCTGTCTTTTAATTTAGCCTTGCAGGATCTCATTCGCTAATGCAGGGTATCGTTGCTGTATATCGTCGATAATCAATCTGAGGTGCGTGCCTACATTTACGTAGGCCGTATCCTTACCCTGGAATCGGACCCCTGTTACGTATTTGGCCCCGCGATGTAAAGCCACTACTTCCCATTTATCATTGAATACCGGTGAACCGGAAGAGCCGGATTCGGTATCGGTAAAGTAACACAAGGTGTCCTGTGTAGAGGCATAGACCAGGTTGTTACGGATACCATAGCGCTTGCTGCGTCCTCCCGGATGTTGTATGATATTGACAGGTATCGGGTCCTGTTGTACCTGTATGGTAAGGAGATTCCTGCGGAGCGGTGTCCTGCCGCTGGGAGGGATACGGATAACCGCATAATCCAGGCTTTTCTGCCAGGCTTCCAGTTTAATCGCCTGTGCAGGCGGGTTTTCAGCCGCACCTTCCACATTATAATCACTGATCACACCTGCACCGCTTCCCTGTAAAAGCAGATCTGTTTCCGCGGCTTCGCCTTCTCCGTCCTGCCGGGCATTAATGACATGGTGATTGGTGATCAGTAGTGAATCAGTCAAGAGCCAGCCGGTACCCAGGAATTGCAGGGGATTACCGCTCTGGTCCAGCCGGGGCTGTCCGTTTTCAAAAGCAGGGATCCGTAGTTTGAAGACCGAATTGGCGGTTTTAAGTGCTGCTTCCACAAACGAGAAGGTGACCATATCATCCCGGTGAATAAAGGTCTGATTAATGATCGGCGCCATTGCGATATTCACTGGTGGCGCTCCTGAGGATAATTGAATGACCTTTTCGAGCAGCAGGCGGACGGTTTTCTCACTAGCCGGTAATACGCTCACCAGCAGGGCTGCATTCTGCAGGAATATCTGCAAGGGTACCTGTCCGGTAGTGATGCGTTCCAGGTTGTTCATAAAGGAGATCTCCGTCATCAGTTTCGGGAGTATGGCCCCGCCACCGATGGGCATCACCATCATGACCCTGGGATCCACCGACTGATATAAGGCTCCTCTGTTCGCAATAGGATCTGTAGCAGCCGCGATCGCCAGGCTGAGATCATTTACTTCCACCGGACTTAAATATGCCATTATGCAAGTGATTGATAGGTTTCAAATTGATCTCCCTGCTCCCAGTCTCCCCGGAATTCATCCAGGCCACGGATGTTTTCGTTTGTCAGCATGTCATTCCAGACCTCCTGTGTACCCGTCTCAAACATGTCCAGTATGTCATAGGTATCCGGGAATTCATCCTGCAGGTAAAACTTGGCTAGTCGTATTACAAAAGCGTCCTGGTGACTGTAATGAATCGTCAGCTTTTTAGCGGCGTTGTTGAGTCTCGTTCTTAAATCACGGATCTGTACGGCCGTACCATTGTTATCTGTCGTGATCTTCAGTAAATGACTCAGTATCTGCATCTGCGCAATGGGATAAGTCAGTTTTGATACAGCTCTTTCTGCCAGTCCGAGTAAGGCGATGGCCTCATTATGATTGCCCTTCAATAGCCATACCTGGGCATATAGCCAGTAAAGTTCTGCCAGTCTGCCGGGATTTGCGCCACCGGCTACCTGGGTAATACCCTGCCTGAGTATCTTCGCTGCTCCTTCCGGATCTTCCCTGATCAGAAGGGCTTTTGCTTCCAGTGCATACAGCGGACTGGTATCCGAGCGGTCATCTCTTTCATGCAAGAGGTCCAGGGCGACGTCGATATCGTATTGCGCCAGCGCTTTCTGTACTTTACGGGTGATATTGTTTTCCCATTCCAAGAGGGAGGAATGCATATATACGTTCCTGGATACTTCCAGACTAATCACAGATGCCAGCCATGCCTGCATGGTAGCGGAATATTCCCGCAGGTTGGGCACAATGGCACTTTCAATGCCGTCCATCCACCTGTCGCGCAGTATATAGGGCGGATCTTCTCCCAGGGCGAGGCGATGATACATCTCTTCCGCCCTGGCGGGAATCCCATCCTTGTTGGCGTAATAGTCAATGGCTGCCAGGTGCAGTTCTCTTAACTGATCAAACTTATCCTGCTGTAGTAACTTGATCATCGCCTGCCGTATTTCCGGGCGATAGATCAGGGTATCTTCCGGTCCGATCCTGACGAGTGCATGTTCCCGTTTAAGGTCTTCAAACAGGCGGAAAGCTTCATCCAGGTTATTCACGGGTAGTTCGCAAATGGGAGCCAGCACCCGCAATATGATTTCGGGACTGATCACACGTAAAGCCATACCGGGATGTGCCAGTTTCCGGACATTTTCATCGTGTATATGGTTCAATATACGGTTGTACAATTGTCCCTGGATCAGTTGTTCATTCAGTTCGAATGTCAGGGCGCTGTTGTAGGTAAAATCATCAAATGCGAGTCTTTCACCGCTTTGCTGCATGGAGGTGATCAGGTTTGCCGCCAGCCGTAGTGATAACGGATTACCACCTATATGTTCAACGACAGTTGCGGCTGTTGTCGCTTCAATACCGAGGTTCTTCAGCAACTGGATACTATCCGCTGTTTTGAGGTGTTCCAGGTGTATTTCTTCTACAAAACCGGTGTCTCCCCGCATATCCTGCACGGAAGTACGGCCGGCGATGATGACACTGAACAGGGGGTATACCTGGTGGATTTCCTGCAACATGGTCCAGAAGCCTGAAAGGCTTTCCTTATCCCTGTATTCAACTTCTTCAAAAGTATCCAGTACCAGCAGTACGGCCTGATTGAAGTCGGTCTGTAATTTCTGCAACAGGACGCCGAAGTGCTGGTATAAGGACTGGGTGATACCCATACTGACATTAATCCGTCCGGCCCTGGTATCAAAAGTCAGTCCTCTCGATTTAATACTCCCCTGATCATCCCGGAAGCTGCGTACTTCGTTCCTGAAGTCGTCAAAATGTGTCTTATGTTCCGGGAGCTGTAATTCCAGTTGGGAGATAGCTTCCAGGAGTATGGTAAACGGCGCTTCTATGCGGAGGGTAGGCTGGTCAAAGGCGAGGTAGGCAAACGGAATACGCTGTGCTTTTTTACCAACACTGTTTTCCATGAGCAGACGTGCCAGCAGGGCAGATTTACCAATGCCGCCTGGTCCGCAGATAGAAAGGATCGGTTTACGGTCTGGATCCGGATTAGCGACGATGAATTCTTCCAATATTTTATCAGCAAGCGAGCGTTTTTGCTCACCGATATGAATAAACTCACGCAGCTGTTTTAGTTCGTCCTGCCGACCCATGAAATTGTCGTCTACCAGGTGTTCAAAGCCGGCAAGTACGCTTTTTCTTTCTAACAGGGGCAGGAGATCTGTCAGGCGCGGTAGCTGTGGATCCAGCCCATCCAGCCAGGTGACCAGCTGACAGAGTAAAGTCAGCTCCTGGTACTTCATACCGGTGACATCGTAGTGCTGTTCCTGGCTATTTACATATGTTTCAAATGTCTTTTGAAGATCGGTTATTGTGTGCTGGGGATTGGCTTTTAATGCTTCCGCCATGGCCGCTTTAGTACCGAGTTGCCTTAATGCCTGCTGGCGAACGGGCATCTTCAGGGCGAATGACCCTGATCCCAGACCGCCTGCTACATGTGTGATATGATCGTAGAGTAATACCCGTAACTGGGGATGTGCATACTGGCTATCGAGCGGGCGCAGGGTTTCCGGCTCAAAGCAGTGGAGTACGGCGGCTGCCTGCAGGTAGGAATGGAGTTGTGGATCGGGCGTCTGTTTGGGGGAACCGGTTTCCTTTTCCTTCCGTTTCTGCACATATCGGGCGAGAATGTCTGCTGTGGTCTGATTTTTTTCCATGGCTGATTAACTTAGGCTGTCATGAAGATCCTGTAGTTTTTCTTCCAGTTCTGCCTTCCTTTCCTCTGTATCGGGAAGATCTTTCAGCATCTCCTGCAGGAAGGTGGCATAGTCCAGTTCGGGGTGTAGCGCCAGTATCTCATTGAGTCTGTTAACGGCTTGGAGAAGGGATCTCAATCTGCCGTTCAGCACCGCCATTTTGGTATCGTTTGTCGGTAGTCCGTTGACGAGGAAGTCTGTCATGGCGATCACGTCTATTGTCTGTATGGCCCGCTGGCATATTTCCTTCACGGACGTCTCGACATCATTCCGGTTACATTGCCGGATGACCTCTTCATCCGCTTTGCCTGGTTCTACGGTCAGCATGGCACGGTCAAACCCGATCAGTATCAGGCGGCATTTCCTGGTATACATGCCCTGTGTGATCTTATAGGAAAGTGCGGTGATAAAGTAGTCGGTACTGGGATGTAAAAAAGGGCTTTTTTTGAAGTTGTCCAGTACGAACCAGCAGTTCATATCCCTGATCTGGGAGCCTTTATTTAAGACCCAGCCTGCCAGTGTTTCGGCATATGCCCGCATGTTTTCTTCTGGTCCGGGTATATCGTCGGTAGGCATCGCCATTTGTGAGACCAGGTCTTTGGCCAGTTTCTCCGCCGTCAGATCCAGTCCTATTTCTTTATCAAGTTTGGCACTGCAGGCCAGCATGGTATTTTTCAGATTGGAAAAATGGTCGATATAATTGGTGGAGTAGGACTTGCCTGATTTGTCGCCACCATTCACTACCAGGATGGGTTGTGCATTGCTCATAGGCTGCGACAGGCGGTCCAGGTGATTCCTCAGTATCGTACGGTTGACAAACGGGATAGTGTTGTTCAACACCGTTAGTATATACGGATTGGCTGTCGGCGGTGGTGGGATCCTGGCATATTCCCAGATCTCTTTGACCTTGGCATTCAGTGTTGTTAACTGGAAGATATTGAGCAGCCTTTCCATCCATGTCGGATTGTTATTAAATCCGTCAAGGATACAAAGGCGCACGGCGTCCATGGCAATACGCAGTACAGAGCCTTCTGTGGTAAGGTCTGTAGCCAGCGTAGTACCGCCGAAGGGACCCGCAATAGCGGCACGGGGAGAACCTTCTGTGGCCAGTTGGGTCACCAGTGCATCGATGATATACATTTTATCATTTTCCGAAAACATAGGAGAGATTTATGCTGACTGAACGGAGACGATGAAACTTTTGGGGTACGTTAATACGACTAAAATCTGCGCTGAAACAAGAGGATTTATAAGGTAATGAGGTACGCGGCTAATAGAAACGCCTGATCTGCTGATTCTTATTACTAATTTACGGCAATTTTTTATTTGAATCATATTTTCCCGTCTTTAAGACTGTCCGGAACCGGCGCATACAGATCCCTGATGAACTATTTATAATTAATATTATTTGCTATATATTAGCGGCTTTTCAGCACTTTTATCATATCAGTTGAAACCATTGATCAAACATGAACGCCAGTAATTTAGAGATCCCCGAACATTTACACAACGACATTATTGCGCTGATTACCTATCTGGAAAAGCAGGCCCCGAAAAACGCCAATCGCAGCAAAGTGGCTCCGGCCGACTTAGCCAGAATGGAAGCGACAGCAGGATTTGCCATGCCTTCCGCCTTCAGGGAGTTCTGGCTGAAAGGAGGTGCTGCTTACTGGGAAGACGAGCAGCTGACCTGTCTTAGCTATTGCTATACAGATTACAGCAGCGCTGATAATACATTATACAGGATGTTAGCTACCAGTCTGCTTTTCTCCGGCAGGAAAAGCGAGTTCCTGGAACAGGAGAAACGCCTTTTATACGCCTGCTGGATTGTGGGTATGATCAAAGAAGGCGACAAAAGAACTTTCTTTGTCAGTGATGCATTGGGCAAGGTGCATATTGCGCATATAGACAAAAACTTCAGCCAGGTGAGTGACGAGGAGTTACGCACTGCATTTGCTTCCATCCTGGAACAGCGGGATGCGCTGGCAGATTTTATGACTACCATACAGCTGCCGGATGAAGACGATGACGATTTTCCGGTTAGCAGAAGGATAGTAGATGAGGAGGAAGACGAAGAGGAGGAAGACGAGGAAGATCTGGCTAAACAGGCATTCCTGGACAAACACCAGCTGGAAGAATTGACCTATGAGGAAGTACTGGAGCGTATGGGACTGGAACAGCTGTTTGACTATTGGAATGGCGAAAGTGGTGTCAGTATTATGTCGCTGGACAACTATGAAGATGAACCTTCTTACTTCGAAGACTATAGCCGTATCTACTACTGCGACGGCGATCTGGATATAGACAGCCTGGATATTCCCGGTCTGTATATCGATCTGCTTGTGGTAAAAGGTAACCTGACTGTACGCGATAGTGTGGCTGGCTGGGGAGGAGGCGGTGTAGCCTATTATGTGACGGGCAACACCACTATTGACAAGTTACAGATCGATGAACTGCAGAAGACCCTGGGACAGGAATCCGTACGTTATCTGGCCTATGCATGGGCAGACGATCATGAGATGCTGAACCGGCTCTCACACAGGAAAATTGACGCCCCTGTTTTCCTTTCCTGGTTCTATGACCTGAATTGCTTCGAATTTGCACCGGACACCCTGATTACGGCATTGTATGAGTATGATGACTTGTCAACCTATAAAACAACAAATGCCTTCCTGCCATGGCATGATTTTGCTTCGGCCTTCCGTACGGATTTATACTATCCGGTAGAGAAAGAGCATCATGACAACCTGAATCTGAATATCAACGGTATTTATGAGGCGCTGAAGAATGGTCAGCCGATATTTAAGGAAGGCGTAACAAAAGAAGGGATCCTGTTGACCAATGAAGGGCAACGTCTGTTGGCCGCTGAGGACAATCGCGGTGCATGGGCCTGTTTTAAGAAAGCGATGGAAGTAGCGCCGGGTTATTACCTGGCGTATAGTGAAGGCGGAAAATTGCTTTTCAAAGAGAAAGCGTATCATCAGGCAATGGAGGTATTTGCGAAAGGTATTCCATTCACACCGGAGAAGCTGAGTTACGAAAATACCTGTGCCGAGCAGGCGGCTTTATGCGCTGTGCGTATAGGGGAATATAACCAGGCGATCGAATGGAGTCTCGATGTGCTTGAAAAGAATGCCGAGGCTTATTTTGCGATGCGTGTGATAGGAGAGGCGGCGATCTTAACACAGCAGCTGGACGATGCAGAAGCCTATCTGAAAAAATCCCGGGACATATCGTCTATTTTCAGTACCAACTGGTTATTGGGACTGGTATACCATTTACAGGGCGATCAGAAAAAGGCGGAGGAGTCTTATCAGCAGGCTGCCCGGAATAGTGGCAGGGCGAAGCCTTATAGTGAGTATACTGATATGAGTTATGTATATGGTACGCCGGTGACACCGGATTGGCTGTAATAACGATACTAATCAATAAAGAAGGGGCAGCAGATCATGCTGTTGCCCCTTCTTTTTGTCGCTGATGGATCAGCTGCTTTCCAGTCCGCAGTAAACCTTCGAAAAGTTCTTCTTCGCGAGATCGCTCTTATGGATCATGAAGTAGATCTCTCCCGCATCCCAGAAACAGAATCCCGGCTGACTATCACTACTTACCCGTAATAACACCATCCAGTCCTCTGGTTTGCCTTTTAAGGTATGTGCGGCCTCTTTTTCAGGCGTATCATGCTGTTTGAAAACATAACTGTTGATACTGTGTACAGCCTTGAAATCAGGCTCTAATGCCTGTTTTAAGGCATCCGTAGCATCATCCTCTTCCTCTAATGGTTCCAGTTCCGGCCAGGATGTCTCGTAATATTCCCTGGCATTGTAGAAGAACGGCAGACTGACATATTTGTCCGCAATGGCTTTATAAGGGGTATAAATGCCGTGCTGGTCATAGATGTAGTCTTCAGTAATATCCAGTTGACTGGCAGATTGCAGGGTGGACAGATCGCCGTCGTAGTAGATCACGGATGCATCTGTGTCTTCCTGGTCTTCTATGAAGAAATACAGGATGCCGGTACGGGGCAGGTAATCCTGTAAATGTGCTATATCGGTACAATTGATCTGTGCAATAAACTGCATACCCTTTTCATTGCCCTCATAATCTTTGAAGGAAGGGTAAGCTACACCCGCAGGTAAGTCTGGTAATCCGCCGAAACGGTTGTTCCCTTTACCTGCATAATTGTCTTCCTTCGTCGTTGCAAAGGCCACAGATTTACGGGCCAGTTCCGTTAGTCCCTTCTGATAGTATTGGAGTTCCTGTGCCGCAATGGCCTGTTCCAGTTTGTCAGACAGTTTGTTGTCATGTTTCGCCAGGAACAGCGCCTGATCAATCGGAACGGTACCCTGGTCGTCCGCCCCTTTATAACTATAATCCAGCAGCGTCATTTTCTTTTCCAGTTCCAGGTCCAGGTGTTCAATGGTTTCCAGTCCGGGAGGCAGTTTCGTCAACGGATTCCCTTTGATGCTCAGCGATTTCAGCTTAGGCATTTTTGTCAGTGAATCCGGGAGGGAAGTCAGCTGGTTATTCTCTATGGTCAGGGTTTCCAGGGAATCTGACTGTCCGGGTGAAATGGACTGTAACTGGTTATTGCTCAGGTAGCAGAATTTCAGTTTCGGTAGCTGGAAGATATAAGGATGGATGCCTTCGATTTTGCTCTCTGACACGTACAGGTGTTCCAGTTCTTTCAGGTCGCCGATCCATTGCGGCAGACTATCCACCGCGCGGATACCTGAGAGTGTCAGTTTACGGAGTGATTTATAATGTTTAAGCGGTTTGGGTACTTCTTTGAAGTCGGCCGCCGAAGGCTTATCCGCAGAAAAAGAAATATGCAATGTTTCCATCTCTTTCAGCGGTGCTAATGTCTCATGTAGCAAAGCCGGATAAGGGTCTGTCAGTTGCAGATGGCGCACAATAGCAGGGGAGGCAGTTTCCAGTTCTTCTACACGCAGGAAACGGTAGTTTTCCCACTTGATATCTTCCAGTGGTAGTTGCTTTGCGATCGTTACCGGGTAGTTGCCGAAATGTCCGTTGATACCCAGCCAGCCGTCCTGTAAGGTGACTTCACCCGTGAATTGCAGGCTATAGTGAAATCCGCCTTTCCAGAGGTAGGTCAGGTAGGAGCTGTCCCGTTCATCTTCGAAAGTAAATATGCCGGTAGGAATGCCGTTTTTATAGATGCCTTTGAAGTAAAACTGCAGGTACACCCTACCATGCTCATAATCATTGAGCAGATGTCCGTGTTTTTTATCGTCGTAATCGGGCATTTCTGCCTCCAGTTTGATATACAATGCGCCATCGCCGTCGGACACCGATATATCACTGCCGGACAGAAAACGGAGTTGATAATCATCCAGTTCCCAATAATCATGTCCATCAGCAGGAACGCTAAAAGGTGCGACGGGCGTTTTCTCTTTTTGCGCTGCAGTGTCTTCTGAAGCTGCGTATTTAGAAAGGATTTCGTCAATGCCTGCTTCCTGTTGTTTCAGTCCTTCTTCCTGATTACCGAAGTATTGCAGGCTTTGCCATATTTCATCGAATATAGGCTCATATTCAGCGGCTTCCTCGACATCACAATCGGCGATGATGGTGTAACAATAGTTCTCGTTAATCTGTACCAGGCCGAAATAATAAAAGAAGAAGCCGTCTGCAGACTTAGCGGTACGTACTAAAGCGGTATGTCCGGCAACAGGTAATGTCTTGTCGCTGATCACGTCAAGGGCGCCTCGTTGTTCCGGGCAACTTGCATGAAAACGGGCGGTAAGATCAGCACCGGGATATTTTTTATAAAAGCTGACTTTATTCAGACCGGCAGTAATAAAAGAAACATAGTTGTTGTCTTTTACCTGTTCGGCTTTCATACTTTCCCACGTTACGCGCACGTGGTTATAAATCTCCGGGAAGCTGACACTAAAGGTTTTCGCAGATACTGTTTGCATAACTCTGTTCACACGGGTTTTGTTAACAAATGGATAGCAAATATAACAGAATCTGCGAAACTGAACTGCTTTGTTTCAACTACCGGCGAGGGGCGTACCAAAGATGCCAACTGCCAGTTCTGCCCATACCAGCGCCACTACAATAAACAGTACTACACATAGCAGAAGACGGTGACTGGTAGCCCTTACTTTTCTTAGTATCAGTTCCAGCAAAAGGCCCGTTCCGAACAGGAGGAAACCGGCCACCAGGAAATCAGAAAAAGACCATTTTACTTCGGCTGTGAACTGCATGGCTACCAGGGGGACCAGCAGTAGCAGGGCGGCGGTAAAGATAATGCCGGCCAGCCGCTTGTTTTGTGTCATCATAGCGTATCGTTTGAGCATATAAGTGTATAGGTATCCTGTACGGAGCTGTTTTCATGCTCCGGTAACGGTGTAAAACAATGCGTTGTCTTATTCCAGGCTATTGGTAGTTTGGCAGCTGTTTTTACAGCTATGCTTTCCTGCGGTAAAGTACTTTGTACTTCAAAGTAATGACATGTTCCTGAAACTAAAAAATATATTTTCGCAGCAGGGCAGGGGAGTGATGGCGGATCGGCATCGTAGATGTCGCAAAGGCGCATCTGGCGGCGCACCCTTATGAGCTAATCATCAGCAGAAACTCTAATAGCGGTCCCTGGGTGCGTAGTTATATGGATGCACATGAAGGCACGGACTGCAGGTATTGCCAAGGTGTAGTTCCTGCCGTCTGTTGTTTGTTATTTATGGTTTCTTCGCCCTGACCATTTCCCGCTTCCGTTTAGGTCCGGATACCTTTTTCTCCACGCCAAATCCCGCTGCCTTTAAAGCCCTTTTTACGTCGCCTTTACTACAATACGTGACGAGTATCCCGCCCGGTTTTAATTGTTCAAACAGCTTTGTAAATATCGTTTCCGTCCATAACTCCGGTTGTGCGCCGGGGGCAAAGGCATCATAGTAGATCAGATCAAAAGGCTGTCGGAACACCGCCTCCTGTATAGGTGCATGTGTTTTATGTAAGGTAAAGCAGGGATGTAATAGTACATCCTGGTCCCATGTACTTTCATGCAATGATTGCAGAAAAGGTTGCAGTGTGGGTTCTCCCAATTGTTCCGGGTAATTCAGGGAGCTGGCTTCTTTTATCGTGAGCGGATATTGTTCTATTGTCTGATAGTAAACGCTGCGTTGTAAGGTGATTGCTTCGCGTAAGGTCAGTAAGGCATTAAGACCAGTTCCAAATCCCATTTCCAGTATAGCTATCGGATGGAGATCAGCCGGCAGATGATGCAGGCCGTTATTGATATACACATGCACACTTTCCTGTATCGCCCCGAGAATGCTGTGGAAGGTAACATGCATGTCCGGGACGGCAATGGTATGTGAACCATCAGCAGTGATTTGTAGCAACCTTTCCATATGGCAAAGTTCGTAAATTATAGCTATACCTGCGTGATGATGATGATGCGATAAACTAGGTCATGCCGTTTAAATACGGATATGGAAGTGATGCTGTTTCTTACTTTACTGGCCCAACATTTGCAAAACTTTACATATCCTGTAAGTTTCACAGACCTGAAGAGTGATTATACGATAGAGCGGAGATGTGAAAATCTATATTTACAGGCTTGCTTTAAGCATTGATATGTGAGGAAATAGGTGTATTTTTTGAAAGAAATGATGTGTTGTGGTATGAAGTGAGAATTCCCAAAACAGGGATAAGATAATGTAATAAAAAATGCCGGTAAGCGCCGGTGCAACATAAACCCATAAACATTTTATTTATGTCAACATACCAGGATAAAGCAGGAGATCTTCGGACATCTTTATCAAATCTGATCGAACATAGCGAAAATCTCCCTGGATTAAAGAAGTTGTCTCAGCAAGCGACGGAGGATTATCAGGTGCAACTTCTGCATGCACAAAAAAACAATTCTGTCAACACAGCGGTGTTCAATGAGTTACATCGCCTGAATGAAAAAGCAGAAAGCGCCAGGTCAAGTATAAGACATGCGGAAGAAAAAATTGAAGAGGCCAAGAAGAAGCTGCAGGAGATACTGGCCCCGCTGCCGGACGTTTCGGTGGCTGTGGAACTGGCAGATCAGTACACGGTTTGGCTACATGCTGATAATCACGAAATCGGTTATAAGAAGAATTGATAATCAGTCCGGTAAACTACCGGACTTTTTTATTGCTGATCACCCTGACTACTTTTGTGTCCATCGTTCTGGACAAAGACCGGGTAAATGATATAAGCCCCCTTCCGGTATTAATAATTGTAAAAAATTATAATATAATATCTTTATTTTTACGGTGGACAATCCCTACACCTCCCATGAATACCAACTTTAACGGTTCCGGTACATCTCAGCCGGACGTAAATGACCCTAAGTATCTGCCTGTTATCAAGTCTTTTGTGGAATTGCTCGACGAGATCATCGCTCAGAAAAATGCCATTAACACGCATGCGATATCCCTGTCGACCTTGAAGAAATGGTCGGAAAAACGTATTGATCTTAATATGATCAACCAGACGGAAGGTCCGCTGGATGAACTGCGTAACTCGATAGCCCTCGCTTTACAGGAACTGGCGTTGACCGTCTTTAATAAACACAACGGTAAGAACGATCACGTGATCTATGCCCAGCTGGCCAGGCAAATAGAGGGACTTACCCCTGAAACCCTGCAATTGCTGGAAAACAACCAGGGGATGCTGGATGATGTCAAAGCCAGTAAACCGCCCCTGCCTATTGCTGCATACGTGATTATTGCGGTTGTATTGGTAGGTATCTACCTGGCGGCTACAAAAAGTAACAGACAGGAGGAAAAAGCACCTAACCCGGAGTTGTCCGACATGCCGAAGTCATTTACCACTGTGGATGGCGCTTCTGTCAATACAACCGGAATGGCTGCTGAGACGGAAAAGACGGATATAGCAAACACGGTTGAGCGTACACCGATGGTGAAGGTCATCAACAATATGGATAAACTCGCCAAGATAGTAATAGTCGGTGTTGAAGGACATCCGGTATATTCCGTTTTTATAGAGCCGAAGTCGCAGAAGGTAGTCCGTGATATGAAGTTTGGCGCTTATACTTTCCGGGTAGCGACAGGGAGCAGGGAAGCGCTGCTTAGCTTCTCCGGCAAAACGCGCTGGCAGGGCACTTCATTTGAAGATCAACCTGCAGACACGGTAGTGGCCCTGGAAACAAAAAAGGAGTTCAGCCGCACTACAATATGGCTGGAAGAGCATCCGACGAAAGGTGTGGTGTATAATATACTGGAAGAAATGTCGCCGAAGCCTAAACAATAACTGGTTTTAAGGGGTTGTAATGTTTTGCTGAAGGGCCGGAAGACTCGATTTATCCATACGGGCATATGATCACAAAGGATTACACCGGAGACGAATTCAATGCATTGTTCTGGACGCTGACCGCGGAAGAGACAGTAAAAAAGGAGCCCTGGTGGAAGTTCTGGGGGAATTAGGTTGTGCCGGCGCCGGACATACAGTTGTCCAATGCCGGACGCCTATACATATCATGCTATTTTAACTCATTGATTCCTAATCATCGTTATAGTTGGCATATCTCTTGACACCGTATGCCAACTATGAGCCATATTCATCTTTTTTGTTCCATAACAGTTTTTTGCCTGTTCAGTCTCACGACAAAGGCACAACGGTTACCCATTGTTAAAGCAGGCAATGCCAATGCCGTTATCACGGATGGTGCATATGTCCGTTTAAACTGGCAGCTTGACCCTACGGCCAGACCAGACATTTATTATGTCAATGTTCCATCTAAACCAAGCCAGATCACACTTAAAACCGACCAGGATAGTATCCGTTTTCAAACTAAACCCGGAAAGGCATATGACTTTATTGCCTTGTTGAATGGAAAAGACAGTTGCTTTATAAGAATCGCATCCATACAGGATACCCTTACGCAGTTACGCGGTAGGAGTGTGCATCCCACATCCGATACACTACCGTTTGTATTACATGGCTCGCGGATCTATCTGAAAGGTATTCTGAACAATAATAAAACCGTCAATGTACAGTTTGACCTGGGCGCAGGTACCACCTGCGTCAACCGGCAGGTAGCTGAAAAATTAGGGTTGCAGTTTGATGGTAAAACAGTCGTCACTAATACACAAGGTACCAATGAGACGGGCACCAGCTCGGGCAATACGCTTACGATCGGTAATATCAGCTGGGAAGCAGTACGCCTGACACAGGTCGGAAATATGCAGGAAGGTGAAGACCTGATCATTGGTAATTCCCTCTTTCGGGATAAGATCATCGAGATTGATTATGATAATCTTCGGATGATCATTCATCAAAAACTACCTGCTTACAGCCGTGCATTTAAGCGGCAGGCGGTTTGGTTTGAACAGAACAGACCGAAGTTTCAGGCCGTCGTTGTGGTGGGAGGGAAGTCTTATCCTTTCTGGTTTCTCTTTGACACCGGCAGGGATGCGACCATGGCGCTGGGCAGTGATTTTACGCGTCATGAACAACTCTGGCAAAAGCTGGATAGTTTAACCATGGTCAATGGACGGAAGATCGTGCGGTTGAATGCGGAGATTGCGGGCGTCGTCTTTCCGGATATCGTGACCAATGCGCATCCTCCTGACAAGCCGGGTAGCAGAACGACCTTATTCGGAAACCAGGTGTTGAATCATTTTAACCTGATCCTGGATAACCGGGAGGGGATGCTTTACCTGAAACCGAACAGTCGTAGTAAAGAACCTTATTCTAATTATAAAGATTTTCTGGAGAGCATAAGAGGCAAGTAAAAAGTAATGCCGGAGCAACCTGTCTCCGGCATCTTTTATCTAAAGCAGGCGTGGCACAAAACCACCCTGCGAACATCCGGGGATGGGTATCATCTGATCGCCGGTCTGGTCTACATGTGGCAGTTCTGCGATACTTTGGTACCAGCGTTTACGGAAAGGCTCTTCAACACTCAAAGGATCTACCAGTACGTGAAAACCACCTCTTGTTTCGACAAACTGTACTTTGGCTGATTGTCCGACGCGCTCGTAGATCAGTGTTTTCAGATTGGCGGAAAACGCTTGATCCTTGATATCAAAATCAAAATCCACATAACAGCTTCTGCTCTTATTCTTCTGGATTTCACTCATGATTTCCTGGTGCGGATTCGCATGTTTATTCTGATTTTGTATACACTTTGCCAGGGCTGTCAGTCCGCTGAACATGGCATCATATAAACTCCTCGGATTCGGTGTAATATAAATAGCCAGCGCTTCCTGTGGTATCGCCTGACCTTTCTGCGTATAAGCGCCTATCGGACATTCCAGTTGCAGTATCTTGGAATACAGGTCTTCTTTTCTGCTGGTAAAGCGTTTCAGCTGCTGTTTGTCAGATTTGATGGCATCAGAATATTTGCTTCTGGCCAGTAAAGAGACATAATAGGCTTCGCCTTCTTCCAGCTCGGGTAACCAGTCTATGAAAGAGCGCAGGATCGCCTCGTCCTGTATGACTTTGTAATAGTTCATTTATAGGGATTTTAACATTCAACCGGACGGGTATTTAGCTGCTGCTGAGGCATAGTGACAGCGCAACGTTTTCAACCACAGGTATCACAGAAAATTAACGCGGCAAAGTTAACTTATTTCAGGGAGATGTTTTATGGTTTAAGCATTCTGCGTTATATTTAACGCATATTATCTAACCAACAACGGAATACCTATTACCCATGAAAAAAGTCTTTTTGTTAGCCATAGTATGCTTTGCATACCTTTCTTCTGTACATGCCCAGCGCATTATCCACGGTGTCGGAACAGGCGTTTTTGTAGATGGATCTTCCAAAACGGAGACAAAAGCTAGTTCTGTGCTGAATTATTCTGTCCGTGTGAGTTTTGCGGAAACAGACAATACCTCCTTATCCTTAGGGATCCCCTTTAGTGCAGGGATCAACGGCGTAGATGAATATTATTATGATAGTTATACCGGAGAGTATGGTTATAATAACCTGGGATTTATGGTCAATGTACCGCTAATGTTCAATTTCAATATTGGCGCGGGTTCTGCGGAAGGCTGCCAGAACAGGATGGGCTTTTTTATCGGAGGAGGGTTTGCTTATCATATTAGTTCTGTAGACAGAAAGATCCCGGAGTTGTATTATGACTATATCGCTTATGATGATTTGCACACGACTGCCAGTACGATCGGACCGGCGGCAAATATCGGGTTACGTATCGGTATCGGCGCCAGAAAGCGACATAATATCGAGATCAATACTTTTTATATGAAGGGGGTAACGTCGTATAAACCACATATCGGCGGACTAACCTGCCTTTTCAATTTCTAAAAGGAAGGGGGTGTTTACCCCAAGGCAGACGCCCCCTTTTGATTCGGTCACCAGATAGCATAGAGACGTATATTACTGCATTTTAGTATTGAGTACGCTGCTTTGTTTATCGTCTGATTCCTTTTGTTTTCTTCCAGCTAAAGATCTCTTCCACCGCCTTTTCATACCCGCCTGCTTCCCGGAAAGAATCACTGATCTTACGGCTACTCACGATAAAACTTTTATCCGTCATGACTTTCTCTGTTGCCGCTCTCAGTCCCTCCGGTGTAAGGGTATGAACGTCGAGTACAATCGTTGCGCCCAGTTCGGCTGCTCTTTCCGCCAGGAAAAACTGATCTGCCCCCATGGGAATGGACACAAACGGCACATTGGCATACAAGAGATCGCCAATACTGTTCATACCCGCATGTGTAATAGCAGCCGCACTCCGTTCGAGGATGGCGGATTGCGGTACATAATCCCGTAGAATGAAATTAGCAGGTATTTTCATGGCAGACAGGTCGACGCCGTAGGCCGTCATGACCACCGTGATATCCATCTCGGCGAATGCTTTAAAAAAGTGATCATATACGCCGGCTGCGTAATTACCAAAGACCGTCCCCAGGGAAATATATAATACCTTTTTTCCTTCCAGCTTTTCAAAAGGAAAATCCACCTGGTATTTTTTCTCATATACCGGTGCGCCCACGAAAACAAAGCTGTCATCATAATGACTGTTGTCCCGTATAAAATAACGGGAGGTATAGATGATATTCAATTCGCTTTTATTGAAGAAATGACTCAGCAGATCGCTAGATACCTGCACCTTGTATTTGTCCTGTAAATACCTGCGTACTTTACCAAACTTGTTACGGTAGAAGAGCAGGTATAAGAAACGGAGTTTCCATCTGAAGGGAACCAGGTTGGCGAGGCTCCAGGTTTTCCCTTTCCGCATCTTTTCAAAATCCTTCATGGTAGCAAATACAGCGAAAGAAGATACCGCCGGTATTTTCAATGCCTGTGCGATGACACTCGCATAAGGATAAGCGGCAGAATGGACGATATAATCAAACTGCATCCCTTTGATCTGTTCCATGAGATGATCTACGAAACGTTCGGGTTGTAACAGTGCATTAATAAAGCCGGGTTTACCGGCAGGTTTTTTCTTACCTGAGGCTGTCGCTGCCTGTCCTTGTGAGAATTTGAAGATATTAAGGTCGTCTTTATAACAGATAAAGGTGGCGCCGGTAGCTTCTACCGGTTTCCTGAATTCTTCCGAACTGAAAAAGGTTACTTCTTCTCCGTGTTTTACCAGTGCGCCTGCAAGTCCCAGTGTCGGATTCATATGTCCATGAGAAGGAATGCTCAGCAATAATACTTTAGCCATGTGTCGTCTCTTTGTATAAGGCAAAGTTATTATCCGCCGGAGGCGTGGTATAGCATAAAACCGACATTTTTAGTCGTTCCACTCTACGAAGTTCTCTACGCCGGCCCCTGCCTGTTGCCGGAATTGCTGTGGGGTAGTACCTGAAAACGTTTTGAATTCGCGGATGAAATGCGATTGGTCGGCGTAGTCATATTTGTAGGCAATCGCTGCCAGACTTTCCGTATCCGGATGACTTAGTGCATTGACTGCTTTCTGGAAGCGGGTAATGCGGGCGATCAGTTTAGGGGAAAGACCGATCTGGTCCCTGAACAGGCGTTCGAGCGAACGTTCTGTAATATGTAGTTGCTGTTGTAACAGCCGCAATGAAACCGTCGTATCGCCTTGCTGTAGAAGCTGTATGGCGTATTGTGTTTTTGCAGTATTTACAGCTTGATGTTGCCGCCATTGCTCCTTCAGGAAATTATTCAGCAGGGCAATTCTTTCGGCTGTACCTGTCGCATTGAGTAGTTGTTCGCTCAGGTGATTTTTACAGACACTATCCAGGTCGGTCACGTTATTGGCCAGTTCGTGACCTGCTATGCCGAATAGGGAGCAGATAGCGGTAGGGCGGAAGTGTACACTGATGATTTTTACCTTGCCTGTCAGCTTTTTTTCAAAGCAGAAGGTGCTGGCGCCATGCAGGAAGATATGTGGTTTTTTAGCGGTTGTATGGTCGGGGAAAAAGGCGGCAGGATCTTCCAGGAATATCATACCCGGATAGGCGTCTACCATGGACCGGAATGTCATGGATTGGCCGGCAGGTATTTGTCCTTCCGTGACCCAGAACCGGCCTACCTGTTCCCGGAGCAAACTATCTGGTTGTATGGACTGATATTGCATGTATAAGCATTGTATGGATAATGAAGGCGCCGGTAGGTGATACCTTTTAACTGATAGTTATCCATCGTTGATGCTGCGTTTGCATCGGAGCATTAACGTTGGATAACTATAGTCAGACACTGTTCTATAGCGTAGACGATTAATGGCCCTTCTTTATTTTAATCCGGAAGGCAATATCCACTGCAAAATTATGCGGACACACTGCAATGGGGTTGGGGGAGAAGTGGTAAAAAGCAGTTGTAGTTGACTGCCAATAAGATAAGCAAAAGAAATATATTTCCTTATATCGGGATTATTGTTTACATTTCTGTAAGCAATATTTAAGCATTCAACCAGGATCACACATTAGAGTTATTAAGTACGCTATACCTTTCGTTTTTGTTATGTGAACAGTGATGTATTCCACTATGCTATAAGAACAATGAAGTGACTATTGAACAATGAATTTATGTCCTCTCTAAACGTAAATAGAACAGTCTATGAACAGAATTTTATCAGCTACTTTCCTGTCAGTGATCTGTACGGGGATGATTTCGCGCGCCCAGGCACAGGGGTGTGTCGCTTTACGCGGTAACGGACCGGCCACCTGCACCCTCACTCATCCGGATGAAGATCGTTCAGATAAATGGATCTTCAGTATGGGCGCCCGGTATTTTAAATCTTACAAACATTTTAAAGGTTCAGAAGAACAGAAAGAGAGAGTGCTGAACGGTACAGAAGTGATCAACCATCAAACAGCCATCGATCTGACGCTGACACGTCTTATTAACAGCCGTTGGAGCGTGATGCTGGACGTCCCTTTGCTGGCAAATGCCAGGTCTTCCTTATATGAGCATGGCCTGGTAAACGGAGTCAATAATTACAACCAGCGGCATAGTATGCATTCCTATGGATTGGGAGATATGCGTATTGCGGTCTACCGCTGGCTGCTGGACCCTGAAAAGCATAAGAAAGGGAATATTCAGGCAGGGTTGGGGATTAAATTCGCTACCGGTGATTATGATTACCAGGACTACTGGTATAATGTGGGGCCGAATGGCACCAGACAGCTGCGTACTGTGGACCAGTCCATTCAGCTGGGAGATGGCGGTACCGGACTTACCGCAGAACTCAACCTCTACCAATACTTTTCCCGGCATTTCGGGGTATACGGTAATTTCTATTACCTGAGTAACCCGAGGGAACAGAATGGGGTACGTACCTATCGGGAGACATTGACCCCGGCACTGGGCAATGAGGCCATTTGCAGCGTGCCTGATCAGTATATGGCGCGGGCAGGTGTCAATTATATGACAAAGGGTTTTAGCGCAGCATTGGGCGCCAGACTGGAAGGTATTCCGGTAAATGATCTGATTGGTGGCAGTGGCGATTTCCGTCGTCCGGGGTATGTGATCTCCCTGGAGCCCAACGTTTCCTATGCTTTTAAAAAGATGAACGTCTTTGCGGGTGTTCCTGTCGCTTTACGCAGGGACAGGACGCAGAGTAATACCGATAAAGCCAGAAGTACGCCTGCCAATAAGGTGAACGGCGATGCCGCCTTTGCTGACTATGTGATAAATGTCGGGTTTTCAGTACGTTTCAGATAACATGTTCATGCCATCTTGCGGGGACAGAGAAAAAAATATTTTGAAACGATCGTTTCAGAATGTACCTTTGTCCCCGTTATGGCCAGAGATAAAGATTTTATTCCTGAGGAAAAGATAGCGAAAGCGCTGGACGTGTTTTGGGAGAAGGGCTACAATGCCACTTCCATGCAGGATCTGGTGGAAGCTATGCAGATCAACAGGAGCAGTCTTTATAACTCTTTCGGCGATAAACATAACCTTTTCCTGGAATGTCTGCGGACATATGGTTACCTGGCGGCAAAGGACTACGAATCGGTCCTCACCCTGAAGGAACTGTCTCCGCTGGAAACGATGGAAAAGATTATCGACGTCTACGTAGCAGGTATCGTTTATGACTGCAAATGCTGTATGGGGATGAAATCCTCTTTTGAGCTGGCAGGAGATGACGACGAAGTACGTAGTGTGATCAAAACAGCCAGCGACAGAACTATTGGTATTTTTACCGACCTCCTGAGACGGGCAAAAGAACAGGGAGAGTTGTCTGACGACAAGGATCCGGTTGTCCTGGCACATATTATATTCAATGGCTTTTGTGGCTGGAAACAATCATATCTCCAGTTTAAAGATGCACATCTTGTAAAAAAGATGGCAGGATATACGAAGCTACATCTGAAAAGTCCCTTTTAAAATTTTCGCTTTTTTTTTGCGCAAATTTTGAAACGATCGTTTCAGAACGTACCTTTAACAATGTTAGAAAATCTGTTACTGTCAGAACTGGCACTAACAAGATAAAAAGAGAAATCAACCGCAGCAGAAGGCACGTACGCTTTCTTATCTGCCAGAAAGACCATAAACAGGTGCTTTTTTTATGATTGTCGTATCCAGGTGGTATATACCATCTTACTGTTCGTACGACAAAACTTCACTGATTCGTATTTAAACAGACGATCCGCCGACGATCGTTATGTTACTGCTCGCTTTACCTTCAACAACAACGCTTTGTAATCAATGCATCCCTACGCATTGACCAGGGTATTACATGTATTTACTGTTCATGTATGCTTGCATAGTCAGCTATGCAACAGGGGAAACTTTTTGTCAATTACACTCAACAAACATAAACATGAAAAAAGATGTATTAATTCGGAGCATGCTTGTCCTGACAGTCCTCGTAGGCCTGTACAGCTGTAAGTCTTCTTCTGCGCACAACGAAGCCCCCGCTGCTACACCGGCAGAAGTGGTAACGATTGGCGCAGCTGATACGAACACTGAAAACGACTATACAGCATCACTGGAAGGAAAGGTAAATGTAGAGATCCGTTCACAGGTAGATGGTTACCTGGAAAAAGTATATGTAGATGAAGGCGCTTATGTGAAAGCAGGTCAACCTTTATTTAAAATAGACGAACACCGCTATCGCGAACAGCTCAACAATGCCAAAGCAGCTTTACACGCAGCAGAAGCATCTGTGTTGAACGCTCAGCTGGAAATAGACAAAGTAACGCCACTGGTAAATAACAAGGTGGTGTCCGACATGCAGCTGCGTACTGCTAAAACTGCGCATGAAGTGGCTACAGCTAATGTAGAGCAGGCGAAGGCAATGGTTGCTTCTGCAGCTATCAACCTGGGTTACACGAATATCACTGCCCCTGTGAGTGGTTATATTGGTCGTATTCCAAAGAAAGCCGGTGCACTGATCTCTCTGAACGATCCGGAAGCACTGACCAAACTTTCTGATGTACATGAGATCTACGCTTATTTTTCTCTGAGTGAAGGCGATTTCTTCAGCTTCAAAGACAACTACGATGGTTCTACGCTGGAAGAGAAGCTTAAAAATCTGCCGCCGGCAATATTGGTACTGGCTGACAATCATGTCTATGAAGAAAAAGGTAAAGTAGATATGATCGACGGACAGTTTGAGAAGAACACAGGCGCTATCACACTGCGTGCTGTATTCCCTAACGCCAAAGGCACTATCCGTACAGGTAACACCGGTAAAGTAAGATTACTGCGTGAACATAAAGCAGCGATCATCGTACCACAGGCAGCTACTATCGAAATACAGGACAGGATTTTCGTATACACGTTAGACAAGGATAACAAAACTGTTCGTCAGGCAATCACCGTGATCGGTTCCACTGGCAATCAGTACCTGGTAAGTGATGGTGTAAAATCCGGAGACAGAATCGTTGTATCTGGTGTTGACCGTCTGAAAGAAGGTATGGAAATCAAACCGGAGAAGGCTAAGCCAGCACAGAACTGATCGTTACACGCAGTCCTTCCTCCTAAAACAAAAAAATATGTTGCAGAAATTCATACAAAGACCCGTTTTAGCAACGGTGATCTCAATCATAATGGTGATACTGGGTATCCTGGGGTTGTGGAAACTTCCCCTCCAGAAATTCCCTGATATCGCTCCTCCCGCCGTACAGGTAACCGCACTGTATCCGGGTGCGAACGCAGAAACTATCCTGCGTTCTGTGGCGCCTTCTCTCGAAGAAGCCATCAACGGGGTAGAGAACATGATCTACATGAACTCTACTGCCAGTAACGACGGTTCACTGGTGATCTCCGTATATTTTAAACTGGGTACTGACCCTGACCAGGCAGCCGTAAACGTACAGAACAGGGTAGCGCAGGCCACTGCTCAGCTGCCGGCTGAAGTCGTACAGGCGGGTATTACTACCGCTAAACAGCAGAATAGCTTGCTGATGGTGGTAGATATGTACTCTGAAGATCCGAAAGTATACGACCAGACTTTCCTGGCCAACTACGCACAGATCAACATCATTCCTGATATCAAAAGGATTCCCGGTGTAGGTCAGGCACTCATCTTCGGTGGTAACAAAGATTACTCCATGAGGGTGTGGCTGAATCCTAAACAGATGGCCGCTTATAACCTGGCGCCAAAAGAAGTGATGGCCGCTATCCAGGACAAAAGCCTGGAAGCTGCTCCCGGTAAATTCGGTGAAAGCAGTACAGAATCTTTCGAATATGTGATCAAGTATAAAGGTAAACTCACCAAACCGGAGGACTATGAAAATATCGTGATCAAGTCCAACGGAGACGGTTCCTTCCTGCGTCTGAAAGATGTAGCCAGGGTAGAATTCGGTGCATATACCTATGGTAACTATACGCGTGTCAACGGAAAGCCTGGTGTTAACATCGCTTCTTTCCAGCTGGCAGGATCTAACTCCAACGAGATCCAGATCGCGATCATGAAATTCATGGAAAAGGCATCTAAAGACTTCCCTAAAGGCGTTAAATACCTGATCCTTTATAATACAAAAGATACGCTTGACCTGTCTATCGAGCAGGTAAAACACACCCTGATCGAGGCATTTATCCTGGTGTTCATTGTGGTGTTCATATTCCTCCAGGACTTCAGATCTACGTTGATTCCTGCTATCGCCGTACCTGTTGCGATCGTAGGTACTTTCTTCTTCATCTCCCTGCTGGGCTTCTCTATCAACCTGCTGACATTGTTCGCATTGGTACTGGCCATCGGTATCGTGGTGGATGACGCGATTGTCGTCGTCGAAGCGGTGCACTCGAAGATGGAAAAGAAACACCTGCCTCCGAAAGCAGCGACTGTCTCTGCAATGAGTGAGATCAGCGGTGCGATCGTATCCATCACGCTCGTTATGTCAGCGGTATTCCTGCCGGTAGGTTTCATGGAAGGTTCCACTGGTGTGTTCTATCGTCAGTTCGCCTTCACCCTGGCTATTGCCATCGTGATCTCTGCGGTGAACGCATTGACACTGAGTCCTGCACTGGCAGCGCTCTTCCTGAAAGAAACGCATCATGGTCCGCATGAGAGCACGCATAAAGCAACTTTCAAAGAGAAATTCTTTGCCGGATTTAACAAAGGTTTTGATCGCATGACGAGCAAGTATGTGAACAGCCTGCGTTTCCTGATCCGTCATAAATGGGTGAGTATTGTCGGCCTGATCATCGTCATTGTTTCAACAATTTACCTGGTAAGGAAAACCCCAACTGGATTTATTCCATCCGAAGACCAGGGCTTTATCGCGATCTCCATGTCTATGCCTGCGGGTGCATCCCTTGACAGAACTACTTCCATGATTAAGGACGTAGAGAAAACACTGGGTGATCTGCCATCTAAAAGTGCGCTGATGGGACTGTCCGGTTTCAACATCCTGACACAGTCTTCCAGCCCTTCTGCGGGTGTGGCGTTCATCCTGCTGAAACCTGCCAAGGAGAGAGGTGAGGTAAAAGACATCAATGCCATCATGGACCAGGTAAGAGGTAAACTGGCCACTATTAAGGACGGTAGTTTCTTCGTATTCACCTTCCCGACAGTACCAGGTTTCAGTAACGTAGATGCATTGGATGTTGTATTGCAGGATAAGACAAGTGGTAAACTGGATAAATTCAGTGGTATCGCGATGGGCTTTATCGGCGAACTGATGAAACGTCCTGAAGTAGCATTTGCGTTTACTTCCTTCCGCGCGGACTATCCACAGTACGAAATAGAAGTAGAAGCAGAAAAAGCAGAACAGCTGAATGTAAATGTGAAAGACCTGTTGCAGACAATGGGCGCTTACTTCGGTAGCAGCCAGGCGGGTGATTTCAACCGTTTTGGTAAATACTACAGGGTGATGATGCAGGCAGAGAAAGATGAACGTGCAGCACCTGTTTCCATGGAAGGTATTTTCGTGAAAAACAGACTGGGTGAAATGGTACCTGCAAAATCACTGGTAACCCTGAAACGTGTATTTGGTCCTGAAACCACTTCCCGTTACAACCTGTTCAACTCTATCGGTCTGAACGTGATTGCTAAACCAGGATATAGCTCCGGTGATGCGATCAGAGCCGTACAGGAAGTAGGAGAACAATACCTGCCTACCGGTTATGCTTATGAGTTCTCCGGTATGACCAGAGAGGAAATTTCCTCCAGCGGACAATCCGTGATCATCTTCTCACTCTGTCTGCTGTTTGTATACTTCCTGCTGGCAGCACAATACGAAAGCTACATCCTGCCACTGGCGGTGATTCTTTCTATCCCTACAGGTATCCTGGGTGTATTCCTGTCTATCCGTTTCACAGATATCTCCAACAACATCTACGTACAGGTGGCATTGGTGATGCTGATCGGATTGCTGGCGAAAAACGCCATCCTGATCGTGGAATATGCTTCACAGAGAAGAAAGGCTGGTAAAAACCTGGTGTTTGCTGCGATCGAAGCTGCAAGACTGAGGTTACGTCCGATCCTGATGACATCCCTGGCCTTTGTGGTGGGATTGATACCGATGATGAGTGACAATGGTCCTTCTGCGATCGGTAACCACTCTATCAGTATCGGGGCTGCAGGCGGTATGGTGAGCGGAGTTATACTTGGATTGTTCGTCATCCCTGTACTCTTCGTGATGTTCCAGTACCTGCAGGAAAAGGTAAGTGGTACACCCACTTCCGTGCAAAACAATGAACAGGCGAAAGTCGCTAAACCGGAATTAGTATGAAAGCACAGATAAATAAATATTTCTTAATAGGTTTGTTGAGTGCCGGCCTACTGGAGGCATGTAAAGTGTCGAAGGATACGCCGGCGCCTCAACCCGAGTTACCTGTTGCATTCAGAAACAGTGCAACAGCTGATTCCACCACCATCGCAGATCTTCCATGGGAGAACTTCTTTACAGATGCCACCCTGAAAACGCTGATCGATAACGCTATCAAAAAGAATTATGATATGCAGGCGGCCATCCTGAGTGTGGAGGCAGCCAGATTGCAAATGAGACAGGCAAAACTGCTGAATCTCCCATCTGCAAAACTGAATGTTGTCGCCAGCACCAGCCGTCCTTCTGATAACAGTTTGAATGGTATCAGTCTGAGTCAGTTCCTGGGTACCCAACACCTGGAAGACTACAGCGCTAATATCCAGTTTGCCTGGGAAGCTGACATCTGGGGTAAGATCAAAAATCAGAAGAAAGAAGCATTAGCCGCTTACCTGCAAACAGAAGAATCCCGTAAGCTGTTGCAAACAGATATCGTAGCTACCGTATCAAAGGCATTCTATAACCTGCTGATGCTGGATGAACAGCTGGCAGTAGCGCAGAATAACCTGAAACTGAACGATAGCACCCTGCGCATAATCCGCTTACAGTATGACGCCGGACAGGTCACCCTGGTGGCAGTACAACAGGCGGAAGCGCAACAGCTCACAGCTGCACAGCTGATCCCGCAGATCGAACAGGACATGACCGTACAGGAAAATGCCCTCCGTATCCTGTCAGGAGAATTGCCTGCAGCAATAGAAAGACACACCAAACTGAATGAATATCCATTGACAGATAAGCTGTCTGCCGGTATTCCTTCTGATCTGCTGAGCCGTCGCCCGGATGTAAAAAGCAGCGAACTGGCCCTGAACATTGCGAACGCAAGGGTAGGTGTAGCGAAGGCAAATATGTATCCATCCCTGGTTATTACAGCCAGCGGTGGTCTGAATGCCGTAAAGTTCAGCGACTGGTTTCAGGTACCAACTTCTCTCTTCGGACTGGCAACAGGCGCCATCGCGCAACCTTTGTTTGACCGTAAAAATCTGAAAACACAATTTGAAGTGGCTAAGATACAGAGAGAGCAATCCGTGCTCCGTTTCCGTCAGAACGTACTGGAAGCGACCGGAGAGGTGGCAGATGCACTGGTGAAAATAGAAAAGCTTAAATCGCAATATGACATCGCTTCTACCAAGGTGCAGACACTCCATCAGGCTGTCAACAATGCCAGCCAGCTGTTTGAAAGTGGCCGCGCCAGTTACCTGGAAGTGATCATCGCGCAAAGTAATGTACTGCAGAGTGAACTGGAAGTCAGCAATCTCAGAAGAGATCAGCTGTACGCTGTAGTAGATCTTTACCGTTCCCTCGGGGGCGGTTGGCGATAGATGTACAATTAATTGTATATTGGAAAAAACGTCACATCATTTGTGACGTTTTTTTTATTTTACGATGAATCCAGTCAGACAATTGATGAATGCCGATAATATCCTGTTTAATGCCCTGAAACACCACCGGGGATTTATACACCAGCAGCTAGAGGAACTGACCATACAGACATTACCCGAGCGACTGAAGGTATTGGGCAATTCCCAGATGGATATTTACTATGGTGTACTGGACCTGCCGGACCTCTTCAGGGAGGTGATCAGTCAGCTGACTGCTACAGGACTATCTGATGAAGCCGGTTATCTGCAACGTTTAAAAGACAACGGTGGTTATTTTGAGATTGGCCTTTCTGATAGTTCCCGCTGGATATTACTGCATGGAATTGAGCCGGGGCGTTATATTCACCTGCATCCTGCACGGTATTCCCCACATAGTCTCCGGGTAAAAGCGACGGTATTAAAGACTGTCCTCGCCTGTCTGACAATCGTACCGGAAAGCACACAACCCGATCTGGCGGTCCTGAATCATATCCGTCAGTCGGTACTGGATCTTTCACCGGTAAAAAACCTGTCGCAATGCGAACATTTGTGGAAAGTGATGAAGATGCTACAGGGTGTATATTAAAAGAGATTACCTATATTTAAACATATAAATTCCGCGTGTCTATAACAAGGATATTACTATGACCCAACATCAGCAACAAGCCGCAAGAGAAGTAATCATATTGTCAACCCTTACCTTATTGCTTTTCGGGGTGATCCTGTTTACCGGCAATAGATTTCCCTATCTCCCGCTTTTGTTAAGTATCTGCGTATGGTGTGCAATGGTGTTGATGTACCGGCATAAGGGGTTGGTACAGCTGAGTTATGAAAAGAATGTCAGACAGAATACTGTCTTTCCTGTTCCCGCGCTGGTATTGGTCGCGCAGATATATCTGATTACGTCCATCAATTTCCACCTGATCAGTAGTCTTTATGTCTGGATGGCGGCCATACTCATTGGTTTGTTACAGGTCCCGTTGTTCCTGCTCTGTATCCGGCATGAGGTCAAAAGCCGGCAGACCTATACGTTTAGTGTGTTCTTATTACTGCTGACGTTCCTGGGTAATGGTTATCTGTTTATGACCATCATGAATAAGATGCTGGATAAAGGAACGCCTGTTTATTATGAGACTGCTGTTACTGGCAAAGAAACGAAGACCCGGAAAGGGAGAACGCGGGAATATTACATCTGGTTGAACGGATGGGCAGAACAGCCGAAAAGAGAAAGGGTACAGGTGCCGCAGCCCTTTTTTGAAAAGTATGCATCACCGGAGAAAGTGGGTATCCTGTATCATCCTGGTGCATTTGGCATCCCCTGGTTTGAAGTCGTAGACAGAAGATAACATAAAACGTTTCACCGGATGGATTTCCCAGCATATATTTACAGGAATTAAGACAATCGCCTGTACTATATGAAAGTGTTTGCGTTATCCCGCGGCTTTAAGATCCTGCTATATATTCTGTTGGCCATTATGTTGTTTGTGTTTGTAGCGCTGGCTTTAGGTCCTTTTTATGACCCAAAATTAAACTTCCCGCTAATCTATTTCTGGCCGGTCTGTGCCATTCCTATATGCCTGATTATCTGTGCCTTTTTACAGGTGGAAGAGAAGGTTATAGTAGATAAGTATAGCATCCGTAAAGTATCCCGTCTGATCAACAGGGAAATACTACTCAGTAATATCAAAGGATATAAATCCGATGGAAACGGGCTCTGGATAATACCAAATACGGGTAAACGCATTTATCTGTCCGGTTATGTGAAGGGGGTAAATGACCTGCAGACGTGGTTGGCTAACTGGTACCCGGATATCAACCACATGGAAGAGATGGCGATATACAGCGAAGTGACAGATAGTTATGATGAACAGGAACGTGCGCAAAGGCGGAAACGTGCCGGAATAGAATTGCGTATACTCGGTGGTATCACTATTGTGCTGGGTATATTGACATGGCGCTGTTACGCGGCTTGTCCCTGGTTGGGTGTGGCACTTTTTTGCTGTATACCTGCAGCCTTATACCTGACACTGCGGCATAAAGGTTTTATACAGCTGATAGACAATTCCGCCGGCAGTTTGCCCGGCAGCAGCTTTATTTCTTTTACAGTGTTATGCGGATTGATGAGCGTGTGGTATTTTACAGGGATCACCGATTATAGTGGTGTATGGACGACCTTTGCGGTTATTGTCGCTGCCCTCGCATTGTTGTTTTGGGAATGTACCCGTGATTTTAACAGAAGAACAAAGCGCTTTTATGTGTCTGCTATAATACTGACGGTATTGTCGCTGGCCAATGCTTTTTTTGTAACGATCGTATTGAACAGATGTCTGGATACTTCGGAAATAGCCTACTACGAAGCAGGTATCAGGAAGAAGGAAATAACAATAGATCATTTTGTACCGTTTTATCATATTTACCTGGAACCATGGGAACATGCACCGGAAAGTGAGGAAGTCAACGTGAAATCATCTTTTTACAGGAAGCTCAGGGCAAATGAAAAAGTAGGTATTTATTATCATAAGGGCGGATTGGGGATGCCGTGGTATGAGGTAGGGGAGAAACAAACAAAAAGCAAATAATGAACGAAGGACTGGACCGGATACTTAATAAGGGAAAAAGAGAAATGATCATGCTGCTGGTGGCTGCGGCTATCCTGAGTATAGTAGCTGTTATGTGCTACAGGTATTCACATTATTGGGCGTTATTGCCCTTTGGCTTTTTACCTGTGCCATTATATATGCTCAGAAAATACAAAAAAGTGATCCTTTATGAGCCGGATAAAAACTGGGTGATCATGCAAAGTGTCTGCATTTTAATGATCATTGGTATCGCTGAATCGAGGATATATGAGACGATTTATGTATTGAATGATAATCGCTTGTTCATTTTTGTCGGCATCCTGCTGGGCATATTTTTACTCATGGGATGGTGGTATAGCCGCGGACTTGACAGAAGGAGTAATCTGTTTTTATGGTCGACCGCGCTGGCAATATTCCTGGTTACTGCAAATGCGTATATGCTGGTCATGTATGTCAATCGCCTTGCTGATACAAGTGTAGCGGAACGTTATGAAACGACGGTCGCTGACAGACAAATACGGGAAGATAAAAAGTCAAAATCCTACCAGCTGGCACTGCGTCCCTGGAAATATGGACGTGATCGACAGGAGGTGACTGTGTCACAGCAATTTTTTGATTCGAAATATGTGGATAGCCAGGTAGCTATTTATTATCATAAAGGCGGATTGGGTATATCCTGGTTTACGCTGGACCCAAAGGTGACAGAATAGTATTATGGAAGATGTGCATCAACAGCTGAAAAAGGCTAACAGGGTATCTGTGTTGCTGCTGATAATGGCAGTGATCATTTGTATAGTGGCGATGGAACTTTACAGTTATTCGCATTGGTGGGCATTACTGCCCTATTGCCTGGTATTTGTGCCGGTTTATTTATTAAAACGATATAAGGCAGTAGTATTACTTCCCGCAGAAAATAATTGGTTTCTTGTACTTGGATCAGCAATTCCGTTTATTTCCTGGTGGTATGAGGAATCGTTAACCAACGATATAAAGATCGCTGATGGTCCTGTTCTTGCCCGTGCCTTATGGTTTATATTATTGTTCTTACTGTTGATCTGGTATTGCAGCCGTGGTCTGAACCTGAAAAGCGGACGTTTCCTCGCGACTACAGTCTTCATGACTTTTGTCTTTACGATGAATACCGTCAATCTGATTCGCTTTGTAAACGTCCGGACAGATCTTTCTAAGTCTGATTATAAGGAAGCAGTTGTCGTAGGCAAATACAAAGAGAATCTGAGTAAGCAGCCTATACATTATTACCTGTCGTTAAGAGGAATGAATGATCGTTCTCCTGGTGATGTAAGTGTAAATAAGGAAGTGTACTTATCGGTCAAAAAAATGGATACAATGATGTTCTGCTTTTACAAAGGAGCATTAGGCATCCCCTGGCATACAGTGGCGCCTGTTAAACAAGTGCCTGCAACGGAAGGTACCATTGAGTGAAGATGGAGGGGGCCCTGGAATTGACTTTGTCAGCTCCAGGGCATTCTCTTATTCGCAACCCTGTTTGCGCCGTGTATCGATAATATACTGGATTTTCCATCCCTCTGCCAGTCTGACCAGCTGAAAGGAGTTCACCCCACAATGCGCAAACTTTTGTTTGAAATATAATTTATAAGGCGTCCACGCGATTGCCAGATCTCCATCCACTTTTACGACATCGAAGGTGATCTGTTCATCAACAGCCTGTTTAGGCAACTTTCCGATGCTGGAAGCAAACTCACTGATCGCTTCTGTCTTTACGCCTGTTACTCCTTGTTTGTCCTTTACAATTGTTTGTAATACGGCGCCCGGTGCAAAGCAATTTGTCAACGCAACACTATCTGACTGCAGCATAGCGGTAAAGAGCTGGTTGACAGCTGTTTTTACAGAGTCTGTCGTTGTTTGTGCACGGAGGCTGAGGGCAAAGCAAATGAGTAGTAGGGAACAGGTAAAGCGTCGCATTTTTTTTTACCTGAATTTACGGATTAAAGCTTACTGTTTGGTCGCTTTCTCTCCGTTCCAGATATAAACTTCGCGGATGCTTTTGCTTTTAGCAACTGTTTCGCCATCTTCTCCGAATTCTTCATCAACGGTCAGTCGGATGATTTTTCCTGCCTGTCCGCCTGCTTCCTTCGGAAACAGCAGTGTTTCTGTATGTGCTACAGCGCCGGCATCGAACATACTGGTTTTGCCTGGCAGCTCCAGTAGTCTGGCACCATTCCATCCGTAGTAAATATAGTTATCGGGTATGCCACAGGATTCTCCGCTAAAATAAAGACGGAAAATGGTGCTGATCTTATCAAGACCCATTCCGCCCAGTAGTTTGGCGTCAGAAGAGATGGCAAAAGAACCACCGTCTACCGTTACTGATTTCTTATCAAGTACGGCGTGTTTTGCGTTCAATGCTTTCACCAGGATGACATATTTCGGATCAGCTTCTTTAATTTCGCCAGGAGTTACCTTGTCAATGCCGTAGAGGAACTGTACGCTGTCTTTCTGATAACTACCGAAAGCCATCAGTCCTAACCATACAAAACCTTCTTTTTGTTTGCCATCCACCTTATATTTCACCTGGTACCAGGGGGCGGTAATACCTTTCATGGTGAATTCGGTTTCGATCAGTTTAGCGGCGATGATCGTCTGGCCGGTAGTAAGGGAGTCCTGGATTGTTGCTTTGGGAGAGGCCGACTGCCTGATATAGGCTTTTTCAGCGAAAACGGTCAGCGTATCGCCCTGCTGCGCTCTCCAGAGGTTGTATTCGATACTACCTTTCAATTGTGCCATAACAGGGGCCGCTGCCAGTAGCAGCATGGATAGAAAAATTTTCTTCATAGGTAAAATTTCGGTTGCAAAGATATTCAAATGTTATTTGCCAAATGGCAAATGTTGGCAGGAGCAGGAATACGTATCTTTGGAGGAGAATGCCGGTAGTAAAACACTGACGGACAAACGTTTTTGAAACAGACTATTATGGATGACCTGATAAATTATCTGCTGCAATACGGACAACTGAATCAGCAGCAGATACAACTGATACTGGATAATGTGACGGAAAGACACCTGAAAAGGGATGACTATTTCTCTGAAGCGGGCAGAATACCCCGGGAGATCGGATTTATCCGTTCCGGTATTCTCCGGGTATGTTATTTCAATAACAAGGGCACTGAGATCACCCGTTATTTTGTGGATGGTAACAGGCTGATATCTGACATACACAGTATGGAGAGTAAAATGCCTTCTACCGAATATATCCAGGCTATCACCGATTGTGAGATGATCATTTTTTCAGAGGAGACCCTGCGATTACTTTCTTCCACTATCCTGGACTGGGATCGTATCATTGCCAAGATCAGGGAAAGGGCTATGGTTGAGAAATTAGATAAGATTGCCCCGATGCTGACGGAAGATGCTACCAGCCGTTACCTGATGTTCATGGAAAAGTTCCCGGATCTGGCCAATAGAGTGCCATTATCTTATCTCGCTTCCTACCTGGGAATCACACAGTCATCGCTCAGCAGGATCCGTAAACAGCTATCCAGACAGTAGGTCTTGCCACCGTCTAACCTGATAATTTGCCGCCTTCGGTTATTTATTGATAATTTTGCAGCCAAAATTAGATTGATTTGGGTGCATCTGTTTTCCTGATTACACCGCCTTTCACGCAGCTGAACACGCCTTATCCGGCTACAGCTTATCTGAAAGGCTTTTTAAATACGAAGGGTATTACTTCTTTTCAGTCCGACTTCGGCATAGAGGTAACCCTGGCACTGTTCTGTAAACAGGGGCTGCAGGAGCTGTTTGCCCAGATCAATGGTCAGTCCGTTGAACGAGCTGAAAATATCACCCGCATAATTGCTTTGCAGGAAGATTACATCGAAACAATTGACGACGTCATCCTTTTCCTGCAGGGAAAGAATCCAACACTTGCACATCGTATCTGCAAACGTGACTTCCTGCCGGAAGCCGGTCGTTTTGCACAGCTGGAGGACCTGGACTGGGCTTTTGGCTCCATGGGAACTCAAGATAAAGCTAAACACCTGGCTACTATGTACCTGGAGGATCTGTCCGATCTGATCATGGAATGTGTGGACGAGCACTTTGGTTTCAGCCGTTATGCGGAGAAACTGGCCCGTTCTGCCAATAGTTTTGATGAACTGTATACTGCCCTACAGCAGGAGTATACCTTTATCGATCGTATGCTGATCAACCTGCTTTCCCGGCATATGGCGCATGTCCAGCCTAAACTGGTGGCCATCTCTGTACCGTTCCCGGGAAATTTGTATACTTCGCTTCGCTGCGGACAATGGATCAAAGCCAATTATCCGGACGTAAAGATTGCCATGGGCGGCGGCTTTGCCAATACAGAGCTGCGCTCGCTTTCAGATCCAAGGGTATTTGAGTTTTACGACTTTATTGCATTGGATGACGGGGAAGCGCCATTGGAGAATCTCGTTGCCCATATCGAAGGCAAAAAAGAGCTGACTGAACTGAAACGTACTTTCACCATGGTCGAGGATCAGGTGACTTATGTGAATGATAAAAGCTGCTCTGACTATAAACAATCGCAGGTCGGTACGCCTGACTACAGCGATTTCCTGCTTGATAGTTATATCTCTGCTATAGAAGTGGTCAATCCCATGCATCGCATGTGGAGTGATGGCCGTTGGAATAAACTGACCATGGCGCATGGCTGCTATTGGGGTAAATGTACTTTCTGTGATATCTCACTGGATTACATTCGTTTATATGAGCCGATCGCAGCACAGCTGTTGTGCGACAGGATGGAAGAGATCATTGCACAGACCGGACAGAATGGTTTTCACTTCGTGGATGAAGCTGCTCCGCCGGCATTGATGCGTGCATTGGCATTAGAGATCCTGAAGCGTAAACTGAATGTGAGCTGGTGGACAAATGTGCGTTTTGAAAAGAGCTTTACGAGGGATCTTTGTCTGCTGTTGAAAGCCTCGGGTTGTATCGCTGTTTCCGGAGGATTGGAAGTCGCTTCCGACAGACTGCTGGAATTAATTCAGAAAGGGATTACAGTAGCACAGGTGGCACAGGTCAACCGCAACTTTACGGATGCCGGTATCATGGTACATGCTTACCTGATGTATGGTTTTCCGACACAGACCGCCCAGGAAACCGTCGACTCACTGGAAATGGTGCGTCAGATGTTTAAAATAGGTGTGCTGCAATCTGCTTTCTGGCATCAGTTCACCATGACAGCGCATAGTCCGGTTGGACAGGATCCGCAGAAATTCAGCGTAAAGAAAGAAACAGAAGTGATCGGTGCTTTCGCCAATAATGATATCGTACATATTGACGAGACGGGGGCGGAGCACGAACTTTTTGCCTACGGACTAAAGAAATCGCTGCTGAACTTTATGCATGGTCTCTGCCTGGATGATCCTTTGCAGAAATGGTTTGAATTCAAGGTTCCTAAGACAAAAATTGCCCCTGATTATATAGAAAAGGCATTACTGGAGGACCAGTATGCACCTTCCAAACCGACGAGTAAGATCGTCTGGCTGGGAAAAACACCAGATGTACAGACCCTCACCAAAACAAAAAAAGGAAGTTCCTGGGAAGTGACCTCGCTTACTTTCCAGAATCGTAAGGAAAAAGCCAGTATCAGCGTTAATAAGGAAGAGGGGATCTGGTTGGCCGATATGCTGGAAAAGCTGTCTGTCCGCCAGCAGAAAACATATACGCTCAAGGAGGTGATGGAGAGCTATGATGCTGCCGGATTGGAGGATTTTGAGCTTTTCTGGGACAATAAACCCGTAAATTCGCTGTATAAATACGGACTTTTGAAATTGTGAATGAATAGTATCAAAAAGGGAGTACGACTGACGGCCCTATACCTGCTGCTGATTATTATGGCAGGCATGTTCAGTCATGCTGCTTACTCCCAACAGGCGGTGCACATTGACAACACGTTACGCGAACACATTTTCACGTACAATGAGATTGAGTACCTGGAGGATCTGCAAGGCCAACTAACGATCGACCAGGTGATAAGCGACAGTGTATCTGCACGTTTCAAACCGAGTAACGTCAGTACACCACAGAATCAGCATCTGGGTTCTCCGGTCTGGTTCCGCGTAAGGATCCGGCATAATCCGGCTGCCAATAAATATTACCTGCTGGAATTCTTTGACCAGACTATTGACGATATTACTGCCTGGTTGCCCGACTCCAACGGAGTGTACAGGGAAGAGAGAATAGGGGACAAGTATCCCTTTGCACAACGCTGGTTTCATCATAAGAACTTTGAATTGTCGCTGGATAATAACCGGAGAGATGAAGCGGTTTATTATTTCAGGATCACTTCTGCCCAGACGGCTGACGTGATCATTGTGATCCGCTCTATAGACCGTTTTGTGTCTTATGCACTCAGTGAATACCTCACTTTTGGCATTTTCTACGGGATGATATTCATTTTCAGTTTTTACAACCTGATCATGTTTATCGCCATGCGCCAGCGGCAATACCTCTATTATGTATTGTACAACCTGAGCGTGGTATTGTATGAAATGTGTACGGATGGAATTGCTTATCAGTGGCTTTGGCCGAATGCACCGGCGTGGAATCAGTATGCTTTTGCCTGGCCGTTACTCAGTATGAGCGTTTTTGCCCTTTTATTTACCCGTAGCCTCCTGCATGTACAGGCGAGGGCGCCTTTCCTGAATAAGCTGATCATGGGCGTGATCATCGCCCGTTGTGCCTATTTCCTGGCTTGCCTGCTGATCAATCCGTACTGGTTCAATTATAAGTTTATAGAACTCATTCCCCTGGCGGTTGCCTTTTATACCGGTATGTATATCTGGCTGAGGGGATACCGGCCGGCCCGTTTCTTTGTATTGGGGTATAGCTTTCTGTTTGTCGGGTTTATGCTGAAATTCTTTATTATGCTGGGGTATACCTGGTTGAATTTCGGCATTGTCAGTTATTATAGCCTGAGTTTCTGTTTTATACTGGAAATGTTCTTCCTCTCGTTCGCCGTAGGAGATAAGGTACGTCTCCTGAAAAAGAAACGGGATAAGGCGCACCGTCAGATGATCAGACAGATGACGGAGAATGCGCGTCTGAAGGATAATCAGAACAAGGAACTGGAGGCCCAGGTACAGGCGAGGACGAAACAGTTGTCGGAGCAGGGGGATGTTATTGCGGCGCAGAATGAAGAGCTGATTAAGACAAATGCGCTCCTGGAAGCACAGGCGGAAGAGATTTCCCGTATGAATGCCCTGCTGGAACAGGATAACCGTCAGTTGCAGACGAATGTCGAAAAGGTCACCAGGGCCAGGGCATTATCCACTACCCTTGATTTTGAAGAGTTTAGCAAAATATATCCGGATAAGGAAAGCTGTCTGCGTTTCCTGGCCGATCTGAAATGGACGGAGCAGTTCCGTTGCCGTAAATGTGGGAATGATCACTATTATGCCGGACATCAGCCATTTAGTCGCCGCTGCAGTAAATGTAGTTATGAAGAATCGGCCACGGCATACACCATTTACCAGAATATCCGTATCCCGATCAATAAAGCCTTCTATCTCACCTTCCTGATCTACTCCACCAAGGGGAAGATCTCCTCCCATAAACTCTCAGAGATCCTGGAAATCAGGCAAAGTACCTGCTGGTCGTATGCGACCCGTATCCTCAAAATGATGGATGAGCGAAAGAAAGAACTCAAACAGGCGAATGGTCAGGGTTGGAGTTTGCTTGTGCTGGATGAAAGGGAAGAGGTCTGAAATGAAATAAAATGCAATTTTTTTGAAAGGTAACGAAGCGTATCAGGCTATTTATATAATATATCCTTTATAAATGCCTGTAATGCTTCATTATCAAGACTTCCCGCTGTAAAAGAGTTGTGGTATTGAAGCGTATCAAATTTTATGTAATGGTTTAATAATCAGCTGTTTGCATAAATATTTTCCATTGTCATGTGTGAAACTCCTCCTATCTTTACAATATGAAACCTGGCAATACAAATGAAAGGACGCCTGGTCATCGTTATGAAATGGAAATTCATGTTATGTGAGAGGTTATGAAACGACTATCCCGCTCTATATAATGAGTGACTCATTTCCGGCTATTGTTTTTATCTAAGTTCAACATCTAAAACTGATACAAGGGTTATCCTTATCCACAAACCAAAGCACATTATGAAAAAAAGGGGAATATTCCTGACAGCATTGCTGTTGGCACTGTGGAGTTTTGCTATGGCACAGCAGGACGTCACAGTAAAGGGACACATACAGGACAAGCAGGGCAACTCTCTTCCCGGCGTTTCCATCAAGATCAAAGGAACAGCTAAAGGCACGGCCAGCCAGCCAGATGGTAACTTTACCATTCAGGCGCCTTCCAACGCCATACTGGAACTGTCTTACGTGGGCTACGAAACACAGGACTTTTCATTAGAGGGCCGTACCCAGGTCACCATTACCCTGTCTGACACCAAAACAGATCTGAGCGAAGTAGTGGTTATCGGTTACGGTACCCAGAAAAAGAAAGATGTTACTACAGCCGTAGTCGCTGTTAATACCAAAGATATCGCTGAGCGTCCGATTACACAGACGGCTGCCGCCCTCCAGGGTAAAGCTGCCGGTGTGCAGGTAACGCAGCCTTCCGGTAAACCGGGCTCCGCATTCTCAGTAAGAGTGCGTGGTGCGACTTCCGTACAGGCGGGTAACGAACCTTTATATGTGATCGATGGTGTGCCAACCACCGATACAAGGGATCTGAATACCAATGATATCGCTACTATTACCGTACTGAAAGATGCTTCCAGCGCCGCTATCTATGGTGCAAGAGCATCCAATGGCGTGGTACTGATCACCACCAAGAGAGGTCGTTCCGGTGATGCGGTGATCAACTTCAATACTTATTATGGTGTATCTAAGATCGGTAAGAAGATCGACGTACTGGATCCTACACAATATAATGACCTGATGAAGGAAATGGGTTTCAACGTAGTAACGCCTACGGTGACTACCAACTGGCTGGATGAAGTATTCCAGACGGGTCGTAACCAGAACTATCAGTTATCAGCTTCCGGTGGTAGTGAGAAATCTCAGTATTTCATCTCCGGCGCTTATACCAAAGATGACGGTATGGTTAAACCTGCGGAATATAACCGCCGCGTTTTCCGTGCTAACCTGGACAATCAGCTGAAACCATGGATGAAACTGACCACTAACATCAGCTACTCCAATGTGGATCTGAAAGATGTAAAGGATAATGCAAACGCAGGTCGTAACGCAGCGATCCTGGGAGCACTGAATGCGCCTCCGATCATCGGTATCTATGAGACAGATGCAGACGGTCACCAGCGCTATACCATGAACCCATATAAATCCGGTTGGGATAACCCGCTGGCGGCTATTGAAGGTCCGACGCAAGGTACAAAAGACAACCGTATACTGGGTAATGCCGCGCTGGACATCAATTTCACCAAAGATCTGAAGTTCCGGACCAACTATGGTATCGACTATACCAATCACCAATACGACTATTACCTGGATTATATCATGACCACTCCGGGCCGTCTGGACCATGGTTATGCTACCTCCCAGCGTTATAATACAACGACCTGGCTTTGGGAAAATACCCTGAACTATGACAAAAGCTGGAAGAAACACAATCTCTCCGCTTTGGGAGGTGTGACTTCTCAGAAGAACAATTACGCTGAAACTAATCAGACAGGTCGTGATTTCCCTGCTGATCCGACTGTAAAAACGCTGAACGCCGCTAACCAGATCACAGGCGATACCAGAGAATCCCAGTGGTTCCTGATGTCTTACCTGGCGCGTGTGATGTATAACTATGACAGCAGGTATCTGTTGACGGTTAACTTCCGTGCGGATGGTTCTTCCAAACTGGATAAAAAACATAAATGGGGTTACTTCCCGTCTGTATCTGCCGGCTGGCGTATTTCTTCCGAGCCGTTTATGCAGGACGTGAAAGCGATTAATGACCTGAAATTAAGAGCGGGCTGGGGACAGAACGGTAACGTAGAAGGGCTGAGTCCATATGCGTCCCTGGGTCTGAATAATTTCGTTCGTCAGACGCCGACAAGTCCGCTGTCAGGTCCTGGTATCACCCTGCCTGCAGGTGCGCCGAACCCGGATCTGAAATGGGAAACCACTACACAGACCAACGTTGGTATCGACCTGAGTCTCTTTGAATCCCGTCTGACTTTCTCTGCTGATGCGTACATCAAAAAGACAAAAGATCTGCTGTTAAATGTACCATTCCCACGTTCAGCGGAATACCAGTATATGCCGCGTAACTCCGGTGCACTGGAGAACAAAGGTCTGGAGTTCCTGGTTTCTTCTGTGAACGTTGATAAGGTTGACGGACTGCGTTGGAGCACTGATTTCAATATCGCTTTCAACCGTAACCGTCTGACTGATCTGCAACTGACACAGGTATATAACTATGCTGCGCCAGAGAACAGAGATTTTATCATCACACTGAGAAAAGGACTGCCACTGGGTACTTTCTACGGATATGTAGCAGAAGGGGTTGATCCTAAGACAGGAGACATGGTGTATAAAGATGTAAATGGTGATGGTAATGTAACGCCTACCGACCGTACTGTGATCGGTAATGCACAGCCTACTTTCACTTATGGTCTGAACAATAACCTGTCTTATAAAAGCTGGTCATTCTCATTCCTGTTCCAGGGTTCTCAGGGTAATGAAGTGTTCAACGCCTCCCGTATGGAAACAGAAGGTATGTACGACAGCAAGAACCAGTCTACCGAAGTACTGCGCCGCTGGACAGCAGCTGGTCAGGTAACTGACATCCCACGTGCTACCAACGGTGATGTCACCAACTCCCGTACTTCTTCCCGTTTCGTAGAAAATGGTTCCTTCCTGCGTATGAAGAGTGCAACACTCTCTTACAATCTGCCGAGGAGTGCATTGTCTGCTATGCACATCAGCCGACTGATGGTATATGCTACTGCACAGAACCTGTTTACTATTACCAAATACCAAGGTTTTGATCCGGAAGTGAATGCTTACTCAGGTGATCCTGCGAATGGTGTAACACTGGGTATTGACTACGGTACTTATCCGGTAGCAAGAACTTATGTCCTTGGTTTAAACCTGTCCTTCTAAACGTTTGAGTTATGAAAAAAACGAATCGTCTTTTCATCATATCTGCTGCACTGGCGACATTGACGCTGGGCGCATGTAACAAAGACCTGAATCTGACGCCTCCATCCAACACTACTGTTGGTAACCAGGGGCAGGGTACTGCGGGTTCTTATATCAAAGATGCGACTACTGCGGAGGCAGCACTTGCCAGCTGTTACGGATATTTCCGTAATGGTTCTTCAGAATACTATGTACTCGATTATTTCAATATAGGCGATGCACAGTCTGACAATGCTTACGCAGGTGCAGACAACGCCGCCGGTTTTGAGATCGACGAATTCCGTCTGCTTTCCACGAATGCCTGGGCCAGCCGTGACTGGGGTTACCTCTACAATCAGATCACTGCATGTAACTCTTTGATCGCAAACGTACCAAATGTCAACGATCCAGCACTGAGTTCCGGCCGTAAAGCACAGATCATCGGTGAGGCACAGTTTATCCGTGCACGCGCTTATTTTGACCTGGTAAGGATCTTTGGTGATGTGCCGCTGGTATTGACGGAACTGCCTACTATCACTGCTGATAACCTGGAGCAGATCTATCCGTTACTGTATCCTGCACGTAAAAGTGCCGACAGTGTTTATGCACAAATCAATGCTGACCTGAAAGCAGCAGCGGAAGTAGTACCGACATCCGGTGTAAATAAAGGATATGTGAGCAAAGGTGCGGTGTATACCTTACTGGCGAAAGTAGCGGCTACCAAGAAACCGGTTAACTGGGCGGAAGTAGAGTCTTACACTAACCAGGTAATTGCGCTGGGGTATAGTCTGCTGCCTGTGTATGACAACCTGTGGGACGGTGCACACGAAAACTCCGCTGAATCCATCTTCGAACTGAACTTCGACGGCTGGGATACAGGTGGTAACTGGGGCACGAGTATGTTCCTGGGTACCGACTGGAAGAAATTCTGTAATCCGAGTAATGACCTTGTCCGTGCTTATCAGCAGGAAAAAGATACCGTGCGTTTCAGGTCAACCATCACTTTTGCAAACGTAAATGGTAAATGGGGAGATGCCCGTCTGCCGTTGGATAGTTTCCCGTTCTTCTATAAAATGCGTAAGACTGACGCCAGCCAGAACATCATCATGTATCGTCTGGCAGATGTATTACTGCTGAAAGCAGAAGCGCTGAACGAGCAGGGAGATGTAGGTGGTGCAAATGCGATCGTTACACAGATCCGTGAACGTGTGAAACTGAAACAACTGAATATTACAGATCAGGCAGCGATGCGTCTGGCCATTGAGAAAGAGCGTCGGCTGGAACTTGCTTTCGAAGGTACCCGCTGGCAGGACCTCGTACGTACAGATCGTGCGATTCCTGTAATGCAGGCGGTGACAGATGGCAAGGGTGTGAGTCTGGGTTATCACCTGACGGAGAAGAGTCTCTTATGGCCTGTTCCGCAGAGTGAGATGGACCAGAACGCCAATCTGATACAGAATCCTGGCTATTAAATTGTGGATATAAGATAGCGTTAACGAACAAAAATAAGGTCTCGTCTCAACTGGGACGGGGCCTTCTTTTTACCCGAAAAATCAGCTTCACAAGAAAAATATCGACGTATGAACAAGAAATTATGGGTGTACGCTTGTTGTATAGGTGCCTTTCTGGCGGCCTGTGACAATGGGCAGCAGCAAAGTGGTGGTGGCGGACAGCATGATTCTGTAGCCGTTTATCTGACAACTCCCGATCAGCAGCAGTTGTTTGTTAAACAGTCTGCAATAGGTAAAACGAAAGATACTTCCGCTATCAATATTGTGATGGATACCACGCGTCAGTTCCAGGAGATAGAAGGCTTCGGCGCTTCAGTTACGGGTTCTTCCGCTTATGTGATGCAAAATTATATGTCTGCCGATAAAAGGCAGGCTTTGCTGGAGGAGTTATTCGGTGCAGAAAATGGTCTTGGCATTAACTATATCCGGATGTCTATCGGTGCGTCTGATTTTTCTACGGATCCGTATAGTTATGATGATATGCCGGCCGGGCAGCGGGATGATTCTTTGACTCATTTTTCCATTGCGCATGATGAGAAGGATGTTGCGCCGGTGTTAAAGCAGATCAGCGGTATCAATCCCAATATTCATATCATGGGGAGTCCGTGGAGTCCGCCGGGATGGATGAAGACCAGTGGTAAACTGGAAGGTGGTTCTTTGCGTCCGGATGCGTATGCTGTTTATGCGCGTTACTTCGTGAAATATATTCAGGCTTTTGCGGCGGCAGGTGTGAAGATTACTGCGTTGACGATGCAGAATGAGCCGCAGTATGAGGCGTCTTATCCGAGTATGAAAATGACGGCGCCTGAGCAGGGGACTTTTATCAAAGATCACCTGGGACCGTTGCTGGAGAAAGAAGGCTTGCATAAGCAGGTATCTGTGATGTTGTTTGATCATAACTGGAATAGTCCGGAGTATCCGATTTCTATTCTCGATGACAGCGCGATGGCGAAGTATACTGCTGGTGCTGCTTTCCATTGTTACGAAGGAGCCGTGGGAGCGATGTCTAAAGTACATGATGCGCATCCTGAGAAAGGGTTATATTTCACGGAATGTTCTGGTGGTAGCTGGTCTCCGGAGTTTGCGGATAACCTGCAGTATATGGTGCGTCAGTTGTTTATTGGTACGATGAATAACTGGTCGAAGAATGTGTTGTTGTGGAATATGGCGTTGGACGAGCATAATGGTCCGACGACGAATAAACCGGGTACGGGTAAGGAGAATCGTGGTTGTATGACTTGTCGTGGTGTGGTGACGGTGAATTCTAAAGATGGCGGTGTGACGCGTAATGTGGAGTATTATGCGATCGCGCATTTTAGCAAATTTGTGCGTCCGGGGGCGAAGCGGGTTTATTCTTCTGCGTTGGCGGATAAAGGTGTTGAGAATGTGGCATTTTTGAATGCGGATGGTTCTCGTGTGATGGTGGTGATCAATACGACGAAAGATGAGCGGGTTTTCTCTGTACAGGAGGGGGATATTGTGAGCTATGGTTTGAAACCGGGCGCTGTGGTTACGCTGGTTTGGAAGTAATAGTTGGTTTTTGTTTATGTGGCAGCGGCTTCGGGTTTACCGGGGCCGTTGTTGTTTTTGTAGTTTGGGGTAATGGTCGCGGGGGTACGCTGCGGTTTCAGATGGTGGCGCGGACTGACGCCCGTTGAGTATTGTGGATGTGGCTATCGGATTGGGGCAGGGATGGGGGGCTTTGGTTAGGCTTTAGCTGTTTGCAGGGGACGGGCTAAGGTCCGCTTTACCATCTGAAAGCCTTCGCTTATTCCCGTGTTTCGTTTGGGTAATGGAGGGTTGAGGTATTAGGGCTTACGATGTTGTGTTGTGCATGGGGGTGTTGTGTTGGTGTGGTGGAGCTGTAAGTAGCTGAGGCTGCAGGGGTTGTCAAGTGGTCCTTTTGTGGGATTGTTGGCGGAGGCAGATATAAGTGATTGAAAACTACGTATATTTGTTGACGCTGTCTATTATCTGGGGCTGAAGTGCGTGTGGTGTTGGATGAAGAGTCCGTTTGAGGGCAAGCAGGAGTGCGTAGTGTGGTAGTGCGTAGTGTATTAGTGTTAATGTTAGTGTGGGTACAGGCACAAGTATTTTCGGTTATAGGACCAGGTGATAGTTATGGCAGTGTTTACGCTTACGTTACGTTTAGTTTCAGTTGAATGTCTACGAACAGGCCGGATGGCGCAGGTAATGCGCGATAGTTGATGTAATAAGCTTATGTACCTATGAAGAGTCCTTTAGTCCTTGCTATGGTATCATGTTTTTCCGCCTTGCAGTTACATGCACAGGATTCGTTGGAAAATACATTTAATAAATACGGATTTAGCTGTGAGATCGCATCTGATGGGTTTACGACCAGCTATATTTTCAAAAGACAATGGAGAGACAGGGATGAGATCATTCATCTCTATCAGACTACACATACGGAAGGTCAGTACAAGGCTTTCGTTGAATTTGCCCTGCCGCAGGTGCAGATCAGTTTTCATAAGGTAGAAGAAGTGCTTAGCGATATAACAAAAGTTTCGTCCTTTATGCATCACACGATTCAGAGCAATTGTCTGCGTCAGATGCTTGACGAGAATACACATCTGAATATGAAAAACTACATGCTGGCAGTGAATACGGATGAAGAGAAAATGCACTTCATCAATTACCTGCACCAGTTTTATGAAGTTTGCGCAAGACCTTTTTTCCATGAATATACCAACATTGAACAGGTAGACTGTCACCTGTCTGATCTTACCGATAAAGAAGCGGACTATTTCATTTATGGAGAAGGTAATACCTCCATCCACAGAAGACTGATTATCAAGGCACTTGCCGGCAATCCCAGTACGCTGCCTTATTATCAGTACCTTGAATCTGCTTTATGTGCCAGAAAAGATAAGTCGCTGACATACAATAATATGTATAATTTGCTGCTGAAAATTGGAGAAAAACTGGCCATTAAACCCGAGCAGGCACAGTAAACTGAGGTCTTCCCCTTAAAAAAAATATAAGAAAATAATGGTTTATAGTGACTTATGGAGCCTGATCAGGTCGGGATGGTCGTCGTTGTCCTGAATGCCCTTATTTCCCTAAAAATGGCTTAGACATGCTTCATACACGGCGTATATACGACGCATCTACGGGACATCTCCGAAGTATCCATTACAAAAATGATTCGCCTATAGCCAAATTACCACCCTGATGGAGGGTCAATTCCCCTGTAATGATCACCCCATTCTCCGCCAAATATCAGCCCAATTAGTATCTCTCCGTTACACAGGGCCCGAATGGCCGATTATACCGTCACTACGCCGTTATTATGCCCTTATCTGTCCGTTCCTGAACGAAGAAATATGGACGTAATAACGGTATAATAAGGGTATACAACGAAGAACAAGTCAACAACTTCCACAAAACCAATCACTTGAATTTCACTTCCTTCCACCCCCCGATTAATCCACCAACAGGCGCTTTCAGCGGAGGTTTCAGATGACCAGACGAACCTTAGCCCGTCCCCTGGACCCAGCTAAAGCCCAATCAAAGCCCCAACCCGAATCCCCAACCCAAAGCTACATCCATATACTTAACGGGCGTCAGTTCGTTCGGGTTATCTGACACCACAGCAAAGCCGCCCGACCCATTTCCAAACCCAAAACTAAAGCTACATCTACATACTCAACAGGCGTCAGTCCGCAGCAACATTTAAAACCACGGCAAAGCCGCCCGACACACACGCCAAAAAGAAAAGCCGGCCAGAAAAACACGGCCGGCCAGCAAAAATATATACCTGTCTATTAATGCATCATTACACCCTCTAATTCTTCCAAGGTCTTCCCTTTCGTTTCCCGCACATTCCGCCATATAAACACAAACCCCGCTAAACACACCGCCGCATAAATATAAAATGTCCCATCCTTCAGCTTATCAAACAACATCGGGAAAGTAAACACCAACACAAAGTACGCCGCCCACAAACATAACACCGCAAACGAAGTCGCTGCACTCCTGATCTTATTCGGAAAGATCTCCGCAATCAACACCCAGGTCACCGGCGCCAGGGACATCGCATAAGTACCAATAGCCGCCAGCAAATACCAGGACACATGCTCAGATCCCGCCGACAACATCCGCACAACAACAATATACAACACCGTCAAACCTCCGGCGCCAATTAACATCAGCGGCTTCCGGCCCAGTTTATCTACCAGCAACATTGCCAGAATTGTAAAGACCAGATTAACGCCTCCGATAAAGACTGTCTGTAAAAGCTGTCCATCCTGCGACACCCCAATGCTTTTAAAGATCCTCGGCGTATAGTTAAACACCACGTTGATACCACAAAATTGCTGGAAGATCGCCAGTATAATACCGACCACCACCGCCGGCAATACTGCCTTCCGGAAGATATGTCCATAGCTCACCCGCTCATTACCCGTCATAGAATTTTGAATAACAGACAAAGATTCCGCTGCAAAGTCATCGCCACCAATACGGTGCAATACAATCCGCGCTTCTGCTGAACGTCCGGATTTTACCAGCCAACGCGGACTCTCCGGTAACCATAAAGCGCCCAGAAAGAAGAGCAGGGAAGGTAAGAGGCCAAGACCAAACATCCACCGCCATGCATCATCACCATGATTGCGCAGCCCATAATTGATGATGTTAGTCACCAGGATACCGGTAACGATCGTCAGCTGATTAATCGCAACCATGCGTCCGCGGAGATGTGCCGGTGCTACTTCAGCAATGTACATCGGCGACAGCATAGATGCCATGCCAACGCCAATACCTGCTACGAAACGGAAAGCAATAAAGATATTCCTGTCAGGCGCAATCGCCATTGCCAGAGAAGAGATACCAAAGATGGCAGAAGCCACTAAAAGGCCCTTTTTACGGCCGTATTTGTCCGCCATTGTGCCGGCAATGATACAGCCGACGATCGCCCCTAAGGCCAGACTACCCGTCGCAAATCCTTCCCAATAGGCATCCAGACCAAACTGTTGCTGCAGAAAAGGCAAAGCTCCCGCGATCACAGCGAAGTCAAAGCCAAATAAATAGCCTCCCAGGGCAGAAATAAAGGAAATACCCAGTACGTAGGAGCTGTTGAATGATGATTGTTTCATAACGGAATATCGCTGTGGTAAATTAAAGTAAAGAAATTATTGCACATCAAAAACGAAGACCGTTTTCCGCCGGTAAGTTTCTCCGGGGCGGAGGATCGTTTCGGGAAACTGCGCATGATTCGGACTGTCAGGAAATGCCTGCGTCTCAAGTGCTACAGCGCCATGTTTGAGATAAGGTACGCCCTGTGCGCCAGTGATACTACCGTCCCAATAGTTTGCACTGTAAAGCTGTATACCGGGTTGGTCGGTGAATACACGGAGTACGCGACCACTTTCCGGATCTTCCAGTTCTGCGGCAGGAATGTTCTCCGTATTATAGGGGCGTAGCACATAGTTATGATCAAAACCCATGTCCGCCGGGAGTTGGTCAATACACTGACCTACCGGACGGGCATTCGTGAAATCAAGCGCTGTTCCTGCTACGGGAAGCAGTTGACCGGTAGGGGTGTTGCTGCTGTTTTTTTCCGTGTAATTGTCTGAATTGATACGAAGCTGGTGATTTGTTACGAGCGGATTATCAAAACCAGTCAGGTTGAAGTAAGAGTGGTTTGTCAGACTTACCGGCGTTGCTTTATCAGTGCTGGCAGTATATGTGATGGTCAGACGGTTATGCCGGTCGAGTATATAGCGGACCTGGACACGGAGTGTTCCAGGATAACCTTCTTCTCCGTCAGGACTTGTATAAGCCAGGGTGATGCTGGCCTGTTCTTCGCTCTCACTGCATTGTATCACCTGCCAGACTTTCCTGTGAAATCCGTCAAAACCACCATGCAGATGGTTGTTGTCATTGTTGACTGGTAACTGGTAGTTGACACCGTTAATGGATAGTTTACCGCCGGCTATCCTGTTGGCATAACGACCAACAGTAGCACCAAAGTAAGCCGGGTTCTGCCAGTAGGCTTGCAGATTAGTATAACCTGCTACGATGTTTTTACGGACACCCGCTTTGTCGGGGGCGTAGATTGCAGTGATAGTAGCGCCCAGGTTAATGAGTTCTATACGGATGGCTGCATTCTCCAGCGTAATCTGTTCAAGCGGCTCTCCGCCAGTCTCGCCATAAATGACGCGGGTAGCGGAGAGTGCCTGGTGTTGTATGTTTAACATAGAATAGTCCTGGTAAATGGATTAAAAGTAGCGCCCTGATGATTTACATCCAGCATCAATACCTGGTCGAGATGTTGCTGACCCTGTTGTTCCTGTTGTAGTCCCAGGTAGCCTAACCCCATCAGGTAAAGACAGTGAATACGGTTACGCTGGTTAAGGTCGATATCAAATACCAGCATATCCGGTAGTGAAACGGCGAAATAATCTATGCGGATTTCATCATGCAGATGTGCCTTGCCAAATTGTATGAAGCGGTCAAAGATCCGGGCTGCTTTTTCCGGCTGTCCCAGTTGCTGCCAGGCCAGTGCCTGATAAACGATTTTGTCTGGCTGCGGATCATTGTAATAGATCGCCTGCACAGGTTCGCTGATACCAACAGTAGCTGCCAGGAATTGTTCGTTTGCTGCTTCCTGTTGACCCAGACCTGCATAAGCACAGCCCCTCAGATAATGAAGGTCATTTTCCTGTGCACCATAGAGTTTGCCTTCACCAAGGTTCTCCGGATAGCTTTCCAGGGTCTGCAGGAGAGAGAGAGCGTTTTCATATTGTCCCTGATCAATCGCCTTTCTTGCGAGCGCAGTATGACAAAGGATATATTGTCCTACTACCTTTCCTTCACCACCTTCCCATGGATGGAATTTACGTTGTGACAGGAGTCTGCGGGCCTGCTCAAACTCTCCTAAGTTATTGTAAAGCGTGATTCTTTCCAGGTACAGATCGTCTCTCATTGCTACCAGCTTCATATTGTTTTCCAGCAGTGATAATCTTTCCTGTGAAGACCGGCCGGTGATCTTATACAGCTGGTCCAGTTCCATGAGTATACGGGCATCATCCGGCGCCAGTGTAAAGGCTTTTTCCATGGCATTGACAGCAGCCGCTTTCTGATGCAATTTGTTGTAGTAAGCCAGTGAAAGGTTCCTGTGCACGGTGGCATAGGTATCATCCAGTGTGGCGGATTGATCCCAACAGGCGATCGCTGCTGTATACTGACGTTTGTCATACCAGAGGTTACCCAGGTAATAGGCGGCTTTGGCGTCTGTAGGGTTGAGCAACAATGCATCCTGAAGGATCAGTACTTCTTCTGTTTTGTTAGGGAAGCAGTAATCGGGGGATTGCGTGGCGGCTTTGCGATAGAAGCTCAGTGCCTGCTCTGGTAAATGACTACGGCTGGCAAACCATCCCATATAGTAGTACAGGAGCGGGGAAGCACGGTCGTAAGTATCGATATAAGATTGTAACAAGGTGATGGCGGTATCGTAAGCGCCTGCATAAGCATAGTCCAGTGACAGTTCCAGGTAGTTGTTGATGGAACCGTGCATCAGTGAACGCATGCGTTGTAATACACTGCTGTCATTGCTGATCAGGTACCATTCAAACAGACAGCCGTAGTTAAACGGATCGATCTGTATGGATTCCTTCGCGAAGGCAATCGCATCTTCCTGTAATCCTTTCTCACGCAGGATGATCGTTTGCAGGTGACGGGCAGTATGGTTGTGATAATTGCGCACAAGTGATTTTTTTACCAGTGACAAAGCATCATCCCATTTACCATTGGAAGTTGCGATACGTGCCAGCATGAGGAAACCGCTGTGTTGCCATGCATCATTCCAGGTGGCTTTGAAGAATATATCATATGCTTCGGCTGATTTGTCCTGTAAGAGCAGCGAACAACCAAGGTTATAATATACTTCGCCGTCATAAGGATTCGGATTACGGCTGGTCATGGTTTTGATCGCCGTTCTGAAATAAGGTTCCGCTTTGGCAAATTGACCGCGACGCAGCAGTAATAAGCCCATGGCATTGTTACAGCGGATGTCTCCCGGACTTCTTCTCAATCCTTCTTCGTAGTAATCAACCGGATTGAATGTTGCATGACGGTATTGTTCCAGGTGATGACCATTCAGATAAAGGTCTTCTACCTGCTCAATGTCTTTAGGCAATTTTGCAGCGGATGCAGGTGGTGGTATTTCGTGTGTCACAGGTGCGGCCGGTTGCCAGGAGACAAGTTCACGGCCGTTTTGATCTGCAACGATCACCTTCCATTGTTCGGGTACTACAGCAGCGCCGCAATCATAGGTAGTTGAAAACGGTGCGTATGGAGAGAGGGCGGCCGGGAAGTTTTTTACTTCCTTACCATCATGTAATACGCGTACGCTGGCGTCTTTATAGAGGGCAGTTGCATATATTTTGATGTGCAGTTGTTGTCCTTCCCACTCCATATTGAGCATCGCTTCTTTGGTTGCATTCTTCACGACGCCCGTCTGCGCATAAGGCATAAAATACTGCTCAAAGGTCTTGCCTTCATTGGGCTGTAACCAGGAGAAGTCGGGCTGATTGTCGGTAAACATACCGGTCATGAGTTCGATATACGGACCGTCTTCGTCAGTCAGGTTTCTGTCCCATGCATAGCCGAAGTCACCATTCCCCCATGTCCATTGTTTTTTGCCCGGTGATACATGATGGTCTGCTACATGGAGCATTCCCGCCTGTGTATCGTGCTCATAACAACCCATGAAATCGTATTCCGAGCGGATGGCCATATAGGAGGTCGGTACAGGAATGGTATGGTAGCGGGAGATATCTGTACCCGGTGCATAGTCTACTTTGTAATAGGTACCGGTTGCGATCGGGAAATCAGATACATCTCTTTTTCCGTGATCAAATACGGCGTATACATCTGGTGGAAATACGGACTGATAGTGGTCATTCACTTTTACTGCCGGATTAGCCCACCAGAGGAAGGTTTGGGGGAACATCGTCCGGTTGAATAAACGGCCTTTTATCTCAAGATATGCCTTGTCAGGATACAGGGTAAAACCTGCCATTCCTTTAGTCCGGAACATCACTTCCACTTCATTCATCCACACGGTTTTGCTGCCATCATTATTTTCTTCTACGGCATAATCTACTGCCTGGAAGGTGCTCGGACGATGGTGCTGTGGCCAGTTGAATTCAATACCACCAGAGATCCAGGGACCCGCCAGTCCTACCAGGGCCGGCTTAATCACCTGGTTATAATACACAAAATCACGCTGTCTGACTTTATCATATGCCCTTTGGATACGTCCGCCCAGTTCGGGGAGGATCATGATCTCCAGGAATTCATTTTCGAGGAATACCGCATTGTATTCCTGCGAACTTTTCTCATCTGCAATCTGCTCAATAACGGGATGTGGGTACACAACGCCACTGCTGCCCTGGTAAACTCTTTTCTCCAGGAACATAGGATGCTTTTCCGGTGTGCCTGTCTTGTAGGTAGGAATGGATACTTTTTCAATCCGGACTGTCACTTCCATATAGTCTTTCTTTTGCGTTTTATGCTTTTAATTACGTGGAACCAGTTTAACGAGCAATGCATCTTTTGCAGGCACGCTGAGGGTAAAGGAAGTTTGTCCTTTACGGATTTCGCCCAATAGTGCATTACTCAGGAAATCCCTGATCTCGTAGTCTTGTTTATCTTTCAGCACAGTGGCGGTCTGCCAGCTGCTTTCGAATGTTTTATTCTGCACAAAATTGAATGCCGCCAGGAGGGTGGTATCACCTATATGACAGAAGGTGAGCTGCTGGTCCTGCGTATCACCTTCAGACATACTAATAGGCGTGAAAGCCGCAGGATGACTGAACCAGGCACAGAGGGCGGGATGGTCGAGGAAGGTTCTGAAGCGCTCTGCCGCCACTGGCTGACGGAGGTCAGAACCATCACCGAGAATACTACCCATGACCATCATGGCATACAGACGTACTTTGATCTCCTGTTCGCTGAGATCCGGATTTTGCTGGAAATTCTTCATCACGACCACATCCAGGTTGGTGAAAGGCCATAAGGTACCCTGCATCCACCACATATGAGAACCGGCAGCCAGTGAAGCGGCGGTACTGCCATAGTGGGGGAATTTCGGTTGGTCATCTCTCAGGTGAGAGTAGACGTCGGTAGAGATGAAGCGGGTGTGTGCATACTGGTGTGGGAACATAGGTGAAATGGCCATAGTGAGGAAGATATCTGGTCCCATGATAGAGTCAACGAGGGAGCGCAGCATCTTCATTCCCTCACTATAGGCCTGCATCCCCGAACGGATATTTTTATTGTAACGGGTGCTGGATTCCAGTGCGCCCGCTGTCAGGAAGTCTATTTTGATAAAAGTAGCATGGATGGCTTTCGCTTTTAACAGTTGTTGGATGACGGACTGTCTGGTGGCAGGATGGGAAGGATCAATCGCATAAGCTGCCCAGTCTCCCTCCTTGTACATGATGGGTTGATGGTTGCCATCACGAAGTACGACTTCGCTCAGTGGAGTTTGTGTACCCGCCAGTTGTTGCGTTTCAACAGTATTTTTCCAGGTCCATACGGCAAAGGGGATGAAATAGAATCCCATCTGCTGCCTGTTTTTACGCCCATGTTCTCCGATAGATGCCAATACCTCGGTGGTGTAGATAGCCTGGTCATAAGAGTCAATGCTAAGCACCGGAGGGGCATATTTATTGAAGTTGCTCATGGAGGCGATGAAGTCGGAGGTCTTTAATACATCCGGCGGCATCATGATCTTTGTATAACCCAATACGTTCTCTACGCCGAAGCTGTTCCAGTAGAAGGGCGCATTTCCTTTCCACTCACTTTTACCAGCTATTTGCACGTTGACCTTTCCATAGGCGGTAAATGCCTGCCGGGTATCTGCTGTAGCAGAGATGAAAATAAGCGGGGAGGAGACTGTCCGACCCTGCATCGTCCCATGTGGGAAATGATCATGCGTGCCATCCAGTCCACCATAAGCAGGCGGCAGATTACGGTCATCCGGTGTGGCAGCTCCGCCGTATACGATAAAGGAGTCGATACGTCCGTTTTCTTTTCCCGCGCCATAACGGATGCCTGTTTTCCAGAAATCATGTGTGACACTACCGGCTACCAGACCAGAAAGGGTCTGCTGATCGTAGATGGAGGTGAATTCATAACTGATACCTGATACGGAGGGCCACTGACGGGTGACAACCGGTACCCAGTTATCATTGTCGAAAGGCACATCCAGGATGCGGGAGTTACTGCCCGGAACAGACAGATAGCGCTGTTGCCCCGGGAGTATGGTTAATGGAGAGATGTTACGCGTTTCCAGCGTAGTATTGCCTGTCGCCTGTACTTTGAGCAGCAGGTGAGCGGCTTTTTCATAGATGGTAATCTGTTGTTCGAGTTGTATTGCTTTAGCAGGATCACGGTGTGTGAAACGCAGCAGTACACCCCGGCCATTGGCGTCCTGCACGGGCGACGTTTTACACTGGTGTTGTGAAAAGTCGGTGCTTGACAGTCTGCCGGCCTGTGTTTCTTCTATCGTGGCAATCGTATGCTGCAATCTTACACCGTTACTAAACTGATAGTCGATATATCCGCTGCGGGTATGCACGGTTAATCTGACGTGCGCATTGGATATGACCGTACTATCCTTGCTGTTGTTGACCTGTTGTGCCTGTGCTGTTCCTGCTGTCATATAACACAGCAGGCTGCCCAGTGATATTTTGCCGAAATAATTCATCGATTGCTGACCTGTATTTGCCGGTGTTTGTAATGTGGATTGTAACCAGTGACCGTAACGTCGTCGGTATTGCTGATAACGTGGATTCCTGTGTTGATTTTTATAAGTTCAAATTTCGTGCTTGGGGAGAAGCCGGAAAATAGGGTATCTTATGAAAATGATGGATTATTTTCTGGTTTTTGTATCTTGGGACATATTCCACCGCCATGAAGGAAAAGATATTGAAAAAAAGGGAGGGTTTTGAGGGGCAGCAACTGATTGTGGTGCCCAGGAAGATATCGGCTGATTTCCTTACCCAGGACCCGATTACCCGCCAGTTGTATATTACGGATATCGGATATTATCCTAAAGCGCGGTATCATTATATCAAACGTCCGTCCGGCATCAGCCAGCACATTATTATATACTGTATAGAGGGGAAGGGCTGGATCGAGATAGATAAAAAGCGGGTAGATGTACTGCCGTCTCAATTTGTCATTATTCCGGCTAACACGCCGCATAAATATCTATCGGAGGAGCAGGAACCATGGACAATATACTGGATACATTTTAAGGGAGAGATCTCTGCGTATATCGTCGGACTGATCCTTCAGCGCGCCAAAAACTTCCGGCTGCATCTTACCTACAATGAGAACAGGATCCGTCTTTTCGAAGATATCTGTATCAACCTGCAAAAGGGCTATGGAGATGATAACCTGCGTTATGTGAACATGATTTTCAATCACTTCCTGTCTTCGCTGTTGTATGAGGAAAAGTTCAACCATGCCGGTCAGGAGGAGCGGCAGGATATTATCGGGCAGACGATTACCATGATGCAGGAAAAGCTGGATCAATTGATCACACTACAGGAGTTTTCACAATATGCCGGTTTATCGGTTTCGCACTTTTCGGCTGTCTTCAGGGAAAAGACCGGGTACTCACCCATAGAATATTTCAATCATCTGAAAATACAGAAGGCCTGTCAGTACCTGTTGTTTTCTGCGGCGACGGTGAAGGAGATTGCGGTACGTTTAGGGGTGGAAGATCCCTATTATTTCTCCCGGATGTTTTCCAAGCTGATGGGCATGTCTCCTTCGGAATACCGGAACAGGAACAAAACGGCCGAACATTAAAAGGCCCTGTACTACCCTTGCCGGAGCAATGTGTAATACAGGGCTGATATACAAAGGGGAAATTCCCTTTGCTGACAGAGGCATTATAATTATTCTACTACAAACCCATACTTCGCCAGGTTCTCTTTTGTGGCTGCATAAGTAACGTGCTGGAGGCCGTTAATACCCAGTCCTTCTGCTACGGACACAAACATGGCACGGTCATCCACATATAATACTTCTTCCGGCTTTACCAGGGCGATGTCCAGGGCGATTTTCCAGATATCTGCATCTGGTTTTCTGAAATGGACAAAGCAGGATGAGATGAAGAAATCTACAAATTTGTTGATACCAAACTGACGGATGCGGTATTCATTTAACTCTCTGCCTTCATTATTGACAATGGCAATTTTAACACCGTATTTTTCCTTGATCTTACATACCAGCTCTATCATTTCGGGGATAGGGGTTGTACGGGAGTACATGAATGACTTGAATTCGTCTTCGCTGAAAGGGCGCGGTTCGTAGAAAACCGTTCTTTTCAGGTATTCGTCAAGTGTCAGTTTCCCTTCCTCGTAAGTATCAAAAGTCAGGTGATGACGTTCTTCTAGTTCCGGAAGGTCCAGTGAGAACGTGGCTGCTGCTTCTCTTCTGGCGGCCCGGTCCCATCCATTGCTCAGTAGTACGCCGCCTATATCGAGGAACAATGTGGTGATTTTTGAATTCTGCTGCATATGTTAAAGGTAATTGACAAATAAATTAAAGATCGTGCATTCTATAGTTAAAATTATGGAACCTGTTGTTTTTTTCATGCTCCGCTAGTAAAATCTGTTTTTGCAAACGTAGTATAAGGGGATTCAATTGCTGCTGCATATGAAGGATCATCAATATAGCCATTTTTGGAGTCTTTTATTGACCTTATGGATACTTGGCTCACTTTCCTGCCGTAAGGAGGAAACAGGACCACTTACGCCCCTTCCAGAGGGGAATCAGTGGATCCTGGACAGTATGCGGGTCTATTATTACTGGAATGATCAGTTGCCGGCACGTCCGGCGGCGGATCCGGATGCCCGTAAGTTCCTGGCTGGATTGCTGCATCCTGCAGACCGTTTCTCCTATCTGCTGGATCCGGATCATCCCTTAACTGCTTATTCTTCGTTTGCCTATTACGGCCTGGAATATGCCTTTACGCAACTGAAGGAAGCCGGCGACCGTTGGGTTGGTACTGTGACACTGGCTGTGCCGGGAGGATCAGCGGCTGCACAGGGGCTGAAAAGGGGGGATCTGTTTACTGCTGTTAACGGACAGGAATTGACTGCATCTTCTGCGGAAGCATTACACCAGGTGCTGAAAGAAGGGAAGGGGGTGACCCTGAACACCGTTCGCCTGGAAGACGGACAGTTAAAAGAAGCCGCCAGTATTATGCTGCCACCTACGCACTTTACGGAGCAACCGGTGTACCTGGCAAAGGTATTCGGCGAGGGTACACAGAAGACCGGCTATCTCTTTTATAACTACTTTGACGGCCGTTTTGACCAGCAGTTGCTGGATTCCTTATATAAGCTTAAACAGGCGGGTATCAGTAGTCTGATACTGGACCTGCGTTATAATCCGGGAGGGGATGTTTCTTCTGCTGCGTTGATCGGAGCAGTTGTCGCCCCGGTACAGGCAAGCGCACTTTTCGTGACGTATAAAGCCAACCGGAATGGCGGCACTATTAATAGCTCCTTCCAGGATGCTTTGAATGACGCCCCGTATCCTTATACATTTGAGGAACTGGCGTCTTACAGGCTGTCATTGAATAAACTGATTATTCTTACGTCTGCCGGAACCGCTTCCGCAGCAGAGTTGCTTGTCAATAACCTGTCGCCTTATATGGAGGTGGTGCAGATAGGTGGGAAAACCATGGGGAAAGATATGGCGAGTTTTGCCATCAGCGACCAGGGAGCTACACCGAAAGTCAATTATACACTTTTCCCGCTGGTATTTAAATTATATAATGCACTCGGGAAGGGAGATTACAGTGCAGGACTGACACCCGGGATTGTAGCGGATGAATTTGCCCGGCTGCCTTTGCGGGCGCTGGGGGATGAAAAGGACGTGCTGATTGAAGCGGCATTAGACAATGCAGGGGGCAGGATAGCTGGGAAAATGTTGCCAGGCAGGTCTGTGTCCGCATCTTCGGAAGCAAGAAGCCGGTTTTTTCCGCCAATTATAAAAAAAAGATAGTCCGGACTAGTAAAACTGTTTTCCTCATCCGTAGTTAATATGTATAAACATCATCAATGAACAGCGACCTGTTAAAAAAATATCTGGATGGACAGTGTACACCTGAAGAAGAGCAAGCGGTTTTAAAGTACCTGGAGGAAGGAAATGAAGAGGAAGTACACAGGCATATCCTCTCACTGGAAGAGACGGTGGATAGCCACGTGCCGGATATGGTAAGTGAGTCGCTGTTGGATGATATTCACAGTAGTATTAATGCCCGTAGCAGAAAGGGAATTGTGTCTAAGATGAAACGCTGGCAGGTAGCCGCAGGTATTACGATCCTGATAGCAGTTTCCGGAGTCGCGTTCTGGTCATCCAGACCGAAAATGAAAGAACAGGAGCCTGACGAATGGATCTCATTACGTAATGACGGACAGGAAGTGAAGAAAGTCAGTATGCCGGATGGCACGAGTATCTGGCTGAATGCAAGTGCAGCTCTTTCCTATAATGAAACCGCTTACAATGACAGGGAACGTGAGGTGACGGTCACAGGGGAGGCATTTTTTGATGTAGCAGGTGATCCGGGCCGGCCTTTCCGGGTGAAGACAGGCAATGTTACGACAGTGGTACTGGGTACCGCATTTAATATAGAACACTACGAGAACGAGAATGATATACGCGTCACACTTGTACAGGGGAAAGTGGAGATATCAGCAGATAAGGAAAAATACATCCTTTCACCGGGTCAGCTGATGAGTTATAATGTTGAGAAGCATTCCATGGAGGTGCGGAGTACAGATATTGGTTCGACGAGAGAGTGGCTTAGCGGACAGATCGTATTTAATGACCTGCCACTGGCAGATGTCTTGAAAAGAGTAGCTACAACCTATAAAGTAGATATTGTTTGCCAGCAACCGGCAATCCTGAATGGAAAGAGACTCACCGGCACCTATATGCGAAAACCGCCGGCGGAGTTGTTAAGAAAAATTTTGTTTGTACACGGATTGCACCTGGAAGAGAAATCAGGAAAATTGATCATCAAGCCATAAAAACACATTCCGGTAATCATGTATTGAAAGGGCACCTCGTGCACCTTAACTGTAGTGTATTGTCCAAAGGGTAAATTAAACGAAACTATGTTCCTTACTTTGAAAGTCGCATCAGAAACAACGACGAAGAGATTCTTTTTGACTGTCTTATTTATTTCTTTATGCCTGCCATTCGCATATGCCCAGCAGGGTGTCGGTGCATTGAGGGATGCGATCACCTGCAATATGGAACGTGCTACACTCGATGAAGTATTGCTTGCAATAGGTAAACAGACACGTTATTCATTTTCGTATGATAAACAGGCTGCGGGTAATGTAAGTATCCGTCACGCAGTCTTCAATAAACAGCCGCTTGGTAAAGTATTGACGGATCTGCAACAACAGGCAACCCTGGTATATGATGTAGACGACAGACAGATCGCGGTAAGAATAAGTACTGCTCCCCGTCAGCCAGTGGTACAACCTAAACCAGGATTGGTCAGCGGCCGTGTGATAGATGAAAAAGGGGAAATGTTGCCCGGTGCTACTATTCATATCATCGAAGTGAATAAAGGGATGCAGAGTAGTGTAGATGGTACTTATAATATAGAGATACCTGCGGGTACTTACACCATGGAAGTACGCTTCATCTCTTACCTGAGCCGTCGCATTACAGGCATCATTGTAAAGGCAGGGGAAAATACCCCCCTGGATATATCCATGAAGCCTTCCTCCAAATCACTGAACGAAGTGGTGATCACCGCAGACTATAGAAAGGCATCCATAGAAGGAATGTTTGCCCGTCAGAAAAGTAGCGCGGCTACGCTGGATGGCATTGTAAGAGAGCAGATACTGCGTACACCGGATAATAATGTGGCCCAGGTGCTGAATCGTGTAAGCGGACTGAATGTACAGGATAACCGCTTTGTGATCGTACGTGGTCTGAGTGACCGTTATAATAACGTACAGCTGAATGGCTCACTGTTGCCCAGTACAGAACCGAATGCCCGCAACTTTGCATTTGACGTAATACCTAGTGCTCTGATCGATAATGTGGTAGTATATAAGACGGCTACACCTGATCTGCCGGGAGAGTTCTCGGGCGGGGTAGTAGATATGACGACAAGAGATATTCCGGTTGAAAACTTCGTGCGTATCAAGTTGGGTACCGGTTTCAATACGAAAACCACGGGTAAGGATTTTTACGGACCAGAAAGGGGTAAATACGATTACCTGGGTTTTGATGACGGTAGTCGCAAACTGCCTGGTACTTATCAGTCAGGTGAATATGCAAAACTGGTGGCAGAAGGATATTATGGTACCGACACGGAAAGTCGTAAAAAATACGGTGCTGTCAGTGCCGATTTCCCGAACAGGTTTACAATGTATCGTTTTACTGGTAAACCGGTACAGGATTATGAGCTGAATGTCGGAAGGGTAAAACAGCTGAAAGACGGCAGACGTTTCGGAGGCATTTTTGCACTGACCTACAGGAATCAGCAGACGGCCCAGGATTATGTTGACCATGCACCCATCGAGATTCACTATTATGAGGGAAAGGAATACCTGTTTGACAATAACCTCAGCGGATTGCTGAACCTTGGTTACTCCTTCGGGAAACATAAGCTGGCCATGAAGAGTATCTTCACCCAGAAGTTCACGGAAAGGACTCGCCTGTATAAAGGACAAAACCTTTATTCCGGCACAGACATCGACGCATTTTCAAACTTCCCTTTGTATAATACCATTTTCCAGAGCAAACTGGAAGGTGAGCATACTATCGGTAAAAAGGGTTTCCGGTTTAACTGGAACGGAAGTCTTTCCTCTACTAACCGTAAGGAGCCGGATAACAAACGTATCATGGGTGAGAGAGCGCCGGGAGCGCAACTCTTCGGTTATGTATATAACGATGCCAACCAGTTACGTACCAGTACCTATTATTCCGACCTGAAGGAGCGCCGTTATACCTGGAGTGCGGAAGGCTTGCAACCTTTTACCTTAGGTGGGCTACAACAACAGGTAAAGGCCGGTTATCAGGGTACTTACAGAAAAGCAGATTTTGAGGCAGAACAGTTCAGTATCAGACCAGACGCCGGTGCTTCAGATCTGGCAGGTAAACTGACGGGGCTTCCTTATTATGAGGTGTATGACAAGTCCAATTTCGGATATGGTAAGCTGATATATTTCTCCATGCTGGCATCGCAGAACCAGGAACGCGGACGTGCAAACGGGTATAATGCTTATCAGCGTTTACATGCAGGTTACCTGATGCTGGACGGACATTTTACGAAACAGTTACGATTTGCGGGCGGTTTGCGCGTGGAAAAGAACTATATGAACTCCCTCACTTTGGATACCAGGGCAAAAGGAGATGGCACGATCACACTTTCCGATACTGTTGTAACGATTGATAAAACAGACTGGTTGCCCTCCGTCAACCTGATCTATGAGATCACGCCTAAATTCAATGTGAGAGCATCTTATTATCACTCTGTAGCAAGACCTGACCTGAGAGAACTGTCTTTCTTTGAATATTATAAACCGGAGGAAGATACCTGGGTGAGTGGTGATAACCTGAGACCAACTGCTATCAGGAACGTGGATCTTCGTATAGAGTTTTATCCTTCTCCGCAGGAGCTGATATCCTTCTCTGCCTTTTATAAGAAATTCAGGGATCCGATAGAACTGCAGCTGGAAGCAGCCATGATACCCGCGCACGTATTGACGATGCAGTATGTGAACATGAAATCGGCAACCGATCTGGGTTTTGAATTCAACTTCCGTAAGTCAGCAGGGTTCATCAATGAAACCTCTGAATTTCTGAAAAATCTTTACCTCTCCGGTAACTTCTCTTATCTCAATGCCAAGGTAGAGTATGACGCGGAAGTAAGAATTCGTATTGATGATAATAAGGAGATCATACAGCCAGCAAGACGTAACCGTCCGCTGTTTGGTCAGGCGCCTTACATCATCAACGGCGGTGTGATATATACAGGCAAACATATAGGTTTTAATGCAGTATACAACAGGGTGGGAGAGCGTATCATCTTTGGTTCTGAGCTGGATGAATATAATGAATATGAGAAAGCCAGGGATGTGGTGGATTTACAGCTGAATTACCGCTTTATGAAGAATAACAAGGCTGAGATCAAATTGAATGCGGCTGATCTGCTGAACCAGCCGGTGATCAGATACTATAATAACCACAAAAATATATGGAAACCCAATGCCTCGGGAGTGCCAGGGGAGTTTGATCAGTATGGAAACCTTATTATTCCAAACGATCCCAGCGGGAAAAAGTATGACAGCCGGTATGATGAGCTGAGACGTAAGTTCTGGTATGGCAGAAACTTTACGATCAGCGCCAGCTATACTTTCTGATACCGTATCGCGCAATAATCATTGAAAACCTGTTTTAGTTCGATATAGATTGTTTATTAACCATTATTTAAAAGGAACCTCATGTTAAAACGCGTATTTATTGCAGCTATCGCTGCTTCGGCTATTTTTACTTCCTGCAAAAAGGAAGGAGCAATTGACCAGAAAGAAGGTCAGTTTGATCGTTCAGTAAACGCAGGTGTTGGTGCTGATACCCGCTCCTGGCCATCCCTCACAGGAACTATTCCTGCTACCATTGCCAGCGGTACATTTACGTTGACCAATGACAGAGTATGGATCCTCGACGGTCCAACCTATGTACAGAATGGCGCCACATTGCTGATACAGCCAAACACCCTCATAAAGGGAAAATCTAATTCTACACGCGGTACTTCCTACCTGATCATTACCAAAGGTGGTAAACTGATCGCGGACGGTAACGCAAACACATCTATCGTTTTCACTTCTGACAAACCAAAGACTCAGCGTGCTCCTGGCGACTGGGGTGGCATCGTTATCCTGGGTGATGCTCCAACCAACGCTAATGGTTCACAGATCGAAGGTATCCTGCCTGCTGAAATTCCTGCAGGTTATTCTATCACCTACGGTGGTACCAATGCTTCTCACAATGGTGGTACACTGAAATGTGTACGTATCGAGTATGCTGGTCGTGATCTGGGTAACGGTAACGAAATCAACGGTCTGACTTTAGGCGGTGTCGGTAGCGGTACGGTACTGGATAGCATCCAGGTGTCTTTTGGCGCTGATGATGCTTTCGAATTTTTCGGTGGAACCGTTAATGCGAAACACCTGGTGGCATTTGCTAATAACGATGACGAGTTCGATTTTGACCTGGGTTACGTGGGTAATATCCAGTATGCAGTATCTCTGAGATACCCTGGTGTTCCTGTAACTGCAGATCCAAACGGTATCGAGTCTGACAACAACGCTGGTGGTACCAGTGCAACTCCTATCACCCGTCCTACGCTGGCTAACTTCACCATCCTTGGTTCTGAAGTAAGAAGAGACAGTCTGTTGTACGGTGCTCGTTGGAGAAGAAACTCTTCTTTCAACCTGACTAATTCAATCATTGCAGGTTATGACGAAGCAGGTGTGATCTTTGATGGCGCTGGCGCTGTTACTCACATCTCTACTGCTGGTGATGGTGTATTCACCAACAGCCGCGTACATGGCTTCACACTTGGCGTTACACCAACTCCGGTAGCTGCCTGGGTAGGTTGGAGCGGTAACGTTACAAGCAACATCGCAAACGCATTCAGCTTTGCTGGTCTGCAGGCTCCTTTCAACTATCCTGCTCCTGATTTCCGTTACACATTAGCTGCTAACGCAGGTAAAGGTGCATTCGGTGCAGCAGGCAGCGTGCGTTGGGATGATAACTGGGCTTCTTACGATCCAGCTAACGGTAACTATTAATCCATTTTGTTGACTTATTGAACTAAACATAGGCCACAGGTGCTGCTACGGCAGCACCTGTTATTACAATTAAATGTTGAACTATAAATGAAAAAGATCCTCTTTCTCTTACTGACAATTGCTTTTTTTTCTGCCTGCCAGAAGCGGGGTGAATTACCGGAACTGCCTTCTTATGCAACTTTCCGGATGACGTCTTCCAGTATCGCCCAATATTATGAAGTGATGGTAGGCGATAGTCTGCTGGCAGATAGCCTGTCCGCAATCAGTACCTTGTCCCGTTACGTAGCAACAGGAAAACAGCGATTGAAAATAAAGGAAGCAGGAAGTGACCACTATTTCATCGATTCACTGATCGATATTGAACGCCCGGGTGTGGAATATACATTGGTTAGCCTGGGAGAGGGAACTACACCGCTTATGCTGTCAGCCGCCAATCTTGAAACTACGCCTCCGGCTGCTGGTACAAGAAAATTTAGCCTGCTTAATACAGATACGACCAGCATACTGAAAAGCCGTCGTATTGACGTACGGTTTTATGATCTCAATCTGGACGATTATACTTTTGTGAAGATCGGAGAATTGAATGATATTGATTACATGACACCGTCGGAATATGTTGAACTGCCATTACCCAAAGCAGGGACATACTACCTGGAAGTAGCGGATCATGCTACCGGCGAACTCATTATCCCTGTGGAGAGTTACTCTGCTAACATGCTGTCTCCCTATGACCAGAATAACGTTTATCTGATGAAGCTCTATAATGTTGGTGATGCATCATGGACTTATATCAGTGGAGAATTACTGATTGGGCTTAAATTATGATTGGTTATGCATCCATATAAAAATGCCGCTATTCCTGGTAGCGGCATTTTTTTGCGTATTTATTACAGCATTTGGCTATAAGCTGTTACGCGAATTTAATATTTTTTGGTAAAAAAATAATAGGACAACAGGTAATAAACTACCTGCAACGGAGTAAGAAAAATGATAATATAGGGATCTTCGTTCTGATTAACTGTTTACAATGGTGCGAATCGTTTTCATGGCCTCCTGTAGGTGACAGTCAATGGTATTTGGTGACAAAGACAGCAGATCTGCAATATTCCTTCTACTCATGCCTTCTTCAAGCGCCAGTTTATAGACTTCTCTTCTTCTCGCCGGCATATGTTTTACAGCGGTGTTCACTGTGGCCAGGCATTCTTTCAGTATATAGTGATCTTCAGAACTGCCACTGTTTTCTCCAGACGCACTGATGTGTTGCAATAATGTCTTTCTGGCTTTTATTTTACGTAACTCGTCAATGAAGATGTTACGTGAATAGGTGAAAAGTAATGGGTATATGTCTGTTTTGTCGGCAATCTGCTCCCAGTTTTCCCAGAGCTTCAGGTAACATTGTTGAAGAATATCTTTTACGAGTGTCTCATCTTTGGTCAACTTTAAAAATGTATTGTACAGTCTTCCATGAGTGGCATGGTAAATAGTGTTGAACTCTTTTCTCTTGGCGGGGCTCAAGGACAAAATCATACTATTACATTGAGTGTTAAAGATAACCTTCGTAGATTAACTGAATGTTAACACTTACATCACGCACAGCTACTTTTGAACATTAGATAAATACCTGGTAAGTGCGGTCATTTTTCATGATGAAAATGATTTTATTTAAATGTGTGCAATTTTGAAATACCTGATATTAATTTACCCGTATTTCCTGCATAAGCACTTGTTAGTTTAATTTTATTATATTAATTTAGTTTCAGTTGATATTCTCAGTTCAAAGCAATAAGATAATTCAACAGGTTTGTACCCCAGTGATTGATAACCCATAGAATTGCTTAAAAATGGAAACCCCGGATATCAGCAAAGCCTAGTATTTAGAGTGCCCCTGTTTTTATAAATAATATGTCTACTGGGACATAGCTGGGCGAAGCGCTGTCCGCCTGAGATCATTAAAGACCAACCGTTATCATGTAACACTTGAAATGAGTAGAACCGCAACTCATCTGGCTCTGACTTTTCTGCGCCTGTAGTGTTTCCCATTGCTTTATAAATTCCACCTGCGTGAGACTGTGCCAAACGGATCGTGTTGGGAAAACTATTTTTTACTGAAGCATCTTTATATGAAAAACGGAACACCAGTCGCCCCATTAGTAGACACAAAATGGTATGTAGCTTACACGCGCGCAAACTTTGAGAGGAAGGTAGCAAAAGACATTGTCGATCAGCAGATAGAACACTATCTGCCGCTCCGGAGGGAGACGAGGAAGTGGAGTGACAGGCTGAAGCAGATAGAGGTGCCCCTGTTCCCAAATTACATCTTTGTAAAGATAAAGTTGCAGCACAAGGTCAATATACTGGGCATCCCCGGGGTGCTTTCGCTGGTGTCGTTCAGTGGTCAGCCGGTAAGCGTCAGCGAGCGTGAGATACAACACATCAGGAAGATTGAGGAGAGAGGCCAGGATATTGCCCTGGAATATTATTACTGTGTAGGAGATCGTGTTCGTATTACACAGGGCATCTTTACCGGGATGGAAGGGATCTTACTACGGAAATCAGGTCAGATGCGGTTTGTATTGAAATTGCCTGCTATCAGCCAGGCGGTTTCTGTGGAAATAGAAGGTGATCAGCTGGAAAGAATAGACTAAAAACAGATACATTTTACTGTACCCAATTTCCCACTATGCCTACTCCCGTTTTTCTGTTTGCAGGCCAGACCGCTTTTCAGCGTTGATGCCGCTTATTGCCGGGAAGCTGTGCGGGAACCGGTCCGGTTTACCGCCGCAGTGAATCAGCTGGAAGCAAGCGGTCCCTGTTTTTATGTGGATTGTAGTCCTTCGGGCAGCTGTAATCAGTTGCTTGCCAAAATACTTTCACCTGCATCTTCTTCAACAAGACATATGATTATGCACCCCTTCGGACAGGAATAGAAAGACCTTAAGCTGTTAGTACAACAACGACAGGCACTTTCACTCTATAGTTAACGATTGTTTCCCCCATTTTTTAATGATTAAAATAGTTCGTTTATGGAAAAGTACACATTAACGATCAACTGTGAATTTATCAATGAAGTCGGTATCCTTGTTAATCACACCCTGAAGGCAGACGCCTTCACCAAGCCCCAGATAGAGGATAAGTATATGTTCATCAGTAAACATCACTTTAAGCCTATCGTGATTCGTATACAACAGGTGATCGACTATCTCTTATCAGGTACTGAGGTGATTTGTAGTGGAGAAGAAGTAGACGAACTGGATAACATCAGAGAGGCTTTTTATGCCCGTTTTACGATAGAATGAGCTGATATTGTTTATAGAAGCTGATATGGTGATAAGTGGGAATTGAAGGAAGGCCAAGGTACAAAGTACCCCGGCCGGTCAGCTAACACTTAAAGAACAGCAAACGCTACGTTTCTACGTTTGTATACTATTTACAGCAATATAAAATCGTCCCCTGGTTGACAGGATTGATTTGCCAAATATGGGGCCTTTTTCTTAGGCTTTCGATAATTGATTGGCTGCCAGTCTGTTTTGTTTTTTGGACAATAATAATAACTGTCAAAGCCTTATCAATTTGAGTGGGTGCTTATATATTTGAGAAACCAGGTCAAATAATCCGTCCCTTGGAGTTGCTTCAGGTGAGGTATTACAAAATAGATTCGTTGGCACTATGCTAATCCTGCCATTCTGATAAAGCCTTCTCAACATGAGAAGGTTTTTTTTTGTTTTCCTGTCTTGCTAATAGTGGAGGAAACCGACAGGATGTAGCATGTAAAAGGATTTGTGATGTTTTTTACGCTGGTAAAAGATGGCGTGGTATGTCTTTTGGCATATGTGTGAAAACTAACGAACGATTGTTTGGTAGGCGAACAAAACATCACAAAACAAATGAAAAAGGTAATTTTAGTATTTGCGCTGGCTACAAAAGCTGTATGCGCAATTGCACAGGACACTACTTCTGTTACGGAAAAAATTCCGTTCGATGGTATTGACCAGACCTGGCAAAATGGAAGCGACAGAAGAGAATATTCTGTATTTCAAGACATGAAGTTTTTTACACCAAGTATTTTAATGGATGTAAACTATACACATTCCTTTAATAAACCGAATGACAATACAGTAGTAGGTTCTACTGCATTGGCCCGTAATAATGAGGTGCAGCTGTCGGCACTGCATTTCGGTGGTGATTTTTACTATAAAGGCGCCCGCGCAAGAGTAATGACACAGTTTGGCACCAGATCTATAGTCGTGCCACGTAATGACGTTAGTCCTTATCGTGGCCAGTATCAGTTGGCAAATGTTTATCGTTATTTAAGTGAAGCTTATGTCGGTTATCATATTAATAAATGGTATGGTATTAATATCGATGGGGGGATGTTCATGAGTTATATCGGGTTGAATTCCTACTATCAGCCGGAAAACTGGGAATACCAGGCATCTTTTACATCTGATAACACACCCTGGTTTTTCAATGGTGTACGTGTGCAGATCTATCCTACAAAGAACCTGAAGATAGAACCATGGATTATCAACGGATGGCAGAGCTATGGTAAGTTTAATAAAATGCCAGGCCTTGGTTTTAACATTACCTGGATGCCTGACAACAGTAATCTGAAATTGCTCACCAACGACTACTATGGTACTGATGCAGGTGGACTGCCTGACAGAAAACGCTTCCATTCGGACAATAGTTTACTTGTAAGATATTTTAACAGACCTAAGTCAAAAGGTATCAGCCGTATGGCATTTTCTCTGACTGCCGATGTTGGCTTTGAAAAAGGTGGTGGCGTGAATGGCTTCAAGAATGATAGCGTGAAAGGTCCCGCTCAGTATTTCGCAAGTGCAATGTTTTACAACCGTATTTGGTTTAACAATAACAAATTTGCATGGACAGTTGGTGGTGGGGTGATGACTAATCCTGGAAGATATCTGGTACTTTATCCTACAGGTCAGGCAAGCCCTTTACCTAATCCCAACAACCCGACGCAAACTGAGGGTGCATATCCTTTCAGTGCTAATCCGGGCGACAAATTTAAGGGATGGGATATGTCTACTAACTTTGATTATATGCCCAACCAGAGTATAACATTCCGTTTTGAACTGGTAAATAGACATTCCGATGTGCCTTATTTTGCGGGTGAAGGTGGGGTAACTTCTCAGACAGGTTATTCAACGACTCCATTAGATCCTAACTGGCGTCCTGATCTGGTAAAGTCTGAAACTAGATTTATTCTTGCCGCTTTATTCAGATTGTAATAAATTCAATTAGGGAAAAAAGCGCTACGGTTTTTCGTGGCGCTTTTTTTATGCCCGGATTAGGGGATACGAACTAATCTGTCTAAAGCTTATATTTGCGGCCACATAAAAAAACGGTAGTAAGTCATGGAGTATTCAAAAATCTACAAGGTAAAGGAAGAACATATTGACGTGCAGGGTATCATGGATGGTTTATACTATCCCTTTTATATGGAGTGGTGCAGGCACGATTATATAAAAGAGGTGCTGGGCTTTGATTTTGCGGAGGAAGCTGCAAAAGGTGTGCACATGGTATTGTCTCAGTATACCCTGAAATTTTTACGTTCTCTGAAAAAGGATGACGAATTCACCGTAACCTGCGAACTGCATGCCGATGCCGGCGGTCAGCCGAGACTGCATTTCAAACAGTCTATCATCATGAACGGTAAGGTGATGACAAGCGCCGTATTTACAGGTACCTGTGTAGCTGCTACTGGTGGCCGTCCTTATCTGCCGGCTGAAATGGCGGAGAAAGTGAAAGATGCCCCTAAACTGGATATCGCGACACTGAAATAAGACCTCGTATTATAACTGATATTCCCGGATGACGATAGTTATCCGGATTTTTTTTGCATCATAGCGGCTGTTCTGAAACCGGACAACTTAGCTTGTTAAAACTGAACATATTGTACTATTTTATATAAGTAAGTGTCTGTTTTAAAATAGATTTATTTTTGGCATATCCATTGGCGGGAGATGATTGCCTTATATAAGGCATACCCACTATGCTGAGAAACTATATCAAAATTGCCTGGCGCAGTTTGACCAGGACCAAACGTTTTTCTATTATCAATATCTCCGGATTAGCCATTGGCATGGCTGGTGCCGCATTGATCCTGTTATGGATACAGCATGAGTTTAGTTTTGACCGCTTTCATGAAAACAGGGACAGACTGTATGAGGTGTATGGACTAGCGACTGCCGATCATAAAACGATCGCTATCAATCAGACGGAACAGCCCCTCGGACCTGCCCTGAAGAAAGACTATCCTGAAATTCAAAATACCGCCCGTGTGGCAGCCGTAAGCAGTTTGTTGCTATCGGCAGGAACAGCGCCATTCACCGGCATTAAAGGCGCTTTTACGGACAGTAGTTTCTTTAGCCTGTTCAGCTTTCCGGTATTGGAGGGATCCTCACGGCAGCTGCTTACCGCGAGTCATGAAATCGTTATTACGGCACGTCTGGCACAAAAGCTCTTTGGGAAAGAACCTGCGCTGAATAAGATGATTAAAATCGACTCGGTGGACTATTTCCGTGTAGCAGCCGTACTGAAAGACCTGCCTTCCAATACCCGGTTTGATATAGATTATCTGCTGCCCTGGACTTATCTTAATAAGATCGGCTGGGGTAATGACAGCTGGTTAAGTAACAACATTTCTACCTTCGTATTGCTGCAGCCAAATACAAATGCGGCGGTTGTAGAAGGAAAGATAAAAGATATTGCCCGACACTATTCCGGTCGCAACGACATCTGGACACATTTTCTCTTTCCCCTCGACAAGTGGCGTTTGTACAGTGTTTTTGAAGATGGACGGGCTACCGGCGGACGTATTGCCATTGTCCGTTTATTCGGTATTGTAGCCATCATGATCCTGTTAATCGCCTGTATCAACTTTGTGAACCTGAGTACTGCAAAAAGTGAGCGCAGGGCAAGAGAGGTCGGCATCAGGAAAGTAGCAGGCGCCGGAAAGGGCCTTTTATTTGGCCAGTTCATGACAGAAGCACTATTGACGGCCCTGATTGCCGGATGCCTGGCGATGTTGCTGGTGGAAGGCGCTTTACCCTATTTTAATCTGTTGATCGATACCTCGCTTGCGATCCCTTATACAAACATCATTTTCTGGCTGTGTGCTGTCGCATTTATACTGCTTACCGGTTTACTGGCCGGATGCTACCCTGCGTTTTATCTCTCGGCATTTAAACCGGTAAGTGTGTTAAAAGGCGGTTTTAAAAAGCGGGAAGGAGCTATATCACCCAGAAAAACACTGGTGGTGTTTCAGTTTACATTTGCTGTAGTGCTGATTATCTGTACCGTAGTGATAAGGAACCAGATCCGGTATGTGCAGGAGAGAAGTACAGGGTATGTCAGACAACAGCTCATCAATGTAGACTTCTCCGGAGATATAGAAAAGCAATATCCCCTGATCAAACAGGAGTTACTTTCATCCGGTACCGCGGTAGCAGTTACCAAAACAATGTCGGCCATTACACAACGGGCGGCTAATACCTGGGGATTGATCTGGGAGGGTAAACCGGCCAGTTTTGATGAAGCCATTGCCTTATACAGCAGTGATGCTGATCTGGTCAAGACGGCCGGATTGCAGTTGGTTGCTGGCAGGGACATTGATATTCAACGGTATCCTGCGGATAGTTTTTCCGTTGTACTGAATGAAACGGCCGTTAAGACAATGGGATTCAAAGATCCGCTCGGACAGGTACTCCGTGAAAAAGAAGGCAGCAGGACCTGGCGTGTTGTTGGCGTTGTAAAAGATTATGTTGTTGGATCTTCCTATGAAAGGATACCTCCGGTAGTGATCCAGGGCCCTGGCAGTTGGTTCAATACCTTGCATATCCGTTTTGAGGCTGCTAACTCCCTGTCGGTTAATCTCCAGAAAGCAGAAGTGATCTTTAAAAAATACAATCCTGCCTATCCCTTTAATTATCAGTTTGCGGACCAGCAATATGCGCAGAAGTTTGATGGGGAGGAACGGACGAAGAAACTGGCAGGCTTATTTGCTATACTGGCCATTTTTATCTCCTGTCTCGGACTGTTGGGGCTTTCTGCCTATGTAGCAGAAACGAGGATAAAAGAGATCGGCGTACGTAAAGCGTTGGGTGCGTCTGTACTCAGTATTACGCATTTACTCACGGCTGATTTTCTTAAACTGGTAATGGTTGCTATTGTTATTGCGACTCTGCTTGCCTGGTGGCTGATGAGTGTATGGCTGGATGAATTTGCCTACCGGATGACGATCAGCTGGTCTGTATTTGCTTTTTCAGGGTTGCTGGCTATTGCGATCGCGCTGCTGACCGTTAGTGTTGAAGTCGTAAAAGCGGCCCTTATGAGCCCCATAAAGAGCCTGAAAGCAGAATAGGGTAATATTATTTGTCCGGAATAGCACAAAGGAAATTTGGTACACAGAATAGCCTAAATTAGGGGTGCAAACAATCTGACTAACCGAATTTCTTCAGCCAGCTTTAGAATCAGAACGCCATCTTTCCCCCCGAAAGGTGGCTTTTCCATTTTATTCCGCGGTAAACAGGGGGAGTGTAAATCCAAACGTACTTCCTTCTCCCAGCGTACTGTCTACCCATATCGTTCCTCCCTGTGCCTCTATAAACTCACGGGAGATGGACAGTCCTAGTCCTGTACCTACTTTCTCCGGTGTACCCGGTACTTTGAAATACCGGTCGAAAATCCTGGAAAGGTACTTTTCTTCAATACCCCGTCCATGATCTGCCACAGAAAACTCGACGCTGTTATTCCGGATGCTGGTAGTCAGGTCAATCTCACCATCTTCCGGAGAATACTTCACGGCATTGGTCAGGAAATTCGTCAGTACCCAGGCTGTTTTCTCCGGGTCCGTCATGATCTTATGGGCATGGGTGTTGTTGTGAATACGTATGGCGATATTCTTCTGTTGTGCGAGTGCGCTGACGGTATTTGTGGCATTATCAATGATAATATCGGGGAATACGGGTTCTATTTTCAATTGTATATGTCCCGTTTCCACCTGACTGATATTCAGCAATTCACTGGTAATCTTTAACAGGCGGTTGGCATCATCTGCAATGCTCTTCACCAGTTCTTCCTGTTCCCTGTTGACAGCTCCCACACGGGTGTCGGTCAGCAGCTGTGCACTCATTTTGATAGAAGCGATCGGTGTTTTCAGTTCGTGTGAAATGGTGGCAATGAAGTTGGTTTTTGCCTCATTCAGTTCATGGAAAGGGGTGATATTCCGCAATACGATCACCTGACCAATCACTTTTTCGTTATTGGTGACATTGAGTATATCGAGGTGGAAATAACTTTCTTTCTGATCGGCAAAGATCTTTAGCTCCTTCACCGGACTATCCGTTTTCAGGAGACTCCGCATCAGGTCATTATTGACGGCGATATCCGGTGCATATTGTCCCATGATCTCCACTTCCCGGAGTCCGAGTAGTTTCTCTGCGACTTTATTCAGGAAGAGCAGGTTCCTGCTTTCGTCCAGTCCGATAATACCGTCATTCATCTGGTTGATGATGGTGTCGATACGGCTCTTCTCAAATTTTATCTTCGCCAGATTACTATGTTCGTATTCATCTAGCTTTTCGGCCATACTGTTAAAAGCCTGTGCCAGTTCTCCGAATTCGTCATGCTGTGAGATCCGGATCCTTTTAGAATAGTCTTTGTTTACGATCGCTTTTATACCATCAGAAAGTGCTTTTACCGGTTCGCTGATAATACCGGGGAAGTTAACTGCCAGCGTAAATGCAATGAGCGCCAGAAAGCCGAAGATGATCATGGTGAAATTGCTGAAGCGTCTTGCATTACTTTCTGCCAGGGTATTTTTACGAAAGATGGCCTGCTGGTTAGCGGTATTGATCTGGTATATCTTCCGGCGGATAATACTTTGTAAGGAGTCGTTATCGGGGTGATGTTTCAGTTGTTCGTAAATATTCCTGACGGCGGCAGTCGCTGCCGCTTCCCCCCGTTCGGTGATATTGGCTTCCTGTTTTACCAGGTTATCGTTGAACTCACGTAGTACGGCTGAATCAAAAGGTACACGATCCATGAGGGACAGCATATTGTTGCTGTACACAAGGGTTTCGTAGTTGTCTTCCAGTATAAGACGCGCGTCTTTTTTCAGCTGGTGTATGGAGTAGATACCCAGGATACCGGAGATAAGAATTGCGATAAATAAGAATCCGATGCCTATACTTAATTTCGTCTTGAGGCGCATGTCAGGAAAGAATTATGATGTCAATGTCCGATTCTGACAGCTTACCTAAGAGCTGGGAGAAAACGGCTGTATTCAGCAGCATACCCATTACATTCAAATGAGGTTTGCCGAGGCAGATCGTGGTGACCTTCTTTTCGTCGGCAGTCTGCATAATACTTTTAGCAATATTACTGTTTTTTACTTTTATGACTTCCCCACCCAGCTCCATCGCGAGTTTGAAGTTATTAATCAGGTGGCGCTGTTCTGCCAGACCGATCTTGTCGCCGTCTTCTTTTGGTGTCTGTACGTAGAGTACATACCATTTGGACTGGTAATAGGCGGCCAGTCTGGCGGTTTTACGGATGACCTTTTTAGCGATCACATGGTTGCTGCTGACGCAGGCCAGGAAACGTTCATTCCGGGGATGTGCGGTGCGTGGGAGGGAAGATTCAATTTTACGTTCTACCTGGGTGGCGACTTCCTTCAGGGCCAGTTCTCTGAGCTGTAATATTCTTTCCGGCTGAAAGAAATTTTTCATGGCTACGGCAATCTTGTCCGGGGTGTAGATCTTACCTTCTTTGAGGCGGGTGACCAGTTCATCCGCTGTCAGGTCGATGTTCACGACTTCGTCTGCCTGTTGCAGTACGAGGTCGGGGATACGTTCGGCGACGTCCACACCGGTAATGTTTTTTACTTCATCCTGTAATCCTTCAATATGCTGGATATTCACGGCGCTGATGACATTGATACCGGCTTCCAGTATTTCCATTACATCCTGCCAGCGTTTTTCGTTTTTGCTACCTTCGATATTGGTATGGGCCAGTTCGTCGATAACGACCACTTCCGGGTGCAGGTTAAGGACGGCCTGCATATCCAGTTCTTCCAGTGCTTTGCCTTTGTAGAACAGTTCCCTGCGGGGAATGATGGGCAGTCCGTCGAGCAGGGCATGTGTTTCCGCACGGTTGTGCGTTTCGATATAGGCGATCTTGATATCGACGCCATTGCGTAACAATGTCCTGGCCTCCTGCAACATGCGGTAGGTCTTGCCTACACCGGCGCTCATGCCGATGTATATTTTAAACTTGCCTCTCCTGGATTGGCGGATCAGGTCGAGGAAGTGCTGGGCATTATTGTCTTTGTCGCTCATTTGCTGTAAGTGTTCAAAAACTCACTTTCCGTCCAGGCCCGGGCTGATCTTCTCGTTATGAGAAGTGTCCCGATGCTTGGTACGGAAGAGGTGAGATCAATCATGTAAGAAGTTTAGTAAGCGCCTGCTGTTGACAGCAACCCTTCTTTTTCTTCTTCTTTTTGCACGGCAGGAGGCGTGTAAAGCATTGCCGTACAGAGGCAGTTCCGGCACCCTTTCTTTTGCAGGATATTAAAGTTAACACAACTCTTACATCCTTTCCAGAATTCAGGGTCTTTGGTTATTTCATTAAAGGTGACTGGTAAAAAACCTAATTTGCTGTTCATGCGCATAATGGCCAGTCCACTTGTAATGCTGAATAGTTTTGCCTCCGGATATTTTTCACGTGACAACTGGAATATTCTTCTTTTGATGCGGGAGGCAATTCCTTGTCCGCGGAACGTCGGATTAACAATCATACCTGAGTTGGATACAAATGCTCCGTTGCTCCAGCTCTCTATATAAGAGAATCCTACCCAGATCTTATTTACTGTCAGTGCGATAACGGCTTTTCCTTCTCTGATCTTTTTCATAATAGCGGATACGGAACGTTTGCTGATACCGGTACCCCTTGCTTTGGCGGATGCTTCCATTTCAGCCGTGATCATAGCGGCATATTTACAGTCGGAGAGCACCGCCTTTCTGACTATTACTCTATCGTTGTCCATTTCGGGTTCGTTTATTTTAATGTATCGAGTGCGATATTGAGTTTGAGTACGTTTACTTTTGCTGGTCCTGCCATTCCCAGCCATGGGCCGCGGATATGATCAGATACGAGGGTCATTACCCTGTTTTCTGAAAGGTGACGTGCAGCTGCCACGCGTTTTACCTGTATCATCGCAGCTGCAGGAGAGATGTCGGGATCGAGACCACTACCGGAGGCTGTTACCAGTTCAGCAGGGATGTCTTCCTTATTGATACCTGGATTGTGTATCAGGAAGGTATCAATACGTTCCTGCACCAGTTTTTGATAGTCGGGGTTGGAAGCGGATTTGTTGGAGCCTCCGGATCCGCCTGCGTTGTAGTCAACGGCAGAAGGACGGCCGTTGAAGTATTTATCTTCAGTGAATTTCTGTCCGACGTTTTCGTAGCCCACTACTTTCCCATTCACAGAGATGGTTCTACCCTTTCCCTGTCCCGGTGCTGCTTTGGATACGGCAGCGATCAGGGACGGATACAGTACTGCCAGTACGAGTATCATAAAAATGGTGAGTTTTACAGAAGGCCAGATATACTTTTTCATGGTAATTGTTTTGAACTTATTTTACATAAACAGTGAGAGGAACAGGTCGATGATCTTGATACCGATAAATGGTATGAGCACACCACCAAAACCGTAGATCAGGAGGTTCCTGCGTAACAATGCGCTCGCACCGATTGGTTTGTAGGCGACGCCTTTCAGTGCCAGTGGAATCAATGCCGGAATAATGATAGCATTGAAGATGACGGCAGAAAGAATAGCGCTCTCCGGAGAAGCAAGGTGCATAATGTTCAGGCCCTGCAATGCAGGAATAGCGGTTACAAAGAGAGCTGGTACAATGGCAAAGTATTTTGCCACGTCGTTTGCGATAGAGAAGGTGGTGAGTGTACCGCGGGTCATCAGTAACTGTTTACCGATTTCCACGATCTCAATCAGTTTGGTAGGGTCGTTGTCCAGGTCCACCATGTTACCGGCTTCTTTCGCTGCCTGGGTACCACTGTTCATCGCAACTCCCACGTCTGCCTGTGCCAGTGCAGGGGCGTCATTGGTACCGTCACCCATCATGGCCACCAGTTTGCCGCCTTCCTGTTCTTTGCGGATATAGATCATTTTATCCTCAGGTTTAGCCTCTGCGATAAAGTCGTCTACACCTGCTTTTTCAGCGATATATTTTGCAGTCAGCGGATTATCACCCGTTACCATCACTGTTTTTACACCCATACGGCGCAGGCGTTCGAAACGTTCACGGATACCTGGTTTAATGATATCCTGGAGTTCGATTACACCGATTACCTGTTCGTTGCGGCTTACCACCAATGGCGTACCACCATTGGAAGAAATCTCTTTTACTTTCTCTTCCATCCCCGCGGGGAATGTATGACCTGCTTTAGCAACGATGTTACGGATGGCATCAAAAGCACCTTTACGGATACGCACACCATCGAGGTTGATACCGCTGCTACGGGTTTCTGCGGTGAATTCGATGAAGGTTGCGTTCTCACTAGTTAGCTGAGCGGCTTTAATACCTTTTTCTGCTGCCAGTTCGATAATGGACTTACCTTCCGGGGTTTCATCCGCGAGGGAAGCCAGCGTACAGGCTTCGAAGAATTCTTTCTTACCGACTTCATAAGCCGGCCAGAAGTGTGTCGCCTTACGGTTACCGATGGTGATGGTACCTGTTTTGTCAAGCAGCAGGGTATCAATGTCACCAGCTGTCTCAACCGCTTTACCACTCTTTGTGATCACGTTGGCTCTCAGTGCGCGGTCCATTCCCGCGATGCCGATCGCACTGAGCAGTCCGCCGATGGTTGTAGGTATTAAGCACACGAACAGTGAAACAAAAGCTGCGATGGTGATAGGTGTGTTGGCATAGTCACCAAAGGGCTTTAAGGTTACGCAAACGATGGTGAAGACCAGCGTAAAACTTGCCAGCAGGATGGTCAGGGCAATTTCGTTAGGTGTTTTCTGACGGCTGGCGCCTTCTACCAGTGCGATCATTTTATCCAGGAAGCTTTCGCCCGGATCGGTAGTTACACGTACTTTGATACGGTCGCTCAGTACTTTCGTACCACCGGTAACGGAAGATTTATCACCACCTGACTCACGGATCACGGGAGCAGATTCACCGGTGATGGCAGATTCATCGATTGTAGCCAATCCCTGTATAATCTCTCCATCCATCGGGATCATATCACCTGCTTCGCAGATAAAGAAATCTCCTTTACGGAGCTGTGAGGAAGGAACGATCTTGATTTCATTGGTATATACTTCGCCAACGGCCAGTACTTTTTTAGCAGGTGTTTCTTCTCTTGTTTTACGCAGACTTTCTGCCTGTGCTTTACCCCTTGCTTCCGCGATGGCTTCTGCGAAGTTGGCAAAAAGAAGGGTTAGCACCAGGATGATAAATACTGCCAGGTTATATCCGAAGGAACCTTGCTTTGTATCGCCGGTGAAGGCAGTATACAGCGTAACAGCCAGCATGATAGCGGTGCCTATCTCAACGGTGAACATTACCGGATTGCGAAACATGCTCTTCGGAGACAGTTTTACGAATGCCTGCTTCAGAGCGCCGCTTACAAGGGCCGGTTCTAAGAGTTTAGTTTTATGATTATTTTCTGACATGATAATTCAATTTTTACAAAACAGGGTTTTCATAGGATAGGCACTTTTAATCTCAATAGTGCGATAGGATAATAACTGAGGGCGTCAGTAGGACTGGAAATATTCTGCGATAGGACCCAGGGTCAGTGCAGGGAAGAATGCCAGTGCCGCAACGATCATGATGACTGCGTAAGTCATGATACCGAATGTGGAGGTGTCCGTCTGCAGGGTACCCGCGGATTCAGGGATATATTTCTTTTTGGCCAGTATACCGGCGATGGCGACTGGTCCGATGATAGGGATAAATCGACCGAGTATCATCACTATACCTGTTGTGATATTCCAGAAGATATTGTTGTCTGCTAAACCTTCAAAGCCGGAGCCGTTGTTGGCAGAGGAAGAAGTATATTCATACAGCATCTCAGAGAAGCCGTGATTGGATGGGTTGTTGAACCAGTTAGCCGGTTGAACGGACCATACCATCTGTGGGTGATGTGCTGCAAAGTAGGCTGACAAGGCCGTACCCACCAGTATCAGGAAGGGATGGAACAAAGCGATGATAGCCGCAATTTTCATTTCCCTGGCTTCTACTTTACGTCCCATGAATTCTGGTGTACGACCAACCATCAGTCCGGAGATAAATACCGCAATGATGAGGAATATAAAGTAGTTCAGCAGTCCCACACCTTTACCACCATAGAAACAGTTGGTCATCATACCCAGCATCTGCATGGCGCCTGAAAGCGGCATAGAGCTGTCGTGCATAGAGTTGATCGAACCGGTAGAGATGATGGTCGTCATGACCTGCCAGTAAGCCGATGCCGGTACACCCAGACGCACCTCTTTACCTTCCATGGCCGTGATGTCTTTCAGACCCAGGTGGTGCAGTAAAGGGTTACCGCTTATTTCAGAGATCATATTCGGTATCATGAGCGTCAACATACCTGCTGTCATGACGCCAAAGATGACATAGCCCAGTTTCCTTCTGCGGATGAAGAAACCGAATGCAAAGATCAGCGCCATCGGTAGGATTACCTGTGCAACGATTTCAACGACGTTGGTAAAGTAGTTGGGATTTTCCAGCGGATGTGCCGAGTTGGCGCCGAACCATCCACCACCGTTAGTACCGAGGTGTTTGATGGCGATCATGCCGGCAGCAGGACCTCTTGATACCTGTACGGAATCACCCTGCAGTGTGACGATACTGTCTTTGCCATCAAAGCTTGCAGGCGTACCATTGAAGGCCAGGGTAATCGCCATAATGATACTGAGAGGTAACAGTATACGGGTGATCGTTTTGGTGAAGAATACGAAGAAGTTACCCAGTTTCTCGGTGGTCTTATCAGCGAAGGCCCTGAACAGTACTGCTACTGCGGCAACACCCGTTGCTGCGGACACGAATTGCAGGAAGGTGATTACGATCAGCTGGGAAAGATAGGTAACGCCGGTTTCACCGGAATAGTGTTGCAGGTTACAGTTTACAAGGAAACTGATCGCTGTATTGAAGGCCAGATCCGGTGTCATATCCGGGTTACCATCCGGATTGAGTGGGAGATGAGACTGGAATAACAAGATAAAGAAGGCATATATGAGCCATACCAGGTTAATGGATAACAGGGCGGCCATGTGTTGCTTCCAGTTCATCTCTTTATGAGGATCGATACCGCAGATACGGTATATAAAACGCTCTACGGGATTCAGAAAGTCTGTGAAAGTGCGTTCACCCTGGAAAACTCTTGCGATATATTTTCCGAGCGGGAATGCGATCACCAGTGTTAGTATAAAGGTGAGGATGACACCTGTTATTTCGCTGTTCATTGATTAAAACGGTTTGAGATCAGAATTTTTCAGGTTTCAGGAGAACATACACCAGGTATATAAAAACCAGGATGGATATAATCAGCAATAATGTCATCATAACTATTCATTTATATGTTTTCGAAGAAATCCAGTGATTTATAGAAGAGATAAAAGCAGACCAGCATAATGAGCAGGTAGATTGCGATCAGCATAGTAATTGTGTTTTATTGATAGTAAATAGTTAAACGCCTGGTTTTAATACCTGCTGGATGTAGAGGGAGAAGAGTACAGCGGGCATTACACGCTGTATTTCCAGCCATTCCTGACGGCTGCAGGACATCCTGAAACTGGAGAAAGAGAAGATGAAAACATTTTCAACGGCTGTTTTCACCAGCTGGTTACCGCGGTTGTAGATCTTTTCAGCCAGCAGCATACAAAGTTGTACCTGACGTAACTGATGTTGTTGTAACATCTTCGCCGTATAGTTAGCCAATACTTTTACAGAGAGATATGCACTTCCGAATACAGGGGCACGTACAATTTCCTTTTGTATTGCTGGTATTTCATCCGCTATCTGAGCGGCGGCTTCATATTGGTTCATAAAAATTGATTTACGCCCCTGTTAAGGCGAATGGCATGCCCGATCCTGAAATTGAGATTGTTTGCTCTTATATATTGCTTGTTATCAGTCTTTTGCAAAAGACGGCAATTGTTTTTTGCCGTGTGTGCCAGATCAAAAACCCTCTCATTTTGAGAGAGTGCTTTATCAATTTGGGTGAGGCTGATTTTCGTCCCTTCACTTGTCCGGTTGACAGTTCAATTTGCCTGAACTACCCGTTTCTCCTTCTCTTTCTTTCCATTTTGATGTCCATTTGTACTGTAATTAATTGTAACACTCACAATATTAAATAGCATGAATATGAGACTGGTTAGCGTGTTTTTTTTCAGTGTAGCACTTATTGGAATGTTTATCGCAATGGTAGCTTTCTCCGATCTGCGGAACGAAAAGGTAATCAAGCATTTGCAGACAACCACCGACAGTAAGGGCTTTGCCGTGGTAGAACTCTTTACTTCAGAGGGATGTTCAAGTTGTCCACCGGCAGATGAACTGATGGGTAGAATTGAAAAAGGCAATAAAAACGAAAGCATCTATATACTGACTTATCATGTTGACTACTGGGACAGACAGGGTTGGAAAGACAAGTTCAGCGATCATGCCTTTTCACAGCGCCAGGAGTCTTATGCGAACTGGCTGAATCTGTCCAGTGTCTATACACCACAATTGGTAGTCAATGGCGCTAATGAATATATAGGTTCCGACGAGCATTCCGTAATAGGTGGTATTGCAGATGCCCTGGATCAGACACCAGCCACTACACTCACGCTGCATAGCGTAAAAGATGGCGGCAAACTGACCATTAGTCATGAAGAAACAGCAATAAAGAAAAACACAAAGCTTGTGCTGGCGCTGGTACAGAAAGAAGGGGAGAGTAATGTAAGAGCGGGTGAGAATGCAGGAAGAAAACTCTCGCATGTACAGATTGTAAGGGCTTTAAAAGAAGTACCTGCCGGTGACAAAAAAGACGTGACCCTGGATCTGCCGGCTGATTTTTCGACACAAGGATGGGAACTGATCGGCTTTTTACAGAACAGTAATAATGGGCATATCATCGCAGCAACAAAAGTTGATTTTCAGACAAATAACTAATTATTCAAAACAACGAAACAGATAAAAATTCTGATATATGGAAACGAATAACAACACAACAACAAAAGTATTCACGCCGGTAGAAAAAGTATTGTATACAGGTAGAACTCATACGACAGGTGGAAGGGATGGGGTATCCCGTAGTGATGACGGTAAACTGGATATTCAACTGACCTCTCCGGGTTTCCCTGGCTTTGGTACCAATCCTGAACAATTGTTTGCCGCCGGCTGGTCCGCTTGTTTTATCGGTGCAATGAGACTGGCAGCAGGACAGCAACATATGAAACTGCCGGAGGGCAGTTATGTGGATGCAGAAGTGGACCTGGGTTCCAATACCAATGGTTTCCAGTTACAGGCCCGTTTGAAAATACACCTGCCTGGTCTGGATACAGAAACAGCGCAGTTACTGGTAGATGCCGCCCATAAGACTTGTCCATATTCCAAGATGTCCAGGGGCAATATTGATGTGAACATCAGCCTGGTCTAAATCGTGGGTTAGAGTGGAGTGCCTGTGATCAACCGGCATATCCCCTGGTGCTGTGAACCGACGACTCCTGCCTTTTGGCAGGAGTCTTTTCTTTTTACATTATCGGGTCATTATGACCATATTTTTCCGTCATTTCTTCGTTGTTTCTTCGTTCAAAAGCGGCTAAGAATGGTGCTAATACTGGAAAAATAACGGCATAATGACGGTGTAATACGGATATATAAAGGGTTTCAGCCCGGTGCTTATTGCTGGTGATTGAGTCCGTATTCCTCTATCTTACGATAAAGAGTGGCCAGGCCGATATTCAGCAGACGGGCAGCCTCCGTTTTATTGTTTTTAGTATGGTATAAGACCCTGATAATGTGTAGTTTTTCGACACTGGCTAAATCGAAAGCGGAGAGTGGTGTACTGGCTTTATCGGCTATCTGGAGGTCCAGAGGCAGGTGTTCGACTGCCAGATCGTCTCCACCGGCCATAATAACGGCCCTTTCCAGCACATTTTTGAGTTCGCGGATATTCCCTTTCCATTCATGCAACTGGAGCTTTTCGATAAAAGCAGGGGTGACTTTCTGCTTCCGCTGATTGATTTTAGCAGAGAAAATCCCAACAAAGTACTCTGCCAACTGGGGGATATCCTTTTTACGTTCCCGGAGTGGAGGAAGGGTGATAGCGAATACGTTCAGACGGTAGTACAGATCTTCGCGGAAATGGCCCTTTTGAGACTCTTCCTTGAGGTCGCGGTTGGTTGCCGCAATTATCCTCACATTTACTTTAGTGGGCTTTGTATCGCCTACTTTGATGAATTCGCCGGTTTCCAGTACCCGGAGTAATTTACTCTGGAGGTCCAGGGGCATTTCTCCGATTTCGTCCAGGAAGATAGTACCGGTATTAGCCTCTTCGATCAAGCCTTTTTTATCACGGTTGGCATTGGTAAAAGCGCCTGCTTTATAGCCAAACAGTTCGCTTTCCAGTAATTCACGACTGAACGCACTGCAGTTCAGGGCGACGAACGGCTTACCGTTACGTTTACTGTTATTATGAATGGCCTGTGCAAACACTTCCTTGCCGGTACCCGTTTCACCCAGGAGTAACACGGTGGTATCAGCCGGGGCTACCTTACTGGCTTGCTCTATGGCATCCCGGATAGGGCGGGAGGTACCCAGGATGGTGTCAAAGCTGTATTTTTTGCCGACCTGGCTTTCCAGTTTTTCGATACGTTTCTGCAGCTGTACTTTTTCCAAAGCTCTGTTAAGCAATGGAATAATACGGTTGTTGTCATCTCCTTTGGTGAGGTAGTCGAAGGCGCCGTTTTTGATAGCCTGAACGCCATCGGGTATATTACCGTATGCAGTAAGCAGTATGATTTCTATAGATGGATTTTTCTCCTTGATCGTTCTGGCATAGTCTACGCCGCTACCATCCGGTAGTTTTACGTCACAGAGTACAACGTCTATTTCTTCTTTTTCGATTATTTTCTGGGCACTTTTGATATTACCGGCTTCGAGTACGTTAAAACCTTCCAGTGCGATAATCCTTTTGGTCAGACTGCGCAGTTTCTCTTCATCATCTATTATAAGGACAGTTCCGGGCATAAAATTATTTGGTTGCAAATTACATATTCTTTGGCATCTTAATCAGGGTAACTGTTGGCTTTGGTAAGCAGGCTGGGATATATGCGGATAAATGCTGATCTTGTTTCCGAATCCCTATCATTATGAGAATTATACTACTTACGCTTATATTATTTTTACCTGCATGTTATAATATAAAGGAAGAGCAGCTGATTGTTCCCGCTCATTCAAGAAAGATAGTTGCCCGGCTGATGGATAGTCTGAGCATGGTGACATTATATATACCTGATCGGTTTGACACGTCATTTACCTGGATACATCGGTCTGACAATTCGCCTTCTGACCTTACGAAATGTCGTTTCCAGTTAAAAATGAATAGGATTTTTGAGGAAAATGGTTTTTTCCCTTTTGGAATGCCGGAGGACTCCGTAGATCAATTGACAATCGTGTATCCTGCACATCTGAACGATATAAAAGATGGAGACACTGCCTGGATACGTCGAGGCAACGAATACTTCCGGATGAAGTCAGCTGCAGAAGGAAAGATGGGGGGGAATATACTGGTTGATACATCCTTTATCGTACACGACAGGTTGTATTCGGTAACAGGTAGCCGCTTCTATGTTCCTGTTATTAAACGTCCTTTTTATGAATTAAATGCGGTGACGGCAGTGAGAGGGTTGGAGATTAGATTTGAATTCAAAATGATTCAACATACAGCGGATTCGTTATCCCGAAATTTCGTTCCAAACGCAATCGATATTATCAAAACTATCCGTTTTTCGACACACATTTAGCAACCAAAAGTCAACCAGGTTGCGCACGCCTAGCGGCATACGTTTGCGCCAATCTCTGCTACAAAGGAATTAAACATTACTGTCATGGTCATTTTTTATCATGATAGTATTTTATTTTATTTGAGAATAAAAGATAAATTATTCAATTTGGATTTTTAGAATCTTTTAACATATATTTGAATTGTTTATAGAGAAAGAATGTCCCATGTTGTGATAAAGTTGTATGTAGACCCATTGGAAATCTTCTTTCTTTTCATAACCGCTCCCATTCATAGCCGTAGCCTTCCCAAAGAGTTTCTTTTACCAGGAATATCCTGTTAGAATCCTTATTTTATTCTCATAACCCGTCCCACTTCAGAGTACAACCTATATGAATAGTGCATTGCGATAGATCGTGCGGTGTTGTCATGCTACGTTGCAAACAATCAAACGTCATAATATAATCCTATATCCATCTGCATGGTAGAATTTTACTGTCGTGGCCTTCTCAGGAGGCTGAAAATCTGGTGTCTGCTAATAACAGCAATCATCTTCACGCGCACTGGTGCGAGGGCAGAGGGTAGTAAAGAATTGAATCAGAGTGGTGGTTATCGTGCTTACCTGAACTCGGCTTCTGCTACAAGCGTGAATAATCTGTTTCCAACCATGGGAACGATGAAGGTGTATGTGAACGTAGGCGAGCGTATTTTCGTCGGATCCAGTGCACAGGGTATTGGTAGTGGCACCATCAACCTGCGTGCTCCTAACGGTGTAACGTACACGACAGGTACGAGCACCACGACAGGACGTATCAGTAACCGTACGCAGGAGGTGAATGGTCCGAATGTATTGACGTTGACGACAGGATATACCCCAGGAATTTTTACGGTAGGCGCCGGACAGGCGGGTGTTTGGGAGATTGATTTCGTACCTCCGAATGCAGCGGCAGCGAATAACCCGACAGCAATTGTCTCTACCGGCAACTGGACACAGCCTACCGGTACTTCCATGATCGCCGCATTTGACGTAAGTGTGAGAAATGCTGCGAATACGGCGTTTGTTCCGGGGCGTCTTTATACAAATATTTTCACTGCCAACCTTGGCGCTGCCAATGCTACTTTTAATGCGATTTTAAGAGTACTGACGAATGATGGTTACATTTATACCGTTAACAACAATGGTCAGGCCGGTTTCGGTTTTTCCTTCGTCGCTAATAACAAAGGCTTCCGTACAACTACTGGTGATCCTTCTTATAAAAGCGTAGACGATCTGACCAACCTGCGTCTGAAAGATCCCCGTACTGCTGATACGGAAACGGATATTACGCACAAGATCTTTTTCAATACACCTGCTGTAGATCTGCCCGCAAGCGCACCCAGCGTCTCGGGCACAACGTGGCTCTTAACCACACCTCCGGTCATCTCTGCCTCTATCCTGACATTTACCGGGGTAGAGGGGACCCCGGGGGTAGCGGGAACGAGTCCCGCAGGGGGAAATATTACTTTCACCGCTACATATGCTGCAAACTACGCCGTTGATATTGACATCAACGGCAATGGTGTTTATACGGATGCAGTAGACCGCCGTCTTACAGGAAGTGCGGTAGTGGGAACTAATAGTGCTTACTGGGATGGTAATAACGGGCAGGGCGTAAAAGTATTATCTGGCACAAATACCTATAATAGCCGTGTTGTTCTGTTTGCAGGCGAGGTCCATTTTCCGTTTATAGATGTGGAGAATAACCCGACGGGTATTATTATCACACGTACAAACGGATCAGGTTCACCCAGTGATATCGTCTACTGGGATGATTCCCAGCTGACTGTCAATGGTACTCCCTCAAATCCTATCAGTACTGCCACTACAGGTATATCCAGTACAACCAATGGGCACAAGTTTGGTTCCACTGCTTATAGTGGTACTGACTTCGGTAATGAAAATGGTATCGATACCTGGTCTTATCTGACAAGTACACCGACAGCCACACCGTTGATTATTACACTACGCGAAGCGGACCTCGAGGTGGTCAGTATTACTAAATCTAATGCTACTCCTTGTCAGGGAGCAACGGTGACCTATACGACGGCTGTCAGGAACAATGGGCCAAATAATGTAGTGGGGGCCATATATGAGTTCAATTTTCCCGCGAATCTGACTAATGTAACGGTAACGCCAACACTGACAAGTGGCGTTGCTGTGGTAACTGGTGGTACTACTACTGCAACACAATATACTGCTACATTATCCATGAACAATGCAGCAGTTGTTACCTTTACGATCACTGGTACAATCTCTTCTTTTCCTACAGGTGGTACACTCAGTGTAACATCTGCTATCATGCGTCCTCAGGACGTTACGGACCCGGATGCAACGAATCCTGACGCCGCAGTTCCTACTGATCCACAGTCGGAATGTGATGCCCTGCCCTCTGGTGTAGGATGTAACAACATCAAAACAGATGCGACTACGGTGTCACAGACGCCGACTGCTTCAGTAGCTGGTCCTGCGCAGACATTGTGTGCCGCTACCTCTGCTACACTGGCAGCGAATACGCCTACTGTGGGAACAGGTATATGGTCGCAGGTCAGCGGACCCGGAACAGCTGTGATCACTAATACCAGTTCGCCGACATCTACGGTGACAGGTCTGGTAACCGGTACATATGTTTTCCGTTGGACCATTTCTAATGGTAGTTGTACGCCAAGTACCAGTGACGTGTCTATTACGGTCCAGGCAGCTTTAGCGGGCAATACGATTACTGCGCCTGCTACGACTACTTTCTGTGGATCGGGGGACCCGGCAATTATTACCGGTTCTACCCCAACAGGCGGCAATAGTTCGTATACCTATCAGTGGCAGCAATCCACAGATAATACAACTTATACAAATATCAGCGGCGCCACCGCGCAGTCGTATGACCCGCCTGTACAGAGCACGACCACTTATTTCCGCAGACTGATCACGTCCGGTGCATGTACAACAGCTAGTGCAAGTAATGTGGTGACCGTCACTATTCAGTCAGCTATTACTAATAATACAATTACTGCGCCTGCGACAACCACATTCTGTTCCACCGGTGATGCCGCTATTATTACAGGCGCAACGCCGGCCGGTGGTAGTGGTACGTTTACCTATCAATGGCAGAGCAGTACAGATAATACCACATTTACTAATATAGCGGGAGCTACTGCATTGTCTTATGATCCGCCGGCAACAAGTGCGACTACGTACTATCGTCGTCAGGTAACATCAGGCGCTTGTTCCAGTGCGAGCACAAGTAATGTGGTGACCATCACAATACAGGCTGCGCTCACAGCCGGCGCTATTGCCGCCAGTCAGGAGTTCTGTGTATCCGGTGATCCGGTAGCATTCACACAGACAACAGCGCCTACTGGTGGTAGTGGTACTTATACCTATCAGTGGCAAAGTTCCGTTACAAGTGCAAGTACAGGGTTTACAGATATCAGTGGGGCTACCGCCGTAGTCTATGATGCCGCCGCTATCAATCAGACAACTTATTACAGAAGAATCACCCGTTCCGGTGTTTGTTCGGATGTGATCAGCAATGTATTGACAGTAACGGTAAACGCTGCGTTGACACCAGGTGTGATTGCAGGTAATCAGACCTTCTGTACCAGTGGAGATCCGGCTGCATTTACACAGACAACAGCGCCAGCTGGTGGTAACGGAACATTTAGCTATCAGTGGCAAAGTTCTGTAACCAGTACGACGGCAGGTTTCTCTGATATTGCAGGAGCTACTGCTAATATATATGATGCGCCTTCTTTGTCGCAGACCACTTATTTCCGCAGGATTACCCGTTCAGGTACCTGCGCAGATGTTACTTCCAATGTGCTGACTGTAACAGTGAATCCTTCTCTGTCTAATAATACTATAGCTGCATCCCAGACCATCTGTAGCGGCTCAACACCGGCGGCATTAACGGGCAGTACACCAGCAGGTGGGAATGGTACTTATACTTATCTTTGGGAAGTGAGTGTTAGCGGTGGTGCATTTACTACTGCACCAGGCACAAGCAACCTGCAGAATTATACACCATCGGCACCATTGACACAGACTACCCAGTACAGAAGAACAGTTACTTCTGATGGTTGTGCTACCAGTCTGAGTAATGTGATACAGGTAACTGTGAATGGCAGCACGACTGTTTCAAATGCCGGACCTGATCAGGGACCGTTAAACGCGACAACAGTAACGCTGGCAGCCAATGCGCCTGCTACCGGTACTGGTACCTGGACACAGGTATCTGGTCCTAATACGGCGAATATTGTCAATCCTTCGGCAAATAATACAAGTGTTACCGGACTGGTTGCTGGTACTTATACTTTCCGCTGGACAATCACCAACCCTCCATGTACCCCAAGTACAGATGATGTACTGATCATCATCAATACAGCTCCGGTTGCTGGTAATGATGTCGTCACCACGCCGGAAGATGTTGCGGTAAACATCAATGTACTCAGCAATGATAGTGATGTGGATGGTACATTGAACACCGGTAGCGTAGCCATTGTTAATCAACCTACACATGGTACTGTAAGCGTAGCGGCGAATGGCGTAGTGACCTATACGCCAAATGCTAATTATAATGGTACTGATGTATTTACTTATACCGTAAGAGATAACCTGGGTACTATTTCCAATACAGCTACTGTTTCTATTAATATTACGCCGGTGAATGATCCTCCGGTAGCGGTGGACGATGATATCAACCTGACGGAAGATATAACCGTTACTATTCCTGCGCCTGGTGTGCTGGGTAATGACTATGATCCGGATGGCGATCAGCTGACAGCAGTGATCGTAACACCGGTGACAGTTGGTACCCTTGTTTTAAATGGTAACGGTTCGCTGACGTATACACCACCGGCTAATTTTAACGGCATTGCTACTTTCACATATCGTGTGTGTGATGGTTCCGGCGCCTGTGATACTGCTACGGTACGACTGGAAGTAGGTAATGAAAACGATGCGCCGGTAGCAGTCAACGATAGCTATACTGTAGATGAAGATACTCCACTGGACGTAGCTGCTGCAGGTGTCTTATCCAATGATACAGACGCTGATAATGATGCCTTGAGCGCGACCCTGGTGACTCCTCCTGCGAGTGGTACCCTGACACTGAACTCAAATGGTTCTTTCCGTTATGTACCGGCACCTAACTTTAATGGTGTTGTTTCATTCGTATATTCCGCCTGTGATGCAAGCGGTGCATGTAGCAATGCTACTGTAACAATTGCAGTAAATAGTGTAAACGATGCACCTGTCGCCAATGATGATGCATACGTTACTGATGAAGACAAGGTGCTGGATGTGGTAGTGCCTGGTGTATTAAGTAATGATGTTGATGTTGATGGTAATACATTGACAGTAAGTCTGGTGACTACTCCTGCAAGCGGCACTGTAACACTCAATCCGAATGGACGTCTTATTTATACACCGGCACAGGACTTCAACGGTGTGGTGAGCTTTATTTACCGCGCCTGTGATAATGGTACACCTCAGTTATGCGATACCGCGTTGGTAACAATTACAGTAAGACCGGTGAATGATACGCCGGTTGTCGCCAATGACACCTATACCCTGAATGAAGATACACCGCTTAATATAGCAGCGCCTGGTCTGCTGGCGAATGATACGGATGTAGACGGCAATACGCTGACTGCATCTATTGTGACAAATCCGGCTCATGGTACTGTGACCGTGAATGCAGATGGTAGCTTTATGTATATGCCGGCGGCAGACTACAATGGTACAGATGTATTTACTTATAAAGCCTGCGATGGAAGTGGCGCTTGTGCTACCGGTACGGTAACATTGACTATTACAGCCGTAAATGACGCACCAGGTGCAGGAGATGTGAGCTTCTCTGCAAGAGAAGATATTCCGTTGACTATTAATTCTCCGGGATTATTGGGTGCGAGCACTGACAAGGAGGGAGGTACCCTGACAGCAGCTATTGTTACACAACCCGCGAATGGTACTATTACTGTAAATCCGAATGGTAGTTTCACCTATATACCAAATCCGAATTTCAATGGAACAGACGTCTTTACATTCAGTGTATGTGATAATGGTACACCACAGCTGTGTGATACGGCCACCGCAACCATTTCTGTAGCTGCAGAGAATGATGCGCCTGTTGCGGGTGATGATACTTATAATGCGACAGAAGATACGCCATTGACAGTGGCAGCGCCGGGTGTATTGTCCAACGACACAGATCCGGATGGCGATCCGCTGACAGTAGCTGTACTGGCCGGACCTGCAAATGGTACCCTGACATTGAATCCGAATGGTAACTTCACCTATACGCCAAGAAGCAATTATAATGGTACTGATACTTATACCTATCGGGTATGTGATGGCAATGGCGGATGCGATACAGGAGCCGTCACCATTAACATCGCGGCCGTAAACGATGCACCGGTTATCGGACAGATCGGTTACACGGTGACAGAAGATGTACCATTGACTGTAAATGCACCGGGTGTATTGTTTAACGATACAGATCCGGATGGCGATCCATTAACAGCCGTCTTACAGACGCCGCCTGCTCATGGTACGCTGACACTGAATCCGAATGGTAGCTTTACTTATGCACCGGCAGCTAACTTTAATGGTATAGACAGCTTCCTGTACAGGGCATGTGATCCTTCCAATGCTTGTGCTACCGGCGTAGTAATACTGACAGTACAGCCGGTAAATGACAGACCGGTAGCGGTTGACGACAATTATACCACCAGTGAGGAAACTACACTGACCATTGCTGCGCCAGGCGTATTGGCGAACGATACAGATGTTGATGGCGATGTATTGACATCAAGTATACTGGGTAATCCGGTTCATGGTTCCGTAACGCTGAACAGCAACGGCGCCTTCGTATATATACCGAATCCAGACTTCAACGGCGTAGACAGCTTTACCTACAGAGCCTGTGATGGTAGTGGCGTTTGTGATACGGGAATGGTGTCTATTACAGTGACGCCGGTGAATGATACACCACTTGTAGTGAACGATGTATATACTATCAGTGAGGATAATGTACTGACGGTGGCGCCAACAGGCGTACTATTTAATGATCGTGATAAAGAGGGAGATGCGTTGGCGGCAAGTCTGCTCGCGCCACCATCCAGCGGTACAGTTGTACTAAATGCCAATGGAGGATTTGTTTACACACCTGCGCCAAACTTCAATGGCACCGTTACATTTACTTATCTGGCCTGTGATAACGGCACCCCAAGTCTTTGTGATACGGGTACAGTAACGATCAATGTGACACCGGTCAATGATGCACCCGATGGTGTTGACGATGCGTATACTTTACAGGAAGATGTACCATTGACGATAGCAGCGCCAGGTCTGCTGGCGAATGATACAGATCCGGATGGCGATCTATTGCAGGTAACCGGTATTTTCAGACAACCTGTCCATGGTACCGTGGTTGTAAACGCCAATGGTAGTTTTACATACACTCCTGCAAAAGATTACAACGGTACCGATCAGTTTGTATATAATGTCTGCGACAACAATATACCGTCCGCTTGCGATACGGCTGTGGTGACACTCACGATCAATGGAGATAACGATGCACCGGTTGCGACAGATGACAACTATACAACCCCTGAAGATGTTCCGCTGAATATTGCGGCTCCGGGTATCCTGTTTAATGATACCGATGCAGATGGCGATCCGTTGACAATAACGGGAGTCGTGCTTAATCCGGCGAATGGTACCGTTACGGTAAATGCGAATGGTGGTTTTGTATATACACCTAATCCAGACTATCGCGGTCTGGATACCTTTGTGTACAGGGTTTGCGATAACGCCGGCGGTTGTGATACCGGTGTTGTGCGCATTGTGGTGTCTCCTGTGAATGACGCGCCAGTTACCTCATTAGAGACATATACCACACCAGAGGACGTGCCGCTGAATGTGAATGCCTTCAACGGTGTATTGTCCAATGATACGGATGTGGATGGTGATAGTCTGCGGGTGACACTGCTGAACACCACAACACACGGTATGCTGACATTGTCACAGGATGGCAGCTTCAGCTACGTACCGGCAAGAGATTATAACGGTAATGATTTCTTTACATATAATGTATGTGATCCTTCCGGCGCCTGTGCCTCAGATACCGCTTATATCATTATTACACCGGTAAATGACACCGTGATTGCACGCGATGATATCTTAAATGGTGATGAGGATGTTGTGATTAACGGAGATGTATCATTGAACGACGATGATGCGGACGGAGATCCATTGACTTTTACACTGCTTGTGCAGCCTGCAAGAGGTACGATTGTATTTAACAGCAATGGTACATTTACTTATACGCCGACACTGGATTCAACAGGACTTGATTCTGCCATTTACCGCGTATGTGATCCGTTTGGTGCGTGTGATACTGCACGTATCTATTTCAATGTAGGCGATGAAAATGATCCGCCGGTGGCGAATGGGAATGCTTATACGATGAATGAGGATGAGATATTGAATGTTGCTGCTCCGGGTATTCTGGCCAATGATACAGACCCAGACCTGGGTACACAGCTGAATGCTTCTGTAGTGAATGGCCCGGTTAATGGTAGATTGACGATCTGGTCGGATGGTAGTTTCTCTTATAAACCGAATCCAAATTATAATGGTACGGATCAGTTCTCCTATAGCGCCTGTGATGCCAATGGGGCCTGTGATACGGCGATTGTAAATATTACAATCAATCCGGTGAACGACGCACCTAATGCAGTCAGCGATACGGTTACGACGGATGAAGATACACCTGTGAATGGCAATGTATTGACAAACGATACTGATCCGGAAGGTAATGAACTGACAGCCTCCCTGGTATCCGGACCGTCCAGTGGTACGCTTGTACTGAATGCGAATGGTACGTTTACTTACACACCAGGTACTAATTTCAATGGTACAGACATCTTCCAGTACCAGGTATGTGATGCTGGTCCGTTGTGCGATACGGCCTTCGTAACAATCATTGTCAATCCGGTGAATGATCCGCCGGTTACGGAAAACGATGCTTATACAGTAGCAGAAGATAATACACTTACTGTACCGGCCGCTTCAGGTGTATTGAGCAATGATAGTGATGCAGATGGGGAAGTATTGGTATCTACCTTGGTCACTACAACGAACGGTACGCTGACATTGAATCCGGATGGATCATTTGTATATCGTCCGAACCGTGACTTCAATGGCACAGATGGATTTACCTATCAGGCATGTGATCTGAGTGGCGCATGTGCGCAGGGTTCGGTGACGATCACTGTTACACCAGTGAACGATGCGCCTATAGCGGTAAATGATTATTTCACAAGGTCAGAGGATACTGTGCTCACATTCCCACCATCTGTTATCCTGGCAAATGATATAGATGTAGATGGCGATGTACTGACGGGCCGACCTATTGGCAATCTCCAACATGGTTCTTATGTAAGTAACCCTGATGGTACGTATACTTATACACCGGCGCCAAACTTTAACGGTTTGGATAGTATTCAGTATGAAGTGTGTGACGGCGCGGGATTATGTGACACCGGTGTGATTATCCTTAACATTACGCCAGTAAATGACCCACCAGTAGCCAATCCGGATGCATATGAAACACAGGAAGATGTGGTGTTGCAAATACCGGCTACTGCGGGTGTTCTGAGAAATGACACGGATCCGGATGGAGATGCGCTTGTATCTACTATTGTAGATCCGGCAAATGGTTCGCTGACGCTGAATTCTGATGGTTCATTTAGTTACAGGCCGAATCTGAACTTCAACGGACTTGACTCATTTAGTTATCGGGCCTGTGATCTGGGAGGATTGTGTGATACGGCGAATGTGCGGATTACGGTGGTACCTGTAAATGACAGGCCAATAGCTGTAAATGATTATTTTGTAAGATCTGAGGATACGACTATAACGTTCCCGCCATCTGTGATCCTGGCGAACGATATTGATGTGGACGGCGATCCGCTGACGGGAAGACCTATAGGCAATCTCCAGAATGGTACTTATGTCGGCAATCCAGATGGAACATATACTTATACACCGGCGCCGAACTTCAACGGACTGGATAGTATTCAGTATGAAGTTTGCGATGGTGCTGGCCTGTGCGATACAGGAGTGATCGTACTTGAAATCACCCCTGTTAATGACAGACCAGTGGCGCAGGATGATCAGTTCTCTGTGAATGAAGATGGCAGTCTGACAGTGAATCCCCCAGGCGTATTAAGCAACGATGTAGATGTTGACGGAGATCCGCTGGCTGTAAGTGTGCTCACTATTCCGGCACATGGAACGGTGACACTCAACAGGGATGGTAGTCTTACGTATACGCCTGCGGCGAATTATAATGGGTCGGATAGTTTGTTATACAGCGTCTGTGATCCTTCTGGTGCCTGTGATACGGGTATTGTGCGCTTCTCGGTGGTGGCAGTTGCTGATCCACCTTTGCCGGGCAATGACGCTTATACAACAAATGAGGATACCCAGCTGACTGTGGTAGCACCCGGTGTATTGGCGAATGATACTGATCCGGATGGCTTCCCGTTAGTGACTACACTGGAAACTCAGGCAGTCAATGGTACAGTGGTAATGAATAGTGATGGGAGCTTTACATATACGCCGAACGCAGATTTCAATGGTATAGACAGATTTACGTACCAGGTTTGCGATACATCAGGCGGTACGACACAGTGTGCAAGTGGTACGGTGACTATTAGCGTATTGCCGGTAAATGACGCACCTGTTGGTCAGCCGGATATTTATGTATTTGACGAGGATAGTACTATTGCGATAGGTACACCAGGCGTACTGGCGAATGACCTCAACGTAGACGGCGACGTGCTGACGGCTACAATTGTTACTACGGTGGCCCATGGTCAGTTACGGCTGAACCAGAACGGTGGATTTACTTATATTCCTAATAAGGATTACAATGGCAGGGATAGTGCGGTGTATAATGTCTGCGATCCTTTGGGCGCTTGTGATACGGCTAAGATCCTCTTTATTATTAATCCTGTGAATGACCGTCCTGTAGCAGTTGATGATCAGTTTACGAGAAGTGAGGATACGGTTATAACCTTTACGCCGCAGGTAGTCCTCGTGAACGATTATGATCCGGATAGAGATGCATTACAGGGCCGGCCGATTGGTAGTCCTATACATGGTTCTTATACTGCTAATCCTGATGGTACTTATACATACAGACCTGATCTTAACTTCAATGGTCTGGATAGTGTACAGTATGAAGTATGCGATCCATATGGCGCTTGTGATACAGGTTATATCAGACTGACTATTACACCTGTTAATGATGTACCAGTTGCACAGCCTGATTTCTATCAGACAGATGAGGACATTGTACTGAGTGTACCGGCGCCAGGCGTGAAAGGGAATGACAGTGATGTGGATGGAGACGAGTTATCCATCGCTATCCAGACGCCGGCATCCCATGGCCGCGTGACGCTGAATGGTGATAACTCATTCCTATATGTGCCTGATCCGAACTTTAATGGTATAGATTCATTTATATACAGGGCCTGTGATCCGGGAGGACTGTGTGATACTGCCCTTGTAACCATTACTGTCAATAGTGTGAATGATGCACCAGTTGCATTGGACAATATATATGCGTTGCCAGAGGATAGTCTGATGACCGGTAATGTATTGGATAATGATACAGATCAGGATGGCGATCCGCTGACGGCTTCACTGATCTCTACTACGACAAATGGTACTTTATTATTTAATGCGAATGGTACGTTTACTTATACGCCAGATCCGGGATATAATGGTCCGGATCAGGCTGTTTACAGGGTCTGCGATCCGGCAGACGCCTGTGATACGGCATTATTATCATTTATAGTAACACCTGTGAATGATGCGCCGTTGGCGGTAGATGATAGTGTCAGTGTTGCGGAGGATACACCTGCGACCGGTAATGTGTTGACGAATGACAGCGATCCGGAGGGGGACGCTCTGACAGCGTCGCTGATAACAGCGCCGGTGAATGGAATTGTAGTGTTGAATGCAGATGGCAGCTTTACTTATGCGCCAAATCCGAATTACAATGGTGCGGATATTCTGGTATACCGTGTTTGTGATAATGGTGTACCAGGTCTTTGTGATTCAGCGGTTGTGAGGTTTACTATTACGGCGGTGAATGATGCACCTGTAGCAGTAGATGATAGTGTGAATGTTACAGAAGATGTACCAGCGACAGGTAATGTACTGTCTAATGATACGGATATAGAGGGTAATACTTTGACGGCTTCATTGGTAACTGCCCCGGTAAACGGCACGGTTGTGCTGAATGCGGATGGTAACTTCACATATACACCGAATGCGAATTATAATGGTCTGGATAGCCTTGTTTATCAAGTATGTGACAATGGGGTGCCAAGTCTGTGTGATTCAGCAGTTGTGAGGTTTACTATTACGGCGGTGAATGATGCACCGGTGGCTGTGGTGGATACTGTTAATGTTATAGAAGATACGCCGGTGACAGGTAATGTATTGACGAATGATATAGATGTAGAAGGTAATAGCCTGACAGCTTCATTGGTGACAGCGCCGGTGAATGGAACGATCGTACTGAATGCGGATGGTAGCTTCACGTATACACCGAATGCGAATTACAATGGTTTGGATAGCCTGGTTTACCAGGTATGTGATAATGGTGTGCCAAGCCTTTGTGATGGTTCTGTGGTAAGATTTACAGTAAATGCGGTGAATGACGCACCGGTAGCTATTCCGGATACTGTTGTGGTTACGGAAGATGTTCCGGTTACGGGAAATGTGTTGACGAATGATATAGATGTAGAAGGTAATAGCCTGACAGCTTCATTGGTGACAGCGCCGGTGAATGGAACGATCGTACTGAATGCGGATGGTAGCTTCACTTATACTCCAAATGCAAATTATAATGGTCTTGACAGCCTTGTTTATCAAGTATGTGACAATGGTGTGCCAAGCCTTTGCGACAGCGCTGTAGTAAGATTTGTTGTGAATGCGGTGAATGACGCACCAGTAGCAGTTGATGATAATGTGACCGTAACCGAAGATGTACCAGCGACAGGCAATGTATTGACCAATGATACAGATGTAGAGGGTAATACGCTGACGGCTTCGCTGGTAACAGCGCCAGTGAACGGAACGATCGTGCTGAACGCAGATGGTAGCTTCACCTATACGCCGAATGCGAACTATAATGGTTTAGATAGCCTGGTTTACCAGGTATGTGACAATGGTGTACCTAGTCTTTGTGATAGTGCTGTGGTAAGATTTACAGTAAATGCGGTGAATGACGCACCGGTAGCAGTTGATGATAATGTGACCGTAACCGAGGATGTACCAGCGACAGGCAATGTATTGACGAATGATACAGATGTAGAGGGTAATACGTTGACGGCTTCGCTGGTAACAGCGCCAGTGAACGGAACGATCGTGCTGAATGCCGATGGTAGCTTCACGTATACACCGAATGCGAACTACAATGGTCTGGATAGCTTGGTTTACCAGGTATGTGACAATGGTGTACCTAGTCTGTGTGATAGTGCTATAGTAAGATTTACAGTGAATGCGGTGAATGATGCACCGGTAGCTGTGGATGATAATATAACAGTGACAGAGGATGTACCAGCGACAGGCAATGTAATGACTAATGATACGGATGTAGAGGGTAATACTTTGACAGCTTCACTGGTTACCGCACCTGTAAATGGTACGATCGTACTTAACGCCGATGGTAGCTTCACGTATACACCGAATGCGAACTACAATGGTTTGGATAGCTTGGTTTACCAGGTATGTGACAATGGTGTACCAAGTCTTTGCGATAGTGCTGTGGTAAGATTTACAGTAAATGCGGTGAATGATGCACCGGTAGCTGTGGATGATAATATAACAGTGACAGAAGATTTACCAGCAACAGGTAATGTACTGACGAATGATACGGATGTAGAGGGTAATACGCTGACGGCTTCACTGGTTACCGCACCTGTAAATGGTACGATCGTGCTGAATGCAGATGGTAGCTTCACGTATGCACCAAATGCAAACTATAATGGTCTTGATAGCCTTGTTTACCAGGTATGTGACAATGGGGTGCCAAGCCTTTGTGATAGTGCTGTAGTGAGATTCACAGTAAATGCGGTGAATGACGCACCGGTAGCTGTGGACGATAATGTGACCGTAACCGAGGACGTACCAGCAACAGGCAATGTGTTGACGAATGATACGGATGTAGAGGGTAATACGCTAACGGCTTCGCTGGTAACAGCGCCAGTGAACGGAACGATCGTGCTGAACGCCGACGGTAGCTTCACGTATACACCAAATGCAAACTATAATGGTTTGGATAGCCTGGTTTATCAGGTATGTGACAATGGTGTACCTAGTCTTTGTGATAGTGCTGTTGTAAGATTTACAGTAAATGCGGTGAATGACGCACCGGTAGCTGTGGATGATAATGTGACCGTAACCGAAGATGTACCAGCGACAGGCAATGTATTGACCAATGATACAGATGTAGAGGGTAATACGTTGACGGCTTCACTGGTAACAGCGCCAGTGAACGGAACGATCGTGCTGAACGCCGACGGTAGCTTCACGTATACACCAAATGCAAACTATAATGGTTTGGATAGCCTGGTTTATCAGGTATGTGACAATGGTGTACCTAGTCTTTGTGATAGTGCTGTGGTAAGATTTACAGTAAATGCGGTGAATGATGCACCGGTAGCTGTGGATGATAATGTAACAGTGACAGAGGATGTACCAGCGACAGGCAATGTATTGACGAATGATACGGATGTAGAGGGTAATACCCTGACGGCTTCATTGGTGACAGCGCCGGTGAATGGAACGATCGTACTGAATGCGGATGGTAGCTTCACGTATACTCCAAATGCAAATTATAATGGTTTGGATAGCTTGGTTTACCAGGTATGTGACAATGGTGTACCTATTCTGTGTGATAGTGCTATAGTAAGATTTACAGTGAATGCGGTGAATGATGCACCGGTAGCTGTGGATGATAATATAACAGTGACAGAGGATGTACCAGCGACAGGCAATGTAATGACTAATGATACGGATGTAGAGGGTAATACTTTGACAGCTTCACTGGTTACCGCACCTGTAAATGGTACGATCGTACTTAACGCCGATGGTAGCTTCACGTATACACCGAATGCGAACTACAATGGTTTGGATAGCTTGGTTTACCAGGTATGTGACAATGGTGTACCTAGTCTTTGTGATAGTGCTGTAGTAAGATTTACAGTAAATGCGGTGAATGACGCACCGGTAGCCGTGGATGATAATGTGACAGTAACCGAGGATGTACCAGCGACAGGGCAATGTATTGACGAATGATACAGATGTAGAGGGTAATACGTTGACGGCTTCGCTGGTAACAGCACCAGTGAACGGAACGATCGTACTGAACGCAGATGGTAGCTTCACGTATACACCGAATGCAAACTATAATGGTTTGGATAGCTTGGTTTACCAGGTATGTGACAATGGTGTACCTAGTCTTTGTGATAGTGCTGTGGTAAGATTTACAGTAAATGCGGTGAATGACGCACCGGTAGCAGTTGATGATAATGTGACCGTAACCGAGGATGTACCAGCGACAGGCAATGTATTGACGAATGATACAGATGTAGAGGGTAATACGCTGACGGCTTCGCTGGTAACAGCACCAGTGAACGGAACGATCGTGCTGAATGCAGATGGTAGCTTCACCTATACGCCGAATGCGAACTATAATGGTTTAGATAGCCTGGTTTACCAGGTATGTGACAATGGTGTACCTAGTCTTTGTGATAGTGCTGTGGTAAGATTTACAGTAAATGCGGTGAATGACGCACCGGTAGCAGTTGATGATAATGTGACCGTAACCGAGGATGTACCAGCGACAGGCAATGTATTGACGAATGATACAGATGTAGAGGGTAATACGCTGACGGCTTCGCTGGTAACAGCACCAGTGAACGGAACGATCGTGCTGAATGCAGATGGTAGCTTCACCTATACGCCGAATGCGAACTATAATGGTTTAGATAGCCTGGTTTACCAGGTATGTGACAATGGCTTCCCAAGCCTTTGTGATAGTGCCGTAGTGAGATTTACGGTAAATGCGGTGAATGACGCACCGGTAGCTGTGGATGATAATGTAACAGTGGCAGAGGATGTACCAGCGACAGGCAATGTATTAACTAATGATACGGATGTAGAAGGTAATACCTTGACGGCTTCACTGGTAACCGCACCTGTAAATGGTACGATCGTACTTAACGCCGATGGTAGCTTCACGTATACACCAAATGCGAACTACAATGGTTTGGATAGCTTGGTTTACCAGGTATGTGACAATGGCGTACCAAGCCTGTGTGATAGTACTGTGGTAAGATTTACAGTAAATGCGGTGAATGATGCACCGGTAGCTGTGGATGATAATGTAACAGTGACAGAGGATGTACCAGCGACAGGCAATGTATTGACTAATGATACGGATGTAGAAGGTAATACCTTGACGGCTTCATTGGTTACCGCACCTGTAAATGGTACGATCGTACTTAACGCCGATGGTAGCTTCACGTATACACCAAATGCGAACTACAATGGTTTGGATAGCCTGGTTTACCAGGTATGTGACAATGGTGTACCTAGTCTTTGTGATAGTGCTGTTGTAAGATTTACAGTAAATGCGGTGAATGACGCACCGGTAGCTGTGGATGATAATGTGACCGTAACCGAAGATGTACCAGCGACAGGCAATGTATTGACCAATGATACAGATGTAGAGGATAATACGTTGACGGCTTCGCTGGTAACAGCGCCAGTGAACGGAACGATCGTGCTGAACGCCGACGGTAGCTTCACGTATGCACCAAATGCAAACTATAATGGTTTGGATAGCCTGGTTTATCAGGTATGTGATAACGGTACACCAAGTCTGTGCGATACCGCAATCCTGAGAATCACGGTAACGGCGGCTAACGACGCACCGGTGGCAGTGGATGATAATGTAACAGTAACCGAAGATGTGCCGGCGACCGGCAATGTATTGACTAATGACACCGATCCAGAGGGAGATGCTTTGAGTGCAAGTCTGATAACTGCCCCTGTGAACGGTACGGTAGTACTGAACGCAGATGGTAGCTTCACCTATACACCAAATGCGAACTACAATGGTCTGGATAGTCTTGTATATCAGGTATGTGATAACGGTACGCCCAGCCTTTGCGATACCGCAGTAGTAAGATTTACTGTTAATCCGGTTAACGATGCGCCAATAGCCGCAGATGACCAGCTGACCGTCATAGAAGACCAGACAGGTAGCGGTAATGTGTTAACCAATGACACCGATCCAGAAGGAGATGCCTTGACGGCAAGTTTGGTGACTGCTCCAGTAAACGGTACGGTAGTACTGAACGCAGAAGGCAGCTTCACCTACACACCAAATGCGAACTACAATGGTTTGGATAGTCTTGTATATCAGGTATGTGACAACGGTACGCCAAGTCTGTGTGATACCGCAATCCTGAGAATCACGGTAACGGCGGCTAACGATGCGCCGGTGGCAGTGGATGATAATGTAACAGTGACCGAAGATGTTCCAGCAACCGGCAATGTATTGACTAATGACACTGATCCAGAAGGTAACAGCCTTAGTGCAAGTTTGGTAACTGCCCCAGTAAACGGTACAGTAGTACTGAATGCCGATGGCAGCTTCACCTACACACCAAATGCGAACTACAATGGTCTTGATAGTCTTGTATATCAGGTATGTGACAATGGTACGCCAAGTCTGTGCGATACCGCAATCCTGAGAATCACAGTAACTGCGGCTAACGACGCACCGGTGGCAGTAGATGATAATGTGACAGTAACCGAAGATGTCCCAGCGACCGGCAATGTATTGACCAATGACACTGATCCAGAAGGTAACAGCCTTAGTGCAAGTTTGGTAACTGCCCCAGTAAACGGTACAGTAGCACTGAATGCAGATGGCAGCTTCACCTACACACCAAATGCGAACTACAATGGTTTGGATAGTCTTGTGTATCAGGTATGTGATAACGGTACACCAAGTCTGTGCGATACCGCAATCCTTAGAATCACAGTAACTGCCGCTAATGACGTACCAATAGCCGTAGATGATCAGCTGACAGTTATAGAAGACCAGATCGGTACAGGTAATGTATTGACCAATGACACAGATCCAGAAGGTAACAGCCTGACCGCAAGTCTGGTAACTGCCCCAGTAAACGGTACAGTAGTACTGAACGCAGATGGCAGCTTCACCTATACACCAAATGCGAACTACAATGGTCTTGATAGTCTTGTTTATCAGGTATGTGATAACGGTACGCCAAGCCTTTGCGATACAGCCGTGGTAAGATTTACTATTAATCCGGTTAACGATGCACCAATAGCTGTAGATGACCAACTGACAGTTGTAGAAGACCAGACAGGTAGCGGCAATGTGTTAACTAATGATAGCGACCCAGAAGGTAACAGTCTGAGCGCAAGTTTGGTAACTGCTCCGGTGAATGGTACAGTTGTATTGAATGCAGATGGTAGCTTCACCTATACACCAAATGCGAACTACAATGGTTTGGATAGCCTGGTGTACCAGGTATGTGATAACGGTACACCAAGTCTGTGCGATACTGCAATCCTGAGAATCACAGTAACACCAGCTAATGACGCACCGGTAGCTGTAGATGATCAGCTGACAGTCATAGAAGACCAGATCGGTACCGGCAATGTATTGACTAATGACACCGATCCAGAAGGTAACAGCCTGACCGCAAGTCTGGTAACTGCCCCTGTGAACGGTACAGTGGTGCTGAATGCAGATGGTAACTTCACCTATACACCAAATGCGAACTACAATGGTCTTGATAGCCTGGTTTATCAAGTATGTGATAACGGTACGCCAAGTCTGTGTGATACAGCAGTAGTAAGATTTACTATTAATCCGGTTAACGATGCGCCAATAGCCGTAGATGACCAGCTGACTGTTGTAGAAGACCAGACAGGTAGCGGTAATGTATTGACCAATGACACTGATCCAGAAGGTAACAGCCTTAGTGCAAGTTTGGTAACTGCTCCGGTGAATGGTACAGTTGTATTGAATGCCGATGGCAGCTTCACCTACACACCAAATGCGAACTACAATGGTCTTGATAGTCTTGTATATCAGGTATGTGACAATGGTACGCCAAGTCTGTGCGATACCGCAATCCTGAGAATCACAGTAACGGCGGCTAACGACGCACCGGTGGCAGTAGATGATAATGTGACAGTAACCGAAGATATCCCAGCAACCGGCAATGTATTGACTAATGATACAGATCCAGAGGGAGATGCTTTGAGTGCAAGTCTGGTAACAGCCCCAGTGAACGGTACAGTAGTACTGAACGCAGATGGTAGCTTCACCTACACGCCAAATGCGAACTACAATGGTCTGGATAGTCTTGTTTATCAGGTATGTGATAACGGTACGCCAAGCCTTTGCGATACCGCAATCCTGAGAATCACGGTAACAGCGGCTAACGACGCACCGGTGGCAGTAGATGATAATGTGACAGTAACCGAAGATGTCCCAGCGACTGGCAATGTGTTGACTAATGACACCGATCCAGAAGGAGATGCTTTGAGTGCAAGTTTGGTGACTGCTCCAGTAAACGGTACAGTAGTACTTAACGCAGATGGCAGCTTCACCTACACACCAAATGCGAACTACAATGGTCTTGATAGCCTGGTTTATCAAGTATGTGACAATGGTACGCCAAGTCTGTGCGATACCGCAATCCTGAGAATCACAGTAACTGCGGCTAACGACGCACCGGTGGCAGTAGATGATAATGTGACAGTAACCGAAGATATCCCAGCAACCGGCAATGTATTGACTAATGACACCGATCCAGAGGGAGATGCTTTGAGCGCAAGTCTCGTGACAGCTCCGGTGAACGGTACAGTAGTACTGAACGCAGATGGCAGCTTCACCTACACACCAAATGCGAACTACAATGGTTTGGATAGTCTTATATATCAAGTATGTGACAACGGTACGCCAAGCCTGTGTGATACCGCAGTAGTAAGATTTACTATTAATCCGGTTAACGATGCGCCAATAGCCGCAGATGACCAACTGACCGTCATAGAAGACCAGACAGGTAGCGGTAATGTGTTAACCAATGACACCGATCCAGAAGGAGATGCTTTGAGTGCAAGTTTGGTGACTGCTCCAGTAAACGGTACAGTAGTACTGAACGCAGATGGCAGCTTCACCTACACACCAAATGCGAACTACAATGGTCTTGATAGCCTGGTTTATCAAGTATGTGACAATGGTACGCCAAGTCTGTGCGATACCGCAATCCTGAGAATCACATTAACTGCGGCTAACGACGCACCGTTGGCAGTAGATGATAATGTGACAGTAACCGAAGATGTCCCAGCGACCGGCAATGTGTTGACTAATGATACAGATCCAGAGGGAGATGCTTTGAGTGCAAGTCTGGTAACAGCCCCAGTGAACGGTACAGTGGTGCTGAATGCAGATGGTAGCTTCACCTATACACCAAATACGAACTACAATGGTCTTGATAGCCTGGTTTATCAAGTATGTGATAACGGTACACCAAGTCTGTGTGATACTGCTATATTGAGAATTACAGTAACTGCCGCTAACGACGCACCGGTGGCAGTGGATGATAATGTGACAGTAACCGAAGATGTTCCAGCGACCGGCAATGTATTGACTAATGACAACGATCCAGAAGGAGATGCTTTGAGCGCAAGTCTGGTAACTGCCCCTGTGAACGGTACAGTGGTGCTGAATGCAGATGGTAGCTTCACCTATACACCAAACGCGAACTACAATGGTTTGGATAGCCTGGTTTATCAAGTATGTGATAACGGTACACCAAGTCTGTGTGATACTGCTATATTGAGAATTACAGTAACTGCCGCTAACGACGCACCGGTGGCAGTAGATGATAATGAGACAGTAACCGAAGATGTGCCAGCGACCGGCAATGTATTGACTAATGATACCGATCCAGAGGGAGATGCTTTGAGCGCAAGTCTGGTGACTGCTCCAGTAAACGGTACGGTAGTACTGAACGCAGATGGCAGCTTCACCTACACGCCAAATGCGAACTACAATGGTCTGGATAGTCTTGTTTATCAGGTATGTGATAACGGTACGCCAAGCCTTTGCGATACCGCAGTAGTAAGATTTACTGTTAATCCGGTTAACGATGCGCCAATAGCTGCAGATGACCAGCTGACCGTCATAGAAGACCAGACAGGTAGCGGTAATGTGTTAACCAATGACACCGATCCAGAAGGAGATGCCTTGACGGCAAGTTTGGTGACTGCTCCAGTAAACGGTACAGTAGTACTGAATGCCGATGGTAGCTTCACCTACACACCAAATGCGAACTACAATGGTTTGGATAGTCTTGTATATCAGGTATGTGATAACGGTACGCCAAGTCTGTGCGATACCGCAATCCTGAGAATCACAGTAACGGCGGCTAACGACGCACCAGTGGCAATAGATGATAATGTAACAGTGACCGAAGATGTGCCAGCAACCGGCAATGTATTGACTAATGATACAGATCCAGAGGGAGATGCTTTGAGCGCAAGTCTCGTGACAGCTCCGGTGAACGGTACAGTAGTACTGAATGCAGACGGTAGCTTCACATACACACCAAATGCGAACTACAATGGTTTGGATAGTCTTGTGTACCAGGTATGTGACAACGGTACGCCAAGTCTGTGTGATACCGCAGTTCTGAGAATTACGGTAACTGCGGCTAACGATGCGCCGGTGGCAGTAGATGATAATGTGACAGTGACAGAAGATGTACCAGCAACTGGCAATGTATTGACTAATGACAACGATCCAGAAGGAGATGCTTTGAGCGCAAGTCTGGTAACTGCCCCTGTGAACGGTACAGTGGTGCTGAATGCAGATGGTAGCTTCACCTATACACCAAATGCGAACTACAATGGTTTGGATAGCCTGGTTTATCAAGTATGTGATAACGGTACACCAAGTCTGTGTGATACTGCTATATTGAGAATTACAGTAACTGCCGCTAACGACGCACCGGTGGCAGTAGATGATAATGAGACAGTAACCGAAGATGTGCCAGCGACCGGCAATGTATTGACTAATGATACCGATCCAGAGGGAGATGCTTTGAGCGCAAGTCTGGTAACAGCCCCAGTGAACGGTACGGTAGTACTGAACGCCGATGGCAGCTTCACCTATACACCAAATGCGAACTACAATGGTTTGGATAGTCTTATATATCAAGTATGTGACAACGGTACGCCAAGCCTGTGTGATACCACAGTAGTAAGATTTACTATTAATCCGGTTAACGATGCGCCAATAGCCGCAGATGACCAACTGACCGTCATAGAAGACCAGACAGGTAGCGGTAATGTGTTAACCAATGACACCGATCCAGAAGGAGATGCTTTGAGTGCAAGTTTGGTGACTGCTCCAGTAAACGGTACAGTAGTACTGAATGCAGACGGTAGCTTCACATACACACCAAATGCGAACTACAGTGGTCTTGATAGCCTGGTATATCAAGTATGTGATAACGGTACACCAAGTCTGTGTGACACAGCAATCCTGAGAATCACAGTAACTGCGGCTAACGACGCACCGGTGGCAGTAGATGATAATGTGACAGTAACCGAAGATGTCCCAGCGACTGGCAATGTGTTGACTAATGATACAGATCCAGAGGGAGATGCTTTGAGTGCAAGTCTGGTAACAGCCCCAGTGAACGGTACAGTAGTACTGAATGCAGATGGTAGCTTCATCTACACACCAAATACGAACTACAATGGTCTTGATAGTCTTGTATATCAGGTATGTGATAACGGTACGCCAAGTCTGTGCGATACCGCAATCCTGAGAATCACAGTAACACCAGCTAATGACGCACCGGTAGCTGTAGATGATCAGCTGACAGTCATAGAAGACCAGATCGGTACCGGCAATGTATTGACTAATGACACCGATCCAGAAGGTAACAGCCTGACCGCAAGTCTGGTAAATGCCCCTGTGAACGGTACAGTGGTGCTGAATGCAGATGGTAACTTCACCTATACACCAAATGCGAACTACAATGGTCTTGATAGCCTGGTTTATCAAGTATGTGATAACGGTACGCCAAGTCTGTGTGATACAGCAGTAGCAAGATTTACTATTAATCCGGTTAACGATGCGCCAATAGCCGTAGATGACCAGCTGACTGTTGTAGAAGACCAGACAGGTAGCGGTAATGTATTGACCAATGACACTGATCCAGAAGGTAACAGCCTTAGTGCAAGTTTGGTAACTGCTCCGGTGAATGGTACAGTTGTATTGAATGCCGATGGCAGCTTCACCTACACACCAAATGCGAACTACAATGGTCTTGATAGTCTTGTATATCAGGTATGTGACAATGGTACGCCAAGTCTGTGCGATACCGCAATCCTGAGAATCACAGTAACTGCGGCTAACGACGCACCGGTGGCAGTAGATGATAATGTGACAGTAACCGAAGATGTCCCAGCGACTGGCAATGTGTTGACTAATGATACAGATCCAGAGGGAGATGCTTTGAGCGCAAGTCTCGTGACAGCTCCGGTGAACGGTACAGTAGTACTGAACGCAGATGGCAGCTTCACCTACACACCAAATGCGAACTACAATGGTTTGGATAGTCTTGTATATCAGGTATGTGACAACGGTACGCCAAGTCTGTGTGATACCGCAGTTCTGAGAATCACGGTAACTGCGGCTAACGATGCGCCGGTGGCAGTAGATGATAATGTGACAGTGACAGAAGATGTACCAGCAACTGGCAATGTGTTGACAAATGATACCGATCCAGAAGGAGATGCCTTGAGTGCAAGTTTGGTGACTGCTCCAGTAAACGGTACAGTAGTACTGAACGCAGATGGCAGCTTCACCTACACACCAAATGCGAACTACAATGGTCTTGATAGCCTGGTTTATCAAGTATGTGACAATGGTACGCCAAGTCTGTGCGATACCGCAATCCTGAGAATCACAGTAACTGCGGCTAACGACGCACCGGTGGCAGTAGATGATAATGAGACAGTAACCGAAGATGTGCCAGCGACCGGCAATGTATTGACTAATGATACAGATCCAGAGGGAGATGCTTTGAGTGCAAGTCTGGTAACTGCTCCGGTAAATGGTACAGTGGTTCTGAACGCAGATGGCAGCTTTACCTACACACCAAATGCGAACTACAATGGTTGGGATAGTCTTGTGTACCAGGTATGTGATAACGGTACACCAAGTCTGTGTGATACCGCAATCCTGAGAATCACAGTAACTGCCGCTAATGACGTACCAATAGCCGTAGATGATCAGCTGACAGTTATAGAAGACCAGATCGGTACAGGTAATGTATTGACCAATGACACTGATCCAGAAGGCAACAGCCTGACGGCAAGTCTGGTGACTGCCCCAGTGAATGGTACAGTGGTGCTCAAGGCAGATGGCAGCTTCACCTATACACCAAATGCGAACTACAGTGGTTCGGATAGTCTTGTGTACCAGGTATGTGATAACGGTACGCCAAGTCTGTGTGATACAGCAGTAGTAAGATTTACTATTAATCCGGTTAACGATGCGCCAATAGCCGTAGATGACCAGCTGACTGTTGTAGAAGACCAGACAGGTAGCGGTAATGTATTGACCAATGACACTGATCCAGAAGGCAACAGCCTGACGGCAAGTCTGGTGACTGCCCCAGTAAACGGTACAGTAGTACTGAATGCAGACGGTAGCTTCACATACACACCAAATGCGAACTACAGTGGTCTTGATAGCCTGGTATATCAAGTATGTGATAACGGTACACCAAGTCTGTGTGACACAGCGATCTTACGCATCACAGTAACCGCAGCTAACGATGCACCAATAGCCGCAGATGATCAGTTGACAGTTGTAGAAGACCAGATCGGTACAGGCAATGTATTGGCTAATGACACAGATCCAGAAGGCAACAGCCTGACGGCAAGTCTGGTGACTGCCCCAGTGAATGGTACAGTGGTGCTCAACGCAGATGGCAGCTTCACCTATACACCAAATGCGAACTACAGTGGTTCGGATAGTCTTGTGTACCAGGTATGTGATAACGGTACGCCAAGTCTGTGTGATACCGCAATCCTGAGAATCACAGTAACTGCCGCTAATGACGCACCGATAGCCGTAGATGATCAGCTGACAGTTATAGAAGACCAGATCGGTATAGGCAATGTATTGACCAATGACACAGATCCAGAAGGCAACAGCCTGACCGCAAGTCTGGTAACTGCCCCTGTGAACGGTACAGTGGTGCTGAATGCAGATGGTAACTTCACCTATACACCAAATGCGAACTACAATGGTCTTGATAGCCTGGTTTATCAAGTATGTGATAACGGTACGCCAAGTCTGTGTGATACAGCAGTAGCAAGATTTACTATTAATCCGGTTAACGATGTACCAATAGCCGTAGATGACCAGCTGACTGTTGTAGAAGACCAGACAGGTAGCGGTAATGTATTGACCAATGACACTGATCCAGAAGGTAACAGCCTTAGTGCAAGTTTGGTAACTGCTCCGGTGAATGGTACAGTTGTATTGAATGCCGATGGCAGCTTCACCTACACACCAAATGCGAACTACAATGGTCTTGATAGTCTTGTATATCAGGTATGTGACAATGGTACGCCAAGTCTGTGCGATACCGCAATCCTGAGAATCACAGTAACTGCGGCTAACGACGCACCGGTGGCAGTAGATGATAATGTGACAGTAACCGAAGATGTCCCAGCGACTGGCAATGTGTTGACTAATGATACAGATCCAGAGGGAGATGCTTTGAGCGCAAGTCTCGTGACAGCTCCGGTGAACGGTACAGTAGTACTGAACGCAGATGGCAGCTTCACCTACACACCAAATGCGAACTACAATGGTTTGGATAGTCTTGTATATCAGGTATGTGACAACGGTACGCCAAGTCTGTGTGATACCGCAGTTCTGAGAATCACGGTAACTGCGGCTAACGATGCGCCGGTGGCAGTAGATGATAATGTGACAGTGACAGAAGATGTACCAGCAACTGGCAATGTGTTGACAAATGATACCGATCCAGAAGGAGATGCCTTGAGTGCAAGTTTGGTGACTGCTCCAGTAAACGGTACAGTAGTACTGAACGCAGATGGCAGCTTCACCTACACACCAAATGCGAACTACAATGGTCTTGATAGCCTGGTTTATCAAGTATGTGACAATGGTACGCCAAGTCTGTGCGATACCGCAATCCTGAGAATCACAGTAACTGCGGCTAACGACGCACCGGTGGCAGTAGATGATAATGAGACAGTAACCGAAGATGTCCCAGCGACTGGCAATGTGTTGACTAATGATACAGATCCAGAGGGAGATGCTTTGAGTGCAAGTCTGGTAACTGCTCCGGTAAATGGTACAGTGGTTCTGAACGCAGATGGCAGCTTTACCTACACACCAAATGCGAACTACAATGGTTGGGATAGTCTTGTGTACCAGGTATGTGATAACGGTACACCAAGTCTGTGTGATACCGCAATCCTGAGAATCACAGTAACTGCCGCTAATGACGTACCAATAGCCGTAGATGATCAGCTGACAGTTATAGAAGACCAGATCGGTACAGGTAATGTATTGACCAATGACACAGATCCAGAAGGTAACAGCCTGACGGCAAGTCTGGTGACTGCCCCAGTAAACGGTACAGTAGTACTGAATGCAGACGGTAGCTTCACATACACACCAAATGCGAACTACAGTGGTCTTGATAGCCTGGTATATCAAGTATGTGATAACGGTACACCAAGTCTGTGTGACACAGCGATCTTACGCATCACAGTAACCGCAGCTAACGATGCACCAATAGCCGCAGATGATCAGTTGACAGTTGTAGAAGACCAGATCGGTACAGGCAATGTATTGGCTAATGACACAGATCCAGAAGGCAACAGCCTGACGGCAAGTCTGGTGACTGCCCCAGTGAATGGTACAGTGGTGCTCAACGCAGACGGTAGCTTCACCTACACACCAAATGCGAACTACGGTGGTCTTGACAGCCTTGTATATCAGGTATGTGATAACGGTACGCCAAGTCTGTGTGATACCGCAATCCTGCGCATCACAGTAACTGCGGCTAATGACGCACCGATAGCCGTAGATGATCAGCTGACAGTTATAGAAGACCAGATCGGCACAGGCAATGTATTGACCAATGACACCGATCCAGAAGGCAACAGCCTGACCGCAATTCTGGTGACAGCTCCAGTAAACGGCACAGTAGTGCTGAATGCCGACGGTAGCTTCACCTATACACCAAATGCGAACTACAGTGGTCTTGATAGCCTTGTATATCAAGTATGTGATAACGGTACACCAAGTCTGTGTGACACAGCGATCTTACGCATCACAGTAACACCAGCTAACGATGCACCAATAGCCGCAGATGATCAGTTGACAGTTGTAGAAGACCAGATCGGTACAGGTAATGTATTAGCTAATGACACAGATCCAGAAGGTAACAGCCTGACGGCAAGTCTGGTGACTGCCCCAGTGAATGGTACAGTGGTGCTCAAGGCAGATGGCAGCTTCACCTATACACCAAATGCGAACTACAGTGGTTCGGATAGTCTTGTGTACCAGGTATGTGATAACGGTACGCCAAGTCTGTGTGATACCGCAATCCTGCGTATCACAGTAACACCAGCTAACGATGCACCAATAGCCGCAGATGATCAGTTGACAGTTGTAGAAGACCAGATCGGTACAGGCAATGTATTGACCAATGACACTGATCCAGAAGGTAACAGCCTGACCGCAAGTCTGGTGACTGCTCCAGTAAACGGTACAGTAGTACTGAACGCGGACGGTAGCTTCACATACACACCAAATGCGAACTACAGTGGTCTTGACAGCCTTGTATATCAAGTATGTGACAATGGTACACCAAGTCTGTGTGACACTGCAATCCTGCGTATCACAGTAACACCAGCTAACGATGCACCAATAGCCGTAGACGATCAGCTGACAGTTATAGAAGACCAGATCGGCACAGGCAATGTATTGACCAATGACACAGATCCAGAAGGCAACAGCCTGACGGCAAGTCTGGTGACTGCCCCAGTAAACGGTACAGTAGTACTGAATGCCGACGGTAGCTTCACCTACACACCAAATGCGAACTACAGTGGTCTTGACAGCCTTGTATATCAAGTATGTGATAACGGTACACCAAGCCTTTGTGACACAGCGATCTTACGCATCACAGTAACCGCAGCTAACGATGCACCAATAGCCGTAGACGATCAGCTGACAGTTATAGAAGACCAGATCGGCACAGGTAATGTATTGAACAATGACACCGATCCAGAGGGCAACAGCCTGACGGCAAGTCTGGTAACTGCCCCAGTAAACGGTACAGTAGTACTGAATGCAGATGGCAGCTTCACCTATACACCAAATGCGAACTACAGTGGTCTGGATAGCATAATCTACCGCGTATGTGATAACGGTACACCAAGTTTGTGTGACACAGCGATCTTACGCATCACAGTAACACCAGTTAACGACGCACCAATAGCCGTAGATGATCAGTTGACAGTTGTAGAAGACCAGATCGGTACAGGTAATGTATTAGCTAATGACACAGATCCAGAAGGCAACAGCCTGACGGCTAGTCTGGTGACTGCCCCAGTAAACGGTACAGTAGTACTGAATTCCGACGGTAGCTTCACCTACATACCAAATGCGAACTACAGTGGTCTTGATAGCCTGGTATATCAAGTGTGTGATAACGGTACACCAAGTCTGTGTGACACAGCGATCTTACGCATCACAGTAACACCAGCTAATGACGCACCGGTAGCCGCAGATGATCAGTTGACAGTTGTAGAAGACCAGATCGGTACAGGTAATGTATTGACCAATGACACTGATCCAGAAGGTAACAGCCTGACCGCAAGTCTGGTAACTGCTCCGGTGAATGGTACAGTGGTTCTGAACGCAGATGGTAGCTTCACATATACACCAAATGCGAACTACAATGGTCTTGATAGCATGGTATATCAAGTATGTGATAACGGTACACCAAGTCTGTGTGATACTGCGATATTGAGAATCACGGTAACACCGGCTAATGATAAACCAGTAGCGGTAGATGACGTCATCACCGTAATAGAAGACCAGATCGGCACAGGCAATGTATTGACTAATGACAGTGATCCAGAAGGAGATGCCCTGAGCGCGAGCGTAGTAAAAGGTCCAATAAATGGTACAATAGCGCTGAACACCGACGGTAGCTTCACATACACCCCGAATACAAACTACAGTGGTTTAGATAGCATAATCTACCGCGTATGTGATAATGGTACACCAAGCCTCTGTGATACCGCTGTCCTGAGAATCACCGTGACACCAGCTAATGACGCACCGGTAGCCGTAGATGATCAGCTGACAGTCGTAGAAGACCAGATCGGTACAGGTAACGTATTGACCAACGATACCGATCCGGAAGGAGATGTCCTGAGTGCAAGTGTGGTAGCTGGCCCTGTCAATGGTACCATAGTGCTGAACGCCGACGGTAGCTTCACATATACGCCGAACGCGAATTACAATGGTCTGGATAGTGTAATATACCGCGTATGTGATAATGGTACACCAAGTCTGTGTGACACCGCGATATTGAGAATCACGGTAACACCGGCTAACGATAAACCAGTAGCGGTGGATGATGCAATGACAGTTGTAGAAGATCAGACCGGCACAGGTAATGTCCTCACTAATGACACCGACCCGGACGGCGACGCCCTGAGTGCAAGTGTGGTAACGGGCCCTGTCAATGGTACAATAGTGCTGAACGCCGATGGTAGCTTCACATATACGCCAAACTCAAACTTCAATGGTCTGGATAGTCTGATATACCGCATCTGCGACGACGGTACACCAAGCCTCTGTGATACCGCGATACTGAGAATCACTGTCACTTCGGTAAATGATGCACCAACAGCCGTAGATGATCCGCTGACAGTCGTAGAAGACCAGACCGGTACAGGTAACGTGCTGACCAACGACAGCGATCCAGAAGGCGACGCCCTGAGTGCAAGTGTGGTAACTGGCCCGGTAAATGGCACCATCGTGCTGAACGCCGACGGTAGCTTCACATATACGCCGAACGCGAATTACAATGGTCTGGACAGCGTGATATACCGCGTATGTGACAATGGCACACCAAGCCTCTGTGACACCGCGATCCTGAGAATCACTGTGACACCTGTCAACGATAAACCGATCGCCGTAGATGATGCTGTTGAGCTGATGGAGGACGAAACTGCTACCGGTAATGTCATGACAAACGATAGTGACCCTGATGGAGATCCGCTGACGGCCAGTCTGATAACAGCACCGGTAAATGGTACATTTGTCCTCAATGCAGACGGTAGCTTTACTTACACACCAAATCCAAACTTCAATGGTGCTGACAGCATGGTCTATAAGATCTGTGATAATGGTACACCTGCATTGTGTGATACAGCAGTCGTAAGGTTCAATATCCTTGCTGTGAATGATGCGCCTGTCGCTGTAAATGACATCATTACTGTAACAGAAGATCAGCCGCAAAATGGTAATGTCCTGACTAATGACAGTGATCCTGAAAATGATGCCCTGAGTGCAAGTGTAGTGGCAGGACCAGCACATGGTACAATCGTCCTCAACGCAGATGGTAGCTTCACATATACGCCGAATGCAAACTACAACGGCATGGATACGGTGACCTACCGCGTATGTGATAACGGTACACCTAGTCTCTGCGATACAGCACTGATTATTATCACCATCGTGCCTGGTTACGACGCACCGGTAGCAGAAGCAGATTACCTGACAGTAGTAGAAGATACGCCAACGGATGGTAATGCCCTGGCGAATGATTACGATCCTGATGGTGATAAGCTGACTGCAACATTGGTAACAGCGCCGGTAAATGGTACAGTTGTCTTCAACGCCGATGGTACATTTACTTACACGCCAAATCCGGATTACGAAGGCCCTGATAGTATGGTTTATAGAATCTGTGATACCGACAACCTCTGTGATACCGCTATTATCAGAATCACCGTAATACCTGGTAACGAAGCACCAATCGCAACAGATGATGCAGTAACAATCAACGAAGACGAGGTAGCTACAGGTAATGTACTGACCAACGATACCGATCCTGAAGGTGATGCCCTGACTGCAAGTGTTATAACTGGTCCGGTAAATGGCACGATCGTTCTCAACGCAGATGGTAGATTCACTTACACACCAAACACGAACTATAATGGTGCAGACAGTGTAATCTACCAGGTATGTGATAATGGCAGTCCATCTCGTTGTGATACCGCTGTCCTGAGAATTACCATCATACCACAGAATGATCCGCCAGTAGCGAATATTGAAATTATCCGAGTAGAGATCAATACACCTATTGCTGGTAGCGTGAAACCTGTGATTAGTGATCCGGATGGAGATCCGCTGACTGTCAGCCTGATCAGAGCAACCACTCACGGTGTGATTACACTGAACGCAGATGGTAGCTTCGAATACTCGCCAAACACAGACTTCTCCGGAACAGACAGCCTGATCTACAAAGTTTGTGATAACGGTACGCCAAGTCTCTGTGACACCGGTATAGGGATCTTCAATGTGTCCGGTCCGAACGACAGACCGGTGATTGGTATAGCGAAAGCAGCAGCTGAACCTGTACTGGAACTCAATGGTAATTACACCGTGACCTACACATTCGTAGTGACTAACCTGGGTAATGAAATACTGAACAGCGTACAGGTAGAAGATAACCTGTTGAATACATTCCCATCGCCGCATACATTTACAATCTCCGGTGATGTAGTGACTACAGGTAGTCTGAGACCAAATAACCAATACAACGGTAGTACCATCAGTACATTGCTCGGTGATAACAGCACCCTGGCGATAGGCGCAAGCGATACAATCAGATTCAGCGTGAATGTAAACACGCATAAACAGTTCGGTACATTCAATAACAGCGCAACAGCCACTGCAACATCCGCAGGAACCAGCACCGAGGTGACGGATGTATCAACTAACGGTCTCAACGCAGATCCTGACGGCAACGCAGATCCTTCTGAAAATGAAGCAACACCGATAACGCTGAATCCAACTAAGATTCGCATACCACAAGGCTTCTCTCCAAATGGCGATGGTAAGAACGACAGGTTTGTGATCGGTAACGCAGGCAATGACAGGATCAACCTTGAAGTATATAACCGTTGGGGTAATGTGGTCTACAAAAACGCAAACTATAACAATGAGTGGGATGGCCGCTGCAACTACGGTCTGCACTTCGGAGAGAATATACCGGATGGAACTTACTATATCATTGTCATTGTGAATGATTCCGAGCGGTTTGTTAATTATATCACAGTAATACGTTAGTTATGAAACAAGTTCTTGCCGTAATAACGTGTCTCATCCTGGGCCTTGCTGATGTCAGGGCACAACAGGATGCGATGTATTCCCAGTATATGTTCAATATGATGGGGGTAAACCCGGCCTATGCCGGCAGTCGTGGCGTATTGAGTGCTACAGCGCTCTATCGGCGTCAGTGGGTAGGAATTGAAGGTGCACCGGAAACTTCCACGTTTTCCTTCGATATGGCTACCCGCGATAATAAGGTCGGATTGGGTATACAGGCATTTAATGACAAAATAGGGATCATGCGTACCACCGGCTTCTATGCTACTTACGCATACCGCATCCGTTTTGAAAATGAAGGGTCCCTGGCTATTGGTCTGCAGGGTGGTCTTAGCAATTTCAGGGCTGATCTCACTAAAGTAGACCTGATCGATGAAGATGATCAGGCTTTTTCCCAGAACATCAACGTCTTACTGCCTTGCTTTGGCGCCGGTATCTACTATAACTCTGACAGGTTTTATGCCGGGTTCTCTATTCCCAATCTGGTGAAAAGCTACCTGCGGAAAGATGCCGTTTACTACCGCGCAGACGTTGTCGCCAAAAAGTATATGCACTTCTTTTTCATCGCCGGATATGTGTTTGATCTCAATGAAGACCTCAAACTTAAACCTTCCACACTCGTGAAAGCGGTAAGAGGCGCGCCTGTACAATGGGATATCAATGCAAACCTCTGGATCAGAGATGTGATATCTGTCGGTGCTTCGTACCGTACGGGTGATGCCATCTGTGGTATGGCGGAAGTACAGATCAACGATCAGTTCAGATTGGGTTATGCATATGATCATACCATCTCCAAGTTGGTGAAGTACAACCAGGGTACGCACGAGATCATGTTACGTTATGAATTCGGATGGGAAAAAGGTCGCGTACTATCTCCCCGCTATTTTTAAAAAACAACAGAATGAGATATATGCGTTTGCTGACAGTTTTGTTTCTTAGCTTGATATTTTTCAAAGGGTATGGTCAGTTGAAGAATGCTGAACGGGCCTACGATGGTATGCGTTACACGGAAGCAATCGGCTATTACCAGGAAAGTATGAAGAGAGATTCACTGTCAGCAGCGTCTATTGCTAAACTGGCAGACAGTTATGATAAGACGCAACAATACACCAAAGCATTATACTGGTACGATAAACTGCTGACCACCCGTGTAGCTGACACTGCTTACCGCTACCGCTATGGTCAGTTGCTCGCAATGGATGGCCAGTATAAAGCGGCTGCCACCCAGTTTAAATGGGTAAACAGCGTCAAACCGGACCCGCAGCTGGAAAGTACAGTTGGTTTGTATGAAGGCGGACTCAATGCGCTGTTAGCTGATTCTGTCAACTGGCAAACAGCCCTGTTGAACATCAACAGTGGCTATGCTGATTTTTGCCCGGTAACCTATGGCGCTGGCCTGGTATTCGTATCCGACAGACCTCGTAATAAAGTATTCCGGCAAACAAACGCCTGGACAGGCGGAGACTTCCTGACCTTATATCGTGTCGTAGATACCGCCAGGGTAAAAGATGCCGGTCTGCGTACCAAAGAACTCGAACAGGTGCTCAGCTACGCCTCTAAAGATCTCCGGAATGTAGACAGTCGTACGGAAAGCAGCTGGGACAGTAAAAAGGTATCCACTAACCCACAGGCGACCTTTGTAGCCGTCCCTAACCAGTTATCGCGGGAAATGATCACGCCCTTTAATACAAAACTGAATAAACGCTATCATGAAGGTCCGGTGAGTTTCAGCCGTAACTGGGATAGTATTATTGTGACATATAATGAGCCTTCCAAAGGGAAAGGGGATATATCCAGATTACGTCTGCAGACTTACGTCATGCGTTATGGAGATTGGATCCCACAACCCGCATTTCCCCATAACAATAAAGACTATAACGTCGGACAACCTGCCCTGCATCCTAACGGAGACGTACTTTTCTTCACTTCGGATATGCCTGGTGGCGTCGGAGGGAAGGATATTTATTATTGCCGTAAATCCGGTAACAGCTGGGGGCCACCCATGAATGCCGGTCCGTTGATCAATACCAGTGGCAACGAGATGTTTCCTTACATAGACCCCGCAGGACGCCTCTATTTCTCTTCGGATAAATGGCCGGGATTAGGCGGACTGGATATCTTCAGTGTAACCCTGGATTCCGCATATAAGCCCTTGTCTGCCCCCAGGAACGAAGGAGTGCCCTTTAACAGCTCTAAAAATGATTTTGGGATGTTGATGGAGGCTAATGGTAATAAGGGCTATTTCAGCTCAGACAGACGGGGAAATGACGATATCTACATTTTCTGGAGGATATACCCCTCTATGGGACGTCAATAATGCTATTGACCCGCAAATCTGTGCCATAGGTCAAAGAAAATTGAACGCCTTTCCCGGCAGGGATATTTTAGCATAAAAATTCCCTGCTATGCAAACAATCGCTTCCTCCAGACAGGCATATCTTGATTGGCTACGTATCCTGGCCATCTTTGGCGTACTTATTTTCCATTCCTCCATGCCCTTCGGCGCAGAACTGGAATGGCATATCCGTAATAAAGAAACCAGCAATCTCTTCCTGGAACTCGTGTTCTTTATGCACCTTTTCCGTATGCCCCTGTTGTTTTTTATTTCCGGTACGGTCAGCTATTTCATGTTGCAGAACAGATCGGGTGGGGGCTTTGTAGCATTGCGTACCAGGAGACTGCTGATCCCTGTCTTACTGGCCATATTGGTGGTCGTACCGCCGCAGGTCTACCTGGAAAGGGTGACACAAGGTTATACCGGCAACTTCTGGCAGTTTTACAGGGAAATGTTCACATCCGGCGCCTATCCCAAAGGAAACCTCAGCTGGCATCATCTGTGGTTCGTCGCTTACCTGCTGATATATGATATTATCTGCGCACCATTGTTCGTCTGGATCATCTCCCCCAGGGCACATCACTTTCGCGACAGACTGTTATGGCTGGCCAAAGGCAAACGTGTCTATCTGCTCGCCTTACCGGGGATGATCATATATGCCTCCCTGACCCTGCAATTCCCGGAAACAAACGACCTGGTGCATGACTGGTGTTATTTCTTCTACTGGCTCTGCTTTCTGATTCCAGGGTTTATCTGCATTACACAACCCGCTTTGATGGATAGTCTGGAGAGAAACAGGCATTTCGCACTCCTGATGGCGTTTCTTTCCATTGTTACAATCAATTATTTCCGTTGGAATGATCTGCAGCCATGGGATGTGCTCAACAGCTGGAAACAGGATCCACGTACTTATGCGTTCCTGGCGCTGAGGGCTTTCTGCGGATGGGCATGGGTATTCGCACTGGTCGGTTATGGTAAAAAATACCTGAACAAACAGCATTCATCACTGAACTATATTAACCAGGCTGTCTATCCTTTTTATATATTGCATCAGACAATCATCGTCATACTGGCATTTTATGTAGTAAAAACAACAGATACCATCGGCGCGAAGTATATATTCATCGTAATTACGACCTTTATATCGTCAATGAGCATTTATCATCTGTTGATCCGCCCGTATAATATTACCCGCTTTCTGTTTGGTATGAAGCCTGTAAAGAAGAACACACAGCAAAAATATGAGTTAGTGATACAAAATGAACAGGCATTATTGTCAGCTTCCTGATCTTTCAACCGAAATAAACTGATGAATACTTTCCGCAAATATATTTTCCCCGGTCTTTATGGAGTGATCAACTATCTCAGTATCCGGCTATTGCTGGATACTGTGACAGGGATGAAGTTCTGGGAACGTCCGTTTTTTCTAAACGGATGGGAGTTCTCACTTTCCTTCCTGTCCGGGTATCTGTTGCTCGCCATACATCATCGCCTGTACAGGTATTTTGATAAACACTGGAGTAATGAAAACAATTACCGCAGGCGGATGCTGAAAGAACTGCTGATCATTTCAGTGGCGACGCTTATATTTCAAAACATTACATTAATGCCCTGGGCTGCGCTCACAGATGATGGTTTGCAGTGGTATGACGTGGCTGATATCAACCTGATTCCGTTGCTGTATTCTCTTATTTATTACGGTGTAAGCAGAACCAACTATTTCCTGCAGGCTTATGTCAGCAATAAAGTCAAACTACAGGAAGTCATGAATGATCAGTTACAGGCAGAGCTTAAATTCCTCAAATCACAGCTGCATCCGCATTTTATTTTTAATGCACTGAATACAATCTATTTCCAGATGGATGAAGATGTAAGTGCCGCTAAAAAGAGTGTTGAACAGTTCTCCGAACTGTTGCGCTATCAGCTCTACGATCAGCAGCAAACCGTTTCTATCCGCCACGAAATACAATACCTGCATAGTTTTATCAATCTCCAGAAAGTGAGGGCTTCTGATAAGTTGGTGCTGAACGTACAATTCGATCCGGAGTTATATGACCAGGAAGTGTACCCCTTGCTGCTGTTTCCCCTGGTAGAAAACGCGTTTAAATATGTAGGAGGGGAGTACTGGATCAACATTACTGCTACGTTGAAGAAAGAGACTATTCACTTTATCGTCGAAAATGCCATACCCAAAATAGCAATGTCAACCCGCGCGGGTGGAATCGGATTAGAAAATCTCAAAAGACGTTTACAGCTGTTGTATCCAGGTAAACATACCTTTGATATCAGCAAAACGGAACGTACATTTAAAGCTGCATTGTCCATACAACCGGAAGCGGTTGCTTATCAAACTGTAACAATGGAAGAAGATGAAGATCAGATGCGTCATCACAGATGATGAACCCTATGCAAGAAAAGGACTACAAGGCTATATCAGTCAGATAGATTTCCTGGAATTAGTAGCGGTATGCGAAAGCGCCGTCGAACTGAACACTTTTCTTAAAAAAGAACAAGTGGATCTCTTATTTCTCGATATAGAAATGCCTTATCTGTCCGGAATAGAGTTGTTGAAAACGCTGGCTCATCCACCGAAAGTAATATTTACCACCGCATATGAGAAATATGCGATGCAGGGATATGAACTGGAAGTATTGGATTACCTGTTGAAGCCTATTTCGCTGGACCGCTTTCTCCGGGCAGCCAATAAAGCCTTTGATTATTTCAATCTGCAGGAGCAGGTGAAACCACGGGAGGACTACTTTTTTATCAAAGTAGACAGTAAGCTGGAAAAGGTCCTGGTAGAAGACATCTTATTTGCCGAAGGCATGGAAAATTATATTACCATCCATACGAAGCAGAAAAAGATGATAACGCACCTGACCCTGAAGATGCTGCAGGAACACCTGCCGGCAGATAAGTTTATACAACCGCATAAGTCTTATATAGCAGCCATTGACAAAATAGACGCCATAGAAGGTAATGTATTGCTACTGGGCGGGTATCAGGTGCCAGTGTCCCGTTATCAGAAGGAAGAGATCATGGAAAGGATCCTGCAGAACAGGATCCTTAAAAGATGATCAATAACCTACAGCTGCATCGGCATTGATAATACCCCAACCGAATTTACTGCTTCTGCTGTTGGCAAATCCGGAAGCTCTCGCCATCCTGGCAATAATGCTATCCCTCGGATAGGAGGGATATTTACTCCATACCAATGCGGCAATGGCAGCACAACTTGCAGTCGCTACGGATGAACCGCCGACAGTAGACGGTGCATCTCCGTTCATCGCAATACTGAGCGGATTCCTGCCGGATGATTTCTGCATGACAATGGCAAAATCCACTTTGCTGCCGGTATGGCAATTATCACACCTGTCTTTCAGGTTGTCTTTCATACCGGTGACTGCCACTACCTGTGGCTGATTGGCCGGGAATATAACACCGACAAAGCCGGCAAAGAAAGAAGTAGACGTACCCGCCGCACAGAACATCAGTTTCTGCTTACTATAAGCATAGACCAGGGCGTCTTTGATCTGCCCCGAACTGAAAAGCGTACCCATACTCATGCTGATAATTTTCACTGCTGGGTCATCCGCTCCCTGCACATAGGCATACGTAACACCGTTAATGGCGGCCGTAGACAGCAGTACCACGTTTTCTGCTGCATGTACGATCGCCAGGTCGCAGTTGTACGCAATACCTGCTGTATTGCCGTCGGTACCCCTTGGTCCTGCCAGTACACCCGCCATACTGGTGCCATGTCCACAGGGATCATCGGGACTGCTGTTGTAGGTACCTAGTTTTTGAATGGTTCTCCCCGTGGATAGTCCCTGATTAAAGGCGCTGCCGAGATTTTCCTGCTGCGGACTGACACCTGTATCAATGATCATGACCTTTATGCGTTGTCCGGTTGATCGCTGCCATGCCTGTTCAATGCGATGGTAACCATAGTTCCAGGATAGCTTTGCAGCGGGGGAGATGACCGTATAATCCGTACCGGCAACAAGGTCCGTTTTAGCGTTATTATAGCCGCATCCAGAGGTCAGAATATCAGAGGCTGCTGCCGCGTCCCTCGGATTCACATCCCGCATGTAATTACCATATCCGACCGGTTCCGCGTAACGGATCTTCGCAGATGAACGCAGCGCTTTCACTGTCGCATAACTGCTGACATGCAGTTGCATAAAATGTAATTTGTCACTCGTAGCTGTCCGCACGGGCCGTAGTAAAGCCATCTGCTGACCTGTCAGCTGTAATACTTCATCAGCGTTACTATTTGTTGTATAACCCACCGATAATATACTATCTCCATGTAATAACGCACTCCATACCATCGTATCACTAGCCATCTTCCAGTCGAAATAACCATAGGTTTCCAGTTGCTGATGCACAAACGCATTGATAGCTGATTTTGAAATGACCTCCTCTGGATTTTCCTGTGCAGGTGGCACAGTATAAGGAGTATCTGTTTTACGGCAAGACGTAAAAAGTACGAACGCTACGCCCACCATCATAAAATAAGGGGTCCTCATATGTTCGGTTTTTATTAGTTAACAATCCTGACTCTCTAACGTGGTTATTAGAATTTACGCCTTTTTATCGAGGGTGGCAAAATCATTTTTAAGATTTGGTTTTATGAATAAAAACTCTACATTTGCAACAATGATGCAATTATAAGAATGGTCATATAACTACCATTCAGCTACTGCCGGATGTCTTCATCTGGTGAGGAATCTTATTAATAACTACACATAATATGACAACGAACAGATTACCTGTTACTGTGCTGAGTGGCTTTCTCGGTGCTGGTAAGACTACTTTGCTCAATCATGTCCTGCATAATAAACAGGGGATGAAAGTGGCTGTCATCGTCAATGACATGAGCGAAGTGAATGTAGATGCCCAACTCGTAAGGAACGAGCAGACATTACATAGAACGGAAGAAAAACTGGTAGAGATGAGTAACGGTTGTATCTGTTGTACGTTGCGGGAAGACCTGCTGATAGAAGTGGAAAGACTGGCAAAAGAAGGCCGTTTCGATTATCTCCTGATCGAAAGTTCTGGTATCAGCGAGCCATTACCTGTCGCGCAGACATTTACCTACCAGGATGAAACAACAGGTACTGATCTGAGCAGGTTGTCAAGGCTGGACACATTGGTAACAGTGGTCGATGCGTTTAATTTCATCCGCGATTTCAGCAGCATCGAAACCTTACAGGACCGACAGATTACCGATATGGAAGGCGATTACAGGACAATTGTCAATCTGCTCACTGATCAGATCGAATTCGCCAATGTGATCATCCTGAACAAAACAGATCTTGTCACAGCAGAAGAATTGGGTATGCTGCACGCGGTGATCAAAAAAATGAATGCCGGCGCACATATTGTCGACGCTTCATTTGGAAAAGTAGACCTGCATAGTATTTTAAATACCAGTCTGTTTGATTTCGAAGAAACCAGTCAGCAGGCAGGATGGATAGAAGAACTCCACAAACCTGCGCATACACCAGAGACAGAAGAATACGGTATCAGTAGTTTTGTGTACCGCAGCCGCCGTCCTTTTCATCCGGAACGCTTCTGGACTTACTTAAACCAGGAGTGGCATTCCAATATCATTCGCAGTAAAGGACTTTTCTGGCTGGCTTCCCGCAGGGATGAAGCCCTGAACTGGAGTCAGGCAGGTGGGAGTCTGCGGGCAGAACGTGCCGGTGTATGGTGGGATAGTATGCCTTATAAAGACAGGATACGATATGTTTCCTTCCTTGATAACCAACAGGAAATTGAAAAACGATGGGATAAACGTTTCGGTGATCGCCAGAATGAACTTGTAATCATCGGACGCACACTTGACAGAGACGCTATTGTAAAAGAGCTCGAAGATTGTCTTTGTGATGACAATGAGATCGCAAAAATGGAAATAGGAGGGACTTTCCGGGACGAGTTCCCGCTATAGGCAACCTGACAGAGATGATGAAGGACTGGGCTGGTCTTTTGGCCGGCCCACACTGTGTTTGCGCCCAGTTAACGTAAACATAACATGCAACTAAAGCCTTGCTTTTTAATTTCGCGCTGCACTTCAGCCAACTTTTATGATGGAGAATCTGACAGACGCCGAATTACTATCACTCGCGCAAACTGACGACGAGAAAGCATTTGAGGCGATCATGTATAGATACAATGTACAGCTGTATAAATACATATATACACGCATCCGCAATGAACATGATGCAAAAGATCTTTTGCAGGAGATATTTATTTCCTGCTGGAAGAACCGTCATACGATTAATAATATCGCCGCATACCTGAAACGCTCTGTTCACTATGCGATCATAGACTGGCAGGTCGGTAATAAAAAAGCCCTGGCCCGTAATACTACACTTGAAGAAAAAGACGAACCAACCACGTATCCTGTAGAGAATCAACTCATATCGCTGGAAATAAAAGAAGAAGTAGAAACAGAGATCTCAAAGATGAACGAGACCATGCGTAAGATCTTCGTGTCCAGCAGATGGGAATCCAAGTCAATACCCGAAATCGCCCAGGAATACGGCCTCTCCGAGCAAACAGTGAAAAATAATCTCTCGATGGCACTTAAACGTATCCGTCTTCGCCTGGCTGCGTACTTCTTTACTTTAGTTTACATTCTGTTAACATTGAGTTTACAATTCCTTAACGGTACCACTTTTTACTTCTGAGGACTATACTGATGAATGGGAACATCATCAGACAAAGCAGAACTATTCGCGCTTTTAAAAAAATACAGAGCCGGTCAATGCACACCGGAGGAGATTGCTCAGGTAGAAGCATGGCTCGACAGTTTTGAAGAGCTGCCCGATAATGACGCCATGACAGCCGCCGCCAATGAAGTCGTAGTGAACGTCATGCATTCGCTCTTCCCGCCGAAAGGCAAACTCAGATATATCTTATATGCTGCGGCAGCATTGGTGGTACTGGCACTTACCGGTCTGCTATTCCTGTTCCGTTTCAATACAAAAACACCGGTTGCGGTAACCTATGCTGCCATCTCCACCGGTAAAGGAGAACGGAAAAACGTAACACTGCCGGATGGAAGTCAGCTGACGCTGAATGCAGCTTCTTCTGTTATCATTCCTTCCGATTTCGGCCAGGAACGCAGAGAACTGACCTTGTCGGGTCAGGGCACTTTCGATATCAGACAGAATATTAAACAGCCTTTTATAGTGCATACCGGAAGCCTTCGCACAGTGGTGCTGGGTACCGTATTTGACATAAAGGCATATCCCGGGGATGCCGCTTTACAGGTAGCGGTACTCAGCGGAAAGGTGCGTGTCGAAAAGCAACAACAGCAACATACAGAGATACTCGCTACTGGTATAGAAAAAGACCAGTTGCTGACCTATAATGCTGGTACAGGCAAACATGAACTGAAGCCATGTAACGCAGAAGATATTGCCGGATGGCAACAAAATAAGCTGTTCTTCGATCAGGCAACTATCGCGGAAATCGCTCAGGTACTCGAAAGACAATACAATATACACATCATGCTCACAGGTACGGCCAGGAGACAATGCCGCTACACATTACAGTTAAAGAATGAACCATTAAACAAGGCCCTGCTACTATTAGAGCAGCTGTCAGGAATCTCTTACCAGGTAAACAACAATGAAATTAAAATCAACATTGCGTCATGCGAATAAAATGTAATGCGCCAACAATGAAGAAGCAATTACGCCTTCTTGTCTTATTTCTTTTCACTCACCTGATCAGTTTCGCCAACGATCTGAATCATGAGTACATCACTGTTGCCGTGCGTAACGCGCGTATCAGTCTGAATGTTAAAGATCAGCCACTAAAGAATGTGTTCGTGCTGATAGAACAAAAAACAGGTCTCTCCGTAAATTATAACGCCAGTGCAGTAAATGGCATGGAGACTGTTAACTACAAAGCCGACGATGTAACGCTGGCAACCGTATTTCAGGTATTGCTGAAGAATTATCAGGGTACCGTAAAACAGGTAGATGAAAACCACATCTTCCTGAAACTGGAAAAAAGAAGGATCATTGAACAAGCGGTGGCGCCTATCATTGCTGCTGCTGCAACGCCTATCACCATTACCGGTACTGTAACGGATGAAAACAATCAGCCGGTACCTGGTGTCAGCATTCATGAAAAAATAAGTAAGAGGAATACCACCACTGATGTAAATGGCCGTTATTCTATTGCCGTTAATACCGGCGATGTACTGGTCTACAACTTCATCGGTTATGCGCCACAGGAAGTGACTGTAGGTGACAAAGCCCTGATGAACGTACAGCTGAAAGTACAGAACAGCCAGTTGAAAGAGATCGTAGCAATCGGTTACCAGTCTGTTAGAAAAAGCGACGTGACTGGTGCAATCTCCAGTGTGAAAGCAAGTGAACTGAACCTGACCAGCCCTTCCGTAGGACAGGCCCTGGTAGGTAAAGTAGCTGGTGTACAGATCTCCCAGGTAAGCGGCGCTCCTTACGCCAGCACCAAGATCCGTGTACGTGGTGTGGGTTCCATCAACGCAAGCTCCGATCCGCTGTATGTGGTGGATGGTTTTCCGATGGACAATGACGTGTTCATTAACCCGGAAGATATTGAGTCTATCGACATCCTGAAAGATGCGGCTTCTGCTGCGATCTACGGTTCCCGTGCTTCGGGTGGTGTGGTACTGATCACTACCAAACGTGGTAAAGAAGGGAAAGGTAAGTTCCAGTATGACCTGCAAACCGGTATCAACCAGCTGGGTAAAAAAGTGAAACTGCTGAACTCAGAAGAGTTTGCACAGCTGATGATCGATGGTAGAAATAACTCTTATCATGACTTCGTGGTGAACGGTGGTAAAGAATGGAATGATGCGATGTATTCTGATGATAATGCTACACGTATCGCTAAAGTAGGTAACGCAAACGCAGTGAGTGTTGATCCTAAGTTCTACGACTTCGCTAACCAGAAAGTGATCAAGCCTCAGTATAACACGGATTGGCAGGACCTGCTCTACCGTAACGCGATGTTCAGCCGTCATAACCTGTCATTCTCCGGTGGCAGCAAAGAAGTAAAATACTATATCAGCGGTGGTTACCAGAACCAGGATGGTATTATCTTAAATACCGGTCTGAAAAAGATCAACTTCCGTGCAAATGTGGACGGACAGATCAACCCTAAACTGAAAGCTGGTATGAACGTTTCGTATACCAATAACCAGAATAGGGAAACAGAAGAAGGCCGTTGGGACCACAACCCGATCATGGCTGCGCTGCTGATGCTGCCTACTTACCGTGCATATGATGATAATGGCAACATTGTAAAGAATGAAGTAGCTGCACTGTCATCTACCTATGGTTATAATAGCTTTGAAAACCCGCTGGCTATCGCGAAGGAAATCAATATCCGTCGTAATGGTAACCGCGCTACCTATAATGGTTATGCTGTGTACCAGGTATTACCTGAACTGTCATTGAAAGCAAACCTGGGTATGTCCAGCTATGCAGAGAAATATGACTACTATTATCCGACCAGTCTCAGTAGTGGTGTAAACGCTCCCTATTCTGATGCGGCAAAAGCTGCGGCAAATGCAAGAGCAAAAAATACTAATAAACTGGATCAGTTAGGTGAGTTCACTGCTGCTTATAGCAAACAATTCAACAAACATAAACTGGATGTACTGGGTGGTTATACCATACAGAAAACAACTGGCGATATCCTTGAAATAAGAGCAGAAGGTTTCCAGGATGACCGTATCCAGGAAGTAAGTGCGAAAGGTGCTGATGCAGCCTTATTCAAACTGACTACTGCTTCTAAATATGTATACACACTGGTATCTTACCTGGGTCGTATCAATTATAACTACGATAGCCGTTATTACCTGACGGCCTCTTTCCGTACAGATGCTTCTTCCCGTTTTGGTCCGCAGAACCGTTGGGGTAATTTCCCTTCAGTAGCTGCCGGCTGGAATATCTCTAATGAATCATTCTACAATGACTGGCTGGGACAGCACTCTACACTGAAACTGCGTGCAAGCTGGGGTCTGAGTGGTAACAACAACATCGGTAACTACAACTCCGCTACCGTAATGGGTACGCCCGCTGGTGTGCCGTTCGGCAACGGTACTATCAATACCGGTACTTTCGCAAACGGTATCAAAGACCCGAAAATTGGATGGGAATCTACTTCCCAGTACAATGCTGGTCTGGACCTGGGTTTACTCAACGGCCGTCTGAATGTGATTGCCAACTACTATGTGAGCTATTCTTACAACCTGCTGTTTGACAGACCAGTGTCAGCTATCTCCGGCGCGACCACCGTAACCACCAACCTGCGTGATTCCAAGATCCGTAACAGAGGTATTGACCTGCAGATCGATGGCCGTGTTATTCAGACGAAAGAATTCAACCTGAACTTAACCGGTAACATCTCTGTAAATCGTAACAAGGTACTGGATATGGGTGGTGCGAATACCATCTTCAAAGCAGGTGCTGAGCGTTCTTACCTGACACACATCATCCAGACTGGTCAGCCGGTAGGTATGTTCTACGGTTTCAGAGTACTGGGCGTTGCTACAGAAGAAAACTACAAAAAAGTGGCTCCCTCTGCTTCCAGCACCAACCCAATGCACCCTGGCGACCTGTATTTCTATGATAAGAATGACGACGGTGTCGTAAATGATGCAGATAAAGATGTAATCGGCAGCCCTTATCCTAAGTTCACTTATGGCTTTAACCTGTCCGCTACTTACAAAGATTTCTATTTCTCTTCTTCCTTTAACGGTTCTTATGGCAATCAGGTACTGGATGGCCAGGATTACTACCTGTATAACATGGAAGGTTCCGGTAACCAATATGCTGACGTAGCACAACGTTTCCGTTCCAATGCACAGCCAGGCGCTGGTAGCGTATACCGTGCTTCCCGTGCAGGTACGCAGAGCAACAGCACCCGTCTGTCTACTTTCTATCTCCAGGATGGATCTTACTTCAGATGTACGAACATCATGCTGGGATATAATTTCAGATTCCATGCACTGCAACAGAAACTGGGCGTATCAAAAGCTACCCTGTTTGCAAGCGTAGACAACGCCTTCACCATCACTAAATACAAAGGTTACAATCCGGAAGTAGACTATGGTAACGGTAGCAACATTGCTCCGGGTGTAGACTACGGTATGTACCCACTGGTACGTGCTTATAATGCTGGTGTTAAATTGGCCTTTTAATCCGTTTACGATTAAACATTGAAAAATGAAGAATAGATTCGCAATAATACTGGGTTTTGCTACTGTGCTGGCAACATCCGCCTGTAATAAAGATTTCCTGAATCAGATTGATCCGAATAATCAGCCGGTATCAGAATACTTCCAGACAGAAAACGATGTACAACTGGCGGTAAATGGTATATATCAGTCACTGAGAAGCAGCAATGCAATCGGTGAAAGCAGCGGACTCTTTACGGAAGAGCGCTCTGACAATACCGGTCGTAACGATAGCCAGTCCAACGCCGGTGAACCTTTTCAGTTCGGAGATTTTTCTTTACTGTCAAGTAACACCTACCTCAAGTCGCATTGGGTAGATATGTATAAGTGTATTTCCCGGGCGAACCTGGTACTGACTAATATCGATAAAGTATCTTTCGCAAACGAGAACACAAAGAAGGGCTTTGCTGCGGAAGCGAAATTCCTCCGTGCACTGATCTATTTTCATATGGTGCGTAAATGGGGAGATGTTCCTTTGGTAACAAAACAGCTGACTACGCTCGAAGAAGTAGATGGTGCTACTTTCCGTGCAAAAGATACCGCTGTATACAGCCAGATCGTAAATGACCTGCTGGATGTGGTGAACAGCCCGCTGCCTGATTTCCAGACCGGCGCAAGCGTAGGCAGAGTATCCAAAGCTGCTGGCAACGGGTTACTGGGACAGGTATACCTGACAATGGCCCTGACGATTGACAATGGTAAGAAAACTGAAAACCTGACCAAAGCAAAACAATACCTGGACGCTTGTTACAATATGCGTAAGTTCGGTCAGCTGAAAGAAATCCCTTATTCAGACGTATTCAGCGTAGAGAAGAAATCCTCCTGCCCTGAACTGATCTTCCAGATCGTGTACAAACAGGGTGATGCGACTTATTCTTCCAGCATCGCTGCCAACAACCAGGCAAAAGGTGAAACCGTGAACTCTCAGAAAGTAGCGACCGGTGTAGGTGGTAACGTAACCGGCGATCTGGTGAATGAATATGAGGCAAACGATCTCCGTAAAGATTTCTCTATCAAATATGCTAATGCTGATATCGTAAAAGACTGGTTCATCACTAAATTCCGTGACGCCAGCGACGCCGCCGGTAAAAATGGTTATGGTGGTAATGACTTTATCCTGATGCGCTATGCAGATATTATCCTGATGCTGGCGGAAGTAAACATGTATCTTGGCGACAACGGCACTGCAATTCAGTACCTGGATATGGTACGTGCAAGAGCCGGTATGCCTGATTACAATACATCTATGCAGAATACCGCGTACAGCAGCAGGTTCTCTTCGCTGAAACTCGCGATCCTGCATGAGCGCCGCATTGAACTGGCTTTCGAAAATCACCGCTGGTACGATCTGTTGCGTACGTTCTCAACAGATGAACTTGTGACTTACTTCCATGCGAAAGACCAGACTTACTTCGGCATTGCTAAAGTGGCAAACTTCTCTAAGAAGGACCGTTATTACCCGATCCCGTTCGATGAATATAAGCTGAATCCTGAAAAGATGTATCAGAATCCGGGATATTAAGAGCAGTTAAAAGGAGAAGCGTAATGCTTCTCCTTTTTTTATTATATTGGGTTTCCCTTCACCCAAATGAACACCATGCGACTGAAACCTGCTCTGCTGATTGTAACCTGTTTCCTGCTATATGGCAGCCTGCTCTCCGCACAACAAAAGCGATATGTGATAGACAGTACACTGGAAATTCCATTGAAAGATGGGACCGTGCTGAGTTGTATGTTATTGTACCAGGAAGGGGCTAAATTGCCCTTACCGGTCGTATTGCGTGCCAACTGTTATCCCTCTAAATATGATACACTGAGAGCCCAGTATGTAGCAGATAGCGGTTATGCAGGCGTTTTTGTCTATAACCGGGGGAAGTCCCGTTCCAGCGGTAGTTTTTATCCTATGGAAAATGATGCTGCCGACAACTACGCGGCTATCGACTGGATCAGTAAACAGTCCTGGTGTAACGGAAAGATCGCTATGTACGGTGGTTCTTATCTGGGCTTCGCACAATGGGCAACGGTTAAAAAGATACATCCTGCCCTTAAAACCATCGTTCCGCAGGTCGCTGTAGGCCCTGGTATCGATTATCCCAATCCTGGCGGCATCTTTCTTACTTACATGCTGCAATGGCTGAAATACGTCCGTAATAACCATTATCTCGATGACGCAACTTTTCTTGATGAAAAGAAATGGAAGCAGCTGAACACTGATTACCTGTTACGGGGAATGCCTTTCAGTGAATTGGATAATCTGGAAGGAAGCGGCATGGATACCATCTTTCAGCGCTGGATCCAGCATCCGGGAAATGATGAATACTGGCAACAGATGACGCCCACACAGGAAGAGTTCTCCCGTATTAATATCCCGATCCTCACTACAACGGGTTATTTTGATGATGATCAGCGGGGGGCTATCTATTACTATAACATGCATAATAAATATGGTCCCGCAGCTGGTGTGAAAGAACATTATCTGTTTATCGGTCCTTTTGACCATGCCGGGGGGCAAGGAGGCAAACGCAGAAATCCGATACCTCCCTACGAAATTGATACGGTAGCCATGGTAGATCAGAAGCAACTGGTGCTGGATTGGTTCAATTATACCCTTAAGGATGGGCCTAAACCGGCTTTTTTACAGGACAGGATCTCGGTATTTGCTATGGGAGAAAATAAATGGCATTATTTCCCCTCACTTGAAAAAATGAACAGGGACACACTGACCTACTATCTGCCTTCCAGGCAGGAAGAGGCCATGAGTATACGGAAGAGAGGAGGGAAGAAGCCGCTGGTATTGTCTTTTGATGCAGCAGATACTGTTGACGATACGCTTATCATTTACGATGGAACCAGCTCCCTGGTATCAGAAGCTGTATTTAAAAAGAAATACCTGTTGACACTCACTACGCCGCCACTGGATCATGATATGATACTGAACGGAAGTATTACGGCTGACCTCTGGCTATCGTCCGGTACGCCTGATGCAGACCTGATGTTTAGCTGGTGGGAAGTAGACAGCGAAGGTAAACGATGGCCGCTGGCGAATACGGCCCAACGACTCTCATTAAGTATTGATAAGGCCAAACCGGTATTCTGGAAGGAAAATGAGACCCGGCATATCAGTCTGGAGAACCCGGCCTGGATGTGTAAACAGTTAAAAAAAGGCAGCCGTATCGTAATGACGATCAGTCCGGCCGCTAATCTTTACTGGCAAAAGAACTATGGCGCCGCAAAGGATGTCAGTCAGCAGACCTTACTGGACGCTTTAATGCATGAAATACACTTCTACCCGGAATCGCATATAAGCATTCCCGTGATGTGAAGAAATTAAGAATTAAGAATTAACAATTAACAATTAAGAATTATCGCGAAGATCTCCGCTGCATTCCAATTCTTAATTGTTAATTCCTAATTCTTAATTCGTTATCTTTTGACACTATTACTTTATAAGAAAGTATCCTACCGCCAGCCACAAAAGGCCTTTGACCAGAAAGAAGATAAATCCCCAGAAGCCTATACGTTTAATCCACTTGATAAAGTCGCTTCTGTCAGGGGCCGGGCGTTTTTCCATAACTCAATACTGCTTACTGCAATTTAAGGATTGTAATGTTTGTATAAAAATCAGGATACAGCTTGAATACTTAAATCCGCTGATATTCATCCTTTTTTGTATATATTTGCGGCATTCTATAACCAGAACTTGATAAACCTCATGGGACAGACGAAATTACCCGAATTCTTTCAGTATGATGATTTCTTTATTGATGAAAAAGTTGGTCTGCTGAAATTTGCGAACGCTTATAAAGTATTTAATCAGGATGGACAGCAGATCGGAAATATCCGCCAGGAAGTACCCCTGCTCCACAAATTCCTCCGCCTATTTCTGAGTAAAGCCATGTTTCCCTTTACATTGAATATTGCCGATGCCAATGAACAGGTAGTGGCTTCTATACATCGTGGATGGACTTTCTGGATGTCCAAGATCGAAATCCGTGATATGAATGGTGTACCTGTTGGTGGTATTAAACAGAAATTCAAATTCATGAAGCCCCTGTTTCATATCCTGGATGCTAACGGAGAAGTGCTGGCAGAGATCAAAGGCGACTGGAAAGCCTGGAACTTCAAGATCGTGGACAAAAATGAAAAAGAACTGGGTGCGATCACCAAGAAATGGGCAGGTGCATTTAAGGAAGTGTTCACTACTGCGGATAAATACCGTGTGACCATTGCCGAAGAATGTCCGGAAGATATCAATAAAATGGCTATCGTAGCGGGTGCTATCACCATTGATATGGTATTGAAAGAGTCCAAATAACAAAAGATATGAGTAAAGGGATGGCACATACACATGTGCCATCCCTTTTTTATTTACCGGAAATCCTCTTCTATGTGCTGCTTATTCCTCATGGCCTGATATTTGACGAGGTTGCTTTTTAGAGACCATGTTATTGTCCCTTAAAACGCACAACATATGGAAATCACCAGGCAACAACCACTTTTCTGCATCGGAATAGGATGTTCTGCGGGAGGATTGGAATCAGTATGTGACTTTTTTCAACAGGTCGTGGAAAAAACCGGGGCCGCTTATGTCATCGTACCGCATCTGACCAGGGAATATCCCAGCCGGTTCAGTAAAATCTTACGCAGATTTACCGATATGCCGGTGCATAGGGTGGAGAATGATACCAGGCTTGAGCCTGACCATGTGTATGTATTAACGGAGGACAAGATGATGATCACGGAGGATGGCTATCTCAAGGTCAGGAGACGTTATCACCGGGAAGTGATCAATAAATCCATCGATATATTTTTTAAATCCATGGCCAGGTCATTTCAGGAAAATGCGATAGGCGTGATCCTGTCAGGCATGGGGACTGATGGGATAGAAGGAATTAAAACGATAGAAGATTATCACGGACTGGTCGTAGTACAGGATCCGGACACGACGGAATTCAATGTCCTGCCGCAGACGGCGATCAATAAGGATGATCCGCATGCGATATTGCCCCCGGCAGATATCGCCCGTTTTCTGCTCAGGCACCTGGGCGCATATAACAGTTTGACCTGAGTTGATTTAATTTTTATATATTATCTTTAGCAGTCCTAATAGTATGGGAACATAAAAAAACCAGACACAAACTAAAGCTGTTTGTATGCCAGATACACATTCTGAAGGGGAGTTGAACAGAAGGCGATCTGGTTCGGTACCCAATGCTGCCTTAAAAAGCATATTAGCGATCCTTTCTGAATTTTCCGGGGTAGATTTTCTGCAATACAAGATATCCACCATCACCAGAAGGCTTCAGCGAAGAATGTCGCTTGTGAATATTCAGCGATTTGAGGAATATCTTACGTTTATAAAGGATAATGAGAACGAGCAGAACATTGTCTACGCAGACCTGCTGATCCACGTATCATCATTTTTCAGGGACGAAGGGAGTTTTGAATACCTGCTCAGGTTCATACTTCCCCAGGTAGTCAGGTCGGCTCGCGAAAAGGAAGAACAGGTGCGTATATGGGTCGCCGGATGTGCGACCGGCGAAGAAGCCTACTCCATTGCCATGTGTCTCTACGAACTGATGGGAGATGACCATTTTGCCAGCAACGTAAAGATTTTCGCCACAGACCTTTCGGAAGCAGTCATCGCTACTGCCCGTAAGGCTTTCTATACTGCATCACAGGTCGCCGGTGTATCCCCCGAGCGCCTGGAGCGTTTTTTTGTAGAAGTGGATCAGGGATATGAGATATCAGGCGTCATCAGGGATGCCTGTGTGTTTGCCTGCCACAACATGCTAACAGATCCGCCATTTGCGAAGCTGAACCTTATCAGTTGCCGTAACGTGCTCATTTATATGCAGCCCGTATTGCAAAAGAAAATGCTGAGCATATTCAACTATGCCCTCAAGGACCGTGGTTTTCTCTGGCTCGGAAAGTCAGAAACAAACCGGTCTCCGGACCTCTTTGAGATGCCTTCCAAGAAAACGAAGATTTATCTTAAAAAGAATGTAGATAAATGGACGCTGAGAAGTGCGTTCCCGACTAATAAAAAAATAAAGCATATGACACCAAGCTTTGATCAGGAGAGGGATGAAAATGTAGATGCTCAGAAAGCGGCCGACAGTATAATACTTTCCATGTATGCACCGTCGGCAGTCCTGCTTAATGAAAAACTGGACATCGTAGAGTTCAGAGGTGTTACCATGCAGTTTTTTGAGCACGGTCCCGGTAAAGCGAGTCTTAATATCCTGAAACTGGCGCATAGAGACCTCGTGCACAGCCTGCGTAGCGCGCTCAGTCAGGCGCAGTCTACCAAAAGGAATGTCCGTAAGGATGGGCTGACCATCACCACTGCCTCCGGTACACTCAATGTTTCCTTTGAGATCGTACCGATCAGTAACCTGCACGAAAACTACTTCCTCGTTATTTTCAATAATCAGCAGAACGATCTTGTCGGTAACGAAATAGCTGCGAAAAGGGTAGACGTTACAGAAACTGCGGATGAACAGAACCTGCGTATTTTCCAGCTGGAAAGAGAAGTACAGCGTTATAAAGAAGAACTGCGCGCCGTGGCCGAAGCCTATGAGGCGACAAACGAAGAACTACAGTCTGCCAACGAAGAACTGAAAAGTCTGAATGAAGAACTGGAAGTTTCCCAGGAGGAATTACAGGTCATCAATGATGAACTCAGCACCCGTAACAATGATCTGCTGGAAAGGAACAACCAGCTGAATAATGCGCGCCTGTATGCCGAGTCTATCGTCAATACCGTGCATGAATCCCTGTTGATCCTAGATACCAATATCCGGGTAGTCAGTGCCAATGCTTCCTTCTACCGATCCTTTAAAATGGAACGTAAGGAGACTGAAGGTAAACTGCTCTACGAACTGGGAAATAAACAGTGGAATACTTCGGATCTGCGGTCATTGATGGAAAACCTCCTGACTTCCCGCACGCCGTTCGCTAACTACGAACTGACCTATAAATCCACCGGCAACGGTACCCGTACCATCATGATGAACGGGCAGCTGATCACTTCTCAGGACCTGAAAGAAGAACTGATCCTCATTGCCATAGAAGATATTACAGAAGTAAGAGAGGCCAGGGAACGCATCGCCCGGAAACAGGAAGTGGTTCGTAATAATGAAGAGCGACTGCGGCTTGCACTGGAAGGAACTCGTACCGGTACATGGGACTTCAATCCGCTGTCCAAAGAACTGGTATTGTCTGACAGAAGCCGGGAGCTTTTCGGTATTACTGCGTTAATGCCACTGGACTTTGACAGCTTCCTCAAAGTGATCCATCCCGCAGATGCAGCCGCTGCACAGGGCCGTATCTATGCAGCGCTGGCAGGAAAAGATAATGGACAGATCAACGTCGATTTCCGTATCAATATCTCCGAAGAAAAAGTGAACTGGATCTCCTGCAAGGCGCAGGTGTTTTTCGATGACCATAACACTGCCGTGCGCGTATTAGGCGTAGTCACGGACGTTACAGAAAGCAAACAGTTTGAAAAACATTTACAGGAGGTCAATGACCGCCTGAATTTTGCTTTACAGACCGGCCGTCTCGGTTCCTGGGAACTCGATCTCACCTCAGGTGTGATACATGGAAACGAGCAATTCAAAAGTAATTACGGACTGGCGTCACAGGCCGGCTTCACGTATGAAAAGCTGCTGGCGATGATCCTGCCGGAAGATGTACGTCGTGCGGAAGAAGCCCTGCAACATGCCCTGAGTAACCGTATGCTGTATGTGGAAGAGTATCGTATCCGCTGGACGGACAGTTCTGTACACTGGATCGCAGCTACCGGTCAGGGTGTATATGAGGAGGATGGTTCTGTGAAGAAAATGATCGGTGTCACAATGGATATCACCGAAAGAAAGCTGGCACAGTTACACCTGCAGCAAAGTGAAGCCTATTTCAGGATGATTGCAGATACCGCACCGGCGATGATCTGGATCGCCGAAAAAGATGGATCCTTCTCCTTCTTTAATAAAGCCTGGCAGAAATATACCGGCCGCTCCCTTGATCAGAATAAAGACAATGGCTGGTACGATATCATGCATCCGGAAGATACCGACAAATGGAAGATCAACTTCAGCCGTTCCTCCCGTGACAGAAAGAACTTCTACTCAGAGTTCCGCCTGAAACGCCATGACGGTACCTATCACTGGCTGGCCTGTTCAGGTATCCCGCGGTTTAATTCACAGGACGAATTTGTTGGATTTATCGGCGCCTGTACAGATATTGATGATCAGAAGATGGTGGAAGATGCACTGGAAAGAAAAGTGCGGGAAAGAACCATAGCCCTGGAAGACGCCAATGCGAATCTGTCCAAACGAAATCACGAACTGGAACAGTTTGTATTTATCACCTCGCACGATTTACAGGAACCACTCCGGAAGATCCGCCTCTTTGCCGATATGCTGGAGAGCGTAAAACCTGGAACACCGACCAAAATAGATACCGCCCAGTACCTGAGAAAGGTAAAACAGTCTGCTATCAGAATGTCTGACCTGATCAGGGACCTGATCGCCTATTCCCGCCTGGAACTGGGTGAGAATGCCTTCCTGCCGGTGGACCTGAACCAGATCGTCGTCAATGTAATTGAAGACTTCGAACTGCTGATCCGCGATAAAAATGCGAAAATAGATATCACGGAACTGCCGGTTATAGACGCGGTACCTTTGCAGATGAACCAGTTATTTTATAACCTGATCGGTAATGCCTTGAAGTTCTCCATTCCGAACGGAGAGTGCCGCATTACCATCACAGCCAATAAAATATCCGATTCAGAACTGAATGACCTGCCGCTGCTGCCAAAAGGTCCGGGCTATTACCGGATCATTGTGGCGGATAATGGTATCGGGTTTAATCAGACCTATGCGGACAAGCTCTTTGTTATCTTCCAGCGACTGAATCAGAAGGAAAAATTCGAAGGAACCGGTATCGGTCTGGCCCTCTGCCGTAAGATCATGGATATTCATAACGGTGATATTCAGGCATTTGGAGTAGAACAACAGGGTGCAGCCTTTCATATTATTATTCCGGAAACACAACAATAACATAGTATGGCCGGCACAATAAAAAGCCGGTATCAGCGTAATAGAAGTATACAATGAATGGCTCTCTGCGGGGAGCCATTTACTGTTTCTAGTATTATGCAAACAGTACCGGTTTAAACCACTGGGAATCAGTCTGTATTATTATTGGAATTTTTAATATAAATTTGCGTAATTTTTCGACCTAATTAGTATTTTGGACACTGGTCAGGTTGCCTAAAAGACACCTGACTGATTGAATCGCTATGAGGCCTATCCTATGTCTTTTTTTCTTGATTGTGCAATTGATTGTCCGGGGACAAACGGCTCCAACACCGCCGTCCGCTACGCCGCCACCTGCCGGTACAACTGTACCTGCTGCACCGTTAAAGAAAGGCAATTTTGAAACAGAATTTAAGATGAAATCGGGTAGTTACCTGGGCTTTGGTCAGGTTAACCTCGGTATGGGTGAAATTGGCTTTAAAGTGGTCGTATTTTGTCAGAACAAGGAAAAGAAGAGCGGTAGACTGGAATTCCGTATAGACCGTCCAAAAGGGAAGAAAAGCAGGCGTATCGGTACCCTGCAGATACCTTACACCGGTGATACCACCTATGCCCTGAAACTGGTCGGAAATCCCAAGTATTCGAATGGGATCCATGACCTCTATCTCGTGGCGAAAGGAAATCCCTTCAGTATCACCTCGATTACGTTTGTACAGGATTATTAAATAATATCTTTTTCAATATCAGGCCGGGAGGAATACTTCCGGCCTTTTTTATGTGTTGTCATCGGGCAGATATCGCTTAGATAAGGGTCACCTTTCGTTAATCCTTCGTTCACGCAACGAAGGATTAACGAAGGATAACTATAGGCTGACTATTATCAGAAAGAAGATTATACACCAAAGGAAACATTATTTACTGCATTTCTCACCTCATTGCCTGATATATTTTCTGCTGACATATAATCAGCTATAGACAATTGCGCCTGTAATTTCACCAGGAATGTCTGCACAGGTTGTTGGGTGATCTGTTGTAACTGATTGCCTGTTGAAAGCACCAGGTAGTCACCGGCAATTCCTAATAGTGTAAGCGCATCGGTTGTATAGGTAATAGCCACCTTATGCGCCCGCTTATCGCTGATGTCGGAAGCGATGATCTCAAACTGGTGACCAGTAAACAGCAGCGGTCTGTCCTGGTTGTCTGTCAGTCCGGGAATACGCTGCTGCAGTGACCGGATAAACAGTCCTACGGAAAAACCTACTTTATAATGCAGGGAGGCCGCCTTAGGATTGGCCTTACGTACCTCTTCCAGGGTACTGAATTGCTGGTCCCGGTTGTATGCCTGTACCTGTAGGAGAAATTCATTATAACTCTCATTAAATACCTCTTTTTCGAAAGTCGTCTGCGCTGCGGCATCGATAATCTGACGGTAGGAGAGTCTGATCAGTGCTTTTTCCATTGTTCCGGTTTTTAAGAAAAACTAATTTAGCGTAATACGCTGTTCCGGCGGCTATGGGAGCGGGACTTAGCGGTAAAACGGGCTTTTTTTGAGGTCAATCTTACTGCTGAGCATACATATTTTCACTATACTATCGCCGCAGTATGTTAAAAGAAATATAAAAGTTGATTATTTTTTCTATTTTAGGTGTGAAAATGACACGTTGAGAAATTTATCGTTATGAAAACTAGGCTGCACTCTATGTGATAAAACCTATGTAGTTGTGCTATTGACCCGCTACCTTGTATTCTTTAACATGTATAAACCGCATTTGATGATGACAACCACTAATAGCGTCTGAAATGAAGATGTTGCCGCATCTCTTTTTACAGCCAAAATCCAGCGATTTGTAATCAGCCTTTATTAACCACACAAATCAAACGTATGAAAAATGTAGACCTGTTGAAGGTCAGGCATCGTTATGCCTGGCAGTCAGCACTATTGCGCGTGAAATTTACCTTGCTGCTTTTTTTACCTGCCCTGTATCCGCTTGTAGCGGCGGCAGATGGTTATCACACCTTATTCTCTGTACAACAGGATGTCACTTTAAAGGGAAAGATCGTTGATAAAAATAAAGAACCTGTAATCGGTGCTACTGTCAAAGTGGTAGGCACTTCCAAAGGTACCACTACGCTTCCGGACGGGACTTTTACTTTAAACGTCGCGAATGGCGCTCAAATCACTGTTTCTGCAATCGGTTTCCTACCGCAAACGCTCACTGTAAATGGAAATGGGCCGCTCACTATTACCCTCGATGCCGACACGAAAGGTCTTAGTGAAGTAGTCGTGGTAGGTTACGGCGCACAGAAAAGAGAAGCCGTATCGGGTTCTATCGCGACTGTAAAAGGTGCTGACCTGGTGAAATCCCCCGCTACTAACTTATCCAACTCCATCGCTGGTCGTATGCCCGGTGTGACCGCTATGCAAAACAGTGGTGAACCTGGTGCAGACGGTTCCTCTCTGCGTATCCGTGGATCCAATACCCTGGGTAATAATGACCCACTTGTGGTTATCGATGGTGTGGCAGGTCGTACCGGTGGACTGGAACGCCTGAATCCGCAGGATATTGAAAGCATCTCCGTATTGAAAGATGCTTCTGCGGCCATCTATGGTGCACGTGCAGCAAATGGCGTTATCCTCGTGACCACCAAACGTGGTAAAAGTGGTAAGCCGCAGCTGAATTATTCCTTTAACCAGGGATGGTCTCAGCCGACGCATATCCCGGAAATGTCAGACGCAGCTGAATATGCACAGGTGCGTGATGAACTGAGCCTCTACCGTGATGTTCCCGGCAAGGAATGGTCAGATGCATGGTCCGTATACAAACAGGGGGGGGCTTATACTTCACCTACTACCAATAAAAAATGGGATGTCGCTTTCGGTCCTTCCGAAATTGACAAGTTCCGCAACAGCACTGATCCATGGTTGTATCCTAATACAGACTGGTACAAGTCTACATTTAAAACATGGGCGCCACAGTCAAACCATAGTGTACAGGTCTCCGGCGGCAACGAGAACATGCGCTATCTGACGTCCTTCGGTTATCAGTCACAGGACGCTTATTATAAGAAATCAGCGACCGGTTATGACCAGTATAGTCTGCGGGTTAACCTCGACGCCAAAATCAATAAATATGTCAACGTGAGCGTAGACATGTTAGGTCGTCAGGAAGAACGTAATTACCCTACCCGTAGCGCCAGCGATATCTTCCGTATGCTCATGCGTGGTAAGCCGACAGAACCTGCTTTCTGGCCGAACGGCCTGCCTGGTCCGGATATCGAATATGGAAACAACCCGGTAGTCATCACCACCGACCAGACCGGCTACGATAAAGACAAACGTTATTACGTACAGACCAATGCCCGTCTCGACATCCTTGTACCTGGCGTAGAAGGATTGAAACTGAGCGGTAACGTGGCATTTGATAAATACCTGAAACGTACGAAGAGATGGATGACACCATGGTACCTCTATACATGGGATAAGAAAACGTATGAACAGGATGGTACGACGCCGCAGCTGGTGAGAAGTAAACGTGGTACTGATCAGGCGACACTCAACCAGGGTGATGAAGATCAGAGCAACGTATTGCTGCGTGGTTTATTGACTTACGACCGCACCTTTAACAAAAATCATACACTGAACTTTGTGTTTGGTATTGAAAGAGAAACTGTACACTCTGATAATTTCAACGCACTCCGCAAATACTTTATTTCTCCATTGATCGACCAGATGTTTGCTGGTGGCGATGCAGAAAAAGACAATGGGGGCTCTGCGTGGGACCGTGCACGTCTGAACTATTTTGGTCGTGTGGCTTACAACTACAAAGAGAAATACCTCGCTGAGTTTGTATGGCGTAATGATGGTTCCTACATGTTCCCGTCTACTTCCCGTTTCGGATTCTTCCCGGGTCTGATGCTCGGCTGGCGCGTGTCAGAAGAGAGTTTCTGGAAGGACAACGTGAAGTTCATGAATTACCTGAAACTGCGCGCATCCTGGGGTAAACTGGGTAATGACCAGGTATACTTCGATGACAACAATGACGGTACGCTTACCTTACAGGAATATCAGTACTATTCTACATATGGATTCAGCAGTTACATCCTGGGTGGTAACGTCCTCAAATCATTGTATGAGGCGCGAATTCCGAATCCGTATATCTCCTGGGAGGTGGCTAACAACTACAACGTTGGTCTGGATGGAGCTTTACTCGACGGTAAGATCTACTTCGAACTGGACGCGTTCATGAACAAACGTTCCGGTATCCTGGTAAGAAGAAATGCTTCTGTTCCGCAAACAACCGGTATGACGCTGCCAGCAGAAAATATCGGTAAAGTAGATAATAAAGGTTTCGAATTCCGCATCGGATACAACAGTACCGTAGGTACTAAATTCCGCTATGATGTGAGTGTGAATGGCGGGTACTCTAAAAATAAGATCGTATTCTGGGATGAAGCACCTGGTGCACCGGTATGGCAACGTTCCACCGGTATGCCAATGAATACGGCGCTCTATTATGAATATGACGGCGTATTTAAAGATTATGCAGAGATCGATAAGAACACCATTAACTACTCTGCACTCACAAACAATCTCCGCCCGGGTGATATGAAGTTCAAAGATATCGATGGTAACGGTAAGATTGATGGTGATGATAAGATCCGTTATAATAAAAGTTCCCAGCCTACATTCACCGGCGGTCTGAACGTGAATCTGCAATACAGCAACTTCGACTTCGCCTTGCTCGTACAAGGTGCTACCGGCGGTGCATTGCATATCAATACAGAATCCGGTGAGATCGGCAACTTTACACAGGACTATTTCGATCATCGCTGGAGTCCGGACAATCCAAGCAGCGTTGATCCCCGTGTAAACGACCGTAACGACACTTATTGGGCTACCGGTAATACTTACTGGGTACGCAGCACTAACTACGTGCGTCTGAAAAATCTGGAGATCGGCTACAGCATTCCTGAGTTTCTGAAGAAGAAAGCAGGTATCACAAATCTGAGGATTTACGCCAACTGTTTAAACCTGTTCACCATTGACAACCTGAAGATCCTTGATCCGGAGTCAGTGAACGGAAATGGCCAGTATTATCCGCAATCAAGGGTATTGAATGCCGGTTTCAATTTAACCTTTTAAATTATCAGTCTCATGAAGCAGTTATTGAAGAAAATATATATCAGCATTGGTATTGCGGGCGCCTTTACCGTCGCTTCCTGTAATACTGATTTCCTGAATACAAAGCCATTGGGCGAAGCAACAAAAGATGATGTATGGCAGGATCCTGCACTGGCAGAAGCCTTTGTCAATGAAATATACAATGGACTGAGCAGCGGTGGTTTCCTGGAAACGATGCTGTCCTCTGCTACCGATGAAACCATGTTTACACATAACTATGGTATGAAGAACATGGGAGAAGCGACGATCAGTCCGACGGATGCGGAATATGTCAATACCAGGGGTACCTTCCAGTGGGGAGAGATGTACAAACGTATCCGCGCCTGTAACGTATTCTTCCAGAATATACAGAAGGTGCCTTTTGATAAAACGGCTACCGGAGAACGTCTGAAAGGAGAAGTCTATTTCCTGCGTGCTTATTACTATCATCAGCTGGTACGCGCTTATGGCGGTGTGCCACTGGTAGATGTGGTATATACATTGGATGATAAAGATTATACGATTGATCGTGCCAGTTTTTCTGATTGTGTGGAGCATATCGTGAAAGACTGTGATTCAGCCGTATTCTATCTGCACGCCAAAGACGCCAGTATTATTAAAGGCCGTGCCACAGAAGGAGCCGCAATGGCATTGAAGTCACGTATCCTGATTTATGCGGCGAGCGATCTGCATGATTTCCCTACCGCAAAGGCGAAATCAACTGTGGTAGCAGCTGCCCAGAAACCGGAAGTACTGGCTTATACCAGCGGTAGTCGTACAGAGCGCTGGCAACGTGCAAAGGCTGCGGCTAAAGCAGTGATGGACCTCGGTCGTTATTCACTGGCATTCCCCTCACCAGCTACACCGGAAGAAGCCAGCACGAATTATCAGCAGTTGTTCCTGGCGGATAATACAGAAAGCATCTTCTCCCGTTATTTCCTGAATACAAAATCAGAAGCCGGCGGACAGATCGGCCTTTACAATGGTCTGAATGGTTATCACAACTGGTCAGGTAACACGCCTACACAGTTACTCATCGATGATTATGAAATGAGTGATGGTACGCTTTTCAACTGGGGAGAAGCCAGTCATAAGGCGAATCCTTACCGCAACCGTGATCCGCGTTTTTATGCAAGTATCCTGTATGATGGAGCCAACTGGCGTCAGCGTCCTACCGACGTTGCATCCAAAGACCCGGCTAATCAGGCGCAGACCGGCGTCTATGAAGTATGGGACCCTGAGCAGCAGCGCATCATTAATTCTCCCGGACTGGACACCCGTCAGGGACCTGTTGAGAACTGGAACGGTAGCTTCACCGGCTACTACATGAAGAAATTCATCGATCCGAATGTGGATGCGCAATACTTCCGTCAGGAGGTGCCTTATCCGGTATTCCGTTATACAGAGATACTGTTCAACTATGCAGAAGCCTGTATCGAACTGGGTGAAGATGGAGAAGCACGGGATTACCTGAATAAGATCAGAACCCGTGCAGGTATGCCGGCTTTTACAGAATCCGGTGCTGCCCTGAAAGCACGCTTTCAAAGAGAAAAAGAGATCGAAATGGTGTTTGAAGAACAGCGTTTCTTCGATGTACGCCGCTGGATGATTGCACCTGCTACAGTAGGTCGTGCATTACGTGGCATCAACGTAGTAGGTAAGCTGAAACCAAATGTAAAGGTGACCTTATATCAGCGTAATGAAACCAATTATGATTACACCTATACAGCGGTGACCCTGGTCAATGAAAACAGGATCTGGCTGGACAAGATGTATTTCATGCCGCTGCAAAGAGATGAGATGAACAGGAATAATAAGCTGGTACAGAATCCAGGCTATTAATTCAATTAGGAATTAGGAATTAAGAATTAAGAATTGAAATGCAGCGGAGATCTTCGCGGTAATTCTTAATTCTTAATTCTTAATTCTTAATTCTTAATTCTTAATTCTTAATTCTTAATTCTTAATTCTTAATTCTTAGCCAGCGTTTTAAAATCTAGCCCATTTATCCTTTCAACACACACTAATCGCAAGAAATTCCTAATTCTTAATTCCTAATTCCTAATTGTTTTCCAACGTTTGAAATCGTCAGACTATCCTTGATCAGGGTCTTAGAAAATGCGATCAGGGCTTCCCCTCTGGCTATTTTATTAGGCAGATCAGGGTTGCTGATAGCAGCCTTTCCTATAGACACCATATCTGCCTGCGCCGCATTTAGCAGTTCTGTAGCCAATGTCATATCATGCATTCCTCCATTCACAATGACAGGCCGGCCGGTTATTTTCCTGGCGATACCATTCGAGGATCGTCCGTCACTGTATAAGGATTCTCTTCCCCAGTTACCACCTTCGGCAGCGATATGGATATAATCTGCTTCCAGTTCTTTTAGGACTTTGAAGATAGCCGTAGCAGCAGCTGCGCCTTCCGGCCATCTGTAAGAAAGATCGTTTACCTTACTTTCAGAGAGACGCATCCCAACAATGAAATCAGCCGGTACAGCGGCTTTGATCTCCTGGTATACTTCCATCAGAAAACGTAATCTGTTCCGATAATTACCCCCATACGCATCCTCTCTGATATTGGTATGAGGAGTAATGAACTGGTCAAGCAGGTAACCATTGGCGGCATGTATCTCTACGCCGTCAAATCCTGCGGCTACTGCCCTCAGAGCGGTGGCAACAAAACCCGCTTTAGCGGTGGCTAAGGTAGCCGTGGTCATAACGGCAGGCAACGGAAATGGCCCTTTGAGTCCATTGGCTTCTGTATTTCTGATACCAACAGGTTGTACGGCGGAAGGAGCGATGGTGTTGTCAGTATGTTGTACGAGGGCGCCACCGTGCATGAGTTGCAGGATGATAAGGGCGGTATTACCATTGGCATCCCGTCCCTCCTCATGGACTTTATCTACGACAGTTTTCCATCCTGCGAGTTGTGCTTCGTTGACGAGTCCGGGTTGATGGGCATCTGTCTGACTGAATAATGTATCTGTATAGGTACCTTCTGTAATGATCGTACCGAAGCCCCCGGCCGCAAATGCGGCATAATAGGCGGCCATTTCATCAGTAGGTACGCCTGTGGCAGTTGCGCTCCTCCTGGTCATGGGGGCCAGGGCAAACCTGTTTCTGCTGTATCTTTTTCCCAGTGTTAAGGGCTGAAATAATATCTGCTGCTGCTTAGTCATAAACCTTTGTTTTAGAATACAAAGGTCAGTCAGGAGGCGCCTACCGGACGTATAACTAATTTAATTTCGGATCTTATAATAGTTTAACGTTTATAGTTTTTCCTGATCTGGCTGAGGAATACGGGTGTGATTCCCAGGAAGGAAGCGATGAATTTCTGGGGGAGTCTTTGTTCCAGGTCAGGATATTTGGTGATCAGTGCTTCATAGCGTTCTGCACCGCTCATGGAGATGTTATTCAGGATCCGCTGATCCTGTGAAATCAGGGATTGCTGATTCAATATCCGCCAGAATCTTTCGAATACGGGTACATCATCAAACAGCTGGTCCAGCCCTGTTTTATCTATCTGTAAGATTGCACAGGGTTCCAGTGCAACGATATTGATACGGGAGGGTTTCTGCGATATAAAGCTGGTAGAGTCGGAGATCCACCAGTCTTCCATGGCGAAGTGCAGGGTGTGATCATTTCCTGCCTTGTCAGTATAGAAGGAGCGGAGGAAGCCTGAGCAGACGTAGTTCTCATACCGGCATACGTCTCCCTGTTGGAGGAGATACTGCCTGGGGAGTAGGCTGCGGAAGGTCAGCAGACTTACAAAACGTTCCTGTTCCGCTGCGCTGAGGCGGATACGCTGTTGTACATGGCCGATAATCTGTTGGTGAAGGTCCGTTAATGCTGGCGTCGCTCGCATAAGCGCTGGTTTCGGACAAATATAGCCGATTCCGCACAACAGGCGGGACCATTCAACGGATATCCCGAAAAATAGTAGGCGATGGATCTGTCTTTCCTGCTGTTTCCGGAAGTTTTCCCTTTTAGTTTTCGTAATTTTCCCCCGGCTTTATTCTTAATTAATTCAATACCATATGCCGATGCAAACAACAAGCAAGGTATTACTGATGTCTGTCATTGCGATGACGACTATCACTTCCTCCGTATTCGCAGGCGGACCTGATAAGCCAGGCGCCGCTGTCGTTAAACCTGATGCAGACAATGCAGGACTGAAACTGCCTGCGGGCTTTGGCGCACTCAAAGTAGCCGATGGCCTGGGCCGTACCCGCCACATTGCTGTGACTGACAACGGCAGTATCTATGTTAAACTGGACAGGGCAAAGAACAACAATGGTATCCTGTTCCTGCAGGACACCAATGGTGACGGCAAGGTCGATAAGCAGTCCGGTTTCGGTAACTATGGCGGAACAGGTATCTATGTGAAAGGCGATTACCTGTACGCTACTTCCAATGAAAACATCTACCGCTATAAGCTGGATGCACAGCAGCAGGTAACTGATCCGGCGCATCCGGAAACAGTGGTAAGCGGTCTACTGGACCGTCGTCAGCATGAGTCCAAGTCGATCGTACTCGATGATGCCGGCAACATTTATGTGAATGTGGGGGCTTATTCCAACTCTTGCCAGACCCAGGACAGAACACAGGGTTCTTTGGGGATGCAGCCTTGTCCGGTGCTGGACTCTGCCGGTGGTATCTGGCAGTTCAAAGCAGATAAACTGAACCAGGCATATGGCGATGGCGTACGTTATGCAACCGGTCTGAGAAACGTTGTCGGACTGGATTGGAACAAAAAACAAAACCAGCTTTTCGTCATGCAGCATGGCCGTGATCAGTTACATGATCTGTTCCCGTCTTTGTATACAGAGAAACAGTCTGCGGACTTACCGGCAGAATGTATGTATGCGTTGAAACAGGGATCTGACTGCGGATGGCCTTACATCTACTACGATCCGTTCACCAGCAAGAAAATGCTGGCGCCTGAATATGGTGGCGATGGCAAAAAGACAGGAGGTGAGACAGCGGAAGATCCTGTAGTAGCATTCCCGGCACATATGGCGCCTGACGGACTGCTGTTCTATACCGGCACCCAGTTCCCCGAGAAATACCGTAATGGTGCTTTTATCGCTTTCCATGGTTCCTGGAACCGTTCTCCGGAAAACCAGGCGGGATATTATGTGGTATTTGTACCGTTTAAAGATGGTAAACCATCCGGTAAATGGGAAGTATTCGCAGATGGATTTGCAGGACCTGGTCCGGTGAAGTCACCAGGAGATGCGCAACACCGTCCCTGCGGACTGGCACAGGGCCCTGATGGTTCACTGTATGTAACAGATGATGCGAAAGGAACAGTTTACAGGATCGTTTATAAGACAAAATAGTATGGGCAAATGGATACTGGCAGCAATGCCATTGTTAATAGCGGGATTATACGTGAGCGCGCAGGTGAAGAAACCAGCCAAATCTGCGGCAAAACCGGTAGCCGCATCTGCAGCAACTATCGCAAGGGGAAAGGCCTTATACCGGCAGTACTGTATCTCCTGTCACCAGGAGAATGGCAGCGGCGTACCCCGTATGAACCCACCGTTGATTAAAACGGAATATGTATTGGGCGATAAGCCAAGGCTGATCGGCATCTTACTGAACGGGTTCAACGAAGACGTAGAGATTAACGGTGATTACTATTCTAATCCGATGCCTTCACAGGCAGCACTGAAGGACCAGGAGATTGCCGACATCCTTTCTTATGTCAGAAACAGCTTTGGCAACAAGGCAAGTACCGTTTCAGCAACAGAAGTAACGCAGGTACGGGGAGCCAAAAAGTAATATAACACAAAGAATCTGAATATCTTAACAGCGACATGCACCCAATGTGGGTAAATGTCGCTGTTTTTTAATTGCTTTTGTCAAACAGATTTCTAACATTTGCGGAAAATTTTAGGGACATGTCAGTGAATCCAGAAGTGGTGCGGGAGGTTAGTGAATTCAATAATTATTACAATAGCCTGGCGGAGTTATTAAACAGGCACTTAGCGGACAATAATCTTTCTTTATCAGCACTCCGTGTACTGATAAAGCTGAGGGAAGAGGAAGAACAATGCACGGCGGGAAAACTGATTGCCAATCTGGGTATTGACGGCGGTTACCTGAGTCGTATACTTAAATCCTTTGAATCAAATCAGCTTATTGCCAAACGTAAATCCAACCTGGATGGCCGTACCTGGTATCTGCAACTGACCACAAAAGGGTCTAAATTGCTTGAAACCCTGGAACAGGGTTCAGCAGAACAGATCGGGAAACTGCTTGAGCCGGTACCGGCAGAGCAGCAGCTGGCATTGGCAGGCGCAATGAAAACCGTGCGTCACATCCTTTCTGACGACGCGAAGATCTCTCCGGAAGATATCACCTACAGACGTGATCTGCAACCGGGAGATGCTGGTTTTATCATGCACATGCACGGGTCGCTTTATGCGAAGGAAGCAGGTTACAACCTGGAATTCGAAACGCATACCTGTAAGACCTTCTATGAGTTCCTGGAAGCCTACAATTCTTCCAAGGATCAGGTATTCCTGGCGATGCACGGCAATCAGATCATCGGTTCTATCGCGGTACTGGGACATTCCCGTTACGCTACGCAGATGCGCTGGTTCCTGGTTCATCCGGATTACCGTGGTATCGGTATTGGTCAGCGACTGCTGACGGAAGCGATCAATGCGGCTAAAGAGAAGTTGTTCCAGAAAATCTATCTCATTACGACGAGTCAGCAGGTAGCAGCTACCTCCTTGTTTAAAAAGAACGGTTTCCGTAAGTCAGGAGAGAAACACATGCCAATGTGGGGCTTACAGCTGACGGAAGAACGTTATGAGATTGACCTGATTTAAGCAGGCGACATTTATTGTTAACCCCCCTTGCTTTATTTAAAATAATTAGATATTTTTATTTCGCTGTAGTTCTATCCAGGGTAAAATGTAGTTATCATACATAAACCCTTTTGAAATGAAGAATCCGTTCATCCTTCATTATCTCTCTTCCATTTACATACTTTTCATAAGCCGTCGTTTTAAGACGGGAGGCATTGTTCTGTTTAATGCTGGTTATATAACCCACCGGCATTGGTATATTCCGTCGTTTTGTGCTGTGAGTTGAAAACCCATAAGTTGATCCTATGCCCAGGGTCAGACCAGTCCGAACAGGTCCGGACAGTCCTTAACCTGATCCAGATAAGCATCATCAAACCTAAACAAACCCGATCTCCGCTGCATTACAATTCTTAATTCTTAATTCTTGATTCTTAATTCCTAATTCCTAATTCTTTAATGTTTTATTACTCACTAAATACTGATCCTTCAAAACCGTTTCAAACATGAAATCACTTCTACAAGTGGCCGTACTGTTGCTGTGTATGCAGTTCAGTTCATTCGGCCAGCTCGCTAATTTCAATTCCACGGCTGAGGCCCTGCAAACAAGTATGTACAACACTTTTGGTACCCCTAACAACAACTACTGGTGGTGCGCCAATGGTGTACATGCGTTACTGGACGGTTATACCCGTACCCGTTCCGAAACTTACAAGACACGTATGAAAGCCCTTTTACTGAACACAAAGGCATCAAATGGCAACACCTACATCAATTATTTCTATGATGACATGGATTGGATGGGTATTGCTACACTACGCGCCTGGGATGAAACCGGCGACGTGGATTATTACAATGTGGCCAGTCAGCTGTGGACCGACATCAAGGGCGGTTTCAGTAATGGCGCGATCGACTGGAACAAAGGCTGTGTCGGTTGTAAGAATTCCTGTGCCAATGCACCTGCCATCATCCTGGGTGCAAGGATGTACCGGATTAACAATTCAGCAACTGATCTGCAGCTGATCAAGGACATTTTCACTTTTATGAAGGCTAACCTGGTAGACCCGACTACCGGCGCTGTATGGGATAATATCAACCTGAGCACCGGCGTTACCAACAAGGATTGGATCTTCTCTTACAACGTAGGTACATTCATCGGCGCAGGCTGGGAGCTGTACAAGATTACCGGCGATACTTACTATCTGAATGAAGCAGTAAAAACAGCAGATTATGCCATGAATTCCAGACGTACCAATGGTATGTTTTTCGCGAACGAAACCGGTAATGGTGATGGTGGATTATTCAAAGGCATCTTCATGCGTTATCTCACAGAACTGGCAAGAGAAGGTAACATTTCTGCCACTAAGCGGGCGGCCTATAATGAGGCGATCCGCTTCAATGCACAGACACTGAAAACGAATGGTATCAATCCTTCTACCAACCTGGTAGGCGCTAACTGGTCACAACAGCCATCAGGTTCTACCGATTATGCTACACAGCTGAGCGGTGTGATGCTGATTGAAGCAGCAGCCTTACTGGATCAGTCTTTCTTCTTTAAAGATGTCAACTATGGCGGCAGTTACTGGGGATTGAGCGTTGGTAGTTACAATACGGCTGCACTGGTGGCAAAAGGTATTGCCAACAATGATGTCACCGCTTTTGCAATCCCTGCAGGTTATCAGGCGACCCTTTACAAGAATGATAACTTCACCGGTGGCAGTCTGGTAGTGACAGGCAACAGCGCCTGGATTGGCGCTCCCTGGAATGATAGTACCTCTTCTATTATCATCAGCTATACCGCAGGTGCATCTTTCTTCAAAGACTGTAATTACACTGGTGCAGTGGTGAGTTTGCCGGCAGGTGACTATACCCTTGCGCAGCTACAGGCCATTGGTATTCTGAATGATGATATCTCTTCTTTCCGTGTCAGCAGTGGTTACCAGGTGATCCTTTATGAGAACGACAACTTTGCTGGTACATCTGTCACAGCGACTGCTGATAACAGTTGTCTGGTGGCACAGAACTTCAATGATAAAGCCACTTCAATCCGTATTACCGCTACAGGTGCAGCACCGGCAGCGGTGACTACAGCAAGGGTGAATACGATCGAAAAAAGCCTGCTGAAAGGCGTGACCTTATATCCTAACCCTGCAGGTAATACGTTGTACCTGAAGTCAGGTGCGGACCTGCTGGGTGCAGACGTAACGGTAGTGGATATGTCGGGAAGGGTCGTTCTCCGCAATCGCCTGACAGCCAACAATCTGAACGTATCGCGTTTAGGCAGCGGCGTATATTGGATCACGATTGTGAAAGATGGTAAAAAAAGTACAATTTCTTTCGTGAAATAACTGATTGTAACAGAATCCTCTATACTTTAAAGGCCGGTCTTCCTTCGGGAGGGCTGGCCTTCCTGTTGCAAAATCCCACCGGATTCATGTATATTTGTGGGCATAATACCTCAAGGGACGGTTCGTGAATGTCAAAGTGTTGTTATGATTATCTTATTGTACCCCCGGAATGACGTTTATACGCTATAATAGACTGAATATCATTTTAATATATTAGATTGCTGTATGCTGAAAGTTGCTGCAAGGAGTATTCCTTTGTTTTCTTTTAACATTGTTTTTTTATTGTTTTTCTCCCATTCGCTTTCCGGCGTAAAGGGCGACAAGTCTCCTGTATATGCTGAGATCAGATATACGGATAGTCTGGCATTGCGTCAGGATACAACCTTCTACCCGGTAGTAGATACCTTGCCTGATACGATCAGTTTTTCCATTGTGGGCGATCTGATGGTGGGTTCATCTTATCCGGCTAAAGCCTTTTTACCGACAGAGGAGGAGGGAAATATCTTACAATATGCGATGCCTTTATTGCAGGAGACCGATTTGCGTATCGGCAACCTGGAGAGTGCGGTATCTGACAGCGCAAAGGTGTTTAAGAATTGCGGAAACTCTACTCAGTGTTTCGCTTTCCGTACCCCCTACAAACAGGCTATGTGGTATAAGGAAGCAGGGTTTGAGTACCTGAACCTGGCCAATAACCACTCTTATGACTTCGGTCAGAAAGGAGTAACACATACCCTGGGTTTCCTGGACAGTGTGAATATCAAGACCAGTGGAGTGCCACAACGGGTATTTGATACCCTGACCGTCAGGAATACCAGGATTGGTTTTGTCTCATTTGCACCCCATACAGGTTGTCTGGACATGAATGACGACTCCCTGGTAAGGGCTACGATTGCTGAGGTACGTCCGCTTTGTCAGTTGCTGGTTGTTTTCTTCCATGGCGGTGGCGAAGGCGCTGCCCGTACCCATACGCCGAAGGGAAGGGAGTTCTTTTTGGGGCAGAACAGGGGTGATGTTAGACATTTCGCTCATATGTGTATCAATGAAGGAGCAGATCTCGTAATCGGCTCAGGCCCCCACGTAGTAAGGGGTATGGAGCGTTATAAAGGTAAATTAGTGGCTTATAGTTTAGGAAATTTTGCAACTTATCATCAATTCAATTTAAAATATCCCAATAATATTGCACCTTTGCTGCGGGTAAAAATCACCAGCGAGGGAAACCTTGTCGAGCATAAAGTGTTTTCTTTCCTGCAAGAGGGGGAAGGCATACCTAAACCGGATACAACATCGAAAGCTTTCAAAATGATCCGAACTTTATCTGCCGAGGACTTTAGTTATCAGGCGGTCGAAGAAGGGGTCTTTGACTAAAACATCATGTTACTGTGAAGAAGTTATTGCCGATAATCATATCAGTTGCCAGCATTACCACTGTTGCGGCACAAATAAAGAAAAAGCCAGTTAAACACGCACCAGCGAAGAAACATACAACTGCTTACCATAAGAAAGCGACGACCCATAAGTCCAAAGCGGTTGTCCATCATAAGGTCGTGACACCACCACCGATGCCTGACAGTTTGTATTTCCCAAACTCAGATATCACCGTCAATACATACGATACCTCAGGCTTGCGTAACAACATCAAGCAACTGTTCGCCGTACTGGAGTCAGAACTGGGTAAACCATACATCCGTGGCGCTATCGGTCCTATGGCCTTTGATTGCAGCGGTCTGATCAAGTTTGGTTTCTCCTTTATCGGTATGACCCTGCCACGTACAGCAGCTGAAATGAGCAACCTGGGTAACCTCATCACCGTATCGGACTTCACCCCCGGCGATCTGCTGTTCTTCACCGGACGTAGTACCAAATCCAAAGTAAAAAGAGTCGCACACGTAGGTTGTGTGTACAAAGTAGACAATGGGAAGGTGCTGATGATCCATTCCAGCAACCAGGGCGTGAACATTGTAGATATCACGAACAGTGAGTACTATAAGAAGCGTTTTATCGCTGCGAAAAGGGTTATTGAAGTAGATTCTACCAATACAGTAATACCGATGAAGGAAGGGAATCTTACAGATTATTAATTCTCCTGATTTTAATTGTTTTATTTGATCATAGTGGTCAAGTATATCATATTGCCTTTAAAACGGCCTTGCAGAAGGTGTTTTAAAGGCATTGTTATTGAAGATATTTCCCTGTTTATATACGCTGTTGCGTGGAATGTCTCAGCGCAAATACTACTGCCTTGATATAAAAGAATCTGCGAATGATCTGCTTCAGATGCTTACCCCCCAATTCGTAATTCCTAATTCTTAATTCCTAATTCTTCCTTATTTTTAGTTGTGGCCATAAAATAGCCCTGAACCAAAAACAATCATATGGATGCACAGCAACTGGACATGAACCGGAACGAAGATGCGATGCGCAAATCTCTTAGCACGCTCAGACAACGTCTCTCCGTCATCGAACAGGGAGGAGGTAAAAAGAACCTCGAAAAAGTGCGGCAGAGAGGAAAGTTGACCCCGAGAGAAAGAATTGCTTATCTGCTGGACAAAGACACCCCTTTTACAGAAATCGGCGCCTTTGCCGCTTATGACATGTACGCTGAGCATGGTGGTTGTCCTGCAGCAGGTACTGTCGGTGGTATTGGCTATATCAGCGGCCGTCAGTGTATGATCGTCGCCAATGATATGACCGTGAAAGCCGGCGCCTGGTTTCCGCTGACAGGCAAAAAGAACCTGCGCCTGCAGGAGATTGCCATGGAAAACAGACTGCCTGTGATCTACCTGGTTGACAGTGCAGGCGTCTACCTGCCGATGCAGGATGAAATATTCCCGGATAAAGAACATTTTGGCCGCATCTTCCGCAACAATGCCCGCATGAGCGCTATGGGTATTACCCAGATCGCTGCCGTTATGGGTAGTTGTGTAGCGGGTGGCGCATACCTGCCGATTATGAGTGATGAAGTACTCATGGTGAATGGGAATGGTTCCATTTTCCTGGCCGGACCTTACCTCGTAAAAGCAGCTATCGGTGAAACCGTGGATGCGGAAACATTAGGCGGAGCCGTTACCCATACTGAGATCTCCGGTATCGCCGATTATAAATTTGACAGCGATGAAGAATGCCTTGATCAGATTAAAAAGATCGTCAGCAAAATAGGAGATCCTGCAAGTGCCGGCTTTAACCGGGCAGTGCCTGCGCTTCCGGAGAAAGATCCTGCTACCCTGTACAGCGTCATTCCGGAAGATAGTACCCGTCCTTATGATATGCTGGAGGTGATTCACCGCTTAGTAGACCGTTCTGAGTTTGATCAATATAAAGAAGACTATGGCAAGACAATTCTCTGCGGATATGCCCGCATTGATGGCTGGGCGGTAGGGATTGTTGCCAATCAGCGGAAGATGGTGAAAAGCAAAAAAGGAGAGATGCAGATGGGCGGTGTTATTTACAACGACAGCGCAGACAAGGCAGCCCGTTTTATCATGAACTGTAACCAGAAAAAAATTCCGCTGGTATTCCTTCAGGACGTCACTGGTTTTATGGTTGGCAGTCGCAGTGAACATGCCGGCATCATCAAGGATGGCGCTAAACTGGTGAATGCCGTAGCCAATTCGGTAGTGCCTAAATTCACTGTTATCGTAGGTAACTCTTATGGTGCAGGCAACTATGCCATGTGCGGTAAAGCATATGATCCGCGTTTTATCTATGCATGGCCTAATGCCAAGATCGCAGTGATGGGTGGAGAACAGGCAGCTAAAACATTGCTTCAGATACAGGTGGCTTCGCTGAAAGCAAAAGGAGAGGAGATCTCTCCGGAAGAAGAAAGCCGTTTGCTGAATGAAATCACTGAACGCTATAACAGTCAGACGACACCGTATTATGCTGCTGCGCGTTTATGGGTAGATGAGATCATAGATCCGCAGGATACACGTAAAATACTGTCTGAAAGCATTGCGGCTGCGAATAATGCGCCCGTAGAAGATAGCTTTAGCCTCGGTGTATTCCAGGTGTAAAAGCATAGCGCTTAATCCTTATCTTTGCCCGCTATGTCAGAAGTTATTATTTACACGGACGGTTCCTCCCGCGGTAACCCAGGCCCAGGTGGCTATGGTGTTGTGCTGATGTGGAACAGTGTCCGCAAGGAATTATCACAGGGATATCGCCTCACCACCAACAACCGTATGGAACTGATGGCAGTTATCGTAGCCCTCGAAGCATTGAAGAGAGACGGACTCCAGGTCAAGATCTTTACAGATAGCCAGTATGTAGTCAACAGCGTTGAAAAAGGCTGGCTCTGGGGCTGGGTTAAGACCGGTTTTAAAGACAAAAAGAATAAGGACCTCTGGCAGCGTTTTATTCCTGCTTTTAAAAAACACCAGGTGAAGTTCAATTGGGTAAAAGGACACTCCACTAATCCTTTGAACAACCGTTGCGACGAACTGGCCACACAGGCTGCCGATAGCGGCAACTGGCTGGATGATGTCGGCTTCGAAGGAGAATAGATACAAATACCAATATTTTAAAAAGGGCTGTTGCGCGAAGGCGGACAGCCCTTTTTCATGCATCTATCTCAGGCACTTTAACATTTATTTAATGAAAAATTGAAATTTGTCCACCATTATCTATAATTTATCCACTCGTTATAATTAGAATACATATTACATTTACATCATTATTATTTCAACTGTCTAAAAGGAAAAGATTATGACACACTGGAAGATCGATGAATCACACAGCGAAATTGGATTCAAAGTAAAACACCTGATGATCACAAACGTAAGCGGTTACTTTACGGAGTTTACAGGAAGTGTTAAGACTGAAAGCGCGGATTTTCACGATGCGACGATCACTTTTGAAGCAACAACAGCGAGCATCACTACCAACAACAAACAGAGAGACGAGCACCTGAAAGGTGGTGAGTTCTTCGATACAGAGCATCATCCTAAAATCTCTTTCGTATCTAAAAAGATTAAAAAAGTAACAGAAGAAGAATATAAACTGATCGGCGATCTGACGATCAAAGGTCATACGCATAGTATCGAACTCGATGTTTTACGCAATGGTGTTGTGACAGATCCATACGGACAGGAGAAAGAAGGCTTTTCCATCAAAGGCCGCCTGCACCGCGCAGACTACGGACTGCGTTGGAATGCAGCTACAGAAGCAGGTAGCATCGTACTGAGCGATGAAGTAAAACTGCTGATGGAAGTGCAGCTGGTAAAAGAATCTGTGCCTGTATTGGCATGAGCAGCTGCCCCCGGACAGTAAACCCTTCATTGATATATGGAAATTGGAATTGACAGCTTTGCGGCGAGGTTCAGTGATAATGCGGCCGCTGCATTGAGTGACAGGGATGCTATGCTCCAGTTACTTGAGCGAATGGAACACGCAGACAAATCGGACCTTGACGTATTTGGCATCGGTGAACATCACCGTAAGGGCTTCCTGGACTCGGCGCCTACGCATATTCTTGCGGCAGCAGCCTCCCGGACTAAAAAGATTAAACTTGCCAGTGCTGTGACAGTACTGAGCGCAATGGATCCGGTACGTGCATTTCAGAACTTTGCCACCCTTGATCTGATCTCCGACGGTCGTGCAGAAATGGTCGTAGGACGTGGCTCGTTCACAGATGCTTTCCCGTTATTCGGATTCAACCTGAACGATTATGATGACCTGTTTTCGGAGAAACTGGACTTGTTACTGGAGATCCGCGATAAGGAATTCGTAACCTGGTCAGGTAAGTTCAGACCCGCGATGAAGAATCAACCCGTATACCCACGCCCATTGCAGGAAAAACTTCCTATATGGCTCGGGGTAGGCGGTACGCCACAGTCTTTCGTACGCGCCGGCGCATTAGGTCTACCACTGATGGTAGCGATCATTGGAGGGGAAACACATCGTTTCCGTCCGCTGATCGATCTCTATCGCGAAGCCGGAAAACGTGCAGGACATGCGCCTGAAACACTCACCGTTGGTTTACACTCGCTTGGATACGTTGCAGAAACAACAGAAAAAGCAATAGAAGATTTTTATCCGGGTTACGCTGCCAGTATGACGAAAGTAGGTAAAGAAAGAGGATGGCCACCGGTAACAAAACAACATTTCATTGCCCAGAATGGCCCTACGGGCGCCCTGCTGGTAGGAAGTGCAGAAGAAGTAGCAGAGAAGATAGTGCGTCACGCGAACGCATTGGGAGGCGTCTCAAGACTGACCTTCCAGATGGATTCCGCGGAAGTACCACATGACAAACTGATGAACGCAATTGATCTGATAGGTAACAAAGTCAAGCCTTTGGTAAACGCATAATGCCAGAAGAGGCGTCCGCCACAAGCGAACGCCTCTTTTATTTTTATTCTGCTTTCAGATGTTTTACCGGATTACTAAGTGCAGCCCTCACTGCCTGATAACTCACCGTCAGAAAAGCGGCAACCAATGCAAAGAGTCCCGCAATTGCAAACATCCAACCGCTTACAGGAATATGATAAGCAAAACCACTTAACCATTTATCCATCGCCCACCAGGCCAGCGGACAAGACACCAGTATCGCAATCAGCACCAGCTTGATGAAATCGCGCGATAATAACAATGCTATATAAGCAGACGAAGCCCCCAACACTTTTCGGATACTGATCTCCTTCTTTCTTAGTTGCGCACTATAGGCTGACAGTCCAAACAAACCCATACAGGAAATGAAGATGGCAAATGCCGCAAAGGTCTTAAAGATGCTACTCATCTGATTCTCGGAAGCATACAGCCGGTTCAGTTTGTCATCAATAAAAGTATAGGTAAATGTGCCTCCCGGCGTCAATGCTGTAATACGTTCTTTCATATATGTCAGCGCCGCAGGTATATGCCCCGGTTTTATCTTCAACAGCAGGTAGTTCGCACGATAAGGATCATATTTTATCACCAAAGGATCTACCGGTGTATGCAAGGATGCAAAGTTGAAATTCTTCACCACGCCGACTACAGTACCTGTATCTCCATCTGCGATAAACTGATGTCCTACGGGAGACGTAAGATGATATGCCTTTACCGCCGACTCATTGATGATAAACTCTTTCTGTTTGATATCCGGCATCTGATTATAGAAATTCCTGCCTTCTATCAAAGGGATCTGAAGGGTCGATAACAGGCGTTCATCTGACCACATAATACGGCTGTTGTCAAATTCCTCTTTGTCGGTAGCCGATAATGGCTGAAATGGCTGCGAACTGAACCTGTCTCCCGGCAGTGTGGATACGATAGAGAAATCAGCAATATCGGGTGAGCGTTTGATATCATCGATCAGTGAGCCAAAGCGTTGCCACATCGGCCCATATATCGTAATACCCGCTACCTGTTCCCTGTCAAAACCAAGGTCTTTGTTATGAAAGAACCTGATCTGACGATAGATAATCATGGTGCTGATGATCATAAAAACAGATACCACGAACTGAAAAATGACCATTCCTTTTCTCACATTATCCACCTGTGTACCGGGCATGTTTTTACTCCGCAATGCTTTTACAGGATGGAAATGGGCCACATGCCATGCCGGATATCCTCCTGCCAGCAACGCAATAAATATGATCAGTAAGAGTGTGATGCCAAGTCCGGCAGGCGTGAGGGCCTGATGCAGATAAAAGGGGCGTTCCGCAATACTGTTATAGAAGGGAATTGCTGCTTTAAACAATAGAAATGCCAGTACGGTAGCGAGTAAGGTCGTGAGTAGTGATTCGCCCAGGAATTGTGCGATTACCTGACGGTAAGTAGCGCCGATTACTTTACGCATACCTATTTCCCGCATCCGGCCGAATGCCTGCGCTGTATACAGGTTGATAAAATTGACAGCTGCCACTAAGAGGATGAACAATGCGGCCAGCGAGAATATCTTTACATAGGCGACATCGCTGTTCGGATACATTTCTTTTTCCAGACGTGAGTGCAGGTGAATGCTTGTAATCGGCTGGATGTTTATCTCTCGGTCGGCCAGTATCTCTTCACGGGTAGTATTACTTTCTTCATAAAATTTTGCGGTAAAGTCTTTAAGACCTGCTTCCACCTGCTTTGCTGAACTGGCTTTATCCAGCAGGACATAGTTATAGAAACCGTTCCATGTTTTGTTAGATAAAGAGCGTTCATCCAGGAAATGATGGATGGTGGACATAGACAGCAGATAGTCAAACCGGAGGTGTGTCGGGAAATTGTATTCACGGATCACACCGGTGACTTTCAGCGGAATATTGTTGACATCATCCTGTAGAATCTTTCCCAGCGGGTCAGCCTCACCAAAGTATTTGCGGGCCATTTTGTCCGTGAGAATGATGGATCCAGGGGTATTTAATGCGCTGTTCTTATCGCCGGCCAGAAAATCAATGTCGAATACAGCTGTAGCGGCCGGGTCGGCAAAGAAACCACCTTTCTCTTCGAATTTTACCTGATTACCACCAGCATCGGTGTAGCTCAGCACCTGGAAGGGGTAGGGTCTGTGGAAGCTGACGGTGTTTTCTACCTGAGGGAAAAACTGTTTGAAGGCATCCGCTGTAGTAGGAGCGGTTGCTGCCCAGCTACGGGCATTGTCGCCCTTACCGGTCTGGGTCACACGATAAATACGGTCCGCTTTGGCAAACCCCTTATCATAACTGAGTTCCTGCCTTACATGAAATATGATCAGCAGGGCGCAGGCCACACCCAGGGCTAGTCCGGTGATATTAATGACAGAGAAAAGCTTATGCTTCCAAAGGTTTCTCAGCGCTATTTTAAGGTAACTTTTAAACATATGCCACAATGAATATACTATACCTCAGCTAAGTAAATGCCGGAATATTAAGTGGCTCATAACTAGCAGTTTAATGTTTTCCGGAAGAACCAAAATGTCCGTTTTTAGTACAATATCCGTTCACTTTTATAAAATCTCGATGTAGTTCGGTAGTTTTGTGACGGATTTCAACCTATAGACGAACATGAAGAACTTATTGATAACCGGACTGGCTCTGTTATTTAGCCTGATGAGCTATAGCCAGAATACCTGGACGCTTAAACACGATAAAGACGGAATTAAGATCTATACTAAAACGATAGAGAATTCCGATTACAAGGGCATCAAAGTAAAATGTTCATTGCCAGCTACTTTGACCCAGTTTACCGCTGTCATTATGGATGTCAACACCGCAGGAGAGTGGTTGTATGCTACTAAATCAAGTACGCTGCTGAAACAGGTATCTCCGGCGGAAGTATACTATTATTCCGAGGTCAGCCTGCCATGGCCACTTAATAACAGGGATTTTATCTGTCACTTACATGCCAGCCAGGATCCGCATACCAGGGTGGTGACCATCGACGGACCGGTAGTGCCTGATTATATGCCCGCTAAAAACGGGATCGTGCGTGTGACACAGTCCTCCGGTAAATGGATTATTACCCCTAATGGCGGTAATGTAGATATCGAGTATACATTGGAAGCAAACCCCGGTGGTAACCTTCCTGCATGGCTGGTAAACCTGTTTGTGACGAAAGGCCCGATGGAGTCTTTTAAGAAACTGAAAGAGCAGGTGAACAAACCACAGTACAAAAAAGTACAGTATGCGTTCATTAAGAACTAAGGACGAATAAGGTATTGAAAGGGGCTTTCGCTGATGGCGGAAGGGCTGGTTAAGTAATAAAAGGAAAGGGGAATCAATATTGCTTCCCCTTTCCTTTTTTATGGTAATAATATTACTCGAATTTCTTTCCTTCAACAGCGCCTACATAAGTACCCTGTATTGGTCTGCCTGCTACCGTGATATTGAATTTAATCGTGTAGATCTCTTTCTCTCTGGTCACATTCAGTGTGCCTGCTGTAACGCCGGTGATCTCCGTTCCTTCGCCATAGATGCCGCTGGGTGTATATCTTACATATGATCCGAAGAAGTTCTTCTTTTTGTCATAGTTGATGTTAGCGCGTACCATGTAAGTATAAGTCTCTGAAAAATACAGGCTATCCACAGATATCTGTACGGAGTTCTCAACATACTCCGGCGCCTGTGGCTTATTTGTTATCACGAGACCATCCCTGCCTGTCCAGTAGGCGTAATCGGCCGCATAAGTTTTCCCCTCAATGGTATAGGAACCACCGATAGCAGCAGGATTGGTATCATTCTTATCGTCTTTTTTACAAGCTACCAGGATAGTGGTAACAGCGAACAGTAATACAGCGAGTTTTTTCATAGGTATATATGGTTTTACGTCTGTTTTTAGCTGACAGACAAGTTTTGCGCTGCAAATATATCGTTTTATTTAATATAAAGGAGGCCGGTTTACAAACATGCTATGGATATAGCTTTATTCAGGGGCGAAGATGTCCTCGATTTCGGCCGCTGCAGCTGCATCTTCCATGTGTATGGCTGCTTTCCTTGCTGCCTCGGCCAGATCTAAGCGGAGCTGGGCCGGTGGTAATAAGGTGATTTCCTGCATAGCCAGGGAGAAGGAGGCTGTGGCGATAGGATGTTGTTTGTCAAAAGCGAGTGCCAGATGATAGATCATGGTGACCGTATCACCTCCAAACCGTCCCATGTCACGAGAGGCCGCTAATACGAGTTGCAGGGTTTCCCAGGCTTTTAACGGCTCTCCGTTTTTAAGATACAGGCGACACAGCATTTCCTGTGCATATGTTCTCCTGGAAATACGGGTATCCAGTTGTGCGATGAGCTGATAGGCATAGATCTCCCCGGACAGGTTTTTTAACAATTCTTCATAATACAGCAGTTCATTAGCATCCTCAGTGGTCCATTGGGTTTGTTCTGCTTTCCATTGGTCTACAAACTCCCGTAGCACCTCTTTTTCATCCAGTTTGATAGCCACATCTATTTTTTTCTCAAGCGTGTCGAGTGAGTTATCGAGCCTGCGTTGAACGAACTTTTCCCAGTTCAGCAGGGCTTCCGGAGTGATATGACAGGCTTCCCTGGAATCGCCGGCAATAGCGTAAAATATCTTTTTCAGTTTTGAGTTTTTGGCATTGTCCACCATATCGTATGTAGCAGCAATACCTGCGGATACCAGGAATTCGTCATCGAAGCTGCAAGAAGTATCAAAATTGGCTCTTTTAGCAGCGGTGAACAGCCAGGCATTCTCCGGATTTTTAAACCGGGTCAACAGGGCAGCGTTCAACAGCAGGGTTTCTTCGATACCCTGGAAAGGATCGCTTTCTGCCAGCTTGATTTCCTGCCGGAATAAATCTTGTAATATCGGTTCATCGGTAGGAAGAGGGGCGTGCTTAATTGCTGTAAGCAATTTTGATCTTTTCTGACGATGCAGGTCACAGTCCTTTTCATTTTTCGATCGCTTGAAAAAGAACGTTTTCAATGGAATCTTACCAGCACGGACGTCATTCAGGGTATCAATATGTTTTTGGAGGATTTGCACAGCGTTGCTTTTATAGGAATTGATCTTCGGGGGAATTTTCATAATAATGCCATCCCCGATGTTGTCTCAGGTGTATGTAATTAAAAAGGCTTTCAGAATGAAAGCCTTTTTAATTACATATTGTTATACAACTGCTGCATCTCACTCGTCATCTGATCATAGATCGGCTTCGTGAACTGCATAAAGAGTTCTTGTGGCGGGGGAGGGGCAATGTCTTCGCCGCCCATCAGGCTTTTATCCTGGTCGCTGAGTGCGCGTTCATCACCTTTATAAAATCCCCACTGATTCACCCAGGTAAAGCTACCAGGTAGTCTGTCAGTACGGATGATATTACCGTTTACTGCGTCCAGCAGCTGATAGTCCAGCACACCTTTAGAGATAACGGTCGCTTTATTGACGTATACTTTTGCCTTTACGGTAGCGTAACGTTTGATCGTTTCTTTACCAGTACTGTCTTTCACGGTAGATACGACGATCTCTTTGGAAACCTCTCTTTCGGAGCGGTCTACGTAAGTCTGCCCAACTACGAAGTCATAAAAACGCATTTCCAGGAACTGGTCAGGTTGTATCCTGTTGGATTTGGCGATACGCTCGTCGGTAAATTGTACGAAGCGGTTGATATTACGTTGCTGGAGGTTTTTGATCAGTATTTCTCTGAACTGGTCAGCGCTGAACTGATAGTAAGGAGAGCGTACATCGATCTGTCTGATGACTACATTAACGGTGCCTCTTGCGAAGGCTTCGTCTCTGAGTTGTGCCGCATTGCGGTAATTCGGAATGAGGGTCAGGGCTGCCTGAAACTCGTCAAATGCTTGTCTGGCGGCGGCTTTATCTCCCTGATCGAGGAGGGAGGCGCCACGGTCATATCTTACCTGTGCCGCATTTTCCTGGGCGCCGGTAATAGCATTGCGATAATCTTTAGGTTTAACGATGGCCAGTGCCGCAGGGCAAGCCTGTATCGCATCGTATAAGCGCTGGAGGCTGCGGTATTCGTTGCGTACATACTCCCATTTCAGCTGGTCGTTGGAGCTCAGGAAACCGGTGACTTTATCTTCATGAAGGCGTCTGGCCTGTGCATAGGCATCCGGAAGCAGTTGTAATGAGGTGGTGTTTGTAGGTTTTTTCTGCAGTTTTTTTACAAATACAAGAACGGCTTCATCATACCGTCCTTTATTGTACAATTTCTCCCCGTTTTTACAGGAGAGGATAAATAGGATAGGTGCTATCAGCCACCAGAAACGGTTTTGCATATAATCTGTAGTGTATTTTTATTTCAGGAATCTTCTGATCTCCCTGTCCGTTTCGCGTTGCTTGATACTATCTCGTTTGTCATGCAGCTTTTTACCTTTACCCAGTCCGATTTCGATCTTAGCCAGGCTTTTATCGGTAATAAAGATGCGCAGGGGAATGATGCTGTAGCCTCTTTCCTTGATCTTGTTCTCAAGTTTTCTAAGTTCCCGCTTGGTCAGCAGTAACTTACGTTCACGAAGGGGATCATGATTAGAATATGTGCCGTGTGTATATTCAGATATATGCAGGCTTTTAACAAACAACTCTCCTTTGGAAAAATAGCAGAATGAATCGTTGAAGCTCACGCGGCTACCACGGATTGATTTAATTTCCGTTCCTGTCAACACCATGCCGGCAATATACTTATCCTCTATTGCGTACTCGAAATATGCCGATCTGTTCTTGAGTTCTGCCATCGTATGAAAAATTAGGAATTAGGAATTAAGAATTAAGAATTGGGCTGTTTGAATGGGCCCGATTGGTAGATTCCGGTGTTCCTAAGTCAGGAAAAAATTAAGAATTAAAAATTAAGGATTAAGAATTGAGCGGTGTGAATTACCTCAATTGATATATCCTACATTTTCATAATTCTGTTTTTGTGGTTAATAATGAATGAATTTATACTTATAAAATTAGGAATTAAGAATCAAGTGTTAAGAAATTTGCCTCAGCAACAATTCTTAATTCTTAATTCCTAATTCCTAATTGAAATTCCTGGTGCTTAGTTTTTAAATAACTCCAAAAGTACTGCCAGACGCTGTTTCATCTCCTTACGGTCGATGATCAGATCCAGGAAACCGTGTTCCAGCAGGAACTCAGCGCTCTGGAAACCTTCAGGCAGGTCTTTCTTGATAGTTTCTTTAATAACGCGCGGACCGGCGAAACCGATCAGTGCTTTTGGCTCCGCAATGTTCAGATCACCCAGCATTGCAAAGGAAGCTGTTACACCACCTGTGGTTGGATCTGTCATCAGGGAGATATAAGGCAGCTTAGCTTCTGCCAGCTGCGTCAGTTTTGCGGAAGTTTTAGCCATCTGCATCAGGGAGAAGGCGCTTTCCATCATACGGGCGCCACCTGATTTGGAGATGACCATCAGCGGCATCTTGTTCGCGATACAGTAATCAATGGAGCGGGCGATCTTTTCACCTACCACTGAACCCATGGAACCACCGATGAAGGCGAAGTCCATACAAGCCACTACCAGGTTGTTACCCAATACCTGACCTGCACCTACACGCATGGCATCTTTCAGACCGGATTTCTTCTGAGCCTCAACGAGTCTTGCACCGTAAGGTTTCAGATCCTTGAATCCGAGGAAGTCTTTCGGATAGATATTATCAAACAGCTCTTCGAATTCGTTGTTGTCAAATAGAATTTCGAAATACTCTGCCGAATTGATGCGATTGTGGTAATTACACTTGTCGCATACATAAAAGTGCTCTTTCAGATCTTTTACTGTAGAGGTTTTTTTGCAGCTAGGACATTTGTGCCACAACCCATCCGGCGCTTCTTTCTTCTCACTTGTAGACGTTTGAATGCCTTGTTTAATGCGCTTAAACCAGCTTGACATATTGTGCTATTAGGTTACAAAATAGTTGTGCAAGATACAAATTATATTAACTTCCAAAGTATGCGAAAGGTAGAATTATAATTAAAGTATCTGGCTACCAATAATTTGATAGGAAAGATATATATATAACTGCTATAATAAAAATACAATTACAAAAAAATCCTCAGGAATGACTTCCTGAGGATTCATAATTTGTCCCGCTTCCGGAATTATGCGTTTCTGTTTACGCAATTCAGGTCAGCGAAAGCTTCTTCCAGGCGCTTAACGAAGGTTTCTTCACCTTTACGCAGCCAAACGCGCGGATCATAGTATTTTTTGTTTGGCTTATCCGCACCTTCCGGGTTACCCAGCTGAGCCTGCAGATAATCTTTCTTCGCTTCGTAGAAATCATGGATACCTTCCCAGAATGCCCACTGCATATCTGTATCGAGGTTCATTTTGATTACACCATAACCCAGGGATTCAGCGATCTGGTGTTTTGGAGAACCGGAACCACCATGGAATACATAGTAGATTGGTTTTGGAGCAGTACCGAGTTTCTGCTGTACAAATTCCTGGCTGTTGTGCAGGATCACAGGACGCAGCTCAACGTTACCCGGGCTATAAACACCGTGTACGTTACCGAAAGCTGCTGCTACAGTGAAACGGCTACCTACTTTAGACAGGTTTTCGTAAGCATAGAACACTTCTTCCGGCTGAGTGTACAGTTTGTCGTTCTCAACACCTGAGTTGTCAACACCATCTTCTTCACCACCGGTTACGCCCAGTTCGATTTCGATGGACATACCCAGTTTGTTCATTCTTTCGAAATATTTAACGGAAGTCTCGATATTCTCGTGAATTGGCTCTTCGGAGAGGTCCAGCATGTGGGAACTGAACAGTGGCTGACCAGTCTGTTTCATGAATACTTCACCTGCATCCAGCAAACCGTCGATCCATGGTAACCATTTTTTAGCAGCGTGGTCAGTGTGCAGCACTACTGGTACGCCGTAGTATTTAGCTACTTCGTGTACGTGTTTTGCACCAGAGATTGCGCCTGCAATATTTGCCTGCAGCTTGTCATTCGGCATTCCCTTACCGGCAAAGAACTGTGCACCGCCATTAGAGAACTGAATAATAACAGGTGAATTTACTTTGGCAGCGGTTTCCAGTACTGCGTTTACGGAATTGGTACCCACCACGTTAACAGCAGGCATTGCGAATGCATTAGTCTTGGCATCATTGTACAGCGCTTCCAGCTCTTCGCCGAATAACACGCCAGCTCTGTATTTTCCCATAGCTTTCGGATTGTTTTACATTTAAGGATGGCAAATATAAGTACTAAAGATTAACTATTATAGCACAATTACGAATTATCAATAACGAATTACGAATTAAAATGGCATTTTTCTCGTAATTTTTTATTATTTATTGACAATTATACAATAGTTTCCATAATTCCTGCAGATATCCTGCGGCTTTTCCCAGCCGGCTGCCGTACCAGGAAAACATTTCTCCATCCACCAGCTGGATACGTGCCCCCGGCGCTATCGCTGCCAGTTCCGCCATATGTTTCTCTTTAAAAGGATAGGGCTCCGATGACAATAATATCACCTGACAATCGGATGATAATATTTTTCCGGCATCCACTTCAGGATACCGCGCACTTCCCCCAAATACATTTTCCAATCCGCAATAATCCGTCATCATATGATGTATAAAGGTATCTCCTCCGGCAACCATCCAGGGATCCCGCCAGATAAAATAGGCCGTCCGCAGTTTGTGGCCCGAATGTAAAATTTTCTGTAAATCGCTGAATCTGAGTGTGATATCATTCGTTATTTGCAAAGCCTGTTCATGTCTTCCGGTGATTTCTCCTACCTGTGCTATCATCTTCAGTGCATCCTCCAGGGTATGAATATCGCTGACCCAGACGGGTACCCGTTCCATGAGGTATTGAATATCAGCGGCCGTATTTTCCTCCTTATTGGCAATCACCAGGTCAGGTTTGAGCGCCAGGATTTCGTCCAGATGCAGCTGTTTGGTACCGCCAATCCGCTGCTTTTTCCGGAACCATTGCTCCGGATGTACACAGAATTTTGTGATACCCACCACCTCCTTTTCCAGTCCGAGGTCATACAACAGTTCCGTCTGCGAAGGCACCACCGATATAATACGACGAGGCGGGAAGGGTATTCCCACTTCCCGCCCCAGCTGGTCTGTGTATGTATGCATCTCCTGCATCAGCTGCCTAATGCCTGGATGATATCGTACTTCGTAACGATATGCGCTTTGCCACTTTCGTCTTTGCTGATCACCGCGCCGTTTTCCTTATTGATGTAAGCAGATAGTTTCTCTATCGGCATATCCATACTCACTTCCGGAAAAGCGGCCTGCATCACCTGCTTGATCTGCGCATCCTTCAGGTTCGCATCATCGATCAGGCGGTTAAAAAGACCACCTTCTGAAATCGCGCCAACGATCTCGTTATTATGTAACACCGGCAGATGTTCGATATCAAATTTCTTCATCTTGATGATCGCATCGCTCACTTTCTCCTCCTGACTGATCGTCACCAACGGCTGATTACGACGGCTGTTTACCACATCCTTCACTGTTTTCACATCCAGGAAGCCGCGCTCCATCATCCATTGGTCATTATATACCTTGCCTACGTAACGGCTGCCATGGTCATGGAAGATCACCACTACCACATCCGTAGGTTTCAGGCGGCTTTTCAGCTGTATCAGTCCTGACAAGGCAGAACCGGCAGAGTAACCAACGAAGATGCCTTCTTCTTTTGTAATACGGCGGGCCATAACAGCGCCATCTTTATCGGTCACCTTTTCAAAATGATCGATCAGGCTCATGTCATAGTTCTGCGGCACGAAATCTTCCCCGATACCCTCCGTAATATAAGGGTATACCTCGCTCATATCGAGTTCGCCGGTTTCGTGGTATTTCTTCAGCAGGGAACCATAACTATCGATGGCCCATACCTGTATATCCGGATTTTTCTCTTTCAGGAATTTGCCCGCACCGGTAATAGTGCCACCCGTACCGGTAGCTACGACCAGGTGGGTGATTTTCCCATCTGTCTGATCCCAGATCTCCGGGCCGGTCTGCTCATAGTGCGCATCACGGTTGGCCAGGTTGTCATACTGATTCACATAAAATGAATTCGGAATCTCGGTGGACAGTCTGCGGGACACAGAATAATAAGAACGCGGATCATCCGGTTCCACATTCGTCGGACAAACGATCACTTCAGCGCCAACAGCTTTCAGGATGTCTACTTTTTCCTTCGACTGTTTATCTGTTGTCGTAAAAATACATTTGTACCCTTTTATCACGGCTGCCAGTGCGAGACCCATACCGGTATTACCGGAGGTGCCTTCTATAATGGTACCGCCGGGTTTCAGCAGGCCTTGCTTTTCTGCTTCTTCTACCATTTTTACGGCCATGCGGTCTTTAATAGAGTTGCCGGGGTTAAAGAACTCAACTTTCGCGAATACCGGGCATGGGAGGCCGGCTGTTACGCGGTGCAGTTTCACAAGTGGAGTGTTGCCGATCGTTTCGAGGATGCTGTTGCAAAATTTCATATAGATCTTGTTGGACAGTAGCGAATGTAAGGAATTTCCCTTTTTCGGGATCGTACGGGGCATCCTTATAAATGGATCGCTCCGGCGGAGATGTCCCGTATATGCGTCGTATATACGCCCTGTATGCGTCATGTCGAAACATTTTTTCGGGGAACAGGGGGACCGCCGCAATTACCTGCCTCCTGACCAGTCAGGACTATCCCTTTTATGATTTGGAATCTGCTTTATCGTATTGATAACCAATATATAAGCTATAGATGACCCATAGATAACCCGTATATAACCCGTATATAACCCGTACCTATTAGAATGGGATATATACGGGTTATCTATGGGTCATCTACGAATTATCTATGGGTTACCTTTTATACACAATCGGTATTAATAGCCGAAGGCCCAAAACCGGAACAATCCCAGAAGGTTTCTGACAGAGGAACAACCTAATACCTATTATACTATCTTTGCATGTCATGAGTCAGCGGATATTTATTACCGGTATAGGGACCGGGGTGGGGAAAACAGTGACGGCCGCCTGCGTAGTGGAAGCGCTACAGGCAGATTACTGGAAACCAATACAGAGTGGGTTATCAGAAGGGACGGATACCGATACGGTGAAAAGTCTGATATCCAATCCTGTGACGGTTTGTCACCCGGAAGCATATCGCCTGGAAGCCCCGGCTTCGCCACACCTGGCGGCGAGAATGGAAAACATTCAGATCGACGTGGATAAGGTGGTGGCACAGGTAGGGGGAATGCAGCCTTCCGGACGACCTTTGGTGATTGAAGGCGCCGGCGGACTGATGGTACCGTTGACAGAGCAGATCTTTACTATTGACTTTATAGCGCAACTAAAAGCCAGCATCATTATCGTGAGCCAGAATTATCTGGGGAGTATCAATCACGCATTACTGACGGCACAGGTACTAAAACAACGTGGCATCCCTGTGTTAGGGTGGATTTTCAGCGGAGATTATCATACCAATGAGACGGAAGTGGTAGCTTGGAGCGGTTATCCGCAATTGGGAAGGATCCCTCACACTGCACTGATAGACAGGGCATTTGTGAAGGAACAGGCAGAAAAGTTATCTTTGGGGCAATTCTGATCCACTTGTTAACAAAAAAGGATATACGAAAGGAATACCTGGAAAAACGTTTGAACCTTCCGGACGATGTGATTGCCACCCTTAACAGGGAGTTACTGCAACAATGCAGGCTGCTGGATTACAGCAATTTTAACATGGCACACATTTTTCTTCCCATCACTGAAAAGAAAGAAGCGGACACACACGCACTGGTGGACTGGGCCAGGGAGGCTTATCCTGCTTTGCAATGGGCATTGTCCAGGTCGGATATGCGTAATGCAACGATGGAGCACTTCCTCTGGAAACCGGATACCGTGCTGGTAAAGAACGCTTACGGGATACCCGAACCCGCCGGAGGCGTTACACTGCCGCCTGCCGAAATGGACCTGGTATTCGTTCCTATGCTCGCTTTCGATAAAAAAGGACAGCGGGTCGGATACGGAAAAGGGATGTATGACCGTTTCCTGAAACAATGTTCGCCAACGGTGACTACTATCGGACTGTCGCTATTCGAACCGGTGGAAGCGATAGCCGATGCCGGCGAAAACGACGTACCACTAGATATGGTCGTGACGCCGCAAACAATTTACTATTTCAAAAAGAGCTAAAATGCTGAAACACCTGAAAGTCTTATTATACCCCTTTTCACTGCTGTATGGTCTGGTAATGTGGGTACGTAACCGCCTGTACGACAGTAACATGCTGACGGCGGTGGAGTTTGACCTGCCTGTGATAGCAGTGGGCAACCTGTCCGTAGGGGGGACCGGTAAGACGCCTCATGTGGAGTACCTCATTAAGCTCCTGAAAGATAATCACCAGGTAGCCACCCTCAGCCGGGGATACAACCGGCGTACCAGCGGTTACCTGTTGGCCGATACAACCAGTACCGCCGCCCAGCTGGGAGACGAACCGATGCAGTTCCATCAGAAATTTCCCGAAATAGCTGTCTGCGTAGGGGAAGAACGCATGCTGGCCATACCTCAGCTGCTGGGTGAACGGCCCGAAACGCAGGTTATATTGCTGGACGATGCTTTCCAGCACCGTTCTGTAAAACCGGGTCAGAACATCCTGATCACCGAATACGGACGCCGTTTCACCAAAGACCACGTAGTACCTTTCGGTCGCCTGCGCGAAGGCCGTAAGGGCTATGAAAGGGCTAATTGTATCATTGTGTCCAAGTGCCCGCCGCAACTGTCTGATACCGAGAAAGCCGCCATCCGGCAGGAGATTGCTCCTCTGCCGCATCAGCAACTGTTTTTTACTTCTCTGACCTATGGCGACTTATACGATATGTTCAGCGGCACACCGGTAGCAGCACCTGCCGATACCACCGTACTGCTTGTGTGCGGTATCGCAAGACCAGAGCCGCTTTTACAGCGATTAAAGGAAAGCTATAAAAGTGTGTTTCTACTCTCTTTCCCGGATCACTATTACTATTCCGTCCCTGATCTGGAGAAAATACACCGGGAACTGGAGAATCTGCCCGGGAGTAATAAACTGGTGGTAACAACTGAAAAAGACGCCGTCAGACTACAACTGCTGTCAGAACAGCTGCGTCCTTTGAATTTACCCATCGCCGTTATGCCGGTGGAAATATCTTTCCTCTTCGGGGAAGGAGATTCATTTAATAATTATATTTTTACTTACGTGGATCAGTTTGGAAGTAACCATGATTAAACGTTACGAGAATGACAAAAAAGAAAAAACCTCAAAAACACAGTAGCCAGAAGAAAACCTTCAGGGGTACTGTTCAGATAACCCGCTCCGGGATGTCCTTTGTAATTATCGAAGGACAGGAGAAGGATGTAATGGTCCGCCAGAAAAATCTCAACACCGCGCTTGACGGGGATGAAGTGCTTGTCGATGTCATCAAACAGGGCAAGAACGAAGGCCGTATGGAAGGTGTGATAACGGAGATCATTAAACGCAAAAAGATCGAATTCACCGGTAGTCTGCAGGTCAACAAAGGCTTTGCCTTCCTGATACCTGAGAAAGGGCTGTTCATGCCTGATATATATATTCCTGCCAATTCCCTGAAGGATGCGAAAAACGGCGATAAGGCTGTGGTGCGTGTAGTAGCCTGGGGCGAAAAGACCCGCAAGCCGGTAGGGGAAGTCGTGGAAGTGCTGGATGCCAGCAATACCAACGACCTGGCTATGAAAGAGATCCTGATTGAAAGCGGATTCCCGCTCAGTTTCCCGGACGAAGTGTTGAAAGAACTGAATGAGATCCAGGAGAACATTGATGCGGAAGAAGTAAAGAAACGTAAGGATTTTCGTAAGACCCTCACCTTCACCATTGACCCGGTGGATGCGAAGGATTTCGATGATGCCATTTCCATCCGCAAACTGCGTGGTAACTGGTACGAAGTAGGAGTGCATATCGCTGACGTCAGCCATTATGTGCAGCCGGATACCGCTCTCGATAAAGAGGCCGATAAACGTGCTACCTCTGTTTACCTGCCGGACCGCGTATTGCCGATGCTGCCGGAAAAGATCTCCAATGAGCTCTGTTCCCTGCGTCCGCATGAAGATAAACTGACTTTCTCTGCTGTGTTCAAGATGAATGACAAAGGAGAGATCAAGGAAAACTGGATCGGCCGTACCGTGATTCATTCCGATCACCGTTTCACTTACGAACAGGTGCAGGAGGTGATTGAAACAGGAGAGGGTCCTTATAAAGACGAGGTACTGTTGCTGAATAAGATCTCCCAGACACTGCGTAAGGTGCGTTTTGAGAATGGTGCGATCAACTTCTCCTCCCAGGAGGTTCGTTTCCAGCTGGATGAAAACGCGAAGCCGATAGGCATCGTGATCAAGGAAAGCAAGGAAGCGCATCAGCTGATCGAGGAACTGATGTTGCTGGCTAACAGAACCGTTGCGGAATATGTATATAATATCCGTATCGGTACTAATCAGCATGTGCCATTCCCATACCGTGTACACGATACACCGGACGAGGAAAAACTGAAAATGTTCTCCGCTTTTGCCCGTAAGTTCGGTCATAAGCTGGAAGTCGATAACCTGGAGAAACTGGCGCGCTCCTTCAACGAAATGTTGCAGCTGGCGCACGGTAAACCGGAACAGCATGTGCTGGAAACCCTGGGTATCCGTACAATGGCGAAAGCGGCTTATACGACAGATGATATCGGTCACTACGGACTGGGCTTCGAACACTATTGTCACTTTACTTCACCGATCCGTCGTTATCCGGACGTACTGGTACATCGTGTATTACAGCAATGCCTGTCCCACGATATCCATCCGGACAAACAGATGGAAAAGAAATGTAAGCACTCTTCCGAAATGGAACGTAAAGCCATGGAAGCGGAAAGAGCGGCTAACAAATACAAGCAGGTGGAATACATGCAGCAGTACATCGGAGAGGAATTCGACGGTGTGGTAAGCGGTGTAGCGCACTTCGGTTTCTGGGTGGAAACGGTAGATACCAAATGCGAAGGATTGGTAAGTATCCATAGCATGAGCACCAAAGACGAGTTTGTCTACGATGAGCAGGAATATTCCCTGGTGGGTTCGTTCACCGGCAGAAAGATCCGTATAGGTGATAAAGTGAGAATACAGGTAGTAGCTGCCAACCTGGTAAAACGCCAGCTGGACTATGACCTGGTAGAGCCGGAAGGCAGTGCTCCCGATATATTCGCCGGCGGAAGAGGAAGATCAGCACGTAAACCTGCTACCGACAAGAAAACCTCCAGAGCGCCGAAAGACAAAAAGAAAGAAACCAGTTCGAAGAAGAAACCTGCTTCCGGAAAGAAGCCAGGTTCCTCTTCCCGTAAAAAGTCATAATTTATATAACTTAGAGCCGTTTATAGATATCACACCATGCATTCATTCAAAGATTTAACCATTCAGTTTGGAGAACATTTCAGCAAGGAACATTTCCCGAAAGAGCCAAAGAAACTCTATGACGCCGCCAGTCATATATTAAATATAGGAGGCAAGCGTATAAGACCGATATTGTCTATTATGGGTAATGAACTGTTTGACGACATCCACCCGGATGCTTTTCATGTCGGTACCGCCGTTGAACTGTTCCATAACTTTACCCTGGTGCATGACGATATCATGGATAAAGCGCCGCTGCGTCGTAATCAGCCAACCGTGCATACGCTGTATGGCGATACGGCTGCTATCCTGGCCGGTGATGTGATGCTGATTAAAGTATATGAGTACCTGAACAAGGTGCAGCCACATTATAAGCAGAAGCTGATCACGGCGTTTAACAAAGCCGCTATTGAAGTGTGTGAAGGACAGCAGATCGATATGGACTTCGAAGACATGGAGCCTGAACAGGTGAAATACGATGACTATGTAAAGATGATCGCACTGAAAACGTCCGTATTGTTGGCTGCGAGTCTGCAGATGGGCGCCATCATCGGTGGCGGTAGCGACTACAATCAACAGCATATTTACGAGTTTGGGAAGAATATCGGTATTGCCTTTCAGATCCAGGATGACTACCTGGATGCCTTTGGCGATCCGGAGAAATTCGGTAAGCAGCAAGGGGGAGATATCCTGGTGAATAAAAAGACATTCCTGTTGCTGAAAGCGCTGGAACTCTGTAATCCGGCGCAGCATCAGAAACTGAAAGAGTTACTGGCGACCAGTCCGGATGACAAGGTGAATCAGGTACTGGAGTTGTTTCATGACTGTAAAGTAGATGCCTGGGCGGAAAAGGAAAAAGACCGTTTTCAGCAGCTGGCGTTTGAACACCTGGAGAGCATTGCGGTGCTTTCTTCGAGGAAGGCGCCGTTGGTTGAGCTGGCGAATTTCTTATTGAACAGGGAACACTAGTGAAAAATTAAAAATTAAGAATTAAAAATTAAGAATTAGCCATTAGCGGCTGACTTCTTTTGAAGATTCTGTTTAACAGTATTGAGTATTGAAACAATAAGACGTAAGATTTCCTCGCAATCTGCTAGGAGTGAATATGATAGCTTTTTGTCGAGGATTTCTCCGTCTTTTAATAGCCTCAACCAATATTTTGTTTCCCGGGCTTCTTTGTAGGCAATTTGGAGTTTGGAACAAAAATCTCTGTAAGAAGAGCCACCAAGTGCCTCTTCGATGTTAGCTCCGATTGAAGTACCGCTACGCATAATCTGATTGGCAAGCGGATATTCACCGTTATTTCTTAGGTGTTTCGATAACTTTAGTATTCTTAAACTAAAAGCATAGCTTTTCTCCTGGAGAACATTTTCTCTTTTCATACAAACAATGGATTTAGAATTTATTCAAGAAATATAAGGATTTTATTTTATCCCAAAGTTCAACTTCTTCTTCTATCGAATCGCGCCCCCAATTCTTAATCCTTAATTCTTAATTCTTAATTAATTTTTTCTATATTGCGCGCAATTGCATTAGACTAACGCTAAACCTGAACCTAATTACCTGATGTCCAAATCGCTTTTTCGTAAGAAATCTATTATCAGTATACTCAAAGATGCTCAAGATGGTTTAACGGATGCGCATGGAGGGGGAGAACTCAACAAGGTATTAAAGGTAAAGGACCTGACTGCACTGGGCATTGCCGCTGTTATCGGTGCAGGTATCTTCTCTACGATCGGTGAGGCGTCTTTTCATGGTGGTCCTGGTGTTTCCTTATTATTTATTATTACAGCCGTTACCTGCGGATTTTCGGCGCTCTGCTATGCAGAATTTGCATCCCGTGTACCGGTATCGGGCAGTGCATATACTTATTCTTATGTCACATTCGGAGAGATAGCCGCCTGGATCATAGGTTGGGCATTGATCCTTGAATATGCCATCGGGAATATTGCTGTGGCGATTTCCTGGAGTGGTTACTTTAACAATCTGCTGGCTGGGATTGGAAAAGGATTAGGTATAAATCTGTCGTTTCCGGAATGGCTGACCAGCAATTACGATAGTGCGTCGCCTGAACTGTATGCTGCTGCGCCGCATATATTTGGGTTGCCGGTGATCCTGAACCTGCCTGCATTTATTATTGTGGTGCTGGTGACTTACCTGGCTTTTGTAGGTATCAGGGAGAGCAAGCGCAGCGCCAATTTTATGGTGGGATTGAAGATACTGGTGATACTCTTTGTGATTGTTGTAGGTGCTTTCTTTGTAAATACAGACAACTGGACACCGTTTATGCCGAATGGCTTTTCGGGGGTACTGAAGGGCGTATCTGCGGTGTTCTTTGCTTACATTGGTTTTGATGCGATCAGTACGACTGCCGAGGAATGTGCGAATCCGCAACGCGATCTGCCGAAAGGGATGATCTACTCGCTGGTAATCTGTACCGTGTTGTATATTCTGATTGCCTTTGTACTGACGGGTATGGTGTCTTACTCACAGCTGAAAGTGGATGATCCGCTGGCATTTGTGTTTAACGCGGTAAACCTGCCTAAGGTGAGTTTCCTGATTTCCGTGAGTGCTGTAATTGCGACGACCAGCGTATTGCTGGTATTCCAGATCGGGCAGCCACGTATCTGGATGAGTATGAGTCGTGATGGTCTGTTACCAAAGCGTTTCAGTATTATTCATCCTAAGTTCAAAACGCCTTCCTTTGCAACGATTGTGACGGGTTTCCTGGTGGGGGTTCCTGCATTGTTTCTGAATCTGACGGTGGTGACTGACCTGACCAGTATCGGTACATTATTCGCCTTTATCCTTGTATGTGGTGGCGTGCTGTTGTTACCTAAACAGGAGAAGGATCCGCATTCAAAACGTTTCAGTCTGCCATATATCAATGGTCAGTTTATCGTACCGGCGATCATTATCATTTTTGCCTACATCTTCCGCAACGAACTGCCGCAGCGTTTCTCTTTTGCCGGTGGCTGGGATGTATGGAAACATAATATTCCTTTCTTCTTTTTTGCGGTGGCCGCGTTAGTATTTACGTTTCTTTCTTTCCGCCACAAATTGTCACTGATTCCTGTTTTAGGACTGCTGAGCTGTTTTTATCTGATGACTGAGATTGGTTTCAGGAACTGGGTAGTGTTTTCCATCTGGCTGCTGATCGGTCTGGTGATCTATTTTGGCTACAGCTACAGCAGGAGTAAGCTGGCACAAGCATAAGCATATCAATATTTTAGGAGATAGTTGCTTCCGTCATACAGACTATTGATTTAGTCAACTTTATTTCGTATATTCGGTTAGCTCTTTGATCCTAAAATCATGTTTTATGAATCTACTACAACGAATAGACCGTTGGGGTGAGACGCATCATCCGCGTTGGCTGGATGCTATACGTGTACTCCTGGGAGTCTTTTTATTCTACAAAGGGGTGGTTTTCATACAAAATATCGATGTTCTTAAATCTGTGATCAACGAAAATCCGGTCCTCACAGTAATGTCGTTCTGGCTTGCTCACTACATTGTCTTTGCTCATCTGGCTGGTGGAGTACTTATTATTTTCGGCTTACTTACACGCGTGGCTATTCTTGCCAACATTCCCATCTTAATCGGCGCCATCTTTTTTGTACATACCTCTACAGGGTTATTTAATGTACATGGTGAAGCCGGCCTTTCTATCCTTGTTCTGCTGTTACTTGTCTTCTTCCTTGTGGAGGGCAGCGGCCCCATTTCGTTTGACGAATATATGCGCCGTCACCCGGCATGAGTTTAATTAGGAATTAGGAATTATCAATTAAATAGTCAACGTGTTTGTGGTGGGTTAAATTTCACACTATGCAAGCATGGGGTATTGCATTGTGCTATTCTATGCATTTGATGTTGTCATTTAGTAGCCATTGATTAGGCCTCGCATTTATTGCTGATCAGTTTCTTAAGCTCACTAATACGTCTGCCAGTAAATGAATGGTCAGAACTTTTTCTTCAATTCCTAATTCCTAATTCGTAATTCCTAATTGATAGTTATCTTTGCTATTCGCGATGTGGACTGCTTTTTCATAACAGTTCCATAAAATTTGTATGACCATCGCGGCATTGCAAGTATGAAGTTTGAGATTGGCGATAAGATATTACTCCTGCATTCCAAAGAGGAGGGGACAGTCGTAGACATTATTAATAATGATATGGTGATGGTAGAAGTGGGAAAGGTAACTTTTCCTGTATACCTGGACCAGATCGATTTCCCGTATTTTCATCGCTTTACGAATCCGAAGCCGGCTCCGCCTCCACCACAACAGCGGATCCAGGGCTATGATATTAAGCCGGAAAAGAAGAAATACGAAGATAATATCCGTATGAGCAGAGGTATGTTCCTGTCCATCCTGCCGGTATTCCGGCTGGATGCCTATGAAGAGCATGTACAATCCCTGAAGTTTCACCTGCTCAACGAAACGAGCGAGGCATACCGTTTTAATTTTCAGGTATGGCTGCGCAATAGCATGGAAATGGAGATCCGCAATGAGATCCAGCCCTTCAGTAATTTTTATCTCTCCGATCTGATGTTTGAGTCGCTGAATGATAGTCCGCGGCTCGAATTTGTCTTTTTCCCGAAAGAGAAGAACGATAAACTGGCGCCTTCTTTCCCGAAAACATGGAAGCCCAAGGCGAAACAGCTGTTCTTACAGTTATCCGAGTTACAGGCAAGAAGAGATGCTACGCTTACCCAGGTGCTTTTCGAAAAGTATCCGGAAAAGAGTAAGAATGACAAGCCTTACTTCGATCCTTCCAGCGTTGGCGCCTTTGCTGCAGGCAATGCAGGCAGCGGACCTGCCGTACAGGTACAGCCTGAGGCGCCTCAGCAGCCTAAATACGAACTGGACCTGCATATCGAGCAACTGGTGAAAGAGTGGAAAGGACTGAAGAATATTGAGATTCTGGCGATACAGCTGAACGAATTTGTTCATTACATGGAACTGGCGATCGCACATCACCAGCACAGTATGATCGTTATTCACGGGGTCGGAAAAGGCAAACTGAAGGATGAAATACATGCCATTCTCAGGGATACTCCTGGGGTAGAAAGGTTTGTTAACGAATATCATCCCCGCTATGGCTATGGTGCTACTGAGATATTTTTCCGGCACTAGGCATATGCCAGGTTTTCTATTACATTTGCAGAAACTACAAACCGTGCTATCGCTTCCGCCGAAAGGCAGATGAGGAAAGTCCGGACAACATAGAGTAACGCACCACCTAACGGGTGGGGCTGCTTTGCTCTCTCTCAAAAGAGGGCTGAGCGGTACAGACAGTGCCACAGAAAATTACCGCCTGCTGTCTGCGCAAGCAGCGCAGGTAAGGGTGAAAATGTGGGGTAAGAGCCCACGTTCTGGTATGGCAACATATTGGGAGGGTAAACCTTGCGTGTTGAAATGCCATGTATACGGTCGCTTAGGGCTACTCGTCCGATGACCGAGGGTAGGCAGATACAGGTATCGTGTGAACGGTATCGAAGATAAATGATAGCGTCTCCTGCAAAGGAGAACAGAATCCGGCTTATAGGTTTGTAGTTTTTGTTTTTTATACATTGTGTGCTTATCAACCAAAGGCAACATCCCTAAAGACATAACCCGAATTATATACCCTTTATGAAACAACAAGAAGAAAGAAACTGGGCGCTCGCCATGCACCTGGCTGGTATCGCCGGTATGCTGTTCATTCCACCTGCAGGTAATATCATTGCAGCACTGGTATTGTGGCTGATTAAACGTAATGAATCCGAGTTTCTGAATGAAACCGGTAAAGAAGCGCTGAACTTTCAGATTACTCTGAGTATTATCAATGTAGGGCTTAATTTAATAGGGATGCTTAACCACTGGGAGTGGAGCTGGGGCAGACCAGGATTTAACTATTATTACTGGGATTTAAGGCACTTCTCACTGTTTCATGGTACGAGAGGGATTGTGATGGTGGTGAATATTGTGTTTTCGGCTATTGCGGCGTCGAAGGCGAGTAACGGAATATTTTATAAGTATCCGCTGAGTTGGAGATTGGTGAAATAAAGGTTTTTTTGATAAACAAAGAAGGGCGACCGCTATTCAACGGTCGCCCTTCTTTGTTTATCATTTCGTTCTATTTAATAACGAATATTCATATAGCCGATAACGATATGATTAGCCTTTCTTAATAGACTCCATCTTTGCTTTTTTCTTTTTCTTTGGATTTGTACCTTTTTCGGTATCGATCGTATCCGCCAGTTTCAGTGCTTCGTAAGCATTTACTAAGCCACCGGAGATAGACAGATCTGCGAAAGGCACTTTGGTATCGCCTGCACCTGGTTTATTTACTTCGGTCGTACCATCCGGTAATGGGGTGGATGATTTCACGAGGATATATTTCAGCTGCTGTGCGGTCAGGTTGGGATGGTAAGCCAGTACCAGTGCTGCTACACCGGCAACAACAGGAGCGGCCATACTTGTTCCGCTGGCGCTACCGTATTTATTACCGCCGGGAACAGTAGAGTAGATCTGTACACCGGGTGCGAAGACGTCTACGTTCTTTTTACCGTAGTTGGAGAAGCTGGCTACTTTGGAGCCTCTGCCATTGCTGCTGGCGCCAACGGTGATGTAGTTGTTTGCTCTTGGAGAATGATCTGCGAAATCAGGATTCGGGAAGTTGTCTACCACGTCGTTGTCACTACCATCGTTACCCGCGGCATGAATCAGCAATACGCCTTTTTCTTCTGCATATTTAACCGCTGCGTCTACCCAGTCTTTGTGAGGGGAGAAGCCTTTACCAAAACTCATATTCACCACACGTGCGCCGTTGTCTACCGCATAACGGATAGCGAGGGCGACGTCTTTATCACGTTCGTCACCATCAGGAACGGCTTTCACCATCATGATGCGTACGTTGTCATTGATACCGTCCATACCAACGCCATTGCCTCTTACAGCGGCGATGATACCGGAAACGTGAGTGCCATGGAAACCGAATTGTCCCATTACATCAGCGTTACCGTAGTATTTATCATTGATATCGTTGATGTTATCACCGATGATGTCTGCGCGTTTATCAGAAGGACCGTCACTTTCAGCAGCTTCCGCTTTACGTTTCAGGTCGGCGAGGTATTCATCAAACTCAGATTTCAGGTCAGAGTAGCTGATATTTTCTTCGCCGGTGTTCTGGAAGATACGCTGCATGAACTTCTTGGCGACCATTACGTCTGCATCAGCCGTCTGGATGCTGTCCAGTTTTGCGGCAGTGAAGTCATTTTGTTTCAGGTATCCTGTGAGCAGCGTTTCGCATTTGCGCAGACTTTCCTGCAATTTCAGCATGGTTTTGTAAGTGACTTTCGCTTCGTTAGCGGAAGGTTTCACTACTTTACCCTGCAATTTCTGCCAGTAAAGGTATTCCTTGGACTGTTTGTCCAGTGCGGAATCCGGGTTACCGTACAGGTTCTTATAGCGGTAGTATTCGCGGGTTGCCTCGTCAGAGTCTTCCTTTACGCTACGACCATCTTTGCCGCCGAGGAAATTCCAGCCATGAACGTCGTCCACATAGCCGTTTTTGTCGTCGTCAATACCATTGCCAGGGATCTCTTTCGGATTTACCCAAAGGATGGGTTTAAGATCTTCATGCAGGGTGTCAATACCTGAATCGATCACCGCTACCAGTACAGGGGTGCTTTTTCTTCCTTTTAGTAACTCGTTGTAGGCCTTCTCAACGCCGGTACCGTATACACTATCCTGTGCATAATTCAGCAAGTGCCAGTTTCTCGGAATCGCTGTGGTTTGGGCATAAGTCGGGTTAGCGGTTAGAGCAGCCATCAACACAACACCAGCCATGACTGCCATAGCTTTATTAGATTTCATCAGTCTGTTTTTTTCTCAATAAACTTTACAAATCAAAAACCAAATTAGGTTAAAGGTATGCAAAATGTCAGGGATCGGATTACGTAATATGATGAACGACAGAAACAATGTGCCAACAGCTAATTACCGGGATAGTCGTCTGCGTATGTATGGCAACAGCCTGGAAGTACCTGTAACTCAAGTCAGTCACCATTTACTGTTAATTTAACAATTAAAGGAATATGAGAGAAATTTTTTGCCGGTAAGGAGAATGTGTGTTGTCACGAAGGTCGCTACTACATTGAAATCAGTAAATCATATTACCGTTCGTCAAAAAAAATTTGCAAATACCACAAAAGTAGAATATGAATTTCCGGAAAAAAGTGTAATATTTAGAGCTGGAAGAGTACTTGATAACTTTCTATCAAGACTATTCTCATAAGCATGGTTTCCGTTTAACGAAAAAGCGAGGTTCTCTAACCTCGCTATTCTTTTGATCTACGTTGTCACTCACATGCAATTGTGAATATGCTAAATAATATTAGTTTAAAAGTTATCTGCATATTAAACGGAAGAGTAATGAGGAAATTGTGTAGCTGATAGGAATTGCTCATCGAAAATGAGAGGTGAATACTGTGAGGTGGATATGCTGGCCAGATAAGTGGTTGACTAATTGAACCTTATATAAAAAGAGAGGGCGTCCTTTTTAGTGGACGCCCTCTCTTTTTATAATTTGTTTAACAGATGATACTAGTTAAATCAATACTTATCACAACTGATTACAGATCAAATTTAATCCCCTGCGCCAATGGCAAATGTGTTGAATAATTGATCGTATTCGTCTGTCTGCGCATATATGCTCTCCAGGCATCAGAGCCACTTTCCCTGCCACCGCCGGTTTCTTTTTCACCCCCGAATGCACCGCCTATTTCCGCACCGGAAGTACCAATGTTGACGTTAGCGATACCACAGTCAGAACCCGCCTGGGAAAGGAACAATTCCGCCTCACGCAGATTGAGGGTCATGATGGCAGAAGACAGCCCCTGCGGTACATTGTTTTGCATCGCAATCGCCTCTTCAATCCTGCTGTATTTCATGACATACAGGATAGGAGCGAAGGTCTCATGCTGCACAATCGGATAGGCGTTCTCAACGGCTGCAATGCAAGGTTTTACATAACATCCGGAGCTATACGCATCGCCGGATAATACGCCACCTTCTACCAGGAAGCTACCGCCCTGAGCTTTTACTTTTTCGATGGAGTCGAGATAGAGATTGACAGCGTCTTTATCGATCAGCGGACCAACATGATTGTGCTCATCCAGCGGATTACCGATACGTAGTTGCTGGTAGGCTTTGGCCAGTTTCTTTGTAAATGTCTCATAAACACTTTCATGGATGATGAGTCTGCGGGTACTGGTACAACGTTGTCCTGCCGTACCTACCGCGCCGAATACACAACCGATCAGGGACATATTGAGGTCTGCATCTGCCGTGATGATGATGGCGTTGTTACCACCCAGTTCCAGCAGGGAACGACCCAGACGGGCGCCTACCACACTTCCTACGGCTTTACCCATGCGGGTAGATCCGGTAGCAGATACCAATGGCACACGGGTGTCCGCGGCAATCCATTCACCGGTATCACGACCACCTGTCACAAGACAGCAAACGCCTTCCGGTACCTTATTCGCTTTGAGTACATCCTGTACAATATGCTGACACGCTATAGCGGACAAAGGCGTTTTCTCGGATGGCTTCCATACGCACACATCGCCGCATATCCAGGCAAGCATCGCGTTCCAGCTCCATACTGCAACCGGGAAGTTAAAGGCCGAAATAATGCCTGTAATGCCCAATGGATGCCATTGCTCATACATCCTGTGACCAGGACGTTCGGAATGCATCGTCAGACCGTGTAACTGACGGGAGAGACCCACCGCGAAGTCACAGATGTCGATCATTTCCTGTACTTCACCATATCCTTCCTGCAGGCTTTTACCCATTTCATAGGAGACCAGTTTGCCAAGTGCTTCTTTGTTTTGACGTAGCGCTTCGCCGATCTGGCGTACTACTTCGCCTCTGCGGGGAGCCGGCCATAAACGCCATTCTCTGAAAGCTGCCTGTGCGGTAGCGATGACTGTATCGTAATCTTCCCGGCTGGCCGTTTTTACGGTAGCAATGTGTTGTCCGTCGACAGGAGAAGATGCGTCAATCACGGCGCCTTTCGCATCCAGCCAGTTGATACCTGTGCTGACGCCTCTATTTACATTCCCGATATGTAACTGTTGCAGAATATCCTGGATCATGCGTATGCTGTTTTTATTGTTTTGATGCGCACCAATAGGCCCCGCTATTGATAATGAATGATATAAGATTAACAAAATAATAAGGCCGGACATAGCAATGACCGGCCTTATCTGATTATTTATTCGTTTGTGAGCTGTATGTACTTTCGAAAATGCGGTCTGCATTGCCTGCTTCAAATCCTTCCCTGCGTTGCTCGCGGGTGACCTGATCTGCCGGAAGATGGGCGAACTGCGGCAGTACCCTGCGTTCGGCAAATTCCACATAGGAACCGGCGATCTTCTGCACCTCGTTGTTGGCGAAGGTAGCCGGAATCATTTTGGCGACCGTACTGCTTTGCAGTAACAGGTGATCCGGACTTTCCTTGATCTTGCCACCGGAGTCATTGAGTGTAAACCCTTCCTTCTCCAGGAATTTATTGAAATCTGCTACCGTATTATAACCTGGCGGCAGGTTCTGTAAACTGATGGTGAAATGGTTCAGGTAATAACGGTTATAGATCACCCATGCCGCATATTCACTCTCCGCTGCCAGTGTCTGATAGTCTTCCAGGGTAGGCGTACGCCAGAGGGAACTGTGCAGAAAAGTATCTACTGCCGGTCCGTCGTTCAGGTCCAGGTTGCTGACAGGGTCTACCAGTACTTCTTTGGTGTAGCTGGTAATGATCTGCTGTGCTTCCGGACTGAGATCCTTCACCCGTAATTCACTGATGAAAATGCGGGGGAAGTGAGGCGCAGGCGGCGCATACCAGTATGCGTCCAGCTTCTTTGCTTTAAAGTGATACGCATCTCTTCTGGTGTAACCGTAGTGGAGGAAGATCTTTTCCAGTGACTGTATCCCGAGTTCGGGTACCCCTATTGTACGGAAGGCAATATGGTCATTCTCAATGTCTTCCGGAACCTGGATCAGATTCTCAGTGATCATGGCGGCAATAATAGCGGCAACGTCAGGAACACGCTCCTGATAGCGTTGCATCAGACCGCTAAGAACATAGTCTAACATAAAACGATTTTAGTATTGTTCGTTATCGTTCGGAAAGTCTTTTGCTTTCACGTCGTGGATATATTGCTGTGACGCCTTGTAAATTTCGTCATATAAATTGAGATAACGGCGCAGGAAGCGGGGTTTAAAATCTTTGTTGATACCTAACATATCGTGCATGACCAGTACCTGACCGTCTACGTGTTTGCCGGCGCCGATACCGATAACCGGAATCTGGAGGCTTTCAGCCACCTGTTTTGCCAGCATAGCGGGGATCTTTTCCAGTACCAGGGCAAAACAGCCTGCTTCCTGTAAAAGGAGGGCGTCTTTCAGGAGTTTCTGCGCTTCCGCTTCTTCGGTAGCCCTTACGCTGTAAGTGCCGAATTTATTGATGGATTGAGGTGTCAGTCCGAGGTGGCCCATTACCGGTACACCCGCAGAAATGATACGTTTTACTGATTCGATGATTTCTTCACCGCCTTCGATCTTGATACCATGTGCGCTGGTTTCCTTCATAATACGCACGGTAGAGGCAAGGGCTTCTTTAGAATTGCCCTGGTAAGTGCCGAAAGGCAGGTCTACGACAACAAAACTCCGCTTGATTCCTCTTACTACAGAAGCTGCATGATAGATCATGTGGTCCAGTGTGATAGGGAGAGTGGTTTCATAACCGGCCATTACGTTGGCGGCAGAATCGCCTACCAGCAGGATGTCCATACCGGCATCGTCAAAGATGCGCGCCATGGAATAATCATAAGCTGTCAGCATGGAGATCTTCTCTCCATCATTTTTCATTTTCTGTAATATGTGCGTTGTGATCCGTTTAACTTCTTTGTGCGTTGACATCTGAATGACAGATTATTGATGAGAAAATGGGCGGTAAGGTAACCATTATTTATCAATTACTGGCTAATCTCGGCATACAGAGACTGGATCAGGCCATCTGCCAATCCGATTTTAGGCACAAAGATCTCTTCGGCGTCCGCCCAGCGCATAATATTGATATAGATCTGCAGCGCGGGAACAATGACGTCGGCACGGTCTTCCCGGAGATTGTAGAGATGAATGCGTTCTTCAACGCTGAAACCGTTGAATTCTTTATAGTAATCTTTCAGTACTTCCAGTGTAAGGGGCTTACCCTCCTTACGTTTGGACAGAGAGAAGATCTTGTTGATATTACCGCCGGAACCAATGGCCGTTATCGGACCAAGCCCTTTGATGCGCGATTTAATCGTGTCTTTCATATACTGCCACTGATCGTCCTTTACCTGGTGTTGCATCAGGCGGATAGTGCCGATATTGAAAGACTCTTTATAACGTAGGCTGTTATTGCTGAAGATGGTGACTTCCGTACTACCGCCGCCCACATCCACATACATGTAGGAGCGGGTTTTATCCAGGTTCTCTGCGATGTGACTCTCATAGAGGAAAGAAGCTTCCTCCTGTCCTGAGATAACTTTGATGTCGATACCGGTGTGCTGTCTGACGTTCTGTAGAATTTCTGCTGCATTGGAAGCATCACGCATAGCTGAGGTAGCACATGCTTTCAGGTATTTCACCTCGTATACTTCCAGCAAAAGTTTGTAGGCTTTAATGGTATTGAGCAGGTGGGTAGCTCTTTTCTCAGAAATCGCACCTTCGCTGAATACATCAAGACCCAGACGCAACGGTACCCTGATAAGGTTGACTTTAGTAAAATCCATCCGGCCCTGGCTGTTAGGCGATGCTTCTGAAATAAGCAGCCTTGCAGCGTTAGACCCGATATCAATGGCAGCAAGCTTCATGGGCGCAAAAATAAAGATCAATTAGGAATTAAGAATTAAAAATTAAGAATTGGATCAAACTGGCTGACATTTATACCGAAATGACAAAAAGCTAAATACTGTGTTTGGTATGGCTAACGATACCCAGATATACACTTTAGCCTTACGTTGGCCATTAGCGTCACTTATTAAGGCCAATTTTTAATCCTTAATTTTTAATTCTTAATTCAGATTAGCTATACTGTTTCTCATGTAAATATTTAAAGATCTCTATCTGTGATCTGATCTTTTTCCCGTTATCGCGCTTATACTCATTCTTCTGTTCGTTGTCCAGGATCCTCGCTTTCACGTTACCACTCAGCTGTATAGCAAGAATGTCCTTCAGCTCCTGCTGTATGGCCGGATCAAAGATCGGAATGGCTACTTCCACACGATGGTCAAGATTACGCAGCATCCAGTCACAGGAAGCGATATATACTTTCTCCTGGTTCTCTTTACCAAAAGAGAATACGCGGGCATGTTCCAGGTATTCATCTACGATGCTGACAGCCGTGATATCTTTCTTCCATTTTTTATTTTCCGTATATGCGCAACAGATACCTCTGATGATCATACTTACATCAACGCCTTCTTTCGCAGCTTCGTATAGTTTGCTGATCATTTCAGGATCGGAGAGGGAGTTCATTTTGATGATCATCGAACCGCCTTTCTTATGACGTGCATTCTTGATCTCTTTGTCGATCATGCGCAGGAAAAACGGACGCATACTGTAAGGACTTACCGGCAGCGTATTGCAGGCCTCCAGCAACTTGATATCATGTTTGCTGTTTTCCAGGTAACTGAATATGCGGTTGATATCAGCGAGGATATTCCGGTTGGCTGTCAGCAGACAGTGGTCACCATATACCCTGGCCGTCTTCTCATTCATATTACCCGTGCTCACAAAGCCACACTGAACAGTCTTAGTACCGATACGCTTTTTGATCACACACAGTTTGGCGTGTATTTTCAGTCCGGGTATACCAATCAATACTTTCACCCCTTCGTCTTCCAGACGCGTCTTCCATTCCAGGTTGTCCGCCTCATTGAAGCGTGCACGCAATTCCAGCGCTACTGTCACCTGTTTACCGTTACGCACGGCATTGACCAGCGCATTGACGATCTTGGAATTTCTGGCAAGGCGGTAAGCAGTGATCTTGATACTGGTCACATTCGGATCAATCGCGGCTTCCCTTAACAGGTCGATAATCGTATCGAAAGAGTGGTAAGGGAAATGCAGCATTACATCCTGTAGCTGGATCACGTGCATCACACTGGACGCATTCGCGAAAAGCGGATGTATAAAGCTTTTTCGCTGCGGATGTGCCCTTTCTTTGAAAACGCCGGACGGGAAATCCATAAAGTCCTTGAAGTTATGGATACGGGCGCCGGGAATGAGGTTATCTTTTCCGGAAAGCCCCAGTCTGCGCATCAGGTATTCCAACAGCAGCGGGTCTATATCTTTATCATAAACGAATCGTACAGGTTTCCCTTTACGACGATCTTTGAGTCCTTTTTCAATCTGGTGAATGAGACTGGTAGAGATATCATTATCGATATCAAGTTCCGCGTCTCTGGTCACTTTGATGATATGTGCAGAGAATTTGTCGAAGCCAAAGTAAGAGAAGATATGCGGCAGACTGAAACGGATCACGTCTTCCAGCAGCATAATATCTTCTTCGCCTTCTTTGGATGGCAGAATGATAAATCGTGGCAGGATAGAAGTAGGAATCTCGATCAGGGCAAACTTCTGTCTTACGGAGTTATCCTGTCTGGCCAGTACTACAGCCAGATAGATGGATTTATCACGCAGGAACGGGAAGTGCTGGATACTTTCTATCATCAGCGGGATGATATTGGTGCGCACTTCTTCGTTGAAGTAGTTCAGGACAAACTTCTGCTGTTCTTTATTCAGGTGTTTTTCTGTACGGATGAAGATCTTCTGTTCTTTCAGTTCATCTTCGATTCCTTCCCAGATACGGTCAAACTCCCGTTGCTGGTCAATTACTTTGTCCTGGATACCGTCCAGGATCTCGTCGGGGTTCTCTTCCAGGTGCATACGGGTAGACTTGCCTACCAGCAGCATTCTTTTCAGGGTAGCGACACGTACGCGGAAAAATTCGTCCAGGTTGTTGGAAAAAATACCGAGGAAGCGGATGCGCTCAAGGAGGGGGACGCTCTTGTCGGATGCTTCCTGCAAGACCCTTGCGTTAAAGGCCAGCCAGCTGATATCCCTGGCAATAATCTTTGGTTTCTTAGCTACTGGCGCTGATTTTTTGCTATTGCTTTTCTTTTCCATCACAGGATCTTGAAAATTAGTATCTATATGCTCACTATTGGACAATCGCATCGGAAAGCTGATTAACGGTTGTGATTACACTGCTAGTCGCAACAATACATATTTTGGATAACATCGTATGTTAAATTTCTGATGTCTTTTCTTAAAGATAAGGAATTCCGATGCGTGTCTCAATAATTAACACAGGGAAATCCATGCCATATTTCTCTGTTATGATGTATAAATCATTTGTTTATGCGGGAGAGGTGTGTTGTTTCTGGGAGAGGAGACGCGTTAGGGCCTTCCTGGGAGCGATATTGCGGGGCATTTTTAGGTCTTGGTCTTAGGCTGTGGTTTCTTCATAATTGTCTATTGTTAATACAGTGCTGTAAGGGTAATCTCTGGCGGATTAGGTTTGGGAAGGGCGCGTTGGGCTTTGGGATGTGTATACTTAGTGTTGGGTCTTATGCTGCGTTTTCAGATGGGAGCTCTGGCTGACGGTCTTTGAAGTTTATGCATGGGGCCTGGGTAGGTCGTGTTGGGCTTGGGAATGTCTATTGAGGTTATGGAAGGCGGATAGGCATACTTCAAAGACCTAAGGCCAGGGTCTCCATCTGAAAACCTCCGCTGTGAAGAGACTGTCACTGTGCTCAATAATAGCTATTGCTCTAATGCTGAAAATAAAAAGGTGCTGATCATTGACCAGCACCTTATATATTACCTTGATTAAAGAATAATCAAATTGACGTTTTTGAGAATACCTGGCTATAAACCTGACAGAACATCCGTATCGTCAATTCTTAATTCTTAATTCTATAGTGTCCGGTTAAAATTGGGATTACCCCTTTATTCCTTTCAAACTCAATATAGATGGGAGGGGCTTACTGCTATTATAAAAGTAAGCCCCCCTCTTTTTTTAAAAGGAGAATAATTTCAATTGCAGGTTTATCTGATCTGGCCCCTTATTATGCTGTAAAAGTGCATACTCGGGTTCTGCCAGAAAATTCATTAGGTGGATATAAGTGTAAAGATGTAACCTTAGAAAGCCAGTTAGGTTACTAAAAGACCATTTTTTACTCCCTTTCTCTGTCAGCTTGTCTTTTACGATCTTTGTCAGTAAATCCTTTATTAGCGTGCACCAGAGCTGTATACTTATAGCATTCTTGTTTTCACCTAAAAAATTGTTTAATTGAGAGTTCTGCTTAATTCTTTTAAAAAGCATTTCGATTGCCCATCGCTTTTGATACAATTTCCTGATCGTTGTCGGCGTATAAGTAAAATTGTTTGTTAACAGATGTATTTTCTTTTTTGTATTTCTATCGTAAATGCTGATTACACGCGCCGTCTGTACAGGACTTTTCTCCTCTGTTAGAGGGTTACCTAGTTGAATAACCCAATCTTTTAGGATACCTTTTCTTTTATGGAGTATTTTTAATCTGTTTCGTGTCAATAATTTTATTTTCATACTCTTGGTTACACGAGTTACCCACGTGATCTCTTTTTCAGTCCATTCCTTCATGAGTTTATAGTTCACATAAGCTCTATCCATGGCTATTATAGAACCTGGCAAGAGCTCTAACTGTGGCATAATGATTCTATCATTTTTGGCAGCTTCCGTCAGAATAGTAAAGCTTGGTAGTTCTGTTTTGGCCGTCATCAATACGTGCGCCTTTATTCCTCCCTTCTTTCTGCCGTCCATTCTAATTACACCTGCCCCCTTCATTACATTAGAAAATAGGCTGACCGTCGTCGAGTCCACTATGAATAACCGGTCAACCAACGATTTTCTCTTTCGGCTGTCCGGGGAAAACGCTTGATAATGATGGTTATATAGACGATGATAGAGCTTTTCAAAAAACGCCACCGGACGCGTCCTGTTAGCATCGGAAATAGTGCTTCGACGCGGGGTATGTTTAATGCCCAAATGGTGAAGCCGATGCTGGTTGGCTAACAATCCTGTATGAAGCTCTCGTAATGAAGTACACTGATGAAAACTACTAAATAGCATTGTTACCAAATGGTCAAAAGCCTTAAAATGCTTATAATAGTAATCTGCGTTTGTCTCTCTACAGACTTTATCTATCAACGTGGTTGGTATAAAAGAAAGTAGTTGATTAAAAATCGGCTGTCCGGAAAAAAATTTACTTTTGCTCATAAGTAAGTTCTAGTGTGGTAACTTAAACTTACTGAAAAAGGAGGCCTCGGCCTCCTTTTTTTATGACTTAATCCCATATTTTTACCGGACACTATAGATTCTTAATTCCTAATTCTTTACTACCGCTTGCTTCCTGTGACTTATTCAACAAGGGAAGTGCAATCAGACTACCTAGTCCTACGATCAGTACCAGTAAGGTTTGGGCAGACCATACGATCCAGCCGAAGGCGTAGGCGGAAGTATCGAGTACGCCATATACCATTAGTGTGCGTTGTACCAGGAACTGATAAGCACCGGTACCACCTGGAGTAACGATCATACCTACGCTACCGATGATCAGTACTGCCAGGGCAGCTTTTAAGCCGAGGTAGCGGGTTTCTTCCATACAATAGAAGCCCAGGTACATCATGGCGAAGTACATCGCCCAGATTAATATAGAGTAGAAGATGAACCAGCCTTTCTTTTCCATTTTACCGATGGAGCGGATACCGTCCCATACGCCGTGGGCCAGTGCACGGATCTTGATACCGATACTGGAACGGGAGATCAGGCGGAAGCCGATAATGCCCAGCAGGATTACGCCAACCGCTATTCCTGCAAGGATAAGCGAGCGGGAACTGCCGGCGGCACCCAGCTTGTTTTCAATAGGAATCCATATCTCGTTAAGAAACAGACCGCCTATGACGTCTATCTGGATAACAACGGTGATGACCATCAGGATCAGCAGCAACAGCATATCCACTGCACGTTCAGCGATCATGGTACCTACGAGTTTGTCAACCGGTATCTTTTCATACCGCGCTACGATACCGCAACGGGTCACTTCGCCCAGACGGGGTACAGCCAGATTGGCCAGGTAACCTACCATGACGGCAAAGAAGGTATTCAGGGTACTGGGATGATAACCCAGCGGCTCCATAATCAGTTTCCAGCGTACAGCTCTGTACCAGTGGCTGGCAATACCGACGATGATCACGGGAATCAGCAGCCAGTAATTGGCGCGCTCCAGTGAACTGAAGATATCATCCTTTTCCTTATCTGTAAGATTATGTGTAACGAGCCAAACTAATCCCAGCCCAATGGCTAAAAAGCAGATAAACTTCAAAAATTTGGGCATAGTAATAGTAATTTTTTGGGATCAGCGCTTACAATTTATTATTTTCTTTCGGGAATATGGCAATAGGAGTATGTTTTTTAGCCTCCTCAAAGTCCATAGACGCATAAGAGATAATGATCACTATATCGCCAACCGCACAGAGGCGGGCAGCGGGGCCATTCATACAGACAACGCCTGAACCGCGTTTGCCTTTTATGATATAGGTTTCCAGGCGTTCTCCATTGTTCACGTTAACTACCTGTACTTTTTCGTATTCAATAACGTTCGCAGCGTCCATGAGATCTTCATCAATAGTAATGCTTCCTACGTATTGCAGGTTTGCTTCAGTGATTACTGCGCGGTGGATCTTACTTTTCAGTACTTCAATATGCATGTTAAATATATCCCACTCCTGTGGGTTCTAGTGTGTCAGCAAAATTAGGGAAAAAATATAATACAGTGCTTCGGTCCCAACAGACACATGGACTGTGGCCTGTTTGAGACGGTATACTGTATTAATTTCGCATGGATCAGTTGACCTGCATGTTATCTATCAGTCTGACACCGCTGCTTGTTTCCTTTGCGGCGACAACTGCATATAAAGGGTCGGTACCAGGGGTTGCAGGGAAGCTGATGTTTCCATCCGGTTGTATAGACACCATTTCCAGGTAGTCTACATCGAAACCATTGCTTTCCAGTTCGCCGATACCCTGCGCCGAGAGTTCCTTCAAAGGAGCGTCGTGGATATGCGCCTTGATACCATTCAGTGCCCGGGAGATGTGGAGGGCGTTTTGTCTTTCGGCCGGATTGAGGCGAAGATTACGGCTGCTCATGGCCAATCCGTCTTCCTCTCGCTTAGTAGGGCAGATGACCAGTTCTACATCCAGCTGGAGTACTTTGATCAAGCGGTTGATAATCAGGCATTGCTGAAAATCTTTCTGTCCCATGAAGAGTTTGTCAGGTTGTACCAGGCCCAGTAGTTTATGCACTACCTGCCCGACACCCTGGAAATGGCCCGGACGGTGTGCCCCTTCGAGTATAGTTTCAAGTGGTCCGAAGTCATAGTGCATCTCGGGCGCCAGTCCGTTAGGGTACATTTCCTGCACAGATGGCAGGAACAGTACATCATTACCGGCGGCAGTAAGCAGGGTAACGTCCTGATCTATAGTGATAGGGTATTTTTCAAAGTCGGCCGGATCATTAAACTGTGTAGGATTGACAAATATGCTGCAAACTACCAGATCGCTATTTTCTTTTGCCGCGGCGATAAGGGACAGGTGCCCTTCGTGTAATGCCCCCATAGTAGGCACAAAACCAATACGTTTGCCTTCTTTCCTGGCTGTTGATAAAAGCCTTCCGAGATCGTCTTTCCGCTTGAACAGATACATAATTTATTGCTTAAAAGGATGTTAAAAGTGCCAATTTGTCTTTTCTTCCGTTAAAAATCCGTAATTTTGCAAACCAAATTAAAAATTACTGCATTAATATCAGCATTAGATGTCCACAAAGAAACGAATTCTTTTTATTGCTCAGGAAATGTCGCCATATCTGGAATTAACAGATTATGCGAACATGGTCAATAAAATGGCAATTAAGTCCAATGAGTCCGGTCTGGAAGTGCGGGTGATCATGCCCCGGTTTGGCATTATCAACGAGAGAAGGCACCGGTTACACGAGGTGGTAAGACTGTCTGGCATTAACATTGTGATTGAGGGTGACGATTATCCATTGATTATCAAAGTAGCTTCTTTGCCGAACGCCCGTTTACAGGTGTATTTCCTGGATAACGAGGACTATTTCAAGCGTAAAACCTTATTTACGGATGAAAACGAGCAATTCTACGACGATAATGCAGCCCGTGCAGTATTTTTCTGTAAAGGAGCATTGGAAACGGTGAAGAAGTTCGGCTGGCCGCCTGACATTATTCACTGCAGCGGATGGATGACTTCGTTGATCCCTTTATATCTGAAGACTGCCTACAAGAAAGAACCGGTATTTGCCCACTCTAAAGTGGTTTACTCCATGGAGCCGAACAGCTTTAAGGAAAAACTCGGCGCCGGCTTCGTTAAAAAGGCAACCATCAGCACCCAGATCAAAGAAAAAGACCTGGAACTGTATAAAGAAGGTACCAACAGTGCACTGAACAGAGGCGCAGGTAAATACGCCGATGCAGTGATACTGGCCGGAGAAAAAACTGAAAAGAAAGTTGTAGATGAACTGAAGGCGGAGAAAGGCAAGATCATCCTTCCTTACAAAAAGGATAACGAGGATCTGGCAGACTACCTGCAGCTGTATACACAACTACTCGGAAAATAACATTGACCATCAAATGATAAAGCCTCGTTAAAAGCGAGGCTTTTTTTATTGACGGAAAACTCATTTTCAAAGTTTTTTCCTATTTTTGGCGCAGTTTACCATTAAGCTTACCACCAAACGGCAAAAAAATGGTAAATTGTACTGAATCAATACTAATCTAAAAGCCGAAATTCAAAAAGTTTATGCCTTATTTATTTACCTCAGAATCCGTTTCCGAAGGCCATCCGGATAAAGTGGCCGATCAGATATCAGATGCATTAATAGATCATTTCCTTGCCTATGACGCAACTTCGAAAGTAGCTTGTGAAACATTGGTAACAACTGGTCAGGTGGTATTGGCCGGTGAAGTTAAATCTGAAGCTTACCTGGATGTGCAGGAAATTGCTCGTGAGGTAATCCGTAAGATCGGCTATACGAAGAGTGAATATATGTTCGAAGCTAACTCCTGTGGTATCTTCTCTGCTATTCATGAGCAGTCTCCGGATATCAACCAGGGTGTTGAGCGTAAAAACCCGGAAGAGCAGGGTGCAGGCGACCAGGGTATGATGTTCGGTTACGCTACCCGCGAAACTGAAAACTATATGCCACTGGCACTCGATCTGGCACATAAACTCCTGATCGAACTCGCAGCCGTACGCCGCGAGAACAAAGAAATCGCTTACCTGCGTCCGGATGCTAAATCACAGGTAACCATCGAGTACTCTGACGATAACAAACCTGTTCGCATAGATACGATCGTTATCTCTACCCAACACGATGATTTCGATGCAGAAGGTACCATGCTGGCGAAGATCAAGGAAGATATGATCAATATCCTGATCCCACGCGTTAAAGCACAGCTGAAACCTGAATTACAGGCGCTCTTCAATGATCAGATCACTTACCACATCAACCCGACCGGTAAATTCGTAATCGGTGGTCCTCACGGTGATACCGGTCTGACCGGCCGTAAGATCATCGTTGATACCTACGGTGGTAAAGGTGCGCACGGTGGTGGTGCATTCTCCGGTAAAGATCCTTCCAAAGTAGACCGCTCCGCAGCCTACGCTACCCGTCACATCGCTAAAAACCTGGTAGCTGCCGGTCTTTGCGATGAAGTACTGGTACAGGTTTCTTACGCGATCGGTGTGGCTAAACCATGTGGTCTGTTCATCGATACCCGCGGTACCGCTAAAGTTAAAATGACCGACGGTGAAATTGCAAGAAAAGTAGAAGAGATCTTCGACCTGCGTCCATATGCTATCGAACAGCGTCTGAAACTGCGTAATCCTATCTATAGCGATACAGCAGCTTACGGTCACATGGGCCGCGACAGCAAAGTAGTCAGCAAAGTGTTTAACAAGGGTAAAAAGAACGAAAAGAAAGTAGAAGTAGAACTGTTTACCTGGGAGAAACTCGACTACGTAGAAAAAGTAAAAGCTGCATTCGGACTGTAATCAGTCATCATGCATAAGTTATAGGAAAGGTCGTTCGCCAGCTGGTGAACGACCTTTCTGTTTTATGGCAGGCAGATGTGGTTGAGTATAAGTACTTACTGTATATTGGTTATATTTCGGATATATGATATATATCTGTTATCTTGCAATGCCTTTACCTGATAAGGCTTTGCATATAGTTACGCTTCGTTCATGCTTCGTGCAGCAACGGAGCACTAACGAAGGATAACTATAGTTTAACTAATCCCAGGCAAAGAAAGGACAATACATACCCTATATCATGAAATACCTGATCCCCTTAACAGTCCTGTGCGGACTGCTTTCCCTGCCATGTATGGCGCAATCGGTTGACAAAGAAGCTGTTCCCGGATATTACATTTTCAAATCGCTGACTTTTGATGATCCTGTGGATATTAACAGGGATGGTAAATCATCCAGAGAATTTGCCGACGAGGTAAATGCCTGCGCCATCGACATGGTGTACGAACTTAATGCCGATGGTACTGGTAAATACACCGTAGGGCAGCAGGAAAAAGACTGTAAAAACAAACAGGAGAGAACGATCAAATGGAAGATCAGAAATGGCAAAGCAGGAGGCCCAGGCGCCGGAAAAACCTACCTGGTGATCAGTGATGCCGATGGCTTTGATCCGACGCCGTTTGAGATCGTTAAACAGGCAAAAAATGCCCTGGTAATCCGTGGTGAGTTCAGAGACGGATCTGACTCCACCGCATCCGCTGTACTTGAATTAAAGAAGAAAAAACCTTAATACACCATGATCAGACTGAATTTCCCGAAAGCGGCCCTGCTTTTCCTTTCTATGGGCGCCGCTACCTGTAGCTTTGGACAAGGAAAATACAAACAGGATACCGACAAGATGGAGAAGATGTACAAATTGCTGGAAGTAAAGCCGACAGCAGAAAAAATGTACAGTTACAAAGGATGTTTCGTAATGAGCGGAGACACTATTAAAAGTGTCAAAGATGCTGAAGCAGATGCTTATATGGCTTACATCAAATCCATTGACGTCTTTTCTGAAGATTATCTGAACGCAGAAAAGAAATGGTTCAATGGTATCCGTAAGGATATTACGAAGAATGGCTTCAGCCTGGAAAAGATCGAGGATAAATACTACGGAGAAAATCCTGATGCTGTGAAAGAAGAACTGAAGTTACGTAAGAACGTTGCAGGCTACTATTTTGCCCGCTATTTCGGCGGTATCAAGAGAGGCGGTCACTGTGTGTTTAAGTCCACCTTCACCAAAGCTGGTTATGATATGAAGATCGCCGCTACGCATATCGGTGAGGACTGGTATATCGACTGGATCAGACAAGGTAAAGATCGTAATTAGTATAAAAGCAGAAGGTGTATCAGTAAGATACACCTTCATTTGTTTTGCTTGTGGGCGGTTTATCAATAAGTAGTTCTGTTCTTAAATATCTCCTGCTTTTAATGCTTTCACGGCAAAATCACAGGCTCTTGCTGTCAATGCCATGTAGGTCAGCGAAGGGTTCTGACAAGCGGAAGAAGTCATACAGCTACCATCTGTGATAAAGACATTCTTTACGTCATGCAGCTGGTTGTTTCCGTTGAGTACAGATGTCTTCGGATCATGCCCCATGCGTGCTGTCCCCATCTCGTGTACGCATTCCCCTCCGACATAGTTATAGTCAAACCCTGACACATTGGAGAATCCACTTGCCTCCAGCATTTCCATGGCACTGGTCTGCATATCCTTCCGCATGGCTTTTTCATTGTCGCGGATACTGAATGCGATCTTCGCCTGTGGTAATCCCCATTTATCTTTCAGTGCCGGATCCAGTGTCACCCTGTTGTCCGCATAAGGAAGTGTTTCTCCCCATGCGCCCAGCCAGAATGCCCATTTACCCGGACGGGTGAATTTCTCTTTGAAGGACTTTCCGAATCCATCTTCTGTAAGACCTGTATACATCCAGCCTTCACGTTCTCCATATCCCTGGTAACCAAAACCGCGTACGTAATCGCTTTTAGACGATGTTGCGTCCAGATTACGGAAGCGGGGTATATAAATACCGGTAGGTCTTCTTCCTTCATAATAGCGGTCTTCCATTCCATGATAATCGCCCATAGCGCCTACCTTGAAGTGATGATCCATGAGGTGTCTGCCTACCAGATCATTGTTATTGCCTAATCCCTGGGGGAACTCAGCGGAGGTAGATTGCAGCAGTATAGATGCCGATCCGATGGTAGAGGCGTTCAGGAAGATGATCTTCGCATAAAAATCAATCACTTCTTTTGTTTCTGAATCGATCACTCTCACACCGTTGGCGCGTCCTTTTTCTTTATCGTACAGTATTTCTGCCACGATGGAAAAGGGGCGCAGCGTCATGTTGCCTGTAGCAGCAGCTGCCGGCAGGGTAGACGCATTACTGCTGAAATATCCGCCGTAAGGACATCCCCGGCTGCACAGGTTACGGTACTGACAAGGGGTACGTCCATTCCAGCCTCTTGTAAGATTGGCGACGCGTCCGATAGTCACACAACGTCCGTCAAAACGTTGCTTTACCTGTTCCCGGAAATGTTTCTCCAGGATATTCATTTCCATGGGAGGGAGGAAGTCTCCGTCCGGCAACTGCGAAAGCCCTTCGGCTTGTCCGCTGATGCCGGCAAACTGCTCCACATAACTGTACCAGGGCGCCAGATCCTTATAACGGATCGGCCAGTCGATGCCGTGACCGTCTTTGCTGTTGGCCTCAAAATCAAGGTCGCTCAGCCGGTAACTCTGACGTCCCCAGGTAAGGGAACGTCCACCTACCTGATAGCCTCTGATCCAGTGGAAGGGCTTTTCCTGTACATAAGGATGGTCCTTATCGCGTACAAAAAAATGCCTGTTTCCTTCGTCATACTCCGCGCTCTGGATCGGATCCTCTTCGCGGTCTTTTTCTGTATTCATGCCGCCGTGGGTAAATTCCCAGGGCATTTTCAAGGTAGTCGGGTAGTCCTTTACATGTTCTACGTTGCGACCTCTTTCAAGTACGAGGGTTTTTAACCCCTGCTGGCATAGTTCTTTAGCCGCCCAGCCGCCGCTGATGCCGGATCCTATGACAATGGCATCATACGTACGCAGCTGTGCGCTTTTCGTATTCAGGTTCATGACCGTGGTGTTTACCGGTAGGGATAATTACAATTTGAAATTCCTTGTTATTCAGTTGCCCAGGCTTTCTGGCCGGGTCTAAGTACGACTGATCCTGTATAATGGCCCGGTACATAATCATAGGCAAGGCCATGTGTGGCGCCTTCCATAGAAGTACAATAACCGATGACCGTATACTTTTTCATGATAACGAAGAAGGAATCTCCCAGTACTTTGTGAGAGATCTTTCCTGCAATGCCCTTATAGGGCCTGTCCCTTTTTTCAAAATGAGCGGCTACCGCTTCCTGTTGTGCTGTTGTACAACGCGTGAATGCCAGTTTATAATGTTGTCTTGCGTATGCATCGACTTCTTCCAGCCCTTCGATAAATCTGTTCTGTTCTTTTTTTGGTGTACAGTCTTTGACCATCCTGATAATAAAGGGCGTAACACCTGCGGCTTTTGCTCCGGGAGTATCCGTCGCAGGGATAATCGTTTCCGCCAGTTCAGTGATCAGTTCGCGGTAAGCATCCTGCTGCAATTTGTCCAGTGCAGGCGTGCCGTAAAGGCTGCGAAATCTGATACCGGCCCAGGCGGCAGCACCGGCTCCGGAGAGCAGCAGCAGACCACCGATGGCTTTTCTTCTGTTCATTTTTTACGCTTGAATTGCAGCATCCATTCATAGATGCTCATGTTGTCAATACTGTCCCTGTAAGCAGGGTCATAAAACTCATGCCAGCCTGTATGTCCTTTATCGTGTTTTGTAAGCTTTACCAGCCCTTTCTGATAGTGGTTGGTACTATCTATGCAGCGGAGGCTATTTTCGAGAAATTGAGGCTCCGCAGTGCCTGCAAAGTACCATGCGTGTAGACCTGCATCAGTGACCAGTTTGAACTTACCGTAATTTTCCGGATACATCGGGGCCGGAGACATAGGTACAGTGGCTGCGATACGGGATGTCAGGTGTTTGGTATCTGTCATGGACATCAGCGTACACCATCCGCCTGCGCTGTAACCTGTCAGGTAAATGCGCGAAGAATCGATGGGATACTTCTTCAGTACATCATTCAGAATAAATTCCAGCTGTGGCGGATTGATACCCCAGCTTTCAGCCAGCGGTGCCAGTACGACAAATTTGTACAGCTTACCGTCTGTTTTATTAACCGCCTGAATTTTACGGCCTTCCTTGATCTGACGGGGAATACCTTCCCGGAAGAGTTTGGAAATGTCGTGACCTGCAATACTTCTGCCATGAAAGCAGATAATCAGTGGATACTTTTCCTTTGCACTTCCCTGCGGAACGTGCAGTAAAGCCGGCACTTTGTGCCATTCATCGGTCGGGACGGTGATCTCCCTGAAATCGCCCAGGGGACCAGGGGCGCCTGCCATTGTCAGGACAATCAACAGGGCCAGGATTAATACTCGTTTCATCATTTAGTGTTTTGTACTCAGTGTGCTTGCCTTTACCGGTGTGTTGCCGGTAGTGAACCTGTCTTTAAGTTGAATAAATCGTTGTTCTATCAGGTGAAAGCTGAGTAGCGCAAAAGCATATACGATGGGAATATCCAGGAGGAATAACCAGTATTTGTTGCTTTCGCTGACAGGGATCCATCTTTCTACCAGCTGCGTTTGTATGACCCAATGCAAAATGTACATACCGTAGGAGACCTTCCCGATGGAAACCAGGATGTTATTCTCCAATATCCTTTTTATAAAATTGCCGGCGAAGCTGCTATAGCTGGAAACCAGCAGCAGGATCAGTGAGGCAGCACAGAGATTCAGCACCGTATAATACCATACATGCTGATAGCTGTTGATGTCACCAAAATTGTAACCCATGGACGTAGGCAGGGAATGACCGTGACTTTCAGTAAAGTAGTTAGTCAGTCCGGCAAACAGGGCAAGGGCACCACTCAGTACAAACAGCCATTCCGGACGTTTGATACGGTCTTTCAGACTTAATAAGGGAATCGCCATTCCGGTAAAGAAGGCATCCAGATGACTGAAGGGAAACCAGTAAATGACGTCGAAAATCTCAAAAGTCGTCTTACCGCTTTGTGCCAGGTAATTGCCGAATGACCAGCGAAAAACCGGGCCTGCGATCAGCACTGCTACCAACAGGGCGCGTAGTGAAGACCGGGACAGCAGGAAGATGACAAACGGGAAGAACAGGTAAAACTGCTCTTCTACGCATAAAGACCAGAAATGCGTGTATACAGGGCTTTCATGCCAGCTGTTCGTGATCCTGGTCAGATTGAAGGTATAGGAATATAAATAGGGCAGGTCATGGAAATATCCGGGAGGAAAAGCCGTAAAGAGACAGATGATTACAAATACCGTCAGATAGATGTAATACAGCGGGAAGATGCGCAGGCTTCTCCTGATCCAGAATTTTTTGAGGCGTTGGGGTAATGAGGCCGGTTTTTCTTTCTCCTTCAGTAAGATACTGCTGATAAGAAATCCCGACAGCACAAAGAAAAGCTGCACACCCATCCAGCCAAAGCGGATAATACCGAAATGGAAGGCCATTACCAGTAAGATGGCGATGGCGCGGATGCCGTCCAGACTTTTAATATAATTTGGCTGTGTTTGCATTATTGCTGAATGGGATAATAGGTGACTGTTACGTTAGGTGGCAGCAATGGTTTATATGCTGCCAGTTTGTTGTATAACGAAGTGGCCTCCGCAGGGTCTACTGCATAAAAGAATACTTCATCTCCGCCACAGATCACATTGTTTGTAATCTTCCAGGAGGCGACTTTCTTCCATTGCTGCAGCAGTTTGCTGTCAAACCAGGTATCGTATACGACCGCTATCTTCACTTTTTCCTTTTCGCTGAATTGTTGTAAGAACTCCGGAGAATACTGTCCATGCAGTTTTCCGGCGGCTACTTCATTATTTCCCAGACCCCAGAGGTCCAGTATTTTATTATTGGATAGATAACTTACTGCGCCTACGTCATTCGCTGCAATTGCTGTATGCTGATAACTGCTATGCAGGAAGGTACCCATCTGGAACTGCTGTTCATAGATGTTACCTGCTGCTGCCGGCAGATTATGAAACGCGCCCAGGGCCCTGAAAGGCAAGGGCGCACACAAGAACAGTAACAGGAAGGCGCCGACTGCTTTTTCCAGCAGAGAATAGGTCCTTGCTGCGTTCTTCAGCTGTAATACGAAGTAATACAACAGGATCGCCACCACTGTCAGGTCCAGCGCTACAAGATAAGCCTCATAGCGGAACAGCCAGCCGACTGCTGCCAGGGCCATATGCAGGAAAGTGTTCACCAGCGGAATACAAGCCAGCTGTTTCACTTTACTGATTGTATTGACATTGTCTGCATTCGGACGGAGTACCAGTATCAAAGCAGGGATGATCAGCAACAACCTTATTACCGTCGTACCGGAAAGAGAAGACGAGCCTTCCGGATAATAACGGTTCGTAAAGATGTTGACCATGGTATTATTACCGTAAAGCAGTTTATAAATCAGGATCTCCTGTATACTGCTCATTAGCTGGGAGCCTCCGCCTGTCAGCTTGCTGGCTTTCAGCAGTACGGAGTTAGGCAGGAAATAACCGCCATGCTGTACAGAAATATATCCGAAGACGATCAGGGGTACCAGCGACAATACAAGCACTACGCCTGTCTGTTGCCAGCGCCTGTTATAAATACCGGCTACTACTACACCTGCGAGCAGGAATAAAGATTCGAAGCGGGCGAGTATTGCCAGTCCGGATACCAGTGAAAGCAACAGTACCTGGTTACGCGTGGTATTATCAGGTTGCAGAAACGGAACAGACAGATATAACATCCACACGGCCAGAAAGGCATGTAGCATATGTTCCATACCACTCGCCACCATCACGGGTACAGGTACCAGTATAACGAGGGCGAGCAGGGTAATGCATCTTACGGGCGCACTAAGACTGAAGCGCTGTAATAAGAGGTCTGTCATATATACCAGCAGGAATGCAAAACATACGTTGATGTAAAAAGGCATCCAGATGCTGTTGATACCAGCTTTAAAACAAGCAGCGAGTATCAGGGTGTACAAAGGGGAGGAGCTGGCTGCGCTGAACTCCTGCGCATTGATACCCCATACGCCATGCAAAGCAAAATTCTTTGCGATTGCCATGTGAATGAAAGTATCGTCCAGCGGGTAACAGAAATGGCCACCCGTGTGTGCCAGTACCTGACGGCAGGCAAGCGCCAGCACTACTGTAAGAAACAGTAGTGTGGCAATAACCGGGTAGTGTTTTTGAAAATAATATCTCATTATCAGAAATTACGCTTATTTACTCATGGTGCGTGCCTGTGACTGTAATACAGCTTCTTCAAAGCTTACACCGATCAGTCTTTCCAGTTCGATTTTAGCCTGTCTGATATCTCTTTCCAGCATCACTTTTCTCACCATTTCCTCATTATAGCTTCTGTAAGCGATGTTCAGTGTTTCTACGGATACATCTTTATCTCCGCTGGAGAATTTTTCTTCCGTCTGTTTGTAGTGATTGTACACGTCTTCCAGCAGCGGTACTTCCAGCTCCATCATTTTTTTGTTGGCAGCGTACAGTTCGTATGCATTCAATACGTCTGCTTTTATTTTCAGCTGTTCTTCCTCCTTCATAGCGATGATCACTTTCTTTTCTGCCTTCGCGATCTTTACATCATTAGGGATGGTGATCAGATTGCCGATAGGCACCGTCAGTGAGAAGTTGTACCTCGGAAAGAAGGTGGCGTTGTTACTGTTGTTCTTCAGTGTGTACTCGTTGAGGTTACCGGATGCCTGTAACATGTTGAGCCATCCTGCTTTTGCTTTGTTCGTCTCGTACTTATTCACTTTCAGTTTTGCATCGTGTACTTTCAGCGCGGGGTTCTGCATGGCAAGCTCCACCAATACGACTTTCAGTTGTGCTACTTCGGGGGAATCGATCAGAGGGATATAAAGGCTTGTTTCTTTTCTCTGCGCGTTTGCGAACAGACAGCCAAGCAAGCCAATAATAATGAAAAGTCCCTTTTTCATACTTTGTTATTTAGATTTTGAAAGATTATACTTTACTTTAATTGATATGCCGAGAATGGCATTGAGAAATATTGAGGATTCAACCAGGCCGGCTGCTTCCTGCGCATATTGCGCAACAAGGATAGCATACAGTACCGCAGCGATGCCTATTAACAATAGCTTATTGAGTTCATGTTCCTCCCTGAAGTAATTCTTCACGGCATAGTGGACACCCATATATGTATAGAGACACACGATGATTAATCCTATCCATCCCAGTTCGAGTACCGCTCGCAGATAACCACTGTCCGGCTGTAATCCCGCAAGACGGTGTCCGGGGTTATAAGTAACACCATCATTACCTACAGTCATCACACCTCCACCAATAGGGTGGGAGTACATATAAGGCTGTATCCCGTGTCTGTTCACATCACGAAGGTTCAGTGATTCGTCCTGACTACCCATGAAGGCCGTACGGAAGCGGATGATGGTCGGGTTGCTGTAGAACGGTCCGAACAGCAGTGCCAGCATACCGAATGTGAAGAGGGCGGCTGCGATCAGGGTATTCCTGTTGTGCAGGTTTACCAGGAAGAAAAGCAGTAATCCGACAGGCAGCATCACATAGGCGGTACGTGTACCGGAATATCCCAGTGCCAGCAGGTGTACAATGATCATGAAAATCAGGATCAGCTTTTTAGGGATACCGATAACGGCCTGTTTAGCGGTCAGCAATACAATACAGATTATGGTACTACAGGCCATCAGTACACCGAAAGCTGCAGGATCAGCCATAAAGGAAAATATCCTTGCACGGCCCTGAATCATCACCGTTTTGAACTTGTCAGGGTTCATCGCGATATAGGCTCTTTCGAAGGGTAGTAGCCCTACTGCCTGTTGCAGACAGCCATACAGTGCGGCGGCTGTTGTCAGCGCCAGCCAGAATTTAAAGAACTTATAGATATCATTCCAGCCATTCAATACTTTCAGTGTAATGAACAGGAAGATGAAATTTCGGATGTATACCCTGATAAAGATGAACCAGCCCTGGATGGAGAACATGTTCGGATTGAAGCACTGTATCAGCATATACGCGGTATACACGTATAGTACCAATAAGAGCGGATCCTTGAAAAACTCTACGTTTGATTTCTCTTTATTCTTTTTATCGAAGATAGCGCCCGCCAATACCAGCAACAGGAAGAGGTCCATTACCACGCCCACCGGCATAGTCGTTTTAGCCATTCTTTCCGGTACGTGTATGATAAAGGAGACGACGATATAGAAATAATAACCGAGACGGAAATTGATCGCACTTACTACTGCAAAGCCCAAACCAATGATGGCGCCAAACAGCGCAATGCTGAATTTCGCATCCATGGAGGAGATATAGGCAATAGCCGGTACGGCGATCACCCATAACAGGATGAACAGGTATATTACGGTATTTCTTTTAGCCTGCTGACTGTACATAATAATTGAACACTTTAAAAAAACATGATCTTCAGGAATAGCAATATCATCGTGAGCGCTACGAAAAGCAGCAGCATGGACTCGTGAAACGCGTTACTGATACCCGGTTTGTATTTCTTTTTTACAGCCATTGATTAAGGCGTTTTCGGTGTTGCCACCGTCTGCGGATTAGAAGGAGGCGCAGTGAAGGGACCTGTGAACAGGAATCCCAGTCTGAGCCGCATACATAACCTGTAAACGATGATGGAAAAAAAGATTGCGATAAAGATCAATAGTAACAAGGTAATCACTATATGCTGCCTCAAAGGGGTGGCGATCATAAAGTACCTGATCACCGAAACAATCGGCACGTGCAGCAGATAGATATATAATGAGTAATGCCCGAATGTCTTCAGAATAGGCATTGCTTTATACTTCGATAACTGAAAAGACAGCATGATCGTAAAAAGACTCCCTACCAGCGCTATTCCTGTATACAGGAACAGGTTCATTTGCTGGTGATGCAGGAAATAATACTGGCACACTGCAAAAACGGGGAGCAGTATAAGCAATCCGTATGCCGAAGACAGTTTATCCTGTGTTTTTTCAGCGAAAAAATAACTTGCCGTAAGGTTACCAATACAGAAAAAGATGTAATGTAAGGCAATATCATATAGTGTGCTGATACTGTTTACAAGAGGGGCAATGGCCAGCAACGCCAGGGAAACAAGCACCTGGGCGAATTTGTCGTAGCGGAAAAGTTTTGCTACCAGCAGATACAGTAAGGTTACATTAAATAATGCGAATAAATACCATAACTGGTCAAGATGGCGGGGTTGTATCAGAATATTCAGGTAATCGGCGCCTGTACGATGGGCGTTAACAACTGATGAGAAAAGTATTTGCAGGGAGATCTGGATGAACGCCCACAGCAGATAGGGATACAACAATGTATTGACACGGGTAACAAAAAAGCCGGTTTCTCCTTTCCGGGCTATGCTTCTTTCGAAGAACAGCCCGGAGAGAAAGAAAAACAGTGGCATACGGAAACTGTAGAACATGTTATTGCCGTCAATGAGCCATTGAGGGACAATAACACCGCTGCTCTTCAGTCCGAAGATAACATGCCTGTATACGACCAGGATGATGGCTATGCCCTTGGCATAGTCAATCCACCCCAGCCGGTTGGCTTCGGGAGGTTTAAAGTTGAATAATTCCTTAAGAGTGAAGCTTTGCATTTTTGGGTAAACTTTTGGTTATAATTCGAGGTATTCTTCCTGTACGTTATTAAGTACGGCTCCCACGAATTTATCACCAAGTGTCTCAAAAAACTGTGTGGATTCACGATCTATCTGGGTAAGGGACAACTTGGACGAAAACACAGCGATTACGCCATCTACGTATTGCGCCAGCTCTTTACTGTCGGTATAGTCGTTGAGCGGAGCGCCTTCCAGCAGTATGAAATCATAATGATGTGTGAGGAAGGGGAGGTAATTTAAGAGATTATTTTTCGGCAGTATTTCAGATGGGGTATAGTCGCCACCCTTACAACCGATTACTTCAATACCAGATACTGCATAGGTTGTTACGATTTCCTTCACCTTGTCTATACTCAACTCAGTTGGCGGTACAGAGAATGATTCCAGTGTTGGCGCAGCTTCCATCTGTACCGTGATATCGTTGTTACAGAAGTTGGTATCTATCACCAGTACATTCTTGTTGCTCAGACTTAAACTGTAGGCAAGGGCCTGTGTCAGCGTGGTCTTACCCTGGCGGGATTCCGTACTCGTGATAAGGAATGACTTCTTACCGCTGCTTTCTACTTCATAGCGCAGTTTACGCAGCAGTTCACGGAAAGTGTTCTGACGTTGTTTGGTTGTTTTATCAGGCAACGTGGTGCGCTGTAATACTTCCAGGATGCTGTATTTATTGAGGTCAGCATGGTTGACACTGCTGATCAGACGAAGGTCCAGGTGTTTCTCAAATACGGAAGGAGACTTCAGGGAACCGTCCAGGAATTCCAGCAGCAATACAATAAAGGACGTCAGCAGGAATACGGAAATACCTGCCATACCCATAATGATTACGCGTTTGGAAGACTCCGGTTTAAATGCCGGCTGACCTTTCAGTACCTGTTTGAAGTTCAGGTCAGGTGTAGTCTGGTTGTCCTGTGCCGCATTCAGTTTTTCCTTGAGTTTATTGTACTCTTCCTGTGCCATGTCCACTTCAGACTGTAAGCTACTTACAGTTGCTTCTTTATTGGCATAGGAACCTACAGAACCTCTTAGTTTATAGATCTGGCTCTGGAGATTTTTCATGTTCAGCCGGGAAGCGTTCTGTTGTGCTTCCAGGTTGGCTTTCTCCTGAATGAGCGCATCTTTGGTGGTAGCGCTCTGTGTGCCGGAGGTAGCAGCGCCCAGTTTCTTTTGCAGTTGGGAACGAAGGCCAGCCAGTTTAGTGCGCATGGCATCATCATTACCTCCTTTCTGAGTCAGGTCGTCATTCAGATCATTGATCTGTTTGCGTAATTCGATGATCTCACTGTTAGCATTGGTATAAACAGTTTTCCCCGCATTGGCACTGGCAAGGCGACCATTTACACTTTCCAGGGAAGAGGTAATGGTATTATAATTCGCCTGTTCATCAGACAGTCCTTTTTCAAACTGTTTGATCAGGTCCAGTTCGTTACCACTGGCTGTTTCAACGTTCAGCAGTCCTTCAGATGCTTTATAGGCACGCAGTGCTTCTACTTTCTTATCGAGTTCGGCTTTCTTCTGAACAGCCAGCTGATCGAAAGATTCAACACTTTCAACAGATCTTTCTGAGCGCATGCTTCTGTAATAGCGGATAAACTCGCGGTAAACGGTATTTACAGTATAAGCTGCCTGCTCAGGATTTTCCGCAGTATACACGATCTCCAGGTAATCGGTACGTTGTACACGACCTGCATTCAGGTGTTTGCGGATGGCTTCGTAGTCATATCCGTATAGTTTCAGATATCCCAGGATATCGCGTTCTACCGGGTTATAAGAGGAGAGCACCTGCAATGAATCCAGCTTGTTACGCAGGATGGTCACTGCCGCCTGTTTGTCTACCTTACGATAGGCTTCTGATTTCAGGTCGTTCGCCTCAAGCTGTACGTATGGTTTGGTCGTAGTCAGATCATGGAGTAACAGGTTATAAGACAGCATTCCGATCACCACCGGTGAGTTGATGGTTTCGATCGCGTTGTCAAATTTTACGTCTGCTTCAAATATGTTCACATTCTCGTCACGGAGTTTCACCTGGTCATTAACGGTAAATCCGGTTGCTATCTGGGTTACTGAGGCATACATACGGGGTTTGCCGAGGGTAAAAACAAACGCGGCAACAATGGCGATGATGGTACTTACGATGATCCACCATTTCTTTTTCAGCAGGGCTTTAACGAAATATATTATATCCATATTAATTGTAATTATTTAACATCTGTAGCGTGCAAAAAAATCCGGTTTACCCGGATCTTTTTGGGAGAAAACTGGTAAAGCTTAATGCTTTACCAGTTTAACCATCTTGGTTTCCCCGTTCTTACCGCTAATGCGGAGCAAGTAGAGACCAGGAGCACTAATCCGTGAACCGGTATTAATGCGCAGGGTACTGTTACCTGCAGGAACGGAGCCCTTATAATCTGAGTACATCAGTCGGCCAGCCATGTCGAAGATCTCTATTCTTACTGCTGTTTCAGCTTTCAGTACTATATCAACGTTAAATTGATTGTCAAATGGATTCGGATAAACCTTAGTGTCTCCGAAGTCAGCGGTCTTGTTGATCAGGGCTACAGCAGGAGCGGAAACTGCTACTGTATTATCGCCGAGTGTGAGTCTTGCACCCAGTTCCTGCGGATCAACCGGACCATCTTCATTTTGTGTAGCCGGATCGATATGGCCTCTGATAGTCAGGGCAGCGATCAGACCGTAACGGGATGTAGCAGTACCTGGATCAACATCGATGTGAATCTTACCATTTGCATCAGGAGAGATATCTCTGATGGTTACTACACCGCTCTTGTTCATAGAAGCATTCAGTAATGCCATCCGTGTACCGTTTACAGTGTATTTACCGGTGATGTCTTCCCACTCAGTTGAGCTACCGAAGAATACCAGGTCATATTTCAGTGTCTGGTTCAGTCCGGTGATGTTGAAGTCTGCGTGGTTACCAGGGAACAGACCGTAGTTTTCAACCATTACGTTATCAGGATAAACACCACTGTTATTGCCGGTGTTCACACCTGCGGAGTACATACCATCGAAGTTTTCCAGGATGGTGATGCCGATGCCGGTTGTGTTGCTCTGTCCGTCCTTCATGTTGCTGATCACTGTACCGGACTGTGGACGCATACCTGTGTTGTTCCATGGGGCAGGAGCTACCAGCAGTTCACTGAAGTTCACCTGTACGCTGAAACCAGGAGTAGTCGCCGCAGCTGCGTTGCTGTAATCGGAGTTACCGAGCAGACTTGTAGCGCGTACTTTATAGTAGTATTTCTGGTTTACGCTCAGGTTGTTGTCGGTGTAAGTTACGGTATTTGCTGCGAGTGTAGTTACCAGACTGTAGCTGCCACCGGAAATGGCGCGCCATACCTGATAACCTGTTTCGTTGTTTGCTCTGTCAGCCCAATCCAGTTTGATTGATTTCGCGCCGGTCGCTCCTGCACGGAGGTTCAGCGGATTCACAACCGGTGTCTGAAGGGCGTCGTATTCTTCCAGTACCAGTGTGTTCATATACATGTAGTAGCCGGCCTGGGTTTTGTTCACCAGGATGTTGATCTCACCGTTGGCATTTGGCGTCACACCATTGATCTGTTTAGTCAGAGAGGTATTGTATGACGGATCAATTACCACACTGTCAGTGCCGATGGTGAATCTCGCCTTGGCAGCCACACCGAAGTTCAGACTACTAAAGAACACAACATTATAACGTTTCGCATTGTTCAAACCGGACAGTCTTACTGTATGGGTAATGTTTCTGCTGTCATATACCGCAGAGCGCATTACGTTATCCGGATAGATACCGGAGTTGTCATAAGTGCTCATACCGGCAGCGGTAGCATCATTTTCCCAGTTTTCAACAAATGTCATGTTGATACCGGTCGCAAAACCTGATTCATCCAGTGCGTTGGTAAATCTTGTACCAGCGTAAGGGAATCCTGCCACATTGTTCCATGGAGTAGCAGCCGGATTGCTGGATGAGAAGTTGAAGTAGATGCTCTTGGTATTCTTGTCTGAAACAAGCACGTTAAAGGTACTGCTGGACGCTGCGCCCTGGTTGTCTGTAGCTGTCAGGGTTACTGCATAGCTACCCAGGTTGTTAGCGGTCGGGTTGAAGCTGAAGGTACCGGCGCCATTACCATTGTCGGTAAAGTTACCGAAGGCAGGCAGGCCGCTTACAGTCAGCGTTACGGTGTTACCCAGATCGCCCTGTGCCTGTACATTGAACTGTGCGGATGCATCAGCTTTCAGTTTAATGTCAGCGATATCATTGATATGTGGCGGTTTAACCGGAACATTCACACCTGCGATGTTGCTGTAGCCAGTAGATACGCCAGCAGAGTTGGAAGCACTGATCTTGTAGTAATAGTGAGTATTACCATGCACGGTGCTGTCCACATAAGCATTAGCAGTTGCGCTATTCAGGCTGCCCAGCAGGCTGTAGGTGCCAAGGCTGTCTGTAGCACGGTGTACTCTGTAGCCGGTAGCATTGTAAGCGATGTTTGTCCAGCTCAGGGATACATTACCATTTGCTTCTGCAGCGGTAAGGTCTTTAGGCGCAGCAGGTACCGTACCGTCGTCCAGGATGGCATTCACCTCGATAGCGCCCAGGTAACCTACCTGTGTACCATTGGCAACTGCCATGTTAAAGTTGATTTCACCCTGTGCATTAGGCGCGATGTTATCAAAGTTTGCAGTGACAGTGGTATTACCCTGTACATCGATCGGTTTGCTTACGCCATTCATGGTGAATATTGTAGTACCGTTGTTTGCCTGTACAGACCAGGAACTACCTGCGAAGAATTTGAAAGAGTATTTCCTGGTGGCGTCGAGACCAGTCAGTTTACCGTTGATTGAATTATCAGAATTGAAGATACCAGGGTAAGAACCGAAGAAGTAGTATTCTCTCAGTACTACGTCAGGGTAGACACCGCTGTTGTTACCGGTAACAGCACCTTCGTTCCAGGAGTACCAGTTGCCCGTCAGTAACTGCAGACCAACATTGGTAGTTTCGCCTTTATCATTTTTCAGGTTGCTGGTTGACACCGTGGTGATGTTGTTCCATGGAGCCGGTGCGTCTGTCTGATGTTTGAAGCGAACGAAGAACTTGTAGTTCGGATCCTTATCAGCAATGGTAACGGTGAATGTTTTGTTGTCAGTACCGCCATTACCGTCTACGATGGCCACTTTCACGTTGTACACACCTGCATCTGCGTAACCAGGATTGATGTTCAGGGTAGCAGAACGGTTGTTACCGGAGATAGAAATGAATGAGGGCAGAGATACACCAGACCATGTGAGCGCGTCTGATGCATTCTGATCAGCAGCTGCAAGCGATAGCTGCTGAACGTCGCCCTCATTCAAGGAAACGTTGGCAATTGAGGTTATGATAGGGCTGTAATTGTCATTGATGGTGAGGTTGAAGGTAACCGTGTCCTTACCGCCAAATGCGTCTGTCGCGATCACTGCCAGGTTAGGGTAGCTACCCTGCAGACCAACATTCGGTGTTACTTTCAGGAAGGAACCCTGTGCGTCGGAAGCAAGTGTTACAAAAGAAGGCAGGTTAGCGCCGGACAGGGTGATCGCATCTTCATCCGGATCAGTTGCCACAACCGGGATACGTGTTTCCACATCATAGCGGGCTGACTGGTTAGCGATATCCTGGATTACCGGACGATTATTACCGGTAGTCGCTGTGGCGTTGGAAGAGTAAGCGGAGGTACCACCGTCGCCTTTCGCACGTACACGGTATACATACTGCTGGTTTGCATACAGCGCTGTATCCGTATAGTTATTAGTGCCGGCAACTACGGTATCGAGGCTCTTAACAGTTACGAAAGTATTGCTGGTACCGAAGGAACGCTGAATGTCGAAGCCTTTGGTATTTACGTCGTTATTGGTATTGGTCCAGCTCAGTATGATACTGGATGGAGAGGCTGCATTGGCAGCGACATTTGAAGGAGCCGCAGGAGCTGCAGGCAGTGTTGGTGTTACCACACTGTAGAATGGCAGATTCTGGGCGGCCAACTGGCTGATTTCAGCCTGTGTCAGTGCCTGACCGATAATGGCCACATTATCCATGTTACCCCTGTAGAAGGTACCTGTAGAGTTAAATGCGTTGGTACCATTGTTTGAACCCAGGCGGGAGTTGTTGGTCGTTGTACCTACCGAACTGTAGTTCGTGTTCAGGGTACCTGCCAGATCACCGTTCAGATACATGCGGAGTACACCGGTGCTGCCGCTTCCGGAGAATACCAGTGCCACATGTGTCCAGTTGGTGCTGGTGAAGGCAGTGGATATCAGGGTACGGACGCTATTGTTAGCGATACCTGCTTCGAGTTTATTGGCATTGATACGCAGTGCCAGACCGTTGTCGCTGCCACCCATATCCAGGAGGATGCGGTTATTGTCTGTTACTGTCGGTTTGATCCACATCGACACTGTGCGACCGCTGAATGCGTCGTGCAGGAAGCCGCTGGAGCTACCGCCGATGGTAACATAAGCGCTGGTACCATTAAATACCGCTGCATGTGTACCTTCTATTTCATCAGTGGTCGTGTAGGTCATTGCATTCGCAGTACCATTATTTGCATTGATGGAGATATCAGATACGGCATTGTTGAAGGGATATACTGCCAGCCATGGATAACCGGTGGACTGTGCAGATTCACCGAATTGACCTATTGCGCGTACTTTATAATAGTAGCGGGTATTGGCAGCAACCGTATTATCAACCAGGGAGGTTGCATTGGCATTCGTTTTTCCTATTACGGAATAAGTACCGGTAGCAGTAGCGCTGCGATACAGTTCGAAGCCTGTTTCGTTGTTGCTGTTGTCAGTCCAGCTCAGATTTACTTTGTTGAAAGCAGGAGCGGTAGCGCCGAATATTACCGGTGCAGTAGGTGCGTTGCCTGGCATAGTCAGGGTATCGCCCAGATACTGATCAGGAATATTGGTAAGGCTATTAATGTTCAGAGCTGTTGATCTCCAGCGGATGTTCATTGCCTGGCCGCCGGTGCCCTGGAAGTAAGCGGCAGTGATCGGATATACACCTGCATTCAGGTTGATCGCAGCACTGCTCACCTGCGTGGTACCGTGTGCACCGTCGTTGTTTACAGTAGAAGTACCGCTGTAGCTGTAAGGGATGTTTACCCAAAGTTTACTACCGTCGTCAGAGTTGGTGCCGAAGTAGTAAGTACCGGAAACAGGGATGGTGATGAAACCAGTCCACATGATCGCGTAGTTGGTTTCCCTGTTTCTTACTGTAATATCGGTATTGGCAGATCTGCCTGTTTCAAGCGGTGTCAGGTTGTTGAAGTTAGGCAGAGTGGAATAAGTGCCTTCGTAATATTTGTAGGCAAGACCTTTATTCACGGTAGCAGCAGTTACCTGGTTGCTAGGAGCGGAGAGGTTCCCCGCCGCATCTTTGGCTACTACATAGAAGTTATACACTTTTCTGTCGGTCAGACCGTAGGTCACCATGGTGAGCTGTGTACCATCAACAGAATAAGCTTTGGCATTATTTACATAGATATCATATCCGGCAATGCCTACATCGTCAGTAGCGGCAGTCCAGCTAAGTGAAACCGAGCTGGTGGTAGTGTTGGTCACTAACAGGTTTTGCGGAGCAGTTGGTTTCACACCGTCGGTCTGGGTAGTACCAGATGCTTCCGTAGAAACCGGACCTGCGCCGTTGGCATTTACAGGACGGATAACATAATAATATTTTGTGTTGGAGGCTAATCCATTGTCGTTGAACGCCAATATATCGGCGGCTACTTTTCCTACCAGCTTATAGTTGTTGCCAGGAGTAGTAGTGCGATAGATTTCAAAACCAGTTTCATTGTTCTGAGGATTTGCTTTGTCTGTCCAGTTGAGGGTCAGCTGTGTCTGTGAAACAGAAGTCACAGTAGCGCCGCCTACTGCATCCGGCAGGTTCGTACCAGCTGCAGCAATTACTTTGTAAGGGCTGGAGAAGCTGCTTGCGCAACCAAATTGTTCTGTCACACGTGCGATATACTGACCTACGCCAACCGTCAGGGTGTTGGTATTACCCAGGCTGGTGGTACCACCTACTGTACGCCATTCGTAAGAGGCATAACCAGCAGGCAGCTGCAGTGTAACGGTGGTGCTGCCATCCGGAGCTGGCAGTATATTGGTGGCAAGACTGTCTATAGAGATAGGCGGCGTTACTGTAGCCGTCTTTGTTTTAATAACGAGTGGGGTAGGGGAGAACTCTGACCATGCACCGTTAGCAGTCCTTTTTACCCTTACAGCGTAAGTACCGAGTGAATTAACGGTAATACTGTTTCCGGTAGCGTTAGGGATGGTGTTGCCGTCTTTCTGCCATTCGTATGCGGAGAAACCTGGCGGGATACCAATTACCAGGCTAAAGGTTTCACCGGGACAGAATTCAGAACGACCTGTCAGCGGCCATGGATTCAGTGCGTTTGCCCTGTTCATGAATGGCACAAAGTCTGGTTCCGCCCAGGCTGTGTTCCAGGTACCATGTCCAAGATTGGGATAAAGGGTGTATTTAAGATCTGCTCCGGCGTTTTGATAGGCCGTAACAACTGTGTTTGCGGTGTAAGGAGCGGGTGCATTGTCCAAACCTCCCTGGAAGTACCATAAGGAGGTAAATTTGAGTTTATTAATGTTGTCGGTTGTGGCGTCGCCATTGGCAATACCACTCATTGGCATTACAGCAGCGAAGTATTGTGGATAGCGTTCTGAGAAAGCCCAGGACCCGTAACCACCGGCAGAGAGACCGTTTACGATCACTCTGTTCAGGTCACCTTTTACCTGGATGGAGAGGCTGTCCAGTAATTCTTTAATGATGTCAAACTGGCCATTGCCCCAGTTTCCATCAGCAGTTTGTCCATAAAAGAGGAATCCGTCAAAGTTGCCATTGTCCGTCTGGGTTTCGAAGTTTTGGCCACCGTGCAGGAGCTGGTATTCGTTGTCGTAAACGGTACCACCTTCACCACGGCCATGAAGGAAAACGAAAATAGGGTACTTTTTTCCGTCAGCAACATTATGTTGATAGGTCTTAGGAAATTTGAGACGGAAGTTAAGTCCCTTGTAAATATAGCATTTGAAATCGGAGGTATTCCAGCCCATACGGGTGGTTTTAACCCACTTCCCGATGCGGCCGAAAGCAGGCGCTGTTGGGGGTGAGGCTGAGTTGTACACAACAATGGGGTCTGCAGGGTTCAAGGCTTGCTGCGCATGAGCCGTACCTGCAAAGAGCATCAGAATGCCGATAAGTAAGTGTACAGTTCTTTTCATAAAAGAATTATAAATTTTGGACAATCGGGGATTTAACCCGGTAATTAGCCGAAATAGAAAATAATAACCCAAAGCACTTCGTGCAGGTCAGATCAGAGGAGATGGTAAAACTAGAATGGAGCAGACGAGAAATCGATCAACTCTCAAGATTGGCTTTTATGTAGGATGAGGTTAGGAATTATATCACACTATGAAGCTCTCTTACGTCGATAGATAAGGAATAAGCCTAGTGTACTCGGTTCAAGTTCCAAAAGTAAGTGTATATTTTTACAGTTGAAATACTTTTTAGTGAAAATCTGTTTTTTGACGGTGAATGATATAAATACGTTCGTGAAACAAAAAAACTCAACAGTAAGTGTAAAAGTTACACGTCAGCCTACTGTCAGCTGCCGTTGCGAACGGTCCCATACGGCAGATTGTTTTTTTCTCAGAAAACGGCCAAAACCCTGATACACAGCTACATTCATAAAGACAAAGTAAAAAGGGATATAGAATAATTTACTTTTTACCTGCCGTTTGGCCAGCACATATCCTACTAAAGCCATGCCATAAAAAACAATTTGTGCTGCAAGAAACAACCAATATACGAAAGGAGCTCCGGTAACACAGAGGATGATATTAGTAAGTAGTGCTAACAACAGGCATAGGGGAGCGGCCGTCCAGCGTGATACCCGGTGCGACACATATTGCCAGGTGATTTTTGGATAACGGAAGAAATTCAGCAGGTCCATTAAACGGCTCATGGACTGAAAACCGCCGGCTGCAATACGCACTTTACGTTTATATTCATCTTCCAGCGAGGCAGAAGGCGTTTCCTGGGCATAGGCGTCAGGGGCGTAAGCCACCCGGTATCCTTTCTTATTAATACCAAAGGAGATCATAAAGTCATCCAGGATGGTATCCGCCGGAATATCCTCATATAAAGCGGTACGCACGGCAAACAGTTCGCCGGCAGCCCCCATTACACTATACAATTCTGCATCCCATTTTTTCAGCAGGGATTCGTATTTCCAGTACATTCCTTCTCCGGCGCCTTCGGCTTCTGCCTGGTCAGCCACGAGTATCTTTTTCTCGCCTGCTACCGCACCGGTAGTTTCATCTTTAAAATGACGCATCAGGCAAAGTGCTACATCGTTATTTAATAAGGTGTTGGCGTCAGAGAAAACAACGAAGGGGGTCTTTACGTGTTTCATGGCGCGGTTAACCGCCATGGTCTTCCCTTTACGCTCTGGTTCGTAGAGCAGGGTAATACGCGGGTAACTCCTTATTATATTATTGGTATCATCGGAAGACCCGTCTGTCACAAAGATGATCTGCATTTTGTCTTCCGGATAATTCAATGAAAGTGTATTCAGGATCTTTTCTTTTATAAATGCGGCTTCATTATAAGCAGCCACCATAAATGTTACTTCCGGGGTATAAGGTGCATCGTCTCCAATATGTTGGATTTTTACGAAATAACGACGTATCTTAATTACTATATATAGTAACAGTCCATAGCCTACATAGCTATAGCAAACAAGAAAAATACTGCACCAGAAAATCAGTGAGATCACAGTCATAGATCAATGTAGTTAAGGGGTACTCGGAGCGCCTGTAGCGTGTTTACATAACAATCCCACATGGGTATCCGGAGCAAAAGTAGAATAATTGTGCAGTATTTCTCAGCAGTGCATGCTACATTTAAAAAAAATAATCCCCTGACCTGCAAGAATATCCGTTCACGATAATTTATAGCGCATTCACCCAATAAAAGCCACCGTTTACGAAAAACATATGGCGAAATGAATAAAGTATTATATTTTTACATCGTTGTTGTATAAACAAGCAATTAAGAAAATTTTACCGCTTGCACTTTATCAATTACTTTTGTACTTTAGTGTAAGTATTTTGAGAAACCATATTTGAGTCATTTCTTTCATATCCCCTGAGAAACTGTTTTTAGTTCCATAAAACCTTATCCAATTTAAAGCCAACGAAGATAAATTTCTGATACCCTGAAATGGTATTGGATCGATTAGTAATATTAAATTGGTTAAAGGTGAAAAAAACAGTTTTAATAATAGATGATAGTTTACCCATCCGATATTTACTTGAGGTAATGCTAAACAGAACATACAACGTCGTATCAGCTTGCGACGGTCTGGCTGCAATGGCTTGGCTCAAGAATGGCAACATCCCCGATCTCGTTATCACAGACCTCCAGATGCCAAACATCAACGGATGGGAACTCATAGAGTTCATGACAGAGAGCAATCTGTACCAGCATATACCTTTAATGGTGCTTTCCGGTGTACACGACACTAAAGAATCTTTTGCAAACATCCGCCCCGGAAATATCAAAACGATTATCAAAAAGCCTTTTGATCCGGTTATCTTACTGGATACAATTGATCATGTATTGAAAGCGCAGCATGTCCCTGCTTTCTCTTAGCATATAATTATATTGTTATAATCAGTATGTAACCATTAATTCCTTTGTTAGCATGAATACATTTACACCTGAACTGAGCGTATTGAAGAATGCGGCCCCAAAACAGTTTGAAGAACGTGAACAAACACTGCCCCGCCAGATTGTTGCAGACAGTCATATCGTACTGTTCGTAGGGCAACATATTGAGACTCCCGAACTGGAGGATCAGGGCTACAAGTGTTTTTTTGCACAGGATTATGATACCGCCATCGTAACGATCGAACAGCTACAGGCCGTCTTTCGCAGAAAGCCTGGTGTGATCATCTACCGGTCTCATACTGACAATCACAAAGGACTGAATGCCTGGAAACAATTTTTCCAGCAGGAGAGTAGTTGTGCCAGCATCCCGTTCCTCCTTTATACGGATCATGTAAGCCCCGAGATGAAAGCAGCTGCCAAGCAGTATTCTTTCATCGATGAAATTATCACTGACAAGTGTTTGCCGAAATTAGCTTCGAAAATAACCTTTATCAATAAATTCAAACAACTGAATGCATTTCCACCGCTGACAGTTGTAGGTGGTACTGCGCAAAGAAAGAATCATAAGCGCACTATCAATGCTGTACTGAAAAGAGCTTTTGATATTATTGTTGCGGGCGCCGCGCTTATTGCGATAAGCCCTGTCTTATTCGTTATTGCTGCGATTATTAAGTTTGAATCCAGAGGCCCCATCTTTTATGCTGCACGACGCGCAGGTAAAAATTACCAGGTGTTCAAATTTTATAAATTCAGAACAATGGTAGCTGACGCTGACAAGAAATTGCAACAGCTGCAGCACATGAACCAGTACAAAGGCGGTGACGGTCCCGTTTTTTACAAAGTGTCCAATGATCCGCGCGTAACGCGTTTCGGCTCCTTTCTGAGAAACTCAAGTCTTGATGAACTCCCGCAACTTTTTAATGTATTAAAAGGAGATATGTCTCTGGTAGGTAACCGACCTTTACCATTATATGAGGCATCAACACTGACTACTGACGAGTGGGCACAACGATTCCTTGCTCCGGCCGGTATCACCGGACTGTGGCAGATCAGCAAGCGGGGAAAGAAAGAAATGTCAGCTGAAGAAAGGATCGCGCTGGATATTAATTATTCCAACCAGCACAGCTTTAAGTATGACATGTGGATTATGGCCAATACCCCCAAAGCCTTAATACAAAAAGATAACGTGTAATGCTTTTTACGATTGAACTTGTTATACTGATTTATCTGGGGGCTTGCGTGTTTTATAATTTCCTGTTTGCTGTAGCAGGACGCCTGTTCCCAAAGAAAGACAAAACAGCAGCCGATACACTGTCACATAGCAGGATCGCCATCCTGGTGCCTGCTTACAAAGAGGATGAAGTCATCCTTTCCGTTGCTCAGAGTTATGAAGCGCTGGACTATCCGGCTGACAAATACGAGGTGATCGTTATAGCAGACTCTCTGCAGCCTGCAACGATTGTTACCTTACGCGCTGAAGGTATTACCGTAATACCTGTATCATTCAATAAAAGCACAAAGGCGAAGTCGCTGAACGCTGCCTTTGCACAGCTGCACGATGATAAATATGATATGGCCGTGATCGCTGATGCGGATAATATCCCTGCCAAAGATTTTCTGAAGAGAGTGAATATCGCCTTCCAGGAGGGGCATCACGCCATCCAGGCACAACGTGTAGCGAAGAATCTGGATACGCCGTTCGCTATCCTGGACGCGGCCAATGAAATGATCGCTAATCACATCAACCGCAAAGGGGCTAACGCCCTCGGGCTTTCTGCCTCCATCATCGGTTCTGGTATCGCATTCGAATACCAGCTGATAAAACAGGCGCTGAAGGAGACGGAAGCAACAGGCGGTTTCGATAAAGTGCTCCAGCAATTGCTGGTAGATAAAGGATACAAGATCCACTACCTTGAGTCAGCACTGATGTTTGATGAAAAAGTAGAAAACGCGGCTGCTTTTGAAAATCAGCGTAAACGCTGGTTGTCCAGTCAGCTGGTATACCTGCGTCAGTACTTCCTGAGAGGCTTCCGCGCACTGCTCAAAGGCCGTATAGATTACTTCTACATGGCCGTAGGACAGAACATGCTGCTGCCACGTATGCTGTTGCTGGCAGGTGTATTCTTTATGACGTTTATTTACCTGATACTGGGACACTATCTGACCGTTCCTTTTTATGCCTGGGCAATTACGGCCGGCGCGTTTATTGTCAGTATGCTGTTACCATTACCAGGTAAGTTCTATTCGAAATACCTGCTCACCGTTATACTGAATCTGCCACGTGTAGTGGGTATCATGCTGGCGCTGGTGTTTAAACTCAAAGGCGCTAACAAGACCTTCATTCATACAAAACATTCCAAAACAAGTATCGATAACCCCCTGGTCAATGTCGCAGGAAAATAACATAGCACCGCTGGTTTCCATCGTAACGGTCAACTATAATACCACCGCCGTTACCTGTGAATTGTTGCATTCCATCAACGGCAACAGTTACCGCAATGTGGAAGTGATCGTCGTGGATAATGCATCCAAGGAAGATCCTACTGCCGCACTGCAGGCTGCATATCCTGCTGTTAAAGTGATCAGAAGTGCGACCAATAAAGGATTTGCCGGTGGTAATAACCTCGGTATCGTAGCCGCTACCGGCGAGTATATCTTCCTGGTGAATAACGACACCGAATTCACAGATGGCCTGATAGAAGGTCTGCAGGAAGTATTTCAGTCCCATCCCGACGCAGGTATGGTAAGCCCCAAATTTCACTACTACTTTCATAAAGGTACGATCGAATATGCCGGCTATCAGTCAGTAGATGTATTCACCGGCCGTAACAGCATGATCGGCTGTAAAGAAGCCGATCAGGGCCAGTACGATCAGCTCTCTGCAACCAACTACGCACATGGTGGCGGTATGATGACCACTGCTGCCGTACTGAAAGAAGTGGGCCTCATGCCGGAAGTCTATTTCCTCTACTACGAAGAATTTGACTGGTGCGAGCAGTTTAAACGCAAAGGCTATAAAATCTACTACCAGTATAAGTCACTTATCTATCATAAAGAATCAATGTCCACCGGTAAGAACAGTCCATTAAAGACCTATTACCTCACCAGGAACAGAATCCTGTTCATGCGTAGAAATGTGGCATTACCGAACCGAATCATCTTTTTACTGTACCTGACCTTGTTTACCATTCCGAAGAATACGTTACAATTCCTGCTCAAACGGGAGAAGGAACACTTAAAGGCTTTCTGGAAAGGCATTATGTGGAACGTAAAACATCGTCAATTAAATCTAATACCATGTGTGGGATAGCAGGGTTTATTGATTTCTCCAAAAAAGCCAGTCTCCCCGTACTGAAAGACATGACAGATGCATTATTGCATCGCGGTCCGGATGACGGTGGTTATGAAGTGTATGAACACCCCAATGCAGTGATCGGACTGGGCCAGCGCCGACTGTCTATTCTTGACCTTTCCAGTGGTGGCCATCAGCCCATGCACTATAAACAATACACCATGATCTTTAATGGCGAGGTGTATAATTTCAAAGAGATCCGTCATGAACTGGAACAGAACGGTTATCACTTTACTTCCACCAGTGATACGGAAGTACTGATCAAAGGATACGATTGCTGGAAAGAAAAGATCGTAGACCGTTGTATCGGTATGTTTGCTTTTGTGATCTATGACAAGGAAGAGCAACAGGTGATTTTCTGTCGTGACAGAGCGGGTGTAAAACCACTTTACTATTACTGGCACAACAACGTGCTGCTGTTTGCTTCAGAACTGAAAAGTTTCAGCCGTTTCCCTGCTTTTGAAAAGAAGATCGACGTGAACGCGGTATCGCTGTTTCTGCAATACAGCTATATTCCGGCGCCTTACACGGTTTTCGAACATACGCATAAACTGAAACCGGGACATTACATGCATTTGTCCCTTACCAATAAAGCACTGACGACTTCCGAGTACTGGAGCGTACTGGATGCTTACCGCCAGCCGCTGACAGACATGTATGAAGGCGACATCATCCGTCATACCAAAGAACTGATGGAAAGCGCTTACCGTTACAGAATGGTAGCTGATGTACCTGTCGGTGTATTCCTGAGTGGCGGTTATGATAGCTCCAGTGTGGCGGCTATTTTACAGGCATCCTCCGGCAGCCGGCTGAAGACCTTCACGATCGGTTACAAAGAAGCCGCATTCGATGAATCTAAAGAGGCACGCAGAATTGCACAGCATCTGGGTACTGACCATACAGAATGGATCGTAGGTCCTTCTGACGCAAAGAACATCCTGGAACACCTGCCGGAGATCTACGATGAACCATTCGCAGATAACTCTACCGTACCTACCACGCTGGTCAGCAAACTGGCTGCGCAGCAGGTGAAAGTGGTACTTTCTGCTGATGGTGGCGACGAACTCTTTGCAGGCTATAACAAGTTCAATCAGTCCCTGCAGTATACAGAACGTTTCCCTAAATCCATACAGGGAATGGTCAGTAAGGTGATGAATATGGTAGATCCTGCCAGCATCCCTTATTTCAATAAACAATACAACTTTGCCAGCCGTTATGAGAAGATGAAGCTCATATGGAAATCCGGTAAATCACAGCAGGCATTAAAATATATCAGCCAGTATATTACAGAGTCAGAAGCAGCCAGTTATCTGGGTGGAGCGCATTCCACTTACAAGACGAACTTTGATATGAACGGGGAACTGAATAGTATCAATGATCCGCTGAACCGCTTACTGTCTGTAGACTACAAGACATTCCTGGTTGACAATAACCTGGTAAAGGTAGACAGGGCGACCATGTCTGTCAGCATTGAAGGCCGCGAGCCGATGCTGGATCACAGACTGGTGGAGTTCCTGGCGAAAGTGCCTGCGCATATTAAAGTGAAGAATAAGATCAACAAGTATATTCTGAAGGAGATTGTACACCAGTATATCCCTAAAACTTTAATGGACCGTCCCAAACGTCCGTTTATCGCTCCGCTGACGCATTGGTTTAAAGACGAGCTGAAAGAACAGATGGAATACTATCTGTCTCCGGCTAAACTGAAACAGACCGGCATCTTTGATCCCTCACATATCGAAACACTGAAGCAGAACTACTTTAACGGCGGAAAGGTGAGCCACCAGAAACTCTGGAACATCCTCGTATTCCAGTTATGGTACAGCAGATGGATGGAACAATTGTAAAGAGATGGAAGCGACTAAAAAGATCAGGGTTTTACAAACCATCCGCCAGGGTAAGATCGGAGGAGGTGAAAGTCATGTGCTGGACCTCGTACATTATCTTGATAAAAGTCTGTTTGAGCCGGTAGTGCTGTCCTTTACGGACGGTCCGATGATCACATCCCTTACCCAGATGGGAGTGCCCGCTCATGTCATTCATACTGAACGCGCTTTTGATATCGGCGTCTGGAAAAAAGTAAAACAATTCCTGAAAGAGCAAAGGATGGATATAGTGCATGTACACGGTACCCGTGCCAATACAAATGTACTCTGGGCAGCCCGGTCCCTGGGACTGCCGGTGATCTATACCATTCATGGATGGTCTTTTCATGACAGTTTGCCAACCTGGAACAGAAAGGCGCGTATCATGGCTGAAAAGTTCATTACGCAGCATACCAGGCTCAATATTACAGTGTCTGATTCCAATCATCAGACCGGCGTAAAGGAATTTGGCCGTTTTAAGTCCACTGTAGTGAAAAATGGCGTTAACCTGGACAAGTTCAACAATAACGGCACTTATCCCGATATAAAGGCTGCTTATGGCATCCCTGCACATCACCTGGTAATTGGTTATATTGTGCGTATTACAGAGCAGAAAGACCCACTCGGTATGCTGCGTGCCTATGCGAAGGTCTGCGCCAACTTTCCGGATCTTACCTTGTTAATGATAGGAGAGGGCGACCTGAAAGCCGATGCCGTGAATCTGGCAGAGGAATTGGGGATTACAGACAGGGTCGTTTTCGACAATTTCCGTCAGGATGTGCCTGCTGTGCTGAAAGCGGTAGATATCTACTGCCTGCCGTCACTCTGGGAAGGTTTCCCTATCGGTGTACTGGAAGCGATGGCCATGTCTAAGGCAGTTGTTGCTTCTGATGTAGATGGCACGCGGGAAGCGGTAGAACATGAGGTAACCGGACTGCTGGTACCGCCTAAAAATGAAGCTGCCCTGGCTACTGCCCTGGAACGACTGATACAGGACAGGACACTGCGTACACAATTGCAGGAGAATGCCGGCAAGTGTGTGAAAGCAAACTTTGATGTACGGGATATGACCCATAAAATTGAAACGGTGTACCAGCAGGTGCTGGCGCCATTGTAATATTCTTAAACTTTACGCATGAAAATCAGAAATCCCCAATCCCGTTTTGACCTGGACATTAAAAAGACGGACAGGGTACTTGAGGTTGGAGGCGGCCACAATCCGCACCCAAGGTCGAATGTTGTGGTAGACAAGTATGTAGATGACAATACACATCGTAGTGGAGATATAAAAGTGCTGAAGAACCAGCAGTTCATGAATGCTGATGGTGAAAACCTGCCATTCAAGGACAAAGAGTTTGATTATGTGATCTGTAATCATGTACTGGAACACGTAGAAAATCCGCATTCATTTCTCAAGGAACAATTCCGCGTAGCAAAGAGAGGGTATATGGAAACCCCTTCTCTGCTGGGTGAACACCTCTATCCAAAGAAATCGCATAAATGGGTGCTGCTGGAAGTAGATAATAAGGTGGTAATGGTAGACAAGGAAAGGATCTCTTTCCCGACCAGTTTCGACTTTGGCGACCTGTTCCTGGAATATCTGCCGAAGGCGTCTATCGGTTACAAAATCATGGAAAGAACGCATCCGAATCTGCATACGATGCGCGTGGAATGGGAAGGTAGTTTTGACTTCATCGTGAATCCGGATGATAAGGATATCCTTAAATACTTTGAAGAGCCATGGACCCGTGAAATGGTGCTGCATTATTTCCCACAGCGTTCGCTGGGTAAAGAACTGGCAGAAGCCACCCGTGCATTCACAGATATCTGCAGAAGTATTATCCGCTCAAAAGTGCTGAAAAGAGTTTAGTATAAACAGGATTGTTTTAAAGGAGCGAAGCCCCCGGATTATTCCGGGGGCTTCTTTATTTTATAAGATCTGTTTTATTTGCAGGGCGGTCTGCTACTTGACCAGCTTCAGTTTTCCGGTCACCTTTTCCAGCAGGATCTGGCATTCTGCCCATCCGAGTTTCACAATATCGTTCAGCGTGAACGGTACATATTTCTTCAGCATATAGTAACCGACGATCACGCAGATGATCATATTCAACAGCGAACCAAACGCCACCCAACGTACATCATGGAACAACAGGATGAAGACGATATCACCGATGACGTTAAGCACCAGTTTCAGGAAGTTTTTATAGAAGTTGGTCAGCGGACGGTTGATCATATCCAGTGCTACGCCTATAAAGCGGTCAATAGGGTAGAGGATGGCGCAAAGCAGGAATATTCTTACTACATCCGTGGCAGGAAGATAAGCTTTATCTGCCAGGATAATAATCAGCGGTTTGGTAAAAATGATCAGACCAATAATAAAAGGAATGATCACGATACTTACCACACCGGTATAGCGGGAGAATGCCCTTGATACACCCGCCCAGTCGTTTCTGTTGGCCGCGCCTGACAATGTAGGCTGTGCAGTGGCGACAAAGCTGCGGAGGATAATTTCTATCACTTCCATGAACTTCTGCGGGATGCTGTAGATGGCTACGGCAGCAGGACTGATCATCGTACGGATGAGGAAGTTATCAGAATAGTTAAGGAAACCCGATGAGATCATACTACCAACGATCAGCCATCCGTATTTCACGAGTACGAGTACTTGTTTTTTAGTGCTGTGTACTACCTGGCGGACTTTCGTCCAGCCTTTTATCAGGGTAAAACAGCTGGTAGCCGCTAGTCCGGCCATATAGGCGAAAAGTACATGCGGCAGCGTAACCGTACTGAAGAAGTGGAAGGCGAGTATTAATACCAGGAAGCCGCCGTTCTGCCAGAAACGGACCTGTAATATCTTATCAAAGCGATGTTCTGCCTGGAGGAACCAGCTGGCAACGTTAAAGGGTACTGATACGACCATCATGACACCCAGCCAGCGTATAAAAAAGCGCCATGTTTCATCAAATTGTCCGTATAACGCGACACCTACGATCAGATTGAGGAGCAGATAAATGCCGGTCAGTATAAGCACAAGGTACCAGGCACTTCCGGCCACTTCCTTACCAGTCTTCTCATCCGAGCCGGTATAGAATTTAATAATGCCGGATTGTAATAAAGCGGTACGGATCTGGTCCAGCACAGTATATGTCCCGATGAATAAAACCCATTCCCCAAAAGCAGAAAGAGACAGTAAACGAACGAGAATCGCAAAGGATAATACGTTAAGAAAAGCAGAGACGAGGTTACCTAATAAGGAGTGAAAATGCCTGTTGTTAATTACCGATAATAATTTAAATCCCATGTATATGATATAAAACCAGTGAATTGAAATTTTCTGCGGTCTTTTTAACAGGATAAGGTTATTTGGGGAGTATGTTCCTTGGATACAATATTACCATAATGCAAAAGTTTGGCAAAATTTAATTTCCGACAGTCCCATCAATATAATATTTTTTATGACATTATATATTAGTTTTTTTAATGCTTTATAATTAACTTTAATTACATATTAAAAATATTTTATTTGACAAATAAAAATATTGTACTTTGCCGTCGGATCTTGAAAAATACTAAAGAAGTAGAAGATTATCAGATGATTGGAACTCACCAGTAAAGAAATAATCAGACAGACGCCCTTATAAACTGACTTGTGTAGAAAGCTACGACTTTGAAGACTACCTTTTTTTCGGGACAACGTACACGATTACATCCAGCGTGCCTTAGCCTCTTTCAACTGATTGCTTTGTCATTTTTTTAGGTACGGGGGATAGGCCCCTGCAAGCACACCATATAATTTGAAAAACCTGACTGATGAAACATTTGTACACTATTGCTATGTTCAGAAAGTTAGCTGCCTGCCTTGCAGTTACGCTGTTCACAACTCTAACAGTCGCCGCACAACAAACTGCGGTATCCTTAGCCGGAACAAAGGTTACAAACTCCGGCGGTTATTATGAATATGTTCCACCATCCTATGCTGCCAGTAAGGATTCTTTTCCTTTACTGATCTTTATTCATGGGATAGGAGAACTGGGTAACGGTACAAGCAACCTGCCCGCGGTACTCAGAAATGGCGTACCTAAACTTATTGATAAAGGACTGTTTCCCGCCTCTTTCAAAGTAGGTGGTAAATCGTTTTCATTTATCGTTGCTTCCCCTCAGTTTAGGAACATTCCCAGCCCGATGGACGTGCTGAGTCTTGTGAATTATCTGAAGGGTAAATTCAGAATTGATAGTAAACGTATATATGTAACGGGATTGAGTATGGGTGGCGGCGCTACGGAAGATTTCGCGAGCGCTAATGATTCCTATGCACAGATCCCTGCTGCCGTTGTAGCTGTTGCTGGTAATATGAATCCGCTGCAGATCACCAATGCACCAAAAGTAATGGCGAAGAACGATGTGCCGGTATGGTTCCTGCATAACGAGAATGACCCGGTTGTTCCTTCCCAGTACTCAAAGGACTGGACCTCTATGATGGATTCCTACAAACCCAGTCCTACGCCTCAGCCTAAACTCACCATTTTCAACGCTTCCGGTCACGACGCCTGGTCCAAGGCCTATGATCCTTCTTATAAAGAAGATGGCCTGAACGTCTACGAATGGATGCTCCAATACGAGAAAGGCGGAAAGGTATCAACGCCTTCCAAACCGAACCCGGGCAATAAGAGAGTCAATGCCAAACCCAACATCGGTAATGGTATGTACTACCCGGATGCGATGACCGCATTTGGTCTGACGCCTGGTGATACACTCTGTATTCCTGCGGGTGATTACGAGTTTATTCAGCTCGGTAGTCTGGTAGGTACGGCTGCTAAACCGATTGTGATCACCAACTGCGGCGGTGTGGTAAGAACAGGTATCAGAACGCTGAAAACGGATGTGTCTTTCAATATCATGGGCGGCAAGTTCCTGCACATTACGGGTTCCGGTACGCCTGGGGTAGAGTATGGTTTTGATATCAATGGCCGCAACCTGCTCGGTATAAAAATGCAGGGTATTTATCTTGGTTCGGGTAGTTCTGACATCGATATACATAACTTCTACGTGCATGACGTAGGCTCCTTCATGGTCGCGAAAACCACACAGGAATGTACTAATCCACAGTTCTGGGAAGGCAAATATGTCATGAAGAATGTAAAGATCCACCATATCAAAGGCCGTTATTCCGATTACGAAGGTTTCTATATCGGTAACACGCATTATGTGATGGATTACCTGCTTTGTCAGGGTATCAAATCTCACCATATTCAGGACCTGGAAGTGTATGACAACGATCTGCAGTACATGGGCCAGGATGGCATCCAGATCTCTATGTGTGACCTGGGTGAAAATAAGATCCACCACAATATCGTACGCAACTATGGTACCACCAAACTGGACGCACAGAGCTATGGTATGCTGATGGGTGGCGGTTCCCGTGTGAAACTGTACAACAACGTGGTTGACAACGGTTATCTGCCGGGTATCGCATTGTTTGGTTCCGGTATCTCCTATGTATACAATAACGTTATCTCCAACGTTGAAAACGGGGAAGGTATCAACGTATCAGATAAACTGATACTGGAGCCTGTAACCGGTTATATCTACAATAACACGATCTACAACACCGGCAATACCGGTATTAAAATATACGCTTACCTGACCACCATCGGTCACAAAGTATACAACAACCTTGTGATCGAAAAGGCTGCAGGTGGTAGTTATCCAACGGATGGTCTTTATATCAGAGGTGCACAGAATATCAAGTTTGACTACGGTAACAATATGTTCTCTACTACTGCCAATGCAGGTAAAGTGGTGACCAATGTCAATGGCGCTGATTTTCACCTGACTACCGCATCTACAGCTGTAGATGCGGGTAAGAGTGTGGCAGACCTCGGACTGATCACTGATATGGACGATCTGAAACGTCCGGTGAATAGCGGGTATGATGTGGGCGCCTATGAATATCAGTTACCAAAAGCTCCTTCTACCGGTAATGTTAAACCTACAGCCAACGCAGGCAAAGACCTTACGATTACATTACCTACCAATACTGTCACGCTGGATGGTACCGGTTCTACCGATACCGACGGTAAAATCAGCAAATATCTCTGGACAAAACAAAGCGGTCCTGCTGGTGGTACTATCACCAACAATGCGACTGCAAGCACCAGTGTGACCGGTCTGACAGCGGGTACTTACATCTTCACCCTGACGGTGACTGATGATAAGTCGGCAACTGATATTGACAGCGTAACAGTGAAAGTTAATGCAGCTGCAGCGAACAAGCCTCCGGTATCTAATCCGGGCAGCGCGGTTATCATCACACTGCCAACCAATACAGTGACACTGGATGGTGCTGGTTCTGCTGATGGCGATGGTAAGATCAATAAATATGAATGGAAGAAAGTAAGCGGCCCTGCTGCTGGTACAATCACTACGCCGGCGGCTGTGAAGACCACTATTACGGGTCTGACAGCAGGTGCATATGTCTTCTCGCTGACAGTAACAGATGATAAACAGTCTGCCAATACATCAACTGTAAGTGTAACGGTGAATCCTGCCGCTAACAAAGCGCCGGTTGCGAATGCCGGTAAGGCAGTGAACATTACCTTGCCAACAAACAATGCAACGCTGGATGGCAGTGCTTCCAGTGATACTGATGGTAAGATCAGTAAATATGAATGGAAGAAAGTAAGCGGTCCTGCGACCGGAACGATCACTACACCGGCAGCTGTTAAGACGACTATTACTGGTCTGACCGCAGGTACCTATGTATTCTCGCTGACCGTAACGGATGACAAACAGACTTCCAATACTGCGACAGTAACAGTAACTGTAAATCCTGCCACTAATAAATTACCTGTAGCGGTTCCGGGCAATGCGCAGACTATTACCCTGCCAACCAACAGTGTAACAGTAGATGGTCAGGCTTCTTACGACCCTGATGGTAAGATCACCAAATACCTGTGGCAGCGCATGAGCGGTCCGAATGATGTGACGTTCAGTAATGCGTCAGCTGCGAAGACGACCATCTCCGGTATGATCGCAGGTACTTATGTATTCTCGCTGAGTGTGGCAGATGACGATGGTGCTGTTGCTGCTGCGAATATCACCATTACTGTAAATCCAGCTGCTAATAAAGCGCCTGTAGCAAATGCAGGCAGCGCACAGACGATCACCCTGCCGACCAATGTGGTCACCCTGGACGGTAAAGCTTCCAGTGATGCAGATGGATCTATCAGCAAATATGAATGGAAGAAAGTAAGTGGTCCTGCAAGTGGTACAATTGCGACGCCTGCTACTGTGAAGACAGCTATTACCGGACTGACAGCTGGTACTTATGTATTCTCACTGACAGTAACTGACAACAGGCAGGCAACCAGCACAGCGAATGTGACGGTGAAAGTAAATCCTGCGCCAAATAAAGCGCCTGTAGCCAATGCAGGTAGCGCACAGACGATCACCCTGCCAACCAATACGGTGACCCTGGATGGTAAAGCTTCCAGTGATGCAGATGGCTCCATTGCTAAATACGAATGGAAGAAAGTAAGCGGCCCTGCGACAGGTACGATTGCGACGCCGGCTACTGTGAAAACAGCGATTACCGGATTGACAGCGGGCACTTATGTCTTCTCATTGACTGTAACTGATAACAGCGGTGCTGTTGCTACGTCAAACGTAACCGTGACAGTCAACCCTGCGCCAAATAAAGCGCCTGTTGCGAATGCAGGCAGTGCAGTAACTATCACATTGCCAACCAGCACTGTCACCCTGGATGGTAAGGCTTCCAGCGATGCAGATGGCTCGATTGCCAAATATGCCTGGAAGAAAGTAAGCGGTCCGAACGGCGGTGCTATTACAACACCTGCTGCTGTGAAAACTACAATCACAGGTCTTACAGCAGGTACTTATGTATATGCGCTGACAGTAACTGATAATGACGGTGCATCTGCTACTGCAAATGTGACCATCACTGTGAAAGCGGCTCCGGCAGCCAATAAGAAACCTATAGCAAATGCAGGTCCGGATGTAACCATCACACTGCCTGAAAACTCCGCACTGCTGGATGGCTCCCTGTCAATGGATCCTGATGGTAAGATTGCGAAATACGAATGGTATAAAATAAGTGGTCCGAATGGTGGTACCATCAAAGTGAAAGATGCAGCTATCACTAATGCACAGTTACTGATTGAAGGTACTTATCTGTTGGCCCTGCAGGTAACAGACAACTCCGGCGCAACAGATATCGATACCATGAAACTGGTAGTAAAGGCAGCGCCACCTGCGGTAAATGCTCCGCCGGTAGCAAGAGCAGGAAACGATATCACGGTAAGACTGCCGGTAAATAGTGTGATCCTGAATGGTGCAGCCTCTTCTGATCCTGATGGTATTGTAACCAACTACCAGTGGCTGAAGATCTCCGGTAAAGATGTACACTTCTCGAATGCAACAGGTATTATCAACGTAGTATCTGGTCTGACGCCAGGTACATATGTGATCGAACTGCAGGTAACCGATAATAAGAATGCCAAAGCCAGTGACAGACTCACCATCACGGTGCTGGCAGCTGAAAACAGCGATGGTAAGCCACCTGTTGTGCTGACGCAAGGTGACCTGACCCTCAGATTGCCAAATGCAAGTATGAAGGCGGATGGCAGCAGGTCTTATGCGAATGGCACTAATATCAGCAGCTACGCATGGAAACAGGTGTATGGTCCGCTGCAGGCAACAATCGCAGCACCATCTGCTAAAGCAACGGATATCTCCGGTATGAACTTCCCGGGTAGCTATGTATTCGAACTGACGGTGACAGATGATAAGAAACAGAGCAGCCGTGCTACCTTCGAAGTGACTGTACTCGAACCAGGTGGAGATGCTTTTGTTCCTGAAATCACGACATATCCGAATCCGGTTGTTACCGCGCTTACCTTCAAACAGCGTATGAAGAACTCCAGTCAGGGTACGATTACGATCTTCAACATAGCCGGTAAAGCGATGAAGAGCTACAACCTGCCAGCCGGAGAGAACATACAGCAAACCCTTGATGTGTCTACGCTGCCGATCGGTACTTACATACTGCAGGTGATATACAAAAACAACAATTACAAGTGGAGCACCAAGTTTGTAAAGAGCGAATAAACGGGTCCTCACCTCAGCCAATTATAGTGCGCAATAAGCGCTAAAAAACAGAGGCTGGACTTTTAATAAGTCCAGCCTCTTTGTTTTTTGGGAGCTGACGGAGAAACAGCTACCCGGGAGTTTATACGCTGCTTCCGCTTAGCGTACCCTTTCCCATAATTTCGTTTCGGGATTGTATTGTTTAAGTACTTTGGCCGGATTACCGCCCACTACGCTGTAAGCAGGTACGTCTTTGGTGACTACGCTTCCGGCAGCTACCACGGCATGTTCACCTATCCTGACACCAGCCGTAATAACGGCATTGGCGCCGATCCAGCTATCTTCACCTATATAGATCTCACTGGTAGAGCAGGGTTGTAATCCGATAGGCATACTGATATCCTGGTAGCCATGGTTCAGTCCCGACATGACCACATTCTGCGCGATAATGACATTGTCGGCGATGGTTACCGGTCCGATGATCACATTACCCATACCTACCTGCACACGATCACCAATGGTCACAGCGCCCATCCCGTTATTGACAGTGGCAAAGTCTTCAATAATGGATCCGGCTCCCAGGGAGAACGGATTAAAAGGAAAGACGTCCAACCGGGTATAACGGCGTACAATAGCGCCTTTCCCTCTTTTATGTATAAAAGGGTTCACTATCCAGCGGATCCACAACCGGGGTTTTGCCTGGTTTTTAGGCATAATCATACGGTGCGCAAACTGTTTGAGGTTAGGATTGCTTTTAATCCTTGTTTTCAGACTTGTAAGTGTGCTCATCTGGTCAAGCGGTATTTAATATTGCCTCATAAATAGCAGTTACGGAGTTTTCCCAGCTATGGGATCTGGCAAAGGCGATCCGTTGTTCCTGCAGCGTCATATTGTCTTCTGCCAGGGCCTTACTGATCAGCGTAACATACTCATTTGCATTCCGGGCAAGATAAGTGTGAGAATCGAAGAATTCCATCGTTCTGGTGGCTGTGGCCACAACCGGCTTTCCTAAAGCCAGGTATTCGTCTATTTTTAACGGATAATTGCCGACAGTCAGTACATTCACCTGCTGTGGATTGATACATATATCAAATGCCTTAATATAGGCCGGTAGTTCTTTCAGTTCTTTTCTGCCAAGGAAGTGTACGTTGGGGAGCTCGTGCAACACAGATTTCTGGAAAGTCTCGTCTTCCGGACCTACCAGTACAATCGACCAGTCCTTCTTTTCCCGTGCAATATGTTCAATAATACCCGGGTCTAACCTGTGGGCATTCAGGGCGCCTACATAGCCAATAACAGGGCCTTTAATGCCCTTCACATCTTCGGGAATGGCATATCCCTGCGTGACGTCAAACAGACTTAGGTCGCAGCCCTGTCCGACGTAATAACTGTTCGGATTATATTTTTTAAGAATATCTGCGAGGTAATTAGAGTTCGCTACCGCTACATCCGCCTTGGCAATATGCAAAGGTTCGATCTTTTCGCCGTGCTTCTTCCAGTAATCCACGCCCAGCAGGTAGTCCCTGCTGTAGTAGATGTAAGTAGCAGGTTTCAGCAGCTCTTTCATGTAAAAACCACGGAAAATATCGTTATCATTGAAGAGGATAACATCTTTGAACCCCAGTTCATCCATCGCTTCTTTAATGCTCGCTGCAAACTTCCTGTTGTTCCGTTTGTTTAACCAGGAGAAGACAGGCGAGGCAGGCGCCGGTAACCAGTTGATCGATTCAAGGACTGCAGAAGGATAATAGCTCCATAGATTTTCCCGTACAGGTACGATCGAAGGCTCTTTTTTCTGTATAGTCTTAAGGTGATAAGCGACGTTGGGATCATCCTTCTGTTGCAGGATGGTATTTCTGTCGAGTGGAGTGTTTACATATAACACGCGGTTATGGCGCGCAAATTGCAAAGCTATATTCTTACAATTACTTCCTATTGGGGTATACCACTGTTGTAATCCAATGATAACTATATCCCGATTCCTGATAAGTGACACTGCAGTTAAGAATTATGGTGATATAATTGCTTATCGAGGTCTACATGGGAGAATGGCTAAAAACAAGTCAAATATAGCTACTTTTTTTACATTATAGAAAAGCAGCAGTAAAAGATAAAGAGAACTTTAATGTTATGACTTCAAAACACATTCCCGAAACAATTGACATCAGGCAACTGACTCCCGAAGACTATCTCGACCTGAAAGAATCCATGGTATCGGCTTATGCAGATATGGAAGGCAGCTACTGGCGGGAGCCTACTATCCGCAGACTGGTAGAGCTGTTCCCGGAAGGACAGATTGCCGTTACCGTGAATGATAAAGTGGTTGGCTGTGCGCTTTCTATTATCGTTGATTATGGAAAATTTGGCGACGAACATACCTACGAACAGATCACTGGATATTACACGTTCAGTACACACGATCGTAAAGGTGACGTACTATATGGCATAGAAGTGTTTGTGCATCCTGATTATCGTGGCAGGAGACTGGCCCGCCGCTTATATGATGCCCGCAAGACCCTCTGTGAACGCCTTAATCTGCGTGGTATCGTGGCAGGTGGACGTATTCCTAACTACCTCAGGTATGCAGAAGAAATGTCGCCCAGGGACTATATCGAAAAGGTACGTGACAAAGAGATCTATGATCCTACACTCACCTTTCAGTTCTCCAACGATTTCCAGGTAAAAAAGATCCTTAAGAACTACCTGCCGCATGACGAGTCTTCCATGGGCTTTGCCACGCTGCTGCAATGGTATAATATCTATTACGAGAAGGATCAGGATACGATCAGATACAACAAATCTACCGTGCGTATCGGACTCGTGCAATGGCAGATGCGGGATTATGGCGGACTGGATGGCTTCCTGCAGCAGGTGGAATATTTTATCGACGCCGTCAGCGATTACGGATCTGATTTCGTCGTATTCCCCGAACTGTTCAATGCCCCTTTAATGGCGGAATTCAATCAGATGGATGGTGCAGCTGCAATCAGGGGAGTAGCCCAGTATACGGAGCAACTACGGGACCAGTTTATCAAACACGCAGTGTCCTACAACGTGAATATCATTTCCGGCAGTATGCCGATCATCATCGGAGATTCGCTGTATAATATCTGTTATCTCTGCCGCCGGGACGGTACACACGACTACTATATCAAAATGCATCCGACGCCAAGTGAAGTATATGCCTGGGGGATTAAAGGCGGAGATCAGCTGAAGATCTTTGATACAGATTGTGGCAAAATCGGTATTCAGATCTGTTATGATGTGGAATTTCCCGAGCCTTCACGTATACTGGCAGAGCAGGGAATGCAAATATTGTTTGTACCTTTCCTGACAGATACCCAACATGCCTTCAATCGGGTGCGCTTCTGCGCACAGGCCAGGGCGATTGAAAATGAGTGCTATGTAGCAATGGCCGGTTGTGTGGGCAATTTACCCAAGGTCAATAACATGGACCTGCAGTATGCACAGAGTGCCGTGCTGACGCCTTCTGACTTTGCCTTTCCGGTAACCGGCGTTAAAGCAGATGCTACTGCCAATACAGAAATGGTGGTCATCGCCGATGTTGACCTGGTACTGTTGAAAGAATTGAGTGCTTTTGGCAGCGTACAGACGAAGAAGGACATGAGAAGGGATCTTTATGAAGTTAAGTGGAAGAAACGTTAAACAGTATAAAAATTATGGCACACAAGATCAATTTAGCCTTGCAGATCCTTCCTTCTGTTCCTAGCGACCAGGTATACGCGGTAGTGGATGAAGCAATAGCAGTGATACAGGCATCCGGTCTGAAATACAGGGTTTGTCCTTTTGAAACAGTCATAGAAGGCACTTACGATGAATGTATGGAAGTGGTCAGAAAAGCGCAGGAAGTCTGCTTTAAAGCAGGCGCTTCTCAGCTGCTGGTATATGTGAAAATGCAGATCAAAAAAGATGCTGATGTCAGCATAGAAGATAAAACAGGTAAATACGACTGATTTTTATCTGAACTGGAAATAAGTTTCCAGTGACAACAATCCAATGATCATTCCGGCAGCAAAACGTATGCACTGCCCATAACTGATACGGATATAGGGAGCGAGCAGGATCATAAATAATGGCGCTGCCTGTGCCACATAACGCGAACTGAAAAGATGTGTTACTTTAAAGCTGGTAGCCAACATAAGCAGTGTGGCAAACAGGATGAACAGAAAAAATGGTTCCGTGCGGCGCTCCATTCCCCGCCAGAAAGCGCAGTATAGAAAATAGAGTGCAATGGTGGCCAGTAATGGCGATATCAGATAGGGATAGATCCGCATAAGGGCTGCCGGGAAGATCTTCTTCAGGGCTTCATTTAAAGGGGCATATTCATAATGCAGCCAGTAATAATTAGCCGGTAGTAACAAGACATAGAGTAGTATCAATACCAGTAAGGTGTACCGGTTATAGAGAAACCAGGCTGGTGCAATGATCAACGCGATCAGCGCCCCATAGGCAAATGCCAGTATTCCGTGCCAGGGCATTAATCCGCCTGCACTGATGATCGCCTGTTTCGGCGGCATCAATCCTCCCCAGATAATAAATACCGGCATACAACAGGCGAGTGCCACTCCCATATAAATACACACGATTACCCATTTCCGCGATTCTCCGGCCGTTTGCAATAAAAGCAATAAGGCAGCAGGTACAATGACCACAAAAGGTGAACGGCCCAGTATGGCCAGTCCCAGACTTAATCCTGCCAGTATACTTAATGACCATCCCCGCCACCAGCGTTTAGTGGTACGTTCCAGCGCAAGTTGCAGCAACCAGATGGAGAGTGTAGCAAATAACATAGGCGGTATTTCCGTCAGGGCCATGCCCGCTACCTGCCATACCATCGGGATGGTCATGATATGTAAGGCCGGCAGCCAGGTATTGCGTTTCAATCTGCGCTGCATTTTACGGATAATGGCTGCCAGCAGTAGCATGATCAGCAATAGCATGAAGGTATTCACCAGCCGTATGCCCGGTGGCTGCAAGTGGGTGATTGGTTTTAAAGCATAATGTACAAACTGGTATAAGGGACCAGGAGCCTGGTTATCGATATGCAGGAGGAAGGTTTTGCTCAAGCCATATTGCTCAAGGAGATAGACGTTGGGAATGAATAAGGGTTCATCAAAGAGTGGCGGCTGTTGATGCAACAGCGTGATGACAAACAATAGTATATATCCGGCTATGCCGCTGATGATCAATATACGTTCCTGTGATCTGGGGTGTCGCATGGTAAACAGATAAAGAAAAAGACCGTTCACAGTGACTGGCGTTATATCTGCCGGTATCTGCGAACGGTCTTTGTCTTATGATCTTCCGAATACCAGGTAGGCTATCACCAGTGTAAATATGATGTTAAAGGCCTGGGCAATGATAAAGGCCATTGCGGGACGACCATTCTCCATCTTAAAGATATCGGTGAATTTAGTCTCCAGTCCTATACAGGTAAACGCTATTGCGAACCAATATGTTTGCAATTCTTTTAAAGGACCTTTCGCAGCAGCTACAGATTCCGCCGGGAGAAGGAAGGAAAACAGGAGGGATGCGCCTATAAATCCGAGTACAAACTTCGGGAAACGCTCCCAGATGGTACGCAGGGTAGGCTTTTCATAACCAGCTTCTTTACGGCTGTACGACCAGTAAAGGGAAATAAAGAAAGCGGCGAGTCCGAGTAATACGTTCTGTGAGAACTTCACCAGCGTCGCATATTTCAGGGCTTCTTCTCCCAGCATCGTACCCGCGGCCACTACTGCGCCGGAAGTATCGATCGTGCCTCCGAGCCAGGCGCCTGCTACTGCCGGCGGCATATGTGCCCAGGTGGCGATATACGGCATGAACAGCATCATCGGGATAGCTACGATCAGTACCAGGGAAATGACGTGTGAGAGTTTCTTATTGTCTCCTTCAATCGCACCTGCGGTGGCGATGGCCGCTGATACTCCGCAGATAGATACTGCGCTGGATATCATCATTCTGAATTCATCATCCAGTTTAAGCTTCCGGCAGACCCAGAAACTGAAGTACCAGACGGTAAATACAACTGCTACGGACTGCAGGATACCTAGTCCGCCGGCTTTAATAATATCGTCAAACAAGACATTGGCGCCCAGCAACACCAGTCCGATTTTTATATATAATTCTGTCTGAATAGCGGGTTTCAGTATCGCAGGTACTCCCACCAGGTTGCTGATCAGCAATCCGAGGATAAGGCTGAATAATACCACTTCTATCCCGAAATCCTTCAGTGTTTTATAACTGGCGATAAACTGTGCCAGCAATGTCACAAAGATGATGAACAGGAGAGATAGGAAGAGTTTTGTTACCTCTACCTTGCCGGTGAAAGATTTGGCCAGCAGTAAACTGCCCAATACCCACAGGAATAAAATACCGGTTTGTTTCCAGATTTCAACACCCGCAAACTGTGCGGTAATAAATGAAGCGTCGTTCCATACCGCAATTTTCGGAAGGACGGGTTTGAGGCCGAATAGCACCAGGCCAATAGTCAGAAATGCAATAATTACAGCAATCCAATCTTCGTGCAGCGTTTTCTTAGGCATGACAAAAAAGTTAAGTTTTTCCCCTCGGTGGAAGCAGATTTGTTGGTGGTGCCGGCCAAGATAATAAAAAGAATTTAAGCAACGGGAAAGAATATATAAGCGAGAATAATAGCTGCCACAATACCTACCACGTCGGCAATAAGTCCGCAGGTCAGCGCATATTTCGTCTTCTTGATATTTACAGAGCCAAAGTAAACCGCCAGTACATAGAAAGTCGTTTCTGTAGAACCCTGGATAATACTGGCCAGTCTGCCTACGAATGAATCCGGACCATGGGTTTTCAGAATATCTACCATGAGTGCACGGGCTGCGCCGCCGCTCAGTGGTTTCATCAGCCCTACCGGCAATGCGTCTACAAAGGCCGTATTGACTCCAAGACCGGCAAATAATGCCTTCAGTCCGTCCAGTACATAATCCATACAACCGGTGTTTCTGAAGGCGCTGATGGCTACCAGCATAGTCACCAGGTAAGGGATGATAGTAATGGATACCTGGAACCCTTCTTTCGCGCCTTCTATAAATACGTCATAAACATTAATCTTTTTCACGGCTGCCAGTCCGAGGAAGGCTACCACAACGGCGAATATCACAAATCCGCCTACGAATGCTGTATAAGCAGCAATTTTATCAGGAGGTAATACCTGTACGGCATAATACAGGCCCGCCAGCAAGACACCAAATACAGCAAAGGTGAGCAGGATGGGCGCTTTCAGCAGATTAATCCGCTGGTACAGGGCTACTGCCAGCATACCCGAGATAAAAGAGATCAGGGTACCGATCAGGGTCGGGATGAAGATATCTGCGGCATTCGAACTACCGGCGGCAATACGTAAAGCGATCACGGAGGTCGGGATCAGGGTGATACCGGCCGTATTCAGTACGAGGAACATGATCTGGGCATTGGTGGCCACTTCCGGTTCAGGGTTCAGTTCCTGTAATTGTTTCATGGCTTTTAAGCCTACGGGGGTGGCTGCATTGTCCAAGCCCAGTGCATTGGCACTGAAATTCATAAGCACGGATCCCATTGCCGGGTGCTTTTTCGGTATACCCGGGAATAGTTTCGAAAAGAAAGGGTCTACCCAGCGGGCCAGGATAGCGATCATTCCACCTTGTTCTCCTACTTTCATGATTCCAAGCCAGAAGGTCATAATACCTGCCAGCCCCAGGGAGATTTCCGCCCCTGTTTTGGCACTTTCAAACATGCCATTCATCACGGTGGAGAATACGGCTGTGTCCTGGAGGAATATGAGGCGGCAAACAGCCACAACAAAAGAAATCAGGAAGAAGCCAAGCCAAACATAGTTTAATGCCATATATGTGAAATGATTGAACATCAAATCTAATGGCAAAAATTTAATATTAAAAGGAGAAATCTGTGTTATGTCGTCAGACTCACTCTGAGAGACAGTGGGTTGATAGCTAAAAAAGCATTATCTTCGCGCAAATTTTTTCTAAAATGGCGTTACAAGTAGGAATTGTTGGATTACCAAATGTGGGAAAGTCGACATTATTTAATGCGGTGAGCAACAGCGCAAAAGCGCAGGCGAGCAATTATCGTTTTTGCACAATTGAACCTAACGTAGGACTTGTAGACGTACCGGACGAGCGTCTGGCAAAGCTGGAAGAACTTGTAAAACCGGAACGCGTAGTTCCTACTACTATTGAATTCGTAGATATCGCAGGCCTTGTAAAAGGTGCGAGCAAGGGCGAAGGTCTTGGTAACAAGTTCCTCGCTAATATCCGTGAGGTAGACGCCATCGTGCATGTGATCCGTTGTTTCGAGGATGAAAACATCCTGAGAGAAGAAGGTGCCATCAATCCTGTCGGCGATAAAGAGATCATCGATACTGAATTGCAGCTGAAAGACCTGGAGAGCGTTGAAAAGAAAATCGCGCGTACCGAGAAAATGGCTAAAACAGGTGGTGATCCGAAAGCAAAAGTAGAATTCGAAATCCTGAAGAGATGTCAGGCGCATCTGGAACAGGGTAAAAATGTTCGCGAACTGGGTCTGAGCAAAGAAGAGCGCGTAGCCATCGCGGATCTGTTCCTGCTGACAGAAAAACCAGTACTGTATGTGGCCAATGTGGATGAAGCATCTATGCTGACCGGTAACAAATTCTCTGTACAGCTGCAGGAATCTGTAAAAGCAGAAAACGCAACGGTTGTAGTGATGAACAACAGTATCGAAGCCCAGATCTCCGAAATGGAAGACGCAGCTGATAAAGAACTGTTCCTCTCCGAATATAATCTGACAGAACCAGGTCTTAACCGCCTGATCCGTTCTGCTTATAGCCTGCTGAACCTGATCACTTATTTCACCGCTGGTGTACAGGAAGTGAGAGCATGGACCATCCACACAGGTTGGAAAGCGCCACAGGCTGCAAGTGTGATCCACACTGATTTCGAAAAAGGTTTTATCAAAGCTGAGGTGATCGCTTATTCGGACTATGTAAAATATGGTTCAGAATCAGCCTGCCGCGATAACGGCCGTTTACGTATAGAAGGTAAAGAATACGTTGTGAGCGATGGTGATGTAATGCACTTCCGTTTCAACGTTTAAAAGATACTTCTGGGTTTTCCCACGAAGGGTACAACAAATCACAGACGTCCCGGGCCTCCCTGGGACGTCGCCTATTTCAGGACATTACTGCTATCGCTTTTCTCCACTCTTCCTCCAGGAGTTTCTTCAACATCCCCATTCTGCCTTGCAACGCATACAGCAAGGTCACCGGATAAAACTGATCATGCGTGAAATGAAAATTCATGTAATAGAACCAGAATCCAAGTCCCAACCAGGGAATAGCCGCCAGTTCCTCTTCATTCAACGGTCTCTCCGAACGGTACGCATTCAGGAACGTCGTAAATGCCGCTTCCATCTCTTCATCCGTCAACCTGTTCATCAGCTTATCCAGTAATAACTGCTGGCGGAAAGTCATGATATCATAGATCAGCCATCCGCGGCCAAAGAAGTCAAAGTCAAACAGGGTAATCTTATCATTCTTGTCAAAATGGAAGTTCTTCGGCAGAAAATCAAAATGACAATAGCCGGTGATGATCCTGTCCGTATGGATACCATCCAGCGCCAGCTTGACTCTCTCTGCCGCCGCCACCATCCATTCATATGTCACCGGATCTTCCCTGAAATAAGGCTTGGCTGCCACAAGCGGCTGGAATAAAGTGGTATCCAGGTCGAATGTCCAGCGGGGATCTTCCAGGCGGATAGTCGCCGAAACGTTGTGGAAACGGGCCATTTCCAGGCCCAGATTACGTAGCTGGTTGTCAGAAAGCAGTACATGTGAACGGCCTTCTGCATAAGAGAATAATACCGCATGTCGGGTACCTTCTGCAGCAGACAGCGCCTGTATCTGTTTCCCATTTTTGTCTGCTATGGCATAGGAAACAGAAATACCTGCGTCTCTTAAAGTATTCAGCAGTGTCACTTCTGACTGAATATGGCCCAGTGTCCGGTGGGATGCCCGGTAAATGCGCAGAATAAATCGGTCTTTATCTGTCGTAATCAGATAAGTGTCGCCAACGCCACGGACAATGAACTGACATTGAACGTTTTCCAATGCGTAATGCTGGCTGACATAAGTGGCAAGGGCGTCTGGGCTAAGGGTCGAATAAGTAGTGGGGAATATGGGTTGCATGTGACAAATATAATTGAAATCCGGCTCCCTACTGGGTAAACTATTATGTTTGTACATTTGAATACATGTTCGTACATTTATCTCGTAAATAGAACAAACCACGATATGCATTTACGTTCAGCTTACCTGATCATGACCTTATCTATGCTGGCTTTTTATATGCCTGCATCTGCACAGAAAACGGATAAAAAGGCCCTTGCGCTTGGGATTTTGCAGGATCATCGTCTTGATACCGTGCAGCGACGTGCATTGGCACTCCTGACAAGTTTCAATGCCGGCACCTCTTATGGAGAGGTGTGGATCCGCGACTTCAATACCTTTATTAAAGGATCGCTGAAAGTCCGTACAAAAGAAGAAGTCCGGTCTATGCTGTTGTTGTTCCTGAAGATGCAGGGAGAAGACGGTAATATCGTGGATGGTGTCATAGATAGTAAAAAAGCGGGTGTCGGTTATGCATACCGTTATTCTCCATTGGCTCCTGAATGGGCTGCTCATAAGAATACGGTTGAAACAGACCAGGAATCTTCCCTTATACAGGCCATCAGGAAATATATCGATGTAACGGGTGATCGTAGTATACTGGAAGAAGAGATAGGGGGTAAGCGTGTGTTCAACAGACTGGAAGCCGCTTTAGAATATATCCTGAAAGACAGATGGGCGGAGCAATATGGTCTTGTAAAAGGGGCTACGACGGTGGACTGGGGAGATGTACAACCGGAGACCGGCTGGGGTGTTGCGATCAATGATAAAACAAAATGGTCTGTAGATATTTACGATAACGCCATGTATGTTATTGCTATCCGGGATTTCCTGTTTATCAAACCTGCAACGTATAAAACTTCCAGAAATTGGGCTGCTACAGCGGCTACTATTAAAACGAATGTAAGAAAGCACCTGTGGATGACAGACGCGCAGAAATATATTCCGCATCTGTATCTGGATGGCAGTCCTTTCCCTGTGTCATTCAACGAAAAAGAGATCCTTTATACCGGCGGATCTGCCTGTGCAATTATGGCCGGATTTAATACACCTAAAGAGATCATCACCATTAATAAACAAATGGTAGCGGCAGCCGCAAAAGAAAAACATGCCACTATCGGTATTACAGTATATCCGCCTTATCCTGCTGAATTATATCCGAACATGCATCCTTATGTATATCAGAATGGCGGTGACTGGACCTGGTTTGGCGGCAGAATGATACAAACCCTGGCAGAACATGGTTTAGTGAAAGAAGCGGTAGCGGAGTTGGATCCGATTATAGAAAGAGTATTGGCGAAGAAAGGTTTCTACGAATGGTATGATGTGCGTACAGGCGAACCAAAAGGATCCGGTGATTTCAGAGGAGAAGCCGGTGTGTTGTTTGATGTGATTGTAACCCTGCGCGAATGGGCCGCAAAGACGACAAAGTAATAGATAGTCTGCTATCATAAGCAAGGGCTCGCCTACGGCGGAGCCCTTGCTTTATTTTCTGATTGACCGTATTATCTCAGCAGATCATCAAACAGGATTGCTACATAGTAGATACCACCAGCTTTCGGGTTACCGAAGGAAGTCTGGAAGTAGTGATTGGTCACGTTGGAACCACCCACTTTGATTGTTCCTTTGATCTTCGGAATTCTGTAGTTAACCTGTGCATCAATGGTGCCATAGGCAGATACATCACCTCTCACGAAGCTGGAGCTCCAGGTGAAGGCATCCTGCCAGCGGTACATAACATTAAAGCCTAAGTTTTTGTAAATGTTCTTATTGGCCACACCTATGTTGAAGCGATACTTCGGCGTATTAAAGTTGTTATCAAGATCGCTTTCATTGTTGGTGAGATCATTATAAGAGAAGTTACCGGATAAGGTCCAGCTGTTGATCAGGTAGTCCAGTCCGATAGCGCCGCCCTGTGCTTTCACTGTTTCAGGATTGTTTACATAAGTAGCGAAAATTCTCGCGCTGTTCAGTGCCGGATCCTGTGTCAGTGGCTGTGTAGGCTGTATCAGCGCTACGTAAGAGAGGAAGTTTTTATAAGCGCTGTAGTAATAATAAGCGTCGATCAATAAGCGGTTTTTGATAAGCCCCTTATAACCGATTTCATAAGCGCTTACGCTCTCTGGTCTGAATTTATTGAAAGTATATTGCTGTAACTGACTTGGATCGCCGGTTGCTGCATAACGCTGTACGCTGGCTTGCGTATAACCTTTGTTGTTATACAGGTCATACTTATTCAGCAGTTCTGGTAAACCACCTATCAGACGTGTATTGGCACGGATAGGCAGATCGATGTACTGATCCTGATTGGTAGGATTGCGGTAGGCTGTCTGGAAGGACAGACGGATATTATGACGTGGCGCTACGGTGAATACACCTGATAAACGTGGCGTAAAGCGGCCGTCAAAATTCTCATTCTTGTCATAACGGATAGATCCGGTAAGTTTGATCCTGTCGTTCACCAGTTTTTTGCCGACCTGCAGATAGGCCCCATATTCATCAATCTTGATACGGCCGTCTGCATCGTCAAAGATAGTACCGTCGGAGTTCAGGGAATAGCGGCGTAAAGACGCTCCTGCCTGTACTTCCAGTACTTTGATATGATCGCTGAAGTCATAGAATCCTTCGTAGTGATAGAGGTTTGTTTTATCGTTGAATTTCGCACCGTTTCTGCCGGCCCCGAAACCAATATAATTGCTGGTGATGGTTTCTTTTGCCTGATTAAAGGCAGCGGAACCAGGGGCTAAACGGTTTCTGTCAGCAAATCGTCTTGCAAGGGAGTGCGCTTCTTCATTGGTCTTTGCACCCGGATTACCTGGAAGAACACCGGCTCTTGCCTGGTTATAAACGGTTGCATATTCCGCAAACCATCCACCGTTGATATTACCATTGGCATCTCTTGTAACGCTTGGATTGTACGCTTCATTCAGGATGGTACCCAGCGCTGTTGCGTTATAGGCTTCTCCTGAGCGTTCCTGAGTGGTATAACCACGAACGAAGAAGCGTTTGCCGCGTACTTCCAGTTTGTATTGTCCCAGGTTGAATTTGCGCAGGGAGTAACGGTCAGAACCTGTGTAAACCGTTGTACCGGTTCCCCAGTTACCTTGCAGGATCACCTCTGTATTGTCAGTGACTTTGTAATGGAAGGCAGCGCCTGTTTTTAAACTGTGCGTACCATAATCCACCAGGTCTCTTTCCTTGTAACCGGTACGGGAAACGGCCTGTCCGTTGAGTAATCCGCCGGTTGCACCAAAGGTATTGGTGATCTCGTCACCATAAATGTTGACACCGTCGTAATTAGGATCCTGTGCGTGCGAGAAGCCTGGTTTTGTGGTCAGGTTCAGTCTGCTGAAATTGGTAGAGTCAATAGCCTGCCAGTCGTCAGCCTGCATATAACCAAAGTTCAGTTTAAAGGCAAACTTTCCGAAAGCCTTTGCATAACGGGCCGTGACATCAGGAATGAATCCTATGTAGTTCTGCTGTTTTTTACCGACATGGTTGATACCGCCCTGGAGTTTCAGGCTCAGTCCCTGGTATTCGAAAGGACTTTTGCTGGTCATCAGCAGGGTACCGTTCATACCGCCTGCACCATAGAGGGCAGAGGAAGCGCCGGGCAGTAATTCTACGCTGGCTACGTCCAGTTCGGAAATACCTACGATGTTACCTACAGAGAAGTTGAGACCGGGGGCCTGGTTGTCCATACCATCCATCAGCTGATTAAAGCGGGTGTTACCATTGGTATTGAAACCCCTGGTGGTAATGGTACGGAAAGTGAGACTCTGTACGCTGGATTCTACCCCTTTCAGGGACGGTAAGGCGTCATAGAAACTAGGGGTAGGGGACTCGCGTATAGCCGTGGCGTTCAGCTTCTCAATAGATACCGGCGATTCCAGTATACTTTGAGAAACGCGGCTGGCTGCTACAACGATCTCTTCTCCCAGGATCTCTGTTGATGTGAGTTGTACCGTAATATTACCGGCACTGTTAACCACCACTGAATTATTCGTATAACCAACGGAGGAGAAAATAAGCGTCAGCGGAAACGACTTGCTGGTGTTGTACCGGAAATTACCGCTTCCGTCAGTAATAGTACCGGCCAGAGAGCCTTTTACACTGACCGTGACGCCTGGTAAGGGATTACCTGTTGTTTTGTCTGTTACCGTACCTGTAATGGTCTGCTGTTGTTGTCCATAGACGACAGAAGATAAGTTCATCAGCAACAAAAGGGCGCACAAACAGGCGAGTTGTAAGTAGTTCTTCATACAGTGGCGATTTAGGATGATCTTGGGATTACGGTTCTGTTTTGTTGTTTTAATGAATGTAAGGAAAATAGTTGAATAGTCGGCACAGCCGGCTTTATAGATAACAACCGGGAAGGGATTAAGTTCTAAATAAAAAAGGGTCCGCCATTGGCGAACCCTTTTGTGCAGGATAAATATAATTGACTAATCCAGTTTCTGTCCCATTTTCCTGTAACCCAGGTAGAAGAACAGTGGGAATACCAGCAGCGTGAGTATAGTGGCAGTGATCAAGCCGCCAATTACTACGATGGCCAATGGTTTGGAAGTCTCAGAACCAATTCCCTTGGACAGTGCTGCTGGTAAGAGTCCTATTGCAGCCATCAATGCCGTCATTACCACCGGACGTATTCTCGTACGTACCCCGTCTCTTATGGCTATTTCCAGTGTATGTTTATTAAATTCATGTCGTTTGACCGACTGCATATTATTCTTAAATACCGATATCAGGATCACCCCATTCTGTATACAGATACCGAACAATGCGATAAAACCGATACCTGCCGATATGCTGAAGTTAGTCCCCGATATAAGCAGGGCGGCAATGCCCCCGATAATGGCAAATGGTACGTTGATCAATACCAGACCGGCGTCCTTCACATTACCGAACATCACAAACAGGATCAGGAAGATAATCATCAGACTGATAGGTACTACCTGCGTCAGCCGTTTGGTGGCACGTTGCTGATTTTCAAAGTCGCCCGCCCATTGCATCTCATAGCCTTTATCCAGCTTTACCGTTTTATCTACCTTATCTTGTGCCTCTGCTATCACGCTACCCATGTCACGGCCACGGATGGAGAACTTAACGGCAGTATAACGCCTGTTGTCGTCGCGGAAAATAATACTCGGACCGGTCAGTGTACGGATAGTGGCGATGTTCTTAATCGGCACCCGTGCACCGCGAAGGGTAGGAACCATCAGATTACTGATTACTTCTGCTGTGTTGCGGTATTTCTCTTCATAGCGTAGCCGTAACTGGAATTTACGCTCTCCTTCATATATCTGTGTAATGGCCTTACCCCCGATCGCCATTTCTATGATCGCATTCGCGTCTGCAGTAGTAACGCCATAAAGGGCCATTTTATTTTCATCAAGGTCAATTCTCATCTCAGGCTGCCCGATATTTTTGATCACGCCCAGGTCAGTGACACCCGGAATGTCCTTCATGATGTCATAGACCTCGTTTGCGCGGGCTTCTGTGTAGGTCAGGCTGTCGCCATAGATCTTCACGCAAAGCGATCCTTTTACCCCGGATACGGCTTCTTCCACGTTATCCATGATCGGCTGTGAGAAGTTCAGGTTTACCCCAGGGTAGACGGCCAGCTGTTCCTGCATCTTATCAATCAGTTCCTCTTTTGTCAACCCGCTCTTCCATTCACTCTTCGGATAAATATCTACGTGGAATTCAATGTTATAGAATCCGGTAGCATCTGTTCCGTCGTTTGGACGGCCGGTTTGCGACATCACCTGTTTCACTTCCGGGAAAGCCAGGATGATACGGCGCATTTTATTCGCCAGTGTTTTTGATTCGTCCAGCGATACACTCAGCGGACAAGTCGCACGGATATAAATCGCTCCTTCATCCAGTTCCGGAAGGAACTCAGATCCCAGAAATTTAAAGCTGAATAACCCAACTACTACAAGTGCCGTTGAGACAAGCAGCGTCATACGTTTGTGACGGTAAGTGCGGGAGAACATTTTCATGACGCCATTGGTGATGGCTTCCACGAATACGTTGTGTTTCTCACGTACGTTCTTCTTCAGCAGGAGGCTACTCAGCAGCGGTATCAGCGTCAGTGTCAGCAGCAGTGCGCCCAGTAACGCAAAACCTAATGTCCAGGCCAGCGGAGAGAACATTTTACCTTCTACTTTTTCAAAAGAGAAGATCGGCAGTAAACCGGCAATGATGATCAGTTTGGAGAAGAAGATCGCTTTACCGAGTTCTCCGCCTGTCTGTTTGATCAGGCCCAGTTTGGACAGTTTGTTAAACCGTTCCATGCCCATCTGATGTTGCTTATGATCGAGCAGTACAAAGATCCCCTCGACCATCACGACGGCGCCATCAATGATGATACCGAAATCTATCGCCCCCATCGACAGCAGGTTGGCTGACATGCCTTTCAGCGTCAGACAGATGAATGCAAATAAGAGTGCCAATGGTATTACGATCGCTACGATTACGGTAGTACGCCAATCCGCCATAAAGATGAAGACGATCACCGTTACGAAGATGATACCTTCCAGCATGTTATGCAGTACGGTATGTGTAGCGAATTCGATCAGGTTGTTACGGTTGTAGAACGTGTTGATTTTCACATCTGCAGGCAATACCTTTTCATTCAGATAATTAATGCGGTCTTCTACACGTTTGATCACCTCGCTCGGGTTTTCTCCCTTACGCATTACGATGATCCCTTCTACAACGTCGTTCTGTTTGTCACGGCCTACCTGTCCGAGTCGCGGAAGGGCAGATACCTCTACCTGTGCGATATCTTTTACCAGGATCGGCGTGTTATTGATATTATCAACAATGATATTACCGATTTCTTCTGCGTTGTTCAGCAAGCCGATACCACGTACCACATATGCCTGTGAATTGTCGACGATCACATCGCCGCCCACATTGATATTACTCTTTGAAATAGCGTTGTACACATCAAGTGGCGTGATATCATAAGACGCCAGTTTCTGCGGATTTACGGTGATCTCATAGGTCTTCACTTCACCGCCAAAACTCACGACGTCACCGACACCAGGTACATTTAACAGGCGGCGTTCGATAACCCAGTCCTGCAATGTTTTCAGTTCTTTTACCGTCTTTGTTTTGCTGTCCAGCGTATACCTGAAGATTTCACCCGTCGGACCGGTAGGCGGCTGTACGTCAGGGTCTGCGCCATCCGGCAGTTCGATATCACGTAAGAGGTTATTTACCTGCTGACGCGCGAATGCATCATCGACATTATCATCAAAGATCACTTTCACAACAGATAGTCCGAACACCGTGGTTGAACGTACAGAGGTCTTTTTCTGTACCGGGTTCATGGCTATCTCGATAGGCGCCGTTACAAATTTTTCCACCTCTTCGGCGCTTCTGCCGGGCCATTGGGTGATAATAGTGATCTGTGTATTTGTTACATCCGGGAATGCTTCAATAGGAATATTTCTAAATGCGATCACACCCCATATAATGAGCAGGAGTGTGGCAAAACCTATGAAGAGCCGATTCTTCAGAGAAAAGGCAATGACTGACTTTATTAGCTTCTGCATAAGATTCTGCCTGATTATTTAATGTTAAGAGCATCGTAGATAAAGACCTGTGCGGAGGTAACCACCTGGTCGCCTTCTTCCAGACCGGAAATGAATGCACGATCTTCAATTCTACGCAACAGGCTGATTTGCTTTATCTCCAGCTTGTTTGTTTTCCTTACTACTACATACTGTTTGCTGTTGTCCATCACGATGGCCTTTGCAGGAATGCTGAGCACAGCGCCGGTAGGTTTGGCGCTTACTTTAACAGTCGCAAACATCTCCGGTTTCAGTTCGCCGTTCGCATTCGGCATACTGATACGTACCTGCATGGTACGATTGGCCGGGTCCAGTACGTTGTATACTTTATCTATTTTACCCAGGTATTCTTTCTCCGGATTTGCCAGCGTTTTTACTCTCACTTCATCGCCTAAACGGATATTAGCAATATCAGACTCATATACATTTGCAATGATCCATACGGTAGACAGATCTGCAACAGTGAAGAGACTGTTGCTGTTATCCTGACGTACTTCAGAGTTGCCGGTGATGTTTTTCTCGATCACATAACCGCTGATCGGTGCTTTCAGCGTATAAGCCGCGCTGTTGCCACCGCTGATGCTGGCTACCTGATGGGCCCTGTTCAGTTCTGACTGTGCTTTTTTGTATTCTATCTGTGCAGAGAGATAATCCTGTTGTGTAGCGAGGTTTCCTTCAAAGAGGGACTTTTGTGTTTCGACGTTCTTTTTCGCCATCTCCAGACTGGATTCTGCGATCGATACATCGTTGGTGATACCGGCTACTTCTGCACTCTGTAATACGGCCAGTACCTGACCCTGTTTTACATAGTCGCCCAGTTCTACCTGTACACTTTTTATTTTACCACTGACGAGTGCAAACACTTTTGACTGTTTGCTTTCATCCGGTTGGATTTTACCGTTCAGTTTAATAGACTCTGAAGGTTCTTCCATTTTTGCCGCGGCTGTTTCCACGTTTTTAATCAGACTATCAGATACGGCCGGTTCGTCTTTTTTGCTCTCTGTGTGATGAGCGCCGCAGGCAGACAGCATACCTGCAAAGGCGAGTGGCAGAAGATATATTGCGAAAGATTTCATGACTGGTTTCAATTATTATTTGTTATTGAACAAGGTTTTGCCCACTGCGAAGTTGAGCGTTTCTATTGCCTGCATCCGGGCATTCTGCAGCTGGTTGAGCTGGAGCATATTTTCCTTATAGGAATCGTAAAAGTCAGTCAGTTCAAGCAGACTGATATTCTTTTTTAGGAAATTATCTGTGATGGCCTGCAGTAATTGCTCAAACTGACCACGGAATTCCGGATCGACTGTTTCCAGCATTTTATCTGTATTGATGGCTTTCGCATATGCCGTCTGCACTTCATTTTCTACAGCCTGTGTCTGTTGTTGTACCAGTAGTTTGGTCTGGTCCATGCTGTATCTGGCAGCCTTGATATTGACCTGGTTACGGTTGAAGAAAGGAAGGTCGATACCGACATTCAGGAAGGTTGCATTGTCCACGAAGCTACCGCGTTTATCAAAGTTGGCGCCCAGTGTGAGATCGGGTACTGCCATGGCTTTTTGCAGGTTATAGTTCTGCTGGTTATAACGAAGGTTGTTCTGTGCGAGTTGCAGGTCCTGCCTGTTGGCATAAGCGCTATCTACAAGGCTCTGCAGGCTGGTCTGCCTGATCTCCGGAATACCTGTTATGGCATCTTCCGGCATATCTAATACAAACCATGCGTGGTTGTTTTGCAGCAGCAGTTGTATTTCCGATTGCAGGTCATTGAGCTGGTTCTGCATACTGGTACGGTCGGCCCGCAGACTGTATAATAAAGAGCGTAGTCTTACGGCGTCTTTCAGCGTCACGAGTCCTTTCTGTTGCAGGTCTTTATAAGTAGCGTCCATTTTTGCCAGGGAAGAGATCTGTTCTTCATAGGCTTTCATGGAGTTTTGCAGATAGTAGGCCTGGTAGAAATTACTGCGGAGCGTGAAACGCAGGGTGCGCAGCAGATCGAAAAAGGCGTTTTCCGCCATGCTGGCGTCGGTACGTGCCAGCTGCACCTGTTTATTTCTTTTACCGGCGAGCGATATCAGCTGCTGGATGCCCACTTCGTACTGGCCGTACTGGTTACTGACATCGAAGAATTTCTTTCTATCCGGATTGTAAAGGTTACCGCTGAGGGTAAGATTAGGATTGTTATAAAGTTTCGCCTGGATAATTTCCGCCTGTGCGATGGATACATTGTATTTCTCCGCCAGCAGTTGCAGGTTCTTTTCAAGAAACTGTTTTTCTGCGTCCTGGAGGGTAATGTGCAGGGTATCCTGGGCCTGTACTGACGATTTTATGGTCAATAACAGGACACAGCAGAGAAGTATCCGGCAGAACATGGCTATGCGCGCGTCCTTACTAGACATTTGATTCGTTTAAATAATATTTTACAAAAGAGGGTACGTGAAAAGATCAACAATACAGGCACAAAAAAGGTTCTGTCAGTCAACCGGTTACAGTTGTCTAACGTGCTCGCATAATGAGAGATCTGTAGAATGGTATGTAGATCAGGCCTCGGGAGGCGGAGTGAGGATATCGTAGGCGATAGAGCTGACCTTCTGCACTTCTGACGGGGGGTAAGCGACTGCAAGATCTGCCGTGGTAGGCTCATCTCTTGTCAAAACTATTTCCTGGATATTGGAGACGTAACAGGTTACGCCGGAACTGCCGGTGAAATAGTGTGCAAGGTCATCATCTTCGTCTTGTGTGGTAATTTCTGTATTTCCGAGGATGATCTGGTCGATCAGTCCGAGGAAGGTGTTAATATCATTGATCTGACGGCCGCAGGCATCATATACGTCTTTTTCGTCCGTTACCGGAACGAACATCGTCGTGTTGACGTGAATGAAGAGTAATATGTATGCAAAAAACCTTGTCATAGTATTAACAATACAAATATAGATTGGCCTATGTATAATAGTTATTGTCTTAAGGAACTTTAAGCCCATTTTAATGGGATTTTAACGCTTCAGAAGGCTATACAATATAAGTGTCAGGGATGCATCTGATATGCGCCGGGTGGGCTTTTAGAAGGTTTTTGTATTAAGTTTTCGTCCGATGAGAGAGGTTTGTGGAGATTCGCTTGGTGTTCCGTATTACAAGGTCATTATGCCCTTATTACGCCGTTAGCGCTTCGTTCATGAACGGACTACTAACGGCGTAGTAAAGGGATTAAGACGGTTTAATCGAAGAGATGATGCCTGAATGTAAGTCTGCTAAGGATTTTGGAAGGCCATTTTCAGAAAAGATCGTTTTAGGTATGGCAAACTGATCAAAGGAATTAGGAATTAGGAATTAGGAATTAGGAATTAGGAATTAGGAATTAGGAATTAGGAATTAGGAACACAAGGCAAACAAGTAAAATTGCATCATTAGCCAATAGATAAATATGCGGCCTCTAAATAGTGACCGTCTCAATTCCTAATTCCTAATTCGTAATTCCTAATTCTACTCGCTCCAGGTGATCATCAGTTTATTGATCTTTTCGAATTCGATCAGAAAACCGTCATGACCATAGGTAGAGTCTATTTCGTGATAGGTGGCTTGTGGGATGTGTTGTGAGAGGAATAGCTGTTCTTCCGGCGGACATAATATATCGCTGGTGATACCGATGATGAGGGCAGGCTGGGAGATAAGCGTCAGCGCACCGGCAAGGTCGGTATTGCGGCCACGGGAAATATTGTGGCTGTCCATCGCTTTACTGAGCAGCCAGTAGGACTGTGCATTAAAACGCTTTACCAGTTTATCGCCCTGGTATTCGATATAGGAAGAAGCCCGGAAATGGTCGGTTTTTTCATTGTCAGGATCGGTCTGTGCCCTTACAAAGGTCTGGTAGTTACGGTAGGTCAGCATACCGATGGCGCGGGCCGCTTTAAGCCCCTGTGCCCCAGCGGCATAGGAATCATCCTGCCAGGTCTGGTCCGCCTGTATGGCGAGACGTTGTGCGGTATGGATGGCGATGCTCCAGGCGCTTTCCGAAGCGCCGGTGCAAAGCAGACAGAGACGTTGGATAACGGTGGGCTCCAGTAAAGCCCATTCCAGGGTCTGATACCCCCCCATAGAGCCACCTACGAGCAGTCTTATCTGCCGGATACCCAGGTGCTCACGCAGTTTGATGTGCGCACCGACCATATCCCGGATAGTGATCTGGGGGAAGGAGTGGAAGTAAGGCTGGCTGCTGACAGGGTTATTGGACAGCGGTCCGGAAGTGCCATAACAGGAGCCAAGAATATTGGCGCACACGATAAAATCGCGCTCCGGATCAATGGCATGCCCTTCTGCAATCAGGCCCTTCCACCAGTCCATCACGTCAGAGTTGGCTGTCAGGGCGTGACAGATCCAAACTACGTTATCTCCCGTACTGTTGAGGGTACCATAAGTATGATAAGCAATGTGGAGCTCCGGCAATACTGCACCGGATTCCAAGGTAAACGCCTGGTTGCTATAGAAGTTCTTTGCTGTCAATGCCCCTGAAAAATTTGGGGGCAAAGCTAAGTTAAAAAATGCTTAATGCATAATGACTTTGGTACAAAGGGGCATTTGGGATTTGCCTGCTTACTAGTTATCTTTGGAGATATAATTCAGATACAATGAAGATATCACTCAAGAGATTAGATGATGCGTTCAATATGGAAGCGGTTGATGAAGGCGGACACATAGTGCAGATGGATTCTTCCGTGGAAAATGGAGGCAAAAATAATGGCGTAAGACCTATGCAGATGCTCCTGATGGGCCTCGGAGGTTGTTCCGCTATTGACGTTGCCATGATCCTGAAGAAGCAACGCCAGGAACTTACTGATTTCCGTATCGAGATTGACGGGGAAAGAGAAAAAGGCAAAGAGCCTTCTATCTGGGAAAAGGTGCACATAATATTTCATCTCAGCGGAGACATCGATCCTGATAAAGCTGCCCGCGCAGTGGAACTGTCCATGACGAAATACTGTTCTGTAGCGGAAACCCTGCGCAGGGCAGGTGGAGACCTCACCTGGGAAACAAGGGTGAACGGTTAATTTATTTACATACCATTATATTCAGTATATACCGATGGAGAAAGACCAATACCGGCCGGAGACCAATGCAGTAAGGATCCAGACAGAAAAGACGTGGCAGATGGAACACTCCACGCCTTTGTTCCTTACTTCCAGCTTTACTTATGACAGCGCGGAAGAGATGCGTGCTACCTTCGCAGATGAAACGGATAATAATATCTATACCCGTTTCAGCAATCCGAACGTAGATGAATTCGTACAGAAAGTATGCGCCCTGGAAGGTGCAGAAGCCGGATTCGCTACTGCCTCTGGTATGAGTGCGGTATTTGCCAGCTTTATGGCCCTGATGAACGCCGGCGATCACCTGGTGTCAGCCAGTTCTATTTTTGGTTCCACACATACCATTATCACGAAGTTTCTCCCTAAATGGGGTATCGAACATAGCTATTTTGATATCAACAAACCGGAGACCGTTGAAGCGCTGATCAAGCCGAATACAAAGATGATCTTCGTGGAAACGCCTTCTAACCCGGGGCTGGAAATCGTTGACCTGAGTGTGCTGGCAGCTATTGCCAACAAGCACAACGTCATCCTGAACGTGGACAACTGTTTCGCAACACCGGTACTGCAACGTCCTATTGAAACGGGCGCCCATATCGTGACCCACTCCGCTACCAAATGGATGGACGGACAGGGCCGCGTACTGGGAGGCGTTGTGGTAGGTCGTAAAGACCTTATCAAAGAAGTACATACCTTCTGCCGCAGCACCGGACCAGCCATGTCGCCGTTCAACGCATGGGTACTCAGCAAAAGCCTGGAAACCCTGCACATCCGTATGGCGCGTCATTCTGAAAGCGCACTGATACTGGCTAAAGCATTGGAAAACAATCCGCATATCAGCTGGGTGAAATACCCGATGCTGGAAAGTCATCCACAGCACGCGATCGCTAAAAAACAAATGAGCGCAGGTGGCGGTATCGTATGTTTCGAACTGAAAGGCGGTCTGCAAAGCGGTACCCGTTTCCTCGATGCATTGAAGATGCTGACGCTGACCGCCAATCTGGGCGACAGCAGAAGTATTGCTTCCCATCCGGCCAGCACGACACATGCGAAACTGACCGATGCGGAGCGTGCACAGGTGGGTATTACACCGGGTATGATCCGTATTTCTGTCGGACTGGAAAACGCACAGGACATCCTGGAGGATATCCTGCAGGCACTTGAACAAAGTAAATAGTTATAGCCACCGGGGGCCCTGAACAGGCTTCCGGTTTTTTCAGATAATATACCGCTCACCGTTAGCCCCCGTTCTGTTCCTTGAATAGCGCCATATGCAGGCCAGTAAAGGTAATCGCCCCCGGATCCCATTTACTTTATTACGGAAATATTGCGTAGATATACGGAGGTCACTTTGTCGCATATTTCGTATCTTACACATATGAAATCCGTTCCTCGTTTTATATTGATTATTGCGCTCAGTTACCTGGGTGGTTACTTTTTCACCTGGTGGACAGTAGCTGTAGCTGCATTTCTTGTTGCGGTACTGATCCCTTTGCCGCCATTAAGATCATTCCTGAACGGATTTATCGCCGTCTTCCTTTTATGGCTGGCGCTGGCGTTTTTTAAAGATATCCAGAATGACCATATCCTCGCCAACCGGATGAGTGAACTGATCGTAAAGGCCAGAAACCCTATACTGATAGGTGTGATCAGTGCGTTTATCGGCGGACTTACCGCTGGTTTCGGCGGACTGACGGGCAGTTATCTGCGCTACAAAAAGAAACCTGCGCCTATTGTCTCATAGCCGCCGGGGTGCCTGTTAAATTTCACATAAAAGCACCGCAACATACCCGCATCTTACCCTTAAACGTTATATTTATTTGATAGGACCTGCTTTGCGGATAGTAGGAAATATCATAATTGTCAATTATGCCCAAATTTTTACTAAGCCTTATTCTGCTGACCAGCTTTTATTATACCCAGGCGGGTATGATAAGGGGCAAGGTAACAAATGACAAGAATGAAACCTTGCCATTTGCATCTGTATTTATAAAAGGTACTACCAACGGTACGACTACCAATGCGGCTGGTCAGTATCACCTGGATGTGCCGGCTGGTAATTATATACTGGTGTGTCAGTATATGGGGTATAAAAAAGGAGAGCAACAAATAACAGTCACCGACGCGGAGCAGACACTGAATTTTACCCTGTCGCCATTGAGTTTGCAGATCAAAGAGGTAATTGTAAAATCAGGTGGAGAAGATCCTGCTTACGCTATTATCCGCCAGGCAATCAAAAAACGTGGCTACTACCTGGACCAGGTAAAGGAATATACCTGTAACGACTATATTAAAGGCGTCTTCAAAATGAGAGATATGCCCGGCAGCTTCTTTGGCAAGAAGATAGGGGCGGAGGACGTGGAAGACATGGGCCTGGACTCTACCAGGAAAGGGGTACTGTTCCTTTCAGAATCTGTTACCAAGGTGGCGGTAAAAAGACCGGACGACGTTAAAGTGGAAGTTTTATCGGCCCGTCAGAGTGGTGGTGGATTTGGATTCAGCTTTCCCGCCTTCATTGATTTTTATGAAAACAATGTAACGGCAATGGTATCGCAATTCAGTAAAAGAGGGTATATCTCGCCGATCTCTGAAAACGCATTATTGTATTATAAATACAGACTGGAAGGTGTATTCCAGGATGACGGGAAGACTGTTAACAAGATTAAAGTCATTCCCCGACGAAAATACGAGCCCCTGTTTTCAGGTTACATCTTTATCACGGATAATGACTGGCGCATACATAGTGTAGACCTGATGGTGACACAGGAATACCAGCTGGAAATCATGGATACCCTGCACATCACACAGATCCATGTACCCGTGAATAATGAAGTATGGCGTACCAAAGACCAGGTCATCAATCTGACCATCAAACAGTTTGGTTTTAATGTGGCAGGTAGTTTTGTGAACGTCTACTCCAATTACAACCTGCAGCCGAATTTTACGAAAAAATACTTCGATCGTACCATCATGCGCTATGATACGGCCTTCGATAGCAAACAACTGGCTTATTGGGATAGTATTCGTCCGGTGCCCCTGGAACCTGAAGAAGTGACAGATTTCCGCAAAAAAGACAGTACGGCACGTGCCAGGAGAGACAGCAGCCGGTCACAATGGCGACTGGATACCCTGAAGGCACACCAACCCCCCATTAAAGTGTCACAGCTCCTGTACAGTATGGGCGGTGCGGAACATAAATTTTACTTCCGCCGGGATACGGGGATCTACTCTCATGACTTCAGTATGAAGTCTTTATTGACGCAGGTGGAGTATAATACTGTGGAGGGAATCTCCCTGAATGTGGAACCGGAACTGGATCTGGACTTGCCGCGTAACCAGCAGCTCCGTATTATTCCCCGGATCAGGTATGGATTCAGCAATACCCATCTGAATGCTTACACGTTCGTGTCATGGCGAAAGGAAGCAAAACTGGGTGGCCGTTTTGGCTACAATACGTGGACGGTAGGGGGAGGTAAACAGGTGTCCCAGTTTAACAGGGATAATCCGGTGTCACCGATCGCTAATATCTTCTATACCTTATTATTTAAGGACAACTATATGAAGCTGTATGAGAACTGGTTTGGTGAATTGCGGTTCCGGAGAAGATTCCAGAGCAGTGCCACCATCTCGGCCGGTATCTCTTATGAGGACAGGATCCCGGTGCAGAATACGACGGACTATAGTTTCAGGAAAGACACCGGTAAACACTTCCTGCCCAATCATCCTTATGAACTGGCAGGGATCCCTTTTGAGAGGAATCAGGCGCTGGTATTGAACCTGGCATTTTCCTTCCAGCCGGGACAACGTTTTATAGAGTTGCCGGACAGGAAAGTGGCCATCGGTTCGAAATACCCCATCTTTAGGGTAGCCTATAGTAAAGGTATTCCGGACATTGCGGGCAGTGATGCAAATTTTGACAAATGGAATTTTGAGATCCGGGATAATATCAACCTCCGCCTTTTCGGGGAATTTCAGTATCGTTTTGGGGCGGGCGGATTCCTCAATAGTAAAAGTGTAGACATTCCTGACTTCCAGCATTTTAATGGAAATCAGATGTTTTATAATATCAAATATCTAAATAGTTTCCAGCTGGCGCCTTATTACCGTTACAGTAATACGGCTTCGCTTTTTGGTACTGCGAATGTGGAACATCATTTCAACGGCCTGCTGACGAACAAGATTCCGCTGTTTAACCGCCTGAAATGGAACCTGGTAGCAGGATCTAATGCGTTCTATATCAACCGCGATAATAATTATGTGGAAGTTTTTGCCGGACTGGAAAATATTCTGAAGGTGCTGCGCGTTGATGTGATAGCCGGCTACCAGAGTAAGGATGATACCAGAATAGGTGTAAGAGTCGGCTTCGGGGGACTATTCGGAAGTTTTGTAAGACCACAACAGGATGAAACCGTGCAATAAAAAAGGGAAAGCCCTTTTATTGACTTTCCCTGCTTGCCTTAAACTCTTTGTTTTCTTGCCTTGTAGCTTTCTTTGGGATCACGATCGTAGAAGTAAGCCAGAAGACGGTATATCCATAAACCGACTATCAGGTAAAAAATGTAGAGAAAAACTGTACTCATAATTAACATTTTTGGGTTAAACTCGAATTTGCTTGTCCGATACCTTAATTTCAAAAAGGATGCCAAGTCTTAGAGTTTATTTATATACGATAATAATCAAATAGTTACAAAGGTTAGGATATGTTAAACCTACCTGAACAATTTCACTATGCGATCTGTTATTATAGTGAGTAAACACATTTTGAGCCAGTTTACCAGTATATCGTCTAACACTTTCATGTGAATCTTTAACGAAACTATCCCCTTATGAAGAGAATTGCGCTAATCGCTTTCATATTAGGAATTTTAATGGCCACAGTGGCGTATGTAGCGGAATTGAACGAGTGGACGGCTTCTCCTGAATTTATGACCATTGGTTTTGCCGGTTATGTACTGATTATCAGTGCAGCGGCTTATTACATGACGGCTATCCTGTACGACTGGTCCAGGGAGACGGAGGTATGGCAGGGCTGAGTCAGCTATCAGACTGACGGCAGTCATTTATTCATAGTGCAAGTTTTGCTATCTTTGCGGGGCTGAACCGGAAAAAATCAAACAGACTTTCAGACATATTATTGGAAGTGAGCGTCTGAAGATCAATACCGGTGAGGCAAAAAATGAAATTTTGCTCACAAGGCAAGTGTTCTTAAAATTTCTCAACGACAAAAATGGCATTACACAACAGAGTTTCTGCGGCTGAACTGAAGGTTCGGCTGGCGGCTGAAACATTTCGCCGCACTACTATCTCCTTTTATCAGTACGCAAAGATCGAAGATCCCACCGCCTTCCGTAATGAATTGTACGAACGTCTTTTTACTTTAGGCGTATTCGGTCGTATCTACGTCGCCCATGAGGGTATCAATGCACAGATCAGCGTTCCCGAATACAATGTTGACGCTTTCAGAGATGTGCTTTATTCTTATTCTTTCCTGAATGGTATCCGCCTGAACATCGCTGTTGATGATGACGGGAAGTCTTTCTGGGTACTCAAAATTAAGGTGCGTGAAAAGATCGTAGCCGATGGTATTGAGGATCCGACTTTCGATATCACGAACAGGGGTAAATACCTGGACGCTAAAGGCTTTAACGAGCTGACGGAGGATCCTGATACCATTGTGGTGGATATGCGTAATCACTACGAATATGAAGTAGGGCATTTTCAGAATGCGATAGAAGTACCTTCTGATACTTTCCGTGAGCAGCTGCCGATGGCTGTTGACATGCTGAAAGACCAGAAAGACAAGAATATCGTGATGTACTGTACAGGTGGTATCCGCTGTGAGAAGGCGTCTGCCTATATGCTGCATAACGGTTTCAAGAATGTGTTTCACCTGGAAGGAGGTATTATTGAATATACCAATAAGGCCAAAGAACAGGGATTACCGCTGAAGTTCAAAGGAAAGAACTTCGTGTTTGACGATCGCCTGGGAGAACGTATAACCGATGAAGTGATCAGTAAGTGTCACCAGTGTGGTAAACCTTCAGATACGCATACCAACTGTGCAAATGATGCCTGTCACCTGTTATTTATACAATGTGAGGAATGTGCAGCGGCTTATGAAGGTACCTGTAGCACTGATTGTAAGAGTGTGCTGCATATGCCGGAAGAGGAGCGCGATGAACTGAGGAGAGGAGTTGACAAGGGACAGATGATCTTCAACAAATCGAAACAACGCCTGCGTCCAAGACTGGAACGCGAAAACGATTGATGCAACATTAGTGAGCGTCTATAAAAATGGAGGCGGCCCAGGAAATCCCGGGCCGCCTCTTTCTATTTAATATAAATCAAACGCCTTAAAAAAAAACCGCCCCGCGTTGTATCTTCTGCGGCGGGGCGGAGTAATTGAGCATGTAGAACAGTCTTATCTAACAAATGTAAACACCTGTAGAGTCCTGTTTGCATGTCCATTCTATCAACCTATATGCGAACTAAAACCTTGATGATCAACTTTAATTATCGCTTAGTGCGTCGAAAATCTGCCGTTGATGGGCGGATATCACGTTTTCACCAGCTTCCAGGCCACGGAGTATATATATAATATCTCCTGCTGTCGTATACGTTTCCACCTCTCTGACCTGGATATTGTATTTGTCTTTGAAAACCAGTACAAAATTCTTACTGTGGTCGGCAATGACTGCTGTCTCGGGAATGGCAATCATATCATCTCCTTCATCACAATGCACGATCACAGCTGCTTTCATATCCGGTTTGAGTATGGCTTCCGGATCGTTCAGTACAATGTTCAGGCGTCCGGCAGCCGCATCTTTCGGGAGATATACAGTTTCCACTTTTCCATAGAAGACTTTCTCTGGCAGGTTTTCGGAGATGATCTCTGCTTCATAACCTTCTTTCACATTTCTCAGATCTGCCTGGGCCACATCTATCAGTACATCCGTTTTCCGCATATTGCTATTGTTCAGTACGACTTTGCCCGGTAACTGTAATTCCTTTTCGACAGGTTTAAGACTGGCGGTATCAATTCTGATTGTTTTGAGCATGGTATCGCTCAATACAAACGTCTTGTTGGTCACTCCTTCTTCCAGCTCGGGATGCTTACAGGCTGACAGGCTAATACCTGCAGCGAATAAGATGACGAGTAGCGTGTTGCGTTTCATGACGTATTTCAGAATTACAGCAAAGCTCCGCAATCTCACTTAAAGGAGGCTTTAAAGACAATTAAAATGAGCTTAAAATGTAGAGGTGGGTGGGGATTTACTGGTGTTTATGCGGCAGTTCCACTGTAAATGTGGTGCCTTCACCCAGTATAGAGCTGGCAGCAAGCTGCCCTTTGTGCAGGAGCGCGATTCTTTTGCAGATAGAAAGACCCAGGCCATGACCGCGTACCTGGTGGGAATTAGACCCACGATAGAAAGGTTCGAAGACTTTGGCCAGTTCGCCGGTCGGGATACCGATACCATTATCTATGACCTGCACCTGTATGGCGCTGTCATTGAAGTCGATGGTAACGGAGACGGTATTGTCTTTGGAGAATTTAAGGGCATTGTCCAGCAGGTTCAGGAACAATACTTTCAGCAAACTTTCATTGCCTTCGCAGGTCAGTTCCGTATCCTGTTCGGGTACTTTAAGGAAGCTGATGTCTATGCGGGGAGACTTCTGTGGCTCAGCGCCGGGAGTAGCCGGGGCATGTTTGAGTTTGATCAGGTTCCCCATATCCAGCATCAGTTCGTCGATCCTTACTTCAGAAAAGACAAACTGCCTTTCATCCAGTCCGGACTGTGCCAGCTGGAGCAGACCATTACTCAGGTCGGAGAGGTGCTGGGCATCTTCCAGTACGGAATTGAGTACGTCGACATATATTTCTTTCTCTCTTTCTTTGGATAGGGCCACCTGTAGCTGGCTGATAATGGAGGCAAGCGGCGTTCTCAGTTCGTGGGAGGCATTACTCACGAAGCTCTTTTGCAGGTCAAAGGCATTACTGAGCCGAATCAGCATGGTGTTAAAGTTGGCGCCCAGCTGTGCGATTTCGTCTTTGCCTTTGGCATCTACCGTCATGCCTTGCAGGTTGTTAGCGTTGATGGTCTGTACCTGTTCCACGAGTTTGTCAATCGGCTGTACCATCCGCCCGGCAAAGAAATAACCGATAATGACCAGCAGTATGATGGCGACGATGATCTCGATAATGAGGATCTGGCGGAGGTTCTGCAGGTTCTGAAACCCGTATTTATCAAAGGAGGTGACCAGTACAATGAGGGATACGGAGCCTTCGGTGTAGTAAACACCTACCAGTTCGCCGTTATCACGTTCATGACTATATTCTCCGTTCTTTTTAATGTAATCCAGCAGGCGGCGGGGGGTACGGATAGCCGTATCCTTTACATTAGAATAGACAAGATCGTAGGATGGATTGTATACGAGGATGGTTTCCTTGTAAAGGTCCTGAAAAGTGGTTTTATCCAGTTTACGCAGGAGGTCTACCTTGACGCGGTCATCTTCGATGATGACGTTGGCGATGGAGCGGGCACGGTATTCCAGACGTTCCAGGTATTCCGCTTTGCGGGATTGCGCAGAGAAATAATAGGCCAGAATAGCAAAGGTGTTCAGCAGTACGAATGCTGAAACAGAATAGGAGAGCGCTATTTTGTATTTAATCTTCACTCTTCGGCCAGGTAATATCCCATTCCTGTTTTTGTATGCAGGAGCTTATTATCAAAATCTTTGTCGATCTTCTTCCGGAGGAAGTTCATATATACTTCGATGACGTTGGTACCGGTATCGAAGTCGATGTCCCATACTTTTTCGGCAATGACCAGTTTGGAGATCACCTTTCCTTTATGGAGTGCCAGGAATTCCAGCAGCTGATATTCTTTGGCGGTGAGGGCGATCTTTTTGCCACCACGCGTTACTTCTTTCTTCTCACGGTCAATTTCCAGGTCGCCGATAACGATCTTATACTGGTTGTTTTCCTGTACTTCGGAACCGGCGCGTTTGAGGAACACCCTAATACGGGCCATGAGTTCTCTGAAGTCGAAAGGTTTTACCAGGTAATCGTCAGCGCCCAGTTCGAATGCCTGCATCTTATCATCCATACCACCCAGGGCGGTAAGCATGATGATGGGGATCGCATTATTTTTACGGCGGATCACTTCGCATACTTCGTATCCGTTAGCATGGGGGAGGTTGAGGTCCAGGATGACCAGGTCGTAGTTATTGCTGGCAGCCAGGCTTTTACCCATGCGGCCGTCATAGGCGACGTCTACTTCAAAGCCATTCTCTTCCAATCCCTTTTTTACGGTATTAGCCACTTTGATTTCGTCTTCAACTACGAGTATGCGCTGCATAATATTATATATATTTCTCCGGCCTGAAGATACGAGTTTGCTTTCAGTATCGGTTGTAGGGGCTATCGTAAAAGCTGTCCCTTTTAAAGAATTAGGAATTAGGAATTGCTTCATATCATCAACCAAATTTTCAATTTGGCTCAAATTCAAAGATCATCCTAAGGTATCGGGTGAAACTATAATAATATAATTCCTAATTCCTAATTGTTAGTTCCTAATTGTTTTCCAGTTCCATCAGTATTTCGAACACTTTTTCATACTCTTCCGTTGCCTGTTTCAGTTCTTTACCCAACTGATTGTATTCGGCTTCCAGTTGCTGAAACTTTTTCCTGTCGGCATATACGTCAGGGTTGTTCATGGCAGTTTCGATGGTCGCTTTTTTCTCATTCAGTTTGGCCAGTTGCTCTTCCAGTTGCTGGAACTGGCGTTTGTACTTCTGCAGTTCCTTTTGTTTTTCCTTGTCAAAAGGGACATTTTTCTGCGGCGTTTCGACCTTGGCGTTGTTCTTATTACCGGAATTGTTGTTATTATTATTGTTATTCGCTGGTCGCTCTGTCTTTACTTCTTTTTTTTTTGACTCGCTGGCATTTTTATCGCCGGCAGCCAGTTTTGCAGCATCTGCCTGACGTTTTTTGAATTCTTCCCATTCAGCGTAAGTGCCTTTGAATTCTTTGATCTCACCGTCAACGATTTCCCAGATTTTGTTGGCGGTCTGGCTTACGAAGTAACGGTCGTGCGATACGAGCACATAGGTTCCATCGTATTGTGCCAGTGCGTCAATCAGCATCTGTACGGAGTTCATATCCAGGTGGTTCGTCGGTTCATCGAGCAGGAGGAAGTTCGCCTGGCTGATGATCGTTTTGGCCAGGGCCACACGTGCTTTTTCACCTCCGGACAGGATTTTGATCCTTTTATATACATCATCGCCGGTGAAGAGGAAGCAACCCAGGAGGGCGCGGAGTTCTACTTCCGTACGACCGCTACCGAAGTTTTTCAGTTCGTCGAGGATTTCGCTGTTCAGGTCCAGGCTTTCCAGCTGGTGCTGTGCGTAGAAGCTTTGTACGACGTTGTGCCCACCGATACGTTCACCTTCCATTGGTTCAACGCCGGCTATTACACGCAGCAGGGTAGATTTACCTTTACCGTTTGCACCGATCAGGGCGATTTTATCACCGCGGTTGATCTCTGCGCTGGCATTTTGGAGAATCGTCAGATTACCAAAGCGTTTTGTAACGTTATTGAGTGTGGTAATGATCTTACCAGGCATTTTATCAGGGGTAAAGTTGATACGGATCTTGGAAGGACCGTTGTCAACCTGTTCTACTCTTTCGAGTCTGTCGAGGCGTTTGGCAATACTCTGTGCCTGTGCTGCTTTGGATGCTTTTGCTTTAAAGCGCTCGATGAAACGTTCCTGCTGACGGATATAATCCTGCTGGTTTTCATAAGCGCGTTGCTGCATTTCGCGGCGCAGGTCTTTTTCCTGTTCATAGTCTTCGTAGTTACCGGCATAGTGGTGTAACTGCTGCTGATAAAGTTCTACGATTTTATTCACCATTCTGTCCAGGAAGAAACGGTCGTGCGATACGATGATTACGGCGCCATTATACCCCAGGAGGTATTTCTCCAGCCATTCGATAGAAGGGAGGTCAAGGTGGTTCGTCGGTTCATCGAGCATGAGTACATCCGGCTGCTGAAGGATTAGTTTAGCCAGGAGTACACGCATACGCCAACCTCCGGAGAACTGGCTGTAGGGACGTTCGAGGTCAGCGGTGGAAAACCCGAGACCTTCGAGTACCTGGGCGGTTTTGTGCCGCATATTATAACCGTCGAGGGCTTCAAACTCATGGAGTTTGTCGGCATATTCCATGAGCAGGGCCTCCGCCTCATTGGTTTCCAGTTCGAGGGTGATACGCTCAATATCTTTTTCCAGTTTGAGGGCGGCCTCAAAAGCTGTCATGCCCACATTCAGGATAGATTCATCCGATTCAAAACTGAGGAGATCCTGGTTAAAGAATCCGAGTGAAAGGTTTTTGATCTTGTTTACGCTACCTTTTGAAACGGTGTATTCACCATTGATGACACGCAGAAGGGTAGATTTTCCGGTTCCGTTCAATCCGATCAGACCTACGCGGTCTCCCGGTACAATGTGCCATGAAGCATCTTCAACAATGGCCCTTGCGCCAAACTCAAAAGTGATATCCTGTAGTGCTATCAGCATGTGAAAATTTAATTGAGAGGTGCAAAGTTAGTGCTTTTCAGGGAGAGTCCCTAGGGGGTGAGGCACTTCTATCGACTGATTCGATTATCTTTGGCGGCAAAAGTGAAATAAAACATGAGGTCAGCTATATTTCTGGTTATCATCGCGTTCTTAGCCTGTAACGAATCTGTTAAAAAAGAGCCTGCGGGAACCGCCCCACAGGAGCACCTGAAGGCGCCGTATGCTGCGCAATTCTATGATTCTCTGCAGGTAACGATGGACGCATATTATGACCTGACCGACGGTTTTTCTCAGGGCAATGCGACTTATGTTAATAAATGGGCGGCGCAGCTGAAACAACATGTTGACAGTTTACCCTTACAGGCATTACAGATGGATGCTGTAAAACTGGCCGCGATCCGGAGTGCAACCGGCAGTATCAGCGCTGAACTGACGGGCGTACTGGGAGAGCAGGATATTGAAGAGAAAAGGGCCGGTTTCGGCATGGTGTCAGACATGTTGTATGATATTATCCAGGCGACGGGGTTGAAAGGAAGTACGGTGTACAGGCAGTATTGTCCGATGGCATTTAACGACCGGGGTGCGTATTGGATGAGTAAAAGCAGTAAATTACAGAATCCCTTTTTCGGTAACGGAATGTTGGGTTGTGTGGAGGTTACGGACAGTTTAAGTTATTAAACTTTACACATGAGGTAAGAATGCAGTGAGGGCCATTACATTTGATATACAAAAATGCCGTCATTTTTCTTAACTTCGCAAGCCGATTTTATAGGCTATTTAAAATCAACATAAAAGCAAACAGCAATCAGCTGTAGAATAACAGCTCAAATCGTATGATCAACATTACATTACCGGATGGCGCAGTTCGTCAGTATGAAGCAGGAGTAACTGCCATGGATGTTGCCAAGTCCATCAGCGAAGGATTGGCAAGAAAAGTTTTGGCCGCTAAATTTAATGGCGAGGTGACGGATGCGTCCCGCCCCATTACCACGGATGGCACGCTTCAGCTATTGACATGGAACGATACGGACGGTAAATCTACCATGTGGCACTCTTCTGCTCACCTGATGGCAGAAGCACTGGAAGCGTTGTATCCCGGGGTGAAACTGGGTATCGGACCTGCTATTGAAAACGGGTTCTATTACGATATTGACCTGGGAGGGCGCAGTATTTCTGAAGAGGATCTGCAGAAGATCGGCGACAAGATGGCTGAACTGGCAAAGAACAACAGCGTCTACGAGCGCCGTGAAGTCAGCAAAGCCGACGCAGAAAAATACTTCACCGAAAAGAACGACGAGTATAAACTGGAACTGATCAGGGATCTGAAGGATGGTTCCATCACTTTCTATACACAAGGTAACTTTACGGACCTGTGTCGCGGACCACACATCCCGAACACCGGTTTCATCAAAGCTATCAAGCTGACTAACATTGCCGGCGCTTACTGGCGTGGTAATGAGAAAAATAAGATGCTGACCCGTATTTACGGTATCACTTTCCCTACACAGAAGGAGCTGGATGAATACCTGCACCTGGTGGAAGAGGCAAAAAAACGTGACCACCGTAAACTGGGTAAGGAACTGGAACTGTTCACTTTCTCTGAAAAAGTAGGTCTTGGTCTGCCTTTATGGTTGCCAAAAGGCGCTATGCTGCGTGAACGCTTACAGAGCTTCCTGCAGAAAGCACAGATCGAAAGTGGTTATATGCCGGTGGTAACGCCGCATATCGGTAACAAGAATCTGTACATCACTTCCGGTCACTACGAGAAATATGGTAAAGACAGCTTCCAGCCGATCCATACGCCGGAAGAAGGCGAGGAGTTCATGCTGAAGCCGATGAACTGTCCGCACCACTGTGAGATTTATAAATCCAGTCCGAAGAGCTATAAAGACCTGCCGGTTCGTTTTGCAGAATTCGGTACCGTATACCGTTACGAGCAGCATGGTGAACTCCATGGCCTGACCCGTGTACGTGGATTTACTCAGGATGATGCGCACCTTTTCTGTCGTCCTGACCAGGTAAAAGAAGAGTTCTGTAAAGTAATCGACCTGGTACTGTATGTGTTCCAAAGTCTGAATTTCACCGATTATACTGCTCAGATTTCCCTGCGTGATCAGGAAGACAGGGCTAAATACATCGGTAGCGATGAAAACTGGAACCTCGCTGAACAGGCAATTATTGAATCAGCAGCGGAGAAAGGTTTGAAAACAGTCGTAGAATACGGTGAGGCCGCGTTTTACGGACCAAAACTGGACTTCATGGTGAAAGACGCCCTCGGCCGTAAATGGCAGCTGGGTACCATCCAGGTGGATTATAACCTGCCGGAGCGTTTTGAACTGGAGTATGTAGGTGCTGATAACCAGAAACATCGCCCGGTGATGATCCACCGTGCACCATTCGGTTCACTGGAGCGTTTCATTGCGGTACTGATCGAACACTGTGGTGGTAAATTCCCGCTGTGGCTGACACCAACCCAGGTAAAGATCCTGCCGATCAGTGACAAGAACCAGGAATATGCAGAAAAAGTAGCAGAATTGCTGAAAAATGTTGAAATTCGCGCAGAAATTGATGACCGTAGCGAGAAGATAGGTAAAAAGATCAGGGAAACTGAACTTGCAAAGATACCTTACATGCTCGTGATCGGTGAGAAGGAAGCTGCTGAAAGCAAAGTCGCGGTACGCAGACAAGCAAAAGGCGACCTCGGCGCGATGGACATTGATCAATTCATTGCACTCGTAAAAGAGGAAGTAGTTAGCAGAAAACCGTTCGAATAATTCAATTCTATACAAAAGATCATAAAATATATTTTTAACTAATTGAACTTTTGTATTTTCGGGTACGTTAATTGCTTTATAGTCCATAGATTACAGATGACTGTCTGCGGATTCAGATCACCCGCCGGGCGACCAATCTCTAAGACGCTGTTCGTGGACTATGGACCACATACTGACAATTATTAATTAGTAACTTTATTTTTTTTAATGCCACAAGGACCCAGACCAAGTTTTAACAGTAACAATCCCAACAGGGGTAGAAATCCTAACTTTCGCAGAGAACAACAGCAAGAGCACCGCACGAACAGAATGATTCGCGTGCCTGAAGTGCGATTGGTAGGTGAAAACATTGAGGTTGGGGTATATCGTACAGAGGAAGCCCTGCGCATGGCAGAAGAGCAGGGGCTGGATCTGGTTGAGATTTCCCCTAATGCCGTACCTCCGGTATGCCGCATCATCGACTATAACAAATTCCTCTACGAGAAGAAGAAGAAGGAAAAGGAGATGAAGGCGAAAGCTCATAAGAGCGAGGTGAAGGAAATTCGTTTCACGCCAAATACAGATGACCATGACTTCGATTTCAAGGCGAAACATGCTGAGAAATTCCTGAAGGATGGTAACAAAGTAAAAACATATGTACAGTTCAAGGGTCGTGCGATCATGTTTAAAGAACGTGGTGAGCTGATTCTGCTGAAGTTCGCTGAAAGGCTGGCTGAAGTAGGCGCCCTGGAAGGTATGCCGACAATGGAAGGTAAACGCATGATCGCGATCTTCGCACCTAAGAGTGCTAAGAAGAAATCTGACGGCGGTAAAGAAGATCGTCCGAAAGAGGATCGTCCAAAGGATGATCGTCCGAGGGAAGATCGCCCGCAGCAGCCGAGAGAGCCGCGTCCAGCACCGACTCCATCTGAAGGCAAACCTGAGTAATAGGAACTTAATCCGCTTTATTTACTTGGTGCAATTATATCGAATGAACCCGGGACCTGTGTTCCGGGTTTTTTTGTTTGCAGTCCTCCTTACTATCTTCCTCCATGTAGTCTCAGATAAGAAATACTTATGTTTAAATTCTAAACAACCGGATACCCAAATTTATTATATTGGGTAAGTTTTGACACAATATGCAGGAAAAGATCATTTGTTTTTTAATTGACGACGACGACGATGACCAGGAAATTTTTGCCCTGGCACTTGATACGATAGACCCGGATATTACTTGCATCACCGCAAATGACGGAATCGAAGCGCTGAACAAACTTAATATTGACAGCGACTTTATTCCTGATTTTATTTTCCTGGACCTGAACATGGTGCGGATGAACGGGAGGGAATGCCTGACCGAGATACGGAAACTGCCACGTCTGAAAAAGACTCCCGTCATTATATACTCCACTTCCTCAGAGCAGAAAGATATCACCGAAACAAAATCGTTAGGGGCCAATGATTATATCGTGAAACCCCCCAGCATCTCCGAACTTGTTAAAAGATTGGAGCAAGTTTTGAGAGGTAGAATTCAGACGATTTAGATACTTTATGGAACTAACCAAGACCGTAACCCCTGAATTCCTCACCGGCGGCGGTGAAATGGGGGAATTGATTCGCTCCAGGGATTGGTCTAAAACGCCATTAGGACCTGTTGAAGCGTGGCCTCAAAGTTTGAAGACCTGTGTGCGTATTATGCTTACTTCACGGCAACCCATGTTTGTATGGTGGGGCGGCGACCTGATTAACCTGTATAACGATGCATATAGAAGTATTCTCGGCGGAAAACACCCTGCCGTGCTGGGAAGTCCTGCCAGTGAGGTATGGACGGAAATATGGGACCAGGTAGGTCCCAGGGCAGAAGTGTGTATGCAGCAGAATGTTGGCACATATGATGAATCATTGCTGCTACTGATGGAGCGGAATGGGTATCCTGAAGAAACCTACTACACGTTTTCATATAGTCCGGTGCCTGGAGATGAAGGCGGCACCAGCGGTATTATCTGCGCCAATACTGACGATACACAACGTATCCTTGGTGAAAGACAATTACGTACGTTGAAAGATCTGGGTAGATACCTGGCGGAAGCAAAAGATGATGCAGATGTATATAACCGCGCTGTAGAAATATTAAAAGAAAACCCGGCAGATTTCCCTTTTGCCTGTTTTTACGAACTCAGTATACAGACCGGCACCCTGAACATGACGGCGAAAACAGATGAACTGTTGTCCACAGATATCCTGCCGCAAGAGCTTATCCTGGAGAGTACGATTGCTGACGACTGGCAGTTTCCCTACGTGATAACGCATAACCGTGCGGCCAGGATCGAGGAGCTTCAGGCGAAATATGGACAACTGCCTTCTGGTTGCTGGACGATCAGTCCGGACCAGGCACTCGTGATTCCTGTGATGCAAAACGGACAGGATTGTCCTTTTGCATTGCTCATCGTAGGTATTAATCCGCACCGGCAACTGGATGAAAAATACACCAGTTTTTTTCAGCTGGTCGCCGATCAGATCGCGGGTAGTATTGTAAATGTGCATACAGTAGAAGAAGCCCGAAAAAGGGCGGAAGCGCTGCTGGAAATAGACCGGGCAAAAACCGCCTTTTTCAGTAATATCAGTCACGAGTTCCGCACACCATTGACGCTGATGCTGGGGCCACTGGAGGAATTGTTGTCTCAACAGGATGGTGTACTGACTAAGCAGCAGGAAGCCAATGTCACCGCTACTCACCGTAATGCTATGCGCTTGCTGCGACTGGTAAATACGCTGCTCGATTTCAGCCGTATTGAAGCGGATAAAGTCAGGGCACAGTATTTTCCGGTAAACCTCAGCGACGTGACGACGGATATCGCCAGTACGTTCAGAGCAGCAGTGGAACATGCAGGATTGGAATTCAATGTGACGTGTAAGGACCTCTCTATGGCTGCTTATGTTGACCGCGATATGTGGGAGAAGGTTATCCTGAATCTCTTATCCAACGCCTTTAAATATACCTTACAGGGGAGCATCAGTGTGATCCTGGAGGAAAGCGATCAACACGCCATATTGCTTGTACGTGATACTGGCGTAGGTATTCCGGTGTCGGAACTGCCTAACATGTTTGAGCGTTTCCATCGGGTAAAACAAAGTAAAGGCCGCTCCTTTGAAGGAACTGGTATCGGTCTTTCACTCGTGCGGGAGCTGGTACAACTGCACAACGGCGATATCAGTGTGGAGAGCGAGGAAGGGAAAGGCAGTACGTTTGCCGTAAAGATACCGCTGGGAAGAGCGCATTTGCCGGAAGAGCAGGTGGTAGAAAATGCAGGTGCAGGTACTAACCAGACACCCGGACTTAGTGCCGCTTATGTCAATGAGGCCATGTATTTCAACCGCCAGCAGGATAGCAATGGCATCGATATCGATAGGATTGAAGAAGGAGAAGAAAGAGCGCGTGTCCTGATCGTGGATGATAATGCTGATATGCGCGACTATCTGCAACGCCTGCTTGAAAAACAATATTACATCGAAACAGCCGCCAACGGAAAACTGGCGCTGGAAAAGATAGCAACACATCAGCCTGAACTGATCATCAGTGATGTGATGATGCCGGAAATGGATGGTATCGAACTGTTGCATCATGTAAAACATAACCCTGCAACGGAGTCATTACCAGTGATCCTGGTGTCTGCCAGGGCAGGTGAGGAAGCGACTATTGAAGGCTATGATATTGGTGCGGATGATTACCTGACAAAACCATTTTCCGCCAAAGAATTACAGGCAAGGGTACGTGCACAGATCAGGGTATCCCGGCTGCACCGACATGCGCTGGACATCTTACAACATAGTGCAGAGGAACTGGAAAAGAAGGTAGAAGCACGTACTTCTGAGCTATTACGAAAAAACTCGGAACTGGAGCAGTTTGCCTATATCGCCAGTCATGATTTGCAGGAACCACTACGTAAGATCAGAACCTTCTCTGAGTTGTTGCAGAAAAGTCTGCAGAAAGGGAATCCCGTTAATAATTACTTTGATAAGATCCAGTCATCCGCAGAAAGGATGACGCAACTGATCAAAGACGTGCTGGATTATTCCCGTCTCTCCAACACGGAAGAGAAGTTTGTTCCGATCGATCTGAACACGATATTACAACAGGTAAAAGGCGATTTTGACCTGCTGATAGAGCAGAAACAGGCGACTATAAAAAGCAATACGCTGCCGGTGGTCAAAGGTATTCCTTTACAGCTTCAGCAGCTCTTTACCAACTTAATAGGTAACTCGCTCAAATTCTGTGAAAATCAGCCACTTATAAGTATTTTCGCATCACCACTACCGGCGCCGGAAATACCGTTTTATCCGGGCTTACAGGAGGATATTTCTTATGTAAAACTGGAGTTTTCTGATAACGGAATCGGTTTTGAACAGCAGTTTGCCGAAAGGATATTTGCCATCTTCCAGCGATTGAATGAACGGAAGGTATATGCCGGTACGGGTATCGGGCTGGCACTCTGTAAGAAGATCGTAGAGAATCATCATGGGATCATCAGGGCGAATGGAAAGCTGAATGAAGGCGCTACATTTACAGTGATACTACCTGCTTAATATACCGGCAAAACATCAAAATAAAAGAGGAACTGAGCAGTCAGTTCCTCTTTTATTTTTGCAACAAGTTATGGTGATCGTTATTGCGGATATCCCGAGAAAAAGAAGGTAGGATGCTCTACACTTTTTAACTGGGCCAGTTTACCTTCCTGACTGTCTACCAGGAAATCCATGGTAAAGCGGTCATTCCGGATATAGTCCAGCAAAGGTTTCATCTCCGTGGCAATCAGGCCGGCATTGCCCCTGAAGGTTTGTCCGGTGAATTTGAATACCCCGGCATTTGTCTTCGTATAGGTGAACGGATACTGTGCCAGGTACAAGTTGTTGTTCTGAATGACGTAGACATCCACGTTCATGATACCCTGTGTCACGTCAAAGGCAAACTCTGTATAATACAGAGTCAGGCGGTAAGGGCCTGTACGAATAGCATTCGCCGCAGTGGTATAGATCGTCGTGAAGTCGGCCGACCATCCCGGTAATGCCTGTGGCGGAACGATCAGGGAAGCAAAGTCAATGCCCAGTAACCTGTGTGCCGGCACGACAGAGCTGGGAGAGACTTTTACTTCTACCCGTTGACCATTTACAGTAACATAGAAGACTTCTTTCACCGGATCCCAGAAGAGTTCATGGAATGTATTGCCGTTGTACGTGATCGGGTTCTTCAGATAGAGTCCGTTTAATGTATAATAGTATCCGGTGGATAACAGCTGTACCTGCCCGGCATCATCGATGTAGATCAGGGTAAAGTTTTTGGCAAAGGAGTTCACACTTACCTGTAATTTGCGCCCATCGCTGAATTCGAGATACAACCACGGATTTTGCGCCATGTAGCTTTGCATGTTGTCAATCAGCGAAACGAAGTCACCTGCTGCATACGCTTCTGCTTCCGCCTGTGTCGCTTTTACCATCACCATTCTGGTGTTGTTGGCGATACCCGTCAGTTTGATGGTATCCGCAGAAACGGCATCTATACTGTACTCAAAATCGATCGCATAACCCTGTCCGGTTGCTCCGCCGTAGACATTCGGATCAGGATCGGAGAGCAGGTGCAGGTAGGAATAGGTATCAAATAGTAGGGATGGACGCTGAACTGCTTTCAGGCGGTACGTACTTTCCAGTCCCTGACTGGCTGCATCCGGTGTAACGTCACTGTACATGGTGACCCGGTCATTGGCGCCGAACTTAAAATAGAAGGCGTATCCGCCACCGGCGGCAGGATAGACACCTGTTTTCCATCCGTAGGCACTTCCTGTTAATGTGGCCTTGTATTCTTTCATGGCTTCCTCCAAACGTTCTTCCGGTTTCTCTCCGAAAAGCGATTCGGTTTTATCCTTCGAACATGCGGCAAAGAGGAATGCCAGCAGTATAATATATAGTCTGTTATAAAGCATGTTTCCTGTTTTACAAGTTATCAATTGCATCCTGTACGCGGGTCTGGAGACGGTAGAAGTCGATGTTGTAATTCTCCATAAAGTAGCGCACAACGATTTCTTCCTTCTGACGGAACTTCGCCTGTGCATCATCCGGGGCTTCGGCAATAATGGCTTCATAACCATCTTTACCTTCTACCAGCATGGTGGAGATCATTTCTACAAAGTCTTCATCCGGTGCGCTGCGGGCATACTGTGTAATAAATCCTCTATCCAGCGCTTCTTCCAGTGTATAGTCATTCCAGCTACCGGTATAGCCGGTAGAGATGCGTTTGTATTCTACAGGGTACATAATGGTCTGATGCAGAATATGCGCAAATTCGTGGTGAATGGTATGCAGCATTTCCTTTACAAAAGGCTTGTCAGTCAGTAAAAAATCATTCAGCCAGAATAATACGATCTTACGACCGCCTTCTGCTGTACCGAGTGTGATGGTATTGTTAGAGTTGAACTGCGGACTACCTACCAGGACAAACTGTTTCTGACAATAGGTTTTGAAGAAAGTCTCGCCGGCTTCTGCGATATAAGGCGCGATCCAGGTTTTCTGGATAGTGCTCATAACCGGTTGCACTTTACTTTCCATGACTGGTACCAGTGTTTTATCCAGGGTCAGTTCATAGCGTTCGAAGCGGTATTTGACTTCGATATTAAAGGGCTTTGTGAATACGGAATCCAGCCAGAAATCCAGCGGTCCTTTTACCCAGGTTTCACCTCCGAGGCCGGGGATGTTCACACTATCTATTTTATCATCCTTTGAACAAGCCATGATGCTACCGAGGAAGATAAATACCATGAGCAATTTTATCTGCATTTGTTTCATAGTCAAATTAGTTTTACCGTGTTAACGGGGGTTCTGTTGAATGCCGGCCAGTACAACTTCCTGTGGTAACTGGAAGAGACGACGTGGATCATTGGCGGTCAGAGTAGCTGATTCCCCGGTTACACTGGTATGTGTAACAGGTAGGTCATAGCGTAAGATGTCAAACCAGCGGGTACCTTCCTGCATGAACTCTGCCCGTTTGAAGTCGAGTAATGCATTAATCAGCGCTGTTTTTATATCGGAGGTTTTGTAGAAGGTCCTCAACTTCGTGTCTGTGATCCTGAAGTCACTGTTATAGTTTTCTATACGCATGCTGGCGTAATCATCCAGGTCCTTTTTGGCAGCCGTGTTGTTGCCCAGGTGAATATTGGCCTCTGCCCGGTTAAACAATGCTTCTTCCGCTGTGAAGAGTGGGAAAATGGTATATGGTACCCCGATATCAGCATTGGCGCTGGAGCGTACGAAATGTTCACGGAATTTCAGAATTAGCCAGTTTTCGGTACTGCCCCGGTAGTAAAGCGGCTGTACCCAGCTGCCTGTCGTTACATTCGGGTCACCATATAATCCATATACCAGGTCTGTTCTCAAACCATAGCGATAGCTGGCTACAGAACGGGCCCAGTTGGAAGGCGCTTCTACCAGCAGGAGGTTGGCTGTTTCAGATGCTTTGGTATAGATGGCCTCCATTTCTGTACCGGTCAGCTGACTGTATACCGTTACCCAGGGACGCAGATTGGTTTTGAAGTTTCCGCCGGGGAATACATTGTTCGAATAGGTGATCACTTTCTGATAATCCTTTTTGAACAGGTAGAAACGGGCAGCGAAGGCATTGGCTGCGGCTTTGTTGAAATGGTATTTTGGTACCTTATAAGCAGTATTGTCCAGCAGCGGTAAACCCGTTAACAGGTCTTTTTCGATCTGCTCATATACAAAGGCGACGGTCTTCCTTTCATATTTCGCATTGACAATTTTCTCAGGTGTGGTCACATAAGGAATACCGGGATCCTGTGCTGCTGTTGTGGCATTGTATACTTTGGAGAACAGGGTCACCAGCATAAAGTGGTTGTATGCACGGGCCACCAATGCTTCGCCTTTCTGTGCGTTATAATCTTCCGGATTGTCTGCTTTAGCAATCGCTTCCAGCGCCTGATTACAGGCTGCGATAGACTGGTAACAGGCATTCCAGTAGTTGGTAGGAGAGCCTTGTTCCCGTTCTGTCACATCCCGGAAGAAGTAAGGATTGGTATTGATCTGTTCTGTAAGGAAACCACCGGTGCCTTTGTCGGCTGCATTATCAGACGCCGCTTCGGTGAAGGTGGCATAGTCTGCCTGCGGATAAGCAGTAGCTAACAACTCGGCTACTTTCTCCACCGAATTAAGCTGTGTACGCTGGTCGGGCGACTGCTCCAGGTATTTCTTACAACCGGCGGCCGTGATCAGTGTTGCAGCAATTATATAGTAAGTTATCTTTTTCATCATTACATGGGTTTTAGGTTATAAACCTGCTTTCAGGGAAAGGGTGAACTGTCTTGGGATCGGCAGTGCAACACCTCCGGAATTGAAGAATTCAGGATCCTGTCCGTTGAGACGGTCGTCCGCATAGATCAGCCATACGTTATTGGCTACCAGGCTGACAGACAGGTTATTAAATCCTGCCCTGCGGATCATTTTTGGCGGAAGATTGTAAGCGACGGATACCTGTTTCAGTCTTACAAAATCGCCATTGGCTACGCGAGCAGTGGAGTAGTTGTAGTTGTTGTACGGATATGCGCCGTCCAGCAGTGAGTTGCCCAGTTTATCCAGTACGGAAGGTACGTCGGTACGGGTTTCATCTCCCGGCAGTGTCCAGCGGTTCAGGAAGTCATTGGAACTGGCATCCAGATCGGTGTACTGCTGTTTGAAACCTGGGTTCAGACGGATCTTATTACCCGTGCTGTAGGTTACCAGGGCTGACAGGGAGAAGTTGCTGTAACGGAGGGTATTGAACCAGCCGCCGGTCAGGGTAGGATCTACCGGACCATTGTATACCAGGTTGTTTACCTTATCGCTTTGCAGGTATACGTTACCACTTTTTTGTCCGTCCTGGTTGGTGAATAAAGGCGTACCATCTTTCGGGTTCAGCCCTTCAAACGGAATGGAGTACAGTCCGCGTACCGGGTGACCAACAGTCGCGCCACCATCTGCAACTACCAGATCCCATATAATCGGCAGATTTTCCAGTTTGGTAATTTTTCCTTTGTTGTAACCAACGGTCAGTTGCGTCCGGAGCCCCCATGTCTTGTTATCGACAATCTTGTAGGCAGCAGTAGCTTCCACACCATGAGATTTCATATCGCCGTAGTTGGCAATTTTTACGCTTTCTCCACCGATACCGGAGGTACGGATCGGACCGATCAGATCAAATCCTTTACGCAGGTAACCGTCGATGGTGAAGGTCAGTCTGTCCTGGAACAGGCCCGCATCGATACCAACGTTGGTCTCGTATTGTTTCTCCCAGGTTAATTCAGAGTTTTCGAGGCTCTGGATATAAATAACAGATTCTATTTCGGAAAGATAAGGGCGTTTGGCGCTACGGTTCTGCAATACGACACTGGAATTACGGGCATTACCCATACTGCCCGTCAGGCCGTAAGTGGCACGGAGTGTCAGTCGGTTGACGGTTTCCTGTCTGCGCATAAAGTCTTCCGTATCTACGTTCCAGGAACCGCTGACGTTCCAGGTAGGTAACCAGCGTGCGGTACGGGATTCACCGAGGAGGTTGGAACCATCGTAGCGGATGCTGGCGTTGAAGTTATACTTTCCTTTGTAGGAGTAAGCCGCATTGGCTAGGTAGGCCAGGTAGCGGTCATAGTTCTGTGAGATGCTGTAGTAGTTGAAGTTGTTTTCTACGTTCTGCTTGATGATATTCGGATCGATGAAGGGCACGCCACCTTTGTCGAACTGATAGCCATATCCGTCAAACTGCCTGTTCTGACGGTTCGCATAGCGCAATTCCTGCGATCCGAGGAAGTTCACCATATGTTTATCATTCCAGTTTTTATTCCATTCGATCATGTTACGGAAATAGTAGCTGACCAGGTAGTCATCTTCCGTTGTATAGATACCACCGTAGGGCAGCACTACTACCGGTTCTGCTTCCGGATCATCCGGGTTGCGGTAGAGGAAGCGGTTACGGGAGCGGATGGTGGCATCGCCTGCTGCACGGTATGCCTGCGGCATATTGGAGTTCTCCTTGATCTTGTGATCCTGGCTGGATTTCACATAGCGGAGGTTACCGAGGAAGGTATACTTCAGGTTCTTCAGGATCTTATAGGAGAAGTCGCCCTGCAACTTGATATCGAGCTGGGTCAGGTCGATGTAGTTGTTGCTCATTTCATTGACGATATTGAAAGGAGCGAAGTTGCGGGTGAAGTATTCCAGGTTACCTTTTTCATCGTAGGCAGTCAAGGCGCGGCTGGTATTGAGTGCGTAACTATAGGGATTGATGTCAAAGTCGCGGTCGAATTGTCCGCTTACCGCATTACTGTTCCTGTTCAGCGTACCAGGTACCCGCTGGTCACGTACGACACCCTGGGTGATAAAACCGAAGGAGACTTTATCGTTGATATTGTAGTTGGCTCTTACGTTACCGGTGAAGCGTTTTACTTTATCGGCCATTGTCCAGCCCTGGTCCTGCAGGAAGCTGGTGGAGACGTAGAGTTGAGATTTATCGGTACCGGAGGATACGCTGAGCGAGTGTTCCTGCATAAAGGAGTTGCGGAACAATACATCAAACCAGTCGGTATTCGCTTTGGCGTAACGCTCAAGGAACTGGCGTTTGCTTTCAGGGCTGTTATACAGACCGAAGGAGCCGTTGGTGGCGTTGTATTTATCGATCAGATTATACATTTTGGTGTAGACGCCGCCATTTTCGGCACGTGTAGCATCAGAATGGTTTAACCATCCTTTCAGGGACAGTTCGTTATAGAAAGCCATCTGATCATCCGACTTCATGATGTCGAACTGATCGTAAGTAGGTTTCAGGTAGGTGGAGAAGTTGCCGGTATAGGAAATTACGGGTTGACCGACCTTACCTTTTTTCGTCGTTACGACTACCACGCCGTTCATCGCACGCGCACCATAGAGGGCGGTGGCGGCAGCATCTTTCAGGATCTGAAAGCTTTCGATATCGTCCGGGTTCAGGCCCGCTACAGAGGAACCGAGCAGGGTAGAAGGGTTACCGGTGGAGAGCTGTTCGTTGGATACGTTGATGACGTCTTCCAGTACGACACCGTCCACTACCCAGAGTGGTTTATTATCGCCGGTGATGGAGGTGGCGCCGCGTACACGTATTTTAGGCGCCGCACCGAAGGTACCGGATACGTTCTGTACGCTGACACCGGCTACCTGGCCTTCCAGCATACGGCTGACATCGGTGATACCGTCACGTTTGATGTCGGATGCTTTTACATTGGCGGCAGCACCGGTGAAAAGTTTACGGTCGATCGTCTGGTAACCGGTTACAACGACTTCTTTCAGTGCGCTCACATCTTCATCCAGGATGACGTTGAGTGGTTCTGCAGACGACGCTTTCATTTCGCGGGATTTATACCCGATCATGGAGAAGGTGAGCGTAGCACCCTTTTTTACCTTTAACGTATAGGCGCCTGCGGCATCTGTGACAGTCCCGTTGACAGTACCTTTTTCTATTACGTTAATACCGGGGATGGCTTCGGGGCGACCGTTTTTTCCATAGATTCTTACAATACCGGTAACTGTTTCAGTAACAGGCTGTTGAAATAATCCATAGGCGCCGGGCGAAACGCTTTTTGCAATGACAGGGGCAGCATTTACATGCACCTGGCTGAATGCACTGCACAGAAGCAGGCATAGCCACTTTGCTTTCGGGTTTGGAATGTACATACTACAGATTTTGGTTACCCTTCGAAGGGTTAAAAGGAAAACATTTATATGATATCAGGATAATTGCAAGGTTTCTACATACAGCGTTCTGTTACGAACCCCTCTACTAACTTACGCAATATTTTCCTTTTCTTTGTGAATCAATCCGTCACGTTTTGCAGAGAAGAGACTTACGCGTTATATTAATTTCACTGATCGTCAGTTTTGTTTTAACGGGGACCAAGTTTGCTGCCTGGTTCCTGACCCATTCTGTTGCCATCCTGTCTGATGCGCTGGAGTCCATTATCAATGTTGTGGCCGGGGCTTTTGCCTGTTACAGTATTTATCTTACCAGGAAACCGAAAGATGAAAATCATCCTTACGGGCATGGGAAGGTGGAGTTTTTTTCTATTGGTTTTGAAGGTGCGATGATCTTTATTGCCGGTTGTCTTATTCTTTTCAAGGCAGGGCAATACTTCTTTATTCCTACGGAACTGAATAAACTGGATAAGGGTGTCTGGCTGATAGCAGGTACGACGCTGGCCAATCTGTTACTGGGTCTTTTCCTGGCACGGGAGGGGAAGAAACTGAACTCTATGACTATTACTGGCAATGGTCAGCATATTATGACGGATGTTTATAGTAGTCTGGGATTGATCGCGGCTTTGCTGATTATACATTTTACCGGCTGGAAATGGATAGATCCGGCGGCGTCTGCGCTGATGGGTGTATTGATTTTACGTCAGGGGTATCAGTTGCTGCGGACTTCAATATCCGGTCTGATGGACGAAACGGATATGCGTGTAGTGGATAAGGTGATACAGGTGTTGTCTGCACATCGTGGGGAGCGCTGGATTGATGTGCATAATATGCGGGTGCAGCAATATGGTAATAATTATCACATTGACTGTCATCTGACTTTACCCTATTACCTGGAACTGAGTGACGCGCACGAGGAGTTAAAGGCGATTGAGCGGCTGGTCAATGATGCTTTTTCCTCCGGAGAAGTAGAATTTTTTATACATACGGACCCTTGTATTCCGTCCTGCTGTCATTATTGTCAGATGCAAAACTGTCCGGTGCGGCAGGAAGCCTTTTCGGGGCTTATTGAATGGAAGAGAGAGAACGTCCTGCCCAACAGAAAGCATGGGGAGTAATTATTCCTCCCCTTCCTCTGTGCCATGTCCTAAGATGGCACTTACCGGTTTTACTGCACGGTAGATATTCCGGTTATATTTATTTCCAAGAATGATAATAGTGGATGTATCTTTTATGATACGGTTGAACACGGTGTTATTGCCGTGCCACCAGCCATTGTGGTAAACGATCTCGCTGCTGTCAGGGTAAACCATGAGTCTCCAGCCGAGGCCATAGTTACGTATGCCTGGTTTTTCGTGACTGTAAGGGGTGTAAGCTGCCTTGATAGTCTCTGCGGAGAACAGCTGACCGTTGTACAGGGCCTGGTCCCATTTGAGCATGTCTCTGGCCGTGCTGTAGATACCTTTATCGCCAAATACGCCGTCAAAGTAAGTGTCTGGCTCCAGTTGACCGTTATATTTATGACTGGCCGTCTGGTGAGCGCGTACGGCGCTGGACGGGTCATATACAAAGGTATTGGTCATGCCCAGGGGATTGAAGAAGGTCTGCTGCATGAACTCGGTGTACTTCTGTCCGCTTACTTTTTCGATAATAGCACCAAGCAGCATGTAGTTCGTATTACAATACTGGAAATGTGTTCCCGGGGTATGCTGGATACGCGGGCGGTGTTTTATCATCAGCTGGATGACATCTTCGTTGGTCAGGAATTTATCCTTATCCGGCCAGATGCTGTCGCAGAAGTAAAGGTAATTTGGCAGGCCGCTACGATGAGAGAGCAGCATCTGCAGGGTAATACCCTTATATGGAAACTGAGGATAATATTTCTGTACGGAGTCCTGGAGGCCGAGTTTTCCTTTTTCCATCAGGGAAAGGATGCCCATGGCGGTAAAAGTCTTGGAAACGGAGGCCAGCTGAAAGGAGGAGCTATCATTGATCGCTGAGTTCCTGTTCCGGTAATTTTCCAGGCCATGATATTGTTCGAAAATGATGACGCCCTTTTTAGCGACGATCATAGACCCGTTAAAGCCGCCGCGAACCATGTCTCTGTAGAAACTGTTTAATTCTACCTGCTGTGCTTTGGTGGAGGGTGCATTAAGTACTGCCATGGCAGTTTCGCTTAACACTTCAGTCCTCGGAGTATCTGCTTTATTTTTGCCTTCTTTATTATTTGCTGCATTGCTCTGACAGGCTGTAATTGCATACAAGGCCATGCCGGAAATAGTTAATACGATATAAGCTGCTTTCATCTGCTAGTTAGAGTCGGTTCTGTTTCTGCTTACTTAATTGTAAAGGCGCCAAAATTAGCCCCGGATGATTTGTTACGCAAAAAAAACAGTCGCCAAAACACGATTTTAAAGGTATTTTAAGATTTAAAGGACAAAAACGCCTAAAAAAGGGCCAAATTCGATTTAAATTTTGACGAAATCAAATTCGGAGGGCAGACTGTTTGATAATTGCTTAACATCTTTTAGGTTTGTGCCTTCGTTTTGGCATATTACAATTATTAAGCCAATTGTTTATTGCAATTGGTAACGCATAAAATATAATCAATGGATCAGCAAAAGTTGACAAGTTATCCGAAGGAGAAGATCAATATTTTATTGTTGGAAAATATCAGCGATGCCGCGGCAGCGGAGTTTTCATCGGCGGGGTATGCCAACGTAAAAAGATTGTCGGGCGCATTAGGCGAGGAAGATCTGATCCGTGAAGTGAAAGACGTTCATCTGCTGGGTATCCGTTCGAAGACGCAGGTTACCAGGAAAGTGCTGGAAGCTGCTACCAAGTTACAGGCGGTGGGCTGTTTCTGTATCGGTACGAATCAGGTAGATCTGAAGAGTGCCCGTGAGCTGGGTGTGGCTGTATTTAACGCTCCTTATTCCAATACACGTTCTGTAGCGGAACTGGTGATTGGTTTGTCCATTATGCTGATTCGCCGTATTCCGGATAAGAATGCGGCAGCGCATGACGGTATCTGGATGAAGGAAGCAAAAGGCAGTTACGAACTGCGTGGTAAATCACTGGGTATCGTGGGTTATGGTAATATCGGTAGTCAGGTTAGCGTACTGGCCGAGGCGCTGGGTATGAACGTATTCTACTACGATGTGGAAACCAAATTGCCACTGGGTAATGCGGTACAGTTACGTTCACTGGAAGCGCTGTTTGCGCAGGCGGATATTATCTCCCTGCACGTTCCGTCTACCAAGACCACCGCAAACATGATCAATAAAGAAACCCTGAAACATACGAAGAAGGGCGCTATTTTCATCAACTATGCCCGTGGCGAAGTGGTGGAACTGGATGACCTGAAAGAGGCGCTGGTAAGCGGTCAGCTGTCAGGTGCGGCGATTGACGTGTTCCCGGTTGAACCTGAAAAAAATGGTGCGGCATTTTCCACTCCTTTGCAAAAATTATCTAATGTGATTCTGACACCACATATCGGTGGAAGTACAGAAGAGGCACAGCATAATATTGGTCTGGATGTAAGCGCGAAAATGCTGAACTACCTGGAGAAAGGGGCGAGCTTTGGTTCTCATACCATTCCGGCGATCAGTGTACCGGCTGTAGATCATACACACCGTATCCTGCATATTCACGAGAACGTGCCGGGTGTATTGTCAGAGATTAACACTGTATTATCTCAGAATAAGATCAACATCCTGGGGCAGTATCTGAAAACGAATGACGCTATTGGTTATGTGGTGCTGGACGTGGATAGTAAGTTATCCAAAGAAGCATTTGCATTGCTGAAAGATGTGAATCATACTATTAAAACAAGACTACTTTACTAGGCAAAAAGTGAGATAAAAAAAAGGCGATCGCTGTGCAGCGATCGCCTTTTTTTATCTCACTTTTTTGCAATTAGGAATTAGGAATTAACAATTAAGAATTAGCCTCGATCAAGTGCTTTAAGCAGATATTATTGTTTTATTACTTATAACTGTGTAGGATATACGCTAATGTAAGAAAACAAGAATAAATCTCTGAAAAGTCGCTTTTTATAATAGCGAAGATCAAGTGCATAAAGGAAGAGTTGTTATCTGGGTATTACTAACTGTTTTGAATATACGATAATTGACAATAATCAATGTAAGGCTAAACAATTCTTAATTCCTAATTTTTCAAGTCTTATTCTGCCTTCTGAATTTTAAAACGTTTGTGATAGGTACCACTGGAAATATCCAGAATATAGAAGCCACGTGGCAGGTTGGAAGTATTCAGGAAACAGGCAGATTGTTTACCTTTTACAACAGACCGTAATACCTGGCGACCGTTAAGATCAAAGATCGTTGCTACGTGAGAAGCATAAGCTGCAGGTACGGTATAATTCAGCTGACTGCCGAATGGATTCGGATAGACGTTCAGTTGTGCATCTTTCTGTGTGTCTTCCGGTCTGGAAGCTGCGAGTGTAACGGCGGCAGTTGCTGGTCCGACGATCGTGAAATTGAATTTCTCCCAACCATCAATCGTAGGCCGTGTACAGGTCATTGCGGCAGCACCGTTTTCCGAAGAAACATACAAACCGTTATTACCTCTCAGGGAGACGGTACCGTCGGCATTGGAGATCCAGTCGAAAGCCTCGTAGGAAGCTGCGGTGGTGCGGTTACAGGTGATTGCCTGCAGGCCGTTTTCAGAAGAAACATATTTGCCCATGCTGCGCAGGTTTACTTTGCCCGGACCGGCATTCCATACGGAGAACTGCTCCCAGGTTTGTGGAGCCGTTCTTTCGCAGGTCATGGCTTTTGTACCATTTTCTCCGCTGACATAAAGGTTGTTGCTACCTCTGAGTGTGATGATCTGGCCAACCGGAATGTTGTTGCCCGGGTTGCTGGTTGTAGAGAACTGTACCCAGTTGAGATTGAAACCACCTGCGGCGATGTGGAGACGCAGGGTTTGTTCGCCGGCTGCTAATGTAGCGGTTGTGCTGACAGTGGTCCATGTCTGCCATGCGCCGGTAACAGGCACAGCAGCGGTAGACAATATGGCGCCATCTTTTCTCAGTTCTATTGTACCGCCGGCTGTTTCGCTGGCTACTCTGAACTGAACATTGTAGGTACCTGCAGTCTGTACATTGACTTTGTAATCCAGCCAGTCGCCCGCATCGGTATAACCAACATTTAATCCGCCGCCGGCATCTGTAGTGGCTTCGGTCTGGATACCGCTCATGCCGGTGAAACTTTCTGCCTGTACGGTGCCTGGGATTGGCAGGGCAGGAGCGGGGCCACCAGGTGTAACACCACCGAGCCAGAGTAATCCGTCGATGATAAATCTGTTCTGGATTTCACTGGCGAAAGTGGATGACTTCGGGGTGTTGTTGCTGTAGTTCATGTCGTTGTGACCGAAGTTGGCGTACAGCATTTTGAAGTTGTTGTTGGTCCACATGATCGGGTAATAACCGCTTGTCCAGGACTGGTTCGGATCGGTACCCAGCGGGAAGCTCACAGGATCTACGGATGCGAGGATCCTGATGTTGCTGTTGTTGCGCAGGTCGTTGGTCCAGCTATACCATTCGCTGACAGCGGAGGTGAAGGTGGCAGGCAGGCGCAGGGTACTGGCGTGCGTACGGTCTTCTACTTTAAGGGTAGCGGAGGTAGGGCCCCAGGTGTTGTTGCGGAAATTACCACTGCCCAGGAAGGTGTTGTGGTACCAGCTCCAGCCGGAGGCGCTGGTGGTGAAAGCGCAGACGTGAAAGCCCATCCATGCGCCACCGTTCTGCATGTACTGCTGGAAGGCGGCACGTTGTGCGGCGCCGGAAGGCAGGTCATCCAGGAAGAGGACTACCTGGTACTGCGAGAGGAAATTCGCGTTCAGGTTGTTCCAATTGTTGGTCGCTTCATAGGAGAAATTGTACTGCGCGGCGATGGTGGGAAACCAGCGGTTGGCTTCCTGTACAAAGCTAATGTGTGCGGCGTCCCATGTGCCATTGTAGAATGCAATGACTTTAAAACGGGGCGTTTGCGCCTGTGAATGGAATGCTGCAGTCAGCAGCAAAAGGAATAATGCAAACGTTTGCATTACACGTTTGTAACGGAGGACGTGGATTGTCATGAGGGACAATTTAACAGTTATTAAGAGGGTGGTATAGGTTACCTATCGGATCCAAGATAGGTAAAAATGTGGAATACCAATAAAAAGCCCTTTTGACTATACTCATCTTTCGTTGATGCTGCGTCAGGAGCGGAGCATTAGCGGAAGATGAGTATAGTCAAAAGGGCTTCAGACCGGCGAACAGCCGGCTGTTATACAATATACAAACTATTAGTGTATCTCTGCGGCAGCGGGGAGGTGTTGAATACAACACCGGCCATTGGGTATTTTATGGTTCTGGAGCTTTACAGGTAGCGTAGCTCTACGACAGGCGGGCGCTTACAATTTGTCCAAAAACAAACGGCCGGTGTTGAATACAACACCGGCCATCAGGTATTTTATGCTTTCGAAGCTTCGCGAGATTACTTAACGGAAGCAACCAGATTTTTGAAAGTTTCTGGTTCATTCATTGCCAGATCAGCTAATACCTTCCTGTTCAGGCCGATATTCTTAACTGACAATTTATGGATAAACTCAGAATAAGTGATTCCTTCAGCGCGAACTGCAGCGTTGATACGAGCGATCCACAGCTGACGGTAATTTCTTTTCTTGAGTTTGCGACCTACGTAGCTATACGTAAGACCTTTCTCCAATACGTTTTTCGCTACGGTATAGACATTTTTACGTTTACCGTAGAAGCCTTTGGCCTGCTTTAATATTTTCTTCCTGCGGGCCCTGGAAGCAACAGCATTTACTGAACGAGGCATATAGTGCTTTTTTGATCAGGTTTAATAATTAATTACTCAACAACACCACTTCTCATTATCTGAGAGCAAGCATTCTTTTTACCAGGTTCAGGTTAGCCGAATCTACAAGGGTGCTACCTCTCAGGTGGCGTTTTCTCTTGTTAGACTTCTTAGTCAGCAAGTGACTTTTGAAGGCATTATACCTCTTAATCTGTCCGCTCCCGGTAACCTTGAAGGTCTTCTTCGCCCGGGAATGAGTCTTTACTTTGGGCATCTTACATCAAATTTGGTCTGCAAAGGTAGGTAAATATTTTATACAACAAGCACGTGTTATAAAATATTTATTAACGTATTGCGAGTGTGGATAACTTTTAGCCACAACTGCAAACTTTTTTTCGTCCAACTAAGGTACTGAAAATCAAATTCCCCCCGCCCTCTTATTTCTAATTCTGCTTCCATTTATCGCTTTAGAATATATACACATTTTTTATATTTCCTATATTAGTTATAATTTTAATTTTAAAATAGTCTCATTTCTTAGCCATATCAAGTAAAAAAATGATCAAGCCTATGGAAACACTTTACACTTCTCAAAAAACCATTCCGGAAAGGGATTGGAGTCATGAACGATCGGTAAGCTATTGTAAATCCGTCAGTTGGTGCGATGTCTAGTCGTCGCTCACCTGATACTTTTTTCACAAAACACCTACTGATGAAAAAGATTCTAATCCTATTATATACTATGATGTGTTGTGCCGTGGCGATGGCCCAGAACAACCCTACACCGTATATTAATGTGCCGAATGAAGTTTGTATCTCGACCGCAAGTAGCACTGCCGGTCAGGCGAAGTACCTGAGTATTAACGCCTCGATACCCAACAACCTCAACAGCAATGGCTATCGGCCAACTTCTGAGAAAGCATCATGGACGATATCGGGACCATCGGGGACCGATGCGGACTATGAAATTCTGTACACAGCTAATACCACTGCAACGACAAAAGCAACTAAGCTACAAAAAACAATGTCGCTGACCTTGCAGTTTATGCAGCCAGGTACTTATACTGTGAACATTTCCATTCCCTATACGTACAATAATGGAACGGTAAGAACATATACCACCAGCCGTACGATTATAGCGCATGACTGTACTATTAATATCTGTGGATCAAACGAGGCCAACGATAAACCAGGCTTCTTTGAAGACTTCGGTACCATGGCCAACGGTGTCACCCGCAGAAAATATCCGATTGATGGCGTAGTAACCTACGACTATCAGGGTACGGGAGAACTTGCAGATAACTATTATTCAATCTCCAACACGACCCAGTTAAAGGGAGACTGGGTAAACAACACTGACCACACCGGTAACAATCGTGGTGCGATGCTTGTTGCGAACTCCGCTTATCTCCCGAAAAGAATGTATCAGAAAACAGTAACAGGTCTCTGTCGCGGTTCTGTATACAACTTTAGTGCATGGTTGATTAACATCAACCCTATCGGCGTTTTTGAAAGTGGTTGCGTCAGCAAATATCAATATGCTGGTGTGACCTTCCAGGTGGTGAATGCCGCCAACCCAAGCCAGATTCTGGCAAACTTCCCTACTTATAACGTGTCTATGGACCTCAGTAACGCTAAATCGAGCTGGCAGAAATATGGTGGCTCATTTACGGTACCGTCGAATATCGACTCCGTTAAGGTAATTATCATGAACGACATGGATGGTGGTTGTGGTAACGATATCGCGATTGACGATATCGAATTCGCATATTGTAGCCCAAGCATCACCGCATCTATTAAAGGTAAGACAGATAACCTTGCGGAAGTAGTCTGCGAAGGCGCTCCGATTACCCTTACATCCAATTATACTCCTACTACTTACTTTACAAATCCGGCTTACCAATGGGAAATGAGTGATGACGAAGGTCTCACTTATGTGAATGTTCCATTTGGTACCAATACTTCGAAAGAACTGGTAATCGGACCTGGCGAGCTGAAAGGTACCAGGAACGTTCCCACTTCTTATCGTTTCCGTGTACGTATTTATGAAGTCGGGAGTAACTCGGTCACGTGTGCGGCTCCCTCGGAGTTCGTCCGACTGACGATACTACCAATGCCTCAGCTGTACCTGACGAAGAGCAAGGTCTGCGCAGGCGCATTTGTTGAGTTACAGGCATCGGGTGGTTTCGACCGATTTACGTGGAGAGACCTTCCTGGATATGTGGGCGATACCCGAACTATCCAGGTACTCGGCGACACCACTATTATGGTGTACGGTTATGTGGATTATGCGGACGGACATACGTGTGTGGACTCAAACACCGCGTTTATCAGTTCTGTAGAATCACCAATTGTAGAAGTACTTTCTACTTCACAGAATATTTGTGAAGGATCTTCTGTTGATATTAAGATCAATGACGCCATTAATAATGGTACTAACATTATTAAATGGTATCAGGGTCCGAATGCAGGTGGTACACTTACTCCTTTACCAGCATACGATGGTCTGACGACGCTGTCTCAGGTGCAGATAAACAATGCAGCTGAAGGCGTATTCACCGTTATCGTAAATACACCTGGTGATGTGTGTCGGGTACAATCCGCACCATTCGTTGTTAATGTAACGCCAATACCTGTTGCCGAAGCGGGTCCGTCACAATACGCTTGTGCGAGCACCAACTCTTCCGGTAACTTCACCATGGCAGCATTGCTGAATGCTGGTGAAAGCGGTGTATGGACAATCGACTCCATCTGGGGTCCGGCTGCACCTCCTGATACAGTAGGTGTAAACCTGAAAGACTATGCAAACATCCTGCTGCCTACGCTTCGTAACACAAGGGTAACCCTGAAAAAAGGTGGTACCAGCGTAAGATTCAGATGGACTGTAAAAAGCTCAGCGAACAATTCCTGCGCAAGCAGCGACACCGTAACCCTGTCTCTCCTGTATGATCCGTCTTACAGCGATGCAGGTCCGGATACTACACTCTGTGGTAATAATAATGTATTCACTATGCGGGCCAGCCGACCTGACCCTACGCTGACAGGATTGTATGCGGAGACAGGTACCTGGAGACTGGTAAGCGGTAACGCGACCATTGCGAACATACATCAATATAATACTACAGTAACTTCTCTGGTAAATGAGCAGGATATCGTACTGGAATGGACGATTACCAATGCAGCCAATTGTACGCCGAACGCGGATCTGGTTGTATTGCATAAAACAACCAAACCAGTTATCAGACTGCAACCAGTACCCGTAGTTTGTAATACTGCGACTACCTTCTCCCTGGATACAATTTCCACAAAAGGTAATCCGAATGTGTATACACTGACTACCGGTACGCCAGCGATGCCAGGCTTCACGGCTATCACCAATGATACTATCAGAGCATGGCCGATGACTTTCAACATCCCTGCAAACACGCCTGCTGGTAACTATAGCTTCAACATGAGCTATAAAAACAGCGCTTCTGCGGGTTGTGACTCTACGATCACTTTCACGGTAGGTGTAGCAACGCCACCAACGGCTCCGACTTCCGTAACTGTAGGTACTCCAGGTATCTGTGTAACCGGTTCCACTACACTGACTGTTGTAGGCGGTAACCTGGGTACTCAGCCAAATGGTACGCCGAATGCAGTCTGGAGATGGTACGCAGGTGGTTGCGGAACAGGTACTGCTATCGGTACCGGTGCAACGATCACCGTAAATAACATCACTGCTACCACTACTTATTATGTACGTGCTGAAAGCACTGTCGGTGGTTGTGGTAATACTACCTGTGCAAGCGGTACGGTAACTGTTTACCAGCAGCCAACAGCTTCTAACGCAGGTCCTAACCAGACAAAATGTAATACGCCTGGTTTCACCATGGCGGCTAATACACCAACATTAGGTACAGGTGCATGGACACTGGTGCCGGTAACTGGTACAGGCGCTACCATCACTGGCAGCGTGTCCAGTCCGACCACTACCATCAACGTTCCTGCCGGTGTAACAGTAAATGCAATATGGACCATTACCAATGGTACATGTACAAGCAGCAGCACCGTGGTTCTCAGAAACGACGTACTGCCAACTTCTAACGCGGGTAGCGATCAGTCTAAATGTAACACCCCGGGCTTTACCGTAACAGGTAATACGCCTACAGTGGGTTCAGGTACATGGACACTGACAGCGGTAACCGGTACTGGTGCTACTATCACTGGTAGCGCTACTACTCCGTCTACTACCATCAACGTTCCTGCCGGTGTAGTTGTAAGAGCTACATGGACAGTAACAAATGGTAGCTGTACTGTTTCTTCATTTGTTACACTGACCAACTATGCGCAGCCAACTGCTAACGCTGGTTCAAATCAGTCTAAATGTAACACGCCTTCATTCACAATGGGTGCTACAACACCAACTGTGGGTACAGGTACCTGGACACTGACGCCGGTAACCGGTACTGGTGCTACCATCACTGGCAGCGCAACCAATCCGGCTACTACCATCAACGTTCCTGCCGGTGTAGTTGTAACAGCTACATGGACGGTAACAAATGGTAGTTGTACTGCGTCTTCGTCTGTAACACTGACCAACTTCGCGCCTCCGACTACATCGAACGCAGGTCCGGATCAGGAACAGTGTAACGTTTCAGCCTTCACCCTGGCTGGTAACGCACCAACAACCGGTACCGGTGCATGGAGCGTAGTTTCTTCTGCTCCTGCAGGTTTCACTTTAACGGCCGCTCAGATGAGCAACCGCAACGCTGCTATTACTATCCCTGTGGGTACTACGGTAACATTGCGCTGGACCATCACAAACGGTCTTTGTACATCTACTGACGACGTCGTCCTGACCAACAGACCGCTGCCAACAACAGCTGCTGCCGGTCCTGATCAGGCAAAATGTAACAATACTTCTTTCACACTGTCCGCTAATACGCCAACAACAGGTACCGGAGCATGGAGCGTAGTTTCTGCTACTCCAACCGGCTTCACATTCCCTGCTGCAAGCGTAAGTAACCCAACCGCTACGATCACTGTTCCTGTAGGTACAACGGTGACCCTGCGCTGGACTATTACTAACGGTACATGTACTTCTACTGATGATGTAGTATTAAGAAACGATGCACTTCCAACTACACCAAACGCTGGTCCTGACCAGTCTAAGTGTAATATTTCTGCTTTCACCCTGGCGGCTAACACCATCACGGTAGGAACAGGAGCATGGAGCGTAGTTTCTTCTACTCCTGCAGGTTTCACTTTCCCTGCCGGTAGCGTTAACAACCCAACTGCAGCGATCACCGTACCTGCCGGTACGACTGTGACCCTGCGCTGGACCGCTACAAATGGTACTTGTTCTGCTACGGACGATGTAGTGTTGACAAACTTTGCAACACCAACAACCTCCAATGCAGGTCCGGACCAGTCAAACTGTAACAATCCGTCCTTCACGCTGGCAGCTAACGCGCCGACAATCGGAACAGGAGCATGGAGCGTAGTTTCTTCTACTCCTGCCGGATTTACTTTCCCTGCTGCCCAGGTAAACAACAGAACAGCTGCTATCAGCGTACCTGCCGGTACGACGGTAACACTGCGCTGGACGATTACCAATGGTGTTTGTTCTTCTACAGATGATGTAGTTATTACAAACTTCGCAGCACCAACTGCTGCTAATGCTGGTCCTGACCAGTCTAAATGTAATACGCCTTCCTTCACGATGGCAGCTAACGCTGCTTCTGTAGGTACTGGTACATGGTCACTGGTTCCAGTGGTTGGTACCGGCGCTACCATCACAGGAAGTGTGAACAGTCCGAACGCTGTCATCAACGTTCCTGCTGGTGTAACTGTAAACGCGGTATGGACCATCACAAATGGTACCTGTACGACCAGCGATATAGTTATACTCAGAAACGATGTACTGCCAACTGCAAATGCAGGTCCGAGTCAGACAAAATGTAACATTTCTACCTTCACCATGGCGGCTAACACGCCAGCGGTAGGTGGTGGTATATGGACGCTGCCTTCAGGTTCTGCTGCAACGATCACTGCTGGTCAGCAGAATAACCCTGCTGCGGTGATCAACGTTCCTGCCGGTACTTCTGTAACCGCGACATGGACGGTATCAAACGGTACCTGTACTGTTGCTTCTTCTGTGACACTGACCAACAACGCATTGCCAACTGCCAATGCGGGTCCTGCACAGCAGAAATGTAATACGCCTTCCTTCACAATGGCGGCTAACACGCCGACTGTCGGTACCGGCGTATGGTCACTCCCTGCTGGTACAACTGCGACCATCACCGGAAGCACTACCAGTCCGACCACTACCATCAACGTTCCGGTAGGTACTTCCGTAGTAGCTACATGGACTGTAACAAATGGTAGCTGTACGGTTTCTTCTACTGTAACACTGACCAACTTCGCGCCTGCTACTGTTTCAAGTGCCGGTCCGGATCAGGAAAAGTGTAACGTTTCCAGCTTCACAATGGCTGCTAACGCCCCAACAGTAGGCACCGGCGCGTGGAGCGTAGTTTCTTCTGCTCCTGCTGGTTTCACTTTAACCGCCGCTCAGATGAGCAACCGCACTGCTGCTATCACTATCCCTGTGGGTACTACGGTAACACTGCGCTGGACCATCACCAACGGCGTTTGTACATCTATTGACGATGTCGTCCTGACCAACAGACCGCTGCCAACAACAGCTGCTGCCGGTCCTGATCAGGCAAAATGTAACAATACTTCTTTCACACTGGCCGCTAATACGCCAACAGTAGGAACAGGAGCATGGAGCGTAGTTTCTGCTACACCTGCCGGCTTCACATTCCCTGCTGCAAGCGTAAGTAACCCAGGCGCTGCGATCACTGTTCCTGTAGGTACAACAGTAACCCTGCGCTGGACGATTACTAACGGTGTGTGTACTTCTACCGACGATGTAGTATTAAGAAACGATGCACCTCCAACTACACCAAACGCTGGTGCTGACCAGTCTAAGTGTAACACATCTGCTTTCACCCTGGCGGCTAACACCATCACGGTAGGAACAGGTGCATGGAGCGTAGTGTCTTCTACTCCTGCCGGATTTACTTTCCCTGCCGGTAGCGTGAACAACCCAACTGCGGCGATCACTGTACCTGCCGGTACGACCGTGACCCTGCGCTGGACCGCTACAAACGGTACCTGCTCTGCAACAGATGATGTAGTGCTGACTAACTTCGCAGCACCAACTCCTGCCAATGCAGGTCCTGACCAGCAGGAATGTAACAATACGTCTACATTCACACTGGCGGCAAATGCTCCTTCTGTAGGTACAGGTGTATGGAGCGTAGTTTCTTCTACTCCTGCAGGATTTACTTTCCCTGCTGCTCAGGTGAATAACCGTACAGCAAGTATCAGTATCCCTGCCGGTACCTCAGTAACCCTGAGATGGACGATCACCAATGGTGTTTGTACCACTTCAGATGATGTAACACTGACCAACTTCCAGGAACCAAATCTGGCGAATGCCGGTCCTGACCAGGAAAAATGTGCGGGTGCCGACTTCGTAACTGCTGCGAATGCGCCAACAGTTACCGGCGCTACCGGTATGTGGTCTGTGATAAGCGGTAACGCAACGATCAGAACAGGGGAAGAAAGTAATCCGATTGCGCACATCACTGTGCCGAACGGTGAAACAGCTATCCTGCGCTGGACGTTTACAAACGGTACATGTTCAAACTTTGACGAGGTTGAACTGACCAACTACCTGACACCATCTCCGGCTAACGCGGGTGTGGATCAGCGTGAATGTAATATCTCTACGTTCTATATGGGTGCGAATGCACCGGATGTTCCTGGTGCTACCGGTACCTGGACACTGGCTGCTGGTTCTCCTGGTTCAATCAATGCAGGTGACGACAACAATCCTTCTGCGCTGATCAATGTTCCTGTGGGTACTACTGTAACTGCTATCTGGACGATCACAAACGGTACATGTCCGACTTCAGACACTGTGTTGCTGACGAACGACATTATGCCAACTGCTGCAGATGCAGGTCCTGACCAGGAACATTGTAACATTCCTGCCTTCAGAATGGCTGCTAACACAGCTTCTGTCGGTGTAGGTAAATGGAGCCTGACGCCTGGTACTACTGCTTCATTCGCAGTAGCTGACAGTACTAATCCAAATGCGGTAATCACCGTTCCTGCGGGTGTAACCGTAACAGCTACATGGACTATTACGAATGGTTACTGTGTGACATCTGACGATGTCGTACTGACTAACAGAGTAATGCCAGCTGCTGCTGTTGCCGGTCCTGACCAGCAGAAATGTAACACGCCTGCCTTCACAATGGCTGCTAACGTCGCCAACGTAGGTGTAGGTAAATGGAGCCTGGTGCCAGGTACTACTGCTTCTTTCGCAGTAGCCGACAGTACCAATCCGACTGCTGTAATTAATGTTCCTGTAGGCGTAACAGCACAGGCTGTGTGGATCATCACCAATGGTGTGTGTGAAACCAGAGACACTGTAGCGCTGACTAACTATGAAATGCCAACTGCAGCTGCTGCCGGTCCTGACCAGGCACAGTGTAACACACCTGCCTTTACAATGGCTGCTAACGCTGCTTCTGTGGGTACAGGTAAATGGAGCCTTGTGCCAGTAACTGGTACCGGTGCATCCTTCGCAGTAGCTGACAGCACCAGACAGAATGCGGTAATCAACGTACCTGCCGGTGTAACAGTTGACGCGGTATGGACGATCTCTAACGGTGTCTGCGTAACAAGAGATACTGTAAGACTGACCAACTTCGTAATGCCAACAACCGCTGCTGCCGGTCCTGACCAGGCACAGTGTAACACGCCTGCCTTTACAATGGCTGCTAACACAGCTTCTGTAGGTACAGGTAAATGGAGCCTTGTGCCAGTAACTGGTACCGGTGCATCCTTTGCGGTAGCTGACAGCACCAGACAGAATGCGGTAATCAACGTACCTGCCGGTGTAACAGTTGACGCGGTATGGACGATCTCCAATGGTGTCTGCGTAACAAGAGATACTGTGAGACTGACCAACTTTGTGGCTCCTGCTGCTGCTAATGCCGGTGCAGATCAGACACATTGTAACACGCCTGCCTTTACAATGGCCGCTCAGGCGCCAACTGTAGGTGTAGGTAAATGGAGTCTGCCTGCTGGTTCTCCGGCTTCCTTCGCGGTTGCCGACAGCACCAACCCTAACGCTGTCATCAACGTACCTGCGGGTCTGACGGTAACGGCTACATGGACTATCACAAATGGTGTTTGTACCACTTCTGATAATGTGATCCTGACCAACTACGAAATGCCATCTAACGCGGCTGCTGGTCCTGACCAGGTTCATTGTGACGATCCGATGTTCACAATGTCAGCTAACGTTCCTGCTCCTGCTACAGCGAGAGGTATCTGGACAATCGTAAGCGGTACTGCAACTATCACAGATCCAAACAATCCTTCTACAACTGTAAGAGTAGATCCGGGTCAGACAGTAACCCTGCGCTGGACGATCTCTAACGGAACATGTACATCCACTCCTGATGATGTGGTGCTGACTAACCAGGCAATGATCCTGGGTAACACCATCACCGCTGATCAGCTGCTTTGTGGAAACGAAACACCTGCAATGCTGCAGGGTGCTACCCTGAGCGGTGGTAACGGTACCTTCACTTATCAGTGGCAGGTAAGTACTACCAGCGCAACTATCGGTTTCGCAAACGTAACCGTAGGTGGTACCAATGCAACATTCACTCCTCCGATGATCACCCGTAATACCTGGTACAGACGTGTGGTAATGTCCGGTGCTTGTACCGGTAACATCAGCAACGCAGTAATGCTGACACTGATGAACATTCCTCCGGTAGTAATATCCGTTCCTGGTCCGCTGACAGTGGATTGCGAACAGGGTACTGACTACACCCAGCAATTCGGTACACCGGTGTTCAGCCATGCTCCTTATGACAATGAGCCACTGAGCATCACTTACAACGACGTAACAGTAACGGTTGACGCTTGTACCTTCACGGTAAGACGTACATGGACAGCGACTGACCGTTGTGGACTGACCACTCAGGCACAACAGACAATCACCGTGGTAGACACGAAAGCGCCTGTATTCGCAGGTACTGCTCCTGCCAACATCACTGTAGATTGTGATAAAGTACCTGCTGCGGTTACTATCCCTGCAAATGACGCTTGTAACGGCGCTATGACGATCACTCCGATCGAAGTGAGAATCGACCAGCCAGGTGCTTGTGCAAGCAACTACCAGCTGATCCGTAAATGGGTAGCAGTTGATGCTTGTGGTAACGCAAGCGATACGCTGAGACAGATCATCACTGTAAGAGACATGACGCCGCCTGTATTTGACGGTACTGCTCCGACCAATATCACTGTAGATTGTGATAAGGTTCCTGCCGGTACGCCAATGACAGCGACTGACAATTGTACGCCTGGCGTCCTCACTATCAATCCGGTAGATACCCGTAAGAACATCTCCGGTAGCAAGTGTGCTGACAACTACCAGATCATCCGTACCTGGACGGCTACTGACCTTTGCGGTAACAAAACCGTATTGACACAGACCATCACTGTTCAGGATACTATCAAGCCTAGATTCTCCATGGCCGTACCTCCGGCAATCACTGTAGATTGCGACAAGGTACCGTCTGTTGAAACTATAACAGCTACAGACAACTGTACTTCAACCGTAGCCGTGAGAGTTACAGAGAGAAGAGATAACCTTTCTTCTTCCTGTGCAAGCAGCTACAGACTGACACGTACCTGGACAGCTACCGATAACTGTGGTAATACTAACGTAATGCAGCAGGTGATCACTGTACAGGATACTACAAGGCCGGTGTTTGTTGTAGCACCTCCTGCTGATACAACTGTAAGCTGTGACGCAGTTCCTGCTCCTCCGACCAATCTGAGAGCGACTGACAATTGCAGCACTGTGAAGATCAGTTATGCGCAGACACGCGAAACGATCCAGGGCGCTTGCGCAAGCAACTACCGTCTGATCCGTATCTGGACTGCAAAAGATGCATGTAACAACACGGCTATCTTCCGCCAGGTAATCACCGTAACGGATACTACAAGACCAACGATCGATCCTGCTCCGGCAAACGTAACGTTGAATTGTGGAGACGCTATCCCTGCTGCGGCGACATTGTATGCGCGTGACAATTGTGATGCTACTTTCCCTAAGAAGGCTATCATGATCCAGGATCCGTTTACAGTAGACCTGTGTGCTGGTTATACCATCACAAGAAGATGGACTATCACTGACGCTTGTGGTAACGCAGCAACTGAACGTGTACAGACAATCACGGTGAATCCTTGTCCGAAACCGGCCCTGGTTCCATCACTGCCTGCTAACTGTTCTGACAATACCAAATTTGCAATCCTGCTGGAGAATAAGGTAAGCAGACCTAAATTCACCCTCACGAGCGTAGTTCCGGCTACTGCGGTTAACACTCCGCTGACACAGAGCAGCAACGTGTTTGACCTGAATGGCGCCACTCAGGCTACCTTCATCGTAACAGACGGTGTAACGGGTTGTGTATCTGATCCTATCACGTACGATCTGCAATATGTAACCAAACCAACGGTTGAACTGGGTAACGACGTAACTATCTGTCAGGGTAGTATCGCCACCCTCGATGCCGGTATCGCAAACGACGCTTACACCATCCGCTGGTCAACTGGTGCTACTACCAGAACCATCGATGTGAGCACGGCTGGTACTTATTATGCGACTGTGACCAACGGTATCTGTTCTGCAACAGACTCTGTGAAACTGATCGTAAATCTGCCACCGCCGATTAATATCCGTGACACTGCTATCTGTCAGGGCGAATCAGTAACACTGAACGCTTATGTAGAAGGTGGCAGCTATGTATGGTCAACCGGTGAAACCACTGCTTCTATCACTGTAAATGCTACTGGTACTTATGGTGTGGATGTGACTGTAAATGGTTGTTCTAATCACGGTGAAGCAGTTGTTCTCGTAGGTACGCCGCCAAATATCGTTCTGACTGACGATACTGAACTGTGTCCTAACGAAACAGTTATGCTGAACGTAGAACCTGATGGAGGTTCTGTACTCTGGAATACCGGTGAAAACACCAACTCGATCGTAGTATCAAGACCAGGCGACTATACAGTGACTGTAACCCGCGACGGTTGCGTGGTAACTGATAAAGTGACTGTCACTTTAAGACCTGACCTGGGTATTGACCTCGGACCAGACAGAGAGTTCTGTAACGGTGGACGTGTAGTAATTGACGCTAGTCACCCGGATGCCATCTCTTACCTCTGGAATGACGGGGATACGAATCCGGTGAAAGAAATCACTGGTGCTGGTAAATATGTAGTGTCTGTAATGGACAGATTCTGTTCAAGAATTACTATGGATAGTGTGAATGTAACTGTGGCTGGTATTCCTGACTTTGATCTGGGCAGAGACACCATGTTATGTATCGGTGAAGATCTGACACTGAGAGTAAACGCTGGTGCGGGTAACACTATACGTTGGCAGGATGGTTCAACCGCTGCTACTTATAAGGTGACAACACCTGGCACTTACACAGTGACAATCTCCAATGATTGTGGATCCATGTCTGACCAGATTGTGGTTCGCTATCAGCCTTGTGAGGCTAAACCAGAATTCCCGACGGGCTTTACACCAAACGGTGACGGACATAACGACATCTTCAGACCTGTCGTTCGCGGTCCGATGTATGACTACGACTTACGTATCTACAACCGTTGGGGTGAACTGATCTTCTTAAGTAAAGATCAGAAGACCGGATGGGATGGCCGATATAAAGGCGCCCTGGTTGAAAACGGAACTTATGTCTGGATGCTGAGCTATAAGAAATCGCTCGGTGGCAACACAAATGTTGTGAAAGGCGAAGTAACCGCTATCAGATAAGAAGTGTAAAGTACAATAGGCAAAGGCGTCCCGGTTTTTCCGGGGCGCCTTTCTTTGTTGGTATACCTGTAAGATTGTTAGTGCCGGATGCGGAATAGTGATGCATTGGATGACCACCATGCGGGGGAGGGGGACAGGAAGAATTACTGGAAAATGCCTTTTGATATGGGGGCGGCTGTGCAACGTTCACACTTTTGAGAGGAGTGCGGGTGAATTCGAATACACACCTGATGGATTTACTTTATATAATATTTCCTGCAGGATGCCGGGAGCATCCTTATAAATATGGGGCTACAGCGACTTACATCATTATAAGTCGTTATTGTTTTTGAAAGGCGGTGTTTTATAAAACAAACACTTTATAAGCGGGATCGAAGTGAAGGTCTCCGATGTTGTTTTTAGGGAAAATGCCGACAAATGCGGATCCACTGCCGCTCATAGCTGCATACACAGCACCTGCCGTATATAACTTCTCTTTAATAGTAGCGAGTTCCGGATGTGCGGGAAAGACAGCGGCTTCGAAATCGTTTGAAATGGTGTCTTTCCAGGTTTCAAGCGGTTGCATGATGCTTTCCTGTAGGGAGTGGGCAGGGGCCTGGGGGGTAATTCTTCCGAAAGCCCAGCCGGTATTGATATGTACGGCGGGGTATACCAGGACGAAGCTCCAACCGGAAAGGTCCAGACTGATGGGCTGCATGATTTCGCCTCTGCCTGTGGCGTAGACGGCTTTATTTTCGATAAAGAAGGGGCAATCGCTTCCCAGTATGGCGGCGTAGCTGATCAGTTGTTCTTTTGAGAGGTCCAGCTGGAAACGATTATTTAATAATTGCAGCATGAAGGCTGCGTCGGCGGAGCCGCCGCCCAGACCGGCGCCGATGGGAATATTTTTATGCAGATGGATATTTACTTCCGGTAGTTCGGGGAAATCCTGTTTCAGCAGGCGCCAGGCTTTCAGGCAAAGATTGTCTGTCTGGTCGCCGGGGACATGAATACCGGAGGTGGTAAAAGAAAGTTTGCCCGGACTGAGTACTTCGAGTGCATCGGTCAATGGAAGGGGGTAGAAAACGGTTTCGAGTTCATGGAAGCCGTCTGGTCTTTTGCTGACTACGTGCAGACCGAGGTTTATTTTACAGTTTGGGAAGACGATCATGGTATAAAAAACCATAAACCATAGCTGTGATACTATGGTTTATGGATTATTTATTGATAATAAATTTTTTTAAGATGATTATCAGTGGCTCTTGCGACTATTGATCTCGTCACGGATAGCGATTGCACGGATATAATCTTCCTGTTCCAGTACTTCCTGCAGGAGCTGTGTCAGTTCGTCCAGGTTCAGCACTTTGAGGTCGTCTTCGGCGCCTTTCTCGTGTTCAGAGATGGTAGGCGTAACGGGCTTCACACCACTTTTCTTTCCGGCAGGATCATCCAGGAGGATACCAGCGCTGTTAAGGATGTTTTCGTAGGTGAAGATCGGACAGCCGAAGCGTACAGCGAGTGCCAGGGCATCTGAAGTACGGGAATCGATCTCTATCGTTTCGTCGTTACTGTAGCAGATCAATTTAGAATAAAAAATTCCTTCCTGCAGGTTACTGATCACTACTTCATGAAGCTCAATATTAAAAGCATTCATAAAGTTTTTCATCAGATCGTGTGTCAATGGGCGGCTGGGTTGCATTTTTTCCAACGCCACAGCTATCGCCTGCGCTTCAAAGCCGCCAATTACAATAGGCAGACGGCGCAAACCGTTCACCTCTCCCAAAACGACGGCGTAAGAATGTGTCTGCGTAATGCTGTGCGATAAAGCAACTATTTCCAGTTCTATTTTTCTCATATCTGTCCTGCGTTGTCGCTGAATATTTTATAAGACCGTGAAGTTAGAAAAAATATTCCTTATCTAAAAAACAGATAATAAGTTAGTTCGCAAGGGCGACTGAACCTATTTTATCTGTTTAATGGCCGCTGTTAATTTTGGCACTACCTCGAAGGCGTCTCCGACTATACCGTAGTCGGCTGCTTTGAAGAATGGTGCCTCGGGGTCTTTATTGATGACTACGATGACCTTGCTGCCATTTACGCCGGCCAGGTGCTGAATGGCTCCTGAGATGCCGATGGCGATATATAAATTAGGACGGACGGTCAAGCCTGTCTGACCTACGTGTTCATGATGTGGGCGCCAGCCTGTATCTGCTACAGGGCGGGAGCAGGCGGTCGCCGCTCCGAGCGTTTTGGCCAGATCTTCCACAATTCCCCAGTTTTCGGGTCCTTTGAGGCCTCTGCCACCGCTCACTACAATTTCTGCTTCTGTCAGCGGTACTTCTCCGCTTACGGTTTCCACGCTGCTCACTTTCACCCGGAAATCCGCGTCACTGATGGCAGGGGAGAACGCTGTTATTGCCGCTTTTGCGTCGGTTGCTTCCAGTGCAAAAGTATTGGGCATGATAGCAATTACTTTTTTGGGAGAAGTGATATTTATATTGGCAAATGCCTTGCCGGAAAACACGCTCTTTTTTACCACGAAACCGTTGCTGGTATCGGGCAGGGAAACGGCTCCGGATACAAATCCGGCTTTCAGGCGGGCTGCCACGCGGGGAGCTACTGCCTTACCGTCAAAATTGTGTGGGAATATAACAACCTGCGCTGCTTCCTGATCAGCAGCGGCCGCGATTATTTTGGTGAATACGGTGCCTTCGACTTCATTGAGTCTGGCATCTGCGACATGCAGTACTTTGGTAGCGCCGTAGTTACCCAGGGCTTCCAGTTCTGCACTATCTGCTTCGCCCAGTACCAGGGCGGTTGCACTTACGCCCAATTGTTGCGCTACTTTTGCGCCGTACTGTACTGCTTCGAATGCTACTTTTTTGATTTTGCCGTGGGCCTGATCTGCGAATATTAAAACTGACATGTTTGACGTAGAATTTAATGAAAAAAATGGGGGCTTATCTCTGCGAAAATGATCAGATCACTTTTGCTTCTTCATGCAGCAATTTTACCAGCTCTTCTACATTGTCGGGACTGATAAGCTTTACGCCTGCTTTTGCAGGGGGGAGTTCAAAACTGGTTATGGTGGTCAACGCATCAGCTGCTGCGGGTTCTACTACTGCCAATGGTTTGGTACGGGCAGCCATGATTCCGCGCATACCGGGAATACGCTGTTCTGCCATTCCTTTCTGACAGGATACGACTACCGGGAGTGTTACTTTTACGATTTCTTCTCCGCCTTCTATTTCACGGTGGATGGCCGCTTCGGTACCATTCAGTTCAAATTTTGCAGCAATAGAGACATAGGGAAGATCCAGCAGTTCGGCTACCATGCCGCCGATAGCTGCACCGTTGTAATCGATGGTTTCTTTTCCTGTGAAAATCAGGTCATACCCCTGTTTACGGGCATGGTCTGCTATTTGTGAAGCAATGTAAAAGCTGTCCTGACTATCAGTATTAATACGGAAAGCTTCGTCTCCTCCTAACGCCAGTGCTTTACGGATAATCGGCTCCGTATCTGCGCCGCCTGCGGTTACCAGATGAACGGTTGCGCCCAGCGTTTCTTTCAATTCAAGCGCACGAACAAGGGCATACCATTCATCGTAGGGGTTGATGATGAATTGTACACCCGCTTCATTGAATTTCGTGTTGTTGTCTGTGAAAGCTATTTTTGCAGTCGTGTCCGGAGTTTTACTGATACAAACTAAAATCTTCATGGCCTAAACTGTTTTATTTTTTAAAGCGGTATGAGCAAATATATTTAAATAATGGATAGAATAGCCAGGATAAAGGAATTTCTTAAAAGCAGTCCGAATGACAGCTTTCTGAAGCATGCGCTTGCACTTGAGTACATCAAATTAGGTGATGATACCGGTGCCAGACAACTGTTTGAAGAGCTGCTGGCATATGAGCCGGGCTATGTCGGTTCTTATTATCACCTGGGACGTCTGCTGGAAAGGGCAGCACTTCCGAAGGAAGCCATCGGGGTGTACGAAAAGGGTATGGAGATGGCGAAAGCAGCCAATGACAGGCATGCGTATAATGAGTTACAGGCAGCACTGGACGATCTGATTTAATTTAACTACCAGCAAATGGATTTACTGACAGGGTTTAAAATATTTATTGAAAAGGAACAGCTGTTCATGCCGGACCAGTCTTTGCTGCTTGCTGTCAGCGGGGGCGTTGATTCTGTTGTAATGGCCCATCTGTTTAAAGCGGCTGGTTATCGTTTCGCTATTGCTCACTGTAACTTTCAGTTGAGAGGCGATGAGTCCGTACGTGATGAATCTTTTGCGGCGGATCTTGCCAGGCGGCTACAGGTAACGTTTCACCAGGTACGTTTCGATACGGAAGCGTATACTGAAAGCAAACGTGTATCCATCCAGGTGGCAGCCCGGGAGCTGCGTTATGAATGGCTGGAACAGACTCGTGAACAGGGAGGCTATAGCTATATCGTTACGGCGCATCACATGCAGGACAGCGTAGAGACCTTATTGATGAATCTCAGTAAGGGTACCGGTATTGCTGGTTTGCACGGTATTCTGCCTAAACAGGGGAAGTTGTTACGGCCACTGTTATTCGCAGAAAAAGAAAACCTGATTGCGTATGCAGCGGAACACCATATTCCATATGTGGAAGACAGTTCCAATCTTACCGTCAAATATACACGTAATTTCTTCCGTCATAAGGTGATCCCCGTCATGCAGGAAGCTAATCCTGGTACGGTCGTCAATATTGCATCCAGTATAGAACGTTTCAGGGAGGCGGAATTGCTTTATAACGAAGCCTTGCAGCGACATATCAAAAGACTGGTCACGCAGAAAGGAAACACTTATATGATACCGGTGCTGAAGCTGCAGAAGACGACGCCATTGCAGACGGTGGCCTGGGAGATATTCCGCCGGTATGGTTGTACGGCTGCGCAGTTGCCACAGGTACTGGAACTGTTAAACAGCGGTTCCGGAAAGATGGTAGAAACGGGCAGTCATCGTATTATCCGGGATCGTCAATGGCTGCTGATTACGCCATTGGTAGAAGAGCAGGCGGCTACTATTGTGATTGAAAAGGAGAGAGGAGTTATTAGTACGGCAAATGGTGTGCTCAGAATAAAGACGTCGGAGCGGTCGGCGCATACAGCTATTCCTGCTGCGGTTACGATTGCCTGTCTGGATAAGGAAACTTTGCAGTATCCTTTGTTACTGCGGAGATGGAAGCAGGGGGATTATTTTTATCCTTTGGGGATGCGGAAAAAGAAGAAGCTGAGCCGCTTTTTTATAGATCAGAAATTGTCTGTCGTACAGAAGGAAAATATCTGGGTGCTTGAATCCGCGAAGCGGGTGGTGTGGATTGTGGGGTTAAGAATAGATGACCGGTTTAAGATTACACCGCAAACAAAAGAATTACTGACGATAGAGTGGGAGGCATATTAAGCCTCCCTTATTATTTAAAGTTATTTATGAGACTGTTGAACTCAGGAAAAGAACGCTTCTTTATGCAGAAGTCATAAAAATGCTGTGCTGACAACAGGTACTCTTCATAGGTAAAAGGTTTCACCATATAAGACAGGGCGCCCAGTTGTTTACATTCATGCATCTCTATTACGTTCAGAGAAGAAGAGAAGATGATAACGGGGATGTCTTTATAGGCATCGCGACTTTTCAGTTCGCGTAGGGTTTGTGTACCACTCAGGCGTGGCATATTCAGATCAAGCACTACCAGTGAAGGCAAGACGCCTGCATTGCGTTGAGTTTCGGAAAGGTACTCCAGCACTTTTTCTCCATCTTCCACCAGGAGTGGGACTTCCGGCAGATTTATCGCGTTAAAGGCATCCTGCATGATGAAACGATCTTCGAGATCATCATCTGCCAGTAATATCTTTACAGTATTATCCATAACTGATAAATTCTTTCTTTAAAATGAAAAACCAAATATTCCTGCCAGGTTACGCAACCGAGGGCAGGGTCAATATAAATTTTGCACCATTTCCAGGCTGACTGCTGGCCGTAATGGTACCATTGTGCAAGTCGGCTATCTTCTTGCATATGGCGAGCCCTATGCCTGTGCCAGCGTATTTCTCACGCGAATGCAGGCGTTGAAATAAGCTGAACATTTTATCCAGGTATTTTTCTTCGAAACCAACCCCGTTATCTTCAAAAATCAGCTGCACATCTTTGCCGTTTGCCTCTGCATATACTTTCACGCAGGGCGCTCGTTTTTCATCTGAGAACTTGATCGCATTTGACAACAGGTTCTGGAACAACTGCCGCATCTGCATCGGATAAACGGAGATGACAGGTAGCTGGCTTACTTCTATCTGTGCATGTTTGGTTTTGATAGCGAGATCCAGGTCGTTCATTGCTTCAGTGGCCAGTGCATTCAGATCTGTTTTTACCAGGTGCAGATTTTCGCGGTATATACGCGAGAAATTCAGCAGATCGTGGATCAGCTGTGTCATTCGCTGACTAGCGCTCATCATGTTTCCGAAGTAAAGTTTACCACGTTCATCGATTTGTTCTGAATAGTGCTTATTCAGATAGTCGCTGTAGTAAACGATTTTTCTTAATGGTTCCTGGAGGTCGTGAGATGCCGCGTATGCGAATTGTTCGAGTTCCTGGTTGCTGCGATTCAGTTCACCTACTTTTTCTTCCAGCAGCAGTTTCATTTCTTTCAGCTCCTTGTTGTCTCTCAGTGTTTGTTCCATGACCTTTTGTGCATGGATATCTACTATGGAACCGGTCCAGTATGTGACTTCACCTGTTTCGTCTGTTACTGGCATAACGGTGACCAGGTGCCAGATGAAGTCGCCGGTCAGTATGTTTTTTAACTCAAGTTCACGCTTGAAGGAGGTCCCTTCTGTTACATGCTGCCACCAGTTTTCCCAGGCAAATGTGAATTCCTGTTCTCTAAGAACCGGTTTCCATTTGTTCTCATTTAGTTCGGTGGCTTCGTAGCCGGTTAATGTTTTCAGCCAGCTGTTAGCATACAATAATTCGCCCTCCTGGTTTACAGAGAAGATGATCAATGGTAAGGCATTGGTAACATCTCTGTATTGTGTTTCGCTTGCTTTCAGCTTTTCGGCCAGTTCCTGTAATTGTTTGTTCTTACGTTTAATTTCATCATAAGGTGATACAGGTTGTTCGACACTAAAAGAAGAGATCCATTGTTCTATGCGGCTACCAATTATCTTATGTGCGCCGGGGATTCTGAATTCCAGCGTAATCTCAATGCTTTTGTCCGTCCGGTCCAGTGTAAAATGATCTACTAGTCGTTTGGCATAGACCAGGTTTTCATTGATCTTTTCGGTAAGGTTGATATTGCGGTCCAGTACTTTCGCTATCAGGAATTTCTCCGAATCTTTGATATCGGCACGGATGCCTAGTATCAATACTGCGTTGTGTCCATATTCAATGACATGTCTGGCTACTTCAGAGGCAGCTGTAGCAAAGGTGGTCTGAGAGGCCAGAGAGAGGCCGGCCAGTTCACCCAGTTTCATTGTACGCTTGTGCACCAGCACCAGGTCCATATCAGTATCGAGCGTGATCCGGGTTATTTCCTGCATTAGCTTTATTTTACTTTAACAATTACTACCGACATATCATCTGTTTTACGTGCATTATCTTTATAAATTGCGGCGGCCAGCACCGACATATCGTATCTGAATATGCCGGGATAGCGCGTCATTTCCCAGCGTGTTCTGATACCGTCTGAGCACATAATGAGGATCTGTTCTTTCCCGGCGGGGTGTTCTACCTCTTGCTCATTGATGGTACGGGGCAGATTATGCCCAATGATACCGTTGTACGGGAGGTAGGTTTTTGATGCGGCGGCAGTCCACATACGGGTATGTATGTTTCCTACACCGCAAAGCAGCCATTTTCTTGACCTGTAATTGTAAACGGCGATACTACCTACCAGTCCGCGTGTACGTTTAACATCTTCATGTACCTGTCTGATTACCTCGCTGAGATCCGTCAGCATACAATATCTGAAAGAACTAATAGCTGCTGCGGCGGCTTTGTTAGCTTCTATGCCATGTCCGAGTCCATCGCCGAGAAACAGACGGATGCCAGCTTTATCTGTGCTTACAAAGTAGCCATCTCCGCAGGCTCTTTCGCCTGGTTTGGCCACCAGCAGCGTACGTATTTCCGGTCCCGGTTTAGGTGGAAACGATGTCTGGTCAGTAGTTCTGGTGTTAAATCTGGCCAGCGTAATCGTTCCCCAGCCTTTTACGGAGTATACCTGAAGGAAGTCGGACAGCCTTCTGATAGCGCCAAGTCCTTGCCCAAGCGTATTAGTGGTGGATACACCATCCTGCATCATTCTTGCCAGATCTGCGATACCGGGTCCTGCGTCAATTCCGATAATTTCAATAGCTGGCTGTGGGTGGTCAGTGAGCATAACGAGCACTTCTCCACTACCGGCATGTTTGATAATATTGGAGCCGATTTCGGCGACGACGATATCGATTTCAGCGATCTTTTTTTCACTCAGTCCGCACTGTACAGAAAGACGGTGCACTTCACGCTTCAATAACGACAGATAACTTCTATCTTCAATATTAAAACTGATATGCCGTCCGGTTATCCATTCTTCCATTTAGTGATTGTAATGGTGGTTCCTTTACCCACCGTACTTTTAATATCAAATTCACTCACGAGACGTTTTGCCCCCGGCAGCCCCAATCCGAGGCTTTTACCGGTAGAGAAACCGTCTTTCATAGCCTGGTCTACGTTTGGAATGCCCGGGCCATTATCTGAAAAGGTAACCCGGACACCGTTCTGGCGTTGGCCGTTGACTATTTCTATGAGGACAGTACCTTCTCCCGCATATCGTAATATGTTTCGGGATAGCTCGCTGGCGGCAGTGATCAGTTTAGTCTGATTGACGAGGCCCATGCCAATTTTGACGGCAAATTCCTTCAATCGGTTTCTGAAAACTACCATATCCAACTCTTTCGCAATGCGCATATTATCGCTGGATAGTACTATCATTCCTCAGGTTCCTCAGCTTCTTCGGTGATCTTCATTTTCTGCTGTAGCAATTCCATTCCTTTTTCTACATTCAGCGCAGTCTGAACGCCTTTCAGCGGCAATCCCAATTCTACGAGTGTGATGGCTACAGCGGGTTGCATACCAACAATTACCGTATCCGCATCGAGAATTCTGCTCATATTTGCTATGTTTCCCAGTATTCTTCCCATAAAGGAGTCTACGATAGAAACAGAAGAGATATCAATTAATACGCCTCTGGCGCCAGTCTTACTTACAGCCTGTACCAGGTCAGCTTCCAGATTAAGCGCAAGTCTGTCATATAAGTCAACCTGAATGGCTACCATCAGGAAGTGGCCAATTTTGAGAATGGGTATTTTGTCCATTAATTCCTACTTTACTTTGCAACTACTTTTCTTACTTCTAACTGTAAAAGCGAATATGCATATCTTAGGGCGCTTGCCAGTGTAGCTTTGGTAACGATACCAGACAGGTCGATACCCAGGTGAACGACTGTCTGAGCGATTTCAGGTCGAATACCGCTGATAATGCATTCCGCTCCCATCAGGCGCGTCGCGCTGACAGTTTTAATAAGGTGTTGTGCAACGAGGGAATCAACGGCAGGAACGCCGGAGATATCCAGGATGGCGATGCTGCTGGATGTATCTACTATTTCCTGTAAGAGGTTCTCCATTACGACCTGGGTACGGGAGCTGTCCAGGGTGCCGATAATAGGCATGGCAACAATGCCGTCCCATACACGGATAACGGGGGTGGAGATTTCGGCTATCTCGTCGGTTTGACGCAGAATCACTTCTTCTCTTCCTTTAATAAACGTTTCAAATGTAACGATGCCGAGGCTGTCGATCAGTTTGCTGACCTTCAGGCTTTCGTCCAGCAACTGAATAGGGTCATTTTTGATTTCCTGTTGCAGAACGGATAATAATGCGTCTTTCAGGCTGAACACAAAAGTGCCTGTTTCTCTCGGAGAATAACCCTGTTTAGCCCGGGAAATAGAAATACCTTCCAGTACTTCATAGACAGGTTCCAGAGCGTTTGATTGTACATCATCCAGACTAGAACTGCTTAAAGCTTGTAGTAAAACGTCTACAAGTTCTTCTGATTGTACGCTGAGTTCGTCGTTCGACATAAGGTCTTCCCGTAGAGAAAAATCCACTAATTGGTTCTTCATCCACAATTCGAGAATCTGTTTTTTCCTTTTCTGCAAAACTTTAGCTGTGTCTAGCTTCATATGTGTGGCTTGTTTTAGCTTAATGGCGCATATTGTCCGTCGAACACTTAGCAAAAAGCAAACCGGAAAAGGAAGAAGCCGCTACTAGAAGTGATGCGTCAGCTGGTAGAGAAACAGTTGTCCGATCCTTGGTTCAAAGATTAAAGGGAACAAAATGCCGAATACAGCGCCCCAGAGGTGTGCGTCATGGTTAATACCGTTGCTTTCCTGACGGGACATATAAATCGTATAGCCGAGATACACAACACCATAAAGGATAGCAGGCATTGGGATGACAAATACATATATCGTCGCCCAGGGGTTAAAGAGAATGGCTGCAAATACCACCGCAGAAACGGCGCCGGAAGCTCCGATCGTCTGGTAGTCGGGATTGTTTCTATGTTTGAGGAAAGTCGGAATATCTGAAAGGATTAACCCTAATATATAGAACAGCAGATAATAAAGTTTGCTCTGGAAGATGACTTCGAACTGGCGTTCGATGAAGCCACCAAAGAAAAAGAGCGTAAACATATTGAAGGCCAGGTGCATGAAATTAGCATGTACAAGGCCAGAGGTGATAAAACGGTAGTATTGTTTCTTTTCTTTTACCAGATACGGCCACATACTGAGATCTGCCACACGTTGTTCGTTATTGAAGGACGTGATGGATATGATACAGGTGATGACGATAATTGATATGCTAAGTGTCAATGCCATTCGGAATGCGTAATTTAATTGATGAGAATGTAATGATACTGAATTTTTACTGATGATGATATTTCTCCCGGTTAATGACCGTATAGGCCCGGTAGAGTTGTTCGGTCATGATCAGTCTCACCAGCTGGTGCGGGAAGGTGAGGGGGGACAGCGATAATTTAAGTTGTGCTCTTTCCAGGACGGCAGTATCCAGTCCGAAAGCGCCACCAATCAGGAATATCACCTGCCGGGTTGCTGCATTGGCACGTTGCTGGATGAAATCAGCCAGTTGCATGGTTGTCTGCATTTTCCCATATTCATCCAAGGCTACCAGGTAATCCTGTGGTTGCAGCATATCCAGTATCATTTTACCTTCCTGTTTTTTCAGTTCCGGCACGGAGAGACTGGCGGCCTGTTTCACGGTCGGGATCAGCTTTAGTTCAAAGTCGACATAATGTTGCAGTCGCTTTTGAAAGATAGCAATACCGTCCCTTATATATGGGTCATTCTCTTTTCCTATACTCCAGAGTTGTATTTTCACCGTACAAATATTTGGTCACCTATCCGTCGGGAGAGACGGGCGGTAAATGTACGTAACCTGTTTGTTATGAATCAAACAAAAAAAATATTTCAAAAATTTGGTGGATATGAAAATATTCTTACCTTTGCAATCCCAACAAAGGGAATGGCTTCGTAGCTCAACTGAATAGAGCATCTGACTACGGATCAGAAGGTTTCTGGTTTGAATCCAGACGAGGTCACAAAGAGGATAACTGCATTTGTAGTTATCCTCTTTTTTTATATCAATACTTTGTTTGTAATTTATTTCAGATCTTTGATCTGTAGGTTTCCTACCAGTTAATAAGAAAGCGCCACATATTTGCCTAAATATTGTTGTTTTTCAGTTTCCTCTATCAGAAAATGAGCAACATCTTCCCTTGAAATTTTTCCAACCTTCATTCCTTTTTTAAGTTCGGGTAATGCTTTGTAGGATGTAGTCAAAGCATTGTTAGTCAGCATTCCGGGGCGGACGATTTCCCAGTTGACCTTACTGGAGGCAAAAATTTCTTCCATCAGGGTTTTATTGATGTACTGATCTTTTAGAAAAAGCCGAATGACAGTTTTCATAAAAAAGCTAAGGTAACTTTTGCTTTGTCCGGCACCAAACCCTGTAATGGTGATCACCGGTGCGGAAAAATCCAATTCATTCGTTAGTTGAACGACGGCCTTTGCGATATCTGAAAATAAATGGGTCGCCTTTTTATTTTTAGTGCCTACTGTGATCAACACCGCATCGGCGCCTTCCATTACTTTTTTCAAATCTGCGGTAACCGTGGCACTCCCTTTTATGGTGATCAGATGTGGATGATCCGGTATTGCTGTAACGTTGGTTGACAGTGCGACTACGGTATGTCCCTTTTGCAAGGCCTGCATGACGGTGGCTAAGCCGATCCCTGCGCCGGCACCTATAATTGCAATTCTCATTTCTTTCTTATATTAAATTAAGACGCTAAATACAATGCTGCGATTTCTTTTCTGGCCACCAACAGATTTTCAGTTCCCCACATCCAGGGCTGTCCATCTGATGTCAGTAACTCTGCTCCGGCTTCCTGCGCAATCAGCATTCCTGCCAGCCAGTTATGCGTATCCAGATCTTCCTGCAGGAATAAGTCAATTCTGCCTGCGCCTACGTGAGCTAACTGTAAGGCATGAGGACCATAGTTTCTGACTACACCAAAGGTTTTGATAAGGTGTGCTACGGAACTCGCTATTTTCTGTTCGAAGTTGCTTGTGTTTTTAGCCTGATGACCGTATTCAAAAACCGCAACCATGACATCGGTATCGGCTTTCACGCCGGTTTTGATCCGTGATCCGTTCAGATAGGCGCCTGCTGATTGTCTGGCCGAAAACACCTCGTCGCAAATTGGATCGTAAATCACGGAAAAATAAGGTTGTCCATTGCGGATAAGTACCAGGTTGATGGTCCAGCCTGGCAAATGCTGAATATATTGTACAGCGCCGTCCATGGTATCACAAAGCCAGTATTGCTCATAATCTGCAGGTTGCAATTGGGCGGTCGGATCAAACTCGTCATCAGCTACCCAGGGGATATGAGGGTAATGCTGATTTATAAGTGGTTTTAAAAAGTTGAAACAGGTAGTCTCAATTTCTTCGAGCTGTGTAAGGAAGGCATCTTTGGTTTTCGGAATTTCTTTCTTTTTATAATTATCGAGAAACTGTTTGCCTATTTGTTTGACGGCATCTATGATCAGCGTTGTTTCTATTTCGTTTTGCATCACTTTCATTTTTGTAATTATTGTACTGCAAAACTATCGCCCGTTCAGGGCTTAGAATAGGTCAAAAGCGGGAAATGATAGTCCTAATCGCGGAATTGTTTTCGGAACTCCAAACAGGTATAGTGCGTGACTTTCTTGAACAGCTTTCCAAAGTAAACCCCATCATCATAACCAAGCTTAAAGGCGATTTCCCGAACTTCCAGATCGGTAAAATACAGCAGCCTTTTGGCTTCCAGTATAATGTGATGTTGAATATGCATCGACGTAGAAAGTCCTGTTGTCTCCCGCAGGATATCATTCAGGTGCGAGGTGGTGATAGATAGTGCGGAGGCGTATTGTCCGGGTTTTTTCCAGTCTTTAAAATGCTTTTTCAGCAGTTGCAGGAAAGCCTGTTCGGTGATATGCCCCCTGGTTTCTTTTGCATCCGACAACTCCTTATTTTCAGCAGCTGACATCAGCAGACAGAATAGCGCGTGAACCAGAAATAATATTGATTTTTGGGTGAATACATCAGGGGAATGACTTTGCAGATCAAATGCCAGTTTCATGACCGCTTGAATGCGGGTTAGCAAATCATGTGCATCTTGTAGTAATATAGGATGGGATAATCCCGTCAGCAGGTAGTGTTGTAATTCAGGTTCCAGCACAAACTCTTCTATTGCCAGGACCCATCCGCTATGATCACTGCTTTTAATAAGTTGGTGCACCTGGCCGGGAGCGATCTTCAGCACAAATGGCGCTGTCGCAATAAGGTCTTCGAAATCTATTTTTAAATGGTAATGGCCCGTGAAAGCAAACATCAGGCTGTAATGATCATCCCGGTGTGCATCGGTAATGTTATGTCCGGCTTTTATGCCTTCGTGCATGGGGGCAATCAGGACACCAGTACTTGCGTCTTCGGTGAGCTTGAATTGCGGGATATGTTTCTGTTGTTTTTTCAAAGTAGATAATAAGCGTTATTGAATAATCAAGGGGCATTTGACCTGGTGGTCTAAATGACTGAACCATTTTATAGATATCTTGCTACTTTCATTCAGGTTAAAAGTAGTAAGATAACTATAAAGTGGTTTAAATACCTGTCCCAAAATGTATAATTAATGTCCTTTGAGACAATTGGTCCTGTAGCTAATTTTGCGTCATGAATGTTAGTAAAGACAATGGAAATGCGGCAGGGCAGCGGAAACTGGTAGTCATTGTGGCGATGACCAGGCATATGTTGCTTGATTTTACCGGGCCTGCGGATGTATTTACCAATGCTGACAGGTTTTTACAGGCCAGGGGCGCCAACGAGGGATATGAGGTAAGGGTAGTAGCCCCCACCTATGATAAAAGAGTGACCACTTCCGCCGGTATTGAGGTGAATTGTCTATACTGCGCAATGGATATACAGACGCCAATTGATACGCTGATCGTTGCGGGAGATGACTACTGCCAGTTAACGATTGATGAGTTTACGCCGTTTTACGAGTGGTTATCGGGTATTAATGAACAGAATACCCGTCGGATAGGGTCGGTTTGTGCCGGCACTTTTGCCCTGGCAAAAGCGGGGCTGTTGGATGGCCGGAAGGCGACTACACACTGGGAGGTAGCGGAAAAATTAAAAGCACAGTATCCGTCGATAGATGTACATGGGAATGCGTTTTTTATCCAGGATGGTCATGTGTATACATCGGCTGGTGTGTCTTCGGGAATAGATCTTTCCCTTGCGCTTGTTGAGGAAGACTATGGAAAAGAGATTGCTGTGGGGGTGGCACGCCAGCTGGTGTTTTATCTGAGGAGGCCGGGTGTGCAGGCACAATTTGGCAACCTGCTTCCTGTTTATGACAATACCAACATCGGACAAAAGCTGAAGCTCTGGCTGAATGAACGGCTTCATGAGCCTGTAGATCTTAACAAGATCGCTGAGAACTTCAACATGAGCGTCCGTAATCTGACGCGTGTATTGCAAAAGCATACCGGTATGCCTCCTGCAAAATTTATAGAAAAACTGCGGGTAGAGAAGGCCCGCGTATTTCTTGAGGATACAGATATGCTGCTGGAGCGGATTGTTGAGCAATGTGGGTTCGGTAATCTGATCACCATGCGACGTATATTTCTGCGGCAACTTGCTATCACTCCTTCAGACTACCGCCGCGCTTTTCGTACTTCATTGAAAGATACCGGCGAACACGAACTGTTTCCTGTTTAATGCGCAGCTTATAATGTTGGTGACAAGACCTGCCTGTTATTGATATGCACGGATACCTGTGTGTGCAGAAGACTATTTGCCTTTCCTATTGTTTCTGAAATAAAATCTCAATACATGTATTTCGTTTTGTTAGTACTGCATTCGCTACTCCGGTGGCTGATGTTGGGAAGTCTTTGCTATGCCATTTACACTGCCTGGCGCGGTGTGAGCCAGCGGCTGCCCTTTACGGAAAGGGCTAATGCGATCCGCAACTGGACGACAACCATTTCTCATATCCAACTGGTCATCGGAATGACGATTTATATGCTAAGTCCGCTGGTAAACATGAAAATCACCGGTATGCAGGTGGCGCCATTCGGTGATTATACTTTCTTCAGATACGTGCATATCTCTCTTATGATCCTCGTTATTGTGCTGATAACTATCGGGTCGGCGAGGGCAAAGAGAATTGCAGGAGATCAGGAAAAGTATCAGGTGATATTAAGATGGTTTCTGATGGCATTGGCCGTCCTATTAATTGCTATCCCATGGCCGTTTTCTCCTCTTGCGCAACGACCCTGGCTACGTTTTCTTCACATTTAAGCAATCCGCATGGAATCTTTCTTTAAAACATCTTTAGGCCGTCTCAGGCTTGTAAGTTATATGGAGGGTATATCGTTGCTGCTACTGGCCGGTATTGCTGTTCCGCTGAAATATTGGGCAGGTGATCCGGTTTTAGTCCGCATCATAGGACCGGTACACGGCATATTGTTTCTCGTGTTTATTGTGCTGACCCTGAGTGTCGGGGTGGAGCGGCAATGGAGCTTCACAAAGACAACAGTCAGGATTTTAATCTCCTGTGTCATCCCGTTCGCAACATTCTACGTTGACAAACATATACTAAAAAAGGAAGCGGAGGCAGCATCAAAAAATAAATAAATGAAACAACATTGGTTAAAGCGAATACTGTTAACAGCAGCGGTGTTAATGGTGAGTATATATTGTGCGCAGGCGCAGGTAAAGGGAAAAGCTTTCTTTTCACTGGACTCCGCAGCCGGCTTATTGACATGCTGTTTAATACTGCTGGCGGTAATACTGCAATTAGCATTGTATATGAAGTATCGTTTGCAGAGTGTGTTCAGGTTCCGTAAAGTAAGACGTCAGCAATCTTCACATGAAAGCATTACGGGGCATGTCAGCCAATTGAACCGTCATCAGCTGGGGGTATTGCTGCAGCTTAAACAGCGGACTAAAATTAATATGCTGGTATTGGTTGCGCTGGGATGTAGTCTGTCTAGCCAGGCGCAGGATCTTAAACCGACTAAATTAATGAATCAGACAGGTATTCTGATCACCATCATATTGATATTAATTCCGGTGCTGGTCGGCATAGCGTTGATGATTTTCAAACTGAGGAGGGTGATTGATAATTACCGCCGTAAAGTATACCGGGAGGACGCCGGCCAGCTGGCGGCTTATCTGGAAAACCTGCATGATTCGGAGATGCTGGATGAATTATCACAACGTAAAACAGCGCTCGATTATTCATTGAATCATGAAGAACTGGCAGGGACGCAAGCTGCCGATGATCACAAAGGTTTGTTGAGTGAAGTCAGTAATGAAAATAGCATCAATTTCATTACACGTAAAAAAGCGTCGGCAGCACGTCCGCCTGTTGATCCTGCATTGGGGAAACTGGTATGCTGGTTTCTGGGTACTGCCACCTTCTGGCTTTTGTTTGGGACAACAGTCGGTGAGTATGTCGGGATAAAATTTATCAGTCCTGACGTAGATCATGTAAGCTGGCTGAGTTTTGGCAGATTGCGGCCGGTACATACCAATGCTGTTTTCTGGGGATGGGCATCACTGGCCATGCTGGGCTTGGGTTATTATGTTGTTCCGAGAGTTAGTAATACGTCAATTGCCAGTCTGAAGAAAGGATGGTATACGCTTATCCTTGTAAACGCTGCTGTCGTATCGGGTTCCATCTGCCTGATGGCAGGCATCAATAATGCGGGAGGAGAATACAGGGAATACATATGGCCGGTGATGGCATTGTTTGCCGGCGGTTTGTGTATTACGCTTGTGAACTTCCTGCAGACGATTGCCAGAAGGACGTCCAGGGAAATTTATATATCTAACTGGTACATTGTTTCAGCAGTCATATTTGCGATCGTCATTGTATTGGTGGCATATTTACCTTTCTGGCAGGACGGTCTCGGAGAAACGATTATTCAGGGGTATTATATGCATCAGGGCGTGGGCATGTGGTTTATGCTCTTTATGTTAGGTGTTACTTATTACTTCCTGCCACAGCAGCTCAATCGTCCTATCTATTCTTATAGTCTGGGTATACTGGCTTTCTGGTCACAGATTATTTTCTATACGGTGATCGGTACGCATCATTTTGTGTTCAGTTCTATTCCCTGGTGGCTGCAGACAGTCGCAATTGTTGGCAGTGCCGGTATGCTGATTCCGGTAACGTCAGGGAGTACTAACTTTTTCATGACTTTCCGTAAGGAATGGCATAAACTGGCCAGTAGTTATACACTTCCTTTCTTCCTGGTGGGCCTGGTGTTTTATTTCACCGGCTCTATGCAGGGCACTGCGGAAGCATTCCGTTATACCAACCTGATATGGCATTTTACAGACTTTACAGTAGCGCATTCGCACATTACAATGTATGGTATTATCACGTTTTTGCTGTGGGCGGCTATCTATACGGTTGTGCCTAGATTAACCGGCAAAGAACCACCCCAGGTGGCTGTAGGTATTCATTTCTGGATGGCGCTGATCGGACTGTTATTCTATACTGTTCCCTTGATGTATGGCGCTACATACAGGGGGATCATGTGGCAATCCGGTAAACCATTTATAGATAGTGTGGTATTTATGGCGCCGTACTGGCTATGGCGCGCAATAGGCGGCAGCCTTATGTGGACCGCACACCTTGTGTTTGCCTACAACATGTATAAGATGTTGCAGGCAAGTGCCGCCCCCGATATAAAAGACGCCGCTTTGAAAAAATTAAGTGAGCAGTATTTAAATGGCTCCATTTCATTTCCGATTCAATAAACGCTATGGAACTGTTCGATAATCATAAGACACTATACAGCACGGCATTGGGATTGTTTTTAGTGCTCACCCTCGGTGTGGCCATATTACCTGCCATTTCAAATGAGCAGAACAATGCGCCGTTACCAGATGCACCGGTGCTCAGCGAAGATGCTGTAAAAGGAAAGGCTTTGTTTGTGGCAAACGGATGTGTGGCCTGTCATACGCAACAGGTGCGCAATGTAGAAATGGACAAGATATGGGGCGGGCGACCGGGTATTGCGGCCGATTATGCTGATAACCATCGTACCGACCTGTTACATAATACGGCTACATTAATGGGCACGGAACGTACAGGACCGGATCTCACAAATGTAGGCAAGCGTCAACCTTCCCGGGACTGGCAGCTGGTACATCTTTTTAATCCGAGGACGGTTGTAGAGCAGTCAATCATGCCCGCTTACAGCTGGTTATTTACAATCAAAGATTCAGTACAGGAAGGGGATGTAGTGGTGAATGTGCCGGAGGCATTCCTAACGTCAACACATCAGAAAGTAGTGGCTACCAGAGAGGCATTACAGTTAGTAGCGTATCTGCAATCCTTACAACAGGTGCAGCTACCAGATGGAAAGAATCCGTTGTTTCTCTATAAACGGGAGCAGGTGGCAGGCAATAAAGAGGGTGCTGTGGAGGAATTCGATGGGGCCGCATTATACGCTAATAATTGCCAGAGTTGCCATCAGCCCAATGGTGAAGGTCTGAAAGGTGCATTCCCGCCCTTAAAAGGCAGTAAAATAGTCTTAAATGACGATCCTGAGTTAATGGTGGATATCATCATGAATGGTTATAGTGGCAGGGTACAGGAAGGCTTCGGGGAAATGCCGGCTGTTGGTACACTGAACAAATTAAGCGCCGGCGAAGTGGCGGCTATTATGAATCATGAAAGAAGTTCGTGGGGGAATAACGGTCGTAAAGTAACCGAAGCGCAAGTGAAAGCTATCATGGAAAAGGTAAAAAAGTAATAAAACTGATATGAAAAGAACTTGCCTCTTTATGGTGATGCTGTTTTCCAGTTACGCAGCGCTGGCATGTCCGGCATGTGAAAAGCAGCAGCCAAAAATATTACGGGGAATCACCCATGGAACAGGACCTGAAAGCCAATGGGACTATGTGATTATTGTAGTGACGGTGGTGTTTGTATTAATAACCTTGTTTTTGTCTGTCAAATGGCTGATTCGTCCTGATGAGTCTATGCAGGGGCATATTAAAACAAGTATCATAAATCATTGATCATATGAAAGATCATAGTACCGTCTTCATCTTTATCGATGATGATACAACACCGGCTGCAGCGTTACAGACGCCAGTACAGTTTAAACTTGATACCAACAAACTGACCGACGGCATACATACCCTGAAAATTGTGAGTAAGGATCCTGCAGGTAAAGAAGGTATCAGGGTGATACCTTTTGAAGTGCGTAACGGACCTGCCGTTGCGGTAGAAGGGATTAAAGAGAATGCTGTCGTCGATGGTATCGTGCCATTAATGATCAATGCATATGGGAAAGGTGATCAGCAATCTTTTATCATAACGGGAAGCGAGACGCCACAGAGTATCCCTTTCTGGATATATGTGCTGATCATCAGCTTCGGCGCCTGGGCAATGTACTATCTGATTACTTCTGTTGCAGTAAAGCTTGTGTAAAGAACGATAGCGTAGTTGTGTTGAATTATAGTTAAATCATGGTCTAGCCCGATAGATACATTGAATGACTCAGCCCGAAACCGGGCAGGTTCTCCTGCCTGGTGTTATTTTACAGCTGGTATAGCGGATGTGCAGGTGAACAGTGTAGGGGGATTTTATTTGAGGTTTTAGAAACAGATTATGTTAAAGAAAGTCTTTTTTTCGACGAGGACGATGGGGGTGTTGCTGATCGTATTTGCTTTTGCAATGGCATGGGCAACATTCATTGAGAATGATTTCGGCACACCGGCAGCAAAGGAGCTCGTGTATAATTCCTGGTGGTTTGAATGGGTGATGATTTTGCTGGTGGTTAACTTTTTGGGCAATATTGTGCGATATAAACTTTATAGAAGCAATAAGTGGTCTTTGCTCGTTTTTCATATTGCCTTTTTGTTTATGTTCCTGGGAGGGGCGGTTACCCGTTATCTGAGCTTTGAAGGAACTATGCATATTCGCGAAGGGCAGCTGGAGAATAAGGTTATTTCTGAAGCGACCTTTTTTAAGACGCAGATATCCAGGGGGAATCAGACACAGGAATATCCTTTCACGAAAGCCGCGTTTCTACCTGCGAACACACCGGGCGTCTTTAGCTTGTTTCGGCGTCCTTTTAAAGCGACTTATGATTTTTACGGTGAGAAAGTCACAATGCGTATGCTGGATTTTATTCCGAGAGCGCAGGATTCTGTAATGGCGGCTGCCGGAGCTTCAATGTTGCTGCACCTGGTCACGATAGAGGATGGTAGTCGCAAGAACATTTATATACCAGCAGGGGAAAGCAGGACTTTGCAGGGCGTGGATGTTGGATTTGAAAAAGCTGTGCCAGATGGTATAGCGATAAGTATGAACAGCGGGCGCTTATCCATTCAATCAGCACTGGCTGCACGTTATCGGGTGATGGCTACGGGACAGACTGATTCTGTCAGTATGGTCAACTGGAAGGACGCGTTTCATTTACGCGCCTTGTATAATTTTAGTACAGGATTGTTATTGGTCGTGCCGGAAATGCCGCGTAAGGGCAGGATTGTATATTATGAAGGGGATCTGAAGAAAAATACAGCTGATCCGGATCTGACAGTGATGGAAATTGGTGTCAGGGACGCGCGTGATACCGTTTCGTTTTATGGTGGCAGGGGATTTACCGGTTTTCAGACGAGTGTTGTATTGAAGGATATGAGGATTGACATGGGATATGGTTCCCGGTATTATTATACGCCGTTTTATATCCACCTTGATAAATTCAAGCTTGGAAAATATCCTGGTAGTAATGCACCTTCTTCATTTTCTTCGGAGGTGACAGTCAATGATGCTGGTCGTCTGACACCCTATGATATTTACATGAATCATACGCTGGATTATGGCGGTTTCCGTTTTTTTCAAAGTAGTTATGATACTGATGAAAAGGGGACGATATTATCCGTCAATCATGATGTAACCGGGACGAGTCTGACTTATATAGGTTATGTGCTATTGTTTGCAGGTATGTTTTTTACGCTGTTCTGGAAGGGGACGCGGTTTCATGTTTTACGGCAACAGTTAAGGAGTGCTTCTTCGATGAAAGTATTGATCGTATTGGCTGTCGGTCTGTTATGCGGAGGGGCGGTCTATGCACAGCCGGTACCAGGAAATGTACCCGATAAAGTGCATGCTGCAGCATTTGGCTACCTGGCGGTCCAGAATATCGATGGCAGGATTGAACCTGTGAACACGCTGGCATTGGAAATACTCAGGAAACTGTATCGTCATGACAGCTATTATGCATTTGATGCCAACCAGTTTTTATTGGCGGTAACGACTAACCCGGCAGAATGGTTGAATGTGCCGCTGATAAAAGTAAATGAACGGGGAGGGAAAGCGCTTTTGAATCGTACACAGGCAAATGCGCAGGGATTGACAACTATTATGCATCTCCTTACTGTGGATACGGCAGGAGAGGCGCATTTTTTACTGGAACAGGAGTATACCAATGCGTTTGCGAGAAGGGCCGCTGATCAGGATAACTACGATAAGGAGGTGATTGAGCTGAACGATAAGATGCAGGTTGTTCAAATGCTGTTGAGCGGGACGTATCTGCGAATTTTGCCAATTCGCGGAGATAGTAACAATACCTGGACATCTGTCAGTCTGGTACAGGCGCCACAGAACAAAGGCGAGGAATTGGTGATGACCTATTTTCAGGCCATTCAACATGCGCGGAGACATGGTAACTGGAACAAAGCGGACCAGGTGTTAGAACAGCTTAGAATATTGCAGCGTTCGGCGGGGGCAGCAGTCATGCCTTCGCAGACGAAGCTGGATTGGGAAGTCAGGTTTAACTCCTGGAACCTGTTTTTTAAATTGATGCTGTTATACGCAGTGATTGGAACCATACTGTTGTGTGTATCGTTTGCAGCTATGTTTAAATGGAGCAAAGTACTGCGATATGTTATCCGGACTTTGATCGCGTTGTTGGTGGTAGCCGCTTTGTTACAAACATGCGGTCTGGTAGTACGATGGTATATTTCCGGTCATGCGCCGTGGAGTAATGGCTATGAAGCGGTGATGTTTATCAGTCTTATTGGTCTTGTGTCGGGATTGCTTTTGTACCGTAATGGTAATTCCTATATTCCTGCTGCGGGCGCCTTGATTGCTGTCATTTTAATGGGTTTTGCGCATGGCGGTGCGCAGATGAATCCGCAGATAACGCCATTGGTACCTGTTCTGAAATCCTATTGGCTGATGATTCATGTGGCTATCATTACCGCCAGCTATGGGTTCCTGGGACTCAGCGCATTATTAGGCATGTTTGTATTACTGCTGCATATTGTCAACAATCCAGTAAGGAGATACTTTATAGAAAAGTCGTTACGGGAACTTACTATTGTTAATGAGCTGTCGATGATTATCGGCATATTCATGCTTACCTGCGGTACCTTTTTAGGTGGGATGTGGGCCAATGAAAGCTGGGGTCGTTATTGGAGCTGGGATCCAAAAGAGACCTGGGCCTTTATTTCTGTTATCGTATATGCTTTTGTGCTTCACATAAGGCTTATACCAGGTATGCAAAGCAAATTCCTGTTCAATTTCCTGTCTGTGGTGTCGTTCTCTACCGTAATCATGACATACTTTGGGGTCAACTACTATCTGTCAGGTTTGCATTCGTATGCAAAAGGGGATCCAATGCCAGTACCTTCCTGGATATACCTATCGTTGGCAACGGTAGCGTTTGTATCGCTGGCGGCTTTGTTCAGATATAGACGTTTAGGTCGTGCATTGGGACGCATGCAGGAAAATAAGTCTGCTAACATTTCAAATAAATATTTACAATAAAAACTAACAACATGAGAAAGTTTTTCATCCTGGCGTTATGCCTGGCTGGTACTGCATCATTTGCGCAAAGCCGGAATGGTAAAACAGATGGACAACAGCTTGTGACAGCGAATAAGAATCCGAACACTACTGCCGACTATACAGCGATTACGGCGGTTATAGATGGATATGTAGAAGGGCTGCGTCTGGGAGATGTGGCGAAGTTAAAAAAGGCCTTTCATAAGGATGCGATCATGTATGGGTTTATGGGCGTCGGTACCTTGGAAGGAAGTGTCGATAATTTGTATGACTTCGTTGCGAAACATGGACCGGCTGCCGGTGTTACATCCTATATAAGTATCCTTCACAAGACAGCGAATACGGCAATGGTACTGGTGGAACTGGAGGGTGTTTCTTCTACGGAGAATTCTACGGACTATCTCTCCCTGATGTATAAGGAGGGGGAATGGAAGATCATTTCGAAGGTTTTTCATCTCTGGAAAAAGTAATGTTATGCAGGGGATAATTACCGAGGTAGTTATCCCCTTTTTTAAATCTTTTCAAGGTGGAATCAGGTTTATAGTTAATCGCATATCTTCTTTTTGTCTCAATATTGTGACATATTTCCTACTTTTGCGTCATGGACACGAGGCAAAAGATAATAGATGCCGCCATTGCCGTCTTGAATGAAGACTTTTCCGCGCCTGTGGACAGGATAGCAGAAAAGGCCGATTTAAGCCGCCGAACGCTGCATCGGTACTTTACAGACCGAACAGACCTGATTGATGCTTGTCGGGAGGATATGATGCAAACCTGGCAAACAGCCATGTTACAAGCCTGTAATAGTACCCAGGATCCATTGATACAACTGGAGAGAATGCTGTATGCCGGTATAGATTGTGGGGTGCGATATATCTTCCTGCATAAATTATTAGCTCAGCTGAGTGAAAACAGGGTGACAAATACACCGCAAAGTGCTTCTTATGAGACGGCCCGGGATAACTGGTTTCAGTTGATTCCGGAATTACAGCGCCGGCAATTGATCAGTGAACATGTCAATGCAACCTGGATAAGGCTGTTATTTATACAGATGATTTCAGTCACCATGCAAGCGTATCAGTCCGGAGACATTGCACAGAATGATATTAAAAAACTAGCCTGGTATTCCTTCCGCAGGAGCATCGGCATGGAGTAGACGGGATATCAACAATAACATATTATTACAGATGATAGCATCTTTTTTATTGATCGGACAATCGAATATGGCCGGACGTGGTTATAGTCAGGAGGTACCAGCTATTATTAATGAGGGTATCAAAGTGCTCCGGAATGGACGGTGGCAGCTGATGTCAGAGCCTATCCATAATGACCGGTCCAGTGCCGGAATAGGTCTGGCGGGTAGTTTTGGCGCTGCCTGGCGTATGGATCATCCAGATGTGGAAATCGGTTTTATACCTTGTGCGGACGGCGGCACCAGTCTGGATGACTGGTCAGTTGGCGGTCCGCTGTTTGATCATGCATTATCGCAGGCGAAGCTGGCACAGCGTAGCAGTACTTTGGCAGGCATACTATGGCACCAGGGCGAAAGTGATTGTTTCCCTGAAAAGGCGGCGGAGTATGAGCGTAAGCTGAAGGTAATTATAGATACTTTACGACAGGAATTGCGTGCTGCTGACGTGCCCCTTATTGTTGGCGGATTGGGCGATTTCCTGACCAGTGGTATGTATGGAAAGTATTTTGGAGCTTATCCGCTGGTTAATGAGGCATTGTTACACTATACACAGACAGCACCGCTTTCTTATTTTGCGACAGCAGAAGGGTTAACCAGTAATCCGGATGGATTACATTTCAATGCTACATCCTTACGTATACTGGGGGTAAGGTATTATGCCGCCTTCCGCAGGCGGGCATCTGTTACAAGTCCTTTAGCGGAAGAAAGTAAGATCCTGGAAGATATTTATAACAGGGCTCATACGCGTAAGGAGCGGCTCTTTCAACTGGAGCATCGTTTTGCGACGGGGAAGATAGATGTAGCGCAGTTTCAGCATGAGTCGAGTAGTATACAATAGTGTTTAGCGGGATGATATTGTCTGTATATTAGACAAGTGCTTGCTCATTTGTGAGAAAATTTTATCAGAGAAAATTAAAACTCTTTTTGGAAGTTTGATTTTTTTTCGCACATTTGCAATCCCAAAACGGGAATGGCTTCGTAGCTCAACTGAATAGAGCATCTGACTACGGATCAGAAGGTTTCTGGTTTGAATCCAGACGAGGTCACAGCATTCCTCCCAGGTGGGAGAAGATAGTAAAAGCCGGAGACTAACACTCCGGCTTTTGCTTGTCCGCTATTTTGGAAGTTTTTAAACATGATAGATTAGTCCACGACCATTATCCAGCGATTTGATAGTTGTCATATCTTCGGAAGATAACTCAAAATCAAATACATTGAAATTTTCAGTTATCCTTTTCACATTTGCTGATTTCGGAATAGCCACGACTTCTTTTTGAATTAACCATCGCAGCACCAGCTGGGCAATGCTCTTATTATATTTGTCTGAAAGCGCTTTTAAAAGTTCATTATTAAAAAGATTTTTTTTGCCCTGAGCAAAGGGAGCCCATGACTCCAGCTGGATGCCTTGTGCTTTCAACGCCTGCTGCATTTCTGCTCTTTGGGAAAACGGGTGTGTCTCCACTTGATTGACTGCTGGTACTACACGATGTTGCTTAATTAAATTTTGAACCTCTTTTATATTGAAATTACTGACACCTATAGCCCTTACTTTACCTTCTTTATATAATTCTTCCATTGCTGTCCAGGAGGAATTTATATCTCCCTGGGGGAGATGAATCAAGTAGAGATCAATATAGTCAAGTCCCAAATTCTTTAGCGATGCCTCAGCGGCGTGTTTTGCATTTTTATACCCGGTATTAGTTGGCAGAAATTTAGTGGTCACGAAGATTTCTTCCCGTTGGACGTTACTTTTTTTTATCGCGCTGCCTACTGATTCCTCATTATAGTATGCAGCAGCTGTGTCGATCAGTCTGTAGCCAATATTCAAAGCATGTAGTACAGCCTGTTCACACATTGAACCGTCCCGAAGCAAGTAAGTGCCAAAACCAAGCAGCGGCATTTTTATGCCGTTATTTAATATTATGTTCATCATTTTATAACTGTGTAGGCTGTTTACTTCCCTTGCAGGCCTGCCAGGCTTGCAGGATAGCGTTCTCCCAGAAGGCTGATGTTGTCTAAAGCCTTATTGATATTGGCTATATCATCATCGCCCAAGGAGATATTTGCACCGCCTATATTTTCTGCTAAGCGAGCCATTTTTGTGGTTCCGGGAATCGGTACAATCCATGGCTTCTGCGCCAGCAGCCATGCCAATGCGATCTGCGCTGGCGTTGCGTTATGTTCTCCCGCAATCTTTGTGACAAGGTCAACAATGGTTAGATTGGCCTGGCGATTTTCTTTGGAAAAACGAGGCATGACATTTCTCCAGTCGGTCTTGTCAAATTCGGTGTCTGCATTCATCTTACCAGTTAAAAATCCTTTGCCGAGCGGGCTAAACGGGACGAAGCCAATGCCTAATTCTTCAAGCAATGGAATGATTTCATGTTCAGGTTCACGCCAGAACATAGAGTATTCGCTTTGCAGGGCTGCCAGGGGCTGTACGGCATGCGCCCTGCGTATGCTCTGCAGGCCGGCTTCACTCATACCGAAGTGTTTTACTTTGCCTTCGGCAATTAAATCTTTTACAGTTCCGGCGACATCTTCAATGGGTACATCCGGGTCTACACGGTGTTGATAAAACAAATCGATATAATCAGTTTGCAGATACCGGAGCGAGTTTTCCGCCACCTGCCGGATGCGTTCCGGGCGACTGTTCAAACCATCTGTATTTCTGCCGTTTTTAAAGCCAAACTTGGTAGCGATGATTACTTTGTCACGTACACCGTGTAATGCTTTTCCTACCAGTTGTTCATTGGCGCCTTGTCCGTATACTTCTGCGGTATCAAAGAAAGTGATGCCCGATTCATAAGCTTTTTGAATGAGTGCAATGGCATCGTTTTCATTTGTTGCCGGACCGTACCCATGGCTTAATCCCATGCAGCCGAAGCCAAGTTCGGAGACTTCTAATCCTGAGATTCCTAATTGTCGTGTTTTCATTTTGTATGTTTGTGCTGTAAAATTGTGTAGAATGGGTGAGCCGTTCTGTATACAGATTACGGGGTTTCATACCAATATTACTGGTTGGGAAGACCGGTATAAAAAGGGATTGCCGGAACCTATAATTTTGTAGCTATAAAAGAATCTGGTATGGAAGAGATCGTTAAAATTGGCAGCGTCGCGCAATACAATGCCATGCGAGGTGTAACTACCAAACATCCCCTGATTACGGTGATTGACCTCTCGATTGCGCAACCGATGCCCGCCAGGTCATTTAACTTTGGTTTGTATGCAGTGGGGCTGAAAGAAATAAACTGTGGCCAGTTGCGCTATGGAAGAAAGCACTATGACTACCAGGAAGGAAGTCTGATATTTGTAGCGCCAGGACAGGTTGTGGGTGTGGAACGCGGCGTTGAACCATTTGCCATGAAAGGATGGGTATTGCTCTTCCATCCCGACCTGATAAACGGCACGCCATTGGGCAAACACATGCAGGATTATTCTTTCTTTTCGTATGATGTCAATGAAGCGCTTCATCTGTCGGATAAAGAGAAAAGTATTGTGATTGATTGCTTCTCAAAAATCGAGTATGAACTCGATCAAAATATAGACAAGCATAGTAAAGGACTGATTGCATCCAACATCGAGTTACTGCTCAATTATTGCAACCGTTTTTATGACCGGCAGTTCATTACGCGCGACAATGCAAACAAAGGCATCCTGGAACGGTTTGAACACTTATTGAAAGACTATTTTTCATCTGATAAACCGCAGCACGAAGGTTTACCTTCCGTGGCTTATTGTGCCGAAGCGCTACATTTATCCCCCAATTATTTTGGTGATCTGGTGAAGAAAGAAACCGGCAGATCTGCGCAGGAGTACATTCAATCAAAAGTGATAGATGTGGCGAAAGAGAGAGTGTTTGATCTGAATAAATCTGTAAGTGAAATTGCGTACGAATTAGGCTTTAAATATCCGCAGCATTTCACCCGTTTATTTAAACAAAAAGTAGGCATTACGCCGAATGACTATCGGATGATGAATTAAATGCACACATTGGAAATTTCATCTTCAGGAAGTTTGAACTAGCTTAGCTAACTATTTAAGGTCTTCGGGAATTATCCCCATCATTGCTGTTATTGTGCTACCTTAGTTACAAGTATAAACCCCACTCACCATGAAAAGCACAGCATGGGACCAACAACAATTACCCCAACCAGCAGGTTTTGCCGGAGCTATCCGCACCATTGCCGAACGTATTACAGAACCTGTCATTCGCATAGCTGCCATACAGGGTGCATTTATTCCGGGCGTAGGTACTGCACTGGACAAGCTTAAAGAAGCATTTGGCGTCAACCTGGCTGTATCTATTCCCTCTTTTCCACTGAGTTTGTCTCCTTTGGATGGTACACCACCGCCACTCACTGCGCGTGATGGAAAAAGACCTGTGTTTATAGATGGTATGAAGGTCTCCTTTACCATTAGTCATAATCGCAAGGGGAATGAGCAGCTGGTGCTGGAGCATGTTGATATTTGCCTGTTAGATGTACAAAAGGGGATTGATCCTTTTTTTGAATTCCAGGCCAATGTTAATGCCATTATCGGGGCTGGCATGTTGAACAAAGAAGTGCTGTCATCCGGACCAGTAGTGTGTTCTTCCACGCATCAGCACCCAGGCATGCGGCGACTGAGGAGAATGCCCGTCCGCTGCCTGATCATAACCTGCTTAATACCTTAAAATACCTTCGTCTGAAAGACGGGGCCGAACTCGCAGATAAGTGGGGAATACGGGATGGTATATTCTTCGCTGCCTGTACGAGTCGTTACCACGCTGATCCGGAGTGGATACTGACATTGCCGGTAGAAGAATTAAAATGGTTATGTGCGGAGTTTGACATGGTATTGTTATCGGACAGGGTGACGCATCACTGGACAAATCTGAATACTTATGTACATGTGCCTGGTCGCGTACATTTCCTGGATCTGTGGCCCGATGATTTTTTCTTACTACCGGGTAGGAATGCGTTGGGAATAGCAGCGCAGCTTGATAAAGGTCTTTATATATCAGATAATGAGTTTCCAAAGTATTGGTCGGGATTACGAGTTTTGATATGCCACAGGTTTTTCCTCAACTGATCGAACGCTTTCCGCATGAGGCGACGAATGCATTATTGCATTACAGTATTGGGGTATGCGCGACTGGGTCTGGAGAAAACTGAGGTATATCTGGATGCGCAGCAAAAGCAGCTGGAGGCATTGCATGTACAGGATATCCAAAGCCGGCAATTAATGCCTGGTCGAATATGTATTGGCCATGTCGTTTGTCGACCCTGAGCTGCCGTTGATCGATAAAGTGCGTAAAATATCGGCGGATGCATATATTTGATAGTAATATTCCAGGTAATGAAGGCAAAATATCTCCCGCACTTACTTTTTTGGATTGTTAACATTGCTTTGATCACCCTGATATTTGGTGCTCAATTGCATGGACATTACCTGATTGCTTTGCCGGCAGTACTGATGGTGGTTCCTGTACACGCGTTTTATTTCTATGGATTGTCCTATTACATTATTCCCCGATATTTTTTTCGGCACCAGTTTGTCCGCTTATTCTTTGCATGTCTGATTTGTACGGTACTTGCGACCTTATTGTTCCGCGCGGTAGACATCCTTTTTGTGGATCCATTTTTTCAAGCAGTGAGTGATAATCCGGCGAACGATTTCAGGTGGCATGTTGCGCAGGGAAGGTTTATAGACAGGCTTTTTCAACCGGCGGACATAGCATCTGCGTTTATCGGTAGCAATTCGGTGGTCTGGATAGGCGTGTCGATTAAGTTTATTAAAATGTGGTATGAGAAGCGGGATGCAGCTACCCAGGCAGAGTTGAATTTTCTCAAAAGCCAGATACATCCGCATTTTCTGTTTAATACGCTCAATAATCTCTATGCATTGTCGCTGACTCAATCTGCACAAACGCCGGATGTGATATTGGGTTTATCTAAGATCCTCCGTTATATGCTATATGAATGCAATACGGCATTGGTATCGTTGCGGAAAGATATTGAGATACTCAATAGTTATATTGCGTTAGAAAAGATCCGGTATGAAGAAAGGTTGGAACTTAATGTTAACGTACATCTGGATGATGGCATGCAACAAATAGCTCCGTTATTATTACTGCCACTGGTGGAAAATGCTTTCAAGCATGGCGTGAGCGAGACGGAAGAGTGTCCCTGGATTAATATTGAATTAAAGACGAAGGGGGATAAGCTGACTTTCAATGTATCCAACAGTAAACCGGAGACAGCCCCGGAAAAACCTGCTATGCATTATTCGAAGATCGGGCTGGCCAATGTGCGTAAAAGGCTTGAACTGTTATATCCCGGACGCCATGTACTGCAGGCATATGATGAAGAAGATTGTTTTATTTCAATACTGGAAATTGAATTGACTGATTAATGTATAAGCGACCATGATGAAGATCAAAACACTTATCATTGATGACGAACCGCATGCCATAGAGATTATTCAGAAATATGCGGCTGAGTTCACGGAACTGGAGGTGATCGCCTGTTGTCATTCGGCTATACAGGCTTTTCGCGTTATGCAGTCGGAGGCAGTCGACCTGATTTTCCTGGATGTAAAGATGCCGGGCATCAATGGGATTGATTTTATTAAAAGTCTGCCTAGTCCGCCGAAGGTAATTTTCACCACAGCTTACCAGGAGTTTGCTGTCGAGGGTTTTGATCTGAATGCGGTTGATTATTTATTAAAACCGATTCCGTTTGAACGGTTTTTTAAGGCGATAGGGAAGGTGATCCATGTGTTTAAAGGGCCGGTTGTGGAAGAACGTAGAATAGCAGAGCCGTCTCCCGTTGACGTTTCACCCCATTATCTTTATCTGCGTATTGACCGAAGGGTCGTAAAGATAGATACCGATGATATTATGTGGATTGAAAGCTTAAAGGATTATGTGAAGGTGATACTGAAAGACCAGGTGCTTTCTGCAAAGCAAAAGATCAGCGTTATTGAAAAGTTGTTGCCTATGGATGGCTTTATGAGGATTCACCGGTCCTTTATAGTTCCGGTCAGTAAGATTGAAAGTTATAGCGCCAGTTATGTAAAAGTGATGGGAAAAGAATTGCCTATCGGTCGTCATTATAAGGTGGATTGCCAGCAACGCCTCAAATTGTAGTTTTCTCTCTCCGTGTGAAATAATTGAATACTGTTAGACTATTTGAACGCGTTGTTCATCGACACAAGCTGTCTTCTGTCGACAGAGTTTGTGTTTACCGGTTTAGGTTACGAAGTTTGCTTCCGACTTAAGAGTTGATAGCGAATATCAACTACCATTCAACCCCAAACAGGATAAATTAAATCGTATGAACGACACAAATTCCCTTGAGCCGGTAACGGCTGCTGCTGTATATCGTGCATATAACGGCGGCTATTTCAAAACTTTGGTCTCTCCTGAACAGACTGGCGGCAGTTTCGCTTTGCTGGAGATGGTTTTGCCACAGGGAGCGGAGCCGCCTGCTCATTTGCATGAAAAAGAAGATGAAACATTTTATGTACTGGATGGTACGGTTAGTTTTCGTATAGGTAGTAAGACGTATATCGCCGGACCGGGAGAAACCATTTTTGCGCCACGTCTGATTGCACATGAGTTCAGGATTACCAGTAGTCAGCTGCATTTCATTACACTGCTTACCCCTGGATCCTTCTGGGACTATTTTATGGAATTCAGCACGGCGGCGGACGCCGTGCCTGTTGTAAAAGCCCCTACGGAACTTCCCCCTGCGGATTTCCTGATGCACCTGATAAACCGGCTCAATAGCCAATACGGCGTAAAGTTGGTTTAGAGAGCCTGCTATGCCGACCACCACATTAATGAATTTCTTGAAGGCCTTTTCATTCACGAACCCCAGAAGCAAGTTGTATAGCCTCTCCCGCGTAAAGCGGGGGAGGCTTTTGTAAAGATTCAGGAGAGATGAAAGTGCTTAGCAATACCCTAAATCTTCCCAGGGACCATCAGGCCAGATACCAAATCCGCGTGGCGTATCTCCCTGCGTCCAGTTTCTTGCACGGAATAGTTTTCCATTGTATTTCACATAACTACCACCTGCATAAGCAGTTGCTGAGACCCATTCGGACGCAGTGTCGCAGGGGCCGATATCAGTTTTGGGAGAAAGTAAATTAAAGCCGCTATAATAGGTCTGCCAGGAGATCCATTCGGGCGTTTTGTTATTAAGTGCGTTGACCGGACTAGTGGTGTGATAGGCTTCTATCGGTTTACTTTCGGGTGATACTGTAAAGCTGTGTGGCGAGAATAGTGATGTAGCAATCGCATATGCGATAATTGGCATTTTGAGGGGCATGGCAAGAGGATTTTTAATGAAGATACAGCTATCCACTGCGGTCGCCTTGCTATTGAGAAGGTCTATAAACAGGCGAAGGGTAGTCCGGAGGACGGCTAAGTGATACTACATACATGCTTTATAACTGCTGGATAGGTGGACTTGATCAGGGGTAGTTCCACTGGCTGTTTTTTATGGAATTGGCGATAAATAGTGAGAGGCTGAAGTATCAGGTCAATAGCAGGGCTACGATAGCCGGAGGCTAGAGCAGTGAGTATTTAATGGTATTACTGGTATTGAATGGATGGGTATGGGCTTCAAAATACATTACGCACAAGTTGGGAGAGAATATCTGGTGGTTGATTGTCCTGGCCGAAAGGTCGGGGATTGATGTGAAAATGGCGATTGAGCATTTTCTGCATAAAACAGAACAGCTGCTTAAATAGCGCCGCGGGGTTCGTGCATTACTACACTATACGACTACACGCTAAAATATTTTTATATTATTTTTGGAAGTTTAAATTTTTTGTGCATCTTTGCAATCCCAAAACGGGAATGGCTTCGTAGCTCAACTGAATAGAGCATCTGACTACGGATCAGAAGGTTTCTGGTTTGAATCCAGACGAGGTCACAAAAAGAGGATAATTACAATTTGTAATTATCCTCTTTTCTTTTATACACTTACACTTACTTTGAAGGTGTTTGATTTAATTCCTTACCTGCTTTAATCACCGCTTCATTTACTGCCTTCACTCTTTCGATATCCATTTTTTCTACAGCCCTGTCGTAGGTGAGCATACCATTCACTTCGTGTTCCACATCTGTGGTCTGTGTGTATACCGCAATGCTTAAACCCTGGTAACGCATCAGCTGTTCTACCTGGTCCATCAACAGTACATACCTGTCGGTTAGCCTGTCTTTGGTGGGTTCGTAGGCGTACGCATTATTTTCCACCGGCCACATATGTCCGCGTACGAATAGTCCGACACCGCCAAACTCACCCAATGAAGCTGCACGTTTCCCATCAGGTTTAGACGCATCATAAGGACCGACGTAAATATGTGTATCTACGAAGTCTCCATTGCCGGGATCTCCTGCTGCTTTTTGATAACCAGGGTTATTATTAAAACCGGAATTGCCGTTTACTAGTCTTGACGGATCGAGTTGTTTCACCCAGTCGGTGATTTTTTTCACATCGAATGCGCCCCAGTTTTCATTGAATGGCACCCAGGTAATGATAGATGGAGAATTATAGAGATCGTCGATCATAGCGTGTAATTCCTTCCGGAAAGTGCTTCTGTTCTTTGCCGTATCTTCATGTTGATACCAGATTGCCGGCATGTCCTGCCATACCAGCAGACCCAGTTTATCTGCCCAATAGTAGAACCGTTTGGGCTCCGTTTTCATGTGTTTTCTGATCAGGTTAAAGCCTGCCTTTTTAGTGAACTCAATATCGTATTTCAGGGCTTCTTCTGTGGGCGCTGTCAATATACCATCGGGCCAGTATCCCTGATCCAGTAATCCCACCTGCATCACAAATTTGTTATTCAACAAAGGTCTTATCACCCCGTTTACATTACCCAGTTTAATATCGCGCATCCCGAAATAACTGTTGACTTCATCCATGACATTGCCTTTGCTGTCGGTCAGCGCTATTTTGAGATCGTATAGAAACGGATCTTCAGGTGACCATAGTTTAGGCTCCTTTATCGGGATATACAATTTTGTTCCCGCGTTTCCTGTTGTTGCCGCTACCTCTTTTTTGCCGTCGAGTGCAGTTGCTCTGACCTGTGCCGCATCTGCGTCAACGAATACTTCGAGTCTGTTGTTTACGAGATCGGGGAGCAGGCGGATGTTTTTGATGTAATGTTCGCTTACTGGTTCCAGCCATACACTTTGCCAGATGCCTGAGGTAAAGGTATAGTCTCCACGCGGACCATTTTTACCAGATGGCGTTGTTCCGTCATTGGGGTCGTGTGCCGCGACGACGATGGTATTGTTACCAGCTTTGAGGAATCTTGTAATGTTGATGTGAAAGGAGGTATAGCCACCGGCATGTGTTCCGGCTTTTTCTCCATTGACAAATACGGTGGCGTCATGGTCGACCGCATCAAAATTGATGATCACCTGTTTACCTTTCCAGGCAGCAGGGAGGTCAAAGGTCCGGCGGTACCACATGTTTATTTCCTGGTCACGCTCGATTCCTGAAAGTACAGACTCGGGGCAGTAAGGGACCAATATCTTTTCCGTCTTATCACTAAAAGCGATCGGTTTAGCGGGATTCAGGGCGTTGGCCGCCTGTTTGCCACCAATGTAATCCCATTTCCCGTTTAAACTCATCCATTGTTTTCGTTCCAGCTGCGGACGAGGATACTCCGGGAATGGGGCGGTTGCCGTCATTGCGGCCTGGGTCCATTGGGTCGGTAGTTTTGGGTCCTGGGCGAAGGATTGCTTAACAAGGACTCCATGGAATAGCATGACGCCTAAAAAAAGCAGGCAGTTTCTTGTTTTCATTATAAAATATATGTTTGTCAAGGTTATGCTCGTGACAAAATACATTTTTTTCTTTCAAAATCTAATTACGGCTGACCACTGTTGCAGCCCCTTAATATTCAGATGCATCGATTTTGTATTCGAAGTTCGTATCCGCGGTATAAGCAGGTTCGGCGGCTACTGAACGGATCATAAACTCCAGGGTTGGTTCCATACCTGTGTCCTGTTTACTTTCGCCTCCAAGAACGGATACTTCATACCAGCCATTCGGTAAGGATATTTTGCTGCTTCTATGCCGGACAAGTTTATCAAGTGTTTCCGCGGTGAACTTTCGGATATATGGTATTGTAAAGAGATAGATAGCGCCATATTTTACCAATAGCTTATACCCGTCCTGTCTCAGTTGCAGGCGATTCCCTTCTTTCAGTAATTCAGGTGTACCGGTTTGGTTAAAGTATACGGTGTAAGGGTAGTTCTCAATACGCGCTAATGGGATCATCACACCTTCTTCTACTACACGGTCTCCGTCTGTACTGATTGTGAAATGTGTGATCAGGTCATCGGGCAACTGCAATTCTTTCTTGAAATCCATCAGCAGGAACGGATCTCCCAGGAGAAAATAATCTACCAGGTCATTGAGAACTTCATCAAATTTTATCAGGTTCATATTTATTTATATTGATTAAAGAGACGGGAATGATGGCTTACAGTGAATCTTCCACGAAACCGTCTACTTTGAAGTTGAAGGAATCGATATCGATCGCCGGAATCTGTGGCAAGGTAGTGACCTTTTGTAAAAGAAATTCATAACCACAGTCACGATGCTCTATATACGGGTTCTCTTTGTCACGGAATCCGGCGATTGTTACAGCGTATAAACCCGGATCTGCGGTAAAGTCGTCATCAATCTGTCACAAACCGGTGCAGCACCTGCGGATCAAAAAGGACGAGGCCCCCGAGGTTGAGGGTGATTTTAGTTTTGTGTATCATACAGGGTGTTTGTCATTCCTTGCCTTGGCAAAAGTAGATGGTACCTTATGAAAATAGCTATTTATGGTGAGACATTCAGCAATAAGCACGCCAGATACGGGGCATACCTGTTTGATCAGATCCGCGAATCGTCCACTTAATACCGCGAGGTGTTATCTTATCAGACCTTCCGATCATACGACCTTTGTGCGGTGCTTAAAAATAAAGCAGGCACCTGCAGTATTGTACTGTATCGAACAAATTTTAAGTGTATGGAAATGCAAGGAAGTAATAGGATTGAAAAGACCCAGGTGGTCATTATCGGTGCTGGTGTGTCAGGTTTGACACTGGCGACATTTTTACAAAAATCAGGCGTGGCCTGTGTCATTGTTGAGAGACGTAATCGTGCTTACATAGAGATGCGTCAACGGGCAGGTGTTGTGGAAGCTCGCGGGGTGCATATGTTTGAACGCTGGGGACTGGCGGATAAATTGCTGGGTGGACCAGTGGCACAGACGATCGATTATCGTGTCAATGGAGTCGGGCGTGTGTTTGAAATAGTGGGAGATGATCGTATACAGGGGCGCTTCTGTACACAGCAGATGCTTGTTAATAATCTGCTGAAGGAGCTTATTGATGGTATGAGTGGTGATGTTCGCTTTGAGGTGACAGATGTGCAGATTAAGAATGAAGAGGGTGTGCAGCCGGAGGTGACTTACAGGTATGCGGATAGCGAACATGTACTCGTTTGCGATTATATCGTGGGATGTGATGGAGACAGAGGAGTGAGTCGTGCGTCTATTCCGGAGGGCATATTGACAAAATACAGTCATGAATTCGGTTACGCCTGGCTGGCTGCGCTGGTGGAGGCACCTGTTACCGGACATCCTATTATGGGTGTCAGCGATCATGGTTGCGTGGCACAGCTTCCCCGTGGACCACACAGGAGCCGTTACTATTTACAGTGTGCATTGAGTGATGGAGCTCAGGACTGGCCCGATGATCGTTTATGGAATGAAATCCGCTTACGGTTGCAGGATGAAACGATTCAAAATGTAAAGGTGCATGATAAGTTCTTCGTGCCTCTGCGATCAGTGGTATATGCGCCTATGCAATACCGTCACCTTTATCTCGCCGGGGATGCCGCACACCTTGTGCCACCTGCCAGTGCCAAAGGCATGAATCTGGCGCTTTTTGATGTGGATATACTGGCACAGGGCTTATTGCAGGCATTGCAGCACAACGATCATACGGCACTGCTGAATTATTCTGATACCTGTTTGCCGCACATCTGGAAGTACCAGGAGTTTGCCGTGTGGATGACCGATATGATGCATGATGCCGGAGATCCTACGCAGCACGGTACATTTTATCAGATGATTGCACGTGCCCGCCTCGATAACCTGTTTAGTTCGCCGATAGCTGCCCATCAGCACAGTGAATATCAACGAGGCATGTTGTAAGTATTAGTATATATCCGGCTTAAAAGGTGGATAAGCGATTTGTCCACCTTTTACGGCCATTTGGCGGATCGTATTCCCTTTTTTCTGCCGACCTTTGTCGGACCGCTACTGGTAATTGGTCATAAACAAGCAGGTTGATGCGTAAACAGCAGAAGATACCCGTTCACCGGATGGAGGAGCGTTTTTCAGGGGTATATGTGGCCCCTTTGGCCCTGGAGAAGTCATCTACTCCGGGATATGAAATTTCACAGCCACACCGGCATGATTTCTATTACTGTGTGTTGCTGGAAAGAGGGAAGATGCAGCTGGAAGTGGATTTTCAGCAGGTACAGATCAGTGATCAGTCGCTTTTTCTTTCTTACCCGGGACAAATCCACCAGATCAATGCTGCCCGCATGGAGCGCGGCTGGTTCCTGGCTTTTGATCCCTCGATGCTGGATGAACAGCTGAAGACGATCCTGGACCAGTGTTTGTCGGAGGTGATCCTGGTGCCTGTTTCTCCTGAGAAGTCCGCGGATTTATCTTCCCTGATCCATCAATTGTACAAGATTTATGATGACCAGTCACAGCTCTTCCGGCAGACGATCACACAGTCGATGGTAACTGCCCTGGTATACCAGATCGCATCCGCTTATTTGTCGATAGAACGTTTTAACCTGATCAGGCATTCTACCCGTAGTATCGAGATCACCAAGCGTTTTAAGCAACTGCTGCGGCATCATTTTAAATCCATGAAGAAGCCATCGGAGTATGCTGCGAAGATGAATATTACCTCCAGCTATCTGAATGATATTGTGAGGTCGGTTACAGGGTTTTCGGTGACCTATTACATACAACATGAGCTGATGCGGGAGGCCCAAAGGTTGTTGTATCATTCTGATCTTGCGGTGAAGGAGATTGCCGATACGTTGGGTTTTGAAGATGCAAAATATTTTAACCGGCTGTTCAGTAAGATTGTCGGGGTTTCTCCTGGTTTATTCAGGAAACAATCAGAGACAAGTGTGCATTTTACAGAATAGTCCTGCTAATATTTGAGCAGGTATTCGACCGGTATAAAGCATGAAGTACGCACATTTTTTTTATTGTTTTTACCCGGGTTCCAGCGGTGCATAAGATTGAACATCTTTCTGACTTCCTGCTCGGGATGGTCAGCAGCCACCGTCTTACCGGGATACGATGGGGCGCTACCGGTATCACATGCGCGTCTTATCAGTTGACGTGCAGATTGTATGTTGTACAGCATCTGGCCAACTACAAACGAATTGACCAGATGTCGTATAAAGTTGTTTCCACCTCGAAGTGAACTATTTTACATCATCGTGATCGGTGCTGGTGATCACCTCGCGCCATTCTTCAATTTCTGCGTTGAATTTCTCCATTTTCTGATTGAAGTAGAACAGCGTATCCTTACCGAGCGGAAGGTGTACCGGAGGGTTTTTAGCCGCCGCCAGTTTAATGATTGCCTGTGCTAACTTAACCGGATCGCCGGGCTGGTTGTAGCTTACCTGTGGTACTATTTCGCGCATTTTACCAGATGTTTCACTATAATCAGCAATCACGTTTGCTGCGCTGGTCAGGGAGGTGCCATCCAGGAAGTTAGTACGGAAGTAACCTGGTTCTACTGCTGTGGAGAAGATGCCCAGTGGTCTCAGTTCATCAGCAAGTGCTTCGTTGATACCTTCTACTGCAAATTTGGTGGAAGCGTAGAGTCCCCAGCCAGCAGCAGATGCCAGTCCGCCGACAGATGTGATATTAATAACATGACCGGATTTCTGCTTCCGCATATAAGGGAGGAATGCACGTGTTACATGCAGCAGACCGAATACGTTAGTGTCGTACATATGACGCACCTCTTTATCTGTTCCTTCTTCAACAGCGCTGAGGAGGCCGAATCCCGCATTATTTACCAGTATATCTATTCTGCCAAACAGCTCGATCGTTTTGCTGGCAGCTGCGATAGCCTGTGCTTCATTGGTCACGTCCAGTGTAATCGCGTGGAAGTTGGGGTGGTTCAGTACAGCTGACAGTTTTTCTGGCTGACTACGTACGGTGCCGACTACTTTGTCTCCGGATGCTAATGCTGCTTTGGTGATTTCCAGACCGAAGCCTCTTGATGCTCCGGTGATAAACCATACTTTGTTTGTGCTCATTGTTTTTGAATTTGTTTTATACAAATTTCGGTGTCGATTGTCAGGGCGTCCTTATTGAGAGTAAAGGACTATTTATGAATTTCAAAGACGTGTGTTATTATCTCTGTAAAAGCAAGAGGGCTGTCAGCGATCAGCTGACAGCCCTCTTGCCCTGGAGGATGGAAGTAAAAATGACTTATTGGGGCACAAAGTTGCTGCACAGGGCGATGCGGCTGAAGGGAGCGTCGCAACCACTGTTACGTATACTAAGCGAAAAAATACGTCTCATTAACCGCAGCGTTAACCCATACATTAATGTGATTTTCTTTTCTTGCAGTGATTAAAGTAACTGATCCACATTATGAGAATGCTGTTTATTGCTATGTTATGTATGCAGTTGTTGGTAATCCCCGGCACTGCACAACAGAAATCCTATCAATTTGGTAAGGCGGGTATATCCAGGCAGGTACTGGAAAACTATCTTGACCGGGCTATTACGATGGTCTATCTGCTGATACCGGATCGTCCGGAAGGCAGGCGTCCGTATTCTTATCATGCAGATGATGTGCGTATGGTGAAAGATATCGGCGCTAAGATTATCGGACGGGCTATTTATCGCTGGGGAGGTGAAAGTTTGCTGAATAAAGCGGCTTTCTGGGATACGGCGCGTACGATCGTGCAGCGTTTACATGCCAGTGATCCGGAGATAGTTTTTCAGGGTTGTTTATTCGAGATTGTTACGGAGGAAGTAAATGAGGTGCCTGTGCCGGCCTGGGTGTTTAAAGACTATGGTTTGCCGGTGGAGTCGCGTAACTTTTCTTATAAGGCGATGTTGAACAAAGGGGGCAAGTTTGTGGATCACTGGCGGAAAGGGAGTAGTGTGCCGGATATCAGCGAACGCGAGACGCAATTATGGTTTTACTTCCTGGCTTGCTCTTATATGAATATTGGCTGTGAGGCATTTCACCTGGGGCAGATAGAACTGATTGGTATGAATGATCCGGGAAAAAAGGCATGGGCGGGACTTATTCATAAGATTCGCGGCTATGCGGAGAAACATGCCCGCAGGCATTGGGTAATACTGGATGCACATGTGCCATATGGGGGTATGTTGTATGAAGGGAAAAGTCTGCTTGATTTTAATTCATTTCCCCTGCGTGTAAAAGAGGTGCCTGAGAAACCGTATGAAGGTATACTGGCGGTTAATTTCCTGGATGGTATTTATAATAAAAGCAAAGGCGGCATTGCGCCCAGCGGCTGGCAATGCGATCATTTACCCTACCTGGTAGAGTTTGATAATTTTGGCAGAGGGAAAGCGCCTGATGTCGCAGATACGACGGATCATTTTGTATGGGGATGGGATGAAATATCCTGGTTTGCTTTGCAGTCGGCGGAGTACCGCAATAGCTGGTTGAGGTATGCTTATCATTGGCTGCAACAGACGGATCCGAACGGACATCTGCAGATGCCTGGCAACAGGATGATTACCTGTCCGAATGAGTCGGAGGGGAGTTACAGGGCGAATATGAAAAGCGCTTCCTGTCCGATTGGTTACGGACAGGAAGCGACGATTAAAATATTATGGGGACTTCCATAAATAAAGTCAGCTTATTGCAGCTTTGGCATGGCGGTCCACCAGTTCATGAGATCAGTGGAAAGCCGTTTTACCAGATCAGGACGGATGCCGCTCATGTCGAGTGATTCTCCCGGATCCAGTTTTACGTTGTATAGTGCTGGTTCGCTACGGTCTGCGTTCATCAGGAATTTCCATTCTCCGGAGCGAACAGCCAGCTGCGGACTTCTATTCCAAGCCAATTCTTTGGGATAGGCGTAGGCGATATTATTACGACCGTATTCCCAGAACATGTCTTTGTTACGGGCAGAGGGACGTCCGGTAAAGACGGCAGAGCGATCAACACCATCGCCGTGATAGTCTTTTGGTAGTTTAATACCTGCCATACCTGCCAGAGTCGGCAACAGGTCTAGTCCGGTGATCATGGAGGTGCTGTCGATACTACCCGGTTTGATATGTCCTGTCCAGTTAATGACAAATGGCATCCGTGTACCGCCGTCGTACAGTGATAATTTGGAACCACGTAAACCCAATGTACGGCTGTTCCGGAAGGTGGGTAGCGGACCATTATCACTGGTAAAAATGACGATGGTATTTTTATCTAGACCGGATCTTTTCAGTTCGGCGAGGAAGCGCCCGATCTGTATATCGTATTCTTTTAAAACTTTTCTCAGTGCGGCTTCTTCTTCTGGTTTCAGGCGGGCGGTATCACCATCTGACCTGCGGGGAACCCAGGGGGTATGTACATCGTCGGGCCAGAGGTTGATAAAGCAGGGTTGGCCGGTATGACTACGGAGGAAGCTCAGTGCTTTATCTACAAAATAGGCCGTGCGGTCCCAGCGTTTGATACTGTCTTTATCAGACCAGATCCAGTTGGTTGCTGTAAGTAGCGGGTCCGGGTCCGGACTCTCATAGGTACTGGCATGTTCATCAAAACCGTATTGTTCAAAGCCTGGAGCGTCTGTTACGTCACGGCCTCCGCCGAGGTGCCATTTACCGAAATGGCCTGTGGCATATCCTGCATTTTTAAAGATGCATGCGATAGAGGGGGCTTTCGGATCCAGGTAATCGGTTTGTTGCGCGGCTTTATTATGTTTTTTGTTGTCCAGGTAGGTGCTGAAGTTCCAGCGGGCAGGATACATCCCTGTGAGGATGCCTGCGCGGGAAGGAGAGCAGATGGGGGCTGCACTGTAATATTGGGTACAGCGCATACCGTTTTTCGCCATATTGTCGACATGGGGAGTAGGCATTACGTTGCCGCCGTAGCAGCTAATATCGCCATATCCCATGTCATCGGTCAGTATGATGACCACGTTGGGCTGAACGGGCTTTTGACAATAAGTCATTTGTACAGTGGCCAACAATAGGGTCATTACATAGAAAAACCTTGCCTTCATCTGATTTGCGTATTTATGATTGCTGTCTGTAAAGAAGCGGTTATCTGCCACCGGGTAACTTATATGGCTGGCATTGTTTATTCCAGGTAAGATATAAAAAGAATGGGGAGTTTTCTTTAATGATTTAAGTCGGGCCAGATTTCTTTGAAATCTTCATCAGCGAGTACAAAGCTGTGTTCGTACTCGTGGTAGTCTGTTGTAAAGACTTTTTTGCATTCGGCTAAGATATCCAGGCATTGTTGTTTATTGCCCAGTTTGAGCGCTACTTTTGCGAGTCCCCGGTATGGCTGGTCGTAATAGCCATTGCCCATTTGTTTGGCCGCGAGCAATTTTTCTTCCGCTTCTTTCAGGATATCGGGCGCCTGGAAATTATACGCCTGTTTGGCGTATTCAAGCAGGTATTTGCCCCAGTAATGCATCAGGGTGAAGTTAGAGTCGTATCTGTAGGTGAAGGCAAATAAAGCCTTCCCTTGCTCAAATAAAGGGATTACTTTCTCAGGGGGCTCTATACGGGCCATTTCCATGAGGACATTGGTGGCATAGACCGGGAAGGTCCAGGCAGCAGGGTTGATTTGTTGTCCCTGAGTAAAGAAAGCCAGGGCTGCGTGATAGAAGGCTAGTCTGGCAGCCGGTTCGGCTATGCGTTCTGCTACATTTTCAAATGCCTGTCCGAGGTAATTCAGCCGTTGTTCGTTTTTTGTTTCATAGTCTTTGAGCTGGGCAAGTAAGGTGATGATTTTTGTGTTCAATAGTGCCTGGTAGTCGGCTGATATATGGTACAGCTGATTTTCCAGCAATCTGCGCAGGGCATTGACATATTCCAGGCAGACAAATGCATCTGTTGCTGCGAAGGCATTGAGTGAGGTTTCTAATGATGTGAGAAAGCGCTGATGCCAGTTATTATTGTTATCAGACTGAAAACTCAGGAGGCGGAAACTGCCATGTAGAAAATAGGTGAGTATCAGTTCGTCGTAACTGGTAAAGGCGGCTTCAAACAGCTGCAGGATATCGGATAAGTCTTTTTCTTTGTAATCCTGTGTGTATTCCATTCTATCCAGCAATGCACCTGCCAGTCTGGCCTGCATCAGCGGCATTGTGTGTTGTTGTAGTCCGGCGGTATATTCATCGATTGCCTGTTGGATGTAGACTAATTTTTCGGCGGGTGCTGTTTGCTGGTCAGATAGATGCTCATATAAGGAAGCACTCATGAGATGATGTGAGGTGTCCGGTTGCACTATTTCCAGCGCCTGAATGAGTGCTGTCAGCATGGTGATAACGGATGCCTGGTCTTCCTGTCTTATTTTTCCTAACTGGAGATCGGTCAGCCAGATGTAAAATACGCTTTCACAGGCGTCGGATAAGTCAGTTTTATGTGTTTGAAGCTGGTCGGGAGGTAATTGTTGGATCAGCTGGATCAATCCGTCTGCATCTTCGTTATCATTCAGTCTGGCAATCTGGTCGTTCAGGGTTTCATTCATCTGTTTCATATTGTTTTCCTGGTTGGCAGGATGTAGGGTTATTATCGGGTGCAAGTAAATTAAAAGAAACGGAGGAGCCAAAGATTGTTTGGAAGAGGCTGCTGGTGGCGGTTTAAGATCTTTGGTACGGAGTGCAGGAATGGTTATCTTTATAGTGGGATTGACAAATATTTAGAAAAATCTGAGATAGGTTTTGGTATTTTCGATTTTTTGTCTACTTTTGCAATCCCAACACGGGAAATGGCTTCGTAGCTCAACTGAATAGAGCATCTGACTACGGATCAGAAGGTTTCTGGTTTGAATCCAGACGAGGTCACAAAAGAAAGCAGACTGTATGTACAGTCTGCTTTCTTGTTTTATAGCGCAGTGCAACCTGATTGTTCATCCCTATTCAGAAAAGGTAACTTCAGGCTATGAACTCCCATCAAAATCAAATTATTTGAAATCAGTTGAGTGACTGAGCGTTTCCCATATCGACATTTCGGCTTGCAGCTGGCTTATTTTAGTTTTTGCCCTATTGAAGGCATCCGAGCCTAAGAATAAGTTTACCGGAGGCTGTTCAGCGTTGATCAGCGCAATAAAGACATCGGCTACTTTTTCAGGGTTACCTAACTGTGCACCGTCAATTGTCTGCATCTTATTGTGGGCTTCCCGCAGATATGCATATTCCTCCATTTTAGTATTGCTAAATGCGATAGAGTCAGGTTTGGCAAAATTTGTTCTGAACCATCCGGGCATGACATTGGTTACATGTATTCCCAGCGGTTTAAGGTCATTGGCTAATGCTTCAGACAATCCGCTAAGCGCAAATTTTGCCGCGGAATACATACTCCAGCCCAGCCCTGGTGAGAAACCTGCAATGGAAGATATATTAATGATAAAACCCGACCGCTGACTTCTAAAGTAAGGGAGGGCTGCTGTAATTACCTTTACCGCAGCAAAGAAATTAACCTCAAAATTTTCTTCAATTTCCTGGTCGGATAGTTCTTCGAGTGCCGCGCCAAGTCCATATCCTGCGTTATTTACAACTACATCTATCACGCCAAAGCGATCTTTTGTGGCGGCGAAGGATTGTGTAACGGAAGCTTTGTTTGTGAGATCGACTTCCAGCGGTAAAAAATTACTATCACCTGCACCGGTCTCTCCGAATCCGGCAGGATTTCTTGATGTAGCGGCTACACGATGCCCCTTGCTTAATAACTGCTTTACTAATGACAATCCAATACCCTTTGATGCTCCTGTAATGTACCAGGTTTTAGTGCTGTTCATCTTATTTTTTTATGCAAAGCTATCCTGCATTTTTTATTCCGGATTGTCGGATAAACACCATTCATTGTCAAATTCAAACTGACCTGAATGCGGTAGGAGTGACCTGCGTTTGTTTTTTGAAGAAATGATTAAAATGAGCAGGATCTTCAAATCCTAATGCAAAGCTGATTTCTGCAATACTCCAGTCTGAATGACGAAGGAGAATTTTTGCTTCGCTTATCAGGCGTTCAAAAATATGTTCAGTGGTAGTTTTGCCTGTCGCTTTTTTGACAGCTCTGTTCAGGTAGTTTGTATGGATAGAAAGGGCATCGGCAAATTTCTGGGGTGATCTTAGTGTAAATCTCTGTGAGGGGGATGCTATAGGAAACTGTCGTTCAAGCAGCTCCTTAAAGACGCGGGCAATCCGGAAGGAGGCATTGCTTCTGATATCCTGCTGTGATGAATTTTCCAGCTTTAATGCAAAAAAGATCAATTCCAGGACGTAGCTCCTGATCAGATCGTATTTATAATCAAATTCAGCATTTAATTCTTCTGACATCTTTATAAACAGGTCAGCTACCTGTTTTGAATGTTCAGCAGATAATGAATATATTGGTTTTGCATCCGCCATAAAAAGTGGGTTATTGCGAACAGGAAATTTTATCGCATCATTAAAAAACTCTTCGCGAAAGACACAGAAGTACCCACTGGTGTTTGTTGATAAAGCATCGTAGGTGTAAGGCACCTGGGGATTAAAAAAAAGTAATGTATTCCCTGAAACAGTCACGCTCTTGTCCGCGAAATGAAATACATTTTCCCCACGGAACAACATGATTTTATAAAAATCTCTTCTCACGAATGAAGGGGATGAAGTTCCGGAAAGTATCCGGTCTTCAATAGAAAAAACATTAAAACTGTTATAAACAGGCGCTGTTGAGATATCTTCAGCGTTGAATTTATGTTGATAGAATTGTCCCAAGCTTTCCGACCGGCTTTTCATAATATAAAGTTATTCAGGATGTAATCATATTTACCCATATAACAAATATCTAAAAAGAAGATCAAAGGGCCGTCTGAAAAAATAATTTTACGCATCAATACAAAAAACCGGACAAGGTGCATTGACCCTGCCCGGCGATCTTAATGACAAATTTCCTCTCTTATTCTATCACCACTTTCTTTCTGCTATCGCCCACTTCGATAACATAGATGCCTTTAGGCCATCCGGATACGTTTACCTGTACCTGGTCAGCACCATTTACTTTAGACTGATAAACAACTCTGCCATTGATGCTGTAGGCTTTTACTACTGCCAGTGGCGCTGCACCTTTCGTTTGTACAGTCAGTACATTTGAAGCAGGGTTTGGCCAGATATTTACGGCAAATAAAGCCGGTTTTGCAGTTACTGCTTTCGTCTGACTGATAGCGGCAATGCTTTGTCTGCCGGCAGCCGGAGCAGTATATACTTCAAATTCCCAGATAGAATAACCATATGGCGTACCACGTTTAACACCATGCATTCTTACATAACGGGCGTTAACAGCAGGGAAGCTGATAGCAGCAGTTCCAGCTGCGCCGTCTGTCACTTCTTTCTGTACAGACCAGTTACTGTTATCCAGGGAGGTTTCTATGCGATAAGCACTTGCAAATGCGTTTTCCCATTTGAGCACCACCTTTGAGACGCTTTGTACGGCGCCCAGGTCAACGGAGATCCATTCGCTGTCTGTATAAGCGGAAGACCAGCGGGTGGTAGTTGCATCGCTATCAAAAGCTTTGATCGCGGAGAAGTCAGTTTCAGGTTCTATAGAAGACGCGCTGACAGTTTTATTAACCGCGATGTTGTCGGACTGCAATGTGAAGTTGAGCCAGTTGATGTTGAATTCAGCGGCATCCACTACGAGGCGTAATACTTTGGTACCGGTAGTGAGGGCAGGCGTCGTCACATTAACGGTGGTCCATGTCTGCCAGTCGCCTGTATCAGGAATAGCAATCGGACCGGAGATGTTTTGTCCGTCGAGTTCTACATGGAATGATTTGCCGGCAGCATTTGTGGCTACCCGGGCCTGTAGGGTGTATACACCAGCCGTGTTTACATTTACAGTGTATTCAAACCATTCACCGTTCTGCACATAACTGAGGTTGTAACCACCTTCGTTACATGTTTCGATGTCCACTGCTTCGGCGGTGCGATACTGGCCACCCTGATTAGCAGGCGTGAGGTCATGATATGCAACGCCTTCTCCGCCATTGTCATAGTTTTCGGCTTCTATTTTACCAGGAATGGCCCAGTTAGAACCACCATATGGCGTCTGAGATGCAGCAGCGTTACCATATACTTCCAGTTCATAGATAGAATAACCGTAGGCAGTTGCTCTGGCTGTACCGTTGATACGTACGTAACGGCCTGTACCTGCGAGTCCGGTTACATCGTTTACCAGTGTGGTATTACCGGTTATTGATTTCAGCGGAGACCAGTTGATAGAATCAGCAGAGATCTGGATATCGTAGGCGCTGGCATAAGCCGCTTCCCAGGTGATCTTCACCCTGTTAACGTTGTAGGTGGCGCCCAGGTCTACATATAACCATTGCGGATCGGAGAAAACGGAAGACCAGCGGGTGCTGTAATTACCGTCTGTCGCATTAGTGCCTGCAGTGCTGGTAGTAGTGTTGGCTTCAGTAGAAGATACCACCACGCGTTTGTTAGAAGCCAGGTTTTGTGGAACCGGGTTGACATCACCTTTACAGATGGTACCGAGTGTATTGTAGATCGCGTTGATATCACCATATTCAGATGCGATATCCCAGATCATGATACCACCGCCGGTTGTTTTCGCCATATTGGCTTTTCTGACATGTTCTGCGCTGTTATTGTCGCTGCTGTAGAAAGGCACGCCCAGCATTCTTTTGTTCTGCGGCACGCCACGGGAGGTCCAGTAAGACATTGCGCTGCTGGCCAGTGCATCGTTACCGTAACACATGATGTTGACGAGGTCCAGCATGGTGACGTTGTCATAGTTGTTACCGTTGTTGTTACCGCTTTCTGATACAGCGGCGGTAAACAGTTTGCCCATGCTATGCAGGCGGTTACCCAATGGAACTGCAACGGCATTCCACCTGGTTTTAGAGGTCGGGTATTCCCAATCCAGATCGATACCATCCAGGTTATAGGTGGTGACCATGTTGGCACATGCGTTAACGAAATTGTTGATCGCAGTGGTATTTGTTGAAATGGCCTCGAAGGGCGTGTTGGATGGTGAGGAGGTCAGCCAGCCACCAACGGATAATAATACTTTTACGTTTGCTGCGTGTCCACGGCTGACGAGGTCTCTCAATGCGGAGGCATTGTCAACGGAGGACATATTTCCGTTCCCGTCGGGAATGGAAAAGGCGTAACAAATGTGCGTGTACTTGCTGTAGTCAATTTTCGAAGGACTATTGATATAATAGTTCCCACCGGCTACCCAGGAGGGGTAATAGCCTACTACATTGTAGCAGGACTGCTGTGCAAACGTTTTCATCGAAAACATTGCGAAAGCTGCAAGAAACAGGAGTTTCATTTTTTGCATAGTCAAACTGTTGTTTAAATGATTATATGAAGGAAATCTTCCGGATGGATATGGCTATTGCTGGTTGGGACAGGCAATAACTATCAGGCTCCCGGAAAGTGCTCAGGGAGGATTTTGTAATGGAATCTGTAGCTGTACGATAATATGGTACAGGTGCTGCTACGTGGCGGTTGTAAATTGATGGCTTTTCAAATCGGTTATTTTGAGTATAAAAAAATGTAATGGAATAAAGTCGGTATTAATGGCTGCAACACGGATCGGTCAAGGGAACTGACAAGGCTTTAGTCTTTATTTATCTGTGCTTATCCTACGTTCATCTTACGTTCATGAACGTAGGATGAACGTAGGATAATGAATATCAAATGAAGATCAGATAAAGGTTAAAGGATACTTTACAGCATATGGCATACTTCAACGAAGTATGAAATTATATCAAATCGCAGTATTTGCAATAGGAATTTATTTAATATGGATAGGGGTAAATGGTAAAAAGATGATTATCAGTGAAGAGGGATAGGGATTGCGGTATTTATACTCAAAAAAAAGCCGGTAAGAAACTTACCGGCTATAAGATTTACTAGCTAAATAAAACTGAGGTTAACAATACAATGGCCCGATGAAAAATCATTATTCATTATAATGGCTTTTTCGAGGGGAATAGAGTTTTCAAGGAATTATATGTACATCATGGGAATAAACTTATTGAACATGCAGGATACCGTCCTTACTGGGCACTTCTTTGAGATCATGCGGCAGTTGATCTACGAACTCACTTTCCTTTTCACTACGCACAATGTTGATGCGGCCCATGCCTTTTGGAAATGCTCTGTCGATGGACAGTTTTTTACCGTAGTAAATCTCGAAGGCGCTTTCCACCTCCTGTTTACTCGCGTTAGGAAAGAAAACAACGTTTTTCTTCCAGGCGGTGACTACGTTGACATCAAATGCGGCTACCCGGTATTGACCTTGTATATAGGTCGCTTTTTGTCCTTCGGTGAGGATGGTAGTGGCGCCCTGGTTGTCGACTTTCACCCGTCCTTCTACGACAGCGATGCTGGGCGTTTCGTTATCGTAAGTACGGACGTTAAATGCGGTGCCTAAAACTTCTACTTTGCCGGTTGGGTAACTCACAATGAATGGGTGGCCGGCGCGGGAAGCGATATCGCAATATGCTTCACCACTGATAAATACTTTTCTTTCATTTTCGGCAAATCGTTTCGGCAACCTGATAGTGGATCCTGCATTAGCGACAATACTGCTGCCGTCGGCCAGAGTAATACTGAGCGTTTTTCTACGGCCTACCTGTATGGCTGCATTGGATCTGGTGAACAGTTTTTCCGGGGTGCTCAGCCGGGTATTATTACTGTAGAGTTGTCCATCTTCGTTGATATTCAGTTCTCCGTCTTTAACGGACATCCATTGGTTACCATCAAAGAGATAGGTATTTTCGTCGTTTTCCTGTCTGGCCAGTTCGGGAATCTTACCGAGATAAGACTCATATCCTTTTGTTGCGAGCAGGAAGATACCTAGTAGGCTGGCAGCTGCGATTAACGGGAAGCGAAGGCCGACCAGTATGCTTCTGCGTTTATACACTTTACCGGCATTAGCCAGCGCAATAATATGCCGGACAGACTCTTCCATCTCTTCATTTGTCTTTCTATGAAGTCCGCCCAGTTGCCCGTACAATTTATCGGATAGTACCTGTATGGCAGGATCATTGTCCCTGAGTTCATTCAGGTGCGCCTGCTCTTCAGGTGTGATAGCCTGTGCTATCTCTGCTATTATGAGGGTTTCAATTTCCAGGGGCATATTTTCCATGGTTGTGTATTTAAAAGACAGAACTAAAAATGAAAAATGATCAAGAAACCCGATTATTTTTTAAATATTTTTCTCAGTGCTTTGCCAGACCTGACGATGACGCCCCTTAAAGTGGGCAGCGAGATGTTTAATTCGTCCGCCACTTCCTGTTGTTTACGTCCTTCGAGGTAGACCTGCTTCATTATATTTGAATCGGCGGCGGGCAGGTATTTATCCAATGCCAGAACAACTTCATTTGAGAGCGAATCTTTGTGTGCCGACGGATCGTCAAAAGGGGGTGCAGCCCGGGAGTATCTTTGTTCCCGGTTATAATCTGTTTTTCTTTTATTGAGTTTATTATTGGCGCGGTTAATGGCTGCTCTTAGCAGGTAGCCCCGGCAATCTGTATGAACGTTTATCTGCTCTTTTTTTATCCAGTATTCGGCAAAGACATCCTGCACGATATCGTCAGCCTCACCAGGATCCCCGAACATATAGGAAATCTTGAGCGCGATAAACCGCTGGTATTTTTTATAAAGTGTGCCAAATGCCTTTTCGCTGCCATTTTTTATGGCTAACAGCAATTCGGCATCCTCGATATTCTCCATAGATGTCATATGGTTTAGTGAGTACTAGTAAACACACCATTACTGGAGTTTACCCGTTTTTTATTAAAAGAGGTAACAGAAAGGTCAGCATGAGGGGGGAGAGATCCATACAGCCCTCAAATTGGCATTTCGATTTATCTTTCGAAAAGTCCCGGCAGTACGCTCATATTTCATTCTGATCGTTATTTCCCAACGTGTACTAAACATTTTTCTTCTACTTGTTTTGGATGCTAGTAATATAAATTTAGGGGTTCCATAGGAAGTAACAAATGGTTACTTTAGAGGGGACAGTTTTGATATTAAGACAAAACCAAAATCCCATTTCGATCAAAAAAATAATTTTTTTATCAGACTAAAGAATACACGTTAAATTTGATACTACAATTGTAAGCAGTACTAACCTATAAGCGGGGAACACTGTGAAGAGAATCATAATATATGAACCATTAGAGGTCAACAACCGATTGCAACCCCAGCGCTTCTTTTTTATCAAAGTACATCATCGAATCACTGCTATAGTTATGTCTTAAATCATGGGGAATTTTTTTTGAATGAAGGAATTTTATGTACGTCATATGCGACTTCAGGAGAAATATGCCAGCATCCTATATCTGTTGCTGCTTTTTTCGTCATTGTTGCTTACTGAAGGCGTTCGTGCACAGCATAGCTCTATGCTGGACGGTAAGTTTGTGTCTGTCACTATCAGGCGGCAGCCACTGTCAGCTATTTTGGACACATTACAGGCAAAGACGGGTGTTTTATTGAATAGTTCTCTCAACGGGGAAGAGATATATAGTATAGATGTAAATAATAAATCACTGCGCTTTACCCTGGAAAAGCTATTTCGGAAAAAACAGGTAAAGGTGCAGGAGCTGGTAAACCTTAATATGGTCAAGATCCAGCCGCGCGAGACGGCAGATAAAATGGACAAAAATGCTGATACCGGTAAGTCTTTATCACCGGATGTACCCGTTAACGTTTTACATTATCGTATAACGGGCCAGGTGATTGACGAGGATGGCCTTCCACTACCGGGCGCTAGTATTCAGGTGAAAGGAAAAAAAGAAGGGGCGGGTTCAGATACCGCAGGAAACTTCACTTTCCTCTCCACAGCAGCGAAGCCGCATGTAATGGTCACTTTTATGGGATATGAGGGACAGGAGCGTCAGCTGCAGACCGGTCAGAAAGAAGTAATTATTCTCAGACAGGCGGATAACAGCCTGGATGGGGTAACGGTAGTAGGGTATATGGATAACTCAAACAGGTACTCTTCCGGTTCCGTATCCAAGGTAACGGCGAAGGACATTGAAGGCAGTGTCACCGGCAATCCGCTTTTGTCCATACAGGGACGCATACCCGGTATGGTGATCACACAATCCAGCGGTGTGACCGGCGCTGCCATTAAAGTAAATCTCCGGGGCATCAACTCACTATTCAACGGGTCTGATCCTTTATATATTGTGAACGGTACACAGTTGCCCGGTTATGGGGAGCAGATCAATCAGCTGCCTTCCATTGCCTCCCAGAATGAGGATGGCGGTATAAGTCCGTTTACCATCTTCGGGCTATATGATATTGAATCCATGTATATCCTGAAAGATGCGGTCGCGACTGCTGCCTATGGTAGCAGAGGAGCTAACGGCGTGGTGATTATTAATACGAAAAAAGGAGAAAAAGGGAAGCTGAAAGTCACGGTGGATTATATGTACGGCCTCAACAGCGTCTCCCGCAAATTATCCCTGCTGAATACGCAACAGTACATCAGTATGCGGAAGGAGGCATTCCGGAATGATACAATTGATCCTAATAGTATGCCCGGAACGCCTGGTTATGCGCCGGATCTTACCTTGTGGGATACGACCCGGTATACAGACTGGCAGAAAATGCTGAGAGGCAGACTGGCCGGCATGAATGACCTGAACATCAGCATCTCCGGTGGCACCAAGTATACAAGATTGTTACTGAGTACGGGTATCTACCGGGAAGGGACCGTTTATTCGAAAGATATGTCCTATCTGCGTAGTACCATCAATCTGGCGGCAGATCATCAGTCTAAAGACGGGCGGTTTAAACTGGGCGTATATGCGAACTATTCCGTAGATAACAACCAATTGTTCAGTCCAACGTCTTCGGGAGAAACGTTAGCGCCGAATGCGCCAAAGCCTTATGATGCGCATCATAACCTGGTGTGGCAGGAAGGCGGAGAGTCTTTTGCCAATCCCATGGCGGAAAGACTGAAGCGCTATTCCATGGTCAAGAATAACCTGATCGTGAATGTGACACCTTCTTACGAGATCCTGCCTGATCTGCGCCTGAAAGCCAATATCGGTCTGACAGGCGTCAACGTATACGAAAACAGCTTATTACCTATCGCGTCCCAGAATCCCTACACCGATAGTACGGTTACCGGTAGCGCTTCTTTTGCTACCGGTAAGTATAAAAGTCTGATGTTCGACCCTGTACTGGAGTTTAAAAAGCATCTCAAACAGGGCGATTTTACTTTATTGAGTGGTTATTCATTTCAACATGCGACCTCTGATATTTCGTCCGTTACCGGATATGGATATACCGATGATGTATACCTCCGTTTTCTTGACCGGGCGCCGCTAAAGAACAATAATTTTACGCCGGAATCGAGTCAGTACAGGTATGGCGCTTTCTTTACGCAGTTCAACTATAAATACAATCAGACCTATATTCTTGATATGACTTTCCGCCGGGATGGTAGTAGTAAGTTCAGTCCGGAGCGCCGTTTTGGTAATTTCTGGGCAACCGGCGTCGCATGGATCTTTTCAAAAGAAAAGTTCTTTCAGCCGCTGAACAGTTTTGTGCGCTATGGTAAACTACGCAGTAGTATTGGTGTCACCGGTAATGATAAAATTGAAAACTATAAGTATCTTGATACCTGGTCGCCTGTATCCGGCGGACCTTACCAGGGTACATCCGGACTCAGACCCGATGCATTGTATAATCCTGCCTATTCCTGGGAAACCTGCCGTAAAATAGAATTCGGACTGGACCTGGAGTTTACACCGGTGGATATGTATATGTCGCTGGTGTATTTTACCAACCGCAGCTCCAATCAGCTGGTGAGGTATAATCTGCCTTCACAGACAGGTTTTAGCGATATTCTGAAGAATATAGATGCTGCTATCCGAAACAGTGGCTGGGAGTTTACGTTCGATGCCACAATTGTCAAAAGCGGCGATTTTAAGCTGTTTACAGGCGTTAATCTGACCGTGCCGAGAAGTAGGCTACTCCGCTTTGAAAAGTTGTCTACATCTGCTTATTATGGCTCTTACGTGATTGGTAAGTCAGTGAAGGTGCTCAATAAATTACATGTAGATGGGGTAGATCCTGCAACAGGTCTTTTTATCATTCAGGACAGGGACGGCGCCAATGGCTACACTGTCAATGATTACCAGGTAATAGGTCATCTGGATCCTTACTGGTTCGGCGGATTTCGCCTGGGGGTGAGCTGGAAGGCATTTGAACTGAACCTGCTGGGCGATTTCAGAAAACAGATGGCTCCCAACTATCTGTATGCGACTTATATCAGAAATGCGCTTCCAGGAGCGGCGGTTAATCAAGCTACAGAAGTACTTGACCGCTGGAGTCAATATGGCGATAATGCTATTTACCCGAGATTTTCCACGATGTCCGGCGGAGATGTATATAGCGATCGTACCCGTATTATTAACTCTGACAAGGCGTATTCAGACGCCACTTTCATGAAACTGAGAAACGTTTACATCTATTATACATTGCCTGCTCGTTTGTTTTCAAAGTTAAAACTGGAGAATATCAGGATCTATTGCAAGGCACAGCATCTATTCACTATTACGCGGTATAAGGCGGGTGATCCTGAAACTGCGAGTCCGTTTGCGCTGCCTCCGCTAAGAACGGTGGCGATGGGCGTAAGGGCGTCTTTTTAATACCTGGTCATATGAAAAGAACAGTCATTAAAAGCATTACAGCGAAATACTTTTTATATATATTCTTAGCGGCTGTTTGTGTGACAGCCTGCTCAAAAATGCTGGACGTACCCGTACCTGATAACAAGACGATCGGGAAACAGGTATTTGCTAATAAGGATTCTGCGGCGGCAGCGGTATCCGGTATTTATTCAGTACTTTCCTTGTCTACGAATCTGATATCCGGCGCTACCAGCGTTTATACAGGGGTGTATTGTGATGAACTGGTCTATACGGCCGCACAACCTTCCATCGTTGAATTCTATAACGCAGCCCTGTCTGCAGATAATACCACCGTCCGGGAGTTTTTCTGGAACGCGGCTTACCGCTATATCTACAGTGTGAATGCCTGTATAGAAGGCTTGGAGGGCAGTAAAGATATACCTGCTGCGCTGAAGAATCAGTTGCTGGGAGAGTGTCACTTCCTCCGGGCACTGATCTACTTCCATCTGACCAATTGTTTTGGCGCCGTTCCTCTTGTGAAACTGACATCCTACCTGGAAAACGAACGGATGCCCAGGACGCCCGTCACCACCGTAGAAGGTTTTATAGAAAGCGAGCTGGTTACTGCCAAAACATTGTTGGCTACGGCATATCCATCGACAGACAGGGCCCGGGCTAATAAGTGGTCGGCAGGCGCATTGCTGGCAACCTATTACCTGCACAGGAAACAATGGGCTGCGGCAGAGCGGGAAGCGACAGATGTGATCAACGCGGGTTATTACAGACTGGAACCCTTGAATAATGTATTCCTGGCAGTTAGTAATGAAGCTATTTTCCAGTTACAGCCGGTATTGACAGGATATAATACCATGGAGGGAAACTGGTTGATCCCTGCGGGAGCTGCCCGGCCAAGTTTTGCATTGACGGATTCGCTGCTGGCTGCATTTGAACCGGGTGATAAACGGCTGACAGAATGGGTGCGAAGCAAAACAGTATCAGGGAGAGCTTATTATTATCCTTTTAAGTATAGAAAAAGGAGTGATTTTTCACCTGGGTTTGTTCCGACAGAATATACGACGGTGTTGAGACTTGCAGAAATGTATCTTTTAAGGGCAGAATGTCGTTTAGCATTGGGACAACTACCTGGCGCAATAGAAGACATCGATATGGTACGCAGAAGGGCGGAATTGCCATTGATTGAACAGACTGACCCCGAGATTACAGCGGAAGAACTTTCAATAAAGATCATGCATGAGCGAAGAATAGAGCTGTTTGGTGAATGGGGGCATCGCTGGTATGATCTCAGGAGAAGCGGAAAGGTAAATGAGGTGATGAAGGCTATAAAAACACGTTGGCAGGATACAGATACACTATGGCCCATTCCTGCTTCGCAGATATTGCTTAATCCGGCATTGGAACAAAATCCGGGATATAAGTGAGTTGGGAGCTTGTGGAGATGGAATGAAAGATTGCCCGATACAAATGTTAGCTTGTACCGCAAATACAGTCTTCCAGAACGCTAAGCGGATAACCCAGTGATTGTATCCTATTTTACTAGCAGATACATCACTGGAATATCCTAACGCCCAGCATAATAAAACAAAGCAAAAAAGCATTTCAGGAGCAACAAAGTCTTTTCACAACGCAACTATTGGTAGCTGCATCATGTATACATCAACTGTTATAAGTATTTAAGAGAGATCCAGGTACATCAGGGGATGATCAGCTCCCTGATGTATGAAAATGATTAAAGCAAACTCAAGGTAAATATCCGTTTGTATGGATATAAACATTGTCCTGTGCTCTGAGACAAATGTCTATGGACGAAGCGCAGTAGAGGTCTGCTACTGATTTTGGTACATTGACCAATACCAGGTCGTCATTCCAGTCAATCCAGTTGCGATTTACTTCCACGGCGGAGGAAGCAACAGGTTTTCCGGTAGTACCAATAGCGGTGCCTGCACCTGCCAGTACAGCTGTGAGTGCAAATAAGAGCTTGATTCTTTTCATAAGAAGTAATTGACGATTTTTTAAGAGGAATGTTTCAGGAAAAAAAAGTGTGACTTACTGCAAAAAAGCTAATGATAGACTAAAACATATTGCTGTTTTTAACCGGCTCTGGGTGGACATGACCCTACCGGGGCCTTGCCGGCGGCAAGACAAAGCGTAGATTGTCCCATAAGTGTGAATTTTAAATCTGTAGATTTATTTAGCTAGATGTACGTTCTGTTGTAATGAATTGTAATGATTCTGCACGTCGTTCGAGATAGATGCCAAGAAATCCGATAGCCACAAAGAATAAGTTGAATAACAGGTGCTGTGTCCACGATAGTTTAGATATCGCGCCACCACAACTACAGGGAATCTTCCCATAGTAACGGAACTGTACCAGTATAATATAACCGGTGAAACAGATCATTAAGGAAGTCGACAGATAAAGCCCTAGTTTACGAAAGGCAGTTGTTACCATCATAAATGAGAATAGTATTTCTGCTGCCGGAATTGCCCACGTCAGAAATCTGCCATATGCGTCCGAGAACGGCTGACGTTGCATCTGCACCACAAAAACCTGGTACGTCATTAATTTGGAAACTGCAGCATAAAGAAACATGCTCGTAAACAGAAAATAGCACGCAAGCAAAATAATGTCCCTGGCTTTCATAGCGTAGGTATTGTTACATGTCCGGAAGTATGAGTTGTTTAAATACCTAATTGATAGCCTGATCTTAGCTAAATAAAATAGAACAGTCCCCTGACTTAATTTTTCCTGATAAAGTTCAATGCTTTTTGCGAATGCATAATACAAAAAGTCTAATCGGCAGTTGTTAATGAATAGTTAAATAAGAAAAAAAGTCTGCTTAACACTTATTCAGTAATTTTTTTGGTGAAAAAGACTGCATGGTCTAAATTTGTTCGATAGAATTAAATCTATCGATATGTTGATATACAGCATTCCTGCTGTTTTTTTAGGGTATAATAAAAGACCAGATAGTCTATTATAAGCCTGAATAACAAGCAGTAAAGCCAGGGTTTTGGTCTGCCGCCAATACCACGGCAATAAAAGCGATGCTAATAAAGACAGTGTGTTTTTTGGATTGCCGATTGTAGTTTCATGGGCTCCGGTTCTGGCCGGAGCTCATTCAATAGCCCGCCGGATGCAGAATTTAGAACTATCAAAGAAGGAGAAAGTGGCTGTACTGCTGACCAGTCTGGGCACGGGTATGAAAACGCCGCTGACTTACATAGACGCACAACACTATGTACAACATAACCAGCGCATAGGGAAAGGTTTACAAGGGTTTAAACACTACCTGAAAGAATGGCCCAGGAATGCTTTTGTTCGTATCGTCAGACTTATGGAAGACGGCGATTTTGTATTTGCACATGTGGAGTATCATTTTGAAATATTGATGATCGGATTTAGTGTTTTCAGATTCGAAAATGACAGAATAGTAGAGCATTGGGATAATCTGCAGATATCTTCCGGCGAAGATAGTATAAGGCCGTCACACGCCCGTTCCATAAATATCACAGAACATCAGCGAACCGTACAAAATAAACAGCTGGCCAAATGTACAGTGGAAGATGTGCTGGTGAAGAAAGGAGATACTACTATTTGCTCCCGCTATTTAGCCGAACAGGTGAAGTTTCAGCATTACTCCTGTGCCTGGATACAGGATCAGACGACACCGCCAGCCATTCAATACAATAAGATACACCGGGTATTAGGCGAAGGGAACTTCGCACTTGTTGTCAGCGAAGGCAGACAATCAGATTATGCCGCGGCCTTCTATGACCTCTTTAGGATAGAAAACGGGAAGGTAGCCGAACATTGGAATACCACCGAAGAGATTGTTCCAATGGGCGCCTCATAACACAACAACAATAAAACCGGCCATTTATATGCAATCAGCCGCCCCTTATAAAGGACGGCTGTGCTGTTTGTATCCCCGTATCCTAAGTTAATGCAGTAGTAAAAAGCTGCGTATACCCTGAAGCACCATTCCCGGAAAGATCCCCAGCCAGCAAAGTGCGCCAGCCAATACTACCAGTGCCGCATACGTAGAGAAATAGAAGAAAGGATGTCTTGGTCCTGGTATCGTTACGGGTCGGTCAGCAGTGGCAAACAGTGTACTGATAATCCGCAGATAGTAGTATAAACCAATAACGCTTGTCAGTACCAGGACTATCAGCAGTGGCCATAAAGACTGTTGCACACCCGCGGATAACACCATAAACTTGGCCAGAAATCCTGCTGTCAGCGGAATACCGGCCAGGGAGAATAAGGCCACCGTCAGGATGGTTCCCAATACAGGTTTACGCCATATCAGTCCCTGGTAGTTCTCAATACGGTCTGCTTCTTCATCACCGGTTGATAACAGCACGATCACGCCGAAGGCGGCCAGTAAAGTGACAGAATAAGCCGCCAGATAGAAAATAGTGGCCTCTGTGCCAGCCTTGCTACCGGGTAAAAAAGCCACCAGCAGATAACCGAAATGCGCAATAGAAGAATAGGCCAGCAGTCTTTTCAGATTCTGCTGCCGTAAAGCCAGTACATTCCCCATGATCATGGATGCAACAGCGATCACAGAAAACACTGTTATCATCAATGGATACTCATGCAGGTTCACCGTTTGCGCAAAACGCAGCAATACAGCAAAGGCTCCGATCTTTGACGTGGTGGCAATAAAGGCAGTAACAGGAGAAGGTGCTCCCTGGTAGACATCTGCTATCCAGAGATGAAAGGGAACCAATCCGAGTTTAAACCCGATGGCCACGATCATTGCTCCTGTACCGAATAAAAACAGCGGAGAGGAGATGCCGTCACTCAGTTTTTCGGCAATACCTGGGAATGTCATGGTGCCTGTTTCCATATAGATCAGCGCCATACCAAACAGGAGGAACGCGGATGACATGGCTGCCAGTACCAGGTATTTCATACCGGCTTCTATGGCATGATTACGGGTGCGCAGATAAGCGATCAGTGCATATAAACTTACACTCAGCAATTCCAGTCCGATGAAGAAGGAAATGAAATGCTGACTGATCGTCAGAATGGCTCCGCCTAATGTGGCCAGGAACAGAAGAATATAGTATTCCTTGGGATTCTCTTCCCGTTCCTCAAAGTAGATATAAGACAGTAAACCCACCACCAGGACGCTGAAAATGATCAGTCCTGTAAACAGGGCGGCTTGTCCGTCTACAATAAACAGCGGTGGTACCAGTCGGGGCAAGGTGTCTTTCACATACCAGGTAGCAAAGACGACGAGGCACATCATCATAAACCCTGTTACCTGAATCACCGTATGACTGGCCCGGAAGGCGATCAGTAGTATGACGACTACCGAGGCGACAGCCAGTACCATGAAAGGCAGCAGCGATAATAATTGCAGTTTATTCATGTAGTAAAGGCTGAAGGGTGAACGATAAATGATGTACCGTATCGATTACCGGTTGCGGATATAAACCCAGCGCTACAATGCTTACGCTTAAGGCAGCCATGATCAGCATCTCCCGGGTACTGAGATCTCTGACCGGATTTGAGACGACAATAGCGCCCATAAACACGCGCTGTAATAAACGTAAGCCGTACAGGGCAGATAGTACCAGTCCGACGGAAGCCAGTACACTAAACAGCACATTCACCGTAAATGTACCCAGCAGTATAAAGAACTCCGCAATGAAGTTGCCTAGCAAAGGCAGTCCGGAAGATGCCATTGTAAACAAGATGGCAGCTCCGCCCATAGCCGGCATGGACGTCCATAAACCGCCCATTTTTGTAATATCCCTGGTATGCAGTCTTTCCTTCAACATACCGGCCATTACGAAGAGCGCGCCGGTACTCAGACCATGTGTCAGCATCTGCATCACAACACCCTGCATGGCGATTTCGCTAAAGGAGAAGATGCCTGTCAGTACAAAGCCCATATGACTGACAGACGTGTACGCGATCAGTCGTTTAATATCTGTCTGTGAGAAGGCCAGGAAAGCTCCATAAATAATACCGATCACACCAAATAGCATGGCCCACCAGGCAATAGCGACAGACGCTTCCGGAAACAGGGGCAATACGAATCTGATAATACCATAAGCCCCCGTCTTTAACAGCAATCCAGCCAGCAACAGACTACCCGCCGTAGGCGCTTCACTATGCGCATCGGGCAACCAGTTGTGAAACGGCACTATGGGTAATTTGATGGTAAACGCGATCATGAAACCAGCCATGATCCACCAGGCGGTATCTCCTTTGAATGTTGTGCGCAGCAGTTCAAAATAGTCAAAAGTGTATTGGCCGGTTTGTTGACCGTGTATGAAATATAATGCCAGGATAGATAACAGCATCAGCAGACTACCCGCCTGCGTAAATAAAAAGAATTTGTAAGCTGCATAACGACGGCGGCTATCTCCCCAGAGAATGATCAGCAGGTACATGGGTATCAGCATCACTTCCCAGCAGAAATAAAACAGGAACAGGTCCATGGCGACAAATACGCCGCTGATGCCTGCCAGTGTCCATAGAAGGTTGAAGTAATAGAAACCTGTTTTTTCCCGGATCTCATTCCAGGAACATAAAACGGCCAGGATGCCTAGGAAAAATGTCAGCAACAGCAGTACCATACCAAAGCCATCCAGCGCCACATGCAGACTCACACCCATAGAAGGTATCCAGTTGATCTGGTAGTTGATAAACCAGGAACTTTTATCTGGGAATTCATGATATAGCCAGCATAAACAGCAGGCCAGTATCATATCTGCGCTGACTGTCAGCAGTGCGATCCACCTGGGATATCCGGAGGATTGTCTCCCCGGGAACCAGCAAAGTAGTCCGCCTGCCAGCAATACAATTATCATCCACAGGAGTATCATCGTAATATTTGTAAAGTGATGATGAATAAGATACCTATCAGCACACCCGCTACATACCAGCGGAGGGAACCATTCTGAGATACGGAAAGGAATTTGTTCAGTTGTATATGGATTGCCGCAATGCCGCTGTAAATTTTGTCTGTCACGTCATTTCTGTTCACCTGCGTGATATAGACAAACGGTCTGACAAACAATATTTCATATAACTGGTCAAATTTCCAGCCAGCATAAAAGAAGTTCCTGACCGCCATTAAGCCTTCCGACTCCTTCCATTCCCTGATTGTGTGCGGATAGAGATAATACAGCATATATCCTGTCATGATGCCCAGGAGGGTGGTAAGTATGGCTAAAGACTGGAAGATAATCTCCTCGGGATGTGCAGGTTTTAGTATAGTTGCCGGTAATACCTGTGTCAGGTGTGGCAAATGGATCCATCCGGCCCCGACGGAGCATATCGCCAGTATCACCAGGGGAATATTCATGGCCCTGGAAGGCAATTTACCGGGCATGATTTGCCTTTCTCCCCAGAATACGACCAATACCAGCCGGGTGGAATAAAAAGCCGTTATAAAGGCTCCTGATAGCCCTGTAATCCATAAGAGGGGGTGACCATCCTGTGCGCTCCAGGCAAACCAGAGTATTTCATCTTTGCTAAAAAAGCCGGCCGTAACAAATGGCACTGCCGCCAGCGCTGCGGCACCGATGACAAAGGTGCGGAAGATCAAAGGCATCTCCTTTCTGAGGCCGCCCATTTTAAAGATGTTATGCTCATGGTGCAGGGTTTCTATGACGGCACCGGCAGCCAGGAATAAGAGGGCCTTGAAAAAGGCATGTGTAAAGAAATGGAAAATGGCAGCGCTCCAGGCGCCTATGCCAAGGGCCAGGAACATGTAGCCGATCTGACTGATCGTTGAATAAGCCAATATTCTTTTAATATCCGTTTGTACCATGGCACTGCAACCAGCCATTAGTAAGGTCAGGGCGCCGATGACGGCGGTAAGGTGCATGGTAAAAGGCGAAAGTTCGAAAATAGTATGCATCCTGGCAATCAGGTATACGCCGGCTGTTACCATCGTAGCGGCATGTATCAACGCACTGACAGGAGAGGGGCCGGCCATGGCATCGGGTAACCAGGTCTGTAGTGGCAGTTGGGCCGATTTACCCATACCGCCCGCCAGTAACAGGAGTGCAATCCAGGTAATCGTTGTATTCCCTGATGTAAAATGTTGTGGCGCGAGTGCCAGTATCTCCCGGATATTAAGGGTGCCAAGTTCTCGGAATAACAGGAACAATCCGATGATCATAGCCGTATCTCCGATACGGGTGATCACAAATGCCTTTCTGGCGGCCATGCAATTGGCTTCACTTTCATACCAGAAGCCGATCAGCAGAAAACTACACAAGCCAACGCCTTCCCAGCCCAGGTATACTAACACCAGGTTATTGGCCATGACCAGTAGTAACATGGAGCAGACAAAGAGGTTCATCGAAGCAAAGAAGCGGGCATAGTCTCTGTCATGTTCCATAAAGGCAATGGAGTAGATATGAATCAGCGCGCCTATAAACGTGATGATACACACAAAGACCAGCGACATCGCATCCAGCTGAAGACCGATATCTGCATGTAACTTTCCGATATTGAACCAGTGCCATAACTGTTGATGATATACACTTTCCAGCGGAGGATATAATAAGAATTGCGCGCCCATTGTGATAGCGATGATCGCTGACATACATATGCTGCCAGCGCCTATTATCGCGGTAACATACCGGGGGAAGTGTGCGCCGCCTGTTATCAGTAACAGAAAACCGATCAGCGGCATAGCAGGAATAAGATACAGATACTGTTGCATGGCTCAGTCTTTTAGTTCTCTCAGATCTTCCACGTCCAGTGTTTTATGCTGATGATGGATCTGTAAGACCATCGCCAGGGCCACAGAGACTTCAGCAGCTGCCATTGCCAGAATGAACAGGTACATGATCTGTCCGTCGGGTTGCTGCCACCTGGATCCGGCAGCTATGAAAGCAAGTCCTGCGGCATTTAACATGATCTCTATCGAGATCAGCATAAAGATGATGTTCTTCCTGGTGAGTACGCCGGCGAGTCCCAGTACAAACAGGATGGCGGCAACAATAAGGACCGTATGTGCAGAGATAGGTGCCATATGTTATGCTTGTAAGAATCTGTGCAGACTTTTCTTCTTTTGTTTACCGATATGCGCAGCGCCCACAATGCCTGTCGTCAGTAAAAAGCCGATCAGTTCAACCGCAATAATATATTCTCCGTAAAGTGACAGTGCCACCTGTCTGGGCGTGACTACTGCCATCGCGACGTCTCTTTGCGGAGGCGCTAACAGCAGTATGCTCATTTCCATGAGCAGTATCAGGGTGAGTATACCCGGGCCTATCCACACGGCAGGGCGTAGCCAATCTTTCTCCTGTGCAGCGGTTTCTTTTCCGAGGTTCAGCATCATCACCACAAAAATGAACAGCACCATAATAGCGCCTGCATAGACGATCACTTCTAATGCTGCTGCGAATGGTGCGCCCAGAGAAAGGAACACCATAGCAATAGCCAGGAAAGATACCACGAGATACAGCAATGCATGTATGGGATGATAACGCGTGATGACCATCATGGTGGCAATAATCGCTACCGCTGATGACAGATAGAATAGTATCGGCATGTCAATACATTTTTAGGGTAATAAGCTTTTGATATCCACCGGTGCTTCTTCATTTTCTCCTTTGCCTTTATCTTTTACACCCGCACTGAGTCCTGCCATTTTATAGAAGTTGTAACCAGGGTATTTGCCCTGACTATCTATCAGCAGGTCTTCTTTTTCGTATACAAGGTCCTGTCTTCTGTATTCTGCCATTTCAAAATCAGGTGTGAGCTGAATGGCGTAGGTCGGACAAGCCTCTTCACAGTAACCGCAGAAGATGCAGCGGGAGAAATTAATACGGAAGAACTCCGGATAGCGGCGTCCGTTTTCGTCTTCTGTTGCCTGAAGAGCGATGCAGTCCACCGGACAGGCAGCAGCGCAGAGATAACACCCTACACAGCGTTCTCCACCGTCAGGATCTTTGGTTAAGACAATACGTCCGCGCCAGCGTGGACGTAAAGCAACTTTTTCTTCCGGGTATTGAATGGTTTCTCTTTTGTGAAAGAGATGCAGGAAGACTAACCACATGGTGCGCAGATGACTGATCATGGTTACAGGTTTTTATGTTTATCTGCTAATGTTTCATCCAGAGTGCAATAGCGCCCGTTACCAGTAAATTGACCAATACCAGGGGTAACAGCAGTTTCCAGCCGTATTCCAGTAACTGATCATACCTGGGCCGGGGCAATGAAGCTCTCAGCAGAATGAATAATCCGATGAATACAAATGTTTTCAGAAAGAACCAGATGACGGGCGGCAGGAAAGCAGGTCCCAGCCATCCACCGAAAAATAAGGTAACTGTCATGGCTGATATCAGCGTGATGCCCAGGTATTCTCCAATGAAGAACATCCCGAATTTCATCCCGGAATACTCCGCATGGAAACCGGCAATCAGTTCACTTTCTGACTCCGGAATATCAAACGGTAAGCGGTGTGTTTCTGCCAGTCCGGCGATAAAAAAGATCACAAACCCTATTGGCTGCAAAACGACGAACCATATCTTTTCCTGTGCTGCAACAATCTCCGCCAGGTTAAAAGAACGACTTAACATCACCACGCCCATGAGGGAGAGGCCCATAAAGACCTCATAGGCGATCATCTGGGAAGCGCCTCTCAATGCGCCTAACAGCGAATATTTATTATTGGATGCCCATCCGCCGAGTACGATGCTGTACACACCCAGGGAGGACATGGCGAGGAAGAATAGTAATCCGACGTTCAGATCCGCCACCACGATACCCGGCGCAAAGGGGATGATCACAAGACTCATGAGCACACAGGCCACGACAATAGCAGGCGCCAGGATGAATACCCATTTATCGGCAAAAGGAGGGATCCAGTCCTCTTTAAAAAACAGTTTCAGGGTATCTGCCAGGACGATCATCAAACCTAAAGGACCGGCCCTGTTAGGGCCTAATCTGTCCTGCCACATGGCAAGCAGTCTCCGTTCTACCCAGATCAGTCCTGCCGCTATATTCAGGAATACGAAGAGTACGCCTAATACGATCCAGATATGTTGCATTACTGTCATGTCGCATTATTTAAAAAGATTTACCCATGTGCCCCAGCTCAAAGACTCCATGCCTTTTAATCCTGCTGTGAGGATGACGATGCCATCCTGCATATGATCGCTTGTTTCCAGGGGAAACTGGTAGGTTCTGTTGTCTGTCTGTACAGAAAGCAGGTCTCCTGTTGTCATATTCAGCAAAGCAGCGTCCTTTGCAGAAAGGAGTGCCTTGGGCGCAGGGGAGAGTGCCGCGATGCCTTTAGTGTAGATACTGAGTTCGCCGGAACCAAACAGCTGGTATTGCGGTAACAGGAACCATTTTCCCTGCCGGGCAGTAAAAGCGTCCGGTATATCCTGGAACCAGGCAGGTGTAGCACCTGTTGCTCTGAATAAGCGGATGCCCGGATCTCCGCCTTTTAGAGCACCGCCGGTTTCCTGTTGATATTTGTTGACTGCCTGCCCTGAATTCCATCCCGGCGCCCAGAAATAAGGGATCAGAGGAGCAGGCGGCATTCCCCGGTAGCCTTCCATGGTAAATGACAGGGGGGAATCGTCATCCTGTAGCGGTTTAGGTTCGCTGACGGCCTTATTGGCCTGCATGGCCGTACGTCCGCTATATCGTTGTGATTCCCGGGGAATACGCGATCCGTGTATGCGGAACGCATGTGAAGGCACTACATCGGCAATGCCTTTGAATAGCGGATAGGCCCTTTCCAATCCTGCCAGCATTTCGTCCGGATGTACGTCATGACCATTTGAAATAGCCCTGCGTATCACCTTCATCTCAAAAAGCCATTTAAAGGCTTCTTTCAGGGCTTTATCGGGCGACATGAATACCTGGTAGCTCCTTTGTGCGCGTCCCTCGTTATTGATAAAAGTGCCGTCGCCTTCCGCGAAGGTGGCTATGGGTATCAATACATCCGCCTTTTCGGTGGTGCGGTTATGGAGCGTATCCAATACGACCAACTGCCGGCATTTACTGAAAAAGGTATCTGCCATGTCGGCCGGAATATTCCTGTAGAGGTCATTTTCAAGAATGACAGCGGTAACGTCCGGGTTCTTTTCTACGATCGCCAGCGCTTTTTCAAAGGATGAAGCACCCGTCATGGCAAGTCCCATACTATTACATTCAGGCAATACAAAAGCAAGTCCTGTACGTTGTTCATTGTTCTGAAGGGAAGCCGCGATATCATAAGCGGCCCTGATCAGTGCTTCACTGCCGGCAGATGTACCTGCAATAATCACAGGGTGTTTAGCCAGCAGCAATTGCTGACTGATCATTGTGGCATTGTGCAGGAGGGGGGCAGATGCTTTGTCGACTGCCGGCAGCGTGTTATTCAACAGGTGCGCGATCTGGAAGCCCAGGCGGGCCATATCGTCAGGGGCGCCATGTACCTGGCAGGCTGCTATTTCATCCAAAGGAGAAGGCAGTACGCACATATTCGCCAAAAAACCTTTGCTTTCCTGTGCCAGTTCTTTTAATGCTGCATCATGCCAGCCGGGGAGTGGTACCTGTTCCTGTACATGCGCAGCGGCTGTTTTCATAACAGACTGGCGTACAGCCAGTGCCATGACAGGCGCCGTATTCCAGATATCTTCTCCTAGTACCAATACGGCGTCCGCCTGTTCGATCTCTTTTAGTGAAGGGGTATGAACCGTACCTGCGGAAAGGATGTCAACGATCTTCTGTTGGAGGAATACCTGGTTGTCAGGCAATCCCTGGTAAAAGCATTCCTTGCCGGCCAGCTCCATCAATGCGTAATTACTCTCGATAGAAGCCCTGGGAGAACCAATACCAATCACCGTATGACCGATAAGGATATTGGGCAGATAGTTCATTAACGTATTTTCATCTACCGCCTCTGCTGTGCGATGACGGATCAACGTCTGTGTAATGCGGTTTTCACTGTTGACGAATTCATAACCAAAGCGGCCTTTATCGCAGAGGAAATAACCATTGACCTCGCTGTTGTAACGGTTCACGATACTGCGTAGCTGACCGTAACGCTCTCCTGCAATGACATTACATCCCAGACTACAATGCTGACAGATGGCCGGTGCGTTGGTCAGGTCCCATTTACGGGTATAATGTTCCTTGAGTGTTTTATCTGTAAATACGCCGGTAGGGCATACTTCTGCAAGGTTACCGCTGAAGGGACTTTGTAGTACGCCATCCTTTTCCCTGCCGAAATACACGTGGTTATGTGCGGAGAATACGTTGAGATCCTTACCGCCGGCATAATCCCGGTAGAATCGCACACAACGGTAGCATTGTATGCAGCGGTTCATCTCATGATTGATCAGCGGACCAAGGTATTGATTGGTATAGGTGCGTTTTTTGAATTCATAGCGCCGGTAGTCATGGCCGGTCATGACGGTGACGTCCTGCAGGTGACAACTACCGCCTTCATCACATACCGGACAATCATGCGGGTGATTGGTCATCAGCCATTCTATAACCTGTGCACGGAATGCCTTTGCGCCGGGGTCACAGACGGAGATATGCAGGTCGTCTTTTACACTTTCCATACAACTCATCATGATACGCCCTTTGGTATCGTCAGCGTCTTTGTACACTTTGACAGCACATTGCCGGCAGGCGCCGATACTGCCCATGGCGGGATGCCAGCAGAAGTAGGGAAGGTCGATGCCCAGGCTCAGGCAGGCCTCCAGCAGGTTTTTGCCTGCTTTTACTTCGAAAGGAACGTTATCTATGTATATGCGTGGCATTGTTCAGCTATTTAGTTATACGGACATTTTTTATGCTCCACATGTTTCTCAAAATCATCCATGAAATATTTCAGTGCGCTCTGTAATGGTTCCATGGCGCCGGGAGCCAGTGCGCAGAAGGTATTACCCGGACCCAGGAACTGTGTATGCATCTGTAAGAGTTCGATATCTTCTGGTTTGCCGTCCCCTTTTTCCAGGGCCAGCAGGATCTTTTCTACCCAGGGTAGTCCTTCCCGGCAGGGCGTACACCATCCGCAGCTTTCCTGCGCAAAGAAATGCTGGAGGTTATGTACGAAGCCTACCGGACAGGTGCCGGAGTCCAGTACGATCATTGTACCGGTACCTAATCGGCTGCCTGCGGCGGCGACAGATTTATAATCCATTTTAATATCAAGGTGCTGCGTGGTGAGGAAGTCGGTAGAAGCGCCGCCCGGTAATACCCCTTTCAATTCATAACCAGCTTTCATACCGCCGGCATGTTCTTCGATCAGTTCGCGCATGGTCACACCCATGGGCAGCTCCCAGGCGCCTGGTCTTTTTACTTTACCACTCACGCCATATACTTTGGTACCGCCATCATCACTGTAGCTGAGTCCCTTGAACCACGCTACACCATTATTGACGATATGAGGTACGCAGCACAGCGTTTCGACATTATTGACTATGGTGGGTTTACCAAACAGTCCGCTGATCTGTGGGAACGGCGGTTTAGCTCTTGGCGTAGCCCGTTTGCCTTCCAGCGCATTGAGCAGGGCGGTCTCTTCTCCGCACATATAGCGGCCCACACCTGTATGCAGGTACATTTCCAGGTGAAACCCACTGCCGAGTATATCTGTTCCCAGATAACCGGCGTCGTAAGCTTCCTGGATGCTCTTTCGAATGAGGGTAGCCGCTTCATGATAAGCCCAGCGGAGGAATACATAAGCGATGTCTGCCTGGATTGCATAGGCGGCGAGTATCATACCTTCTATCAGCTGGTGAGGATTACCTTCCAGTAATAGCCGGTCTTTGAAGGTGCCGGGCTCCATTTCATCTGCATTGGCGATCAGGTATTTCGGATGTGTCGCTTTATCGTCCATGGGAATAAGACTCCATTTCATACCGGTACTGAATCCGGCGCCTCCGCGCCCCTTCAGGTTACTGTCCTGTACCAGTTTTTGTAGCGCGGCGGGATCCATCGTACTGCATACTTTCCGGAGGGCTGCATAACCGCCCGTCTTCTCGTACTCTTTCAGATTCATCGGAGGACGATCAGGATATATATTTCTTGTAAGCGGGCGTTCTGTCATCATGCATATTTTTTCAGGATATCATCCAGCTGTTCAATCGTAATGTCTCTGTAGAGGTCTTTATCTATCATCATCGCAGGCGCATGATCACAGCAGCCCAGACATGCATTGGGTAAGAGTGTGAAACGGTTATCCGGGCATGTTTGTCCGAAACTGATCTGTAGTTTGCGCTGTAAAGCGGCATAGAGACTTTTATATCCCATGACGTAGCAGGATATACTGTCGCAGAGCAGGATGACGTGTCTTCCGACAGGCTTGCGGAAGATGAGATTATAGAAGGTGGCTACACTGTCTACCTCTGCCGGACTGATACCGAGGTAGTGAGCAATTTCTTCTACGCTGTCATCGCTGATCCATCCGCGATGCTGTTGTACGATCTTCAATGCCTCGATGACAGTGGCTCTTTTATGAGGCACCAGTCCGATCTCATGATCGATCGCTTCCTTTTCTGTAGTACTTAGCATAAGCTTTTGATTTGACTATCTGTCAATATCTGCCAGCACATAGTCCACGCTTCCCAGTATAGACAGCAGATCGGCTACCGTATACCCTTTGCTGATATAGGGTACCATCTGCATATGGGGGAACGAGGGCGTCCGTATACGTGTCCTGTAGGAGGACGTATTGCCATCACTGATCAGGTAGTAACTGGTAGCCCCTTTGGTAGCTTCCACACAACTAATGGCTTCTCCCGGCGGAATAACCGGGCCCCAGCTGACGTTGAGAAAATGGGTGATCAGTGTTTCAATATCCTGCATTGTATGTTTCTTGATAGGAGGGGTGGTGAGCGGATGTTCTGCCTTGTAATTGCCGGAAGGCATATTGTTCAGACACTGCTCGATGATGCGCAGACTTTGCCTCATTTCTTCTACTCTCACGACAGATCTGTCATAGCAATCGCCATGCTGCGCAATGGGGATATCAAATTCAAATAGTTCGTAACCGGAATAGGGGCGCTTCTTGCGGAAGTCCCAGTCAAAGCCGCAGGCACGTAACCCGGGACCGGTAACACCCCATTCGATCGCTTCTTCCAGCGTATATACGCCGATACCTTTTGTACGCGCTTTAATCAGACTATTGCGCAATACCATATCGTTAAATTCTTTTAGTTTGGCCGGAAAGCGATTGACAAAATCACGTACCAGTGTATCCCATCCATTCGGGAGGTCCTGTGCAACGCCGCCGATGCGGAACCAGTTAGGATGCATTCTGCCACCGCATACTGCTTCTATCACATCAAAGATCTTTTCGCGTTCTGTGAACATGTAGAAGACGGGGGATAGTTGCCCCAGGTCTTGTGCAAAGGTGCCGAACCATACCAGGTGACTATTGATACGAAACAATTCGCAGAGCATGACCCTGATGACTTTCGCACGGTCGGGTATAGTGATACCTGCCAGCTGTTCTACGGCCAGCAGATAGGAGAGATTATTCATGACGCCACCGAGATAATCAATACGATCCGTATAGGGGATATAAGTATGCCAGCTTTGGCGTTCTCCCATTTTCTCTGCACCCCGGTGGTGGAAGCCGATTTCGGGAACCGCGTCTACAATTTCTTCACCATCCAGTTGTAGTATGATACGTAATACGCCGTGTGTACCGGGGTGTTGCGGACCGATATTCAGGAACATAAAATCCACATCGTCATTATGCGTCTGCATACCCCATTCTTCCGGTTTGAAGCGGAGGGCTTCCTGTTCGGCGTCCTGCTTTTCGTCCCAGAGGCGGAAAGGACCTATTTCAGTAGCACGTGCGGGGTGTTCTTTACGTAAGGGATGTCCCTGCCAGCTTTGTGGCATCAGTATGCGTTGCAGATGTGGATGGCCCTCGAAGCGGATGCCAAACATATCGTAGATTTCGCGTTCGTACCAGTTTGCATTTGGGAAGATAGCAGTGATGGAAGGGAGGGAGGGATATTCACCGGTCAGTGGCACTTTGAGTCGGATGAAGCTGTTGTCTTTGAATGATAAGAGCAGGTAGACTACCGAGAAGTCTGCGACAGGGAGCTGCTCTTTGCGGGCCCTGTCGCGTTCGTCAATACCACAGAGATCATATAACGACAGGTAGGCGTTTTGTTGCAGGAACTGCACGGTATTTACAATATCGGCTTTGCCGATCCATAAGGTGAGCAGGCCATCAGCCGTGTTTTGTTGCTGTAATGCATCAAGGCCGAAGCGTTGGTGTAGAAGCGTTAGTATGTGATTTTCGGCAGTCTGCATGAGGGCTATTGGTTTAGTGGCGGTAGTTTCTTTTTAATTAGGAATTAGGAATTAACAATTAAGAATTGGTTAGCCTTATGGTGGGTTGATGCTTCCCTGCAGTCAAAATCTGCTGATCGTATTGGTGATTTAAGAATTAGCATGTGGCTCATTTACTAAGCCTAACTCCTAATTCTTAATTCCTAATTCTTAATTCTTAAATGATATTCATATCTCGTCAATACTCCTGAACGTCGTCATCTTCGCACGTTCTTCCCTTTTCTGTTCTTTCATGGAAGGTTGTGCAGGTTTGATCACGCCTTGTTCTCCGATCACCCAGCTAAGCGGCCGGGCTTCTTTTCCTACTGAATTACCAAGTAGTACGAGTCCCTGCATAAATGCATCGGGTCTTGGCGGACACCCAGGTACATATACATCCACTGGCAGGAATTTATCGACGCCCTGCACAACGCTGTAAATATCATACATGCCTCCGCTGTTGGCACAGCTACCCATGGAAATGACCCAACGGGGTTCCATCATCTGTTCGTGCAGGCGTTTGATGATAGGGACCATTTTAATAAACACGGTACCTGCGATGACCATTACGTCTGCCTCGCGGGGTGTACCACGTATTACTTCTGCACCAAATCTGGCGACGTCGTATTTACTGGTGATACTGGTGGCCATTTCCACGAAACAGCAACTCAGTCCGAAGTGAAAAGGCCACATGGAGTTTTTACGCCCCCATGCCAGCAGGTCTTGTACGGTTGTCAGCATGATACTTCTGCTGACCGCTTCTTCCATGCTGCCATTGCCTGAAAGATGTCCGGACTGATCACCCGGTTTGCTTAACCACCATTTCATTCTTTTCTTGTTTTTGTTTGTGGAATTTTAAGATCTTTTTAGCATCAGCGCCGATGTTCAGCGCACCGATACCCCATTCATAGATCAGGACGACTACCAGTTGACCAATAAATATGGCGGCGCCGATATAACCGGGCCATCCGAGTTCATAGAAGCCGAGTGCCCATAACATAATGAACACGGCTTCTACGTCGAAGATGACGAAGAGCATGGCGACGAGATAAAATTGTGCGGAGAAGCGGATGCGGGCGCTTCCTGTTTGTTCTATACCACCTTCATAGGGCCGGTTGGTCGCATGGTCATTGTGATGCTGTCCCAATATATAAGACAACGTCAGAATGGCGGCGAGCAATACGACTACCAGGCAGGCATATAGCAACAGGGGCCATAAGGGAACACTGACTGATTCGTTTCCCATAACATAAAATTTTCCCTGAAGATGAATACAAGCGTATTCTGTCTTTTAATTGAAAAGAAAGATGATTTTCCAATCTTAATAAAACCAATTGACCTTAATAGCGCAGAAATGAGTTGTTTTCGTAACGTGCTTAGCTTACGATGTAATGTTCCAGGTGTTGAATGATGAAGTCTTTGTTGCTGATGACATGCTTCACGATGTCACCGATGGAGATAATGCCGGTCAGTTCATTGTTTTCAATAACGGGGAGATGGCGGATGAACTTATTCGTCATCAATTGCATGCAATATTCAATGTCAGTGTCAGGAGAAACAAATACCGGACTATCCGTCATGATGTCCCTTACATAAGTTTCCTTTGAGGACCGACCCTTCAGGACGACTTTGCGTGCGTAATCCCGTTCAGTGAATATGCCAATCAATTTTTCACTTTCGTCCACAACTACGAGTGCGCCAAGATTTTTTTCTTCAAGAACTTCCAAAGCTTCGTACACAGTGCAGGTGATATGATACTAAGTTACGAAATTAACTATGATTGAATCCAAATAATTTTACCGCTGATATATAGGATTGGAGCATTTAGTTTTTATCATTTCGATTAGTATTATTTAGCGTCGATTAGTATATTTGGACATACAAATAGACATATATATTCCATGTTTATAAAGGCTAACAATTATCTATACCTTTCCTACTACTGCGAGGACGCCAGGCTCAGATATCCACTCGGTATTAAAGCAGATTCTGCTGCTAAATCAGACATGCTTATCAAAAACAAGATTGAGTCTGTAGTGGCAAAGTATGTTGCTCAATGCAAGATACTGGAAAAACCGATTCTTAGATCTGAGCTGTCTGAACATTTAGACTACGCGCTTAATAAAAAAGTGAGATCAACATATGACTTGTGGGCTGACTGGGATCAGTTTGTCTCTGATATACGGTCGGGAGTCATATTAAAAAAGGACGGCACCAGATATAGAGAGGCAAGTGCCAAGCATTATGAAAATAGTAAAACAATACTAAAACGCTATGAGGTGACTACTGGTAAAGTGATCTCATATTCTCTAAATATGAATGGAGTTAAACATTTTATCGGATGGATGGTGACGTTAGGGCAAAGTAAAAATAGTATTGCCTGTGTCATCAAAGATTTAAAGGCGTTTTTCGTAAGGACACACGGGATTAAACATAATAACAAAATAGCACTTGATAAAGACTTTTCATATTCTGGAGAGGAAAGTGATACTATAGCCCTGTCTGATTCAGAAATACTTTCACTGTATAGCCTTGAATTAACGGGGTCATTGGAGAAAGCAAGGGATGTTTTTGTGTTTGGTTGTTGGGTAGCGCTTCGTGTAGGAGATTTGAGCAGAATTAATGACTACCATAGGCGAGGTAACCTTATTGAGGTTTTGACTACAAAGACCAGTGAAAAGGTAATTATACCACTTCACTGGATGGCAAGAAAAATCTTAGATAAATATGGTGATGGTAACCTTCCTGTATACACTACTGCAGAAGGTCTTTCTTATCATCTGAATGACTTGTGTAAAATGGCGGGAATAAATAGCAAGCATCTAATTACAATTACTAAAGGAGGTAATCGTATCGCCGAATATTATGAGAAGTGGCAGTTAGTTTCTCCTCATACAGCTAGAAGGTCATTTGCTACAAATATGTATAAGGCAGGTTTTCCAGTAAAATCAATTATGAAAATAACGGGACATAGGACAGAAGCTGCGTTTTTCCGTTATATAAGGATAGATAAAGAACAGAACGCGGAGGAATTGGCGGCCAGCCCATACTTTAATGGGCCTGCCGCTTGAGTCTTTTCAAATCTTTTCGCTGTAACGTAATCTCCTTTCCCAACTTACTACCCTTTATACCTGCCTCCAGCATTTTTCGGCGCAAAGTGGACTTATGGCAATGTAGCTCAGCTGCCGCCTGTTCCAAGGTTAACTCTTCATATTCAGAAGGGATTTGTTGTTGCTGAGCATGTTTGGCTATGACCCTTTCAACAGATTCATCAAGTAGCCTTTCCAAATCGGGTATAGTGAGCCCTATGATTTCTATCTTTTGCATTGTTCACTGCTTTGGTTTGTTGGGATTGTATTTACGTTTGGTTAGCCCGTCAAGCTCTTGTTTAAGCCTGGATATCCTGGCCTCCAAGATGTCTTCCTCAATAGCGACGCTTACTATCCACTCGAAAGGATCTACATTGGCGCCGCATGTTTGGCATATGACATGTCTAAGGTCTAAGTCCAGCTCAACGTTCTTGTGTCGGCAATTTTTCGTTCTGACTCCCAGTTTAATAAGCTGACCCATTGTTCACTGTATTTAGGCCCGGTGGTTAGCCGGGCGCCTTGTGTTATTATATAAAGCCTGTTGCCTAAAGCTCTCTTTTCCAGCTGATTTTATACATAGTCCCATCTCTTTGGTCTGAATGATTGGTCACAGAATATCCATCTGCTTTGAGTCGCCTGTCCAAACTTGGAGAAATGGTTTTGTAGTGCCACATCTCGTATGCGAGATTTTTCTTTATTTCTTTCTCAATATCAGACATGATCGCCTGATACTGAACTTGGTCACTGGCTTCAAGTTCCTGACTTGCTTTAGTTACTAGTTGTCTTGCTTCTGATGCTTTCATATGTTCACTGTGCCGGTAGCCGACCGGCGGCGGGTTTATTGTGGTTTTTCTGTTCTCTCAAATGATACAGCCCAGACGAAGGGGTTGGCATTATAGTTATCCTCGCCATTGATGGATATCCATAATGAACGGAATGATTCTATTGGCCGCAGCCCCTCATTAAATAAGCCAGGCTTCTTTGTATAGTCTCTGTATAATTGACCACACTCTGCCTTTTGCGCGCCTGACATAAGCAGTGGTTCAATGCCTTCTGCCTTCGCCTGATCCTCAGTAATATCCTGCAGGCGTTCTACCCGGATGTCAGTGATCTTCAGAAACAAACGGCAGGCATCGTATGGCATGTGTATTGAAGGCTTCCATTTCGCCCACTTTTGACCAGCTTTTAGGTATTCCTGTCGCACCTCTTCGCCCATATTAGTTTGAGAGGCATTATATGCATATCCGAAGTCCGGCGTCTTATTGAAAGACTCCCGCACCCAGAGAATATCACCAATCCTGCCATATGGGCAAGAGCACCTGATATGCTCTTCCTTCATTTCTTCTGGTCGTATTCCTTCTTCCATATACATGAGACGCGTAATATCTTCTGGCGTCCTTGGCTTAATTATTCTCCTGGTCACGGTCTTTCTTCCTTCTAGTATTGCCTGTACCATCGGAGCGCTAAATAATATTGGTTTCTTATTCATACAACTAAAACGTTTTTATAGATATTATACTTTCTGAATGTTCTGAAAAAGGGGAATTTTCCGGTTTTTTCGGTGCTTCTTGCAGTCTACCTTTGCCCGCAACCCCACCATTTATAATCCAAACAACAGAACAGTGAAAAAATTATTCTTGTTTGCGCTTCTTAGCGTAATCTCTTTTGCAGCTGCAAAGGCTCAGACAGAACCGTACACGCCCCGCTGGCGAGGTGAAACCGTTTACCCTAAAAACTTTAACACCTGGTGGTTTTGGATCGGTTATAACTCGGCCGATTCTACTGGTTGTCCAGCGCCTTACTACACCTACGGTGATGTACAAGACCAAGCCTGTCGTATAGTAAATTGGGATACAGCTCCAAGTACTGAAGGCGTGTATTATGCTAGAATCCGTATTCAACCTTTCAATTCTTCAGAATACGTTGTAAGATGGCCGTGGAAATGGTATTCCTCTGCTACAGGTGCCACATATTATTTCCTGTCCAGAACTCCCTGACTCTGATTAGTAGATATTTGCCCCGGTCAATCCGGGGCTTTTTTATTATCAAGTGTTCTGTTTATACATGGTGGTGAAACTTTGGTTACGGAACCATTTACAGGGAAGTATTCTGGCTTCATACCCCTTCCAAATGAAAGTTTTTTACACCAACAATGGGGGCACTTCTTCCATGACCCTTTTCCTTTCCACTCATGCTGGTTTATTGTCTGCTCCATCTTCAGTATTATTTAATATGTAGACATTATCCGCAAATGGTTCTATATGTGGTTGTGGCGCATAAAACCGTTTGCTGTTACCTTCCTTATCCCATAACAACCAGTACGGTTCTCCGTCGCTTGACTCACAGGAAAACCAGTCTGTTCTGCGATACGCAATGCCCTCAATAATTAGGATATCGCCTTCTGACAAATCACCAATACGGAGCCTTCCTGGGTGCTTGCTTTCTAAATAGTCATCCTGTTTGGCCATCTTCTGTGGTTTGTCTGGTTATGCATTTGGGTTCTTCTACTAACATATTATCCGCCTTATCCATGAATAATATCCTACCTGTCGCCCCGTCTTCAATCTTACTACATTCACAGTGGCAGCATCTGTATTTCGGGGTAGATATCGGTGATACGGTATACCCCCACTCATGCTTTGCTATATGTCCTTTCTTTGGCATTATGAATGCTTTTTAAGGTAACGCGCTCTGCGCAAATATTCTCTGTCCGATAGGCCGGGAATGAAGAAGCGCTCTGTATATCCACATGGAAGAGTGACCAGAATATTCGTATGAAATGGAGGGTTTTCTATAGTCCGATCAACAGTCCCTATATAATGGCCTTTCCGTGTTGTCACACGAACGACTTGACCTACTCCCTTTTTATGGTTATATCCTTTATTGTTCATCTTCCTTGCCCTCCTGCGGCTCTGGTATCCGCGTTTCGTTCATGAATTTACCCCATTGATACGCCATTGCCTGAGCAATACCTAGATATGTCTTACTCCTTAACATAGCCCTGTCTTCGGTAGGAGGTAATTTCCATATCCGTTGCTCCCTTCCGTCTACAATATTAGTAGGCTGCAAATCCGGAAGCCCCTTTAACCAAAGACACGTTGCTTTAGTTTCTTCATGTCCGAACTGCCAAGGCTGGATTATTTGATCAGGCTTACGATATAACTTAGACATGATGCCGATCGGATTTTCTATTGCAATCATTTCACAAGGATGATCAGCAAACATCATAAAGAAGTCAACAGACCGCTGCTGCCTGCCGTCTGCTCTCTTCTCTTTAAACCATCTAGCACCGCTTACTGCTAGGTCAGTGCATGGAGGAAACGCTATAATAGCATCCCACTTATTTATAAATACTTCTTCCTTTGATTGAGTATAAAATCTGAAAGAAGATAATACAACTGTGATATCCTCAACTATGTGCCATTCCGGATGGCCGCCCGAACAGGGTAAAATATCACAACTGAAAGCTTTGATACCTAATTTTCTGAATGCTTTAGTTACCTCTTGTGATTCTTCGCAAGCCACCAATACATTAAACTCACGTATCATAGCTGTTGGCCCTCCTGCGCCGGATCGGGGATAAGACCGCGTTCAATAGCATAGTGCTCCCCTTCTTCTAAATCGTGAGCATAGGGATTATTTAATTGCCAACATTGCATAAACTGCTCATGCATTCGCTTAACGGCTATGCGTGCAGCAGGGAAATAAACTGTATCCATTACATATTTTGTGACAGGTCCCTGCGGATGATGCTCTGTTGCCATCTCTTCAGCGATCTCTCTTACGAGCGCTTCGTGCTTATTCATGTGTTGCCGTTTTAGGGTCAATGTATCCGTGTTCCAGCAGCCATATTTCTATTGGTTCTAAATGAAATCCTTCGGATTTAGCAAACTCCCTGATCGCTTCGACCTGCTTTTCAATTGTAAATGCTGCCGCGTCATATTCATCTGCATTCTCCATATCATCAAAGTTGAATGCCAATTTCATTTTTCTTTCCTGGTATGTCATTTTCTGTTCAGGCATTGTCGGTGGTTTAGGGACAGAAGTTGACACTTGACAGATTGTACTTGAACAGGATAAACCATTCCAGGTGGATTGATTACCACATGTCGGGCAAATGTTTGGATTTGATTGATTGCTCATGTCCAGTAGTATTTTTTGAATTTAATAATGATCCCTACACAGGGTAAGGGAAGAATGTACAGCCACTTCCTTTGTCTATCCCAGAAGAAGCCAACCCATAGGTCGTACCAAGCGAAGATGAATGATACCTTCATACTACCGCGTACCGCGCCCGGTTGGTTTAAGGTTAAAGATATCCAAAGGCACGTGCCGCTAATTCACCGATATAGCCTAAGTCGCACCCTTCATCTTCGTCTTCAAACGGTTCCCATTCGCCATCTTCATTTTCCTTCCCATAACAGGATTCTATCTTCTTGTCCAGCTGATCCCATTTTTCAGCCTTGGACTTCCACTCCTGTATTTGTTCTTCTGTGTACATAATGTTTTGCGTATACCCGCCGGTTGTTTTACAGGTGATTAATGCGGCATCCCCATTTTTTCGCCGGTCCAGTCATGGAACCTGCCTATCCAGGATGCGCGTCTGTTAGAGAAGCAAAGCAGCGGATGGGCTATGGCGTTGTGAACGAAGAACCAGAAGCGTTTCATGGCCGGTTGGTTTAACCCTCCCATTCCTTATCAGGGAATGCAGAGGCGTGTTTTAATAGATGGTGAACCTTTTTTACATCCCTGATGGATATACCCAAGTATTTTAATATGCCTCTGAACTTTCCTTCCAGTTCGTACTGGCCCTTGTGTAACCAGAAGTCAGGCATATCGTGAAACTCAAAAATGACTACGGGAATGAGCTCTTCTCCCTTCTTTGGTTTGTCGTTCTTATATTGCTTCATGGCTTGAAGTTTAGGAGTGATTCAGGAATAGGGCACCAAAACTCAACTGTTGGAGTAAACTCAGACTCATAGCTCAGATAGAATCCTTCTCTTTTTTCATAAAGACAAATCGCTACCTCGTTATCTTCTTCAGGGATTAGTGCTAAAAACGGAACTAATTCTTCGGGGAGTTGCTCTGTTACCGGTATCCACTTCGGCTGAGCTGCTTGAAACCCGGCAACGAACGCATCGCCTATCGCCTTTGTCGCTGTTTCGTCTGAAAGGGTAGAGCAGTACTGGACTGCCATATCGTGTGCTGTCTGAGTCATACCTGTTTGTTTAAGAGTTCTTCCAGCGCTTCGATCATAATGAGGCATTCATTGGGGCTGCATGTAATGGCGTCTTCATCATCCATGTTGTCTACAGAAGGGTCAATATTGATGTCTTTTAACTCCTTGAGTAGATTCTGTCTTGCTACGCGGGTTTTATCCGCTAATTCTTCTTTGCTCATTGTTTTTGATTTAAAAGGTGAGAGTGTTCGTAGATATTTCCGACTACAAACGTATATGTCAACTGGGGATCGCGTGATATATCGCCTTCATTCAATGCCCACATACCATCAGAACATTCCACTGCGAACGATGCCGTGGCGGCAATCCATACTACCTTACCAGAGTGTCCCTTTTCGGATTGAAGGATGTCGCCTTCGTATATCTCAACACCGTTCTTATCTTTAATACCAGTGTATTGCATAAGGACGGCAGTGGGTCTTTCGTTCCATTCATAGATTTCGTCTGTGTAGTGCCCGCCACGATCTACAAATCTGACATCACGTGTTCTAAGAAGGAACCCGTTACAGGAGAACTCAAAACTGACGTCTTCTGATTCTGAGTTAATTATTCCTCCTAACTCCTGAACAAATGCGCGAAACTTAATCTCTCTGTTTTTCACTGTTCTTTGCCCGGCATATCGCCGCCGGAGGCGTTTAACTGAATATGAAGTATATGCAGATTGATACTGCGGCAGCTACTATGGCGACCTGTAATGCACCAATATCAATGCTGCTATCCAAATGGGCGCTGAATGCTCTTTTAACTGAAGCCTCAGTTGTCAGGCGGCGAGGATTGATCTCATGGAATGACCGATCGCTGATAGTGAAGGTCTCACCATGTAGCAGCCAGTATTTGCCGGTCCACTTTGCCACATGCATTTCCTTGTCGTTGGGCTGCAGCTTCACCCAGTAGTACCCTGGTTCACGGTTCATGGTGTAGGCTTTGAAATATATAATATAAAGGAGCTGAAACCAATCAATAGGGCCATCATTATCCAAAACATAAAGTTCCTTTCCTTGCGAGCCTCGTCTACCATTTCGCTGTACCTGTCATTCTCTTCTTTCAGGAATTGTATGTATGGATGGTTGCCCCGGTTCTGCGTTTCCAGCGCCTGCGTGAGTGCGGAAACCTGCTTGAGAAGCTCCTCGTTCTCGGCAGCTAGGTTAGTAGGGACGGTGATGTTTATCCCTTTGTATTGGCAGTTATTGCACATTTTTGTCCGGTTTATTGGTCAATAAATTTTCTGGGATCAACTTACTGGCTTCTAAAAGCCTGATTAATAAATCTGCCCTTGCTGCTACTTCGGTTGGGTGCCAACCAGCTTCAAGATGATTCTTACCACCAACCTCGCTATATCCTACTGAATGTCCCTTCCAGCAGTACCTGTGGTACCAAGCATAATGTGCACCATCTGGCATGTCGAATGGTAGCATCTCCCCAAGTTCAGCGACTGTAAAAGCGGAGAAGCTTTCTCCACCTTCCGGATCTACTGTGAAGTATCCATTAGGTATTATTTGCCAACCGGCGCCGTTATGTACATGATAGAAGACGCTTTTCTGTTCGATCCCTAATTCGAACAGCTTTTCTGCCTGTTCGAGAGTGATTACTTGCTCTGATAGTTTCATTGTTCTTTTTTGTTACGTGATAGTTTATGTCCCCTGTCTGCTCCCCACTGGTGATGATCCTCGATGTAGTTGTTACAGTGGAAGCAGGCAGGTTCCCAGTACCGTTCATCCAGCAGGAGATCAATCGAAGACTTCCCTTTCCGATGGTTTACACACTGTGCGGCGCCCGTACACCCGGGTGCTCTGATCACGCACTGTTTACCCTCCCAGAACAACCGGCTTTTCGGGAAGTACTCCCGGTTCGCCCGCTGCCGCTTCTTACTGTACTGCTGGATCTTTACCCGCTTCTTCTCTTTAGGTTGCTTGCCGGATAGCTTTAGCTGCTGTCGGTAGTTCAGGTAGTCGCTCATTGTTCACTGTTTACGAGCTTATCCAGCTCTTTGATCACTGTTATTAATTGAACCTGATACGTTTTTCCTGTGGCTGGTTGTAATTGTATATGTCTTCTATCAAACGCATGTATTGGGACTTACTGGTACAATTAACCATCTTTGATGATTGATATGTGAGCTTTTGTATGAACTTGTCAAACTCAAAACCTTCTGTTGAGAGTGCATGGATAAATGCGAAGATGAATGATCGGCGTTTGAACCCGGAGTAATATGGTTCAATTTGGTATATCTTCATTGCCACATCATTTGCCCATTCTAAATCCTTAACGCCAAATGTCCCCTTCTGGAAGTCTTTCTGGCTGTCCCCATTACCGTTGTAAAGTTTTCCAGACAACAAAGCGATACACTCACTGTTACTCAACTGCCAGCGATCCTTGAATTGTTTATATACTTTATAGTGATGATAATTCATTTCCACATAAGTGTTGAGGAAGTCGTCCAGCGTCCAGGTCTTATTTGTCATATTGGCCTTTTGCGTCTGCGTGATGCCCAGCCCATCAACGACTATGTAGTAAACAGGTAGCTGAAGTTCTTGTCGGGCCTGCAGGCGGTGTTGGCCATCAATTACTTCATTTTTCTCATTTACAACAATGGGAATCATCAGATCCTCTTCAGATATAGACTCCTTGAGTCGTTTTACATGATTCAAATCCACCTTTCTATTCCCCAGTATTTTTTTAAACTGAGTGTAATCTGAGGTCTTGAGTACTTTGGTTGTAATTGTTTTCATTGTTAAATGTTCTTTTCAAGTTCTATAATCACTGTTTTGTAGTTTTTTACCGTGAATCTTAGCACCCTCCACCCTAAAGCTTGGGCGGCGTTCAGCTTATCTGTATCACCTGTAAAACCTTCTAGGGTTGTGTGTCTACTTTTGGCACTTACCAGACCATCATACTCAATTCCGATTTTCTTGTCCGGCAGAGCAAAATCAAACCGCCACTTTCTAACGGGGTGGAATCGCCATTCACGTTCTACCATGATCCCAGTTTCCAGAGCCCATGCCGCCAACTGACCGCCCATCCACAATACCTGGTGACACGGCGTGCTCGGTACCCGCTTCTTACGGTTTTTATGCGGCTTCTCCAGGTCATCAATAACTTGCATGTTCAGCGATGCTGCTTTGCTGGACTTCAGCTGCTGGACGGTGAAGTTGGTTCGTTTCATGAATCAAGTGGTTGATAACCCAATTGAATAGCCGCTTTCGCATTATCTCTGATCCTTACTTTTAGCAGGTTGTCGACGCTCACCTGGAAGTATTCAGATAATTTTACAAGCGTTTCATATCCTGGAGAACTTCTGCCTCTTTCCCAGTACCGGAAAGTTGCTTTGTGCACACAGAACATATCAGCCATATCCTGTACGCTTATTCCTCTTAGATGGCGCAGGTAGGTAAGGTTGTCGCCAAAGGTTATATTAACACTCATACATTGAAGATTTTATGCTTCCCCGCCTGCTTCCACTGGTCAAACAACCTCAATAGAGCAATGCGCTTGGCGTATGATTTAACAAGATTTTGTTCCTGAACCGGTACCTGGTCGTTGAGGTAGGCGTCAATCATATTCAGCTTATTTTTCTTCTCCTCTCGATCTATTGCTGGTGCGCCCAGCTCACTGTCACGCTTTGCCTGTGCTTCCTGAAAGATGGCCTTCTTGTCATCGGGGCTCAATGGTACAAGATTGAACTTATCCAGAACATCATACACCATCCATGCATATTCCAGTGACGCGCTTGAGAACTCCTTATTCAGGAACTTTCGGTAATATTCGTTTGCAAATTCCCTGTCGTTCATATCAATTTCCTCCTGTGTGGGTTGTGGCTCTTCCATCGAAATACGCTGTTCGTTAATCTTACTGGCCAATTTCTTCCTCTTTTGCATGTACTGATATAATACCTTGCCTGCGTGCTCGATCGTCAAATTTTGGCCATATAGTTCGATCTTTTCCGGTAACTCATTAGCTGCGTTAAGAGTGAAAGCCAGGGAAACCTCTCCGGGGGTGAGCATACTGTAGTGAGCCAAAAGGAACTTGTTGAACATCTTGGAAAACTCTGTTGCCGTCCCTTCATCCACTTTCAATCCAGTAGTAAGACAGATCTCTTTGAGCGCATTACTCACCTGGGACACAAGAGACTGGGCCGGCAGGTCCTTAATCCGATCGCTGGAGGCGTGCTGCTTCATCCAAATCTCTGATGATGTCAGCAGTAGCGGCGTCAATTGCTTCGATGCTTCCCGTAACTGTTTGCTTTCTTCCTGATCCATGAGACTTAGCTTTTTGTTCGTCGTTACGATGCCAACTGGCGATGTAATTATTAGCCAAGGGTGGCCATTGCGCTATTGGAGACATGCCATTCATCCAGTTTACGCTTTCCCATTTGTTCCAAAACCCGTGAGCCATCTCTTCGGTGCCACCGGCGCGGCGGAAGAATTCCAATACCGCTTCGATACACGGTCCTTTGTTTTGGCGCGGCGGGGGGGGCGGCGGAACCGGGGGGGCATTAGCTTCGCTTTGGTCTTTAAGTTCATCAGCCTCTCTTTCTGGAATTTCTTGCGCGCGATACACTCCCTTCCCTTCCTTTCCTTTCCTTTCCTTTCCTGTCGTCCTAGGCGTTTCCTCGGTGTTTCCAAATGTTTCCTCAGTGTTTCCTCCCTGTTTCTCGCTCTCTTGAGCGGCGGTCTGAGGGGCTGGAAATTCGCTATGGGAAAGCGCTTCGGAGCCGGTAATCCTCTGGTGTTTCGTGAAATTGTTCACCTGAATCACTTTCATTTCGCCAACTTCATATCTTTCAATGAAGCCTGCACTTTGAAGCCGTGCCAGATCGTTTTCAATGTTCACGTTGTCGTAAGGAAAGATTTCTGCCTTTATCCTCTTGGGGCGATCATGCATTCTTCCCTCTCTGTCTGCCAATGTCCACAAACCGATGAAGAGTAATCTAACCATGGCCGGAAGCTCAGCTAACTCCTCATTCTTAAAAAAGTCTGGTTTTATAGTTCTTATCCTGGCCATGTCTTATCGTTTACGCCTCCGGCTGATACTGAATTAATGAATACTCCTTGACTACCTGCTTGTTACGGGTCTTAACCCATTTTGTCACTATCACGTGACCCATATCCCTGATCTCGGATATGCGGGCGGAAAGCCTGGTGCATCCGAACTGGGTAATAGCTTTTAGGGTCGTAATGGTCTTCCCTTTGAGTAGCCATTTCAGGATCTTATCCCGTTGACTGGCTATCGATTTTTTGTTGGCTGGGTGAATACGGTTCTTTTTCATCGGACGGAATTTTGTTGTTAATCAATTAGCTGCTGCTTGCTGCCGATCTTTCCCTTGGTGCCTTTGCCCCACTTCTTTCCGAGCTTGCGGCGGGCATGAGGTTTGAAAATGTGGTTGAAGACGGAAACGATCGCTTCGTGGTGCTTTTTGGTGACCGGATCTAGGAGATGGTAGATTGCTACTCCTTTCCTGGTGATAAGGTCAATGACCTTCCTTTCGACTGATTTACCTCTTACTTGGTAGGTAAATGTCTGGCCGATAATGCTGTTCATTGTTCACTGTTATTAAAGGTGGTGTAATTAGATGCCCAGGAGTTTCGAGATCAGGCGCAAGTCGTTGACGCATCGGCAGGTGCCCTGATACACATCGTTCTTTGTGCTATCCCATTCAGATATCGCACCATTATATGATTCAGGTGTCTGATCTTCACGTACTATGACAATAGACATGTCGTTCTTTATGTAGAGGTGTAAAAATGTACCGTCGTTGACGATTCTGAAATATGACTGCGTGCCTGGCTGCTTTAATACCCATCCTTCCGCCTCTATCTGCTCCTTGGTGAGGTAGGGAACGCGGACGTGTTTTGTCAATTTACCCTTTTGAAGAATTGAGGTAATGATAGTGACACTGATAATGCCTTCGTATAGAATCCAGGATTTCTTAAATACGTCAAATAGTTCACAGTCCATTCCTATTCTAATGTCCTCAAATTCCGGCGTGTAGTACTTCTGTTCTTCCATTACTCCTCGATTTCGATTGTGTGTTTTTGTATTCCCAACATCCTGGGTTCTTTCGCCCATTCACGAGCGATATTATCAGCGTCTGCTTCAACTGTTGACATTTGAGAAGCATACCTGCCCCATTCGTTTTGACAGCTGACAAAGTAATAAGTGACCTTCTTTGGTGCCATGACTATAGCCTTATGAAAATTTCTGCCGTTCTCGCCGTATGCAACCCCACGATCTGTAACCAATATGATGTACTGGTGCCCGCTTGGCTCTGTCATTTTGATTACATGAACCTTTGGATCAGAATCTGGTTCTCGTATTAAGGTTGCCAAGTAGCTACTGGTATCATTCGGGTATTCCTGGAGAATAACAGGATCGCCCTGTTTTGCCCTTTCAGGATCGAATGGTTTATAATTCATACCTCAATTTTTTCAGGTGGTTGATTAAATATTCTGCTGGAAGTTCACGGTCCTCATTTCCTCCTTCAAGGCGGATATGACAGTCCGGACAGCATCAATCGTGTGGACAATAGTCCGGGTACACCGTTCCGCCAGGTCATACTCGTACTCTTCCTGTTCACACTTGACCGCGGCATACTCCTTGGCTAATGACGGGGTAATTTTCAATCCGGATGCAGCCTTGCTGAAAACAAACGTCTCGTATGCCCTGGCTTTCTCCTTGTTGAGGTTCTTCTTTGCGTATGCCATCTGCTGCCCAGCGAATGCCAACCATCCGGTGAGAGTGAAGATGTAGTCATTGAGAACAGGTATGTTGTTGTAGTTCTCGTACTTGGTACCCTCAATGGTGGTGAGAATACCTTCTAATTGAGCTGTCTGGACTGTCATAAAACCTTTGTTTTACAGAGATTAATTACTTTTCTGCACTGCTCTTCGTCAAACATACCGATGTGGGTAAGATCTTTCGGGATATCCATGGATGAAGAAAGCCACTTGTACGCGTTTTTCCTGGTCATCCCTTTTTGCTTCCAAAGCTGATCGAAATGTGAGTGAGCTTCTTTTTTCAGGTTCCTCAGCGTAGCATTTGCCACCCTACCAAGGGCGATATCGGTGCCCTTATGTACTCCACAGTAAGCGTTGCATGGTCGGCAGAGGTAGATCATCCCGTAGGATAAAGCATATATCTCTGCACTGTCAACGTATACTGTTTTTCGGCCACAATAAGGACACTTTTGCCCACTGAGCACCGGATCTGACACTCGTTTCATCGGATTTGCAGGCTTTTCTTTTCTTCAATAGAAGCACCAGGGATTTTAATACCAGCCTTCAATTGATCTTTTATCCTTTCTTTGCTGGCGGATGGTATGACATTGAAGACGGACAATACATCCTCCGTAATACCTGCTTCGGCAGCTTTATCAGCCAGTTCAGGATTAATATTGAAGTTTACCTTTACGTACTGTAGGATATTGTCAGAGAAGTTTTCCAGGAGTTCCACAGGTGATGACTTATGGTACGAGATCTTGAGCAATTCGCTTTCAACCTTATCGTATCCGAATTGCTTCATACCCTCGTCAATTATTTTACGAAACAGGTCGGCACGTTTGTCGGCCTTTGATTTAAGCGACTGCAAGCGTTTAATCTCTGCCGCAATTACATCCGATTCCGCGTCCAGCTTCTTGATCACGAAGCCGTAGCTGATTACTTTAGACTGGAAGTCCTCCTGGGAAAGCTGGAGCTTGGCGAGAATCTCTTCAGTAAGTTCACCCTCATTATCCTCTATTTCTGTAAGGAGTGACAGGTGTTCCTGTCTTATATTGAACAGCGACTTTCTAGTCTGCTTGGCAGGGGTAGATGTTATACCCTGCTGTTCCAGTTCGAAAAGGTCTTTACTTGACGTCATGATTTAACTGTTTTGGGTTGATGGTGCGAGTTTCTTGAATTTGGAGGTGATAGCAGCATATACCTGCTTGTCTTTGTTGATCAACTCTTTATACATCTGCTTGATAGTAGACAAATCGTTGATCTCAGTAGCTTTGTTGATAAGATCAAGACACTCTTCTTTCATCAATAGGTTAGGGTCTTTAACTTCGGGTGTTTCTTCTTCAGAGTCCTTCTTCTCTTCAGTTGGAATCAGGAACATCTGCATGAGGGTGTACTTGAGTGCTGCTGACATTGCCTTATTCAGGCCTTTATCGCCACTATCCATTGCTTCACCTGGCATTGTACCCTGAATATTGCTTCCGTCCTCAGCAGTGAACGTAAACCTGACTTTAACCAGTGTCCATATCAGCAGACCGCCATTCTTACTCGGGCGTTCTTCTCTGGTCATATCGATCACTTCAGGAAGAATGAACACACCGTTATCTGAAAAGTGTGAGTGTAGCTCATTGTATATGTCATCAATACCCCTGAACTTGTAATTCTGCTGCGGGTTGGTACGGTCTTTACCAATCGGAGATATGCTTTTGAGAATCTCAAGCATTTTTTTATGAATAAGTACTTGCTTTTCCATGTTTTGATACTATTCAGGTTTAACGCCAGTGATTTCGGTGAATATCTCCCATGAGAAGTTGGGCAGGTCGAAGAACGCCCGACGGCTTTCAGCGGACCAGTTATGCCATTTGTTCTGGAATGCTTCCTTGAATGGAATATCCTTTAGGTAGCCTTCTGCAGTTTTGTGAGACGGGTATTTCTCTTTCTCAGCATCTGACATGTGGGAAGAGGGTACCCATTGTTTGGTATCCACTTGGCAGAGAAGTGAATATGCCTTGCTTTGTTTGAATTGATGTTCTGTCCAGTTCGAAGGCTGATTGAATATAGGGAAGGGTGCCTCTCCGGTGCAGAATGCGCCGGTGTTCCTGTAGCCGGTGTTACTGTATCCGGTGTTCCTGTCGCCGGTGTTCCAGTCGCCGGTGTTCCTGTAGCCGGTGTTCCTGTAGCCGGTGTTCCAGTCGCCGGTGTTCCTGTAGCCGGTGTTCCTGTCGCCGGTGTTCCAGTCGCCGGTGTTCCTGTAGCCGGTGTTCCTGTCGCCGGTGTTCCAGTCGCCGGTGTTCCCAAAACCAGTATTTCCGACTCCCTGGTTGACAAACTTCAGTACTTCTTCCCATGTTAACTCACGAACAAGTGTTATATCGGAACAGGCACTTTTATCGTTGCCATGTACAATATCACCCGAAGCTTCTATTTCAAACACTCTGTTGTCGGACGTGAATTCATAGTAATTAAAGCAATGTGCTGGTGAAACACAGAAATGAAAACCGTTTCCACACAACTCAACTTGACCCGGTTGGTTGTACGTTTTGCCTAACTCGTACTGGTACCCACGACACCGCATGTCGTTATCGGTCACCTTGTATCCTTTTATAATTTCTTTTTCCATACCTTTGAATTGAGTATTTATTTACTTATTTAATGGGTGGCTCTGTGTTCGCGCACAGAGCCTTTTAATATCTTTAACGTGGTTTACCATCTTTCTTTTTCTCCTGATGCCATTTTCATTTCTACGCTTACCTTGTAGGTATTTTGCATACAGCTTACTACACCGTCAACGACAGCTTTAGCAAATGATGTAACTCCCTTTTTGGAGGATATTTCTTTAATGACTGCGGCTCTGATCACCTCCGTGTTTTCCGACGCCCATTTAATCATCTCTTCTTTCGCCGCTGCATGGATTATGTTTCTGAATACTATATCCATGAAATTGTATTTGTTATCGTAGCTGGAGTTGCTGACAACGCCCCTGTCGTCTACCTTTTGGTTAAGGCATTGTGCTACAATAGCTCCTACAACCTTTTCTGGATCTCCCAAGGCACGTGTAAGCGCCCCCTTTATCTCGCTTTCAACGAGAGGTTTTAGCAAGTCAGGATTAAGATTAATTGAGCCTAATGATGTGTTTGACATTGTAGAATTTTTATATTGATTAAATAGTAATTGTTCACTGTTCTATAAAACCCAGGCGGTGTACTTACTCATTAAGACAACTGGTGAATAATATTTACCGCCTGGGAGTGCATTCTTAAAACCTGCTTCAATCATGTCCATTAGTGCGTGTGTGGGGTGGCTTCATGACTGAGATAATGACTATTTCATAGAAAGAACTATTTGGTGATGCGCCAACGTTTGCAGGTAGAAGGCTGATAACCTATTTCGTTTTCGTGCTCTGAACAGCAGTTAAACAAGGTGGCCAGTGTTCACGGTAACTGGCTCTAATACCGCCTACTTCGTCGCAGGATTCCCGGTGTTCGGTCCGGCACGGCATGTTTGGTCTGCCAACCTTAAAACATCGGGGCCGTACCGCGAATCAGCGATCAATGATAGATTCTTGGTACCCCCTGGTGGAGCGGCAGGGAATCGAACCCTGACCGAGAGTAACCCCTTATTCTCTATGCCCGTACATCACCGCCCCATCATACGGTTATGCCGCAGCGTAATAGTTTTCTATCTGAAAGAGATCTCCAGGAACGATTATGAAACCAATAGCCGCCAGTGCTTCGCCTCTACTGCCATACTGAATGGCATCATTTACGTTGGGTACCCACTCCAGCAGACCTGCTCTGTCATCCTTGAGGTAGGTCATTACCCATTTGCCATCCACCTGATTGGTGGCTTTAACGATGAATATTTCTTTCATTTGATAGTGTTTTATCGAGCCAGGAACAGGGGTCGAACCTGCAACCATCTCCTTACAAGGGAGCTGCACCGCCAATTGTGCTATCCTGGCATTTGCCGGCAGGCCATCCGGCGTACAATAAACCTCCATCAATCAGTTTCAATCTCTCGGCCTGTGTTCACTGTTACATATATAAAACCAGCTGTGAAGCTGTAATCCTCTTTGTAATTGCCAGTCCAGGAATGAACCGGCGTTGCCTAGAATTCCACGTTATGAAAAACTACAGAGGGTGGGGGAGTTGGGAAGGCTATGGTTATGACAAAGGCAATCCCTATCCCCCAATTGTATGCGGTACTTAGGTAGACAAGTAAGCCATGATAGCTACCTTTTCCCGCAATATGTTTATTCAAAGAACTTCAGTTTAACCAGCTATCCTTTGATAGCATATCCGTCACATCTATCTTGAGCTTTGGCCAGTGCTCAGGTCTATCTGGCTTTCTTCCTTTAGACATCCACTCTTCCACTTTCACGCCATACTCGTAAATAGACTTCAGGTTAAAGAATTGACACCACCTATCAGCAATCTTCTCGTAATCGTTCTTTTTCGTTCCTCTAGGCCAGAAGCCAACTTTCTTTAACTCGTAGAAGGGAACGTTATCTTCAATGAACTGTCTCAATTTTAACTTTGCCGCTTTGTCCATACAGTGTTTTGAAAAATATCCGGTAGAGTAGAAACCCTTCCAGGTTCGGGAAACCTATACCTATGAAATAAAATCTTTAGAGTAACCCAGTGAGTCGATACAGACCAGGGGCGTATTTCCTACAACTGTTCGTATTAAATTACCTTACGAAGTATCTCACCACCATCACCGCCACTGCCAGATATATCAGGAAGCCAATAGTCATTATTGCCCAATCCCGACGGTTTAACCAGATTGCTCTCTTCTTCCACTCTTGGGGTGATCGTCGTCGAATAGTGTTGTATGCCATACAATGCTTTTATAAAGATTTCAAGTGCTTTTCGGCTTGCTCGGTCAGAGAATACAGCTGTCAGCAGCACATTCCCATACTTATCTTTCGCTGTTACCGTGCCTTCCATGTCAGTTCATTTGCTCTTCCAGAACCAGTAGTTCCCCGCCTTGACACAGGACAAACCTGTGATGACCAGCAACGAAATAGTAACTATCATCGTCCTCAATTTGCTGTAATGAACTTGGTTCGATCACTTCCTTGGTGGCTACAAGACCAACTATGAAGACTAAAGCCGCTGCCACGCTGAATAGTATGTATCTCATAACCTGGAGTTTTCAGTCATCCACTTATCGAATTCGTCGTACCAAGGCTCCGGTTTGCGCATCCACCTGCAGAATGACTTCCAGATGTGCTCAAAGAAGAGTACCACGCAGACCAGGCCAATCAGTATAGTCAGGGCCATGAACTTAACCAGCTTGCCCCAGGGAGCCAGTATTGCTATCAGGGTAACCACCGTGACGAATGCGCCTACAACCAGTGGTGCCGTTTTAAGTAGAGATAAAAGCGTTATCATTTGGTAAGAGGTTTATTACGTAAAGTTTTATCTGTGGACTTAATGACAACCCGGTGCTTTCTGGTGTCGTAATAGAGGCAATCATCAGTTTGAAAATTGAACAGGTCGAATACCTCTAACACAGTGCCTTTATTTGTGAGCATCCCTGGCTTTAGTTCTAATGTGTCATTTATTTTTTTCGCCATGTAGGTAAGAGTAAAAGGTGAATGAATGTGGTTTAAAGGAACCGGACTATGCGACCAGAGTCCGGGTTTGGCTGTGATTGTCCTGTGAATGTTCGAGAATGCAATAACTTTTCTCCTGCTCCGCTTGAATGGCCTTTGCACGTCTATACCCGTTAATGAAGTCTGATTCCTCAACCTCTGTCAGTGTGCTGTAGGAGCCAAGAGCTAGGTCAGATGGAACGTAGCTAAGCCATGAACTTGTGCCGTCGTAGGATATAGATACCGATATAGCGCGTTCAGGATCTAATATGCCGATAAAGTGATTTTCGAAGTACCGGAAGTAGGTAGGGTATTTGGTAACCAGCTTCCCGTTCTTTTCTGCTGAAACAGCGAATGAGTTTGCCATGGTAATAGGTTTTAGAAAAGGTTGAGTAGTAGTAGAAAGAGTTTAAATCCAGCGTGAATGAGGTCGTTTATGCCTAGGTATATCATCCAGCACAGTAGCAGTGCCATTGAGACCAGCAGGGCGAAGATTACCTTAATCACTTGCCGTATCTTGAGAAGTGACGGCCAAGGCCTTTAATGAAGGCTACGATTGCCAGAACTACCGCCCCTGCTGCCAGGGTGAGCATAATGCCAAGGAATATCTGAGGAATAATCGTGTTCATTGCTGTATTTTGATAAGGTGAATGAAAGGTTTGAAAGGGTGGGGCCGAAGCCCCGGTGAATTACTCGATTCCGATTTCTTCAGGTCTGAAATTCATTTCCTGAAAGGCTCCGTCGCATTCAAGCCATAGCTGGTCAGGTGTAATTCCGTTAACCTTTGCAAGTTCAACCACATCAAGCGCTGACGCCTTTAATTCTTTACGAGTCAAGAATCCGAACACACGGTTCGTGTTCTTGTACTGAATGGACAACTGTCTAATCTTGTCAATGAAACTGTCGATTTTCAGATTGTAGGAAAGTGGATTTGTCATTTTAAATAGGTATTTGAAGGTTTGAAAATGAATGATTAAGCTTCGTAGATGCCGGCAACCTCTGTTTCCTTGAATTCTGTCACCTGGCCGGTTGGGAACTGAGCCTGTACGCTCTCTTTGCTCTCTGCAAATCCTTCCCAAGAAAGGTCTGTTCCGTTTGATACACTGTAGTACTTCATGATCGTGGATGTTTATTTGGTTAAGAGTGATTGTTTCTTTTCCTTGGCCTCCTTCTTCTTCTCGGCAATCATCTCAGCGGCCAGATCAATCAGTGACTGGTTCCAGTGCTTATGTTCTGGGTCGAACGCCGTCACAACTGTGTTATAATGATACTCACTGCGCTCTTTGACATCTTTCAGAATGATACCCATGTTTTTAAGCTGCTTGCGGATCGCTCTCTTTGCTGCTTTGCGTTCTGTTAGTGATTCTGCGATTATCATTTTGCGTATATTTACTGTTGTTATTACCGTGTCAATCACTGTATCTTTGCGTTGACAATACAATATTACAGAAAAATATCGGTAACATCCAAGTATTTTCACAGAAAGTTTTCTATATTTTTCAGTATAATTGATAACTAATTGAAAAAGAGGTGTTAATTGCAGGAGTAGACGTCCTGTAAAATCAAACCAATGAGCGTAAAAGACAGGTTAATTAAGTTTCTTGAGCAGGAGAATATCAGCCAGGGAAAGTTCGAAAAGCATGTTGGCCTTTCGAATGGGTTTGTTAATAACATAGGTGCCGGGATAAGTACTACTTCTCTGACTAAGATCAGAAGTAAATATCCCAGCTTGAATGTTCAATGGCTATTAAAAGGTGAGGGGGAGATGTTACAGAAAAATACAGAAGATTTTAACCTTGGGGAAGCAGTTAAAAAGACGGAGGCAACAGTGGAAGTCATTCTGGCTGCTGTCGCGGAACTACTGGCGCGATCAACTGGTCAATCTTCGACGATTGTGAAAGAGCAATTGGAAGACCTGGTAAACAAACGGTTAAACCCTTCCGAATAGACACAATTAACGGGAATGGTTGAGGCTGGATGGTGATTTGCTTTCTTTTTCTGTTCTTCATGACGTTCAGTTGTATGGTAATGGACAAATAGATAAGGGGGTTCGTGTAAGTACACCGAAGTTGACCGATATTCACGCAGTATATCTGCGTTGTAACATGTGATGTTGTGCCATTAACCAGCAGTTAACAATATATACCACATATGAAACTATTCACATTACTATTATTTGTTGTTATACCTATTATAGCCCAAGCTCAGGAGGGGCCATATAGTCACCTTGTAATACAAGATGGGCAGGTATTGTTCGAGGAGATCTATAAATTGGACAGTGTAGCATCGGAAGACGTGAAACTAAGATTATCCCAGTATGTGCCTGGCATAAAAAACCTTGTTGATTACCATTTAGAAGGGGATGTTATTACCGCTAGGTTTTCTGGTGCGATGATAGATTATAGGAAATATGGTGGCAAGTGGGGTAATACTGCTGTTTATTTGAATCATCCCTTCAGTGCTAATATTAACATAGTTTGGAAGGAAGGAAAATATAAGGCGGCCGTAACCAATATAGTGTTTCATACGGCAGGATTCGGAGATGTATATGCAACAGAGCTATTATCTAAAGGTAAGTCCGAAAGAAAGTGGTTGACAGGGAAGATGGCCGTACAAGCTGGGACATATATAAATGACTATCTATACGATCAGTTTGTGCTTAAGGAGAATAAAAAATGGTAGTTATCTCCTCTGCGCACCCGGTATCTGTGATGTATGACAAGTAGTATTTACCCGCAACGTTGTATTGAGATATAATAAGAGATATGTATTTAATGTATATAGACGAGAGCGGCGATATAGGATTGCCGCCATCAAGCCCCACACGTTATTTTATATTATCAGCCATTATCATTCATGAGTTAAGGTGGAAGGACACTTTAAAGGATTTGGTATCCTTCAGGAGAGATCTACGGGATAAGAAGGGGCTCAAATTAAAGGAGGAGATACACTGTACCGACTTCATTAATCGGCCAGGTCCTTTGGTTAGGATAAAGCGAAATGATCGACTAGATATAATCAAACAGAGCATAGATTGGCTAAATTCGCAGCCCGATCTTAGCGTATTTTCTGTGGTGGTAGATAAGCAAGGCAGGGCGCTTGGATATGATGTATTTGAAGCGGCTTGGAATGTTCTTCTTATGAGGTTCGAGAATACCCTTAGTTATAAGAATTTCCCTGGCCCCCGTAATCCAGACGATCGGGGCATCGTATTATCTGATAATACAGATGGAGGCAAGCTTAGGTCACTTATTAGGAAAATGAGGCATTTCAATATGATACCCAGCATGTATGGGACAAAGGCGCGGAACCTGCAACTACAATACGTTATTGAAGACCCTGTACTAAGAGACTCCCAGTATTCTTTTATGCACCAGATGAATGATGTAGTGGCCTACTGTGCCAAGCAGATGTATGAGCCGAACAGCTATATGAGAAAGAAGGGAGGGCATAACTTTTACAAGAGGCTGAGTAACGTCTCTTTAAAGGTCGTGAGTAGAAAGAATTCGTTTGGGATAGTGGAGATATAAAAAAGGGGGCCAAAAGGTCCCCGGGGGAATCCTACTTGCTTAGGGGGCGTCAGCCCGGCCACTAGGGCGTTTCAGATTCCTCGTGAATTTACAACTTTAGTATAAATTGGCAAAAATATCTTCGAATAAAATATGATGAAAGAGGATTTCAAGATAGGCTTACGCCGGCGTTATCTGGCGGTATTTGATGAGGTAGTCAGGGATAAGGGTGTCACAGATAAGGAGATTTGCCGGGTCATCGGAATAGCGGCTACCCAGGTATCACAGATGCGATCAGGAAACAGGTTTCCTACAACGGAGCAGGTAATGGACCTGTGCGATGCTTTTGGTTACGATCTGGCATTCATCATAAGGGGGAAGGATAAGAAAGCCGATAGATTGCCGGCGGATGGTGTAACATTGGAAGATGTATACAAAGAGCTGCAGGAAGTCAAGCAGGCACTAAGCGGCGCGAAAGGTAAGAAATAGGGGTGGAGGGCCTCTATATTTTTTTGCCTATAAGTTGCCAAATAGTTAATTAATTGCCATATCTTAGCATGAGTTTGACCGGTATTTACCGGGCGGTTCGGATATATAGTTGTTACGAGTATCTGCTACAGATGTCGATGATTAAGAAAATTCGCGCATGTTATCTCCGTTGGGCCAAGTATGACCACGGATTATCCTCCACTGATATTGACTTTACTGTTAAAGTCGACGAATTCATCAAAGAACTTAATGCGGCCAAAGAACTGGGCTTAGTCGATGGAAACGGCTGGCTGAGTCTCCGTATTGTCGAAAATTCGCAACCGGAGGGTCTTGGGAAGTATTCCCATAAGTTAAAGATTGTATCCTGATGCATGTGTAAGAAGCAGCGACATCCGCACAAATTGGAGGCGCATGGCCATATACTCAGCCTAAACAAGAGTTTCGGCATACCAGAGAAATGGATGCGCGTTTACTGGTGTGCGGAGTGCGAGTCTTACCATATAGCACGGAAGAAGGAGTATCGCAAGCGGATATCCATATTGATGAATCAGTTCAAAGCGATGTTTTATGGCAAAAGGGAAAATAAAGGCACCGGGGATTAAAATTGCTGATTTACCCCCCATGTCAACCCCTGATTTTGAAACCGAAGACATTCTCAAGGTAGAGCATAAATACTCGATCAAAGGTGCCGGCGGACGTCCGCCTTTATATGAAACCCCTGAAGAATTATCTGCCGCAGTTGATGCCTATTTCATCTATTGTGAGGGAGAATTCCATATAGAGACTGAAGTAACCGTAAAGAAGAAGAAAGGCAAATCCGACAATGACGAAGACGACGACCAGGATGTGTCGACCCATGAGAAAAAGGTTTGGGATCGTTGGCCGGAAGCTCCTACCGTGACAGGGCTTACCTTGTTCTTGGGGTTTGCGCATCGTCAGAGTTTGGATGATCAGGAGGAGCGCGGCGCAGAGTTTTCTGACATAATTAAAAGGGGGCGCCTTAGAGTAGAGCATGGATATGAAAAGCGTCTTTTCCATGACAGGCCTACCGGGGCAATTTTCGCTTTGTCAAATATGGGGTGGAAGAACCAACATCAGTTTGACCACACCACGAAGGGGGATAAGATATCATCTCAAATGGATGTGTCGAAGCTGTCCGAAGACGATCTGGTGAAACTGGCGGAATTACAATCAAAAGTACGTGGCGAATGATTTACTCCATATCCCAAGAATAGATATACTGGTCGAACTCTTCAAAAGGAGGAGGTTCGACCCTTTTGTTATTAAGGATGGTAAAAAACACCTGAAGCAGGAGCAGTCTCTTTTCATTTTGACCGACAAAGAAACAAAGGAGTTTGCCTACGGAGGTGCTGCAGGTGGTGCTAAATCGTGGACTGGTTGTGTATGGTTGGTAATGGCCTGTTTGGCTTATCCTGGTACCAGGTGGTTCATAGGCAGGGAAGAGCTAAAGCGTTTGAGGGCATCCACCTATCAGACCTTTCTGAAGGTATGTAAGGCTTACGGGGTGAACAAAGATAATCACTGGGACTATAACGGTCAGGATCACTTCATCCAGTTTCATAATGGGAGTAGGATAGATATGCTGGACCTGAAGTTTGTGCCGCGTGACCCTTACTACGAGCGGTATGGTTCGGTAGAGTACACCGGCGGATGGATCGAAGAGGGCGGAGAGGTGAATTTCGGGGCATACGATACGCTAAAGTCCAGGGTGGGTCGTCATCTGAATGATAAGTATGGATTGCTGGGTCGGATATTCGTTACACTTAACCCGAAGAAGAACTGGTGTCACACTGTATTCTGGAAGCCATTTAAGGCGGGGCAGCTGCCGGACAAGGTGAAGTTCCTCCAGGCTTTGGTACAGGATAATCCGTTCATCGATCCTGGCTACATAGATAATCTCATGTCAATCACTGATAAGGTGAAGAAGCAGAGGTTGCTGTATGGAAACTTTGACTATGATGATGATGATAATGCACTGATGGAATATGACTCAATTAATGACATATTCACCAATGAGTTTGTTGTTGAGGGTAAGAAGTACATCACAGCTGATATAGCTCGCTTCGGTAGTGATAAATCGGTGGTAATGGTGTGGAACGGCCTTCGTGTAGTTGAGATTCGGAAGTTTGAGAAGATGCGGACCACTAAGGTCGCTGACGAGATTGAGAAGATACGGAATAAGTACGGCATACCTCTATCTCATGTTGTTGTGGATGAAGATGGCGTCGGGGGCGGTGTGGTAGACAAACTGGATGGCTGTCATGGGTTCGTTAATAACAGTGCTCCGATTGATAATCCACAGGATCAGCAACAACAGAATTATAAGAACCTGAAGAGTCAGTGTTACTACATGCTGGCAGAGAGGATAAACGATCATAAAATATTCGTCCGCTGTGATGACTATGAAATGCGAGAGCTCCTATCAGAGGAGTTGGAACAGGTGAAGAAGTGGGACGCTGATAACGATAAAAAGCTGGAGGTTATGCCAAAGAAAGTGGTGAAAGAGCTGCTGGGCAGGTCACCGGACTATTCTGATACATTGATGATGCGGATGTTTTTTGAGCTTAAACCAGAGCAAAGGTGGCAAATATTCTAACTAGGCTATTGGGTCCCTCCCAGAAGGATCTCGCCGAGATGGCAAATTCATATATGCAGCAATGGCTGAATAATCGTGGTCCGGTGTTTACGCCTGTTATGCCAATATACCCCAAGGTTGGCCAAAAAGAGGCTGTACAAAAGGGGTACTGCGATAATACAGACATATTCTCCATAGTGAGCAGAAAGGCCCGCATGGCCGCCGGAATTCCGTTCTATGTGTACAAGGTAAAGAAAGAAGGAAAGAAGGCTTTCAGGGAGTACAAAGCCTTGATGTCTGGGGAAAAGATGACCATGGAGTCATTGGCTATGGCAAATGTGCTGAAAATAAAGGCAATGGAGGAGGTGGAGGATACCAATGGCATAAGTCAGCTTCTGCAGCGACCTAACAAAGACCAGAGTCAAACGGAGTTTCTTGAGCAGGTTTATGGCTTTCTGGAAATCACTGGGAACAGTTATATCTGGAAGGAAAAGTTATCAATGGGAGCTAACGAGGGTAAGCCTATAAGTATGCACTCGGTGGCCAGTCAATACATGACCGTAGTTCCAGATGGGACATTCCCGGTTTCTGTATTGGGATATATGTACTTTCTCTGGGGGGAAATGGGACTGCAGAAGAGTGAGATTATCCATATGAAGTACCCAAACTATGATTACCAGCCAGATGGTTCTCATTTAATGGGCCTTTCCCCATTGCAGGCCGGACATAAGACGATGGCGCGATCTGATAGTGAAGAGGATAGCGCTACCGCTCAATTCCAGCATGGAGGACCAGCCGGTATGTTTTATAATGAATCCATGGCGCCTACAGAACAGAACATGTCTCTGGTGGGTGGATTGAAGAAGAAGTGGGAGGCAGAAACGTGGGGCAACAAGAATCGGGGTAAAATTCTATTCTCACCTGGTAAGGTGGGCTATGTACAGGCTGGATTATCTCCGGTCGATCTTCAGATACTGGAATCTGGAAAGTGGACCTTCCATAGACTGTGCAATCTATGGCATATGCCGGCGGCCATCTTCAATGAGACTGAGCACGCTACTATGAGCAATATGGAGCAGTTCTATAAGGCTGCTTATACAGATGGCGTTATCCCATTGGTCATCAAGCTAAGAGACGCCCTCAATGCATCATTACTACCTGACTTTGGTGATCCTGGGGAATACTTCATTGATGCCGACTTTTCTAATATACCTGTTCTCCAGCAGGACATGAAGACGCTCACGGAGTGGATGACAAACTCTTGGTGGATCACTCCAAATGAGAAGAGGGAAGCGCAGAAGTTCGGCCGACTGCCTGATCCAAATATGGATAAAGTGTGGATGCCAACAGGGCTGGACATGATGGATAATATGTCAGCAACACCGGATCAGATTGATCAGGATGTTATCGATTTGGCGAAGTCAGGGCTAAATCCATATAAGTAATACTTTTCTGTTTATTCTTACGCTGTAACAATATCATTTTTTGTTTAGATAGTATTGATGTATGATAGGATATGAAGCTACTCCCAGGATCACTAGTCACCATTCCTGGCAATCTGCACTACCTAAAGTCGGGATAGGGATCACGACTCACAACCGATATGATACTTTTCTGAAGTCTTACCAACAGATCAAGCGGATGTCGCCGTTACTGTTTAAGATAATTGTAGTGGATGACGCCAGTAGTCAAAGAGTGCCGGAAGCAAACTACCGATTTGATAAGAACGTAGGTATTGCAGTAGCAAAGAATAAGTGCTTTGAGCTATTGGATGATTGTGATCATATCTTCCTATTTGATGACGATACTTACCCGGTAGATCCTTCCTGGTGGGTACCTTATGTGGAATCTGGACAACCTCACCTGATGTACATATTCCCTGACTTTGCTACCGGTAAGAAGCTAAATGACACTGCTCTGATCTATGAGGATAGTAAACTGCGTGCCTGGTCTCATGCTAGGGGAGTAATGTGCTACTTCCGAAAGGAGTGTCTGGATAAAGTGGGTGGCATGGACCCTGTGTTTGGTCGGTGGGGATGGGAGCATCCGGATCTCAGCAATCGTATATTCAATGCTGGCCTGACCAAGTTCAAATATGCAGATGTTGCCGGCAGTGAGAAACTGTTTTATTCGGCTGATGAACACCAGGCTGTAAAGAGTACGGTAACTGGGGCAGACAGGACAGCACAGATCAAGCGTAATGAGGCTATTTACGAACAGCGCAAATCGTCTGCGCAGTATGTGCCATATAAAGATAAGCGCAATGTAGTGCTCACGTCTTACTTTACAACGTTGGCTGATCCTCAGCGAGGAGTAACCTGGGAGTTTGATAGCTCTCAGATTGTGCCATTGGCTATTTCGTGCGCAGGTGAGGCCTCGTTAGTGATACTGTATGATGCCCTACCAGGTACAGCCAACAAAGCAGGTGGCGCTATCGGTGATGATAACTCACCGATACATCACCTGCTTTGGCGCCGTGTTAAAACATCCATTAATCCGTATTTCCAGCGCTGGCTTTCTTACTATGAATACCTGGTAGATCACCGCGAGGAGATAGACAAAGTGTTCTGTGTGGATGCGACTGATGTGGAGATGCTGAAGAACCCATTCCCACATATGCAGCCTGGCATCCTGTATACTGGGGACGAACCCGGACAGATAGCCTGCGAGTGGATGTTACGCCACCATCGTGCACCGGTGCTTATTGACTTCTTCAAGCAGTATGCAACCAGGCAGATTGCGAATGCTGGGCTTCTTGGTGGCGACGTGGAGACTGTGATCAAATTCTGCAAGGCCATGGTTGATTTTTACTGTGAGTGTGCCTCTGACGCTTTCCACAAAAAGCAGGAGGGACCCGGAGACACTGATATGGGCGCATTCAATTACATCGTATACACAAAGTTTGGCTCGATATCTCGCCATGGCCGGCAAGTGAACACCCGGTTCAAGGCGAACGAGCGTAATGATATTTCTTGGTGGAAACATAAGTAGTGATGATCTGGTACAGCAACCCATATAGCCGTCAGAAGAACTTCGGTCGCGCACTCAACGAGTTCTGCGATCGGGTGCCCAATGACGCCTGGATCTGCATTCAGGATGGTGATATCATGTATCTGACTGACTATTGGGGTAGCCAGATAGAAGATATTACTTTGAATAACCCTGAATACTCGCTGATCGGCTGCCTAACTAACCGGTTGCGCAGTCCGCATCAGCTGTATAAGGGCGAGTTCTGCGACAAAGACTCGGTGTTCTACCATCAGGTCATAGCGGAACGGCTTTATCAAGACCATTACAGCCAAGTGCAGCCGACCGAAAAGGGTATTGCCGGCATGTTCATGCTATTTCCTAAAAAGGTATGGAACCGGGTGCAGTTCCGGGAGCAATCAGCGGCTTTTGATACGTTCTTCTGCCGGGATTTAGCCAAGATAGGCGGTAAGATCGGAATAGCACAAGGTCTTTACGTCTTCCACCGCTACCGGCTGGGTAAGGAGAATCCCAAGACGAATAATAAACATCTTTATATATGACAATTGATCAAATTAACAGCAACATACATGATCGCAGGGCTGGCGGTTATCCTGAGGGTATTGGAAGGATCTCTGATGGGTACCACACTTTTGACGAGCTGTATGCACATCGCATAGCGCTGTTCAAGGCATTGTCTCGCGCGCTTTTCGGCCTTACTGTGTATGAGGCAGACTTCCCTTGGAAATCCAAATTACAGTCGAATGGCACAATGGAAGAAGGGTGGTTTATCGCTGGTATCGGCAGCGCTACTGGTAAACAGATAACCTACCATATTCCCATTTCTGAGTGGGATGAATGGTGCGCAAACGAAATACCGTATGCACCGGCTTGGGATGGACACACATCAGCTGACGTTATTAAAAGACTTAAATCGCTTTAATATGCTACCTATTACATTCCCGGAACATAATACAGTTTACGGTAAGCCAGAAGAAATGACCGATGATCAATGTATGGCATTGCCGGCATGGAAAGGAGAGGCTCCAATTGATGAAGAAGGCAGTAGAGTACCAGTAATTATTTCTTGTTGGCAACTGTCAAAGGAAGATCTGGATGAAATTAATAAGAACGGGTGTATATGGTTGTCGGTTAGCGGTACGCAACTTCCGCCTGTCTCTGTTTTCACAGAAAATCCTTTTCATCCATGACTCTGGACGACATTATCCGCAGGGCCATTCCCGACGATCCGAAAGACTGCCGGATAAAGAAGGCACAGAAAGAGGCCATGCGCCTTGAAACTAAACGGGATCTGTTATACTTGATCAGTAAGAACTTCACGCCCAAGGAAAACGAAAATACCCGGCCAAAATTGACCGGGTAATATCATAACATCACTATGCCCTGTGATAAATAATACGTCATGGCGAAAATATGATTTTGGCAATTAATTGCCAAATTGTACATTTGTAGAGATAGACCTCAATGGCAGGAACGGATAACTTACAGGAACAATGAAATGAGCTACAGGGGTTATTGGCTGCTGTGGCTTTTGTTATTTATGGGCATAGTATATCAGTTTATCGCATCTCTCGTCATTATACTGCTTCTGGCGTATGCGATCAAAAAGGGATCATCTAAATACTAATTATATGAGTGAACAATTAACAGTCGGCGAACAGCGGGTTCGCACGCAATTCAACCCTGGAAACAATTCGGTAGTTGATCAAATCAAGCAAAAGACAGCTGAACTGATCAATCTTTGCGAAGAACTGAAGACGAAGGAACCGCGTCTGTCTTCCTTGGCTCAGACAGAGTATGAAACAGCGGCCATGTGGGCGGTAAAAGCAGCAACTGCATAAGAGCGTAGCCGGGCAACTCAGGTTCGATCCCTGATGCGGATTCCCCGTATGGCATAGTGGCGGTGCGCCCGGTGATTTTTAGCCATTGTCCAATTGATATTTCTTGTCAAAGACAAATCTACATTTATGACCGAACAGTTGAACTGGGATTCAGAGATTGCCATGCTTCTTGAGTCTGGATTCGAACTTAATTTATCGCCTGATCAGGATGACGGGTATCCAGTAGAAATATTAAATGAGGGCGATGTAGTATTCTATCACAAATCATGGACGCGACAGAATATAGCGGTAATGCTTCATGGCATATCAGAAGGGGATTATCAAAAGAATTTTTCAGTCTACGTTCGCCAGAATATCGGATGCGGTTGGCTTCTGATGCCATACCTCTGGTCCAGACTGGAATATTGGTTTTTAGAACTGCTCAAGCTGTCTCTGGATGGCTGTGGGCTAAAAGGTGCCAGAATATGAAGAAAATACCATCCCTCTTTGTAAGGGACTACGAAAGAATCATTACTGATTATGAACCGCATTCAGTACATACAATGGATGATGGTAGCGTTTCCATGGCATACACGATTACAGGCAGTCAGAAAGGCCGTTTCCTGGCAACCAAGGAGGTGACTCCTGGCTGTGAATGGGTAGTCGCCGGTGAGGGCAAGGCTACTCGCAAATGGGATGGCACGGCTGTCCTTAAAGAGGGCGCTGAACTGTTTAGGCGTTATGACGCTAAACATGGCAAGACACCGCCTGATGGCTTCAGGCCGTGCCAAGATCCTGACCCTATTACTGGGCATTGGCCGGGATGGGTGCCGGTAGATCCACATAATCCAGCGGACAAGTACATCTGCGAGGCGTTCGGTATATCGCAGAGTGATTGCATTATGGATGGGACTTACGAGGCGATTGGCCCCAAGATAAACGGCAATCGTGAAAAGGGCAACCATCACCGAATGGTGCGGCATGGTAGCCATGTCTTCCCGGAGGTGCCAAGAGATTATGACGGATTAAAAAGGTGGTTTGAGGAAGTTAATGCGAATTGCGAGGGCATTGTGTTTCACCACCCAGACGGCCGGATGTGCAAGGTTAAACGCTCTGACTTCGGATTGCCATGGTAGTTTTCAATATTGAGGGATTCAGTGTAGAAGTTCTCAACCTTCTTGAGGATGATAATACAGTGATAATATCGAAGGATTTGAGAAAGATTTTTGTTAAGTCTGAGCCAGTAGGGTATCTTGTTTTATGGCTATATACAAAAAGGATTGAGGACTATATCGAATGGAGGGTTGCTTGTCACTCCCACCGGATAGACATAAAATTTAAATTGGGCAATGCGTAACGAATCATGCAGGGTGCTTGTCGCCAGAGTGGAAGAGAGGTTAAGCCAGCCTTTTCAGTGGCAGATAGATATAGCGGGCCTCAATATACATGAATCAGTGAAGCAGCTGATCATAAACTGCTACCTAAAGAAGGCTCCATTCGCTTTGGCAACAGAGGAAGGGAAAAACATTGTCTATTTCCTTCCAGACAATGGTTGTGCCGTATGGTATGACGATGGGAAGGTGACACTAAACATGTTTGAGACTGATCAACAGTTTCAGGACTGCATTAAGCTCGTATTGGTTGCACATCGGTTGTTTAAAAGCAGCTGGCAGATTGAAAGTGATGAAATGTACAAGGAAATTGTAAAGCAGCTAACGGCATGACCAGTAAAGAACTGACAGAGGCATCCCGCGCCTGGGAGCGAAATCATATCAAGCTGGAGAAGCGCTGGCAAAAGAAGATAAAACGGGCTATGGATGTTAACCTCAACAACTTCATTGACTACGCCCGAAAGAACAGCATTACTTCCGCTGTGAAGGTGATCGATACCCTAATGGACGCAAAGCCAATTAGCGATGTGCTAAAACAGCTATACTTGTCTGTTGGGATGGCCCAGGCGGTGAAAATTAAGAAGGCCGTGGAAGCCGACAGCAAAAAGTCATTATTTGACGAGTTCCTTTCAACGATGGCGGATAGCCTAGCCCAGTTCTTCCTCACCTTTGCTATCACAGATTTCATATACAAGATATTGGCTTCCCAGAAACGCCGAACGCTCATTATACTGAAACAGTTGATGGAAGAAGCGAACGGAGGCCAGCCGGTATTACCATCCATTCCTGATGATTTGATAACCCCTGAACAGTTGATTTCGGAGATAGAGGACCTGGATAGAGGTCATCAGAAGGAAATACAAATACTAAAGTCGCTGTATGTAGCCGCCTCTGATCGCGGTACCGGTGCAATTGCTCGGACTGAAGTAACCCGTGCACTCAACTTTGCATCTTTCACTGCTGCCGGCAATCTTCCCATTTATGTTGATAAGACATGGATATGTTGTTTGGACAAGAGGGTAAGAAGAGCACATAAAAATATTCCATGGGATCACAGGGAGCCTCATGGGCAAACAGTGCCACTTGAAGAGGCATATATAGTGTCAGGAGAGAGACTCATGTATCCAGCTGATCCAGCTGCGAGTGCTTCTAACGTCATTGGCTGCCGGTGCGGACAGACATTTGCTGCCCGAAGAGATGCTAATGGTAGAGTAATACGGAAGCCGACAGGAACCAGTGTAACCGTTATTCTGCCCAATAATCAGCCTACGCTGCCAACGATAACTATCTGATAAAAAAAATGTTTGGCAATTAATTGCCAATTCGTACATTTGTCAACAATAAGCGGGCTGTTTTATAGATTTATTCTCTTCACTGATTTTTCGCTTCGACCGCTATGTAACCAACTGACAGCCCATGCAGTCGGCATTAGAGCGGAAGCAATTCAATTTAAAAGCACTTGACGTTGACACTAAGACTCGTAGTGTCAAGATAGCTATTGCGGAGCTTGAGAGTGTAGACCGCGATAATGAAATATTCTCCCCTACAGCATTCGATAAGACTATAGCTGAACGTGGTCCTAAAGGAACCAATGAGGTTTGGCACATGGCCGACCATGGCTGGTCTCTTAACTCTGCCCTAAGCAAATTCAAAGAACTATATAAAGAAGGCAAGTACATAGTGGGAATCTCTGATTATAGGGATACGAAGCTATGGCGTGACACCATATGGCCGCTATATGAAGCCGGTGACATCAACCAGCACTCTGTGGGCTTCCGTACCGTTAAGTCTATATCCAGTGAAGACGGTTCGCCAAGAGAAATACTGGAAGTGACCTTGTGGGAAGGTAGTGCTGTACTATGGGGCGCAAACCCATACACCCCTGTTATGGGTATCACCAAATCTGCATTTAAACAGGAAGACGTCGACGACGCTATTTCCAGATACGATAAACTCATTAAAGCTGTCAAATCCGGTCGATTTGAAGAGGATGATAGCCTACTGATGCTGGAGCTTAAACGCCTCCAGCAATTTACGATTGACCTTTCGAGGATATCCACTCAGCCGGAACCTGGTTCCACTGAGCCGGTGAAAGCAAAGGACCTGGTTGAAATGATTCAACTCGAATCAGAACTGAAAAACACAGTCGCAGGACTTTTCAAGTAATCCCATGGATATCAAAGAAATTAAAGGCGCGGTGCAGGAAGTAGTTGCTCCCGTTGCCACTGAAGTCAAAGAAGTAAAGGCCGCCGCTGAAGCCGCCAAAACAGCATCCGAAACCGCAGTTCAAAAAGCCGAAACGCTTTCCAGCGAGGTTACCAAAGTCAATGACGAGGTGAAAGGCTTGAATGACTGGAAGGTGAAGAAGGACGAAGCGGACAAGAAAAACCAGGAAGCTCTGGATAAATTAATCCAGGACAGCGATAAGAAGAACGTTCGCGTCGGCACTGAGCAGAAACACTTCCGCGATTTGCTGGCTGAGTCTATCGAAGAACAGAAAGATAACATCGCCAAATTTGCCCGCAAGGAAATTCGTGAGACGTCTTTTCAGATGAAGGCGGTGGGTGATATGACCCTGAACAGTGCAACCACATTTCCAACGGCAAATGTGTCAATCACCGACCTGAGGCCGGGTATTATCGAACAACCTAAACGTAGGTTACACATTAGGCAGCTGCTTTCCGGTGGTGCAATGAGTGGCTCTCACTACAACTTCGTCAAGGAAATTGCTGGTGAAGGTAATCCGGCACCTGTCGCTGAAGGCGCACTGAAACCTCGACTGGATCTTCGCTTACAGGAAATGAGCGTACCAGCTGAAACTATCGCTGGTATTGTGAAGGTATCCCGTAAGATGCTGAATGACGTACCTGGTCTGATTACGTTCCTTCAGTCTCGCCTACCTGAAAAGCTGCTGAGAGTAGAAGACAATCAGATCCTTAATGGTAACGGCGTATCGCCAAACTTATCTGGTATCACCCACACTGGCAACTATACTCCAGTAGTTAACGAGTCTACTGTATGGATAGAACAGCTGGTAGAAGCAATTACCCAAGCAGAAGAAGCCGAGCGCGATGTGAACGGTATCCTTTTGCGTCCAGCACAGTATGCACATCTTCTGCTAAACCGTGCTGCAGGTGGAGCTGGTACATACGATCTGCCTCGTGAACTGGTTACCTATACAAATGGTCAACTGTATGTAATGGGCGTTCCTGTATTCAAATCTACAGCAGCAAATCCTGGTCAGTTTATCGTTGGTGACTGGGTGATGGGCGCTAACCTGATCGTGAAAGAACCACCTATCCTTCAGTTCTTCGAACAGGATGAAGACAACGTACAGAAAAACATGGTGACAGTCCGTATCGAAGAAACTATCGCACTGCCTATTTATGGCAATGACTATTTCTTCGTTGGCGAATTCGAACCAGTCACAACCTGATTTATCGGTTAGTAATATACTGAAGGGAAGATTACGGCCTTCCCTTCTTCAAAAGCTTATGATATGAAAGTAAAGATCAAAAAGCGCTTTCGCGACATTGAGTCTAAAGAGATCATGCAGATAGGACAGGTAGTTGACTATGATAAGGAACGCGCGGTGAGCTTGTCTTTAGGTGGTTTCGTTGAGATCCTCGACCAAGCCGCAGAGCCAGAAGATACACAGCCTGGAGAAACATCCGGTCCCAGTGATAATGCCATCCATGATGACAACGATGATACAGTGGAATCAGAGGAAGACACTGAGAAACCCGATGTCAACCCTGATATCGAGAAATTTGAAACGTCTCACATACCGAAGGCTGAAACTGCCCATCCGACAGGTAAGGGCCGGGGCGCTAAAAAGAAATAAGCAATGTGCAGCAATAAGCTACTGGATAAGAAACCGCTATCTGTTCCTGACCAGGAACCAGTTGATCTGGAGTCTGTGAAGGAGTTCATGAATGTAGATTTTGACGAAAAGAATAACACTATTTCGTCTCTTATCATAGCAGCCCGCACATTGTTGGAGGATAAGTATGATATCGGGATAGTGAAGAAGCGCCTGCAGGTAGTGGTTGATAATTCATGTGGAGGGATAGAGTTGCCTGGCTTCCCTGTTTCGAATATTTCAGCTGTTGATAAGGACGGAGCTGTAGTTGACCTTAATACGATAGGTGGTGATGTGGTATATGTAGAGTCCCCGTGCAGTTGTTACCTGAAGATCTCTTACGACAGTGGATATGAAATAGCGGACGTGCCGGAAGTGTACAAGACAGCAATCAAGGAGCAGGTAACCTGGATGTTTTCGAATCTGAACGACGTCGAGGTAGCCAAAACCATAGCTCCACTGGCGGAAGTTAACTTATTACCCTATCGTAGAAACGGATTCGGAGTGTTCTTATGAGTAAGATAAAACCGCAGGGGCAGTTTAACCGCCGTATCCAGGCGCAGAAGCTCTCAGTGACACAGAACGAAGCTGGAGGAATGGTTGAAACTTGGTCGTCTTTGTTTGAAACATGGGCATACGTAGGACCGGTTAAATCCTGGCGGCATTTGGAGATTATGAAGAATACACAAAGCGCATCCTACGAAGTCCAGATCAGATATACTCCGAGTAGACAGATTGATAATAATGTGCGATTTGTTTATGAAGGCAAGGTATTGGTCATAAACAGTATAGAAGAAGATGTGGAAGGCAACAAACGGTTTTACGTACTCATATTAACAGAGCAAGTGTAATGGCGCGTCCATTTATCGGTATACGTCTCGATGGTGCCAAAGGACTTATAAAGGACTTGAAAAAGGTGCAGAAGGAAGTCAAGAGAAATATCGAGGCTGAGATAGAGGATACCGCAAAGATGATAGTTGCTGCTGCGCAGGCAGATGTACCAAGCAAGACCGGGGCCTTGAGGAACTCTATAAAGTGGAGGAAGATCGGGGAATTAAGATACGAGATAGTGGCAGAGGAGCATTATGCGCCTTATGTCGAATTCGGGACCGGTAAGCTGGTCGTTGTGCCGAAAGGACTGGAAGATTATGCAATCCAGTTTAAAGGGTTGGGTATAAAGGAAGTCAATCTGCACGCCCATCCGTACCTGTTCCCTGCCTATGAAAGGCATCGTGTGGAACTGGTAAGACGTATAAAGGCCCTACTTGAAATTGAGCGATATATCTCAGTGACAAGACCTGGACCATCAAACATAACAGGGGTTACAACAATATGATAGATGCCAATTACCATATCAGAAAGGGATATTTTCAGCGGTTAAACGGCTCTGTCATTATTAATAGTGTAGCGGTTCCTGTCTATGATGGAATGGCACCAAACCAGGCCGTTTGCCCATATATCATATTGTCTACACAAACGTCAGTAGATCGAAGCGCCAAACGCTGTCAGTCCCAAGAGTGCACCATGCTTCTTGATATAGTGACGGAAGCCACTGGTGGTGTTGATAGATCGCAGGCAGACGCTATAGTCAATCAGATATACCAACTTATTTACCCTGTTGATGCTGCCGGATACATTGATGCCGGACCAGATTTAACAGTGATATCAACAAGATTAATCTCGGATACGACGATGGAGATGCAGGACGATACGTTCAAGATCCTCCGCCGGCTGATAAGGTTTACACACCAAGTACACGAACAAGTAAACATTTAATCATGGCTGAAAGAAAACCGGCGGCGGGGTCAGTGGGCGTATTCGTAAAAGCTGGTCCACAGTATCTTATCCTTGTTTGCCAGACCGACCTCACCTTCGATCGTTCCCGTGATACTATCAATGCGAATAGTAAGTGCGGCCCCGATCAGATCCCGGCTAATACTGCCACATACGAAATCTCCGGCACTGCACAGGTGTGGTTATTCGATAATGATGATCCACAGTCTTCTACCAAACTATCGGAAGCAGCGGCAGATCGCCTACTGGTGAACAAAACCACCTTTGATTGGAAGATTGGTCCATTGAGCGGCCTGTCTGTGCCTGGCGATGTAGTCTATGATGGATCAGGCTTTTTCAGTAATCTGTCTACATCATGGCCCAACGAGGATGTCGCCACCTTTGACTTTACGATCGCCGTACAGGGCGACTATAACCAAGTAATTGAGCCTGAAACAACCTGATAATCAATTCTGATAAGATATGAACGGTAGGATCGAGATAACGCTGGGCGGAAAGCTCCGCCAGTTGAGATTTAATAACTATGCTAAAGAGGAACTTGGTAATTTTTTGTCAAAAGACCCCGTAGAAGGTACCAAGGAGCTAATTGAACTCTTGCAGTCTAATCCGCTAAAAGCTATAAAAAATCTTACATACTGCGGACTCGTTGGTCATTACGAAGCCCGAGAGATGGAAAGGGATTTTACGAAGCAGGATGTAGCGGAATGGGTTGGAGATGCAGATGATAAAGATTTGTCGGATGTGTTCAACTGCTGGCTTAATACTACTCAGTGGCGCTCAATCATTCCAGAGCAGAAGGCGACCGAAGAAGTGAATGTGCACAGTGAGGATGTTGAAAAGGCAAAAAAAAAGGCTGGGAGGAAATCAAGGATTTCGCAATAGGAGAGATGGGTCTTTTGCCTCATGAGTTCTACTGCATGACGTGGGTTGATTATGGAAGAGCAGTCCAGGGTTATTGGTTAAGACATGCCAGATACCTTGAGGGTGTAAGAAGATCTTCATTCTTTACAGTTATGGCTAATGCTGACCCTAAGAAAGCACGTTCACTTAAAGAGGAGAAGCTTTTTAGGCTCATAACGGATGAAATAAAAGAACAACCAAAACCGGTTAAACTTACGCCAGATCAAATGAGGGCTCTTTTCAACCGATATAAACTTAATTGATGGCAAGCAACGCAGGACTAAATATTCAGATCGGGGCAACCGTTACGGCGCTGAATAATGCGTTGAATGCCGCTATCAATGGAATAACTAATTTCAGTAACACAGTAAATAGGTTATCTCCACAGTCTGGTGCCGCCGCAGCTGGCATTACGAATTTAGCCAATGCGGTCAACAGTGGTGCAGCGTCATTCAATTACTTGAGTGGGTCTGCAATTAATGCTAATAGTGCCATTAATAATACAACGAACGCAGTAAATGGACTATCTCCTGTCACAGGAGCAGCTGCTGCGGGAATAACAAATCTTGCTAATGCTATAAACACCGGTAACGCGTCGTTCGTCAGTCTCAGTAACACAGCCTCTCAGGCTTCAGCAAATATTAGTGGCACGTCCACCAGCATTAATAATCTTTCGCCTATAACAAGTGCAGCTGCTGCTGGTATCACAAACTTGGCGAATGCTATTCAAAATGGGCAGGCGTCATTTATTAATCTCGGCAATGCCGCAACGCAGGCTAACAACTCATTACAAAATACTAATAGTACTGCACAGCGCTCAGGGGCATCCTTTAACGCTGTGATCCTTGATTATTACTCTGCCGCCGGTGCCCTGAACCGGCTGTCCCCAGCAACTACTGCTGCGGCTTTAGGGATAACCAATCTTGGTGCTGCATTTTCAAACAGTAGAGCAAGTATAAGGTCGTTTTATACCGGTTATGCCAGTGATATTCAAGGGTTAACAAGGAATACACAGGATGTAGTTAATACGTTCGGCCGGCTGCCACTAGCGACAAGTGCCACGTCTGTGGGAATCACGAATCTGACTAGGGCCGTAAATTCTGGAAATGCCTCACTTGTAGGCATGAGTCGTACTGCTCAGTATGCAGTCCAGGCAAACGCGAGGCTTGCTACATCAACTCAAAGTTTGGTTAGGCCAGCAGCTAATGCAACGGGAGCTATAGCTGGATTAAACAACATTATCCGAGATGCGCCGTTCGGTGTAATCGGTATTGGTAACAACATTACCCAGTTAATAGACGCTTTCGGTCAGTTGCAGCGTCAAACAGGTAGCACTGGTGCGGCGTTACGCACACTTGCCGGTTCTGTGTTTGGTCCCGCAGGTATATTCACATTGGGGTTATCTGCTGCAATATCTTTATGGACTGTGTACTCAATGAGGCAATCCCAGGCCAAATCCAAGGCAGAGGAGGCAGCCAAGGCTATAAAAACAACAGGCCAAGTTATAAAAGAGGCGGCAGCTACCCTGCAACAGTATAATGCAGAAGCCCTTGGGGAGATAGCAACTCTTAATCGTCTATTTGAAATAGCAACTGATGATGTGAGGTCCAGGAAGGACAGGGTGGCAGCCCTAAAAGAACTGAAGAAGCAGACAAATGGTTATCTTGACGATCTTAAACTTGAGACGCTTCAGACCGATGCTGCTAGGAAGGCTTTAGATGAATATAATGCATCGTTATTCAACTCTGCACTGATAAAAGCGTATCAAGGGCAACTCGAAGAGCTTGCGAAAGTCTATGCATTCAATAAAGATAATGCAGACAAGGCTCGTAAGGCATTAGATGAATTTGATGCAGCACAAATCAGGCAACGTAAGCGTATTCAAAACGGACAGTTGACTGGTAGGCAAATCGATGAAGCGCAGTCAAAAATAATGGCCAATGAAGCAGCAAGGGCAAAATTGGTTGAAAATACCAACGGCTTCATAAATAAGCAAAATCAAGCGTACGACGAAATACTAAATACGGGTAAGAAGATAGCTGATCTGCAAGTTAAGGTAAATCCTTTTGGTAAGCAGGATGCAGACACCAAAAGTGCGGGAGAGTCAATCTCTAAGGTTCTGGAAATAATGAATGCACAATTGGCGGCATCTGACGCTCAGTTTAAAAATACAGGAGGAGCACTTGACTTCCTTGCAAAGGATAAGATACAAATCCTTCAGTCAGCTTTTGATAAGCTTGTGAACTTGGGTCTTAAGCCCACATCTCCTGAGCTGGAGAATATACAGAAGCATATCAATGATCTTGAGGGTAGCATTATTGGCAAGCAGGATTTATTCGGTGCTCAACTTTTCAATTTTGATGGCAAGTCAATTATAACTGCAGAAGAACAAATAATTAGCCTTCGGCAGCAGATGGAGTCATTAAAAAAGTTGGGCGTTGATCCAGCAAGCAACAGCTTTAAAGAACTTAGTAAAAAGTATGATTCCTTGACTGCTAAAACGAGCAGTTCGGCTTTATTCGATACAAGCAGCTTTAGGTTAGTTAACGGTCAGCTACAAGCAATTAATACATCCTTAGTAAATGCAGCCACTGCGCAACAAAGGTTTAATAACACGGTTTCGGATTTGTCTGATAAATATGCTGCCAGTAAGTTAAAGTTAGAGGCGTTCCTTGCGACAATCAATGACTCTTTTCAGAGTCTAGCATTAGATATTGCCGGTTCTTTAGGAGACGCAATAGCTGGCGCCTTTATGGGGAATGGATTTAAGGGAGCCATACAATCGTTTGCTGGAATATTTGGTTCTTACTTGCAAAGTCTTGGTAAGCAATTAATTGCTTATAGCGGGATATTAAAGGGAGTGCAGATTGCAATTAAGACTTTCAGCCCAGTAGCTGCCGCAGTAGCAGGGGCTGCAGCGCTTGTAGCTGGCAGCGCTCTTAAAGCCTATGCTTCTAAGGTGCCATCTTTCGCCACTGGCGGTGTTGTAACAGAGCCTACCCTTGCAATGGTGGGCGATAACCCAGGTAGAAAGGAAGCGATTATTCCATCAGAGTTATGGGACAAAATAGGCGGTGGCGGTTTTGGTATCGCTAGTATAGACTTCGACTACGATAAATTGAGGATAAGAATTGACCAGTCGCGCAGGAGGGGCGGATACTGATGGCTTTATATGGTACCATATATAGAATGCAGTTTCGCGATAAGAAAGATCTTCTTTGGCGCGTTGATCTTCAGCTGAAGAATGCAGCCGATTCGGCGTCTCCTTTAATGCTCACATACGGTGGTGGCACTCCTATTTCGATCACCTGGGATGGGGACGAAAACGATCAGTTCAAGCCGATCATATCCAGTAAGGCTGAACTGGTGTATTACTACACCGGGTCTGACATGCCAGATCCAGAAACTTTCATAGACATAGAAGAGGATCAGTGGCTCATGGTGGTAAGCAAGCTGCCGGATAATACTACACCTGTACTTTACTGGAAAGGTTTTGTAACGCCTTCAAGCAACCGTTATCCATGGCTGGCGCCTCCATTCACTTATACTATAAATGCTGTCGACTTCTCGTTCAGCAAGGGGAAGTATGTTGACCTCAATAAAAACGGGTTGTTCCTATATGACTTTGTGACGTTAGGGGAGTTGTTAAAGCGGGCACTGTTTGCCTCTGTGGGCTATGAAGACAGTATCCTATCTATTTTATTCAATATTAAGCCAGCAGCAATAGGCACCGGTAGGGTTACAGATTCGCTGTATGCACATACAGATTCGGTATTCGACTTCACAGACGGCGCCAAATTTTGTTATGACGCACTTGAGCAGATATTATCAAGTACTGGATCAAGGATGCTTTATTCATCAGGGAAGTACTGGCTACAGCGGTTCCAAGACCTAAATGATGAAGTTCAAAGCATCACAACGATTACTCCTGATGATACAGAAGGCGTTGATTCAATTAATTACGATGTTCAGCAGCCTCTAGGGAATTCAGTGTCTGATACTGTAATCTACCTGAATAAGTCACAGTATTTGGTGGTGAACCCTGGACTGAAGAAGCAGACGGTTAACTATGATCTGAAAGTTATCAATCAGGTACGAAATTTCGACTGGAGGACTGATGCGGAGGGGCCGTTTGATGAATGGGATGGAGTTAACACCGATATATATACTCGACTTGGCTCTGGGAGTGTAGAAGATCCGTATAGGCTATTTGTGCCAGGTGACCTCGGCCAAACGATGTATCAAGGTATACCAGTAGTGCCAGGGAAACGTATTAGAGTAGAGCTGAAGGTTAAAGGATACTTGACTCTTCCATCTCCGACGACAACCGAATACCAGGTTTCCTGTAAGTGCGTCGTAACGCTAGTTGACCCACCAACAGCACTGATTTATGGCTATACTCTTGGCCAAGACGGCAAATGGAACGATTATTCAACTATTGGAGGCTTCGGAGAAGCTGATTATTACTTCATCTCTACGAAAGGCAAGGGCGATAGCGGCACTTTGGAGATAACCAGCGAACCGATACCAAGTGCTTTGGATTCTGATAATCTAGAGGTAAGGCTCTATATTATCTATTCAGAGGTTACACCAACTAATACCGATGACCCTGTGGCGCCTGGTGGAACAATATATTATACGCATTTCTTCCCGCCATATATAGGAGTTTATAACGATATCTATATAAAAGTGAAAGAAGATGTAGTGAATAGCAAGACGTTCAGTTTAAAGCCTGATGATAAAGATCGGTTCTATTTGGACAGATCAGATGACGGACTGTCAAACTGTTTGTTCTATGACGATGCCGGAAGAAAGCGCGCCTTGCCACAAAATGACTGGAATGGGAGAAATATAGATGAAGTGGTGCTGCGAGGGGAGCTTGACCAGCAATATAAGGCTGGATACAGCTTTGATGGTGATGTGTTGAGTAATGAGCTTTCATTCCATCATGTGATTACTTTAACAGACAAAGACGCAAAAAAAATGATGCTGATCCGTGATAAATACGACATCAAGGCCTGCACTCATTCAATATATGCTACTGAGATAATGCCGATAGGCAGCGGGATTGGTGATTATACATTGACGCCACTGGCTAAGAAGGAGGAAGACTGATGTATGTAAATGGTAGTGACTTCAAGTTTTATATCCTCCGTGATGGCATACCGATCGCGATATGTCATTCTACCGACTGCGTCATAGAGACGTCTACGGAAGAACTGGAGACTACTGGCCCGAATAATGGCCGTTGGGCGTCATATATCCCAGGAATCAACTCTTACACCATCAGCGCGCCAGGCCTTACTGTGTATCAGGACGATATGAATGTAATCGATCTGCGGGATTTTCAAGATGCTGGGACCATTATAGAGTGGAGAGCTGGGATAGACCCCACAGGAGGATTGCAGTACAGAGGGTACATGTTTATCACAAGCTTGTCTGAGTCCAGTCCAGCCGCAGAGATTCTGAGATACGAAATGTCAGCAAGGGGAACTGGTCCGCTCCAGGTGGTTAAAAATCCACTGGTTCGTACTGTTTACCTGTCGGATATATACGGCGTTCGCTTGGCAGGCTGTCCGAATCCATATCCGGTGACAGTATTGTGGTACGACGGCAGTGTGATTGGGCTGGCAAACAATCCCGATGAAGTAGTGACACAGTTCAACGAATATCCATTCAATCAATATTATCAATTGAGCAGCCCAGATAACAGCTGCAATTTCACAATGACAATAGCCTGGAATGCTCCAGAGACTCCAGAGTGGGTTCCTGCAGAACAAGGCGGATTAACAGGATTATGGGTAGGAGCCGGTGATGGCGGTATCAGCCCGACAGATGATGGGAATGAATTATTGACGCCATTTGAAGTAGGACCATGAGGCCAGATGTAGATAAGGTCGATCTCTATAGTATACGGGAGCTATCCCCCGCTGAGCCGCTAACGCCTGATGAAGATTGGCTTGTAGCGCTGTGTAATCCGAATACCGGAGTATCATATAAGGCAGGGCTGGAATTGTTGGGTTATATCATATCCAATATGATTGGTAGCGGCATAGTCCTACCTGAAAGAGTATACCGTATTGGAGAATTACTTCCATCCGGAGTTACAGTGGGTACCTACATGGATACAGATGGTTTGGAGAAAGGATACATAAACGATCCATATTTGGATGGTAAAGTGTATAGCGTCAATAGACGTGGTATCGAGTTGATGGTTAAGGGCTTGGAGTGGGACAATGACCAACCATCAAGACAGGTGCGTCTGTTGCGTACAGATGCTAATGGTGAAGGAGATGTATTCAATGATGGAGAGATAATCACTCTCCAGTTTCAGCCTCAGATCAGTCCTATTATATCGGCGCCGGATGCTATCGGAAGGTTTGTTTCTGGCGTGTATCCCGTTGCTGGGAATACCTTTCTAACAGCATCCAGTCACAGGAAACATATCACGATACAAAGTGCTGGCACTATAACATTGAGCAGTAGTTATCCTGAAAATGTCATCTGCTCTATATCTCAGAATACCTTGACTGATGCACAGTCTACTATTAACGCGCCACTTGGCCAGGTCATAGGATTTAATGGTACTGGTGTACAGGGTGTTTGGCTTGGCAGGAATGAGCGTATAAGCTTGATCAGGTCGGGAGTATCGTGGTATATCGTGGATGATAATATCGGGTATTATAGAGTAGGACAAATAGTCGCTGGTAGGCTCAGAGGGCCGAATCAGCTGATTGCCCAAGGGCAAACAGTATTGCGATCCGACTATCCAAGGTTACTTGATTACCTAAACAGGCTAAACGCAGCCTATCCTGGAGTTGTTCTTAATGCTGCCAGCTGGGGATCAGCGAAGACCTACTGGGGATGGGGAGACGGGGTAAACACACTACAAGTGCCCGACCTGCGTGGGTACTTTCCAAGATGGCTCGATCTCGGGGCCAACATAGATGCAGACAGAGTTGCTTCCTCTCTTCAAAATAAACCCGGTTCTGCACAATCAGATGAATTTAAATCACATACCCACACATGGAGAGCTGAGACGAGTAATGATAGTCTTGGCGGTACAGGTTGGGTGACAAGTTCAAGCGGCAATGGTGGTGCAGGCACGAATACCCTACATGCAGCGAACGATGCAACCGGAGGATCAGAAACAAGACCTAAAAACATAGGCGAACTGCCTTTAATATATGTATAACAATGGCGCAACAGATTAATACAGCGGGAGCGGATTACATACATCCAGGTGAGTCAAAGTTCACTGGGGGTCTTTATATACCAACTCTGGCGAATATAACAGACCCGCCAAAGGACCAGGGTAAGGTTGCGCTGGGGGCATATAATGGGATTCAATATCAGTGGGATACGGTAAATCAACAATGGATTGCTACAGGATCAGGTGAAGAAGGTAGCGATTGGACACCAGGAAACAGTTTTGCATCATGAAATTAGTATCGCCAGGAGGAGGAGTTCCAAACACGTTAGTGCAGGGTTTTGACCCCAATATCGGCACCTATCTTGGTTGGCAGAAGGCTACAACTAAGATAGACGGGACATCCATTGTGGACGCAGATGCAACTGGTAAGATGTTCCTTAAGGATACTACAACTGGTGAGTATTACCGTCGTGGGATCGAGCGTTCAATATCCGTATTGATGTTTGGCGCAGATCCTTTCGGGGTAAGTGATTCGACCCAGGCATTCCGTGACGCTGCAAACGTGAGTAACCTTACTGGTGAGGTGTGGGTGCCTAATGGCAACTATAAGATCACTGGAACAATCAATCTCCCTTTCGATGGGATACGGTTCATTTGTGACACCAACGCCATCATTAAACCGGTCGGCACCTTTAATGTATTTACCTGCTCGTCAAACTACTGTGAGTTCATGGTGAATATAGACGGAACGGCGACTAAACCAACCGGAGGCACTGCTGCATACGTCGCTTCGATAGTATTATTTGGCACAAACAGATGTTGGATACATGACTGCCGCATAACCAACTTCCAGGGTGGCGGTATATCCCTGCTTCAGCGGAGTTCCACTATTGGCTGTACCTATAACGTGGTTGAAAACAACTACATTGAGAATTGCGTAGGCAAGGACGGGAGTGGATCACTGCAGGATATGTCCCATATCCGCATCGGCTATGCTGGAGATGGCTATTTCCACGTTGGCAATAAGATATTGCGCAACACCCTGTTGGGTAATCACAACATGGAAATCGGCATCGGTGCTATATGTCATGGATATGATAACCTGTTTGAGGGGAATACGATCAAAGATTTTGATGCCTACGGGATTGCTGCTTACGAAGCATCTTATGGCGATGGTACTGTTCCATTGCTTTATCGTTGTGGTATTGCTTTCAATCATATATCCGGTATTGGCGTTCTGTCAGGCACGACAGCAAAAGGGATGGGGATCTACATGCAGAAATGCCACTATTCTTCCATAGTAGGTAACTGCCTGGATAATACTATGTTGGGATCGAACCTGTCTGGGTCATTGTCAGAGGCTGCAATCGGATTGGGTCAGTCTATAGGAACAACGGTAACCAGTAATGTACTAATGAGAAATAACAGGCACGGCATACGTGCGGTCGCTTGTTTTAATGGGAATATCAGTGGGAATACCATAGACACTACCGGAGGATTCGGTATTTATATAACTGACTGTTCGGATTTTTCTGTGACAGATAATAACATTTATAAGGCTACCGCCACCGGTATAAATGGACTTTTCCGTAGTACATTGGATAGCGATGTTGCGGCAAATGGTTTGATGGCAGATTACGCTGGCCGTCCTACAGGTACGGGCCTGGTGATAACCGGAAACACTATTGAGAAGTCACAGAACGCGAACCCTGCCATAAGCCTCACTGGAACCGCTGCCGGTCTCCAAGGTGGCATAAACAGGAATTATAACCCGATTGATGGCCTGATCATAGCAGATAACACAATACGGGTGTCTACTACGGGCATCAACCTGGCATTGACTATAAACAGTAATGTTAGTCGTAATATAACAAGACACTTTGCCACAAATGCTACCGGTATAATTATCGGTTCTACTTGCGACAATGTAATACTAACACAGAACGACATCAAGCCAGATAGTTCCATCGCCAGTATGGCTCAGGGGATCGTTTACTCCGGGACCAACCCTATTTTTGGCCAGAACATCATCGGGGCTACCAGTGGGTTGCGAATTTCTTACAATGGTATAAACATCCTGGCATCTAAGTTTGTCGGATACAGCACGGCCGCACCTGGCGCAGGAACGTGGGCAACTGGTGACCATATTGTCAATACGAATCCTTCAATAGTCGGAACTGACCCTGATCGGCAATATTTCATAGAAGGCTGGACTTACATAGCTAGTTCTTGGAGAGAATGCCGCTTTTACCCAACTCTTAGAGTAACCGATAGGGCCGTAAGATCGGTTTCCGCTAATACGACACTGACCCTTGACGACGAGTACGTTGAGGTAGATGCCACGTCTGGTAATGTGACTATCACTCAACCGGCCGCTCTATCAGGGAAGCGATTTATCATCAAGAAAATAGACAGCACGCTGAACACAGTAACTGTCATCAATTCTGGTGGCCTAACATTCGACCAGAATGGTACCAGCCGGTCTATGAATATAGGTCGGGGGATGCTTCATAGTGAATTCAACGGCACATATTGGTCAATATTAATGCTCAGCACTCCATCTGGCGCATTATCCCCAAGACTTGCTACATACACAAATGCAAATGGTGTGCAAGTTGTTGACCAGGGGTGTGCTTCATTTTCTACTGGAAACACTAACAGAACATACCAATTGCTTGCCGCAAATCTGTGGACGAATAAATTTGCTTTAGTAAAAAAGACTGATTCTGGTACTGGCACAGTACAGACACTGCCGGCGTCCGGCGAGAATATAGACGGTGCTAATGGAAAGACGATTCGGGGACAAGGTGGATACCTCTTATTATACTCTGATGGAACCAATGTAATGGTAGTATCCATATCAAGTATAGGGGAACAGTATTCAGGAGTATCTACAAATTCAACTGATCTGCTTTCAACATCATTCCTTGATGCGAACTTCCCAACAGCCAATTTCGGGGACGAAGTATGGTTTACCAGTCTTGCAGACGCCCCTTCAAATATAGGATGGGCAAAGAAAAACTCAGGTTATTGGATTACAAAAACAGACTATGTTAAGACTTCTTAAAACAATATTACTGCTCCTCATTGTGTCAATGGGTTACGCACAGACGCCACGCGCTATCAGCTTCACGCCACAAAACTTCTATTACAGGGAAAAAGGCCGTATAGAGGATAGTGTGCTCAGAACCCCGAATTTGGGGTTATGGTATGTGTTATATAATAACGTGGATAGCTCCGGCTCAATATGGCATGACACCCGTGTAGGTAAATTTATTGGTAAATGGGGTACTGTTACTAGGTACTTCGCCAGTGAAGATTATGTAAGCACGAACTTCGCGCCCATTACCGGATCAGGTAATTATATTCAAAACCAAGTGTCCAGCCCACAATCAGGATCTGGTATTTACACTGCTGGTGCTATCTATGCTTTGGGTAGGGTCGGTATTGGCAGTGCTTCTCCATCGTACAAACTGGGCATAAGGGACACCTCGACATCTGTGTACACATCAACCAGTATAGTTAATAATCGACCGGCGGCAATAGGAGTAAACATGTTTAATGCAAGCATGGCAAATGGTGTAGGTAACTGGTATGTTTTCAGCAGCCAAAATAGCGCTAATAATTCACAGCAGATTTTTATGGGTTCTGTTACCAGCACTACCGGTAATACACCGGTGTTTGTGTTGGGACAATCTACTGGGCCGAATAGCTATGCTGAAAGGTTGCGCATAGACAGCGCAGGTAACTTTGGCCTTGGTACTACTACTCCCAACAGTAGCGTGACGGTTAACGGGACTTATTCTCACCCCACGATACTCACTACAAACGGCGGGGTGACGATAGGAGATCATTTCTATGTAAAGGTCACTAATACGGCTAATACCACTATAACACTGCCGCTTGCAACTAATATAGTTGGGAGGGAGTACACGATAGTTAAAACGAGCAACAATGCGTTTACGGTGACTATTCAAGGCACCTCTGGTATGGTCGCCGGGGCAAGTACATATGTTTTGTCTACATATCCCGCCTCTGTCACGGTGTGGACAGATGGAACGGATTGGTGGATCAAATAACCCTCAAAATAAAACAAAGACATGGCATTTACTCCGGATTCGGTTTTAGTAAGAAGCGCAATAGTTAGCCCTGTAGACTTTCTGGTCCCGGGTACTACCTTTTTGTTCAGTATCCCTCAAGGATACATTTTTACCGCTGTTGCAGGCGCTCAGTTAACAATAGTGGATTCGGCTGGAACTGGTGTAGGCGTCTTTAGTGTAAGTGCAGGGACCAATGCTACATCATACAATAACCTTTATAGTTCATTGAGTCCTAGTTTGGCGCAACTGACTGGCAACACGGTGATTCCTCTAACTGCACAACCTAGGGCTGTAAATGCAACCTCTGGATCAGTAAATATTTATATCAGCATAGTAGGGATAGCCACAGGATTCACGACACTGAAAGGTATATTCTATATGCCATACGCTTTAATCAAATACCCATAAAATACAACATGGCAACGACCGTATTTAACAATCTGAAACAAGCAAGCCCGCCATGGCTCGTAAACCTGACAGCTATTTTTGCTTTGGCGGCACCGTTACTACCTGAGCTTATTGACACAATGCCTGGTACGGTATCCAATTTGACAAAGGAATGGCTTCACTGGATTTTGCAATTGTTGGCAGCAGCATTCGCTATTGCAACTGCATTAACCAGGGCAAGCACCGCCTTGCAGATAAGAACGTATTCCGATGCGCCCCCTGATGGACCTGGAGGAACAGATCCTAATAAACCGCGTGGGCCGAAATGAGACGCAAACACTACATACTGATACTTCTTTTCCTCTGGTGGCCGATTAATAATCTTCACCGGTTGTGGAATTCTGCACCTGCGCAATGGGTACACTGGTATCTGTTCAATGATGCAGCGGAAGATATTCAGTGGTACGTACATGACCTGGCTCAAACGCTGTCATATGCTTTGATCTTCTGGGCTGTCTGGTTAAAAATGACCATTACGACTAGGAGATCAGACGCTGATTATGAGATAATGGTTACTGCGATTGCCATTATCCAGGCTATAGACATTTTCCATTACATCGGCTGGCATAGAAGGAGCGAAGTTGTTCTGGCGATAGAAGGGCTAATCCTGTGTGCAGCTGCTCTCAAAATATTCATTAAGTACAGAAAATCAATACACCACAAACATGGATAGGCCGCTGAAAATATGGCAATTTCTTGCAGGATTGATGGGTATGGCCGTTATGTTCGGTACGATCATCTATAATGCCGGCACAATGAATGCAAAGAATGAATTAAGGATTACCACTCTGGAGAACAATTTTAGTGAGTTCAAAAAGGACGCGAAAGAACAGGCAGTAGAAACCTCGCAGAAGTTAGACAAGATAGACAATACTTTATTCGATATAAAGTTGATGCTCCAGCAGAAGGAAGACCGTAAAAAATAATTGTATGAGAAACTTTCTTTATTCGCCGGTAGGTATCAATCAGGCAATGCGCCTTACATTTTTATGCTTTCTGTCATTTGTGGCAACACTATGTTTATTTACCTACGTAGGAGCCAAGGTGTCAGAGCTTGAAACAGTGAACAAAATAAAAGAGAAACATGAAAAAATTAATCTGGCTGCTTATAGCCTTACCCGTTCTGGCATTCGGCCAGATGAAGCAGATTAAGTATGATGCGCCGGCAGGTACTGGTGTCAGGATAGACCAGTGGGGGCATGTGCTCAGCGCCTCTGTATTCTTACCAAAGAATTACGACAGTCAGGCTACCTGGCCTACAATTCTATGGTTTCATGGCGCCGGTGAGGCGTCACGTACATCATCTTATAATACGCTGCTGAACAATGGCCTGCCGAGGTACATCAATTCCGGCCTTGAGATCCCGTTCATTGTGATCGCTATTCAGGATCAATGGAGCACTCCCTCTCCATCAGTCATAGACTATACGCTACAAAATCAGTTCTTCTCTCAGTATAATATAGATAAGAATAGGATATATACAACCGGTCTCTCGTATGGCGGTGGCGGATCGCTTGCGATGGCCATTGCACATCCTGAATACGTTTCTGCTGTGGTCAGCGCTTCGCCGGCTGCGCTCCAGCCTGCAGAGGTGGCGAATATCACTACATTGGCAAAAAACAAAATACCTGTTTGGTTCTGGGCTGGCACGGTAGATAAATCAGGCCCTTTCCTGGAGAATGCGAAGGATTACATGTCAAAGATACTGGCGACCGGAGGCCAGGCATGGCTGACTACGGAACCGGTAGGACATGGCCCTTGGGACAACCTTTATAAGTCAAAAACCCTGCTCAATGGCCAGGACGTGTATACATTCTTCAGCAAGTACAGTAAGGGTATTACAGCCCCCGAACCGCCAAAAGATACACCGGTCGTTAAGAAACCGTTGTTCACCTATACAGTGAAAGTCTATAACGACGGATCATATGATATCATTAAAAACTAACGGTAATGAAGAACTATTATGAAGATAAGCCGTTAGTGCCATACCGGAAGAGTATAGTTGAAATGGGGCTTGTCGTAGACTACCTTAAAAAGGTAGATGCTCCAGTGGAGGTGAAACGTGCCGCATATATAATGTTCCGGTTTGAGTCTGGTAACGGGCAGAAGGGATTGAATAATAATTTCATTGGTGCTCAGGCTGACAGCGGCAGGTGGCCAGCGAAGTTTGACACGGTGATCACCGGTGTCGTTCGGAAGCAGGAGAACGGTACGAATGCCGACCGGCTGTTTTTACAGTTTAATTCCTGGTCAAACAGTCTTGATTTCCTGATTGATCGTGTAGAGCAGCGTGGTTTATACGTCGGCGGCTTCGAGTCGAGAGTAACAAAGACACAGATTACCGACTCACGTGACCTTGCTATCGCCTATAAGCGCAGCTGGGTGACCGGAAATAAGAGGTACAACCCCAGCGAGGCAGAAATATCATCGTTTCTTTCAATGTACCGCCAGGCGGCAAAAATATTTGTATGACATCATCCAACGTGATCGCCGCGAGGCATGATATCAGGGTCCAGCGTAATGCCTCCTTCTCATTCTTCTTTCAGTTGGTTGACGCTGACGGTAATATCCTTGGTCCCAATGACGTGTTTCGCGTACGCGCGCAGGTGCGGAACATCGCCGGGAAAGTGGTGACAGCATTTGAGATGGGAGACGGCATGGAATGGTTTGAACATACGACTGGCTGGGTTCTGGTCATGTCAAAGAGTGACAGTGAAAAGAACATCTCTCCTGGTTCATATGATTGGGATCTGATGGTAGCAGTAACCGAAGGCAATAACCAATATCCATTACGAGGACCATACGTGATGGTAAATAATATCACAGAATAATGAGAGACATTGTACAGGTTATAGTAGGAGGGGTCATTCGCGTTCCGGCTTCCGGTGGTGCTGTATCAATTGGTGGAGAGGCGCCAGCTATCAGCGTCTATGCTGAAGGAGATAACCAGGTTATCAGCGTCGGAGCGGCGCCGTATTACCTTACAGGGAAGATAGGAGTGATCGGTGACAGCCAGGGAACAGGCCAGTACCAATCCCCCGGGGCAGGAATTGTCGATCTACTGGAGACTGCATTTCCAAACGCTGAGTTTACCAACTATTGTGTTGTGAACTACAACAGCCGCCGGCTGATGCCAGACGGGAATAATGCCTATGTAGACACAGCGCATAATATCACCAAGGCCCTGAGCGACGGGAACAAGGTAATTATAGTTTGTGATACCAGTAACGACAGTGACAGCACGAACCCCGCCGGCGGCTTGGTTCCTCTGTCTGAGTGGCAAGACAATTTGCTCACCATGCAGGAGGCGGCATTGGGCTCAGGGGCCAGGATACTATTTATATCCACCTTCCCAAGAGCGCAACTATCCTCCGGTGGCCAGCAGCAGCAGAAAGATATGGCGGAGTTCCAGCTGCGCACATTCCCCAACAACCTGGTATACGCCTATACTGCGCTGGGTAATCCGGCGAACAGTAACCAGCTGCGCCCGCAGTATAACTACGGGGATAATATTCACCTGAACGATCCAGGTGCAGCTGCTTTGGCCCAGTTGATAATAGCGAAGATGACGGAGATGTTCGTTACCGAACCAGGAAAGCGAATCTCCATTCCAATACAAAAGGCAGATACCGCAAACGGCCCATGGTCTGACACAGCAATAATCACAGACACAACTGACAACAACCTGATTGTTTCGCAGGATAATAAGTTCTACCGGGGCCGCATAAAATATGCTGGCGGTTACGTCTCTCCCTGGTCCGCGACCGTTCAAGGGCTTTCCGGAAATACGCCGGCCCCTGATCCTGAGCTGCAGGTGGCTGGTTTCCGGTTCTCGCTGAGCAATACCGATACTATTTCAGGGTTTTTGAATGTAACCGGTGGAGGTTTGGACCCTAACAATTACAGCCGGGTATGGACGCATCCGAGTGGTGTCACACTTACTCACTTGGTAACAGACGGAACCACAGCTACTCAAAAGTGGGGTGCTCAATTCGTTCCAGGGAATGCTGGAAATGATTCAGGTGAAACCACAAACGACGGAGGCGGGATACTTCCGGCAGCTGGTGCACAAGTTGGAGCATTTTTTAATAATGGCGCCACAACACCCGGGTATCAATTTATCTTAAAGGGAATACCTGGTGCAAGTTATGAGGTAGATGTTTATGGTTCGTTGAATTCTGGATTTGGATTAGATGCGGACCCCATGGTAGTTTCCTTCACCGGGAAAACTCCTATAGAGTTCAATGCCGTTGGATCTACCAGTAGAAAGGCAACATTTACTGGTATCACAGCAGACGGTACCGGTGTGATCGGATCTTATTCTGTTGCGCCCAAGGCTGGGCAGTCGCAATTTGGAATGAATAACGCACTCGTCGTAAGACAAGTGGAGATCTCATAAAAGTTGATTTTGGTTGATATTGTGAGCGGCCGGGTGATCACACCCGGCTTTTTTATTTGCCAAATATTGTAGTAGTTTGTACTAAAATAGTGTCCATGTGTGCGATTGATTTTACCGTGTGTATAGGAGATAAGTCCACTTTAGGTAAAGCTTATATAGCTGGAACCGGTAATTCGATCGGAGTTACTGTTGGTGTACACCAGGGCTATATAGTAAAGTATAGAGACGGCTGGGGATATTCTCCTAACTCACCTCATAGTATTATATACTCTCATGATGTCTTCATAATATTGGATATGTTCAGGGAGAAATTTCCAAAACTTGATATCTTCAAAACCGACTATAAGTTCTGCGATTATTTTTTCTACTACAACCCATATAGACATAGGAATAGACATACTTAAATATTCTGTGTATTGAAATGCAGTGTGGATAAGGGTAGATTTTAAAATTCGTACACAGTGCAGGTAATGCAGATTGTGTAAATCAGGTTTCCTTTCATCTGCAGGATATCTCTAACTTTATCCATGACAAAAAGATTTAAGGAATGCATTCTACTATTAAGTTATGCCTTTTTTAGCAAAAAAACATGAAGTCCCCCTGAAAACAATATTATTCGCTCCCGGATGGACGAAAACAGAAAAGCCGCCTTATGGAGGAGGCGGCTTGTAGTCATATCGGTGAGGGGCTTACTTCTTCCCTTCTTTTTTGTCTTTCTTATCTTTCTTATCCAGTACGTTTTCCAGTACTTTACCATCAGGGCTGAAAGTTACCTTTCTTTCTTCCGGTTTCTTCTGCAGTTCTACCTTATAGGTAACAGCGCTGCCGGCAGTGTGTTTGTCAACGTCATGGATAGTATATCCGGCAAATTGCTGCTGAACGGCCTGTTTAACGGCAGCAGGCAGATCTGCGTCTTTGATGTCTTCCTTCTGTTTTACCAGTTTACCGCTGGCGTCGTACCAAACGTCATGTTTGTGAAACTCGGCTTTGTACTGGTTATCTTTCAACTTCCATTTAACACCTGTTGCAGCGGGAAACTGCTGCTGAAAACTTTTGGTAACGGCGGCAGGTACATTGACCGGTTGATCGCTTTTCTGCGCATAAGTGGCGATACCGGTTCCCAATAAGAAAATGAAAATGAGATGTTTCATGAATGCGTGTTTTAATTAACAGGCCAAAATTAATGAAAGAATCAGCACCTTGGCAAAAAGACCGCAGATTCACAACAAAATCCGTCATTTGTAAAAGTAAATCCTTGTTTCCTGCTAATTGACCGGATCTCCGTAACTTTACAGTATCGTTTTTCTCCCCATAATATAGGTTTATGATACAATTCCGCGCAATTAAAAGGTCGCTTGTACCTGACAACACTATGGCCGACTACATTAACAATCTTCCTGCCCGCTTTAACAACTCGAAAGCAGAGAGAATAGCCGCCTACCTGACACACCAGTTCGGCCAGGAATGCTGTAAATCACATCCTGATCATACGGTGGAAATGAATATCGAATCCCGGTCAGAAGATGGAGACGTGGTGCTTTACGCTTATAGCAAAAGCTGCTGCGATACCTTTACCCTCCGCCTGAAGCAGATCATCGACAAGAGTAAAGATTTATTTCCCTGATCGTATACAATGCGGCGAAAAAGCCGTAACTTTTCCCGATCCTTAACCCTTTATTTATGACACAAACTTATCATAGCGAGCGCGAACAATCATCTACCCGCGCTAATGCCGCTAACATGTCTTCACAAGGTATCCAGCGTAAAGCAGTGGAAGCCCGTCTGAAGAGCGAACCTGTGCAGCAACAGTCACTTCCGGAAGAAGAAATGCCTGCCCAACTGGCGGCAATAGAAGAGGTATTACCGGCCCAGATGGCTGCTATTGAGGATGAATTGCCGGCGCAGATGGCCGCCATGGATGAAGAAGAATTACCGGTTCAGGCTAAATCAGCCGTTCAGCTGAAAGCCAATCAGACGGGTATGCCCGACCAGCTCAAGTCGGGTGTAGAAAGTCTGTCTGGTATAGATATGTCAGACGTGAAAGTGCACTATAACTCCTCCCAGCCCGCACAGCTGAATGCCCATGCATATGCACAGGGGACGGATATTCACGTAGCCCCCGGACAGGAACAGCACCTGCCCCATGAAGCCTGGCATGTTGTACAACAGAAACAAGGCAGGGTACAGGCCACTACCCAGTTAAAGGAAAGCGTGCCTGTCAATGATGATGTTGCGCTCGAAACAGAAGCCGACGTCATGGGACAGAAAAGCCTTCAACAGGGTTAAGGCTTATCCTCGTGTATCAGTAAAGGACGTATCAATAGTCTCATAATCAGCATACCAAGGCATATGCTTGCGGCAGCAGCCGACGTCATGAGACAGAAAAGCCTTCGACAGGGTTAAGGCTTATCCTCGTGTGTCAGTAAAGGACGTATCAGTAGTCTCATAATCAGCATACCAAGGCATATACCTGCGGCAAAGATCAGTAATGCATCCAGCATAGGGATGGTGACGCATCTGGCCCCGGCACTCATGTTCGGCGTAATACCAAATGGAACGTCCCTGTTCAGAAATCCTGCCGCAATAGCAAAGAATGCCGTTACAAATACAGACCCAACCAGTATACGGAGCATCATTTTTCTCCATTTCCAGCTAGTTCCCTTCATTCTTAGATTATATGCATACAGGAACCCGATCAGCAGTGTAGTGATCAGCAGGAATACTGTAAGCCATACAAAGAAGGTATCGTCGTTATGTCCGTGCCTGTTTTCAATATCCAGCTGACAGGGATCCGTAAACATCAGCTTCAGGACATGTGCCTCATGGCGTAGCTTTTTTACCAGTCTGCCCCACCAGGACAAGGTAGGTTCCGTCTGAGGAACCAGCGGGACCGTTGCCAGGAAAGTGGTATCGATGCTTACAAACTTGTCTGTCAGTACATCCCATAATTCTCCATAACCATCATCTGCACCCAGTGGCCATACTGCCACGCCGCCAAGACCCATATTCAGGATAAAGTCATATTTCACGTCAAGCGTACTGGCATCGTCAAACCAGATCTCCGACGTCACCGTACCCGGTGCATCTTTCTCCCTGATCAATGCTGCTACCGCATCTTCGTCATAATTCACCGAGGTATCGGAAGGGAATCGTTTTTTGATATCGCTGTAAGAAACATAGCGGGTGAACAGGTCTCTGCCATCAGCGCCTTTCTTCCATTCGGTACCATAATAAGATAAGAGCAGGATGAATTTAGCAGGCGGAATCTGTTGATTTAGCAGGCGGGAAATCACTGGTTCAATCGCTCTCCGGGCATCTCCTTTCATGGGAGACAGAGGTCCGGCAGCTGTTCCGCCGGCCTTTGTAAAGTCGACCAGGAAATGTGTGGTAAAGCTGTTCAATGCCCGCAGGTCGTAAGCCGCTGCTTCGTCAAACGGCGGCACTGTAACCGTTAAACGGTATTGTGGATTGGCAATGTTCAGGTTGTTATGCAGCAGACCGATAAAATGGGTAAAGGCCGTTCTTTGTTTTCCATTCAATGCAGCCAGCCATACATTCACACCTTCCGCCTGGTATTGCCTTAATAAAAGCAGGAGGGAGTCTACACAGTGTAATTGTGAACTTTCATCCTTTAGCAATGCTTCTATACGGGAGGCATCGGTTTCATAAAAAGTGAAGGTGCGGTTATTCGCCAGGTTGAAGAACTGTAGTGAATCCGGTATGCGGGTTGCGTTTACAGCAGTCGTATAACCGTAATAGTTTGCCTCACTGATCGTCGTATAATTGTAATGCAGAAACTTATCGCTCATCCAATAAGGATGGATGCCGATAACCGCCGCTTTATGTCCTAATTGTAAGGTATACGTCTTGCCGATAGAGTCATTGACGGGCAACGTATCTATCTTATCGGGGTCGCGGCCGTATAGTTCGCGGACCTTCTGTAATCTTTGCTGCTGGGCGGCGCTGTTCCTTTCTTCTGCTTCTTTCTGTTGCAGGATGGGAATGATCTTGTTAATGAGCGCTGTGACATCTGCTTCAGAAACGGGCGCAACGGGCGTATCGATTACTTCTTCTGCCGGATCGTCTGGAGCAGGTGTTGGTTCGGGCCGCGACATGATCTTATCTATCAGTGCACGCAGTGAATCAAAATGCTGGTTCTGCTGTAGTGATAACTCAGCATTCAGTTTTTTGATATCTGCGGAGGTGGCGACCATGGAATCGGCCATCACCGTTCTGATGATGGTGATCACACGTTGTTGCTCACGCGCCCGGGCATTTCGCCTGAACTGTAACGCGGAAACAATTTTCTGCAGCAGTTTTACCTTTCCTGTGGTGTCTTTCTGGAAGGCCGGCAGATTGATTGTCTTTGGTTGCGTGGTATCATACCTGTAGGTATGTACATCATTGGCGTATATTTTCGTCCCGGTAAATGAAAAGATAAGAAGGAACAAAAATATCCCAGTGATATTTTTGAAAAGGGAGTACATAAGAATTGAGATTTACCTGACAACGCAAGCGCAAGAGTAATAATAATTTTTAAAAAATAGCTAATTATTCAGTTAAATAAAATTTTTTTCATTTCATTTAACTGCTATCTTGTGCTTCAATAGGAAAAACATTATCCGTTAAAAGATCCTGGCACCCTAACTATCCGCCCGGTATATCCGGAGATCAGACCAACGTAAAGAACGAACGTTGCATCATTTATAAAGAAAACATTGTGCATTGCCTCTGGTAACACATGTGCGCCTCAGCTGAGCTGAGAACTTCCTGAGAAAATTTAGCCATATGATTTACGAAACCCTTTCATGCATCACTGAAGTGATCAACAATCACTTTCGCAGGCAGTTGCATGTAAACGAGGACAAAGTCATACTATCCGGTATAGTAAACCAGGATGGTAGTGTCGCTGTGCAGGGTGAAAATAAGGTACTTGTAACGCTGATCAACATTGAGAAGGAGGCGTTAGGGAAAAGTGTGCCCGGCTACAACGCAGGACTGGTACAGGCAAAGACAACGCCGCCTGTATGCATCAACCTGTATGTGCTGTTTTCGGCATATTTTACCGCGAACAACTATGCGGAAGCATTGCGGTTTATCTCCTTTATCATGGCTTATTTCCAGTCGCGCAATGTGCTTACATCCGACAACACACCATCACTGGATCCACGTATCGATAAGCTTGTCTTTGAGATGGAGAGTATGGGTACAGATCGCTTAAACAATCTGTGGGCCACACTTGGCGCGAAGTATATGCCTTCGGTCGTATACAAGATGCGTATGCTCACTTTCGACGACAGTATTATCAGAGAATACAGGCCATCTGTATCGGACATTTCAACTAACGATAAACTTCTGTAAACAGTTACAGTAATGGGATTTGCTTTGCTGACGGAGATTTATTTCCGTCACAGCTACTTTGCTGATAATTGTTTCAGGGACCTACGCTTGCTGCTGCCTCAACAAACAGTCACAGAAATGCGGCGTTATGGGTTACTATTCCGCAGATTGCCGGACAGGATCGTCGTGCTCTTCAATGCCGCCGGTACTGATCGGCAGACCCTGTTACAGGAGCGTATTACGCTGCTTTTCGAGTTACATCTTCAGGATAGAAACTTCTATAACTACACCGCATTAGAGCAAACAGACGTCCCCGGAACAATGCTATTGTTCAGCAATCAGCGTGAATATGCTTCGGGTAAATTGCACAGGCAGGCGCTTGTTTCTGCGGATGATCTCATCCCTGCGGAGACAAGCAATGGAGGTATCTCTGCCCGTCCGTTTGCCAGGATGGTATTAACATTCACGCCCGATCTGCTGCCGGTATATGAAATCAGCTTCGCCGCAAAGGCAACAAGGTGGTCTTACTTCCTGATGAGCAACGATCTTGCATCGCTTGCCAAACCATCCATTGTAGATGCCCGTGGTCGTATACAATTTGCTGCACCGCAACTGATAGATCTGCCTGACGGTAAACGCGTTTATGCACTTATATCCGAACAGGCGTTAACGTTATCTCAGCGACCGGCATATACCTTTCAGCTATTAGAAGGCGGAGGTGACAGTGAGCCATACCGGACCATCATCCAGGCATTACCATCTCCTGATATCACCGCCGTTTCCGCAGCTGGTATAGCTGTATACGACCGCACCCAGGCATACTCTGAAATCTTTTTATACTAAACTCAAATCCGCACAGCTATGGCTTCAACACTCATGACTCCGGGCGTTTATATAGAGGAAAAAAACGCCTTCCCCAGTTCTGCCGTCGCCGTCGAAACAGCAGTTCCCGTCTTTATCGGCTACACACAGAAAGCCGAACGGTTTGGTAAGTCGCTTCTGCAAAAGCCAACCCGTGTAACTTCCTTCGCGGAATTTGTGGAACTCTTCGGCGCAGGCTTCCAACCAAAGTTCAGCATCGCTGATCCGGCCGCTGACTATAAAGGTGAAACCTTTATTATCAACGGCGCTTCAAAAGTTGTACAGATCAAGGAAAAAAACACCTTCTACCTGTACAACAGTATCCGCCTGTTTTACGCCAATGGCGGCAGTAACTGTTACATTGTTTCTGTAGGCACCTACGGCGATAAGCCGGATGGTCTGGAAATCTCCCTGGATGACTTCATCGGGTCTGATACCAAACCAGACATCCTGCTGTTGCTGGAGAAAGAGTTTGAGCCGACCCTGGTAGCGATTCCTGATGCGATCGCACTGGGTGAAGCCGCCTACAACACCGTCTACACAAAAGTCCTGGCACACTGCGCAAAAACGCAAAGCCGTTTCGGCATCTTCGATCTTGCCAAACAAGGTCCTACCGATACGACTGACGCTGTTGTGGCCAGTTTCAGAGACAAGATCGGTATCAATGCACTGAACTACGGCGCAGCTTACTACCCATGGTTGAAAACAGCTATCGTACAGAACACGGAAGTTGACTTCGAAAACCTGGATGCAGCTGTTGATCTGGGTGCTTTATTACCGGAAGACCTGGCGAAACAGGTAGTGAAAGCATACAAAGCCATCGCTACGCCTGATGCTAATGCCAAGAAGAATTATCATCAGTCCCTGAAGGCCTCCAGCCCGGTATACAACAGTATCCTGGAAGAGATCCGTTCTACACTGAATGAATTGCCTCCGAGCGGCGCTATCGCCGGTATTTATACACTGGTAGACAGCTCCCGCGGCGTATGGAAATCACCCGCCAACGTATCTATCAGCATGGTGAATGCACCTGCAGTGAACATTTCTGCCGATGAACAGAAACAACTGAACGTAGACGTACTCGCTGGTAAATCCATCAACGTGATCCGTCCTTTCCCAGGTATCGGCACACTGATCTGGGGTGGCAGAACACTGGACGGTAACAGCCAGGACTGGCGTTATATCAACGTACGCCGTACGCTCATCATGATCGAACAGTCCATTAAACTGGCTGCACGTACTTATGTGTTCGAGCCAAATGATGCGACTACCTGGGTGACTGTAAAAGCAATGATCGACAACTTCCTGAACAACCTCTGGAAACAGGGCGCACTGGCAGGAGCTGCTCCTGAACAGGCTTATGACGTGCAACTGGGTCTTGGTTCTACCATGACGCCACAGGACATCCTGGATGGTAAAATGCTGATCACCGTAAGAGTCGCTATCGTAAGACCTGCGGAGTTTATCGTGATCACATTCCAGCAGATGATGCAGCAATCTTAATCGGACAATCTGAATAACCTATTATTTTACTATTAAAAGCTTTTAACTATGGCAGATGACGGCTCTACCCAGGCCCAGTCCACGTGGCCTCTTGTCAAATTTTCGTTCAAGGTCATGTGGGACGGTGCTGAACTGATATTCCAGGAAGTAACCGGATTATCTTCAGAAACCCAGATCATAGAATACCGTGGTGGCAGCAGCCCTGTTTATTCAACGGTGAAAATGCCCGGTATCCAGAAATTCTCCAACGTTACTCTCAAGAAAGGTATTTTCAAAGGAGACAAAGCGCTGTGGGATAAGTATAAAGGTATCACCATGAATACCTACAAACGTATCAATATCGTTGTGAGCCTGCTCGATGAGAAACAGGATATCGCAATGAGCTGGACGCTGAAGAATGCATTCCCATGCAAGATCACAGTGACTGACATGAAATCTGACGCTAACGAAATAGCTGTAGAAACTATGGAAGTAGCGCATGAAGGTTTAACCATTTCTGAATAATAAGCTATGGATCCCGCATACCCACCGGTGGGGTTTTACTACAAAGTAAACTTCATCAGCTATCCAGGTAAGCAGGAAGGCAATTTTCAGGATGTTACCGGTATTTCCGTCAGCATATCGCCGGAAGAGGTCAGGGAAGGGGGAGAAAACCAATTCGTTTATAAACTCCCTTCCCCTCCTAAATACAGTAACCTGGTATTACGGAGAGGAATGCTTATTGGCTCGGTCGTAACAGAATGGGTCACCAAGAGCCTCTCCACTTTTACCTTCAAGCCAACCACCGTTGTGGTGATGCTGCTTGATGAAAAAGCCAAACCGCTTTCTTCCTGGAAATTCTACGGCGTCTACCCGGTCAAAATGGAAGTCTCCGGCCTAAAAGCGATGGGCGCCGGGGAGATCGTTATAGAGACGCTGGAACTGGCGTATAAATATTTTGAAACAACGAAATGATCTGTCATGCCGCTTGAAATAAGGGAACTTGTCATTAAAGTGACCATCTCTTCGGATGCTGCAAAAACATCGTCCGTACTGCCTGATGAAAAGAGCCTCCGGCACTGGAAAGAAGGCATCATCAAAGAGTGTGTAGAAAATATCCTGAACAGGATGAAAACCGAAGCCGAACGATAAACTATGGGACAGATCAAAAAACTGCAGATAGCGGCTTACGCCGATCCTGCGGGTGTGAACCAATTGCTCGGTACTATCGCCGCAACAATCAATCCGTCCAGCTACTCGCTGAGCTATACCGCGCAGTACGAGTTATCCAAGGAAGACGGTTCCAGCAGCCCTACCCAGATCTTTAAGGGAATGGGCCAGTCTGATTTTAACCTGGATCTCCTGGTAGATGGTACGGGTATCATCCCTATTCCGGATGGTATGTCGGTCGATCGTTATATTGACCGCCTGAAATACCTGATGTTTTCTTACCAGGGAAATGTACACCGGCCCAATTATCTGAAAATAAGCTGGGGCAACCTCGTATACAGGGGTGTATGCACCAGCTTTACGACCAACTATAAACTCTTTAACGCTGATGGTACTGCCCTGCGGGCAGAAGTGAAACTGGTAGTCGCCCAGTCAACAGACTTCAAAGGCAAAAAGCAGAAGGCAGCCAAACAATCGCCTGACCTGACGCATATCAGAACCGTGAAAGCCGGCGATACCCTGCCTATGATGGCTTATCGTATCTATGGCGATGCTTCCTATTATATGGAAGTGGCAAGGGTGAATGGCCTGAACAGTATTCATGCCATCCGTCCGGGAGATGAGTTGTATTTTCCACCTTTAAAGAAAGTATAATATGCCCGCACAAAGCCCGACAAATCTGACTGATCCTACATTGAAATTCACCGTCTCTGTGGAAGGCGTCGCCGTCCAGGAGGCTGTTTTTATATCTTCCATCGATGTGACGCATGAGATCAATAAAATCTCATTTGCGGAAATCGTCTTTGTGGAAGGCACCGGAGATATCGGTTCCGCCGGTGATGCGGGAGACTTTCCCGCCAGCGCGCGGAAGGACTTTGTTCCCGGTGGTAAAATCGCCATCACCGCCGGGTACGGTGATGATACCGAACAGTCCATTTTCAAAGGTGTCATTGTCAAACAGGCTTTACGTATTAATAAGTCCACCGGGTTTGAACTGATCCTGACCTGTAAACACGAAGCCGTTAAGATGACACTGGGGCAGAAGGAGGGAGAATTCTCCGAAATGACCGACAGTGACGTGATGACAAAAGTGATCGGTGTTTATGGTCTGAGTAATAAGATAGACAGTACTGCTGCACAGCAGGAGATGTTATTTCAGAAGGTGGCGACGGACTGGGACTTTATACTGGCCCGTGCTTCATTCAATGGTTTTATTACCACGATGGGCGACGACGGTATCACAATCGGAAAACCAAACTTCACTGCCGATCCGGTGTTGAATATTACTTACGGTGATTCGATCATCTCCTTTAATGCGGAGATCAATGCGGAAAAACAGCCGCCTTCCCTGGACGCTTACGCATGGGATCCACAGACGCTTGCATTGATCACCTCGGCAGGAGCAGAGCCAACCCTGAATACCCAGGGCGCCATCACGGCTAAATCCCTCTCAGAAAAACTCGGGCAGACCGGGCTGAAAATGATCTCCAGCGCCCCGCTGGCACAGGCGGATCTGAAAGTATGGGCGGACGGTACGCTGCTGCGTATGCGTATGAATGCGATTAGAGGAAATGTATCTTTCATCGGGAACGCTTTACCTCAACCGGGTAAGACGATAAAGCTGGAAGGCGTAGGACCGCAGTTTGAAGGCAACGCTTTTATCAATAAAGTCCGGCATGTGCTGGAAGACGGTCAATGGACCACTCATGTGCAGTTTGGTGTGCCGGACAAACCGATCTTTGAAAAGGAATTGTTTTCCAGTACAGCGGCTAACGGACAGATGCCGGCTATCCACGGTCTGCAACTGGCTACGGTGTCTAAGATCTCTGAAGATCCGGGAGCTGTATACCGTATACAGGTAAAGCCGGCTGCCAATGTCGACGTACAGAAAGGTATCTGGGCGAGACTGGCTAGTTTCTATGCTACTTCAGGTGCTGGAGGGGTGTTTTGTCCGGAGGTAGGTGATGAGGTGATTCTCGGTTTCCTCGAAAGTGACCCGCGTTTCCCGGTCGTATTAGGTAGTCTGTTCAGCAAAGGGAAAGTGCCGCCGGTGACGCAGGCCGACGAAAAGAATAACACCAAGGCATTCTATAGCCGCAGTAAACTGGAGATCAATTTTGACGACGATAAAAAGATCCTGAAGATCACTACACCGGGTAATAATATGATTACCCTGAGCGACGACGGGAAGTCCATAGAAATAAAAGATCAGAATAATAATAGTATAAAACTCGACGATAGCGGTATATTGCTGAATTCTCCGAAAGATATTACCCTGAAAGCGACCGGTAACATTACCTTAAATGCAACCGGTAAGGCAGAACTGAAAGCCACACAGGATATGGAGATCAGTGGCATGAATATCAAACAGACCGCCCAGGTGGGCTTTACGGCTAAAGGGACAGCCAATGCTGAACTTTCCGCCTCCGGCCAGACAGTCGTCAAGGGCGGTATGGTGATGATCAACTAAAATTTGTACAATGGGAACACCAGCAGCAAGACTGACTGATATGCATACGTGTCCGATGCAGACGCCAGGACTACCACCTATACCACATGTCGGCGGACCGATAGTAGGTCCCGGCGTTCCAACGGTATTAATAGGGAAAATGCCTGCCGCCGTGGTAGGTGATAACTGCGTTTGTGTAGGTCCTCCTGACGCAATCGTTAAAGGCTCCGCCACAGTAATGATCGGTGGAAAGCCTGCCGCCCGTATGGGCGATACGACCGCGCATGGCGGCAGTATAGTACTCGGTTGCCCCACCGTATTGATAGGAGGTTAAACATTCGTAAAATGGCGATTCACTCTTTTCTCGGCACGGGATGGTCATTCCCCCCGTCATTCGATAAAGCCGGCAGCAGCGCTCTGATGAGCCATGCCGTTATTGATATAGAAGAAAGCATCCGTATCATCCTGGGTACCATTCCGGGAGAGCGGCTGATGCAACCTACTTTTGGCTGTAACCTGCACCGGCTGGTGTTTGAACCTGCCGACACGGAAATGCTGACAGAGATCAACGATCTGATCTCTCACGCCCTGCTCGATTTTGAACCAAGGGTGAACTTCTCCGGTGTCGATATACTGATGCAGGACGAGGCAGCCGGTAAGCTGCACCTTCAGATCAATTACACCATCATTGCCACCAACACCAGACATAATATGGTCTATCCGTTTTATTTCCTGGAAGGCACCAACATTGCGTCTCCCAATCTGCTGCCGTAGCGCGTACAAGCGATGAATAAACTATTCGATTATATGAGGGATGGCATCAGCCAGTCAGAGCGCAAACTGGAAGCGCTGCTGCCGTCCTATGTGAAGATTGATGAACGCAGTCGGGAAGACCTGTTGCTGTTTCTCTCCGAGCTGGCAACGCAATTCAACTACTATAATTTCCAGGATGAGATAGAGGGCGACTGGAGGGAATTCCTCCAGGCCGATATGCTCATCATGATTACGGCTATTTCCCGCCTCGATTTCACCCGCTGGCAGGAAAGACAGTCGCGTATACAGGAAGCCCTGGAATCTGTGAGCGGAGACGCTAAACTATATTCACTGCTGGCAGAACTGTTTAACCTGATATTTGCAATTGCCAATCAGCTGGCTGTACACCTGCAACAGCTAAAGAAAGCCGACCAGCAGGCCCTGACCTGGATCTATACCGATCAGATCATGGAAAGTATCGCAGAAGACGTACTGAAAATGCTTCAGTATGAAGAGCAGGCCATCCTGTTGTTTACACCTGCCACGCATTTCCGTACTATCGCCGTTACTGATGAACTGGCGCTTAACTTTCCTTCATTAGCCAAAAAGACAAACAGGGCGCCGGCCGTATTCCTGGGCTACCAGTCCCTGAATGAAGTCTACAATGACCTGCGGACGAAATTCTACCAGGTAACCAGCGCCGCACAGTTTTACCTGCGCAGACGTCCCGATTCCCTGCAACACCATCCGCATATCGGTATGCTGATGGCGTTTACGCAATTATACAGTCATTTACAGGAGAAGCTGAATAAACTGACCGGACAGCACCAGGATTACTACTACCGGAATGTGCTGGGACTGAAACAGAAACCCGCCATTCCCGATCAGGTACATATCTTCCTGGATGCACAACCACAGAGTATGCCGGTCACTGTCCCCAAGGGAACAGCGATGGTCGTGGAGACAGGTGCAGGCGCTGCCCCGGTGACCTACCGGATGGCGCATGACCTTCGTGTCAGCCATACCAGCATCCGCTCACTCAGAAGTGTATACGTCAACAGATACCGGCAGATAGCCACGGAAAATCCGCACCTGTCAGATATTATGGAAGCGCAGGTCTATACTGCCACCCATGAGGTACCAGCGCCTGCAGCTTATATACCGGGGTCATTGCCGGTAACTTCCTGGCCGATGCTGGGAGAACCGCAGCAGGAATTGCCCCGGGATAAACGTACCATGGAGGAAACAGAGATGGGGATGATACTGGCTTCTCCCTTGTTATATCTGACAGAAGGGCAACGGACTGTTGAACTGGATTTCTACTTCGAACCGGCTTCTTATGAGAAGCTGCTGGCCTACATACAGAACTTCGCAGCAGTGACCAATAAGCAGGAAACGCTGGTGATGAATGAGCTGTTATCGTCCGCATTTGTCATTTCTTATACAACGGCTACCGGCTGGCATAAACTGCCGAAACACAGTATTCGCAGCAGCAATCGTGCGGGTGGCGCTAACGCCTTCTTTATAACCCTCCTGTATGACGTGAATGCACCTGCAGCTGCACTTTATGACCCTGTCATACATGGTGGCGCTTACCAGAGCAAACTGCCTTTGTTACGGCTGATGCTTAATAATAACAGTTTCCATCATCCTTATTCCTACCTGCCGATGTTATGGCTGGAAAGGGTGAGCCTCCGCGCACAGGTAAAGGGGTATCGTTCCGTAAAACTGTTTAATAACGCCGGGCCATTAAGTCCGGCCAATCCGTTTCAGCTGTTTGGTCCGCAGCCAACTATCGGCTCTTTCCTCGACATTCGCGACAGCAATGTTTTTAACGCCTATACAAAGACTTTTCGCATCCAGCTGGAATGGCTGGAGCTACCACATGTAGAAAACGGTTTTGACGAGCATTATGCCGCTTATAATGCCGGTATGACCAACGACTCTTTTGTAGCCGGTATCAGTGCCTTTGAGAACGGAGAAATACATCCGGAGAGAAATCAGCAACAACTATTACCGCTGTTTAAAACATACACCGACGAAAAAGGAAGGGTTATTCTTTCCGATAAGTCTACGCTTAAAAATATCGATCTCAAAAAAATCCATTTCCCCAACCGGCCTTTGATGGATAAAGAGCCTTTCATTGCCGACGGGTTTTATAATGATGGTGCGATCAGACTGGAACTGGCAGGGCCGCAGGACGCTTTCGGACATAAGACATACATGAAGCTCTTCCCTGAAGTGATGGCCCATAACGCCAGCAGATGGGGGCGGAAGAAGCCTATCCCGAATATGCCCTATACGCCGCTGGTAAAGTCTATTTCCATCGACTATGTACTGGAACAGGCCGAGATCCTGAAGCCGGAAAAAGCAGGTGAAGAAGCGCAGACACTACAGATCTTCCACCTGTATCCTTTTGGTCACCGGCAGGCATATCCATCCTCCTTCCAGGGTGATTTTACCTTGTTGCCTACCTTCGAAGACAGATCCAGTCTGTATATAGGACTCGACGGTATGCAGCCACAGGAGGAAATCTCCCTGCTCTTCCAGCTGGAAGAAAAACATCGCAATCATACACGTATCAATAAAAAACCCGACCTGCACTGGAGTTATCTCTACAATGACCGTTGGGTGCCTTTCAATAGTTCGCATATTCTGACAGATACGACCCAGTTGTTTCTCAATAGCGGGGTGGTAAGTCTGAAGACGCCGCCAATCAATTGTTCAGGTAACACCAGACTGGATAAACAGCTCCAATGGCTGCGACTCTCATCTCCGGAAGAGATGCAGTTTCGTCCTATGATAAAGGGACTTTTCGTGAATGCCGCTATTGCCTGTCGCGATCAGTCAGATACCATCGTATCGACTTCATTGCCTTCTATGTCCATCAAGGCATTACAGCATGAATTAAAGGGCATACAGCGCGTATGGCAGTTGTTCCCTTCCTTTGGCGGCAGACCGGCAGAAACCACAGAGGAATATTATGTACGCGTCAGCGAACGGCTACGGCACAAGAACCGTCCGATGTATGCCATGGATATTATTCAGCTGATCCTGGAGGCATTCCCGGATATCCTGATTGTGAAATGCGCGACAAACATCGCCGCTTCAGATATACAACTGGTAATCGTACCGAAACCATTTAACGGTAAATACGAGAATACAGAGCCACATGTAGACATTGTAACACTATACCGTATTCATGGTTTCATTGCCAACCTGCTGCCGCCTTTTATCAAAGTGACAGTCCATCACCCGGTATATGAAAAAGTGAAGATCGTATGTGATGTACGGTTTATTGATAAGGCCAGTCTGACGGACAAAAACTACTACCTGACCCAGTTACAGAATGATATCAGCCGTTATCTCACCCCCTGGTTGTTTGATACGCATACGGAAGTGAAGATGGGTGGCACGCTGTATACAGCCGATGTATTGAGCTATATCAAAAAGCTGCCTTATATCTCTTATGTAACCGGTTTCTCTATGGTACACTTTTTTGAAGAAGACGATCCGAATGGCGATTATATCCATTGTATGCTGGACACGGCTGTCAGCAATACTGAATATGTCAGGGCATCCACAGCAGAAGCCGTACTGATCCCTGCACCACATCATTCTATCAGTGTGATTGACGAATGGGGTTACCGCGAACCGGAGCCTATCGGTATCAGCGGTGTGATCACAGGAGAAGAGATGATCATCGGACAACATGAGCGCAGCAGCTACAAGGACGACGATGACTCGCATTATGCAGAAGGAGAAATTATTTCACTCACCATACAATCTAAATAACCGACTATGGCGACGAAAAATAACACCAAAATATATGGCAGGGAAGAGCTGAAGGAGCATTTCCGCAATGGGAAACTGCCCACAGAGCACCACTTCGCACACCTGATTGATTCTACTATCAATAAACAGGAAGACGGCTTTTCGAAAGACGAAGAGAACGGGATGCTGGTGGCCGCATTGGGCAGTTCTAAACGCCTGGTGTCTTTCTATCGTACCAACGATGACCTGGAACCTTTCTTTCTGATGGAGAAAGACGAGCGGGAGAATCCCGGTTTCCGGATGCAGCCGCATACCAATGGGGCCGATGAACCTTCCACAGATGCCAGGAGCTTCTTCCTGCATCAGAACGGAAATATGGGCGTAGGTACCCGGTGTAACCCCTGTTATAAAATGGAGGTAACCGGTTTCATTGCCATGGAAGGAAGGGTAGGTACCTACCGGATAGGGAAGGTGCCTGCGGATGGGAAGTGGCATGAGATTATCGGCGGACTGGATAACTGTCAGGCATTTGAAGTGATTGCCAGAACCGGCCGACGTAACTCCGGCCGTTTTGCCATTATGCACGCCTATGCGGTAAGCGCTTTTAATAAATGGTCCTGGGGAAGGATCAGGAAGACTTCTGCACATTATGGTTTCTTCTGGAACCGCCTGCGTTTGCGCTGGAAAGGAAGTACCCATCATTATGGCTTACAGCTGCGTACCAACAGCAATTATGGACCTGATGTAGAAATCTATTACCGTATCACCCGTCTCTGGGACGATACCGCATTTATGCCGAAGGAATACTACCACTAAGTTTTGTCAATGAAGCAAATTCCCCTACAGATCAGCCGTGACAAAGAAAGGGATAATACCCTTGACTTTACCAGACTCAGAGCGGAAGCACTGACCCTGGTACAGGAACTGTCCGGTCATGTCTGGACAGATTATAACCTGCATGATCCCGGTGTTACGATACTGGAACAGCTTTGTTTTGCGCTGACGGACCTGGCTTATAAAACAGATTTTCCCATCAATGAAATTCTGGCGGATAAAGAAGGTAGGATCAATCCGCGGGATAACGTATTCTTCAGCAAAGCAGATATATTGAATTCCGGTCCGATCAGCATATCCGACTTCCGGAAACTGGTCCTTGACCAGGTAGATCGTATTGAAAACGTCTGGATCGAACCGGTTATGTCCGACTATACGCCCGGCGCCTCCAAAGGGGTGTTCAGGGTACTGATTCAGCCGGATGATGCATTGACCAGGGAACTGGAAACCAATATCGCAGCTGCGGAGAAGATGGTGGAAGTAGTGAGAAACTGTCTGATGCGGAACCGGAACCTGGGTGAGAATTTTGAAGAGATTTCCATTCTCAAGGCACAGCATATTTCCATCAAGGCGACGATCATGGTGGATGCGCATTACCCGGTAAAAGAAACACTGGCGTATATCTGTAATGCCATAGAACAGGTCGTACATCCGCCGGTACGTTTTATTTCAGAAGCAGAATTGCTGGAAGCCGGTTATGCCACAGAAGATATTTACCAGGGCCCCGAACTAAGCAAAGGATTTGTGCCGGATGAAGACCTGCGGGAAAGAAAACCACAGGTAGATCCTTCTGAAATGGTGAAGGCGATTTCCCAGTTGCCCGGCGTGATCCAGGTGAAGTTTCTGCATGTTTCTTCTGACGGGGTGAATTTCAGCAGTAAACCTATTATCATACAACCCGGTTATTATCCTTATGTCGATATCACCGACGCGAGGAATGATATCGGGATATTCAGCGATCAGTTTGAACAGCATTCCCGTGATGCCGTGTTCTGGAATGTGTTCCGTAAGATCAGGGAGACGCGTAAAAGGCATTATACGGCACAGGAAAAGGGGCTGGCAGATCATTCACTGGAAGGTGCTTATCGCAATAGTACCCAGTATTATTCCTTACAGCATTTCTTCCCGGCGATTTATGGTACCGGAGAAGAACAGTTGTCCAGGCACGAACCTCCGATACGAATTGCGCAGGCAAAGCAATTAAAGGCTTATTTGTTGTTCTTCGAACAGATTCTGGCCGACTACCTGGCGCAGCTGGGGAATCTCTCTGCTATCTTTTCCCCGGATATTGACAGCGTTCCTGCTTCCACTTATTTCTCACAACCGCTATATGATGTACCGCATGTAAAACACCTGCTGAAGGCATTTACAGAAAGCGGTAAAACATGGGAAGATTTCAAGAAAGATAAAGACAACGACTATGTAAGCGCCCTGCGCGAAATGGCCGAAGGCGATGCCTTATACCAGCAAAGAAAGATCCGCATTTTTGATCATTTGCTGGCACGTTTCAACATTGTCGTGCCGAGATATCCTGTGAGTCTGTATGATCTCTTATATCATCCACCGGATGAAAAGATCCGTATCAACTGCGAACTACGCTGGAAAGCGGGTATCCTGCAACAGCTACCGGTATTGCTGAAAGGGAAGATTCAGGGTTACAACTATATGATGGATCCGGAAATGAGTGGTGTGTTTTCCGGTTATCAGCAGTGGATCTATAAGATGCTGCATATCGAGCGTGATGTAAAACAACCGCTGACAGCAGTATTTGACAGAGATCACCTTGATATGAGCGTATCCGGCGCCTGGCATCCGGTACCGATCGCAAAGCAATTGCAGGTAAACGGGGAGAGCATCTGGTTCAACGATGATATTCCGGATACGGCGATCGACACAAAACAATATCACTTTGGTCACCAACCGATTTCTTTACTGAAGTTTGGTACGGATCAGTCTCACTACCGTATTGTAGAGGATGAAGGGAATGGGTATTACGTCGTGTTGTACAAAGCTCCTGGTCAGCATACCTGGCACGCCGCGGCCAAACACAGGGACCGGGAAGCCGCCATTACAGCAATGCACCAGATGATCCGCCATCTGCAGGTAATCAGCGCTGATTCGGAAGGATTTTATATCGTAGAACATACCTTACTGAAACCAACACTGCGCATGAGAGCCTATGGTTTCCGGCTATTATCCTTTGGCGGTAAATTATTGCTGGAATTAAGGTTGATGCGCACTTTTGAAGAGCGCGAAAATATCCTGAAACGCCTGTTGGAAACAAACTGGGAGGCGATGTCTCCTGCTGATATGTACCAGCAGCTGACCACTGACTGCCTGCTCTATACACAGACAGCCAGCTTTGACAACGATATGCAGGAGATTGCCCGTATGCTGGCAATGATTGCTGCAGGACATGATGCACAGTATCCTAAGATGGAATACTATATAGATTCCGGAAACGGACAGGCATTGCCTGATTCATTTTACCGTCCTGCTATTACAATCGTGCTGCCTTCCTGGCCGGCAAGATTTCAATATGCGGAGTTCAGGAAATTTACAGAAGATCTGATCCGCGAACAGACACCCGTATACTATAAAGTCTCCTTCCGCTGGCTGGGGATTGCCGATATGCGCCATTTTGAGAATATCTATTTCCCCTGGCTAAAAGCAGTGCCTGATCTTTACCTGCGCGGAACAATACCGGCACAACGATCCAGGTTGCTGGACTTTCTGACTAAAAACAGGAAACCATAGGATGTCGGATGCTGGACATATCATCCGCCGCTGGACTTTTGATATCCAGTACGCTGACAAAGACAGCGCAAAGGGCTTACAGGATAAAGTCAGCAGCCTGTTCAATCTTCATTTATCTGCCGCAGCAGAAAAGGTCATAAACGAGGTGTTGTCTCCCGGAGAGAGCGTCTGGGTACATCAGTTAGAACTGGACCTGGGCATATTGCCGTACAGCAACTTTGAGCAGGATCTTCTGCGCATATTGCCGGAGGCCCTGGAAAAAGCATTACGGGAGCGCATCGCACAATCCGGGCAGTATGATGGGACTGCAGGAAGACCTTTGTACTTCCGCACGGAGCAGGAACGACATTATGCTTTACTGGCGCATTACCTCCTGAGCGGCAGTATGCCCTGGTGGTCTACCCTGGAAGAAAGTAATACGTTAGAAGCCATCGTCCTGCAACTGATCGCGGCTTCACACTCACAGTTTGCGACCTTCATCGTACAGGTAGCGCAGCAGGAATATGTACTGAGAAGGATTGCCTGGCATTTCTCCAAACAGACGGTACAGCAGATCATCACTTCCCTGGAAGAAGAACAGGCCACTTTTATATTAGGCTATATTACCGGCGTCATCACCCTGCATCAGAAACAGGCGCTGGTCGCCCACGCGCAGAATGAGTTTGAACGTGCCGTTTGGTTGTTTGTACTGACTTACCTGGTGACAGACAATAGCGGACAATTCAACCGTAAACAGTTCATCCGGCGTCATCTTGAAAGACTGGCGCGTCACTTCAACGCTGACTATATTCACCTGTTGTATATTTTCCGGAAAGCAATAGATCTTTACAGGCAATACATTCCTTCCGATTCTTTTGTCACCTTCATCCAGGTATTGTACGAAGAAAATGCGGCTTTGGGTATTCATCCCGAGAATGCACAGGACTTCGCCGTATTGCCTTTTAACGGCAATGAAAACGTCAACGTACCAAGACTGCTTCCCCTGAGAGGAGTGCCACATACGGATGTGCCCCTGCCTTTATTGTGGATCAACTATGACACCATCCCTATCAGGGAAGACCGGGAAGAGGTATGGCAACAGGCGGTGAATCTGTTCCGTTCTTTTATTGTCGGACAACCCTTGCCGGTATGGTTCAGCAGACTACAAAAAGGCCGGCAGGATATCCTGCTGAAACAGGCTGTTATCCTGCTTTTCCGTAAGCGCCCTATGTTATTGGCCGACTTATTGGATCAGAAGCCACCTGTCATACAGGCACGTTTGCATGTACACCAGTTATTTGATAAACCGGTTACGCCACTGGAAGAGAATATCCGGCATCAGCTGCAACGTTATGCAGAACAGGATACCATCCAGTTCCTGCAGCAGGCTTTACCGCATACTTTTATTCAACACAGGGATAGTTTCAGGGAGATCTGGCTGCAATATAAACAACGCTCTCATAGTGAACGACTGTCTTTCTACCGTAGTGTATTGTCGCCGGTAGCAGTACTACAACAGGTAGCCATACATACCACGGAAGATGATTTCTGGACGATGATGCGCGACGCGATGCCTTTGTTGTGGGGTAACCATACGATTGTAGCTTTACAGCAATGGCAGCAGTTACTGGAAACCCTGGTGAGCGATAACCTGGAAAGAGAGCGGGTGAAATTATTGTTCCGTCGTTTCAATCTTTTGTGGTTATCAGGCAGGATCCAGATCAATAACAGCGAATCTTATATCAATCAGCTGGCGCAGTTTCTGACCGGTTACGGAGAAACAACTGTGCAGAAGCTGTTACAGCATATTGTGCAGTACGATATGGCTTCGGTCACCTCATTGACACAGATCCGGAGTGCACTGCCAGTACTGCAACAGGTAACTGCGGCCCTGATTAAGGCAGAGAAACAGCCAGTCGTACCTGCGCCGGAGGAAACAACGCGTCCGGCAGTAGTTTCACCAGAAAAGGCATTGTCGCCAACAGCGCCGCAACCCTATGAAAGTCTGTTTGGGCGCCCTTTAGAACCAGCGGCTTCAGAGCGGGAGGCGATTACGGTACAGAATGCAGGTCTGGTGTTATTACATCCTTTCTTTTCCACTTACTTCTCCCGGTTGGAACTGCTGACGAAAGGTAAGTTCAATGATGAAAAAGCCCGTCAGAAAGCGATACGTTTATTACAATTGCTGGTAGATGGACAAACCGGACATGCGGAACATAGCCTGATGCTGAACCGCGTGTTGTGTGAGGCGCCCTGGGAACAACCTTTAGATCCGGATATCGAAATCAGTGATGCAGATAAGCAGATGGCACAAGGTCTTTTAGGCGCTGCGATGCAGCAATGGTCTAAAATGAAGAACAGCAGTGTGGAGGGCTTCCAGGCTTCCTTTTTGCAGCGGGAAGGACAGCTATGGCAGACCGACGAAGCCTGGATATTGCGTGTAAAACAACGCAGTTATGATATTATTTTACAGACATTACCATGGAGCTATGGACAAATGCGTTTCTCCTGGCTTTCTAAACCTTTATACACCGAATGGACACTCACCTGATATCCAATAATGCAGCGGCATTACATGATGAACTGTTATGGTTTGCACAGATCCTGCAATTGCGGATGAAACAGTATTTTGAAGAAGCACATACGCAGGTGGGAGAGGAACCGGCGCCACCGGCATTGCATAACGATGCCGTCTACTCGCAGATTGTAAGGCATTATAGTATGCAGGTTCCCGAGCGACTGGTACTGTTGCTGGCATTGTGTCCGCACCTGCAACCGCAATTGCTGGATATCTTCTTTGTAAAGAACAGCACTTATGACCGTGGCTTTACAGAGTTTGGCGGGATCAAAGGAAATCAGCACGGCGGCTTTCTGCCTACGGGAGAAACAGCCGCGTTTTTATTGGCAGCGAATGACCTGCAACAACGTCTGCAATTGCAGCAAATGTTTACGCCGGATCACTTTTTTGTAAGAGATAATATATTGAAGCTGGCCTCTGCACATGCAGATGAACCTTTGCTGAGCGGTGGTCTACAGGTGACACCGGAATACCTGAGTTATTTCACGACGGGAAGGGCTTATCAACCGCAATATAGCACACAGTTTCCCGCTAAGCAGATACGTACCGCACTTGATTGGAGCGATCTAGTCTTAGATCCGCATACTATGCTGGAGGTAGAAGAAATCCGTACCTGGATAGAACATGGCCCCGCATTATTGCGCGAGTGGAAAATGGAAAACAGGATCAAACCCGGCTACAGAGCACTGTTTTATGGTCCGCCGGGAACAGGTAAATCATTCACGGCCTGTCTGCTGGGGAAGACGTTTAATATGGACGTTTATCGTATCGATCTGTCCATGATCGTATCCAAATATATCGGTGAAACAGAAAAGAACCTGGCGGGTGTATTTGATCAGGCAGCTAATAAAAACTGGATCCTTTTCTTTGACGAAGCAGATGCTTTATTCGGAAAAAGAAGTGCGACCAACTCATCCAATGACCGCTATGCAAACCAGGAAGTAGCTTATCTCTTACAGCGTATAGAAGACTTTCCTGGCCTGGTGATCCTGGCTACGAACCTGAAAGCGAATATCGATGAAGCATTCGGCAGAAGGTTTCAGTCTATGATCTATTTCCCTGTACCGGCTCCGGCACAACGCCAGCGTTTATGGCAACAGTCATTTCCTGAGGAAGCAGCGCTTGATCAGGATGTGAGCCTCGAAGAGATTGCCAGGAAACATGAGCTGGCAGGTGGCGCAATTATCAATGTAGTGCAGTATAGTTGTTTGTCGGCGTTGAAAAGAAAAAGCCGGACTATTCTCCTGAAAGACATACAGACGGGCATTCGCAAGGAATTTAGTAAAGAAGGAAAGACATTGAATCTATAATTTGTTGCGCTTTGTGTGAAGTTTTTTCTACAAAAAAGCGGGTTTGCAGTCCGGTCTGCCTAGTGTAAATGCAGAGGCACGTCTTTTGCAACCGGGGTTAGCATGAAGAATAATGTTTTATTGATCTTAACTACTTTTACTATAGCTACCTTTTCTTATAGCTGTGAAACCAGTACAAAGCGAGCAGAAAAGGAGGCAATCGTTATTACCCCAAGAAATACAGAGATAACAGCAGCGAATGCTTACAATAATCTCTTTCTTGATACGAGCGCCATCAATAAATTCATTACTACACAAAAACTAAATGATACGATGGCGGCAAGATTGCGTAGTTTCTATAATGCGCGCAATTTCGAGTTCGCCTGGTTTGATAATACCGGTCTCAACGAACAGGCATACGGTTTTCGTAGTCTGTATGATTATAGCATAGACACCAGCGAGGGCAATAAATCATTAGAATACCGCCTCAATGCACTAATGAACGGGGATGTTGATTCTGCGGTTTCTTCTAAAGATGCCAATATTGTAAAAACAGAATTACAGTTAACACAACGTTTCATAGATTATTATCTGAGCAATAGTGAAGGCAATATAGAGGGCCTGGAACATGCAGTACCACTGACTAAATCGGAGGTGCTGAAAAAGGCATCCGCTGTGTTAGCCGACAAGGAAACGAATATGAGAGGACAGAGTTATGCTGCCTTGCATAAATCCCTGCAACGGTACGTTGACATTGCAGAAAAGAACTCCTGGGACACGATTAGGATAGAAAAGAAGAAGAGATATAAGAAAGGAGATAGTACGGCTGTGATAGCATGGGTGAAAAAGCGTTTACAGGCGACAGGTGAGTACAGTGACAAGGATACGTCTACGGTCTTCAATGATGCACTGGAAACGGCTGTAACCGCTTTCGAAGCAACACATGGTCATACACCAAAAGGAGTAATCACAGATACTTTATTACGGGAGATGAATATGCCGGCTATCAAACTGGTGCAGCGTATACTGATCAACCTGGAAAGAATGCATTGGGCGCCGGCTAATCCGGAAGGCCGTCTGATTCTCGTAAATATTCCTGAATTCGGTTTGCATGTCTGGAATGGCAGTAAGAAGGAATTTGATATGCCGGTTGTAGTGGGTAAGGAAGGTAAGAGTACTACGATGTTTTCCGGTAAACTGGATCAGATTGTGTTCAGTCCTTACTGGAACCTGCCGAACAGTATTGTAAAAGAAGAAATCTTGCCTGCCTTGGCGCGTAATAAGAACTATATCAGCAGTAAGAATATGGAGATTACGGGAGAGCGCAATGGTTTACCTATTGTGCGTCAGAAGCCAGGGAAGGACAATCCTTTGGGACAGGTGAAATTCCTTTTCCCGAATAGCTTTAATATCTATTTCCACGATACCAATCAGAAGTATCTTTTCGACAGAGATCAGCGTGCATTCAGTCATGGTTGTATCCGTCTGGGAGATCCGGTGAAGATGGCCAATTATTTACTGGCAGATAATCAGAACTGGTCCGCAGAGCGTATTGACAGTGCGATGAACAGTGGTAAGGAAAAGTATGTGAGAGTGAAAGATCCGGTGCCGGTACTGATTACGTATTATACAGCCTGGGTAGATGAGGCAGGGAAATTACAGTTCAGGGAAGATATTTATGATCATGATACCTATATGGCGGGTAAGCTGTTTACCGACGCTAAATAAAATAGATAAAAGGACAATTGTCAGCATCAGATAAATAAGGGACAAATCATGCACTACGAATGTAGACCATTACAACATGGCGGCTGTGCAGCTTTGCACAAAGTAATTGCCAGTAACATTACAGTCAGCTAAACTTATTATATGTCATCTTAACATTCCCCTTGCCCTTTTCGGTACGCGCGTTATCACCATGCAGAGGCGATAATGTTATAGGCGTGAGAATTTATTTAATTGAGCGCATTTTGTGTGTATTGAAAGGGGGCCAGGGGAAGTTGGGATACAAAAGGAAAGGGCGTTTACCAGCTGGTAAACGCCCTTTCGCTTATAGAAATATTAATGCTTTTATGATCATTATGCGATCGTCGTATCGATCTCCGGTGTTGCCAGCATTTTAGAGTTGGCCATGTACGCCTTATCCGGACTATATAAAAACAGGCAGGTGCCGTTTTTAATCGCCTCAATAATCTGGCGGTGTATCTTCTCCGGAATCGCAGGGCATCCCAGGCTACGGCCGATATACCCCTGTAATTTTGCGATCTGTTCGTTTACATAAGCTGCGCTGTGCATTACAATGCCGCGGCTCATCGCGTTGTCATTGATGCCTTTTTCTTCCCCTTCCAGGCGCAGCGAGTAACCATGTTCGCCTTTATAGGTAGCGCCGGTTACATAAAATCCTAAACTGCTTTTAAAGCTCTCCGGCGCATTGGAAAAGTTAGTTGCCAGTTCGGTACCGGAATTCCTTCCATGAGATACCAATGTGTTGAACAATACTTCTCCTTTTGCCAGGTCGATCACAAACAGTCTTTTCTTGCTGGAGGGCAAACTGAAGTCGGCAATGGTCAGTAGATCCGGATTGCTGAGTTTACCTTCCTTAGCGAGTTTTTCCATTCCTGCCAGCGCAAAAGCAAATGCTTCTTTAGACAATCCGAGGGAGTCAAGTTTGAGCTGTGAGAACAGGGCCATTCTGGCGCCCACTTTATTCTCTGTCAATGCGACTACTCTGGTACGATTGCCCGCGGTGGGGGATGCAACTGCGAAAAGGATACCTGAAAACAGGCCAGCGGCAAGGGTAAGTCTGAAAACGGTTTTAAATACAGGTTTCTTCATCAACGGAAATGGCTTAGGTTTTATTTAAAAATAAGCCGGGCTGATGGTTAGTCCGGCGATTTTCTCTTTTGAAATACTGATGCAAATTTAACCCTGAAAATGCTAAAGAAATGTGAAAGGGGGTATTTTAAGCTCGTCTGTTGCCGGTATTTTAACAGTTCTATGACACTTAATCGATTGATTAGCAGGCGCTGCGGTAATATAGGGCGCATGTTCGCAGTGACGACCTTGGTACTAGGGTTCGGATTGCATCAGAAAAAAGAAGTTTGTAAACCAGTCACAAGATCAGAAAAATGGTTGTAAACCTTTATAAGGATTAAAAGCCATGCTGGCAGTGATTGTGGTCATCACCGGATAGTGCTGCCAGGTGTTGTTATCGCGGGACAGCAGGTATGCCTTTTACAGCCATCAACCCTGGTCAATACTACCCGTATACATGCTTCATACACGACGTATAGGTGGACTTGATACCTGGAATACACATTGGGAGGGTGTTTCAGGGTGGTTTTATTAGGGGGATGACCGGATGATACGTACCAATAAAAAAACCAGCACCATTGAAAATGATGCTGGTTTATATAAAAAGTAAGCTTTACGTGTCTTATACCGCTGGTTCCTGCTGGCTCAGACAGTGGAAGCTGCCCAATCCCCAGATAATCTCGGTAGAATCGATACCTACCACGTCGCGGTCTTTAAAACACTCGCTGATGATACGTAGGGCCTTATCGTCATTTTTGCAATTGAAAACAGGCACGATTACGTGTTTATTGCTGATGTAGAAGTTTGCATAAGAAGCCGGCAGACGCTGGTCTTCATATACAACTGCATCCGGCATCGGGAGTTCTACTACGTTCAGCTGTTTACCATTCAGCAGACGCATCTGCTTCAGTTGCTGCAGGTTCTGTTGTAATAGTTCGTAGTTTTCGTCCTGTTTATTGGTTTCTATGACGGTCAGGACGGTATCTTCATTAACGAAGCGTACGGTATCATCGATATGACCGTCGGTATCGTCGCCGATAATGCCTTCATCTACCCATAATACCTGGTCTACACCGTAGAAATCCTGCAGGTAACCTTCGATCTGCTCCCTGTTCAGGTGTGGATTGCGGTTTTCATTCAGGAGGCAGCAGCCGGAGGTCAGTACGGAACCTTTACCGTTGAATTCCACGGAACCACCTTCCATGATGATGCCAGGGTGATATACCGGCAGATTAAAGTGTTCAGCGATACGGGTAGGTACTACGTCATCCTTGTCAAAAGGAGGGTATTTACCGCCCCAGGCGTTATAATTCCAGTCTACAATCACTTTTTTCTGTGCAGCGGCCGGATTGATCAGAAAAGCCGGACCGTGGTCGCGGCACCAGGCGTCGTTGGTCGGGTTGAGATGAAATTCCACCTTATCCAGGTTTACGCCTGCTTTCTGGAGGTGACCAGTTGCGAAAGCCTTCATGGCTTCATCATTCACATTGATACGGACGATTTCACTTTCCGCCAGGTATTTAATGAACTGGCTGTAGTAAGGGTAGATCGTATGGATCTTTCCGGGCCAGCTAGCTTCTTTATGCGGCCAGCTCAGCCAGGTGGCGACATGCGGATGGAATTCGGCAGGGAAGAAGTATCCCTGCTGTTTCAGAGTAGGTTGTCCGTTCATTATGCTTCGTCGATAAATCTTTTGGTGATAGGAGCGTAAGAATCAATTCTTCTGTCACGCATGAACGGCCAATGTGTACGATATCTGTCGGTCTGACCCAGGTCCAGTTCCTGTACGAACACTTCCTCGTTTTCGTGGGAAGCCTGGTAGATGATAGAACCGAATGGATTGGCGATGAATGAGCCACCCCAGAATTTCATAGCGCCTTCCTGCTCGAAACCTACACGGTTTACGCTTACCACGTGGATACCGTTGGCAACGGCGTGGCTGCGCTGGATGGTCTGCCATGCGTTGTATTGCTCAACGTTGGTCGCTTCATCCTGGCTGGTCGCCCAACCGATAGCAGTCGGATAGAAGAGGATTTCCGCTCCCATGAGGGCAGTGATCCTTGCTGCTTCCGGATACCACTGATCCCAACAGATCAGTACACCGAAAGTGGCGAATTTTGTTTTGAATACTTTATAGCCAAGGTCACCGGGAGTGAAGTAGAATTTCTCGTAGTATGCCGGATCATCAGGAATATGCATCTTACGGTATTTACCCAGGTAACTGCCGTCGGCATCCAGCACGGCGGTAGTGTTGTGATAAAGACCCTGTGCACGCTTCTCAAACAGAGAGGCGATAATCACAACGCCCAGTTCTCCCGCTACTTTCTGCAAAGCATCGGTAGATGGACCGGGAATAGGTTCTGCCAGGGAGAAATTATCATAATCCTCCACGTCACAGAAATAAAGGGAAGTAAACAATTCCTGCAAACATACAATCTGTGCACCCTTGGCAGCAGCTTCACGTATACGCTCTGTAGCCTTCGCAAGGTTTTCAGCCTTATTGCCGCTACAGGACATTTGCACAAAACCTACTTTAACTTTTGACATTACCTGTGTTTAATTTAACCGTTTTTAAAAATGAAGCTGCAAAATTACCAAAATATCCTAGAAAAACCCGACGCCTATATGCCAGCCAAACCAGGCCGTTACTCCGCTGCCTAAAGTAAACGGACTATAATGTGCCGGAACCTTCGCATCATACTTAGGATCGGCCACGTCCAGCTTGTCGCTGTAGTATATCGTAAAGGACGGACCGGCAAACAGTGTTACGTTTTTCAACAGCTTGTAATTCCAGGCTGTCTGCAGTCTGATTATGGAGTTGGATGAATTCCAGTTGCCCACATACAGGAACTGGGAGGTGAGTTCGGTCGTGATCTCCGACCGGTCTGACATCGGAAACGGATGTCCGATACCGTAGCCGAAGCTGTAAGCTTTTTTCGGGCCCAGTTTCATGCCTGCCAGCAGCAGACTGTATAATTTCCTGCTACCGGATTTATAAGCAATATTGAGATCCAGCATTTCATTATTATAGATAAGGATCTGGTGATAGCCTTTTCTGACGATGTTGATCAGGCCAAGGCTGTAGCCATCGGAAGAATCGGCATAGTTGACAAGACCGATCTGTACGCCTTTCAGCACTTTGGTATAGTTGGCTAAGCCAGCGATCTGTGTACCGTTGATGGTATCCATACTGACATTGACTGCCCCGGCTATTTGTGCACCGCTCACTTCTTCTTTGCTGACATTCACCGCACCGGCGATCTGCGCACCTTTTATCTTTTGCCAGGCAACATTCACCGCACCACCGATCTGTGTTCCGTCAACTGTGTCCCGTCCAAAGTTAATAGCCCCGGAGATCTGGGCGCCGTTCATAACCCCCATCGTACTATTCAGGACACCGCCGATCTGTGTACCCTTAATATTTCCCCCCGCAAGATTAACAGCGCCGGAGATCTGTGCGCCTTTTATGGGCCCACCCGTACTATTCAGTATACCGCCGATCTGCATACCATTGCCACCACTACCGGACCGGTTGTAGACGCCGCCGATCTGTGCGCCACGGAAATCGTATTTCAGGATATTACTAACCCCGCCTACCTGTAAGCCCTTCAGTGAGTCCATAATGTGATTATGTATGCCCCCCACCTGTACGCCGCTGAAATGTCCGCCTACTATATTAAAGACGCCGGCTACCTGTACCCACTTGACAGCTTTCTGGTCAATATTGAAGATGCCGGCTATTTCGACACCACTCAGACCGGCGGTATAGCCACCTATCAGGTTCATGGAAAATTTATTTACCACCTGCGAACCCAACTTTCCATGTGTGCCTAAAGCAGGTAAGAGGGAGTATTGATAGGGTTGGCGGGTAAAGAAGTCACTCAGGTTCAAACTCTGCATCCGCTGTTTGGAAGACAGGAAGAAACGGCCAAAGAAAGTCTGTTCTACATGTGTATGTTGATTGACGTCTACTATTGATAATTGTATAGGGGCTGCGGGTTTGATAGTGGCGTTCATTTCCTGGTCATGCCCGCCAGGTACCAGCATGATGGTGTCGCGGTACAGTTCCTTGCTGACGGTCAGCATGGCCGCGGTTCTTTCCTTTTCACGGAGACGCAGCCTGAAATACCCCTGATCATCGGTTAGGGTAGAGATCAGCTGTACGCCTTCATAGACACTGGCATTCACGATAGGACGCCCGGTGGTGGCGTCTTTGATTTGTCCGCTGACTACATACCACTTCTCTTTTGAAGAGGTGCCGGGTTGTATAATGATCTGATTACCGATCTCGCGGAACTGGAAATTGCCCTGAAACAATATGTCGAGCACTTGTTTGACAGAGCGATTGCTGACATTGACCGTCACCAGGCTATCATCATGAATAAATTCCTTGACATAAGAGAAATGGAAATCCCCCTGCATACTGATATCGTCCAGTACAGCAGCCAGGGGTTTGCGGTCTGCGATGACTGAGACGGTTTTGTTAAGCAGGCTTTGGGCATAGCTGGAGTAGCTCCCGAAGAGGAATGCTACTATCAGAAATAGTTGTTTCAACAGAACAGTTTTGAATTTGCGGCAAGATACTACGTATTTTTCTTTTTGGATATTTACTGCTCATACAGTAGGTTTGTGCCGCATTTGGTTTCGCCTGAAGGCGAATTAATAGGGAATCCGGTGTAACTCCGGAGCTATCCCCGTAGCTGTAATCCTGTATCGCAATACGCGTTCGTTTTTTCCGGTATACTCTTCAAAGCCACTGTCCGCCCCAGGCGGAACGGGAAGGCCCGGGAAAAGCAGGAGAGCCAGAAGACCTGCCAGTTGCAACAGCTATATCGTGTCTTCGGGTGAAAAGCGCTGATGTTGTAATAGCCTTTAGGCTTATTTCAAGTAGTTTAAAAGTCCGCTGAAGATATGCCCCAAATAGACGGTTTGACTGCCGTTTAGTAAAAATTATTGTCCAGACTAAACTTATCTATTGTAATAAAAATTCGATGTATGTATAAAAATTTACGCCTCTGGTTATTAGGTGGTCTGTTACTAGCCGCTGCCTGTAAAACGGATGATGATGTAGTCATCCCATCAAAGTATGGCACCGGCTTTCTGATGGTAACGGAAGGTAACTATGGTACAAGAGCAGGGGATCTTAACTTCTTTGACTATGACAAGGATACGGTAATAGAATACGTCTACAGCGCTGAAAATCCCGGTAAAACATTAGGTCCGAATACCAGTACCATGGAGTTTGGTACCGTTTATAATAATAAAATATATCTTGTTGGTAAATACGGCGCTCCAATGGTCGTGCTGGATGCCAAAACATTAAAAGAAACCAATCGTATCGAGTCTTTGCCGGGCGATGATGGCCGTTCATTTGTCGGTGTGGATGAAACAAGAGGTTTGCTAAGTACCAGCACCGGCGTTTTCCCCGTAAACCTGACTAACCTTACGCTCGGCACGGCCATTCCAGGGGTAACAGGAGAAGTAACAGATATGTTCAGAAGTGGCAATCATATTTTTCTCCTGTCTGTGAACGATGGTATCGTGGTACTCAATACCAATGACTACAGTGTCGCAAAGAAACTCGGTACAGCAGTATCTGGCTTTGTACAAAGCCAGGACGGTAGCGTATGGGCGGCTTCGAAAACACAGCTGAAAAAGATCAATGCCGGTGCATTGTCTGTAGACAGCATCACCACCAATTTCCCGGTGTATTACAATGAATTTACCTACAATAGCAGCTCGATGGTAGCATCTACCACTGAAAATGCGATCTATATAATCTCCGGTAACAATAAAGTCTATAAATATCTTCCGGGACAGGCAGCATCTCTGAATACGCCATTTATCACATTGCCTTCAGGACAGTACTTCTTCGGAAAGGGTATCTGGTTTGATCGTATCAGAAATATACTGGTGCTGAACAGTAATGCGAATCTGTATGGCGCTGATATTAATAACCAGCTGTATATACATAGTGCGGCAAATGGCGCGCTGCTGCACGCAACGAGTTACAAGGGGTATTTCTTCCCGGGCATGATAATCAATTAGGAATTAGGAATTAAGAATTAAGAATTGGTTAGCCTTCCAGAAGAAAGGACGTTCCTAATATCAATATGGGCCGGCGTGGTATTCAGCTTAGAATGCACCCGAGGCGTCAATAAATGATAAATTCTTAATTCTTAATTCTTAATTCTTAATTCTTAATTCTTAATTCCTAATTCTTAATTCCTAATTCTTAACTGGGAGCTTTTGTAGTTAAAACAACATTTAATTGACTTACCGTCTTCTTATACTTCTTTCCTTTCTGCCGCTATCTCTGTTTGCACAGGATAAGGCGAAGCCGGCATCCGCAGCAGCAGTACCAAAAGATACTGCTGCTGCCCGGATGCTACAGGGCGTTACCATTTTTTCCAGTAAGAATAATTCCGTTTCTCCTGTACAGACACTGAGCGGTGTTGCGCTGGAGAAGATGAATAGCCTGTCTGTGGCTGACGCCGTACGCTTCTTTTCAGGGGTACAGCTGAAAGATTACGGTGGCTTAGGTGGACTCAAAACCCTGAACGTACGCAGTATGGGAACGAACCATGTGGGCGTATTTTATGACGGTATACAATTGGGCAACGCGCAGAACGGTACCGTGGATCTGGGGCGTTTTTCGCTGGATAATATAGAACAGATCGATCTTTATAATGCGCAGAAAGGCGCTATTCTTCAACCTGCAAAAGGATTTTCTGCAGCTTCCTCCATTTATCTGCAATCCAGGAAACCGATTTTTCATGAAGGAGAAACCACGCATGGCAAAGTAGCTATTAAGACCGGTTCGTTCGGTATGGTCAACCCCTCGGTACGACTGGAACAAAAGATCTCCAGTAACCTGTCAGCAGTTATCAGCAGTGAATGGCTGCATGGCAATGGCCGGTATAAATTCAGGTACACCAATGGTACCTATGATACGACCGCTGTCAGGGAAAATGCCGGTATAGACGCTTCCCGCGTAGAAGGGGGGCTCTACGGGCAGTTTAAAGACAGCAGTACCTGGCACGCGAAAGTTTATTATTACAATTCCACCCGCGGACTGCCTGGCGCTATTGTCAGTAATAAGTTCTATAACGGGCAACACCAGTGGGACCGCAATCTGTTTGTACAAACCTCCTACAACAAGAAATTCGGCAAGCGGTATACCATGTTGTTGAATGCCAAGTATATGTATGATTATGTACGTTATCTTGATACATCGATCATTACGGATTACGGTCCGCTCATGAACCGCTATCGCCAGCATGAATATTATATTTCCTCCGCTAACCAGTATAAACTGACTTCTTTCTGGGATGTGGCGCTTTCGGCGGACTTTCAGCTGAATGAAATGACGGCTGTTAACCTGGACCATTTCGCGATTCCTACCCGTTATACGACCCTGGCTGCTGCAGCTACGCAATTGCATCTCGGACAAGTGGAAATGCAGGGAAACCTGTTGGCGACCTTTATTAACGAAAAGACAAAGTTATATAGCTCCGGACATGACTACAGTGCATTAAGACCGACGATCCTGGTGTCCTGGCAGCCATTCCGGCTGGAAGACCTGAAACTGCGCGCTTTTTATAAGAGCATTTTCCGGATGCCGACCTTCAATGATATGTACTACAGTACCGTCGGCAATCCAGATCTGAAACCGGAGCATACCCGGCAATATAACGCCGGAATAGGGTATACCCGCAATTCCAAAGGCTTCCTGCAATTCTTCTCCTTACAGACCGACGTGTATTACAGTCATGTGAAAGATAAGATCGTAGCGGCTCCGGGCCGCAACTTTCAGTGGATGATGCAGAACATTGGCGGCGTGGATATCTATGGGGCAGATGCCAGTGTACAGCTGTCCCCCAGATTGCTGAATCAGGTACAAACGGACTTCTCCGTGAAATATACCTATCAGAAAGCCCTGGATGTGACGGATCCGCAGGAGGTCAATTATAAAGACCAGATCGCCTATGTACCCGTACACAGCGGTTCCTTTATTGCACACGCTTCCTGGAATAAATGGGATATTAATTATAGCTTTATATATGTCGGGGAACGTTATTTCCTGAATACCAATGTACCCTTGTACTACCTGGAACCATGGTATACCAGTGATCTGTCAGTATCCACCAGCTTTCTCTTTAAGCATAAGCTGATCAAGCTGACGGGAGAACTTAACAATGTTTTTAACCAGTATTACGACGTTGTAATCAACTACCCGATGCCGGGGCGTTATTACCGTCTGACCGCGAGTATAAATTTCTGATAATGCGAATTTTATCCAAGCTCACATCATGCCATAGTTTGTTGTTGCTGTTATTGGCAGCAATTGCAGGATTGAGCGCCTGCCGTAAAGGCAACGGCATTATTCCCGGAGAAGAAACACAGGTAGGAGAACCGGATACCCTGCGAAATGGGTTCTATCTGCTGAATGAAGGGAATATGGGCATGAACCTGTCTACCCTGGACTATTACGACAGAAGTACAGGTATCTACAAAAGTAATATTTACAGTCAGATTAATCCTGGCGCCACCAAGGAACTGGGAGATGTGGGCAATGATATCGGGATCTATGGCAGTAAGCTGTATGCGGTGATCAACATGTCAGATAAAGTAGACGTACTGGACGCGCATTCCGCTAAGCGCATCGGTCAGATCAGCATCCGGAACTGCCGCTATATCACTTTCTATAAAGGAAAGGCTTATGTGAGTTCCTATGCCGCTACTATTGGTGATGCGAGTGCCGGCGCGGGATATATTGCTGAAGTAGATACGGCGACTTTTCAGATACTGCGTACGGTTACCGTAGGGCGTCAGCCGGAAGAGATGGCGATTGTAGGAGATAAGCTGTATATCGCTAATTCAGGAGGGTATAGTCCGCCGAGATATGAGCGGACGGTTTCCGTAGTTGATATGAATACTTTCAAAGAGACAAAACGCATTGATGTGGCGATCAACCTGCATCGCGTTAAAGCGGATAAATACGGCGATGTGTATGTAACTTCCCGGGGAGATTATTATAACATCCATTCCAAGTTGTATGTGATCGATACACAGAAGGACATTGTGAAAGACTCGTTTAACCTGGCCGCCAGCAACCTGGCAATAGCAGGCGATTCGGCTTATGTCTACAGTGCGGAATGGAGTTATATTACGAATAAGAATACGGTGAGTTACGCTATTATCAATGTTAAAAATGAAACCAAGGTAACGGATAACTTTATTACCGATGGGGTAGATAAGGAGATCAAGACGCCCTATGGCATCGCGATTGATCCGGAAAACGGCGATATTTATGTGACAGATGCGAAAAACTATCTGTTGCCAGGCACGCTCTATTGTTTTAGCAAAGCGGGCAGAAAGCGATGGAGCGTAACAGCGGGTAATATCCCTGCACATTTTGCATTCATACCGAGATAACTTAACCCATTATTATGCGACTGAAAGAACTATTATTTCCTGCTGTATTTGCTGTCATCTGTTTTTCCTGTAAAAAGGACAGCGGCGGAGGTGATGAAGGACCCAAGATCAGGCCTGTAACACCCAACAGCGGCCGTTTTATCAGCAAGGTATTTGAATACTCTCCTGCGCCGGGGCAATTTATCGGAGAGTCGGCGGGAACGCCGGAAGGGGCGAACAGTATTGTCGGCACCAGAAGCGGGCTGATATCACTGGGTGCTTATGGTGGCTATATTGTATTCGGATTTGATCACTCGATCCTGAATCAGACTGGCGCTGATCTGGCTATTTATGGTAATCCGGTTCCTGAACCGAGGCCCTGGTCAGAACCGGGGGTGGTGATGGTGAGTCAGGATGAGAATGAAAATGGTTTGCCGGACGATAACTGGTATGAACTGGCGGGATCCGGATATGTAACGCCGGCAACGATCCGCAACTATAAGATCACTTATTATAATCCGAGAGGTGTTAGCCGTGTGAGCTGGATAGACAACAGGGGCAAGACAGGGGCTGTAGAAATCAATGAGTTCCACGACCATTCTTATTACCCCGCTTTTGCGGCGAATCAGGATTCCCTCACTTTTGAAGGCACTTTGCTGATTCCGACATTCGGAGAACATGACGGTATTTATATTAACTGGGCGATGGGCTGGGGATATGCTGATAACTACAGCACGGATGACACGGAGATGATGGATTCGTATCAGAAAAATCAATACAACTCCTTTGACCTCTCCTGGGCCATTGATAAAAATGGTACGCCGGTTACCCTAAAAGCGATCGACTTCGTAAAAGTCTATACAGGGCAGAATAGTGTGGGTTCTAACATCATGGGAGAAGTCTCTACGGAGATCTCCGGCGCCGCTGATCTCAATATGAAATAATTTACAGCATATTTTTATTACTTTTCAGGGGCTATCCGCTACAGTGGATGGCCCTTTCTTATCTAGTTCACGTCTTAAACGATTTATTCCATGCTTAAAGCCACATTTATGAGAAATGTGCTCCTGCTTTGCCTGTTAGGAGCAGCGTTGACTGCCTTCAGGTCATCATCATCCCGGCAGACGACCCTTAGTAACGCACCTGTACCCGACAGTATTTTACCTGTAAGAGGATTCTGTATTGGCGCACCGCGTAAACCAGCCCTTGATGCCTTTATCAAATTCATCAAAGAGGAACTGGCGCCGCGTAAGGTAAACACATTGGTGCTACGCATAGAGTACAATTATCAGTATGAAAGTTATCCGGAACTGCGTGATTCGGCCGCATTGTCAAAAGCTGATATCAAGAAGCTGGTACAGGTATGCCGTCAGAACGGTATCAGTCTGATTCCGCAGCTAAACCTCCTGGGGCATCAGTCCTGGGCAAGCCACACCAACAACCTGCTGGTGAAATACCCGCAGTTTGACGAAACACCCTGGGTGAAAATGCCGGAAAAGTACGAATGGCCAAATGCAGACGGACTGTATTGTAAAAGTTACTGTCCGCTGCACCCGGATGTACATGCCGTTGTGTTTAAGCTGATGGATGAACTCTGCGACGTATTTGAGAGCAAAGCGTATCACGCCGGACTGGACGAGGTGTTTTACATCGGAGAATCCAAATGTCCCCGTTGCGGTGGCAGAGATAAGGCAGAACTGTTTGCAGGCGAAGTAACCCTGTTACGCAATCACCTGGCAGAAAAGGGGAGAAGCCTCTGGATCTGGGGAGATCGTCTGATTGATGGTAAGACGACCGGTATCGGTATGTGGGAAGGAAGTCTGAATAATACTTACCGTGCGATTGACATGATCCCTAAGGACGTAACGATCTGCGACTGGCATTACGATCGTCCTGACAAGACACCTGTTTATTTCGCGATGAAAGGGCTGAAAGTAATCACCTGTCCATGGAGAAAACCGGAGTTTGCATCTATTCAACTGAAAGATATGCTTGATTTCAGGTCAACCTCTACACCAATTATGAAAGATCGTTATCAGGGAATGATGCAGACAATATGGTCAGGAGCGGAAGATTTCATGGATGAATACTACGGCCGGAAGGCGCCAAGAGCCGAACAGCCAGGAAAGCCTGTGGATACGCTTCATACCCAAAGTCGTTGCTTCAGGCAATTATATGACGACATCGCTAAAGCTACTTTATGATTTTAGTTGACGGTAACAAATACCTGTCTGCCGGCGGTCTGGAGCTTATGGGAAATATTGAGAATTAAAGACTTTTATTTGGAAAGGGTGGTTTTTATGATTACCTTTAGTCTTTACAAATTTTTACAATTTTCACAAATGACAACAAAATTCCAGGGAACTGTAAAGTTCTTCAACGAGACAAAAGGATTCGGCTTCATCATTCACGAGGAATCTGATAAAGAAACTTTTGTTCACGTTAATGGTCTTATTCACGAGATCCAGGCTGACGACAGAGTAGAGTTTGAACTGCAGGAAGGCCGTAAAGGTATGAACGCCGTTAACGTTAGACGTATCGACTAAGCTTGCTTTTTCTATACAATTAGCAAAACCCCCAGGCATTGTCTGGGGGTTTTTGTTTTTATTACGCCATTGTATGCCAAAATCCTCGTTATCCGTCTTTTCCGATACATCGAAGGAATTCAATTGCCCTGATTTGCTTACCTTTTGACCCGAAACGTAATTTAAACAGCAGACCGATGGCAGTATTATTCTCACCCTTACAGATAAGAAACATCACATTCAGGAACAGGATCACAATTTCACCTATGTGTGAATACAGTGCCGAGAACGGATTTAGTAATGACTGGCATCTGGTACACCTGGGCAGTCGTGCGGTAGGCGGGGCCGGTCTGATCATTACAGAGGCAGTAGCAGTGAGTGCGGAAGGCAGGATCTCACCCAGCGATCTGGGTATCTGGGACGATGCGCATATCGCAGGGCTGAAACGGATCACAGATTTCATTTCCGGACAGGGAACCGTACCAGGTATCCAACTGGCCCACGCAGGCCGAAAATCGAGCACGGAAGTGCCCTGGAAAGGCATTCACCTGGTCGCTCCGGAAGACGGTGGCTGGAAAGAAATCTACGCACCCAGCGCAATCCCGTTTTCTGACAAATATGGACTTCCGATTGCGCTTAGCCAAGAAGGTATCAAAAACGTTATACAGGACTTTAAAACGGCTGCTTCCCGTGCCCTGGCGGCAGGATTTAAAGTTGTGGAGTTGCACGGCGCACATGGTTACCTGATTCATCAGTTTCTGTCGCCGCTCAGTAACCAGCGTACCGATGAATATGGGGGCGATTTTACCAACAGGGTTCGTTTCCTGCTGGAGATCGTAGCGGCAGTACGCGAAGTATGGCCGGCGGAATATCCTTTATTTGTCAGGTTGTCCGCTACCGACTGGGCAGATGGTGGCTGGAACCTGGAAGAATCAACCACATTAGCCCTTCTTCTGAAAGACCGGGGCGTAGACCTGATAGATACCTCTTCCGGCGGTCTTACACCTGCACAGAAAATCGTTCTGGGACCATTATACCAGACGCCGTTTGCGGAGCATATCCGAAAGGAGACAGGTATTATGACCGGCGCTGTAGGACTGATCACAACGCCGGAAGAAGCAGAGTCAATTGTCGCAGAAGGAAAGGCAGACCTGGTGCTGATAGCGCGCGAGTCTTTACGTGATCCCTATTTTCCGATACATGCGGCACATGCTTTGAAGGATGAATCGCATGTGTGGCCGGTGCAGTATGAGAGAGCGAAACCCAGATTAATTAGGAATTAGGAATTACGAATTAGGAATTCATGTGTGAAAGGGGTACTAATTGAATAATTCTCTGAAGATTGTAAGCCGGAAGGCTGAAAATACAGATGGCGTCTACTTTACGGTAGACGCCATCTTCGTTATAAAACCAGTTATTGAATGGCCAAGATGAGGTATTGAAATGATGTAAATGTCATTCTCACCGATCTCCGCTGCATTTTAATTCCTAATTCCTAATTCCTAATTGTTAATTCCTAATTGATTAAAACCAGCTGCTTGCCTTCTCTTCATCCTCTTCCGGCGCAGGTTTCACTTCATCTTCTTCCGCCGGTGGCGGGATCACATCATCCGCCTCAGTAGGGTGTTTACGGATAGCGCCTTCTATCACGGCATCCTGTTCAACTTCCAAGATCAGCGCTGTCACATCACCTCTGATATATGCTTTGTTGCTGATAACAGCTTTATTACTTACAAAAACATCCCCGTATACTTTTCCGAAAGCTTCGAGATCGGTGGCATAGATATTACCGCGGATAGTGGCGGTTTTACCGATCACGAGTGTACCTTCCGTACGCACATCACCTCTCACATTACCATCGATACGTCCGGGGATGGTAGATTCAATAGCGCCCTGTACGGACACCTGGCCTGGGATCAGGAACATGTCCTTTCCGAAGGCCTTCTTAATTAAGTCTTTCAAGGGAAGCACATCACAGATTTGGTCCAGGAGATAAAGTTTCTTCTTCAAATACGGAAATGATCGAAGAGGCATTGCCCAGATCAAGTCCTACGCTACGCTGATGCTTATCGTCTGAAATTCTTAAAGAGTTGTATAAATAACCGATACTGACAAGATTTTCAGGGTTTGGCGCTACTTCTACCGGAATGAAGTCTTTGAATTCTTCCAGGAAAGCGTCCGCCAGTTCGCGGTAATGTGCACCGCCACCCATCAGGTAGATCTTGCTGCAATTTTCAAAGTCCTGATCGGTAAAGTAATTCCTCATCAACGGAGACACTACTTCCTTGTAATACTGGGTCAGCAGCGCTTTACGGATATCCTTGAGGTCAAGGCGTTTCCTGTTGGTAAAGATAGACCCTTTCATGAAGGCATCATCCAGCTGATGCTCATTTTTCATATCCAGGTAGTACTGTTTATTCAGTTCGCGGGCCAGGTTGTTGATGGCATATTTGATACCGTGGGAACTGAAGCAGGTACGGTGTATAAGACCATCCGCAGTTGCCATGCCACCTTCGATGGTGCCAAAGCCAAAGCTGACAGCGATAAAGTTCTCTGTTTTTGGATCATTGACAGTCTTTTTCAGACCGATAATACCTCCTACGATCTCGGGGATCACTTCAAAGCGCTCGATGTCCAGCATCCCTTTTTTGATTGAACCCTTGTTGTTGAAAGTATGCGTATCATATTCTATCAGGAAGTGCCTTTTGTTGAGGAACTGCTCTGCTGCGCCTTTATAAATGTTGTAGGAGGAAAAAGGGAAGCCCATAGTCAGGGACAAAGGCTGTTGTACCTTATCCAGTACGTTGACCATGGCAGCTTTGAAGAGGATTTCATAATCATCCTCCTGCGGAGCAGCATTCGTGACACGTCCGGGATTGATACCCCCGCGTCTTGCCAGGTTTCCGGCAATATACCAGTTTTCGTCTTTTTTGATCTTTAAGCCATTCAGTAGGTCTTTTGAGGAATTCTCCGTGTTACCATACGCAGTTTCGAAAACACTCGGAAAGCTGATAGGTGATACTTTCATGATCGCAGGATTATATATGTATGATTAAAATTTCGATTTGAGTTTTCAATAATTCGGCTCGGTCACAAAGCAAACAGGGTATAAAGAGATTCAATCGGGAAGGGTTTTGAGTAACTCCCGCACTACAACTGCATTTAAATATATAAAATAATATTAAACATTACCAAACACAAAATGAGTTCTTCTTTAAAGATATTGATTATCAAGTAATTTGTGTATTAATAAATTGTCATGCAAACCTGTGAATTGGGAATTAGGAATTAAGAATTAAGAATTAAGAATTAAGAATTAAGAATTAAGAATTAAGAATTAAGAATTAAGTCGATTCAGGTCCTTACTTGCAGCCAAACCCATGCGTCATCATAAAGCCTTATAGAAGTCAGTAGCCGAAATATCATATAGATTCCTGCTTATTGCCTCTCTATATCACTTTTCCAAATTCATCTAAGCGTCAGTCCGCTAACTATGGTCGCCTTAATTCTTAATTCTTAATTCCTAATTCCTAATTTTTAATTATTCCCGTTTCGGGAATAATTAAACTCATACCGTGCTGTGTCATAAATAGACCAGTCCATAAATCCACGTACCATGGTGCCTAAAGCGTCCAGGTGCCGCTGAATGGCCAGATCGATGTGCATACCGAATGAGGGCAGCTGGGATCTCAGTTCGTTGAACTGTGCAATCTCGCGGTTGTGAATAGCAGCCGTCTGTGCAATAGCTTCATCCAGGCTGATCTGCTGTTCATGCCCGATCACCATCACTAGATTGTGTTCATCTCCATGTGCCAGTTCTTTGGACAAAGAAAAGAGGTCATTCGCCCAGCATACGGCTCTGCGGGCCAGGTCCACCAGTTTCTGAAACTGTTCATTCTGTAACACAAACACAGGCAGAGAGGTACCTGCGGCTACTTCCAGCATGTCGGTACCCAGGTTGGCCCCGCTAAAGAAGGGACGCATTTGCATGTACTGGAAAACAGACGGATGTTTACGCTGTTTTGCATTCTCTGCTTCCCATACGGCGGCTTCGAAGGTGGCCTTCAGACTGAGCGTAAACTGGCATTGCCATGAGGCGGTGCTCAGCTGGCGCATCTTGTTCCAGAAGTCGCTCAGGGCTGCCAGCACAGGATTGGTAACTCTGTCAATGTCGCGGTCGTAACGAAGTACGCTGACAAAATCCGAAATGACCTGTTGCAGATACGCCTGTTCGCGGTAACTCGCTGTTTCCGGCTTTACATGATCCAGCAGATCGTCCAGTACAAACAGCCAGGTGTTAAGGTCGTTGGCTGTGCACAGGAAGGCCAGGTCAGCATCCGGGTAAGTACGGGCGGTCATCCAGGCAAATTTGTACCTGCGGAACCGGTCATACGCTTCTTCTGTTTGCAGCAGATTGAATTCATGCAGCCAGGAGGAGGTGTGTTGGTCAATCTCATTCACAAATGGACTGATCTTCGCCTCAAACGGGCAATGGAGAGTTGGGACAGTAATTTGTCGCATAAAAATGGATTTTAAAATGAGAGGAGAAAAAACTAATTCAGACAAAAATGTAATGCGATGATGCGACATCTCCGCAGGTAAACCGGCAGAGAATATGGAGAATAAGTGTTTATGCTGTTATCGGGGGATGAAAACAGGCAACAATGGAACAAAAAGGACAATAAGTACGGTAATGACGATTATAACAGCGCAGGGCTGTTCAGGTATTTGCTCAACGTGATATTCAGCAGCTTAAAGTCAATGGGTTTGATCAGGTAAGCAGTGGCGCCGGCTTCCAGCGTGGCGACTTTGTCTTCTTCGAATACATCACCGGAAATGACGATCACCGGTACACGCTGTAACAGCGCTGCGCTTCTTACATAAGTGAGGATTTCCTCTGCATCCATATCAGGCAGATGCCTGTCGGCAAGAATGATGTCAGGAATAAAATGCTGTAGCAATTCCAGGCTTTCCATACCTGTACCGGAAGATGCTACTTCGCAGCCTAAGCGGCTCAGGTATTTCGTCAGATAGATACGGCTCATATCATCATCTTCAATGATCATTACTTTTACCCCCGCATAAAGCGATTCATCTGCGCGCGTTTCTTCCAGTGCTGTCTGTACCGGCATGGCACAGGCCTGCAGCGGGAAGTTAAAACTGAAAATGGTTCCTATTCCGACTACGCTTTCCACAGATATCATTCCGCCCAGTAAGGTAGCCAGGTGCTGCGCAATATGAAGGCCCAAACCTGTACCGCCGGAAAAGCTGTTCCATTCGGTAATAAAAGGGTCAAAGATGGGGGCTATTTTCTCACTGCTGATGCCTGCTCCCTGGTCTCTTACACTAATGCGGCATTGATCGTTCTCTACGTTGGCAGACAAGGTAACGGTGCTGTTATTCGCGGTAAATTTCACCGCATTAAACAGCAGATTATTGATGATCTGTGTCAGCTTGATTTTGTCACTCACCAGGTGGGAGGGCAGTTGTCGTCTGTTGTAATCCAGTACAATACGCACGCCTTTTGTTTTAGCGATGTATTGTCCGGTACCTACGATATTCTCCAGCAGATCCCTGATGGCAAATGCTTCGTTGTGTACTTCATGTAATTTACCAGCTTCTATCCGCGAGAGTTCCAGTACATTGTTGATGACGTCCAGTGCCTGGTGACTGGCCGCACAAAGATGTTCTGCATGTTTGATATAGGCAGTGTCATTATTCCGTTCTGCATCCATTAATAACAGCTGACTGATAGAGTGGATGGCATTAAGTGGTACGCGGATCTCATGATTGGTTTCGCGGAGGAAAATACTTTTATAATGATTGGCTTTTTCCAGTTCGCCGGTCCTGTTTTGTACCTGCTGTTCCAGGTTTTCCGCATGTTGCTGCTGCGCTTTCAATAAGGCATCATTGTGTTTGACATAAAACATGATGATGAGAATATTCAGCGATACAATGACCATAATAGCGGAATAATGGATCACGACATGGGTGAGTGGATTGAAATCGTAAGGAGGAATGATACCGGAAAAACGGTTCACTTCCAGCAATACCAATGTAATGAGCGCTACCACGATACAGGTGGTACGGAATAATTTATCTTTTACAATGAGGAGAGAGGTGCCAATGAGGAATATGGCCAGCAGACTGGCTTCCACAACGTTTGCAAGTATACAGCCGAAATACAGGGTAGCTGCATTATGTATCATCTGCAAATAGAAAGCAGAGATATCATACTTCCGTTGTTTGTTGAGATATATGACATAGAAACACGCGCTTCCTTCCACTAATGTGCCAAGAAAGATGCTGAGTTTACCCGAGATGATATAGAATAATGTCCCAAAGAAAAAAGCCATAACACCTGTAACACAGGCGAGTATGTTTACTTTGATGATTCGGCTCCTTTCATTCAGTTCAATGTTGTCTGCACCGGTCAGGGTAATCGCTCTAAATATCCCCATTGTTATCATTCGCGTTGGGTTTAAAGGAATTGCTTCCGGGGTTGTTAGTGTTGTTATAGGTTCGAGATATAGAAAGTTGTCCTGATTAGTTATGTCTGCTGATTCAGCCACAATATAGACATTTACTCCCAAAAAAGAACAAAAGGGAAGCCCCCCTGCCGATATTGGAACATATCGACAGGAGGGCTTCTCCTACAACAAATTATCTTTTCTCTATACGTTATTTAAAATCAGCATCTGTGAGACCGCTGTTCACTTTAATATCGTCTACCTTGAAATCAACTTGTTGTCCGCTAATGGTATTTTTCAGCAGGAATGGGAATTTCACGCCACCTACTTCTTTATACTCGCTGGTTTCAATAGCACCGGTGATCTGGTCGCCATTGTAACTGATCTTTTTTGAAAGCAATCCGGTTGCTACATCGTAGTACAGTTCAGTCCGGGTTGTTTCATCTTCTTTTACAGTTACCAGGTAGTTGTCTTTACCATTATCGTCGGTAACGATTTCAGGAGACAGTTGCATATCAACGCCACCTTTCAGGTAGTCCAGTTCAGGAATCAGCACCATGTTTGCTTTTACGCGTTCTTTTGCTGCTGCATCCAAAGGTACCGGAGTACCCATCTGGATAGCGGTAATGCTGTCGCCGTTGATAATTAGTTTGCTGGCGTGTACGTTCATCATCGGGATGAATACGTCCAGCAGGTATTTGTTAGGTGATTTGATCTTCTTGGTCATCTTGATATCGGTACCCTGTACGGATCCGGTAGCAGAGATGGTCTGGTCTTTAATCGCCTGGATTTTATCAGTACCGCCGATCGCCTGTAAGTATTTTTTCAGTACTTCATTGGCAGTCAGACCGGCTGGCGCTTTCTTGCTGGAGCCGCTCCATACGTTATTGGATGGATCAACGTCAGGGAATGCCTTATCCGGATCGATCACTACTTTGGTCAGTTTGGAATCTGACTCAAATTTGAAGGTCCAGGTACCGCCACGTTGCCATACTTCTGCCGGCAGTTTTACGGTGTCCGTTTTACCTTTGCTGTCAGTGATGGCCAGGATAACCGGTAATGCCATCTGCTCCAGGTTTTCCACCGTGATCAGTGCTCCTTTAGAAGGATCGTTGCTCACGTATTTTACATCTTTCACTGCCTGGTCCAATTTCCAGGAATTCAGGTACCAACCTCTCCAGAACCAGCTCAGGTCTTCACCTGCCACGTTTTCCATCGTGCGGAAGAAATCCCATGGTGTCGGATGTTTGAATGCCCAACGATCGATGTAGGTACGGAAGGCATATTCGAAGCGCTCTTTACCCAGGATATAATCACGCAGGATCATCAGACCCATTGAAGGTTTGTAGTAAGCTGCGATACCCAGGTAGCTGCTCTGGATTACGTCCGGAGTACTCATGATCGGATCTCCGCTCATCGCACGGCCCATAGATTGTCCCTGCTGCTTCTGATAGTATTCACCGTTATTGAATGCTTTGCTGGAACCATCATTGATGAACGTGTTGAAACCTTCATCCATCCAGGCATATTTTCTTTCGTTTGAACCAACGATCATCGGGAACCAGTTGTGACCGAATTCGTGATCGGTTACACCCCATAAGCCGCCGCCGGTGCTCCTGTAGGAACAGAATACGATACCGGGATATTCCATACCACCTACGATACCTGCTACGTTAGTCGCTACCGGATAGGTGTATTCAAACCATTGTTTCGAATAGAACTCAATGGAGCCTTTTACGTACTCGGTAGAACGCTGCCAGCCATTGCTGGTCTGGATACTTTCTACAGGGTATACGGACTGCGCCAGGCATTTCTTGCCGCTTGGCAGGTTAATGCGGGCAGCATCCCAGATGAACGCGGTAGAAGCCGCCCAGGACACGTCGCGTGCATTTTTGCACTGGAAATGCCAGGACTGCATACCTGTACCTGGTTTTGCAGCAGCTACTTCTGCGCTATCCTTGATCATTACGGTCTGGTCGCTGTTACGCGCCTTCGCCAGCTGTGCCTGTTGTTTTGCGGTCAGTACCTGCGCTTCGTTAACGAGTGCACCGGATCCAGCTACCACCATACCGGCAGGCGCTGTCACGGTATAATCGAAGTCGCCATACTCCAGGTAGAACTCCGCAGCACCCTGATAAGGGATAGAGTTCCAGCCCAGTACGTCGTCGTACACTTCCATACGCGGGTACCACTGCGCGATCTCATATACCCAGCCGTATTTCGTTTTCAGACGGCCGGTACGGTCAGTACCGTACTGTGGCACTTCGTACGCGTAGTCCACGTATATTTTCGCCACGCCGCCCTCTGCTTTCAGGGCTTCCGGCAGGATCACCTGCATACGTGTGTCGGTAACAGTGTATTTTACTTCGGTTTTCTTTCCGCCGATAGCAACGCTTACAGACTTGATTTTGTAACCTTCTGTATAACTACGGTTGGCAAAACGGCCACCTGTAACAACGCTGGTAGCAGCTCCTCTGGAATCTTCCTTATAAATATTCTGGTCCATCTGCAGCCATACGAAAGGTAACTTGTCCGGGCTGCTGTTTTTGTAGGTGATGGCAACGGAACCATCTATGCGGTGACTGGCAGTGTCCAGTACAACATTGATCGTATAGTCCGCCCGGTTCTGCCAGTATTTATGGCCAGGGGCGCCGGATGCACTGCGATACTCGTTACCGTTGGCAGGGTAAAACAGGGGGCCGAAAACTTCATGCTGATCGTACTTCGAAGTAGCGGTCTGTCCCACAGCGACGTTCCCGAGGGAAGCCAGCAGGACGCCTGAACAAAGCAGGATTTTGTTGATTGTCATTAGCGTTTCAATTTGGAAATAGCCATAAATATAACAAAAGCGCTTTAAGCACAAAGCCGAAAAAAGGATAAAGGGTTTCATTTTGGGTGGGAGTCCGACACACATTTAAAAATTATTATATCTTTACGGCTAGAACGATACTTTAACCTATGAAATACTTACGGACGGGCATGGGCCTGTTTTTCCTGCTATTTGCCAGTCAGACATACGCACAGACGCCCGCACAAGCCCCTTCTGTACAGCTTAGCGCCACATTTCCGGAACCCGGAGAAGGTTTTGATAAAATCCTGCTATTACCCAACGGGAATACCTGTTACCTGCATTTTGACAAGAAACAGGGGATTGTAGCCAGTCTGTACGACGCACAGCGCGCTCCGCTGGCGACAGAAGCGGTAAAAGGTCAGCTGTGGGATGCTTCCGGTTTGAATGACACGGAAATTGACGGCCTTTTCGTTATCAATGACCAGGTGGTGATCTTCCTGCAACAGCTGGTAAAGTATAAGCCGAATCTGTATCGTCTTGTACTGGACGGCAGCAACGGCAAACTGGTAAAAGAAGATAAACTGGGTGAACTGCCCACCGTATTGCATAGGGATGTAGCCGTACAGGAGAACTTCGCTTCACACGATTTTCATGTATCTGTTGATGCCGCTACCGGCTATTACGCCGTAGCCGCTTTTGCCGGTGGCGAATTACAACGGAAGGAATCTCCGGCTGAAAGAGTACAGATCTCTCATTACGGCCCTGATCATCAGCTGATCAGACAGCGTTATTTCACTGTTGCTGAAAATGACTATCCTTACCTTGCTTACCTGGATATGCTGGTAAGTGGTAGCGATAAAATATACCTGGCTACTGCTGCCCTGAACAATACCCGTAAAAGCAGCAAAGATACCAGTGCGCTCGTAGCCCTGTCAGTATGGGGGAAAGGCGATAACAGCTTCAGTCATACGCTGCTGCCTTATACGACTAACTTCACAGATCTTCATGCCAGTCTGCAGTACGTATCAGGGACCAACACTTTACAGGCCCTGATCACGACTACCAACAACCAGACCGCGAAAGCACCCGTACCTGCCGCTTACATCAACTACCTGGACGGCGGCACACTGGCCCTGAACAGTTATACTGCGCTGCACAGTGATAAGATCACTGCTTTTGCACAGGAGAAAATGAAGTATACCAGTCCTTACAACGGACAGCCACAGGCCCTGATCGCACATGCAGACGGCAGCAGTACAGTACTGATGGAATCTATGTCTGTTTTTGCTTCTGCCGGCAGCAATTCCTGGAATAAAATGCATACTAACCTGAATGATATCGGGGTGACCGAACTGGACGCGCGTGGCCGCGAACAATCAGGCTACGGACTGGTTAAAATGCAGGTAGCAAACGGTACTTATGAGCCGCTTTATTTTCAGCGCAGAAAGAAAGGTCAGTGGATCTTCCGCAACCGTATCCAGGTGCTGAATACTACGCCTTACCTGTCATATGATTACCTGCCAACCGCCAAAGCAACTTACATCATCTTCAACGATTATCTCGCTTACCTGGACCAGGGTGGTACCTTTACCGATAAGAAGCCGATGCGCTATCTGGCAGAAGCAAATACCGTATGTTACAGATGTACGCCAACTGGTCAGGAAAGACTTTTCCTGTTTGGTACACCTGAGACTTTCAAAGGATACTATTGTATGCTTGGTGCATCAGATTTCGATCAAAAGAAAGGCACTTATGCAACGTTGATGATCACCCGGAAAGGAGAGAATAAGAGTGCTTGTGTAGCGTGGGTGAAATTTTAATAAATTAGGAATTAGGAATTAGGAATCTATAGTGTCCGGTTAAAATTGGGATTACCCCTTTATTCCTTTCAAACTCAATATAGATGGGAGGGGCTTACTGCTATTATAAAAGCAAGCCCCCCCTCTTTTTTTAAAAGGAGAATAATTTCAATTGCAGGTTTATCTGATCTGGCCCCTTATTATGCTGTAAAAGTGCATACTCGGGTTCTGCCAGAAAATTCATTAGGTGGATATAAGTGTAAAGATGTAACCTTAGAAAGCCAGTTAGGTTACTAAAAGACCATTTTTTACTCCCTTTCTCTGTCAGCTTGTCTTTTACGATCTTTGTCAGTAAATCCTTTATTAGCGTGCACCAGAGCTGTATACTTATAGCATTCTTGTTTTCACCTAAAAAATTGTTTAATTGAGAGTTCTGCTTAATTCTTTTAAAAAGCATTTCGATTGCCCATCGCTTTTGATACAATTTCCTGATCGTTGTCGGCGTATAAGTAAAATTGTTTGTTAACAGATGTATTTTCTTTTTTGTATTTCTATCGTAAATGCTGATTACACGCGCCGTCTGTACAGGACTTTTCTCCTCTGTTAGAGGGTTACCTAGTTGAATAACCCAATCTTTTAAGATACCTTTTCTTTTATGGAGTATTTTTAATCTGTTTCGTGTCAATAATTTTATTTTCATACTCTTGGTTACACGAGTTACCCACGTGATCTCTTTTTCAGTCCATTCCTTCATGAGTTTATAGTTCACATAAGCTCTATCCATGGCTATTATAGAACCTGGCAAGAGCTCTAACTGTGGCATAATGATTCTATCATTTTTGGCAGCTTCCGTCAGAATAGTAAAGCTTGGTAGTTCTGTTTTGGCCGTCATCAATACGTGCGCCTTTATTCCTCCCTTCTTTCTGCCGTCCATTCTAATTACACCTGCCCCCTTCATTACATTAGAAAATAGGCTGACCGTCGTCGAGTCCACTATGAATAACCGGTCAACCAACGATTTTCTCTTTCGGCTGTCCGGGGAAAACGCTTGATAATGATGGTTATATAGACGATGATAGAGCTTTTCAAAAAACGCCACCGGACGCGTCCTGTTAGCATCGGAAATAGTGCTTCGACGCGGGGTATGTTTAATGCCCAAATGGTGAAGCCGATGCTGGTTGGCTAACAATCCTGTATGAAGCTCTCGTAATGAAGTACACTGATGAAAACTACTAAATAGCATTGTTACCAAATGGTCAAAAGCCTTAAAATGCTTATAATAGTAATCTGCGTTTGTCTCTCTACAGACTTTATCTATCAACGTGGTTGGTATAAAAGAAAGTAGTTGATTAAAAATCGGCTGTCCGGAAAAAAATTTACTTTTGCTCATAAGTAAGTTCTAGTGTGGTAACTTAAACTTACTGAAAAAGGAGGCCTCGGCCTCCTTTTTTTATGACTTAATCCCATATTTTTACCGGACACTATAGAATTAGGAATTAAGAATTAGGAATTAAGAATTAGGAATTTCCTGGAGAAGGGTGTTTCATGGGTGATGAAGACTTCAATCGTTACAGGGCTAACCAATTCTTAATTCCTAATTGATAATTCCTAATTTCTCTACTAAACTTGTAGGTTATTTTCGTATTTTCAGTGAATAACCTACAAATCTTATGGCACGCATTAACCCACTTTCCCCGCAAGCAACCCCTGTTTCCTTACAATCAGCCTATACGCTGCATACTACTACCTGGAACGCACGTATTACAAATATGAAAGCCACGCTGGGGCATTCCCAGACTGCTTTTGAAGTATATATGGAATGGTACCGCTTATATGACAGTATCAAGCGTTTCCTCGGTCTGCGCTCCGCTTATCTGTTCGCCTACACCGTTTCTGTGGGAAGTAACTGCCCGCTTTGTACCACCTTTTTCCGTAAAATCATTATCGACAATGGCGAAGATCCTGCTGCGATCGTTTTCGACGAACAGGAGCAATTGCTCATGGATTTCGGTAGCGCAATTGCGCAACAGCAGGGCAGGGTGGAAGATGCGTTATTTGCCAGGATCAGTGCCGTGTATACCACACAGGAAGTGGTGGAACTGATTGCTTTCGCCGGACAAATGATCGCTACCAATATTTTCAATAATGTAGTGGAAACTGATATTGACGAGTATCTGTATAATTATCTACCCCTAACCCAAAAATAATCATACCCATTTATGACACAGGATCTGAAAAACAAAACCGCTTTTATTACCGGTGCTGCACATGGACAGGGCCGCGCTGCCGCCCTTGCACTGGCGGAAGAAGGCGTACATATCGCCGCTTTTGATATTGCCCGTCAGATGGATTATCCGGGTTATACGCTGGGTTCCACATCTGAATTGGATTCCCTGAAAACAGCCTGCGAAGCGCTGGGCGTACAATGCCTGACCTTTACCGGTGATGTGCGGGATAATGCGGCTGTAAAACAAGCTGTAACAGCTGCTGCGGAGGCCTTTGGTCGCATCGATATCCTGTTTAACAATGCAGGGATCTGCGCTTATGGCGTAACGCATGAAATGCCGGAAGAAGAATGGGATGCCATGATCGATATCAACCTGAAAGGCGCCTGGATTGCCGGCAGGCACGTTATTCCGGTGATGATCGCGCAGGGTGGCGGGGTGATTATCAACAATTCCTCTATTGCGGGATTACGAGGCATGAACCGGCTGAGTCATTATGCGGCTTCTAAATGGGGACTGACGGGATTAACAAAGTCCTGGGCCATCGAACTCGCGCCCTATAATATCCGGTCTGTCGCCATACATCCTACAGGTGTCAATACCCCTATGAACGACGGACTGGCCGCATTAGAAGGTGCAACGCCACAGGAAATAGCCGAACGATCTGCCGGAAACCTGATCAATGTACCCTGGGTGGAAGCGGAAGACGTGGCCCATATGGTCGTATTTCTTGCTTCGGATAAAGCCCGTTATGTGACAGGCGCTTCTTTTGTACTGGACGCCGGACTACTCACCCGATAAGCCCTGTATCCCCGTTTTTATCACCACAAATCGCATGTATGAGCCCTTCTACCGGCCATCCCTTTTTCCGGCATTACCGGGACATTATTTTCTTATTATCGGGTATTATTGCGGGTAGCCTGGCAGGATGGCTGTTACAGGAGCAGGTACTGGTATTAAAGCCGATAGGCGATATCTTCCTGAACCTGTTATTTACCGCAGTAGTCCCCATGGTTTTCTTTGCTATTTCATCTGCCGTAGCCATATTAGATAGTACAGGCGTCACTGCCCGGCTGGTATCTGCCACGATCACTGTCTTTATCATCACCGTATTGCTGGCAGCGATTATTGCGGTGATAGGCGTGCATCTGTTTCCGGTGACGCAACACCTGGAAAGTATTGCTACAACAGTAGAAAAGACGGAACCGCTGGGGGAGCAGCTGGTGAAACTGGTATCCGTGGGAGAGTTCTATGAATTGTTGTCCAGAAAGAACATGCTGGCATTGATCATCTTCTCCCTGCTGACCGGTATTGCCGCCAGGAAAGCTGCTCTTAGCGGAGAATCCTTCAGGCGTTTACTGCATTCCGGCAATGAGGTCATGAAGCAATTGCTGGGACTGATCATGTTGTTATCTCCCCTGGGATTGGGCGTATATTTCGCCTGCCAGGTAGCCATCACGGGGCCGCAGTTATTTGGGAACTACGCGCAATCACTGGCTACCGGGCATATTATCTCCGTATTTTACTACCTGATCGTTTTTACCGCATATGCATTATTATCCGGGGGATGGTCTGCCGTGCAACGCTACTGGCGTAACAACCTGCTGCCATCTGCTACTGCCCTGGGTACCTGTAGTAGTGTGGCCACCATTCCTGCTAATCTGAAAGCAGCAAAAGAGATGGGATTACCTGCTCCCGTAGCAGATATGGTGATCCCTTTAGGCGCTTCCCTGCACAAAGAAGGATCGGCTATCGCCGCTGTTATCAAAGTAGCCGTCGCACTGGCGTTAGCGGGTCGTTCTATCGAAGGAATTGACACCATCCTGCTGGCTATGCTGATTGCTGTATTGGTGAGTATTATTGAAGGAGGTATCCCGAATGGCGGGTATGTCGGACAATTACTGATCGTATCTGCTTATCAGTTGCCCCCTTCGGTGTTGCCGGCGATTATGATCATCGGTACATTGCTGGATCCTGTTGCGACGCTGTTGAATGCCACGGGAGATACGGTGGCTGGGTTGATGATTAACAGGTTGGTGACGGGCAATCCGGCGAAGCTGGAAAGGATGAGAAGAAATTAGGAATTAACAATTAGGAATTAGGAATTCTTGGACTTCCAATGTAAAGAGGCGCTTCACTCATTATAGCGCCTCTTTACATTTATGATAAGCGGAATATTCATGTCTATGAAGGCTCATTTGCTGCCATTCCTAATTCTTAATTCCTAATTCCTAATTCCTAATTGAAATTGCTATCTCAGCACTATCAGCAATAAAGTCACCAGCGCTGGCAGTGCCTGTACGAAAAATATACGTTTGCCTGCTGTCAGTGCGCCATAAATACCTGCTACGGCGATGCAGCTGAGGAAGAAAGTAGCGACATGCATGGACCATTCGCCATCCTGAATAAAGAATGACCAGATCAGTCCTGCAGCGAGAAAGCCGTTATACAGTCCCTGATTGCCAGCGAGTGTTTTGGTAGGTTCAAAGAGATGTGCAGGCAGTTGTTTGAAGACTTTAGGCGCCTTTGTGGTCCAGGCGAACATTTCCAGCCATAGGATGTATAGGTGCTCCAGCGCACAAAAGCCTATGAGAAATTTAATTAAGATCAACATAAGTAGTATTTTTACTGTAGGTTTTCGATGGACTAAGATATATAATTCCACGTGCATGCCGGCCTGTGTTAGAAAAAGTATCTTAACGATACTACTATGCTGTTACTGTACATTGGGGCTGATAGCCCAGAACCTGGTGCCAAACGCTTCCTTCGAAGATGTAAATATCTGTACGGAATATACAGCTCCCTGTGCTCCATCCGCCTGGCTTTCGGTTGCGCCGGAAGTCGCGAGGATGAAATACCTATGTAATGGCGCAGCCTTGCAGGGACAGCACTATGTCAATCTCCTCCAGGAAGGCAAAGAAAATCCCGATTTAAGAGTGTATATACAGACCCGGCTGCTTTGTCCGCTGGAGAAAGGTCGTACCTATAAAATCCGTATTTACATGAATACGGATAACTACCCTTTACGGGCGGGTATCCGCTTTGATACGGCATTTGTATTCACCCAGAGTGGTAGTTGCCTGAAAGCACCCGCTAGTCTTGAACTCAGTGAAAATGATGTTCAGAAGAAGCTATTCCGCCTGAATCATCCCTGGTATATGCTGGAGAAGACCTATGTGGCGACAAATAATGCGACCCATCTGCTGATTGGTAACTTCCGGGCGCCACAACGGAAGGAGGGCGCCGGTGGCGGCTATAGTAATGCGCAATTACTGATCGATAGTATCAGTGTAACGCCGGAGGGGGGACCGCCGTTTTGTCCGGATGCCGATAGTACCATTGCCCTGTTATATACAGAGCATCACCGGCATACGATTCCGGAAAAACTCATTGCTTCCGGTGATCTGATTCATCGCCTGGATGGTACTTCCGGATGTGATACGATCATCCTGAAAGACGACCTTTTTACTGTAGATAAGAATAGTCTGAATGACCGATATAAACAGCAGATAGACGAGGCGCTGAACCGCTACAAGGGCAACCGTGCCCGTATTCAGCTGATAGGGTATGCATGGCAAAAGGCTTCTGAAGAATATAACAGGATCATATCTGCGGATAAGGCCAAGGCAGTCGCCAATTACCTGGTGTATAACGAGGGCTATAGCTTTGATGATTTTGAAGTACAGGGAGCCGGTAAAACAAAGCCCCGTTATGATACGGCAGGGAATACGGCCGGAGAAAACAACCGGGTGGAAATGATTATTTGTCGCCCGCCACTGGCTAAAGATACCATGCGCCCCCGGCCCGTAGTACATCAGCCGGATACGTTGGTTATTCCGGATATTCTCTTTAAATTCAATAGCAGCGAATTAAATAAAAACCTGTATAGCTCACTCGATAGCCTGATCAAAAGAATACCCCGTGATGGCAGCATACAGTTGCAGGTAAACGGACATACAGACAATGCGGGTACCTCCGCTTACAACAATTCGCTTTCCATGAAAAGGGCCAATGCGGTGGCCGGTTATATGCAGGAACATGGTCTTGGAAATGATATCCGCCTGATTACCGGTGTAGGTGAAAGTCAGCCGGTAGCCGATAACCAATCTGCAGCAGGAAGAAGAAGAAACCGCAGGGTAGAGATTATTATATTCTACAGTCCGGATTGACGCGCTGCGCGCGAATTAGGAATTAGGAATTAAGAATTAAGAGTTTCGGGCAATTGTGTTTCTGGTATTGAAATATTCTGCATTAGAATTAATTTGATATGTGAAAACCTTGCAAAAGAATGTTTGTTTTTATATTTTGTCTGTTCAGGAAGTAAACTGTATTTGTTTAACCAGGGAAAACTCAAACATCTGATAACAGGAAATTGCTTATGTCGATGACACACTTGACAGTCGTATAACAGACTCCGGGGATCACTTTATTGAACAATCAAACCAAAATCATGGCGTACTGAGGTATAGCCAGGAAGTTTCATGCTTTTTCACATCACTTACTCTAAACTTAACAGCTTATGAAAGTTTCTACAGGGCTGGCGCTGATCATGCTATTGGCGGTTTGCTCTACTTCCTTTGCCCAGAAAGGCAAAACCCTTCGCGGCCAGGTCGTTGCCGGTGATACGCAGCAGCCATTGGAGCGTGTGGTCATAGTAGAGAAAGGCTCCCAGAATCATGTATTTACAGGCGCAACTGGTGATTACTCCATTACCCTCACCAGTGAGAATGCAACACTCATTTTTTCCTATGTAGGATATGCTACGCAACAGTTGCCCGCAGGTTCAGGGGACATCCTTAATGTGACCATGCAGTCTTCTCAGAAAGATCTGCATGAAGTGGTAGTCACCGCATTTGGCGTTAAAAAGGAAAAACGCGCTTTGGGTTATACCATTCAACAGGTAGACAACAAAGACCTTAACGTTAACCATCAACCCAACGTAGTGAATGCGCTGCAGGGCAAAGTAGCAGGTGTGCAGATATCCAGTTCAGGCGGTGGTCCTGGTCAGGGTTCCCGCATTATTATCAGAGGTATTAATTCCATTTCGGGCGATAGAAATAACCAGCCTTTGTTTATCGTAGACGGGGTGGAAATTGATAATAATACGTATACGACCGGTGGGGCAGAAACCCGTGGTATGAGCAACCGTGCTGCCGATATTAACCCCGACGATATTGAAAGCGTCTCTGTACTGAGAGGTGGCGCAGCAACGGCTTTGTACGGTATCCGTGCGGCTAACGGCGCGATCGTCATCACGACGAAGTCAGGTAAGGCGGGCAAACTCCAGGTGACCTATAACGGTATGTATGGTTTTGATAAAGTGAATAAGACGCCGGAGGTACAGTCGAAATTTTCGCAGGGATACCTGGGCGAATATGATCCGGCCAGCTTCTGGCCTACCTTTGGTCCGACCGTAGAAGAAGCAAAGAAACTGGATGATACGCATCCTGATCAGCTGTATAATAACTATAAACAGGCTTTTAAAACAGGTACGCAAACTCGTCATACGGTGAATGTCAGTGGTGGTACCGACAAGGCGCAACTGCTGGGTTCCATGTCTTACCTGGACCAGGATGGCGTAATCCCTTTCAGCACCTTTACCAGCTATAATGCGAGGATCAATGGTCAGTTTAAGATCAGTGAAAAGTTTAGTGCAGGCGTATCGCTGAATTATATCAATTCCGGTGGTAACAGGGTGAATGCTGACCGTTTCGGGGAGCAGATTATCTACTGGTCTCCGCGTTGGGATATGAAAGATTATGTAAAGCCGGATGGTACGCAACAGACTTACAGCAGTGGTACGAACAACCCGATCTATACGCTGTCAACCAACAAGTTCAGAGACAATGTGAACCGTACGATCGCCAGTACATTCATCATGTATAAACCTGCTTCCTGGCTGAATTTTTCCTATCGTATCGGTAATGATTTCTATACAGATGGCAGGGTACATCAGGCGCCTGGTCCGCTGGGATTGGTAGGAGAAGCGCCTAACCTCGATGACAATGAATACGGTTTTATAAATGAATATAATCTCCGGAGCCGTACCCTCACATCCACCATAATGGCAAATGTCACACGTACATTTAAAGAGAAATATTCTATTGACCTGAAGATCGGGCATGACCTCCGGGATCAGCGGCTGAGAAGGAATAGTGTGATGGGGGATACGCTGGTGGTACCGGATCTTTTTCTGTTGAATAATGCTAAACGCGTAAGAGCAGAATCCTATATCTACGATTACAGGAACTATGGTTATTTCGCTGATCTGACGCTCGGACTGAATAACTACCTGTTCCTCGAACTGACCGGCAGAACTGACCTGACGTCTACTTTATCCATCAATAACCGCAGTTATTTCTATCCCTCTGTCAGCCTGAGTTACATCTTCAGTGATCAGTTCAAACTACCAGACTGGTGGACATATGGTAAGTTCAAAGCTTCCTGGGCGAAGATCGGTAAGGATGGAGATGCGTACTCCATTACCAATGGTTTTAAGGCGGGTACAACCATCGGTTCCAGCGTGCCTTTCTACCAGAACAGGACATTGGGTAATCCTAACCTGCGACCGGAGTTTACACAGACAACAGAGCTCGGTACGGAACTGAGATTTCTGGAAGGTAGATTGGGTCTGGAAGCGGTCGTTTATCAGCAACAAAGTAAAGACCTGCTGGTACCGGTAGACGTATCTACCACGACAGGTTTTGACAAGGCATATGTCAATGCAGGAGAGATCAGTAACAAAGGACTGGAGCTTACTTTGTCTGTAGTGCCGGTGCGTACAAAAGACTTCAGCTGGGATTTCCGGGTGAACTTTTCTACCAACAGCAACAAGGTAAAGAAACTGAATGAAGAGCTGCAACTGAGTGAGATCGTGTTGTCTTCTCAATATGGTTATCTGAGTTCTACGGTGACCACCAAACTTGTTCCCGGACAGTCATATGGTGCGCTGTATGGTAGGACTTACAAGCGTTATTATGGCAATGAACCAGACGATAAAAAGACACTGCGCACGGATCTGCCTTTGCTGATAGGCGCGAATGGTTTCCCTGTGCTCGATGATGCTTCTAATCAGCGTTACCTGGGAAGTACACTGCCTAAATGGATTGGTAGCACCACACAGACTTTCCGCTATAAACAGCTGTCATTGTCGTTATTGCTGGACGTGCGTCATGGCAATTACAAGTATAATCAGCTGTCTAATTTCCTGGCTGCATTCGGAGAATCAAAACAGACAGAAAACAGGGATCAGACCATGGTGTTCAATGGTGTACTGGCGGATGGTACGGCGAATACCAAAGCGGTGTACCTGGGACAGGCAAAAGGTCCGGATGGGGTAGACTACGGCGCTGGTTTTTACAGAAACTATTATCGTGGCGCGAGTGAAAACTTTATTGAAGATGCTTCCTGGGTCAGACTGCGTTCCCTGTCATTGTCCTATACATTGCCGGCAAAGTGGCTGACGCCGACAAAGACAATCAGTGGAGCGACGGTATCCTTCACGGGTAATAATCTCTGGCTCCATACGAAGTACAGCGGTTTTGATCCGGAGACCAGTTCTTCACCTTCGGGCAGTAATGCGTCAGATGCATTCTCCGGATTTACTTATCCGGCTACCCGCAGTTTCCTGTTCAGCCTTAATCTTCAATTCTAAATCTGTCTTTCATGAAACGTACATTGCTCAAAATATATACACTGGCACTGGCGGCAGGACTTTTCTGTGCGCTGCCTGCCTGTAAAAAAGGCTACCTGGATATTAACCAGACCGATCCTAATCTGACACAGCGACCACCGATTAATGGTCTGCTGGTGGCGACTACGTACCAGTCAGCCATTAATGTGTATTCCACTGGTTATATCACTTCTTATTACGTACAGCAGCTGGCATCTCCGAATACCGGCAGTGGCTCCGACATATACGACGATGTGGACAGGAGTGCCAACTGGCAAGCTATCTATCTGAATGTGACGGATATCCGTCAGATGAAGCAACTGGCCCTGGCGCAGAAAGCTTATGAGCATTTGGGAGTAGCGGACATCCTTGAGGCGCTGAATATGAGTATGGTGATCGATATGTATGGAGATGCGCCTTACAGGGAAGCCTGGTCAGAAGGAGAAAACCTGCGGCCGGAATATGATGGCGCAAAGGTGATTTATGACAGTTGCCTGTCCCTGATCTATCAGGGAGTAGCTGCTTTGAATACCCCGGACCCGCTGGTGGCATTAGACCCGGTAAATGACCTGGTACATGGTGGTAATAAGGCCGCCTGGATAAAGACAGGTTATGCACTGAAAGCAAGACTGCTGAACCGGAAGAGTAAACTGCCGGATTATGATGCGGCGGCTGTACTGGCAGCGCTGGAACTGGCTTATGACAGTAATGCCGATGATGCCCAGATCACCCGTTTTGAGAGCCTGAGTCCCTGGAACAGCGTGGCAAAAAATAATGCCAGCGGGACCCTGGATGGCTGGCTAAGCGCCACTTTTGTAAATGCGCTGAATGGGACAACTTATGGTGTATTTGATCCCCGTTTACCGCTTATAACGGATACTACCCGCTTTGGCGATTACAGGGGGACGGTGAACGGCGTCGGACGTACTGGTTCCGGAACGGATAACGCACAAAGCGCCTTATCGGTAAACGGGTTCTATTCCCGGGGCGGAGCACCTCTTTTGATGCTGACCTATGCCGAGATGAAGTTTATCGAATCTGAGGCTTCTTTTGTGGCAAATAAGGCAGGATCTTACCAGGCATACCTGGACGGTATTGCCGCACATATGGATAAGTTAGGGGTAGCGCCTGCGGCGAAACAGGCTTACGTAAGCAACCCGGTGGTAGCAGTGGGGCAGGCGGCGTTTACCAAAGACCTGCTTTTTAAGGAGAAATACGTAGCGACGTTCCTGCAACCGGAAACCTGGACAGATGCCCGTCGTTATGACTATAAGTACAAGAATTTCCAGTTACCGCAGGGGGCTTTGTTAAATACCTTCATCCGCCGGGTAGGATATCCTACTTCCGAGACCAGCCGGAATCCGGAAAATGTGCCGCCGGTAGGTTCATTGGCGGACCACTTATGGTGGGACAAGTAAATATGAATATAGTTGACAATTAGTTAAATAGGGCTTTGAGTATAGTTATTGTTCGTTAATGCTCCGTTCATGAACGAAGCATTAACGAACAATAACTATACTCAAACTAATGCCAGGCAAAAGAACATGTCTTCACCGGAAAGGAGTTTCGATGAAGTTGTTTTACAAGGTTTTGATAAACAATTATTTACGCTGATAGTGTACTGCCGGTAACCTTCATCTGGCTAAGCGGGAAGCTGGCAAAAAAGGTGGTGCCTTCGCCGGGCATACTTTCAAACCATAATTCGCCATTCTGTAGTGCGAGTAATTCTTTACAAAGTACTAATCCGAGGCCGATACCTTTTTCGTTGTTGGTACCGAAGGTAGATTGTGTTTTCAGGGAGAATATTTCATCGTGATGGCTGGGATCTATACCGATGCCATTATCAGAGATCATCAGGTGGCAGTATTCCTCAATGAGACGGATGTCAATGGCGATTTGTCCACCGGAAGGGGTGAATTTAATCGCATTATTCACCAGGTTTCTGATAATCAGTTCCAGCATGTTATGATCCGCGGTAATATAGACATCCGGGTCTACGCGGGAGGTGATGCTGACGGCTTTTTTTTCAGCCAGCAGGCGTTGAATGGTCAGCACTCTTTCTACTGCTTCATGGACATTTTCTGCGGATAGTCTGACACCTTTTCCATCCATCTGCAATTTCGACCAGGTGAGAAGATTCGTCAGCAGACTGGACGTATTTTTAGTCAGGGTCAGCAATTCATCCCCTAACATCTTTTTTTCCTCTTCTTCCAGGTCGTATTCTGCGATCAGGTGCAGGGTGGTAATGATGGAGTTCAGCGGACTTTGCAGGTCATGCGCGATAATTGAGAACAGCTTATCCTTTTTCTGGTTGGATTGTTCCAGTTTGATATTCTGGCTATCAATTTTATCTGCCCGTTCTTCGGCATTGCGCTTTTCTCTTTCGTAATTATTTCTTAAATAATTGGTAATGAGATATATGCAGGTTAGCGTGATCAGGTAACTGGACAGGATATCCACGTATCTGTACTCAGCACTGGTGTAACTATCTTTGATCCAGGCTGGATTAATATATTCTTTTGTCAGGAGGATGACCGGCAGCAGCAGGTGCAGGCAGGCCCATATCCAGTGACGGCTTCGCGGACTGAAAGCGATCAGCAGGTTGAAAGTCAGGAAAAACAGCAGCAGGGCAGGGCCATGGCTACCGGAATTCAGGTAAAAGGTGGCTGTCAGTGTTATGTAGCTGACAATCGCGTAGGCCAGCATGCTGACATGGTAGACCTTTTTATAACGGGAGAGGTAAAAGAAAAAGACCTGTAACACCAGCAGGGTCGCTACGATGACCCATACGAAGGTAAGACCGAGCCACATGTTGAACGGCAGTAATACCGTCAGTAATGTCATGGTTACCACACTGATTGAGTTGAAGGCACGGTTCTCCAGTGAGAACGACGCAGGGTCCCCTACCAGTTCTTCCCAAATGTTGGCTAGATTACGTGCAATTTTGTGCAAATGCTGGTTTTTATTAGTATATGCTGATAATCGATAAGTTATGCAAAGGTCTACGTTTAAATGCGAATATTTATAACACATACATGTTATAACGGATATAGGTGGACAAAATGTGGAATGACTTTCGCACGTTATATAGAAAATCAGTTTTTATGAAAAGTGTTCAAAGTAAGGTGATAACAGTGTTATTACTGGTCGTGGGATTGTTTATCAGTAATTTACAGGCACAGGATAAAAAGAGTGAGAAACAGCAGGCGGTGGAAAAAATGGTGAGCACGCGTAATTATGTATTCAAAGTACAGACGGTTCAGCCAACGAATCCGTCGCCCAACAGACAGATAACATCGGATTATGATGTAAAGATCACACCTGATAGTGTTATCAGTTATCTGCCCTACTTCGGTCGCGCCTATACGGCGCCGATGGATCCGACGAAAGGAGGTATACAGTTTACCTCTACAAAATTTGAATACAAGGAAGAAGTAAGGAAAAAAGGTGGCTGGGATATCACGATCAAACCACAGGATACGCAGGATGCACGCCTGCTTTCGCTCACTATATCCGACAATGGTTTTGCTTCTTTACAGGTGATCAGTAATAACAGACAGCCTATTTCTTTCACGGGTTATATCACCGAAAGGAAAAGTAAAAGATAACTAAAGAATACGTTAAAGTTATCTTAACGCCGGTAGATTCTGGCATATGGGAACAGTTCTTGTTTTATACCTATCGAACCAAAAATTAGAACTATGTCCAAGAATAACAGAGAAGGCGTTAAGCATGAAATCCAGGAACTCGCAATGGGTAATTACAGGAGCTATCCTGAAGATTACGGTGTAAATGTGCAGGATACAACTGCTAATGTAATATCTTTAGCCAGGGGCTATTGGGATAGTCGTGAGGTCAGTGAAGTGCACCGTGATGAAAAACTGGGAATCAATCTGAATGATTACCAACAGTGGACACAGGAGGCTTTCGCCGAATTTTCCAAGAGCAATGAGTACTCTTTAAGTTAACGTATAGTACCTTCGAAAGGATACGCGTTTTGTCAGCTGCGGCAGATATTGTTAGAGACAGTATCTGCCGCAGTTTTTTTTATGCGTCTTTTTATTATCTTTAGATAAACCCATTTCCCGTTCGTTATGAAGACAGACACTGCCAGTCGTACGGCCCAGTATATGGCGTTGTTCCGGGCGTTGGAGACTAACCGCCCGTCCGGAAAAAGACTGTTTACCGATCCTTATGCTTTTTCTTTTTTAACAGCCCGCTTTAAGATCATCACCCAGTTATCTGTCGTACCATTTATCCGTAATCTGGTTTATCGGATTATCCGTAAAAGAATTCCCGGTGCATTATCATCTGGTGTGGCGCGCACGCGCTATATTGACGAATTACTGCAACAGGCAGTCCGCGATGGCGCGAAACAGGTTGTCATTCTGGGCGCCGGTTATGATACCCGTGCTTTACGTCTGGGCTTTCTGCGTGCGCTACCTGTTATAGAAATCGATCATCCTGCCACTGCGAGAGCCAAAAGGGAACGAATCCTGAAGAGCCTGGGACATATGCCGGATCATGTGCGTTATCTGGAGATCGATTTTAATGAACAAAAGCTGGAGCAACTGGCCGCTGCGGAACAGATAGATCTTTCCCGGCCCACGGTATTTATATGGGAAGGCGTCAGTAATTATTTGTCGCATGAGGCCGTGGCATCCACTTTTGCTTTTATGGGATCATTCGCTGCCGGCAGTTATATTATTTTCACTTATGTTGATGAAAAAGTGTTAAGATATCCGGCTGCATTTTTCGGAGGAGAAAAATTATTACATGATCTCCGGCAGATAGAGGAGAACTGGACTTTTGGGCTGGAACCCATCCTGGTAAGGCGTTACCTGGATGATTTTGGTATGGAACTGCTGGAAGATTACAGTGCTGTAGAATACCGGAATCGCTATCTTCCGGAGCGCACAGAAAAAGGATATGAGTTTTACAGGGTGGCTTTTGCCCTAAAAAGATAGTGTCACACTAAGAATTTAAATGTCAATTCTATATTTTTATTGAATAACTACTCCCGTATGAAAATTTATTCTATGCTACTGGTGTGTTGTATGCTGTCAGGCATCGCATTCGCACAATCCAAAGAAGAAAAAGTGGTCGCAGCACAGGTAGAACTGCTAAGGAAAGCCATGGTAGATGCAGATAAGGCGACACTTGAAAAAGTATCTGATGAAAAATTGTCTTACGGACATTCCAGTGGTAAGATAGAAGACAAAACTACTTTCGTCAGCAATATTGTCAATGGTAAATCTGATTTCGTAACGATCGATCTGAGTGAACAGAAAATTGTGATCACCGGCAATACCGCTATCGTGCGTCATACATTTAGTGCCGACACGAATGACGGGGGCGTAGCAGGGCATGTGAAGCTGTATATTTTACTGGTGTGGGGCAAAGATGGTGGGCAATGGAAACTACTTGCCAGACAAGCAGTTAAAGTTCCTGCCTGAGGCCGTCCGCTATTTTACACATAGTGGAGATAACCTTACACCAGGTTCTACGTTGTACATCATTCGTCCATAAGAGAAATAGTTGTGGCATAGTTTTGTAACTGTTTATTGGAAACAACGAGGCGGAACAGCCTTATCTGTTAACCAAAAACTTATTTTATGCAAGCTACAATTGAAACTATCGAAGTACTGAATGATCTGATCCAGATTAACAATGACCGTATCGAAGGTTATGAAAAAGCACTGAAAGAGCTGAAGGAAGAAGACTCCGATCTGAAAGCGTTGTTTTCTTCTATGATCAGCGAAAGTCATGAGATCCGTCTTGCATTAGGTACAGAGGTGAACTCATTGGGCGGCGATATGGAGAGTGGTACTACTACAAGTGGTAAGATCTATCGCGCATGGATGGATGTGAAAGCGGTATTCACCGGTCATGACCGTCACACTGTATTATCTAATTGTGAAGCAGGGGAAGATGCGGCACAGCGTGCTTACAGAAGTGCACTGGAAGATGAAGAATTGCCGGCTTACGTGCGTGAAATGATCGTAGAACAGCAGCGTACACTGAGAAGTTCTCACGACCAGATCAAGGCTTTACGCGACGCTAATAAATAGGACTATAAGCGGGTTGAAAAATTTTAAAGGCATATACCTGTCTGCGGACAAGTATATGCCTTTTCCTATCTGGACACCTGAGGTTTCTCAGGATACTTCTTTGCTTAATTCATGGAGGTCTTGTTCCATCAAAGGTTTAATTTCCTTCAGGGTGTCTCTTAACTGACGGATATTATCACTGGTGGTGGTTGTCCATGTACCGGACTCGCTGACCTTGCTCAGTATTTCGCCGGCTCCTTTTATCTCCAGGTTCATCATACTGGGTTTCATTTTATGCAGTACTTTTTTAAGTTCCTGGAGATTTTTGCTTTGCAGCAGGAGTTCCAGTTCGGATACATATTCATCCAGGGAAGAAACAAATAATCCTATCATTTTGTGAATGAAGGAGGGACTTGTACTGGTTATTCTGTACAGGTATGAATAAGAATAGAGTTGGTGTTCCGGTTGCATCATAGTTGATAGAATCTTCAGGCGCCCTCTATTTCGCCTGTCTGTAACATTTTATAAATGGTGGACTTACCGATATCCAGTTTTTCGGCTACCAGCAGTACGTTATCGTCATATCTTTTAAGATAGTTACGGATGATCAGTCTTGTGTATTCGCGTAATGTCAGTTCGGTATTCAATACGGTATCCACATCGTGATTATTACCTGAGAGGAAGGTAATGTCTTCCGGTTCAATGCAGTTGTTTTCAGACATTACTGCAGCGAGTTCCACGACTGATTTCAGTTCGCGGATATTACCAGGATAGGCATAGCTTACCAGCTTATCCCTGGCGGCAGGAGAGACTTTGATCTCTGCGACCTTATTTTCTTTGCAGTAAGCGGTCAGGAAATGCTGTGTGAGCAGCAGGATATCTTCTTTGCGTTCGCGAAGGGGAGGAAGGGTGACCGGGAGACCGACGATACGATAGTACAGGTCTTCGCGGAAGTTTCCTTTTTTCACTTCTTCTGCGAGGTTTTTATGCGTAGCGACTACCAGGCGGAAGTCCAGTTTTACTTTGGAGGTACCTCCAAGGCGGGTGAGTTCTTTTTCCTGGAGTACGCGTAAGAGCTTGCTCTGGATATTGAGGTCCATTTCCCCGATTTCATCGAGGAAGAGGGTACCGCCGTTGGCTTCTTCGAAGCGCCCGATCTTTTTATTCTGTGCGCCGGTGAAAGCGCCTTTTTCGTAGCCAAACAGTTCGCTTTCGACGAGTTCCCTTGGGATGGCCGCCATATTCACCGGAACGAAAGCATGACCGCTTCTGGCGGAATTATAATGTACCGCGCGGGCGACCAGTTCTTTACCCGTACCGGTTTCTCCGGAAACGGATACATTGATCAGGGAGCCAGCTGCTTTATCGATCATTTTGAAGACGGTCTGCAGGGCGGGACTGTTTCCGATAATGGAACGGGAATAATCATATTTCGTTTTCAGTTCCGCTTTCAGTTCGGATATCTCGTTTTTCAGGGAAGTATTTTCGCGCAGGCGGATGATAGCTTTCCACAGCAGTTGCTGGGTATTATCATCTTTGACGAGATAGTCTTCAGCACCCATTTTGAGCAGGTCTACCGCAGTAGTAATCTTTTCTTGTGCGCTGATAATGATCACAGGCAGATTAGGTTGCGCCTGTTTGATCTTTTTGTACAATTCCTCTCCATTCATATCGGGTAATCCGAAATCAATGGTCACGAGATCCGGTTTCCGGTGCAATTGCGCCAGGCATTCCTTGCCTGATCCAATCAGGGTTACTTCGTAGTCGGGGTTCTGACTAAGGTAATGATGCAATAATCCTCCGTACCACTTATCATCCTCAACAATAAAAATCTTGAAATCGAGCATTCATGGAATTTTCCGTTAATTTAGGAAAATTTTCAATCATCAAAAGGTCTCCCTTACCACACTTTTTTAAAAGTGTAGTGCAGAAGACCTTTGGGTTATTATGAAATAGGCAAGCAAAAATTATTTCTTGTTCACTGTTCTATATTTTCCTTACTAAAAAAGAGGCCCCTTTGCCTTCACAAAATCAAACTGCATCGGGGCCATGATCAAGCACTCTCAAGCTGGTAATGGTAGCATCCACATTAATTTCTTTTACTGTCATCGCCTGGCCCCTCTATTCCCACTGACAGCAACTGCACCGGGGCCGGGATGAAAGTCTACATACTCAATACAAATATTTTAAATGTTAAAGATCTTTTTTTAAGGTCTCATCGCCTGGCCCTGCTTGCTGCTCCTTTTCCATTTCACCAGGGCCGGGATGACGACATTCTTAATCGGCATTGGTCAACCACATATTCATACGTTATGTTTACTCCTGTTATCATCTCCAGGCCCCGTCTGATCTCACTGACAGCAACTGCACCGGGGCCGGGATGAACGTTCACATACTCAACACAATATTTTTAAGTACTAAAAATCTCTTTTGTTTTGCCTCATCGCCTGGCCCTGTCTTTCTTCACTTTTTCACTTTCACCAGGGCCGGGATGACGACACTCTTAAGCGGCATTCGTTAACCAAATATTTATCACGTTGTCCTTATTCTCTTTTTGACTATCATCTCCGGACCCTGTCTGCTGCACTTTTTCATTTTCACCAGGGCCGGGATGACTACTCTAAACTGTCATAGGAGTCACACCACATCCTTATATGATATCTTTTCTCTTTTCCAGTTTCATCTCCAGGCCCCTTTCTGATCTCACTGACAGCAACTGCACCGGGGCCGGGATGAACGTTCACATATTCAACACAATATTTTTCAACAACTAAAGATCTGTTTCAGTATCATCTCCTGGCCCTGCTTGCTACACTTTTTCATTTTCACCAGGGCCGGGATGGTACACTCTAAGTTGACATAGGAATAACCCCTCAAATAATAACTTTGTCTGTTCTAACCGTCATCTCCTGGCCCCGTCTGTTTTCACTGACAGCATCTGCACCGGGGCCGGGATGAAAGTCCACATACTCAACACAATATTTTCAATAACTAAAGATCTTTCTGGTATCATCTCCTGACCCTGCCTTTCTCCATCTCTTCGTTTTCACCAGGGCCCGGATGGCACACATTCCTCCACTGTTCCTGCTCATTGCCTGGCCCCTCTGCTTCACGTTTTCCGGTACACCGGGGCCAGGATGAAATGTTCACATACTTAACACAAAACATCTAAAAAAACCTCAAAAAAACCCTTGAAAAACCTCAAATAAACCCTTGAAAAACCTCAAATAAACCCTCAAAAAAAACCATGGATTGTCGTCATATTCCCCCTAAGTAATATCGTTAGCTAGTTTCTTGCATTATTGATGTATTCCTGTAGTGCGGCAGGGTAGAGCAGTACTTCTGCGAGTTGTTCCTTTTTACGCGGCGTAAAGTAAGTGCCGTCTGCAAAGAGGTCTTCTACCTGCTGCTTAAAGAATTCAGGTTTGAACTGAAAGGCAACCAGTTGTGCGGCACAGCTCATGTCGGCGTACAGCGGTTTGTTGCTCAGCAGCTGTTCTACGTGTTTGCGCACTTTATCGATGTAATTGCCGCTGATGCGATAGCCGTTCCATCCGTGTGCAACCAGTTCGTTCGCGCCTCCGGCAAGCGGTACGATCACCGGGCGTCCGTAACTCATTGCCTGCAGGATGTTGAAGTCGAAAGTATCCTGGTAGTGCTCTGTGTTAGAGAGGTTCAGGACCACAGCTGCCCGCTGGTAAAAAGGATGCAGATTCAGCTGTGTGCCATAGACCATCAGATTGTCAGGGATAAAATAGTTATGGAAATAAGCGTCAATTTCTTTCTGACTTGCGTCAATAACGAGTTCAAATTTTGTGGAAGACATCTGGTTCGCCAGTTCGAGTAGTTCTGGTAACCCGCTTTCCTTCTCCAGCGGTGCGATCATCAGTACGGTCTTCCGGGAGCCATGATTGGCGTGCAATACGGCTTCCTGTACGAAAGACTGTGGCAGACAGCTGTGTACGATATGTTTTTCCGCTTTCGGGAAACTGAATTTTGCCTGTAGATAACGGGAGCCAAAAACTACCTGTGTGGCCGTGCGTCTGGCCGTATTCAGCAGGAACGAGCGCAGTGTTGGAAAAGCGATAGCCGTTTCGTGAATGTGATAGGTAATCGGCGTTTTCTTCAGCCTGCCAGCCCATGCTGCACCGAAAGGCAGTAGTGTATTGATGTACACTTTTGCTTCCGGCTCTAGCAGCCCCCAGACTTTCCTGAAAATAACCATCTGAGCCAGCAGGAAACTGAAGAATACACGCCATTTGTTCCCCCGTTCTAAATAATTTATGTAGTGGTATTGTACACCTGGAATACCGGACAGGAATCCAGGCGTATCACCGGTACGATTCGTGATAAGATGTACATCCAGACCTTTCTCTGTTAATGTTTCCAGTGACTGACGGAACACCATGGTGTTACCGTGTCTGTCGTTATGAAGGTGTATTGCGATAATCTTTTTCATAAAGGATGCATTGAAATATGTAATCTAGGTATAGGGATAAACAGAACGCTTCTTAACAGTTGTCGGTGTAAACAGGCTCTTTGCTGTGGTGCCCGCAGGCGGTCGGTGTAGGTTATGAAGATCTCAATACTTCATATAAATAACTGAATAGTGAACAGGAGGCGAGGACCAGTCCGAAGAAGAGAAAGAATCTGTTATTGATCTTTTTCTTTTTCAGATAATCCGAAACGATAAACAGTTTGTTCAGCGTTCCTGTGATATGTTCCAGCACACTTTCGTCCTTAATAATGTAGTCAAACGCGCCATTCTTTAATGATTCAGTAGGGATCTCCGGTTGCTGACGTGAGCTGGCGAAGATGACAAATATGTTGGTGTTAAAGCGTTTGATTTCTTTCAAAACTTCCAGTCCGGTCATGTCGCCCAGGTCGTGATCCAGGAGGACTACATCCGGCTGACCGTTCAGTTCGGCGAGGAAGTCGGCGCCTGATAGGAAGCAGTGTACGTGTTCGTAACCTTGCGCTCTCAGGTGTTTATCGTAAGTGGCGAGGCAGAACGGATCGTCATCTACTACGTATATCTTGCTTTCGAACTTGTTAGCCATTTGCTGTCGTTTGGTATAATAGAAACCATTTAAATGCCAGTTTCCGGGAACGTTGCCAATTAGCCATGGTGGCGGGTTTCATGTTTTGGTATACCCTGAGAAACGTCTACTTTCAGGAAAAAATTCCAAAAAATGGAAAAATGGAATGGAAAGGGCATAAAAAAACGCCCCGGGGGATGCCGGGACGTTTGGAAGAGGTCGTATGGACCAGTTATTTATGGTTGGGTGGCAGGTTTGCCGCCGCTGTTATTTTTGCTTTTATGGTGCTGTGGGTGCCCTCCTTGTGGACGCGGACCCTGGTTTCCCCCTGGTTTGCTATGATTACGGTTACCGCCGCCCCCGCCCCCCGGGCGTTTTTTACCTTGCGGACGTTTGCCGCCACCTGAGCGGAATGGTTTAGGGGAGTATTCCGGCACCGGACCTAATGCAGCCGGTACTTCGGCTTTGGTCACCGGTTTACCCAGTACTTCTTCAATACGGGCAAATTTGCGCTGTTCCTTTTCGCTGATAATGGTATATGCGGTACCATCGGTCGCCGCCCTGGCGGTACGGCCGATACGGTGGATATAATCCTCTGCGTCATTTGGCACGTCATAATTAATAACCAGGTCAATATCTTCTATATCTATACCGCGGCTCAGGATATCGGTAGCCACCAGCATTTTCAGTTTCTTGTTTTTGAAATCCATGAGCACCTGCTCGCGCTTATCCTGTTCCAGGTCAGAGTGGATCTCTTCTACGGAGAAACGGGCCTTTTTAAGCTCGTAGGTCAGCTGTTTTACGTTCTGCTTACGGGAGCAGAAGATAATAATACAGCCGAATTCCTTGCGTGCCAGGAGCTGTTTGATCAAGCCGGTCTTTTGTTCTTCAAATACGACAAAAGCTTCCTGTACGATCTTTTCAGGCGGTTTGGAAATGGCGATATTGATCTCTTCCGGCTGATGGAGGATCTTCAGGGCCAGTTTGCGGATCTTATCGGGCATGGTAGCGGAGAACAGCAGGTTTTGTCTTTCCTTTGGCAGGGTAGACGTGATCCTGATGATATCATCGCTGAAACCCATGTCCAGCATACGGTCTGCTTCATCCAGCACGAGGTATTTTACTGCGTCCAGCTTTACGTAGCCCATGTTCAGGTGGGCGATCATACGACCGGGGGTGCAGATCACGATATCCACGCCGGAGGTCAGTGCCTTTTTCTCGGCGGCAAACAGGGCGCCGTTGCTGCCACCGTATACGGCGATAGAGCTGACGGAGGTAAAATAAGACATACCCTCCAGTGTCTGGGCAATCTGGACTGCCAGTTCACGGGTCGGTACTATAATCAGTGAGTTGATTTTACGTGCATCATGGGGCTCAGTGATTAAGCGGTGCAGTATAGGCAGCAGAAAAGCGGCTGTTTTACCGGTGCCGGTCTGGGCACAGGCCAGAATGTCCTTACCTGCTATAATCGGGGGGATAACTTTTTCCTGGACTGGCGTCGCCGTCGTATATCCCATCGCATCTATTCCATCCAGGACCCTGTCGTCCAGGTCAAATTCATCAAAATACAAAGTGCTTATATGGTTTTAATTCACAAATATATACGCTAAAGATACGTAATTGTAATCAGAGCACATACGGTATGTTCTTTGCGGGAAATGCGGGAACCAATAATTAACCGAGATGCTGGAGAATTTACAGAAAGATCTTCATTTACCGCCGATTGTATGGAACATTTTGCTTGGCTGTGCCGCACTGATTACGGGTTTTCTTTTTAAATACCTGCTGGCGCTCATCCTGAAACTGACGGCCGGTAAGAATGCAACGGATTATTCCCTGATCAGGTCTATCCTGAAAAGACTGGGAAAACCGATCAATTATTTTTTGCCGGTGCTGGTGTTGGACATGGTATTGCCGTTTATGGAACTGGCAAAAAAGCCCATGGATGTATTGAGTCGTATTGTGGAGATCTCGCTGATTGTTTCCTTTGGATTGATCCTGACCGGACTGGTAAAGGTATTTGAGGATTATGTGATGCACGCCTATGACCTGAAAAAAGAGGATAATCTGCGGGAGCGGAAGATGCGTACGCAGTTGCAGTTTGTACGTAAACTGACTATTAGTATGATCCTGGTGCTGACTTTGTGTGCGGTGTTGCTGAGTTTTGACAGTCTGCGGAAGATTGGCGCGGGACTTCTGACCGGTGTGGGCGTCGGTGGTATTATTGTGGGTTTTGCGGCGCAACGTTCCCTGTCTAATTTCCTGGCGGGGATGCAGCTGGCTTTTACGCAGCCGATCCGTATTGACGATGTACTGGTAGTGGAAGGAGAGTGGGGGCGGGTAGAAGAGATCACCCTGACTTATGTGGTACTGGGTATCTGGGATCAGCGTAAACTGATTTTACCGATCAACTATTTTATAGAAAAGCCTTTTCAGAACTGGACACGTACGGGGTCGGCGATATTGGGGACGGCTTTCCTGTACCTGGACTATACAGCGCCTATTGATATACTCCGTGCGGAGTTTGAGCGGATCTTAAAAGATCACCCGTTATGGGATAAGCGGGTGCAGGTGATGCAGGTCACCAACATTACCGACCGTTCTGTGGAAGTCAGAATGCTGGTGAGTGCGAACAGTTCGGGCAAAGCATTCGATTTGCGCTGTTTTCTGCGGGAAAACATGTTGTCCTTTATACAGGCCAATCATGCTTACTGTCTGCCGAAAACGCGTGCTTTACTGGAAGAAAATGAGCAGAAATTACTGGCTCAGGGATGATCGTCATTGATCTCTACCCAATAGCCATCCGGGTCGGTGAAATAGATCTGTTTGATACCATCGACCCGGAGGGTTGGCTTATCCGCTTCACCTTGCCAGCTTTGGAAAGGGATGTGGTGCTGACGTAAGCGGGCCATAAATTCTTCGACGGAGGAGACGCTGAAGCAGAGGTGTGAGTTTTTATCGTGGGGGACGATTTCCTTTGCTCCTGAAATAATGTGCAGATGACTGTGTTCAGCCACTTTGAACCATGTATGTCGTCCATCATGGAAGGGCTCAGGGATGGTATCTATCTGAACGATGTCCCTGTAAAATGCAGTACTTTTCTGAAGATCAACTACATAAAGCGCGATGTGATTTAACATGGCGCTTTTTCGTTGTTGTGCGGAAGCGGGCATATTGGAGAAGATCATAACAGCCGCCAGCATAAGCCAGTGTGGAATCCGTTGTTTCATTCTCCAATATACTCACTACTGATCGAATTTTATGAACTTTCTTGTCACCTTGATACCTGTGTCGAAGATGATCGTTACCAGGTAAACGCCTGGTACATAATCCTGTACATCCAGTTTGTACTCATACATGGTACCGTAGCTGGCCAGCGGTGTATTAGCTTCTGAGAAGACCATACGGCCATAGAGGTTGATGACGCGCACGTCCACTCTTTTGACTCCCGGGTCCAGGTTATACTTAATGGTGATCTCTTTATCAGTAGGGTTGGGGTACACCAGCATTTCATCTGCATTCAGCTTTGGCAGCACCAACGGACCTTGCTGATATCCTTGTTGTACGACGGCATAGTCCGGATAGCTGAGCTGTTTCACCATGATATCGCCGATTGTACAGTCAATTTCGTATTCGAATAACTTGTTGTCCATGTCAGTTAATCCTACCAGTACGGCTTTTCCTCCGCTGGCAGTGACCTGACGTTCGATCTTGGGGATCAGCGCTGACTGCGCGTGTGCCATTCCTGAAAAAAGGAATGACACACCCACAGCACTTGCTGTAATTATTTTACTGATTGTTTTCATTATCAAGGTTTTTCGGCAGTGAAGATTTCCATCTCAACTCTTCTGTTCTTTCCTCTGCCAGCTTCGCTACTGTTAGTAGTAAGTGGTTTGGACTGACCATAGCCTTTGGTGGTAATTCTTTCAGCATCAACACCTTTGGTAACGAGGTATTGTCTTACTGCTTCACTTCTTTTTTCTGATAAAGTCTGGTTAAATGTTTCCGTGCCTTCGTTGTCCGTGTGGCCGCTCAGCAGCAGCTGCCATTCACGATGTGCCTGCAGTAAAGCAGCCATTTTGTCGAGGGAAGGCAGGGAAGAAACTGCGATTTCAGCTTTTGCACTTGCAAACTGAAGATTGGAGAATGCTTTATTTACTACTTCTTTTTCGTTCTTTTTCAGTTCTACTGTTTTCATAGCTGGTTTTGCCGGAGTGGCAGCAGCAGCTGAATCAGCAGATGGAGTCAAGTCGGTCATTGGTAAAGGACCAGGACCTACAGGGAAACGTCTGTCGGAGTAAGGCAGTACGGTACCGTCAGCCAGTACTTCATCAGCACGGGAAGCAACGATCTGCCAGGTGAAAGGCACATTTGCTTTACCGCCCTGTAACTCTTTTACGTCGAAGCCTTTAGCGGATTTGTTGGTGACATATACACCATTACATTCGCCTTCCAGCTGGATAAATACTTTCATCGGGTGTTTTGCATCGACGCGGATTACTTTTGCGAGCAGATCTTCGAGGTCGATGTGTGCGGCACCGTTTTGCAGTTCGCCGGTACCGAAGTCCTGGAACAATACTTCTGGAGCTTCTGTACAGAACAGGAGGCGGTTTTCGCCAGCCTGGTCTTTCACCACTGTAGATTTTGTACCGTTGGAGATCATACCGTACATGCCGCTTGAATTAGCACCTGCGAGGTAAGTATAAGTATGCACAACTGAAGCGGAGGTACCGAATTCGAATACACCACCCCAACGTTCAACATCTGTAGCGAGACCTTTTGCAAAACCAATCACACCTACCCCCGCATATTGGCTGGCGCCTGTACCACCGGCAACACCTACTACACCAGCACCACCGTGCGCTGGAATTACGGTTACCTGGTTATTACCGACACCCATTACACCTACACCAGAGGCAGCAGTGCTACCAAAACCGATTGTACCAACGCGTGTACCAATTCCCATCACACCGCCGCCAATTTCAGGGGTGTTGGTAATAGTCTGGTAGTCAACATTGTTACCCGCACCTACTACACCCACACCAGTACCGTGTGTAGACATACCTAACACACCGCCGGAACGGAAGGTATTAGTGGCTTTATAAGGGGAGTTGGTCATACCGATCACACCCAAACCACCACTGGTAGAAGAGTTATAGCCCCTTACCCCTTCATTGAAACGTGTGGTACCGGAACCATATATACCCGAACCTACCTGTGTGAAACCTTTTACTCCGTAACCGTTACTGGCGTTGTAACCCGCTACACCGGCGCCGGTACCGCTATTGGCGTAACCGATGATCGCGTTTGTATAGATAGGTTCGTCATTTACAATGCCGGTAGAGTGGTCTCCGGAGAATACAGTGAATACACCTTTACCGAGAGAGGTACCCGCATCGTCTGTACCATTTACAATGATCTGTGGTTTATCAGGGAAGATGCGCATTTTTTCAAACTGCGGACCTGTACCACCTGCCTTAATGATGAAAGGATTATCGTCTGTAGTACCGATAAAATCGAGTGCAGGGTTGCTATCTGAGTTACCTCTGATCAGCCATGCCCTGTTGGCGGATTTTAACGTATCTGTATCAGCAGTGGTGGCAAGTCCGATAGAGCCATCTGCTTTGAACTCCAGGTGAGAAAGATTCCAGCCTGTACCACCTTCAGCCAGTACTTTCCATGTACCGGTGCTGTCATATATATAAGCTGTTCTGTCGGTGCTGTTATAATAAGCCCAGTTGAGGGAAGGGCTGGCCGGCGCTGCCGCCATTGAACCCTGCCAGCTGATAGAGGCGCCATCTTTACCGATTGTACCATCCTGTGCGAGTACCTGCCAGGTACCGAGGCTATCATATATATATGCTTTCTTATCGGCGCTGTTATAGTAAGCCATGTTAAGGGAAGGCGTAGCTGGCGCTGTCGCCAGTGTACCCTGCCAGGAGATGGAGATACCATCTTTACCGGTCACACCTGCAACACCGTCTGCACCATCCTGTGCAAGGAGCTGCCAGGTGCTGGTGCTGTCGTAGATGTAGGATTTCTTATCTATTGTATTGTAATAAGCCTGGTTGATCGTCGGAGTAGCAGGAGCTGCGGCCAGGGAACCTAACCAGCTTACGCCCGTACCTACGCCATTTGTACCATCTACGCCACTTTCTGCGAAGATCTGCCATGCAGAACCGTCGTAGATGTAGGCTTTTTTATCGGTCATATTGTAATATGCCTGATTAGCGCCGCTTGGAGTCGGTTCAGCTGTGAAGGAACCTAACCAGGAGAGCGCAGGACCAGGAAGGCCGTCAGTGCCATTGGTACCGTCCTGCGACATGATCTGTGGCTGGAGGTTGGTATCGTAGATGTAAGATTTTTTGTCTGTACTGTTATAATACGCATTACCAGCTGCCGGAGCTACAGGAGCGGAGCTCAATGTACCGAGCCATACTACGTTGACAGTTGGACCACCGCCGCCGCCAGTGCCGCCGTTTACAGCATACAATGCATACGGAACGGCCATAAAAGGCATTGATCCGATGGGAACAAAGTCGTTGTTACCATTTTTGTCCAGTTCGACTTTCAGATACTGGTTAGCCGCACTCCAGGGAATCGTCGCGAAGGAGCCGGTTTCTACAGTACCCTGACCAATAATCAGGTTGAACAAACCCTGTGAGTTGGTCACAGCGGTCTGTTTCTCCACATAAATTGCAGGTCCGTCAGGGCTTCCGCTAAGGACACTGAATCTGACCTGGATAGCTTGCAGTTTTAAGGGTTCGCCCTGATTGGAAGTTCTGGCGAGAGCCTGGTAGTTGAAGCCTGTCAGACCAGATTGTGCTCTTGCGATGAAGCTCGAACAAACAAAAATGGGGACAAGTAAAATGAGTAAAATTGCTTTCATCTCATACGAGTTATAACAGTAATAAGGCAATAAGTATATAATATTATATTATATCTTATATTATATTAAGTAAAGATATGACTTAATTTCTATTTATTCTTATTTTAATGTATTGTTTACACGAATCACACAGACGTAGCATGGTTATCTATGGAAATTATGTTATTTAAATAGGGGTATACCCCTCACTTTTGTGTTATATGATATGAGAAAAATAGGAGGTAACCCCTAGTAGCCGACTGATTATCAATTCCAGAAAATGGAATGAAAGGGAGGGATCTGGTCAGAGGGGGGTACTATTCACCCAAAAGTGGTATTTCTGAAAAAACTGACGCAAAGACAGGAGTGCTGACAAAAATACCCGGTGCACAAAGTTGCCCGTCGTGATATGTTGGTAAATTGTTAACATGAAGCAATACTATTTTCACCGGTGTTCCTTTTATGCATTCCGCTCCGTATATTGCTCCCCTTAAAGGAATTTAGAGATATGCAATTGGGACTTAAGCATTACCCTGTGCTGGCTGCCTCACTTCTACTGGCCGGCATGCAGGTAAACGGACAAGACAAAAAACCAACTTTTACTTCAGGAAAGGAGTTTAAGCCATCAGAATACGTAAATCCATACATCGGTACCGGTGGACATGGTCACGTGTTCCTGGGCGCGAGCGTACCTTTTGGTGCAGTACAGGTGGGACCTACCAACATTGTAAAGGGTTGGGACTGGTGTTCTGGTTATCATTATTCTGACAGTGTGGTGATTGGTTTCCCGCAGATGCACCTGAGTGGTACCGGTATCGGCGACCTGGGCGATGTGCTGATTATGCCCTATACCGGTAAGATCAGGACCAACCACGGTTCACAGGAGAATCCGACCAGCGGTTACGGATCCCACTATACACACGCGCATGAAACAGCTAAACCTGGTTATTACGCGGTGCAGCTGGAAGACTACAATATCAAAGTGGAACTGACTGCTTCTGAAAGGGTTGGTTTCCATAAATATACATTCCCGGCAGGCCAGGAAGGTCACATTATCATCGACCTGAAAGAAGGTATCGGCTGGGATGCGCCTGTAGAAACCTTCATCCAGAAGAAGGACGAGTATACCCTGGTAGGTTACCGTTATTCCAAAGGATGGGCGGAAGATCAGCGCCTGTGGTTTGCGATTAAGAGCAATGTACCTGTAAAGGACTTTGTAGTATTTGACGGTGACAAACAACTCTCTGGTACTGAAGGAAAAGGTAAGACCATCAAAGGTGTTATCAATTTTGACAAAGCGCCTGCAGAAGCAATGCTGAAAGTAGGTATTTCTCCTGTAAGCAGCGAGAATGCGCTGGCTAACATCAACAGTGAGATCCCTTCCTGGGATTTTGCAGGTACGGTGAAAACAGCTACCGGCAAATGGAACAAGGAATTGTCCAAGATCCAGCTGCAAACAAAAGATACTGCCAACAGAAGCATTTTCTATACAGCCATGTATCATACAATGATTGGTCCGGCACTGTTCAATGACCATGACCGTTCTTACCGGGGTACTGATAAAAAAGCATATCCTAATCCGGGTTTTGACAACTACACTGTTTTCTCCCTGTGGGATATCTACCGCTCATGTGCGCCACTGTATACCCTGACACAGCCAGAGAGAGTGAGCAGTTTTGTAAACTCTATGCTGACGATCTACAAACAGCAGGGTAAACTGCCTATCTGGCCACTGGTAGGTAGCGAAACGAACTGTATGGTGGGTTATCATGCGGTACCGGTTATTGCTGACGCTTACCTGAAAGGTTACAAAGGCTTTAATATCAATGAAGCGTTTGACGCCATGAAGGCTTCTGCTACCAGAGATGATCTGGGCATGAAGGATATCAAGGCAAAAGGATACATTCCTGCTGATAAAGAATACGAATCTGTATCCAAAGCGATGGAATATGCGATTGACGACTGGTGTATTGCTGCTGTAGCTAAAAAGCTGGGCCGCGCTGCTGATTTCGAATATTTTTCCAAACGTGCAGGTTATTATAAAAACTACTTCGACAGCACTATCAAGTTTGTGCGTCCAAGAATGGATGACGGTAGCTTCAAAACGCCGTACGATCCGTTCCATTCCATCCATGAGAAAGGTGACTTCACTGAAGGTAATGGCTGGCAGTACACCTGGCTGGTACCACAGGATGTGGAAGGTCTGATCAGCCTGATGGGTGGTGATGATGCTTTCACCAAAAAACTGGACAGTCTGTTTGTGGCAAGCGGCGACATGGGTGCAGAAGCATCTAATGATATTTCCGGTCTGATTGGTATGTATGCACATGGTAATGAGCCAAGCCATCACGTAACTTACATGTATGCTTATGCTGGTAACCAGTGGAAAACATCCGAGAAGGTAAGACAGGTGATGAGAGACTTCTATACTACCACTCCGGAAGGGCTGGCTGGTAACGAGGACGTAGGCGCGATGTCTTCCTGGTATGTACTGTCTTCTCTAGGCTTCTATCCTGTAAATCCTGCAAAAGGGATTTATGTGTTTGGTAGTCCGCTGTTTGAAAAAGCCAGTCTGAAAGTACAAGGTGGTAAAACTTTCAACGTTGAAACCGTCAACAACAGCGCTGAGAACATTTACATCCAGCAGATTACGCTGAATGGCAAGCCATACAAAAACAGCTATATCCGTCACGCGGATATCCAGAAAGGAGGTAACCTGAAGATCACCATGGGTAACAAGCCTAATTATGATTTCGGTAAAGCGGTGGCTAACCGTCCCGATTCAAAATACTAATCATACATTGATATGATACGAAGCCGGCTGTGATTTACAGCCGGCTTTTTTTGGGAAATTAGGAATTAAGAATTAAGAATTAAGAATTGGAATGCAGCGGAGATTTGCAGGGCCGCGGAGCGGGAACATTTGTGCCGGGGCTTTATCGGAAAATTGGGGATCAGGATCAGGGTGTTGAATTAACGGCGGTAGGAATAACCGATCTCTTTCTTAATCAATCGTTTACTTTTATTTTTCTATTATATGCCATAACAATTTGTTAGCAAATGCATTAACCGGTAATTAACAGTTTAAATGAACAGATGTGCGTAGCTTCATGCAATAGATTGCAAGACCTGTAGTTTGTATATTCCACGTGCGGAGCCATCTACCAATCATTGAACAGTAAGAAAGATGAGTGAAAATCATGAACACATATACCAGTTGTTATTGCAAAAGCGCAACGGTACAATCAATGAATCAGACGATCAGTATGTAACAGCATTAATCAGCGGCCACGAAGACGTCGAATTAATGTGGAGGGCCCTGAAGCATAGTTTCTCGCTGCCCGGTGAGGAAAAATTCTGGCAGCAGATCGATGTATCGAATGCCTGGAGTGCTGTCAGGGAAGAATTATCCGTAAAGAACACGAATATACGCAGTATCAGAAAGTGGCTGTTTGCGGCGGCTGTTGTAACCGTCGCCATGACGGGTATCAGTCTGATATGGAAGAATACTCGCCAGCAGCCATTTGAGGCGGCTGGTCCGGCGCCTGTCACTAAGCCCGCTGCGCCCAAGGGCGGTTTGCAGTTGCAGCTGGCCGGAGGAGAGACTATTGCCCTACCTTATAATCAGGCAGGACAGGATATCAAGGCCGGAGATGTGCAGCTGAGTGCCGGGGCCAAGAAATTACAGTATACCAGCGGTACGGGTATGGGTAGTGGCTATAATACGCTGACAGTTCCGCCTAAAATGGACTATAAACTGGTGCTTTCAGATGGCACGGAGGTATGGCTGAATGCTACTTCCCGTTTACGTTTTCCATTCAATTTTACAGGAGACAAACGTGAGGTCTACCTGGATGGGGAAGCGTATTTCCAGGTTACTAAAAATGATGCTAAACCATTTGTCGTACATACAGAGAATACGGATATTCAGGTACTGGGTACCAGTTTCAATGTCAATGCCTATAGTGATGGTCTGACCCGTACTTCACTGGTCAGCGGTGCCGTAATCAGCAGGGCTGAAGGCAAAGAAGTACAGCTGAAGCCTGGTCAGGAAGCCGTTTATAGCAGCGAAAAGGGCTATAAAGTGACTGATTTTGACGACAGTGAAGTGCTGGCCTGGATGAAAGGCGTGTATGTATTTCATAATACTTCCCTGTCAGAAATTGCCAGCGTCATTGAACGTTGGTATGGCGTCCAGGTAGTATTTGACAATAAGGAACTGGCCAGTAAGAAATTTACCGGTGGATTAGAGAAACTGCAACGTCTCGATTATTTCCTGGAAACCCTGGAACTGATCGGCGACATCCATCATACTTATGATGCGAATGGTGTATTACACCTGAAATAAGGGCTTTAGTGATTGCTTCTGCCGTTTATTTCCGCTTCTTCAAGATCTAATAATGCCTCTTGTTTACGGAGCACCTCATCATCATAGAGGTGCTCTTTTTTTAACCTGAATAATTCCTTTCGCTGTAAGGCAATCAGGTGTTTTTTAACCCCATGGAAACGTTCTATTTCCTGTAGTTCGGTATCATCACATTCCAGTGACGCCAGTTTGGTAGCAGAGAGCGAAATGCCGCTTTGTAACTGCTGTTGCAGGTTAGCTATCAGCTCATTTTCTTCGATATCTTTCTGATAAGCGTCTTGTAGCTGCTTGTGGGCGACTTTCATGAGTTGCAGTCTGATGCCTGTTTCTTGCTCTACTTCCGGCACTATATTGTCAATCTCCTTCACCTTCAGTAAGCGGGTGATCAGCGGCAGGAACAGCCCCTGGATGACCAGTGTGACGAAGATGACCACGAAGGTGATGAACAGGATCAGGTTACGATGGGGAAAGTTAGTGCCATTGTCCAGTGCCAGGGGAATGGACAGGGCAGAAGCCAGCGAAACTACGCCCCGCATACCGGCCAGTGCGATGACTAAAGGCGCTCTCCAGCCGGGGTGGTTTTCCTTCGTACGGATAGATTTGAAAAGCATACGGGGGATGTAGGTAGCGGGATACATCCAGAGGATACGAATCAAGATGGCCAATACACTAATGATCACCCCATAGTGGATCGCCTCACCGAGGGAATAGTCTCCGAGTCCTTCCACAATTTCCGGCAATTCCAGTCCGATCAGGATGAAAACAATTCCATTTAACACAAACGCGACCGTTTTCCAGACGCTGACTGCCTGCATACGGGTGTTGTAGTTAAATATCTCATGAGAGCGGAAGGAGAGGAATAATCCGCCGCTTACCACGGCCATTACACCGGAGAAATGGAAGGCTTCTGCGCCGATATACATAAAATAAGGCGCCATAAAGGTCATGGCCGTTGATATGCTTGGCGTGGTCGGAAACCAGCGGAGAATAGCGTAAAATACATGTCCGATGGCCAGTCCGGTGAGGATACCCATGATCGTTACCAGGAAGAAATCTGTGGCTGCCTGGTGTATGGAAAAGGTACCGGACACGATAGAGAGTAAAGCGAACCGGAATACGATCAGGCTCGATGCATCGTTTACCAGACTTTCTCCTTCCAGTATATATAATGCCCGTTTAGGCAGTTTGATATTCTTCAGGACGGCAGTGGCTGCGACCGCATCCGGAGGAGAAATAATTCCACCCAGGAGGAAACCCAGGCCCAGTGTAAAGCCAGGTATCATGGCGTTGGATACATAGGCAACGATACACGAAGTGAACAGTACCAGTCCGAATGCCAGCAGCGAAATAGGCCGTTTCCATTTCCAGAAGTTGTGCCATGACGTATACCAGGCCGCTTCAAATAGAAGCGGCGGCAGGAATAAAAGGAACACTAATTCGGGTTCCATTTTAATGCGTGGCACTCCTGGAAGGAATCCGATCACCAACCCTCCGAGCACTAAAAAAATCGGATAGGACACTTTGAGTCGCTGGCCGAGCATCATCAGCATGAAAACGACAAACAAAAGCGATAAAATCAACAACAGATTTTCGTAAATCATATATACCTGGCTTATAAGGGGAAACGCTTTCCCAGAGCCAAACTTAAGACAATATTTTGTATTGCTGTGTGAGGTTTTTTATGGCATATTTGATCAGCGAATTATGACCTGTCAGGTTTAATTTTTTCGAAATGTTGTGTCTGTGATTTTCGACGGTTTTGATACTGATGTTAAGCGATTGTGCGATTTCTTTTGTGCTCATGCCTTCAGCGATCATCTGCATGACCCTGAATTCTGTTTTGCTGAGTTTGTGATGGGCTTCCTGTGGTATAGCGGGCACAGAAATAATGGTAGTGTGTTTATCCCTTTGCTGTACATTAAAAATGGTAAAGCGTGTAAGCCTTGACTTGATACTCATCAGCAATTCTTTGCTTTTGAATGGTCTGGACAGGAAGTCGTCCGCGCCCAGGTTCATGCCCATGCGCATATCTTCTTTTCCTTCTTTACCGCTGATAAAGATAAAAGGAATATGTTGCAGGGAGGTATCATTCCGTAGTTCCATCAGGAAGTGAAATCCGCTGCTACCACGCAGTTTTACGCCACACACAACAATGTCGGGCTGGTACTGGCGGCAGATGTAAATACCTTCTTCAGCAGTGCTGGACGTATGTACGTCATAGTGATGCAGGGTTAATAACTGTTGAATCTTTCTTATTAAAGCAGCATCTTCTTCAATAACCAGTATTCTATAATTTGACTCTTTCATTGGCTATCTTAATTTGAGGCAGTTTGTTCGTCCCCGTTAGTCGTGTGTCCCTTATGATTACAGTTTGCCGAATATTCGCACGTAGTTTTTCCATTTAACGCATAACTGCTGCTAAAATTGGCAGGGGCAAAAAAATCTATCCACATAGTTATAGGTCCCTATAAAGTTTTTATGATCAAACAAGTCGTTTTAATGATCGGTGAACAATTCACTTCCCGTCGAGCCCGTAGCAATGTAATACCGGCCAGACAGGGTAACGTTTTAAACATGGTTTTTCAAGGAATGGTGGGCATTAACAGCCGGAAACAGCGGGCTGCACGTAAATATGCGTTAAATATTGGGGCCTTAATAGCCTGGTCCGCTGCACTTTCTGAAAATAAGTGTTTTCACCTAGAAACATGTGTGTCCTTACTCATTTTCTATATCAGGTGCCGAAATTTACGAAATCGACCGCAACAATTGTACATCTTTACGTAAGAATTACATAAATCATTTAGCATGAGGAGAGTTTGAAGTAGAATTTAATATCAATGTGCGCTAAATTTTATATGATTAATCGAGATATCTCACCTAATTATAATTCTGCCATATCCATATCCATAATAAAGCCACAAATGGTTTCGCAACCTGCGTATGCTGATTATGAGAATGTATACCAGACGAATGCGAAGATTTTTTAAACACAGGTTTTCATAGGATAGATAACTAAATTGCCGCTCATTCCTGAGCGGCATATTTATTTTTATTATTAATATTTATTAGCTTTAATCCCTACAGGTTTCGCCATTAGCGTGGTATAACCAGCCACTAAATCCATACTTAACTATCATAATTCCATGGAACAACAACAGAATTCCAACCGGAGGAGTTTTATCCGGAACGTTTCACTGGGTAGCCTGGCTGCCCTGAGCCTTCCTCAGATCGTGTCAGCAGCTGTCAATTCCAACGAAAGTGAAAGCCCGGCCCGTGCCAAAAAACTGACATTGAAAAAAGACGCCGTTATCCTCTTCCAGGGAGACTCCATTACAGATGCAGGACGTAAACGCGATAAAATGGATCCTAATGACCAGGGTGCACTGGGTAATGGCTATGCCTATCTGGCGGCAGCGACTCTGCTGACTGAATTCCCTGATAAAAACCTGAAAATTTATAACAAGGGTATCAGCGGTAATAAGGTGTACCAGCTGGCAGAAAGATGGGACGCTGATTGTCTGCAACTGAAGCCGGACGTTCTCAGCATTCTTATCGGTGTAAACGATTACTGGCATACGCTGACCGGTAACTATAGCGGTACCGTAAAGACGTACCGCGAAGACTTCATCAAACTGCTGGATCGTACCAAACAGGCACTGCCGGAAGTACAGCTGATCATTGGTGAGCCGTTTGCCGTAAATGGTGTGAAAGCGGTTGATGATAAATGGTTCCCTACGTTTAATGAATATCGTGTTGCCGCGAAAGAGATCGCTAACCAGTTTGGAGCTGTGTTTCTGCCTTACCAGACGATCTTCGATAAAGCGCAGCAACATGCGCCGGGTTCCTACTGGACAGGGGATGGCGTACATCCGGCTATTCCCGGAGCGGGCCTGATGGCGGCCGCCTGGGTGGAGATGGTGAAGAAAAATTAGGAATTAGGAATTAAGAATTAAGAATTGAATGCAGCGAAGATTTGTGATGATGGGAAAGGGAGACAGTTTGCTGACATATTTTATTGATTGATTCCAACTTATAAACGAAAGGCGTCTCGCTGATAGCGGACGCCTTTTTCGTTTTGGCTGGTATGTAGTCCAGCTGTCATTGTTAATTGCAACACTGTTCTTGTCTATTGTATTTAATTCCTAACTAATGGTTCATAATTTCTGACTCCTATTACCAGTTATCGGTTCTTTGCTCTTAACTCTTACCTCTTAACTCCTAATTCTTAATTCTTAATTCTTAATCTAGGCTTATTGGTTAGCTGTTTTAGGTGGCATAAGTTTGTATACCACCGGTGTCACAATCCTCGACAGGAGGGTAGAACTGATCAGTCCTCCGATCAATACAATGGCCAAAGGAGCTATCAATGGATTGGTGGAGACTGCTATCGGCATCAGACCACCGATGGCGGTCAGGGATGTGAGCACAATCGGGAGGAAGCGGATCTCACCCGCTTCTCTGATTGCGTCTTCCAGCGATTTACCTTCTTCTCTCAACTGGTTTGTAAAGTCTACCAGGAGGATTGTATTCTTTACCTCAATTCCCGCAAGGGCAATCATACCAATAATTGCTACGAATGACAGGGAATTGCCGGTTACCCATAAAGCAACGGCCGCGCCTACTACACCCAGCGGAATAACAGATAATACGATCAGGGTACTTTTGAAAGTTTTAAACTCCAGTACCAGTACCGCTACGAAGAGGAAAATGGTCACTATAATGATGCTGAGGAAACCGCCGAATGAATCCTGACGGGCTTCTACCTCGCCACCCATTTCATAGCTGTAACCAGCTGGCAGGTGGATGGAGTTCATCTTTTCGATGGTGCTACTGATAACACGGTCTGCCAGGAAACCTTCCTGTAAAGAAGCGGTCACAGATACCACGCGTCTTTTTTCCTGATGATTGATATGCAGGGGGGACGCCTCCATTTTCAGACCTGCTACCTGTGACAACGGATAAGGTTTGTCATCCTGGTTGTTTACATAGAGGTTGTTGAAGACTTCCATGGTCGGGCGGCCATCTTTATTACGTGTCAGCAGGACGTCGTAATCATTATCGTTCTTGTCGGCATAATGACCGAGGTTAAGTCCTGCAACTGCCAGACGTACCGTACGGTCAATATTCACACTTGGAATGCCCAGTAATTGCGCTTTCTCTTTATCGATATCTACACGTATATCTGTTTTCAGCAGTTTTACCGGATTGTTTACATAGATAGCGCCTGGCACTTTCTGCAGCATGATCTCTACCTGGGCGGCCAGACTGCGGAGGGTATCCAGGTTGTCTCCGAACAAACGTACTTCTACAGGTGCCGGCGCCGGTGGTCCCTGTTCGAAGTTGATCACTTCTACTTTTGCACCGGGATATGGCGTCCAGCGTTTACGCAGTCTGTCGATCAGTTTCAGCTTTTTATCAGGTGCGGTGTGTTCGTCCAGCTGTACGAAGATCTGTGCGTAGTCGGTACGTTCGTGTTCCTGTATGACGTTATAGTAAACACGTGGGTTACCTTTACCTACGTTAGAGGCGAAGTATTGAATCGCTTTTTCATTCTTCAGTTCCTGTTCTACCTGTCTGGCGATACTTTTTGTGTATTCGAGACTGGATTGCGGCGGTGTGGTGATGTTGATCAGGAACTGTGGTTTTTCTGAAGCCGGGAAGAGGCTGAAACCTACAATCTGGAAGATAAACATGGATGCGCCAAAGATCAGTACGGTCACGACAATAGTGATCACGGGTCTGTTCAGAGCTTTATCCAGTAAGCGGGAGTAACTGCCGTGGATGAGTTTCTTCAGCGTACGCATGAAGATGTTACCATCCGGGTGACCGGTGTGTTCTGACAGCAATTTGCTGGACAGGAACGGAATGATGGTGAGTGATACGAGCATAGAGGCAAATACGCTCAGGATAACGGCCATGGGTAAACCACGTATAAAGTCACCAGCGCCTTCCGGGAGGAATACCAGTGGCATAAAGGCAATCATGAGTGCGGCTGTACAACCGACTACGGCCTGTCCGATCTGTTTGGTAGCTTTTAAGGTAGCTTCCATTTTTGTATGCCCTTCGAGTATCCAGCGTTCGATGTTTTCCACGACTACGATACTATCATCCACAAGCAAACCGAGGGCTACTACCAGTCCGACGATACTCAACTGATTCAGGTTATACCCGAATACGTTCAGTAATACCACACCGATAGCGAGGGACAGGGGAATAGAGATCATCACAATCAATGCAGGACGGAAACCCAGTGGGAGCAATGTAATCGCTACCAGGAGGATTGCAATGATGAAGTCTTTTCCGAGTCCGCCGAGACGTCTGTTTACCGCATCTGCCTGATCGAAATGCTGTATCATATCGATATTGGAAGGAAGGGTTTTCTTGAAAGCGGTCAGTACGGGTGCGTATAATTTCTTCGTCTGCGTGATATTTTCGCCTTCTTTCTGTGCAGCTACTACGAAGGCACAACGGCGGCCGTTCAATCTTGTTTCGTATTGTTCATCGGCGAAGCCGTAATAGATATTGGAAACGTCTCTCAGGAAGATGTTCTTTCCCTTGCTGTTGAATACAACGGTGTTTTTGATTTCTTCCAGTTGCTGATAACTGCCACTGCTTTTGATGTTATAGCTACGGTTGCCGGCGTCTACGCTACCGCCGGGGATGTTGGCCATTTCATTCTGGATGCTGGAGATCACTTTATTAACCGGCAATCCGAGTTGGGCGATCTTTTCCAGGTTCAGTTCTATTTTTACCTGTCTGTTGGGAATACCGTGGATCTCTACGTTCTTCAGCGCTTTTATATTCTCCAGGTCGTCCTGCAGTTTTTCGGCGTAGTACTGGATTTTGTCTTTGGGAGCAGTTTCCGATACGAGGGCGATCTGCATGATGTTTACATCACTGGGTTGTAAACGTTGTACGTCGATATTGATATTATCGGGTAGTTCACCGCGTTTACCATTTACGACGCGCAGTACTTCCTGGTATTTATCGTCTACGTTACTGTTGTATTTATATTCTACGCGGATAACGGCCAGACCGTCGCCGATATTGGTACGTACACGTTTGATGTTTTCCTGGGAGGAGAGTTCTTTTTCCAGCGGGTCTACCACCAGGTCTTCCATGTCTTTCGGACTGGTACCAGGGTATACCACCACTACGCTGAATATGGGAGATTTTACCTCCGGATCCTCTGAGCGGGGCATGGATAGGATGGTCGTCAGACCTAATACAATAATCATGATAAAGATGACCAGTGTAAACTGGTAGTTCTTTACCGCGTATGAAGAAATTTTCATGATTCGGTGAGTTTAAAGGAGTGCGTGTTCGGGAGCTGCATTATTTAACGTTGATGGAGCTGCCTTCGGTGAGGTAAGCGCTACCGGAAATGATGAGTGCAGCTGCTTGCTGAAGGCCATCGCTGATAATTACTTTATCTGCTTCCATGCCCGAGATGGTTACGGGTACTCTATGCACGGTTTTATTATCGTTTGTGATGAAGACAAATCCTTTGTTACCGTCGCCTTCCAGTAAGGCGTCATAAGGAATGGCCCATGGACCATTGGCGGAGGTGGCGGTTACGGTTACAGGAGTGATGACTGCTTTACCGAACATGCCGAATGCGATTGCGGAAGGTTTTTCTCCCGTCAGTTTGATATCTGCAGTAAAGGAACCGCTCTGTGGCTGTATACCTTCAGATTTACGGGATACGCTGCCCTGAAAGGTTTTGCCGGGAACAGCTTCTACTTCTACATTGGCTCTGTCCTGCATACTGATGGCTGCCCATTCTTTGTTGCTTACGTTTACACGCAGGAGCCAGTTGCCGGATTGTGCGCCGTTGGTTTCCAGTACGGGAGTACCTGGTTGTACGAGTTGTCCTTCGCTGGCGAGTTTACGGAGTACGTAACCGCTGGCGGTAGCGGTGATCTGTGAGTGCGTACGATTGAACTGTGCTGTTTTAACCTGTTCACCGGCTATATCCAGCGCGGTTTTGGCGTTTTGTAGCTGTTCCAGTGTGGCTACACTATCCTTGTATAAATTATCTACACGTTTGTAGTCACGTTGTGCTTTTTCGAAGCCCAGTTGTGCCTGTTGCACCTGTGCGTTGATCTCTACCGGATTCAGGACAGCGAGTACCTGGCCTTGTTTTACGGCGTCGCCTTCTTTTACCAGGATGCGTTGGATGATACCGCCGGTTTTGAAAGAGAGCAGTACTTCGTCATCTGTGGTAAACTGTCCGGATACGGAGATGGCGGGATGTGCATTCAGCTGGCCATTGAGCGGCAGCAGTTTTACCGGGATATCGGCGGATTTATTATCGTTTTTATTTTCAGCAGCACTGGGCGCTCCGCAGGATATTACCAGGCAGGAAAAAGAGGCCAGCAGTGAGAAGGTGAGCATATTTTTCATGTTGAATATTTTTAAGGAGGATGTTTTAAAGTTTATAGGAAGCTTGTGCGCGTTCGATATCTGCGAGCGCTGTTTGTACTGCTGCGAAGGCCACGGAAAGTTGCAGACGCGCGTTGGTCAGCTGGTTCTGGGCATCCAGCAATTCTATATAGAGCAGCTGTCCTGCTTTATAGACCTTGGACTGGTCATTGTAATATTTTTCGGAGAGTTGTAATTGTTCGTGTGCGCTGTTAAAATTGGCTACAGCGGTGTGGTAATTGTTTTCTGCCGTCTGTTGTTCCAGCTGGAAGGAGAGACTGGCTTCATTGTAAGCCGCCTGGATGTTGCTTACATCGATCGCTGCCTGTTGTGCTTTGTATTTGCGTTGTCCGGCAGCAAAGAGGTCCCATTGCAGGTTTACGCCCCACATGTAATACCTGGACTGACTGTTTACTTTGAAGTTGAAGTCCTGTGAACCGAGATCCAGGAAGGTGCTGAGTTTCGGTACGAGATAAGACTTTGACTGGCGATAGGTAAGGTCTGCTATTTTTTGTTGCCGGGAGAGTTGTTGTAATTCTTCCCTGACATTGGAGGTACCGGTGGGTGCGGAGGAGATTTCCTGCGACAGGAAGATGGTACTGTCGAGTATGATGCCTGATTTCAGGTCTCTGTTCAGCAGGAAGTTAAAGTAGGCTCCGGCGTTCCGTTTTTTGTTTTCTGCTTCTGTGATGGAGGCTTCAATACGCTGCAATTCTGCTTTGGCGCGGGTAAGGGCGGTGCTATTGGTTACACCATTGGTCAGGAAGCTGGTGTTCACCCGGATATTCTCCTGCACCTGTGAGCGTGCGGTATTGTAGATGTCCACTGCTTTCCCGGCCTGGTAGTATTGATAGTAAGCTGTTTTAATGTCTCTGACGAGCCGGCGTTTATAGACGTTTACACCTGCCTGCTGGAGACTGATATTTTCGCGGCGGATCTTTTGTGCGTACCATATTTCGGTATTGACCAGCGGGAGGGTCGTGCGAAGGTGTACGTCATAAAAGTTGTCCGGGTTGAGTAGTATGGACTGATTTTCCAGCTGTGGGAATTTGGAGGAGTTGGTTAGCTGGTTCAGGGCGCTATAAGCCGGGTTGAGCAGGTCGCCAATCGGAATATCAATGGTACGGCCGCCGCCTGCTTTTGTATAGTTGCCGGTGAGTCCTACCTGTGGGTAGAACAGGCTTTTGGCCTCCTGTAATGCGTAAAGTGATTTATCCAGCTGGAAATGCTGCTGTTTCAGCCCCTGATTCTGTGCAAAAGCGCTCTGAATATAGTCATCCAGCACCTTGCTCTGCGCAGATCCTTGCTGCGCGGACGTCCACATAATAGCCATTAGTATTATGAACGTTTTTCTTTTCATGATGGCAGTTGACATAATGAACACTGTTTAGTAATAAAGGATAAAAAAAGACACCACGGGTGTCAGTTGAAAATGTGAATGATTTCGACGCGTCAGGTAGTATGACGATTGAGACGCGGGAATATTGTATGAAAAGCGGATAGCGTCAAAAAAAATGACGCTATCGTCTTATTTCCTGATGAGTCGGAGGTATTCGTCTACGGTACTGGTGATCAATGCCCGTTGTTCTTCTTCAGTCAGTTGCATTACTTTGATGCGTTGTCTGACGAAGAGGGAAATGAGTCCGTGTCCTAATGCCCAGATGGACAGTGATGCCACGCCGGGATCGGTGAAGCGTAGCTGATGCATACAAGGTGTTACTGTCTTTAAGAGGAAGTCAAATGACTCATCACAATTGGGCCAGTCTTCGCTGACTGCTTTCATGGGTGAGCGGAGTATAAACATCAGGTCATAGAGGTCCGGATGTTCAAAGCCGAATTTTACGTAGGAGTGGAGCAATTGTTCCAGCTTTTCCAACGGATCGGTGGAGGTGGCTTCTTTTTCGAAGGCTTTGTATAATTCTCCAAAGGCTTCTCCCTGTACTTCGTACAACAGTTCGTCCTTGTCTTTATAATAGAGGTAAATGGTGGCAGGGCTATATTCTATCTTTTCAGCTATGTTCCTGATAGAGGTCTTTTCATATCCATCATGGATGAACATGTCCATCGCGGTGCCGATGATCAGTTTACGCATCTCCTGCTTTTCCCTTTCCTTACGATCACTAATACCCATGTTAATATCTTTACGATGCAAACTTACTAAACACTGTTTAGAAAATAAAATATTTTCAATAGTTTTACGTCACTATCTTATAAAACAAAGACGCCTTTATGAGCAGCACAGCATCAAACGTATCAGAATCAGGGATTTATACAATTTTAGGAGCCGGTGGAATTATCGCGAAGGAGTTAACATCCGTATTGTTAGAAAATGGGAAGCAGGTACGCCTGGTGAGCCGAAAGGTACAGGCGGTAGACGGAGCAAGTGTGATGGCGGCTGATATAACAGATCCGTTACAGACCCGGAGAGCTATCAGTGGTTCTTCTGTCGTTTTTTTAGTGGTGGGTCTTACCTATAACCATAAACTATGGCAGGAGGCCTGGCCGAAGATCATCCAGAATGTGATCCATGCGTGTAGTGAGGGGGGCATTCCACTGATCTTTTTTGACAATGTATATATGTATGGATTGGTAGATGGAAAGATGACGGAGGACACGCCTTTCAATCCGCGTAGTAAAAAAGGGGAGGTGAGGGCATTGATTGCGGGGAAGATCATGGATAGGGTAAAAGAAGGAAGGCTGACGGCAACGATTGCCAGGGCGGCAGATTTCTATGGACCGGGTGCAGATACTACCGGTATTCTCAATATGATGGTGATAGATAAGCTGGCGAAAGGTCAGACAGCGAACTGGCTGGGGAATGATCATGTAACACATAGTTACACGTATACACCTGATGCAGGTAAGGCGTTGTATCTGCTGGCGTCAGATCCTTCGACGTATAACCAGGTATGGCATCTGCCGACGAAGAACCCTGCACCTAACGGGAAGGAATATGTGGAAATGGTTGCAGCAGCATTACATACGAAGCCGAAGTATATGAAGCTGGGTACCTTTATGATCAAGCTGGCAGGCTTTTTCAATACTACGATTGCGGAGTTGCATGAGATGATGTATCAGACAACACATCCTTACATTTTCGATAGTACGAAGTTTGAAAAGCATTTTAATTTCACGCCTACTTCTTACGAAGATGGTATAGCGGCAATTGTAAAAAAGACCAAAGCTTAGAAAAATAAATTTGGAGATATAAGATATCCATCTATATCTTTGCATCAGTTCTTTAAGATTCTTATCAAGAAAGGCAGAGGGAAATGGCCCTGTGAAGCCTTAGCAACCATCCGGAACCACCAAACCGGAAAGGTGCTACATCCAGCCCGCATAGCGGGAAAGATAAGTCAGTAGGTTTGATCGATATTTTAATCAAAATATATTCAACTCACCTGGCTACCAGGTGAGTTTTTTTATTTTAAGACCTTCCTGTTTTCTATCTGTCATCTCTGATAAGTTCCTGCCGAGGACCTGTTTAATCAACAATTTTCATCAAACTCAAAAACACAAGAGATGAGCACAATCACACAACTGATCCATTCCATTCCCGTAGATCCTCAGACCGGCGCTATCGCAGTACCTATTTACCAGACATCCACCTTTGTGCAGGAGGCACCCGGCGTCAACAAAGGTTATGATTATGCCCGTACGAACAATCCAACCCGTGAAACCCTTGAAAAGATTGTAGCTCAGCTGGAAGACGGCGCTACCGGGATTGCGTTTTCAAGCGGTCTGGCGGCTATTGACGCCATTCTGAAACTGTTGCAATACGGAGATGAAATTGTGGCCGTGGATGACATTTATGGAGGCGCATTCCGGTTATTCAATAAGGTGTATCAGAAGTTCGGCATTAAGGTGACTTATGTAGATACTTCTGATGTGCAGGCGGTATTCAATGCGATCACGCCAAAGACAAAACTGATATGGCTGGAAACCCCGACCAATCCGACTTTAAAGATATCTGACATCGCTGCTATCGCGAAGATTGCAGCTGCAAATAAATGCCTGTTCTGCGTGGACAATACCTTTGCTTCACCGGTATTACAACAGCCCTTGAATCTGGGTGCAGACATTGTTATTCATAGTGCAACCAAATACCTTGGCGGACACAGTGATCTGATTGCCGGTGTAGTTGTAACAAGGACACCTGAACTGGGCGCGGAGATTAAGTTTTATCAGAATGCCTGTGGCGCGATCCTTTCTCCTTTTGACAGTTTTCTGTTGATTCGTGGGATAGAGACACTGCATCTGCGTGTAAGACAGCATTGCAGTAATGCGCAGGTTATTGCAGAGTATCTGGCGGCGCATCCGCTGGTAGATAAGGTATTCTATCCGGGTCTGAAAACACATCCCGGACATGAAATTGCGAAGCGCCAATCCAAGGGCTTTGGCGGTATTGTTTCGTTTACCCTGAAAGATGATACCCAGGCAGCGGCACTGGCATTTGTGACCAGCACACAGTATTTCAAGCTGGCGGAGAGCCTTGGAGGTATTAAAAGTTTGTTATGTCATCCTGCGGGTATGACCCATAAATCTATCCCTGATGAGACCCGTAGAGCCGCCGGGGTAGCGGATAGTCTGATCCGTTTGTCCGTCGGACTGGAGGAGCCGGCCGATCTCCTTTCAGACCTTGATCTTGCCTTTCATAAAATTCAGCAGGCGACCGGGTCTGTTTTAAGTTTATAGTTTCGTAGTTTGCAGTTCTGGAATGCTCAAACTGCAAATTGTTAACTATGTTAAAACCGATGTTTCTAGGTGTTTGCCTTTCCGCTGTATGTTTCCATATTAATGCACAGGACAACACTGCCGTAATAATTAAAGATGTTACCTTGATTGACGGGAGCGGGGGAGCCGCCCGTTCCCATGTCAGTCTGCTGATAAAAGACGATACTATCGCGGCCATATTACCTGCCGGCACCAATTATCCCACAAAAGGCGCGGAAGAGATCAACGGCAGCGGTAAAACGATCATGCCGCTGATGGTAGATGCGCACAGTCATCTTGGTCTGCTGAAAGGCACCGACATCTCCGCTCAAAACTTTACGCCCGATAATGTAACCCGTCAGCTGAACCAATACCTGAGTTATGGTGTGGGTACTGTATTGAGTCTGGGTACGGATCAGCCTACCGGCTTTTTCATGCGTGACGCTTCCCGTGCAGGCATGATGAGCGGGGCTTCCTTTTATACAGCTGGTTTTGGATTCGGCGCTCCCCGGGGCACGCCGCCGGTGGCATTTGGACCCAGCATATTGCGTCCCGTAAATGCAGATCAGGCGCTGGAGGAAATGCGTCATCTGGCAACCCTGAAGCCTGATTTTGTAAAGATCTGGGTGGATGGCAGTCCGAAGCTCCTGCCTGAAATATACCGTGCCATCATTGCAGAGGCACATACCCACAATATCAAAGTAGCCGCTCACGTTTATTACCTGGAAGATGCACATCAGCTGGTAGATGCCGGTGTTGATGTATTAGCGCACAGTATCCGTGATCAGGAAGTCGACGATGCGCTGATCAAGGCGATGAAGCAGAAGAATGTCTATTATATCCCCACGCTTTGTATAGAAGATTTCGGCCTGTCCTATGGCCTCATTAGCCCCGGATGGTTTACAGATCCGTTTTTTATGCGCTCGCTGGAGCCAGGCGTATGGGATATGCTGAACAGCGACGACTATCGTAAAAAGCAAAATGAGGACAAGGACAAAGCCCGTAAGATACAGGCGTTTGCCATTGCTAAAAGGAACTTTCAGAAAATGGATAGCGCAGGCGTGAAAATCGCTATGGGGACAGATTCCGGTGCACAGCCGGTAAGGGCGCAGGGATTCTCTGAACACCGTGAGCTGCAGCTGATGGCTGAATCAGGTATTCCTGTTTTAAAGGTGATCAGTTATGCCACTCACGGGGGCGCCGCTTTATTGGGTATCGATGCAGAAACCGGTACCCTGCAACCAGGCAAAAAAGCAGACTTTATGGTACTTGATGCCGATCCACAACTTGATATCAGGGCCACCACAAATATCAGTTCCATCTGGAAAAACGGAAAACAGATACAATAATCAAAATAAGGCGTCGCCAACACGCCTGGGGAAACAACATGAGATCAGCATTCAACATTGGCTTATGCCTGTTATTGTCCGTAACGGCGTTAACAGGATATGGTCAGCACAAAAAGAAAAAGACTGTAAAAGCGAAACCGAAGGCCAAAACAGCAGTCGTTGCGAAGGCCGTAGGACCTGCTTATTCCTCCGCACAGCAATTACAGATGCGCAAATCGTTCTACCTGTTATATGTGCTTGAAAGAAATGGCGCCGCGCATAATGTGGTGGTAAAAGATGCTGCGTTCAACGCAATTGCAAAGGACAGACAGGAACGCCTGGCTGCCGCTTATGCTTCCTGCGGAGATGGCGTGTGTATGGGACAGGCAATTGCCTGGACACCGGAAGAGGTCAGCGCAGTGGCGGATGAATTTAAGCGGCTGACGGTGACAGACAATGATATGGCGCAGATAGTCGAGCGGCTGAAGATAGAATCCCGTTATCCGCTGTACAATAACGATGCGGATACTACTTTTATCAGAAAAGCGTGGGAAGATGTTGCTGCGGGTATGAACCATATTTTCAGGGTGTATCTGCAAGGCGTTGCGCCGCGTTATCCTAAGATAGATTCCATTTCCTTCCGTCCGAATGATGCCGCTTTTGTACAGAAAGTAAAAACGGCGACACAGCAGGTACTGGCTGTCGGCGCGGGTAGTACTTTTTTCAAACAGCCGCTGATGGGATCTCTGGAAGCGCTGGAAATCAATGGCAGAGACGAGGCTATCCGTTATGAGCCTTTATATAAAGGCGCGAATGCGGCTCCTTTTGCCAAATCAAGAAGGATCAACTGGAATGCTTATAAGTATACGTCTATCATGGTGCCGGGTAGCGGTCCGGGTAAGCCGGGTAAGACCATGGATACGATGGGTATGTACCGTTGCGGATTGGCAGCTGATATGTACAATAAAGGTGTAGCGCCTTTCATTATTGTTTCCGGCGGACATGTGCATCCTTATAAGACGCCCTTCTGCGAAGCAGTAGAGATGAAAAAGTATATGGTGAGCAAGTTGGGTATTCCTGACAGTGCGGTGATCATTGAGCCACATGCGAGACATACGACGACCAACATCCGCAATGCTGTAAGACTAGCCTATCTTTTCAATATGCCGGCAGCAAAGCCGATGCTGATCGTGTCTGATTCGTTTCAGTCACTGGCAATTGAAAAGATGGCCATCCGTTTTATGAATGAAATAGGCTATCTGCCATACGAAGGACTGGAGAGGAAGAGCCCTACGGAAAATGTGATCATGCCTGACCTGCGGGCATGGCAGCAGGATCCTGAAGATCCGCTCGATCCCTAAGCCAGTTCCGACCCTTCATCACCCTGGTTACCATCATGGCGGCTACTGTATCTCCGGTGGCGTTCAGAATGGTAGCCAGGGGATCGACCAGGGTACCGATGACCATCACTGCCGGCAGGGCTTCTATCGGAAACCCATAAACAGACATCACGAGCAGTTCCCCGATATAACCACCGTTTGGAATACCCCCTTCCACAATACTTACGATCACAGTGACCCCTAATGCCAGCAGTACGGTATCTACACCGGTCAGCGGACGGCCAAACATCGCGAATACCACACCGATTTTAATGATAGAAGAGATACTGGAGCCGTCCTTGTGCAAGGAACCGCCCAGTGGCACTACCACGTTTCCAATGTGTTCCGGAATCCCCATGCGTTGAGCGGCCGTCAGATTGGCCGGGATGGTGGCGATGCTGCTACAGGATCCCAGGGCTGTAAAAGTAGGAATGAGGTTGTTTTTCCAGTAGATCTTCACGCCTGCGAAGCCGCCGGCCAGGAAAGCGTATACGCTGAAAAGTACGATGAAATAAAAGAGGCCGAATCCGTAGTAGACCGCCATGGAGCTGGCATAGGTGCCAAAGAGCTGTGGACCGAGCGTACCTACCTGGTAAGCGAAGTAGGCCCCCAGACCGACAGGACCGAGTACCATGATAATGTCCAGGAAGGATTTCATGACTTCGTTGCCGGAGTGCAGGAAATTGCGGAATGCCTTACCAGCTTCACCCGCTTTCAGGGCTGCAAAGCCTGTCAGCGCGGAGAAAATAATAAAAGGCAGCATGTTTTTCCGGGACAGTAGTTCGAAGAATTCCCCGGTTGTGAGCAGTTTTACGATCTGTTCACCAAAACCAGCAGGATGCGTGTTTTCGTCGGGTACGAAGGTCCCTGGCGCTACTGCTTTCAGTGGGAAGATCCAGACGGCTACGATGGTGAGGAATGCCGATACCAGCACGGTACCAAGGAAAACGAAGGTCATGACGGAGATGACCTTGCCTAGTTTTTGTCCGGGGTCTATATTGGCAATCGCAGAAGAAATAGCGAAGAAAACCAGCGGAATGACCGCTGTAAAGAGCAGGTTGAGGAAGATATCACCGATTGGTTTGATCACTTCCACCCGTTGCCCGAAGATCAGTCCGAGGATACTGCCGGCGATGATACCGCCGAGTAGGGTCAGCAGACTGCTGTAATTTTTGAGAATGTTCCGCATATGGCGTCAAATATATCGAAAAGTCCATTTAATAACCAGGGAAGTAGTTTGGGCGGCAATCAGGCGTAATAGCTTGACTGATGCAAGTATGTACCTGTTGGCAGGCGGTTTGGCGAGAGGGCTCTTAAGGTCAGGGAGGCTTTGCTTTTTATTCAGTAGGTCGCCATCGATTTTTGGAGTTTTATGTAATAAAAAATATAATTGTTAGATTGACATTTATCATTAACTTGCGTTAAGTAGCGATTGATTTTGTAAGAATAGGGTGCCCGGTTATTCCACTGTTATAGAAGACTTATCCGCCAGATATTCTCTTCTGATTTTATTGTTCCATACATACTGACAGGCTGGTTGTGTTTATCAGGATTGTTTTCACATTTGAGTTGAATGGATGTGTGTGTCGGGCGATGTAAAAACGCGTGTTTTATTAACAAAGGTTTCTGCGAGCTGCATGCAAATTTCCCAGGTAATTTTTGCCGCATGCGGCCGATTCAATAACGTGAACTAGATCGGCGAAGGTCGAATTCATTCGACCTTCTTCTTTTACATTTTCCCTGACGAATATTTAGTGAGCCATCTTTCCGGTTGTCTGTCTGCGTTGTTCCTGTATGCGCTGCCACAAAAGTCCATTTTCCTGTATATCTGCTTCCTGATTTGCTCAGTCCGCGATAACTGTGTTATATGTATTTGCGCAGCGGGAGAGTCCTTGGTTAGTTTGCCAAAGATGTATTGATAATTGCTGCTTTCCCCGGAAAGAGATAATTTTAGCCCTTATGACCGATGACGAAATATTAGCAGCATTCAAAGAGAGGAGGACGACTTACGATACTTATCTTCAGGCGAACGAGATTCAATTGTGTACCTGTCCCGGCTGTGGTTTTCCTTCACTGACTGACCGGGGAGAGTTCGAGATCTGCATTATCTGCTTTTGGGAAGATGATGGACAGGATGATCATGCTGACAGCATACTAAGCGGGTTATTTGAAGAACTTCAGCTATCCGGCCCTAATCAGGGACTATCACTTATAGAAAACAGGATTAATATCGGGCGAATACTGGAAAGTAATGCTGATATGATCAATGGCGAAATAGACTTAAACACTGCACGTGTGTTAGAGACCATTGCTTTTTATCAGCTGCGGAGAATGGATATTGAGGGACGGATGACGGGAGAAGAGTCCGCGCAGGATCATATCTGGCTGGAGTGGCAGGAGGTGAGAAAGGACTTACAGACGGCGCTTGTTGTGCCGAAGCTACCTGAATAACAGGTACTATATGGCTAGTTGCCCGGGCGAAGAGGTGGACTTGATCCGGTATTGCTATGGTGATGCGGGGGAGCTGTCATGTAAGCTTTGATGTTGTCGACGAGAATGATCGGAGCATGAAGGGGCGGCTGCTGAAGGACGTAGCAGCGGGTAAAATAGATGTATGTTCGAAATAGCGGGTAGAAAAATAGGCAACAAAGATAACAGGATGGTAGCTGCGTGTTTATTCTAACTGTGTGATAGCAGGATAGCGGTATGTATGTACCGGAAGAGGTGTGTTGTACAGATGTGTTGTTGCTCGTTGGATATGCGTGTGTACTTTAAAGCGTTTTATCGCTTCAGGAGGTATCACGGCAATGACATCTGCGGCAACATATCGTTGATCACGGGACGGACCATCCTGGCGCATTCCTCTCACTTGTAAGGTCAGGATCAGCGTTCCTTCTCCGGCAACGAACAGGGGAATGGTCAATCCTTCGAAAGGTTTCCCTGGGTATATGGTTGTAACGACGGTATCAGTGCCAGTTACACGGCGTGTATCAAAATCAATCCGAACGGCGATGGCTTTTATTTCCAGGGCGCTAAAGCGTCCGTATGGGGGTATTTCCTGTGCGGGAATATACAGTTCATCATTCCCGGAAAGCGTGGGTTTTACTGGGAGGAAACGATCTATGCCGATCTGCTGGTTAAAGCGGAAACCATTAATAGCAGCGTTATCGCCGTTAGCAGCAATCAGTAAGCTATTGAGTCGATTTACATGGCTGCTGTCGCAGCGTACGTCCAGTTCATGATAGCAGGCATTGCGGATAAGCCGGCTTTTTCTGCTGGCTATGCCAAAGCGTTTGGCTGCTTTGCGGGTAGCGATCGTCTGACGTACTATTTGCGGTGCGCCACGGAGGAAATATTTACCGTTGCGCTCATAGCCGATCTGCGGACCGAGTTTACCGGTAAAGGTGATAATGGATTGTTGTTTTGCCATCGATGTTGATTTTGTGCATACTGAATTTAATCATAATCCGGCGGCGGGCGGCGCTGGATGGCTGGGATATTATCCACTAATTGCAGTGGCGGATGTGGAAAACCAGCGCAAGCGGCTTCTCTTTATGGACTCTTCCCTTAATTTACTAGCTTTGGGCCTGCAAATCGTAAAACAGGCATATGAAAAAGGCATTTATTTTCGACATGAACGGCACGATGATCGATGATATGGCATATCATTTAGAGGGCTGGTTTAATATTCTGAATGATGACCTGGGGGCAGGTATGACCCGGGAGGCGGTGAAGAGGGAGATGTATGGTAAGAATCAGGAGTTGCTGATCCGTATTTTCGGGAAGAACCGTTTTACGGAGGCAGAGATGGATGCATTATCCATGGAAAAGGAGCGGAAGTACCAGCAGGCGTATCTGCCGCACCTTCGTTTGATTCCGGGACTGGACACTTTCCTGGAAGCAGCTGAGAAAGAGGGTATCCTGATGGGTATCGGTACGGCGGCTATTCCGTTTAACGTGGATTTTGCGCTGGACAACCTACAGATCCGCCACTATTTTAAAAGTATCATTACTGCGAATGATGTTGCTACGAGTAAACCGAATCCTGAGGTTTTCCTAAAGGCGGCGGAGGAACTGGGCGTTGATCCTGCGAACTGTATTGTATTTGAGGATGCGCCAAAAGGAGTAGAGGCAGCTGCAAATGCGGGTATGAAAGCGGTGGTACTGACGACTATGCATACTGCTGAGGAGTTTATTGGCTTTGACAACATACTCACGTTTGTGCCTGATTACACGACACTTAGCACCAGTGGTTTGTTCAGATAATCCTGGTTGTCTATCTGCCTTAGCGCAGCGATAAATAGTTGATGGTCCTGGCGATAGCCAGGGCCATTTTTATTGCGAGCCGGCTCCTATCGGAAAAGATAGTAAGTCCTGGTTAGTTGGTTTCCCAAGCCGGCTAACGGCGTTTGTGGTGTGGGGTTCCTGCAGCGTTGCAGGCTATTCTGATCTTTGATAAAAATTAATTGTAAAATTGACATTTATATTTCTATATTGTGCTAAATAAGCGGTCTGCAGTTTTAAATGCTGGCAATATCAACACTCTGTTTTATATTAGCGGAATTAAATTCCTGCAAAGTATGACACGTTATTCCCGGCAAACCCGGATGCTGGTAGCTGTAGACTGTATTATTTTCGGTTTTGACGGACAGGATCTAAAGCTTTTGCTGATCAAACGCGGCTTTGAGCCGGAGAAAGGGAAATGGAGCCTGATGGGAGGTTTCGTTCAGCCTGATGAAGATCTGGAGCAGGCAGCGGCGCGTACGCTGACTAAGCTGACAGGACTGGACGGGGTTTACATGGAGCAGCTTGGCTCTTTCGGTCATCCCGGCAGGGACCCGATGGAAAGAACGCTTTCAGTAGCCTATTTCGCCCTGATCGACATCAATCAATACAAACAGCAGATCACTGATGAGTATAAGGCAGAGTGGTTCCCGCTCAAAGATGCCCCTAAACTGATCTTTGATCACGCCGATATGGTTGAAGAGGCTCAGGCCAGGTTACGTTACAAAGCGGCGATCCACCCGCTGTTGTTTGAGCTGTTACCGACCAGATTCACAATTCCGCAGTTACAGATACTGTTTGAAGCAGTATATGATGCCGGCTTTGACAAGCGTAATTTCAGCAGGAAGGTTTTATCTACCGGCTTGCTTGTCAAACAAAAAGAAAAAGAGAGGGCTACTTCCAAAAGGGGAGCATTCTATTATAAGCTGGATAAAAGAAAATACAGCGCCAAATTCCACGCCTTCCTCAATTTTGTTTCCGATCCGGGAAATTTGAAATAGGCCATCACTGATATGATGGTCACTGTTGATACAGTGATAATCATATCAGCGTTTTTTTGCCTTTTTTTATAATTGTCTTTTTGACAATAAAGTATATACGAACAATTATTCATTTTTAAATTAAGCGGCTGTTTCCTGCTATAGGTGGGAGGCATGTCAGGATTGTACGTTATGGAAAATTCATTTGTAATAGGTGTCGACTTCGGTACCGATTCAGTGCGCTCTCTCGTAGTAAATACTCAGACAGGACAGGAAGCCGGCAGTGCAGTGCATTACTACCCTCGCTGGCAGAAAGGATTATACTGTGACCCGGCTACGCAACAATACAGGCAGCACCCGCTGGATTACCTGGAAGGGCTGGAGCATAGTATCCGTGAAGCATTGCAGCAATGTCCTCCGGGTACGGCGGCCCTGGTGAAAGGGATCGCCGTAGACACGACCGGTTCTACGCCGGGTCCGGTAGATGAAACCGGTACGCCGCTGGCTTTGGTACCCGGATTTGAAGAGAATCCAAATGCCATGTTCGTCCTCTGGAAAGATCATACTGCCAATAAGGAAGCAGCCCTGATTAATGACATCGCGCATAGCAATGGGATGGATTATACCCAGTACAGTGGCGGTATTTACAGCAGCGAGTGGTATTGGGCCAAGATATTGCACGTTATTACAACTGATGATGCCGTACGTGAAAAGGCAGCTTCCTGGGTAGAGCATTGCGACTGGATCCCGGCTGTACTCACCGGCAATAAAAGCCTCAGCACCCTGTTACGCAGTCGTTGCGCAGCGGGTCATAAAGCGATGTGGCACGCCTCCTGGGGGGGCTTACCTCCGCGTACGTTTCTTGAAAAACTGAATCCCGCACTCACAAAATACGACCAGACATATACCGATACCGTTGAAGCGACCGTACCTGCCGGCACTATCAGTGCGGCATGGGCGGAGAAATTGGGTCTGCCAACAGATGTAATCATCGGCACCGGTGCATTTGACGCACACATGGGCGCCGTAGGCGGTGGTATCCAGTCTTACTCCCTCTGTAAAGTCATCGGTACCAGCACCTGCGATATCCTGGTAGCGCCTATGGAGGAAGCTGGGCATCTGTTTGTAAAAGGTATCTGCGGACAGGTAGATGGTTCGGTAATACCGGGTATGCTCGGATTGGAAGCGGGTCAATCCGCTTACGGCGATGTATTTGCCTGGCTGCGTAAACTGATCATGGGACCGATGTATGCCCTCTTACCGGATGAGCAGGACAAACTGGCCGCAGTAGAGGGCCGGTTGTTAGGCTACCTCTCGGCACAGGCGCAGCAATTGCCATTGAAAGAGAATGATCCGCTGGCACTGGACTGGTTTAATGGTCGTCGTACGCCAGACGCTAATCACACGCTGAAAAGCACCATTACAGGTTTACACCTTGGTATAGACGCTGTACAGGTGTTCAAAGCACTGGTAGAAGCCACCGCTTTCGGGGCGCAAAGCATCGCAGCGCGTTTCGAGAAAGAAGGTATCGCGATCAAAGAAGTGATCGCCCTGGGTGGCGTAGCCAAGAAATCAGGTTATGCCATGCAGGTACTGGCAGATGTCATGAACCGTCCTATCCGCATTGTCAATAGTGAGAATGCATGTGCACTGGGCGCGGCTATGTTTGCAGCAGTAGCAGCAGGTGTATATCCTGATATTGATCAGGCACAGCAGGCAATGACTTCCGGATTTGAAACGACCTGGCAGCCCCGCCAGGAGAATGTGGCTTATTACGCCGCCCGTTACCGCAAATTCCAGGAACTGGGCGCTATCACCGAAAAACTATACGTATGAGCAAACAATATCAGGGCATAAAAGAGCAGGCTTACGAAGCCAATATGCAATTGCCTGCACTGGGACTGGTACTCTTTACATTCGGAAATGTAAGCGTAGTTGACCGTGCTGCCGGCGTATTTGCCATAAAACCCAGCGGCGTGCCTTATGTGCAGCTGTCGCCGGATCAGATGGTGATCGTTGACTTTGACGGTAACACCGTTGAAGGTAACAGCCGCCCCTCCTCGGATACCCAAACTCATGCGGTATTATACAAGCACTGGGATGATATCGGCGGTATCGTACATACGCATTCCACGTATGCAACTGCCTGGGCACAGGCACAGCGCGATATCCCTGTTTATGGTACTACGCACGCTGATCACCTTACCGCAGACGTACCCTGTGCAGCGCCTATGAGTGATGACATGATCAAGGGGAATTATGAATACCAAACCGGTTTTCAGATCATGCAATGCCTGCAGGAAAGAGGTCTTTCCCACAAGGATGTAGAGATGTTACTTGTCGGTAATCACGCTCCTTTTACCTGGGGTAAAACAGCTGATAAAGCGGTCTATAATGCCGCTGTGCTGGAAGAAGTAGCACGTATGGCATTTCTTACGGAGAGTATCCGTCCGGAATGTCCGAAGCTGAAAGAGGCGCTGATTAAAAAACATTTTGAACGCAAACACGGGCCCGATGCTTATTATGGACAATAGCGCAGGTCATCACCTATAAATTCCAACAGCATGATACAGTTGAAGCAATTTGAAGCCTGGTTTATCACAGGCAGCCAGCATCTTTACGGAGAAGAAACTTTAAAGCAGGTAGCGGCGCATGCTGAAAAGATCGCGCAGTCCCTGAGCAATGAAGCCAATATACCGGTACGCATCGTCTTTAAACCAGTCGTAAAGACGCCTGACGAAATTTATCGTATCTGTCAGGAAGCGAATACAGCGCCTGATTGTATCGGCGTCATCGCATGGATGCATACTTTTTCTCCAGCCAAAATGTGGATCGGCGGACTGAAAGTATTACAACGTCCATTGCTGCACCTGCATACCCAATTTAACCGCGACATCCCATGGGGTGATATAGATATGGACTTCATGAACCTGAACCAGTCCGCACATGGTGACCGTGAGTTTGGTTTTATGATGTCAAGAATGCGTATGGATCGTAAAGTAGTGGCAGGCCACTGGCAGGATCCGGACGTCGTTGCAGAAATCGGCGTATGGCTGCGCGCAGCTGCCGGTTGGTTTGACTGGCAGGGTGCACGTTTTGCCCGTATAGGCGATAATATGAGACAGGTAGCTGTTACCGAAGGGGATAAAGTAGAAGCAGAACTGCAGTTCGGTTATTCCGTTAATGGTTACGGTATCGGTGATGTCGTGAAATACATTAATGGCATCAGCGACGCGGCTATCGGTAAACTGGTGCAGGAATACCAGGATACCTATACGTTGTCAGCCGCTTTACAGAAGAACGGCGCACAACATGCCTCCCTGCTGGAAGCCGCACGTATCGAGTTAGGTCTGCGTGCATTCCTGGAAGAAGGCAGATTCAAAGGCTTTACTGATACCTTCGAAGACCTGCATGGTATGGAACAATTGCCGGGTATTGCTGTGCAACGTCTGATGGCAGATGGTTATGGTTTCGGCGGAGAGGGCGACTGGAAGACCGCTGCATTAGTGAGAGCCATGAAGGTAATGGGAAGTGGTTTGCCGGGTGGTAACTCCTTCATGGAAGACTATACATATCATTTTGATCCGGATAACAGACTGGTGCTGGGTGCGCATATGTTAGAGATCTGTTCTTCTATAGCGAGCGGTAAGGCGTCCTGTGAGATACATCCATTGGGTATTGGTGGTAAAGCGGATCCGGTAAGATTGGTGTTTAATGTAGCCAGCGGACCGGCGATTAATGCGTCAGTGATTGATATGGGTAACCGGTTTAGATTGCTGGTGAATGAAGTGGAGGCTGTTGCACCATTGCATGAGCTGCCGAAATTGCCCGTGGCGAGGGTGTTGTGGAAGCCGTATCCGGATATGCGTACGGGGTGTGCCGCGTGGATCCAGGCGGGTGGTGCGCATCATACTTGTTACAGCCAGAATCTCGGGGCTGCGCATATGCAGGATTTTGCTGACATGGCGGGTATTGAGTATGTGAAGATCGGTCAGCAAACGGATTTGTATCAGTTCCGGAATGAGTTGCGGTGGAATGATGCGTTTTATCTGATGAAAGGATTTAAGTAATTAAAGATCGATAGGCTGAATAAGCCAATGATGACGTGGAATATCAATCGCCGGTCCGTTTCGTACGGATCGGCTTTTTATTTTGGACGAGTTGATGCGGTTTTTTGATACGTATTATTGGGTAGTGAGATGCGGGTTTGATGCGGTTTTTGAGGTGTGGTATTGGGTGGTGATGGGGAGGTTATGCTGCTGCGGGTTGAGGTGAGACGCGGGTTTGATGCGGTTTTTGAGGTGTGGTATTGGGTGGTGATAGGGGAGATTATGCTGCTGCGGGTTGAGGTGGGGACGCGGGTTTGATGCGGTTTTTTGAGGTGTGGTATTGGGTGGTGATAGGGGAGATTATGCTGCTGCGGGTTGAGGTGGGGACGCCGGGCTGACGCCCTTTTTGCGAGAAGGGCTATTGGGCGGTGAGGGGCGTGTTGGGCGTTGGGATGGGGGATTAAGCCTATCAAGCGGGGCGGGCTCTCAAAGGGCTAAGGCCCTTTGTCTCCACCTCAACCTCTCCGCTGATAACGTCAGGTGGATTGGTAAGGGCGTCTAAATATTAATGAGCTGTTTAATTGATCTTGTAATTGATCTTGTAGGTGTTCATTTTTAATGCTTAGATTTTGGTTACTAATTTTTGTTTGTTAATTCTTAATGTTTGGTGCTTGTTTGCCAATGTTTGTTTGTTGATGCCTGTTTGTTGATTCTTTTTTACTGATTCTTTTTTGCTGATGCTTGTTTATTAATTCTGTCCTGTTTATTAATTCTTAATTCCTAATTCTTAATTCTTAATTCCTAATTCTTTACAGTGTTTGCCAGTTTCTTACCAGCTCCGTTAATAATGTTTGTCCGGCGGGCCAGTCTCCCAGGTTGGAGTCGGCGTTGATGTGTCCTTTTTCGCCGGCATTGACAAACCGGCTTCCCCAGGCATTGGCGAAAGACCTGGCGCGTTCCAGGGTGGCATACTGGTCGTTGGTACTTGAAACCACAATACTTTTGAAGGGTAATGCAGACATCGGGATGGGGGAGAAGCCATGTGCTTCTTCAGGGAATCCTGGTCTTTCTGCGTCAGCCGGGGCTACCAGTAAGGCGCCTTTAATGCTGAGTTTTGTGTGTTGCGCCCAGTGGGCGAGTGCGATACATCCCAGGCTATGGGCGGCAATGACAACGTCCGGACCGGCTGCTGCTACGGCTTCCTCGATTGTCTTTATCCACTCTGTCATTTCTGGTGTGTCCCAATTTTGCTGATCGATACGTTTGTATCCGGGGTTGTGTTCCCAGATTGTTTGCCAATGCAATGGCCCTGAACCATGTAAACCTGGTGCAGTTAGTACGTTAACTTCCATAAATAACCCTTTTTTAAAATACTTCCTTTAGCAAGACAGATGATGGTATAATTGGCACAGCGTTCAACAATGTACAAAAAAGGAATAAAAATACAAGTAGCTCAACCGTTAACGAAACGCAAATTTCTGCGTATACCGGCATACTTGGACCGCTTCATGGGAGAGCGGCGGAATATGCGTTTGAATTCTTCTTCGGTGAGTTCTTCCCAGTCTTTGGTCGAAAAATTGAGGATTTCGGGAATGGGCGTAAATTCTACCGTCTTATTGGGTTTGGAAAAACGGTTCCAGGGGCATACGTCCTGGCAGGCATCACAGCCAAACATCCAGTTATCAAACTGTCCCTGCATGTTGTCAGGGATCAGTAATTCTTTCAGTTCTATGGTAAAATAGGAAATACAACGGCTGCCGTCTACTACTCCTGGTTCGACGAGAGCACCAGTAGGACAGGCGTCGAGACAACGGGTACAGGATCCGCAGAAATCACCTACGGGTCCGTCATACAGGAGTTCCAGGTCGGTAATGAGGGTGGCGATAAAGAAGAAGGAACCGGCCTGTTTATGGATCAGATTCCCGTTTTTGCCCAGCCATCCCAATCCGCTGCGTTGCGCCCAGCTTCTTTCCAGTACAGGGGCGGAGTCCACAAAGCCCCGTCCGCTGACAGCCCCGAATTCTTCCTGCATTCTTGCCAGCAGGGTGTTCAGTTTGGCTTTGATAACTTCATGATAGTCATGTCCATAGGCGTATTTGGAGATCTTGGGGGTATCCGTGCGCTGTTGCTCCCGGGGGTAGTAATTCAGGAGCAGGGTAATGACGGATTTTGCATTATCGACGAGTTTGCGGGGATCCACCCGTTTATCGAAATTGTTTTCCATATAATGCATGGATCCATGCATTCCCTTATGCAGCCACTTTTCCAGGCGACGGGCATCGTCATCCAGCTGCATTGCCTGTGCAATGCCGCAATGATCGAAACCGAGGTCGGCAGCATGCTTCTTAATAAAATCCGTATATTTTCCCCTTAGGTCCATGAGTGGCTGCAAGTTACATAAAAATAAAAGTATGCTATAGCAAGTGTTGGAATATCAATTTTACATACCTTCACTTTCAAATAATCCTTATATCCTTATATGCGTAGCAGATCTATTGTATTCCCCCTGCACCTTATAGTAGGTTGCCTTATCTCTTGTACAGCATTCTCACAATCGAAAGTTAAATTCGGAAAGATCTCACCAGAAGATTTTAAACCCACATCGTTCGAGAAAGATACTTCAGCCCATGCGGTGATTATTGCTGATGTCGGATCATCAGAATATGAAGCTGACAGAGATGACCTCCATATGATTTTTAAGCAGTACAAGCGTATTAAAATCATTGATAAGAATGCCTATGATGAAGCCACCGTCCGGGTGGGGCTTTATCATGTCGGCTCAGCAGAGGAAAAATTACAGAACGTAAAAGCCGTTGCCTACAACCTGGTAGACGGCAAGGTTGTAGAAACCAAAATGGACAGCAAAAGTATCTTTAATGACAAAGTCGGCAAGTCCGTAAACGTTAAAAAGTTTACCATTCCCGACGTGAAAGAAGGTACTATTATCGAGTATTCCTACACCGTTAACTCGCCATGGAAGTACAGTCTGAAAAGCTGGAGTTTCCAGGATGAGTATCCGGTGCTGTTAAGTGAATACACCGTAGAGATTCCAGAGTTTTATGACTTCGTTTTCCTGAAACAGGACGTGAACGGATTACTGAAACACAAGGCAGACATTGACAGAAAGACTTTTAACCTTAGTTATGAGTCCAGTCCGACTGCTGCTGCAGAGCATTTCAGTCTGGCGGCGAATACGGTTAAAAACGTCTGGTCTGCAGAAAACGTACCGGCGCTGAAAGAAGAAGGTTACACCACCTCACTTTCCAATCACATTACCAAGATCGAATTCCAGATCGCCGCTTTAAAGTTCCCCAACAGCCCTGTTAAGCCGATGATGGCTTCCTGGGATAAGTTTTCAGAGGAACTGTATAAAGATGAAGATTTCGGCGCAGACCTGGGTAAGAACAACGGTTACCTCGGCGACGTGGTAGACGGTCTGGTGGCTGGTGTGAAAGAAGATACCGCCAAAGCCCGCCGTATTTACAATTATGTACGGACCAACTTTACCTGTACGGATCATGATGGTCTGTACCTGAGTAAACCGCTGAAAACAGTCTTCACTTCCCACAATGGCAATGAGACGGATATTAACCTGTTGCTGGTTGCGATGTTGCGTCGTGCTAAACTGAAGGCGGATCCGATGATTCTCAGTACCCGTGATCATGGTGTGACCAATGAAATGTATCCGCTTGCTGCGCGCTTTAACTACACGGTGGCAACACTGACGGTTGATACGCTTTCGTATTTCCTGGATGCTTCCCTGTCATACCTCGGATTCGGTCGTCTGAGTTCTTCCTGTTATAATGGACATGCCCGTCTGTTGCTGGAAGGTACCACCCCGATGCCTGTTTATCTGAACCCGGATGACCTGGTAGAGCAGAAAACCACTTATGTCATGGTCATGGGAGGCGAAGGTGGTTCCCTGAAAGGCAGTTACCAGCAGATACCTACCTATTTTGAATCCTGCTCTATGCGTGCGGGTATAAAAGATAAAGGGAAGGATACTTATTTCAAAGGGCATGAGAAAGACTTTGGCGCTGAAACTACTATCAGTGGTGTTGAAGTAGAAGATATGAATGATAATGAGGTGCCTTTAAAAGTAAAATATGACTTCGAAATGAAGCCTGACGAATCAGGCATGTTGTATATCAATCCGCTGTTTAAAGAAGCGACACTGAAGAACCCTTTCCTGTCTGAAACGCGTTTCTACCCGGTAGAAATGTCGCATGTGATAGATGAAACCTATACGCTGAATCTGGCAATACCGGAAGGTTATGAAGTAGAAGAGCTGCCAAAATCCTCCGTAGTGAAACTGAACGAGACAGACGGTGTTTTCCAGTACCTGATCCAGGCGAGTGAAAACAATATCCAGTTCCGTTCCCGCATCAAATTGAGCAGAGCTGTATTTGCTCCGGAGGAATATGTAGAACTGCGCAGATTCTATGATATGATTGTTAAGAAACAATCAGAACAAATTGTACTGAAAAGAAAAAGCTAATCAATGTTTTCGTTTTTAACCAAAAAATACGCATCCGCAGTTTGTTACTGTGTATGCGTATTATTGTCCATAGGCCCGGCTTTTGCCGGAGACCCGATTTATCCGGCCATGCTGATTCCAGATTCTCTGAAGAAGAATGCACACGCGGTAACGCGTCTGGAAGAGGTGACCGTAAAGGTCAATGATCCCCGGGATGTGCGTATGACCATGCACTATATTGTTACGGTGCTGGATGCGGAAGGGGAGAAGTTTGCCTATTTCGCCGGTGGCTATGATAAATTGACGGAAATCCGTTCTATTAAAGGCACCTTATACGACGGACTGGGATTACCCATCAAAAAGCTTAAACAGAGCGATATACAGGATCTGAGCGGCACTGGCGGTGATCTGATGACGGATGACCGTATTAAACGCCACGTCTTTTATCACAACCTGTATCCGCACACCGTGGAGTATGAGGTGGAAATCAGGTATAATCATAGCTATTACCTTCCAAAATGGCGTCCGCAGGACGACGAATCCATTGCGGTAGAGCAGAGTAAACTGACCGTGATTACGCCAAAGGACTATTTACTCCGCTATAAGGCGCTCAATTATAAAGGCGAACCCTTATTGGGAAATGACGGATCCGACCGTACTTATACCTGGGAGGCGAAGAACCTTTGTGCTGTTCCGGAAGAACCTTATGCGCCACATTGGAGCACCCGTTCTATATCGGTGCTGCTGGCTCCGGCGTCATTTGAAATGGCACAGTATAAGGGGACGATGAATACCTGGGAAGAATTCGGGAAATTCTCCTATATACTGAATCAGGGAAGAGACGTACTGCCGGATAATATAAAGCAGACCGTACATCAGCTGACGGATGGTCTAGCCCGCGAGCAAAAGATCTCGAAGCTCTATGAATATCTGCAACAGCATACCCGTTATATCAGTGTACAATTGGGTATAGGCGGCTGGCAGACTTTCGATGCTGCTTATGTGGCCTCCAAAGGGTATGGCGACTGTAAGGCACTTTCCAATTATATGTGTGCAATGCTGAAGGAAGCGGGTGTTAAAGCCTCCTGTGTGCTGGTATATGCCGGGGAAGACAGGAATGATGTAACACTGGCAGATTTTCCTTCGCCCAGTTTCAATCACGTAATCGTATGCGTACCCGATACAAAAGATACGACATGGCTGGAATGCACCAGCAGTACAGTGCCTCTGGGCTATATGGGAGAATTTACCGGTAACAGGTCTGTGCTGATCGTAGACGAAAACGGGGGGAAACTGGTACGTACACCTGTCTATTCTATGGAGCAGAATGTACAGACACGTAATATCGTCGCTAAAGTGGAGGAATCCGGCGAAATGAGTGTCAGGGCTAATAGCCGTTATAGCGCATTACAGACGGATGACCTGCATTCAGCACTGAACAGCCTTACCAAAGAGAAACTGATGGAGGCGCTGAAACAAGTGGGCTTTTTCCCCAGTTACGAGGTGAAAAGTTATGACTGGAAGGAAACTAAGTCTGTGTTGCCATATATTGACGAGCGGATCGAAATTACTGCCCGTAACTATGCTACGATCACGGGTAAACGCATGTTCATCGAGCCTAACCTGATGAACAAGACTTCAAAGCGATTATCTGTTGATTCCGTACGCAGGGCAGACATCTACCTGAGTCATTCCTATCGTGATATCGATACCGTAAAGATCACTATTCCGGAGGGTTATACACCTGAAGCGATGCCTCAGCCAATGACCTTAGAGAGTCCTTTCGGGGTTTATTCTTCAAAAGTGAGTATCGAAGGGAATGTGATCACTTATATCCGTTCTATTGATCATAAAGGAGGTACTTACCCTGCCAGTTCCTATGGGGAGCTGGCAAAGTTCTATAATAGTATGTATAAAGCAGACAGGAGCAGGATCGTTCTCGTCAAAAAGTGAAATAATTGCAGTCCGGTGCCGGAAAAGCTGTAAAAACAGCAGTCCGGCACCGGTATTTCTGACAAAATGCCCCAACTGTTAACCTTGGACTATGTTTTGTTGTTCTCTATACGTCGTTTAGAAAGACGAAAAAGGAGAAAACAAAACTGTATATGAATCTGAACAACTTCACTATTAAATCGCAGGAAATACTGCAACAAGCGCAGCAACTGGCCTTCAATGGACAACAACAGGCCATTGAGACAGGGCACTTGCTGAAGGCCCTGCTGGAAGACCAGGACAGTGCTATCGACTATTTACTTAAAAAGAACAATATAAATGTCAACTTCCTGTCTTCCAGACTGGAAGATCAAATAAAGAAATACCCCCGTATTTCCGGCGGGGAAGCCGGGCAGGTATTAGGCCGCGATGCGAATAACGCCATGCTCAGAGCTGGCTCCAGCATCAAGGAGTTTAAAGACGAATTTGTGAGTGTCGAACACCTGTTACTAGGTATACTGGGTGGCAGTGACGACACTGCCAAATTGCTGAAAGATGCAGGTTTGACAGAAAAAGGTCTGAAGGCTGCTATCAAAGATCTGCGTAAGGGTAGTACCGTCAATTCTCAAACTGCTGATACCCAATATAATTCCCTTCAGAAGTATGCAAAGAACCTGAATGAACTGGCACGTGCCGGTAAACTGGATCCTGTCATCGGTCGTGATGAAGAGATCCGCAGGACCCTGCATATCCTTTCCCGCCGTTCCAAAAATAACCCTATCCTGGTCGGAGAACCTGGTGTAGGTAAGACAGCGATCGTGGAAGGGTTGGCGCATCGTATCATCAACGGAGACGTGCCTGAGAACCTGCGTTCCAAGATCATTTATGCCCTTGATATGGGTGCATTGATGGCTGGCGCTAAATACAGAGGGGAATTCGAAGAAAGACTGAAATCAGTGATTAAAGAGGTGACGGAAAGCAACGGGGAACTGGTGCTCTTTATAGACGAGATTCATACCCTTGTAGGCGCTGGCGCTATGGAAGGCGCGATGGACGCTGCCAACATTCTGAAACCGGCCCTGGCCCGTGGTGAATTACGTGCCATCGGCGCCACCACACTGACAGAATACCAGAAATATTTTGAGAAAGATAAAGCCCTGGAACGCCGTTTCCAGAAAGTGATGGTAGACGAGCCAAACGTGGAAGATGCCATATCTATCCTCCGTGGTCTGAAAGAGCGTTACGAAAGCCATCACCATGTGCTGATCAAAGACGAAGCGATCATTGCGGCGGTTGAATTATCGCACCGCTATATTACGGATCGTTTCCTGCCGGATAAAGCGATTGACCTGATTGATGAAAGTGCAGCCAAACTCCGCCTGGAGATGAACTCCATGCCGGAGGAACTGGACGAACTGGAACGTCGTATCAGACAACTGGAAATTGAAAGAGAAGCGATCAAACGTGAGAATGATGAAGACAAGCTGCGTGAGCTGAACGGGGAGATTGCCCGTCTGGGAGAACAGCGCAGCACTTTCAAAGCAAAATGGCAGGAGGAAAAAGAGATCGTAGATAAACTGCAGGCTGCTAAAGGCGATATTGAAAATCTGAAGCTGGAAGCAGAACAGGCAGAACGTAACGGGGAATACGGCCGTGTAGCCGAGATCCGTTATGGTAAGGTAAAAGAACAGGAAGAACTGATTGCAAAATATACAGCGGAGCTGAATGAAATGTCGACAGACCATAAGCGTTTGTTGAAAGAAGAGGTAGACGCAGAAGATATTGCGGAAAACGTTGCCAAAGCGACAGGTATTCCGGTATCGAGGATGTTGCAGAGTGAAAGAGACAAACTGCTCAACCTGGAAGAAGAATTGCACAAACGTGTGGTTGGTCAGGAAGAAGCGATCGTCGCTGTATCTGATGCGATCCGCAGAAGCAGGGCAGGATTACAGGATCCTAAACGTCCGATAGGTTCGTTTATCTTCCTGGGTACCACCGGCGTCGGTAAAACCGAACTGGCAAAAGCCCTGGCAGAGTACCTGTTTGACGACGACTCCATGATGACGCGCATCGACATGAGCGAATACCAGGAGAAACACGCCGTGAGCCGTCTGGTAGGTGCCCCTCCGGGATATGTGGGATATGATGAAGGCGGACAGCTGACAGAAGCCGTAAGACGTAAACCTTATTCTGTCGTGCTGCTGGATGAAATAGAAAAGGCGCATCCGGATACTTTTAACATTTTGTTACAGGTATTAGATGATGGTCGTCTGACAGATAATAAGGGTCGTGTGGTGAACTTTAAAAACACCATTATCATCATGACCAGCAACATGGGTAGCCAGATTATCCAGGAGAATTTCGAAAGGATTGACGAGAGCAACCGTGAGGACGTAGTAGATGCTACCAAAGCAGAGGTAATGAACTTACTGAAACAGACTATCCGTCCGGAGTTCCTGAACCGTGTGGACGAGGTGATTATGTTCCAGCCATTGCTTCGCGAAGAAATTAAGGGAATAATTAACATTCAGTTACAACAGTTAAAGGACCTGGTAGCGCAAAATGGCATGATATTGGAATTCTCTGACTATGCGCTCGACTACCTGGCCGTTCAGGGTTATGACCCTCAATTCGGCGCAAGACCACTGAAAAGGTTGATACAGAAAGAGATCATCAATCTGCTGAGTAAAAAGATACTTGCAGGGGATATCGATAAGACTAAGCCGGTGCTGATTGACGTGTTTGACGGAGTAGTAGTCATCAGGAACAATCACACAATAGGCGCATAACAAAATTTTCTATTCAAATACGACGATATACAGTTACGAATACCCGGGTAATTCTTTATCCGGGTTTTTTTATGCAATTCGGATCATAGCGATCTTTCCTATCTTTATAACCAATTGTATTTAATGACGATTCAACAAATACTGTGTAATATCTATCCGCTGCCGCCTCAATCTTTGGCGCAGTTAGAAAGTATTGCTGAACAAAAAAGTCATCCCAAAGGACATTTGTTGTTAAGGGCCGGACGGATCGAGGATCAGGTGTATTTTATCAAACAGGGGATTGCCCGTGCATTTTCAGAGAAGCGTGACCGGAACGTTACTTTCTGGTTCGGACAGGAAGGGGATGCCGTGGTGTCCATGAGAAGTTATGTTGAACAGAAACCCGGCTATGAGCATATAGAGTTGCTGGAAGACTGTAAATTGTTTCAGATGGAGGCGGCGAAACTCCAGGGCTTATACCGGCAGGATATCAATATTGCCAACTGGGGAAGGAAATTTGCAGAAAAAGAGATCATCAAAACAGAGAACAGACTGATCAAATTACAGATCGGTAGTGCCAGTGAACGGTATAAGGAATTTATGGAGGAAAACCCGGCTTTACTTCAGCGGGTGCCGCTTGGGCATATCGCCTCTTATCTTGGTATATCGGCAGTAAGTCTAAGCCGTATCAGGGCCGGAAAAAGCTAATTATTTAACATTTGTAAAGTCCAGGCGTCTATTCAGGGTCTAATTTTGCCCCGAAATAAAAATGACTATGAACTGGATCATTCTGATAATCGGCGGACTATTCGAAGTAGGATTTACTTTTAGCTTAGGGAAAGCAAAAGAGGCGACAGGTAATACGGTATATTTCTGGTATGCCTGTTTTGCGGCCTGTCTGACATTGAGCATGTATATGCTGATGAAGGCCACGCAGACCTTGCCCCTGGGTACCGCTTATGCCGTATGGACGGGTATTGGCGCGGTAGGTACCGTATTGGTAGGTATCCTTGTATTTAAGGAGCCGGCTACCTTTCTGCGTGTATTGTTCATTACGACGCTGATCGGCTCTATTATCGGCTTAAAAGTGGTTTCACCGCACTAAATAACACTTGTCTTTATCATAGCAGACCTGATGGAGGAACATTTTGGAACAAAATGCGCCGCTCCATCAGGTTTCCTTTTTATAGAACCTTTACTAATCACCTTCGGGTTTCTGGCTGAAGGATCGCTATCACAAAGCTGGTGTTAGGTCTGTACTCACGGCGCGTCATTTTTCTGTATTTTTGGTACAAAGCAACATTTATGATCGGAGAAAGAGAAAAACGGTTTATGCAGATGGCGGTGGACCTTTCCCGCGAGGGGATGGAAAAAGGGGACGGCGGTCCTTTCGGCGCTATCGTTGTACGGGGAGAAGAGATCGTAGGACGTGGCTGGAACCAGGTATTGTCATTCAATGACCCTACGGCGCATGCGGAAGTCGTAGCGATCAGGGATGCCTGTGCCAATCTGAATACCTTCCAGCTACACGATTGTGAGATATTTACCTCCTGTGAACCCTGCCCGATGTGCCTGGGGGCTATTTACTGGGCCAGACCCCAACGTGTGTATTTCGCCAATACAAAGGACGATGCCGCAGCCATTGATTTTGATGACTCATTTATCTACCGGGAAATTCAGGTACCACACTCAGATAAGAAGATCCCGTTTATAGCGTTTCCGTCTGCATCCGCTGCTGCGGTATTCAGGGATTGGCAGATTAAAGGAGACAGGACGCTGTATTAATTAGGAATTAGCAATTAGGAATTAAGAATTGGTTAGCCTTTATATGGAGAAAGAGCTTTCAGGGGAGAGCTATGTGAATTAGGAATTAAGAATTAAGAATTAAGAATTAAGAATTAGGAATTAGGAATTAGGAATTAGGAATTAGGAATTAGGAATTTTGCCTTATTATGAAACAGAAAATTGATAATCAGAGAGATTATCGCAATTCTTATTTTTTTGTGATCAGGTAATGATGAAGCGGCCGCTCGGTTATACCGGGCGGCCGCTTCATAGTAAAATATTTAGAATAAAAAATCAGAGATTGTCAGCCCTACTTGTGTAGAGAGGCTTTCTATTTAAACGTAAGGCTAAGCAATTCCTAATTCTTAATTCCTAATTCCTAATTGAAATGAATTAGGCAGCTTTTTTAGGCGCAGCGTGATGTGCTTTGTGCATTTTAGCAGTTGTGTCTGCAGCTGGTTTCTCGGTTTTAGCTTTTTCTTTCTTAGCAGGTTTCGCAGCTGGCGTCTGTGCGAAAGTGACAGCGCTAACACTCATAAATACCGCTGCTACAATAAGACCTTTTTTAATGTTCATGATCGTAAGTTTTAAAAATGTGTTTGAGAGATGAATTGTTTTCAATTACTGAAGTAAAGGTACTGCTGGAATGAGCGCGTATCGGGTGGTTTCGGTGAAAAGGGGCTAAGTGTCGTTGAAAAGCCTCAATCGGGAGGCGGGCCTAAAAAAGCAATTGCAGCGTCTCCTGTAAAGCCTGTACACACAGGCGTTTCAGGGTATTGAACTGGTCGGATACCAGGGCTTTGTCATAGTTAACTTCCAGGTGTTCAAATGATTCCAGTATCGGATACAGATGGGCTTCCAGTCCGATAAAGGAAATAGTGGTTTTCAGCGTATGTGCGGTGCGACGTATATCTGTAGCAGCTTCCTCATCGATCGCCTTTTTGAGCATCGAAAGATCCTCTGGTAGCTGTGTGACGAACTGTGTCAGCATATTCTGTTCAAACGCTTTATCTCCACGGGATAGCTGTTGCAGATATTCCAGTTGTACAAGGGAAGATTCCCCGTTGTATGCATAACCATTATGCGGATGGGGGTGTACATAATGCTCCGGCGTACTGCTTTTGCCGGTAAAGACCTGTATCATCCGGTAGAGTTCTTCTTCCCGTATCGGTTTCGCCAGGTATTCATTCATGCCAGTCTGCAGGCATTTCTCTCTTTCTCCGGCCATGGCGTGTGCGGTCATGGCGACGATCGGAATATTGGAGTGTAGTTCTTCCCGGATCTTCCTGGTGGCCGTGTAACCGTCCATTTCAGGCATCTGCAGATCCATCAGGATCAGGTCGAAATGTTGTTTTGAGAGGGCATTGACAGCTTCTTGTCCGTTAGCGACCAGCTGATAATGCAGTTGCCTGTTACCCAACAGATGCCGCAACAGGTTCTGGTTCATGCGGTTGTCCTCCGCTACCAGCAAGCGTATATCGGGTTGTTGCGGCAAGGTAAAATGCTCCTGAGAGTACCCTGAAAGTTCAGTCCCTTCGGCCAGCAGTTCACCCTGTGTATAGGGGAGTTGTACCAGGAAGGTGCTGCCTTTTCCCAATTCGCTTTCCACGCTGATCGTACCGTGTTGTAGTTCTACAAGTTGTTTTACGATGGTCAGTCCTAAACCGGTACCCCCGTATTTACGGGTGATATCTGCCTCTGCCTGGTTGAAGCGGTCAAATATAGTAGACAGTTTGTTGGGAGAGATACCAATACCGGTATCTGCTATGGTGAACAGTAAACGTATGCCGGATTCATTCCCGCCGACCGGTGAAACCCTGACTGTCACCTGTCCCTGTGGGGTGAATTTAATCGCGTTGTTGACCAGGTTAACAAGCACCTGGGTCAGGCGCATTACGTCTCCATAAAGGATGTCGGGTACGCCTGCGTCTATATGGACGCTCAGGTCCAGTAATTTTTCCTGCGCTTTTGGCTGGAACATCAGCTGAAGGGAGTGCATCATTCCCCTGAGACTAAATGATACCGGCTCCAGGCGCATCATACCTGATTCTATTTTAGAGATGTCGAGTATATCGTTGATGATATCCAGCAGGTTTTCGCCTGCATGTTGGATGGAGGCCACATATTCCCTGGATTTTTCATTCAGGGGTTGCTGTTGCAGCAGATGGGTGAAGCCTAATACGGCGTTCATGGGCGTCCTGATCTCGTGGCTCATATTGGCGAGGAACTGGTCTTTGACCACGGTGAGCTTCTTTTCCTGCTGCCGCGAATGGTCGAGTGCTTCTATCAGCTGTTCCTGCTTGTAAATACGGCTGGTGATATAGAGAAATGACAGCAGACTGGATAAACAGGCAAAAAAGAGCATAATAGTGCCCCAGTTTAATGCTTTTTGTCCGCTGGTGTCAATAAGGTGTGTTGTATGGTTCACTTCTGTCTGCCGGGTACTATCCAGGGCATGTAATATCACGTTGATGGCTTCGCCGAGGCGTTTCCCTTTCTGGGCGTTGATCATCCTTTCTGCGGACCATTTCCCTTTCAGATAAAAACTATCCAGTACGGCTACATTGAAATTATTTTTCTCGTCTACGAGGTAGTTTAGCTGGGTGAGGAGTTTTTCGGTACTGTCATTCAGGACGAGTTTATTGATTTCGCCGAGATCTGCTTTGATGACGGCGACTTCCGCTTCAATACCTGTGATATTGAGGGTGTCCTGTGAGATAACGGTACCCCGTACTTTACTATCGGTTTTGGCTATATTGGTCTGTAGTTTCTGTAGCTCATTCTTTACGTTCAGTTCATCCAGCAGTTTTTCATTGCCGGAAATGAGCTTACGGATGTTCTGAGCTGAGTTGAATTGCAGCACTATAAACAGTACAAGGCCTATTACGAACAGGCCCAGCAGGTAGTATTTAATCAGCTTCGGCTGCATAGTGCGCTGCGGTGTTTTGTTAAAATTACGAATTTGTACAGTGTATTTCTCTTTCGGGGAGAAGGTATCTGGCTGGCATCCTTGTACAGTGAGCAGGGATAATGATTTTCTCACAATGCGAATGACGAATCACGAATATTGTTGCATTCGTCATCCGCCATTCGAAAATTTTGAACCAAAATCCTATTTGTCGACAGCCCCCTTATTTAGCGGCTTTCTTAGCATGATGTTTCTTATGCGCTTTTTTTGCATGAGGCGCAGCCGCTGGTTTGGAAGGTTCCTGTTTAGCGTTAACAGTTGTAGCTTTAGTTGCTGCAGGTTTTACTGTAGCGTGTGCAGTTGCAGCTTTAGCTTTTGCAGTATGAACCGGAGTAGCAGCAAAGGTTGCGGTACCAGTGAAGATCATGGCGGCTGCCATCAGTATTCCTAACTTTTTCATGACTGAATGTTTTGTTTGTGATTAACTAGTTTATAATTAGTAGTCCTTTTTAGCATGTTTGCATCAGCAACCGTACTGTTTTTATTGTGCTTTTGTTTTTGTTGTCCTTTTCTGTTGTTGTTTTCAGCACGATTGCTTTTGTTTGATTTGCTGACTCAAAGATAAGACGCCGCAAAGCTGTGTCGGGGCGCATTTGGGTTAACAGGCACGAGTCATCGGTGGAAAAGGACGAACTGTCGGCGGGATACGTTATATTTGTTCGCCACCGCTTATCTCGACCAAAAAATCCTCTTTTTACAATGAATCTGAAGACAACTGCCAGCAGTATTGCCTTATTTTTGTTACTACAAAGCTCCTATGCACAACAAAAGCTGAGTGGTTTCAGCAGTGAACATGCGCAACAGCAACAGGACCTGGAAGCCCGTTTCGACAAAGGACTGAGCGCTGCCGCCATCGGCAATAATATCAGGACGCTGTCTGCCAAACAACATTATCTCGGTATGCCCCGGGATAAATGGGTCGCTGAGAATATCCTGCAACAATTTAAAAGTTATGGCTGGGATGCCCACCTGGAAACTTACCAGGTGCTGTTTCCTACACCGAAGACCAGGGTACTGGAAGCCAGCTATCCTGCAGGCTATAAAGCGGTATTGAAGGAACCGGCATTGAAGGAAGACGCGAGTACCGGTCAGCCGGATGAACTGCCTACCTACAATGCCTGGAGTGCAGACGGTGATGTAACAGGAGAACTGGTTTTTGTGAATTATGGTCTGCCGGAAGACTATGAATACCTGGAAAGACTGGGCATCGATGTAAAAGGGAAAATTGTCATTGCGAAATACGGCCGTTCCTGGAGAGGTATAAAACCGAAGGTTGCCCAGGAACATGGCGCAATCGGCACCCTGATCTATTCTGATCCGAAAGATGACGGGTATTACCAGGGGGATGTATACCCTGTGGGTCCTTATAAAAGCGAATACGGGGTCCAAAGAGGCTCTATTATGGATATGGTGATATATCCGGGTGATCCTTTGACGCCTGGCGTAGGAGCGACGGAAAATGCCCAGAGACTGGAAAGGTCTGCCGCTACAAATCTGTTGAAGATCCCGGTATTGCCGATCAGCTATCATGACGCTGCTCCTTTGCTGGCTGCTCTGGAAGGACCAGTCGCTCCTGATGCCTGGAGAGGCGCATTGCCCTTTACTTACCATATCGGTCCCGGAAAGGCAAAAGTGCACCTGAAGCTGGAATTTGACTGGAAAATGGTGCCTGCGTATAATGTGATTGCTACGATGAAAGGAAGTCAGTTTCCGGACCAGTGGGTGATCAGGGGTAATCACCATGATGCCTGGGTATATGGCGCAGCCGATCCGATTAGCGGACTGTCTTCCCTGCTGGAAGAAGCAAAGGCGATCGGTGAACTGGCAAAGAACGGGTATAAGCCGAAGAGAACGCTTGTGTATGCTGCCTGGGATGGCGAAGAGCCGGGTTTGCTGGGTTCGACTGAATGGGTGGAAGCACATGCCGCTGAATTACAACAGAAAGCAGTCGCTTATATCAATTCTGATGGTAACAGCCGCGGATTCCTGGGTGTAGGTGGTTCACATGCACTGGAACCTTTTATGGGTGAGATTGCTAAAAGTATTACCGATCCGCAGACGAAAGTCAGCATTTTCGAAAGAAAACAGGCTTCCGACCTTGTATCTGCTGCTTCAACAAAAGCAAAGAAAGATATCCTGGCTAAGAAAGATATGACGATCAGCGCATTGGGATCAGGGTCTGATTATTCTTCTTTCCTTCAACACCTGGGTATTCCATCCCTGAATGTGGGTTTTGGCGGAGAAGGCGCCGGTGGTGAATACCATTCTATTTATGACACTTATGAGAATTACTCCCGCTTTAAAGATCCGGGATTTGAATATGGTGTAGCCTTGTCCCGTCTGGCCGGACATGCCGCCCTGAGACTGGCTGATGCAGATGTACTGCCATTTGATTTCCGGAGCCTTTCTAAAACGATCAACGGTTATACCACTGACCTGCTCTCCCTGGCAGAACAGATGCGGGAAAATACAGCGGTAGAAAATCAAATCATCAGTAATAATGCCTATCAACTGGCAGGAGATGTAACAAAGCCGTTAAAGGCGCCTGTCGCCAAACCGGAAGTGCCATATATAGATTTTTCGAAGTTGCAGAATGCCCTGGTAGCCCTTGATAAAACGGCACAGCATTTACAGGATGCCAGGAAACCACAGTTACCGGCAGCGCAACTGGAGGTACTGAATAAAGCCCTTTATCAGGCAGAGCAGCAGTTATTGCATGAACAAGGTTTGCCTAACAGGGCATGGTATAAACACGTGATTTATGCGCCGGGATTTTATACGGGGTATGGTGTGAAGACAATGCCGGGTATCCGCGAAGCGATTGAACAGCGTAGATGGAAAGAAGCGGAGGAACAGATTGGTATTGCAGCGACAGCGATCAACCGGCTGACAGACTACCTGGAAAAGACATTTAATTCAATTAGGAATTAGGAATTACGAATTAGGAATTGGTGGTAATTGGCCGTCAGGTTATTTTCAGGCTGATTATTACAACGTAGCGTGAAGATACTGCCCAAATGGAGGCGGACGCAAAGTCACCTCTTCCTGCTATAGTCAGACTATACTTATTGTACGTTAGTACTGCCTTTATAACGGAGCATTAACGTAAGATGAGTATAGTCTGACTATACATTGACCATATCCAGGCAGGCATATACATGTTAGTCAGCCCCTTTTAAGAAAGTCTTTTAATTTATAAAAGATTCAGTTTGCTATTCAGCGCTGCACGGTAAGCATCCGCCACCGGCACTGCATTTTTAGCAATGATAATCGCGCCGTCTTCGATGGAATCGATCTTATCTAATGCTACGATATAAGAGCGATGTACTCTCATAAATCTTGCGCCAGGCAGGCGTTCTTCAATCGCTTTCAAGGTAGAATGTACGGCATGAAATTTCTGCGCAGTATGTAGTTTGACATAATCGCCCATCGCTTCCAGGTACAGGATATCGTCGAGTTTAACCCGTTTTAAGATGCCGCTGTCTCTGATAAAGATGAACTCATTATCTGTGTCGTGTACTTCTTTTGTGCCGGCCTGCTGTAACTCCTTTGCTCTTTCGATGGCCTGTATAAAACGGGCAGGTGTGACCGGTTTAATGAGATAGTCGGCTACGTGCAGTTCGAATGCTTCCACGGCGTAGTCTTTTTTTGCTGTCGTAAAGATGATCACCGGACCATTCTTCCCTATATTACGCGTTAGTTCCAGGCCGTTCATTCCCGGCATTTCTATATCCAGGAGGAGCAGGTCTATCTTTTCTTTCTGCAACATATTATACGCCTCTATGGCACTGGCACATTCACCGGCCACCTGGAGCTGATCCACATGGCTGACTAATTGTTTCATGGCGGTACGCGCCAGCTTGTTGTCGTCTATAATAAGGCAGTTCATACCGCAAATATACTGAACCCGGTAACGTGGAATCAGACACAAGATTATAATTCCCTTAAAACATGACAGTAGGCTATGTATTATAAATTTGTTTAAATATCTTGCATGGGTATAAATGGGTCTCAACTTGAAACAGCTCAAAAGGCTTTTACTTTTTATTTCCTGTATCTTCCTGCTGCCTGCATTGCAAGGAGAGAGTCCTTTTACATCCTACTCTTCACATACTGTTTTACGGCCGACCAATGCCAATACGGTTCATGCTGCCTTCAATAAGGATTACGTCTCTGACAGTTATTCAATTACCAGTAGTCCGCATAAATACAACCACCGTACAAGGGCGCTGAATGACTTCCACGAGTTATGTCTGTTCGTATCCAGCATCCGTATCAGGACGATACTGATTTATATCCAGCCACAATACAAAGGATATAAGGAATCGTATATCAGCGTTGCCGTCACCCTCAGTGACTGGCGTGGGCCTCCTGTAGCCTGATTTCTCTGCTTTTTTTTAAACATTTTCTTATTAATGCTGTAGGCAGATGCCTGCGGCCGGTTTAACACATGCTGTCAGTTATGAGTATTAAACATGCTGCAGGGATGTGGGTGATATCGCTATGTCTTCTGACTGGCCTGTCATCGCGTGTCCGTGCACAGACGGAAGGGGAACATCTGCCTTTAGAAAAGGCGATTGCGCTGACCCTTCAACATTATCCGTCTTTAAAAGCGAAACAGACATTATCAAAGGCAGGCGTCGCCCATACGACAGACGTCAGCCATAACTGGTGGCCTTCCGTAAAACTCGTGGAAGAAGCAACCGTTGGCACTGATAATGGTATTTACGGATCTTATTTTCCTTTGGGGACAATCCCTTCTACATCAGGCGGTATCCGTGAAGGAAACCGCAGTGATGTGATGAGCGGTAATATTGCACTTGCACAGGTGCAATGGGAAGTTTACAATTTTGGCGCTTACCGCACCCGGCGGGAGGAAGCTATACAACAACAGAAAGTGGCCGGTCTGGATGCTGATATTACAGCGAATGACCTGACGGTTGCTGTTGTACGAGATTACCTGGGTATGCTTCAATACCGGGCACTCATGAAAATTCAGGAAGACAATATAGAACGTACCCGTTCTGTACAGAGAGCCGTTACGGCCATTGTGCTGCATGGTCTGAAACCAGGAGTAGACAGTTCTGTAGCCGCTGCTGAATTATCCAAAGCCAGACTAAATTACATCGATATACAAAACAGCTATAACAGTGTGCGTATGCATATGAGTATGCTCACAGGGCTGGATACCAGTGCCATACGGCCGGATACCCTGTATAATTCCGGTTTGCTGTCATTGCTGGCTGGTACCGCTGATACTTCTTCGGTAGCCGCCTCACATCCTGTATTACAGTATTACAATGGTTTGCTGTTGCAGCAGGAGAAACATAGTGAAGTGATCCGTAAGGCAGCTTTACCAAAGATCTCTGTGCTGGCCTCCGGATGGATGCGTGGTTCCAGCGGAGAATTCAACGATATCTATGGTAAGAACCTGCTGGAAGGATTTGGTTTCAAGCGATATAACTATCTCACAGGACTGGCACTGACTTACAATCTGGCGGATATCGGTCATACAAAAGATAAAATGCGGGAACAAACCTTAAAAACCCGTGCTGCCGCAGAGCAACTGGAAACCACACAGCTGGTGCTGGATAATAGTCTGCGTCAGGCGAAACTCAATATCCATACTGCACTGGATAAACTACAGGAGATGCCCGCCCAGCTGAATGCGGCCAGGGCTGCCGCTTTACAAAAGATGGCACTGTACAAGGGGGGATTGACCAATATTATCGAGGTGACGAATGCCCTGTATCTCTTGAACAGGGCGGAAACAGATCTCGTACAAACACGTAATGCTGCCTGGCAGGCGCTTTTTACGCAGGCATTTGCCGCGAATGCGATACAGGAACTGGTACAACGACTGGAGCAGTCCCGTATGCAATAACATCAAAAACCGATTATTATGTCATTAGTTACCAGTGCACTGAAAAAGCCCTTGTCCGTAGTGGTACTGACCCTCGGCATGTTTCTTTTTTCATTGCTGGCAGTCTTTAATATTCCTATCGATATCTTCCCGAAGCTGAATCTGCCGACGATCTACGTCATAGAACCCTATGGCGGTATGTCGCCGCAGCAGATGGAAGGTTTCTTTGCGACCCGTCTCCAGGATCAGTTCCTGTATGTAAACGGGATCAAAAATATCAGCAGTAAGAACATACAGGGCCTGACCATGATCAAGCTCTCGTTTTACGAAAGTACCAACATGGCGGAAGCGTCTGCGCAGGTGGCTTTACAGGTGAACAGGGCCATGAAATTCTTCCCTCCGGGCGCATTGCCGCCACAGGTGGTACGTTTTGATGCTTCTTCCTTACCGGTAGGACAATTGGTGTTCAGTTGCCCGAACCGTTCACTGAAAGATATCTATGACCTGGCGAATACCCGTGTCAGACCCATGTTCGGATCTGTTCCCGGACTGTCTGCGCCACCGCCGTTCGGGGCTAACTCCCGTTCTGTTATTGTGAATGTGGATCCTAACCGCCTCCGTAGTTATAACATGAACGCGGATGAAGTGGTAGAAGCGATTGCGAAGAATAACGTCATGACGCCTTCCGGTAACATCCGTATCAACAATACGATGTATGTAACGACCATCAATTCACTGGAAAAAGAAGTGCAGGATTTCGGAGAAATTCCGATTACGACAAATGGTAATTCCACTGTTTTTATCAAGGATGTAGCCAGGGTATCTGATGCAGCTGACGTGACGGTGGACTATGCATTGGTGAACGGCAAGCGTTCTGTATATATCCCCGTGGTGAAAACGGCGGATGCCTCTACCTGGGATGTGGTCAAACAGCTGAAGGCAAAACTGCCTGAGATGCAGAGTTTATTGCCGGAGGATGTACAGGTGACTTACGAGTTTGACCAGTCAGTATTTGTGATTAATGCGGTGAAAAGTCTTGTGACGGAAGGTTTATTGGGCGCACTGCTGACCGGTCTGATGGTGTTATTATTTCTGAAGGATCTTAGAAGTTGCCTGGTGGTGGTGATCACCATTCCTATTGCGATCCTGGCAGCAGTATTGGGGCTGCAATTAGCGGGACAAACCATTAACCTGATGACCCTCAGCGGACTGGCACTCGCCATCGGGGTACTGGTCGACCAGGCCACAGTGACGATTGAGAATATCCATCAGCACCTGGAAATGGGGAAGCCGAAACGGCAGGCTATTTATGAAGCGAGTGAGGAAATTGCCTTCCCGTTGTTGCTGATCTTATTGTGTATCCTGGCGGTATTTGCGCCTTCGCTGATTATGTCAGGTGTACCCAAGGCGATGTTCCTGCCTTTGTCCTTGTCTATTGGATTTGCGATGATCGCATCTTATTTCGCGGCGCAATCACTGGTGCCTGTACTGGCTAACTGGTGGCTGAAAGAAGGGAAATTTACCCAGCATCATCATCCCCAGGAAGGCGGTTTCGAACGCTTTAAAACACGGTTTGTATCGCTGGTAGAGTGGCTGGGGAAACGTTCCCGCCTGGTGATCGGCGTGTATATACTCGTCGCTTTTGGTGTAGCCGGACTGGCATTTATGACCATTGGTAAAGACCTTATGCCCCATGTCAATACGGGGCAGTTCCAGTTACGTTTAAAACAACCGGATGGTACCCGTCTGGAAAGGACGGAGGAGAAAGTACACCAGGTATTACAGCTGATAGACAGTACCAGCAACGGGAATGTGGCGATCAGTTCGGGTTATGTGGGATTAATTCCCAGCAGCTATGGTACCAGTAACCTGTACATTTTTAACAGTGGTACCCACGAGGCGGTATTACAGGTAAATCTGAATGAGGACTACAAGGTAGATATAGACGAGCTGAAAGATCAATTACGGGACGTTATAAAGGCCCATATGCCCGAAATGAGGGCGAGTTTCGAACCAGTGGACATGACCGAAAAAATCATGGCGCAAGGGGCAGCAACACCTATTGAGGTAAGGGTAGCCGGAAAAGACATGCGGCAGATTGAAGGATATGCCAACCAACTGGTAGATAAACTGGGTGAAGTGGACTTCCTGAGAGACGTACAGATCGCGCAGCCGCTGCATTACCCGGTGATTAACATTAATATCGACCGTTTCAAGGTGGCGCAGATGGGACTGAATATGTACCAGGTAGCCCGTTCGGTGACTGCCTCCACCTCTTCCAGCCGTTTTACGGAGAAAAATCAGTGGCTGGATGAAAAGGTAGCTTATACCTACCAGGTACAGGTACAGATACCGGAATATATCATGCAAACGATCAACGATCTGAAGGAGATCCCACTGGTGAAAGGACAGCCGAGACCCGTACTGGGAGATGTGGCCACTTTCTCCAATAGCGAAATGCCGGGAGAATTTGACCGGGCAGGTACCCGACGTTTTGTAACCGTGAGTGCCAATATTAAAGGCAAAGACCTGGGCGCCGCTACAAAAGTGGTGGAAGCAGCCATTCATGAAATGGGGGATCCGCCAAGAGGACTAAAAGTTGAGCTCAAGGGTAGTTCCAGTCTGCTGACCGATACCCTTAGCAGTTTACAGAACGGGCTTTTGCTGGCGATCGTCGTTATATTCCTGTTGCTGGCCGCCAACTATCAATCCTTCAAAGTAAGTTTTGTGGTATTGGTCACCGTTCCTGCGGTAATTGCCGGCGCCTTGCTGATGTTACTGGCTACAGGGGCTACGCTCAATCTGCAATCTTACATGGGGATGATCATGTCAACGGGCGTATCTGTGGCAAATGCGATCCTTATTGTGACCAACGCAGAGAAGCTCCGCTTAGAATACAAAGACGCCTATAAAGCGGCTATTGCGAGTGCCGGCTTGCGTTTGAGACCTATTCTGATGACCAGTCTGGCGATGATAGCGGGCATGATTCCGATGGCGACTGGTATGGGTGAATCAGGAGATCAGACGGCTCCGCTGGGCCGTGCTGTGATCGGCGGACTGATAGCTTCTACTGTAGCCGCCCTGCTGATATTACCGCTGGTATATGCTGCCGTGCAGCGTAAAGCATCTTATGAAGATCCTTCTCTGATGCCTGAAAACAAGATCGATGAACCTAAAACTGCTAATATCCATGTATAAATATGTCTTCATTATAACATTGTCGGGCGTGCTGTTTACCGCCTGTCATCACGGAACACCGAAAAAGAAAACCAGTGCTGCGAAAGACAGCAAAGGGAAAAGGTATGAACTGGTTGCTGTGGTAAAGGAACCTTTATCCTCCAGTATACAATTGCCTGCTGTGCTGGAAGCTTATCAGAAAGTGAGTATCTATCCGCGGGTAAACGGATTTGTTAAGACAGTGACGGTCGACCGTGGTAGTGCGGTGCATAAAGGACAGGTGCTTATTACACTGGAAGCGCCTGAGATCATCGAACAGTATTTCGCTGCACAGTCGAAATACCTGCAGGCTAAAGCGGTATTTGCAGCCTCAAAAGACAACTTTCAGCGTACCCTGGCGGTGAGTGAGACGCCGGGTACCATTTCCGCGCATGACGTGGAAGTAGCGAGTGCGCGTATGGAGGCCGACAGTGCTATTATGAACAGCGAACTGGCCAATTTCCGGGCATTGGAAGCGACCCGTAGTTATCTGACTGTGACAGCGCCGTTTGATGGGGTTATTACAGAAAGAAACGTCCATCCGGGGGCACTGGTAGGCCCGGGTACCCGTGTGGAGGGTGGTCCGATGCTGATGCTGGAACAGGAAGACCGGCTGCGTCTGGTGGTACAGGTACCCGAGGTCTATAGCGCACAGTTATCTGCCAGCAGACAGGTGAGTTTTAAGGTGAATGCTTTGCCGGGTAAGTCGTTTGCCGGTAATATCAGTCGCCAGGCGGGCTCATTAAACGACCGCTACCGTTCAGAGGCGGTAGAGGTGGATGTTGTGAATAGTCAGCATCTGCTGAAGCCAGGTATGTATGCGGAGATCTCCATTCCTGTGACGGGTTCGGTACAGGCGATGGTGGTGCCGGCCAGTGCGGTTGTCACTTCTACGGAGAAGAAATATGTAGTGGCTGTGAGAGAAGGGCAGACCCGTTGGATAGATGTGCAGGAGGGGAATCACCACAGCGATTCCACGGAGGTATTCGGGAGTTTATTGCCGGGAGAAAAGGTGATTCTTCATGCCAACGACGAGATAAAAGAAGGAATTAAAATCAATTAAGAATTAAGAATTAAAAATTAAGAATTGGGATGCAGTGGTTTCAAATCTTAATTCTTAATTTTTAATTCTTAATTTTTTACATTCTCCTCCGGCAGCATTTTTGTATCCTCTTTATAAAACGATCTATATGACGCTAAAGAAATCAACAACACAAAGACGCGTGATCAAAGAGGTAAAGCGCAAAAACGCCGGTGATACCAGCGCGGCCAAAGCGGCTCCTAAGAAGGAGTTCAACGATGACAAGAATAGTACGCTGGAAGGGTATGATGAGAATGAATACGATCCGAAGGACAAGGCCGACGAACAAAGAAAAAAGGCTTAGACAGTCCAGCCGTAAGGGATGTATCCATTGTCGAAGGTACCGTCTTCATATAGATTGACCATTCCATATCCATTGTCTGTACGATACCGTTTTCCTTTCCACCAGTTGCCACTGACAGCCCCGTTGCTGATGTAGGTCACGCCATTGTACTGTATGTGCTCATACAGGTGAATATGTCCGCTCATACATTGTAAATGGACAATATTATTCAATAGGTGACCATAGGCAACAACGAATTATAAAGAAGAAGATAGGTGATTCCGTATGTTCAATTAGGAATTAAGAATTAGGAATTGGAGACGAATAGACGGCTAAGGGCGATACTGGCTGATTATTCAATGGTGCAAACTTATTGGCTGGCGGGTTCAGATGATAGTGAGTGAGTGGTTATTAATGTAAAAATAATATCGTGAAGGGGTGTTGTAGAATTGGTAAGCGTTAATTGTAAATGGACAATATTATTCAATAGGTGACCATAGGCAACAACGAATTATTAAGAAGAAGATAGGTGCTTCCGCTTCAGCAGATTATATGCAATTGCTAATTCTTAATTCCTAATTCCTAATTGTTTAAAATCAATCAATAGGTCACCGCAGGCAACAACGAATTATAAAGAAGAAGATAGGTGCTTCCGCTTCAGCAGATTATATGCAATTCCTAATTCTTAATTCCTAATTCCTAATTGTTTAAAATCAATGCAATAAAAAACGGTGCCTGCAAACAGGCACCGTTTTTATTGCATTGATTTTAAACAATTTACTTCATCAGCAGCACAGCGGAAAGTCCTACGGATTTCCATTGTGTGTTGTAGTTCGGCATAAGGATCGCGCGGGTATTTGGCTCGCGGTCACGGTCCTTTGGCGTAAAGAGGCGCTGGATCTTAGGATAAGCCCAGTAAGCTGCTTTTGTGCTGAGGATACCGAGGCCTGCACCGGCAACAACATCACTTAACCAGTGACGGTTGTTGTAGATACGCAGTACTCCCGTAGTAGTGGCGACAGCATAACCTGCCACACCGTACCAGGGACTAACATCTTTGTATTCCTCCCACATGAACTGTGCTGTCATGAACGCGACAGAAGTGTGGCCGGAAGGGAAAGAGTTGTAAGTACTACCATCAGGACGCAGGCGACCTGTAGCATTTTTGATGAAAAAAGTAGAGGAAGTCACCAGAACGGACGACATTCCCAACAGGATGGTACGATCTGCGAAATTGTGTTTACCCTTGATACCAGCCATATTCAGTGCATATACGGCGGCTGCAGGCACATATTTCAGATAATCATCGATGCTGGTGCGGAAGGTCGGATGATCTTCCATGATCTCATTCTTGGTGCTGCGGTCCAGGGAGCGTAAGCCGCCGCTGGTCAATGACACGGCGCCATAAGTAATCATGGCGGTTGGGACGATGATGCCGGCAAGTCTGGACGTATAATTGGGAATGTTGCGTTTATAGTTCAGGTTTGTATTAAAAACCGGAACAGGTTCCATGACCTTTTCTGATGTTGTTGGCACATCATTTGCGTGATGGATAGTCGTATCCGCATTCACATTCACAATAGCTGTGTCAGCAGTAGCAAAGACACAGTACGTCGACAGTTGCAGGCTAAGCAGTAAGAACAATCTCATGTTTGTTGCTGGGTGAATTCTTTATGTTACCGTTAATACTATTTAAATTACTACAAATTTCACAAAAGATTCTGTAGAGAATCTGAAAATCCCCCTTCTTTAACTATATTTTCACTAATTTTAACATGTAACTGGTATATTTGTGTTATATCAGTATCACCTTTTACAGGAAATGGTGTCTTCCTGCACAGAACCGTCTTCGCCCTGATCAATCTCCGGCAAGTCTGATGGCGCCTACAAATAAACATGGATCTTTCTGCGCATATCGGGAAGATAATAAATTTGTATTTATTTGTAGGCTAATGAAATATATCAAACATTCTGTAGAACAACTGGCAATTGCTTACCAGCTTCTCCGCTGGACAATTATCATCGTTCCTGTCTCTCTCATTGTAGGTTCTCTCGTGGCTTTATTCTTATGGTTACTGGAAGAAGTAACATTATTACGCTGGCAGCACGGCTGGTTGCTTTTTCTATTGCCCATAGCGGGGATATTGATCCACTTTCTTTATAAAAAGCTGGGTGGTACATCAGAAGCAGGAAATAACCTTATTATGGACGAGATCCATGAACCCGGCGGAGGCGTACCTGCCCGCATGGCGCCGTTGGTTATTGCGACTACCATTATCACTCATTTATTTGGCGGATCCGCCGGAAGGGAAGGTACCGCCGTGCAGATAGGCGGTAGTATGGCACATATGCTGGGTCGCTGGTTCCGTTTGTCTGCCGCAGATGTAAAGATCATCCTCATGACGGGTATCGCTGCCGGTTTCGGCGCTGTATTCGGTACACCGCTCACAGGGGCTGTATTTGCCCTCGAAGTACTCGCTATCGGTCTGATGCGTTACGATGCCCTGATCCCCTGTCTGATCGCCGCCGTATTCGCGGATATCGTATGTTCCGCCTGGGGCATCCATCATACCCATTATCAGATACTTTTTGAAAGCAATCATATCTCCTTTCACTTCGTTCATTTCGACCTGCTCTTACTGATCAAAGTAATCGCCTGTGGCATCGCTTTCGGTCTTGCCAGCTTTCTCTTCGCCACCTGTATGCGAAATATCAAAAGCTACGCGAAAGCATGGATTAAAATCCCCTTACTGATCCCCGCTATCGGTGGCCTGATCGTTATCGGCGGCTGCTACCTGCTGGGCACCCGCGATTATATCGGACTCGGGGTTACCACACCCGATCCCAACGGTGTCAGTATCGTCAACGCTTTTACCACAAAAGAGATCTCGTCCTGGGGATGGCTCTGGAAATTACTCCTGACAGCCATCACACTCGGTATGGGGTTCAAAGGTGGAGAAGTTACCCCACTGTTCTTTATCGGCGCCACCTTAGGTCATACACTCGCTGTTTTAATGGGCGCACCGGTGGATTTGTTTGCAGGTCTCGGATTTATTGCCGTATTTGCAGGAGCCACCAATACTCCCATAGCGTGTACGTTGATGGGGGTCGAACTTTTTGGCACAACTCATGTGCTATATTTTGCTGTAGCGTGTTTCACCGCGTATTATTTCAGCGGTCATGCGGGTATTTACAGTGCGCAACGTATAGCCGTACCAAAGAACCATCATATTGACTAACCACACAACTGAATTTTAGCTTATGAAGGCTGTAGCCGTTCAGCAATTTAAGGGCGTTCCTGAAGTAATGGAACTGCCACGCCCGGAGGTAAAACCAGGAACTATCCTCGTACGTGTAGCCGCTGCTGGTATGAATCCCTTTGACTGGAAACTGGTCGATGGTATTCTCGATGGGAAGATGCCGCATAAATTCCCGCTGGTGCTGGGAGTCGATGGCGCAGGGACCGTCGAAGCCGTAGGGGATGGCGTAACGCTTTTCAAACCTGGTGATCACATTTATGGTCAGTTTATCCATTCTCCTGTAGGAGAAGGGTCCTATGCGGAATATGTCGCCGTGCCGGAAAAAGCAGCCATTTCTCATGCGCCGAATTCTATCTCGCTGGTAGAAGCTGCCGCTATGCCGACGGCCGGTATGACCGCGCAACAGATTATTGAGCGTTCCGGCTTGAAACATGAGCAGATATTGTTGCTGGTAGGTGCTACCGGTGGCGTAGGGTCGTTTATTGTGCAACTGGCCGCGATGCAGGGGATCTATGTGATCGCTACCGTGAGTAGTGAGGAAGATGAGGTGCGGATGAAGAAACTGGGGGCGAAAGAGACGATTAACTATAAGAAATTATCGATAGAGAAAGAGGTGAGCAGCAGATATCCTTCCGGCGTGGATGGGTTGATAGATCTGGTTAGTCCGGCGGCGGTATTTAAAGGGTTGACGGAGTTAGTGGCGGTTAAGGGAGTGGCGTTGACGACGGCGTTTGTGTCGACGGCGGAGGTGTTGAAGGCAAGGGGTTTGAGTGGTGGGAATTTTGAGACGCAGGGGACACCGGCGAGTTTGGATGCGTTGACGGATGCGGTGGATAATGGTGCGTTGGTGGTGCCGGTTGGGGAGGTGATTGGGATGCAGGATGTGCCGGGGGCGATAACGGAGAGTAGGAATTTGAAGGGGAAGGGGAAGACGGTGATCAGAATTGGCGGATAAGGTATAATAGTCTTCAACTGGGGTGTTCCCTAAAGCTTCTTTTGCTTTTTGAGCTGCTGTGGTAATTGTGTGGGTCTTACTGCGTTCAAAGCAGAGGGACCACAGGCTGTAGTTCTTTGAAGTTCCTTGCTATGGGGCTTTTATTTGGAGATTTTGACAGTTGGGGTAGATTAAACCCCTGGTTTCAGAGGCTCAGCATACTTCAAATAACTAAGGCCAGCGGTCTCCCTCGGCATTGAACGCGGTTGGCGACTGACTACCTGGGTAATATGCTGACGTCGTAATGGTATTGCAGGTGTTTTGTTGCTCCTTTTGCAGTGGTGTTATTGAGAAAGATATATTGTAAATATCGAAGGCCAGCAGGTTTCTCTTTACGAAATGTTGCGAGAAGCTGCTGGCCTTTATTGTGTTTTGTGTTGTGTTTTATGCTTTTTTGTGCACTTGGATTTTTTTATCATTCCATGTATTCCTATTGTTTGTGTTATAAGTATTACACGGAATCATAGTCATTCGTATTGGGCTTACCGTATGATCTAATCTTCATCATCTTTGCCATACGATAGCGTGGTCTTTCACTGCTACTTCTATTCTGCTTATTATATCCTATATCCTCATGCACATCAATTCTTGTCATCTCTATTATACGGTATTGTAAGCCTTCAATGCTATTCATAGTCGCTGGCGATGTTGAGCTTTTCTAATGCGCCTGCGTCTAGTCCCAGCTGAGTGGCCTTCAGGAGGTCTTCCAGTTGTTGGGTGCTGGTGGCGCTGACGATGGGAGCTGTGATACCGGGGTGTTGGACAAGCCAGGCGATAGCGACACTGGTGGGTGTGGTTTTGAAGTCTGCGGATACTTCGTCGAGGGTTTCGAGAATGCTTTGTCCGCGTTCGTCGAGGTAGCCTACGGCTTTTTCACCACGGGTGCTTTTGGAGGCGTCTTCCTTTGTTCTGTATTTGCCGCTCAGGAAACCGCTGGCGAGGGAATAGTAGCTGATAACGCCAAGATTGTAGCCCTGAGTGATCGGCTGGTATTCACGCTCAAATTTCTGGCGGTCGTAGAGATTATATTCAGGTTGTAGGGATTCGTACCGGGGAAAGCCGTTTGTTTCGCTGGATTCCAGTGATTGTAACAGTCTTTCAGGACTGAAGTTGGAGGCGCCTATTACGCGGACTTTGCCCGCTTTCACCAGTTTGTCGTAGGTAGCGAGTGTTTCGTCGATGGGTGTTTTAAGATCGTCATAGTGCGACTGATACAGATCGATATAATCTGTTTGCAATCTGCGTAATGATTCTTCTACCGTTTTTTCTATATAGGCAGGAGAGAGGTCTTTTACTTTTCCGCCACCTACTTTAGTGGCAATGACCACCTGATCACGTTTGCCGCTTTTCTTTAACCATTTACCAATAATCGTTTCTGATTCTCCACCGCTGTTGCCAGGCGCCCAATGAGAATAGGAGTCTGCCGTGTCGATCAGGTTAAAGCCTCCCGCCATAAATGCATCTAGTAAAGAGAAAGAAGTAGCTTCATCTGCTGTCCAGCCGAAAACATTTCCGCCAAAAGCCAAAGGTGCCACCTGTAATGCCGATTTTCCCAATTGTCTTTTTTCCATTATGCTGCTTTGATTTGGTTTTATAATGAGTAAAAATTTGTTACTGTTTGTATGTTTAGAGGGTGATTGCTCACCGTATTATTGCTGTTGTTTTATTGTGTGATTTTTTGTAAGCGCAATCTTTATATACAACAGAGATCTTCATTATTTTTTTGCGTGCATGATTCATTTTATGGTATGTATTGCGTGTTATATTTTTTGATTCAGCTGCAATGAGACAGCCTCTTCCAATTTTTTATTTTACACAATACCTATTTTTTATACCACTGCTACTGATTTTATTATTGTGGCGCTGATCCTTTATTGATAGCGTGTTTCAGCATGTTTACGCTGATTGTTGTTATGGATAATTTTTATACTTTTTTATTCATTCATACTTCAATGTACGAGTTTGTTTCAAAACGAATACCATAAATTTCCGTATATTGGCAGCTATTGTCGTCTATTTGTCGTCGAACACCCGCAGTCATTGTTACCTATTTTATCAGACTGCTTTCTTTCCGTATCTATTTTTCAGGTGCGCTTTTTGTAAACTGCTTTCCGTATATCGGGACTGGCATTGATATCAGCATAGATTTTTTGATTTAAAACTGTATTATGAGTAAAACCATTATTGTATCTAACAGACTACCGGTAAAGATCACTGAAAAGGATGGAGACTATATGTTGAATCCCAGTGAAGGTGGTCTGGCTACAGGCTTGGGTTCCATTTACAGGCAAGGCTACAATATCTGGATAGGATGGCCGGGCATAGATGTGAGTGAGGCTGCACAACCACAAATTACTGAACAACTAGGTGAGATGAATCTGATGCCTGTGTACCTGACACAGGAGGAGATTAACAACTATTATGAGGGATTTTCAAACGAGGTACTGTGGCCTGTTTTCCACTATATGTCCGTTTATGCCCGCTACGAACAGGTATATTGGGATTTCTATTATCAGGTAAATAGTAAATTCAGAGACGCTATATTAAGAGTCGCTGAACCAGGTGATGTGATCTGGATCCATGACTACCAGTTACTATTATTACCAGGCATGATCCGCGCAGAAGTGCCTGATGTGGCGATCGGTTATTTTCAGCATATTCCTTTCCCTTCATTTGAACTTTTCCGCCTGATACCATGGCGTGTGGAATTGCTGGAAGGTATGCTGGGCGCAGATCTCTTAGGCTTCCATACTTTCGATGACAGCCATCATTTCCTGAACGCTGTTACCCGTCTGCTGCCAGTAAACGCGTCTGCTAACGTCGTGACAGTGAATGACAGGGCAGTGATCGCTGAAACCTTTCCTATGGGTATCGACAATGAAAAGTTTGAACAACTTTCTTTTGATCCCGAAGTATTGCGACAACTGGAAAACCTGAAAGAAACATTCCATAATACACACCTGGTGCTGTCCATCGACAGACTCGATTATAGCAAAGGTATCATCCAGCGTTTACAGGCATTCGAATTGTTTCTCCAACTCTATCCTGAATACACAGAGAAAGTAGTATTGTATATGATCGTTGTTCCTTCCAGGGATACTGTTCCGCAATACAAAGAATTAAAAGAGGCCATCGACATGCTGGCCGGTGGTATCAATGCACGTTTCCGTACGATGAACTGGCACCCGGTGAATTATTTCTACCGCTCATTCCCGGTAGAAGTATTGTCTGCGCTATATAACTTCGCGGACGTCGGACTCGTAACGCCGATGCGGGATGGTATGAACCTGGTGAGTAAAGAATATGTAGCCAGCCGGAAAGATAATAATGGTGTGCTGATTCTGAGTGAGATGGCGGGTGCATCTAAAGAGTTGATTGATGCATTGATTGTAAACCCGAATAATATCGGCGCTATTGCAAGGGCTTTACATGAGGCGATTAACATGCCGGTGAAAGAACAGGAACGTCGTATGAAATCAATGCGGCAGGTCGTGCAGAAATTCAATATTTCTCACTGGGTAAAACTGTTTATGACACGTTTGCAGGAAGTAAAACAACTGCAGCAATCTATGCTGGCCCGCCGTATGAGTATGGATATGCAATCACAGGTACGCAATCACTATAAGAAAGCGCCGGAACGTGTCATCTTCCTTGACTACGATGGTACGCTGGTCGGCTTCCAGGCGAATATAGATCTGGCCTCTCCTGATCAGGAACTTTATCAGCTGCTCAAAACACTTACGCACGATAAAGCCAATCATGTTGTAATGATCAGCGGTCGTAAACATGAAACGCTGGAAGAATGGCTGGGACAACTCCCGCTTGATCTGATTGCAGAACATGGTGCATGGCACAAGAAATATGGCGAAGACTGGCAGAAAATTCCCGGATTGAATGCTAACTGGAAACAGGACATCATGCCTATTCTCGATACTTATATGGACCGCACGCCAGGTTCATTCATCGAAGAGAAAAGCTATTCGCTCGTATGGCATTATCGCAAAGTGGAAACAGGTCTGGGGGAATTACGTGCCAATGAACTGATGAATACCCTCCGCTATTTTACCAACGATATCGGACTACAGATACTGCCGGGTGATAAAGTAATCGAAATAAAGAATGTGGAGATCAATAAAGGTAAAGCGACGCTGACCTGGTTACAGGACAGAAAGTTTGAATTCACACTGGCGATCGGTGACGATCATACAGATGAAGACATATTCAAAGCCCTATCCGGTGATGCTGTGACAATAAAGGTGGGAAGCCAGGTGTCGGCAGCAAGATATTATCTGAGAAACCATCATGAAGTAAGAGCGTTTCTGAGAACGCTGGTGGCAGGATAAACCATTCATTCCGCAGATTACTAATGCAACATAAAAAGGGCTTCGCCGTAGGCGAGCCCTTTTACTTTTATTGTTCTATTTAGCTAGTATAAAAGGAGGATGCCCTTCTTCATCATGAGCACCCTCTTACTTCAACAAAAAATGTCTGGTCTGTTAAAGAAAAATCGGTACATCCAGTTTCATGGATATCCGGTACGCAGCATTCATCAGTCCCACATGACTGTAGGCCTGCGGGAAGTTACCCCACTGGCTGCCACTCTCTTCTACCACATCTTCACTGAATAACTGCAGGTGATTGGAATATTGCAGCAGGTTCTGAAACTCACGCACTGCATCATCAATACGTCCTACACAGGCCAATGCCTCTACATACCAGAATGCGCAGACGAGGAAGGTAGCTTTCGGTTTGCCGAAATCATCTGAGTGCAGATAACGATAGAATAATCCCTGTGGCGTTTTCAGTTCTTTCTCCAGTGCCGCCAGGTGATCGCGTGCTTTTTCTGAAGCCGGATCCAGATAGTTCATCATGATCAGCTGTAAAGTACTTGCATCGAGATGCTGACTGCCGGCTGCATTGGTATATACTTTCCTGACAGGGTCGTAACAGCTTTCAATATGTGCTGCCGCACGGTCTTTTAATGCAATGGCTTTTTCTACCAGTTGCTGATTCCCGATGGTACGCGCCATTTTCTCTGCTGCAGCACAACCGGCCCACTGGAACAGGTTGCTGTAACAGTGAATATTTGCGAAGTTGCGGAACTCCCATATGCCCGCATCTTTTTCATCAATTGTGTGTTCGATCTTATTGAGCAGGTATTCCAGCCACCACGCCGAATCTTTTCTTTCTGAAAAGACGAAACGATGGTCCGTATACAGGGGCAGCATAGAAATCAGTACCTGTCCGTAGATGTCGTTCTGTATATGCTCATACGCCTGATTACCGATGCGTACGGGCTGATTCCCCTCATAACCATCCAGGTGAGGCAATATCTGCTCTATAAGGTTCTTTTTGCCTGTAATGCCATATAAAGGCTGATAACGGTAGTCACCCGAGAAGGAGATATCAGCCACATAACTGAAATATTTCTCCATTTCCTCAAAATGCCCTATATGGTTCAGTGCGGTAATAACGTAATAAGTATCGCGCAACCAGCAATAACGATAATCCCAGGTACGTCCGCTACCCGGGTATTCCGGCAAACTGGTCGTACTGGCGGCAATGATGGCGCCGGTATCTTCATACTGGTGAATCTTCAGGGTGAGGGCAGAACGGATAACGGCCGGCTGGTAGAAATTGGCGATGTTGGAATGTTTGATCCAGGTACGCCAGTAGAGGGTAGTTTCACGGAGAAACCGCTCTGCTGTGGCATTCAATGGCGCCTCCAATGGATGGCCATAGGTCAGCAGCAGGTATTTTTCATCATTCAGGACAAAAAATTCTTCTTCAAAAAGATAACTGATGGGAATGTTGGTGGTGAGGCGTAAGGTTTCCTCACATCCCAGGAATTCAATGTGATTGCTACCCCGCTGGGCCTTCAGAAAACCACTGCCGTAATCACATACGGGTTTACATTTCACTTTCACACGTGGATTGCCCTCCAGTGGCTCTATCTTGCGTATCAGCATGAGGGGTTTGAAATACCGTTCATACTGATGAAAACGGGGAGCAAAGTCCGTAATACGATACTTTCCACTCTCACTGGTGATTTCCGTACACAGTACATTGGTGTTCTCCAGGTAGTACTGCTTGGACGTATACTCACCCGAAGGGCGGATATAGAATTCTCCCCCCTTATTCTTATCCAGCATACCGCCGAAGATAAAGGAGCTGTCCATTCGTGGCCAGCAAAGCCAGTCTATGTTCGTGTTTAGATTGACATGTGCGAGGTACGCACAATTGCCAATAATGCCTGTCTGATACGTATGTCTTTCCATAAGTGATTCATTAAGACACAAAAGCCATTCCAATACGGCACATTTTGTGTTAATTAAGAACTAAAAACCTTCTTTTTTGATTTCACGTAAATTCCCTACATGCAGAAATGGCTTCGTATAACCCTGATTGTTTCCGGTAGCCTGATTGGCCTCCTCATATTGCTATGGCTCGGACTAGCATGGCATATCCGGCATAACAAAGCCCAGATTCTGCGTCAGATCAGCGATCGGCTGAATGACAGACTACATGGAGGAGAACTGTTGATAAAAGACATGGAACCTTCACTGGTACGCAGTTTTCCGAATGTATCGGTTGCGCTGGAAGGAGTGAGTGTTAAGGATAGCCTGTGGAATATACACCATCATCCCTTAGTAGATGTTGCACGTATCTTCGTAAAAATAAACACTTTCTCGCTACTTAAAAAACAATTGGATATCAAACAGATATCCCTGGAGGAAGGAAGCATCTATTTATTCACTGACAGCACGGGTTACAGCAATACCGGTATGCTTAAAAAGAATACAAAAGTAAAGGCAGAAGGTGGGAAAGGCATAGCTGCCGATATTACCCGTTTTCAGCTGAATAATGTCAACCTTGTGATCGATAATCAACAAAAACATAAATTATTCAGTTTTGCTATCCGGAACCTCAGAGGGAACCTCCGTAACCATGATTCCGGCTGGGTGTGTAATATGCGCACCGCCCTGCAGGTGGCCAGTCTGGCGTTTAATACCGAAAGGGGAAGTTTTCTGAAAGATAAATCCTTACAGACAGACCTGGAAATTACCTATAACAGGAGCCGGAAGCTGCTTGAAATCCCGCAACAGGTATTGTATGTAGCAGATCAGAAGATTAGCGCGGGCGCCTCTTTTTCCTTTGGCGATCAGCCGCGTCCCTTTACCGTGCACATTATTGCCGAACAGATCCCTTTTCATCTGGCTACCTCCATGCTGACGCCAAAGATCACCGCCAAACTGGATAGTATTAACCTGGACAATCCGCTGGATGCGGACTGTGTGATAAAAGGCAGGATGCAACCGGGTGATCAGCCAGGGGTGAATGTGACCTGGAAAACCGAGAATAATCATGTCACGACAAAGGGCATGGAATTACAGGAATGTAGCTTTACAGGACGTTTTTCGAATGAATGGCAACCGGGAGAACATACGGATGAGAACTCTGTGGTCAGTATCTACGGACTGAAAGCCCGTACCTATGGCATTCCGGTAGCTGCTGATACGATCGATATTACAAACCTGCGGCATCCTACACTGGCAGGTTATTTTAAGGCGGATTTTCCGCTGACGGACCTGAACGATGCCCAGGGAGAGGATGGGGTATTTAAATTTACAGGTGGTACAGCTAAAGCAGGATTGTATTACAAGGGGGGAATCACCGCCGGGGATACCATTATTCCTTATCTGAAGGGACAGGTTCAGCTGAAAGACGGGGCCATGGAATATACACCCAGGAACCTGCAATTCAGTGCCTGTAATGCCCTGATGCTCTTTAATGGCAATGACCTCTCTATGGAGAATATTACCATCAAAACGCAGAAGAGTAGTCTGCAGATGGAAGGAAGCGTCCGGAATATCGCCATACTTTACTTTTCAGCGCCGGAGAAACTGGAACTGGACTGGCAGGTGCGTAGTACAGGCATCGATCTGAATGAATTCAAGGCTTTCCTGGGCAAACGCCGGCAGGGCAAACGTACCAGTGTAGCGGCCAACAGGCGTAAGATCAGCCGTATTGCCAGTCAGCTGGATGTAATGCTCAGCTCCTGTATCATCAATATCAGCGTGCAGCTGGATAAACTCAGCTATGGGAATTTTATGGCCCAGCAGGTAAAGGCTGATCTTTCCATGAAGGAGAGTAATGTGAATCTGCGACAGGTCTCCCTGACCCATGCGGGTGGCACTATAAATATGAGCGGCGTAATGACGCAGGACGGAATCAATAACCGATTTAAGATCAATACGGGCATCCGGAACGTACATGTGGATCAGCTGTTTCATGCTTTTAACAATTTTGGAATGCAGTCGCTGAGTTCGAAAAATCTCAGGGGGATTTTGTCCGCTACAGCTGCTATCAGCGGTAATATCCTGGATAACGGGAAAATGTCGCCACAATCTATGTACGGCACATTGTCCTTTGACCTGCGACAGGGTGCACTGGTGCATTTTGAGCCGCTGGAAGATATCGGCAACCTGGTGTTCCGTCGCCGGAACCTGGATAATATCACTTTCGATAATGTTAAAAATACACTGACGCTCCAGGGAAACAAGATCATTGTGCCGCCCATGCAGATCAATTCCAGCGCCCTTTATATGGACATTTCGGGTGTATATGCCATGACCAAAGGAACAGACATGTATATCACGGTACCTTTGAGGAATCCGAAAAAGGATGAAGACCTGGATAAGGAGGAAAAAAAGCTGCGGAGGAAAAAAGGGATTATCCTGCATTTACATGCTATGGACGGGGAAGATGGGAAGGTAAAAATCAAATTAGGGAGTAAAAAGGACAAACCGGAAGAGGCAGAATTGTAACTTTTTGAATTGAACAGCCGTTTTATAGTAATTTAGCGCCTGACAATCAATTCTTCTATGAAAAAACTGCTGGTTTCGGCATTGTTGCTTATTGCCGCCTGTAAGAAAGACGACACAACAGTCAACCAACCTGGCTATGATGGTAAGTGGTATATCCATCAGGTTATTAATAAGGAATATACCATTGAGAATGGGGATACTGCTTTTACGCGATTCGACGTCATAAATCGCCCTGGTACTGATTATATTGATTTTCAGATCAATGGGCAGGGGAAAGGAGATGCGGTGATGCTTTGGGATAATAGTTCCAGCACCCGCCCTTATGAAGCGGTGACACACGCCTTTTTCAAACTGGATACGACGCTTTGTGAGATTACCCATCTCACGGACAGCAGTTTTCAGTTTAACAGTATACATTTTGATGGCGTTACCATCCCTGACAGGGTAAAGGTGACCCAAAACTTTTTCATCCTCGGGCGTTAGTCTGAGAGCTTTTCACTTTAAAAAGGCATGGTTTTTATACTTTAATGAGCGGACCATGTTTTCGTAATTAATGTCCAGAGAGTATTTCAAGAGCATTATACGCACACTGCGTGTTTCATTTCAGGTACTACAAAATAATGACCCGTTGCGACTGGCGGGAGCGACTGCTTTTTTCGCCAGTTTCGCGCTACCACCGATTCTGCTGATCTTATTGCAGGTATTTGGTTTGCTTTTCGACCGCCGGTCTATTGGCCGGCAGCTTATCGGGCGCTTGGGAGAACTGGTCGGTAAGGACAGCGCCCAACAGGTAGTGATCACGCTCAGAGGTTTCCGCGGGCTGGCACAAACCTGGCCCATAGCCATTATATTATTCGTCTTTCTCTTATTCGTAGCAACCACTTTGTTGAAAGTGATCCGGAGTTCCCTCAACCAGGTATGGATGATACGTATAGCTGTCAGGGAAAGTTTCCTGGATTCGCTGCTTGGAAGATTACGCTCACTGATCGTTATCGGTGCTGCCGGTTTGTTGTTCCTGGCCAGCGTCCTGGGTGAAAGTGCGCATGCCTTTCTGGGTAATTATGTCAATGAATTATTTCCCAGCGCTGCTTTTATATTCAGCGGGGTATTTACACAGCTGGTCTCCCTGTTGATCGTTACCTGCTGGTTTGCGGTACTGTTCCGTTATCTGCCGGATGCCCGGCCGACATGGAAAGTCGCTTTCTCGGGAGCGCTGCTCACGGGAGTACTTTTTAGTATCGGTAAATTGGTATTACGCCGTTTACTGTATGGGGGTAATATCGGAATCCTGTATGGGGCTTCAGCCTCCGCTGTGCTGTTGATGCTGTTTATCTTCTATAGTGCTATTATCTTCTATTACGGCGCTGCATTTACTAAAGTCTGGAGCGAGTTTAAACATCGTCCGATGCAGCCACTGCGTCATGCCACGTTCTATGAACTGGCCGATGTGGAAGCCCGCTGATTATTCTCCCCGTAAAACCATTTCTATCTGGTCTTTCACAGGATTGCTGAAACCTTCCAGTTCGATTTTCGGATGCTGATCAAGATTGATACGGATCTTACCAGTTTCATTCACAAGAGAGTCGGAGAGAGGTTCCAGTAATGCGTGCATTTGTCTTACGCCCAATTGTACCAGCTGATTCATAAAAGAGTCTTCAAGTTGAAGGAATTCACGGTTTTTGTAGGTATACGTTACCTGGATCATGGTGATGCTGTTTTTCAGAGGATATTAAAGAAAATAAAGTTTGATTAAATTAGAATATACGTATTCGGCGAACATTCACAGAAATTTATACTGCAATTTTCATGCACAATTTAACGGTATAAATATATTAATTTAAGTAATAACTTGTTGTATCTCACTTGTATAAAACTTTTCCACAATAAGTTTTCCACAAACTGCACGCGCCATTTTCCTGCCAATGATTTATCTTGCCGTTTCAAATTTACCAGATGCGTTTACGTTATTTCAGCTGCCCTGGAAGCAGGGTACTCACTTTTTTAGTCTGTATGGTCGCAGGTAGTGCCAGTGCACAGCCATGGAAACATGTGAAATGGTCCGGCGACGGAAAGACTTTTTACCAGACGGAAGACAATGGCGGTATTGCCGCGTATAGCGCCAAAGACGGTCAGTCTACCCAGAAGATCGCTCCGGCCCTCCTGACGCCCAAAGGGCAGTCAGTACTTGAAATAGAAGATTTCTCCTATACACCGGATGAAAAAAAGTGGCTGATTTATACAAAAGCGCAGAAAGTATGGCGCTATAAAACCCGTGGCGACTACTGGGTGCTGGATATTGCCAGCGGTAAACTGGTACAACTGGGTAAAGGATTACCCGCCTCTTCCCTAATGTTTGCGAAATTTTCTCCCGATGGACAGAAAGTTGCTTACGTCAGCGAACATAATCTCTATGTAGAAGAACTCGCTACTCATAAAATCAAGGCACTGACAAAAGATGGTACCCGTCGTCTTATCAACGGTACTTTTGACTGGGCATATGAAGAGGAGTTTGACTGTCGCGATGGTTTCCGCTGGAGCCCGGACAGCCGTGCAATCGCTTACTGGCAGATTGATGCCCGTAAGATCAGGGACTTCCTGATGATCGATAATACCGATTCCCTGTATTCCTACACCGTTCCGGTAGAATATCCTAAAGCAGGTGAAAGTCCGTCTGCCTGCCGCGTAGGTGTGGTAGATATTACAACCGCCAAAACGATCTGGTTGCAGGTTCCCGGTGATGCGCAGCAGCATTATATTACCCGTATGGAGTGGAATCCTGCCCGTACCGGTCTGATATTGCAGCAGCTGAACAGAAAACAGAACCAGAGTATTCTTTATACGGCGAATCCTACTACCGGTAAAACTACAGAACTCTATAAAGAAAGCGATTCTGCCTGGATAGACATCCGTTCCCGCTGGAATGATGAACTGGCAGGATGGGACTGGACCAATGGCGGTAAATCCTTCATATGGGTCAGTGAGAAAGATGGCTGGAGACACCTCTACAGCATCGATATGAATGGTAAAGAAACCCTGATCACACCAGGTCAATATGATATTATCAACCTGCTGCGTATCGACGAAGCGCATAACCTTGCTTATGTGCTGGCGTCTCCTGACAATGCAACCCAGCAGTATCTGTATAGAGTGTCCCTGGATGGTAAAGGTCAGCCGGAAAGAGTTTCTCCGCTGGCCGAATCAGGTACGCATGAATATGAGATTTCTCCGACTGCGGACTATGCCCTGCACAGTTTCTCTAATCACTACTATCAGCCACATTCAGAACTGGTATATCTGCCGGAGCATAAAGATGCGACCAGCAGCCGTATCATCCGTGACTTACAGACTTCCCGTTTTGCAATCCGCCAGGAATTCTTCCAGGTGACTACTGCTGATGGTGTGACCATGGATGGCTGGATGGCCCGTCCGGCTAATTTCGATTCTACGAAGAAATACCCGGTGGTATTCTATGTATACGGCGAACCGGCAGCTGCTACTGCTAAAGACGAATTTGGCGCAGGACGCAATTTCATCTACAATGGCGATATGGCGGCGGACGGTTATATCTATATTTCTATGGATAACCGTGGTACACCTTTACCGAAAGGCCGTGCCTGGCGTAAAGCGATCTACCGTAAGGTGGGGCAGGTGAATATGCAGGATCAGGCGATGGCTGCAACGGAGCTCTTTAAACGTCACGCTTACCTGGACACCTCCCGCGTAGCGGTATGGGGCTGGAGTGGTGGCGGTGGTATGACGCTAAACCTGTTGTTCCGTTATCCGCAGATCTACAAAACAGGTATTGCTGTTGCAGCGGTAGGTAGTTTGTTTACTTATGATAATATTTACCAGGAGCGTTATATGGGATTACCACAGGAAAACCGCGAAGACTATGTAAAAGGTTCTCCGGTGACCTACACCAAAGGACTAGTGGGTAATTTGCTCTATATACACGGTACCGGTGATGATAACGTACATTTCCAGAATGCAGAGTTGCTGCAGAATGAACTGATCCGTAATGGCAAGCAATTCCAGTTTATGTCTTATCCTAACCGTACGCATAGTATCAGTGAAGGAGCAGGTACTTTCCAGCACCTTTCTGCATTATATACCAATTACCTGAAAGAGCATTGTCCTCCGGGAGCGAGATAATAACGAATTATGAACAGAGCAAATATAATAGGATTAGTTTCAGTCATCGTAGTCATCGTCAGCGCATTTTTACCATGGCTGACGATTGAAAGTAAACACCTGGCTTTCACAGGTCTGAATACGGTGGGTTCAAGTTTTGGTGAACCAGGTAAATTGAATATAGCCGTAGCCGTGATGGCAGGTGTATTGTTTGCATTACGTGGTAAATGGTTTGCCCGTATCAATCTTTTCATTACCGCATTCCTGGTGGCCTGGACGTTCAGGAACTTTATATTATTCTCCAGATGTGAGATGGGAGTTTGTCCGGAAAGAGAGATAGGATTGTATCTTTCTATACTGGCAGCAATTGTGGCGTTTGTGAGTGTGATATTTAGTAACGGGAAGAAGTGAGAATAATTAAGAATTAAAAATTAAGAATTAAGAATTGGAATGCAGCGAAGCGTAGAGGAGATATAATATGTATTTATTGTTTTCGCTATTGAAATGTTACATTTCAGCGTTTATAAATAAAGGCGTCCGTTGGTAACGGACGCCTTTATTTATAAGATTTTAAGTACCGTCCGTCAATTATATTCGCAGAAACACAAGTGACAACAATTCCTAATTCTTAATTCTTAATTCCTAATTCCTAATTCATCTAAATATCGTCAGCATCACATACGCCCCCAGCCAAACCGCTCCTGTATATGCCAGATTACGCAGAATGATCGGGATGGGCGACTGACTGGTCAGGCGTGATTTGATAAAACTGAAAACTGTCATGGCCAGGAAGGTGATCATGACACTACCGGAAGCTGCCATTGCGAAGTTCTCGTTCCGCAGATAGGAGATGAAGGGGAGCAGACCGCCTATGAGGAAGAAGATGCCGGTTAAGAGACCGCTGCGAAGGGCTGTCGCGAAACTGAAATGACGTTCCTCGACGTGTTCGTCCCGCAGGGTTTGTTCCCACTGTTGGGCGTCTTTTTGCATTTCATCTGCGATATTCCGGATGATAGGCTCACTGATATTAAGTTTTTCCAGTTTTTCTCTTTCTTCCGGAGAGAGTGTGCTTTCGTCATGTTGCGTATCGCCCCGGCTTGCCTGGAAGGCGGTGATCATCACCAGGAGGCTGCCCGCTACCCATATGCAGGTATTGATGGTATAGAATAGTTGTACTGTTATTGGTAATCCCTGTGAGAGGAAGGTGGTAAACAACAGCAATAACAATCCTTCAGGAAATCCTATCAGGAAGTCTGTTTTCCAACCGCTGCTACGGATGGCTTTCTGCTCTTTGGACATGCGCGGCTATAATATTTCAAGACTTTTAGCAATGATGGCGACAGCTTCTTTCACCTGTGCTGCTGTGATCAGCAATGGCGGTGCGAAGCGGATTTTATCGCCATGGGTGGGTTTGGCCAGCAAACCATTTTCTTTCAGTGCCAGACAAAGGTCCCAGGCTGCTTCCGGATGAGCGTGGTTGATGACGATGGCGTTGAGCAGCCCCTTTCCACGGATAGTGCTGATATGAGGAGATTGGAGCGCGGCCAGTTCCTTTCTGAGCAGTTCGCCCATTGCGGCAGCATTTTCCGTCATTTTCTCTTCTTTCAATACAGTCAGTGCTACGATGGCTACTTTACAGGCCAGCGGGTTACCACCATAGGTGCTGCCATGTTCACCCGGTTTGATGGTAAGCATGATCTCGTCATCTGCCAGTACGGCGGCTACCGGTAAGATACCTCCGGAGAGTGCCTTTCCGAGTATCAGGATGTCCGGACGTACGTTTTCGTGGTCGCAGCAAAGCATCTTTCCCGTACGGGCAAGGCCGGTCTGGATCTCGTCGGCGATAAACAATACGTTGGCGTCTTCACAGTACTGACGGGCTTTGGAGAGGTATCCGTCATCGGGTACCATCACACCAGCTTCTCCCTGTATCGGCTCTACGAGGAAGCCGGCTACGTTGTTGTCCTGAAGGGCTCTTTCCAGTGCCGCCAGGTTATTATATGGAATCACTTCATATCCCGGCATAAACGGACCGAAGTTCGTCCGGGAAGAAGGATCTGTACTAAAGGAAATAACATTCAGGGTACGGCCATGGAAGTTGTTGGCGCATACGATGATCTTAGCCTGGTTTTCGGGAATACCTTTTACCACATAGCCCCAGCGGCGGGCCAGTTTAAGCGCTGTTTCCACAGCTTCTACGCCGGTGTTCATCGGCAATACTTTGTCGTAGCCGAAGTAGCGGGTGATAAAGGCAGCGTATTCGCCGAGCAGGTCATTGTGAAAAGCACGGGAGGTCAATGTCAGGCGCTGTGCCTGTTCGGTTAAGGCGCGGATGATTGTCGGGTGACAATGCCCCTGGTTCACCGCAGAATAACCTGACAGGAAATCGAAATAACGTTTACCGTCAACGTCCCAGAGAAAAACACCTTCCCCGCGATCCAGCACTACGGGCAATGGATGGTAGTTGTGAGCCCCGTATTGTTCTTCCAGGTCCAGAAAATGCTGGGTCTTTTCACTGATATTAAATGTGTGTAACATACTCCCCAAAGGTAATTAGGAATTGGGGATTTAGGAATTAGGAATTGGTCAGTCTGTTGAGAGGAAGGCGGAATTTGTGAAAATAAGGTATAATTCGGGAGGCTGGTGTATGGAATTAAGAATTAAGAATTAGGAATTAAGAATTAAGAATTAAGAATTATTTTATTATGGCAAATATCTATGGGGAATTTTATAGAATGAGACAATGAGTCAAACTCCTCCCAATTACACCCCTATTCCTAATTCTTAATTCCTAATTCCTAATTGGTCAAGCTTTTTTAAGCTTATTAACCAATGAGACATACTCCTGCTGGGCAGCCTCTTTCGCCTTTCCCTTCAGTTTCTCCCAGGCTTCATACTTGGCTTTGGCCACGAAGTCAAATGGGTTGGTGGGTGGTTCACCATTGATATCACCTTCAGTTCCTTGTTTATAAAGTGAGTAGAGTTGCAGAAGGGTTTCATTATCAGGCTTTTGGGTCAGGGTTTTGCTGGCTGTAGCGGCCGTTTCAAACTGTTGTTGCAGATCCATAAGAAAGTTTTTTCTTAAATGTAGATAAAATAGTACCAAATCTGACGGTCGGCACTATCCGGGTATAGCAAAATTTAAATAACTTTGCGGCTTGACGCGGGGCGTTAAACGCCTGGTTTTAAAAGCATATATGAAGAATATCAGGAATTTTTGCATCATTGCACACATCGACCACGGTAAAAGTACATTGGCTGACAGGCTGTTAGAGCATACAAAGACAATCTCAGACAGAGAAATGCAGGCTCAGGTATTGGATGACATGGATCTGGAAAGAGAGAAAGGTATCACTATCAAGAGTCATGCGATCCAGATGAACTATGTTCAGGACGGAACGTCATATGTATTTAACCTGATCGATACTCCCGGTCACGTGGACTTCTCTTATGAAGTATCCCGTGCGCTGGCTGCCTGCGAAGGTGCACTGCTGTTGGTTGATGCTGCTCAGGGTATCCAGGCACAAACTATTTCCAACCTTTATCTGGCCCTGGAAAATGACCTGGAGATCATCCCCGTGATCAACAAGATCGATATGGACGGCGCTATGATCCCGGAGGTAAAAGACCAGATCATAGAACTGATCGGTTGTAAGGAGGATGAAATCCTGCTGGCTTCCGGTAAGACGGGTATTGGTATCGAAGAGATCCTGGATGCCATCGTGAAACGTGTTCCAGCTCCGAAAGGAGATCCGGAAGCTCCTTTACAGGCACTGATCTTTGATAGCGTATTCAACTCCTTCCGTGGTATCATCGCTTACTACAGAATATTTAACGGTACCCTCAAAAAAGGAGATAAAGTTAAATTCTTCAATACCGATGAAGAATACTTTGCTGATGAAGTAGGTATTCTGAAACTCGGTCTGCAACCCACCCAAACCGTTAAGACCGGCGACGTAGGTTACATTATCACCGGTATCAAAAATGCCAAAGAAGTAAAAGTGGGCGATACCATCACTACCAGCGCGAATCCTAGTCTGGAGTCTATCAACGGTTTCGAAGAGGTAAAACCAATGGTATTCGCAGGTATCTTCCCTGTAAATACAGAAGACTTCGAAGAGCTACGTGACTGTATGGAGAAACTGCAGCTGAACGATGCTTCCCTGACTTTCGAACTGGAAACGTCCCAGGCATTGGGCTTTGGTTTCCGATGCGGATTCCTCGGAATGCTGCACATGGAGATCATCCAGGAACGTCTCGAAAGAGAGTTCAATCAGACTGTGATCACCACCGTTCCGAACGTAAGCTTTATCGCCCATACGACCAGAAAGGAAACTATTATTGTGAACAACCCTTCTGAAATGCCGGATCCAAGTACACTGGAACGCATTGAAGAACCGTTCATCAGAGCACAGATCATTACCAAACCGGATTATATTGGTAACATCATGACCCTGTGTCTCGGTAAGAGAGGTCTCCTGATGAATCAAAGCTATCTGACCCCAACCAGGGTTGAACTGATATTTGAAATGCCACTCACAGAGATCGTATTCGATTTCTATGATAAGCTGAAAAGCCAGACACGTGGTTACGCCTCCTTCGACTATGCACCGATCGGTTACCGTGACAGTGACATCGCGAAGATGGATATTCTGCTGAACGGCGACAAGGTGGATGCGCTGAGCGCCCTGATTCACCGTGGTCGTGCACAGGACTTCGGTCGTAAACTCTGTGAAAAGCTGAAGGAACTGTTGCCTCGTCAGCAATTTATGATTGCTATCCAGGCAGCGATCGGCGCCAAGATTCTGGCCCGTGAAACGATCAGCGCTATGCGTAAGGATGTTACTGCCAAATGTTATGGTGGTGATATCTCCCGTAAGCGTAAACTGTTGGAAAAACAGAAAGAAGGTAAGAAGCGTATGAGACAGATTGGTAACGTGGAAGTACCGCAGGAAGCATTCCTTGCTGTTCTTAAATTAGATTAGTACGCCAATACATCAAATTTTGGGAAATTAAAGCGGCCGGAGAAATTCGGTCGCTTTTTTATTTGTCTTCATTGGGTTTGTAGCTTCTTATGTGAATGCTTGATTCAGTTAGATTGTTGGCAGGGGGGGAATGCTCCGGATTCAGTATGGGATTACGGGCTGTAGTTCTTTGAAGTTCCTTGCTATTGGGCGTTGGGTTGGAGAGTTGTGCGGCGGTGGTCATAAGAGCCTGGGATATATGATATATCACAATACCCTCAAATGCCCCCACCATAAGATTGATATACTATGAGACATTATAACATCCCAGATACCCACTATATCATGATGAACGATATGATGCTTATGCTGAATTCTGACTTGGAGCAGTCTTCGGACTTCCTTTGAATTGCCTTCAGATGCTGTATCATGGCTCAAATGAGGCTTGTTTCTATGATGTATACCGTGATTAGACCGTCATTACGCCGTTATCGCTTCGTTCTGGAACGTAGAGATATGGGCTTAATAACGGTATAGCTTCGTTGTACATCGAAGAAAAAGATCTTATCTCTTTCATAATCAGTGACTTTTAGCTGTTTTGATCGAAGATTGGAGATAAGAGTGTGATAAAGCTCATAAAATCAATGACTTATGAGGGTGTTAAACACAAAAAAGCCGGCAGGAAATGTATTCTGCCGGCTTTTTAAATATGATCTGTCCGATTAAGCCAGCTGGCTTTTCGGAACAATTACTGATGATTTCAGGATGCTCCATACGCCAAACAGCACTGCTGTAAAGAATACGTTGCCCATCAGGCCATTCAGTGCAAAACTGCTGAACAGATCGCCTTCTTTGTAGAAAGGGATACCGGCAGCGTAGCAAGCCAGCAGACCAGCACCCGTTTTAGGATACATGTCTGTGGTGAGGAATGTGCCCAGGTTCGTGATCAGGAAGAACAGTAAGCCTGTGCCGATAGAAGACAGCAGCAGTGTCAGCGTGTTTACTTTTCTGATACGGGTACCAATGAAGGCAATCAGCATAAATGCGCCATATACGAAGAACAACTGTCCCAGGTAGTCGCGGTTCAGCGCCTGAATGCTGGTGAACAGCTGGAGGAATACGTCAGAAAGGAACAGAGACAATAAAGGAACGATATACGCCAGACGTTTATCTTTCAGAACGATGCCGCCGAAGAGGGCTGCCGCACCAATGGCATTGAAATTCCACAAACCAGCCTGGTTTGTCAGAATGCGGCAAAGGGCAGACAGGAATATCAGCAGACTGATGATCAGTATTTCCCGGATAGAATCCTTTTTCATAATGGGTCAATTATTTATATCAAAGATAATTGATTTTAAATAGATTGAACAGGTACACTTGCTTTAAAGATTACTGCGCCTGCATTGCTCTGGATATCATATGTCGTATCGAAGTAGGTAACAACCGATTCTCCTTTTTTCAGGTGGATCGCTTCACCGCCCTGCTCTGTGATAATCGCAGCGCCTTCCATTACCAGCATGATCTCAGTCGCTTCACTGGTATGCTCATAACGCTGATCATTCTGTAAAACGATACGGCTTACTACGAAATCAGGCGCCGGAGAATGGTAGATTGTTTCCAATCCGCCGCTGATGCTTTCGCTTCTCAGGATCTTAGGATGTACCGGCTCAAAACGGGTATGCTTCAGCAGCTCAGGTACATCAATATGTTTAGGCGTCAGACCGCCACGCAGCACATTGTCGGAATTGGCCATCAGTTCAACGTTCTGTCCTTCCAGGTAAGCATGTGGAATACCTGCATCCTGGAACACCGCTTCACCCGGATGTACTTCCATGATATTGAAGAAATAGATAGAGAAAATACCCCTGTCCAGATTCTCCAGTCCCTGTGGATCATTTGCGATCGCTCTGCCTGCCCAGAATGCCGGATCAGACTTCGCCAGACGGTTGTTCTGATACGCTTCTGATACTGCCTCTGCCAATGGACGTAACATCGTGTTCACTTCCGCCTGTGGCATCTCCATCACCGCTTTATATAAACCATAGTAACCCTCTTTTTCAAAGATAGGCGCCAGTGGTGCGAATGCGGTTACCGTCTCTAATACCTTTCTCAGCTTATCTTCCGGCAGAAATCCGTGTAACAGCCAAAACTCGCTGAGCGCTACCATGATCTCCGGTTTGTGGTTAGCATCTTTGTAGTTACGATGAGGTGCATTCAGTGGAATACCTGCTTCGTTTTCACGGGCAAAGCCTTTTTCTGCTTCTACTTTCGTAGGGTGTACCTGGATAGATAGCATGTCTTTTACGTCCAGGATCTTCAGCAGATAAGGTAATTCGCCGAAACGCTTCCATACCTTAGGTCCGAGTACATGTTCAGGATTGGCCTTTACCAGCTGATCCAGCGGGGTTGATTGTCCGTCGGTAGCTATTGCTGATGGTGCGCTCTGGTGTGCGCCCATCCAGTATTCAGCGCTTGGTTTACCGTTTTCCGGAATGCCTAATAATGCAGGGATGTAGTGATAGCCACCCCAGGCATAGTTTTGTACCTTACCGTCCAGTCTGAATAATTTCTTCTCGCTCATGCGTAATATTATTTATTTTCCTGTGATTGTTAACCTGTTGTTTTTCCTGATGGAAGAGCAAAAATAGTCAAAACAATGGCATCCCATATAGCTTTGGGCAAAAAAGGGGAGTTGATTGCATGTGGACATCTTCGTTTGCATCATTACGAGATCATAGCGGTTAATTGGCGGCATCGGCGGCGGGAGATAGATATTATCGCTTCGCGGGATGGTTGTCTGGTGTTTTTCGAGGTCAAGACGCTGGCAAGTGATCTTTACGGCTGGCCGGAGAAGCATGTGACGGCGGCGAAGCGGCGGAATATACAGGCTGTGGCTTCGGCGTATATGGACCGGATGAAACAGCTGCCGAAGGTCATCAGGTTTGATGTGATTGCGATTACTTTTCAGCCGGATGGTACTTATGAGCTGGTGCATTTTGAGGATGCGTTTTAGCTACCGCTGCGCGTGAGGGTTTTAAGGTTATGTTGTTACTGGTTATGGATATAACCGGGTGGGATTGGTATGTCTTTGTAGTTTACGTCAGGCTTTTTAATTATCAGACTGTTGTTGGTTGTTGGCAGGGGGGAATGCTCCGGATTCAGTATGGGATTACGGGCTGTAGTTCTTTGAAGTCCCTTGCTATTGGGCGTTGGGTCGGAGAGTTGGGCGGTGGGGGCTTGTATTAAACCCCTGGTTGCATGGGCTCAGCAGACTTCGCAGAACTAAGGCCCGTAATCTCCATCTGAACCCTGCGTTGTGACGCTGCTGCTGACTAAGTTTAGGACGGTTTTGAGGTAGGCGTACAATGTAGTAGTACAATGTTATAGTACAATGTGGGCGTATATACGTGATGTTTATATTTGTTGCAGTGCAGACAGTGTGGACGTATAAAGCAGAAAGACGAATTACATCGGCTTTCGCGTATTGTAATTCGTCCTCTATTTATAGTCTTTAGAGAAAGGAATCAGGCGGTTGCATAAATCCTAATTCTTAATTCTTAATTCCTAATTGCTTCAGCCCCAGATACCGGTGTAGTTCTGCGGAGTGATCGCTTTCAGTTCCTTTTTCAGGGTGGCGCTGATCTTCAGTCCATCGATGAACTTGTGCATGGTTTTCTGGTTGATGTTCTGACCACCACGGGTGAGTTCCTTCAGGGCCTCGTAAGGTTGAGGGAAGTTTTCACGACGGAGTACGGTCTGAATCGCTTCAGCGACTACTGCCCAGTTATTTTCCAGGTCGTCCTGGAGTTTGGCTTCGTTCAGGATCAGTTTACCGAGACCTTTCTGAACAGATTTCAGGGCCAGTACGGTGTGACCGAATGGAACGCCTACGTTACGGAGAACGGTGGAGTCGGTCAGGTCACGCTGCAAACGGGAGATTGGCAGTTTGGCGCTCAGGTGTTCGAAGATGGCGTTTGCCAGTCCGAAGTTACCTTCTGCGTTTTCGAAGTCAATCGGGTTCACTTTGTGCGGCATCGCAGAAGAACCTACTTCGCCGGCCTTGATCTTCTGTTTGAAGTAGTCCATGGAGATGTATGTCCAGATGTCGCGGCAGAAGTCGATCAGGATCGTGTTGATACGTTTCAGGGTATCAAACTGAGCGGCGATGTTGTCGTAATGTTCGATCTGGGTGGTATATTTCATACGCTGCAGACCGAGGGTATTGTTGACGAATTTGTCAGCGAATTTCTCCCAGTTGGTTTTAGGGAATGCCACATAGTGTGCGTTGAAGTTGCCGGTAGCGCCACCGAATTTAGCGGCGAAAGGAATTTCTCCCAGCAGTTTCACCTGACCTTCCAGTCTTTCTACAAACACCAGGATCTCTTTACCCAGGATGGTCGGAGAAGCCGGTTGACCGTGTGTACGGGCCAGCATTGGTATCTTCATCCAGCTTTTAGCCATCTTCTTCAGGTCCAGGATCAGATTAGCGATCGCCGGCATGAAAACATGTTCTACAGCTTCTTTCCAGAACAGCGGCGTAGCGGTATTGTTGACGTCCTGGGAGGTCAGACCGAAGTGTACCCACTCCAGTTTATCTTCCAGTCCGAGCGCTTTCAGCTCATTCTTAACAAAATACTCAACAGCTTTTACATCGTGATTAGTTACTTTTTCCGTGTCCTTGATCAGCTGTGCGTGCTCAATGGTGAACTCCTGGTAGATCTTACGCAGGGCAGGAACCTGAGATTTGGAGAGGGTAAATACCTTCTGCTCTGACAGGGCTATAAAGTATTCTATCTCTACCAGTACACGGTAACGGATCAGTGCAAACTCGGAAAAATAAGGTGCCAGTTCTTCCAGTTGTCTCCGGTATCTACCATCCAGCGGAGAAATGGCGGTTAAAGCTTGTAATTGCATAATGTTATTTGATTAGTGAGCGTTTATCACTTTTTGCCTAATTTAGCCGGCAAAATTACAGAAATTGGAACGGAAAGTAAAAGTAGCGGCAGTAAGTTATTTGAATACCAGGCCATTATTGTACGGATTCAGGGATCATCCCGTGATGAATATGCTGGAACTGAGTGCTGATTATCCTGCTAAAATTGCACAGCAACTGATTGATGGAGAAGTAGATGTGGCGCTCGTGCCAGTAGCGACCATCCCTAAACTGCAAGAATATCATATCATTTCTGATTTTTGTATTGGTGCGGAAGGTCCGGTAGCTTCTGTTTGTCTTTTCAGCGAAGTTCCCCTTAATGAAATAAAACGTATCTATCTCGATTATCAGAGCCGTACCTCAGTCGCCTTGCTGAAAGTACTGGTGCGTGAACACTGGAAACTGGATGTTGAACTGATCGAGACTAACGGCGATTACGAAGATAAGATCAATGGTACCGACGCCGGACTGGTGATTGGCGACCGTGCACTCGAACAGCGACATGTGTCTCCTTATATATATGACCTCGCTGAGCATTGGATGAGATTTACCAGTCTGCCTTTTGTATTTGCCGCCTGGATCAGCAACAAACCCTTACCGGCAGAGTTTATCCAGCAGTTTAACAATGCCAACAGTCTCGGTATTCATAATATACCGGCTGTTGTAGCAGAGAATCCTTATCCGCTGTACGATCTTACAACGTATTACACGCAGAATATCAGTTACCCGCTGACGCCGTCTAAACGACAGGGCTTACAAAGGTTTCTTGGGTTTCTGATGAAATAGTTAAGAATTAGGAATTAAGAATTAAGAATTAAGAATTGGAATGCAGCGGAGATTGTCGTTTGGGGTACTGGAACGGATCGGACAGGCAGCTGTTTTTACCTTTTAATTACTCAATTGAATTTATGTGAGGGGCACTTCTATTATCGAAGTGTCCCTTTTCTTTTACAGATAATTATTGCTTTGAAAACTACTTATATTATAATTTTTAATTCTTAACTCTTAATTCTTAATTTCTTAAATTACTTTCCCATCTGTTCACACAAACGCCTGTAACATGAAAATTGGCATCCTGGGTAGTGGTCCTGTCGGACTTACGTTAACGGAAGGATTGATCATGGCCGGCCATGACGTCATACTCGGTACCCGCAATCCCTCCAAGGAATCGCTTCAGCAATGGATTAAAAAGAAAGGGGGCGATCATGTGACCGCTTTACCATTCCGCGAAGCGGCCGCCCAGGGAGAATTACTGGTGATCTGCACCAACTGGGCTGGCACCCAGAAAGCGATCGAGTCAGCCGGATTGTGGAATTTTAAGAATAAGGTCGTGGTTGATGTGACCAATCCCCTGGATGGAAAAGGTCCCGATCAGCAGGGACGACTCAGCTTCTCCATCGGACATACCAACTCCGCCGGTGAACAACTACAGGCCTGGTTACCGCCGGATGCACACGTGGTGAAAGCCCTCAGCTGTATCGGACATGAATCTATGTTTCGTACCCAGCACGAGCAGGAAACACCCACCATGTTCATCTGTGGTAATAAAAGAGCTGCTAAAGCAGCTGTGACGACGTTGTTAAATGAAATGGGCTGGAAGGATGTGGTGGATATGGGCACCATCGAAATGAGCCGGAATATAGAACCGCTTAGCATACTGTGGTATGCATATGGTTTCCGGACAGGGACCTGGAGTCATGCCTTCAGACTGGTGAAATAAATTAAGAATTAAGAATTATCGGTTCAGGAGTTTATACGTTATTAAAAGATAGCAGAAAAGACCGAGGGTGTCTGTCGTATGACGGACACTCTCGGTCTTTATTGTGAGTTAGCAGAACGCTTAGATCTCCTTCACGTTAATGTAGAAGTTCGGATCTACCTTAAATTGCTTACGATCTGACAGGGTCATTGTCATTGACTGCCAGTTTCTTCCCGGATAGATAAAGGTATAGCCGTTATCAGTCAGGGTCACCTTTACAGGCATATTGAAGTTCTCTACATCAGTTACCCAGCGGAATTTCAGCTGAGAACCTTCAAAGTGGTATTCCAGGGTTGGAATAGAAGTATGCATCAGATACTGCTCAAATACCCTGTTGAAGTTCATATTCGTTTTCTGGTTGAAGAATTCCTCCACCTGACGGGTTGTTACCGTTTGGTGGTAGAAGGTCTTGTTCAGTCCGCGCAGGATCTCTCGGAACATGTCATCGTTGTTCACCACCTGACGGATCGTGTGAATCATGTTCGCTCCTTTATAATACATATCGCCGCTACCTTCATTATTCACGCCGTAGGCGCCGATGATCGGAATGTCGTTTCTGATATTCTTTCTGATACCGGTGATATAGTCAAAAGCGGCTTCTTTACCGAATTGACACTGTATGAAAAGGGTCTCGGAATAGTTGGTAAAGCTCTCATGCACCCACATATCCGCGATGTCTTTGGTGGTAATATTGTTACCAAACCACTCATGACCGCTTTCATGTACGATAATGAAATCCCATTTCAGTCCCCATCCGCTACCGGAAAGGTCGGTTCCTTTATAACCCATCTGGAATTTATTGCCATAGGCGACAGCGCTCTGGTGTTCCATACCGAGGTGTGGCGACTCCACCAGTTTGTAGCTGTCTTTATAGAAAGGGTATTTACCAAACCAGAATTCGAAGCATTTAAGCATGTCTTTTACTACAGCGAAATGTGTTTTAGCGGTATCAACGTTATAGTCCATGACCCAGTAGCCCAGTTCCAGTTTACCACCTTCACCGGAATACGTGTCTTTGAATTCGGTATAGTGACCGATGTTCATCGCCACATCATAGTTATTGATCGGATTTGAAACGTACCAGGTCCAGACCATGTTTCCATCGCGGTCCAGGGCTTTCTTCTTCAGACGGCCATTGGAAACGTCCACCAGGTCAGGTGGTGTGGTCACACTGATCGTCATATTATCAGGTTCATCACTCTGGTGGTCTTTGTTAGGCCACCATACACTAGCTCCAAGTCCCTGACAGGCGGTAGCCACCCAGGGTCTGTTCTGCTTGTCTTTTGTCCAGACGAGTCCACCGTCCCAGGGAGCATTCTTTGCCACACGAGGTTTACCGTGGTAGGCAATGTAGATCTTATTCGTTTTACCCTTTACCTGTTTCTTAGCGACCAGGTCGACCAGGATCACATTCCCTTCTCTTTTGAAAGGAACGCTTTGTTTGTCCTGTAAGATACTATCCACCTGGAGTGGTTCCTGGAGGTCGATCTGCATAATACTGTCTACCTTCAACACCTTATAGGTAATCGTGTTGGACCCGGAAATGGTACTGTCACTGAGGGAGGGTTTTACCTGCAGATGGTAAGATTTTACGTCCCACCAGGCACGTTCACGGGTAATGGATCCCCGTAGGGTATCTGCCCGGGTAAATGTCGTCTGATGTTGGGCACCGGCAGACAAAGCCGTAAGCAAAACCAATAAAAGCATAGGAATGCCGCGCATAGAAATTCTTATTTTATGGCGGAAAGGTATTAATTTTCGTTTAATAATGCCTAACGCTGAACGTTTAATGCTTAACGCTTTATACCGATATCCATGAGCGGCAAGCCAGGGACGTTCAGTGACCGTAAGACACTTCGCATGTACAAGAGACTATTCTGCATACCGTTTATCGTATTAGTGGCTGCCTGCGGACGTCCCGCTTCTTCCGGCAAACAGGTGTTCCGGTATAATGTGCCGGAGGGAATTTCCTCCCTGGATCCGGCATTTGCCAAAAACCAGGCAATCATCTGGCCGGTCCGACAGCTGTATAATACCCTGGTTGAACCGGATGAACAACTGAATATCCGTCCTTCGCTGGCAAAACGCTGGGATGTCTCTGCGGATCATAAAACCTTTGTCTTCCATCTACGTACAGACGTTCATTTCCATGATAATGAGATCTTCCCGGAGGGGAAAGGGCGTTTGATGACAGCTGCAGACGTGGTGTACAGTCTGCGGCGTATTATGGATCCCGCCACCGCATCTCCCGGCGCCTGGATCTTCAATGGTAAGGTAGACCTGGTTAAAGGCTTTCAGGCGGTCAATGATTCCACCTTTCAGCTGAACTTATTACAACCTTTCCATCCTATACTGGGTATTCTGAGTATGCAGTACTGCTCCGTTATCCCACATGAGGCAGTCGAAAAGTATGGGAAGGACTTCCGTAAACATCCCTGCGGAACGGGTCCTTTCAGTTTCTCTTTCTGGGAAGAAGGACAAGCCCTCGTACTGCATCGTAATCCTCATTATTTTGAGAGAGACAGTGCCGGACATGCATTGCCCTACCTGGATGCGGTGAAAGTCAGTTTCCTGGACAGCAAGGCGACGGAATTCCTATTATTCCGTCAGGGGCAGCTGGACTTTATGAATGATATAGATGCGTCGTTTAAAGATGAAGTGCTGACGAAAAAGGGAAAACTGAAGAAGGAATGGGAGGGGAAACTGATCCTTGACAAGAGCCCTTATCTGAATATTGAATACTTCGGGTTTTTGCTGGATACCAGCAAAGTAAACGTAAAACATTCACCCTCAGCAATAAAGAAAATCAGACAAGCCATCAACTACAGTATCGACAGAATGCGGATGATCACATATCTGCGTAACGGTATTGGCTACCCGGCTACATCCGGATTTGTACCTATGGGATTACCTTCCTTCGATACGACCAAGGTAAAAGGCTTCCGTTATGATCCTGAAAGGGCGAGATCCTTGCTGAAGGAAGCCGGATTCCCGGAGGGGAAAGGACTGGCTTCGATCAGGTTACTCTCTATTCCTGTTTATGAGGATTACGCCAATTATGTAGCTAATCAGTTGCAGCAGGTCGGTATCCCTGTACAGGTGGAAGTGATGCAGAAAGCACTCCTTCTGGAACAGACCGCAAAGTCGGAAGCGCTGTTTTTCAGAGGTAGCTGGATGGCTGATTATGCAGATGCCGAAAACTACCTCGCTGTGTTTTACAGTAAAAATCCGGCTCCCCCAAACTATACCCGTTATGTCAATCCGGCATTCGATAAGCTCTATGAAAAGTCGCTGAGCGAAAACAACGATTCGCTTCGTTCGCTCCTTTATCAGGAGATGGACCGGATGATTATTGACGATGCTCCTGTCGTTCCATTATTCTATGACGAAGTCATACATCTGGTACAACCCAACGTTGAAGGGTTTACAAGTAATGCCCTGAATTTGCTTGAACTCCGGAAAGTAAAGATCCGGCTTTCTCAACATCCCTGAGAAAATACCTGCATGATAATTGACGGCAAAGTTTGAAATTTGCAAGAAAGCAATTATCATGAACGGTGTCATGCATCCCTGGGAGTCTCCTCATTTTATGGTTGGTGGTGATCATCAGTCGCCTCGTTTTAACGCGTTCACGATAGAAGAACGGTTGGCCTCCGGCATCACTTACCCCACCTTCTTGCGCCGGGATTTTTATAAAATCATGCTCTTTCACGGGGATGCCGTGTTCCATTTCGGAGACGAAAGCATTGCTGTCAGCGGTGACACTTTGTTGTTCTTTCACCCTCGTTTGCCATATACTTATGGCGACATCAAAACTGACATTTCAGGGTACTGTTGTGTGTTCACCGAAGCGTTCTTCCAGGAGTACTTCAGGGGGAAACTGGACGACATTCCCTTATTTCAGTCAGGAGCGAAGCCTGTATTTTCACTTGAAGCTGAAGCGATTAAAGAAATAACTAGTTCTTTTGACCGGATAATCAGAGAGTTAAGGAGTGATTATATGTTTAGATTTGAACTGATCAGAAGCTACGTTATGGAGCTTATATATAACGCTATGAAGCTCGCTCCCTTCAAAAATACCATGCCCGAAACTAACGCCAGCGCTCGCATTACCAGTGTATTTTTAGAGTTGCTTGAGCGACAATTTCCAGTGGATGTTTTCTCCCCGAGAGTGCTCTTACGGACCCCGAAAGACTTCGCCGAGCGACTCGCTATTCATGTCAATTACCTGAACCGGGCAGTCAAAAAAGAGACGGCTAAGACCACCTCTGAACTCATTTTCGACCGACTCATTTCAGAGGCAAAAGGAATGCTCCGACATAGTAATATGAATATCGCCGAGATCAGTTATGCCCTTGGTTTTGAAGACCAGGCGCACTTCACCGCCTTCTTCCGGAAGCGAACCGAAATGAGTCCGTCTGCTTTCAGGCAGGTTTGAATTTCACAAACATTGGTTTGAAGATTGCAAAACCCGCCTGGTTCCTCGTCCTACCTTTGAAGGGTAAAAATGAGACTATGGAACAGATAAAAGAACGCACTTTACAGGCGCCGATCGACTCCCAATTTGATGGCGCATCTACCGCTTCGGATGTAATTCGTGGAGTCGACCTGTCGGGAAAGACGGCGATCGTCACCGGAGGATACGCGGGTATCGGTACCGAAACAAGCAAAGTTTTGGCGAAGGCCGGGGCAAAAGTGATCGTACCGGCGCGTGATGTTAAGAAGGCAGCTGACGCATTGGCAGGAATTGAAGGAGTGACTATCGAACAGATGGACCTCATGGATCCGGCGTCAATTGATGCATTTACCGTAAAATTTCTGACTGGCGGACAGCCATTACATATCCTCATCAACAGCGCTGGGATCATGGCGAATCCACTTACCCGGGATGCGAGAGGGTTCGAATCGCAGTTCGCCACCAACCACCTTGGACATTTCCAGTTGACCCTCGGTCTCTGGCCGGCGTTGAAAAAAGCACAGGGCGCCAGAATTGTGGCCTTGTCTTCCTGGGGGCATCGTTATTCGCCGGTGGTATTTGAGGATATCAATTTTGAGCATCGTCCGTATGATCCGTGGAAGGCGTATGGTCAGTCGAAAACGGCGAATGTCCTGTTTGCGGTAGAAGCGGATCGTCGTGGGCAGGCAGATGGGATACGCGCTTTTGCGGTGCATCCGGGGAGTATCGTCAGTACAGATCTGAAGCGCTATATACCTGAGGAACAATTGATTCAGATGGGTGCGTTGGACAAGGCCGGTAATCCGGTGATTGATCCGGCCAGGCAGCTGAAGACTGTTGAGCAAGGGGCGGCGACTAGTGTGTGGTGTGCGACTAGTCCTTTGTTATTTGGAAAAGGCGGGGTGTATTGTGAGAATTCGGACGTTTCGCCGGTGGTGGAAAGTGATGGTACTCAGGGGAGTAATGATCTGACGCAACGGAAAGCGTCGAAGGCGTTTGGGGTGTTGCCACATGCGATTGCTGCGGAGGATGCGGTGCGGTTGTGGCAGGTGAGTGAGCGGATGATTCAATCGGCTTTTTAGGTTTTGGTCTTACGCTGCGGTTTCAGATGGCGCCGCGGACTGACGCCTGTTGAGTATCGTGGATGGGGCTTTGGGTTTTGTGTCAGGGATTGGGACTTTGGTGGGCTTTAGCTGTTTGCAGAGGACGGGCTAAGGTCCGCTTTAACATCTGAAAGCCTTCGCTGTGGACAGACCTTGGATGATCAAATTCTTGGGTGAGTAGGAATTATTCGTAGTGTGACTAAGGCTATTATAATTATTATAGTTGTTATAAAGGCCAATGGCTTCCGATTGTCTGGGGAGTCATTGGCCTTTTATGATCAGTATGGGTAGTATGGGAAGTATGGGCTGCGAGGACTTGGGTAGGAGCGGATTGCACAGATCATATAAGTTCTATGAAAAGTCGCCTGCCGATCTTAATCTTTATACCTGGACGTAGATGTATTTGCTGATTGGGATCGAGCAATTTTTCATTATCCAAAGTGATTGCACCATTGATAATCAACCTTCTGATGCCGCTTCTGGTTTCGTCCGTTTTTAGTTGTTGGCAGAGGTCCAGCAATGTGGTGGTGGTGGCTGTTCCCTCAGTGAAGGAGTTAATGGCGATCTGTTCGAAGGTCTTTTCTTCAAAGGACTTGTTCTGGAACTGATTGATAAAGAAGGCTTCTGCGGATGCGGCGCTGTTGGTATCGTGGTATTGTGTGATGATATTCGCAGCAATGATCTTCTTGATATTCATAGGATTTTCACCGGATACCATTAATTGTTTCAGGGCATGCTTTTTCTCGGGGGAGAAATCTGTGGTCAGATCAATAAATTCATCAATCAGGTGGTCGGGGATGGACATGGTCTTTCCAAACATCTCGTTGGGTGTATCCGTCAGACCGATAATGTTATTCAGGGACTTGCTCATTTTCTCCTTTCCATCAAGACCTCTTAGCAGGGGCATACACATTACAACTTGAGGTGGAAGCCCGTGCGCTTCCTGCAATTGTCTGCCCATGGTGCAATTGAATAACTGATCTGTACCACCCATTTCAATGTCTGCGTTAATCTGCACAGAATCAAATCCTTGCAGGATAGGGTACATGAGTTCGTGCATAGCGATGGGCACGTTTTCCGTAAATCGTTTGTTGAAGTCATTGCGATGCAGCAATTGGGCGACGGTTACTTTGGAAAGTAACTGAAGGATCTCGGGAAAGGACAGCTTATCCAACCAGGTTCCATTGAACAGGATCTGACATTTGTTGGTGTCAATGATCTTCGCTAACTGACGGATGTAAGTATCCGCATTCGCCAGCACTTCTTCCTTGCTTAAAGGCTTCCGGCTTTTGTTTTTACCGGTAGGATCTCCGATCTGTGCGGTGAAGCTGCCTACGATAATAACGACCTGGTGACCCAGGTCCTGAAATGCGCGTAGCTGTTTCAGGACTACGGCGTGTCCGAGGTGTAGGTCAGGGGCGGTAGGATCAAAGCCCAGTTTAATGATCAGGTTACGATTGTCTTTTTCGGCCTGCCTGATTTTTTCTGTGAGGCCGTTTTCTGGCAATATGACTGCTGCATTTGCCGTGGGTAGTGTTGTTGTTGTCATGATCTGATAGAAATAAAAAAGCCCCGGACAATTGAATGTCCGGGGCTCCAGTGAGCTATGATGGTATATCTTATTTACAATAATCGTTTGCATACTGCAAGGCATACCTTCCCCGAACAACTACTGTATAATAGTATTCAGAGAAGAAAGGCAGACGTAATATGCTATTTAAAAACTTCATTGGCAGGCAAATATACGAAGAATTATTGCTATGGACTGATCTTCCTATTTCAGTGAGGTAATTATAATAAGTGCTGAATTCGTTATATTTTTGAATATACAACGAAAATACCCCCATGAGAATTGCATTAATCATTTGCACAAGTTTTATCAGCCAGATCATGAACGGGCAATCTTTAAGCTCCCGTCAGACGCAACAGGACACAACCAGACCAGGCACATTTTCGATGGGAGAAGTGGAAGTTACCGGACGGCATAGCGGTAATATCAATACTACAATTGATGCGCGTCAGATCCGGTTATTTGCCAAAAACGACGTATCCAGGGCATTGAACGTGCTGCCGGGCGTGAACCTCTCTGCTGTTGGTCCGAGGAATGAGGCCATGGTATATATCAGAGGTTTCGACCTGCGGCAGGTACCCCTGCTGATCGATGGTATTCCGGTTTATATTCCTTACGATGGTTATGTAGACCTGGCCAGATTTACCACCTTCGATCTTTCTGCCATCCATGTGTCCAAAGGATATACTTCGGTATTGTATGGTCCGAATGCTTTGGGCGGCGCCATTAACCTGATTAGTCGCCGACCTGAGAAGCCGATTGAGTTTAATGGTGCGACGGGTTGGATATCAGGTGGATACAGGTCCAATATCAACATCGGTAGTAGCCTTGGAAAGTTCTACATTCAGGCAGGGGCTTCGAAGCTGAAACGGGATTCTTTCCCATTATCAGATAAATTCATCCCTGGTAAAAATGAAGATGGCGGTGACAGGAACAACTCTTACAGTACTGATGAAAAGTACAATGTAAAGGTGGCCTATACACCGAATGGACGTTCAGAGTATGCATTGAGTTATGTATACCAGCATGGCAAAAAAGGAACGCCGGTGTATACGGGGACGGATACCTTAAACAGCCAGTTTAAGAGTCCGCGTTTCTGGCAATGGCCTTACTGGGATAAACGCAGTCTTTACTTCATATCCAATACAACAATCGACAGCAGTCAGTATGTGAAGACGCGGTTCTATTATGACAAGTTCAAAAACGAGCTTGATTCTTATGACGATGCGACTTACACAACGATCTCAAGACCATATGCTTTTAAGAGCTTTTATGACGATTATACATTAGGCGGCATTGTGGAATATGGCAAAACCTTTTCCAACCGGGAATTTCACTTTGCTCAATACGTCAGTAACGGTGCATATCTGGCGTTGGTTCTCTGTAGAGGGAGGTATTAATAATATCACGGACAAAAACTATTCGCTGGTAGAAGGTTATCCGGAGCCAGGACGTAACTATTTTGCCAATGTCGTATATCGTTTGTAAACATGCAGGCAGGCGGGTATAAGATATTGAGTTCCTTATTACTGGTGGCCGGATTGTCCATCGCAGGGTTCCGCAGGCAGGGACCTGAACCCCTGCGTATTGACTATCCGGCTTACTATGGCAACAGGATTTTCGTGCCGGAGGATAACCCGACTACGGTGGAAGGTGTGGCGCTGGGCAGACGTTTGTTTTATGAAAAGGCATTGTCTGCCAGTCAGCAGATTTCCTGTGGTACCTGTCACCGGCAGGAACTGGCATTTACAGATGGAAAGGTATTCAGTACGGGCGTGGATGGGAGTCTGCAGCCCCGTAATACCATGTCGCTGGTCAACCTGTTGTGGGTACGTAACTTTTTCTGGGATGGCAGGGCAGCCGGATTGGAAATGCAGGCAGCGGTACCATTAACGAATACACATGAAATGGGACAATCACTGGAGGTATCCGCGGCGCTCCTCTCGAAAGAGTCGGTGTATAGATCCTTATTCAGCAAGGCTTTCGGCGCGGACAGTATAACAGGAGAGGGGATTGTAAAAGCCCTTTCGCAGTTTGAGCGTACGCTGGTTTCTGCGAATGCGCCTTACGACCGTTACCTGCGTGGTGCGTATCAGCCGACAGCTGCTGAGTTGAATGGCATCAGTCTTTTTTATGGGAATCCGGATGTAAACAGCAACGTACGCGGTGCAGGTTGTGCACATTGTCATGGCGGACCGAAGACATATATCGAGTTATATCATAATAATGGACTGGATGCGATACCTGCTGATTCGGGCCGCGAAAAAGTAAGTGGTCAGTCTTATGACCGGGGTCGCTTCCGGGTGGTGTCATTACGGAATATTGCTCTGACAGCACCTTATATGCATGATGGGAGGTTTAAAACCCTGGAGGAGGTTTTGTCTCACTATAACGAGCATATTAAACCGAGTAAGACATTAAGTCCGTTTTTACAAGGAGTAGGTAATTCGAATGCGCCGGATGGATTGACACTTGGATTAACGGCTGCTGAGAAAAAGGACCTGCTGGCGTTTCTGCATATGCTGACGGATTCGACCTTTATCACCGATAAAAGGTATTCCGATCCTTTTTAGCAATAGCTTTTATCGGCAACAGCAAACGTCTGCAGGTAAACCAGGTAATTCATTCATAACGAATCAGTTCCGAAGCAAACTATCTCAATACTTAATTTTAATTCTTAATTCAATATCATGAAGATTTTCCGTAGTGCGCTATTCCTCGGCCTTCAGCTGGCATTCGTTGTTGCTGCTTATGCACAGACTGGTCCTGTTGTAAAGATCAGTGGAGAGGTGACGAAACCGCTGACATTATCCGTAGAGGATCTGGCTAAAATGAAAAGGACGACCGCGGTATTTACTGACAGGGACGGAAAAGCGCATAGTTACCAGGGAGTCGCTTTGCAGGAATTGCTGGAGCAGGCAGGGGTGACAATGGGTAAGCAACTGAGAGGCGAGCAGCTGACAAAGTACCTGATGGTGAAATGTGCCGATGGATATGAGGTGCTGTTTTCGTTGGCTGAGCTGGACAGCAGTTTTACTGATAGGGTGGTGATACTGGCGGACAAGCTGGAAAATAGTCCCTTACCCGATGGAAAAGGCCCCTTCAGGTTGGTGGTGCCAGGAGAGAAGAAACCAGCCAGAAGCAGCTTTCAGGTGGTAGAAATGGTGATCCGCTATGCGAAAGATTAAAGCTTTTTTTAATTTTAACATTTCCTAAACACCGCCTCTGTGGCTATGTTACCGGCGATATAATGTATGGCTCTGTTTGATAAGTAATTATTTATGAGCGTTCTCGCTCATTTTAGCCTAACTTTGGTAACTTATTCAATTACGTTTAAAGCGAGATAATGACTGCGATTCTGATATTCTTTTTTTCCCACTGGTTCTTATCGTTGTTCTTTCACACCTTTTTCCTGCATAGATATGCATCCCACCAGATGTATACTACCAGCAAAGGATGGGAAAGAGTATTCTACTTCTGCACCTGGTTTTTCCAGGGTACCTCTTTCTTAGTGCCGAGAGCGTATGGTTCAATGCACCGCATGCACCATGAGTTCAGCGATACTGAGCATGACCCGCATTCTCCACACTTCTTTAAAGATGTATGGTCTATGATGTGGCAGACCCGTAAGTTGTACAACGACATTTATCATAAGAAGGTGGTTCTTGATGAGAAATTCACTAAAAACCCTCCTTTACCGGTATGGGATGCATTAGATCGTTTCGGCGATTTCACAGCAACTCGTCTGGCATGGGCTGGTATTTATATCGCTTTTTATGTTGCATTCGCTCCAGCCTGGTATTGGTATCTGCTGTTGCCAATTCACTTCCTGATCGGACCTGTACAAGGTGCAGTAGTGAACTGGTGCGGTCACAAATATGGTTATCAGAACTTTGAGAATGGCGATAAATCCCGCAATACTTCTCCATGGGGTATCCTGCTGTTGGGAGAGCTTTTCCAGAACAACCATCATAAATTTGGTGAAAGTCCGAATTTTGCAAAGAAATGGTTTGAATTTGATCCAACTTATCCGGTAATGAAGTTCTTCAACTTCATCGGTATCATCAAACTGAAGAAAGCCGAAGTGAAAGTGGTTAACATGAAAGCGGCTGCTTAAACAGATAGTAAGTAGAAATAGATAGATACACTACAGGCCATCAATTATAGTTAAGAGACTATGATTGATGGCCTGAGTGTTTTTAGAATTTCCTGAAATACCCGAAGGTGGCCATCTGCAACATGGGCTTATCACCGCTGGTGTCGCCGTAGGCATAAATATCTCCATAAGCCGGCAGGTCGTATTGCTGACGTATCCGCCGTACTTTTTCTTCTCCGTTACAATTGATCCCCTGAATACGACCGGTCACTTTTGCATCGATAATTTCCAATTGGGTGCCGATGCATTCGATCCCCATACATTCCGCCCAGGGCTTTACCCATTCCTGTGCGGAAGCGGTTACTACTACAACACGATTTCCTTTTCTGAGATGTTGCTGTATTTCCTGTTGAGCATTTTCCCTGATCATTTTTGGGAGTGCCTCTCGGCAGAAGGCAGCGCATTTATCCCTGAATTCTTCAATGGGCATGTCTTTAAAAAAGTGACGCAGCACGATCTCTTTCCCCTTCTGTTTGGAGATCAGTTTACATTTCATCATGACAAGCGCGGGTGCTAAGAATGCAAGTCCGGCGTATAGCGCAGCATCTCCTTTCTGAAACCGGATGATTTCAAAAAGGGTATCCCGTTGAGTGATGGTGCCATCAAAATCAAAGAAGGCAATGGCCGGCTTCATAGTTTGAGCTTTTTAAACATGAACTCAGGTATCGATTTGATAATGAGCATGATATATCGCCAGAACCATTTTGTATAAATCGTGTTCTTTTTCGCTTTAACACCTTTATAGATGTCTTTTGCTACATCCTGAGGCTGTGCGGTCAGTATCGGCGGCAGTTTCAGGTTTTCCGTCATACGCGTGTAGACGAAACCAGGTTGTACGCTGAGTACGTGTACACCCTTGTGGAACAATCTGTTACGTAAACCGCTGAGGTAGGCGGTAAAGCCAGCTTTTGCGCTACCATAGAGATAGTTGCTCTGACGGCCACGTTCACCGGCGACAGAGCTGATGCCAACGATGGTACCTGTACCATGAGAGGCATAGTCTTCCGCTACGATGTTCAGGATGGAGACAGCGCCGGTATAGTTGGTATGGAGGATGCGGGCGGCTTCTGTCCAGTCGGACTGGCCTTTTTCCTGTGAACCAAGGTACCCGAATACCGCGATAGTGATATCCGGTTTAACCGGTAGGGAGTTATAGAAAGCCGTATGGCTGTTGAAGTCGGTCGCGTCAAAGGCATAGGAACTGGTCTGTACCTGGTAACGGATGCGCAGGTCCTGCTCCAATGGAGCGATGGAGGCAACGTTACGGGCGGCCAGCTGAATATCGTATTTGTTACCGGCGAACTCGCGGGCTATGGCAACAGCCATATCCGACCCAGCTCCCAGAATAAGAACAGTAGGCATATAATTAATCTCGGTATTTTAAGGTAGCAGTGTTTTATTGCGTTAATAGCAGTCTGTCGGACTGTATTGAACGAAACAGCTTTTTACCGTTGTATGTTTTAATGATATCAGCAAATTTTTGTGCGTTAGGGTAGCTCTGCCAGAATACTTCCTGTTTCATACGGGCGTCTTTGGAAAGATACAGGCGTCCACCGTATTGCAGCACGATTTCATCCAGCTGATCCAGGAATTCGAACAGTCCTTTACGCACGGGGAAGTCCAGCGCCAGGGTATAACCTTCCATCGGGAAAGAGATCAGGCTGTCTTGTTTACCGAAGACTTTCAATACGGCAAGGAAGGATCCCAGACCGGCATCACTGATCTTTTTGAGGATAGCGACGAGGCCATCTTTCTTTTCCAGCGGCAGTACGAACTGGTATTGTACGAAGCCGGCTTTACCATAACCACGGTTCCAGTGCAGGATTGCATCCAGCGGATAGAAGAATGGTTCATAAGGAATGACGTTGTTGATCTCCCTTTTGGTATTCTTCAGGTAATAGAGCCAATTAAATGCCTTAACAGTCAGTGTGTTGAGTGTGAAAGACGGGAGGTTGAACGGCATGGACAGTTTACGTTTCTGCGCCAGGTGAAGGGGCGCTTTACGTTGCTGTTCACTAAGTTCCTGAGGGGTAGCATGTTCACCTACTATAAGGATACCACGGCCGAAGGCATCGCCTTTCTGCAGGCAATCGATCCAGGCCATTGAGTATGTGTAGTCTTTGTATTCTTCGAAGAGACGGATCAGGTCTTCCAGGTTCTTTGCCTTGATCTGTTTCTGACGGATATAGGCGGTATCGATCTTTTTGAGACCGAATTTCACACGGGTAATGATACCGGTGAGGCCCATACCACCGCAGGTAGCCCAGAAAAGGTCTGCTTCTATATTGGCGGAACAGGTTATCGTTTCCTGATTGCCGGTAATAACGTCCATATTGATGATATGACCGGAGAAGGAGCCATCCACATGGTGATTCTTTCCATGTACATCAGAAGCGACCGCACCACCAATGGTGATGAACTTGGTGCCTGGCGTTACCGGAAGAAACCATCCCTGGGGAACGATAATATTGAGGATCTGATCGAGTGTGATACCGGACTGGCATTCGAAGATGCCGGTTTCAATATCAAAAGCCAGCACCTTATCATATTTAAGGGTGGATACACTGTGACTGGCAAGAGAAGCGTCGCCGTAACAGCGACCGTTTCCACGGGCGATAACAGACGAATGAGAGGATATAAAATCCTGTATTTGATCTTCCTGCGAAAATGATGTTTCATCGCAGGAGATAGCGGGGTAATTCCCCCAGTTTGCTAACCGTTTTTCCATTACTCAAAAAAACTTTTGTTAGTGGGTAAATAAATAATCACATAAAAACTCAGCACCCACAGGAGTATGGTTAATTGAATGAAACGGTCTTTGTATAGGATTTTGGTTGGAGAACCTGTATCGTTCTCCACATATGTTATTTGCAAATATCGTAATAATCCACCAATTACAAAAAGACATGTATAATAAAGGCGGTAAGTATGAAAGCGTGCCATCGTTTCGGGGGCCATGGTATACATCAGATAGGCGACAATGATGACGGCTGATACCAGCGCGAGCATCACATTCATAAAATCCATATTATAACCTTTGGAGGCTTTCCGCATTTCTTTCCCTGACTGGGTTTTGATCAGTACGTCGTCTCTTCGTTTAGCGATGGCCATGAACAGTGCCAGGAGGAACACCATGATCATCAGCCATTCGGAAGAGGCGATGTTAGCAGCCACCCCACCAGCTTTTATCCTGAGTACGAAACCTGCCGATAAGATCAGGATATCCAGTATGGATATATTTTTCAATCCGAAGGAATACAACAGATTGAGAATAAAGTAAATGCCTACAACGAATGCAAATTTTGGTCTGACGTAATATGCCAGGAATCCACCGATCGCCAGGCATAACACAAAGAACACCAGGGCGGCAGGTTTAGAGACTGCACCGGAGGCGATGGGGCGTTTACACTTTACCGGGTGGGCCTTATCGGCTTCCACATCCATGTAATCATTAATAATATAGATACTGCTGGCAACGAGGCTAAATGCGAAAAAACCGATCAACAGTTCCAGAACCTTAGACAGAATAAACATCTCACCCGCAAAGAAAAGGGGGATATACAAGAACAGGTTTTTTGCCCAATGGGAGGGTCTTAACAGTTTTAAATATTGCACGGGGATAGACTTATAATTGACGCCAAGATACGGACTGATTACCGAACAGCAATGCTAAGAAATGCTTATTTCGGGTAAATTCTACTATTTTTGAGCCCGTTCGTGTTAAATTATACTCGATTTCATCATTTTATTATCCCCTTTATGTCGTCAACTTTTGCTCCGTTCAGCCGTAAAAGTGCCTTTATTACGGAACTACTGATTATTATCGGTCTGGCTATTGTACCGTTGTTTGTCACATTCCCTTACCGGGTAAACATCTTCCTTTCCTGGGAAGGCGCTTACAGATTATCCCAGGGGCAGGTACCATATAAAGACTTTGGGTTGCCATTAGGTTATGGTTTCTGGCTGATGCCTGCATTGTTTTTTAAGATTTTCGGTCCGCAGCTGATCACGCTTGTAAAGGCTCAGGTGGCGATGAATATCATTGCCGGGTTGTCTTTCCGTTCTATCCTGAAAAGTCTGCATGTAAAAGCAGGCATCAGGGTGTTGTCGGTGTTGCTGTTTGTACTGTCGTATTCCTTTTTCAATTTCTGGCCCTGGTATAACCAGACAGTAATTGTATATGAATTGGTAGGGTTGGCATTTTTGTTCCGTTTCCTGACGGGGCCGGAAGGCAAGACCCGTTACCTGTTCCTGTTTCTCTCCGCGTTGTTTACTTTCCTGTCGTTCTTTACCAAGCAGGATGGCGGCGGACTGGCATTGCTGTTATCACTGGCATTGCTGGCATATAGTACCCTGCAGCGGAGAAGCTGGCTGGATATTCCGGTATACCTGGCTTTTTATGGTCTGGTGGCAGCGGTGGTGATTGTGCCTTTGCTGCCTTACGGGTTTGGTTACTGGTTTAACCACGGACAGACACCACATAACTCACGTTTATCCTTATATGATATTATTACGGAAGTGATGGCTGCTTCGCAGTGGATCAAATTTTATGTTGTGATGGTGGTGCTTTGTCTGGTACCTGCCTTTGGCAAATGGAAGGCTTTCTGGAACAACCGCGAGGCCATGTTATTCACCCTGCTGACCCTGGGGATACTGGTAGAGGCGGCAATTTTCCAGGTGACCAGTTACACACCGCCGGATAATAATATCTTCTTTCATGCCTTTGCTTTTGCATTCATTGTGAGCCGTTTACAGGAACAACTTAATCTGAAGCTGGAGCGCTGGTCTTCGTTTGGTCTGGCAACGCTGCTGGTGTTGTTATGGTGGTCCGGTTCCTTCTGGAAATACCTGGACAGGGTTGTAGCACGTATTGTGCCACATGAGCAGGTGATAGCTGGTAAGGGAGATGGTCAGGTGGCAGATAGCAGCAACTATGCGATCTACAACCCACAGATCAGCGCTACCGGCGAGAACGTGGTATCCCGCAATAATTTCATGCTGAATACAGATACGACGGATGTACCTACAGATAAATGGATCTTCTCTGATCTCTGGGCTTTTAAGAAAATCTATATGCCACCTTCGACAGTAGAAGGTATGAACCGTTTGATGGCGATGCCTGTTGTAAAGGAGAAGAAAGGCGATCTTAAATTGCTGAATATGACGGAATTAACCCCTTTAGCGCAGGCGATGCCTTACAGGCTGGAAACAGGCAGTGATTATCCTTTATGGTATCACCTGGGTGTGGGGATGTTTAACCGTCAGCTGGAAATGTTCAGTAAAAAGGTCAAGGGGCATTACTATGATGTTGTACTTTACGAATATGCGGCGGGTAATAATAACTTTTTTCCGTTTGCATTAAGATATGAGTTGCAGAAGCACTACCGAAAGGTAGATGAATTCCTGGCGCCACGCCGTCCGACGAATGCCATTATAGAGGTATTTGTTGCGCAATAGTGGGCTAATTTTCAGTGCTTTGTGTGGCATTTCTTTACCCTTTATGCTAATTCATGTGAAAACTGATACTGTGCAAGACAAACCAGATAACACAAAGCTCTGGCTATTTCTGTTTGCTGTGTATATTATCTGGGGATCTACCTACCTGGGGATGAAAATCGCCACGGAGGTAGTACCCCCTTTTTTATTATCTGCCTTTCGCTTTCTGGCTGCCGGGACAATTCTGGGACTGATCAGTCGAGGGAGTGAGCGGCAATGGCCGACAAAACAACAGGTAGGATCTGCTGCGTTCGTCGGATTGATGCTGATCGGTATCGGTAATTCCTGTACGGCGCTGGCGGTGCATTATATGCCATCCGGATTGGTTGCATTGATTGTGGCGGCTATCCCGGTGTGGTTTGTAGGATTTGACTGGGCCTTTTTCTCTAAACAACGCCCTACGATTATGACGTTTACGGGTATCCTCGTGGGATTGGTGGGATTGTTCCTCTTATTCAACCCTTTCGGAGCAGATCATCAGAGCCGTCCCTATCCCTTATGGCCTATCGCGGTTTTGGCAGGAGGTTGTGCCTGTTGGGCGCTGGGTTCCTTATCGGTATCTAAATTATCCATGCCGGCGCCGATGACGTCGGCCGCTTTGCAGATGCTGACAGGTTCGGTATTTTGCTTTATCGTTAGTTCGGTGATGGAACCCGGCGCCTGGAATACACTGGCACATCTGAGTACGCGGACCATCAGCGCTTACCTTTATCTGGTGTTTATTGGTTCGCTGGTAGGTTTTACCTCTTACAGCTGGCTAACGCGTAATGCGCCGCCGGGATTATTATCGACGTATGCGTATGTAAACCCGGTAGTGGCTTTATTCTTAGGATGGGCGATCGGCCATGAAAATTTAACTTCACAGGCACTGATGGCCTGCGGAATTGTAATCGGAGGTGTGGTACTGATGACCTTAGGTAAACGGAAGGGCTAAAAAGATGTTATTATATAAATGACCTTGTTTATGGCTTACGAACGTTTTTGGGAAAAGAAGGCTTCGAAATCCGGAAGGTCCGTTGCAGATAATATCACTGCCGGCGCGAAGGCTTTGCCGGCAGTCAACCCCTTGCTAAATTTATCTGCAGCTCCTGGAAGTCCTGTGCAACGATATGTAGCAGGAGGAGATGGTCGCCGGTGGCCGCTGACCAGGACATCTGAGGACGGCAGGATGCAGGTCGTGGGGAAAGGTACCGGGAATAAATTGTATGCCGAACAGGATCTGATTGTAAGCGCATCGGCCGCATTGGCGGCAGCGAAGGCTGATATCAGACTGGTCGCGGGCACTACTACAAAAAGCGTAGTAAATCCGGCTACAAACAAGCGCAAACACTTGCCTGATGTGGAGGTCAGAAAGGCAAAAGATCAGGGTGAAGAGTTTAGCCATGAGGGAAGTTGCATAGATGAAGCGCTGGCTATCATGGATACGAATAAACAAAAGGGACTTAGTGGTAGGTTTTCCGGCAAATTGTACAAGGCTGTATTAGCGCATCTGTTTCAACAGCGTGGCGTACAAGATTATGATGGCGACATCGACCGAATTGAGAAAAAGGATAATAAAAGGGAGAAAAGTGTTGATAAACTCGACGGTGACTATGACTATTTCCGGGATCTGTTGTATGAGGTGGTTTATAATGCACCGCGCTGGTTGCCTGACGACTGGCGGGAAGTGAGAACAGCACTGGCGGGAGCAGATACATTGACAATGGATTTATTCTGGACCAGGCTATTGAGGCTTTCCCGCAGGAAATCTGCAACGATGCCTGATGCGCTTACGGAAAAGAATGTGCGGATATTTAATAATTTGATTGACAATCAACTGGGGGTGAGAGACTTGCTGGCAACGCATAATGCTGGTCGTGATGAAAATGTGGCAGGTGTCAATGAAATGGCCAATCCTAAGGTAGGGGGTTCATTTTTGATCCTGAGTGGCGGTCGGAACGTACAAAAGAAACTTACCTGGAATTTTCATTGGGGGGCAGCGGCGATGAAGAGCGGATCGGATATTGTGACGATTGAGAGTTATGCAAATAATGAGGATGCGAAAGGGCAATGGGATATGTATGGGACAGCGAAAAAAGAGCAGACTTTTCATGCGGAGCATGCGGGGTCAAATATGCATGGACATTCTCCGGTGACGGTAGGTACGTGGGCTGGGCCTAAGGGGAAATTAAATATTGGGTCGGAGTGAGAACAGTGCTGATTACATGGATTTAAGCCCTAATGTATACCAGCCCTTCTCTTGGGGTATACATACTTCATATATGCCGTATAGATGGACTTGATGGAAACTCCTTCCAAAAACATCTGTAAACCTTCTTTAGGATTAAAACTGTACTTGTAAACTTCAAACAGGATTATTCAACAAGCGTGTAAACCTATATCAGGACTATACCACTGTAGTTATTACTATTTGAATATACTATCCTTGGATTATACCCGAGATATACATGCTTGATACATGACGTATAGGTGGACTTGATTTGAGAATCTTCAGATGAAGATCTTGTTTTGTCTTTCCCCTAGCGGGAGCTTGTTATTGGAAGGTGGAGCCTTCTGAGATCTATTGTAGGGTGGGTTGGAGAGGTAAGTGTGTGTGGCTGCTTCTGCTGTATCTGAAACTTCCGCCTGTAAGAGCCGGGTGATTAATTAATGGGGGAGGTGAGGGTAATCGGAGTACTACGGTTTTGTATTTAGGCTAGACTATTGTTGATATTAGGTTAGCTGGGCTATTTTATCATAAATGTCCAGTTTGGTATTGTGAACCAGTCTCTTCATGTGTATAAACTGTCAACTAATTTATTTAGTAATTACTAAAATAGTTAGTAATTTAGATTAACAGTTGAATAGTTATGGAAAGGATACAGGAGAAACTTGCGATACTGGCAGATGCGGCGAAATATGATGCGTCGTGTGCTTCGAGTGGCAGTAACCGGAAAAACGAAACCAAGGGATTGGGCAATGCGCATCCGGGTATGGGAATTTGTCATTCATATACAGCAGATGGTCGTTGTGTGTCGTTACTGAAGATATTGCTGACAAATGTCTGCATTTATGATTGTGCCTACTGTGTATCCCGTAGAAGTAATGATATTAAGCGGGCGGCATTCACGGTACAGGAAGTAGTAGACCTGACCATAAACTTTTACCGTCGGAACTATATAGAGGGGCTTTTTTTGAGTTCCGGTATTTTTAAAGATCCGGATTATACGATGGAGAGGTTAGTGAGAGTGGCTAAAAAGCTTCGAACGGAGCATAATTTCAATGGATATATTCATTTGAAAGCGATTCCTGGTGCAAGTGATGAATTAATGAGAGAGGCGGGGTTGTATGCAGATCGTTTGAGCGTCAATTTAGAGTTGCCGACAGAAGCAGGGTTAAAATTGCTGGCTCCGGAGAAGAACCGGCCGGCTATGATTCAACCGATCCGTTTTTTGCAGAATGAGATTATTCGGCTGGAAGATGAACGGAAGGTGTTGAAGAAGGTGCCGACTTTTGTTCCGGCAGGACAGAGTACGCAGGTAATAGTAGGTGCGGCGGGTGAGTCGGATATGGAAATCATGCACCTGGCTTCCCGTTTTTATAGACAATTCCAGCTGAAACGTGTGTATTATTCTGGCTATGTGCCGATCAGCAATGATAACAGATTACCTGCCTTACATAGCCAGGTGCCGTTGATGCGGGAAAACCGGTTGTATCAGGCTGACTGGCTCTTACGTTTTTATGGTTTTGAACCTCATGAATTATTGAATGAAAGACATCCGAATCTTGATACGGATATTGACCCCAAACTCTCCTGGGCGTTACGGAATCTGGACAGTTTTCCAGTAGACATTAATAAGGCTGATAAGATGCTGATTGCCAGGGTACCGGGCATCGGTATTGAAAGTCTGCGTAAAATATGCGCAGCGCGTATGCATGGTACACTGAATTGGGATCAGCTGAAACAGATGGGTGTTCAGATTGGAAAGGCGAGATATTTTATTACGTGTAAATCCGGTCCTCTCGAAAGACGGGATCTGACACCGGAACAGATACGTCGGCAACTGCTGGCACAGTCCCACAGTAAATGGGCGAAAGCTCATAGTCCGCAGTTGCAGTTATTTTGATTGAACGAAGAACGATGATCAATATACTGAGTCTATGCTATGAATTCCTCAATAACTACCGTCTGGCGGACTATCACATGCTGTGGTTGTGTGGTGATAGTTCGCCGATGGTAGACTAAATGTTACTAAAATGACTACGTGGTTGTATGATGGAAGTTTTGATGGCTTCCTTTCTGCGGTATTTGATCTGTACTGGCAGAAGAAGACGGATGTTACTATCCGGAAGGAACAGGATCATGTCCAGGGTTTGTTTGAGAATGTCATCTTTATGCCGACGATAATGGCCAATGCTGATAGAGTATGGATTGGTTTAAGCAGGAAGTTATCAGAAGAACATCTGCAGCAGTTGTTTTGCTGTTATCTTTCGGAACTGGCTGGAGAAGAGGATCATATGGTAGGGTTTATACGGCATGTATTTTCCAGCGAAACAGATATTTCAGGCGATTTCGGGAATAAATATATACTGCATGTAGCACAGACAGCGCGTAAAGTGCTGCGTGAAAAACACCGGATGGAGGCCTTTGTGCGCTTTCAGCTGACAAAGGATAATATCTACTATTCGCTTGTATCTCCGGATTATAATGTGTTGCCACTGATCGCTAAACATTTTAAAGAACGATATGCAGATCAGTACTGGATTATCTATGATGAACGCAGGCGGTTTGGGATCTATTACAATCTTGAAAAAGTAGAGACAATTCGACTGCAGTTTAATACGGAATATGATCCACATTATCATACAACTGGAAATGTATGGGCGCCGGAGGAGGAGTTGTATCAGCAGCTCTGGAATACGTATTTCAAAGAGGCGAATATTGTAGGCAGAAAGAATCCACGGTTGCAGTTACAGCATATGCCGCGGAGGTATTGGAAGTATCTGACAGAGATGCGGTTAGATTGATTGGTTTGAGGCAATTGTTGGAGCTTGAAAAAATATAGATGGGCAAGCCAGTTTTAGTATCCCGGCGAAGGAAATGCCGGAATGGTTTAAAAACAAGCTTGCCCATTATGTGTTCGTTATGCTGCTCAAAGACACGTTAAGGAAGATTAATAACAAGAATAAACCTCATGATACGCGCCGCAAGTTCCGCTTATTGCCGTTGCGTAAATTGTCATTAATGGCGCTTCACCTGGTTTTACAGGTGAAAGGGCAAGATTTGGTGCAGCTACTGTACAAAGATTTTCTGATTCTATGGCGCGCAGGTAAATGTTACAACGGGCCGGATCCTCTGAGGTTTTAAATGCCGCATATACGGCTGCAGATAGGGCAATAGCAAATATGCAAATCATTATCAATTTAGCTCTTAACATCAGTAAGTATTTAATAGTTAATAATAGGATCGCAGATAGACTGCAGATAGTAAATGACAGTCGTAGTATTACAGGTGAACAATACATGAAATTAAGACAGCTGGCTGTGATAGAGCTGCGTTTATATGTATGCCGCTATTTTCGATCTGAATAGCTGGCGGGCTGATTATTAGTTGTTTGGGTGATATTATTTAGTCATCTTGTCAATGCGGTATAGCCTTCCGGTATTTCTCCCAGCCTGAATTGATTGACCATGTTATGCGCTAAACGTGTCGGTTCAGGAATGCGATATCTGCCTATACATTGTTTGATGATATCCACGCTGTCCGGGACATCTATTTTGTGTCCTGGTGAAACGAATACCGGTTTGACGGCATTTTTCGTGCGTAATACAGCGCCGACAACTTCGTTTTTATATATCAATGGAGAACTGCTGCCTGTTGTGGAAGCAGGTTCTTCGTATTGGCCGCAGAGGAGTGTTTTGGCACAGCCAATGGTGGGCGTATCGGCTGATACGCCAAAGTGACTTGCTATTCCCATACGACGCGGATGCGCTATCCCATGTCCATCTACCACAAGCAGATCCGGCTTTTGCGGAAGGTTTTCCCAGGCGTCCATTAAAGGCGGTACTTCGCGGAAGGCGAGATAACCTGGTACGTAAGGGAAAAGGACTTCTTTCTTTATGAGGGAATAACCGATCGGGAGCAGATCGGGAAAGCTGAGTAAGATGATGCCTGCGTAGACCGTAGTGCTGAATTTGTTGAAAGAGATGTCTGCACCGGCGATGATACTGAGGGGGAAGTTGCGGGGTTGAAGGAGGATGGAGTCGCGAAGGGAGTTTTGGATGATGGTGGCGTCCTGGACTTTGAGGTTGTCATAGTTTAAGTGTTGCATGTAAGTAAATTATGTGTGAGGGGAAGGAGTCAAATTTGGAGCCAAAAGTAGATGGTATCTCCGCCACTGGCACTACCCATATCTATCTATTTTTTTCGTAAATCCTTCTCACCAACGCATCGATCTTCCATTTATTATCCGGATCCCTGATACTTTTATCCATATACTCCAACGCATCATCCGATATCTGCCAACCCAGGGGTAAGACCGGCATGTATGCAGCTTTATTAACCGGTTCCGATGGTCGTATCAATTGATAGATATAACCTTCTTTCAGCTGCAGCATTGCATTTACACTATCTGCTTTATAAGTATTCCCCACCCAGTTGTTCATTAGAGCAGTAAAGGGCGCCGTCAGTTCAAATACGTTCTTTGCCTTTTTGATGGTATCTGTTTCTTTAATGGCATTTGGCAGGGATAACATGTAAAACTGTATCGAACTATCTTTCCTTCCGTCAGCCGACATAGCCGCCATTTCCAGACAACGTCTGATCTCAGCAGCTGTTTCTGCACCAGAGTTTTCTTTGAGTCCGCCGTCAAGGAAATGGTGTTGGCCATTATACTTTCCCTCCGGACTTATATAAGGAAAACGCGCACTCAGAAAAGCACCTGTGCTCAGACGGAGCTGCCGTCTGTCAGGAAAGGAAGTATCCTTATTGTATTGTTCCAATTCATCGTTCATGCGAAAGGCTACCGGAAAATCAAGCGGAGACAAGAGCACCGGAGCGGTGATTCCCTTCACGCCCTGATCAATATCGTACGTATTGGCAAACAGCAGCGGAATTTCATATCTGAGGACCGGATTTTTATCATACCAATAGTTCCGGAGGGGGAGACCGTAGTCGAATTGCGCCTGTTTTGAGGCATGTATTTCCCAGGTACGTTCCTGGATGCCGGCACGGTCATCCGGCACTTTAAAACCAAGAAATGACAACCAGATATCTCTGCCTAACAGGGGTATGAGCACCGGTGTCAGAAAGTCGTTTTTATAGAATGCTGCGTAATCAGCTGACGTCTTTTGTGGTTGTTGCAGTTGATGAAAACGTTCAGCACACAATACGGAAGCGCCTATTGTGCCTCCGGAAGCGCCGGAATAAGCAAATACATAGTGCTGAAAATCATAGTTTAAGGAACTGTCTTTTCCACTTAATGCTGCAGCAATCAATGTCGTGTCAATGGCATGTACGATTTTACTTGTCCAGGCAGCGGCTCTGATACCACCGCCATAAGCGTTGATAATAAAGACCGGATACGGCCTGTGATAATGATTATTATAAGCGCTTATTTCCGGCCTGCGGACTGCCAGCCATTGCTGTGCGTACTGATGAAGGCTGTCATATAAAGGAAGGGTGGAAACGGTATCTTTCTTTGTTTCGATAAACCGGATGCTATGGTATTCATTATTACTGGCGACAGACCGGACAAGTGCCGCAATCAACAGAAAGGTAATAAACTGGATCTTGTATCGAAGACCCAATATCAACAGCATCGATAGCACAAATATATAGAAGATGATACCACAGAAGACGATCGGCAATGTCAGGAAGCGATAACCACTATTAAAAGCAAACCAGGTCGGATTGAGGTTGGCTATCAGGAAAAAGATAGCAATGGCCGTCAGACTGAACATGATATAAGGCGTGATGATCTGTTGGTTTAAGCCTTTACGGATATTGGTGTATAACAGAAATGCAAAGGATAGGAGGAAAAAGTCCAGCGCGAAAAAAGCCAGAAAATAGGGTTTATCATTATTGTCCTGGAAGCCGAAGGCTAATACCGTACAAAAGACAATTACACAGATCAGTGCAACCAGCTTCCGGTTGCAGAACCAGCCATATTTTAAGATGAGATAGTACAGGATCATCAATATGATCAGCAGCATAAAGGGATTGATGAAGTCCAGCCAGTAATGGATACGGAAAACCTGCATCGCATTCAGCACACAGGCGCCTGGCAACATAAAACTAAGTGCGCCCAGTAATCTGCCCGTAAAAGTCTTCTCCCGATGCTGAGGCGCTTCATAATCCCAACTGCTAAAAAAGACATTGTGGATCGTGAAGGTTGTCCGGACGTTTGTGTCATAGTATTTTGGAAAATACCAGTTGGCCAGGGCAAAGAGTGTGATCACCAGCAGACTGACAGCAGGTCCGATACGATGGCTATTGATACTTAACAGCAAATCCTGTCCCTGATCCATTCCCCATAGTATCAGCAGGGTAAACAGCAACCCGATGATGACAATACGGAATGTCCAGATGGTTCGTAATACGAGAGACACGCTGAAGGAGAGGAACCTTAACGAATGATATAGTACCGCAAGTGCAAGTATACCCAGCAGACCAAATTTGATAAATGCCGGAATACTGACACCCAGGGCAAGATAGTGAGCTTTGTTATATGCTGCCAGCAGGATAAATATGTTTTCAATCACATCCATACATCCCGCCACAAGGGCCATCAGCAAGCCTGCTTTCAGAAAGAACGATGCAGGTTTTCCCGGTCTGCCGAGGCTTCGGTATACCAGCATACAGACAAGTAAAGTGTAAGTGATGATGAAAAGAAAATCCCAGCAGGTCTGATATTTTACAAGATGGATCGTTTGTTGTTCCCGCCAGGTGTCCAGCATCTTTTCTCCGGTGTGCTGACCGGTATTGAACTCAAAAGAAAGGATACCATCCGGACTTACCTTATTGGTAATCCCGGCATCAAAATGTGTTAGCCAGGCAGAAAGCAGCAGGAAGGTGATCAGTGTGAAGAGTAGCCATAACTCATTACCGGATATTTTCTTCATCGGAAAAGCAGGGTGACAGTTGTGATTGATTATCAATACTTCTGTTAACATAGGTCGTACCAAAAATGTTTTGGCCGACTTTATCCGGCTTTAGTGAAGAGATGACTTATCTGTCAGGTATAGTATCCTCCATTCCAGGGTGCGATAAAACCAATAGTATTACTGGGATATAAGTTGATGGATCCGGAAGGAGAAGGTGGTATCAGGCCGAGCACAAAATAGTAGAAGCCGGCCTTATTAAAATGACAGTAGTAATTCCGGTGCAAAACCGGTAGAGATGAATACCATGGCTAATCGAGCAGGCATAACAATGCTATTCTGGCACGGAATTCGTACTATATTTACCAGTAAACAATTTCTCTTTCTTAGCCTAAAAGGGTGGCTACAAATGGTAGCCTCAGATGAAACCCTTCTTTAATTTTGATCTGAACTGGGTAATGCCAGCATAGAAAAATAGGAAAGAATAAGGGTGGTTGCAAATCGCAGCCTAAAATGAAGACCCTTCATTATCGGAACTGGCTTACGCCAGCGTATAAATAGGAAAGAGAAATTTATCAGGAGTCCCGGCTTACACGCCGGGATTTCTATTTTATAGCAATACCTAACAAATAATGAAATTTTATATATTCGCGTATCCGTCTAAAGTGAGCAGTTGCTAATCAATTCATTGCAATCACCGCTGTTCCTGCGGAGTCTGATAATGGAGAATTACAGCGTCGTTATTCTGATCCTGGCTATTATGATCGGTCTGTCAGCTATTGCAGACAAGATCCGTCTGCCTTATCCTATATTGCTGATTACAGCAGGTATCGCTGTTGGATTTATTCCAACAATGCCGGTCATCGAACTGAACCCGGAAATCATTTTCCTGATCTTTTTACCGCCCTTATTGTATGATGCGGCATTTAATATGCCTGCCAACGAGTTCCGGACGCATTTTAATACCATCACCTCCCTGGCCGTCGGGCTGGTGTTTATTACCACCGTCGGGATTGCTGTTATTGCCTATTATATCATTCCAGGTATGACCTGGCCGCTGGCATTTGTACTCGGTGCGATCCTCTCAGCAACAGATGCCGTAGCTGCGATCGGTATTACAAAAGGGCTGGGATTGTCGCATAAAACAACGACGATCCTGGAAGGAGAAAGCCTGGTGAACGATGCCTCTGCACTGGTCGCTTATCGTTTTGCCGTAGCAGCTGTGACAGGAACTGCCTTTGTATTCTGGCAGGCATCTTTACAATTTGCCATTCTGTTGGCCGGAGGTTTTGCAGTAGGCTTTGTGATCGGTAAACTACTGTCGTTTATACTTGCGCGTATACATGGGAATGTAATGGTCACTATCAGTTTTATGCTGCTGATGCCTTTTGTGGCTTACCGGATTGCGGAGGAGCTGCATGTCTCCGGTGTCATCGCTGTGGTGGTACTGGGCCTGAGTATTTCCCGTTTCAGTAAAAAGATTTTCCCGGATGGTCTGAAGGATCAATCCAAGACAATCTGGGATGTGATCATCTTCCTGCTGAATGGTTTGATCTTTATCCTGATCGGATTACAATATCCTTATGTATTAAAACACATAGACAAAACGCAGGTGCTCCCATATCTGGGATACGCGTTCCTGATTACAATCGTCGCACTGGTACTTCGTATGGCGAGAGTATTTCTGCAGAAGGTCAATCTGCAAAGGGCATTTTTGTCCTCAAAACATCGCAGACGCCATAAGATGACAAGGGATACTTTGCTTGACTATCCTACCAGCGTGATAATCAGCTGGTCCGGTATGCGTGGTATTGTATCATTGGCCATCGCAATCGGTCTTCCGGACACGCTTGAAAACGGCGCACCTTTCCCCTTGAGGAATGAGATCATCTTTATATCGGTAGCGGTAGTATTATTTACACTAATAGGTCAGGGGCTTAGCCTGCCCTGGATCGTGAAGATGATGAGTAGATATAAGCGTCAGAATAAGCTGAGCTGATCACCACCTTTTTTCTTCGGCGGTTGTGCTTTGCCCATCACGGTACGGCCGCCGTATTGCCAGGACTGGTCTCTTTCTTCCTGGATCAGTTCTTCCAGCCGGGCGTTGGGAATGAAATCCTTTTCCACCTGTTGTGACAGTACGGATAATTTGCGGATCGCATCCTGTTTGTCGGACTGGCCGATCTTCGCCTTATTGACCGCATCTCTTAATACGCTGATTGTTTCGTCGTATACATTCACCGGAACAGGGAAGGGATGACCGTCCTTTCCACCATGTGCAAAAGAAAAACGTGCAGGGTCTGTAAAGCGGGATGGCGTACCGTGAATGACTTCACTGACCAGCGTCAGCGACTGTAAAGTACGCGGACCAACTCCTTCCAGCAATAATAAGGACTCAAAGTCGTGCAGCTGGCGTTCATGCGCTACTGCCAGTACACTTCCCAATCGCTTGAGATCCACATCTTTTGAGCGCACATCATGATGCGAGGGCATAATCAGATTTCTGATCTCGGGCAACAGGTGAGCGGGCTTTTCTTTCACCAGTTCAAGCATACCTGCTTTGGTGGACACTGCTTCTTTGTCGGTAAGATTAAGAATGAGTCCCTGATTTTTACCATAGATAAATGTATGCGGAGACTCCGTATATTCTTTGAAAGCTGCTGAATGCCAGTGATAACGCCGCGCCATACTGCTTGCGTCATTCATACCCTGTTGTACGATGGCCCAGTCGCCTTCGTCTGAGACAATAAAGGAGTGCAGATACAACTGAAACCCATCTTGTATGGCAGTGTTATCTACTTTAGCTGCCAGTTTGCTGCTGCGTACCAGTTCCTGTCCCGGTAATCCGGTCCGTTCTGCAATTGCCAGTAATTCTGCGGGCGTCTGACGGGAGTGTTTACCCTTTCCTCCACAGATATAGATACCCAGTTCCTGAGCCCTGGGATTCAATGCTTTTTTTAATGCGCCCATTACGCTGGTCGTGATACCTGATGAGTGCCAGTCCATCCCCAAAACACAACCCAATGCCTGAAACCAGCAGGGATCACTCAGGCGGCGAATGACTTCTCCTTTTCCGTAATCAGCGACAATGGTTTCGACTATAGCGCCTCCCAACAGGCTCATTCTTTGAGCCAGCCATGGTGGTACGTGACCGTAATGTAATGGAAGATCGGCATGCGACATATCTCTGTTCTCCTTCTAAAGTGGGTTCGCCTGAACGGCAAAATGATGAATATTTTTATCAGAAAGCAGGAATTCGGTGATAGCAGACATGGCGTGCGGCTTGCCGCTTATTTCGTATTTATGCTCTATCAGTGTATCCTTTTTCGTTTGTAACAGCAACTTATAATTTAATTTATGTTGCTGGAACAGTGTAATTATTTCGTGCTCTTTGTGTTGATCGGCCGGATAGCTGATCGTGTAGATGCGTTTTTCTCTCCATTTACCAATTTTCCCTTCGAGTGCTTTCAATCCTAATAACAGCAACAGGACTATTGCCAGGGAAAAGATGGCTAATACATAATGACTCATTCCAATAGCAATACCCAGGGCGGAGGCGATCCAGATGGTAGCGGCTGTCGTGATACCATCTATGGTGAAATCGCCTTTGAATATCACGCCGGCGCCTATAAAGCCAACGCCGGTCAATATATTGGAAGCAACACGATCAGGGCTATTGGGATAACCCATTTCCACTGAAAGTATGGTAAAAAGGGTACTACCTAGACAGATCAGCGTCAATGTACGCATACCAGCCGCCTTATGACGGTATTCCCTTTCCAGACCCAGCAGACCGCCAATGACGATCGCGACAATTACCTTGATGAACTGGTGGTGTTCAATATTCTCAAAAATAGTGTGTTCCATATTCATGTCCTGTCACAAATGTAAGCCTTGGCACAATTCTTTATGCATTTAGCAGAAATCATACTCTTTATTTAGTTATTATTTAGTTATTGTTTAACCTGGATAAATATTTAGTTAATCATGAGAACGCAAAACAAAGACCTCGGTAATAATGCTATAACCTTTCGTCTGGCTTTATGCAAAATCGGTATTACAACCTGTCTCGCTATTATACTGAGTCTCTTCCTGTTTTCCTGCGGTAGTTCTAGGGAAAGTAGTAATACGACAGATTCTTCCTCCGTTATACAGTCTGACACAACCAGTACGATCGACACAATGAACAGAGCTACGGACACATCATCCGTAAGACCTGATTCTATGCCGATTAAGTAACATTGTGTGTGTTAACCGTTTATTTTCGTCCACTATTTGTGGAAAAAAATGCAGGAACATATATGTAGCAACTTGTATTTGTTAACTTATAATAAGTAGTTTATGAAAAATACTCAGTTAAGTAAATATAAATACCTGTTATATACACTGTTATTAGCAGGCGGAACAAGCTTTATGGCATGTGGTGGAGGTTCGGGCAGTCACAGTGATTCAACCACTGTTGGCGGTACGGAACAACCAGCTGTTACACCAGATACGGCTCCGGCAGCGGAGGTACCACCAGGAGCTATTAATCCTGGGGAAGATTCCGCCCGTTATGGAACAGGGGTAGCGGATTCCAGCAGAAACAGGCAAAAGTAACGTTGATTACGAGTGGTATTACAGAAACGTATAATTACCTTCCGGTAATAGCTAGTACAGGCTTTTGTTGGAGATGGTCAAAAACAAGCCCCGTAACCGAATTAAACGACGCAGATTGGCTATTTAAGTCGTTGTTTTTTAGAAATATCAGCTGTGTTTGTAATCGGATTGATGTCTTGTAGCAAGCTCAATTCTACGCCCTAACAGGCGTACATTCGTAATTGACTATCGTCTTTTCAGAAAGGAGGTCCTTAGTGGCCTCCTTTATTTATTATAGTAAGGATAAAATATTTACCTTGTCTGCCCGTCATAACCTATACGACTCAGAGCGAAACTAAGAGACAATTCCGGATTGTTTATTCCTCCTTATTGATAATGCTTATCTAACTGATGCAAGACGACAGTACACAACAAAAGAAGCCTCTCCGTGCAGCAGCGTTAAAACGCACGTTCAGACTCTATAAATATGTTAAGCCATATTGGCCGGCCTTTGGTCTCGGTCTCCTTTTCCTTTTCATTTCCAGTGCCGCCAACCTGGCTTTTCCCAAACTGCTTGGGGAACTGGTTGATGCCGCCGGGGGACATCGTGTGACGAATGATCCACACCGGATCAACCAGATCGGATTGTTTCTGGCAGGTATTCTGATTGCCCAGGGGATTTTTGGTTACCTCCGTATTATGTTGTTTGTTAACGTAACAGAACGCTCCCTGGCATCCTTACGGCAGCATATCTATAATCATATGATCAAACTGCCGATGCGCTTTTTCCTGAACAGGCGTGTCGGGGAATTAGGCAGCAGGATTTCTTCAGATATCTCCCTGTTACAGGAGACGTTTACTACTACGGTAGCGGAGTTTATCCGTCAGCTGATTATTATTGTCGGTGGACTGGTACTCTTGCTGCATACCTCCGTACAACTGACCATCCTGATGTTGACAACCCTGCCGGTGATCATGGTGATCGCTTTTTTCTTTGGACGCTTTGTAAGACGTTATTCCAAGCTGGCGCAAAGTCAGGTTGCAGAGGCCAATACGATCGTTGAAGAAACCCTCCAGGGGGTATTGAATGTCAAGGCGTTCGCGAATGAATTCTTTGAGATGCAGCGCTACCATAAAAAGATCCGGGAAGTAGCGGCTACCGGTATGAAAACCGGGAAGTTCCGTGGTGCTTTCGCTGCCAGTATGATTGTAGGGGTATTTGGTGCGATGATCGGGGTGATCTGGCGGGGCGCTTTATTGATCGCCGAAGGGAAAATGGATCCGGGTATGCTGTTATCCTTTGTCCTGTATTCCAGTTTTATTGGCGGATCGGTTGCTGGTCTGGCGGAAGTATACGCCAGCATTCAGAAAAGTATCGGTGCGACGGAACACCTGCTGGAAATCCTCGATGAACCCGCGGAACCGGTGGAAGAAATGACGACTGTCGCCCCACAGGACCAGTTAACAGGACAAATCTCCTTCAACGATATCTCTTTCCATTATCCTACCAGGGAAGACCAGGAGGTATTACAACATGTTTCTTTTGATATCGCTCCCGATCAGCAGGTAGCACTGGTTGGCCCCAGCGGGGCTGGTAAGAGTACAATCGTTTCCTTACTGTTACGCTTATATGATCCACAGGAAGGCACTGTGCGGTTTAATGGGAAAGACGCGACCGGTTTTCCGTTATCAGCTCTGCGTAGTCAGATGGCGATCGTGCCACAGGATGTATTTCTCTTTGGAGGAACCATCAGGGAAAACATAGCGTATGGTAAGCCCGGCGCCGGCACGGAAGAAGTAAAGGCAGCGGCTGAGAAGGCAAATGCCTGGGAGTTTATAGAACGTTTTCCTGACGGACTGGATACGATAGTAGGAGAAAGGGGTATTCAGTTATCCGGCGGACAACGGCAACGTATTGCTATTGCGCGGGCAGTATTGAAGAATCCAAGGATACTGATACTTGATGAAGCTACTTCCGCTTTGGATTCCGAATCAGAAAGACTGGTGCAGGACGCGCTGGAAAAACTGATGGAAGGCCGTACCTCTATTGTCATTGCACACCGTCTGAGCACTGTGCGTCAGGCAGATAAGATCATTGTGCTGGATAAGGGGCAACTGGTAGAAGAGGGTACACACGAGGAGCTGGTACAGATGGATGGTGGATTATACAGGAATCTGAGTGAGATGCAGTTCTCACATTAGAGACTATACGCTGGCATACGATATTGTTTAAAATAAAAAAGAGGAACCAGTCAGTTCCTCTTTTTTATTGATAGTAGTTGGAAACTACATATATGGCTTCATCTCTTCTTCGATATTCTGTCTGAGGTGCATCAGTTTCTTCGCATAATTTTCCATCTCGATAGCTGCCGGTGTTTCAGGTACCCATTTCGGAACAGGCACTGTTTTACCAGCATCATCCACGGCTGCAAAGACCATTACACAGTGCGTCGTTTTTATACGTTCTTTACGACGGGGATTTCCTGCCTGTACATTAATAGAAATGTGCATACTGGAGTTACCGGTATAAATAACGGTTGCTGTGATCTCCACCATATCGCCGATTGAGATCGGCTTAAAGAAACGAATACCGCCCACGTATACTGTCACACAATATTGTCCGCTCCAGTTGGCCGCACAGGCATATCCTGCCTGGTCAATCCATTTCATTACGGCGCCGCCATGTACTTTACCGCCAAAGTTGACGTCTGATGGCTCGGCCAGAAAGCGGAGCGTAACGGTATTACTGATAGTATCGATCATAAGTATTCGGTTTTGAGCAGGTAAAATTAAAATTCTCCTTGATTGTTTTCCTGCTGATCTTGTTTTTTACCGTTTTTACGCTCTTTTGTATCCATTTTACCAAATCTGTAAGACACGTTCAGACGCAGTTCACGGGTAGCGCGCTTACGGTATCTTTCCTGTTCGGAGAAGGCGGTATTGGTAAATGACAGGTTACGATCTGTATTGAAGATATCGTTCAGTGCCAGGGATACTACCAGGTTCTTTTTCTTCAGGAACTCTCTGCGTAAAGCTACATCCGCAGAATACTGTGCCGCTCTTTCGCCCTGTGGCAGGATCTGCTTGGACTCATAGTTACCCGTCAACTGCAGGGTTGTATTCCACGGCAGTTTGGTATTACTGTTTACTTTACCGAACCAGATAAAGCCCTGATTGGTCAGGTTGCTCTGAAGGTTACCGGCATTGATCTTCTGCTGCGCCAGGTTTAAATTGGTGGTGATATCCCAGCCTTTCATGATCTGGTTACGTACGGTGAACTCGGCACCATAAGCATTACGGGTGTTGGCATTCACCGGGTAGGACAACACCACTTTCTGATCCTGACCATTGATGTTCAGGGTCGTATCTGTATAGAAATCAGTGATAGCTTTTTCAGTATTTCTGAAGTAAAGCGATACCAATACGTTATGTTTTCGATTGAAATCTTTCAGATAACTTAATTCAAATGAGTTGGTAAACTCAGGACGTAGCGCCGGGTTACCGCGGTTGGCGCTCTGTGCGGTGTATTCCAGGTTAGGCAACAGGTCGCGGAACCATGGACGACGTACACGGCGGCTATAATTCAGCTGCAGTTCGTGATCTCCTTTGAATTTCTGAGAAAGGAACAGGCTTGGGAAGAAACTGATCGGATAATCAATTTTATAGCTGCTTTTACTCAGTACCCTTGTTTCACCGTCGTAGAAGGACTGTTCTGCACGCAGACCACCCTGGTAGCCAAAATTGCCGATAGTACCGGAGTAGCTGGCGTAAGCGGCATTGATGGTTTCAGAATAACGGTAGTCATTGGAGAGAGAAGAATCCAGTACATCGCGACCGGTCGTGAAATCTCTGCCCATGGTGGTCAGTTCGTTATTGAACTTACGGGTCGTGGTACGCAGACCTGCCTCGATCTTGGAATTCTCTGTCAACGGGTTTACATAATCGATCTGACCAGTAATATAGGTGGTATTACCAGCACCGCGGCCATAACGTGCCTGCGGGATATTCGGAGAGTCGATCGGCTGATGGCCCAGACTATAATATTGTAAGGAATAGTCGGAATTATCTTTGGATGTCGCGTAGTTATAGTTAAAGTCGGCAGTCAGCTCATGGCCTTGTTTGGCGAAGGTGTGCTTATAGCCGATCTGGGTGCTGTAATTACGGAAGTTGTGATTGGAGTTATCGATACCGGTACCATAACGTACCTGGTTTCTGTTAGCGTCCAGGTCATATAATGTCAGGTCGCTGTTGTCTTTGAAATCACCTGCCATGATACCCTGGGCGATGGTGAAGGTATTGCGGTTATCCATGAACCAGTCAAAACCAACGCGTCCGAACTGGAAACGACGACCATTTTCGCCTTCATTATATTGATCCAGGAAAGTCGTGGTGTCTGCGCCGATATTTTTACGGAACAGGTGGGAGCGGGCATTGCCCTGACGGCTTCTCAGGTTATAGCTGAGGGAAAGGTTATATTTCTCTCTGCGGATGTTAAGGTCTGCGCCTACGTTACCACCGCCGATAGAAGAAAGACCACCGGTAACCTGACCGTTGATACCTGCCTTACGGTTCTTTTTCAATACAATATTGAGGATACCGCTGACACCTTCTGCGTCGTATTTGGCGGAAGGGTTGGTCACCACCTCTACGGAGGCGATGGCATCAGCCGGGATCTGATCCAGGGTGAGGGTAGTAGGGCGGCCATCCACAAAGATGGTCGGAGAGCCGTTACGTACGCTCACATTACCATCAATATCTACGTTGACAGACGGCACCTGTTTCAATACATCTGTTGCGGTACCACCCACATTGGAAATATTTTTATCCACATTGAAGACGCGTTTGTCGATCGCCATCTGGAAAGAAGGTTTCTCTGAAACGATCTCTACACCCGCCAGGGATCTTACATTTGCACTCAATTTAATATTACCAATATCTACACTATTATTTTTACCTGTAATTGAAATTGTTTTATAAACGGTTCCATACCCGATAAAATTTACCTTCATGATATATTTACCTAAAGGAATTTCAGGAAAGTTGAAATCACCGTTTGGTTTTGATAACATACCGGTAGCAACACTGGAATCTGCTGCACGGAGCAGGGCGACGGAGGCATATTCAACGGGGGCGTTGGTAGTTGCATCGACGAGTTTTCCGTATAGGGAGCCGTTTTCCGCCGGTTTTTGACCCGGTTGCTGTGCGTGGACGATCGAAAGGAATGTGAGCATCATTCCCAAACATAAAGAGACAATTTTCTGCATGATCCAAAATACTTTTCTTATAATAGCCTGTAACTGACATAAAAGTAGCCCGATTTAAAAAAAGATTGCGGCACTAATGGATGAATGGCGCGTAGGGTTATGTATCTTTACAGCCGACAGTTACATTTTTCGAATCAATGCATTATGCCTGACGCTTACCAACCTGACTGGGACATATACACTTGCCATATAGAAGACAAACCGGCTATAATAGGGCTGGACCTTGGTTTACGACGTTTTGCGCCCTTAACCAGGAAGCCGTACTCTATATTTATATCAGTGTATCTGAAGCATCCCCGGCCAGACGGATTTCCACATGGAGACGAATTCTCCAAACTGGGTGTGATAGAGGATTGTCTGGTACAGCAACTTGAGACCTCGTTAAACGCACATTTCGTAGGCCGTACGATATCAAACGGTGTGAGAGATTTTTATTTTTATAGTTCCAATACCTCCGGATACGAAGAATCTATCGCGGAAGCGATGGCGCAATTCCCTGATTACAGGTACGAATGCGGCATGAAAGAGGATAAGACCTGGGAATTATATTTCGACTACCTGTTCCCCGATACACAGGAGTTACAGCGTATCCACAACCGCAAAGTGTTGCGTACGCTGAAACAACATGGGGACATTGCCGAAAGAGAACGTATCATAGATCATTGGGTGTATTTTTCTGCTGAAGCTGAAAGAGAAATTTTCGGACAGCAGGTAGAACGGCTGGGCTTCGCTATTGAAGGACGCCCGGTGGACGAAAAAGGCCCTCAACCTTATGGATTGAAGCTTTCCCGTAATGACCGTACAGACGAGGAAAGCATAGACTCCGCAGTAATGATGCTCTGGGAGCTTGCTCAGGAGGTGAATGCACGTTATGACGGATGGGAAACCGTGATAGTGGCACAATAATTAGTTAATTTGTTACAACTGTTACATATTCTTTACGTTAGTAAAGAAAGATGCTTGCTTATTACTTCTGAGATCGAGTGAGAAAATCGCTAAAAATATTAGTATATTTTTTGATTTGCTATTGCCTGGCCTTCGAAATTTTAGAGGCACATGGTCATCCCATACGGACATTTTCCCACCATCCCGTTTTGCGTGATACCATTTCCCCGGTAAAGCCCTCCGTTCCGGCCATGCCGGTTCCGGAAGAGGATACCTTGTTCCCGATACTCCCGATGATACCCACGGTACCCATCGTACCGACGATCCCGGGAGACACGATCGTTCCAGGGGACGTCATTTTACAGGGGGATACCGTTCCGGTCTCCAAGAAATATTCAAATTCCTGGTTCAACCGTATGCGGGTATATCAGGACTCACTCCGTAGCAGGCAATACCGGAATACCCTTATCAGAAAGGTGACCCGTCAGGATGTACCGGAGCCTTCCGGTACGGATAGCAGTATTATCAAGAGTGAACAGTACTTCAAGCCCTTCAGCGGAAAAGTGATCAGAGATATCTATTTCCGTCGGGTAAACGTATTTGGTCCCAGCAATATCAAGGATACGACTTTTTCCACCTCTATGAAACTGGTGCACCTGGCCAACCGCCTGCACTTCAATTCGGAGGAATGGGTGATCCGGCAATTGTTGTTTTTCCAGCAGAATGATACACTCAATCCATATGAAATGTCGGATAATGAGCGTTATCTGCGTAGCCGACCCTTCATTCAGGATGCCCGCTTATATATTATTAATACAGGTCCATCCCCGGATTCCATCGACCTCCTGGTAGTGACCAAAGACGTATTTGAATACGGTTTCGACCTGTCGAGGCTCAGTACCTCGGGTATCAGGGCCAGTGTATCCAATGATAACCTTTTTGGTGCTGGTCAGGGTGTCAAGATAGGTGGATCCTGGAGTGGTAACGATAATCCGCCTTTTGGTTCGCAGGCACGATACACAAAAAACAACATCCTGGGCTCCTTTATTGACTTCTCCGGCGGATATACCACCCTTAATAATATTAATACCCTGGACTCGGGTACTTACGAGGGAACTTACTACTTTGCTTTTGACAGACCTTTATATAAAAGCGGGGCCAAGTGGACGGGAGGCATCGGTTTCAGCAGCAACTACTCTATTAATATGTTCAACCGGCCGGATACGCTGTACCGTGACTACCGGTATAATATCCTGGACATCTGGGGTGGTTATAACATCCTGAAACAGGACAGCCGCAATCCTGGTTCGCGCAGACCCAATCTGGCATTTCTGGTCCGGCATTTTAATCTGCTCTTTACCCAACGACCCTGGCAGGAGGAATATAAGTTAGATCCTGTATATAATAACCACCGCTTTTACCTGGCCCAGGCAGTCGTCTTTCGGCAAGAGTTTTTCAAAACGGATCATTTCTTCGGATTTGGCAGAACAGAGGATATTCCGCTGGGTTATACCGCATCGGCTACTGCCGGTTGGGAGACCTGGAAGGGTAGGACCAGGGGCTATGTCGGACTGGAAGCAGAGAAATTCTGGGTAACCGGTTCAAAGGGGATTATCTATGGACAGGCAGGGATCAGCACTTTTTATCAGAACTACGCTTCAGAGGATGCGATCCTCCATGCGAAAATAGAATACTACAGCCGCGCCTTCCGGTTTGCCGGAGGAAAGCTGCGTCAGTTCCTATACTTTGATTATCTGGGAAATCTGAATAATTACTTTTACAGACCACTGAATATCAACCGTGATCTTGGCGTATGGGGCTATAAGAACGTTCCCCTGAGCGGATATCAAAGATTAAATGTGCGTTCGGAGACGATTTATTATAGTCCGCTGAAATTACTGGGCTTCAAATTTAACTTCTTTACCTCCGTCCAGGCATCCCAGCTTTCCATTAAAAGCAGCAATCTGTTTAAAAACCCGATATATTCCGGCCTGGGCCTGGGATTCAGGTTAAGGAACGAAAACCTCTCGCTGAATACCCTGCGGCTGTCGGCCAATTATTATCCGAATGCGCCATATCCGATGCAGACTGTATTCTGGGAAGCGACTACAGTAGTCGACTTCCGTTTCAACATCTTCTCACTCAGGGCGCCGGCATTTTTACAGTTCAGATGATTTCCGCACTTTAATGATCACCAGTTTAGACGTAGGCGTATTGCTTTTGTCGGCGACACTGTTGAGCGGTACCAATGCATTTGTCTCGGGAAAATAGGTGGCGGTACATTTTTCAGGGATGCTATATTCCACCACCAGGAATTTATGTACGATCCTTTCCTGTCCTTCAAAGTTATTGATCAGGTCAACAACATCATTTGCCTGCAACCCTGCGGCCTTCATGTCTTTTGCATTCATCAGGATCACCCTTCTTTCCTGGTAGATACCGCGGTACCGGTCATCCAGTCCGTAGATCGTCGTATTGAACTGATCATGGCTGCGGATGGTCATCATCATGTATTCGTCCGCTGCCAGTTCCTGTTTGATAATAGTCGCGACGTTGAAATTCGCCTTGCCGGTAATGGTATTAAACTTCCCGTTACGGGCATTATTCGGCAGATAGAATCCGCCGGGCTTTCTGACACGGATGTTATAATTGTTAAATCCGGGGATCACTTTCTCGATATCCTCACGGATGTAATCATAGTGCCGCATGTAGTGTTGCCAGTTAACCTTTGACTGGCTGCCCAGGGTCGCCAGTGCAAGTTTGCAGACGATGACAGGTTCACTCAGCAGCTGATCAGACACCGGCCGTAAATTTCCTTTTGACATCTGAATGACGCCCATAGAATTTTCGCAGGTGACAAACTGTTTTTCACCGTTTTGGAGATCCTGATCGCTTCTTCCCAGCGTAGGCAGTATAATGGCTTCTTGTCCGTGTACCAGGTGGCTGCGGTTCAGTTTTGTAGATACCTGTACGGTGAGCGCGCAATTACGTAGTGCCTGCGCAGTTACTTCGGTATCTGGTGTGGCAGACAGAAAATTACCACCCATTGCGAAGAAGACTTTTGCTTTTCCATCGCGCATAGCACGGATGGCATGTACGGTATCATATCCATGTTTCTGTGGCGGCTCAAAGCCGTATACAGAACGGATGCCTTTGAGCAGCGTCTCCGAAGGTTTTTCATAGATTCCCATAGTACGGTCGCCCTGCACGTTACTGTGTCCGCGTACCGGACAGGTACCTGCGCCTGGTTTACCGACACTACCCTTCAGCAACAACAGGTTCACCACTTCTTTGATCGTGTCAACCGCGTTTTTATGCTGTGTGAGTCCCATGGCCCAGCAGGCCACAATCTTCTTTTTATGCATCAGCATACTGGCGGCTTCTTTTATCTGTTCTATGGATATGCCTGCTGCCTCAGACAAACTTTCCAGTTGTAGTTGACGGATATGCTGTATATAAGCATCATAACCGCTGGTATTAAGGTTAATGAACTGATTATCAAAGACAGACCCTGGTTGTTGCGCTTCTTCCTGGAGCAACAACAGCGCGATAGCCTGTAACAGCGCCATATCACCATTGATCTTTACCTGTAAAAAGAGATCGGTCAGTTGTGTCGGGATATGTAGCATACCCTTTACCGTCTGTGGATTCATGAAGTTGAGCAGTCCTGTTTCCGGTAAGGGATTCACAGAAATGATCTTTACCCCGTTTTTCTTGGCTTTCTGCAGAGCGGTCAGCATACGCGGGTGATTGGTACCTGGATTTTGTCCGAGTATAATAATCACTTCCGCCTGATACAGGTCATCCAGCGTTACAGAGCCTTTACCGATACCCAATGTATCTGATAATGCTACACCACTGGATTCATGGCACATATTGGAGCAGTCGGGCAGGTTGTTGGTACCATATTCCCTTACGAACAACTGATAAAGGAAAGCAGCTTCGTTGCTTGTGCGGCCGGAGGTATAGAAAATCGCCTCATCAGGAGAGGAGAGTACTTTCAGGTGGTGTGCTATTTTACCAAAAGCGTCATCCCAGGAGATGGGCTTGTAATGTGTCGCTCCTGGCGCCAGGTATACCGGTTGCGCCACACGTCCTTTTTTACCGATTTCATAGTCTGTCAGTCCTGCGAGATCAGCGATACTGTTTTTTGCAAAGAATGCGGCATCCAGTTTCTTGCTTGTCGCCTCTTCTGCTACTGCCTTTGCGCCATTTTCGCAATACTCCCCGATAGCAGAACGTTCATCATCCGGATCAGGCCATGCGCAACCGGGACAATCAAATCCGCTTTTCTGATTCAGTTTTAATAAGGCTTTCATGCCGCGTACGGCATCCATTTCATCCAGAATATGTTTTACACTGGAGACCACTGCCGGAATACCAGCAGCGGCTGTTTTAGGTTTGCCAAGACGGACATGTCCTGTAAAATGTTCGGGGTTCTGCGAAGCGTCAGTATGTTCGTTGCTCATGGAAGCTTGTTTCTATTGCGTATTATATATAAACGAAAAGGTAGTCTGTTTATGCAGACTTACTCATTCGCAATAATGATCCTTTGTTCTCCGGTATAGATGTTAAATCGTTGTTGTCTGAGGAAACCTATCAAGGTGATATCCCATTCTGCTGCCATCTTTACGGCCATTCCAGACGGTGCGCCTACAGCTGCAATCACCTTGATACCAGCCATCGCAGCTTTCTGGATCAACTCAAATCCTGCACGTCCGCTGAGTAGCAGCAGGTATTGATCCATCGGGAAAAGCTGCTGTTGTAAAGCGGCGCCGATCAGCTTATCTACGGCATTATGTCGTCCGATATCTTCGCGCATCAGCAATAAGTTCGATGCACCATCAAACAGTGCGGCTGCGTGAATACCACCGGTGTCATCAAACAGCTGCTGTTGTTTTCGCAGCATATCGGGTAGTCTGGTGATCATCGCGGAAGACCATGTAGTAGTGCTGCCAGCTGTCTTCTCTTTCGTAACGGGCGCATAAATCGCAGCAATGTCGGTCTTCCCGCAGACGCCGCAGCCTGCATTCGACACGAAGTTACGCTGACTTGTTTTCAGCACCGGACATACCTGTTCGTGCAGGCTTACGAGTATTGTATTGGTCACCTCACTTTCAGAGCTAATAGCTTTAATATCTTCATTTCCGTAAATGATTCCTTCTGTAAAAAGGAAGCCTGTTGCCAGCTCCGGATCCTGACCCGGTGTACGCATCGTGACAGAGATGCTTTGTTGCTGTCTGTCGGCAGCAGGGCCGTAGATCAGCTGTATTTCCAGCGGTTCTTCTGCGGCGAGAGCGTCTTCTGTTGCAGTAACAATTGTATCCTGTACTCTTGTTATGCGTGTATAAGAAATGGCAGGGTTGGACATGTTGTAAAGTTACGGAAATTAAGGTACGATGATTTTCGTCTGTCTTTGAGTTTGTTTTCAGCTTTTCAGGTTGCTGTCTGGTTGAATACACTGATAATTAGTCTGACGCTATAGGGTTTATTATCATCTCAATTCAGAAATGTCCCCGGTTTACAACAGACACTATTTCCCAAAAGGTTATTGAACAGAGACCGTCCTGTCATAGCGAAGGATTTCAGATGAAGACCCTGGCCTTAGCTCTTGAAGTGCTCATCCGCTTGACAGGGGTTAAATAGTCATTCCCAAGCCAACACGACTTACCCAAGACCCATGTATAAGAACTTCAAAGAGCGTCAGCCCAGAGGTCCCATCTGAAACCGCAGCGTAACACCAGGACCTGAAAAAGAGAATAACAATTATAAACAGGAAAGCCCGCAATCAAGGAAGATAAATGACCATTGATTACATTGACGAGAACAACCAGGAGTTACGGAAGGACACTCTCGCCCAAAAATATTACTGAATGGAAATAATAACGCTTCCAACTGAAAAAGCTCAGATTGAAACGATAATTACTATAACAATTGATAACGAGAAAGAAGGGCAAACCATGAGATAATTAAACAATCTCCAATTAAAGCCCGTATTGAGGAAGAAAGCCGAGGAATAAGAACGCAGAGGGATAAAAAAAGCCGCCTCAAATGAGACGGCTTGGGTAATATTAAAGATCTGTCGTATTGAAAGTGTCACCTTGTTTGACATCACCGGTCTCAAAACCTTTCTTAAACCACTTCATACGCTGCGCAGATGTACCATGCGTGAAAGCATCCGGAACAACATGCCCGGAAGCCGCTTTTTGCAATGCATCGTCGCCAACAGCACTGGCAGCATTCAAAGCTTCTTCAATGTCACCTGCTTCAAGGATGTTCTGCATCTTCTGTGCATGATGCGCCCATACACCAGCAAGGAAATCCGCCTGTAACTCAAGTTTAACGGATAATTTATTGTATTCACGCTCGCTTATCTGAGAACGCATCGCCTGTACCTTGCGACTGGTGCCAAGGAGGTTCTGTACGTGATGACCAACTTCATGTGCAATGACGTAAGCCATAGCGAAATCGCCTGCTACTTTGAAGCGCTGTTCCATTTCATTGAAGAAGCTCAGGTCAAGATAAACTTTCTCATCCGCAGGACAATAAAAAGGTCCCATAGCAGATTGCGCTGCACCACAGCCGGACTGGTCATAGTCGGTATACAATACCATACCCGGATCTTTGTATTGCTTGTTCATTTCGGCAAACAGCTTTTCCCAAACGTCTTCCGTATCTGCCAGGACTGTCGATGCAAACCGGGCAATCTCGTCGCTGTTGTTGGTAACGGTTTTGGATTCTGTCTGCTGGGCACCGCCGGTACCTTGCTGAACGGATTGCAAAGCCTGTTGGGGATCCTGGTTGAATAACAAGGCCAGAACAATGATAATGATACCACCGATACCACCACCGATGCCGATGTTTCTCATTCCACCACCACCGCCGCCACCACGACGGTCTTCTACGTTATCGCTTAATCTTCTGTTTTGCCAGCGCATATTTTATTTGTTTATATGTCGAAAGTACAGAAATTTTAATACCCTTCCATCACAACAATTTCCCTGCCTGATTCATCCGTAGGTAAGGCTTCGTTTTTTTTAATCCCTGCTTTTTTAATAAATTAGGTGAGACTGACACCCTCATTGTTATACCTCTACATCATTGAAGCTATGCAATTTACAGACTTCTGGATCGGAAAAATACAGGCAGACAATTTACCTGAAGCCATTGATGCCGCGGGATTGATCAAATATCTCTCTGTGTTTACGTCGGATGAGCAATGCTTCCATATTATCTTCCAATGGCACGAAACAACGCTCAGAAGGACGAATGACTGGTGGTTTCCCCGCCAGGAACTGTTCAAGCTTATTCAGTTAAAGGTGAATAAGAAAGGACGGTTGACTGAAACGCTGATGTATTGTCTGGAATTGTTGGATACCTCTGAAAAGAAAAGTGTTACGACTGCAGAAGATAGAGTAAATATTCAGATCGATCTGCTGATGCATGGCGGTCCGGAGCCATTAGTGAGCCGGAGAGACCCGCTGGGGATTCTGGTGGTGGAATTTTTGTCTAATATCCGGAGTACGCGGCAGCAGGAGTATTGGACATCCTTTGTGGAACACTGTCTGAATGCAGGCGAGGGCAATATGCCGACTCAGAAATGGTGGAACAGGGCAAAAGGGCTGGTGAACAGGATTGACGCTGATTATTTTATCACGCGGATGAAAGACTGGATTTCTTTTTGCCAGGGTCAGATGATGTCGGTACATGCTGGCAGAAAACAAAGTTTTGTAGACTATAATATCAGCTATCTCAGTGCCATCAACCACAATATGCTGAAGGCGTTTATCTGGTGCGCTGCCATACCAGACAATAAGGTGCTGATGGATCTGCTGGAGGCGTATGCCCCCTGGGCATACAGGAAAAAAGGGAACGCCGGACCATTATCCGCCAAAACCGGTACGGCTTGTCTGTATGCGTTTACCTGTCTGCCTTTTAGTGAAGCACTGAGTAGGATCGTTCGTCTCCGCGGACTGGTCAGACATGCTGCTACATTGAAAAGTATTGACAGAATCCTTCAGGCACTGGCACAGAAATATGGTGTGACGTTGCATGAGCTGGATGAATATATGGTACCGGATTTCGGACTGGATCAGCAGGGGAGTCTGCGGATACCGGTAGGTGATCTGACGGGTGTTTATACCTTGCAGGATTCTGGCAAATCCGCCTTGTCCTGGGAAAAAGATGGGAAAACATTGGGGAAAGGGCCTGCTGTACAGAGTGCTGCGCTGAGGGATTTTAAACGACTGGTACGGGAAATTGATGATACGCTTTCAGCTAATGCGATCCGGTTAGAACGTTCTTTTTTGCGGCAACATCCCTGGCAGTATAGTCACTGGAAAGCGGTTTACCTGGAGCATCCGTTGATGAAAACCTTGGCTAACCGCTTGATATGGCGGTTTCAGACCAAGGAGCAGGATGCGATCGGCTATTGCCTGGATGGACATATTGTGGATCATCAGGGGAAACTGCTGGAACTTATGGCTGATACGCAGGTCACACTGTGGCACCCGATGAATGAACCGGAAAAAACGATAAAAGCATGGCGTAGTTTCTTGTCTCAGCATCATGTTGACCAGCCATTTGAACAGGTGAACAGACAGATCTACACACCCAATAATGAGGAACTGGCGGACTGCTATTACTCTTCCCGTTTTGCCTGTCATGTGCTGAACAGACAGCAATTCAAACAGGCGATTATACAGCGGGGTTGGACCTTACGCCATAAAGCGGAACACAACTGGTCTTATGTGCCGCATATAACGCTGCCTGACTGGGATATCCGGGTAAATTTCTTTGCTGATACAAAAGAGGAGGATTCTGTTATTACGGATCTGCTCAACTTCTATAAAGACGGAGAACCATTGCCATTGAGCGAAGTGCCTCCGGTGGTCTTTTCTGAGATGATAAGGGATATCGGTTTGTTTGTGGCAAAGGCCGGAAGGACTGAATTACATAAGCGTCCTTAATTGTTTCCCAGTACGTTTTCCCTGTATTGTTGCCCTTCTTTTACAATAATTGTATATCCTCTGCTATGTGGTTCTTCTTCCGCGCTGAGCGGGAGTGTGAAGTGAAAGCTGGTGCCCTTTCCGAAGATACTGTTGAACCAGATCTTTCCATTGTTACGTTCAATGAAATCTTTAGACAGCGGGAGACCTAATCCGCAGCCTTTCTCATTCTGCGTACCGCTGGTAGAATAGTAAATATTGGAGAATACTTTCACCTGATCCGTTAAGGCGATACCGATACCTGTATCCTGTACAACGATTTCAATCTTTTCGGGTGACAGCATATAGCTGATACTAACATTTCCTTTGATGGGCGTGAATTTGATAGCATTGCTGATCAGGTTCCGGAGCACAAGACGGATCATATCAGGATCTGCATACACCATAATTGGCCGATGCAGTTCGTGCGTCAACGTTATTTCCTTCTGACGGGCTAAAGATTGCAATAATTCGAATTCATTTTTCAGGATATTGCTGATGTCAAAGTCGTCTGGCGTAACATGAATTCCCTTCATCTGGCTACTGGCCCATTGCAGGAGATTATCCATCATATAAGCCGTGTTTTTTACATCACGCCAAAGTTCATGAGAGAAGATTCTGAATTGTTCTTCTGACATCTTCTCGTCTCTCAGCAGGAACAGCAAACCTTCCAGGATAGCCAGCGGAGAACGCAGATCATGAGAAATAACAGAGAATATTTTATCCTTGACCTGATTGCCGTTGCCAAGCGCGGTATTTTGTTCCAGGATAATCATGTTCTGCTGCTGCACCTGTGTATTCCGGTGATTTAACTGTTTGTAAAGGTCCTGCTGACGTCTGTACATCAGGTATAATACTGCGGTGATGATAAACAGTCCGAGCAGCAGCATACTACAGAAAATCACCAGGATGCGTTGCTGGTGGATGGTCGCTAGGTGCAGTTGTTGTTCTTTACGGAGTAATTTATTCTCGTGCTGTTTCTTTTCAGTTTCGTATTTCTCTTTGGTATTGGCGATGAATTTCGCTTTCTCCAGACTGAACATCTCTTCATTGAGAATGCTGAATTGTCTGAAATTAGCCAGTGCGGCAGCATAATCTCCACGGGCGGAATCCAGAGTGGCCATGTTCTTGTGGTAGACCATGGTATTTTTGGCGTTCTTCAGGGTACTGTTTAGCAGTGCCGCTTCTGACAGATGTTGCTGGGCTTCCTCATAGTGGCGCAGCATGGTGTGTACCAGTCCTATATTCAGGTGTGATTTTACCAGTCCGTTCAGGTGATCGGATTCCTTATAATATTGCTCAGAAATATCAAAATAGGGCAGTGCCAGCGCGTATTTTTTTTGCTGGAGATAGATCAGGCCAATGTTTTCATAAGTAACTGCTAATCCCTGGTGGTCATTTAGGGCCAGTTTTATCTTTTCAGATTCCAGCATAAAATGCAATGCGGAATCCGGCATATTCATCCTGATATAACTACTGCCAATGCTGTTCAGCGTTCTGGCAATTTCACCAGGCTGTCCCAGTGATTGCTTGATACGCAATGCTTTTTTCTGATAATGCAATGCCTGTCTGGGCTGATCCTGTTCTACGAGTATATTGCCGATATCTGTGTTGAGAATCCCTGTAGCGTGCAGATCATTGAGTTCCTCTGCGATTTTCAGGGCATTGATGGTGAGATCCAGTTGTTTTTCGAGGTTACCTTTTCCATTTTCCGACAAAGCGAGGTTGCGGGTGGCCCACATGATACCCTGTTTAAAATGAAGGCTGTCGCTGAGCGCCATTGCGGCATGGGCATACTCCTCCGTCCTGGCAGGGTTTTTAGGGAATGCCCTGCGGGCTTCCTCGTTCAGTAAGCGCACGCGCACAGTGTCCCTTTGGGGATGTGAGGAGAGCTCACCGTTTTGTGCAAAGACGAAATTCGTCCATACACATAATGAGGCCAGATATATAAAAGTATATAAGTTAATTCGGACAATCCGCATAGAGTCTATTTGTCGGCACAAACGTTCTTTAAGGGTAACCTGAATGCTGTGCTAAAATTATAAAAAAAACGGATGCAAATTTTCAAAATCTGAAATATTGTGATTCGTTGTATCTTTCAGTTGGAATATTGCTACTAATGTAAGGAATATATCCGCAGTATTAATTCCATGTATCCGTTGTTTCTTAGCAGGAGTGACTACATTGCGGTTACATTTCATATGTCATTAATTATTTTACAAAATGAAGCCTACGATAACAATTGAATATTGCCCAAAATGCGGATGGATGATGCGTGCAGCATGGATGGCACAGGAACTGTTGACGACCTTCGCAGAGGATATTTATAGTGTGACACTGCAACCAAGTGAGACGAATGGCAGTTATATTATTTATGTAAACGGTGTCGCAGTGATTAACAGGAAGGAATTGGGGCATTTCCCTGAGATCAAGGAAGTTAAGCAGGTGATCAGGGATAAAGTAGCTCCCGAAAAGAGCCTTGGCCATAGTGACCGAAAATAGGATAAAAGTTGTTTCTTTGCATCCCGGATGAGTATGCAAAGAACAATTATTTTTACGACGATATTACTGGCATTTAGCCAGGGACTGGCAGCGCAGCAGCAATTGCAGGATACTGTAAAACCGCAACGGCAGGATACTGCTGTTATACATAAACGCAGTTTCTTTCCTTTGCCTGTAGCAGGATACTCCCCGGAGAAAGGACTGGAAGTGGGCGCTGCCATGTTATATTCCTTTTATACATCGAAAGACCCGGTTCTTCGCAACTCAACTATTAATCTTGTTCCCACTGTTACAACAGAGAAACAGTTCAAAATAGACCTGAAGACAGATATCTGGACAGATGCTAATAACTGGCACTTTAAGAGTAACCTCCGGTATCATGACTTTCCGATCAATTTCTACGGACTGGGTGATACGACCCGTAAGGCAGGCGCAACATTGCTGGATAACAGACGCTATAAAGTACAGCTGGAAGGCGAGCGACGTATAGGAGGTCACTTCTACGCAGGCATGTCGGTATTGTATCAACATGATACCTATAGCAGTAAAGAAACCAAAGGTGTTTATCCGGGAATGACACTGATAGACAAGAATGGCGGCCATGTTACTTTTATCGGAGCGACGGGTATTTATGATAACCGTGACAACCAGAACTATACAACGAAAGGCAGCTGGGTACGGCTGAACGTAGCATTTGCTCCGGCCTTTCTGAGTAAGCATGCACTGTGGAAATTCGACGGTCAGGTGCGTCATTTTGTACCGATCTCACCGAAGAGTACTGTTGGTTTCAACGGATTATTTAACTCTTTACAGGGAAGTGTTTTGCCATTTTATCTCTTACCTGAACTGGGTAATGACCTGATAATGCGTGGCTATTATACTGGCCGTTACAGAGATCAGAATTATCTCGCAGGACAAGTAGAATATCGTTATTTCCTGGATCCTAAGATACCCATCAATATCTGGTTCCTGCATATGCAACCCAAGTTTGCACTGGCTGCGTTTGGCGGCTCTGGTGCAGTATTTAACAACAAGGACATCGCGATGTCGCACCTCAAACCAAGCTACGGAATGGGCGTACGCTGGTTCTACGATGAAGGCGCAAAGCTGACTGTTCGTATTGACTACGCATGGGGAGAAAAACGCACAGGAGAGGAGCGTCAATCCGGATTATACCTCTCTCTGGCAGAGGCGTTTTAAGCTATCTCCACGGGCATTGGGCACGTAAATTGTTAACTGAATAGTAACTATAGTTGATCCAAAAATTCCTTTATGAAAAAAAGTGCAGCCCTATTCTGCGCCCTCTGCGCAATTGTGTCCACCCAAACAATCAAGGCACAGGATGTTAAATCTACGTCTAAGTTTTACGTTAAAGTCACCGGTAGCTATTACTTCAGCGTATTCCCGGGTCAGTTCCCCAAGGTTGGCAGCTACGAGCCACATGATGAACACCTGGTATACAATCCTCAGACCGGTGCCTCAACAACTGTTTCAGAAAAAGTATTGACGGGATCGTATGGCGCTGGTGGGAGGGGAGGACTCTCCTTCGGCTGGAACCTGAATCAATACATCGCTGTGGAAGCCTCGTTTAACTATTACCGTAGTAAGAAAAACCTGATGACACGCGAAGAAACCACGTTGATCAACACCAGCCAGACTGTCGGTAAAGTTGAATCGCACGGATTTGTTGACGCGATTGATTTTGCGCCCGGTGTGGTGATCAGTCCGGGATTCAAAAAAGTCAATCCTTATGTTCGCTTTGGTATGGTCGTACCACTGTGGGGTAATCTGAAGATTGAAACAGATGCCAGCCGCAGCGGAACTGCTACAGTTGGTGGACAGACAGTATTGACACAGCTGACCGTTCACCGTAATGAAAAAGTAAAACCAAACATTACATTGGGTTTCCAGGGTGCTGTGGGTGTTGCTTTTCCAATTGCGAAAAAACTGGATATTATCGTAGAAGCTGAATACCGCAATATTCCGGTACGTAGCAAGGAAAAAGAAGTAACCAGCTATGATGAAACGGTCGCACTGAGAAATCCGGCAACCGGTGCTGTTATCAGTACGCAGCATCGTGGTTTAGATGATCTGTCTACAGCTGAACGTCATACGAAATACGTGACCACGCTTGATCAGAGCTCCAATACACCCGTAGGTCAGCAAGGCGCTGAAGTCAATTACAAGGATGACAACAAGCCTGCGAATGACCTGAAATCTTATATCAATATTGGCGGTCTGGGTGCTAATGTTGGTCTTCGCTGGCGCTTTTAGCCGCTGCGAGGTCACTTATCAGCGTCCGTAAAGTCTTTTCCAGCACAGCATCGGTCAATATTCCTTCAGGATTTATTTTGGTACGTATTACAGGTATGATCAGCTTGTATTCCTCGCGGATATCAGCAGTCATCACAGTTAAAGTCTGTACCAGTGAAGCATGCGCTTTTTCGCCACCCGTAGCAAGCGGAGATGCGCTGATCACCACGGTCGGCTTATGCGTAAACTCGCCTGAAGATACCAGCCAGTCCAGTGCGTTTTTCAGTACGCCCGGTATGCCAAAAGCATATTCGGGTGTACTGAATACAACAGCATCCGCAGCCTGTACCTGCTGCCTGAGATCGGCTACGGTTAAAGGTGCTGTGGATTGTTCCGTATCCAGTTCCGGACTGAAATAAGGCAGTTTATCCAGGCCATCATAAATAGAAAATACCATGTCTGCAGGCGCAATTGCTGCGCAGGCTCTTAATAATGAAGTATTTGAAGAAGCGCTCCGGAGGCTACCGGAGATACCAAGAATCTTGAATGCCATATGTTTCCGTTTAATCCTGTATGCCTAATTTTTATATATTTAACCCCGGTTTTAATTTTGTAACTACCCTGAAGCATTTACACAGATTCCTTTCTAAATATGCTGAATATTTTATCGACAGCGTTCTATTCAAACATTGGTTATGAGATAGGTTAGCCATTCCCATAGGTTCAGCAATTTCATTAAGAAAGTCCTGCGGTTACTTATATCGATAGTGCTCAAAATTGAGACTTTTTTATATTTAGTCCCGGTTTATCCTATGAGTGTTTAAAGAAAAATCATTATCGCTTCAAACTGCGTATATGAGGAAATGGATGCTCTGAGAGATAACGAGGAAAGTTAGTTTATAAAGTGCTTAGACAACAAGAGGTAGTTCAATGCAAATAATTCATCCCGGATGCTAATCAGCTCCGGGATTTTTATATATGTTAATGTTAAATTATCTGGCGCCTGGTGGCTGATAAATTGAATATAGAACGAACAGAATGGCTGACAAGTCTTCTGAACGTGCTCTGTTTACTTGACTTCATATGGGCTTAATATTCGATTTTTAATTATTTCTGGACTGAACAATTGAATGCGAAATGAATGAAACGGCTGACAGGTCATTTCAGGGCTTAACCGTAACTTACAGACAATATTAACTCATATATTGAAGAACTACGTTACAATATGTACTTACGGCAAACATGATGATGTACAGGTATATGAGTTGTCGTTTTATCCAGGAAACTTATGGATGATGCCTGTGGGATTAGCGGTGTTATTTTTATCAATTCTGACAATTTTAAACCGTCTACGCTGGTCATCATGACCTGGTTATAAATATCGAACCGGGTAAATGCTGCCAGCAAACAAATAGACACATAATGGGAACTTATAGCTGCGCGCTCATTTTTGTGTATGTGCGGTTAGGCTATTGCCTTGATTATGTAACAGCTTATTTATAGGCTAATTTATATCCTTATAAGACCCTGTTAATCTAGTTCTATGAAATACTTATAATTTATATTATGTTAAATAGAATTAGGAAGATATTCTCCCACTGTCTGATTTCCCTCTTTTATTGAATTCGCTAAAGGCTCATTTTATGTCTTCGTAAATGAGCTTATTATCACGTATTAGCTGTACACTTTCTTCGTCATTATAAACCTGTTTCAGGTTTGCATAATCTTCTTTAGATATTCATTATCCTTCGTTAATCCTTCGTTCATCAACGTAAGATTAACGAAGGATAATGAATATCTAAAGAAGATCAGACCACAATATAAGCACAGTAAATAACCCAAAACATACTGCGATATGAATCGCCAACTGTGCCATTTATGATCTCTAATCAAATTTAATTACCTGCGCTGAAATGGCCTGACACTATAATCAGTTACTCATAGTTACCAACCCCGCTCCCATGGGATCTGCCCCATGCGCTTTTTGATTTTTGAAATATTGTTGCAAAAATGTAATTTACATTCCTTAAAGACAAGGACACATGGCAAACGAAATGGAAAAACCTGAATTTTGGGAGAAAAGCTTCACTGAGAAGCAGGAAATGTGGGGCTTTGAACCTTCAAAATCTGCGGTATTAACCAATGATTTCTTTCTCGGACATTCGGTAAAAAACATGCTCATTCCCGGCATTGGCTACGGACGAAATGCACAAATTTTCAGAGACAACGGCATCTCAGTTACAGGAATCGAAATATCAAAAACAGCCATCGAACTGGCAAGAAAGCATTATGGTCCGGAGATGACTATTTACCACGGTTCTGTTACAGAGATGCCCTTTGATAAAGTTTTATATGATGGTATATTCTGTTATGGACTGATTCATTTGCTGGACAGTGACGACAGAGCAAAACTGATCCGGGATTGTTATAACCAGCTTACAGAGAATGGATATATGGTGTTCACCGCCATCACCAAAGAAGCCCATACTTACGGCCAGGGTACTTTCATTAGCAAAGATCGTTATGAAATGTTTGGTGGTGTCAGGATGTTCTTTTATGATCGGGAGTCTATCCAGGAGGAATTTGGTAATGCCGGATTATTTGAAGTCACAGAGATAACTGAAAATTATCCGTTTTATTTGATCAAATGCAGCAAGAATGATCAGCAGGTTGTATAAAATGATCTGTCATCCATTTTGTTTATTCTACAATCAATTGTTCAGCTAACAAGTGCTAAATACCCACCTGCAATGGATCTTTCCGGGCGAAGTGAAAGGGATTCAATCCCTTCTATTGATTAAAAGTCTAACCAAATCTTCTGAATTTCATATCAGCTCCTAACTAAAAGATGATCAATCAACATCTTTATACATCTCACTCATACGATCATACGCTCGTTGCAATGCCGCTTCAGCTGCCGCCAGCACCTGCTTATTCAGCTTAGAGGCATGACTGGTTAATTTAAATTTCGCCTGCTGATCCTTAAACTCCAGATGTGCCATCACATCCTTGTCTCCCCAGAAATAATCATAGATAACAGCAACCCCTTCATCACCCGATTCCAAAAATGGCGCTATATTTTTCAACCAACCCAATACAGGCATTATTTCGATATAATTCTCACTGAGGAATAATACATCAAAAGTCCAGGTACCCGCGGCTTCATCCCAGGTTTCTGTTCCTGCTGTCTGCGGATTGTCTTTATACCCCTCCAATATCGCTCCATTGGTCGCAGCATCGAAAAAAGGAATCTCGTCCAGTGTTGATTTTGAATACATTTCACGACTATCCCACCAGGCAGTCCAATCCTGGTCAACTACAGGCTTTATCGGACTAGCCTGGAAAAAACGTTCGAGGTTTTCTTTTCTTGTTTTAATGCTCACATACAGTGAACGCAGTTCTGACATCGGAACTTTGTATTTAAGAGGTTTTGTAATAAAGGAGGTTTTCTCCTGATTTAAACTGAGGGTTAACTATGGGCGTCAGCTTACTGACGTCTGAACTGAGGTTTTTCAAAAAGATTCAGTTCGATGAACAAGGAGTCAAATATGCCACTTACTTATATGTTCATACGCAGTTTGAGGCGATATTGCTTTTCTCTTAACACTCATAGTGATAAACCGGGGTTAAATATATAAAAAAATGTTCCAATATTGAAGCATAATCTCTGTGCGTAATTCCCGACAATCAGTGTTAGTACGCCATTGCGGCTCAGTATCAGTCAGGAAAACCTGATCTTATCCCAGAGCTTATTTTTCACCACCTGCTCAATCACCATGTCGTGATAATTCCTGCTGATAGGAATTTTATCAGACTGAATAAAGATCTCATTGCCTTCGATCCCCTCAATCTTGCTGACCGCAACAATATAGGATTTATGTACCCTTATAAACGCCTTCCTGTCAAGGTTCTCTTCAAGATTCTTCAGATACAGTAAAGTCATATATTTGCCCTTACGGGTATGTATGGTGACATAGTTCTGCATACCCTGCACATAAAGAATATCGTCAAAGAAGATCTTTTCGTACTTGCTCCCGCATTTAATAAAAAAGTAGTCCTCCGTTTTCGCTGTTTTAGCCGCCTCACCAACTGGTTTATGTAACAGCTGATAATAATCTTTCGCCTTATTCGCAGCTTTAAAAAAGCGATCAAACGTAATGGGTTTCAGCAGGTAATCCATCACATTCAATTGAAAACCTTCCAGTGCATAACTGGGAAATGCAGTAGTAATAATCACCATCGGTGGTTTCTGAACGATTTTCAGAAAGTCGATCCCGTTCATTTTCGGCATCTGGATATCCAGAAAAATAAGATCTACCGGATGTTCATCCAGTAACCTGATCAGCTCAACAGGGTTGGTACAGGTAGCGACAAGTTGCAGGAAATCGACCTCCCGGACATAACTGGAAAGTCCTTCCCTGGCCAGCGGTTCGTCGTCTATAATTACACAGTTCATCATTGTATTATCAGGCTGTTTTCTGTAAAGGTTGAGGCATTTCAAGCGGAGAAAGCCGCAGTTGAAGCTGGACGTCAAAACGGTGCGTATCCTGGCAGATATCCAGCTGGTATTGTCCGGCATAAATAAGGTCCAGTCGGCGCTGTACATTTTTAAGTCCGATACCCCCGCACTGCACAACATCCCTGGATGCGACCTCAGAAGTACTGTTAGATACCAGGAATGTCAGCGTATCTCCGCGTTGTTCCAGCTCAATCCGGATCCAGTTCGGTCTGTCCATATGTATGGATACATGTTTAAAGGCATTCTCCACAAAGGTCATCAGAATAAATGGCGCAATACCCCATTGTCCGGCTTCTTCCTGTTCAACCTTCACATTCAGCTCCATATTGTCATTCTGCCGCAGGCGCTCCAGTTCTATGGAGTTTTCCATATAGGAAATTTCCCTCGCCAGCAGGATCTGTTTATCATTACACTCGTACAACTGATACCGTAACAGTTCTGAGAATTTCGCCAGGGATGCTGAAGCCATATCCGGATTCTTATGTATCAGGAAGAAAATCGAATTGATGGTATTAAACAGAAAATGAGGATTGAACTGGTGTTTCAGGAAATTCAGCTCCGTTTCCAGTTTCTCCTTTTCCAGCATTTGCTGCTTTCGTTGCGTTTGTAACCAGTTTTTACCCAGTTTGATACTCATCGCGAGTGTCATGGCAGCCAGTGTAGACGGGATAGAATTGCCGAGAAACTGGTAAAAACAATCGCCGTTATTGCCATAAGCTTCCTGCATTGTTTTTCCAGATAGCCATGCACTCAGGTAATATCCGGGAACGATCAGCAATGAGGCTGTGACGATCGTCAGTAAAAGATAGCTTATATAGAGCGTAAAGCGGCCTTTTTCAAGGTATTTCGGGATCAGGTAGTAGAGATTGAAATATGCAGCCAAAGCCTGAAAAACGACGTAAAACAGGAATTTCATCACATAAGGCGTCAGAAATATTGCATCGGCAGCTTTAAACGGATTCCCGATGGCCACCGTCCACCACATAAAGTGATAGGCGGCCCAGAAAGGAATGTGATAAAGTTTGTACCGGTAGAGCCAGTTCAGCCTGGAAGGATTATTTACAAAAGTGTTCATCTCACCTGTATTGATCTGCACTGATTATTGAAAAATGGCCTTTTTAGAAAGTTACGCCAGTTTTAAGTTATTATAAAGCCCCAATGCCTGAATGGTATGAAATAATTGACCAAATGCAGGCTTTTCGGCAGGAGAGACCCCTCTCCCACCAAAATTGAGCTTTTTGCCCCGTATTGCTCATTTTCCGACCCTTCATCAATCCGTTGTTACGGGTGGTCATTCCGGTTTTTTCAGCCTTCTTGCTGCCCGTTTCTTTGCAAAGAAAGCCTGGAATAGCGCGATTGTTTTCCTTAAAACCAATGAGATATGAAAAGACTTTGCTTGTATCTTTTAAGCTGCTGCCTGGGCCCATCTGCCATCGCACAGATCTCTGGCAGCTTTGTAAATACCGGTGGACAGCCCATTCCATTTGCCAACGTACTACTGCTCAACGGAACCGACACAACCCTTGTAAAAGCCGCACTGACGGACGAAAAAGGTCTGTACAGCATCGCCTCCCCTCCTGCAGGAAAATACCTGCTTCGCTTTACCGGTATGGGTTTTCAAATATGGCACTCTCCCCTGTTTGATATCTCGGCTACCAGGAAAAGCCAGTCATTCGGACAAATCACCATCCATGAATTATCGCACCAACTGGGCGAGGTGGTCATACAGGCAGAAAAACCGCTTTTTCAGCCGCAACTGGAAGGGATGGTCGTCAATGTACAAAGCAGTCTGCTGACAAAAGGCAGTTCCGCCTTATCTATCCTGGAAAGATCCCCCGGTGTCATGATTGACTATCGCAATAATAGTATCGCACTCAATGGTAAAAATGGTGTCATGGTCATGCTCAACGGAAAATTGATCCGTATTCCCATGGAACAACTCGTGCATCTCCTGAATGGCATGAGTGCCGATGATATCGAGAAAATTGAACTCCTGACATCCCCTTCCTCCAAATACGACGCAGAAGGGAGCGCAGGTCTTATCAATATCGTACTGAAAAAAGACAAACAACAGGGTACCAATGGCACGCTGTCCCTGACGGGTGGATATGGCTACGGAGAAAAGGCAACTGCAGGCATTCATTTGTCACATAACACAGGAAAGCTCAGCTCTTATGGTTCCTATACCTATTCGCGGAACCGGACCTACAGCGATATCTACATTCTCAGTTACCAGGATATGCCCGTCTTCGGTGGCAGAATGGAAGTACTCGGCTACGATACTACGCGCCATCTGCAACACAACCATGATGCAAGCCTGGGCATAGACCTGAAAGCGAATGCAAAAACAAGCCTCGGCGCCAGCGTATCTTATAATGGCAGCAGGGCAGCTGTAACGGACTATAATTACGGCCGCTATCTGTTATATCCCGATTCCGTACTGACTTATAATGGGCAGATCAACAGGGAAACACAATGGCGTAACCTGGTATCCTCCGTGTATGTTGAACGCACAATGAAGCATGACGCCCGGCTGAATTTCACCGCCGATTATCTTTATTTTAAGAATGATAATCCCTCGCAGGTACAAAGCAGTTTCATTACCAGTCATGGTAAACAGGTCGATAGCAATGATAGCCTGTTTGCACCCAGTCAGCGGGGAATGGCGAATACCGTTATCCAGGTAGGCGTCCTGAAAGCAGATTACAGCAGACAATTAAACAGGAAGCTCAAACTGGAAGCAGGTCTGAAAGGAACCTATACTGTCAGTAACAGTACCTCCCGTATTGAAAGTCTGATAGATGGAAAATGGATCGGCAGGACAGAAACCATCAACGATATGCGGATGCGGGAAAGTATCGGGGCGGCCTATATTTCTGCGAATCTGCAGCTGGCTCCATCACTCAGCCTTACCGCAGGCACCCGCTATGAGTATACAAGAACGAAAATGACCAATGAACGCACAGGAGAAAGGACGGTTGATCGTACATTATCTGCCCTGTTCCCAAATCTTGCCTTTTCAAAGAAACTGAATGATCATACAGAACTGCAACTATCGTATACTAAAAGGATCAGCAGACCTTCTTATAATGACCTCGCCGCTTTTGTGGGGTATAGCGATCCTACAGCGGTGTATACCGGTAACCAGTTCCTGCAGCCTTCCATTACCCACAACATCAAATTGGGTTACAACTATAAATCCTATAGTTTCTCCCTGTTATTCAGCCGTGATGATAACCCAATAGCTCGTTATCAGCTTACTCAAAGTCCTGCGGCCAATCTGTTATATGTTTCTCCGCAAAATCTGGCTTATCAGCATAACATCACCCTACAGGCCACCCTGCCGTGGAAGGTAAACGACTGGTGGGATATGAGCTACAATCTTATAGGAGGATACCGCCAGTTCAGGGCAGATTACCCCTTGGTACCCGTTATAAAAAGCTACTTTGGATACTCCGGTAATTTTACCGAATCATTCAGATTACCCCAAAACTTCGGCCTGGAACTTACAGGCTGGTATAACGGGAATTCCTATAACGGTACAATTAAGGTAGGCCCTATGGGCACACTCAGCGCAGGTATCAAAAAGGAACTGAAGAACAATGGCGGAACCCTGCAATTATCAGTGGCAGATCTGCTGAAAACCATGACGATCAATGTGTATTATGGCACCTTGACGGACGAGGCTTTTTACATTAAAAATCATGTGAAGATCAATACAGAATCCAGCAGGTCGCCTGTTTTCAAATTGTCTTATTCCCGGTCATTCGGTATGGGGTCCGTTCGACAAACCAGACAGCAGGAAGGAGCAAAAGATGAAAGAGACAGGATCAGGAAGGATTAAGCCCCTTCCCTCCTGTCTCTTTTAGCCCCTTACTTTGCAGACTCCTCCTGCGTTTTCACGATTTTCATGTCGGCAGGGGGCATTACCTCTTTTTCATCCACTATAGTAAAGTCAATACCTATGGCCTTGAAACTGGCCCGTTTGCTTTCCATCGCGAGTACGACACCTTTATCAGTAATGCTCCCAAACGGACTACCTGCCTTCAGTGGTAATTCAGTCGTATACCAGATGGTCACTGTTCCATTTTTCTTTGTTTTCAGAAAGAGCTTTTTACAGGTATAATCCAGGATCTTACGGGTTTCGGCTGTTTCCTGTACTTTCTCTTCCTCATTTACTGCCAGCTCTTTTTCTACCAGTACGGGCGGATTCTTTTTCCGGTCTACCCACCATAGCTTTTTACTATCAATATCGGCATAACGCTCACTGCCTTCTTCAGTAGCCACACGGATACTGGTTTTATGACCATCTTCCTCCTTATTTATCTCATCAGGAAAAAAGGATTTCAAATGTTGTCCCTTGTAGATCAGTTCTGCTTTGTCTACCAGCGTTTCCGGGACCAGGTCTTTGTATTGCAGCTGATCTGGTTTCATAGAGGCATGCAGATTAAAGGTTAATTCGTAGTGTATCTGCCCCTGCGTTTTATCCTGCGCGTAGCCCTGGTAGCAAATACCGCTGATGCCTGTTGCCAGTACCAGTATGCGGATGATGTTGTACATATGTGTGTTGTTTATGAGTGACTATTTTTTGAATTTTTTGATCTTGCAGATCAGGCTGATCATATAATATCTGCCCAATACGATATTCTGCCTGTCCTCGATATAGCCGTTCTTTGCAATCCTGCTATAGCTATTGTTCTGATTCAGCAGATCCCTGGCCTCTATGTGGAGCGCATAGGTTTTGCCAATGTCTTTGGTCAGCGCCATATTGAGTAAGGAAACGGTATTGTTGAAAGACTGATTCAGTCCGGTAGTCGTGTAACACTCCAATCCTGCCTCTGCATTCATTTTCCAGGGCAGGGATACCAGGAAGTCAAGGCTATATTGGAAGAACCAGTATTGCTGTCCGGCGGCCTTATTTACCTCACTGTGCCTGTTATTCCAGGTAGCATTTCCTCTTAAATTTATAACCAGGGCGTTAACCGGATAATAACTAAAGTCGAAATCAGGTGTGATTGTCCATTGACGGATCATATCTGATATAGCGTTAAAGTAACTGGGATACTGATTGTAGGCCACTTCTGTACCCAATGTCAGCGTCGATCCATTAGCAATCACAGGAAAAGAGTATTCGCCATGCAGACTACCATTATAATAACCATTTGCATTGGTCGGCATAATGAGTTGTCGGCCAGTACTGTCAATAGTATAGGCATCGGTAAACTGTTGTCTGATGGTTGACAAACGGAGCTGCACATTGCTGAACGTACGACGATACATATTGTTTGAGAGGTAGCCGATTGTCAGCGCATGATTTACTGCCTGCCGCAGCTGCGTATTACCTTTCCTGGTATACAAAGGGTCACTGATGTCTTCAATCGGACGTAACTGACTGATGCCTGGCAATGACGCCTGACTGGCATAACGCAGCATCAGTTGTCTGGAACGGGAAAAACGATAACGGGCATACAAGTGAGGCAACAGGGTGTTGTAATGATCTTTCAGCTGATAGTTTCTGTAAGCGGAGTTAGCCTGCTGTATACTGTTCTCAAGACTAAGTCCTGCGGTATAGGTTAATTTCTTATAATTCCCTGCAACAGATACATCTGCCACATTCCTGGTAATGGCGTTGTTGTATATATCGCTGTAGCGGGAATCGGTTACATTGTAATTACCATCTGCATGATTATAATTGCGTGCTATTTGTTCATAATCCCCTTTTGTAACATTGAATTGTTCGGTGAGTCTAAGGGCAGTATGCCTGGAAAGCTGTTCCGTGTAGACAAGATTGTTATTCAGCGAGTAGCTCTCTGAATGCCCTGTAAGCTGCTGATTGATACTGTCTTCCTGATGTAGATTAAGGTAATGGTTCTGCGAGATATTCAGACTGCTATTGTCCAATTTCAGGTATTGCGGTGTTACAGTTAGTGATAAGGTACGCCCCGGTTTCTGAAAGCGATGACGGTATAAGATATCTCCTGAAATGCTGTTGTTAGTAGTATGCGTATTGAGTTGCTGGGTACCTTCATTCAGTAATTGTTTACCATCAGCACTTGTAGACCGGTAGCTACGGTTACTGTTGAGATCAGCCGTGTTGCTGTTAAATACAGGCGAGATCTTCAGGGAATTGTATTTATCCAGTTTTATATCGAAAGAACCATTCACCCGGTGGTTGTTATTCTCCTGGAGCGATCTTCCCTGCTGCAGATAGTTATAGGCAGTATCAGGTAACTGATAATGCCGGTCGTACATGTAATTATTCGCAGATGTAAAACGATTATAGAAATAGCTGCTTCGCAGTTTTAGTCTGTCAGACCAGTCATTATTGTAATTGACGCCGCCATACTGTGTGTTATTCAACCCGGTAGGTCTTGCCAGCTGTACTTTTTCGGCGGGATCATCACTGGTGATATGGATGCCTTTCATTTTACTCAGTTCGGCGATAGCGGAAGAAGGCAGGCTGTTAAATAACTCCGGATTGGCGCCCAGCATCCTGACAAGTTCTGATGCGGAGAAACCTGATTTGTTGACGTTATTGGCTTTGAATAATACGGAGAACTGCTGCTCACCAGAGAAGCTGTTCACATTGACGCCGCCCTCATATTTGCCGTCAGGGCCAATACCAGCAGACAGATTACCGAAATAGCCTTTCTTCCGGTCCTTCTTTGTTACGATATTGATCGTCTTTGTTTTGTTGCCATCGTCTATACCAGTGAACTCCTCCTGATCGCTCATTTTATCTAAAACCTGTATTTTATCAACCATATCAGCAGGCAGATTCTTAGTCGCAATAGCAGGATCATTACCAAAGAATTCCTTTCCGTCTACCAGTATCTTGCCGACAGTTTCCCCTTGCGCAGTAATGTTACCACCCTGGTCTACTTTCACGCCAGGCAGCTTTTTCAGCAGATCTTCGACAACCGCGTTTTCTTTTGTTTTGAACTGTGAAGCATTGTATTCTACGGTATCTCCTTTCATCCGTACAGGAGGACGGCTTTCTACCACTACTTCTTTTAATGTTTTGGATTTGATGCTGGTATCGGCGGGCGTAGCAGGCTTTGTCTGTGCAGTTAGCTGCGCAGACAAAGCAAGAAAAGGAATCAGAATGGCGGTAAAGTTTCGCATGGTATCTTGTTAGTGACCACACAAAACTAGTGCTGTGCATAAGGCGACTGGGTTAACGAACCTTGTTATATAGTTAATGATTGTTAATACTAAAAGACGAGTTTATATCCCAGCCCCCTGACATTGATCAGTTGAACTGAAGAATCGTGTTGCAGGTATTTCCGGATCTTGCTGATATAGACGTCCATGTTACGGGCATTGAAGAAATTGTCATCTCCCCATAGATCCAGCAGGATGTTTTTACGGTGTGTGGTGACATTGGGCTTTTCAGCCAGCATTTTCAGTATATCTGCTTCCCGCAGGGATAAGCGGATCTGCTCTTTTTCATGCCGTAGTTCCTGGCGGTTATAATCGAAGATATAGGCGCCCATGCAATAGATACCATTACTGCCGTTGGAAGGCGTAAGCAGTGGTTGTGTGCGTTTCAGCAGGGTTTTAATACGCAGTATCAGTTCCTCAATACTGAAAGGTTTTTTTATATAGTCATCCGCACCCGTTTGCAAGCCTTTAATAACGTCCTGGGTTTCACTTTTAGCCGTGAGGAAAATGATAGGCGTTTGTTCATCCACACTGCGGATGTCCTTTACCAGCGATAATCCGTCTTTCCGGGGCATCATGATATCTACAACGCAAAGTTCAGGGCGGAAGGACAGGTATTGTTCCCATCCCTGCTGACCATTTTCGGCATGACTGATCTGAAATCCGTTTGCTTCCAGGGTTTCTTTGACTACGCCAGCCAGCACTATTTCATCTTCGACCAGCAGTAGTTTAATCTTTTTCATATTTCGGCAATTGGAAAGTAAAGGTACTGCCATTACCAGGACTACTGGTAACCGCGATACTACCATTGAGTTGTTGCAAAAGTGCTTTTACATGACTGAGGCCAAGACCGTAGCCTTTGATATCATGTGTATCTCCCTGCACCACGCGGTAGAATTTATCATACAGAAACGGAAAGTGCTGCTTTTCAATGCCATTCCCGTTGTCTTTTACACTGAAGGTATAATGTCCCGGATATTCTTTGGCTGCAATCAGCACTTCACGCACAGGCTTGTCATTGTACTTGACCGCATTGTCTATCAGGTTGGTGAGAATGGTGGTAAAGGCAGCAGCATCTGTGTTTAAACGGGTATGGGTGATCTCTGCCTGCTGTTTAATAGTAACCTGTGGCAGGTGCCCGAAACGGTTAATACTTTCGTCTATCAGTGTCCCTATATCAGTTTCCGTGATATGCAGGGCTTCCTGTTCCTGTTCTTCCCTGCTCACCTGCATAATCTTGTCAATCAGGTCCTGAAGTCTGTTCAGTTCTGCGCGGGAATGCCGCAGATAACGGGCTGTTTTCTCTGCGTCATTCATTCCCTGAAAGCTTAACAGCGCCTCATTAGTGGCTTGCAGGATAGAGACCGGTGTTTTCAGTTCATGCGTCACATGACTGATAAACTCCCGTTTCATTCGTTCCAGTTTTTCCTGCCGGAGGATAATACGCCATAAGGTCCAGATACAACCGGTGATCAGAAAGGCGATGAATACAGACAGGATAATGGCGCTGCTCATTTTCTTCAACAGGTATGCAGGCAGTCCTTCAAATGAGATGCCTATAAGATGGTCTGGTTTATTAAGGCCAGGACGAATGATCAGTGAGGGCCGTTGATTGATAGTATCTATTTCCTTGCTATTGGTCTGTATATTAAAAGGCAGCGGAATTTCCTTCTGATTCAGCTCAGACCTGTAATACTTACGAAGGGTATCTTTATCTGGGACAACATCCGTGAAAGAGGAAAAGATGGTGGATACAAAATGGGCCAGTGAAGGAGGCGTTTCATCCAGGCGCATCTGCTGATTAGCCATCGTACTATCGATATGGATGTCTTTCGGTCCGCCGGGCGGCGGCGTTCCTGCATTGCTGTTATAACGGATCACTCTCTTGGCCCTGGGCATCCCTTCTGCCGGTGTATTACCATTTTCGTCCAGGTCAATGGTTGTTTGTATGGAATACCGTCTTTTTTCCTTGGGTTCTACACCTGCCTTGAGACGGGCGGTGATAATGATTGAGTGGTCATAGGCGCTGTGGAATGCCTCCGTAGCTGTGGCTACAAATGCTTCCTGCTGCGACCGGTATGTTTGCCTCAGCCAGTATAACTGGAACAGTAATGCTGCCAGTAACGCCGGCGTAGCGATCCACCATATCTTTCTGCTAACCTTGCCCATATTCCTGCAAATTTAACCTTCTAATGCGTCCACAAGCGGATTCTTTAACAATCATTAACGTTTCTTCCCATTAGGTCGTATCTTGCCCGGCATAATAGACAGACATGATTATCGATACTTTACAGCATGCCGGACGTTATGATGGTCTGGGCGACAGATTTGTAAAAGCCTTCCAATATCTGCAGGAAACTGATTTTTCCAAAGTGGAGAAAGGACGTTATGAAATTGACGGTAGTAATATCATTGCCATTGTAAATGAGTATGATACCATCCCTACTACCGGTGAACAGATGGAATCTCATAAGAAGTATACAGACATACAGTATATCGTCAGTGGAGAGGAACTGATCGGACATGATTTTCTGCAGGAACAGACGCCTTCTAAAGCGTATAGTGAGGAAGAGGATTTTATGCTGTTTGGCGAGGCCCCGGTATTTTTCTCTAAGCTGCAACAGGGTATGTTCGCGATCTTCTTTCCTACAGACTTACACATGCCGAATATCAAGGTCAATGAACCGGTAAAGGTGAAGAAGGTGGTGATGAAGGTGAGGAACAATTAGGAATTAGGAATTAAGAATTAAGAATTAAGAATTAGGAATTAAGAATTAGGAATTAAGAATTACTGCGAAGATCTCCGCTGCATTCCAATTCTTAATTCTTAATTGTTAATTCTTAATTTATATCTATTCCCTGATAGTGGTTTTGTCACTCAATGCCATCCGTGCGATATCGTCTTTTCTCCTGAATGTCACGCCTTTATGTTGCTGCATATAGGTAAACAGTTCGGTTGCTGCCTTTACCATCTGTGGCGTACCGCCGATACGGTCATGGAAGCTAACGGACATCATCCTTCTCCGATTGGCGGATTCCTCGTACAACTGATCAAACTCCATTTTCACCTGCTGCAGGAACTGATCGCTCGAATACCATTGACCGGATACCAGTACAATGTCATTGTTGCGTAAGGTATAAGGCACTACGACAAAGTCTTTGTTATTCACCTGGATGATAAAGGGCTCGTCTCTGCTAAGATCGTCAATATGATAGGTAAAGCCCAGTTCCTGTAAGATCTGCAGGGTATGCTCCCCTCTGCGTAACCAGTTTGCGTTATAACCTTTCGGCGTCATACCTGTTACCTGTTTCACTGCATCAACACCGTCCTGTATAAATTTGCGTTCTTCCTCGTAGGACATGGTATACTGTGTGGCCCAGTCTCTGCCGTGTGCAGCGGCTTCGTGTCCCCGTTGTACGATTTCTTTTGCCAGGGAAGGGTTCTTTAATACAGCAGATCCTACCATGTGAGAGGTTACTTTGATACCCAGTTTATCCCAGGTATCCAGCATACGGGGAATGCCTTCCTTGTAACCATACTGGTACCATGTTTCGGAAGGAAGGTCTTTATATCCTTTGACCATATTCTGCGGAAACGGACTTTCCGCATTTACGGGTTGGCCACCTGCTTCAAACTGCATGGATACACTCACGACAAGGCGGGAGCCGTCAATCCAGGAAGATGCTGGTTTTTTCTGTTGAGCGGGTGCTGCGACCAATGAGGCTGGTCCTATCATACCAGCCATTCCTAACAGGCCGGCTGTTTTCAAAAATTCTTTTCTTGTAGCCATATATTATTTCTTGAAGAGGTTATCGACTGCGTAACTGTTATAGGAAATGCTGCTCAGCAGCAAGGCAAAAATGACTGCATGAAGGAGTTGTGATACCAGGGCCTCCCAGTTTTCTATCAGTGTAGTGCCTAATATCAGTAGTATCATTACAATACCCCCGGCTACCAGCGTTTGTCTTGTCAGTAAACCAATAATCAGCAGGAGGCCGATCAGGAATTCTGCGATGGGCAGCGCATAACTAAAAGGTGTAACCAGTGCTGCGGGTAACATGGCGTCTTTGAAACTACCTACCATCCATGCACTGAATTTATCCAGTTTTGGTAATCTTACGAGTCCGTGACCAAACATGCTGGCGCCAATGGCGAGGCGCACTATCAGAAAGGAGGTTGTGTTGTTGATCATGATTAGCTGTTTTTATCTGTTTGATGGGACAAAGTTCGGATAGTGGATTAACGTGTTACTTGTACGATTAGCGGATATTTCTGTATATTTTTAAGATACCTTAAAAAAATAAAGGTTTAGATATTAAAAATAATTAATTATTTTGGTCGCCGTCTTTAATGTTGTTAGCTCATGCGATTTATAAAGCAAACAAAGCTTTTTTTCAGAGAGGGGAATTCGGACAAGACTTATGAGATTGATTTATGTGAAGTTGGCCCCGGACAATACGTCGTTAATTTCCGCTACGGTAAGCGGGGAAGTGCATTGAAAGAAGGTAGTAAAACGGTAAATCCTGTGGACCTGCCAGCTGCTACAGCTATCTATGATGCCCTTGAAAAAGAAAAACGCTCCAAAGGATATGCGGCGGAACAGGATGCTGGTCCGGTAGCAGAATTTGTCGCCCCAGACACTTCTCAGGTAACCGATCCTGTACAGGTAGCCATTCTCAGAAGGCTGGAATATGCCCTCAAAAGAAATTCCCGGTTCAAGACTGAATGGAAGACTTCCCGTGTGATCTGGAAGGCAGGCGAACTGCGTCTGAAGGAAGCTGCTCCGTTTATTACCAAACTCATAGAGCGGGAAAGCGCCATGCAGCGTTACTCCTCCCTGTGGGCATTGGGCCGTTGCGGCAATGAATCAGATACGGGTACACTGAAAGCCTATGCGGAGAATAGTACTTATCCTTATTATCAGCGACAGATTGCTGTTCACGCCCTGATATTATTATCACCGGAAGCAGCACGGAAGGAATATATTGACCAGTATGAAAAAGGGCTGGATCCCGATATTCAGAACGCTATCAAAAGTGGTAGCAAAGCCAATCTGCTGACGGAAATCAACCAGCGTGTCAAGGTACTGGTACAGCCAGCCTACCCTGTGCTGGAGGAACTGTATGTTGTCAGTATTACCAATCCGACGGTGCGGGAGGTACTGTTGCAATTCATTACAGAACTGCCATTCAAACGGAACTACTTCCAGCATGTACGTCACCTGTTCAAACAGGCGGAGCTCAGGGATGATCACGAATTGGTTGCATTGTTAGGCGCCCGTTTTGAATGGGAGGAAGACAATAAGAGCGATCCGTATGCCCGCAACAGTAGCAGAGCATATACAAAGACGACCCGCGCTTATCTGCGTCGCCGCGTGTTACGCAGGGTGAAGCAGATGGGTAGACGCAATGATATACAGTACGTACGACTGGCAACAGCCCTGTTGTTACAGTACGACGCCGCTAAACATAATAAACAGGAGTATAGTACCAGCACATATGTCTGGAACACAAACAGTCGTTCTTATTCGCATGTAACAACCGCGTTTCCGAAGAATGCAGGCGCTGTTTTCCTGCATTATATCCTGGAGGGCAATAACAAAGCCCTCACACTGAATACCAGCAGGACAATCTGGTACAGAACACCCGCTCCGGAAGGGACTACCCAGGCGCCTGCGCCAGAACAATCCCGTAAAGGAGAAAACCTCTTACAGAAAGTAGCTTCTCTGTTCCGTGGCCGTAAACAGACGGATGTACAGCCAACTATTTCTGCCGAACAGGTGGTAAAAGCCACACCCGAGACAGAAAGTGAAGTGCCTTTCCTGCATCTATGGCGTCAGTTGCCACAGGCGTTTATACAATTGCTGATCAAAGGCAGAATGGAGGAAGTCCATGATTTTGCCCTGCATCAGCTATTGCAGCATCCCGACTACAATACACTCAAAGAGAGGATGGATGGCAATGTGATCCGCGCCTTGCTGGGTAATCCTTTCAGATTACCGCAGGAATACGGTTTGCAGCTGGCAAGAGAGAAATTCAATATCAACGCGCCTGACCTTTCTATTATCTTGGCATTGCTGAACAGTATCTCTGAAGAAGCACGTCAGCAAGGGATGGAATGGGCTGGTGCAAGACCGGATGTTTGTCTGGCGGACATTAACTTTATCCAGGAACTGATCTTCAGTAAACATAAAGACGTACGTGATTTTGGCGTACAACTGATGCCGAAGGCAACACTCTCTGAAGATCAGGCTAAAAAGCTGATCGGTAACACAATCGCTTACCTGATATCCTTCAGAGACGAAGACCCTGCAACAAACGATATCCTTACAGAAGGCTGTCGTATACTGGAACAGTTCTTTGGTACAGTGCTGATCCAGCTTGATTTCAATGTAATAGAGAACCTGCTGCAGGCATTATCACCTGCCACACAGGCTTTTGCTGCCCGTTTGTTGCTGCTTAAAAAACAGCAGTTTAAACTGGATCATATCAATGATAGTCTGTTACTTCGTCTGCTGGAAAACACTTATCAACCAGTAAGAGCAGCAGGCGTTGACATACTCTCTGCGATCAGTGACGAAGAGCTGGTAAAACGCCAGGGTTTATTACTATATGGTTGTACAGCGCCTTATACAGATGTCAGAAGTGCTATCAGACCATTGATAAAACGTATTGCTGAGCGGGAAGCCGCACTGGCGATATGGCTGGTAAATGAACTGGTACCATTACTGATGCGCAAGGAGACTTCTGAGGGACTGCATGAAGACCTGGCGCTGGTACTGAGCAATGAACTGGTATCCCATCTGCAGGATATTGATCAGGCAACTGCATTACGTTTACTTTATTCTAATTATCGTCCGGCACAGGCGTTTGGTGTGCTGGTACTGGACAAATATATTCCTGCGGAAGGTCTGACGATCAAACAGGTGATAGCGGCAGGTAACCATGAACTCCTGGCTGTGAGGGATTGGTGCTGGCGCTTTTTTAATCAGCATGTGGCGCGTATCAAATATGAGAGAGATGCGGCAGTAGCCTTGCTGGATGCAACCTGGGAAGATACCCGCAACTTTGCAGCTGAATTCTTCCGTACACAGTTTCAGGCAGAGGACTGGTCACCGGAGTCACTGGTAGCGATTGCTGACAGCGTCAATCCGCTGGTACAGGCATTTGGCCGTGAATTGCTGACCCGCTTCTTCCGTGAAGAAGATGGTACGGTATACCTGATGAAACTCAGTCAGCACCCGGGAGTGACCATGCAGTTGTTTGCCACCAATTACCTGGAGAATTATGCGAAGGATAACCTGGCTTATATGAAAGACCTGGAACATTATTTCAGATCTGTATTATCCAGGGTGAATAAAGCACGTGTCGCCAAGGAAAGGATCTTTAATTTCCTGGAGAAGGAATCCGTAAAAACAGCGGAAGCAGCTGAATATGTAGGAAGTATCATCGCTGATATTTCCGCTACGGTGGCCATTGGCGATAAAGCACGTTGCATCAGTATCATGCGTAATATCCACCAGGCATATCCTGATGTGTTGCTGCCAGTGCGCTTTTCTGAAATTCCGATGAAACATTTTTAAACCCTGAAGGATGTTATTTAACTATAGATATAGCGGGCAGACAGAGGTATACAGCAACGCCACATCGGCGGGTATCTCCTTTGCGCCTGATACACACCGGGAACCTACTTTCTTCAATGGCAAACTGCGTAAGAAAATCGCTTTCCGCGAAGCTATTTCCGCTTTGCATGATGTAGTGGTATCCGACCTGCGTTTCAAACCCAAAGACAAAACAGCTTATAAAGAATGGGCCGCCCAACAGGAATCTGTGTGGCTGGCAGAGGCTATGGGCCATTATGATGCCGCTGCTGCCGAGAATCAGATGAAAGCACTGAGAGATGAGCTGAACAATATTTACCATGAGAAAGAAAAGGTAATGGCGCCTTATTATAAGTCACGCCGTGCTTATTTCGACTATCTGTACCAGAAAGACAGGGATGCCTGGTTTGTACTGGACCCGGTGATCAGTGTACATCCTGATGAAATTTTCTTTGAATGTTTCAGCCAGGATGAATCAGCTTATGGTAAGCTGAGCGCCAACTACAATGTATTTAAAGAGGTGAATGAGTTTCAGTGTGGTACAACCAACATTGACTACTCTGCCAATCTGTATAACGAATTTCAGAAGATCCGCGACTATAAGGAAACGACTTTCTCCGTGGATCCGGGCGGTTTCTCCGTTCAGACGACCCGGGAGGAAATGTTCCGCGAGGTAAAGATCGATCTGCCTGATAGCTGGGTACGTGGCTTCCTGCAGGTAAGTTCAGCAATGACATTACCTGCAGCCAGTTTTGATCTGCATCCGATGGATGTATATAATTTCTGTAGCTGGCTGCGTCGCTTTAAGGAAAAGAATGGTCCCCGTTCTATCCGTTTTGTGCTGGAGCCAGGTAAACCGGTGAAAGCGATCTTCGAACCATGGAACAAAGAGATTGTCTGCACAAGATCTATTTATACCGGTCCGCAACGCCGTGAGATCCGTATCTGGGGACGCAGAAGAATGCTGATCCTGGAACGTCTGATCCCCGTGGCCAAGAAATTCACGGTACATCTCACTGGTAGTGGTCTTCCTTCATTCTATGTAGCAGACCTGGGCGATATGCAGTTTACACTGGGTCTCTCCGGATGGACGGCGAATGACTGGTCACGTGCAGGACAATTCGATCTGATGGCGCCACGCGCTGACGTCAGCGACATGACCAAGGAGCTCGTTTATAATGAATTGAAACAAACCTGGATGGGTAAAGCGGAAGAAATCGCCGCTAAAACCGGGCAGCCTTTACCATCAGTACTGGCGGCGCTGGGTATCTATACACAGGCAGGTAAGGTGATTTATGATCTGCATACAGGTTATTACCGTTTGCGTGAATTGAGCAGAGAGCCATTACCAATGGATCAGCTGCGCTTCTCCAATCCTAAGGAAGCATCAGCAACCCGTCTAGTAACAGATGGGAAAATTACCTTCTCTGCACAGGAAGTACCGGGCGTGGGCACACAGGTAACAGGCGAAGTCACGATAGCACGTCGTCCGTATCATCCTGTTATTGTAATTGATGGAGATGAACGTATGAGCACTGCACATTGTGACTGTTACGACTACCAGACCAACAAGTTATATAAAGGCCCCTGCGAACATATGCTGGCATTACGTATGGCGTATGAAAAGCAGAAGGCTAACAGTAACGCATAAGCTGTAAAAAGAAAAGGTGAGAGTGTGAAGAAAAAGAAAGAAAAAAATGCAATATGTGTTTGTTCTTTTAATAATTCTCTCTATCTTTCAGGTCAGAAAAACAATAGTTCTTTGTAAAGAGGAAATTGATTGCACTTGCGCCTGGTTTCAGGAAGAGTGATGTTTCGTCACTCAGGTAACATGACATTATCATGCTTCACTAAATGCAATCTTTACTTTGGGCGGGGCGTACCTACTAGTGATTTACGGTACGAGCCCCGGGGGCTCCAAATCACCAGTAGGTACGCCCCGCCCTGGAGTTGATTGATTTAGTCAATGGCTTGCACGAAGGCCGGTTTCCTCTTTACATTGTTTTTTCTGTTTAACCTCTTCTCCCCTTTTCTTTTTCCCGCTTCACTTTAATTATCAACGAACTATCTTTTATCAGCAATAAACCGTCTGAAAGATTATGGCAGTAGGATTGACGCGTCAGCAATTATATGACCGTATCAGATCATCCACTAAAGATGAAGTTATTCTTGAGGAGATGACCCGCCTCGGTTTCTGGGCAAAGAACACAAGTATGCCATCTCCTTCGGAGGTGCTTATCCGCAGAGAAAGTGAGTTGCGCAGGGAACTGAATAAGTTAGTAGAAGAAAAGCAACGTTATCGTAACCGTGAGCAGATGCTGAACGAAATGCGCAAACAGCGTATGGCGGCAGCAAAAGCAAGAAGAGCGGAAACGAAAAAGCGTAATGAGGAGAAGCGTAAAGAGAGAGCCGCACAATGGGCGATTGAAAAAGAAAAGAGTATTGTATACTTGGGAGAAGATGTTTCTGCCGGTTTAAATAAAGTAGTTTCCGACGAACAGAAGCTAACCACTGCTGGGCTGCCCGTATGCCATGATGGTATCGCGTTGGCTGCAGCGATGGGAATTAGTATCGGTAAATTACGTTTCCTCTCTTTTAACAGGAAAGTAGCCAGTGTAACACATTACAAGCGCTTTTATATTCCTAAGAAGTCAGGCGGTAAACGACTGATCTCAGCGCCGATGCCACAGTTAAAAGCGGCGCAATACTGGATCCTGGAGAATATTCTCTATAAAGTAAAACTCAGTGAAGCGGCACATGGATTTGTACCACAAAAGTCTATTGTGACGAATGCGGCTAATCACGTCGGACAGGATATTGTTATCAATATTGATCTGCGCGATTTCTTCCCTACGCTCGACTATAAGCGAGTGAAAGGAATGTTCAATAAATTCGGTTACAGCGAACAGGTAGCCACTATCCTGGCGTTACTGTGTACAGAGCCTGAAATGGAGCCGGTGACACTGGACGGAAAAGACTATCATGTGGCTACAACTGCGCGGCACCTGCCACAGGGAGCGCCATGTAGTCCGGCGATCACTAATATCATTTGTTATAAAATGGACCGCAGGTTTGAAGGACTGGCGCGTCGTTTTAATTATACCTACACCCGTTATGCAGATGATATGACTTTCTCTGCAAAAGAGGGCGCTGCCGCTGATGCGGGAAAACTGATATGGGGCGTTAAGCAGGTGGTAAAAGAAGAAGGATTTGTGATCCACCCTGACAAACTGAAGGTGATGCGCAAAGGCGATAAGCGGGAAGTGACAGGTGTGGTGGTAAATGAGAAGCTGAGCATTGACAGGGAAACACTCAGGAAGTTCAGGGCCCTCCTCCACCAGATCGGTGTATCAGGTATTGCTGATAAGCAATGGGGCAAGGGCGGTATTATCAACAGCATAGAAGGTTATATCAACTATGTACAGATGGTAAAACCTGAAGCAGGTAAACAACTGAAAACGAAATGGCAGGCCCTGCTGGGTCGGGAAGATATAAAAAGCCAGGTACCTGCATCTAAAAACAATACCGCACCTATCATCATTCCTACGGCACTGCCACCAGTGCAGGATCCTCCTAAGGATGGCGAGAAACCATGGTGGGATGTTATGTAACGCTTAAATTGAAATTAAAAGCCCCGTATACTTTTTGTATACGGGGCTTTTTTATGGTGGAGGTCAGTAAATCAATAGGTATAAAATTAGGCAATTTTATTGATTAAACGGATGCATATCGATAACCGTATCATTTCTATAAAAAGTGCCCAGCTGTCTTTGCCCTTTTTCGTTGAAGGTGATCGTTGGTCCATGTTTCTTATTGCTCTTATAAAACTGTACGGCTGCAATCTGCTGGTCGTAGTTAAAAACCTTCACGTAGGAAAGCGCTGTGTCTTTCGGGTTGGTATAGACTTCTGTTTTGAAATATACGCCTCCCTGTCCCTGTAATGTTTCTGTTAACCTATAATCGGCCGTATCGGTCAGCGCGTAGGGATCATTGCTGGCGGAGGATGATCTGGACTGACAGGCGTAACAGGCGATCATTATCGCGACAATCTTAACGGATGTATAGCATCTCATAATGTGGTATTGTGGAAGCAATCTATCCCTTTTTTTGAAACAAGTCATGCTGTAGGGTAAAAATAATTCCTCATTAACAACGAGTTAACTATTTCCTCACCACATTGATCTATTTTAGACATGTGTATGTACATCGCCGCAACGGCCATCTCGTTTTAATCTTATCTTATTACATTTTACTGGGACTAACCATCATCTGACTTTACAACTTATCGTATGACTCCATCTACGTTAAAATCCCCCCTATCCTGGCATCAGCAATTACAGGATGAACAAGCAGTTTATTTTGATCCGGCATTCAGGTTTTATTTTGGTGGCCAGGGCGCCTGGCAGGTATTCCGTCACAAGGAAGTACAGCGCGTACTGAGTGACCATGAAGTTTTTTCCAATGAATATATGCCCAAGTCAGATGATAATCTCCTGGGGAGCAATCTCAACCAGACGGATCCTCCGCGTCACCGGCAGTTACGTGCACTGGTGAGTAAGGCATTTGCTCCTGCTGTTATTGCAAAACTGGAGGCATGGATCCATCACGAATGTAAGGAGCTGCTGCAGACAGTCCTGGCAAAAGGAGAAATGGATTTTGTGAAAGTGTTTTCTATTCCTCTACCCGGTCGTGTTACAGCGCAGTTATTAGGTGTACCTGATCAGGACCATGACCAGGTAAACGCGTGGGTCAATGCCATTTCCAGTGATCCTGCCGTTATTGGTATGGATGCTTATTTTCAGGCGCAGCAGGAAATGGGCAGGTTGTTTACTGCTTTACTGGAAGAACGTGCTAAAACGCCTCAATCTGACCTTATATCGCATCTCTTACACGCAGAGATAGATGGTGAACGATTAAGTATGCCGGATACCCTTGCTTTTTGTATTGCGTTGTTAATAGCGGGCAATGAAACGACCAATGGTTTCCTGGCCAATGCCATGTACACGTTTGCCACTACGCCGGATGTACAGTCGCATCTCCAGGCACATATTGAAGACCTGCCTTCGGCTTTAAATGAAGTATTACGCTATGCGCCGCCGGTACAGAGTATGTGCCGTATTGCAAAGATGGATGTGGAACTGGGTGGGCAACTGATCCGTAAAGGGGATCTGATAAATGCATGGTTGTCAGCCGCTAACCGTGATCCGTCCGTATTCCGTAATCCTGATACCTTTGATATACACAGGAATAATATAAAAATGGTCAGCTTTGGTCATGGTGCGCACTATTGCATCGGCGCTATGCTGGCGAGAATGGAAGCAAAAATCGCTTTTGAAATCATCTTTTCTGCCATAAAAAATGTCACCTTGAAGCCAGGTGTCACGCCTGCAAGGAATCCGAGCACCATCGTGGCAGGGTTTCTGGATCTGCCGATTGTATTTGAGCCAAAATAAATATCAGGGAGGCACTAAAGAAAAATGAAAAGTATACTCACTATACTAAGTGATATATTTTTGAATGTACGTAAATTGCAGGTAGAACTAGCTAAAGCCCCATAATTTACAATAACCCTACTTGCAGAACGATTATCTGAATTGGAAAACACTGAATGGCGCTATGTACATGCTGGGAACCTGTATGTAGTCCCATAATAGTAATGTTCCGCAAACGTAAATGCCCGGTACATGAGTCTATTTCAACACATCTCTACAACTGGCTATGATAGAGTGACCGATGAAGACCAACGACGATCACTGAAAATTGTAAACACCCTGGCACTTGTAACTGCGCTGATGGCAGGTATATTTGGCCTTGGCTGTTATGTTATGACATGGGATCTGCAGCTATCAGCACCTGCTCTCATCGAATCCCTCCTGCTTGCCGCCGTTATTGTTACAAACCGTTTCGGAAAGTTTAGCTCCGCCGGACTGGCACTGATCCTGATCAACAACCTCAGTATCCAGTACTACAGCGCTATCATGGGACGGGTAACGGAAGTGCATCTCCTTTTTATTTTCCTGGTGGGCCTCTCACTGCTGGTCTTTGAGAAAGACAGGCGAATGCGTGCGCTTAGTATAGGATTGACCATCCTGGCATTCCTCGTCGGCGAGATCAATATGTACAATGGTTTCATCACACCTATTGTTACTGCTGAAAAGCGTTCTCCGGTACAGTTCGTTATAAGGTGGGTGACTATCCCCAGTATACTGATACTCGATCTTACGGTGATCTATTACTATGTAAGAAACATGGAGCGTCAGCGTAAAAAGGAAATGCGGCAGGTACAGGAAATGCTGCAAACGGTTAAGGAACACAATCGCGAACTGGAAATCCTGACTGCGCAACTGGCGAAGGCCACAGACGCTAAAACGGTCTTTGTAAGAGAGACCAGTCATGAGATCCGTACACCGTTGAATGCTATTTTCGGAATTAGTCAGCTCCTGCAGCTAAAAGTAGAACAGGACCGCTCTCTCGCTCCCATCCGTCAACTGGCAGATCATCTGTATGCTGCCAGTTACAACACTCGTGAGATTATCAATAATGTACTGGAATTCTCCCGTATCGAAGCGGGTAAGATCGATACACCTCAACTGGAAACATTGAATGTCCGGGAATGGCTGGAAGGGATTGTCAATATGCACCAGTACGTCGCCAGTGTGAAGACGGTGCGTATCAGGGCTTCAGTAGCAGACGATCTTCCGCAGCTGATCAGTGGCGATAAAATCCTGCTGAGTAAGACCTTGAACAACCTGTTATCCAACGCAATCAAATTCACCGCACAGGAAAGCACGATCACACTCGATGTATTCAGAGATGATAATAAATGGTGTTTGCAGGTCACAGATCAGGGGGAAGGCATCCGTGCAGACAGGTTATCTACCATTTTCAATGCTTTCGTCACTGAACGGAACATCTTTCTGGAAGGTACAGGTCTGGGATTGCATATCACCCGTCACCTCGCTACATTAATGGGCGGCGATATTAAAGTGTATAGCGTAATGGGCAAGGGCACGACATTCACCGTCAACCTTCCCCTGCAGGTACCTGCGGAGACTGCCTGTAATAATGATAATGATAATGATGCAGATGCTGATCTTTGTAGTCTGACTGATACCAGTATCCTTATCATTGAAGACGATAAAATGAGCCAGTTGATTCTGTCGCGTTTTCTCAGCGGATTGGGAAGCCGTATTATCGTAGCTGGTGATGGCATGGAAGGACTCCTGCTGGCAAAAGCTTCGCGTCCTGATATCATCATACTGGATTCTCACATTCCTGGTCTCAGCGGTAAGGACACGCTCGCGCAGATCCGTGCGGATGAAATGTTACAGCATATCCCCGTGATCATTGCCAGTGGCGATGCATTTAAGGAAAACCGCGAGGAACTGCTGCTGGCGGGCGCAGATGATTACCTGGTAAAACCAATCGAGTTTAAAGCCTTGCAGGCTACGCTCTCCAAATACCTGAGAGCAAATGCCCACCCCTGATCCCCTGTTATCAGTGATGGGCACCTGTTGTTTATACTGTCTGCATGGTAAAACGATACCTTGCCGTATCTTTTACACTCCATTCGATATTCCCCTTCATCATAACGGATAATGCCGCGATGTAACGGCCTAACTGTGCATCCGTGACAGTACCGAAAGAAGGTAGTTGGGCAGAAAGCAGTTCAAATTGTCTGACCTGGTCATCATGGATGGCTGCGGCTGTGGCAATAGCCTCTTCCAGGGAACAGCCCCGGGTATTACAGATCAGCATGACGATATTCATTTCGTCTCCCTGTTCCAGTTCCTTGTTGAAAGAAAAGAGGTCATTGGCCCAGCAGATTGTGTTACTGCACAGCATAATCAGCGTTTTAACCGTGGTGTCCAGGAATACATAATCAGGTAAGTAGAATGCCTCTATCGCCTCTAAAAGGTGTGCAAAGAAGCTGGCGCCGCTGAAAAAGGGCCGCCATTTCATGTATTCTTCCAGCGTGGGTAACTGTCCGCGGCTGACTTGTTCTATACGCCAGAGATTTGCTGCAAAAGCCTGTTGCAGACTTTCAATAAATCTCACCTGCCAGCCAAGGTTGCCGAGTTTACGGATGCGTTTCCAGAAGTCGCTTACAGCACTTAGTACCGGACCGCCTTTTTCCAGGGATACCAGGCTGTTATGCTTCATAATACCAATCAGGGCATGTACCAGTCGTTCAAATTGTTCTTGCTGTTTGATGGTAGCTGAGCCTTCTCCATGTTCATCAAACTGATCATCGAGTATGAACAGCAGTGTGTTGAGATCCGCCGCTATGCTCAGGGCATTCAGATCGGCTGTCGGAAACATCCGGGCCACCATCCAGGTAAATTTTTGTCTGTGATAACAGGACCAGGTGTCTTCATTGGTCACCAGTTGGTATTTTTTCACCCAAAGCGTTGTGTGTTTGTCAGCTTTTTCTACATACTGGTTTAAAAGGGACGGAAAGGGGCAGTACAAGCCCGGCAATTGCTGTGTGTACATGATAGTTGATTGGTTTTTAAATGAGAAATGAACAAACACTACACAGGGGCTTGTGTATCAAAATGAGAAAGTAAGTAGTACGGTCGGTAAGGGCTTATTGCTGATTGCTGCCAGACAGGTTTTTCGACAACAATAGGATGGAATTTACAGCTTTATGGGGAAACACAATTAACAATCCCTTATTGGCACTGTCGCCGAAATTTAAGCAACAGTGCCAACAGGGATTAAAATTCAGGCATTTGAGCCGCCGTCAATCGTCAATGCACTGCCAGTGATAAACCCGCTTTCAGGTCCTGCCAGGAAGTTCACCAGACTGGCAATATCGTTCACATTACCAAAATGTGTCAATGCCAGCCGGGCTATCTGACCAGCTGCATAAGCACTATCGGCCGGATTCATATCGGTATCGATGGGGCCAGGTTGAACCAGGTTGACAGTGATGCCTCTGGGTCCAAGTTCACGGGCCATCCCTTTCGTCATGCCTACCAGCGCTGATTTACTCATGGAATAGAGCGTTGCACCGGGATGCGCTACACGATCGGCCATATTACTGCCGATGCTGATGATACGACCACCTGTTCTCATATGTCTGGCGGCAGTTACTGAGGCTACGTATACGGCTTTCACGTTGATATCCATCATCTGATCATAGTCGGCAACGGTTTGCTCTTCAAACGGTCTTTCTCCATATACACCGGCGTTATTGACCAGGATATCAATAGCTCCCAGTCTGGAAACAACGGTTTCAATGGCGGCCGTAACCGCGTTATGGTCAGCGCTATCTACTTGTAGAGCCAGTGGTTTTTGTCCATAGCCTTGTTCGATGGCGTCGGCCAGCGCTGCCGCCTGATCGGCAGAACGTACATATGTAAAAGCCACCCTGGCGCCGGCAGCTACCAGCTGTTTTACGATCGCTGCACCCATGCCACGGCTACCGCCTGTGATCAGTGCGACTTTGTTTTCAAGATGTTTCATAATTAATTTTTTTCTTAATTGTTTGTAAAAGTAAAGCGGTAGCCGTAATTTTACAGGTACTGACAAGATTATTAAGTACTGACTAAAATGTAAGTAATGAGAAAGGAAAGCTCAACTAATACATTGAACAGGAATAAGATACACTTAAATTGCGGCATGGCCTATACGCTGGATCTGATAGGTGGAAGGTGGAAGCCTAACATTCTTTGGGCCCTGCTGGATGGCAAACTGCGGTATAGTGAACTGAAAAAGGTGATTCCTGACGTATCCGAGCGCATCCTTGTATTACAGCTAAGAGAGCTGGAAAAGGATGGTCTCATCACGAGACTGGTGTATGCGGAAGTGCCACCGAGAGTGGAATATGAACTCACAAACGACGGACAATCAATGAAGCCGATGTTGGAATGCATCTCTGACTGGGGTGATAAACATCGGCCTGAAAAGACAAAATAGTACTATCTTAAGAAACTTTAGTTTAAAATAAGACACACCATACATGACCTTAGACATATTTTTCACCATCTTTCTGGTGCTGCTGAACGGTTTTTTTGTAGCAGCAGAATTTGCGATTGTGAAAGTCCGATCGTCGCAGATCGAAGTAAGTGCGGGCCGCAGCAAGACGGTTTCGCAGGTAGCCAAAAACATTGTCAATAATCTGGACGGTTACCTTGCTGCAACACAGCTGGGTATCACGTTAGCTTCTCTCGGATTGGGCTGGGTTGGGGAAAAGGTAATGACTGAATTGATCCTCAATATATTCCATGCTCTCAATTTCAACATGCAGGAAGCTGTTGCGCATAAGATTGCTATTCCTATAGCGTTCCTGGGAATTACCATTCTGCATATCGTATTCGGTGAACTGGCGCCAAAATCACTGGCCATCCGTAAACCTGTTCCTACGACATTTACAGTGGCGCTGCCCCTGAAATTGTTTTATGTAGTATTCAGACCGTTTATCTGGATGCTGAACAGTTTTGCCAACGTGATCCTGCGTATGGTAGGTATTCGTCCGGTACACGAGCACGAAGACATTCACACAGAAGAAGAATTACGTGTAATCATAGCAGAAAGCCATCAGGGTGGTGTTATTGAGGAAACAGAAAAGGCGCTTATCCAGAACGTTTTCAATCTGGGAGATCGTCATGTATCTGCGTTGATGACCCCTCGTAATGAGGTGGTATGGCTGGACGTAGATGATGATCCGGAAGTGAATAAGGCGAAGATCCTGACGCAGAAACATACTGTATATCCGATCGCTAAAGGTGATCTGGACCATACGACCGGCTTTGTATATTCCAAAGACCTGTTGAGCGATAACTTCAACGGCGCTGTCAATAACCTGGAAGCGATCAGCCGTAAACTGCTGGTGGTAACAGTACACAACCGTACCTATCAGTTGCTGGAGCTCTTCAAACGTGAGAGGATCTATCAGGCAATGGTGGTGGACGAATTTGGTTCCATTAAAGGTCTGGTGACGATCAACGATATCGTGGATGCACTGGTAGGTAATATCTCTGAAACGAATGAATTTGAATATGAGGTAATTCGCAATGAAGATGGTAGTATCCTGGTGGATGGTCAGCTGCCGTTTGTTGAATTCCTTGAAATGATGGGTATTGATGCAGATCCGCAGAAGGTAAACGTGACGAATTTCGTGACCCTGGGTGGTTTCATCCTGGACAGAATGGGTAAGATCCCTGAGGCCGGCGATAGCATCAACTGGCGTAACCTGAAGCTGGAAGTGATCAAAATGGATCAGCACCGTATCGCCAAGGTACACATCTGTAATTTCGATAAAGACAAAGAGAAGGATGACAATAAATAAGTCATGCTGTTAAAAAAATAAAGGGAGCACCGTTTTATAATGGTGCTCTTTTTTTGTCCTGGAAAATTTTATCTTGAAAAGTAAACTAGCCAATAATATCCTGCGATGATCAAACGATTAAAGTCACTGTTGCCACATGCAATTGCCATTTTGGCGCTGCTGCTGCTTTCAATTATTTACTGCCGGCCTGCTATGAACGGCAAAATACTCAGCCAGAGTGATAATGTACAGTGGCAGGGTATGGCAAAAGAAGCAATGGATTATAAACAGGCACATGGCATTACGCCGCTGTGGACGACCAGCATGTTTGGCGGAATGCCGACATACCAGATTGCACTTGAAACGCCTTATGACTTTGTTAACTATATACCCGCCATACTGACGCTGGGGCTTCCAAAGCCAGTGAATGTGCTGTTTCTCTCAGCGATTTGTTTTTATCTTTTATGCATAACGTTGGGCGCAAATCCCTGGCTCGGATTTCTGGGAGCAGTTGCGTATACCTACGCCAGCTACTCGCCTATTATTATTGTAACAGGGCATGAAACTAAAATGCTCGCGATGGCTTATATGCCGGCAGTAATCGCCGGGCTTATACTGATCATTCGTCAGCGTTACCTGTTGGGGACTGGTATTATGGCCCTGGCACTGACCTATCTGATAGGTGCAAATCACCTGCAGATCACTTATTATTTCTTCCTTATACTGGGTGTTATTGGTGTAGCATATGCTGTTTACAGTATACTTCAGAAACAATATAAAGAACTGATTATAGGTGGACTAGCCGTATTGCTGGCCGTCGGACTTGCATTAGCCACAAACGCGGTTAGTCTGTGGACGACCTACGAATATTCAAAAGAAAGTACCCGTGGAGGCACTTCAGAATTGACACCACTGCCGACTGCCGCAACAGCAGATAAACCACAGGGAGGACTGGAAAGAAGTTATGCTTTTGCCTGGAGCTATGGAAAGTTTGAAAGCTTTACGCTCTTGGTTCCTGATATCTACGGCGGTAGTTCTTCCGGTTCATTGAGTAAAGATTCAGAGACTTTTAAGAAGTTGTCGGCTATGGGTGTACCGGAGAATCAGTCAGAACAACTGATTAAACATTGGAATCTTTATTGGGGAGACCAGTCGGTGTTAGGCACCTCCGGACCTGTATATCTGGGTATTGTGATTTGTATGTTGGTGTTACTGGGACTTTTCATTATCAGGTCCTGGCATAAATGGTGGCTGATCGCTATCAGTGTATTAGGCATTGTCCTGGCCTGGGGCAGTAACTTCCCTGCATTTAACTACTTTATGTTTGATCATTTCCCACTGTATAATAAATTCCGTGCACCATCACAGGCTTTGATTATTCCGCAGTTCTCTTTCGCTATCCTAGCTGTATTAACCTTGCAGGAACTGATAGGTGGTAAAATAACGAAGGAAGTGTTGATGAAAAAACTGAAATGGACAGGGTTGATTATGGCAGGTTTGCTGGTAATCATTTATGCAGCATCCTTGAGCGCGAATTATACCAACGCCACTCATGATCCGCAGAATCCAGGCGGAGATGACAGGTTCCAGTCAGAACTGACGCAGATGTTGCAGGGCAATACGCAATTGAGCGGAGAGTTAATGAGCGCATTATATGCAGACAGGGAACAGCTGTATCATCACGATGTATGGCGGGCAGCATTCTTTGCAGGTCTGGTATTCCTGTTACTATGGTTCTTCCTGAAAAAAGGATTCAATACTACTTATCTGCTGGCGGGTATTGGTATATTGGCGACAATAGATCTTTTGCAGGTAGATAGCAGGTATCTCAATAGTGAGAGTTTTATGGATGAGAGTAACTACAGCAGACCATTCCAGGCATCAGCGGCTGACCAACAGATATTACAGGATAAAGATCCTCACTACAGGGTGTTTAACCTGACGGCTCATCCTTTTGATGATGCGATGACATCCTACTTCCACAAGAGTGTAGGTGGATACCATGCAGCAAAGCTCCAACTCTATGCCGATCTTATTGAACGGCAGATCAGCAGGAATAATTTGCAGGTACTCAATATGCTCAATACAAAATATGTGATCGTACCAGGAGCAGATGGGCAACCGGTGGCTCAGCGTAACCCTGAGGCATTAGGCAATGCATGGTTTGTAAAACAGATCGTGTGGGCGAAAAATGCTGAGGAGGAAATGAGCATGTTGGATCATATGAATACCCGTGATTCTGTGGTGATTGATGGACGTTACAAAAACACGGTGAGTAGCGAGCCGGTATACGATTCAACAGCAACGATCAGCCTGATTGCCAATAATCTGAATGAGATCAGTTATAATTCCAATACGGTGAGTCCGCAGTTTGCGGTATTCTCAGAAGTTTACTATAGCCAGGGTTGGAAAGCGTATGTGGATGGTACAGAAGTACCGTATGCAAGAGTGAACTATGCTTTACGCGGTATGCCGGTTCCAGCAGGTAAACATACTATTCTGTTCAGGTTTGAACCGGCTGCATACTATACTGGTATGAAGTTATCGATTGGTAGTTACCTGGTAATGTTATTACTGCTGACCGGAGGCATAGTATTGAATTTTAGAATGAACAAAGTGAATGAGGAGAAATCAAAAAGTGTTTGATAATTTTGAGGCAGAGACGGCAATCATAGATAGAATAAGGTATATAGAGGGTTGAAGCGTATGTTTGTCAGCGATAGTGGGTAGCGCGAATACCGTTGTTTTAGCGTCATGAATAGCAGCTGTTTGTAAAGAGAATAGCATTTCGCCGAATATAGATGGACGCTATATCTGAATATTAAACGGCATTAAAAGAGCAATATAAAAGAAGATCTCTGTTTAGATTTTAATAAACAGAGATCTTCTTTCCTAAAGAATTTACCAACCATTTTATAAAGACATCTTATGACCAAACATCGCATGAAAAGCGCCAGGATGCGGCGATTAAAGCAAAGACCATTACATTGGAAAGAGGTTGTAGTATTTGTTGAACAGGTTGATTTGCTGGAGGGAAATTAAAAGAGTATAGAAATAAAAAAGAAGATGCATCTGTATGCGTTTGTTTGTACCCCTATTTGAAATACACTGCTGTAATATTCATCTACAGTAATAATCATGAAATAACGAGGCAATGATAACATAGGTTTCCGTCTGTTGTTGACGGAACGATATATTATGTCTGTGATACGGGGATAATTCTTTACAGAGATATTCTGTGAGCTGTCCTATTGGGTTATCTCAGGGATTATTCCGCAGTCTTATCTTACTGTCCTGTAGGTTTATCCTACGGGCTGGTTATGCGCTCGTATTGGCTGAAAGTAATTGCTGCTGTAATTATTAATGCTATCGCTATTGTATTGCCAATGCTATCGTTATTGCCATTGCGATAGAGTTTGAAGTACAGATTACCCTTACTGAACTGTATTAACAATAGACAATGATGAACGATACCGTTGATAAAAGTGGTAGGGTCGAAATGGTCTCAGTTACATAAAAGCCGCTGCCAAAGCACCTTAACAAACACCTTAACAGCAACAAGTATCTGGAGTTGTCAGCTCCTTCTTCCCTAACTCATTTTGGGGCGGGACCAACTTTTTATTCAGGAATCATTTAGAATCATTTAAAAAGAACATTTATGAAAGAACGTAAATTCCACAAGCAGATTGCAGGTATTGTCCAGGATAAATTCCAGGAACTTGATGTGTCCTTCGCAAGACTGCTGATTACATTCAGACAATTGTATGATAATATCGTTAGCCACGATAGCAGGATCAGGAAAATAGAATCAGCCGCACAGGCGATAAGGACAGATCAGACGACATTGCAATCAAACCTGATCACAATGGTGCTGAGCAATCACAAGCTGAAGCGACAGCTGAAACATGCCAATGTCAGGGCTGATTTCATTTATAGTAAGACTGTGGAATTCGGCAACGAGCTAGTGGAGTTAAAAAATGAACTGATTGCATTAAAGGGCGCTAATATGGCTCCGACAGATAACAGCGAAGAGAAAAAGGACCCGGCAGCCGAAAATGCAGTAAAGGAAGCAGCTGCATGAATTGTGTAGGAACGACATGAGGATATCAAAAGAGGGGAATGTAACCGCGGGCTTATCCGGAGTAGACAGAAAGCCGCCCATTGCAATTATATCAAAATAGCATCGCACGGTACCCAGAATGTTTATAGAGAGAAGAAAGAGCTGTGTCGTTGTAGTAATAAGGCAGATTGGGGCCGTGCGTGCTGATTAATCAAATATTTCTTATGGCTGATGTATCCAACGAAACGATAGACATGCTTATTTCCCGGATATCCGCATTGGAAAAAACGGTTCAAGAGGGGTTTAAAACAATGGATGAAAGGTTGACATCTCTCGAACTTATATTGACCGGTATTGGAACGAGGTTTAACAATATGGAGTCCAGGATGATTGATATAGAACAAAGGCAGATCGCACATGAGATCCAGATTGAAAGCCGTTTCTATTCTATTGAAGTACTCCTGGAGAAAAACACGGAACCTAACCCTGCCTGGAATAAACATCCCGGTAAAACGCCTCCCAAAGGCAGAGGTAAGGTGTAAGTGGTACAATAAAAGAACCGTACCGTGTCTGAAAGGCCGCACGCTGAGCTATGGAAACTTCTTTAAGGTGTATAACAAACCGAATGATAAAAAGAGGTGATCAGAGATGCGTCCGATATTTGACACAGCGGACGCATCTCTTTGATTATTTTCCCCATACTGCACTGAAACGTGCATTATCGTCATAGTTCTGGACTTTCAACAGACGCAGACCCTGTGAAGAAAACTGATTGAATTTTGACTGGTAATCTGATGATGACATACCATAGTAGGCGGCATAGTTGTTCTTTTTAGGACGCCATACCCCTCCTACTTTACTGCCATTCACACAGATACTTTTCAGTTCCCAGTTTGGATACAGTTCGTTGAACTTGTTGTTGAAATCGGTGGAATTCATACCATAGTACAGGTAAAACCCATTGTCATTTGGCTTGTTAACAAATACTGCCGCATGAAGCCTTTTCCCGTTTACAGTATAGTCAACGTGTTCCTGCACATGCCACTTTTTAGTAGTAACATATGTCTTCCAGGCATTGTCAAAAGTTGCATCATCTGCATTGTGCACAGAATAGGCTGCCTGTCCGCCAGGATTCTTTTCCCATATTACAGAGAAGCGCGGGTTACCACTGCCGTCTTTGGTCACAGATATCTGACGTGGACGCATACCTTGTGCATTATAGGTATTGAAGTAGGTCTGGTAGGTAGAGCCAGTCATATAAAAACGGGCATACCATGCTGTTGACAGTCCCCACTGGAAAGAACCTGCTGCATATAGTGAACTACCATTACGGTCTACGCTGACAGTCTGTAATGCCATACCCATACCGGTATAATATGCCCAGTACTTATTTACCAGGTCCAGCGGTACATTATGGAAGCTAGGATAGAAAGGCGCAAAAAGGCGCTCATAAGGAGTAACCGCTCCCAGGTCATAACAACTTACACTGCTGTGGTTGTAAGTGCCATATGGGTCAACATTTACCCATTCGCCGCTATGGCCGGTACGGGTATCCAGTACGCTTACTTCGAAGTGCAGGTGTACATTGAAGGATTTGGTATCTGCGTTTTTCAATGTACCGTCATCATTAAGAATGACACCAATACCTCCTGAGCCGGTATTGCCGGAATAGGCAATGAACTGTCCGGCTTGTACGATATCGTTCTTCTTTACCTTGATGGTCTGGCTATTGGTACCCCAGCACAGGTTGCTGCTGGTACCACTGGTAGCAAAGGATTTGTATTTGGCGGTCGGAGAGTTTTTGGCTAATCCACGGTCATTGTCATAGCCGTTACGTAAATGGAGATAGCGGCTGCGATATTTGAATCCGTCAGGAGCAGTGTGCTCGATGATAACTATATTACCACCGCCATTAGACCAATAAACGTCTATTACCTTACCAGGTGCAATGGCGTAAACACCAAAAGTCGGATCCTCATTAGACGCTACGGATGACTTGCCATAGTCAATCGCACGATGAGGGTCTTTAGCGCCGTTATTGTCGTTGTCCCAGCTGTAATAAAAGCCTTGCCAGATACCTACGCTGCCGCTTTTGTAAGGCAGGTATAAAGGCATATGTGCTTTTACACCACTGTATACAGGGTCCAGGCCGTCTTCTACTACGGGAGGCGCGCAGCTGCCACTACGAAACATGGCAATGCCGGGAGCGTCTGCTTCTGTAAAGATCACCTGCTTTTGAGCGACTATCTTTCTCGAAGGAGTGATCGTTCTGAATCGGCTGACCGCAGGTTTATTACTGATCTCATCTCCATCAGCTCCCTGCGGAATAGCTAAGGTTGGTTTCTGAATAGCCTTATACAAAAGTTCAGGCGATTCCTTCTCTTCTTGTTGTGGATCCTGCGCAAATGTCTGCATACATAACAATGCAGCTGCCGCAGAAAGTAAAAGTTTCATAAAGTGAAAATTTCGGGGTTAAAAATTATTACGAAGGCAAAATAAGGACATCCTTCAGGCAAAGAAAAATGCCAATTCCTATCTGGCGAGATTTCAATGGTAAATGGCGGTATTGAGAAAATAAGAGGCGGGAAACGTATGTTGGTAAAGGGTTTTGCGGGAAATACGTATTTCGGGAAGTACGCAGTATACAGGTATTTCAGGCAGTAAATGAAGCGGAGTACACTTTTGTAGGGATTACAAGGGGAAACATGGGGCATTCGGGGCTATAAACATTCGTGTCCTGGAAAGCAGGCGCGAGTAACGCCGGGTTTAATTAGTATGCCCGGTAAGAAGGTGCATTTGATGCAGCATACTCTCAATGTAGCTATACGCTGTATCGGGGCAACTGCAAAGGAGGAGGATTTTTGATTTTTAAGTCAGCATCGGATGAATTGTGCACATAGGATAAATGAGATTAATCAATCACACATCAGTGGCGTTAATCCCCGTCTGGTTATTCGTTTTAATCAGACGTTAGCAAGTGTGTGCGATAACTAATAACTAAAACTGGCATTGGGAATATCTGCTCCGGAAGTATATCATACACACAGGAACCTGAGTATATGATACTGCGGTCAGTTAAACAGCTGTCTGTATTCCATAGGAGACATCGCAGTTTTATTCCTGAATAGTTTGTTGAATGCCTGCGGATAGGCAAACCCGAGTTGGTAGGCAATCTCTCCGATAGAAAGACGTGTACCTGCCAATACTTCCTTGGCTTTCTCTATTAGACAATCATGAATATGCTGTTGCGCACTTTGTCCGGTGAGCTGACGCAGTGTATCACTCAGATACTTGGATGACATATGCAGCTGTCCTGCAAGATAACTGACAGTAGGTAAGCCTTCAGTAGCTGTCTTGTCATGCTCAAAATATGTATTCAATACCCGTTCTACTTTTTCAAGTATATCATTGTATGCAGGTTTACGCGTAATAAACTGCCTGTTGTAAAAACGATTGCTATAATTGAGTAGCAGCTCCAACTGATTAATAATAATATCCTGACTGAAACGATCGATAGGCTGTTGGTATTCCTGTGCAATACCCTGCAAAATAGCTTTGATCATCGCTTCTTCCTGTTCTGACAGGATCAATGCCTCGTTTATCGCGTACTGAAAGAAATGATACTGTTTCATCTTTGCATCCAGTGACGTATTCCGGATAAAGTCCGGATGTATATTCATACACCAGCCTGCAGGCGCGATGGCATCACCTGCTTCCAGCGTATGTACCTGATTGGGTGCAAAGAAGGATAAGACGCCCTGATTAAAATCATAGCTTGTCTGACCATATTTTAACTTACAAGGACAGCCATGTTTCAGCGCAATAGAGTAAAATCCGGTGGTAAACCGCATCGTCTCTCCTATCTCCTTAACAGGTACATGTTCTAATCTGAAAATCGATATCAGCGGATGCAAGGGAGCACTTATACCTGTCAGTTCCGCTTGTTGTATGATAGTAGCGATATGAAACGGTATGTTCTCTTTTTTCATATGAAGGAAACTGTGTGGTAAATGTACAAAGAATTAAGAGGATGCCTGTTGCTGGAAATGTGGGCGGAAAGCCTTCGCAAAAATACGGGTGATCATTTTATTAGGAAAAAAGTAAGCGATCCTCATGAGCAGCAGATTCTTACTTCCGGAGATAGTGATCCGCTTTCCTTTTTGTAATCCCTTCAGGGCGGCCGTTACCACTTGCTCAGGAGTTTGTAATTGAGTATTGCCCAGAATGGTTTGCCGGTCATCTTTCTTCATCTGCGCATTGTCAAAAAAACTGGTTTCTGTAGCGCCAGGACATAACAACATGACCTGTATATTGAAAGGGCTGTTTTCTTCTGCAACAGCTTCTGTAAAAGAGCGTACGAATGCTTTAGAGGCAGCATAGGTAGCCATAAAAGGCGATGGTTGGAAACATGCCATAGAAGCCACGTTTATAACAGTACCCTGTTTGCGTATCCGCATCGGGATAAGGTAATGATGGGTCAGTGCCACCAGGGTCTGCATATTCAACTGCATCATGCGCAACTCGCCGGCAAGTGGTAAATAAGTGAAATCACCTGCACTGCCGATACCCGCGTTATTTATCAGCAGATCGACATCCAGTCCCTTATCAGCTACCTCGGCGACCAGCTGCTGATCTGCATCTGCAATCGATAGATCCAGGGACTGATAATATACCTTAACCTTGTGCTGAGCCATTAATTGTTGGCTTAAAGCCTGTAATTTCTCTCCGTTACGGGCAACTAACATAAGGTGGTGTCCTGCGGCGGCTAACCGTCTGGCAAAGGCCTCTCCTATACCTGTGGATGCCCCTGTTATCAAAGCTACTTTCGTCATGTATTGTTCTTTGATACAAAGGAACTACAGACCAGGAAACCAAATGTATCCATATAGCCGGTTATTGTATCCGAAAAAGAAAACGGGTAATAGTTGCGCTATCTGGCAGCTACTACCCGTTTTCAGTTATATATCCTCCGGACTTATCGTCTCAGCAAATTGCTCTTTACATACCCATAGCTCTTTTTGATACTATCAAATGGATCAATAGAGATCTGGTCCTGCTCGACAAAGGCGTATTTAACACCGGCAAGGCTTGCATTGTCAAAGATCTCCTTAAACTTCACAGCCCCGGTACCTACTTCCGCAAATTTCACTTTGGGCAGTATCTCCATGGACGTTTTCTTATCATTGTCGCCACCCGCAATCTTTTCCTGGGCTGCCTTATCAATATCTTTCACATGCCACATCGCAAAACGGCCAGGATGTTCCTTAAACAGTCTTACTGGGTCCATGCCTGCCTTGATAGCCCAGAATAAATCCAGTTCAAATGCTACTAAAGAAGGATCAGTACCTTTCAGCATGATTTCATAACCGGTGGTATTCACGTCAGGTTGGTTTCTGAATTCCCAGAAATGGTTATGATAGCCCACCTTCAGGTCAGATTTTCCTGCCAGTTCTCCTGCTTTATTCAGTTGTTCAGCGATGAATTTATAGTCGTCCGCAGTCAGTTTGTCCCACAACGCTATCGGAGGTACAGGTACAACCAGGTATTGTTGTCCCAGTTCCTTTGCAATATCAATCTGGACTTTCAGTGCTTCATCGTTCCCATTGCCACGGGTCAGGTAGTCATTCAGCTGATAATGACCGCTGTGGGTGAGCAGCTTATGTTCTTTCAGTAAGGCTTTCAGTCCTTTGGGATCCAGGCCCCAGAACTGCTCTTTCTGGTCAGGCGCCTTGTAACCGTAGAAGGTTTCCACGTGGTTGTAGCCTATTTCCGCTACTTTGGCGATGGTACCTTTAACATCCTTCGCGAGCTGGTCGCGCAGGGTGTACAATTGAATTCCTATCCTGTTCACTGTATTTTCTCTGCCTCGACTGAAAATACCTGAGGGATTGATCATCAATCCGGCTGCTATTAAGCCAGCCTGCTGCATAAAAATTCTTCTTGAGCTCATATTTTAGTTTTTTTAACGTGGCATGGTGCAGATCTGAAAATACAAAAAAACGGTGATGACAAGAAAAGTATAAGGAGGAACGGGTCCAAAACAGGAAAGGGAATACCCCCACGGTACTCCCTTTCCTGTTTTTTTGACTGTAAAAATTGCTTACAGAAAGATTTTTGCAAACAGCAATCCAACAGCAATAACAATAGGACCTGCAAATGCCAGCCAGCCCATTTTGGGTCTTGGTATAGCATTTAAAGCAGGTAATAATTCGTTACTTACTTCGTACAACTTGTTGTCGGTTTTGCGTACACACCACATGGAGCCTATCGGAAACATTGGTATCCAGTACAGATGCGCATACTGTTGTCTGTATTCAAACTGCACAACGCCCGGTACTGACTCTTGAATGCCAATTTCCGCCAATTGCACAGCTTTTACTTTGAAACTGTTGCGTCCATAAAAGAAGATCATAGAGGTTTTGGGTTTAGGTTTAGGAGATATGCTATTTAGGACCGGCAATATATGAACATTTTTAATAATAAGCAAGAAGGTCCACGGGGCGGCGGACCTTCAGATAGGTGTAGGTATATACAGGATTGAGGATGCGAAATTATTCCCAGGGGAGGTCGACTGTCGCACCGAAACGTATTGTGTTGGACAGCGGACTACGGTTGAACCCATTCCCTGAGGGTACGATATAGGCAACATTGATCATTGCCGAGCCGTATTTATACCCCAGTCCGGTAGTAACGTATTTACGGTCGCCATGGGTTTTATCTTCCCAGAAGTAACCTGCTCTTACAAAGAACTGGTCAGTAAAGCTGTACTCACCGCCCAGTGACACCTGAAAGGATTTGAATCCTCCATTGGCGCTGCTGAAAGACTTGAACCAGCTTTTTACCACACTGTAGTCGTAGTAAGATTCAATACCAGCGGAATCATTCGGTACAACCGGCGTTAGTAACTTGTTGATTTCCAGCCCGAACGTTATTTTATGTCCTTCTTCCATCGGCAGTCTGTAGTTCGCGCCCAGACCAAAGTTGGAAGGCAGGTATTCCTTGGATGTACTATTGTTGCTGTAATTGACACGGGAACCTAGATTGGTAATAGTTGCTCCCATGGCCAGTCCTTTCCCCTCTTCGTCAACCATGTTATAAGTCATGGAGAGGTCCACTCCGAAAGCATTACCTGCTTTATAATTAACACCTGAGTTATTCGCATTACCACTTGCCAGTTTGGAATAGATGTATCGAGCGCCCAGGGCCAGGCTGAAATGCTCTCCCAGTTTACGGGCATAGCCGCCTTCCAGGGAAAACTCCCTCGGACTGGAGCTACCCAGTGCATTGCCAAGAGCATCCGCAAACTGAACCTTGCCCAGGTTGAAATAGCGTAAGGAACCGCTAATGGCCTGATCGTCATCCAGCTTGTGATAACCACTCACCGTGGCGAGATAGATCTTGTTGCTGACCTCTCTCAGCCAGGGAACATAGGACACCGCCAGACTATTGGGAGCTTCGGCAAATGCGATCTTGGACAAATTATAAAACGGGGAATTGGCATCCGCCTGTGTAGCAATGCCCATATCTCCCATACCACCCGCGCGTGCATCCGGAGATACACGAAGAAACGGAGCGGCGGAAGTTGCCACATTCAGGGTTTTGTCCTGTGCCTGCAATATTGGAGGCAGGCCTGTCGCCATTAAAAAAGCTAATGCTGCAGAGCGGAAACGGAAACGTATCATCTCAATTTTTTTGTATAGCCCCGGCAGATCTTACCGGGGCTATAAGTGTATTTATCTTGCTATTACAATCGTAGTCGTGAAAGTCTTCTCTTTTAATCTGATCAGCAGTACGTAAGTACCGGAAGGTACACGCTGGGTATTAAGGGTCAGAATATTGGTTCTTAAAGCAGCGTTCTGCTGTAATACCACCTGTCCTGCCATGCTGGTCATGGTTACATTCGCGTTGCCGTCATCTACCCCACTGAAGCGCACATTCACGATATCCGTTGCCGGCTGTGGATATACCATTTCGACACCTGCACCGAATTTGACGCGGAGCGCGATTGTACTGGATACCCTGTTGCCATTACCTGCGAGGTCAGTTGCTCCGTTGGCAGGAACGTTCACCATCATGATGCCTTCTGATTCCGGCAGGATGATCACCGCATATGTGCTTGGCGTCAGTTGCTTGAATTCAGTCACCTTACCTCCCATTACATTGATATCAGATGATTCGAATCCGAGTACATCTTCTGTAAATGTGAACATGAATGTTACTGGTCCGGATAATGGTTCAGCGCTCAGTGTAACAATCGCAACGTCTGGTCTTGTAACATCGACGGTCAGGATTACTTCACGGCTATGACCACTTTCATTACCTAATTCGTCGGATGCTGTCACAGATACTTTATGCGGACCTTCGCTCAGCGGAGGGTTGTAGGTATAAGACCATTCTCCGTTTGCTTTCACGATAGCAGATCCGATTGCTTTACCATCTGTATAAATGATGATCAGTGTACCTGGTTCGCCTGTACCGGTGATTGTCGGCTCAGTGGTGTTCACCAGTCCTGGTACATTGATACCAGGTAAGATTGGTGGAGCCGGCACTTCCGGTGCAACCGCATCAATTGAAAACTTCAGCGGAGTACCTGGCAAGCTGGTATTACCGGCAGCATCAGTAGCAGTCGCCGTGATCGTATGCGCACCCTCAGATAAACCAGGGTTGAAAGTATAGGTGTAATGACCATCGGCGTCAGCAACTGTAGTACTAACTGCAACACCATCGGCATAGATCGTTACGGTGCTGTTGGCTTCCGCTTCGCCGGTGATGGTTGGTCTGGTGGTACTTACCACACCCTGAACAGCCGGTGTGGCCAGTACAACTGTCGGAGCAGCCGGCGCCTGTGTATCAACAGTGATATTAAGCGTAGCTGATGGTACGCTGGTGTTACCTGCAGCATCAGTTGCGGTAGCTGTTACGTTATGGCCACCATCTATCATTGCAGGACTGATGGTGTAGCTGTAGTTACCGTTGTTGTCAGCAGTTACCGTACCAGCTGTCTTACCGTCAACATATACAGTTACGGTGCTGTTAGGTTCTGCTTTACCGGTTACGGTTGGTGTATTGTCATTGGTAAGCGTCTTGTCGGTTGTTACCGTTGGCGCAGCCGGCGCCTGTGTATCAATTACGAAGGACAGTGCCGGGCTTTGACCGCTGGTGTTACCTACTGCATCTGTAGCAGTTACGGTTACATCATGTTTGCCATCTGCCAGTGCTGGTTCGATAGTGTAGGTATAATGACCGTCGGCATCTGCTTTTGTAGTGCCGATTGGTTTACCATCAACATATACGGTTACCGTGCTGTTAGGTTCCGCATCGCCTCTGATAGATGGCGTGGCATCATTGGTGATGCCATTCTTGCCATCAATCAGTTGAGGCGCAGCTGGCGTTGGAGGCGCAGTTGCATCAATGGTGATATTCAAGGCCGGGCTTTGTGCACTGGTATTACCTGCGGCATCGGTTGCCGTCACGGTAATAGCATAGCTGGCGTCGGCCAGTGCTGGATTAAATGTATAAGTATAGTTGCCTGCGGCATCTGCTGTAGTTGTACCCACCGCATTACCGTTCAGATAGATCGTTACGGTGCTGTTAGCCTCCGCAGTACCCTTAATACCTGGAGTGGCATCGTCAATCAGTCCACCAGGTTTTCCATCGGCCAGTACCGGTGCAGGAGGTGTCGCTGGTGCATGTGTATCGATGTTGATTGGCAGCTGATTGCTCTTTCCACTTGTATTACCCGCTGCGTCAGTGGCGGTAGTGGTAATAGTATGTGTACCGTCGGATAATGCAGGATTGAAGGTATAAGTATAGTCGCCATTTGCATCAGCAGGAACTGTACCTACAACGGTGTTGCCATCATAGATTGTCACCGTGCTGTTGGGCTCTGCTTTACCAGTAATTACCGGTGTATTGTCATTCGTCGGATTCTTATCAGTTTTTACGGTCGGAGCCGCCGGCGCCTGTGTATCAATAATCAGGTTCAGGATTGCGCTGGAGGCACCGGTGTTGCCAGTGGCGTCTGTCGCCCTTGCAGTTACAGCATGTGTTCCGTCTAAAAGCGCTGTACCGAAAGTATAAGTATAGTTGCCGCTTGCATCTGCGCTGGCTGTTCCTACAGCACTACCACCCACATAAATCGTCACGGTGCTGTTAGCTTCCGCTTTACCGGTTACAGTTGGTGTATTGTCATTGGTAGGATTCTTTGCAGTCGTAATGGTTGGAGCAGCTGGCGCCTGCGTATCGATATTGATATTCAACGGAGCACTCATTGTGCTGGTATTCCCTGCTGCATCTGTTGCTGTAGCTGTAATGGCATGGTTACCATCTGACAGGGATGCACCGAAGGTATAAGTGAACTTACCGCTGGCATCAGCTGTGGTTGTACCGGCAACTGTACCATCTGCATAAATGGTGACGGTACTATTCGCTTCTGCCGTACCAATCACGGTTGGCGTGTTGTCATTAGCCGGCGTTGTTCTGGCAGTTACTACCGGAGCAGCTGGAGCCTGTGTGTCAACTACTAAGTTCAGGACATTGCTTTTCGCGCTCGTGTTACCACTTGCATCGGTGGATGTTGCAGAGATGGCGTGTGTGCCATCTACCTGTACTGGTAAGGTGAAGGTGTAATTACCACTAGCGTCAGCGGTAGTTGTACCTACTGAAGAACCGCCAATATAGATCGTTACGGTGCTGTTAGCTTCTGCCGTACCGCTTACATCCGGCGTGTTATCATTTGTCGGATTCTTCGCCGTAGTGATGGTCGGCACAGAAGGTGCCTGAGTGTCGATTTTCAGATTCAGTGTAGCACTTGGTGCACTGATGTTACCTGATGCATCAGTTGCGGTAGCAGTTACCGCGTATGTACCATCTGCCTGTGCTGGCAGCGTAAAGGTATAATTACCACTAGCATCAGCGGTAGTTGTTCCTACGGATGAACCACCAATATAGATCGTTACCGTGCTGTTAGATTCTGCTGTACCGCTTATATCCGGTGTATTATCATTTGTCGGATTCTTCGCCGTAGTGATGGTCGGCACAGTTGGTGCCTGAGTATCTATTTTCAGATTCAGGGTAGCACTTGGCGCACTGATATTTCCTGCTGCATCAGTTGCGGTAGCAGTTACTGCGTATGTACCATCTGCCTGTGCTGGCAGTGTAAAGGTGTAATTACCACTGGCATCAGCGGTAGTTGTTCCTACTGAAGAACCACCAACATAGATCGTTACGGTGCTGTTGGCTTCTGCCGTACCGTTTACATCTGGCGTATTATCGTTTGTCGGATTCTTCGCCGTTGTGATAGTTGGTACAGAAGGTGCCTGAGTATCTATTTTCAGAGTCAGTGTAGCACTTGGTGCACTGGTGTTACCTGATGCATCAGTCGACGTAGCAGTTACCGCATATGTACCATCTGCCTGTGCTGGCAGCGTAAAGGTATAATTACCACTGGCATCAGCGGTAGTTGTGCCTACGGATGAACCACCAATATAGATCGTTACGGTGCTGTTGGCTTCTGCCGTACCGCTTACATCCGGTGTATTATCGTTTGTCGGATTCTTTGCCGTTGTGATAGTTGGTACAGAAGGTGCCTGAGTATCTATTTTCAGATTCAGGGTAGCACTTGGTAAGCTGGTGTTACCTGATGCATCAGTCGATGTAGCAGTTACCGCATATGTACCATCTGCCTGTGCTGGCAGCGTAAAGGTGTAATTACCACTAGCGTCAGCGGTAGTTGTTCCTACTGATGAACCACCAATATAGATAGTTACGGTGCTGTTGGCTTCTGCTGTACCGTTTACATCCGGCGTGTTATCATTTGTTGGATTCTTCGCCGTAGTGATAGTTGGTACAGAAGGTGCCTGAGTATCTATTTTCAGATTCAGCGTAGCACTTGAGGCGCTGGTATTACCTGAAGCATCTGTAGATGTAGCAGTTACCGCATATGTACCATCTGCCTGTGCTGGCAGCGTAAAGGTGTAATTACCACTGGCATCAGCGGTAGTTGTTCCTACGGATGAACCACCAATATAGATCGTTACCGTGCTGTTGGCTTCTGCCGTACCGCTTACATCCGGTGTATTATCGTTTGTCGGATTCTTTGCCGTAGTGATAGTTGGTACAGAAGGTGCCTGAGTGTCGATTTTCAGATTCAGTGTAGCACTTGGTATGCTGGTATTTGCTGCAGCATCTGTAGATGTTGCGGTTACCGCATATGTACCATCTGCCTGTGCTGGCAGTGTAAAGGTGTAATTACCACTAGCATCAGCAGTAGTTGTGCCTACTGAAGAACCACCAATATAGATCGTTACCATGCTGTTAGCTTCTGCCGTACCGCTTACATCCGGTGTATTATCGTTTGTCGGATTCTTTGCCGTTGTGATAGTTGGTACAGAAGGTGCCTGTGTATCTATTTTCAGATTCAGTGTAGCACTTGATGCACTGGTATTACCTGATGCATCAGTCGATGTAGCAGTTACCGCATATGTACCATCTGCCTGTGCTGGCAGCGTAAAGGTGTAATTACCACTAGCATCAGCAGTAGTTGTGCCTACTGAAGAACCACCAATATAGATCGTTACGGTGCTGTTAGCTTCTGCCGTACCGCTTACATCCGGTGTATTATCGTTTGTCGGATTCTTTGCCGTAGTGATAGTTGGTACAGAAGGTGCCTGTGTATCTATTTTCAGATTCAGCGTAGCACTTGGTACGCTGGTATTTGCTGCAGCATCTGTAGATGTTGCGGTTACCGCATATGTACCATCTGCCTGTGCTGGCAGCGAAAAGGTGTAATTACCACTAGCATCAGCAGTAGTTGTGCCTACTGAAGAACCACCAACATAGATCGTTACGGTGCTGTTAGCTTCTGCCGTACCGCTTACATCCGGTGTATTATCGTTTGTCGGATTCTTTGCCGTTGTGATAGTTGGTACAGAAGGTGCCTGTGTATCTATTTTCAGATTCAGCGTAGCACTTGGCGCACTGGTGTTACCTGCTGCATCAGTTGCTGTAGCAGTTACCGCATATGTACCATCTGCCTGTGCTGGCAGCGTAAAGGTGTAATTACCACTGGCATCAGCAGTAGTTGTACCTACGGAGGAACCACCAACATAGATCGTTACCGTGCTGTTGGCTTCTGCTGTACCGTTTACATCTGGCGTATTATCGTTTGTCGGATTCTTCGCCGTAGTGATAGTTGGTACAGAAGGTGCCTGAGTGTCTATTTTCAGATTCAGTGTAGCACTTGAGGCGCTGGTATTACCTGATGCATCGGTTGCGGTAGCAGTTACTGCGTATGTACCATCTGCCTGTGCTGGCAGCGTAAAGGTATAATTACCACTGGCATCAGCGGTAGTTGTGCCTACGGATGAACCACCAATATAGATCGTTACGGTGCTGTTGGCTTCTGCCGTACCGCTTACATCCGGTGTATTATCGTTTGTCGGATTCTTTGCCGTTGTGATAGTTGGTACAGAAGGTGCCTGAGTATCTATTTTCAGATTCAGGGTAGCACTTGGTAAGCTGGTGTTACCTGATGCATCAGTCGATGTAGCAGTTACCGCATATGTACCATCTGCCTGTGCTGGCAGCGTAAAGGTGTAATTACCACTAGCGTCAGCGGTAGTTGTTCCTACTGAAGAACCACCAATATAGATAGTTACGGTGCTGTTGGCTTCTGCTGTACCGTTTACATCCGGCGTGTTATCATTTGTTGGATTCTTCGCCGTAGTGATAGTTGGTACAGAAGGTGCCTGAGTATCTATTTTCAGATTCAGGGTAGCACTTGGTGCACTGGTATTACCTGATGCATCAGTCGATGTAGCGGTTACCGCATATGTACCATCTGCCTGTGCTGGCAGCGTAAAGGTGTAATTACCACTGGCATCAGCGGTAGTTGTGCCTACTGATGAACCGCCAACATAGATCGTTACCGTGCTGTTAGCTTCTGCCGTACCGCTTACATCCGGTGTATTATCATTTGTTGGATTCTTCGCCGTAGTGATAGTTGGTACAGAAGGTGCCTGTGTATCTATTTTCAGATTCAGGGTAGCACTTGGTGCACTGGTGTTACCTGATGCATCGGTTGCTGTAGCAGTTACCGCATATGTACCATCCGCCTGTGCTGGCAGCGTAAAGGTGTAATTACCACTAGCGTCAGCGGTAGTTGTTCCTACTGAAGAACCACCAATATAGATCGTTACGGTGCTGTTAGCTTCTGCCGTACCGCTTACATCCGGTGTATTATCGTTTGTCGGATTCTTCGCCGTAGTGATACTTGGGGCAGGCGGGGCCTGAGTGTCTACTGTAAAATTCATAGCCGGACTCATAGCGCTGGTATTACCTGCTGCATCTGTCGCGGTTACCGCTACCGTGTGTGGACCATCCACCTGAACCGGTAGTGTATAAGTATAATTACCACTGCCATCAGCCGTAGTAGTACCTACAGAAGATCCGTCTACATAAATAGTGACAGTGCTATTTGCCTCTGCTGTTCCTTTAATATCAGGTGTATTGTCATTCGTCAGCCCGCCTGCTCTTCCATCTGCATAGGTTGGTGCAGCTGGTCTTGCCGGCTCCTGTGTATCGATCATGATATTCAGGGCAGCACTTAATACACTGGTATTACCTGCAGCATCTGTCGCCGTTGCTGTGATAGCACGCAGACCGTCAGCCAGCGCACCCGTAAAGGTGAATGTAAATGCACCGGAAGCATTCGCCGTAGTCGTACCAGCGATAGCACCATCTGAGTAGATAGTGACAGTGCTGTTAGCTTCTGCAGTTCCGATAACAGTAGGTGTATTGTCATTTGCAGGTGTAGTCCTGGAACTAACAACCGGCGCAGGTGGCGCCTGTGTGTCAATTGTAATATTTAATACGTTGCTGGGCGGGCTCACATTGCCTACTGCATCTTTTGCAGTTGCAGATACGGCATAAGTGCCATCGGCCAGTGTTGCAAATGTATAAGTAAAGTTGCCGGAAGCATTTACAGGTGCTGTACCAACAGCGGTAGCACCTCTGTAGATAGTGACCGTCGTGTTAGCTTCAGCGGTTCCGGTAATAACAGGTGTATTGATATTGGTAACCAGTTTGCTGGTGGTAATCACCGGTGCAGCAGGTGCTGTTGCATCTACTGTAAGATTCAGCGTCGCACTTGTGTTGCTCACGTTACCTATGGCATCTTTTGCAGTAGCAGTAAGTGCGTAAGTACCATCCGCCAGCGCCGGACTAAACGTATAAATATAATCACCGCTACCATTTGAGGTTACTGTTGTAACGGCGGTACCGTCTTTATAGATGGTTACGCTGGTATTAGGATCTGTTTTTCCTGTAACGGTCGGCGTGTTGTTGCTGGTAGGATTGACAGCCGTTGTCAGTGTTGGCACTGCCGGTGCCTGTGTATCTACCGTAAACGTTAATGCCGGACTTTTCGCGCTGGTATTACCAGCAGCATCAGTCGCAGTCACACGGATCGTATAGGAACCATCCGCCAGTGTCGGGAAAGTGAATATGTAATCACCACTGCTATTCGCATTAGCAGTTCCTACAATGGTAGTACCACTATATATAGTTACTATACTGTTATTCTCTGCAGTACCCTTAATGTCAGGAGTATTGTCGTTGGTAACATTACCAACACCACCTACCAGGGTTGGTGCAGGAGGAGTTGCAGGAGCCGTAACGTCTACTGTCAGCGGGAACTGATCGCTCGGCATACTCGTATTACCAGCAACGTCTGTCGCTGTTACTGTAATATTATGGAGTGTCGCCGTCATGGTAGGCGCGGTCATTGTCCACTGACCAGCAGCATTTGTCGTCGCTGTACCGATCTGTGTTGCACCGTCATATACTTTTATCTGTGAACCTGGCTCCGCAGATCCTGTCAGATCAGGCGTCACATCATTAGTAGCATTACCGCTACCAGATGTTGGCGCTAAAGTTGGTCTTCCTGGTTTAGCAGGCGCCGTCAGATCGACGGTCACTTTAAATACAGGACTCGCAGCACTGGTATTACCTCCTGTTGTCGCTGTTGCGGTAAAGGAATAAGTACCATCCGTCAGGGTCGTACCCGTATAGTCGAATGTCCAGTTGCCGGAAGAATTCACGGAGGCTGTACCTAATGAAGTAGATCCGAGATCAGCCCTGTATACATTTATGGTAGCAGATGCCTGACCTGTACCGTTCAATTTCAGTGTAGCATCATTGGTGATGGTATCAGTTGCGCTGAGACCTGTATCATCAGTAATGGAAACAATATTTGGCGCAGGTGGTGCATTGGTCACTACCCTGCTGTAATCAATATTCAATACCGGATCGGATGCATATCCACCATATTCCACCACATAACCCAGGTTGTTTGAGTTGTTCAGGTCATTCCATCTACCCTGATTGGTAGAATAGAGCTGCATGTAACGTTCATCTGTGTTCTGATAGTTATTAGGTTCCCCGCCATTCCATTTCATGTATGCACTGCCTACTGCTACCGGGTTATTCAGGCCGGTAGATATCGGGGTTCCTTTTTCAGGTCCTGTTACCCAGTAATAAGCGCCATAAGCGGATGCCTGGTCATTATAAGCAGTGCGTCCGAGAACAGTATTTACAATCTGATAGTCACAGGTACCGCCCACCCATCCATCGCTGGACAGCTTAGACGTGATAAAGTCATTTTCAATCTGTGCGGTGCTGGTAGCCAGATAACCCTGCAAACCATACAGTGTGCGGGCTTCTGCAGCAGCTTTTGCCGCTGTCCAGCTCATTGGAGTCGTAATGTATTCGTAGTAGTGAGGCTTTGTACCTACGGTGTAACTCACCACGTTACCCAGTACAAAACGAATCGTTCTGTTGCCGGTATTACCACTGGTCGTATTAAACTTCACCGTACGGTAAAATGCCTGCCATTCGGTAGCTGTAGCAGAACCGGTGAAGGAAGCAACACCGGTTGTCGCATTATAGGCAGCTGTCACGCCGGAAGGTAATGTTCCCCAGGTGATCACGTCTCCCGAAACAAATCCGGTATCTATATATACACGTCCATCTGTTACGTTGGCAGCTCCTTTTACGAGGATCTGATCATCGATCACTGAAGCGACAGTAAACAGGGATTTCTGCTGAATGCCTTCATTCGCAGAAGTAATCTCTGAAGCAACACTGGTAGCAGCCCTGGTAGCCAGGGTGAAATAGTCGCCCTTTGTGAGGTTTACACCAGATATACATACCCTATTCACCAGGATAGTGATACCGGAGCTGATCGCGGTTGCATTACTGAAATCTCCGTCTTTGTCGATCAGCAGGGCGAAGTTACCCGAATTAGATACATCGATACCCAATCCTGTCAGTTCGAAGCAGACATCGACCGTACCGATATTACCATTCAGGTCGGCTCTCCATACCTGTTGCAGACGGGAAATGTGGGACGACGGGGTTTGCGTGGACTGTCCGTATCCCGCGCGGTCGTTACCAAAGCTCAGTACCACATTGGTATTGGTCTGAGATGGATTGGTCACCGAAAGGATGCCACTGAAAGAGGCACTCATATTATAAGTACCTGAACAGGCGGAGGTACGGATACCTACCCCATTAATATCATTATTATATGGAATACCGAGTGTATAGTTAGAAGCCATATCGGTAAAATCCGTTGCATATTTATTGGCAAGATAAATGTTGATCTTTTCTATATCACATGCACTCAGTTTCCTGTTGTAAACAATCAGTTCACTGATATCACCATTATAATAGTTATTATCTCCATCCAGGCCGATCCTCAGATCAGCCCTGCCGGTGGCATCGCCTGTATTGTCCGTAAATGCAGAAATCAGCTTACCGTTCAGGTAAACTGCAGATGCGTTACTCGTTCCTTTACTATAGACGGCCGTGACCAGTCTCGTTTCTCCGGATTTTGCACCCCCGGGTATGACGACCGCGGTCCCTCCTGTATTCAGACTGGCATCCGTCGTTCCGGTAGCAGCCTTGTTGTTGAAGTAGCGTTGCTGGGTGGCCCCGACATCTGCTCCCCAGACTGCCTGGGCGTTACCATCGTTTGTCCCTGGCCGGTATACCGCGAAGATGGTTACATCGGCCAGCGTCCCTGCCCGTATATCCATCCCGTTGACAGTCATCCCTGAACCTGCACTGGCGGACGTCCGGTTAAAATGAACAACCGGACGATCATTGGCGCCGCCACTATTGTAAATCACGGGGTTAGCTCCTGAGCTGACAGCATTATGCCCGCTACCTGATTTATCATACCAGGTAGAAAGCGTACTACCATAAGCGGGTGCAGTCGCTCCTGCCAGTACATCATTTGCGTCCAGCCACAACACCACGCCGTTATTAACGCCCGCAGGTCCCGTCTGTGCAAATAAAGAAATACTGAAAAGGCAACACAAAAGAATGCAGCCCAAGCATTTACGTAGAAATAATTTCATCTGAAAATAATTGGTGAAGTTGTATAGGAACGGGATACATTGCCAGGGTTTCCCGGATCACTCATAGGTATATGCCAGTCTGGTGTCAAAAGACGGTTTTCATATGTTACAAATTTATATACTTGTTTGATATAATTATTTAGAATAACTTGTATTAATATGTAGTAGTTTTACTACAAAATCTGGTACTGTATATTACATTCGTTGTTTATTTAGACGTTGTAACGTACTTTTACACAATTACTTACTATGCCTAATATACTTGTTGTAGATGATCAGGAGGTAGTTCGTTACGGTACTACACTCATCCTGCAGAAGTCAATCGACGACGCGCAGGTCAGTGAAGCGGGCAGTTTTGAAGACACCCTGAAGATATTATCTACCAAAAAATTTGATCTTGTCATCCTGGATATCGATATGCCGGGGGGAAATAATCACCAGATGCTGGATGTGATTCGTTTACGCCATCCAGATATCAGGATCCTTATTTTCTCCAGCTACGATGAACAGATCTTTGGATGGAGATATCTGGAGGCAGGCGCCGATGGCTTCCTGTCTAAAAAAACGGGTATAGAAGAAATTAAAAATGCAGCTAAAACGCTGCTGAGGGATGAAAAATACCTCAGTCCTACCCTGAAACAGACATTATTAAATAACTTCACTAATAAGAAAAGCGCTACAAATCCTATTCAACGTTTATCCAGCCGTGAAAATAATATCATGCAGTTGTTGATTAAAGGTTCCAGTGTGGCCGAAATCGCAGATAAACTCAGTTTACAGATATCTACCGTCAGCACCTATAAGAAAAGGATTTTCGAAAAACTGCAGGTCTCCAATGTCATAGAAATGATAGAGAAAGTACAGCTCTACTCATAATCCCCTATTTATTTTATTAAAAAAAATTTCTATATTCAGCCCCTGATTACAACTGAAATCTTTTTACGTAAGCATTAATCATTATTCCGACCACGACCCTATGAAACGACTACTTGTTATCGTTACAGGCATTGCTGTAACCACGCATTCTATGGCCCAGGAGAAAAAGGGACCTTTCCAGTTAGATGGCACAATCACTGGGAAAAACAGCGGATTTGTCCATCTGCGCTACGGCAACGGCTTTTACATGGAAGACAGCTGCGCCATTAAAAACGGCAGTTTCTCCTTTAAAGGCATGCTAAGTGAACCTGTCATGGCTACCATCAGTGGTGATGGCGAAGATGGCTATGATTTTTACCTTGATCCGGGTCAGATGACGATCAATGTAAAATCTCCCAGCTTCGAGGACGCCGCCGTCACTGGTTCTGCCTCTCAGACGGAGTACCAGGAACTGCTGACAGCCAGGGCAGATGTACAAAGGGAAATCGCACCTCTTGCCAAATCACTGGAAGACGCCAACAAACAGTACCTGAGCGCCATTCAGTCAAGAAAATCCGATGCAGAGCTGACCGCTCTGAAATCGAAGGCGGATGTAGCCAAAGGCAGTCTTGCACCCCTGGAAGAGAGGGCACGTGAAGTCAGCTATGATTTCTTCCGCTCCCACCCGGATTCTTATGTAACGGCAGCAGAACTACGGTACTTTGCCACATACATGAAACCAGGAGACCTGAAATCTCATATTGGCAAACTCGCCCCTTTCCTGCAAACCAGTATTTACGGACAAGAGCTATCCGACATTCTGAACAAACTACAGAATGGTGCACCTGGTAGCCAGGCACAGTTATTCAGTCAGCGGGACGCAACCGGTAAGGCCGTTACACCGCTGGATTTTAAGGGGAAATACCTGTTGCTGGATTTCTGGGGCAGCTGGTGCCTGCCCTGCCGTAAAAACAATGTACATCTGAAAGAGCTTTATGCCCGCTACAAAGACAAGGGATTCGCCATCATTGGTATTGCTGATAATGACAGCAAACCAGAGGATTGGAAAAAAGCAATCGACAAAGATGGTATTGGTATCTGGACGAATATTCTCCGCGGACTGGACGCTAATAAGTTCAAGGAGGATGGTAAACCACAACCAGGCGATATCTACAATATGTATGGTGTACATGCCGTACCAACGCAGATATTGATCAATCCTGAAGGTATGATCATCGCCCGTTTTGGCAGTGGCGGTGAAAACTACGAACTGCTGGATACAAAACTGGCTGAAATCTTATAAATATTTGTAATCCAGTCATCCGATACTTACTCTCCGTTAGCGCTGTCTTTTGGACGTAGCACTAACAAAGCGTAAGTATAGCATGACTATTATAATGCAGGTATTTACAACGGGTACTGCGGCAGAAGTTGGCATGATTAAGGTATAGGGATCAATACAAGCTGATCCAAAATATATCATATGCAAGCTAACGCTAACAAGCAGTCCCCGTTTCTTATTAAAGCGCCCCTGATCCTTATCGGCCTTTATCTTTTCTTTTATTTCCTCTTTCTGCTGAAAGAAATCCTGGTACCTTTCGCATTCGCAGGATTAATAGCCATTCTCCTGAATCCTCTCTGTAACAGACTGGAGAGACTCCGGATTCCCAAAGTGTGGGCGATTTCCCTCAGCCTGCTGCTTGCCGCACTTGTATTGGCTGGCTTGTTCTATTTTTTATCCGCACAGATCAGTCAGTTTGGAGAACTGATTCCCACCCTGAAAACCCGCTCACAGGAACTGATGGGAGAACTACAGCAATGGGTTGCACTGAAACTAGGTATTTCCATGGAAAAACAGACCGATATGCTGCATAAACTAACTGATAACGGTCAACAATACCTCGGGCATACTTTAGGGTCTATTTTCGGCGTATTAGGGGTGTTTTTTCTGCTACCGGTGTACACATTTCTGCTCCTGTTGTATAAAAACCAGTTGGTCAATTTTATATATGAAAGCTTCGGCTCCGAACACAAAGAGCATGTACAGGATGTATTGCAATCAACCAAAGGAGCAATTCAGAGTTATATCGCAGGATTGCTGATTGAAACAGCTATCATAGCTGTACTGAATTCAATTGCGCTATTGATTTTAGGTGTAAAATATGCCATACTGCTCGGCACAATCGGCGCTATTCTGAACCTGATTCCTTATATCGGCGGATTGATCGCCATTGCTTTGCCTGTAATGATCGCCACCGTTACCAATGATAACTTTACAACTCCTTTACTGATAGTAGGCGTTTACCTGCTGATACAGTTCATCGATAATCACCTGATCGTACCCAAAGTAGTTGCTTCGAAAGTCTCTATCAATGCGCTTATTTCTATCGTGGTAGTTCTTATGGGAGGCGCCTTGTGGGGAGTTAGTGGTATGTTCCTATCCATCCCTTTTGTGGCGATTCTGAAGATCATTTTTGACCATATCGACGGACTAAAACCCTGGGGTAAATTATTGGGTGATAATAACCCCGGCAACCTCATCAAATCAAATCATAAAAAAGAGTAAAAATTCTGTCTGGTCAACGACTGTCCGGGCCGAAATTGGTAAATTTATAGTCAGTTTCGTTAATGGCCTAAATGACATATCGTATGGAAACAACCTTTCACATTTTGTTACACCTGAAGACATCTGACGGACATGAAAATCTCGGCAGATTTTTCCTCGGAGCCGACAGAACGATGGCATATAAACTCTTTAGCCAGTTAAAAGGAAATCCTGATGTCACGGATCAATGTGGTTTGTGTCTTGAGTTCATAGAGATGCGCGACAATCTTCCATACAACATGGAAATACTGAGTTGCACATTAGACCAGCTTGCCGAAAACTGTAAGATTATTACTAAGGCGATCTTTAAGCGATTTACCGTATAATTTTATTGTATTGTAGTGATCTGAAACTGGCTGATCTCCTGTCTCGACCAGGTGGAACGGAAACCCAAATAGCCCTCCTGCAATGATGCAGGATCACTGTAATGGAAATACTCAATTCCATCTACAGCAAATACAACCGTGCCATTTTGTACCCATATATCGATACAGTGATAAAGTCTTTTTGTTCGTCGCCGTCAAATACGATACTATCTAATATGCGGATCGATTCTGATCCGGATGATCATTGACTTTCAGATTGCCTTTGATCGTGCTGTTTTTAGCAACAGATAAGGTCAGTTGATCTGCGTTGCGTCCCTTGTCTGCTCCTATCGCATGAGCGCTCCATTTGACAGGACCATCCGGCCATGTAGCCAGGGTCCAGGATTGCATATTCACCGTCTCCCCTTTGGTGGCTGACAATAAAAATCCTGCCTCTTTTTTCACCACTCCTTTGGGCCAGGGTACGCCCCAGGTAGTACCGGTAGTTATCACAGGAGCAGCACCACCCAGCCATTGTAACGCGGCTGTAGTAGTATCATTATTGAGAGGTATTTGTGTTGTGACAGCAGGTAGTGAGGATATAACAGGCCATCCGGCGGTTAATAGTCCTGCGTTTTTTACAAATGCGCGTCTTGATAAACTGTTTTTTTTTTAGCATAACGCATTAGCTGGGTAAATGATTTGAGTGGTAGGGTTATATGATATCCTGTCGATAGGACAATTAATAGTAAAATAACTAAAACTGATAGTCATTTGATATTTTCTGCAGAAAAGCTGGCTCATATAATGAGTCTACTAATTAAGTAGACAAATATATACTTCACCAGATTGATATCAAAGTATGTCTTAAAATGTAGTTTTTTACTGCGGAACAATTTTGCCGTACATCGGCAGATTTTTGCATTTCATCTATATTTGTTAGCCGCTGACAGTAAACGAACTATATTCGCATTACTGGCATACGAGCACTATATGTGACCCACCATTATCCTATAACTGCACACGAGCAAGAGCACTAGCATACTCATATTCCTGCCATTCGCCTATAACATCTGTCCCATTTACCCTGATACTGCTGTCAGCTGTTCAACCTGTAAATCAATATGCGATGATTATACAACTATGTGGCCTATCCGGCGCAGGAAAAACAACTATTGCCAGAAGCGTACAACAGAAAGCTTCCACATGCGGAATTCCTATCGAAATTATTGACGGTGATGCTTATCGTGAATCCCTTTGCAGAGATCTGACTTTTTCAAAAGAAGATCGCTGTGAGAACATTCGTCGGCTTGGTTTTGTCGCCAGCCGTTTATCCAGTTATGGTATTACCTGTATTATCAGTGCCATCAACCCTTATGAAGCGGTCCGCCGCGAACTGGCTATGAAATATGCGCAGGTAAAAACCGTGTATATCGATTGTTCACTGGATGAATTAATAGCGAGAGATACGAAAGGACTATATAAGAGAGCATTGTTACCAGAGAGTCATCCTGACAAACTTAATAATCTGACAGGCGTCAATGATCCATTTGAGGCGCCTGCGCATCCTGATCTGCACTTACAGACGCACAGGAACAGCATTCAGACGTGTACTAATACACTTTTCCAATTCATTCAGCAAGCCGTAAAAAAACAGGAGCAGCAATATAGCCACGCGGCTTCAATTTAACAGCACAGACAAATGAACAATAAGGTTTTGGTTATAACGGGCATGCACCGTTCGGGCACCTCATTGCTTACGCAATGGCTTTATAAGTGTGGTCTGCATGTGGGCGACAGCTTCCTTGGAGCCGGTATCGGCAACAATGACGGCCACTATGAGGATATCGATTTTTATAACTACCATCAACAGGTATTGACGGAGCATGAACTACCCTCCGATGGCCTGGTCCCGGCGTCTCCACAGGCACTTACAACAGCGCAGCGTACCTCCCTGAAAGCCTTGTTACATCGTAAAGCTGCCGGTAATACGCAATGGGGATGGAAGGATCCACGGACCTGCCTTTTCCTGCCCTTTTACAGGGAAACATTACCACACGCACGTTACCTGGTCATCCTGCGTGACTATAAAACGGTAGTGAGTTCGCTGGTACAGCGGCTATATACCCTCCACGCCTGGAAATATGAACAAAGTGACCTGATTACAAAACTGATCTGGCGATATTTTAAAAAGCCTTACCGGAAGAATAAGCTGTTGAAGCAATATTGTGATGAACACCTGGCCGTCTGGATCACCTATAACGAAGCAATTCTTAAACACCTGCAGCAACTGCCTGCAGAGGCTTATATAGTAGTAGAAAACACGAAACTGAAAACCAGTAACAAAGAGATATTTAGCCATCTTTCCGGTAGCTGGAACTTTGACTTGCAATACCATGATTTTGACACACTCTATAAAGAGAAGCTGGTCAGCGATCCTTTGGATATTATCCATTATGTAAAAGACCCCTCGCTTTTACAGAAGGCAGCCGATATTCAATGCCGCCTGCTGGCGATGGCTCTATAGCCGGACCCGTCTACAGGAATTTTTATGGAAAACCGGCAACCGGGCATCTATAACAATAGTACGTACACTTAAACAGATCCTCGTTATGTTGCGCAACTATTGTCGTATTTCGCTCCGGCGCCTCTGGAACAGCCGGCGGTCAACTGTTATCAATGTTATTGGTCTGACCGTAGGCTTATCCTGCGGTATCCTGATCTTCCTGCTGGTCGGCTACCTGTTTAGCTTCGACCGCTACCATCATAAAGCAGACAGGACTTTCTGGATCGTTACGGATATCCGCAGAGAAAATACCCTACATGCTGACGCTACTCCCCGTCCCTTAGGCAGGATTTTAAGGGAAGAGTTTACAGCGGTAGAAACCGCTGTGCGTTTAGAAACACTTTTCGGACAGATTATATCCCTTCCGGGTAGTACGCGTAAGTTTGAAGAGTCCCGTAATATCTGTTTTACAGAATCACAGTTCTTCCAGGTGTTTGACGTGGACTGGAAAACTGGCGATAAAAACAAAGCCCTGGACGCAGCGGATGGTGTTGTATTATCAGAACGATATGCTCTTAAATACTTCGGAACGACTGATGTAATCGGTCGTTCTTTACGTATTAATAACCAGCACGATCTGACTGTAAAGGGCCTGATCGGAGATCCGCCATCTAATACAAGGTTAGGATATGATATCATGGTGTCTTATAACCTGGTGCCGCAATTACAGGGGACTTTAGATGAGAAGCCAGACTGGAACAATACGCCTTCGCTCTGTTTTGTTACCATGAAAACAGCACAGTCAATCGGGCATTTACAACAGGCACTCCAGACGACCTCCAGGAAATATTTATCCGCTGAACAAGCTGACTTATTACATTTCCAGGCGCTTCCCCTGCAGGAATTGAGCCATAATACACAGTATGGCGGCACCGTACCACGACCCTTGCTATATGTCCTGACAGTGATCGGTATACTATTGGTAGCAGCGGCCTGTATGAATTTCATCAATATGGCTACTGCGCAGTCTATCAGGCGTTCGAAAGAAACGGGTATCCGTAAGGCAATCGGCAGTACGAGGTTACAGCTGATTATCGAGTTTCTGACAGAAACAGCTATGGTGACCTTGGCAGCCGTTATTATATCTGTTATCATTGTACAATTATGTCTTCCCTGGTTAAATAATGCCTTGTCTGTACTACATGCAGATATGTCTGTTCTTTGGTTATTCCGCCCCCGTTTTCTGAGCTGGTTTCTGGCTTTGATAGCTGGTGTTATATTGCTTTCCGGTTTATATCCGGCGCTTGTACTGAGTCGCTTTACACCTATAGCCGTATTACAGGGGCGTGCAAATGGTATACGGACGAGAGGCGTTTCTCTGCGAAAAGTATTGGTCATTACACAATTCTTTATCACACAGTTCTTCCTCATTGCAGTGATTGTCATGAGTGCACAGGTGAGGTATATCCGCCAGACCAACCTGGGATTCAATAAGGCCGCCATCCTTACCGTACCCCTTGCTGGCAGTAGCAGTAAGCAGGAAACCCTGCGTCAACTGCTTGAAAAGACACCCGGGGTGGAGCAGGTATCCCTGGCAGCTGAAATTCCCTCCTCTTTCCGTAACGACCCTGTTTCTTTCAGCTATGAAAATCGTAAGGCGGGATTCCCTGTCAATGTGAAAATAGCAGATACAGCTTACGCAGGATTATTTGGTTTGCAATTACTTGCAGGCACTAACTTTCATAACAATGACACACTCAATGATGAAGCAATGTTGTCATTAATGGCGATAAAACAATTAGGATTAGTATCTCCACAGGAGGCGATTGGTAAAAAGATCAATATATGGGGAAGAGATAAACGTATTGTTGGTGTCGTGGCAGATTTCCATTCACAGGATCTGCATCATGCCATGCGCCCCGTCATCTTATTAAACCTCCCGTCGGAATACAGTATCGCTGCAATAAAAACAGGCACTGCGGCTACCATTCCCGGAATAGAAAAAACGTGGAGTACAATCTATCCGGATCAGGTATTCAGAATGAATTTTGTAGATGATATGCTGGCCCGTTTTTACCTGACAGAAAATATATTACTGGGACTAATACAGGTGTTTGCAGTCGTAGCGATATTGCTGGGTTGCCTCGGATTATACGGACTTACACTGTTTATATCAGCAGCAAGAAATAAAGAGATCAGTATCAGGAAAGTATTCGGTGCTTCTGTTACGGGTATGGTTACCATGCTGACAAAGGATTTTATCAGCCTGGTAGTAATTGGTTTATTGATTGCAACGCCCTTAGCATATATGGCGATGAATAAATGGCTGGAAGGATTCGCATATCGGGTTAATATTCAGTGGTGGATGTTAGGGCTGTCTGCAATGATCGTTCTACTTATCTCGCTATTGACGGTCGGCTGGGAATCCATTCGTGCCGCAAGAAAGAATCCGGTGAAGGTGTTAAAAGCAGAATAATTCCTGTGGCGTACAATGTATTGTTAATCGGGTAGTAAAAATAAATTGATAAAACTGCATGGAGTATGCTGTTTGCATCACTTCATGCAGTTTTTTCTTTGCTTACATTACATACTTTCAAGTGTGTTTTTTAGCGTACTTTTCTCATCGTCGCTCACTTTTTCATCAGCGATCATGCCTTCCATCAATACTCTTACTGCACTGTCTTTTCTACCTGTGAGGTATTCAAACTCCATCATATCGCTGATTGTATTGAACTCGTCCGCACTCATGGCCAGTTCTTTCCGGGCGTCATTGAGAAAACGTAGCTGATTAACATCGATCTGACGACTACGTTCTTCAAAGTCTTTATGCGTACCAAATAATGAAACGATCAGCGGATGTATTTTCTCGCGTTCTGTTTCCCATCTGATATATGATTCGCGCTGAAGAGGATAGTCATAATGATAGCACTCTCTGAACATAAAAATGGCAAGTGCTGTATCTGGATTGCCAATGCGCATATACGTTGCCGTATCTGTAATGCCCTTACCTGCTACAGTTTTTACTTGTTTTGCATCCGAACAGGCAAATGCGAAAACAAGGAGGGCTATAGGAACAGTTATTTTTTTCATGGGCGGCAAAAATAGCTAATAAAAAATATGTATTTCGTATTATTTGTTGTTTAGCGTAACTTCAGTAAAACTGTTTTATTATGAGTACACGGCGCATTCTCTGGAAGGGGATTTATTACAACACGCTGGAATATCTTCATATCCAGTCAGATATGGGTCATACGACTGAAGGTAATATTACTGGCCTTGTGAATGAACAGCCACTGCATGTACGCTACAAAATCGAAACAAACACACAGTGGGAAGTGAGTAGTGTACACATTACCATACTGGAGCATACTGAAATCGCATTACAGTTTACAAGGCGGGATAATCGCTGGCATGATAGACAGGGTATTATTCACGTGATATTTGATGATTGTACTGATATCGATATTTCTTTAACACCGTTTACCAATACATTACCGATAAACAGATTACAACTGCCTGTTGGCGCGTCGGCGGAGATAGCCGTGTTGTATTTTGATTTGCCGGCGATAGAGGTTAAGCCAGCAAGGCAACGTTACACCAGACTGACGGAAGACAGGTATAAGTATGAGAGTCTTTCTTCGGGCTTTACAGCCGAAATAGTAGTGGATGAAGCAGGATTGGTAGTAGATTATCCGGGGATATGGGAACGGGCTTATTAGTGACTTCTGTTAACCTATGAAATACATGATCAAAATGCTTCATTTTTTCAACATACTGTTATTCGTACTGCCCTTTAGTCTTGCGGCGGAAAATCATGCTTATCCGTATCAGGAAGTCCGCAGACAGGTCAATGATACTACGACATTGATGGGGCATGTCGGTGAAATTACATTCACCCACAATGGGCAGCAGTATGACGCTATTGTGGTCAATCCTGCTGTCAGCGATATATCCCTGCATTGGTTGTCAGCAGACCAGCAAACGCCTTATAAATCCATTCAGGCATTACAGGATGTATTATTAGAAAAAAAGAAAGACATCCTCATGATCACTAACGGCGGGATGTTTATGAAAAATAACATACCGGTAGGTTTGTTCATCTCACAAGGCAGGGAATTACGCCCTATTGACGCTGCCACAGATCAACCGGGGAATTTCTATATGCAGCCCAATGGTGTGTTTTACCTTGATCATACCGGTCCCCATGTCAGTACAACCACTGATTATCTTAAAAGATCCCGTGCACATAGCAAAATCGTAGCTGCCACACAGTCCGGTCCGATGCTTGTCAGCAAAGGAATAATCAACGCTAAATTCAATCCCGGATCTGTTAACCGTAATCTGCGAAGCGGTGTTGGTATACTATCCAACGGGAATGTCGTTTTTATTATATCGAAAGAAGCGCAAACGACTTTTTATGATTTTGCGTCCATCTTTAAGGCGCGTTTCGGCTGTAAAGACGCGCTGTATCTGGATGGCGCTATTTCAAAGATGTATCTGAAAAACAGCCGGCCAGGAGACTTAAACGGAGATTTTGGCGCAATGATAGCGGTAACTGCCCGATAAACAGCATTGTGATTGATCCAATATTAAGCATCATCCGTCAATATTGTCCCCTTACCCGATATAGTGTCATCGTTCCTGGCATTATTACCCGCGACTCTAATTGTGCTAAATTACATATCCACCCATACCCTGCCGGATACATGGGTGACGCCATGATCTTTCAATGCCGCCTTCCTGACTTCCGCTGATATGGACAGGTTCATGGCCGTGGAGTCATTTATAAATTCCATGCGTGGAATGCTATCTGTTCCCTGCATCACCAACACCGAGAAATGTGTTGTTCTTGGGCCCATCACCAGGCGATAAAAATTAGTGTGCTCGCGGTGCGCCAGGTAGTCCAGTCCGTATTTAGCTCTTGCATTATATAACATCCTTCTCAAAGTGTCTGATGCAGGCGTATCAGACAAGGAATCATCTGGAGATAATACAAATTTGTCTTTTTTCTGATTATAATCGGCATTGAATGCCCGTTTGTCAAAGTCGCGGCTATCAAGGGCTTCCGCCAGTTTGGTGAAATCTGTTATATATCGTTCTACAAAGTCATTCGTAGTTTCTTGTCGTACAGTCGGGTCCCACTCAGGTTGATTGGCCATTATGAATATGAACGTAATAAAAATCAATCCAAGTGAGATCATGATAATCTGGCCTGTTATTCTTCCGTTAATGTCCTTCATCGCTTAGTAAGTTGTGTGTCTCTTCCGGCAATCATTGATGATGACGTTATGCAATAATGCAGCGTCAATACAGGGTCTGTATTACCTTTATCTGTGTAATCAATGCCAGGTTGGTCGTTTTATCAATAGTCTGTCTTGTGTTATCCTGCATTCATCCTACATTGAAATCGTAAGATCAGACGAAGGATAATCATTATCTGGTAAATCTCATAAGCATAGATGGATTATCCGGCCCAGACAAAGCACAAATACGGGTATCCGGACAGTCTGCTGCCCTTACAGGTATTCCGATGAAATAAGTCAAGCATGTACATTCTCTTAGGTATAAGGTTTAGTAATGGTGGCAGGTGCAATTACAATAGAGGGTTAACAGCTGACACAGCTGCCGTGTCTGGCAAACATACTCATTTTTTATATAACACCACAGGCTTCTCATTTTTAATAGGCCCTTGTTCTTCCTATATAAATATTCCTGGCATTCAGATAAGTATCTGCTGAGGGGCCAGGACTCCCGCTGGAGCCTTCCATCTGCATATTAATGATCACATAGAGCGGTTTACCCACAAAATTTGCGTTGTGCACCGCTTTCCATACACCATCGATGTAATAGTGAATATCTACATTCGTCGCACTCACTTTTGTGATCCAGGCACGGTACGTATGCCAGTTGCCTGGAGACGCGACTGTCGTCAGGGTACTGGACACGTCAGAAGGTGTTCTGAACGTATTCTGCCAGTTTGTGGCATTTCCTTTGAATTCCATGATATCGCTTTCGGGTGGCCAGCTGTTTACGCCAGTCAGCCAGAAAGCAGGCCAGGAACCGGTGACTACAGGTACCTGAAAATCACATTTTACTTCCCAGTTGGGAAACTGGTCATTGACAACGATATGTTCTTTGGTATTGACAGCGCCCGAATGGTAGCGGATCGGGAGATATGGATCACTACTGCTGTTGCCTTCATTCCAGTTGATACGTGTCGCTTTGATAGTTAATACCCCGTTGTTGAGATAGATATGGTTATGATCGGTGGGACTGCCATACATACGGGCCGTTCCGTTATGATCAGATCCCCAGGGGTATAGATAATTCCAGTTTGCTTCAAAAGCCGTATAACTGACAAAGCTGGTATTGTCAATCACGGTTTCCCAGGTATCAGCCGCTACAGCAGCCTGTTGAAGGCCGTCCAGGGAAAGTTTGGGTGTTTGTTCAACAACTGCCTGTTTCTGGCAGGCAAACAACAATGGGCTGAGCAGAGCAATTAGCAGTCCGCTTAGTGTTTTCATAATGTGGCATTTAAGAATGAGTAAAATCATACAGGGTCGTATTAAGAGAAAGCCTGTGGCCGCTAAGAATTAGTTAACAATGAGACAGATATTTCTTTAATTTTATGGACTGAATCGACTAGTTACCAATGCCTATTATGCCTTTTCTAAAGTGAACTAAGGGTAACTTCGTTATTCAAGATAACCAGTCCGAAGGATTGGAAAGTAAAACATTTTCCTGAACAATCTCAATGTGTTAATGAATATCAGAAGTATTGTCAATAAGGATAATACCAACTTATTGAACTGTGAAAGTGAACCGATCCACATTCCGGGTTGTATCCAGGAGCATGGCTTTTTACTTGGGCTGGCAGCGGATTCCCTGCTTATCAGGTATAGCAGCGAAAATGTATTCACGTACACAGGGTTTACACATCAGCAGCTTTTAGGTAAACCCCTGCAACAGTTATGTAGTGCAGAACAGGAAGATCTGCTACGCGAATTTCTGACAGCAGCCTCATTTGACCAGAGTCAACCATTTGTCTTCACCATCAACAATGTAAAATACAACACCAAACCGCATATCAGTAACAGTACCGTTATCCTGGAATTTGAACCTTTTCCTGATGGAACGCTGGACCTGCCTAACCTTTATAAACAAACACAACAGTTCGTTTCTTATCTGAATGATGCACAGGACCTGCGGCAGTTATGTCAGTCTATTGCACAGGAAACCAGGGCCATCACCGGTTATGACCGTGTAATGATCTATCGTTTTGATAAGAACTACAATGGAGAAGTGATCGCAGAGGCGAAACAGGAAGAGCTACTGCCATTACTGGGTCATAACTATCCGCATACCGATATTCCTGCGCAGGCCCGGGCCTTGTACCTGACCAATATGCTACGCATGATCGTGGATGTAGATTATACACCCGTTCCGCTGTATACCATTGCAGATGAAAAGGAAGAGAAACACCTCGACCTCAGCTTATCCATTCTCAGAAGTGTATCTCCCATACATATCGAGTATCTGAAGAATATGGGTGTCAAGGCGACACTTACGATCTCTCTCTTGCAGGATAATAAACTCTGGGGACTGATCTCCTGTCATCATTATTCGCAGAAAAACATTCCGCATTATACACGTTTATCCGCGTTGTTACAGGGATATTTTTTCACGTCCCAGATCAAGGTCAGACAAGCAGCTGATGAATATAATTACGCACAATATATCGAAGACAATATCCGGCCCTTGCTGGAGCTGATGTCTACAGGAGATGACTTTATAGCACAACATTATCATAATACATTGCTGAGGGACTGTATACGCGCATCCGGCTTTGTTATCGTGCAGAATGATACGATTTTCAGAAACGGGAAAGTGCCCCCCGATAGACAATTGCTTCCTTTACTGGAATGGCTGAAGGAACATGCCGGTAACGGACAATTCTCCACCGATCACCTGATAGCGGTTTACCCTCCTGCTGAAGCGATGAATGATACAGCAGCCGGTTTGATCTATCATGCACTGGATTCAGGTGGTAAAAACTGTGCACTCTGGCTACGTCCGGAGATGGAGAAATCAATCAACTGGGCGGGTAATCCAAGCAAGGGGATTGTGATGGACTCAGCAGGCGCCAGACTCTCACCCCGTAAATCATTTGAGCTGTGGAAGGAAGTGGTGAAACATTATAGTGAAGAATGGGCGGTGCCTGAGTTAACTACTGCTGCACGTCTGGCGGGTAACCTGCAGAAACAGGCCCATCTGGCGGATATCAGAAGAGAAGAAAATCGCTATAAAGAACTGGCGGCAAAACTGGAAGCTGCTAATGCTGAACTCGAAAACTTTAACTGGATCAGTGCACATGACCTGAAAGAACCACTGCGTAAAATACAGCTTTTCGCTTCCAGAACCTTCTATTCGGAAGTGTCGCTGGACGTGTATAAAGACTCCCTGGTCAAAATACAGAATGCCGCCTCCAAAATACAATTGCTACTGGACAGTATGCTGTCTTTTGCTACCATGAGCAAGTCCAACGAAGAATTTGAAAAAATAAACCTCAATAATACGCTTACACAGGTATTGGGGAAATACCGTAAGGAGATCAATGCGAAAGAGGCGGTTATCACCACAGATGCCCTGCCGCAACTAAGCGTATTGCCTTATCAGGCAGAACAGCTATTCTCCAACCTGATATCTAATTCCCTGAAATTCTCTAAAGAAGATGTACCACTGAAACTGAATATCAGTTATCATCGCGGTCCCCGGCATCATATTATTTCCTTCAGCGACAATGGCATCGGGTTTCATAACAAGTATGCCGACATCATTTTTAAGATCTTCCAGAGCCTGAATAAGGAGAATCAGTCTAATATCGGTATCGGACTGGCCATCTGTAAAAAGATCATGGATAATCACAACGGGATGATCTCTGCGGAGGGACAGGAAGGCCATGGCGCCGTGTTTAGCGTCTCCTTTCCTTTATGATCCTGCAAAATACCTACCTTTGCGTCCACAATTCATAAAATATGGACGGCCAATACAGAAAAGATATATACCCGGGACTGGGAGTGGCGATCATTCTCAAAAAAGACCAGCGTAGCGGTAAGCTGACGTATGGTATTGTTAAGAGCATTCTTACTTCCGCCACGTTCCATTCCCGGGGTATAAAAGTCAAACTGGAGGATGGTCAGATCGGCCGCGTTGCTGCTTTTGCCGATGATGACGAAATAGTGGCTAATTCGTAAACCGCAGCTGACGCAGGATGGTCGGATCCTGGATTTCTTTATCTCTTGCCAGTAACAGCACTTTAGCGATCAGTTCAGCCGATTTCGGATCATCATCTGCGAAAGGCAGGAATAATCTGCCACGCTGCTGTGAATGCACCGGTAAGATAGACAGGTATTTACCCGGCATCTGGTGTACCACGGCACTGCCCAGATGTACGCTGTATTCTCCGTATTCTCCGGCTATTTTCGCGTGGTTACCGCTGACAGTGACATTATCCAGCTTAAACAATCTGGCGCTTTCCTGCAGCAATACCGTGCGCATTTCGATGGTGGAATGGCTGGCCTCAGGATCTACACCGCCAGCATGAGCTACGCTTACTACCAGGTCTATATCACGCATTACCTCACTGAAGATCAGTGGATCGATCGTTTCAAAAGCTACATTCTCCCAGGTCTTGATATTATGGAAGATGATTTCTTCTAATACAGGACTTTCCACTTCTGCCGGAGAGAACCAATTCGCCTGTGCATACATCTTCACCATAAAGCCCTGCTTGTGGAATACCTTCTGTAACCCTTCTTCATAATCCACTTTCCAGCCCCTTGATTTCAGCAATGCCACTGTTTTGGACGGTTGTACCTGGTGACCGGCATAACGGCGGGAAATGGACTTTTCCTGCAATTCTTCGTGTATCGGAACATACAGTTCACGGAAGATCTGTTTGAATGGCTGTTGTACCTGTTTTTCAAAGCAATACTGCTGATAATCACTCCAGCTGCCATTGGCGTGTAAGTCCACGCAATGTGCAATACGAACTTTGTCACCAGCCGCGATTTTCGTCGCTTTGCCTTTAGCAGGCGCTAATGCGCCATCTTTCCAGAAACCATGTCCTTTAGACGTGACGAACACAAGTTTATCCAGGTGTCTGGCAATAATCGGATGCGTAAACAGGTTGCTAAGTTCTTCCGCCTCAAACGCATCACCTCTTACCATCGCTTCTTCCAGCGCTTTGCGGGAACGACGGAATTGCTCTCTCAAGGTCTTTTTGAACTCTAACAGCTCCAGTACTTTCGTATCCTTTTTGTATTTGGCGGGTATACCAGCCAGTTTTTTATCTTCTTTGAACGCTACCACATCTGCTTCACCATCATCACCGATAATCAGGCCAATCAATACGTCGTCGTATTGTACCTGCGTCTCCCTGGACAGGATCTGCTGTACCTGTTTGGTTTCCATGGCCCAGGTCAGTCGTTGCGGATCTGCGTAACCTGCATTTCTGGCCAGGTTTTCCATGGCGATGCGGATGGCAGTCCCTTCACTGGTTTGTTTCTGGGCGCCAAACTGTTTACTTTCTTTTTTAAACTGCTGGATATATTCGTAGCGGGCCAGGATATCCTTTTCTGCGTTGGATTTGTTCAATGGTATCAGCCCATAAACACGCAGGTAATCCTGGTCACGTTTATCTTTTACTTTCTCTGTAACTTCTTTGATCTTCAGGTCGCCAGTCATTACATCTGCATATAATCTCGCTCTGCGGTGACCATTGCCATCGCTGATGTATTTAGCAGCGTCATAGACCTTCTGCCAGCGCTCCTGCCCTATTTCCTGGTAAGCCTGTTCAAACCATTCTTTGTCAACCGCACCGTCTTTGAAGTCCTGTACATCTATGGTAGAGTAGCGTGCGATCTCGCTTTCTGCCTCAGGCGTTTTTTCTGCATAGGTCGAAGTCTTCGTATGCGCATGCATCCACCAGATAGCGGTATCCAGCCCTTTCCAGCTAAGGTATTTGCTCACAAATTTCTGCCATTGCGGTGCATATACGGCCGCTTCCAGCAAACGGGTTTCGGTGACCTTGATACGCTTCATAGCAGCTGCGAACATCTCGTCTGTATCGGTATCCAGCGGGAAACATCTCTTTAGCAGGGTACTGAATAACTGCTGTTTGTTTTCGCTTTCAGAAGAGTAGATATAGCCTTTGTGCAGCGTGGTTTTACCCATACCAGCCAGGATGTCTGCAAAACGATTGATACCTTCCAGTGATTCCAGTTCCTTCACAAAATCCGTCACGGTAGTAGCGGTATCACCCCGTTTCAGTTCTATATCGAGCAAATGTTCCCGTACGCGTAGGAACATAGCCTGTAAGAAAGGATACCTATCGAAATAGCTCTTTTCATGTTTCGCCCTTTTTCTGTCGGAGAGTTCCCTGATATTATCACCGGAGAGGATACCGCGGTACATTTCACTTTCGGAGATCAATCCGCTCTGAAATGCTCTGCCAAAGAGGTCCAGTGGGGGTAAATAATATTTGCTGTTTTGGGGCAGACCGCTGAACTGACGCCAATGATATAGATCCCAGCAGCGTGTAAGCAGTTCTTCCGGCAGCCGGCTGATCGTGATCTTATTGATATACCAGTTCAGGATGGAGTCCTGCTGCCAGCCATCTCCTCCGTTATAGTAACTGTATGTGTCGAATGTTGCTTTCAATACTTCTTCCGGTAAAGCTGCAAAGGCTGTGGCTGCAGCACCTACCAGGAATGGTTCTGTTTCTGCGAAAGGATGGATGATCTGCAATGCCTGCATGATCTGCAATAATGGGTTTGACCATCGGTAGGCGTATTCGCTTGGCAGATTTTCAGGCATATAGGCCATCAGCTCTGCTATAAATGGTTTCGCCACCTGATTGTCCTCCGTAAAGCCGTCATACTCAGATTGGACAGTCAGTTCACTCAGAATATACAGATCTCCTGGTGTTAGTCCGGATTGTTCATACCAGCCTTTCCATAGTTCCGGTAACGGATACGTAGCATATTCCTCTTCAGGCGAAAGCGTCGTTTCAGCGATTCTTGACATCCTGGAGAAAAGCTGTCCCAGTAATACCGTTTCTACATTGTTATTATAACCTTCTACCTGGTATTCGAAGTCTTTGTTCGCGATGAATAGCTTGTAGAGGTCCAGCAACGCCTGTTTAACCTTTTCTACCGGCTGCGACAAGCCAAAGTTTCCCTGGGCTAAGCATTGGTGATAGAAATCAGTCGGATCAGGAACAGGTTTTACAATGGGGGGTATAGCTGCCGGATCATATAATCCGTAACCATTACTGCTGTCATAAACAACAGCCCCGGTCCCTTCAGCGGATAGCTGGCCGAGTATAATAGCCTCCTTTTCCGGAATGCTCTTTCTGCTTCTGAATGCCTCCAGTAATGGCTGCAGGGCATCCAGTAAACGTTGTTGCTGCTGTAATTGCAGGGCGATATCGAGTCCGGCGAGACGTTGCTCTCCATCTCCTTCCAGCAGCTCTTTCAGTACGCTGATCAGCAGTGTATCCGGCTGTTTCAGCAGGATACCGATGATCTGATTACGTATGCCGCCACTTTTGCGTTTCAGGAGGTCTTTGAATACTTTCAGTTCTTCTTTGTCCAGTTCCACTGTGGCCAGGGCTTTGAAACCGGCATTCTGTAAAGATTCGCCTCTTTCCCTGATGATACGCATACTGAAGCCACGCTGGAAACTGGTGACAGGTTCCAGTTTTTCGGGATCCTCATAGTATGATTTTGCATATCCTTTCAGGATCCGTCTTGTCATGGTTGATTTCACATCAAGATCCATGTCGTCAAAATAGGACATCATCAGATCCAGTCTGTCCTGCTGATCGAATATCAGCGGGAGCATTGCCTGTAATACATCACTACGCTTATATTGATTATTCATCCAGCTGAAGGGTAATTTATCAAAGGTTTTCTCTTTGACGTCGGAGCGTAAAATGACAGCATGTAGTTTATCAAACAGGTCGGGATACTGTTCATTATAACGTTTAGGATCATCGGCAATCGGCTCACGCAGCACAGCGGTTGCCAGGGCAACGACTGCTAAACTTTCATCTTCTATACCAATGCGTCCTACAGAGAGCATCAGCTGGTAGTGGCTGGTATCATCTACAAACTGCTGGGCAATACTCCGCTTCTGCCTGGAGGAGCTGTGGGCTAATGTTGTTAGATAGGGCAATGTCTGCTCTACATTATATACACCTTGCGCCCAGAGCCCCATGTATATATCAGAAAAGTCGTCACCGTTAATTGCCGCGGGGATCAGTGAGGGATCTGACAGATACGTATGTGCTTTTTGAAGGAAGCGAATAACAGCGGATTCTTTTTCAGACTCCCAGTTGATACCGGCCCATACATCCAGTGCTCTTACGACGGAGGAAAATCTGGTCAGTTTGTTATCTATAACCACTTTGAGCATATACTTCAAAGCGCCGGTACTGCAATCGTCCAGTGCTTCGAGTATGGTCTGCCGTAATCCCTCTTGTCTTTGTGCTGACAACAGTAGTTTCTCTACCAGTTGCCAGGCATCTTCGCGTTCGCTTAACAGGAGCGCTCTGATGATACCGTCGCTGACTTTACCTTCCGGCTCTTTATTGTAAATAATATCTTCAAATAGCTTAAATATCTCTTCATTACCCAGATCGATGGCTGCCGCCCACATATGATAAAGATATTGTGTATCATGCTCATGGTCCACAATAATCTGTTCTTTGATAGTGAGATCATAGCACTCGTACTGGTAATGCGTGTCGATGCCGTAGACGTGTACCTGCAGCATAATCCCTTTCAGAAAAGTGAGCTGATTAGGCAGGTATTTTTCTCTTCTTTCAGGAGCACGGAAAGAGCGGCGATTCCAACCGCTCATGTACATGAGGTTGGGAAACTTGCTCCAGGCATGTTTTACGTACACGGCTTTTTCATCGCCAAAGAGAAAACGCAAAAGGTTGTACAGTTCTTCGTTATCCCATTCATTTTCGGTGGGCAACAGTTCCGTTATTCTCTCCTGGCGAGCAGCTGTCATTGCATAAGACACAAAGCTGACCTGCTCTTTTTCCTGTAGTTTACCCATCAGCTGAAGGGTAATTTCTGCAGTTCTTTTTGTCAGTAGTTCGTGGCTGGCAGTTCCGTCGTACACGGATTTCAGGGTCGAAACAAGGTTTGTTTCAAAGTCAGGGATAATCTTCGTGGGGAAGAATTGGCGAATGTCCATTCTAAAAGTTTAAGGTTTTTCAATTACCAGTAGCTACCGGCAAGAAATGTTAATCGGATAAATGTGATTACAGTCGCCGGGTTCAGCACAAAATGCTCGGAGAGCGATTTTAACTCCTCTTCATCTGCGAAAACTGCAAACATGCCATCTTCAAAGGCTTGTAATGCGGCATCCTGCGCTTTGGGAAGATCTGCCTTCTGTTCATTGTAAATGCTGCCGAATCCGACTTTACCAGTGGTAGTTTGTCCCTCTATCTGCTCACTGGTAAGAAAGGGTAACACATTTTTTTCGAAGGGTTTATTGTTATAAGCGATCACCTGTTGTGTCACAACGGCGGTGATGAGTTCCCGAACAGTGGGGTTACTGCCAATGTCATCAATCTCTATCGGTTTCTTCTCTAGTATGGCATGTTTCCGTCCCGCTACTTTTATATTGATTATCAGCTCCATCAGGGTCAAAAGGTTAATAATAGCGCTGCCAAGATAAAAAAATTAAAAGAAATAACTGTTCCGGTTATCTTTGCGCGATGAAATATGCCGACAAAGAGATCCAGGAGATGGAAGAATTTTTCAAAACAGCTGAACTACCAAAGACGCTTACTTTAGGACCGGGCGTGGTTATTACAGACCTGAAAGCCTTTGCATTCAGTCACCTTCAGATTATGAAATTAAGACAAGGAGTGGGAATTTTTGAGGTATTTTACGATCGTCTCGTACAGGTAAGAAATATATTATCACCAGCAACACAGGAAGTAGCTTAGATACTTCCTGTTGTTACTAATTTGGCAGAACGGGGAGTCATCCCCGTCTGTTTCTTGAAAAAGTTATTGAAATAAGCAGGATAATCGAACCCCAACGCGTAAGCGATATCTGCAATACTCCAGTCTGTATTTCTCAGCAATAATTTAGCTTCAGCAATAATACGCTCCCGGATATGTACGGTAGTGGCTTTACCTGTTACATCTCTCACTGCGTGATTAAGATGATTCACGTGAATAGCCAGATTTTTAGCATAATCCCCTGCTGTTTTCAGTTCCAGTGCCTGCGAAGGCGCCAGTACCGGAAATTGTTTTTCCAGGAGCTCCATGAAGGACATGGTAATGCGTACGGCTGCACTGGTCGGCCTGCTGACAGGCGTTGCCGGTTGCATACGCAAGGCTTCATGAATAATGAGGTTCACATAATTCTTGATGACTTCGTATTTATGTACGTAATCTGTGGCCTCTTCAGCAATCATTTTTTTGAAAAGCGTCTCTACGTTGGCGTACTGTTCTTCAGACAAAAAACAGACAGGATTACCGCCTATTTTGAACAAAGGGGAATCCTGGAATGACAGGTGATTGCGTTCATGAATGTTCATGAATTCTTCCGTAAACTGACAATAGTATCCGTTCCAGTGGTCTGAGATGGGTTCCCATGCATAAGGTACGAGTGGGTTGGAGAATGTCAGTGCCGGTTTATCTATGAGAATACCAGTATCTGCATAATGCAGCCTGGAAATGCCTTTGAATAGCGTTATTTTATAGAAATCCCTGCGGATATAGGGAGAAGCGGTTTTATATTGATTACTGGCTACATGTACCTTAAAATTACCATTCTCAATCCTTACTCCGTCACATCCAACAAATCCCTGACTCCTGTGTGCGTTGGCTTCCATATTATCAAATTTGAGATAAGACTAATCTAACATAAATCTACGTTAAAATAGTCTTACTCAAATCGTTTTGCATAAAATCCACCGGAATCTGTGACTGATTTTAGCTGCTATTTAAAAGAATAGTCTTTATCAGCGTATGCCATATGTCACTGTCAGGTAATACATCCCTCCTATAGATGGTCCGCCCAGGAAGGAGTAATAATACTTATTCAGCAGGTTACTGGCGCCTAGTTTTGCCTTACAATTGATCTTGTCAAATAAATACGTCACCTGTGCCTCTACGGTAGAATAAGCATCTACATCGCCATTTACGAGAAAAGACTGCCAGTAATAGCTACTCTGCCATTTCCAGGAAATACCGGCGCCTGCGTGCTTTAATATGCGCTCCTTTGCCAGGGAAACATTCAGTGTCCAGGAAGGGGTGTTAAAACCATCTTCCAATCCGTCTTCCTTGTCTGACATTTTCAGTTTGGCATAGGTCACATTAGCATTGGCGACATAGCCTTTTTCGGTGTAGGTCAGGCCCAGACTACCACCGTAGTTATTGACTTCCGTCTGTGAATTGGTCCACATACGGTAAGGGCTCTGTTTGCTTTTGTTATAGAGGGCATAAGGAATAGAGTCAGCCACTCCTGTATTCGGCACATTCATATTCGCCTGTGCGATAAAGTTTTTGTACTTATTCAGGTAGGCTTCCGCATCGATAAAGAACCTGCCATCGTCAAAAATGCCTTTGTAGCCTATTTCCATAGATTTTACGTGTTCGGCTTTGATGTAGGTGTAAGGGTTTTTCTTCAGCAGTCCTTTATTCTTTTCGATGGCCTGATTTTGTGTGAGTCCGGCGCTGTTGACGTCAGTCAGCACGGCTTGCTGGAAAGTGGTAATAGACGATGCCAGCCATGCTTTTTCAAAGATGCCTTGCGACATAGCAGGCAGACCACCTACACGTTTCACTCCACCGCTGTTCACGTTGGAATAGGCTTCGAAGATACTCGGATAACGGTATCCGCTCTGGTAAGAGGCCCGGAAATGTTGTGTGTTTACCGGTGAATAGACTGCTGTAAAACGAGGCGTGATCATCAGGTCGAAATAGTCATTTTTATCACCTCTCAGGATAGCGCCCAGTTTCAGCTCACCGTTCAGCAATGTTTTGGTAACAGACACAAAACCGCCTGTTTTTGCATAGTGAATATTGGTGTATTCTTTCCCTGCTTCAGGATTGATGAAATAGTTACCATCCGGCTCAATGATGTAGGTCCGGTGATCGCTACCTACCAGTATCTGTAAACCAGCTTTTTCTTTCAGACTGCTCAGCAGGTCCTGGGTAAGATCTACCTGTCCTTCCGCATGGATGAAGCTGGCTTTTACTTTCAGGGCTGCACCGATATCCCAGTTATTGATCTGTGCGAGTTTTGTCAGACTGTTAGAGAAGGCTTCCGTACCTGGTAAAGGACGACCTGCATCTGCTGCTACCCTGCCCTGTCTATGTGCATCTGCAACAGTGGCGCCTGCACCGGTGGCTGTATTGAAAGCTGCGGTATAGTCGGCATACCATTGATTGTCTGGTTTGTAATTACGATCAATGTTTTCTGCCATGGAACGGAGGTTATAGGAATTACCTGTATTTTCTCTGTTCAGGTAGACTTTCAGCTGCAGACTACTTGATTGAAACTGTATACCATGTTGCTGTACCAGGTAGTCTTCCAGGCGGAAGCGGTTGGCGCGCTGGTATACGTTGTCCAGGAGGGCTATATGATAAAGGTATGTCAGGGTCATACCTGGTTTCAGCTGATAATAAATACCTGCATCGGCTTTGATATTGCGGAGGTCATAATCAACAACGTCTTTTTCGTCATACCCTGTACGCGCAACGACATAATTGCGGCCACCAAGGCTGATCGTTCTTCTGTCGGACGATTCATTGCCGTAACTACTTAAAGGATCCCGTGCAGGGTTATCTTTTCCCAGCAGACCGGTACTTGCATTCGCCTGACCGTTTAGCTCCCGGTGATCATTTGCTACCCAGTCATATCCCTGATTAAAGGTACCATTGATCTTAAAAGCCAGCTTCGGACTAATCACCTTTGCCCATCGGATACTTGTTTCCGTATAGGCTTTTACTGCGCTGTTAGCGTCGCTCAGGTGTGTCAGGGCTGTCTTCTGCTGTATGCTTAATCCTTCTGAAGTGAAAGGATTTTTAGTCGAGATATTCGCCAGTCCGTTAACGGTATTCATACCATAAAGCGCGGATGCTACACCCGGTAATATTTCTACGTTAGTGACATCGAGGTCAGAGGGTCCGAGCGCATTGGCGATAGGGCCACCGATATGTGGAGACGCGACGTCCATTCCATCTACGAGTTGTGCAAAACGTACGTTCGTAGTATTGGCGAAGCCACGTGCATTCAGCACTTTAAAACCCAGGCTTGGGGTGATCAGCTGTACACCCTGGAGGTGTTCAAGCGCGTCATAGAAGGAAGGAGCAGCAGACATGCGAAAGTATTGTTCACCAGCTTTCTGAATGCTCACGGGAGAACGGAGCAGGCTTTCCCTGGTGCGGGAGGCAGATACGGTTACTTCAGATAATATCTTCACAGTTGTGTCTTTCTGTATGTTAGACGCATCCTGTCCGTACACACCTACACTGACAAAGCCGGAGACGATGATTAGATATCTGGTCATAATAGTTATTTGTTGCGTTGTATCTCTTTGGATATAACGAGCAGGTAAAAAAAGCACATATCTGATGTGCTGTGTGTGTGTTGTTATTTTAAGCGTTGTGTCTCTTCTTCAAGAAATTTGGCGAACCGGACTCTTAATTCACGATGGTAAGCAATGAGCTGAAGGGCTTCTTCAGAGATAGCAGAACCGCCGCCATTATCACCGCCGGTACTGGTAACGACCAGTGGCGTACCTGCCATACTATTCAGATTATTAATGAGTTCCCAGGCTTTCTTATAAGACATCTTCATGCGTTTGGCTGCCTGGTTCATGGAGCCGGTTTCCTGTATCAGTTCCAGTAACTGTACGGGGCCGGGACCCAAGAAACGGTTACCGTTTCCTTCCAGCCATAAGCTGCCATTCACTTTTAATACGCCGTTTGAGAGGATGTCTTTGATTGCCTTTTCCATGATTCAGATGCCGGTTGTGCTTTTTAGTGCTTATTGTTCTTGTGTAGCGATGCTCACTGTCCTGGCTACACACATATTGAGATGGTTATTTATTTGTTTTATCCGCCGATGGTGATCATACTTCTGTTTTCGATCAGTTCTGCATGTACATCTTCCAGTTTACCGGTGAATTGTCCACCGAGTTCTTTTGCTTTACTGAGGATGTTTCCTTGTATCAGCGGCAGTATTTCTTCCTTATTCCGGAGGGCTGTCAGCAGGTCTGTTTCTCCTTTGGAAAAGAGGCAGTTTTTCAGTTTGCCGTCAGCCGTCAGCCGCATTCTGTTGCAGGTACCGCAGAAAGGTTCGGTCATGGTACTGATCACGGAGAAAGTACCAGCGTGTCCGGGTACGATGAATCCCTTAGCGGTATCATGCGGTCCACCTTTCAAAGGTAAGAAATCATATGCAGCGCTGATGGTGTGCAGGATTTCCTGGAGGGACATGACCTTGTTGCTGGTCCAGCGGTTACCGCTGAAAGGCATAAATTCAATAAAGCGGACATGTACCGGCGTGTGTTTGGTCCAGGCGATGAAGTCGTTGATTTCATTGTCGTTCAGGCCTTTCATCATCACTACGTTTACCTTCACGCGGATACCCATATTCAGCAGCAGATCGATATTGCTTTTCACCTGGTGAAACAGGTCACGGCGGGTGATCAGCATAAATTTGTCTGCCTGCAGGGTATCGAGACTGATATTCAGGGAACGTATGCCGGCTTCTTCCAGCACATCGGCAAATTCATGCAGTCTTGCACCGTTGGTGGTCATGGTCAGTTCTACCGGCAGACGGGAAAGGGAAAGTATGATCTTTGCAGCATCTTTCCTTACCAGCGGTTCACCACCAGTGAGTCTGATTTTACGGACGCCATTGGCGGTAAAAATGCCTGCTAAAGTGGCTATTTCGTCGGCCTGCATTAACCGGGAAGCTGGCGTGAAGTCATAGTCTTCCTCCGGCATGCAGTAAAAACACCGCAGGTTACAATTATCTGTCAGGGAAATCCGCAGGTAATCATGCACACGGTTATACGAATCAATTATCATCAGTTTGCAACTTGCCCTGTTAGTAATCGCTGATAATCTTCAGCGGTATCTATATCCAGCGCGCCTAAGGGAAATGGCACAAGTGCCAGGTCATCGGTAGACTGCTGTAATATCTTTTTAGCGCCCTGCTGTCCTTCGAGAGCGGTAAGTGCGTCAAAATAAGTATTGCTGAAAAGAACGGGAGTACCGGCTGTATTATCGTATGTGCTGGCGATGATGCCTTTTCCGGCGATCGTCTGCTGATCGATCAGTTGTTGCAGCAAGGCTGCATTTACGAAAGGCTGATCACATACCATAATGATGACACCTGTGAGGCCGGAATGTTTGGCGATGGCTTTCATTCCGGTGCTGATGGAAGAGCCCATACCTTCCGACCATTGTTCATTCTCTACTATTTCGATGGCGAATCCGCACAATTTCTCCAATATCTGGGGTGCATTTGCACCTGTTACGAGTACAACGGGGCTTCCTACTGCTGCTATCGCCTCTTCAGCCATCTGACAGATCAGGGTTTTGCCCTTGTACATCAGCAATTGTTTCGGTTGTCCCAGGCGGGAAGAATTACCCGCTCCCAGAATGATTACACCGTATTTTTCCATATCCATACGATTTACAAAGTATGTATCGGCCCGCTTTTATCCCGGAGAGGAATGCCGGTCCTCTCTGAAAGTACGCTTTTTATTTCAGCCGTCACAGACAATGCAATTTCCTCAGCTGTTTCTGCACCTATGTCCAGGCCCACGGGACCGTGGATCCTGGCCCTGTCTTCTTCACTTACGGTGATGCCTTTAGCCGCCAGTTCATCCAGCATGCGTTCGAGCTTTGTCTTTGGCCCCAGCGTACCGATGTAAGTTACTTCTTTTTGCAGCAGTAATTCCAGCAGTGCGAGGTCATAGTTGTAATTATGCGTCATCAGCACGAATACCGTTCTTTCGTCGATGGTCACTTTATCCAGCACTTCTTTTGCCTTACTGACGATCACTCTGCCGGCTCCCGGGAATCTGGCGGGGGTCGCATAGAGTGGTCTTCCGTCTACCACCGTGGTATGCCAGCCTTGTATACGGGCTATTTCCACCAGTGGCATAGCGTCGTTTCCGGCGCCGGCTATGATCAGCGAAACAGGTGGTTTCAGCAGTTCCACAAATCCGTGGAGGGCTGGTTTCTCTTCACCATACTGTTTAACGATTCCCTGTCTGGTACTGAACACTTCCAGGACATCGTTCATGATGGTGGTTTTCAGTTCACCGTCTTCCAGGCTGCCTGAGAAGGTATTACCTGAATAGCGCAGACAGGTACCAGGCTGCTGAGCAGCCTGGTTTAACCTGAAAAGAGTTACTAATACGGCGTCCTCGCGTTTCTCCAATACCTGTTCCAGCAGGCGGATGGCATTGTGGGGGGCATCCGGATCGATGGGTTCGAACAGTATATGCACGATCCCGTTGCAACCCAGCTGTACACCGATCTTTGCGTCATCCTCATCCGTTGTATCGTAGGTCACCAGCTTATTCTGTTGCTGGATGATGGCCAGCAATGCTCTTCTTAAAGCATCCCCTTCCAGGCATCCGCCGCTGATAGCGCCGGTCATCTCTCCGTCTTCCGTCACAAGCATTCTCGCACCCGGACGACGATAAGAAGAACCTTCCACGTGTACAACGGTCGCCAATGCTACCTTTTTTCCCGATTGCCGGGACGCTTTGTACGCTCGTATGATATCCTCGATTTCCTTCATTCTTTATTTATCAGGCAGATAAGCACCCTTATCCAGCCATGTTTTGAAATGTTTCACAAATACTGCGCGGGTCATTGGCAGCTGAGCCAGCCCTTCGGCCGGATTCCATCCGCTACCTACGAGAGAATCTTTGGATACGTGCTCGATAAGGTCTTTGAAGTCTTTATGACCGTTCAGATTTTTATCCAGCATGGTTTGCGCCAGTTCTCTCGGAGATTTACCCTGGAATACCATTTTCATATCAGCTGGTGGCAGGTGCCAGTTCGGATTACCCGGAGGCATGTGCAGACCAGGCGTATTCTGTGGCTGGTGACAGTTGGAGCATTTCATGGCGTAAAGTCCTTTACCGTCCACACCACGTTGTACGTTCATGGTATGTATGTGGCTGTCGTCGCCCTGTAATGGTCTGTCTCCGGTTGGGTGACAGTTCATACAACGCGGGTGCATCAGCACCTTATAAGCCTGCAGAAAGGCCTTTTTAGAGATGACGCTGTCCGGCTCTGCGGCTTCCGTTACTGGCGGCGTCACTTTTTCCCCTCTTGGGATCATATTGAACGCATCCGTACGGAAAGATACTACAACCGAAGAAATTGCCGTTACAGCGAACAGCAGGTAAATGGCCTTCTTTTTATTAAAGTTCTGGTTTTTAGTTGATTGTGCCATAACATCGCTTTACGTGTAAATAATCAGGACGAATGCCTAAGCATGCAGGATCGTCTTATTAAAAGGCAGATCTCTCAGGCGTTTGCCGGTGGCAACGAAGTATGCGTTGGCAATAGCAGGGGCTACGGGAGGCACACCGGGTTCACCGACACCGCCCATTTTACCTGTACTGTTCACGATATGTACTTCTATTTCCGCCGGAGTATCAAACATCCTTGATACCACGTAATCGTTAAAGTTGCCTTGTTGTACGCGACCGTTTTCCAGGGAAATCTCACCCAGCAGTGCGCCGGATACCCCGAAATTGATACCGCTTTCTATCTGTGCTTTTACGCCGTCAGGATTTACTGCCAGTCCGCAGTCAATCGCACTCACCACCTTATGTACCTTGATAGTACCGTCGCTGTTCAGGGAAATCTCCACTACGTGCGCTACATAGCTCTGGAAGGACTCATGTACGGCGATACCTCTGAATCGTCCGGCTGCTACCGGTTTCCCCCATCCTGCTTTTTCAGCAGCCAGGTTCAGCGCAGCGAGGTGTCTCGGGTGTTCTTTCAGCAGTTCCTGGCGGTATGCCAGCGGGTCTTTACCGGCGGCATGTGCCAGTTCGTCGATAACGGTTTCCATAACCATACCCGTATGGGTATGACCAACAGAGCGCCACCATAGAACAGGTACTGCATTTTTAGGCGAGTGTAAGGTAACGAGTCTGTCTGGTACCGCTTCCACATAAGGAGAATCGGCTACTCCTTCTACGGAGGCGGCATCGATACCATCTTTGATCATAGCGGCGAAAAGGGTGCCTTCCATGATGGATTGACCGACGATGTTATGTTTCCAGGCGATCGGCATACCATTGGCATCCAGACCAACTTTCACATTGTGTACGAAAGCCGGGCGATAGAAACCACCTTTCACGTCATCTTCACGCGCCCATACCATTTTCACAAGGGGTTTGCCACTTGCCTTGATGATCTGTGCAGCTTCGATTACAAAATCAGATGCCGGCGTAGCCCTACGACCGAAGCCCCCACCAAGGAAAGTAGTATTTACTCTAACCTGTTCGGGCTGCAGTCCGAGTACTTTTGCAGCGGCCACCTGATCCATCCCTGGCATCTGAGTACCACACCATATCTGGCATTGACCATTTTTCAGTTCGATGGTCACGTTCAGTGGTTCCATAGGGGCGTGAGCCAGATAAGGGAAGCTATATTCCGCTTCTACCGTTTTAGCCGCTCTGGACATCCCTGTATCAACATTACCCGCTTTGCTGGCAGGAGCGCCAGGCGTTTGCGCCAGCTTTTTGTATTCTGCCAGCATGGCTTTGGAGTCAACCTGTGCACCAGGACCCAGGTCCCAGTCTACTTTCAATGCCGCGCGACCTTTTTTAGCCACCCAGTAGTTGTCCGCCAATACGGCCACCCCTGAAGGGATCTCTACGACCTGTTTCACACCCGGGATAGCTTTTGTTTTAGATGCATCCACGGATTTCACTTTCGCGCCGAAAACAGGTGCGTGTAACACGACAGCTGTCAGCATACCCGGAAACTGCACATCCATACCGAATTTTGCAGTACCGTTTATTTTAGCCGGTGTATCCAGGCGTTTAACGCCTTTACCGATGTATTTCCAGTCTTTTGCGTCTCTCAGTGGTACGTCAGCAGGAGCAGTCAGTGTACCCGCTTCAGTGGCCAATTCACCGTAAGTGGCAGTTTTACCGCCCGCAGTTACTACCCCATTTTCCGTCTTACATTCAGACGGACTCACCCCGAATTTCTTTGCAGCTGCTTCTACCAGCAGCACCCTGGCGGTCGCTCCGGCTTTACGGTACCTGTCAAATTCAGAATAAGTTGTACTGGAACCTCCGGTGATCTGAATGCCAAACAAGGTATGGTTATACGGTTTCCATGCGTCACCGTGTTGTACCACCATCTTATTGACGTCCACATCCAGTTCTTCAGCGATCAGCATTGATAAGGTTGTCCAGATACCCTGGCCCATTTCAGCATGGGCGAGATATATCAGGATCTGATTATCAGCAGTGATATGCAGATAGGCGTTGGGGGCAAATGCAGCTCCGCTCTGAGGGCCCAGCATGGAAGCTGCACCAGCGGCAGCAGCTTTCTTCGCACCAGGGATGGTAAATGAGATCAGGAGACCGCTACCCAATACGGCGCCGGTTTTCAGGAAATTACGCCTGCTCGTGTTCATTATTTCACTCATTTTCCATTACCTCCTTCCCGCTGCATTTGTGCGGCTAAGTGAATAGCCCTTCTTATACGGGGATAGGTGCCGCAGCGGCAAATATTCCCGGACATTGCGTTGTCAATGTCTTCATCTGTTGGATTCGGATTTTCTCTCAATAATACTGCTGCAGACATAATTTGTCCGGACTGGCAATAGCCGCATTGCGGTACATCGATTTCCAGCCATGCTTTCTGCAGGTAATTGGTCGGATCTGCGGATAGTCCTTCAATCGTAGTGACTTCTTTCCCGACGGCTCTTGACACCAGTGTCACACATGAACGTACTGCTTCTCCATCCAAATGCACGGTACAGGCGCCACATTGCGCCATTCCGCAACCGAACTTGGTACCAGTCAATCCCAGTACATCCCTTAATGCCCATAATAATGGCATGTCAGGGCTGGCGTCCACTGAATACTCTTTCTGGTTGATTTTAAGCTTAACCATAAAGAATTGCTTTTCTGTAAATAATAGATCTAAATAGGTTGACGTACGGCAGGGGGATTGACAGCGAATAAACCCGCATACGGTGTAATAGTACCGCAGGCTTCCTTATGGGTAATCCTTATCAAACTTGACCTTTGCTTCCTGAATCGTTAACGTTTAAAAGCAAATTTAGTTCGAAGCGGGCTTATGAGAATTGTAATATTCAAACAGATAACTATAAATTTCAAAGTTTAGTGAAGAGGTATATGGCTTATAACAGTGTGTTCGTTATGTTTTTAAGGAAATAACGACAGGTTGTATGGTTGTAAAAATCAAACTTAATGGTGGTAATTGGATTGCTTAAATAAGGGATGTTTCGTTTAGGTGAAGGAGTGGTTCTCTGCGATGATTAGTTAAATAGTCATCATCGCAGAGATGGAGTATTGGTTATGGCTTATCAGGACGATGGATTCATCGACCCGATAAGCGTTAAAAATAAAAGTATACGCCGGTGTCTCGTTGAAGGGCCTCTTGGAAGAGGTTTTTTATTTGCTTCAGTTTGTCAGTTGCTACAGGTATATCAAAAATCTTACTGTCAAGAACCAATTGAAGTTTATATTTCTCCCGAATAGCATCGTCCTCGTAAACATCTATCAAGGAATTAGTCATCTCGTTGATTAGATGAAAAATACCTGCATCCCACAATTCCTTAAATTCGGCATTATCAAATGAAATAATAATTAATTGTTCTGGAGTTGCTTCATCCGTATCTAACAGAATATCAGCTTCTCTATCTTTCGGTACTATTATACTTCTCATATGTTTAAAATTAGTCAACGTTTCTAAAATGTGTAGCTTGATTATATTCTCCCTTTGATCTTCCCATCTGCTTTCCATTAACTATTTTATTATTTGGTAGTGTCCCATTCCAATCGAGATAGACTCTTTGCCCTTTTATCTTCGTGTCCTGTATTCGAAAATAATTTCCCCCTTTATCATATACTATCTGTACTCCAGTTTCTTTGTTAACAAAAAGTGTTTTCCCTCCTGTTTCACTCGCCACACCTTCAGCCCCTGGCGCAAACTTCTCAATAGCCTCTTTCAAACTTGCACTCTCCCAACCTCCTCCATATTCTGCCGCCCTACCCGCGCCATCCAACTTCCCCGACATCTTCACCCCCATTTCCCCTTCTACTGCCACCTTCCCTCCTGTTCCACCTGCCTTCGACGTCGCCACAAATTCCTCTACTGCAAATGCCGCACCTTTCAGTTCTAAACCTCCCAGGCCAGTAATTGCTGCCAGGGGATTCTCTCTCAGTTCTTTATAAATCAGTTGTGGAGTAGTCGTTCCGGTAGCTATTCGACCTTTAAAATTCTCTACTCCTTTATTAACCGCATTCCGGACGACCGCCATATTCTCCTTCCGGTTCTCGGCAGTCACTCTGAATAGCGTGTTCGCCATTATATTGGCTAAAGCCCCTAATGTCTTAAAGACTCCTTTTATAGGTATGGGTTCATCTCCCAGCAGATCGCTGTAACGCATCGGGTTATTGAAATTCGAAGCATAAGGTGACCATGCCTCCATGTTTTCAATCTTTGGGTCAATCTGTTTCCATCTGCCGGTCTGTGGGTCTAATGTTCGGTAGAATGCGTCATATTCGTTCAGGTCAAGATCCGTATTAAACTCGATACCATTGTATAGTTTTTTATTTACTGGATATGCATTTTCTTTTATCGCAGAAGAACTGATACCAGCCATGATAAGCCCGAACGGATAGTAATGCGTTTCTTCTAACAACGAACTACTGATTCGTGTAACTGTCAGATTATCAAAGTATACATCCCGTGCACTTTCATTGCTGGTATAAATATAAATATATCCGCTCTTTTGTATCCGCATTGAAGGCGATACCAGCGTTTGTAAGACATCTGTTGTACGTTGTACCTGTTTCGCGCCTGCATTCTGACCGACAAGACTGAACTGTTCATCAAATGCGGCAAAGCATAGATAAACCTTTGGATTATCTGGTAGATTTTCTGCAGGATCTTTTTCTTTTAGCTGTGTGTAGATATCGCTACTGATACCTGCGGAGAACGGGATATCCTCCTGCAGATTATACTTTGTGTTATTTTCCGCGTTGCCACTCAACGCATGTAACAAAGCGGCCGCCATCCCGTCTGCATTTACGCTGTTTCTTGAAGCGCCCTGATCTTTCAGAAAGGCCCTCACACCTATCTGAATACTGTCTCCTGCCATTACGCGCAGTACTAAAGCCGGACCTATCTTTTGCCCGTTTACCGCATTCAGTCTGGCGACATAAGCATTCGCCGCTGTCGTTTTATCTTCAGGATAGCCAACAGGTTTACTACTACGTGTCTGTTCTATATTACTGAAAATCGCATTTTCTTTTGCGGCGACTGCCGTTTCCATAGTGGCCCGGTAGATTGTCGTGTCACGCCTGGTGCCAAGCACCATCCGAACGTTACCCAGATTATCCCTGATGAAATAGTCTATTGTATACCGAACCGGCTTACCTGATTGATAGATGGGTCTTATACGTCCTTCTTCCTGGGTGATGAATCGCAGCGTGTCTTGTTCATATTGAAAACCATTGATATAATTCGTTACACGGAACTGGTGTGGTACTACGCTTGTATCGGATACCATTTTTGCCAGCAGATCACGCTGACCTGCAGCATAGAGGTTATAGATGGCTGCCTTCCTGTTTTTCGCCAGGAGAATGGCTGGTAACTGCTGGTAGTTATACAATACGGTGTCGACGGATTTGTTCCTGTCTTTGGCCACATTTCCGTTAGAATCATACCAGTAATCCTGTACTTCCCGGTTGTCCTGTTCATGGAAGTCGCCTAAAATACTGGTTGGATCATTGGCCTTGTCGGTGACGAAGCTCAAGCGGTTGCTATTTGCAAAATAATCATATTTCAGACTGTCAATGGTCCTGATAGTCAATCCGTTCAAGCCCTTTTGATTCATCGATAATATATTTCCTGCTACGTCGTATGTTAGTCCGCTAACGGAAAAATCGACTTTTTCGTTTGTCCATAAGCTACTGCTGATTTGTTGTGTGAAGCTTGCATATGTTAAACGGTCTATTTTGTCATACCCCATACCATACGCGCGGGCGATACCATCAGCGCCGCTTTTCCATTTAATGCCGGCGATATTACCGGTATATGAGATGCTGTCAAAACCATCATCGTAACAATATTCTTGTCCGAACCAGTTAGTAGTGGAATTGGGAGTATTTACAAATTGTCCGTTAATGGACTTCAACCACCCTCTTATATTATATTCATATTGCAATGTTTCCAATTGCGTATTCACTCCTGTCACATCGAGCCTTTTTGTACGCAGTCGCCCCAATTCATCATACGTATTAACAGCAATTGTTCGCTCATTCGCCAGGTCATCATTGATCCGTTTTTTGATGGAATCCAGTCTGCCCCTGGCATCATAATCAAACATAGTGAGTACGGTCGTCTGCGGCGTCAATACGCTGCGTGGATTCGTATGTCGCAGATAGGTACTGAGTATTTTCCCACGGAAGTCGTAGCGGCTACTGGCAACGTCCTTTCCACCAGCCATATTATTGGCAATCGTCTGAATAATACGCCCTTTATGATCATAGTAAACGGAAGAGGTAATAAACTGGTCCGTCGCTTCTACACGGACGCGCTTCCCTGTCGCCAGCCCCTTTGTTTTACTACTGGCTAAATCAGGCAGGACTTCTGCATATAGGTTGGCTCCGGCGGGTAACTTAGAGAGATCGGCAATTGTATATGCCTGTCTGTCCGGGAAATTATATGTATCGTAATACGTATACGTCAGCAGCCGGATTTGCCCAGCGTTGACAAAAGCAAAGGTATCCTGCTTTCCGGGGGATATCAGATCAATACGTCGCTGTAATGTAGTTCTGTTATCCCCAAGATTGACCAATCCGGTTTTCAGTTCCCTGTTCAACTGATCATACCAGCAGACATGCCATTGCCCCATGATGCGCATAATACCATCTCTGCTGGCCACCAGTCTGTCGCGTTTATCATAGACCATCTCAACACTGTCCGCGCCAGGCATCTTCCTGACGATCATACGTGATCGATTGTCATACCGGTATATAAAACACAATTCACTTGCTATTGTAGTGGAGAGTGTCCAGTTTCCCCGGAGAATATCTGTAGCTTTGGGCGGGATTACAAAGCGCAGATTGCCAATGTTGTCGTATATGTAATAGGTGCAAAGCCATCCCATGTGTGAGCTTCCCGGGTTGGCGGACAGCTGTGTTTTTGTCAGGATGATAAGTTCTTCCAGATCCCGGTAAGTGATTGTCTGCACGCCGGCTTCATTGACCGTCACTTCTTTATAGAGACATCCGCCATTGTATATGCTATTGCTCACTGGCATTGTCGTTCCGGGAGACAGCCGCCAGCACCGCACAGAGTCATTTATCGTATTAATAAGATACTGTTGTTTTACAGGGTGGTTACCGCCTTCTTTTGCCCAGGTATTCCCGGGCGACCATGTCTGTATTTCCCTGTTTAACGGTGATGGTTCGTATAAGGTCTGTGAATAATAAATGCTGTCAGCGCCTGTTCCGGGAGACAAACCGATATCTCTGTAAAACGCTTGTTGCTCGCTGAATGGTGTTTGTTTAAACTGCCCGTTTTGCGCCCCTGCTTTCTGCGTATAAGGCAGATAATCAAACTGCTCTCTGCCAAAGGCATCATACACATAGGGCATAATCAGGTCTTTCCCCATGGAACTGGCCTGCTTGTCGACCGTCTGTAACAGGCGCCCCAACCCATCGAAATACCGGGTTTCCAAGCTGACTTCTGCCACTGTCCTGGACGGCGAAATTACCTGAGCCGGATCAGTAAATGGACGGGAAGGCGTCCAGCTACGTATGCTGTTTATCGTCGTCAATGAATAAGCCGGAGGCAAGGGTACAGGCTTTGCAACCGGCACACGAGTAGCAGCCGGCTTGTTCTGCGCCAATAAATATGGGCTGGCTATTACCGCCAATATTGACGTCAGTATCATCACACACAATAACCGCGTGATGGGTGTACAAATAATGGTTCTTAGCTGCATAGAAAAAGCAGATTGGTAACTAACAATGGTTAATAAATAAGTCCCTTGAAAACGGGATTAACAATATAGGTAATGGTATGGTCGTGTCATAAGTACAAAGCAATGGTGTAATGAAAACGAAATAACGCAATCTTTTGCAGAAAAAAGTTAATGCGAGGTTAATATGAAAAAAAGGTGGTGAAATTCAGATATCACCACCTTTCTTATGCGTTATTGAACGCCCATGTGTGCCTTCCCTGCCGCAATAATGTCTTTTCCCTCCAGAACCCGGGTTTTATATCCCTGTAATGTGACCTGCATCATGCCATGGGCCAGTTCTTTCATTGTACAAAAGCCTCCCGGAGCCAGGAATCTTCCAATCGGGAACAGCCAGTTGATATACTTATAAAATTTATGTACATACTGTTGCCCCTCCAGTTTTTTGATAAAACCGGGTCGAAAAGCGAAGGCTGCTTTAAAAGGCAGTTTCATCAGATCGTTTTCTGTTTTTCCTTTTACTCTGGCCCAGTGCATCCTGCTTTTCTCTGCAGAATCGGTACCCCCGCCTGACACATAACAAAACGTCATATCACTATTAAGTTCACTCAATACATCCGCCACATGTAGTGTCAACGTATAGGTAAGCCGGTAATAGGTCTCCTGGTCCATGCCCACTGAAGATACGCCCAGGCAGAAATAACAGGCATTATATCCAACCAGCTGCATACGGATAGGCGACAGATTAAAGAAATCCTGGTGAATAATCTCCTTTAATTTGGTGTGCGTAACACCACATGTCTTCCGGCTGATCACCAGCACAGATTCTACATCAGGATTTTGCAGACATTCCAGCAACACGCCTTCTCCTACCATTCCTGTCGCACCTGTAATAATGGCTTTTATTTTCATCAGCAGCAAGATAGTATAAATCGGCAAAGGTCATTCACATCGGATTAACGTTTTCGTAATAAAAAATTCCCTTATTTCGCTATCGTACTGTTTCAGCACCGCATTTTGTTATCCTATGAAACAGCTGCACGATTTTTCTAAACCATATTGCTTGTTAACACCCTGGGCCATTGTGCACAGGTTAACCGCATCACATTAAAGTTCCGTAAGGATTGTTATGTTTACTGTTTGTTCATTTCACCGGAAATGGTGTTTCCTTTTATTATTGGTAACTGGCACCTGCTACAGCTATGCACAGGAACGGTCTTCTTTTGACATGACAGCGCCAACGACTGTCTATAAGCCATCTTCTACTGCCAGCGAACTGGTTAAAGTCACCGATATTCCAGTCAGTACATACAGTGGTACGGCCAACATCAGCTTTCCGTTGGCTGTCATTCAATCAGGTGCGCTTCGTCATCCGATCACGCTGAATTATACGGGCGGTGGCGGGATTCCTGTTGATCAGGAAGGTAATTGGGTCGGATTAGGCTGGGATCTTTCCGTAGGTGGCGTCATCACCAGGTCTGCGATGGGAAAGAATGATGAACTGGTTACCACACCGGGTTATACTGCCGCCGCTAAGTCAACAAAACTGCCGCTGTATACGGATGCTAATCCCGGTAGCTGGCTCAATAGTCTTAGTACCTGTAATAAAAAAGATATAGGAGAAGGACGTGTTGATCTCTCACCGGATATCTATTTTCTCAATTTTGGCGGGCATACGGCGAAAATGTTCTTTGATAAGAACGGGCAGGTTTTCTTCTCTCCATTCAAAACATGGCGATTAGCAGGTAATCAGACAGCCGGTTTTACCATCACTACAGAAGATGGCAACAGGTATGAATTCAGGAACATAGAACATTCATCTACCAGTTCGGAGACTTATCCGGGAGATGCAATAAGTGTGAATGCAGGCAATTCCGCATGGTTTCTTACGAGAATAGTCTCTGCTACATTACGGGACAGCATCACTTTCAATTATACGCCGCTGACATACACTTATGAAGATGGCCTACCCTCCTATACCGTGTATGATCTGTTGCCAGGACAAAGCAATTCCCCCTGTTCCGGGGGAGGTTTCATGGATACGCACAGAGAGAGCTATACACTGAATTATCAGACATTACATACGCATGTATTGAATAGCATTACTTATAACGGCGGGAAAATACAACTTACCAGGAGCAGTGATCGCAAAGATGTCAATTCAGGTAATAAGTATAGATTAATGGGTCTGGAAATCTTCACAGCCAGCTACGCCGGATTTACACTATATAAAAAGTTTCTTTTCAATCAGCAGTATACAAATGCCACGAAATCAGACCCTTTGAGTAAACGAATGCTGTTATCTTCCTTTTATGAAACAGGTGGGACTGACACGTTAAAGTATCTCTTTTCATACATAGATCCGGAGACATTGCCGGCTAAGCAATCAATGTCACAGGATCACTGGGGATATTTCAACGGGAAAAATAACGGGACGCTAATACCTGCTTATGATGATAATATGGGGAATGTTTTAGCGGGAGCTAACCGTGAACCGGATTCCGTTTATATGCAGAAAGGATTGCTGCAAACAATCACTTATCCTACCGGTGGCGTAGCAACGTTTGACTATGAACCTCACCGATATTCGTACTATAATGCACAATACCAGTATTTGCCGCGGCGAACGGATTCAGTTATGACTGATGCCGCTCTCACCGCTAATACAAACTTTATCGGAACAACAACAGGGAAAGCGGCCGACACCGTAATGATTGTAGTGCCTGATATCGTCGGACAAAAAACAACGATTACCTACTTTGTAAAAGGGAAGATCGCTGGTGATGCACTGGCGGAAGTATTGGTCTATGACGCCAACTGGCGCTTAAAAGCGGCGGCCGGAGACTCGCGTAATCAGACACTTACGATGGCACTTACATTAAACAGCGGACAACGTTACTATCTGATCGCACGGCGGGACCTGGCTACCGAACAGGCCAGGATAAGTGTGTACTATAAGAAATACAACTATATGCCTGCCGCCCCTGTGTATAGCAAGATGGCGGGTGGCAATAGAATAAAACGTATTACACTGTTTGATGGGGTTAGTCATCGTAATGATATTGTCAGGCGTTACCAATATATGCTCAATGACAGTATCTCGTCCGGCATACTACTGGATCTGCCTAAATATGAGGATGTTACATTTACCGCTTACTATTGTAATGTTTCCACTTCAGAAGGCGGCGGACAACCATATAAAACAGGTGATCTGTCCTATTTTACCAGGTATTCTACTTCCTTAAATTCCCTCGGACGAACGCAGGGATCTCCTGTGGGTTATTCCAAAGTAAGTATACTCAGCGGGGAACGCGGAGAAAATGGCCGGGAAGATTTCTTCTATACCATCACCGGCTTGTATGATGAAGGCGGCAATGGGTATCCCTATGCGCCTAAATCCAGCAAAGAAGACCTGAGAGGGTTATTGCTGGCGCATAAAATCTATAATGCGGCAGGTACAATTCTTAAGGCTACGATGAATGAATACGCACTGAACAATGCGGGTGGAAATGCAAATTTTGCCTGGATATGGGGCGCGAAGATCGGTATCCGTAAATCAGATGGCTATCCGACTACTATCTGCCCGGAAGGTAGTAAATGGAGCTTTATTGGTAGCATGTATAAAATCTGCCAATACTGGCCAATATTGCGTTCCAGAACGGACAGCACTTATGATAACAACGGGAATGTATTGGTCAGCAAAGTAAGCTATCAATATGATCCATATAACCTACAGGTAATCAATGAGACATCCACTAACAGCGATCAGCGTGTCCTATCCAAAACATATAAGTATCCTCTTGACTTTCGGGGTATAGCGGTATATGATAGTATGCTTGCCAGGAATATCCAGCATGAGAAAATAGAAACGATCGTTAAGCGTGATAATGTGCAGATTTATAGGGAAAAAACCAACTTCGGGTTCTTTCATACTTTCATAGCACCAGCTTCAAAAGAGTTGATCTATGGTGATGATCCAATGGAAAGCCGCCTGCAGTTTGTCCGGTATGATACTGATGCTCATTTACTGGAGCAGGCGAAAACGGAAGATGTACCTGAAGTATATCTATGGGGGTATCGTAATGAGTTTCCGGTGGCCCGCATAGTCGGCGCCACATATGGCGAGGTAATCAAACTTGTAAATGCCAGCGTACTTAATAATCCGGTCTCTGATCAGGCACTACGGGATGAAATTAATAAGATCAGGACGGCCTTTGCAGATAACAGTACACAGGTGTATACGTATACCTATTCTCCACAGGCAGGTGTGACTAGTGAAACTGATCCTGCCGGACGGGTAACATATTATCAATATGACAGTTTTCAACGGCTGGCAACGTTAAAAGATGTTGACGGGAATATTATCAAACACTTTGATTACAGATACCAGCATCCTGTTAGTCAGTGATATCTCAAATACAATCGCAGGAACCACTCATTCCATACGGAAGGCAATTCCTGCGATATCATCCATGCCAGTAAAGGCATTTTATCAAGGTTTCAATATGCTATTAAATGGTGTATTTCTTCTTCAGCTGTTTCAGCTGTTTAGATCCGACGCCCAGCTCTTTCTCAAAGAAGTTCTCTACAGAGCCATACTTTGTTACGATAGCTGCGAACATCGCCCTGATATATTCTGGTCTGAGTTCCATCGCCTTACGAACAGTCTGTTCATCCAGTCCTGTGCCTGTTGTAAATGATTTGAACATCCGGGCATTCATGGGTTCCAGGTATACATTGCTCGCTACATAATCGGCTTCAATTGTTTCCTGTGGTACGCCCAGGGCATACAGGAATAGTGCTGTTGCCATACCGGTACGGTCACGGCCACCGGTACAGTGGTACATGATCGCTTCACCTTCAGGTAATTCCAGCAGCTGCCGGAACAGGGGCCTGTAACGCTCGCCTAACGGAGTTGTATTGCTATAGAATTTCTCAAGGAAGCCACCTTCTTTGATCTGCTGGATGATCTGTCCTGCACCAGGCAGACTATCACTGCCAGCCGGACTGAGAGTATATTTAGTACCCGGTAGCAGATGATCTGGAGCAGCGGCGGATTCTTTTACACCACGGAAGTCGATCACCGTATGGATATTACGTTTTTCAAGTGTTACCAGGTCCTGTTCCGTCAACTTGCTTACATCCGCAGAACGGTACACTTTGCCCCAGGTTACAGTTTTACCATCCTTGGTGGTATATCCGCCGGCATCGCGAAAGTTAACGGTGCCCTGCATCTTTACCACACGTTTGGAACTATCTGCCAACTGGGCAAACGAGATATACGGCACCAGCAAGGCGCAGGCCAATACAAATTTTTTCATATTACAGCTGTTTTGTCTTTTTTGAGAAAGTTATTTGATAATATCCCAACGAATACCTGCCTGCCCGCGGCTACCATACCACTCTGTCGAGGTTACACGGCGTTTGTCGCCCATGTATAATCTGAGGGGTTCATTGGTCAGGTTATTCAGCTCTACGAAAACGCGCAGGCTTTTAGTGATGTTGACTGTTGCAGAAGCGTCGATGGTGAAGTTCTTGTCTGTCCATACATAGAAGTCCTTACCTGCCGCCTGATTGATCGTTTCTACGGAAGCGCCGCGGTAGTTGCCCGCCAGACGTACCATGATGCCATTACGTTCGTAAAACAGGATGCTGTTGAAGATGTTTTTAGACTGGTTGGGAAGACTTGTTTTGTCCGACAGACCAGTACCGGTTCTTGGTACTTCCACTTCAGAGTGGATATAGGTGTAGTTGAATTCTACGCCCAGACCAGCAAGGATACCAGGCAGGAAACTCAGGCGTTTATTGATACCGCCTTCAAAACCAAAGAGTTTAGCATCATTCAGGTTCCTTGCCTGCGTCAGTACATAACTGCCGCCATTCTCAGAATACGTGGTTCTGTCAGAGAAGATCACGTCTTTGATCTGTTTGTAGAATACTCCTCCGGATAACAAACCGATGTTATTGAAGTAATATTCTCCCATTACATCGAAATTGCTGGAGAAGGTTGGTTTCAAAGCAGGATTTCCCCTGGTGATGGTTACAGGTGATTTTGAATTATCGATCGACTCACCTGGTGTCAGGTCGGTAAAGTTTGGACGGATAAAAGTACGGGTATAAGCTGCACGCAGGTTTGCATGATCATTGAGCGCGTATTTCAGGTGCAACATCGGTAACAGCGCATTGTAGTTGTTTTTCACTTCTACGTCACTGATATTAGTAGCGCCACTTGTAGCATCTTTGGTCGCTTTGGAACCCTGCATGTTCAATGATGTATACTCATTTCGCACACCGGCCACGATCTTTAGTTTGTCAGTAGCATCTATTTCTGCCATCGCATAACCAGCGGCTACGTTTTCTGTGCCGGTATAGATATTAGTTGCGTTAGAAGCGGAGGTATAGTCACCGAAACCATTGGCTTTCAAGGTCGCCGGGTCGTACAGATTGAGGAGTTGCTCCTTGGTGATAGGGTCCATCATCAGATTATCATGATTGCTCTTCAGTTTTGTAAAGAAACCCGCTTTTTCCGGGAAAGCTGTTCGCTGTAACTGGGAAAGTGTCAGCAAAGCAGGCGAATTGGGGATACCCAGGGCTGCCCCCGGCAGGTACACGATATTGGAGCCGAAAGTAGACGTGCGGTCCTTATGTCGGTATTTACCACCGAATTTCAGGTTCACCTTAGTAGCAACATTCACTTTGAAATTCAGCTGTGCGGTTTTGTCATGCTCTTTGGTATCCAGCTGAGAGATGACCAGCTGTTGTAAAGTCAGTTTGGAGGCATCCATTACTTCTGAAGGATCTTTTAAACCAGCGTCAAAATGCAGGGGATCTCCGCCAATGCCATCTGGTGAGTCAAATCCCCAGTAACGTTTGCCGTCTGAAGAGAGATTATTGAATCCACCGTTGATTTTCTGGCGGAAGGTAGCAATAGGTAAGCCTTTATTGTTGTTTGTCGGAGGTGTTTCCAGGAAGAATTTAGTGTAATAGTCGCTCACTGCCCAGTCCATTTTTATGCGGGAAGACAGCTGATGCTCACCACCTAATTCTGCACCGTTTAATGTGGTCTGGTAGTAAGAGTAACGGTAGTTATACTGATAACGGCTGTTATTATAGTCAACATAAGATTCATATACAGGACGGATATCGTTAAATTTATCCATCAGTCCACGGAAATAGATCTTATTGCTGGTGTTGAATTTATATTCCAGTCCTACATTACCGCCATAAGTCTGGCGACGGCCCATATATCTTTTCAGCATCACGGTACTGATGGATTTCTGCTGGGTAGGATCGGTCAGACCGGTATTGTACGCGATATCATAAGAATCGGTTCCCCATTGTCTGTCCCAGATTGCGCCGGCTACCATTACACCCAGTTTACCTTTAAAGAAACGGTCACCGTATACGACAGAACCATTGTAGGTGCCATTCTGAGAGAAGGTATTGTAACCGCCGGCAGCGCTGACATTCAACTGTCTTTTTGCCGGAGCGGTGCGGGTAATGAAGTTAATACTGCCACCAATAGCGTCGCCTTCCATATCAGGTGTCAGGGCTTTGGCAACCTGTACATACTGGATCATTTCGGAAGGAACAGCATCCAGGACAGAGTTCCGTCCGCCAGTTACGTTGGCGCTCGGCAGGCGGCTGCCATTGAACATGGTAGATGTCCAGGCGAAAGGCGTTCCTCTTACTGTCGCGGCATCTGCTTCTCCGTGGTAGCGGGCGACGGCGACACCCTGTACGCGTTGTACCGCTTCCGCGGCATTACGATCGGGTAATTTACCAATCGCATCTGCCGCGATCACGTCCATTATTGCGAGGGAGTTCTTTTTGATACTCAGGGCTTTGATCTGGGACGGCGCCATTGTACCTTTTACCAGTACCTCACCCAATTGGCCTTCAGTAGGTGTCAGTATGATCACACCGGCATCATTGATACCGTTTTTAACATCGAGTTCTATTTCTTCTGATGTATGTCCTATATAAGATACCAGGACCTTTACTTTGCCTGTTGTATGTGTGTTGAGTGTAAAACTTCCGTTCAGGTCAGTAGAGGTGCTTTGTCTTGTAGCAGGACTTTGTACGGATGCGCCAGGTAACTGTCCTTCTTTACCTGACACGGTTCCTTTAATAGTCTGTGCATTTGTAAACATCGCTGGCAATACCATGGCTGACAATAATATTAGTCTTGCCGGCGATATTACCTGTGTTGTTTTCTGCTTAAAAAGAAAATACATGTCGTATGATTTTCCACAAAATTGTCCCTTCCTGATTGCCTGTGCGACCGTATGCAACGAATGCTACCTACAGGCGTTCTTTTCAGTCGAGACGTACGTACAAAGATTGAAAATCAAATATTTAAAGAAGGTTAAGAAATCGTTACCGAATAGTCTTACAGGAGATGAAACCGCGTGTTTTATCAACGAATACCATCAACGATTGTGGTTGTTTAAGATGGGATCTCCGACTGACGCTCTTTGAAGTGCTCATATATGGAGCCTGGGAGGCGTGTTGGGCTTTGAGATGTCTATTTAATGCTGAGCATACTTCAAGAGCTAAGGCCAGGGTCCCCATCTGAAATCCTTCGCTGTGAAGGGATTGTCTCCATTCAACACTCTTTCAAGAGATAACGTCTTTGTAAATCATGTTTGGTACTGGTTTTCATCAAGATAACATTGTGATAACATTGTTTTTATATTTTAGCAACACGAGCACACATATGATCTATGTTATTGCAATAGGGACTTTCCAGGCATTTACAGCCGTTCTATTACTATGGACGAACAGATTGAAAAGTAAGGCGGACGCTTTGCTTATTTTGCTGTTGTTATGTATTGCCGCCCATCTGGCGACAAAATTCTATATCTATACTGTTGTCAGTGATGCGCATATCCGGTTACAGATGAACACCTTCATTGGTTTCTGTTATGGTCCGCTGCTTTATCTATATACACTTAAAAATAAAGATGAATCGTTCATTCCTGCGTCGCGTTGGTATGTGTTCATTCCGTTTATATTAGGTGCGATCGGTTATCTGACTGTCGTATGTGTACTGGAATTCTCTTTACAGGCGGGATATGCGGCTTTGCTGGTCTATAATCAGATTTCGACCTGGACGATGTTAGCTGCCGGCGCGTTTTTTCCTATGCTGACGCTCCGGGTCGCGCGAAAAAATCTGCGCAATAAACCACAGGAGTTACAGCTGATAGAATGGATCTCTTATTGTTTGTTAGCGATCACCGTTGTTTCACTTATTTTTCAGGGTATCAATGCATTGCACCTGTTAGGATATCAGGACCAGATCTTTTGCAGGGACATTATATATTCGATCCTGCTGGTGGTGTGTTTTATCATTATCCGTTATAAATATGTGGCAGTCGTTCCGCCGGCGATGTATGTGGAAACAGTTGTAATACCAGCCATTCAGGAAGAGATACCTGCAGAGAAGGCAAATGTGATCGATATACCGGAAGCTGTAATGGAAATTGAACCATTACCGGCGCATGTTGCGATAGTACAGGATTCGGCGATAGACGATGAAGATATCAGTGCACAGTCCTCTCCTGTTCGCAGAACCCAATTGTCGATTACCGAGCATCGTGAGATCATGGATAAGCTGGAACAACACCTGCAACGAACAAGGATATTTACGGATGCGGATCTGAATATGGATAAACTGGCGGGTTCCGTTGGCATCAGCAAATACCATCTTTCCGAAGCGTTGAATTCCTATGCTTCCAAAAGCTTTTATCAGTTTATTAATGAAATGCGCATCGAACGAGCTATCCAACAGATGCAGTTTATGAGTAGCAGAGCGCTTCCTGTAAATGTACTGACCCTCGCTTTTGATTGCGGCTTCAAGGCCAAGTCTTCGTTTAATCAGTATTTTAAGAAAATAACGGGGCTGACGCCCACGGCATACCTCCGTTCCGTCGCCGAGATGCGGACTGAAACATTGTAATCTTTCCTATCTTTGGCTATATGAGCCCTATCAAAACAAGGAAAGTCCTCCTTTATTTCATACTGTTTTTACTGACAATCCCATTAGGTCTGGCTACCCGCCGTTATCCCGGTTATTTTCCGTCTATCATAAGTGTTTATGGCGGTGATATACTGTATGCCACCTGTCTGTTCTTCCTTTTACGCTTTCTCTTCCCGGTTACAGAATTACTGAAAATTGGCATTATCAGCTATCTTGCCTGCATTGCCATTGAGTTACAACAGCTGTATAAAGCCCCGTGGATCGTGGAACTGAGAAGAACATTTCCCTTTGGGCTGATACTGGGCTATGATTTTGCCCTCAGCGACTGTGTCTGCTATTTCATAGGTTGCTTACTTGGTCTGGGTATTGGCTGGTTACTGGAACACCGTAGCTTTGCTCACTAAACTCCTTTCCTGTTTTCCCATAAATGCCTATTTTCTCCTTCGGCAATTTTATTCGTTATAATAAATTGGTTATGAAACTATTTAAAAGCGTCACGTTATTATTACTATCATCCATTTCCCTCAAACCATTACAGGGATGGAGCCAGGGATTTCTTGCAGCCCAGGGCGCCAAAATTGTAAATGAAAAGGGAGAAAATGTACTGTTGCGGGGTATCGGTATGGGAGGCTGGATGCTTCAGGAAGGGTATATGCTCCGGGTAAATGGTGAAGGCCAGCAATATAAGATCCGCGCTGGCATTGAAAAGCTGATTGGTCCGGAGAAAACACAGGAGTTCTACGACGCCTGGCTGAACAATCACACGACGAAAGCGGACATTGATTCTCTGAAAGCCTGGGGATTTAATTCCGTTCGTTTACCCATGCACTTTAATCTGTATACCCTGCCGGTTGACAAAGAGCCTGTCGCCGGACAAAACACCTGGCTGGAAAAGGGATTTACGATGACGGACAGCCTGCTGTCCTGGTGTAAGGCCAATCATATGTACCTGATCCTGGATCTGCACGCAGCGCCAGGCGGACAGGGGAATGACCTGAATATCTCCGACAGGGATGGTTCCAAACCTTCTTTATGGGAAAGTGAGCCTGACCGTCTGAAGACCATTGCGCTCTGGAAAAAACTGGCCGAACGTTACCATAATGAACCTTATATCGGTGCATACGATATCCTGAATGAGCCTAATTATGGCTTTGAAGATCCGGACAGTGACAAAAACGGTCTGAAGGAGCAAAACAACGTTCCTCTGAAAAAACTTATGCAGGATATTACCCGCGCTATCCGGGAAGTAGATGACCGCCATATCATCATTATTGAGGGAAATGGCTGGGGAAACAATTACAACGGCATCCTGCCGCCATGGGATAAGAACATGGTGCTGAGTTTTCATAAATACTGGAATCTGAACGACACGAAATCTATACAGCATATCCTTGACTTCCGCCAGAAATACAATGTGCCGGTATGGTTGGGTGAAACCGGTGAAAACTCTAATGTATGGTTCACAGAAGCGATCCGTTTATTTGAAAAGAACAATATAGGCTGGTCCTGGTGGCCGCTGAAGAAACTAGGCGCTAATAACCCACTGGAGATCATGCCAAATGACAACTACATGCGCGTAATAGACTATGTTAGCGGTAAAGGCAGCGCACCGTCTGCAGATGTAGCCTACGAAGGACTGATGGAAGTAGCCAGAGGTGCAAATATCAACCGGAACATCCTGCACCGTGATGTGATTGATGCGATGATCCGCCAGCCGTTCAGTGATAAAACGCTTCCATTTAAAGCCAATAATATCAATAACAAAGGCGAAATCAAAGCGGTAGATTATGATCTGGGTGCATTACGGGCAGCTTATTTTGATACAGATACGGCTAACTATCGCATTTCCAACCCGAAATGGACTGGCGGCAATCGCGGCAGAACATATCGTAACGACGGTATTGACATCGTTGCTGATTCGACAGAAAAGGATACTTATTATGTAACGGATATTGTGACCGGTGAGTGGATGAAGTATACGGTGACTGTACTGCTGAAAGGCAGATATAATATTTCATTTGTGGCGGCTCCTGGTAAAACTCCGGGTAAACTGGCGCTGAGTATTGACGGTAAACCTATTGGAAAAGTAACGGTTATTCCGGCGAAAGAGAACACCAATGGCGCATGGCAGACCTATACCCTCAATAACATTCCGTTAAAGAATGGCCGCCAAACCCTCCGCTTATCCGCCGAATCGGGAGGATTTGACCTGAAGGCCATCCGTTTTGAGAAGTCCCCTGTCCCGTAAATAATTAGGAATTAGGAATTAAGAATTAAGAATTGGAATGCAGCGGAGATCTTCGCGTTTTAATTCTTAATTCTTAATTCTTAATTCTTAATTCTTAATTCTTAATTCTTAATTCTTAATTCTTAATTCTTAATTCTTAATTCTTAATTCTTAATTCTTAATTCTTAATTCTTAATTCTTAATTCTTAATTCTTAATTCTTAATTCTTAATTCTTAATTCTTAATTCTTAATTCTATAGTGTCCGGTTAAAATTGGGATTACCCCTTTATTCCTTTTAAACTCAATATAGATGGGAGGGGCTTACTGCTATTATAAAAGCAAGCCCCCCCTCTTTTTTTAAAAGGAGAATAATTTCAATTGCAGGTTTATCTGATCTGGCCCCTTATTATGCTGTAAAAGTGCATACTCGGGTTCTGCCAGAAAATTCATTAGGTGGATATAAGTGTAAAGATGTAACCTTAGAAAGCCAGTTAGGTTACTAAAAGACCATTTTTTACTCCCTTTCTCTGTCAGCTTGTCTTTTACGATCTTTGTCAGTAAATCCTTTATTAGCGTGCACCAGAGCTGTATACTTATAGCATTCTTGTTTTCACCTAAAAAATTGTTTAATTGAGAGTTCTGCTTAATTCTTTTAAAAAGCATTTCGATTGCCCATCGCTTTTGATACAATTTCCTGATCGTTGTCGGCGTATAAGTAAAATTGTTTGTTAACAGATGTATTTTCTTTTTTGTATTTCTATCGTAAATGCTGATTACACGCGCCGTCTGTACAGGACTTTTCTCCTCTGTTAGAGGGTTACCTAGTTGAATAACCCAATCTTTTAAGATACCTTTTCTTTTATGGAGTATTTTTAATCTGTTTCGTGTCAATAATTTTATTTTCATACTCTTGGTTACACGAGTTACCCACGTGATCTCTTTTTCAGTCCATTCCTTCATGAGTTTATAGTTCACATAAGCTCTATCCATGGCTATTATAGAACCTGGCAAGAGCTCTAACTGTGGCATAATGATTCTATCATTTTTGGCAGCTTCCGTCAGAATAGTAAAGCTTGGTAGTTCTGTTTTGGCCGTCATCAATACGTGCGCCTTTATTCCTCCCTTCTTTCTGCCGTCCATTCTAATTACACCTGCCCCCTTCATTACATTAGAAAATAGGCTGACCGTCGTCGAGTCCACTATGAATAACCGGTCAACCAACGATTTTCTCTTTCGGCTGTCCGGGGAAAACGCTTGATAATGATGGTTATATAGACGATGATAGAGCTTTTCAAAAAACGCCACCGGACGCGTCCTGTTAGCATCGGAAATAGTGCTTCGACGCGGGGTATGTTTAATGCCCAAATGGTGAAGCCGATGCTGGTTGGCTAACAATCCTGTATGAAGCTCTCGTAATGAAGTACACTGATGAAAACTACTAAATAGCATTGTTACCAAATGGTCAAAAGCCTTAAAATGCTTATAATAGTAATCTGCGTTTGTCTCTCTACAGACTTTATCTATCAACGTGGTTGGTATAAAAGAAAGTAGTTGATTAAAAATCGGCTGTCCGGAAAAAAATTTACTTTTGCTCATAAGTAAGTTCTAGTGTGGTAACTTAAACTTACTGAAAAAGGAGGCCTCGGCCTCCTTTTTTTATGACTTAATCCCATATTTTTACCGGACACTATAGATTCTTAATTCTTAATTCTTAATTCTTAATTCTTAATTCTTAATTCTTAATTCTTAGTTCCGTCATCTCCTCCTCCGTAAACACCCGGGAACGGGTATGAAACCTGACTCCCAATGGAATTTCCAGTGAAAAGCTACTACCACGTCCTCTGATGACGTCCAGAATCAGCTGTGTGTGTTTCCAGTAGTTAAACTGGTCCGCACTCATATAAAATTTACACCCGGCGATTTCGCCCAGGCATACATCCGATGCGCCTACTTTAAATTCCCCTTCCGGAAAGCACATCGGTTGAGATCCGTCACAACAGCCCCCACTCTGATGAAACATAAGGGGGCCATGCGTGTGACGGAGCTCATTGATCAAGGATATGGCTTCAGCTGTTGCTATGATTCGAGCGGTCATGAAATTCAATTAGGAATTAGGAATGAAGAATTAGAAATTAGGAACAAAATGTCGGGAATCAGGATTCAGGACTTACGAGTCAAGATTCAGCATTATTTTTTAAGCATAATAGAAGCCTTCATCTCTGATCTTCGCCGCATTGACATTCCTAATTCCTAATTCTCTAATTCCTAATTAGCTGATTTCGATTATTAAAAGAAACCTAATTTCTGTTTACCATAAGAAATCAGCATGTTTTTGGTCTGACGATAGTGATTCAGCATCATCTTATGCGTTTCTCTGCCAAAACCTGATTTCTTATATCCACCGAAAGGCGCATGTGCAGGGTAAGCATGATAGCAGTTTACCCATACTCTACCGGCATTGATCGCGCGGGGTACCTGGTATAGTTCATGCGCATCCCTGGTCCATACACCAGCGCCTAAGCCATACAGGGTGTCGTTGGCGATGGCGATGGCTTCTTCTGTTGTTTTAAACGTCGTCACGCAGGCTACCGGACCGAATATTTCTTCCTGGAATACCCTCATTTTGTTGTTTCCCTTTAGCAGGGTCGGCTGCACATAATAGCCATTTTCAAGACCGCTGTTCTGACGGAAAGCTTCACCACCTGTGAGCACTTCTGCACCTTCCTGTTTACCGATATCCAGGTAACTGAGGATCTTCTGGTACTGGTCTTCGGAAGCCTGTGCACCCATCATCACGTTTGCATCCAGCGGATTACCCATTTTAATGGCTTTTGTACGCTGGATCACGCGGTCCATGAAACGGTCGTAGATATGTTCATGTACAAGTATACGGCTGGGACAGGTACATACCTCACCCTGGTTGAGGGCAAATAATACGGCGCCTTCCACTGCTTTATCAAAAAAGTCGTCGTCTGCGTCAGCTACGCTTTCGAAGAAAATGTTCGGACTTTTGCCACCCAGTTCCATAGTTACCGGGATCAGGTTTTCTGATGCGTACTGCATGATCAGTCTACCGGTGGTAGTTTCGCCTGTAAATGCCACTTTCTGCACTTTTGGCGAAGAAGCCAGCGGTTTACCTGCTTCCACTCCAAAACCGGTGACGATATTCAATACGCCTTTTGGCAGTACCTGACCAATCAGTTCCATCAGTACCATAATACTGGTCGGCGTCTGTTCAGCAGGTTTTACTACCACGCAACAACCGGCAGCCAGTGCGGGCGCTATTTTCCAGGTAGCCATCAGGAGGGGAAAGTTCCAGGGGATGATTTGTCCGACAACACCGATCGGCTCGTGCAGATTAATGCTTACAGTAGTTTCATCGTGTTCGCTGATGGTGCCTTCTTCGCTGCGGATTACACCTGCAAAATAGCGGAAGTGGTCAACTACCAGCGGCAGATCCGCCGCTTTGGTTTCCCTGATCGGTTTACCGTTATCTATTGTCTCCACAACTGCCAGGTAATCCAGGTTGTCTTCCACGATCTGTGCGATCTTGAGCAGTAAATTACTGCGGTAGGAAGCAGCTGTTTTACCCCATGATGTAAAAGCAGCATGTGCTGCATCGATGGCTTTGTCAATATCCGCAGCATTCCCCCTCGCAGCCTGTGTAAATACTTTACCATCAATCGGGGAAATGTTATCGAAATATTCACCGCTGGATGGTGGCGCCCATTCACCGTTTATAAAGTGATCATATCTGGGTTTGAATTCAGGACGTGCCGCCAGGGTTGAAGGGGCAGCAGATGATGCAATGCTCATAGTAGTGGAATTTGGTTTAACATGAAATAATACTGCTAAGATCATGAACTAAGCAGAAGACACGGATATTTTCGTACTTATTTATAGCACGATCGTACCTTAATTTTGAGAAGGCGGAAAATTTGGTTAACTTGTTAATAGTAAACACATTACTCTTATGCAGATAAAAAATTATTTGCAGAAAATTGACCTTGCCGTTCCACGTGAGTTACAGACCTTAGTCGAAAACAGACGCGTGTTCAATCTGCGCAATTGTGAACTGAATATTTTTGAAAGTTATGAGCAGGCGTATCACGTACCACTCACTTTCAACGACCTGGTCATCACCAGCATGATTAGGGGCAAAAAGGTGATGCATCTCTCCGATAAACCTTCTTTTGATTACCTCCCGGGCGAAACTGTGATTGTGCCTCCGCAGGAAACCATGATCATTGATTTTCCGGAAGCCACCGCCGAGAATCCGACACAGTGTATTGCGCTCGCCATCGATGACGTTTACATCCGCGAAACGGTGGATTATCTCAATAATTACTATAACAGCGGAGAAGGCCGGCAGAACTGGCAGCTATCCTTCCACCAGTACCATTTTGAGAATAATCATGAAATTACAGAACTCATCAATAAACTGATCCGTATCTGTACCAGTCAGGATAAATCCAAGAATATCTATGCAGATCTGCAACTGAAAGAACTGCTGATCCGGCTCCTGCAAAGTCAGCAGCTGGGACAGGCCGTAGAAAGCAGTGTAGCGGATAATAACGGCAATCGCCTGAATTTTGTGCTACACTATATCCGGGAACACCTGACAGAAAAGATTGCGGTAGATGCTCTGAGCAGAAAGGCGTATCTGAGCAGGAATCTGTTCTTTAAATGGTTCAGGGAGCAGTTTGGGATCACGCCAGTGGAATATGTCAACAAAGAGAGAATCAAACTGGCGAAAGAGTTATTGGCAAAGCCGCAAAGCTCCATTTACGATGTAAGTAAGCTATGCGGCTTTACCGATGTAAATTATTTTATCCGGGTATTCCGGAAGATAGAAGGTACTACGCCTAAAGTCTATCAGTGTCAATTAGGAATTAGGAATTAAGAATCTATAGTGTCCGGTTAAAATTGGGATTACCCCTTTATTCCTTTCAAACTCAATATAGATGGGAGGGGCTTACTGCTATTATAAAAGTAAGCCCCCCTTTTTTTTTAAAAGGAGAATAATTTCAATTGCAGGTTTATCTGATCTGGCCCCTTATTATGCTGTAAAAGTGCATACTCGGGTTCTGCCAGAAAATTCATTAGGTGGATATAAGTGTAAAGATGTAACCTTAGAAAGCCAGTTAGGTTACTAAAAGACCATTTTTTACTCCCTTTCTCTGTCAGCTTGTCTTTTACGATCTTTGTCAGTAAATCCTTTATTAGCGTGCACCAGAGCTGTATACTTATAGCATTCTTGTTTTCACCTAAAAAATTGTTTAATTGAGAGTTCTGCTTAATTCTTTTAAAAAGCATTTCGATTGCCCATCGCTTTTGATACAATTTCCTGATCGTTGTCGGCGTATAAGTAAAATTGTTTGTTAACAGATGTATTTTCTTTTTTGTATTTCTATCGTAAATGCTGATTACACGCGCCGTCTGTACAGGAGTTTTCTCCTCTGTTAGAGGGTTACCTAGTTGAATAACCCAATCTTTTAGGATACCTTTTCTTTTATGGAGTATTTTTAATCTGTTTCGTGTCAATAATTTTATTTTCATACTCTTGGTTACACGAGTTACCCACGTGATCTCTTTTTCAGTCCATTCCTTCATGAGTTTATAGTTCACATAAGCTCTATCCATGGCTATTATAGAACCTGGCAAGAGCTCTAACTGTGGCATAATGATTCTATCATTTTTGGCAGCTTCCGTCAGAATAGTAAAGCTTGGTAGTTCTGTTTTGGCCGTCATCAATACGTGCGCCTTTATTCCTCCCTTCTTTCTGCCGTCCATTCTAATTACACCTGCCCCCTTCATTACATTAGAAAATAGGCTGACCGTCGTCGAGTCCACTATGAATAACCGGTCAACCAACGATTTTCTCTTTCGGCTGTCCGGGGAAAACGCTTGATAATGATGGTTATATAGACGATGATAGAGCTTTTCAAAAAACGCCACCGGACGCGTCCTGTTAGCATCGGAAATAGTGCTTCGACGCGGGGTATGTTTAATGCCCAAATGGTGAAGCCGATGCTGGTTGGCTAACAATCCTGTATGAAGCTCTCGTAATGAAGTACACTGATGAAAACTACTAAATAGCATTGTTACCAAATGGTCAAAAGCCTTAAAATGCTTATAATAGTAATCTGCGTTTGTCTCTCTACAGACTTTATCTATCAACGTGGTTGGTATAAAAGAAAGTAGTTGATTAAAAATCGGCTGTCCGGAAAAAAATTTACTTTTGCTCATAAGTAAGTTCTAGTGTGGTAACTTAAACTTACTGAAAAAGGAGACCTCGGCCTCCTTTTTTTATGACTTAATCCCATATTTTTACCGGACACTATAGAATTAAGAATTAAGAATTACCGCGAAGATCTCCGCTGCATTTCAATTCTTAATTCTTAATTCTTAATTCCTAATTCCTAATTCCTAATTCCTAATTCCTAATTTTTCTTTATTTCTTCCATTCATTATCAGCTGGCGTGTAATCCATATAGATGATTCCATCCAGTTTTACCGCACTCACTGATTTATTAACCTGTACATTGACGGTAATACGTTTGCCGCCGTTTTTCCAAACAGCAGGTGTCTGGTGTACTGTTTTGCTGCTACCATCCTCAAAGGTCACCACAACATCAAACGGAATCGCGAATCCGCCGTTATTCATTATCGTCAGTTCTGCATTGTCTTTCTTCGTCTTTACATCTGTCAATTGCAGGTCAATATAATTATTGCTGAAGAACCAGTTGTTCCAGAACCAGTTCAGATCCTGACCGGAAGCGGTATTAATGGAATTGAAGAAATCCCATGGCATCGGATGTTTACCATTCCAGTTGTTCATATATGCGTGCAGGGATTTACGGAATGCCTGATCGCCCAGCAGGTCTTTCAGTGCCAGATAAGCAAGGGAAGGCTTGCCATAGGCGTTATTACCATAACCGACACCGCTTAACTGGTGAGACTGCGAAATGATCGGCTGATCTTCTTCTGCGGATGCATCATTGATGTAAGATCTTACCCGGAATAACTGGTAGAATTTATCCGCCGCTGCTTTTCCTTTTTCGGCAATACCAATCAGGTATTCGAAAGTGGTTGCCCAACCTTCATCCATGAAGGCATAACGGCTTTCGTTAATACCCATATAAAAAGGGAAATACGTATGCGCGATTTCGTGATCCTGTACCAGTTGCGCAAAACCTAACTGTTTGCCTACAGTCGCATCATTGACCATCATCGGGTATTCCATATCCGCAAAACCCTGGAAAGCGGTCATTGTCGGGAAAGGGTATGGTATACCTGGCCAGTTACGGGAGAACCAATCCAGGGCATAGCGGGAAAAATCCACAGAATGATGAAAGTCTTCGGCAGCATCATCGTAGGCGGCCTGAACGCTGGTACGTCTGCCGGTACTGCTGTCTACCACTACGCTGGATGCATCCCAGACATAATGATTGCTGGTACCAAACGTAACGTCAGCGATGTGAGCCGCCGTGAATTTCCAGGTGTTCCAGTCTTTCTGCTGTGTTACCTTGCCACTGCTCATTTCCTCTTTGCTGGCGATATGCATCAGCTGGTCAGCCGTATAAGAGTCTTTCAATCTTTTAGCAATCTCCGGCTGTAATACATCGGCAGCATTTCTGCAAAACGCCTGTTCCCCACACTACATAGTTTTTGGGCACAGTTACAGCCACATTATAGTCATTAAAATCGCTGTAGAACTCTACCCTGTCCATGTGTTCGATCAGATCCCAGCCATTGTAATCGTCATATACGGAGACACGTGGATAGGCATAGGCGAGGAAGAAAGTAGTACTGTCTATTTTACCTTCCCTTCCACTCTGTTGAGAAAGAGTATAATGCCAGCTGACATGCAGGTCCAGACTGTCTTTAGCATTCAACGCCGCAGGCAGTTTTACATTACCTACCGTGGCGATATCGTTGTCAAAAGGCACATTGGCGCCGTTAACCAGAAAAGTATCGATAATGACGCCTTCTTCTGTCAGGAAGTCTCTCCCCACATAACCGGAGCGGGGTGCGTTTACTTTATGCAGATTACAGATCAGGCGGATCACCAGACTGCGCAGTGTATCAGGACTGTTATTGATATAGCGGATATTCTCCTGGCCATATACCACGCCGGAAGGAGCATTGACCTTTAACTGTATATCATAACGGCCTTTATTCTGCCAGTAACGTTCCCCGGGTTGTCCGTTCTTCGATCTGGTCTTATTGGCATAGGCCTTTTTAATGTTGCGGGGTACATACAGCTCCTGGGCTGAAGCCATGCCGGCATAACCGAGCATCAGCATCAGGGCGATCAGCATTCTGGTCATAAGTAGTATTTAGATATCCTGCAAATATACATACCCCTCAGAATAGTAGGTTGAAACAGGCATAATGATTGTACCACTCATCATAAAAACAGGCACATATGAATACTTTCACCATTGATCACAATAACGGCCCATTGACGATAGAACAAGCCGATAAGCATCGTTTTAAGGTAGCTTTTCCTGACAAGACCCTGGTACTTTTCCTGAAGCAGGATAATGAAGGCGCTAACCACTGGTTTGAAGACGGAACGGATAATGAAACACCTGAAACCAAGGAAATAGGGATGGCGATAGATAATTATCTGGCGAAACAGTGATTTTAACTTAGGTTAAATTGTTTCTGCTTTGCTGCTGGTAGTTTTGCTGTATCAATTACAAACACAATAAAACCACAGCAATGGCAACGACTCAAACATTAAGTACCGGCGATCGTATTCCTGATTTCAGTTTACAGGACGAGAACGGCCAGCTATTTAATATTCGCGACTACGTCGGCAAGAAAAAGCTCGTTATCTATTTCTACCCGAAAGATGAAAGCGCTGTCTGCACAAAAGAAGCCTGCTCATTCCGGGATAGTTATGCCGATTTTACAGATGCCGGCGCTATCGTGATCGGTATTAACGCCGGTAGCGTGGAAAGCCACCGTTCCTTTAAGGAGCATCACCGATTACCATTTACGCTGCTGAGCGATCCGGGCAATAAGCTGCTGAAACAATTCGGTGTCAAAAATGTACTGTTCCTGACGGGTAGAGAAACATTCCTCGTAGGACTGGACGGAAAGATTGAAGCCAGTTTCAGAGGCTTTCTGAAAGGAGATGCACATGCAGAAAAAATGCTGGCGATGTTGCGTGTTAATGTTTAGTTTATTACATATTGCCTGTATAGGGTTCATGCCCTGTACAGGCATTTTTTCAATTAGGAATTAAGAATTAAGAATTAGGAATGGATGAATAGTGTGTCCAGATGTACCAATACTTTTTATATATGATTTTCTCAAGAGGTAATACAGCAGCACGCTTTAGAAATTTCTGAAATGGTTAATGAATGGTGTTCCGGTATTATTATAAGGAAGGCTATATAGTACTTAGATAATGGTTATCTTACATTAGTGTTGCGTTGAAAACGCAGCACTAATGTAAGATAAGTATAGTCTGACTATCTTCAGGAGACAGTAAAAGAAGTAGCGTAATTTACTAAATTAAGTAATGCTATAGCGTTATAAATGGGAACATTTTTTCTGCTTTCCAGGGACCATGTAAATAACGCCAGGTCTTCAGACCGGTTGTTTTTATATCAAAAGGCGTAAAATCCTGCGACAAGGCTTCGTGCAGTTGCTGCGCCTTAAAATTCGTCACTTTATTCTGTACTGTAATATGTGGTCGCAGTGTTTGTTTATCCTGCCGGATCAACCATGGTTCAAAAGCCTGTTGCAGACTTACATGTAACAATTGCAACTCCTCCGATTCCAGTCTGTAAGCGACCCCATTCCCGAAATGTACGATCCCCGCTACTTTCAGCGTCACAGGCTTTCTTTGTGCAGCCTTCTCCAGGGCAGTTGTAATCTCACTTTCACCTGCCGGTAAGTGATGGAATAATGTAATATGTGCATCCAGGTAATTCGCATGTGCAGGGAAGTATTTCCCACGCAGATCAGTAAAATGTCGTTGATACACTTCTTCCATCTCCAATGTAACGATCAGGATACTACTCATTTTCTATATTAAATTCTACTCAATATTAAACGATTCTGTGTAACAAAGATGCGACGAAATCCGTTACTGATAAAGCTTATAGAAAAGCGCATGTTATAACACGCATAACAAATTAACGTAGACAGCTTAAAAAATGAACAGCCGGTTACAATTTAATATTATTAAACGCTTAATTTTGAGGATGCAACAAAATCAGCAGAGAAAGAACCTATCATGAGAAAAGCTTACCTATTACTGGTAACGATCATCATGTTAACCCAAACCATTAGAGCACAACAAGAGACGCCTTATTTCAATACGCTAAGGACTGAAAACGGGCTTTCCCACAATAAAGTTAACTGCATCCTGCAGGACAAAAGGGGATTTATATGGTTTGGCACAGAGGACGGACTGAATAGATACGACGGTAAATATTTTACCATATTCAGAAAGACTCCCGGCGATACGACCTGCATATCGGGTAATATCATCAGCGACCTGCTTGAAGACGAGAATGGCATTATCTGGATTGCAACAGAAGATGGCGGCCTGAGTGCATACGACTACCGCCAGTCCCCCGATAAGCAATTCAGGCAATACCGCTATACGGACGGCAGTGAAAAAAGTATTCCGGATAATCATGTGAATGCGATCGTGGATGATCAGCACGGTTATCTGTGGGTGGGTACCGGTAACTATCGTACCAGAAGATTTAATAAAAAGACAGGCGAGTTTTCACATCCGGTGAAAACTGGCACCACGGCTATTCTGTCACTCAGCATGGACGCAAATGACAGTGTATGGGTAGGTCGTGCAGGCGGCGGATTGTTAAAGATCAATGCACGTACGTTGAAGTACTCGGCAGACAGGCGCTATGATGATCTTTACGCAAAACTGTCACACGTATCCGTTACAGCGTTATTCCGCGACCACAATAACGATATGTGGTATGGCGCCTGGGATAAAGTCCTGTATCACTATGACCACGTCCGCGACAGGGAAGAAAGTTTCAGCTACACGCCGGGTAAAAACTCTTTCCCGAATGATGAAGTCAATGCCTTTGCAGAAGATAAAGCGAATCGCCTCTGGATGGGCGGAAAGGACTCCGGTCTGATAGTCTATGATCCTGCACAGCATCATTTCTCCCATTACCGGCATCAGCCTTTTGCAGATGGTTCGATCGTCAATGACCATATCAATGACGTCTATATCGACAGGAATAATATTGTCTGGGTAGCTACGAATAACGGCATCAGTTATCATAATCCCCTCTACTACCCTTTTAAACAGGTCTTCCTGCCGGGAACGGGTAAAGACATAAGCATCTATGATTTTTACAAGGATGCCGGTGGCAGGTTATGGATAGGTACCAATGACGGGATTTTTATCAAACCGCCCGGAAAACAGCCCTTTGAGCACCGGCAGTTAAGCTGGAAAGGACAACCTTTAAGTGTGACCAAGTTTTTCCAGGATAGCGACGGCACTTTTTATATCGGCACTGATTACACGCTTTTCATATATGATACGCTGAAACAGACACTGTCTACCCTGCCTAATACGGAAGGAGATCCGGTGATGAAAAAGCTGATCTCTTCCAGGATTGTATCTATTGTCAAAGACACCATGGATACGCACCCTGTACTCATTGTCTCTCCTTATGGTCATTACCTGAGCTATTACGATTTTAAAGAGCAGCATTGGGTGACGCGTAGCGACTCTGTACATGCAATATTAAAAAGATATAATATCAAGGATAACCTGATCCGTAAAATGTACAAGGCAGCCAGTGGTAATATCTGGCTCGCCACTACCCGGCATGGCCTGGGCGACTGGCCACAGAAGGACGGACAGCAGATAAAGTACCTCAAAGGTATCAGCAATGATGATGTATATGATATCATGGAAGGACAGGCCGGTAATATCTGGATCAGTACTTATGGCGGCGGACTGAATTACCTAGATGTGCATACCCAGAAGGCACAGCATATCCCTGAATCAAGTAATCTGACGGAAGGACTGCAAACTGACAAAGATGGCAATGTGTGGATGGTCTGCAACGGGCATATACACAAATATGACCCCGCTGCAAAGATCTATAGCTGTTACGAACCGCCGACGCTGAAAAAGGACGGAGGAGTTAATGGTTATATGTACCAGGATGAGCAGGGGAATATCTATGTAGGCGGTACGAATTATTACCTCAGTTTTCAGCCTGAGAAGATCTCCCTGATTAATACGGAGCCTGTTGTCTACCTGACCGACTTTAAGATCTTCAATAATTCCTACAGCGGTCTGCTGCAAAAACAGACCATTGAACTGGACTATAAACAAAACTATTTCTCCATTGAGTTTTCTGCCCCGGAATTCAGCGGCGATAATATACAATACTCCTACATGCTGGCTGGTGTAGATAAGACCTGGAACAACGTAGGGAAACGGAATTTTGCTTATTACTCTAATCTGAAAGGAGGCGAATATACCTTCCTGGTCAAAGCGAGCAACTGGAAAGGCGTATTCGGTAACAGGGTAACAGCGCTGCATATTACCATCATCCCTCCTTTCTGGACCCGCTGGTGGTTTTACCTGGTATGCACACTGGTCATTGCGGCTGCTATTTACCTGCTGTACCGTTACCGGATCAATGAACTGCTGAAAAGACATGCCATCAGGAATGGTATTGCCCAGGATCTGCATGACAGTGTGGGCTCTACATTAAGTGGTATCTCCGTCTATAGTGAGGTAGCTAAAATCTATAATGATCAGCAAAAGACAGAACAGCTGAAAGAGCTGCTGAACACGATCGGCCATACGGCCAATGAAATGATCTCGGAAATGTCGGATATCGTCTGGGCGATTAATCCAAAGAATGACCATGTCAGCAGTATCGTGAAACGCATGGAATCTTACGCAAAACCATTATGTACCGCGAAAAAGATACAGTTCATCTTTAGCTGCGACCAGAAAATAGAAGACCTGAACCTGGCCATGAACCAGCGTAAGAACTTCTACCTGATATTCAAGGAAGCGGTCAACAATGCGTTGAAACATGCAGCCTGCAGCTTTATCAAAGTTAATATCAGCTACCGTAAAAACATGCTGGAGCTGGATATTGAAGATGACGGTATAGGATTTGATCATGATGCGGTGAAAAGTCCGGAAGTACTGACACTGTCTGGTAATGGACTTAGTAATATCCGGCACCGGGCCAGCGAAATGAATGCGGACCTGGGCATAGAAAGTGAACCATTAAAAGGGACATATTTAAAATTAAGCTTTCCGGTTACCTGATAGCATATGGGTAACAACAAAAAAACGAAACATGAGTATACGCGTTGCCATTTTTGACGACAACAAAAACATTCGCAATAGCATCAGGCTGTTACTGGATACGGCTCCTTCCATCGAGGTGGTAGGCGTGTTCAGCGACGCCCGGAATTGTGTGAACGATGTGCTGAACTGTAGTGCCGACATAGTACTGATGGACATTGAAATGCCGGAAATCAGCGGTATTGAAGCGATCAAACAGCTTAAAAAAGAAGTGCCGCATGTACAGATCCTCATTCAAACGGTGTTTGAGGACGATGACAGGGTCTTTGACTCTATCTGTGCAGGGGCTTCAGGGTATATTCTGAAGAATCACCTGAACACAAGGCTGATTGACGCCATACAGGAGCTGCAAACGGGTGGCTCTCCCATGAGTCCATCCATCGCCCGCCGCGTACTGAATCTTTTACAGAAAAGTGCCGTACAGAAGCCGGAGCCGAACAATGACAGCTATAATCTGACGGCCAGAGAGAAAGAAGTGCTGACCTGTATTGTGAACGGACAAAGTTACAAGATGATCGCCAGCGACCTGAATATCAGTTACGAAACGGTGCGCAGCCATGTGAAGAAGATCTATGAAAAGTTGCACGTAGCTTCTCTGACAGAGGCGGTTGCGCTGGCCATAAATCAACGTATCGTATAGTACTTTCTACCGGAAGGCGCCATCAATGGTCCCCCTTCTCCCCGATTTCGGTGATTTTCTGACATGTGCAGATAGGCTACCTTCGGGAGAAATTCAGGTATCAAAAAGAAATTATGCAAGATATACTCCGACAGGAGACAAAAAACTAAATGATCTGTTTACGTTAATTTATCTGGTGTAGCCCTGTTCTCAGGGCTCTTTTTTTTTATTACCTGGTTCTACAGGTCATTAGTGATCCGTCAATGACTCCATGAAAGCAATGATGCTTTTCTTTTCTTCTTCGGATAAATGCAAGGGATCCGCAGACAGCGTCTGACCCGGCAGATCGATACCGTAACCGGCAGCCCCCCCTTTATTATAGAATTCCATTACCTCGTCCAGTGTCTTATAAGCGCCATTATGCATATAAGGAGCCGTTTTAGCGATATTACGGATAGTGGGCGTCTTAAAGGCATATTGCAGTCCTTCCAGCTGTGTATGCGTATATCGCCCCATATCAGGATCCAGTTTAGCTACTCCGGGAGCAACCAGTACACCCAGTACTTCCGACTCTGTGGTGGCAAATGAGGGCGCTGCAGTACCGTTGAAAAGCGGCATAAAGTGACAGGTGGCACAACGCGCTTTTCCCATGAAAAGGTTCAGCCCTTTTTTCTGCTGCCCCGTCAGCGCATTACTGTCACCTCTCATATAGTTGTCCAGGTTTGAGCGGAAAGGGTGTAATTCGCGGATATAAGCGGCGATCGCCCTTGTAACGTGTCTTGGTAGTATAGTATCCTGAATGTCCGGGAAAGCTGCTTTAAATTGCGATTTTAAAGCGGGCTCCTGATTCAGCCAGCTGGCTACTTTCTCCGGAGAAGACTGCATCTCGGCTTCGTTATGCAGAACGTCCAGCACCTGATTTTCCAGCGTCGGGGAACGCATATCATAGAACTGGGCCTGTTGCAGACCGGCATATAATAAAGTCGGGGTATTGCGCAGTACGGTGGCACTGCCGTCAAGGGAAGTGTTTTTAGGCATACCGTCCGTCAATGCCTTCTCCGGCATGTGACAGCTGCTACAGCTTCTCTGACCGTTACCGGCCAGTCTGTTTTCATAGAATAACATTTTTCCCAGTGCCACCTTTTCCGGCGTAGGAACCGCATCCGCATTGTGTACGAAATAAGCGGTATTAAAGGCGCTGCTGTCGAACAGGGTACGCGCGGTATTCTTCAGTGCCTGCGGATATGCAATAGGTTGTAAGCCGGCACTGTAAAACCAGTCGGTCATTGCTGCCGAAAGTGGATGTAGCTGTTGGGACATAAATAGCGCGTAGTCAAATTCACCGGGACTTGTTGCTTGCTCTGTTACCGCTATTACTCGATCCAGTCTTTTAAGGAGATTATCCGGCGCTGCTATAAAGGCCATCATTTCCTTTACAGCCGACAGTGCCACGCCTGTTTCAGGAATGCCCCATCCACACAAAGGCGTATCAAAACCACTGATACCCAATACCTCCACGCGGAATACTTCCATTTTACAGGCATCAAAGATGTGGGCGGTATCAAAACGGGTATTTTCAATGGTATGTCTGAGAGGAATCAGGCTGGATATAAACCCTTTTGCTTCTTTTAACAGTGCAGCGGATGCGCTTGTATCATAGGGGAATAACAGTTCCTCCATTACCTGCAGCCCCGCAGGATCACTCATTTTGTTCTCTTCCACTTCTATCTCTGGTAAAGGTGGTCCGTTTAGCTGGCGGGAAGTAGCCGGTGCATAATAAACACTGAACCATTCCAGTTGCTTGAACAATCGCCTGCAATCACTAAAAGCAGCCCGTAGTTCCGCTTCCTTTGCCGGTGTTGCTGCCAGTGACTGTAAACGCGTAGCGCCTGCTTCCAGGGAATCCATATGCTGATTGAGCCACTGGTGAACAAGGCTGTCCAGGTCTGCAGAACTGCTTGTTGTTGCAAATGGTGTGGTGTTGGTACATGATAGCCAGGTACTGAGGACGATTACACCGGCAATCAAAGATTTGCTGAGTTTCATATGCTGTAGAATGGAAAAAGTTTCCCTCCTTACGAAGGGAAACTGTATACTTCAGGACAGTAAAACAAGAGGATTATTTTTCGATACCGGTGATGATCACAGTCTGACCGCCTTCTTTGTTGGTTGTCAGTCCGCTACCATCTGCGTTGGCAAATTTATTGTCCGTCCAGGTGTGCGGGTGAATATTTACCACAAAGGTGTTTGGTTTACCCACCAGGTCAGAAATGTCATACATAGCGCCATATTCCCAGGAGCCCAGGCGGGTTTCATTGGCCGGGTTGTATTTGCTGTTGAATGCAGCATCATTGCGACGCTGGTCCATTTCCAGCATAGGTTTCAGCGCTTTGGTAGCGATATTATACTGCCAGATACGACCGTCGTGTTTGTTATCAGCATAATAAGAATCGCCATCTTCCTGGATGTAGACGAAGTTCTCCGTTACACAAAGGTTATCCGGATTTACTACGCTGTTACCCGGATCAACATTACCATCCAGTAATGGCGTTAGTTTACCTTTCAGTGGATTAGCAGCATCCAGCACCAGCTGGTATACACGGCCCCACATGGTCAGACCGGCAACAGGTGTTTTCTTATCGGACTGGCTTACACCGGTAGCAGTGAAGTACAGTTTACGGTTATTTTCAACAGAACCTTTACCATAATCCAGGTCTTCCACACGGGCAAACTGGATAGCTTTTTTAGCAACTGTCTGGGCAGCCAGTTCAGCGCCGGTGCTGGTTGGCACGTTTTCATAGGCTACGAATTCCACATCATATGACTTGCCCACTTCCATGTCCGTTTCTACGATGTTCTGATCAAGACGACGCAACATATACAGCGTACCGTTACTCAGGTCACCTACGGTATTGGACAGGTAAAGGTTTACCTGACCAAGACCCTGACGGCTGCTTTCATCTTCACCAATGAAGACAGCAGTCTTACCAGGGAATGCATTTTTGGATAAAGGCACGGCGTTTTCAGCGCTGCATTTACCTAAAGCAGGTTTGGTACGGTTTGACTTTTTCAGGTCAGCGGAACCCAGTGGATCGATCGCGTGGATCATTGATTCACCATCCGTTTCACCGGCAGTGAGGAACATCGGACCAAAGCCATGTTCTGCAGCACTGGTCAGTGTAGCAGAGCAAAGACGCATACTACCGCCTTCAGCGTCTACAATGTATTCGCCTTTTACCGGTTTCAGGAACTTATCCAGGTATACGCGCGACACAGAAAAGAGGATCTCGTGGTTATTGATCATGATGTAACCCTCTCCGTTAGGATCTTTCATCATACCAGCACCATCTGGCTGTGCACCGTATCTGAATGCCGGTGAACCAGGCAGGGTATCATCACTGCTGATCAGCGGATAAATTTTCAGGTTGTCAAAGCCGGAGAGCGATTTTACCAGGGAAGGCGTGTTGGAATGTGCCTCAATACCTGACCCTGTTTCAGGTGTCTTGGTGTTGTCAATTGTGTCATTGCTACAGCTTGCTATCAGTGCCGCTGCCACCAGCGGACTGATACGGGTCATCAGAGAATTAAGCTTCATGGGTTGATAGATTTGAGTCTCGCAATATCCAGCGCCCATGTTGCCGTAATGTTAAAAAGGTATTAAATGAATGTGAAGAAAAAATCAGGCATGGGGAACCGATTGGCTGGCCCCAGCATACAACGCCATCCCAACCAGAAGACAGAAGATATCGGGCAAGGTTACAAGAGCCGTTCTAATTGCAGGTACTGATCAGCACAACAGGAGTACCGAAATAAGGATGGAAGGTTCAGCGGGGAGATGCATAGTAAACTAATCTTGACAAGTCGAAGGTAGATTCACCGGCAGTCGCATTCAACCCGGTTCTTGCGATATCCAAAATTATCTTATGGCAGCTTACAATAATCCGGAACGTGTTGCCGTTTAAGTAACGCATCCTATAATTCCATCGTTCGCGCAGCAACCATATACTTTTTATTTACTGATTTTAAACCCTCATTCTCCAGATCCATTACCGGTAAATTCCGAACAAAACACACATACTATGAAAATCAGCAATCGTGTACTCGTAGCGATCAGTCTCCTCTTTGCTATCAGTTGTACCAAAAAAAGCCTCACTGAGGCTGACACTCTCTCCGGCACAAAGAATATATTGGCAAACGCCCAGGCATCTCCCGTAGGTGATGTGGTGGGGAAAATCACAGTCGGTTACCAGGGCTGGTTTGCCTGTACAGGAGATGGCTCTCCTATCAATGCCTGGTGGCACTGGACGCAGAACTGGGGCCAGTCGCCTTCTGCGACCAACAACGGTATCAAGTCCTGGCCTGATGTAAGGGATTACAGCAACACTTACACAACTGCCTGGCCTGCGCTGAACAACGGACAACCGGCAAAGCTGTTCTCTTCCTTCTCTGACCAGACGGTAAATACTCACTTCCTCTGGATGCAGCAGCATAACATCGACGTTGCCGCGTTACAGCGTTTCAATCCGAATGGACAGGAAGGTCCGGTAAGGGATGCCATCACTGCTAAAGTGAAAACGGCGGCAGAAACCTATGGCCGTAAGTTTTACATCATGTATGATGTTAGCGGCTGGACTAACATGCAGTCAGAGATCAAGACTGACTGGACCAACAAAATGTCCGCTTACACATCCTCAACAGCCTACGCTTATCAGAATGGTAAGCCGGTGGTATGTATCTGGGGTTTTGGCTTTAATGACGATAACCACCCCTGGTCAGCAGCTGTTTGTCTGGAGGTAATTAACTGGTTCAAAAGCCAGGGTTGTTATGTAATCGGAGGTATCCCTACTCACTGGCGGAATGAAACCAGCGATTCCAGACCCGGATTCCTGAACACCTACAAAGCGCTGAATATGATCTCGCCATGGATGGTGGGACGTATCGGTAATGTCAACGATGCGGATAATTTCTATACCAATGTCAATACGCCTGACCAGGCTTATTGTAATGCAAATGGTATTGATTATCAGCCATGCGTATTACCAGGCGATCTGCAGGAAAGACAACGCGCCCATGGCGACTTTATGTGGCGTCAGTTCTATAACATGGTCAGAGTGGGATGTCAGGGTATTTACATCTCCATGTTTGATGAATACAATGAAGGTAACCAGATTGCCAAGACAGCGGAGAATATCAGTCAGATACCGGCGGGTTCCGCTTTCCGTACATTGGATGAAGATGGTACGGCCTGTTCTTCGGATTATTACCTGCGCCTGACCGGTGATGGTGGTCGTATGCTGAAAGGACAGATTGCATTGACGGCTGTTCGTCCGACGCCGACTATTCCTGGTGGTACGGTGATCCCGATTGGTCAGACAGTGACCATTAAAGGCTTCAACAACCAGTATGTATGCAGTGAAGGCAATACACAGCCCATGATCTGTAACCGTGCCGTGGCACAGTCCTGGGAACAGTTTACCGTAGTGGATGCAGGTGGTGGCAGAGTTGCGCTGCGTAATCAGGGTAATTATGTCTGCTCAGAGAATGGTACGCAGGCGGTGAATTGTAACCGTGCGTCTGTTGGTCCATGGGAACAGTTTGAATGGATCAGTAACAGTGATGGTACAATTTCCTTCAGAGGTAACAACGGCGCTTATCTGTCGGCAGAAGACGGTATGGCCCGTATGACCTGCACCAAGACGACAATTGGTGCTGCAGAAAAGTTCAAAATCAACCAGTAATAAACGAAAGCGGACGTCTTAAAAAGACGTCCGCTTCTTATTTAAAAAGGTTTACGACCCAAATATTCTGCTACTCCCCTTTCCTTTACAGGTCTTTCCGCATAGCTGATTTGTTCCAGTCCTTCCGTTAGTTGTAATAGTTCATATGCCTGTAAGGTGTGTGGATTAACTGGTTTTCCTACCGCCTGTTTACTGATGAGTAATCCGCCGGGTTTCAGGGCTTTGCCGACAGCAGCAAACAGTGCCCGGTCAAAATGATAATACAGTACGATCAGGTCGAAAGCTGCCTGGGGAAAAGCATATTCCGCCAGGTCTGTACAGATTGTCTGCACCGGCCGACCGGCCGCTTTCTCTGCCAGTCTTTCCATGGCCACATCTGAAATATCTACTGCTCTGACCTGCCAGTTGTCTGTTGACAAGAACAGCGTATGCCTGCCGGTACCTGCTGCCAGATCTAAGGCAATCCCTCCGTTGGGGAATTCCTTGCTGATATGCTCCTCATACATTTTTACAAAAAACGGGTCTGGTATTTCCAGGGCAGGTAATCCTTTTGTATATCGCTCATTCCACAACATTCTGTTATCCATAATAATACTTCCAAAATGGATAAAGGTACGTTAAAAAAAGGCGCCCCGTGATCAACCCGGGACGCCTTTGCCTATTGTACTTTACACTTCTTCTTATCTCAATAAAGTGATCTGTCCTTTGAGCACGATCTTCGGACCTGCCGCCTTTTCTCTGTAACCCATTACCCAGATGTACGATCCGCTATCCACGAGTGCTCCGAGGTAACGGCCATCCCATCCAAGTCTGGATTCAACGCTGCGGAACACCAGGGTACCCCAACGGTTGTAGATGCTTAACTCGTAGTCATACATCGGACCTTTGACAACTGGTCTGAACACATCGTTCTTACCATCGCCGTTTGGTGTGAAGGCGGTTGGCAAGCCTGGTTCAGGTTCACAAGGTTTGAAGGTTACGGCTATCTGGTCAGTTGCGGAACCACAATCGTTATATACCGTTACGGTATAATAACCGGTGCTGGTCACTTTATAGGTGTTTCCTGTAGTACCATCCTGCCAGCGTACCTGGTTGCCTGCACCTGCATCTACTCTCAGGTTCAGCACATTGTCGAGACACAGGGTGGTATCGCGGCCCAGATCGAACGGCGGAATACCTGCTACAACTACATCTACGCTATCCATGGTAATAGCAGAACAGAATCTGTCCATTACGGATACTGTGTATCTGCCAGGCGTTGTTACTTCTTTTATCGGGTTGGTATCACCATCGTTCCACAGGTAAGACACCGCATCGTCGTTGGTAGCATCCAGTACTACACGGCCGCCGGCACAGATATCACGTTGAGGTCCTATATTGATATCCAGTTTAGACTTCAATACTACTCTTACCGTGTCAGTTACCACACAATTGTTGCGGTTCACCGCTACCCAGTAATCACCCGGTCTTGATACGACGATCGAGTTGGTCACTTCGCCGTTATTCCAGCGTACGTTACCACCATCAGGATCTACCGTCAGCATCGCTGTTTCATTCGGACAGATCTCCATATCGTCACTCAGGGTGATGTTTGGCGCAGTTGCTACAGTTACATCCAGTTCATCATGCGTCGTACAACCGTTCAGTGTTACGTCTACGGTATAAGTACCCTGCATATAAACATCGATGAAAGGCGTTGTTTCACCCGTGCTCCATACATAGCTTGCGCCGGAAGTAGTCGCATCCAGACGGAGGGTGCTGCCTTCACAGATAGTGGTATCAGCCATATCGATGGTCGGTGGATTATTCACGCTCATTTTCACAGAGTCGGTCGTTGCACAGATACCGTTGAATACCGTCGCATAGTAAGTACCAGGTGTATTCACTACGATGGTCTGGGTAGTTGCACCCGTTGACCAGCGGATATTATAACCGGCATTTGCGGCACCCGCATCCAGTGTTACGGATCCACCATTACATACAGCTACATCTGCACCCAGATCAACCACCGGTTTCTCGATATACCGGAGGTCATAGGTTACGGTGTCAGAAGAACAGCCGGTGTTACCGTCGATTACAGCGAAAGTAGCCTGTGTAGCGCCGTTCAGATCGAATACGTTACTATTCTGCGTCAATGGCGTCGTAACTGCTGTAGCAGGGATTACGCTGATCAGGGTGAATTTAGGTTTGCTTACTTTATTCTTTAAGAGTATGGCAAATTTGGTGTTGGAAGAGCAGTTCGCCGGTAAGTTCGGATCCAGTTCCGGTTTCGGACAAGGATTTACCGTGATGGTCTGTACTCTTTCAATAGCCGCATTACCGCAGGCATCCGAAATGTTCCATCTTCTTACGATAGTATAACCGTTACACTTGTCTACTACGAACGGATCCTGTACCATGGTTACCTTCTTAGGGAAGTTCACATCACAGTTGTCCACCGCATAGAGGGCAGCTGCACCAGGGATCGCATCGCTGCAACCAATGGTGATATCAGCAGGCGCCGGATCGATCAATGGAGCAGTGGTATCTGTTACAGTGATCACCTGACGGGCGATGGTAGCGTTATTACAAGCATCTTTCGCTGTCCAGGTACGGATCAGGAGGTAGTTACCCGCACATCCGCCAGGAATAGTTTCGCGTGTCTGGGTGTAAGAGATCTTCACGGTACCGCAGTTGTCGCTCGCTCTCAGGGTTGTCGGAGGACCTGGTACAGCGTTACAGCTAACGGTGGTATCAGCAGGAGGCGCTACAACGAATACCGGTTTAGTGGTATCCTGTACGGTTACTACCTGTTGCATAGTGGCCGTGTTGCCGCAATTATCGGACGCGATCCAGGTACGGGTCAGTTTATAACTGTTCAGACAGGAGCTTGACAATGATTGTTTTGTCTCAGTCAGTTTCACGGATACATTCGCTGTGCAATTATCTGTCGCAGTCACGCTTTCCACACCCGGTACTTTATCACAATCAACAGTGACAGCAGCAGGTACGATTACGGAGAATCTTGGTCTGATGGTATCCTGTACGGTGATTGTCTGGGTCAGTACTGTTTTGTTACCACAAAGGTCGGTAGCGGTCCAGGTACGGATCAGCTGATAGTTTTCGGTGCATTTGCTACCGGAGATCGCTTTGCGGGTATCCACCGGATTAGCAGTGATAACACCAGGCGAACAGTTGTCAGTAGCCGTCATCGGCGCAGCAGCAGGTACTTTATCACAATCAACGGTGATGTTAGCCGGCGCAGGTGCATCGAATACCGGCGGCGTCATATCTCTTACATTGATGATCTGCATCAGGGTATCGCTTCTGTTGCCACAGGCATCCACAGCGACCCATCTGCGCACCAGGATATAATTGCTAGGACAGCTTGCGCCAGCGTCCTGTCTTTCTTCAATTGGAGTGATGGTCATTGTACCAGCGCAATTGTCAGTAGCTGTCAATGTTGCGGCAGCAGGTACGGCATCACAATTCACTGTTACATTAGCCGGAGCTGTCGTAGTGAATACAGGTTTGGTTTTATCTGTAATGGTGATTACCTGTTGTGCCTGGGTTGTCAGACCACAACGGTCAGTTGCTGTCCAGGTACGGGTGACAGTCGTCGCACAGGCATCAATTACGGTAGTTACATCATTATAGGTGATTGCCAGCTGCTCATTATCATATGGTGCATGGCTGAATACAGGCGTGCCGAATTTAGTAGCAGGATCTACACCGCCTGCACAATCAATAGAAAGTGGATCAGGAACGGAGATCACAACCGGCGGAATATTCATCAGGGTGAGCATCACTGCGTTACTGATGTTACCGGTACATGCACCAGACATTACCACACGTCTGTACCAGGTATGGCGGGAGATCGCCGGCGGCGTAAATATTTCATTGGTACCATCTGCAGCCATTACGTTTGTGAAACCGGTTACCGCACTCACCGTACTTACCTGCCATTGGAAGGTATACGTACCGGTACCACCGGTGATGGTGCCACCTCTCAGGGAAGCAGGAGCATCACTTGCACAAAGTACCTGATCAGCAGTGATGGTATTACCCAGGATAGCAGGCTGGTTAGTCAGCACCACATCATCCGGAGTGGAAGAACATAATCCGTTGGCAATGCTCCAGCGTAATGTAGCCGTATTACCGGCAGTAACAGTTACGGTAGATGTTGCGCTGTGTATATCAGCAATGGTGGCGGTACCGCTGACAACGCTCCAGGTACCGATAGCAGTAGCCGGAGAAGCGTTATTAGCATTCATGGTGAAGTTAGCGTCATCACAATGTACCTGATCACCACCCGCAACTGCATTGTTTGGCATTACGCTGTTGGTGAGCGTGATGCTGTCCACCGAGTTACAGGTACTGTTGGAGATCACCCATGCCAGGGCAACGGTCGTACCCGCAGGTACGGTGACTACAGCGGCAGGGTTGTTTCTGTCAGCCGCAGGAATAGTTGCAGTCGTTCCGGCAGGCAGACTCCAGGTAGCAGTACCTGTTACCGGTGTGTTAGCGGTCATGTTGAACAGTGCATTTTCGCAATGCTGCTGGTCAGGACCGGCGGTCGCAGTTGTAGGTTTAGGAATGCTTGTTAAGGTAACGTCATCGGAGCTGGTACAGCTACCGTTGCTAATAGACCAACGTAAAACAGCCGTAGCGCCGGACGCTAATGTGATGTGTGCGGTGTCCATATTGGCCTGGCCGGCAGCAATAGTGGCGGAACCACTTACCAGGGTCCAGGTACCGACAGCTCCTGTTACAGATGGTTTGTTGGCCGCCATGATAAAGTCAAGACCTTCACACTGGGACTGGTCAGCACCAGCAGCAGCCGCAGCTGGCTGTGCATAGTTGCCCAGTAAGATGGTGTCACTTGTTGTACAACCGCCGTTAGCGATCGTCCATTTCAGTGTCAGTTCAGTACCTGCAGGTATATTAATATTAGCGGTAGGATTAGCTACATCCGCAGCAGGGAAAGTATAACCTGCCGGGGAGATCACATCCCATCTGCCGGTGCCACCAGCTGCGCTGTTGGCAGCAAGGGTGAAGGCAGCCACATTACATTTTAACTGATCAGGACCGGCAGCAGCAGGATTAGGCGCCAGACTGTTTGACAGTACCACATCATCGGAAGTAGCACAGCCGCCGTTGGAGATCGTCCAGCGTAATACGACTGTTGTACCGGCAGGCAAACTGAGACTAGCTGTCGGATTGTTAGCTACACCAGCTGGCAGTACATTCCCTGCAGGCGTAGAAGAGATTACTGTCCAGCTACCGGTACCGATTGTTGCGGTGTTGGCTGCCAGTGTAAAGGCGCCGTTACCACATTGTGCCTGGTCAGGACCGGCAGCAGCTACTGTTGCAGCTAAGCCGTTGCTCAGTTGCACCGTATCAACCGTGGTACAGGTACCACTGGAAGTTGTCCATATTGCAAAGGTGGTGGATCCTATTGGTAAGGTAATAGTTGCATTCGGGTTATTGGCCTGTCCTGCAGTAATGGTAGCCGGGCTACCTGCAGGCAGGGTCCATGTACCCGTACCGGTAGTAACCGGTGTTGCAGCCATGATAAAGTTATTATTACCACATTGTGCCTGGTCAGGACCGGCATTTGCGGTAGTTGGTCCGGCAGTGCTGGTCAGCACAACCGTATCACTGGTTGTACACAGCATATTGGTGATGGTCCAGATCGCTCTTGTCGTTGAACCGGTTGGAACCGTGATCAATGCTGTCGGACTGTTTGCCTGTCCTGCAGCAATGGTAGCCGTGCTACCGGCCACCAGGGTCCATACGCCTGTACCGGTTACCGCTGCATTGGCAGCCATGGTAAAGGCCGTGTTACCACATTGTGCCTTATCCGGACCTGCATTAGCGAGGGTTGGTAATGCATAGTTGATCAGTCTTACGGTATCATTTGCCACACAGGTACCATTAGTTACACTCCATACGGCGTCTACTGTGATACCGGCAGGTACATTAATAACAGCAGCAGGATTGTTGCTCTGACCGGCTGTTACGGTAGCCGTTGTGCCAGCAGGCAGTACCCATGTACCTGTACCCGGAGTGGCTACACTTGCAGCCATCGTAAAGGCAGTGGTGTTACATTTAGACTGATCAGGACCCGCATTGATATTCGCTGGCATACCGGTGAAGGTAACTGTTGTGCTCACACAGGCAGTTGTATCACAGGCGCCCAGACTTTCAGCTCTTACATAGAAAGTAGTTACGGCAGTCAGTGGTACAGTAATGGTCGGACCAGTACCCAGACGGGTACCTGTACCACAACCACCCGCGTACCATGCCCATATCGCATTAGGCGTTACACCGTCAGCCTGCAGACCAAGACTACCACCATTTACGGTCAGTGTAGCGGAACCGCTGCCACATACGCCGGTTGTGCTGGAAGTAATACTTGTTGCTGCTATTGGTGCAGTTTCTACATTCACCGTAAACGGAACGGTAGAATCGCAACCCGATTTAGCAGTTCTGTAGCTCAGGTTAAAGTTATATGTACCCGGCGCCAGATTAGTTGGGATATTCACCCGCAGTGGCCATGACAATGGCTGATTGTTCACTGCTACAAATCCTGGCATTGCCGGTGTTGCTGCTGCAATAGAATAGATGGTTGGCGTGCCTTTGGTAGATAAGGTGTCCAGCATGAAGAACCCTTTGCTGGTACATGCCTTCGCAGGACTTGCCAGTCTGATGATCGGTTTACCGATCTTATGCAGGGTCACCATATCTGTATTCGCCACACAACCACCAAGGTTCGTGATCGTCCAGCTCAAAACGATATCGCCTTCCGGATCGAGGGCTGTTACAGTTGTATTATAAGCAGTATCGTAAGCGATCGTTGCGTTACCGGAGATCAGCGTCCATTTACCTCTTTCCTCAGCCGCTCCATACAGTTCTGTTATAGGAGCAGGTTTGCTGGCGTTCATGGTGAAGACATTATCTGTACCACACTGGGTTGTATCCGGACCGGCATTTGAGTAGGTCGGATCGAGCAGCAGGTTCAGGGTATCCAGTACTACAGTTGTACAACCACTGTTAGCGGCTGTTCTGAGTGTCCAGGACAGTACTACGGAAGTACCTGGTTTCTTGATCGTCACCCTTGTTCTTTCCGCCGATGGCAGCAGAATTCTTACGTAATCATCAATTACGTCGTCGGTTACTGCAGGGCCGAAGATCTCTTCCACTCTCCAGGTACCGGCAGCGCCAGTAACCTTGTCTACTTCCACGGTAAAGTTACCTGATGCATTCGTGCTTGCGCAGAAAGTCTTTGTGTTAGGTTTCAGCTGGGTGATCGGTGTGACAGAGGACTTAATAATAATAGGATCAGATTCTACCACACAGATATTAGCCGGATCACTTACCACTACACTGAACACACTGTCGGCAACGGAACCGATCTGGTACTGGGTGATATCGGTGAGACCATCGTACTCAGGCATCGCTACTTTGTTACCGTTTACGTCAGGACCTCTGAACCAGTGAATATTGTAACCACTCAGTACGCTGTTGATCTTCATGTCAATTGATTCGCCGATACAAACATTTGAGTTGGACACGAAAACATCCAGTACCGGATTACGTACGGTACCGATGAAAATGCTGTTTTCATCCTGACAGGTATGACCATCTGCATAGTTCACATAACCAAACACCGTGATCGCCGTATCCTTGTCTACTACGATCGTACGGGTGGTACCAGTATAACCAGGCAAATCTTTCCAGCTATAGGAGTCAAATCCACCGGAAGCTTCCAGGTCTACGTTATCGCCGGCACACACCTGGCTGGCAGTCAGTGTCAGGTTTGGCATCGGCAGGATCGTCAGTCTGATCTCAGAAGAAGGAGATGCACAGATGCTTTGGTCGCTGCCTCTTTCATATATAATGGTACGGAATAAATAATCGGACGCCACTTTCCGTGTGCCTTTCAGTTCTCCGTCTCCTATAATCAATTTATTACCTGTAGATGTTCCGAATGGTACAGGCAACCATGTTTTACCTTCGTCATCACTCATCTGCCATTCAAACACCGGATCAGTGAAGTAGTCAGCAGGCGCATAGCTGGAAGTCAGTGTAATAGGCGCGCCTTCACACAATACTTCTGCCAGGCTTTGTTTATCACCATCTATTTCTGATACGATGTTAGGGCTACAATAAGAAAATTCGATATCGTCAATGGCGATATCGTTTCCGCAACCTCCCGGTTTGTTATTTACTATATATACTATTACGGAGTCTACATCCGAGGGTACGACGAAGGTACCACCATAACGTTGCCAGGTGGGCCCCTTAGCCCCCAGCATCATCGATACGGAACGAGTATCAAATGCATTCAGTACCCTTGTTGGCGTCTTGGCGTCTACCACTTTGAAAGTAACACCTGCATACTGATAGTTACCACAATCTGTCAGGTCGTTTCCTGTGTTGACGTTTAATAACCAGGCACTGAAGTTATAGATAGAACCCGGACAAAGACCAGTGACAGTCTTTGAATAAAACTGACGCGGTGTAATGGAGGAATTCACGACGAGCATACCGCCACGGAAGCCGCCGGTATGGTCAGTTACATTCGCCCAGGTATCTCTTGCCAGTCTTGGGTTATTTGAAATCACATAATTATCTTCTGTCAATGCACCGTTAGGCTGGTAGGTATATAATACAACACCATCCACCGGATAGTTTCTACGGTCAACCCCGATATTCATTGCTCCGAAATCTTCCGAAAAACCTGCCATTGTTGATGAGCCATCACCACAGGTAGTGATCGTACAGTTGACAGCGTGCAGCATTCTTGTCTCTACCACTGTTCTTGTTACCCCGTCAGATCCTGTATAGGTCATGGTGGCTTTGAAGGTGTAGTTACCTGGTACCAGGAACTGCAACGTCAGTGTTGTGGTATTCTTCAGTTTCGTAGGCTTATCAGCAGCATTATTCTCAGAATAGAGCACTTCGTAGTCGGCATCAGTGCCATTAGGCGTCGTGATCTCCCACGTCGCCTTTTGTGTCACGGTAATACCGGTGCCAGTTACTCTTGCATTCATACTTGAGAACTTCTGCTGATTCGCTGTCGCATTGGTTGTAGACATACATACCGTGTCCGGTACGTTCACATACACTGTCTGAGCATGCACCATTTCAAATGCACCAACCAGGAACAGGCATAGGAGTATTAGAAGCTTTTTCATCAATAGGGATTTCGTAAATAGTCGACTAACAGTTTTACATTTAAGCATTTACTATTAGTTGACGGACAAGGTTTTAATGTTTGAAAAAGCCCCATTCTCCATTCCCATCGATATGTAACAGGAGACGTAGAGAGTGTTCATAGGCATAAGTAGTATAGCTAAAATATATTACTATTTTAAAATTAAAAGTATAAATAATATGAAAATATTAAAAATGCGTACTGTAATATAATATAGGCTTCAGGTATGGTGAGGCAGCGGACTCTGGTTATGAAATCTGATAGTCAGTCGTTTAAAAACTAAAGGACTCTTTTTAAAAGTTATCCACATTTGAGTTATCCACATTGCCGGTAAAGGCCAGATTAACAAGCCATATTTGTGACTCTATTAGCAACTCGCTTATAATCAATCATCACGATAAGATGGGGCTGATTTTAGCTTTTTGGTGTTTCAGGTGAACCCCTTAGCTCCTATTTGTGTTTTTTTATAGTGCCGGAATACTACTGACATAGGGCTGTCACTTCGCCTGATTTTCTTTGTATTGTCAAGCGAAACATTCATTACTAAAATCATCTGAACATGACACAGGAACTGATCAGCACACCATCTGTTATTACCCCGGCGGAACTGCTCACTCACTGGCAGGGACACCGCACATTAACCCGTAAAGTCATTGAAGCATTTCCGGAGAAAGACCTGTTTTCATTTTCTGTCGGCGGTATGCGTCCTTTCGCAGAACTGGCGCTGGAAATGATCAGTATGAATGACCCAGGTATTGATGGTATACTTACCGGTAAATGGTCAACCGACTTTTCTACGTATGAAAACGGCCGTGGTCCGAAAACAAAAGCCGACCTGCTGGCGCTCTGGGATCAACTAACGGAAAAGCTTAATCGTTTATGGCCACAAATACCTGTAGCGCGTTTTCATGAGATTGATCTGGCTTTTGGTCAGTGGGAAGGTCCTATTTATTTTATCCTGTTTTACTGGATCGATAATGAAATCCATCACAGGGCACAGGGGTATGTATATCTGCGGGCATTGGGTATTGAGCCACCTGCTTTCTGGGACAGACAATAAACTTGTCCTGTTTTCACCGTGTGTATGTCTTATTCAACCCTCTTTACAAAGCGGAGATCATGGTAATTTTAATGTATTGTATAACTCTCAAATAAACTGATATGGCTTCATTGAATCCTTACCTGCTTTTTAATGGTACCTGCGAGGAAGCGTTCAACCTTTACAAGTCTGTGTTTGGAGGAGAATTCCAAATGATATCCAAGTTCAAAGACATGCCCGGAGAAGGGGTCGATCCAAAGTATGCCGAGCATATCATGCATGTTGCATTACCTGTGGGGGGTAAAGACATCCTGATGGGCAGTGATTGCGGTCCGGAGAGTGCCAATATTCGGATTGGTACTAACTTTTCCGTAGCCATCTCAACGGCTTCCGAAGAAGAAACCAGGAAGATCTTCGACGGACTGGCAGCCGGCGGTAAAGTCACTATGCCGCTGGATAAGACTTTCTGGGCCCCTTTGTTTGGTATGGTTACCGACAAATTCGACATCAACTGGATGGTGAGTTTTGACGTACAACCCCAGTAAGAAGATCCTGATGACAAGCAAAAGCCTTAAGTTCAATGAAGAACTTTAAGGCTTTTTATTGGGTTTCTCACAGGCAGGGTCAATTATTTCAGTACGCCGGCAGGCACTTTTCCGTCGGCCGTGTTAAACTGTAAGCCAAGCAGTTTTGCAATCAGCGGCGCTACATCCGTCAGGTCCATTTCCTTCAGGTTATTTCCTTTTGCAATACCAGGCCCATATGCTACAAAACCGGTCTGTATTTCATGGAAATCAGGGTAGTAACCGTGTGTTCCACCTTTTGCATCTTTCAGTACTGCACCTTTTACAGCGCCTCCGATTGTTACACCCGGAACAGCAGCCAATGCCAGTACCGCATTGGGATCTGCACCGATTGCATCCAGCTGTTTACGATCGATCACCCTGAATAATTGCTGTTGATCGGCTGGCAGATGTGCGAGTATTTCTTTTACTTTCTCCAGTGACTGTTTGTCGTTCTTATCTTTCAGATGCAGGAATGCAGAACCGCCGGAGGCATGGAAACGCGCTTTCCAGTCTGCCTTATCGATGTCTTTAATCAGTCCTGCTTCAGCAAGTAATACGTTCGGAGAAAATGACTGTTTAATATTTACAAATCCGTGGTCGCCTGTAACGATAACAGCCGTACTGTCTTTGATACCGGCTCTGATCAGCGCTTCCAGTATCGTACCGATTGCCCTGTCTGCACCACTTACGGCTTTTCTTACCAGCAAACCATCTCTGCCCTGCATATGCTCATAGTGGTCAGCGCAGGCCAGGTGTAAGGTCGTAAAAGCGGGTTTGTATTTAGTGATGATATAAGCGCCCATTCTGGCTACGTTTTCGTCCATTACCAGTTCTTCCCTGACCATGGTGAAATCTTCAGGACCCAGCTTTCCGGTGGCATTGTTCTGTATTTCCTGCCACAGAGACGCTGGTGTTGTTGCGGCAGCGGTGGCGTCTCTCCTGTCCGTTTTTTTGCCCAGGGGCCATACATCCGGAATATTGTAATCTACCGGTGCGCCTACAGATACCGGCCAGATTACGTTCGCGTTGGTTTTACCAGCTGCATGTACGGCGTCGTACAGTGTTGGTACCTTGATCGCGTTATAATACCAGTACCATTTGCCGCTGGCTTTCCCCTCTTCAAAAGGCGCATTGTAATAGATACCGTGTTTGGCTGGTTTTACCCCGGTAATAATCGTCGTGTGATCCGGATATGTAACACTCGGGAATACACAGTTTACGCCATCTGCTGATACACCGCTGTCCTTCATCATACGAAGGTTGTTCATTCCCCAGGAGGCGTCCTGGTAGAAGTCGGGACGGAATCCGTCAATAGTGATCAGTACTACGTGGTTTACCTTTTGTGCGGCGGCTGACAATGTTAACAGCAGTCCGCCCGCGATTGCATAGAAACGCTTCATTTCGCTGTCGTTGTTTTATAAAAGAACCGCAAAATGAAGTGGGTACCGTCAGCCGGGAAGGTTAAGAAATTGTTACGTCCCTCCTGCCGGGCAATCAGCCGACTTTCACACTTCGTTAACAAGGTATTAACGAATTACTCAGGAATATATATTAAACTAGCGGAAGCAAGACAACCACGTATTATGTAGTGTCAACAAGATAATCCCTTTACTATTACCCGAGATTGCGCAAAATGATGGACGGATTTTTCAGGGAGGAATGGACAAATTACCTTAAATCTTATGGTTTTCCAGGCAACCCTAAAGAGAACTTTTACGAGATAGCGAATAAAACGGTCTCCCTGCTCCAGAAGGACGAGATCACGCTTTTAAACAAGGCATTATTAAACCAACAGGTATATACCGGCATCGCTCCTGTAAGGGTTATTCCTTATGAATATGACTGCTTATTTGAAGGTACGCTCCAGCTCCTGCTGGCGGATCATTATGATGAACAGCAACTGGTAACCGTGTATAAACAAGTGATCAGCTATCATCAGGAACGTCAGCAACTTGCCGATCCAGGCACAACAGCCCCTGCTTTGCCTCCTCCGCCTGCCTATAATGGAATCGACGTGATCGACATCAGCCAGGAAGGCAGTATCATCGATTATAGCGAAACACCTCCGCCTGCTGTTACGCCGGCGGCTACTACGGATAATACGCCCAGCTATTATGAGGAGAATGCCAAACTGGGGCATCGGTTTAAAGAGAAGCTATATCTCAATGTACGGGAGGCTGAGTGGCTGAATAAGTTCTGGAATCCGGACAATATCTTCCTGTCCGTAGAAGGCTGCTGTATCGCTGTTATCCGTTTATACCTGGCTTGTATCAAGGCCATCGATAAAGTATATAAACAACAGGACAGTTCATTTGAGACCTGTATCAGCAACCTGACCGATAATGCGATGCAGGTGCTTTACCCGGGTAAATCAAAGAACGATGCGGTCTATTACCGGGAAAGGCTGGAAAGCGATATTTACCTGACTATTTTCAAACGGGCGGAAAATGCAGTACGTGAAAAATATCGTCAGAAAAGAAAATTGAACGAGGATTTTCCTTACGATAAATATAGTGCCGCATTTGAAGAGCAGGTAGGTCAATTTGTTGCCGAGGCGCTTGTCAGCAGAGAAAAGGCCATCCCTCCTGCCGACAGGGTCACGGAAATTCAGCTGAATGCCCAGAACAATACCCGGTGGCGTTTATACTTTGACGAGATCGAGCAGAAAGTCAGCAAGGATAACTATGCCGGATGCATCAGCGAAGTAATGCAACTGGCCGCATTGAATATCAACAATCCACAGAAGGAAAACATCTTCTTTGAAGCCTCCAAACTCTTTGCCTCCTACGATCGCCAGGATGCAGTCAGGTTCTACCTGAAGTACCTGCATGCCGATTTGCGCTCTGAAAAGGCCGACCAGAAGCAGCTGCCTAAAAACATCCATAAAAGCCTGTTTAAAACAGAACAGGAAAAGCAGTCTTTTGAGCTGGTAGCGGGTAACCTGGTACAGACGCTTAATCTGAAGGCAGCATTGGAAGAGGTACCTGGTATTTTCGCCAAGAAGAGAAAAACTGTGCAACTGGACGCCGCTGCTATTGAAGCCGTCATCTCCGCACATAATGAAACAGTAGAAAGCCTGAATAAATTATTACAGGACGACGAACCGGAAGAAGCGCCCGGTTTACCTCCGATAGCCTCCATCACGCTGCTGCCTCCGGTGGTAGAGATAAAAACAGAAAGCGCCATCGCCTTTGCAGAAGGGATTGTGTTAAATACGCACCAGGAAGAACTACTGTCCGTATTCAAAGAAAATGCCTTTTCCCTGCCTGCAGAGAAGGTGGGTCATTTCGCCAAAGAAAGAAAACTCTTCCGCGATCAGCTGATCGAAAGCATCAATAGCAGTTGCTATGAGGTGCTGGACGACCTGCTCATTGAGGAATATGACGATACTTATACCATCACCGAAAGTTATTTTCAAACCATTACCGTATGATGATAGAAAACATTAAACCACGGGAAGCCACATCCATTATAAACTCCCTCTTAGGCGGCGTTGTTCCCAAAACAGGTGTACAACATATCACTGTAGGCCGTTCTGCAGAAATACAGGCATTTATAAATGCCCTGGAAGACGTTAAGAACGGACACAGTATGGTGAAGTTCTGGATCGGCGATTTCGGTTCGGGTAAGTCATTTATGATGCACCTACTGAATACCGTGGCAATGAAGCAGAAGTTTGTTGTAGCCAATGCTGATTTTACGCCGCAAAACCGCATATATGCCAATGATGGTAAGTCCCTGGCATTATATACCGCAATCATCGATAACCTGGCGATACAAACCAAACCGGAAGGCGGCGCATTGTCTACCCTGATGGAAAAATGGATCGAACAGATCATCACGAAAGCTGCGCAGGAAAACAATATATCTATCGAGGATATCAGGAATGAACAGTACGAAAAACTGATCCAGGATTATATCATGCGCACCGTCAACGAACTGACGGACGTAGGCGGTTTTGATTTCGGTCTGGTGATCATGAAGTATTACCAGGGCTATATCAAAGATGATGAATTACTCCGGAAAAATGCCCTTCGCTGGCTGAAAGGAGAATACCATACCAAAACAGAAGCCAGACAGGATCTGGGTGTAAGGGATATCATCGGTGATGATAACTTCTATGATATGCTGAAGAACTTCTGTAAACTGTTTGTCAGCATCGGGTATAGCGGTTTTATGATCAACCTGGACGAGGCAATCAATCTCTATAAGATCCCTACGGCTGTCATGCGGGAGAAAAACTATGAGAAGATCCTGAGCATCTATAACGACTGTTTCCAGGGTAAAGTCAGCAACCTGTTCTTCAACTTTGCCGGCACCCGCGAGTTCCTGGAAAATGAAAGAAGGGGCTTGTTCAGTTACCAGGCGCTGAAATCAAGACTGGAAACAAACAAGTTTGAATCGCAGGAAATCAGGGATTTCGCACAACCAGTGATCCGCCTGATGCCCTTAAATGAAACAGAGATTTTTGTACTGCTGCAAAAGCTGAAACAGGTTTTTGATATCAATTACAAAACCAATGTAGACATCACCAGTGAAGATATACAACTGTTCATGGAAGAACTGTTCAACAGACCGGGCGCCAGCGAATTCCTGACACCCAGGGAAGTGATCAGGGACTTCCTGAATATCATGAGCATACTCCGGCAAAACCCTGGTTTTGACAAAGCAAAACTCTTTGCTGATATAGAAGTAAAGGACGAAAGACCAGTAGAGGAAGACCTTGAAAATATCAAGGAAATATGAGTGAATTTGCTTTACTCTCAGAACCGATACGCCGGTATATCAATGACAAACGATGGGGAGCCTTCCGACCGATACAGTCCGCCGCTATTAAGCGGATCCTGGGTACGGAAGACAATTATATACTCGTATCCAGAACAGCTTCCGGCAAAACGGAAGCCGCCTTTCTGCCTATTCTCTCCAAAGTGGATTTTAAAGAGCCGGGTGTACAGGTGCTGTATGTCTCCCCGTTGATCGCATTGATCAACGACCAGTTTGTGCGTGTGGAAGACCTTTGCCGCTATATAGACGTCAGTATCACCAGGTGGCACGGAGAGGCCAATCAGGCGGCTAAAAAGAAGCTGTTGAAACAACCGGAAGGGGTTTTACTGATAACGCCGGAGTCGATAGAATCTCTTTTCACCAATCACCCGGAACATGCCAGAGCGCTGTTCTCTCGTTTGAAGTTCATTGTAATAGACGAGATCCATACTTTCCTGGGTAGCGACAGAGGGATGCACCTGCGTTCATTATTGTCCAGGATCAATGATCTTGCTGCTGACAAGAAGCCGCGTATTGTGGGGCTTTCGGCGACGGTAGGCGACTATGAGGAGCCTAAACGTTTTACCGGCGATCCTGCTCATACAAAGGTCCTGATCGATCCTACAGCAAAGGGAATTAATGCCCGTTTCAAGTACTTCAAACAGGAGGACGAATACACTCCGCAGTTCATCGAAGAACTGTATAACCAGGTAAAAGACAGTAAAGTACTCATCTTCCCCAATACCCGTGGGAATGCGGAGGAAATAGCCGTGAAGCTCAAACGGGTGTCCGAAAGGAAGAAAGGACACCCTTATTTCTTTTCACACCATTCGGCGGTCGACAAGGAACTAAGGGAATATGTGGAAGATTTTGCCAAAACCAACAAGCGTAATAACTTCTGTATTGCCTGTACCTCTACGCTGGAACTGGGTATCGATATCGGTACCGTAGAAACCGTGATACAGGTAGACGCAACTCATTCCATCGCTTCTCTTATTCAGCGCGTAGGACGTAGCGGCAGAAGAGAAGGACACGAAAGCCAGCTGTTATTATACGCAACAGAACATTGGTCTACCTTACAGTCATTTGCCTGCTGGGAGCTGTTCAAAGAACAGTTCGTTGAACCGGTTTACAGTCAGGAAAAGCCATATGACTTAATGTTTCATCAGACATTATCCATCCTGAAAGAGACAAATGGTTTAGGCAGACAGGCGCTGTTGCAAAGGCTGCAAAATAATCCTGTATTCAGCCGTTTCAGCGCCGCTGAGATAGATTCCCTGCTGGATTATATGATTAAGTCGGAATATATAGAAGACCTGCGCAGGGAATTGATTGTAGGGGCTGAAGGAGAAAAGCTGACGACTTCCCGGGACTTTTACTCCATGTTTATGTCCGCAGTCATGCTGAAGGTGATTCATGCAGGCGTCACTATCGGGGAACTGGAATTAACACCCTGGCTGGAGGTAAACGACAACATCTTACTGTCGGCTAAAATCTGGAAGATTGCCGATATTGACCTGAAGGCAAAGAAGATATTCGTCATCCCTGCCAATGACGGCAAGAAACCGGTATTTACCAGCGGTAGCGGAGATGTACATCCCCGTATCAGACAGAAAATGATGGAATTGCTGAATGCTGATTTAAACAGGGATGAAGCAGATGATAGTGCGATTGACAGTGTTAATGAAATCAAACTGTTATTTAAGGACTTCAGACTGGATCATCTGTCTGCCGTGCGGCCGGCGATCGTAAAGCATAAGGAGATAGATATCTATACCTTTACAGGAACTAAGATCAATGAAACCTTATTCTTCCTTATCAAAACACTGCATATCGCGGCTGAACTGGAGGACAGAAAAAGCAGGCTCAGGGTGTTTGATAACAGTATCAATCTGAACGAGCTGGTTGCTAATCTGCGGCATCAGTTATTGAACATAAAGATGCATGTAAGCACCCTGTTTGAAAATGGGGAAGATGGCTTCCGGTTAAGCAAATGGGCCGTTTATCTGCCTGTTGAGTTAAAGGTGGAATATGTATTGCAAAACAGCTTTGACATCCCCGGGACTACCGCATTCCTGGAAGGACTGCAACTGGCGACACCGATCCTGGCGGAGACTATTGTTAAATAATAAATCAATAAAAATGGGCTGTTCACTATAATGAACAGCCCATTTTACTATAACTTGAAAAAGATCCCTTTCTTATACAACCAGTAACACAAGCCCCATTCCAGTCCCCACGTCACTAATGCTGCAGCGATATGCCAGGGAATGAAGATCGCAACCACCCCATTGACCCATTGTGCACCCACCGTTTCGAAAAAGACATAGATAAATATGGCATTCATGCCTACTACTACAGGTATCCAGGTATAACGCCGGTGATCTTTTATGTCAATCCACCAGTATAAAAATGACAGTATCAGCAATACCCAGCCGGCAGATGCCATTACAAAGCCTGCGGTACTGATTCTTTTGATGATCGGTGAAATACCGGCCAGGTCCACTCCAAATCCTAAAACAAGCAAAATAGCGCCCGCTATCGCTAACAGGGCGGTTTTACGGCTGCTATTCATTGCGGAGGAAAGCAATTTACCTGCCGTTACACCCCATATGGTATGTGCTGCCGTCGGAATGATATTGATCGCTACCCAGCCATCCTGGTTAATCTTGCCCATCAATAAGGTATCCATGTAAGCGCCGAAATTATGGTACTCCACAAAAGGCTGGTCAAAACCAGGTACCAGGATAGTCCGGTATAACACATCATTGAGTAATATCAGCAGAAAGCCGGTAACCATCTGAAAAGTATAAGAACGTCCGATGACCAGGTACGCAATAATGCCTGTTATGGACAATTGTGTCAGCACATTCCAGAGCTCCCATACCAGTTTGCCTGCATAAATGCAATGCAAGCCTGTTCCTAACAGGAATAGTTTCAGACTACGAATGAGGATGTGTTTGAAGTTCTGCGACCAGGAAACGCCTTTTCTCAGCTTACTTTGATACGAGATATACATAGCGGTACCCGCCATCAGCATGAATGCCGGTTGTACCAGGTCCCAGAAGCGAAGGCCATGCCAGGGATGATGAAAGAACTGTCTGATAAAAGCGTTGTCATGCCATTCATGGAGCGATTCATATACCCGGCAGCTCTCTCCCGCCAGCAATATCATGATCAGTCCACGCATGACGTCCAGCGATAATAAACGACCGGAATTATTCATGAAAAATCAGGAATTAAGATTAAGAATTGTAGGACAATGTTGTTCCCTGGTGTTTATAAATGTCCGCAAAAAATCCCATGGATAGAGATTCTTTGCGGACATGCCCATGCTGCACCATACTGCATTCTATAAGTACACACACATATTACTCAAAATTGATCAATACGGATGTGCTGCCATCGGGCATATTGCCCAGGGTAGCAGACCAATCTCCTTTCGTAGCCTGAATACCCAGGCGCAGGGCTGTTGTAGCCGCCAGCCCTTTCAGTTTCGCACGGGACAGACGCAGCTCAAACTTCAGCACATTTCCCTCCTGCTGCGTGGCCCCCACTGTAACGAACTCCGTCACACCGGAAGCATCAAATGTAAAAGCGTCCTGTGCGCCTTTATGATAGAAAGCATCAAACCAGTCGGCCAGTACAGCGCCTTCCAGCAATACATCATAACCTCCGCCCGGGAACGTGCCTGTCAGCAGACCGGTACCAGGGTTGTTATCCGTATCCATGTAGAAGTCATAAATATCGGCATTGGCCGCCCTGGAATTCACCTCCAGGTATACGTATACATAAGACGCGTCGTAATCAAATTTAGCCTTTCTGAAATAGGTTTCTCCCGCACCGGAAGTAACCTGGTAATCGGTTACCTCATCCCAGTCGGACAAAGTATTGTCATTCATTTTCACAGGGGAAGACTTCGCAATATAAACAACGGTAGATCCCTCGGTCACCTTACCCTCTTTTGTGGTGGCATACAGGGTCGGTACATATTTTCCTTTCCCCGGATAGGTATGCACCGGGCTTTCCTCCTCAGAGCTGGTACCATCTCCAAAATCCCATTTGTAGGAGACGGCGCCGGCGGTCTTATTGCTAAAAGTGACGTCATTCCCGTTAATACTCACTTCGTAGAACAGATCAGCATCCGGTGTTACTTTATCTTTATCGCTGCATCCACTGAGAAATGCGGCTGTTATAATGCTTAAAAAGAGATATCTGAGTTGCATAATGATCAGGCATTTAAAGATGAATTAAGGATTCTGTGAACACAGTTTATTGGTCTGTATTTCATCGATGGGAATGTAATAGATCACCCGTTTATTGTCCGGATTGATGACCATATTCTCATAGCCCGCAGGACGTTTACTAAGGTCTATATCAGACTCTTTCAGCCCTGGCAGGTGGTAGCCCCAGTAGGTACGGTTCATCACCTGTTTGTTGCGATAAACGTCATACACCCGGTGTCCTTCAAAAGCCAGTTCAATCCTTCTTTCCTTTAGTACGGTTTCCAGGGCCGTCTTACCTGCCGGCACTTTTCCCCCATAGAGGGCATGCTGTAATCCCCTGTTCTTCCGTATCATATCCAGGTCGTCTAAAGCCCCGGTGCTATTCCCTGCCTTGGCTTTCGCTTCTGCCCTGTTCAGGTACATCTCCGCCAGGCGGAACATGATGGGGGAACTCAGCGTAGGACTACCTGCTTGTCCGGAGAACTTCATAATGTAATAAGTCTCAATACCGTTCTTTTTCTGCAAATTGCCGCTACCATCTTTTAAAGGAAGAATATAAGCCCAACGGGCGTCTTCCGTATAGGCCGACATAGTATCGCGCAGCGATTGTGAAGCGAACTCCTCTCCCCATCCGGAGTTACCATCAGAATAGATCATAGAGGCGATAGAACCCGCTTTACCATAATCATCCACGGTCGTAAACGCGACACAGAAGATCGTCTCTTTACTGCCCGTTGCATTGGCAAACATGGTCTTAAAACCTGTTGTATCGGTCAGACCGAACCGGCCTGAATTGATGACCTTATCACTATAGTAGATCGTGCTGTCATTCACGCCTTTATATAAGTAGGCTCTTGATAATAATGCCCAGGCAGCTTCCTGTGAAGCGTATTGTACGCCACGCTGTTGCTGCATCAGCGAAGCGCCTTTCTCTGCATCCGCAATCACAGATGCATAGACCTCTGCTACGGTGGAGCGGGCTTTGGTAGAAGGATCGCTGGTGGAAGTACGTAATATTACACCATCAGCACCCGGGTTCTCCGTATAAGGGCGGGCATATAGTTTTACCAGATTGAAGTGACAGAAAGCCCGCATAAAATAACACTCTCCCAGCAGCTGTTTAATGGTGGCATCCGGGTTCTGGACAGCTTCCGCTGCCTCGATAACCGTATTGACATCATTGATGATCTTGTAGGAGATATACCAGAAATAACGGCTGTTTGTCTGCGTAGGCGTATGATTCAGCGAAAAGCTGTAATACAGCGGATCTGTGGTCGTCTGTGCACACACAATATCATCGCTGGCGAAATCGCTCATCTGAAAATACTGCCGCAGGTACATGTTATTCAGATCGGTGGTACCGTTAAATTCCACGTGATCTTTAAATAAAGCATATGCACCATTTAATGCCTGTTTCAATCCCTGGGCCGTCTGCGTCAGTGTACCGGTAGTCAGTGAATCGCTGGGATTCACGTCTTTCAGACAACTGCCAAAAAGCAGCGGAAATGCAATTATGAGTAAAAGAGATCTGGTTGTCATGAGCTGTAAGTTTACTAGAACCTGATGTTGATGTTGAACAGAAACTGGCGGTTATTTGGATACTTAAAATCCGATACGCCAGGCATTACATAACTGCCGGAGGTAATAGTCGTAGCAGGGTCCTGTCCGAGGAACTTAGTGAATGTGTATACGTTATCCGCGGTCAGCGACAGTGTTACTCCATCCATATGCCAGCGGGTCATCCAGGCTTTTGACAGTTTGTAGGACAAGGAGATATTCCTGATGGCCAGGAAGTCGCCGTCTTTCAGATAGCGGGTGGAGGTTTCTGTGGAATTGGCAGCATTTTGCGGACTAGGTTCTGTTGCATCATCACCGGGATGCGTCCATATCTTGTAATCCGAAGGCAGGTTGATCTGGTTGTAGTAAGGCTCATTGCCATCATTCATCACGAAACGCAGACTGTTGCTGAATACTTTGTTGCCCGTCAGGTAATAGGCATTGACGCTTAATGATACGTTCTTGTAGGTCCACTGTGTTGTGAAGCCTCCCTGTAACTTAGGCAAAGCGGAACCTACCTCCTGGTAGGTAGCGCTGGCATAGTCTGAAGTGGCTGACCGGGAGATCTCCTTGCCATTTGCATCCCTGTTGATCACCTCCCACTGTGGGGCGCCTGTTTCCTTATTTACGCCTAACCATTTCGGCATATAGAATTCATACAGGTTACCGTCATTGCGATAGATCTGGGAAATACTCCAGGTAGGCTGTGTGCGGGTAATATCACTGGGTAATTCCTTCAGTTTGTTGGTGTTATAGTTGATGTTGAAATCAGTGGTCCACTCAAAATCTTCCGTCTTGATATTGACCGTATTGATACCCAGTTCTATCCCATTATTGATGACCTTACCTACATTCTCCCAACGTTGTTCAAACCCTACAGAGAGGGGTTGCGGTACCTGTAGCAGGAGGTTATCCGTCACGTTATTATAAGCATCGATCGTCAGGTTGATGCGGTTAAATAAGCCGATATCCAGTCCGGCGTTCAGTTGCCTTTTACTCTCCCATGTCAGGTTCGGGCTTGGCAACTGAGAAGGCGTCGCCGCTGTTCCACCATTATACTGGCTGCTTAACGCATACAATCCCAGGTAACGGGAAGAGCCTATATCCTGTGTACCTGTCACGCCATAACTGGCACGTACTTTCAGGTTGCTGAATAGCCTGCTGTGCAGCAGGAAATCTTCATGACTGATCTGCCAGGCAGCAGATACTGCCGGAAAAGAACCATAACGTTTGCTGGCCGGGAAAGCGGTTGATCCATCTACACGGTAGGAACCTGTGAGGAAGTATTTGTCCTTATAGCCATAACTGAGCTGCGAGATAAACGACTGGATGATAGCCTGGTCATAAGAACCGGTTACCAGCTGGTTGTTGGATACAACGTTCAGCACAGATAAGCCTTCAGGCAATCCTTTACCGGAAGCGCCCAATATTTCTGTTTTGCTGTTTTCAATCGCAATACCTGCCAGACCACTGATGGTATGATCTCCCTTGTGGAAATTGAATTTCAGCAGGTCGTTGGAGATAACGCCATATGACAAGGTGCTGAGTTCATTCAGGTAACCGGTGCTGTTATACAAACCGGCGACAACCGGAGAATAATAGTCAGATCCTTTGTTATAGCTGACAGCTGCGCGGTTACTGCTGGAAAAAGACAGCCAGTCGGTGATATTGATATTCAGTCCGAGGTCGTAGTTGACGTCAAAGTTTTTATAAGGGTGGTTGGAGTTTTTGATGGTATGGATAGGATTCACCTTATCCCTGGACCACCATTTAAAACCAACATTACCGTCTACATATACCGGGTTACGATTGGCGTCATAAGGATTGTCCCAGGGCATATTCAGATAAGCATAGTAAACATCCTCATAGTTGTAGCTGTTGCCCGTGGAACCGCTGATATTGATATTATTGGTAACGCTTACATTTTTGGAGAAATGGTAGGTGGAGTTACCACGCAGGTTGATACGCTGGAAGCCTGTATTCATGAAAGTACCTCTTTCATTATAATACGATAGGCCGGTATAGTATTCACTTTTTTCAGAAGTACCACTGGCAGAGATATAGACATTCTCTACGGGAGCAGTGCCGAACATGGTAGTCAGCCAGTTGTAGTTCTGTTGTTGCAGTGTTTTGGGTCTTTCTGCGTAGAATTTCAGGATATCTACTTTATAGGAGTTATTATCGGTGCCGGGGATATAGTCCCGGTAAAACTCTTTATGGCGCTCATACAGTTCGCTGCCATTCATCATTTCCATCTTCCCGAAATCCGGTTTACGGAAGCCGGTAGTGACCTTTGCTTCAAAACGCGTCTTCCCCAGTTTTGCCTTTTTAGTAGTGATGATGATGACACCTGCATTTGCCTGCGAACCATACATCGCGGTAGCACCGGCATCTTTCAGAACGGTAATGCTTTCTACGTCATTCGGGTCGTAGTTACCGCCGATGATACCGTCTACAACAAAGAGCGGCGTTTGGGAGGCATTCACAGAAGACACACCACGGAGTCGTAGTTCGGCAGCTGTACCAGGCACACCGGAACTGTTCACTACCTGCAGCCCAGCAACTTTACCCTGTAACATGCTACCGACATCATTGGTGGTAACATCTTTAAGTTTTTCAGCAGATACCACACTTACGGCGCTGGTCAGTTCACTTTTCTTTTTGTCGCTATAACCCACTACGATGACTTCATTGAAGTTGCGGGTATCTTCTTCCAGTTGCAGTGTGACCTGTTCAGTTGCAGCGACTTCCCGGGTGGTAAATCCAATGTTGCTGATGATCAGGATGTCCTGTTTGCGTACACCAGATAAGGTAAATTGCCCTTCTCCGTTGGTCTGGGTGCCTTTCCGGGTACCCTTGACCAGTACGGTGGCGCCAGGTAATGGTCCTCCGGCGGCAGCGCTGACAGTCCCCCTGATGGTAATGGTCGTATCTGCCTGAGGAGAGGTTCCGGCAGGTGGCGGTATCGTTTTCTTTATGACAAAGTTCTTTCCTTCGAGTGCGTAGATGACCTGCTGATTGTGGAGGCAGAGGTCGAGTACTTCACGGACGGAGGCGTCTTTCACACGGAAAGTGACGGGGGCCGTATTGGCCAGTACACTTTCAGAATATACGATGGATACGCCTGTCTGTGTGATGATTTCGGTAAACACATCGCGGAGCGGCATATTCCTGGCCGTCAGCGTCACTTTCTGGGAATATCCTGCGGCACTCACCTGTAAGATGATCACCAGTAGCAGGAACGTGGTCAATTTCATAACCAGGCAAATTTTGGTTGATAGCCCGCGCAGTGTGCGGGCCTGTACATAACAGTCGAAATGCATACTTTTGCAATGTTTGGTAGTACTTAAATGGTCTTTACAGCGATTATTGAGGATGCCAGATAACTGACCGGAGGTGTTGCGAGCATCTCCGGTTTTATCAACGCATCTTTCTGGTTGATACTAATTATGGTAATACAATTACTTTTCTACCTTCAATCCCGAAATGATTAAAGCCATTCCCTTCCAGCAGGGCCAGTACGTCTGCCAGCTGCAGGTCTCTTCCTATACCGCCTCCGTATAATTCCGCTCCGGGGCTGGCTTTATAAACGATGTCTACATCGTACCAGCGGGCTACTTCTCTTAATATGGCGGGTAAAGCCATGTCATTGAAAACAAACATGCCGTTCTTCCACGCGGTTACTTTTCTGATGTCAGCTGTTTTTACGGTCAGCTGATGATCCTGGTTGTCTATCACTGCCTGTTGTCCAGGTTGTAACAATTGTTTTGTACTGCCTTCCTTCACCAGTATGCTACCGGTGAGCAATGTGGTATTAACTGAATTTTCATCCCCATAGGCCATTACATCGAAGTCTGTGCCCAATACAAGCACTTCCATGTCACGCACCTTTACTTTAAATGGTTGCTGCGCATTGGCTGCGATCTCAAAGTATCCCTGTCCGTCCAGTTCCACAACGCGTTCCTTTCCTGAGAAAGTGGTGGGGTAGCGTAACATGGAAGCTGAGTTCAGCCATACTTTAGTGCCATCAGGCAATACGAGTCTGAATTGTCCTCCTCTTGGCGTGGTGAGTTTGTTATAGTGAATATTGCCATCTGTTGGCTGACTGGCATATAATAGCTGTCCGTTTTGTTGTCTGATCGCTACGTTACCCTGCTGAATCAGCTGTTTCCCTGTACTATCCAGCGGCACTGTCGTACCATCTGATAATGTCAGTACGGCTTTATTGGTCGCCGGCAGAATACGCCGCTGAGCAGGCTGTATCAGCACCGTCGCTTGCTTTCCGGTCCGTTTGGATGGTAGCAACCAGTAGGCGGTACCAGCCAGTAACAATAACGATGCAGCGATAGCGATTCTTTTGAGGGGAATAGTCTTCCGTACCGGAACAGCGGGTTTAATCTGCCGGTACACTGCTTCATAATCAATCTCCGGGGCAGGATGTCTTGCCTGCCATATCTCTTCCAGCAATTGTTCCAGTCCTTCCGGACCATCACCCTGACCAATAGCAGAAAACAGTTCATCCAGCTCTTCCCGGCTGCATGTTTTGTCTGCATAACGTGCTAATAGATAAGCAATTCTTTGTTGGTGATCAGGCATATAACTATAAAGACGAACGTGAGAGAATAAAGGACCGTGGTTTTGGATAATTTTTTCAGAAGTTGCTCAGGAGGCAGAGAAGCAACAGAAATTCAGCATGTTGTGACAGAAACTGACGTATGAAGCGGAGTGTTTCCACCTGTACGTTTTTAACCCTGCTCTTGGATAAATGCAGTTTGTCGGCGATGGTGGCATGATCAAGTCCGTCCTGTCTGCTCAGGCGGAAAATAGTACGTTGCTGCTCGCTGAGCCGTGAAAGGGCGGTATTGATCAATTGCTGGCTTTCCCGGGCATCCAGTTCCAGATCGAGGGCATCTGCAGTGGCGGATATATTGGCCCACACATGATCCACCAGTTTCTGTTGCCGGGCTATTTTTCGGAGATGATCCAGGGTTTTATTCCTGGCGATGATAAAGATATAACTGGCTGGATTGACGATAGCGGGCAGCTGTTCCCTGCTTGTCCAGAGTGTAAGGAAAGTCTCCTGGAGAATGTCTTCTGCGTCAACAGCAGAATGTGTCAGATGGAAAATAAACGCAGCCACCTGCCTGCTATGCCGGTCGTATAGCTGCCGGAAGGCGCTTTCGTCGCCTTGCCTCATTTTTTGTAACAGTTCCGTATCGGTATCTGGCTGCATGCGTAAAATCCGCTGTCTCCCTTTAGCTGCTTTAAAATGTTAACTATCTAAAAATACAAAAAAACTATACTTATCCTTCTTATCTTGCATACAGATTTATCTTTATTCAAACACCATATCCCTATGCACGCTGCTGGTACTTTCTATAAGGCCTCAGGATTGATTAAGCCTAAACGACTGTTCCTTTCTTTATTTGGTGGTATTTCTCTTTCCGTACTGATCGGCTGGTTGTTTTACTTTCTTACCAACTTTATCTCTTTTGTTTATCTGAACTTCATCTTACTCTTTGGGGTACTTTGTGCCAGTATTGTCGCTTTTACTTTATTGCGGCTTTTCAGTAAGAGCAGACATCATGTATTAAATGTATCACTGGCAGCACTATTCTGCTACCTGGCATGGTCAGCTCAGTGGACGTTTTATAACCAGCAATGGAATTCCGGATATTCTTTCCTGGAGGGTGTCTTTAATCCCTTTGCGACTTTTGAAATCATCGCAAGACGGATCGTGCAGATAGATACGGATCATTTTAACAGGGCGGCGGGACGGTTTCCTTTTAGCGGCGGACTCACAGGATTCTTTTATGTGATAGAATTTATTGCTTTTATGTTGCCGGTGAAGTTCCTGTTGGAGGATAAACAATATTATTGTGAGGGATGCGACCGCTTCTACGATCAGAAGGATGCTTTTGTAACAGAAACAGGTTCCTTCTTTTCAATTCTGGGTGGCGCAGGTGAAAATCATGTATATAATTTTCTGCCGGAGGTAAGCTACTATAGTAAGCTTGCGCCTATCTATGCAAGAACAAGAGAGATCGTGAAGGTATCTATCCACTATTGTCCAAAATGTCTTGATAACAATATTATTTCTGTATCTGCGTTTGAACAACAACCTGATTCTGATAATCAAAATAAGGCGCCGTTAACAAATGAAATTGAAATAACCCGCGGAATGTACATAGAAAAAGATACAGCGCATTTATTAATTCGTAAATTCGCATAAACTACCATCCCAATAAATTCAAAAAGGTCCGCAATTGCGGACCTTTTTCTTTCCAGCTACTTTACACGTATCATAATGCTGTTTCGTCTGCGCCTATATCCACCCTGTTATTCTGCTTACGCGACTGCTTGTCGATATCCAGTTCGCCGGATGCAGGCACAAAAGCAGGATCACCGGCGTTAATACAGGCCGACCCACTTGCCAGATGCAGGTTCAGTGTAGCCAGCGTACTGTTGATAAAAGTCGGGATACCATAAGTACTGTTGGCATCCAGTCCGGTACCACTCTTGAAGGTGGCCAGCGAACCATAACTTGTACCATTGATACCACCCCAGTCAAACGTGATGGTATTGGCCGTACCGGAAGCCGTATAATATTTATTATAGTTCATGGCGAGATTGGTGCTGGTATATCCCAACAGGGCAATCACCACAATGTTGCTGGCTGACTGTACGACATTATTAGAGAGGGTGATATGATCTGTATGCTGGAGACTGATCTCTCCTCCCCACCCGCCGTTGGTGTAATTCTTAAACAAGGTGTTGTTAGTAGCTGAAGACCAGGCTACTTTACTACCTGCTGCATTCGAACCAATTACAAGACCTGCTTCTTTATTATTGTAAATAAAGTTGCTGCGGATATTGATACCTTCCGCTGTATTGTTTGCATTCTCACAACCCACAGTAATACCTGCGCCGTTGTTAAAACTGGTATTTCCTTCGATGTTGATCCACTTACCACCATCTACATAAATACCACCACTGGTAGCCACCGGAGATACACAGTTGTACACCACATTATTTTTCACATTCCCATTACGGGCAAAGTTCACACTATCCGGTGCACCCGTCCAGCTATAATGCCCGGTCATATCTATACCGATGTTTTTGATATGGTGTACGATGTTGTTCTCAATCAGGAAGTTGTTGACGTTACCGGACATGGTCAGTCCTTCGCTATAACCGGTGTTGCAGGCGTATATCTGGTTACTGCCCACATAGATCTGTGAGTAGGCGGTTTGTGTAGTACCGACTATCACCAGTGGATTCGCATTATTCGCAGAAGAAGGAACCGCTGTAGAGTCGCTTGTCCAGCCGATATTATAAATACGGCAGGAAGTAATCTGTACATCCGTACCAGCGCCGCTGATATAGATTCCGGAGGCAAAACTCCTGATGTTGTTGGCAATACGGATGTTGTTGATCCTCAGATAGCTTTTACTACTGACATTAATCATGGCATTCTGCGCATTATTGGTGGCGCCTACGCCATCCAGTATTACTGTACCTCCGCTGTAGTTGGTCAGCGTAATGGGTTCAGCCGCAGAAGCGCCGGAATGCGGCCAGTTAAGCCGTTCCTTATAGGTACCACCCGCTACATAAATGGTGCTGCCTGCTCCTTCGGTGGTCTTGTTGAGTGCTGCCTGAATGGTTTTCAGGGCAGTCGTGGCAGTTGTACCGGCATTGGCGTCATTACCCGAAGTACCGTTGACATAGTAATTGGTGATGACCAGTTCGGGATGGGCATCAGTCGTTTGTTCCTGTAATTTGTCTTCTTTCTTAGTACAGGCAATCAGGGTCGCCAATAACAGGCATGCGATGGCATTCTTCATAGTGGTTTGTTTTGTTAATGAGGGAAAAGTTCATCGGTAAAGACGTTTCTGCGTCCACAAAAGGACCGTCACAAAAACATAATTATTTGAAAATAAAACGAATAATAAAAAACCACTATCTACATAAAATTAATTTCCAGTATAATTAGGTAGATTCATAAAAAATGGCATAGTTTTGTCTACTGTACTGTATAAATTGATAAACCATAAAAAGTCAGGCTATGAAAAAGTTATTTTTGAGTTTAGCAACCGTAACGGTGCTATTCGCCTGTAATAACAAAGCGTCACAGGAAGAAGCTATTGAAAGTGCCAAACAGGCGGCTGTAGATTCTGTTAATAATGCGAACGCAGTAAACGAAGCAAAACAACAGGCGATTGATTCCATGAAGGCTGTTGAAAAAGCACGCGCAAGCAGTGCACCAGCAACCGTACATCACAGTAATAGTAACAGTGAAGACAACAGCGCTCCTGCTGCTTCTACTGCAACTACTACTACTGAAAAGAAAAAAGGCTGGAGCCATACTGCTAAAGGCGCCGTTGTAGGTGCTGGTACCGGTGCGGTAACAGGTGCGATCATCAACAAGAACGACCGTGTGAAAGGTGCGGCTATTGGTACTGTAGTAGGTGCTGGTGCAGGTGCCGGTATCGGTGCGATCGTTGATCACGCTAAAAAGAAAAAAGAAGCTAACAAGCAGTAATTGCTTGCAGGAATACATTTTTTGAGGTCCCGGACGTATCGAGCGTCCGGGATTTTTATTGATTACCCCTTTATAAGCCCTGTTTTGCGCTATCCGGCTTGTCCCGGGAAATATTACAGGCGGTTATAAAAACCGCGCTATTATCTCTACTTTTCGGCTTGCGGTCAATAAATCCCATCATCATGCTGAAAACGTATACACTGCTCCTCTCCCTGTTTCTATCCGTCAATACCTATGCACAACCGGCTTATCCCAAACCACAGGAAGGCAATTATACCATTGCACATTATACGTTTGAAAACGGGCAGGAACTCGCAGCACTCAACCTGCATTATTACACCATTGGTAGCCCGAAAAAGGGAAAAGATGGTAAAATAGCCAATGCGGTACTGATCATGCATGGCACCACTTCTTCTGCAGCTGCGTTTCTTTCAAAGCAGTTTGCCGGGGAACTATTCGGTCCGGGTCAGTTACTGGATGCCACAAAATACTTTATCATACTACCCGACGCGATTGGTCATGGGAAATCGAGCCGTCCGAGTGACAGTCTGCATATGCAGTTTCCCAACTATACCTACAATGACATGGTCACTGCTGAGCATGAACTGGTTACCAAACACCTGGGGATCGATCATCTTCGCCTGATACTGGGCACATCCATGGGAGCGATGCACGCCTGGGTATGGGGTTATACCTATCCCGACTTTATGGACGCAATCATGCCACTGGCCTGTCAGCCAGCACCTATTGCCGGCCGTAACAGGATGATGCGTAAAATGGCCATCGATCTTATTAAAATGGATCCTGCCTGGAATAACGGCGAGTATCAAACACAGCCTGTATTGGGTATGAGTGGTGCTTTGTCTTCTTTTTTCTTCATGAACAGCAGTCCGCTGCAATTGCAGCTGTCTGCTCCTACACGTATTGCTGCGGATACGCTTGTGGCGCATATGAGACGTGCTAATCTGGCTGCCCTGGATGCCAATGATGTTATTTACGCCCTGGAGGCTTCCCGGTATTACGATCCCTCTCCTTATCTCCAAAAGATAAAAGCCACCGTATATGCCATCAATTCAGCGGATGACGAGATCAATCCTGCGGAACTCGGTGTAATGGAACGGGAAATTAAAAAGGTAGCATATGGTCGTTATGTCCTCCTGCCTATTACGGATAAAACAGTTGGTCATGGTACGAATTCACTGCCTGCCGCATGGGGCGTATATCTGAAAGAATTGCTGGAAGTATCTGCAAAACGGTAGTCCGGACCTGCCGATGGCACATTATTCGTTCCTGATGGAGTGTAAAGCTTCATTATGAAAAAGATCGCTTACTTCCTGATACAGTTGTTATCAGTCGGACTGGCAGCCAACGCGCAATCTCCTTATGTGAAAGTGCCCGCAGGGTATCTGATGGTATTACAGCAGGGTGATGACCTTTTTGCCCAACTTGAAGCATTTATGCTGAAGGAGAACATCCCGGCGGCTAACTTCACCGGAATGGGCTTTGTGAATGCGAAATTTGGCTTTTTTAATCAGCAGACCAAGCAATATGATCCCAGGTCATTTGATAACGTAGAACTGGCCAGTATGCAGGGGAGCATTGCCTGGCAACAGGATACCGTATCCATTCACGCACATGGGGTGGTTACCGACAACACCTTTCAGGCTTACGGTGGACATATGCTGGGCGCCACCGTGAGTACAGGATCTGTAGAGATCATGATTACGGTGCACGATAAGCGGTTTAAAAGAGTAAAAGATGAAAAGATCGGGGCGAATGTGTTACAACTGAGGGAGTAAGTCCGCTTATTCATCAATAGCTTTCTCGAAGTCAAAAAGACTATCAAAGTGCAAGTTGAAATCACTGAAATCTCCGCGGGCCAGGATAATACCATTATATGCGAGTAATTTAAACCCTGCTGCATCGTCTGTCAGCGTGTATGCCCATTCATGCATATCATCGGGGCGTCTTGAAAGACTGACATTCGCATTTTCCCTCTCTATAAAGCCCTGAATATAAAATACGCCGCCGCATACCAGCATGAGTTGTTCACCTTTTATATCCGTCCATAAACGAACGGCCATACGCCGGAGAGAAATGCTATAAGCCCAGATCTGTGCGTTGCAGTCCTTATGTTGCTGCAGTATTTCGTTAATACGATCGATGTCTTTTACAATGGTCACCATAGTGGTAAAATTGGCATTATGGGCTAATAATATGACGAAAAGCAGCCTAATTAGCTAAAAGGACAGACTTTATGCAACTTGCGCTGCCTCTGGTGCTTTATTTTTTGTTGCGTTTGATGCCGCCTTTGTTTCAAATGTCTTTTTAAGCAATAAAAACCTGGATTCGATAAAACGATAAGATATATAAGCCGTCAGTATCGTAATACCGGTAGCAGCCGTATAGAGTGTAATGGTAGCACTTAATGGAGATAAGACGCGCAAGGTATTCTTCAGGAATATGATGGTAACAAATAACACAATACCGTGATACATATAGATACCATAGGAAAGATTCCCGAGGAAATTAAGCACTTTATTATCTGTATGGAAAATGGTCTTAGGATTTGAAGACGTGTTAAGGATCAGCCACAGGAAAAGCGAGCAGGTGAAAAGAAACGAATAAAAATGCCCGAATACAGCAGTATAAATCGTTCCTATCCAGGTAGTATCTGCTGTTAAATACTTATGACAGCTAAGTCGTACAACGATCAGTGCTAAAAACAACACCTGACATCCCAGGCTGAATATTTTTGTTTGCATCATGCGCTCCCGGAAATTATAAAGTAACCAGGCTCCCAATCCGCCAAGACTCATTGCTTCAAACTTCATGGTATAGATAAACCGCAGCAGCGAGGTGGAAGGATGCGTCGCATAATAGGCATAAAAGAGTCCGCGTAATACAATAATCGTCACAAAGATGACAATGACGTTCTTCCTGAAATATTTCACCAGTGGCGCCCAGAAGAAATAAAATTGCTCTTCTACGCCTATTGACCACAAAGGCGCAAGAAAGCCCGCTCCCCAGATACTTTCGACAAGATTGGGCAGGAAAAAGACAAAAAGCAAACTGGCCGTAGCAACCGGAAAATGGGAGGTATATTCTATATGCAGCGCTTTAATGGCGACAGGTATCAGTAAGATACCGATGATCAGGAGTATGTAGTATAAGGGCCATATTCTGAGCACGCGCCGCATATAAAAATGCCTGATATTAACTGTACCTGTATTTGCTTCCTCTTCTAACAGCAGGTATGTGATCAGGAAACCGCTTAATACAAAGAAAAACTCTACCGCGATAGAGCCGGAATTAAAAAGTGTGTAGTCTGCAAGGTTGAATAAAGAATACTTTTGTCTGATGGACTCCGCATGTTGCATGAGTACCAGAAAGGCTGCAAAAAAGCGCAACCCGTTGAGACCCTTAAAATAAACTTTCGCTTGCTGCATATCTTTTAATTCGGTATTGGATTTTGCCTTTATTAACTACAATAACATCAATCAGGACATGGATAGTACCCGTATAGGCAGCGCAAATATCGAAAAAAACAGCTAAAATCAGTATTGTTCTGTTAAAATAAAGGTCTGCTAGGTTGCCGGTTTCCTGCCTGCACTAAACACCAGTCCGCCTCCCCCCAGTACCAATACGAGTAGCGCAACAATAAACAAATCCCATCCCCAACTGGTCAGTACCACGCCCGTGGCGGTACCTATAAATGAAGAACCTGCATAATAAAACAACCAGTACAAAGAGGTTGCCGTACTCTTCCCTTCTTTTGCCTCCTGCGATATCAGTCTGCTGGCCAGCGTATGCGTAGCAAAGAAACTAAAAGTGAACACCCCCAGTCCGCCGGCGGTGGAGATCAGTTCCGGTATCAGCATCGGCAGCAGCCCTGCTCCCATGACAGGAATAAATACCCTGATCAGTCTTGCAGGCGGTATCCTGTCGGATAGTCGTCCGGCGACCATCGTACCTAATACGCCTACAGTATACATGAGGAAGATGCCGGCAATCACGTAATGGGGCAGGGAAAACGGCGGACTTTCCAGGCGGAAACCCGTATAGTTATAAATACTTACGAAAGCGCCCATCAGCAATGAGGCGGCAAAATAGACCAGTACCATCACCCGTTGCCGGAAAAAGGAGCCCATTTGCTGCCATTTCTGCCCTACATTCACCGGTAAGGCCACGAAGTGTTTGGAAGCCGGCAGTCTTTTGATAAAGAACAAACCCAGTATCAGACTTGAGGTACCAATACATCCTGCCGCCCAACGCCAATCCGCCCAACCGGCTATCAACATTACCACAATCCTTCCTGCCATTCCACCGATCGCATTGCCACTCAGGTATAAACTGATCGCCAGTCCCAGGGATGCACTGGCTACTTCCTCTGACAAATAAGCCAGGGCAACTGCCGTCACGCCCGACAGTATAGCCCCTTTCAGAAAGTTCACTGCTATCAGCAAATGAAAATTATAAATGAAGACAGATACTAAGGTTAATACCGCAGATCCCAGCATTGCAAAGCCCATCAGGTGCTTACGGGGTACTGTATCTGCCTTGAAAGAGAAGATAAACAAACCTACTGCCATGCCCATTGTCGACGCTGATACCGCCCAGCTGCTCTGTGCCGGTGTCACGCCAAATTCCTTACATAATAGCGGTAATACGGGTTGAAAAAGATATAACTGGGCAAATACAGAAAGCCCTGAGAGAAAAATACTGTTTTTAATACGCCGGAAGCGGACACTGCCCCTTTCGGCCCGAATTGCTGTAGATGTTTGAGTCACTGCCGTTGCTGTTGAGTCGTTCACTGCGCAAAAGTGAGATAAAAATTAGGAATTAGGAATTAGGAATTTAAGTGAGAAGGTGGAAGTAGGTGGAATTGGGAGGTAATGGGAAGAGAATTAAGAATTAAGAATTAAGAATTAAGAATTTAAGGTACTAGGTTGTATTGGTTTGAATTGACTGATTTGAAGAAAGCGTTACAAATTGTCTTAAATAGAAAAGCGTTCTTCGTTGGAGGAACGCTTTTCCATATAATTCCTAATTCTTAATTCCTAATTCTTAATTCCTAATTCCTAATTCCTAATTCTTAATTCCTAATTGTTTATGGTAGTATTGCAAAACCCAGGTATTTTTCCGCATAATGACTGGTCAGGTTGTAGATATAAGAGCCGTCCAGGAAGACGATCTTATAACCCAGCAAGGACCTGTCTGTTGCACTCAGGCGGATGGTATATCCGCAGGACTGCAAATACTGCGTGTTAATGGTAAAGGAAGTGCCATTGTCGCCATTATCCGCCAGACTAACCACCGTTCTGGAAGCCGGCGCAATAAAGGTACTCAGTGGCGTACCCAATGGTACGATGTGCGCCGCAGGCTGCAGACTGAAACTCCATCCGCTGAAGTATTTGTCCAGCACCTTTAGCTGACCACTGATGATATCGCCTTTCTTGTAGAACTTACAATCGCCTCCCGCAATGATCACATCCAGTGTACTGCCAGGATCGAGCGTAGAAGAAGGCGCGCCGTTGACAGTATAACCGGTAGTATCCAGATAGATAAATACTTCGGAGGAGTAACTGATATTCACCGGATTAAACAGTGGATCTTTGGTAAACAATACTCTCAGTTTATGCAACCCGTTGCGGCTACCGCTGTCCCAGAATGCCAGCAGGGAAAGCTTTTCTGCCTTCGCAGGCACGGCAGGAAGGTAGGTCAGCCAGCCTCCTGTTGCAGAAGGATCCTGGTCATGCAGCGTTTGTACACTGCCTTCGATGATCTGGAATTTCTGTTTATCCATCACATCCTGCCAGGTTCCGCTGCTGGTATCGAGGAACTGTACTTTATAGAAAGTGGTACCGGACGCGCCACTGTTGGTCAGCATACCACTCAGTTTGATTAATCCGCCAAAAGGATAAGCTGCATTCGGGAAACTCGCGCCTGAATAAGCAAGCCCCCTGGTGGTAATTGCTACCTGGTCAATGTTGCTGATAGCAACACCATTCACATCGAAAAGATTAATACCCAGTTTGCCACCATCCAGCTGGCCTGGTCTTACCTGTACCCGTACATCGATACGGTTACCATAGTAATTCAAGGCATTCGGATCAGTCGTAGAAGGTAAGGTCTGCCATGACATCACCGCACGTATCCTGATGATATTCGGTGTTTCGCAGCTTCTCAGACGTTTAGTCAGATCGACCGGCAGGGCTACATTGTAATACAGACCATCTTTCGGAATGTTACTGATATCATGTACGACTACGCTGGCTGTACCCAGGTATTCATCGAAAGTGCCATCGTTGTTCCAATCCGCCCAGAAAGCAACATGCTCTTTAGAACCTGCGGTACACATATTACCACTGAAACCACTGGATTTCTTCACTTTAATGACCGCACCCAGTGTATCGGTATTGGTATTCAGACCCACACAGGTCATTTCTTCATAATTAACATTGGCTTTGTTGTTATCAAATATGGGACTCAGGATAAGCTTTGTCAGATCTGCTATCTTGATCCCCAGTTTACTGGCGGCCTCCAGGTCATAGGCGGCTTCCGGGGCCTGGAATTTGGCTACTTCCGGTATATTCGGCATAATACTGCTGAAGAAGGTACGGTGATCTTCCACGCCGGCGGACTTGTACGCCCTGTAGTACTGTTCAATCGGCGGAAGCGGTTTATCGATCACAGGCACCTTAAACTGTTCGTCGATATGTGGCAGGATATCCAGTTTTTCCTGGATGCCCAATTCCTTGATAAGATCCGCCCAGATGATGATCCGTTTTCTTTTCAGCTGAATGTCCGCGTTTACGACATTGCCGAAATGAGGAATGTCATTCGGGTTTGGAGAAGGAACCGTATTCCAGGACAGGACAGCCCTTACAGTAGGTATAATGGCCGTTTCACAATTGGTGAAACGGCGGTGCGCCTCATCGTTCAGGAACAGGTACACCATGTAATGCAGCGGATGTTTTGTTTGTGGTGCAGGATCCGGGATATCCGCTACTTTAAAGCTGGTAACGCCCGCATCCTGGAAACCGGCACCATCATGATAATCTACAAAGAAGCGTACAAACTCGTGAGAGCCGGCACTACATAATCCTCCACTGTAGCCGAAAGCCTGCTTAACGCTGACTACCGCTTCCAGACGGGATACATCGGGGTTAAAGCCTACGCAAAGCAGCTGTTCCCAGTAAGTAATGCTGGCCGTCTGCTGGGGTAGGAATTTGGATAACAATAATAATTTACGGTTTTCCAGATACAGTTTAACCTGTTCTTCAGGCAGGTTGTCTGTCAGAATTGCTTTCTCCATGTTGTTTGATTTTTGAGGTTAAAAACGGAAACGGAATACGTGATAGAACAGTGCGAGGCGCACGGCGTATCACATGACAATGGAAATCTTACTTTTGGGGGGCTGGCGTTTTTGGGGTAATGCTGATGTTGTGATGAAAACTTGTGTGCTGATAACGTTATTGGAGTTCTCTTGTCCCGCCGATACAAAGGTCTTTTAATAGCCATTTTCTGACAAGCGTATTAATACCTGGTTTATGTGTAGTAAATACGGGAATCTTATTCTCTTCCCGTCAGGCAACAATAGGACAGTACAGGACAGTTTAAGATGAACATTCTCTATATTCAACCTCTTAAATACTAACCACAATTTCCGCGTCATGTACAAAACAGGTCTTTTATGCTTCCTGCTCGGATTGTCCGTTGCGGATACTGCCGCACAGACAAAGGTAGATTCACTACTCTGTGAGAATCGCCATAATCCGGAGGGAGTCGATGTAACCCATCCTCTTTTCAGCTGGCAATTATCCGGCAGCAGGCGAAATATCCGGCAGTCTGCTTACGAACTCAGGGCAGGCACTTCCCCCAAACAATTAAACCAGGGCAAAGAACTGGTCTGGCAAAGTGGTAAAATCACCTCTGATCAGTCCATACACGTCCCTTACCAGGGCGATGCGCTCTCCTCCGGTAAGAAGTACTACTGGCAGGTAAGGGTCTGGGATGAAAGTGGTCGTGCTTCTGACTGGAGCCCGGTAGCACAGTGGCAGATGGCCCTTTTACAGTCGTCCGACTGGAAAGCAAGCTGGATAGAGCCCGGTGTTAAACTGGACAGTCTGACAAGGCCCAGTCCCCTGTTCCGCAAAACCTTCAATGCGGGGAAAAAGATACAGTCCGCCACTGCCTATGTCACGGCCCGTGGTCTTTATGAAGCCTGTATCAACGGCAAACGTGTCGGGGATGCTTTTCTGACACCTGGCTGGACCACTTACCGCAAAAGATTACAGTATCAGCAATATGATGTGACCGATCTGTTACGCCAGGGCGATAATGCCATCGGTGTTACGCTGGGGGTTGGCTGGTACAGCGGTTATCTCGCCTGGGGAGATAGCAGGAACCACTTCGGCTCACGCATCGGCTTACTTTTTCAACTGAATATCCAATATACGGATGGTACGGAGGAAGTAATCACTTCCGATAACAGCTGGAAGTCATCTACCGGCAGCATCCTTTATTCCGAGATCTATCATGGAGAGACGATCGATGCCCGCAAAGAAAAGCAGGGCTGGTGCAATCCTGATTATAATGACAAAAACTGGGCAGGGGTACAGTTAAGTCCTGATACGACTAAAAGTACCCTGATATCCACGATCAACGAGCCTATCAGGAAACACGAACAAATTAAACCACTTAAAATACTCACTACGCCGGCAGGTGAAAAGGTGATCGATTTTGGTCAGAACCTCGTGGGATGGGTACAGGTACGCGTCAATGGACGTGCAGGAGACAGTATCGTACTGCAACATGCGGAAGTACTGGACAAAGCGGGTAATTTCTATACAGAGAACCTGCGTCTGGCCAAACAGAAAAATACTTACATTTTTAAAGGGAATGGCATAGAACAGTTTGAGCCGCATTTCACTTTCCAGGGTTTTCGTTTTGTGAAAATAACAGGTTATAAAGGCGTTATCAAGCCGGAGGACTTTACCGCTATCGTGCTTTATTCTGACATGCCTGCAACAGGTTCTTTCAGCTGTTCTAATGCATTGATCAACCAGTTACAGCATAATATCCAATGGGGACAACAGGGCAACTTCCTGGATGTACCGACAGATTGTCCGCAACGTGATGAACGACTGGGCTGGACCGGCGATGCGCAGGCATTCTCCAGAACGGCTGCCTTTAACCGTCAGGTCAATAACTTCTTTGCCAAATGGCTGAAAGACGTCGCAGCAGATCAGCGGGCAGATGGCAGCGTACCTTTTGTTGTACCAAACGTCCTCGGAAATGATGCTATGGGTTCTGCCGGCTGGGCGGATGTAGCTACCATCGTACCCTGGAATATGTACCTGGCTTACGATGATAAACGCCTCCTGGAACAACAGTACCCCAGTATGAAATCATGGGTGGAGTACATCCATAAGAACAGTCCGAAGGACTTATGGAATACCGGTTTCCATTTCGGCGACTGGCTCTTCTACCGTCCCGATGATGATAATGACGGCAGGGCCGCTATTACCGATAAATACCTGATCGCGCAGTGTTTCTATGCACATTCCACACAATTGTTGATCAATGCGGCCAAAGTACTAGGTAAACAGGCTGACGTAGATACCTATACGGCGCTTTTACAGCGGATCAAAACAGCTTTTGGTAAAGAATATCTGACGCCTAACGGTCGACTGGTATCCAGTTCGCAAACCGCCTACGTACTGGCCCTGAACTTCGATATGTTGCCGGAAAACCTGCGTGCACAGGCAGCCGGCCGTCTGGCAGAAAATATCAAAAGTTATAATACACACTTAACTACCGGTTTCCTTGGTACACCCTACCTGTGTCATGTGCTGAGCCGTTTTGGTTATACGGATCTGGCTTATTCCCTGTTATTGCAGGAAAGCTATCCTTCCTGGTTGTACCCCGTAAAAATGGGTGCTACTACGATCTGGGAAAGATGGAATGGAGAAAAGCCCGATCATACCTTTGAAACACCGGGTATGAATTCCTTCAATCACTATGCATACGGCGCTATCGGTGACTGGATGTACAGAGTGATCGCAGGTATAGATACGAAAGAAGAGATGCCTGGTTACAAGCATATCACCATTGCGCCACATCCCGGAGGTACGCTGACCCAGGTTTCCGCTAATCTGCTGACTTATTACGGAATGATCAGTTCTTCCTGGAAGCTCGAAAACGGACAATTATCACTGGATGTGGAGATTCCGGCAAACACAAAAGCGACGGTATATATACCGGTGAAAGAAGGGAATAAAGTACTGGAAGGCGGACAGCCTGTTGCCAGTCAGAAAGATATTAAAGTGGCCGGTACAGATAAAGGTGTGACGACACTGGAAGTCGGTTCCGGACAATATCATTTTGTAGTAGGAAGTTGAGATTGTTATTGCTGCAAATTCATGGGGCTGGATGTGTCATCCGGCCCTTTTTGTTATTACCTTAGCGGCATCATGGATAAGATCACCCTGCAAAGAACTGCCAGTTCACATGCCGACTTCCAGTTACTCATACACGAACTGGATGCTGACCTGCGCCAACGCAACGGAGACATTATGGATATTTATGACCAGCATAATAAACTGGAATTACTGGATACTGCCGTAATCATCTATCTGAATGACATACCCGTTTGCTGCGGTTGTTTCAAGTCTTACGATGAAGAAGCCGTAGAAGTAAAAAGGGTCTTTGTGCGGGAACAGGCAAGAGGAAAAGGCATCAGTAAATTACTGATGCAGGAACTGGAACACTGGGCTGTCGAACTGGGTTTCAGGAAGACCGTCCTTGAAACCGGTAGTCAACAGCAAGAGGCATTAGGTCTCTACCAGCGGCTCGGTTATAAGCGTATTCCTAGTTACCCGCCATATACAGACCTGCCGGATAGTGTCTGCTTTGAAAAGGAGCTGACTATTTCCGGGCAATAAGCTGGAAGATCTCTGCCGGATTCCCGTTCATCGTCTTTACGCTGATAATCTGTTCATCCAGGATGGTAAAGCGCTTTAACAGTGTCTGTATCCATTCCCTGGGATGGTGCCGGAGTGTGGCGCCCTCAGGTAAGGTGAAAACACCGTAATTGTCTTTATCCCCTTCATACCAGGTATAACGGTCGGTATTAGCCTGCAGGTAGTAATCACTGATATAAATAATTCCTCCCGGGCGCAGCTTGTCGTATAAGATGTCAATGAGGTGTTGCTGCCCTGCATTCGTAGGTATACAGGTAAGTACAGCGAAGAGTAATACCGCATCTATTGTAGCTTCCGACAGGGGCAATACATCCACGTTCTCCACATGCTGTAGCGGCAGTTGCTGATCCAATCCCCTTTGAACCAGTTTTTCTGAGGTGTCAAAGCCGGTAACATTTGTGTAGTCTGCTGCCAGTAATTCAGCTACGATACGGCCATATCCACAGCCATAGTCGAGTATGGCAGCATCCTTACCAATGTGTTGCTGCAAGAAGGGAAGATCAAGTGGGTGGGTAAATACTTTCTGGTCGGCGACCTTATCCCAGTAGTTTGTCTGATTGTTGATATCCATGAACAAAGGTAAGCGATAATTCCGGAACGCCCGTTTTAATCCGCTTCTCTCCTTTTCAGCTATCCCCCTCCTTTCTCTTATGGATGGCGGCGTATACAGGGCTTGTTTTTGAATACCTGTTGCCGTTTTTTCTGCGAATACGACGGCAGATCCCTTAGATGTACTTGCCTATTTTACAGGGACTGTTTTTTATTATTTTGTACATCGGCAGCGGATCGCCAAACAGGCACACAAAGTCTCCTGATAATCAGGCGGATCTATAATTCTGCGAATTCCTGTACCGGTTTCTTTTCCTTGTAGATGTTCAGGTAAATGATGGCGCCAAGCATCAGCAGTATACCAAGTATCTGCAGGGAGTTGACTTCCTCCTTCAATATAAAATGCGCACAAAGCACCGCTACGGGTAGTTCCATCGTCACTAATATGGCACTCAGTCCGGCGCCTATTTTAGGCATCCCCTTCGTAAACAATACCGGTGGAATGACAGTACCGAAGAGTGCCAGGAAGGTTCCCCATTGCAACAGTCTGCCGTCAAAATGTTCGCTAAGCCGGAGGCTATTGAAATTGATCATGAAGATAATAGCCGCCGAACCTGTAATCATCATGGCGCTCTTTTCAAACATCGGCACTTTTGTCCCGAGTCTGCTTGTACAAATAACAGCTATCGCGTATGTCAATGCCGACAACAAACCATATGCGATGCCAATCAGGGAGAACTCAAATGTTCCCACCTGTAGCAGATTACCGGCCAGCACGGTTCCCGCCAGGATTACAGCAGTTACGTATAACTCAATCGTCAATGGTTTCCGTTTAAAAAGCAGCCATTCCATGAATGTGCTCATCCAGGTCATCTGCATCAGTAGTATGATGGCAAGAGAGGCTGGAATGTACTGGACTGCCAGGTAATAAGTATAAGTAGAAATGCCGATCCCCATACCGGCGAGTAGCAGTCGCCAGTTTGCCAATGAAGGCGCCTGTCTTTCCCGTATCCTTTTGACAAGCACCGGCATCCAGAGTAACAAAGCCCCGATAGCTGCCTGTGCGAAAGTAATCTCAGCCGCGTTATATCCTTCACGATAGGCTGTTTTCGCAAAAGAAGAGAGCATCCCGTAACTGGCGGCGCCGGTCAGGACAAATAGTATATACTTTTTCATCAACTGTATTTTTGGAAATGACTGTTCCTGTCCGCATGGGAACATGCAGCAAGGTAACGAGTGATCCGTATGAGTTAGCTTCGATTATCGGAGGGCTTTGTAGTCTTCCCTCACCGGACTGAATATGTCAAAAATTCTGCAATCTGTCAGGGCCACGCCGCCGTGTTCTGCCATAGAAGGAATCACTGCCACCATGCCTTTTGTATATACCCTCGTATCTCCTGCAATCGTCAGTTCAAACTCACCTTCCTCTACCTGTGTCACCTGCTCATGTAGGTGCTTATGCAGGGGTAATACCGCCCCTTTGGTAACATCCCAGTAGCTCAGGGTCATGTTATCGGTATGAACGAATCTTGCCTGGAAACCTGGCAGGATCTCTCTGCGCTCAATATCATTTAAAATAAACACCTTGGACATGTAACTGCATTTTGTGCGGATAAAATTATAGTAAATTGAATTAAGTAGTAAGCATGTGGTATAATTACGGAAAATGTCCTGATATGATGCCTATTCCCTGATTTCTGTACAGAAAGACTCCCCGTTTTCCTTACCTTGGCGGAAAAAATCCGATGGAACAGCTAAATAAACAGGAACTTGAGCTGCTGAGGATATTGCAGAAAAATGCAAAATTCGACATAGGAGACCTTACGACACGTTTAAACATGTCGCGCAGTGCGATTTACGACAAGATCAAGAAACTCGAAAATGAGGGCTATATAAAGGAATATGTAGCAATTGTGGATCCCAGGAAGGTAGGACTGAATTTCTCCGTTATTATATCGGTCTCTTTAAACAGTCAGCGCCTCGATTATGTCCAGGAATTCTCAAGACAGGTCACTGCCCTGGAAGAGGTAGCGGACGCATATGTAACCGGGGGCATCTTTGATTATATCCTGCGGGTGGTGGTAAAAGACCTGGACGCCTTTAACGAGTTTATCACAACTAAACTGGCGGTCATTCCCAATGTCAGCAAAATCCAGAGTTCTTTTGTGATTACCAATATCAAACAGTCCACCGCTCTTCATTTTTAATTAAGTGTCCATGACCTACGATCTATTCTTCCAGCGATTCAACGAGAAAGTTCCTTTAACAGCAGAAGAGACGGCGATCATCAAAGCGCATGTCGTTCCCCGGAAAATAAAAAAGAAGGAGTTCCTGCTGCATGAGGGAGAAGTGTCCCGGCATATTGCTTTTGTAGAAAAGGGGGTGCTGCGGATGTACCTGCCGGAGGAGAATGGTCATCAGCGTATCACACAGTTTGCTGTAGAAGGATGGACCATTGCAGACCTTTACAGTTTCCTCACCGGCGAACCGGCCACCCAGAGTATTGATGCATTGGAAGATACAGAGATCCTCCTGATCAGCAAGAGCGCACATGAAGAGTTGCTTCAGCAATTAGGTAAATATGAGACGTATATGCGCTTAATTATCACCAACGCCTATCTCGCTTTGCAAAAACGTTTTGCATCCACTTTCAGACTCCCTTTAGAAGAGCAATATCAGCATTTTGTGAGTACATATCCGCAGATAGTGAACAGAGTCCCACAGCACATGATTGCTTCATACATGGGACTGACGCCTGCTACATTGAGTAGATTAAGAAGAAGAATATTAACGAAGAAATAAGACGGTAAACGCAGTAACCTCCGCACTTATTATCTATTATTTTGATTATATTTACAAGACGGAAATAACCATTACCTCAAGTCCCAAATAATCATTCAACCCTATATTTTATCACCTATATAAGCCACACCCATTTTACCATGAAAAAATGTTACCTGCTTGGCGGTTTGCTGTTTGCTGTCTGTACGGCATATGCAAATACCGGCCCTATTATCGAACAAAGCACGCTTGATAAGATTCAGACCCAACTCACGCGTAGCGAATACTTTATCAACCGGGAAAACAATACCGGCGTCTACCAGAGCACGAACCGTCAACATAGTCTGTTGGCTACATACACAAGTCGGGAAATGAGTATTACCCCCCGTAACACACTACAACCCTGGTCATTCGGATTAACAGTAAAAGGAGTAGCGGCGGATGGTCGTCCGCTATATCAGCCTGCTGCACTGACTTCCGTTAAAATGAATGATGGTACGGTACAATTTAATCATGACAATCACTACACCGTTGAGTATGTCAATAATGATGAAGGTATCCGCCAGAACTTTATCATTCAGCAACCAGCAGTGCAGGTGCATACTCTGAGTGTGCAACTCCAGACAGCTGAAGGATGGCAGACGTTCAAACGTAGTGAAACCAGTCTTACATTCCGCAACCAGGAGCACCTGCTTTATTACAATGACCTGAAAGTATGGGATGCCAGGGGTACGATATTACCTGCGCATTTCTCCGTACGTGACAACCAGGTGCAGATAGAAGTAGATGTAAAGAAAGCGGTTTATCCTGTTACCATTGACCCGATTGTGCTGAACGGGACACCACAGAATGCCAATACCTTTCTGCAAAGTAATCAGGAGAATGCACTGATGGGTTTCAGGGTAGCTACAGCCGGAGATATCAATGGCGACGGTCGCGATGAAGTCATGCTGCTGGCGCCATCTTATCACCTTACATCGGGTGGCTATGGTGCAGTATTCATCTATTACGGCAGCAACCGTGGCATTAATCCAAACGTTAAAACAACGTTAGCCCACTCGGTAAACGGCGGACAATATTTTGCCGGTATGGCCGGTGGCGGCGACCTGAATGGTGACAATTTTGACGACATCGCCATTAATGTTCCCGCTGACAGCCAGCACCAGGGAGGTTTGGCCATATATTATGGCACCTCAACCGGCCTGGATACTACCGCGCAAATTTTGTATGGCGATCCGTCTTATGGCTCACTGGCGGGATATTTAGCGATTGCTAAAGACCTGAACGGAGATGAAATAGACGATCTTGTTGTAGGTTCAACCACGTCCTCACATGGACAGATATATGAAGGTATCGTAACGATCATCTATGGTAATGCATGGGGTATCGAAAATAGCGCCTGGACAATCATTGAAGGTAATCAGGCCGGATTCCAGCTGGGTACCAGGGTGATGGGCGCTAACGATATCAATAATGATGGCTACAATGATATTGTAGTGGCAGCTGCCAACAAAGTACTCACCTATTATGGCGGTCCTGCCGGTGTTGAGATAACACCAGCGACTACTATGACATTAAGTATACCGGATGAGCGTTTTTCAATTTCAGCCGGCGGAGATATTAACGGGGATGGATACAGTGACCTCATTGTAGGTAATCCGAATTACTCAAATGGCCAGTCGCTTGAAGGCGCCGTATTTGTGTATCATGGCAGTTCTACAGGTCTTGATTCCGTTCCTGCACAGGTGCTGGAGGGAAATAAAGACTCTACTCAATTTGCGGTCGAAATTTCTTTTGCAGGGGATGTCAATGCTGATGGATTCAGTGATGTCGTTGTAGGTGCAATCTCTGAAAGCAACAACATTAACCAGAGAAATGAAGGATTTGCATATGTATTTTACGGGCGGTCTAATGGTATTAATCCCGTTCCTGCATCCACGATACAATCTAATCAGGCGAATGCATGTCTGGGATTTAGTGTGGCTGGTGCAGGGGATGTGAATGGTGATGGCTATAGCGATGTGCTGGTTGGCGCCTTTATATATGCTAACGGGCAGCCTTTCGAAGGAGCCGGATTTGTCTATCACGGTGGAGCTGGTCTGGCAGGATTACTGGCGGCAGCACCTCCGGAAACAAGCGCCAAAATAGAAACACCTGCATCCGCTGCAGTAAAAGTATACCCTAACCCCGCCGTCAATAACCTGTCCGTTCAATTACAGGGTTTAGATAGCCATAGCCCTACTTATATCCAGATCGTGAATATACAGGGTACAACCGTACAAATCACCCAGGCGGGTAGTATAGAAGGCTACCAGCAATCTATTGATATCAGCAAACTGACCCCTGGTATCTACTTCCTGGTTGTCCGGAATGGCAGTAAGATCTTCCGCGAAAAGATCATTAAACAATAAGTCAATATCCTGAATAGCTGTCATAACAGTGTTAATCAGTAAGGTTGTTATGACAGTCATTCAGCTATTTACCTCACCACGATCATTATCAGTCAACCCTATATTTTATAACCTATCATACGACACAATTACCTCACCATGAAAAAACTCTACCTGCTTGGCAGTATGCTGCTTGCTGTCTGCTCCGCACATGCAAACACAGACCCTATCATTGAAAAAGGTACGCTTGACCAGATCCAGACACAACTCGCGCGTAGCGAATATTTTATCCACTGGCAAAATTACGCGGGCATCTACCAGAGTACGAACCGGAAAAATAGTCTGCGGGCCACCTATACCGCTCAGGAAATGCATATTGCTCCCCGGGATGCCTCACAACAATGGTCATTCGGATTAACAGTAAAAGGAGTCGCTGCGGATGGTCGTCCGCTATACCGGTCTGCCACACAGACCGCTGTTAAATTGAACGATGGTACCGTACAATTTAACCATGATAATCATTATACCGTTGAATACGTTAATAATGAGGACGGTATCCGGCAGAACTTTATCATTCAGCAACCGGCAGTAAAGGCTCATACAATCAATGTACAACTACAGGCAGCTGAAGGATGGCAGATTGCAAAGCGTAATGAGACCAGTCTGACATTCAGTAACGGTCAGCAATTGCTTTCCTATAATGATCTTAAAGTATGGGATGCAAAGGGCACTATTTTACCGGCTCAATTTTCTGTACACAATAACCAGTTCCAGATAGCAGTTGACGTTGAAAAGGCAGTTTATCCTGTTACCATCGATCCGATTGTACTAAATGGTACCCCACAGAATGCCAATACCTTTCTGCAAAGCAATCAGTCGTTCGCATTTCTCGGATATTCTGTATCCAGTGCGGGTGACATCAATGGCGATAACTATGACGACATCGTTCTAGGCGCTCCGGGATATGATCATCCCAATGGCGGAAATGGCGCTGCATTTGTTTACTATGGCAGTAACCGTGGTATTAATCCGACGAGATTTTCTATGCTGACCTCCAACATTGTTAGCGGACAGGACGGTACACTTATCGCCGGCGGAGGGGATGTAAATGATGATGGTTTTGACGATATAGTCACTACTGCTTCTTATGACAGCACGATCAACCTGGATGGTATTTGTATCTACTACGGGGCGGCGAGCGGTATTACTACCACACCTGTAATCATTTATGGGAACCCTGCCTATGGAACGTTCGCAGATGCGATTACTATCTCTAAAGATCTTGACGGAGATTTTATCGATGATATCGTTGTAGGCTCCGGATACGGCTCCCATGGGCAAACCGGTGAAGGTATTGTAACAATCATTCCCGGAAGTCCCTGGGGAGCAGAATATACTGCGTGGACAGTCATTGAAGGTAATCAGTTAGGTTTGCATCTGGGCAATCATGTAAAGTCCGCGGGCGATGTAAACGGTGATTCCTACAATGATCTCATCATTGGCACCGGCAATATGGTCTTAGTCTATTTCGGTGGACCTGGCGGTCTCGCTACCACACCAGGTAGTTCACTGACAATTACCGCAGGATCTATACATCCTCCCTATGCGCTGGCGGCCGGCGGAGATATTAATGGAGATGGACATACTGACATTATTGTCGGCAAAACCGTCTACTCCAATGGCCAGTCCCAGGAAGGTGCTGTATGGGTATATTATGGTAATGCCACGGGCATCGACACCATTCCGGCTACTATCCTGGAAGGAAACGCAGATTCTATTTCCTACGGTGTATCAGTCGCCTTTGCCGGAGATATCAATAACGATGGATTTAGCGATATCGTAGTGGGAGCATTAGGCCAGAGCAATGATATCAACCAGAAAGGGGAAGGTATGGCCTACGTTTATTATGGTAGAGCCACCGGTCTTAATCCTGTACCTGCATCAACCATACAATCCAACCAGAAAGACGCGTTACTCGGCATCAGTGTTGCTGGCGCAGGCGATGTTAACGGCGATGGGTACAGTGATGTAGTGATTGGCGCTATGCTGTATACAAACGGGCAGGAAGCGGAAGGTGCAGCATTTGTTTATCACGGTGGCGCAGGCTCCGCAGGATTGCTCGCGGCAACAACAGCCGGTAAGATGACGGCATCTCCTGCAGATCCCTTTTCCGCTGTAAAAGTATTTCCTAATCCGACAGTTAACAACCTCTCTGTTCAGCTGCAGGGTTTAGACAGCCAGCTACCTACTGAAATACAGATCATGAATCTACAAGGTAGAATAGTGCAGGTAGTGAAAGCGGGGAATATAGACAGTTATCAGCAGTCAGTTGACCTTAGCAGACTGACAGCTGGCATATACTTTGTGGTGATCCGGAACGGCAGCAAGGTGTTCCGGGAAAAGATAATTAAGCAATAAGCTGATATAATATAATTATCCGAAGATGAAACAATGGCCTTGCTTTTTTGCAAGGCCATTGTTATTGTAGCAACCCACAACCAATCTAAACTTCTTTGCCTGTTATATAATAACGAGCGCCTGTCAGGAATAGCATCAACAACATCATATTGTGGAAAATTATCTATAGGCATGTGGATATTACAGACCAATACATTTACCGCTGCAGCGAGTTCTTTTACATTTATGAAGACTACTATTCTTAATAATTAAAACCCTGAGTAAAAATGCGAAAACTTCTACTCCTCGCAACTGCACTACTGTGCAGTACACTGTCGTTTGCACAGGACTACTGGAGGCCACACACCGACGGCGCCAGAATTAGTACCGATAAAGCTGTAGCCCGTCTTGCTTTCCCTACTGAGTTTAAACTGTTTGATCTCAATTTCACCCCTTTCAGAGATCAGGCTTTCAGATCGGTCGGTAATAAGTCCGCACATGCTACCATTATTTCTTTACCCAATGCCGACGGACAGATTGAACAATTCGAAATTACAGAAGCATCCAATTTCGAACCTGCTTTACAAGCCCGGTTCCCGGATATCAGAGCCTTTTCGGGAAAGGGTATTACCGACAAATATGCCACGTTAAAACTGAGCATATCTCCCGAAGGTATACAGACGACTGTATTCCGTACCGGGAAAGAAAATGAATTTATTGAGCCGTATTCTGCTGACCATACAGTATATACTGTATTCAAGAAAAGAGCGAATACCTTACCTTGGAAATGTTCCACTCCTGAGCAACAACTGGCGACTGACATAGGCAGCCGCATACCTGATGTTGCAGGCCGGTCCACCGGTGATGCCAAGACATTACGGCTGGCACAATCGGTAACCGCTGAGTACTCCAATTACTTTGGCGCTACCAGCGCTTCACAGGTAGCCTTAGTACTGGCCGCTGTAAACGCTACGCTGACCCGTTGTAACGGGGTGTATGAGAAGGATCTTGCGATCCATCTTAACCTGGTGGCTTCCACTACCAGTGTATTCTATTATAATGCTTCCACAGATCCGTATTCTTCTGCCAGTTCAGGAGCCGGTGGCGCCTGGAACGGTGAATTACAGAGTACCCTGAACTCCGTAATCGGTGCTGCCAACTACGATATCGGTCACCTGTTTGGTGCATCCGGTGGTGGCGGTAACGCTGGTTGTATCGGTTGTATCTGTGTTGATAATTCAAAAGGAAGTGGATTCACCTCTCCTGCTGATGCGATTCCACAGGGCGATAATTTCGATATCGACTATGTGGTACACGAAGTAGGTCACCAGTTAGGCGCTAACCACACTTTTTCTATGAGCAATGAAGGTACAGGTGTGAACGTTGAACCTGGTTCAGGTATCACGATCATGGGGTATGCCGGTATCACCAGTCAGGATCTGGCGCCGCATTCTATTGATATTTTCCATGCGGCTTCCATTGCACAGATCCAGGCAAACCTGGCAACTAAGAGTTGTCCTGTAACAACCGTTATATCTGGCAATAACGCTACGCCAGTAGTAAGTGCCGGTGGTAATTTTACCATTCCTATCAGCACGCCGTTTGTCCTGACTGGTTCCGCTACTGACGCTAATCCATCTGATGTACTGACATATGCCTGGGAACAATTTGACAATGCCTCTTCTTCACAAACAGGCTCCAGCAGTGTGGCCAGTCCGACCAAAGCTACTGGTCCGAACTGGATCTCATTGCCGCCAGTTACCTCACCTACCAGGTACTTCCCTAAACTGGCGACCGTCCTCGCCGGTAACTTAGTCTCTGGTCCTTTAACCGGTGGTGATGCAGGCGCGAATACAGAGGCATTAAGTGCTGTGTCCAGGACCCTGCGTTTCCGTTTAACAGTAAGAGATAATGCCCCTTATAGTTCTACCGCGCCGGTGACTATCGGACAGACCAACTTCTCGGATATGACGGTTACTGTCAGCAATACCTCCGGACCATTCTCCGTAACGGCTCCTAATACGGCTGTTTCCTGGGCGGGTAATTCTTCCCAGAATATCACCTGGAATGTGGCCAATACAACCGCTTCTCCCGTAAGTTGTGCGAATGTTAAGATCTCCATTTCTACTGACGGAGGTAATACATTCAGCACCTTAGTTAGCAGTACACCGAATGATGGTAGTCAGTCGGTTATCATTCCTAACACACCAACAACGACAGCCAGAATAAAAGTCGAATCTGTAGGAAATATCTTCTTTGACATTTCCAATACCAACTTCACGATTGTATCCGGATCATCCTGTACTTCTCCGACAGGACTGAGCGATTCAGCGATTACCGCTACTTCTGCTACGATCACCTGGGCAGATGTAAGTGGAGCAGTATCGTATGACGTTGATTACAAAGCAGTCGCAGATACTACCTGGATCAGTGCTGCCGCAGGCATTACTGTTACAGGCGTTAACCTGACAGGTCTGCTGGCAGGACATACATATGATTACAGAGTAAGGTCACATTGTGCGAGCGATAGTAGTTCTTATGCTGTCGGACAGCTCACAACTACGCCAAGTGCATCCTGTAGCGCACCTGGTGGTTTAAGCAGTACATCGGTAACTACGACTGCTGCTGTTATCAGCTGGACGGCTGTAAGCGGTGCATTGAGTTATGATGTTGATTATAAACCAGCTGCAAGTGCTACCTGGATCAATGTCCAGGCTGGAGCGACAGCAACATTTGCGAACCTGACTGGATTAACCGCTACCACTACATACGACTGGAGAGTGAGGACAAACTGCTCCGATGGTAATGGCGCTTATGCGAGTGCACAGTTCACTACCCAAACACCGCCAACCTGTGCTAATAACAAGGATACTGCTACCAATGGTAATACTGCCGGTGCAGCTACTATTCCATTCAATACGGATATTACGGGTCTTATCAGTCCGTCTGGTGACATCGATCATTATAAGTTTGTGATCACCACTGCAGGTACGATCACTATCACCCTGGGTACCTTACCAGGCGACTATGACCTGAAACTGCTGAACAGTGCCGGTACACAGCTGGCCATTTCACAGGCGGGTGGTACGAGCAGTGAAACGATCAGCAGAAATATGACGCCAGGTACTTATTATGCACAGGTATATGGTTACAATGGCGCTAACAGTACTACATCTTGTTATACATTGCGCGTACAGTTAGGTACTGCCAGCCGTAGCACGGATGTAAGCAGCGGAGATCTCCCTAAAGTAGCGGTATTCCCGAACCCTGCTAATAACGTAGTGAACGTTAATCTGACAGGCTTCAAAGGAAAATCTGCCGTAACGATGTATGATGTCAATGGTCGTGTGGTATTACGCCGTGAAATGAATCCGGTGAATACGCAGCTGGACATTTCCACATTACCGACAGGTGTTTATATTCTGAAGATCAGGAACGGTGCGAAAGAGGTGAATATGACGAAGATCATCAAGCAATAATTTTGATAATGAATAATAGATATGAAAAAGCCGGTACCTGTCCAGGTACTGGCTTTTTTTATGGGCTGCTGACATAGGGTTGTCACTTGCCCCCTTTTACTTTGTGTCATTCTAAACAAAATCAACAGACATGACGCTTTCATCAGTCCGCATCATTACCGATGATATTAAACGCCTGGTAAACTTTTATGAGATCGCTCTGGGAGCGAAGTTTACCTGGTTTACCGACGATTTTGCCGAATTAAAGACTTCCCGTGCGGCATTGGCGATCGGCAGTACGCGTACACTGGCTTTTTTCGGTGAAACACCCATCGCTGTTCCTGCCAGCAACCGTTCCGTTATCATTGAATTTCAGGTAGATAATGTAGATGAACAATATCCTGCGGTAGCCGATATAGCTGGAAAGGACGTGGTACAGGTACCTACGACGATGCCCTGGGGCAATCGTTCTTTATTGTTCCGGGATCCGGATGGGAACCTGGTGAATCTCTTCACTCCTGTGTCACAGGAAGCACAAAAAAGGTTCGAGTAAACTGATTGTAAACGCCGGAGAAAGTGCTTCTCCGGTGTTTTTATTTATCAGAGCGGCTGTATGATGGTCCGCTTTTTATACTTGTGGGATAAGATGAAGAAAGGGATACTTGCTGAAGTAACGACAGCCCCTGAACCCAATAACCACTGGTAGGTGGCGGGCTTAATGCTGTTTGTTTCCGCACTTGCGATGGCAGTTACGAGACCAAGGAGTGTCAATGGCACCCCTACACCGACTGATACCCAGCCCAGTGCTTTATAAGATCGTTGTGTTTTCCAGTCTTCACTGGTTTTATCATATACAGGACGGGCTTTGTATGGTGGTGGTGTCCGCTCTTTCATCAAACTGTCGATGGTATGTAGTCCTCTGAGAGAAAAGGCATATGCCACTCCTACACCGATATGACTGGCGGCAAACCCGCCTTTATTCCAACGTTCATAGTTTGCCGAAAGCGAAATATGTTTAGCGATATAGGTGCCGATGGTGAGGCCATAGGTAGTTGAGCCGCTTTGATAGAAGGTATTGTTATCTGCGAAATAGGTAAATCCGAATTGTGGTTCTGCGAATAAGGACTGATACCTGAGTTGTGCGCCTATTTTAACGGGGATAGCTGTAAATCCGCCGGTAGTGGTTGTAGCAGATGCTTTCGGATGGTATCTTACGGCGCCCGTCTGCAGCGAAAAACCATACATACTATTGAGGCGGAGCAGGTATTTCACGGTTCCACCGATACCATAGTCGTATCCGGGATCTTTCACATCAACAAAAGTGGCCCTTCCTTCTCTGAAATCCCCCAGGGGGATAGCGTATTGGGCGCCGACAGAGATTTCTGATGTAGGAAATGGTTTCCGTTCCTGGGCGTACAATATAGGTGTAGGCAGGGATAGCAAAAGCAACAGAAAATATATTCTTTTCATCTTGTGCCTTATTATTTTGAGGCAGTTTAAAGTTAACCTTTTACCTTGTAATGCTTATTGATAATGTTTGCCCATGGTATCTTTCTGGTGTTTCCAGAGTTCCTGGAAGATAGGGCTGTGCTCCTTCAGCTGCTCAAAAGTGCCTTCCCCGACAATTTTTCCCTGTTGGAGTATATATACATAATCGAAGTGTGTCAGCAGGTGCAGGCGGTGAATCGAGGAGATGACTGCCTTATCTGCAAAAGCCTTGAATAGTTTGGTGTAGATCATGACTTCCGTTTTGGGGTCTACACTGCTGGTAGGTTCATCGAGCAGTACTACTTCACTTTCGCGGGCGGCGAGTATACCACGTGCCAGGGCAAGCCGTTGTTTTTGTCCGCCGGAGAGATTGACCCCTTTCTCCCGGATATCAGATTCCAGTCCGAGGGGCAGTTGTCTGATCACATCGGTAAAATGTGCGCCTTCGCAGACTTCTTCAATATCTGCCTCGCTGAAGGGGAGTCCGAGTGTGACATTATAAGCAATAGTATTCTCAAATATTTCCGGTTCCTGCGGAAAGAGGGTGACGGTTTCATTGAGCGTATCCATATCATATATCTTTCCATCTACGGAGAGTTCCATACCGGGCTGAGGATCGTATAATCCCCTCAGCAAAGACAGTAAGGTACTTTTACCACTACCGCTTTCTCCTATCAATGCGATACGTTTCCCCCGGGGAATCTGGATGTTCAGTCCGTGCAGGCTTTGCGGTGCATGTTCGGCGTATTCCTCGCGATGGGAGAAGTTCAGGTCTTTTATACTGATCATCTGCCAGCTATCCGGCAGATCTGTGGGTGCATCCGGGCGGTGTTGTTTTTTGAATGCTTCATCAATATTGGCTGCCGTTTGTACATAGGTGTTGTATTGGGTGATATCGGTATACTGCCAGGCGAAGTCGTAGAATACGCTGGTGAACTGGTTCACGTATCCCAGTAAGGTGACCAGTCCGGCGATATAAAACACCTGTCCGGGTTGCCAGTACTGTATGATATAACCAACGGCTACCACACAATAAATCACCGTAATCAGCACATCTGCCACAAACCATTTCCATTCATTGATCCGGATATTCTTTTTAAACGGTGGTACGATCTGATGTACTTTCCCCAGGAGACCGGTTTCCATACTCTTTTCCAATCGCAGGGTGATGACGGTCATGATATTGGAAAGGCTGTCGAACAGAGTGGAGGATACGACGTGTTCCTTTTCGTTCACTTCATCCAGGGTCCGGATAAAAGGTTTGTCAAACTTAAAGATTACCCAGATGGTAATGATACCGAGCACAACACCGATGGTACCAAACAGCGGCGAAAAGTATACGATGGCAGCTACCGAGAAAATGAGTTTACCGACTGCCCGCAGATACATAAAGCCGTGATCGAAGAAAGTTTTCAGGGCTTCGTAAGCTTTACGTATGCGGTTGATCGTAGCGCCGCTGTGATGGTCCTGGTGCCATTTTACCGGCAGGTGCAATACCTGGTGATATCGTTCCTGCAGGAAGTTACGGCTGAGATTAAAAGCGAGCTCACGCTCCATTACACGGGCGGGGCCGTGAAAGGCCCATTCCAGTAATTTAAGTACAAAGTAGCTGCCTGCATACAGGAATGCATAATGTAATACCTGCTGTGTATCCTGCTGGATCTTGTTGATAAACCATCCCAGTAATACGGGATATAGTGCGTTGATAATGGCAGAAACGACGAACATGGCATATACCAATACATACCTTTTCCGTTCTTTTCGCGCATAAATCCAGGCTGTCCGCAACAGGGATATATATGGGTTGGCCATAGTATTCGGTGGTTTGTAAGGTACAAAGATATAAAAACATCCGGACGCGGTTGTCCGGATGTTCTCTCTTACACCGGTTAAAAAAACGAGACGGACAGCTCCTCCTGATGTCCCTGATCATCTATGGCCTTGATGTGCAATTTTGCACTTGGAAAGTCCGGATTAGGGATCAGGGTGCGGTAGCTCCATACGTTATTGTTATTATTTGCCTGACCGGACTCCAGTACATTACCATCTACGGAGATGATGTTTACAATTACCCGGGCAGTGTTTCTGATGACCATGTAGATGACGTCATTGATGGCGCCTTTGTAGTAATCAGTAATAACGAATCGGATATTGGCCTGTACGGATGCCAGTAATTGTTTATTTCTCATGATATGTTAGCTTAATTGTGAGATAAAGAGCGTCCGCTGTATGCGGACGCCCGATGATTGTTTTAGGAGATGACAACTTCCTTCTCTGTGACGTTTCCAGGCAAGTCTGTTGCGGTAGCTACGATGCGAGTACCGGGTAATGTCGCGTTGGCGACGGTTGCCGTGTAGGTCCAGATGCGTTGGTTAGTTGCATCGATGATGGCATCACCTTGTTCTAATACAGTTCCCGTCGGTGAGGAGATGGTTACTGTTACGGATTTAGGGGTGATGACATCTCTGGCGGAGATTTTTATCACATCTCCGATAACTCCCTTATAAGTGTTTATACCCACGCTATCAATTACTGGTGGTTTTGCAGCATCTTTGAAAGCAGCATTGTAGGCAGTCTGACCGCCCCTGGCAACTTTCTGATATTCCGCTTTCACCACAGGGTCTTTCATAGCGCTTTGTGCATATAAAGATGCTATAACGAATTGTTCGCGTACTTCCTGTTGTTCGTCTGTCGGCGGTATCGTGTTAGGACCACGCTTAACAGCTACGACTGTCTTACCTTTCCTGACGCGGAAATTCATCTTTTTACCCACTGTACCGGATACACCGGTGATAAATATATTGTCTTTTACGTATGCCATTGTGATTCAGTTTTTGTGATTAAAAAATGTTGTTTTAATCATAATCATGATCACCAGGTTAGACAAGAGGCGCCCCTCTCCTGTCTTAGGCGCAGACCCGTTGTTCACGATTGCTGATACAATATTAGGCCGATTATGCTAACGAATTTTGGCAATGTACACAGGACGCCAAATCGTGTGCATAGGACGCCAAATCGTGTACACGCGAATATTTTAAATGATGTCAAAATTGCTAAGGAAGGATTCTTTGAATTCTTTGCTGATAGGGAGCGGTTCGCCGTTTTTCATAGTGACGACTGTGTCGACATACCTGATATGGCGCAGGCAGACTATATAATTCTTGTGGATGCGGATGAAAAGGTTAGGGGGAAGTCTCTTTTCAAATCGCCGGAGGCTGGTTCTTACTATAAAGTTTCTGTCATTGATAAGTACGATCTTGGTATAATGCTTTTCAACAGTAGCATATAGTATCTCTTCATTTTCTATTTTTTCACGGGTTGTATCCTTAATAAGGAGTAATAGTGGCTTTTGCATAAGATTTGTCGGATTAAGTTAGGTAATGTAGAATTGATGCGGTGAGAAATGAAAGATGCGCAAAGTCGAAGGACAGGAAGGAGACTAAGTCGAAGTCGAAGGAAGGATGGAGCAGACAGTAGATATTGAGCGATTGAAGAGCTGGTGATGATTTTTACATTGGTAGTTAAATTGTTTGCGTAATACATAACTGTATTTTTTGTGGGTTAATTATTTGTCCGGTAACCGGACGGGTTAAGATTCAATGTACAATTTTAGGAAAAATAATAACCTCGCGATCATTTCGCTGCGAAGTCCGTGAAAAAAATGTCTTTTAATAGTACTTATCCTACGTTGATCTTACATTCACGAATGTAGGATCAACGTAGGATAAGTATTATTAAAAGAATATCTGAAGCTGTTGTAGTGAGAGCCCATATATTTTTCATGTTAATGCCCCAGGAAATCTTTAATAGCGCTATGATAAACGGTGGATCCAGGTCGTGGTTTATATGCTGCTTTTAAAACAGGATTATGTACGATGCTCTTTGCGTACTTTACCGCGTCAGCGAACCTGGATTTCTCCTGTAGCTGGGCTACAGACGGGACTACGTTACTCATGTCAGGATACTTAGTAATGAATGTGCGTCCCTTTCTGCTTTTTAGGCTAAACTGCTTGCCTGTTGCGTTTTTACTAACCTTGTACCCGGTTAGTAACGGGTTGTTTGTTTTTGCCATAAGAATGTTTTTATGGTAAAAATAGATAAATCAGGTGTGCGGGTTTTACGCAATTTCGGGTATGGTTGTCGGATAAATTTTCTTCTACAATATTTAAATGCGTTAGTGATGCAGGTGATTGTTTGCATTGTATAACCGTCTTGGTTCTAACATTTTGTTTTGTGTGTTTCAGGATGTGTTTTTTAAGGGAAGTGTATTTTTTCCTTTCGAAAAAAGGTTTAATTTAAAATAGGATTGATGTTGTGGGATAAGTGTTGAATGTAGTAGTTGCCCAGATGGCGGAACTGGTAGACGCGCTGCACTTAGAATGCAGTTCCCCTGTGGTGTGCAGGTTCGATTCCTGTTCTGGGCACAAAAGCGGAAAGGTCGGAAAAGTCTCCGACCTTTTGCTTTTTATAGTCGTCGGAGCCCGCTCTGGGCCTGCTTATCAGCTCGAGGATGACGTTTGGTTCTGTGGTTCGAAATTTGTTTTCTGAAAAAATCAGCTTTTCTGCGAAGATCGAACCAATGATTTGTTTTTTGCCTATTGGGGAAGCTGTGATATAGCGATTAGCAATATTCTTTATGATTTCGCCGCCTTGGGAAAGGTATTCCTGGTAGTTGTCGTTGGTGGATATTAATTTAGTCTTCTTCTTTTCCAGGTCTTCTATCTTCTTGGTAAGGTCTGTCTTAATCTCTTTAAATTCTTCTGCGGTAAATTCATCGTCCAGGCGCAAAGAACGGGCGTTTTGTATTCTTGTATAGAGCTTGTCTATTTCAGCCTGTGTTTCTTTTAGCTCCTGCTCCTTCCCCTGGTTATCCTTCTTTAGTGAATTACTGATAAGCTGACAATAATAGTCGATGATAGGTGCATTGACTGCTATCTGGCATAACTGTCTAACAAATGCCTCGTTAGCGGTATCTGCCCGAAAACGCTCTTTACAAAACTTTACGGATTGGCAGTGGTAGTAGTAATAGATACCGCCGTTACCTTTTGATCCACTCCCACTTAATAGTCTTCCGCAGCGAGGGCATATTAGGAAACCTCTTAGAGGGAGTTGCTGATCAATTTCTGTGAAGGTATTGACCCTGACATTCCGCTTCTTCCCTTTTAGCACGTCCTGAACATCGTCAAATAGACCTTCGGGGATGATAGGCTCATGGATACCTTTTACACAATGAGCGGGTTCGTTCTTATAGGCAGCTATAAAGACTTTCCCGCAATAAACAGGATTACGGACGAGGCTCCAGAACTGGCTACGACCTATTTTTAGTCCCTTTCTATTTGCCATACGCCTTAGTGTATCAATATCCCATATACCCCTGGATAGCTCTTCGAACGCCCAACGGACTGTCTCTGCCTTTTCATTGGGGATAAGGAAGGGCTTGTTCTGGGCGTCCCGTCCATTCTTATAGCCAATTGGGGCAATACCCAGGTATCTTCCCTCTTTCTTTGCTCTCCGCATACCGTGAAGTGTATTTAGGGCTCTCCGGTCATTTTCTACCTCCGGTGTAGTAAGATAGATTGCCAGCATGATCTTGCTTTCTGGTATATCCATGTCCAAAGGCTGTTCGATGGACTGAGGTTCTACAGATAGCCTTTTCAGCTTACCGATCATTTCGTAGGCAGCGGCGACATTTCGGGAGAAGCGATCCCATTTAGAAAATAATATCAGATCAACAATGCCTTTGTTTTTGCTGATTACATGCAGCATCTTCTGAAACTCCGGCCTGTCAAACGTCTTTGCCGAATGGTCTTCCCTGTAAATGCCAACTACCTGTACATTCTCTTTCTCACAATAACGTATTAATACTTCCTCTTGATGGGCCAAGCTATAACCGTCAGCTTGCTCGTCTGTGCTTACTCTTGGATATAGAAATGCTTTTCTTTGATTGATCATTGTTGTAGTCTTTAAGGTGATGGATTTGTGGATTTGATTGTTCATAGATATTCAGATCAATAGCGGCCAGACGATGTATGAAATCAATTATTATTGTAACTTCCTCGTCTGTATAAGCGTATTGATCTGCCTGAAGGATTCGTTTTGCTTCCTCGATTGAGGGCTTGGCGGGTAACTGACGTTGGACTTCATGTTTCATATGATTCAATAAGAGACCAATATACAGCCACCCAAAAATCTACTTTCCCGCTTTTCTTCGAAATGTCATGTATGGTAAAAAACTTGCTCGAATTTGCTCAGATTATTTTCCACCATTCAGTCGTAAACCATATTCAGGAGCATTTAAAATGGCGTAAATCTGTTTCAAGACTAGATAAACTGCATCGGCTAATAGTCGACTTCCATTTGCCCGCGAGTTGAAATCCATTTGACTTTTAGTTGAAATAGATCGAAACAAGTTAAAAAGAGTCGGAAAATGGTGGAAACCTAGACAAACTAATTGGCTATCTCTACACTGTCGGTTCTCCATAGCGTCGTTTTAATATTATACTACATGCCTCTACTAATCGAATAACATCCTCACACAGAATGATATTAAATGACGCGTTACAATCTTGATCGCTACATGCCATTAATAGAAGTGATCGCAGATACTCCCTAAATTCCGGCAACGGATAAGAATGAAGGAAATCTGAAACAACCGACATCGGTTCAGAAATCTCTTCAACTGTCAATTCCAATGGCTTCTCGTGCCATTCAGGTAAATTTCTCATATGGATATAGTTATTTTTTTATGGTTGGTAATAAAAACCGGCGGAGGAAGAATCCATTACCGGTGTTCCCTTCAAGATAAAACCCTATGTTTATTTCAGCTATGGATTATTCACGAACATTCGTATAAGTATCCTTTCATAATATGAATATGAGCTCAATGGCTTGCTGGAAGCATTATTAAGTTAACTGGTGCTTATCCCATCTGAACGCTCTATCATGTATCTGGCACATAACAAGGGACTCATAGATTGGAATAATTATGCTAACCTGCTTTTTGTTAAAAACAGTATATGTATCATAATCCTTGGCTACAGGCGCCAAACGATACGAGTCGAATTTACTGGGTTGCCACTTTAAATTTGAACAAACACATTCTTTGAATAAGGCCGGTGCATTTTCCAAAGCTGCAACTAAATCTCTTATCATAGTATTGAAATGAGTGTCCGATAACTTCAGCATATTTTGAATAGGCTTCTGCGAAGTGTTCAATCTTTTCTTCCAGTGGAGTGATCGTTTCAGTAGTAAATGAAAGACAATAGAATGCTAATATATTCTTAAAACATGCTCAGCCTCCTTGATAGACATTAGATCAATCTCCACAGGCGCATCAGCCTCCATATTTGCTTTTAACCTTATTTTGCTCCATCGAAGACCCTTACTGATGGCACTAGTAAATTCATCTGGTGCATGTTCAAGGGAAGTCATCAGATCATTTAAAAAATTGTTAGAATAGCTTTTTATTTCAGTCATCTTATTCTGCGTTTTTATGTTTTATGTAACTGGTTAGCATTTCTTTAAGCTCTTTTCTACTGACAGGCTTGGCTAGTGTACCAATGATATCCATTTCACGTGGTGGTTTAACTGATTTGATCCTACTCGCATCCGTTAGGATAATTATCGGAATTATAGCTAGTGGACTATCACTGAAAATGACCAGGAAATCAGGATCAGAAAAGTCTTTGTACCATTCCGAGATAATAAAATTGGGCGGCCCTTTTTGCGTATAACATAAATATTCATCTATCAACTCATAGAAATTGGAACAAATGATTGGTATATAGATATCCATATTGTCCAGAACGTGTGCCAAGCCAGACCTAGTTAGCCGGTCTTCGTCAACCAAACAAATTGATAGCTTCTTTTTAGCTCTTACGGGAATCATAGTGGAATTTTTACTCCTTGACTGTACTAAGGAATAATGCCTAGGAATTATTAAACAATGGTTTGTGTGTCAGTCTTAAGCTCTATTTCGGTGGCACATTTGATCTATCCAATGCACAGAGCATACATTACGGCCACAGCTATCTCAAAAGGCATGGTAGGCTGGCTTGAATGACTGTTTCGTATTTTTCACTAAGTACTCGTATCACGCCATCTAACGCATCAATACATTTCTTCGCCATATATAAGTTCGCTCCCCAGTTATTAGCCAGTGTTATCGAACCATTAAGCAGTTTAAAAAGATTTTCAACATCGGCATTGGACATTTGCTTTCCCTCACTTTTCACGCTAATTGAAAGCCGTTCAGCTACTGCTTCGACTAATATGAACACCCTTGTCGATTTTCTACTGTGGGCATATGCAACGTGTATAAGACTGGACATTATTATGTCCAGCATGACCTTATCCGTTAGTAGGTTTTGACTTGATTCAACTGTGTTCCTTATCTCGACCACTCTGCCTGTTGCATCTTCGAATAATTTAAATGGGGCTGTCACCTCATCAATAAAGATTGCCAGATTGAACTTTGCCATATTGGGATTTAGGGTGAGATCACCTCCACTAAACTTGACCTTGTGATTAATATCCCGTAATAAGTGCCTACTCCGGGCCATAATCAGACGAAATGTGCTTATGTGACAGGCTATCTCTGGCCTGGTAGCGAAAAGATGAAATTCATGCTCTTCCATCAGCCTATTCATCGCAATTTCAGCAAGTCCCAATTGAGCATCAATCATATCTATCATCACTAATAACAGCTTGGCATGTAGGCAGTTGGCAAAATCTTCATCTGTTCGAGGTTGCTGTGATGAACTTGCCAAAATATGCCCAGCCTCAATCATTCTTTGAAGATCAACATTGAATGATGCCGTAAAAACCGCTTTCATACTCTGAAGAATAGACTCCAAGCTATACTTCATGAAAACCTTATTGAATACCTGTAAAGGATATTCGGTTTCGCTTTTAGTAAGCAATGACTGGCTAGTCCCACTCTTTTCAGAGTAAGTCATTTGTTTCTTCATTTTTAAGATTTACAGCTTTAGGTAATAAGATCCTGGACCAAGATGGATATCTTAGCTACCGTTTGGTTAATCCTGTAAGTTTTGAATGATTTTCGGAAGTGTATAGGCGTAAGAGGGCTGTACCTTTTCTAAAAGAAAAAGGCGCAAGCACATCTTGCCGCCGTGGAGCCAGTCGAAGGGCTGTATGCAGACAAGAAGGCCCACGCCAATAACGTGAGCACTCTCCTTATCATCCTAGCATACCTGAGAATTTCGACTTTCCACGGGCTGGATTAAGTAAGAAGCGAGCTTCAATAAAATATTTTTGAGTCTGTAAATGTACAAAACTATCCTGTATCCGTATTAGTTATACGCATATCTTGTTTCATATAGTTAATTTGATAATTGTGAGTCTAAGATAAGAAATAAATATACATGGACAAGTACATGTGCTGAATATTTTTAGAATATTTTTATTCGCGAGCAAAAAGATGAATATTAAGTCCCCGTTAGACCAATATGTGATTGAAAAGGTAAAGGAAATGAGAACTGCTAGGAAGGTGAGTCAGATCGATTTGTCCCAGGGGGCTGGATTTAATGATGCATTTGTGGGGCATTGTGAGAATCCTAAAAGAAGGGAGAAATACAATCTTCAACATTTGAACGCGATTGCGAAGTTTTTTGGATGTTCGATAAAAGATTTTATACCAGACGCTCCTCTATAGCCGCCTATAGCAGTTCACTAATTGTAGTTAAAGGTGGTGTAATAATGCAATCACCTTATTATTAAACAGATTCTTTATAATTGTTAGTATTGTAAGCAAATCCTAACAAATTTATAGATTGGTCTATTAGTCGAAGTTTTATAGAAATATAGGCCATACAACAAGCTAAGCGACCACAGTATTCTATTTAAAATTGTACTAATTGTAAATAGTAATACCACCATAATACATTTGATAATTAATAAGTTAGAAATAAATTTTAATACCATAATCCGCCTTGAAAAATTCCGAACTCTTATTTATTAGTTTATAAACTGACCTCATGCTTAGCGGATACCAATTGTTCAAAGTATATCGAGGATTAAAACCCAAATATAAATGCTCTTCGAATATTTATATAACAAGGTTATAATACTTCTGAAATTCAATCTTGGCGCTAACTAGAAGGAGAGCCTTAAAGAAGGAAATTATCGCCTAAAACTTCATTCGCTCCAAAATTCCACCGTTAATGTTTGATCTTTTAAAAACTATTGTTTTAGACTTAATTAAAATAATTGTACACATACACATCTATTCAACTTATGCACTATACCCATATTTGATCAGCTCCTTGTGTAAGTACCCCTTAACGGCAGACAGTTTAAAATTAGATAAAAGTGTTAATTTTAAACTAATCTGTTCATCATGAAAAAAACAAGATTTACAGAATCCCAGATTGTTTCTATCCTTAAACAACAAGAATCCGGGATACCGACCAAAGAGATCTGCCGACAACACGGCATTTCAGAAGCGACTTTCTATAATTGGAAGAGTCGTTATGGAGGTATGGAAGCCTCAGATGTAAGGCGTTTGAAAGATCTAGAAGAAGAAAATGCGCGTCTGAAAAGGATGTATGCTGATGTATCCCTGGATAATCAACTTCTTAAAGATCTCTTCACAAAAAAAGGCTGGGCCCTGCCACCCAAAGACAAATAGCGCATGAGCTGGTTAGTGAAGAAGGTATTTCTGTGAGTAGGGCCTGTAGACTTGTATCCTTTCCACGATCTCAATTCTATTACAATAGCCGTAAGAATGATAATGCAGTTATTATTGCATTGCAGGAATTGGCTTTTAAGCATCCTAATTACGGCTTCAGGAAGCTATCCTCTTATTTGCGGAGGGCAGGCCATAAATGGAATCATAAACGGATTTACCGTGTTTATAGGCTATTAAAACTCAACAAACGTAGGAAAGGGAAAAGACGATTACCCGCCCGGATAAAGCAACCACTGATCAGGCAACAAATGATTAACGTTAGTTGGAGTATGGATTTTATGAGTGATAGTATGACTGGTAATAGACGCTTCCGGACTTTTAATGTAATGGATGACTGTTCAAGAGAAGCATTGGCTATTGAGATCGATACATCCCTATCTGCCAAGAGGGTTACGCGGGTACTGGACCGAATATTGACAACACGTGGTAAGCCGAATAGTATACGAGTAGATAATGGACCGGAGTTCACTTCTACAAAGTTTTGCCTATGGTGCAAAACGAATAATATCATCGTTCAATACATCCAGCCAGGTAAGCCAATGCAAAACGGATATATAGAAAGGTTTAACCGTCTATATCGTGAGGCTGTTCTTGATGCATACTTATTTTTTGACCTTAACCAGGTACGAGAGTTAACAGAGGAGTGGCTGGAAGAATACAATCAGCGTAGACCACATGAAGCATTAAATAATCTTACCCCAGAAGAGTGGAAAAACATGGTTCTTGAAGAAACGATTCTCCAGAAGAATACTGTTTGCTAAACGGGGTACTTACACTTGACCGGCCTTCGGTTACATTTACCAGTTTAAGTTGGCTATGGCTATTTTTTAGCTGGAAAAAAGATCGATATCATCTATAATAAAAGCGAACAAGCCATTATACAGGCATCAAAATCAATTATAGAGACCGGTACTGAAAGTATTATTTATTAACTCTCCCACCAATATTCCTATAGAATATGTTAAGATTAGAGGATCAATTTTTAGATAAAGAAAACTTCTTTATAGCATTTAAGAAAATTAGTTTCTATATAAAGCAACTGAATGAATGGTATGATCCATTAGTATTAGCTGAATATGAAGCGACCCTTCCCAAGAGAATTGCCGACATAATCGACTTAATAAAAAAGGATCAATACACGCCAAAACCGATCGAGCCACTCCCCTTCCCAAAGAAAAGTAGTTCTACAGGTGAAAAGCGTATCAGACCATATTATAACATTAGCCTTGATGATCAGCTTATCTGGATGGCAATAGTTAACGTTATTGGGAAATATGTAGAAGATCAAATGCCAGACTGGAGTTATGGCAATCGATTATATAGACCTGTTTGGTTTGAAAAAAACACCCATGATGAAAGAATAATATTCAAAAAAGGGTCTCTCAAAAACACGTCTAAATACGTTTATAGGAAATGGGGACAGAGTTGGCCTTTATATAAAAGACATATCGCATTAACAATAAAAGTCTTAGCCAAAACGACTCACTTCAAAACAACAGACATACATGATGAAAAAGAGCTATCGGTCTATGAACAAGCGGCGGCCACAAAATTCGAGAGCGCTAAATACTTGAAGAAAGACTATTGGAAAAAAGGCCAATATTCGAAACTCAGCTGGGTAAGTCTAGATTTTGAGAAATTTTTTCCAACTATAAACTCATTTAAAATAATAGAAAATATTACAGCTTGCTTAACGAAAGAAAATGGCTCAAGAAGAGATGATGTTAATCTGATTTTAAAGTTGATAGATAAAATGCTAACTTTTCCATTAAATACTAAAGGATGGAATCAGCAGGATCTTCGGGATAGCAATCTTTTTGATTTACCCAACGTTCAAAATTACAGGGGCATACCAACTGGATTGGTTGTCGGTGGTTTTTTAGCTAACGTAGCGGTCTTAGATCTTGATAAAGCAGTTGATGAATTTGTCAATAAAAATAAGAATATAGCGGTATTCAAATATGTAGATGATCATATAGTACTTGCCCAATCAAGAGAAGCACTTCTTACATTCCTAAATTTTTATAATAATAATATATCAAAGCTTAACGCTTCTTTAAAATTCCAACCATCCAAAATCGAACCGGCAAACTTTTTAAGTTATGACGAAAATAATGGATTTGCATATACGAATGAAGAAGATGTCAGCTATGAATTAGATGTAGAGTTTCCGACCCCTTTGATGACCAATACTTTGAAAAAAGTCTCACATATCAACAACATTGACTTCAATCTACTGGAAAAAGAAGATATTGACAATATTGAAATCGACCTTAAGCACCTACTACTTGCAGAATTCCCAAAAACTGAAATTCGGCCCGATACGAAGATGTCATTTGCTTCGAGCAAGCTATGTAGGTTGGCACTAGAAATTAAACCGGATTTCTCAATTATTGATCCATCGTATGAAAATAACAAAGATGCTGTTGAGAATTTATATAAAAAATTGAAAGAAGGCCAAAAGAGAATTCCGAAAGATAAAAAAGAAGAACAAGAATTCAAGAATAAACTAAAAGACAAGGCAGGGAGGCATTTTATAGCTAACACACTAGCGCTAGAAATTAGCAAAGTCCGAAAAAAACAAGAAGGGATTTTCAACTTGCTCTTAAAAGCATTAAAAGAAAATCCCGATAAAGTAAAGTTATGGAAGAAATGCATTGAGTTTTGTTTTCAAACAGGCTACCCTGGTATTAATGAGATACTGAATACAATCGGAAAATGTAGTATCCATGAGCGCAGCTTTACTTACCTAATTTCGTACTGCTTTACAAATATACAAGTCAACCTTGAAAAATCATTTTTCTTACTAAATGATGATCAATCACTATTCTGGAAAACTCATTGTTCTTATGAGTTTATTCGTAATTCAATTGACATTAACACGAAATCATTCTCATCATTATCCGGAAAATATCCTTTCTCTAAACAAGCGCGCGAAAATCTAAATACATCAAAGAAATTCGTTCTGGAACAGCTTCCTGAGATATTCAAGCTATCAACCCAAACGGAGTTTTTAAATATTAAAAATGTTATTAGATCCAGAAAGGCACTTAAAAATAAAATATACAGCACAAATCAAATCTGGTATTACTTATCTAATTACAACTGGAGATTAAAAGATGCCTTCTTTTCGCAAACCGTAAATAAAGTTGATTTAAGCGATCCTTTGAGCTGGAGTATTTTGTCACTTTTTCCACATCTAATCCCTTACAAAAAAATCACAGAAATCATTGATAATATACCAGCAAAAGGAAATAAGTTACTGCATCCATATTCAGAAATGTCAAATCTCATAAGTAGTAACGGATTTACATACGATATGCTTAAATCTCTCAAAGAAAAAAGCAACACAAGATCTTATCTTAAATGTGTTAAACATTATCCTTCAATTCATAAAATTCTAACACGAGCCGATACAAAATATATAAGCATGGAGCAGTGGCTTGATAAGTTGCTCTTTGAAAGTCGCGATTTAAATTGGATAGACCCCAGATTGACTGAATGGTCGCTAATCGAGATAATAAAACAAATTTCATCTAGCTTATTAAAAGTTAATCGACAAGTCAATAAAAATATTTTTTCTGCCGTTAGTAAATCTAACTATAAGTATGTCCACCCTTCAAATTATCTAATTCCAGTGGAATGGGGTACTCAGCATCATTTAAACTGGGCTGAATGGGAAAAAATTGTTAGTAAGCATAAAATCAAACTTGCTGATAAAAGACACTTTATTTATGATCATCGCTTTTACCCTATTCAATCACGTTGGAAGAGTACCATATTACCGTTTATGGGAAGTCCTGAAATACCAATTGTGATTGGATTATCAATACTCTTAATTAAATTGTTATCAAAAACTTTCACCTGGCCCCCTGCTGCTAACAAGATAACTTTTATCGATCAACTATATAGTAGCGCATATATTGCTCTTGAGAATGAGCCTATATCATCAGACTTGCGAATTCTTCTGAATGCAATCTTTTCAAAAACAGATTTTAACGACATTTTCTATCAAAATGAGTATATAAAAGTTAGTGATGAAATAAAAATATCAGGAATCAATGACTATCTTTCGCTTTTAAGAAAAATTCAGGACAAGTTGAAAAAAAGCCATTGGAATGTTATAGATCGTGAGCCAAGGCAGCTTGTATACATTAATCTTGACGATTTAAATAAATCAAGTAACTTCTTTTTTGATACCTTATGAAAGAGTTTTTAACCTTAGGGATGATACAACCTGTTATTAATCCCGATATTTCGTGGAATAGGACACCTCCGTTTTCTTTAAATATCAATCCAATTATAGCTGAACGAGTTTGGGAAGAAATTAAAACTGGATTGATTGAAATGCTTAGAGTCGATGGAAAGCCACACATAATATTGATTCCCGAACTACATCTCCCAGTAGCTAGAATTAATACTATAAAATCCCTAAGTAAAAGGCATAACGTTATTATAATTTCTGGTATAGACTTTCAACAGAATCCAATAGATAAAACTCGGATTCGCAATCGGGGAATAATATGTTTCCCCGATCAAGTTGATACAGGTAGTCCTTCGATTAAACTAACCTCAATGCAATTCGGAAAAACCTATTTTACATATATGGAAAGAAGTATGTTTAAGAAAGAGATTGCCAACATAGGTAAGTGTTCTTCCGATCCTGAACAAAACATGTATATATTTCAATCTCAAGATCTTGGAAATTTCGGCATCATGATCTGTTCTGATATATTTGATATAGAACGTATGGCTTTTTACCAAGGGCAAATTCATCATTTATTTATTATTTCGTTAAACAAAGACCTAAACACCTATTTCGCAATGGCAGAGTCATTGACCAGACTTTTATATTGTAATGTGACAATATGTAATACAGGGTATTATGGAGGCACTGTATCCATTTCTCCATACAGTGATCCTAATGAACGGACTATTTACAAATATATTGGGCAAAGAATGTTTAATAGTCATGTTATAAATATACCTCTGAAGTCACTAAATACCGCACAAGAATTTGATTTTATAAGAGATGACAAGGAGAATATTAAATTCAAAGCTTCGCCTCCTTCATATCCCAAAATAAAATCAAACAATAACGCTTGAGTGTTCTTTATAGTATAGATAATTAAGCGGCTTTAACAAATCCCAATATTGATAATTGACATTGCGAACCTGCTTAATTTAATCACGGCAAGCAATAAAGGATTTTTACTTACTAAAAAATTTTAAATAGTCTTAAATGACAGCATACATGAAAAAGTCGTTTATACATTCTAACATTGAATTAGTGATTGAAGTAGAGCCGCTTGATTATGCTTATGTTCTTATAGTCGCAAACACTTTATAAAACTCCAATATGGACAGACTGCATTATGCCAAGGTTAAATAGCCCAATGTAGACTGCATATTCTAACGATGTACCCAATTTAACTAAAATGAAAGCAACAGCAGCTAGCCTTTTAGCAGTTGTTAAAGGCCCCAAACAATTCGTAATCCCTGTTTATCAACGAACTTATAGTTGGCAACGCAGCCAATGTCAGCAACTATTTCGTGACATAATAAAAATTGGAGGAAATACGGCGTCCAATGGTCATTTTATTGGCTCTGTCGTGTACTTCCAAGAAAGTATTTACAATACCACAGATGTGCCGCGTTTGTTAATTATTGACGGTCAACAGCGTGTCACCACTGTAAGCCTTGTGATTTTGGCGCTTTCCGAGTTTATGAAAGCGAACGAAGTAGAGTTAGAAACAAACGTCGCAAAACTTCGAAACTATTACCTGCTCAATCCAGAGGAGGAAGGAGAACTAGGGTATAAACTACTGTTGACGAGAAAGGACAAAGAGACATACTGTAATCTTCTGGACGGCCGTCGACCACCCGAAGATCATTCGTTGCGGCTGACAGAAAATTATGAGTATTTTAAGGGTCAAATTACGAGTGAAAATGCATCTCAAATATATAACGGTTTGATGAAACTGTTTGTTGTAGATGTAACTCTTGAAAAGGAGAAAGACAATCCCCAGCTCATCTTTGAAAGTATGAATTCCACCGGATTAGATCTGTCACAGGCGGATCTAATCCGAAATTACATTCTAATGGGACAGGACATCGATATGCAACAAGCATTGTATGAGAATTACTGGTATCCGATGGAGAAAAGCTTCGGTAATGAATATACTACGCATTTCGACCGCTTTGTAAGGGACTATTTATCAGCAAAAACCAACGTAATATCTAATACTGGAGCAGTTTATGCGGACTTTAAAACCTACACCAGTGGATGGCTTATAAAAGATCTCCTTGCTGAGCTTACCAAATATGCAGCATACTATGCAAATATGGTGCTGCAAAAGGAGAAAGACGCAAGTTTACTAGCCGCCTTCAAGGTGATCACTATCCTCAAAGTTGACACCGCTTATCCATTCTTATTAGCAGTTTACAATGATTATAGTAGGAATACTATTGATAAGATTGCATTTCTGAAAATTTTAGATCTGATCATAAGCTACATCTTTAGACGAGCAGTTTGTGGAGTGCCAACGAACAGCCTCAATAAAACATTTCTTACTTTGTATAAATCCATTGACAAGTCGGACTATGTAGATAGTCTTGCTGCAACTATGTGTTTATTCGAAGGCTCTAAGCGTTTTCCCAAAGAAAACGAATTTAATAGAGAAATCAAGATCAAGGATTTATATAATTTCAGGCAGAAGATGTACTTCCTAGATAAAATGGAAAACTACCGCAGGAAGGAAGTTGTGCCTGTCAATTCATATACAGTTGAACATATTTTACCGCAAAATGAAGAACTTAACTCTGATTGGCAGGAGATGCTGGGCGAAAATTGGAGAGAGATACAGAAATCCTGGCTTCATACACTAGGGAATCTAACGCTTACGGGGTATAACTCAGAACTAAGCGATCGGTCTTTTTTATATAAAAAGAAGATTGAAGGTGGGTTCAATCAATCCCCACTAAACCTTAATAACTACCTGCGCAAGGTAGATGTTTGGAATGAAAAACAGATTCAGGAACGTGCGGAAGAATTAGCGAACATAGCGTCTGCGGTTTGGCGCTATCCGAAACTTCCGGAAGCAAAGCTGACAGCTGTTGCCGAAGTACAGCGCGCGCAAGATAGTCAATATTCCGTTAACAACTTTGACGCATTAACTGGCGATATGCTCCGCCTTTTTGAAGTGTTAAGAATACGAATATTAGCGCTAGATGAATCAGTGACAGAGGATGTAAAAAAGCTCTATATCGCATATAAAACCTCCACTAACTTTGTTGACATTGTGGAACTGCTACATTTGTGAGGACACAGAGTTAAGCTCGTTTTCTTAACTTTGAAGTAATGAGTAAACAACAAAGACGTAGCTACGATAAGGCCTTCAAGCAGATGGCAGTAGAACTTTATCTGAAGGGCAAAGCGGCTTCAGATGTTGCTAAAGACCTTGGTATAGGAGTCGATATGGTTCGTCGTTGGACCAGAGAGCATAATGAGAGTGGCGCACGCAGTTTTCCTGGCAATGGGAAGCAGGATCTGACACCGGAGCAAAAGGAGATCCAGGCTTTGAAGAAAGCACTCAAGGAGGCGGAAATGGAAAATCAAATCCTAAAAAAGGCGGTAACCATCTTCTCCAAGGAAGGCAACAAATATTCAGGTTCATAAAGAATCATAGTGGCAAATTTGATGTCGGGAAGATGTGTAAAGTGTTTAAAGTAAGCCGCAGTGGCTATTATGCCTGGTTAATTAGAAAACCTTCAAAACAGGCGATTGAGAATCACGCTCTAAGCGATAGAATTGAAGCAATATACCGTTCTGGCAAAGGCCGGTATGGAAGTCCTAAAGTAACCAGGGTACTCAAATCAGATGGAATACATGTATCACAACGGAGAGTAGCCCGGATCATGAGGTCAAAAGGGCTCCGTAGTGTAATTGTAGGTAAGTTTAAAGTCTGTACTACGGATTCTAATCATGACAAAGAGGTATCTTCTAACATATTAAACAGAGAATTCACTGCAACGTCACCATCAGAAAAATGGGTCTCAGACATTACATATATCCGTACAAAATCCGGGTGGCTCTATCTCACTGTCATTATGGATCTGTTTGACAGGAAGATACTGGGATGGGCGATGAGTAAAGGGATGACAGCAGCAGAAACAGTAGTAGCAGCGTGGAAAATGGCTATCAGGAACAGGTCTGTAAAAGAGCATATGATCATCCATTCAGACAGAGGCGTACAATATGCCAGTCATGAATTTCGGATATTGCTCAAATCAGGTCAAATAAGGCAAAGCATGAGCCGTAAAGGAAATTGCTGGGATAATAGTGTATGTGAAAACTTTTTCAAAATTCTCAAGTCAGAAACAGGGATTAACATCATTTACGATTCCTTTGAGGTTGCCAGAAGAGAAATATTTGAGTTCATAGAAATCTGGTATAATCGAAGGAGAATACACTCCCGACTGGGATATATGACACCTGAACAATTTGGAAATTCTTTAATCAAACAAGCGGCTTAACCTGGTGTCTATTTTTTTGTTGCAAATCCATTGATCCGCAGAAATCCCGCCTTCGTTTGTCGCTAAATATGCCGTTCTCCGAGATTATTGATCCTGAAAATTTGTGTAAGGATATCACCGGACTTGGAAGATGGGGAAATGGCGATGTAGAATTTGGTATTCACTCTATTTCCGACATAGACAAAGCGATGACATTCATCCAACAAGCATTAGACTACCAAGAACGATAACTTTTTATTATGCAATAGTCAATATTTGATGAGCCAGTCAGACATGTTCCATTTAGCATCCGCTATGTTACCAAATGTTCTTTGCATTGCACTAAAAAATTTAAAACCCATAAACAAACAGGAAATACTATAATGAACTAGACCTAGAAGTCTATTACCCTTATCTAATGATGGCAACGCTATCGGGTTCGATTATACTTCGCTACTGGGCACATAAAACACTAAACCCGCAATACTAGTGTGTTTAGTGTTTTATGCTGTTTGATACCATCCATAGATATTCTCGTTATACATAGAGTTTAGCAAGCCTAAAAAGAAAGAAGTTTACATCCATTTGACTAAACATATAGCATCTAGAACATGAATGATAGTTGACTAGACCTTGTCAGACAGCATTGAGTACCTGTCAAGCAATTTCGAGGTGTTTCGCCTTTAAAATCCCAACATCACGGGCTATATTCAACGCAATCGTAAATCCACCGCTTGTGTGAACACCTTTATCGATTTTAGATTTCTTTCAAAAAGGTGTTGCTGGATTTAAAAAAGCAATACATAACCGACAAAGTCATAAATTGCAGTAACGCCAAGCCTCGGCTTTATACAGCCGGTGGATAGAGTGACGAAAAATAAAAAACCTTATAAAACATTCGCATCAATGAACAATCCTCCCACCAAACATCACTACGTTCCGGAAGGATATTTAAAAGTCTTTACCAATTTTCAAAACTCGCTTTGGCAATTTAAAAAGGATTACAGGAAAATATCGCTCAAAACGCCTGCTCAAGTCTGCTACGAGGTTGATGCAAACCGTTTTAAGGATAAACGTAATCTGTTGAACCATGACAATACCGATGACTACTACGTAGAAAAAGAGTCTTTTAAATACCAGGAGATTGGCTATGGAAAAATTATTGGAACTATTATCAAATATCAACGGGGCGCACAAGTAATAGACAAGCATCGATATCGCCTTTTTTTGGAAACACTCGCCACTATAAAGAGAAGAAACCCTTCAACCCGCGAAGGACTTATTGAAGCATTTAAAAACGGTTATAAAAGTGAGGAAGGCATAAAAAGGTTTAGGGAATATCTGTCAGAACAAACTGGTCTTAAAGAGCCTGTGTCGCATCTGGAAACGAAAATAAGAACACATTTTGCGAACCGCTCCCGGGACGCTAATTATCAATATGATATGTACCTCAGTGCATTCATAAACAAGGGCCAGTTTACAGTAATTGCTGAATTAACTAATGATTTTTACCGGTTAAAACAATACATACTGCATCCTCCAGTGGGCTGGCAGTTCATCACGTCTGATAATCCCGGGTTTACAATATATGATGGTAAGGTGGTCAGCTTAGGCGGATTTGAGGGAGATTACGAGTTTCATTTTCCAATATCACCTGAGGCATGTTTATACCTGAATTCGAAGCATGTAGAAGACAACCGGCTGATAGAGAAAACGATCTACCATGAGTGGATTGACCAATCTGTAGTACACACGCTTAATCTGTCAACCCATGCCATAAGCATGAAGGCTATTTTCGCACGTGACAGAAGTATCTTGGAAATCTACAAATAGTCAAAATAGCATTTCTGACAATTTGCAGTTATAAAATTCCAATTATTTGAACGTGTTGCCTAGATTCCTTATTTAGGCCCTCCTGATACATCCCGACACGACTAAGAAATAAAAATAGTGCTTAATACTATACACAGAGGATATTTCCGGATCCATAATACACCGTTCTACAATAGCCTTCAGACCTTGCAGAACTAAGATCAAATTGGTCGAGCTATATATTCAAACGCCTGGTAAAAAAAATCAACTTAATTACACCCGAAAGGGTACCTATACCTCGAAAAATCCGTTAAACGCTGTCTTATAAAGATAGCCTCCTCGCATGAAAAAAAATACCACCTAGTTTGTATTTTTTGGTATTTACAGTTCGTTTGCACATCTATTACATAAGTAATGATACCCATTTATTTTAAGTGGGAGCTAACGTTTTTAGATATTCCATATATTGCCACATATTGCCTTGAATGCAAATTCCACATTGAACGATTGTCAACACCTTTAACATCCCAAACTTATGTATCTAAAAACGATATGCATAAAAAACTACCGTAGGCTTAAAGACGTTAAAATTAATATACAAAAGGACACAACAATTTTTGTAGGAGCCAACAATAGTGGTAAGACCTCTGCCACTCATATATTTCAGTCATTTCTCAGTGGAAAGGCTGACTTTTCCTTACATGACTTCAGCGTCGATTGCTGGAAACTAATTAAGGATATTTCCCAGTCAACCAATATTGTCGAAGATATTTACAAGCTGCCAACAATCTCCCTCGATTTATGGTTTGAAGTTAGTGAAGATGATTTGAACTATATTATTGACCTACTACCCAATCTGGATTGGGCTTCGCAACCGGTAGGAATACGACTAATGTATGCGCCGAAAGGACATGATAACTTACTTTTAGAATACCAGACTGCCAAGGCAGATGCCCAGAAAAAGGGGAAAGATATGTTTCAGCCCTGGCCCAAGGATCTGTCCGACTACTTAACCAAAAGACTTAACCAGGAATATGAAATCAATTATTTTGTTTTAGACGCTACACAATTTGATCGGAACTATAACATCATTGATCCCTCCTACACTCCCCATGCTCTACATGAAGATAAAGACAACAAGAAAACTGGTGCTGCTATAATCAGATCTTTGATCAAAGTAGACTTCTTAAACGCCCAACGTCATCTCTCAGATAACATATCCACAGGCAGATCGGAGGATCTGTCGAAAAGGTTTAACCGATTTTACGATCGCAACCTAGAAAAAAGAGAAAACGATCCTGAGATCTATAAGGCTTTGTTTGATTCCGAATCACTGCTAACCCAGCATCTGGAAAAGGTATTTCAGCCCACATTAGATAGCCTAAATAAATTAGGCTATCCAGGTTTTACTAATCCTAAACTTGTCATCAAAGCCGCCTATAGTCAGGAATCAGTAAGCCAGTACGCACAATTGCATTATTCTATTGGCGATTTAGACCTTCCGGATAAGTATAATGGACTTGGATTTAAAAACCTAATCTATATGGTGATTGAAATTCTAGATTTTCATGAGCGATGGAAAGAAGATACAGATACTAAAGCACCATTACATTTGATTCTCATAGAAGAGCCAGAAGCACATCTACATGCACAACTTCAACAGGTATTTATCCGGCAAATTCTAAATATCATTAATCCAAGCGGGCAGAATGACGGCTTCAATACCCAGCTGATCGTCAGTACCCACTCTCCGCATATTATTTATGAAAGTGGATTTTTACCGATAAGATACTTCAGGCGAACTTCCGAAGTTTCAAAATCTCCAGTGTCTGAGGTATTGAACCTGTCTACCTTTTACAATGAGAGTGAAAAAGACTCTCGGGAGTTTCTCGAGAAGTATATGAAATTGACTCATTGCGATTTATTTTTTGCAGATGCAGCCATCTTGGTTGAGGGAAATGTGGAAAGATTATTATTGCCACTGATGATCGAAAAATGCCAAAAAAGCCTGCAATCCAATTATCTATCAGTAATTGAGGTGGGAGGGGCCTTTGCGTATCGATTCGAGCAATTGATTTCTTTTCTTGGCTTAACCACCCTTGTCATAACAGATCTGGATAGTGTGTTTCCCCCTAAACCACTCCCTCCTAACAATGAAACGACAGAAAGCGCAGATAAGAGCGAGAAAAGTGAAGAAGAGGATAATGAGGAGGATATTGAAGAAGATGATTACGATGATGAGGAGGATAGCGAAGAAGAGGAGCAGAAAGGTAAAACGAAAAAAAAGACTGGGGCATGTTCGTACAGTACGCCCGATGCCATCACGTCAAATTATACTTTACGGCACTGGTTACCTAAAAAAACAAAAATAGCTGAGATCCTAACCTGTTCTGAACAGGAGCGTACCCGCATCCAATCGGCCACCAACCGCGCTTCTGTTCAAGTTTGTTTCCAAAACAAAGTGGAGATAAATTGGGAAGGTAAAACTGATACTAATTGCGGGCGCACATTAGAAGAAGCATTTGCTTTCGAAAACCTAGAATGGACGCAAAAAATTGAAAATAAACACCTCAACCTAAGAGTCATTCTAAAGACAAAGCAACTAACCGTTAGTGAAATTTCAGCTCGAATAAGCCGACGAGTACAGTCATCCAATTTCGAAAAAACAAATTTTGCATTGGGTCTATTAATGGCAAATGCGGACGAATGGAACGTTCCAGTTTATATTAAAGATGGCTTATATTGGCTAGATAAAATGTTAAATCCACCCCACCCATTCAATACCCTACCTGAATACGTCAATATTCATGAGGATACTATACTACAGCCAACATTCCCTGCTGAGGAAGGAGAAAAAGAACCCAATACTTTTGAATGATTATTTAATTATTTATTACTATGGCTACCAGTAGAATCAATAAACCCGACACTTCAGCTGATCACGAATTAAGGAATTGTATTGATACCAAGCAAAGTTTTGTGATGATTGCAGGTGCAGGATCAGGAAAAACCACCTCGCTTATTAAAGGACTGGATTACATTAGAAGTAGATACGGCAATCAACTTAGGGCAAAACGCCAGAAAATAGCTTGTGTTACTTATACTACCAATGCTGTTGATGAAATTATCGGAGATGTGCAGGGAGATTCTTTATTTCATGTATCAACAATCCATAGCTTCCTTTGGGAGATTATCAGCCCGTTTCAAAAAGACATTAAAGACTGGGTTAAACAGCGGGTACGAGAGAAAATAGCGAAAATTCAGCAAGCTATCCAAGAATATGGCCCTAGGGTACAGCAAAAAACTAAGGATAAAGACCAAGCAGAGTTCTTGCGACTGGAAGAGGTTAGCAGATTGATAGATTCCGTGAACAATTTTCGCTATGAGACTGGGGCAGATTACACAAAGGGCATAATTGGACATGCTGATATACTCAGAATGGTACCAGAATTAATACAAGGTAAGACCCTACTAAAGAAAATAGTTATACAAAAATTTCCGTTTTTACTCATTGATGAAAGCCAAGATACTGCCCCCAACGTTGTCGAATGTTTTCTTAGCGTAGACGCCCAAAAGCAGTCGGATTTTTGTTTAGGATTTTTTGGAGATCCCATGCAAAAAATCTACTTAACAGGGATTGGAAAAATTCCTGACCGAGATAATTGGAAAACTATTGTTAAGCCGGAAAATTTTCGATGTGCTTCTGCCGTATTGGAACTGATCAATCTGATAAGAAAACCGGCAGATCAAATTGAACAAACAGGTGGTAAAATGGAAAACGTTGGCGGTATGCTAACTCCGGTTGTAGGTTCAGCACGGTTATTCATATTACCTGCTAACGAAGAGAGGTCAACGAATGTGGAAAAGGTAAGGAATTTTATTGCTCGCGAGGAACAAGATCCTGCCTGGCGCGATGATAGTGGCTCCGATCTGAAAATTTTAGTATTGGAACACCGAATGGCAGCAAAAAGATTAGGCTTTGAACAACTGCATGCTGCTTTTAAGGATGGAACGCCAGAGTCCATCGGAAGCGGCTTCAGCGAAGGAAATAGCTGGGCTCTTTCCTTATTCCAGAAATATATACTCCCTTTAATCGAGGCTCAGTCAATTGGAAAACAGTCCAACGTGATGACTCTGCTTAGAGCATTTTCGCCGATTTTAGAAAAAGAGTATTTGCAGAAGCATAAAATTAGTGCAGAAGACCTGAAGGTTTTGGATCAAACTATAAAAGAACTAGTTGCCTTGTTTGCTGACCCGAACATTTCTGTTGCCCAAATCTTAGATCTTATTGAAACGAGACGTTTAGCTGTTCTTGATGAAAGAATAGCCGCCAAGCTACGTGATGAACCTTTATTGATTGAGAATGCAGAAGCTATATCACGTGTACTTGAGAAATACTTTCAATGCTCAGTCAACCAATTATTAGGATATGATAAGTATATAAGAGAAGAGTCTGTGTACTCAACGCAGCATGACGTAAAGGGATCCGAATTTAAGCGTGTTATAGTTATATTGGATGACGAGGAAGGCAAAAGGTCCACTTTGTACTCCTATGAGAAACTACTCGGACTTAAACCTCTTTCGGATACCGATACCGAAAATATCTCAGAGGGAACCGAATCCGTTTTGGACCGTACCAGGAGATTGTTTTACGTTTGTTGTTCGAGAGCTCAAAAAGATTTGGCAGTAATATGGTTTGTCCAAGACGTTGATGAGGCGCTCGCGGTATTAAAAGATAGTATATTTTCAGATGATCAAATAATTATGGAGCATAAACTAGGTTGAGCATCGGTATATTGGAGCGTTTGCTACTGAAATATTATTTACCACTTGCGTGTGTAATGAGGCCGAACCATACAAATCTCTTAATTTATTGACAATTAATACCATTTGGTTCGAAAAGGCTCCGGTTTGTGGCACAAAAACGTCAAATCCCGCTCTTAGAGCGGGATTTGACGTTTCTATAGCTTATCTCCATATTTTATAATTTTTTGGTAATCAATCTAAAACGAGTTCGATTCCGGACTAGGCCCCGTGAATATTACACCTGAAAATTTTTACCTAAAGATGAATATCTATATCCCTTCCTACGATATCAGTTCTACGTACATTAAATTTTGCAGTCCCCAGACATTTTAGAATTGATCGGAATGGGTGCCCATAAGTGTTACTGCCAACCGATATGATTGCATCCTCTTTCTTCACGTTCGGCTGTAAGTTAAAATTATACGACCCCGCATTTCCTCCATGATGAGGAACTATCAAATAATGTCGATGCTTATAGTTTAGATAACCAGGAATAACAAAATGATCGAATTGCCCATAATGCTGATCGCCTGTCAAAAGCACGCTTTTAGTTGCAGTTCTAATTAGTAAGGAAAGTCCATCCTTATTCCTACTTCGACTATATCCAGAATTAAAAATTGTAAATCGCTTATTATCATAATAAGAGAAAAGTGGGGTCTCTTTTATAAATACTTTCCGTGTATCCGCGTTGATTGATATGAAGTTTTTATTAAGTCTAGATAGCCTTGAGAATATTACACGGGACATCAATGACGGTGTAAAATTTCTGCAAAGAATAAACTTCAATGATGATATTGTGGTATCGGTCATCACTTTTAGAAAATGATAATGATCAACATCCCAGTGTGAAATTATCAATCCGGGACAATCATTTTGATATAATAAATCTCGATTATCATACATTGAAGCAACCTTAGAAGCTTTTGTTGAATAATGAGTTCCTGCATCGAAAATCAATGTCAACTTTTTGTTTACTTCAATTTCCGTCCAACTTCCCTGTCCAACATCCTTTATAATTAATCTTGTTCCGCCCTTATTCGGTAGTTGAAAAGTGCGTCCATACGCAGACCCAAGGTGAAAACGATAAGTCCAAAAGTATTTTTCTTCCAAAAACCTATGACTGACTGACTTTCCAAAGACATCCTCTTTAATTCCCGTCAAATCTATTTCTGCTCTAACGATAAAAGAATCCTCTATAAGTGAGACTCTTTCTTCTTGTCTTAATCTGTCAATAGTCGATAGATTCAAAGAATAAATAGACCCTTCTCTTTTCCGATATTCATAGTTTTTGAATAAAAGCATAGTAGGACCATCTATAGGAAATTCAAGCCCCAAAATTTCAAAAAAACGAGAAAAGTTATTTGATTCTATAAAATCTGTTAATAGCGTTTTATTAGAAATACTTATCGATTCAATATAGATGAATATTTCACTATTAAGATGGGAAAGTTCAAACATACAAACATAAGTTACGTTACATCACGCTTCGAACATATTTAATTGAGCTTTGTCGTTCAAATATGCTCTTATTCTTGTCTCTTTCAGAAATGGTGCCTGACGTATTTTCTCATGTAAGTTTAACAATCTACTCTTTGTCCTTCGCATCACCATATCATATTCCATGGGAAAAATCACCACTCTACCGTTCATCTCAGTGCTCTTTCCTGATTCGAGTGGATCAATTTTACTACCTAGTACGAAACAAACAACTTGAGAGTAATCTTTCAGCAACCCCTTGGAAAAAAGTTCCTTTACATATTTCCATGCTTGTCCTTTTTGTTCTCGGTCAATGGGAATACCAGGACGTTTTAATTCAATTACAACCAAACGATCTACCCCTATTTCGCCAAAATCATCTTCATCAAATTTGGGCAATGAATATAATCCCACAGTCCCATCCTTTAAAATTGCAAAATCTGGCCTTGTGGAGCTACCTTTTATTTCAGAGCCAAATAACTGTTGAATCACCTGAGTCATTCCCTTATTCGATGTGTATTCGATAGTCTCATATTCAGGACCAAAAATCCAAAGCCCTCTGTGAAAGAGTGGTTGAAGTTCTTGAACTTCATCTGAACCCTCATTCAACACCTTCGATTGCAACTTTTCTATCAATTTAGTTCTCCATTCTATTTCGTCTAATACGATTTTTGCGACATCAATATCCCATTCTTCAATAATCTTACTGAGATTATCTAGATCTTCAACAGAGGCATTCGCCAAGGTGTTAATTAAGCCGTATTTAGATTCAGAAGTTTCAAGTTTCGCCAATAACGAAGCGATTTTTTCCAACTCGTCATTTCCAATTGATGGGCATTCCTCCTGCACTTCCCTTACAAATTTCTCCCATTTCTCTCTGCTTACTATACCCATTTTCCTCAATGTAGGCTTTATACTACCCTCTATATCTTTAAACGCCTCTTCTCTTTGTCCTTTTGTCAAATCAAGTATATGCTCCTTTACACTGGTATAAATAGCAATACACGATTTTTTGTATTTATCATCATAATTTTTAAAGCCTGTCCAATCTGGCAGTACCGCATCTTCGATACTATCAGCATTGACTATGAATATATATCTCTTCGCTACAGATTTTCTGCCATCTATCAAATGTTCACTTCCACTCCCTTTCCAGGTACACTCACCCACTAAACGATTCTTAACCTGCCAAGCAATACCATGAAGTTGCGTAGATTTGTCCGTAGCCTGAACGTCAATAACTTTAACAGGAAAAATCCCAATATCTTTAATCTCAACATTATATTCTTTGATATGATTCTTGGGAACGTCCTCAAAGCTGACCTTTTCAGTGTTAACCCAAACAGTAAAATTTGGATCTACTAAGAATCGCATTCCGATTTCCTTCTTTGCATCCTCAAAACTTAATCTAGGTTTAAATGCCTTCTCAATAAAGATAGTAGTACCATGAGAAATGCTACTTTCTTTCTCATCAATCTTTTGATACGCGAGACGATTATTATTATCAATGAAAATTCTAAATATTCTCTCAATACCCTGCTTTGTTGTTGAGACCTTGAACGATTCTCCGAAAGCAAAGCTAGCCAAACGTCCCTTTCCATTTTTTCCGAAGGCTGGTCGCAAGGCAATCTTATCTTTATGATCAGGAGGAACATGAGCGAATCCTCCCATCTCCTTAAGCCTTTCGTAGGCAAGTACCATAAATCTGGTCTCAAACTCTGTTTCTGTCATTCCATGACCATTGTCCGTTATTTCAAAAGGATCCTCATGTTTTTCTGGCCATTTAATTTTGACTTCAGTTGCACCAGCATCCCAAGCATTAGCTATTAATTCGATTATTGCAACCTTCGGCTCGCTAAATATAGAAGAGCCAGCAAACGACTCAAGAAATCTGTCTGAGAATGAGGCGTATTGTTTTTGACTCATAGATGTCAATGTTTATAATATGGGGGCTTCATGAAAGTATTTTCGGGAATTGATAAATCTACAATTTTTACAGATTTTGGCCAAAAACTCATTAATACCACCTTTTTATATACCCCCAATGACACATAAATCTAGTCACTCCATATGTTTTAAACTTACATACTTGTTAGTCAGACGTAAAGGACTATCAAATCAACGTTTTCAAACAGCATTAGACTAATTTACTGATTATAAAAGCTAAATGGTTCGAGTATCTACCGCCACTGGGCACTAAAGCGGAAAGGTCGGATTGAATGTGTACCCGGATTGTTAGGAATGGGATAATAATTCCAGGAGTTCCCCGTCATTCAGTGGTTGCTGTATCTTCAGAATTGAACACCTAAATTGTAACTTTTTAATAATCACACCAAACATCTCATTCACTAGCCATATCATGTTACTTACACCCACCACCTAGAACTAATTTTCATGTTGACCGGATGGCACATACAGCCGCGCGGATTTTTCTATATCACTTCTTCTTATAAGATCAATTGACATTACACGTCTATAATCATAAATTCTATAAGAAAGCTTTATTTCCTTATTCGAATACTCAAATCTTATGGAATTCGAACCATCAATAGCTTTCTGAAGTTTCAATGCACTTTTTTCTCCCCAATAGTACTTTACTTTCACAGGAATAAGTTTCACTGAGTCCGGCACTTGTATTGATCTGCCATTCTGCAATATATTTTTAACAATAGCTTGGCTGACGGCCAATTTTCTTAGGTAAACTAAGTCGTTCTCACTACTTGCAATCCTATATCCATCTTTATGCGACTTACTTAGAAACTCGGAATCAACAGAATCTTTCGAAGGGAAAAATAAAGCTTCTTCTGATTCATAATAAAAAATAAGATATCCTTTATGACTATTAATTAAATCTTTTTTCTCTACAAACATTACACGGTTGCAAGAGAAACCAACGATGAGCATAAAATATAAAACTAGATGACGCTTCATAAAACTATTCAACAAAATGATTTAAAATAAAACTATTACCTTCCTGCTGTTGCCTAGCTTTTATATCCTTACCCCAATTATTCCAATGAATTTGATGCATTATGGGAGAACTTGAATGGCTATTATTCATCATATCATCATTACCCACCACTCTTTGGTCCGTGACATTTTTATACCAATCTTTCAGTCCGAACAAATGCATCACCTCATGAAAGGCTGTCGGAGCAGAGCCATAATAACGTCCCTCTGGCTTATGAGAATTCCCCATTCTTGTTGAAAAGTCTGTGAAGTGTTCTATGCCTATCCTGTCCCATTTGCCAGGCACAGGATTTTTATCTTTAGCATATAGTTCCTTACTAAATCCACCAGAAGCAGATTGATATTCAGAATCCTCAAGTTGAAGTAAGTTATCTCCATTTCTAGTTTTTTCATCATTAAGTCTAGCTATATCTTTCTCTGTTGCCAGCTCATACTTGAAATCTAAATTAACAGTAGTTGTAGTCTTTCCATCTTCATTTTTTGAGGTATTACTCAAAAGGTTAGTGTGATTTTTCAGGAACGAGTTATATTCACCTACTCTTTGATCGGCTTCAAACCCAGTTACATAAATAGTTGATGAAAAAGTAATTGTCCAATTACCATTTCCATCTATCTGAACACCGATTCATACATCTTTGCCATTGGGATCAACATAATTTACGGGAGAATTCAATGTATAATTATAAGGAGAATAGTTATTCCATTTGCTTGCCAAAGGGTCTATTGCATGCCATCTGCCGATTTGATTATCATACATTCTTGCTCCATAATCATACAATTCTAGGCCTGCACCATCTGTAAACTCTTTAGTCTGCAACTCCTTCCCATTATATTTATGCCGATTTACGGCATAATTCACTCCCTTTAACGCATTTGTAGAAATACCCGCCATCGTCAGCCCATAAGGATAGTAATGTGTTTCTTCTAACAACGGCCCACTACTCACTCCCATCACTACGTTATCAAAATACACATCCTGCTGACTCTCATTGCTGGTATAAACATACATATAGCCACTCTTCGCCACAGCCATTTTTTCTACACCAATCTCCTGCAACTCATCCGGACTCGACTTCACCTGCCTAACACCACTATTATCCTCTACTAATTTAAAATCATCATCAAACAATACAAAATTTAAATATGATTTCGGACGATCTGAATAACCATTATCAGAATTTTTCTCTTTTAGGCGCTGATAGGCATTTTCATAAAAATCGTTAGTAAACGGAGTTCCATTTGATATATCCGTCGCCGCATGTGAAGACCCTTCGCTAGTGCCACCTCCAAAAGCCTGCACTAAACCCGACACCATATCCTCAATAGGTGCTTGGTTTCCGTTATCCGTCGGTCCTTCAGATTTATAAAAGGCCCGTGCATTGATCTGTACAGTATCACCAACCATTACTCGCAGCACTATAGATGGTCCTATTTTCTTTCCTCCAATTTTGCCATTTAATTTAGCTACGGATTTATTCTCCTGCGTTGTCTCATCTTGAGGATATCCTGCTGGCTTGTCAACTCTGGTTTCGGTCACATTGCTGAATAACGCAACTTCTTTCTCTGCCATGCTTGTCTCCATAGTAGCAGCATACATCGTAAAGTCCGTCTGATCTGTCAGAACTGTTCTGACATTTCCTAAATGGTCCTTTTCGAAATAATCATATGCATATTGGATGGCTGCGCCACTGTTATAAACAGCTCTTATCCTACCTTCTTCATGGCTGATCAATTCGAGACTGTCCTGCTTATAAACAAATGCGCCGTCGTATCTTGTGACAGTCGTCATAGGACTACTACCCATATTATCAACGACTGTTTTTGATAATTTAGTACCTAAAGCATCGTAGGTGTAGGTAATTGTTCCCTTACCAGTTACTGTAATAACTTCAGGAAGATTCAGGTGATTATAGGTAATGGAAGCAATTTTTTTATTCAGGTCTGCGATCATATTACCGTTCGCATCATAAGAATAATCTTTAGTACCGGTATTACCATCTATAAAATCCCCTAACATTGCAGGTCTCGTAATAGATGAATCAATTTCTCTTACGCCAAGTAACCTATTACTATTCGCTGGATAGGTATATACCAGACTATCAATCGTTTTACTAGCTGTACCAACCATTCCCTTCTGCAACATCGTTTTGATATTGCCATTCGCATCATAACTTATATTAGTGACAGAAAAGTCTTTTACTCTCAATGCCCAGTTGTCACCATTTCTCTGGGTAAAGGCTGCACTTAACAGACGATTGGACCTGTCATAATTATAGCCATATGCCATGGCGCTATCTGCACGGGTTTTCCACTTAACACCGGCGATATTGCCGTTAAACTGATTATCTGTAAAACCATAGTCATAACTCAGTTCCTGTCCGAACCAGTTAGATGCGACATTACCACTATTTACAAAGTTTTTGTTGATGCCCTGTAACCAACCCCGGATATTGTAGGCATAATTTAATGTATCTAATAGACTTCCTGCTGCTGTGACTCCCAGACGTTTAAGACGCAGCCTGCCGGATTCATCATAGCTGTTGGATGCGATAATTTTTTCGTCAGCCACATTATCATTTAACCGCTTACGTACTGTCAATAGACGGCCTCCGTTATCATAGGTCATGCTTGTCAGCAAAGTCGTCTGTGCCGTCACACTTCTGGGATTCTGATGACGCAGATAAGCTGTCAGTATTACACCTTTAAAATTATACAATGTTGAAATTATATCTTTACCACCCTGGTTATTTTCACTAATAGTCTGTACAACCTGCCACTTATCATTATAGTAGGGAGTCGTTGTGAGCCACTTATCTGTACCCAGTACCCGCACTTTAGTGCCTGTCACCAATCCCTGCAACATATCTGTCACCGGTCTTCTCGTCGGATAAAGTGTATCCGACGCCTGCAATTTCAAGGTATCTGCTCCCGCAAAAGCGAGCTTACCAGGGTAGTTATAATTATCGTAAAAAGTATAAGTTAGTGGTGTCAGTGAAGATATGAAATGCCCCCAAAAAGTTAGACACTTTTGGGGGCACTTATTATGAATAAACAAAGCAAATACAGCCAAAAAACGAAGATTTTAACGATTCGTTCTATTAAGGCCGGTAAAGAATCCTGCAGAATTGCAGCAAGAAGACTGGGTTGCGCAAAAGCACTGTTCGCGACTGGATATTACATTATCAGGAACGTGGTCTTGCGGAGTTAAGCATTCGCAACGGAAGCTATAGAGGAATTTTTAAGGCTGAAGTAATCAAGCATATGTTAAAAAACAAGGCATCTTTATTGCGGACAACAATTCTTTTTGGTATACCTAATACCAGTGTAGTATGGAGATGGCGACAGACCTACGAACGCTTTGGAACATATATTGCCAGTACAAATAATACAAAGGAACAAGATGCGCAATATATGTTTCATGAATAATAGTAGTTTTTAAAGCTCGTTATTCTATCACCAGTGAACGAGTGTAATTATAGAAATAGAATTTTTGCTTTGCGAAGCTATGATTGCGGCACGTTATTTCAAATAATCTAGCTTTCATAACTTAACTTATTAATAATCAGCACAAGTTGGTTCGAGTTTATTCCACTACTGGGCACAAGCGGAATATCTGCTATGGGCGTGGTGGTCCTCTACTCTCCTTGCGTCTTCGTTCTTTTTTCTATAATCTGTTCCGCCTCCATGTTAAAAATGGAATTCGGATATTTCTTGATAAACTTTTCCGGTGTCATACCCCAGTCGTGGTTTTGTGTATCCACCTCTGCCTGCGTAATCAAGCCTTGCGCTACCTTCATTTCAAAACACAGCCGATAAAGGGTACTGATAAACCCACCCAGTGTGGCGCCGTTTTTAAAGTAAACGTCGACGTGTTCTTTTTTTATACTTGACACTACTTTTCCTTCTTCGATATCGCGGATAATTGAGGATGCACCTCTTTCTAAATGTATCCTGACGATAATTACCTCATCACTCATTTCGTGGCGGGTAATTCCTTTTAATTTCGCCATGTTGATGCTATCCGTCAAGAAAAGCACCTCCTTCCCTCCGTATTTGACGTATACGGCATGGGTGGCCAGTTGGTTATAGAAAGCTATCTTGAAACTGGTTTCAGGATAGCTGAATTCATATTTTGAACCGCGGATAGTATAGGAGATATTATTGCCATCCATCTGGTAGCTGCTTAATACTTTTGTATAGTGATCCGCACGCTCGTAAGCTAACTTTTGCGCCTGTACAGAAAAGATATTAACGAACAGTAGTATCGGCAGGAAAAGATATTTCAAGGTGTCACTTTTTTAGTTTACTTACTAATTTCATCGGCTTCCAGTTTGCCCTCTTTGGTAATGTAGTATATCATACTGACATGATCGCCGGTAATCACTTCAAAAAAAGCATCATAAGTGGATTTATCGCGGAGCTTCTTTTTATCCATATAAGTACCATTCACCACCCAGCCTACTTCAACATGCCTGCGATTAGCCGACTGAAACGGCTGCAGTTCGTGCCGCCGTTTGGTTTTGTAATTATATATTGCACCGCTAGGAAAGTCATAAGAAGCATGCGGGGCCGCACCGCGCCCAAAAGACTTTCCTTCCAGCAATATAAAATAGTCCCCGGAAAAGTGAACTATTGTCGAGATGTTGTCATCATTCAGCAATCGCTTGCCGGTAGCGTCTACCAGATCGGAAATTACATGATTGCCTGCTGTTTCGTTTAAGATAGCGATCCCGATACTTGGTGGAAATTTGTCACGGTTTTCCGGATTCAGACTAGGTCTTCTTGCACCAATACAAGCTTTGAATTCATCATTGTCCAGGATTTTCTTGTTGTTAAGCACGAAGTAATTAATGTCCTTGTACAATTTATAAACCCGGTTATTGCGCTCACCCTGGTTAATGTCAAAAATCATAGAAGATACTAAATGATTGTCCGTTTCGGCGTCGTCGTATAGGCAACCTGCAGCCATTCCGTCTACTGCAACGAATGCCTTCTTAGTGGGAGTTCCAGTGTTTGCTTTATTGGCGGGCATTGTTACCGCGAGTTCCGTAACGCCTTTATCCGCCGCCCTTTTGTTTTTAAGTGCTGTTTCCTGCGCCTGTTTCTCCGCCAGGGCCATTGCGGCGCGTTCCGCAGCTCTCACGTCCGCGCGGCGCTTGTCCTCCGCTTTTCGGGCAACAGCTTCTTTTGCATCCTCTGCATCACACGCAGGGCATTGCGTATGACCTTCTGCATACACATTTTTATTTCTCAGGCTGTTTTTGGCATATCTGCAAAAGGACCCCTTCGTAGCAACGTGAGATTGAGCTGATATATGGATTATCATAGACAGCAGCAGCGCCGCAAGAAAGAACAAGCTTTTTATCATGGGTGGTATTATACTCTAATATAAAGCATTTGCTGATGCTAAATTCGAAAAGCCAAAATAAAAGGCGCTGGTAAACTCATTAAGCAGTTGGCTATCTGCATAAGAGTACGAAAAAACCGGGTAACAGCGCATCAGGATACTTACGGATAAGTCCAACAACTTCACTCGCAGCTACTAAGTTGATGGCTCCGCATCTAGATGGGCATCGATACGCTGCTGTGCATTGTCCCTTACATTCAGCTAAAACATGTTCACGTAACCAGGTGTAAAGTGCCCGGCGGCTACACTCTTTTACTCACACTTAAATCTAAGATATTTTCGTCCGTCCTATTATGGAAAATATGATTAAAATATTGATAAATAATTGATAAACTGTGTTCGATTTTATTCCGCTACCGGGCACAGAAAATATAAAATCCGCTCTATCTCCGACCTTTTGCTTTTTAAGACCATGTAACACCTAAAATCCCCAACCTAAATAATTTTATCAGCTGGAAACTGTCTTTAGCCTTTCTGCCGGTTCATAATATCCGTCAAGGACTGGCATATAATTTCCATCATCCAGATCCCCGATCGATTCAATTTACCGCATAACGAGCAAAGTCGGCTTTGGTTGTTATCACCGCATCGCTAAGCTGTATCTTTTCCCCAGCCTCCTCTTTGTTACCATAATTGTGCAGCGTCTGTCATTCCTGATCCAGCTCATATTTGACTAAAAGATCTATTAGCACATGTCGACTCCCCGAAACTGATAAACATAGCAAACGCTTCAAAACACATCCCCTTCGATGTTTCCAGTTAACACCAGGTAAAGACAACTACTGTATCTTCAGAAACTCAAAATGTCTCGTTTTACCTGATTTCCTTTTCGTTTCCACAAAATACACACCGCTTGGTAAGGCTGATACATTGAGGGCGATCTTTTCCTTTCTATCGGCATTGTTCATCACCATTACCTTTATACCTAAAGTGCTGAAAACAGTAATTGTAGAAACCCAGTCAAGTCGGTTTTCGTCCTGGATATAGAGCGTTGAGCTCACAGGATTGGGATACCAGCGGTAACCCATACTGACTGAAGGCGTTTCAGGCGTAGCCGTAGGCACACTAATCCTCATGGAAACTGGATAGCTGGTAAATATGCAACCGGCATCGGTCTTGCCCAAACATCTGACCTTGTCCCCGCTTTTAACTGGAGCATACTTTATCACAGTCCCAACAGCATCACTAATGTCCTTCCAACCATGCAAATGGGTACTATCCTGCCATTGATACTGTAGATCCGTATCCCAATAGGAGGTGATAGCTGTCAACTGGCTCTTCATACCTCCAATAACTACTGTATCCCCTGAAATCCTGATATCAGGTGTGCTTACGTTCATTATAATTATACCGCTGGTTGCCTGAGGCTGACGACGGCAAACAGAAGGGCTGGTAAGCACACATTGAACGACGTCCTTGTCCTGTAGCATCGAACTGCGGAAGACATTTGCGTTCGTGCCTGTAGCAATACCGTTCACCATCCACTGATAGTTGTTCACCGGGCCGGCATTTTCCGGAATTGCCAGAAACGAAACCTCAGTTCCGTTACAAACTGTACGGTTTAGGGTCCATATGCTAACAGACGGAGCAATCGTATCCTTTAGCGCCATTGTAAGAAGGTTACTCTTTGCAGGGTTTGGATATGCACAAGTGGCAGCGCTTTTCATCAATACATGTACATAGTCATTTTTTCTCAGGCTTGAGCTGGTAAATGTCGCAGTACTAACTCCCTGGGATATATTATTTATCCTCCAGTCATATACCGGTAGGCTGCCCGGATTCACAGGCGTTGCTGTAAATGTGACAGGTGTTCCCAGACAGGCAGTTAGGTCAGACGCGCTTATCTGCACAGAAGCCGTATCGCCGTTTACATGTACGGTTATGGTACTGCTGGTATCGCTATGTTGGAGGCCGCAAATATCATTATACGAGAGAATCACCCGCACCTGGTCCAGATCCTCCAGTATATTGAAGGTACGCGTATCGTCCAGAAAGTAACCGGTGTTCTTACCATTAATCTGCCACTGCCAACGATAATCATGTTTATAGCCGGTAGAATCAGTTGCGGCAAAGGTTACATTTGTTCCAAGACAGAAAGTGGTATCAGTAGCTGTAACGATTACGCCAGGACTAGTGGTATAATTTAGTTGCAGTGCAAAGGTGCTGCTGTAACGTCCATCGACTACGCACCGGTATTTATAGCCATTCCAGGATACAGGTGTACTATCCAATTGCAGGGTGTTTGTCGTTTCGCCGGACAGGTTTGCACTTTTAACAACATTGGCAAACCCACTGCCCGCATCCTGCTGCCATTGATATGCCGTTCCGCTGATATCGGACACCAGCGTGTTACCTCCTTCCCTACTGGTACACATAGGAGTGATTATCGGAACACCGACATTATTTTTATACACAACAACTTGCTGGTAATCGCTAAGGGTCGATGCAGCCAGATCAGGCTTGCCATCTCCGTCAAAATCCGCAGCTCCAAATGAATAAGCAAACATATGGGTCGAGTTGTAGCTAGGTCCGTATACGAGACCAGCCAGTTGAGGACTACCAGGCAAGGAAGTATTCTTTCCCATGACGAATTGACGAGGCAATGCGTTAGCTGTTGACATTACATCCGGTTTCATACTTCCGCTAAAATTTGACACACATCCGCCATGTCCATTGCTACCTGGCAAATACATGGAAACAGGGGGTGAAAAGGAAAGGTGTCCCGAAGTACTGTTATTATGAAGTATGGATATGTTATCGTCATTGCAAATAACGATATCTGATTTGCCGTCCATATCGAAATCCACGATTGTAATAAAGCTGGCCGAAAAACTGACGCCCGGCACGCTTATTCTAACATAGGAATCGAGAGAAATATTCCCTCTGATACTGGTATTCCGATACAACAGAATACCAGGATTTTTGCTATAGTGAGGATAGGCGATAATATCTTTCAACCCGTCGCCGTCCAGATCGCCGGCAGCGATCCCTACTACTGTCTCTGAGGCATCGAAATTTTGTGTAACACCAAAAGAGAGGGAGCCCAACACGCTCGTATTCCTCATTACACATATGCGATAATCTTCAAATGACGTCACCGCAATATCATTCTTTCCGTCGTTGTCGAGATCAGCAATGACCGCTTCCTGAGTACCTCTTTCGGCAGGAACCAGATATTCCTTGTCAAACGAAATAAGGCCCGGACTGCTCGTATTCCTGAGTACCTTTACCAACGCTTCATTCGTTGGCATCACGACGTCAGGGCGGCCGTCGCCGTCCAGGTCGTTTATATCAAAACCAGCATCTGTAGGGAAATAAACATAACCAACATTCACTCTCGGTGCAAAGGAAAGCCACCTTCCTTTCGTTGTATTACGGTAAACAGCCAGCGAATCACCCTGCCCCATGCTCATATTTAAAACCAGATCAGGTTTTCCATCTCCGTCGATATCTCTGCCTTGCACACGCATGGGAATTCCTCTGCCTTTATTTAGAATAAGACCTTCGTTAAAAGAGTTAAGTGTAAAATTCTCCGTGCTGTCAGCAAACGGCACATTGAAAGGAGAATAAGATTCTCCCAAAAGACCATTGTCCTTATTAAGCACCTGAATAGTTCCTAAACTAGCGCCAACAGGCACGGTACATACGATTTGTCCGGAGGAGACTGTCTGTAGCTGTGCCGGAACAGTTCCGAAGAACACCTGGTTTTGGGAAGCGGTTGAACTAAAGCCACTACCGGTGATTGTTACCGTGGAGCCTATCATGCCCGCAGAGGGACTGACGGTCTTAATTACCGGAGGCGGTGAAACTGGTGGTGGATTATACGTGAATTCACCGACCTTAATGTTGCTATAAAGCTGCTTAAATGTGATGGCTCCGGTACCACCGCCGGCAACGACAGCTGTAATCTCTTTATCTGATAACACAGTAAAGGAAGCTGCAGGTATACCACCAAACGAAACACCAGATACGTTAGAGAATTTTGAACCTGATATCGTTACGAATGTGCCTTTACTACCCGATTTTGGATAATAGGAGGAGACTTGGGGAGATTCCAATGCGTTAAACCGCGGGTATTTTGTGAGGGTGTCGGAGACTCCTCCGGCAGAGACGATTAATTGCACTGTATCAACATACCTGCTAATGTCATGTGTATAGAGTGCGTTATAACTGGTGCTTACCACAGATCCATTAACCAGCCACTGATATTGAGATCCCGTATGGGAAAAATTTAACAGGCGAATATTGCCAGCAATATACATTCCGGTTGTGTCTGTTTTAAAATAAGCGGCTATTGGAGTACCTCCTCCGTTTGTCGTCATTTCCAGATACCCATGATCCCCTCCTGCCCACAACTGTGTTGAGGAAAGACACTGCAGATCATTATGGGAATAACCGAGATAAGTGAAATTATTTTCCCTTGAGAGCGGTTCCCAGGTTACGCCGCTGTTTGTTGTTTTATAAACCTGGTAAGGCGCTACCAGCGCATAGCCGGTATTGGCATCGGTAAACCGCATCTTATAACAATTGAAGGGAGTTGCTTCAACGTCGTTCTGAAGTGTCCATTGCTGGCCCCCATTTGTTGTTTTATAAAAGTAGCGGTATGCCCCGCTATACATGCTTAACCACCCGACGTTGGCGTCCAGAAAATACGCATAGGTCAGAATGCCCGTTCGAGGCAATGTCATTTGCTGCCAGGAAGTTCCTCCATTGCTGGTCTTTAATAACTTGTTTGTATAATAGTTGGTACTTATTGTAATGATGTTATTGTTATCAACGGCCTCGATATGGTCAAAATAGCTGCCAGACATCACTGTCTGCACTGACCAGTTAATCCCTTTATCTGTCGTCTTCAGAATACGGTCGGCATCGACAGCATAGCCAATATTACCATTTTGAGGAAAAACAATATCCTTTATCCCGGTACTCAGTTGTAAAGGATTATACTGTGAATGGAATACCAGCTTAAAAGAATTTCCGCCATCAACAGAATATAAAATAGATGGTACCAGCCCATAATCTCCATATACGATAAGGGTGTTCTTGTCGAAGGCTTTCACGCCCCCGATACCAAACCCAAAAGTTATATTGATGTTCGTATAGCTGCCGTAATCGACGTTCCTGACTGTAATAAACTTCTTGGTATATGTCCGGCCACTGTCTGTAGTATAGCCGATCCAATTCGAAAAGGCCACAAATCCCTCATTCGGAGAATAAAAACTCACCTTCTTAATATTGTTATCTTCATCAGCATCCAGGTACATCTGTCGCATTTGAGCATATGCAGGTGAAAGGGAAAAAACATAAATAGTAACAAAGGATAAGAAGCTTTTAAAGACTGTTTTCAGGTAGGGATGTTGCATTAATATGAGATTATCGGCAATATAGGGCGCAAATATATCAATTTTATCTTACATAAACCGTTGTAAACGAATAAAAAAAGGCGTGCAATTCGAACAACAAAGGATAATCCTTTCTGCCCCTCACGGGAAAATCGTCTAACCAGCTATGCCTGTCTGATATATTCCAGAAAATCACACCAGTCAGTAATGCTTTGTACTTACGGAATATTTCAAAGCATACCGGTATTGTGCTGCCTGCGCGATTTCCTTCTCCTTTGTAAAACTGGTATCATAGTCATTCGCACGCCTTGCGTGGGCTTCATGCTTTTTTCGGATAAACAGAAATATCGAGTTCCGTGATCTGCAATGGAATCTATAAAACAGCAAAATCTGCAAAGGTCTTCTCCAACTGTTCCCCACAAGGTTCGTTAACAGCCCAGTGTCCCTGTAAGTGGCGTATAATTTGCTAACTGTCAATTTTTTCCGTCTCTTATTCATATTTATTGAATTATTTCAAAAAATGGATTTTGATGCTTATTTATCATTTCGATCTATAGGATCCCGAATAATTGAAAGAAGCGCAAATGTCAAGCGAACAATAAGGCTAATTCCGTGTTATACTCCATGTGCTTTTCGCAGTAGAATAACCAAACCCTGTAATCAATCAAATCATATGAAACACCATCATCACCACGGATGCACGCATTGTGCGTGTAGCAACCCCATTTTGAAAATCCTGAAAGATGAGCTCTTCACTCCTGAAAATTTCGCTAAGCTCCCAAAACAAAAGACATTTAAAACAGCAGCGCAAACAACACCATTCATGGTCACCGGCGGTATTATCCGCCCTATGATCAATGGCGCCGTTGAATCTATAGGCGCTATTGGTTTTGCAGAAGGTATTGTCGTAAAGACGGGCACCAGAGAGGAAGTAGCCGCATTTATGGAGGACTCCTATCCCGGTTATACCAGCAGGGAACTGGAAGAAGGCCAGACCTTGCTGCCCGGTCTGATTGAACCACACATTCACCTCGTTCCTACAGCTATGTTAATGGGCTGGGCAGACCTGAGTGCATTTGACGGCCAGATACTGAGACCCGACTACAACATTGCCACTCTAGGCAAAAATATTGCTAAAGAGGCGAAAAAATTAGCCAGCCTGGATCCTACGTTATGGTACCTGGGGGCAGGTCTTGATCCGGCGCTGATGCCTTTATTAAAAAATAATAAAGAGCTGTTAACGATAGACATCGACCTGCTGGACAGCATTACCACAGATGCGCCGGTGTGCATTATCGCAGCATCTATGCATACCTTGTATGTAAATACAAAAGCACTGTGGCTGATCTGGAATTTCCCGGATAACATCGACCTGTTAAACACCTACTCTTCCTTTGACGACTACAAAGAGAAAACAAAGGGGCAGTTGCAGGAAAGCGCGGAGATGACCCCAGCATTAAAAGCCATTCCCCCATTACAGAAAGCAGACTTTTTCCTGAAATCATTTATCTATTTAAAACAGATCTTTGATACTGCCAATTCCAGGGGTGTAACCTTTATGCATGATGCGGGAATGAATAAGGGGCAGCAGGAAATACTGGAAGCATATCTGGCAGTGAACGAGGGGACTGTTCGTATCGGTGCAGCCGAAGTATGTAACTCTATGGAGGACCTGAGTAAAATAAAAGATTTCCCTGTTCCGCCAACCGTATACAAGGACATCTACAAGAGTCATGTGAAAGTGATCTCTGATGGTTCTAACCAGGGATTGACAGGATATCAGTCAGACCCTTATCTATGTAATCCTGCTCACAACTATGGCGTGTACAATTTCGCAGACAAATACGATGAAAAGCCGGTGATCCCTCCAAAAGATTTCCGACAGCTGATGCAAGAGATTGTAAAGGTAAAAAATTGGCCGGTGATGATCCATGCGAATGGCGATCGTGCAGTTCAATTTGCGATTGACGCATTTAAGGAATTTATTCCTGATCCTTCGGCGGGGGTGCGACACAGGATAGAGCATTGCTCCCTAACAACACAGCAAAACCTAATAGACATGAAAAATCTGGGGGTCTCTCCAAGTTTCCTGATTGGGCACGTGGGGTACTGGGGGTATGCTTTCCAGGAGGCGATCTTTGGGGAAAAATCAAACATGCTGGATCTCTGTAACAGTTCGCTGCAACTGGGTATGAAGATCACACTGCATAGCGATAATTCGGTAAGTCCGCTGGGACCGTTGAGAATGATGGAGCAGTCTATCACAAGGAAAATGGAGGCGGATGACGAAGCAGGGGTATTGAATGGAGCAGAATGTATCACGCACGAACAGGCTTTGCGAGCCATTACCTACGATGCAGCATGGCAGTGTTATGCAGAGCAGTGGACTGGGTCGTTGAAGGCAGGGAACTTTGCGGACTTTGTCGTACTGGCGCAGGATCCACTGACGATGGAGAACCCATTTATGAATATGCGGAATATCGAGGTGGTGGAAACATGGGTAGCAGGTTTAAAAGTATATAGTACAGTGCTGCAAGAAGCAGGCGTAGTATGATAAAAGAACGGCCATGTCACTAACATGGCCGTTCTTAATTACTCCAGTTCGAATATATAAACTGTATTTGGAGTAATGCCAGCGACAGGTCAATTCCAAGATTCGTAAACATGCCGGTAAAATGATTTTGCAGAAAACTTCGTTTTTGTCCGCGGTATCTGAACATTTAACCGATATTTAAAATGAGGACTACTATCACTGGTCAGATTTCATTTTATTGAGGTCTTGATACATTGCTATTTTGTAATGCTATCCTGGCCGATTTGATATTACTGCATTGTTTGGAATCTACATTCATCGGACTGCACCTATTCAGCCACTTGATAAGATCTGTTGTGGCTATTTCCATGCAAACCTGTATGGCGGCTTCAAGACACAAGACAACCCGAATGATCTGGTCATCAGATTTGGCGGACAAATATCCTATCAAAAAGTTCGATTACTGTCCTTTCGTCTTAAAAATATAATTATCTGGCCTTAATCCAACAGTTAAATAACATATCCACATCACTTTCGACCAAACGATATGCTCCCGGAATACGCTCATACGAGCTTTGAAATGTAACAAGGCGGGTACCCTCAGGTCTTTGTTCGAGAATTTTATATAGATATTTTGTATAATAGTCGTACAAGCTCTCAGAATGAGCAATGTTATGATCAATATACAGGCTTTCATCAATCAGATTTTCGTAAAACGAGTTGTAATAATAGAAATGATCAAATCTTGAATAATCCAGTTGCGTGAAATTTGCATGGATGAATGTTGTGTTTGTAATTCCTAATTGTTGTTGAACCTGATTAGCTACTGTGATCAGACTACCTCTTTGTTCTACACCGTAAAAATCACAATCAGGGTGATAATATCCTGCATTCAGACAGAATTTGCCAACACCAGATCCAATATCGAGTATTTTCGAGCCAGGTGTAACCGCCAAAAATTTGCTGGCTTTTTGAGCTATCTCAACCGGTGTCCAATGTAAGCGGGACAAACTACGTATGGTCGGTGGATACAACTCGTCAAAAGTATTATTTGTTAAAAAGGTCTCTTTCAATGTTCTTTTATCTATAATCATGATGGTTTTCGATGCGTTGATACCGGCTGTATTTTTGATGCGTATTCCGGGGAAGATAACAAATTGTCGTTGTCATGTAAGGAGGGGAATACCGACCATAGCAGGTTTATACTTAAAATTGATCCATTCATGATCATTGGTATAATAAAGCGCACTTTTATAGTGTTGCATATTCATAACACGAAATTATCAACTTAAAGTTTCACTAACTTTGTAAGTAATCAACTTTAAAGTTGATAAAAGTCAATTTTCACTTATTATATTCTGTTGAAATGAGTTTAAAAGGTATCTTCCCGATAGATAAATGGATTTTTCGTTCCAGGTCAATACTGGAAAGTTTAACCACAAATGAAACGGAGAGATTGTTATCAGATGCGGTAGCACAAAATTTCCGGAAGGGACAGATCATCTTTAGAGAAAACAATCCCGCTTTTGGCATTTATTATATCAAAGAAGGAAAAGTCAAAAAATACAAGCAAGACAGAAATGGCAACGAACACATAATATATGTGGCAAATGCCGGAGAATTAATTGGATATCACGCCATTCTGGCGGACAATACTTACCCTGACTCTGCTGCTGCTCTGGAAGATTGTATGATCGCTTTTATTCCAAGAGATGCTTTCCTTCTGGCAATAGAATCTTCTGCTAATTTGTCCAGGCACCTGTTAGGGGCACTTAGCCATGAATACAACGTCCTTTCAAACAGTTTGTCGATCGTAGCCCGGCACTCTGCGAAGGAGCGTCTGGCTATCTCACTGATTGTCCTGAGAGAAAAATATAAATCGTCTGAATATGACACGGGAGATATCTGCATCACTATTTCCCGTAAAGATCTGGCTAGTATGACCGCCACCACAGAAGAGAATGTAGTCAGAATGTTAAAGGAGTTAAAAAAAGATAACATTGTAGGTACAATAGGCAGAAAAATTATAATTTATGATGTAAAGTCACTGATAAAAATGACGAATTATCAATAATGTCACATCAAATCACGTGAGATGGATTTTTTTGACAAAAGTACAGCGTATTTTCAGGTCAAGACTTATTCCGAAATGATAATACACTAGAGTATTGCCGCAATAACAAGCTATGGTTAAAGTTGGAAATAAGAAAAGAGAACAAATTTTTACACGCGTAAGGAAGCTATTGAATATCAAATCCTATATTGATTTACATATATTATATTTTGATGAATTTATGGAGAAATACAGCCATTGGGGAGATGGTATATTTAACCAGACCGAAGTGAGATTTCGTACACAGAGTGCGGCACTTTCAGAAGTGAGAAAATTATTGGACATATCAAAATTAAAAAATCGGAGTTGTAAAACCCCGATTTTTAATATTACACCGGTTTTGAAATAGTGTCCAGTTTTAGCTACTTTACTCCTACAACTGTGTTAGGCAGAATGATAGATGATATTATTGCATGGGTAGCACATCAGAACATCCCCAATTCAGTTTTAGTAATCAGTCAATCACACGAAATCCTTTATCAGGCATTTGCTGCCAGCAACTAGACCTTTCAATTCCTTTAGGGTTATTTTGAGCAGGTATTGTAGTTTTGTATAACTTAGAGTTTGGACCTCAATTGCCGTTATATGCGGTGTAGAAGTTTTTGCCATTTCGAAGCAAACAAATTATGAGAAACGCATTATTGGTCATTTTCTTGATTCTATTTACAAATTCATCACTGGCACAAACCAGCAATCTGGATGAATTACCTTTGTCGGAATTAAGGCAAAAACTGGCAAAAAGTGCCAATGATACGACTAAGGTCCAGGTGCAACTGGCCCTGGGACATTTAATGCTTCAAAAACCTACCCAGGACGAGAAAGACATTGATTCAGCTGTCTCGTTCGCAACACAGGCTGCAGCACTAAGTCGCCGGCTCGACTATCATTTTGGAATTATTAATGCCATGCTGCTCAGTGCAGAAACTTATTATAATCGAGGTGATCGCGAAACGGGTCTGACGACTGCTCAAAATGCGCTGACATTCTCTCAAATGCATAGCAATAGCGATGGGGAGGGAAGATCATATCACCTTATCGCCCAGTACTACTCTATTTCTGATCCGGTCTCCCTTCAAAACAGGATCCTATATATGAGCAAGGCTATCAGTGTATTTAGAAAAAACGGGAATATTCTTTGGCTCTCCTTTTTGCTAATGGCAAACGCCGATCTGTTATTTAATGCAGATCGAATTACCGAAGGACTTAGGCTATTGTTCGAAGCCTTAAATTTAGGAAAAGGAGTAAGTCGCCGAACTGTTGAGGGGATTTACTGGAACATCGGGAGGATATCGTATGATTTAGGCGATTATAGCAATTCCTTAAAATATAATATGTTGGCGATTGAGACAGCCAAAGAAGTCAACGATACAACGTTACAGGTCAGTTTAATTAACCATCTTATCGCGTCTACTTATATTAAACTGGAGGACTATAACAAGGCGATTCCATATGCCGTTGATGCATTAAGGCTGGCAAAGCGTTACAACGACCGGAGCTTTATGGATGCCGGGTCTTCAATACTGGCATTAGCATACACCCGCACGGGCGAACTCTCTAAAGCTTTAGCACTACTCGAAGAAATGAAAAACCGGGCTGTTACTAACCCGGAAAAATTATCGGTAACAGTGGAGCTTTTAAATAATCTGGTCTATGCAGAACGCTTCGGAGATGCTGAAAAATATGTACAGGACGTAACAAGTCTGTTAAAGGCAATCTCCAGTGAGAACGTCACAGAACGCATGAACGCCTATAACTCCCTCGCCGCCTATTATTCGGAGATAGGACAGGTGAAACAAGCTTACCGCTATACGGAGCTGTATGCCACCATGGCGCACAAACTAAATTATGCAGCGGGTATCAGAACGGCCGAATACCGTTATTATAAGCTGGTGTCATTACAAGGAGATACGAAGTCTGCTATGAAGCACTTTCTTAAAGAAAAGGAGATTAAAGATTCAATTGATAATATCGCCAAAAACTATCAGATCTCCCTACTTCATATTGAAAATGAGACACTGGAAAAAAACAGGCATATAGACTCGCTTACCAGGGAAGCACTGATAAGTGATATTAAATTGAAACGTAACCAACTTCTCCATAAGGTGACCATTGGCGGAATTGTGTTATTACTGATCATTATTGCACTTATTTATAGCCGTTACAGGTTAAAACAACGCAGCAATGCGCTTTTGTTGCTTCAGAAATCTGAGATTGACCAGCAAAATATTTCTTTACAGCATCTGGTATCGGACAAGAATCAGCTCATTGGGGAAAAAGACCTGCTACTCAAAGAAGTGAACCACCGTGTAAAAAATAATCTGCAGATCGTTATGAGCCTGCTGGATACACAATCAGAATATGTAAAGAATGAGAAAGCACAGGAAGCGATACTGGAAAGCCAGAACCGCGTGCATGCGATCGCGTTGATACATGATCAATTATATAAGACGGATAACACGACGGAGATCAATCTTTCATTATATATTAAAAAATTAGTTCACTCATTGAACAGTTCTTTAAATCACAGCATGAACAAGGTCGCGATAACGTGTGAGATCGATGAGATCACCCTCGATGTTTCCCAGGTGGTACCTGTAGGCATCATCTTAAATGAAACTGTGACCAACGCATTGAAATATGCATTTCCTGATCATCAACGGGGCCATATCAATGTCCTTGTTAAACACGTAGGAGCCTTCATAGAGATAAAAATCAGCGATGACGGTGTAGGATTGCCCAAAGATTTCAATCCCACAACTTCAAATACACTTGGGATCACACTTTTGGAAGGATTGATTAAACAACTGGAAGGGACTTTTTCGATCGAAAATAATCATGGTTTGACTATTTTTTTAAAATTTCCTTTCAAGGTCTACAATAAACCGACAATTGTCGAAAGGGAACGGGAGTTACCGCCCGTGTCAAAATATGTGGCGAACTAAATTAAGATGTATACATCTTTGTTATAGTCAGGTTTGTCTTTGAAACAGTTAAAGCGATGAAACTAATTTTCTGTAATCGATGCCCCAGCATTGTGCTGCAAAATGACCCTACGTAGCCGCTCCTCATGTTCGTCGCCCCAAAGACCAATGAATTGAATCAACGGAATGAGTGTTTCGCCAAATTCAGTAAGACTGTATTCTACCTTTGGAGGCAAAACCGGAAAGATCTTTTTAGTGATCAATTCATGATCTTCAAGTTCCTTCAGTTGCACATTCAACACCCGTCTGGTTACATCCGGAATTTTCCGCTGAAGTTCACTTGGCCGTAAGTTGCCTATATGGATGAACCAAAGAATACGGATCTTCCATTTTCCATACAATACTTCACCAACCAGGTCAAGTCCACAATTGAGCGTCGGAGTAGTCTTTTTAATGTACATAGTTACAAATATACATCACCCCCGATGAACGGTCAATACGGATAAATTTGTCCGTATCTGATTCGTAAGCCCGTAATTGTTTGCTTCCCGCATACTATCGAGATTTGCACTACAAACAAAAAAACACATGGAACAGCAATTCAACTACAGCAACGAATTATCCGGTAAGATAGCTTTAGTAACAGGTGGAACCAAGGGGGCTGGCAGAGCAATCGCAGAACGCTTAAAGGCCGCTGGTGCAACAGTAGTCATTACCGCGAGGAACAAACCCGAACAGTCCGATGCAGACCTTTATTTTGTTCCTGCAGACCTAAGCAAGCCAGAAGAGTCGCAAAAAGTAATCAGCGAAGTGCTGTCAACCTATGGCAGGCTGGATATCCTGGTTAACAACCTTGGTGGTTCATCAACACCCGCCGGTGGCTTTTCAGCATTGAATGATGAGGATTGGATATCAACCTTACAAGCAAATTTACTTGCTCCCGTCAGGCTTGACAGAGGATTTTTACCGCAAATGATCGATCGGAAAAGTGGTGTAATTATTCACATCGCTTCCATCCAGGGCAAATTGCCGCTATATGATTCTACGTTGCCGTACGCGGCTTCAAAAGCAGGATTAATCAATTACAGTAAAAGCTTATCAAATGAAGTTGCGCCTAAAGGTGTCCGCGTGCTGACTGTTTCGCCGGGATGGATAAATACAACAGCATCGATAGCCTGGTTGGGCGAGATCGCAAGAAATGCAAATAGTACTGTAGAAGAAGCTCAGCAAAGTGTCATGCATGCATTGGGTGGAATACCTTATGGCAGACCCGCCGAACCGGAAGAAGTCGCAGAATTGGTTGGCTTTTTAGTTTCACCGAGAGCTAAATACTTAACAGGAACAAATTTCGTCATCGACGGAGGAACAATACCTACAGTCTAAAAACCTAAATCACATCATCATGGAATTACCAAAAGTAGTAGGACGTTTTATAGAGACACAAAATAATTATGATAGCAAGGCTTATACCGACTGCTTCACTGTAACGGCCATTGTGCATGACGAAGGCAGAATCCATAACGGCAAGGAAGAAATTCGCCAATGGATCGAACATGCAAATGAGATTTATCGATCTTCAATGGAGCCTCTAAATTATGAGCAATCCGGATCAAACGGAGTGCTAACATCAAAAGTGTCTGGCACTTTCCCAGGAAGTCCAATAGTATTAAAGTTCCATTTGGAATTTAAGAACGAGCTCATAGCATCTTTGAAGGTCACCGGATAAATTGGCATATCATCAAGTTGCACTTATATAGATTACGGAAGCCGCCGGTAAATACGGCGGTTTTCTACTATCAGAATCACGAAAACGGAGAGGGCTTTGCGAACCTCATGGTGACGGGAATACGTAACGCCTGCATCTAAAAAGCGACAACGGCCTGAAATGCCTTTTTAGGCTGAAAATTCCTGTCAAACAACAAAGGATAATCCTTTCTGCCCCTTACAGGAAAATCGTCCAGCCAGCTATGCCTATCTGATATATTCCAGAAAGTCACACCGGTCAGCAATGCTTTGTACTTACGGAATATTTCAAAGCACACCTGGTATTGTGCTGCCTGGGCAATTTCCTTCTCTTTTGTAAAACTGGTATCATAGTCATTCGCACGCCTTGCCCTGGCTTCATGCTCTTTCGGATAAACAGAAATATCAAGTTCCGTGATCTGCAAAGGAATCTTTAAAACAGCAAAATCTGCAAAGGTCTTCTCCAACTGCGCCCCAGAAGGTTCGTTAATAGCCCAGTGCCCCTGTAATCCAACGCCCTGGACCGGTACGCCCTTCTTCCGCAACGCTCTTATCATCTGGATGATCTTTGTCCGCTTGTCGGGGTCTATCTCATTATAATCGTTATAAAAAAGCACTGCCTCCGGGTCAGCAGCATGTGCCCATTCAAATGCTTTTTCAATAAACTCAGGGCCACAGATCCGCAGCCATGCTGAATTGCGGTAAAACTCGCCGTGTCTGTCACTGATCGCTTCATTGACCACATCCCAGGCGTATATCTTTCCCTTATACCTTGTCACAACGGTTGTAATATGTTCCTTTAGACGCTGCAATAAGGTTGCTTTGGATACTGTATCCCCCTTATTATCGGTGAACATCCATCCGGCCACCTGACTATGCCAGCAAAGCGTATGGCCTCTTATCTTCATCCTGTTCCTGACCGCGAAGTCAACAATAGCATCTGCCCCTTTAAAGTCATATTCATGCTCACGTGGATGAATAACGCCCATCTTCATATCATTTTCCGGAGTTACACTGTTGAACTGCGAAATGATGAACTGTCCTTCATTTCCCGGCAAGGCACGCGAAGAGACCGCTACGCCAATGGGAAACATGGCCCCGTAGTAGTCTTTTAAGCCTTTTTCGGGTGTACGCTGGGCTAAAGAGGAGCCTGCAAAAAAAACGCCTGAGACACATATCAGCAGGTGTTTTGTTATCCTATGAAAACCTGATTGTCTAAGCATAACTAAAAGTGGCGTATAATTTCCTAACTGTCAAATTTTTCCGCTTTGCCTTCCTGGCTCAAAATTCATCAGTATTTGTTCTTATGAAACGCTGCAGCATCAAGATGTAGCCATAGTTATCTTTAAAGCAACAGCATAAGATGATAACGAATGTCTCTCAGGGAGAACTATTTTGAGCGCTGTAGAAGAACGCTCAAAAAACAACTCGCCTGCATCTCCCAGCAGTTCCACTTTTCGGATCTCACGCGGCTCAAGGTTACTGCTACCCGCCAGGCTCCCTATTTTCACTTCACCATTTTCCGGCCATTTCAACACTGTAGCATACAGCACCTCTCCTTTTGTGGTGAACCTTATGTCCGTCGCTTCAAAAGGACGGCCTTTCCCTTCATTAAAACCCTGTGCATTCAAAGGAACAGCATTTTCAAGTGACGGTCCTTCTCCATATACTATCCATGGCCTTGTACCATATATGCTCTCGCCATTGACCCGCATCCACTGTCCTATCTCCTCAACGATGTTCCGCTCGTCCTCATCAATACTTCCGTTACCACGTACGGGTATACTGAGCAGCAAATTACCATTCTTGCTAACAATATCTACAAGTGTTTGTATGATGGTCTGTGCACTTTTATAACCATGTTTTTCATAAATATTTCGGTCATAATGCCATCCGCCAATGCAGGTATCCGTCTGCCAGGATGATGGTTCAATGCTATTACTCTGTCCCCTTTCAATATCCCATACCATACATTTACGCTGCTCTTCGTTCAATATTTTGCCATTAATTACCACATCCAGCTTATTCCTGTTCTTTATGCTCCGATTGTAATAGTGCGCGGCGATTCTCAATCCCGCGTCACTTACAGGCCACAATGGTAATGCGGTATCATCAAAATATACCAGATCCGGATCATACCTGTTGATAAGGTCGATAGTTCTATTATAGAATTTTTCACAATAGGCCCGGGTTGGAGGACAAACACCGTTCCCCCAGTTCCATTGACGATGTATCATGCTATTATCCAGACTATTCTCGCTAAGAGGATGATCCTGCGCATAAAGTGCCTGGGGATCAAGGCCATTCCACCACTTGCTTTTGCCTTCAGACTTTCGCAATTTGCCGTCATAAGGTACACCGGCATAAGGACCTTCTGTATCGGCCCGCTGAGCTGTCTCCATCCAGCTCCAGGCATGTGCAGCATGTACACTGACTCCAAAATGGAGACCTTGATTTCTGGCAGCTTTCGCCCATCCTGAGATCAGGTCTCTTTTAGGCCCCATTTTGACACTATTCCATTCTGGCTGATACTTACTGTCATATAAGTCCATATTGTCATGATGGTTAGCTAATGCTACAAAATATTTGGCACCAGCTCTTCGATATAGTGATAATAACTCTTCAGGATTCCATTGCTCAGCCTTCCAGTCATTTATCACATCCTTAAACCCAAATTTTGAAGGATGGCCATATTTCTTCAGATGGAAATTATAATGATGATTCCCTTCCATATACATCTCACGGGCATACCAATCACCATTCTCCGGCTGGCACTGTGGCCCCCAATGCGCCCAGATACCAAATTTGGCGTCACGATACCATTCCGGTGTCTTAAATTGTGCTAAAGATTCCCACGTAGGTGCAAATGGTCCATCAATAATTTTCTCCCCTATATTTAAGCTGATAGCAGATATAGCTGAAAGTTTCTTTGACAAAAACGTAGCTGGTAACGCCTTCCCCAATTGTTTTATTACTGTTCTTCTGTTCATCTTAAAATATTAAGTGTTATAATTACAGTTAACGGATATAATTTAAGAAAGAAATCGATATAAATGACGTAAAATAGCATCTAAGCAGATATTAATTCATGCCTGTTAAACATGCGCCTCAATAGCAAGGATTTTCCGGAAAACATCCTACTATTGTTGGTGAAATGAATAATACCCGCCATTGTTTCACATAAATCTTCACTGAACGAACCACTAAAATGTTAAACTAAATCTATATAACTATGAAAAGACTGGTCCTTACCATTGCAGCTTTTTGTATGGTCTATATAACCGGACATACTCAAGCGATTGTTAACCATGCGCCTCAGGGTTTTGATACACTGCGTAATAATATTATCCACGGAAAAATTGACACCATTGTGTACATTTCCAAAACAGTAGGTGTTAAGCGCAGGGCCCTGGTGTATACGCCGCCTGGCTATGCTAAAAAAAACAGATATCCTGTGTTGTACCTACTGCGTGGTATTGGTGGCGATGAAAAGGAATGGCTGAACGGCGGCACTCCTCAGGTGATACTGGATAACCTGTATGCCGAAGGTAAATTAGCTCCAATGATCGTTGTTATGCCAAATGGACGAGCTATGACAGATGATCGTGCTACCGGCAATATTATGGCGCCTGACAAAATTCAGGCGTTCGCTACTTTTGAACAGGACTTGCTGCAGGACCTTATTCCTTTTGTTGAAAAACAATTCCCTGTGTTTACTGACAGGGAGAACCGTGCTATTTCGGGTTTGTCTATGGGGGGAGGCCAGGCGCTAAACTTTGGGCTGGGCAATCCCGATCGGTTTGCCTGGGTTGGCGGCTTTTCTTCCGCTCCTAATACCCGAAGTCCTGAGTTACTGGTGCCTGACCCGGAAGTTGCAAAAAGGCGGCTTAAGCTACTTTGGATTTCCTGTGGCGATAATGACAACCTGATTAGCTTTAGTAAGCGTACACATGACTATTTATATGAAAATAAAGTACCACATGTTTATTATATAGAACCAGGCAGGCATGACTTCACCGTCTGGAAGAACGACCTCTACATGTTTTCCCAGTTGCTCTTTAAGCCCGTTGATCCGTCTACTTTTACACAGTATACAGTACTTGGTACGCCTGCGGTCACTAATGTACGCAACGCCAGCTTCCCACAGGTATTGCCCGACAACCGTGTCGTATTTCGTCTGAAAGCACCACAGGCGCAACGGGTACAGATTGATCTTGGCAAAAAATACGATCTGACAAAGGATACAGCAGACTATTGGACCGGTACGACTGATTCCATAGGTGAAGGATTCCATTATTACTCTTTACTAATAGACGGTGTCGCCGTTGCCGATCCTGCGAGTGAAACTTTTTATGGAATGGGGCGTATGGCTGCTGGTATTGAGATCCCCTTTGCGGATGGCGCTTTTTATGCTATTAAAGATGTGCCTCATGGTGATGTACGCAGCAAGCGCTACTTCTCGCCAGTCACCAATTCCTGGCGTCGTTATTTTGTATACACCCCCCCAGGATATGATAGTGCCGTTGATCAGCGATATCCTGTACTCTACCTATTGCATGGCGGAGGCGAGGACGAACGGGGATGGAGTACACAGGGCAAGACCGACCTGATCCTCGACAATCTCATTGCTATAAAACAAGCTAAGCCTATGCTTGTGGTGATGATGGATGGAAATGTATCTACGGGCAGCTTTAATGAGCAGTCGTTGCGGACGTTTGAAAATGAGCTGTTACGCGTTGTTGTACCTTCTGTTGAAAGAAATTATCGTGCAGTGGCGAATGCTGAACACAGGGCATTGGCGGGCTTGTCAATGGGCGGGATACAAACACTTTATGCTGGTGTTAATAACACCGATCAATTTGCTTATCTGGGCGTGTTCAGTTCCGGTTGGTTTGGCGGCAAACAACCGGTGGCAGAACAGCAATACGCTTTTATGAAGCAGTCGGCCGGTAAAATCAATAGTAACCTGAAACAATTCTGGATCACTATGGGTGGCAAAGAAGATATCGCCTATAACAACTGCCAGAATATGCTGGCCAGGTTTGATGAAATGCAGATTAAATATAATTACAGCGAATATCCTGGTGGTCATACCTGGCCGGTATGGCGTAATAACCTCTATAAGTTTGCCCAACTGTTATTTAAATAATAGTTGAGCAAGAGGCTGAGAGCTTTGGTGACGCCTTCATTGGGAAAGCTTTATCTTACCTTAATTAGATTATCCAATATTTTTTCTTTTCCAAGCTACTATATCAATTAACAAAGGGCAAAGGCTTTTTCCAAAATCAGTGAGCGCATACTCTACCCGGGGGGGAAGTTCCTTGTACTGTTTCCTGCTGATTAAGCCGTCAGCTTCAAGCTCTCTTAGTTGCTCGGTTAACACCTTCTTTGAAATAGAAGGTATCCTAACCTGGATTTCACCAAAACGTCTGGTATTTTTGAAAAGCACACGTAAAATTGTCACCTTCCACCGTCCTCCAAACATGGCTATCGTCTCTGTAATAGGACAGTCAGCATGGTCTAACTTATTTTCCATTGGTTACTTTTAGGTTACCTCTTTTTGTCTTGTTACCAAGAGCAAGGGTAACTTTTCAAAATCAATATTTGTTTCTTTACACACCAAAAGTAATTAATCTTAAAACAGAAAAGATGATTTTAGTAACCGGTGCAACAGGAAATTTAGGTAAAGCCACCATTAATGCATTATTAAACAGGGGTATAGCGCCCAACGACATTACTGCATTGGTAAGAGATGAAACCAAGTCGACAGAATTAACATCAAAAGGAGTTCAAATAAAACTTGGCGATTATGAAGATTTTGAGTCTTTAAAAAGTGCATTACAGGGAGTAGACAAGCTGCTACTTGTATCTTCTTCATCAGACATTAGCAAAAGGTTTGAGCAGCACAAAAATGTGATCAATGCAGCCAGGGAAACTGGTGTTGGACATATTACCTATACAAGCTTTGACATGAAAAATTTACAACAAAGTATAATGGGTAAAGAGGTTCAATATCATGCCTACACAGCTGATTATCTAAAACAAATAGCCATTCCTTATACGCTGATGAATAATACCATGTATGCTGACATGATTCCTTTCCTTTCCGGAAAAGATATATTAAATAATGGCATTTCCATTCCTGCCGGAGACGGCAAAACTCCCTTTTTGCCAATAACAGAAATGGCTGAAGCGAATGCTGTTGTACTGACTACTCCGGGACATGAAAACAAAGAATATATCATCGCTGCAGAAACCGCCTTCTCCTTCGCGGAGATTGCTAATCTACTATCAGACATTACCGGAAAAACAATACCTTATTACCAACCCGAGGTAAGCTCCTATATTGCCACGCTTATACAGATAGGTGCTTCTGAAGATGATGCAGCGTACCTTGCAAGGTTCTGTGTGGCGATTGCTAACGGAGAATTCGATACCAATAAAAGTGATGTGAAACAGTTACTGGGCAGGAGCCCGATCAGTTTAAAAGATTTTTTGCAAAAAAAATATAGCTAATTGGTAGAAGAGTAAATATTCATTGTGGAGTAGCATTTGGTACTAAAATGCTTCACTACCGGGCAAGTAAAAAAGGAAATCCGTCAACTAGCGGATTTCCTTTTCCGTATTAATTGGGAGATCCTGCATAAGTAGCTGGGATGTCACTTTTTGACCACCCTGAAGCCCTGATTACTAAAGGATGCCCTTCTATGCACTCTTCCAATATCTACAGAGTTAAAATAGTGACAGGAGTGTTGACTACACCACCATGAGCCGCCCCGGGCATGTACTGTTTTCTCCTCTTTGAGATGCCCTTCGCAAAACTCGAATACATTTCCATACATGTCGTATAGCCCCCAGCGATTAGCTTGGAAACTGGCAACAGGAGCAGTATACATATATCCGTCGGAGCTGTCTGATTCCAGGTGGTCATGTGCATGCCAGATATTAGCATAACGACCGATCTTCCGGCTATCTTCTCCCCAAAAATAGGTGGTTCTGGCGCCTGCGCGGGAAGCGATCTCCCATTCTTCGAAGGAAGGGAGCCTTACCTGTGCCCATTCGCAATAGGCTTGAACGTCATTGTAGCTGATGGTGGTAACAGGATGTTGCATTTTGTCTTCAATACCACCGCGGCTCACGCCGTTAGGATACCGCCAGTAGGCAGTACTGTCCTCCAGCCAGCGGAATTCCCTCAGTCCTGGTTCGAAGACCATCGCATTGTGTAGCCGCTCCGCATCCGTGACATAATACGTAGCGGCCACAAATGCTGCAAACTGCTGATTAGTGACTTCCGTAGCACCGATAGCGTAGGTTTCTACATGGACCTGTCTGGCGGGATTAAGGGCATGCCCTTTAGCACCGACCCAATAGTCTCCGGCGGGTACCTGTACAAAGGATGTATCAGGCAGGAATAAACTTATCAGTAGTGAGAATATCATTAGTTAGCAGCGTTGTACATGCCCATAGCCCGTTGTATGATCAGGTCTTCATTGGCCTGGTTGAATACAAGGTATGCGTTGTAAGTACTGTTCTTACTATACAGCTTGGTATAAGATGCTGATTTGACAAAAGGCTCATATTTTGTTTCCGCCATGAACTCCATCAGTACTGTCAGGATGTCCAGATCTTTATGATCACGTTTAAAAAATTCTACCAGGAAAGGGACCATCTCAACGGCCTTGATCTCTACCAGCGCCATTTTGTAGTTGAGTCCCATACGTCTGCTGCGATTGGCGGATTCTTTGATGATCTCCATCACAGAATCCCGGTTGGCCTGCAGGAAGTCCCGCTGACGTTCACTCCAGTTCAGTTCAGCATAGTTGTCCGGCAGGTGGCCGAAGACCTTTTTATGCTCATCCTGGATGGGCGGTTCAACATCACAGTTCTGGCTGTATGATTCCGGATTGATCATGTGGTAGGTGAATTTCTCGCGGAGCGTGAGGGACATATAGTCTTTAGAACTCATTATGGTGAAATCGTCCAGAGATGCTGTATTCTTTTTGATCAGCTCTTTTACCTTCGCAAGGCCATAGGGTGGAGTAGTCATTTTTAGTCTGTATTCACGATAAGCATTGCTTTCCGCGCTTGCGGGTTTCCAGGGTTCCTCCTGATTCTGATCCTGGGCAAATGTGGCTAAAGGTAATAGCAGGGCTAATATAGCAGTAGTTAATTTCATAGTTATATGCATTCTTAAATTGGTTCGATCTACTAGAATTTTTGATTATATACGTCCGCTGAAACCTACACTTTCAAATGGACTAAACCTATGATTTATAGCAATTGGCATTTTGCGTTCAAAAATACAAACTCCCTGGTATTTTATTACAATGTTTTAATGACGATCGTAATCAGCTTTTGTTTATACACTTTGTCGCCGGTAGCCGTACTGTTGTTAAGTTCCTTCTGTCTGTCATACTCCTTCTCCATAGCTTTCATTTTGGCGATTGCTGTTAGATGGTCCTGTTGAAGCCGGATATATTGAGGATCTTCCATAGTGGCAATCACCTCTATTAACATGCATTCCGGGTAGCAATTTGGTGGACTTTAAATGAGCCGGTACCCGACAAAAATTTGATATTATTATATTTTATATTAATTTGCTTAATTGTTCCTATTCCATAAAATGGCTTATGCGGTTATTAAAAGATATAAAAATCGTTCACTTTTCTTTATTAATAAGTTGTCTTAACTTTTTATTCTTTCATTATCCCTTTTTCAAATTTATTTTTAACAATGTTGATTATACAAGTTTTAACGGCATTTCCATTGTTATTTGTTTTGTTATCCTAATGGTGCTTGCAAATGCATTTGTCTTTTTTTTGATGTTCTCTCTATTACGCTTTGTAGGAAAAATTATCCTGGCATTACTCTTTATTTTCAGCGCAATTGCAGTTTACTTTATTAATACTTACGGTGTTATAATAAATGCGGAAATGATGGGTAATGTGCTAAATACCAATTATGCCGAGGCGTCTGGTTTTTTTTCCATAAAATTACTACTCTATATAATTCTGCTTGGTGTTATTTCTGGCATTATTATCATAAAAGCCCAAATAGTATATGTAACATTCAAGCGATTTTTAGTCATCGCATTAGCTAGTTTATTATTTATGCTGGCTGTAGTATTTGCGAATTCTCAAAATTGGTTGTGGGTGGATAAAAATTCAAAAGTATTAGGTGGGCTTGCAATGCCATGGAGTTACACAGTAAATCTTTCCCTCTTTTTTGTACATAAACAACAGGAAAATGAAAAAGAAATATTATTGCCTGATGCTGGCATAAAAGATAACCGGAAATCGGTTCTAGTCTTAGTGATAGGAGAATCCGCCAGAAGTGAAAATTTTTCTTTATACGGATACAGTAAAAATACAAATCCACTTCTTTCAAAGACCCCTGGTGTATTTCATTTTAATGCTACCTCTTGCGCCACCTACACTACTGCAGGTGTAAAGTGTATTTTAGAACATAAAAATACCGGCGAGTTGTATGAGATTTTGCCCAATTATTTATATAGAAATGGCGTAGAGGTTGTCTGGAGAACCACAAACTGGGGAGAACCACCCGTTCATATAAAAACTTACCTGAACAAAGAGGCGCTGATGAAAGATTGTAAAGGCGACAGATGCGATTACGATGAAGTGCTTCTGAATAACCTGAAAGAGCAAATAGCAGCAAGTACAAAAAATAAGGTATTGATAATACTGCACACAAGTACAAGTCATGGACCTGAGTATAGCAAAAAATATCCGCCTCAGTTCGAAACTTTTAAGCCAGTCTGTAATAGCGTTGAATTAGCAAAATGTTCTAATACAGAACTGGTCAATGCTTATGACAATACGATTGGTTATACCGATTATATTTTATACAACGTGATTGAAGATTTAAAACAACTAAAGGAATATAGAAGTGCAATGATTTTTGTCTCCGACCATGGCGAATCTTTAGGAGAAAAAAATATGTACATGCATGGTTTGCCTTTAAGCCTGGCGCCGAAACAACAATATGACATTCCTTTTATAGTTTGGACATCTGATAACAGTTTAAAACAACTGAAAACAGAAAGTTCATTGTCACAAGACTATGTATTTCACAGTGTGTTAAATTTTTTAGGCGTACAAAGTCCTGTTTATAATGAGGAATTGAACATTTTTAAATAACGGACAACTATGTCGAATTCCGTTTGACATAGTTGTCCGCTTCTCCAAAATACTATGCCAGACATTCCAAAGTATGGGAAATCTTTTTGGCACATGTATCGCTGACCGGATTTTAAACTGATGTTATATTTCCGGTTTTATTTTTATTACTGGCGTGAAGGATTGTATTTAAAAGCAAGGCAAAAAAACTTGTTGACGACTTCCCTCGTAGTTTGAACTTTTTCAATATTCATCGACATGCCTATTGGTTATCGTTAGTCCATGCTTTGATAGAGGCTTTAAGTTCTTCCTCTGTTTCGGGTAGCTGGACTTTCAGCGAGTCATCAACACGTGCATGAATACTATCCACAAAAGGTTTGAATACTTCGTTATATTTAATAAAAGCGGTTTGATGATCGTCTGTAGCCTGAAGCTGCTCAGCCAAAAGCGCTGCACCTTGCATAGCCAGGCTGGTACCCATCCCAGTGAAAAAGCTTGGGGCATAGGCGGCATCCCCTATCAGGGCCACCCGTCCCTTTGTCCAGGTCGGCATTTTGATCTGGCAGGCCTCGTCAAAATATAAGTCATCAGCATCAACCATGGCATCCAGGATTTGTGGAATTTTCCAATTGGTGTTACCGCCGAAATGATCCTTTAAAATCTGCTTAGGCTGCTCGCGATCCCGGTAATTCCAATCCAGCTTGGGTGCCCGGAATACAAGGATGGCGTTCGCTGCCTCTTTAAACTGAAAGATCACCGCCTGTTTACCTAACTCTCGATACACAATACCTGTAGATTTGGGTCGGCCTGTTTGAATATGATCAGCAGCAGCAAATGCAAAGTAAACACCCAGAAACTTCTTAAAGTCTTCTTCTGGTCCGAAAACAAGTTTTCTGACTATAGAATGGGTGCCGTCAGCACCAAATACAAGATCGTAAACTTCGCTTTCGCCGTTCTCGAACTTCACTTCCACGTGATTGTCCCCCTGCCTTAAATCGGATATACTGTTGCCAAAAATGATTGCTACTTCATCTTTTGGAATGGCTTCATATAGGATCTTTACCAGGTCTCCACGGTGAATCTCAATATCACCCAGATATTCCGGTAAAGTGTTGATGGCAAACTTTGCTAATGTTTGATCTTCGGAACCTACAATCTCATCTGTATGTATAAATTCATTGGCTTTAATCTGGTCATATATACCCATTTTCCTGGCTATATCTAAAGCGTCACCACGCACATCGATTGGTGAGCCGGCGGTTCTCAGGTCCCCTCCTAATTCAACTACAGTTACCTTAAAACCGGACTTATTTAACCAGTAAGCCAGTGTTAGTCCTGCAAAGCTGGCTCCTGATATTAAAACATGCTTTCTCATTATCTGATTTTATTTCACTACCACAAAACTAATTGTAGCTTTACAAGTAAAATATTCGATAACCTATTATTTTTAGTCGAAAAAATGAAAGCTCAGACCAGTAGCAATAGTAACAGCGACATGCAGCAGTTTACGGATAAGTTGGGCTTGGTCCTGGAAAATGTGTTGCAACATTTCCAGGTCATCTTCTTCAAAGGCTTCGCTTTCTTGCCTGATATGGCCATGCACTTCGGCTCTTTCATCGTGACAGATGATTTCACACGGGTAACCGGTCAATCGGATATAACTGATGGTATCGGTATTGTATTTCACAATATCTTTCAGGATCACGTGGATAACAAAACGAATATGCGGAAGCCCAATGGTCCAGTGGAGCCGCCCTATGTACGCATCTTTCCCTACACGATAAGTCAAACCCTGCATTTTAAAAAAGACACCCATGTATCGCATGTTTCCATCAGCATCAGTGCCGGATATCTCCGGAACTTCTTAAAGGAGGAAGCCGAACACTTCGATTACCTTTTTGATCGTGCTAACAATTTTTGGATAGAGGAACTGATGACCGATGATATCTTGCGCACGGTAAATGAAATCGTGAAAAAGGACGAGCCTGACGCTATGAAAAGTTTCTATTACAAGATGAAAGCAATGGAATTGCTTTTTTACCTTTTTGAAAGTTTGAAAAAGCGTGAGAATGCTGCGGGTATTAAACTAAATGGAAAGGAGATCAAGGCTATTTATCAAGTTCGGGACAAAATTGTTTCGTCTTTAAGCCAGCCGAGTACAATTGCGGAATTGAAAAAAATTGCCGGCATGAATGAACTTAAACTCCGCAAGATTTTCACGCAGGTTTTTGGTATGGGTATCTACGACTATTATCAAAACTTACGTATGAAAGAAGCCGCAAGGCTTTTGCGCGAAGAAGACCTGTCGGTATCCGAGGCAGGCTATCAAATGGGATTTGAGAACCTTGGTCATTTCACTAAAGTGTTTGAGAAGCATATTGGCAAGAAACCCAAAAAATACGTGCTGAGTTTTAAGATCACCGGTCTTTAGTGTTGATTGAATATTATCGAATGATCAAAGCGCTTACAACCACATACCAATACGCTATTTATTAGCATCATTTTTCCCGTATTACTCTTGAAAACGTACGAGGCTGTAGCCCGCTATCCCTTCGTCAGCGCGCATTAGCTGCAACGAGCCTCAATAAACTGGAAAAATATAAAAAGAACTATACCCTGTCTACCGCTACAGTGCAGGAACTGGAAGCATTTGAAGCGACCCATGGAGTGTCATTACCCGGTGAATACAAAGCGTATCTGCTGGAGATCGGGGCCGGTGGAGTTTACTTTATGGAAGACAATGTGCCCCCCATTCAGGAATTAGGCAAAGAAGAGATCGACAGGCTTAAAAAGCCTTTCCCCATAACGAGCGATAAAATACATGAGGTGCAGAATTTTTATCGTGTTAAAGCCTGGGTATATTCCGATAGTAATAGCTGGATAGAAAATGGCGTTTTGCCGGAAGGTACAGATATGGCAGCCATGTTTGGTCTGCCAGAAGAAACGGGACTAAATGATGGATGTATTTCCCTTGGTTACTCCAGTGGGAGGAACGAATTAGTACTGGTAGCGAATGGAGAATTTGCCGGTGAAGTGTGGTCCGACCGTTTAGGATACGGAGCAGCCATGCGTGGCTGCTTTGGCGCGGGATCTTGAAACGCTTAGTAGTCATGAACTAAAGTTGGGTAGATTTATTACATACGCTTCCGTAGCATACTTAAAAACACCGGTGTTATGCCCAGATAGGAAGCAATATGCTTTTGTGTAATACGCAGTTCCAGATTAGGGTAGCGCTTACGAAAACGTTTATATCTTGATTCTGCCGTCTCTGACAGATTGGAGATGGTGCGGCGTTGATAAACATACAGACCATTCTGTGTGAGAATGCGGAAGAAGCGTTCCAGCTTGGGTACCTCCTGATACAATTGTTCCATCGCATCATAAGTCAGGTAACAGACAGTCGTATCCTCCAGCGCATCTATACTCATGAAGGCTGGTTTTTGCATGGAAAAGCTCGTGATATCTACAGCCCACCAATTCTCCGGTGAAAAGGAAATATTATGTTCATCACCATTTTCATCGGAATAGAAAAGACGCAGGCATCCGCTAACCACATAATAAACATTCCGCGCGGTCGTACCGGCTTGCAGCAGTAAGGTATGTTTAGGTACATCCCTTACCTGCAATACGGCAGATATTCTTTCAACTTCGCTTTCATCCAGATTAATATGTAGTGCGAAGTTCTTAAAAATGGCATCAAACATCAGGAACGTTTTGACAAAAGTAATTGATTCAAATGACAGCACAGTTTAAGACAAATGCAGTTATAAAATCTTCAAGTAGTTATATTTTATTCTCCGCCCCTGATGGTTTATTTGTAGTCTTAAAACTATCAAACATGAGAATAACAACGATTGACCATAAAGGTCTGAAAGAAACCGCCTGTAACATTCCGCCCAACACCCCTGTAGTGATGCTGAACCTGTTGCGCTTCAAGCCGGACGGTGGCCGCGAGATCTATTACCAGCAATATATTCCTTCCTTCCAGGAATTGACAACGAAGCTGCAGCTGGAAGGTATCAAACTCGCGTGGGGAGGCAATGTATCAGGCAGACTGGCCATAGCAGATAATGAGTGGTGGGACGATGTATTACTGGTAGAATATCCTGACTTTGCCAGCTTCCTTTTGATAGCGGAGAGTGATGGTTACAGAAATGATGCAGAACCCTTCCGCTTGGCTGCAATAGACGATTGCAGACTGATACCGATGGTGGGATTCATGAAAGAATGAATTTTCAGTGACTGATAGCTCAGACAAACAGCTCAATCTTTCAAGTTAAAAATGGCCGGCAAAAACCGGCCATCCACATATAAGAAAAAACGTTATTCCACGTGGTTAAATAGTTGCAACAGTCGCTCCTGTGCGTCTTCCGCCCGCATCCATTGGCTCATCTCGATGGAAGATCGCGCTTCCGCCGTGCCCCTCTCCTGCATGGCCGCTTCATACGCTGCAATGGCCGATTTGATATCTATAAAATCTCCGCTGGTAAGTCTCTCACTCAGTTCCAGTGCATCCAGCATGGCCAGGTTCACGCCTTCGCCGGAGGGCGGCATGATGTGGGCCGCATCGCCCAGCAGCGTAACATTGGCATGGGCTTCCCAGCTTTGATCAAAGGGAATACAATATTGCGGGCGCAATAAATAAGGCGAATCTGCCTTCTCGAACATGGGCGCCCAAACATCATTCCAACCCCGTGTTTCAGACAGGAACCAGGCCAGCACCTGCCGGCCATCGGAGAAATCTACCCCGCTGTTGTTCCACCAACCTTCCGGCTTTTCTTCGACAAAGTAAAAATCTATGCTGCCATCACCTTTGGAAGAAATGTGCAGGTATTTTCCATCGGCATGTACGTAGACTTTACCGCCTTTGAGTAGTTCACTGGCCTGGGGCACGGTGGTAGCCGCATGGCCCACATTGCCCTGTACGATCATTATGCCTGTGTAGCTGGGCTGAATGTCCGTCACAAACGGGCGCACTTTGGAATTGCCGCCATCTGCACCTATCACAATATCGGCGGTAACGGTATGGCCGTTCCTGAATTCGATTTTCCAGCCATGGCCTAGCGGTATCATGTTTTTAAACTGGCTGTCCCACACCACGGTGCCGGGCAGAAGGGAGTTCAGCAAAATATCGCGCAGCGGCCCCCGGTCTATTTCCGGGCGGGCGTATTCACTGTCCAGGTCCAGCACGTTCATCATCGGCTCGAAGTCCGTACTATGTTCGTCGTAAACGATTTTGCCATATTTATCGATCACCCGACCTTTTTCCGCACCGGGGCGGTAGTTGTTGAGGAAAGCATCACGCAGGCCCATGGCTTTAATGGCTTTCAAACCCGATTCAAAATGAAGATCAAGTGTGGCGCCCTGTACGCGGGCTTCTGCGTTCGCATCTCTTTCATACACGGTCACATCCGCGCCTTTCAATTGTAACAGGCGGGCCAGCGTTAAGCCACCCGGGCCACCGCCAATGATGGCCACTTTTTTAGCTGCTATTAACATCATTATTTTTTTTAGTAAGTATTTCGGTTTTCACCAGCAAAATAGAATAGGCTCCAGGAAGCAAATAGCCGTGGATAGCATAGGAATAGTCCTGAAACCGAAACAAGGATTAATAATCTTCGCTCAAAATAACCGCCTCATCCACCACCGTTTTCACAGCCGGTTTCTTTTTTACCAGTTTGTCTACACCCACATGAGCCAAATGGTCAGGAGAGAGATACAGAGTGTTACATACCCCAGCGTGCTGTAATACTCCAGTGGCTTCCCATCCCAGCGCATTAGCCAGGTATAACCCGATGGGAATACCTAATACCTGGCTGGCGCCAAAGCCCATCTGCACATAGCCCATCACCCGCCCGCGCTGCTGCAGGGTGAAAAGATCGGTGATGATGGCCATGGAAATAGAGGCGATAACGCCGCCAAACAAACCGGTAACAATGCGGGCTGCCACCAGCAGCGTGTAGCTATGCGCAAGGCCGCACAACACCGTGCCGATAACGAACCCGATATAAAAAAACAGTAACAATTTCTTACGGTCGAAACGGTCTGCAAAAACCGCTGTGAGCAGGCCGGAAATGCCCGCGCTAAAGGCGTAGGTGGACACCGCAAACCCAAAGGCCTGCAGCCGCAGGGAAAGTGATTTCATAAGCACATCGCCAAGCGGCGAAATAACCATGAAATCGAGTATCACGGTAAATTGGGTAACGGCTAGTACAAAAATGACGAACCATTGGTAGCGGGAAAAAGAAGGTGTCGATTCCATACTGCAAAGTTGGCCCCGCATTTCCCAATAAAATAGCCGTCTCCGATAATAAAATAGTCGTAAATGAAAATCCGGCGCCATTTTCTTACCAATTCAGATTGGCCTGGGTTTACAACATCATTATTGTCACATACGTAGAATACACGTCAAACATAAATGGCATCCTTATATTCAAAAATTGCCGCCACTAGGCTGAATTATTTATTGAAATTTCTCACCTTTTGCCAACATTTCAATAATTTCTTTCATACGCTTTTCCCTTGTCTCTTGTTTTTTTGCGGTCTGAAGACGAAATCCAATGGAGAAAACATTTGTCTTATTAAGACTCTTAAAAAATGCTTCTGCTTTTTTGTTTTTGCTAAGTTCTTTCAGAAAGTCTTCGGGCATTACGATTTTGCTTGGAGAATCGTATGCCTTTTCCCAACTACCATCTGCTTTGGCTTTTTCGACAGCTTTTAATCCTGCGGGTCTCATTCTTCCTTCATTGATTAATCTTTCGACATGTCCGGTATTTATTTTGGACCAAATACTTTTGGCGCGCCGGGGACAAAACTTTTGCAGCCAGGCTTGTTCGTCATGTGCTTTCTTCTGACCATCAATCCACCCATAGCACAGCGCTACATCAAGTGCTTCCGCATAGCTTACAGTGTCCATTCCGGAATCTTTCTTGAATATTTTGAGCCAAATCCCATGTGAGTTATCGTGATTCTTTACGAGCCAGGTTTCAAATGCTTTAGCTGTTTTAAATTCTATTATTGGAGTAGTATCTAATTTAGTCATATGGTTGTAGCTTTTTCCTTTCTATATACTTGCTGTTGACACATAATATATGCCCTTAACCAGATTTGATCCCAAAATCAGCATTGGTAATCATAGTGCTGGTGACCGACTTCTCATTTTTACGGACAAACGCAAAATACACATTATTACTATTTAACCTATACGCCTGGCAATTTTAACATTAAGTCTGTTTGTCACTGGTCTTAACTTTGTCGTTGCTAACACTACCAGTACGACTGATTATATGTCTTCCGGACGTGCATGCAAGCTGTCCGGATGCTGATATGGGTAGGTGTAATCCCGTTATTCAGATTGTAGGTTTAAGCTGAGCATTCAAGTCCGTCCAAATGATGGGCGCTGCAATAGATTAGGGGGATTGGGTTAGTTTGTGCTGTCGTGGAGTAATGGGAAAAGAGGGAACCCAAATGATTGTAAATTATATGGAGCCTGTACACTGAACCATATAATCTACACACAGATCCGAATGAATTTATTTCACGGAGAAAGCATTGGTCATTCCACCATCCGCTAATATATCCGCGCCTACAATGAATGATGAATCATCGGAGGCTAAAAACACCGCCGTCTTTCCGATCTCAGCCGGAGTGCCTTGCCTTCCAAGCGGTGTGAGATCTATATACACTTGTTTTACCTGCGCGACTGCTTCAGCCGGTACCATCTTTCCAAAAACGGGAGTATCGATTGAGCCGGGAGAAATCGTATTAACCCTTATTCTCCTTGACAATAAATCCAGGGATAAACCTCTTGCCAGTGAAATAACTGCTGCTTTTGCGGCGGCATAAATTGTTGCTCCGGGTGCAGCCCGATATGCAGCATTCGATCCAATCAATATAATCGAAGCACCATCATTTAAATACGGAAGCGACTGTTTGACGGTAAAATAGGCACTTTTAAAATTCAGATTCATATACTGATCGAAACCTTCTTCCGTTACATCAGTTATTGTCATCAGGGGAACTCCGTCCACGACGCCACCGGCATTCACCACCAATACGTCTATCTTGCCAAACTTGTCAACCGTAGTTTTGTACATGTCCTCCAGGTCATCAAGATTTGTTACGTCACCTCTTACGCCTATAAAATTATTGCCCAGGGTTTCAACAGCATTTTTCAATGTAGTCCCATTTCTTCCGGTGATTGTTCCCACAGCACCTTCGTTGTTGAACGCCTCAGCAATGCCAAATCCAATACCACTGTTACCGCCTGTAATCACGGTAACCTTGTCTTTTAGTTTACTCATTTTTCTATGATTTAAGATTGAGTTACAAAGCTAGATCACAGAAGTTATTTTTAGTAACTTTGTAACGAAAACTAGTAGTAACATAGATGTAACCAGTTAAAATATGGGATGTAAAATAGCAGAGTTCCAACAGGAACAAAAGAAGAGAATGAGATCTGTGCAAGATGCAATGGATGCGCTAAATGGCAAGTGGAAGATCGCTATTATTTCATCAATTTGTTGCTATGGGAAACGGCGGTTTTCTGACATTTTGAATGATATAGACGGAATTTCCAACAGAATGCTAAGCAAAGAATTAAGGGAATTAGAAATAAACCAGATAGTAAAACGGGCCATATCAGACATTCATCCCATCACTGTTCAATATGAACTTACAGAACACGGGGATACACTACAAACCATTATTAGTAATCTCTCTGACTGGGGCATTGCTCACCGGAAAAAGATAGTTGGGTAACTATTAGATACAATCCTGCTTTGTTTAAGATATTGACAAGAGGGCGCATAAATTATTATTACGAATATATATAATATTACATCTATATTTGCGGCTGACTTTTTTATTAAACATCAGTTCTATGAAAGCTTTAAAAGCCGCATTGTTAATCACAGGCATAAGTTTCCTATTATTCTCTTGTAAAGATGATGATGCTCCCGTACCTGCTAATCCGTTGTCGGGAGTTTATACCTTCAAGCAAGCAAAGACTACTGGTCGTATTGTAGTTATCACCGACACCGGAGTTTCTGACTCTATCATCACTAGTTATAACTATACGGTAACCGGGGCTGGTGAGCTGGCGTTCGATGCTGAAAACATTTCTCAGAAGGATATCGCTTACAAATACGCTGCTCAGACGGAGTACATCAGCTTTTTTAAGGGTGAAATAACAAATAAAACCGAAACCAACTCGAATCAGGAAGTTGATAGCTTCAGTAAAAAGATAGCATACCTTATCAAAGAAGATTCAATTCATTTTTCAACGCCACTGTTAGATAATGAAAAGGATGTTATCGGATTTCCTTTAAAAGCCACCTATTTTTACCTCGAGGGTTCAGCCGTTCTGTTACTAAGTTCTAAAACAGCAACAAGAGACACGACTATTAATTCTGATGGAACTCCCAGGATTAGTGTCAGCACCGAGAGCCAGGTGATTACGTTAGAGAAAAAATTGAACTAATGATATACTAGCTAAGAAATCTGAGCGTATTAGATTGGCAAAAGAAGGAGACTATTTTGAAAAATATGGAGGTGTCATCTTTGTTCTTTAAAAAGCAAAGATGACACCTCCATATGTCTTTTTTGAGTAACCTCTTTTTTAACTGCTTACCGTTCTTCAGCGTTATGATATACCATCACGAGAAGAATCTGCCCGCGGCTTCGGATAAATATGAAGTCATTATCTTGCCTTCCTCATATCCGCTCCAGTGATCAATCAGTATTATTTTGTACCTTAAAAGTCAGAATTGTGCAAAAATAGAGCTAGTAAATTATGTTTGATATTTTTGAACAGTATATGCAGCAGGTCAGTGGCGTACCGAAAGCGGATCTTGCTATGCTAAGAGAAATCTGCATAGAAAAGAAATTACGGAAAGGCCAATCCTTATTACATGAAGGTGAAATATGGTCGATGAATTGTTTCATTACCTCAGGCTGTTTGCGGCTATACAGAACAGATAAAGAAGGTGTTGAACATACTGCAAGGTTTGGAATCGAAAATTGGTGGATGACTGACATGGAAAGTTATATTTACCAAAAACCTTCAGAATATAATATAGAGGCTCTTTCGTCCAGTACAGCCATCGTGTGGACGAAAGCGGCCTGGGATGAAATCCTAAACAGCAGCCCTGCCATGAAAATTTTTAATGATCAGCTTCTCCAACGCGCTTACATAGCAAGTCAAAAAAGGATTTTTTCGTTGATAAGTTCCAATGCTACAGAAAAGTATTTTGAATTTCAAAAGACTTATCCTAATGTATTTAACAAGGTACCTTTGCATATGGTCGCGTCTTATCTGGGAATGTCAAGAGAAACATTGAGCCGGATAAGAAGAGAATACGCGAAACTTTAAGGGTCTTCCCTGATGGAGAAAAAGGCAGAACGGGATTTGCGCTCCCTGTTCTGCCTTTTTGGTATTACAAATATTAAACCAGCATAACTATCCGGTGACTTCTCAACTGAGTATGGTTAAATACCAGGGTGAAGACCGCGGACCGGGCTTACGCTTTCCAGCAGCGAAGCGATGTGCAGAATAGTCGATTCATTAAGCCAACTTCCCACGATTTGAACTGCTATAGGTAGCCCCTCTTTGCTTGTACCGAAGCGCATCGCAATACCCGGCAAGCCAGTTATATTAAGAGGTACGGTCGCACCTTGCAAATATGTGGGGTCCACCTTCTGCCCGTTGATAATAAAGGATTCTACGCCATGCTTGTGGGCAGGGACCGGCAACACATGTGTGAGCAACGCATCGTATTTGCTGAAATAACCGGCAAAACCGTCTTTTAAGCGCTCAGCCGCCTGCTCCGCATCTATGAAGTCCTCCATTGACGTATCGGGCAGCGAAAGCATGGTTTTTGACATTTTATAAAGTTCCTCCTGGCTGCGACCTGCGGTTGCTTCACGGAATGCTTTTTTCATCTCCATTACATGTAAGCGATTGAATACATCAAGCGCAAAGTCGCGTTCCAGCGCAGGGATGCCCACTGGTTCTACTAATAAACCTAAACTCTTCAAAGCATCTGCGGCTGCCTCAACGGTCTTTATGACTTCAGAGTCGACCGGACCGAAGCCAGGCCCGACCATCCAGCCTATGCGTAGCTTACGATCAGGTATACTGCCAACACCGCCATTCAACAGGTAATTACTTGAGGAAAATCCGTCAAGACCGTCAGGACCGGAAAGCACGCCAAAGGCAATTTGAAGGTCACGAATACTACGCGCCATTGGGCCTACATGCCAAAACCGACGTGGTACACGTGGCCAGATACCGGTCATTGGTACACGGCCGTGCGTTGCTTTGAGCGACACAATACCTGTTTGTGCTGCCGGACCACGCACAGAGATAGCAAGGTCGGTTCCAAGACCAATCGGTGACATACCAGCCGCAATGGCTGCCGACTCACCTCCACTGGATCCTCCCGGTGTGCGGGACAAATCCCAGGGATTATTCGACCTGCCGCTAAGCAGATTATCGCTTTCTATCCAATAGGAGAACTCCGGAATATTGGTCTTTGCCAGCAGAATGCCACCTGCTTGCTTCATTCGTGCAACGCTTGTCGCATCACTATCGGGTATACGACCCTTAAAAATTGGAGAACCACGTTGTGTTAAAATATTCGCAGTATCAATTGAATCTTTAACTGTGAATGGCACACCATGCAAGGGTCCCAATTCATTCCCTCTCAATACCGCATTTTCTGCCTTCTTGGCCACCTCCATTGCATTATCAGCAATCGTTACAATTGCATTGATAGCTGGGTTGAATGCTTCAATACGATCAAGATGAGCCTTCATTACTTCAACCGGTGAGATATCCCGGTCGCGTATCATTTTAGCCAATGTACCCGCGTCCTGGTAATAGATAGGATTTCTGTCACTTTTTTGCAAATCCATAGTATATCGTGTTTAAAAGTTCATGAAACAGCAAGAATTACTCATTGCCGAAACAAAAGTACAGTGGGACAGATTGCCCGGACGAAGTCAAATGGCACTTTTCAAATGTGACATTTGTCACATCTTTATATCTACAGTTCATGAAGGCTTATTATAATTGCTACGCTATCACAGCTTCTGGATAATCTGTGTATCCACTTTCGCCGCTGTAATAGGTATCCCGGTTGCTTTCTGCCAATGGTAAATTATACATGAAACGCTTTACAAGATCTGGATTCGCAATGAATGGTGTACCAAAAGATACCAGGTCTGCCTTACCATCTTTCAAAATTGCGTTACCGCTTCCCTGCGTAAAGCCCAGATTTGCCATGAGTGTGCCGCTATAGTGGTACCGGAAGTGGCTAAAATAGTCATCCTGCAATACCTCTACCGGTGTGCCGGTTAAATCTTCTGCAGGACCCACAATATGTAAGTAAGCGAGATTATAATCGCTTAATTTTTTAAGGATATATTGAAACAGCGGGATAGTTTCTTCATCTGGTGTCACAATACCTACATGGCTGAATAAGACCGGCGTGAACTTGATGGCTACACGTGTGCTATCCCATACTTCTATGATGGCATCCAATATTTCAAATACAATGCGTGCCCGGTTTTCGACACTGCCACCATACTCGTCGCTACGCTTATTAGTAGCCAGACTTAAAAACTGAGGGATTAACATCCCTGCCTGCGCATGTACCTCGATACCATCAAATCCTGCTTCCTTTGCATTTTTTGCTGCCTGTTTGTAATCCAGTATAGTTTGTTTAATCTCAGCGACAGTCAACATGCGTGGGGTTACTGTGTCTTTAAAGCCTTCGGGCGTAAAAGACTGGGTTTGCGGATTTATAGCAGAAGGTCCCGCAGGTAGTTCCCCGCCAAAGAAATCCGGGTGCGATGCAGCACCGATATGCCCTAACTGAGAGAAGATCAGACCGCCTTTGTCATGTACCGCTTGGGTCACAAGTTTCCATCCTTCTATCTGCTCCGGCGTGTAGATGCCCGGCACATTAATAAAGCCGATCGACCGTGGATTCACCCAGGTCCCTTCACTCAGAATCAAGCCTGCTGAGGCGCGTTGTGCATAATACGCAGCCATTAAAGGAGTCGGCACCAAACCTTCATTTGTGGCACGTCCACGGGTTAGCGATGACATAATTACCCGGTTTTTCAATTTCAAATTGCCTATCTGATATTCTTCTAACAAGGGTTGTGCAGTATTCTTCATTATTTTTTTTTAGCAAACTTCGGGCATATACAGCAGCGGCACAATATGGGAAAAACTAAAGTCGTAGGGATAAATTTATCCCTATGGCGATTTGAGATACTATGTCTATTTTTGAGTAAATTGAACAGCTTATGTACGAAAGAAAGACTCCCCTCGCTATTGATTGCGGCCTGCACCTGACCAGAGAAGTGCTGAACGGCAAATGGAAGCCTGCCCTGCTCAATGCTATTTCGATGGATATAAAACGTCCTAGTGAGATGCTACGCCTACTACCTGATGCTACGCGGAGGGTGTTGAATGTTCAACTCAAAGAGTTAGAGGAGCATGGCATGATACAAAAGAAAATTTACTCTCAGCTACCGCCCAAAGTGGAGTATTCGCTCACGGAAATCGGATGGTCGCTAATGCCAGTTATTGACGCGATGAACCAATGGGGTGACGCTAATCGCAGCTTTCTGGAGACGGTTGTTACACAGGCGCCGAAGATCAGAGAAACTTCAAAATCAGTATGCGAGGGTTACCGGCAAAGGTTTATTGAGCAAAAAATCGGATAAAATACTGCCATTTTTCCCAGGTCTTTAGTCTTTCCTTATATAGATGTTTTGTCCGCTACAGAGATTTTTCTCCCGGAAAAATCATCAGCGGCTGATTACCTGAGTCCGCAATTTGCATAATTACAACTGCTGTTGCTTTAGGCACACCAATTGAATAAGCCACGCCCCTTACCATCATCTGCATCAGGACTCGCACGTACAGCTATGCCTGGATTGTTAACGAGTAGCCATATGTTGTAGCCTATCCTTAACATACGGGTAACATTCAATAACTACTTTGTTGACAAATGAACTTCTATAAATGAAATATCAAGCAATTACACTAGCTGCATTGGCACTTGTATCCTTAAGTGCCTGTAAAAAGAATGACAATGTGGCAACAACCATCGTTTACCCCGATATGGCAGAAGCAGTTAATCCTGCCATATTGTTTACTACTGCTGCAGGTGTGAAAGTATATAATGGCGGGTATGGATCAGCGGTAGCTGCAGATCCAACGCAGAAAGATGTATTTTATATGCTTACAGACCGCGGATCGAACGTAGCAGGACAGGTAGCCAATTCAATTATTATTGGTAAATCTGACTTTACACCGCAGATCGGAAAGTTCCGCCTGAAAGATGGTAAACTGGTCCTGGAGCAGGTTATAGAATTAAAGAATGCGGCAGGCGACAAGCTAAATGGCCTTCCTAATCCGGCAGGCATGGGTGCATCCGGAGAAATAGCCTACGATCTGAATGGAAACATACTTACGCCCAGTCCGGACGGAATCGATTCAGAAGGACTTGTGGCTGCCGCAGATGGAACCTTTTGGATAAGCGACGAATATGGTCCACATATAGTACATGTAGATGCGACAGGGAAAACTATTGAGCGCATCAATCCTTTTGGTACCGGTACAGGCAACCGGAAATTACCTGCTGTATTTACCAACCGCCGGGCCAACCGTGGAATGGAAGGGCTAACGATCACGCCTGACGGCAAAACACTGGTCGGTATTATGCAATCCCCTATGTACAATCCTTCTAAAACCGCTGTTGCTAAATCTACCGTATTGCGGATACTTACATTTGATATTGCCACAGCAGCTACCAAACAATATGCTTACCTGATGGATAACACAAGCCTTACAGGAGTAAGTGAAATAGTAGCCGTTAACAACACCACATTTTTAACACTTGAGCGCGATGGGCTTTTTGGCGGAGCTGCTACTAACCCGGCTACTTTCAAAAAGGTATTTAAGATAGAGTTGAGCAATGCAACGGATATTTCTGATCCCGCCAATGGCGCTACTGGTAAGCTGTATAGCGGTAAGACTGTAGAAGAGTTGAATGACGTATCAGGTTTACAGGGAGCAGGCATAACACCTGTTACCAAAACGCTTGTACTCGATCTGTTAAAAGATCTGTCTATTGTCTATCCACATGATAAGGCAGAAGGCCTGGCACTATTACCAGGTAATATACTCGTTATTTCGAATGATGACGATTTTGGTGTCGTAGACAATGGCGCAAGCGGTTTTTCTCAAAAAATACTGACGTTGGGATCTGTAGATCGTAACCGTTTGTACTTCAAAAAAATAACTTTATAGGGTACCTATAGCGAAAGATATAGACGCTGAGTATTAAAAATATTTGGTCAATAAACATCTTCGCTATTGAGCATAAAAAGAGGATGTATCGAAAATAAATGCACATCCTTAGAATTACTTAAATGACTACCTGATTCCATCAGGTATCCGAATAAAGAGAGCCTGTATCTTACTTTTGATACAGGCTCTTTTTATGCTATATGCTTATGGATCCGGTATGGGAGAAGTTTTTGTTGATTATCATCCGGACTTCACTAGAATTAAAAAAACAACTTTGGTGATAGCCGTAGACAAGGATATTTCCGCTCAGGAGACCGTTAAAGGACCAGGATGGCATACAGATCCTTATAGATTAGGCGCCGGCCTTAAATGCCTTTTAGTACTTACCGGCGGCAAACATAATCTTGGCGGTATTTCCGGATATGATGCTGCTGAAGCTATTGATGAGAACCCCGAACGTGTGATGCTGGTACAATGCCTTACCTGGGGCATATCTCCGTACAGCACTTTATCCGGAAGATAAATCCTGAGCGAATAGTGGAATAGGTTTCGAGTGCGCAAACAAAATTTCCCGAGCGGCGCCACATGATCAAATTATTTTAGCTTGTAGAAATATTGAAGCAGGCAACGAAGCGATTAAAAAGATCAAACGGGCAACTGATCACGAGTTCCTGATCTGTCTGCCTTTGGATCTGGCCTTATTGCAATCGGTAAGAGATTTTGTAAATACCTTTTCTCAATTCCCGGATCCGGTTGTGTCAATATTAGTAAACAATATGGGTGGCCTTTTCTCAGGAACACTGCCTATACAAAAGACGATATGGAGACAGGATCATGACAATCAACGAAATATGGCACAGTGAGCTCATTTTGTGCAACAGTAACTGCATATCAGCCGGGGATTAATAGTTGTCTGATGTGCGTTGCCTGGAAGATATTAATTCCCTTCCTTACCTTTGCATGATGTCGCACAGCGTATACTTAATTAACACCAGCTCTCCTTCAGGATCAGACCGTTCTCATATAATGATAATGGAATGGAGATATGAGATGCCTCTGCTATTACAACCTTTGTTGATAAGTGGCGGTTTTATTGAAAATAATGTTTTATACTACGATGCCAGATCTGGTATCGAAAATCTGAAAAGATTTTATAACTTTCTGGATTCCACGGAACTGCTCATTAAGGACAAAAGCCTGTTTACAAAAGCTAAGAATACGCTATTCAAATATCTGGATAGTCTGGCACTCCCCTATTTTAGTATGGATGCCCGGGATGCATTCAATATAGAAGAGATACCGCACAAGGAACAGGCGGCTGTCTGGATGGCAGATATCGCGTATAACAATGCGATGATTACCCATGCCATGGACAACAATAACATCTCCCTGTTAACTTACAGTCAACTTAAACATGTCAGTACGGCGTTTCATTCATTTGCTGAACTGCTGAATTATGTGGACTATGATTATGGATGGCGACACATCTACCAGGAATCAGGAAGAGAAGAAATTTACAATGAGAATGGACTATGGGGATTGAAAAATGCCCACGGAGAAATATTGCTACATCCACAATTTGATGAATTTTATGAATTCAGCGAACAGGATGTTGCGGTGGTCATGAAGGAGCAGCAGTATGGTTATGTGCACAGATCAGGTGAGGTAATAGTGCCTCCGGAATGGGATAATGCTTACGATTTTGATTATTCCAATCTGGCGATTATTCAACGCAATGGTCTTCTGGGACTCATCAATCTTTCGGGAAAAGTGGTTGTTGCACCTACATACGAAGCCCTTAACAAATTTGGGTCTCAAGGTCATTACATCGCACAAAAGAATGGAAATTGGGGGGTATTGTCAGAAGATGGAAAAGTAATCATCAATTTCAAATATGACAATATAGAGCTGTTACATGACGATGTAATCATGCTACAGAAAGATGGTTATTACAGCCTTTCTGAAGATGGTGACCAATTCGACCTAATCGTACATAAAGCTCCTCCTCAGGGCTTCGCCTGGGCCATCAAAGGCAAGGAAGTATACCTTATAGATAAATATGGTATATCAAGAGCCAATAAAGACCTCGTCCGGCAGGATGCAGAAAATGAAGGCTACAGTCTTTATTATGATGATATCGTGCGTGCCAGACTCCTGGCATATGCAAAGTCCTCCGCTGAAAATACGGTTACAGACGTTTACACACCGGTCGAAGAACTGTATAATATCGGTGTAGATGCTTATAACAGGCAAGATTACACCTCTGCTATTTATCACTACACACTTGCTGCTGAAAAAGGATTTGGTTATGCGATGAACAACCTGGCTTATATCTATTACATGATAGAAGGCTATGTAAATGATGATAAAGCATTTTACTGGTATGAGCAAGGAGCTGCTGCGCGCAATACCAATGCGCTTAATGGATTAAGTCTGTGTTACCAGTATGGAATAGGAACCATCCCTGATATAGAAAAAGCTATTGACTTATTACTACAGGCTGCTGAAGATGGTATGGCAGCTGCACATAATAATCTGGGATTTCTGCTTTATAAGACTGATCCCGAGCTGGCATTATTTCACTATCACCAGGCTGAAGCACTGGGTGAACCTGATTATGGATTGCTGGGATCCATGTATGAAGAAAAAGGAGATTTCGAAACCGCTTTCCGCTATCACCAAAAGGACGATTCGGAGATAGGTGCGTTTAATCAGGGACATTTCTATCAGAAGGGATTAGCTACAGAAAAGGATATAAAAGCAGCAATAGGCTGTTTTCAAACGGCGATAGACGGTGGTTATGATAGAGCGCATATTGAACTGGCGCGCATATATCTGTTTGAAGAAGGATTTATTGATAAGGATAAAGCAAAAGTGCATATTGTAGCGGCGAAAGAAGCGGAGATTGAGATTCCTGAGGAATTCAAAGATCCATTTGATTGACTATTTTCTTATAAGCTGCAATGGCTAAACTGTTCAGACATGTCGCTGATTATGCGGGTCCAGAATATTTCATAAATATACCTTACTGCTGGCGGCTGTGTATTTTAGTCCCCCTCCTGGAAAACTGTTTTGTATAATCAGGCGTCCGCCGACAGGATCAACATACTCATATTTAGTATAAATAGATCCACCACCAGATTTATCTTCGGATTTGATATTTTCTTTGGGGAGCTTGTTTTTGCCTTGTTCTCTACAAGAGGTAAAAAAAACAGATACCAGGAGTAATAAATACACGAGTACGTATCTCATGATTGATTTTATTTTATAATGGCAACATCAGCAATCTAATTTGATAACTCTCAAAACAGGAAATTTGCATTGTAAATAGAATTGTAAATTTTTAAAATGGGTATTTATATCGGTCTGAACTTGTCTGATGCTTGTTTATCAGCGAGATAATCAATTTTATTTTTATGGTTCGAAATTTGTACTCCGACCAATCGCTATAAATAACGTAATCGTAAAAACCCCCAAGGCATGTCCCTTCTCTTGATGGAAATGCCAGCAATCGCCAGTGATTTAACCGGACAACACAATGATCGGTTAATATTGACTAAATTCAACATGAATTTAAACGCAACTAAATAAGGCACTACATGCAGCATATTTTATCAGATATACAGACAGGAAAAGAAACCATATTACGCTGTGACGACACTACTTTCACGACGGAGACCAACACGGGAGGTAAAATTAAAACAACCAGTAAGCCGGCGGCGGATGCAGCAGCTGCACGCCAGTTGTTTTTCAAGAAAGAATGGGAATTACTAAAAAAGGGTGCGGTATTGCAGGCTGATCATGCAACTGAGGGCGACGTTCTCCTGCATCTTTTTATCGGAGGAGCTTATACGGGCTGCCTTTCATTCGAAGCTACCCATCAGGGCATCTATGTGTATCGTTCCGGCGGCACCGAAATTGGACTACAGGAAGAGCTGCTACGTATCGACAAGCAGGGAGTCATTAATGAGGTGATCGCTTTACCCAAGGTGCTACCCTGGGAAATTTGTTATGATACATCCGCCAACCAACTGCTGCTGGACCTGGATCATTACGCTTACGAATATGACTTAGGCACAGGTGTTTTTAAACAGTTGACTGATCATCTGCAGCAACCTGCCAGTTTCGTGTCCGTGGCGGCAGGTACCTGGGCATATGCTACCCATCCTCATTTTTATATGCAAGGGGCCCGTGACGGCAAGCGAATCGAAACAGCTTTCGAAGTAAAGATTATCAACGGGACTATTCCTTTTTGTGGTAGTCTTTCCCCGGATGGGAAGTTACTGGCCCTGCATAACCGGGAGCATCAGGTGGATTTGATTGATACAAGTGCCGGAAAGTTGGTTAACACGCTGGAACTACCGTTTGGAATGGCAGAACAGCTGACATGGACCAGAGATGGCAGTGAGCTCGTTGTACATGAGAGATACAGTCACTTACACTTCTTTAACGTAGCTACCGGAAAAGAGGTTTTTTACGAAGGTCTGGTCATACCGGCGTACACAAAGGATGTAAGGAACTTCTGCTTTAGTGAAGATCAGTCATTACTGGTTTGCCAGCAACGTACGACCTCATTTGTATTTGACTTTATCAATAAACAATTCCTTTATAGCTTTCCGATACAACATTGTGTAAAAAGCGCCAAAATCAAATTCATCGACACTAAAAAGCTAGGTGTACGTACAGACTATGGCTGTTTTAGTATCTATGCTTTGTAATACTGTACTGCCCATAGTAAGCCCTGTAGATGAATATAGTTTTCCTGGAAGCATCCGGCAGGATAGATATTATTCATCGCATCATTTTATGAGACTAATGAGTTTTTTCTTATCTTGTATTAGCTGATCAAAAAGAAAATATCAAGATCAGCAAGTAGCGTTATCTATCCCTTTTATTTTTTTCTGATGCTAACTAATAAAAACCCTCAACACGTCAATACGACCACGTCAAATGCTACATCTGCCACCAGCTATTCAGGTATATCAATGCCTGCTGTTCTCCCTTATCAGAAAACGGCAATTGAGCAACACGAGAAAAATGAAAGCCCGCTTAAAATGTCGGAAAACCCAGATATGGGTGCCATTGCACCATTTCAGCTGAAAACAGATAGAATAGATACCACTTCGAGCCAGCAAAATCATCCTTCACAAGAAGCCTGGCATGTCGTACAGCTGAAGCAGAATAAAATAGGGACTGTTCCTGTTGTACAGCTAAAAGAACCCTGGGATTCATTGGCAAAGGAAAAGTGGAACAGCACTATTGAGAATATAGAAACATACGCCCATCACATAGGAATTTACGACATAGAGGAATCCGATATCATTGATTACATCAGAAATATAGACAACATAGAACCTCCGAACGGACAGAGTTTTAAAGAGCTGGATTACGGGAGCTATTGCAACGAGCTGGATAATGTAGACGCTAGAAAAGCCGTCAAATACGCGGTAGAAGTTCATCGGCATCGTGAATGGCTGAATTTTGAAGTCGAAGATTCTGAATCCAATGATGATGAGGAACGCTATTATAGCAGCGAAGAAGATGAAACGCCGGGAAATGAAGTAGAATTTAATCTCATTATTGCTGTTATTATAGCATTGAACAAATTGCTCAGTGATTACATTTCTGATTTAAATCCCGATAAAAAATTTGATAAAATTGCAATCAATGTAATTGATAATATCCGAAAGCATAAGCAAACTTCGGCATATAAAAGAACAAAAAAATTCCCCAATTCTTTTAATAAAGTTACTATTGGTGGTATGGAAGATTGGCTAAGTTTTGCCAATGAATTCAGATACGCCAAAAGTGGCAGGAGTAAAGAGAAACCAACCGTTTATAACATTGAGTTCGGATTATGGAATAAAGCTAAACATAAAGAAATTCAGTTTCGCGGCCGGCAGCTGAAGGATGCGGAAGGTAATCCAGGCAGATCCTGGGCAGCGATAGCACTTTCTTTGCATAACCTTGCTGCTGCATTGGGCGCTCATTTGCTCAAAGCGTCAGATAAGAAGATGCAGAAGGGAAAGGGAAACCAGATTCTTGCTGCTGCTATGTTGGCCATTCTGAGCGGTCGGGGCAATGAAGTATATGTCGTACTTCAGCAATATAAAGTAGATCATAAAGTCATTCAGAATTTTGAGTCGCTTGTGCTCGAGTTTTTCGCACTGACAATGGGCATTGAGAACATAAGGCTTGAGTTCACACAGCTGGATACTATCTTTCACCTGAACAATATAGCCCGTGGGGCGACATATGGACAGTATAACAAGAAATATAACTTCCTCAATGTATTTTCTTCCGTAAGGGAAACCCCGAATGGAGATATGGTGCACGTTTATGACCGGGCACGGTATCTATGGAAAAGGAAAAGGGATGACGATAAGTACAGCGAAATGAATGACATCGAAATTGCGGAGGAAATAGAAGATGTAGAGAACGATTTAGAAGTAACCAAAGAACTCACTGAATATAGGGGACACAGAATGCGTTCCAAAAAACAAAGCCTGAGAAAGCCACGGGAACGCGGATCTATCAAGAGTAGTAAGTCAATCGGGAAAAGTATCTATTCACATAGTGCCGGACACAAAAAAACAACAAACCTGCTATTCGGTGTAGAGTCTGAAATTGTTAAGTTATGGGCGCAGGTGCGGCGGGTTGAAAATGGGGAAGATAGACGCGAACTTCACCAGAGCAGGCTTTTCAGCATGGGGCCTATACGTTTGTATAATCTGTTCGCTAATCTGATATTAAGGAACAGGGATAGGCTTACTGATTTGTCCGCGGAACAGATTGCCGGATTCATTATAGAGCTGTATATCAATTTCGTGGAAAACAGAATACCCAGCAGTGGAAATCCGTTTCATGATGAGATCGAAGTGATCAGTGGTTCTGATTTTGGTGCGACAGTTGAAAAGATCCTACAGGGAGCGGGTACGCTCAAACCTGATAAAGCGATTGTCAGAATGTTGGTGGGGGCTTTGAATGGCAATAAAGAGGCTTTAGGATTGATAAGTACTATAGATAAAGTACAACTTAAAATTGCTCTGATTTATATACAGCGGAAAGCCGGAAGCGTTACTGACAAGTTACTGCATATGGCGGTCAGTTCGAACGATCCTGCATTGGTTGCAGCGATGTTATCAATTGGAGTGAGTTTTGACGCTGAAGATAATGATGGCAGGACTCCTTTGGCACTTGCTCTTGAATTGGATAAGAAAGATAGTAATAGTAAAAAGATAATTGATTTACTTGTTGGTGCTCAGGATAAGAAAAAGAAAAAGAAAAAAACACAATTACCCAGGGGATGGAGTCACTACGGCAGCTCCGATATTGGTGAAAATTGGTTAACCGATGAAGAAGTGGATACCGGACTTAGTGCCGCGAATCTTCCCAACACGCACGTAGCCCCCTCAGTAGATATCGCCAATAACCCTGATTTCTTAGCTGAATTTATCCGGGATAACTATCTTGACCAGATGGGCCAGGGTGCTATCGCAATGAATACGGTGATTCCCATTAATTTTAATAATGCGCATTGGGCGACATTGGTGATCAGGCAAAACCAGGATCGCAGATCCGCACCTAAGGTATATTTTTTTGACTCAATGGGAGAAGATGAAGATAAAATAGCACTGATTAAGCTGATGCTTGAGATGACCGGTGTTTATACCAGCGTTGATAATATTGTTGACCTGTCTGAGCACATGCAGCGAGACGGCTACACATGTGGCACATGGATGATTGAATCTGCGAGCAAGGTCGTGAACATTTTGGAAAACGGCGGAAGTGTAGCGGAGATAAAAGATGCACTGCATGTAATAAGCGCTGTCGTTAAAGAATTACACAGACAAAACTTACAATTGGCAAAACCTGGCCGTGAGGAAGTATCAGGGTCTGAAGAGGGTATGGAATTGGAAAAGAAAGGGTATACCTATCATACTTTTGGAAATGGTATTCAGGAATATAGTGAACGTTGGATAGCCCATAGCTATAATGAATCTTTCGGATTTCCTACTCAACTGTCGGAATTGTCACAGATGTTGATGGTAAATTATGAGGATGTAGATAGGAAAATGCAGATAATCTACCGGGTATATATTTGTAGAATATATGGTGAGTTGAATAAAACAAAAAAGCTGATGAGGGCGTATAATGAAGAAATAAAAGAAATCAGGAAATTTTTAAAGGAGAAGAAGTGATCATGTATGCTAAGTGGCACAAAGTGTACATATAAGAGCGTTGTAACTTCTTTATCAATTTAGTGACACCTCACTTTATTTATGCACATCTATTGTGAATTTTAAGGGTTTTTAATATTGGCTTTTCTATAATGGAATTAGCAGGTTAAATGGATCAAAAAACCTGATCAGCCTATAAACAAGTTTTTGTAAATTAGTTATATTTAAACCAGGTGTAATGACAAAGAGAGAAATCACCTATGTATGTATCACCGTACTAATCATGTGTATACCCATGGCGATCATTGCGCATAATGATCAGCGTACACCCCTATCCTCTGCAATATACGACTGGAATAAAATTAAAGTTGAAGCTACTAAAACGGGAGAAAAACGACAATTTCTGCAAGCGCCCACTCCGACACTGGATGAATTGGAGCTACATGTAACTACTTTGAATCCTGGAGAGGCGCCACATCCCCCACATCAACATCCCGACGAAGAATTGATTATTGTAAAAGAGGGAATAGTTGAATCGACGGTGAACAAGACCACGAAACGCGTCGGCCCGGGCTCGGTTATTTTCCAGGCATCTAATCAACTGCATGGTATCAGGAATGTAGGCGCTACTCAGGCAGTATACTATGTTATTAAATGGAAGACAGAAAAGACGCCTAGGGGTAAGTAAGCTGTCGTGTTTACGTTTCACTTCTTTCGGAGACCTCCTTTAACCACTATTTGTCTACGCTTAGAAAGACATTTATATTTCCCTTCTATGATACATTCGGCAGGAAACTCTTTTAAACGTGTTTTCTGTTGTCAGGTAGATGCCAGCTAAACCACGTGTATATACTTTGAAAAGTATTTGTTTAACGCTGCCTTATCGTATTTATCCACCCCACGCCAACATTCTCAAATAACCAATCACTCGTTCCCCGGCGTAGCCTGTCATATGACGCGGGCGTCAGAATATCTATGCACGCTAATATCTCCATCACAATTTTCCTTTCATCTTTGGTCCATTGCTTACATATTATACCCGGTATAGATGCTACAGATATGATTAAACGAATACCTGATCCCTTTATTGAGAAATATAAAAGAAGTGTAAAGGATATAATGGCCCCGGTCTCGAAGAATTGCCCCAATTGTATCCTTTACACAGTTTATTAATCTTTTTCTTACAAATATTATCAGAATGTACAGCTATCTCAACACAACTGATAATATCCGGCTTTTCAACTATTTTGACTCCAGCTTATCAAGTCTTTCCGCCATAAGCTTTACCTTTTCTTCCAACTCAAGATTACGCTTGTTTTGTTCGATCAGATGTAGTGTCATTTCCTCAATTTTCTGCAGGAGAATTTTATTCATTTCTGCCAGCTCGAATCCTTCTTTTGCCACTTCTGAAGCAGATGGCACTTCCGGAAGATGTTTATGCTGCTGTATGTATGTCTCTACTTGCTGCAGTGACGGCAACTGGTACGTAGAATCAAATACGAAATCCGGCCATGTACTTGCCTGTGTAACCTTAATCTTCCTTGCCGCAATAGTTCCTTCTACCGCTAACTTGTTTGTGCCTGTATTTCTTGTTCCGATTCCAAGGTTGCCTCCGAAATAGTTAGTACCGACTCCATTAAAATAAGCCGTATTACCAATGGTACTGCCATATGTATTCACTGTATTATCTACCGCTGATTTCACACCAAAAGTGGTTCCTCCTGCTGTAGGCGTGAAAGAGAGAGGGTTAGGCGAACCATCATAAACAGTCGGTGTCACATTGTGGTTAGCAAAATATTTATACGTTGTGTTACCACGCAGCCAAATGATAATAGTGGCGGTAGCATTACCAAAAGACCCATCTGCCCATCCTGCTATAAAAGATCCATAAGCAGGTATACGACTATTGGCTTGTCTGATGTCGGCATCGATAAATTCAGATCCGGTGCCCCAATTGTTAACGTGATATCTGAACCTGGCGATTAAAGATCCACGCCATGAACTATCCTGATGGATATTGGACCGGCCTATCTCCAGTTCAGTCGCATGATCAGAGGGAGCTCCGGCATCCCTGAACGTCACGACATAGTACTTGCTGATGTCTCCTTTAACAGAGATAGTCCCCATCGTGTCTTGTTGTGCGCTTGCGGTGTTTACATTTACAATGCTTAAAATTCCCAGGATAAAAAGCAGGATGCTTCCCGGCTTTAAATTTTTCTTCATATTCATTTTTATTTATAAAAGTTGCGTCTTCTGAGAAGTACACATATAACGAACAATGTCACGCTGGATGGTTATTTAGTCTATTTGTCGGATAAGGCTACAAACCTCCGGTCCCTTGCTACATCAGGGGATAAATATTTCCAGGTATTTAGAAAACACTTCCAGAACTGTTGCCTTGATTTAAGATTACTTAAGACATGTCTCAATAGAGTCTTGCAGATCTATTATAAGAAAGTTTATAATAGTCAAACTATTCGCAACTTAAAATGGGCTAAGATCCAATTGAGGATTATGAATATGCTTGAACAATGTATAGGGTACGAACCCAATGATAAGTACAGGACAACATCAATTTAAACTCATGGCAAAGGTGATAAATTGATACGACACAATACATAACACATTAGTTGTATGAAATAAAATTTTAGCCTTTCCCTATCAACCGCAGAAAGTCAGATAATCGTAACCTTGTAACCCTAGTATTCAAGCTATTTATCCGTTAACTTTGCTTTATGCAAGCGGAACTTCAGCAACTTTACGGAAACATAGACATCTACCTCTTTGATCAACTGCTTAAAGGAACATACGATAAATGTAAAAGTGTACTAGATGCGGGCTGCGGTGGCGGTCGCAACCTGATCTACTTCTTAAAAAACGGCTATGATGTGTATGGTATTGACCCTAATCCCAATGCCGTGGAGGCAGTCAGGCAACTATCAGCAACGCTATCCCATACAAATGCTACAGAAAATTTTGTGGTCGCTTCCGCTGAAAATCTGCCTTTTGAGGATAACACTTTTGACCTGATAATCAGCAGCGCAGTATTACACTTCGCCCAGGATCCTGCTCATTTCCAGGACATGATCTATTCAATGTGGCGGGTACTGAAACCTGGCGGCTATTTATTTGCCAGACTAGCCTCAGACATCGGAATTGAAACGCAGGTACAAGACCTGGGTAATGGTCGCTATCTTTTGCCCGATGGCAGCGAACGCTTTTTGGTGAGTCAACAATTACTACTTCAATATACAGAACGCCTCAACGCGCGGCTCCATGAACCTATAAAAACCACCAATGTGCAGAACTTGCGATGCATGACTACCTGGTGTTTGCAGAAAGTGTAAAAGACCAGTTCGATCCTATACTTGAAAAGAGTTGTAAATAAGGCATTTACAACTCTTTTTTTTGTTGTAGGTTTCTCAGTTTTGCTACTAACGCCACAGAGTGACGCCGCTCGCCGCCTCTGCTATGTTTTCTCCTTTAGCGACCAGCTGAATTACCCGTTTATCTGTATTGTCCTCCACATTATATTTTTTGAAATCCGCAGGAATTATGGCCATTCTCCACCAACGCCCCCATTGATTCGTAGGCGTATAATCATATCCTATCAGCAAATATTTAGAATCCGGCGAAAATACCGGCCATACTTCTGTCCAGTTACTCTCGGTAACCTGGGTAAGATTACTGCCATCTATATTCATCATCCATACATGGTTACCACCACGCAGCGCCAGCTTTGTTCCATCCGGGCTAATGCTAAAATGCCCCCAGCTGTCAAAGTTGAATGTTTTTACGAGTGTCGCATTCGTGAATTCCTTATTGGTGCGGTATATACTATTGCCCTGGCTGAACAAAAACGTATTGTCAGGCATCCAGATCACTCTTCCGTCCAGTTTTTTCCCCTGATATGATACAAGGTTAAAAAGAATTTTCCCCTGCAGATCAAGTATCATAACACCGTCATCAAAAGTAGGCGGTACCAGAATCAACTTTTTATCGTAAGACAACAAAGGGGAAGTAAGATTTGCATACCCTGAGAATTTCTTGAATTGTGATACAATGGTGTTGTCTTTTACATTGGTAATCGTATATAATTCTGCGTCATAATCATCCGGATGATCACGCGACTCCAGTATCCAGGTATTGTCCTGGCTAACATCCCAGCCATTGCGACGGGTACTATAGGTAATAAAGGATGCTTTTATACCTGTTGTCAGGTCAAATTTCAACAGGCCGTCGGTAGCCCAATCGTAGTAAATTACACCTGCCCCCAGTGTTGTGGTACCTGTTCCCGGATCAGGGGTGTCCTTATCGCCACCGCCCTCTTTAGAGCAGGCAGCGATGAAGAACACCAGGGGTAACAAGTATAAATGCTTTTTCATGTTAACAAATGATTAATGGGTGAAACAGAATTACGTCCACAAAAATCAGCAGCGCAGCACTGTAAGACAATACTCCCAAAGGAGTATTTTTGACAGTGGGAAGCGGTATATGATACCCATCATTTGTTTTATACATATTTTTAGCTCGCCGTTCAAAAATTGCGCTATTGAATCAATCACTAACAAACGCCATCCGGAAAATAGCTTATTGTCTGCTCCCCCTGCTCTTTTACGTACAGGCGGCAGCGCAACACGTGGTAGACGACCGGAAATTTCCTGATAGTCTGCAACAAGTACTGAAAACATCGGAAAAGCTGAAAGATAAACTGGACGCCATTTTCCTGCTCTCGGATTTTTACAGTACCCGGGACACTACCAAAGCGCTGGATTATGCCCGGCAAGGCATCATGTTAAGCCACCAGGATGAGTATCTCACGGCAATCGCACATTTTTACCTGGCCGGCGTCTACTTTGAGTTTGACATTAACCATAGTCAGCAGGAATATTTGTATGCAGAAAAATTATTGAGTAAGTTTTCCCAAAGAGAAGCATTGATTTTCCGGTCCAAAGCCTGGAGTAACTATGGTGCCCTTGAACAGCGGCTAGACAAGCCACGTGAGTTTCTCGATATCCTGATCAATAAGGTCTTACCGCTTGTCCAGCAGGCCGGGGACAGCACGAGAATGGCATTGAGCTACCACAATATCGGACTGGTACTGCTTAATTTGAATGAATATGAGAGGTCCCTGGAATATTTCTCACGGGCTATTGCCATCATGGAAACAAGCAGAGAGATGTACGCAGACTTGGCCGATGTATATGTAATGTCTGCCAGGGCTACTATTTTGAGTAGCAAACCAAAACAGGCTTTACCTTTTCTGAAAAACGCGAGAAAGATCCTGGAGCCGAATCCTGATTCTTATTTCTGGCCACTATATTATTCCGTAGAAGCCGCCTATTATAGATCTACCAGGTTATATGTGCTGGCACATCAAAGCGTGGAAAAAGGCATGGCATTGGCGGAGGAAATGAATAATGTATTTGACAAACGGGCATTGTTGTATGAGCAGTTCAGTGTTTACAAAGAGGAGAAAAATTATATAGCAGCTAAAAATAGCTTGTTGCAGGGGCTGGATATGGAAGGTAAACTTCCGCTTTCCAAAAACAAAAAGCAACTGTTGTTCGATTTAGCGGAAACCGAAAAGTTATCAGGTAATACCGATGCGGCATATAGCTGGCTGACGCAATATGTAGCGCTGTCGGATTCCATCAATGCACAGCGAACCAAAACAGACATCGCTGTGATGGAAGCCAGGTTCAGAACTGCGGAGAAAGAAAAACAGATCCTGTCCCTGGAACATGATAAAAAGTACAGACAGTTCCAGGTATTGTTGTTATTAGCCATAGTGGTTGTATTGAGTCTGATTGTCGCTATCTCCGTCATGCGATTACAATACCGTAAGAAAATAGCCGACCGACGGGAGACAGGGTATCAGGCCGAATTAAAAAGGATAGAAAAGGAAAAACAATTATCAAACTATACGGCCCTGATGGAAGGACAAGAGCAGGAGCGGCGGCGAATGGCGCGGGACCTGCATGATGGATTGGGTTGCCGGTTGTCGGCTATCAAACTCGGTCTGTCACGTATTCCGGTGGCAAACAGTCCACAGGAATTCCCACTACAACAGGTAATAGACCAACTGGATGCTTCTATCCGGGAATTGCGCTGGATCTCACGTAATATGATGCCGGAATCTTTACTTACATTGGGATTGCAGGAGGCGCTGAAAGATCTCTGTAGTTCGGTAATGAGTCCACAACTGCGTTTAGTATACAATGCTTACAATATTGATCCTGCGTTGCCCCTGTCAACGCAAACTATGATCTACCGGATGATACAGGAAATTATTACCAATGCGGTGAAACATGCGAATGCTACGACTATCCTGTTGCAATGCAGTCAGGAAGAATATAGTTTTTTCATTACCATAGAAGATAATGGCAGAGGTTTTGATACCAACAGCCATCAATCGGATGGAATTGGGTTAAAGAATATCCGCAACCGGGTGGATTACTTTCATGGAAATTTACATATTGAATCATCCCCAGAGGGAACTATCATAAATATTGAGTTGCATGTTGCATAATAATCATAAAATCAGTATTGCTATTGTAGATGATCATCCTATTGTGATAGAGGGATTCAGATCATTGCTGGAGAGCAGTCCGCTGTATGAGATTGCTGGTTGTTTTACTACCGGTGCCGGTTGTATGGGTTTTCTGCAACAACACAAAGCAGACATTGTATTGTTGGACATCACCTTGCCGGATGGCAACGGCGTTCATTTTTGTGCTGTCATCAATGAGTTTTATCCGGACACAATGGTTGTCGCCCTTAGTAACCTGAATGAGCGAAGCATTATTTCGCAGCTATTCAAAAATGGAGCGAAGGGTTATCTACTTAAAAACATCTCCGCCAAAGAGTTATTAGATGCATTAAATACGGTTTGGGAAGGTAACATTGCGATGAGTCCGGAGGTGAAAGAGATCATGCAACAACCTGATCTTAATACTTTACAGACGATACCGGAGCTGACTAAAAGAGAAAAACAGATCCTGCAATTGTTGGCCGAGGGCAGAAAATCAGCCGCTATTGCGGAAGAGTTGTTTATCAGTCCGCTAACGGTTAAAACACATCGTGCTACCTTGCTGCACAAATTTCAGGTGAGTAATATTGTTACATTGGTTAACCGGGCTAAAGAGACTGGTTTGATCTAAGGATCAGGTATGATTTATTCTCCATTGTTTGCCCCTCCTCCTACCCTGCTTCAGCCGGAATAAGTAGTAGTTTAAAAAAAATCCTATGCATTATATGTTAAATAAGTTTCAAAAGGAAGGCTGCTATTAGAGCAGATCTTCCTTTTGAACACTGCACGGCATTTCTTATTTGTAGTATGCATGATCCTACTTTATTAATCTCACAAGTAAATCATCGAATACTATTTTATCTTTCACCACGTTTTTAAAAAACACATCATCCACCTGTTTAACAATCCGATACGCCTCCCTCAATATCTCCACACCTTTATCGGTTATTTTTAATTGTTTCGCACGGCTATCACCGGGGTCTTTCACCCTTTCTACGATTTGTTTTTTCTCTAATACCGCTAATACTTTAGAAGTCATCATTTTATCGGTATTAGCGTAATCGGCCAACTGCTGCTGGGTAACTGCCCCTTTTTTTTCACTCAACCAGTAGAGACCCGCCATTAAGGAGAATTGCGTTAGCGTGAGCTCCATTTTTCCGAGTGCTCTGTTCATACTTAGCTGCCATTGCATTGTCACTTGCCAAAGCAAGTATCCGCTGTTTTCCTCTGGCTCTATATAAGAGAATACCTGATCTTTTGTAGCCATCTTATTTGTGCATATACAATTTAATGAAATGAACATTATCTTAATACACCTGATGTAGCACATTAAGGGAGTGATCACGGCATGTGACCACCACCTAACATTTTGCAGCCATTAATCTTCCTTGGTTTCCTGTAAAGTTATTGCATAACCATCTGGATCGGATATTACCAGGATTCTTCCAAATGGCGTTGGATGGATATCTTTGAAAATAGAAATTTTCCCTGCATTTTTCTCCAAAAATGTATCCAGGTTACCTATTCCAAACCATACAGCTACTCCCCAACCGAGCAAATTAGCTTTCGAAAGCTCAATCATTGGTTTTCTGATAGCGAAGGCTGCGCCGTTCTTTTGCTCAAACACGATGGCATCAGGTGGCGATTTCGGAACAGGCTTAAAATTCAGAATTTCAGTATAAAATTTCCCAGATACTTCAAGATCAGACACCTGGAGTGAAATAAAGCTGAGTTGCGTTGGATTTGACATAGTTATTAATTTAGTTGTCGCGACTACTAAATTAATAACTATTTTTACAACAACAAATTTTTTATGTCTTGATGGGGTTAATTGATTGGCCTTTTTTGGGTATCAACTTAAGGTAGCAGACATAGATTTATCAAAGGAGAATTGTTTGTCAGACCAATTCTGTTGATGGATCAGGCGCGACAACTCTCTTAGATCATTTGTGCCAATCATTTCACTCACTTTAAAGTTTCAAGATTAATATATGCAGCTAATTTGAATGGATTTTTACCTGCATGATCAATCGCTACTAAATTTACCTTATAGTCATGCGTCCTGTCAGAAAATAACAGTGGTTCATTGTATTTTATATAATCATCCTGGACTACAGACTCCTGACAATGATCCGTGGGGTCATCACTTTGGGTTTTACCTATTTTCACACGGATTCCTGAGTTCCTATTCAGATCTATTAATGTTATCCGAAACTGATCGAATTGCAAATAATAACCTTCTTTAAACCAAAGTGTTTCGCTAACTGAACCCTTGGTGGCTGAGGAAGGAAGAGATTGAATAATCGTGGCATTGGCTGTACTATTGAATTTTTCAATCTCTAAATTTCAAGCCTAAACAATAACGAGCAATACCAACTAGTTGGTATTTTTACACTTTGTAAATCGAATAGCTTTTCTTCCAAGAGACTATTTATTGGACCAGCTGTTTTCCAAATATCTTTTCCCGGTGTTTCAGCCCCCACTCTGCCATGGCATCAATTAAGACCTTTAGCGTCTTACCGTAGTCGGAAAGAACATAAGAAACTGCGACAGGGCTACCTGTAGTTACTTCTCTGATAATAAGCCCATTCATTTCCAGGTCTTTTAATTCCCGGCTTAATACCTTTCCTGCAATACCATTGATATCTTTCAACAATTCTGAATATCGCATTTGTCTGGCACAGAGATGTGAGATGATAGCTAATTTCCATTTGCCGCTAAAGATGTGTATAGTATCATCAATAGCCCTCATTCTTTTTATACAATCGCTGTCGCCGGGATATATTAAGTTCACTTTCTGCATACGTTTACCAGGTTACTTTTTTGTCATCTGGGTGACTTGAATGTCACCACTTGTATTGACTACGAAGGTACTAAATTGCTAAAACCTTGCTTAGCTTTGTGAAAAAATAGGACACATGAGCTTACTGGATGATTTACATTGGCGCTACGCTACCAAAAAGATGAACGGAGTATCCGTACAACAGGAAAAACTGGATTATATTTTAGAAGCAGCCCGCCTGGCGCCTTCCTCCTCCGGTTTGCAGCAGTATAAAGTAATAGTAATAAGCGATAAAGCTTTGCTGGAAAAAATAAAGCGTATTGCTTATGATCAAAGTCAGATAACAGATTGCTCGCATCTGCTTGTATTTGCAGCCTGGGATGGATATAGCGAAGAACGGGTAAGCCAGGTATTTAACTACATGATGGATGAACGGGGATTACCACGTGATACGATGGATGGCTATAAAGACACCATTTTAGGGCTTTACGGTCCATTGGGACAAGAATGGCAGGCACATCATGCTGCCAAGCAAAGCTATATCTCTTTTGGTCTGGCGATCGCTGCAGCAGCAGAGCAAAAAGTGGATGCTACCCCGATAGAAGGCTTCTTGCCTGACAAGCTGGATGAATTATTACAGTTAAAAGGAACGGGCTATAAAAGCACTGTATTATTGCCATTGGGTTATCGCGAAGCTGAAAACGACTGGTTGGTGAATATGAAAAAAGTGCGTACACCGAAGGCCGCCTTTGTCACTGAAATGACTATAGCAGACGCAGCAGTGCTCAGTGATCTTCCGGTAATGCAATCGTTGGGTAGCTTTACCAGGAAGTAAATGTGAAGTGCCTGTTTGTGGCAAATGGCATAGATAATAGATCCTTTTGCTACAAACAGGAACTCATACTAAAAATGAGCATAGTATTTATTACGATAAGATCCATCAATAAAACTTTTCAACAACTTCTCTATATGGGCGGAAAATGTAGTTGCGACAGGCCAGACTTCCCCCGAATCAAAATAGGAAACTACATCAACAGTTTCTCCTGTTCTCCGAAAAGCATAAAAATCAAATCTGTCGTCATGATCAAATTTCTGAAATATGACCACATTGCCACTCCACTCTTCTTCCTGATCAAGTACGAACTCCATATCCTCTGCTATATATGGAGGGAAAAGTATCGTGCACATATACTTTTCTGATTGTAAATCTTTAAAATAAGCAAGACCGCATGTGGTAATAAATTCTACATAGTCGTCCGGAAAGGTAAAGTTAAACTGTGCTTCTACCTTTCTTACCTCTTGTATATCTATGGGTTCTGAAAATTCGATGATCAGACCCTGGTTATTAATCTCTTTTTCCAGGGCGCGGAAAGTGTCAATTATTTTTGCCATTGTTAACTTCTTGTTATTGATAATGGTCAAAGTTATACAACGACGGGGATTTGCAAGGTATCGGACTACTACAAATAATCTACATGTCCTGATAAATGGCTTGCTTATATATCTATAGCCGATAATTACAATAAAGCACCGCAGTATTTGCAATGCAACGCATCATGCTCATGTCCTTCCCTTCCGCATCCGGGACACGTCTCATGGCCATGTTTCCTGAATCTCGTAGCGTTTACCATCTCGTTTGTTACAATGCCGGTCGGAACAGCGATAATCCCATAGCCAATAAACATCATTATGGATGCAATAAATTTGCCTACCGGAGTAGCCGGAGCGATGTCCCCATAGCCGACTGTAGTAATTGTTACTATTGCCCAATATATACTATCAGGAATGCTGGCAAAACCATTTTCGCCATTTTCTACCAGATACATGACAGATCCAAGAATAATTACCGTAAAAAGCACGACCAACATAAAAATGGTAATCTTCTTCAGACTGCTGGAAAGAGCCATTTTCAGGAAATCGATCTCAGTTAAGAAGTGAGTCAGCTTAAAAATGCGGAATACACGTAATAGTCGCAGTGCACGAAGGACCAATAGCGATTGCGCCCCAATAAAAAACACACTCAGGTAAGATGGAAGAATCGCCAGTAAATCGATGATACCAAAGAAAGAGGCAACATACAGTAAAGGCTTTTGGATGCTTATCAGCCGAAGGATATATTCTAATGTGAATAGAACCGTGAAGGTCCATTCAATCGTGTGAAAAATATGTCCATATCGCTGATGATAACTTTGAATGCTATCCAGCATGACTACTGCGATACTTAAAATGATCAGTATTAATAAGACAATGTCAAATATCTTTCCTGCCACCGTATTCGACTCATAAATAGTATTATGAAGTCTGTTTCTCCATGTAACTTTCGTATCCTGCTGCATGTTCCTCTGGTTATAATACTTTTGAATTTGCTTGGTTTATAACATTGCTTCCCGGGTCACTTTGAATCCAAGGCCCCATTTTCTCAGCTCGTCTATAACGGGGATAATCCCCTTTCCGATCTCAGTCAAACTGTACTCAACTTTCGGCGGCACCTCTCCATAGGCTCTCCGCATTATCAATCCATCACCTTCTAACTCCCTCAAATGCTGTATCAACATTTTTTCAGATACATCCTCAATTCCTCTTTTCAGATCTCCATACCGCATACACGCACCCTGCGAAAGCAAATTCAATATCTGTAGTTTCCATTTTCCATTGATCACATTCGTAGCTAACCCTACCGGACATTCAAACACTTTTTCCCCTATTTTATATAAAACTGCATTTTTCTTCATCTCATAAAATATTTAAAACCAATAATTTTTACCTCAAAGTAAGTACCAGACTTTCTAGTAAGTACTTGTCTAAAGGTACGTGCGAAGTTAGATTTGCAGAAAAAAGGCAAATTATGGAAAATAAAAAAGTCATATTACTATTGCACGGATACCCGCAAACCAGTTACGCATGGCGGTTTGTAACGCCTCTCTTAGCAAAAGAAGGATATAAAGTCATAGCTCCTGACTTACCCGGACTAGGCGATACTGCTAATCCCGTTTCTTTTGATAAAAAAACAATCGCAGTTCTTATCCATGATATGATGAAAGCAGATGGTTATAATGACATTTATCTTGTCGGACATGACTGGGGCGCCTCTGTTGCGTATAGCTATGCTGCACAATTTGGTGAGGAAGTGAAAAGGCTGGTCCTCATGGATGTTCCTCCTGTAGGGGAATATCTTAAAAAAACACCCTTACTCCCACCCAATAACAAGGGCCTTTGGTGGTTTGCGTTTCACCAGGTACATCAGTTACCCGAATTACTCGTCGCAGGGAAGGAAAGAGAATATCTGCAATGGTTTTATCATAACTCTTCGTTCAAAAAAGAGGTATTTGATAATGACACTATCAATGAATACTACCGAACTTATAGCCAAGCTGACAAAATGAGCAATGGCTTTAACTATTACCGCACGATATTACAGGATATCAATGATAACAAAGCTTTCGGACAAAATCTGCTTCAAATGCCCGTATTAGCCATCGGCGGTGAACATGGGCTCGGTCAGCTCGCTTACAATATTACCAAACCGCTCGTTGCCGACATTACCGGGGCCGTTATTCCCGATTGCGGACATTATATACAGGAAGAACAGCCGGATTTCTTAGTAAAAGAACTGATCCAGTTTTTCAGCAAATAAGATTACCGCTGATATCTCTCGTACCAGTCGGCACATGAGGCAATACTGCTATACGCGCTGTATTAATATTAAGTGGTTAGGAAATAAGGAAAATAATGAATTGATAAATGAATTATTGGCACAAAAGCATACGCTTAATTTTGCTAATTTTCCTTAAATTCATGTATTGTTTGTCTTCACCACTTAATTCCACTCCATATGAAACCCCAAAACCTACTATTCGTATTCCTGCTATTTTGTTTTGTGGCTCAGGCACAGGTTCCCTGGCTACACGTTGACGGTAACCGGATCAAAGATTCCAGTGGTAACAATATCACCTTGAGAGGTGTGTCCATCATTGCGCCGGAGCATAATAACGAGTGTACGACGTGTAACACCAAACCGATCAGCGAAATGCTGGAATGGCAGGCAGATGCCGGCAGGGACTGGCAGTCACGCGTTGTTCGTCTCCAGGTCACCTGTGCAAAGGTGAGTGATCCTGTACAGAGCTTTACTGATATTATCGATCCTTATGTACAACAGGCTATTGCAAAGGGACTATATATTATCGTAGACCTCCATTTTGTCTCGAATTATGGGCCAGGCGGCGTCCCACAGATATTTGTAATGAATTTCTGGAAGTACGTAGCCCCGAAGTATGCCAATGTACCTAACGTACTGTTTGAGGTATATAATGAACCTATCAATCCGGATGTATGGATGACTTGGAAAAGTTATATACAGCCAGTGATCGATACGATCAGAGCAGTAGCACCCCAAAATATCATCCTGGTGGGTGGTCCACAGTGGAGTACAAGGGTAAACAGTGCTGCAGCTAATCCTATAGTAGGTGCCAATCTGGTATATGTATATCATATTTACCCTAATCAGGGCGCTGCAACCACGACCAATCTGAATTCGAAATTCGGTACCGCTGCGCAGACAATTCCTGTGATGGTCACTGAATTTGGCTGGAATGACAACAGCAATTATTCGGATGGAGTAACGCACGGCACCACTAGTGCCTGGGGCTCGCCTTTCAGAACCTACCTGGATGCGCATCCGGAAATCGGCTGGACGGGATACATTTTTGACAACTTCTGGAAGCCACAGTATTTTGACTGGAGCTGGAATCTGATGAACGGAGAAAACCAGGGACAATTTATGCAGCAATGGCTTGTCGATAAAAAGGGCGATGGGCAGGCACGGCCAGCACAATTAAACGCTTATAGTGTTTCGCCAACTGCCGTCAATATCTCATGGCCGGCTGATTCGACGGGTATTTTAAAACGTGCTACAATAAGTGGAGGTCCATATACCGTCATTGATTCACTCACCGCAGCCAATTATTCAGATACCGGATTAACAGCTAATACAACCTATTACTATGCAATTAATGATGGGCCGGAAATCTCAGTAACTACTGATAATATCGGGTATGCGCCAGACTTGCCAATGTACCTGACAAGTGATGCCGGCAATCAGGTGATTCAACTGAATTGGTGGAAAAGTGCTGTAGGCGCCACCAGTTATAATGTATATAGATCAACAGCATTGACAGGCCCGTATGAGTTGATTGCGGCAGGTGTGACCGGCATTACTTATACGGACGCCAGTGTAACTAATGACATCACCTATTATTACAGAATTTCATCAGTGAATACGGTAGAAAGTTCGCTGGGCCATGTCGTTGCAGATATGCCTTCAGCAAATATGCTGATTGTAGACAATATTGCTGCGGTAGCAACCGGGTCGTGGACAGGTAGTACCTCTGCACCAGGCTATTATAGTACCAATTATATGACAGATGGGAATACGGGCGTCACAGGAGGAAAAAGCATCCGATTTACACCGGATCTGCCTGTAGCTGGTGCGTATGATGTGTATATGCGTTGGGCATCTGGTACAAACAGGGCATCGAATACACCTGTAGATGTTCATTACGATGGTGGAAGCAATAGTTATCTGATTAATCAGCAGATAGATAATGGTGTCTGGAAATACCTGGGCACTTACAATTTTGCGGCGGGTACCACCGGAAATGTGTTGATACGGAATGACTCAGCAAATGGTTATGTGATTGCCGATGCAGTAAAGTTTGTGTTGCATCCGGATGAAATTTCAGCACCTATACTCAAAAAGGCGAGAATAAATTCCCTTACCATTTATCCTAATCCGGCCACAAATACTATTCAGTTTTCGGGTGTGGACATAAACGGGAGGTTGGTCACGATATATGATTTGTCAGGTGTGAGGAAGATGATTATTATTGCAAAACAACAGACGCTGGATGTTTCAACACTACAGCCAGGTATGTATTTTGTGACGATTTCGGGAGCTAAAACATTGGCGGGTAGTTTTATAAAAAATTGAGGCGCTATTAATCCCAATAAGCCAAACTTCATCTTTGTTTCTCCATATAAGCCTTTTTCAAGGGGAAGAATAGGTGCATCGAATCTGATAAAAGCAGATGGATCTACTTTCGCTCCCAATGAAATTAAAGTCAAACAAATAAGAGTCATGTACCACAATCTGGCAGCCGATGTAACAGCTACTTTTTCATACGGTGTAAACTATCGGTCCATCAATAAGGGGGACAAAACCATATCAGAATCAGATGACAGAATTACGCTTTATAATGGGTCTTCGGACACTCAAATTATTACACTTATCAGACGCGAACAGCTGAGACCCAAAATGTGGGTAATCACAGCAGGCACTGGTAGGTTCGTACCTATAACCATAGGGAGCGTTCTTGGTCAGACCGAACTGGTCTTCAACTTATATTCCGACGCTGTAAACTTTCTGTCACGGTTACAAAGACAAACCCCGACAGCTGCAAATGTGCTGATGATAGGATCTCACAGGGTTGTTATGCCAGGTGATTTCTCAACGCTAAATGCTATGACAATTATCCCGAACTAAACACAAGGGGACGATTATAGATATCTAATACGATCGGTCAGATTAAACAATATGTATAATCGTTCCCTCTCCCGGCTTACTATAAATATCCGCATGAGTGTTCATTTGCTTCGCACGCTGCACAATATTCCTCAGACCATTCCCCCGCTGAACAGACGTCATTTCGAAGCCTTTCCCATTGTCTTCGATGCGCAGTGACACTGACTTATTCCCTTGTCTCAGCACCACCTGTATACGATCGCAATCAGCATATTTAATACTGTTATTGATCGCCTCCTTGGCAATCAGGTATAGATTTCTCTTCTGTGTTTTAGAAATGGGGAGGTCATTGCTTTCCGCTGTTATAATACATTCCAGCTGTATATGATGTGCATTGGTCAATGGCAGGGCAAACTTCCGTATCCTTTCAGATAGCTCATAAATGGTATCCTGTGCATCGTCTAATACCCATATGAGGTCACGCAAACCAGCCGCTGCCTGCGTAATAGCATTTTCTATCTGATTCAGGTGTTCAGGTTGTTCCGGCTCTCGTTTAGCCAGGTGGGTCAGTACCTTCACGCTATTCAGGGTACTTCCAAGATCATCATGCAGATCACTGGCGATTCCCGTTCTGATAGCGACCTGCTTTTTTAATTGGGCCAGGCGATATCTGTACAAAGCATAGAATATCCCACCGATCATCAACAATATCATTCCCTTAAACCAGTTAGTCTGATACCATTTAGGCAGAAATATTAGAGTGAGTCTGACTGGCTCGGGTGTCCAGTAGCCATCTTCATTAGCGGCCCTCAGTAACAGGGTATATTTACCCGGCTGCATACCGGTGAAGTTCAGGAAATGTTGCGAGCCCAGGTTGATCCAACCTCCTTCTTGTTCTGCAATCCGGTAGCTATAAGTAGTACTCTCCGGATGCTGGAAATTCAGCGCTGCGAAGTTGATCGTGGTTTGTAGCACATTATTGGGAATTTCAATAGAGGAAAGTTGCAGATCGGTAGTGTCTAGTATCCCATTCCGGGTCTCACTATTCACACGGGTGATATATAATGCCGGCGGTTGGTGATTGACGGAAAAATAGGCCGGAAAAACCTGCGTAAAGCCATTTACACCACCTGCATAGAAACTTTGTTTATCACGGGTCCCACAGAACTGTTCGAAACCACTGGAATGTAGTCCATCCTGTTGATAATAGTTCCGTATCCGCTTACCTGATATATCCAGTACAGACAGTCCATTATTAGAAGTGACGGCTATCAGACTGTCGCGGTACGGAAAGATCTTATATACTCCGTTATTACTCAATCCTTCCTTAGCAGATATGATCCTGCGCACGCGTAACTGTCGGTCGGTTTCGATAATGCCTGTTCCGTAAGCAGCGATCCAGTAGCCATTACTGGTTTCGCACATATCAAATAAGATTCTTTGAAAGCGAAATGAGGTACAGCTATCTGTTAATGGATCCAGGAGAAATAGTTGCTCTTCTGATAATACCCATAACTGGCCCTTCTTATCTTTATACAAGGCATTGATGATATCGTTGTCCAGGCGCAGCTTACTATTCCGTCCATTAATTACTCGTAATGTCCTTGCACGCGTATTCCAGATATACAGCCCTTTGTGTAACTGGCTGCCAAACACCATGACCGAATCATTATATTGTACAGCACTACTAAGTAATTCTGGTTGTAAGGCGCGTAGTGAAGGATAAACCTCTCCCACAGGTATTAACTGCTGTTGACGCACAATAGCGCATCCTTTGCTGTTAGATACCAGTATTTCCTGATCTGGTAGGCGCGTAACCAAATAATTGGAACTGCTGCTGTCTATCCTTTCTATAGATCGGCTATCCGGATGCACTTGATACAAACCGTTGGCTGCGCCGCAATAGATGGCCTTATTATCGTCATTGAAGATCGAAAAAGCATGTTGTATTTTGACGGATGAATGAATAGACCGGTAATACTTTTCAAAAGGGCGCCGCTGATTAGACAGATATGCCAGTCCTTCCTGTGAACCAAGCCAGGTATTACCTTCGCGGTCAATGAATATTTCATAGATAGCGCTTTGCCAGCTGTCCACTTCAAAATTAACGTCCTTTATCCGGCTCCAGCTGCCGTTGTATCGATATAGACTATGTGCATTGGCGACCCATAACTGACCTTTATTGTCAGCAGCACAGCTAAAAAATTCTTCATCCGGAAGAAAAGGACCCATTTCTGTATTGACCAGCTGCATCCTGTTTACATCGAACTTCTTCAACCCTTTACTCGTAGCCGCGTAAATGACATGCCCATTTATGGTGACATCCCAGAAAAGAAGATTGGGAATACGCAGTGTGATATTAGTGAGCGGGCGGCCTGTATTCCCGTTTATGATCAGTACACCGTGATTATCACAAAAAGCCCAGATATTTCCTGACGCGTCAGTCAGCAGTTTACTGACATTCAGTTCAGAAGCTGATAACTGTATTCTTCCCGACTCCAGATCATACATATACAATCCTTCGTAGGTGCCTATAGCCATCATCTTACCCCTAATAGCCAGACTCCTGACCCACTTATCAGCCAGTACTGTCTGCGCGGTACCACTAAGTTGATGGGACACTACATGAGAGATAGTACCTATACCTGTTGGTCCGCCATAGGAGGTAGCCACCCATATCAAATGACGGGCGGTATCTTCTGTGATATCTGTCACATTGTTCCCATGCAGGGTTCTACGGGAATTGGTTTCCCGGTTGAAGATGAGAAAGTTTTTACCATCAAAACAATTAAGTCCGTCTTGTGTACCTATCCAAATAAAACCGAACTTATCCTGGAGAATCTTTGTTATATTATAACTCGTTAACCCCGAGCTTTGGCTGTAACTTCTGAATGGTATAAATTCCTGCTTTTGTCCGATACTATTCATATAAATACCACAACATGCACAGAATATAAGGGGTCGTAGTAGCTTCAACATTATTACATATATCTGATCAAAAGTTAACTAAAATTGATGACAATGTACAAATGGACGGTGATTTACCTGATAAAAGCAACATCTGTAACCGAGGTTGCCATGGGACAAATGCTTGACAAATTAAAAGCAAGCGATTTATCGAAAGACATTGCGGTGGTATTATGTATATCCGCTCCCCTATCTTCTATCAGCAAATACCTGAAAGTACCCTCAGGGCCCGGAGATGCGAACAGAAAAACTACCTGCTTCTTCGAATTAGCATTGACTACAAATAAAAAAAATGTAGAGAAACCCAAATTTCTGTTTCTCTCTGAAGCTGCGGACTTCAACATTAAAAGCACAACTTCTGTAGCAAAATACTTTAAAAACCTGGTCCTTACCCAATATCCGGCGGACAAGTACATGCTATTCACCTGGGAGCACGGTTCTGCTTTTGGTATATTTAAAGAAGGTGTACTGACTGTTAATGATACTACTCCGCCAGATCAGTCTATGACCATGGAAGCGCGCTTCGTCCGTCAGGCAATAAATGTAAAGTCCGACCAGGTAAGGATAAGAGAATCTATAGACACCGTCCAGATTGCGGTTAATAATTTAGCAGCGACACAATTTGACATGTTAACGATGGAAGAACTGAAAGACGCTATAGAAATCGGCTTTGCAGGCAGAAAGGTTGATGTCCTGGTTATGCTAAACTGCTGGATGCAATTCTTCGATACCGGATTAACCTTATCTAAGCATGTAGACTATCTTGTAGGACCAGAAACTGACATGGATTTTAATGGTTATAACTATAGTGCCATCTTCGGATTACTTAGTTCACAGCCGGACATATCTCCCCGGGGACTCTCTTCGTTTATTGTTACATCATTCAAAGATAAAGCAGACGCTGATGCGCTGGGTTCAGACAATAGAACGGCTTTATTTGCAGCCTGTCTGAAGTATTACCCCTCGCTGGCCAAATTGACAAGTGAAATATGTGAAGCATTGATCCCATTGCTAAAAGACCACTTTAGGCAATTCGACATTGCGAGAACCAATTGTCTATTCATTGAATTAAAATACTTATTAGCTGACTTGTCCAGTTTCTTCTACCATATAAAAATTCAGCTATACGAACATTTAGATCCTAGTGTCATTAAAAAAATAGATCAGGCTCATTTGATAATGCACGAGATGATTGTTCAGCGTGCTTTAGGAAGAGGGATAAACACAGATCTTCAGTTCCCTCCTGACTACCCATTAGGGATTTCTGTCTGCTTTCCTCAAAGAGAAAGTCAGATAGAAAGCGACTTCTATCTGACATACATACTACAGAATTCTGAGTTTGCTACAATATTTTCGAAACGATACCTATGGGATGATTTTATTGCGGCATTTATTCAGCAGGCAAAAGCAGAAGGACTTAGTTAATAGTGGGCGTTTTTCCTGTCTCGTCTTCTGAAGCCACACCTCTCTCACCGGTACCCCCAGGGACCTTCGTGCCAATAGGTATGTCTATGGCAACTCTCATTTTTTTGCCATCTGGAAGCATGTTCACCTTTACAGAAGGAGCTTTGGACGTTGCCCTGACATCTTGATCGGGCATCGTAATATCAAGTTGGCGAAATGCATCCTTTTCAGGCCCGGAAAATGAGCGCACCACCATTCCCTTGATGGTGTCTTCATCAGTTGTATCAATCTCGAAAGAGACAGAAAGATCTGTCAAGCTAAAATTTCTCTCCATTTTAATTACTGCTTCCTTCTGGGTAAACTCCCCAAGAGGTATAAATACTGCAGTTATGCCCGCTTCTTTAGTACCTGCAGCATCAACATTGTTGCCGTGATTTTGATTGTCCTGGTTCTTGTCTACGTTACTCATAATAATTGATTTTTGTGGTTTACAAAAGGGATTAAAACATTATATAGCTATATAATTCTTTCTGATAGCTTCCATTACCATTCCCACCCGACTCTGAACATTCAGTTTCATAAAAAGGGATTCCCTGTATCCATCAATTGTCCGCTCTGACAACTTCATTTTCGCCGCAATCTGTTTATATGTTAAGTCACTACAGGCCAGCTGTAAAAAATCTTTCTCTTTATCTGTCACCCGCAAGCCGTCTTTCATTTGTTGCTGTGCAATCAGTATACGCCGGTAGTTAATATTAAATGCATCGCCATTGTAAATACCCTTCTCCTGTATTTCCAATAAAGCTCTCTCCAGCTCATTGGGGTGTATATCTTTCAGCAGGTAGGCACATCCTCCCGCTTTAATCATGTTAATGATAGTAAGATCATCATCCTTTACTGATAGTGCCACCAGTTTAATCAAGGGATAATTAGCCGATACATAACGAACGGTTTCTGCGCCATCCATGACCGGCATGTTCACGTCAACCAATATAATATCAGGTAATTCATCCAGGGTGCCTAACTTCTCTATCAGATCTTCTCCATTCAATGCATCCACAATTACCTCAAAGGACGTAAAAGTGTTTACCAAGGCCGTTAAGGACTTTAGAAAAAGCTGCTGATCATCTGTAATACCTATTTTTATTTTCATATCAATCGACATTAGTTCTTTAATGGGGTTCGGTGTATTATCGGTCATCTAAATATACTACTATTCCGTTCTTTGCGGCGGACGGGCAATACCGGCAAGACTTCTTATAAATAATGGTGCACTGGCGCCCACCTGCGCAGCCATCAATGTTGTATAGCTGGTTTCACTATTGTGAAAGGTACAATACCCGGCAAAACCTCCCAGGATAGGGGCTACTATATAGGGTATCCAATATGTAAAGCTGGTAAAATCAGGTGTCCTGGAAGCATCCAGTCTCGTTGCTTCAAGCAGGTTTAATAGCTGTACCATCAGCCCGGCCAATGCGGGAAACCAAATGTACTCTTGCATACAAAATGATTTAGAGGTTAATCAATACGGTTTCTGAAAGCGGCAATTACTTTGCTCAAGAGCGGTTCGCTTTTTGAAAAATCCTCCTTTGAAGCAAATAACTGATCGCCGTCCTTCGAAAGGCGGGAGGACCTTACCACTTTATCAGAAGCATTCAGGTCTTTTAATACATTGACAGGGTCTTCTCCTGTCTTAGTGACCAATTCAGAGAGCGGATACCAGACCCTCGCCTTGTCCGCATTCATGTAGTCTAATATTTTTTGTAGATCCATAACGCTAAGTTTTAAGTCTGCCCAAACATAGACACTCCCTGCAAAACCTATTACGGGAAAAAGAAAATTTCCTACCGGGAAATTTCCCGTATCCTTCTGTTAATTCTCCCCTATGCCGTGCTTGTAACTCATGGTAATTTACACGCACAAACACCACAACATATCTCACTTTTAAAACTACCTACAATGGGAAAATTATTGGTCAACCAGGTCGAATTCGCCAGCATTCAGCAGTTCTCCAAAGAAGGAAGAGGCTGTGCGACCGCCCATCCCAATCACTACCAGATTAAAAGGAACGACGACAATCTGAGAGCGATGAAAGTATCCCCTGCTACGCTCAAAACAATAGAGATCAATGTGCAGTTCCTGCATATTACCAGCAATGGACTGGGACATATTACCGAGCCAATGCGCCTGGACCAGATAGCTGTATTAAATCGGGCTTTTGCAGGCACTGACATCTCTTTTAAATATCTCCCTACTAATGTTCGCGAGATAGAGAACAGCGAATGGTTTAACATGGATATGGGCAGTGACGCAGAACATCAGGCGAAACACACCTTACATGCCTCTCCTGAAAGAAATCTAAATCTGTACACCGCCGGACTGGCAGCAGGATTGCTAGGCTGGGCTACCTTCCCATGGGAACTGGAAGGAGACAGAGACAGAGATGGTGTAGTTCTACAATGCGACACTTTGCCGGGTGGTACCCAGGAACGCTATAACCTGGGAATGACAGCCGTACACGAGATAGGTCATTGGTTGGGTCTCTATCACACCTTCCAGGGCGGTTGTGATGCCTTTGGTGATCATGTGGACGACACAGTGGCACACCGGGCTCCTAATTTCGGAAAACCAGTACCCGGAGATGCACAGAATAACTGCTGTGACACTAACCAACAAGCCCCCATCTTCAACTATATGAATTATGTAGATGACGATACGATGAATGAATTTACACCCCAACAAATTGACCGGATAAAGATGCATGTCATCCGGTATAGACCAGGCTTCATTGTCAAATAGCTTCTCTCTATGCATCTCACCGGAGCTGTCTTATTTACCCCAGAGACAGCTCCCATGTTCGTATCCGATTCGGGCAAGGTATAACATGCGATAGCCTTAAACAATACCAACTAGTTTGTATTTTTCTACCCGATGAAAGGAGATCCGTCCATTAAGATTGGCCGCACATTGCCAGAGCCCTCCACGATAATAAAATAGTAGTATCAGGAGCCTTTAAAAAGCTGATGGAAGAAAATGGCGTGAAAACATTCGGATTTGAGGAAGAATTTATAGCGGAATTCTGAGAAAAGGCTTTACATCTTAAGCGCGTTTAAAACAATTTCAATTTCACCAAAATTTATTAAAATCTCATATTGGCTTTTAAGATCTTCGGCAACTGGCAGACTTACCACCTTCTCCAGCAATCCGGTATTATCTTCTCTGATCGCAATTCTCTCTTTATATAGCATTACGTAGTGGGCAGTGCAACAATCCGTTACTTCCCTGCCTATCTCTGATTTGCAAATGCATACTAAATTAGGTAATCCATAAGGAGAGGGACCACAGCATCCTATTAATCTGTTTTGATCTTGATGATAAGACAAGTGATGCTTGTCTGATGTTGAAATGTAGACATTCCCGTTATCACCATTACCGTATTCTCCTCCCGAAAGCAATTCCTGTTCAGCTTTTGTGATAAAATCCAATGCTACCGGGCTATCCAATAAGCCAGAAACTCTTGCCCCGCAAGTCTTACAAACGACAAACCGTTTCATCTGTTTAGGTTAGTTGTATAATTATGCCTACAAAATAAGATATAAGTATTGAATAGCACTGGAATTATTCCTACTATGACACAAACAACCCTCCCGATTGTCGCAATTGACCATCATTGAAGTCAGATAGGGATCGTATGTTTGCACTTAAACAATTATAATTAATCTTAACCAGGAGCGTATGCGCAAACTTGTTTCTTTCTTTCATGTTTCTCTGGATGGATATATCGCCGGCCTCAATGGCGAAATGGATTGGATAAAAGTCGATGAAGAGATATTTGAACATGTCGGTGACCGTGTTAAGGGAAGTGATACCGCATTGTATGGCCGTGTTACCTGGCAAATGATGGAAGGTTACTGGCCTACCGCTGGTGACGAACCAAATGCCAGCAAACATGATATCGAGCATTCCGCCTGGTATAAGAAAGCTAAAAAAGTCGTGCTGTCAAAAAGTATGCAGAACGAACAGCTGCCCAATACCACTTTCATTGGCGAGGATGTGGAAGATCGTATAAAAACGTTAAAACAAGCGGATGGCACTGAGATACTCATATTTGGCAGTCCTTCGGCAACACACTCCTTACTGCAATATGACCTGATAGATGAATTCTGGTTATTTGTAAACCCAATTCTGCTGAGTAAGGGCATTCCTCTCTTCAAAAATGTAACAGAGAAAACGCCGCTGACACTGGTAAGTTCAAAAACCTTCACCAACGGAGTCGTGTGTATGCATTATAAGAAAGCTTAAGAATATGACAGCGTATCGCCAATACCTCCTGTAAAACCATTCGCAACAATAGCTAGACCATACATGAGAATAGCAGTTATAGGTGCTCATAAAGTAGGGAAAACGACATTGGCAGAAGACCTTCTTGAACATCTTCCCGGATATGTCCTTCATAAAGAACCTTACTATGAACTGGAAGAATCGGGATATATATTTGCAGAAATGCCAGCAGTCGACGATTTCATAAGACAATTTGAATATTCGGTTGAGCAAATCCAGGCGGGCGGTTCCTATATTATATTTGACAGATCTCCCATTGATCTTTTGGCATATATACATGCTATTGATGAAACCAAAGACATCGTGTCACTATTTGAAACTGCCCGGGAAATACTGTCAACAATAGACCTCGTTGTCTTTGTACCAATAGAAACACCCGATTTAATAACTTGTCAGCACTCGGATTTCCCAAAACTCAGATATAAAGTCAATGAAATACTGGATAGCTGGACATCGGATCTGGATATAAATGTCATTGAAGTCAGCGGCACTATATCGGACCGCCGGCATCAGGTACTTAATAGGATAACGCAGTAGGCTATAAGCTTACTGCGTTATCCTGTTTATTTCAGCGGAAGCCGCTCTCCTCCCTAATTAAAAGGAGGACTCATTACTACAATTTTTAGATTTCCCCTTCTCTTTTAGAATTGTCATGATTTTATCAAAAATACTTTAATTGTACCAAATGGTCTAATTAGAATATATCTTTGTAGACCAAACGGTACAAAATAATATGAAGAGACTAGCAAACAAAGTCGCCATCGTAACTGGCGCTTCAAAAGGAATAGGAGCCGCGATTGCCCAAAAGCTGGCTGCTGAAGGCGCTTCAGTAGTAGTGAACTATGCAAACGCAAAGACAGATGCTGAAAATGTAGTTTCGCTTATTACAGATAATGGTGGTCAGGCCATCGCCTTGCAGGGGGATGTGTCAAAGTCCGCCGACATTGACCAGCTTTTCGCCCAAACGGTTCAGCATTACGGCGGAGTTGATATATTGGTCAACAATGCTGGTATCTATCAATGGGGCGCCCTTGAAGAAGTGACAGAAGAAGGATTTCAACGGCAGTTCAATATAAATGTGCTGGGTGTTCTGCTCGCATCAAAAGCTGCCGCCAGGAATTTCCCTGAAACGGGTGGCAGTATTATTAATATAGGTTCTGCTATATCCAGCAATCAGCCTCCGGGAAGTGCGATTTATACCGCTACTAAAAGCGCTGTTGATTCTATTACACGGGTGCTCTCCAAAGAGCTTGGCGCAAGGAAGATACGCGTCAACTCGATTAACCCCGGAATGGTAGACACAGAGGGTGCAAGAACTGCCGGATTTATTGGCAGCGAAATGGAAACTTTCATGGTGAATAATACCCCGCTCCAACGGGTAGGCGTACCTGAAGATGTTGCGTTAGTAGCTGCATTTCTTTCTTCAGAAGAATCAAGATGGCTAACAGGTGAAGTGATATTAGCCAGTGGCGGGGTGCGATAGTGACGTGTTACAAATCTATTTAAAAGTAATAGCTTTGCCCCCAAAAGGCAAAGCTATTCTGATATGAGAACAAAAGATTTTGACGAGAATGAGATACTGAGAAAAGCCATTACCATCTTCTGGCAAAAGGGCTATAACGCCACGTCGTTATACGATCTAATAGAAGGACTTGGTATAGGGCGTTCCAGTATTTATCATAGCTTTGGTGATAAACATAATCTTTATCTGAAAGCGCTCGACCTCTATCAACGGGAGGCGACAGCCAGAATTACTGCTATACTGAATAGCGGTCCTTCTGTAAAAGAAGCAGTAGCTAAGCTGTTGCAAACGATTATATCTGAGATCGTTGCTGACGAGCATTCGAAAGGATGCTTCAAAGTAAACAGCGAGGTAGAACTTGCCCCCCATGATGAGGCCACCAAAAAGATCCTCTGTGACGATAACGCTATCATTGAAGATGCCTTGTACCAGGCTTTTCTAAAAGGTCAGAAAGACAAGTCAATCAGTGCATCTAAAGATCCCCAGGCGCTTACCCGCTTTATTTGTAACACCGTAGCAGGTATGCGGGTGTATGCAAAGTTCAGAAGCGACCGGCCCTTTTTTGAGGACATTGCCGAAACAGCATTGTCAGCTCTTGATTGATCTTAATGAGACTCTTTCTTTACCCGGTCCAGTATATATTTATACGCCTCCACATCTGCAGGTATCCGTACATCAGGTGCAAAACCTACGTTGTCAATTGTAAGCTCGGATAGCCGGCATGACCGTTGTGTAGGAATCACCAGTTCCACAAAAGGGAATCCTGGTGGATTCAGCCAGACGACATCGCCATAGTCTACGATTCCGGCTGTGTTGTCACCAAAGACCGTCACCCGTTTACACTGTCGTGCCATACTCACAAAATTCTCTGCCGAACTTGCAGTACCTCTGTCAGTAATAATACTCACCCTGTCAGGATGCGGAAAGAACTGTTCTATCCTGATCGTATCTACGCATTTACCCGCAAGATTTACGAACCCTGTTTTTCTTTCTTCCAGTATTTTGACGGTACGACCAAAAAACTCCCTCGTCTCCTTATTGAGTTCCTGATTATTCATGGCTTCTTTGGATAACTCAATTGATTCAGGGGATACCCTGACTTCCCGGTAGTATACGACATAGGGATTATTATAAATGAATGGCAGCAGGGAAGCATATGTCATATCATAGCCGCCGTCATTGCCCCGCAGGTCTACGATGAGATGAGGTATGGCTTTTAGCAGGGCTTCATTGGCTTTTACAAGACTATCAATTATCGGTTTGTAATTTTGTTCAAAAGATGGTAGTATCAGCAATACCGTGTTGTCGTCCAGTTGCTTAAAGGCAGTAGTGTTCCTGATGCGGGCAGCTGTTGTAGTCCCTTTATATAATATCTTTTTCAGAGAATCTGTTCGTTCACGATGTTGACGGACATACTCCCAGTTATATTGGGTCCTGAGATGCAGGTCATTGAAGAACGCCGTATACTTACGGGTTAGCAGATAACAACTATCTATGCTATGTATTGCAGCGGACTGTTTGATCAGTCCTTTCAGCATCTTATCATAACCTTTTTTATCTGCGGCAGAAACCTTGTTGGGAAACCCGGCATAAACAGTTTCTACCTTCTGCTGTACAAAACGCATGATGTCAGTACAATTACATTTTTCGGGTTCCTGTGCAAAGCCACTACCGGCCATAATTAAAAGAAAGATCAGCATCATGCTGGTAAACCTGGAGGCCATACGTGGGAATGGGTTAATTGTGGAATTATTAATAACTGGATAAAGATATTATTAAATTGATAAAATGCAAATAAGTGAGGATTACTGTATCTTGGTTACATGTTTAGGAGACATTCTTCCGATGGATCATTCTTCTTAGTAGGATAAACCTACATTTAACGCAATTGAAATTACACTTATGGATGTTACCGACATAATAGACCTGCTCAAAGAAAAAGCGGATACCAGGTATCACGCAGGTATGCTGCGTTTCGGTATCGATAATGAAAAAGCCCTGGGCGTTAAATTACCGGAACTCAGAAAACTCGCCAAAATAATAAAAAAGAAGCATACATTAGCCCTGCAACTATGGGAAACTGGTATACATGAGGCACGTATCCTGGCGTCATTAATTGCCGATCCTAAACTGGTGACACCTCAATTAATAGACAGCTGGACAAACGATTTTACAAGCTGGGATATATGTGATCAGGCATGTGGCAACTTATTTGACCGTACCCCCTACGCGATAGAAAAAGCACTTGCGTTCAGTCAACATGAACGGGAATTTGTGAAACGCGCCGGTTTTGTATTAATGGCCGAACTGGCCATACATGATAAGAAAGCCAATGACAAGATTTTTATCCGGTTCTTGCCGGTTATAGAAAGGGAGGCATGGGACAACCGTAACTTTGTAAAGAAGGCTGTTAACTGGGCATTACGTCAAGTCGGCAAGCGTAATGACTCCTTACTACCCTTAGCGATACGATGCGCAGAACGTATATTATTACAGGATAGCAAAGCCGCTAAATGGATAGCGGGAGATGCGTTAAGGGAATTAAACAGCAGGCTATAACAGGCATCATTCAAGGCATTGTATAGTCTCCTTCAGATATGTACTATCTATCGTTAATGCTTCGTTCTGCAATGTAAGATCAACGAAGGATAATGAATATCTAAAGCATATCAGACTATTCTATAAGAACCTCAGAAACCGGAAATATACTGCCATATACCTCCTACCACTCCGTTTATAGTCGCTTATCTAATTTAATGAACTTCCCTGAAATGACCTTGCACTATCAAGTTTGCCGGAGCAGGGCTTCTATTGCCCTATTCTCCTGAAAACAGCAGATTATTTTTGAATAAGACTATTTCACCCTGGCTGGCACTGGTAATTGTGCTAACGGCCCCCCTATTGTCAGTTATCGACGTTTTTATTATCAATGTTGCTATTCCGTCTATTAAATCGGGTGTTCACGCCACCAATGCGCAGGTACAACTTGTCATTGCGGCTTATTTACTCGGCTATGCGGCTTTCCTGATTACCGGAGGGCGTTCGGGGATCATTACGGACGTAAACGCACCTTTTTATGGGGAATGATGGGCTTCACTCTTTTCTCCTGTTTATGCGGAATTTCTCGAACGCCTTGTCGCCGTACTTTTTCACTTCATCGTACATACGTCTTATCTGCTGTTAAGTGCCGTTTTCCTCCAAAATGGTCTTGGTCTCAGTACGTTGGCTGCAGGTTTATATTTTGTAGCGCCCGGCGTTCTGTTTACCATCTCTTCTTTTGCTGCCTCCCGTCTGATCCCTAAATATGGTGCACCCGTACTGCAGGTGGGCGTTGCTATTATCCTACTCACGTTCAGCTTACAGATTTTCTATTTTAAACCAGGCGTAAGTGTGCTCTTATTATCTTATTATTTACGTTACAGGCTTTATATGGTCTGGGTAATGGATTTGTTTTGCCTTCACTGTTAAACATTACACTTCGAAGTCTGCCGCCTCAGTTTGCCGGAGCTGCGGCCGGTATCTATTCCACTGTTCAGCAAACATCTTCTGCGTTAGGTATCTGCCTGATCGGTGGTGTCTTTTACTACTTTATTGGCCTTACCAAAAATGTGCAACTCGCCTATCACTATGGTCTCATCATCCACATCGGTTGCCTGATCATATTGAGCATCCTGTTATTGTGCTTACCTAAGACAGTGCAGGGACCTAAAACGGCAACTGTCGCAGAGTAGCGAAGCATCAGAATCATATACCTCAGTGCAGCAGCTCCGGATAATAGCTGCTGCGCTGTTATCGTACTATTTACTCAATATATTCCTTCTTTATGCCCAACTTCTTCATCTTGGATTTTAACGTAGAAGGGTTTATATTCAAGACTTCTGCTGCCGCACCCGGTCCCCATATCCGGCCGTTACTTTTCTTCAGTACAGAAATGATATAATCCCTTTCATTTTCTACGATTGTTTTCATCGTCTTTTCCTCTTGCCCTGCCGTGCCTTGCTTCACTTCTATTGTCGGCAACAATATATTTTCAATAACAGTCCCCTTCGTTAGCAACACACTTCTTTCAACCAAATGCTCAAGTTCCCGGACATTACCCGGCCAGTTATAAGCCATCATCTTCTTTAACACGCTCTCTGATATACCACAGATCTTTTTGCCTGCCTTATGACTGTAATGATTCATAAAGTGATATGCCAACAATGGGATATCTTCCCGTCTGTCACGCAAAGGAGGTAATATGATCGGAAAAACATTCAATCGGTAATAGAGGTCAAGCCGAAAACGGCCTTCAGCGACTTCCTTTTCGAGATTTTTATTCGTAGCTGCGATGACCCGTACATCTACCCTTAATGTATCAGTTCCTCCTACCCTTTCAATTTCTTTCTCCTGCAAAACCCGCAATAATTTCACCTGCAATTCCAAGGGCATTTCACCGACTTCGTCCAGGAATATCGTTCCTCCGTCAGCTCTTTCAAATTTACCGATCTTCCTTTCGAGCGCACCTGTAAAAGATCCTTTTTCATGCCCAAAGAGATCTGATTCGATGAGTCCTGCTGGTAATGCCGCACAATTCAGCTTGATAAATGGTTGTCCTTTACGAGGTGACAATTCATGTATGCTATTGGCGATCTTTTCCTTGCCTGTCCCGCTCTCACCCAGTATCAGAACAGACGTATCAGAAGGCGCCACCTGCGAAATATGATCAAAGACTGACAACAACAGGTGACTTTTACCCACAATCCCTTCAAAGCCTTCCAGGATATTTACGTTATCTGCAGCATAGATATCACCTTGTGACTTATCTGCTACACTGATTTTCTCAATCGCCTGCATCAATGCAAACTGCATCCTTTCAAGGAGCTCAATATGCTCCGTAGCATACACATCGGCCCTTCTGCTATATAGCCCCAGACTAAATGGCTTTCGGTCGATCATCTGCATCGGCATTTCCAGATGGGTTTTTAACCGGAAGGTAGCCGCGAATAACTTTTTTAAACAAGGCTGTTTACAGATATGCTGAAAAGCCGTATCATCGTAAATCACAGCTGTTTCCGTCACCGGATGCTGTAATTGTAATGTCATCAGTTCATCTATTTTCTTTCCGCTGATGACCGCCAGCTCTTCCATGCCAATGATCTGATATTCATTAAATCCGATCCTCAAAAAGCCAAGCATTTGCAGATGGTCAAATTGCATCGTAATGAAATCAAATGGCATATAAGATTGCAGTGCTGTCGCTATAGTCAGCATCTTTTGCGACCAGGCGCCGGTATCATCGGGAATAGCCCTTAATACTTTACGTAGCTCCATTTCCTTATGATAACGGGCTTCGGTACTATGCGCGTGACGGTAACGGGCTATTTCAAGTGCTACCAGCAGGTCTTTCTCCCTGAAAGGTTTTACCAGGAAGCCATATGGCTGCGTTTGTTTTGCGCATGTCAATATTTCCTCGTTGGAGTTGGCGGACAGATATACAAACGGAATATTATCCGCAGCCAGCATCTTCGCCAGATCAATGCCGGTTTGCTTTCCTTTGAGGAAGATATCTAAAAGAACAAAATCGGGCCTTTGTTCTTTGATCATTTTCTGCGCCTGGGGTACTGAGCGCGCAATACCGGTAATGATATAACCGGCTTTTTCCAGTAACAGGCGCAAATAATCAGCTTCTACAAATTGGTCCTCTACGATGAGAATGTGTTCTTTCATACGATAAATTCAAGCAATATTTCTGTTCCGTTATTATTGTTTACCTGAAAACTGGCATCAAGGTCGTCACTTAGTCCCTGCATCAGTTTCATGCCCATTGAAGCCTGCTTTGTTCCGTCAAAATCCGGCGGCAGTCCAATTCCATTGTCTTTTACAATAAGCAGGAAATGGTCCTGATTCATTCGTTTCAATGAAATGTCAATCCGCCCTTCTTTATTCGGAAAAGCATGTTTAATCGCATTCGTCACTGCTTCATTCAGAATCAGGCCAATCGGGATACAATTTGTCACGTTCAGGTTTACGGGGTCTATCTGAAGGTTAAACTGAATGGCACGTCCGGTATGCAAACTGTCTTTCAGGCAATCTATCAGTTCATGAATATATTCCACCATGTTAATGGCTGACAGGTCTTCTGACTGATAGAGTCGCTGGTGTACTAGGGACATGGCCCGTATACGCTGCTGACTCTCTGTTATTGCCTGCCGGGCCTCCTCTCCATGGAGGTAAGCTGCCTGTGTATGCAAAAGTCCCATTACCATGTGAAAATTATTTTTCACACGATGATGGATCTCTTTCACTAACCATTCTTTTTCCCCGACCAGATGCTGTAATGACTCGTTTTTCTTCTCAATCAACTTCTGCTGGGCCTTGAGCTCCCTGTTTGTCCTGGTTTTTAACCGGGAGTAATTTAACAGCAATCCTATTATAATGATCAGCAAAAATGTCGCTCCTATTATCCAGCGTCTTGTATTATGTTCTTTTAGCAGTTCATTTTGCTGTATCCTTTTCTCCTTTTCCAGTAAGCGGATATTTTGTTCTTTTTTATCTGTCTCGTATTGAATGATCAGTTCTTCTATCTGCCTGCTTTTCCGTTCATTGTAAAGCGAATCATTTATAGACTGGTATTGCTGCAGGTCTTTAATAGCAGTCGTGTAATTACCCAGTGCAGAATCGGCGATAAACAGCATCCTAAACAATTCCCGCTGATCTGTTAAGCGGAGTTGCCACTTGTCAGGCAGCACCTTATTCAGGTAAATATGTGCTTTTTCAAACTGCTTCCGTTGCAAATAGAATCGTCCAATATCCTTGTTACTCAGGATAACCTCTTCCGCATCAAAGGAATGGTCTTTAAGATATCCGGCCATTTGCAGAAAGTATTGTTCTGCTACGGCATACTGTTTCAACGCATCATAACAATAAGCATAATTCTGTGCAACAACCGCCTTTTCATATTTTGTTTGTGGCGGTCCTCCCATTACCAGGCTATCCATTAAAGCAAGGGCCTCTTTCTTTCTGTTTAGCTTAATCAACTGAGAGATGATAAAGCTGGCCGTTCTGAATATCACGGCTCTATCTATATTGCCCTGAATCCTCATTTGCAGCGTTTTCCTGTACCAGTAAACGCTTTCTTCCCTACGCCCCAGTTCATCATAAACAAGGGCAAGCTCTCCGTAAAACAAACACACATCCAGGGTATCAGTATTTTGCGCTGTGGTTTCAACGCACTTCGTTGCATATAAGAGTGATTTTTCATACGCACCGCGATACCTGTCGACAACGGAAAGAAGATAATACACATTTGATACTTTTTTGTTCCCTGTCTGCCGGAAAAGTGCTAACGCCTGCAGTAGTTCCCTCTCTGCTAAATTAAATTGCTTCAATAGTAAACGATAATCTGCCAGCTGCATACGTACGTCGGCCTCTCCATCAACACTACCGACCTTTTTATATAATGTGATCGCCTTATCATACAAAGCAGGAATCCTGCTGGTATCTTTTTTCTCCCATTTCAGATTCATCGCCAGCCATACGAGGGTATGCGCTTCTGCATTAATATCGCCATCCTTATGATAGATAGCTGCCAACTCAAAAAAACGTTTTTCGCCTTCAGGAATATCTCCTTTGACAAGATAAGCTTCCCCTTTCATTAACATGCCTTCAAGCCGGAACCGCTTTAAATGAAGTGTGTCACTCAATCTGATCGCATGATCAATAATATCGATCACTGTATCCATCAGCGTCTCCTTTTTATCGCCGAAGACCTGATTGAGGTAAATTCTGCTCATTGCATGCAATATCAGAATCCGGTTACTATCCTGTTCACTTTTCTGTAATAACTGGCGTAATTCATCGGGCGATTTTCTCAATAATTGTTGTCCCTGTACGGGCAAGAAAAATAAGATGGCAAAAAAAGTATATAGGAGAAATTTCATCATGTGGCTGCACCTAAGCATAAATTTAAAGCAATAACTGCGACATTTCAAGGTATCATTTGCCAGACCGTGAAATGTCACGGTAGCCTCCAATCAGCATAGCTACAAATAACTGATAAATAACTAGTTGTAAAAGAGGCACTGTAATTGGCGCGGGACAGCGAACAATTCTCTCTATGGAAAAAACTAGTCTTAAAACCGTCGTTTTCATTACCGGCGCCTTCGTTCACCACAGTTGCTGGGATGATTGGAAAAGTCATTTCGAAAGCAAGGGGTATCGGACGATCGTACCTCCCTGGCCACATAAAAATGCCTCGGCTGAAGCATTGCGTAATAGTCATCCTAACCGGGATATTGCAGCGATCAGACTCTCGGCATTAACCGATTATTATGATCATATCGTTAGGGCATTACCTGAAAAACCTATTCTGGTCGGCCATTCAATAGGTGGTCTTATTACCCAGCTGCTGTTACAAAGGGGACTGGCCCAATCGGGGGTAGCCATTCATTCAGTGCCACCACAGGGAATAATGACATTCAAATTTTCATTTCTGAAAGCAGGCTGGGGACCACTCGGTTTTTTTACGCCCGCCGGTAAGTCCTTTCTGATGTCTTTCGACCAATGGAAATATGCTTTTACCAATGGAATGGATTGTGAAGTGCAGAAAGAAGCATACTACCATTATACTATCCCGGAATCAAAGCTGATCGTACGGGATACCATTACTGCCTCGGCGAAGGTGAACTTTGACAATCCGCATGTACCCTTGTTACTGACTGCCGGTAGTGAAGACCATACGATCCCCGCTTCACTGAACTACGCGAATTATAAAAAATACCATAAAAGTAACTCCATAACAGACTATAAAGAGTTCAAAGGCAGAAATCATTTCGTATTGGGTCAGACCACATGGAAAGAAGATGCAGACTATATACTGGAATGGTTAAGTAAACACTCCTGATTCATCAACATTTTAAAACAACACTTAATGAAAAAACTACTATCGCTTTTATTTGCCATTGCCTTTTTACTGCCAGCCCGTAGTAATACCATACAGGACAGCAAACCAGCCGCTCCTCCGGCTAATTTTAAACACGCTTACGCAAAAGTCAATGGTATAAATATTCACTACGTGATCGGCGGCTCAGGTGAACCACTTGTCTTACTGCACGGATTTGGCCAGAACTGGTACATGTGGAACCGTTTATTACCTGAATTATCCAAACATTTTACTGTAATAGCACCTGACCTCCCGGGCCTGGGTGAATCCGGTAAACCCGCTGGTGGCTATGATAAAAAAACAATGGCTACTTATATTCATGGCGTGGTAAAAGAACTCGGCTACAACCACATCAAACTGGCAGGACACGATATTGGTCTGATGGTGGCCTATGCTTATGCCGCACAGTATTCAGATGAAGTAACAAAACTCGCATTAATGGATGCATTGTTACCTGGCGTTGAACCAGTATGGAGTCAGGTAAAAGGAGCAGCCTGGTGGTTTGGCTTCTTCTCCTTCCCTGCTTCAGGCGAATTGGTAGCTGGCAGGGAACGTTTATTCCTTACTAATTTCTGGCCGGTAGTCGGACATGCAAAAGATCCGTTTACCCCTGAAGAAGTGAATGAATTTGTAAGAGCTTATTCTACAAAAGGATCAACAACGGGCGCATTCCATTGGTTCGGCGCCTTCGAGCAGGACGCTAAGGACAATCAGGAGTTCATGAAAACCAAGTTGAAAATGCCTTTGCTCGCTATGGGCGGTGAATACTTTGGCGCTGCTTTCCTGGAGGATCATTGTAAATTGGTAGCAGAACACGTACGGGGTGCTAATATCAAGGGATCAGGCCATTGGGTAGTACAGGAGAATACCGCACAGGTGCAAAAGGAATTATTGGATTTTTTTCTTGATAAAAAATAGAAATATAGCCGCGTCGTAAATAAATGAGGCGGCTATATTAAAAGTTGCATTTTAGCGGGCAAGATTTATATTTACAGTAAATATCTATGCTATTTACATGGAAGACGTTTTTTATCTTACCCGTGGCTGGAGAAATGCCACTTACATTCTGTTTGGCGCTATAATATGCCTGTTTGTTACGCTGCTGACCTTCTCCTTCTTCAATCCTTTTCTGAAACAAGGTATCCTGTTTATTTTGCCTGTATCGCTTATAGTGATCGGCCTTTCTGTGTGCGCTATTTTACAGGTAAATGAAAAGATCTTCTGGGATAATGATCGTGTCCGTAAAGTATCCAGACTCGTTAACAGGGAGATCCTGCTGGAAGACATAAAAGGTTACAAATTTGCCTGGAACTATCTGCATATCATTCCGCATAAGGGAAAGGGCAAAAGGATCCTTGTATCGACCTATGTATGCGGTATGCGGCTTTTACACGCAGAACTGGTTGCCCGTTACCCTGACCTGAAACAGCAGAAGGGTTAGCAAACCTTATTACCCGCTGTTTTTATTTCTTACCATTTGTTAAGCGATACTTTCGGCAAGTATATTTTCCTTTGTCTAAAAAAAGGAATGACAAAAGAAGTATTACTGACAGGCGTTTCCGGCTTCCTGGGATCTCACACGACGATTCAGCTCTTAAATAAAGGTTACAAGGTTACAGGCACACTTCGGAATGCCAGCCGTATCAGCGAATTACAACAAATTATTGGTAAACATACCCCCTACATTAACAATCTCACCTTTGTGGAGGCGGACCTGTCTGATGAAAAAATCTGGCAGGAATTAACCAGTGGCAAAGATTTCATTCAACACGTTGCTTCACCGTTCCCGTTAGTCTCACCCAAAAATGAGGACGATGTCATTCAACCGGCTAAACAAGGAACGCTTGCCATACTCAAGGCAGCCGCTAACAATAACGTTAAACGCGTTGTACTGACTTCGTCTTCCAGTAGCGTACTGCATGGTAAACCACGAGGAAAAGAAAATGGTACTTTTGACGAATCCGTCTGGGCCGACGAAAATAACCGTGCAGACCTGAATACCTACTACCGCAGTAAAGTCATAACAGAGAAAGCTGCCTGGGAATACGTGAAACAGCACGCTCCGCAAATGGAACTGGTGACGGTACTGCCAGGCGCTATACTAGGTCCCGCATTGGAAAATGACTACGGAAATTCAGCAGGGATCATCCTGAAGATGATGGATGGGAGTTTACCTGCCATGCCGCAGATAGGATTTGATATAGCAGATGTCAGGTCCGTAGCTGATCTGTTAATACTTGCGATGGAGAAACCTGCCGCCGCCGGACAACGTTTCCTCGGCACATCCGGATTTTTGACTATGAAAGAGATTGCTGTTATATTGCGTAAGAAGTACCCTGCGAGGAAGATTCCTAAGGGGCAGTTGCCGGTTTGGTTTACGCATCTGCTGAGCTGGTTCGACAAATCATTGCAACCGGTAATGCTTGACCTGGGTAAAACACGTAAAGCGAATAGCGCCAAAGCAAGGAAAATGCTCGGCTGGGAACCAATCAATAACGAAGATGCAATCATCTCCTGCTCGGAAAGCCTGCTTTCCCTGGATCTCATAAAATAGATATGACAGAAAGCTTATCAAAAAGCCTGGCGTTTGGCGGAGTATTAAATGCAGCGGAGATCAGCAAGGTCGCTGGTGCTTTTGTACTTCGTCAGCTAAAGGCGGGTGATCATTTTATCCAGCAGTATCAGCGGGGCTCAGAAATGGCGTTTATTGACGAAGGCGTAGCACGGGTATATATCAGTGCGGATGATCTCCGTGAAGCAACTATGCACTTTCTACGGGCGAACCAGTTCGCGATGGATATTCCGAGTTTTTATGAAGACCTGCCTGCCACCGTTAGTATACAGGCGGTTACTAATTTGAAAATGCTGGTAATAGACCGCGCTACATGGTACGACTTATGTGATCAGGTGCCGAAGTTATTTATGCTGGCAAAAATGATTGGCGAAGTTACTTTTCTTAACAAGATCAAAGACGCTGATTATCTGCGCTTTGGCACGGCTAAAGAGAAATATGCCGAGTTCGTCAGCAGATATCCTGATCTGGCGCTTTCTGTCCCCTTACAGTACATCGCATCTTATCTCCAGATCACGCCACAGTCATTAAGCCGCCTCCGGAAAAGAGGATAGTAGCGGTAAAGTAAGGTGGGCTGATTCTCTCCCCTTTCGTTCATAATGTTATTGACTTCCCATACATCGTGCCTTCTTCCAGGTTGATGCTCTTTCCGGCGGCACTCATCAGGTTAAAGATGTCCAGTCCGTCGGCTGCATAGTGGTTCTCACAGCCCTTAATCTGAAAAACAGGGTTGGCCGATGACTGGCACAATCTTAGCAGTTGATTTACTAAAAAAATTAGCATATGGCAAACAAAGATGATGTAAACAACAATAATCAGGGCAATGCAGTTAAAGACCCTGACCAATGGACGACAGGTGACGAACCAATGACAGGTGCTCAGCGGTCTTACCTACACACATTAGCTACAGAGGCAAAAGAGGAGTTCGATGAAAACATGACAAAAGCGGAAGCATCAAAGAAAATTGAGGAATTACAGCAACAAACAGGCAGAGGGCTCAAACAAGATAGCGAATGATCATAAACTATAGCCGGCGTTGAATTTCAGCGCCGGCTTTGTACTGTCCGTATTTGCTTTTTCATTGCTTAGCATGTACCTTAGCTTTACAGTTAATCAGTTGTAGGGCATGCGCAATATCGATTCTTTACGGGAGCATTTCAGCCAGAACAGCCAGTTGCCGATTCGCCTTGTCTCTCCGGGTTTTGGCCATTTGCCACAGGCTGACGTAGAAAAATATGGCATTACGCAACGTTTACCTTATTACTTCTTTCTCTTTATCCTGGATGGCCAAAGCAGGCGCAGTGCGGATCTGGAAAAGTTTGATATCAGCAAACATGAGTTGCTTTTCTTTCTGCCACACCAGGTTCAGCAATTTCCCGTGGCTGCACATGGTAAGGATTACTATAAACTGGGCTTTTATGAAGAATGCCTGTCCCGTTTACCCAGGCAATATCGCTTCCTGCTCAATCCTCTCAACCAGCAAAAGATCAGTTTCGCGCCCGACGCAGCTATCAGACTACAAGCTATTTTTGAAATACTGCAAAATTTACTACGTACCATAGATACCGATCCTGAGCTTATTCTGGCCCATCTCAATAGTTTACTAACGGAAATCAATATTGCCTATTTCACCAATGATAAGAAGCCCGCAGATGACAGGCTGGCTAAATTTATCGCCTTCAAGATGTTTGTTGAGGACAACCTGATCAATCACCCGAGTATCCGGGAGATTGCGGAGGAATTGATGGTAAGCACTGATAGCTTATACCAGATTGTTAAACAATACTCCGGCCTCTCCCCTAAAGAATTCATCACAAACCGCCTGATACTGGAAGCCAGACGCCGTATGTATCATGGGGAACTGTCTTCTGTAAAAGAATTGGCTTTCGAACTTGGGTTCAATGACCCTGATTATTTCTCCCGTTTGTTTAAAAAAGTAACCGGTAAAACGGTTGCCGGTTTTTTTCAGGATTTGTCCTGAAGTTGTCGGTTTTCGTCCAGCCCTTCCTCCTGCTATATTAAGAGCTTTGTTCATAGAATAAATCCATAGATATGAACAGACAAACAGGAAATGTATTAGTAACGGGTGCAACGGGTCTTGTAGGAGCCCGTCTTGTACCACGGTTGATAGCAGCAGGTTGGAATTGTCGCGTATTGGTGCGCAAGGGGAAAGATGTGCCGGCCGGGGCTATCCACGTAACAGGAGACTTATTGGATGCAGCTTCACTCACACAGGCAGTAAAAGATGTGTCGGCAATCATCCACCTTGCAGCAGTATTCCGTACACAGGACACAGATCTGATCTGGCAAAGCAACCTTCAAGGTACACGTAACCTCATTGCTGCGGCAAAGATCCACGCTCCCGATGCACGCTTTATGCTGGCAAGTACAGCCCATGTTTACAATATCAATAATCCTCATCCGGGACGTGAAGACGACATGGTGGCTCCTGAACATGCATACCCTGCCAGTAAGGTTGCAGCAGAGAAAGAACTGCGCGAAAGTGGGTTGAACTGGTCCGTCCTACGCTTTCCTTTTGTATATGGCGACGGAGACGGACACCTGGAAATGTTACCCAAGCATATAATTCCGGCTAAATGGCATCCTGCCCAGAGAATGAGTGTAATCCATCATCGTGACATTGCTACTGCTATAGATATGGCCCTTGCTGGCACTTTTGACGGGCGTATCGTAAATATTGCAGATGAATCGTCTATGTCGGTCTATGAGTTATTGCAACTTGTGGGTACCACTATGGAGTCGTCTGCTGAGCCGCTTCAAAATCCCTGGTATCTCTATGCAGATACTTCTCTTGCGCGTAGTCTGGGCTTCCAGCCTAGCGTCAGAACGGTATATCAGGCGATACAGGAGCAGCTGCTCTAAGGTAGGCATACTGCTTATCAGCGGGTATCATTCCTGCAGAATGGTACTAAAACGAAAAGGTCGGAAATGCCGGCCTTTTCGTTCATCTATGATAAGTGAAAATAATTATTCATCTTCTTTTACCAGTTAACATAAGCGGTCACTTTTGATAGTGACTTTCCCGGAGCATATTGATAAAACTGATTAAGCCAAAGGAATTGCACCTCCATCAACAAGATAGTTTGCACCTGTTAAGTATGATGCGCGTGGAGAGACCAAAAAACCAACTAGTTCAGCAACTTCCTCAGGTGCGGCAAGTCTGCCAATAGGTACTCCACCAATTGTATTCATTAACAATTGATTGGCCTCTTCAGATGATATCTTCATAGTTTCTGCAAGGTTTTGCAAAAATGCATCCATACCACTAGTTTTAACTACACCAGGAGATATCGCAAGAACCCGAACACCTTTACCAGCCACCTCTGAGGAAAGTGATTTGCTATAATTATTAAGTGCCGCTTTAGATGCGGCATAAGGCATAGTAAACTCCCAGAACGGCATTTGTCCGACTCCCGAAGACACGTGGATAATCACCCCATTATTTTGTTTGATCATAGCTGGAAGCAATATGCGGTCTAAACGTACTGCTGACATTACATTAAGTTGAAAAGTATGTTCCCAATGTTCGTCCGTCAGCATGCTAAAACCACCCCTAGGATTACCGTTCCCGCCCGCATTATTAACCAGTATATCAACAGTTCCGAATTTTTCAAGAACTTCTGCTCCTAAGGTATTTACAGCTTCAGAGGTTGAAAAATCCGCCGCTATAAAGTACTGTTCTGCTTTCATTTCCGCGGGCGCATTGCGGGCAGTGACTATGACTTTTGCTCCTGCGGCCGTCAACCTGTCTGCGATTGCCTTCCCGATGCCTTTCGTACCACCGGTAACCAAGGCAATTTTGCCATCTAATTCCAGACTTTCGTGCTTTTTGTTTTCCATTTTACTGTTTAATGATAATTAAAAACTTACTTAACTTTATTTATAATGAACGTTTCAGAATAGAAAAAAACTATTTTTCAATTCGCTGATTAGAACCCAAGCCATACTCTGAACTCGTTGCCGACTTTTATGAATAATGTATAATTCACACCATCTGGTGAATATGCATAAGAGGTACTCCGTGATCACTACAGGATTTATTCCTTTGATAATTGCGCATTTTTCATGCATCAGTAGTGATTTTGGCTATTAATTTGTGTGTGAAATCAATGCTTTTGCAGGAAGAGTTGGGCTCAGGGCTTCTTTACTGCGGCTTCACGAGTCTTACTAATTGCCATGCAGCGTCTAGTGCTGCCTATAACACTATTTACTGAATCGTTTATTAGGTTAACTAAAGCCTCAAGTGGTGATTGGAATTGGAAACAAGCTTCGATTTCCTCCATCTCATTTTAAGTATAATTACGAATGCATTTTCGCGAGCCATTCGCTATAAAGCGGGAAGAATTTCCCTGCTAATTAAAATGCTCCCTGAACTCCAGCGGGGACATGTTTGTCTTCGACTTAAAGAATTTACTAAATGACTGCGGATGTTCAAAACCCAACTGATAGGCGATCTCGCTTACTGTAAGATCGCTTATCATCAATATCTCTTTTGCTTTTTCAATCAGCTTCAGGTGTATATGCTGCTGTGTATTGTGCCCTGTAAGTGACCTTAGCAGGTCGCCCAGATATCTGGGTGATACTTCCAGCTGATCGGCCAGCGACTGTACGGAAGGTAAACCCTCCATCAAAGCGGTTTGGTTATTAAAATAATTATCCAATATCTCCTCCAGCTTTTCCAGTACCTGGTTATTAATGGACCTCCGGGTGGTGAACTGCCGTTTATAGAAACGCTGGCTATAATTCAGCAATAACTCGATCTGTGAGATCAATACGTCCTGACTGTGGTCGTCGATCGCTGTTTCCAGCTCATCTTCCAGATTTTTAGCGATGGCACTGATGATCAGGCTTTCTTTATCTGATAAGTGCAGGGCCTCATTCACCGAATAGGAAAAAAAAGCATAGTTTTTAATCTTAGCATCCAATGGATAGTTTCGCAGAAAGTCCGGATGGATCAGCAAGGTAAAACCCGCATCCGAAAAGGGCGTATTTATGATGTTAAGTGGCTGTCCGGGAGAGGTGAAGATCATGCCTCCTTCATCAAAATCGTAGGTAGTCTGACCGTATTTCGCTCTACAACCGACAGACTCATTATAGGTAATATTATAAAAATTCATCACGAAAGATGGCCTCAGCATCTCATCAGTGATCTGCACTTTACTGTAATTCAGTATGCTGATCAATGGGTTCAGGGGTTTTGGTAATCCGAATGCCCGTTGGATCTCCGTAATGGTATTAAATACACGCGGCTTGTTCTTTTGTTCTCCTCTCATTTTCTAAAAAGTTATTGCCAGTAAGTATTCCCATATTTACTGGCAATTTAATATTAAAATATGAATTATCCCTGTACCATTAACTGATGCACGTAATCTCTGAAACCTTCGTCACCTACGGCAAGCCTATGTGCATACAGTGCCTTCGCGTCTTCACCGCATACATAGCGAAGATTGTTCTTTCCGTCAGTAGCGGCTTCGTACACCACAGCAGCAATGTCGTCAGCAGTTGAGACATTGGTACCTGTGCTGATCGCGGCCAGAAATTTATTTAACAGGGTTTCATAGGCCGGATGAGATGCAATCACAGCACTTTTGCCATTATCCGTAGCAACGAGCCCTGGTTCTATATTCTTGATACCAATCCCAAATGCATTCAATTCGTAAGACAGACTTTCGCTCCAGCCCTCCAGCGCCCACTTACTGGCATCGTACATCGAACTTACCGGGAAGCCCGCAAGACCTGCACTAGACGTTGTAGTGATGAAAAGACCTGCTTTCCGCTCCCTGAAATAAGGAATAAACGCCTGGGTAACTCTTACCACCCCAAAGAAATTAGTCTCCATCTGCTGTACCAGTTGCTCATCTGTAATCGCTTCTAATGCCCCTAACAGCGTATAACCTGCATTATTAAATACCACATCTACAGGTCCAAGTGCCAGCGTTTTCTCTACCGTCTCTTTTATCTGCAGGGTGTCAGTAACATCCAGTGGTAAAATAGTTACGTTGTCCAGTAAATGCAGTTCTTTTTCATTTTCCGGTCTGCGCATTGTCGCTACTACCTGCCAGCCCTTTTCTGCGAAGTATATAACTGTAGCTCTGCCTATGCCTGTCGAAGCGCCCGTAACAAATATTGTCTTTTTCATTCGTCTGTATTTTATGGCAAAATTGCACTACCTCAAAGGAAAGGACGTAGCGAAAATGGTAAATCTTGTAGTCAAATCGGTCATTCATAGGTATGGCCCCCTGGCAAACATCTTCCTTTCTACTACAAAACCGTGACTTTTGGATACACCCTGCTCCTTGTAACAGCTGACCTTTGCAATAACAAAATAGCAAAACATGGATCTAAAAAACAGTAGCGTCCTTATTACCGGCGGAACAAGCGGGATCGGATTAGAACTTGTAAAACAGCTGAGCAAAATAGGAACAACGATCATTATTACAGGCCGTAATCCGGATACCTTGTATGCAACAAAAAAGCGCTTTCCAGCCATTCATACTTTCCAAAGCGATGTGAGCAAGGTAACAGACATTGAACTGCTATATAAAGACGTCATCCGGGAGTTTCCTGCTTTGAACATGATTATCAATAACGCCGGAGAAATGCGACTGATCGACCTACAGGATACCGGGAAACGTCTGGAAGACATCACCCGGGAAATTGATATCAATCTTAGGGGAACAATCCACATGGTACACCGGTTTTTACCACATCTGCTTAAAAAGCCTGCTGCTGCGATCGTCAACGTCTCCTCTGCGATTGCTTTTATGCCCTATTCGGTAGCGCCTGTTTATAGTGCTTCTAAAGCAGCAGTCCATGCTTATACGATGGCCTTACGCCTTCAGCTTGGTAAAACCAATGTAAAAGTGATTGAATTGATCCCTCCGGGTGTAAGTACGAATCTTCAAAACGACTGGGTACTGCAACCTAACCCAGGTATGATGATGGATGTAGGCAAAATGGTAAATGTCGCGATCAAAGGACTCCTAAAGGATACGCCGGAAATCAAACCAATATTGGTTAAAGTAATCAAAACGCTGAGTAAACTAATGCCCAATCAGCTGATGAAATTCGGACACCGGGAATTTGAAAAATTCAAACAGCTTAACAATCATCAATAAACCTTCAGATATGAAAAGAATATGCTTTGCAGCGCTTATGCTGCTGTTATCAATGGCATCATTTGCCCAGAAATTATCACCGGACCAAATCCTTGGTATATGGCAATGCGACGAATATAAAATAGAAATTTTCAAGTCGGGCAACAGCTACGCTGCTAAGCTCTTATGGGCAAAGGATCTATTTGAAGCAGATGGAAAAACGCCTAAGAAAGACACCAAAAATCCGAACGAGCAACTAAGAAGCCGATCCAGACAAGGCATTACACATATCACGGAGCTGATGTACAAGAACGGTGAATACGTGGACGGTAAATTATACAGTGTCCAGGATGGGAATACATACAGTCTGAAAGGTGCACTTAAAAGTATCAACGAGCTTGAAACACGCGGTTACAAAGGCATCCCGATGATGGGTAAAACCTTCCGTTGGAAACGCGTCCAATAGCCTTATATCATACATTAATCCTTAAACAACAACAGCTATGGTAAGAAGTATCATTTCACTGCTATTATTGATTGTCTCTGCATCGTTGAGCTTCAAACATGCCTGGGACACCCTCCGCTACAAAAACAACCCTGAAACGCTTAAAATGATCGCAAGCCTGGGCATCAGCGAAGCAAGCGTTCCCTTGCTGAGTGTATTGAGTATCGTGATTGGCGCGTTGGTGCTCATCCCTAAAACATTCTTCCTGGGTAATCTGCTGAATGCAGTAGTCATTGTGCTGATAATGGCATTGGCGGCCCGGGCAGGGAATTACAAAATGGTGCTGATAGAAATCCCTTTTTTAGCCATGCCTCTGATTATGATCGCCTTGAAATATCCGTTTAAAAATTAAACTAACTTGCAGTATGGCACATGCAAAACCATACCGGATTGAATCTGTAACGGAAATACACCGGCTGATGCAGCTTCCGAAGCCACATCATCCGCTTATAACCATTGTTGACCTGAAAGGTTTAAAGAGCGATCCGGATATTAATACTGTTATATTCGACCTGTATGTCATATCCATGAAAAGAGGCTGTAACAATCTCTTCTACGGTCAACAGAAATACGATTTTGACGAAGGCTTAATGGCTTTTATGTCGCCTGGACAAATATTGCGTGGTGAAGAAAACGGTGTCCCTTCCGATCTCGAAGGCTGGATGCTGTTTATACACCCGGATTTCCTATGGAACACATCGCTTGCGAAGAAAATAAAGAAATATGAATACTTCGGGTATGCTACCAACGAAGCCTTGTTTCTTTCTGATAAAGAGGAATCCGTTATCAATGGCATCATAAAAAACATCAGCAACGAGTACCATTCCAATATCGACAATTTCAGCCAGGACATCATCATCGCTAATCTGGAAACACTGCTGAACTATGCCGAACGTTTTTATCAACGTCAGTTCATCACCCGGAAAATCACCAGCCATAAGTTACTAGCCCAATTGGAGGACGTATTAAGCGCCTATTTCAGCAACGAAGAGCTGCTGTCAAAAGGACTGCCCAGTGTACAATACATGGCTAAAAAGCTAAACCTCTCGTCCAAATACCTCAGTAGTATGCTCAAACAGCTCACCGGACAAACAACACAGCAGTTAATTCATGAAAAGCTGATCGAGAAGGCGAAAGAAAAGCTCTCCACTACTGAACTGTCTGTCAGCGAAATCGCCTATCAACTAGGTTTTGAACATCCACAATCATTTAATAAGTTATTCAAAAGCAAAACCAATCAGAGTCCTTTAGATTTCAGACAATCTTTTAACTGACGCGATATTGAATCGTCAGATATAATAATATTCAAACAGGCTGATTTTACACGAGACGGCCATTATATGATCCGGTTGGTATCGTATAATGGCTATGCCCTACCCAATTAAACTATAAACGTCTTTATAAAACTTTTAACACCTGATACTTTGACTATTTAGTTCAATCATTCTATCTTGAGCCCCATATACAATTACTATGAAATCTATCGTTTGTTTTCTCATGATCCTTATTTGTCCTGGTTTTATATTTGCCCAGAAAAAATTCAAGGTATCTTTTATCGTTCCGGATAGTACCATAATAAAGAATCTATCTTTCTCCTATTATGACTATAAAGAAAGATCGGACATAAGTATAACACCTGTTTACGAGAAGAACAAAGCAACCATTTCCCATAGCTACAATACTTTATATGCACACATTCGTGCCGAGCTGCCTTCCGGCAACTCCTGGCCTGCTATGACAATATTCGTCACAGAAAAGCCAGCGACCGTGACATTCCCTGAGCATATGAATGCAGCTGATCCTTTTTGTAGTTATACGCTCACCAACGCAAAGGATCCTAAAGAGGAATTCCGGGTAGCGAACGCACATACGCAGGAAGCCAGAAAGCATTACCAGCAGGTATATGATTCAGTAGCTGCCAATTGGACACCGGCAGATAGCCTTGGCTATAAGCGATTTCGGGAAGCCCTACTGGCTATTGACTATAAAAAGCTGGAATACATTAGCGATCATCCCAATGACTATAGTTCATTTATAACCTTCGAAAGGTATACCAGCAGTCTCCTGCCACCGGATTTGCTGTTAGAGCGGTTTAACACCGTTTTTCCCGCAAACTTCAGGGACAGTGAGGAAGGCGCCGGTGTTAAAAGGTACCTGCAGGATAGAGCTATCTTAGAAGGAAAGAAAAAGGCAATTTCGTTTACAACGAAAGACATCGACAACAACAAGATCGTACTGGAAGAGGTGTATAGTAAAAAGCATGTATTGCTTGTGTTCTGGGGTACCTGGTGCGGACCATGTATAGAAGAGATTCCTACCTTGAGAGAAATAAGACAGCAATGTCCCGAAGAGCACCTGGAAATAATATCACTTGCCTCCCGCTCACCACTGGAGAAAGTCCGGGAATTTATTAAAGAAAAGCAGATGAACTGGAAACACGTTGTCAATGACGAAGACATCCGGCTGCTTTACCAGATACATGGTTATCCGGAAGTCATACTTATTGATACGAAAGGAAACATTATTTATAAATACTCTGACTATCCGGACCTTCATCTGCAAAGTTTAAAGAAGATGTTAGCCAGTCTTGAAAGCAATCAATAGGCAGATGATGCCTTATACTGCCAGGGCTGAATCTATCACCTGCAATGTAAATATTGTATATTTATGATCAGCTGATGGAAAATAATTAACGTAATGATGAACGCCTTCAACAACTATCTGCAGGTAAACACCAGGCTCAAGGAAGAAGAGATTGACACTATTATTTCCTTTGCCGTGTCCCGGAAACTTCGAAAACATGAATTTCTCTTTCATGAAGGGGATATCTGCCGGCATAAATATTTTGTCATAAGCGGACTACTACGCAGCTTCAGTACGGGCAGTGATGGCACTGAACATATCATTAAGTTTTCGCCGGAAAATTCCTGGACGCTTGATAAGGAAAGTTATGACCTTCAGATAGCAGCTCATACCAGCATCAGTGCTGTTGAAGCCAGTCATATCCTTTCCTGGTCAAAAGCGGATTTTGAAAGACTGAATAAGGAGATACCGGCATTGAACGAATTCACTACCCAACTGACTGCCGATAATATATACAACAGCAGCCAACGTCTTGTAACGACGTTAAGCGCCACTCCCGAAGAGAAATACCTGGACTTTGTCAAAAATTATCCGGCGCTATTGCAACGTTTACCATTGAAAATGATTGCAGCATACCTGGGTGTGTCACTCAGGACGCTTGATCGTATCCGCCACGCACAATTACCACAATCCTGAATTTCACGCCAAATGGCGTATTCTTGTAAGGTATAATCCTTCAGTTTTGTTCTTAAAAATTGAAGGACTTATGCGCGTATTCATAACAGGAGCTTCCGGATTTATAGGCGGGGCCATCTCAGCTGAATTTTTAAAGGCAGGTCACCAGGTAATTGGCTTAACACATTCTGAGGAAGGAGCGGCACTACTCAATGCCGCTGGTGTTGACGTACATCGTGGGAATATTAATGACCCCCAAAGTCTTCAGCATGGTATAGAAAAATCAGACGGCGTTATTCATTGTGCATACATGCATGGCTTTGACAGAATAGAAGCAGCCAGCCGACAGGAAAGCGCTGCGATCAATCACCTGGGTAGGTTCCTGGTAGGTTCTGACAGACCCTTATTGATTACTTCAGTTGCTGCAATGGGGATTGCTATCCCTGGTCAGCCGGCGATAGAAAATCACTTTGATCCTAATCAACGTAATCCCCGTTATGCAACGGAGACAGCTGCCACACATGTTGCAGATCAGGGCGTACATGTATCTGTTGTAAGACTTCCACAGGTACACAACACCCAAAAATTTGGCATTGTCAGTAGTTTACTACAGATCGCACGTGCTAAAGGTATTTCTGCCTATGTTGGCGAAGGGGCGAATCGTTGGGCGGCCGCTCATTTATTAGATGTTGCTGCACTTTACCGACTGGTGCTGGAGAAAAACGAACCACGCACATACCATGCCGTCTCCGAAGAAGGCATTACCCTAAAGGAGATAGCAGCAACTATAGCAGAAAGGCTAAATATCCCCCTTGTCAGTCTATCTGTGGAAGAAGCGCAAAGCCATTTTGGACCTTTAGCCATGTTCCTGGACTTTGATATGTCCGCATCCAGTGAACAGACCCGCCAGCGACTACATTGGCATCCTGCAGGACCGGGACTTATTGAAGACCTACGGCAATATAATATAGTGTTATAAAGTAATAAAGAAAGCCTTTGTGTAGGCAAAGGCTTTCTTACAAGCAAACAAGGTAGTTACAATCCGACACCACCGGTTACTTCAATACGCTGACCATTCACCCATTTTGCATCATCGCTACAGAGAAAGGCTACCACACCGCCAACATCATCAGGTAAACCAACACGGCCCAGGGCTGTTATACCTTCTACAAACCTGCGGATATCAGGATTGTCTTCCATGGCCCCACCACCAAAGATCGCTCCCGGTGCTACCACATTAGCAGATATACCTCTTGTACCCAGTTCTGCCGCCAGGTAACGTGTGTATACGTCCATTCCGCCCTTCATGATCCCATAAATTGACACACCCGGATAAGAGATCCTTGATACTGCAGAAGAGATATTGACGATCCTTCCGCCATCCTGTAACAATGGTAACATCTTTTGTGTGAGGAAATAAACACCCTTCAGATGAATATTCATCATCTCGTCAAACTGGCTTTCCGTAGCAGCAGTAATCGGTGACTGCAAACTGGTACCCGCATTATTGATCAGAAAATCCAGCCGGGGCTTTCCAAATGTGGTATTTAATGTTTTGCTTAGCTGGTCTGTGAAAGCATCGAAACCTTTAATATCTGATGTGTTAAGTGGTAAGGCGGCCGCCTTACGCCCAAGTGCCTGAATAGCGGCTACTGTTTCATCTGCACTTGCCTTGTTACTGAGATATGTTATGATGACATCGTTACCTTTCTGTGCCAGGCTTAATGCAATATTCTGACCAATGCCCCGGCTACCGCCTGTGACCAATGCAATTTTTGAATCGCTCATTGTTGTACTATTTTGATTTAAAACAGTACAAAACTCCTATAAATGACAATTGCATACAATGGCAGGCGCAATCCATTTTATGTATAATTCAAACTTTTCGCCTGGGAGCGATAAGTACCGGGAGGTATGGAAGTTTCACTCTTAAAGAACTTGGCAAAATGCGCAAAGTCCGAAAACCCCAAACTATCTGCAATTTCAGCTATCGTCCAGTTTGTCTGCCGCAGGAGAATCTGTGCTTCCTTCAGGATTCTTCCGCCTATCAGCGCAGATGTCGTCAGACCAGTGGTTTCCTTTAATATTTTATTCAAATGGTTGACATGTATAGAGAGCATGTCCGCGTAGTCTTTAGCCGTACGCAGTTTAATCCGCTGGTGGGGGTTTTCCAATGGAAATTGCCTTTCCAGCAGCTCAATGAACAGGGAAGTGGTCCGTGCAAAATGGCTGTGATTCGGATGAAGCATTACTGTTGACTGTAATTGTTGCCCCAGGTGAATAAGCTCCAGGGCGTAGACCCTTAGCAGGTCATATTTATAGGCATAAGTAGACGCGATCATGGTCTGCATCTTCTCAAAGATGTCTTTTACTTTTTTGATATCCCCTTTCTGTAGTTGAAATACAGGATGTTCCGGTGATTTATAAATAGGCAGTTCGTCCACTACTACGCCACTTCTCGCCGGGTGAAAAAACTCTGGTGTAAATACGCAAAACATCCCTGACTGCCGTTCCTCCGGAAACCATGTAACAGGCATTTTAGGTGTCGTAAAAACCAGTGTAGGCTGTGAAAGCTGTATAATACCATCCGGATATCCGATCTGTGAATGCCCCTGTAAAAGACTGATTTTGTAGAAAGTCCGGCATTGGTAGGGTTCACTGGGTTTATCCTGGGCGCCCTGTCTGATGTTTAACAGATTAAATACGTTAAAATGACCAATCTCGTCCTGAATACCTGTTGGCAACAGCGCATTCAGTTCCAGGGAGGAGCCGCTGGCAAAGCGTTTATCAAGTTCGTTTAGTGACACCCTTTCCATAACCTTCATTTGTAAAAATCAAAGTTACGCCATCTTCACCAATATAACGTTCTTTGACGCCCGGCAAGCAGAAAGGAGCCTGTGTAATCAGAAAATGGTCATCTCCCCTTCCGTTTTATTATCGCCTTTGAATTTCTTACGAAAAGTAAGTGCCGTCATACCGGTTTCCTTATAGAAAAGGCGGGAAAAATAAGAATGGTTTTCAAAGCCAAGATCAGCGGCTATCTGTTTTACACTCAGATTGGTAAAATACAATAGTCGTTTGGCTTCGGTGAGGAGGGTAAATCTGATCCAGAATGATACGGTGGATCCCGTTATTTTCTTTACGGCTTCGTTGAGATAAGGCGCTGAGACGTGTAACATATCCGCATAGTCAGCCGGACTTTTATAGGCGACTATATTTTCCTTCAACAATTTCTTAAAGTCCATCGATAATATGGCCGGTCTGGAATTATCTGTTTCCACTTTTGAATACATACGAATTGTACCTGCCACCATCTCAAAGAAAGACCTTAATAACGCGTGTAACACTGCTATACGGCCATGCGCCTGTTGTCTGGATGTCCGACGATGGAGTACATGCAGCAACCCGTCATAATCCGCTATTTCATCCACTGATAATGTAAGCGGATCCTGGAAACCCGACCAGCTTTCAATAATATCCCTGCATGCAGGAGGAACCAAAGCAGGGTCTGCCGCTATAAACCATCCTTTTGCCTGATGTGATTGAATGCGATAGTGTATTTGTTCTGGCAGGATATAATAGAGCTGATGAGGACCAACCGTTTTTTCCTCAAAATCTACAATAGTGGTCCCTGCCCCTTCGGTCACGATGAAGAATATATAATGATCATCCCGATGTGCGCCAGTATCGACGGATTGCCTGTGCTCAGCCGTTTCCGGGGAGAATGGTTTCAGCTGGAACCCAAGGCTGCTTCTGTCCTGTAATTTATGTACCGGCACATGCTTCATAGTACAAAAGTAGCCTTTCCCGGTTTTACACATTAAAATTTCAATATGCGATCTGCGTTTCCATGCGCCATTTTAGCCAGCTGTTCTGCGGGAAGTGCGGCCTTAGTTAAAAAGTCTATCCCCATCTGATTACTGCTGAAAGGATAATCTATAGAAAACAAGATATTATCGATACCGATGGTGTCGATGGCTATTTGTAGTGGCGGTTGGGTAAATATGCCGCTGGTCGTAATATACAGTTGCTTGCGGAACGTTTCTATCAGCGTCCGCTGATTCTTACCATTATTACCTGGCTGGAATACCCTGTTTGACCGCTCCCACATCATAGGCAGCATTTCACCCATATGGCCGATGATGATGTTTAGTTGTGGATATTTGTCAAAAATGCCGGCAGCTAACAGGCGAAGGATATGTATGGCTGTTTCCGAATGCCATCCCCATCCATAACAGGCAATGGCTTCATTGGGGCCTTTTGTATCTCCTACATTGCTGTAATAGGCATCGATCACTTCCTTAGGTGGAATGCCGGGATGAATATACAGCGGCACACCTAATTTCTCTGCACATGCAAAAACGGGCGCAAATTTGGGTGCATCCAGGAATACTCCGTTTATAAGTCCTTTAATCATGGCGCCGCAAAAGCCATGTGTTTTTACCGCGCGTTCCAGTTCATCCGCGGCAGCTTCCGGCACTGTCATGGGAAGCATGGCAAATGCGGCAAAAGCATCGGAATGACTGCTTATTTTATCCGCCAGCAAATCATTATACTTTGCCGCAAATGCTGGTGCTAAACTATCAGGCAACAGATAGACGTCTGTGTTTTCTACCGAAAGTACCTGCATGGATATACCGGCTGCTTTCATCGAAGTTAGCCGTTCACCTGTGATGTCTGCCAGCTTTTCCTGCATTTGCAGTGCTGCGCCTGATTGCTTCCTGTTTTTTAATATTTCCTCCGGCAGAAGCGCGGTCATTTCCGGAAATGAAACATGTTCTTCCAAGGTTACGATTCTCATGTCAATACAATTTAGCTGGTGCAAAGAGATGAAAGTCAGGGCGGACCGTCAATAAATAAAATCAGGTAATGATAGCACAATTTGCGGTATTTTATATTATTTTTGGCGTATACATACCCTACCCGCTCCATACATCGTATTAGCTATCAAAATCAATTCTTTTAGCTATGTAATCAATTTTAAACCCTTAGTAACCACGAATGTTATGAAAATTAACTTTAAACCACTATGTGCACTTTTGTTGCTTATCCTGCTATCTGTGAGCGACGGAGTTTTTGCTCAATCGGGCATTTATGTCGGCGGGCATTTCCGCAGAGAAAGAAATCATACGATCACCGATTTAAAAGCCTCCGGATTTACATACGTCATCCTATTCGACGTTACTGTTCAGCCCAACGGAGACTTAACTACAGATGGACAAACCATCTGCTCAAACGGCACCTACGTTTTCGGATCTACCAATCCAAACTATATTGCCGATGTAACTGCGCTTAAAACTGGCGTTACTTCTATCACCCGGGTAGAAACATGTGTAGGTGGCTGGGGAAGTCACTCTTATACAAATATTAAAAATCTGGTCAGCAGCCAGGGTACGGGAGCAAGCAGTATCCTTTACCGGAATTTTAAAGCATTGAAAACAGCCATTCCCTCTATTGATGCGATCAACAATGATGATGAAGAGGCATATGATGTTAATTCCGCCAGCGCCTTCCACGTGATGCTGGCTGACATTGGCTATAAAACGACGCTTGCCCCTTATCGTAACAAGCCTTACTGGCAAAGCGTAGCTACCAATGTCAATAACCAGCGCAGTGGTGCTGTCGACAGGATTTACCTGCAGTGGTATGAAGGTGGCGCCGGCAACAATCCATGTGACTGGAATATCAATAATATTCAGCTGCATACGGGAGACCTCAATTATGAGAATGGCAACACGGTCGCTGACAAGATGACCCGCGCTAAAAATAACTGTAACTCCAAAGGAGGATTTTACTGGGTATATAACGACAACAATATTAACCTGAAAGAACTCGCTAACAGGGTCAATACCATCTTTGGTATACGCACCAAAAACCAGCAGGAAGTAGCCAATTTCTACAATGACTGTGACTATAAAGGCTTTGCCAATGGCCTGGAAGTGGGCGATTACGATCTGAGCAGACTCCAGTCTTTAGGTATAGACAACGACATCCTGTCGAGCCTCACCGTGGCCGAAGGATTTGAAGTGACTGTCTACGATGACCACAACTTTACCGGTACCTCAAAAACATACAGGGGAAACGTCGCTTGTCTGGTAGCTGATGGCTTAAATGACAAAGTTTCCTCGCTGCGCATCCGCACTACCGGAGCTACCAATTTAGCAGGTACCTGGTTTATTCAGAACCGGAATAGTGGCAAATATATGGACCTGGCAGCTGAACAGGTACAGGCAAATGGCGGTAATATTCAGCAATGGGAATATGTAGGCGGTACCAATCAACAGTTTCAGCTGATACACCTGGGGGATGGCGCCTACAATATCAAGGTAATTGCCAGTGGTAAATCTTTAGATGTTGACGGCATTAATAAAGCCGAAGGAGCTAATATACTGCAATGGGATTATGTGGGCGGTTTTAACCAGCAGTTCGTACTGGTTCCAACTACCGATGGATATTATAAATTTATTGCCAAACATAGTGGCAGGATTGCAGAAGTAGCAGACGCCAGTTCGTCTAATGGTGCGAATGTCCGTCAATGGGGTAATAATAATCAAACATGTGGTCAATGGCGGCTGGTACAATCCGAAGCTGCCAGGACAGCTGCACCAAAGATAACAGTGGCAGACAATAAGGATTTCACAATTTATCCGAATCCTGCTGCTGAAACGCTTTATTTCTCTTCCAGGGAACTGATTGGCGCAAAAGTAGCGGTATCAGATATAGCGGGGCATATCGTCATCAATACCGTTATGTCAGGTAGCAATATTGATGTATCTGCACTTAAACCGGGTTTATATACTATTCGGGTTATTAAAAGCGGTAAAACTATTGTAAAGAAATTTATTAAGCATTAGCGCACATAAAGAGAAGAAGCCGGCTCAGATTAATGGCCGGCTTCTTCTCTTTCAATATAGTGATTCGACACTAACAACTCGCTTCACAGTAATTTATCCGGCGTCAGTGGCAGATCCCGTAATCTTTTTCCGGTAGCATTGAATACGGCATTGGCAATGGCGGCTGATACGCCGGTAATACCGATTTCTCCGATACCCCTGGCGCCTATAGGTGATATATGCGGATCGGGTTTACCAATAAAATGTACATCGATCGGTGGTACATCCAGGTTTACGGGTACGTGGTAATCCGCCAGCGTACGCGTTACCGGATTTCCCCAGCGTTTATCGTATTCTGTTGACTCCATGAGGGCTGCTCCAATGCCGAAGATCACGCCCCCGATAATCTGTGAACGCGCCGTTTTTTCATTCATGATACGTCCCACATCCTGTACGCTGGTAAAGCGCTTCACACGGATAGTACCAAAATCCTGATCTACCCATACTTCGGCAAACTGGGCGCCAAAGGAATGAAAAGCATATTGTTTGATATCGCTGTTCTGTTCAGGAGGAGTCTCTCTTGGTGTACACAATGCGCTGGGTACTGTCATACCCGGACCAGACACCGGCTGTGTAGTCGCACAGACTTCTATTTCAGTGCGCTTAGCCCGTTTCATAATGTCTGCATAATCGTCACTCTTCTTTTCGTCACCTGTAATAACCAGTTTGCCGTTGGTATAACTGATCTCTTCCAGTCGACGACCGTTTAGCTTTGAAGAAGGATCTGCAATGGCTAACGCGGCCAGTTCTTTCCTTAATAGTACACAGGCTTCCATAGCAGCCGGATGGATGCTGGCGGTCGTTTGGGAACCACCTGCCAGCGGTGCAGCCGGAAGACTGGAATCACCAATTTTCACGTCGATCCTGTCTACCGGAACCCCCAGGGCGTCGGCTACCGTTTGTGCCAGTACCGTATATGTTCCTGTTCCGATATCGATTGATGCGGTTTGCACTGTCACATCCCCGTTTGCAGTGAGTGTCACCTTCACAGATGCAGCACTACGGCCGCCCGGGTAAGTAGCGGTAGCCATGCCATAACCTATGAGATATTTCCCTTTTCTTTGTCGTCCCGGCTCCATACTCCGCGCCGACCAGCCGAATCTTTCTGCACCGATGCGGTAACAGTCCACCAGAAAGTCACTGGAGAAATCATGTCCTTTCATCGGATCTTTAGCAGTATGATTAGCGATCCTGAATTCCACAGGGTCCATCTTGAGTTCGTACGCCATCTCATCCATCGCCGATTCGAGCGCAAATGTCCCCGGTGTCTCTCCGGGTGCGCGCATGAACGTCGGCGTGCCCCGATTCAATGTAGTTACATTATAGGTAACTTCACGTATAGGCGCCTGATAGAGCACGAGTGACTGTTTCCCGCTGGGTTCAAAAAAATTGGTGAGGTTGTTATAAGAATCCGTATGATGACGGAGTGCACTCAATTTCCCTGCTGTGTCGGTCCCCAGTGCTACACGCTGGATAGTAGCGGCACGGTGTCCGACATTCGTCTGCATCATCTGCCTGGTAAGCGCCAGTTTCACCGGGCGGGACACTGCTTTCGCAGCAATGGCCACTAACAGCGTATGCAGCCATAGGCCTTTACTACCGAACCCACCTCCTACATATGGTGCGACTACGCGCACATTCTCTGGTTGCAATCCCAGGAAATAGGCGGCAATAGCACTGGTTATGCCTACGCCCTGTGTTGCATCATATAAGGTGAGCTTTTTGCTACCATCCCATACAGCTATCGTAGCATGTGGTTCCATGGGATGATGATGTTCGGTGGGTGTGGAATAACTATGATTAACCTGGTGCGCTGAAGCGGCAAGTGGAGCAGCTGTTTTCCCCTCGTTTACCTGCGCTTCTTCGCCCATGAACATTTTAGGCTTTTTAGCGTTGGGGAGTTCAGTCTTCAGGTCTGTAGCTGCTTTTTCCTCCGTATAGCGTATTTTTAATTTATAAGCAGCCGTACGCGCCTGTTCGTAAGTCTCCGCTACTACAACGGCGATAAACTGTCCGAGGTAATGTACTTTATTTTCCTGTAAGGGCAGCAGGTTTTCTCCCACGAATGCGGCGCCGGCTTTCATCTGCGCCTGCATATCCATAGGTTTTAACCTGAGGGCGTTTTTATAGCTGATCACACTGAGCACGCCGGGTTCTTTCTTTGCGGCGGCATCATCAATGGATGCAATGAGTCCTTTTGCGATCGTCGCGCGTACAGGAAACGCATACGCCATGTTAGGCTGATTGAACTCAGCTGCATACGTTGCCTTACCAGTGACCTTTAGGCGGCCATCTATACGGCTGATCGGTTTTCCGGTTTCGCTCATGAGTTAAAAAGTTAATCTTGTTGAAAATCAATTTCAGTATGCTGCAATTCTTCATCAAACACCTGTGTCCAACCCTGCATTCATGCCATAACCTACGCCGTTCATGGCATTGGAAAGCGCACGTACAATAGCATCACCTGCCATTTTTACTTTATATTTGTTATGTTCCAATGGCCTGGCATTTTTTAATTCTGCAGTTGCGGCCACCTTAAAGTTGGCGGCAGTAGCTTCCTTACCCCTTAATAATTTCTCTGCTACAGTTGCCCGCCACGGCTTATGCGCAACACCTCCCAGGGCAATACGGACATCTCTGATCTTATTGCCATCAAGCGACATTGCCGCCGCAACAGACACCAGTGCAAAAGCATACGACGATCTTTCGCGAATCTTAAGATAATAAGCGTGTTCGGCAAGATCATTTTCCGGCAGTTCAATAGCCGTGATCAGTTCTCCATGCTTCAGATTATTATCTATCTGGGGCGTATCGCCGGGTAGGCGATGAAAATCAGCAAATGCGATCGTTCGTTTTTGCTGGTTTCCTGACTCCACATGTACGACTGCATCAAGGGCCGCTAAGGCAACCGCCATGTCAGACGGATAAACCGCGACACATTTTTCCGACCACCCGAAAATAGCATGGTTGCGATTGATGCCTTTCAGGGCACCACAACCCGAGCCTGGTGTACGTTTATTGCAGGGCATATTTACATCATAAAAGTAGGTACAGCGGGTACGCTGATTAAGGTTCCCTGCATTGGTTGCCATATTTCTGATCTGCGCGCTTGCACCTGCCAGAATCGCCATCGTCAATAATGGATAATGCTTACGGACTCTTTCGTGATTGGCAGTAAAAGCATTCGTCGCTGTAGCGCCAATTGAGATGCCGTTTGACGTCTTATCAATACCATCGTATTTTAAGCGGGTAACATTCACCAGTTCAGCAGGGTGCATAACATCCTCCTTCATCAGGTCTAACAGGTTCGTTCCACCGCCTAAGAACTTAGCATCGGCGTTCGTGGATATAGCCGTAATGGCAGTAGCCGGATCAGCGGCATTCGAATATTTGAATGGTCTCATGATTAACAATTGCTTGATATGATCAAATAGTGCCATCAGCAAATTGCCAAACCTGGGCAACAGCCTTGTCTCCGTGCACCTCACGAATGGCATCCACTATATTCGGATAAGCCCCGCAACGGCAGATGTTCCCCGACATCCGCTCACGTATTTCCTCATCGGACAGTTCCATCGGCCTTCCGGACTCCCGAACGTTACTGGTTACATAACTCGCTTCTCCGTTCTTTGCTTCATTCATTAAGGCAACTGCTGAACAAATCTGGCCTGGTGTGCAATAACCACATTGAAAGCCGTCATGTTTGATAAATGCAGCCTGCATCGGATGCAGTTTGTCGCCGTCAGCGAGACCTTCAATAGTTGTTACTTCCTTCTCTTCACAGGTGGCAGCAAGCGTCAGGCAGGACAAGACGCGTCTGCCATCAACTATTACCGTGCACGCCCCACACTGTCCATGATCACAGCCCTTCTTGGAACCTGTCAGTTCCATACGCTCACGTAAAGCATCAAGTAGGGTCATACGTGAATCTACCAGTAGTTGCTGCGCACTGCCATTTACTTTAAAGGATACGTTGACGCCATTTTCAATGACGGTGGGAGGTAATGGAGCGCCGGTGGTGCTCCTGGCCATTAATTGCTCGATACCGAGAAGATGCGTTGCGAGTAAGCCAGTTCCGGTGTATGTTACTAATTTAAGGAAATGGCGTCTCTTTATGCCCGAAGTAATGATTTCACTCATCTCGTCAGGCATTAGCTCCTCAAGGGCTCGTCTTTCAGCATCCGTCAGATCCGGAAACTTAGGTTGATCTTCCATCGTGTATGTTTGAGGGTATTTAAATATAATTTGGGAATAGTTTTATGATTTTGTCCTACCCTTGACACAAAACCTGTGAACCTGGCACAAAAGCATGGGGGCTAATAAACGGTCTTCAAATAGCATACCGGTACTGAAGCGGGAATCGTTATATAATCTGCGCTAGAACGCAAGAAGGCGTCAATGCTGTCATGCAAAATATAAATATGGCGCGCATAATATAACGCATGCTGTCAGCCCCCGTATTCAATAGTCAGAATCTGTGTCGCGCGCAATAAAATTCCCCGGTTTGGGGATTTGGCAAAACAGAAAGATCAGGATACATACCCTGATCTTTCTGTTTATTATGTAATACCATTAAAACCTTTGCTAATGGGCAACAGCCGGAGATATCTTTGAGGTATTCACAAGTCTGATAATTTTGAAATATGATAAGGTCCGTATGACATAATACACCGGGTCAATCTCATACCAGCGACGACCGAAGTTTACGGAAGAAGGATGTTTATGGTGATTATTGTGATAGGATTCTCCCAACATCAATACATCCACAAAAAGCAGGTTCATAGACGTATTTTTTAACTTGAAATTGATGTATCCATACTTATGTGCGAACCAATTCACAATAGCACCATGAAAAGCGCCCATTGAAACGACGATAGGCAAAAGCAGGTACTGCCAGGGACTAGTGGCGAATGCTACAAAAAACAGGATATATAGCACGACCCATAGTAATCTTGAAAATCCACCATTGGCAAAGCGATCAAATCCATCCCAGGAGGGAAGGTTTTTGAGGTATCGTTCCTCTACTACTGTTCTGTCATGCAGAATATCCTGATAGACTTTTCGTGTGTTCCACATCATTGAAAAGATATCGGACGAATTCGACGGCGAGTGGGGATCAAGCGGGGTATCTGTATGCGCATGATGCAACCTGTGCATGATGCCATATGCCTTTGGACTCATATAAGACGACCCTTGTGTAATATAAGTGACGATAAAAAAGAACCGTTCCCAGGCTTTATTCATTGTAAAAGCACCGTGTGCTGCATATCTGTGCTGAAAAAACGTTTGCGAAAACAACGATAAATACCAGATAGAAATGAAAAAGATTGCAATAACCATATCAGAGATTTTGTAGGACGCTGGAAATAAATCTCAAATATGCTATTTGATAGATGGAAATATGACGCGTGGTCTAGTGAAGTGATGAGATGAAGGTACCGTTTCTAATGTTAAAGAAATGGTAATGCATAAAATATTTATAAAATATTTTTATCAAATGAAGACCTGTGCATGGCACTCAGCATACTTTCGAGCATTTCATTATATCCTTGCATCGTAAAAGGCTTAGAAAACACTGAAATAGCGCCGGCCTGTAAACTACGCTCCCGTAAAGCGCCGTCGGCGTATGTCGAATAGATAAAAACAGGAATAGCTGCATATACCGGGTTTTCTTTCAATATTTTCAGTGTCTGCAGTCCGTTTTGCTTTGGCATATTCTGGTCAAGCAGGATCATATCAGGCAGCTTATCTGATGATATTATCGCTGCCAGAGCGTCTATCGCTTCAAGCCCGTTTTCAACACAGGCGAAAAGCTCAACATCATTGCGTCCGGCCAGAAAAGTGCAGAACATTTCTCTGTCGTCATCATCATCTTCTGCTAGTAATATTCTTAAAATTGACATATAGATTAGCTGATACTGTGCGTTACTGGAATAATGATCTGAAATCTACTTCCGCACCGGACTTTACTTTTAACATGAATAACTCCGTTGTGTTTCTCTACTATTTTTTTTGCAATTGCAAGACCAATGCCTGTTCCCTCAAAAGCCTCTTTACTGTTCAGTCGTTCAAAAAGCGCAAATATATTCGGTATATATTTTTCTTCAAAGCCTATTCCATTGTCTTCTACACTGACCATATAATAGCTTCCTTCCGGACTTTCAGGACTATCGAAATTTTTATCAGCAAGAAAACAGCCTCCTATTTTTATAACCGGCCTTATTCCCGGATTGGAAAATTTCAGTGCATTGGATATGAGATTTTGAAACATCTGTCTGATCTGCCCTTTATTTACATCAAGTACAGGCAGTTTGGCAACACTGATTTGCGCATCCTTTTCTTTGATAAGCAACTCAAAATCTTCCAGAATTTCCTGTACCAGTTCATCAAGCGCAACGGGAAGAAATTCACCTGTATTAATGGATAATCTTGAGTAATTCAACACATCGATAATCAATGTCTTCATACGTTCTGCTGACTTCAAGATCTTTTCAAGGTATTGATATTCTTTACCGGCAGGTTGCAAAACGCCGGCGGTTTTTAAGAAATTTCCAAACATTTGTATTTTACGCAGTGGTTCCTGCAGATCATGAGAGGCGACGGATGCAAACTGCTGGAGATCGTGATTGCTCGATTCAAGAGTGCTGTTCAGTTGCTCCAGTTGCCGGTTGTTTTCTTCAAGTATCCTTTGCGTATTTTTCTGCTCGGAAAGATCAGTGAGGATAATATTCATGGACATTTCGCTGGCGAGTTCCAGCCGGTTCAATGACAATTTTGTCGGAACAAATGATGCATGACGCAACAGATCCACTTCCCCCTTCGTATCTTCCTTCCAGCAGGATTCATATAAATCCATATAAATTGACCGGGAATGAGGAGCAACAAACGTAGACAACGGCTGGCCGATAATATACATTAATGGAAGTGCCAGCATGTCCGAAAACCGCGAATTAGCGTATAGAATGACGCCATCTCTGTTCAGCGTCACTGCTCCTTCATTCATTTTTTCTATGAACATACGATAAGCGTGATCAGCCGTTTGCAAGGTGTACAGCTGATGCGTACCCCCCTGTTGTACAACCAGGGCATCCACCTGACCAGTTCGGATGGCTTCAATGGTCTCTTCTGCTTCAGCAAGGCGTCTTCGTGTCTCAGCCAGCTCTTCCAGCAGGTCGTTGTTCAAATTAATATGATTATCCATTACGCTAAATCACGTCAAGTATTTTTAATATTTTATCACTTTCTGAAAGGTCACCAATTAATTTTCTTTGCGGCAGAGGCAGCTTCTTAATTAACAATGGTAAAGCAATAATTTGTTCTTGCTGAGCTAAAGCAGGTTCCTGATAGACATCAATGATTTCCAGGGAATACCTTCCCTTTAGATATGTTTCGCATATCTGACGAATATTTGAGACCGCCCTTATTGAATTGGGCGTACTGCCTGTAATAAACAACCGCAGCACGTATTCAGATGTATCCGCATCTTCTCTGTCTTTTTTTCCCTGATGTGCCATGCTATCTTTTTACAGGTTTAATATCCAGCCCGACCAGCACCTTTTCCTCATTAGATAAATCACCGATAATCTTTCTGACCGGCACAGGTACTTTTCTGACAAGCGTAGGAATCGCAAGTATCTGATCGCCGGCAGCCAGTTGCGGCTGGACCAGAAGATCTATCACCTCCAGTTCATATCTGCCCTGAAGATATTCCTCACAGTAGCGTTTAAGGTTGGCGAGCGCCGCTACAGACTTTGGCGTATTACCGGCAACATATAGCCGAAGTTGCCATCTCTCCTTTTGTGTCTTAGTACTCCTGGCGCGTGAGGGTGATACCGACTGCTTTTCTTTATTTCCTTTTACCATTGGCAGATTTTCGGTTAGTACGATTGTTGGTTAATTCCTGCCTGTTTTTTGCCATAATAGCATTTGTCAGTTCTTCTTCCAGAAACGTTTTATTCAGTTCATCCTGCACAGACTCAAATTCCTCTCTTAGTGAAGCAATTTTTGCTTCAAGTACCAATTTCTTTCTTTCGACCTCTCGGTCCTTACGGGTAATAGCATGTGTACGCATTTCGACACCTGTGGCTTCCGTCAACTCCTGCGCTTTACGGGCAGAGCCAACAAGAATACCATTTGGACCTAAATAAACGTCTATCAACTCTAACCCGGTATCTTTTATCACAAATTCCCTGACCTGATTACTATGGTCCATTCCCCGGGCTTTCATGATATAAATACCACGGTTCCTTTCTCCATTAGACTCAATATCCCTTACCAGTATCCAGGCATCTACCAGAGAAGAGACGCCTTCATCAGTCTGAGTAGATGGTTCTTTTTCAAATACCAGGGCAGTAAAGATCACTGTAATATTTTCCGATTGAAGAAAGTCTATAAGTCTTATCAACATTGACTTCACCTCTGACATCGAACCAATCGTAATAAGATTGGTAATAGGATCAATGATCACTGTACGTGGTCTAAACTTTCTGATTACTTTATGAATAGCCACCAAATGCATTTCCAGACCGTATAAGGTTGGTCTGGAAGAATGAATTTCCAGCAATCCTGCATCCATATGCTTCTGGAGATCGATCCCTATTGAGTTCATATTACGAACAATCTGTCTGGGAGATTCTTCAAATGCAAAATACAGGCACTTTTCCTTTCTCTTACAGGACGCATCTGCAAAGTAGGTCGCAATACTCGTTTTACCAGTTCCGGCAGTACCTGAAACCAGTATAGAGCTGCCTCTGAAAAATCCGTTCCCACCCAACATTGCATCAAGCGAAGGAATGCCCGATGAAATGCGCTGTGAGGAAACTGCATTGTCCAGCCTCAGTGAAGTAACCGGAAGGACAGAAAATCCCTCCTCATCAATTAAAAACGGGTATTCATTTGTACCATGTAAAGAGCCTCTATACTTCACAACACGAAGAAGTCTGGTAGAAATATGATTGATCACACGATGTTCAAGCAGAATAACACAATCTGACACATACTCCTCTAATCCCTGCCGGGTCAGCGAGTCCTTTCCCCTTTCCGCGGTAATTATGGTCGTTACTCCTTTTTCTTTCAACCAGTTGAATAATCTTCGTAACTCAGCGCGTAAGATACCTTCGTTCGATAAGCCACTAAACAGGTTCTCAATGGTATCAAGCATTACTCTTTTGGCACCAATGCTGTCAATGGCATGGCCAAGTCTTATGAACAAACCATCCAGATCATATTCGCCAGTCTCTTCAATTTCGGTCCGGTCAATATGTACATGATCGATCCATATCAGACCTTGTTTTTGTAACTTTTTTAAATCGAAGCCCAATGAAAGCACATTTTTTTCAAGGTCGTCTGCTTTTTCCTCAAATGTCATAATAACACCAGGCTCATCAAACTGAGTAGCGCCCCTGATAAGGAATTCGATCGAGAAAAGTGTCTTTCCCGCCCCGGCCTCACCGCAAATCAGTGACGGACGGCCCTCAGGCAGACCTCCTCCTGTGATTTCATCAAATCCGGTAATACCAGTCGGTTTCTTTACTAAAGCCTGCTCGTGTTTGCTTTTTATTAAACGGGCCATCCAATAACTTTTAAAATTATCAAACCATGCCTGACGTATCGACAAGCATATATATCATGGAAGATAAGAATAAGATTTGAACCATATACAATATTACAGTTTTATTGATATGGCGCGTGCTGCGATAAACGTCGCCGGGTCATGTTTCCTTGATACCTATAATAATAAATTAGGTCAAGGTTACTATAAACCATATCTTTACCAAGATTACAGTTTGAGTTACGGCACTAGTAACCTAGTTTCCTTTACAGTCTTCTTTTTTACCACCTGCGTTACCTCATTCAATATTTTTCACAAATTAATAATCTTTCAAAATGGATATATACGTGTCCAATCTGAGTCCTTTTATTGTTAACGAGGACCTAAATAATCATTTTTCCAGATACGGAGTGGTGAGTTCAGCAAATGTTATTATCGATAAATTTACGAATCGCAGCAGAGGATTTGGCTTTGTCACCATGCCAAATGATACTGAAGCGGAAAAAGCCATCCAGGAAATGAATGGTTCATTAATAGATGGGAAAACGATTGCTGCCAGTCAGGCCAGACCCAGGGAAGAGAAACCTGGCAGGTCCTACAATAATCGCTGGTGATTATAAAAATATTTACGGAAAAGGGAGATAGTCCCTTTTCCATAATTAAAATGTTAATTCATGACTATAAACGACATATACGCAAGATTACATAGCAGGACTTATTATGATAGAGTTGAACAATTTAAATTCAGATTCCTGAATAATGCTCTTTTCATAGACCGCCGCGCAATAATACCTATTGTGATTCATATGCTGGATGGTGTATTTTATATGCAGGCATTAAAGCAAATCGCGGACGAAAGCCTGTTTCGTCTTGAACTGAACGAAGATGATATCATATTATATAGTACAGAGAACGAGTGTGCACGCTGGACACTCGAATAAGCATTGATTGCCTGAGTCAATGACTGAAACGCTATCTGATAAGTATTTGATTTTATTAATTTTCTGCAAGTAACTCGATCACATTCTCTTCCGGATCGAGGATCACGCCCTCATAATAGCCATCTCCACTCACCCGCGGCTCTCCGATGATCTTATAACCATGTGCTCTGAAATGAGCAATCATTGCATCTACCCGCTCCCTGTTACCTACTGTAAGAGCAAGATGAGCGATTCCTGTAACAAAGCCACGCTGCTGACTGTTGGCAGCTATATCTGCCCTATGCATCAGCTCTATTCTGCTACCGCCATCATTGAATGTGATGAAATAGGAATAAAACTTTTTCACAGGGTTCATATAACGCTCCCCGCAAGTGGCCTCAAAGTGTGTCAGATAAAAGTATCTCATTGCTTCCAGGTCTTCCACCCAGAAGGCTACGTGGTCTATTTTCATGGACTAGATTATTTCAGATCATTGTTCCTGGATACATCCAGGATTGAAATATACAAATATGCAATCGTTTGCCATAATAAGCTGTATAATAATCAATAAAATCTTTTGCTGTCGGAAACGACTAATTTATCGTCGTTTCCGGTTATTTTAGATCTCCCCTTCTTGCGTCCTTTGTATTCACAATACAACCTTGAATCAACAAAAAAAGGACAACATGAAAATTATAACAACAGGCTCACTAGGCAATGTGGCTACACCAGTAGTAAAGCAATTAATTGAAGCAGGTCATGACGTAACCGTTATCACCAGCAATCCAGATAAAAAGAGCGCTATAGAGTCATTAGGCGCTGTAGCAGCAGTAGGCTCCATCACTGACACCTCCTTCTTAATAACAACCTTTAAAGACGCGGATGCCGTCTATGCAATGATGCCTCCTGCGATGGGGGCTACCAACATGATTGAAAATATTACCCGCGCCGGAGAAGCATATGCTGCCGCTATCAGCAATAATAGCATTCAACGCGTGGTCTTCCTGAGCAGCGTTGGTGCAGATGCAGCCGAAGGTACCGGTCCTGTACAAGGAGTGCATCGTGCAGAACAGCTATTACAGCAATTATCCGGTGTAAACGTGACCGTGCTGAGATCCGGCTTCTTTTTCGTTAACTTCCTACGGGATATTCCCCTGATTAAAACGAGGAATATTTTCGGAAATAACTATGACGGAGATACCAAACTGGCGCTGACTCACCCTGTGGATCTGGCAGCTGCCATTGTCAGGGAACTTCAGCAGGATGGAAACGGCTTTGAAGTAAAGTATGTTGTCAGTGATATTTCGACAGGCAATGAAGTAGCGACCCTGTTTGGTCAGGCTATCGGCAAACCTGAATTATCCTGGACATTTATCCCGGATGAACAGTTACAGCAAGGAATGGCGGCCGCAGGTCTTTCTACCGAACTGGCAGGATTAATTACTGAATTAGGTCAGGGCGTAAGAGCCGGCATTATTACCAAAGACTTTTTTGATAAAGGTGCAATCGTGACCGGCAGTACGAAATTGCAACAATTTGTAGAGGAGTTTAAGGCCAGGTATCAGCAGGCTTAAAAAGCAGGCGGCAGGATATGTATTACAGGTATCCTGCCGCCTGTCTGGTTTTTACGGCATATTTAGACAAAACTGAACAGCTATACCTATTGTATCAGGGACATGATCCTGTCCCTGATTATCAGTTTAAAGTTATAAATTGCTGCAATAGCCAAAAGCCAAGGGGATGATATTCAGCTTTTCAGCAACCGCAGATTTTGATTTTATGACCTACTTTGCCCGTCATATCGGGGCAACGGTAAATGATAATTTGTTGGTAATACCTGCATATTTAGGAGAAGGATCCATTAATAAACTGGATTTCGGTCCGGATTTCAAGATCACTATTCACCGGTATCTGCTGAAGGAAGATCTTGTTATCAAACGTAATACTTCCGGTCAGGGGAATGACCTTATTACAATATTCTTCTATAGCAATGAACAACCACTGGGTATTGCTTACAATGACGACCCCTATGTACAATTTTCACAGCGGGAAGATTCAGCGATCCAGGTGACCTCCAATGACCTGAGTTCAACCATACGTTTTCCGGCCAATCATTCTATTCATTATATGGTTGTTGCGATCAAGCCGCCATATCTTAACGCCCTCTTAGCCTCCAATCAGCTGAACTCCACACTGCAGACCATCACAGGCAGTGGTAATTCGTTTCTTTACTTTGAGCGGATGACGGCAGAAACCAAACTGTTGCTGAAAAACCTGAGTGCTGTTGACCTGCAGGACAACCTGAGCCACTTCTACATGCAGATTAAAGTACAGGAATTGCTGTATCTCATATTTCATAAGCTATCAACACGCGAAAATACCCCGCAACAGCACATCAACAACGCTGATGCAGCCAGACTACTCCATATCCGTAATGAGATCATCCGCGACCTTAGTGTGCCTCCCGTATTAGGCGAACTGGCCCAGATCGCAGCCATGAGCGAAACCAAACTTAAACAGCTTTTTAAGCAGGCTTTCGGCGCCACCATCTATAACTATTACCAGCAGGCAAGAATGGAAGAAGCAGCCTTTCTGTTAAAACAAGGTAAGCATTCTGTTGCAGAGGTAGGCTATGAAATGGGCTTTTCTAATCTGAGTCACTTTAGCAGGGTGTTTGAAAAACACTATGGATTAAATCCGAAGAAATTCTCCTACTCCTGATCTTTCCGGCAAAAAACAGTCACACTCCCTCCCCGTCGTTTAAGACTATTTTTCCGTCTTTTAGCGCTATTTGCCGCTTCCGGGAAGATGCAACTTTGTGATGTCAATAAAAACATCGCAAAAATGAAACAGTTATTCACGTCTTATACAAAAGGCTCTTTACAGTTAAAAAACCATGTTGTAATGGCCCCGATGACCAGAAGCCGGGCACTGGGCAATGTACCGAACGACCTTATGGCCACCTACTATAAACAGCGTTCCGGTGCAGGTCTGATCATTACTGAAGGTACTTCGCCAAGTCCTGAGGGATTAGGCTATCCGCGCATTCCCGGTATCTTTTCCGAAGCACAGGTCGAGGCATGGAAAGCAGTCACGAAGGCGGTACATGAGCGTGGATCCAAGATCTTTTTACAACTCATGCATACCGGCAGAATTGCGCATATTGCCAATCTGCCGGAAGGATATCATCCGGTTGGTCTATCTGACATCAAGGCAGCTGGTGAGATCTTCACAGATAAAGAAGGTATGCAGGAGCATTCTGTACCCCTGGCCCTGGATGCGCAGGGTATTGAACTGCTGATCAATGACTTTGTAAAAGCCGCTGAAAATGCCATAAAAGCAGGCTTTGATGGCGTAGAATTGCACGGCGCTAATGGTTACATACTGGAACAATCGCTCAATCCACATGTAAATAACCGTACAGATAGCTATGGAGGAACAATAGAGAACCGCAGCCGCTTAATCATAGCAATAGCCGAAAGAACGGCCCGCGTTATCGGCGCTGAAAAGGTGGGCGTACGTCTCTCTCCCTATTCTGCATTGAGTGATATGCCGGCGTATGATGAGGCAGAAGTACATGCAACTTATGCTTATCTGAGTGGAGCACTGAACAAACTGGGTGTCGCTTATCTCCACATTTCCGACAATCCTGCAATTCCGGAAAAAACACATCAGGCAATACGCAGCGCTTTTTCTAATACGATCATTTACTGTAACGGACTCACACCAGAAACCGCGGAATCTAAGTTACAAGCCGGATCTGCTGACCTGGTAGCCTTTGGCAGAAGTTTCCTCGCCAATCCTGACTTCATGAGGAGGATGGAAAAAAACGACCCTTTAAATGAGGTGGATTATATGACGTTATATACTCCTGGCGAACAAGGATATACAGATTATCCGGTATTAAACTAATAACACCTGTCATATAATTCACTACAGCGCCCGGCAGCTGTCAGGCTTGCCGGGCTTTTCTTTCTAAAAAATAAACAACAATTTGCTATGAAAAAAGTAATCTATCAACAGTTTGGCAACGAAAACGTGCTGGAAATAGTAGAAGCAGCGGTACCCACACCGGAAAAAGATCAATTGCTCGTTCGCGTGAAAGCAGTCTCAATTAATCCGCTGGACTGGAAAGTCTACCGTGGAGAGATGAAACTGATGTCAGGTTCAAAATTCCCTAAAACGCTCGGTATCGATTTCTCTGGTATAGTTGAAAGCATTGGCAGCGATATTACCGGCTTTAAAGCGGGCGATGAAGTAATAGGATTAGTCGATGTATTTAAAGGCGGCGCACTGGCAGATTATGTGCTTGTCAAAGCCACTGATCTTGCACCCAAACCTGCCAATATCTCTTTCGAACAGGCAGCGGCCCTGCCAGTCACCGGACTGTCTGCCCTTCAGATCATTGACGAACTGGCCGCCATCCGTAAAGGTCAGGAAGTACTGATAAACGGCGCTACAGGTGGTATTGGCCTATATGCAATACAGATTGCTAAAAAACGAGGGGCCAGGGTAACCGCTGTAGCCGGCACGCAGGGAACAGCATTGGCAAAAACAGGTGGCGCCGACCAGGTAATCGACTACACCAGAGAAGATATCCGAAATACGCACCAAAGGTTCGATACCATCATTGATCTATCTACGAAAATGTCCTTCACAGCGGCCAAAAAACTGATGAAAAAGAAAGCTACTTTCGTCACCACTCTTCCTTCCCCACTTGTACTGCTGCAATCTGTTTTCAATAATCTTTTCTCCGGAAAAAAACTGAAAGTATTAATACTGAAACCTACAGCGGAAAAGCTTAACATACTATCTGAGCTGGCAAAAAAAGACCTGAAAATTGTGCTAGATAAGACCTATTCTTTCAATGAGATCAGGAGCGCTTACAAAGAAGCAGGTAAAGGAAAGATCATCGGAAAATCAGTTATTGTAACGGATTGATAAACTGTCGTAATTATATATTATTTGTACAGATAAGACAATAGCGGATAAAAAGAAAATGTAGTGTGTGTATTCTGCGTATTTAATATCTTTCAGTAGAGAAAGCTATCAACGTCGTCTGATATTGCTTAGATAAGGCTTATCCTTCGTTGATCTTCCATTGCTGAACGAAAGATTAACGAAGGATAAACCTTATCTGACAAAAGATAAACCGGAAACCAGACAGGATTCATCGGCTTTCTCCTGTTCATTTCCGACCGGAATAAATGTCCGTATCTGAACACTTTACATGGCCCAAAAAATAAAGAATCGCCATAGTAGCCGGTCTGGAAAATGGCAATCTTTTTGATCCTTCTCTCTGACTAAGATTGCCGCTATCATACCAACATACCATTATGCTAAAAAACTATCTTAAAATTGCCTGGCGCAACCTGACAAGAAAAAAAGCCTATTCGGCCATCAATATAACGGGTCTCGCCATCGGGATTACCTGTTGTATACTGATTATGCTTTATGTGCAGGATGAACTGTCCTATGACCGGTATAATACTAATTTTATCAGATATACCGGGTATTACATGCCTATCGCAATGCCAAAGATGCTGACAAAAACACCGCTCCTGCTCCTGAACAATACCAGGTATGGGGCAATGCACCAACAGCGCCTGCACTTGCGGCTGACTTTCCGGAGATAAAGAAAACAGTACAGTTTACAAGTCCGAATACCTTCCTGCTGGAGCATGGCGATAAACATTTCCAGGAAGAAGGCGTGGTATTTACCGACTCCACCGTTTTTGACGTGTTCAGCTGGAAGATGCTGGCAGGCAATCCAAAACAGGCGCTTGTAGCCCCTAACAGTATCGTGCTGACCAGGAGTATGGCTAAGAAGTATTTCGGTGATCAGAACCCTGTAGGAAAGACACTGCGTGTAGAAAACCAGGAGACTTTCACCGTTACCGGGATGATGGAAGATGTTCCGGCTAATTCACACCTCAGCTTTCATGCGTTGGTGTCTATGACCACCTTCATCAAATGGCGGCCTGAGATCTTTAACGAATGGGGATACATAGATTTCTATACCTATTTTCTTTTGCCGGAGCAGACCGATATTAAAAGTCTGGAAGCCAGAATTCCGGGATATACGTCCCGTCATTATCCCAAAAACAACAATGATATTTATACGGTTGCGTTTGAACCCCTATCAGCGGCTTACCTGCATTCAAAGGCGCAACGACAACCCGGACCTACGGGCAGTCTGTCAAACGTCTATATCTTTTCCATTATCGGATTATTTATCCTGCTGATTGCCTGCATCAATTTCGTAAATCTTTCTACTGCCCGTTCTATGGAAAGAGCCCGGGAAGTCGGGGTAAGGAAAGCTGTAGGCGCTTATCAGCAGGGTCTGATCTACCAGTTCCTGACGGAGTCTATCCTTCTTTCGTTAGCAGCAGTGTTACTGTCCGTTATACTCATTATCATCACCTTACCTTTCGTAGGGGAAATAGCGGGCAAACCATTTACTTATTCCCTGCTTCTCTCCTGGAAGATAACGCCTGTACTCGTTTTAATGCCTTTCCTGCTCGGCTTACTGGCAGGTAGTTATCCGGCCTGGGTATTGTCCCGGTTCAGACCTGTAGAAGTATTGAAAGGACAGTTTCGTTCTTCCAACAAAGGTGTTGCCTTACGGAAGGGATTAGTCGTTGTGCAGTTCAGTTTATCTGTTGCACTGATTGCCGGTACCATGATCGTATATTCTCAGCTGCGGCATATGCGGTCACATACACTCGGTTTCCGACAGGATCAGATGCTGGTCATTGATTATGGTGGCGATCAGAAAGTGAATACATCTGTAGAGGCTATAAAAAACACACTGGCGGAAAATCCTGCGGTACAATCTATTTCCGCCTCCAGGGCTGTACCTGGCGATTTTTACCCCAATGGCACCACGCATATTGAATCGCTCAACGGTGATATGAGAAGTGAAACGCCTGCCATGTATGAGATAGACTATGACTTTATCCCTGTTTATGAGATGAAAATGGCTGCAGGAAGGCCGTATTCAAGGAGTTTCCCGGCAGATGACACCGCCTCCCTCCTGATCAATGAAGCAGCTATGAAACAGTATGGCTATTCCAATCCGGAAGAAATCGTAGGCAAACGTTTTGAACAATGGGGCCGTAAAGGAACTGTGATCGGCGTGGTAAAAGATTTTAATTATCAATCCCTGCACAAAAAAGTAGAACCACTTGCCATGAGAATGGCGCCTGCGCAGTCATTAAACAAGTTATCTCTCCGGATAAAAACGGATCATTTATCAAAAACCTTAAAAGAACTGGAACAGACATGGAGCGCCCTGGTACCACATCGCCCCTTCCTGTACAATTTCCTGGACCAGTCCTTTAACACGCAGTATAAGCAGGATGCCCGCTTCGGAAAGCTATTCGCGGCTTTCGCCGGACTGACCATCTTCATTGCCTGTCTCGGTTTATTCGGATTAGCAACCTATACCACCGAACAACGTGTAAAAGAGATAGGCGTAAGAAAAGTACTGGGTGCATCCGTAACTAACATCGTTACCTTGTTATCTTCGGATTTTGTAAAACTGGTACTGATCGCCATCCTTATTGCTACACCGGCAGTTTGGTGGGCGATGCAGGAATGGTTACAGGAATTTGCCTATCGTATAACGATTCAGTGGTGGATGATCGGAACAGCAGGTGTACTGAGTGTGATGACGGCACTGCTGACGGTTAGTCTGCTGGCAGTCAAGGCCGCACTGATGAACCCTGTAAAAGCATTGAGATCGGAATAACCTGTTACTATAAACGTAACCCTGTCAGAGGGTTCTAAATAAAAAGCGAATGGCATGGTCGTCAGACTATGCCATTCGCTTTTTATACATTACATTTGCCGCCCCAAACCATTTAGCGTAAAAAGCCCTATAAAAAACACATATTTTTATGAAAGCCAGGTTTATTTACCAGGACGAGAAATCAAACAAATTCTGGGACATTGAAACAAACGGTACCGACCTTACTGTACAATATGGAAAAGTTGGCACAACAGGACAATCCCAAACAAAACAATTCGCTTCCGAAGAAGAATGCAAAAAAGCAGCTGACAAACTGATTGCGGAAAAAACAAAAAAAGGGTATGTCGCCCTCCCCGCCGCAGAAAAATTAGTCATACCTGTAGAACTGTACGAAAACCTTTTGGCTGTAGCAGATTACCTGGAACAAAATTATCCTGACGTAAAGCCGGAAATTACGCCCGTGAATGAAGATAACATTTCTGCGATGGAAGACTGCGTCGACTTTGAAATGCCCTCCGATTACGTAGAATACTGGCTCGAAAAAGGCAATTTCTCTTTCGTGAAAGGAGATTTTATCTGTGATGTTTATGCTTTCACGGATGAGTTTGAGCAAGCCTATAATCTGTATTACACCTTTAAGTTTTTTGAGGGCCACTACAAATTGAAGTTCGACCTGCTGGAACAGGAAATGGATTATTTCAGCCAGTGCTTCTGGGTACTTGGACAAGTAGGAGACGACCAGGAAACGAGAGTGTATGTGGGTGATCCTTCGGGAGCTGTACATATGATCCACTTCCCCAAAGGATTTGGACACACTGATCAGGAGGGCTTCGCCGCAGTAATGGCTCCGATTATGGCTAAAAGACCATTATTCAGCATGATGATTGTGAAGAGTGCCAGTCCGCTTGACATTGAAACACCTTCCGTTGACCAGCTCGCTGAAAAACGCGCGGCCGGTGCAGCTCAGGATGGTTTGAGAGAAGTATCTTATAACGAGGTACTTACGCTGTTAGGTGTGGAGCAACTATTTGACTACTGGGAGGATGAAGACAATTTCTATGCAGAAGAATATGAAAGCGAACGTGCCTATTTCGAAGAACAAGTCTTCCTTTATCATGAGGGGGATCTGCATCTTGACAGAGAGCTGGCAAGCTACGGTTTTATCGTCGTACGTGGTAATCTGAATATTGAAGGGGAGCTTTCTTCCAGATATTATGTAACCGGTAATACCACAGTTGATTTTCTGAAACTGGAATATTTCCAGAAAACGCTTGGAAAAGAGACAGTCAGATATGTCGCTACTGCCTGTGCGGAGGATCACGAAGTACTAAGAACACTCCCACACAGAGAGATCCATGTACCGTATTTCTTCTCCTGGTTTTATGACCTCGATTCTTTCACCTTTTCTCCGGAAACGGTCATCACTGCACTATATAATTACGATGACCTGATTACCTACCAGACAGACGCGCTCCTACTGACATGGCATGAATATGCTTATGTATTTAAGCCGGAGTTGTTCTACTGGATTGAAGAATCATGGCATGATTCCATGGAAATCAATTACACTGCCTTCTATGAGGCCATCAAGGCCGGCAAGAATCCTTTTCTGGATGGCGTAACACCAGAAGGTATCAGGTTGGTGAAAAAGGGAGCGGCATTGAAAGAAGAAAATGATCTCCCCGGCGCTTACCAGTTGTACAAAGAGGCGATCAGTAAGTCTCCGGGGTATTACCCTGCCTATAGTGCTGCCGGCAGATTGCTATACGTTCAGAAAGCCTATGCGCAGGCAATGGAGCTGTATGCCAAAGGGATTCCGCTTACACCTGAACATGTGCTGTATGAATTTGAATGTCTGCAAAAAGGAGGACTCTCCGCCATCCGGATGGGCGCATATGACCAGGCTATTGAATGGGCACAGCTGGGCATTGCCAGAAAAAGGGATACCCACTTCTACTTAAGGATCATTGCAGAGGCGCTGATCTATATGGGAGAACTGGAAGAGGCGAAAACTTATCTGGAAAAATCCATTGATATTGAAGGCTTTTTCAGCAACTACTGGTTAATGGGATTGATCTATTTCCGTCAGGGAGATACCGAAAAGGCAGACACCTATTATCAGCAGGCGCATAGCGCAAATGATAAAGCCAGACCTTACACGGAACATCAGGATCTTACCTATATTTTTGGTGAACCTGTGACGGTAGACTGGGATACTAAAAAACCGGTGTCCACGGAGAAAGGACAGGAATACTGGAACAATTTCTTAACTGACACCCTCAAAACATATGGTCCTGATCTATACGAGAGAATTGGTCAATCGCCATCTCAATGGATCTATGGAAAGATCAGCAAAATACCGCCTGCGTTCAGAAGCAAAGAGATGATGTATGCCCTGCTGGACCACAGGACGAAAGGACAACTGGATGTCACCGGAAGCATCATCGCCTTTTTCGACCCTGCATTCCTGACGGAAGAAACCGTTCTCCATGCTATACAGAGGACTGAGCCTGCGGAGTACAAAGAGATTCCTGCACAATTCTTTTCTGAAAAGCTGTTACGGTTACACCCTGAAGGCATCAACCTGACGGTTTTACCAGCAGATCAGTTAAACTATGCGCTTTGTTTTGATGCAGTGAGTCAAAATCAGCATAGCTATCAGGCGGTGCCTAAGGAGTTTCAGGACGAGCGTATGAATATAGCCCTGATTGCAGGAGGAATTCTCGGGGACTATCCTTATAAAGAGCTCCCTTCCAAATATTCCTCCAACGAATATATCAAACTGGCCATTGAGACCCATATCCTGGCAATCACCAATCTCCGCGCAGGACTGGTTGACAAGGAAATCTATGCGTACGCTGTTGAAAAGTACGGTAATGACCCTATGTGGCCTTTTATCGTGGAACGTTACGACACAGACGCATGGAAATATGGCTCTCTTTCATCCATAGAAAGAAAGGGTGAAATGGTACGTAAGTTTGGCATTGACGTTTTCGATCATGTAAATGCAAAGTATGTAGGAAAACAGGACTACGATTACTACAAAAAGCACCTGGGACATCTTCCTGCGTTTGCAGAGAAAGCAAGCTCCTATGGCTGGACAAAAAACAAGGACAAGGTCGATGAATATGATGACAGGAAAGAATTCAGTTATGATACTTTCCGTAAAGTATGGGCCTGTTTCTGGACAGAAGACTATATCATCAAAGCGCTGGATAAAGACTCCGACAAGGAACATCTTTATAGTCTCCCGGATAAGTACAAAACACAGCGGATCTGCGATATCGCTGTAAGCAGAGATTCCTATGACTTCGCCCATGTTCCGGCACAGTTTGTCACGAAGGAAATGTGTATGGATGCCTGCTCCACAAGCTATGGATCTGCCCTTGAATACGTTCCATTAGAGATGCGTACCCGGGAGATCTGTGACGCAGCTATTGCCAGGAGTGCTGAAAATATCAAATTCGTGCCTGTTCCGCTCCGTACCGTTGAAACATGCGGCAATGTGATTGTAAGGGAAAATAACCTGACAAACTATATCCCGCATGCAATATATACAGCCGTGTTTGAATGGTGCTTTAAGGCCAGAAAGAACAGGTTTTCCAATGACTATCTCATGCTGCATTGGGGTTTAGGGCTGATCATAGACAAAAACTACACCGCGGCAAGAGAAAAACTGGCGGCTGTGACTTCAGAGATCGGCGAATACCATCACCATGCGACCTATTATATCGGCTGGAGCTATTTCCTGGAAGGAGATGTGAAAACAGCGAAGGAATACTTTACGCAGTCTCAGGAGATTGCTAAATCGGTGGATCTCTACGGATCCTACAGGTTAACCTTCCCATACGCATCTTTCGAGTTACGGCCAGTACACGAGGTCTATCCGTTCAATAAAGACCTGTTTGATGAACAAATGAAAGAGGCTTCGGCACTTGTACAAAACGGTTCTTATGAAGAGGCGCTTACGTTACTGGAAAAACAGGAAAAACTGCTGACGGATTCCAATTGCTCAGAAATGAGATGGTGGGCTTATGTATGGGATCACCAGCGCTATGCCCTTTATGAAGCAGGTCAGGAGGAAGCGTCTTATACCATCTGTCACCGTATTATCGCTGAATTAGGCAAAGTAGCACTGTGGGATTACCTGGAAGAATTCAATATTATCCGTGCTGCGCTGCGTGCCGCTAACAATAACCTTGCTTACAGGTATTATCTGACGGCGAGCGACCTCGCTGGTGTAAAAGAGGGTCTTAATCATATTAAAACGACGATGAAGACGATCGCACCGATTGAGGATAAAAGCGTCCTGAATATGTTCTATGAAACACAGGCACTGCTATTATACAAAGCCATGGGTTTTGATCCGGCGTACAGGAAAGATCTTGAGAAGGTAGTCGCGAAGATTGAGAAACTGAAACAGAAAGAAGAAATAGAACTGAGTGACGAATTTGAAAAGATAAAATTATAATTAAAATGGCCGGATCAGTTGATCCGGCCATTTTATTATCCTGGTGTTGTTACTGCAAAGCGATCTTTGACTATCAGGCCCCACTCTAAAAAGCGGGGTCTGACTGTTATTGTAGCTATATGTTAATAATAAGCTGATTATCAATTATCATCATCATCTCCATCTTCATCCGGTTCATCAAATTCATCGGTCAGCACCACACGCTCGATGTAAAGCTTACCGATAAACTGCTTGTACGTCTGCCGCATAAGGTCGAAAACTTCAGATGGCGCCTTGTCCTTCTGGTAATACATATTAAATGTCTCCATCGGGATGCCAAGTTCGGCAGCGATAGCTGCTTCGGTTAAAGTTACGCCGGCGTCTTGCGCCCGCTCTATTAACCTGTCAATAGTGGCAGGAAATACCTCCCGTACATTCTCTTTTTTGGCTCTCATTATCAACGCTTTTCATGAAATTTCGGATGTTTGTAATATTAACACGCATCCGCCTTGCTAATGTTCCTGACCCGGAAGTCAGCTTTGGCCGTAAAAATAGTTAAAACCATGAAAATGCTCCGGAAATTTTCGAGGAATTACCTGAAATAGAACGGATACATATTATTTCACCAGCAGAAAAATAATAAGGTAACTTTATCATATGAAGTCCGTTTTAACCACGCTCACATTAGCAGGAACACTACTTTGTCAATTTGCCTATTCACAAACTTCCTTTAAAGTAATACCACTTGGCGTAAAAGGCGGCACTGATGAAAGCAATCTTTCTTCATATATGATCGCTCCGCAGCAAAGTGAAGATTACGTATGCCTGGACGCCGGAACGGTACATTTTGGTATTGAAAAAGCCGTACAGGCAAAACTGCTGCACGGTACCGCATCCACTATATTAAAACGGAATGTGAAAGGTTTTCTGATCTCCCACGGCCATCTCGATCACCTGGCAGGGATGATCATCAACTCTCCGGACGATAGTACGAAGAACATTTATGGCCTCGATTATTGTATTGATATTTTAAAGGATAAGTACTTTACCTGGAAAAGCTGGGCCAATTTCGCCAATGAAGGTGATAAACCCGCCCTGGGTAAATATCACTATACAGTGCTGACGCCAGGCGTAGAAGTTCCCCTGGAAAATACGAGTATGCAGGTAACGGCTTTCCCGCTTAGTCATTCCAATCCCTACCAGAGTACGGCATTTCTAGTCAGATATGAAGATGCCTATCTGCTATACCTGGGAGATACGGGCGCTGATTCCGTAGAACATTCGGATAAGATGCACCTGTTATGGCAACAAGTGGCGCCATTGCTGAAGTCTAAGCAATTAAAGGCGATTTTTATAGAAGTGTCTTTTGCCAACGAACAGTCGGACAAACAATTATTTGGTCACCTGACGCCACATTGGCTGATGTCAACGCTACAGGATTTAGCGTCACTTGCGGGTGCAGATGCTTTGAAACATTTCCCGGTAGTGATCACTCATATTAAACCGGGAGGTAATCGTGAACAGCTGATTCCCGCTCAATTAAGGGCCTATAATCCGTTACAGGTTAAACTGATCATTCCCGAACAGGCAAAATTGCTTAGGTTCTGAATATTGTATAAAGGTTGCCTTGGGGGAACTTAGTGTACCCCAAGGCAATCTGCTTCCTACTTATGAGTGGGTGATATGAAGATACTGTTGCCATAATCTGGGCAGCAGTACAGGTAATTCCTCTTCTGTCCAATCTGTTCCCTTAGTAGGCGGTGCGCCAAAATCATAGTCGAGTCCAGCAGCGTATGCGATACTCCTCGGGAATGTATCATCCTCTTTCTCAATGCCTGTTTTTTTCCTGTATGCCCGTGTAGCCACATACATGAGTTCCTCATGATCTATATCACTCGTAATACTTACATCATAATTGGCAAGATAATCCGGATTCTCAAGCACGTCATTGAAGAATGCACGTCCCCTGGATATTAACCGGCATCTGAAATAGAGATAGGAGTCATCAGTTACAAATCCATCAACAATTTTGAGTGCTGCCATTACCTTATAGGTATCCGCTTGAATAACCAGCTCACGAAATATCTTTTCAAATTCAATGATGACCTGTGTATCGAATTGCTGTAACAGATCTGTCAGTATGGTTATCTGTTGCTCTTTGTCTCCGTGAGACTGCTTGTAAGATTCTTCAATGAGATCCCAAAAATTAAATTTATCCATAGTTCTAAGATCGAAACGATGTTTTTTCCTGATACAGGTTTCCCAGAAACCGGCATGTCTCTTATGAGACACAGCATCAAGATATTCTTTTATTGGAGCATAGTCCACATGCGAGGGAACATCCACCCTTAAAAGATCCGGACCCCAAAGCATCTTTATTTCACCTTGCAGGCCGCTAATCATATCCGTGATTTCCCCGCATAGGTGTTTATGGTATATATTTAAACGCAGGGAGCTATATCCCGACTCCTCGATAATGCCATTAAAAAAATAAGTGCCGTTATCATAAACAACACTCACGATATCTCCCACAGCAAGATCATGCGCATACAAGGGCGTTTCTGATAATTTATAATGTTCCTGCCGGCGCCTGACCTTCAGGTATTCTGTATCATGATTGATCCAGCCTTCATAATATTCAGTGTGATAAGGTATCGCCAAAAGAATTTCATCCGGATACACGAGCATAGGTATAAAAAATAATATGCAATAGTAGGGATTTTTTTGGCTACATTGGCAGGAAGCCAAGTTCCCCATTCGTCTCCATAATACAGGCATTGCCTGCCATATGACTGCGAAGGATCTCTACCCGCGGCGCTGTACCACCATCTATACCGGCAACAAACGCATAAGTATGTCCATTCTTCTTTACGATCTACACCTGATTAAAGAGATTGGGATCTCCACCAGGGAAAGCCACCTCCTGTGTCGCCGCTGTTTTGAAAATATCGCCGTCGCTTAGCTGTCCCAGGGAAAGTTTCCGGCCAGGGATGATCGCTGTCAACAGTGGCTGATAGTACAGATATGACACGTTTTTCACTTTATCCAGATAGTCGGCCAATGTTGTCTGCTTACCGTAGTAATAGCCATTTGCAGGCAGGAAAATCGTGTATATGCGACTGTCGCTCTGCACATATAAAAGTGTCGTATCGAAAGCTTTTTGCAGGTGCTCTTTATTAGTGGCCAGTGCATCAAAACCACAAAGGCCATGAAGCTCTTATTACAAACCCTGCAAAAGGAGGACCTGCTCTTGTTTTATGTCTTATTTATGCTGAAGTAGGTTTTAAGGACGATTCGGCGGGATACCCTATCTTTACAGGATGTTTGACATATTAGACAAGTACAAAACTCAGGACCACTTCTTCCTCACGCCAGAACAGGATCTGCAGAAGGTCTGCAATGCACCTGCTGATAAAAGTGGCGTATATGTTATTTATGCACTAAAAAAGGGAAGAGTGGAGCTGATCTATATCGGCCATTCAGGGAAGGTTGAAAAAGATGGTTCCCTTTCTGTCGGGAAGGTCGGCTTAGGTGGTCTCAAAGATGAAATTATCAATGGTCAGCAGTTTGGCAAAACGCCGGCACATATCGCCTGGAAAAAACAGATGACCCGGGAAAATATCGAAGCGTTAAATATATACTGGTACGTGACCCACGATGCGGGGTATACAGACTGTCCGGAAGTGCTGAAGAAGACTTTGTTAAGGCAACACCAGGATATTTTCGGGATATTTCCAAAGTGGAATAAAGCCGTTTAGCGACAATAACGCAACATGATTCATGAATATGGCCGCAAAAGATCGACACTTTTTGCGGCCGTTTTTATGCCTTGACCTGATGGTCATCTTAAAAGAGATTGCAGGCCCTGTTTGCACTATTTGCCCGGAAGCAGGCAAAGTGAGCTAACTGAACACGAAAAAGCGCAGTCTCCGGATGTCAGGTCAAATGTTTTTTAAGTGTATTAAAACTGCCATTATCCCGAAAATCCCCAAATCTAAAGTGATGTTTTTCAAGGCTTCCTTTTATGTGCAACATGCGTCTTAAGTGCATTATATCACCCTCTCATTTATTGATAACCAGCATTTTGTGAGAATATTTCTTCGTTTTATTGACTTTTATTTCGATAAATTTGAGCATTCGGGAGACAGCATAAGCAACTGTACCTCCTGGCCCATGAGTCAAATATCTGTACACTGTTATCGCTTCCACGTCCACGATTATAAAGAGTAATATGTACCCTTTAACCATAAATATCAGATCCTATGACTTAGCAAGCTTTGCCTGAGCTAATATCAATCGGCCAATTATTAACCAGTAAAAATCCACAAAATGAAAAAAATTTATCTTCGGCTTGCCGCCGCAGGCATGCTTTGTATTGCATTTTATGCATGTAAAAAGAACATTAATACAACAGATGCAATTGATGACGGTCAGACAGTTGCCAGGGCAAATGAATCTGTAAGCATCTGGATGACTACCGGCAACCAGAGTGCGCTCCTGCAACAACAGGGTAACGTCACATTTGCGCCTGATGCGGGTACCAGTGGCACCACCATTACAGTGAACGAGGGAACTACTTATCAGGGTATCGACGGTTTCGGATACACACTGACCCAGGGTAGTGCCAAATTAATCAACAATCTGTCAGCATCCGCACAAACGTCCCTGTTAAATGAACTGTTCAGTCCATCCAGCGGTATCGGTATTTCAGTCATCCGTCTTGGCGTAGGCGCCACTGACCTGAGTGATTATTCCTATACCTATCGCGATGGCGCTTCCTTTAGTTTATCTGGTCCGGATCTGACCTATACCATTCCCATCCTGAAAAAGATCCTGGCGATTAACCCCGCGATCAAAGTCATCGCAACTCCATGGACTGCTCCCCGCTGGATGAAAACAAACGGCTCTTTCGTTGGCGGTACACTCAAGGCGGAAAACTATGAAAGTTATGGTCAGTACTGGCTGGACTATATGAACGCCATGAGAGGACAGGGCATCGAAATCTGGGCGATTACTCCCCAGAACGAACCCCTGAACCCTTACAATGAACCCAGTATGACACTGACTAAAGAGAACCAACTTGGCCTGATCAATGACTATATCGGTCCTAAGTTAAGGGGCGCTGGTTTCAACTGTAAAATCATCTGTTATGATCACAACTGTGATAACACAGAGTATCCTATTTATGTAGCGAATAACAGTACTTACGTAGATGGATCTGCATTTCACCTGTATGGCGGGAATGTCTCTGCTATGACAACCGTAAAGAACGCCACTAATAAGAATGTTTACTTCACAGAACAATATACTTCTGTGGGCGGGAGCTTTTCCGGAGACCTGTCCTGGCACATACAGAATGTAGTAATCGGTTCATTGAACAACTGGTCTAAAACAGTACTGGAATGGAACCTGATCAGCGATTCTCAGGGCGGTCCTCATACACCAGGAGGCAGCACAGTATCCATGGGCGCTGTGACGATCGATGGAGGTAACATCGTACGCCGTGTTGGCTATTATATCATCGGACACGTATCTAAATTCGTCCGCCCCGGCGCAGTACGTATTGGCTCTAACAATTCCGGTAATATCCAGACTACCGCTTTCAGAAACAGCGATGGTTCTAAAGTATTGCTGGCGTTTAACAACGGTGGCGGAAATGTTTCATTCAAAGTGAAATGGGGTAGTCAATCCTTTACCTACTCACTGCCTGGTGGTGCTGCCGCTACGTTTAAATGGGCTGGCACTACCACTACACCCACAGGACCTATCGGACAAAGCGTTACCCTGAAAGGTTTTAATAACCAATACGTGAGCAGCGAGAATGGTACACAGGCAATGAACTGTAACAGACCAACTGCTTCCGGATGGGAAACCTTTTCTGTAGTAGACGCCGGCGGAGGGAAAATAGCCCTCCTCTCCCAGGGAAAATACGTATCATCAGAAAACGGTACACAGGCCATGACCTGTAACCGTCTTACAATTGGTGACTGGGAGAAATTTGACTGGGTTGTCAATGCCGACGGCAAAATATCCCTCAGGGGTAGTAATGGTCAGTATGTAAGTTCTGAAAACGGAACACAACCAATGAATTGTAACCGTGCCACAATATCTGGTTGGGAAGCCTTTGGCGTCAATCAGTAAGCTAACCTGTTAAACTTAGTTTACCCGCCCGGACCTCGCTCCTGGCGGGTAAACTACATCATACGATATGAAATTTCTTTTACTCCACAGCTTATTATTGTTCAGTTGTGCCATTGTCCATGCGCAACACCACTCGCCTGTAGCGGAATTGGCGGTAAGCGGCGGATACCACACAGCTGATCTGCGATGGTCTATAGCAGGTAACGCCAGCGGACAATCACCAAACGTCCTTTCCGAAGTAAAATGGCGCTTATTAAGCGGGCCGGCAGTCGCTATAAAAGGGCAAATCAATCTCAACAGTCGCCTTTTTCTGAAAGGAGAACTGTCCCACACCTTTATTCAATCAGGAAAGGCCACAGATACCGACTATTCAGAAGATGACCGGCAACAACCAGGCTATTATGCACAACTCGATGCTGACGAAGGTCGCTTATCGGCATTCCGGCTATACGGCGGATATCATCTGTTGCAAAGACCTGGGATACAAATCGCCGTCTTTGCAGGATATGCCGCCCATAAGGAGTCTTTGTTCCTGCTCGATCATGCTGCATATGTACCTGGAGAGAAAAACCTGCGCTGTACTTATAATACCAGCTGGAAAGGAGTCTCAGGCGGGCTCTCCGGGCTTTACCGGGTGACTTCCTGGCTGGATCTCAGCGGAGAGTTACAATACAGTCAGATGAACTATGATGCGGTTGCAGACTGGAACCTGATCGACGCCTTTCAACACCCTGTCAGTTTTAAACACCATGCCAGGGGATTTGATGTAAAGACATCCGTTACAGTTAACTTCCGGCTGAAATCCTATTTATCGTTATTAGTATCCGGCACTTATCGTCATGCCGAAACCGGAACGGGCACCGATCAATTGTTCATGGATTCCGGCACTGTTCAGACTACACAGTTTAATGGTGCATTTACAAATGCCCGGCAAATCTCTATCGGCGCGCTTGTACAGTTTTGACAGACACCATCAGGTTTTCATTATCAGGTCAGTCCAGCTACCTTTTTTACTCTTTTTTGAGGCGCCTGCTTCCATATCCAAGAGGGTTTTTACACGGGCAGCATATGCCCAGCAGGTACCCTGACGCATGTCGGTTTTTTCGGCAATCTGATAAGAGGAAATGTTGCCTTTGGTAGTAAACACCAGGTATACGATGTAGAATGCTTTGTTGATAGGTATACGGTTATTCTCAAATATTGTGTCATGCATCGGTGATTCTTCATATGCACATTTATTACAGCGCCGGCTGAATGGTTTACGGCCGGTGCTATAGTTGGCATACCCACATTTCCTACAGGTAAAACCTTTGTTCCATTTCAGATCAGCCAGGAAGCTGTAACACTTCTCCTGGTCAGGATATTTCTGACTGAATTCCTCAAATGTCAGCTCTGCTGATTTAATTCGGGCATCGGTGATCTTTTCTATATTCGTCTTGAGTTCCGCATTGTCTTTTTCCAGCAACTTATTCATACGCGCAATCTCCTGCGCCTGTTCGTGTATCTCCCTGGATTGAAGCTCCAGCTGTCTTGTACGCGCTTCGACCTGTTCTTCCAGCTGTTGATTGACAGACGCCTGTAACTTCAGGTTGTGTTGCATATGATAAAATGCATCATCCTGTGCCTGCTTCTTTTCTTTTCTGAAAAGTCTTACCTGATCGCCTATGGAAAAAGACAGCAGTACCATTTCCATAACAAAACCAATCACCATACTGTAATGTCCTACTACACCTGACACTCCTTGTACGAAACCCAATACCGTGATCAGTTTTACAATTGCGCCAATAAAAAGTATTGCATTCCCCAGCACAAAGAAGCGTGCAGGTTTAAAGCCTTTACACCAGATAACAAAGCCAGAGAGGAATGCGGCAAAAAGGGGGATAAAATCGAGAAATTTATAAATAAACCATTCCCTCCTGGCAAACAGACAAACCAGGAAATAAACAGTCCGTAGAACGATGATCCAGTTGATCAGACTATATAATAGTGGACTCTGCCTTTTTACGCGTAACAGCGTTCTGGCAAAAATGAGTGCGAATATACTCATGCAATACAGCGAGATACCGTACATATACTCATTCAGGCCCGGCGTATCCGGCCATATGAACTGAAATGCGATACCATCGGTACTCATCTCATAAACGCCTACGCTCACGATATACAATACATAATACAGATAGTGACTGAGACGGGTAGCCAGCAGCATCAGCAGATTGTATAAACAGAAAACGAGTATCATGCCATAGAACAACCCGTAAGTGATATATTCAACCAGGGCATAGTTGATAAACCGCTCTACCGACCGATACACCATAATGAAATTAATCTCATTTAAAGATTTTATCCGCACATAGCAGACGTAGGTACCTTTGGACACATCAGGAATAAGGAACTCAAAATTTTTGTGTCTGTAAAGCCTGTTTTTGAAGGCATTCGCTGCACCCGAATGAAGCTCCGTATATTCTCCATGGGCATCCGGCAAATATAAGGTCAGCTCTTCGATGGTCTGATCATAGAACTCAAATAAACGCTGGTTATTGGGAATCCCATCAGAAAAGTTTACCAGTACTTTAAACCAATAAACGGAACTGGGATTAAAGTTCTTAGGATAATAATCCGTGTTGATCCGGAATGTACCTGCCGCATCCCGGCTCCTGATCTCCTCAAAATCCATAGATCCGGTGCGATCTTCCAACCAGTTTATCTCTCCATAGGTAAATATGTACTCGGCAGCGGTGTGATCAATATACACCGGCCGTTGTGCTCTTGCACACATAAAAAAACAGCAGCAGATAATAGCTATCAGATAAGGTTTTGGTGATGGACGTAAGCTGGTCATCTTGAAATAAGGTGGAATTTAGTGGAATAACAACAGCTGGTTTAGTGCTACATTGACAGTTAATTTTCCGGCTAAAGTTAGCAAAGTATCGGATTATTTATTTAGTAGTTACTAAAATAATATCGACTACAAAATGTCTATGCTACTGTCCATCCCCACATTCGCTTGCTCCTTTTTACCATGTTATTATTATATTTGACACGCTTAGCATCTTATAACCTATATTGTATCATCAACTATATCCTGTGATCATCCCATATCCATTAAAGAGCGGCACACCTAAAGTCATTTCGGGTATATTACGTCGTATCGAAATCTTCCAGAAGAATAAGTTACGTTACCATTTTGACGGCTTTGTCACAGATACCTATATCTCCATTGTGCTTCCCTCATTTTATGACATCGGGCATTACAAACATGATATCGAACATGTAAATGCCATGACTGGCATACCTGTTACACTTGAACTGATTGAAAAGAACGGCGAACATTACCTGATGAAAATCAGCTATAACGATCCGCTGACAAAAAGGCAAACAGTACCGCTGACGCAGGCAGAAAAAAGTGACCTTTTAAATGGTGCGGGTATCCGTATGGGTTGCGTAGGTTTTTTTTTATTGATTGGCGGCGTCTGTTACGCCGCTATGAAAGACTTCGGGAAAGCATCCCTTCCGGGAATCCTCATCTTTTGCTTCATTCCTTTTTTACTGGCACTACTGCTCTATTATATTCCCAGGCGGCAGCGCATACACAGTAGCCACAATAAGATAGTGATTACAACTACTATACGGGAAGTAATCGGGGTCGTCATTTGTGCTGTTAGTACTGATAGCAGCGACAGGCATGTAAAAAAGTACGGAACGGGTACCGGCGACCTGCTAGAATACTATGAAGCACCTTTATATCCGGGGGATAAGGTAAAATTGACCTACGGAGAAAAGAACGGTAAAGCAGACTGGATGATCAGCCTTGAACTATTACCCTGATCTGCTGTATTCCCTGGTGCTGGTAAGGATTATCCCCTTAAAAACAGCAGCAATCCTCCAACACCGCGAACAATTGCTTAATTTATTAATTATACATTATATTGGCAGTCCCTGAACGAAATTGATAAACAATTTGAATCATTTTGCATACACTCCTTGCACATAAAGGATAACCTTGTGGCATGAAATAGCGGTTATGCGGAATTATCCAACAGTTACCACCCAAATCCTATATCCTAAGTACCTACTAAAGGCGTACTTGCTTCTATTCCTGACTTTATATAGTTCTATATGCATTTACAGCCAGCAACAACCCACTACCACTGCCTGGGTCATCCCAGGGATCACCTATCAACACGCTGAAAGGCTCAAACTATCTGCGCAATACGCTTTATCTACCCACCAACATACCCACCTGCTCTATCTACAGTCTTATATCGGGATCAGCAAATATGTCATACTCAACCCGGCTTACCTATATATTAATTACCATCCACCGGCAGGACCTGTTATTCCTGAACACTCATTTATGACCGGCTGTTTATTGACAACAAAACTGAACAGAATTATCCTAGAGGATAGGAATGTCATATGGAATCGCTTCCGACAGCATGCCGCGGATATGCATATTTATAGGAACAGGTTACGGCTAACATGGCCTTTACCGGGCAAATTACAGCAGACCAGGATTTATTCTTTTGATGAAACCTGGATATTGATCAATGAGAAAAGATGGATGCGTAATCGTATAGCGGCAGGCGTTTCCAGCGATGTTTTACCCTGGTTCAATCTTGATATGTCCTATGCTTATGAACAGGACAAAGTTAACGGTGGATTAAACATCTTCTTCATTATGGGTACCATACAACTTTCCAGGAAACAGCGATAATATAACTATGCACTAATCAGTCAACACATTTGAATCAAATGGTAAACAGCTTGCAGAATTTGCTTCGCAACTTTATACCATCGGATATACGTCCGGACAACCAGGGAACCTTACAGACGAAAATTCACCCAAAATAATATTCCATGGAAATTACAATGGAACAAGCGACAACTGCCGCCCGACAGGCAGAATTAAAAGCGACCGAAATACAGGTGCCGGTTAACATCGTCATTCTCGATACAGCCGGATATTTGAAATTCTTTGTCCGCATGGATAATGCCTTTATCGGATCAATAGACATTGCCTTGCAAAAAGCAAAAACTGCAATGCTCTTCCGGACAAGCTCTGAAATGGTGGGCGAGTTCCTTAAACCCGAGGCACATGCTTATGGACTCTCGCAGACTAACGGAGGACTTGTAGGCTTTCCCGGCGGCCTGCCTATATTAAAAAACAAAGATATCATCGGCTACATCGGTATCTCGGGAGGGGCTGTACCCCAGGACCTGCTAATTGCAACGGCTGGCAGCACGATTTAGTTCACCAGATTTTTTCATCAATAACAATTACAACATTATGAGCGACAAGAAAAAAATTCTGATCACCGGAGCAGGCTCCGGTTTAGGAGAAGGAACAGCCATAGGCTTAGCCAAACTGGGACATGAAGTCATTGCAGGCGTTCAGATCTCGCCACAGGTTACCCCGCTTCGCCAGAAGGCAATAGATCTAAAGCTGGAAAAGAACCTGCGGGTGGAAAAACTAGATCTCCTCGATCCATATGATGTGGCTTACGCACTCACCTGGGATTACGATATTCTGCTCAGCAATGCTGGTATAGGTGAAGCCGGACCAGTCTTCGAAATCCCGGTTGACCTGGTACGCAAAAATTTCGAAACAAATGTTTTTGCCCCCCTACATCTCGCGCAACAGTTCATTGCTAAATTGATACGTGAAAAAAGAAAAGGAAAAGTAGTGTTTACCTCCTCTATGGGTGGATTATTCACTCCAGATGGATATGGGATCTATGTGTCAACAAAACATGCATTGGAAGCGGTCGCAGAAGCGCTTTCTTCAGAATTGAAGAAATACGATATCCAAGTACAAACGATCAATCCTGGCGCCTACCTGACAGGCTATAATGAAACGATGGCAGACAACCCTTTCCGCTGGCTCGACGATAGTAAGAATTTTACTAAACGGGCCGATATGAAGGCCGTTTTCGATTCTCTGTTAGGAACGCCTCAGGGCAGACTCGACCCCGAAGAAATGATTAGTGCAATGGTCAATATTGTACCATCAGATAAAGGAAAATTTAGGAATGTAGTTCCGAAGTTCGTCGAAGACATGCTCAAAGAACACCAGGAAAAAGCCTGGGATGTGACCATTTAAAGAACAATATATAGTGCCGGCGTGTTACAGATCCTCCCTTCTGTTTATCCGGGAGAGCGATTTGTAATACGCCGGCCAACCAAACATTATGGGAAGGCTACATATATACGTTCTCCGGATAAGTTTATGTCTGTTATCGGGTATATTAGTAACATTCATGTTGTTACCCGGCTGCAAGGAGAAGCAGATTAAAAATGAAACCATGATAAACAAAGAGATCGTACGTAAAGGGTTTGAGCGCTGGACCAGATCTGAAGGCAGTTTTTTTGATCTGCTGGCAGCTAATGTCGTATGGACAATTACCGGCAACAGTCCCGTTTCAAAAACATATACCAGTAAACAGGCATTTATCGCGGAAGTGATCGATCCGTTGAATGAACGGTTTTCGAAAAAGATCACTCCTGAACTGAAAGGCATCTTTGCAGAAGATGACATGGTGATCGCGCTCTGGCATGGCACTGCAGTTGCAAAGGATGGGCGGCCTTATGATAATATGTACTCCTGGTACATGAAAATGGAACAAGGAAAGATTATTGAAGTAGTTGCCTTTTTTGATACAATTGAATTCACCGACATATGGAACAGAATTGATATCACAGCAGTAAAGTAGGTACTTCTACCCAGCGCTCTTGCCTGAAATACAGATATTTTGTACATTAGGTAAGCGCTTCTCTTATGGTTAGAATACTTTTTACATATCTGCTTCTCAGCTGCTTATTGTCGAAAGTGTATGCACAATCGACTGTATTTACTGCAACAATCAATCATTACAACGAATCTCAGAAGCGTCTGCTTGCCACAAACATCGGACGCTTTTTTTATGTTGTGAACCAGGGCCAATGGGACATGGATAGTTGCGTACGATACGTTTGCAAAATCTACCATCTTAATATCCAGTTGCCATATGATGAAACCATCAATAACGGTAACCTGCAGCAGGAAGTTGCCTGGTTAAATCAGCATGCTCCAAATCTGCTGCTGCAATCGATCCCCGGTGCAGCTGGAGAAAAGAGGGTTGCCATGTTACTGGAACTGGCGCTGTACTATCTGCACAAGCCAGGCAATGACCCATCCGATCTTGAAAATACAGCCACCTATATAACTCAGGCGAAAGCGTATGCAAAGTCATTAAAGCTTATAAGGTGGCTGATTGAATGTGACGCAGTAGCCGGCGATCTATATCTTCAGCAAGGCGATGCAAAAAAGAGCTCGGAAACATTTGCCCTGGTGGCCTCTTTTTTAAAGAATAACGGTGATAAAAAAAGAAATGCAATTGCCGTCCATCAGCTGGCGCTTCATTTGCCATACAACGATGCCAACCGGCTTAGTAATCTGGAAAAAGCATTTGCAACATACCAGGAGTTGCAGCTGAAGGAGCACGCCATAGCAGCCCTTGGCGATATTGTCACTTATTACTTTTCATCGGATTGGTCGCTCGCAGAAGCAAAGCTTGGCGAGTTATTAGTCATGCAAAAGCAAAGTGGATACCGACACTTTATGGATACTTATTACGTAAGAGCGTATTTAAAGAATAATAGGGCAGACTACATCGGAACTACCCTGGATATTGACAGTGCACTCACAATCATGACTAATACAGGCGATTCAAGTATTTACAGCATGGTATGTACCAGAATGGGGTCAATTTATATGGGTTTGGGTGAATATCAACAGGCGAACGAATGGTATTTCAAAGGAATCGAGCGACGTGCGATTGAGCCACAGATTTTATGGTATACTAACCTGGAAGAGATCGGCAAATCTATGCCACGCTTAAATAAGGCAAATGAGTATCTGTCATTTATACGAAAGATGCTTGCAGACTATCCACCGGAAGGTGAGATAGATAGTATAACCATGTCTGTCCGTCTCGGAGAGGCATACTTACAGCTGCATCAGCATGATTCCGCTGAAAAATATTTCCAGCCATTCCTTGCCTATGTAGAAAGAATTCCACCGCAACACCTGCAGATGCCAGATGTATTCGGATTTCAGCAATATGCCCGTTTATGCTTTCAGAAAGGAAACTATCCGCTGGCAAGGGTTTATTTGCAGAAAGTCGTAGAACATGCCAGGGGCAGACCTACAATTATGTCGAGACTTGAGGTTTCCCGATTACAGTTTGCAATAGATTCAGCAGAAGGGAAGTTCCATGACGCATTTTTCGCGCTCAGGGATTATGTTTATTTTAATGATTCTGCCGTTAATATTAACCAACGATTTAAAAGTCAGGAAGCCAACATCCGCTATGCCTCAGAGAAAAAGGACCAGGATATTCAAATCCTGAAACAACAGGGGTTGATCCAGGAAGGTAATCTCAAACAGGCAAGGCAAATGCGTAATATCGTTTCAGGCGGTATTATTTTATTACTGATCATTGGGGCATTGGGTTACAACCAGTACCGTATGAAACAAAAGAACCTGCTACTGATCGGTCAGAAAAATGATCAGCTGACGCAGCTGGTCAATGAAAAAGAATGGCTGCTCAAAGAGGTGCATCACCGTGTAAAAAACAACCTGCAAACAATTGTAAGCCTGCTGGAAATGCAGGCCGATTACCTGGGAGATGATGCGCTGGCAGCAGTACAGGTCAGCCAGAACAGGATATTTGCGACCTCTCTCCTGCATCAGAAACTGTATCAGTTTGAGAATGTGTCCTCTGTCAATATGAAGAACTATCTGCCGGAGCTGATCCAACATCTCAGGGAGGCTTTTCCTGTAGGTAAGTCCATAGATATACAAATGACTATTGACGATGTAGAGCTGGATGTATCGCAGGCTATGCCGGTTGGCCTTATATTTAATGAGGCATTTACGAATACCATGAAATATGCATTCAGGGACAATAACAGAAGGGGAAAAATTACCGTTTCATGTGAAAAGGATGCCGACAACTTTGTCAACTTACTGATTGCCGACAATGGCATCGGATTTAACGCCACAGGTGAAGCGCATACTGATGGTCTCGGGCTTAGTCTGATTAAAGGTCTCGCCATAGACATTGACGGAGAGGCAAAGATTGAGTCAGGCACTCAGGGAACAACGCTTTATATTCGTTTCAAAGTAAGGTCGCCCCTATCCACTAACAGATTACAATAAAACGCTGCAATCCCATGCTCATGAGAAAAATACTGATAGTCGAAGACGAATTTATTGAAGCCAAAAACCTGCAACGGATGCTGATTAAAGCCGGGTATGAAGTTTCCGGGATTGCCAACTCCGTTGAACAGGCCCTTTCGATGCTCAAAAACGAACGGCCCGATTTTGTATTGATTGATATTTTTCTAAGAGGAGCATCAACAGGCGTTGACCTCGGACATATGCTGCGCAGTCAGCATGTGCCGTTTCTATATTTATCTGCCAACTCGAATAAAAGCACGCTTGACAAAGTAAAGTCAACCCGCCCTTATGGATTTCTGGTGAAGCCATGCAGGGAAAAAGATGTACTCGCTATGCTGGAGATTGCCATTTATCAACATGAAAACAGATTACCTGACCCATCTCCTGATGCGGCACTACCTAAGGATCTATTAATACGTACCGGAGCAGTTGAAACTGACAGCTATCCGGCTATTATTGGTCAAAGTGAAACACTGCAACACACGATGCGGCAGGTACACATGGTAGCGCCATCTGATTCTGCGGTGATGATCCTCGGCGAAAGTGGCACAGGTAAAGAGATGATCGCACAGGCCCTGCATATATTGTCTCCCAGGAAGAAAGGACCATTTATCAAGGTCAATTGCGCTGCGTTGCCGGTAACACTGATAGAATCTATTTTATTCGGACATGAAAAAGGTTCTTTCACCGGGGCTGCCGGCAGGTACATAGGAAAGTTTGAACAGGCGGACAAAGGAACCCTCTTTCTCGACGAAATAGGCGAAGTACCCTTTGATGTACAGGCAAAGCTCCTCAGAACACTCCAGGAGAAGGAAATCGAACGATTGGGAGGCAGTGATACTATTAAGATCAATGTCCGGATCATCGCTGCAACAAACCGTGATCTTGAGAAAGAGATGGCCGAAGGTAGGTTCCGGATTGACCTCTACTACCGTTTAAATGTATTCCCTATCTATCTTTCTCCATTACGGCAACGTGGAGATGACATTTTGTTACTTGCCAATCATTTTAAAGATAAGTTTTGTCTTGCGGAAGGAAAGGCCCTCTTTGAGATTCCTTCTTCTGTCGCCCATAAGCTGCTTACACATCCCTGGCCGGGGAACATCCGGGAACTGGAAAGTGCCATGCGAAGACTGGTATTACTGTACAGTTCCCAGCAGGAGGGACTCGCAGAAGCCGTACTACAACCACAGATACAATACAAGGAAGCTCCATCAGAAAGCAACTTAAATGCAGATCAGGATGTTAAAACCTGGCATGAGTATGAAAGACATTACATCCTGCATACCCTTAAGAAATGTAAAGGAAAAATCAGCGGTGAAAACGGAGCTGCTAAATTACTCGATCTTCCACCCAGTACCCTGGAATCGAAGATGAAACGCCTGGGCATAAAAAAGGGAGATTATTAGCCCCCGGACTATCGATCTATCTATATATGATCTTACTGCTCTCTGGCAGGTCATTCAAATGGGGCAGACGCCCCTCCTGATACTCCTTGTACAGACGGGCAATATCTTCAGGTGAGTCACCTATAAAAGGCCCATGGTTGACAACAGGCACATGGTGAGGTTCGGCTGCATATAAAATAATCCGGGCTTCCTGTCCTTCTGTAGTGACTATAATTTCGCTATCTCCTTTCCTGGCTGGTATGCTCAGCCACCCTGCCTGTCCTGCGCCAATACTTGTTTCGCCAATCAATATATGTCCTTCGATCACGTAGACAAGCGCATTATAGGCTGCGGGAAGGATTTGTGTAAATAATGCGATCTTCTGCATGATCACATCTACCATTATCAGCGGGGTATTATTACGGAGTGGTGAGCTGGCGCCATTGCTGTTACCACTATACACCCTGATATCAAGCTGTGCTGTCTTTATTGTGGGAACTACGGAGGGCAGCAGTTGCTGCCAGGTAGGTTGTATCCACCTTTTCTCCGGAGCCAGCACCAGCCACAATTGCAAAATACGCAGGCTGCTATTCGCTGTAATAGTTTCCGAATGAACGATGCCTTTCCCGGCTGTCATCAGTTCGAGACTGCCTGTTACCCAACCCTGATCATCACCTTTTAGTACAAGTGTAACGGTTTCAAAACCTGCATGCGGATGCGGCCCTCCTACGGGAGGCCCGCCAGCAAGATCAAGACGATCATCCATCAATAAAATAAAAGGATCGGTCTGAAAAAAATCAGTTGCGTTGATAACAGCTGCCGCTACATGTCCTTCACCCAGAAAACCTCGATGTAGTGGACTTTCCACCAATTGTACGATTGTGCGTGTGTACATGAAAAGTATTATTTATGATCACTTAATGGGGTTGTTTGAAAGACGTTTTTTTTATCAGGTGGTTGCCACGGAGGCACCTTCCCTCAGTCCGGAGGGCGAATAGCGGAAATAGGATTTGAAGGCCCTTGAAAAGTGGGCCACACTTTCAAACCCCAGTGTATAGCAGATACTTGTTACCGTCATATCCGTATTCACCAGCAGTTCTTTTGCTCTTTCCAGTTTCTTTTGCCGTATCCAACGGGATGGAGGCATATTATAGATGGAAATAAAATCCCTTCTCAAACTTGAAACACTTCTACCGGCTAATCGCGCGAGCTGATTCAAGGAAATGGCGTTCGTCAGATTTTCTTCCACGAGCCGGGTAATATCGGGACGGATACTTTCTTTTACAAACAATAGTTGTTCAAAAAACGACCTGTCATTTGCAGACAGACAGATCAGGAGTTCAACCAGTTTCATTCTGGTAAGGCTGGCTGAAAGGCTGGGGTATTGATTAAAATAAAGCTGCAGTGAAGACATATATTCTCTTAATAGCTCGCTTGTATCACCGGTAAGCAGCGGCAAACAGGTACCTTCTCCTCGTGTTCGAAGATTAAGCATAGCAACAAATCCGACAATGATATCATACTTTAGTTCAAATACAATCATGCTCAAGGGGGTAGCGCATGACTCATATTGAAAGCAGGTGTCTTTTCTCACAAAAACAAGCTGTTGCTTTTCTACATGATAAAGGGTATGTCCAAATTGTATGTCTAACTGGCCTGCTTCAACAAAAAGAAGCAGGTGATCTTTCGCTAAACAGTTTCCTTTACAAAAACACTCAATACTCCAATGTTGGATACCGCGGCCTGTGAATATTTCGACCGCGTTGTACAAGGCCTGTTTGATGGTATAGATTGTGGCTTTGCTTTGCATAACGGTTATTGATCATGAAGTGATACGCATAGTATTCTCCATAACTATCTTTCAAACCGTATACCACACCTTAATTTATTATTATTCAACAATATAGATAACTACCAAAGATATCAGGTACCGATATATCGGGAACACCATATGCTCTCTCCCGAAATCACATGAATACCATTCTTCAAAACAACACCTGATTCCTGAAAAGAGACTGATTACATGCCTATCCCCCCTGGCTGGCGGATAGACATGTAAAATACTTATCACTCTGCTTTCAAACTATTCACCGGGTCCATCATCGCCGCCCGTATAGCTTGCGAACTCACTGTAATCAAAGCTATCAGCAGCGCCGTCATACCTCCGGCTACAAACACGCTCCAGTTAATATCTACCCGGTTCACAAAATTATTGAGCCAGTTATGCATAAAGTACCATACCAGCGGAGCTGCAATTACAAAGGCGATACCTATCAACAGCATAAACTCCCTTGAGAAAAGGTATACGATATGTGCAGGAGTGGCGCCCAATACTTTGCGCACACCAACTTCCTTTATACGTTGTACTGCCATGAATGAAGCCAGACCATATAATCCCAGGCAACTGAGAAAGATGGCGATACCTGCAAAGATCTCATACAAATGTGCCAGCTGGCGCTCTTCCCTGTAATATTCTGCCACCTTCTGATCCAGGAACTGATATTCGAAGATCTGTTCGGGAAAGTTGTCATTCCAGAGTTTTTCGATCGCTTTCATGGAAGCCTGCGCATCGGCGCCTGCTGCCAGCCGGATACCTGCATTGCTGAAACGCCGTTTGATGTTGCTCATAAATACAGGCGCCATGGCTTCTTTCAGCGTACCGGCAGTAAAGTCCCTGACTACGCCTACAATAGGTCCTTTAATCCTTCCATCCCATACATCCATGTTTTTATTGAGCACATCCGCTGGTTTCAGCCCCAGTTTTTGTACCAGGGTTTCGTTCACCAGGAACTCACGTACGGAATCGGTGCGGGTGAGGTTGCGGCCTGCTACGAGTTTAATATCATAGGTGTTCAGAAAGTTATAATCTACCCAACGTGTCACCGAAGCAAATTTGACATCTTCCGTCTGATGATCAAATTTAAAGCCGGTCCACCAGTTACCATCACTGGAAGGCGCTGCATCCGAAAAGCTTACCTCCTGTATGCCTCTGATATGTTCCAGCTGACCCCGGAGATACGAAATCTTGGCATTGCCCGCACTGTCATTACGGAAAGGTACATTCACAATGGCCTCCCGGGTAAAACCCATGGATTGACTGTGAAAGTAATTCATTTGTTGCAAGATGATGAGTGTACCGATGATCAGCGCCTGTGTAATAATAAACTGGAAAACCACCAGTCCCCGGCGCAAAGAAATACCTCCTGACTTTCTGCCGGCGGCGATCCTGCTCTTTAGTGCATTAATCGGATTAAAAGCAGCTACTACAATAGAAGGATAGAAACCTGCCAGCAAAGTAACGACCAGGAAGATAGCGAACAGCAACAGATATACATTCCCGCTTGTCAGCATACCTGCTCCCAGGGGCAGACTCATGACACTGCTGATGAACGGTAACAGACATAACGCTAATATCATTGCCAGCTGCAAAGAAAGCAGCACCAGTATGGCGGTTTCAGACAGAAACTGTGTTTGCAGCTGCCAGCGGTTACTGCCGAGTACCTTGCGGACCCCAATCTCACGTGCACGATTTACCGCTTGTGCGGTAGCCAGATTGATGAAGTTCACACAGGCAATCAGCAGGATAAATGCGGCAATCATCCACAACATCCTGATGCGTTCCGGTGGTACCACGCGACCGATATAGTTTCCCGTACGTTTATCTGTATGCACGCCAGCCAAAGGCTGTAACATGTGTGTAGCCGTGTTTTTCGGGTCTTTATATTTCTTCGAAAAAGCAATCAGGTGCCGGTCAATCTTTGCCACATCCTGTCCCGGGCGCAGCAATACATAACAACTATGAATATCGTCTATCGTTACCCAATCCTTTATCTCATTTATTTTCATCATGGCATAAGTTGCCACCATATCAAACTGAAACTCTGTGTTTTCAGGAGGATCATCCAGTATACCTGTGACTGTCAGATTAAACTGCTGGTCAAGCCGGATAACCTTTCCCATAGCCTTATGCCAGTCGCCGAAATACTTCTCCGCAGTAGACCGTGACAAAACGGTTGCACTGGGATCATTTAACGCGGTGGCCTTGTTGCCGGCCAACCATTTATAATCAAATATGTCAAAGAACGAAGGCTGTAAGAAATATACCAGTGGTTTGAACTTATGTTGAATATTGCCTTTACTGTCTTCCAGTGTGACCAGTCTTTTACCCATTTGTACAATACCAGTCACCTTCTCAAATTCTGCAAAGTCATTGGGCAGCACAGTGGGTATGGGAAATGGTACAGCCTGTGTATAATTGGTATTGCCATTTTCCCCTGGTGATACTGTCAGCACCCTATAGATCCGGTCTTTCTTTGTATGAAACGTATCAAAACTCTGCTCGTATTGAATGATCACATAGATCACAAGACAAACGGTGATACCCAACGTAAGACCGGTAATGTTAAGTAATGCATAGCGCTTGTTGCGCCAAAGACTGCGGAAAGCGGTTTTGAGATAGTTCTTCAGCATAACTGGACGGAATTATTGGATATATATGTAACAAAAACGATACAAAAACAACAAACCGTTCATTATTAAACACTTACAACACAGCAATCGAATAAAAATGCCCGCTTTCGGCATTGTCATGTCCGGAAGCGGACACATTGAATAATAGTTTTTCTACCTTATGCTTATTATTAACAAATGCTGATTTGTTCCTGTAACCGTTGTATGGCTTACAGTTTACTTATAGTATTACTATCTGGCATAGACAATGATCTTATCGATACAGATAACGATCTATCTCTACAGCTTTTGTATTGCGCAAAATAGTTTCCATACTGCCCCGCTGATAATCTGTCCATACAACTATTGCATCGACTTCAGGATTTACTTATTTTTGATGCATTATATCTTCAATCCACCAGATGAAAACACTTCCGGACATCATACACCCTTTCTGGGGTAAGATCTTTGACAGCAGAGGCAATGGCTACTCCTCACCTGTTGGATTCAGTCATGCTTTCTTCGGAGAGAAAACGCATTCAGTATATCTGGGTCATCATGATATCTCACATACACCTAATTATATCAAGGCGCATCCGGATGAATACTATAAACCCATAGCGCCTATTCTGGGCGAAGATTATTGCCTGCTGGATGAATTTGCAGCGACTTATACGCACTTCCTCAGCAATATAGACGCGCATATCCGGCAATTGCAGGACGGTGTTTACGCCATCTTTACCACCCATCTCAAACCCCAGTTGCCCGATATCTACGAAACGTATCCTATCATTGAAACCCGGGAACAACATGATGAACACATCAGTCATCTGGCTGACATCCGGCTGTTACCTGGCGGATATATTGATATGATCTTCTACTATGACCTGATTCCCGCCCCTGTTTTTAACGTTACATTCAGAGATGGCGTCATGCTTGATCCGCTGGGCTACAGGGAGGATCTACAGGCGAACGAATAAGCCACCGTCGACACCTGCCATCATCTTCTATCATCATCATCTTTTCATCATTCCCGGAATATCACTTCCATACTATCCCGTAGTATCATTCTCATACTATCATTTTCGTACCATCACTTCCGCAACTCATATTGCCGCTGCGCGACACCGCCAACAATACCAAATCCTTTTATGATATTATTATACACGATCACCTTCTCCGATAGCCCGTCTTCATCTTTCTCCTCTGCCAGAGAAATGCTGTTCAGATAGTTATAGCTATGATAGGTCAGCGAACTTATTTCCACGATCATAGTATTGAAATTCTCAAAAACATCTGCTCTGAAGACAAATACCGGATTACGGCCATTGAATAATGCATCTGTAGTAAAGAATTCCGGATGTGTGTCGTCGTCTAATATGGGCACAGTCGCATCCCCTGATTCAAAATATTGCGGCAATTTCAAACTTATGGTATCACCTGCGCCATTAGGTACTCTAAGCAACTGGTACATTCTTATACGATAATAGTTTTGTATTGCCGGATCGTCATGTAACTGTACGGTGACAGCCGCCCTGTTTCGCCAGGCATCAATCCTGGTTACGGACATCTTTATTCCTTCGATTGCCACGGTATCAGGGATCTTATCACTGCCGGAAATCTCTTCATATCCCGCAACATCGGCTGAAACACGGTATGTTGCGCCCGCTTTTGCCAGGGTATTGCCCCTGTAATAAGTCCGCCCGGACTCAGTATAAGTCGTCAGGGTTTCTTTATAATTGCCGTCTTCATACAATTTAACGACAGCATCTTTCACCTCTTTAGGTCCGTACTCATTCAGACGGACAGACAAGCTGACCCTGGCAATCATCACACTGTCTTTATTCATCAAAAGGTTTAGGACCGGTCTGTTAGCTTCTTCCGGAATAGGGATATTAAAAGACTTTTCACAGGCGCTGATCGTGGATACCAATAACAACAGCAACAATACTTTTATCCGCATACTTAGAATTTTAAACTATAAGAAAAGCTAGGTGTGAGTGGTAATAAAACGAGGCCATTAAGATTGACTTTCGCTTTATTATCCGAATAATCTTTTACGTAATAAAAGAATGGATTCATCCTGTTATACGCATTCAATACACTGATATTCCAGGTCCGCACATTTCCATTCTTCTTCTCTTTGATAAAGTTGACGCCAAGATCCAGACGATGATAGGCGGTGATCCTTACATTATTCCGGTTGTTGATATAGTCTACAGTCGGCGACCAATTGTTCGGATCATTCGGTGTTACAGGACCGATCGTCCCTTCATAACGGGCTACCGGCACCGTGAAAGGAGACGCAGACTGATAGGTCCAGCTACCCGACAGCTCTATGTTCTTTCTGAGCTTGTAAATGGTGACCAGGTGGAAATCGTGGCGGCGGTCATATTTATAATAGAACGTATGACCATAATTGACACCTGGAATATTACGATCTGAGATCGCCCAGGTATATCCGAGCCAGCCGGTCAGCCGACCTGTTTTTTTCTGCAGCAATACCTCTAGTCCGTAAGATCTGCCGGTGCCGGAAGCAATCTGATCCTGCCAGGTATCTCCCTTGCTGGTTGTAAGATATTCCGCACCATCTTTATACTCTGCCACCTCCCTCATTTTTTTGTAATACACCTCAGCAGAAAATTCGTACCTGTTGCGGAACAGGTTACGTGCGAGTCCTAACGCAAACTGGTCTGCCTGCTGTGGTGCAACTTTTCTTGTTGCTGGCACCCAGAGATCTGTAGGCAACGAAATGGAATTGTTGGCCAACAAGTGAATGTATTGCGTCATGTGCGTATAAGACGCTTTTAATCCCCAGTCTCCGGGCAACAGGAAGCGCATACTAACACGCGGTTGCAGGGAATGATAAAAGTGATCCTGTACGCTGAAGCCACTCCAGTGTAAGCCTGCATTTAATTTCAGCCGAGATGTGATTTCCCAGTCATCCTCCGCATACAGATCCATTTCCGATGCCGGGATATTACGGTTATTATTTACCGAATCCAGTATTGTGTCATCTCCTTCGGTCTGTTTCATACGAATGATACCCGGTGTAAACCTGCGATGCATATAGGACGCTCCCATCTTGATGGCATGGGCTGGCATGGGTCGATAGTCTATATCTGTTTTTACACCATAATCGCGGATGCCTGAATTCAGCTTCAGTGTATTACTGCTGGCATCCGCATCGTATTTATCTTCGGTATGAATACCCGTACTGAATTTATAGCTGCTGCCGATCAGCATTGTATTGGTAAAGAGCTTTGGAGAAACGATATGCGTCCATCGCAGGGTGCCGGTGATGTTTCCCCATTGAATATTCAGATCTGATAAGTCATAGTTATCTGTCGGTCCTTCGCTATCATCCGAGTAGCGGTCGCGGATCCGGAGTTTATCTTTTCCCATGTAAAAGCTCAGGTAGAGCTTATCCTTTTCTGAGAACTGATGATGGATCTTTGCATTCAGGTCATAGAAAAAAAGACTGAATTTCTGCAGATCCTCCTCTGAGCTTTTTACAAACGGACTGGCAATCAGGTCGGGGTAAGACCGGCGTCCTGATAACACGTAAGATGTTTTACCTTTTTTCAGTGGTCCTTCCAGTGTTAACTGGGTAGACAACAATCCAACGGAAAACTCTCCGTGGTGTTTGTACATATTGCCGTCTTTGGTGGAGATATCGACCACTGATGACAGTCGACCGCCATACCGTGCCGGAAATGCGCCTTTATACAAGGTCACATCTTTGAGCACACTGGTATTGAATGTCGAGAATATACCCAGCAGGTGCATCGGATGATATAAGGGCGCTCCATCCAGCAATATCAGGTTCTGGTCGGGCGTTCCTCCCCGGATCAACAAGGCACTGGATCCTTCCGTTCCCTGTTTTACACCGGGCATCAGCTGCAATGCCTTCAGCAGGTCGGGTTCTCCCAACAGGCGAGGCAGCGAACGTACCTGGGCAGCGGGCAGATTGATACTGCTCATTTGTGAGGATTCCTGTATCCTTCTTGTATGCGTTCCGTTTACGGTGATGGCTTCCAGTTGTCTGCTGCCGGTGCGCAACCTGAAGTTAATACGCGGATTATCCACCATACTGATGATGGTATCGAGGCGGCTATAACCGATATAGGATATCTGAAGGCGTAATGAATCGCCGGGTACGGTAAGACTATAAAAACCATAGTTGTTGGTCGTCGTACCACCCTGCAACTGCGTCGTTACGATTGAAACGCCGATCAGTTTTTCCCCGCTTACCGCATCTTCCACAAAGCCGCTCAGCGTATTCACACTGGCCGGGCGTGCGATAATCAGGATATTACCACCTTTCTGTTTATAGTCCAGCGGTGTACCTTTCAGAATATCCCCCAGAATTTTTCCGAGCGGCGTATCTATGTAAAGGTGCGCTTTGACCTGTATCCCTCTTACACGTGTAAGTTCGTAGGATATCGGTGTTCTGCTTTTCTGTTCCAGCAGTTTCAGGGTTGCTTCCAGAGAGCCTGCCGGAATATTGATACTGAGTTTTTCACTGGCATTCTGTGCATTGACAGTCAACCAGGCGAGTAATAAATAAACAGTTATAAAATGACGCATAGTTTCTTTTTGTAGGAACATAGGCTTCCCTGCCGCCTTTGCAGCCGGTTTGTATTAAACAATATGTATCAGGTATTACTGTATGATCACCTTATTTCCGCTGAGCGTGTATGTAAGTCCGCTGATATCTTTCAACATCTCCAACACGTCTGCAGCTGTGTCTTGCTTGTTGATACGGAGCGTAAAGCGGTAAGACGCCACATTAGCCGGATTAAACGTCAGCTGTAATCCATAACGGTTTTCCAGGATACGGGCTATTTCCAGAAAGGAAGCGTCACGGATTGACAGATTACCATTGCGCCAGTCCTCTACGATCTCTTCCGAGCGGGTAGCGGTATGGTCCGTCAGCCGGTAAAGTATTTGCTGTCCGCTTTTGCATATGCCTAATACGCCACTACTATCAGTCACTTGTACGGCGCCGGAACTAACCATTACCATTACATCTGCTGACTGTGCATATTTCTTTACGGTAAAGCCGGTTCCAAGCACTTTTGCCTGTACACCACCTGGCATCTTTACGATAAAAGGATGCTCCGTTTGTTCCTCCACGGAGAAAAAAGCCATTCCATCCTTTAGCTCCAGCTCGCGGTTACGTTTACCGAAATCCTTTGGGTAACGCACAACAGTACCGGGTTCCAGCCACATTTCGGATTGATCCGGCAATTGCAGTCTGACGATGCCTTTACCCGCGGCAGCCGTCACAACCTCATACACCGGTTCTCTCCTGCTATATAACAAAGATATAACGGCGAGGGCAGCAATGACTGCCGCAGCCTGCCACCAGATACGACGCACAGGCGGTTTTATCGCATGTACCTGTACAGTGGCAATCGTGTCAAATATCTCCGCTTTCAGCGCATCTTTCATGGCTGTTTTCTCTGTGGCGTCGACCCATACTTCCCCCTGTTGTGGGAAATCAGCATACCAATTTTCAAGCAATACTCTTTCTTCCGGTGTAAGGATACCAAGAGAATGCTTTTCTAACAAGGAGTTAATGATATGCTGTTCAGGTTGTTTCATACAGTCAACGTTTAATAGACAATGCTCGAAATGGGAAAGTACTATGCAGGGAAAAAAAAATTATTCCATATAAAAATTGCCGAGGGCCTTTCTGAGTTTCTTCAAGGCATTAGACAATTGATTTTTAACAGTTTGTGTAGAAATAGCCCTTTTTTCGGCTATCTCCTCTATAGACAAACCGTGATCGCGGCTATCTATAAACACCTCCCGCATCTTATCAGGCAGACGGGTCAGTTCACGGTGATAACTGGCCTGTAAATCTGCTTCGGCCATATACTCACTGGTCGTATGCGTAATAACAGGTATAGACTGACCAGCCAGTTGCTGATACTTCTCCCTGGCACTCTCCGCCTTCAGATAATTCAATACCTTAAAGCGGACCGCCGCCCGGAAATAAGCCACAACGGATTCATTGATCTCTATCTGCGCCCTTTTTTGCCAGCAATACACAAATACCTCCTGCACGATATCCTTCGCGGCTGCTTTATCGTACAGATGCCAGTAAGCGGTTTCAAAAAGGGCTTCCCAATGACGTTCATATAACTCACCATAAGCGGACACGTTGCCTTCTCTGACAAGTTGCCAGAGTTCATTTTCCGGGATATGCTGAAAGTCAGATACAGGCATAATGAATTATAAAAATGGCCGTGAAGGTAGGAAAATTGAGTTTATCATGTATCTCTAACATATGATATGGTTTTTGTGGTTAACAATAATGTTTCGGCACAGTCATGATCACCAGGTAAAACAGCAGGCGCTTCTCTCCTCTTTCAGGCGCAGCCCTGTTGATGATGATTGCTGACACAATAATAATTCAATTATGCTAACGAAATCTGCTGATGTGCACAGGACGCAAAAACATGTGCATAGGACGCAAAAACGTGTGTACGGGAATCGGGGAAAACAGCGGAAAAATGTACTGGTGTTTATTGGTGGTTTGTTTTGCATCATTCATCTTTCGTTCAGCGAACGAAGGATCAACGAAGGATAACAAACAGCCAATAAACATCAGACACAATACTGATAAGATTAAAATGTACAAACATAAGCGGTTAGTAAAGAGGATTTTTGATCAGCATCCCAGGTAATCTTTGATCGCACTATGATACACCGTGCTGCCGGGATGGCGTTTGTAGTTAGCCTTCAGCACAGGATCATGCACAATACTTTTTGCATATTTTATTGCTGCCGCAAACCTGGACCGTTCGGTTTTCTGCAAATCTGAAGGTACCACGTTGCTCATATCGGGATATTTGCTGATGATCGCAGTACCCCTGCGTTTTTTAACGACAAATTGCTTGTCGGATGCGCCACTGGACAGCTTATACCCAGTGAACAGCGGATTTTTTGTTTTTGCCATAGCGATAATTTTTTCTTCAAAATTAGCGGAATCAGGGATGCGGGTTTTACGCAATTATGGGGCTAGTATAGGCGATCAATTTGCAATTCTCTCTTAATAATATTGAATCAATAATTCACTTGGCTGTCATCCTCCTTTACATTTATTTATATTCTAAATTGAATAGTCATAGAATGCGGTGGTTTGAAAATCATAAAAACTTATCATGCTTTTATTTACAGTTCCACTGAAGTAACTATTTGTTCCAAAATCGTACCCTTCAAATTTTTGCTTACTTTTCAACTCCAGATTTGTATAATTATTGTCTCCAAAATCGTAGAGCGAAAACTGTTTTCCTGAAGATGTTCCCGACAAGTAACAATGCCTATCATGATCATATACATTTACTTTCTTATCATTAATCTCCCCACTAACAAATGTGAATTTTGATGTTTGAAAATCATAGACAGATCCTGATTTTTTGTCGGTCAATAACCTGGCGGCAATGAATGCTATTATTTTTCTTCGTTCGTTTGTCATTATATGTTTTTTAAACTGTAAGGCAACATGAGAAATTGGACTCTTTTACATCATCGAAAAAAGAAATGTCGGTTCGATATAATTACCAACTGGCCCAAACGCCTCTTTAAAGTTCTTTTTGAGTTTTGCTGGAAGCCTGATCCTCCTCTTTCGTCTCTTGATCCTCTTTCAGCTTTTCTCTTAACAAATCTTTATACTCAATAATTGGTCCTTCTACATGGTAACGTATGCTTATTTCTATATTATGCTGAAACCATATGAAAGTTTCTTCCATGCCTTCCGTCAGCTTATACGATACAGATCTAAGTCCATATTTATCGCCTATTGCCAACTTCATAAGTGATATGGCTATTCCTGAGTGGTTGGCCAGATTATCATTATCCTGCCTTGCCTGTAAAACAATAGAATAAAGTTCATTATTATAAAACTGCGGAATAAAATAACAATACACACGATCCATATTTTTACGTCCAGTATAGATATCATAGCAATACATTTCGTTGACCCGGTCATAGTATAAAGTACTATCTCTTTCCAGTTCCCGAATCCTGTTATTTAAATCTGTTGGTGACATACCAAATCTGAACTGAAGAAAAGTGGTATCTTTCCTGATATTCGAGGTGACTGCCATCTTTTTCAACTCCAAATATTTTGCAAAGTCAGATTCAGACTTATTTTTACATGAAAGCAGTAAACAAAGTGAAATTAAAATGTAATATTTTTTCATACCTACGTAATCTTTATGTCAAATCTAAGATTTGAAACTATCTGACAACAATATGGAGAGAGGGGAAAAATCCGGTTTTTCTTTGTCTATTTGAAAACTTCCCCTAAAACGCTACATCTGTCAGATAACAGCCAACCGCTGCTACCAAAACCAACAAATTTGACCATACCAACCGTGCCGTCATGAATGCAGCCCTTATCGATGTCCAGCACCCGCAGCTTGCCTGCCTGATAGAGTCCTTTATCTTCTTCTCTAAAACTGATGTAAGTCCTGTACAGTCAGAAAATGGAAACCGCTGCTGGTAGCCTCCAACGAATCTGGTTTTAACAGAGAACTATACGCTACCTGGTTTACAGCGGGCAGTATTGGTAGTACCGCCATGGTACGTGTGCGCAGGAATAATAAACAGCGGCAGATCACACTGAAAAGGATCGACCGGAATACCTACTATAATCTATGGGGACAGATACCTCGTCAGGCTGCTAGCACCATTACCAATCCGCCTTATTGCAAAGTATTAACGGGTAATATCGGTTACCTGCGACTGAACAGGCTTTACTCAAAAGACCTGGACAGCATCAGCAAATTGCTGAAGAATTGCGAAAAGATTATCATTGATGCACATGGGTATCCGAAAGATGCCAGGATCGGTACCAATTTTGCCGCCTACATTGCGAAAAAGACGGACACCGTTGCTTATGACTTGTTCCCATATGTGACCAGCCCTGATCTGCTTAAAATGCAAACTTTGACTGATTACGCGGTGATCGAACCCAACGCGAATCCCTATCTGAAAAACAAAAAGTACTATCTGTTGGTAGATGAAGGGAATCAAAGTCAGGGGGAATGGAATCCGATCGCCATCCAGGGGTGACGAATGCTACGACCATCGGACGGACTACCGCGGGCGCCAATGGTATGGCCGTTACGATTCCTTTACCAGGTGACTATATGAGTTTTTATTCCGGTTTTGCAGAATATTATCCGGACCATACGCCTAATCAGCACCTGGGTGTTAAAATCGATGTGATCGTTGATAAGACGCTGACAGGGGCGATTCGTGGAGAAGATGAAATATTGAATAAGGCTTTAGAAATCTGTCAATAAGATGCTGTGAAAGCACTGTTCCTGATAACAGGAATGGTGCTTTCATCGAATCTTTCTGTTATCAATAATACCGGCAATACTGTCCCGCTGTTGATCTTCGATAAACCTACTGATGCTGATGCATTCTTTTAAACAAGGCGGGTGTTTGTCCGACCAATGTCTTGAACAGTTTATTAAAATAAGAAGTACTTTCAAACCCTACTTCATAACAAACTTCCGCTGCGCTTTTCCCCTGTAACAAGAGGTTTTTTGCCTGACTGATACGGTACTGATTTAAAAAGTCGGTGAAAGTCATATTCGTTTGCCGCTTGAAATAGCGGCAGAAAGCAGCCGTACTCAGATGGACTTTTTCCGCCACCACATTGACATCCGGATCCTTATCGTAGTTTTCGCTGACATAATCGTAGATAGTCCCCATACGCACCTTATCATTCAACAGCCATTTAACGGTCGTATCATCGGGGTTAAGGACTTCTACTTCTCCGGAATGTGCAAGTATCTGAAAGATATCCAATACCCCTAACAGCGAACTAAAAGCATCTTTTTCCTGTAAATCACGCAATCTGGTCACGACGGCTTCTTTCGTCCGGCCATGAAAAGAAAGTCCTTTATAGGATTGTTCCATGAGTGTGGCAATGGCCGCAAATTCCGCTGTAGGAGTTACCAGGGAGGGCAGAAAATCGGGTTTCAGTTGTAAAACGATCTGTTTGTAATCCACCTCCAATCCGTAGTCAAAATTGAGATGTGGTACGTTTGGTCCGATCAATACGAGGTCACTGGTCACATAACTGGAAATATGCTGTCCGACATGCCGGATCCCGCTCAATGCCTCTACATAGACCAGTTCTATTTCCGGGTGAAAATGCCAGTAAAAGTGATGTCGTAAGCTGGGGGAGAACAGCTTAAAAGAACGACCGGGCGCAATCATAATTTCCTCCAGCTTGATCTTCATATTGCTCCATTTTGGTCTGCCATAGCATTGAATTTTACAAAAATAGTCAATACAGCGCAATTACTGGTCATTGGGGAGAAATGGAGAACCGGGGATTATCGTCAATTTTGAATCATCACTTTAAAACAAAAACACACGTTATATGGAAAATGTATTAACCAGTGTCGCGGGTGAAAATAAAGCCCATAAAGAGATTCCCGGTAATCCTTCCGTCGCGACCAGCAGCAGGCATCAACTCAATACCCGTGCAAACGGAGAACCCCTAAGGGTATTAAGCGAAGAGGATTGGCAATTCTGGATAACAAATGGGTATATCGTTATAAAACAGGCGGTCCCCAAAGAACAGGTGCAGATACTGGCAGATTTCCTCTGGACATATGAAAACAAAGACCCTAAAGACCCGAAAACCTGGTATAAACCCACACTGCCTATGAAAATGACGGAACTCAATAACACCGGTATGGTGGAGATATATAATCACCAGTATCTCTGGGATAACCGGCAGTTTCCCAAGGTACATCAGGCTTTTGCGGATATATGGGGGATGGAGGAATTATGGGTGACGATCGACAGGGCTAACCTGAATTTCCCTATTCGTCCGGGCCATGAATACAAGGGATTCATTCACTGGGATTACGACCCGGAAACCAGGCCCCAGAATGTACAGGGTGTATTGGCATTGGCAGATCAGACGGACGAAAATATGGGCGGTTTTCAATGTATACCGGAACTATTCCGGACTTACGATACCTGGAAACTGACCCAGCCGGAAGACCGTAATCATTTCAAACCTGACACCACAGGTTTTACGCCTACCAAGGTGAAGATGGAGGCAGGTGATCTGCTGATATTTAACAGTTTACAGCCACATGGCATCCGTGTCAATAACAGCAAGGATAAGGTACGTATTGCACAATATATTTCGATGATGCCGGCAGAGCAGGATAATGAGGAAATGAGACAATGGCGGATCCGCTCCTGGCAGGAAAAGATGGTACCAGAGGGATATGCTTTCCCGGGTGATCCTTTACATAGAGAGAAACAGCATCCTATCGCACAATTAAGCGAACTGGGAGAAAAACTGCTCGGATTAAGGAAATGGTAGTAGAGATAAAGGAGGACAGTTATGGCGCATAACTGTCCTTCCTGACTTTAATTAAATTTCGACCGGAATACGGAAGGTGATACCTGTGCCTTTGATTTAAACAATTTGTTAAACGAGGCTGGTTGCTCAAATCCCAGCTCATACGCAATTTCGCTGATGGATAACTGTGTAGACGAAAGCATTTCCTTCGCCTTCTCTATCAGTTTATCGTGAATATGCTGTTGTGTACTTCTGCCCGTCAGCACTTTCAACAGACTACTCAGGTAATTGGGTGTCAGATGCAGTGCGTCGGCTATTTCCTGTACGCTGGGTATCCCTTTATGAATCAGGTTGCCCGACTCAAAACAGGTATGTAACAGCTCTTCCAGTTTCGATAATACCTGGTGACTGGAAATACGCCGTGTAATAAACTGCCGCTCGTAGTAGCGCTCCGTATAATTCAGTAATAGTTCAATTTGCGTAATGATGATATTCTGGCTAAATCTGTCAATATTCGCCTGGTACTCGCGCTGGATATTCCTGAACACCTCGACCATTGTGATTTCTTCTTTCTCTGAGAGGAATAATGCCTCATTTACCGCATATCCGAAGAACTCATACTTCTTTATTTTGGTGGCCAAAGGCGTATTCCAGAGAAAGTCAGGGTGAACCAGCAGCAACCATCCGGAGGGATCAGCGGCTGCCTGGTGATCGATTTCAAGCTGCACCACCTGTTGCGGCGCTACCAGCGCCAGTATACCTGCTTCGAAGTCATAAGCCTCCTGTCCATAATTAAACTTTCTTCCGACATGTCTTTTCAGTCCAATGGAATAATAGTGCTGGACTAATCTGATCTCATCATATTCCACCGGATATTGCACCTGGCTGTAATCAATCAGACTTACCAGTGGATGTTCCGGTTGAGGCAGGTTGGCGAAATGGTGAAACTCGCTGATGCTATTAAACTGAAGGTCTATCTTCATACCCGGATGATTTTAACATACATTTTACCATTCCTGGTTGGTTGGCAAGATAAACAATTCCGATACATCTACATGCGCCGGCGCTTCCAGTGCGTAGGTCATGCTATGGGCGATATCTTCCGGTGAGAGGAAAGTCATCTGTTCCCGTAAGCCCTCCATTCCTTTTTTATAATCTTCATCGGTGATCTGATCATACAGGTTGGTTTCCACGGCGCCCGGCTGAATGCTCGTTACCCGGATATTGTGTTTCTTGCCAATTTCCATACGCATGATATCTGAAAAGGCGGAGACAAAATGCTTGGTGCCGCAGTACACGGCCAGTCCCTTGAACAGCTTACGGCCGGCAATAGAAGAAAGATTAATGATATGTCCGGAGGATTGTTTGATGAAAGCAGGCAGCACGGCGGCTGTAACGTTTAGTACCCCTTTGATATTGATGTCCACCATGGCTTCCCATTCATCGACTTTAAAAGTATCGATATCAGCTGTCGGCATAATACCCGCATTATTTACCAGGATGTCTATGCCGCCAAAATGATGGATCAGCTGTTGTACGCCTTTGGATACGCTGGTTTTGTCGGCTACATCCATTTCAATCACCAGCGCTTCGCCACCGGCCTGCCGAATTTCATCTGCAACCGCCTGCAGCAGTTTCGTTCTCCGGGCCGCTAAACATACCTTTACGCCCTTCGCTGCCAATACGATGGCTACTCCTTTTCCGATGCCGCTGGAGGCGCCTGTAATGAGTGCTACTTTTCCTTTAAGTTCCATGTGATATTGTTTTTTGTATCACAAAATTGGAACATGTACAGGGAGGAAAATTTGCCAGATCTATGGTTTCATTTGCCAAATCTCCTATCGGCATAATTTGCAGGGAAAGCGCTTATTTTCAGAAATATGCTTTCAAAAGGAAATAACCAAACCCCACCACGATGAAATCCGCAGCAATGGCTAATAATACCAATGGGAACCCAAATATACTCCAGTAACGCAAGCGTCTTATGTGAGGCACTTCACCAGGTACATAGATAAATGCCGCTTTCTGCCCTATTTTCCATGATTTGTATGTAGCCCCGTTCATCCCCCGATAAGTGATCGTCTCTTTCTCACTGATGGTAATCTCAAACAGCGGGTAATAATAGACGCCATCCTCATCTTTAGTTTCGACAAACTTTATCACCGCTCCCTCCACACATCTACCCTTCTTTACAAATGTCGTTGCATGTCGAAACGCTACCAGGGCAAATGCCAGCACAACAGCGCCTATTACTATAAAAAGAATGCAGATGATCATAAGTGGTTGATTTTAATATGTTTAATTGGTCAACAGCGCGGTGATGATATCAAAACGCAGACTGCTTCGAAAAGCGACGTTTCGGATTCAACAGATAATATCCACCACCTATGATCATCAGTGGTAAACCAACTACTATAAAAGCAATAGACCAGCCAAAAAGATCTTCATAGGTTTTTCTGATGGCATAGGATGGCTGTGCGGGATTGTATAGAAATGTAGCCGTATCCCCCACGGCCCAGCTGGCAGGATTGCTTCCATTGTGGTGACGATAGATAAGCGGGGCGCTTTCTTTCGTGTGAATGGTAAAAACCGGATAATATGCACCATCATCCACGGTCATAGCTGTAACGGTGCCCGTCGCCCGTTCCGCATTGCTGATAAAGTCAATGCGAGCTTTCAGTTTATACAATGAAAAGCCAATTAATATAAGACCAATAATAAAGAATATGGTGTAGCGCATCTGGTTTGTTAACCTGGTTGAATATTCGGTTTTCGAAATATAATAGAAATTTCGGGAAATAGCTAATCCCGGCACCGCAAACATCCGATACCATTTTCCCGCAACGGCTATTTCCCGGGCCACTCAAAAGTATAAAGCACAGGAAAAACCGGATCATCTATTATTATCATATGATTATAAAATATCTTTTTTTCATATGATAGATAACAAACCCGGTTGGTGCTGTTTTAGAGATTCTTTAAATCGTCCCTACTCTCCATGACAACAGGATTTACGTATTGAACTTGTGAAAATTATTTGCAACAAAACTAAAAAGGCTTTTCTGCTCCTTTCTTCAACTTTGCAACCATCTGATTCAGAAAAAAATCAGATTTAAAAAATCAACAATCATGAGTTACCAACCATTTAAGTCTTCCAGGGCTAAAGAAGCCCTACGTCAGGCCAGGGAGACATTCAACCAGAATGAGTTGCATGTACAGCGCTGGTTCAGATTAAAAATAACCATTGGCTATGCGGCGATAGTCATACTGGCCGTTATTCTTATCCTATCCGCCGTCATATTGTTCAATCATCATCATTTTACCTACGGAACTGTTTCCTGGGCAGGGGGCGCCATGTTTACAGACATTCCGGGGGTCGTGTTTACGGTATGGAAAATAATGCTGAATCCTCAATCTGTACCGCGTTTGGAGCCTGTGATAAAAATTAATTAAAAAACCCATGTTATTTAACCACTAAAAGCGCAACTAAACATTTACTCATTTAAAATGTTCACATTGTGCATAGACGTCCAGGATTAATGGAGTTTAAAGTCTCCCCTCAACAGAAACATTTAATTAAAAACATCACTCACAAAGAAAATGACCCAAAAGCCAATATCCAAGGAGCCACCCGCACAGTTATAAACGGTGACTTCGGTTCCTTTAGTATGGAAGTACTGAAAGGGCGTTCATTCATAATCGGCTGGTTAAATGCGGTAATAAAAATAGCTATTGATATTCTTCCTCATACAGACATACCCATATTATGCTGGTATGGGACGCTTCGGGGCAATGTGCCCTGTACTTTGTCAGGTAAAGGTCCTGTACCACTTAATGAGTTGTATCAGGCTATCTATTATGTACCCGCTCATGGCACCAATATAGCCCGCTTTCCCGTAGGCAGATACGAGGCCGTATATATTTCTGTATCGACCAGTTTCTTTGAAGATTTCTTCAGAACACACCCACAGTTCCGTGAAATATATGAAAGCAAGCATAAATGTTCGGAAGAAGGTATTGTACTCCCCTATTTCGATCTTTCCATTAATGTGACAAGCATACTGGAACAGATACACGATCACCAGAAAGAGGGAGAGGCTATGGAACTATTTCTGGATCTCAGCATCAGAAAATTGTTCTATCACTACTTTATTACTTTAGCGCAATCTGAAAAAGATGAATGGATTAATGTTATCAAAAAAGAGATTGATGACAATATCGGCGCGGATATCAAAATAAGTACGCTGACACAAAAAATAGCGTTTCAGAACGGCGGCCGTGCCAACCGTGAATTCAAAGCACGGTTTGGGGTGACAATTAAGACCTACGTAAGGCAACAGATATTGCTGCGGGCGGAATGTTCACTGATACACGAAAAAAGCAAAACAATCGCGGATATCGCATCCGAACTTGGATTTACCGGACAATCTTACTTTACTACTTTCTTTAAAAAATGGAATGGTATGACGCCCAGTGAATTCAGGAACCAGGCTGACACCCTGACGGAATAACAACTCATCTCTTATTAAACAACGAGGCCCCGTCATATACGGGGCCTGTTGTTTTTATAATGTCTGTAAAATACTTACTCCCATAAATACTGGTAAGGATTTAAAGAACTTCCCGTAAACGGCTGCACCGAAATCCACCTTCCCGTCTGTACATCATACATCCTGTTATTATCATTATACCAGTCCAGTCCCGGCCCTACTCTCATTTCCCGGTTGTGCAGTTCATTACTTTTATACCGATACCGGTTATCCAGGTATGAGGTACCCCTTAATGCCTTCGAACTGATACCTTCCATCAACAGTCCCATAGGATAGTAATGCGTATCTTCCAATAAAGCCCCAGGCAGATGGCGGATAACAAAGTTATCGAAATACACATCCGCAGCAGATTCATTACTCAGGTAGAGGTACAGAAAACCTGACTTCTCAGCAATCATCTGTGGCATGACCACATTGACCTGTGCATCAGGTGCACCCTGTACCTGTCTGACGCCACTATTGCCCTGCACTACTTTGAACTGATCATCAAACAGCACAAATGACAGATAGGCTTTGGGCCATGTCGGCTCATTCTGGGCTGGCTCCTGGTTCAGTAACTGCTGGTAATCCGTACTACTGAAACTGGTTGCTAAAGGAGAATTAGGACCGCCTGACATATGTGGCCCCTGCGACACGCCTCCACTGCTGAATGCCTGTAAGAGCGCTGACAACATGCTGGCCGCCGTATTACTGGAGGTATTGGCAGTTGTACTCTTGTAGAAAGCTTTGGCCACAGCGGATATCGTATCTCCTTTCATCACACGCAATACCAGCGAAGGACCGATCTTAGCGCCATCTACACCATTCAGTTTAGCGACGTAATCATTGGGATCTGTGGTATTGTCTGTCGGATAACCTGTAGGTAAAGGCGCCGTTGTATTATCGATATTGCTGAATAAGACATTCTCCACACCACTCCTGGCTGTTTCCATAGAAGCAAAGTAATCAGCGGTATCGCGGTTTGCGCCAAGTAAAGCGCGCACATTCCCCTGATAATCCTTTACAAATGCCTCAAAGACGTATTGTACCGGCTGACCGGTCTTATAAACAGGACGGATACGGCCATCAGCATGTGTCATCACCCGGATGGTATCACGCTCCCACACAAAGCCATTTGCGTACTGGATCACCCTCGCACTGCCTTGCTGTGCGCTGGTATCCAGGATGATCTTTGTGAGCAGCTCTCCTTCGGAATTGAACTGAAAATAGATCATCCCTTTCTTACAAAAGATAACAGAAGGTTTATTATTCTGGTCGTAGATGATACTATCGATATCCTTGTTGTTATCTTTTGCCAGATTACCACCCGGATCATAGCTATAATCCTTACTGTCATCATTCACCGACTCCCTGAAATCGCCCAGGATGGTTTGCGGATTATTCGTACGATCGGTGATATGACTCAGGCGATTACTATTGTCCAGATAACCATACTCCAGACTATCAATCGTCTGTATCGCCATGCCGTTCATACCTCTTTGTTTCATAGACAGGATATTGCCATTGATGTCGTAGGTAAGACGATTGAGGGAAAAATCTGCTTTATCTGCGGTCCAGTTGCTACTACCCTCGTTCTGCTGATTAAAATCACCTGCCAGTAATCTATCCATCCGGTCATAACTATACCCATAAGCACGGGGCATACCATCGGCGCCACTTTTCCATTTTATACCGGCGACATTCCCGTTGTAGTAACTATTGGCAAAACCGGTCTCATAGGAGATTTCCTGCCCGAACCAGTTATCGGTGCTGTTGGGTGTATTGACAAATGGCTTGTTGATACCTGTTAATTGTCCGCGGAGATCATATGTAAAGGTCTGCGTCTCCACCGGGGTACTGTTACCGCTGGCATATAATTTCTTGGTCTTCATTCTGCCCAGTTCATCATATTCCATCTCTGCAACTGACAATCGCAGGGCGGGATTGTCATTGTATTTTTTGGTGATGGAATCCAGTCTGCCGGCTGCATCATAATGATAAATAGTAAGTAGTTGCGCGGCGGGGGCCGTCAGCGAATTGGTCTTCGTTTGTGTCAGATAAGTACAGACCAGTTTACCTTCCAGGTCATACATATAAGACGTGATATCCAGGCCATACCTGACGTTATCGAATACCGTCTGACTCAGGCGGCCGCTGTTGTTATAGAAGTAACGATTGAGGAGCAGCCGTTTTAGTCCGGGTATGGTCAATGTCTTTATTGTCAGCAATCTATGGGGCAGATTCGTATGATAAGGAGGCGGTGGTTCAAAATAGATATTACTACCTCCTTCTACCTTTAAAGGTTCTATGCCGGAATAAAAAACATTGTCGACAAAGAGGTAATCGTCATACTGGTCTTTGGTGATCATCGAATATTCTTTCGTCGTATCTACACCGGGATAAGGCTTTGTGGAATCGTAGGGGCTGGCATTGATCCGTTTTAACAGGGAGTCGCGTGAGGCAGTATTCACAATCAGGCCGGTGGACCTCAGCCGCCGCCGAGTATCATCATAATAGTAGAGCTGCCACATATTCCTGCTTTTCAGCACAGCTGATCTTGACATGGTCAGGCGATTACGGAGATCATAGATCCGTTCCAGGGAATCAATACCTGGTTCTTTGACAATGACCTTTCTTCCCCGGCCATCATAGCGGTAAATAATGCATAGTTCGTCTGCTATGGCGTTGGTGATGATCCAATCAGATTGAATCGCCTGTACCGCCTTAGGAGATAGTACGACCCGCAGGCGGCCCATATTATCATAGGTGTAATAAGTACAGGCCCAGCCGTAATGGGCTGTTCCCGGCAATTCAATGGCTTGTTGCTTACGCAGGACCACATGTCCTTCTATATCGGTGTATACAACCTGCTGTGTACCATTTTCATCCATCGTCGTTTTCTTGTGGAGCGTACCAGGCGCATATCGCTGACTGGTAAACGGCAGGATATCCGTTCCGTTAAAACGCCAGATCAATACGGAATCACTTTCTGTATTGAGCTGATACAGCTGTTGTGCGGGCTTGTTACCGGCCTCTTTTGCATAGGCATTACCAGGACGATAGGTCTTCTCTTCCCGGCCTAAAGGCGATTGCTCATAGGTCGTTTCGTGGAAGAAATAACTTTCATTGTTGATACCGGGATTGAGGGCGGCATCCTGGTAAAATGCCTGTTGATCCTGGAAAGGATCGGATTTAAAACTGCCGTCATTCGTATTACCTGTTTGCGGAACGTAGGGCAGGTATTGGAAATGTGCCCGGCCATCTGCCTCATACAATACCGGTGTAACCAGGTCTTTACCCGCAGGACTCTTTTGCTTTTCTACCAACTGCAAACGCCGTCCCAGGCCATCCAGGTATTCGGTTGTTTGTCTGACGTACCTGGAAGCTGTAAAAGGAGACTTCACTACCGCCGGATCAGTGATGGGTATGTTTGGCTGCCAGCTACGGATATAACTGATAGTGTTACACTGGTATGCAGGAGGTACGGGCAGTGTAACAGGTGTATAAGGTGTAGGTGTAAGCGGCACATTCTGGGCGACGGCACGCTGTCCGGTACCCAACACTAACAACAATATGATAAATTGATATGTACGCATCTGGAATGATGTGAAGGGGTTATTCTGTAATAGGTTTCATGTACTGGTAATCGATTAGTTTGAGGATCGCACGATCCCCATTCTGTACCATTTTTAACCGTCCTGTTTCATCGTAGGAATAGTAGGTGATGTTGCCACGGTCATCACACTCACTTGTCATCCCTGTATGAGGTTGATAACTATATGATTTAATCTGAGATCTCAGCGGGAAGACTCTTACATCATCTATGAAACCAGAAGAAGGAAAAACGATATCCTGTGGAAACTGCCCCGACAACCAGTGCATATGAAAAGTCCATCCATTGACTGTTCTCCCGCTTGTAGCAGGCTGAAAAGGAATCTGCCTTGGAAATACGAAAGGCGTAGGACTTTTGGACCAATAGGTCAGTACAGCTGTGGGCAACACGATATTACCGACGCCAAATGTACCGGTGGACAGGTCATAACAACGCTCACCGACAGGAGATGTAGCATCCACCACAGGCGTACCTGAATATGCCCAGCCGCCACGTTCATCTGTTTCAAAGGACGTATAGGCGACGTATGGCCGGCTTGAAGTGGTAATCTCCGCTATCTTGTATAGCTGTTTATATCCGTACAGGTAACTGACAGGGACACCGTCAATGCCGGTTGTCTCCGTCACATTATTGTTGCTGTCGTACATACTAAAGGTGGTGACCAATTCATAGCGACTGTCTCTGACGAAGTTGCCACTGATTCTGCTTGTCGTGTAGGCAGACAATGGAATAGGCGCCGGCACGTTCAGCTCATAGATCCTGTCCGGAAAGGGGCGGTCTGTCCGGTAATTAGTTAACGTTGCACCGACTACGTAGTCTACGCCATCAATGGTACGGATTTGTATTCTTTCAATTGGCACCAGGACATTTAATCTGCCCAGGTTGCGGATCGCTAAAGCGTCGCCACCGGTTGTAGTCGTAGTATCATAATCCCAGGAGTAAATAATTCGTTCTTTGATGGTGTCTCCCTTGCTGTCCGGGTAGCTGACAACAGCGGGTAAATTATGTCTGATCCCGCTAACAGCATAATCTATCTGTTTCGTCAGAGTTTGTCCCGACAGATAATCTATTTCCTTTGATTGCTGCAGGTAAAAACGGTCTGAGAAGAAAGTAGATAGGGAAGTATTATAGTTGTTGTTATCGGGTGTATTCAGTGTACAGTATTGTGCGTAGTTAGTTTTCACGCCTGTTGTCTGATAACTCTCTTCCAGGGCTTTGTAAGTGTAGCGGTATTCTTTTACCAGTTCATCGACGTTGTCTTTGAGTGCGTATAGTTTTCTGTTGACGAGCGTGCCGATCTGCCAGGAAGTATTAAGCGGTGTGACGTAGGGAGCGGTATTGCTGACGGTATGATTCTCCGGCAATAAATAGACACTTTCTGTTTTACCTTGTCTGCCGGCAACACTGGAATCAGACACGGTGATGTGGCTGTAAATAACAGGGATCGCATCTAAGGGCCAGACACTTTCATCAAAAACAGTTGCCGACTGTCCACAGGCAAGACAAGCGCCTGCACTATCCCTGTTATATTCCATCTTTGCGATGTAGTAAGGAATATCCAGGAAGGCCACCTGGTTGAGACTATCGGCGTACTGGTACGTCCGGTAGCTGGAAGGCGTACCTATACTATCATTGGTAATAATCGTCTTTATGCGTACACCACCTACTGCATAAGGCACTGGCGTACCACCAGGGACTGTCAGGAATGGAGACAAGGTGGTGAGTGTGTTGTAATCCTCTACCCTGACCTGGTTGGGTTCATATTCAAAAGCGGTACTACCACCTGTAGGATGGATGATAGTTTGCAACATACCATAGCGGGCGGCTATATTGGCACTCCGGTTGCCATAGTTGGCAGCCGGTGCATTCCAGCCAGGAATCAAAGATGCATAGTCTATATCAGGGATCATGCCTGCGTTACCTGCTGCATTGTAATATCCCCAATGGTCCTGGTCATTTGAGGACATTGCCGGGAAGGCATCCTGTTCACGGTAATAGTGGAACTGCCATAATTTATCTGTTGCATCGCCATTCCATTCCTGTACACCTGATAATTTCAATCGTTTATTGGTATCAAAATATCCTTGCAGAAAAGAATAGGATTTGATCTTTTTGTTGTTTCCGGCAAAGATGCTGAGTCCTGTGATGGAAGGGATGGCGGCAGTATCCTGGAGTGCCTTGATGTCTTCGCGGGGAATAGTACTGATAGCGAATTTAACATAGCCCTGATCGTAAATGACAGAGTCAGGTAAGAGGCAATTGATCTGTACTGTTCTTGTATAGAGGGCTTGTCCGTTGTCGGCGCTACAGGTACCTGCTACCGCGGAAAATGCCACAGCGGATTTCTGTTGCTGTACGGAATAGCTGTATTTTCTGTACCTGAACAGGATCGTCCTGTTTTGACTGGTAACTATCCTGGATAAATAGTAAGTAGCCACATCATCAAAAGCAGGTGTATATCCGTATACGGAGGCATCTGTCACGGTGCTCTGTTCCAGTGTACCAAAGTAGTAGTTGTTGTTCTGATTATCGAGCACACGTATTTCGTTATTCCCCCGGAATACCCGGATATCGTTTTTGGGCACCGTTACTACATTCATGAGGGTATCATAATAGTAAGCGCCGGATTTGCCGGGATAACTGTACTGATACTGATCAAATTCAGCGTCGGCATTGCTGTTGATCAGATTATCCAGCCAGGTATGCTGCTGACCGGTCGTCATATGCCCCCGCAGGAAGGACTTCAGCATTGTCATGGAAGCGGAGCTGATACCGCCGTCGAAGAGACCTGCGGTTTTAAAATCATTGAGCCCATGCTGCCGAAAGCTGATCATACCCCCGTAATGCAAAGACCAGCCATCGCCTAAGGAGGAAGGCACTTCATTTACTTTGAGACCATTACTGTGGTAACGGAGTGTGATGGGCAATGCAAAGGAACCGATCTGCAGGTCTGCCAGGGTAATGTTTACATCAGCGATACCGGCACTTTCTCCCGCAGGAATGCGATTGGCCTTGCTGACAGCAACAGCGTCATGAGACCTGGGGATCAGCCGGGGGAGCGTATGCTGTTGCTGGCGTGCCTGAGTAGCAAAAGCGGTGAGCAGCAATAGTGATAATAAGGTGATAAAACCGGGCAGGCGGCCTGTTCCCGGCAGGGATTGATACAACGACATGTAGTGGAGTTATTTAGGTGATAACAATGAGGTTTATTTTGAGTAGCCGAAACGGATCTTCAGGGGTTCGGCGAAAGGGGCTTGTTGTCTTGCGAGGAAATCATACAGCACAGTGATATTGCCTTTCAGTCTGGGACTTGCCTTATAGGTATAGCGCATACCCAGCAAAGCGCTTCTTTGCCAGCCATTCCAGTTCTTCAGTTGTGCTATATGGGAAAAAGCAGCGTAGTGATTCATTTCCATGCCGCCATTCAGGGAGAAGGCATTTTTAATCCGGTAGTCTACAAATGAGCGTATACCGACTCCTTTATTGGAGATCGCGATTCTGTCCAGTGAGCCTAGGCCGAGTTTGTAAGCCAGTCCGATACCGGCACTCCCCTTTTCTGAGAACTTATACCCTGCCTGTAAGGCGATATCTCCGATAGTAGGATACCAGTTACTCGCCCTTTGGAACTGTATATTCCCTCCGAATTCCATCCTTTGAACCCATCGCCTGGTCTTCATCTGACTGGGCTTAAAATCGGGCATTTCTGCCGAATTATTGAGCATTGGGAACTTCTCCTTAAAAGTATTAAACTGATCCCTCGCCTGGTTGACCTGTGCGGTAATGGCTTGTCTGGCATCGGGATCATTCCCTATCCGCTGTTGTAGCAGCTGTTCTACCTGGCTGCGGGTTTGTAGTCCTCCGAGTGCCTGTGCTGCATTGACGTCGTTATTCGTGTTGAATAAGCCGGCCAACACGGAGTTTTGCTGAAAAAACTCCCGGAAGGCGGATGACTTCCGCAGGAGTTCCATGGCCTTTGTTTCCGCCTTCTTTCTGTCCTGTAAGATGCTGGTATACTCCCTTACCTGTTCCTGATAATAATAGGCTTGTTTGCCGAGGCGTTGCAGGTCTTTCGTGAATAGCGTGTATTGTCCCAGCTGGTCTTTTAATGACCGCTGTCTTTCGCGGATATAGGCGCTGATCTGTTCTGATTGTCCGATACTGCCTTGTAACTGACCGACCTTCTGTTGTAAGTCTTTGGCTGCCGGCAAAAATTTAGCCGCTACCTGTAAGGTATCGAAATAGCTGTTGTACTGCCGCCCGAGCTTTGCTGCTGCCGTAAGCTTAGTGGCGGACAGGGATTTCAGTGCCTGCAGACTGTCAATAGACCTGTCGAAAATACGGTGTGCCGCCGCAGGGTCTGATTTCTTGAGTTTTGCCCGCATATGCTGCTCCCGGCTGATCAGCCAGTTGAGCGACTGCTGGGTCTTTTTGCGAATGAGGAAATTGACTTTTTGTGTCTTCTCCTCCAGTTGTGCGTAGTATCGACGCGGCATGATACTATCCTGTGCAAAGGAAGGGACTGTTATGATACATAACAGCGGGGTTAAAAATCTTTTCATAAAACGTGGTTCGTCTGATAATAGGTTTTGGTGCTAAAAACTAAATGTGCTACAGTGTAGTGCCTGAAAACTGATGACCGATGATTATCTGAGTTATTGTGTTAACACAGGAAAGGTAAATAAAGTTCAAACATTTTTGAGCGCAGCGGATAAAGGGGATAAGAAAAAGTAACAGGCATATTCAATTTTAACATAAGATATACAACCTTAATGTTAAATTGTGGCAGCCAACTAACATATACCTACAAAACAGACCCGATCTTATGCAGAAAAAATTTGCTGTACTGGCTTTATTCTTTTCCACGATAAGTAGTCTACAAGCCCTTGCTCAGCATAAGTATACAATTAGCGGTATCATACGTGATAAAACGACAGGGGAAACACTGATAGGCGCCTCTATACGTATTCTGCCACAATCCAGGTATAACAGCAGCAGTAATAATTTCGGGTTCTATGCGATTGTCGTGCCGGAGGGTTCATATAGATTAGTTGTCAGTTATACTGGATATAAGCCCGATACGATCGCACTGACATTAAGCAATGATCTTACCAGGAATATATCGCTGTTGCCTGTCAGCGGACAACTATCTGAAGTTGTCATTACATCAGAAAGCACGCATAACACACTGGCGAAGGCACAAATGGGATTACAAAAACTCAGCACGGCTGAAATGGCGAATGTGCCGGTGTTTCTCGGAGAAAAGGATATTATTAAAACGATACAGTTATTACCGGGTATAAAGTCCGCCGGTGAAGGAAGTGGCGGATTCTATGTACGCGGTGGTAATATTGATGAAAACCTCTTGTTATTAGACGATGCGCCGGTGTATAATGCGACGCATTTAATGGGTTTCTTTTCTACGTTCAATTCCGACGCAATCAAAGACCTCACTTTATATAAAGGCGCTATGCCGGCGGAATATGGCGGCCGTCTTTCATCTGTGGTAGATGTCAGGACGAAAGACGGCAACAATCAGCAGTTCCATGGTAGCGGCGGACTTGGTATCATTGCATCGCGGCTGAACCTGGAAGGGCCTGTTGTAAAAGACAAAGGGTCTTTTATTGTTAGTGGCCGCCGTACTTATGCCGACGTATTTCTGAGGCTCTCTGACAACAAAGATGTTAAGAAGTCGAATCTTTATTTTTACGATCTCAATGCAAAGGCCAATTATAACCTGAATGATCATAACAGGATCTTTATTTCGTATTACAACGGCAAGGACAATCTGAAGTTGTCGGATCAACTGGCCTTGTATTATGGCAACACCACGGGGACATTCCGCTGGAACCACAATTTCAATAGTCATCTGTTCTCCAATACGACCCTGCTTTACAGCGATTACAACAATAACATAGAGGTGGCAGATAACTCAAGTAACATGAAGATCATTTCCAAGATCAGGGATTTTTCGCTGAAAGAAGATCTGCAATATTTCATGTCGGGCAATGATAAGCTGAACTTTGGCTTTACCACTACGCATCATAACCTGAGTCCGGGAATCCTTGATGCCAGCGAGTCCTCCAATTATAATGCGGCGGCACTCGACAAGAAATATGCGCTTGAAAGTGCCGCTTATATCAATCACGAAAAAAGTATGGGGCAATGGAGTGTGAATTATGGTCTGCGTTTGTCTGTCTTTAATGTATTCGGTCCGGGAAATTTTTATACTTATGACGCGGGAGGAAATATCACCGATTCCACTAAGTATGCCAGCGGAGAACTGGTCAAGACCTACATTAACCTGGAACCAAGAGCCGCCGCAAGTTACCAGCTGGATAGTGTCAGTTCTGTAAAATTCGCCTATGCCCGGAATACGCAAAATGTGCACCTGATCAGTAATTCTGCGACTACCAGTCCGACGGACCTTTGGATACTAAGCAGTCCGAATGTAAAGCCGGAGATTGCAGATCAGCTTTCCTTCGGTTATTACCGTCATCTGCGTAATGGCCGTTATGAGCTGTCTGGTGAAGTATATTACAAACAGCTGCAAAACCAGATTGACTTTAAAGATGGTGCGGCGCTCACGATCAACAATAATGTCGAGTCGCAGTTGTTGTATGGGAAAGGCAGGGCTTATGGACTGGAGCTGTTTGCAAAGAAGAAGTCCGGCCGCCTGAGCGGCTGGGTGAGTTACACCTTATCCCGTACAGAGCGGCAGGTAAATGCGATCAATAGCGGTTACTGGTATCCGGCGCATCAGGACCAGACCCATAATCTTGCGATTGTATCCAGTTACCAGTTAAGCAGGAAAGTCGCCCTTTCTGGCAACTGGGTATACAATACCGGTAATGCAGTGACTTTTCCGAGTGGCAAGTACGAAATCAACGGACAGACGGTATTTCTGTATGCAGAGCGGAATGGTTATCGTATGCCTGCTTACCATCGTTTAGATGTGGGTGTCACGATAGATGGGAAAAAGGGAAAAGGCTGGAACAGCAGCTGGAACTTTTCTGTATATAATGCCTACGGAAAAGAGAATCCGTATATCATAGAATTCAAGAATGATCCGGGTAACCCGGCACGTACTATTGCCCGGCAAACGGCGCTTTTCCGCTGGGTGCCTTCTATCACCTATAATTTCTCGTTTTAGTATGAAGACTATTTTTACATCCGTTCTGCTGCTCACATTACTGATTGGTTGTACAAAAAATATCGACGTACAACTTAGATCTGCTCCTTCGCAGATCGTCATTCAGGGCACCATTACAAATGGTGGAGACCCTTATTATATCAGGATTAACCGCACCGTGCCATTTGATGCAGAAAACACTTATCCGGCGGTTTCCGGTGCAGGCGTGTATGTGCTGGACAGTACGGACAATAAACTATACCGCTTCTACGAATCTCCCATTGACGCAGGCGTTTACATATCAGCTTATCTCGTTGGTCAGATGGGCCATACCTACAAAATGTATGTCAATATCGATGGGGAGGAATACATCGCCACCTCTACGATGCCTAATCTGGTAACGATGAAGGGCATTTCATTTACGCAGACGAAAATATTGGAAGAGACCAGAAATCTGCCGCAGGTAAATTTCCAGGATCCGCCCAATGTGAAGAATTACTATGTCTTTTCTTTACTGGTGAATGATGTGCCTTACCAGGCATTTTATGCGCTGGATGACCGACTAAGCGATGGCAATTTTGTCAGACACCAGCTGTATATGGACAGCGCGTATATACAGAAGGAAGATGTCGTGAAAGTCATCATGGCAAATGTAGACAGGAATATCTATAACTATTTTAATGTATTGCAAGCAAACGGCGGAACCTCAGGTACCCCCTCCAATCCACCTTCTAATATATCCAATGGCGCCCTGGGGTATTTTGGTGCCTCCAGTGTTGATGTGAGATCGATACAGTTTTAAAGTCAGGCGATCAAGGTTTCGCTATCTTTTCAGCCAATATTTTGTCCAGCGCTTCTTTCCGGGACCAGTCAAATTCCAGTAATGGCAGCATATATGCTTTTGCATGGAGTTTACACAGATACCATTCCAGGTAGTTTTTCATACCGGATTGGTAAAAATCCAGCCAGGATCTGTAGTTTTCAGGAATGGGCTTAACGGGGCCCAAAAGATGATAATGGCGGATTTCCCCGTTAAAGTCCCATTTACTAATGTGTGGTTCTTCCGGTAGATTCAGTTCGTCGTCATACCTGTTTATGACATACTGCACCCGCTCTTTGCTTTTATCCCACCATTCGAAAATGTTATCCTTGTTCCAATGTTGGCTACCGTCGATAAAATAAGCGCCAAAAGGGTCGATTACACCGGCAATCACTGTTGCGATCAGTTCTTCTTTCGTCACCGGTTGTTTGAATATGACTTCATGGTAATCCCCATCACCACCCACATTGTCCATCGCTGCAGGCTGGCCGGTGCCGCAATTATCTGTATAAGTTGTATAAATGGGTCCGGGGGTATTCAGCCAATGTATCTCCTGAAAACCACCATATCCGAAGGCATGTTTATGGCCGGTAAATGCGCTTAGTTCGTAAAGATTTACAGCAGGTCTGAATAGTATATTTTCTATCTCCGGTGAAGGGATCATTGATGTTGTGTTGGGTTTAATTGAGTGTAGTGCTATAGGTAGCACGGAGACAATATAGTGCTTTATGATTATTTCCGCCGGAGTCGGTTACCAGACACGAATACACCGGAACAGTCAACAAATTTCAATACACTATCTACTGACGATGCATGATACAAGTTGTTACCTGTAATTTTTATGTTGCTGGTACTCTTTGCTTCCAGTAAACGGGCGCTATGCAGCCAGAAAGAATTGCCCGATACTGTTATGTTACTGTGAACCGCGGTGTTTCCGCTGACAGTATTTTCCGGGTGAACACTGATAACCGGTTCTCCGCAATGCAGAAATTCGTTTTTCCGGATAGTTACGTCTTTCACCATACCTGATTCAAACCAGCCGGAAGCATCATCATTGATGAAAATCCCGCTCATACGGATGTTTTCAAAGCGGTTGTTCTCGATCAATACTTTACGCCGTGTGGTGGTCAGGATGCCACGGGTAGGTATACGGGTGATCGTGGTACGATGTATCCAGACTTCGGGCGTAGCACTGACATTTTCTACGGCATCACCGGGTTTCACTTCGGCAGCAACCGGCTTAGAGAGGGTAAGCAGGAACTCCTTATCATTGATTCTTTCTACGGTCTGTACCTGATTATCCTGTATAGCCAGCAGACTTTCCCCGCCAATGAGCGCGATACTATCCTGTGCTGCGAATGCATCAAAACCAAATGTTTGTCCGTGGGCGAACTTTACCTTTATCTTATTATCCTGCTGAATCTCAGTGATCTGAAGGTGAATACCATGTACATTAATTGCATCGTCATTTGCGGCAGAAAGGTAAGCATTTGCTACTTCGACTTTCCCGCTACAACCAGCGAAGTGCAGGATATCGGCCCATGCAGCGCAGGTGCGGCCTGATTTTCCATCTGGTCTGACTACTACGCTGTTCATGCGGATATTCTCACAATACTGGCTTACTACGCCCATGCCATGCATGAAACAGAGCCTGATATTATCGAGTTGAATGTTTTTGCTGTATTGCATAAAAAAGGCGGCACAATCGCGTGTGACATCCCGGTTCTGATACACGAATCCTTTTTTAAAGCCTGCTTCTTTCTTAAAATAGATCCGCACGGCCCTGTCTTTAAGCTGTACAAAACGCAGTGCAGCCATCGGCATATCCATACGCGATAAGTCATTGGTCAGTGGATTTAATACCTGCCAGTAGCCATCCGGCTGATACTGCCAGCCATCTCCTATCCAGGTGATCAGACTGTCTTTTATACTGTATTTTGAATCGGGATGAATCAGCGCATCTGCGTAGCCTTCTCCGACATTGGTGATCTGTAACTCGGAAACGGTGGGGCGATTGTAATCAAAGCTCAGACCGGAGATGCTGATATGATCGCAATGATTGACAAAGGTCTCTATCATCTTCCCATGGAGGATTACTCTGGCGCCGGTTCCTACTACCTGTACATAACGGCAGCTGTCGAAGAACAGGGCAATCGCCTTAGGCTCGTAGGGCCGGTCATTCGTATTGGAAATATGTAATTGTCTTTTCTCTATGTGATCGCTGTAGAAATGATAATCGCCCGGCGCAAACTTTATCTTAACAGGTGATTGCTGTGTGCCTTTGGCCCTGATCAGCATAGACTGGTCAAATGCACCGCCTGCGAGCAATTCTACGGTTGTACCTGCACTTAGTGTTTCCAGGCGTTTAAAACTCTTCCATGCCTCTGTTGTGGCTGTACCTGTGTTCTGGTCATTTCCGGTATCTGGATTGATATAATATACATGCTGGCAATAGCTGTTCAGACTAAACAGCAGGATGGTAATGGAGATCAGTTTTTTCATACGGGCCACTAAGTTAAGTATTCTATTGAGTATTATATCCTATCTCTGCTGCCCCTATTCAAAAGCCATTAAGAGAAATGTATATATGATTACCTGATGCAAAAGCATCCGCCGGAAGTATCAGAGATATCTTTGATACTTCCTTTTTTTGTATCCTTCCAGGACTGTAAATCAGTTTAAAAACAAACATTATTTACCAAAATGTAAAAATAATTATGACTAGGACATCTAACAATCAATTAGCATATAAAATTAAGACTATCTCTTTAATGCACATATTCAATCAACTGACAAGCGAAGCATACGCGACTGTTGCCTTGGCTGCATAAGACTGCTCCTAACTCACTCATAATGTAACACTTGTGTGCTATAACCGGGATTTGGAATTTCGTTAATTTCATATCCGAACCATATACTATGTCCTTCAAAACCATGACCATGTCAGGCAATGCCCTCGCATTTGCGCTGCTTTGGAGTGCCATGTCCTTAACCAATTCTGTCCATGCTCAACTAAAGGCGGATTTCACTCCAGGCAAAACAAGTGATTGCGAAAGCCTGATAACAACATTTACTGATAAGTCCACTGGTAATCCCGTGTCCTGGCAATGGGATTTCGGTAATGGATTTACCTCCAATGAGCAACGTCCGAGCGCTGCCTATACCTCTCCCGGTATTTATAAGATACTGCTTACGGTGAGAGACGCAGCAGGCAATTCCAGCAACATTACAAAGACGGTGACCGTGTGGGAGAAGCCCAAACCGGATTTTACCGCGAGTCCGGCGACTGGCTGTATGCCGCTGGAGGTAAAGTTTACAGACAAATCTGATCCTGTAAATGGCACGATGACCACCTATACCTGGGATTTCGGGGATGGCGCTATCGGTAATGGCAGTAACCCTGTACATGTATATAATAATGCCTTATCTCCTACTATCACATTGACCGTTACCAATAGTAATGGTTGTACGGCTTCTAAAAGGATCAGTAAGATTGTAGATGTATCCGCGGCGTTAAAAGCGGACTTCAAAGTATCTGATAAATTCCTTTGTACGGCGCCTGGTGCACTAAGCATTGAGAATACCAGTACAGGGCCGGGGAATCTTACTTATAAATGGGATTTTGGAGACGGCGCCACCGCTACAGGGAATAACCCTGGTACGCATCAATACATGAAGAAAGGCGTTTATAATGTTAAACTCACCGTTACCAGTGATAAAGGATGTATTGATACTAAGTCATCAGGTGATATCAATGTCGCCAATTTCAAAACAGACATACAGTTGCCGGCTAAAGTCTGTGAAAACAGCACTGCGACTTTCACTGCAAACAACCAGCCTGTTGCTGATAACGTCACCTGGAGCGTTGACAAAGGCAGTATCATCAGCAATGGCGCTACTGCCCTGTTTACGCCTGACAGTACAGGTACTGTAAAGGTGACGATGACGGCTGAATATGGTAAATGTAAAGAGACGATCACTAAAGAACTGACCGTTATTGCCGCGCCCAAACCAGCATTCACGACTGAAGTAAAACCTATCTGTGATGCGCCTGTTACAGTGAAACTCACCGACAAATCAGAAGGGGCTGACAGCTGGCACTGGGACTTTGGTAACGGCGCGACCTCTACACAACAGCAGCCCGCTCCTGTATATAATACCTTAGGTTCTTTTGATATCCAGCTTACTGCCAGCAGTGCGTCCGGTTGCTCCGCCTCCGTATTGCAGACGGTAAACCTGGCTAAAACGGAAGTCTTTACCTATGCCAGTAAACCGGAAGGTTGTGTGGGTTTAACGACCCGGTTCAGCGCTTATATCAGTATCGGCGACAGTATTATCAGCTATGCGTGGGATCTGGGAGATGGCAGTACCTCTACCGAGGCTAATCCGACACATACCTATGATAATGAAGGTACCTATCCTGTATCGCTGACCTATGTATCTAAAAATGGGTGTAAAGGAACCGTCAGCCTCTATTCTGTTAATTCCATTAAAGTATATATCAAACCTAAACCTGATTTTTCCTCTCCGGAAGCACCGGAGATCTGTGGTAGCAATACCGTACATTTTAAGGGTACAACGGATGTAGGCAATGGCTGGTCATGGGATTTCGGAGACAATACGGCTCCTGGTTCTTCGCAGAACACCACACACAGCTACAAGAAACCGGGGACCTATTCTGTTACGCTGACCGTTTCCAATCACAGCTGTACAGAGAAAATAACCAAACCTGCTTATATCACGGCTGTCAATCCTTTCCCAAGGTTTGTGATGCAGTCGGTGGACTGTAACAACCGGACAGAAGGTCGCTTTGAGGACAAATCTACCGGCAATGTGACCAGCTGGAAATGGAGCTGGGGAGATGGAAAGGAAGAAACTTATACGACGAAAAGAAGCCTGTTAAAGCACGACTTTAAAACAACAGGCACCTATAAAGTGAAGCTCACCGTATCCGACGGCAGCTGTACCAGTTCGGATTCTATGAACGTCACCGTGTATGCGCCATCACCTGTTACTATCACCACGGGCAAAACAACTTTGTGTGGCAGTGACACCCTGAATGCCAGCGTGACCTCTATCAACAAAAGTATCTACGGTTTAAATGTATGGTCTTATGTATGGACGTCTTCAGACGGTACGCCTGCTTACTGGAACAGCGCCGATTATCAGCGTACTGCTTTTACGCATCTGCAGCCAGGTACTGACACGATCCGTTTTGTAGCCTATAACGTACAGGGATGCCCTGATACCAGTAATAAGGTAGTGGTGAAGGTACACGGTCCGGCAGCTAAGTTCCTAGTTCCCAGTGTGCCTGAATGCCGTGGTGCAACGCTTGCTTTTACTGATAAAACAGACGTTTCCAAGGGTAAGCCGATCAGTACCTGGTCCTGGGATTTTGGTGATGGCACAGCGCCCAAAGTATTTACAGCACCACCTTTTAAATACACCTATAACAAATCGGGTATTTACTATCCCAAGTTAACCGTGACCGACCAGGATGGTTGCACCAGTACGGCTGCCGGTCCGTCATTGCAGGTGAATGGTCCTAATGCTGACTTTACGCCCAGTGCTTCATTGATACCACCAGGTAGTAGCGTACAGTTCTTTAATAATACGACGGAAACAGGTGGCACGGCCACGTATCACTGGGACTTCGGAGATCATAGCAGTTCTGCCGAATTCAGTCCAGCTAAACAATATCCGGATAAAGGCAGATATACGGTAAAACTGCTTGTAAAGGATAATAACGGTTGTATGGACAGTGCGCAGAAACCGATCAAGGTATCCAGTGTAGGGGCAGGCTTTACGGTGACTACTGCTTTTGTAAACAATAGCGGATGTCCGCCGGTGATTGCCCGGTTTACCAATACCTCTACGAATTATGTCGATTCTTACTGGGACTTTGGCGATGGCAGTTTTTCTACCATCAGCGATCCATCTCATACTTACACCTATGCCGGCCGGTATAAGGTGAAACTACGGGCGATCGGTGAAGCGGGCAATGAGGATGACTATGAACAGGAAGTAGAGGTAAAAGGTCCATATGGAACGATTACGACTTCGTCGCTGGGTGGTTGTCTGACAAAAGACATTGAGTTTAAAGTAAACGCTGTTGCGGCGGTTAATTTTGCCTGGGACTTTACCGATGGTATTGTCACTGAAACAACGGATTCTACAATCAAACATACCTTTAAAAATCCCGGTATTTATAAACCACGTCTTATCCTCTCAGACCAGGCAGGCTGTAAGGGTACAGCTTTCCTGAAGGATCCGATTGTGATAGACAGACTGGAAGTGGAAATGACGCCATCGCAGCAGTTTGTATGTGATGAAGGATGGGTCAGTTTTACGCCGGCATTCAACAGTTTCTCTATTGACGAACTGAAAAAAGAAGCAAAATATAAGTGGACCTATGATGCTGGTATTGTAGCAGAAAATGATACGACTGCTACTCCCCGCTTCTATCTTAATAAAACCGGGGAATATAATTTCACATTGAATACCACGACGGCTTATGGTTGTACGCAGACGGTCAGCAAAAAGATCGCTGTTCACCCTAAACCAGCGATCAGCATCACCGGACCCGCAAAAGCCTGTGTAGACATTCCTGTAAGTTTTGGCGGTAATGTGACAAGTCCCCAGGATATGACCTGGAACTGGAACTTTGGCAACGGCAGTACCGGTAATGTGCAGCAACCTGCTGAGCAGACTTACAGCCTATCCGGTATTTCAGAGGTACAGTTGATTGCTACAACGAAGGATGGTTGTATTGATACGGCTCACCATAGTATTAATATAGTACCTAAACCAGTGGTTACTACCAGTGTTGGCAACAATATGTTGTGTCTGGGTAGTAATACGACGATCAGTGCGACAGGTGGGGTGACGTATCAATGGTCGCCTGCGGCACAGCTGAGTGATTCCAATGCGGCGGCTCCTGTTGCCAGTCCGCTTGTTAATACAACTTACCAGGTCACTGTAACAGACGCTAATGGTTGTGTCAATACGGGCGATGTAAGTATTCGTGTGATACAGCCTTTTAATATGCGCGCGATGCCTGATACTGCCATATGCCTTGGAGAAGCGCTGGCATTAAGCGTAGCGGGCGCCGATAATTATGAGTGGAAGGGACCGGGACTGGACGATACGCACAGTGCATCCCCTCATGTCTCTATTACCACACCTGGTAATTACACCTTCCAGGTGAGCGGTCGTGACCTGGCGGGTTGCTTTACACGCGATACGACAGTGGCAGTGACTGTACATGCACCACCCACAGTTGATGCAGGTCCTGATCAGACAGTCATGGCAGGTAAGCCTGTTACGCTGGGCAGAAGAGGTAGTCCGGACATTGTGAAATGGAATTGGAGTCCGGCACAATACCTGAGCTGTGCGACTTGTGCGACACCGGAGGCCATGCCGAATCTCTCAACCACCTATGTCGTAGAAGTAGAAAATAAATATGGTTGTAAAGCGACTGATGATGTACTGGTTAAACTGACTTGTAACCAGGATGCAATCTTCCTTCCGAATGCCTTTTCACCAAACAGGGATGGCAAGAATGAATGGTTCTATCCTAAAGGCAGAGGGGTAAAAGAGGTGGTGAGTATGCGTGTATTTGACAGATGGGGGAGCCTGGTGTTTGAAAGGATGCATTTTCAGATCAATACTGCTACCTCAGGATGGGATGGTACCTGGAAGAATGAAGTAGCGCCGATCGGGACTTATGTATATTCTATTGAGACGATCTGTGAAGAAGGCGGCAAGTTTATGTTTAATGGTACCGTGACGATTGTGCGATAAATGTTCTGGCTTTCAATATAAAAAAGCAGCAAAGGATAATATCCGATGCTGCTTTTCATTTTATAATATCTCCTATCTGAATTTATCGATGATTGTGGCATCTACCCAGTAGATGTCCTGTCGGCTGGTATAGAACAGGTATTTGCCGTCTGCAGTCACAAAGGGACAGAGTTCATGACCGGGTGTATTGATGGTGTCGCCCATATTCTTTGCGTGGCTCCATGAACCATCTGCTTTTCTGAAACTGATGTAAAGATCTCCGGCGCCATATCCGTCGGTATGTGCCGCTGAGAAGATAATATAAGATTCATCCGCTGCTACAAATACATCCGCTTCATATTGTCCGGTATTGATGGTCTCAGCGAGGCGTGAAGGTTGTTGAAATCCTGTTTGTGCGGCGAGGGCAGCATAGATATCAAAGTTGTTTGTTCTATTGGCATCGGCATGTTTATTAGACGAAAAATACATGGTGCCGTTCTTAGCAAAAGAGACATAGTATTCGTGTCGGGAAGAGTTGATGGCCGGACCGGCATTGATTGGTGCGGACCAGCGATCTCCGTTTCGCTTTACATACCAGATATCATAATCCTTTTTTTTACCTGTATCATCCGGTGAACGATCGGAGATAAAAAACAGTTTACTTTCGTCAGGAGACAGCATTGGGTCATTGTAGCTGTATACTTTATCAGAAAGTATTGTCAGGGGTTTTGTCCATTGGCCGCCGACCAGTTTCGTATGCCTGATTTCAGCTTTACCCTTGCTATCAACGGCAAAATAACATTCCTCTCCGTTCGCTGAAAATATAGAGCCGAATTCATGTTGATCCGGCAGGGAGATCAGGCCGGGGGCAAATTTAACCGGTGTCATACCGGGTGTTTGTTCTCCCAGGTACTTACCCGATCGTTTTATGGGCTGTTGCGCAAAGACAAGGCTTTGAGACAGGATGGTGAGTGTTAACAGTAGTGATCTTAGCATGTTTTTAACTTTAAAAACAGATTGATACTGATTGGAGGTTGTATCTCCGGTTATATTATTACATCTACAGGAAGAAATATTCCGGCTGCTTATTCGTATTAGGACTACTTCCTGTAACCGGTGTTTCTACGTTGCCATCGTTCTCCTGTTCCATATAAGTCCCATCCCACGGAACAGGACCCATGTCCTGAGGCTGCGCTGTATGTGTACGAACATAGGTATAGATATATGCGTTGTCAATGTCATGGGAGAACGTTCTTTCATTGTCAGATTCTTCCATATTTGAAGGGTCCACATATGCATCTTCGGCTTTCATCCAGTTGTCGCCTTGTTTTTTATGCATCCAGTAATGGCCTTCACTGCGGGTAGTACCCTGATGATAGACAAATCCATTCAGTTCGTAGAAATGCTCCATTCTTATGCCACCATCATTGGAGATCTGGCTGAATTTAACCGGCATTTCGAATTTCTTGTTGATTTTCTGCAGATCATTCCCAAAACGATTTAATGCGATAGTTAATACGGCAGGTAAACGTTTGAATACGACCTCTTCTTCCATCTTTATTACACTATGCCATTGATCGTTCATAGCAGCCCATTCTAAGCCGGGCAGGAATGAATACTGTCGTTTAGGAGACTGTAACCAATTCACGAGACCTGTTGCACTATCAATTGGTACGTACAGTATATTTTCCGGCGCCTGGTCCGTTGTTTTTTCATTGTTGACCCATTGCACAATACTTTGATCTACAGGCGCATTAGTAACATCCGGCATTGATCCGGTGATGGTGCGTTTATAGCTACTCAGGATTTTAAATGTATCGTCGTATTGTTGCTTATCATTTACCAACAGTGGTTCAATTTCATCCATCAGCTTGCCAAGCAGCTCGGTAGCGTCCTCTTGTCCGCCCATCGTATTAATCCGGTTCACTGCAAATAAATACAGGCGTAACTCCCAGACGTCTATTCTTTTGATCGGCTCCGGTTTACCTATTTTATTGATAAAGTCCCGTACTTCGAAATCCAGGGCCAGTTCCTGATAAGCGGGCAGTGTCAACAGCTGACACAATGAATTCATGAAACAATCATTTCCCCTGTTGGGTATTCCGCCAAAGAGGGCAAGCTCCTGGGTAGTATCCTGCAGGTTTTCTCCATAGATATCACCAGAAAAGCTCTTGTCATGCTTTTTACGTACCTTATGCGTCGTTCCGGCATTCCCTATAAGTTCTGCGAACAAATTGAAGTTGCTCCTGATGTTTACCTGTTTCTTTCCCTTATCTGTTGCCTCATCCTCCATCATTCCATTCACATATAACCCGATCTGCTCCATCAGTCCCTGTAACAAAGCTGTTGTTATTTCGGCTTTCCGATGTGAAAAATCATCCATCACCAGATTATACTGGGCTTTCTCACGTGCAAGATTATCCATCACCGGAGGATAGGTAATCAGTGCTTCGAAAGTTTCGTCTAGTGCATCCAAAGAAGATGTTTGTACATATCTCTCAAGGACCTGTCTGGCTTCTTTTGATGCCTGATTGCCCATACCTTTGCCTCTATTGTGGAGTGCATTTATTTTTTCCTCTTTGAGGATCATCCGTACATCGTCAATATGTATCAGGAGCACATCATTATTCCCATCATTGTCCCTGATTGAATACATGTCGGACCATATCTGGTAAAGAACTGTCGTTATGTAAGCTTCTCTTGCCTGATACACTTCAAACATTTCCGTGGAGATATCCATCCTTTCTTTTTTACCCGCCATTACGCTATCTATATCTATTATGAACCTGTTCATAAATAGCAGGGCATCATCTCCGATTATTCCTGATTTGCGTCTGTCCTGTAACAGGGCAAAGTGCTTTTCAAGGAAATCGACATGCTCTTTAGGGTATAAACTCACGTCCTCCCGGATCCTGGCCATTGCATTGGATATCTGAAGGTATCTCAGGTCAAAGAGATTCAAGCTGGAAGGATCGCTGTCAAAATATCCTCTATTGCCCGCAAATGCGTTGTTGACGGATTTGTCATCTTCGTTCGGAGATACGACCAGCATCACCGGTACGTGATCACTAAAAGCGAACCAGGCATCTGACATTTCCCGGTTATCGCTTTCCATATAAAGCGGTATACCGGTAACGGGGTCTATGATCCCGGTCTGATACGTTTGGGATGTGGCCTGATCGATGATGAAGTAATCTGCGCTTTGCAACCCCAGGCTATTTTCATTCGTACCAGTCAGGGAGCGCACATCCTTCATCTTTTCCTTGCTTAAGGTATCCTTAAAATTATATGGGTCATCTGTTAAGGGGTGTACCATGTTCCTGATTTCGTTCATTTTCCCCTGCACATAAGGATTTTCTTCTTCCTCTTTCTTCTTGCCTTCCTTTGCATCCGTCTCTACATCCAGCTCTATCTCCGGTTTTTTATTAGTTACCGGGCCAATTTCCGTAACTGTCTTTGCCCCTGTTTCAATCTCAGGTTGCATCTCAGTATCTACAGCCGTTACTGCGCCAATTGGCATCTCTGTCTTTGCCTCTGTCTCTCCCTCCAATTCCATGTTGGTCTCTTTAACTGTTTTAACCCGGCCAGACTTCCCCACATACTTGCCCGCTTTCAAGCCCCGGCGGGAGACCTCCGAGCTATCCATCTTGAACCCGGTATCATCTACATAGTTATTATCTTCATATTGTAATTTAGGAGGACTTGTGATCAATGCTTCCTCTGCGATGTAATAATCACCACCAATGACCAATTGCGCATTTTTGCCAGCCGCCTCGTCTCTCAGTGCCGGTATGGATTCGCTCAGTTGATTCACATAGATTTCTCTTCTGTCAAATTCGTCGCCATGCGGACTTGTATGGACCATGCCAAACCATACTTCCTTCTCAGCGGGCGCATTATCGCCTTCCGACATGCCCATGGTAATATCAGTACCTTCTTCCTCTTTTTTTTCTTTTTTTAATGCGAATCTGTGTACGACAATAGGTCTGAACTTGTGATATTTAACCAGCCCGGGATTTTTAGTCCATACTATGTTCTCCGCGTCCGCCACCGGAATAACTTCAGTTCCACTGACTATCATGGCGCCTTTATATTCAAATACGCCGCTATTAAAAGCGACAGGATAATACTCTATCTGTCCATTGCGCAGGTAGTCGGTCTTTTCACCCAGTCGTTCATATGCCTCAAAGTGATCCCAACGATCAGATGTGCTATATCGTTCCTTTTTCTCCACCAGGTAGTTAGGTATCCAATTTTTCTTCTCCGCGAATCTGTTATGTACATTAACTGCATCTATAATAAGTGGTACACTTATCGAAATAGACTGCAGGCGTGGCCCTCTTTCTACCTGAATGCCACTGCCTTTAGGTTTTTCTTTTGTCTTGTCTTCCAGTTTCTGCTTCATTGTATCTACTCCTTCACCTACTTCGTTGAAGCCCATAATGAGGGAGGGGTGCTGTTTTAATAAACGCCGGGAATGCGCCAGTATGTAATGTTTTTTCAGGGAACCGGCAATTTCCTCGATGATGGTATATTTTACGCCATAGTACTTATTCTTTTTGCTGACTCTTTCCAATATATACTTCAGGTTACTGACAGCATCCATCAGGAGACTGACCTCCGTCGTATTTGTAAAAAGCGGCAGTGCACCTGCATACTTAGCCAGTACATTCAGAAATCCGTCGATCATCTCGGGGGTACGCTCATACTTGTCATATTGTTTCATGTCCCTTACGCCGCCGTTGGGTGAGAATTCCCTTATCTTCGCTGTTATTTCTTTCTCGGTCAGATTTTTGCCCTCCCCAAAATGGTTCAGGTTCCAGGCAACAAATTTCAGTGCTTCATCCGAACCGATAGGTTTTACTTCCTGCTCAACAGTAGTAAAGTCTCCGACCTGCACTTCATCTTTCTTCTCTTTCTCCAGCGCCTCATATACTTTTTTCTCCTCAAGATCCCTCATTCCCTTATCATCTTTCTTTGGTCGTTTTACGTCCCTTACAGGTGATGCTTCCCGTTTGCGCTTATTGCTTCGTGTCTTGGGTTTGGTATTCTTTTGGTCGGTAAGTACCTCCAGCAGCATTTTGAGTTCATTGGCCACCTTCCCATCTACGTCCATGGCCCTAATCGCTTTTTGCACTGCAGCAATCACATTATCGATCGGAACATATTTAGGGGGCTTCCCTCCGATACTAATGGTCATCCCATTAGCGGTACGCCTCACTCTGGGCGGCTGGATAGCGTTTATCAAGTCATCATGCTCCATTGCTATCACAACATCGTTTTTCCTCCCTCTGCCGGGTGCTGTAATCAGTAGTTTTTTCAGCTGAACGACCGGGCCGGCAGCCATTGCGGTGCTGCCTGACCTGAGTTGGAATGGCTGTATGTTGGGAAGTCCAGGAATATCATTGCTATTATCTGCAGACAAGGAGAATTTAGCAGGAATGGCGGCATCCTCTGCCAATTCTTCCATACCTGCTTCTTCCTCTGATTTATCTTCCGACATTTTTTGAATAGCAGGTACTGCCGGTCTGGAAATGGCCGAATTATTCGATTGATGCGCCACAGCACGGTCCTGGTTATGGATAGTCTTTTCGCTACTATGTTCGAGGGGCATAAGGTTTTATAGACGATTTATTGGCACTAATTTACCAAAAAACCGGGCTTATTCCTCCAAGGAATAAACACGCCATACATAATATAAAGTCAAATACGTTCCATGCTACTTTTGAGTCCCCTTTACATAAGTGCCTGACAAGGGCTATATTATAGTCAGAAAGGCTATCTACGTCGTTGATCTTTCGTCCATGAGCGAAAGATTAACGACGCAGATAGCCTTTCTGACTATTGTTTGACTGGTATATCTGACTTATTTGGCTACTTTCACCCTGTCGGCCAGGGCGTCAAACATGCCCAGCATACCGCCGGTGGCATGGTCTTCGTCCTTTTTCTTCAGATTCATATAAACATCGTAACCACTTGCATTAAAATAAACCGTCACTTCTTCCCCTGCCAGGTTTACAGAATCTAATTTAGATATCTGGTTGCCTGTGGTATCCAATACCACTCCGGCCAGTTTTCCTTCTTTATCCTCCAGGTGCAGCACCAGTTTTGCATCGCCCTGCGGCGTTCCTTTCACCAGCACATTCCATTTACCCAGGAAATAATCCGCACCGCTTTTAGATTGTGCATTGACATAGGCCGACATGGTAATGAACAATGCGCTGAACAGAAAAATTGATTTTACAGTCTTCATAATATGAAAGTTTGGGTTTAATAAGAGTGAACACTATTTAATCTGCCATTCTGAAAGTTGTATTCAGAACGATCATCAGGGAGGATCCCGGTGCTGCATCTTTGTTTCTGAACACCAGGTAGATATCATGGAAGCCATTTGTAGGAGTAACGGATAACTGTGTCGGTTTACCGCCGAACATAGCCCCTCCGGGTGCATCGCCAATAAAGGGTGTTTGTCCGAGCAATTTACCATCCGGGGTATCTATATGCAGTTCGATAATACCACCTGCCGCATTGATCTGTGCTTTTGGCGCCATCGCCATGAAGTCTATTGCGGTAATACCTGTCAGGTCGATATGATTTAAACCGATATAACTACCCGATTGTACGGGGATAATAAAGCTGTTGCCACTAAAGCTCATCTTCGTTGCATCCTTTACGATATCATATTTCGTTGGATTGATACTGGGATTACGCAGTGTAATCGAGTCTACGGAAGTAATACCTGGCAGACCATTACTTCCTTTGTCCGTATATGTGGCATTAAAGACAAACAGGCCGGCTCCCTTCTCTCCTGCCGGCAGCTTCGCTGCATAAGTACCTGTTACCGGTAGTGACTTAACAGTGGTTTTAGGTTTGGATAAATCGAGGATGTATTTAATCATTTCGGCGGCATCATCTGCGGACAATTGCGGATGCGCTGGCATGGCCACATCTCCCCATACGCCTTTACCACCTGTGATTGTCTTTTTTACCAGCTTTTCCAATATACTGTTATTACCCTGATATTTCTTCGACACGGCGAAATAAGCCGGTCCTATGGATTTTTTATAATCCGTATGACAGGCCCTGCAATCACTTGCCGTCAGCAACTTCAGCCCTTTTGTATTTGTAGAGGAAACAGGGGCTGTTTTATGTCCTGTTGCCGGCGGTTGATTGTCCTGTCCGGGCATTACATAATCAATGTTCACCGCGATATCCGCAGCTTTTATTTTACCAGCGGATAAGGAACCGTCTTCTTTGTCTTTTACATCGACTTTATACGTATAGGTTTTGTCTACCTTAAAGAAACTCTTGTTATTACTGCCGATATCGATTCTCACATCAGGCGCTTCGTTGCCTGCAGTCAGTTCGATAGATTGTACAGCGGTACTACCTTTTCCATCAGATACAGTCAGACTGGCCTTATACAACCCAGGTTTTGCAAAAGTGAGTGCAGCGTCTTGTCCGGCGATGGTCTTGGTATATCCGTTCTTTGAAGTGACTTTCCATACATACTTCAGGGTATCTCCATCCGGATCACTGGTACCTGCGGCGGAGAGATTCACGGTTAAAGGAATGGCGCCACCCGGTTTATCTGTTGACATACGGATCATGGGTTGCCTGTTACCGCTGTTGTATTCGATACGGATCAACCTGGCATCATCATTCGCAGAAAACCAACCTGATCCATATTCGAGCATATACAGATCGCCGTTAGCGGCAAACTCCATATCCATCGGATTACTGAATTTATAGCTGGGCATCACTCTTTCCATTGACACATAGTTTGCGTCTTTGTCCAGCGTTACGGCCATGATCCATCCTCTCATCCATTCGTATATCAAGAGTTTTCCGTCATAGTAGTCCGGGAAAGCACGTTGTGCTTTTTTGAAATCATCACTATAGAAAACGGGACCGGCCATGGCGCTTCTACCACCGCTTCCCAGTAAAGGAAACTCTTTAGATACACCGTAGGGATACCAGATAAAAGCCTTCTCTGCAGGCGGTAATTCATTCAGACCGGTATTATTGGGAGATGTATTGATAGGTTTTGAAGGATCGAATTTACCACCCACTTGTTCGTTGGTAAAATCTACCCTGGGATAAGCGATGTTGTCTCCGACAAAATAAGGCCATCCGTAGTTACCCGGTTTTTTTGCCTGGTTGATTTCATCTTGTCCTGCGGGACCTTTTAATGAGTCGTCACTGGCGTCAGGCCCGATTTCTCCCCAGTACAGGAAACCGGACTTCTTGTCCACTGCTAATCTGAAAGGATTTCTGTCACCCATGATATAGATTTCCGGGCGTGTCTTCGCAGTACCTTTCGGGAAAAGGTTCCCTTCCGGAATAGTATAGGAGCCATCCGGCTGTGGTTTAATACGAATGATCTTACCTCTTAAATCGTTGGTATTTGCAGAAGATTTCTGTGCATCCCAGGGAGATCTAGCGGCACGTTCATCAATAGGTGCGTAGGTCGTCGCCCGCGGACTCGTATTATCTCCGGTAGACAGATAGAGGTTACCTTTTCCGTCCCAGTCAATCGAGCCTCCTGTATGACAGCATTGTTCACGTTGTGTGGGTATTTCCAGCAATACCTTCCTGGATTTCAGGTCGAGTATATCGCCGTTTAGTGTATACCTGGTAAGGATATTCTGCGGTTTAGCAGGATCGGAATAATACAGGTATATCCAGTGATTTGAAGCGAAGTCCGGGTCTTTATTCAGTCCCAATAAACCATCCTCCGCTTCTGACTCTTTGCCTTCTTTATCTTTATATTTTGTACTTACGGGAATGGTTGCGATGGTCTTTAATTGCTTTGTTTTGATGTTGTAGAGTTTTACAGCACCATGTCGCTCAACGAACAATATACGGCCATCATTCAGCACTGATATTTCCATTGGTTCATTCAGTTTCTCCGCCAATATCACTTTGGTGAACCTGTTTTCTTCCGGTTTCGCTTTTGAGTAGTCTAATGTAACAGGTTTACCGGCACTCATTGCATATTGCAAACCAGCATACAGGTGTTTTAAGAACAGGTCTTCTTTGAATGTTTCATCTGTATGTCCCATGTTGGTGTAGAAGGAACGGCCACCGTCAAAATCGTGGTACCAGCTCATAGGGTGATTATCGCCATTCTTGCCACCGGTATAGCTCTTTTCATCAATCTTTATCAGTGGATGTATACCAGGATCTATCTGTTTAAAGCTATAAAATTCGTCCATCCTTTGAAAGGTGTCCGGCATTTCTTTGGTAGCAAAGCTGTTTTTAGCGGTTACATAGTACTTACCTTTCTGGACATTGTTCGGCATGGGGTGGTCCAGGAACCAGGCGCCTACAAGCCGGCCGTACCAGGGCCAGTCATATTCGCAATCTGTGGCTGCATGGATACCTACGAAGCCACCACCTGCCTGTATGTATCGCTCAAACTCCTGTTGTTGTGCATCGTTCAGTACATCGCCTGTGGTGCTGAGAAAGACCACTGCACTGTATCGTTTGAGCACGGCGGTATTGAAGAACGAGGCGTCTTCGGTGAAGTCTACCGCAAAGTTTTTTTCAGCAGCCATTTTTGAAAAAGCCGCCTTTCCTGGTTCAATAGAAGAATGCCGGAAGCCCTCTGTTTTGGAAAACACAAGCACACGGAGTGTCTGTGCATTGGCATAGATCGTTCCGAAAGTTCCAATAACTGATAACAGCATAAAAGTCCATAGATCTCTCCTGACCATGATTTTGATATTTTGTCGTGATGGTTAAACGCGGATATTATTGTCATCAACAGGGTTAAGCTCCGATTACATAGCAGACAGCAGGATTGAAACAGACAAAGCATCCGCTTACTGTTCAATCCTGTGTGGTTGAGCAAGCACTTTTCATAACGTATAAATGACGGAATAAATCTAAGCGGAGTTTATCAATCAACAAAATTTATTTCGTCAAAATGACAGAATATATAACTTTGGAGAAGGGACAATTAGCTAAACAGCTGACACTGAACCAGGTAAAGAAGCGTATTTACTACAACTGTGTAATATGGGTACAAACGATTTAGACACTGCTTATTTTGATGAACAGCTGTATGTCAGGAATGTGGCTGTTGACAATGTAATCTTCGGTTATCATGACCGGGAATTGAAAGTGTTGTTGCAAAAGCCGAAGCTCCTGGACAAATGGACGGTAGCGGGTGGTTATATCCTTAAAACAGAATCAGTTGAGGAAGCCGCGCATAATATTGCTTTTATGCGGACGGGCTTAAAAGATCTTTTCCTGGAACAATTTAAGACGTTTGGGAGTCCTACAAGAATAAAGGACGAGTGGCTGGACATAGAGAAAGTATTTGAAAATGCGGGTTTAAATCCGCCTACGGAAGCCTGGATCCGGGACTATAGTGTGTCCATTGCCTTTTATACGCTCACGGAATTCTCGCTCGTTACGGTGCAAAAAGCATCCTTTGACGAGGCGATTGAATGGTGGCCGGTGGCACAGTTGCCCAGGATGATGTTTGATCATGCATTGATCATTGAAGAAGCCCTGAAAGCTTTGCAAAGAGATATCTATCACTACCCTATCGGATATGAGTTGCTGCCCCGGAAGTTTACGCTTCCGGAAATTCATAGTCTGTATGAGACTATTCTTGGCAAAACACTGGACAACCGCAACTTCACGAGAAAGCTGCTTTCAACCGGTATCATCAAAAAGCTGGATGAAACCAGGAACATCGGCGCACACCGCTCCCCTTTCCTCTACAAATTTGAGAAGAAGCAATACGATGCCGCCCTGAAGAACGGTATCTTCTTAGGCTTTTAAGCAGATAGCTTATTGCTTCATCAGCTTCAGCTGATGCCGGCCATCGTCTATGATGATAATATACAGTCCCTGTGCCCAACGGCTGGCATCAATACTCCTGCCTGTCTGGAACACCGGATTACAATATATCATTCTTCCCCCGGCATCAAAGATCCGTACGTCATGGTTACCTGCTGTTAATCCGAGTAACCAGGTATTTTCCTTTACCGGATTCGGTGCGATACGTATCGGTCCTGCTTCGGTCGTATAAAATGCATCGAAGCCTTTTTTATCTGCTGCACGCAGCGTAGACGGGAAAGTCAATTTTACGATACTGCTGAAGAATCGTCTGTTGTCGTGTGTCAGCATATTTAACCTGTAGGAAACGGTACCGGTTTGTGTCACCGGATCCTGGAAGGTGTAATTCCTTGTTGTTGTTGAATTACCGGCTGCATTCACGGTACCGATTGCCGTCCAGACACTCGCATCCGGACTACGCTCTACCGTAAAACTCTTGGTATTCTTTTCTGCGCTGGTCGTCCACCTGAGCTGTGCCTTTGTTTGCTGTAATGCAACGCTGAGACTAGCTATCCTGAAAGGTTGCGTGTACATCGTGTCAGGCATCCCTTTTATCACTGTACTAAAGAAATGTAGTCCTGTCGTCGTCTCCATGTTCAACCGGTAATATTGCAGGCGGTTGTAAATATTTGGATCCGTAAAGTTATAGAAACGGGATCCGGGGTAATTGCCTGCTGCCGCTAATGTGCCGACAGCGTTCCAGTTCGACGAATCAGCACTGCGTTCAATAATAAACTGCCTGGTACTTTTCTCGTTGTTACTATACCACAACAATTGTAGCTTGTTCTGGTTAGACTGTACCTGGAAACCCGTAATATTGAAGTAAGTGTTCGCGCCATATGCCGTATCCGGTATTCCTCTCACGATGCTGCTGTAGATATAATGCGTATCCGCAACAATTACATTCAGGCGGTAAAACTGTTTTGTCTTATGTATACCGGTATCCAGATAAATATATGATTTCCCCGTACTTCCATTGCCTGTTCCCGCAACATTAGCCAGCACGACAAATCGCAATGAATCACTGCTGCGTTCCACCGCAAAGCGTGTTACGCTTCTCTCATAACCGGTGGTCCAGTTGACTTGTAACTTGCTGGTATTATTGGTAACACTCAAGGCCGTTATTATCACCGGTACCTGCGCGGGTACAGGCACGCCTCTCACAATACCTGTATAGATATAGTGTGTGTCTGCCACAATCACATTCAGACGATAAAACTGCTTCATCGTCTGCAAAGCAGTATCCGGATAAGTATATGATTTCCCCGTGCTGTCATTGCCTGTCGCCATAACATTCGCCAACACCGAAAACCGAAGCGAATCACTGCTGCGCTCTACAACAAACCTGCTTACATTCTTCTCATAGGCAGTCGTCCAGTTTAATCTGAACCGGTTCGCATTGTTCGTCAATGTAAAGGCCGTCAGCACCACTGGTATCTGCGGCTGTGGCGGGTTCCCATTGCAAAGCACATCCGGAATGCCCCTGGCCACTACCCTTGTATACAATACATAATGTCCTGCGTCATTAAGGTGAATACCATCGCCATAACTATATGCCCGTTTGATGGAATCATTGGGTTCGTTCATACCTGTCCAGAAATCAATTGATCTTTCGCCGAAATAATTAAAGGTCCAGTCGCGCATCGCTTTCAGGTTCGCTACCATTTGTGCGGAATAGTCGTTACGGGGTTGCGTCGTAGCGACCCATACCTTTACTCCGCGCGCATTTGCAGCACTCAGCACGCGTTGGTAATTTGCCTGCTGTTCTGCGAGTGTGTAACCACGGCCTACGTCGTTTGTCGGCAGGTTGATGATGATCGCGTGTGGTTGTAGTGATAATGCCTTTGTAATGTTGTGTGCGGTATCTGGTGCAGGTCTTGCTGCGGGTGGTACGTAGCCGGTCGGATTAATGTCGTAGGTGGTGTAGTTGCCGACTGCCAGGTTGAATACCTGATAGTTGGTGTTAATGCTTTTCAGATATTGTGTGTAAAGAGCCACCCATCCATGGTTGGGGGTTGCACCGGTGCCGGCGGCGGTGGATGAGCCGAGGACAACGATGCGGTAAGGGGTCGTGCAGCTCTGGGCGTGGCTATAGGTGCTGTCAATGGCTAGAAACAGCAGTAGTAGTACTGTTCGCATATTGAAGATTTGACAGGTGAGGAAATTGTGTCTTTTTGCGTAGGGGTGTTCGGAAAGGAATAACTTTTTGTGGGGTGTATTAGAAGTAACAGCGGTGGTGAATGATTTGTTGTGTGATTGGTTTGATTAATTTCTGAAGTTGGGGGTTGAGGTTCATATGAGTATATGGTGGATTGTTTTGTTGTGGATGGTGTTTGTTGTGGATGGTGTTTGTTGTGGTTTGTTTTGTTGTGGATTGTGTTTTGTGGGTTGGGTGGTTGCTGCGGGTTGAGGTGGGGACGCCGGGCTGATGCCCTTTTTGCGAGAAGGGCTATTGGGCGATGGGAGGTCGTGTTGGGCGGTGGGATGGTTGATTGAACCTTTGTCAAGCGGGGCAGGCTCTCAAAGGGCGAAGGCCCTTTGTCTCCACCTCAACCCCTCCGCTGATAATGTCGGTTGCCTTTGTAATAGTCTTCAGATATTAGTACTCTCCTCTTAGGTGTTTGTGGTAGAAAAACTATAGTACTTTGCTTGTCACGCTTGCTTATTGCTATTCCTTATTACTTATTACTTATGCCTTCTATCTTATTTCCCCTGTTACTTTTCTATTAATGCTACTTATCCTTAGACATCTTAACCTATTTTCTTTTGTCACTTTTCTTCTTATTATTACTTATTCTTTACACTTCTTAACTTATTTCTTCTTATCATTTCTTCCTATTACAGTTCCCTATATCTACGCGTCCTATCTTTCTTTCCCTGTCAGTCTTATTTATTAATTCTTGCTATTGATTCTCTTTACCAGTTTTCCTACTGATTATTCTTTTCGGTTCTGACGGTCACAGTTTCCTTGCAGAGTTTCCTTGCAGAGTTTTTGTCATTTTTTCCTTTCACCTGGTTGGTCATTAGAAAGTGACGGGGGCGTCAAAGCTGATTCTTTGTCGGCTGAGGGGGTGAGTGAATTCAATGTGGGCGGCGTGGAGGTACATCCTTTCGGCGGCTGTTCCATAGAGATCGTCGCCGACGATGGGAGCATTCAATCCGAGTGGGTGGGCGGAATGCATCCTTAACTGATGGGTTCTTCCGGTGAGTGGCCAGAAGTCGATCTTAGTCATTGCCTGATATCGTGTTACTACTTTCCAGCGGGTGACGCTCTTTTTACCGGTGGTAAAACAGACTATTTGTCGTGGACGGTTGAAGAGATCGGCGGTTAGCGGGAGGTCGATTTCTCCTTCTGAAGTATCTATTACTTTGGAGAGCAGGGCGGTGTAACGTTTGCTGACGGTGCGTTGCAGAAATTGACGTTGGATGTGTTTGTGGGCGGCCTGCGTTTTAGCGACTACCAGCAGTCCGGAGGTGTCCATGTCCAGACGATGAACGATCAGCGGTTCTATGTCTCCTAATGCGTGTTTTAGACGGGTGTAGACGGAGTCCTGGATGGTGACACCGGGAACGGAACGCAGGCCGGAGGGTTTGTTGACTACCACAACACTTTCGTCCTGGTAGATGATATCCAATTCGCCGACCGTCTCCGGGGTCCGTAGTAAGGGGTCTTCGTCTACCGGCATCCCTTCCAGCATGTGTGCGAGGATAGGCTTACACTTACCCGTACAGGCAGGATAGAAATGCTTGTGTTTCCTGATCTCGGATTTTGGTGCGGCTCCCCACCAGAACTCTGCCATTGCAATGGGTGTGTACCGGTTTGTAAAGGCGTATTGTAATAGTTTGGGCATGGCACATTCACCTGCTGCGGAAGGTGGTTTGCCGAAAGGGGTGGCACTGAAGATTTCCTGCAGACTTTTACTTTTGCCAGCCTGGTTCAGGAATACGTATTGTTGGAAAAGCTGTTGCTGTAAGGTGGCGGATCTTTCCCTGCGTTCGTTCTTTAATGCCTCCATATCGGCATCAAATTGTGCTAAGCGGGTACGCATCTCTCCTAGTTGCTGTTCCCACCTGTTTGTAAGCTCTTTTAGCTCGTGTTTGTCGCGTAAGCTCTGTTTCACCAGGTCTGCCTCAGCAAGGGCATAATCCTGCTGATTCAGGGTGTTCATCCATTCTTCACGCAGTTTCCTCCGGTCTTCTTTGTTATCTTTTAACTGCTTTTTGAAAGCGGATATTTCAGTGGAAGACCGGATGGAGAGTTGTTCGATTTTTTGCTTTAGTCCTTCGTAATTTTCGTCTGTGCTGATTGCTGTGATACGGTTGTTGATATTGTTGATCACTTCCTGTTCTTTGAGGAAAAAGCTGTTTTCAACCAGCATGTCAAAGACGGGCGGCACAAATTTCTGGTAATCATTGGTACCTGCGAGTTTACCGGAGAAAGCGGATAAATAACCGAGCTTTCCTTCAGTATCCTTTACGACCAGTACGCCAAACATCTTCCCGATGATATTCCCTTCCTTGTCCGGACTTAATCCGAAGTTGTGATCGAGATCCGTCTGTGTTTCCAGGTAATGCTGTAGTTCGGCGGCTGCTATGCGTGTTAAGGGATGTGGTTCGTAGTAGAAAGGAAAAGTAAAGCGTTCCGGTAGCGCGATCTGGTCTATTGATGTGTCAAGAAAATATGAAAGCCTGCTTTGATTATTGTCCACCGGGTGTTTTGCTTTATTAGCCTGCAAATTTATTACATCTGGATCAATTGCTAAAAAATTGCTACTGTTTGTTTTACAGGGACTATGAAAGTGATTTTAAGGCACCATAAAATACTGATTATAAACAGATAGTAAATGATTGGTGGATATACCTGGTTAAGGGACGGATGGAGGTGTATCCGTCAACAGCGGCATTTTCTGTCACCTTTTAATAGTAAATGATCTTTCTGATCGTGGTGATCATTACCTCATGGTTCACATCATACATGATACATTTTGTCCAGTTGCCCTGAGGGTCCAGTTCGTAGCTGAATGTCCATTTAGGTAACCAGACGCCCGTTTTAGGGTCTTTGGCACCCTGACTGATTTCGTGTCCGCTTTCGTCATAAAGGAACGCCTGTATGTTGTCGGCATAGCCTTTCTTAACGATGCTCAGGCTGTCAGGGAGATGAAATTTGTTAAAGGTGGTGACGATCTTAGATAGTAAGCTGCCATCAGCTGCGTAACGCGCCTTTTCTGTGATATGCCCGATACTATCATATTTCCAGGTGTTGGTTGCGGAAAGCTGTCCTTTTACAAATTCCTGCTGTGTCGTCAGCAGACCAGCTTTATCGTATGTGTTTTTAAACGCTGTTACCAGTCCGGTAACCGTTGTTTTAATAAGTCCTCCGGATGGATCATATTCGGAGACAAGTTTACGGGAAGTGCTGCCATCTCCGTAACGTTCGCCTTCTTCTATCAGCAGGCCGTTGACGTCAAAGATGTTGTAGTTGGTATAGTCAGCAACGCCGTTTTCGCTCTCGTAAGCCATTTCCGTCCACTTGTCGTCTTTATTGTATTGGTAGCTGGTACGGCTCTGACCGGCGCTTTCCCTTTGGGTGGTTTGTATTGTCAGATTGCCTGTGCTGTTAAAATGAAAAGACTCTTTCATCTCAAAATCGGGTTCCGTTGTATCTGCTGCCGGGCCGTTATAGGAGAACTGCAGGATGGTTTTTACTTTGCCATGGAGGCGTTCTGTACGCCAGTTCTTCCGGTACTTATCGGCTGATTCCCTGCTAACGAAGGCTTTTTGCGGAGACTCGTTGCGGGTCTTTGCAGGTAACTGACAGCTGGCATGACCGATCGTACTGATGGTCAATAGGATGGTATAGGTATATTTTAACATAGGGTTGCAGATCGGCTGCAATTTACGCATTCTTCTGAAAAGATGGACTCCTTCCTGTGTATCACATAGGCGTATGGGTTGGAAAAAAGCGATAAAAAATGAATCTTGCAGGTATGAATACGGCTTTTGATATTATTTCAATGGCAGATGCCATCGCAAATTATCGTATCGATACACTTCTTTACGAAAGCAGTGAGATGCTGAAAGACACTACAGCAACGGATGACTACTTCTACCTGCATAAAGGCGACCTCATATTGGATGCACCTTTCATACTGGATACGGATCTGCTGGAGAAAGGAGTGCTGGGATTCATCATTGATGGTCATCTACAGGTAAACGGTAGTATTATCAATGAGGAAGGTGATTACGGCCCTATCTTATTCGTCAGGGGTAATGTACAATGCCGTAGTCTGCTGATAGGTGGATCTCCTGTTTATATCAGTGGAAATGTGACGGCGGAAGAGGTGATTATGTTACATTATAATCATGGCTGGATGAAATGCTCCGGGATTTTTACGGCGCCGGTAATGATTGCTGAAGACTACCACTTTATCCCGGAACATAAGCATATCAGTGCATTCTATTATAACGATAATGATCCTGAGAGTCCGGCGGAGAATGAGTGTTTTGAGGATGATGAAGAAGACGATCATATATCGCTTCGTTTGCAGACTTTACTGGATAACAAACAGACGAGGACATTTGAAGAATTACGGGATGATCTGGCTGCGGGTGAATATGTGCTACGACCTGTTGAACGGGACGCTGTCTATTGGCAGAAAAAAGTCAGTAAAAATTTCCGTAACCTGAAGAGAGTCCCGCTTACACTACGTACGCGGGAACTGTGCATGCAGGCACTTAGCAAATCCGTCTTCTCTCTAGCTGATTTCCCTGCTGTGCTGATCACTCCGGAGCTGGCAGAACAGGCGGTGAATATAAGCGGGATCGCCTTACGTTTTCTGCCCGAAGCACTTATTACAAAAGAGATCTGTTACCTGGGAGTTACAAAGGGTGCTATTATCGACCTGGATATACCGGAGCGTTTTTATGAGGAGGAACTATTGCAGCTGCTGATCCGTCACAGCGATTCTCAGATGGAACGTATTCCGGTCGCCTATATCACGGAAGACCTTCTGGTGACCTATGTAAAGCAAGGAAGAGGGGCATGGCTGGATAAATACTGTAATGCCGCAGGCGTATCCAAAGAACGGGTGTTACAAAGGGTGATCGATGATGGGGTGCAATACCTGGAGAATATCTTCGGCTGGCATTTGTCAGCGAATACTTATGCCTATGCAAAAGCCCGCTATGATAATGAGACGCATAGGGAAGATTGGATAGCTACCACACAGAAATACGCGCAAAAACTGGAACGTTTGTAATTTATCAGATATAAAAATCTATACCTGTGGCTGCTTCACCGGCGGTCACAGGTATAGATTTTTTTTTATGCCGAGGCAACCCTTTTTATTTATTCCCGTATTCATATAGTGAGACGCGCCATATCTTTTCTTTACCCCATTATGTATCCATGAGCCTGAACAGTTCCTGCCGGTAAAGAAGATCATCATATCTCTCCCCGATTGCCTATCACAAGCTTAATCAATTGATGATTTCTTAACAATCTTAAATCGATTATTTATGAAGATCAATTCCACTAAAGCCAACTGCATGCTGCGCCGTATGACCGGCCCTATTTCAGTTGCCCTGTTTACTGTACTGTTTGCATTTCCAGGATGTAAAAAAGATGACGACAAACCACCTAAAGCTGTAGACACAAAAGTAATTGCTGAAAACCTCGTGTCCCCTCTTGGTCTGGTAGAGGCGCCAGACCGTAGTCACCGTTTATTCATTCATGACCAGGCAGGCAAAATATGGATTGTGGATGAAGACGGTACCCAACTTTCCACCCCCTTCCTGGATGTGACTGGTAAAATGGTTGGTCTGAATCCAGGTTACGATGAACGCGGTCTGCTGGGATTTGCTTTTCATCCCAATTTCCGCAACAACCGCAAGTTCTACATTTATTACACCTTGCCACCACGTCCAGGGGGCCCCAGCGGAGGCGGTACATGGAATAACCTGAGCCGTATTTCTGAATTCACTGCTTCTGCTGCCGATCCCAATGTAGCCGATCCGGGCACCGAAAAAGTGATCCTGGAACTGGATGATCCGCAAAGTAATCATAATGGCGGCGCTATCGGTTTTGGAGAAGATGGTTACCTCTACATTGCCATCGGAGATGGCGGCGCGGCAAATGATGTGGCACCCGGCCATGTGGAAGACTGGTATGCGACTAACCAGGGAGGTAACGGACAGGATATCGAAGCCAACCTCTTTGGTAATATCCTGCGGGTAGACGTTAATAGCGGCAATCCTTATAGTATTCCTGCGAGTAATCCTTTTGTGGGCAAACCGGGAAAGGATGAAATCTGGGCCTATGGTTTCCGTAATCCTTACCGTTTCTCATTTGATATGGGTGGTTCCCACTGGCTGTATGTCGGTGATGCCGGACAATCTCTTTATGAAGAAATAGACGTGGTAACCCGGGGAGGTAATTACGGATGGAATGTAAAAGAAGGCACCCATTGTTTTGATGCGGCACATAATACGGTGGAGTTACCGGGCTGTCCTGTACAGGATACGATGGGCAAACAACTGATAGATCCGGTGATTGAGATGAACAACGCCAGTAATCCTAAGGGAGGTAAAGCAACGACGATTATCGGGGGAAATGTGTACCGTGGGAATGATCTTCCGCAACTGAGGGGTAAGTACATCTTTGGTATTTTCTCACAACCGGGTGGGACACCCAATGGAGAATTGTATATGAGTAGTCCGGCGGGTAGCGGTTTATGGTCTTTTGAAGAACTGATCCTTAAAGACCGGCCAAATGATATCGGCTATTACCTGAAAGGCTTCGGGCAGGATCTGGATGGAGAAGTATATCTGACTGTCTCCGGTGTTGCTGGTCCTACGGGTAATACCGGTAAGGTACTCAAGCTCATACCAGAAAAGAAAGACAATAGTGGACCCGGCCATGGCGGTAAATGGTAGGGACCGGATTTTAATCCGCTGCCGGGAAGTGTCTCCTGGCAGCGGCTATTATTGCCGAGGACATGCTATTTCTTTTTTTCCCAGTAATCCGGCGGATAGATCTCCTGGCCATATTTTGCTGCAATGTGTTCCAATCGGGAGATGTCTTCTCCGGTCAGCGGTGCAGGCGGCAAGAAGGTTCCGAAGGTGCCGGGTGTGCCCACTTCTTCAAAAAACTGATCAAGACCAGCCGGCACAACTGTACACCAGAGGCGGGCTAATTTATCAGATTTGTTTTTGAAATTGTGGACTGCTCCGCCTTTCGGAATGAGTACGGTAGTACCGGCGCCTGCGAGTACAGGACCGTTTTCTGTCATGAACTCCACTTCGCCTTCCATCACATAAAAGGATTCATGGATGTCTTTGTGTGCATGTGGATTAGGACCACCACCTGGCGGGACCAGCATGTCTATCACCGCGAATTCATTTTGTGTGGCTGCGCCTGAAATCACGATACGATAGGAATCACCCATCATTGAAACTGCTTTGCCGGCATCTGGTACGATGACCTGAACGGATTGCTTATCAGGAGACATGTGCTTTTTTATGTAGGATACAAAAAATCCGTTGGATTGCCAAGTCTTGCATAACAGCGTAATAGGTGAACTTGCTGTGCTGCCGGAGCCAATCAACCAAAATGTCCCCTGACATAATTAGCGGTCAGCTCCTGTTGCGGGTGGTCGAAAATGTCCTTTGTATTGCCTGCTTCCACTACTTCTCCCAGGTACATAAATACCGTTTTATCTGCTACACGTTGCGCCTGTTGCATGTTATGCGTAACGATCACGATAGTATACTGGTCCTGTAACTTTCTGATCAGGTCTTCTATCTTTCCCGTACTTATCGGATCGAGTGCAGAACAGGGTTCGTCCATCAGGATCACTTCCGGACGCAATGCGACCGTTCTTGCGATACATAGTCGTTGTTGCTGACCACCAGACAAACGGGTCGCCGGTTTTTTCAGATCGTCTTTTACTTCATCCCACAGAAAGCTTTCTTTCAATGCACTTTCTATGATACCCAGTCTTTCACTGGGAGGTACGTCATTTATTTTAAGTCCGTAGTTGATGTTTTCATAGATACTTTTCGGGAAAGGATTTGCCTTCTGAAACACCATTCCAACCCTTCGCCGCACCTGCGTAACGGAGATATCCCGGTTGTAGAGATCCTGTTTTCCCAGCAGGAATTGTCCTTCTATCTTTGCATCCGGAGAGAGGTCATGCATCCGGTTAAAACAACGCAGCAGGGTGCTCTTTCCGCATCCTGAAGGACCGATCAGCGCCGTTACCTTATTCTCGGGAAAGCTGACACCTATCTGCTTTAATACCTGTTTATTGCCAAACCAGAGGTTCACGCCTGCTGCTGACAGCTTAATCTTCTCTTCACTCATTATTACTATGCTTATAACGAATATAAAATGCTGTTAAGTTGAGCAGGAACACGACTATGATCAATACCAGTGCCGTACCGTACGCTAATGGCCTTACTTCTACGATGGACTGATGCTGGGTAGATAACATGTACAAATGATAAGGCAAGGCCATAAATTCCTGGTTCAGAAAGCCGGAAGAACCGGTGATATAAAATGCAACACCTGTAAAGAGGATGGGCGCCGTTTCACCTGCTGCCCTTGATAATGTCAGCACGACGCCTGTTAATATGCCAGGTAAGGCAGAAGGCAGTACTACATCCCGGATGGACTCAAACTGCGTAGCACCGATACCTAATGCGGCTTCCCGCGTACTGGCCGGAATACGCCGTAATGCTTCCTCTGTCGTCGAGATGATGTAAGGGAGCGATAAGAGACCCAGGGTTAGTCCGGCGGCAATGACCGAAGTCCCCATATGCAAGCCTTTTACAAACAATGCCAGGCCAAACAACCCGTAAATGATAGATGGTACACCCGACAAATTACGGATAGAAGCTCTTATGAGCCGTGTTACCCAGTGGTCCGGCGCATATTCATTCAGATAAATAGCACAACTGATGCCCAGTGGTACTGCTACCACTGCCGTCAATAGTGTCAGTATCACGGTGCCTGTTATGGCGGGCAGGATGCCTCCTTTTGTCATCCCATTGGAAGGCAGTGTAGTTACAAATTTCCAGGATAAAGCCGGCAGTCCGCTGCTGATCAGATCATACAGGATAATGACCAGGAAAGCGAGTACGGTACCTGTACAAAACAGGAGTGTAAACCACTCTATGATTGGCGAAAGTTTTTTCATTATGCGGCCTGATATTTTCTGTAACGGTTGACGAAATACTCTCCTACAAGGTTCACCAGCAGCGTTACAAGGAATAGCACGGCAGCGATGGCGAAGAGGGCATAGTAGTGGGTTGTCTGATAAGGCACCTCTCCCATTTCAATCGCGATGGTAGCTGTAATAGTGCGTACGGAGTGAAAGAAGCCTTTAGGGAAGGCGGCGGCATTACCTGTGGCCATTAATACGGTCATTGTTTCTCCGATCGCCCTTCCTACACCTAACATGACGGCGGCGATAATACCCGGAGCAGCAGCGGGTATCACGACCTTACGTACGGTTTGCCACCTGCTTGCTCCGACGCCATAACTGGCCTCCCGATAGGTATGTGGTAATGCCTGTAAAGCGTCTTCTGTGACAGTTATAATCGTTGGCAGCGCCATGATAGCGAGTAAGATAGCACCGTTCAGGGCGTTCAGTCCATTAGCCTGATTTGCCATATCGGCGATCTGCGGACCGACAAACACAATCCCCAAAAAGCCGATAGCTACGGAAGGGACTGCCGCCAGGCATTCGATCAGGGGTTTTAATATGTTGCGTAGTCGCTTACCGGCGTATTCAGAGATACAAGCAGCGGTACCGATCCCCAGGGGAATCGCGATGATCATAGCGCCGAGGGTGACCAGGGCAGTGCTGGTAAGTAATGGTAAAAGGCCGTAACGCGCATTTCCGGATGTGGGATTCCATTGTGTGCCTGTGATAAAATCAAGCGGTTTCACCTTTAAAAAAAAGGAAACTGTATTCCATACCAGCATCAGCAGAATACCTCCCAGTATCATGATTACCAGTAAACCTGTTGCACGGAACAGCAATTTCACGAGGCGGTCTGTACTTTCTCTGGCAGCTAATTTCATATAGCAATATTTAGTCAATGATATAATAGCCCGAATTCCGGATGATCTCCTGTCCTTTTTTACTTTTCTCAAAGTCGATGAATGGCGCAGCTTTGGTCCAGGAACGGCTCAGTATAAACTGATACAGGGGACGCTGGAAGAAATAACGATGTTCCGCAATTGCCTGGGCATCTAAGGGAGAAATAGCCTTCTTCTCTGCACTATCCGTGATACGTAAGACCTTTACGCCCTGCTCTCCTGCACTATCATGCATGATATATCCTGCTCCGACATATCCTATCCCTGATTCATCTGTTTTAATCCCTTCTATGATCTGGGCGTTTCCGTTCATTTCCTTTGAATCAGCGCTAAACTGGATTCCCAGTTTCTTCTGTACAAAAGAGTAAGTACCTGAATTATTCTGCCGGCCATAGATATTTACAGGAGTAGATTGTCCTGTTACCTGTCGCCAGGTCTTGGATTTACCACTTAACAGGTCAGCAAGCGCCTGCACATTGATAGAATCAAGCGGGAAATTTTTGTGTACGATGAAGGCGGTGGCATCTTCTGCAAAGACAACTGTCTTGAGTGCAATACCGCGTTTTTCGAATAAGTCTTTTTCCTCCTGCGTCAGCGGGCGACTGGAATTGGCCATATCTGCCTGACCATTTAACAGGGATGCGATACCCAATCCTGAGCCTCCTCCGGAAATGGCGAGGCTACGGTGTGTGTCGGTTTTATAAAAATGCTCTGCTAATATGACGGCCAGGTTAACTTCTGTATCAGAGCCTTTTATTTTAACTGCATTTTGTTTGTTGCTACAGGAGAGCAACAGGATGAGAAAAAAACAGGTGCAATATCTCATATAACACAGGTGCTAGATTCACAATATACACTTCGAATGTTAACTGAATGTTGCGTTTTGAGGCACAATGCCCTACCTGTGTATAAACATCCCCTGTTTTGACGGCAGCAGCCTGTTGCGTGTACCTGTATCCCGGGCTTCATTTGCCATACAGCCAGATGATCAGGAAAACCGATAGTACTGGCACAATTATGTGGTGTTTGATTTAAAAACGTTTATGATGACTGAAAAATTAAGCATTAACGGACAGGATGTATGGGTGGTTGTAGAGGCACTGGATGCGCAGGAAGGGAATCCTAATATTCTGCCTGCAGAATATTTTGTTGCCTATTACAGTTCGCAGGAGCCGCCAGTTGCCGCAAGTTCACATGAGCCAGGGAAGATGCCGGGAAAAGTATTTAAAGCGGAGGATAATACTCCTAAACGATTTCTGTCGCCCGTAGAAGCGATTGAATATGCTGCGGAGAAATTACCTGTCCTGTTAGAAGACGAATAATCTTCCCGAAAAGATTGACATTAAGCCTGCCTGCGTTAAAAACAATAGGCGGCAACGTAGTCTTTATTCCCTGTTTTAACGGATTGCAATGCCTGTTTTTATCCACACAGGCAGGTAATCCGTTATTGATATATGCGAAAAACGTTACCCATTAAAATAACATTCACAAAGACAAGTGCACATTATTCACTGCATCCTTACTGTGATTTACAAAACGTTAACAACGTGCACATGTGATTCAAAGCCAATAATTTAGGATATTTGCTTACTTTTCATGTGCTGAACTTTAGAGTTATGTCCCTTCATACCAGGGCAACGCTACGCGTTGCCATTACCTGTGCTGTACTTTGTATAATGCTTTTGCTAAGCGTTCCTCTGTGCGCGCAAGTTAATGCGGATTTTACTCCGAGTAAAAGCAGTGATTGCGAAAGCCTCATTACAAAGTTCAATGATAACTCCGGCGGTGATCCTGTTTCCTGGCAATGGAACCTGGGGAATGGATTTACCTCTTCGGAGCAGAGCCCCAGTGCGTCTTATACAACGCCTGGCACCTATCAGGTGACACTTACTGTAAAGAATGCAGCAGGCAATACCAGCTCTGTTACCAAGAGTGTCACCGTATGGGCTAAACCGCTACCTGATTTTACGGTTAGTCCCGCGAAAGGTTGTATACCCCTCGACGTTACTTTCACTGATAAATCAAATCCTGTCAGCGGCACTATCAGTGCTTACACCTGGGATTTCGGAGATGGCGCGACCGGCTCCGGTAGTCATCCTGTACACACCTACAACAATGTGCTATCGCCTACCGTTACATTGACAATAACCACCAGTAACGGGTGTACGGCATCAAAGCAGCTCAACAATATTGTGAATGTCTCTGATGCGCTGACGGCCAACTTCAACGTATCCGATAAATTTCTTTGTACTGCTCCCGGCGCATTAACAATTACCAATAGTTCTACCGGACCGGGTAATCTGAGTTACAAATGGGACTTTGGTGACGGCGGCACTTCCGCCAGCGCAAATCCGGGTACGCATAACTATACCACCAAGGGCGTTTATAAAGTCAAACTGACTGTCACCAGTGATAAAGGTTGTATCAGTACTAAAACTTCCGATGATATCAATGTCGCCAACTTTAAAACTGATTTCACCTTGCCTGCGAGTATCTGTGATAACAATACCGCGACTTTCACAGCCAACACGACGCCTCAGACAAACAGCATCACCTGGAGTGTTGATAAGGGATACATCTATGATTATGATGCTACGGCGGCTTATTATCCTGCGGGTGCCGGTACGGTAAAGGTGTCGATGACGGCGGACTACGACAAATGTCATCAGACCATTACCAAGGATTACGTCGTAAAAGCATCGCCCAAGGCGGAATTTGTTACCAGTCAGGCGGCGATCTGTGATGTACCTGCTACCATAAAACTGACGAACCAGTCAACGGATGCAAGTATCTGGGCCTGGGATTTTGGCGACGGACAAATATCTACGTTGCAAAATCCTACTGTCGTTTATAACACCCTTGGATATTTTAATATAAAACTAACTGCTTCCAACGCCAACGGTTGTGCCAGTTATGTCGCGCATCAGGTGAATGTGGTTAAGCCAGAGGTCAGGGTATATACGAGTGTGCCGAATGGTTGTGTAGGATTAACGCCTTCCTTCAGTAGTTCAATCAGTACAGGCGACGCCATTGTCAGTTATGAATGGGACTTTGGAGATGGTACGCCGAAATCGACGGATCCGACACCTTCACATACCTACACCAGGGAAGGAACTTTTCCGGTCAACCTGACCTATGTCACCAGCAATGGCTGTAAAGGAACAGTGCCCCTGACCTCCTATCTGGTTATCGAGATCTATAAAAAGCCGGTACCTGACTTTTCCTCTCCGGAAGCGCCACAGATCTGTGGTAATAACTGGGTGCATTTTAATGGCACAAGTGATGTAGCCAGCACCTGGACCTGGAATTTCGGGGATGGTACCATCGCCGAGCATAGTGTTCAGAACGTGACGCATAGCTACAGGGAGCCTGGTACTTATACTGTAAAGCTAACTGTATCTAATAACGGTTGTTATGAAACAGTCACTAAAACAGCCTATATCACCGCCGTCAATCCTTTTCCCCGTTTCAGCAGACAAAACATCGATTGTGAGAACCGTACAACGGCCAGCTTTGATGAACATTCACTGGGTACGATCAACAGCTGGAAATGGAGCTGGGGAGATGGGAAAGAGAATACCTATACAACAAAGACAAGTCCGGTTAAACATAAATACGATAAAACAGGCGATTACCTGGTTAAACTGACCGTTACAGACGGTACCTGTACCAGTACTGACTCCATGATCGCCAGTATACTGGCGCCGACGCCGATCACGATTACAGCTGATAAATCAACGTTGTGTACGAATGAATCACTGATGGCAAATGTCACTTCCATTGACACCAAATTATATGAGTTAAACTACACCTGGTCTTCTTCGGATGGTAAATCGTATTACGGTACTTTTAATACAATTTTTCAAAACCTCGCCCCCGGAAAGGACACCATTCGTTTTATCGCCTATAACCGGCAATACTGTATAGACACCAGTAACAGCGTGGTCGTAAACGTACATGGACCGATGGCAAAATTCCGTTCTCCCACGACACCGGAATGTCGTGGTACGGAGCTGACGTTTACAGACCAGACGGATGTTTCCAAGGGAAAGGCGATCAAAACATGGAGCTGGGATTTCGGAGGTGATAATGCTACGAAGGTATTCTCAGCTCCACCCTTTAAATACACTTACAACAGGTCCGGTTATTACTTCCCCCGACTGACCGTGACCGACCTGGATGGCTGTACCAGTACCTTCACCGGCGATTATTTACAGGTGAACGGACCAAACGCTGACTTTGTGCCCAGCGCTAGTCTGATTCCTCCGGGAGGTGATGTGTACTTTTATAACTATACGACTGAGACGGGCGGTAATGCCAGTTATCAGTGGGATTTCGGCGATAACACCACTTCCACAGATGTCAATCCTTACAAGAACTATCCCAACAAAGGACTATATACTGTCAATCTGCTGGTAAAAGACAACAATGGTTGTAGTGACAGTGCGCAAAAGCAGATCAAGGTATCGAGTGTGAGCGCTGGCTTTACGGCGACGACGACCTTTGTAAATAATAGTGGTTGTCCGCCGGTGATTGCCAGTTTCACAAATACCTCTGTGAACTATATCAGTTCTTACTGGGATTTTGGTGATGGCAGCTTTTCCACGATTCCAAATCCCTCCCATACTTATACCTACGCAGGAAAATATAAGGTGACGCTGAAAGTGATGGGAGATGCGGGGACAGAAGATCAGTATGAACAGGAGTTAGAGGTCAAGGGGCCTTATGCGACGATTGCCACGTCATCCAATGGTGGTTGTCTTACGAAAGAGATCGAGTTCCGGGTATCAGCAACAGCAGCGGTGAATTTCGCTTGGGACTTCACCGATGGTTTTGTAATGGAAACAACGGATTCTATCATCAAACATACTTTTAAAGAACCGGGTATTTATAAACCACGACTGATCCTTTCAGACCAGTCAGGTTGTAAGGGTACTGCTTTCCTCGATGAACCTATTGTAATAGATAATCTGAAAATAGAACTGGCGTCAACACCGGCATACGTATGTGATGAAGGATGGGTGGCCTTTACGCCTAAGTTCAACAGTTACTCTATTGACACCTTGAAAACAACAGCGAAATACAAATGGACATATGACGGCACTATGCGCTCAGAAAAAGACACCACTGCTGCGCCACGTTTTTACCTTGATAAAATACAGGCGTATAATTTCACGCTGACGACCACTACTGCTTATGGATGTGTACAAACAGTCAGCAAAACGGTACATGCCTACCCTAAACCTGTCGTAAGCATCAGCGGACCCTTACAGGGGTGCCAGGATGCACCGGTGACATTCAACGGGACTGTTACAAAGGTGAGTGATGTGAGCTGGAGGTGGGCGTTTGGCAACGGCAATAGCAGTGAAGTACAACAAGCGGCCGATCAGACTTATACGAAGACCGGCCCCACCGAAGTCGTACTCACGGTGATCAGTCAGGATGGCTGTAGTGATACTGCCCGCCACAATATCAATATATTGCCTAAACCAGCCGTCACTACGACGGCTACATCAACAGTGGTATGCCTGGGTAATACAAGCACTTTAACAGCTACAGGTGGCGTTACTTATCAGTGGTCCCCAGCAGGAGAACTGAGCAATCCGCAGGCAGCATCTCCTGTTGCGATGCCGACACAAAGTACGGACTACCAGGTAACAGTGACAGATGCGAATAATTGCAGCAATACAGGTGATATCAGTATCCGCGTAGCATTGCCTTTTACCATACAGGCAACACCCGATACAGCGATCTGTCTGGGTCATGTACTGCCTTTATGGGTAGGCGGCGCTGATCATTATGTATGGCAGGGAGAAGGGCTGGATAATGTCAATACCGCTGCGCCACGTGCTACCTTAACAGCATTGGGCGACTATACTTACCAGGTAACCGGTTATGATGCGGATGGTTGCTTTACACATGATACTTCGCTGGTGGTAAGCGTACACCCTACCCCAACGATTAATGCCGGCGCAGACCGCGTCGTAATGGCCGGCACGCCTGTAAGGCTGAGCGGCGAGGGAAGCGCGGATATTGTACAATGGAACTGGTCGCCACCGGAGTATCTGAACTGTACTACCTGTGCGACACCGGAAGCCTTGCCGAACTTATCTACCAATTATATGGTAGAGGTAGAAAACAGTTTTGGTTGTAAGGCAACAGATGATGTATTTGTGAAGGTCACCTGTGACCAGGGGGCTATATTCCTTCCGAATGCCTTTACACCCAACAGGGATGGAAAAAATGAGTGGTTCTATCCGAAAGGACGCGGTGTAAAAGAGGTGAAATGGATGCGTATCTATGACAGATGGGGAAGCCTGGTGTTTGAACGAAATCATTTTCCGATCAATAGCAGCACTGCTGGCTGGGATGGTACATGGAAAAATCAGATAGCGCCGATAGGCACTTATGTATATGCATTGGAAACGATGTGTGAAGATGGTACTACATTCCTGTTCAGGGGTGTAGTGACAGTGGTCAGGTAACATTGCTTGCCGTTATCAGGCGACTGGACCGAAGCCGGAGATAATATCTCCGGCTTTTTATTTTTACAGCGATGACAGATTTTCCCTGATGCATACAGCACCGCATGAATAGTGAAAACTGTTACAATGACACTAAGGGCTTGCTCATAAAGTGCTTATGCCTTATATTGAGCAGCTAAACCCAATGCATGAAGTTCCACATTTTACTCGTAGTTGCATTATTCGTTAGCGTTTTTGCCCATGCACAGGCAAAAGCAGATCTTAAAAATTTCAAGAAAACGAACGGAGCAGTAGTCTCCCAAAAAGGATCTTTCCTGGAAGTCAGCTGGCCGGCTGGTGAATCCATCAAGGGAAAAATCGTTTTGGACCTCACTCCTGGTAAACCACTTTTTAAAAGCATTTCGCTGGGACAAAAGGAGATCACCCACAATGTGGATCCTGCTTTTGTCGTCACGATAGGTAAAAGAGATCTGTTGTCTCAGAATGGCTGGAATATCTTCTTTGACAAGGTGCCCAACAAGCCTTATCAGAGTTACCCGCTGAAGATGCAGAAAACAGCCGTTTCCGTGAGATCGGAAGGCAGCCGTACGATTGCCAGCATCGGACCTGTTGCAGCTGAAAAGTTCTCCGGTACGCTGGAGCTGACTTTCTATCATGGCAGTCCGCTGTTCAATGTAGCTGCCGTAATCAGTACAGATGCTGCTGCCAAAGCAATTGTTTTCGATGCAGGTATGGTCAGTGCGCAGCCTGACTGGCAGCATGTATCCTGGATGAATACGGGGGATAGTCTGCAACAGACGACCGTCGTTGCCAGGGATACAGCCCGTCATCAGGCGGTGAAATACAGGGCTATTGCCGCTTCCGGGAAGCAAGGCACCCTGGCGGTATTTCCTCCCCCACATCAATACTTCTATCCGTTGGATGAAGCGTTCAACCTTGATTTCACCTGGTATGGCAATCAGTACCGGAAGATGGTAGAAGGTTATGGTATTGGTATCCGGCAGGAGCTGCAGGGTGACAAACGTTTTGTACCCTGGTTCAATGCGCCTCCCGGCACGGAGCAGCGGCTTAATTTCTTCTGTTTACTCAACCAGGATGACGATGCAGCTGCATTTTCCGGTGTGAAGGCATTTACGCGTAATGACCGTTATGCGGCATTGCCAGGCTTCAAAACGATGTCCAGCCATTTTCACAATGAATTTGTGATGAATGTTATCATGTCCGGTAAACCTGTACCCGCACATCCTGAGTTTGTCGGTGTATTCAAGGACCTGGGCGTGGATATCGTACATCTTGCTGAATTCCATTATACGGCCGATCCCCGCGGACCGGATGAAAAACGTTTACCGCAGTTGAAAGCACTTTTTGATCTGTGTGAAAAGCAGTCTGATGATACCTTCCTGCTATTGCCTGGCGAAGAACCCAATGAGTTCTTTGGCGGACACTGGCTGGATATCTTTCCGAAACCAGTTTACTGGGTGATGTCAAGGAAAGCCGGACAGCCTTATGTCAGTGAACAGCCCGGTTATGGCAAAGTCTATCACGTAGGCAATAAGGAGGAAATGCTCCAATTGCTGAAAGACGAAAAAGGACTGGCCTGGACGGCACATCCGCGTACGAAGGGTTCTGTCAATACACCTGATAGCTATAACCACGAAGATTTTTTCCTGTCTGACAGATTTATGGGAGCTGCCTGGAAGGCGATGCCGGCGGATCTTTCACAACCCCGTCTTGGTAAAAGGGTGCTCGATCTGATGGATGATATGAACAACTGGGGTACGAAGAAGACGGTTATCAGTGAAGCGGACCTGTTCACGATTACACATCAGAACGAGATGTATGCGCATATGAATATCAATTACCTGATGCTGGATAAACGACCGGCTTATAAGGAGAGCTGGCAGCCGATACTCGATGCCATGCAGCATGGGCGTTTTTTCAGTAGTACCGGAGAGGTACTGATGCCGTCGTTGCAGGTGAATGGTCATATTTCGGGAGATAGCCTGCGATTACCTGCCAATGGTACCGCCAATATTGACCTGCAACTCCAATGGACTTTCCCTATGAATTTCGTGGAGATCATCTCGGGAGATGGTGAAAAGGTATACCGGGAAAAGATATCCCTGAAAGATACAGAAGCTTTCGGGGAGAAGACTTTCCGGTTTAACAGTCAGCTGAAAGGCAGGAAATGGGTACGCGTGGAAGCCTGGGATATTGCTGCTAACGGCGCCTTCAGTCAGACCTTTTGGTTGTTGTAACATACGTTCTGCATCCAGACGCACCGCATCAGTGATGCTTTTTTCCTGTACCTTTGCCGGCCAATATCAAAACTAACTGAATGTTTTCGAAATTAACCTTGCCGGTGGCCGCCAGTTTACTCTGTACGCTGACGCTGAAGGCCCAGGAAAAGATAAGTGATCTGGATGCAGTCACTGTTACCGCCACTGTCAATCCCGTGGTAAGCTCCAAAACCGGTCGTAATCTTTATGTTATCAAGGGCGAGGATATCGCCAGGATGCCTGTTCACTCCGTGGACGAGGTACTGCGCTATCTGCCAGGTGTAGAAGTGCAGGCAAAGGGCCCTATGGGCGCCGGCAGCGATATCGTGATCAGGGGTGGTACTTTTCAGCAGGTACTGGTAATACTCGACGGCATACGTGTAAATGACCCCAATACCGGCCATTTCAGCAGCTATATCCCGGTTAATCCGGCAGAAATCGACCATATTGAGGTGCTGAAGGGTGCTTCTTCCGCTATTTATGGCTCTGATGCGGTAGGTGGTGTGATACACATCATTACTAAGACATTTGCCCGTACCGGTACGAGTACACCCACCAGAAAGATCACGGCTGGTGTAACCGGTGGTGAATATGGCTTGTTCAACGCCAACGCCAATGCATATTACAGCACGGAAAAGCTGGCGGTGAATATCGGTGGACAAACCAACAATGCCGACGGTCAGCCGCAAAGGGGTATCGACGGTTATTTCCACCTGCATACGGTATCCGGTTCTGCCAGTTACCGTTTCAACGAAAACTGGAAACTGTCTTACCGTTTAAGTTATGACAGCCGCAAATTTGCCGCCCAGAACTTCTACACCACTTTCGCCTCTGATACTGCCAGCGAAAAACTTTCTACCTGGTGGCAGCAGCTGAATCTTCAATATCGTAAGGGTAAAGATGGGTTTAGTCTGATGGCCGGTTACAAGAACATGAACGATCACTACGTGTACAATTCTGTGTCTTTAGCCAATGATAACCGCAGCAAATTATTCCAGTCCCTTGCGATCTACGAACATGCGTTCAGTAATGATCTTAACCTGGTGGCCGGCGGACAGTTCCAGCAGAAAAACATCGTTTCCAATGACAGGGGTAATCATACTGTGAACCAGGCTGCTGGTTTTGTGTCTTTGACCGCTACCCTGTTTGATGCGTTGACATTGAGTCCGGCAGTACGCCTTGACTGGGATGAACGCAGTGGTTCTGAACTGGTACCTCAGCTGAATGCCAGTTACCGTACCGGCAAATTCCAGGTAAGAGGTAGTGCGGGTAAAACCATCCGTAATGCCGACTTTACCGAGCGTTACAACAACAATAACAAACCGATTGTTACCAGCGGAAAGATCGGTAATCCGGATCTGAAAGCGGAACGTTCTTTTAGTTATGAAGCAGGTGCCGACTACTTTGGCAAAACACTCCGTGTTTCTTCTACGGTGTTCCAACGCCGGTATAACGACCTGATTGACTGGGCGACTACACCATATGCGAATATGCCGTACAAACACAACCTGTCTCCGACGGGCACGTATTCCCTGGCGACCAATATTTCTAAAATGGTGACCAGCGGACTGGAAACAGATATCCAGTGGACGAAGACCTATAAAGAAAAACATACTGTTTCAGCGACAGCCGGTACTACCTGGTTGTATTCCGATATCCAGGAAGGACAATCTTCTTTCTATATCTCTTCACATGCGCGTTTCCTGCTGAATGGTATGTTGCAATACCGCAATTCACTGTTCTCCATCAGCGCAAATGGTTTGTATAAAGTACGCGATCCTCAGTCTGCCGCAAACATTGCAGGTGTAGTAACCAAAGAATACTTTATCGCCAGTGTGAAAGCGGATGTATTTGTGATCAAAAATATGCTCAGCTTATCTGTTGAAGCGGACAACGTTTTCAATAAAACATATGCCGATCTGACTGGTGCGCAGATGCCAGGCAGATGGCTGATGGGTGGTGTGAGACTGACTTTGTAATCATTTAGATGACATAAAAAAAGTGATACCTTTTCAAAGAGGTATCACTTTTTTATTTAGTACAACAGCGATCAATGGTCGTAACTGTCAATGAATTTTATCTCCATTATTTTCTGCTCAAAGTCCGCGGCAGGCACCAGTGCGCGGGATTTCACCCGCATTTTATAGGTATAGACCGTGCTGACACTGTAACCCAATATCTTGGCAATCGCTTCCTGTTCGTTGATACCCAGGCGAATGAGCGCAAAGATGCGGAGTGTGGCATTGAGTGTATCTCCTGATTTCGGCCATATCTGATCTTCCTTTTTCAGCAATGCATTAAAAGAGATAATGAAATTAGGGAACATGGTCAGGAATACGGTATCCAGCATGGTGTACAGATTCTCCTTTTCTTCATCTACCTGTACGTCTTCGAGAAACTGGGTCACATCCTTATATTTCCCCAGTTTGATATTGTGCAGTGTACGTTGTTTTATTCTGTCCAGGGTTTCAATGTAAGAGGAACAGGTTTTGAAAAACAAACCGATCAGCTCTTCTTTTATCCTGGAGGATTCCCAGAGTCGCCCATTGACTTTTTCCAGCTCGCCATTCTTTTCTTTGATCATCCGCTCATTTTCCTTGATCCGCTGCATCTGTTTACGGTAGATAACGAGCAGGAAAAATAATACCACCGCGACGATCAGGAAGAGCAGTAAGCCTATCAGGAGCCTGTCCTTTTCATGCTGCTTCTGATCGATCACTTTACCTGCTATAAGTGGTAACATGGTTTCGATCTGCACGGCGCGGTTCCTGGTGCCGTAGAACCTGGCATTATGGGAGGCTTCCTGTATAAGCAGGTAGGCGTCATTTGTCTTATCCAGCTTATATAACTCCTGTCCGAGCAGGAATATGGCCAGTGTTTCTTTGGTGGAGGAACGGACGTCACTGATAGCAGCAAGGGCCAGGAACATGATCCGGTCATAGCCGGTATAGGCGTAGCTGATCCTGGTGGAGACCATGGCGATACCGTGGTGGGTCAGCGGGTGGTGGATGATGGTATTAAAGAAGAAGTCAGGCGTCAGGCGCCGCTGCTTCACTGAATCCGGCAGAAAGGCCAGGTTGATGGTTTGTTCGAAAGCATTAGACGGTGTAACGGTTTCGGCGGTTTTAAAGTCGGCTTGTGACTGCTGGTAATACTGTCCGGAGAAATAGGCGTCATTATTATACTCCGCAATACCGGCATTGAGCCGGGCCCGCAGGATCAGGTAATCTGTTTTGCGTGTATCGGACAGCCCGCTGCTATCAATGTCATCAGCTACGTCGAAGGCTTCTTTATAAAAACCTGTATTCAGCAAAATAGTACCGAGCAGAATCTTACTATGGACTAAGTCATCTGTTTTATGAAACTTCGAAGAGAGATTGATCATCTTGCGGACATATACAAATGCCGAATCGAATTTAAAGGAGTGGTATTCCTCAAAAATCTGTTCACATAACCTGAATTGTGTATGAAAGTTAAAGGTGTCGGCACAGAACAGCTGGGTTCGTAACCGGTCGATATGTGTTTGTTTTGCCTGGTCATAAAGATTGCTTTTCCTCAATTCTGTTTTAAGCACATTCAGCAGACTGTCAGATTTACCGGTTTGCGCATATCCATTGAATCCGGTAAACAGTAAAAACAAAACAACTAATAATTTATCCATATGGATGTAAGCTCCTCTTTTAAGTAGTACGTAATTTTCCCTTCTTCAGATGACAAGTTAAAAGCCGTATAAACGATTTTGGTATTGTTCTGCTGGCTGGTCCGGAGTATCCGGGCGGTTGATAAGGCCCCATTTTTTCCCTGTAATCCTTTGAAAACCTGTTGGATAGCCTTAGATTTTTCTATACAAATCCCGGACTAAGATATTGATTATCAGAAAGAATTTTTATAAAACGTTTAGATTTTTTATCTGCGGGTCCTGCTCCGGCTGCAATGGCTTCTTTCGTGACTTAATTTGGTCAGCCAGTTCAAATGCCATGACCGGCACTGGAACCAACAATCATCAGCTGCAGCGATGAACCATGAAATTTCGCGTTAATGAACCAATTAAGTAGACTGTTATGTTTTTAAAAATTCTACGATTACTGAGCTGCTTTGCCCTGATCTTAGTCCACGCTTACCCGGTACTTGCCCAGAACAGAGTCATAGAAGGTAAAGTTATTGACTCTTCCAGCAACAGTCCATTACCAGGAGTGACTGTCAGAATTGCAGGTACCAAATCGGGCACCGCCACCGACATCAACGGCGTATTCCGGCTGACGCTTACGGCTGATGCCCGTGAACTTATTTTTTCTTCCATTGATTATGCACCCCAGACAGTTGCTATTGCCAACCAAAGTACTTTCTCTGTAAAACTTGCTCCGCTCAGCCGTGAACTTAAAGGCGTTGAAGTGGTGAGTGTAGGTTATGGTACAATGGACAGAAAGGAAGTTTCCAGTGCGATTACGCATGTGCGGGCGGAAGATCTGAAATCTGTTGCTGCCAATAACCCGCTGATGTCCTTACAGGGAAAGGTAGCCGGTTTAACCGTATCCAACACCTCCACGGCTGATCCTAACTCCTCTCCGAGCATCCAGCTGCGAGGCGTATCCTCCCGTAGTGCGGGTCTGGGACCTTTGTATGTCATCAATGGCGTACCAGGTGGTAATATCGACAACATTAACCAGAACGATATCGAATCCATCGACGTGCTGAAAGGCGGCGCCGCTTCAGCGATTTACGGTACGAGAGGTAGTAATGGTGTCATCATCATCACAACCAAGAAAGGCACTGGTGATTCCAAAATGGTATACAGTGGTTATGTGAGCATGGATCGTCTCACCATGAAGCCTGAAGTACTCACGGCAGAAGAGTTCCGGAAGTTCCGTGTCGGCGCTACACCGGCACAGGGTATCGACTATGGCGGTAATACCGACTGGATGAAATCAGTCACCCGTGAGCCTGCGTATGCACAGAAGCATACCCTGCAGATTTCCGGTGGAACGGCCAGGGATAACTATTTCGCTTCGGCTGATTACAGGAATGCGGATGGTATTGACCTGCGTGCTTCCAAAAAGGAATATGGCGCACGTCTGAACCTGAATCATACTTCCAAAGAAGATGTTTATACGGTTTCCTTCAATGTTGCACCGAGGTATATGAAAACCAGTAATGCAGACCAGGGAAACTTCAATAATGCGCTTACGCTGAATCCGACGCTGCCTATTTACGACAGCACCGGCTATCGTTATATCAATACCGGCTTTTTCTCCAATAATCCGGTGGAGAATGCACGGCTGATCAAAAGTCAGGCGGAGATCAAACAACTGGATATGAGCGGCTCTTTCCGGGTCAATATCACCAGGAATCTGAACTCCATGGTGACGATCTCCAACATCCGGTCTTCCTACAAGAATCTGTTCTTCTCTCCTTCTACCCTGACGACGATTGTACATGCAGGGCAGGTAACGAAGACGAACTATGCTTCACAGGAGCAGCAGGATAATGACCAGCGTAATCTGGAATGGACCATCAATTATGCGTTGAATCTGAACAGGAATCACTTTAAGTTCCTGGGCGGTTATTCTTACAGCTACTTCAATTACCAGCAATTCGCGGCTAACAACTATGATTTTCCATTCGATACTTTCCTGTGGAATAATCTGGGTTCCGGTACCTGGAATGGAGGTGATAAAGGCAACGGACAAAGCGCAGTGTCTTCCACACAGAATGACTCCAGACTGGCCGCATTCTTTGGCAGGATCAACTATGATTATGATAATAAGTATATCCTGACGGTGAGTCTGCGTCATGAAGGTTCTTCTAAATTCGGCAGAAACAACAAATGGGGTAGTTTCCCGGCGGTATCTGCTGCATGGCGTATCTCTGACGAGGATTTCCTGAAGGATAAAATCAGCTGGCTGAATGACCTGAAACTGAGAGCCGATTACGGTGTGACCGGTAACCAGGATTTTGGTAATTATCTGTCCTTACTGTTGTATGGCGGATATGGTTATTTCCCTTTCAACGGCACGACTTACCAGGTGTATGGACCTTCGCAGAATATCAATCCTAACCTGGGTTGGGAAAAAGCAATCAACTTTAACGTAGGTCTTGACTTTGATCTGTTTAAAAGCCGTGTGTCAGGTTCGGTGAACTACTATGTACGTACCAACAAGGACCTGCTGGGTTATTACAATGTACCGTTGCCACCCAATCCGCAGTCACAGACCTTCAGCAACGTGGGTACTATGAAAAACACCGGTCTGGAAATCCAGCTGAACGGATCCGTGGTACAGTCAAAAGACTTCAGCTACAATGTGTCTTTTGCGACGGCTTTAAATAATAACAAATTCGTCTCTTTCTCTAATAAACTGTACCAGGGAGCACCATTCCAGGATGTAGCGGGATTACCTGCACCAGGTAGTCCGGGTAACATCCAGCGTTTACAGGAAGGACATCGTATCGGGGACTTTTACATGCTGAAGTCAGCAGGTGTAAATGAGAATGGCGCATTGCTGGCGTATAAAAAAGACGGCAGTATTGTAACGGCTAACCAGACTAATGCAGATGATAAGCAGTTTGTGGGGAATGGTTTGCCGAAATTCACCGGTTCATTAGGTAACACTTTCCGTTATAAGAACTGGGACCTGAATATCTTCTTCAGGGGTAATTTCGGCTACAAGCTGTTCAACATGCAGGCATTTTATGTGGGTACGCCGGCTACACAGTCCGACGCCAATACGCTGAAATCTGCCTACGATCCGAAGAGCAAGTATGCTAAACTGACCAGTTCTTCTACCACAGCCCTTGCTTCCGACTATTTCCTGGAATCGGGTTCTTTCGTGAAGATCGACAACGTATCGCTGGGTTATGGCCGTGAAGTCAATTCCAAGTACCTGCATGCGTTCAGGGTATATGCTTCAGCGAGCAACCTGCATACGTTCACCAGCTTCAAGGGAGGCGATCCTGATCTGTACCCTATTAACGGCTTAACGCCTGGCGTGCAGGGTAATCTGAATTTCTATCCGGCGACAATTCAGTTACTGGGAGGCTTACAGGTAACATTCTAAACAATTAACTGGTACAGAGATGAAAAAGAACTATAGAAAATATATCATAAACGCTGCGTTGATCACTGCAATGACAATGGGCAGCTGTACGAAACTGGAAGAAAGTGTGTATGACAGGGTTGACGAGTCGCAATTCCTGACCAGACGCGATGATGTGATCAGGGACTTTTTACGCCCGTTTGAGCACGCTTACTGGAGTATCCAGGGAAATGACGTCTATGCGGTGGGTGAAAACAGTACTGATGAAATAGGCACTTATAACCGTCAGGGTGACTGGCAGGATGGTGGTTATTATCAGCGTATGCACTATCATACCTGGACGAACCAGGATGGTTTTACCAATGGCGCCTGGACGGCTTTCTACCAGGGTATTGTACTGGCTACGAACTCACTGCAGGACATGGAGGGAATCGCTGATCCGAGGAGGCTGAATGTCACGCCTACGGAGCTGGCTGATTTTAAGGCGGAACTGAGAACGCTGCGCGCCTGGTTTTATATCAGGGCGTTTGATTTCTACCGCAATATTGTGCTTGTACATGATGTGAAAAACACGACGGTGAGCGGTCCACAGTCGCCGCCCGCAGAAACCTTTAAATACATAGAGGAAGAGCTGAAAGCGGCGCTGCCTGATCTGCCTAAACGCGAAGCGCTGGGCGAAAAAGGTATTGGCAGGTGGACACAGGCAGGTGCGGCTGCTTTACTGGTAAGACTGTATCTGAATGCACAGGCGTATATCAAGGAAGACAGGTTTGCAGATTGTGCGGCGGTATGTCAGGATATCATCGATGGTAAGTATGGTAGTTATCAACTGGATACCCGCTGGGATGCGCCGTTTGATTATACGAATACCTCTTTGAATTCAGAGACAATTTATGGGTTCCCTTCCAGTTTGTCTCGTACACACTGGCAGTATGATGGCGGCATGTATTTCTGGTCCATGACCTATGATGCGGCACCTTTGTATTGTGGTTTTACGGATTTCGGCAAATCCAATCCAAGGTTTGCGTTACAACCCGGAAGGAATGTTGATAGTGTTGAGTACAATTTCCAGCTGGGTAAGCCTTTTGTTAAGTTCCAGCGTTATCCGGACGACCTTCGACTGAAGCTTTACAAGAATCTTGGCAACAGTAAACGTGAAGGGATGTTCCTGTACGGTTACCTGCCTTTTCAGCGTAATGTAAATGGCAACTCCGTACCTGATACCGTACGCGGTAACAAGGGGGATTATCCGTTGTTTATCCGCGATCAGGTGGGTTGGTTTTTGGGAACGAAGCCTGGTCAGCCGGTAGCAGATAAAGAATCCAATATGAACCATGCTGACCATAATTCCGGTGTGTTCCTGATGAAATATCCGGTATATCCGACACCGGATCCCAATCGTATCACTTCGGCTTATGCGGAGGTACGTTTATCAGAGATTTATTATTCACTGGCGGAATGTAAGTATCGGTCGGGCGATAAGGCCGGCGCGGCTGCTTTACTGAATGCAGTGCGTAAGCGTAACTATCCGGACGAATCTACAAGTTTGTATAAGCTGGATGGTAGTCAGCTGAACGACCAGGAGATGCTGGATGAATGGGGACGTGAGTTTTTGGGTGAGAACCGCAGACGTACGGATCTGGTACGCTGGGGCGTATTTAATACGGGTACCTGGTGGGATAAGCAGCCAGATGCAGATGATCATACCGCGATATTCCCGATAGGAAGAGATATTCTCGGGGCAAACCCACAGTTTAAACAGAATCCCGGCTATTAGTTGTTACAGGTTTTAGATGAAAGAGCCCATGATCCTGAGTGTTTTAGGGTCAATGGGCTTTTTCAATTAAGAATTAGGAATTAAGAATTAAGAATTGGAATGCAGCGGAGATCTTCGCGGTAATTCTTAATTCTTAATTCTTAATTCTTAATTCTTAATTCTTAATTCTTAATTCTTAATTCTTAATTCTTAATTCTTAATTCTTAATTCTTAATTCTTAATTCTATAGTGTCCGGTTAAAATTGGGATTACCCCTTTATTCCTTTCAAACTCAATATAGATGGGAGGGGCTTACTGCTATTATAAAAGTAAGCCCCCCTCTTTTTTTAAAAGGAGAATAATTTCAATTGCAGGTTTATCTGATCTGGCCCCTTATTATGCTGTAAAAGTGCATACTCGGGTTCTGCCAGAAAATTCATTAGGTGGATATAAGTGTAAAGATGTAACCTTAGAAAGCCAGTTAGGTTACTAAAAGACCATTTTTTACTCCCTTTCTCTGTCAGCTTGTCTTTTACGATCTTTGTCAGTAAATCCTTTATTAGCGTGCACCAGAGCTGTATACTTATAGCATTTTTGTTTTCACCTAAAAAATTGTTTAATTGAGAGTTCTGCTTAATTCTTTTAAAAAGCATTTCGATTGCCCATCGCTTTTGATACAATTTCCTGATCGTTGTCGGCGTATAAGTAAAATTGTTTGTTAACAGATGTATTTTCTTTTTTGTATTTCTATCGTAAATGCTGATTACACGCGCCGTCTGTACAGGACTTTTCTCCTCTGTTAGAGGGTTACCTAGTTGAATAACCCAATCTTTTAGGATACCTTTTCTTTTATTGAGTATTTTTAATCTGTTTCGTGTCAATAATTTTATTTTCATACTCTTGGTTACACGAGTTACCCACGTGATCTCTTTTTCAGTCCATTCCTTCATGAGTTTATAGTTCACATAAGCTCTATCCATGGCTATTATAGAACCTGGCAAGAGCTCTAACTGTGGCATAATGATTCTATCATTTTTGGCAGCTTCCGTCAGAATAGTAAAGCTTGGTAGTTCTGTTTTGGCCGTCATCAATACGTGCGCCTTTATTCCTCCCTTCTTTCTGCCGTCCATTCTAATTACACCTGCCCCCTTCATTACATTAGAAAATAGGCTGACCGTCGTCGAGTCCACTATGAATAACCGGTCAACCAACGATTTTCTCTTTCGGCTGTCCGGGGAAAACGCTTGATAATGATGGTTATATAGACGATGATAAAGCTTTTCAAAAAACGCCACCGGACGCGTCCTGTTAGCATCGGAAATAGTGCTTCGACGCGGGGTATGTTTAATGCCCAAATGGTGAAGCCGATGCTGGTTGGCTAACAATCCTGTATGAAGCTCTCGTAATGAAGTACACTGATGAAAACTACTAAATAGCATTGTTACCAAATGGTCAAAAGCCTTAAAATGCTTATAATAGTAATCTGCGTTTGTCTCTCTACAGACTTTATCTATCAACGTGGTTGGTATAAAAGAAAGTAGTTGATTAAAAATCGGCTGTCCGGAAAAAAATTTACTTTTGCTCATAAGTAAGTTCTAGTGTGGTAACTTAAACTTACTGAAAAAGGAGGCCTCGGCCTCCTTTTTTTATGACTTAATCCCATATTTTTACCGGACACTATAGATTCTTAATTCTTAATTCTTAATTCTTAATTCTTAATTCTTAATTCTTAATTCTTAATTCCTAATTCTATAGTGTCCGGTTAAAATTGGGATTACCCCTTTATTCCTTTCAAACTCAATATAGATGGGAGGGGCTTACTGCTATTATAAAAGTAAGCCCCCCTCTTTTTTTAAAAGGAGAATAATTTCAATTGCAGGTTTATCTGATCTGGCCCCTTATTATGCTGTAAAAGTGCATACTCGGGTTCTGCCAGAAAATTCATTAGGTGGATATAAGTGTAAAGATGTAACCTTAGAAAGCCAGTTAGGTTACTAAAAGACCATTTTTTACTCCCTTTCTCTGTCAGCTTGTCTTTTACGATCTTTGTCAGTAAATCCTTTATTAGCGTGCACCAGAGCTGTATACTTATAGCATTCTTGTTTTCACCTAAAAAATTGTTTAATTGAGAGTTCTGCTTAATTCTTTTAAAAAGCATTTCGATTGCCCATCGCTTTTGATACAATTTCCTGATCGTTGTCGGCGTATAAGTAAAATTGTTTGTTAACAGATGTATTTTCTTTTTTGTATTTCTATATCGTAAATGCTGATTACACGCGCCGTCTGTACAGGACTTTTCTCCTCTGTTAGAGGGTTACCTAGTTGAATAACCCAATCTTTTAAGATACCTTTTCTTTTATGGAGTATTTTTAATCTGTTTCGTGTCAATAATTTTATTTTCATACTCTTGGTTACACGAGTTACCCACGTGATCTCTTTTTCAGTCCATTCCTTCATGAGTTTATAGTTCACATAAGCTCTATCCATGGCTATTATAGAACCTGGCAAGAGCTCTAACTGTGGCATAATGATTCTATCATTTTTGGCAGCTTCCGTCAGAATAGTAAAGCTTGGTAGTTCTGTTTTGGCCGTCATCAATACGTGCGCCTTTATTCCTCCCTTCTTTCTGCCGTCCATTCTAATTACACCTGCCCCCTTCATTACATTAGAAAATAGGCTGACCGTCGTCGAGTCCACTATGAATAACCGGTCAACCAACGATTTTCTCTTTCGGCTGTCCGGGGAAAACGCTTGATAATGATGGTTATATAGACGATGATAGAGCTTTTCAAAAAACGCCACCGGACGCGTCCTGTTAGCATCGGAAATAGTGCTTCGACGCGGGGTATGTTTAATGCCCAAATGGTGAAGCCGATGCTGGTTGGCTAACAATCCTGTATGAAGCTCTCGTAATGAAGTACACTGATGAAAACTACTAAATAGCATTGTTACCAAATGGTCAAAAGCCTTAAAATGCTTATAATAGTAATCTGCGTTTGTCTCTCTACAGACTTTATCTATCAACGTGGTTGGTATAAAAGAAAGTAGTTGATTAAAAATCGGCTGTCCGGAAAAAAATTTACTTTTGCTCATAAGTAAGTTCTAGTGTGGTAACTTAAACTTACTGAAAAAGGAGGCCTCGGCCTCCTTTTTTTATGACTTAATCCCATATTTTTACCGGACACTATAGATTCCTAATTCCTAATTTATATCCGGTAAGAATATACTAAACACCGCCCCTTCATTCTCTGCACCACTGGCGGTAATATATCCCTGATGCCGTTCTACGATCTTCTTACAAAGTGCCAGGCCAAGGCCGGTTCCTTCAAATTTATCTTTTGAGTTCAGGCGGATAAAGCTGTTAAATATCTTTTGCGCCTGTGTTTGTTCGAAACCGATCCCATTGTCTTTTACATCGATCTGGAGATATGGGATGCCCATTTTGGCAGCCTTTTTTGCCGTCACGGTAATGAGCGGTGGGGTATCCAAACGGGTAAATTTCAATGAATTGTTAATGAGGTTATAGAATAACTGATAAATCAGTAGCGGAGCGCCTTTTACCGTTGGTAAGCCTTCATATACAATATGCGCTTTTTTCTGGTTCATCAGGATTTCCAGGTCCAGTTCTATGCTATTTAAAGTCTCGTTGAGATTGATGCTGGATAATGGCTGTTCGGCATTGTCTATGGAGGAATAGTTTAGCACCCCTTCAATCATGTCATACATGCGGTTGGCCGCGGTATTGATCTTATTGAGATAGCTGCTTCCTTTTTCAGATAGTTTTGTTTCACCGTCATGTTCCAGGCGGTCGACAAATGTTTTGATCTTGCGGACCGGCTCTTTCAGGTCATGTGAGGCGACGTGTGCAAACTGTTCCAGATCGTCATTAGAGCGCTGTAATGCCCCTGTACGTTCGTTTACCAGCTGTTCCAGCTTCTCTTCCACAGCTTTCTGTTCTTCGATATTGGTCAGTGCGGATACCCATTTCAGGATTTCGCCATCTTCATCCTTGATAGGATTGCCTACGATATAAAACCACTGATAATGTCCGTCTCTTGCTTTCAGCTGGAATTCGAAAGCGAGTGATTCACCACTTTTGAGGCTTCTTTCCCATTTATCGTATAGCAGTTCCCGCTGATTAGGGTGTACATACATCATCCAGCCTTTGCCCTCGGCATCTTCTGCGTGACTGCCTGTGTAGTCGTACCATTGCTGGTTAAAAAAATCACAGTAGCCATGTATGTCTGCAGTGCAGATCAGCTGGGGCAAGGATTGCGTTAAGGTGCGGAATTGCTCTTCACTATGTTTCAGGGCCAGTTCTGCGACTTTAAGATCGGAGATATCGCGGGTGGTACCTGCGACTACCTCTACCTCACCGGCTTCATTCAGTACGGGGGCGAAAATGTAATCATACATCCGGTAGCCCATAACTGAGTGTGGGAATGCCACTTCTCCTCTGATCGGCTTTTTGGTAGCAATTACCTGGTCGATTTCCCTTTCGTGCATTTCTGCATGCCATGGTTCATATCCCAGGGCGAGCAGTCCCTGACCGACAGATTCTTCCCAAGTGCGCCCCCACATGGTCAATAGTGCCTGGTTAGCGTATATAAATTTATAGTTACGATCAAAGATATAGATCAGATCGGGGGTACTGGCTGTAACAGCTTCATATAACCTTTTGCTGACGCGCAATTCATCGCGGGTAGATTCTAATTCCTGTTCGAATCTTTTACGCTGTGTGATGTCACTGGCAGCGCCGAACCATTCTATAATATTGCCTGCTTCATCATGGATCGGTATCGCGCGGGAAAAGGTCCAGCCGATAGCCCCATCCTGTCTGAATACCTGGTGTTCCAGTTCGAATACACTATGTGTTTGTACTGATTTTTTAATCAGAGCCTGGACGTGTGGCTGGTCGTCCGGATGGATGTATTTTTTCAGCCAGTCCGGAGTAGGCACTTCTGTATCCGTCAGAAAGCCTCTTCCTACCAGGTTTTGCATTTCTGACCAGTCAGGATTCATGCGATACACTACATCTGAAGTAGCCATGACCAAGGCTCTGAAGCGGAGTTCACTTTCTTCGAGTCTTTTCCTGGCTACTACTTGTTCTGTGACGTCATTTGCAATCACCAATACGCCACTTACCGTGCCGTCGGCCTCTTTATAGGGCTGATATACGAAGTTGAAATACATGGTTTCTTTCCTGCCATCCGGCCGATGGAAGACAGCCGGTTTTTCCTTGCCGGTAACGATATGCTTATTGTGATATACGTCGAGCAGCATTTCCATGAAGCCCTGTCCTTTCAATTCGGGCAGGGTGTCCAGCATGGGTTTGCCGATAGCGTCGCTATTGACGCCCCAGATCCTGAGTAGCGGTTCATTGGCCATTGCCAGGACCATATCCTCACCTTTGAAGATGAATATCGGGTTAGGCGCCTGTTCGACGATACCCTTGAAGTGCTGCGCACTTACGGCGGACTTTTCGTGCTTGTTTTGGGCTGTCTGTGTGCAAATCAGCAGTACAGCTACCCTTAGACCGGTTTCATCCTGTATGGGGCTGTAATGATGATGATGATGACAGGAATGACCATTATGACTATAACGGGCGAATATATCGTTATCGTGAGAAACCGGATCTCCATTGCTGCGTACCTGATTCACTGCTGGCTGTATTGCCGGCCAGGTGTCCGGCCACAATTCGGCGGCAGCTTTACCGGGAACAAGTGTTTGTTTCCCTGCTGGCAGCAAAGGAAGAAAAGCATCATTATAAAAGCAAAGTGAACGATCACCCCAGAAAAGCATCATGGGCAGATTGGTATGCAGGAGCATATTCAGAGAAAACTGTAAAGTTTTAGGCCAGGAGGCCATTGTTCCGAGCGGTGTGGAAGACCAATCATAGGCGTGGATTAATTTCCCCACTTCACTGCCGTTGCTTATAAAATTAGCGGTGAATGGTTGTGTATTTTCCATCGAAAAAATAAATATTTGTTTATTAAAGACCAATAAGCCATTGCCGGTCAGGTATATGGCAAGAAAACGAGAATGTCAGCTGCTGCTTTATTTCTCCACTTTATGATAACATGATATAAAATTATGCCAAGGGGTCTTTAATGCGTCCACTGTCAGATACTACACAAAGTGGGGCAAACTATTGCTTATCGCTGTTGATATGTTTTGCTATAACCTGTAATATCTTTAATGTGAAGGGTTTTGCGATAGCGTCATCCGCTCGGCATCTGTTGCCAGTTCTCTGATATTCGGACTTCAGAAAGTAGGACAACCGGTATATTGCTGTACTTGTCGCTTGCCTTGATAAAGCGGCAAAGGTCAAGTCCATCGACACCTGTAATGTTCTTATCAAGCATAAATAAATCGGGCGTTAGCACCTGACTGTCGAGTATAAGATTTCCTGTGGTGTATGTGACGATCTCATAACGTCCGGGATCCATGCAATAGAGAATACGTCACAGATGGCTATATCATCTTCTATCAGTACTATCTTTTTTACGGTGTTCAAGATTTAATGGGTAGTGTGAATGAAAAATTGGATCCTTTTCCCTCCTCACTTTCTACGTCGATAGCGCCATGATGTCCCTGGATAATCTGTGCGGATATATATAACCCGAGGCCCATACCCGGGAAGGTGTCAAAGTTATCGGTAGTGACGCGATAGAACCTGTCGAAGATCTTTTGCTGGTGTGCTTTCGGGATACCGTAGCCTTGGTCCTGCACGCTCACCTGTATTCTTTCTTTCTCCTTACGAACAGCAATACGCACGGTACTACCTGCAGGGGAATATTTAATCGCATTTGACAGCAGATTTGTGACTACTTGTCCTATGCGCTCGGCATCTGCGCTGATGAGGGGTAGCTCCTCTGTCTGTAATTCAAACTTATGTGTACCGGCACGTTGGATATCTCCCAGCTTTTCGGCGACCACTTTTTTGATATCTACATCTGTGAAATTCATTTTCAACTTCCCTTCCGAGATTGTTGTGGTATCCAGCAGTAGGTTGATTAACACCGTAAGACGGTCAATCTGTTCATTCAGGCGCGAAATGAGTTCACCATCTTCATGGTTACCTGTTTCAGCCATCCTTTCTTCCACTATCTCAGCGTACACTTTCATGCTGGTAATAGGTGTTTTCAGTTCATGGCTGGCAACACTTATAAACTCTTCCCGGATTTTCAGCAGGTTTTTTAAGCGTTGTTCGCTCAGGCGCAGCGCTTCCTCTGCCTGTGCACGTTCAACTGCTTCATTATATCTTGAAATGATAATGCTGGCAGAATGAGTAATTATTGCGGCCATCTCCAGTTCTCTTTGCTGCGGACTTCGTGGCTGCCTGAAGTAGATGGCGAGTGTGCCTAGTATAGGGCCTCCGATGGTCCGGACAGGGAAAGACCAGCAACCACGGTAATCGTATTTACGGGCAATCGGGCGCCATTGCTCCCAACGGGGATCTTCTTCGATATCTTCCGTAATCACCGGGTCACCAGTGTGCATAGCCAGGCCACATGCAAGCGATTCAGGACCGATCTGAAAGCCGTTAATATCTTTTGCATATTCTTCGGTCATACCTGCCACCAGATGTAGTCCCTCACCTCCTGACGGCGTCATATAAAATGCAGACCTGGCTTCTCCATCCATCTGATCAATCACTGTTCTGATCAAGGGATTCAGAGAACTGGTCAGGGATTGACCATTCATCGCAGCCTGAAAAGCTTCTTTCTGTCCATTCAGCCATGCCTGATTTTCGCGCAGCACTATCTCGGCTTTTTTATGCTGCGTCATATCAATAAAGGTCATTACAACGCCATTGATACGATCTTCTTCTGTACGATAAGGGAGAATACGTATCAGGAAAATGCGTCCATCTATTGACGAGACCTCCCGCTCTATTGTCAGAAGTTTTTCCAGGACAGCTTCTGCATCGGAAATAATATCGTCATAATTCAGTTTGTTGGTGATGTCAGATAAGGGTCTGCCAATATCATTCGGAATAAAGTTAAACACCGTTCTGGCGGGCGGTGTAAACAACGCCAGTCTCAAACTCCGGTCGAGAAAAATGGTTCCTATTTCGGCGGAATTGATCAGGTTTTGCAGGTTATTGCCTGCCAATGTGGTTTCATCCACTTTTACCTTCAGTTCCTGGTTAACGGTGCGTAATTCCTCATTAATAGACTGCAGTTCCTCTTTGCTTGTCTCCAGTTCCTCAGCAGCAGAGCGTAGTTCTTCATTCATCGCCTGCAATTCCTCATTAGATGCCTTCAGTTCTTCCTGCTGGAATTCATGTTGTTCGATAGAGGCGCGGAGTTGTGCTTTCAGTCTTATCAATTCTTCTTCGAGCTGACGTGCTAACGGTTCATCTGAAGAGAGAATTACCTGTCCACCGGCATCTTCCATACTTTGTTCAAAAATCACCAGTATGAGGCCATTGGCAATATCTCCCTGCCGGAACACGGGACGTATATGAATATTCACATTTTCCGACTGTCCATCAATTGACACCCTTAATCCTTGTGCTTCTACAGCTATCTGTCGCTGTACAGCCTGATAGAGCGCGGAACGTAATTCCAGACACAGGTCCTGGCGTACCAGTTTCAACAGGTTCTGAGATGGTTCACCACCTGTCATTTGCAGGTATCTGCCCGCCCTTTCTGACAGATGAAGGATGTCATATTCTTCATTGATCACCATCGAAGGAGGTGCATATTCTTCCAGCAGGCGCTGATGCAGATCATTTCTCATGACCCGTTCGCGGGTTCTGTTCTCCTGAGAGATAACCGCCTGAGATGCTGCAGGCTCCTTGAAATTAAAATGAGGTACTGACTCCGGTACGGGGTAATTACTTTGTACAATACGTTTAGACTGGAAGATGTGAAACTCCCTGTTGAACAAAGTATAGAGATCGCTGGCGCTTTCTGCTGATTCAGACAAACCTAGCATCAGGAACCCGCCTGGTTTCAGGGCAAAATGGAAAGTTTCCATGACCCTTTCCTGTGCGGTATGATTAAGGTATATCAATACATTTCTGCAGGACACCATGTCCAGGTAAGAGAAAGGAGGATCTTTCAGAAAGTTATGACTGGCAAACAGAATCGTTTCTCTGATTTCTCTTTTGATACGATAACCTTCTCCTTCCTTATTGAAAAAACGTCTTAAACGCGCTGGTGATACATCAGCTGCATCATTGAGTGTATAATACCCTTCGCGTGCTACGGCGATAGCAGCTTCGTCGATGTCGGTTGCGAAGATTTGAATTTTAGGATCATCTATGGATCCCATTGTTTTTTCTGCGAATAAAATTGCGAGAGAATATGCTTCTTCACCAGTTGCACAGCCGGCGATCCATATCCTTACCTGATTTTCTGCTTTTTTATTTTGCAGGATGGCAGGAACGACATCTTTCTCTAGTGCATCAAATGCTTTTTTGTCACGAAAGAAATTGGTGACGGATATCAGCAGATCTTTCAGCAATGCACTGATCTCTTCGGGATTATGTTTTAAATAAGCAGCATATGCCTGTAAGCTGCTGAGATTTCTGATATTGATACGACGTTCAATACGACGTAACAATGTTGGACGTTTATAATTTGAAAAATCATGCCCCGTGCGCAGTCTAAGGTGTGTAAAGACTTCGCGCAGTGCATGTTGTTCTTCTTCAGCGCGCTTTTCACTGTCTACCGGAATCTGAACAGATCCGAGATTCAATTTATACGCTATTATTTTCTCTGGTATTTCTGACACCGGCAGTATATCATCTACCATCGCGGTAGCTATGGCGTTTCTGGGCATTTCATTGTATTCCGCCTCACGGGGATTCTGTACGAAAGCTGCGCCACCACATTCCTTTACACGTTTCAATCCCATGGAGCCGTTAGCGCCTGTTCCGGAGAGAACGACACAGACGGCACGCGGTCCGAGGGAATTGGCCAGTGTACGGAAAAATATGTCTACAGGCACTCTCCGCTCCTCTATTCCGGCATTACTGGAAGGAATGATGTGACCATCTGACATGATCAGGTGTTGGTCCGGAGAAACTACGTATACATGATCAGGCTGCACCCGGGTCTTTTCCGTAATTAATGTCACCTTGAGTGGTGTTACGTGTTGCAGCAATTGCTGCAGCTGACTGTCATGATCAGGAGACAGGTGGAGTATCACTACATAGGCCATTCCCGGATTGGCAGGAACGTTTTCAAAAAAACATTGCAATGCCCGGATACCTCCGGCGGAAGCACCGATTCCTACTACCAGCAGGTCGTCTTTATTGGGGCGGCCGGCGAGTATGCTTTCCTTATCATAACTGGTTTCAAGTTCCTTCATAAGCGTATACAAACCTAAGGTTTTACTTTTATAGATACCATATCATTGTCCTATACTAAGCCACATTCTCTGTATCTGCCTGGTCTTTCACACTATCCATGCTTAATTGCTCGTGATCGAAAACAGCTTTTCTTACCATCTCTCCACGTTTCATTGCATCCTTTGCTTTTTTAAAATACATTGCTGCTATTTTAGCCTGATTAGCCTCCGCAAAATGATCGCCCATGTGATTTAGTAACAGCGTACTTTCCTGTATATTGCGAATGGCATTCCAGAGGGCTTCCTCAATACTCTCCGTAATGGCGGACAATAGCGTATCTGCTGAAAAAGCGTGTCCGGTATGACAACGAAAACGTATGCGATCTCCTTCTGTGAGGGAGCTCAGTACTCCATGGCATTCGGGACAGGTATATGGTGTAAGTTCGCCATGCCGGAAGACTTCCCTGCTGATATTTTCGTCTTTCATCGCAATGCCCACCTCCTGCTGCGCGGTTGTTACAAATTCGGCGTTTCGCCCATTAAGCGACGGAATTTCCTCATTGGCAAGCCTGACGAGCAATGCGGCTATTTCACTGACCGGCGCTATGTGATCGACCTTGACAGCGTTCATTGCATTTACCGGCATGGAGGAGACCTCTGCATCATCCGGGTCCTGCACTATCGCCAATCCTCCTTGTTGCTTTACAGCCCATATACCAGCGGTGCCGTCATCGAGCGCTCCTGAAAGCACCACACCGATCACCTGCGTTCCATAGGCTATAGCTGCTGACCGGAACAGGGGATCAATAGCCGGACGAAAACGGTTCTCTTTCGGACCACGTGTTACCCTTACTTTTCCTTTCCCCAAAAGCAGATGCCGGTCAGGCGGAGCGATGTAGATACGTCTGCCTATGACAGATTCTTCATCAACAGCATGTGCTACGGGTAGTGTGCCCAGTTTATTTAACACCTCCGGCAATATACCTCTCACCTCGGCTGCCATATGCCATACAATAAATATAGCTGCATCAAAGTTTGCAGGTAAATCACTGACTATTTTTTTTATTGCTTCAAAGCCTCCTGCAGAGGCCCCGATTACAACAATCTTTCTATTATTCATTGATATTTGTGTAATGAATGATAGTCCGGCGGACATTGTGCCAACCGATACAACAGAGAGGTTCCAATACTGTGCCGCAGAATGTAATGAGATACAAGGAAAGGCAGGATAACGGAACAGTCTGTAATACTGCAGATTTGTAACAACTTACATCAGTCAGCTCTCAGCGCAGATTGCAGTGGCAGTCCCTACACTATATCTTGAAATTGTTTCCCGTAAAGTATTTAATGAGAAAGGTTTCGAAATAGCAGCGTCTGCGCCGGCTTCTTTTGCCTGGGCAACGATATCCACAGCAGCAGACATAATAATAACGGGCACGTTTTTAAATTTGTCGTTGCTCTTAATGAAACGGCAAACATCAAGTCCGTTAATGCCGGAAATCTGCTTGTCCAGTATAAAAACATCGGGAACATCGATCTCTCCATTGATGATTTTATCACTGTTTTCAAGATCAGTGAGGGAATAATTCCGGGAAGGGAATGCAAGCTGAAAGATAAATCTTATCGGGGCGTCGTCTTCCACCAGTACGATATGTGTCATGTGGGTAATTGTGATAAGGTCAGTAATGAGTATTAAGTACTTTCCCTTCCGGGAAAAGAAGTGTGCCGATCTAACGTGCAGGGATAAACAAAACATATCGTTCAGGTGTCCCTCCTGAACAGTAAGGTCCAGTTATGCCAAAAAAATTGCTTGCTACACCATACCAGGCGCAGACAAAAGCTGACATAACTGATAGTTGATTAATAAAGACATTTCTAATCGATGGCAAGATGTACAATCATGCATCTCCATCGCAATGAAACCGGTTGATGTTGGTCGCTTACTTCACTTACATGAAAAGAGGCATTCAGATTTTCCTTTGTATTGTCGCTGTCTTACAGGAGTATGTCTTTTCAGCACATATCAGATCTTATGAAAAAATCCTTTAATGGTAAAAAAATCACTATACATTCACAACACAGGCTACAGCAGGACGTTTGAAGTTTTGCTATACATTGCTAAAAGTAATCAATGTTATTAACATTTCCGAAATGTAAACATAAAATATCTATAGTACAGTCTGGCAAAAGACTACGTATCGCCTTTTACATGTATTAAATTAGTCTGAAAACATTCTTTATACCGGTGAGCTTGACAGGACGGTAACCGCGAGAAGCATGCTCACACAGCCGGTATGCCGGGGTAATAAACGTGGACTTAAAGTGGCGATCATTGGTCGTGTGCGTGTATGTGACAGAGACCGTAAAACACACCCAATAAGCATAAACAGTTAATAGGAATGCTGCTTTAGCGGATTACTGCAGTTACAGGAAGGGGATATATTAAATAACGTGTAAACAGCATAGCATTTCACAAAACATACTTCAGGCATGCAACTATTCTCTTTGCACAAAGGCCAGACTAGTCTTTGTATGACATGTGGTTAAAACTGCATGTAATTGTAATAATATTTTTTGCGGATGCGTGCGTATTTTAAACGGTCTGATTCTCTCTACTGGTATTATTGCCATAATATCGGCAGCCTGGTACTGCCGGCTGGCGGTTATACCGTCTTTGTGTATGCACCTCACCTGTAAAGCGACTATCAGCGTTCCATCCCATGTACCTGCAAGGACATACCCGCTCGTATCCGACCATTTCGCCGAGCTTACCGGTAAATGTGATAATAGATCTTTGTCTTGGCAATCAGTATATTTTGTGTTCTCTCAATTTAGCACAATCCACTGGTGGCCGTGTCTCAGTCAGCGAATATTATCCACCGTATTAACGGGAGAATGTGGAAAAATTTAAAAGTGTAACAAACCTTAATAGGATCTGATAATGAGATTTTTACATCGCTTACCAGACAAATCACCTACTTCACCAATTTACTGCCGGCTCCTCTCCCTTTTTCCTTAACATTGCATCACCAAAATAGCCCGGTTTTCCCTTTAACCACATACACCTCCTTTTACCTTACCTGTAAGACTGCTTTTTATACAGTCCCCCCATTTTTCACCACTTAAATTCTACTTATGAAAGCATTGCTATCAACCTTCTCGCGTAGCGCCGTTATGATTATCTGTCTCTCCTATTCTGCCTGTATCAAAGACCCACACCATCCCGCTGCTATTCCTGAATGCCGCGTTTATCAGTTGAGCGGGGATATCAACTATCCCGGCGACACGATTACCATCCGGTATAACAGCAAAGGGAATCCAATTGCCATGGATAAAAACCATGTCACTACCGGTAGTCCGCGCTATGTCTTTAAATATGATAAAAATGACCGGCTGACGGAATTGATCGGCATGTACAATCATCCTACAAACTATGAGACCCTGTACCGTTTTTCTTATGATTATAAGAACCGTATTAAAGCAGACACACAGTATACATTCGGTTTTATCGGTCAGCCAGCCATGCCCGAATATATCCATGAATATGAGTATGACAGTAAAGGCAGAATGACCCGATACAGGCATATCAGCCTCTATTCTTCTTACCGCTGGGAGCACAATTTTCAGTACAATGCACAGGGTAACCTGTCGAAAGTCATCAATGAATATGGTAATGAAACTTCGGCCTTCCCTTACGACTATGACGATAAGGTCAATGTCAACAGTCTGCATCCCATCTGGCAATTCCTGAGTCACGACTATAGCCGTAACAATCATTCTCCCGCCGTATCCTACAACAATAAAGGATTACCTACGGAAATCGATCTGCGCACAAAGTATCAGGGCAGTTTTGCCAATCTTCCTATCAATCATGTACAGATAAGTTATCAATGCCGCTAGATAATACAGCCATCATCTGTTGTTTGCCCCCTATCCCTGCCAGCAGCTAAAATAGTAGCTGCTGACGCGTAAAATACGTCTTGACGATAGCCTCAAGCACTACATGTGGCCTGTGTTAATAATCCCGGTACGGATAAAAAGCAGGAAATACAGGTCTGTGAGATCAAACACGGGGTTGTCGGCACCGGTATTTATCTGAAAGGAAAGAAGGTGTTTTTCTCACTGATATTATCTGCGTGTATGATAACGCCATCCTGGCGAAAGATAGTGGTGGTAAATACTGGCGTTTAGATTTCCTGCAATAATCTCTTTCAATAAAAATAAGCCCACAGAAACACGACGCTCATATAGGTAAATAAAAGAGAGAACAGAACATGTACGGTCGTCTCAAACTTCCTGCCTTTCCAAAGTTCAGGAGAATATCCCACAAACTGGATCACCAGGCGCGTCCCCCAGAATACGCCCATTCCTAATGAGATCTTTCTTCCTAAAGCCGTCTCCACCAGTTCGCCGGCAGCACTGAGACATAATAGTCCGAGCAGAAACACCGTCAACGCAATGAAGAAAGTATGAATGGTCATAATCTGACGGTTAATGAGGCTCAATGGCTTCAGTTCCTCACTCCATCTGAAGTATCTTGGAAACACGACATGGCTCATGGCCAGTACTAACAGCAGTGCGCCTATTATCCTAAAATGCAGTATCATTCTTCGCGATTATAAAAGTCGAAATAAAAGGAGTCAGTTTATTTTCTCTTTCCAGTTTCAGACCAGTGTCTTCAAAGAGCTTCAGCCAATCCCGTTTGGGATAGAAATGAAAGAAGCCGATATTATAAGCCAGGAAATTAGGCAGATCCCGTAGATGTTCTGTAATATAAATCCGGCCATCGGATTGGAGACTCCTGGCCAGTTCTTTCATAAACAGCTTCCTTTCCTCCCAGTCTCTTATTTCATGGGCTGAAAAGATGACAAAGATCTTATCCGCGGCGGCATCTTTCAGTGGTAAATGATGCGTTGCAGCGTTGATCGTTTGTGGTAGTCCGGGATAAAGACTTCTCGCCCGTTTAATGGAGATTTCTGTGTGTTTTTCAGGGTCATAAAAGTCTATGATCTGTAAGGCTGCGTCCGGGTATTTATCCTGTAGTAAGGTACTGGTTTCATCAAATCCTGCATGGATATTGACAACCAGTTTTTCTCCTTTTGCAGGGGCGATCCAGTTGAGTTCATATAGGCCGGAAAGATCATAAATATACATGGAGACCAGTAGTGACAGCATACATCCGGTAAATGCGAGTCCGGTCAGCAGCAAGAGGACCGGTAACTGCATGTAATATGCAACGATTGCCCCTGCCAGCATCAGCAGCAATGCAATGGCGTAAAAATGCCAGTTAAATCGGACGATATTCATCACTCCCTGTAAAGGTTTTCTTCCTACTGCCATGTCTCCGTTTTGCCCTTTTTCCAATGATAAGGGATATTATTGATGATAAAGGCATTTGCCAGTGCGGCGCCTGCGATATCCAACGTTTTCAGAAAGGCGAAATTATAATCTGTCACATGCAGGGGCCGGGGTATCCAGTTTTCCCGCTGTCCTTCGATAATCAACACCTCCTTTGTCTTTGCATCATAGCGGAAGGTGAAAGGCAAAGGACCGGCAAATCGCCTTGCCTCTTTCCAGTCAGCGAAAGGAGATTGTGGTGGCAGATGCACCTCTTCTTCCGCCAGATCAATGGCCACTTTGAAGGCTGATTTTACAGAAGCGTAGGTAATGATATTTCCTGCACGCGTCCTGCTGATATCTGTTGTTGTATAACTGTAGTGTGTAAAGATATTGCCCAGGAACTCCATTTTCTTCTTATCGGTTTCTGAGCGGAGGATGTATAAGCCCCGCAGATTTTTACCTGCATTGTTTTTATAGCGGACAAATATCCTGTAACCGATCAGGAAGAAGTCATTACCCATAAACGCGGGGAACCCTTTTGGGCGCAGGTCTTTTGTCTGAACCATGGCTACCGCGACAAAGGCATATTGATCCTTGAAGGTATCCAGTGACAGGCATTCGGGGATCAGGGGTTCCAGCTGCTCTTTTGGTACAGCGAAGGTCAGTACGACCGAACTCTGAAAGAATGCTTCAACAGGAAAGGGATGATTTTTAAGAGCGGAAAACATAGTATTGATTAAGTCTGTTTGGGGTTCAGTTTGAATTCCGTGTAGTAAATCAGCAACATGAATAAAGCGGCGAATACGGCATTCAACCGGCCCCATAACAACAGGTCGGGCACTAACATAAACTCCAGTATATTCATCGTTCCCACAATAGCGATCTGTAAGATAGCGTTCAACCTGGATTTAAATCCGCGGACTACCCATATCGCCATAGCGATCTCTGAGAGTCCGATCAGCATTGTCAATGGTCCTGCATATTGCGCTCCCAGTATACGGGCAACGATCGCTTCATGCCGTGGTACCAGGTGCAGTACCTTACACAGCAAACCATTGACCAGCCAGACGAGTGCAATGAGATAAGTCAGGGCCTTATGTGTATTCAATTTCATAGTGGGATTATCTACATCTGCTGTGAAGGTACGGCGTGAGCAGCATACTTGCACGGCACAGTCCGTTTTTTAGTAAAAAAAGCCGCTATATGAGGAAACAGGGCAACAAAACAGTATCCTGCTCTTACAATGAATATCTGTGGGCCTGCTTTTTGTCTGATAACAGTATAAAAAGCAGCATTATGAAAACGATCGCATCAATGACAAGCGGGCTGGTAAGTTCTGTAGCGCTGACTGTCCTTCATCAAACCCTGAAGAATAACGTATCGCATGCTCCCCGGATGGATAAACTGGGCATGGAGGCGCTTGAAAGTACATTGGATCATGCCGGGATTGCGGTACCCAAAAAGAAGGCACTCTACTATTCCACGATGGTTGGAGATATTGCAGGTAATGCCGGATATTATTCTCTGGTAGGCATGAACCCTAAACACAGTATCGCTACCGGCGCGGCGCTGGGATTAATGGCAGGTATAGGTGCTATTACCCTTCCCGGCAAGCTTGGTCTAAGTAAACAATATAGCAATGAAAGCGGCAAGACACAATTGCTTACGCTGGGTTTGTATCTTGCAGCCGGACTATTGGCGGGTACCGTCCACAAGCTGATGGAACGAAAACGCATAAAACGATCCGTTTAACAATACAGACAGCCCTCTTTGAGGGCTTCTTTTATTAGTCCAGGCTACAGCGCATCGTCGCCAGCAGTTTGCTGAAACCAGCCTTTTCGTAGGCTTTAATCGCGCCGGTATTCTCTTCGTATACTTCCAACCGCATTTCCCGGATACCTTTTAATACCGCCCATTGTTTCAATGTTGAGATCAGTTGCTGATTCAGCCCCATTCCCCGGTATTCCGGTAACACAAACATAAATCCCAGGTGTGCGTATTGTTCATATACCAGGTATGCGCGGGCCTTCAGGATCTTTGCATAACCGCATCCCACCAGGGCACCTTCTTTTTCCAGTACCAGCAGCTCCGATTCATCGCTTTCTATCAGTTCTCTCAGATCATAATAGATGATCCTGCCGCGTTGTAAGGTGACGTCAAAAGGTCTTTCTGCCTCGACTAACATCTGCAGGAATTCCGCAAGTACCGGTAAGTCAGCTACTGTGGCGCTTCTCGTTATTACTTCCATATGCTGTTGATTGCTGGGATTAAAGATAATTAAGATCTCTCCGGAATGATCATCTATCTATACCTTGACAAGGTCAGTCAGGGTGTTGAGATCTTTGAGTGCATCTCCGATGGTGTTATTGAAATAGGTATAAACCCGTTTACCTTCTTTTAGCCAGGTATTGATACGGGCAGCATGTATTTTAAGTGCTTCTGTTGTATATCCGCCTTTGTAATCGCCGGCAGGGCCGTGAAAACGCAGGTATTCAAAGCCGGCGGCAGCTGTCCATTCGGGTGGTTTTGATGTAGGCATATCATGACGCACCATGGTAGCATGATAGGCTGATAAGACTTCGTATGTCTCTGCCATGTACCAGGACGAATGCCGGAACTCTACACATACGTCCCATTTTTGCTGTGGGTCACATTGACGGATCACCTCTAGCAGGTGTTCAAATTGCGTGAAACTGTCGAAACGCGTACCACCAGGAAACTGTACTAATAAAGCGCCTTTCTTCTCTCCTGCCGGTTCGATGATCTCCATGAATCTTTCCACCAGACTGTCTTCAAAAACCAGGGGTTTATTATGGGTAATGCCCCGGTGTAATTTGAATGTAAATCTGAAGTCCGCCGGCACTTCTGTCGCCCATCGTTTCACGGTGGCGGCCATGGGTACTTTATAAAAGGAGCTGTTTACCTCCAGGCTGTTAAAGAGGGAGGCATAATAAGTCAGTCTGCTTTTATCCTGAAATGCGGCAGGATATGCCTGTTTATTAGGGACTGGTAGTACCAGTCCGCTGGTACCTGCGTAAAAATCTCCTTTTCCTTTCTTATGTTGTTGTTTGCTCACCTTAGAGCGGTGTCAAATATTGCACCAGCATATGATAAGACTCAACCGATGCCTCCGGTCAGGTCCATATTAAAATAAGTGATACTATCTAGAATGAAGTCTTCCTCGTTTTGAATCGCTGCTGATCTGGTCCAGGTATCGGATGCTTTATCATAGGAAGAAACTCCGCTGTTATCATTAAAACCCAATTTCACATTACTGGTGAAACAGATACCCCTGTAATCATCATATGTGCGTTCCAATGTAAATTCGATTCCCTCTTCTGAGATCCTGTTGAATACCTCTTTAAATACCATGTAGCGATTCTTCTTTAGCAGCCAGGTATCAATAGTAAACTTGTCATTGCTAAAACAGATGTCCCTTTTATTATTTACCCGACCTGTTTTGATATTAGGAAAGGTAGCCAGGTGGTCATTCTGGATACCATATAATATGCGGCTTTCTGTCAGAAAGAAGAATTCATAGTAGGCGTAATAGACCTCGCTGTGGCCATTGTCATACTCTGTCAGGCCATCGGGCTTACCCAATATGTCCATCACTTCCTCTATCGTCATCCCCAGGGTAACAGGGCCAAATTTTCCTGTTAATATAAAGTCTCTCAAACTAACTGTCATCATTTCTGTAATTGCATAGGCGGTTTTAGGTATGAACAGCTCAGATCTTTACTTCTTTCAGCATCGCTCTGAGCTTCTTCATGGCATTCTTTTCATAAGCATCCTTCAGGGAAATAATCGTGGCGGTACGGATCACATTTTTGTCTTTTATAGGGATGGCTACAACGTCATTCCCTGAAATAATCGTTTCTATGTGGACCGTATGCCAGTTACCCGTCTTCACCAGGTCCAGCATGGTCAGGATATCATTGACTTCGATAGAAAATTCCGGGTCCAGTCCTTTGAACATCTGTCCTACAAAATGACTGGTATTATATCCCTGGGTGGCTAATACCAATGGCAAATCTGCTATTTCGCGCAAGGTAACGGCAGTCTTACGGGCTAAGGCCGATTTTGCTGCGGTGATCATTCTCATGGGAGTACTGAAGAGTTCTTCTGACTTAAACTGAGACGTAGGTATAAAGTCCTTAAAAATCAGGATCATGTCCAGTTCGAAGTGATCCAGCATCTCTATCAGGTGGTCGGACACACCATAAATAACCCTGACTTTCAGTTGCGGGAATTCCGTTGTGAAACGCACCAATGCCTGTGTAAAGATATTCCGGAGACCATAGCTCACGCCTACTGAGATCGTTCCGGTACTGAGCGCATTCAGGTCCTGTATCAGGGCCAGTCCGTCGTTGGCTTTTTTTATACTCAAAGAGGCATAATCGGCAAACAAGGCTCCTGCTTCTGTCAATACGATCCTGTTCCCGATGCGGTTAAACAGGGGTGTATGCAGCTCGTCTTCCAGCTGTTTGATCTGCTGCGACAGGGTACTCTGGCTGATATGCAGACTATGTGCCGCCTCTGTGAAGTTCATCAGTTCTTTTGCTTTCAGAAAATATCTCAGTTGTCTCAGCTCCATAGAGAATCGGTTTTATCGATGACCCGCATCGAAAAATAACGTTTTGCCAATGTAGACATTTCCGCAAACTTTGCAGCAGGAATTATGGAAAGTGCTATCATGCCATCGGAAACTGCAAAGCCATCCTATACAAACAATGCGGCTTTGGGGATTGCGCAGATCCTGCTCTGGGGCGGGTCTTATTTTATACTATCGGTCTTGTCCAAACCTATCATGCAGGAAACCGGCTGGTCGTATCAGATGGTGTACAGCGCCTTGTCGCTGGCCCTGCTGATCTCCGGACTGGTACTTCCCCGGATAGGGCGTATCATCGACGCTTATGATAAGAATTATATCTTAAAGTATGCCGGTGTGACCATGGCCTGCGGACTGATACTCATGGGTTTTTCGCGGCACTTCGTGCTTTACCTGTTCAGCTGGACCATCATCGGCATCTCCATGGGAATGGGTTTGTATGATGCTTTATTTGCCTCTCTTGGCAAGAAATACGGTCCCGGCACGGGAAAGGTTATTGTACAGGTAACCCTGATCGCTTCTCTGGCGCCTTCAATTTCCTGGTATTTCTTGTCCCTGATGCTGGATACTTATAGTTGGCGGACAGTCTGTTTTATCTACGCGGCGATGTTGCTGCTGACGATATTCCCCCTGTACAACTTTGTATTCCGGCAGCCGGGCAACACACACAGCAAACGACCGGTGGTCAGGGATACACTTCAGGGATCCAGGGAAATACTAAAAGGACAGTTATATTATCTGCTCCTGGTTCATTTTACCATCGGCGCTGTAGTGACGACCGGCATCATCGTACACCTTATTGATATCCTGTCGGATAAAAGTATGTCCATGACAGCGGTCATTGGTACGGTGGCATTCCTTGGTCCCAGTCAGGCAGGTGTCAGGGTATTGGAGCTGCTGGTTTCCCGGAAATCTTCCTTACTCTCAGCCGTCATCTCAGGCATAGCGATTATGGCGGGTATTCTGTTGTTATCCACAGCGCCCATCGTTGCCATCTCGGGAGTAATTATCCTGGGCATGGGTAACGGGATGCGTTCAATTTTACGGGGCACACTTCCGCTGGAGATCTTCGGGCAGAAACAGTATGCACTGATTATTTCCAAACTGGCGCGGATGCCTCTGATCGCACAGGCGCTGACGCCCTTCATCACAGGCTGGCTGATCCAGCAGTTCAGCGTATCGGTATTTCTTTATATCTTTTGCACGCTGGCTTTTATCAATATAATTTTGTGTTGTATCATCATTAAACAGACTAAGAAAAATGGCATACGCATTTAGAAGAGCCCTTAGCACAGATCAATCCCGGATATGGGACATCCTGCAGCAAGCAATCCTTCGCAGAAAAGAAGATGGCAGTAAACAATGGCAGGACGGCTATCCCAATCCGGATGTTGTACGGAAAGACATCGAGGCAGGCATTGGGTTCGTGTTGACAGAAGATGATACAGTCGTCGGTTATACGGCCGTGTTGATCAACGATGAACCGGCTTATGCGGGTATTGAAGGGAAATGGCTCACGAATGAAGACTTTGTCGTGGTACACCGGGTAGCAATTGCACAGGAGCAGCTGGGGAAAGGCTTATCTGGAAAAATCATGGCGTTTGTAGAAGATTATGCCATTGAAAACCAGGTATATAGTGTAAAAGCAGACACCAATTTCGACAATCCTGCGATGATGAAGATCTTTGAAAAACGCGGGTATATCTATTGTGGAGAGGTGTATTTCAGAGGATCGCCGAGAAGGGCTTACGAAAAGGTATTGACGAACGAATAAATACAGATAACAGGCTGCTCACACAATATTTACCTGTCTCATCGTTGGCCCCAGGTTTGATAAGGAAGTATAACAGCCTTCACGTGAAGGAGGCAAGACAATCATAAAGAGGGAACAATTATGGGACAAGATGCACGTGTGAGCAGGCCTGGTAACTTATACCCGTACCAGGAACGCGACCTTAATATACTTTTTGAAAAACTCGGACAGGCGCCTGCCGGTCGAAGAATACTCTACCAGTTACCCACTGGTGGAGGAAAAACAAGGATTTTCTCGGAAATTGCCCAATGGTATGTCACGCACCATCACCGGAAAGTGATCGTGCTGACCCATCGGATTGAACTGTGTAACCAGACAGCGGCGACGTTGAAGACAATGCATATCCGCAACAAGATCATCAATAGTACCGTCAGACGGATTCGTGATAAGTCGGCACATGACTGTTATGTAGCCATGGTGGAAACACTGCGCAACCGTCTTAAACAGGGGCTGTTCGATCCTTCTTCCGTTGGTCTTGTCATTATCGACGAGGCTCATCACAATGCTTTTCAGAAATTGCTCAGTAAATTTCCGAACGCCGTAGTCATCGGTGTTACGGCTACTCCGTTAAGTTCGAATGCTGAGCTTCCCATGAATAAGAGTTATCATGAACTGGTGATCGGGGAAAGTATCAGTCGTCTGATTAAGCAGGGTTATCTGGCCAAACCAACCAGCTGGCGCTATGACGTGGAACTGAATTCACTAAAAACAGGTAATCAGGGAGATTTTACCATCAGTACTTCCGATGAATTATATTCTTCGAAAGCGATGCTTGAACTGCTCCTGCACACGTATGAGACGCATTCTAAAAACAAGAAGACGCTAATTTTCAATAATGGTATTTTCACTTCCAGGAATGTCTGTAAACTGTTTCAGGATGCGGGCTACCCTGCCAGACATCTCGACAATCGTCAGTCAACTACGGAGCGGGAAGAGATCCTTAAATGGTTTAAAAAGACGAAAGGCGCGATCCTCAGTTCCGTGTCTATCCTTACAACAGGTTTTGATGAACCTTCTGTACAGACTATCATACTGAACCGTGCTACTACTTCGCTGACGCTTTATCACCAGATGATCGGAAGAGGCTCCAGGAGTTTGCCTAAAAAGAAGACTTTTACGATCATCGATCTGGGCAATAATATTGACCGTTTTGGTGAATGGGATGCCCCGGTAGACTGGCAGCTTGTTTTTGACCAACCTGAGTTATATACCGAACGATTGCATAGCCCGGTTGCCAGTGAGGGACATGTCATTGCATCTGATATCCGTTCAAAATTCCCTAATACATTGCAATTTTCATTTGACATACAGGCTGCACATCAGCAGGCGGTAGCCGATGGTCAGAAGCCGATGGTCGTTATAAGGGACGCTATCCGTCAACAGGCCATGATGTGTATTGAAAACAGTGATGCTATTCCTGAGGCGCTTGCATTGGCGGACGAACTGGAACAGGAAATCCAGTGGCGTGTGAAGCAATATGGGAAATGCCTTGGTAAGGTCACGAAGAATTACACGGACTGGCTGGTATCTGATTACAAATCAAGGCTGAAAACACTTATACAGAAGATCATGCAGAGAAACCTCCTGCGAAAGGGAAAGCGTAAGGCGGCATAATCAGTCCTCCTTCCGGAGTTCCCGGATAGCTTCCTCGTCTTCCTGCGGATCGGGCATATCTTCAATATTAGCACCTTCTTTGAGGTACTTCTCCCCTTTGCTGTCTATCAATCCTTCTCCGGGTGTATTCTCCTGTTCCGGAGAAGGATTGCTCGCATTACCAGTGGCAGGTACGGCGTGTGGTTTATTATTATCTGTCTGCATATTATCTGTTTTATATCCTGTGAGGAAAAAATGTGCCAATCAGTATCTGCTGCCTGCTGTTCAATTATGTAGCTGATAATAAACGGCTATACCTCCCTTTTGAGACCTAAAACCTCACTTTATCAGCACTGGCGGCTAAAATGTCCACCCCAATGTTCCGGCATACTTTCGGCTTTTTATAATACTGTCTGCTGCATCCGGGTAGCTATGCAGTGACTATTACTGACATTAAAAGATACTTATGCTGGCAATGAATTACAGAGGACCTTTCCGGGTCCGTGCAGAGCAGAAACCGGAACCGGAGATACAACATCCTGAGGATGCTATTGTGCGCGTATTGCGGTCCTGCATATGCGGATCAGACCTTCACCTGTATCATGGGCTTGTACCGGATACCCGTGTCGGCACTACCTTCGGACATGAATTTATCGGCATTGTGGAGGCTGTTGGTTCCGATGTACAGAAATTAAAGGTGGGTGATAAGGTATTGGTACCTTTTAACATCGCCTGTGGCAAGTGTGCTTTCTGTAAACAGGAACTGTATGGCAACTGTCATGAATCCAATCCGGAAGCCACCGCAGTGGGCGGTATCTTCGGTTACTCTCATACTGCAGGAGGTTTTGACGGCGGTCAGGCAGAATATGTACGTGTGCCTTATGCGGACGTGGGCCCGCTTATCATCCCCGAAGACATGCATCCTGATGACGCCGTACTACTGACAGATGTCGTGCCTACCGGTTATCAGGCAGCTGAGATGGGAGGTATTAAAAAGGGTGATACCGTGGTGGTATTTGGTGCGGGTCCGGTTGGTATTATGGCAGCAAAATGCGCCTGGTTATTTGGTGCAGGCCGGGTCATTGTAATTGATCATCTTGAATACCGGCTGGATTTTGTACGTAAATATGCGCAATGTGAGGCATACAACTTCCGGTCGATGACAGACCCTGTTGTTTTCCTGAAGAAGATTACCGACTGGTTTGGCGCGGATGTTTGTATAGATGCGGTAGGTAGCGATGCTGCGGGGAATGCTATGCAGACAATTACAGGAAAAAAGATGATGTTACAGGCTGGCTCCGCTACAGCGCTTCACTGGGCCATCAACTCAGTAAAAAAAGGCGGTATTGTGTCGATTGTCGGGGTTTACGGGCCGACGGATAACCTGGTCCCTATCGGGAATGTCGTCAACAAAGGAATTACGATACGTGCCAATCAGGCATCTGTAAAGCGCCTGCTTCCCCGTTTGATAGAACACGTCAGATCGGGCTACATTGATCCTAAAGCGATCATCTCTCATCGTATTCCGCTGGAGGAAGTGGCAGATGCGTATCACATTTTCTCTGCTAAGCTGGACAACTGTATTAAACCGATTCTTATTCCACCGTCCGCAAGACAATAAAATATGAAACTATGGATTTAGAAAAGAAATTCTCGCATATCAAAGGCTGGGGCGTTGATGCAGACCCTGATAATGAGCCTACTTACCCAATAAAAAAATATACCGGGGATGATCATAAGCGGCTGAACTGGGAAAGGCCGGTGCAACAACCCATTACAGCAGAAGTGCTTCATTCCAATGAACGTCCGGTAGTGAGCGCTGTCTTTGGTACTTCCTGTCCACCGTCCGGATGGAGTGGTAAAATCCGCAGGTATGCATTTAAACACAGCGAATCCAGTTACCTCCACTGGCTTCCTTTGTTACTGGCAGATCGCGTAAATGTTGTAGAAGGGATTGCAGATGACCTCAAAAAGGGACACGTCCCCAACATCTTTGCAGAAAAAGGCTGGAATGCGGAATGGAAGTACAATCGTGCAGGGTTAATAAAGAAATTGGCGGTTGCCGCACTTGTTACAACAGCTGCGGTACTGATAACAAAAAAAATGGCTGCTAAAAAACGTTGATAGCGCTTCCGATCCAAAGCCACTATTGCCTGACCCTGTTTATAATAGCAGGGCCAGGCATGGTATATGTATTGCCTGATGATCATTAAAGGATAAGAACCCGGATTGTATATGACGAACAAATTTATCGCAGGCTTATTATTAGTCGGAGCTATGCTATTTTCTATTGTTACAAAAGCACAGGACAAAATTAATACAGATCGCCCGGATCAGACAGATGGCGCCAATGTCGTTGAGCAGAAGACCCTTCAACTGGAGACAGAGTTTTACTATAACAAATTAAGCGCTGGCAAAACGGCCCTTATTTCATCCTCCCTGCTACGATACGGACTGTTTAAAAACTTAGAGGCCAGGTTACTGGTAGAACAAGGCCAGGAAAGGGATCTGTTTATTTCAGAGACCACACAGGGACAGTATCCGCTGGCGCTGAGCACAAAGATATCGCTACTGAAAGATAAAAAACATCTTCCTGATATCGCATTGATATCCTATCTGCACATTCCCATTACATCCCACAGCGGCAATTATGGATACTGGTCGCCTCAGGTCACCCTTGTACTGGAAAAAGAGCTGGATAAGCTAACTGTGACGGCCAACGGTTCATACAAACAGGAAGCCTTCGAAAAAAGCTGGATATGGCAGGTGAGCGGAGATCTGAAATATGAACTGACTGACCGGTTTACTGTCTTTGGAGAATACTTTGCACAATATGCAACAGGAGATTCCCCAATACATAATGCAGATGGCGGAGTGCTGTATCATATCACATCTGACCTGCTCGTACATCTTGCCTTTGGTCATACGATCTTTACCAAGGAACACAACTATTTTGGAAATGCCGGTCTGGCATTCCGTATACACTAAGATACCTGCCGGCCTGCAAACCCATTCCTGCTTCGTTTTATTTTTCCTAATTTAGCTGATATACAGCGTGTCCGATATGGACAGTTGTAACTACTAAGACACGTTACCACAAAAGCAGCTACCATGAAATACATCCTCACCAGTTTGCTCCTCCTCCTGGTACACCAGACTTTTTCCCAATCTACCTTTCCTTCCTTTCTGAAAGGCACCTGGAAACAGGAAAACACTTCCCTGTACGAACATTGGGACAGTCTCAATCTCCAGACTCTAAAGGGCTTCTCTTATATATTAAAGGAGGGGAACATGAAAGTCTCCGAATACCTGGATCTGACCAGCAAAAACAATATGCTGACCTACACCGCTACCGTAGTCAGACAAAACAGTGGTAAAAGTGTGTCATTTAAACAAATTAAAGCAGGTGCGGAACTTGTCTTTGAGAATCCGACGCATGATTTCCCAAAAAAACTGGTCTACAAAAGAATAAGCGATAGCGAAATACAGGTGGAAGTATCTGATGGTAAAGGCAAGGGAGAAACGTTTAAGATGTTTAAACAAGGGGGCGAAGGTGTAAAAGATACCACTACTGCGAATCCTCAATATGACAAGGCACTCGCCGAGAAATTAGGCTCCGATGATTATGGGATGAAAAGCTATATCCTGGCAATCCTGAAAACAGGCACTAACCAGACAGCCGATAAAAACGAACTGCAGGAGCTTTTCCGTGGTCATATGAATAATATCAACCGCCTGGTAGAAGAAGGTAAACTGGTTGTCGCCGGTCCGCTGGGAAAGAATGACAAGACCTATCGCGGGATCTTCATTCTGAAAGATGTAGGCACTATCGATGCAGCAAAAGAGTTATTGCAAACTGACCCGGCTGTCAAAGCGGGAGTTTTTGAGTTAGAACTGTATAATTGGTATGGATCTGCTGCCTTACCGGAATACCTGCCGGCTTCTGATAAGATCTGGAAGATAAAGCATTAAGTCCCCGGCGTATTAATGAAATACAAAAGCTCCGGAGACGGCTTGTCATACAACGGCATCTCAGCCGCTACCTGACAATCGGGATGTCCCGCGCCGATAAATGCAGGTATCAACCCGGGTATTAAGATATCACCAATAAGCCTGGTTCACCTGCTCCTCCAATTTCTTGCTCCAAAGCAATGGATAAGCGCCTGCTTAGGGTTAAATTTGTATATCCAATTGGCCGGACAGGGCGCCTGTGATTACATATATACATGATTTCCAGCTCCCTCCATGGCTACAAACGACTGTTTCAGATGGAAAGGAAAAATTTTATTAAATCGATAGCAGTAGGAGCTTTAAGTATGACAACATTATCCGCATTTAAAAACTTCACAGATAACTTACAGGAAGAAGAACATATGATGCCTGTGCTCTTCATAGGGCACGGATCACCCATGAATGGTATCGAGGATACTGAATTCAGCCGTCGCTGGACCCAGATGGCCAAGGAAATCCCGGCGCCAAAGGCAGTCCTGGTTGTTTCTGCTCACTGGCTGAGCAGAGGTACGAGAATTACGGCTATGGACTTCCCAAAGACCATACATGACTTCGGCGGCTTTCCGAAGGAACTCTTTGCGGTACAATATTCCGCACCCGGCGATCCATTACTGGCAAAAGAAACCGCTAAACTGATCCACTCCACCCAGGTGGAACTGGACCATGACTGGGGACTTGATCACGGTACCTGGACCGTCGTGCGCCATATGTACCCACACGCCAACATCCCGGTGCTGCAACTAAGTATCGATTACACCAAACCTCCACAGTATCATTACGATCTGGCAAAAGAGTTGTTTGCGCTCCGCAAAAAAGGCGTCCTGATCATCGGTAGTGGTAATATGGTGCATAACCTGAGAATGGCTGCCTGGGACAGACTGAATGAACAATTTGCCTATGACTGGGCGGGTAAGATCAATGACCAGTTCAAAGACCTGATCCAACAGGGCGACCATAAAGCGCTTATCAACTACGACAAACTGGGTAAGGAAGCCATGCTGGCAATCCCTACGCCGGATCACTACCTCCCTTTGATATACTCACTGGGACTTAAAGGCAGTAAAGACGATCTCTCTTTCTTCAATGACAAAGCGGTGGCAGGTTCATTGACCATGACTTCCGTGAAGATCGGTTAACGAACTTAAAAGACCCGCTATGTTTTTAGGCTTTGATAGTAGAAAGGCCCGCTGTAGGCGGGCCTTTCTTATCAGCTCATGTTTCACTATTCTGCCAGGCGGATGCCTGTAAATTGCCATTGATGCTGCGGGTGAAAGAAATTCCGGTATGTATGACGACTATGTCCCTCCGGCGTCATCACAGATGCACCCCGTAATACCATCTGGTTCACCATAAACTTACCATTATACTCTCCCACGGCTCCCGGCGCTTTAGTAAATCCCGGGTAAGGCAGGTAAGCGCTGTTCGTCCACTCCCATCTCGCACCCCATTTAAATTGTTGTGACGCGATTTCCCATTCGGCTTCTGTTGGCAAACGCAGTCCTTTCCAGGCAGCATACGCGGCTGCTTCGTAATAACTGATATGACATACCGGAGCAGACAGGTCCAATTCCTGTAAACCGGCATAGGTGTAACACATTCGCCTGCCACCCACCAGGTGCCAGTATAAAGGGCCAGAGATATCATTCTTTTTCACCCAATCCCAGCCTTCCGCATGCCAATACCTGAAATCCTGGTAAGCCCCTGCCTTTACAAAAGCCAGGTATTCGCCATTGGTTACCAACTGATCAGCTATCTTATATTCACCCAGATATACCTTGTGCCTGCCCTGCTCATTGTCAAAACAGAAGTCCTTCCCCTGATGACCGATCTCATATATCCCTGCGGGAATAGTCAGGAAACGGGTATTTACTACTACCGGTTCTTGATAAACAGATGTAGTACTGTATGCCGGGAATAATGGATTATGCCCTAGGATGTATTTAATATCAGTATATAATAATTCCTGGTGCTGTTGTTCATGATGCAATCCTAAAGTGATGATCCCGGTAAGTTCTTTCGTCAATGGTCCGGCAAGCAATGTTCGCATGGCATCATTTACGTGCTGACGATAACTATAAATATCATCTACGGACGGTCGGCTCAGGTTGCCCCGATCTGTTCTGATCACCCTTGCTCCGATGGTTTCGTAATAACTATTAAAAACAAAATTATACTGCGAATCGAACTCCGTGTAGGCCGTAAAGTGAGGCTTTAGTACGAAAGTTTCGAAGAACCAGGTACTGTGTCCGAGGTGCCATTTCGGCGGACTAACATCCATCACCGGTTGTACGACATAATCTTCTCTTGCTAGGGGCATACATATATTTTCGGTATGTTGTCTTATAGCATTGTATTGAATAAGCAGTTCTTTCATGTTTAAAATCAGCATATTATGAATTATACTACTTCCCAGCAGACATCTGCAAACCAGTGCCTCGAATCGTAGGTATTATGTACAGGCCGGAAGCCTGTTTTGCCTGCCAATGTGGTCATTTCTTCTATTGCGTACTTCTGTGAGACCTCCATATAGATGACTTCATCCCGACCAAAGTTGAAATGATTATTGTGGATCGTCACCTGCTGCTCACTCAGACTAACCAGGTAACTTTTACATGCACCGGTTACCGGATCGTATGTCTGATAGTGTTCAAACTGTTCAGTTATGAAATTGCCGTTCAGTTCCCGATTGATACGTTTCAATAAATTCAGGTTGAACTTCGCAGTAATCCCTGCACTATCATCATAGGCATTCCGGATGGTCCGCGGATGCTTTTTCAGGTCAAAACCGATCAGTACCTGATCACCCGGCTGAAGTCGTTCCTGCAGATTGCTGCAAAATGAAACCGCCTCACGGGGTTCCATGTTACCGATATTAGCGCCCAGGAACATGACGACTTTCCTGTGGGAGGATAAGGTCGTCGCCTTATCAAGCATTGCCAGGTACTCACCTTCCAGGCAGTGTATGGAGAGATCAGGTATTTCCCTTTCCAGGCGGTTTTGTAGTTCGGCGAGGATATGCCCGGAAATATCAATCGGTATGTAAGTAAAATCGGTGTGACTATCAATCAGATATTGCAGGAGGTATTGTGACTTGGTCGCATCGCCTGCGCCCAGCTCTATCAGGTCGAATGCATCACCCATAATCATCCCCTGGGCCAGTTCAGCCGTCTTATCGCGAAAGATTTCCAATTCGCAGCGGGTAGGATAATATTCCGGAGAAGCCATAATCTCCTGGAACAGCTGATCGCCTTCTTTATCATAGAAGTATTTGGCATGTAGTCTTTTAGGCGTCTGGCGTAATCCGTCCAGTACATCTGTCGCAAACTGACCAGTTGCTGTATCTGTTGTTATATGCCAGGCTAATACATTTGCATTCATCGTCATTCAGATTAATGTTGTGGCAGTACTACTATTTTTCCGTTCGCTATATTGCTGTCCATCAGCTGATGTGCAGCTACGATTTCTTCCAGGGTGAAAATGCCGCCTATGCTTAAACGGATAGCACCGGTTTCTACATCCCGGATAAACTGCTGAAAGCTATTGGCATCTATTCTGTATTGTCCGCTGCTGTAAATGGTGAGACTAACCGTAGAAGGTATAAAATCCATCGGTGCAAAATCTGTTAAAGACCATTGTTCCGACAGGATGCCTGTCATACAGACGATTCCGCCGGGAGCAGCACATTGTAAGGAATCTTTCAGTGTAGTGGTACCGACCAGTTCCAGGACTTTATCAAATCCGCCGGCCTGTACCTGCTTCGAATGTACTGCCAAATGACCATCATCAATCAACACATTATCAGCTCCATTCTTTAATAAAGCGGCTCTTTTCTCTTCTTTACGCGTGGTTGCTGTAACCGTCAAACCTTGTTTTTTCGCCAGCTGTATTGCCAGCATTCCGATGGACGAGGTGCCACCTCTCACCAGTAAAGATTCTCCTTTTGCCATCTTCAGCGCCAGGTGCAAGGAACCGTAGACAGTCTGGAGCATTTCCGGAACAGCGCCCAGCATGTCCCAGCCCAGGTAACTTTCAAATGCGTAAAGGAGTTCTTGGGGGAGTACGGCATATTCGGCGTAGCCGCCATCAAAAACCCGTCCCATGCCCCCCATAAAGGCGGCTACTTTTTGTCCGGATGTCCACTCACCGGAAGGATCCTGTACTACTTCACCGACACATTCAATCCCGAGTATCCTGGGAAACGCTACACCCGGTGACATCCCTTTCCGTGTCATCAGCTCCGATCTGTTCAGTCCAAAGGCTTTTATTTTCACCAGTACCCATCCGGCTGGTACTTCAGGGATCGCCCTTTCTTCGATGATCAATTGTTCCGGACCGCCCGGATGATATATGACTGCTGCTTTCATGATGATTTGTTTTATTATTTTAGTTTCACGTGGTTAAACATGTACCGGAAGATCTTCCAGTCTTCCTTGTCTTTTCTGAGTACAAAGAAGTCCCGGCTCTGCTGTGTGATTAATTGCTGTGTTGCTGCATCTGTTAGTTTTGCCTCGGCGCTGGCGCGTACAAATGCATACGGCAGACTGATCTCCGCTTCTTTTATTGTAAACCCGATCTGAAAATGAGACCGTTGCAGATATCCATTACCGGTATTTTTCAGATCGGCTGCTTTCAGAATTCTAAAACCATCTGGCATAAACACGGCATCTTCAGAGAAGAAAGAAGAAATGATGCCTATATTTGCGGCATTCAGTGTGGCGGCAAAATCTGATAATAATTTTTCTATCGCCTGATTTTCATGCTGGCTTTGCATAGCGTCTTCAATTTGATGCAAAGGTGGCGCATCCGGGCTACCTGGTACAATAAACCATCTTAATAAATAGTCTTAATCTAGTTTAAGGGTAGGTATTACTACTGCACATAAAAAGAAGATATACAAGCTGTTATTTTCTTATTATCTTCGTAACCATATTTAATCGTATGACATATTCTTTCTTCGCTTCCAATACGCCTCCTCCGGTAGCCTGAAAGGCTGAATAACCGGATTATCCGTTGCCCGCCTCTAAAACGGGCGAGGTATTTTCTGCAATTTATTGTCTCATTCAAGGTTGTTTAGCCGCCACCTGGCAGGTACTGATCATTTAATATCTATTCACACAATCTTGAAATGAAAAATTTTAGATATCCATTCATGGTCCTTCTCGGAGGAGCGATGTACGGAACGATGTCGTCATTCGTCCGCTTAATCTATTCATATGGTTATAATGCAGCAGAAATTGCCTTTTCGCAGGCATTATTAGCGGCGCTATTCTTAGGCATACTCTTATCAGTGAGCAATTTCCGGGCAGCGAAGACGCCCTTATCCCGCCGGGATCTGTTCTCATTACTATTAACCGGCGGTATCATTGGTATTACCAATTTCCTTTATTATCAGTCGGTAAGTTATATCTCCGCGTCGCTTGCCATTGTGATCCTGATGCAGTTCACCTGGTTCAGTTTACTGTTGGAATGGGTCGTTTTTGGTCAGCAGCCAGGTAAAGCTGAAGGGATAACTGTTATCTTTATCCTGATTGGTACGGTGATGGCGGGCGACCTGCTTCATGCAAAGGAACTATCTTTCTCCTGGCAGGGTATTGTACTTGCCCTGGCATCTTCATTGACTTATGCTATTTATATTGTTGCTAACAGCAGGGTAAGGAAGGATGTAAAGTGGCAGTCGAAAAGTACGCTTATCATGGTTGGTTCGGCAGTGACTATTTTTATCGTCAATGCAAAAACGATCCTTGTTTCGAATCACTTCGGATATGATTTCCTCGGATGGGCGATCTTCCTGGCAGTGGTAGGTACGACTATACCGACAGCACTATTCGCAGTGGGTATTCCGCATATCGGTGCGGGCGCCAGTTCTATCCTGATGACGATCGAATTTCCGGTAGCCGTTATCTGTGCGCATATTGTTTTAAAGGAGTCAGTCAGTCCTTTACAGATAGGCGGTATCGTTGTGATGCTTGCAGCGATTGCTGCGATGAACTATTATAAATCATTAAAAACCAGTAAGGAAATATAATTATGATCAATGTAAGTGAAGTGATGAAGACGGCTCCGGGGACGTTTAAAACACCATTACAGCAAATGGTTTATACAACATTGGAGCAGCAGCATATTCCGTTTGAAAGAGTGGAAAATGATGAAGCGATTACGATGGAAGACTGTATACAGATCAATGACCGTTTGCAAATGAAGACGGTTAAAACGCTCTTTTTGTGTAACCGTCAGCAGACCGCCTTTTATCTTTTTGTCACTACGGCGGATAAACCTTTCGTGACCAAAGACCTGAGCAGTGCGCTTAGTATTTCCCGTGTATCATTTGCACCGGCGGAGTTACTTTTAAGTATGCTGGGGACGACCATAGGCGCTACCACTATCTTCGGCGTACTACTGGATACCGAAAATAAAGTACAATTAGTCATTGATAGTGACGTACTTAAAGAAGAATGGTATGGTTGCAGTGATGGCACTACGACCAGTTATATGAAGATCAATACAGACTGGGTAGTAAATGTATTCCCGGAATATGCAAAACATCCCGCGAAGATCATTCAGATATAATCGTATTATTAAAACAAAGACCGGCAGATGGGATGATGCCCCCTGCCGGTCCTTTTATTATATATAATATAAATAATGTTTCTATTTTGGTTCTGCTGCCACCCTGTAATCAGGATCTTCCAATACATTCACCTCTATCACCCCTTCCGCATTCTGCAAGAGCAGACGGCAATCTTCACTCAGATGACGCAGGTGTAGTTTTTTGTTAACTTTCTGATATCGCTCCGTCAGTTTATTCAATGCATCGATAGCACTCATATCGGCTACACGACTTTCCTTAAAATCAACGATCACTTCCGACGGATCATTTTGCACATCAAACTTATCCAGGAAGACGGAAACCGATCCAAAAAACAAAGGACCGTAGATCTCATAATGTCTGATCCCCTGTTCATCTGTGTATTTCCTGGCGCGGATCCGTTTGGCGCTTTCCCAGGCAAAAACGAGTGCGGAAATAATCACACCTATTAATACCGCTAATGCTAGGTTGTGCAACCATACGGTGATCAATGCCACCAGGATACCTACCGCTACGTCGTGACGAGGCATCTTATTGATGATCCGCAAACTGATCCATTCAAATGTCCCGATAGCCACCATGATCATCACACCTACCAGCGCAGCCATAGGTACTCTTTCAATGACAGGCGCACCGAAGAGAATGATCAACAGAATAGTCAATGCTGCGATGATACCAGAGAGTCTGGCCCTGGAACCTGCTGAGAGGTTTACAAAAGACTGTGCGATCATGGCGCATCCGCCCATACCGGTGAAAAAGCCATTTACGATATTGGCCGTACCCTGGGCGACAGCTTCTTTATTACCTCTTCCCTTGGTACCAGTGATTTCATCTACCACGTTTAAAGTCAGCAGACTTTCAATCAATCCCACACCCGCCATAACCAGTGAATAAGGGAAAATGACCTTAAGTGTATCAAAACTGAAAGGTACTACGGGGATATGAAATGGCGGGAAACCACCGCTGATGGAAGCAATGTCTTTAACGGTCTTTGTTTCGATACCAAGTCCCAGTACCAGCAAGAAGACCACGATGATGGCGACCAGTGAGGCTGGTACGGCTTTGGTCAGTTTCGGGAATAGCAGTACAATGACGATGGTTACTGCTACCAGTCCCAACATGGTCCATAAGGCAGGACCCGACAACCATTCCATGCCGTTACCGGTATTGATCCTGAATTGCTGGATCTGGGCCATAAAAATGATTACGGCCAGGCCATTTACAAATCCGTACATCACTGGTTGTGGTACCAGTCGGATAAACTTCCCTAATCTGAAGATACCTACACTGAGCTGGAAAAGGCCGGCTAAAGCGACTGCTGCGAATACGTATTCTACCCCATGTGACTGCATCAGGGCTATCAATACGACTACGGTAGCGCCCGCCCCTCCCGATACCATGCCAGGTCTGCCGCCGAAAACGGCTGTGATCAGTCCCATCAGAAAAGCGGCATATAAACCGGTGAGCGGTGACAATCCCGCCAGAATGGCAAAAGATAGCGACTCAGGGATCATGGTCATGGCCACGGTCAGCCCGGCCAATACTTCAGTCTTGTAATTGACCTTTTGTTTAAAGTCAAATAAATTAAGGTAAGCCTTCACGAAAATGAAAGTTTAAAAAGTAAAATGAATAAGTGATTACGGATGATGTGAATAGAACAGTGCGCTCACCTGTAACAGCAGGGCGTAAGCGATAGTAAGTTATTAACTATCAAGGTGGAGTCACGGGAGATGATGTGATATTTCTGTTCATTGTTGCGCGAAGGTATGCAAAAAGAGGTTGATATGCAATGCCTTTGCATTAATCTGTTACTACTGACTTAGACTACGCTCTTTCCTGATCTTACTAAGAAACTCGGGGGTGATCCCGATATAGGAAGCGATCTGTGTATTGGGCAGGCGGTTGGCCAGATGGGGGTATTGCTCCATAAAGTACAGGTAGCGCTCCTCTGCCGTCGCGCTGATGTTCAGGAGTAAGCGGTTCTGTAAGGCGATATACTTCTGTTCGATAATAATACGGAAGTTACGGTCAAACTTGTGGTAGTTCGTATAGAGGTAGATCAGGTCCTCATGTTTGATCTGGAGCACGGTCGTTGGTTCGACGGCCTCGATGTATACTTTCCCCGGCTTTTCCGGATAGAAACTGGCCATATCGGTAATCCAGTCATTTTCCGCGACAAACTGCAGGTTATGCTCTTTGCCGGAGGCATCGACTGCATACATTTTCAGGCATCCGCTTACGACGAAGGTAAAATGCCGGCATACATCTCCGGCTTGCAGGACGAAACCCCGTCTTTTGATCCTGCGTTCGCTGAAGCGGATGGACAGTTCCTCTTTTTCCTTTGCGGTCAGCGGAAAGTAGTTTTTAAAGTATCGGATCAATGGTTCAACCAAGGTCATATAATATTTGAGTAATACCCCGGGCCAAAGATACAATTCTTTAAGAGTGTTCATTTTCACTATGGCGAAAAGATCAGACTGTTAATATAGGTTAAACTAAATCCGGCTGAACAGTGTTAAATTTATGCCAGTGCATTTTGCCACCAATAAAAATACACGTAATGAAAACTGTTACTTTTTTTCAGACCCTGCTGCTCCTCCTGGGTATAAGCGGTATCGTCAGGGCACAAACTTCCGGTGACGATATCGTAAAAGAGTGGGAACGCGCAAAAGCGTATACCAAAGAGTACCTGGACGCGATGCCGGACAAGGACTATTCACTCAAGCCAACACCTGAAATGCGTTCTTTTGCAGAGCAGATGTTGCACATTGCCGACGCCAATTATGGTTTCTCTTCGGCAGCCACTGGTGAAAAACCGCCTTTCGGTTTTGGAGAGGCCGAAAAAACGGCTGACAAATCCAAAGAAGGGGTCACAAAGGTGGTGATGGAAAGCTATGACTTTGCCATCAGCTGTATTAAAAAACTGACACCTGCACAGCTGAACGAAAAGTTCAAACTGATGGATCGTTTTGAAATCACTAAAGAACAGGCATTTGAGAAAGCCTTCGAACACCAGACCCACCACCGTGGACAAACGACCGTTTACCTGCGGCTGGCTGGTGCAAAACCGCCTATGGAGAAATTGTTCTAACCATAATATGAGGCTATTCACCCCTGGTGGATAGCCTTTTTTAATGTACATCATTTCCCTCATCATTTTCAGTTTACCGGGTTAAATAATCGCATATCCTTTCTGACGAATCCTGTAAAGTCTCCTACCTGCAGATACATAGCTATCCTGAAGTAGCTATAGCGCGCCCTTCAAACAATATTACACAGACTTTTATGTGAATAATGAGACAGTAACTGTCCTTGTAAATACAATACAAATTTACGCTAAAAGGCAGAGAAAAGGTGTGCGGGAAATACTGATTTCTACCTTTCTTATCCTGAATAGGCGCCGTTTATTCTTTTGTTATCCTACGTTCATCTTACGTTCGTGAACGTAAGATGAACGTAGGATAAGCATTATCTAATAAATATCAAACCGGAGACAAAAGACGTTTCCAGCCTCCCCTGCCCGCTAAAAATACTCCTTTTTTCCTGGCCCTCTCAACAAAACAACTTTGGACTTTTCAACAAAATAAAGATCGCTGGTTTCTCCCCAATTTTGTACTGCGTAAATGAAAAATCATGGAAAATTCTAACAACAACAAATTGGTACTGGTTACCGGAGGCTCAGGATTCATCGCTTCTTATTGTATGATCGCATTGCTCAATGCGGGCTTCAAAGTGCGTGCATCCCTGCGCGCTCCCAAAAAAGCAGATGAAGTGAAGCATATGCTCCGTCAGGGTGGCATCCGGTCTTTTGAGGCCCTGTCTTTTGTTACCGCTGATCTGCAGGACGAAAGTTCCTGGGATGCAGCCGTGAAGGATTGTACTTACGTCATTCATGTTGCTTCTCCGACTCCTAATACAGATGCAAAAACCCTGGACGATTTTGTGATCCCTGCACGTAATGGCGTACTCTTCGTGATGCGCGCCGCCAAAAAAGCGGGTGTAAAACGTGTTGTACTGACATCTGCATTCGGGGCAGTTGGTATGGGGACCCACAAAACCAGCTTATATACTGAAGAAGACTGGACTGTTATTAATGATACCGTGGCCCCTTATCAGCATTCAAAGACGGTTTCTGAAAGAGCGGCATGGGAATTTATAGAAAACGAAGGCGCTGGCATGGAACTCGCCACTGTTAATCCGACCGGGGTATATGGTCCGGTGCTGTCAGCCGACATGTCTCATTCTGTTCAGAGTATTATCCAGATGCTGAACGGTGGTATGAAAAGTGGTTGTCCGAAGATGTCTTTCAGCTATGTGGATGTACGCGATGTAGCAGATCTGCACCTGAAAGCGATGGTCTCTCCTGCCGCCAGCGGACAACGATTCATTGCTTCCGCCGGCCGGCCCTATTCTATGTTGGAAGTTGCCAATGTACTGAGAAAGCACCTGGGAGAAAAAGCTGCCAAAGTCCCCACAAAGGAAATTCCAAGCTGGCTGATAAAATTCACCGCCCTGTTCAATCCAAAGGTGCGGATGGTAGTCCCGCTTTTAGGCATGGTAAAAGGCGCCAGCAGTCAGAAAGCAAAAAATCTGCTCAACTGGCAACCCAGAAGCACAGAAGAAGCTATCTTAGCAACAGCTAACAGCCTCCTGGATCTTAATCTTATAAAATGAGATTTACCGAAATAAAATCCTGTTTTATCGGACCGGCCATTTCTCCGGAACAATTTATCAGTGAGCATACCTTTATTTATATCGGGAAGGGTGCGATCACCGGTTTTGATGGGAATGCACAGCATACCCTTAAAACAGGGGAATACTGTGTCCTGCGGAAGAATTGTCTGGTCCGGTATAACAAGGAAAAGGAGAATAACGAGTTTGAAAAGGTAGTCATTGTTTTCGACGAAGACTTCCTGAAACGATTCCTGGACAAATATAAACCAAACCAGGAGGCGCCTGTATCAGCCGATGTGTTGGTGAAACTGAGGGAGAATAGACTGATCCCTAATTTTGTGCACTCCTTAATTCCTTATTACGACGGACAGGGAAGAATCATGGAGACTTTTGTAGATGTGAAGCGGGAAGAATTAATGCTGATCCTTTTACAATCACAACCTGAACTGGCGGGCATTTTCTTTGATTTCGGTGTACCGGAGAAGATTAACCTGGAAGAGTTCATGAACCATAATTACCGGTTCAATGTCAGCATCGAACGTTTTGCTTATCTCACGGGAAGAAGTCTGTCGGCTTTTAAACGGGACTTCAGGGCCATCTTCCATGAAACACCTAACCGCTGGCTGGTATACAAACGACTACAGGAAGCACATTTCCTGATTGCGAAAAAACAGCAGAAATCATCGGACATTTACCTGGATCTGGGATTTGAGGATTTATCACACTTCTCTTTTGCATTCAAGAAGCAGTTTGGGTATGCGCCGACGGAACTGGTGAGGTAGTCCCCTCAATTGATCTGTTTACGAAAATCGAAAGGTGTAAGTCCTGTGAGATTACTGAACAGTTAATTCAAGGATTGTGGTCTTTCAAAACCCAGCTGGTAGGCGATCTCGCCTACAGATGCATCACCGGATAATAATAACTCCTTACTCTTCTCTATCAGTTTACTGATTTTTGTCTCCATTCACGATCAGCGCATTAATCAATGGTGTATGAAAAAGAAGTTAATTTTTATCTGATTTTTAGTCTTTTTATTAATAGCTTTGCCCACATTAACCATTGTATTCTTTCTGATGCGCAAACAACTCATAACGGTCCTGCTGATGACGATCTGGCTCTGCCAGCTCTCCGGCCGTTATTTTGTGATGTTTGAGTTCTATCTTAACCAGGCATATATTGCGCAGAACCTTTGTGTAAACAAGGATAAACCTCAACTGCATTGTAATGGCCGCTGTCATTTGAAGAAGCAGTTGAACGAAGAAGAAAGAAGAGATCAGCATAACCCGGAACGAAGGGCTGACAACAAAAGTGAGATCTTTTATGATGCTTCTTTTTATGTCGCCGACCTCACGCCTGCCTGCAAAACATTGCACACCAACTATAATAACCCTACCTGCATCGGCATTCCTGTGGATCAGGCGTTTACTATCTTCCATCCGCCTGGGATCTGCATTTTCAGCTAATCAGCTTTTCCATTTCTGTTCATTTTTCAGCGTATTTGTTAGTAGCAGTTTTATGTAAACAGCTGCTATCAGGGCTTGTATTTTCTGATCATTACTGACGATTGTCGGTACGATCCAACCTTTTTATTTCCGTGATGTGTGTAGCTACGGAGATGGATAATTATTGCCCTTATTGACCAATACATTCTGCAATTGATCTTTTGCAGATGGATATGCAATAACAAAGGCTATCAACATACTAATGACCTCCGTAATGCGCGCTTATACGGGATTGGGATTGTATTGCCTATAAGTCAGCAGCGCTATTAGAGCTGCCATTAGTAACAACATTATCATCATTTCATCCGCTTCCGTAAAAAACGTAGATACGGAAACGGGATACTATTGCCCATACTGATCAAAACATCATTATCATTCTATCAAATAAATCAAAAGATGAAACACATCAACAAATGTATTGCGACAATGGCGTTCTTATCCAGCGTTTTTACTTCCTGCGGAAAAGATAATGTCGCACCAGCTATTGATACGAATCAAAAGGCGACGCTGTCTATTCAGTTTGACAATATTGTAGGCGATAAAACCTGCAGCTGAATACCGGTACTTACACGAATGCAGCAGGAGAAACATTCAAAGTATCACTGCTTCGTTATTTTATCAGCAATATAAAAGTTAAAACCAGCGGCGGACAGGAATACGTCGTACCACAGGATAGCAGTTATTTCCTGATTGCTGAGGACAATGCAGCGTCTCAGTTTGTAAAGGTAAAGGTGCCTGTGGGCGAATATGCTGCTGTAAGTTTTGTATTGGGCGTAGACAGTCTGCGCAGCACCATGGACATCAGCAAACGTACAGGTGTACTGGATCCTACCGGTGGCATGGACGACGGTATGTATTGGGGCTGGAACAGCGGATATATCTTTTTCAAAATGGAAGGTACGTCAGATGTAGCGCCTGTAGATCCGAGCGGACAACATAAGTTCAGGTACCATATCGGTGGCTTTGGCGGTTACAATGCGCCGACTTTGAATAATGTAAGAACGATCACGGTTGACCTGACAGCAGGCGGTGTTGCGAAAGTAAGACCTGACCGCGAATCGAATGTACATCTGATGGTAGATATCCTGAAAATGTTTAATGGTGCTACGACGGTGAGTATTGCGGGTAATCCGACGGTAATGTTCAGCGAGTTCAGTACGAAAGTATCCGGCAATTATGTCAACATGTTTACGCATGATCATACTGAAAACTAAAGCTGACCTATGCATCGATTACAATTAATACTGATCACGGGATTTTCACTTTTACTACTCGCCTGTAGTAAAAGTGATGATATCCTGGCTTTCATCGGATTTAAAAAGCCGGCGCATTTTCCTGCGCCTGTATACAAGCTGGAAAACAATCCGGTTACGCAGGAAGGTTTTGAATTGGGCAGGAAGCTCTTTTATGAGTCACGGCTTTCCCGGAACAATACAGTTTCCTGTGGGTTCTGTCATTTGCAGACAGCGGCATTTACCCATCATGGACATGATGTGAGTCATGGGATAGACGACCGCTTAGGTAGCCGTAACTCCCCTCCCATTATGAATCTCGCCTGGAACACGACGTTTATGTGGGATGGCGGTGTATTTGATCTTGACCTGCAACCTATCGTACCGATTACAAATCCGGTAGAAATGGATGAAACGGTAGAGAATGTGCTGAATAAGTTACGGAATACGGCGCCTTATCCGGCAATGTTTAAAAAAGCGTTTGGTACAGAAGAGATCACCACGGCCAGGATGATGAAGGCCTTGTCACAGTTTATGGTAATGCTTGTCAGCGATCAGTCTAAATACGACAGCGTCATCCGAAAACAGGGGCCTGTGTTTACACAGGAAGAGCAACAAGGGTATACGCTGTTTCAGCAGAAGTGCAGTAGTTGTCATAAGGAGCCCTTATTCACGGATCAGTCGTTCCGGAACAATGGTATTGGTACTGGGCCGAACAATGATGAAGGGCGTTATTCTGTGTCGCTGAATGCAGCAGACAAGTACAGGTTTAAAGTCCCGAGCCTGCGGAACCTGGCTTATACAGCCCCTTACATGCATGACGGGCGGATGTACACGTTAAATGCGGTCCTGCATCATTATACCTCGGAGGTACAGGACATGGCTACGCTGGATCCTTTGCTGAAACAAAACGGCGTGCCGGGGATTCCTTTATCTGCAAATGAACAGCAATACTTATTAGCGTTTCTCAATACGCTCAATGACCGGCATTTTATTACAGACAAGCGTTTCTCGGAGGAGTCGCAGTAAGTAAATCAAGGACTATGAAAAAACTATTGACGATTATTATATGTCTGCTGATAGCAAGTTATGAAACGAGGGCCTGTGATATCTGCGGTTGTGGCCTAGGCAGTTATTATATTGGTCTGCTGCCTGATTTCAAAAAGCGGTTTCTGGGTATACGCTATCAATATAAAACCTTACGCTCGCACCTGGGCCCCGGAGGTACAACTTCCTATCTCACGACAGACGAAACCTATCAGACGGCGGAGATATGGGGCGGATGGAATATAGGGAAGCGTTTCAGGGTACTGGGATTTGTTCCTTTGAATTTTAACAGTCGGGAGAACCAGGGTGTTACGATGAATAAATCCGGCATCGGAGATATTGCTGTTGTGGGATACTACCAGGTGCTTGACAGGAAAACGCTCCTATTCCATGATCGGCTGCTGGTACAATCACTCTGGATTGGTGGTGGTATTAAAGCGCCTACCGGCAGATATGAGCCTTCCGAACGAAAGGAGAATGAGGATACGCCGAATAACTTTCAACTGGGTACGGCGAGTACGGACTTTACTTTCAATGCTATGTATGATGTACGCCTGATGGATTTTGGAGTGAATGCGAATGTGAGTTATAAGGTGAATACGAATAACAGGTATGATTACAGGTATGGGAATAAGTTCACTGCGAATCTGCTGGCATATTATAAATTCCGCATAGCGGATCAGTTGACGGTAGCGCCTAATGCCGGGATGCTATTAGAGACAGCCACGAAAGACACGGAAGCAGACAGATACAAAGTGGATGTTTCAGGCGGACATTCATTATTGGCCACAGGAGGTATTGAAGCAACATTCAGGACCTTTTCTGTTGGGGCCAACTATCAACCTGTCATCTCACAAGACCTGGCCGATATGCGGGTGAAAGCAGGCAACAGGGCGATGGTGCATGTCAGCTATCTGTTCTAAAAGGCGTTACGGGTAGTCGCCTCAACAGGTGAGTAACCGAAGTGTTTTTTGAAGGCAAAAGAGAAGTGTGAGAGATTTTCAAATCCGGCTTCCAGGTAAATATCTGCGGGTCTGCGTTTCTTTTCACTCAGGTGATAATGGGCCAGTTCCAGGCGCTTTTGTGTCAGCCAGCGCTGCGGACTTACCTGGAATGCCTTTTTGAAATCGGTCTTAAAAGTGGTCAGGCTACGTCCGGTGAAATAAGCGAATCTTTGCAGCGGCATGTTGAACATAAAGTTCTTCTCCATGAAATCGGCCAGATCGAGTTTACCGGGTTCGGAGAAATTAGCCAGCCAGCGGTCGATGGTTTTGTCGAGGGTACGGAGTACGGTAATGGCTTCTTCGATCTTGACAGACACGATTGCAGGTGGTACGCCTTCTTCCAGGTCGAAATAAGGCAGTAAGGAGCCGAAAAAGCTTTCCAGCAAGGGGTGTGCCTCATATTGCCGGATACCATGATGCTGATCGGCCACTATCACCGGCTCATGCCGGCTGTAATATTCTTTCAGACGCTCCACCCGGATACAGATCGTTACTGATTTGTAAGGCTGACCGTCTTTGGAAGATTTAAAAAAGGTAGCCAGCTGATTACGTGGTACAAACCAGGTATCGCCGGGTTTTAAGATATGCGTCTGGTCGCCGATGTTTGCTTTCACTTCTCCGGAGATAAGATGTCCGAAGCTATGGTCCCCGGAGATGACTTCGTGCTGGAAGTATTTATCCTGGATACAGGGTAGCATGATCTCCTGTGGTAAAGTCCAATATGATGACATAATCGATCGCTTTTGATAGTACAAAGGAACGCACAAATTCTTATTGAATCCGTGCGTTCCTTTCCTTTGATCAGGATACGGCAAACGTGATACCAGTTAATTTTTCGCTGAGTGTCCAGAGTTGTTGGGCTTTTTCGCCATTAACCGCCTCGGCAGTCACCCCTTTGGTCATTTCAAACTTGTCTGATTTAAAGCCTTGCCAGTCCTGGTCGATTGCAGCCACTTCCGTATCCTCACAATAAACACCCCCTATATTGGCCAATTTAGGGCTTGTAGCGCACCAGACTGTTGTGGAAGCACCTTCTTCTAATGTTTTATAGCCATTGTAAGGATCGTGGCGGAAACTGCCATCTTCCTCATATACGCCTAAAGCCCTGAAGCCTTCTTCCGGGATATCCCTGCCAAGATCTGTCACGGCAATAGCCCCGGGATGCAGTGAAAAGGATCTTACACCGTGTGCCTGTGCCCGTTTGTCCAGTTCGACGGTAAACAGGACATTGGCCTGTTTCGCCCGCGCATAAGAAACGGAAGGGTCATATGCCTGATGGTCGAAATTAGGATCATTCAGATCTATTGACGCCATGTGATGTCCCCAGGAAGAAACGTTTACAATCCTTGCCCCCTGCGCACTTTTGATAGCCGGCCAGAGACGTGCGGTCAGCTGGAAATGTCCAAGGTGATTGGTAGAGAACTGTGACTCATACCCACGGGCGTCACGTCTTAACGGCGTCCACATCACACCTGCGTTGTTGATCAGGATGTCCAGTGGTTTGTTCAGTGCCAGGAATTTTTCTGCGAAAGCGTCGATGGAAGCAGGATCCATCAGGTCCATTTCCAGTATGGTGACATTGGGGATACCTGCGAGATTGCCAGCTGCTTTTTCGATTGTTCTTGCAGGGATATAGACCTCCACGCCTGCATTGGCCAGTGTTTTTGCCGCCTCCAGACCAATGCCTGAGTAACCGCCGGTAATGATTGCTGTTTTACCCTGGAGAGAAATGCCTTTGATAACGTCCGTTGCTGTTGACGCGGCGTCGAAACCCGAGCCGATCGGGTGTTGTAAGGCGCCGTTGTAGTTGTTTGTGCTGTTTGCCATTTGAAGAATGGTTTGTTGATAGGGCAAAATTCGTGAGAAAGCCTTCTGGCTGTTTTGTTGAAAAGGCGGAATATTGTTTGTTGAGAGGGCGGCGGTGTAATAAAAAAACCTTATCAGCGGGCTGATAAGGTTGGAATATTTAGGGGTGTAGCAAATGTGATTTAAGGGACATTAATAGCTTCTAATTTAGCTACGACATCCTCGTTTGCATTGTAAGGTGTCCAGTATTCGATTCTTTTCAATTCACCGTCGATACCGACTAGTAGTCCTTCAATTTTGTCAAATCTTCCGTCTACCTTATTTAATCTTTCTTCTACTTTGTCCAATCGATCCTCTATACCATCTAACCTTCCTTCTACCTTATTTAATCTCTCTTCTACTTTGTCCAATCGATCCTCTATACCATCTAACCTTCCTTCTACCTTATTTAATCTCTCTTCTACTTTGTCCAATCGATCCTCTATACCATCTAACCTTCCTTCTACCTTATCTAATCTTATTTCGATTTTATCAAATCGATTCTCAAATGATCCAACTGTAACATTTAATTCCTGAATAGCAGATAAAATAGTTTGAAATTGATTTTCTGACATATTCTAACTTGTGTTTTAAAGCTTACGCGTGCAAAGTAAAGATTATTTAAATGCGAAGCATCGGGCAAACTGTTAATGATAAGTTAGTAAGTAAAAATAGCAGCCCCTTTGGATCTGTATTATCGGAGACAACTCATATTGTATTGCGTCTTATCAAAAGGGCGGAATATTTCTTATTCTATCACGAAGATTTAGTAATCTATTTTTAGCTTTTTCAATCACCATATAATAATTGAGCGCTGATATCACTACATTACCATTTCTCTCACTTCTGATACCATATTCCATCGGATCAACCTCAGTACCAAGCAAAAAGTAATTTACCTTTGAATCACGCCCCAAGAGTCCCCTCTTCGTTAGTTCTACCACACATCTCCATGCTAGTGATTTTTGTTCATTTCCTATCTTAAAATCTGAACGTGCTAATTCCACTACTATTAATTTATCCACCCCTATTTCGCTTCCTTCTTCATCAAATTTCGGCAAGTAATAAATGCATACATTGCTATCTGGCAAAACAACGAACGCTGGTTTATTGCCTACAACTTCACAATTTTCAACTCCGCGCAGATGCCTAATTACATCTGGTAACAATAAAATCTTGAGGGCTGTAAATTAAATATTTCGCACCAGATAAACACAAAAATCACTATATAAAAAGTCGGTTAATCGACTCTTAGTCAACTTCTAAACAACAAAACACAACTGATAACAGCATTCACATTACAATCCACTCCAAATCTCACTCCGCCCTCAACCACTCCCCATTCTCCCCCCAATACACATGCATATACGATGCCACTACATTCCCTTTCCTATACACCGCCATATCCACCTCCTTCCCCCGCGCATTATACACCTTCCCTATCCGCTCCAATGCCTCCGTCTCCGCACTAACAGAATAATGAAACTCATGCCCTTTAAACCGTTTCTCTCCGATCTCCACTATCCTATACCCTAATGACAACTTCGCTCCCTGCATCGTCGTCTTCAATCCTAAAAAACCTACCATCGGATACTCCAGACCTTCCTTATCTCCGATGCTCTCTCCGAGGTACATCATCCCGCCACATTCTGCGATCACCTTTCCTCCATTTTCACAAAACGCCCGCACGGACTCACGCATAGTCATATTAGCCGATAACTGCTCCAAATACAATTCCGGATAACCACCTGCCAGATACAATATCTCAGCTGCCGGCATCACAGGGTCATGTAAAGGACTGAAGAAGCTGACCTCTCCTGCATTACGCAAGGCATCCAGATTCTCCAGATATGTAAAGTTAAACGCTTCGTCGCTGGCTACTGCAATCGGCAAGCCTCCTTTCTCTACACGAATAAACGGTGTATGAACAGGATCAGGTCTCTGTGTCATCTCCAGTATCAGATCCACGTCAACAGTACGACTGATATGTGCTGCGGCCGCCTCTATAATACTTTCATAGTCATTCTCCGGAGATATCGCCAGCCCCAGATGCCGGGACGGTATTTTAATATGTTCATTTGCTGGTACATATCCCAGCGGGGCAATACCTAAATCGGCACAACCATCTTTCAGGAACTGGTAATGACTCTCTGTATTGACAAAGTTGAAAATCACCCCTGCTATCTTCACGCCTGGATGAAAATGCATAAACCCATAGATCAGCGGCGCTACGGAATAAGCCATTGCTTTGGCATTGACCACTAATATCACCGGCAGCTCCAGCACCATAGCAATCTCCGCACTACTTCCTTTCATACGGTCCGCACCGTCAAAAAGTCCCATAACACCTTCGGTAATGACCACATCTGCATCACCTGCATATTTCCCATACACTTCTTTCAGATGCGCTTCGCTCATCATGAAGGTATCAAGGTTCACACTGGTTTTATGTGCGGCGAAGGAATGATGTTTTGTGTCAATGTAATCAGGACCGCACTTAAACGGCTGTACGCTCATTCCCCGCTTGTGTAAGAGACGTAGTAAGCCCAGCGTAATGGTTGTTTTCCCGGAATTACTACTGGGTGCTGCAATTAAAAACTGAGGCTTCATTCGGCCAAAGATAGTACATTCGTATTCTTATGCAGCGACTAAAGTCCATCATGTTTGCCGGCACTGCATCTGATGTCGGTAAAAGTCTAATCAATACGGGTTTCTGCCGCATCTTCAAACAGGATGGCTATCATCCTGCACCATTCAAGGCACAGAATATGTCCCTCAACAGCTATGCTACGCCGGACGGTTTTGAGATCGGCCGCGCGCAAGCCGTACAGGCAGAAGCCTGTGGTATTCCCTGTAGTACGGATATGAACCCTGTGCTGCTGAAGCCTACCAGTGATAAAGCTTCACAGGTCGTGTTACTGGGTAAACCAGTCGGCAGTCAGTCGGCCTATGATTACTTTATGGGCAACAATAAACAGGAGTTGTTCGCAGCATCCAAAGCCGCTTATGACAGACTCTATCAGCTGCATAATCCTGTTGTGATGGAAGGGGCTGGCAGTATCAGCGAACTCAATCTGAAACACCGGGATATTACCAATATGCGGATGGCCCTGCACGCCAACGCAGATGTCTACCTGGTGGCAGATATCGACCGGGGCGGTGTATTTGCCAGTGTATATGGGACTATCGCCTTACTGACACCGGAAGAAAAACAACTGATCAAAGGTATTATCATCAATAAATTCAGAGGAGACGCCCGCTTATTCGAAAGCGGCAGAACCATGATAGAAGAGCTTTGCAGCATACCTGTGATAGGCGTAGTGCCGTATAGAAAGGATATCTATATTGAGGAAGAAGACTCCGTCGGACTGGAACACAAACACAACAAACTGGCTTCCGGCAAGGTCAATGTTGCAGTGGTACTACTCAACAGGATCTCCAATTTTACCGATTTTAACGTATTGGAAAGAGACGAACGCGTACACCTCTTCTACAGTAACAATCCCGCTGACATAGAAAAAGCGGACATCATTATCATTCCCGGCAGCAAGAATACCATTGCTGACCTGATTGATATCAAAAATAACGGCGTAGCTAAAGCCATCGTACAAGCGCATAAAAATAGCAAGACTGTTATCGGCATCTGCGGTGGTTACCAGATGATGGGAACCGTCGTGGAAGACCCACATCATGTGGAAGGTGCGATTGAATCCATGCCCGGACTGGGTATCCTGCCCGTAAGCACTGTGCTGACAGAAGATAAAATCACTGAACAATGCAGGTTCTACTATAAAGGGCAGTCAACAGCCTGTGAAGGTTATGAGATCCATATGGGACTCACCAGTACCAGCGGAGAAGCACGTCCGCTGAATAATACCTTAAACGGGCACGCTGACGGATATCAGCTGACGGATAACTGCTGGGGCACCTACATACATGGCATCCTGGATAATGCGACAGTTGTGGATGATCTGCTGAAAGATCATGCGACACAGTCATCCGGTGCACCGTTTGATTACCTCGCCTTTAAAGAGGAACAATACGATAAACTGGCACAACACCTACGCGAACACATCGACATGGCATATATTTACAGACAATTAAAGACACAGTCATGATCAACGGGCACGGAGACGACAGATACCTGTTCAATTATCCTGTTAAAGCCGATTTTAGTTCCAATGTATACTACGAAGGCTTGGCCGGCGGATTACGCCAGCACCTGACTGATTGTCTCTATAAACTGAACAACTATCCCGAAGCCAATGCACAACGCCTGCAACAGGCACTGGCCGACTGGCACCAACTCAGCGCTGAGCAGGTACTGGTCACCAATGGTGCAACGGAAGCTTTCTACCTGGTAGCCCACGCATTTCGCAGAAAATCAGTTACTATCGCTATACCAGCCTTCGCAGAATATGAAGATGCCTGTCAGGCGAATGACCTCAGCATCAGTTATATCCCTTACGATGAACTACATCCCGCTACCCGCTTCACGTCAGATCTCGTATTCTTTGGTAATCCGAATAATCCTACCGGCGCAGTATTACACCCTGAAACGATCCGGGAATTGCTGGGTGCACACCCGCAGACGATATTCGTGATTGATGAAGCCTATGTAGATTTTACGGAAGCAATCATCTCTATGGTGGGCGCTATCGATCAGTTGCCCAATCTTATTATTATAAAATCACTCACCAAGACATATTCCATCCCGGGTTTACGACTGGGTTATATCCTCAGTAACGCGACTATCATTCAACAGATACTCGCGTCTAAAATGCCCTGGTCTGTCAATGCCCTGGCCATTGAAGCCGGACTCTATATCGCACAGCACAGGGATGCATTGGCATTGCCTATCGCGGACCTGCGGAAAGACACGCTGGACCTGATGGCTGCGGTGAAGCATATTGAAGGTATACAGGTCAGGGATACCCAGACCAATTTCTTTCTTTCGCGGACAAACACCGGTACTGCGGCTGACCTTAAACGATACTTACTGGAAAATGAAGGTTTGCTGATAAGGGATGCGGCCAATTTCAAAAGCCTTAGTCCACAACATTTCAGGGTCGCCACACAAAGACCGGAAGAAAATCAGCTACTTATAAAAGGTATTCAGGCATGGATCAGCAGTATCTCTTAATCATTATTCCCTTAGTGGCGGGCTATCTGCTGGACCTGGCATTGGGAGATCCACGCTGGCTGCCACACCCGATAAGGTTGTTTGGTCATCTGATCAGCTTTGGTACCAAAACACTCAACCGGGGGAAAGGCCGTTTCCTGAAGGGGATGATTTTGAGCGTCTTACTGTGTGCTATCTGCTGGCTATTCTTTGCCGGCATGCAGTTTTGGTTACTGCGAATACAGACACCCGCCTTTTACTACCTGTTCACCTCCATTTTCGTCTTCTTTGCTTTAGCCAATAAAAGCCTCTTACAGGAAGGCCGCGAGGTTTTTGACGCACTGAGTAGTCAGGGACTGGATGCGGGCAGAAAACGCCTTTCCTGGATCGTAGGGAGGGAAACCAAAAACCTCGGCGAAAACCAGATCAGAACTGCCGTCTTTGAAACCCTCTCAGAAAACCTGAGCGACGGAGTCATTGCGCCCCTTTTCTATTACGCCGTTGGCGGATTACCGGCTATGATGACCTATAAGATGATTAACACCCTGGATTCCATGATCGGGTATAAAAAAGAGGAATATTTCTGGTTCGGGAAATTTGCCGCCAGACTGGACGATGTGGCCAACTTCATTCCGGCGCGTATCACAGCACTGCTCATGGTACTGGTAGCCTTCAGCAGACGGGGACTGACCTACATCTTCAGATATGGCCACCAGCACGCCAGTCCGAATTCAGGATACCCGGAAGCCGCCCTGGCAGGTATTATGTACTGCCGCTTTGGAGGGCCAAATACCTACCATGGACAATTAGTAGTCAAACCCTATATTGGTGAACACCCCCGGGATATTGCCCACGAAGAACTGCGCAAAGTCATGTATATCAATCATGCTGTCACATTCCTGAGCGTTTTACTCATAGTCGCCACCTATATAATATACGCCGTAACTACCTGATTGACTGCACGCTGTTCTATTCTCCTGCTAAAAAGAGCAAATAATTACCTACATTTGAGCCAGTTTCTTGGTTTTCGTCCGGCCCAAAGCCGGCTGAAATTAAAAGGGAATTTGGTGAAAACCCAAAACAGTTCCCGCTGCTGTAAGTTCTGTAACAGCTTTTAACCAGTGCCACTGTCGTAATCCCCAATCGGATGGGAAGGCGTTAAGAGTAGAACGAGTCAGAAGACCTGCCAACAAACTATGTTTATCCAACACTTCGGGAAAAAAGTCATGGGAGAACGTAATGCACGTATGCCGTCCGGTATACATGCTTCCTGTTTTCTATCTTTTTGCTGAGGTCTTGTTTAATCATTAACGGGTAATTAATGTATTAATCAAAAGTAACGAGTCGTATGGCAATTAAAGATCTGACTAAAGTTCAGAAGATCCTTTTTATCTGTAATGGAGGCACCTGTAATAAAAACAACGCCGCTGATGAAAACACGGTACAGCTCAGAACGCACCTCACAGAGCATGACCTCAATGACGAAATCCACACTGTTCGTACCAAATGCCTGGGACAATGTACCTGGGGACCAATGATCTTTATGCATCCGGAAGGTCTCTGGTATAAAAATGTAAACCTGGATACCACCCGCGAGATCGTGACGCAACATCTCCTGAAAAATGAATTGGTACTGGAACATGTGCATTTCCCGGAAGCTGAAGAGGTAGCATCCAGTCCGCTTACGCTCAAAAGCCCTCAGCCAAACGAATAAAACCCCGGCACATGAACATCTTACAACAGGATCTGACCGGATTTATCGTCCTGGCCGTACTTGGTTTACGTCATGGACTGGACCCCGATCATATTACTGTGATCGACGGATATACCTACCGTCTGCATCTCCATAAAAGTATCTGGACCAGATGGGTAGGCACACTCTTTACTTTCGGACATGGGATCATGGTCACCGCCATAGCCCTCTTCCTTTGTATACTGAAGAATAACTTCGAAATGCCTCCTGCACTGGATATCGTGGTGGAATGGCTGTCTTCCGTGATGCTCCTGTTTATGGGTATTTCTAACCTGATCAATCTGACCCGCAAGGACAGTACACAGACAGGTAGTTTCCGTAAGCGACTGTTACCCAAAACCTTCAGTAACAGTCTGAATCCGTTTACCGTTATCATCACCGGTATCATATTCGGGTTCATCTTTGATACCTCCTCCCAGATCGCTGCATTCGGTTATGCCGTATCCGTCTCTAATCAATGGATCTATGCTATCATGGGCGGCGTGGTATTCTCACTGGGACTGATCATCACCGGTACCTGCGATTCCCTGCTGCTGAGCAAGTTACTCAAGACCTTCGATCAGAAAAAGATCCAGAGTCATCGTTTTAAACTGAATGTGCTGATCACGATCATGTGTTTTGCCATTCCTATGTATAAAATTGCAAGCGCCTGGAACGAGTCCCTGGAACTAAATGATTTCCAGAATAATATTGTCGGACTCGTTTTTATTAGTATCATTATATCTTTATACGTGGAGCTCTACCTGCGGCACAGATACGCCAAACAGGAGATCGCCAATGAGACAGACCCACGTTAAGGATCAAACATTATATGAGCAAAGCACCGACAAATATCATCAGCATATTAGGCTGCGGCTGGCTGGGTCTTCCGCTGGCAATCCATCTTGTAAAAGAAGGATATACCGTGAAAGGCTCTGTCACTTCGGAAGATAAAATGGGAGAACTGACACAGGCACAGATCCAACCTTATCAGGTCATGATCACTGAAGCCGGTATTGAAAGTAATGACATAGCCGGGTTCCTGGAAAGTGAAATACTGATCATTAATTTTCCTCCTTCCCGCCGGGAAGACGTCGTGCTCTATCATCAGGCACAGATGGCACACCTCGTGAAAGCGATAGAGAAAAGTCCGGTACAAAAGGTGCTGTTCATCAGTTCCACCTCCGTCTACCCTGATGTAAACGGAGAAGTATTCGAACATGAAACCGCTACCCCGTCTAAAGGCAGCGGTAAAGCCTTACTGGCTGTTGAAAAAATGCTGCGTACCAATATCCGTTTTATGACAACGGTGATTCGTTTTGCAGGGCTGATCGGCTACGATCGTATGCCTGGCCGTTTCCTGGCCGGCAAGAAGAATGTAGAGAACGGTGATGCACCGATCAACGTTATCCACCAGGACGATTGCATCGGTATCCTCACGGGAATTATCCGTCAACAGGCATGGGGCGATGTATTCAATGCCTGTACAGATGAACATCCTACACGCAGGGAATATTATACTCAGGCGGCCGCTATCGCCGGACTGGAACTGCCTACATTCGCCGCTACCGCCGATCCTCATTTCAAAATAATCAACGCAGACAAGATCAAGCAACGACTGAACTATTCATTCAAGTACCCTGATCCTGTCCAATTATTACATACCGGCATATGAAAGGGATATTAATCTGTGGTCACGGCAGCCGCGATCCTGAAGGAGTCGAAGGCTTTAAAGCACTGGTGGCATTATTGCGCAAACGCTATCCTGACAGGATGGTGGATTATGGTTTCCTGGAATTCTCGCACCCCGTATATGCGGCGGCTGTCGAGCGGATGTATGTGGCAGGCATACGGGAGATCATCGCTATTCCGGCCATCCTCTTTGCCGGTGGCCATGCCAAGAATGATATTCCTTTCGAAATGAATACCCTGCAGTCCCAATATCCGGATTTGCGGATCAGACTGGGCAGACATATTGGTATTACGCCTTCCATCCTGCAGCTTGCGGGTAAACTGGTAGCAGCAGCTGAAGCAGCATATCCTTCACTGGACAGACAGGAAGCTTGTCTGCTACTGGTAGGACGAGGCACCTCCGATCCTGACGCTAACTCAGATGTAGCCAAAATGACGCGTATGCTGGGAGAAGGGTTGGGCTTCGGATTCTCTACCACGGCTTTTATCGGCGTAACGCAGCCGCTGCTGAAAGACCACTTACCCATCATCGATCATCTGCCTTATAAAAGAATTGTGGCATTACCCGTGTTCTTATTCACCGGTGTACTGCTCAAAAAGATCTATTCTCAACTGGAAGAATTCTCCGCAACGACCGGCAAGCAGGTCATCGCTACCAAATCATTTGAATGTGATGAACTGCTGTTGCAAACCATAGACGAGCGCATCCGGGAAGTACAGGAAGGTAGTCCGGATATGAATTGTCAGCTGTGCAAATACCGCACACAGATCATAGGTTTTGAAGAAGAAGTGGGCAAAGAACAGGTCGGTCACCATCTGGCTGTGAAAGGCATCTTATTCGAAGAAGAAGAAAAACCTGGTGAAAAGAAAACCGTTCTGACAACCGTTAAAAAGATACTCGGCATCTGATACATGAACAGCAAGGGAAAGATATATGGTGTATCATTGGGCCCCGGCGATCCGTTACTGATCACCGTTAAAGGCATGCAAACACTACAACAGGCAGACAAGATCTATTATCCGGGCTCTCTCCTGGCGGATGGCAGTACTTCCAGTTATTCATTACAGATATTGCAGCATTATCAGCTGGACACGGATAAATTGCATGGCATGTTTCTGAAAATGTCCGACGACCGGGAAGTAGCAGAACAGACATATGCGGCCACTTTCCAGGAGATGCTGGCCGATTACCAGACAGGCTTACAGATAGCATTCGTCAGTGAAGGAGACATCTCCTTTTACAGCACTTTTGCTTATCTGCTAAAACACATCCAGCAACACCAGCTGGAACTGGAAATTATTGCGGGAGTACCGTCCTTTATATTAGGGGCCGCCCAACATCAGTCGTCACTGGCCATCCTCAATGAGAAGATCGCGATCCTGCCGAGAATGAAAGACCGGGATACCCTCTCCCGCTACCTGGAAGAGTTTGAAACCGTTGTGCTCATAAAGGTCAGAAGCGTACTACAGGACATCCGCAGCCTGATCCAACAGACCGGCATCCAGATTGTTTATTGTGAAAGACTCGGTACCACACAGCAATACATCACCACAAACATAAACGACCTGGAAAACAGGGAGATCCCCTATTTTTCATTACTCATTTTGAAAAGAATATGAAGTTAAGCGTAGTTGGTATAGGACCCGGCGGTAAAGACTATATCCTGCCTGTTGCACAACAGGTACTGGCCACGGCTGATATTGCCATCGGGTACAGTTACTATTTTCAGTTCGTGGAGCACCTCCTGCCCACATACTGTGAATGTATCGGGAAAGACCTGACAGAAGAGGAAGCCCGTGCCGAACTGGCTGTCAATCGTTGTGAACCAGGTAAACATGTGGTGGTGATCAGTTCCGGAGATGCAGGTATTTATGCCATGGCCTCACTGGTATATCAATATGCCAGTACCCGTACTGACAAACCGATTGATCTGCAGACCATCCCCGGTATCAGTGCTTTCATCGCTGCCGCAGGCCGATTAGGCGCACCACTGGGACATGACTTCTGCTGTATCTCTTTATCCGATCTGATGACGCCCTGGCCCGTAATAGAAAAACGGATACAGGCAGCTGCTATCGGCGATTTCGTGACTTCCTTATATAATCCGAGAAGTAAAAAACGCTTCTGGCAACTGGCACGCTTCCGGGAACTATTCCTCCTGCACAGAGATCCCGCAACGCCTGTAGCGATTATCCGCCAGGTAACCAGACCGGAAGAAACCATTACCATCACGACACTGGGTGATATGGATGTAGCATCCGTAGATATGTTTTCACTGGTGATGATCGGCAATTCGCAGACGTATCAGTTTAACAATCACCTGGTAACACCGAGAGGTTATATGGCGAGGAAACCTGCTTCCGGACAGGAAATACAGGATGAAAGTTTCCGTCAGATCGCTGCGCAACTGAAACGCGAGGACGTCAGCGAAGCAGATAAGTGGGCGATTATGCGCTGTATCCATACAACGGCTGACTTTGAATATGAAGACCTGTATTTGTCGAATAATGACGCTATTGCACAATGGCATGATTATCTCAGCACCGGTGGTACGATCGTGACAGACGTGACCATGGTACAATCAGGTATTACGAAAGAATTTATCAAAAAATATAATGCCAATGTCTACTGCTATCTTAATGATGAAGCAGTATTGCCTTTAGCAGAAAAAGAAGGATTGACCCGTAGTCAGGCAGGCATGCGTATCGCTATTGAAAAACACCCGGATGCGCTGTTTGTCGTAGGCAATGCACCTACCGCCCTGTTTGAACTCTGCGATCAATTACAGGAACGGAAGTTCTGCCCTGCCGGCATTATCGGTGCACCGGTAGGATTCGTCAATGTGATTGAATCAAAACTGAAACTGCAGGCCATTAAAACAGTGCCTTATGTGATCATCCGCGGAAGAAAAGGCGGCAGTAACGTAGCGGCCAGTATCGTCAATGCAGCATTCACCGTAAAAGACAGGTAGTGGAATATATCGTTATCGGCATATCAAACAATCCTGACTATCTCCTGCCGGAAGCGGCCATAGATATAGTCCCACACTACCGCGTGTTCTCCGGTGGAAAAAGACACTATGAACTGATACAAAAACATCTGCCTGCCGGTCACCAGTGGATAGATATCCGGAGTGATATGCAGGCGTTGTTTGAACAATATAAAACGTATGACGAGGATATCGTGGTTTTCGCTTCAGGAGATCCGCTATTCTACGGATTCGCAGCAACCATACAAAAATATCATCCGGAAGCAGACCTGCAGGTATCGCCTTATTTCAACAGCATACAGCTGCTTTGTCACCGGTTGAACTTTGTCTATTCTCATATAGTGAATACTTCTGTACACGGCCGTTCCTGGGAAGAACTGGACCAGGCCCTGCTCAGACAACACCAGAGCATCGGTATTCTCACTGATCAGGTGAAAACACCGGCTGCCATTGCAGCACGTATGGTGGAATATGGGTACGATAACTACGTGATGTATATCGGCGAAAACCTGGAAGGACCCGGACAAAAGATCGTATTCGGCGAGCATATGAAAGACATGCGGGACTATGAAGCACATACACTCAACTGTGTGCTGCTGAATAAAAAGCAGCAAAGGTCTTTATCAGCCGGCATACCCGATCATAGTTTTGAAGGACTGGAAGGCCGGCCGAATATGATCACCAAAATGCCTGTAAGGATGGTTAGTCTGGCACAGCTGGATTTATCTGCAAGGCATACCCTCTGGGATATCGGGTTCTGTACAGGATCCGTATCCATAGAAGCCCGCAGGCAATATCCGCATTTGCAGATTGTAGCTTTTGAGAAGCGTCCGGAATGTGATACTCTGTTTGAGGTCAATACCCGCAAACATGCCACACCGGGGATCCGGAAAGTGATGGGTGATTTCTTCGAACAGGACCTCGCCTCCTTACCCAAACCCGATGCTGTTTTTATTGGTGGACATGGCAACCGCCTGGAAGCATTGATCAGCCAACTGGACAACTATCTGCCATCAAAAGCGAAACTCGTTATCAATGCGGTCAAAGAAGACAGCAAGACGCAGTTTATCGCGGCAGCCAGAGGATTAAACTATACATTATCTGAACCGATGGTGATCACTGTGGATGCCCACAATCCGATTACTATCCTGACAGCAGAAAAGCAATAAAATGAGTAAGACAGTCATCATTGCCAGTACCGACAGGGGTGTTGCATTAGGCAACAGGATCCGGACAGAGTTCCCGAAATCCCTGCTGGTGAGCACCCGCCCACATGAACAAGCCACGCAGATAGACAGTATCGCGGCATTCCTGGAAAACAATTTCAGCGCCTTTGATACCTTGATCTTTGTTGGCGCACTGGGTATCTGTGTACGCAGTATTGCCCCTTATTTACAGGATAAGCAAAGCGATCCGGCAGTCATCAATATGGATGATCATAGCCGTTTTGTACAGGCAGTCGTATCCGGACATGTAGGTGGCGCCAATGACATTACCCGTAAAGTAGCCGCAGCTATCGGTGCACAGGCGGTGATTACCACCAGCAGTGATCTGCAGGAGCTATGGGCACTGGATACCCTGGCGAAAGAGTTTGGTTGGAAAGCTACGCCTTCGGCAGATATGAACGCCCTCATTTCATTGTTTGTTAATAATAAACGAACGGCTTTATTACTCGACATAAAGGATAAGGGAACGGCCTGGCTGGAGAAGCATCTGCCAGCATTTGTGGATGTTTATTATGATTTCGACCAGATAGCCCCCAGCCAATATGAGCTGCTGATTGCGGTCACTTATAAGACTTATACGCTCAACATTCCCGTACTGCATTTCCATGTACCGGTCTTACATGTCGGTATGGGATGTTCCCGTGATATTGAAACAGACCAACTGGAAACTTCTGTGTATGAGCAGCTGGCAGCACAACAGCTGTCGCCTGCGGCAATAAAAGCCATTGGCTCGATTGATGTAAAACACGATGAAACCGCCTTTATTGCTTTAGCAGAAAAATTGCAGGTGCCTTTCATTACTTATACGGCAGAGGAGCTGAATACACAGCAGGTTGTGAATCCATCCGAGGTAGTCATGTCTAAACTGGGCGTACACAGCGTATCAGAAGCATCTGCGATGCTGTTATCCCGGAACCAGGAACTGTTGCTGGAAAAACAAAAGATCACCGTGCCTTCCGGCAAGAAACATACTATCGCGATTGCACTGGATAGTGAGGTAGTACGTAAGGCAGTCGTAGCTATTGTGGGTGCAGGTCCAGGCGATGCTGAACTGATCAGTCTTAAAGGGAAACAACTGGTAGAAACAGCCGACCTGATATTATACGCTGGTAGTCTGATACCGGAAGAGATCACGCATTATGCAAAGAAAGAAGCGATTGTAAGAAACTCCGCCAGTATGACGCTGGAAGAACAGATCGGACTGATGGAAGAACATTATGCAAAAGGCCACCTGATCGTTCGTTTACAATCAGGCGACCCGAGCATCTACGGCGCGATACAGGAACAGATGACCATCTTCGATGAAAAAGGGATGGATTATTATATCGTACCAGGTATTTCTTCTTTCCAGGCGGCAGCTGCCAGTCTGAAGTCGGAATTTACCATCCCTGAAGTCGTACAAAGCATCATCCTGACCAGGGGCGCCGGTAAAACACCATTACCGGAGAACGAGAAACTCAACGAGATGGCGAAACACAAAGCCACCATGTGTATCTTCCTGAGTGCGACGATTGCAAAATCAGTACAGGAGCAGTTACTGGAACACTATGAACCGGAAACACCTGTCGCCGTATTATACCGGGTGAGCTGGAAAGATGAAGAGATCTATACCGGTCAGCTGAAAGACCTGGCGCAGATCGTGCGCGAAAATAAACTGACGCTCACCACCCTGGTAATCGTGGGTGTGGCAATCGGCGCCAGAAAGAATCGTTCTCATTTGTATAGTCCTGAATGGAAACATACATTCAGAACAGGTAAAGCCTTAAAAGCGAAGTAATGATATTAGTTTTTGGTGGAACGACGGAAGGTAAGAAAGTAGCGGGCATACTAGAGGAATATGCGCGCCCCTATTACTATTCTACCAAAACAGAGATAGATTTTTCAACTGGTCAGTATGGGCAATACCGGCATGGCGCCATGACAGCGGAAGATCTACAAGCCTTCTGTATTGCCCAGGACGTAAAAGCCATTGTACATGCCAGTCACCCGTTTGCCAGCGTACTCCACGAAACGATCCACACAAGTGCACAGGCATTGTCGCTACCGGTATTTCGTTTTGAACGCAGTTATCCTGAAAAGCAGGAACATCCGCTGATCCGGTATGTGGATACTTATAAAGCGGCGACCGGCTGGCTGGAACAGCATCCGGTAAAAAAGCTGCTGGCACTGACCGGTGTACAAACGATCGCTCCGTTGCAGTATTACTGGCAGCAACATGCGACCATCTTCCGGATATTACCCAGAGAAAGTTCGCTGGCATTGGCAAAAGCCGCCGGTTTTCCGGAGGAAGATCTTATCCTGGAGATGCCGGGAGATGATCTGCAACAGGCATCTGCCTTAATAAAACAATACCAGATCGGGGCTATCCTGACGAAAGAAAGCGGAGAATCCGGGTTTCTTTCTACCAAGATCAAGGCGGCCCTGGAAAACAATATACCGATACTGATCGTCCGGCGCCCTGTTCTACCGGAGGCATTTATTCCTGTAACGGATGCGGCATCATTAATAGGACACTTAAATCGTTTAGGGCTATGAGTCTGCAGGAGATACCAGCCGGCCCTTTAAGACAGGGCTATACTACAGGGGCGTGCGCAACTGCATGTACCCGTGCGGCGCTGTTATCCCTGATTACACAGGAGCCAATCTCCGAAGTAGAAATCACCCTGCCGCTGGGCGAGAAGGTGACTTTTGCGATCAGCTCCTGCTCCTTTAACGGCGAACAGGCCACCTGTACTACCGTAAAAGATGCAGGAGACGATCCGGATGTGACCAATGGCGCTACGATTGGCGTGACGGTGTCCTTTAACGATACACTGGAAGTAAAGTTTTTCCGCGGAGAAGGCGTAGGCATCGTTACCCTGCCCGGACTGGCTATTGGTGTCGGCGAACCGGCTATTAATCCGGTACCCCGGAAAATGATGACGGATGTTGCCTTATTCCTGACACACCTTTATAAACGCAATAAGGGAGTTAATATCGAGGTTTTTGTCGTGGATGGTGTTAATATAGCCAGGAAGACTTTGAACAGCCGTATTGGCATCTTAGACGGCATTTCCATATTGGGCACTACGGGTATCGTGAGACCCTTTAGTGCATCTGCCTATATCGCCAGTATTACCCAGGGTATCGATGTGGCACTGGCTAATAATTGCCGGGAGATCGTGATCAACTCCGGTGGCCGTTCGGAGAATATCCTGCGGAAGCGGTTCGACCACCTAGCTGAATTCGCCTTCATACAGTACGGGAACTGGATAGGCGAAACACTGGAAAAGATCCGTAGTGTACCCCTGGAAAAGGTGACGATGGGTATCATGCTGGGTAAGGCGGCTAAGCTGGCACAGGGTGAACTGGATACCCACAGCGGGAAGTCTACCTGGGATAAAAAGTTTATACACGGGCTTGCAAAGGAATGCGGGTACAGCGACGAGCAATGCGCCCCTATTCTGGAGCTCAATATGGCCCGGCGGCTGACGGAGATATTCCCGTTCACCGAACAGGAACCTTTCTTCCGGACATTGGCCGAACGCTGCTATGCGGTTTGTAAACCGCTGGTACCGGCAGTTGATTTACAAATATTACTGATTGACGCAAACGATACTATTCTAAGATTTTAATATGATTGGATATCTTTTTACAGACTCTTTATTATTGGGCATACAGCACTCTTTCGAACCCGACCATATGGCGGCCGTATCCGTGCTGGCATCAGAAAAAGCCAATAATAAGATCAGTCTTTCAAAGCTGATATGGCGCTCTTCACAATGGGCTTTAGGACATTCGGTTACGCTGATACTATTCAGTTGCTTTGCGCTGTTATTGAAATCTGCCTTACCGCTGGATCTTTCCGGTTATGCGGAAATGATAGTAGGGCCGGTGATGATATGGCTGGGTATCTCTGCCATCCGCAGAAATCATCAGCTCAAGCAGATGATGGCCACACACAAGACCTTTTCAGAGCATGAACATATCAACAATGCCCTGCATATCCATGGTAAACAGGGACAGGAAATTGCGATGAATCCATTAAGCCGTTCCTTCTGGGTAGGGATGCTGCATGGACTGGCCGGAACCGGTGGCGCCTGTGCCGTAGCCCTGATCATGGCCTCCCGTGATACCACAACGGCTATCGGTATCATTGTGTTGCAAAGTATCGGCATTGTCGCCGCGATGACCACTTACAGCTGTGTACTGGCATTTTCAGTATCCCGGTTTATTGAGCGGAACCAGCTGGCATTTAAATCACTCAACGCAGTTGTAGGACTGTTTTCCATTGGCATAGGCTGTCTCTGGATCTATAACAGTTTTGCGTAAATAGCTACCATATGCAATCATTTCCTTTTACAGCCATATACGCACAGGACGACTTCAAACTGGCCCTCATACTCTGTATGATAGAACCGGGCCTTGGAGGTGTACTGGCACTGGGCGACAAAGGCACCGGTAAAACGACGACCGTCAGGGGACTCAGTCACCTGATGCAGCATAGTCTGCCCGACTTCCCTTTTGTAAACCTGCCCATAGGCGCTACAGAAGACAGGGTGCTGGGCACCGTTCAACTGGATACCCTGATCAATGACAGGAAGATCGCTATTCAGGCGGGACTACTGGCTACCGCTAATCATGGTATATTGTATATCGACGAGGTCAATCTCCTGAATGATTACCTCATGGACATTCTGCTGGATGCTTCCGCCAGTGGTGGTTACCACCTGGAAAGAGATGCGGTGTCTCACTGGTTTGAAAGTAAGTTCTGCCTGGTAGGTACGATGAATCCGGAGGAAGGCGAACTGCGTCCGCAACTGCTGGACCGCTTCGGACTAAGTGTCACTGTTCATACACCCATGGACCGGACCGACCGTATGCAGATCGTGAGCCGTCGTTTACAGTTTGATGCCGACATTCCTGCTTTCCTCGCTCAATATGAGGCGGCTGAACAAGAACTTGCAGAAAGGATCGCTACTGCCAGGGAGCAGGTAAAACAAGTCACATACGACGAAATGATACAGGCAACCATCGCAGATGCCTGTATCGCACATAAAGTGGAAGGCTTACGGGCCGATATTCTGTTGCTGAAAGCAGCAAGAGCATATGCGGCTTTCCATCACCGGAAATCCGTCACCACAGACGACGTACATAAAGTGATGCCTTTTGTACTCTCCCATCGTTCAAAAAACTATTCTTCATCACAAAATCCTCAGCAGCAAAGAGAGCAGCAGTCTCCCAGGGATGAAAAGGAGGGCGATTCGATAAGGATAAAAATGAACTGAGTAAACCAGGCAGTCCGCTGCAGGAATACCTGCTACAGGCTTCCAAAACGAACAGTTATGTGCAGCTGAAGGCCAGTCCTGTGAGTACCCGAAAGGGCGCCACAATCAAAAAGGATAACAGCAAAACAGGCTTTACACAAAGACCTGCTTACGCTCGTTCAACGCCGAAAGTCGCCATATTAAAGACGCTGAAGCATTATCTGGCACATGATAAAGTAGAGATTCAGTATAAGCAGGAACAGGCCAAAAACGAATTATATGTTTGTTTCCTGTTAGATTCCAGCGGGTCTATGATGAAAGACAAGCAAATTGCTTTTATCAAGGGTCTGGTAGCAACAACGATTGCCAGGTATAAGACCCGGCGTATAAAATATGCAGCAGTCGCCCTGCACAATGGTACGGCGCAAATATTATCTGCTCCTACCCTACATGCAGATGAACTACTTCAGACAATTGCGGCACTGAAAACCGGCGGTAAAACGAACATGCAATCCGGGTTTGTTTTGCTGCATCAGCTGATGAAAACGAATACACAGCAGAAAGCCAGTCTGTACATCTTTACGGATGGTAAGATCAATGCAGGCAATACAGCCACTCCTTTTGAAGAAGCCGTCAGGTATTATAAACAGTACCTTTCTGCTATCAGGGAGACGACTGTAGTGGATAATGAGAGCGGTTTTGTGCAATTGGGGAAGGCAGGAGAATTGGCGGAAGCGATCAAGGCGAAGCTGGTGAAATAAGGAATTAAGATTGGTTAGCCTGATAACAGGTCAGATGATATCACCAATATAATTCGTAATGCGCAGCTTTATTTTTTAACTCTTAATTCTTAATTGTATTTGTGATACACTATATCTCCGGCGGACAACGTTCCGGCAAAAGCGCTTACGCTACACAACAGGCACTGGATATTGCTGATAATCCGGTATATCTCGCTACCTCCCGTATCTGGGATCAGGATCACCAGGCCCGTATCCAATTGCATAAGAACAGTCGCGATACCCGCTGGGAGAATATTGAGGAAGAAAAGTATGTCAGCAAGCTACAGCTGGAAGGCAGGACAGTGGTCTTTGATTGCGTGACTTTATGGCTGACCAACTTATTCGTCGACAATCACTATGATGTGGAGGCTGCATTAAAAGAAGCGAAAAGGGAATTCGAGCAGTTCATACAACAGGATTTCAACCTGATCATCATCTCCAACGAAATTGGTATGGGCGTACACGCCAGCACCGATGCCGGCAGGAAGTTTGCCGATCTCCAGGGTTGGATGAACCAGTACATCGCAAAAAAAGCGGATAAGGCGACACTCATGGTATCCGGATTACCGCTGACACTCAAATAACACAAGTAACCAGTTTAACAGATATGACTACATTCCATATTGCCCCCCTCAACAATGATATTACGGCGGCACTGCAACACAAGATAGACAGCAAAACAAAACCAATTGGCTCATTAGGACAGCTGGAAAAACTGGCTTTACAGATCGGCCGGATACAACAGACACAGACCCCTGCGCTGAATAAACCCACCATCGTTGTTTTTGCCGGCGATCACGGTGTTGCGCATGAAGGCGTGAGTCCTTTTCCACAGGAAGTGACCTATCAGATGGTCTTTAATTTCCTGCAGGGCGGCGCTGCCATCAACGTATTTACAAAGCAGAACGGTATTGCAATCAAAGTCGTAGATGCGGGTGTCAACTTTGATTTCAACCAACATCCCGGCTTGGTACATGCTAAGGTGGCTCTGGGTACCAAAAGCTTCCTGCATGAAGCAGCCATGACGCCTGCGCAATGTGAGACAGCCATTGAAAGAGGTGCCGCGGTTGTGAAAGAATTACATGAACAGGGCTGTAATGTGATCGGATTCGGGGAAATGGGCATCGCCAATACCTCCGCAGCAGCAGTAATTATGAGTCTGCTCTGTGATATTCCATTGGAACAATGTATTGGCAGAGGTACCGGACTGGATGACGAAGGGCTGATCAGGAAGAAAGTGATCCTGGCAGAATCTATGATCCGTCATAACAAAATTGAAAAAACGCCCCTGAACGTACTCAGTACTTTCGGTGGATTTGAAATAGCCATGATGTGTGGCGCCATGTTACAGGCGGCGGCAGCTGGTATGCTGATACTGGTAGATGGTTTTATCACCACATCTGCATTACTGGTCGCTGCGAAGATAAATGAGCAAATATTGGACTACTGCCTGTTCACCCACCAGTCGAACGAGCAGGGTCATAGTCTGATGCTGGCCCACCTGAAAGCTGTACCTTTATTAAGCCTGGGTATGCGCCTGGGAGAAGGTACCGGCGCTGCTGTTGCCTACCCTGTTATACAGGCTGCTGTAAGCTTCCTGAATGAAATGGCCAGCTTTGAATCGGCCGGTGTGTCCAACAAAGCATAACGATGAAGAAAGAGGTCCGCATATTTCTGACTGCATTGATGTTCTTCACCCGTATACCGGTGCCCTCGCGTATAGATCACAATACGGCTGATCTGAATAAGTCCAGCCGCTATTTTCCGATGGTGGGTATACTGGTGGGACTGATCGGCGCTGTTATCTTTGCCGGAGCAAATGCCCTGTTCAAAGATATCTTTACAGCAGTCATCCTTTCTGTGATGGCGACATTACTGACGACAGGCGCTTTCCATGAAGACGGTCTTGCTGACGTAGCGGACGGTTTTGGTGGCGGCTGGACCAAGCAGCGTATCCTGGAAATCATGAAAGATTCCCGTGTGGGCGCCTTTGGTGTAATTGCCATCATTATGACTTTACTGTTGAAGATTTGTCTGCTGGCCAAGTTGGCATTGGTTATGATCAACACACAGCTACTGCCTTTCTGCCTACTGTACATCGCCGCACATGCATTCAGCCGTACCATGCCGGTATACCTCTTACGCTTCATGGCTTATTCCCGCGAAGATGACAGCACCTCCAAAAGCAAGCCACTGGCAACAAAGATCAGCTGGCCGGGTTTCATACTGGCTAACATCACGGGGATTATACCCTTGTTACTGCTGATCATCTGGTTCCATCACTCATGGCTGCTTCTGCTGGTTATAATACCCTGCGGCCTATTGACCATCTACCTGTCCTGTTATTTCAGCAAATGGATTAACGGTTATACGGGCGATTGCCTGGGGGCAACGCAACAACTTAATGAAGTCATTTTTTACATGGGCATACTGGCAATATGGAATTACATCTGATCAGACATATCAAACCCGACTATCCTGAAGGCCATACCTACGGACAGACAGACGTACCGCTACCGGCAGACTATGCCATCACACATGCCGGCATCATCGAACGCCTGCCGGATCATGAAGTGTTGTATAGTAGTCCGCTGACCAGGTGTAAATTGCTGGCGACCGCCATTAACCCAAACCATCTGACAGATGCACGTTTGATGGAACTGAACTTCGGCGACTGGGAGGGCAGAAAATGGGATGAGATCGATCGTAAGGAACTCGATCCCTGGATGGAGGATTATAACTATATCAACTCAGCGCCACCTAACGGAGAATCGCTGATGACCTTAGTGAATCGCTTTGCTGATTTTGTACATGAACTGAAGCAGATGCCTTACGAACGCGCATTATTAATCACACATGCAGGTGTTATCCGTTCGGCGATGTATTTGTTTAATAATGTTCCCTTGCAGGAGATGATGATGCAGAAAGTTGAATACGGCGGCATTTATCGCTTCACTGCGTGAAGTGAATTAAGAATTAAAAATTAAGGATTAAGAATTGATCTGATATAACTCTCCTCTGAAATGATCAGTTTTACGATTATTATCAGGTAGGGCTTAATCCAAAAAATTCGTAATTCGTAATTCGTAATTCGTAATTCGTAATTCGTAACTTATATTTCCGGCCTTTAACTGCCAATTCTTAATTTTTAATTATTAATTCTTAATTGAATGAAGATATATACCAAGAAAGGCGACCGTGGCACCACCGCCCTATTCGGTGGCAGCCGCGTAGATAAAGACGATGTCCGCGTCAATTGTTACGGCACACTGGATGAAGTGAATTCCACTATCGGACTATTGCGTGCCAAGCTGGGTCCTGAGCATGAATGGCAACCAAAGCTGCATAAGATCCAGAAAGATATGATGGATATGATGTCGCACCTGGCCAGACCATCTGATTGCAAAAAGGAGAACCCGAATCCTAAACCGGAAGACGGTGCTGAATTCTGTGAACAATGGATCGACGAATTGGAAGCAGCTATGACGAGTAAGTCAGACTATTTCCTGCTGCCCGGCGGAAATGAGATCTCTGCTTTGTGTCATGTGGTAAGAACACAGATGCGTAGAGGAGAACGATTGCTGGTCACCCTGATGAAAGCCGACCATGTAGATGAATATATCTCTGCTTATGTCAACAGGCTTTCCGACCTGTTCTTTATACTGGCACGTGCTGAAATGGATAAAATGGGTGTGGCAGAAGAAAAGTGGCAGCTGTTTCTTTACAAAAGAAAGAAACAGCCGGAATAAGTTATTCATGATCCACAAATAGTTGCTGCAGGCGTTCCAGTGTTTCTTTTTCGGGTTGTTTCCACATACCCCGCTGGATCGCTTCCAGCATACGCTCGGTCATATCTTTTAATGCCCATGGATTGACCTGCTCTATGAACTGGCGGTTTTCCTCATTGAACAGGTATTCTTTGGTAATACCCTCATACATAAAGTCGTCCACCAGGTCGGTTGTCGCATCATAGGCAAACAGGTAGTCCATCGTAGCTGCCATTTCAAACGCGCCTTTATAGCCATGCCGTTTCACCCCTTCGATCCACTTAGGATTGATGACACGGGAACGGTATACTTTCAGCAGTTCTTCTTTCAGTGATTTTACCTTGGGATTCTCCGGACGCGCATGATCACCAAAGTAAATTGATGGCTGTTCTCCTTTCACCGACTGTACCGCATTGGCCATACCACCCTGGAACTGGTAATAGTCATCCGAATCAAGGATATCGTGTTCGCGGTTATCCTGGTTGTGCATTACAATCTGGATATCTGATAAGCGCTTTTCAAATACTTCATGCGCCGACTCTCCGATCCGGTCTGCACCGTAGGCATACCCACTCCAGTTGATATATACTTTTGCCAGATCTTCTTTTGATTGCCAGTTCTTTTCATCGATCACCGCCTGCAAACCGGCGCCATAAGCACCCGGCTTAGAGCCAAAAACCCTGAACAGCGCACGTTTATGTGCTTTCTCTTCATGCAGTCCTTTGGATTGCCATTCCTGCTTTTCTGCCAAGAACCGTTTGCGGATAGGATTCTGTTCCGCTGGTTCATCCAGCAGTGCAACCTTTTCTACGGCAGCGTTGAACAGGGATATCACATCCGGAAATGCGTCGCGGAAGAAACCGGAAATACGCAGCATTACATCTACACGCGGACGTCTCAACAGGATCAAAGGAATGATCTCAAAATCACTGACCCTTCTGTTGGCAGTTTGCCATACCGGTTTGACGCCCATCAGTGCCAGTGCCTGTGCGATGTCATCTCCGCCGGTACGCATGGTGGAAGTACCCCATACTGACAATCCGATACTTTCCGGATAGTCTCCATGTTCCTGCATATAACGGTCTATGATCAGATTGGCGCTTTTTACACCGAGGTTGTAGGCGGTCTGAGTGGGAATAGCACGTACATCGACAGAATAGAAGTTTCTCCCGGTAGGCAGTACGTCCAGTCTGCCGCGGGTAGGTGCACCAGAGCTGCCGGATGGTACATAATGTCCGGCCATTCCATGCAGTAGATTGGTGATCTCTTCCGTGGTGCTCAGTACTTTAGGGAAAGTATCTGCCGTTATAAACGTACAGAGTTCCCTGGTATGCGGGAAAGCGTTATCGATAGCTATATTGTTCCGAAGATTTGCTATGATCTTTCTGGCCTGTACTTCCAGTACTTCTATCACATCTCCGTTGATCCGGCAGGAAGCAAACAGGGGATGTTGACCAGCTGTGACAAATGCGGATTGATAGTCACAGTTCAATGGATCAAATGCCAGTCCCAGGTCTTTTGCGATAGCCTGTGTAATACCAAGTCCTCCGGATACCGGTACCCGATGCAGGGCAACCAGCAGGTCCGTCAGCTGATCGCCTTCAGGCACCTTACCTAATATATGCAGGCCATCTCTGATCTGCGCTTCTTTCAATTCGCAGAGATAACCATCCAGTTTTACCAGCAGTTCGTCGATATCTTTCACAGAGCTTTGTAAGTCTGCTTCCAGGTTCGCCTCTTTCACCAGCTGTTTTATCTGTGTTTTGATAACAGCCGTTCTTTTCGGATCTACGCTATAGGCATCGTAATATTCATCTATCAGGTGTTCCAGTTTCGTTAGCACGCCATAGCTTTCCGCCCTTGTCATAGGTGGGATCAGGTGATCGATTATGATGGCGTGGTTCCTTCTTTTCGCCTGTGTTCCTTCGCCGGGGTCATTGATGATAAACGGATAAAAATGCGGGATGGGATTTAACAGCACGGCGGGAAAACAGGTTTCTCTGCTCAGTGCAACACTCTTACCCGGCAGCCATTCCAGGTTACCATGTTTACCCACGTGCACAACGGCATCGGCGGAGAAAACATGATTGACCCAGAAATAATAAGCCAGGTAGCCATAGGTTGGCGGGAGATCCGGTGAGTGATAAATTGCTTTAATATCCTGGTTATAACCACGGGCGGGTTGTATGCTGACAAAGGTCTTGCCTAAAAGGAAACCCGGAATGATGAATTCATGCTGATTGAAATGGGGCGAATCTTCCGGAAGGCCCCATTGATCACTGATCTTATTTCTTAAAGCAGGAGCAAGTGCGTTATAATGCTGATAGAACTGTTCAAGCGACAGACTCACCTGATAAGGTCTATGTAGTGTCGTATCCGTATCGTTGGTGATATAATGGGTGATCAGTGTGATCAGCTCACTGCTATCCACAGGAACAAAACTACCCATTGCATAGTCCTGCCTCTGCATCGCCTGCAGAATCTCTATGATACTGGCAGGTGTGTCCAGGCCTACCCCATTTGCCAGCCGGCTATCCTTGTTGGGATAGTTGGGCATAATGAGCGCAATGTGTTTATCCTTGTTTTCTTTGTACCGGATGTTGACCCAGCTATGGGCAAAGTCCACAACAAAGGCGCAGCCTTCTTCATGGGTAGTGTATTTCAGGATATCAGAATCCGTTAATGCATCCCGGCCCAGCGAAGATTTAAAAGAAACGGCGGTTGTAATGATACGTCCGTCTATTTCCGGCAGGGCGATATTCATCGCCACGTCTGTCGGGGTGAGGCCGAACAGGTTCTCTTCCCATACTTCTTTTGTACAGGAAGCGAAGATCGCCTGAATGACAGGGATATTCATTTTCCGGAAAATAAACTGTTCGTCGCTGTTGTCCAGGAATGACTTGATAGAAAAGCTGGTGGTATTGATCACCGCATCAATGGTACAATTTGTCTGATGTTGCAGGAGTTCAAACAGGTCATCACAGATGGACTGGTCCCGCAGGTTACTGACAAAAGCAATGATCGGATTAAGCTGCTTTTCTCTCAGACGGTCGGCAAGGTAATATACAGGTTCAAGATTATCCGCCAGGTAATGCGTCTGGTAAACCAGGATCACGACATTTCCGCTTGCCTGGGTAGAGACGGTATGCGCTTCCCCTTCAGGAATAATACCTTTTGCTGTATCAAAAAGGAACAGCTCAGGCAGGCGCTTTGGAGGGTCGAAGGTATAATCCCTGTTAAAGAAGGTACGGAAAATATAGCGGAGGCAGTGTACATGGTTCTGTTTACCACCGGCGCAGAGATATTTCCAGACGGTATCGGCAATATGCACGTCGACGGTGGAACTGTTGAGCAGTTCCACGTCAGGTACATCATATCCCGGGAGGAAGAGAACGGGGATCTTTTGTTGTTCACAGGCAATACTGACAGCTTCGAAGAGATAAGGATAATAGTTCCTGCCTCCCAGTAGCCGGCAAATTACCAGCTTGGCATTACTGATGACTTCTTCTACGTATTTGTCAATGGTCAGTTCCTGTTTCAGGTACACCAGGTTAGCGATACGCAGGGAAGGCAGCGGATGTTCCGACGCTGCTGTCGTGTACAGTTTCCTGTAGGCATTGTTCAGCGAGTGTATTTCCGTGTCAGCGGCTGACAGAAATACGATATCACCCGGCTGCTGTTGTATATGGAAGACCCCTTCGCCATTAGGGTTCCATCCTCCCGGAATAGTTGGAATAAGATGCATGCAGGAATTAGCTGACTACAGTCAGTTTTTCATTGATAATAGTAGCCAGGTCTTTATCGTGTAATTCATCACCGATGATCACGAGACTGGTTTTACGGGTTTCGCTGTCTTTCCATTTACGGTCGAAGTATTGATCGAAACGGTTAGATACACCCTGTAATACCATACGCATAGGTTTGCCCGGTACATCGATAAAGCCTTTTATACGGTAGATTTCATATTCTTCGATCAGTTCCTTCAGCGCTTCTACCAGTGCTTCCGGTGTATGTGGTGCAGTAATGTCTACTACAACGGAGTCTATATCATCGTCATGGTGATGGTCCAGACCGTTTGCGTGGTCTTCTTCGTGATGGGAATGACGGCTCTCAAGGTCATTTTCTGCGGCAGCGTTAACACCCAGCAGGATATCTGTGGAGAGTACACCGTTAGCAGCAGCAACCATTTTCACATCCGGGCGTACTTTACCGGCGATGATCGCTTTTACTTCTTCATACTGGGCATCCTCTACGAGGTCTTTCTTGGTCATTACAACCAGGTCGGCGCAGGAGAGCTGATCTTCAAAAAGTTCTTCAATAGGCGTTTCATGATCCAGGGAATCGTCTGCCAGACGCTGTCCCTGTACGCGTTCTCTGTCACAGATCTCACCTGTTGCCTGTCCGACAACGTCTACCACTGTTACCACCGCATCTACCGTAATCTGTGGTTTCAGTTCCGGCCAGTTAAACGCGTGCAGTAATGGCTTCGGTAATGCCAGACCGGACGTTTCAATGATAATATGATCGATTGTGTCTTTACGCTCCATCAGTTGCAACATAACAGGCAGGAATTCTTCCTGTACGGTACAGCAAAGACAGCCATTGTTCAGCTCCAGTACATCGTCTTCATTGGAGCAGCAGGACTTCAGGATTTCTCCGTCAATACCCATTTCGCCGAATTCGTTGACAATTACCGCCAGTCTGCGGCCATTTGCATTTTGTATGAGGTTACGTATGAGGGTTGTCTTACCAGAACCGAGGAAGCCAGTAATGATAGTAACCGGAATTTTTGAAGCCATAAGTAGTATTGTTTAGAGAGCGTGTAAATTACATATTATTTAGCAGACATACTACGATCACCCCTATTTGCAGCAGACTAAAAACCGGATAAGTACCGGCGTATCCGTTACAGTGATCGTTTATAGCGACACACTACGTAAATGCATACATACAAAGCATTTAATATATGCTTCGTTTTATAACTGCGTCAGTCATCTTATAGCAGCTGACGCTGAATTTTGATTTTGGCAGCTAAGAAAAAAGTCTTTACCTTTCAAAGACCTCGAAAGGACCAAATCAATATACGAAGCAAACAAAATAACTATTACAAAATTTACAGAACAACGAACGTGATACCTCAACATTGCAGGTGAAAACTTCTATTTAATTATTCCACACCAACTCACAATTACTTCAAAACACCACTGCTCATGCAACGTAATTTTGAACGTTACCTCGGCCCTGTGTTCGAAAGGGCACAACTCAACAAAGTCAGAACGGAAGCACTGAAATCAGCTAATTTCGATGGCATCCAGTCCATGGATTACTCCACCTTCGAAACCAGTGAAGCCCCTATCAGTATCCCACCGGAATTCAACGGCAAAGACTATGTTTCTTTCCTGCTTTGTATCGATGCGGAAATTGAACATGGCCTGATGCTGCAATATCTGTACGCCGCTTACAGTCTTGGCGGTCCGCAGATACCTGACGAATACAAACAACCGATCAAGGAAGCACAAGAAGTGATCCTCGGCATTGCCAAGGAAGAAATGGGCCACTTCGTTTCTGTACAGAATGTACTCAAACTGATCGGTGCTCCACTGCATTTTGAAAGACAGGATTATCCCTGGGATACGCCCTTCTACCCTTTTCCTTTTAAGCTGGAACCGCTGACCCTTGGTTCACTGGCAAAATATGTCTACGCTGAAGCTCCGCAAAGCTGGCTGGATGAAGATCAGGAATGGGCGCCGGAGATCAAAAGATGGGTATTTGCAGAGGTACCGAAGCCTAATACCGTAGGCGCATTATTCGAAGTATTACTTAAACTGATCAACGATCCGGATGTTATCCCTGATGAAGCTTTCCAGGCAGAAACCTTTCCTTTCCAGGCCAAGTTCGATGAATGGGGTCGTGGTTATAAAAAAGGTGAGCGTGGCAATCCGGATGGAAGTGGTCCTGCCGGTTCTCCTGATGTATTGGTAATGCCACTGGCAAGCAGAGATGACGCCTTTAAAGCACTCAGCGAGATCGCAGAACAGGGAGAAGCCACCATCGATGAAAACCCGGCTCCATCTCACTTTGAGCGCTTCCTCGATGTATATAAAAAGCTTAAAAAGGTCATGAATGACTCAGCATCGACCTTCCCTCTTTCGAGGAACGTAGCGATCAATCCTGAAATCCCTGCCGACAGCGGTGATTATCCAAGCGATGATCCTAACAGTTCTCCTTCAGAAGGACAGATCTATGAACCCAACCCAAAATATAACGAGCTGGATTTTATCACCAATCCGGAAGCACAGACATGGGGACACCTGTTCAACTTACGTTACCGTATGCTGTTGAACTTCCTCACACACAGCTTCCTGCTGGACAATGGTTTTAATAATGTAGGCGCTATCTCACCACGTGGTATGATCATCAATTCTACTTTTGGTGAAATGTACAACCTGCGCAGCATAGCCACTGTGATGGTACAATTGCCACTCACGACAGATACAAGTAATACCAAAGTTGCCGGTCCGCCGTTCCTGGTACCCTACACACTCACGCTTCCTATGGGAGAACATAACAGATGGCGTACACATAAGGACCTGATCGAGGCATCTCAACCCCTGATCGCTAAACTGCTGCATCAATCAGCTGAGTACAATCATCGTTATCTCCATTCATTAAGAGAAGCTGACCTGCGGCTCTTACAGGTAATAGAGGAGCTTACAACAACCACTGTTTAACTAACCAGCAAAAAATCCAAGTTATGTCAATCCTAGCATTACGTATACTTCCTCCTATCGCGATAGGCAGATTGGGTGCGTCCCAGATACCCGTAGCCGCTTATGACCTGGTCGTACCTGAGAACAAACCACTTGATTTCAGACAGATTGCACCACAGGCTACCCTCACTATTGATCCGTCGACTAACCAGATCAAAGATGATGATACGCCACCACCGGTGATCATTTTCAAAGAAGGCAATTCTACACAGAACACTGACGTTAGTATACGTCCGGTGGCGCCTTTCCTGGAATTGTATGCTATCACCAGCGACGATGCCAATACACTTGTTCCTGTTACACAGGCATTGCTTGAAAAACATGGTTACAAACTGGAAAACATCAGCTGGTCTGTGAATGTCGGCAACCTGAAGGTGTTTCGTCGTACCGGCAAACCAGCTGATAAAATCATCGCTAAAATTGAAAATATCACCAGCAATGATCCACAACCTTTAAAAGGCTTGTGCGATAACTTTTATGCGGATAAATGGCTGCCTTTAGGTATCGTACAATATGTAAAACCTTCTGCTAAATATCCGGGCCTGCGCTTCCGTTTTACACCAGGACCAGGTAAGGTTTATGGCTCTTCTACACAGCGTATTGAAGCTGAAAAAAAAGACCCTGTAGCTGATCCTATCATCAATAGTGAAGACCTGGTATTGTATAACCCTGCCGGGGGCTGGCTGAATTATGCAGAAGGTTCTGCATTCAACCCTACATACACTATGCCTGCACAGATCTTTGCAGGCTATGATAAAGACAATGGCGATCACGTTAGCTGGGGTTACCTCGACGATGAATGTGACGGCGAAGTAACTGCTACATTACAAGGTACAGGTGCAAGCATCAGTGCGACTGCACACATCGTGGCAGGCCCTCCTGCCTATGCACCTGATATCCTGCCGATCCGTGCAGTATCAGACGAAATAGAGCAGATCTTCAGCGGTGTTGATCCTGACGCAGAAGTATCTATCGACGAGGCAGAAGATATCGTGCGTCGTGCATTTGAATCCATCACCCTGATGAATACCGCTGTCATGAACGGTAATCCTATCAACGGCCGCGAGAACGTCGCCAGTACGATGGTAAGACAGGACACCAATGACTTTGGCAGACTGTATGAGCCCATTATGGCAAGTTCTATTGTAGACAACCTTGCACTGCGTACACTGCATGAAAGAGTCTTCAATGGACTCAGTACCGGCGCTGCTGCCTGGTTTGCTTCTGCTCTGCGCAGACCTTACCAGATCGGCGACCTTTCCAATGCGGAACGTAGTAAAATGCCTGGCATGATGCGTGGCGCAGACGGAAGAGGGTTGACGCTCACCTATCGTATGATCAATAACGTTGTGCAGGCGGCTACTGATGCCATGTTTAAAAATGGTCAGGCGTCTCCAGGGCTGCTGGCACCGCCACAACCAGGAGAGCCAATCGCTGCCGCTGATCTGAAAGCACAATTGTTCTATCGTGGTGCGGGTAATCCTTACAGCGTACTGGCCAGAGCAGCTATCTCCAACTGTTTCCCGGGACTGGAGTTTGACTTCCGCAACCTGTGGCGCCATACTTTCGAAGGACTTACTCTCAGCGAAAACGACAACTATGTACTGGAAGATAACAGCGGACATAACCTGACCGGACATAGATTAATCGGTATCAATGGTCAGCCGACAATGGTACGTGGCGAAGGCCCTGTATTTCCTGGCGGAGATAACGTACACCTGAAAACAGAAGACAATCCAAATGGCGCAGCCTTTATGGAATGGTCCAATCTGATAGCAGGATTGAAACTGGGTCAGACGGCAGAACTGCAGTTCACCACAGACGTAGCGACGTTGCCGGTACTGGTAACGGCAGACGATCTGAAAACCAGCACCTATCCAAAGCTGACGTTTAACGTGAACAGCTACCTGGCAAAAGATGCTGCTAATAACAAGACGGCGGCGCTGAATCCGGCGATTGTGAGTCCAGGCGAACTGACTCATGGCCTCTGTGCGCCATGGCAGAATGACTACAGGGAATGCGCCTGTTATTATTGGGCCGCCAGCCGACCAGACTATGTAAACGTACAACCAGGTGATAACGGGTTAAGTAAAGGAGACATGTGGCTGTCTAAACGACGCACAGGTACCTATATTCCGGATAATCGTACCGATTCCAGGCTGTTCTCTTACGATGACCTGTTCCTCAACTGGCAGGGAGAACTGAACTTCATTATCGATGGAAAGGATGCACTGGCCAGTAATCCGCTGGTGACACCTCTACAGGATGCTTCGCAGGCTGCTAAAGCTTCCAGAGCTTCTAAGTCAGGCGATCAGGTACATTCCAATCCTTCACTAATTGACGAGTAATGAACCCTGTAGCAACACATACAAATACTAATTCACTGGCAGTTATTGCCAGTGAATTAGCTTCCCGCATACAACAACGTACACCACCACGTTCGCCTCAGATCCATCTTGTCCCTACCGCAGGTAATACACAATTATTTATTGCCAACGGCAGCAGGATGTATACAGTCTCTGCTTCTATTGCAGATCGTCTACAGCAATTGCTGTCAACGGGTGACGAAGCGGCTATTACGAACGAACTGATCAACCTCGGACTTGACACACCTGCTCTGATTAATGACAGACCGCTGGAAAGCCCTAAGTTATATGCCCTGTCACTGGCTATTGCGCAGAAATGTAATATGGGTTGCGCTTATTGCTATGCTGATCAGGGAGAGTTTGGTGGTCCCATGAAGAATATGTCGCTCGATACGGCCAAGCAGTCTGTAGATCTTTTATTAAAAGACTGTACACCGGGCAGTAAAGTACAGGTCACCTTCCTGGGCGGAGAACCTTTGATCAACCGGAATGCACTAAGAGAGGCAACAATTTATGCATTCGAACAAGGCAGACAAAAAGATGTAAAGGTCAATTTCTCGCTCACGTCCAACGGAACATTGCTGCGGGCAGATGATGCCGATTTCTTTGAAGAATATGGTTTCGCAGTGACAATCAGTCTGGATGGTATCGGCGAACAGCATGACCGCTTGCGCCCTATGAAAGGAGGCGCTGGTACCTATGCGAAGATCATGGAGAATATCCAGCCTTTACTGGCCAGACAACGTACCATGCAGGTATCAGCCAGAGTCACTGTCACACCCTTGAATATAGACCTGGCAAAGACCTTACAGGAGTTTGTCGACATGGGTTTTCATAGCGTCGGCTTCTCTCCTTTGTTACGTTCCAGCAATGGCAAAGGTGAAATGTCTCCGGAAGATCTGCAACAGATGTTACAGGGTATGATTGAATGCGGACTGTTATTTGAGCAGCACGTCATCTCCGGAAAACGCTTCCCTTTCCTCAATATGGTCAATGCGCTGAAAGAGATTGCCAAAGGTACCCATCGTCCTTACCCTTGTGGTGCTGGTGCGGGTTATATGGGAGTTTCTGCAGATGGTGCATTATCTGCCTGCCATCGGTTTGTAAATGAACCGGCAGGACATATGGGCGATCTCGATAACGGAATAAATCCTACCTTACAGAACGGCTGGTTATCCAACAGACATGTACATCAACAGGAGCCCTGTCATCAGTGCTGGGCCAGGTATCTCTGCGGTGGTGGCTGTCATCATGAGGTACTGGAAAAAGGCCGTACTGCCTGCGATTATATCCGTGGATGGCTGCATTACACCATGCAGGCACACGAACGGATCTCCAGACTCGTACCCGATTGGTATAGATAGCTATAACACCCCATATATGACCCCGGAACAAACATTTGATGTATTGATCATCGGCGCCGGTCCTGCCGGTAGCTGTGCCGCCTTACGCCTTCTTTCCCTTGGATACAATGTGGTATTGACAGAAAGCGAACCCTTTCCCCGTCCGCAGATCGGTGAATCACTGTCTCCTGGTATCCGGAATATCTTTGATTACCTGAACGCGGGTGACCTGCTTCATACACGTCATTACCTGCATCAGCTGCATGCACAGGTTATCTGGGATACACCAACTCCACAACTGGTCAATACCGCACAACGTGGTGCAGGTGTCATGGTGGACAGGGCACAACTGGATCAGGACCTGCTGCAACTGGCGGTTAACCGGGGTTTACACTTATATCAACCTGCCCGCTTCGAATCCTGTAAAAGGACGGAAGAGACATGGACCTCCACACTCAGAACGGACACGGGCATCATCAGTATCAGCTCCCGCTTTATACTGGATGCCCGCGGCCGTCGTGGGAATCATATGCAGGACAGGGTATTAACAGCACCACAGACGGTAGCGATGTGGGCTGAGTTACCCGGACAATCCCTGCCAACAGATACCCTTATTGAAGCAAGACCCGAAGGATGGATATGGGGCTCCCCTACACCCGGAGGATCATGCAGGATCATCACTTTTACAGATCCGGAAACCATCCGGCAACAGCCCCTGGTAAAGGTATTCAGTGGTATCCTTTCCGCAACGAACTTATTTGCTGCGGCAGCAGACATTCCCATTTCCGGCATCCAAACCTGTAGCGTATTTACTTACGCGCATACGGATCCCTGGAAGGACAATTACCTGCGCCTGGGAGAAGCTGCCTTTTCACTGGACCCGCTGTCTTCTACCGGTGTAGAAAAAGCGATGCGTTTTTCCCTGCAGGCGGTTATTGCCATCAATACTATTCTGAAAACAGATCAGACGAGTATGGCGCAGTCCTTCTACGAAAATAAGATGATCGAATCCATTGCCAGTCATACCCACTGGACCAGTGGCTACTATGCCCAGGCATGGCCGGGACAGGGACACCCTTTCTGGCAGAGACGATCCCTGCCCTATATTGACACTCCCGGACAGTCCACACCATTCTACAACAGACTAAAAGACAAGTTTAACCCGGCTCCGCCGCCTGGTCCGCAGCGACGTATCAACGTGCAACAGGAATTACCCCGTTTATGGCATGAAACCGTACAGCTATCCCCATCCCTGATATTTGAAGAAGTACCCTGCGTGATCGACGATATGCTGCAATTGCGTACGGCTATCCGGCACCCTAATCTTGACCGGGAGATTGCCTATGTAGAAGAGGTAGAGCTCTCTCCTTTGCTTTCTATGGCCAATAAAAGCGCTACTTTTGGCGCCATTGTGGAAGAGTGGAGTAAACTACTGCCTTTTGAACAGGCGGTCCGTATCGCCTTCTTTTTGTGGGATAAAGACATTCTGTGCGAAATGCCTTAGCAGAAACGTCCGGAAGCGAACATTTCCTTTACCGAAAGCGAACAGCGGTCAATACCTTCTTTTTTGCAACACATTGTTTATCAGACATTCTCGCGTAATGGCACCTGCTTTGCAGCGTGAGCGCATACCCGTATTTAAACCAATCGCATGTTCCGGAACTACGTTATTATCGCCTTCAGGAATCTGAAACGCAATTTCAATTATGCCGCGCTGAATGTTATAGGGCTGACTCTGAGCATTGCCGCCTGCCTGATCATATTCCTCGTTACCAAAAATGAACTGACATACGACCTGCATCACCACAAGGCAGAAAGGACTTATCGCGTAACCTTACATGCACTGGATTACAACCCCAGCGTATCCATGGCGATTGCACCCGCTATGCGGACCTCCTTTCCGGAACTGGAAACGGTGGCCCAATATCTTCCCAGGACGGACGCCTTTGTAAAAGTGGGCGAAGCCCGTTATAAGGAAAAAGAGTTCGCTTATGGCGATCAATATATGCCGGAGGTATTCGACTATACCTGGCTGAGAGGATCGGCTAAAACAGCCCTCTCTGAGCCCAATACGGTAGTACTTACCGAAAGCCTGGCACACAAATATTTCGGCTCACAGGATCCTATGGGACAGGTACTGCGGCTCAATAACCATTTTGACCTGAAAGTCAGCGGTGTCATCAAAGACCTACCGGCTAATACCAGCCAGGTGTTCGGATTCATGATATCCTTTGCGACTATACAAAAGGAAATGGGCAGGGCGATGGAAGAGTTTTATGCCATTGCCGGCGGACAAACATTCATCGTCACACCGCCTAATTTCGATATCAGCAAACTGCAAAGCCGCATGAAACCTTTTATTAAGGATCATTGGGGCGCGGAGACTGCGGAAGGTGCAGAACTGCCTTTACAGCCGTTAAAAGATATTCATTTTGACCAGCGATATATTCAGAGTACAACGGCTTCCCGTCAGACGTACATGGCACTGATCGCCATTGCAATATTTATTATCGTAACAGCCTGTATCAACTTCATCAACCTGGCTACGGCACAGGCAGTGAAACGTGCCAAAGAAACAGGGGTCAGGAAAGTACTGGGCGCCAATCGTGGTCAGCTGATCAGGCAGTTCCTGGGCGAAACAGCCATCCTGGTATTCGCCACCATACTGGCGGGTCTGATTGCCGCTTACCTGGCTTTGCCGCCCGTTGCTGCCGCCATGGATGTACATATTGGCATCCGGCAGTTAAATCAACCCATCGTCTATCTCCTGCTGCTGGCACTGGGAGTGGTGATAGTATTGCTGGCAGGTCTTTATCCTGCCTTTGTGCAATCTTCTTTCCAACCGGCGCTGACCATGAAGGGTGCAGGCAAACAAACTTCCGGAGGACTGAGTCTGCGTAAATCGCTCGTATTTGTACAGTTCCTTGTATCACAGGTGCTGATCATCGGTACACTGGTTGTCGCCAAACAGATGGACTTCTTTAAAAACCAGGACCTGGGATTTGATAAAGAAGCGGTTGTGACCATCCCGCTGATGAACAGGGAAACCCAACAGGTATTGGGACAGCAACTGAAAACGATCAACGGGGTGAAAGAAATCAGTTTCTCTTCCGCAGCTCCTTCCTACAACAATAATTATGCACCGTTCAGTTGCCCGGAAAGAGGCGTTTCGAAAGATGATGTCACAGAGGTAAGATTCATCGATGATCATTATCTGCAATTCTTCAATATCAAACTGCTGGCAGGTACCAATGTGTCGAATGTGAAGGATAAAGATTCCCTCAGACAGGTAGTTGTGAATGAGACCCTGCTTCATAAACTGGGACTTAAAACACCGGAAGAAGCAATTGGCATGAATATCCAGTTTGCAGGTGATAAGGTCACTATCAATGGTGTGGTACAGGATTTCCAGAGTGAATCCAAACACAAGGAAAGAAGACCCTGTATCCTGATCGGATTCCCAAGAGGTTTTAACGTTGTCAGTGCAAGACTGTACTCTAAAGGTATGCACGCTACCCTGACACAGATAGAACAAAAATGGGCGGCTTTATACCCTGATGGCCTATTCGATTATGAATTCCTGGATGACCATATCGCGGCATTATACAAACAGGAACAGAAAGTATTTAACGCTTACCAGATCTTCTCCATCCTGGCCATCGTCATTGGTTGTCTGGGGCTATACGGATTAGTTGCATTTGCAGCTGTACAAAGGAATAAAGAAGTGGGCATCAGAAAGATCCTGGGGGCTTCCGGTACTGACATTGTGACCTTGTTGGGAAAAGAATTTATTCTCCTGATCGCGGTTGCCTTCCTTGTGGCCACGCCACTCTCCTACTTCCTGATGCATAACTGGCTGGGCAACTTTGCGTATCACATTTCCCTGCAACCAGGCATATTCTTTATCGCGCTCAGCTGCTCTGTAGCCATCGCCGCTTTGACGATCGCACACCAGTCTGTGAAAGCAGCTGTCTCCAATCCACTCAAAAGTATCAAAACAGAATAAATACAAAGGGGGCTGTTTAATAACAGCCCCCGATACATTCATGCTTATTTTTATTGTCAATTAAAATCTCAGGTCTTTTTCACCGATCTTATTGATCTTGTAGTTCAGATCTTTCAGATGACGCTGTGTATCTTTATCCAGTCTCGGATCATTCATCATTCTCATGATCAGCTGTTGTTCCTTTGTCAATGCCGCTCTCATTACATCGCTGAGGTCAGTCAGATAGAAAGTATACATCTGGCTCATACCGGAAATCATCTGATCCATATTATCGGTAGGATATACCATATCCAGCAGTTTGTTGATATAGATCTTCTGTAAGTTGCGTCTGTAGAAACTTACACTTTTGCCTTCATACAATTCTCTGAAGACGATCTTGTCCAGGTCCAGCATCAGCTCGTCAGCTGTATACACCTTGCCGGTACCTTTACCATCATGCTGTGCTGCCAGCATAGAGGTCATACGGAAACGGTTTAAAATACCATTTAACACCCCTCTCTGCACCTCGCTCAGGTCAATGCCGAATTTATCAGGTATCTTATCCATCAGCGATTTCTCGTTCAGCCACTCAGGCGTTGTGAACAGTTCCTTATCCAGGAAAGCCACTGCTTCTTTCTGACGTTTGTATTCTACCACTTCGTAAGTAGCACCCGGCTGCCCCGCAATTTTTTCGGTGTGGTATTCTCCGCCGATATTACGTACCACGTGTCCGATGTAGGTACCATACTGGTCGTACACTGCTGTCAGCATGTTACGCATATTGGTATAATCCTTCTCCGGCTCGTAAGTCCACTGACCGAGGTTTTTGATAATACGCTTCAGGTTCATGATACCATAGGTACCCGCTTTCATCGCATCATCCCCCAGGTCTTCGTTCTGACAGCGTGGATCCAGTGGCTCCATTTCACTGCCAAACCAGAGACGTTGGTTCTTCAGACTATCAGTAACAATCGGCGTCAGTAATTTCTGCTCTTCATATTCATCTTTCACGTTATCGCGCCATTTGTACCCCCATTCAATTGCCCATTTATCATAGTCATTGATGCGGGGATACAAGCCTGCACGGCTGATATTATCTTCCGGTTGCGCTACATAGTTGAAACGTGCGTAGTCCATAATGGAAGGTGTATGGCCATATTTCTCTACCCATGCCTTGTTACGCAGGTTTTCTACCGGAACGGTGGAACTGGAACCGAAGTTGTGCATCAGACCGAGTGTGTGACCTACCTCATGAGAAGACACAAAACGGATCAGATCCCCCATCAGTTTATCGTCAAATACCAGCTTTCTCGCACCGGTATCAACAGCCGCACACTGTACGAAATACCATTTCTGCAGCAGTGACATCACATTGTGGTACCAGAAGATGTGACTCTCCAGGATCTCGCCGGTACGCGGGTCGTTTACATTGGGGCCCATGGCATTGGCTATGGATGAAGGACGGTAGATGATGGCGGAGTGACGCGCATCTTCCAGGCTCCAGGTGCTGTCTTCCTGACGGGAAGGCGCTTCTCGTGCATAAATGGCATTTTTAAAACCAGCGCGCTCAAAAGCAGCCTGCCAGTCATTTACACCCTGTATCAGGTAAGGGATCCATTTCTTTGGGGTAGATGGATCGATATAAAATACGATCGGCTTTACCGGTTCTACCAGCTCACCACGTTTGTATTTTTCTACGTCTTCCGGTTTAGGCTCCAGTCTCCAGCGTACAGCATAGGTGGTATTGGTTACACCCTGCGGATTAGCGTCAAAGTCTTTATGTGAGATGGTGAAATAACCCACGCGTTTGTCCTGTAAACGCGGACGGGCCATCTTCTCAGGCAGCAGCACCATAGAAGAGTTCAATTCCACGCTATAGTTAGCAGATGTTGGGTTAAGACCAGCTGCATATGTTTTGAATGCACGTACCTCTACGTTGGTGGGATAAGCGTGTACATATTTCACATAACTCCTGTCGTTCTGCTGAGCGCCCATACCTGCACGCGTTTTAAACAACGGCTTACTGAAGTAAGTGATGTCGTTATCACTGCTCAGGAATTCGCTCATGTTCAGTACGACTGCACTGGAATCAGCGTTATAGGCAACAATCGGGAATACAGCTGCAATTGCCTGTACGTTGTTACGCTGCACACTGGTGTACATGGGTTTAGAAGTATCGCCGCTGTATTCGGAGAAAGAGAGTCTGCGGAGATAGAGGTTGTTATTACGCGCCTTTTCAAAGCGGTATACCGCCTCTCCTATCTGGTCGCCGGTAAGGCCCCAGTTACCGTTACGCATGTCTACAGAAGCTTCTGCTACACGGTTAACGATCAGGATGTCCTTGCCCATGACAGACAATGGCACTTCAAAATAATACTCGTCTTCTTTGGCGTGAACAATAATGAAACCGGTATCCGTGCGCATGTCTTTGGTGATCACGTCACTATACTTCTTTAGCTTCGAGGGTGCGGGCTTTTTACCAACAGTGGTGTCCGCCTTTATCTCAGCAGGCGTGGTTTCTTTATCTTTCTTCTTTTTCCGCTGTGCTGTAGCCTGTACAGATGCGGCCAGCAGGACGCATGACAAAAGCCATACGCCTGGGCTTAGTTTCAATCTTAACATATGTGGTTAGCTGATGTTGTTATCTCGGATTCTGTGCGAGCTCCGGGTTAAATTGGATATTTTTTGCCGGAATCGGAAAAACGTAACGATTGCTGTTAGGCGTTAAAGTATAGGTTTGTCCGCGGTAGGTACGACTAACCGTTACCGTATACTTTGGATCCAGGTTCAGCCGCTTCTGATCAAACCAACGCAGACCACTGGCCATCAGTTCACGACGACGTTCTGTCAGCACAAGGCGAAGCGCTTCCTCAGCGTCATTCGTATCCAGTGCGACATAGTCAGCCGCCGTAAAACGCTTCTCTCTCAGTTTATTCAAGAGGGAAACTGCTTCCGCTGTCTTACCTGTACGTGCATCACATTCCGCCAGCGTCAGCATCATTTCACCTACACCCGGACCGGTATAAGCGCCGGAAGCCAGTGTCAGTCTGGTACGCCAGTAACCACGACCAGGGAAAGAAGACCATTGGAAACTGGAGCCATCTGCCGTATACAGATCGTAACGCAGGTCACCGGTTTCGAACAGTTTTACCAGGTCAGGATTCAATGCATAGGTTACGGAAGCGCCGACATTTTTCACCAGCATGATTTCAGGATCTTTGTATACGGTCGGCATGGTAGACGGACTACCGGCATAGACCTTCAGATCCAGTAAGGTTGATTGCCTGCTTAACGCGCTGTCAGCATAGGCAGCTGCGTTTGCATACGCTCCCATATAAAGCGATGCACGGGCCATCAGGGCATATGCGGCTGTGGAGGATGGTAGTAATGTAATAGTCGCCTGTGTTGGTAAAACCGGCGCTGCCTCTTTCAGATCCGCCATGATCTGATCATATACTGCCTGTACAGAAGCCCTGTTCAGTGACGCAAAAAGATCGGGCTTCAGCAGTAAAGGCACTCCCGGCGCTGTTGCTGCCGTCGCCTTTTCATACTGACGGGCGTACCCATTTACCAGCATCAGGTAAGCATAGGCGCGGTGTACAAGGGCCTGACTGCGCACCACTTCTTTTTGTTGTGTGGTACCACCCTGGCTGCTACGTACACCCTCTATGATCGTATTACAGGTATAGATCTGTTTATAAAAACGGGTCCAGTCCGGATCATCTGCCTCGGCGACGATCGTTTCTGCCCAGATATAGGCATTCGCCTGTGCGGTCAGCATACTGTTTTCAAAAGGATCATAGCTCACGCCATAGTCATCCGCTGCATAAACAGGGAAGCTGAAAGAAGGCGCCATATCATTGTCGCTTTGCAAAAGGAGCTGATAATCGGTTGTATTCACCAATGCTCTTTTACCCTGCGGATTCACCTCCACATAACTGCGGCATCCTGTATTCCAGAGCAGGGACGCACTGCCCAATGTGATATATAAAAGTTGTTTTATAGTAGACATGATCAGTAACGATTAGAATGAGACATTTACGTTGAAAGTATAGGTCGGCGCTGGTGCAAGACTGGAATAGCTGCTTGTGGTCAGGTATATCGGATCGATGCCGTCCTTGTTCCTGCGCCAGATTACACCCAGATTGCTGGCAGTGGCGCCCATTGTCACGCTCTTGATAGCAGGCATTCTCTTCAGGAGCTTTGCCGCCAGGATATAGCTCAGTGTCACCTGATCCAGTCGTGCGTGTGAAGCGCTGATAACGTTGATATCAGACTGCGTATATCTGATGATGCTGGTAGAGTTGGCGTTCAGCAGACCAGGAATATTAGTAGTTGCTTCATCACCAGCTTTACGCCAGCGGTTCACCATCGCCTGGGAATTACCGATAAAGCCTGGCGCCTGTCCGAACGATGGATACAGACCTGGCAGGATATCCTGCTTCAGTACTTTATGTCCCAGGTAGTACGTCGCTCTTGCAGAGAGGCTGAGTTGTTTATAGCGAATAGTGTGCATGAAACCACCGAATACAACCGGATCTTTACGACCTTTATAATGCCAGTCAGCAGCTGTCAGTGCAGTACCGTCAGTAGAACTCAGGATCTTTCCTTCCGCATTGCGGATCTGGGTCTGTCCTTTATCATCCAGACCTGCCCATTCGAGGGCCATTACATAGCCTACCGGGAGATCAACAATAGGAGAACCCTGGGAAACAGAAGTCGTAGTAGCCGGGAAGCGGGCATCCGTAACCTTATTGGTATTATAAGCCAGGTTCAGACTCGCTGTATACCCCCAGCTGGCACGACGGATAATATTCGCATTCAGACCAAGTTCAAGACCATGGCTCTTCATCGTAGCAGTGTTGTATGCTACGCTGGTCCAGCCGTAGGTAGAATTAAACGGCAGATTTACCACGATGCCACGGGAACGTTTGCTGTAGTAATCAAAGGTGATATTCAGCAAACCACGTAACACAGATGCGTCCAGTCCACCGTTCAGTGTGGAAGTTGTTTCCCATCCCAGATCCTGATTGCCCGGAGAACCCAGACTACCATAACCCAGGCCGGTCTGAGAGTTTGGTGCATATACATTCACGACAGTAAAATTAGACCCGCCTGTCGGCGCTGTACCGGCAGTACCATAGGTTGCACGTAAGGCCAATGCATCCAGCCATTTCTGACCAGCCATGAATTTCTCTTTAAAGAGATCCCATTTCAGACCAGCTGACCATAAAGGAATCGCCCTGTTGCGACGATCGATGCCATACATGCTTACATCGTCAAAACGAATGCTACCGGATACAAAATACTTATCGAATAAGGAGTAGTTCGCAGTAGAGAAATAAGACAGGTAACGCTGGATGTTTGTTACATAAGCGCCATCCTGGTAGCCCAGTTGTCTGGTACCACCGAAGAACAGACTGTAATTCACCGTTGGATTAAATGCCTGGGAAGTACCTGTATTTTCGTCATATCCATAGCGGATCTGTCTGTAGCCTTTCGACTTGGACTCACGGATATCTGTACCTGCGAGGAAAGTCAGTTTGTGAATCAGGTTCCACTGTTTATTAATATTCAGCTGTGCTCTTGTGCCGTAGTCAGTTGACCAGCTGTTAGTATTGGTCATGATGCCGCCGACAGGCACGCCATACACCAGTTTACCGTTCTGGATGGTAGTGGCGCTATTCAGGAAATCCCTGGTAAAATAACTACCCAGTTCATTCAGCAGGGTGATTTCCTGGGAACTACGCTGATACATACCAGATACCTGGAAATCCGCCCAGGGAGTCAGACGTGTAGTCAGCGACAGCTGCATACGGGTGGCCTGTTTTTCAAAGCGGGTTTTTGAGTAATTCAGTTCGTTGATCGCGTTATATGTCCATGGGAGCAGGCCCAGTTTATTATGAAGACTATCCTCGATCTCCGGCTTCAACAGGAAGCTATTGTCGATAGATTGACCATTCTGATCTATCAGCTGATCGTAAGGTCTTAATCCGTAGGAACCAGGTTGTAATGCGCGTATGGCGGCCTGATTCACAAAACTGGTAGAGTAGTTATGAGTCAGACCTGCGGTGATTTTCGCACGACCGCCAAGGATATCAGAAGTAAGGCTACTATTGATAAAGTAGTTGGTGGCGCTGTTGCTTTTATAGGAAGGCTGATCTTTGGAATAGTTACCAGATACATGGTAGCTGCTGGTTCTGCCTCCACCGGACAGCGACAGGTTATATTGCTGTGTCACCGCTGGTTGTAGCAGGTTTTCACGGATCTGCGACTGGTTATTGGTAGCCGCCAGTCTTTCCAGTTGTGCATCCCGCTGCTGATCAGTGATCTCGCCACGTTTCGCCAGGAACATATATCTTACTGCCTGACTGGGATTACTGAAACGCCAGTGTGTGAAAGGGTCCTGGTAGAAGTTCGCGTCAAACATTTCCTTTTCCATGTCGATGTACTGCGCACTGTTCATCGTTTTCAGTTTTGACAGACTGACAGGAGCCGAAACACTCAGGGTAGCACCTGCGTTCACGGTAGTCGCTTCGCCTCTTTTACCTTTCTTGGTTTCAATCACAATCACACCATTTGCGGCACTGGAACCCCATATAGAGGTGGCAGCGGCATCTTTCAGGAAAGTGATGCTTTCAATATCATTCGGGTTGAAGGCACTCAGTACCGCGTTATTGGTACCTGACTGATCTCCGAACAAAGGCGTATAACCCGGACGAAGGTTCAGGTTCTGATCTATTGCCGGAAAACCATCAATGATGATCAATGGTGCACTTTGCAGGAAGTTATTGGCGCTTCTGATCTGTATGGTATTATTTACAGGGTCAAAGCGTACGCCAGGTACTTTACCTTCCAGGCGTCTGGCCAGGTTGATATCAGGTGTCTCTTCCAGTTCTTTGGAAGTGATCACCGTATATGATCCAGGTGTGGATGCTTTCTCGATCTTCTGAAAACCGGTACTTACGACAACACCTCTAAGTTCTCTTTGCTGCGGTGTCAGGGTGATCTTTACATTGACATCACCGTCCGTTACCGTAATCTTTTTATGAGCAGTGAGGTAAGCCAGGTGTCTTACTTCCAGGGTATAGTTACCAGCAGGTACGGCGGCCATCATAAAGGTACCGTCATTCTGTGTGGTTGCACCCCTGTCTTCAGTAGGCATCAATCGTACGATTGCCCCTGGTACCGGCACCCCTCTTTCATCAATGATTTTCCCTGATACAAGCGGCAGTTTCTGCGGTGCTGTATAAGGCATTGGTACGGGCGCCGTTCTGCGGGATATAACGATCGTTTTGTTTTCGATCGAATAATCCAATGGCTGATTGTCTAAAGCTTTTTTCAGGAAATGCTCCAGCGGTACTTCTTTAGCGCTGATAGAGACTGGTTTTGTTTTTCCCAACAGATCCTGATCGTAGAACACCACATAGCCCGTTTGCTGCTTGATAATTCTGAATACCTGTTCCAATGGCACATCCTTGCAGGTATACGTGATGTTCTGCGAATAACTGATTTTGGCGCTTGCCTGCATAATAAATGCCAGCAACAAAATGGTTGATAATCGCATAATACGTAGCGTTTGATTCACTAACCGGCTACCCTTTTGGATAGGCATAGGCATCCCCTGCCGGTTACAAGAAGCTTGAAAAATCATACTTTTGTACTCGTTGTGGTTGATAAATAAAATAAGTGTCTGGCTAGACGCTGTTTTGTTTAAAGGCCCTGACTCATGGCCGTTCTACCTCCCCGTAGAGCGGCCATTCAATTCCTGGCTGAAGTCCCTTCTGAATGCTGCTTATAAGCTGTTTTACGTTTCTATGTCACTGTTTTACATTACTATCAGTTTGTTGCCATTCCCGATGCGGCATTTCACATCCATTTTCTCAAGGATGCGTAAGACCTGTTGCAGGGAAAGATCCCGCTGTATTTCCCCACCAAATTTCCTGGTAGGGATTTTTCCTTCAAATACGATCTCTACATCATACCATCTGGCGATCTGCTGAAGCACCTGTCGCAGATCAAGCCCGTCAAAATTGAACATACCGTTCTTCCAGGCCATTACCTGATCAATGTTCACTGTTCTGTTCAGTACTACCTTTCCGTTGTCAGCCACTGCCTGCTGAAGAGGATTCAGCACAACGCGCCGGTCAGGATCATCCCCTGTTTTCATCACTACTTTACCATCCAGCAACGTCGTGCTGATTGGGCTTTCATCGGAATAGGCATGTATATTAAAGTTGGTCCCGAGTACCTCTACCGTTGCACGATCATCGACCTGTACACGGAAAGGTTGCTGTGGATCTTTAGCGACTTCGAAATAAGCCTCTCCCCTTAAGGTCACCACTCTTTCATTGCCATTGAAGGCGGTCGGATAACGAAGGGATGTAGCGGCATTCAGCCATACGGCTGTACCATCCGGTAATACGACCCTGAACTGACCGCCACGCGGCGTAGTGAGTGTATTAAAGCTGGTGCCTGCTGCACGGGCATCCGCCTTATATTGTAAGGTTCCCCCTTGCTGTTGTACGGTGCTATTTCCCTGTACGAGTTGTTGTTTCCCCATACTGTCAAGGGACACAACGCTACCGTCCGCCAGTGTCAGGACGGCTTTATCCGTTCCGGGGGCTTTATCATATATAGCAGCGATCTGCTGTGCAGGCTTACGCTGTACCAGTACCCAGGTACCGGACGCTGCCAGTAATACAATAGCCGCAGCTGCCCACCAGTAACGTCTCAACGGATGGATACGCAATGATGTCTGTGTTTCCGGCTGTTCCTCTGCAAGAAAGGACAGCTTATTAAACACCTTATCTATCGGCTGCTGGTGTCTGGAATACAGTTCCTCCGCTGTACCTTCTACGTCCACCTGTTCTATCATTTCCTGCCATATGCGCGCAAACTGCTGATCGGCAGCATAAGTGGCCAGTTTCCTGACCTCCGTTTCCGTACAGGCTTTTTGCAGAAATTTATCGAACAGACCTCGCAGTTCTTCCTCATGAAAAACATCTTCCATAATAGCTAATACGAACAAGGAGAAATAAATAACTACTCTCCTTGAAAATTATTTTAAAATAAAATAGAGCAGGATAATACCGGCGATATCCGGGTGGTCCGCCAGGTATTCCCGCAGGAATCTGGTGGCCTTAACTATATGATTATTAACGGTAGATGGAGAAATGCCCAGTAACAGACTAACTTCATCATGACTCTTCCCCTCCAGTTTACAGAGGGTAAATACCAGTTTACGTTGCGGGGGTAAGGCGTCTACGGCCTGCTGGAGCAGAAATGCATTCTCTTTCTGTTCCAGTCTTTCTTCTGTGTGCGTGTAATGGTCAATACTGGCTTCCAGGAGCCGGTTCAGCAGCTGGGTACTGCGGTTAGCCTTTCTGAAGAGATCTATGGCCAGATTGTCTGCTATTTTGAATAAATAGGACCTGAATGAGCGATTGGGGTCAATAACGGTATGTTTCTGCCATACGACAATGAACACCTCCTGGAGCAGTTCAGTAGCGAGGTCTTCAGAATGTAATAACTTCAGCAGCTTACCATAAATACGGGGTGCATAATGATAATAGATCGCCTGAAAGGCATCTCTGTCACCTGCCGCCATCTTTTCCAGTAAAGCTGTTTCGTTATCTAACATTCCTGACATGCTACTTTCATTCTCCACTGATTTGGTAGAATAGGGCGCTAAAGTAAGTAAAAAGCAGTGTTTTTTACAATGAGGAATCAGGAATTACCAATCAGAAAGACGACAAATTGCCTCTTTTACCGCTATGGAATGGTTTTATAACGATTGGCGGCAAATATTAATACATATGCATAAATATTATGGGTTGCTCATGTAATGAGCAACCCATAAAGATATTCTCCAATACGATAATTAGTTCTTTTCTGCCAATTCTTTGACTTTCTCCAATGCCTTCGGCCAGGTATTTACAAAATACTCCTTATGGCTTTCTGCAATGTCCATATCAACCACAAGTTCGGTGTGACCATCTACATTCTTTAATGTATAGTTTTCATGCGCACCGGCCCATTGTTTTACCTCCGGACTGTCAAAATCCTCTTTCCCTTCCTTGACATAACCCAGGTGTTCTATGGACATATACTTGTTAGGAATGTTTTCTGCAATGGAGGATACCATACCACAATTTTCAGCATCCAGGAACAGTACCTTACTGCCTTTTTTCCAGTCAGTTTTAGCCCATGATCCTGGCGCAAATACGGATGTCCATTCCCTGTAAGAAGCGTCATCCCACAATATCTGCCACACCTTTTCGCGTGGACCATTAATCATGATCCTGAATTCCTGTTTTTCCATAATAAGTGTTTTTATGTGTTTCTAAATGGATGAATAATGGAAACTTTGTTCGCTGTAACAAAGATGGAATTCTTTTAGGTTCGGGAGGCGGTGCGCTTACGACATTCTTGCGGGGCAGAACAGTCAAAAAAAATTAAGAATTAACAATTAAGAATTAACAATTCGAATGCAGCGGAGATTGTTTGAAAACCACTACTACATTATAAACTAGTACCAGTATCCAAATAATAAGAGGCTGCACCAAAGTTTGATGCAGCCTCTTCCAGTTAAATTCTTAATTCTTAACTATTAATTCTTAATTTCTTATTTCGTTTGTACTACTTTCTGGATGGTGCCATCAGTGTTATAAAACAGTTTGTCCACGCAAATAGACCTTAACCAGTCATGATGTGACAATGCACTATTATGATAGAAAGAATACCACTGTCCTTTGTATTCTACAATAGAACCGTGATTGGTATAACTGTCTGTCGGATCCATATAGATGCCACGGTAAGTCCATGGTCCCAGCGGACTGTCACTGGTCGCATAACGCATCTGGTTGTGCTTACCGTCTTTGTCGTTATTATCAGCATAAGACAGGTAATACACGCCATCGCGTTTGTGTACCCAGGTAGCTTCATGAAAATCTACCAGCCCTTCCATTGGTTGCATAGTGCCGTCTATTTCCAGCATATTATCCATCAGTTTACCACCTTTACAGACACCGCCACCGCCATAATAGAAATAGGCCAGACCGTCGTCATCGATGAATACACATGGATCGATCATGGGTTCCAGATCAGGCAGGAAACCCTGTACCTTAAATCCTTCAGCAGGACTGTTGCTCGTCGCCACGCCTATCTTCCAGGTCTTATTCCATTCATCGCCGCTTGGATGCGGGAAATAGAAATAATAGGTACCTTTTCTGAATACACAATCAGGCGCCCACATAAAACCACCATCCTTTCTTCCCCAGGGAACCTGGCTGGCACGCAGGATCTCTCCATGATCTTTCCAGTTTACCATATCATCTGTAGAGAAAACATGATACTGGTCCATCAGATCGCATCCACGGGGCGGTGCTATATCATGAGAAGCGTATACGTATAATCTGCCATCTGACCATACATGCGCCGAAGGATCTGCAGTGTATATATCTGTAATAAACGGGTTCTTTTGTGCACTGGATGAAAGCGCCGACAATGCCATACATGCGATGGAGAACGAACGCATGATCATTCCCTTCATCTGACTGATCTTCAATTGCTGCATACCTGTTACTTTTGATTTACTGTTATGGAACTTTAATTACTATGATTTGTGAATAATTAAATTGTTTGTAACTATCATCTACACGTGCACCCAGTCTGGCATAAAATGTTCTGCCGGATTTCAGGTTCGGCACCTTTATTTCGTACGTCTTTGCTGCAATCTCGTCTGACCAGCTGGCATTAATATCCACTTTATTCGGATCTGTATACTGGCTGATCGTAGCGCCGCTACCTACATAATCGCTGATGTTTACAAATGGTTTGATATCGAGTAAACGGGGCAATCCCGCTTCTTTCGGCGCTGACAATTTACAACGCATGATTAACGTGGTACCCTGCAGTTCGTGTTCAAACTGTGTGATACGAAGATACGGCGTCAGTGTAAAATCCTGCGTGGTCGTGCCGTTAATATCGATCTCTATTCCTTCTACCGGCCAGAAAGCGCCATTTGCGGGCGTTACCCTATAGTGACCACTGAACAGTTTTGTATCTTCAAATGTACCGTCACTTTTTGACGGGATGTATTGTGGTGTTGGTGTTGCACTCCAGCTCAGCTCTTCCAGCTTCACCTGTACACCACCGGTTTCTGTCATAAAATTCTCCTTGGAATCGTTGTCCAGCAGCCGGCCTTTAAATGCGGCATCCGGTCCCTCATAATTGTCCTCCTTGGAGCAGGAAGACACGAACGTGGCGGACAGTAAGATAAATAATCCTGTTATAATCTTGCGCATGGTACTCAGTTTTTAATTAATGGTTAGGATTGTTGGGGAACAGATTGGGGTTCTTACCCAGTTCTCCGCCAGGGATCGGCTCGTAATAGAACTTTTTCTCAAAGTTGTAAGAACGCTGGAAGGGCTCCATTTCACGCAGGAAGATGTACTTCTTTTCATCTGCCACATAATAAGGCATCAATGCGTGGTATTTGGTATTATCCAGCATTCTGTCCGCAATACGCCATCTTCTCAGGTCCCACCAGTATTGTTTTTCAAAAGCCAGTTCTTTACAGCGCTCATTCCTGACAGTATCTATGTCAGGATCTGCCGTCAACTGCGGAGCGCCCGCCCTGTCTCTCAGGTCATTCACCACCGTTCTTGCATCAGAGAGGTTATTCAATTCTACTGCCGCCTCTGCCCTGTTCAGCAGTACTTCCGCGTAGCGCATATCGATCCAGCTTTGTGTACTCATGTACAATCCGCAGGCAGATTGTGCACGGTTATAGTCGATATATTTCCTTACATAAAAACCGGTACGGGTCAGGTTATCATCATCCGTACTGATACCGGTAAAACCAATAATGCGCATACCATCGTAGAGGGTTTCCGTTTTACCTGCCAGGTGTCTGTATTGGCGGTTCGGCGGGTTCTGTCCTGCTTCATCCTGGGCAGTACCCTGGAAATGCTCATAGATACCCCGCTGCATATCAAATTGTTTTCCTCTCAGCGAAGCACCGGGGAAATAAACGGTTGCCAGTAACCTTGGTTCTACGCCCTGCATCAGCTGAGCCGTATTATCAAAACGACGGGGTGTACCATCTGCATTTACGACCGGTAATTGTCCGTTAAAACGCTCGATCAGTTCCAGTGTTGGATAAGCACGGGACAAACCATCAGCGGTCATAAAGCGGCAGGTCATTGTAGCGTCCCAGCTATGTGCGGTGTTGCTGGTGAGGGAATAGTCGCGTACGAGTATATTTTCTGTGCTTTCCTTATCCAGGAAAAGATCTACGTAGTTTTGTTCTTTATCTGACTTTTTACGATACAGGCTATAGTGTCCTTCCAACAGCTTCGCAGCATCCCATGCACGCTGAAAGAAACCCTGTGCCGCAGACGCCGGAATACCTACATAACCCAGTGTTCTGGCTTCTCCCTCAACAAAGTTCGCCGAACCATATTTCGCAATTGTACCAGCATATAACATGGCTCTTGATTTCAATGCCGCTGCTACATAACGGTTGGCCCGTCCTCTGGGACTGGTCTCCGGCATCTTCTTATAAGCGCTGTCCAGATCAGCTGCCACAAAATTCCAGACGTCTACTTCCTTATCGCGGTGTACCTGCAATTCTTCCAGACTTTGCTCCGGATAATGCTGTACCTGTTTAATGATAGGAATACCCCCGTAGCGTTTCACCAGTGCGAAGTAGAAATAAGCACGGCAGAAATAGGCTTCCCCCATCCAGGCGTCTATCTGTTCTTTGGAAAATCCCGCACCAAATACCGGCAGGTTTTCCAGGAAATAATTCACCGTGCGGATATCTCCGTAGGGCCAGTAACCAAATCCTCCGGCGCCATCATATGTACTACCATATGGACCTACCATTTCGCCACAGAGTGCACCAGGATGATAGAATTGTTCCCATCCACGGTTAAATCCGGAATTTGCCTGCTGATAAAAGAAGTCTTCAATCGGCAATGCTTTATAGATCGTTGCCATGTAACCTGCCACACCAGCCTCTGTGCCAAAAACGTCCTTATCCTGGATCACATTCAGGGGTTCTACATTCAGGTCATGACAGGCGGGTTGTATCAGCAGGGTGAATATTATGATGATGCTTAAATATATCTTACTCTTCATGTGGTTTCAGTTTAGAAAGTAATGCCGGCTCCTACGCTGAACGTTCTGTTCATAGGATATTTGTAACCGCCCTGGGAATAGTTCCAGTCTGCCCCGGTGGCAACAGTACCCGGGTGTTCAGGATCGCTGTTTTTCAATCCGGTGATAGTGGCCAGATTATAACTGTTAATAAAGGCGCGCAGATTCGTTATACCGACACGGCTCAGCAGTTTTTTCGGAATCGTATAGCCGAACTCCAGACTTTTAATCCTCATATAGCTGGCATCCTGTACTGCTTTTGTGCCTTCTGCGGATGCTGATCCCATAGCTGGATATCTACCCGGCACCCATACGGTGTTAGGATCAAAAACATCTGCTCCCGGATCGGCTGTATGCCATCTGTCCAGGAATGGTGTAAGTGCACTACGGCCATACATCAGCGGCTCTGCCATCTGTTCTGCATACTGTACATAGAAATCAGTCGCGCCTTGCAGGAGCATATTGAAGTCAAATCCTTTCCAGGCAGCGCCTATGGTCATACCGAAGTTCACCAGAGGAATATCTCTTGTAGCAATAGGCGATTCGTCTTTTCCATCAATCACACCATCATTGTTCCAGTCGATGTAGTAATAGTCGCCCGGTACAATTCCCTGGTTCCCACCACCTGCATTGACAGTATGATTATAGATCTGATCGTAGGATGTAAATTGCCCGCCGTACTGCTTTCCCCACCAGATATTCGTATAACGATCCGCCTGTGAGTTTTTCCAGTTCTCATAGGAGTTACCGGCTTTCGTCTGCTGCACCGTACGCATCATTCTACGCGTAGATGCCACATTCGCAGTAATGTTATAACTGAAATCACCCAGAGTATTCCGATGTGTCAGCACGATCTCATACCCCCTTGTTCTGTCGCTGTTCAGGTTTTCCTGCGGCAGGTTAGTTCCTACGGTACCAGGTAGTGTAGTCGTCCTGGTAGCCAATAAACCAGATCTGTTACGGATGAAGTAATCTACCGAACCACCCAGTAATCCTTTCAGCAGATCAAAGTCCACACCCAGATTCAGCGTTTTCGCTGTATACCAGGTCAGATCAGGATTCACAACACCTCTGGAGGCCATTCCGTTTACATAATTACCGCCGAAGAAGTATCCTGGTGATGGATAATTATAACCTGAAATGTACTGGAAGCCTGTAGCGCTATCATCCCCTGTTTTACCATAGGAAGCGCGGACTTTCAGGTTATTCAGCAAGGTCGGAGAAAGGATGGACTGTATGAATCGCTCTTCACTCAGTCTCCAACCCACAGATACGGCCGGGAAGAAACCCCATTGTGCGCCCGGTTTAAACTTGCTGGAACCGCCATATCGGAAACTGAAGTCAAACAGGTATTTGCTTTTGAAATCGTAGTTCATTTTACCGACAAGCCCCTTATTCACCGTTTCCCATAATCCGTTTCCATCCATATTACCCAGCTGGTTAGTCTGGTCACCTGCAAACAGGTAAGGTAAGCCTAGTGAAAATTCCCGCTGTGCAAAGAAGTTGTCCGCCGTAGCATGATTTTCTTCATACAATAACAGTCCTGTTACATTGTGTTTCGCAGCGAACAGGCGGTTATAATTCAGCGACAGCTGATACAATGAGGCGGTATTATTACCATAATTACGATTCACCGTAGAAGGTGAATTCACCAGCGTAGGAATATATTTATCATTCTGCCGGTCGTATTCATACAGGCTATAAGACTTTCTGACCATGGTATTGTCTACGATATTAAAACCGTAGTTGTACATACCTCGCGCCATCAGTCCCTGGATGCCTGGTATATCGTATTCCAGTGCCAGTTGTCCCTGAAAGTTCTTATTCTTAAACGCCTGCGATCCTACAATAGCTGAATTCGTCATTACCACCGGATTGGCATTGTCCGGCTCCAGGTGCGGATACAGCGGATTACCATTTGCATAGATCTGATCCGTCGGCAGCTGGTTCCAGGTGTATTTAAACATCTCCCATACGCCCCTGCCGCCCGGTTGATTTTTAGTATCCGTATAACCAGACAAGAGCAACTGTGCACGCATCCGGTCATTGATCTTTGCGTTAATATTGGAGCGGAAGTTCCAGCGGTCATAATTCATATCGTTGGTACGAAACAGACCATCCTGGTTGAAATAGCCCAGGTTGAAGAAGTAATTCGCCCTGTCATTCCCACCGTTCACACTCAAGGTATGTTGCGTTTCCGGTGCAAATTCCCGCATTGTGGCGCCTACCCAGTCCGATGACTTTAATGTCCCGTTTTTATACAGTTCCATATCTGCATCTGAGAACGACGGCGGCATCTGATTATAGAAATTATTCCCGAAATCCCGCTTCTGCTTTTCATTCTTCAGCATCATATACTGCAAAGCATCCACACCCTGTGGTACATTCAGGAACTGCTGCCAGCTTTGGTTCACCGAATACGTGATATCAAACTTGCCATTCGGATTACGGGAGCCTTTCTTACTGGTCACCACGATCACCCCATTGGCTGCCTGTACCCCATAAATAGCTGCCGAGGCGTCCTTCAGAATAGAAATACTCTCTATCTCATTCGGGTCCATTCTTGACAGATCACTCCCACTCCTGGGCACTCCATCAATAACGACCAGCGGGTTTCCCATCCCTCTGATGTCAAAGACGTTGTCGTATGCCCCCGGTTCACTACTTTTCTGCACCACCCTGAGTCCAGGTAGTTTACCTGTCATCATATTGATGACGTTCTCATTCTTGGTCGTCACCAGCTCACTGGCTTTGATCACGGAAACTGCACCTGTCACGGTTGCTTTCTTTTGGGTACTATACCCGGTTACAATTACCTGGTTCAGACCTGCGGTCGTTGCCGGTAAGCGTATCAGCAGTGTACCGGAGCCTGTATAAGGCACTCTGATCTCCCGGTAACCGACCAGGCGGATGTACAATGACAGTGTCTGTCCTTCTGGTGCTTTGACTGAAAAGCGACCATCTTTCCCTGAGATGGTCCCCGATTGCGTCCCGGCAATACCGATAGTCACCCCCTCCAGTACATTGCCGTTAGCGGAGTCAATGACCTGTCCGCTGATCGTTTTTGTCAATGCCCCCTCGTTGTCTCGTTTTTGTGCTGTGGTTTGTCCCGGTCGGGATAAAATAATAGCGCCGATGAATAATAGCTGGAAGAACAGGAAATTTCCGCCCTTGCTTTTCATAACATGGACGCGTGCGTCATACGTGGATCTTTTCATATTTGCGGCTTTGCTTTTGTCCTTTTAACAAGGAGGTCTGTAGAATTCTGGTTTCATAACTGGATTAAAGAGTTTTATGCTGATTCACTCATGACATAGATTCTTCTATTGGCGATCAAGGTGTAAGAAACTATCCGGGAGGTTAAAAAAGGTTTAACAAAAGGGTTAATGAGGGGGTTAATGGCTGACTATTTTTCAAATTTGTGAAAATTTCATGACGGTTTAAGTGTGTGGGATACGTTTCATCGATTTTGAATGCGTGGATTAGGGGGATAGTGATGATTCGTTCCTATACTGCGGGAGTTGTTAGTTGAGATTGTGTATTTGTTTGTGGATGGATTGGTTTTGACATGGATGGTAGTTGAGTGATCTGGTCTAGAGGAATTGGGGCTTGGGGACACTGCGTGCGGTTTCAGGAGGGACCCGGGCTGTATTCTTTGAAGCGTTCGCGCGATGATGCAGTTTGGGGCGTATTTGGTGGTGGGGGGATGATTAAACGTTGGGGGAGGTCGGTCAGCTGCGCATCAAACAACGAGGGCCCCTGGTCTCCTCCTGAAACCTCCCGCTGAACGGTCCTGTCTCCTAAGATAGTAGGTTGCACAATTTTAGCCAGTTTTAATACTTGCCTAAATCAAATAATCTAAGTATCTTGAAGACATCCTTTTTACTGACTGTTCCCTAACAAATTGATTTTGTATAAGTAACAGGTATTTGCTTTCGTCAACAAAGCAAACCTTTAGCTCAAATATCTAACTTCTAATATTTTTCCCCTTCCATCTCCCTTTGCCAAATGCTTATGCCAATGGTTTGACTATAGTCATGCTACGTTAATGCCTCGTTTTCCAATGAAAGATCAACGAATGACAAGTACAGAATAGAGCCGTTAAAGAAGCAAATTTATAATATGCGATCTTGATTAATTGTACTCTCCATAGCAGTACTTACAAGACGAGTACCCACAAAAAACCAATAAACAGGAACGTAAGATAGACAGCAGCCAACAGCGAATTAGTTAATAGTCAGCCTCCAGGCAGCGGCGGTTTCAGGTAGGAGACGCTGGCCTTAGCTATCTGAAGTAGGCCGACGCCTTGCAACACCGCTTCATACCACCCAAATGCCTACCCAAGCACCAACGCTGAATACATAGATACTTCAGAGAGCATCAGCCAGTGGCCCTATCTGAAACCATAGCAATGCCCCCAAGACGATTACTCAAAAAAATCAATAAATTAGAGAAAGGAGACCACTATGCTTTAATCACATCGTTGAAGGACTTATAAAACTCCTCGCCATAAATATCCCGATAGTCCTTGACGAACTTCTCATAAGTATTATTAGCCAGAGAATATCGCCGCAATAAAACAAGACTTTTACACTTGAACTCCAATGCTTCTTCATTAAGCCGGTCAAAAAAGAAGATCGCATTAGCCACCCGGATCACAAACTCAGGATCTTCAGACTCCTGCTTGAGATAAGCCAGACTCATATCAATAACCACATTACTCACTTCAGCCTTAACGTCATCTAACCAGTCATATTCAGTCTTCGCCAGAAATGCACCAGATTCAATCACTTTCAGCAAAGCAGTCATTACAGGACGATCAACGAAGCTATGTGCCTTCGTGAGATGAACAAACTGCTCATAATCAAGCGAAAACTGTCCTTCATTGAACTGAAACTGCCAATACACAGATTTCTTGTTAATCATGCAGTTACCAATCTTCTCCAGAATGCTTTTCAGCTTCGCCAGGTTAACAGAGCGATTATTTTTAGCGTCTTTAGCCGATTTACCATTCCAGAGAATCTCTGTCAGTTCATCCGAAGTAATCCCCTGTCCCGTTCTGACAGTATAAATCAGGATCAATAAGAGCAGTTCTTTCATCAATGGCGTGAACAGCCCCGTCAGCTCCGTACCATCTTCACTAAATGCCTGAAAAGGACCGAACAGACGAATAGACGAACGGGCAGGTAGCACAGGCTGCAAAGGAACAACAACAGGGTCTTCTACGGAAGCTGGTGGTAGATTGGGATCATCCTCCACAGCCAAAGGTTGTGCTTCGATGAAGTCGGTTTCAGGTGCTTCTTCGGGCACTGCGATAACAGGAGCCGTATCCGGTGAACTGGTTTGCATTGGGGTAACAAGCTGCTTATTTCGTTTTCTACTGTACCGCCACAAGACAAGTATGCACGTCAGCAAAAATAGTCCTATGAATAAAAGCCATTTATGGAAGCCTTTTTGAGGAGCAGCAGCGGCAGTTTCTATCACCGGATCCAGTGGTGGGAAATCGATCGTATAGACTTTCACACTGGTTTCGCGTTGATGCAATTCCTGGTCTGCATACAACAATGTGACGGCTACTAATTTACCCGCTCCAGGAGCATAGTAAAGATCTGCAAAGGACTGTACATCGTAAAAAGAATAAGGGATCGGAGTACCTGTCAGTTTATAGACCGGTTTATCCAATGAACCCTGGATCAGTTGCAATTTGGAATTAAAACTGTCTTTGGGGAATACAAGTCCGTAGTACTGGCGTCTTTTGGCATCTATCACCAGACTGTTCGCAAATGTGAATCTGCCATAGACAGAATCCAGGTTGAAACGTTTAGTGAATGTTCCGGAACGAATATCAAAGGAAAAGAGATCGTAGTAACCTCCCGGATCCAGCATCTGATCGCCGGTTATACTACCATAACCACCCACAATGAAAGCTGTATCTCCGGTAGCGTTGAGACCAAGCCCTGCCAGATAACGGGGAGGAAAGAAATGACCGCTGACCGACAAGGTATCCCAGTTGCCGGTACGCAGCTGATAACGTTGCACCTGGTTCTTGTACTTCAGCTGACCGTATCCTCCGATGATATATAACGAAGTATCCAGCGGAGAAACAAACTTATTAGCGTGCCAGTATTCGGTTAGAATGGTATCGGGGAAAGTCTTGTTCCATTGCGAGGAAGAAGGATCATAAGTGGCCAGCTTCCGGTGGTCGATATAGAAATTATAGAAACGGTTGGTCAGCGTATCATAGATACCCTGACAACCGATCAGGATGTTCTCCTGTTTAGCGCTCTTTGCAGTACGTGGATGCTGATTCTGCCGCAGATCGTAGGTAATGATAGAGTCGATGCCGGCAATCAGTAGTTGTTCATTTCTGCTATCAAAGCCTGTTACGGCATTACCATTCAACTGAAAGGCGCCGGCCATTTTCCAGTACTGATGCCCCGGCTTCAGCCATACACCATTTTTGACCCTGGCGGGCTCACGGGCACTGATATCATAACAAAGGGTATCGGATACTTCTTCCAGCGGCCAGTGATTATGCAGGCGATCATTATTGAAGATGCGGATATCCTTGATACGCATGGGAGGAATGTCACGGGTATGAAAGCGCTCGTCGTCATTGGCGCCATAGAGAAAACGAAAGCAATTGCCTTTGAAGTTGAAAGCAGTACTTCCTGCCTGACGGTCATTGAGAGAAAGCGATATCAGCTGTTTGTTGAGGTCCAGCGTGATAGCCAGTTTGTTCCAGTCATTGTACAGCCTGTATGCGTCTGCCGCAAAAGAGATGTTGAAGAATTTTTGTCCGGAGATGATGCGGAAAAGAGATGCCCGCTGATCATAGATCAGGTCAATATTCTGGTTCTCGTTGATGATACGCAGGATGTAACCAAAATAAATATGATTATAGGAAACAAAGTTCAGATCAAATTCCAGCCTTACTACGCCTGATAGACATATGGGCCTGCCGCTACCAATTTCAAAGGAAGTCCTTTTCTCGGCAACCGCTTCATGTCCGTTGAACGCCAGCCCATAGGATAAATAAGATTGCGCCTGTCCTATAGTACTAAAAATGAGTAACAAAAATATAGTAAGGAAAGATCGATACATACTTAAACAAAAAAACGATATTAAGTTGTATTGAACAATCCCCAGGCGCATTTTTTTATTTGGTCCACCGGCTAGTAGACCACCAGAACAGCTCCTTTCTCCTGTACGGGCTGCCCCAGAATATCAATTCCCTGCAGCAACCACACATAAGCCCCGGCATCTACTTTTTTACCACGGAAGGTGCCATCCCATCCGGTGCTGACATCTTTAGCGGTATATACACTGTTGCCCCAGCGGTCCATTACGGTAAACAGACTATAAGTAGCCACTCCTATCCCTTTGGGTCTGAAGATGTCGTTATGCCCGTCGCCATTAGGAGAGAAAGCGGTAGGCGCGTATACTTTCACCGCATCGATGATATCGACCTTGAAGTAGGTCGTCGGACTCACACATTCCCCAAACTGATAATTAATACCAAAAGTCGTACTACCCGTGATATCTGTTACGCTGAATTCTCCTGTTGTATTTGTTTCAGACCATTCTGTGCCCGGACGGAAGAGATTATAACTACCCTGGTGCAGGTTGGTTACTTTGATATCGGCGGTCATTCCCTTCATGATCACGACATCTTTTACCGTCGGAGCCAGCAGCAAAATGTCCACTGCGTTTACAGGTAAAGGATCACTGTATACGACGCAACCATAGGCGTCTGTTACCCGCAACGTATAGTCATATCCTCCAGGCAACGATTGTGCCTGTAAAGAGGTAGAAATAACCGTACTGTCAGGAGTCAGCCATGCATAAGACAGCGGTTCCTTCCCATTGACACCCAGACCGGCAATAGCACCGGAGGTCATACTGCAAACGTCATCGATAATAGACAGATAAGTAGCATCTATACGCGGCAGATTGGGTGTTTTCAGGATAATGGTAGCAACCAGCTGCTCACATTGTTCAATATCTTTTACATACAATCTGTAAATACCATCGCCTGCATTGGTCAGGTCTTTTACCGTGCTCACTTCCATATCATTCATATTCAGCCAACGGTAACTGGCGGGCGTCCCTCCTGCCAGGATCATACCTGTGACACTACCATTGTTCAGGTTACAAACCGGATTCTGCGTATTTAACTGTGAAACCGTGATCAGGTCAGGTTCATGCTGCGGTACATCAAAATCTGTTGTAACGTTACAGCCATAGGTATTTGAAATCTCCAGGCGATAATTGCCAGGGGCCAGATTCGTCAGATTAAGACCAGTACCGATCACGGTACCATTATCGTCCATCCAGCGGGTAGTTTCCGCATTAGTGGCCTGTAAGCCTGTGATACTACCATCATTCACCGTACAGGATGCTTCTCCGATGATAGCCGTACTACGGTCAATCAGGATCTCTCCCGGTGCGGTGATGACAAATGGCTGTGAAGGTCCTGCTGCCGGACAGCCAGATTGATCAGAAAAAGCAAGTGTATAGGTACCAGCAGGAACATTGGTCAGCTGCGCGGTATTCCCTACGGTTTGTCCGGTGGCATCGGTCCAGGTATAGGTGATCGTACCGGTACCGTTTACGACTAGTCCGGTGATACTACCTGTCGGCTGACTACAAACTGCGTTCTGCAATTGCACGGTGCTCAGGTTGAGCACCGGTGCATTTACAGCGCTAATTTCAAAAGGTCCGCCGGTTGCCGTACAACCGTTAATCGTGTCTGTAATGGTGATATTATAGTTGCCGGGGGCAAGGTTATTAATAGTCGGGCCAGCGCCAATACTTACAGCGGGCATATTGACATTATACCAGTTGTATTTCAGGTTAATACCCTGGAACTGGAGGCCTGTGATGCTGCCGTTATTAACGCCACATCTGGCAGGAATGATCGTCATAGTACCTGTCTGAATCACAGGACTTATATCTTTTACCTCAAAGAAAGGTGAATACTCAACGCACTCCGGTTTGTTACATCCCGCGCCATACATTACCAGGCGGTATCTACCTGCCGGCACATTCAGCAAAGAAGTATCTGTACCAACTGTATTTCCGTTTTCATCTTCCCAGTGAAAAGGTGTTGCGTTGTATAAAATCTTGTTGATAATACGTCCGGTACTTTCTCCACAGGCCGTATGTACAATATTATTTTCAATATCATCACTCCATACCGGATTACTGTAATCGGAGGTAGCGCCGGTAGCATCAGTGGCGGAGAAGATTACACCGTCACGGCCTTTCAGTGCATAGGTCCATTTACCATCTGCACCGGCTAAAAATGTTTCAATATAATTACGGCCATCACACTTACGTCCGTTACCACATCTGTAAGGAATAAAAGCCTCCATTTTAGCATTTGGCGTAGCTATCCCGGTGATGGTGGTAGCATTACAGGTCAGCACCCGTACAAAAGGCTTTGCTTTCCCATCAGCAGGATTCCAGTTCAGTAATTGTATACTATTAGCAGGTCCTGTTACAATAGAAGTATTATTGTTACAGAACATCTCATTCTGCGATATTGTCGCCTGATAAGTAGACACAACGACCACCGGCACATCATAACAGCCGGCAATGATGTTTTTATCCAATAGTGTACCGCCGATTACGCCCCTCATACAATCGGTCAGCCGGATGCCGGAAGAACGTTGTCCGAGTACCGCTGTACCAGTAATTTCCGTCCCTATTTTATTGCGTTGCACCCGGAAAGTGCCATTGCGCAAACCATACAATCCCAGTCCGTAAACACTCTGTCCTGCTATCAGGTTATCTGCCACTGTAACGATCCCGTTTGTAGCACCGGCAATCGCTATATAATCGTCTCTGAAAAGATAAGACGCTGTCCCAGCAGTTCCACTGACATCCGTCCCGATCTTATTAAAAGTAGCTGCCACATCCCCTGCATCCGCAGAAAGATAAACACCATAAGTAGTACCGGCAATAATATTTCCCAGATCAGCCCTGTTACCACCAAATGTTACACCATTCAGGTGTGTTACCAGCACAGGCTGATAACAGGAATATGCGTCAGCTGCAATTACGCCGTCTTCCCGCATACCGATAATGTTATTCTGTATAGTCAGATTGCTGATGGTTTTAGGGTCCGTATTGGGCGCTACACCATAGATCCCGAACTTAAACCCATAAATCACATTGCCTTTAGCATTCCCTCCGATAATAATATCCGAACAGGTTCCACTGATCTGAATACCATAGCTTTCACCAGCCACTCCGCCAGTGGCGATTACGAGTCCGTAGATCTCCACATCTGAAGCGTTGTCTATTCTAAGGCCATAAAATGTCGCCTGGTCATTATTACGTAGCAGCTGTACCCTGGCAGTACTGACACCGTATACGGTGGATGCCTGTGTAGATGCATCTACCACGATGTTACTACTCAGCGCCGGCAGGTCGCTGTTAATGACAATAACAGGTCTTAACGGCGATGTCACCGAAATATTAAAATAGATATAATCTTTCTCAGTTGTACCGTTGCTGTTAGCTTTGGTAATTGCATCTCTTAGTGATCCGGGGCCGCTGTCTGCCTGCGTAGTGACAGTAAATATGGCTGCGCTGGCAGAGGAAAAAACACAAAAGAAAGATATGGTAATAAGCAGGAGTTTAACACCTGTAGGTTTCATATTTTATCAGTATTCGGGATATTTTGGCAGTTTGATTTATGCTACCGGGCTGAAAAATACACATATTTATCAAGAATATAATATAAATCAGACAATTGTTATAAAGATTCTTGCCGTCAGACGGGCATTTCAGGACACAAGAACTTAACTATCATATGCTTGGGCAAACAGGAAATTTTGGCAGAAAATATTGGTCAACGTCCCTTTTAAACAAAATAGCCGGATACAGAAGTATCCGGCCTGCTTTAACCACAGCGGGGATGAAATAAACTATTCCACCACCAGCTTCTTTGTGTCAATCTTTATATCAGAGATTGTCTTTATGAAATAAATACCAGGCACGAGCTTGTCCGTAGCCAGCTGGATACGCTGCTCCCCTGCCGGCATCTGCTGACGTACCGTCTTCACCAGCACACCGTTTGCATTGTATATTGTTATCAATACATTGGTTGCTGTTGGCAGCCTGTAATACAACGTAGCCTGTTCCCTGGCCGGATTCGGATAGATACGCAGACCAGCCTTCGTTACTTTCACTTCCGTTGCAGCTGCTGCCACATATGCCTGTCTTGCAGCCGTCGTAGTACCCCATCTGAACGTTTCCCAGCCGCCAATGGCAGTACGGTTCCAGTTCATAGCTTGTGTGCCGTTTTCAGAAGACATATACAGCCCCTTCCCACTTTGCAGGGCTACTGTATTGCTGCTCAGGCTTATCCAGTTAAAACAGGTGGAACTATCCAGGGCAGTACCTGTACAGAATACCGGGTTGCCTGCTTTTACATACAGCCCGTTATTGCCCTTCAGTGCAACCGTATTGTTGCCTGCGTCTACTACTTCAAATTTCTCCCATGGTCCCAGACCTGTACGGTTACAGTTCATCGCCTGCGTTCCATTCTCAGAACATACCAGCAAGGTATCGTGATACAGGTAGATAATGCTGCCTACCGGTGCAGGAGAAGGATTCGTTACGGTTGTATCCTGTGCATCTTCAATGATAATATCATCAAAACAGGCGGTGAAAGTACCTGTCTGTGAGGCATTATCATAAGCGATACTGATACCGGTGATCTCATCGCCTATCAGCTCTCCCTTCCCTATCTGGCAACTGAATTTCGACCAGCCCCCCACAGTACCTCTGGCCACATTCGGATGCATCACACTGCCGTTATTGTCTTTATAAGCACTCAGGTTATGCAGTACCTTGCCTGATTTAAACGTCAGGTCTACTGAAGTATTACGTCCCTGATTGTTAACGGTATATTTCCAGAAACTCAATTGCATATTGGCTTTTACGGTAATTTTAGTTTCCGCGATCTTATAATAATAACTGGAAGCACCATTCGCAGTACCATTAATTTTCACGGTGTATACGCCGCTTTTAGAAAATGCAGGTGTATTCTCTATTGCTACACTGGTATTACTTACGCCGGTTGACGACAACAATGCGTTCTTATAAAAACAGGCATCAATCGGTGATACGATATTCTGCGGCACCTCATTGATGATACAGCTCGCCACCCTGCTTTCAAAGCTGTTCCTGTAATAAACAGGACCCAGTGAATGTGGAATCGGTACATCCGCAGGCGTACCTGTACTGGTCAGTAAACGGGCCGCCTGTCCTGCGAGTCGCAGGTAAAAGTCCGACGAGGTCCATATCCCATCCATCGACAAAGTACCAAAGTACTGGTCCGTAGGAATATCGAAATAATCGACTGCCGAACTGATAATATTAGTAGATTCCTCAAACTCGTCAAGCATGGCGAAATACATGGATTTCACGCCAACGCTTTTAATGTTACGGGCTTGTTTCCACAGGAATTTTCCGCCCAGTCTGCGGGTATCATTAGGATAACCATGTACATGTTGCGACCACGCACTACCCGGGAATATAACAGGATAGAAGCCCATACCATTCTGATCGCAATATTGCTTGTCAGGGATCAGGGATTCCGTACGGAAATTGTCTGCACCGGTCGTATCGTTATACACCCCCACTGTCCAGGGAGAGATCATGTTGTAAGCCTTGTACACATCTTCAAAGTCAGTACGGGAACCGCCATTACGTAAACGCCAGTCCCGCGGCACACCTGCAATCACATAACAACCACGGTCTTTAAAGAACTGCGCCAGTTCCAGCGCCTGTATTCTGTCAACCAGGATCGTGGAATATCCCAGCCCCCACAACTCAACGACCGGCTTACCATTTACTGTCGCATAAGCGCCTGATTTCGTCAGTTCATAGATCTGTTCCATCTGGTACACCCAATCGCGTTTTATACCCTCCACAAGATCAACTGAGTTCACTTCTCCATTATTCTGATCGGGCATACAGTACATCACATAAAACAACCTCCCGTTTGCTTCGCAGGCATTTTTGATATTAACGTAGTAATCGTCTGTTGAAGTATATTTTATGTTTCTGCCGACAGGTGCATTACGTTGTATTGCCACGCCGTCAAATCCCGTCCTTTGCAGCAATGCCATCTGCACATCAATCACGCCTTTGTCTGTAGAATTATACAGCCTGGCTGGCTTGCCATTGCCCAGATTGGCAAAATTAGTAGCGTACATAGGAACGTTGGGATTGTTCTCATAATCAGCCAGGTTCGGGAACGTTTCCGTGTTATGGTTGCCTCTGCCTGCGGCAGGAACTTTGTCGTAAGACCAATGACTCCAGTCCTCCGGTTTCGGGCCTGCTTCATGCCATAACTGGTAACCGGCAAAAGATTTACCGACGAATTCGGAACCTGGGTTGTTAGGTCTGGCAGGAATAGGTTCTGCTGAGGGATTCAGCGAACCCACATACATGGTAATGTCTTTGATATAGGTATCTTCGGAACCATAGCCAAGGCGGATATCGCCACCATAACCCATACTACCGTCCAGTCCTGCATCTTCCAGGAATACCAGACGGGTGATCCATTTACCGGTATTGGACTTCTTAAAATCGGCGCCACCCCAGTTAGTGCCTGCACGGGTGTAATTGAGCCAGACAAAGTTCATGCTGTTGTCATAATAGGTAATAGACAGGATGACCTTTTTTGCAGTGGAAGGAACTGCTGTGCGTTCAGCTCGGACGTACATAAATTTTCCGGCAGGGATCTTTCGGCAAGGCACACCATCGATCGTGGCGATTTCTGTGTAACCTTCGCCTGCAGCGTTTGTTTCCAGACCGAGTGTCAGGCTGCCGGATTGTATAGGATTCGTGTATCTGATCCACGCGGATGCTGCCGGCAGGGTGATATTACCTGCTTTTAATATGCACGCCGATAGCAGGCATGCAAATAGTAATAGAGAGTGTTTCATATATAGCTTTTAAGTGGGAAAAGACGGCAGACATAAGGAGTTGACGGGTTTCATAGCAGCAATAGCTGACTGTCAACGGTACGGGTCGAGGGCACAGGTTTTCATTCCAGGTTTTTAACAAGATGGTTCCGGACGTAAATATACAATTCTAAAATAAAGAAGCGATACTTACCGTCAGGACATATTTCCAAGCGCAGTATTTCTTTCAGATTTCAGATACGCAATATAGGCCGGGAGGGTATCTAAGGTAGGGAAATCGGACGCCGCCATCCCTTTCGGCAGTTCTCTTACCAGATAAACATTGATATTTTCTGCGAATGATTTTTCTCCGAGAAGACTTTGCAGCAAAATAAAAACCGCATCATCCAGGTTCTCATTCTGCTTTAGATATTCATAGTCGTCAATATGTACAACTACGTCCAGTTTTGCCGGGTATTCCGGATCTTCTACTGCGGAAAACCACATATCTTCTGCGGATAATTCCAGGTCTGCATATTCAATACGGGCACTCTCCGGATCGGCTTGTATCAATGCGGTAAATCTCCAGCGTTCGAGTTCAGGCGCCTGTGTTACCAGGTATTCTGCATCATCAAAAAAAGACTCATCGCAATTGGCAGTGATGACCAGTTCGCCGCCATTCAATTCGTCAACACGCATTTCAAAATACAGGCTGGTGCAATAAAGGTGGAGTTTCTCTGTCAGCTCGTCAAACAGGGCCACAATTTCGTCCTGTTCCATCTCTCTGAAAAAGCGGAAATCGTCGTTTCTTTCTGCGAACCATTTCCAGAACTTGGCAGCGTCATTACTTCTAAGCATATTTCTCATTTTATAGCTACAGGTAGCCGGGGTAACAATCTGTTTACTAACCGCAATTTAGTTTTTTTTGTTATTTTAGAATCAGACACAAACGTAAATTAATGCCCGACGTTCATACTATCCGGATTCCATTGAGCAACACCCGTCTTCTACTCGTACTCGTCCTTTGTAGCATCTCTTTACTGCTGATCGGTTTCAGCCTGACACAAAATGACAGCAGTTTTCTGCCAATAGCCATTATTTATCTAAAAAACATGGGAGTATTGCTTTTTGGCACATCGGCCCTGTTAGTTGTAGTGAGATTATTTCGTCCAACCTACGGACTCTTTATCACAGCAGCAGGTATTACGGACAAATCCAGCCTGGCTGGCAGCGCCCCGATCAGATGAGAAGAGATCATTAACGTGGAAAAAAAGAAAATATGGGGGCAGCCCCTCCTGACGATCTACTGAAAGATCCGCAGGAATATATCTCGCGTGAACAAAAATCCGCTGAGACGGCTGATCATACGACGCAATCTGAACCACTATGGTTCTCTGGCACAAATTGCCTTAGACAATGTAAGATCCAGCCCGGATGAATTATTGCATCTAATCTTATTAAGGCTGGATACTCACCGGATTATTTAGCTGTCACAACGAGAATGGAGTTCATGTCTCCTTCGTGTGTCTTTGGATTACGAGGGTCAGACAGCCAGACGCCGTCTATGACAAACTTATACTGATAAGTACCCGGGGCCAGCCGTAATGCCGCTTCCCAGGCGCCGTTCTTCCAGCGCATAGGTACTTCCAGGTCATTCCAGCCGTTAAATGTCCCGGCCAGACTTACCAGTTTCGCACCTGGGAAATCACCCAGTCTGAAAAACGTCAATGAGCTGTCGGCAGCTACCGGTGGCTCCACAAATGTGCTGTCCAGCTTCAGGGCCATTTGTTTATAATTTGTCTTTGCCGGTTTCAGGGTGGCAGCCTTTGTATACCATTGCTCCGCTTCTTTCGGACGACCGCTTCTCAGTGCCGCCTCCGCCAGTCCGGCATATGCATCCACGGAATCAGGGTAAGTCTGAGTATTCAGGCGGAACAGCTGTTCTGCTAACTCCGGACGACGATTCTCCAGTAAACGATATGCCACCCAGTTCATTTTAGATTCCGGTAAGGCAGCCGTATCCTGTATACTACCTTTCATAAAAGGAGCCATCGCTGTTGTGAAAGGTTCATGCAGCAGGTCATTCAGCAGCGCTATATGCCTGATATCGGGATCTTCATTTGTTACCCAGGCAATAGCGGGTTGTGCTCCGCCAAAAAAGAGTTGCAGAATATCGCCTGCAATCGTCAATCCTGCGGCACTATTGGCAAAGTAGACCAATCCCTCCTTCTTCTCCGGATAACCAATCAGAAACGCCTTAAAAGTGCCATTATCGCCCCATTGCCAGAAGGCAGGACCCGCAGCTGTTTCCTGCCGGCCAACACCCAGGCTCCAGGAAAGGGTCGTTTTACCCTGTTCTACCTGACTATGGGCCTGTGGCTGCAACATGGTCTTAAAGGTCGCCGGCTTCAGTCCTTTCTTATCCAGCAGTGCACAAAGCAGTTTTGCATAGCTGTCCGCCGTTGTATGCAGTGAAGCGGCTGTATTTACTTTATCGGGCGTCCAGCGTCCTGAAGTCGTACCGGTTTCTGTATGGGGCCATGCATAGTTCTGATCAAACTCATTCTTCCAGATAAAACCGCTCCGTTCCATACCCAGGGGCTGTAAAACAGTTTCTTCTAACCAGGGTTCGAGTTCCTTTCCGGTGATATGTTCCACAACTTTCCCCAACCACACGAATCCTTCCCCGGAATAATTCCAGCGCTCACCAGGATTATATTTGAATTTCAGGGTATCTCCGTTCCGCCAGTTGGGTAATCCGCTTGTATGGCTCAGCACTTCTCTGGCTGTCACCTTTGCGGCACGGGCATCGTATTGCAGATCGGGATAGCTGTAATAGGAAGACAAAGGCTTGTCAAGATCCAGCTTGCCCTGTTCCACCAGGTGCATCACACCATAGGCAAAAGCGACCTTCGTGAGTGAAGCCGCCTGAAAAACAGTCTGTGTGTCTACTTTTCCACCCGTGTCATTACTCCGGGTACCGAGATAATAGGTCTGCGCGACCTTTCCATTTTTCACATAAGCCAGTGAAAGACCCGGCACATGGGCACGGGTCATTAATGCCTGCAGCGCAGCTGTCTGGTCCTGGGCCTGGCACAAAGAGGACGATGCCACCAGGGCGGCGGTGCATAAAAGTGTCTTACTCATTGTTGGTTTATTAAAAGACGACCGGGTGCGTGAAATGTTGCATCAATATCCTGTTCTTCTTTACCCGTCACCCAATATAGTATAATAAATACTGCCTTGCATAAAAAAGCCATGAGGCATGCATAGCATCCCTCGTGGCTAAAAACCAAACTGATATTTGTCTATATTTTTATCCTGTATACAGTATAAGGAGAGGTACGTTTGTCAACGCCATTATTATATTCAGGTTGTTTCTGGATCTGGGAACAACTGATGTATAAATAGCCATCTGCTATAGAATAGCTATCAGGCCAGATCAATCTGTCATCTTTGACAAGTGTCGTCATCCGCAGCGCACTATCCAGTTTAACGATCCGGTATCCCTGGAGATCTCCCATGTAAAGGTTGCCTTTTTCATCGAAGATCATTCCGTCGGTTGTTGTAAAATGTCCCAGGTCCTCCACCTGCGATTCCAGATCCATAGCCGTCATACCTGGGTTACGCAGATGTTCTGTTTTAATGCGGTAAAGCTTATCATCCGATAATGGCTTATAATACAACCAGTTCCCATCAGGTGTCAATGCAATACCGTCCGAATTGAATTTGGCAGGTTTACCATCTTTCATCAGCTCCCGGCCATCAATAATGAATTTATAAGAAGGATCAGAAATCGTGGAATAGTGCGCCTGCAATACACGACGCATTTGTCCGTCAGCCAGGTTCACCACAATAATGCCCCCTCCTTTCGATTCAGTCAGGTAAGCATATTGTCTTTCCACGTCAACACGTACATCGTTGACATAGGAAGTATCAGCCAGGATAGGCGTAAAAGAATAAGTACGTGCGATTGTATTCGACTGCTTATCCATCCTCACCAGCTTGGCGCCATTTCCCTGGATCGTTTCCAATTTCGGAGCTGCCGGGTCTAATATCCAGAGCGTTCCTGCTTTGTCAAAATAAACAGATTGCACACACACCCATTTATTAAGACCTGATAATCCATGGCTCCATTGATTCGTTGCTACATCAGGATAAGGCGTCTTTCCGGTTTTGCCATTCGTTATGACAACGGCGTATTGATAAATATCAGACCAGCGTGGATAATTCACCAGCAAACGCCCGTTCTCTTCTTTCGCTACACCTGTCAGTTGATAGGTATTGTCCTCAAACATCAGCTCCAGCTTACGTTCTCCGTGATCATCATCTTTGGAACAGGCGATCATCCCCGTCATAGTAACAGCCAGCACAGCGGCAATAAAGTTGTTTTTCATAAAGATGTTTTAGGCTAACTGTGCAAAACATTGTGCCAGGTGGAGTCTGTAGGTCAAAAGCATTCACTATGTTGTTGGGTGTACACGCAGCTTAAAAAGCAGTGTAGCAATTATTCCCGCAAACAGCAAACACGACATCAAGAAAAAAGGACCGCGAAAGCAGTCCTTTTGTTCTTCTTCTTAACTATAAAAACCAAAACAAGATTACACTTTGTTTACCAGCAGGAAGACCATCAAGAAAAACGCCAGTCCGCCTACCGGATACCATACCCATTTGTCAGCCAGGCGATACCTGCGTTTTGCTACCCATGCGCCCAATATAGCGCCGGTCAGCAAACCGGTAATCGTCCATAAGACTTCAAATGGAATAACATCTCCCGCATACAGTAGCCTGCGCAGAAAGATGAAAAAGTTCATAGTGAGAATGAGTATAGGCTTTGTTATGATAATAATCAAAATGAATATCCCGACGGCAACCCAGCCGCCAGTGTTCTTTTTGGGTGAAGTTGTATCAGTCATTCGCATGCGTTTTATATTTCCGGCGGATGTACCGGATCGAAAGAAATAATCCTGCGCCCAACATAACGAGTAGCAGCAGATAAGCAATACTCACCGGTTCCACGTATTTCCAGGGCAACCCCCAGGGCAGATACTGCCGCATCGCCATGTAAAAGGAAGCAGCCTGAAATGCGCCAGCCAGCCAACCAATCACCAGAAAGAAAGCGGCGGACATACCGCCCCATTTCAGTAATTCAATGATATAGGCTTTCTGCGGAAACACCACAGAGACAGCCACCGGTATGCGCAGGTCCTGGTAGACAGAACTTATTACTATCTGAAAATCATAACGTGTATCCTTCTGCAACTGCACAGGATCGATGGTCAGTTTGATATCCGTCTGTTTGTTGTCTACCAGTCCATAGAACTTGACCGTCGTCCGGTCCAGACTGACACCTGGAATAGCAGGTTCCAGCCGCAGACTTGCCTTTACAAATCCGTCAGTGGATAGTTGTAAACGAAGGTTTGATTCAATCACATGACTGGCTTCTGAATTGATAAAAGACAATTCCTTTGGCGCAGCTACGATAACAGGCAAAGTAGCTGTTTCGTCCACCAGGTTGATAAATGCCTGTACAGACGCCAGCTTTCTTTCCTCGTCGTTATAAAAACCGGAGTCCGAAATAGCGGTATTCTGCTGATCAATACCTTTACACCACGGCTCTTGTCCCAGTTTCTCCAGCCAGACATGCAGTTCTCTATGGTCAATGGCCTGGAAAATATCTTTCCAGACGGCCCCACTGGTTCTGGCGACAGTCACCAGGTGTGTCGGTGAATCATATCGCTGTCCGTTGAGATAGAAAGGATATTGCGGATTAACCGTATACAGGAGTTCCAGGAAGCCGTTTTTACCCAAGTTTGAGGGTAAGTGTCCGGCGAGCGCTGTTTGCGCCTCCTGCTGCCAGATATGTATGTATCCTTTGGAATAAACATCGTGTAACTGGCCAAGCAGCTCATACGACTGACAGGCTTCCGTCATCAGATCTGCCAGCGTTTTATACATAGCCCCTCTGAAGCGGAAAGGCAGTTCATTATAGAGACGATAGATAATGGTGAGGTAGCGTTTCTCCACATCCTTTATATCGTCAAAGATCTTTTCAAAAGGCTGTGTACGGGCCGCACTTCTTGTCAGCAACATAATAGTCGGCGGCAGATACAGTTTGTTCTGGATCAGCTGCAAGGTATCTTCCCGTTTGCTGAAACATACTTCTCCCAGTTGTTCCAGTGTGATGACCTCTACGCCGCACCATTCGACTACCTGCTGCTTTTTATAAATGTCCCATGCATCGTCCGTCATCCAGGGATCCCGGAAAGAACCTGTATCAGGCGCAGGATGCAGTCTCGGACTAAAAGGATTAGGTTGATTACTGATGATATGAATGATATATGCAATCGCTTCGCCAGCCGACAAGTCGTCCTTTACTTTTTCCACGATGGGACGGGCATGTTCATTAAAAAACCGGCCCTGTGAAAAAGAAGAACTATTGATCACCTGATCTTCGATCAGTTTGTAGGGACGCCAGTCTGTACTTTCATACACACGTCCTACTACTGCCGCCAGTTCTCCGGTATCATATCCCAGATCCCTGCCTGCACTGATCAGTTCAGGATGCTGATTGATATTGATATCCAGGTTATTCCTGACCAGCAGCTTTCTGATATATTCTTCCAGTTCGTCTGGTGTTCTCATAATAACAATTTTTACAGCACTAATTGAAGCGGATCTTTGCCGGATGACGAATCATCCATTTGTCACCACTCAGGACCAGTTCACCCGGTTTATCCGTTACAATCACGCTGTCAGCTACAGGAAAAGCCTCATACTGACACGTCTTACCAAAGAAGAAGGAGGCATTGGACAAGGCATAGCGCTGCGCCTGTCTGTTATTGCTGACGCGGAACGCGCCAGTAGCCGGAGAAGTGATTGTAATCTCAAAAATGGTCTCATTATCATCTTTATCCAGCAATTCCTCAGCAGAAAAACCATCGATTTTATCTGCGTAGCGCGCATATTTTACAATAGGTACAAACTCCTTTGACACATTGATTGCAGGCGGTGGTGTTTCAGCCGGCGTATCCCGGGCTTCCCTGACTTTCTGCTGATACTGTTTACGTTCAGTAGCCTGGCTTTCCTCCAGTTTGATGAATTTATCCTGTGCCTCGCGTAACTTGTTATCCAGGGCTTTTACATCTTCCCACAACTTATTTTTCTCGGCTTCAAGTGCGGTAGCCTTGTCCTTTTGCTTCTCAAATAGTTTCTTCAGGTCCTCTTTCTTCTTCTTCTCCTTCAACAGCGCAGCATAAAAATATAATGCCAGTAATATGCCCAGAATTGTGCCCCCAATAAAGACCCAGGGGAGTTTTTCAGTTTCATTTCTAATGGATATCGCTGTCAGATCGTCTGCTGATTCTTCTGCCGGTGCCTCTGCTGCCGGAGCTGCCCCTACCTGACGGGCGTCACTTTGACGAGCAGTTGGAGGTGTCGTTGTCATAACCGGTTCCTGGGTATCCGGTATCGGAGCTGGCGGCGTGGTAACATTGCCGGCGATAATATCTGCTACTGCTTTCTGATATTCTTTAAACCCAGGTAACTTCCGGCGGTTTTCTCTCCGGGCATTTCCGGTAGAAATATTATTCAGCACAGTCTCACTGAATTTTATCATCTCAGCCTTATCAGGGCCGACTTCAATTTTCACCCATTTGTCAATCAGGCTATCGACCTTGGTCATTTTTACGGCAAACTTCTTAAGGGCCTCATAATTAGCACACCCATCACAGGTATTTACAGTGATACCTTTGAAACTTACCGTATCAGTGGACAAAAACTCCACTGTACGTTTGATAATATTAAACTTCATTGTACTGACAGGACCATGCGGGGTCTGTGCCAACACTATGCTACAAATAAACAGGGGTAGGATGAATAAGTATCTCTTCATGTCAGGCGGATTTTTTAGCAACAATTTGTTTAGACAATCTGTACAAGGACTCTTTGAATGCAAAGAAGAAAAGTGATTGCGGCAGCGGCTCTTCCTTATCGCGTGAACGCAGGTCATTCAGTACCTTCCTGTAACTATCATAGATCAGCCCTTCTCCATTATCGATATCACCGTTCCAGCGCAGCAGTTCATACGTTTCTTTGAGATTTTTGATATTGAACTCACCCAGGAAATCGATCACAACACGGTTGTTCAGGGTTTTCTCCAGGAAATTATTGAGATTTTCCAACACGGCTACATTCAATGGACTGGCAATATTCTGTACATCGAGCAGCTGGAAAGCACCTTTTTCTGTCGTTCTCACTTTCTCTGCAAAAGCAGCTTCTTTCAGCGGATTAAAGCCGGGATGTACAAACTCCGCCAGACTACTATACCGCTCCGTTTCTGACTTATCGGCCCTTGCATATAGGATAGAACCATTGGCAGTCACCTCCTTGGGATTGGCGTTTAATATCACCTCAAATGAACGCTGTAACTGCTTGTCGGAATAAGTATTGATCAGCAGGCGCGTGAATTCTGCCAGCTCTTCTTTACCTCCGCCGCACAACAGGGAAATATACTGGCTTCCCTTCCCGGTAAAAGACAGATATCTTGGTAATGGATATCCTTTCAGTTCCATAATCTCTATGATATGATAGACGATAGCGCTATAGTGTAAATACAGCACCGTCAGCATATCCGGCCGGCCAGTAGCGATAGAATCACTGAAACGGAACTCCTGATCATATCTGAATAATAAGCTGACCAGGTCATCTGAACGCAGGGTGCCATCTTCTTTTGCTTTCGTCAGAAACCGCGCCTCATTTGGTGGATAGATATTATTGGCACGCTGGTATTCAAAGTAATTGGTGATAAATCCATTATCTTTCAACTTGCCATTAAATCCGCTTCCCCATAGGTCATTTCCTGCAAAACGGAAAGACGTACTGATATACTTGTCGCTCCGCTGACCGGATGACTCCATGAACATCATCACGTCTGTCGTACCGCCACCGATATCCACGTTGACAATATTGGCCATATCGTGCAGGGCATTTTCAGTTTTGGTCAGGAAGAAATAAGGCGCTACAGACTCCGGTATAGCAGGCAATAACAGCGCTCCACTCCCATCAAAAACCTCATTGAAAGCAGCCTCCATCAGATTCCTCAGTTTCAGTTTGTTACCCTTATTCATACTCGATGGCAACGACCAGCCCAATTGCATCTTACCCAGATCGCCATTGTTCAATACCGTTTTTATCTTGATCTGTGCAAACAACTGTTTCAGAAAGAACTTCACTCTGTTCTTATTCGCATGGCCATCATTATTTTCCAATAGCCATTTCAGATTGGTCGTGTAAATCACATCTCCCTGGGTTTCCTCCTGATCAATGTAATAACCGATATTAATATGGCTAAAAAGATCGTATTTAGAATCGTCTTCTTTCGCAAAACTGCTAATTTCACAGGTGGCAGTCTTAAAAGGGAAAGAAACAGGACTACGCCCCTTCTCCGTGATGACGGCCGGCAGGAATTCGCGTCTTAAAGTCTGGTCTATTGCCGGGAACTGTCCATAAAAAGCAAAACGTACACCCGGATGCGAATCATTACCCGGTGCATTCAGGAGTACCATCTGCTGATCTGCCTCCTCAATCGTAAAAGGCTGCGGCAACTCGGTGGCATTATCCATATAGGACACATGCGTATTAGAGGTACCAAAATCTATCGCAAAGGTGTAAGCCTTATGCTGGTTCAGACTGATGATCCTGTTCTCAAAATCAGGGATAATCAGGCCCTCACAGTTAATACCGGAAAGGTCTTTATAAGACAATTCGATATAATCGAAGGAGTCTTTTAATTTGTAGTATTTGGAACTGGCCGTTGCTCCTCCTTTATCAAAAACAGACCTCGGCAGCATCTTCTGCGGCAGTTCATTGCGGGCATGACTAAGCGTATTGTAGGTATAGAAATGCAGGGATACGCGTTCCGGTCCCTCCTGCTCTATACGGTTAGCCAGCAGGACATCATAATTCTTTAAAGCCTTTAACGCGGGCGCATCGCTTTCCACCTTGTAGAAAGGATAAATACCAAGCCCCATACGACACTCTACAATCGTTCCTTTGGGTTTGGCATACTCCTTTACAAAAAGGATCTCTTTAGCGCCTTTCTTATTTTTGATCGGTATTTTCAGCGTCACCTTTACCACCCCACTCGTCACGGTAATAGTCAGCGCATTCTTCAGATCCGAAAAGGTAAAGAAGTTGAAATACGCTTTCTTGATGGGAAGCAGGTATTTGAAATCACCCCGGAAACCAGAGAAAAACCTGTTATTATTTATATTGAAAGGAACTTCCAGCAGGTAATCCTCCAGCAGATCTTCTGTAGTGATAAAAGGATAGCTCACAGCGGTACCACTACCCTGTGGCAATTTACGTTCATACAGCGGTATGGAACGATGATACAGATCACGGATGATCGTACTGGGATTCCAGGGTATGTTTTGTTCCAGATAGTCCCCGCTGATGTTCATTCCATTGATCAGTACCAGTGGCGGATAGACCTGTACTTCCTCATTCTTTTCGTTGAACTGCCTGTTGTATTTGTCAACAGTCGCATTGATGATAAAGTCGCTGTATTTCTGTACTTTTTCCTGCTCCTTTCCTTCTTTCAGACGATGATAATGCAATCCACCGATAGTCAGGTGTTTGTTATCAATATTCGTCATAATCGTACTGTATTCGTCATCCAGCACAGCAGACGGACTGATGATCCTGTCCTGCTGTAAAAGATGCGAAAAACGCTTACTGCCGGCAACTGCCTTATTAATATATTTCCTCAAACCAGCTGCTTTCCTGAAGGCTTCCGGTTGCTGTCTGCATAATGTGAAGAGATAAGTCACAAACTCTTCATCCCGCAGGTGCAAGGCACGGGTATCCTTATCAAAAAAGACGTCTCCGTCAGCACTCTGTGGGATATTGATGATGGCACCGTCCCTGATCTTACGGCTCCAGTTAGGACTGGTAAAGAACAGGGTTAAGGGAGAAGTCCCGCCCAGCAACGTATTCTCATAAAAAATAAGAAAAATGCTGCCGGTGTTGGTGAAGGCGCCGTTGTCTTTATCAAAGAAGATCTGTTCCAGGGACTTACCCAGCAGGTAATTTGGATGTTTCTCCCCTTTTTGCTTCAGCTTGTCTATGTTCTCCGTTACCAGCCATTCCTTGAACCAGATCTTTTTACCAGGACCGATATCCTCCGGACGACTGCTGAAAATAAGCTGCAGGACATCCAGGCAGTCGGATACCAGCTGGTGGTAGATGGTGTTGCCTTCAAGACTGATATTATCAGCAGCGAGGATATTAAAAGCCGTGTCAAACAGCTCCATTCTCGCGAGTGGAGAAGGAATAGCGGTGCCTGCCTTGGAAGATCCCTTGGAGGCCGTAATATTCTCTACTTCAAAACTTTCGGTATTGATACCGGTACTGGGCGTCCAGCATTTAATTTCGTTAGGGTTATATCCCTTATATTTTCTAAAGATATGCGGCGTCATAATAGCTCAATTTAGTTCATGGATGGCAGGGATTCCAGTTTAGAAAAACACTCGGCGGCTACCCTGTTCATCAGCTTCAGGAAACGTTTCTCCTTTTCTGTGTCGGGGATGCTTTTCTTCAGTTCGTCTTCGATCACGCCAAACTTAGTTTTCAAAAACGACTCTGTGATACCGCCATTCTTTACGATACCGAGAATCTTCACCACTTCAATGGGTTTCCCTCTTACCATGGAATTGAAGTCAAGGTCTTCCCCTACGTTGAAAGGCTGAAATTTGCGCTCATTGTCCATCATTTCTTTCAGCCAGGACATATAATGTTCGCGGAAGAAGGTATTCAGGTGCTGAAAGAAGATATCATTCTTCATTCTCGTTCCCAGTTCCAGCTCCTTGTAGAAAGATTCATTGCTGAACCGTGGAATCACTTCCAGAAATAGCTTTTTTGCATATGTAAACAGGGTCAGCGGCTCCATGATGGTCGACCTTGTTTTATCGAAGAAATGACGCACATCTATGACCTGGTCTTCCTGTTTAATACCGAAGTCGTAATACTCCGTTTTATCACGTGCGTTAAACGAATCATCTGACCTGTTCACAAAATCGACGATTGCCGTAGCGCCCAATAGTTCGAGCAGATGGGCATTGTTCTTCTGTTCTTCTCCTCCCTCCTTGTTTTCGTATTGTTTCAGGGGATGGTCCCATAGCTGGTAAAAACAGTTGATCTTTCCCTTCAGGTATTTGGAGTAATAGGTCAGGGCTGCCTCTGTTTTAGAGTCAAAACGGTCAGAGTTAATCGCGCTCTTTTTATCATCCGATACCTTGTAATACGGCATCACGGTCAGTGCGCCAAATACATTATTCCGCAGGCGTTCTTCTTCCTGCAAAAGTCTGACCAGTTGTGGAAAACCGGAAGATCCGGTACCACCGAAAATGGAACTGATGATAAAGATCCTGTCATGCTCCCCAATGCTTTTCATGACAAACTTGAACTCCTTGGTGGAGGCCAGATTGTTAAATACCACACAGCCGATATTGGGATTGCCTTTGAAGCCCATATCCAGGCGCAGATTCAGTTCTGTATGGCTATAGTCCGGGTGACCGGCAGGCGTGTTATCATACAGCGCCTCCAGGAAGTCCATATTGATATCCCCGACCAGTTCTTCGTCAGGATCGATGTATTTGATGAAAGAGGTCTCCAGGTTGTCAAACTGTAACTGGAAAGAGTCTTCCAGTCGCTCTGTAGTCCCGCTTTCCGGTTTGATGGAACTCAGGGTATTCAGGTTGGCGTTGAAGAAACCTTCGCGGGTATCTTCACGGTCACCATAACCTTTTGTACGGATCAGTTTATACGACTCAAGCGCTTTCAAAGTACGGGAGGTATCCGCATTCTTTGCATCCACATCTATGATGATGGGAATGATTTTATTCGTATTATTCAGCTTCACACCCGATGCCAGCAGCATAGTCAGGGAGCGCAGTACCCTGGCTCCGGTGCCGCCAACACCGAAAACAAATATGTTCCTTGTCATATACGACAGTTTATACAGGTATTAAAATGGAGTTCTTTTAGCGAATATGGACGCGCGTTTAAAAAGCAGCGAAAGGAGTACAAAATAGACCACTGCATACAGGGCATTGATCATGGAGAAAGCGAACATATAAGCGTCCGCATCATCCTCCGTACCGTTTCTCGCCTGACTATAAGCCAGTCCGGAGGCGATCAGGGCCAGTAAGACCATCGTGATCAGCCAGTGTTTCTGTTTATCCCATACAGGTCTCCATCGACCCAGCAGCAGGTAAAATATAAGTGCAAATATGACAGACAAAATAATGGTAAAAAGACCTACGGATGGAAAGATGGTTGTTGCATAGACGGGGTTACTATTCTTACCACCAAGTAGCTCGTACAATAAACTAAACATGACAGATTATTTTTTTATGGGTATGGAAATATCAATATAGTCCTGGTTGTTGTTTTGGTATGCTTCTCTGACACCGTCAATTAAATGTTGCAGTGCAAATGTTTTGCCGTCGATGTCCGTAACTTTTGAATCATCCATGATCGATAAGGCCCTGTAAGAGGTATCATATTGTAAGGGAAGATGAAGCGTAACATTACCCGACTGGTAAACGTTATTGATTCTTAATACAAAGACGTGCGTTCCTTTCTGCACCCCGGCGCGCTCCGACTTCTTGAGTTTTCCGATGTCGATATTCTTTGCGAGGAGGATCTTTTCAATACTATAATCCAGGTTATCGGCCTGCTTCTTCAGATGCTGCCTGAGATAAGTGGTATCTTTTGCATATGCCGGCAAAGAAGACAGGTCTGTCGCGATGGCAAACACACAAGGTTTTTTAGCCGACGCGCTTACGTCTTTAAGACCATCCTCACCTACAGCCCAATCGCCCTCTCTCAGATAATTAAAGAGAATATTCCCTCCTTTTACGGGCTCTCCGAACAGACCAAAATCCATCGCCATCGTGTAAGGTTGCAGGCTTTCCAGGTCATTCAGCTGGTTATTGAAATGCGAAAGCAGTTCCCTGTTGCCAATCACCCACATATAGTAGGGACGGGATACATTCCCCTTTATGGGAATGACTTTATTCTGATAAGTATAATAGTTCCCGACGAAGCTGGAATTAAAACCATATACCATTGCACACATGTGCTTATGCTGCTTGAGATCAAGGAAAGACTTTGTCATGGTCGCCTTCAGTTCCCCTTCGGCATTGTCCCTGTTGATATTTTCATTGCCTTTCTGACGCAGTACCGCGTCCGGGTAAGACAATATACAATCCGACACAAAGATGGAGATATCATTGGAATCAGTATGCTGCGCGATCATTTCAAAGATCTTGTGCATTTCCGAACTTTTGCTCTTTGTAGGATGCCCTGTTGAAATGGCATTAATAAATTGCTGTGTGCTACCACTAAAGGGAACGATAGAATCCGCTATATAATAGTTATGTAGTTTCAGCTTTCCGGAATCTACTTTTCCCTCGATGTTTACCAGCAGGTTAGGAATGCGCTTTCTGAAATCAGTTGAGCCCTGTAAGTAACCGGCCATACTGCCGGATGTTTCCATAAAAAAATTGATTTTAACTATTTTCTTCTTCGCCTGATGTGGTTCATTTTTGCCTTTTGGAGGATCACCGCCACCACAGCCCACAATGATTACGGCAATCAATAACAGCGATAGTAAAGCAATAGCATACTTACTCATGAAGTGGATTTTTAACACAGAAATAGAAGGGGTACCATAAATAAGGGATACACACAAATTGTTCAATAGCAAAAATCACATGATAAAACACCGGGGTTGCTACACAGGAGGTGCTTTTAATGATTTACATGAAATTTCTCTACTGAGATAACGGGCACAATGATAAGGATAAAGGATGTTAAATTAGTTAATGCGCTGTTAAAAGGGGATTTTTCCCCGGTTAATCCCGTGTTAAAAACAATAAGATAAGGTCTGTAAAAAGTGGACTTTTACAACGAATAAATGATACCTATTTTAATGATCAGCAGCCAGTTCCTGTTTCTTCTCCATCAGGTAATTGGTCAGCTGTCTGATCTTCCCGTCCTCCATATGAAACACATCACAAAAGGCTGCCTCCAGCGTGCTGCCGTCTTTTCTTTTTGACAGTACCTTCCCTTCCGCTACCACAATATTGTCCTCCTCAATCAGTCTTGTTACGAAGATCTCCGGATCCGGTTCAAAAGCATCATCCTCCATCTCCCTGTCAAAAGCACCTTTACCTGCCAGCTGGTAAAATCCCGGCATCTCCCAGAGCACATCATCTGTCAGACAGGACATGACCATCTCATGATCTTTTTTCCTGAACCCTTCCATATAACGGGTCACGGTTTGCTTGTTTGTTGTCATATTGCATTTTCTTTTAGTTAATATAATGATTTTCCGTCGCTTAACCATGAGTAGCAAAAGACAGGCCCAGTATTTGTGACAATACGGGCATCACCAAACAAACGCAACACAATGGCATCATCCGATCACATACTGGCTATAGATGTTGGTGGTTCCCATATCAAAGGCACTATCCTCAACAGCAAAGGCGAATGGCAGATGGACTATAAAAGACTGCCTACTCCCAAGGGCGCGAAGCCCAAAGACGTTTTAGAAACGATCAGCGCGCTGGTAAAAGACATGCCGGCTTATGACAAGATCTCCGTCGGTTTTCCCGGTTATGTGCGCAACGGTATTGTATATACCGCCCCCAACCTGGGGAATCCCAACTGGAAGGATATCGACCTTGGTCAACAGATCGCCGACCTGCTTAAGAAACCCGTCCGCCTGGTCAATGATGCAGACCAGCTGGGACTGGGTGTCGTTTCCGGCAAAGGCTATGAACTGGCAGTAACCCTGGGTACGGGGTTCGGTACCGCCCTGCTGATCGACGGTTACCTGTTGCCGCATCTGGAGCTGGCACACCATCCTGTCACCAAAGAGCATGATTACGACGAATACATCGGTAATAAGGCCCTGGAAGAAGAAGGTAAGGAGAAGTGGAACAAGAGGATGGAAAAGGTACTACAGATCCTTAAAACGGTGTTTAATTACGATCGTTTGTATATAGGTGGCGGCAGTGCCGACGAACTGACTTTTCCGCTGGACGATAACATCCATATTTTTACCAACAAGGATGGCATCAAAGGCGGCGCCAGACTATGGGATATGGAAGACAAATATCATATCACGACCAATTATCCGAAATAAGAATTGTCATTTCTTTATTTCCGAAATATAAAAGGGTACTCTTGCGAGTACCCTTTTTGACTAAACAAAACATCAAAGATTGCTCTCATTCTGCGGCAATGGGTACCGCGTCCACACATCATCATCAGGCCTGTCTTTGGGCAGGGTCCCGAGTAAGTTATAGCGTCGCAGGTCAACCCAGCGATGTCCTTCCATAAATAAAGAGTAACGGCGCTGATACAGTAATTCTGTAATCAGGGCAGCAGGTGTGATCCCACCTGCATAAGGCGTCATGTTATGTAGTGACCTGATACGGTTCAGCGCCACAATGGCGTCCGGTAAAGAACCACTCTGTATCTTGGCTTCCGCATAGATCAGGATCAGTTCCTCATTGCGGATAATACTGATCGGTGCGTTCAGCGAACTCCAGATCACCACGTCGCGTGTACCTGTCAGACCATTCTGGCTGATGGGTGAATTACGCAGGGCTGTTTTTGCCAGACGGTCATCACCAGACACGATATTGGCCGCATAAGACGGATGTGACACCCTCACCTCACCATTGGTGTTCGGCGCCAGGTACATCGTATTTGCAATGTCGCCGCCATTGGTAGAAAAGTAATGGAACACGCCTGTATTCAACGCACCGTTCAGATCAAAGAAAGAGCCGTTCAGGGCAGTCAGCGCCTCTCCCCATTCCTTTCTGTAAATATGGACCCTGGCCGCTAATGCACGGTTGAATTTCAACAGTCCCGCCGCATCTTTAAAACCAGCAAATCCATCTGACAAAGGAAACATAACACTTGATCCGGTCAGGTCAGTCTGTCCCTCGTCCAGGAACTTCAGTACGGAATCCAGTACGATTGCCGGATCTGTAATGACAGCGCCGAGAGCCGCACCATTCGGCACGGGAATGCGGGCGCCGCTGGAATCAGTCATATTGATATTCAGCAGCAGCTGATAGCCGATAACGGTTTTCGCAAAACCGGAAAATGCTTTCTTCTGTACGTCTGAAGCTATTTCAGGACGTGCATTCCTGGTGGCATCCAGCAGGATGAAACACTGTCTCATTACCTGGTAACGGGAACCCCACGGATTTGTCAGATAAAAGGTGTTATTGTCCAGTATCCTGCTACCACCGCCTAAAAGGTCAGTTGTATAGCGAGGTTCCGAACCGGAGAAACGATAGATCTCACGGCCTATTACGCCAACGCCGTCGAGATACCCTGCATAGTTGATACGCATCCCTGATTCAATACCGGTTACCAGGTTAAACAGATCGCTCCTGGTAGGATTGCCGGAGATAGTACCTACGACCGGCGTATTCAGACTGTCGATCGGTCCCTTCTGGCAAGCGCCCATCAGGAAGAGTACAAGAGCGGCAGTTATAATTGAGCAATAATTCTTCATATGAAATAATTTTTAACAGATGGAAAAATGATCAGAAATCAACGCCTATATGGAAACTACCTCTTTTGGAAGCAGGGAAAGGCGTTACGTCCACACCGGTAGACAGACCGTTACTACCGCGGCTGGTAGAGGTCGTAATCGTGTTACTACCGAAGTTGGACACTTCCGGATCATATCCTACATAACTTGTCCAGGTGAAAAAATTATTGGCTGACACACCCAGACGAATGCCTTTGATGATATTGGTATTCCGCAGCGGCACGTTGTAATAAACACCGATCTCACGGATACGTACATAAGAGGCATCCTGTACATAGATAGACGCATCGCCTGCACCTGTACGGTACATGCCTGCTTTCTGTCCATGGAGGATATCGTCATAGTCAAATGAAGTCTGACCGAGGTCAGTCAGCAACTGCGTCAGGTTGATATTATCTCCGCCTTTCTTCCAGTGTATCAGGAAGCGGATAGAGATATTTTTCAGGATGGTCAGTTCATCGAAGAAACTCATCTGGAATTTCGGCTCAGAGTTACCGATCAGTTTCAGTTCGCTACCCACAGTTCCTTTGATCTGCGTAGCCGGCTCGTTTTCTTCCAGGTAGAAAGTACCCAGTGAGTTACCAAACGCACCGATCGCATATGGAGGGATCAGCAATTTGGTTACTCTGGAGCGGTTACGCCACCAGTTGATAGTAGAGCTCCATTTCACTGTTTTGGTGTTGACAGGAATCACTGTCAGCCCCAGCTCAATACCCTTGTTTCTCAGGTCGCCACTGTTCTTCCACTCATTCGCATAACCGGAAGAACCAGGTAATGCATGGCGCAGTAATACGTCCTGGATCTGTTTATTGTAATAGGTTGCTTCCAGGGTAACACGACCGTCCAGCACACTCAGATCCAGACCTGCTTCAAACTCTGACTGACGTTCCGGTTTGATATCTGAGTTACCCAGCAGGTTGTCTACGAGTACACCTGGTAATCCACCGATATTGCTACCCAACATGGCGGTGAACTTACTGCCGTAAGGCGGTACGTTACCTGACTGACCATAGGCGGCACGCAGTTTCAGACTCTGGATACTTTTCACATCCCAGAATTTCATACGGGCAATGTTCCAGGAAACAGCGCCTTTAGGGAATACATAGTATTTCTTATAGTCGCCGTTATTGGTAGAACGGTCAAAACGCACACCACCACTCAAGGTGATCGCATCCAGTAAAGAGAGGTCTTCCTGCAGGAAGATACCGTTATCGCGGTATTTCTGTCTGAACTGACGGGTGGTAGTATTGGCACTGGCGTCCAGGTTGCTTTGTCCGGATACCAGGTTAGTAGCCGCAGTGACGATGTTATCCATGTAACCGGTTTCCAGGGTAGCGCCCAGGGTACTGGTAAGACCTATATTTTCATTCGGTGTAAATGTATTGGTCAGGAAACCACCGAGGTTTGTATTGGTGTTATTGGTATTACCCTGGATGGAGTGTCCCTGCAGGGCATTTTCTTCAAACTGAAGATCGCGGGGGAATAAGGCAGCGGTCTTATAGTTGAAATAGTCCACACCACCACGACCAATAAACTTAGTCGAAGAATGCTCGCTTTGCTGTAAACGCACCTCCAGGTTAGCACCACCTACAAAACGGTTGGTCACCTCATTATTGGTCATTTTATCGCGTGTTTCCAGCGGATTGGAAGCCGCAAAAGGATTACGCGGATATTCACCTAATGCATTCGGGAACAGGTCCACGAAAGTAGGTGTAGATGACAGGGCGACACCGTAGGTGACACCGTTGTTATCGTTATTGGTCAGTCCCCTGTCTGCATCAGAGTGAATATAACTCATCGTAACACCCAGGGAGATACGATCTGACAGTTTATGATCAATATTCAGTCGGGCGGAGTTGTTGAAATAGCCGGTATTCTTCACGATACCATGTTCCTGTCTGCGGTTACCGGACATATAGAATGTCGTTTTTTCATTACCGCCACTGATAGAGAGACCGGTATTGAGTATCAGACCGGTTTCGCCATACATTTCTTTTTCGTAGTCATAGATCTTACCAGCTGCGGCGGCGGCATTGAACTGGTCTCTGTATGCCTGACGGCGTTGTTGTACAACCGGATCAGTGTTACTGGCTGCACCGGCAAGATCAGCTGCTTTTTCTGCATCAAAAGTACGAACGCCCATAAGGTGTCTTACTTTGGCAAAGCCGGTTTCCTGGTTGACGCTCACTTTTGTTTTACCGGCACGACCTTTTTTAGTCGTTACGATGACCACACCAGCTGCTGCTTTCGCACCATACAATGCGGCAGCGGAGGCGCCTTTGAGGATTTCTATATTCTCAATATCTGCGGGGTTCAGGTCAGCGATACGGCTGGAAGGATTATCCTGGTTGTTGGGGTTACCCGCTGTAGCGGCGCCGGTAACATCATTCAAACCAGCAGGGATACTGCTGTTATTGAAGAAGATACCGTCTACTACGTAGAGGGGCTGGGAGTTACCAAATACGGAAGTGATACCTCTCATTTTAACGGAGATACCTCCACCCGGCGCACCGGAGTTAGCGGTGATCAGGGCGCCAGGCACCTTACCGCTCAGGGCGGCGTCAAAGGTCTGTGCCGGAGCGGTACCGGCCAGTTGATTGGCATTGATGGTTACCACGGTATTAGCCAGGTTACTACGTTTTACGCTGGTAGCGAGACCTGTTACCACAATTTCATCCAGTTTTGCGAAGTCCTCTTCCATGGTGATATCACCAACATTGGCGCCCGGACTTACTTTAATGGTCTGTGTCTTGTAACCTGTAAAGGTTACGAGTAAGGTGGCGTTTCCGGAGGGAACGGACAAAGAATAGACGCCGGTGGCATCCGAGATAGTTCCTCTGTTAGTGCCCTGTATTCTGACTGTGACGCCGGGAATGGGCTTCCCGCTCACAGCATCTTTGATCTTACCAGAGATGTTTTGCTGCGCGAATAAGGCCAGTGTACTGCATAAGAACAGCAATACAAGCAAGCCGGTTTTGGGTAGAAGCATAGCTTGTGCGATTTAGATATGATAGTTAAAAAAGCTACAGAGTCATGGCCTGTTTTTCAGTTTTGGTCGATACGTGTGAATTCCTTTCTGTTAACTTAACAGATAAATGTTCGTTGTGGTTCCCTGTCACGGAGGTCAACTACTGGGTGTCAGATACATTTTTTCTCTTAAGCGGGGTTTCTCAGAAGCCGTTCTGTTATAACGTCGAATTTGGTTCGGCAGATTACGAAAATCCCAATGCATTTAACTTTTTTTTGTTTGGTCGAATTATGTTATATTTTTCAACCCTTCATGCATTGATTATGATCGCTTTTGAGCTGTTCTACTCACAAACTCTATTACGCTTTCCGCAGACGATCTCCTGCACCGGCAACCAATCAGCACCGGATACTATTCGTACTACACGATCAATAATTTGATTACTGCATGTTTACAACAGTAGCAGCAATACTCATAACAAGCCATGACAATCCGTTACCGCCGTAGCGGTAATGCCTGAAAATACCCTGAGCCCTGTTATCGTTTAACAGAGCTCAAGACAGTATATATGCCCGCGGAAAAGTGATCAGGGCTTAACACCTCCTTCGATCACACCGGTAAGATCTTTTGAAATCAGTTTGGAACCGTCGTAAAAGGATACAGTTGCTTTCTCCTGGATGCTGAATAGCGGTTTACCGAAAAGCACCTTGCCTTTAAAGTTATCAAGTTGCAGTATTTCTCCGGTGGAATTTTTTTGCACCTGTATATAAGCTATTGCATTGGGATCTTTGGAAAGATCTGCATAAAAAGTGTAGTAGTAGTTACCGTCTGTCTGATGACCGATTTCTGTAAATCCTTTTTTGCCGTTCTCCGGGCTGGCGATGAGATGACCCAGAGATGTCATTACAAAAAATACCGTCAGTACAAGGTATAATGCACGCTTGTTCATAGGGATAGATGCTTTAGATAATTAAAAATGGTTCGCGTTCTTGATACAATTTAACAATTTTTTATATTTAAAACCAATTTTAATTTATTAAGATCCGCGCGCCTGAAACCAGCGGCTTAGAAAAATATTTCTAAAATTTTTTAAAGCTGATAACCAGTTAATTACGAGAAATGTGGTTTCGCCCTAAAAATTCCTTTCTGTCTTCTACCTCGTCTTCATGCTTTTCATAACACACATAAAATAAATCAATTAGACATAACTACACACTGCATTTCGGATACATTTAATATCTGGGAGAGCAAAATCCCAAATCATATACTTTAAAAAAATTTTTAACCCTTGTACGCATATCGTGATTTAAAAGTTGTCTTATATGCAGAGGTTCATTCAAGATAGTTCGCGTTTAAATTTTGGATAGACTTTAGATAATTCGTGTAACCAATAATAAAGGTAAAACAGATGAACAGATGCTTAACGGTTCTCGCGGCCTGCTGCATGGCGATGCCAGCGATGTCGCAATCGTTTCAGATCAAGGGAAAACTAGGAAGATTAAAAGCACCAGCGAAAGTATATATCGGCTATACTTATGATGGTAAGACTGTTTACGATTCTGCCGATGTAGAGAATGGGAATTTTGCGTTCGACAAACCTGTTGCCTATCCGACGAACGCTTTGCTGACAGTAAGCAGAAGCGGCGAACCACAGACTTTTTTTAATGCAAGTGACATTGCACACCTGTATGTAGAACCAGGATCAATTGTGTGGGTGACATCTGATGAAAGCATTGCTAATTTCACTTCGAATGGATCGAAGTCACAGGATGACTATGATGTATATCTGAAGTTCATGGAAGATGCAGAAGAAAAGCTGTCATTACTGACCGCAGAATCTTCCAACACGCTTCAGAATGACGTAACAGATAAAGGATTGGCTGCAAAGAGAGCTTATATGGAGCATTTCCGTGCTGCAATGGCATACCGGAAACAGCGCATGAAAGAATTCATCCAGCAGCACAATGATATGTATATCAACCTGGACCTCCTGGAAGAATATGCTGGTAACTTTGTCGACTTCCGTGAGATTGAACCGATGTTCAACGCACTGAACGAGAAAACAAGAGCCTCTTCAAAAGGTAAAGCTTTCGAAAAGAAGATACAGGCATCCAAACGTACCGCTATCGGTGCACCGGCTCCTGACTTCGGACAGAAAGATTCCGATGGTAACAGAATCACCCTGTCTTCTTTCAAAGGAAAAGTAGTTATTCTGAACTTCTGGGCCAGCTGGTCAGCTACCTCCAGAATGGACAACCAGGAACTGAAACAGATCGTGAAGCCTTACAACCAGAAAGACCTGGTAGTGATCAATGTCTCTCTCGACGAACGTAAAGAGCAATGGTTACAGGCAATAGCAGATGACAAAATGAGCGGTTACAATGTATCCGATCTGAAGTTCCTGAGAAATGAAGTCGCTGAACTTTATAATATAAATGCTGTTCCGCAAAACGTATTAATCGATGCATCAGGCAATATTGTTGCAAGGAATATCAAAGGGACACAATTATCCGAGAAATTAGCCGGAATAATTGGTAAATAAATAAGTAAAGAGTGTAATCATAACAAGTAGTCATAGTGAATTAATGCAACCCGGTGGGGCACGTGAAATATGTCTATATTTCACCAAAACCTGCCGGCTTTTTTTTGCCCCTGATCGTCGGGGGCATTTGTTATTAAACCTAACTGTTTATTCCATCGAAACGCTAAAATTATTTTCGATCAGAAAAGTTTCTATATTCAAGGTCTGATAATATTCATTTGCTAATCTAAGATCTTAAATAAACCATCCATGGATCTCAATGAGATAATCTCCATACAAAAAAATGTGCTTATTGTAACCCTATCGTAAAACCCAGCTTCGTCTTTGCCTTAATACTGGCGCCATTCAGATTGATCCGGTAAATATTCTCTCCCCACTTCTGTTTTACACCGCCATCTTCCTCTGTCAGCAAGGGCACCTTTTCTATACTGGCCTCCAGCTCATCCGCCGGATAACGCAGATAGAAATCCTTCTGTACATTCCCTTCTTTTCTATGAATAACCAGTACGCCGGGTTTCAATACCTCCACCGGATAACAGGTCATCAGGTGTTCCGTAACAATACCGTTTTTCTTCAGCTGTAAAACATCATCTATATACACCTGCTTCCCCCTGGCCAGCCGGATATTACGCTGCCATCTCTCGATACCTGCCGCCTCCGGATAGGAAGCGCTGATATTCATCATCATACTCGCCGAAGTCAGACTCCGCTTATACATGACTTCCGTGGCTTTGAACTGTGGTCCGGCCGACTGCTGATACCCGTTTACGCTGGGCACATTGTGATAGTCAGAACGATTATACCAGATGTCATAGCGTTTACTGCTGAACGTCTTGGCCGTATAGGTCCCCCGCCCGATATCAATCAATACCGGTAACCCATCATAATACACCACATAGTTGCCTATATCATTATGGTTATGGCTTTCGTCATTGTTACCACCTTTTGCCGCCACAAAGAAGCCATTTGTACTTCCTTCCTTATCTCTTGCTACCATTACTTGCAGATCCGGCCACCATACATCTGCTGGTAAAGCCAGTCCCTTTTCCGCCTGTCTGAATTCATCCTGCATAAAGATGGCAAACAGGTGCCGGAAGAAATGATAACCACCTACAGCGGCCTGGTTCTCATCTTTCAGGTACCATGCGCCAAAACGCATCATCGCAGGATCCTTAATATCCTTTCCGAAACGATAGATCATACCTGCCGCCATCCTGGGTTGCGGATCAGCGTCTGCAAAGTCCAGGAAGTAACGTTCACTGATCTGGGCACGGTAAATAAACTTACCCATTTCCCCTACTTTCTTATCATTATATACATAGTCAAAAGCATTGTTGGTCGCCAGGTTCAGCATCGCCACATTATCATATAAAGAGGCCGCTGCTGCGCCCCAGTAGCCCGGTCCTTCATCGCAACCACCATCCGCAGGATAAGGGTCCAGGAATTCATCCAGTACACCCAGTATCTTGTCAACGGCGGTGATTCTTTTACTATCATCCTTCTCCAGCAACAACACGGCATTCAGCCAGTTGGAACAGATCCAGGGATTCCAGTTATTAGGTCTCCTGCCATTTGCGGTAGCGTGCATCCAGCCATGGGGTTTATTCATCAGCGGTTCAAAGATGCGTTTGTTCGTCTCATAGTAGATCCGTTTTCTGATTTGTGGAGAGGCCGCATCCAGCTGTGGCCCAAGGAAATAATCCACCCAGGCCAGCAATGTGGCTGTTTCTGCGGAGAATAGCTCTACGAATGGCTGCGACACATCCATCAGTCCTTTAAAAGAACCCGGTAAATGTGCAGGTACGCCCCAAAAGGACTCTTCACAAACAGACCAGACGCCATTGATAATAGGGTCGATAAAACGTCCTTCATTCTCATAGAGTTCTGCCATCAGCAAAGTACCCAGCACTTCCCTTCTTTTATTGGCAATATCCTGGTATTCACTACGGTTGCCCGTACGGATGATCAGCAGGGATTTGGTAGCGGGGATAGAAGGCCAGTCATAGTCCATATAGCTCTCCGCCTTTTTAATGACCGCCTCTCCGATAGCAGTATCTGCCTTTTCCCAGCCCTCCCTGTCTGTTGTGCGCGGAAACGGCATCCATTGTGCCTGCGGGATCAGCTTAGCTGCCAGTTCAGCCTGCGTATAGTGACCACTTAAGAGATGCTGGGCCGACAGTCTGCAATAACAGACTGCCAGCATACAGGTTAAAACAATCCATCTTTTCATAACGCTGTTTTTTTAGTACGCCCAGTGCGTCAGCAATAATAAGTCATTTTGGTAGTCTTTGTGCTGCACTTTCAGGGCGCTGAGGTCCAGATCCGGGTACTTTCGGGCAGCCACCTCCGATAGTTCCAGGAATTCCTCGTCATGTTTGGGCTTGATCTGCTGATAAGCCCACTGGCTGGCCCCGGTAGCAAACGGCAGTAGCCAGCGGTAGGCGCTCTGCAGACTTTTACCCGCCGGCGTCTCATAATGCCAGAGGTCCACCTGTACATTTTCTGCCAGCAGGGCCAGTTCAAAGAAGGCCCGCAGGTTAAAAAGGGAATAGTTCCAGGATAAGGTCCGGGCCAGCTCTTTCGGCTGACGGCCATCTGTTTCCAGCTGTACCTCTATCCGCTTTTTCGTCTGCTGTTCCAGTATCTGTCTGGCCAGCGCCGGCTGTTCGGTAAATAAAGCGATCGCTACCTGCTGTACATCATACCAGGTACCGTGGTTATTCCCTTCATCTGCTTCATCCTGTCCGATCGGACTCGTACGCATCCATTGCAGGAATGCCCGGTACCAGTCTTGTATTCTTTTGTATTCTGCTGCCAAAAGGGCCTTTGACGCTTTCAGCAACTGAATACCATCCAGCAGCATGGTCACATTATGGGTATCGATCAGTCCTATGCCCCTGCCATCCGTAATGCCCGGTATCGCCTGACTATAATTCAGGTGCGGATGCATACTCGTGGCCGTGTCAAGGAACCAGGTCCGGAGCAGACCAGCCGCATGTTTCGCATATTGCTCCTTCCCGGTATAAAACCAGGCGAGTCCGAGGTAATATACGTCGCGTGAAATGGCATTCTGGTACTCGTCATCTTTAATGGCATACCGTTCCGGATTGACCTGCCCATCCTTACGGATATAGGGCAATCCGTTGGCCTTGGTAGAATCAGGCCACCAGTAAGGCCCTACGCTCATATAGTCGTGTTTGTTACCACTGGGCGGCACTTTGGTTTTGTAGACAACCGAGTAAGGGCCATTCTCCAGCGACTGGTCTGCTATTTTCAGCAAGGCAGCCAAAGCCTGCTGCATGGCGGGGTCTTTCTTTGCAATCTTCTCTTTCGCATCCAGCAACTGCTGCCCTTTGAGCAGATAGGTTTGTGGGGGCAACTGTGCCGCTGCTGTATACAGGCAGATGATCATCCCCAGCAGCAACAAGGTCCCGGCATAAAAAACAGGCATTTTCATAACGACTTTATTATTTAAGGGTATAACGTTTCATACTGATAGTCGCGCTCTTCTTACTATCCTCCACTTTATTCATGTAAATATAAGCACGATACTTCCTGTCTGCCGTCTCCACCCAGGCGCCTGCCTCCGATTTCAGATTGATAACATAATCAGGAGATCCTGTCATATCCAGCTGCTCGAAATCCAGGTCATCGATATACACCCCATATTGCAGCCGCGCCAGGTGAAAATCCCGCAAATTCCAGGTCTTCCGGATCTTTGTCACCCTGTTCAATCCTGGTGGCATCGTTACATCCGGGAGATATTCCGCATTCGCTCCTGGTGATACCAGGGCATGATTAAAAGAAATCCCAGTAATGGAACGATAAAGATATACCAGGTCGATCTTGTCTGCATTCGCAGGAACATCCTTTTCGGTATACACGGCCATATCTGCCACAGAAATAAAACATGCTTCCGCATTCTTCACCGGCAGGTCCAGCACCATATCCATTTTAGAGATTTTGTAAGGTCCCATGGCATAGGAGATGGTTTCTCCGTTACTGCTTTTTGCAGAGAAGGTAAAGCGGACTTCCTTGCCCTGTGCCGACTTCGGAATCACATAGAAATAACGGAGTGTCACCGCATTAGTGTCTTTGGTAAAAGTCACTTTTGTGGCGTTGCCTTCATTAACAGCAGGATCGCCTATCTGTACACCGACATCTTCCCCGCTGCCATTGGTATAATAAGACCGGTGTTCCAGGTAGGTAGCTGCTTCCCCCGCAATAGAGGCTTCCACCTGTGCGGACACAATCTTTCCTCTTGCCGCCGGCAACGCGATCGCGTATGCAAATTCAATATTCAGTCCCGCCACATTCGGTCCCAGCGTACGCTTGATACAATCGTTCTGCAGCTCATTCTTTGCTTCCGGGATGGCATATTGCTTGTCCTTACAGGCGGTCATCAGCAGACACAGCCCCAGTAATGACATGATATAACTTTTCATTTGTGTAGTGTTTAAGTGTAAATACTATCTGGGCTGTACGGTAACATTTACCTTATAAGTCTTTCTTACCTGTCTGTTACCCGATATCACGCTGTAAGTCTTCGGATTCCCCAGGTCTGAAAAATCAGTAAACCCGGTGATCTTTGGATCCAGCTTCGCATCCGTCACTAGCGTAAACTGCGGATACAAATGTTTCAGGTCTGTGCCATAAAAGACTGTCACATCCACTGTACAGGCTATCGTATCTATCACCGCATTTTTGGTACGCACCGTCTGAAAATCGGCGCCCAGTAATTCAAAATTGCTGACATAACACTCCGCACGGCTAGTGATCAGCAGCCCATCTTCATCAACAGGCGCTTCTTTGCGGCAGCCCATCCAGCTGCCTATAGTCAGGAGTAATAGGATTGTTAAACAGTATTTCATTGTTGTGGATTGAAAAGTTAGAGCCATGGTGTGTTTTGTGTAAGATTAGGATTTCTGTTACGCTCTCCCGGCGGAATGCGGAAGATGTAACATTGCTGGTATTCCCTTTCCGATACATTCTGGAAGTAACGCGTCATCTGTGCGCCATAAGTATCGATACGCCATACGCCGTTACCATAAGGCGGGTTCCATACCCGTTCGATCGCTCTCCATCGGCGCAGGTCAAAAGCACGGTGGCCTTCGCCAAACAGTTCTACGATACGCTCCTGCTCGATCGCATTAAAGAATGCTTCTTTACTGGCCGTTTTGTCCGCAGCCAATGGCGGCAGATTACCTCTATGCCGTATCCTGTTCAGCAGTGCGATGGCATCTCCCTGCGGACCATCCACTGCATTCGTCGCCTCTGCATACATCAGGAATACATCGGCCAACCGCATTACCGGGTAATTATAGGTACCGTCGCTACGTCCCAGTCCGGCAGTATTTCGCAGGAACTTGCGCAATACATAACCGGAATTACAACCATCCGTATTATAGGTGATATAACTCGCCCCATCGATCGTTACCGGCTGATTCCAGGTACGGTAGATAAAAGGTACCCACCCGGTTGATTTCAATGAGATCATGCCCACACTGATCTCATAGTCCCACATGATAGAAGACTTCATACGATAATCGCGGTTGGTATAAGTCTGTGGATTGACAGCTGAATTCAAGGTAGTCCTGGCAGCAGCATTATTCGCTGGATTCATAGGGATCATCTTATCTGCGAAATCACCTGTGATCGTCGACTGATAACGATCTGCGATCTCATAACGGGGGGATACCCAGCATTGTGAACCTTCATGAGAACGACCAGCGATATCGCGCATCAGTTCTTCTCCCTGGTTCGTACCGGTGCCTCCATGACTGAAAGCCATGATCATTTCAGGATCTCCATTCGCCACCGGCGTAAACAGGTAATAGTAGTTCGGCAGTTTATCTGCTTTCCCCAATACGTCACACTCACCCGGTTCACCGCCTCTGAAGAGGTTCAGGCCATAATCATTGATGACCTTCTTTAAGTCAGCCGCCGCTGCTCTGTATGCATCTGTACCCTGGGCCGCATCCGGCTGGAAAGTATCCAGTTCAGGCCATCCGTAGGTATTCCAGCAGGCCCAGTACAATTGTACTTTGCCCCGGAAGGCCAGTGCCGCCGGTTTGGAGGCACGGCCAATCTCGGGGGCCTTCACCGGGAGTTTTTCAAAGGCATAGGTCAGGTCAGCTATAATGGAATCTTTTACCTCGCTAATAGGCGTACGCGTAAGGTTGGCTACCTCCGCATTGTCAAAAATGACATGATCAATATAGGGCACATCTCCCCACATCGAGATCAGCCGGAAATACACCATGGCCCTCAACAGACTCGCTTCGCCAACAATGCGTTCCAGTTGTATCAGCGCGGTACCACTGGCAGCAGGCAACATCTTACGGACGTTTTCGATAACATAATTAGCACGGTGTACACCGCCATACAGGCGTTCATACATTTTGTCGAAGTTGTCGCCATATCCCGACGGACTATAATCACCACCGTTATACGCATCTCCTTTCTGCAGGTTACCACTGGCGGTACTGGTACCTCTAACGCGCAGGTATTCTGCTTGTCCGTCGAAGTAATAGTCACGGTCAAACAGCGGGCGGATATCTGCGTAAGCGCCCATCAGGGCATACGTCGCATCTGCCTCTGATTTCCAGAAAGCGCCGGTACCCAGTTCTGTAGCCGGCTCCCTGTCCAGCAGGTCTTTTACACAACCCGTCTGCAAGGCAGCACCCAGTAACAGTGCGCCCGCGATATATATTTTTGCAATAGTCTGCTTCATAATAAGATCTTTTATAAACCGATGTTCAATCCTGCGCCATAAGTCCTGTTCAGCGGATAAGCATTGCTCCTGTTGCCATTCAGCTCGGGATCAAGACCACGGAAAGAGGTAATGGTGAAGAGGTTTTCGGAAGAGCAATAGATACGACAGTTATTCAAACCGATCCTGCTCAGCAGTTCTTTAGGAAGATTGTATCCCAGCTGAATGTTTTTGAAACGGATATAACTCAGGTCATCCAGCCAGAAGGTCGTCTCCACACGGTTGTTGCTGCCGCTAAGTCTGGGCCATTCACCGTTGCGGTTTTCCACTGACCATGGATTATTCCAGTGATCCCAGGTAGACGCATAACGTTGTGCCCCAAAGTTGATGTTATTGTAGTTGTTGATCCAGTAGTCCTTACGACCGGTCGCACCGGTTATGAGGAAACCCAGGTCAATACCTTTCCAGGAGAAAGTCGTATTCAGGGCAAGAATAGTGGTAGGTCTGTCTCTTTGTACATTGGGATACGCCTTCATGTCGTTGCCGTCAATACGGCCGTCGCCATTCAGGTCTTTACGGATCAGATCACCTGGGGAAGCACCCTGCGGCGTGTTGTTATATACATCCTGCCAGGTCTGTGCGATCCCTTTATCTTCATAAGTATACAGGAAGTGGTAAGGCATATTCAGGAAGGTCCATCCCCTGTTCAGGAATTCATTCCATTTTTCAAGTGTCGTGATGTTATAGGAACCATTCAGGTTGATGCCATAACTGAGTTGTCCTACCCTGTCAGACCAGGTCAGGTTTAATTCAATACCCTGGTTACGCAGATCGCCGATATTCTTACGCGGTGCATTGTAAGCGCCGGTCAGCAGTACAGACATTTCTGAGGGGCGGTTCATACCTGTGGTAAGACGGTTGTAATAGTCGATTTCAGCATTCAGGTGATTGTCTGCAAAGCCCAGATCCAGACCGAGGTTCAGTACGCGGGTAGACTCCCAGGACAAGTCTTTGTTTACCATTTTCTGATTTACAAAACCTTTGGCAATAGTCCCGTCGATCATATAGTGACTGGCAGCCAGTGTTGCCTGTTGCTCTGTACGACCTACACCGGAGTTGTTACCCAGTCCGCCGTAAGAAGCGCGGAACTTACCATTACTCAGGAAGCGACGGGTAAGCCGATTGACGAATTTCTCTTCTGTAAAGCGCCATCCCACCGCTACAGAAGGAAAGAACCCATACTGCTGACCGGGCAGGAAGCGGGAGGAACCGTCATAACGGAAATTGGCTTCGAAGAGATATTTATTGAAAGCGGTATAATTGATACGACCGATATAGGAACGTAAGCCTTCCGTGCTGGAATTACCACCTGTGGATTGTATATCCGTGAGAGCAGCATCTACTTCATGCAGTGTAGGATACAGTCTGTCATTCCTGGAAGTACCCTGGTAACGGTCATACCAGAATTCTTCACTGTATACGCCTAAAGCGGTGAAATCATGGTTGACGCCAAATGTCTTGTGGTAGGTGATACGCCCATTCAGCATGGTCTTGTATCCTGTATTGGTAAAGTTGCCGATACCGGCATTGTCACCTACATATACACGGCTGCCATAGCTGACAGTCTGGAAGTTATAGGCACGGTTAGGATTATTGGCATTCCAGCGGAACTGGTTGTAATAATTCAGGGTATAATCCACACGACCCGTCAGTCCTTTAATCGGTTCCCAATCCAGGTATGCCGTAGCGTTGGCTTCCTGTCTGTTCTGGCGGTTCAGCATGTTCTGGTAAACGGTGTAGGGATTATATGCCTGCGGATCTTCATTATAAGCCATTACACCACCATAATAACCACTTACAGGATCATAAGGCGTAATACCGGCAATAGCGTATTGCAGGTCAAATCCGGCGGTATTAGAAGCATCGTCATCGGTATAACCATCCGCGAGTGCATACTGGTATTTAGACCAGTTACCATTGAAACGCAGCCCTGCATTCATGTTCTTCCGGAGTTTATTATCGTAGTTGAAGCGGGCATTGTAACGTTTATAGTCGTTATTGATCTGGAGCCCCCTTTCATCCATTACGCCGAGAGACATGAAGAAATTGGAATTCTCTGTTCCTCCGGAGGCGGACAGATTATAGTTCTGTATCACACCTTCGCGGAGTATCACATCCCACCAGTCCGTATTAGGATAACGTAAAGGATCGATCATACCCATCGCCATCCACTGATCGATCGTACCATCTTTAAAGTTGTAATTGGAGCGGAGTGTATTGACAGCTGCGGCACGCTGGTGCAGGGTCAATGCCCTGGCATAATCAGCCATAAATTCATAGGAACGCGTCGGTACTTCTACCCCATAACCACCCGAAAAATTAATCGTCGTCTTTTTTTGTCCTTTCCCCGATTTGGTGGTGATGAGAATAACGCCGTTGGCAGCCCTCGAACCATATACAGAAGCCGAGGTGGCATCTTTGAGTACGGAGATGCTCTCGATATCGTTCATGTTGATACGGTTAATGTCTACATCGGGCATACCGTCTACTACTACCAGCGGACTACTATTATTAACCGTACCAAGCCCACGGATAATGAGGCTGGAGGAATTGTTACCCGCCATACCGGAATTCTGGGTAACAGAGAGTCCGGGCACCAGACCCGATAATGCAGAAGAGGTATTCGGCAGGGAACGGCTGGTGATCTTTTCATCTACTTTTACAGCAGATACGGCGCCTACCATGTTTACTTTCTTTTGTGTACCGTAGCCTACTACCACGACTTCACCCAACGCTTTCTGATCTGATTCCAGGATGATATTTAAGCTGGATGCGCCGGAGAAGGGGACTTCCTTTTTAGCATAACCCATAGAGGAAAATACGAGTATCCCTTTTGTCGTATTCACTTTCAGGGTATAGTGCCCGCTGGCGTTGGTGACAGTACCTGTGGAGGCGCCTTTGAGTGATACGCTGACACCTGGCAAAGGTTGATTGGTGGCGTCAGTAACCTGTCCGGTAATGGTTTGTTGCTGTTGTGTACCATTGTCCTGGAAATACACGAGGACAGTTTCCGGAGCATTGTTCGCTGTGGCGCTTGTAATGGATCCTGCAGTGAGGATAAGGGCATGCAGGATACTTCTGGCATGGAGCCATCGTACCCCCGTTCCCTTTGGAGGAGGTAAATGATTAATCATCACATTGTGTGTTTAGGTGAAGGCAATAGAAGGCCTGTGCCGGCGGTAGACCGGCATCATGCAAAGGCATTCCGTCCCGGGAATGCAGGTGTTTGCCTATTAAGGGCTGCTATTGATGCCTGTTGTGTTTGTTGAATTAGTCATGATGCGTGGAATAAATTAACTGGTGAAGGCAATAAAAGGTCTGTGCCGATCGTGGACCGGCATAGCGCAAGGCATTCCACTCCCGGAATGCAAACGTTTGCATATCAGGAGCTGCTATTTATGCTTATTATGTTTGTCGGATCAGTCATAATGCGCGGAATAATTTAACGGTGAAGACAATAAAAAGCCTGTGTCGGTAGTTGACCCGGCATCCTGCAAAGCACTCCATCCCGGGAATGCAAACGTTTGCATGTCAGGAGCTACTGTTAGTACTTGTTATTTTTATTGAATCTGTCATGATGCGTGGAATGATTTAATTGGATGTCGATTTTGGTCTCAGGGAATAGCTCTTCTACAGAATATATAATAGATCTTCAGTTACAAATGTAATAAAAAGGCAATCGATTGCAACTAAAATTATTAAATTGATTTCATAATTACATAATAGTTCCGGTTTATTTTTTTGAGGGGTGGTAAATAGTTGTGTGATAGTGGGTTGTTATTTATTCACTGTTCCTGTGTCCGCACTTCGGGAATTGGGAATTGACTGGCATTTCTCAGGGGAGCGTGTTGCGGATATCCTATTCACTTCATGGCATATACGAGGTGTGCTATAAACGTCTGTTTGGTGGTTCTTCTCTTTCCATTGTTCACTCCTTGCCTCACATTTTACAATACTGTTCTATGGTTATTTAATGCTTCTTATTCTATGCGCTGCTATCTGTTTCTTATTGATGTGCAAGTTTGTAAATAGGCGGCTTTTTAAGGTAGCTTGGGCGTCTTTGCGGAGGTTTCAGATGACCAGAACGAACTGACGCCCGTTCAGTACATGATTGAGCTTGGGGAGAATGGCTGAGGGATATAGCTATACTGGGCGGTAGCTTTATGCAGGGGACGGGCTAAGGTTCGCCTGGTCATCTGAAACCTCCGCCCGACTAATTGTGTTGTTACCTACCTATTGGCTATCTATTTGATCTGTGTCTTATTGATGTGCAAGTTTGTAAATAGGCGGCTTTTTAAGGTAGATTGGGCGTCTTTGCTCTGGTTTCAGATGACCAGAACGAACTGACGCCCGTTCAGTACATGATTGAGCTTGGGGAGAATGGCTGAGGGATATAGCTATACTGGGCGGTAGCTTTATGCAGGGGACGGGCTAAGGTTCGCCTGGTCATCTGAAACCTCCGCCCGACTATTTGTGTTGTTGCCTACCTATTGCTATCTATTTGATCTGTGTCTTATTGATGTGCAAGTTTATAAATAGGCGGCTTTTTAAGGTAGATTTGACGTCTTTACTATGATTTCAGACAATGTTTTCAGTTGTACATTATTTTCATTTCCTGTTCGCCTCAAACTATGACAATTCCATTACATAACTTTTATATACCGATCGTTATATTTGCATCATGAAATTCACTCCCAGATCCGAAACGACCAGGCAATTAATTATAGAATCAGTCGCTAACCTGATGAACAGACAGGGATATGCCGGTACGTCTATTACGGATCTGGAGAAGGCAACCGGGTTGACAAAGGGCAGTATCTATGGTAATTTTGAAAATAAGGAGCAGATTGCTTATGCTGTGTTTGATTATAACCTGCTCCGGCTGAGGCAGGCTATCAGCAATGCGATGGACAAGTGTGGTACTTATAAGGATAAATTACTGGCTAATATCGCGGTATATTATGGTAGTATGGATAGCAGCGGTGGCGGCTGTCCGATGATGAATACTGCGGTTGAAGCAGATGATACGCATGAAGGTCTGAGAAAGAGAGCTGCTGAAGGTTTACTGAGATGGAAGCAGGATTTGACCGCTGTCATTGAAAAAGGTATGGCTGCCAATGAATTTAAAAAAGATACCGACGTACAAAAAACAGCACTCACCATTATCGCCCTGATAGAAGGCGCTATTCTGATAGGTAAAGCCACGCAGAATCCCGTTTTCCTTGATGTAATACTCACCACTGCCAAAGAGACCGTCCAGGGCATTTCCCAACATTAAATTTTTTTGATTTTTCATATACCGATCGTTATATATAAACACTATTCAAACTTAAAAGACGAATTTATGAACTATAAGATCTTCGGAAAGAAGTCAGGCCTGCGTGTGTCTGAGCTTGTACTAGGAACTGGTAATTTCGGTACGCGCTGGGGACATGGCGCTACCCCGGAAGAATCGAAGAAGGTATTCGACGCGTATGTTGCCGCTGGGGGCAACTTTATTGATACAGCTGACGGGTACCAGGTAGGAGAATCTGAAGAGCTCCTGTCGGGTTTTATTGCTGATAAAAGAAATGACCTGGTACTAGCTTCTAAATTTAGCACCGGCGGTTCTACATTGCTGACTACAGGTAATAGCCGCAAGAACATCGTCCGTTCTGTTGAAGCAAGTCTTAAGCGTCTTAATACGGATAGACTGGACTTGTACTGGGCGCATATTGATGACAGGCAGACACCTGTAGAGGAAATTGTCCGCGGTTTAGATGATCTTGTACAAAGCGGAAAGATCGTTTATGCAGGCTTTTCAAACTATCCTGCCTGGAAAACCGCCAATGCCTCCCTCATGGCCGATCTGCGCGGCTGGGCGCCGATTGTAGGTATTCAGATAGAATACAACCTGATTGAACGTACGCCTGATAGGGAATTGCTGCCGATGGCAGAAGCATTAGGCCTTGGAGTCGCCTTCTGGTCACCGCTCGCCGGAGGTACACTCACCGGAAAATATCGTACACCTGCAACAAACAAAGACTCCCGGCTGGAAAAATGGGGCGACTTTCTTGTTAAAGGCGAAAAAACCAACCGAGAGACGCTTATACTGGATACGCTTACCGATATTGCCGGCACGCATCAGGCAAAATTGCTCCATGTGGCATTGGCATGGTTACGTCAGATTTATAAACCTAACGAATTGTCAACAGTAACCATTATCGGTCCTCGTAACCAGGAGCAATTACAGGATAACCTCGACTCATTACAGGTAACGCTCAGTGAAGACGAGATCAAAAGACTCAGCGACGTGAGTGCCATCTCATTGGGATCACCGCATGAAATTATTACAGCTTCCCAGCAGCTCATCTTTGGCGCGGGGTCAGGACATACACAATCCTGACCTTTCTGCTTTCATCATAGACAACCGCTGTCATTCCCGACAGCGGCTTTTTAATTCCTATTTACCAAAACATGTCTTATTTTGAGCGGTACTAACTGTTGATATTATCATGAATTGTTCCTCGTTTCGCGCGCTCATTTCCTGTTTGTGCCTGCTACCGGCGCTTACGCTTTCTGCTCAGTCCACCACTGTTATCAAAACAAGCCGCGGTTATGTGCGCGGTGCTGTTGAAAAAGATGTCACGGTTTTTAAAGGTATTCCTTATGCGGCGCCACCTGTCGGTGCACTACGTTTCAAAGCGCCTGTCGAAACACCTGCCTGGAAGGATACCTTATCCTGTACCAGCTTTGGTGCTCCCGCCGCTCAATACAACGGGGAGAACCAGGGTGTAAGAGGCGATGAAAACTGTCTGACGCTAAACCTCTATACGCCTGACGTTCTACCTGCTAAAAAGATGCCTGTCGTAGTATGGGTACATGGCGGCGGTATGACTGGTGGCAGCGGTATGGGGATGAATGGCCATGCATTCGCAGATAAAGACAGCATCATCTGTATTACGATCAATTATCGTTTAGGTGTATTCGGCTTTCTCTATATGGGTGATATTCCCGGGTATGAAACATCGGGGAATAACGGTCTGCAGGATTGTATGATGGCTTTACAATGGATCAGGAAAAATATCCGTGCTTTCGGCGGCGATCCTTCGAGGGTAAGTGTGATGGGAGAATCCGCCGGGGCAAAACTAATATCTGCGTTACTGGTGGCTCCTGCCGCAAAAGGTAGTTTTCGTCAGTTGATACTGGAAAGCGGCTCCGTGAACTGTATCCGTGATATTGCCACCGCAAAAGCCATACGGCAGCGGCTGATGGATACCTTAGGTATCAGTGATCCGGCGGCACTGCTGCAGTTACCGGCTACCACCCTGATACCGGCACAGGCGAAGATATTAGGCGGGCCGAAAGGCACTAATTACTTTGGTCCGGTTACAGACGGCCTTGTCATCAAAGAAGATGCACTGGCTTATGTGAAAAAACATCCTAAAAAAAAGGTACGGGTACTGTTGGGTACCAATAAAGCGGAAGCGATCCTTTTTATGAATATGGACCGTCGTCTGTATACACCGGATTCCGCTTCGCTGAGCGACTGGTTTGGTGATAATTACAAGTATAGTTATGCCGCCTGGAAACGCATCCAGGACCGTCCGAAAGATACTGCTGCCATCATCACGTTAAGCCGTTATATGTACCAGTTACATACTTTCCGGCTGGCAAAAGCACTGGCTGCCGCTAGTAGAAACGTGTGGTTGTATTCGTTTCAACAGCCCAAGAATGGGGCACCTGCGACACATGCCGACGAACTGGCCTATATCTGGTATATTCCTGGTGAAGGTCATCCCCCTGCTAATCCGGCCCTGGCGACACTGATGCATCAACAGTGGTGTGATTTCATCAAAGGCCGTCAGCTATGGCCGCATTACGATGCTGCTAAAACAGGGATGGTTTTCGGTGAAAACAGCCATGTTACCACACCAGATGACTACGAAGATCCGGAGCATCCTACCATGGGCTTTATCCTGCATGGCAAATGATCCTGTTATAAGATGACCGGATTCCCCGGTAACATTGGCGCATCCGGCCATCTTCTGCTATCGTTGCAGGCGCTAAGTTTGCGTTATCTGAAATTCACCTTACCATGCTGAGAACAATCATTCTCTTCACAATCCTCCTGACAATGACACAGTTAACGACGAATGCACAAACATCTTCTACGGGTCATTATGCGGCAGTCAACGGCCTCAAACTGTATTATGAGATCCATGGCACAGGGATGCCCCTGGTCCTCTTACACGGTGGCGGCTCTACCATTGAAACAACCTATGGCCGCGTCTTACCGTCACTGGCCCTACATCATAAAGTAATTGCAATAGAGTTACAGGCCCATGGTCATACCGCGGATATAGACCGCCCTATGACCTTCGAACAGGATGCCGATGACGTGGCTACGCTGCTGCAACAATTACAGATCAGCAAGGCCGATATAATGGGCTTCAGCAATGGCGCTACCACTGCCTTACAGATAGCTATCCGTCACCCTGCCCTGGTCAATAAACTGGTACTGGCCTCTCCGCTGTACAGAAGGGATGGGATGTCTCCGGGCTTCTTTGAAGGCATGGCACAGGCTACCTTAGCACAGATGCCGGCGCCGCTCGCAGATGCCTACCGGAAGATCAACCCGGACCCGAAAGGACTGGAAGCAATGTTCATGCGCGATTCCAGGCGTATGCTCGCATTCACAGACATTCCTGACACCTTGATCAAAGGCATAGAGGCGCCTGCATTGGTGATCAATGGTTACAGTGACGTTATTACCAGTGAACATGTATTGCTGCTATCACGTACCCTCCCACATGCACAACTCGCGATCCTGCCGGGTGGTCATGGGGATTATATCGGGGAGATCTGCGCGCCTGATAAAAACAGTAAAATGCCGCTTTTAGTGGTCGAAATGATCGATGAATTCCTGCAGAAATAACATTACGTCAAAACTGGCTTAGACTGGCTTAAAAATGCCTGAAAATGCCCTGATCAGCATCCTTGTCTACGGACCTGGCACCAGCTGCTCAGGGCTTTTTTTTGTCTGCTGTAAAATGCCCGCTCGAACAATACCCGCCAGATGGACGCACTAAAAAGAAGCCTGTACACCAATCATATGATTAGAAAACCGCTGTAAACCTTCATCAGGATTTAAAGCACTATTTGTAAACTTCAAACAGGATTATCTGAGAATTGTGTCAACCTATATCAGAACGCCGTAAAGCGCTCGCTGAAACCACCTCACACCTGTAAAGCTAATCCTGCACTCAATAGGTGAATTGTAAGGTTTTTCTGTACTAAGACTATACCTGATCTCGCTTGCATATTCTAGACATTTCATAGATAAGCGTATATAAGGGTTATCTATGGGTTGTGTAGCTTATCTGACTAATACACAGTAGGTTCCATACATACGCTTTTCCTCTGGCTTCCTTACACATGACTGTTTCCTCAAAAGAACAACCTTAAGCCGGTGGGATTATCTGTCAGCTCCCCCCTATTGACAGCATAACAAAGGCCGGAACAAATTGTTCCGGCCTGACTATTAATACCTTGTAATAATATGACTTTAGCTTTTAATCACCTGTGCCGCTATTTCAGCCTTTAACAGACCCACCAGCAGGTTCATCTGATCGCTGTTCCCTGATACCCTGGATACCAGGATGCCTCCTTCTATCATCGCATAGGCTTTCGTCACAAAGACCTTTACATCCCAGTCTTTATTGAATGTACCTTCTGCAATACCTTGTTCTACGATATCAGTCATTGCCTGTTGTACCGTACAGATGGTGTTGTATACTTTCTCCCTGATCACAGGATTGGTATCATCTGCTTCCATCCCAAAATTCATCATCGGACAACCACCTTTTACAGGAGGGTTCAACGGGTCGCCCAGATAGTCGAGTAAGGCAAAAAACTTTTCTTTTGCACCGCTATATTTCTGTGCCTCTGCACCGGTTTTCTCTACGAATTGCTGGAGGTTATAATCTACTGCACAATAAGCCAGTTCTTCCTTGTTGGCAAAATGCACATAAAGACTGCCTTTTGCCAGATTCGTCACTTCCATAATATCCGTGATCGCTGTCGCTGCTACCCCTTTTGTATTAAAAAGCGGCGCTGTCTGCTCAATAATGAACTGCCTTGTATTTTTACCCTTACTCATTGCCAAGAATTACACTGCAAATATACAATGAACGATCATTCATTTTTTAAGAAAATTTATTTCATCGCTATAAATTGAAAAATATATAAATACAGATTATTATATCTTAAATACAATAAAGAACACTGTTAGTGATTTGGATTATGAACAATCGTTCATTTACATTTGCATTATCAAAGGAATCGTAAAGATCAGGCCCGTTCATCGCTGCGCAGCGTCGTTTCTCATGGCAGAAAAACGGGTGGTCAGATGGTACATGATCCGATAAAATATAAAATCACTAACAATGAGCACACATACGCATGTGACGGCACCGACACAATACATACAGGTTAAGGGTAATAAACTGGCTTATCGCCGTTATGGCAGTGGTAAAGGTCTGCCAATGGTCTTTATGCAACACTTTACCGGTACCATGGATAACTGGGATCCGGCAGTGATGGATGCACTGGCCAAAGACAGGGAAGTCATTATCTTCAATACCACCGGCATTTCCAGTTCTGAAGGTGAACCTAAAAACAACACCGCAGCTATTGCCAGCGATGCGGCTGCCTTTATCGATGCACTGGGTCTGCAACAGATAGATCTGTTAGGCTTTTCTATGGGAAGTTTCGCTGCTCAACAGCTGACATTAGATCGTCCGGAGCTGGTACGGAAACTGATACTGGTAGGTTCTGGTCCAAGGGGCGGTGAAGGATTGGATACATTCAGTCCGCTGGTATGGGACATTTTAAGCAGGACTTATGACCCGGCTGATGAACTGTTACTGGACACCTTCTTTACACCTTCTGAAGCCAGTCAACAGGCAGGCCGCCGTTTCCTGGACAGGATCAGGGCCAGGGTAGAAAACCGGGATCCGGCTATCAGCGATAAGGTGGTACCGGCACAACTGGCCGCTATCACCGCCTGGGGCACTAAACACGAAGGTTCTTATGATTACCTCAAGGAGATCAAAGTTCCTGTGCTGATCGTCAGCGGTCATGATGATATCATCTTCCCGACCGTCAACAATTATATCCTCCAGCAACACCTTCCGGATGCGCAACTGATTATTTATCCTGATACAAATCATGGCTCCATCTATCAATATCCGGAGCTATTTGTAATACAGGTGAATCTCTTCCTGAAAGGCATTGCCTGAGAAAACCATCCTATAAAAACAAAGAACGCGTCCCCCCAGCGGCGGACGCGTTCTTTTATCATAGTCAGTGATGAATACCTGCTACCAGTGTTTATTCAGCGTCCTCTCTATCCAGCGAATCCTTCGCATTGCCACGTTTCAATTTCACTACCGGATTCTTTTGTGTACCTGTCACATTGAAAGGAATACCCAGAATACCAAACGGCGGTAATCCGACGCGTCCTTTCATATTCAGGCGGCCATCAAAGCTGACCTGTCCTTCAAAACGCGGCCTGAAACCAGCAATACGCAATTTAGTGCGTTCAATAGTAATGATGTTGTTTGCAATAGAAGAACGGATATCTACTTCTGACAAACTGGGATCTTTAATGTCTTTGCGGTTGGTGGTATTACCTACGGCATTCAACATCCTGAATCCTTTGACTTTTATTTTCTTCAGCGACAACACCCCCTCTCCTTTCAAGGAAGAATAAACAATGTGCATGTTTTCATCCAGCCGGCCGTTGACATGATAATCCAGTCCGACGATACCACTTGCCGCACCTGCTGAAGTCGCCATATCATGAAACAGCCTGATCTCATTGTAGGCGCGTTTAATATCAAACTGTCTCGCATTGATACGGTAATCAAAAGCAGCTGATTGTTCACTGAGCGGTGTGTACACAGCATCCATCGCTACCGGAGCGCCGATGATACTAAAGCCGGTTTTGTTTAGTTGCAGACTACCATTATCCACCAGCAACTGACCATGGAATTTGCTGATATCTATGCCACTAAAACGTACTTTTTCCGCATTTGCCGTTAGCGATAATGAGAGATTAGCAGGTATATTGACTACATGCGGAGGCTCTGGTGTACCGTCTGATTCCTCCTGACCATATGATTTTAATTCATCAGCCAGCAGGTAATTACTTTTCAGGCTGAACGCCCCTCTTAGTTGCTGGTTCTTCTGTGTGGCGTAGCCGATCAGGTTATACAGATGACCATTCAACTGGATATCCGACTGACCATAACGGAGGTCGAATTTGTCAAACCACATCTTGTCTTCTTCAAAGCGGAATACACCGTTTTCGATATGGAAGGGTAAAGGGAAACGGGCAGCCGTGATGGTGACATCTCTGACAGTCAGCGAACCTTTATTATTGAGATTGGCGTATTGTCCGCTCATGGCATCTGCCTGTGTACCCTGTAAGGAAAGATCTGTTTTGATCATGCCTTCTACATCATAGCCTTCCTTGCCTAGTACTTTATAAATACGCCCCAGATCAATGATACCGCTGGCCAGGATATTATAGCGTAAGTTGTCAAAATTATCCAGGGCTGCTTTCAGTGTAAATGTCTGACCTTCAAAGGCAAAAGAGACTGGTTTGATATCTACTTTCAGGGACTGCAAACTACCGGAGGTATCTGTCAGTACCGCATTCACATTGATCTTTTCAATAGGATGTTTGTAGTATTTCGTTTGCAGGGTACCGTTATTCATGTGCAGTGCTGCCGTGGTTACCGGGAACAGGCTTGCCGCAGGTTTATAAATACCTTTACTTAAGATATTGATATTCAGATCACCACTCAGATCGATACCATCCAGCGGATAGAATTTCTCCACATCCGCCATGTGCAGTACGGCCTTCAGATTCGCATCTACCTGTGGCTGCTGCCCATTCGCGAGCAAGAGGTATCCTTTAATATAGTTATTGAGCACTTCCGCATTCAGCTTGCTAACGTCCACCCGGATGTTGGCATAGTTATTATCCGGACAGTTTGCTTTTACATCAAATGCGATATTGTGAACAGGTTCCCTGACCTTGTCAAACTTGATATACCCATTCGTGAGACTGGAACTGAAATCAAACGCAGGGATGCTGCTGATAGCCACATCTGATTCATGTCCCGGACCATTATTCACTGCATATTGTATATAGCGGCCATCGGCTTTCAGGTGTGCATGGAACTGTCCTTTCAGATCGAATTTATCCCAACCCATCGCTTCCCCCCATTGCTGCATATCAATGTCTGCTTCCATGCGGGCGTGGATGTCAGGTCTGTAGAGACCTGTCATATTCATCGATGAACTGAAAAAGCCTTTATCCAGTGTAAAGTACAGAGAATCAAGACTCACATAGAATTTCTCTGTATTCATCTGCGGCAGTTTCGTCTGAAAATCAAGTCGTAACTGTTGTACTTTACTGGAAGCGCCGGTATGTGCGATCACGCCGTCCCTTACCTTAATATTAAAGCTGAAGTCAGGCATTTTATTCGTCTTCGCGATATAGTTACCTGTCAATGAGGCACTTACTTCTGCATCCCCTTTTATTTCAGTCTGCTCCATCCAGGATACATAATCAGCCGGCAGGGCACTGAACAAAGCGGCTAATGTGGAAGCCCCGGAACTGAGTCTGAAATCCATTTTATACCCATTTCTGAGGAAGCTGAACGCACCGTTCAGTTTAACAGGCAATTGGTTAATCTTCAGGTCATTCCTTTCAAAGCTGAAATTCAGCGACTTCGTATTAATACGGGTGATCAGGTCACCATTTAGCTTTTTAGACTGTATATAAGGTACTTCCCCATAGGAAAGATCTAGGGAGGCAATATTGATCTTGGAGAACAGGTCAAACTGTGAAGACTCCAGGTCACCTTTACCCAGGTAATTGACTTCACGGGCACGGATATATAGTCCGAGGGATTTATCATGGTAAATAATGCCGCAATGATCCAGCTGAATGCGTTCGATTTTTAAAGAAGCTCCGCTGCTGTCGGCCGATTCCTTTGCCCCGGCGGATGACTGATAGACGTTATAGTTGGGACGCCCTTCTCCATCTACCAGGACGTGAATATTACCTTTGGTCAGGTATATCTCATCGATTCTGAGCGTTTTAGAGAAGACGCTACCCAGGTTCACTCCCAGGGAAACCGCATTGGCGGTTACGAGGGTGTCATGTTCGAAGGGTGCGGAGCCTTTCAGACTGACATCGTACAAAGTAAGCGTCAGAGAGGGAAAGTGATTAAAGAAAGACAGTCTTGCCTTTGAAAAGTTCAATTCCGTGCTGATGCTGTTATTGGCCCAGGTCTTTATTTTCTTGGAGACCGCTCCGGGAAATAATAATGGTAATAAAAAAAGCAGTATTAATATTCCCAGGACTGACGCCGAAACAATTTTCAGCGTTTTCAACGCGATTCTCTTCATTCTTCCATTAAGCATAAGGTATAGGATAGCAGCATTTGTTGTCCACTGCACTTGCGGGCGCAAAGATAGAAAAAAATTTTTCTGGGTACCCAACCTTTGCGCAATTACTCACCGTTAACTATGATAGTAAAACGAACTCTATGAAAAAACTCGGCGTCTACACACTATTTGTAGGGGGAATCATTCTCGTACACACGGCGTGCTCCAAAGAGGAAGTACTCAAATTCCAGGGTCGCAACTCCGTTGCTGACATCCGGGATTCGATTCCTACGGACAGCATTCCGCATGATACGATACCACATGACACGATCCCGTTCCCGCATGACACCATTCCGCACGATACGATACCGTTCCCACATGACACGGTACCACATCCTCCGGATACGATCGTTCATCCACCTTATCCACCGTATCCGCCACAGCATCCGGATACGGCGCGTCCGCATTATCCGCCTCATTACCCGGATACCCCGCGTCCGCACTATCCACCCCATCACCCGGATACGCCACGACCACATTATCCGCCACAGCATCCGGATACCCCACGCCCGCATTATCCACCAGTGGATTCTACCGGTTACCGGGTATACAAAAATGCAAGCAGCGATAATTCGCCGGTGAGCAGAGTGAGAGCCAGCGGTATTTCTCTGAGATAAAGCGATCAGCAACAGGCATAATTATTTTGTAATTGTAACTAATAAGACAAAATATCGTTCCAGTATTACGTTTCCGTGCGTAGCAAGATACTATAGCCAGTTTGTTCTCACGCCTGGGCCACCTTTGGGGGGTCCAGGTATATTGCGTCAGAAACGGCGCTGTCATGAAATAATATTTATAATACCTATTGGGAGTCCTTCAGTTGGAAGATATTAAGGAGCTGATAACATTATGTGCCGCTAATGACCGTCTTGGTCAGGAGAAACTTTACCGTAAGTTTTATCCCGCGTTGTTTCTATTGTGCCGGAAGTTTTTCCCGGTACAGGAAGACGCATTGGAAGCATTGAACGATGGTATGCTAAAGGTTTTTAAGAACATCGGTAGGTACAATGACGATAAGGGAGAATTCTTTAACTGGGTCTATACGATCGTACGCAATACGGCACTGGACAAACTCAAGGTCAACGGATGGCCCAGGCATGTGGAAGTGGACGAGATCATCATTCCGGATAATGATAATCCGCTGACAGCCCTGGAGTCGTCGGACATTTATAAGCTACTGGATGTCCTGCCACCAGCTACAAGAGCGATCTGCATTTTATTCTACCTGGAAGGCTGTCAGATACCAGAGATCGCAGCACAGCTGGAGCTGAGTGCAGGCACCGTCAAGTGGCATCTGAGCGAGGTAAGAAAGCGGTTGAAACCAGTTTTATTACAGTATTATAAAAAATAGGGTTAAACGTGTCTGAGCAAAATTTGAGTGATAAGTTTTTAAACAGCGAGGAAAGCGGTATTCCCATTCCACCCGTGGAACAGGGATGGTCGGCTATGCAGCATATGCTGGATAAGGCGATGCCTGTCCATACGCCTTCCTCTCCCACTGCTCCGAAGCCAACGCCAAAACCCGGTGCTGCTGTAATAAAAGGATTACTGAAAGGTGTACTTATTTCCGGTACTGCCGTTACCGTGAGCGTCAGCGGCTGGTGGCTGTATAAACATTCCGGGCAGACAAAGGATACGCATCCGGCCATCGTACAGCCGGCTGCTGATAGTCCTGCGGCAGATGCTGTTCAATTATCAGTTGACAGTAGTTATTCAGCCATAACGCCTTCTCTTTCGGACAGTAATCATATGAAGGAGGGTCTTCCGGAAACAGATCAGACGCAGCCAGCAGCTACCCATCAGGCACAGGATGCCATCGCTAATAGCACGGAAGAACAATCCCAGACAGTTACAGGCGCAGGTAGACGCGCGCAGGTAGCCCAGGGAACGGCTGACAGTAAAAGTGATCAGGCAGTGGCCACTACAAGGGTATCTGATGGAACAGCGAAAACAGGCAATAACGCTGCTGCTACTCCTGGTAAAACTAATAATGCTTCGCAACAAGCAAATGCCTATATAAAACAATCAACGACCGGCAACACCAGTCGTCCATCCAGACTACTCACGCAAAGGAATACCAGCAATGGCGACCATAAAACGTCTGCCGGTCTGTCATCCAATCAACAACCAGCCATCACTGATCCGGTCATTCCATCTGGTCGTCAGCAAACACCCCGGGCTGGTTCACCGCAACTGCCAGGAGCAGGCAAGCCTCCTGCAGCCAGCGGTGTAAATAATGAGGCTAAGCAGCCCTCTTTTGCCGGCAACTATCCACAGCAGAAAGCGGCGAAGCCGGAAACAGGCGAAGCCAACAATGATGCATCGGCAACGGGCACCCCTACATCCAAAAATCCTCTTCTTCCGGCGGACAGGAACAGGACAAGCAGCGATCTGTCTGTACCAGCTTCGACCAGCAGCTGGATCCTGGAACCTGTAAAACAACCCGACCAGAGCCGGAATGTTAGTCTGCTTCATAACAGCAAAGACCGTAACAAAATCGCTACAGCGGCTGTTCCCTCTCATAAACGGGAAATACGCGCTGCCTGGAATCTCTACGGACAACTACCTGTCGCTATCCCTTTAGAAGGCAACACCTACTACTTCACCGGGCCTGATGGAAAGAAACAATACTGGCGTCTGCTGATCCCTTCTCTTCGTATCGAAAGGGTCATTGGAAGTGTCGCATTGTCGGCTGATATCATGCCTGCTATCAACACCATACTGCCCTCCAACGAGCATCATTCCAGAACAGCAGGCGGCAGATTCCCACAGTATGATACCATCCGCTCCGTGATTAAACAACATGGGACAGGTCTTACCCTGCAGGTGCATTATTCCCTCACCCCACACCTGAAAATAAGCGCAGGTGCGCAACTCTCCCTGCTGGGAAAAGCAGCCGTAGCACAGACGCTGGCAGATACCCTGAACAAAAGAGGTGCTACCATACTCCGCGCTGCTACGCAAACAGAAACGGACAGTCTGGTACACAGGCGCATCAGCGGACTCGCTGAAGTGTATTATGAGTTCGGTAAATGGCAGACAGGTGTGCGTACCATCATTCCATTCACCAATACCGGCCTGCAAAAAAACTGGCCGATAAAAACACCGGTACAGGTAGAACTGCTGTTCAGGAGAAGACTGTTCACCCGATAGCAGCTGATAAAAATGCTATCTTCATATCCAATCGCGGTATATAATTTGAAACAGTACCCATATGGATATTCAAAAGATCAGAAGAGATACTATCGGCTGTGAACAGCTAATTCATTTGAATAATGCAGGTGCCGCGCTGATGCCGGCAGTGGTAGCCAATGGTATCAGGGATTATATTTCAGCAGAAGAAACCGGCGGTGGTTATGAGACTGCTGACAAGTACAGCGCTGAACTGGATCAGTTCTATACCTACATGGCCAAACTGTTGCATTGCAGATCCGAAAACATCGCCTTTACCACCAATGCTACTGACAGCTTCAACCGTGCCTTGTCTGCCGTGCCATTCAAACAGGGAGACGTCATCCTGACGACAGAAAACGACTACCCTTCTAATTTTATCGCCTTTATTTCTCTGCAGAAAAGACTGGGAATAGAGATCGTCACAGTGCGAAATACACCTTCCGGTGAAACTGACCTGGAAGACCTGGAACAAAAGATCAACACACTTCAACCACGCCTTGTGTCAGTCACACATGTACCTACCAGTTCCGGACTCGTACAACCGGTAGCCGCAATCGGTAATATCACTAAACGTTATGATACTTTGTATCTGCTGGATGCGTGTCAATCCGTCGGACAACTAGCCGTTGACGCCATTGCTACAGGCGCTGATTTCATCAGCGGCACCTTCCGTAAATTCCTGCGGGGCCCCAGAGGCGCTGGCTTTTTATATATCTCTGATAAAGCATTACAAAGCGGATTAGAACCATTGTTCCCGGATCTGAGAGGCGCCGAATGGACCGGTATCCATGCCTATACACACCGGGAAGATGCCAAACGTTTTGAAGACTGGGAAACAGCCTTTGCGCTGATGGCGGGAAGTACTGCTGCCATAAAATACCTGCTGGATATAGGAATACAGGAGGTGCAAACCCGGAATGAAACGCTTACCGCTTACCTGCGGCATCAGCTAGGCAATGTACCTGGCGTACAGTTACAGGACAAAGGAAAACACCCCTGCAGTATCGTTACCTTCAGTATAGCGAACCAGGAACCGGAGCGTTTCAAACAATATTTCAAACAACACGGCGTCAATATTTACACCACTGCCAGGTCGTCTGCTATCATTGATTTCACACAGAAGGGCATTGAATGGGTGGCAAGAGTATCACCGCACTATTACAACACGGAAGCAGAGATCGACCGGTTTATGCAACTGCTGACTGCGATCGCTTAACTTATCATGCGTATAAATACCTGATTCCAAATATCCGTAGCAAAACGATTGTCAGTTAGCTGCGGGCACCCTAATTTTGTCCCCGCTTAAGAGATAGCGCTATAAATAAGCACCACAACAACTAACCCCGAAAGTGTAGCATTCAGATTAACCTACATCACAACGGAAAACGTAGACCCCAAAACGTAAAGCATGTTAACGCTCCAAAAGACGTTCCGCTATGCTGCGGACCCCTCAAAGCTGCCTTTGAGCAGCGTACCCGTGACCATTGGTTACCCGGTATATCAGATCAGTAAAAGTATGCCTCCCGGCACTACATTTGAAATATACATCCGGGAAGCCGTGGACAGTAATTCTATCAGCTTTCAGCAACAACTGACTGCGAAAGAATACTTTTCTCCGCTGCCGGAAGGAAGTATGTTCAGCAACAATTACGACCTGTTATTTCAGTATTTCAACTTCCATTTCAACTCAGGTTTGTCCGCCAATGTAACGCTGGAGCAAATCAGCAGTCCCTTCCAGGTACAGTTTGCCGGTGGCAGCCAGACCAGCACTGTTGACGGTCTGTACTTCCTGAAAGACCTGCTTCCCCTGCAACGTTCTGCACGACTGGCAAGAACTGCGCCTGCGGCGGATGGAAATGCAGAACTCTATATCCGGAAGAACCTCTACATGGTCAACAAAACCGGCTATCTTTCCATGATCGAACATATCGGGGTGAGAGAGCTGGATCCGGGTGGATTTTTCCTGTTGTATGTCATCAATCAGCTGATCGATCTCAGTGGGAAATCACCTGTACTGAAAGCGACAATAGACGACACTATCAAACAACGTATCGGTGCTATTCTGAACAGCTTTTCCTATGAGAATACAGAGGAGATCACCAATTATGTCATTGACAACTTCAACCTGCTGATTGACTTCCCGATGGATATGCCGGAGATACAGTCACTGGAAATAGGCGGTGATTTTGAAATTGTTCCCGCAGATGGTACAGATACCGGTTTCACCGACTTACTGCTGTTTGATCTTTCTGTAGAATATGCCGTAAGGGAAAGCGATACGGTTTCTATGGTGCAGATACAGCACTTTGACTGGATGGCGCACAAAGGTGATTTCAAAGATGGTAAGATCAAATTCAGCTTTACCAGGGATAATCCGCTGTTGCAATCTGCTATAGACGGCAACATTCTTATCAAGGTAAAAAACTTTGATAAAGCGGTGATCTGGTCCAGACAATACAAGCCGGAAGATCCGGCGCTGGCAAAGCTGGCAATCAGCGTTCCGCTCCAACGTCCTAACGTGATCACGGCAGGCGATAAAAGCGGCACAAAAGACGATAATAAGCGCCTGCGCGGTCAATTGGTGGAACTGACGAAACAGTGTCCGCTGAAAGGGGCAAAAGTCCTTATTCAGGCTAAAAAAGACGCAGATAGTCTGTGGCAGATTGTAGGCGCTGCGGAAGCAGATAGTGCCGGTAACTTCTCGATGCCTTACCCCTATGGCGTATTTACCGCCGCACAGGCACTGGTATCGCTGACGCCTGACAGTCCGGTAGATATTGCAGTCAATCCACAATCCCAGACCAACCAGTCCATCTCCCAGGATTTCCTCTACCTGTTACTGAAAGATGTTGTTTGTGAAGATGATCATGCACATGGCGACGATGACTGCGAATGTCATTCCGTTAAAAAATCAGGTCGTCTGCCGGGTCAGGAAGACCTGATCAACTCTGATCAGTATTCACAGGATATCGGAGGTTCCTGTGTGAACCTCTCCACGCCTAACCGTACCCTTCGCGAATATAACTATTCCGCTATCGTACGTACCTCCGATCCGGATGTAGCGAATTACACCCTGCGGAAGTTACTCAATGGCAAATATGAGCTCGCAGGCGACAATAAAAAGATCTCCCGTGCCGGTGTGGACCTGGATAATCCGATCCGCTGGCAGGACGCCCCTGACGCCAAAGAAAACCTCTCTTTCTATCAGGCAGTAACCGTCGCTACGGGACACATTCTGCATTACAAATCAGAGTTCAAAGCAGATGGTTATTCTATGGGTGATCTGCTGTATTCCCTGGCACTGGCTCCTGGTCAGAAGAAGCAGATCGTCATCATTGATGCAGAACATTCTCTCACCGGAGCAGAAACACAATCGCTGGCACAGGGTGAAAGTCTGGCGGCCAGTCTGCTGAACGAACGTTCTATCTCCGATCAACTGGGCGGTAACATCAGTGAAGCCATGAGCGGCAGAAGTTCTGCCAGCACCAGCGGTGTCAGTGCAGGTCTTGGTGCTGCTGTAAGCTATGGCGGTATGATTGGTGCCTCCCTGGGTGTAGCAGGTGGTTATTCTAATTCCAATTCATCCGCCTCACAGAACAGTTCCCGTAATATTTCACAGTTCTTTGGTGAAAGACTGCGTCAGAGTATTATGCAGAATGCCGAAAGCTATCGTCAGCTGAATGCATCCGTAGTAACTTCTGTACGCGAAGGACAGACATATGGCGCTACCGCTGATGTAGTAGCTAACCATAACCACTGTCATGCGCTGACAATGATGTACTTCGAAGTACTGCGTCATTTTGCTATCTACCAGGAACTGGCCAGTGTGGAAGAATGTGTGTTCGTACCCTTACTGATGACCAATTTCACCCCTGAAAATATCAGGAAATGGGCAGATGTGCTGGCGAAACATCTCAAGCCGATGCCATCCAGTACTTACCTCCGGCCGGCTTTGTATTTAGGCAGACCGCAACATCCTTTGCTGAAAGCGTTTGATGCCAATGAAAGGATCCTGACGAATTACCAGCATGTAGATTATCCAACTGGTTCTTATGACAAAGACCAGATCCGTTTCGTAAAAGGCGAGGTGAATGCACGTGTGAACCTGGAACGTCCGAAAACAAAATACGACCGTATCAAGTCACTGCCTGTCATCACCAAAACGGTAACCAAAGAGGTAACTGACGCCCGCAGCGTGGCAAAGAGTGCGGTATTAGGCGTGCTGACCGGCGGTTTATCCCTCCTGCTGGGATCTGACGGTACCCGTACGGAAACAGAAGAAGTAATGGGAAAAGAAAGGATCTTCGACGGATTCATGCACCTGGATGCCAATTACGAATATGTCGCGCCTGCCCGTTGTATCCGCGTGAACAATTTCCGCGACTTCACCATCAAACTGCCATGGGGAAATATTACCATCGCTCCTATCGACTTCTTCCAGGGCGCACAGGTAGATAAAAAACTCTGGGATGCCTATGCATCGATCCTGGGTTATACCGATACCCTGGATATGCTGGAATATTATTTCAAAGGCAGGCTCATTTCAGAGTGGGATGAGATCTATTACAATGATATCGCACCGGTTGTTTTTGAGCGTATTACCGACGCGATCCGCTTTGAAGGCATTACTACCGATATGAGCACGACAGCCCGTTATAAAGGCGGAGAACGTGTCATGCGCGTCAACTTCAACGGTACTACCAGCAAACGCAGAGTAGACTTTGGCGATACGCTGAAAATGTTCTGTAACAGTCCGGCAGCCAAATCCCTGAAAGGACTGGTTACCCTGAACGTAGAGAATGTACGCATCAGCTATTCTACCGATCATTTCAACGGTTACCTCTACAGCGGTAATGTCGGTGATGATATACTGGACGATACCTTCCTGTATATTCCGGAAAATGCGGACGAGAAAAAAGACCCGCGTAAAGAAGACCAGTTCCTTGTACAGAAACTGCTGGATCACCTGAACAGCAACCTGGAACATTATAACAAAGCGCTGTGGTATAACCTGGATACAGACCGTCGTTTTATGCTGCTGGATGGTTTCAATATCCAGATCTTTAATGAGTTCGGTATACCTACCGGATTCAGAAGTCTGGCTTCCGTAGTAAAAAATGAACTGGTGGGTATCGTAGGTAACTCCCTGGTATTGCCGGTAGCTCCTGGTTATAAAGTAAGCCAGTCTTTCATTACAGAACAGACAGACGAAGGCGTGGAACAGGAAGTAACCCTGTTCGACCACTATCAGCCACTGACGCCTGTACCTCCTTACCGTGTCAGTGTACCAACACGCGGCGTATTTATGGAAGCCGTACAGGGCGCTTGTGACGCCTGTGAAAAAGTGAAGGAGAACTCTTCTCAGGACTGGGATAAATTCCAGACAGAACAGCCTACACCTATTGGTACGATTACACCAGTGACACCGGTAGTGACCGACTGGAAAGCTGCCTTCAAAGATTTCGCAACACCGATTGTCAATATCCAGAATGCACCTGCCACACCAGAACCAGGAGCAGGACTGGCAGGATTGTCGGAGCTGATGGGTAAAGCGGGTATTTTCAAAGATATCACCGGACTTGATGCCAATCAGCAGAATGCCATCAAGACTTACCTGTCCAACCAGGAAAATGCCAAAGCCTTTGCAGAGATGGCAAAAACGATGGCCATGCAGAGTCATAACTCCGACAACTCTTCCAAGATCATGGATACGCTGAAAGCGGCCAAGGATTCCGGCGCGATCAGCAATGATGATTATGGCAAACTGGTGAAAGAACACTTACAGCAGGTAATTGACGGTGGGGCTACCAAAAAAGCTGAAATGGAAAAAGATAAGAGTGCCGCTAAACCTTCTTTGACTGATGCAGCCGTAAAAGCAGCTGACCAGGGCAAGGACGTAAAAGCACAGAAAACTGATCCGGAAGGCAATGTGGAAAGTGTAGAGATCACCAGCGGCGCCTCCAAAACGGTACTGGCGGAAGTAGACGGAACTATTCCAAAACTGAAACAGCCGAATTCCATGGCTTGCTGGGCGACCGTTGCCACCATGATGGTTTCCTGGAAAATGAAGCAGTCCATGTCTATCGAAAATGTAATGATGCTGGCGGGCGACGAATACCTGGAGAAATTCAATACGAACAAAGGACTGAAAGCGGCGGAAAAAGAAGCCTTCCTGACCCAGCTGAATATGGTAGGTGAAGGTCCGGCCAGCTACCCGATACAGCAATACGTGAACTGGATCAAAACGTATGGTCCGCTGTGGATCACGATTGACTCCAGCGTAGCAGAAGGTCCGTTCTCTCCACATGCCCGCATCCTCTACAAAATAGAAGGTACCGGTACTGATAAAGGCACCAATTTCGTATTCATTGATCCGGCTACCGGCACAGAGAAAACGGAGACTTTCTATGATTTCCTCGCGGCTTACGAGCAGATGGTGACTGATAATCCTTCTTCCAGACTGTTTACACAAATCGTACATTTCAAAGACGAGGCAGATGCGGGTGAAGGTTATCAGATCCAGGACCCTTTACACATGAACAGTCCTGTTCACGAAAAAATCACCATGGCGGCACTGGTGAATTCCACGGCAAAACAGCCAGCAAACACGAAAGTGGGCGTAGGTGGCGATCACAAGGCAAATGAGATCTTCCGTGGTATCTTCTGGAATGACGATCCGGCTAACCTCCTGTTTGAAGACAGCAAATACTCCAGCTGGACGGTTGCAACCGGTCTGGTATGGCTGATGAAGTTCAAAGCAGCGGAAGGCGCTAGCAAAACAGACCTGAAAAATATCATCGGTCGCTCCCACTTCTGGGACCTGCAGTTCCTGCACGGCATGGGTACAAAAAAAGGAGAAGATCCGAAGGATACGCAAGCCAAGATCCTGCTGTGGGTAGAAACGATGTATAAGCTGTCTATCGAGGAAGGTATAAAAGACGAAGATCAGCTGAAAGCCATTCCGGTGACTTCCAAGTTTGGTAACAATACTTACCGCATCAGTAGCTTCTTTACGTCGGATACCAGTCCGAAAGACACAGATACGGTGACTAAACTGCTCAGTAATGACAGTAACTCGATCTTCCTTGACAATTCAAGGAGAGCATTGGGTTCTATTATGCACCTGATACAGGACTCTTTTGCGAAAGGACATACCAAACGTAAGCTGAAGAATCCAGGCGATCTTAAACCGGGTAAAACAGATGAATTTGTAGATGGCAAATGGGGTGATTATGGCGAGATCGAAAACTTCCATTGTTATGCCGGACAGGATCATTCCGCACACGACAAGTATGATGATTATGACGCGGATCTGCTGAATGTGAGCAGTCTGGAGACCTTCAATGGACTGATCGGTGCACGTAACTCCGTGAACTATTGTATCAAACTGGTCGATTTCTGGAAAGCCAGGGTACCTTATAACAACGGACCGAAAGCGATGTTTGAAAACGAGATTTTCAAACTGGCAGCCAATGCGACACCATCGGACACCAACGTGTGAACTGATATCTATCCATAAAGAAAAGCCGCAGCACTGATGTGCTGCGGCTTTCTGCTTTTCTATGTTCCTGTTCTTTAATATCAATGTACAATAAGTTTCTGTGTTGCGTTCACAGCGGAATTTGCAATCTTCACAAGATAGATACCCGGGTGTAATGATTTACCATCTACAGTTAACTGTTCAGCGGTAGATATTCTTTGTAATACCACTTTTCCGGATAAGGTATAAATCGTTACCAGGCTCCTCTCTCCTTTCGGATTCTTAAAACGTACCTGTACGCTTTCACTTGTGGCCACCGGATTAGGGAACAACTGAAATTGCGGCTGTGTAGTAATCAGTTTGTATTCCTCCGGTCTTGGCTGACCGGTAAATGGCTGGCTGCAATAGGTGGACCAGTCAATACCTGTTTGTACGGCCGCCGTATTCATTGCTTCGCTGGTTCTGGCAGTGGATAGCAATGCCGCGCTGTACCATTTGGTATTTACGCTGGCGGCGCCGGAGATACCGGATACGAGTTGCAGGCGGTAGTCATACTTTGTCTTTCTTGTCGCTTCACCCTGGTAGAGGTAGTTGGTATTGGTGATTACGGCAATTACGACATTGTTTGCCGCTGGTGTTGTCAGGTTGAGTGTAACGTTACCGGAGGAAACATACTGGCTGTATACCGGCTGACCGCTGGTGGTCCAGTATACCAGCTGACAGGTCATATTTGCGCCGATTGGCTGGAAGTTCACCGTAACGGTGCCACCGTTTACTGTCAGCGGAATCTGGTTAGCGCCTGACCATCCCGGTAAAGTAGTGGTATCGGGCGTCAGGGTACCATTGTTGTTTGTCGTTTTTGCATAAGGCGTTGCGATCCATGGTGCAGGATTCAGCCAGGAAGGCTGCCATTCAGCGCCAATAGCATTACCGAATACATTGTTGAGCAATGCCACGCAGGCGTTCTTCCATTTACCAAAATCTACCAGTGCCTGTTTAGCCCTGTATTCAGTGATCAGCCGACGGGTCTGTGCTTCACCGATGCCGCTGGCAATACCTTCCAGCACACGGGAGGAAGCATATCTCCAGATCCATGGCACGGCATTATCACCCAGGGTATTGCCCAGGAAGGTAGGGAAAGACGAACTATACTGATGACCGCCTAAATAGGTCTTCCAGGTACAGATCTGCTGACTGCCATTGAACATGTTCACCCCTTCTGCTGCAGGACCGCCAAAGCTACCGTCCTGTAACCAGCCGGAATAACATTCTATCGGCATAAAAGGTGCGATGAAATCCGTACCGTTCAGAAAGCCCAGTGAACTGAAATTACCGGAGCGTTTGGCATCGGCGGTTTGCTGGAACCATACGTTACCACCTTCATGGAACCAGGCTGAATTCTTCACGCCCGGCAGATCTGCTAACATCGCATGAATACCTTCATGCGTCATAGCGCTTTGCTGATAAGCAGCATCGGTGCCGGTATATGCAGGGTCAAACGCATATACAGGATAGTAGGATGCCAGGATGATCGGCCAGTTCTGTCCATTGTAATAAACAGCGCTCTGCCAGCCACCTAAAGCAGTACTATCGGCATTGTCGGTACAGAGACCGGAGCCATAGAGGTATACGGCGCTTTTATAGCCATTTCTTGCCCTGATATCCGCAGGCCATCCCATTGTATCGCGGAAATAGCGGAAGTCTTTATTGAGACGTGCCAGCATGGGAGTGATAGCAGCAGCAGTAACGACAGACCTTTTCTTTGGTCCCCAGCGGAATGTCCACCAGTCGGAAGACTGTGTACCTACTACCTGCGGACAATCATTCAGGATCTGCGAAGGCGTAGGCAGATTCGGATATTCACTCCGGAAATCATAACTGATGGTGGGCGCATAAACAGGCCATGTGTATGCGCTGCCATTACCGCCGGTAGACACAGGGGTGCCGGTTACACGCCATTCCAGCACGCCGGTGGACTGCGAAGTATTACGCATGGATACGCGCAGTCTTGAGGTGGAAGTAGTTGTAAAATTAAGCGTATTAAACGCGTCTTTCTGTAGCGGGATATTACCCAGGGTTACCCAGGCAGTACCATTCCATGATTCCAGGTAGGCAGTTGTGGGTGTGAGTACGCCACCTGCATCGTCAAACCAGTAGACCTGTACAGATGTCACAGAGAATGCCTGCGACCAGTCATACTGTACCCATTGAATGGAATTGGGATTATTCCAGTTGCCATACGCGCCATGACTCTTGTCATTGGAGTTGGCCGGCGTATAATTGTCGTTAAGGGCTGTAATCGTTTCCCAGGAGGAAACGTAAGACGTACTTGCTGTAGCCTGTGGCGCGATGTTCGTTTGCGCGAAAGCAGTAAGCACAGTGAACAGCGACAGGACAGATGTCCATGTAAACTTGAGCATACGGTTATGGGTTTGATTATCTGAGAGAATTAAAAAAACTTATTAGGGTAAAATTTAAACAGTATAGAAAAGCCGGTCTGAAAGTTCACAACATAGAATCAATACGGGTTTTACTTACATGATATGGGACAATAAATATATTTATAGTGTCAATTTAACACACAAAACTTTCGCTACGGTTGTAAATGTAGGATGTCCCCGCCGAAAGCACTGTCAGGATTTTAACCGTTTCGGATAGCATTTTATCTGAAACGCAATTTTAAAAAGCGGAGCGATATAATATTTTATCGTATGTTTTCGGATTCTTCTGCTGTTTGTATATTTTAGCAGCAGAAAGAGGGAAATTTTGAGAGGTAACAGCAATAATACTTATAGTGACCTGGAGCTGATAACGATGCTCAAGAGAGGTGATATGGATGCATTTGACATACTGTATACCCGACACTGGTCAGCTATGTATCAGTCAGCTTATTACCTTTTGCGCGATCAGAGTGCATGTATGGACATAGTACAGGACATTTTCGCCTGGTTATGGGAGAAGCGTGATCAACTGGATATACAGACGGTCCCATCATATCTGCGCACGGCAGTGAAGTTTAAGGTGGCCAATTATATCAGATCAGGGAACATCAGGGAAGATTTTTACGAGGAATTATCCAAACTCACAATAGCCACGCTTCCTGGTCCTCAGGAATTGCTGGAACTGACTGATCTCAAAACGATCATCCAGCAGGCGGTAACCGGTTTACCTGAAAAGTGCAGGGAGATATTCCTGCTCAGCCGGGACGGCCAGTTAAGTAATCAACAGATAGCCGAGGTACTCAATATCTCCGTTAAAACGGTCGAAGCACAGAAAACCATCGCGTTAAAGCGCATCCGCGCAGCAGTAGAGCCACATCTGCTGGCCTTGCTGATCATCCCCTTTGTGACCTGTTACCATTAAGAAACAGCCTTTTTAAAAAATATTTCCCCCCGCTTTAGGGGTAAGGGCATTTTCAATTGCCTAGTTATGTGAATGCATTTGTCATGACCAGAGAGGAACTCTTATTACTAACGGAAAAAATCGCATCAGGTACCGCTACTGACGAGGAGCTGATGCAGTTTAACCGTTTGTTTGACGCCTTCCGGCTAGCAGCGGAATGGGATGAGACCCTACTTGGCAACCGGCAGATGATCGGCGACACGATCCGGGAAAGGATACAGGTTGTTATAGAAAGACCTGCAGTCCGCATAGTACCCTGGCGCAGGTGGATGATTGCCGCCAGCATAGCGGTATTGTTAAGCGGCGGTTACTTTTATTACCGTACCCTCCAACATCCTGTACTGGCACCTCAGGCAGAAAGATTTAAAAATGACGTAGCGGCCCCTGCGGGCCATCATGCCGTACTGACGCTGAGCAATGGTACCAAAATACTATTGGACAGTGCCGGCAAAGGCACCCTCGCTATGCAGGGTAGTATAAATGTCAGCATGAATGCCAACGGACAGATCGTATATAATGGCGAAGACAATACAAACGCCACCAACACCATCGAAGTGCCGCCTGGCAGTCAGCCGTTAGCGATTGTACTCTCAGATGGCACAAAAGTATGGATAGATGCGGCATCCACCCTGACTTATCCGACCGCATTCAGCGGCAACGATAGAACAGTGAACATTATCGGTCAGGCTTATTTTGAAGTAGCCCCCAACAGCAGGAAGCCGTTTAAAGTAAAGAATGGCATAGATCAATCGACCATAGAAGTACTGGGTACGAGTTTTAACATAAAAGCCTTCGGGCCTGATAAACAAACAGAAACAAACCTGTTCAGCGGAGCTGTTGCCATCTCCACCACCAATGCAAGGCAACTGCTTCATCCGGGTGAACGGGCAGTCGTGAACAATGAGGGTGCTATACAAATTACGACTGGAGCAGACATGAAAGAAGTACTGGCATGGAAGGAAGGCATTTTCTATTTCAATGGGAAAGATATTCCGGCTATCATGACTGAACTGCAACGCTATTATGATATAGAAGTTGAGTATCAGACAAACGTAAACGATGAATTCATCGCCAGTATTCCGAGAGACGTCCCGGTGTCTCAACTACTGAACCTGCTGGAGATGACAAATCTCGTGCACTTCAGGATCGAAGGCCGAAAGGTTATCGTGATCAGATAGGATCATGCACCACTGCGATATTTATCCTTATAAAATCTATGCGATTTTATGAGCAGGGAAAGATTTGTCTATTATCAACCACCCCGGACGGTGGCTTTATTCATCAACAATCAACCAGAGTCTATGCCTGAAAAGAAGTCATGGAAACAGCCTAGTCTACGCTCGTCAGCCGTCAGACATGTTCGTAAAAAATGTTTACACCTTAGCATCCTGGTGGGATGCCTGTTACTAGTGGGACAATCCTATGCACAGAAAGTCACTATGACGATTAAGTCCGGTACCCTGGAACAAGCGTTCCGGCAGATCGAAAAACAAACCGGACAAAGTTTTATCTACACAAAAAGTCAGCTGAAACAAGCGGCTCCTGTGAACATCAGTACGCAGCAACAGGATCTCGACCAGGTTTTAAAACAACTATTCAATAACCAACCATTCACTTATTCCCGTTCCGGTAATTTCATTGCCGTGCGGGCTAAAGAAGCACAGACGGAAGCCAATGCCGCTATTAACGACATTACCGTAAGCGGTGTCGTAAAAGATGCCAGTGGCAGACCGCTTCCCTCTGTGTCTGTCGTAGTACCAGGTACGCCTTTTGGCGCTATGACCAATGAGAAAGGCGAATACACCATTCCCCGTGTACCGGCCAATGCCTACCTCCTTTTCTCTTATATATCCTATCAGCCGCAGGAAGTGGCGGTAAGAGGCAGAAACACGATCAATACAGTGTTACTGGAGCAGGTAAGGGCGCTGGATGAAGCAGTCATTATCGGTTATGGAACTACTACCAAAAGACTGAACACCGGGGCGGTAAGCAGTATTACGGCTAAAGAAATCGGTATACAGCCGGTAGCGAATCCGCTGGCAGCACTGCCTGGTCGTGTTCCGGGTGTACAGATCACACAACAGAACGGTTTACCAGGTAGCGCAGCAGTCGTACAGATCCGTGGCCAGGGCTCCCTCAGTTATGGTAACCTTCCGCTGTATGTAATAGATGGTGTACCCTTCACCAACTTCAGCGGCGCACAACCAGTAACTGATAACCTCAATTCCTGGGGTACCAGTGGGGCTAATGGCGGTATCAGTCCCTTCAGTATGATCAATCCGGATGATATCGAACGTATGGACATCCTGAAAGACGCCGATGCGACCGCTATCTATGGTGCGCGTGGTGCAAATGGCGTTATCCTGATTACCACGAAAAAAGGAAAAGCAGGCAAAACAAGATTCAATGCCAATGTCTATACCGGTACGGGGAAAGTCGGCCGTTTCATCCCGATGATGAATACGCAGGAATATCTTGACCTACGTAAAGAAGCATTTAAAAATGATGGCCTTACGCCTAACACAGTCAATGCGCCTGAACTGACCGTTTGGGACCAGAACGCATATACTGACTGGCAGAAATTCCTGCTGGGCGGCACCGCGCACAATACCAATGCAGAGGCATCTATTTCCGGAGGAGATGCGAAAACACATTTCCTGTTCAGCGGGGGCTACCATAGAGAGACGACTGTATATGACAGCGATTTTAATAACACCCGTCTGACCGGCAGGCTCTCTGCTGACCATACCTCTGCGGATAATAAATTCTATGCCGCCATTACAGGTAACTATTCTTATGACAAGACTTTCTTACCTGGTTCAGACCTGACCTCCCTGTATAACCTGCCGCCTAATATGCCGCTGTACGACAACCAGGGTAAATTAGCCTGGTCACAGGGTTTTAGTAATCCGCTGGCATTGCTCAAAAGGGAATACAATGGTAATACTACCAATTTTATTGCCAATGCCAATCTCCGCTATACGATTATCAAGGATCTGAATGTGAAAGTGAACCTCGGTTACACGACCACACAGTTAGAGCAGAATACTACGCTACCGGCATCCAGTCAGAACCCGGCCAATAACCCGACCAGTTCTGCCAACTTTACCACCAATAAAACGCAGAACTATATCGTAGAACCGACCGTAGACTATACCCGTGATCTTGGTCAGGGTAAACTGAACGTGATGGTCGGCGGTACAATACAGCGCAGTCTGTCCAATGGTAACTATATATCAGGTACGAACTATAGCAGTGAAGCCCTGCTTCATACGTTGATCGGCGCAGGTCTCACCACCGTGAGCTATAACAACTACTTCGACTATAAATATGCTTCCCTCTTCGGTCGTATCAATTACGACTATCGGAAGAAATACCTGCTCAATGCGACTTTCCGCCGCGACGCCTCTTCCAGGTTTGGCCCGGATAATGCAATCGCCAATTTCGGCGCAATCGGTGCAGGATGGTTATTTACACAGGAAAACTTTGTAGCTGATAATATCGACTGGCTGAGTTTTGGTAAACTAAGGGTCAGCTATGGTACCACCGGTAACGACCAGATCGTTAACTACATCTACCTGCCATTACTTTCTTCCGCAGGCACCTACCAGGGACAAACTGCCCTGGCGCGTGGAACCTTACCAAATCCGGGTGTAAAGTGGGAAACTACCCGCAAACTGGACCTGGCCCTGGAACTTGGTTTTCTGAAAGACAGGATCATGCTGGTAGCTGATTATTACCGTAACCGTTCCAGCGATCAGCTTTTATCAGCCGCTTTGCCAACACAGGCCGGTTATAACAGTTATACTGTGAACTTACCGGCCGTGGTACAGAACAGCGGTCTCGAACTTGAACTGAACACCACTAATTTCAAGCGTAAGCATTTCAGCTGGACGACCTCCTTCAATGTGACTTTCCCGAAAAATAAACTTGTCTCATTCCCTGGTATTGAAAAGTCATTCTATGCAAGCAGCTATCTTATTGGAGAACCGATCGACCTGGTAAGAAGGTATGTATATACAGGTTATGATCCTGCAACGGGTATCCCGCAATATGCGGACCTGAACAAGGATGGTGCGATTGACTTTACCAACGACAGACAGGTCATCCATCCGGGTACACCTTTCTTCGGAGGATTGAATAACTCCTTTACGATCCACCAGTTCGATGTCTCTTTCTTCTTCCAGTTCAACCACCGGAACGGATCGACCAACAGTTTCAGTACGCCGGTCGGCAGCAGCAGAAGCAATCAGAATATTTCCCTGCTGGACAGATGGAGAAATCCGGGCGATGCAGCCACCTACCCTGCTGCTACGTCTACTTCCGGTACACCGATCTACCTGGCATATACCCAGTACAGCAGTTCTACGGCGATGTGGGGAGATGCGAGTTACCTGAAACTGCGTTCTGCCAGTCTGGCTTACAACCTGCCTTCTGAATGGCTGAGGAAAATAAAAGCCAGCAATATTAAAGTGTATGCAGAGGCACAGAACCTGTTCACCTGGTCGAAGAACAAATACATCTTCGATCCTGAAACAAGTGTATCTGGTGGTGCTCCCGGACTGGGAACCGGCGCTATTGCCCTGCCTCCGCTGAGAACGATCGTACTGGGTGTTAACTGTTCATTTTAAACCGAATTTTCATGCTACAGCTTTCAATACATAAGAAAATTATTGCCGGTCTGTTACTGACCGGATGTACATTCAGCGCCTGCCGTAAACTGGTGGAGATTGGTCCGCCGGTAAACCAGGTAGGTCTTGACCAGAGCTTTGAATCTGATGCAACCGCGACCAGTGCCGTACTCGGTATCTACAATGCGAGCAATACACGCTCCTTTATTTTACCAGCCACCGTATTGCCAGGATTATCTGCCAATGAGGTCCAGAATAACGTGTCTTCCCCTGCTTATGACGAGTTTAAGCAAAATGCCATCACGATCACCAACAGCAATATTGCCAATCTGCTCTGGTATTACCCTTACTATACCGTCTCACAGACCAATGCGATGATGGAGGGTATAGAAAGAAGTGGTTCACTCTCACCCGCTGTGAAGAACCAGCTGCTGGGAGAAGCGAAAACCTGGAGAGCTTTTGTTCTCTTTCACCTGGTAAACTATTACGGAGCCGTTCCGCTGCCACTGACTGACGATCCTATTGGTAACGCCACGCTGGCAAGGACGCCTGCCACACAGGTATGGCAACGTATCATTACGGACCTTAAAGACGCGGTTGCCCTATTAAGTGATACCTATCCAAGTGTACTGAGAGCACGCATAAACCGTCAGACGGCCAACGCTTTACTGGCAAGGGCTTATCTCTATACAAAAGACTGGCAGAATGCTGAAGTGACTGCCAGTGCGGTGATAGGTTCCGGTATCTACAGCCTGAGTCCTGATGTGAATGCAGCGTTTGTCAATACAAGTAATGAAATTATCTGGCAGCTGGCCACCCTGACCGGCGTTTCAATCTATACGAGCAATACGGATGCTGCCGGCGGAAGTTTTGCAGCTGCCAGTGGTACCGTACCAGCATTCAGTCTGACAGACACCCTGTACAACAGTCTGGAAGAAGGCGACCTGCGTAAAACCAGCTGGGTAACTCCTACCGTCATCGGAGGTACTAACTACAAAGTGATGACCAAGTATAAGCTCCGCGTATTGCCATCCGGCACTACTACCGGTAATGAGTTCAACGTTGTACTCCGTCTTGCCGAGCAATACCTGATCAGGGCAGAAGCGCGTGCACAGCTCAGTAACCTGGGTGGCGCTATTGCAGATGCTGATACGATCCGCAGAAGAGCAGGTTTGCCGATGCTGGACGATAACCTCTCCCAGCAGCAGGTACTGCTGGCCATCGAAAAGGAAAGAAAAGCAGAACTCTTCGGAGAATGGGGACACAGATGGTTTGACCTGAAACGTACACCGAGTGTTGTCAGTCCGGCGGATAAAACCCGTGCAGACGATGTCATCGGAGGTATGCGTCCTGCCACCTGGAACGTGACAGACATCCTGTACCCGATACCGGATGCACAGCGCACGGCCAATCCTGCATTAACACAAAACCTGGGATACTAAACCTGACCCTTAAAACAGATGTATATGAGAAAAACAATTCCCGTATTACTCAGTGCTGTACTGGCTACAGGCATACAAAGCGCCTATGCCCAGAAAAAACCCGCAGCAGACACACTTACAAAGCATTACCAGACCTTGCTGAAAGGCAATGACGCTGATCGCTCCCAACTGGAAAGCGAGATGTACGCCCTGCTAAAAACAAAAAAGGAAGAAAACTGGATTACAGCCTCAAATTTCGTCTATCAGCTGAAAAAGGCTAATGTATCCGACTCTATCCGTAAAGCAGCTGAAAAACGCTTCCCAGGGGGTATTCTTGAGCGTAATAACGCGGTGCAGTCCATTTATGATGAGAAAGACCCGGTCAATAAAGAACAGCTCTTATCCGCCTGGATCAAAAAGTATCCGCCTAAGAAGTTCGGTCCGGACAGGATCATATATGACTATGCCCGCAATGCCGTAGGTATGGCCTACACTGAAGCCGGTAATCTTCCGAAGGCGCTGGAATACGCCAACAGCATAGAATCCCCTTTCTGGAAAGGACAGGCATGGGCTGGTACCGCCGGAATACTCATCAAGCAGGGACATTATGCGGAGGCTAAAACGCTGCTGAGAAAAGCGGTGGATAATGCCTGGGAGTTTAAAACGACCAGGAAAAATGAAACAGGCGCCGGATTTGCTGCTATAGGCTATCCGGGATATCTGAGCTCCTATGTGGCATGTCTGTATGAGGAGAAACAATATGACTCTGCCCTGATCTACATCAGGCGTGCTGAGAAAGCAGAAGATCCGGTTCGGCCTTCCGTCATTGAGATGTATGCAAAGATCCTGCTGAGCAAAGGCGATTATGACACCGCTTATACCAAACTCAGTAACCTGGCAGGCCGCGGTTTACTTAACCCGATCACCAGAAAACAACTGGAAGAAGCCTATACCAAAGTAAGGGGTGTGAGCGGCTTTCAGCCCTACCTGGATTCCCTGAAAGGACATCTGAACAGTAATATAGAAGAAGAAATGGCTAAACAGATCATCAAACAGCCAGCACCTAATTTTACGCTCAAAGATGTAGATGGTAATACCGTTTCGCTGGCTGACCTGAAAGGGAAAACTGTTGTCCTCGACTTCTGGGCTACCTGGTGTGGTCCCTGCAAAGCCTCCTTCCCTTCTATGAAAAAAGCCATGGAGAAGTACAAGGATGATCCGAATGTAAAATTCCTCTTTGTGCATACCTGGGAGAAAGAAGAAAATGCGGCTGTCAGCGCAAAGAAATTTATCACACAGAATAACTATCCGTTTCAGGTACTGATGGACCTGAAAGACCCGAATACAGGAGAAAACAAAGTGGTAAGCAGTTACGAGGTAAAGGGCATTCCTACCAAGTTCGTGATTGACAAAAACGGAGATATCCGTTTCCGCTTTACCGGATTTACCGCCGGAGAAGATGCGGCGGTGAGTGAGGTTGCAGCGATGATTAATTTGGCGAATAAGTAAAAGTGAACAATGACAAATGAGAAAAGCCTTCCGTATCAGCGGAAGGCTTTTCTCATCATTATAAGCTCACAGAAACCCATATTGCCCGGCCAGCTTGATAGCTGCCGCCACACTATTGACTTCAAACTTGTCCATCAGGTTCTTCCGGTGACTTTCCACCGTATACGGACTTATAAACAGCTTCTCTGCTATCTGTGCTATGGTCAGTCCTTCCGCCGCCAGTTTCAGGATCTCCTTTTCCCTGCGGGTCATTTTGGGCAGTTGTGTCAGTCCGCCTTTACCACGCTGACGCCGCAGGATCTCCCTGGATTGTTCACAAACATAACTCCCTCCTTTTAGCACATCCTGTATAGCCTCCACAATGATCTCGCTGAGAGCGTTTTTCTGGATATAGCCACTGGCCCCCTGCCGGAGAATACTGTTAATGATAGGCGCTTCATTATGCACACTCAGGGCAATCACATATACGTCCGGGTGTTTCTTCTTTACCGCTGCACACAACTCTACGCCATTGATATCCGGCAGATTAATATCCAGCAGTAAAATATCAGGTTCTTTCTTCTCGAAGGCTTCCAGTGTCTCTTTCCCGGTGGAGCAGGTACCCGTTACAGCAAATCCTTCCGTGGCATTCAATACATTCTTCAGTCCTTCCCGTACGATCGGGTGATCATCGGTGATAAATATCCTTACCATATGCTTAATTAATCGGAAAATTGATCTCTACAGCCGTTCCCTCACCCGGTGCAGCATGAAACTGAATGTCTCCCTTCAGGTAAGCTACGCGGGAGCGTATATTGAGCAATCCGGCGGAACGTGAGTTTCCCGCCTTCGTGATATCAAATCCTTTTCCATCGTCTTCCACCGTCAGGAACAGCTGCTGACCGTTCTGCTGCAATTGCACCAGCATAGTAGAAGCAGCAGCGTGTTTGATGACGTTATTAACCAGTTCCTGTACGATACGGTAAACCACAATCTCCTTTACATGGTCCATTTTAGCGTGTACGCCTACAATCTGGGCAGTGATCTCCAGTTTGTCGTTACTCAGGTTTTCGCAGTAATTACATAGTGCAGCTGCCAATCCCTGTCTGGCCAGCAGTTCCGGTGTAAGGTTATGTGCTACCAGGCGGAGTTCCGACACGGCGGAATCGATCCTTCCCAGGGTCTTTCTGAGCAGACTTTTCTGGCTGTCCTGTCCCAGCATCGGCAACATACCGGACAACTCTATTTTAGTACCGGATAGGAGTCCGCCGAGACCATCATGTAAATCCCTCGCCAGTCTGGCGCGTTCATTCTCCTGTCCGTCCAACATAGCGGATAAAGTAGTAATCTCATTATCCTTATTGATCCGTTGTATTTCCAGGTGATGCATCCTGCTCTGCTGACGCATACTTTTAGAGCGTTCCCGGTAGGCGTATATCATCAGGCCGAGAGCGGCCAGACTGGCTAGAATCAGCAATGTATATACGGTATTAAGACGACGGTTGTACAACATTTTCTGCTGAATGGATTTGAGTTCCTGGTCACGTTGCCGGGCTCTCATATGCGCGATAGACAATTCCTGTTCTTTCTGTTGGGCGCGTAGTTGTGCCAGTGATAACTGCTGGCGGTTCTTTTCGCCCTGCAATTCCATAAAAGCCAGTTGCTGCGCTCTTTGTTCATCCTGGAAATGCAGTCTGTCTATTTCTCCCGCCTTCCGCGCGGCATCCAGCTGCATAAAGGCCAGTAGTTTTTCTTTCTTCTCGGCTTCGTACTGGGCTTCCAGGCGTTTACCGGTAGACATCTTCTCTGCGTCGTAGACATCCTGGTAGACTTTCAGGTATTCCCGGTAATAGTGCAGGGCGTCCACATAGTTGTTATCCCGTTCTGCCAGACCGGATAATCTCCTGAAGATGGTGAAAAGTGTCCGGTTATCATACAGGGTTTCCTGCTGGATGTAAGAGAGCGCCTGTACCATCAGCTGCTGTGCACTTTTATAGTCCTGATCCTCTTCTGCGAATTGAGACAGGATCGTATACGCATCTGCCGCAAAGGTGTATTGCTTGCTCTTCAACGCATCTTCCAGCCCCTTCCGGGTATAAAGCAGTGCGCTATCCCGCTGCTGATAATCGATAAACTGTGTGAATATATTCGCCAGATTCATGGCAATGAAGGCATAATCAGAAGCGGACTCCATATTGGGCCTGTTCTTCTCATAGACATGCAGGGCGCGGGTATAATAGTGATAAGCGGAGTCCAGTGGTCTTGTGGAAGTCGTATCCAGCCGGTACAGGGATTCAAAGGTGGTTCCCATCATCCGGTAAGCGTTGAAGATCGTATTGGGATTACGGGTCTTTGCTGCCAGTACAAGGTTCAGACGCGCGTATTTCTCCTGTGTCTTATAGTCATTCCATTCTGCGTAGATGCTATACAGTTCGTTATAGATCGCCCCTTTATAATCGTCTGTTTCTGCTGCTTCCAGTAATCTGAGTCCGCTGATAAAGCTCTTCACGGCTTCTCCTGCCTGGTTATCGCGGTTCTGCATCCATCCCCTGCAATATTCTATGTAGCCTTTCATACGCATATCCTTGGTATGTGCGATGTACATGGTGGCGCTGTCCAGGTCTTTGTGAGCGGCATTGATCTGGTCATCGATACGACGACTCATGGCACGGATACCGTATGTATAGGCTGCATATCTGCCATCCGGCATATTACGCGCCTGTAACAACTGTTCCTGGAAAACGCGGAAAGCCGCAGCTTTCTCGTCTCTGAAGAACAGGACAGAACCATATTTTGTCATCAGGAAAATACGTTCGCCTTTTTCCAGTCCGGGACGTTTCAGGGCTGCTTCCAATGTATCAGCACCCCGCTGTGCGTAGGTATTACCAAAGAAAAAGATATGGCATAACGTCAGGATGATATATATACGAATCAATGCGCCGCTTTTATTCTAAATAGATGGCGTAAATATAGGACAAAACGTTTTTACGAAAATTAGTTGAATTTAGGGAGAAAAGGCATCCTCGTCTGCCGCTACCTTTGACCTATCAACGAAAACAAAAACCCTTTTGTATGTTTGGATTCTTTAAGACGAAACCTGTACGCGACGAGTTCTATCAGCAGCATAAACTGGCTGACGGATGGGAACCCTACCTGAACATAGGTGCATTACTGACAGAGGGCAACCTCCGCCGTGATTCCCTGACATTACAGTCAAGACTGGCTTCCAAACAATTGACTCCATTGTTACAGGGCGCCTGGGGTATCCATAACAGTGCGGATACCAAAGCCCTGATCAGCGACCTGCTGACCTTACCCGTGACGCAGAAACAGGCTTTTATATCGGCCGAACAGCTGACAGATGATGGGCTCTATCAGCGTATTAAGGACAACTGTGAGAAGGCTTTTGCGCAGCACAACCTCTATTTCAGTAAAGCGTATTTTGACGGCGTACAGGACCTGGCAGCCTGGGATATTGAACGGGCCGGCCTGATTACCCGTTATGCTTTCAACACCGGCTGGTTAACGCAGGAGGAAGCCCTGGATGCCCTGAAAGCCCTGCACAAACTGGCTAAACAGCATTATACCAACTGGCTGGATTATTACCTGGGCTATCTGAAAGGCCGGACCATCATCTTTGATCCTTCCATAGATCATGCACTGGACTACATCTTTGCCCTGGGCTCCTTCTATAAAGACGATTTCTTCGTGATCTCTCATCCGTTGTAACATTATTCCTTTGATCCTTTGTTTTGCCCCAATAGACCGGTATAGAGCCTTTCCGGCTTTATACCGGGTTTCTACCTGATTCACCTGTTCCTGGCAGCGCAGTCGAAAATACCGGTATCCCGGTATTCTTATTTGTTCGCATCTGCCTTAATTTTGCCATATGTTTAGTAAACAGCCCTTTATTATCTGTCTTTTTTTATTGGCCGTCTTTTGTAGCTCCTGTTTTGAAGTGATTGAAGATGTGACGGTGAAGAAAGACGGCTCCGGAAACATGAAACTAACCCTGAATTTCAGCCAGAGTAAGACAAAGATCGCCACCCTCCTGATGATGGACAGCATCCGTGGACATAAAGTACCCGGACGCCCTGAGATTGAAGAAAAGATGCAGGAAGCAGCCGCGAAGCTGAAAACCATGAAAGGGATCACCAATGTGACCCAACAAACGGATTTTAACAATTATATTGCCACTATCAGCTTTTCTTTCAGAAATACTTCCGATATTAACAACCTGACGAAAAAGCTGCTGGACGAATATGAAGTTAACACCAATATAGCCGCCACCTATTCCTACGATCAGGAAAAGGCGAAGTTTACCAGGGACTATAAATACTCCAACGAAGTAAGAGAGCAATTCAGTAAAATGAAGGAGAAGGACAAAGAAGTGCTCAAAGCAGCCTCCTATATCAGCATCTTCCGGTTCGAGAACGTCATCAGCAGTTACAGTAACCAGGCAGCCAGACTGGCCAAAAACCAGCAGGCAGTCATGCAGCGTCTCCCCCTGTATGACCTGGTAAGTGGTAAGGCGGACATTTCCAATCAAATACAATTATCAAAATAGCATGAAACGAGTTTTGCAATTGATAGCGCTTGCTACCTGCACCGGATTAACAGCTTCCGCGCAGGACTTAGCCTATAAAATCCCCGAAAAAGCATTTACGGTCGCTTCTATTAAAAGCGGACAATTATTCCGCCTGACCACAGTGAAGGATGTCAACAAGTCCCTGCTGGGAAAAAAACTACTGGAATCAATCGCCCAAAGCACCCGGCAGGATTATAAAAGCATCGAGGACCTGGGTTTCAGTCTCACTGCGAATAGTTACTACTATTCCCAGCTGACTGACAGTATCGATTATACCTGTGTACTGATCCCGATTGCAGATCCCAATAAAGTAGACGCTTTGTTCCGTACCAGCCAGGAACCAGTGCTGGAGCAGAACAGCATCAATATATCAATGCGTCCGAGCGCGAAAAGCGTGGTGGCCTGGAATAAACAGTTTGTGTTCCTGACCTATGGTCGTGCAAAAGACAACTTCTTCGCTGATTCTGCCCGCGCTGCGAGATATGGTATCGAACTGGCCGCTGATCCTTATGTGGATGCAGCTGAGCCTATCGCCATCACAGATTCTGCAGCAACAGCGACTTATGATGAACCTGTCATCGTAGAAGCCCCCTCACCTGTGCCGGATACGATCCCGACAACCGTACCCGATGACGCTCCGCCGCCACCGGTTGTTGATTTCAATTATAACGACAACTATGAAGAAGGACAAAGTTATGAAGAACGTAGGCTGATCATAGACAGTGTGACGATGTTATGGTTGTCCGATAACGCCTTACAGGTATTTGAGAAAAAAGAAAACACACCTTCTATCCTCAACACGCCTGGTTATAAACGTAGCGCAGATCCGGAGGCAGTAGCCTCTTTCTGGATGACAGACATGCAGAGCGTCTACTCTTCCTTCCTGCCTTATACGCTGATGAAGTACGGTTACCTGATGCGCGGATATGGCTCCTATAATGCCAGACTGTACCTGGATAAAGAACAGATGCGCCTGACCAGCGAAATCGGCCTGGACCCGCAGAAAGCAGCCAGCTACGAAAAGATCAGCAACCAGCAACTGAACAAAAAGTTCCTGAAATATGTTAATAGCGATAGCCTGATAGGTTTTATGAGCATCGCTTTTAACACCGAAGCCTACGTGAATGAAATACCGTCGCTGTTTAAAGGTATATATGGAAGGTATGACGAGGAAATGAACATTTTCGGGGAATTCTTATCCATTGCCCTCGACGAAAAAGCCATCGCTAAAGTAGTTAAAGGAGATGCCCTGTTCCTGTTGTCCGGACTCAATCAGCAACAGGTCAGTTACAGTTCTTATAACTATGACCCGGAAACCTTCGAATACAGGGATACCGTTAAAACTAAAACGGAAACCCTGCCTGATTTCCTTTGCATGTTCTCTTCCGATGATCCGCGTATCATAGAACGCCTGTTGCAATATGGCATCAAAAAAGAAAAAATATTGCAGGATAACGGAGTTTACTCCCTTGAACAATCAAGGAAAATGCCTTTCAACCTGCATTTCCTGATCAAAGACGGTATCGTATTTATCGGTACGTCTATAAAGGATATCCGTCAGATCCAGAGCGGTTCTTTCAAAGGCAATATCAGCAAAGAGCAAAAAGCCCTGCTGAGCAAAAACAATTTCTCACTGTTCTTCAACCCGAAAACAATGAGCGCCGGCATTCCTGCAAGCGAACTGGGCGACGGTGCTGAGAAAATGCGTACACTGCTCGGTAGCGCTGGTAACCTCTATATGACCTCCACTGGTATCAAAGACGGTTATGTGGGTGTTGATATGGTTGCTGATGTACCAAAAGAGAAAGAAAACGCTTTACAATATTTCCTTGATCTCATAGAAGAGATGGGAAACCTTAAATAGTTGTGTCTTTTAATGGTTTTATAGTATCCCCCCGCGGCCATTCCTGGTGCGGGGGTTTCTTTTAACAGGCAAGGACACCCTTTCGGATGTCCTTTCTTATTGTTCAATGTCCGGTTTGTGATTATGTATTTACTATCCTTCATTGATCCTTCATTCATCAACGAAGGATCAATGAAGGATAATAAATACATAAGTCTTAGCAGATTGATAACAGAGCTGGAACTATAATTACAGCGCCTCAGGATGTAATACATCCAGTATCGGATGATCGATACCCGACAGCATCTCCATTTCCGGCTTTATTAATTCCATAATGACAATATCGTTCATTCCTTTCTTCAGCCACTCGGCAGGTACATAGATCGTCTGTTGCGGACCAACCTGCCAGTACCTTCCCAGGTGATGACCATTGATCCATACAGCGCCCTTACCCCAGTTACTCATATCCAGCCAGGTATCACCGGTTTTATCCAAGGTAAAAGTACCCTGTCTGTAGGTAGGTACATTTGCCCCTGCCTTGATCCCTTTCGCGGCTACAGCAGGCAGCTTATCGAATGGTAAACCATATTGCTGCCAGCCTTTCAGCTCCTGCCTGTCAAAAAGTACTTTTTCGGTGATGCCTTTCCGGTTGGATAAAAGATATGGGCCGAAATTAATACGTCCCAGGTTCTCTACCAGCAGGTCCAGTTTCACTTTTCCGGCGGGTAAATCCAGCGCGATACTATCCCTCTTTGATCTTCTGTCCAGTACACCTGCTCTTTTTCCATTCACCATTACCACACAATAATCGCGTAATTCCTTTAACTGTAAAAGCCCTTTCCTACCTCCCGTCAGCGTGGTACTATACATCACCCAGCCATATGCCTGACCCAGGTCTTCAAATGTACGCGGCTTGGCACTGCCAACAGGTTTTGGCAACAGATCAAAAATACGGGTTGCCGCAGGAAGGTGGATCTCGGGAATACTGATAACAGGTCTTTTCGCAGGCACCTCCGGTAAGGAAGTTCCCGCAGGCAGGTGTTTAGCGATTACATTACGGAACTGCATAAACTTCTCTGTTGCGTTACCTGCTTCGTCGAGCGGTGCATCATAGTCATAACTGCTGATCTGTGGTTCATATGGATCGGCGTCATTGGCATTGGCGCCGTTCATAAAACCACGCGTCGTACCGCCATGGAACATGTACATATTAATAGAAATTCCTGCGGCCAGTACGCTATCCAGTTTACCCAGGTATTGCCGGTATGGAACGGTATGATGTTTTGTGCCCCACCAGTCGAACCAGGCGGGATACCATTCAGCAATATAATAAGGCCCTTTTCCGCTATGATTTTCATTGATCAGTTGTTTTACCTGTAAGGGATCATCGACCCCATTAATAGCGGGTAATAAGCCGGGTAAATGGCCATTTTTGATAGCCGCCTTCGGGTCACAGGTATATAGCAGTCCGTCGAAGCCTGCTTCGACAAACATTTTCCGGTTAATATCGAGATAATCTTTATCATCGGAATAAGACCCGTATTCATTTTCTATCTGCACCATCAGGATATTGCCGCCGTGGGTGACCAGTAATGGAGATAACTGTTTACCCACCGCCATAATATAGTTCCTGTAGGCTTCAAGATATTGCGGCTCTTTACTGCGTACTTTCAGCCCTTTTATCTCCTGCAGCCAGTAAGGATAGCCTCCGAATTCCCATTCTGCGCAAACGTAAGGGCTGGGTCTTAGTACAACCCATAAATCTTCCTCTTTCGCCATTTTTACAAAAGCCGCGATATCATTATTCCCCGAGAAATCATATTGCCCTTTTTCAGGTTCGTGTACATTCCAGAATACGTAGGTGCCTATTGTATTTAACCCCATCGCTTTGGCCATCTTCATCCGGTCCCGCCAGCATTCTCTGGGTACACGGGGATAGTGAATTTCCCCGGAAATCATCTGCAAAGGTTTTCCATCCAGCAGAAAAGCTGTATCACCAAGGGTAAAAGTATGCTGTTGCTGTGCGATGGAAAACAAGTAGGAAAAAACAATGAGTAATGTAATAAAGCCAGTCTTTTTCATGCCGGTTCTTTTAGAGTTTGATACTGCCTGTCACTGTAACTACGGCACGTGCAGGAATGATGATCTTGTTTTGTACCGGTACAGGTTGCAGATTACCGGCATCGGAAGTAACATAGGTACGCAGCCGGCTGATCTTTCCTTTTTTAGTACTTGCGTCCATTTGTATTTCCTGTTGTGAAGGGTTTACGATAACGAGGCAAACGCTATTGTCTGTGTTCTTATAGGCAGATATCAGCAGGCTGCTATCTCTATCCAGCCCGGCTTTAATACGCTGTGCACCCGGACGGATAAAGCGACTGAAATTGCCCATCGCCCACAGCATTTTGCTGTCGTGATAATCGCCGTCCGTTTTGTGTTTATCGATGTATATCAGCCCGTCTTTATAATCATATGGAGAGATGGCCAGCCAGTATTGCCACGCTTTTGCATTGGCAATAACCAGGTCACGATGTATGACCGTCGCCAGGTATAAGGCCGCATCCATGCCATAATCTCTTTTGCTGCCATTGATCTCGCCGGCATTGTCACCCAGGATGCAATACTCCGATTGCCAGAAACCCAACCCGGGTACCGCTCCTACCGCTTTCGCCAGTGCTTCTCTTGTACTCACCGCCACTTGTGCCGGAGAGGTCGTGAAATAACTATGTCCTGCAATGTTGCGGCTGATATTGGAAAGGTCGCCTACATAATATGGAGAGGAGGGATCAAAGAATGCTGAGACCTGTTTACCTTTGGCCGGTTTATCCGCAGTACTGAACAGATAGTCCAGTTTACCCGCTTCCCCGATTAATATTTTTGTATTGATCTTCCTCGCTGTCAGTACCTTGCTGAGACTTTTCGCCACGCCGCTGATCTGCTCATTATCGTAGGGACAACCTTCCTGGTTGCCATCACTCCAGTCCCATTGCGGTTCGTTGACCGGACTGATAAAATCGAAACGTACACCTGTCGTTTTATAGATACCATTGACCGCATCGGCGACATATGCCGCCATTGCATCATACTTATCTGCAGTAATATTGCTGAGACCTTTATGAGCGAATGCTTTTCCGTTGGTAGTCAGCCGTACCGGCGGACTATTCAGGAATCCCAGGAACCGGTATACCTTTCTTTTCCTGGCGGCTTCCAGGAACCATTGCTGGCCGGACTGATGCTGCCACTCACTGGCTCGTCTCCATTCATCGCGGATATCGCTGCTATCTCCCTGTTCTGTGCTTCCGGCGCCAATATTATAACGCCACATGGACAACCCGATACCCCGGGGAGTGCCGGATGAAGTAGTATCCATACTGAAAAGCCAGTCCGCCATTGCGTTCTTCTTCTGCTCCGGCCAGTTGCCGACAAACTGTACAGACCATGCATCAGATGCGCTGAAGTTGTCTATTGTCTGATATGTCGTACCGGGGTCGATGCTGACATGAACTGCGGTGGTCTGAGCCACCGCAGTTTTCATGAAAGTAATGACCATCAACACCGGCATAAAAATTCTGTTCATGCTAATATCCGGTGGTTTGTTCCAGCTTGTTATTGGTAGCCAGGATTTCTGTTCTTGGAATTGGTAACCAGTAATTCTTTTCAGCGAAGAGGCGTCCGCTCAGGGCTTCTTTTCTTGTATATACTGTTTTACCATTTGCGATAGTAATATCTACACCATAGGCAGGCACATTTTCTGTCTGCATGGCTATTTTCCAGCGACGTACGTCGTAGAAACGATGCTCTTCGAAGGCCAGTTCTACCTGACGTTCTCTTCTGATTACATCACGCATCTGTGACTGGGAAATACCTGCTGCCAGCACGGGTTGTTTTACACTTTCACGCTGCCTGATCTGATTGATAGCGGCATAGACTGTTGCATCCGGCCCTACTGCTTCGTTCTGTGCTTCTGCATAATTCAGCAGTACTTCTGCATAGCGGAGATAGATCCAGGGTTGCAGCCCAGCCACTTCCCACGGGTTGTCGATCGGATTGTTATCATCCATGAATTTACGCAGATAGTAACCTGTTTTGGTGCTATTCCAGTTGGAAGGACCATCTTTACTATCCTTTCCACCAGGTGTATATCCCTGAATGGTAGAGCCTCTGTAGCTGGCGCCATTGTAAAGGATACTGGCGTAAAAGCGGGCATCCCTGTTGGCATACGGATTAGCCGCATCGTATCCGGAAGTAGCATCCGTGATTGGCTTACCGCTTTTCATCTCATAGGCATCCACCAGGTTTTGCAGCGGTGAATTACCTGCCCAGCCGTTGTAACCATTAGGACCATTTGCGATTTCCATACACACGTGACGTGCACCGATCGCATACTGACGACAAAAAATGATCTCATTGTTGTTCACGTTGAGGAACAATTTAGCGTAATCCGGTGCGATTGAATATTGCATAAGGTCCATTACTGCTTTAGCAGCAGCTGCTGCCGCTTCCCAGGTGCCTGTATTATATAACGGACTTGCCGCATACAATAACAAACGTGCTTTCAAAGCCAGTGCGGCGCCTCTTGTAGCACGACCCAGCTGCCATTTATCATCGTTGGCAGCAGGCAGGTATTGTACCGCAGAATCCAGTTCGGCTACTGCATAGTCAATGCCTTCTTTTATGGATGACCTGGTATAATTGGCTTCTGCCATATTATCACTCAGATTATATACTTTATCTCCCACCAGTACGACCTTACCGTAGTTCCTGATCAGGTCATGATAACGGAAAGCGCGTATAAAATGCAGTTCCCCTCTCAGTTTGTTTCTCAGTCCTTCACTCATCTGCACCTGCATAATGTTATTCAGTCCGTAGTTACACTCGCGGATACTCCGGTAACTTCTTCCCCAGATGGTGCCGGCAATACCTGTATTCTCCGGCGCCAGCAGACCACGCTGCATCAGCCAGGTATTATCATCATTGTTATAGATCGCCTCGTCACTGGCAGAACACCACATGGCGTATTCAAAACCTCTGCCAAAACCCGGGTTCGTACCCTCTCCTTCCTTATCCTGGAGCTTGATGCTCATATACCGGTTGATCACATAATCATTGAATAGAGACGAGTCAGATAAGATCGTTACATCAGCCACCCTGTCGGTCGGAACCACATCCAGATAATCTTTTTTACAGGAGGCGAAGGTTGCGCCGGCAAGCGCTATAATGGAATAAAAAATGTGCTTAGTTTTCATCGATGGAATTTTTACGGATTAAAATTTAACGTTCACGCCTGCATTCACGATACGCTGCTGTGGATAGAATTGTCCGCTGCCGCTACTACCTTCCGGATCATAGTCTTTCACTTTGGTAATGGTGAACAGGTTAAATGCATTGGCATAGATCCGCACGCCAGCCAGTCTCAGTCTGGAGAGCAAATTAGCATTCAGGTTATAGCCCAGTTCCACGTTTTTCAAACGGAGGAAAGAAGCATTATTCAGCCAGAAATTATTCTGATATAAACCACCATTGACAGAAGAAGAAGCTCTTTCATCTACTCTTGGATAGGAGCCGTTTGGATTGCCTGGACTCCAGCGATTGTCCGCCCAGCTGCTATAGAAGTTACCAATAGTACCCGACTCCGGTAATACGTACTGACTTACGTGCGTCTGTCCGGAAAATACGATAGACAGGTCGATGCCTTTATAATCAGCGCCCATTACGATACCGTAGGTAATCTCAGGAATGTTGCCATATTTTGTCCTGGTCGCATCATCTGCATTGATCTTACCGTCCTGGTTATAATCTTCATATATCAGATCACCCGGTTTAGCGCCGGTCAGGTGCGGATGTTTATTCAGGTCATCTTCTGTTCTGAAAATACCGATGGCATTGTACAGCAGATAAGTATTCAGCGGTCTGCCGGTAATACGCTGGTAAGCCAGGGTGCCAGGCGCTTCATCCAGGAAGATGATTTCACTCTTGGCGTAAGTAATGTTACCACCGATATTATAATGAATACCATTATTGGTTTTGTTATTATAGCCCAGGGTAGCTTCAATACCCTTGCTGTTCACTTTACCGAGATTCTCGGAAGGTACCAGCGGCTGACCGCCATTCGGGTTCACAATACCAGACAGCTGCGGGATTGACGCATTTCTCATGGCGAGAATGTCGGAACGTTTCTGCTGGAAGTAGATAAACTCCAGGTTGAAATGGTTCAACACCTGTGCATTGAAACCTACATCCAGTTTTTTCGCTGTTTCCCAGGTAATATTAGGATTTCCCAGTTTGATCAGGTCTATACCCGGCTGAATAGCACTACCGATCACATACTGGTTGTTGAAGGAGTAGTTATCATAATACTGGAACAGGCCCACGTTATCATTACCCAGGGTGCCATAGGAACCTCTCAGTTTCAGGTCATTGATAAAGCCTACTGATTTGAACCATTCTTCCTGTGATACGCGCCATCCGGCCGATATGGAAGGGAAGAAACCGTACTGATTCCCTTTAGGGAAGGTGGAGGAACCATCGATACGGGCCTGTGCTTCCAGCAGGTACTTCTCTTCGTAGTTATAAGCGATACGGCCGAAGTAACTTTTCCTGGTGAAATTATAGCTGTTACCGGAGTTGTTCTTATCAGTAGCGGCTGCACCACCCTGAGAAAGCTCCGGCGTTGCAGAAGTCGGGAAATTCATTCTGTATGCGCCCATGCTATCCTGTGCAGTTTTGCTTTGCTCATAAGCGATGAAGGCGTTTACATCATGTTTACCGAATTTCCTGGCGTAGTTCAGTTTAATATTTGAAACAATCAGAGAGCGGTTCAGCTGTCCCTGTGATAAAGTTGCGGCTCCCGCGGCGCCACCTACAATCGTCTTGTTATAAGTATTGGCAGTTTTATCATACAGGTAAACAGCGTAAGGTTTGCTGAATGATTTGGCAAAGCTCCAGGATTTATCCACGGAGAAGAAACCATCCAGGGATAGACCATCCACACCTGGTATGGCGTAGCTACCTTTCAGGATACCATTGAACACCTGTGTCGGATTACGATTGGTACCACCGATGTCTGTTACCTGTAATACCGGGTTATTATTTTCGATACCGGAAGTAGGGAGGCCATTCGGGTAACGGGCAGCTACGGTCGGATAAGCACGGTAGATCGAACGGAAAATGTCTCCGGCGCCTGTTTGAGGATAAAGGCGGTCTTCCTGACGACCGGAGAGATAAATACCTACTTTCAGTCGTTTGGTAACATCGGCATCGATATTAGACCGGAAGTTATACTGATGATAGTCGGTCACCCCTTCCCTGTAAATGCCATCCTGTTTGATCATACCGAGAGAAGCGTAATATCTTACGTTGTCGGTGCCGCCGCTTACTGACAGGTTATGCTGGTTCTGCAGCGCGACACTTTTCAGTGCCTCTTTCTGCCAGTCTGTATTAGGGTAATTCAGGGGATCGGAACCATCCCTGAATTTCTGGATTTCTGCGGCAGAATAGAGCTGGTTCATACCGCCTGCAGGACTACCATAATAACGGATCTCATTAGTGATCTCTGCATAGGTGGCTGCATCTGCCATTTTAGGCAGTCTGGTCGGAGAAGAAAAACCCTGGTTAAAACTGTAGCTGATGGCAGGCTTACCGGTTTTACCCCGTTTGGTGGTCACGAGGATCACCCCGTTTGCTGCACGGCTACCATATACAGCTGCGGAAGCGTCTTTCAGTACGCTGATGCTTTCGATATCATTCGGATCCAGTCGATCCAGTCCGCCGATCTGTCCCGGCACACCATCTACCACGATCAGGACGTCGTTGCTACCCGGAGTAGCCAGACCACGTATGGTGATATTAGAACCGTCATAGCCCGGTTCACCGGAGCGGTTGTTGGTGATCACTCCGGAGAAACGACCGGCCAGTGCATTGGATACGTTTGGCTGCGGACTTTTGATAATATCGGACCCCTTAACCACAGAAATAGACCCTGTCAGGGTTGCTTTTTTCTGGGTACCGTATCCAACGACTACCACTTCATTTACATTCTGAGAACTGGTAACAAGGGAGACATTAACAGCGGCTCCGCCTTTTACAATAATTTCCTGTGGAGAATAGCCCATGTGATTGAAGACCAGGGTATCGCCCGGTGCTGCTGTCAGGGTGAAACGCCCCTGTTCATTTGTCAGTGCTCCCTGGTTTGTCCCCTTTACCCGCACACTTACGCCGGGTAAAGCGTCTTTCCCTTCAGTCACCCTTCCTGCCACACTGGTCTTCTGTGCCTGCAATACAGGGATATGGGACAGGGAAAAAAGGAGGATAAGGAGCCATTGCTGTAGTGAAACAGACGTCACTACCCTAGATAAGCATTTTTTCATAACGTACTTTCCTTTAAAATTGACAGATAGTTGGTTATACTATGTTTACGTGGTATTTGTATGCCTAAATTAGGGGGATAAAAGTGACTCATTGAGGGGGTAAATCACTTAAAAAAGGGGGTATATTCATATTTTACCCCCCATTAATTGTCTGTTCTGACAATGTTCAGGTCTTCATTAAAGGAGTGCCGGTATTTCTTTACATATTCGGACGGATTCATCCCGAACAATTTGAAAAACTGCTCCCGGAAGTACTTGATATCGCCTATTCCGACCTGGAAAGCGGCCTGATTGACGGTATAGTTCTCCCGTAGCATTAAAACGGCTGCTTTCCGCAAACGGATAGACCGGATAAAGGCATTAATGGTTTGTCCGGAGATGGATTTTACCTTCTTATACAGACTGGAGTGGCTCATACCGATAGCCTGTGTGAAGGTTTTAATGGTGAAATCTTCATTTCCAAGGTTGTCTTCTACGATCTCGATGCACTTCTTTAGAAAGTCCTGGTATTCGGCGGGTACTTTCAGATCCGTTCGCTTCAGGGTGATCCGGTCAAGAAAATATTCTCTGAGGAGGTTCCTGTTTCTGATGATGGTCTGCACTTTTACCAGTAAGAGGTCGTTGTCAAAAGGTTTGGTAATATAATCGTCTGCCCCGCCTTCAATACCTTCCAGTCGGGACGCAGGAGAAGACGCGGCTGTCAGGAGAATAACCGGAATATGGCAGAGTGCTTCTGTTTCCTTTATTTTCCGGCAGAGGGCGAGCCCGTCCATACCATCCATCTGTACATCACTGATCACCAGATCAGGCATATATTTTTCGATAGCGGCAAATCCGTCTGCCCCGTTTTCGGCCTCGTATACAATATATTTATCTGAGAACAGCTGGTGGAGGTAGCCCCTTATTTCCGCATTATCGTCAATCAGCAGCATTGATCTCTTTTCTGTGATCAATTCCTCAGATACAGCTGTTTTTGCCGGCTTGCTATAGACTTCTTCCATTAATTCATCCAGTATAGCTGATTTCTTCACCGGCTCTTCCATCAGTTGAGACGGCTCAAAATGGGCGGCGCCTGTCTGCAGGTAGATAGAAAAAGCCGTTCCCTGATGGAGGGTACTTTTAAACGTAACGCTGCCCCGATGGTTCTCTATGAACTGCCTGACAAGATACAGACCGATTCCGAATCCGGACTGTTTACTGTCTCCCTGCTGGAATTTATCGAAGATCCTGCTCTGCAGATGTTCAGGTATACCTGAACCAGAATCTGTTACGGTGATCGTCACTTCCAGATCGGTACATATTACGGTACAACTTATTTTTCCCCCATCTGGTGTAAACTTAAAAGCATTGGAGAGCAGGTTAAAAAGTGCGATCTCTATCTGTTCGTAGTTGGCGTAAATGTCAGCAGTCTCATTCGCAGTAATAAATTCATAGGCAATATGACGTGTTTCTGCCTGCTGGGTGAAACAGAGGAAGACCTCATTACAGAGTGCGATAATATCAAGGCGGGCGACTTTCAGTTCTTCGTCATTACCGGCTTTGCGGAACAGCAGCAACTGATCGACAAGACTCAGCAAACGCCGGGCATTTCTATATACAACACCCAGGTTTTCATTGTCTTTCAGTTCTTTCAGCGGATTGATGATCAGCGTCAGCGGTGTTCTGAATTCATGGGAGACATTGGTAAAGAAAGAGAGTTTCTTTTCATTGATCTCTTTTTCTTTTTCGCTCTCCAGGTGCGCCAGTTTGATTTCATATTTCAGTCTTTCCTGTCGGGACTTGTATTGAATATATGCATAGATCAGCATGGAGACCAATATCAGGTAAGCCATATAGGCCCAGGGGGTTCTGTACCAGGGGGGCAATACGATTACTTTTAGTAATTGCAATTCCTGGCCCCATTTACCATCCGCGTTGGTCACCCGTACCTTAAATATATAGCGTCCCTCCTGCAAACGGGTATAATTCGCCGTCCTGGCTTCCCCGCCATCGTTCCAGTTCTTATCCCAGCCTTCCAGGAGATAGGTGTAACTTATCTTATCAGGGGAAGTATATTCCAGTGAGACGAAATCCAGGGAGATAGCGGCTTTATTATAAGGAATGGTGACTTCTTCTATATTATCCTGCGAACGGGCGGAAATGAGGTCCGTTTGCTGTTCTACTGAGTTATTATTAATGCGGATACCCGTCAGGAATACCGGGGCAAAACTACTGCGTTCATAGATACTATCCGGATGAAAAATATTGAAGCCTTTGATCCCCCCAAAAAGGAATTCGCCTGACTGTAACTTCAGGGCGGCGTTATAGGCAAACTGGTTGCTTTGCAATCCGTCAGAACGGGAAAAGTTACGCACAGTGTGTTGTACAGGATCAAATTTTGCCAATCCGTTGAAGGTACTTAACCAGAGAAAGCCTTTATCATCTTCCAGCAGGCGCAGGATGGTATTACTGGGCAAACCGTTGGCCTCTGTAAAACGGGTAAATTTCCCGGTGGTACGGTCTACCAACAGCAATCCGCCACCTTCTGTACCAACCCATAGTTGTCCTTTTTTATCTTCATGGATGACACGTACCGTATTACCGATGGAGAAGATCTGATGCTGCCGGTGATCCCGGTCGATTTTTATGAGGGAAGAATAGTTACCACCCCACATATTACCATGATGGTCTTCTGCAAGACACTGGATATTGACCAGTGTTTTATCAAAGAGTTCGAAGTTATTTTTCTCCCGGTTAAAAAGATATAGGGTACCATTGTTGGTAGTGCTGGCCCAGAGTTGGTTTCCGGCGTCCTTATAAATGCCCCAGACATTATTTTCCTCCGACTTTGTAACGGGATTGAAGCAGGAGAAATGTTCAAACGCATCCCGCTGGCGATTGTACCTGTTCAGTGCTCCGAACCAGGTAGCGATCCAGAGATCGCCTTGTGCGTCCTGCACCATACTGGTTATGAAATTACTGCTGATAGCACCCGGAGCGGAAGGACTGTATTTATATATCTTAAAGGTATTTTTTTCACGATCCCAGTATTTCAGGCCGCCACCATCTGTTCCCACCCATACGCCTTTATGCCCATCTTCGCAGAAGGACAGGATGAAATTGTCTACAGTACCTGTAAATGCGTATTGCTCAAACAGTCGCTTACGCGCATCAATGATATTAATCCCTCCTCTCAAAGTACCGATCCATTTACGACCGTCCCTGTCTTCACAGATGGAATAGACGGCATTACTGTTCAGGGTCTGGCTACTATGCGTTGCTTTACCATCTCTGGCAATAAAAATACCGTGTCCATCAGAGCCTGCCCACATAGCGCCTTGCTGATCAGCACAGAGATTGACTATTTTACTGTTTTCTTCAAGATAGTTAGCAGAGAATACGCCATTACTATAGCTGAATAACCCCTGGTCTGTGCCTATCCAGAGCATCCCGTTTTTATCAGATTTCAGGCAATTGGCCTGTGTCATTATACGGCTGATTACTGTAATCTTTGCGGTACTGCAGTCATAGCGGCAAAGCCCTATATGTTGTACAAATATGTATGCGGCGCTTTTATCAGGTGTGAAGTCAATAGCGGTAACTTCGTAACTGGTACTGTTTTCAAGAGGGATCTGTCTGCCCGTACCGGGCAGGCGGTTGAATTGCAGGAGGCCATTATTTTCAGAGCCTACAAGCACAAGTCCGTCGTTACCCGCTTTGATGATATGGATGTTCCCCTGTACAGGTTTTCCGTTGGCAAATGTTGCTGCGGAAAAATGTTCATTTACCGGGTTAAACACACTAATGCCTTTCCTGCCACCGATCCATAAGCGGTGCTCAGTATCTCCATCAATTGTATAAATACCGTTATCTATGAGAGACGTGGAATCTCCTATCCTGTTTCTGTAGATCTTGAATTTGTATCCATCATAACGATTCAGCCCATCATAGGTGCCAATCCACATGAAACCTTTGGAATCCTGGTAAACGTTTAATACAGCGTTGTTGGATAGGCCATTCTCTATATTGAGATTCTTCAGTGGCTCACCGGCAGCGAACAGGGTGTTCATTGCAAGGCATAGCCATAACATCATTGTCCACCGCATTGTACTGTATCATTTGTGCGTCAAAATAAGATTTTTTCCTTAGAAAAAACTTCTTCCACGACTAAATAAAACAGCTACCAGCGGACAGACGTCATATTACGCCACAATAAGTGTCTTATATACGTTTATGGTTTAACACCTTGTTGAGGAAGCTGGCGCCGATCGGATCTGCAAATACACGATCAACGAGCAATGTTGCACCATAAGGCGTAACGTGGTGTTCATCGAACATGTAAGGCACATTCTGATCAGAGACCACAGGAACAGAATCCTTATTATAAACGTCGATATAAAGAGAGGAGAAATTCTTCTTCAGGAACTGATCCATCTGTTCCGATTGCGGCGTACGGAACTTAGCGGTCAGCGGCATATTCAGTTCGCTTTCCCAGGCAGCTATGTATGGATAACTCATGGTATAGGTTTCCGTCTGCCCTATCAGCATGACATTGAAATGGTACTTATCGAGGAACTGTAATGTTTTCTGCAGGTCTTTCAGCAAGGCCGGACTGTTATTGACTTCATTGACCCAGTTGGCCGTCAATATCACGCCGTCTATTTCTGCTGCATGTTTTTCAATATACTCGTTGTATATGTAATTGATGACGTCATCACAATGGCCCGGTACATTACTTTTCATGACAGGGACACAGCTGCTGCCTGTAGCCTGACTCAAAAGAATACCGCGGTTACGCAGACTGGCAGACAAAGGTCCCCAAAGCTGTGCAGCATGGCTATCGCCAATGAGCAATACGTTTTTGACGGAGTCTTTCAGACACAGGCAGTGTTCCCTGTCAAATTTCTTATCTGTGCCGATCATAATAAAGCAGGTATCCTGTCTGAACATCTGACTTTTTTCCATTTCATGCGCCTGTTCATAGGCAGACAGTTGTTTACTCTTTTCTGTGAACAGAAAGGCATTCGCGTTACTCAGCATCAATACCAGCACAACGGCAGACATCGCAGATACGGCTACCAGGATCTTCTTATTGCTCTCATATTTAAGCGCTTCAATGAACTTATAAGACAGCAATGCCAGTACAATAGCGATGGCGATAAAAGCCAGCAGGGAGGTTTTATTCCTGGTAATACCAAAATAAGTGGCCATTACCACGACCGGCCAATGCCACAGATAAAGCGAATAGGATATCTTTCCAAAGAACTGTACAACACCCAGTTTGATCAGTTTCAAATCATTCCAGTTCGCAATGATGACCATGAATGTACCAACTACCGGTAATAAGGTATAAACACCCGGCCAGGTCGTACCTCTTTTGATGAACAGGATAGAAAAAAAGATAATACCGTATCCGGCCAGTGCAAGCCCGATTTGTTTCCTGCGGTCACTCACACGTCCTTCCAGGTAAAATGCTACGCCCCCCGCCATCATTTCCCATGCACGGGATGGCAGGAGGTAGAAAGAGGCGGTTGCATCCATTTTAGTAAACAGAAAAGAGCCAAGTGCCAACACGAGTGTCAGACCCGTGAAGATGCTGAAGTTTCTTTTTTTATCACTAATTGTCTTATTGAACCATCTCAGGAAGATGGGGTATAAAAGGTAAAACTGCCATTCTACTGACAGGGACCAGGTATGTAAAAAGATATTGGTATCTGATGCGGGCGCAAAGTAACTTGAGTTCCTCCAATAGACAATATTCGACACAAACAGGAGGCTACTGAGTCCATTCTTCGATGTTACATGGTAATCAACGGGGAAGGTAACAAAAAAGTTAACGAGCATTAATACGCCCACCAGCACCAGTAAAGCGGGCACGATTCGCTTTAATCGCTTTCCATAGAAATCCACCAGGGAAAAGGTATTATTATCAAGACCGCCTGCAATAATACGGGTCATCAGATAACCTGAAATAACGAAGAAAACGTCTACTCCGGAAAAACCTCCTTCGAAACGCGTTACTCCGAAATGAAAAAGCATTACTGACAAAACTGCAATAGCACGCAGTGCATTGATATCGTACCTAAATTTCATATAAAACATGCAGCATACAGTCCTGAAAAATACCCGCAAATAGCAGAACCGGTGCCTTTTTGATTGTTAATCACACTATTAAGCTGACAAATATATGTAATATAAAATATTTACCCAATCCATATAGGCCGGAACACTCATAAAGTTGTCGATCCGTCCGTCCTGCTCCCTCCTGATGCCCTCCGAAGTATTACTTATCTTTAAGACAAACCCATATTTACATGAACAACGGAGCAATAAAAAAGGAGGAAATCAAACAGGAGGTGTTTGACCTGTATGACGACTATGCCCATAACAGGGTGAACAGGCGCGAATTCATGGAAAAGTTGTCTGTCTATGCAGTAGGCAGCATCACCTTACCGGCACTGATGAGTTTTCTGATGCCGGATTACGTCCACGCTATACAGGTGAAGGCGGACGATCCACGGCTGAAATCGGAATATATCCATTACAATTCTGATAAGGGCGGCGGAGATATCAAGGCGTTATTATCCCAACCAGCGGAGGCCAAGGGGAAACTCGGCGGTATCATCGTGGTGCATGAGAACCGGGGGTTGAACCCGCATATAGAAGACGTAGCCAGAAGAGCGGCACTGGCAGGGTTTATCTCCGTTGCTCCGGATGCATTGACCCCACTGGGTGGTTATCCGGGTACGGATGATCAGGGCAGAGAACTGCAGAGTAAGCGGAACAGAGATGAAATGCTGGAGGATTTTATAGCAGCGTATACCTATCTCAAAAATCACAAGGACTGTAATGGAAAGATTGGGGTAGTCGGATTCTGTTTCGGGGGATGGATCGCCAATATGATGGCCGTACGAATACCGGAATTAGCGGCTGCTGTACCGTTCTACGGCGGACAACCACCAGCGGAACTGGTACCGCTGATCAAAGCACCGCTCTTACTGCATTATGGCGAACTGGACACCCGTGTCAATGAGGGTTGGCCGGCATATGAAGCGGCGCTGAAGGCAAACCATAAGGAATATACCGCATTTATCTATCCGGGCGTGAACCATGGATTTCATAATGATACGACGCCCCGTTATGATAAGGCAGCAGCGGAACTGGCCTGGAAACGGACGATTGACTTTTTCAGAGAGAAACTTAGCTGATCGTATTGTAGCGATAAGCGAAGGGCTGTCCGCTATTCGCGGTACAGCCCTTCCTGGTTTTAGTATAGCGATATAAAAGCGATCAGAAAGGATGATGGCGCATACCACCATCTACCACAGCGACCGTACCCGTGATATACTTCGCACGGGGAGAAACCAGGAATGTCGCCATATTGGCCATATCCTGAGGTTCACCAAAATCACCCAAAGGGATTTCCTGTGATGCAAATTGCTGCCGGGCATCTCCCCGGAAAAAAGGGCGGATATTTTCTGTATCGATCAATCCGGGCTGCAGACAATTTACCCGGATACCATATGGTCCCAGCTGGGCCGCCAGTTGTTTAGACCAGACCACCAGGGCTGCTTTGGCAACGGCTGAGGCATTGACACTACGCAGTTCATAGGTACTGGCGATATTGAGAATAGCCCCTTGTCTGCGTTCCATCAATTGCGGCAATAGTGCCTGTGTCAGCTGACGATGATGTCCGAAATCGAGCGTCAGGGAAGCATTCCAGGCATCCTCCTCCCCGATTACATCCAGCGGACGGCTGCGGCCCGCATTATTCACCAGGATATCAACATGTCCCAAGGTAGCCAGGACAGCATCTGCAATCGCCTGTGGCCCTCCGGGAGCAACAAAATCCTGTACAAAAGTGATGGGGGGAATACCGCCAGCGGCAGCTATTTCTTCTTTCAGATTATCCAGTAACGATGCATTTCTTGCGGTAGCAAATACCTTCACGCCTTCTATAGACAATTCCTTCACGATAGCGCGGCCAATACCCTGACTGGCCCCGGTCACCACTGCTGTTTTTCCTTTTAAATACAGATCCATGATTCCGTTTTTTGATTTGACGGATCAAATGTAAAATGGCGCGGGAGAATAATGATAGGCGACAATCAATTGTAGGAGACAAACAAAAATGTTAGGCGGACATGATAAATAACAAAAAAGCGAAGGCGGGCGCCTTCGCTTTCAGAGATTCCGTTGCTATCGTAAACAATCTACAGTGATTTGATACCACCGTCGATCGTGAGTTCAGCCCCGAGCATAAAAGAGGCTTCGTCGGAAGCCAGGAAAAGCGCACCTGCGGCAATTTCTTCCGGTTTACCGATCCTTTTTACAGCTGTCATAGCAGCCATACCGGACTTCATCATGTCTATTTCTGCCTGTGAAGATGCTACCTGTTCAAATACCGTGGTATCAACAGGACCAGGCGTCAGTACATTGACACGGATACCTCTGTCTACCAGTTCGGCGGCAAAGCTTCTGCCTAAAGAGCGGATAGCTGCTTTGGTCGCAGAATAGGAAGCGTGATTGGGTACACCTATCTCATTGGCGATGGAGGATAATAATATAACTGAGGCGCCGTCATTCAGGTAATTCAGAGATTTCTGAACAGTGAAAAATGTTCCCTTGAAATTGATATTACTTTGTTTGTCAAACATTTCCTCTGTAAAAGCCGCCAGCGGTGCGAGTACATATACAGCTGCATTAACGACGAGGATATCTATTTTACCCACTTTTTCACCGATGGTTTTGTACAAGCTATCGAGGTCTGACAGACTGGAAGAATCCGCCTGTATACCCAGTGCGTCGTTGCCTATTTCAGCTACTGCCTTGTTAAGCACCGTTTCCCGACGGCCGGTGATGATTACTTTTGCGCCTTCTGCAACAAATAATTTAGCTATTGCCAGTCCTATTCCTGCGCTACCACCGGTTACCAGTGCCACTTTGTTGTTTAATTTCTTAGCCATGTTTTTTTGTTTTATTTACATGACAAAGGTGGCATTCCGGCGACTGCCAAAAAACAAACCAGTTGACAAAATCAGCGTAAACTAGTTTACCTTTTTGCCTGCTTATTCCTGATACGAGACAGGAACTGCCGGGTCATCCCCAGATAGGAGGCCAAAGCATAAAGCGGCACCCTGGCGGCGATAGAGGGATACGCCTGCTGAAACTGAAGGTATCTTTCTTCTGCGGAAAGGGTCAGGTTTGTAATAATTCGCCGTTGCAGGAAAGCAAGGCTTCTCTCATATTGCATTCGGAAAAAAGCCTCATATAAAGGATTGACTTGTCTCATTTCCGCTTCTTTTTCGTGAGATATCTGCAACAGCCGGCTATCCTCCAGCGCCACCACATACATGGTAGCAGGTTGCTGGTAGACGAAGCTGTTTACATCGGTGATCCACCACTCCTCAATAGCCAGGGAGATCGTATGATCATTCCCTTCCTTATCCAATACGAAGGCCCGCACGGCGCCTTCCAGCACGAAGATCTTATAACGGGCTGTAAATCCGGGTTGCACGATATACTGGCCTTTTTTTACCCTTACTTCCTCAAAATAACCGGCAAAGATGGTGGCATCCTCTTCCGCCGTTGCTATACGTTTTAAAAAATAAGCCCTGAGCGTCTCCGTTGCACTGATGTTTTGCATGTACCTTATTTAACGACTGTCCCCAAAGGTAATCACTAACCATTTAACAATGTTAAGTGCCATTACTGGCAATTTGCTTGCATATGTAACCGGGGATAACTATCTTCCACGCTTTACCTTTAGCATGCATATGACCGAAACAGCTACCACGACAGCGCCAACAGGACAGGCCGCGTTACTACAGACCAGACAACATTTTGAGATACTCGACGGACTAAGAGGCGTTGCCGCCGTGTTCGTCGTGTTCTTCCACTTTATGGAGGTGATCTTTACAGATGCCACAAAGAATTTTGCCGGACATGGATTCCTGGCGGTTGATTTCTTCTTTTGTCTGAGCGGATTTGTCATTGCATATGCTTATGACAACCGTATTGAAAAAATGGGGACTATGGAGTTCTTCAAATCAAGGATCATCCGCCTGCATCCACTAGTGGTATTGGGTACGGTACTCGGCTTGCTGGCCTTCCTCTTTAATCCGTTCGCGCCGGTACCGGAGACGTATACTTTTGGGAGAATTGCACTGATTGTGCTGGCTTCCATGCTCATGATCCCTTTGCCGGTAATGGGTGAAACGTATTTCAATTTATTCGGACTGAACGCGCCTTCCTGGTCACTTTTCTGGGAGTATATCGCTAATATTATTTATGGCACCATTCTGTGGAGATTTTCTAAGAAAGTGCTCCTGGGATTAGCTGTCGTTGCAGCAATATGGCTGATCTATACAGCATATAAAGCCGGCAATCTTTTAGGCGGATGGTCCGGCGGCACTTTTCCGGATGGCGGCGCCCGTCTCAGTTACTCTTTCCTGGCTGGCCTACTGGTATACCGTTACAATTTCATTATCAAAAATAAACTGGGTTTTCCGGGTATGGCAATACTGCTGTTGCTGGCGTTGCTGACACCCTGCACAAAAGAACCCTGGCTGATAGAACTGGCCCTGGTGATGGTGTATTTCCCTTTACTGGTGGCATTGGGCGCAGGTGCGCAGGTGAGCAACAAGGCAATACACAGCGTATGTGATTTTGCCGGAAAGATCTCCTATCCGCTTTATATGACGCACTATATGGTGATCTGGATATTTGCCGCCTATTATAACCAATATAAGCCTGCGCCGTCGCAGCTGGCATGGGTCGTAGGTATCGGCGTCGTTTCACTGATCGGATTTGCATATCTGGCAATGGTACTGTACGATATTCCGATACGTAAGTATCTGACAGAGAGAAGGAAGTTAAACAGGCAGGGCTAATTAAATAATTAGCCCTATCTTCATATTTCAAATATTCTTTACTTGAAATGAACCGTAAGATTAACATCCTACCCCTGATGACATTGTTGTGCAGCCTGCCTTTTGCAAAAGTCAGTGCACAGCAGAAAGCCCAGACACCAGCAGCCGGTCAGGCTGACATTAACTCCATCAGAAGCGAATTTAAGCGCATTAACGGGCTGACATTACGCAATGAGAAGTTTACCTATGAAGCAGCCGGCTGTACGGACGATGGTGCTGTGCAATATTTCTTCAATGGAAAAGAGATCGTAAAGATCATTGAAACCGGTGCGATCGGAGATGGCAGCTGGACCAAGGAATATTACTACCAGTCAGGCAAATTTATCTTCAGCTATGAAGTGGCCGTAGGTAGTTCTGCCGATGGACAGGACTCCAAGATCGAGCATCGTCTTTATGTGAAAGATGGTAAGATCCTCCGTTATCTGGAAGATCAGAAAGAGATCAAACCTGACAGTGAAGCAGAACGCGGCGTGCGTGTCGCGGAGAAAATACGCAATGCGTACACCACGAAAGAGTTTGCAAAAGCACTGTGCGAATAGCTTAGCGGATCCAGGAGGCGATGGCTTCCATAAAAAGCGTCTGCTGATCGATAAAAGCCGCATGGGAGCAATCATCCAGGTACCAGACATGATCACTACCCAACTGGGATTTTAAACGTTCCAGCTGTGCCGGAGAAAAGAGACCATCGTCCTTACCGTAGAAAGCGAAGATATTGATATGCTTGTTTTTGAGCAGCTCAAATTTAGGCGAGATATCGAGGGTGGTATATTTTTCATTCCGCCAGAATCCTCTGCCGGCAACACTGCTGGTATCTGCGCGTAAGTGCATCAGTATGGAATCCGACTTTATTATTTCATTCAGGGAGACAGATAGTTCATTTGGATGCGGGGTAGCAAAGAATGCATTCTTTGTGGCAAATGAAAAGCAATTGGCCCTGAATTCAAGTGAGCTTCTGTCCATTGATGCAACTGTACTTAATCGTCTTAAACCGGCCGTATCGCTGTTCTCCCGGAAAATAAGTCCGGACTTCTCCAGAATGGCGGCGTAAGTATCCTGTAAAGAAAGCAAAGAACTGACTAATACCAGGGAAGATACTTTATCACTGAACTTGTCCGCAAATTGTGTGGCTACTAATCCTCCGAAACTATATCCTATCAGCGTCGCCTTTTTAAGCGCAAAACGTTTATAAACAGCATTCAGATCGTCGAAGGTCTGACGAAAAGTATATTTGGCCTTCGGATCAGCAGAACGTCCTTCTCCCCTTCTGTCATACACCACGACAAAATACCCCATAGCGGAGATTTTCTCTGCGGTGGTGATTTCAAAAGAACCGGCATTACTGCCTGGTCCTCCATGCAAAAAGATCAGTGGTTTATCCTTTGGATCACCAAAGGTTTTGATATAGGAAGGCTGTGCGTGTGTAAAATTGACAAAAAACAGTACCAGAAAGGACAGCGTCACTAAAAAACGTTTCATCTAAAGCTCTATTGTACGGGCTAAGTTATTCCAAAATGTCCTTTTCTCCTCACTATTTTTTTGTATGGTTAATATCGGGCAAAGAGATGCCCAGTAAGCCTGTTTTATACCTGATACGTACGGTGTCGGACTCCTTTAATGCGGTATTGTAAACATATTGCTGCAGCACCTTCTCGTCGGTATGCTCTTTTGAAGCGATGTCAGAAAGAAATATGGCCGATTGCGCCCTGGTGGTATCCCGCAGGAAGTGCACCACATATGTTCTTTCAGAGGCGCCATGGGTATACAGTCCGTTGATGAACAGCACCGGTGCAATAAACACATCCCGGATACAAAAAACCAGCATCGTCACGGTGATTGACTTGGGCAAAAATCCGCCCAGTACAATACGGACCCACCGACGCCTGATAATGTTAATATTGTGCCTGAACCTCCACCATAAAGCGACACACTGATACAGGAAGTTCCCGATAAATACGACCAGAAGCGCAGGTAATCCGTATTCGCTTTTAAAAGCACGTATGCTGGCACGGGTGTAGTCCTGCTGGAGCGCCGGTAGCACAAACTGTGATAACACCAACAAAAAGCAGACGAATAGTATGCTGAAACTATATTTTTTAAAAAAATGGATGATTTTTTTCATGAGGTATCGTTTGGCAGGCTACCCTAAAATAGGATTTAAAAATGGCAATTCCCCGGCTGGCGGGCTTTTATGAGTAGCGAGACTCAATCCACCCCTATTACTTAAAGATCGGCCTGTAGCGGATAAAGATAGCAATGTCATCCACTACCAAGACAACTTTTAAAAAAATATTTTTGAGAAAACAAATGGTTGCATATATATTTGCAACCAACTGGTTTCTTAAAATCCAAGGCGAAAATGAGACGCGATATATTCCAGGCCATTGCAGACCCGACAAGACGGGCTATTATAGCGCTGTTAGCGTTACAGGCCATGACTCCGAACGGCATTGCAGAGCACTTTGATTCGACCCGCCAGGCCATATCAAAGCATCTGCGTATTCTGACAGAATGTGAACTTGTTAAACAGGAACACCAGGGTAGAGAGATTTACTATCACCTTGAAATTCAGAAGATGAAAGAGATAGACAAATGGCTCGAACAATTCCGTAAGCTCTGGGAGATACGATTTGATCAACTTGACAATGTATTATCCAACCTCAAAAAAAATAAGAAATGAGTAAAGCAATTCTTTTTGATTTTGTGGTAGACAAGGAAAACAACAGGATCAAAGTAGACCGGTCATTTGATGCCCCGCTGGATCTGGTATGGACCGCCTGGACGGATGCTGAGATCCTTGACCAGTGGTGGGCGCCCAAGCCCTACCGTGCTGAAACAAAATCGATGGATTTCCGTGAAGGTGGCAGATGGCATTATGCCATGGTAGGCCCTGAGGGCGATAAACAATGGTGCCTGTTTGATTACGAAACCATTCAACCCGAGCAAAGCTATTCAGGTATCGATGCATTCTGCGATGAAAACGGCATATTGAATCCGGATCAGCCCCGTATGCGCTGGAATAACCGCTTTAATGAGCGACCGGATAATACGACTGTCGTGAATATAGAGGTACGCTTTAATCAGCTGTCCGACCTGGAAACCATCCTTCAGATGGGCTTCAAGGAAGGCTTCTCCATGGGACTGGAAAACCTGGATGCCTATATCAGTGCCCAGTTTTACCTGAGAAAACAAAAGAAACCGGGCAACAAAGCCAGGGTCTCCTTTTACCTTAATTTTCCTGGTAATACGGAAGAAGCGCTTTTTTTCTATAAATCCGTTTTTAAGACGGACTTCGTGAATGGCATACAGCGCTTTGGCGATATACCCGCTGACGCAGGAAATCCTCCGATAGCAGAACCAATAAAGAAAATGGTCTTACATGCGGAATTGCCTTTAATAGGCGGCGCCATCCTGATGGCGACGGATGCCCCGAAAGAAATGGGCTTCAACCTGACACAAGGCAACAATATGCATATTAACCTGGAACCTGAAAGCAGAGAAGAAGCGCTACGGATCTTTGAGGCACTGTCAGAAGGTGGCGAAATCACCATGCCGCTGCAGGACATGTTCTGGGGTGCTTACTACGGTAGTTTTAAGGATAAATACGGCATCAACTGGATGGTCAACTACCAGCAGGCCAACTAATTTATTCAACATATATCACGCCATTCCAAAGCCACTGTTCTCAGTGGCTTTCTTTTTTCCTACATTCGCAGTCTTCAAATATCTTACGCATGACATTGCCTAAAAAATTGTTACCCATTGCCTTAATAGCGGCCCTGATCGGAGGAATGACACCCCGGAGTCAGGCACAAAAACTGATAAAAGACCTGTATGTCGATAAAGAATGGTCGGCAGATTACCAGCCGTTCCGCATTGCAGGAAATCTCTACTATATCGGTACATATGACCTGGGTATGTTCCTTATCACAACACCTAAAGGGCATATCCTGATCAATACAGGAGTAGCCGGTTCTGATACACTGATCAAAGCGCACATGAAGACGCTGGGGTTCAAATTTAAAGATATCCGCATCCTGCTGACCACACACGCGCACTACGATCATGTTGGGGCCATGGCAGCCGTTAAACAACAGACACATGCCAAAATGATGGTCAACGAGAAAGATGCCGCTTTACTGGCAGATGGCGGCAATTCTGATTATGTCATGGGAGGCAAAGGCAGTATGTTCTTACCCGTCAAAGCAGACAGGCTGCTACACGACGGCGACAGCATACAACTTGGCGGCATGAAGATCGTAATGCGGCAGCATCCGGGTCATACGCCCGGCGCTAACAGTTTCCTGTTTGATGTAAAAGACGCTGTACGTACTTACAAGGTATTGATCGCCAACATTCCTTCTATACTGAATGATACGAAACTAAGCGGCATGCCTTTGTACCCGGAAGTAGGTAAAGATTATGCGTATACGCTGAAGGCTATGAAAGCACTGAAATTTGACCTGTGGCTGGCCCCTCATGCCGGTCAGTATGAACTGCATAAAAAACACCAACCGGGGGATGCCTATAATCCCGCCGCTTTTAGTGACCGTGCCGGATATGACGACGTGCTGGATGAATGGCAGCAGATATATGATAAACGAGTAAAAGAAGAATAAACGAATAATGCCTGGCAGTGGTACTGTCAGGCATTATTCGTTTATATAGTTTCTGGAGCTAAAGATATAGTGGCCTTCCGAAAAAAGCTAATCACGAAAAGAGCAGACAAAGACTTATTGATCGAAATCCGCGCTGACGGAAATATCCTTCAGTTGCTCCAGCTCCTCTTTCATAGTGCTCAGTTTTCTGGCGGCCCTGACATAAGCATCCCTTCCCAGGAAAAGATGTAGCGGCGGCGCTGGTTGTCCGACCAATGCGATCAGTATAGCAGCAGCCCGATCGGGATCACCGGCCTGTTGTCCATCCATCGCCAGGTACTGTTGTTGTGTTCTTTTTACCAGTTCATATCCTGCTATACCCGAAGCGATCTTTGAAAGCGAGTCAGGCGTCAGGAAGCCTGTGCGGAATCCCGAGGGTGCTACGACTGTTACCTTTATTCCAAATTCGCTGACTTCTTTGGCCAATACTTCCGAGAATGCAGCAATGGCTGCTTTCGTGGCGGAATAGATAGCCCATCCGGGCGCACCTACAAAACCTGCCACGGAACCAATATTTATAATATGCCCCGATTGCTGGGTACGCATTACCGGCAGTATACGTTTCACAACTGCTATACCGGCCAATACATTCACCGCAAAGAGCTGACTGATCTCTTCCGCAGTTGTCTCTTCTACTGTGCCGGTCATGCCATAACCGGCATTATTCACCAGCACATCGATCCTGCCAAAGGCGGCCAGTGTCCGTTCTACGGAGTCGTCTATACAGTCTGCATTATTCAGATCGACCACCAGCGGCAGAAACCGTTCATTATCTATGAGGCCCACGGCCTTACTCATTTTATGTGCATCGCGGGAGGTGGCTGCTACCCTGTAACCATTGGCAAGCAATGCTTTTACAAGGGTCAGTCCCAGTCCCTGGGAAGCTCCCGTCACATACCATACTTTTGAATTGTTCATCTTACTATGTTTTACAATTACACTCAACAGCTACTGACAACAACCCATCCATGCAGTATTTCCTTTCCGGGCATATGATTATCTGTCCGGGTACTCCCGGCAAAACCTACTTACCGTAAATATGACAGATGATCATTGTGCACCCGGTTCCACACCAAGATTCTTTTCCCGGGGCGCTGAAGCCTGTTGCAGCACTCCGCGACTATTATTTTCTACCTCCGAAATACGCTGTTGTTTCTTCCAGCAGCGATTGCATCAATCCGGCGGCTTTTCTATGTTTTAATAACGGGGCAATCTGACCACCCCAGAAATAGATCATGTCCCACTGTTCCTTTTCAAGCGCCGCTTTACGTAGAGATGACAGGAAGGTAGTCTGTAAAGGAAAGGGCAGAAAGTTCTTTGTATCGGGCGCCAGCGTTGAAGTAATCCTGTTGGCGATTCCCCGGCCCAACCTACCGGTAAAGGCGCGGGTCAATGTGGTTTGTCGGGCTGCATCAGAGAACAGCATTTCCCTGTGTAAAGGCGTCGCATTTGATTCCTCACAGGCCAGGAAGGCCGTACCTATCTGCACCGCATCTGCTCCCAGTGTCAGTGCCGCAGCAATTCCCTTTCCATTGGCAATGCCTCCTGCCGCGATCACCGGGGTCTTTACCTTTTCTCTGATCAGTTGCACCAGGACGAAAGTACCGGTTGTAGAAGCTTCTGCAGATTGGAGGAAGGAAGGACGGTGTCCACCAGACTCAAACCCGGAAGCCACGATCAGATCTACGCCTGCTGCTTCCAACGCGATCGCTTCATCCGGTGTGGTAGCGGCGCCGATTGTGACAATACCGGCCTTACGACATTGTTCCAGTATATCTGCGGATGGAATACCAAACATAAAGCTGAATACCGGTGGTTTCCGGTCCAGGATCACGGCTACCTGGTCTTCAAACCGTGAGCGGAATGGTCCTGGCTTCTCAGGTAATGCAATACCCAGTTGATCGAAATAAGGCCGGAAGACGTCCTGCGTGTGTCTAAACTGTTCGTCTGTAACCGTGCCATCAACCGCATCTGTATCATTCACCCACAGATTGATATTATACGGTTTATCAGTGGCGTTTCTGATCTGCTCATCCAGGGCTGCGATCTCCTGCGGACTCATAGAATAGGCTCCAAAGCCGCCTAATCCGCCTGCATTTGACACTGTAGCCACCAATTCCACCGAGGACAGATTACCGCCAAAAGGCCCCTGTAAAACAGGATACGTAATGCCTAATAATTCCGATGCTTTTGTCTGATACCACATAGCGCGTTTATTTACTGATGTCGCTTATCATTTTGTTGACAATCACCCAACGACCCTCAATTTTATGAAAAGAAAGGAATTCGTCGTAAAGAAAGTCATACATTTTTACCATGACCCTTGCTACCGCGATCGAATTGATTGTGTCAACGGATATGATCTTCCATTCGAAAGGCTTACCGGAATCCTTCGGACTCTGACGGTTTTTAACGCCTGTCAGGTATTCTTCCCTGTTTTTAGCGTAAGGTTGTCCCTTTACGTCTCCGAAAAGCAGGGTACCGGGATACAGTATATTGCCCAGGCGGTCTGTATCGCCCTCATAAATGGCCTTAAAGTAATCATTCTCCAGTACCCCGGCAATAGCGAGGGAGTCCTGCTTATTGTTTTCCATCTTCACAGATTTTTGTGCTTTCAGTACGGGAATCAGCCCGAACAACAAAGCGGCCAATAAAAGCTTTTTCATGATCAATTCAGGTTATGACCAGCGCCCATACCACCATCTACATTTATAATGGTACCGCTGATGAAGTCATTTTTTGCTACTGCATATACCATCTGTGCTACATGTTCTACTTCCCCTACCCTGTTCAGCAGATGAATACCTGCGCTCTGGTCTGCATCCTCACCATGCATCGGTGTGCGGATCACACCGGGAGCGATGGTATTGACACGGATATTCTGTTTACCAAATTCAGCGGCCAGTTGCAGGGTCAGCGAGTGGATCGCGCCTTTGGAAGATATCGGCGCGGTAGATGGCGCTCCGCCTAATGCATGATATACCAGCGGCGTACCGATATTGATGATGGTACCGTCTTTCTGTTTGAGCATCTGTGGCAGCAGCGCCTGGGTGGTAAAGAAGGTTCCTTTCAGATTTGTGTTCAGGAAACGATCAAGATAAGCTTCGTCTACTTCCAGGAAAGGTTTTGTTTCATAAATACCGGCATTGTTCACCAGGACATCCACACCGCCGAACCTTTCCAGTGCTACTGCCAGCAGGCGTTCACCGGTACTTTTATCTTTTACGTTACCAGCTACCATGGCCAGATTTGTACCTGCGCCCAGCTCCTGATATACCTGTTCCAGTTTTTCGGCGGTGGAGGAGTTGATGACCACATTATCGCCTTTATCTAAAAAGTAACGCGCTACTTCTTTACCTATACCTGAGGAAGCGCCGGTTACAATCACTGTTTGCTTTTTCATTTGAATATTTTTTATGAATGATGTAATGTTTGTCTGTTTACTTTTTATCTGCTGTAATCCCTTTTTCTCTCAGTACCGATACCTGCTCTCCGGCAAAACCCCAGTCATCCAGTTCTATTTCCTGGATCACTACGTGTGTCAACTGAGGATCTTTATTCAGGACATCGGTAATCAGGTCTGTCACCCCTTTGATCAGGGCCTGTTTCTGTTCTCTGGTAACACCTTCACGGGTTACTTCGATCTTTACGTAAGGCATGATGATAAGTTTTGAGCCAAAGCTGCTTAGGCAGCTTTAGCGGTTAAGGTGATAGATAATTCGAAGTCGTTGTAGATCAGGGTATCGCCCAGATCTTTGAAGAAATTGCCCGAGCGGAAGCGCATGTCATATTTAGTACGGTCGATGATGATCTTACCGCTGGCGCTCAGCTGCGTACCATTGACGGTTATAGCTGCATCAAAGCTCACAGGATGTGTGATACCTTTGATCGTAAGGTCTCCGTTGATATGTGTACCTGACACGGATCTGATGACCAGCGTAGCTTCCGGATACTGTTGTGTAGAGAAGAAATCGTCAGAAACAAGGTGGCCCAGGAACTGCGCATTAGTGGCCAGATCAGCGATATCCAGTATTTTGATAGAGGTAGTGTCTACTACAAAGGTACCGCCGGTCAGCTGGTTACCACTGACGCTTAGCTGGCCTTCTTTGATGGCAATTGTACCATTATGAGCGCCGGTTACTTTTTTACCAACCCAATCAATATTGCTTTGCGCATTGATAATGTGAAATGTTTGATTTTCCATTTTATTCGTGTTTTGTGTTTGCGTTTTGATTACAACACAAATGTCCGTCGGAAAATCGGGGCCGTCATGTGACCTACATCACATCTGGAAATATGTGATTCAGATCACTTTTCAGGGGTATACAGGCGGCTGAGGGTTTCCCGGGATACACCCAGGTAAGCGGCAATGAGGTTTTTCGGAACAATATTATACAGCTCCGGATAGAGTGCCAACAGCTCCTCGTAGCGGTATTTAACATTGTTATTCATAAACGATAACAGCCTTTTCTGGCTGGCGACGTAGCCTTTATTGGTTCTCCAACGAAAGAAGTATTCTACATTGTGTATTTCCCGGCATAGTTTTTCCCTGTCTTCATTACTAAGACAAAGTACTTCAGCGTCCGTAATACAGTCTACATTGATAGTCGCCTTATTATGGCTATACAATGCATTATAGTCGGAAGTCCACCAGGTCGGCATGGCAAACTGGAGGATGAACATTTTCAGTTCGTCGTTAATAAAGAAAGACTTCAGGCAACCGGACAATACGAAGTATTCACAGTCTATCGGTCTCCCTTCTGTAACGATGGTTTGTCCTTTCTTATATTGCTGGTATTGGAAATGAGAGAAGATATAGTCAAATTGCTCATCTGTGAGCGTTGTTACTTTGCTGATATGTGTCTTTAAGAGTGCTTTTGCATCTGTGATATTCATATGCCGGCTGTCGCTTTACGAGGCTAAAGGTAGGGATTATTTGCGCATGATGTCATGCGCCTTTTTTAAGGCAAAAGTCTTATATTACAACCGTTTATTAACTCATTCAGACGTTAACCCGCTGAATACGCCATAGTGACCCAAAAATCAGTTCGTGTATGCTCGTCAGTAACAAACACTTTACGCCTGTTATAGGACTCGATATTCACATTGTAATACTGCTCGGTTTTCCCATTCCATTGCCACATCCATATATCGGTCTGGTGATTGATCCCATGGACTATATCCCCTTTATCGGGGCCACCACCAAAGTAAATCATGTGCCCAGGGGTAAAAGCGACACCTCCGGTCTTATCATCATATTATTTCATATTCCAATGGGCGGCCCTTTTCTGCTGGCTCCTATGATCGGACACGATTCTGTCAACTTCTTCGGTAGTAAGACCGTCAAAGTAGAAGGCAATCTCATGACGCCTTCCGGACACATGCTGATGACCTGCAATGACATTGGTATCCCGCTTTCCCTGCAGCCCGGAAAGAAGTTGAAGCCGATTCCCAGCATATATCTGCCAACCTCCTTTTCTATTCCGCTGTCCTTTGGCAAACCTGTAATGGTCGGCGGTCCTTATATACCGGATTGGGCAGGTGCATTACTGAACCTGGTCATGTCTTTTGGCTTTGGCGCATTGATGAAAGGATTGGGAAAAGGCTTAAAGAAACTGGGCAAAGCGGCTAAAAAAGCTAAAAGGAAAATCACTGATTTCAACCTGGCACGGCAGAATAGCCTGGGTAGTAACAAACTCAGCGGACTGCTTTGTAAGATGGGTTTTGAACCGGTTGATCTCGTGCAGGGCATTGTGGTATATGAGGGTACGGACTTTGAATTGCCCGGTCCCATCCCGCTTAGCTGGGAACGCTGCTGGAACAGTGACAGTACTTATCAGGGACCACTAGGTCATGGTACTCATTTAAGCTATGACATGCGGGTGCTGGATTTCGCGGAAGAAGAAGCGACCTGCTTATTATTGGGAGATGGCCGCCGTGTTATATTCGACAGACTCCCCTACCCTGGTGACAGTGAGTTTGACCGTTCTGAAAGGATGACACTCACCCGGACCGACCTGGATGAATACCTGCTGTTCAATCACCAGGAACGACTCTTTTATCATTTCCGCTCACTACAACCTGGCGATACCGAATACCGGCTTTATTCCATCAGTGATGAAGCCGGATTCATGATCAGTTTTCACTACAATAACAAGGGAGCTCTGATCCGTATCGTCGACAGTGCAGGACGACACCTGCATATAGAAAATGACTCCAAAGGACGTATTACGGGCGTCCGTGCGCATCACCGTGGACAACAGAAACAGCTGGTCCGCTATGAATATAATACCGCTGGTGATATGACCGCCATTATTGACGCACTGGAACAGACAACCCGGATGCAATATCATCAGCACCTGATGATGAAGAAAACAGACCGTAACGGACAAAGCTTTTACTGGGAATATGACGGCAAAGGACGTTGTGTGCATACCTGGGGAGATGAAGGGCTGCTGGAAGGACGGATCGAATACAATCCACAGGAAGGCTATAACCTGGTAACGAATGCCCTCGGTCAGACCACCACTTACTACTACACACCAGACTTCCTGGTGACACAGATAAAAGATCCGCTGGGCAACTCGCAGTTCACAGCATATACAGAAGATGCGGAGATCTACCGGGAAATAGATGAAGAAGCCAATGTAACCGGTTATGCCTATGACGAAAAAGGCAACCGCACTCAAATTATACACCCGGATGGCAGTACAATATTCTTCAACTATGATGATGAAGACCGGCTCTTACTCAGCGTAGGCGCACAGGGCGGCAGCCGCTCTTATGTGTATTATGAAGAGGGACCATTGAAGGGACTCCTGCACAGCTTTACAGAAGCGGACGGCAGAATGAGCATTTTCAGTTACAATGAAAAGAAACTGCTGGTAAAAGTAGAAGACAGACAGCGCAACAGTACCCTGCTGGAATATGATGAAGACCACAATATTTCAGCACTTATCCTGCAAAATGGAGGCCATAGCAGCTGGCAATACGATGCCTGGGGACAATGTATCCATACAGTCAATTCCCTCCAGCAGGAGCAGCATTTCCGTTATGATCTGCTGGGCCGTGCTACGGAGATCTTATACGCCGACGGCAATCAGCTGCAACTACGATACAATGCCTATAACGAGGTAGTAGAGGCAAAAGACAGGAACCGGCATCTCCGCTTTGCATACACCCCACTGGGCAGTGTCAGGATGCGTGAAGAGAATGGCGCTAAGCTCCATTTCCTGTATAACAATGCAGAACAGCTGACCAGTCTGATCAACGAAAAAGGAGAAATGTACCGCCTGGGTCGTAATGGCCGTGGAGATATTATCCATGAAACCGGCTTTGACGGTATACAGAGACATTACCACCGGGATGCGGCAGGCAAAGTAGTCAGGACCGAACGTCCCGGCCACCGCTGGACGGAATATGAATATGATTTCAATGGTCGCGTGACCCGGGCAGAACATAGTGACGGCAGCTGGGAAACCTATAGCTACGACCGGAACGGTCAGCTGATAGAAGCGATGAATGAGCATAGCACGGTCAGACTGCAACGCGATGCCATGGGACGTATTGTGCAGGAATATCAGAATGAGTTTACCGTCAGCAGTACCTATGACAAACACAATCGCCGTCAGCAGGTGCAAAGCAGTCTGGGAGCTGATCTGCTTATACAGCGCAATGCATTGGGTGAAGTCACCGGTATGCAGGCAGATGTGGCAGGATCTGCTCAGCCATGGCATACGGAGATCCTCCGGAATATACAAGGACTGGAAATCGGGCGTATACTACCCGCCGGAATAGAAAGTACCTGCACCTACAACCCACTGGGCTTGCCGGAAAGCTATGTCGCTACTATCGGTGGCAACAGCATCCGCCGCAGACATTATAGCTGGGATGCGGCCCAGCAACTGAAACAGATTGTCAATGGCATTACCCATGGAGTCGTTAAATACAGTCATGACGATACCGGTAATCTGACCTGGGCGCAATATGAAGATGGTCAGTATGACTATCGCCTGCCTGATAAAACAGGTAATATTTACCGTACACAGGCAAGGAATGATCGCAAATACGGCCCCGGTGGTAAACTGGCCGAAAGTACAGAGGCCCGTTTCATTTATGACGAGGAAGGCTTCCTGGTGAAAAAGATCGATCTGAAAGCTGCCGATGCAGTATGGCAATACGAGTGGTATGGCAACGGCATGTTGAAGAAAGTGACCCGTCCTGACAACAAGGTCGTGGAGTTCCGTTACGACGCATTGGGACGACGCATAGAAAAGCAATATAAGGGACAGATTACGCGCTTTGTATGGGATGGTAATATCACACTCCATCAATGGCATTATCCTGCCAGTGAACGGCCTGCAATTGAAATTGACGAACTGGGAGATATAAGGCAGCATCATCCGGAACCTGTGCCTGCTGAAAATCTGATCACCTGGGTATTTGAAGAAGGTACGCTGATACCGGTCGCTAAGCTGACCCAAGACGCCAGATATGCTATCCTCTCCGATTACCTGGGTACACCGGCGGAAGCCTACGATGCCTCCGGGGAAAAGGTATGGGAAGGGGAATTGGATATTTATGGAAAGCTGCGTAAGTTAGCCGGCGCCAGCGATTTTATTCCATTCCGCCGGCAGGGACAATATGAAGATGTCGAAACGGGCTTATACTATAACCGTTTCCGATATTATAGTCCGCTGGAAGGACTGTATATCAGTCAGGATCCGATCCGACTGGAAGGCGGCAGCCGGTTCTATGAATATTCCAGGTGCCCGACCCTGATACTGGATCCATTTGGTCTGGTAGACTTCTATCACGCTACTTCCAGTCCGGGCGCCACAAAGGGTGTATTAGGCGGGGTCGATCCTTCAACAGGACGGCCTAACCTCGATTTCAACCCATCTGGACAGGGCGGTTTTTATGTCACCAATGACCTGGAACAGGCACGTAGCTGGGTGAAAAATGGCGGTTCTGTGATCCATTATGATATACCGGAAAGCGAACTGGCCAAGCTGAGTATTAAAACATTTGACAGCGCTTCAGATGAATGGGCAGACTATGTTAAACAGGGAAGAGCGGGTACCCTGGCGCATGACTTTGACGGTGTCGAAGGGCCAATGATCGCTCTCAAAGCCAGTAAAAAAGCAGGTAAGCCGAAACCTGTTAAATTACAGCCGGACGGCAGACTCGGACATCAGCTGGCCATCTTCACCGATAAGGCAGCAAAACTCTTTGATAAATTCTTAAAAGGTTGCGTATAAAATGAGTAGTATAACATACAGTAATGAATCAGGCGATATCATCCTCTTCGACCCGGAAACGTACCTGGCAATTCTGAAGGCATGTCTGCAGGAATTCTTTGGTAAATCAGAGGAATCCGCCAGTGATATCATCGGACAAAGCGGGCATCTCAGCCTTGAGAACTTCCCGCCGAAAGACTTCAACCAGATGGCATTACTGGACCATCTGACCATCTTTGACTTTGCCTATAATATGCTGCGGGACCTGCCGGATCCTTCGTTAAGCAGCTATGCCGTCCTTCCTATGGATACTTACCTTGACTGGGAGGAAGATTTCATTCAGAAAAATGAGCTGAATCCGGATTACATCTTGTATGAGGGCGAAGATGAAGATGAGGGAGAAGAAGACTAACTTTATGTCTTTAAAAACAGCCCGTTTATGACAGACCCGGACTTCAATAAACTCGTCTACGAAATCGCCAGCCTGGTACCCAAAGGACGTGTCACTTCTTATGGCGCAATCGCCAAAGCTTTGGGAATGGCGAACTACTCCCGTATGGTCGGTCATGCAATGGGCGTCTGCGGAAAAAAAGTGCCTGCTCAACGCGTGGTAAACAGTCAGGGACGACTGACAGGAGAACCCGGCGGCATTGCAGCCCGCAAAAAGCTACTGGAGAAAGAAGGTGTTGAGGTAAAAAACGATAAAATAGTTAACTTCAGAAAGTTGTTCTGGGATCCATCCAGCGAACTATAAGCAGCCTTACTGCTGATCCTCCATATAACAGCTGAAGGCCCTGGGGAAACAGACTTCCCCAGGGCTTTATTTTTTGCAAAACATCAGTTATCTGTTGTTGTTGGTGGCTTCTGACCAAAAATCCGGCTCATTTGCGCATACATTTCAGGATGATGTTGTTTGAATCGTTCCGGTTTCTGAAAGAAATACTCCGAAGCCACTGCCAGAAATTCCGCCTCATTTGTCAATGCATACGGATTGATATCTGATCGTCCCTGCTCGATGCGACGCATTTCCTCATGCATCATTTTCAACCAGGGTACAGTATATTCATGTCGCATCAGATTCTCAGGTATACCATCTGTCGCACCGTCTGACATATCCAGCAAATGAACAAATTCGTGAATGGCCGTATGCTCTGTACCGGGTGAGCCGGAAAATGCCTTTGTCAAAGCTGCTCTGGACAATAACATCTGTCCGTTCATATAACCGGAGCCTACCATGCCCAGTATATTCCGTTCATCTCCTTCAAACTGAAAATTGTGATCAAAGGTATCCGGATAAAGTATCACGTTGGTGAGATTACGATATTTCCAGTCGGGAAAACCAAAGATGGGGACTACAGCACTCGCAGCAACGTACACTTTGTCCAGATCAGTGACTTCCGTACCAACACCTTCAATACGCACGTATTGTAAAAACTCATTGACCAGTGCTTCAAACCTCCCCTTTTCTTTATCATCCAGGAGCTGGTAATAACGGATATGGTCATTCAGTAAAGTTTTATAAATACCTGCCAGGGTCTGATCCTTTGCCTGCTTTTCCTTCTTACGGCGCATGTAGAGTACGATGACCAGGCAAAATAATAATAAACCGATTGTATAGAACATCATGCATTAAATGTAAGTAAAATACACCAGCAGCCACCGCACTTTGCCAGGTTCCAAAGCAGGGACTGGCAAACAGGAAAGAGAATCCATAATTATTACAATGCCCTAATGCATTGTAATCGGTAATTTTATGCTTATTTTAAGATAAGATTACAGGACATAACCCGCTGAAAAGAAATATTATGAAGTTCTTTATAAACGAAGTTGACCAGATCGTAAATGAATCAATTGATGGCCTGTTAACCAATCCCAGGTTGGCCAAACTGGATAGTTTCCCTCAGGTACGCGTGGTCGTGCGAAAAGATTGGGATAAGTCTAAAGTAGCCGTTATTTCAGGTGGAGGCTCCGGGCATGAACCTGCCCATGCGGGTTTTGTGGGTAAGGGAATGCTGACTGCGGCTATCTGTGGCGATATATTCGCTTCTCCTTCTGTGGATGCGGTATTGTCGGCTATTCTGGCAGTCACCGGACCAGCGGGATGTTTGCTTGTCATTAAGAATTATACCGGCGACAGACTGAATTTCGGTCTGGCCGCTGAACAGGCCCGCGCCTTAGGTTATAACGTTGAAACGCTGATCGTGGGAGACGATATTGCGCTTGGTAAGGAAGTACACAGAAGAGGACTTGCGGGAACACTGTTTGTCCATAAAATAGCCGGACAACTGGCAGAAGAAGGTGGTTCGCTTGCAGAAGTAAGCCGTGTTGCTCATACTGTTGCAGGACAGATTGCTTCGATCGGTCTATCCTTATCAGAATACCGGCAATTGGGACAGGCATTCCACTCCCGTTTGCGGGATGACCAGGTAGAGCTGGGCTTAGGCATACATGGTGAACCAGGCATCGATATCATTCCTTATGATAAGGCAGATAAGCTGATGGAGATCGTTGTAAAAAAGTTACTGGAAAGTTTAGCAGTTCCCGATAGCCGCTATGCACTGCTCTTTAATAATATGGGCGGTGTCAGTCCGGTGGAAATGGGCCTCCTGGTCAATTCTTTCCGGAAGAGCACTTTTGCCGCACAGGTGGATTATCTCATTGGTCCCTCTCCGATGATGTCTTCCATCAATATGAACGGTTTCTCCATATCCGTCTTGCAGTTATCTGATGAACTTGAGCGTTTACTGCTATCTTATGCGGAGCCTTCCGCCTGGCAGCTGCACCGCTTTAAAACGCCAATAACGGTAGAAAGTCCGGTATTGCCGCCTACCATTCAATATCCTGCTTCCGCCAATGCAACGGTGAGAGCGCTGATACAAGGTATTGCCAGTCTGCTGGTGAGCATCGAAACAGAGATCAATATGCTGGATGCGAAAGTAGGAGACGGAGACGCCGGTTCTACTTTTGCGCTGGCGGGTAAACTGATACTCTCCCATCTTGACCAGCTACCCTTGAATGAGACGGATAAACTCCTGACGACTATTGGTCGCCTGATGGCAAGACAAGCCGGTGGATCCAGCGGCGTACTATTGTCTATTCTCTTCACGGCTGCAGGCAGTGCTTATGCAGAAGAGGCAGATCTTGGGAAAGCCTTATCCGCAGGACTACAAAGCGTCAAACATTTCGGGGGTGCAAAAGTTGGCGACAGAACCATGATAGATGCCCTGGAACCTGCTTTTGCCGCTTTAGATACCTCGCTGGCACAAGCTGCCTTACAAGCACGTGAAGGGGCAGAAAGCACCAGAAGAATACTCAATACAAAATTCGGCCGTTCTTCTTACCTGGCTGAAAATACGCTGAGAGATATTCCCGATCCGGGAGCAGAGGTGATTGCCAGGGTTTTTGAGTATGTTGCTGCACAGTAAAACTCATTTCCTGATTTATATCTATGCAACAAGACACACTGATTATCGGCTGCAACGGCTCTGTGGCAGCTATCCCGGACCAATGACGGTCAGGAAGTATGGCGAACTAAATTACGTCAGGAAATACTCGGCGGCATATCCTTAGAAATGTACCTGTGTCAACGCCAGGAGGCCGTATCCTACTCAACGAAGCAGATAAAACTTCGTCTATATCAGTTGCTTGCTCGCAGAAGGTGACTGACCAAAGTGTGCCTTAAATAAACGTGAAAAGTGTGCGCTGCTTTCAAATCCAAGGGAATAACACACATTCTTTACGCTCATACCCGTTGCCAGCATTTCCCTTGCTTTTGTCAGGCGTTTCTGACGGATCCAGGCAGCAGGCGTCGTATGATAAATAGCATGGAAATCGCGCTTAAAACTACTCAGGCTTCTGCCGCACAGATAAGCCAGATCATTCAGCGATATGGGATTAGCATAATTTTCCTCTACAACAGTGGGTATATCTGCATAAACCTGTTGTTTCAGCTGTAATAACTGCTGTAACAGATTCCTGTCTGTACTCGTCAGGTCATATAGCAGCTCCAGCATTTTCAGTCTGATCAGTCCACCATCGATCTGTTCCTGGTCATGAAAGTAAGGCTTTACTGACTCAAAGAATTTCAATAGGCGGTCGTTCACAGGCTTCGGACAGATCCTGGCTGCTTCTGCTGTTTCCACAGATTCTATCCTGGCCATTTTTATAAAATCGATAATGAATTCCTCCTTCAGGAAGAACATCATACTTTCATACAGATAGCCCATTTCGGGATTACCGATCTTGTCGTAGTTGATCTGTGAAGCCTTCTTCATCAGGATCATCTCATTCTTCCTGATCACATATTCCATCTTCCCGTGCGTGATCACGTTTGTCCCTTCCAATACCACCAGCAGCATCGCTTCTTCCAGGTACTGACTCCCTTTCTTGCTGGTTGAATTGGTATGCGAGCAGGACTCTACAATAGACAATCCATCCAGTTTCAATGCGTTATGATAATGCGGGGCAGAGATCAATCCAAACGGAATCTTCAATACTTTTGTGTTCAATCCTATAAAAATTTGATAGCTACGAAGTTACAATACAAGTAGCTGATTTTATGACTAATTAGTCCATATTTATTTGCAAAAACGTCCAGATCTGTCTTTATGTACGACGCTGACCTTTTTTGTCAAGCCATTTGCCCCGTATAAAAAAATGCATTGGACGTAAAAGTCAAAAAACATGGACCGTAAAGTGCTATGATAATTCTCTTAATAACTGAATTTTGCCTCTGTAAACAGAACACGTAAACATTTAATTGCCAGGTGCAGTTATACTTAAAAACATTACTACCATGATTCAAGCGAAAGCGTATGCAGCACAGACCCCTGAGTCCGATTTAGCACCCTGGAACTTTGAAAGAAGGGATGTTGGCAATCACGATGTACAATTTGATATCCTGTACTGCGGCGTTTGCCACTCTGACCTGCATCAGATAAAAAATGAATGGTTCCCCGGTATTTTCCCGATGGTGCCTGGTCACGAGATTGTAGGTAAGGTATCAAAAGTAGGCCCTCATGTTAAGAAATATAAAGTAGGCGACCTGGTAGGTGTTGGTTGCCTGGTAGACAGCTGCCGTAGCTGCGACAACTGTAAAGACGGACTGGAACAATACTGTACCAATGGTCACTCCCAGACTTATAACGGTACCGAACAGGACCACAAAACACCTACTTATGGTGGTTATTCCAATACGATTGTAGTCAACGAAGACTTTGTACTGAAAATCAGCGAAAAGCTCAACCTGGCTGCCGTAGCGCCATTACTGTGTGCCGGTATCACGACTTACTCTCCGCTGAAATACTGGAAAGTAGGTAAAGGTCACAAACTGGCCGTTGTTGGTCTGGGGGGTCTTGGACACATGGCAGTTAAATTCGGCGTATCCTTCGGCGCGGAAGTAACTGTACTGAGCACTTCTGCTGCTAAAGAAGCAGATGCAAAAGCACTGGGCGCACATCACTTTGTTGTAACAAAAGATGAAGCACAGTTCAAAGCGCAAATGGGTACTTTCGATTTCATCCTGGATACCGTATCTGCCAAACACGACATCAATGACTACCTGGGTCTGCTGAAGACAAATGGTGTGATGATCTGTGTAGGCGTGCCGTCTGAGCCATCTCCGATTGCTGCATTCAGCATCATCGGCGGACGTAAGAGCCTGGCTGGTTCTTCCATCGGCGGTCTTCCTGAAACGCAGGAAATGCTTGACTATTGTGCTGAACACAATATCGTGTCAGACATTGAGATCATCGATATAAGGGATATCACACCTTCTTATGAAAGGATGATAAAAGGCGATGTAAAATATCGTTTTGTGATCGATATGGCTACCTTGTAAGCTGACTAAACATACTTATCCTGCTGTTAGCCGTTGACCTGGTGGTTAACAGCAGGATATATATACTTCACACCTTCTTCTCCTGCTATCACGGCCTGCTGTGCCATTTGAAAGAACAGGGAATGTCCCACCACTCCCGGCAGCATTTTCACCTGTATATCCAGCTGTTCCAGATCAGGGAATGCTTCAAAATATACGTCCGCCAGCAGATTACCATTATCAGAAATCAACGCTCCTATCTTACCAGTGCTCATACGTTGCACAAACCGCGTTTGCGGATACCGTGCCGTTATTGCCTGTTTGACGATCTCCAGGGCCTGTGGCAGCAATTCTACAACCATTGGATATTTCGTATCCAGTTTCGGCTGTGCTTTACTTTCATCTCCCAGTAATACAAACTTATCTGCTGCTGAAGCCAGTAATTTCTCCATCACATGAATACCTCCTCCGCTCTTCAATGCGTTCAGGTTCGCATCAAATACATCGCATCCGTCGAAGTAAATATCCAGTCTGCCGACAAACGCGGGCGCTACCAGTTTAAATCCTTTTTCATGCAATAATGCGGTCGTATCAAATGACGAAGAGGTAACCGTCAGCGATGCCTGTAAGGCCGGCTGAGCTGCCAGTTGCTCTACCAGGTACGCAATTGTTTTACCCCCTCCGAGACCGATCGTTTGTCCGGCGCTGATCATTAATGCTGCTGCTTTCGCTGCTTCCAGTTTATAGTCTGTCATCAGTACTGAATGTTTTGATAATATTAATCATTTTCCGTCAGGCGCTTACAGGGTTCATAATTTTCAGATAAAACAGGTAACTTACTACCTACGAAACCTACGCTATGCTTACAAGATAAGATAGCTCCTTCACATTACTGCATCAGAAAAAAGCAACTCATCATCTTATAAAAGTTACGCCAGTGGAAAAGATCACACCTGACGATATACGCTATGCGGACCTTGCGGGAAAGAGATTCAACAAACGCTTTGAAGGCAAACCGGCCTATATCCGTATCCCTTCTTCTACCGTGAAAACTATCCCCGTCTGCAAAAAATAAAAGCGACATGGGATCCATTGAATATCTTTCATCATGCCCTGTCCATACAGGCAGGGTGATTACACCTCCCTCCCCTACTTTTTTAATTTAAATAGCTATATATGTACAAAACTACGTAGTTTTGTACATATATATTTGACTTATGACAACAGCTACACTTTTTACCGTTGAATCCCTGTCTAACGGGCATTCTCAGCAGATCATCGATCTCATACTACCTATACAGCAGATCGAATTTAACGTTCCTGTTACGTTGAAAGATCAGCCGGACCTCCTCGATATCGAGGGATTTTATACCCGTCCGGGCGGCCATTTCTGGGGCGCTTTAAAGGATGATGAACTCGTTGGTACTATTGCCCTGATTGACACCGGACATGCTGCCGCTGCCATCCGCAAGATGTTTGTAAAAAAGGAATACCGGGGAAAGGATTTTGGTATTGCACAGCGCCTCTTAGAGACTCTTATAGCCTATTGCCGGGAAAAAGGGATAAAAGATGTTTATCTTGGCACTGTAAATGTGTTAAAAGCAGCACAACGCTTTTATGAGCGGAACGGATTTGCCCAGATTGCCATCCATGATTTACCTGTCTATTTTCCCCGCATGGCCGCGGATGAGATTTTTTACCATCTAAGCATTCAGTCATGAATATTATCGACGAATCAGGGATACTCGCTATTTCGACCAGATTACAGCGTTTAAGTGATCAGCTCCGTAAAGACGGGGCGCTGATATATAAAGCCTTTAATATTGATTTTGAACCCAAATGGTTCCCTGTCATCTATACCTTACACCATAAGCCGGAGATCAGCGTTGTTGAACTGGCAGCGGAAATAGGCTATGCGCATCCTTCTACGATCAGCCTTTTAAAAGAGCTGGAAAAAGAGAAATTAATAGAGAGTAAAAAGGATGCGCATGATGAGCGTAAACGCCTCTTGCGACTAAGTACAAAAGGCAAGGCACTCGTTACCCGTATGCAGCCTGTCTGGCAGGCAATGACCGAAGCTTTAAAAGAACTGACCGACACACAACATAACCTGATGAAGGCCATTGACGAAGTGGAAGAGCAATTTACCATGAAAGGCTTTTATGAGCGGGTAAAAAGGAAGATGTAAGTCCGCCGGTACGGGTATCTCCCCCGCTAAAACATGGATAATTTATTGGTATCGTGCAACTTTCCGGGCACTATTTCGTCTTTACACAAGACAACTGACGCTGCCCCGGATTAAACCAATAAATTATCAATCATGTTATTCACCTCTGTTAAAGCAAGCTGCATCTGCTTTTTATGCCTGCTTTTCAACGTACAACTGTACGCCCACAATGGTAGTATTGCATATGCCTATCCCCTTGGCAAAATTATAGTAGACGGTGACTTTTCCGACTGGCCGAAAAATAGCGAAAAGTATCCCGTCGCGATGCACCTCTCGGATACCAAACCAAAGGATGATGCCGATTTCTCCGGTTTCTTCCAGATCGGCTACAGCCTGGATAATCAGTCCCTTTACCTGGCATTTACTATTACCGACAATGACTTTATGGAAGACACCAGCGCAAATGTACGCTGGAATACACAGGATGGTCTGGAAGTAAGTATCGATGGCCGCCATCTGCTCTCCGGCTCGGGAGTAGCCTCCTTCATGTACAGCAAAAAATTACGTAATACCAATAATGCATTTTATGATCCTTTTGCCAGTGCCCTTAACTGGGATAAAGTGCAGGTAGCCATGGTCAGAAAAGGGAATACCCGTTTCTACGAATGGCGGATCCAGCTGGGCAGTGAACTGACGACAGGTAAAACCGTCGGTTTTGACTTCCACGTATTCGACAAAGACCCGGATGGCAGTTTCTCCTGGTCAGCCTGGGGAAAGGGCGCTGCCAAATACATGGAACCAAACAGTCTGGGGGACATAGTTTTCCTCCCTGCCGGTGCAAAATTGTCGAAGATCATGGGCAAAATCCAGTGGGATACGCCTGGTAAAGTACAACTTCCTTCCGTCATCCGCCTTCAATCCGCGAATGATCCAAAGCTGTGGTTAGCTGCGGAAGTAGATAGTCTGGGGAATTATTCCGCCAACGTGCCTCCTGGTAAATACGAGGTATTACTGGGAGATGATCACCTTTTCCAGGACGATAAATTGTATGTGGCCACACAGCAAACACCCGTTAGCGTTACCAGTAAGGCAGGCAATAACGTAAAAGCGCCTGATCTCACCCTTTCCATTGCCCCTATGCCGGATATCATTCCTGAAAAGGGCGTTTTACTGGCTGATTTCACCCCTTCTACCGCTGCTCAGATAGACCGCTTTATTGAAACTTACCGCGAATATTACCGTATTCCCGGCGTTTCCCTCGCCCTGATAAAAGATGGTAAGGTAGTCTATCACAAAACCTATGGAGTGCGTAATGCCATGACAGGTGACAAAGTCAATGACAGCACCTTGTTTGAAGCGGCCTCTGTTACGAAACCTGTTTTTGCTTTTGCGGTAGAACGACTGGCAGATCGTGGGGTTATCGATCTTGATAAGCCCTTGTATGAATATCTGCCTTATCCGGACATCGCCTATGATGAACGATACAAACTGATTACGGCCAGACATGTACTCACACACCGGACAGGCTTTCCCAACTGGCGGTCTATGAATAGTGACGGTAAACTGGATCTGAAGTTTATACCCGGAACTGCATTTGGTTATTCCGGAGAAGGATTTGAATATCTCAAAATGGTAGTAGAAAAGATCACCGGGAAGAAAGTAGAACAGGTGCTGCAGGAAGAAGTGGTTACACCTATCGGATTATATCATACCTTTTTCTCTAAAAATGATTCGCTGCAACGGGTAGTCGCTAATGGTCATTATAACCTGCGCCCAAGTAGTGCGGATCTGCCGGAAAGTCCGGGTATGGCCTATTCTATGCATACGGAAGCGCTGATCTTTACCCGCTTTATGCTTTACTTAATGGAACAGAAAGGATTAAAACCGGAAACTTACAATACCATCCTTTCTAAACACTCAGAGTTTAAATTTGATGATCCTAAGGAGCAGCCCCGCTTCCCTACCTATATGGGTATGAGTCTTGAAATCAGGGAAACGCCCTGGGGTAAATCATTTGGTCATGGAGGGAATAACGGTGATTTCAAATGCCTGTTTGAAGTCTACAAAGACCTTAAAGCAGGCTATGTATTTTTCACCAATTCCAATACCTCTGATGAACTGCTCCGCGACATGCGTAAGTTCATGATAGAGGGCAAAGATCCTGATACGTCTGCTCAGTAAGCAGGTGTTTCAGGTGTATATAATGACCTATTTATCCCCTTCTTTTTTAGTGCCTTTGAACAGGGCAAAAAGCGCCATTGCATGACCATGCCCCAGTTCAAAATCATCTTTCAGCCATTGTACGATCTCGCCTGCTTTTACACCACCAGCCAGTTGGCCCTTTGTAAGAAACCCTTTCTGCTCCGCCAGCTTTTTGAAATCAGCAGGCGTCTTGCCTGTTTTTGCCTGTATATTGTCGAGATAAGCCTGAAATGACATACGTTTAACTTTATGCCTCAAAGATATCCGGAAGATGTTACTTAATGAATGGGCAGATCGGACATTTAAGAGGGGCTTTTATGACTCATAGCAATAAAGTTCCCTGATACCCCTGTCAGGAATATGCAGGGCCGGATTAACAAGGTGCATATTCAGTTTCCGGATCACTGCCTTAGAAGCAGTATTCTCCGGATGCACAGTGGCATATACCTGTGGATAGTTACTGCGAATGGCAGCCTGAATCTGCCCTTCGCCGATCTCTTTGGCATAACCTTTCCCCTGAAAAGAAGGCTCAATCACAAAGCCTATTTCTGCCTGCTCGCGGCCATTCATTTCTATAAGATGAATACCCGCAAAGCCAATCACTTCCTGCGTGGTTTTATGGAGTAAAACACCCATCCCAAATGTGTCTGCCGTGTGCCCGAAATAAGACTGTATAAATCTATCATAATCAGCTGCTGAAACGGGCCCTTTCAGCACATATCGCATGATGCTTTCATTGGAAAGAATAGCTTGCAGTGACTGTTTATAATCAGCTGTATATTGCAGCAACACAAGCCTTTCTGTCTCCAGCATTATCCCGGATAGTGGTTTGTCTGTCATACTACAATGCTAGTTATTTCTGCTGTATCCTACAATCATGCGTAAAAGTTACTGATAACACAAGCCGTCAGGGCGCCCCGACAATACAGCTGGCAGCGGCACTTTGTCCGGCGGATGTAAACTCCAGTAAAACTGCTATTAAAAGCGCGGTAAGTAATATCACTGCAACCGCTATTTTCCCGTATTCCTTTATCTTTTTCATACCAGTAAATTAACTCCTGTAAAGAAAAACAGGAATACCGGATCAGGGGAAGTGGACAGATAAGGTCCTGAAGTAGTCAGATGGGCTATTTACCAATCACTTCCTGGCGATGTGACAATCCCCAGAAATGTAATTCGTCCAGCACTTTCTCCAGGGATAAACCATGCGGCGTAATGGTATATTCTACAGCAGGCGGGAAGGTATCATATACTTCTCTTTTGATCAGCTTATTCGCTTCCAGGCTTTTTAACTCCCTGGAAAGGGTTTTATCGGTAATACCGTTCACTGTTCTGGCGATCGCTTTAAAACGTTTGGGTCCGCCATCAGATAACGCAAACAGGATTAACAGCTTCCATTTACCTTCCAATGCCTGTAATGCATCGCTGATAGATAACATTGTCTTCGGACAACCACCTTTTGCTAACATAAAATTCGCTTTACTTTCCTTCCGGATAGCGCTATCCAATGGGATAGTAATATCCGTTGGATAGTAAAGCTAGGGTAATTTCGTCATTAGTTATTAAAACGATATGACAAGTAAACAATCTCCATCGAAAATCCTGCACATCTTACTATGGGTAGCACAAGGACTTTTATCCGCCACCCTGCTCTGGGCTTCCGCCACCAAATTATTTAAGCCCGCCGCTGAGCTGGCAGCCATGTGGCCATGGACAGCTGAACACCGTGGCCTGGTCGTTTTTACGGGTATACTAGACTTCCTGGGCGCACTTGGGTTAGTACTACCTGGCATACTGCGAATATGGCCCCGGCTGACCAGGTACGCCGCATATGGTATTCTGCTGTTGATGATTGCCGCCAGTGTTTTTCATATCAGCAGAGGCGAAGCCAACCTGATTGGTATTAATATCGTATTTGCAGCAATAGCTGCATTTATCGCCTGGAGAAGATAATCGCACTATTTTATCATGAAGAACGGCAGGACCAATTTTATATATAATGTAAAATAAATCTATAAGATTTACGTTAAGCCGATATATGATACGTTCCCTGTCCGTTCTTCTTACCATCATTATAACGCTTTCTTATTTTTCAGCCACTTCCTGTAGTATGTTTAAGATCACACTGCATGACAAAACGATGGCTGGTAATAATGAAGACGCCTGGAAGATCAACTCTAAGATCTGGTTTGAAAAAGGAGCGGATAGTCAATATGGAGCTGCTTACGTTGGTCATAGTGATCTGTTCCCACAGGGAGGGTACCAGAGAGGACAGCAATTCCCGTCACAGCACTCAGATACCACATTGGCTTTCTGTACTTCCATGATGGACACCATGCATGAATGCATGAATAAGATGGGCGATGGCACCACTTACACAGCTATATACGATCTGAAAGAACGGATGATCAACCTGTATTTCTACCACGATTTCAAGCATGTAGTGCGCTTTAATCTGATAGCGGAGCTAAAAAAGGGGAATCATCTGCTCAATATTCCTGACCTGTTTCCGCCCAATCACGAATACCTTCGTTTTGTCCATTTTAAGACGCCCTTCAACAGCTCTTTTATCAAACTGCTGCTGTACGTGATGGAACTGCTTTTAGCCCTGCTCACTTTATACTGGGCTATATATATCCTGGGTGTTTTATTCAACGGAAGAATTAATATAAAGGCCCATTATGGCATGTGTTTACTGCTGATCCTGAACATCGGCCTTGGCAGCTACCTGTTCATCCTGCAAAATAACCAACCGCTTTTCTATTATGATGCGCCCTATTATGTACCGGGTAAAACGATATTAAATGTCAGTGCCTATCTTCCTGTCGTACTACTGGGATTGATCATTCCGGTTGGACTGGCAAATATCAGGACTGTCCACCGGGCATCTGTTACCACTTTCACCCGCAGGGTCTTTATGCTTAATACCATCATTTACCTGGTGGCCTTGCTGCTGTTTGCTTATTGGGGACTGCTTTTCATCATACGTAGCTAATCCGGTACCATTCCTGTAAAAGTTTTATTTCAATGTTTTTTCAAATAAAAACCGGTATGCGAAGCTTGTTGTTTACAGTAATCGTTAGGAATTCAGATAAAGATATGTCAGGGTTCTCCTGATAATTCATTCATTGTAAACCGCAGATCAGTAATATTGCCCTGATAACTTTGCAAATGACCTGTCATCTCCTCTCCCTGAATCATCCCACAGCTCACATAACCACCTTTTATCTTTGTAAGGTCTTTTTCTAATTGCTGTGTGATGATCGTCTGTTGATTGAATTGTACGACAAGCTCCCCTTTTTCTGACAAAGTCATGTACAACTGTCCTTTGTTTGCAGGTAATTGCTCACTATTGATCGTCTTACCATCTGCCAGTACAATCCCTATCTGATCATGATAAGCGTATAGTTTAAAGTTATTGAAGTAGTCACAGATCACCCCGCCTTTGTCTATTTTATCCAGGTAAGCGGTAACAACCAATACATGCGGATTCCATACTTTTTTATTAAACGACAGATCTGCCGCACTCGCGTTTTGCCGGATAGTATAGCTACGGTCAAAGAATTGCGGAAGCGGTCCTTCCAGGATCATTGCAGCCGTTTCTCCCTGTCGGCTTAGTTCTTTATCCAGTAATTTTTTCAGTTCGTTGGTCCGGCTGTAATAAGCAGGATTCGCAATCAGATTACTGAATTCTTTGCGATCACGATTCAGATCATATAATTCTTCCGGTGGATGATAGCTATAACGGTCAAGCAGGAACTTTGTTTTGGGGTCAGTAGCTGCGCCAGCAATCCAGCTGTCAAAATAAAACTCATTCTGTTCAACCTTGTCGATATGCGTAATAAAACGCACGCCCGGATGATAATTCCTGATATAATGAAAGCCGTCTTTCGTAATGACCGTCCTGGAGGGTGTATAGTTATACCAGAAATGCGGTTCCATGGACGTCTCCGCAAAGATATACTGATGATGTTCTTTCTTTTTATTGAGCAACACGTCTTTAAACGATGTACCGTCTAAATCATCAATGGCCTTACCGCCTGCAAGATCTACCAGTGTCGGTGTGAGATCCGCCAGTGACACCAATGCATCTGACACGGTACCTGGCATCACTTTCCCCGGCCATCTGACAATCATCGGAATCCGTAATCCCTGATCGTATACCGACCATTTGGCGGAAGGAAATTGTGCGCCCTGGTCTGCAATAAACATCGTGACTGTATTGTCCTTCACTCCTGCGCCTTCTATTGCCTGCATTACCTCTCCCAGCATCTTATCTGCCACACCGATACTCTGGTAATAGGCAGTCAGCGCTTTGCGCGTCTCTTTTGTATCAGCAAGATAATCGGGGAGTTTTATCTGCTGCGGATCGAAGTCTGTATTCGGGAACCACGGTACGTGTGGTATCCAGGGCGCTACAATCAGACAGATAGGCTGCTCCGGATGATCCTGAAAATGTGTGCGGATCATATTAACTGTTTCCTTTTTACGATCAGTCCTGTTTTCAATAGGCGCATATTTGCCGAACTCTTCTCCGATATGCTCAAAGGGGAAGTTATGTAACGGAAAGATATCTGTCTTCCCAGAGATCACGACCCGGTATCCCAGTTTTTGCAGGAACTGCGGCAGGTTCCTGGTATTGGGCCTTACTGTGAAGTGATTCATCTGGGAACCATTCCGGAAAGGATACAATCCGGTAAACATCACACTCCTGGAAGGTGCGCACATCGGCGAAGCGGCATAGGCACTTTTAAATTGCATCCCTTCTGCTGCCAGCTTATCCATATTGGGCGTCCTGACATCTCTATTGCCATAACAGCCAACATCCTGCTGGTTCAGGTCATCTGCAATAAAAATCACGATGTTGGGTTGCCGCTGGGCAGCTGCTGTAAGTATATTGTAAAGCAAACCGAAAACACAGCTAATGATGGCAAAGAGGATTCTCAAACGGCGGAATTTTTAATTGGGTTAATAAGATATCAGCATAAATATACAAAATGTCCCATTCCCCCCTGTACTTTGACGCTTCCAGCCCTCTTCCTCTAAACACGTTGCATTTACTTTTGTATTGTCGTCCTTCACCAGCTATGCTGTTGTACTTCCAGACAGTTTAACAAAAAACTTTAATAAATGGCACACGTTAGTCCTTATCTCAATTTCAATGGCACCTGCGAAGCTGCCTTTAATTTCTACAAATCTGTGTTTAACGGCGAATTCATGAATGGCATCATGCGGTTCAGCAATATGCCGGAGCATTGCAAACCAGGAGACGAAAACCTGGTGATGCATGTGGCGCTGACTATTCCAGGTGGGAATACGATAATGGGTAGTGACTTCCCCGATTCGATGGGCGAGTTTAAAAAAGGCAACGACTTCTCACTGGCTATCTCTGCCGGATCTGAAGAAGAGGCCCGCAGGTTATTTGATGCGCTTGGTGCAGGCGGTATTGTTGATATGCCGCTGGATAAAGCGCCCTGGGGCGCTTTATTTGGTCAGCTGAAGGACCAGTATGGCATTACCTGGGCGGTGAATTACCAATACGAACCAATCCCTCAACATTAATATCATCTCCTGGTGTATGTAGCGGATTATTCCACTACATACATCAGGTCTTCGAAATCATGTGCGGCTACGAAAATCGGAACAGACGCCCAGGCAGCTTTACCTTTTTGAGCGTTTACCGTATTTTTCACCAGTTCCTGAAAACGCAGGATCACAATATACTCATGCAATTCACAAGCCCGTCTGCGCTCATTATCCCTGTATCCTTCCGATTGCATATACTCCTTATTGGCCGCCTGTAAAGCTTCATAACCTGTAATGGTCAGATTCTTTTCCGACTCACCGGTGAACTCTTTCAGCCAATCCGGATTGCCGATATCAGGCACCATCTCATAGCTTAACAGGTGAATGAACCAACGCTCGTATTGCACGGAGAAGCTGTTCATTTCAACGTAAATTGCTTTAATATCCTCCTCCTCTTCTTCCATTGTCTCGTAGAAATTACTGAGGAACTTCCCCAGGATCGGTTGCAGGTGCAACAGATCCTTTCCTAGTACCTGGTGAAAATCCGTCCGTGGCAACTGACCTAATGCCGTTTCCGCCTCTTTAATGGCTTCTGCTATCTTTCCTGCCTTTATGAGGCTTTCTATTTGTTCCATGATCTTTACGCGTTAATGCTGCAAAGAAAGGGAATTTTCGGCAGTGCCCGTAAATGCGGGAGACTGATTTATTTTTTCACCTGGTAATCATGGCCCCAGTTCTTTAGAGAATAGTTCCAATTGGACGTCGACACATCCCCTTCAGGTTGCTGCGCACTATGACGTTTGATGTACCCGTTTACCTTCTGCATGTGTTTGTAATCACCCGTAGTAAGATCTGCTTTCTTTTTATGCAAGATGTGGATGATCTTTTCACCGGATTTATGTCCTATTGACTCACCATCTCCACTATCCCAGCCGACCGACTTCGACTCTTCCGTCGTCAGCCATTTTTCAAGCTTTGAAGGTGTCATATTGACGAGCTCTTTGAACTCCTCATAGATTTCCTGCATTTCCTGCTGTTCCATAAGCTTTTTCAAAAAGTCAAGCAAATACGGTACCTCATTTATCAACCTCACACTTCCTTCAACTACGGATAGGTCCGATATAAAGCAGAAGCTTATTATCGGTGATATAGTTAAATAATCGAAAATGTACCTGTCAAAGAACTAAACGCTCAGCTGAACGATCAGGCGGTACGAGAAAATTAGCGCCTGTTTTACCCGCTGATCCTGATTGTCTATACAATATTAGCAAGAATACCGGTCCATGTCCGGCCAATGTGCACAGGACGCAAAAACATATGCACAGGACGCAAAAACGTGTGTACGTAACGTCAGATAATGGGGTCGAAAGCGGCGCCATCCCCACCATTTTTTTAAAGCTGTTAAATATCAACGAAGATGCATTACATGCAGAGATAGTAAAAGTTGCTTATCCTATCCAACAGGTAGCTGAGGCTATTTATAACAGCGATATACCGGACTTTTACGGAGACTTTCTGTTACGATAAATACTCACTGTTTATGTGCTTCCGGCGGCGTATTATGTACCTTTTTAAATGCACGGGAGAAATTGCCGATATGCCGGTATCCGAACTGAAGGGCCGTTTCTTTTACCTGCTGACCAGCTTCTAAATGCTGCCGGGCTTTTTGCATACTCACCTGCAGGTGATACTGGTGAATCGTTACGCCAAATTCAGCCTTAAATGCAGCTTTTAATGCAGTTGTCCTGATATGAAAATGCAGGCTCAATTCGACGATGGTAAAACGACGTTCAGGATGCGCGGCGATGTATGCTCCTACTGACCTGATTGTGTCCTGGCTGGTTTTCTTTACTGGCATCAGATAAGGTTAACAGTAATAGTATTTAGTCCACAAATTTAATAGAGTAGTAAAATACTGTACTTTGGAGATCTCTCTGATACTTTGGATATAGGGCCTTCCTGACTATAAATGTTCATTCGATGCCCGGAATGCTTTGGGCGATATCCCTACTTTCGCTTTGAAGATTTTATTGAAGTGGGTGGCATGTTCGAAGCCGAGGTCATAAGCAATGCCACTAACGGGTTTGTCTGTACTCCATAGCATCATTTTGGCTTTGTCTATGAGTTGCAGGTGAATATGTTCCTGGGTCGTTTTGCCGGTATTTCTTTTGAGCAGATCGGAAAGATAGTTAGGAGACAGACACAATTCAGTAGCAAAATACTTCACATCAGGAAGCTCATTTGGTTGATTGAACGATGTTCTAAGCTCTACGCAACGCTGTAAATACCGGAGTATAAGTATTTACATTACTTTAGTACTGATTTACAAAATATAGGAACAACAGCGAAATAGGGCTTTATTACCCCATCTACTTCTCTGTTTTGGTATACTGGCTCCGGATGCGGCTCAGTGTTTCCCGGGTCAGGCCCAGATAGGAAGCTACCATATGTAATGGAACACGGTTATATATATCAGGATAGGTTTTAATGAAGTTTTCATAGCGCTTTTCCGCAGTATCACTGATATTACTTAATATACGTGCCTGACTGGCATTATAACTCTTTGCTTCCAGCTTGTCTTTTAAAATTCTGAAGTTGGCCACTGTTTCCACCAGCATATCAAAATCTTTCTTGTCAATCAGCAGTAAGTCACTGTCTTCCAGTGCATCAATATTATTCTTCGACTGACTTCCACAGTTATAACTTTCATAGTCGCTCATCCACCAGGTTTCTATGGCAAACCTCAGGATGTGTTCGAAACCATTATCTCCGACATGGTATAGGCGCAGACATCCTTTTACAACAAAGGCATTGTAATGAGATATATCTCCCTCCTGTAACAGGTATTGTTTCTTACGAAGCCGTTTGGGTACGGTCACCGCACGTATCTGTGCTATTTCTTCATCTGTAAGTGCAGACCTTTCCTTTAAATATTGCTCGAAGACTTCAAACATTTGCCAGCTTATTTATAGCAAAATAACTGAATAATCACGTTAAAATGCAATACCGGTCTTGTGCCGGTGCCGGAAAATGTACTTCAAAATGTGTGTCTAACATAGAAAACCCGCTATTGACGGGGTTTCTATGTTTGTGCTGTTTTGTACTATTTCAGGATGGTCATACTCAGTGCACCACCATCGGATATGATCTCGGTTCCTACTACAAAAGACGATTCATCTGAAGCCAGGAATACGGCGGCGTTGCCAATATCTGAAGGTTGTCCGATTCTGCCTGCCGGAATGATATCTACCCACAAATTTTTTACATGGTCAATATGTTCAGGCGCCAGGAATTTACCAAACACAGGCGTATCTATTGTTCCCGGAGAAAGTACATTGACCCTGATCTTTCTGTCCAGCAGATCGAGCGAGAATCCACGTGCAAAGGAAATCACAGCTGCCTTGGCGGCTGCATACACTGACTGACCCGGAAATGCTCTGTGTCCGGCGATAGAACCGATCAATACGATCGAAGCGCCGTCTTTCAGGTAAGGCAATGCTTTCTGGATGGTGAAATAAACGCTCTTCAGATTGAGGTTCATATAATGGTCATAATCCGATTCCGTGGTAACAGCGATAGAGGCCATCTGAGCGCCTTCTACCGCGCCGCCTGCGTTTACCACAATCGTATCTATCAGACCAAACTTTTCAGCTGTATTTTTAAATATACGCTCCAGGTCTTCAAACTTTGTTACATCGGCATTGATCCCGATGAAATCACTCCCTAACGCTGTTACTGAGCGATCGAGTGTTTCCTGGTTTCTACCTACGATGGTACCTGATGCGCCTTCGTTCCTGAATGCCTCCGCAATGCCAAACCCTATACCGCTATTGCCTCCCGTGATAACTGCTACCTTATTCTTTAACTTCATGATATTTGTTTTTTATCATGGCAAATTTCGGTCGGCAGGCGCCTGTGGCCAAGGACATTTATCAAATAAGAAATGTGATAAATATCACGGTCTTAATATCTGATGGCGTTCCATATTTTGTATGAAGGACATTTTATACGTTACAGTTCACATCAAACCTGAAACACTGTTACATACCGAATGCATCAATCAGGGCTTTCGCTTCTTCCGGTTTGATAAGTGATACGCAACCATGACGTGCGGCATCCGGAAACCTTACATCTTCCTCGACAGTCCAATGATAGAGATCCGGCGAATAAGAAGCGCCAAAGCGATCTGTCATACAGTAATCATATAACAGTAACCATCCTTTTTTCTGTGGCTCTTTTATAGCCGTAGGGCCTTCGGTAATAACGGGTACGATCTGGCCATTATTTAAAGCGCCATCGATGATCTTATAAGGACCATATACATTAGAAGCGACGGCTACCCTGATAGCCCTTCTTTCACCGGTTTTAGCGCCAAATTCTTCTTCTTTATGAAACAGGTAATACTTACCCTGCTGTTCCAGCAAGGTGCCGTCTATGACCGAATAAGGCGGTTCAAAAAACACTTTCGCCGGAGAGAAGGTTTTCCAGTCGCGGGTAGTACAATACCACAGGCGGCTGTTCTTCCAGCCGGCATCTTCAAAGGAAGAAGACCAGATCAGGATATATTCTTTGGTCTTCTTATCATAAAACCACTCAGGCGCCCAGATATTCCGGGCCGATATAGCACCGGCGTCGTTACGTACGTCTTTCATCAAAGGCAATGTACCTTCTACTTTCCAGTGAATCAGATCCGGTGAGGTAAGGTAAAGACAACCGGGACCTACCTTCTCACGGTCCTTACTCCCGCCACCTGTGGATAATATCCGCCATAAACCGTCTGGTCCGCGGCGAACATAAGGATCACGTACGTGCTGGTCCCATACAGGCTTATTATCATTCAAAGGCGTCCAGTGACGGCCATCATTGGACAATGCCATGTGCATTTTTTCCAGTAACATGGGATTGGGTAATGGCACTTCTATTGTATTTCCTTTTGCATCAATTTCTATGCGGGTGGGATAACGTTGCCGGAAATAAGTCAACAGCCATACGTCTTTGCCCTTTTCAAGTTTGAAGTCTTCAGGAACCGCCTTTCCTTCAGACGATTGTACAGTAGCATCCTGCGCAGCGATGACAGGCAGTGTCTTATCCCAGTTCAGTTCCAGGTTGGACAAGTACCAGGATTGTCCGTCACCGGTATTGTTCCCTTGGAAAAACAGATAGTATTCCCCATCCTTTGCTTTGAAAATATCGGGGTGGCCGGACTCGCTATGATTCCACTCACCTGCTTTCCCATTTGCGAGGAAGGGTACGGAGGAAGTACGCGTCCAGTGAACGCCATCATTACTCTGTGCGAGACCGATCTGCTGAGGAACGTTATTATAGCTACCTGCATAAAACATGTACAATACACCGTCTTTTTCCATCACGGAAGCAGCTTCAATACATTTGCCTTCCCATGGTAGTTCGGGTTTTAATATGGAAGCATCGCTCGCCTGTTTCCAGGATTCCCTGGAGAAATCTGTACCGGCAGGGGCTGTTGCCACACCCTGCAACTGTATTTCTCCTTTCGGATCACGCGAAGCGAAATAAAGGAAATATTGTCCTTTATAGAAGGTGACTTCAGCATCTATCGCACGACCGTTGTTCCAGTCACCGGAAGGATGGAATACGGGATTACTTGCATTCTTCTGAAAATGGATCCCATCGGTAGAATAAGCGTGGCAGATGGCATCTTTAGGGCCATTGCCGTATGTCTGATAAAAGAGATGTATGGTATCATTACGTACGAGTGCACCAGGTGCACACAGGCCATTCTTCTCATATGCTTCCGTAGCGTTTAGTTCGCCTGTTTTTTGCCAGTCCTTCAGGTTTGTACTCCGTGCGATACCTATATGCCAGCCCGCACCCGCTTTACCGGGTATGGAGTAGTACATCCAGTAAGCTTCTTTGAAATGTACGATCTTAGGGTCCTTGGCAATAGGTTTCCCGGAGGATGTATCCGTGAAATACATACGTGGAATGTGCTGCGCGGATAGATTTTCTGTCCAGAGCAGCAGAACGGCAACGGCCGTCATGAAATAACGAAACTGCATTTTTTTATCGGGTTTGTTCGGTTCACTAAACATAGTGACTATTTAAATGATTTTTTCGGTTTTTATTGGATCGGCAAAAATGGAGGACCTGTGAAAATGAATTTCATTAACCTGCCATTAACAAAAAACGATTTCAGATCGACTACATTTACCGCAAGTTTTCCCTTCGTTTTACTAATCATATGAATCAAACAGTACATCATATACTGTATTAACAGGCTCATTATAGTAGTGTCGCCACCGGGCATTATTGTAATCAAATGAATTTATCCCTATGGTAATTATTAAACTGGCTAATAGTAAACTATGGGTATTGTAGCGTCTCTTACAGATGCAGAACTTGCTGACCGACTGCCACACGCAGACAAAGCTGCCGTAAAAGAAGTCTATATACGGTACAGAGAATTACTGCTCAACTATGCAAAAAAGATGTTGGGAGATGATGATCTGGCGGAAGATACTGTATCCGATGTATTTGCCAATTTACTCACTAAACGGGAAGCCATCAAAATCGACACATCCCTTCAATCCTATCTCTACAAATCAGTCAAAAACAGCATCCTCAATCAGTTTGACAAAGACCAGCACCGGCAGCAATATATTAATTCGATCCGGGAATTTTATCAGAAAGGCGAGTACGCCACCGATGAACTGGTGCTTGAGCGCGACCTGAGACGCCGCATAGAAGATGCCGTCGCATCCTTTCCTCCGAAGATGAAAGAAATATTCGATTTAAGCAGAAAGGCCCATCTCACCCGCAGACAAATAGCCCAAGCTACCTGCGTAACAGAAGGAACCGTTAACACCCAGATCAACAGAGCACTAAAAATTCTCCGCTCAAAACTCACCCTGTTCTTCATCTGGTAGGTTTTCAAAAAATATTTTTCATCCTTGTATACATATTGCTTTATCCGGCTGTCTTAATCACAGTAAGGGTATTCATAAAACTTGTGATAAAGACTTTAGAGTGCAATTATAATGACGGAAAAGGAAGTAGCTGAATTACTAAGGAAGTACAGATCCGGTGAGTGCAGTCCGGAGGAACTGGCATTCATGGAACGCTGGTATGCTGACCTGGAGCAAAACGCCCCTGATCTGACATATCCACATTCTGCGGAAGCCCATGAAAAGGTATGGCAGGAGGCATTGGCCAGGCACGCGTTAATGCACCCGAAAAAGAACACTGCTTATATATGGGCAGCCGCCGCTACCATTACGATCCTGCTGGCAACTGGCATCTTGTACTTCAATACAGGAAGATCCGGACATTCTCCGCAAAGTTCCGAAGAGCTATATGCTTATAACAAGGTGCACGACCGGCTACCTGGATCCAGTAAGGCGGTGCTTACGTTAGCCAATGGGGAGGAGATACTTCTGAATGACAGCACTAAAGGTACGATTGCACAGCAAAGTGGTATGATCATCACAAAGAACGCAAAAGGACAGCTGACCTACACAATAGACAACCACGCTCCTGCTGCGAACTCCACCGGGACAGATGGCAAAAGTTACAATACCATTCGCACGCCTAACGGAGGGCAGTATCAGGTCTATCTCCCGGATGGCAGTCTGGTGATACTAAATGCGGCCAGTAGTCTTCGTTATCCGGTTACATTCAACAGCAATAACCGTTCGGTCGAACTCAGCGGCGAAGCCTATTTTGAGATCACACAGGATGTGCGTCGGCCCTTCCTGGTCGTCTCCAGTACACAAACAGTAAAGGTACTGGGCACCCATTTCAACATCAGCTGTTATCCTGATGAAAACATTAAAACAACACTTGCCGAAGGCAGTATCCTGCTGACAGGCCCACACCTTCCCTCAAAAACATTAAAACCTGGTCAACAGGCTATTCAGACCGCCAGCGGCCTGCAGGTCGTCACGATAGATGCCGACGAAGCAAGCGCCTGGAAAGACGGATTGTTTATTTTCCGGAAGACACCGGTTAAAACCGTGCTCAGGCAATTGTGCCGTTGGTACGATATGGAAACAGCAGATATCGCATTACCGGATATCACTTTTGATGGAGAGATCCCCAAAGACCAGCCATTATCAGAGCTATTGAATGTCATTGCCGAAAACAGTCATGTGAAATTTAAAATAGCGGGCAAAAAAATCATCAGACAATAAACGGACAACACCAACCAAACTAAACAGCTAAAGCATCTGAAGGAGTAAAAGTAACCAGTTCCCGATTGCAGCGGGAACTGGGAGAAGTATAGCGCTTACTAAGGATCAACTACACCAACGTAATTAAACATTAGTTCACCACTAACAATGCAAAACTATGAATTATTGCTACCAATGCAATGAGGGCAAACCGTTTTCTCCCTTCCGGCAAAATGTCCGAACAACCAAACTAATTAAGTATTTACTTATGATGAAACTTTTCGTACTCTGTACCGTCATCAGTCTGCAAATAACAGCGGCATCTTTTGCACAGCAAGTTACGCTGAACTATAAAAACGCGCCCCTGCGGGAAGTCTTGCAGAGCATCCGTAAACAAACGGGGTATTACTTCTTCTTTTCGTCGGAATATCTGGACAAAGCAGCGCCGGTATCCGTATCCGTTACAGATGCGACACTGGAACACACATTGGCGGTCGTGTTTAAAGGACAGCCGTTTGAATATGCGGTGAAGGGGAAAATGATTACGATAAGGCCAATGGAGCAATCTTTTGCAGATAAAGGAGCGATGGCTCTTTCGGTGATTACGGTAAGGGGAAGGGTCATGGATGAAGAAGGGAATCCTTTGCCGGGTGTGTCCGTGATATTGAAGGAGCAAAATGGGAAGATGGCGGTTACGGATCAGCAGGGGAAGTTTTCATTGGATGGGGCGCCGGATAAGGGGACGTTACTATTCAGAATGATTGGCCGTGAAACAAAAGAAGTAATGTATGAGGATGCCGTTTCTTTGACAATCGTACTCAAAGAAACCGACGCCGATCTGAAGGAAATACAAATTGTGGCATATGGAAAAGTAGCCAAAGAATACGCTACCAGTAATATTAATGGTATCAGTGCTGCGGAAATTTCGACGCAACCTGTGAATGATCCTATTCTTGCCTTAACAGGGAGAGTACCTGGTCTGATCGTACAACAAACAGGCGGCGCACCCGGAAGCGCGCTTAACGTGGTTATCCAGGGATATAACAGTATATCAAACGGTAATGGCCCCTTTTATGTCATAGACGGAATGCCTTATCCGGCAAATAACCTGGGTACAATATCAGGAACAGCTTACGGATATGGTGGAGGCAACAATTTCAGCTACATTAACCCTGCCGACATTGAAAGCATTGAGATACTAAAGGATGCCGATGCCACCGCTATTTACGGATCAAGAGCTGCCAATGGCGCTATCCTGATTACTACCAAAAAAGGAAAGTCAGGAAAAACAGTGATCGATATCCGCTCACAAACCGGATGGGGTAAGATCACACGTAAACTCGACCTGCTCAATACACCACAATATATCGCCCTTCGCAAAGAGGCGTATAAAAACGGTGGAAATACCCCCGGCGGCGGCGATTATGATATTAACGGCGTATGGGATCAAAACCGTTATACCGACTGGCAAAATGTGCTTGTAGGCGGGACTGCTGAGTTTTCAGATATACAGGCATCCGTTTCCGGAGGGAACGCCAATACACAATTCAGAACCGCAATGGGATTTAACCGGCAAACGACGGTATATCCAGGTGATCTGAATGATAAGAAAATCAACCTGACATTCAACATTAATCATTTGTCCACCAATCAAAAGCTGCATTTTAATCTCTCCGGCACCTATTTACATGATAATAACCGCTTGTATGCCATGGACCTGATGACAGCGGCAGTAACCCTGTCGCCGAATGCCCCCAAACTATATAACGACGATGGCACATTGAACTGGGAGAAAGTACCTGGTAATTCCACAGCCTACAGCTTTGACAATCCACTGGCAGCCATGAATATGAAGTATAATGCCAGAACCTACAATCTACTTGGCAATGCCATGATCGGTTACGAAATAATACCAGGGCTTGAAATAAAATCCACATTCGGATATAACAGAATTACAAGCGACGAAACAAATGTTAGTCCTCAGAGTTCCTTCAGACCAGACAAAACATTTCTCAGAAGGAGTGTGAGTTATGGAAGCGGGGCTATCTCCTCCTATATTATCGAACCACAGCTGACATATGTAGGCAAGTTATTCAACGGACATTTTGATGTATTACTCGGTAGCACTTTCCAGGACAACGACAATACCCGGCAAACATATAATGCAACAGGATTCAGTACAGATGAACAACTGAAAAATGTACAATCAGCCACTACTATTACACTGACTGGAAACACGGCATTCAAATACCGGTATTCTGCAATTTTCGGCAGATTAAACTATCGTTATAGCGACAGATATGTGATCAATTTAACCGCCCGTCGGGATGGCAGCAGCCGTTTCGGACCGGAGAGTCTGTTTAATAGTTTTTACGCTATCGGTGGTGCATGGTTGTTCAATAAAGAACATTTCATCCGTAAACTCGTACCCTCGCTCAGCACTGGTAAACTACGCGTCAGCTATGGCACCACCGGAAATGATCAGATCGGAGAATACGGTTTTCTCAATTTGTATGACGTCTACTATAATGACATCCCCTATCAAAATACCAGCGGCCTGATCGTAAATGGATTCTCTAACCCCTATTTGCAATGGGAAGAGACCAGGAAATTAAACTTCGGACTGGACCTGGGTATTTTCGACGATGCCATTACCTTAACAGCCAATTTCTTCAGGAACCGGTCCTCCAATCAACTCCTAAATGATAATGTACCTGCTTACACCGGGTTTCCGATATTCCGCAGGAACTTACCGGCCACTGTACAAAACGCCGGATGGGAGTTGCTGTTAGCGGCGGCTCCCTTTAAAGCCAGAGCCATACAATGGAACACTTCACTTAACCTGACGATTCCCAGGAACAAGCTTGTTGACTACCCCAATTTGCAGGAAAGTAACAACTTCAATCAATTCATTATCGGACAGCCGACAAACATTATCAGAACCTTTCATCTTATCGGTGTAAACCCGGAAACAGGGTTGTTTGAATACCTGGGTAGCGACGGTAAACCTACATCCAGTCCGGCAGATCCGACTGATAAAACCGCACTGGTAGATGTAAATCCAAAATTTTATGGCGGTTTTTACAATTCAATCACCTATAAGGGACTAAATATCAGTTTCCTCTTTCAGTTTGTGAAGCAAACGGGAGTTAACTACAAGTTTGGCAGAGCCCCTGGTGTTCAGATGCTGAATCAACCTTCAAGTCTGCTTGACAGATGGCATAGTACCGGAGACCATGCTTTGTTCCAGAAGGTCTCGACCAATTTCGGGGAGATACTCGATCCTTTACTTGCCATTGGATCAAGCGATGCGGCCTATTCTGACGCCTCTTATATCCGTCTTAAAAATGTGTCTTTTTCTTATAATCTGCCAGCACATTGGATGAAGACATCACACCTCTCGCAGGCCCGCATTTTCGTCCAGGGACAAAACCTGCTGACGTTTACCAATTATTATGGGTCAGATCCGGAATCACAACTGAGCGCTACCCTCCCACCACTTAAACTTTTCACAATAGGCTTTCAACTCACCTTATAATCTCCCGGAAATGAGCATTCAACAATATAAAAAGCGATTTCTTTACAACAATCCGTTGCGCTGTTTTTGTTGCATCTGTATAGTGCTTTCTCAATACAGTTGCAGAAAATACCTGGAATTAGATCCTCCGGCAACCAGCGTCAATGCCTCAAATGTCTATAACGACAATTCAACGGCAATCGCAGTAGTAACAGCTATTTATGCCAGAATGAGTAACACTTTTTATGATCAGGGCCCAACCGCTATCTCCCTTTACCCTGAACTTTCCGCTGATAACCTGAGATTGTTTAGTGTAAATGCGAACCTAAATTATACCAGGCATTATCAGAATGAACTTGACCAGCGATACATCAACGTGCCCTTCTGGAACACGCTGTATTCAATTATATATTCCATTAATGCAGCTATAGAAGGGCTCAGCGGATCAGTGAATCTGAATACTGTGATTCGTGACAGGTTACTGGGAGAACTCTATTTCCTCCGTGCCTATCATTATTTCTACCTGGTCAATCTTTATGGAGACGTACCACTTTTAACAAGCAGCATCTACCAGGAAAGTATTAAAGTACCCAGGACGGCAACCAATGAAATCTATGCAGAAATACTGGCTGACCTGGATATCGCGCGGAAGCAACTCAACAATCTTTATGTAGACGAAACACTGCTTAATGCAACCAGTGAACGGATACGCCCTAATATAGCTGCAGTAAATGCCCTCAGTGCAAGAGTCTATCTATATATGAAGCGCTACCCTGAGGCAGAAGATGCCGCTACGAAGGTCATTTCGGAAACTGCGATGTATACTTCAGACATCCCGCTCACTGAGATATTTAAAAAGAACAGCAAAGAAACAATATGGTCGCTACAACCTGTAAAAAATCAGTTTAATACCGACGAGGGTGAACTATTTGTTTTACCTGATGGAGGCCCGAATGATGTACATCCACTGTACATCTCGGATGACCTGCTCAATAGCTTTGAACCGGGAGATCAACGTAAGGCAGCGTGGATCGGCCATATAAATGCCGACAATAAAGATTATCCATATCCGGCCAAATATAAAGCCAGGTTTGGTGAGGAAACCGTCAGCGAATACACCATTCTGTTACGCCTGGCAGAGCAATATCTCATTCGTGCAGAAGCACGGAATGAGCAAAATAATACAGTCGGTGCGATTGCTGATTTAAATGTACTACACACAAGATCGCGCGCAGCTGCTTCCCCGCAAGTACCCAACCCATTACCCGACCTCCCGGCAGGGCTTACACAAACAGCGATTAGAACCCGTATACTGAACGAACGACGCGTAGAACTATTCATCGAAGGAGGTCATCGGTGGTTTGATATTCGAAGGGCGGGAAAAATCGATGAAATAATGACTAAAGTGTCGGCTACGAAAAACGGCAACTGGCAGTCTTTTAAAGCACTTTATCCTATTCCTCTTTCAGATATATTATTAAGCCCGCTACTGAAACAAAATCCCGGGTATAACTAATAAACTCCGGTTATATAAAAACGTGCTTTTGCTTCAATATCAAACAATGTTAAAATACATACTTAGACATGAAAAGACTATTGATCGGATTACTACAATTTTTCCCTTTATTCGGCTTCGCTCAGTCAACGATAAATGAGATCGAATACCAATCCTTGCAACAGGAATACCGGAAGGGTACCATTGGGAAAGAGGCGTTACTATCATTAGTGCTTAAAGAGAATGAATTGAGAAAAGATAGTTCGGCGCTTAGTCTGGCGAAAGCATACAAATCCCGGTACATAGACCACACCAATCCTAAAGAAGCAGTCAGTCCCGGATTACGCCTCTATCTTGCTTTTTTCAATAAAATATTCACGACGAAAGATCCTTTATTCGGCTATATGGAAACGAACTCAGCACAGTCTGATAGCCTCATTGGCGATCCTGGCTTTTCCAGGTGGTTTACAGGCAGGGTCATTTTTTATGACCTCATCCGCCCCCAGGCTTTTATAAATGGCAAGCCCTTGCAGCAACCGGCAGATTGGAATGCTTTAGAAAAGCAATTGTCTGACAAATATGGCGCAGACAGAATTCCGAAACTTATTTTCGAAGCAAAATCCAGTTGGTACAAAGATACCGGGGACTGGACAAATTACATTAGCGGTCATATGGACAGACTGGAACGAGAAGGCGTAGAAACAACCGGAAACGGCGCAGCCTTCTTGAATGACTTCATTTACGGGACCGTATTCTATCATTCAAGTGACAAAAATGTGCTGAACAAGTGTGCGGACTATATGGAGAAAGTGGTGAACGCTGACCCTAATCGCTATACCAGGATAGATACCTATTCCTGTATTCTGTATAAACTGGGAAAAAAGGATAAAGCGATTGCGGTTGAAGAAAAAGCGGTGACCCTGGCCAAGGATAAAAACGATTGGGCCAGCGTTAAAGAATATGAAGAAAAAATTCAGAAAATGAAAAATGATCAGCCAACCTGGTTATAACCATATAGCTGCTTTAACACTGCAGGATTGTTACTTAAATTCAATGATTAACAAATAACTGGTATTAAGCTCGTTTAACCAAAATGAAGACTCTGATTTTTATACATTGCTTCCTCTATCTAGTCATTACTGCCCACGCTCAAAAGCCACCACTTAGGATAGACAGCTTCAAATCATGGCCATCCATCGGATATGGAAATATTAGTAATAATGGTCGCTTCGTCTACTACAATATGCAAACGGCGCATGAAGGAGAAACAAAGACAGTGGTCAGGGCCACGCAAACTGACTGGCAAACACAATTCGATGAATTAACAGATCCCACATTTAACGACCGGAGTAATATCCTGTTCGCAATATGTAAGGATACACTGTTAAAACTGGATTTGACTTCCCGGAAAGTGAGTTATGTTCCTGACGTCAGCAGTTTCAGGTTACTTAAAACAGGTCTGGATCAGTGGCTACTCCAAAGATCGGTAAAAAGTAACGCGCTTTCTATCATCAGACTTCGGGACAATAAAAAGATTGCCCTGGATAGTATATCGGATTTTGTGGTTAGTCATAACCAGCAGTATCTGCTGCTCCAACAACTTAACAACGACACAGGAAGATTAGTCCTTTTGAATTTAAAGGAGGCTGTTTACACGACAGTATTCAATGGATCCGGAATAAATAATATCATCTTCGATAACACAGACCAGCAATTTGCATTCTGGACTGATAGTAGCCAGCTTACACAGCTATGGGTCGGCAAAACAAATATCGCCGGAGCTACCTGTCTTTATACTGAAAAACAGCGAGGTAGTGCTAACAATGTCCATGTGTGTGCCGGATGTTCATTCAAATTCAGCAGTAACGGACAACACCTGTTCCTTACATTGCAGCAGCCAATAAAGTCAGCAGTAAATAATCCAAATCTCGTTATCTCCAGTTATCAGGATCCTATTCTTAAAACAGCTGACTTCGAAGGAACAAATATAAATGACACAATCACTCATTTACTGGCGAGCATCAACTTGAATAATAAAGAGCTTATACAGCTTACACAAGCGAATGAAGAGATTATATTGGAAACACCAAGGGAGGAAACCCCAGATAATTATATTATCATCAGATGCCGGACACAAGACAGTACCGACCAAACGTATACTGATGCCTATAACTACTACCTCTGTTCGACAGCATCAGGGAAGCGTTTCCCCGTTAAATTAAACAGCCAGACAGGATTAAAAAGTATCCAGATCTCGCCAGGGGGTAAATACCTGGTGTATTATGATCCTGCATTCAGTGCTTATTACAGCGTTTCTCTTTCAGATCTGCAGCGTGTGAAGATATTAAGCAGCGAAACTGAAAGTTTACTGGATTTCAGGCTGAAGGATTATCCGAAAGCACAACATCCGGTTGGCATCACCGGCTGGCTTTCTGAAGACCGGCATGTACTGATCAGTACAACCTGCAATATTTATCTTGTAGATCCGGAAGCCAGACAACAAACTGTAAACCTGACCGCAGGTTTGCAGCAAAACAGGCATATCATCTATCACTTACCACTTTCCAGGTACAGACTTCAGCCAGAAAAAGACGGAACTTTCTTATTATCCGCTTTAGATCTAAATAATAAAAAGATAGCCTTGCAAAGATGGAAACCAGGATCTGTTGTAGATCCCCGGAACATGCATTTTCAATCTGTGTACATAGGAAATCTAAAGCTTTTCTATCCTCAGCTTAACCGGGACATTCACAAGGCAGTTGATCGGAACAGTTATCTGGTGCGGATGGAAAGCGCCGGTGAAGCACCCAATCTGTATTTTACTGAAGACTTCGAGCATTTCAAACAGCTTTCAGACATCCATCCACAGAAGAACTACAACTGGCTCACATCAGAATTGCACAAGTATCGCGACGCCAGAGGTTATGATGTTGAAGGTGTTCTATACAAGCCTGAAAATTTTGATTCAACAAAAGTATATCCGCTGATCATAAATATTTATGAACAGAAAAGCATTGAACTCAACAAATATGAGGCGCCGGGCAACGGTTCAGGAGGAGATATAGATCTAAGCAGATTGGTCAGCAATGGCTACCTTGTATTTAAAGGCAACATTGTGACCGAACATAAGAAACCTGGTGAAGGTGCACTGGCTTCTGTATTAGCCGCTGTCGATCATTTGAAAAAGTACAAATGGATAGACCCTTCAAAGATGGCGATAACAGGACATAGCTTTGGCGGATATGAGGTAAACTATATCATCACACATTCCAATATTTTTGCGGCGGCGTTATCCGCTGCCGGTGTAGCAAGTATTATCGAATCCTATAGTACGCCGGTTGGAACAGCAGGTACCATGTGGGACGGCTATCTCAAGGACGGTCCTCCAAAAGTCGTCAGCGCCTTAAGCGACAGTGTGAACCTGTATGTGCAAAATTCCCCTATATTCTTTGCAAAAAATGTCAATACGCCTTTGTTGATGATGCACAATACCGAGGACGGAAATGTTTTATTTTCTCAGGGACTATCTTTCTTCGCAGAACTAAAAAGACTTAGAAAAAAGGTGTGGATGTTAACATATCGGGGCGACCGGCACGTAGTGAGCGAGGAGAACCAGGTGGATTATTACACACGCTTATCAGCATTCTTCGACCATTATCTTAAAAACAAAAAGATGCCATCCTGGATGGACGGCACAAATAGATAGTGATATAAGAAAGGTATGGCAGCAACCATACCTTTCTTGTATTCATCAGTTACCAACATAATAAGTGGTGGTTGGAATAGTAGTTGCGGTAGTAGAAATAGTAGTTGCTCTACCTGTAACTGTTGTCTGACCAGGAGCAAAAGTGTAACCATACAGTTTGCTGGTAAACTGACCGTTAGCGCCGGCTACATATACGAAATCCAGTGCTTTTGATTTGAATGCCAGTGCTCCGCCAGCAACGGCGAAAATTGCGATAGCAGCAAGTGCGATTCTAGCCTTTTTCATAAAATAGTTTTTTGGTTTTTAATTTGTAGTTCCCTACTCTGTTCTTAGGGTTTTCGGGTACGCCCTTATTTTTTGGCCAAAGAAATATCCTGAGTTTTTCACCTGCCCGGCAGCTGCCGGGTTATCCCCGCCATGCCAGGTAAATGAAAAAAGCAAATAACACGCGATTAAGCTTTGGTGGATTTTTGGGTTAAACTAATCTTTCTGCTTTATTACCCTACTAAGTTAGTGTACTATTCGGTTTAAATCCAAATAAATCACTTATCAAAAAAGTCGGCTTCTATGAAATGATAACCGCTCACTGTACACTCAACTCAGTTACATGATTGGTTTACCTGATATCCTTCGTGTCATTTCCGGGAAACGGATCACGGCTGTAACCCATATCAGCACTTCAAAAAACACCGGAAATAAAACATCCTGCTGATGTTGCAGATGGGTAGCAATAGCGCCTCCCAGGTACGAAGACAATAATAATGTTCCAAGCACTCCCGTCCTGGTATAGAGAAATAAAGCCACGGATAAAATTTCAATGATCCCTAACAGTGAATATACCCCTCCTGATAATCCGAAGGAAGCGCTCATTTGCAATGCATGTCCGCTTTGAACAATCTTATCAATAGCGGAAGCCCCCAGCATAAGACCTGCTATCCCGCTCAATACCCATCCCGTAATATTTCTTGCTCTTGTTGTCATTTTTATTCTGTTTTAATTGTATTATAAAGCCATGCCGCCATCAATGAAAAACTCCGCTCCTGTGATAAATGAAGAAATGGTATTATCAGCCAGATAAACAACCATACTGGCTACATCTTCCGGTCTGCCCATCTTTGCTAAAGGTACCTGTGTGAGTATCTGTCCTTTCATTGCTGCCAGGGTCGCTTCATCAAATCCAAATTTCTGTTGCATCTCCGTTTCTGTAGGACCAGGGTTCACAGTATTCACTCTTATCTTTCTTGGAGCCAGTTCCTTTGCTGCTATTCTGGCCAGATGGCCGACAGCAGATTTGCTCGCTGAATAAACAGCGCTATTCTCCATTACCAGTGCTGTATTCCCGGAAGTTAAAAAGATGACAGCAGCACCGTCATTCAGTATAGGAATGAACTTTTGCAGGGTGAAGAAGCTCCCTTTAAAATTGACGTCGATCATTGTATCAAACTGTTCCTCGGAAGTATATTCAATCGGCGCAAAGAAAGCGACGCCCGCATTAATAAACAGTACGTCTACTTTACCCGAAGTATGCTGCAGCTCTGCGACCAGCGTATCAATATCCTCCAGACTAGCCTGATCCGTTAATTTACCGGTTACGTCCAATTCGGCTGCTGCCTTTTTCAAAGCATCTTCCCGTTTTCCTGTTATAATGACGGATGCTCCCAGCTCTTTAAACGCCCTGGCAGTGGCATACCCTATACCGCTATTCCCGCCTGTAATAACGACTACTTTACCATCAAATGTTCCCATTTTCTATTGTTTTAAATGAAGCACAAAGGTTATTCATTAAAGCAGTAGCTTTGTAGTTGGTTACAGAGATGTAAGTAGTTACAAAAAGGATAGTATATGAAAGACAATCAGGATGTGGCATGCGAAAATGTACATTCCGCTATTCAGGATACACTGTATGTAGTGAACGGGAAATGGAAACTGTTTATCCTTTCAATATTGGTAAACCAGGGAAAGAAGCGCTTCGGAGAACTCTCGCGGGAGTCTGGGATTTCTCCGAGAATACTGACAAAGGAACTACAGGAACTGGAGATGAATCAATTAATCAGCCGGACCGTCTGCAATACCAAACCGGTCACTGTTGAATACTCGTCTACACCCTATGCAGAAACACTGAAAGAAGTCATTGATGCAATGATCCGCTGGGGACAAAACCACCGGAAGACAATCACCGGACAATAACCAGAATGACGCTTATTTGACGGAGTGATGTAAAAGCGGCATCCCATTAATGTAATTATTATCACACATTCCCCCAAAGTATGAATTACCAACTGGTCGCATTTAGCGGGTAAGTGGTCAACATTCCTTGTTGATTGCTTTTTGATGGTACTGCATACGCATTTTCAAGGCACACCCCTGAAGCGTTTTTTCGTATGCTGACAGACTGAATAAAGCATCCCTCACCAGAAAAGCCCGTATTTACAGATACTTGTTAAAATCGTTTAATTATCAGCTAAAATATACATACAGAAACGCGGCTATTCTTTATAGCTTCATAGCGCATTATAGAATAGTGAATTATCGGTTCATATCATCCGGACATTAGTTCGATATTCGATGTATAACCATATAACACCGTCATCAGACCCTTATTTGTTCGTTCGGGAACGGACAGATAACGGCCTGATGACGGCGTAATGCCGATGTAATGGTACATTCCGGACCTGTCTAACGTAGCAGACGGCGACGATTTGATTGACCAACAAGATATACATACTGTTATTGATGGAAATTTATGCTTATATGAAATTGTACAAAAGATTCGTGCATGTCATCCTGTTTATGGCCTTCTGGAGCCAGGGTATTCATAGCGCTCAGGCACAAAATGGAGACCAGATACTGGACGGCATCGGTGAAACGGGGATGATAGCGCGTTATGTTTTTAACGGAGATCTGAAAGATTGGTCCCGGAATACCCTGCACGGTAAATCCCAGGGAAATGAAGTGTTTTTTGTCAATGACGACCGTTTTGGAAAGGTATTATCCCTTTCCGGCAATAACAATGCTTTCATTACACTTCCCGCGGAAACATTGTCAGACATAGAATCGCTTAGCATATCAGGATGGATATACCTGCATTCCAGCCAGACGGGGCAATGTTTTTTTGACTTTGGAAAAGATGCCGGTCAGCATCTTTTTGCAGCTCCTACCGGAACAAGCACACAGGAAGGCTATCAGGTAGTAATAGCTGCGGACAAAAGTAATCAGCGCAGCGCTGTTGCGCCTGCCATCGCCATAAATAAATGGGTACATATGGTCATCGTCATAGATATTCCTTCGAAATCCATGCTCACCTATGTTGATAGTAAACCAGTAGGCGAAACAAAGGATATTCCTTCCGGCGTATTGGCCTTATTCAGTCCTGGAAAAAAGCAGCTCTATATCGGGAAGTCATTAGTCCCCGGCGATCCCAATCTGAATGCCATGATACATGATTTCCGCATTTACCGTGTTGCACTGAGTAACAGACAGGTTGCCGGCATTTATAATCACGCACGACGGGGATTGAATGAAGAAGTGGTCAATACGACAGGCAAACAGGAGGATGATCTCCCTCACTTCCCGCCGACAGAAGCCCGGTTATACAATACTTATTTAATACGTGTGGCGGATGTTAAAGTGGAGACCTCAGTCGGAAACTTACCACGCTTGCCCGCTTATGTACAGGGTACCTATCAGCATAATAAGAAAGGGCCGCAGGTACGGGTGATCTGGCCTTCACCTGTCGACAACACTGCGGTACTGAAAACCGGGCAATACACCCTTACAGGACGTGTACCAGGCACGAATTTTCAGCCAAAGGCACTTGTTACCGTAAAAAGTGTCACTCAATCCCCCGCAGCTACTTTAAAGCTGGAGCCGTTTAAGCTGGGACAGGTTGCACTGAAAAATGATGCACATGGGCATGAGACCCAATTCGTCGAAAACCGTGATAAGTTCATACGGACATTAGCCACTACCGATCCGAACTCCTTTCTCTATATGTTCCGTCATGCTTTTGGTCGGCAGCAGCCTGAAGGCGCTAAACCTTTAGATGTGTGGGACAGTCAGGATACCAAGTTGAGAGGACATGCTACAGGACATTACCTGACAGCCATTGCGCAAGCTTATGCGAGTACGGGATATGACAAGACCTTACAGCAGAATTTCGAACAGAAAATGGCGTACATGGTCAACACGCTCTATGAGTTGTCCCTGTTATCAGGAAACCCTAAGGAAACAGGCGGAGTCGCCGTATCCGATCCTACCGCGGTGCCTTATGGTCCCGGCAAGTCAGGATATGACTCAGATCTGAGTAATGAAGGTATCCGCAATGATTACTGGAACTGGGGTAAAGGATTCATCAGTGCTTATCCTCCGGATCAGTTTATCATGCTGGAGAAGGGCGCTAAGTACGGCGGACAAAAGAACCAGATATGGGCGCCCTACTACACCCTGCATAAGATACTGGCTGGCCTGATGGATGTTTATGAAGTAAGTGGTAATCAAAAAGCGCTTACGGTAGCTACAGGTATGGGAGACTGGGTATATGCCCGGTTGAGTCATGTGCCACAGGATACACTCATAAAGATGTGGAACACCTATATCGCCGGTGAATTCGGCGGCATGAATGAGGCCATGGCCCGTCTTTACCTGATTACCGGCAAACAGCAATACCTGCAGACGGCGCAGTTGTTTGACAATATCAGGGTCTTCTTTGGCGATACTGCACATTCACATGGACTGGCTAAAAATGTGGATATTTTCCGTGGATTACATGCCAATCAGCATATCCCCCAGATCGTAGGAAGTATAGAAATGTACCGTGCTTCCAATAATCCGGAGTATTATAAAATAGCCGATAACTTCTGGTACAAGGCAGTCAATGATTATATGTACAGTATCGGAGGCGTCGCAGGTGCACGTAATCCCGCTAACGCGGAATGTTTTATCAGTCAGCCTGCTACCTTGTATGAGAACGGTTTCTCTTCTGGAGGACAGAACGAAACCTGTGCCACCTACAATATGCTGAAGCTAACCAGTGACCTGTTCCTCTTCGATCAACGGGCGGAATTCATGGACTATTATGAGCGGGCGTTATACAACCACATTCTTGCTTCCGTTGCCAAAGATAACCCTGCCAATACCTATCACGTGCCACTCCGGCCTGGTGCAATCAAACAGTTTGGCAATCCGGATATGACAGGTTTTACCTGTTGTAACGGTACAGCTATCGAGAGCAATACCAAGTTGCAGAATACCATCTATTTTAAGAGCAGGGATAATCAGGCGCTCTATGTCAATCTGTATATTCCCTCTACTTTACAATGGACAGAGCGGAATGTAACCATAGAACAAACAACAGATTTCCCGAAAGAAGACGATACCCGTCTTACGATCAAAGGCAATGGACAATTTGATATCAATGTACGTGTGCCTGGCTGGGCGACAAAAGGATTTTTTGTGAAGATTAATGGTAAAGAACAGGCACTTACCGCTAAGCCGGGTACTTACCTGACCATCCGCCGGCAATGGAAAGACGGCGATATCATAGACCTAAAAATGCCTTTCCGGTTCCACCTTGATCCGGTAATGGATCAGCAGAACATTGCGAGCCTTTTTTACGGACCGATCCTGCTGGCAGCACAGGAAGGGGAAGCCAGAAAGGATTGGCGCAAAATAACCCTGAATGCAGACGATATCAGCAAGTCCATCAAAGGAGATCCGCAACAATTGGAATTTACAATTGATGATGTGGTGTTTAAACCGTTTTATGAAACATATGGCCGTCACTCTGTTTACCTGGATGTACAGTTGAAATAGGCTTCCGGTTCACAGTCTCCCACGCGGTTACCAGGGACAAGTCGCTGGTTCAGGGAAGTATTCTTCACTGATATATTGCGCGGTTGGTCCATCTGCGCCGATCAGTGCATATTTAGCAATACGTTCACCTGCTTGTTCCGGTGTGTTGGTGCCTTGTTGCATGGTAAAATCAGTTTGTGTCCATCCCGGGCAAACTGCATTCACCTTAAATGCGGTATCGCGCAATTCATACGCCAGTTGTACCGTGTACATATTCAGTGCAGCTTTAGAAGACTGGTAAATGACATACCGTTTCGGGTAATTACTATTTTGAATATCTGCGGCCATTGACAGGGATGCCATAGCGGTGCTTACGTTTACGATCCTTGGTTCGGATGACTTTCTAAGCAGATCAATAAATGCCTGCGTCGTTCTTACAACGCCGAATAAATTTGTATCAAATACGGACAGATATTGATCCGCTGAGGAGGTAAGTGCCGATTGCTCAAATCCACCGGCAATACCTGCATTATTGACCAGCACATCCAGTACATCGGTTTTCTCACCGATCTCCCTGCGTGCAGCATCGACAGAGGTCTGACTGCTAACATCCAGTTGTACGGCGGCTATATTATTTAGTCCTTTAGCGCGTAGTTTTTCTACTGCGGACAATCCATTTTCAATTGTGCGGCTACCTAAATAAACGAAAAAACCTTTCTGTGCGAGTATCTTGGCCACTTCAAAGCCAATCCCTTTGTTGGCGCCTGTAACTAATGCTGACTTCATGTTGTTTTCTTTTGTTGATGCAACGAAGGTAGTCAGCAGAAAAAAGAACGACAGGGACAAATCATTTTAATCGTGGGACAAATCCTGCAAGTCAGCCAGATAGCGGCTGATACTCTTGCCTGTACTCTTTTTGAAAAGACGGGAGAAGTAACCTGGGTCGTTGAATCCCAGTTCGTAAGCCAGCTCTTTCACTGACAATGTGGAGTATTGCAATTTGCGTTGTGCTTCCAGCATCAGGCGGTTGATGATCCATTCTTTCGGAGAAACACCGCCGAATTCTTTCACGATACCATAAAGGGTATTAGACGTCAGCGCTAATTGCTCTGCAATGCTTTGTACATCATGCTGCTCTGTCAGGTTTTCTTCTACTGCCAGTTTAAAAGCAATATACTTTGACAGTTTAGATCCTGCTACTATTTCCGGTGCTTTGTATTGCTCAAAATAAGCAGTATTAAACTCGGTCAGCACGGTATGTAAATGTGCCAGTATGACTTCTACCTTTCGCTGTCTTCCGGGGGCGTGCAACAGCTGAAAAAGACCTGAAAGCAGGTTTTTGACCCTTTGCTGTGTAGCCGGATCAAAAGCGATGGAATTGACGTTAAATGGATTGACAAGGAACTGGTAGGTACCTGGCAACAGTTTTAGTGTATCTTCATCAAAAGAAAGTGCATACTGTCGCTGGTGCTTGTCATAAGGCAGTTTGGTAAAAATCTGATTGGGTAAACCGAAGGCCAGTTCTCCGTCACCTACATTGAATTTCTGCAGGTCGGCGATAAAAGTGGCAGACCCGCTTTCAATGTATTGAAAGTAGTAAAAAGAAAGGCGATGCGGTTTGAGTAATATCTGCATTACGTCATCCGGCAGGGGTATCGCACAATTCTCATTCAGTGCGATCGACAATTTATCGTGATGCCGGATCTTGTCCAGTAATCCTGTTGTTTCTTCCATGTAGAATCCCTTCACATTTCTGCAAAGCTATCATTTAAAGTAATGCGAAGATGATTTCGGGGGATTTTACCGGCGTCTATTGTGATCAACCTGCTTGCCGGTTAAAACCGACTGTCTCCCGGTAAGACTGTGGAGAGATCGCTGTTTTACTCTTAAAGAACCTGCTAAAATAGTATTCATCTTCATAGCCAAGCTCATAGGCGATCTCTTTGATCGTTTTTGGTGTGAGGTACAATTCTCTTTTTGCCTCAATAATAATACGCTCAGAGATCAGTTCAGAAAGAGGTTTCTTAAAATGGGTTTTAGCAATCTTTGATAATACCGGTGACGTCAGATGTAATAAATCGGCGTAATCACTAGGTGCATGTTTGACCCTGAAATTGTCTTCTATTGCATTTCTTAGGCGCTGCACGAGCAACAGCTGTTTGGCATTAACGGCTTCGCCTTCCTGCACGGATTGTTGTTCCAGTTTTATCCGGGTAGCGATTACCAGGAATATCTTCAGATAGGAAACGATCACTTCATCTCTTCTCAGTGCATCTATTTTCAGTTCACCGATGATCTCTTTGATGAAGTTAAGCAGGGTTGCCTTTGCACTCTCCTCCAGCGAGATAAACGGTTGCTGATAGATATTATTGAACAGAATACCATTGGTGGCAATCTCTTTGTGATGTCTGTATATGCAGAAAAAGTCGTGGTGAAACTGAATACAAAATCCGACCAAAGGTCCTTTTACCTGCAGCAGGAAGGGTTGGTAGGGATAAAAAGCGAACATGCTATTTTCCTGAAAAGGATATTCGCAGAAATCTACTTTTGCAACCCCTTCTCCTGAAGTAACGATAATGATGGTAAAGTAATTATTACGCTGGATATGATCAAAGTAACTGTTATTATCGAATTCGAATACCTTAAAGGAAAGGTTGCCATTTTGTTGATTGATGAGAGTATAAACAGCCTGATTTGACATTCGCTTTTATGTTTTACTTATAAAGGACTTCCTGATTGGATTTCACCAGGCTTGATCCGATCGGTTTTTTTCAGGGCGGTATTCACAATGAGTGCTTTCACTCCCTGCGTATGCCTTCCCAAAGTAGGCAAAAAACACCTGATTAACAGTAATCCCCGGAGGTCTTCAAGGATTGAACCGTGAGTATTCTAAAAAGTTCCATCCCACGCGATGATGGTCAACCGTATGTATCCAGCGTGTGGGATGGAAGAACCAGTAACGGCCTGTCCCTTTTGTTTTTAAAAGATCGCTTGCTGCTGTCTGGTCAAAAAGCAGGCTGGTGGTGCCTGTCAGCTGTAAAGTCTGCCGGTTCTCAAAATCAATAAATAACAATCCTGCCCTGGGATGCTGAAGAAGATTGCCAAACGTGCTGAACAGACTGTTACCGGGATAGTCTGGTATCTTCAGCGCTCCGTCTGCTGTTATTTCCACGAAACCGGGATTGCCTCCCCGGTGAGATGCATCAAGGTGTCCGTCCGGACCGGCGCTGGCTACAAACAAGGTATCTGCGCCTTGTATCCAGTTAATAAACGATGCTGTCAAGACAGTTCCTTCAGTTGACCTGGAGGGTGTTCTTTCAAAATATTCCGGCAGCTCCATTACCCTGCGCTGTATATATCTCGGACAATTAGGAAAAGCCTGGTGTACGGTGCATTCAATTTTCGAATTTTCGACCCTGCAGGTTCCGTTTACCCGCAGGCGTTTACGGGAATCCAGTTCGATGAAAAGACCGCCTATCTGGCTGTTATGTGTGATATTTGAATAGAAGATATCGGCCGGATTGCTGATTAAGCGTTGTGTATCAAAAATAATCGTGTCTGGATCGGGTACTTTTACGAATCCGACACTGCCGATCAGCAGGGATGCCCAGAGTTCCTGTTCCCCATTGCTGCTACCAACAATAGCCATTGGCTGTTTCTCGACAAAACTGATGGCTCCTTTTGCGATCGAATGTGCAATCATGCGGCTGTTGCCTTCTGCTATTGCAGTTTCACCCGCCCAGGTCTGGACGGTTCTTTCCCCCTGATGAAATACGTCTGTCATATGCGAAGTATTAAGGTATCTGTGCAGCGGCTTTTTCGGCACCTGTCTCGGCCCGGAAAAGACGACGACGGCTGTCTGCCTGATTCTGCAAAGATGCCCCGGTATCAGGGATTGGAGAATGGAGAAATCGTATTATTTAATGGAGGAATTTGCCGGGAGGGCTAAAATGAAAAAGGGAGCCACCTTTCGGCAGCACCCCTGTCTTTGATCTTACAATGCCCAAAGGCATGTCTGGTTAGGTGTGTTGTGTCTTTTACTGGTATGGGATTTTCAATCTTATGCTTTTACTGCTTCTGCAACAGCTGGTTCTTTTACCAGTGGCTTTAAGCCCAGGTTCTGTAACATCTGTAAGTCGTCAGATACACCCGGATTAGGGGTCACTAACAGGGTTTCCCGTTCACCCGTAAAGATGGAGTTAGCGCCTGCCATGAAACACCAGGCCTGCTCTACTTCAGTCATCTCGATACGGCCTGCACTCAGGCGTACCATGGAAGCTGGCATGGCGATACGCGCTGTAGCGATCATACGTACCATGTCCCAGATATCTACTTTAGGGTTGTTTTCAAGCGGCGTACCCTTCACCCTTGCCAGGGCATTAATAGGCACTGATTCCGGGTGTTTTTCCATACCGGACAGTGTCAGCAGCATAGAGATACGGTCTTCATGCGACTCACCCAGGCCGATGATACCGCCGGAACAAACCGTGATACCTGCTTTGCGAACGTTATCGATCGTTTTAATACGGTTATCGAATTTTCGGGTAGAGATAATCTCATTATAATAAGCCTCGGAAGTATCCAGGTTGTGATTATAAGCATATAAACCAGCGTCTTTTAAACGTTCTGCCTGGCTTTCTGTCAACATGCCCAGGGTACAGCATACCTCCAGATCCATGTCATTGACACCTTTTACCATGTCAATAATGCGATCAAAATCACTGTTATCGCGCACTTCTCTCCAGGCAGCTGCCATACAGAAGCGGGAAGCGCCATTTTCTTTGGCTTTGCGTGCGTGCGCAAGCACTGTTTCAGTAGGCAACAAGGCCTGTACTTTGATGCCGGTCTGATACCGGGCAGCCTGACCACAATACGAACAATCCTCAGGACAACCGCCGGTTTTTACCGATAATAACGTCGATATCTGCACCTCATCGGCTTTGTGCCACTCCCTGTGTACGGATGCAGCTTCGTATATCAGCGTCAGCAGTGGCTTATTATATATAGCCAGCAGCTCCTCTTTTGTCCAGTCGTGGCGTAATGCGGTTGTTTTACTCATTTTACATTTATTTTGGGTGATAGAGCCCCTATTATCCCGTTTCCATCCAAAAGTAATATCTTGCCGGTAGGTTCATAGGTGCCAGTTTTAATATTATGAATAGTCCGGTTGAGATACCATTTAAAAGCTTTATCCAGATAGAACGTGCTTCTCACATTCCTATTTATATACAAATAGCGAATCATCTGACGCAGGCGATACAGTCCGGGACCCTCTTACCTGGTACCAAACTGCCCGGCGCCAGGACTTTAAGCGAGCTTTTACAGGTACATCGGAATACGATCACCTCGGTATACGAGGAATTGTATGCCCAGGGCTGGATAGACGTTAAACCCAACCGGGGAGCAGTAGTGATGCCGCGTTTGCCCAAAATAAAGGGGCGAACGACAGAAAGTCATGGTTATCCGGCAACGACCGGCTTTTCCTTTATAACAACCCCGCTTCTGGATAATCCGTTTGACTATGCCCCCTGTGACTATGTATTTAACGATGGCGTACCTGACATCCGGCTCACGCAGATCGATGACCTCTCCCGTTTGTATAGCGCCAATATGAAGCGCAAAAGCAACCAGAAGAAAATGAGTTATTATAACCAGGAAGGCAGCAGGTATTTTAAGGAGCAGTTATCTCAGTATCTCCGGCTTTCCCGTGGATTCAAAATATCTATCAATAACCTGCTGATCACGCGGAGTATTGAAATGAGCCTGTTCATCATTTCCGAAATCATTCTGCGACAGGGAGATTATGTGGTAGTCGGTGCGCCCAGTTATTTTGCCGCCAATATGATCTTCCAGAAATCCAGCAACCGGGTATTAACTATACCTACTGATGATGAAGGACTGAATACTGACGCCCTGGAAGAATTATGCAATAAACATCTTATCAGACTGGTATATGTTACCCCACAGCATCACTATCCTACTACGGTTAGTTTAAGCGCCCGGAGACGTATGGCCTTGTTACAACTGTCAAAGAAATTTGGATTTGTCATTGTGGAAGATGATCATGATTATGACTTTCACTATGACAAACAACCACTACTCCCACTGGCAACAGTAGATACCGCAGGTATGGTGATCTATGTAAGTTCGTTTGGGAAGTCTCTTGCACCGGGCTTCCGTACCGGATTTGTCGTAGCGCCGGAAAATCTGATGGTAGAAATGCGTAAATACCTGGGTATCATAGACCGTCAGGGAGATGTGATGATCGAGCAGGCTTTAGGAGAAATGATTGAAGAAGGCGCTATTCAGCGGCATATGAAACGATCCCTGAAGATCTACAAAGAACGCAGGGATTATATGTCTGAATTGCTGGAAAAACACCTCGGCGAATGGCTCTCCTTTCAGAAGCCCACGGGTGGACTCGCCTTCTGGCTCTCTTTCCGGCAACCGGTTAACCTGATGCGGCTAAAAAAACTGTGTGAGAAAAATAATCTCTTTATTCCGAGAACACTGCTTTATCAGAATAAAGACGTAACTGCTTTGCGGATTGGTTTCGGGCATCTGGATCAGGAAGAAATGAATAAAACGGTGGATATTCTGAGGCAGTCGATAAGCGAGTTATAAATGTCGCTGTAATTTGATCGTAAAAGGGTCAGACTATACTTACTCAACGTTAGCGCTACGATAAAAAGGGAGCATTAACGGAGAGTAAGTATAGTCTGAGTATAGATATTCAACTATCTTCTGATATCCAGTTTATCCCTATGCGCTTTGCCATTTCTGCCATATCGCTACAGGCAGTTTTTATTACAGGCGTAATCAAACAAAGGACAAAGATCATCATCTGCCGATTCAAAGTACTCCCTTGGATCAGCTCCTTTGTCGTATAGGTAATATAGTGCTTTAGCAGGTAATCTTTTTTGCTCTATTTCGAAGATCGCACATGGCAGTGACTTCCTCATTGTCAATGGGTGGGTTTAAGCATGGTTTCCCTTCAAATTTGGATTATTTAAATGTATATAACTACAATCCGACTACTACAAAACATCTACATCCCTCAGCTATTATTGGAACAAACCAACTACATCATGTAACTTGCGGCATTATTAACCATACCTATGTATCAGAAAATCAGACTAGTAGCGTTATTGATATGTATCACCCAGTTTGTACACGCCGAAGGACTTGTTGATTCCCTTAATAAAGTGCTGGCACGTAAAGACATATCCCTGGAAAATCGCATCACCACCATGGGATTCCTGGCAAGGGCTAAATGTGTAACAGATATTGACGGGGCGCTACGCCTTGAAAAAGAAGCCATGCAGCTCTGCAGGCAATTGAACAAGCCAGCCACGACCGCCTATATCTGGTCAATTATGGTGTTGCTGGATTATTATCATCACAGAGATATACCTAAAGCTTGTATATCGGCGGACAGCGCCCTGTTCTATGCCCGTCAGTCACATGATAAACTGGCGCTGGGTATTGCCTGGTACCGCAAAGCATGGTCGCAAAACTTACAGGGGAATTACAAAGAAACGGTAGATTTTGCCCTGGAAGGTCTGAAAAACCTGGAAGGCACCGATGGATATACCTATGAAGCCAGCTTATATTATATCATTGGCGGCGCCTATGCGGAATGGCGAGACAAGCCCCAGCAGGAAAAATATGCCCGCCTGTGCCTAGCTGCGGCCGAAAAATGCGGAGATCCCGACAACCTCATTTCTGCTAATCAGGCGATGGGTACCTATTATCATTACAGTTTCCAGAATAATGGTACGGACAGGCATCTGCTCGATTCTACTTTCTATTACTATCACAGAGGCATCGACGTTTACAAATCAGCGCCTGACAAAGTGGTTTTTAAAAGCAGCGTAGGGGTAATTGCCCTGAATGTCGCCGGTTTGTATATGCAATACAAGATCGGATCATATAAAGATTCTGTTCTTCCCTACCTCAACTTTGCTATAAAAACGGCGCATGAGACCAAACAGGCAGCCGTATTGGGCACCTGTTATGGTATTATGAGCGATATTGAAATCGAAAACGGGCATTATGCAAAAGCAGAGTCTTTATTATTACAGGGCTTATCTTCCCTGCTCATAGACGGTATCGACCATACCAGGAACAGGTTACAGTTGCTGGAAGGACTTATCAGCCTTTATGAAAAAACAGGGAATTATCAGAAAGCCCTTCAATACTACAAAGACTATCACAAAGTATATGACGGCTTTTTTGATGCCGAGAAATTAAAGGCGACCAAAAACCTGGAAGAAAAGTATCAGTCTGAGAAAAAAGAACAGGCTATAAAAACGCTGAGTCAGCAAAACGCTATGAACCGTAAAATGAAATACCTCTATGGCTTTATCGGACTGCTGATGGTAGTGGCCGGGGTATATATTTTCAGGTCGTATCACTTCCAGCTAAAAGCCAGCAAACAGCAAAAGCAGCTGTTGCAACAGGAGAAGGAAGATGCCGACCTGCTGGCCCGCCTCAAACAACAGGAGGTAAAGCAACTCGAACTGGAAAAACAGGAAGCCGCGCTGACAGCAAGGGTGAAAGAGGAAGAAACACGGCGTTTACTGGCCGAGCAAAAGCTGTTGCAGGAACGTGAGGACAGACTACAAAAAGACCTGCTGGCAGTCAATTTGCAGATAGAGCAGAAGGATGAATTACTGCAAACCATTCAAAAAAAGATCGAAGAAAGCACGGATAAGAGTTTTGTTGTCAACAAGATCAATAACATTATCGATCAGAACAAAAAATCGGATGAAACCTTCGCCACCAATAAAGCTGATTTCGACACCATCCGTCCCGAGTTCTTCCAACAGCTTAAAGAAAAATCCGGCGATACGTTATCGCGATTGGATCTTAAACATTGCATCTATATCTCCCTTGGTCTGACGAATAAAGAAATCGCCCAGCGTTTTGGCGTTGCTCCTAAAAGCATTCTAATGGCCCGTTATCGCATTAAATTAAAACTGGGTTTAGGTAAGGATGACGATCTTGATGGCTTCATCAGAACACTCAGTTAATCAATATTGTAAACAGTTTCCGCCTGTAAATAAAAATTCTATGAGACGCTTCTGTACAATGGGCTACTTAGTATAGAAAGGCAACATGCGGGCGGGGATCGTCGCAACTTTGTAAGTAGATGTATTAGATGCTACCAGTTTATTGTAGTACCGGAAAATGTGGTATTGATTCTTTCTTTCACCTCATCCGGAAAATTATTATACTTCAGGTTAAGGTGTTCCAGGTGTTGCAGTTCAAAGAATGTTTCAGGTAGCCAGGCCAGACCATTAAAAGAGAGATCAAGGTATTTCAACCGCTGTAGTTTATGAATATCCTGCAGGTCTTCCGGCTTCATCCCTTCATGAAGGATATAGGAGAAACGTCCGCCGGATTCCGGTTGTTTGACCTGTTTAATCCATTCCAGGTGCTCGCGAAAATCTTCGTTTTCATCAGCTGCCATTTCGTTCATCAGGTCGAGGGTATCCTGGGTAATGAATTCTTTCTCTTCCTTGTTTCTATCAATTGCCAGGTGTTCTAATGTAGTGATGTCAAAGACTTCGGCTTTCCAGCCAAGGAACTTCTTACTGATCACCAGTTTTTTAAGCTGTTTAAACCCGGTGAAATTGGGAAAATTGGGCGAATGCGTGCGACTACCCGTCCATTGAAACTCCTCTAAGGTCTGAACATTCAGCAGACCTGACGGCAGCTCCTGGATATTATTCTCCCGGAAATCAAATCGTTTGAGGTTTTTCAGTCTGGTTATCACTTCCGGGAACGGAGCCGGCGCATTCACATGGTTATAACACCCATACATGCTCAGTTCTTCCAGCTTTTCCAAGCTGGCCAGACTATCGGGCAATGGTATTGCCATATAATCGTTCTTCAGGACCTGCAAATTGCTCAATGCACCAATAGCATCGGGGTATGCATCCAGGTCGTAATTGCCCCCCAGATCCAACACCCGCAGTTGCTTTAATTGACCAATGGCTTCGTGAATAGTTTTAATGCCACTATTGTACATATATAGCTCTTCCAGCTGCTGCAATTCACCAATGGCGGCGGGTATTTCGCTGATATTGTTCTTTGAGAGGATCAGTTTTTTAAGGTGCCTTAGCTTTGTGATAGCTGTAGGAAACACCTTCATTTTCTTCTCTGATAAATCCAACTCCACTATTTCATCAATATTGCCTGCAATCAGCTTTTCCAGTTCCTCCTGATGCACTAATCTTGTCGGTTTTGCCCCTTCCACAAAAGGCGACTGACCAGCTTTAACAAGCGCAATAAACTGCCACTCGTCGAACTCATTATGTTCGTTAAATGTAGCAGGTACCATTACCTGTGGCAATACCTCCTGCGTATAATCATACTCAAAGAAATCATTGTGATCGCTGTAGGTATTGATAAGAATAGCGCCCCGCGGGTTTATGCTGGAATCATGATCGGAGTTCAGTACGTATGGAACATAGGTTGTTCCTTCAATTCTGATACTGCCATCATTATAATTCCCAAAGAAGGCATATCTGATATGTGCATCACCGGCAATGTGGATCGTATCGTCACCACTCTTCAGCACATCGCAATGTACATCGCCTAATACCAGTAAAAGTGGATGATAGTCGCCGATATTAATATTTCCCTTTACGGTCAGATTACCGTTGACCATGATCAGCACATTACCCAGATCAGTGTCTTCATTTAATGTTTCCAGTATGGTTGTTGCCCAGTCTGAACTAAGATTACCATTAATGGTGGTATCTCCGTCAAAGTAAATGATCCTGTTATGATCCAGCCTGCTAATGGGATCATAAAGTTTCATATCAAACTGCTGATGAATTGCCTCTTTTGTAAGAAGGACCGGCATAGTGCGCTTTATTTATAGTTTATGTTTATCAGGGTATATTCAGGTGGTCAAAGGTAGGGATTTCATTCTTTCTTTAGCCATTGCCTGATCATCACATCATCGTAGCGATCGGCAAGGGTATACAGTAAGGGTTCATTTTGTGGTTATGGCGATAATAGATCGTTTACTTCCTGAGTTTAAACTTATTTTTCGATCCGTTCCTTTACGTCGAACTGACCGGCTATTACCTGGTGATGATCGATGATCAATGTGTCAGTCTGCAGGGTTTGTTTCACCTCCAGGGCATAGTCATTATAATATGTTTCTACCTTTGCAGCTTTTAAATTCCCTCCGATGATCACCGGTCCCTCGGTATACATGCTTGCACATTCGAAGTCGCCCCCTACAAATAACTGACAACCTTGTACATTGGAAGCATGTCCCTTCACGGTACAATTGCCTGTTACCATCAGCGAACGGATTTTCAGACTCCCTGTAACTTCCAGGTTGCCATGATGCACATAGTGCTCTGCAGCGATGCTCTTCACTGTCTTCTGGGCAGGCGCCTTTGTAATCGCATTTGTAATCAGCGAGATACAGGCAAAAACCAGTTCTGGATCCTGTACGGCTATGATTTCATAGAAATTGGCCAGTTTTACGGAATACTCCTCTATAAACAGGCTCTCGATAATGTTGTGCAGTTTTTGTTGTTGGTTTGCCGAAATGGATACCTGCGGTAAGTATTTCAGCATATTTTCCTCCGTAAGCTCATGCAGTTTCTTAGGGACAGGCATCCTTTCTGATTTTGTTTTTCCCATTACGTCCATAAGATATGGAAGCACTTCCCTGCTATAACGTGATGACCGGGCTGCAGCCAACACTGAAAAATCACGTTGAGATCTTCTCCTGGGATTCACGCCCTTTTCTTCAATCAGGAAGCGGACTATCTGCGCAGCGCCCTTTTCTGCTGCATGATATAGCAGTCCTTTTCCATTTACTTCATTAATGGGCAAGCCCGCCGACAAAAACATTTGAATGAGTTCAATGCTATCCGTGGCAACAGCTCTTTCCATCACTGATTTGTTCTTAAAATTAAGATCTACCCCCTCTTCTATCAGCATTTTTATAGCAGCCAGTAACTGCAGGTTCTCTTCGTGTACTTTATTCGACTTATTGAGGCGGATTTCTTCATTTTGCTCGTACTTATTGAATTGATGTCCAATGAATATTACCTCCATGCGTTGAATCAATCTGGCCAATTCCCATTGTTTTTCTATCATCTCCTGCTCGGTCATATAGGTTTTCTTGTTTATTATTATAAGTAGTTGTCCTCCCCGGTGGTATTCGTGCAGTCCTCGTGTTTGGTCTGGGAGGGAGGCGCTGAAGTGTTATCTTTTAACCGCTGTCAAAAATATAATTCCGCTGCGAGTCTAGTCACTACGGCACTACTACAAATCATCTACACGAGTTCAAAAATATAAATAACAAAAGTATACAAATACGCTTTATTTATAATAATAAAACATCGGGGTAGTGGAGATCTCCTTTACGGATAGGAGAACAGATTCGTTAAGGAAGAGAAAGGCCACTTATATATGCATTTGGGTTACTATTTAACGAGCCCCACCTCTGACCTATATACGCCCGGAAATTACTATCTACTAGTCACTGCATGTTCGTTACAGCCCTGTCTGTTTACCTTTGCAGGGAGTCTGTCACACCTTTAACCCTTTTAAAATTCCCTAAATGAAGAAACACTTCTACCTGTCTATTATCGCCTGCCTTATTTGTTTGAGCACGACCCAGGCACAAAATGCGGATCAACAGTATTACAATACAGTCGCATTAAAATTCCACTACAAGGCAACAAGTTTTGTTGTAGACACGCAATTTGTCGCTTCTGCTCCACAAGCCTTTCTGTTATGGAGCGCCAACGTGTACCAGGATTCCACAAGAAGTTCTTTATCGCTTGACCAGTTTGATGCCAGCGGTAACTTCATCTCCGAGCACATCGTACCACAACCCGGCAAACTGCTACCGTCACTGTTGCCAAAGAAAATCTTCCGCATGAAAAGCGGCAAGGGCTACTATCTCTTAGGCTATGTGATCCAGTCCCCTAACCTGATCAATGGCATCCCTGTGTATTCTACGCCGGTACTTCTGCGCCTGGACCAGCTGTTGAACCCAGTCTGGGTACAAAAGTTGCACTTCTCTGCCGTTAGCACAGCCAATGCCAACGCGCTCATTGAGTACAATGATCTTATCGAAGCCGTTAACGGCGATGTGATCATTGCAGGCAGGTACAGTCCGACTCCGGCTGGCCAGCAGATCAACATACTCACAACACGCCTCACCAGCGCAGGCGCGATTGTGTGGAACTACCAGTACTCCACCAACTCTACCTGTAACGCCAACGCGCTGGCCCTGACAGAGGCCACCGACAACAACATTATCCTGACAGGCTACGTTGAGCTGTGTACCAGCGGCTTTAGCGGACCACGCCAGGTACTGTTTCTCCGTCTCCAGTCCAGCGGTATTCCGGTGACTGGCTTCGCTTATCTTGGCGCTACAACTGAATCTGCGGGTACCAAGATTGTGAAACGTACCAACGTCCTCGGTAATGATGCGTTCTTTATCTCCGGCTTCACCGATGTGACAGCTGCCACCGGCGCGGTTAACAGACAGGTATTGATCCTGGATGTAAGAGAAACAGGCGCTATCACCGGTTCTTTCCATGTTGGCGATGCCGGGATAGAAGAATCCAATGACCTCGTCATCCGCAACCTGGGCAACGAAAACTACCTGCTCTATCTCACGGGCTTTACCACCAGCTATTACACTGCCGTGAGTAAAGAGGTATTTTTCCTGCAACTGCGTTATGTACCCGGTTCTCTGGGCCTTGTAGAGTTTAGTACCTTCCCGCAGACCGCCAACTACACCGAAAGGTATGGCCTGGAAATAAAGGCTGCCGGCAAGGACAAATTCGCGATACTGGCCAATGCCAACTACATTATCAACAGCACGAGCAATACCAGTACGTTTACCAACGTGCTTATCCGTGATCTCAGCACCACCAACCAGCAGTGTATCAAGTTGCATCAGCCACCGGTGAGTATTATCAATTTAAGTCCTAAACAGCTCTCGGTATCGCCGATCGCACTCTCTTTCAAACCGTATGCAGAGAAATATACCCTGTTCCAGAAAGTATATCCCAAACTGCTCTGTGGTCAGTTCTTTGTGAATCCATACGATGCACTCAATAGCGGCGTAATAGAGCAACGGGTAGCCGCACCAGCCATAACACCCGACAAACTGGAGCCGGCAACCAAGCATGAAACCGTCAACGTCTATCCTAACCCAGCCAGCAATTATGTGTTCATCGAATATGGTAAACCTATCATCACCAGAGTGCAGGTGAAAGTATTCGGTGCTGATATGCGCTTGCTGAAAACAGTGGAAATAAAGGACAACAGCAGACAAACATTGTCACTCGATGGCCTGCCCTCCGGCATGTACTTCATACAGGTGGGCGACCGTAGTAAAAACGAAACCTTTAAAGTCTTGAAACAATAAGGTGCTCCTGATTAAAATAAAAGCGGGCCTACGATATAATCGCAGGCCCGCTTTTATACTACAAAATCTAAATGCAGCTAAAAACCGCCATTTCCCTCAATGCCCGCTGCGAGGCTTCACTGCTGATCTCTGTGAACGGCCAGACGTGTAATTGACCTTCAAACAACATTATTTCCGCCCTCACCTGACATTCAAGTAAGCGTTTATACAAGTTGACAGCGTCATCTTCCAGGATCTCATAAGTACCACATAATATCAATACCGGCGCCAGCCCATGAAATTCCCCATTTACAGGCGACAGGTAAGGGTTTGACAAATCACCACCAGCAGCATACATAGCGGCACATTGCCTCAGATAAGCCTGTGATAATATTGTATCCAGTTTTTCCTTGTGTTCATAGCTGGCATTGGAGCAGGTAAGATCCACCCAGGGGGAAATAACGATCGTGTATCTTGCGGCTGGTCCGCCAGCTTCCCGCAGGAAAAGTTGTACGGACATACTGATATTGCCCCCTGCACTATCTCCTATGATACCAAAAGTAAGGTTAGGATTACCAGCAGCAAGTGTGGTTATTACCGCTACACAATCTTCAATACCGGCAGGAAATGGATATTCAGGAGCCAGGCGGTAGTCAATCGCCAGTACCCGTTTATTCATGGCCCGGGCAATATGACTGACCAGGGGTGCATGTGACCTCAGCGAACCATAGATAAAAGCGCCACCATGGATGTAAAATATAATATCATCTTCAGAAGCGTCATCCGGCGAGAACCAGGCACAAGGAACCCCTTCAATATTTACATCTCTCCTGTTGATGCCTTGCGCAACAGCATAACTGTTCCCAATAGCTTCAAAACCTTCCCGTTCTTCCTTAAATTTGTTCATTGGCATCAAGATTTAATGACGCAAAAATCAGGAGTCCGGCACTGGAAAAAAATAAGATATCTTAATTTTTTCCAGCGGCCAGGAGGTAACTTTTGGGAATCAGCACTTTAATCATTTCACATATGCAGTACGACAATATCCTACGGAATATCAGACGTTACGTCCTCCTGACACCCGCGCAGGAAGAAGCTTTCTGTGATTTACTGACCATTGAGACAATCAAAAGGAAGGAATTGCTGCTGAGGGAGGGGGATGTTTGTACAGATGAATATTTCGTTAACAAAGGTTGTCTGAGGCAATATTTTATAGATAAAAAAGGACTGGAACACAACCTCTATTTCGCCATAGAAGATTGGTGGATATCCGACTTATATAGCCGTACACAGATGGCGCCGTCCTATTGTAATATTATTGCGCTTGAAGATTCAGTGCTTGTGAAAATCAATCATCAGTCATTGGAAAAATTCATGACGCAGGTTCCTGCAATGGAACGTTTCTTCCGGCTTTCTTATGAGCAATCAATGGTTAGTCAGCATCTCAAGAACCTTCAGATGCTATATATGAGTGCTGAGGAACGTTATGTATACTTCCGGGAACGCTTCCCGGCGCTTGCCAACCGTATTCCGCAAAAGCATATCGCCAGCTTTCTGGGGCTGACACCTCAGTTTTTTAATACTATACATGCAAAAGTGCTACGTTCAAAATAGATAGCAGGCTGCTCCCACATGCTGTATGCACCGATTTTCAAGAGCGATCAAACCAAGCACTTACATTCCGGCAATGAGGTAGTTACACCGGAGCCTATTAGCTTCCTTGAATTGAGCATATTTGCGGACAAAAGTTTTGAACATCATCTGCCTGCCGGATGGAATGGGTATTTGCGGCGTTGAACAGCTTATAAGTCACATTCATCAGTGATTTAAAGCTGCTTTTCGATAGCCGCTTTGTCTACTACAGACCATACTTCCGTAATTTTCCCCTCCTGAAACTCATAAAACACATTTTCCGCAAATCGAATTTTCTTACCGTTTACCGGAAGACCCAGGAATTCGCCCGTGGGCGTACATCTAAAAGACAACCTGCACGCAACATAGGTATCCTGAACAACCAATAATTCCGGTTCGAAACGTAAGTCAGGAATGTCTCTATAATTACCAATAAGCATTTCGCGATAACCATCTATACCAAGCCGTCTGCCATTGTGAATTACATCAGCACTGACAAAATCCGCTAATTGCCGCCAATCTTTGTCATTTAAGCAGCCTAAGTAATTCAGATATATTTCTGTTAAATTGTCCATGGGAAAAAGTTAAGACTAATAGATAACGGCTTGTAGCAGCAATTATAACACCAGTTTAAAGATGCGGTTGGAAACGACTTTCTACCGGGCTTAGCATAAATCCCATATTCATCCTGACTAACGGGTGGTTTATCCTTATTCTGAATCCTCCGGACTCACACCATATTTATTCGCCCCGGAAGTACCGGATGCGAATATCATCCAAAGAATATAAAATGGAATAAGCTGCCATAACATATTTCTGTCCAGGTCATGACACCGTTTGGCGCCCTGCGCCAGCAAAAACCATATGACCGGGATAAAAAGAATCAGCAGCCATTGAAAATAAAGATTAGCCAGCGTACCAATCAGGCCCAATGCCAGCAGATAAATAACGAAGGACATGAAGTATTCCAGTCTCGTAATCCTCCAATTAAAAGAAAAAGGATCTACAAACATAAATAGCGGTTTTTAGGGGTTATAAAATCACTCTAACGGCGGGGAAACGGAAATGTTTAAGCGATACCTTGCAATAGAGACAATTAAGTAATACTACCTATGCTATAAAACATCGTTTTCACGTAAAATTTTAATAAATATGGCCTGTCGCCAGGAGTACTAAAAACATTACCTTCGCTGAAAGGTCCCAACATGCCTGCTTTGTTAAATCCGTTCTTGCTTTCCTCCTCTTCTCATTTTCAATATCAATCTGTAACGCCCAGGCCAAGGATGAGATTGCACAGCTATGATACAATGGAAAAAAACGCCATCAGCTCATTATTGACCGGACACCTCACTATGGTATGGGCGAAGAAGACGGTTGTATAGTAAAGAGAGGCATCAGACGTGATGTATTCTTTACTGATATTAAGGGAATGTTTGTCGTAACGAAATCATCACCGGTCAAACAGCTCAATGCTTAGTATATCGGGTATAGGATGCCCAGGGCTAATATACAACGTCGTAAGTTGTTTTGACGATACTATCTGCGGCGCAGTTTTTCTGGCTTAAAAGCCCCCGTATTTGTCGCGAATCCCCCCTATGAAATAGTTTATCCTCACTTACCTTTGGTTTCATGAGGACAGTAAAATTTGGCATGAACATTAGCCTGGACGGCTATTGTGACCACACCATCGGTAATCCCAGCGAAGAGTTGATGGACTATTTCACAGCCATGATGGACGACGTAGATCTGCTATTTTTTGGACGTGTCATGTATCAGATGATGTTTCCTTATTGGTCAGATGTGGCAAGGGACAAATCTGGTTCAGCAGCAGAGAACAGGTTTGCAGAGCGGTTATCTGCAATTGATCGCGTCGTGGCATCTACAACTTTGGATAGCGAGGACGCCAAAACGCGCATTGTTCGTAGCAATCCCGCAGAAGAACTGCTAAAATTAAAACAACAATCAGGTAAGAAAATAGCTATTGATACCGTAAGTATGTTACCTGAATTGGTGAAAGCGGGACTTATTGACGAGTTTTATCTGGTTATCCACCCGGTCATTGCAGGCCAGGGAAGACACTTGTTTCCTGCCGGAAGTCTGCATGAACTAGTGCAACTTAAATTGACAGAGACCAAAACTTTCCAAAACGGCTGTGTGGCGCATCATTATCTAAAGCAATAAAATATTATTATGAGAGCAATCAATCCATGGATCAACTTCAACGGCAACGCCGAAGAGGCATTTACTTTTTACAAATCAATTTTTGGCGGCGAATTCAGCAAGATCGTCCGCTTTAAGGACCTGGCAAGTGACGAATTTAAGGTTCCCGAAAATGAAGCGGATAAGATCATGTACATCGCTTTACCGATAGGCAGGCAAAACGTGTTAATCGCCAATGATGTGCCGGAGTTTATGGGTAAGGTAAACGAAAAGGAAAACAGGTCTAAAATAGTTGTAAGTGCCGAAAGCCGTGAAGAAGCCGACAAAGCATTTAACGGATTATCAGCAGGCGGTGAAGTTGAAGGCGGCATTGGTGATACGCCCTGGGGTACCTATGCGGGAATGTTCAGGGATAAATACGGCATTGAATGGATTGTGGAATTTGACCCGAATTTTTAGCAGACAGACAGGAGACCGTCATCCCCGAACATCGTGAGAGCAATCTTGCTTAGCCCAGTTGAAGAAGTTCCCGATATCTGGGGATGACGGCACAAATCCCTACCTGCTCAAAATTAACTACCTTCATTGTGGTAAACTATAAACACCTCCATGCGCGCAATTTTAATCGACGCTTATCATCAAAAGATGGAAGAAATCGTCCTGCCAGCAGAAGCAGCGATATTTCATCGGCATATAAAACAACTTCTTAATACGGAGGCAATTGACACGATACATCCTAATCAACTGCTTACCATTTTTTTTGATCCACTTGCCTTTGCTCAGGCAGGTATTCCAGGGTTTCATTCGGGGCTGATGGCAGCATTCCCATTCTTTGGTAATGCCATTTGTGTTGGAAGAAATCCAATCACTTATCAGGAGGAAGATTTACCCAGGGGATTTACTATTGATCATTTAGATATAAACTGGTATAACCAGGAAGCGTCAGAGGAATGCAGAAAGAAGGCCATGCAAATCGGTATCGATAATTATAAAAGTTAACCTTTGCTGTAATTGCACATACCGCCTGCTCATGAATGAGCATGATGATACCCATCTGGACTTAAATTATTCCGTCCTACCATTAACCTGATTTGCCACGGTCCTTTCTGTCCGCCGTTGCCTTTGCCCGGTAATTACCAAAAAAGTCCGTAAAATGTCGGTTTTACTATGCGGGGTGTATCAAAACCTGGTATCTCGTCGGCTGCCTTTATCCGGAGGTCCAAATTTGGACTGATTTAGTATATAATATGATTTGTTTTTTGTAATTTAAACCTGTGCCGCTTCTCTTGTCCGGAGATTGAGTCTTGATGCAGCGACAAATCCTATATGTTAAAGAACTCGATACCTAACCGATATTACTGTCCTAAACACCACGTATATGCAAAACATTCAAAGCAATAAGTTATTCTGGGCAAGTTGCCTGGCATTATTAGTGACCTCACTTTCCTTTGGTATCCGCGCAGGAATGATGAACCAGTTAGGGGTCGATTTTAAGTTAAATGCGACTCAGCTGGGTACTATTACGGCTACCGCCTTTTGGGGGTTTCCGCTGGCTATGGTCGTCGGAGGTTTTATAGTCGACGTCATAGGGATGAAACGCCTGCTCGTGCTCGCTTTTGTTTTTCACCTGGCCGGCATAGCACTTACTATTTTTGCGCAGGGTTACTGGACGCTGTTTTTCTCAACGTTACTGATCGGTATTGCCAATGGCACAGTAGAGGCAGCCTGTAATCCGCTGGTGGCTACTCTTTATCCGAAGGAAAAGACAACCAGGTTGAACTACTTTCACCTTTGGTTTCCGGGTGGTATCGTGATCGGTACGCTGGTGGTTACTTTGTTTGTTAATCTGCACCTGGGCTGGCAATTGCAGGTGGCTACGATGCTGATACCTACCCTGATCTATGGATATCTGTTTTCGAGGCTGGATTTTCCGCCTACGGAAAGAGTTTCATCCGGTTATTCCAGCGGTGACATGTACTCGGCAGTATTTACACCGCTTTTTATCTTTATGTTCGTCTGCATGTTGATGACTGCCATCACCGAGCTTTTCACTGGTCAGTGGATAGGTCTGCTGCTGAAAAACGTCACAGACAATGCACTTTTACTGCTGACGCTAACGACTGGTATTATGGTTGTGGGGAGAGCCTTCGCCAAGCCAATCGTTAAGAAGCTGGAACCACAGGGTGTACTATTGTTTTCTGCCATCTTCGCTGCGGCAGGTCTTTATATGCTGAGTACATTTACAGGCAGCTCGGTATTCCTCGCCGCCCTGATCTTCGGTATTGGCGTATGTTACTTCTGGCCAACCATGATCGGTTTTGTTGCCGAAAACATTCCACAATCAGGAGCACTGGGGCTTAACCTGCTGGGCGGGGCCGGGATGTTCGCCGTATCCATATATACGATGTTTATGGGAGGATTTTATGATGGTTTGATTGTTAAACATCTTCCGGCAGGTAGCACCCTGGCCACCTATGCGGCTGCAACGGAAGGTACCCCCGAAGCCGCCATGTTAAACGAGGCGAAAAACCTTGCAGGCCCTGAAGTATTAAAGATTACTTTAGTGCTGCCAATTATCCTGATTGTCGCATTTACTTTCCTGGTAGTTTACATGAGATCCAGAAGGTCAAGACAACTGACCGGCGCGCAAACTATTTAAAATAGCTGATAGCTGATATATACAAAAGCCCGGCTTCGAACTGAAGCCGGGCTTTTGTATACTTATTATTCTGATACGTTCAGGGGCATGTCAAAAATTCTTTTACACACATTCTCTGGTTCTGCCGTATGTCAATACCCTGGATTCTGAACGATCCGTGAATTGCGGTCTATGACATCCTGCGGAATAGGATTCAGATACATTTTTTGCAGGAACACATGCGGATGGTTTAATGGTACAACTTCATATTGCCATACGCCGCTGTTATTCGCGGGAATACTGTTGGAAATCTTCATACCATGTCTGTCATGGATCAGCAATTGTTCCGCTGTTTTCCAACGTATGAGATCATAAAACCGTTTGTTTTCAAAGCACAACTCCACGCGCCGCTCCTGGTGGATAGCAGTACGCATACCATCCTGGTTGAGTGCTGCTGGCAAATCCGGAAGTCCTGCACGGGCACGTAACTGGTTCATTGCACTATATACGGAGGCATCCGGACCTACAGCTTCATTCTGAGCTTCGGCGTATCCAAGCAGGACTTCTGCATAGCGGTAATAAATGAAATTTGCACCACTGATGGTTCCTCCGCCAGGTCTCACGAGTGGATTCAATCGTTTCTTGAAGTAATATCCTGTATTACTGACATCATCCGTACCGAAATCTATCTGATTTTTGGAGGGCCGCACTTTATCTATACGTGTGTAAATAGTATCCTGCTTGTCCATCCAATCCATTTTGTAAGGCGCACCGTCATAGACGATCCACTGATAGAACCTTGGTTCCCTGCCAATATAAGGGCGCTGGGGGTTATAGCCAGATGCAGGATCCTGTATACTTTTGCCATTTGCCATCTGAAACTGATCTATCAGTTCCTGCGTAGGATTATAATTGCCCCAGGTATAATAGGCGCCATTGATCCATACCGGTCCGCCATATTGTTCAAAGGAAGATCCCATAGTGACAGCTACTACCTGGCGGTCCCAGATCATTTCGCTATTGTACTCATTCGCTTCATACCATAGAGCTGACAAGTCGGAAAACAATCCATAAGGGTGACCGTTGCCAAATTGATCCAGGAATTGTCTGAAGGTGGCTGCGGCGGCGGCCCATCTGTTTCCGTCAAATTGCCCGTAGCCGGCCACATGATGAGGATCTGCGCCCGCAGCTGGTTGTGCTGCATTAAAGGCAGGACTGGCAGCGTATAACTGTATCCAGCCTTTTAAAGCCAATGCAGCCCCTAACGTCGCCCTACCTGCGTCAGCATCACCCCTGTTATACTTAACAGCCAAATGTGCATTTAAAATGACCGTATCGAGGTCGTTGGTAATAAAGTCGACCGTTTGGGCAAACGTGCTCCTTGGATAATACAGCTGGCTGCTGTCACCGGTGTTACGGTCGGGTACATTAGTAATAATGGGAAGTCCACCGAGGTGCATCCAGAGTTCACTATAGAAGAAAGCCCGAAGGAAGCGGACCTCGTCCAGACGTCTTTCTCTCCAGGCATCCGAAAAGTTGGCGGCATATGCCTGGACCTTCGCCATAAAGGTGTTGCATTTTCTGACGGCGGTGAAAGTGGCGGGCCAATTGGTAAGATCGCCTGATCCGGTAATGCCCCCCCATACCGTATAATCTGTGCCGGCAGGAGATACGATTCCCTGTTTCCAGTTGTAAGAGGTGTAATAGAACCCGGCATCATTGTCGTCGGTGAAATTATCCAGGTTCTCTGGTTGATTCCAGTAATTTGGCAAACTGCCATAAATATCATTGAGGAAGATATCGGCGTCTCCTTCTGTCGACCATTGCATTTCATCCGTTAATTGTGTCTTGTCCGTATTGTCCAGAAAATCCTTTGTGCAGGAAAAAAAAGGTACGTATCCGGCGAGCAGCATGATGTATATAATACGTTTCATAATAGGTCCTGTTTAAGCGTGAACTAAAAAGTTACATTCAATCCCATCACAAACACTTTCTGATTAGGATAAGCTGTTTCACCGTCTGTATAACCCACTTCGGGGTCCATAAAATTCAATTTGCTGATGGTGAATACATTCTGGCCTGATACATATACACGGAGGGATTGCATCTTCCAGCGTTGCGTGAGCGTGGCGGGTAAAGTATAACCCAGTACCGCTGTTTTCAGGCGCAGCAGTCCGGTATTTGCCATCCAGAAATCGGAGGTCTGTGTATTATTGGCGTAGGGAGACTGGTTAGCCCTTGGATACTTTGCCTGCTGATTGCCGGGCGTCCAGCGGTTATCATAGTATTCATACGCTGAATTACTGTTGTTGTTATTGAAGGGGATCGTCTGGAAACCTGCAATGTTAAAGCTGGACAAGGAAGAACCCTGAAATAACAGACTAAGATCCAGGCCTTTCCAGGAAGCTGATGGAGTGAACCCGTAGGTGATCAATGGATAGTTTGGATAACCAATATGCGTTTCATCATTGGCATCGATCTTTCCATCCGGTTTTCCATCAGGTCCGTTGAGATCGGCGTATTTTATATCGCCAGGATGCAAATTGCCAAACTGTACCACATTGTATCCGTCTGCAGGATTGATGATCCCATCATTATTCTTATCATCAGCAGTACTGAACAGTCCCAACGCGTGATAGCCGAATGGCGTACCGAGGGCCCTCCCTGTACGGCTTCTGTTAGGATTATTGCGCGTAGCGGATGTTTCAAAGATCTGTAGCATTTTATTGCGTGCATAACTGAAATTTCCATTCAGGCCAATACGGAGCCCGTTTGCCAATTGATGTGTCGTACCCACCGTGATCTCGATGCCATGGTTTTGCATGATGCCTTCGTTCTCATCCGATAGATTGAGGCCATATTCAATGGGGATAGTTACTGCTGGCGGCAGCAGCATCCCGGTCCTTCTTTCACGGAAATAATCTACTTCCAGATCCAGTAATCCTTTCCATAATGAGGCTTCAAACCCGATATCTGTTTTCGTTGAGATCTCCCATGTGATGTTGCGGTTGGCTTCACGGGGTACAAAGGATCCCTGTACCATAGATCCATTGCCCCAGGCATATGCATTACCATACAATGAATAACCCTGTAAATACTGGAAGGATGTTCCGGCAAGATTACCCGATTTACCCCATGATCCTCTTAGTTTCAAGTAACTTATAAAGGGCATTCTCTGCATGAACGGCTCACCTGACATCACCCATCCAAGAGACAATGCTGGGAAATATCCCCAGCGTTTGCCCGGTGCAAAATAATAGTGGCCATCATAACGGCCGGATGCTTCCACCAGGTATTTGTTAGCATAACTATAGCCGACCCTGTATACAAATCCGATCTGGCTACCGGTAGACGAAGACCCGCTGTTATCAAAGTCATTCTTATTGGAACTACCCATGCTGAGCTCATCGATATTTACGCCGAAATTGTTTCTGCGGGCAGAGAAAGCACTTGAGTCACTGTCTCGTGCTTCTGCTACCAGCAACCCGGTGACATCATGTTTGCCAAATGAGCGTTTATAATTCAGATATCCCTGGTAGGTATATGTTCGCTGTTGTGCATATTCCTGTTCCAGCCATGTATATGTAGCGGCACTGCCTTCGGAAGTGGAGATCTGTCTGGTATAGCTATATGGTGTGGTGGACAGATTCTGCGAGTAGAAATAAAACGGCGTATGCCATCCTTTACTGGTGGTTTGCATCGGGTCGAAGCTGAAAGTAGCCTTGAGACTCAACCCTGGTATGAATGGCAGTTCCTGGTTGACGGCAAGCGTTGATAGCATGGTGCTCTTGTTATCACGCTGGTAGCCAGCCTTGAGAACGCCAATTGGAGAGTTTCCTGCAAATTCGCCCCATAGACCATTGCTGTATTGCAGGTTCGCGATAGGGACAAATTTATAGCCACTGCGGAACAGGTTGCCGACTGTTGTGCCGGCATCCACGGAACTTGTCTTTTGCCAGGCACCGATCAATGAAACATTCACAGTAGTAGTTTTTGTAGCCTGTACATCCAAATTGACAGTATAGTCATACCGCTGATATTTAACCGGATCAAACATACCCGTCTGGTTTAAATAGCCCAATGCAACGAAATACTTCACTGATTGTGAGCCGCCGGTCAGCTGAAGGGCGTAATTTTGCATAGGTGCGTGCAGCTGCACGAGATCTTTCGTATTGCTGATCGGATACCGGTCCGGATCTTTGGCATGCAGTGCCGGATAGTCGTCGATCAGGCTCTGGGCGTAAGGCAATTGTGTACCGCCTGGATTCTCATTGAGATAGGCTTCATTGTGGAGACGCATGTAGTCCTGAGCGTTCAGCATATCAGGATAATACGTGGGTGTCTGCACACCGTAATAGGCATTCAAAGAAAGTTGCGGCGGGCCGGTCAGTCCTTTTTTCGTAGTGATCAGCAATACTCCGTTGGCGCCCCCGAGACCATAAGGGGCGACGGCAGCAGCATCTTTCAGCACAGTTACGGATGCAATGGAAGTGGCAGGTATTTCGTTGATATTATTACGGATAATACCATCGACAACGATAAGTGCGCCGTTATTACCGGTCGTGGCGATGCCCCGGATATGAATGTCCGGATTATCAGCGCCCGGCTGACCACCATCAGGTCGCATACTTACTCCGGCGACTCTGCCCGCTAATGAGTTTGAAATGTTGGGAACCGTTGCTTTCGCCAGTTCTTTACCGCCTACTGATGATATGGCAGCTGTGGAAGACACCTTTTTTTGTGTGCCATATCCGATCACCAGTACTTCATTTAGCCCACTGGAGCTCTCTGCAAGGGTGATCTCCAGGGTACTGCGGCCCCCGACTGCAATTTCCTGTGACTGGTATCCCATGTAACTGACCTCAAGCACGGCTTTATCCGCTCCTGATACCTGCAATTGAAAACTGCCGTCCTCTCTGGAAACAGTGCCAGTACTGGCACCTTTGACTTTAACTGTTACACCTGCAAGGAATTCACCTTTTGCGTTTTTGATGATGCCTTTTAACGTGGATGCCTGCTGTTGCGAGAGGTTGGTCGCATTGTACCAGGCAAATGCCGGCAGTCCTTCGCCGGTCAGCAATAAGGACACGAGAAGTGTGGAGAGGCCCTTGCGCAGGGCGGCTCTCCAGTTTCCTGGTTTCATATGTTTTTCATTAAACGATGGAATAATACACCTGGTAGCCTTACAGCCTGTCAGATGTTGTTTCGGGTTCGGATTCGGGTCCGGATAATGCGAGTAAGGGAATTCCCTTCAAAATGTGGAATTGGTTAAGTAATATCACTTTAAGTCATGACATTGATTTGGTTGATGAATTATTAAATAACCGGTATCGGCATCAGGGTGCGTAGTATAGAATATGCCTCACGGGCCTATTACGGGTTGTTCTCTTCGTCGGGTCTTTGAATGTCTTTTTTTAGGTTAAACCGGATACCAGCGTTCTATTATAAAATTTGAACCAGTTTAGAGGGTGCATGTTATACTATTTATTACAAACAGTATGCACTTCTGATAGCTAATATAAGTCATTAAATCAGATAATTGTCATCCATACATGTATTAAAATTTGCGTAATCGATTCCTTTTGAGAATACAAGAGCGAAGGCCGTATAAGGACTTAAAACAGGTGCTGAAGTGTTTCAATCGTTTTTATTGGTGAAAACACTGTCTCTGATATTCAGTGTCTAACAGGTGTTACCGAGAACAATAAGAAAGAAGGGACATTTGCTGGTTGTATAGGAATGAATAAAGAGATAACTTTAAACGATATGCCTAACGAAAGAAATGTATCGGCAGTTGGCACATCGTCTGTTATTTCTGGTACAGAGCGCCCATTATGGCAAACTGGTGAAAGATCGCAACTTAAATGATTTTGCAGATGAAAAGGATCAGCTACTTTTTTTGGGGGTTACAGTTTCATAACTGACGCTACCCGTTGGAGTAAGCTAAAATTAAGAGCAGATGCACTTTTGAGTCAGAAAAAGGATAAAGGACAATCGTATAGCGGCTGTTTTGACTGCCCAACTTACTATTTGGTACACAACTCAACAACCGCGGTTAATTTTGGAATTGGTGCTGAGAGTTTTGAACAATTTGAAAAGTATCTAAAGGATTCTCTGTTAAATCAATATATAGTCCAGAGAAAACCTGTTTTACACAAATAAAGTGATTTTGCATCTAACCTATATCCAAATTTGAAAAGTAACGCTGCCGCTGTGTAGCTTTACTTTTATAACGCTGATTAATCTCATGATATGAAAGATTGAGCCTATCATCGCTAACATCGTTAAAAGATCATTCCACAACTAACTCTGAACTACAAAACATTTCAACGAAATTCCCCTCTCCTCCTTCCTGCTTGATAAATCTTTTTTTGCTACGCATGTACGCTGCGTATCCTGCTCCGTCCTTTGTTTAAAATGGTGAGTGGTAATGGGAAAAAGGCCCTACAACAAAGATGTTATGTGTTTTTTCAGTAGGTTTTTTGACCTTTGAGCCCGGTAAAAGTTTTGTGTTTCCCAATAACCTTTGTGGTTACCTATACTTTGTTCATGGAATGTTAGCATTTTCAGTTTAGTTATTGACCTTATACTTATGAGTAGTTAGATTATTGTAAGGCTTCTTATGATAACTCTGCACAGTTCTGTTGACTCCCGCGTGAAGATATCACGTAGCCAGCCCGGGATAGCAGTTTTGTAAAAGTATCTCAATTGCCTGCCAAATACCTTTCACGAGTAAACAGAAGTCGGCTTACATAAGAAGCCAACTGAATAACTGTACCGATAAGTTATGAGTCGGCTACTAATACAGGAGAAAAGCGGGTATCTCGAAGAAATATAAGGTAGGCTCCAAGCTGAAAGGTAATATCATGCTGTTGCATGATTTTCTGACCAAAGGGAACAAGCGCCACAAGCATCGCTAAGTTAAGATCAGGATATAATTTTTAGACTAAAAATAAATAACATGAAGAAGTTGTTAAGATTAATTGGTGTTTCCTTAAGTATTGTTGGATTTTTAAATGTAAAGACAGCGACAGCACAGTATTCCGGTACCATTACGGTTAATGGGGATATTGATAAGTATTACGTAGTTACATTCATAGATGGTGCTTCCTCTTCAAATCTGGCCACGGAATTGGAAATAGGCAGATCTAACGTTCATCAGGACAGCTCATGGAGAGGCGCTTTAATTGCAAAATTCAGATATCACGTTAACAACTGGGGATCGGGTGCTGAATTTATTGACGCAGATATCAGAGAAGCCAACAGTCGTGTACCGGCCTACGGCTCTTTCATCGCAGGCTGGGCTGATGCCTCTTTTAATAATGGTTCTGCAAATATGGTTGTATGGATGCGTGGAAAGACAACCTATAAATATTACTCCAATTACATAACGGCACCGGTTGTTTATGATGGGGTACAGAATCCTGTCAGTTATACCCCCGTTGCCGGAGGAACGACCTTTGGCGTTAAATCGGCAGTAGACAATAGTGTAAACATGTATGGCATGACCTATGGCAATACGGCATACTTCAATGGTGTTGGTACAAATTATTTTGGCGGAAGTCTGGGGATCGGAACTCGGGCTACCGGGCAGTATAAGTTAGCTGTTAACGGCGATTTCAAATCGAAAAGAGTAAAGGTTGAACAGGCAAACTGGGCTGATTTTGTGTTTGAGCCGGAGTATCAATTGCCGTCATTGGCCGAGGTGGAAACTTATATCAAGGCTAATAAGCATCTGCCGGATGTACCGTCTGCGAAAGAGGTGACAAAGGAGGGCGTTGATCTTGGAGAGATGAATAAGATCCTGTTGCAGAAGATTGAAGAGCTGACTTTGCATTTGATAGAGCAGGAAAAACGCAGCGCAATGCAAGATGATTGTATCAGATCAATGAGAGAGGAGATTAAAAAGCTCAAGAGCAGTATTGATAATCATTAAATACAATGTTGTTACAAGTGTACTTTTATTATTCCAGTGCACTTAATGCATATGTAACCATAGCGCGTTTAGAATATAAATATTACAAATAACTACACAATATGAGAAGGCAGCTTTTCGGACTTCAATGTTTGTGCTTTTTGATGTGTTTTGTGTTTAATACATCCGCACAGTCAAATATTGGAGATCCACAGTTTGACTATTCACCGAAAACGCCAGCCGTTGGAGCGATGCAACAGGCGATTGATGTTCCGGTAAGTCATTTTACAGGTTCGGGTAGTTTTGCGATTCCACTGCATACAGCCCGATCAAAGGATATAACTGTACCTATAACGATAGTATATCAGGCAGGTGGTATAAAAGTAGACCAGGATGCTACAATGGTTGGTCTGGGCTGGGAGTTTAAAGGCGGAGGAATGATTTCGCGTACGGTTAGGGGAAATCCTGACGAGGGTTTGATTACTAAAATATGGAAGGATACAATTGTTACAGTAGTTGGAACCAGGCGTGACACCACAATTCGCTATCACAGTAAGGTGGAGGAGTATGTCGACATGAAAGGCAAACATGGTGGGTTTTATGTAGATAATGGCAATTCACTAGATATTCCGGTTTTATCGACTGTTATGCAGCAACATAATGATGCCATTAAAAATGGACAGGTTCCCTCACCTTCAGATATGGACTGGACTTTTTATGGACTAAATGACGCTTCCCCAGATCTATTTTATTATGATTTTGGGAACTACTCAGGAAAATTCTTTTTTGGTAATAACAGGGAGCCGGTACTTGTTCCTTATAATAAGGATATCAAAATCACGCCTGTTTTCTCCCAACAAAACCTGAATGGCTGGACTAATTATTATTTTGACACCTGGTCTATTACTACTCCTGACGGGGTTACCTATTTCTTCGGCGAAACAGATAACTCAAAAAGTTACGCTACGTTTCAGGGTGGACGTCGCCCCAATGCCTGGGCATTGACTAAAGTAGTAAACAATCTCACAAAAGACAGTGTGTTGTTTACCTATGATAAAGCAATTTCTTCTCACACAGGTACTTTTAATAAGGAGGATTTTGTGACACAACAACAATTGGATTCATGCAACTGGCCATCTTTTACAAAAGCTGTTGAGGTAAATGGTATGGAGGAGTGTCAGCTTGCTACTATCACTACCAGAAATGAACAATTGAACTTTTATTATTCTACTACTGACAGTAATTACTATCATGAGCAAACAGTTACAACGCGTTTTAACCGGCTCGATTCTTTTATTGTAAAGAACGTAAATAGTGCTGTGCCTTATAAAAAAATTCAATTTACATATGGCAGTTTTCTATCTAAAAAACTTAAATTAATGGAAGTACTGGTAATGAACTATCAGCGTACCCAAATCATGCCTTACACTTTCAATTATTATGACACGGCATTCAGAAAAGTGAGGGTAAATTCAGATTCGATACCATTTTTTAGCTACTACGCTCAGGACTACTGGGGGTACTACAACGATGCACGCAATGATCTGAAAACGACATTGTATATAAATGGTTGTAACGGTGAGGGTATGGTGTCCAGGAAGGCTGCCTGGCCACAGATGCAAAGAGACGCGTTGACTGAAATATTATATCCGACAGGTGGAAAAGTGAGGCTCATTTATGAACCCCATAGCGCATCGGGTGGTAGACTTATGAACGGTTTGGTGGGAGACTATGAGACGTTTTTCTGCGATGCTCATCACAATTTTTCTATTACCGATACCATCGGTGGATTAAGGATAAAAAGAATTGAACAGATTGATCCTGTTAACAATGATACCCTGATTAAAACATTTAAGTACAATATTTTTGGATCTGCATTGTCCTCCGGATTTTTAAACAGTACTCCTTCAATAGTGACCGATGTGAGTAATTTCCAGTATTGCGGTAATACGATAAGTAAGCCTAAATACCTGGTCAGTACCCAAAATCAGCAGTCTGGTGCTGGCGCGGGGCCATATATCTCCTATAAAAATGTCAGCGTCGCTCAGGAGCGCCGGGGTGTGCAGAATGGTAATACGCAGTATGAATATTATGACGATACAAATACAGATTCATCGTTTTATTTCAATATATGCACGAATACAAATTACTGTTTCCCCGGTAGTTACGATGTATTGCCGAACTGGCAGGTACGTAAACCGTTTGAAAACTTATTGGCAGGTTCTGTTAAAAGTACAAGAACTTATAATAGCGCGGGACAGCTATTAAAGGAGGAAAAGATGACCTATGAGGCTGTCAGATATCCCGTTATGGCAAGGATAATTGAGCTAAGCAGCTTACTAAATACAAAGATATGTGATCGCCCACCGCTCCCAACCTATGATTATGGTAATCATCCAGGTGTTCATTACATGAATAGACCAGAAGATTCATATACATTCTTCAGGACGTATGCAATTGGCAAGATGTCGGTATTGACGCGAAAAATAACAACAGATGTCTATGACGTCAATGGTAATAAGATGACGGATACGACAACCTTGTACTATGAAAGCCCATATCATATCAATCCAACGACCTCTAAAACAATCGCAAGTAATGGTGATACGCTTCGCACTGAAACAATTTTCTCCATGGATCTGAAGGATGTTAATGGAACAGATTCGTTGGGGTTACAGATGCGCAATGCATCTTTGAATATACCTGTAGCTTCTTTTACGAAACGGAATAATCTGGTTTACAGTGGTGGATATATTTTGTACAAAAGAACATCTCCACAGGATACTAAGAGTATTTTAAAAAGAGAGGAATTTAAACTAACCACAAGTACCGGAGTGGCTCCATTGGCACTTAACCTTAGTAGTACATATCCTAAAATACTAAATTTTCCATCTACGCTGTTTCAGCGGCAGGCCGCTTTGAGTTATGACAATGATAATAACCCCATACAGCTGGTCACGAAAGATCAGGAGGTGCGAGGGCTTATATGGGGATATAACAATACACTGCTGATAGCTGATGTGACAAATGTAGGCATAGGAGAGATTGCTTTCACAGGATTTGAGGGTAGCGATAAAGGCAACTGGACAATACCCTCTGCAACGAGAAGTAATCTGTTTTTTACAGGTTCGAAATCATATGTTTTGGCTGCCGGAAATATCACTTTTAACAGGATTCCAACTAACAAAAAAGTCGTTGTTTCCTATTGGGCAATGGGTGGCACTTCACAAGTTAATGGAATTTCAGTTACAGGCGGTCCGATGAGAAATGGCTGGACTTATTACGAGCATCTTCTGCCTGAAACAACAACTACTGTGACTGTAAGTGGCAATGCCAACATTGATGAACTTAGAATGTACCCAGCAGGAAGTCTTGTAACAACCTATAACTATGATCCTATATTGGGACTGACGTCTGGTGTTTCGCCCGACAACCAAACAACTTACTATGAATACGATACACTTTATGGGTTAACAACTACCAGGGATGCCTATAAAAATGTTATTAAGGAAACAGAGTATTACGCTGTTGGGTTTAATACCACAGCCCCTATATGGCGTTCCACAGGTCAATCAAGATGTAAGCCGTGTCCAGCAAATGCTGCATATACGACTGACACGCTGCAATTGTTGTATGCGGACTATAACCCCAAAAGCACTACCTGGAAGTCTCTAAAGTGGGAGGACGCGGGCAAGTCTACCACTTGTCCCATTGTAGCCGGATGGACTAACACTTCAACACCAGCACGCTGCCAGTTGACAACTGGAGGACAACCAAATGGTAACCAGGAGCAGGAACAGATAGACGCAAATCCCTGCAGTCCTACCTATAATACCAAACGATGGGTGATTGTTGGTGTACCTAATACCGTTTGTGTTGCTTGTATCGGTGTTGATAAGAAGGTAATCGGGGGTGTTTGTCAGACAGGAAACAGGGTGAATAGTTCTTCTCAGGCTGTTTTGCAGCCAGGTGGAGGGGTGCTGTATAAATGTACTTATCATTTTGAATGGAGTGATTGCAGCAAGAGTGCTGACTTCACCGAGAATAATGCAACACCATGTACAATTAATTTAAGTTGTAGCGACTGGTAAACTTAACTGAATAGACAATATGGATCTGAAAGAATATGCTTTCAAATCTCGCGATCATCAGTATAAGACTATCATTATTAAAGTAATAAACCTATGGAGTTTAATAAAAATGTAATTCATCCTATAACACTGGGTGCTTTCCTGATTGTACCAGTTTTTTTGGCGGCACAAAACAAGCCTGGAGGAATACGCACAACAGCGACGCCTGTAGCTGTTCCGGCGGCATATACAAATACGCAAACGAATTATGTCAGGACCTGGGAGCCAGATATGCCTTTAACAGATCCTGCTGCTGTCGTGTCGGCGGCTCGGAAAGCGAGGGAGGTAAAACAGACTACTCAGTATTTGGATGGTTTGGGCAGGCCTTTGCAAACTGTTTCGAAAGCTACAAGTCCCAATGGCCGGGATATTGTTGTGCCAGTTGTTTATGATGCTTATGGCAGGGAAGAGTTCAAATACCTTCCTTATGTGCAACAAACAGCCAGTGACGGTAAATTTAAAATGGCTCCTTTTTCTGCTCAAAGGGATTTTTATAAGAACGGGGTACTCAATCCGGGAGTTGCGGAAGACAGCATTTACTATAGCCGGACGCAATATGAGTCTTCTCCACTGAACAGGCCATTGAAGGGTTATGCTCCAGGGAGCAGCTGGGCGGCCAAACCTGCAGAAACCCGCTATCTGGTTAATACGGTGAGCGACTCTGTTCGGATTTGGAATATGGGAACTGTTGTACCTACGAGCAATTCTAACTATGGTGCCGGGCAGTTACAGAAGAATGTAAGTATCGATGAACATGGTAGTCAGGTAGTTGAGTTTAAGGACAAAGAAGACCGGGTTGTTTTGAAGAAAGTACAAATTGCGAATAATCCCGGTACCGGACATATCGGATGGCTGTGTACTTACTATGTATATGATAATTTGGGGATGCTTCGCTTCGTCATCCCCCCGTTAGCCGTGGAAGCGATCAAAGGGGGGTGGACGATAAGTACTGTTGTGGCCAATGAGTTGTGTTTTCAATATCAGTATGACACCAGACAAAGGATGACCCTTAAACAGGTTCCTGGAGCAGGTGCGCTTTTGATGGTGTATGATGTGCGGGACAGGCTGGTGTTTACGCAAGACTCAGTTCAGCGTGCGAAATCTCCGATGGAATGGTTGGTGACCTTTTATGATGACATCAACCGGCCTACGATGACGGCAATTTATAAGGCAACGGCGACAAGGGATACCCTACAAGCGAGAACGAACCGGGCTCCGACATATCAGAGTGTATCTTATGTGCAGGCGGCAAAGGCAGATCTGGCGTTGTACAGCCATGATGGTACACCTTTATATACTGCGACCAACAGCATCGAGCTATTGGATGGATTCGATACAAATGGATCCGGTGATACTGAGGCCAAAATAGATGGTTCGGTCACAGGAGATACGAATATAATCACAGCCAGCAATCCTTTGCCCAACATCCCTGCTTCTGCTTTAACACCCCTCTCCTATACATTCTATGATAATTATAATTATTCCGGGAAGTTGGCCTTTGTGGGTACAGATACGGGAAAGCTCCTGGCGGCAGATACCCTCTATCCTGAGCGGCTTCCAATAACAAATGTGACGCAAGGCCTTGTGACCGGTAGTAAGATAAGGGTATTGGGTACGGAAAAATGGCTGACGACTACCACCTATTATGATGACAAGGCCAGGGCGATTCAGGTGGTAAGTGAGAATAATCTTGGTGGGAAGGATGTATTCAACACACTTTACAGCTTTAAGGGACTTGTATTGGGCACTTATCTGCGCCATCAGAACCCTAAAAGCAGTATGTCACAAAGTACCTTATTGACCACTATGACTTATGATCATGGCGGACGGTTATTGACGGTAAGAAAAAGGCTAAATGATGATGTTAATCAAGAGAAGCTGATTGCCTCCAATAGTTATGATGAACTTGGACAGCTTAGACTGAAGCGTTTAGGAGTGACATCTTCAGGAAGTATGATTGACAGTTTGAATTATACCTATAATATCCGTGGCTGGTTGCAGGGTATCAACAAAAACTTCGTGAACAGCGGAACCAGTACATCTAACTGGTTTGGACAGGAACTGAGTTATGATTATGGCTTTGATTCCGCCCAGTATAATGGGAATATATCAGGGGTGAAATGGAAAACGCGTGCTGACAGTGCCTGGGCGTATGGTTATAACTATGACAAAGCAAACCGTCTGGCTGGGGCGTATTTTACCCAGAAAAATGGTGGCAGCTGGGCTCAGGACAAGAAGAATTTTTCTGTCAGCAATCTGAGTTATGATGCCAATAGCAATATCAAAACCATGTTGCAGAAGGGCATGGTAGGCACCACCAGCAAAACGATAGATAGCCTTATCTATTCATATTCTGCGAACAGTAATAAACTGGCCGGGGTGCGTGACATTGACTCATCGATTACGAAGTCGGCGCAGCTGGGTGATTTTATAGATGGAAACACAGGTGCAACTGATTATGGTTATGATGGCAATGGCAACCTGATCTCGGATTTGAATAAGAGGATTACTTCAATCAGTTACAACCATCTGAATCTTCCGTCTGTGATCACCATTACGGGTAAAGGAACGATAACCTACCAATATGATGCTTCAGGAAACAAACTATCTAAGACGGTTTTGGATAACAGCGGGAGTTCACCTAAAACTACAGTTACAGATTATGCTGGTGCCTTTGTGTACAGGCAAGATAGCCTGGAGCTAATCGGCCATGAAGAAGGTCGTATCCGTCCGATTTATAAAAGCGGGCAACCGATAGTGTATGCTTACGATTATTTCGAGAAAGATCACCTGGGCAATGTGCGCACGGTGCTGACCGATCAGACTGATTTTACGATGTATGCGGCGACTATGGAGACTGAGGCGGCGCCTCAGGAGGCTGCATTGTTTAGCAATGTGGAGGAAACACGGGCTGAAAAACCATCGGGCTATCCGGAAGACCAGACCACAGAGGAGAACAAATCGGTAGCGAAGCTGAATGCCAAACAGGGCGGTAAGAAGATCGGGCCTTCATTGGTATTGCGGGTAATGGCTGGCGATACGGTTCAGATCAATGCGAAGGCTTTCTATAAATCTCAGGGACCAACGGACAATACGGCCAAGGCTGCTGTAGAGGATATGATTGCTGGATTGGTACAGGCTTTTGGTAGTAGTGTTGGGGAAAGTGATTTGCATGCTTCAGAAGTCGTTTCGAATAATACTCCTTTTAACGCAGATTTCTATAATAATGATTATCAACGTTTAAAAGAGAAAAGTCAGGCAAATGAAGAGTCTAACCGCCCTAAGGCTTATTTAAACTTTGTTTTATTCGACGATGATTTTAAATTAGTGAAGGATAACAGCGGGGTAAGGCAGATCAAGGCTGACCCGAACGAGCTGCAAGAGCTTGGTGTGGATAAGATGGCGGTTGCCAAAAGTGGTTTCTTGTACGTTTATACGAGCAACGAAAGTCAGCAGGATGTGTTCTTTGATAATGTTGTGTTGGGATTGAGTAGCGGACCTCTATTGGAAGAAACGCATTATTATCCGTTTGGCTTGACGATGGCGGGGATATCGACAAATGCGTTGAAGGGTGTGAATTATGCTAAGAACAGAAAGGAGTTTAATGGAATTGAGCATACTACCGATCTTGATCTTAATCAATACGATGCTTTTTATAGGACATTAGATCCGCAGATTGGGAGATGGGCGCAGGTTGATCCTAGACCTCATGAGATGTTTAGTCCTTATGTTGCCATGGCAGGAAATCCCATTCTATACTCTGATCCTCTTGGCGATACCACCTATAGATTTGATACCAAGGGAATTTATTTAGGGATGTTTGACACCGACCAAGCAGGAATGGTGGGTGCATTCGGATCGAATTCTACGTCTAAAGATGGGAAGGGTAACGAGAAAACAACATATAATGCAATTACCTATTTTGGTTTCAACGATCCAGAAAATGATGCAGAACAATTGGCTACCATGACAGTTGGACTAAAAGGATTAGTAATAGTTTCAGACGAAAACATTAATTATGTGATGGATAGATCAGATAGCAAACACAGATCTATGATTTCGCGATGGTTTTTTGCTTTTAGAGAAAGCGAAGACCGAATGGACTTTAATTGGAACTATACGTTACCAAGTCAGGGGGTACTTCCTAACTCCCATGATATGTCTGACTACGATGGCATTGGCGGATTTATGTTATTTTCGGGTGCAAGTACAAATGCATATAATTTAAATGATGCAGGGCAATTTTTATGGGGAAACTCTATGCAGCGAATGGGTTTCGGATACTTTAGTGCAAAATTCGGTTCTCAAGCGAACGAGTTATTTGGTGATACGAAGGCCGATCAACAAGCAATAAGAAAAGGATTCCATTATAAAGTACGCACATCGAAAATAGCTGCTGGACCATTTAATGGTTTACCTAGAGAAGTAGAGGACAAATAAATTGTTAATTTCTTATTTGGATCAAAAATGAATAAAAGTATGAAAAAGTGGTGGGAAACCAGAAGGTTAGTATTTAACGTTTATATTATTTTAAGTGGACTTCTTTGTTTAATAACAATGAGGTTATTAAATCGGGCTTCCGTCAATTTCTTTATGGCCCCCTTTCTTTTATTTTACTTATTGCTTCTTAATATAGGATATACTCTGTTTTATATTTTATTTTGCAAACGTGTAGAACAAGATGATATAAACCTAATAAAAAGGAAATTTAACGGACTCGTTATAGGAGTTATATTAGTCGATATACTCTTAGCTTATTTGATAGTGACTACTATACCGCATCATTAAAAATTCCCAGGTCTCTATATCGCAAGACACTATGATGCTTGGTAAAGACAAGGCGGCGCTTTTGCTCCGCCTTGTTCATCTCGTATTGTTTTTCTATAGATACAAACATGCCTCAGGAACCGGATCGAATCAGTTTGAAGCCCCTTTTTCACGTCCGTGAATGTCAATTTTTACTACCAGTCAAGCGATTTTGAGATCCTGAGATGAACTCAGGATGACGTGATGGCTAAGATGACTGTAAGAGGCATCACATCATGCGGTTTGGATGGCGTCCTATTTAAGGCATTTCTTCAATCAAATTTTCATCGATAATTTCAAATATTCAAGGACTGCCATTACCACTATTTCCTGTTCTTCAGTAACCGGGTAGATAATTAGGGTATTCATTTTTTGACTAGTTGTTTGAATTGATGAGGTTTACGATTACTTTGATCATGGTGTCTTTCTCTTCAGACTTACTCTCTGCAATCATTAATGTAAGTGCAACGAGTGCGTTATCTGCAATCCGCTTGGCACCATGCTTTGTATATAAGATGGCGTTTTTATCCATAAACCAAACAAAAAGATAAGCCGCAATTCTTTTATTACCATCTGAAAAGGAATGATTCTTTACAACGAAAGCCAACAGGAGGTGTTGTTTGATAATGTTGTGCTGGGATTGAGTAGCGGCCCGCTACCGGAGGAAACGCATTATTATCCGTTTGGACTGACGATGGCGAGGATATCGACGAATGCGTTGTAGGGTGCGCATTATGCGGAAAACAGAGTGAAGTATAATGGAAAGGAATTGCAGCGCAGAGAATTTGCAGACGGAAGTGGGCTGGAATGGTATGATTACGGAGCGAGGATGTATGACCAGCAGATTGGGAGATGGCATGTGGTGGATCCTAAATCTGAAAAGTATAACTATATTTCCCCGTATAATTATGCGTTAAACGATCCTATCAAATTTATTGATCCCGATGGGAAGGATGTTCGTATAAGCATTGACAACGAAAAACGTATGATTATACTATCGTCGAACATCTTTGTGATAGGCGCAGGAGCAAAAGAACAAACTGAAAAGTATAATCAATTTCTTGCAGATAACGCAAGACTATTAAGTGGCACGTTTAATGATGATGAAGGAAACGAATGGAGCATCTCATTAGATATAAAGTACCAAGAGGGAACTCAGGAGGACAAAAAGAGAATCGCCGACAACCCAAATGGTGATAACATTTTAGATCTAGAGGCTCATGGTAACTTTGCTCGAGCTGAGAGCATCGACGGTCGAACTCCCGAAGGAAAATTCGTTCGGGCTGATCCAAATGATCCATATAGCAGAATAATTGCGCGATACAATGGCATCGGTCGACGAACAGTTATCGGAATTGGACAAAACCACAATTCTGCATTTTCAAACGGGTTGACCGGTTTCCATGAAAGTTTGCATTTGTTTGGGCTTGAAGATAGATATTTCCTAACCTCACAAAGGGAATTTGCAGGCGCTCATAGCGGTTATGATGGAGACGTTATGGGAGTACCAGCTAATTACCCTGCGAGCAAACTAACAATGCATAAAAGTCACTTCCAAAACTGGGGGAATTATATTCTGAACAATAAATTACCTTCTGGATCAATTATAAACGTAAATGTGGATAGAAATCCTAAAACACAAGAATTACTCCCATGAAAATAAAAAAATATTTGATTGCTACAATTTTGATATTAGGTTGTTCTTCGTGCAACAAGGTTTTTTTCGCTGACAAAGCAACTATTCTTCATGAGCAAGATGGATATATCTTTGAGCAAAAAAATCAAATGATCTTTGTTCCGCTTGATATAAATTTTGATTTTTTTAGCCAGATTACAAATAAAAAAGGATACCGAATATACCAGGCACCAGGCTATGACGATGCTAAATATGCTCAGGGAGATAGCGCTGTATTGAATTTACATTATTTAGATTCAAAAAGTAAGTCCGATGCGATATTGAGTGAGAAGGTTCATTTGGTGAGAGTTAAGGTGGTTTACACAGAAAACAAAAAAAGCTTGTCAAATGAGAAAGCTGAAATTCGATTTGATTTTCAAGATAAACTCTATTCCTTTACAGCCTACGCCAATCGTTATTTACAGGTTTACCAAGTAGTTGGTGTTATATCCAAATTGGATCGGAAGTAATAACCTTAAAAGATGTTAACAATTATAACGAAAAAGGTGCAGTTTAGCTGCGCCTTTTTACTTTTTCTAATATGGTTGTCATCCTGAGTTTAATATCAGTTTTTTTAATTCCTAAAAGAACTTTCTTGTATAGGATGCTGAGATAACTCGGGATGGTGTGATGGTGATCCAGTTGTGTTTAAGGAATTTCGTCATGCCGGGGAAGGCCGGCATCCCATAACTGCAAGGTAGCCTTTGTGATGCCAGACCCTGAGATGAAATCAGGATGACGTTAAGTGATGATGATGACGATATGCCCTATCCAATTTATTGATAGATTATCCAATTTTCTTAATGGTTTTTCAAAATAATTTATAGTTAAGTTTTTGTTGCGGTTGTAAGTTTTTATCTGCTTTTTTGCGGTGTGAACATGGAGTAAAAAATGCGGCTTTTCTCTTTAAAGGAGAAATAATCTTCTTTACAATTGTTCTTCAACCTTGGTATCGGATAGGGTTGAGGAGATCCTGACATAAGTCAGGATGACGACAGAGGCAAGAAAGTGCTGCGCATAAACGATATGGTGTGGATGGTTTTGCTTCGCCATAAATTCGGTATGGCTGAGATTTCTAAAATTGACAGGTATATAATTGATAAGGTTCGTGAGCGCCGCCTGGAGTTGAATATTACTCAGGTGGATCTGTCTTTGCGGCTGGAAAAGTCTGACAAATATATTTCTCAGTTTGAGTCTTACAAAACTGGCAGACGTTATAGTGCCTTTATGATTAATGAGATTGCAAAGGCGCTGGATTGCTCGCCAAGGGATTTCTGGCCGGAGAAGGCGTTGTGAGAGTGTTGTTTGTTTCCCTGTTAACCTGGTTCCCTCACTTAATCTATAAAAAATGAATCGCGCGAAAAAATTGGCGTTCTGCCTGCTTACTGCTGTTTTTGCTTTTGGCTTCAGCTCGTTCAATAACCATAGGCCTTATACAGTTTACAGGTATTACAAGGTTGATATGACTTATCCCAATGCAAGTGATTACAGAGGATATGTGTATTACAGTGGTGATCTTTGCGTCACTGGCGGTAATTTATGCTCTGCCCTTTGGAGCATCAATGATCCATTGCCCGCAGAGGGGTCAGCACTTCCGTCGTCATCTAATTACATGGGCGGGGTGATACATGGGCATGTTGAGCTTTAGTAGTGATATACTTATGATGCCTTTTGCAGGCATGGATCGAACAGGTTACTGATGTCGATCGGTGTGTCGTTTCCGAGTGTTGGCAGTCCTGGCCAGGTCCAGGGGCTGTCTTTACTTTTGCCATCTGCACGTTGCTTTTTGCCCGTGAGTGGGTGGACGGTGTAGTAATTGAGGTCTTCTGATGGGAGTTGGTAGTTGATGATTTCTTTGAAATCGCCGAGGGTCCGTTTGGGTGATATCCATTGCTTTGCCATTTCCAGGGGTACGTACAGGGGCATACGGTGTTTGTTTTCACCATGGTTGTGGATGTTCTGCATGGTGGTGTTGGCTTCGGTGGTGATGATGGCGAAGCTGGTGTGTTTTCGGGTTTGACCGTCTGGCTGTTTGGTGTCGTATACCTGATAGACGCCGGGTATGTAGAAATATTCGTCTTCTGGCTGGTGGTTGGTGCTAATTGCGTATGGAACTGGGGTATCCCAGGTTTCGATGTGCCGGTGTTCGTAAATTTTGTTTACGGGTATGAGTGCCGGGTTTCTGATCAGTCCTTTGCTATTCCAGTAGGAATTTGTATCCAGGAGCTTATCGCGCCGAGCATTGACCATGCTGAGCCTGCGTTTATGGTAGGCGGCTTTGTCGGTTTCGAAGATTGGGTGTACCCCCCACTCCATTTCGCCGAGTAATAGCCGTTCGTGATGGCGCACGATGACATCGGCGGGCTGGAAGGCGTTGCCGTTAATGAGGGTGCGATCTCCCTGATCAAAAGGAAGTTTTTTGACGTTTTCCAGTTGCGGGAATATGTCTGTAATGAGGTCTATTTCTCCTTGCTGCGATATCATTCTGCACATAGCCTGTATTTATTTGATGATGTTGTAAAAAAGTACTCCGCTGGTTTGTTTTTCGTAACTGAAGGTGCCGTACAGCTGGCCTGCTTCTACCCTGATGCCGAAAACAAAATTACCACCGTAGTGTGTTTTTGAATATTCTTTTATGCTGGTTCCGTATTCTCTAACTAGCTTCTGACGGGCGTCTTTATCTCTGGTGGCGCTGTAAAAGAACTGGTAGCCTGAGTTGGGCTTTGTTAGATCTTTTAAACGTTTTATTGATTCCTCTTTATGCAGATCGAGCACTTTGCCTTCTCCTGCTTGCAACAGGCGATGGTGGTTTGCTGCGAGATCTGAATGGGGGTATGCGGTGAGCATGAAGCCTTTATTTTCCGGCACTCCGGGCCATTGAAAGCGCTGGGCTACTACGTGGTAGCGCCCGGCATTGACCAGTATATCTACGAACGCTGGTCTGATCCTTTCAAATGGATTGTATGGCTGTGCTGGCTTGATTTTACCCCCCTTTGCTTAAATTTACTAAATAATTTAGTAAATAGTAGCAGTGACAGTTTGATATTTAATGGGTTGTAGAGGCCGGTAGTTTGCGACTAAAGCCCCGGATGCTCCGCCTGGATGGCGTTGGCCAGTTGCTCTTCCGGCATGTTAATCTCTTGTGGCAGGCGGTGCCTGTCGGTGATTTTAAACTGGCCATCTGCGTTTCTTTGCATGTGAAATCTAATGCGCTTCTGTTCTGGCAGCTTTACATGCACCTGAAATAGTTGCAGGATTTTGATGTTCATTGCAGTGAATTCGAATTCTGTGGCGTGTCCGTTTACTTCTATGCTTGCTGTAAAGTTATGCGGTATGATTCGGTCCATTACTGAGATTGGCATGTTAGGACGGCGAAGGTAGGGAATTTTGCAAAGAGGCATCGTGATGACTTCCGAAGACGGGAGCGGATGGTTCATCCTCCGCTCCCGTCTTCTCCGTTTATAAAGTTGCTTCTCTCGGGAGGGGGTGGAATGGCTTTTATGCGCTTCGTATGGCGCGGGAGGGTTCTTTCTCCCTCTGGGAGAAATGCCCGAAGGGAAAGAGGGAACATAAATACTAGTATTTAGTGTAGTTTCATCTTTGTGATTATACGGGTCATCTGAAAAATACAGCTATCGGCCAAAGCCAATGTCTGCTTTTGTTGCTGCTGCATGGTAGCGTTACTGATTTGTTGTGTGCCATAGAGGTCCATCACGACCATCTCCATTTTTTTCCTTTTCCGATCCAATTCAGTTGTCAGATTATCTTTAATCGAAGTTATGCGATCAGAATACCGCCTACCGTATAGACTATCTAACTCGTGCAGTCTTGTATTAAGTCTTGTAAATGACTGGCGCATTGATTTTATCTTTCTATTAATGTTGCGGCAGGGTGGTGAAATAGAGCAATTGTACATGCCTGCTTTGATTTCCCTCAATGTTACCATTTCATTTCTTATAAGTTTTGCCTTAGATATGACTTGTTTCTTTTCTTCTTTTGAAATTAATGTAATGAAGGACTCTTCGACAGCTTCCAGAATTGCAGTTATTGAAAAGTAACTCTTGATGAACCCAGGAATTGCAGAAGTTGCATCGCTTGAATTACTAGAAGGCTGACCACATAATTTGGTGGTAAGGAACAGGGAGAAGACTAGTAGGGAAATGTTAAACTTTTTCATGTTTTTCTTTTTTTGAGGCGTACTTGAGAATGAGGATTCCAATAGCTATTGCTAGCGTGGGCCGAATGAGTAAAACTGTCTCATGTCCGGTTACATTGGAAAAGTTGGTGAGTAATTCAACTATAATATGGAAGGTGTAATAGAACACGATGATTCCATACAGAATGAGTAAGATTGACATTATGGTCAACAGTCCTCTTTTCATGTTGTGAGCGTTTTGGGGTTATAAATGGCTATGAGTTTAAGATTTTTATGGCTATGTCGTTCATATTAAAATTTGACCTTTCTGCCTTTCATTTTTTATTTCTCCCCAGAGGGGACGAAATACTATTATGACGCTTCTATGGCGCGGTGGCGTCTTTCTTCCTTGGGAGAAATGCCCGAAGGGAAAGAGGGTCGTCATGACTACCGAAGACGTGAGCGAATGGTTCATCCTCCGCTCTGGTCTTCTCCTTTTATAAAGTCGCTTCTCCCCGGAGGGGTGAAGGTGGTCGAGTTATCCAACCAGCATAAAGACTAACAGATTTTTTTTGATTTTTAACGTCTTAGCTATTGAAAATAATGTGATGTGTTTGTTTTGTTTTGATACCATAAATTTGTGCTATTCCATTAGTGAACACTCAAAACCATTACGAAGATACTATGACAAAGCATGGACCCATAATCCATCGTTGAGGATGATCTGGATGACCAGGACTTTCTAATTAGTGCGATTAGGACGACAAGAACAACGAATAAAATTCTCACTTTTGGAGATCCTGTCTCGGCACTTTCTTATCTCATTTCTGCTGACGTACCCCCTTTTCTGATTTTCAGTGATATCAATCTGCCTAACATGAACGGACTGGATTTCAGGAGAAGCATTTCGGATCATCCTAAACTGAGAAATGAACTGACGCCTTTTGTCTTTTTTTCTACCAGCGGGGAGGCTAATATTGTTAATGAGACGTTCAAGCTATCTATTCAGGGGTATTTTGTCAAGTGCAATACCTTCTCTAAGTTGGTCACCTATGTGGAGACTGTTATCAACAATTGGAAGATAAGTGAACAGTCCGCTGGCAAAACCAGCACGCAGGTTGTGGCTGACAATAGAGTTGCGTAACAATCAGCAGCTTTGTTAGATTTATATTTATGCCAACTTCAGCGGGCCGCTTGTTAGTGGCCCGTTTTGTTTTTCGAGTAGTGTGATGCTTGGTTCAACGGCATAATTTTCGCCAGATATGGTGATAACTTGTTAATCATGAATTTTTTAGTAGTTGCTGTGGCTGTTTCGGGTGGCGGTATTGAGGATTTGAAGGTTTTGTTTAGTGGAATACCTGCAGATTGCGATATGGCCTTTATTGTTGTTGCTCCGGTGCAACGCGACCGGGAAAGTAAATTGGCTGACATTGTTGCCAGGTATAGTGCCTTGCCGGTCATTAAGGCTACAGAGACTGTAGCGATTTATCCGGGAAATGTTTATGTGATTGCTGAGAATAGTTTGATGTTGGTTGAGGATGGGTGCCTGCATGTAAGGAAACGGGAAAAATATGAGTTGATCAATACGGCGATAAAGGATCTATTTTATTCTATGGCGATGACCTTGAAAAATAGGACCATTGCAGTTGTTTTAGGCGGCATGGGAGATTCTGCAACTTTTGGCGCTACGATGATCGGGGATATGGGCGGGTATGTAGTGACTAAGGAACCTGATTTCCATTCGAATAGCGAAATGACTAAAAACGTAATTGAGTATGATACCCCGAATGCGATACTGCCTTTGGAGGAGATTTCAAATCATTTGATGTGGCTTTCGAGCCAGCGAGTTTGATTTCGCGTGAAGATCATATTGATACTCACAAGCTTGAAGCTGCAGCTTACTGTTCGCTTCGTTAGCTTACCTTCGTCGCACAATCTTTATTGACAACGACCCAAAGCATTAACCCATGGCGAAGCACGGACCTATTCTTATCATTGAGGATGACATTGATGACCAGGAGTTTTTAAGTAATGCTATTGCTACTACGGGCCTTCACAATGAAATTGTCACATTCGCAGATGCTATCGCTGCTATGAAATATCTGCTGGAGGTGGCTGCGCATCCGTTTTTGATTTTTTGTGATATTAATTTGCCTAAGATGACTGGCCTGGAATTTAGGAGGCAATTGCTTACCAATGAAAAATTGCGGGATCGGGGTACTCCGTTTGTATTTTTCTCAACGAGCGAACGGGCCGACTTCATCAGGGAGGCCAGTGCGCTGTCGGTACAGGGCTATTTTCTGAAGAGCCATAGTTTTGACGCTATTGTCCGGGATGTACAGCTGATTATTGACTATTGGTCTTTGAGCAAACATCCGTTTTCTTTTTGATGTTGTTTAATCTTTTGTTTGAGAGGCTTTTGCCTCTTTTTTTATGCCCGGGCATTGATTTATGTTATTGATCTGATCTTTACAAGTATTGGGGGCAGGTTCCTCTCCTTCGGCACGACGACGGAATGTGGCGATCGCATGACTTCCTCATGAAATTCATTTGCTTTTGTTAACTGGCCGTTAACGCCGGGATTGCATTGAAAGTCTTAAATTAAAACTGCTTTTCCCTTAATATTACTGGTTTGTGTTGAATTTGACTGCGGTAGTGCCGCTTAACTTTTTCATTACATTTTCTTGATATTGGTTTTTATTGTAATTAGATTTGGTTTATCCCTACTGTAGTAACTGGCTAATTATAAAACTGATGGGAGCTTTGAGGTCTCTTTCTGATAGTGAACTGGCTGGCAGGCTGGCTGCGGTAGACACGGCTGCGGTTGAGGAGGTGTATCTTCGTTATTGGGGTTTGTTGTACCAGCATGCCCGTAAAATGCTCCGGGACGATGCACAGGCTGAAGATATTGTGCAGGATATTTTTGTGTATCTGATGAATAATTTGGGCAGGCTTTCTATTAGTACGTCTCTTTCTTCTTATTTGTACAGGGCGGTGCGGAACCGTGTCATTGATTGCCTGGATAAGGACAGCAACAGGCAGCGCTATGTCAATTCGATTAAGGCGATTTATGAGAGGGGTGAGTATGTGACGGATGAAACTATCCGTGAGAATGAGATGAAGAAGCGTATAGAGGATGCAGTAGAGGCGTTCCCGCCTAATGAAGGAGGTATTTTTAATGAGCCGGTCGGGTGATCTGTCCCGGAAGGAGATTGCCAGGGCTACTAATGTTACTGAGGGGACGGTGAATACGCAGCTGAACCGGGCAATTAAAATTTTAAAATCGAAGCTGACGTTGCTGTTTACGCTGTAGGCGTTTGCATATAATTTATTTTTCCCACATATTTGTAATAAGAGTTACCCTTGATTAATAATCCTATGATAGCCGTTCAATTATCTTTCTCCCAATTAGTAGATGCCGTCAGGCAACTTTCCCCTAAAGAAAAGCTGAAGCTTAACGAGGTTATCTGGAATGATGACATGAGCATTCCGCTGGAACAACAACAGGAAGTACTGGAGCGAATGAAGATGGCAAAAGCCAATCCAGATTTATTGATAGATTTTGAGGCTGCATTTGAGGATTAATATTAGCCGTGTATAAAATCAAGATTTATGCAGATGTACGGGTAGACATTAGAAATGCTGCCGCTTGGTACGAAAACCAGTCTGAAGGTCTCGGTAGCCGATTCAAAAAACAGGCTAAAGCACAGATTCAAACTTTAGGAAAAAATGCGCTGTTATATGCTCACCGTTACCAAGATGTAAGGTGCATGCTTCTAAAAGATTTCCCCTTTATGGTGCATTATTGGATTGATGCTGAAAATGACCAAGTCCATGTTTATGGTTTCTATCATACGAGTTTGAGCCCCGCATCGTGGAACAGAGGTTCTAAGTAATTCCCATCTGTCCCTCATTGCTACCGTCCCAAAATATTTTTTTTGGGGTTGTATATATGTTGTCCATTTTAGCCGTCATACCATTATAAAGGCAATATTAAACTGACATTAGTTGTATTACCTATGCCGGAAAATATAGAGTGGACAGACTTATGACTGATCAGGAATTTAACAGCTTATTGAAAAAATACAGGAACGGTGAATGTACTCCTGAAGAGCAGGCTCTTGTTGAGAGCTGGTATCTTGAGTTGGAGGGTAGTTTGCCTGATCCTGGCACTGCGGCTTGTGATATGGTACAGCAACGTATTTGGGAGCGTGTAAGGGAAACTTCTCAGGTGGCTGAAATCCAGGAGTTGGAGGGCCATAAGAGGGTTACGCTGTTCAGGCGTTTCGGGCCTGCGGTGGCTGCTGCGTGTCTGGTTGCTGCTGTGGCTACATTCTATTTTAACAGACATCAGCAAAAGCAGCCTGCTCCTGTAGCGAAGAACGTAGTCGAAGATGCGCCTGCAGGTACGAATAAGGCGATTCTGACTTTGGCTAATGGACGGCGGATTGCGCTTGATGATGCGGCTGACGGAACGCTGGCTGAGGAAAGCGGCGTGACGATCAGGAAGAATAGTAAGGGGCAGTTGGTGTATACTGTAGGTGATCCTGGCCTGCCTGGGGGTAACACCCCTCTCTCCCCGCAAGGGGGATCTCTCCCAGAGGGAGAGAGAAACAGAGTGGCGTATAATACCATTTCTACGCCTAATGGTGGGCAGTACCAGATTTACTTGCCGGATAGCAGTATGGTGTTTTTGAATGCAGCCAGCAGCCTGAAATACCCTGTTAAGTTCAACGGTACGGAACGCCGTGTTGAACTTAAGGGTGAAGGCTATTTTGAGATTACAAAGAATCCTGATAAACCCTTTAGAGTTTATAGCGATAAGCAAACTATTGAAGTCCTGGGAACACATTTCAATGTGTCCAGTTATGATGCTGAACCTACCACTACTACCCTAGCCGAAGGCCAGGTAAAAATCACAACCTTCAGCTCGTCATATCAAAGTACGAAGCTACCCTCTGGCGAGATTGCTTCGGAAGCTGCCCAACCTCGCAATGACGGAAAGAGCTTTATCCTGAAGCCCGGCCAACAAGCAATTCTCTCTGCCTCTGGGAGAAATACCAACGGCAGAGAAGGTAAATTTCAGATTACCAGCGTGAACCCAGAGGAAGCTATTGCCTGGAAAGATGGGCTTTTCATTTTCAGGAATACGGAATTGAAAGATGTATTGAGACAGCTGGCCAGATGGTATGATGTCGAGGTCGATTACAATTCAATTCCTGCGATAAGCATTGAAGGTGAACTGCCCCGAAATGTGAGCCTGCTGAGGGTTTTACAACTCATAGCGGCTTCGAGCAATGTGTCACTTAAACTAGAAGGAAGGAGGATTATGCCAAAATAAGTACGAACCAGGTTATCTTAAAAAGCACAACAAAAAGTATAAGAAACTAAAAACCGGGAAGTGCGGTCACACTACCCGGTAAGCAGTTAGTTTTTTTATAACAGTGAGTTATCAACCATTAATCTTAAACCAACCAACCAAATTTATGAATTTATTCATTCATATCAATGGCATGCCCTTGCCCGACGGAGGCGGCAAGGGGTACCACAGCCAGACCTTTAAGTACCTTTTAGCAATGAAGTTGTTCCTAGCCATCTTACTGATTACTGTGAATGTATCGGCTAATGTATACTCCCAGAAGGTAAACATTTCGGTTACCAATGCCCCCTTGCGGGACGTGATGACACAGATACGACAGCAAACGGGGCATTATTTTCTGTTTGCCACCTCCCTGCTCAAAGATGCACACCCCGTAACTGTAACGCTAAAACAAGCAAGTCTGGATGATGCACTAAAAGAAATATTCAAAAACCAACCATTTACTTACACTATCCAGGACAATGCGATCCTTGTAAATCCGAAGCCTCAAAACCTCTCTGAAAAAATAAAGGATTTTTTTTCGGACATCGTTATCCGCGGCAGGGTAACTGATGAAAATGGAGCACCCCTCCCCGGAGCATCGGTCAAGGCAAACGGTAAAGTAGCGATAACGAACAGTGAAGGCAATTTTGAACTTACCGGGATTAATGAAAGTTCGACTGTAGAGGTATCTTATATCGGTTATCGAACTATCTCAATGGTTGCCTCAGTTGAATTCATGGCCATTAGATTATCTCTAAATTCATCCGACCTGCAGGAAGTGGTGATCAATAAGGGATACTACCAAACCACCAAAGCGCTAAATACAGGAAACGTAAGTATGGTTGAGGCGAAAGACCTAGCTAGAAATCCTGTCTCAAACCCATTAATTGCATTGCAGGCACAAGTACCCGGACTTTTCATCTCTCAAACATCGGGCGTTTCCGGATCGAAAGTTAATGTGAGGTTGCGTGGCCAGAATAGTCTACGTTTTGATGCCAATAACCCATTATATATCATTGATGGAGTTCCCTTTCCTGTTATTGTAACGACCTCCGGTGCTGGCGCTGCTGGTGAACTTAGCCCGTTTGCAAATCTTGCTTTAAATGATATCGAAAAAATAGAAGTCTTAAAAGATGCCGATGCCACGGCGATCTATGGTTCACGAGGTGCAAACGGCGTTATCCTCATTACCACTAAAAAAGGTGTTAACGGAGGCACACGTGTATCCTTTGATGTAGGTAACGGAGTTGGCGTAACGTCTAATAGAATCCATTTGATGAAGACAGATCAATACCTGGCCATGCGCAGGCTTGCTTTGGCAAATGATGGCGTTACAACGCCTGCGGCATCAGATTATGACCTCAATGGAAAGTGGGGAGATATAAACCAGTATACAGACTGGCAAGACTTACTGATCGGTGGAACTGCACATTTTACGAACGCACAGACTTCAGTATCCGGGGGCAACGCCAATACACAATTTATTTTTGGCGGTGCTTTCAGAAGAGAATCAACGGTCTTTCCGGGGGACTATCACGACCAAAAGGCTTCAACACATTTAAGTATTAATCACAAAAGTGATAATCAGAGGTTTCGTAGCTCTATTTCCTTCAGTTATTTGAATGATAATAACTTGCTGCCTTCAGCTGATTTCACGACAAACATCGGACTGTCTCCTAATGCGCCAATGGTTTATAATGCCGATGGTACGTTAAATTGGCAAAATGGTACCTGGGTCAATCCAATATGGCCCACCACTCAGTCTTCAACAGCGATTACTGATAATTTAAACGGATCAGCAACTGTAGGTTATGAGATAATAAATGGATTAACAATTAACGGTAGGTTTGGATATACCGATATAAAAACAAGCACCTCGTCTATTAATCCGTTCACGAATTATAATCCAGCTGTAGTTATTCAACCGACTCAAAGAACAAATTCATTTAGTGCAGGAAGTGTTAAGACCTGGATCTTAGAGCCATATTTGAATTACGAGAAGTCGTTGGCCGGTGGAAAAATTGAAGCAGTGCTGGGTGGTACATTGCAGCAAACAGATCAGAATTTCATTTCACAGTTTGCGTCCGGCTTTTCTTCCCCTTCAATGGTAACCAACATTGCTGCAGCGACCTCGGTACAGGTTTTCAGCTATACAGCTTCCCGATATCGTTATAATGCGTTATATGCCCGCTTGGGCTATAATTATCAGGACCAATACTTAATAAATTTCACAGGTCGACGTGATGCCAGTAGCAGATTTGGTCCGGGTAAACAGTTTGCCAATTTTGGTGCCATTGGAGCAGCCTGGATATTTAGTAAACAACAGTTTGTGACTGAGAAATTACCAGTACTTTCCTTTGGAAAGCTTAGAGCAAGTTACGGCCTGACTGGAAATGATCAGATTTCAGACTATAAGTTTTTGAGTACATATTCTGCAACAGGATTTTCTTATCAGGGTACAGGTGGCATTAGCCCAACTGCCCTTACAAACCCGGATTACGGATGGGAAACTGTAAAAAAATTGGAGGCTGGATTAGATCTAGGATTTTTTAAAGATCGCATTCTTCCTAATGTAAGCTGGTATCAAAACAGAACAGGTAACCAACTAGTTGCCTATGCGTTGCCCGGAATTACTGGTTTTACTTCAGTACAGGCAAATTTGCCAGCAATACTACAAAACAGGGGAACAGAATTTGAGTTGACAACACAAAATTTTCAGGGTGGACACTTCAGATGGACAACCAGTGCAAATTTAAGTATACCTACCAATAAACTGGTCTCAATCGGTAGCAGCAGCAGAGATGGATGACACGGACCCTTCCGGTTTTGATAAAATCGATAAAGAGAAAGTCAATGCCACTATCGATAAAATAAACGAAGCATTGAAGGATAAGCCAGTTAGTAAGGAGGTTAAGCAGAAGCTAAATTACGGGCGTAAACATTGGCCAGCTGCGCTAGACAGATATGAGCAGCAAGAGGCAATTATAGGCAGTCAGCGAAGCAGCTACAGCAAAACAGATCCGGATGCTACGTTCATGCGTATGAAAGAAGATCATATAAAAAATGGACAGCTAAAGCCTGCTTACAATTTACAGATAAGTACTAACAGCCAATACATTGCTCATTATAGTATCCATCAAAACACTACCGATACCAATACGCTAATAAATCATTTAAGCGAACATATAAAGCAGGTTAAAATCAAGCCTAATAATGTAACGGCAGACGCTGGATACGGCAGCGAACAGAATTATGAGTGGTTGAAAAGCAAACAAATTACTGCATATGTAAAGCATCAAAACTTTGACAGGGACCAACATAAACGTACAAGAAACAAGAACCCCTACAGGGCTGATAAACTGACATACAATGAAGCAAAAGATCATTATATATGCCCCTCCGGGAAAAGAATGAAGAATATCGGCACTTTTACATCGAGGACATCAACAGGTTTTGAACAAACACTTACACGTTATAAAGCCAGCAAATGCAAAGGCTGCCCATTAAAAGAACAATGCCATCAGGGAAAGGGCAACCGCGTCATAACAATTAATCATCATCTAAATCATCTACGAAATAAGGTCGATAAGCGTTTGAAGACCAGACGAGGAATCGCTAAACGTAAACAACGTTGCTATAATGTAGAACCTGTATTCGGTAATATAAAGCACAATCATCATTTTAAACGTTTTATGCTACGAGGCATCGAAAAAGTAACTATTGAGGCCGGATTATTAGCACTGGCACATAATCTAAGAAAGAGAACTGCATGAAAAACGGCAGAAATAGTCCGAAAAATTGTTCCCACCTTCCTAAAACCACTATAACCTTTATTGAATAAAATCAAAGTATCGCATATATGGCAAGATGCCCAGTGCTATACAAAAAGAAAAAACCGCCTCAATTACTATTGAGACGGCTTCTTCGTGATCCCAAGTATAGGAAACTCGAACCAGATTATGCAAGAATTAACCGAACTAAATAAAATATTATTTAGTTCTGTCAATAAAGTATAAAGAAAGTTCGAGCCGTATCCTTCGGGTACTATACTGCAGAAATTCAAAATCAGGCCGGATCAGCGACAAAACTTACTAAGTTATATGACTTAAAGCGGACTTTACCTAACTAATTATCCGAGATAATGGAGATTTTTTTTTTAATTTACCCGTTTTACTGTCGAAATTGAACTGCATGGCCAAAACTCCTATTGAAAAAATACTTAGACCTATACATAGATTCATTCATCAGGAATTTACTGGAGGAATCGTACTTTTTATTAGTGTCATAATTGCAATTACCTGGGCTAACTCACCTTGGCACGAATCATATCATCACCTGTGGGAGAAAAACCTGGCTGTCTCATTTTCGGGGATGGGCTTAGATCAGCCACTGCATATATGGATTAATGATGGTTTAATGGCATTATTCTTTTTTGTCATTGGATTGGAATTGAAGCGCGAGTTTATTGCGGGGGAACTTTCTTCGATCAAAAAGGCTTCTTTGCCAATGGTAGCAGCATTAGGCGGAATGCTGGTGCCAGCATTTATATATTTTCTTTTAAATGCTAGTCGGCCTTCCTCTGGTGGTTGGGGAATACCAATGGCTACTGATATCGCATTTGCACTAGCGTTGCTATCGCTTGCCGGCAAGAGAATACCATCATCTGTAAAAGTGTTTCTGTCAGCACTGGCGGTTGCAGATGACCTTGGGGCAGTTATAGTAATTGCGCTATTCTATACCGCTAAAATTGCCTATTTCCCGCTAATCATAGGTGTTGGGCTATTACTACTACTAACGCTAGGGAATGCACTTGGCATACGAAGCACATTATTTTATTTATTGATAGGAATTTGTGTATGGGGCTGCTTTCTTTCCTCAGGGGTTCATGCCACTATTGCTGGAGTACTAGTAGCGTTTACTATTCCCGCACGCACAAAGATAGACGAAGATGAATATGTCAGTTGCCTAAATGCTTACACAAATCAGTTCAGAGAAGCTATTCCATTAAAGGGATCATTAACGACTGCCGAGCAACATCAAACAATTGAAAGAATTAAACAACTTTCTCTTGATGCAGAGACCCCTCTTCAAAAAATCGAATATGGTCTGCATCCGTGGGTTGCGTTTGTTATCATGCCGCTTTTCGCACTTGCCAATTCAGGAATGCTCATTAATAGCAGCTTTTTTACTGCATTGCTAAACCCGGTTAGCCTGGGCGTCGCCATTGGGTTACTAGCAGGTAAGTTTATTGGAGTCTTTTCATTTACATGGTTGATGGTGAAATTAAAAATCGCGGATCTACCTCAATATGCTACATGGAGGCATATACTAGGAGTCTCTGTACTTGCAGGCGTTGGGTTTACAATGTCCTTATTTATAACAGGATTAGCCTTTTCAGATCCTGAAATGGTTGATCAGTCTAAATATGGAATCCTGATATCATCAATTATTGCGGGATCGCTTGGCATTATAATTTTAAGAACTACACGATATAAATCAGATAATTAATTTGAAGATTTCACATGCTGCTATTAGAAATTTTTCAGCATCGATTTCATTAATCGAATCTCTCGCTCCTGAGATTGGATAATGCTATCTGCAAGTTGCCGGACTTGTGGATCTTTTAGTTTTGCAGTTTGCTGGTCATAATTGCTGATGAATGATGTGGAATCATTGCTTTCATATATTGGACATCAGTAACTGGTGTCTGGCTTCTTAATAAAATAAGCGATACGGAGAAGAGTAAGATACTAGATACTATAATTAAACCATTTTTACTTCTATTCATATACATGTCCCGCATTATTGCTAACATAATAAGTGCCATAGGACACACCATTAATAATGACATGTAAAATCGGGTAAGACTTAAATATATGTGATCAGCAGCATCTACATTTAAAAACATGACCCCGTACATTACAAAAAAAGATATTACGCAAGATATCAGGAGCTTCCAATAATTATTTTTATTCATCATTTTTTCTGAATTTATCTGCCGTATGTATGATTATAAAGTCCACCTACATCATCAACACTAAAATCATTCCCAACTTGATAGATCAGATTGCTTATCATGCGGTTATTAAATCTGAACAAGCCTATTTTAAGTATATCGTAGAGGGAATTTCATCGATTTAAAGTATATAGAGCATGTCAAAAGGATTAAGAACAATTAAATATTTTCTTCAGGAACGATTTAATCTCAATGAGGATAAGGCGGATGAGCAAAGAATTGTTGCGGAAATAACCCGCAATGTTCATTTCAAGGGTACAAATTTATGGACACTTATTTTTGCAATTTTCATTGCCTCTATTGGTCTCAATGTGAACTCTACTGCTGTTATTATTGGCGCAATGCTTATTTCTCCATTGATGGGGCCGATTATGGGCATAGGGCTTGCGATAGCAATAAATGATTTTGATCTACTAAAGAAAGGCATAAAAAATCTTGCCATTGCGGTCATCATAAGTGTAGCTACCTCTTCTATTTACTTCTCTGTGACACCTCTCCATGATGCCAGCTCCGAGCTGCTGGCAAGAACAAATCCATCAATATGGGACGTATTTATTGCGCTGTTAGGTGGACTAGCGGGTATCGTGGCTGGGACGAGAAGGGAAAAGAGTAATGTCATTCCTGGTGTTGCGATTGCAACCGCTTTGATGCCACCTTTGTGTACAGCTGGATTTGGTATTGCTACTGGCAAATTGTATTATTTTTTAGGCGCTGCATATCTATTCTTTATAAATAGCGTTTTCATATGCCTCGCAACTTTTTTAATAGTTAAACATCTAAAATTTCGCAAGAAAGAATTCGCGACTGCTGAAACGGAGAAGCGGGTTTCCAGGTACATTCTTCTAGCCGTCATATTGACGTTGCTACCTAGCGTTTATCTTGGATATAGGATAGTTCAGCGAAGTATATTTGAGAACAATGCTAACAAGTTTGTTCAGACAGAATTCCATTTTACAAAAACTCAGGTTGTCACCCATACTTACAAGTATAATAACAAAGGAGGAGAAATAGATCTCCTGTTGGTTGGCCAACCTCTTGACCAGGCAATAATCGATTCTTTGCAAAAACGGCTGTCGCTTTATCATTTAAGTAATACAGCGCTAAATATTAGACAAGGACTTGACGCTAAACAGCAAATTGATTTATCTGCCATTAAAGCAAGTGTTCTGGAGGAAGTATTTGCTGCAGAATTAGTTTCAGATACCTTGAAGCGCCCAACCCCAGGAAACATTACAGAAGTTCCAGACATAAGTCTTGAGTTAAAAGCGCTTTATCCATCTTTGATACATTATACGCTTGAGTCAAGTGTTTTTACACGTCTCGATTCTATCAAAAGAGATACACTGTTTTTATTTGTAGGTCGTTTTTCTGATAGAGTTAAAAATTCGGAACGAAATAAAATTAGTAGATGGCTGAAAGAAAGAATACAAGCAGATAGTGTTAAAGTGGTGATCGAATAACGATAATTATTTGAAACAACCACCCACGACTCTAACTTAAATTGATTGATAATAAATTTATTGAAAAAGTGTTATAAAAAACAAACGCTCCAAGTCATTAAACTTGAAGCGCTTCATTTTCCTGTGATCCCGCTGGGACTCGAACCCAGGACCCATACATTAAAAGTGTATTGCTCTACCAACTGAGCTACGGAATCATTCCCTTTTTTCGTGATTGGGATTGCAAAGGTATACAAAAAATCATTCCTTCCAACTTTTTAGCAACTTTTTTTCAAACAACTTTACAAAACCCGCTACAGACAAAAAGAAACAACATATATCATTTACCCCTATTTTTGCATCTGAAAAAAATTTCTAATGCAAAATAAGGTCGTAGTCATCACCGGGGGTACATCCGGTATTGGAAAGGCACTGGCAATAGCTGCCCTCCGCGGCGGAGCGAAAGTCGCCGTGTGTGGCAGAAAGGCAGATACACTCCAAGCACTTGAAAAAGAACTCGCTACCGATAACCTGTACACCTATACCGCTGACGTCAGCAAGGAAGATGATTGCAAACACTTCATCGACCAGGTAATTGCCCGACTCGGTAGAATAGATGTTCTGATCAATAACGCTGGTATTTCCATGCGCGCTTTGTTCAAAGATGCTGATCTGACAGTACTTAAGCAATTGATGGATATCAACTTCTGGGGAACTGTATATTGCACAAAATATGCTTTACCGTCATTGCTGGCGAACAAAGGTACCGTCGTAGGTGTATCTTCTATAGCAGGTTACAGAGGCTTACCCGGTCGTACCGGTTATTCTGCCTCCAAATTTGCTATGCAGGGTTTCCTCGAAGCACTACGCACCGAAAATCTGCATACAGGCATTAACGTAATGTGGGTAAGTCCAGGCTTCACCTCATCGAATATCCGAAACACCGCCCTCAATGAACAGGGTCGTGCACAGGCAGAAACACCGCTGGATGAAGGAAAATTAATGAGCGCTGAAACTGTGGCAGATGAAATACTCAAAGCTGTCACAAAACGGAAACGCACATTGGTGCTTACAGGGCAGGGCAAACTGACAGTTTTCCTCAGTAAACTTTTCCCCGGACTGCTCGATGGACTGGTGTATAACCATTTTAAGAAAGAACCAGGTTCACCACTTCAGTAAATAACGTCAGGCCGTTCATCGTCAATGATTGATTACAAAGGTATTAGCATGAACGGCTTAACGTTTATCTTTCAGGTTTTGTCACCTTTCTTGCCGATGTTATACGCCCCAAAGCCCCTACCCCGGCCTATTTATAGTTATGCACATCTGAACAAGTTATTGACAAATTCAATACAGCAACATATATATTTTATATTTCTTTGCAGACAAAATGCCGTCAATAGCTCAATGGCATTCTTTTTGGGAAAGTGGTATTCATTGATAACATGTCCATAATTACACTGACATCCGACATCGGCTTGCAGGACTACCTGGTAGGCGCCATCAAAGGGCAGCTGTGGCAACACTGTCCTGGTGCCCCCGTCATGGATATCACTCACCAGATCTCCCCCTTCAACCTCCCACAGGCTACATATATATGTAAGAGCGCTTTCTCTTACTACCCGCCACGTACATTCCATATTGTACTGATCAACCTTTTCGACAGAAAAGCAAATCATGTATTACTGGCAGAACATAACGGACAATATATCGCCTGCGCTGATAACGGACTGGTGACGATGATAGCAAACGGTACTCCCGATAAAGTCGTAAGATTACAATTATATAAAGACCAACCCCAGGATACCTTTACCATCCTGAGACGATTCGCAGAAGCTTATAAAGATCTTCAGAGTGGTAAAACACTCGAACAGATCGGCGAACCCGCTAATGACTTCGTCATCAAGAATAACCTGCAACCAATGACCGGTCAGGATTATATTGATGGCCAGATCATTCATATCGATAACTTCGAGAACGTAGTCGTAAATATCACCCGCCAGCAGTTCGAAGAACACAGACAAGGCAGACCCTTCTCCATCTTCTTCCGCCGCGACGAGGTGATTACACAACTTTGTGAAACCTACGCCGATGTACCCGAAGGCCATAAACTGGCCCTCTTTAACGCCGCCGGCTATCTCGAAATCGCAATTAATAAAGGTAACGCCGCCGGCCTGTTTGGTCTTCAGGGCTTCAGCCGCGATCAACTGGTATCCGGCTTCCAGAAACTGGCATTTTATCAGACAATACGTATCATCTTCGGCTGATTCCGCCGGAACAAGGCTCCCCATGCCTAAATCCCAACATATTTGTTTGTTAATCAATTCCTTTCCTATAGCGACTTTTCACCCTGGCATCTTTAAATATTTCCTCTTATTAAAGAAAAAGTTAAAACTGTTATCGCTAATTATCATAATTTGCTACTTTTTCTATTTTTGTCGGACCTAAAACATCCTTATGAATTTTAAAAGGACCAACAATATTGTAGGTTGGGTTGTCTGTATCATTGCCTGCACTGTCTACATTATGACTATGGAGGCCACCGGAAGTCTGTGGGACTGCGGCGAGTTTATTTCTAGTGCCTACAAGGTACAGGTTCCGCACCCTCCGGGAGCTCCTTTATTTGTGCTGTTGGGTAGATTGTTTACCATTCCGTTTCCGCCCTCTCAGGCAGCTATCGGCGTAAACCTGATGTCTGCACTGTCAAGCGGATTCACTATCCTCTTCCTCTTCTGGACCATCACACACTTCGCTCGTCGTCTGATGGTGAAAGCCGGAGAAGTTATTTCCAGCGAAAAAATGATCGCCATCATGGGCGCCGGCACAGTAGGTGCATTAGCTTACACCTTCTCTGACTCTTTCTGGTTCTCTGCCGTTGAAGGCGAGGTGTACGCAATGTCCTCCCTCTTCACCGCCATCGTATTCTGGGCGATCCTGAAATGGGAACACGAATCAGATGAAGCATATGCTGACCGCTGGATCGTTTTCATCGCTTTCACAATGGGTCTCTCTATCGGTGTCCATCTGCTGAACCTCCTCACCATCCCGGCTATCGTAATGGTGTACTACTTCAAACGCTCTCCTAAAGTAACGCCTATCGGTACTTTCTGGGCATTTATCATTGGTTGCGCTATCACCGGTCTCGTGCAGAAGTTCGTTATCCAGGATACCGTTAAGGCTTCCGGTCTGATGGACGTATTCTTCGTGAATAGCCTCGGCCTGCCATTCTACAGTGGCTTCGCTTTCTACTTCCTCGCACTGGCTGCAGTCCTGTTATACGGATTGAAAAATCCTAAATTCGGTCTCTACGCGCCACTGATCCTGATCGCTTCCGTTATCGTCATCCCTGCCTTTAACGACGCTTCAGGTGCTGGTATCAAAATATTAAAGCTGATCATCTCAGCCGCAATCGTATTTATACCTTATCTGGTAAAACTGTTCGATGTTAAAATCGAATCATCCAGCTTTACTCACGCTATCAAAGTAACCATCTACTCTATCATCTTCCTGCTGCTCGGTTACTCCACTTATATTACTACAATGATCCGCTCTACCGCGAATCCATCTGTAGATATGTACAACGTGGACAACCCGATCTCCCTGGTAGGTTACCTGGGTCGTGAACAGTATGGTGATTTCCCGCTGATCTATGGTCAGGTATTCACTGCCCGCCCTACTTCTTATGAAGATGCAGGAAACATCTACGCACGTGGTAAAGACAAATATGAGATCGCTGGTAAAAAACAGGTTCCTGTTTACGCTGCTGAAGATAAAATGCTGTTCCCGCGTGTCTGGGACGCCAGCAACGATCAGGGGCATGCGGATTACTACCGCGACTGGCTGGGGCTCGATGCCAACGCACGTCCTAGCTTTAAAGATAACGTCAGCTTCTTCGTGACATACCAGGTTTACTTCATGTACTTCCGCTACTTTATGTGGAACTTCTCCGGTAAACAAAACGATACACAAGGTTACGGTAACAAACGTGACGGTAACTGGATCACTGGTATCTCCTTTATAGATAATATTATGTACGGCGACCAATCCATGATGCCGGACAGCTTAAAGAACAACAAAGGACACAATACCCTGTTCCTCCTGCCGTTCGTACTGGGTGTGATTGGTTTCTTCTATCAGTATAACAATCACCGTAAAGATACACTGGTCGCTTCCCTCCTGTTCTTCTTCACCGGTTTTGCCATCGTGCTCTACCTGAACCAGGCGGGTAACCAGCCACGTGAACGTGACTATGCATACGTAGGTTCCTTCTATGCATTCGCCATCTGGATCGGTCTGGGTGTACTGTCTGTGGCTGAATTCCTGAAGAAAAAGACTAAATCAGCGATCTCCGCTCCGGCAGCTGCACTCGTTTGTCTGCTGGCAGTGCCTGTCCTGATGGGCTTCCAGGAATGGGATGACCACGACCGTTCTACCAAAACCATCGCCCGTGATGTTGCTGCTGACTACCTGAACTCCTGTGCTGAAAATGCAATCCTGTTCACCGTCGGCGATAACGATACCTACCCGCTGTGGTATGCACAGGAAGTAGAAGGTATCCGTCCTGATGTTCGTGTGATCAACCTCAGCCTCCTCGGTGTAGACTGGTATATCGATCAGCAACGTCATATGGTTAACAAGAGCGCAGGCGTTCCAATGTCCTGGACTCCTGATAAATACCAGGGCGAAAACCGCAACTACATCCAATACTATGATGGCGGTAGCTTCCCGCAGGATAAATTCTATAACCTGAGAGAAGTAATGGCATTCATGGGTTCTGATGATCCTCGTGCTAAACTGTCTACTACCGACGGTTCACAGATCAACTACCTGCCTGCTAAAAAACTCTTCGTACCGGTAAACGTAGCAGAAGTGCTGAAAAACGGTACCGTTGATATCCACGATAGCGCACGTGTAATGCCACAGCTGCCATTCCAGATCAGCAAATCTTACCTGCTGAAAAATGACCTGGCGGTATACGACATCATCGCCGCTAACGACTGGAAACGTCCTATCTACTTCACCAGCCCAACCGATCTCGGTCTGAACGACTACCTCCGTCCGGATGGTCTGACCTACCGCCTCGTGCCGCTGGCTAAGACAGAAAGCAACGATCCGATGGGTGCCGACAATAACGTTAACATCCCTGTGATGTACAAAAACCTGATGGAAAAATTCGCTTTCGGTGGTGCTAACGTTCCAGGTACTTACTTCGACGAACCTAACCGTAAACTGCTGCAATACCTGCGTAACGCTTACACTAAACTGGGTACCGCTATGGCCCTGGCCGGTGACAAAGATTCCGCACTCGCAGTACTGAATAAGAGCGATAAAAACCTCCTGCAGGGTAACTTCCCTTACGCAATGACCACGCCAGGACAGATGCACAACTACAGCTCTATGCAGACTGTATACGCTTACTACCTGGCTGGCGATGCGAAGAAAGCAGACGAGATCTCTCAGCTGATCATCAAAGATTGTACACAGCAGTTACAATACTATCGCTGCCTGCCACCTTCTAAAATGAATGGTTTGCAGCGTGATATGCAGATGGCTGAACAGTTCATCACCCTGCTGCAGCGTATGAAGGAAGATTTTACACATCCTGAACGCCGCCAGTCACTGGAGCAACCGGGTGGTGTCAATATTGACACTGTTGAGCCGGAAGCTGATGGTGCACAAACAAAATAACCGACAAATGGTATAAAATAAGAAGGGCGATCACTGCACAGTGATCGCCCTTCTGCATTATCATGAATTAAGAATTAGGAATTAAGAATTTATAGAAAAAGTCCTTCGTGAATGTTCGAAGCCTTTTTCTGTAGTCATCTTGTCCTCATCTTAGGTTAATCCTACGCTAAAAACGTACAGCTTTAACGTAAGATGAAGCAGATATAAGTATAAGACAAAACTGCATAAGGACAATTAGTTAAGAGAAAAGCACTTATCCCCAATTCTTAATTCTTAATTCCTAATTCTCCCCGACACCAGCCTGCAATGATCACACTTCAGGTCAAATTTCGCCAGTAACTTACTCTCCAGCTGCCATTCTCCGCCACATGACGGACAATGATGCCCTGAGTCCTTATTATCAGCATTAAAAAGGTAGTAATAACTCGGTTTACCCGTCAATTGCTCCAGCCGGTTACAGATACTACGTCCCTGCGTCGTCAGCGGACTATTAATATCCGATAAAAAATGATGAAAGTGTTTTTCTCCCATCGATCCACGGAACCATAGTCCGTCAATCTCCGCGTAACTATTCGACCAGGAATTGATGTCCTCATAATTCCGCTGCCATACACTCGTATACGGCAAATGATAAAGCGGTATCTGGTCAAAGGTATCTCCCGATCTTACAGGAGAAGGCCCGCCCCAGTAAAGAATAAACGAACTGGACGCACCCACTTCCGCCGTTGGTACCGGCACCAGATGCTCACCCAGGTATTGATAGGATACCGTCACGCCATATCGTTCCATCAGCACAGAAATCCATTGATTGACATAATCGCTGTTATAACGCTCTTCCAGCGAGTCCTTTTTTAGACACTGCACATGCAGGGACACCGCATCTTCCTGGAAAAGAAATACATGATTTCGGGATACTAACTGACCATTGGAACGGAGGGAACGGATAAAGAAGTCGGCGTCATGGAGAAATGCCTCCCTTTCCGCCTGAGGCCATATAGCCCTTGCAAACAGGATCTGATAGATGAACATAGGATATAGTATTCATAATAGGATATATTAAATATACCTAAATACTTTCACTAAAAAAAGTGTCTCTTTTTGCACCTTGCCACCTGGTTATTAATGACATAGCACCGCAGTGATCCCTATAAATGAAGAAACTCCTGCAAATGCAGGAGTTTCCTTATCAAACATCTGAACACTATTATAATTTTCCTACCTGGTCCCACCAGAACTTTACGCTCTCTTTCACATCCGGTACGCTGTTATCCCAGTTATACTCATATTCTACAGAGAACATGCCCTTAAAGCCCTGTGCTTTCAGCTCAGCCAGTACAGCAGGCATATTACAAACACCATTACCCCAGATCACGTCATGCGCATCGCGGGATTTCTCATTCAGGTCTTTGAAATGCAGGTGCAATACATGCCCCTTCAGCTGTTTAATACAATCAACCGGCTCCATGCCAGAACGTACCCAGTGACCGATATCCGCACAGGCGCCCATGTACTTACTGCGTCCCTGAATCGCGACCAGTACGCTATCGGGATGCCAGTAATGACTTGGTTTCGGATGGTCGTGAATTGCTACCTTAATCTTGTATTTATCACACAATGCAGATACTGCATCCCAATGCTCGCGTTTAGGCTCCGCAGTGATCACCTGGATGCCCATAGATTTCGCGAATTTAAACACCTGCTCCCATTCCAGTTCGCTGGCCGGCGATACTACGCCATAAGCCACCAGTTTCTTCTTTTTTGCCTTAAACATAGCTTTTACTTCCGCCTGCTTTGCGGCATCCATTCTCCAGTCGAATTTGCCATCAATGCCATCCCCGATCGTCTGACCGTTATAACACTCCACATACTCAATACCCGCGCTATCCATCTTTTCAAGGGCTTGTCCCAATGTAAAACGGTTAAAGGTATAAGCTTGTGCTCCTAATTTCCAGCCCAGCTTATCGGCGGCTTTTCCCTGCGCAAAACTTAACGTGGATGTCATCGTCGCTCCGGCCAATACACCGGCCAGGAACAGCACGCTGCTCAATTTTTTAATCATCTGCAATAGTTTTAATTTGGTAATCAGTAAAGACCTGTGTGAAAAATACCTCGTTTCTACGAACAATACAAACAATCAGGGCTGACCGGTCACATCTGCCTGTTAGCGGACCCACAATCAGCGGTTTCCATCCAAACACTTCACCCAATCACCACATTTTCCCGACTTTCAGACTCCCTGATGATAGGACAAGATATTATAACCTGTTAAAAAATAAACCTGTTTTCTTATATTAAAATATACCACATACATAACCAACTATATCATATCGACATTCTTCGTTATGTTTTTATGAAATTACCGGCTATAGAGTATGTATATACATCATACCACTAAATTGCCTAATTTTAAATATTATGAGAGGCATACATTTTTCCAAATTTGAACCCGATGAGCAGCAGGGAAAATCGCCCTTTGAGAAGTTACTGGATGTATTCACTCAACTGCTGACTTACACCAGCGGAGATGTCAGTGAAGCATTACAATGGCTGACCGAACTGGACAAAGAGTACCAACTTACCAATGAAGATTACGGCATCGGAGATTTTATACAGGAACTGAGAGAAAAAGGATATATCCGTGAAAATGAAGAAAACGGAAACATCCAGATAACCGGCAAGACAGAACAGAGTATCCGCAAAAGAGCACTGGAAGAGATCTTCGGAAAACTGAAGAAATCAAACAACGTCGGTAATCACAATACCCGCAAATCCGGTCAGGGAGACGAACTGAATGCTGATAGCCGTCCTTATCAGTTTGGAGACGCACTGGAACAGATCGATATGACAGCTTCCATCCGCAACGCCCAGATCAATCACGGTATTGACAGCTTCTCCATCCATCAGGACGACCTGGAAATCCAGGAAACAGACTTCAAAACCCAGACGTCCACCGCCCTGATGATCGATATCTCCCACTCCATGATCCTCTACGGCGAAGACCGTATCACGCCGGCCAAAAAAGTAGCCATGGCCCTTAGTGAACTTATCACAACCCGCTACCCGAAAGACACGCTCGACATTATTGTATTTGGTAACGACGCCTGGCAGATAGAGATTAAAGATCTCCCTTATCTGCAGGTCGGCCCTTTCCATACCAATACTGTTGCGGGTCTGGAACTGGCCATGGATATTCTCAGACGCAGACGCAACCCGAATAAACAGATCTTCATGATCACCGACGGTAAGCCAACCTGCCTCAAGAACGGGAAAGAGTACTATAAAAACAGCTTCGGACTGGACCGCAAAATCCTCAACCGTACGCTCAATCTTGCTGCTCAATGCAAGAAACTAAAAATTCCGATCACCACCTTTATGGTAGCTACCGACCCGTGGTTGCAAAAATTCGTAACAGAGTTTACAGAAACCAACAACGGGAAAGCCTTCTTCTCTGGTCTGGACAAACTGGGACAATTCCTTTTCTTCGACTTCGAGAACGGAAAAAGAAAAATGCTTTAACAGGCATCGCAATCATATCATTGATAGAATAATCCATTAATACAAACATGAATATCAACATAAGTACGTTAGGTGAATTAAAGAAGAGTGGATATAAACCTAAATCCGTTAAAGAAGAGATCAGACAAAACCTGATCCGTAAACTCCAGCAAAAAGAAAACGCATTCCCCGGTATCATCGGCTACGAAGACACCGTTATTCCTGATACGGAAAGAGCCCTGCTCTCCCGTCATAATATCCTGTTCCTCGGTCTCCGCGGACAGGCAAAAACTCGTATGGCCCGGCAGATGGTTTCCCTGCTGGACGAATACATTCCCATCGTGGAAGGTTCTGAAGTGAACGATAGTCCCTTCGAACCACTCTCCCGTCACGCACGTGATATCGTTGCCGAACTGGGTGACGCCACGCCTATCTCATGGGTACACCGTGACCAGCGTTACAGCGAAAAACTCGCTACGCCGGATGTATCCGTAGCTGACCTCGTCGGTGATATCGACCCGATCAAGGCTGCTAACATGAAACTGAACTATGCAGACGAGCGTGTGATCCACTTCGGTATCATTCCACGCTCCAACAGAGGCATCTTCGTGATCAACGAATTGCCCGACCTGCAGGCCCGTATACAGGTATCCCTGTTCAACATCCTCCAGGAAGGCGATATCCAGATCCGTGGTTTTAAAGTACGTATGCCACTGGATATTCTCTTCGTGTTCACTGCAAATCCGGAAGACTATACCAATCGTGGTTCCATCGTAACGCCACTCAAAGACCGTATAGAAAGCCAGATCATTACACACTATCCGAAGAATATCGAAAACTCCCTGCTCATTACCGAACAGGAAGCCAATGTACATGATGAACAACGCCATGTACATATCAGCGATATGATCAAGCGCCTTATCGAACAGGTGGCTTTTGAAGCGCGTAACAGTGAGTACGTTGACAAAAAGAGCGGTGTATCTGCCCGTCTGACCATCGCCGCTTATGAAAACGCAGTGAGCGCAGGCGAACGCAGAGCCATCATCAACAAGGAAAAAGAAACTTACGTACGTATAGCCGACCTCCAGGGTATTATTCCGGCCATTACCGGTAAAATAGAGCTGGTATATGAAGGCGAACAGGAAGGGCCGTTACAGGTGGCCGTAAATCTCCTCGACAAGGCCATCCGCAGCGTCTTCTCCCAGTACTTCCCGAACCCGGATTCCTTCAAAAAACGTAAACAGAGCGCTGCTGGCGAGAATCCTTACAGGGCGGTTATCCAATGGTTTGATAAAGGCAATGCCGTACAGTTATTGCAGGATGTAAATGATAAGCAATACGAGACATCCCTTCAGAAGGTAGATGGTCTGAAAGAGCTGATCAAAGGGAAATTCCCACATGCCAATAACAAAGAACAGTTACTGCTCATGGAATTCGTATTACACGGCCTCGCTTCCTACTCCCTCATCAGTAAAAAGGTGGTGGAAAACGAGACCCGCTTCAGTGATCTCCTTGGTACCATGATGAACTTCGGTTCCGGTACAGAAGAAGAAAACGACGAATTCTAAACCATACTTCCTTCCGTAACGGAAACGCGGAATATTGGACGATATATACTCAAATTGCTGTTGCATCTTACAGCCGAAGTATCTATCTTTCAGTATTCCGCGTTTTGCATTATATATGCCGCGTTTATTGAAAACAACTATCAACTACAGTTATGAACAACTCAAGAAGACACTTTATCCGCTCTGCCTCTACCCTTGTCGCAGGAGCTGGATTAGTCGGTGCGTTGCCCTCCGCTCTCCGCGCAGTTGCCCCCAGTGATAAGATCAATGTCGCCGCTATCGGCATCAACGGAATGGGCTGGTCAGACCTCACCGCTATTCTCAAAAACCCGTACGCACAATGCGTCGCCCTCTGTGATGTTGACAAAAATGTACTCGATAAACGGGCCGCAGAACTGGACAAGAAGGGCCAGAAAGTAAAGACCTATGGCGACTACCGTAAATTACTGGAGGACAAATCCATCGATGCCGTGATCATCGGTACGCCCGATCACTGGCACTGCCTCCAGATGACTGACGCCGTATCCGCAGGGAAAGACGTTTACGTCGAAAAGCCCATCGGTAACTCTATTGCAGAGATTAAAGCCATGCTGTATGCCCAGGAAAACACCAAACGTGTCGTACAGGTAGGTCAGTGGCAACGTAGTCAGCAACACTTTAAAGACGCCATCGCTTTCGTACATTCCGGTAAACTCGGACAAGTCCGCCTGGTCAAAGCCTGGGCCTATATGGGCTGGATGCACTCCATTCCAAAACAACCAGATGGTAATCCCCCTGCAGGTGTAGATTACGCTGCCTGGCTAGGTCCTGCGCAAAAGCGCCCTTTTAATCCTAATCGCTTCCATTTCAATTTCCGCTGGTATTGGGATTATGCTGGCGGACTGATGACCGACTGGGGCGTACACCTGCTCGATTATGCATTGTTAGGCATGAAGGCACAGCACCCGCAGTCAGTAATGGCTGCCGGCGGCAAATTCGCTTATCCTGATGATGCGGCTGAAACACCGGATACACTGACAACAGTTTATCAGTTCGACGGCTTCAATATACAATGGGAACACGCTATCGGCATAGACGGCGGTCCTTACGGCCGTGATCACGGTATTGCCTTCATCGGCAATAACGGTACACTGGTACTGGATCGTGGCGGATGGGAAGTGATCCCTGAAAAAGATAAAATGGAAGCAGTGCCACGTCAGAAGTCCGTGGACAATGGCCTGGACAAACATGCCACCAACTTCCTGGAAGTAATTAAGTCCCGCAAACTGGAAGACCTGAACACGCCACTGTCAGCCGGCGCACACGTCGCTACTATTGCCCAGTTGGGAAATATCGCTTACAAAACAAGCCAGAAGCTACACTGGAATGGCGCTACCGGTGGATTCACTGAAAAAGAGGCCAACAAATACCTCACACCTGAATATCACAATGGTTATAAACTGCCTAAGTCAACCATGAAGTAATACGATAAAAGGCGTTCCGCTGGAAGCAGAACGCCTTTTGTCATTTATCAACCTAACACTATAGTTTACTACTTTTCAATTCCTGCTGCCTCCAGCATTTCCACTCCTGCTGCATTTCCCTGTTGTGCTGCCAGATCAGCGGCAGTCATCCCTCTATTCTCCCGGATATTGATGTCCGCACCAAAATCAAGCAATAGCTTTATCATATCATTCCTTCCAAACATCGCGGCAAACATCAACGCAGTACCGCCATTGCCATGTTGCAAGTTCAGATCAGCGCCATAACCAATCAGCAACGTTGCTATTTCCGGATAACCTTTGAAACTTACGCCCATCAGAGAAGTGTTTCCACCATAGTCTGCCGCATTTACATCTGCACCTGCTTCGAGCAATAATGCAGCTGCCTCGATCTGGTTATTATAGGTGGCAATGATCAGGGGTGTATATCCACGACTGTCGCGAACATTCAGATCCTCTATTTTACTGATGTTTTCCTGCAAAAAAGTGATGTCGCCGGTTCTTGCCGCATTAAAAAATTCATTGACAATTGCACTCATGGGAATAGATTAATTGGGTTTATCGCTTTGAATGATAAAGCATCCTGCACTGCCTGCCAGGCACACAATGCGGCGCTTTATTTTAGCTATTCAATATCAATGCCGCTTTATCAAACCATACACACGTGCCAGCGTTAATGCACTCAAGCATCACTAATCCTACTATCATTCTGTGCTATTCAGACGCGCGCCAAAGTATTAAACAGCTGTATCAAATTGAAAATCAATCAATAAACCTGTTACTGCCAAATGTCTTATAACTTCTTTCCCTGTCCAGCAGCAATTATTTCATCAGTGGCGGCAATTTCTTCTGCTTGCTTCCCTTCATCTACCTAATGTAGAATATATATAAGAAGGTGTGAAATCAATCAACATATCCCTCCTCTCCTTCGGGAAACATATCATCAAATGTTCCCTTTATTGATAATGCACGTACTTTTCAGTAAAACTGCCATCTGCGAACAATTCCAGTAATCCATAACCAGGCGCCGTCTCCCTGTTATTTCCTTTCCACCACGCGCCACTCACCGCTCCATCACACAGATACGCCACATTGTTATATACCACTTTATCCTTCAGGTGTATATGCCCGCTCAGACATAATTTCACATTCGGATACTGGTAAAACAACCGGATAATATCCGCCGTATCCGTATGCATATCGCCACCCAGCATTTCCCACCTGTTCACAATATTATCCTGTACCATCAGGGTGGCCGTCAGGATCGGAATATGTGACAACACACATACCGGCGTCTGTGCATCCGTTGCTTTCAGTTCATCTGACAGCCATATCATCTGTGCCTCTCCCAGTTTACCGATATACCAGGTATCGTCTACATCCAGGTGTACACTGTCCAGTACGATAAACTTCCAGCCGCCTTTCGTAAAACTGTAATAAGGTGAATTCAGCTGTAACTGATCCAGCGAATATTGCTTACCGTACACCGCCTGCCCTTTGTTGTTTTCACTCCACCAGATGTCGTGATTACCCAGGGCATAATGTACCGGCAGACTACACTCCTCCTTCATGATCGTATGCAGTAATTTCCATTGTACATCGATGGTCGAAAGGTTCTCTTTGTTCATATCAAACACAATGTCGCCACCGTTCAGTATCATATCTACCTTCGGCTGCTGCGACTGAATATGATGCAGACATTTCCTGAAAAAATCAGGCGCGCCTGCTTTATCATACAGGTGCACATCTGTAATATGCGCTACACGTAATACAGGCTTCTTCTCCGCATCAGCTGCGAAAGATGGCAGTGATACAGCCGGAGCTAATAGTAAACCGCCAAATCGTTTGAACAATGATCTTCTTTGCATAAAACACGCTTTAATGCCCACAGGACAAGGCGCGAAATTTGCATATTCCGGGCGTATTTCCGCCCCATTCAGCAGATTTAACAATATGTTCTTCTCACTCGCACCGCATCCGCAGAAAATAATCCTTCTCCAGCAACTCTGCCCGGTTCATCGTAATCGTCACGCCCCATTCCATATAATAATACGCATCCGCCAGATCCAGTACATGATCATACATATGATCCGTGATCAGGAAGCCTTTTCCTTTCGCAGCTTCCTCGCGTATCAGGTCTTTGATCGTATCAATATGCAATGGCATGATGTGCGTAAATGGTTCATCCAGCATCACAAATTTTACCGGAGAACAGATCAGCACAATAGTGGTCAGCATACGTATTTGTCCGCCGGAAAGCGATTTCACCGCTGCCTGCTCTTTTCCTTCAAACTCCGGGAAACAGGCCGTTACCCGTTCCCAGGGTACATCATAAGACCGGGCAAATGCGCCTGCTTTCAGCGGAGCCGGTACAAAAGGGAACTGTGGCAGATACCTGACCAGTCCCGGTACTTTGTATGCAGCCCTGCTTAACTTCTTACCGTTGTATTGCACAAAACTGAATTCCGCAGTCTGTGCACCAAACATCACGCGCATCAAACTGGACTTACCCGAGCCGTTCCGGCCTACCAGTATATGAATACGACCACTGATCATCTTCATATAGCCGCCACTGATAACCATCTTTGTTCCATAAGATAGCGTCACGCTATCCGTTTCCAGTATATCCATTAACTATAAAATGAAGTGAGGGTTAGCGCAGTAAACAACAACAGGAAATCTATCACAAAGGCAGTCCCTGTCAGCAGGTAAGGGCCGAGACCAAGATTGAAGAAATAATATCTTTCTTTCCGCTGATGGGCAACATAGGCGGTCATGCCAAAAGCAATGGCTTTCAGACTAAGGATCGCAGGCAATATGCCGAGGTGCTTCGTAGCATTGCTATGATACACCCAGCAGGCACAAAGGATCAGCAGTATTCCGGGAACCAGGAAAAACGAACGGTAATAGAGGAACAAACCGCGTATTCTTGCCATAAACTGTACACAGGATGATTGGCCATCCTTCATTACAATTTATCAATATTTATTGCTGGTTATCACCAGCCGCACTGCCAAATAATTGTTAAAATCAGTGCTTAAATAGCCGTACCGGCATTTTCACTTTCCTTTTCTAACATCATTGAAAGGTATACAGCGTCGCTGATAGGGTTGTCGTAGTACGCAGCAATAGGCTGGAAACCCAGGCTGGTATACAATTCAATAGCGGGGCGCATATGTGCCAGCGTATCCAGCAACATACGTTTATAGCCCAGTTCCTTTCCGGCTTCAATAGCTTTGATGGCCAGCGCTCTGCCTACGCCATGTCCTTTGAAAGCATCGCGTACAAAGAGCCGTTTCATTTCGCAGGTAGCGTTTTCAAACGGTCTTATGCCGACGCAACCCGCCGGATGTCCGTCAACCAGGGCAATAAACAATGCTCCCGCGGGCGCTACATAATTGGGTTCAGGTAAACTGATCAGTTCTTCTTCGAAGCCCTGAAAACTAAGATCTACACTCAACCAGTTGGCGTACTCGCGGAAAAGGGACTTCACCTGTTCCAGCGTCTTAACATCTTCTTTTTTTACTGCTACAATTTCCAACATACCTCGTTTATTTTTGTTTATAGAAAACACAAAAGCCTCCTGAGCATCAGAAGGCTTTTAATTCTGAGTTCCGGAGAACTCCTACTGTAAACGATATAATTAATAAATTAACTCATTGTCAGCATTCTCAACATCACCAGGTCAGCCTTCTGCTCACCACCCTCTTCAGTTAGGGGGGGTAACAAATATAATAAAATTTAGTCAAAAAAAACAGGGTTGGAAGAAATACTTTGGATACTATTTTTCTGCGCTATTTATTGCCTTTAATTCCGCTACCAGCGCTGCCATTGTGTTTACGCCCCAGTGTTCATAGTACTTTCCGTCACGTACCGTGACCATATCCATCACCCTGATACTTACAGGCTGATGCGTAGCCGGTATACCCATAAAAGTACCTTTGTGGGTGCCTGAAATAATCTTGAAAGTGGTCACCTTATCCCCTTCTGCCACCTGCTCATAGATCGTTACTTTAAGGTCGGGAAATGCAGGGCGCAGTATATTGTTGAAGGTGTGTAACATACCGGCTGCTCCTTTATCCATCCCCGGCATAGCGGTATGATTGATAAACGCAGGATCCATGATTTCTTTGAAGCTCTCCAGGTTATTTTCCTCAATGATTTCCTTGTTAAATCGCCTTACCACGGCCTTGTTCTGTGCTGTCATATACTTTGATTTTATACAGCAAAAGTAGTCCGCAGCAGGCCCTTCCTGTTAGTCCTCACCGTCCAGAATTTATGCCTGGACGTTCATATTTTGTTCCTGGTAAGCCGATGGTGTCATACCAAATACCTGGCGGAAGGCTTTCGTGAAACTGGAATGACTTTCATATCCCACCTGGTCATATACATCGCCTGGTTTGGCTTGCTGATCCAGCAGCAAACGGGCGGCCACCTGCATTTTCTGCTCCAGTAACCAGCGCTGCGGAGAAGTGCCATAGATCTTCGTAAACCTGCGTTTAAAAGTAGACAGCGACATACTGCACAGAAAAGCCAGTTCCTCCACAGTCACCGGTCTGGTGATATTCCCTTCCACCGCCTTCCTGATCTCAAAATCCTGCATACTCCCCGTCGCATTGGCCTTCAGTTGTAATAGCGTCTCCGGTGCAGTCTGTAACAGATACAGCAATAGCTCTTCAAACTTCAGGATACAGATTTCCTGGGGCAATGGCTGTCCCAATTGTAATAAATGTCTGACTGACTCTATATAGTTCCGGAGAAAAACATCTTTTTCAAAAGTGATGAATGAAGCAGCCGGTAATTGCTTATCCTGCTGTTGTGCCTGTACCAGGCGGTCGTATTTCATGTAAAAATCCAGGAGGGCGTCATCGCTGAAATACAGGAGTACGGACTGAAAATTGCCGTTATCCGATTTTACGTTTGTCGTCAGACAACTACCGGCTGCCAGGAATAAGATCGCATTGTCATTGACGGTGGTTGTTTGTCCGCCGTAAATAACCGTCTTACGTCCTTCTATCAGTAAATTAATCATGTTCCTGTGCAGGATCACACGATTCTTTTTAGTATTGCAGGGAGAAGTATATGGCCGGATCAGTATCCGGTCTTCCGCGCGGTATTGCGCCGGATTGAGATCCTGAGGAAGATTGATGACATTCATTCCTGCAAAGATCACAAAAAAGGATCAGGGAATGATACGACGCTGCCTGAAATCGTCAAAGATGCGGAAAAACATTTCCTTCGTATCGACGTATTCATGAAATCCTGCCCTGCGGGCCTTACTGCCATCCGCAAACATGTCATAATCCCAGGAAAACACAAAATCTGCAAAACCCCAGGATGATAACTGCTCATAAGGAATAGCGGCCAGCTGGTATTGTTCCTGTATCTGTTGCCACAGCGCAGCCTTATCTGCCATGATCACATTGAGGGTCATTGGTAAGGGTGGCGCCACTTCCAGCTCAAAATAACGGGCTATTTCCGGCCACATTTCATTCCAGCGGAATAAGTCCCCATTGTTGATATTAAATGCCTCATTCGCGCCCTTGGGACTCTCTGCGGCCCAGGTAGTTGCCTTTGCCAGCAGACCAGCATCTGTCATCTCTATCAGTTTATCATAAGCCCCTGATTTGCCGGGAAAGCGCAAAGGCAGTCCCAGTTGCTTTGAAATGGACGCGTATATAGCGATAGCCAGCACCAGGTTCATGGGATTTCCCAGGGCAAACCCACCGACTACAGACGGCCGGATAGCGGACCAGCTCCATGACTTACCCGCTTGTCGCTTTTCCAGGAATACCTGCTGATCTACATTGAATTCAGGCGGCATATGACCAGCGTCAGACTCTCTGGCCGGTGTTTTGAAAGATCCGAGATGTGCACCATATACCTTGTATCCCTGCATCAGACTGATATGCTGTAAGCCTTTTGCAACAGGTTCTGCCACATTGACCAGGTTTTCCAGCATCGCCATATTAGGTGGTACCAATGCGGCCCAGGTTGGCGCATCTACATAGGCGGCATAAAAAATATGCGTCACAGTAGTCAGACCGCCCAGTTTATCAGTTGTATCTTTTTTATCCAGTAAATCGACCGCTATATGCCTGATATTTCCTTGGGCTTCACCACCCCTGCGGGAAAGTCCGATAATATCCCAATCCCCTGCTGCATCCAGGTGATCTGCGAGATTCCTGCCTATTACTCCCTGTGCGCCCGCTATCAGCGCTACTTTACGGTGTCCGTTCATATGTGTTGATTTATGTCTCAAAATTACTTGTAGCGGCAGGTCCGGCATTTGTATATTGGCAGGGATTATTTGTATTTTGTGTCGTATGCAGCGGTATGTTCAACACGAATTTCTTAAAGTTTCTCACTTCACGACGACGGAATGGCAACACCCATTGCATAACCACAACCATTTCGAACTGATCTTCATACACGAAGGCAGCGGCTTTCATTGTCTCTCCGGTATCCGTCACCCCTATACGGAAAAGTCTATTTTCCTGCTGGCGCCTGCCGATTACCACAGTTTTGAAATCACCACGCCCACTACTTTTACCTTTATCAAGTTTACCAATGTCTATGTCACACAGGTTGGACATTTACCGGAAGAACATCGCTGGAACAGGCATATCGACGAACTCCTGATCTGTAGCCGCAGACAGCAGTTCCCCGTATTGAAATCAGCCGCCGATGCAGATAAAACAGATGCACTGATACGATTGCTGGTCGCAGAATGGCAGGAAACAAAGAATGAAACCAGCGAAACCATCTTCTTTCTTTTACAGACGGTCACGTCCATCCTTCGCAGAAATGTACACGAACCACTGGAAACAGTCGTGAAGCAGGATGAAAAACTGACCGCCATGCTCCATTATATACACCAGCATATCTACGAAACGGAACTGGTACGCCAGGAACACCTGTCCGCCTTATTCGGTCTTTCCAAAAGACACCTGGGCGCTTTCTTCCGTGAGCATACCGGCGTGGCCCTACGGGATTATATCAACCGCTATAAACTGCACATCATCGAAAACCGGCTGAAATACAGTTCATTATCACTCAAAGAAATCAGCCAGGAATTAGGCTTTACCGACCTGAGTCACTTTAATAAGTTCTTCCGGAGCTACCACCAGACCAACCCATCCGCCTACCGGAATAAATAAAGCGGGCTTTTTTTCGGATATGTATCTTTAAATATTATATTTGTATACGATATGTTCTCGCCTGTGACTATTGGCATTGACATATGCCGGCGACTATTCTAAATCCCTATCCGTATGAAATTATTTGACCGTTTCAGGAAAAAACCTACTGAATCCGAAACAACTGTACCAGCAACAAGCGCGACCACGCCTACACCACTATCAGCGGACAGAAATTTTGTAGATGACCTGGTCAGCTACTTCAGTTCAGAAGCTGCTGTGACAGCCGCTTATTTCGGCTTTGCTTACAACAACACATCCAAGGCACATATATTGGTACTGGCGATCGACCACCAGGGAGACGAAGACTCCATACAGGAGATTACCTGGATGATCAAGTCCCAGTTTATGAGCGATACCGAGATCTATTATACCTCCGGTGTGACGAATCCGGAACTGACCGATTACGTTCGTCAGCATAATCTTCCCTTCTATCACAAAGACAATTCCGCCCGACTGCAACAGAAGGTCATGAAACAATGGTTTGACGAAAAGCGGTTCCGTCAGGAGTTGATCGAAACGATGAAAGACTGTGAGGTCTTTACCCTCGCACACAAAATGGAAGATAGCAAAGACCTGATGCTGGCTACTTATGTGCGGGAGCATGGTGAGTTTATTCCGCTGTTCGCAAATGCAGAAATGATTGCCAGAAGTGGGATGGTTAATGTTCCGGATGACAGGGTGATTGTAAAGATGACCTTTCAGCGTATCCTGAATGGGATCAATCCCGGACAACTGTTCATCCTTAACCCTGCTACGCCGTTTGAGGCGGAAATGAGGATCTAGTAGTGTAATTGTTTATCTTGCAGCTGCTATCGGGTTCTTTTACAATAGCCTTACAGGATCACTGACTGTAAAAAACTTTAAAATAGTAGCAACGACACATGACAGAACAACTGGAGGAGCAACTCGAATCACTTTCTCCCAACGATATTTCCCGCTTCAGCCTCGCAGCTGCAGAGACTTTATGGCTGACCTTTAAAAAGATCTACGAAAAAGAATTTGACGGTGATCTCGCAAAGACAGACGTCATTTTTGATAAGGCATGGTTACTGGTAGCCGGTCAACTGAAAGACACGACTGCTGAAGAGTTAGATACAATGGCGCAGGACCAGATCCCGAACCTCGACAATCATATGGAGATCTTCGAATCAGTGTGGCGTTCTACCCTGGCATCTTCCGCACAAAACGCTGCTACAGCTGTATGGATGGCGGTCAGCGGACTCGCAGAAGATCCGATCGATACCTCTTTCGAAGTAATAGATATTATCCGTAATACGCTTGATATCCTGATAAGCACTCAATTAAGTGAAGAGAAAGGAAATGACTACATAGCTGAAGAAGAAGAGATCGAATCGCACGCCCTGTATCAGGATGAACTGCAAAGACAGATAGAAGCTGTACGAGCCTTGAAGAGTGGTAAGATCGCTACGTTCAGGCAGGAGTTTGTGCAGCTGATGCAGCTGAATGAATTAGGAATTGACAATTGACAATTAGGAATTAGGAATTAAGAATTTATAGGAAAAGCGTCCTGCAACTGAATTGTGGACGCTTTTCTATTTATTGAAGGAACATTATGCCATAATTCCTAATTGTTAATTCTTAATTCCTAATTGGCATCTCACGCCGGGAACGCTTTCGGCAAAAACTCCACTGTTCCCTCTACAATCTGTCGCATCGTCTCATTCATTACTTCAATCTTGTCGGTATTGCCACCACCGCCGACTACATTAGAAACAGGTCTTTGACCCTGTGGTAATTCCACCAGTTTCAGCATCACATCAGCTACTTCTTTCGGATCAGGACTTGCAGGAGTTGGTTCGAAGAATTTAAACAGTGCACGTTTGAAATCGAGTACATCTGCACCATACTGACTTTCTACCGCTGCATTGTTACCACTGATACTTTTGGTAGTGATATCGGTGGTCTGATAAGCGCCTGGCTGTATGCTTACCACGTCAATACCGGATGACTTCAGTTCGTAGTGATATCCCATGGTCACCGCATCCAATGCGGCTTTCGTACCGTTGTACGTACTCAGGATAGGGAAATACTGTCTGCTCTGTACACTGGTAACGTTGATGATCAGTCCTTCTTTTTGTTGGTGCATGTACGGCAACACTGCTTTCATGGTACGTTCCGGTCCGATGGTGTTCACCTGGTACAGCAGTTCCGTCTGTTCGATAGACAGGGCCTCTCCTATACCCATAAAAGAAATACCGGCATTGTTGATCAGCACATCGATCCTGCCACCCGATTGTTTTGCGATGTCCGCGATGGCATTGTTAACGGAAGTCGTGCTGGTCACATCCAGTTCTACGACGATCACTTTTACCTGTTGCGTCTTTGCCCAGTCTGTCAATTCCTTTGCAACAGCAGCGTTGACGCCGTTGACATTACGCATGGTAGCGTATACAGTGTGGCCCTTGAGGGCAAGTGTCTTCACGGCAGTCAGCCCGAAACCGCTGCTGCTTCCTGTCAGAATAATCTGTTTCATTATTTGTTTGCTATTTAAGGTGAGTGTACTCTTTACAAAACCTACCTACATACAGGTAGGTAACATGGTCTAAAAAAAATCCTCTCAGGAGGATTGTATTGCTTTTTTGAGTGAATGGAGTGCCATGTCGAAGTATTCCTTTCCCCGGCTTCGTCCGACCAGCAATGCGCCAGGCAGGGTGGCCATCCAGTGATTCGTCATTTCTTCAATGGGCGATGTGAAGTGAAAATCGCCTGATTCCAGGCCTTCTTTCAATACAGCCGCCAGCCAGGAGGAGACTATCTCCGAATATTGCCGGATAGCCAGCTGCATCCGTTCTGTTATTTCGTTAAAGGAGGCGCTGAAGGTACTGATCACACAGAGTTTCTGACCGCCTTTAAAGTATTCCTCATAGGCACAGATAAGAGCATCCAGTTTGTCCATAGGGGCTGCTTTCTTCGTTCGCTGGATAAAATCCAGGAAATCCTGTCTGTCCTTCTCTATCACTGCCATACCCAGGTCTTCCTTGGATGGATAATAGTGATGTATGGAAGCATTTTTGATCTTCAGCTCCAGCGCGATCTGTTTATAATTAAAGGAATGGTAGCCAATCCTTTGCATATGCCCCCTTCCCAGTTCAACGATCCGTTCTTTCGTATTCAGCGCTGTGCTCATGATAATATCATCTCTGTTTGACAATGCAAACATACCTACTTGCATGTAGGTAGCCAAATTTTTCTTTGAGAATTATTTTAATAGATTTGCCGCCCTATGGAATTACCAACGCCAGACAGCGGCCTCTTCTTCGCCACCCTGTTTTTTTACTTTGTTATCGCCGGCGTAATCATTTATTGCCTGCGTATCGGTAAACTGACCTTTCCGGCGGCTATTGCAGCCCTGCTGATTGGTGTATTTATAGCAGTTGGTGATGGCGCTAAAGGCGTCTTTTTACTGTTTACCTTCTTTGTACTGGGTGTATGGGCCACGTCTCACCGGAAAGATCTGAAAGCAAAAATAAGTACGGAAGGCGACCATCCCCAGGGAAGGACTGCCGGACAGGTATTCGCGAACGGCGGTGTAGCCGCAATTGTGGCGTTATTGAGCCTGTTCGCTCCCGGCCCTGCTCACTTATATCAACTGATGCTGGCTGCCAGTCTGGCATCAGCACTCGCCGATACCCTCTCTTCCGAACTGGGCATGGTATACGGCCGTAATTTCTTCAATATCCTCAGCTTTAAAAAAGAACCCAAAGGACTCGATGGCGTCATCAGCCTGGAAGGTACCCTGATAGGCGCCGCAGGTGCCGCAATTATCTCTCTTATCTATGATGGTTTCAGCCAGCTGAGTCTGATCGTACTGATAGCCGGCGTCCTGGGTAATCTGGCCGATTCACTGCTGGGCGCTGCATTCGAACGTAAGCACCTGATCGGTAACAACACCGTGAATTTTCTGAACACTTTATTTGCCGCATTAGTGGCTGCACTGCTGTATGGCTGTATCCTCTACGCAGGATAAGCCCTGACAACCTGTATAAGCTGCTGGTTTTTGTCCGTGATTTTCTTTATATTCATTACCGGCAAGTTACCTTACATCAAACAGCTTATCATCATGTCCCGCGTTACTGAAAACAGAGACCTTGTGTTTGACAAATTTCCTACGATACGAACACCGCATCTGGAACTGATTCAGATTACAGAGGCGCATGCGGAAGATCTGTACAAACTATTCGGCGACAGCAATGTCACCCGCTTCTATAATCTCACACCACTGGAATGCCCGGATGACGCTCACCGGCTGATCGATCATTTCCGGAAGCGTTTCGAATCCAAAGCCGCTATCCGCTGGGGTATTCGTTTGAACGACCGGAAGGATATCATCGGTACTGTAGGCTTTAACAACTTCACACCAAAACACCGCGCCAATATCGGTTATGACCTGCAATATGCTTACTGGAACAGGGGGATCTGTACAGAAGCCTTACATGCTATCATCAGCTTTGGCTTTCATGCGCTTAATATCAATCGTATTGAATCAGAAGTTATGGAAGGAAATGCCTCTTCTATCCACCTGATGCATAAAATAGGGTTTAAACACGAAGGTACCTTGAGGGATTGGATGTATTGGAATAACAGGCATTATGATATGCTGATGTTTTCCCTGCTACGCTCCGATCCACATCAATGATCCTTTTCACTGCATTCTCCGGCGTTGTCAGGGGATTTTACTTTCGCACAATAGTGCCTGCCAAACGTCTGGGCGCCAAAATACTGATGACTGGCTGAGACATTCACTTGTCAGCAATACAAAAGGGGCTGCGAATTAAAATCTGAAGCCGGCAGTTATATAAGGCAGCGCTCCTTCTTCCGAAAAGCCCACTGCGGCCTGTATTAAAAACAGATCTACCGGCATGATATACAAGCCGCCGCCATAACCATCATGCCACCTGTGAGACGTCTCTCCCGGCATCCATACCCTTCCCAGGTCATTGAAGCCAATCAGTCCCACGGTACCAGGAATCAGATAAGATGTGAAATCAAAGAGTTTCAGCCGCAGTTCAAAATTATGATACACGGCCGTCTTACCGATAAAACGGTTGGTATGAAACCCGCGTAATACCTGTGTACCACCAAGCGCCATCATCTGAAAATACGCCGGATCCCCGAAGGTGGTTCCTGCCGCAATACGGTTCGCCATCACCAGTGTAGAATCTCCGATCAGGGGTACATAGAAACTAAAGTCTGTCGTCAGTTTACCATATCGTTTATGCTCACGGTTCGTCTGCTGCATACCTGTTAATTCTGCGTGCCAGTTGATGCCTCTGCGCGGCATCATTACGCCGTTGCGGGTATCTGCTTCTATAGCAGTCACCAGACCGGCATACAGTCTGTCGTCAAATACATGTGCATCCGGGACTGCACTGTTGTACGCACCCAGGAATTTCCGGCTATTATTTGCTTCTCTGCTGGTGTAATACTGTCCGGCGATACCTGCACTGACGGTCAGGTGCGGAGCAATCGTACGATACAATCGCACATCACCATTTACCAGGTCATATCGGTTACGATAGTACGTAATATCCATTTCGTCATCATTGACAAAAACAGACTGATTCCCTAATCCGAAGAAATTGCTCAGGTTATGCGGACCGCGGGACAGGATATTGATCCGCAGGTCATTTTTGCCGATCAGTTGTTTATAGTCCGCCAGGTATTGCAACAGGAAAGCCTGTCTGCCGGTAACATAACTGACGATCAGCTGATGTTGTTGCGCATAAGGTACCTTCCGGAATCCCTGCTTTTCATACATGGTATTTACGCGCAACATAAAGCCCTGGTCAGGGTTATATTGTATAGAGGGTAAGGGTCCGAAGCGGTCGAACAGAAAGCTGCGCCTGTTGTAGCTATTTACCACTGTATCCTTCCCGGTACGGATCTTTGCATCTCCTCTCGGAGGAAGATGATTCACTTCGTCAGAACGGTCATAGACATAAAGCCGGCCTTTACGGGGCACATTATCTGCGACAGCAAAACTATCCACACCATCCCCGCCAATCATACGGATACGGATAGGAGAAGATTCCTGTCCGCTTACCGAAAAGATATCGTGTCCATCCATCCCGTACAACCTGACCTCTTTGGTGACAGCCGGATCAAAATCACGTTTATAGATAACACCATCCAGTGTGCCTTCTTTCTTCATTTTGTTGATGGTCACCAGCACATGCCCATTTGCTTGTCGCTGGATATCAAAAAACTCATGTTTATCGGAAGCCGGTACATCTGTATATATAGACAGGAATTTATAGTAGCTGACCGCTTCCTTTTCCAGTGCATCACGACGGGCAATAAAAGCACTGATGATCTTTTCTCCGGAGAGTGCGAAGATCGTGTCCGGCATCAGGCGGACGGATTGTCTTATCAGACTGTCCGTCAGCGTAACCTGTATATTATGGATCTGCTCCCGCCAGTCGTCTTCGCTGAGGCCATTCAGGAAGTAGCGGTCAAAGTAACGGGCGTTGAAATTAAAACCCTTGATATCCCTGATATGATCATGATAGCCCTGGAACTTGGATTTCAGCCATTGGTGAGAAATGATCCAGGGAAAAAGACCGGTGGTATTGTAGTATACCTGGTCCCTGTCACGCGGTACAGGTGTGTAATCCACGCGTTTATCTTCCTTTACTCTTTCCCAGCGCCACTGGTCTTCGTGACGGTCCCAGTCACCCAGCAACATATCCAGCAAACGGGCTCTTAACACGATCTGCTGATAGACATGCACGTCATTATCTTCTTCCAGCTTGCGCTGTGTTTTTTCGGTATTGTCTGTACGCTCGGCATCTTCAGGCTCTCTTTCTTCAAAGAGGAAAACCGCATTGGCAAAGTCTTTCCTGTATTCGCCCAACGCAGGATCATCAGGAATATATACGATCTGTGGATTGGCATGAGGAATCCCCAGGGCAGCTGCCAGCGGAGGTACTGTCAGCGAGGAATAGGGATGTGCGGTGACTACCTGGTCCTGGAGGATGTCTTTGGTGATGGTTGCCCGCAGATTGGGGGGCAATCCTCTTTCCGGGTATTTCTGAATCGTACGGAGCACCCATTCATGCCCTTCCTTGTCCTTTAAACGAAGTGACTTGGTTTGCAGACCTCCACCTCTCTGTTCGATGATCAGTCCACCTTTTTCTTTCTCCAGGTAAAAGACTTTCATCTTCACCGGCGCGGCCCATAATTTACGATAGCTCTCACCAAACAGCGTCCGGTGTAAGCCACTCACACTGTCATAGGCAGGAGAAATAGCGACCGTAATACTGTCGCCGGCAGGGCTTTGTGCCTGCACCGTGGAAATTGCCAGAACAGCCAGCGTGGTAAAAAGTCTATATAGGCTCATGCAGTTGTATTGTAAAATTTTGCTGTACTTCCTTATTTTGCACGGAAGAAACGAAAAAAAACGGATAGTTAGCCCATTTTCACCTCCGGGGTCATTCACTTATCAAAAACAGGAAGAGAAGAAACATTGTTCTTCGCCTCGCTATGCTTTTATGCCGCCGCCTGTATTTACAAAGTAAAACAAGTCCGGCAAACATGGTTTCTCTGATACAAAGGGCGTACCGGTCTGCCGTTTCAGATCGGTCAGTTAAAGGAAAAGCAGCTGTTATGCCTTTTTTAGTATGTTTAGAAAGCGGAACACTGAGCCGTAGGATTGATACTCAGCACCTGCACTCAACCGTGTAGGTTATTAGCTCACAGGGAAAGATTAGTCCTGTTTTGTTGTTGTGACGGCACTGTTCCTTACAAACAATACCGCCATCAATGCACCCAGAAAGCCCAGCACACCGGAGATGCGCATGATCTTACCATAAGCGTCAATAAAACTATCGTGATACAGTTGCCTTACTTTTTTGCTATCTGCTTCATTTAATACAGCAGGCGGGCGGGCATTTCCCAGTTCAGCCGCCTGTTGTACCACTTCCTTCCTGTCCTGTTCTTTCAAGGATAAAGCCGGTAGTTCTCTTTGTAGAAAGCCGGAAAAGAACAATACGGCCATCGCACCGAAAATAGCATTGGCAAAGACGCCTGCAATACGGGACAATGCATTGTTGATACCTGATGCCGTGCCTGAATAATGATCACTCACAGCGCCCATCACGGTTGCTGTCAACGGCGCTACGGTAAAAGACATACCTAAACCAAAGACGACAATCCCTGGAAAGAAGGTGGTAAAATAGGCCCCAGGTCCAGGGGTTTGTTTGATAAAGGATAAGATCAGTAATCCCGCGCCGGCAATAGCTGGTCCGATGGTCAGCAGCAAACGCGGACCATACCTGTCTGCCAGCGTACCTGCAAAACGGGCTACCAGTACCATCAGAATGGTGAAGGGTAAAAAGGTCAGTCCGGATTGCAACTGATCATAACCCTGTACCTGAACCAGGTTCAGTGAGAGGAACAACATGCCTGCGCTTAACCCTGCATACAGGAAGAAAGTCAGCAGATTGGCTCCTGAGAAGGTCATATTCTTAAACAGGGATAAAGGCATCATGGGATGTGGACTCCTGCGTTCAATAATAACGAAGATGATCAGCAATAATACACCCAGGCCCAATGAAAGCAGGACCTGCCAGTTATTGAAACCGGTATCGGGAATGCGCAGAAAACCAAAGGTCACTGCTGCCAGTCCGGCGGCAATTGAAAATGCGCCTGCAAAATCGAGTGTCTTATCCTGTGTATCATCAACGCTCTCTTTTACCTTTCGCCATAAGATCAGCACAGCGACAATACCGATGGGTACATTGATAAAAAAGATATAACGCCAGTAGCCGGCATCTGCGAGTGCGCCGCCTAATACGGGACCGCCAATAGTCACTACAGTCGTAAAGGCCGACCAGGTACCGATTGCCTTACCCCGCTCCTTTTCATGTATGGAAGAAGATATGAGCGACAGGCTACCGGGTATCATCAGGGCGCCTCCGATACCCTGTAACATTCTGAACAATATCAGTAAGGTAACATCACCAGCGATACCACAGGCAGCAGAACCGGCGATAAAGATCAGGATACCGGCAATAAAGACTCTTTTGCGGCCCAGTCTGTCACCCAGCGAACCTCCGATCAACATCAGTGCTGCCAGCATCAGTAAATAAGCATTCAGGATCCAGAAGAGATCTGTACCGGAGGCGTGCATACTTTTCTGAATAGAGGGTAATACGACATTGAGCGCGGTGCCGTCAATAAAAGCCATAGCGGAAGCCATAATTGCGGAGATCATGATCCATCTGCCGGCGGCACTGGAAAGGGGTACTGTTGCCATTACAGCAATTTAGTTAAAATTCAGCTGGCCTGAGGCGGCATCAGCAGGCAAACGTGGATTTCGGCATGTGTTCCGATGATTCCGGCAGCGGATTAACAGCATTAAAAAATCTATCCTCGTTCGTTGGCTGTAGGCTTTCATATGTATATTTTCGCTGGTGGTGATCATTTCCACAAGAGACTGTCAGCCGCACGTTCTCTTCAGGTTGACGACAGGATAAACAGACAGAGACGCCCTACTTAAGGACGCCTCTGCTGTAAAACTGATTTACTGATAGAACCTTACCTGTCCTGAAGTATTGGATACAGGGTTAGAGCCGTTTTTAATTGCGATCAGGTCACGCAGCAATGCTGGTCCGATATCAGGAGTTCCTTGCATGTCTGGCGCTTTAATACCACAGAAGCTTGTACCGAAACCGTTACATGTACCTATAGGGGCATAAATATAATTGGCTGCGACAGTGATATCCTCATCAATAGGGACAAAAGATCTGTCAAATGCGACTTTCCCGCCGGCTTTGGTAGCGAAAGCGCCGGTACAGGCGATGATCAGTGCAATCAGGGAAAAGGGAATCTTTTTCATTGGAGATATTGTTTTTTATGTTTAAAAATGGATGTGAAATCTATAGGAAGCGGTATATGAAGAAAAAGCGCAGTTTCTGCGAGCATGGTAAAAATAATATTGAACAAGAGGTGCCATTCCCAGTCCATGAAACTGAACACGCCACTACAGCTGCAGGGGAGTTTCCTGTCAGACAATAAAAACACAGCTACATAGGCGGTAAAGGCCAGCATCGTCATAAACGCCATCCATAATCCGCTGATCCGTGTCCGCGGCATGATAAGCATGATGGCAATCAGCAATTCTATCACCGGTAATGTACCTGCCATATAAGGGGCTGTATACGATAACAGTGGCCACGGCGACAATATCAGGTGGTTTCTGAAAAGCTCATAGTCGAGCAGTATGGATACGCCGGCATAAGCAAATAAGGACACCAGCAAAGCGGTTAAGCCTTCCTTTAAGGGTTTTTCTGACATAATTTTTTATATTTATTGATCCATTGAAATTCCCGATGAAAAAACAGGACACTGCATACAGTAAAATATGCCGGTATCTGGAAGCCCGGCGTATCTTCATCAATGAGGCTGAACAGGCTACTGTGCGGTCCGTGACCAGACACAGGATCATTCCTAAGCACACGGTTATTATGGAACAGGGGAAACCTGTGGAAAGTCTTTATTTCCTGAATGCGGGCATCGTTCGCCTATACCGTATTCATAACAATGTTGATTATACGCTGGGGCTTATATCAAGCAACGATTTTATTTCGACCCCATTGTACCTGGCCAACGGCGTACCCTCCACCTGTGCGCTTGAAACGCTGACCGATGTGGACCTTCTTGAATGGAACAAAGCTGATATGCAGACACTCAAACAGGAATTCCATCAGGGTTATGAGCTGGAATTATCTATTATGGACCGTTTACTCAGCTGGTTGCAAAGCCTGCAGATCGACGCCATTTGCCTTAGTGCGGAAGAGCGTTATCTGAAGCTGATAGAAGAACAGCCTGAAGTGATCAGAGCTGTTCCGCTGAAGTATATCGCCTCCTTTTTGTGTATCCATCAGGACAGTCTGAGTCGTATCAGAAAGATGATCCGGCCGAAAGGGTAATGCGAAGTTAATGGCGGAGGGGATTGAGAAATCTGACGTATGTCAGGTAATAGCATCGGGAATGGGAATACTCCTAAAGCTATAAAACAAAAAAGGATCACATTGCTGTAATCCTTTTTGAGGTCTCGAGCGGATTCGAACCGCTGTAGGAGCTTTTGCAGAGCTCAGCCTAGCCACTCGGCCACGAAACCATCTGTGATTCCATCGGGCTGATGGCATCACAAATGTAGTAAATTTTAGATATCTACAAAGAGAGAAATAAAATAAGATTAAAAAATATGAGACATATACGTATATCTGTTTGCGTTAGTAGCATCAGCATTGGTAAAAACGATGCCGCTAAATGAGTGTGGGAAGCGATATGAAAAAGATATCTTCCGGACCGGCTATAAAACAAAAAAGGATTACATTGCTGTAATCCTTTTCGAGGTTTCGAGCGGATTCGAACCGCTGTAGGAGCTTTTGCAGAGCTCAGCCTAGCCACTCGGCCACGAAACCTTTTTGTTCGTCCCATTGTTTGATGGGATTGCAAAAGTAGGAAATTTTAGATATTTGCCAAATATATTTTAAAAAAATATCAAAAAAGATGAATACACGCATTGCAGAATCAGAACTGATATTGAATAGCCGGGGGGCCGTATACCACCTGGATCTCACACCAGATGAGCTCTCCAGCACGATTATCACGGTGGGCGACCCTGATCGTGTACCGGAAGTCAGCAGGCATTTTGACAAAGTGGAAGTAAAACGCCAGCACAGGGAGTTTGTAAGTCACACGGGATATATCGGACAAAAACGACTGACCGTTGTATCTACGGGCATTGGCACTGACAATATAGACATCGTGTTGAATGAACTGGATGCACTGGTTAATATCGATTTTGCAAGCCGTACGGTAAAACCTACCCTCACCCGTTTACAGATCGTCCGCTTGGGTACCTCTGGCGCTTTACAGGGGAATGTGCCGGTGGATAGTTTTGTGGTATCGTCTCATGGCGTCGGACTGGACAACCTCCTGCCCTGGTATGCATTTGAAAATACACCGGAAGAAAAATCCCTGCTGGAAGCATTTCATCAGCAGGTGGAACTGCGTCCCGGCTGTGCCAATCCTTATCTGATCAGCGCAGCACCTGCCCTGGCAGCGAGATTTACAGCAGGATATATCAGTGGTATCACGGTGACCTGTCCGGGTTTCTATGCCCCACAGGGTCGCGCATTAAGAGGACCACTCTCCCATCCACAGCTGTTAGAACATCTTACAGCGTTCAGACATGGCGATCATTATATCTCCAATTTCGAAATGGAAACGGCGGGTATCTACGGACTGGGCCGTGTACTGGGACATGATTGCCTTTCCATCAGCGCCATTGTCGCCAATAGAATCGGTCAGCAGTTTACAAAGGATGGCGCGGCAGCCGTGGCCAATCTGATTAAGCAATCAGTAGCGATCATAGCAGAGAATTAGGAATTAATAATTAGGAATACCTGATATAAGAGGCGGTTCAGTAGCTGAATCGCCTCTTTTCTTTTATAAATGAACTTATCAGGTTTTGTCTAGCTGTTTGATACAGTGTTATCTGCATCCTTGTATTTTGCCCTCTCCCATGCAGCCTTTCCTGCTTAACGCCGGTCACCTGATGTTTCTCTTCAGCCGTCTTTTGATACAAAATTCCTAATTCTTAATTCCAGATTCCTAATTGGTATTTTCCTTATTGAAATTTCTTAATTTCGTTCCTTATGTCAGCAATACATTTTTACAAATACCAGGGTACCGGCAATGATTTCGTGATCATGGACAACCGGAACGGAGAATACAATTTTCTTACAGAAGAACAGGTGCACTTTCTTTGTGACAGACGTTTCGGTATCGGAGCGGATGGTTTGATGCTGCTGAATAAACAGGAAGGATATGACTTCGGTATGAAGTATTACAATGCCGATGGTCGTGAAAGCAGCATGTGTGGTAATGGTGGCCGTTGCCTGGTAGCTTTTGCCCGTAAAATGGGACTGACAGACGAAAAACTGAGCTTCCTCGCAGTGGATGGTCCACATGAAGCGACCTTAAAAGGCGATGATTGGGTGAACCTGAAAATGCAGGACGTGAGCGGTGTTGAGATCAATTCCCTTCATTCTTACCTGAATACCGGTTCTCCACATTATGTGAAATTTGTAGCAGATGTGAAAGCGGTAGATGTATACAACGAAGGTAAACAGATCCGCTACAACGACCGCTTTGCCAAAGAAGGCACTAACGTAAACTTTGTACAATCGCTCGATAAAGGCATCTTCGTACGTACCTATGAACGCGGTGTCGAAGACGAAACCTACTCCTGTGGTACAGGCGTAACAGCAGCAGCACTGATGACTGCCGGTGCAGAAACAAAAGAATACATCGTACCTGTACAGACGCTGGGCGGTAAACTGGAAGTACGCTTTACCCGCATCGGTGAAAAAGCCTACAACAATATCTGGCTTTGCGGACCCGCTACCCTTGTATTCGAGGGAAATATCACATTGCCATAACTTTAATTGTTCTACCTTTGCGGCCGGATGATTCAATATTTCAAAAATATAGACTCGCGCACGGTAGAAATTTCGGGACCTGAGAATGGGGCCTGGGTAAATATTACCCCTCCCCTGAAACAGGCAGAATTTGCCCAGCTCTCCGAAGAGCTGGACATTCCGCTGGACTTCCTGACCGACTCGCTCGATATAGACGAGAAATCCCGCTATGAGCTGGAAGATAATGTGAAACTGATCGTCATCAAAACTCCGACGGAAAACAATTCCATCAATGAGAGCGATGCGTATTATATCACGATCCCGATTGTAATCATCCTCACGCATAATCAGATCCTGACGGTTAACTCATTCGATAACGCGGCTATTAACCGCTTCCTGAATACCTTCCATAACCGTCATCCCGAGAAAAGAAATATGATGGTGCTGAAGATCTTCGAAAAGGTAACCATGAACTTCCTGGATTACCTTAAAGAGATCAATCAGCGCAGAAATATACTGGAACAAAAGCTGTATGACAGTAACCGTAACGAGGAACTGCTGTACATCATGCGTATCCAGAAAAGCCTGGTATACTTCCTGACCGCATTGCGCAGCAATGAACTGCTGCTCATGAAACTGGAACGTACTAACTTCCTGGGCCTGAACGAAGACGAAAAGGAATTCCTGCATGACCTGATCGTAGATACCTCTCAGGCGCTTGAAATGGCGAACGTCTACACCAACATACTTAGCAGTTCGATGGATGCCTTTGCCAGCATCATTTCCAATAACCTGAACCTGGTAATGAAACGCCTCACGTCCATTACCATCGTACTCACCTTCCCGGTGCTTGTAGCCAGTATCTATGGTATGAACGTGGAAATACCTTTTGCGCATTCAACACATGCGTTCTATATTCCCGTCATACTGTCGATCGTGATCTCTGTGATCATGAGCTGGTACTTTATGAAGAAGAAATGGTTCTGATACTACTAAACCCGTTTTCCTGATGCAAGGTTTCAATGTACGCGTATATGGTATAATGTTCAATGAGCAGAAACAAGTGCTCGTGACAGATGAATTCATTAAAGGAGGATACTTTACGAAGTTTCCCGGCGGCGGATTGGAATTCGGGGAAGGCACTTTACAGTGTGTGGTAAGGGAGTTTCAGGAAGAACTGGGACTGGATGTAGAAGTAGTGGAACATATCTATACCACTGATTTCTTTCAGATATCTGCCTTTGGCGACGGTTCACAGATCATCTCTATCTATTACCTGGTGAAACCATTGGCGCCGTTTAATTTCCCCCTGCTGGACAAACCTTTCGGATTTGACGTACCGGAAGGCGCACTGGAAGTAGAAGGCGCCAGGTGGATCAACTGGGAAGAATTCTCCGCCGAAGCAGTCACCCTTCCCATTGATAAAGTAGTGGCAGATCTGGTAAAAGTCCGTTACTGATTATTTATTCATTCACCAGCACGGGTTCTTCTTCTTTGCCCATCGCAACCGCCTTCATACCGGCAGCTGTCTTATGACCCAGATACTTTTCAATTAATCTTTCTGCATAATAGATCACCGGCGTCAGCAGGATCGCTACTGTAAACTTGTAGATATAGTTTACCACGCATACTGCCAATACCAGCTGCCAGCTCCATCCCTTGCCCAGTTTAAACGCAATAAACAGTACGATAAAGCTGTCTACCAGCTGGGATACCAGCGTAGACCCTGTAGCCCTGAGCCACATGTGTTTATCCCCTGTCGCCCTTTTAATACGGTGGAAGACGGTCACGTCTACGATCTGGCTGACCAGGAAAGCGGCGATACTACCCATAATGATCCACATACCCTGACCAAAGATACCATTGAAGGCTTTCGTCATATCCGGGATGCCATCATCGACGCCGGAACCGATCCAGAAATCAGCCGGAGGTACGCCCATAGCTACATAAAACATCACGAATGCATACGCGATCAGCGATACTGCGATGTAGGAAATACGTCTTACGGCTTTCGGACCGTAATACTCATTGACGATATCCGTCATTACAAACTCCAGCGGCCAGAGTATAACGCCGCAGGTGAGGTTGAAGGATAGATTGTCCTGACCAAACAGCGCGAAGGTATGTACGGGAATGCCGAACAGTTTCTCCAGCGAAAAGATCTTACCTCCGATACACTCCGCGATCAATGCATTGGCCACGAAAAAGGAACAGAAGAAGATGAAAAGTTTAGTTGGTCTGTCTTTTAGAATGTTGTTTATCATCTGAAGAGGAAATAAAATTGCACCAGTAAAATTATGATATTCATTATAAAAACAAACGGAGGAAGTTCTGCCCAGGCGATCCTGCGACGCCCCAGGGCTAAAACGGCGAACAACAATACCAGCAGATTCAACGGGAATGCAAACATAATACCCATTGGCAGAATGAATTTCAATAATTCCGGCGCCTGGCCCTTGAAGTCAATATAATAAGATGCTTCCGCCGCCAGGAAGCAAATGTTACAGATAAATGCCAGCTTTAAAAAGAATCGTAAGCGCCCCATTATTGAAATTTCGGATAAATTACAGTTATTTTGCTTTCCCTGGTCAGAATTTTAAACAAAAGGATTGTATAAATCATGGAAATAGCGATATCAGTTGTCATTTGTTCATATAACAGAGAAGCCTATATTATCGAGGCCATTGATAGTCTGTATAAACAGGATATTGATAAAAAATGCTATGAAGTGATCGTGGTGGATAATAACAGCAAGGATAATACGGCTGCAAAGGTAGCCGAATATATCCAGTCACATCCTGACATGCAGATCTCTTACTACCTGGAGACCCGCCAGGGCGCTTCCTATGCACGTAATACTGGCGCTGAAAAGTCACATGGTAAATTGATCTGTTGTATGGACGACGATGCAGTAGCTATGCCGGGCTATCTGCAGAACATCATTACTTTCTTTGACCAGCATCCGGATGCGACTGGTCTGGGTGGACGTATCATCCCACGGTACATCCCCTCAGAACCCAAATGGATGTCGCACTACGTGTCATCCCTGGTAGGTAACTTCGATTACAGTCCGGAGGCCAAACCATTTGAAAACGGCCGTTATCCGCTGGAATCCAATATGATTGTACGGAGAGATGACTTCTTCGCCGTAGGCGGTTTTAATACCAGTCTGCCGGGTGTAAAGGGTACCCTTCGCGTAGGTGGTGAAGGCAAGGAATTCTTCTATAAACTGATTGAAAGAGGCGGTATCATTTACTATGATCCTACGGTAATCGTACACCATGTGGTAGAAGTAAAGAAACTGACATCCGAATATATGTACCGGGTGGCTTCCGGTATCGGCCGTGGAGAAAAGGTACGTATGACCACCAAAGGCAGCGGCGCGGTACATAAGAAAAGCCTGGAATACCTGTTTAAACTGGGCGCATCCTTTGTCATCGGCGGTTACTACTTATTACAGGGAAAGCCGGCTAAAACATGGCCGGTGATACAGTTCAGGATCGATGTGCTGAAGGGGTACTGGGAACCGGTACATAAAGACAATTAGAAATGGTCAATTAGGAATTAGAATGCAGCAAAGATCGCTGTATATGAATATTGAACTTGAAGGCGTCCATGATGGACGCCTTCAAGTTTATATGGGAGACTATTACATCCAATTCTTAATTCCTAATTCCTAATTTTTAACAACAGGTGCATTAACTCAATCAGGTAGGTACGTTGTAATTCCTTCGCATACGGATAATCAGAATGGTCTTCTTCTTCCAGTTTTCTGAAAATGGCACTGGCGGTGGCATTCTCCCGTGCATTGAGCGTATAGGAACGCCGTTCGCTGATAGTGGAAGGAAAGAGTCCACTATAGCGGAACATACCTGCCGGTAAAAAATCATTCCGGAATGTAAAGACACATTCCGCTCCTCCACGCACAGGCACATACAACAGTACATAGTACTGATTTACAAAACAGATCCGGAGCATATCGTGCTATTTTTACTGGCAGCAGCCAGCGTCCCTTGACGGGACAGGTGAGTGATGTACGGTAATCGCAAGGACGCTTAGCTTCTGTATGCAGTAGGCGTCTGATTCGTGTGTTTCTTAAAGAAGTGCGTAAAGTGTGCAGCATCTTCAAAACCCAGCGTATAGCTGATCTCAGAGATACTCCAGTCAGTATGTTTGAGTAACACCATGGCTTCACTGGCCAGGCGGTTGAGGATATGTGCTGTGGTGGTCTTCCCTGTTGTATGTTTCAAGGCATAGTTCAGGTGATTGACATGTACCGCCAGGCGATCTGCAAAGTCACGCGCAGAGCGTAGTTCAAAACGTTGTGCCAGGGACTCTATGGGAAACTGCCGGTCCAGCAATTCATTAAAGACCGCTGTAATACGCGTATTGGCATCCATCTGCTGATACACCGTATCAACAGGTTTCAGTTTCAGGGCAAAATGGATCAGCTCAACGATATAGTTCCGGATAAGGTCGTGCTTAAACTCATAATCCGTTGCCAGCTCCTGTTTCATCTTCTTAAAAATGCCCCTAGCCGTCTTCTCCTGTGTCTTATTCAACAGGAATACGGGCCGCGCCCCTGCTGCAAATACGGGCAGTTCGCGGATACTGTTGCGATATTGCGCATTGAAATAGGCTTCGGTAAAGATGAAATAGTCGCCCATCATCATACCATCCGGCAGATCGATGGTATAGGGTACGTCCGGACTGAAAAAAGCGAGCGCCGGACCATTGACTTCCAGACTGGTATCTCCGTAATGCAGGATATTCCTGCCCCATGAGAGCGTTACCTTATAGAAATCACGACGACGGTATTTGATAGTGGCGGTTCCTTCGCAATCATCAAAACTGAAGAGATTGAAGTGCATGTTGTCATGCTTCAATCCCTCAGGCGGGCGATTGAATTTATCCTGGTAAAAACCTTCCAGTGATTCCATCTTTTCCATACTATAAAGATATTGATTTCGCGATATCCGGCATGACCTACCGGGGCCGGCGGTATCTGGCGGTCCCGGTAGCCTGTCCGGTTTTGCACTAAGACTGCGGAACGTGCCTGTCCTTCATCAGCTGGAGATATTCCTCTTCGGTTTTAGTGTTGCGTGCATTGATCAGCAATTGCGCATCAGGCGTAGCAATGTAACGTAACTTGTCTTTACCATCAGTAGCAGCGGTATAGATCACATCAACGACGTCTTCGCTGGTAGCGGGATTGGCATTGAGGGCCATCCAGTGTCCCAGGAAGGCGTTGACATAGGCATTATAGTCGGTGATGTCATTGCTGCCGGTGAAATTGGCTGCATTATCAAAATTGGTGGCCGTCACGCCTGGTTCGATCAGTTTTACATGGATGTTGAAGTTCGCCAGCTCATAGCGCAGGGACTCTGTAAATCCTTCTACGGCAAATTTGGTGGCATTATACAGGCTGATAATCGGAAAAGATACCCGTCCGCCCATAGAGGAGATATTGATAATGGTACCTGCCTTGTTGGCGCGGAAGTGAGGCAGAATGGCTTTGGTAGCGGCCATCAGTCCGAATACATTTACATCAAACTGTGTACGGATCTGCTCTTCGGTAGCAAGTTCAAATGGGCCGAAAAGGCCGTAACCAGCGTTATTGATAAAGGTATCTATCTTCCCGTATTTCGCGATCGTAGTGGCAATACCAGCTTCAATGCTCGCTTTATCCTGTACATCCACCTTGAGAACCAGTACATTATCCAGTAATGTCAGTTCATTTTCTTTTTCCGGAGAACGCATGGTAGCGATCACATTCCAGCCTGCAGCGGCAAATCTCTTCGCGGTGGTCTTTCCCAATCCCTGTGAAGCACCGGTAATAAAAACAGTTTTTTTCATGGCTTTAACTTTTGAATACTGTCATTGTTTTTGACGATTCAAAAGTACCATGGCTGCGCTCCGCGGATTTGGGAGTAACAAATAATTGCTTGTATAATTCAAAGAATGGAGTACCGGCGGTTACAGTACTTTATAAAAATGCGGTTTATTCCGCAGGATTGTTGGCGTCAGCCACCATAAGCGGCAAACATTTTTGGTCAGCCCCCATACCTGTGGCATAAAGCGGAAAGGATTACGGCCTTTGAAGATATTTTCGAAGATGCTGCCGATAAAGAATACGGGTATGGCGAAGCTGTAATTGAGGAGTAATGTTAAATACCACAAAATGCCGAACTGTTTCCGCACTCTCACGTGATTGGAGAGCATAAGTTGCAGCCCTTTACGGTCATATAATCCGTAGTAGCCTTTTTCATCAGAATCAAAAGCGTCGCCGGTTGTTTCTCCCTGTAAATGAATGATATTGATATCGCCGTAGATGGCTAACTCGCCCTGCCGGCGCAGACGGCTGCACCATTCTACTTCTTCCGCATAAAGGAAAAAGTCCTCGTCCATATAGCCTGCTTTCTCAATAGAACTGCGTTTTACCATGAGATATGCGCCGCTGATCCAGTCCACATGATGTTCTGTACTGGCTTCCTGTACATTGGGTACCTTAGTTTTGAGCTGGTACCCCACCCAGCGGATGACCTTTCCCCAGTACGGTAAAGGCAGCAGGTGGTTCAGACCGCCTTTCATGAAATAGTTGCCCGATATTTGCAGGGTACGGTCAGCATTGAGCTGCTGCACACCGCAGGCGATCAGGTTACTCTGCGCAAAGCGTTGTACACAGCGGTCCAGTGCCTTATCAAGTATGAGTGTATCAGGATTCAATAATAAGAGCTGTTCGCCCTGTGCTACACGGAGGCCGGCATTATTGGCGCGGGAAAAGCCCGCATTGTATCCCATCTGTAAAAACTGTACAAAGGGATAAGCCGTTTTGAGCTGCTGTTCACTGTCATCCCCGGATGCATTGTCCACCACGATCACCTCATAACTGATGTTTGTTGTTTCCGCCACAATGGTACTGATACAATCCAGAATGAGGCGGCTGCTCTTATAATTTACAATGATGATCGATAAATCCATGCCTGATTTTATGCAATAATTCTGCCGGGGCAGATGATGAAAAAATGGTAAAGTACCATCTGAAATCGCAAATTAATAAATACCTTTAGCTTTACAACAACTGTTATTTTTTAAGCAATATGAGCGAACTGCGGAAAAAGAGTATAGTTTCTATCGTATGGACATATGTTGGATTTATTTTCGGTGCTATAAACGTATTCTTATCTGCAAGATATCTCCTGCCGGAGTATAACGGTCTGACCCGGGTAATCCTGGAAATGGGGGTACTCTTCTCTTCCTTTGCTACTTTCGGTGTCCCTACCCTGCTTGGAAAGTTTTATCCTTATTATAAGGACCGGATGGAGAAAAAACACTCCGATCTGCTGACATTGGCACTGGTCATTACCACGATAGGATTCATCCTGCTTTCGACAGGTGTTTATTTTCTCAAACCTTTTATCAGTCGCAAGTTTTCCGGCAAATCACCCTTGCTGGTAGATTACTACTATCTCGCATTGCCGATCACCTTTTTCCTGACTTATCTGAATATACTGGAAGCACATGCCTGGAACCTGTTCAAGACGGTCATTTCAAATTTCTTCAAGGAAGTCGCTTTCCGTATCGCCAATCTCCTGCTGCTGGCAGTATATATACTGAACTGGATCTCCTTCGAGACCTTCATTATGTTGTTCAGTTTATTATATGGTGTTTCCTTCCTTGGATTGCTGATCTACATGATCTCTATCGGTGAGATGAATATCACATTCAACATCAGTAAACTGACCAGACGTCTCTGGACGAAAATGCTGCCTTATGTGTTTTTCATGCTGGCGAGCAATGTCGTATTGATATTCAAAGACAGTTTTGACGGACTCGCCATCTCCAGTATGCATGGACTGGAATATGCGGCCGTATTTGTACTGGTCAACTACCTGGTCACATCCATCGGTGTACCGCAAAGAAGTGTGGTAAGTATTGCGTTCCCGATCATCGCGAGAGCATGGAAAGAAAAAAACATGGGCAAACTGGCGGATGTTTATACAAAAACTTCCATCACGCTGTTATTGATATCAACCTTTCTTTTCGGCCTGGTATGGATCAATTTTGATGATGTGCTGACCTTCCTGAAACTGCCGGAGATCTACAGAATGGGTAAGACCACATTGTTGTTGCTGGCCATTGCGAAGATCGTAGAATTAGGTACCGGCGCCAGCGGACAGATTATCATCTCTTCCCGCAGGTGGAAGTTTGAGTCTTATTCCAATATGATTTTACTGGCAGCATCTGTACCGGTGAATTACTATCTGATCAAACATATGGGTATTCCTGGTGCAGGTTGGGCCAACCTCATTCTGGTAGTAGTGTTCAATGGTATCCGTTTTGCTTATCTGTGGTATAACTACAAGATGCAGCCGTTTAATCTGAAAACGGTCTATGGTATTTTGTTACCGGTGGTACTGGTGCTGATCACCACTACACTGATCAACTTCTCTTCTCCCCTGCTGAACATCATTTTGCGCAGCGTCATTTTCGTTGTCGGTTTTATTTCCACCACACTCCTGTTAGAGATTTCTGAAGATGCAACAGGTGTATTCCGTACCGTGAAAAAGCGACTGGGCATCGGCAAACCCGAATAAAATATGGATATAATATTACACCCACCTCTTATAGCTTTTATATCGCTACACGAGGTGGATGTTACATTATATACAAGTTCAGGCTTACTAGTCTTTGCTGCCGGAAAATATGATCTTCAGTAAAGCAAATGCAAAAGAGAAAGGAATAACAATTGAGCCTTTTGTTTTTCTAAAAGTAATATAAGCTAATGCAATGAATGCCTGTTTAGGCGACATCTTATATAACTTTTGAAGATAGAATTTCATCTTCGGCTGATTCTCCTTGAAGACGGCATAAAACACGGCAAACTTTCTATAGTACAACATTTCATCCCGCTTACTGATATGCGCTACAAGTGTCGGCAACTGTTTCTCTACGACTATTTTCTGCAGGTCCTGTACGGCTGTAGACATGGTGCCCGTCAGCGAAGCCGCATGTACGCGGTAATAGTAAACATTATGTTCCGGCAGGTAGTAAAACTTGCTATGCATAAAAGCACGCAGGAAGAAATCGTAATCTTCGATCATAAAGGCTGACACGTTGTAGCCTTTATTACGCAGGTGTACTTCTTTTTTATATAAGAAGCAGGCGCCACAACCTTCCCAGGTGATGATGCTCTGGTTGATATCATTGAATCGCATGATACCCACTTCTTTATTATCATCATCGATCTGGATATAATCGCAGTATACCAGGTCAATTTCCGGTTTCTCTACCAATATCTTCACCATGCGCTCCAGTGCATCGGGTGCATAGTAGTTGTCATCTGAAGTCCAGGTGAAATAAGTGCCTTTTGCTTCATCAAAACCCGTGTTCAGTGAAGCGGGCAGGCGTTTGTTAACAGCATTATTGATCAGGCGTACACGTGCATCTTTTGCCGCATATTCAGCTGCAATTTCAGCGGTATTGTCAGTTGAACAGTCATTGACGATCAGCAGTTCAAAGTTGGTATAGCTCTGTATGAGACAGCTATCCAGCGACTGTCTCAGATAACGGGAGCCGTTGTAAGTAGGTAAAACAATCGTGACCAGTGGTCCGTTCATATTATAATACTTTGTGTAAAATATCAATGATCTGTGTTGAGCTGGTACCGTCTCCGTAAGGGTTTACGGCCTGTGCCATCTGCTGATACAATTGTTCATCGTCCATCAGTGCAAAGCAGTTCTCAACGATTGCATGGCGGCTGGTACCTACTAAGCGGGCCGTACCTGCGTCAATACCTTCTGTACGTTCTGTTACATCGCGCATAACCAGTACGGGTTTACCCAATGCAGGCGCTTCTTCCTGAATACCACCGGAGTCGGTCAGTACGAGGTAACTCTGTTTCATAAGCCATACCAGGTATGGATAATCCAGCGGTTCAATCAGGTGTACGCCCGGTACGCCGGTCAGCAGACGCTGTACAGGTTCCTGCACCTGTGGATTCAGGTGTACAGGATAAACGATCTGTACTTTTCCTTCGTAACGGATAGCGATATCACGCACCGCCATACAGATCTCTTCGAATGGTTGTCCGAAGCTCTCGCGACGGTGGCCGGTTACCAGGATCGTTTTTTTAGAAGGATCAAGGAAGCTGAAATATTCTTTGTAGGCAGCGGCATCTTTGATGATATCTGCTGTCATGAGCAATGCATCGATCACGGTGTTGCCAGTCACGTACACATGTTCATGTATATTTTCTGCGTGCAGGTTTTGCTGCGAATTAACAGTAGGTGCAAAATGAAAATCAGCCAGGTTGCCGGTCATCTTACGGTTCATTTCTTCCGGGAAGGGAGAATATTTATTACCGCTGCGCAGTCCGGCTTCGATATGCGCTATTTTGATCTTTTTATAGTAGGCGGCTAATGCGCCGGTGAAAGCGGAGGTAGTATCACCCTGAACCACAAGTACGTCTGGTTTTTCTCTTTCCAGCACTTCATCGAGTCGTTTCAGACCATCTGCGGTGATATCGAAAAGGGTTTGTCCAGGTTTCATCAGGGCCAGGTCCTCATGCGGAGTGACACCAAAAAAGTCCAGTACCTGTGCCAGCATCTGTCTATGCTGACCGGTCACACATATATATGGCTGCCATTTATCGGGTTGCTGTTCACATGCTTTGATCAGCGGTATCATTTTAATGGCTTCAGGTCTGGTACCAAAGAGGAAAAATATCTTCTTCAAGTGTCGCTCTTTATGCAGTTAATAATAGTTTCAGTATCGTTTTACCAGGTACGGGATTATATCGTTCCATGGCGGCAGTGTTGGCAGCAATACCCATTTGCTTCCAGTCAGCGCGTTGCTCCCAGGCTCTTTCCATGGCATCCGCCATAGACCTGACGGTAGCGCCGGGGCTTATAAAACCCTGCTGTCCTTCTGTTACCCATTCCCGGTGTCCGCCAACATCCGTCAGTACGGAGGGGCGTCCACACACCATGGCCTCCACTACAGCAAGCGGCATGCCTTCTTGGCGGGAGGGCATCAATAAAAGGCTGTTTTTTTTCCACACTTCCTTGATATCGTTGACTTTACCGTGAAAGGTAACGCGGTCATTCAGTCCGTAGAAGGCGGTCAGCTGTTTGAGATATCCTTCATCCAGACCGGCACCGTAGATGTTCAGATGCCATTTACGGGCGCGCCATTGTTCCTGGTGCAGGGCGCCCAGTACCAGGTCCTGTCCTTTATGATCGGTTACCAGTATACCTACCATTGCAAAATTCACGGTTTCCTCCTCGGGGAAGGGCAGTATACCGATATTGGCGAGGTTCACCGGATTCCGGATCACCATTGCATTGTCGATGTTGGAACAGAGATGTCTGCGGGCTATTTCCAGATTCCCTTCGGATACAAACAGGACCTTCCTTGCACGCTGATAAGCGGCCTTGATCAGGTCATAGCGCGTACCGCCGAAACCACGTACGTCATGGTTCAGGTTACAGTTGATATAAAGGGCTGCGGGTGTTTTGTCCAGTGCTTTGAGCAGGAGGACGTCTTCTCCGATGGAATAGGAAGTACCCACGTAAAAGATCACGTCAGGACGCTCTTTGAAGAGACGATGAAAAGGATTCTGTAATTTATTGGCGAGAATGATCAGGCCCTTGCGGAAGATGCGTTGCAGGAATGGGATTCCCGGTTGTACAAATCCACGGCGATAGAAAAGTTTGGCTCCATTTTTCAGCAGGTTGACGGTTTTGGGATGCGGAGGACCACATTTCAGGGCGGATACAAACACCTCATGCCCTTCCTTCAGCGCTTCTGCCGCCATATCGGCCCAGAGCTCTTCGCTCCCGCCCCATGGCTCTTTAATAATGGATACAATACCTATCTTCATGTATAATCACCGGATTTTTCAATCGCAAAAATAATTCCGGGCGAAGATATAGTTATTTATTCTACCCTGCCGCCGCCTACGTAATACTTTTTCCAGTAACTTTCATTGAGGTCGCTGATCATAACCCCTGAACTGGTGGAGGCGTGCACAAATTTATCATTCACAAGATAAACACCTACGTGCGACACGGAAGTACCGTTGGTCTTAAAAAACACCAGATCGCCTTCACGCATCTGACCGTTGTTTACCTTTTTAGATTTATCATATAACTGAGCGGAACTACCACCCGAAGAGACTTTAAATACTGTATTCAGCAGACTGTTGGCAAAACCGGAGCAATCTACCCCATTCTTGTTCTTACCGCCATATACATAAGGCGTACCCCACCAATCTTCAATAAAACGGAAAAGGTCAGTATTCAATACGGTTTCTACACGTACATCCAGCAATTGTGCATATTTGAACTGCCAGAGTGCGGCATTTTCCAAGTTGGAACTGGCAGGGGTAAAATTCTTAATCTTCATAGATCCGGTATTGGCAACATTACTTGACAGCGCAGCCCTGGAGATCACCATGCCTTCAATAAATCTTGAATCGCTGCTGCTTTTCTTTGTGGCAGATTTTTTAGTAGAATTACAGGATACTGCCCCCAAAGCGCACATTACAACAGTTACCCAAAGGACCTCCTTTCTTACTTTCATAAGCCTCTCAGATTAAATAATTTTTAGCTAAGTTACTAATAATAATTGTTTTTAAAGTGTTTTCACTTTTATGGCGGAAGCCGTATTTGTAGGGACTTACCTGAAAATTCTCGTATAGTCCCCCGTTAGCCCGGTTTTGCGCTTTTGTCTGGTATATGTCTTAAACGCAGCCCTTGTGGATAAATTTCACCCTCACATGTTCCAAAATTGGACGAAGAGTCGGATTTTTGTAGAATGATCTTTTCCCACTTACACGTTCATACACAATATTCTCTGCTGGATGGTGCGGCAGACATCAAATCATTGTACAAGAAAGCCATGGCCAGCAATCAGCCGGCGCTGGCCATCACGGACCATGGTAATATGTTCGGCGCTTTCCAGTTTGTGGCAGAAGCTTATAACAACAGACTGAATCCCGAAGATCCGAAGGATAAAAGGCTGAAGGTAAAACCTATTGTCGGCTGCGAGTTCTATGTAGTAGAAAACCGCTTCAAACGCGCTTTTACCCGTGAAGAGAAAGATATCCGTAATCACCAGGTCTTACTGGCGAAAAACGATGAAGGTTACCGTAACCTTATTAAGCTGTGTTCCCTTGGTTATATCGAGGGACTGTACGGTAAATACCCCCGTATTGACAAAGAACTCATTCTTCAGTATCATAAAGGACTGATCGCCACGACCTGTTGTCTGGGCGCCTCCGTACCCAGGGCGATTCTCAAAAAAGGAGAAGAAGCCGGCGAAGAAGAATTCAAATGGTGGCTGGACATCTTCGGGGAGGACTATTATGTTGAATTACAGCGACATGGCATTCCCGAACAGGAGAAAGTGAATGAGTCCCTGATCAAATTTGCGAGCAAACACAACGTAAAGATCATCGCCTCTAATGACTCCCACTATGTAGACCAGGCAGATGCGAACGCACACGACATTCTCCTTTGTATCAACACCGGTGAGAAGAAGAGCACTCCTACCATGAAGGATTTCTCTGATGACGACGTGTCCATGAAGAACAAGCGTTTCGCTTTCTATAACGACCAGTTCTACTTTAAGACGACGGAAGAAATGACGGCGCTCTTCCAAGATCTGCCACAGGCTATTGATAACACCAATGAGATCGTGGACAAGGTGGAACTGCTGGATCTGAAGCGGGACATCCTCCTGCCCAACTTCCCTATTCCACCGCCATTCCTGACACAGGACCAGTACCTGCGTCATATTACCATGGAGGGTGCGCATAAGAAATACGCAGAAGTGACGGCTGAGGTGGAAGAACGTATCAATTTTGAGCTGAGTGTAATTGAGAACATGGGATTTGCGGGCTACTTCCTGATCGTATCTGACTTTATCAAGGCAGGCCGCGATCTGGGCGTATTCATCGGTCCGGGCCGTGGTTCGGCGGCAGGTTCGGCGGTAGCTTACTGTATTGGTATCACCAATATTGACCCGATCAAGTATAACCTGCTGTTTGAGCGTTTCCTGAATCCGGAACGTAAGAGCATGCCCGATATTGATACGGACTTCGATGATGAAGGCCGTCAGAAGGTAATTGACTATGTTGTAAATAAATATGGTAAAAACCAGGTAGCACAGATCATTACTTACGGTACCATGGCCGCCAAGATGAGTATCAAGGACGTGGCCCGTGTAATGGACCTGCCACTGGTTGAATCCAACATGCTGGCCAAAATGGTACCTGATAAACCAGGGATTCAGCTGGACCGCATTTTCAACGCCCCTATTGATGAAGGCGAAAAGAGCCTTGCGGAGAAAGAAGGGCTGGGTCCTGAAGACCTTGAAAATGTGAAGCGACTCCGTGAACTGATCAAAGGACAGGATCTACAGGGTGAAGTATTGCGGGAAGCCTGCGTACTGGAAGGATCCGTACGTAACACCGGTATCCACGCGGCAGGTATCATCATTGCGCCGAAAGACCTGTACGACCTGATCCCTGTATCTACCGCCAAGGACTCTGACCTGCTGGTCACACAGTTTGAAGGTAGTATCATCGAGAGCGCCGGTGTAATCAAAATGGACTTCCTGGGTCTGAAGACCCTCACCATTATCAAGGGCGCCCTTGAACTGATCAGAACCAACCACGGTATAGATATCAGCATCGACGATATTCCACTCGATGATGCCAAAACATATGAGCTTTATCAGAAGGGAGAAACGAACGCCACGTTCCAGTTCGAGTCCGCCGGTATGCAGAAATACCTGCGCGAACTGAAACCTGACCGATTCGACGACCTTATTGCGATGAACGCCTTGTACCGTCCGGGACCATTGGAGTACATTCCTTTGTTCATCCGTCGTAAACACGGATTGGAAGAGACGGTGTATGACCTGGCGGAAATGGAAGAATACCTGAATGATACCTATGGTATTACGGTATACCAGGAGCAGGTAATGCTACTGAGCCAGAAACTGGCCAACTTCTCCAAAGGTGATGCGGACGTACTCCGTAAAGCGATGGGTAAGAAACAGAAAGCGGTACTGGATAAAATGAAGAAACAGTTCATGGAAGGTTGCGCCGCTAACGGCCATGACCTGAAAGTCTGTGATAAAGTATGGACGGACTGGGAGGCATTCGCATCCTACGCGTTCAACAAATCCCACTCTACCTGTTACGCCTTTGTAGCTTATCAGACCGCTTACCTGAAAGCGCACTATCCGGCGGAGTACATGGCGGCAGTACTGAACAACGCCAGTAACATTGAAAAGATCACCTTCTTCATGGAAGAAGCGAAACGCATGGGTATCGACGTATTGCCACCTGATGTGAACGAGTCATTCAAAGGCTTTGCGGTGAACAAACAAGGTCAGATCCGTTTTGGTCTGGCCGGTCTGAAAGGTGTGGGTGAAGCAGCGGTAGAAAACATCCTGGAAGAAAGACAAAAGGGAAGTAACTACAAGAACATCTTTGAAATGATTAAACGTGTGAACCAGCGTGCAGTGAATAAGAAATCACTGGAAGCCCTGGCCATGTCAGGCGCTTTCGATTGTTTCCCTGAGTTACACCGTGCACAATATTTCCATAAACCGGATAATGACAATACCACCGGTCTTGATAAGATCGTGAAGTTCGGTCAGCAGGTATCGGCTGGAGCTGCCACTACCATGAGCAGCCTGTTCGGTGCAGATGATATGCCGGAGGTAGAACCACCAAAGATCCCACCTTGCGATCCATGGCCACTGATCCTGAAGCTTAACAACGAGCGTGAGGTGACGGGTATTTATATTTCTGGTCACCCGCTGGACGACTACCGTTTCGAATCACGTTATTATAACATGAACACGGTACAGGAATTGGTTGAATATCAGGCAGATCTCCAGGCGCCTGGGAATGCTAAATCCGGCCGTGAACGTAACTTCAGACTGGCTGTCTATGTGACCGGTGCACAGGAGCGTATTTCGCGAAACAACCGCCAGTTTGGCATAATGACGATAGAAGACTATTCCGGTAAGTTTGAGTTCGCTTTATGGAGTGAGGACTTCATCCGCTTTGCGCCATATCTGAAAACAGGGCTTTGTCTGTTTATTAATGGTGGTTTCAAGGCCAAGCGTTTTAATGATGCAGAATATGAGTTCAAGGTGAACGGTATACAGCTGTTACAGGAAGTGAAGAAGACGCATACGAAGAAGGTAACACTGGTAACCATGCCTAAGTTCATCACACGTGAGCTCGTAGACTTCCTTGTTGACAACATTAACAAATACCCGGGAGCGAGTGAGCTGTTTTTACAACTCATTGATCGTGATGATGCCATGCAGGTGAAATTGCATACATTTAATAAACATATCGAGATGAACGATGAATTGGCACACTTCCTGTCGAAGCAACCAGACATCGATACCTATATAGATACAATCAATAAGTAGTGGTCTTAAATTGCTCTAATTTGCATGGTCAAACGGCGCCTTTTAACAAACAAATACCGGCTGTCAAAAAAGCAGTAATTTGCATCCGGTTCGAAAATTGAATGAATATATTTGCATTTATAAATTTATTACAGAACTTTGATTTACTATAATTCATAAATTTTAATATCATGGCATTAGAATTCACAGATTCAAACTTCCAGACAGAAGTGTTGGACTCCGATAAATTGAGTGTGATAGATTTCTGGGCAGAATGGTGTGGTCCTTGTCGCGCTATCGGTCCGGTTATCGAAGACTTGTCTAAAGACTATGCGGGTAAGGTTAACGTGGGTAAAGTAAACGTGGACCAGAATCCTCAGTTGTCTATCAACTACGGTATCACAAGCATCCCTGCTATCCTTTTCATTAAAAATGGTCAGGTAGTTGACAAACAGGTAGGTGCTGCTCCAAGAGCCATTCTGGAAAAGAAAATTCAGACTAACCTCTAGTAGGTGGTATGTACTGCATAAAGAAGCCGGTTCGCTTGTAGCGAACCGGCTTTATCATTTATACCGGTCATCAAATAAGCACCCGCTTTGTTGCAGAAGACAAGCGGATTAATTAATATACGCACGCGTATGTATCATTGACAACTATGGCATACCTTCAACAGCAACCACTCAAAAGAGCCCCCTGTCTGCTTATCTTATCAGCGTGACTGTCCCTTGCTGACGATATACTTTCTTTACATTGTCATAGAATGCATATTCAATCATATATACATAAGCACCCTTTGGCTGTAATTGCTCCAGGTAAATTCCATCCCATCCTTTGCCAACATCCGCGGACCTGAATATCACTTCCCCCCAACGATTGTAGATCATCATACTGAAAACAGCGACTGCTTTTGCCTTTACTCTGAATACATCATTGACGCCGTCTTTATTAGGTGTAAAAGCAGTAGGTATGAAAAGTGATTGTCTTGTATCTACATAGATTGTTACAGAATCGCTGGCAATACAATTCCTGCCGGAAGGTGTGGTTACAACGTAGGTAGTAGTCTTTAATGGCTGTACGATTGTTGTGGCACAATCCGCGCAGCTTAAAACAGATGCAGGTGTCCAGCTGTAATCCACCGCATTGACTGCATACAGTTCTACTTTATCACCGATGGAAATAGTGGTATCACTGTTTGTAATTGTTACAGGTGCAACATCCAGGTTATTCAATGTAACATCGGCTGTCGCTTCACAACCATTCGCATCGATAATCTTTACAGCATAATCACCCGCTACCATATTCTCAATATCCGGCGTGGTGATGGGTGCGCCGTTCAGTTCATAGGTATAAGGCAGGGTACCACCACTGGCATTAATTTCCAAAGCGCCATCCTGTCTGCTACAGGTTTCATCTGCCGGCGTCACAGCAAGGTCGATCACCGGAGGTGCAATAATTGCCACAATTGCACTATCCAGACAAGCGCCTGCACGCCCATATACTTTATAGCTACCTACACCAAGATTGTCATATGCGGGAATGTTCTGATAAGGCTGATCATCCAAAGCAAATTCGAAAGGTGCTTGTCCGCTGTTGACAGTAATATTAATCGCACCATCTGTCAGGCCACTACAGGTTGGCGCGACTGGTGTGGCGGTGATAGAAAAGGAAGCATTCGGTGCTACCCTTACATCTACTATGCGTGTAGCAGTACAGCCAATGGCATCTGTGATCTCTATATGATAAGTACCTGCTACCAGGTTAGTATAAATATGCTGTGTACCCATGTCTGTATTATTCACACGATAAGAGAAGGGTGCCAGTCCGCCGGAAGGCGTCACGGTAATAGCACCCGTCGCATTGATACAGTCAATATGCGTTACATGAATCGTCGCGTCTATCGCAGGACTGATCATTACTTCTACCTGATCACCTGCCGTACACGCGCCGCCGTTACTTACGACTATACTATACGTACCACCTGAGCGGACAACCAGCGTATTGGCGGTGCTATTATCTGACCATAAATAATGCGTATTGTCCGTACCGGCGTTCAATGTAACCGGCGTACTGTTACAGCTGTAAATCTGATCAGTGCCAAGATCCACCGTAGGCAGCGGTACCACTACGATATTTCTGCAGGTGGATTGCTGGGTAGGCAAGCCTTCATCCATGATCATATTAACGGTGTAAGTACCCGGTTGCGAATAGGTAAAAGAAGGCGGAGTCGCCTGCGTTGAAGATGGTACAGAACTGCTGGTACAGGCACTGAATTTTACCCTGGATAATGTATTATTGAATGCATTGGCAACAAAGGTATACAGATCATCCTGTACCCTGAAGACTGCCGAAAGAGAATGAGGATAGCGGAAACCGCCGATATTACCGTAAGAAGAAGCGGTGATATTACCCGTGATAACCCCTCCGTCAAAATCCAGCCGTACCAGGTCATCCCCATCGCCATTTGCAACAAGTGCAAATACGCCTCCACAATCATTAAAGACATAGATATCACGGGGATGATTCAGGATACCGCCCGGGTTACCCAGGTTAACGGCTGTAGGTGTATTCAGCAAAGAATTACCAAAATCCATTCGCGTAATAGTCTGTCCTTCCCCATTCGTTACAAACATAAACCAATTGCCACTGACATTGATAATGAACATACCTGTCGGAAAATCCAGGTTACCCTGGTTGCCCAGGTTGACACCCGTAGGCGGTGCGGCAAAGGAAGTTCCGAAATTGAAGCGGGTAAGACTATTATTATCCGAGTTCAGGGTAAAGCCGTACGAGTTACCTCCTTCCTGAAATGTAAACAGGTCAGTAGGATAAGCCAGGTTGCCGATATTACCCCAATTGGTACAAGTAGGCGTATTTGCCAGACTTGCTCCAAAATCAACAATGGCGATACTGGGCGTAGTGGCATTCCCCCCACCGACAATCAGCACATGCCAGCCGTTTGCGTCCTGCACGATTCTCAGTCCTTCCGTCTGACGGGGAATCTGGCCACCGAAACTCCCGAGATTCTCTGCTGCTGGTGTATTTAACAGGCTATTTCCGAAAGAAAGCCGTACCAGGCTTTCGGCATTATTGGTCACAAAAGCAAAATAGTTCGCTCCCTCCTGGGCCATATCCAGGAATACAGGGGTGGCAAAAGCGCCGTTTATATTACCAAAATTGACGGCAGTTGGCGTCTGATAGAGGTTACCTGCACAGAAATTCCAATAAAACGCCGATCCTCCCGTAGATGTATTGGTGAGGGTAATTGGCTCATCGACACATACTGTGTCCGGAGCAGTAAAACTAGCTTGCTGTGCCAAAGCAGAATAGCCAGTAAATAGTACGGCTAGACAGGTCGACAGAATGAATGATCTCATAGATATCTTGTGTAAGGGATACACACGTTGCGGATTGTCCCAGTTCGGTCGCTAAATTACCGAATGAAGCTAATATAATGATATCTAATTTGATAGATGAACCCCAATGAGTACTTTACCTCACCAGCGTATTAGCTCTGTTCTGCTGATATACCTTTTCCGTCTCACCGTAAAAGATATACGTTACCCTTAAACATAGCTGCCTGCGGACTGTAACTTGTCTATATAATATATAAGTATGCTCCCATTCCCTTCAATTACCCTCGTTGGTATTCGTGCGATTAACGGGTTCATTAACACAAACGGTATCAGGGGCTGCGAAACTTGCTTGTTGTGCCAGTGCAGGTAAACCGGGCAATAGGGTAAACGATACACAGACCTGTTATAAGGTTTGGTTGAATAGAAAATTGGGAAAAACCTGTAAAAGAAAATAAACCTGATAAAGTGGTTTGGGTCTAACAGTTAATAAGAAAAATCTTTAAACTGCGTTTACTGATAGAAAAGTTGAGAAAATGGTTAAAGGAAGATACTGAAAGCAATCCATATAAAAGAATCTAATTTAATAGCGAACTTCGTCTTTGAAAGATTGATAACATGTAAATAACGATATCGTCGTAACTTTTTAATAAAAATAGGCTGACAAGCTGTATTTTAACTACTCAAACTAGAACCTTGCGCAATTTTACCCTTCTTATCCTCGCCGTCCTCTATGTCATACCAGCGCTTGCACAGCGTAAATGCGGTACCGAAGAAGCAATGCAGCAACTCATTGCCTCCAACCCAGCTTTACAGAAAGTGCGTGAACGCAAAGAAGCGCGCCTGCAGGAGATGACCCGCTCAGTGAAACAATCCCGGGCACAGATGAGAACCATCTACCCGACCATTACCATTCCCGTTGTTGTACACATTGTGATGAGAAACCCTGACCAGGTAACTGATGAACAGGTGCAATCCCAGATCGATGCCCTCAACCGTGATTACGCCGCCGCGGCACCTGATATTACCAGTGTACCGGCAGCATGGCAATCCCGGATTGGTCAGGCGAATATACAGTTCTGTCTGGCGCAGCGTACCCCCGATAATAATCCAACCAATGGCATTAACCGGGTTACCACGACGCGTACATCTTTCTCTTCCTCCAATTCCGCATCGGCAGTAAAACATGTCGCTACCGGTGGCGCTGATGTATGGAACAGCGATAACTATCTGAATATATGGGTTTGTAACCTCGCCGAAAATTATCTGGGTATCGCCACCTTTCCGCAGGGTTATCCTGCAGATGAACAAGGTGTGGTGATCACCTATACCGCCTTTGGTACTACAGGTACTGCTGTTTCACCTTATAATGCAGGTCGTACTACCGTGCATGAAGTAGGCCACTTCTTTTCCCTGCGTCATATCTGGGGCGATGAATCTGGTTGTGGAGCAGATGATGGCATTGACGATACGCCTTTACAGGGAAACTATACCTATAACTGTCCGCGCTTCCCGCTGACCGACAGATGTACGGTAGACTCTCCGGGTATCATGTTCAACAACTTCATGGACTATTCCGATGATGTGTGTATGCTGTTGTTTACCTCTGACCAGGTAGACAGGATGCGCCTTACCCTGGAAAACGACCGGGCTTCCCTGATGGTATCAGAAGCCTGTCTGCCGTTAAACCTCCAGGAAAACGATGCTTCCATACTGAACATCATCTCTCCTTACAACCAGATCTGTGAAAACAATATCGTACCACGCGTAGTACTGAAAAATCAGGGTAAAAATGCACTGACCTCTGTGAAGATCAATTATGTAGTAGACGAAGGCACCACGGTCAGTTACAACTGGACGGGCAACCTGGCAGCACTGAAGAGCGATACGGTAGATCTGGACAGCAGTATTCCGGGAGAAGGCCTGCACCTGCTCAAAGTTTATACGGCTTTACCCAATAATAATCCGACAGATGGCGATGGATCCAACGATACCGCCTGGTCTCCTTTCCAATATTATGCGAATGCGACCTTCCCGTTATTGGAAGGCTTCGAAGGCAATACCTTCCCGCCGGCCGGCTGGGAGATCAAGAACTATGACAACAGCTTTAGCTGGGAATTGAGTGCTGATGCCGCTAAATCAGGCACCAAATCGATCGTTATCCATAACCTCGCCTATAATACCAATGGCGCAGTGGATGATATCCTGACGCCGGTATTCGATCCGACAGGCAAAGATTCTGTATTCCTGTTCTTTGATGTGGCTGCGGCAGCATATTCCAGTCTGAATGGTACGAATACGACCTGGGATAGTTTACAGGTGCTCACCACTTCTGATTGTGGGGAGACGTTCGACAGTCTGTATAAACAAGGCGGTTCTTCCCTCCTCACCCGCAGGGTACCGGTAACGACCGAATTTGTACCAATGGCTTCAGAATGGCGCAGAGACTCTATCAACCTGACGCCGATCATTAAGAAAGGGGCATTCAGGGTGGTATTCAGAAATATCAGCAATGCGGAGAACAATATCTACCTGGATAATATCAATATCGTTACGAAGAATACCCTGCCTTATCTCAAGGAAAAAGGGATGGTGATCGGACCTGTTCCAACATCCAACCAATTGTATATCACCTTCCTGGAAGTACCGAATGATCTGGAATGGATCGGAATCTATAATACTTTAGGACAATTGGTGTCGAAGCAGCCAGGCTCGTCAATCAACAATAGTAACCGTTTTATCTTTGATTTGGTAAATGAGCCAAATGGTATTTATTTTGTAAAATTAATATACAGGAATAACGTCAAGACTATTAAGATAACTAAAGTGAATTAAGCGAGATGACGACCAGAAATGACCATCCGGCAGTAGAATTGTTACTGCAGGATACAAGATTGGACAAAGGGTTGAAAACCATCGTAGAAAAGGTAATGTCAGCAGAAAGGCTGACGACGGAAGACGGTCTTCTTTTATTTGAAAAAGGAGAACTTGGTTTCCTGGGCGCCCTTGCCAATGCTGTCAGAGTGCGTCTGCACGGTGACAAAACCTATTTCAATCGTAACTTTCACATTGAACCAACCAACGTCTGCATCTTTACCTGCAGATTCTGTTCCTACTCCAAGCTGTATAAAAACCGTGAGGAAGGTTGGGAACTGAGCATCGATCAGATGCTGGATATTGTGAAAAAATATGACGGTCAACCTGTTACAGAAGTACACATCGTGGGTGGCGTACATCCAAAGATGAACCTCGACTTCTTCGTTGAGCTGCTGCAGAAAATAAGGGCACACCGTCCTGACCTGCACCTTAAAGGCTTTACTGCCGTGGAACTGGATTACATGTTCCGCAAGGCGAAAGTAAGTGTAGAGGAAGGTATGCGCATCCTGCATGATGCTGGTCTCCAGTCCATGCCGGGCGGCGGAGCTGAAATATTCCATTCGGATATCCGTGCACAGATCTGCCATGATAAAGTAGACGCTGAAGGTTGGTTACACATCCATAAAACGGCGCACCTGCTGGGTATGCATACCAATGCCACCATGCTGTACGGTCACGTAGAGCAGTTCTGGCACCGTGTAGACCACATGGAACAGCTCCGTAAGCTCCAGGATCAGACCAGAGGTTTCAATACCTTTATTCCGCTGAAATTCCGCAATAAGGACAATGAAATGGCCCATGTTGCAGAAACATCTGTAGTGGAAGATCTGAGACTGTATGCGATCGCCCGTTTGTATATGGACAACTTCCCCCACCTGAAAGCCTACTGGCCGATGCTGGGTAGAAATACCGCTCAATTGACCCTGTCCTTTGGTGTAAATGACCTGGATGGTACCATCGATGATACCACCAAAATCTACTCTATGGCAGGTGCAGAAGAACAGAATCCATCTATGAATACCGCTCAACTGGCCATGCTGATCAAACAGGCAGGCAGAAGACCGGTAGAAAGAGATACCGTTTATAACGAGATCAAGGACTACACCGATGTGGTGTTCTCAGAAGAGGAATTGATGGCACGTTAAAAAACACCGCTTTATGTCAGCTTCCCGATGGCTGCTATTCAATGCAGGACTTCTTATTTATATAGCCTCCTGTCAGAACAGAAATGGCAATCAGGCTTTTAACAGTAATGTATCGTCTGCGGATGCGACCATCAGCACAAGGACAGACAGCGGACCGCCATTCAGGAAAGAAGGTGTTCTTTATTTTCTCAGTAAGGTCAATAACGATACGCTCCGGCAGATCGATATCGAACTGGCGACTGATGATCAGGAAAGAGCGCAGGGATTAATGTACCGTAAGTCGATGCTGGACACCCAGGGTATGCTGTTCATTTTCCCTCATGCGGAAGAACAGTCCTTCTGGATGAAAGACACTTATATCTCTCTTGACATCGTCTATCTGAATGAGAAAAAAGAGATCGTGTCCGTACAAAAGTATACGACACCACTTTCAGAAGAGAGTCTTCCGTCCTTCAAAAAAGCACAGTATGTGCTTGAAGTGAATGCCGGATTTTGCGATAAATACCACATCGCGTATGGCGATAAAATCGCCTATAAAGAGATCAAATAAAGCACTTTTTATCGTCAGAATAAAGAAGCCGTACATCCAAGGTGTACGGCTTTTTTTGCACTTACGAAGATTTGAAGTTAAATGTTATATATCCCTCATTATTATACAATTACGGTTAGTTATTTACAATATCACCTTAGCTATTTTACCTCAAAAACAGTCAAAAAAGCGGTAATAATCCCCGCGTTGAAAGCATCCGTCCCTATACACTGATTTTCAGTTCATTTGGAATAAATGCTTTCATCTTTACATTACCAAGATCGTGCCGTTACCTGTCGGAGCGTTTTACTTTATGGGTAGACTTTCCTGTAACAACATACCACCGGATATCTATCCGGTGGTATGTTGTTACAGGTGAAGCCATGCCTGGCTGAACGATCTTTATTTTTGGTTGAATACAATATTTCGATACCTTTATACCAGCCATAACATTTGAAACAAACCTCAGCAATCAATACCATCTTCTTATTTATCTCCTGGCCAACAATCGCTATTAAGTCAAGTAATAATGTTCGTGTTTCTCTAGCTGAAACGTTATATTATTCACCTCTTAATTTTAACATGTGAAAACTATCCTGATCGTTGATGATGAGATCCAGATCTGCACCTTGCTGACTAAGATCCTGACTAAAGAAGGATATGACGTTTCCCACAGCGTATCCGGTTCCTCCGCATTGAAAATGGTAAAAGAGAAACACTACGATGTGATCTTCTGCGACTACCGTTTAAAAGATAAAGAAATCGACGGCAGCGTACTTTCTCTTAAAATCAGGGAAATCAGTCCTGCTACCGGCATTATTGTGATGACAGGTTACCCCGATGTGCGGGTTGCTATTCAACTGATCAAAGGCGGTATCTATGATTATGTGGTCAAACCGCTGAATGCCGAACAGGCGATCCTGCTCGTACAGAAAGTACTGCTCCATCAGTCACTACATTCTAAAGAACAGTTGCCGGCGGCAACGATTGCTTCCGAAACACCTGTCTCTACCCTGGTCTCTCCCAAAGGAAGGCTTAGTCAGTTTGTATACGGTAATGGGAATTCTTCCAAGGAACTCCATGTACAGATCAAACTGATTGCACCCACCAACTATAGTGTGGTCATCCTGGGAGAAACCGGTACCGGAAAAGAATCCGTTGCCCACCTGATCCATAGTCAGAGTAAGCGGAAGGATCAACCGTTTGTCGCGATAGATTGTGGCAGCCTGTCACCCGAACTGGCCTGCAGCGAATTATTCGGACATGAAAAGGGCGCCTTTACCGGGGCGATACAGGCCAAAACAGGCGCATTCCATGAAGCACATGGCGGTACCCTGTTCCTTGATGAAATCGGGAATCTCTCTTATGAAGTGCAGACCGCCCTGCTGCGGGTCATACAGGAAAGGGTGGTCAGACCCGTAGGCAGCACCAAGGAAACAAAGGTGGATATCCGGCTGATTGTGGCCTCTAATGAAGACCTCCAACACGCTGTTTTGAATGGGCGTTTCCGGGATGACCTCTATTACCGCCTGAATGAATTTACGGTAAATGTGCCGCCCCTGAGGGCCCGTAAAGACGATTTACCACTGTTTATCGCCACATTCAAACAAACCATCGAAGCAGAACTCGGCAGGGAATGCGGAGAGATCACGGAGGAGGTTTACCATGCTTTTTATAATTACTGCTGGCCGGGGAATATCCGGGAACTCAAGAATGTCATGCGGAGGATCTGTCTTCTGGCAACGGACAATTCTCTGATCACCAGCGCCAATCTGCCGGAAGAATTATTACCCCAGGATGTAGAGCCGGGTCTCCCCCCGGGTAGCGACGAGAATCTGAAAAATGTGTCCCGGCAGGCCGAATACAAAAAGATATTAGACGTCCTTCAGCAGGTTCGCTTTAATAAATCGGAAGCTGCCCGCCTGATGAACATTGACCGGAAAACACTTTACAATAAATTACATACACTGAATATTGTCCTGTGAATTAATAAAAAAGAGCGCCGGACCGGCGCTCTTTTTACAATATGCTCTCATAGAAAAGGCTTATTTCAGTTCACCGATGGTAAATGACTTCTGTCTGCCCTTGTATTGTTTCCTTACCTCCTGGATATCTTTCTCTACCACTTTAGCCGCCCGGTTGCTCCAGGCGCCACGGATATAACTCAGTACTTCCGCAATGTCTTTATCCGAAAACTCGTCATTGCTGCCAATACCCGGCATATCACCACTGATCTCAGGCGCTTTATATTGTTTACCCGCTACCGTTACAGGTCCGGTCAGTCCGAACAACACAATCGCTGCCAGTTTATGTTTATCGCCGGTTACAATCTCCGACTGGTTCAATGGCGGCGCAAGAGATTGAATACCATCACCATCTGCACCATGGCAGGTCTGACAAACTGTTTTGAACAGAACAGCGCCTCTTGGGTAAGTCTTTTGTAAACTTTCATCCATACTGGCCTTCCGGTGGTTTTCGATATCCTTTATCACCCTTTTCAGGCGTTTAGCCAGCACCAGTGTTGTGTCGGGGTTCCAGTTCTTCAGCCGTTGCTGTAACTCAATCTCTTTTCCGGCCATACTATTGATCACCGCATCCGCCACATAGGGATCGTTGGCATACGCTTCCACGAGCTGCATTTTCAGTTGCTCCACTTCCGTATGTAACTGGGTAGGCAGTGCCGGCAGTAATAATGCCACGTAAGGCGCCAGGAACACATTCTTCTGCATAAGCGCCAGTTCACTTAACACTGCTTTACCATTAGCCGCATTGATCACAGCGGGCAAAGCCGCCAGTCCCTGTACCTGCGCATATGGGTTGGCCTGGTGCAGTAAAACCATCACATCTGTGATTTGCAAAGCGCCCAGACCTTCCAGTGTCCAAAGGGCATGTGCCTGTGTATACAGACTGTCTTTCTGCTGTAACAATGCTCTTAAAGCAGGGACCAGTGTGGTATAATGATGGTCGATGATCATCTGTTGCGCCTTATCTCTTAACCAGCCATTAGGGTTACTTAATAAAGCCAGCAGATGGGCTGGATCATTTTCAATAATCGTGGCCCTGGGATGTGTGCCTGCCGGAACGATCCGGTAGATACGTCCGCAGTTCAAGGGATTTGTCAGGTTACGGCTTTTAATCTCGTTCTTTAAGTAAGGCGTGAGGTAAGTCTTATGCTGGATGATCCCCCTGTACATATCGAGTACATACAATGAGCCGTCCGGACCATCATACAGGCTTACCGGTCTGAAACGTTCGTCGGTACTGGTCAGGAATTCCTGGTGTGCATAGGCCTGTTGTCCTTTTACGATGTAACCGCTGTCTTTGATGATGTTGCGCTTGATCAGGTTACCGGAAGGTTCGGCCACGAATATATTATTATCGTATGCTTTGCCGAGTAAAGCGCCTCTGTATACCAGCGGACTACAAGCCGCTGTCATATTTACCAGGCGCAGACTATCATTCAGGGTACCTTTCATATAACCACGGTTTACCCCTGTAGTAGCCCTTGCCGGGTATACACGGTTGTCCGCCACGATCTTCTCGTCATAACCGGATACATTTTTCTGTTGCGGGTTATGTGCCCCCAGACCCGCAGGGAAATAATCTCCCAGTACGTTCTCCGAGTTATTATTATAGAACAGGCGGCCGTAATTATCCTGAGAAATACCCCACTGTCCACGGAAATGCGTCAGCTCCTTTACCCATTTATTCCCCACCTTACGGTAGCGCTTATCTGATTTCGCGTTGTAGATCCAGTTGTCCATAGCACGCAACAGTCCGTTGGGCTGATGCTCCACATTTCCCCCTTCTGTATATTTATCATCTACCAGGGTTCGTTTGCCAGGTTTGTCATTGTTAATTTCGATAAAGGACAATTTAGGCGGTTCAGCGATCAGTATCCCGTTCTCCACCAGGCAGATGGCTCTTGGCAACACAAGAGAATCTATAAATACCGTGCGTTTATCAGCCACCCCATCCTGGTTGGTATCTTCCAGTATCACTATTTTACCGTTAGGAATATCTTCACCGGTACCCACTGTGTCAGGCATATAACCGGTCATTTCTACTACCCACATACGTCCTTTTTCGTCGAAGGTCATGGCAACAGGTACGGTTACCAGCGGCTCTGCAGCTACCAGCTGCACCTCCAGCCCTTTTTCGACGGCCATTTGCGAGATTGCTGTTTTTGCATCTGATACGGGAGATGTTGCGTATTTTTCCCTGATAGTCAGTGAGTCGGAGGAAGAGCCAGTCTTTTTGTCGCCGCCACTATTACACGCTGCTAACCATAGACTTAGTCCAATAAGATAAAACCTGTAACGCATTATTGTAATCGATTGTAAAGACCAAAATAGAAATTAATTGGGAATTAGCGGACATAAGGCGGATAAGCGGCATAAACGTGTTTTAAAATGTTGCCGTCACCGATAGATTAAATAAACTGCTATATATACTATGTAGCCATATTTCCCAATTTATCGCTATTTTCGCTCTTTACAACCACTTTTATCGCGCTTATGGGACGTTTCCAAGGACTTATCGGGATAATCCTTATCCTCGGACTGGCTTACTTAGTTTCGAACAATAAAAAGAAGATCAATTTCCGGCTGGTGTTCAGCGGAATCGGCTTGCAGGTGCTGATCGCCCTGCTCATTTTTAAAGTAGGATTCGTTTTTCGATTCTTTCAGGGCGTGGGTAAGGCCATGGGTAAACTGGAAGATTTTGCACGTCAGGGCGCTGCTTTCGTATATGGAGGTATTGCTGTAGAATCCAAACCTGGTACTATTGTCAACTACCTGAACGGAGGTTTCGTATTTGCCTTTAATATCACCGCCGCTATCATATTAGTATGTTGCCTGGTGGCTATCCTTTATCACTTTGGTATCATGCAGCGGATTGTGGCTGTCATCGCGAGAGCGATGAACGTCATCATGCGTGTGAGTGGCGCAGAAGCCCTGAGTAATGTGGCCAGTGCCTTTGTGGGACAGATTGAAGCGCAGGTGATGATCAGACCATATCTCCCTTATATGACCCGCAGTGAACTGCTGGCGTCTATGAGTGGTAGTCTGGCCTGTATTGCCGGCGGGATCCTGGTGGTATACTCCAATATGGGTGCAGCCGCTGGTCTGGACCTCGCTCCTATGCTGATCACGGCAAGTCTGATGGCTGCGCCGGGTGCACTGGTGATCTCCAAGATCGTGTTCCCGGAAACAGAAGAATCTCAGACGATGGGAAAAGTAAAACTGGAAGTAAAAAGCCAGTATGTGAATGTAATTGATGCCATCACGCATGGTGCGGGCGATGGTTTTAAAATAGCCATGAACGTGATCGCGATGATCATCGGGTTCATTGCACTGATCGCCTTCCTCGACTGGGGATTGCTGAAAGTAGGTCAGTTGTGTCACCTGCCGTTTGACCTGAGTCTGAACTGGATCTTTGGAAAGATCTTTTACCCGGTAGCCTGGGCGATGGGCGTTCCTAACCAGGATGTGAACAGTGTAGCGACCCTCCTGGGACAGAAACTGACCATCAACGAGTTCATCGCATTCAAGAACCTGACAGATAAAACGATCCCTGTCGTATCAGAAAGAGGTTTGCTGATCGTGAGTATTGCAGTTTGTGGTTTCGCCAACTTCAGCAGTGTAGGTATGCAGATCGGTGGTATTGGTGTACTTGCACCAGAAAGACGTGCCGACCTTGCTTCTCTTGGGTTGAAAGCACTCTTCTGCGGAACCCTGGCATCTTATCTGTCGGCGACGATTGCCGGCATACTTATCTAATCAATTAAGAATTAGGAATTATCAATTAAGAATTATTATATAAAAGAGCGTCCCGTAAATGGTCGACGCTTTTTTTATTCAGAACGTCGTAATTCGTAATTAATCTTTCTTTCCACCAGCCATTAATATATCCCCAGCACTCACATCCCACAGGAATTCCTAATTCTTAATTCCTAATTCCTAATTGACACAAAAATCCGCCTTATCTTCTACCGGACACCGGTAAGATGATAAGGCGGAGCTCTTTTATAGTCTTAGTCAGCCAGAACTTAGAAATTCAATCTCTTCAGCAAGTCAGCTATTACAGCATCCCAGCTTTCGTATTGTCCTTCTTCAGTTCTTACTTCTTTCATTTCAGATGTAGTCCTGATCTTTTCTACTACAGAAATAGCCAGTTTACGGAGTGCCGGAGTAGCCAGCAGGTTCAGTGAATCCAGATGATCCAGCGGATCTTCAGGGAAATCGTCACTCGCTCTGCCGGATAGTGCTGCTACAACCTCTGCAGCCGCCAGTGCGTCTTCACATTCTGATGTATCCAGTACACCATCTTTGGCCAGTGAGAACTGCAAAGTGTCGGCTACCATGCCGCCATCTTTGTTGTCCATCATTTCAAATACCCAATCTTGAGAGCCATCATTTTCGAAGTTTCTGGTACCCCATGTGCCCATGATATGTAATTTTTTGGTTTGCTTTATTGATTAACTTAGTTAAGACTTCTGAAATCCACAGGTACCAGTTTGCTTACGCCTGGTTCCTGCATGGTTACCCCGTAGATCACATCCACAGCTGCCATTGTCTGCTTGTTATGCGTTACAATGATGAACTGGGAATTGTCAGAGAACTTACGGATCATGTTTGTGAATTTACCTACGTTGGCATCGTCCAGCGGAGCATCCACCTCATCGAGGATACAGAATGGCGCCGGTTTGATCAGGTAAATAGCAAACAGCAGTGCTGTAGCTGTCAGTGTCTTTTCTCCTCCACTCAGCTGTGTAATGGCAGCCGGACGTTTACCCTTAGGTTTGGCAATAATCTCGATACCTGTATCTGCCAGGTTCTCGGGATCATTCAATATCATATCACACTGGTCTTCTTCGGTGAACAATGCCTTGAATACACGTACGAAGTTTTCCTTTACCTGGTTGAACGTATCGAGGAATTTTTGGTTAGCTGTCGCTTCTACTTCCTGGATCGTTGCCATCAGGGACTCTTTCGCAGTTACCAGATCCGTCTTTTGTTCCAGAATGAACTCGTAACGTTTCTTCATTTCCTGGTAAGCCTCGATAGCTGTCGGGTTGATCTCACCCATGTTCTCCAGTCGCTTCTTGAGTCTTTCGGCACTACCCTGCAGTTCATCTACCGGTAAAGCAGAACTACGCTGTTCATCGATAATCTCATCCAGATTCACTTTAAACTCTACGCTCAACCTTTCCTTCATGGATGCCAGTTGCAATTTAAGCTCATTCACCTTATCCTTAATCACTGTCAGCGACTGCTCCAGCTGTTCTTTTGCACGTTGACGTGCGCGGAGTGTCGTTTCTTTTTCCTGCAACTGGTTACGGAAGTTGTAATATTCCTGGTCCTTTTCGTTCAGCTCTTTCTCTTCTTCTTCCTTTTTGCGGAACAGGTCAATCAGACCATCTTCCGCTGTTCCCAGCTTTTCTTCTGCTGCAGCGATATTGGCTACAGCGTCTTCCAGCTGGGACTTATTACTGGTGATCTGGGTATGCAGATCAGACAATTGCTTGCGTTTAAAATCCAGTTCCTGCCTCAAAGCCTGTACTTTACTCTGCTGACGGGTATGTTGCAGGTTCTGATTATTGAACTGCACATTCGCCTGGTTAAACTGTTGCTCTGCGTCGGCGGCTGCTTTTTCCGCTGCCACAATACTATCCTGCAAAGCGAATACCTTTTCGTTCAGCTCTTCCAGTTCTTCCCTTACACCTTTAATACTGTCCTGGTTTGCCTCAAGAGAATCCTGCATTTCCAGCAGTCGCTTGTCCCCTGATTCAACAAGTTGACGGAAGTTTTCAATACGGTTCTGCAATCCGAACACCTGATTATTTAACTGGTTGATCTTCTCGCGGGCAGCATTGATCTTATTCTCGTTCAACTGTGTGTTATATCCGAGTACCTGGTTGTGTTTCTCCTGGATCTGATGACGCAGGGAAGCAACTACTTCTTCCAGCGCTTTGATCTCTTCATCCAGTTTCTCCAGGTTTTTGGCACGGCCCAGTTTCTTTCCTTCGAATAATCCGACGGATCCACCGCTAAAACTGTACCGACCACGATTCATTCTGCCACTCTTTTCAATGACGAGTACATCCTGGTCTGCCAGCTGGTCGAACTCCAAGATGCTGATATCATCTGCAATGAATACTTTCCCAAGCAGATAATTCCCCAATCCTTTATAACGTTCTTCCAGTTCTACGACTTCAAGCGCCGGAATGGAACCCGGAGGCGCAGCCGGATGACCGTTCTGCTGATGGAACTGATCGAGAATAAAGAAGTTGGCTTTACCCTTTTTGTTGGTATCGAGCAAACGGATTGCCTGAATAGCTTCTGCCGCGTTATTTACAACATAGTAGTTGAGATAAGGTTCAAGCAGGTTTTCTACGCAGGTACGATATTCTTCCTTACAGAAAAAGATATCACTGAGGATAGGAGCCGCATTGTTCCACTCCGTATTCTTTTTCAGGAATTTGATACTCTCTGGATAACCTTCAAGGCTGTCCACGAGCGATTTTAGGAGGTCATATTCGTTCTTCTTCTGGTCCAGGGTACGGTTCTCGTCCACGAGTCTGTCACGCAGCCCTTCTATCTCTCCCTGGGTCGCCAGTATTTTTCCTTTCGTTTCTTCCTGGAAAGCGATCATATCTTCCAGATCGGCTTTCTGATCCTGCAGGGTTTCGTGCAATATCACCTTCTCTTCTTCCAGTTGGGTGATCTGTTGCAGACGTCCGGCTTTTTCTTCCTGCAACTGCTGAATGCTGCGCTGGAGGTTTTGCACGGAAGTATCTGCCACCGCTACTTTCTTTTCAGCCTCAAACTGCTGGCGTTGCCATTGTTGCTGATCGCGACGCTGGTTTTCCAGGGACAGTTTTTTCTGGTTGAAGACTTCTTTCTTTTCTTCCACCATATCCTGCAAGCCTTCCAGCTGGTCCTGCAAAGTCTCAAAAGCTTCCTGCTCCTCCTCTACCTGTGTGGAGGTAAAAGAGATTGAATCTGTGAGTCCTTGTAATTGCCCTTCTGCGTTGGACAGGAACTGGCTGATATTGCGCTCTCTTTCCTTCAGGTAAGTGAGCTGCTGGCTGGCCAGGTTCTTATCATTCTCCTTGGTACGGATGGTAGAAACGAGTTCGTTGAAAGATTTCTGCAATACCTGCAGCTCTCTTTCTTTCGCTACGAAATGCAGCTTATCTTCTTCCACACTGGCTTCGGCAGCAGTTATCTCTGTTTCCAGAGCGAGTTTCTTGTCGCTTTCCGCCTGTTGTTCATCTGTCAGTTCTTTAAAAGTGACATTGAATCCTTCCAGGGCGGCTTTCGCGAGCTCGATACTGACTTCGCGGTATTCTTTCTTCACCTCATAGAAGCGTTCCGCCTTACGGGCCTGGGCTTCCAGGGTTTTTAAGTTGTTGTTGATTTCAAAGAGCAGGTCCTCAATACGGTTCAGGTCTCCTTCGGTTGCCTCCAGTTTGGATTTGGCTTCCTTTTTACGGGTTTTGTAAATGGAGATACCTGCGGCCTGTTCCAGCATACGCCGGCGGCTGTTCTCTTTATCTTTAATAATATCATCCACCATACCCAGTTCGATGATGGCATACGAATCCGTGCTGACACCGGTATCCATAAACAGGTTATGGATATCTTTGAGGCGGCAGGCCACATCGTTCAGGCGATATTCACTATCGCCGTTCTTGTAAAACTTACGGGTAATGGTAACGGTGGTAAACTCGGTTGGCAGTACATTGCGGGTGTTCTCAAACGTCAGACTCACTTCAGCCATACCACTGGCCGAGCGTGTTTTGGAGCCATTAAACACAAGACCAGACTGATTCTCCGAACGGAGATTACTGATCTTATGCTCCCCGATCACCCAGCGGATGGAGTCGATAATATTACTTTTGCCGCAGCCGTTGGGGCCTATAACCCCTGTTACCCCTTCGTCGAAGTGTAATACGGTTTTGTCAGCAAAGCTTTTGAAGCCTTTGATTTCTAATGTTTTTAAACGCACAATTGCTTCGCTTTGTTTTTTTAAGCCGTCAAAGATAACTATGATTTCTCTTAATTCTAGCCAGGATTTACCTTATAATACTATAATAATGCATTTTTACCGGATTATTTATCTCCTTTTTCTGATTATCAGGATTTTATTCCGGTAAGGTTATCTTTAATTTTCCAAAGAAAACAGTAATTTATCAGACAACCATGTCCCGGTAAAAATTTAATTATACACAGTTGTGCATAAATTGCGGCCCGAAAGCTGGGCATTATTGCATACAATCGGCCACCAGTGTCGTTATAGGCGCATATTTTACCGGAATAACGTAAACAGCATTGTGCTGTAACCGGGTAACAGCATTCTTTTTGCGTATCAGCGATTTAAATAACTTTGCATATATCAAAATTTCCAGATGCGGCATTGGATTCAGGAAGTCAGGAATTTCATCTATAGTTATCATTTCAGTACCGGTTTACGTACGACCATTAGTGTGGTAGTGCCTTCTATCGTATTTTCCATGATGGGCGACCTGCCAATGGGTATAGTAGCCTCGCTGGGCGCGTTGGCTACGGCCCTGTCAGACGTACCTGGTACCGCGTTGCATAAACGCAATGGCATTCTGACTGCCATCGCCTTTATCTTCCTGACCGCCCTGGGCACTTCTCTGATCTCACCCTACCCATTATTGATGACCGGCTGGATACTGGCCTGTTGTTTTGCCAATGGGATGCTGCTGGTCTACGGTAACCGTGGCGGCAACATCGGCATCGCCTGTATGCTGGTAATGGTTTCTATCCTCGGTGAAAACCCCGTAGGACCAGCAGAAGCCTTCCTGCACTGCCTGGTCATTCTGGGTGGCAGCATCTGGTACGGCTTCCTCGCCCTCCTGCTCTGGCAGATACGGCCCTACCTCAGCGTACAGCAGACCCTTGCGGAATGTATCATGGAAACGGCCCACTACCTTGAAGAAAGAGCCGGCTTCTATGCCAAAGACGCTCATAAGAACTTTGACGAGATCTATAAGTCCGTACTGGCTCAGCAGGTGATCGTCAGTGAAAAGCAGGAAGCCGTACGCGAACTGCTGCTCAAACGCCGTTCCGCTCAGCAAGGCTCTACCAGTATCAATAAAAGCATGGTGCTGATCTTTATGGATATTGTGGACCTCCAGGAACAGATTATGGCCTCCCAGACCGACTATCTGGCCCTCCACAATGATTTTGGCAGTATGGATATCCTGGAAAAATTCCATACGCTGATCCAGGAGTTTACCGGCGAACTGGAGCTGATTGCCACAGCGGTGGCCGCCGGACAAAGATCCCTTCCCCGTGCTAACCTTCGTCATGAAATAGATAAGGTACAACATGCCATAGCCGATATCCGTAAAACGATGCCGACCCTGAAAGAGCGTACCAAACTGCTTACGCTCACCAATATCCTGCACAACCTGCAGGACATGACACAGCGTATATATAACCTGCACCGCCTCACCAGACTGGAAAGGGTAAAAGACGAAGTGATCGATCCCCGTTTACAACTGGCCAGCTTTACCACCCGCAACCGCTACGACGTAGAACCGCTGGTAAACAACCTGACCTTTGAATCGCATATCTTCCGTCACGCATTACGTGTCAGCATCGCTGCCGTCACCGGCTATTTACTTGGACAGGTATTCCACCTGGACAGGGTATACTGGATACTGCTGACCATCGTCGTCATCCTGAAACCGGGTTTCGGTATCAGTAAGGCCAGAAGCTATCAGCGTATTATCGGCACGATCACCGGCGCACTTTTTGCCGCCGCCGTATTATACCTCACGGCCAATACTACCGTCATTTTTATCCTGATGCTGATCTGTATCCTTGGAGCTTATAGTTTTATGACCCAGCAGTATACGCTCAGTGTCTTCTTTGTAACACCATTTGTCATATTCCTTTTGCATTTCCTGCACCCTGCGCACCTGCAGAATGCTGAACTGCGTGTACTGGATACCTTCATCGGCGTCAGCATCGCCTTCCTGGCCAGTTTACTGTTGTGGCCCAGCTGGGAACACAACTATCTGCCCAGTCACATGAGCAAGATGGTAAAAGATAATGCCCGTTACCTGGATCATGTAATGCGCCTGTATACCGACAGGGAGTTTGTAATGAACGATTATAAACTGGCGAGAAAAGACACCAACGTCAGTGCCGCTAACCTTATGTCAGCCTTTCAGCGTATGCTCTCAGAACCTAAAAGCAAACAGATACATGGTTCTGAAGTTTATCATTTTGTGGTGCTGAACCACTCCCTGATGTCGCACATTGCGGCGATGGCCAACTATGGGATGCTGCATGGGGTACATTATCCTAAACCGGAATATAAACTGCTCAATAATTATCTGCAGCAGCATTTCAGCTGTATTGTCGGTTTGATAGATGATCCGGCAACAAAAACTACACCGCCGCCGACCAATATGGAGGCATTGGAAACGCTGGATATTGAACTGGAAAAGCTGTATCAGCTCAGACAACAGGAGATCAATGATGGCAAAGGAGAAACCCCTGTGAGGGAAGATATGCTGGAAACGAAGATGGTCCGCGATCAGTTAAATGCGATGTTCTCGCTGCTGAAAGACATGAAGAAAACGATTGATAAAACAATTAAACATCCATAGAAAGAAAAGGCGCTTTCACCGTTTAATGAAGCGCTTTATAGTAGTTATACAATTAATGAAGAAAAGACAATTATAACTCATTCATATAAAAAAAGCGGCGATGGGTTGTCCCATCGCCGCTTTTTTTATATGTAATAAAGGCATTTACAATGCTATCACCTTTTGATTAATCCTGATAAATAATCCCGAACTGATCTGACAGGGGGTCCATTTTCTCCAATATCAGATCAAAGAACGCAGGTCCCATTGTTACATACCACGGCATAAAGTTTTCCTTTCTTTCCTGTAAGGAATTTGCCGGGAAAAGCCTGGACTTCAGGGTACGGATCTGCTCCGACTGCCAGGTGAATTTCTTCTTCTCTGCCCGCAGGAACTTATGCTCCAGTTTACCGATTGATTTTACTGCTCTTGTACGTTCAGCGCCTACACTTGCTTCCAGTGTTACATCAATACTTCCTGCTTTTAGTACCAGGTCGTCAAACAGTTTCTCGATGGCCGTATATTCATCTTTCAGCACCAGGGCTGCATTCGTATGTTCCTGTACGAAACGGGTGATCAGTTCTTCCGGATCTTCAAACAGATCGGTAACAGATAGGCCCAGTTTCTGTAAACGTTGCTGAGAATTAGCATCTGTCAACAGGAAAGAGTTACGCAACAGCAACACCGGGTAAGGCACTTTATAGTGTTCGAACAACTGCTGTAATTCCAGCCAGTAAGCAATCTCACCGCCGCCGCCAATAAAGGCGATATTTGGGAGGATTGTTTCCTGGAGCATACCACGCAGGATTACATTCGGACTAAAGCGCTCCGGATATTCTTCCAGTTCCTTTTCCAATTGTGCTGCTGTAAACTCTACCGGCAGGTGCAATACTTTCCAGATATCGCCCACTTTCACGATGCGTTCACGGGAGGTTTCAGTCAGATAGAACAGGTTGATCTCACGGGGATTCGCCTGTACTTTATGATGCTTAGATAGCTTTGCTATGGTCTCATTAACGATATCAAAGGAACGCTGGTGAAACAGCTCGTCCCGCATCACCGGTACGTAGAGCTGCTTCAGTTTCGGAGAATCCGGTACCAGTATCACCAGTCCGTATCTGCCAAACAGTTCGTTTACCAGGTAAAGCGTTGCTTCCTGGATATTCTTATGTCCGAGATACGCCTTTTCTAAAAGGGCGATCAGTTCATCGGCATAAGGGCCGTATCCCAGGGCTTTTTTCACCGCTGCGATCAGGTCCTCAAATCCTTCCGGTTGCATACGACCTACTGCTCCCTGTTGCGCCGTTGGCCAGTTGATCGTCTTACCATCAATGTAAACATGTCCCAGTTCATCCAGGTCGGCATCTTCACTACCCATATAGTAGACAGGCACAAAGTTATACTTTGGATACTCCGACCTGAGCTGATCAGCTAACTTTATGGTTTGCAATATCTTATAGGCGAAGTATAAATAACCGGTGAAGATGTTGGGCTGGTGTGCGGTGGTGATGGTGAAGGTCTGCTGATCCAGCAGGCTTTCAATATTTTCTCGAACCTTATCGTTGATTTCCAGTTCTTTATATTGTTCCTGCAGGGCTGCTACCAGTACCTCCCTTTGCTGGGGGAAAGCCTTCTTAGCTTGTATAGCGGCCTCAAAATCAGGCTTTACAGGCGAATATTTGTAAAAGGGACGAAGATTAGGATGCTCGGCCAGAAAATCTGTTACCAATTGATTGAAATACCCCGTCTTACAATACGGGATTCGACTTACAGGTTGCTCCATACGCTACGCTCGGATTCTTTTAGATGCACGAAGGTATGGAATGAATCGAGAATCGTCAATTAGTAATTACGAATGGCGAAAATCAATTATAATTAGGGATTAGAAATTAAGAATTAGGAATTTAAAAATAAAGAGGCGCTCCGATGTATGAAGCGCCTCTCACTATTCAGAAAGTAATAATCAGTCATATATAATGCTTATTCATCTGCACTAGTCTCCGCCCATCTCCGCTGCATTTCCATTCTTAATTCCTAATTCCAAATTGGTCTAGATTACAAAGCCATCCGGTAATACCATGCCATTCTTGATCACCACTATACCGTCTTTTACGGCATACTTTTCATGGTCGCCATCCGGCAGCGGATCACCTACATTGATACGAACATTGTTACCGATGCTACAGTTCTTATCAATGATCGCATTATTGATCACACAATTGTCACCGATACCCATCGGCGGATGTCCTTTACCTTTTGCTTTTTCCAGGTCCTCAAGGGTCTGGTAATAATCGGCCCCCATCACATAGCTATTGGTAATAACAGAGTTTCTGCCGATACGGGTTCTGATACCTACTACACAACGCTCCAACTGACTATCCAGGATGATACTACCATCAGAGATGATGGTATTTTTCATGGTACCGGAAATCTTAGCCGGCGGCAGCATACGTGCGCGGGAATATATAATATGTGATTCGTCGAAGAGGTTGAATTTAGGAATCTCGTCGGTCAGTCCGAGGTTTGCTTCCCAGAATGAGCTGATGTTTCCGATATCCGTCCAGTAACCGGTATACTGGTAGCTAACCACCTTCATATCGGCATTGATTGCGTAAGGGATCAGTTCCTTACCGAAGTCGGTAGACGATTCCTGACCATTCAGCAGGTCATACAGGGTTTGTCTGCTGAAGATATAGATACCCATGCTGGCCAGGTAGACTCTGCCTTCTGACTGCATTTCGTCACTTACGGGAGAAGCCCATGGCGCCAGGACGTCTTGTTTGGGTTTTTCGGTGAATGAAGTGATCAGACCAGTATTGTCGGTCTTGAGGATACCAAAGTCAGACGCATCTTTTGCATTCACCGGAATGGTGGCAATAGATACTTCTGCCTGGCTTTCTATATGATGCTGTAACATTTCGCGGAAGTCCATCTGATACAGCTGGTCACCAGAAAGGATCAGTATATATTCAAATTCATAATTGTCAATATGATGCAGACACTGGCGTACGGCATCCGCGGTGCCCTGGTACCAGGTTGGATTGTCAGGTGTCTGTTCGGCAGCCAGGATGTCTACGAACGCCTTACTGAAATGGCTGAAATGATAAGTATTTTTGATATGCTTGTTTAACGACGCGGAGTTAAACTGTGTCAGCACAAAAATGCGGTTCATGTCAGCATTCAGGCAATTCGAAATGGGAATATCCACGAGGCGGTATTTACCGGCAACGGGTACGGCTGGCTTAGAACGCTTACGCGTAAGGGGGTACAAGCGGGTACCTGATCCGCCACCTAAGATAAGGGAGATAACTGCGTTAGACATATATTACGATTCTTTGTTTCAGTTTTTGGGTTTAGTCAGCGGACTACGATTGAGCTGTATAATTGCAGATATTCATCAGCTGCACTATCCCATGAATGATCAAGCTGCATCATGGTTTTGATGATACCCTGCAATTGTGCAGTATCACTGTATAGTTCAACAGCACGGCCAACCGCGTTGCAGGCATCCCATGCTGCTGCATGGATAAAACGGATACCAAAACCACCGGGTTCACCAAAGTCTGTAACTGTATCTTTTAATCCACCCACACTACGTACAATGGGCACTGTACCATAACGCAATGCGTACATCTGGTTCAATCCGCAAGGCTCTACCCGGCTTGGCATCAGCAGAAAATCACTACCTGCATAAATTCTGTGAGACAGCGCCTCGTCGTATCCGAACTGCACATTAAAGTTTGCTGCCGTCAGTAATTTTGTTTGTTGCAATGACCATTCCACATGTGGATCTCCACTTCCCAGCAATAGAAAATTCAGCTGCTGTTTTTGTTCAAAGATAGACCTGCCAATGATTTCAGGCAGCAGGTCCGCTCCTTTCTCCCCCACCAGGCGACCGATGAAAGATATCAACGGGAGTGAAGGATCGAGGTTATATTGCTCACAAAGTTGTTGCTTTATTTCACGTTTTGCTTTTACAAACGTCTTTTGATCGTAGTTGAAAGGTAACATCGGGTCCGTTGCAGGGTCCCATACCTTAGTATCTATACCATTCAATATACCGATCGCCTTGCCTTTCTCATAGTTCATCAGGGCTTCCAGTCCGGCAGCTCCGGTATACATTTCTTCCAGGTAACTCGGTGATACCGTCGTAAATCTCCATGCACATTTGATACCGGCAGCCAATGGATTGATAGCACCTTCCCAGCCCAGCAGACCAGCTTTCCAGAGATCAAAGCCTGGCAGCTGATACAGCCTGTCCCAGCCAAACTGACCCTGGTATTGTGCATTATGAATTGTTAAAACGGTGGCAATGTTTCTCAGACGCTCATACTTGTAGGAATGGGTCATCATGAAGGGTATGAGTGCGGTATGATGATCGTGTACATGTACGACATCAGGATGATCCTGCCACTCATTTAACCAGTCCAGTACTGCTATCTGGAAAGTGAGGAAACGGTCCGTATCATTGTAGTAACCGTATACTCTTTCCGTATCCAGCAGACCTGGAATATCAACCAGATAAAGGTCAAAACCCAGCAGGTTTGTCACCTCTCTCCATACGTTGAAATGGTGCCAGCTATGTCCCAGCCAGCAGCCTCCCTGGTGTACCAGTTCAAATTCCTGTGAATGAAAAAAACGGGTATTGTAAGCGGGCATCACGACCTTGGCTATATGCCCCGCCTGGAACTGGTACTTGGGCAATGCCCCTACCACATCTGCCAGACCTCCTACTTTTGCTATAGGGTAACATTCCGCGCTAACGTGTAAAATCTCCATGCTAAAGAATTAAAAACTGTTTCTTTTAAATTACCTTGGAAAAAGCATATTACAAAGGATTGTCCAAACTTTATTTGAGGCACCTATCATATAACAAGCTATTCATTCTAGTCCCTAAGTCCAGCGTAATTTAAACCAATCCCCTTATATATCAGCAAATAATCCTATTCCTTTTTTATTTGCCCGTTACTGTTAGGTTTTCTCCTCCTTGTCCCATTATACCCCCAACTGGGGCAGAGAAACCCCGGAACGCGGAATACGCGATATAACTGCATAATGCATTACCTTCGGAGAAAGCTTCAATTCACATGGATTTTGGTCGTGTTGATCCGGCGCTGCTGGACGAAATAGATTTCAAACTGCCTGCTGAACCGGCGTTTAATAGAGCGGTACTCAAAGGGAAAGCACTTAAAAAGCCGAAGATCTATCTTGGCTGCGCCAAATGGGGACGTAAGGAATGGATCGGCAAGATTTATCCTAAGGGCACCAAAGAAGCCAACTTCCTCGACGAATACGTACATCATTACAATAGTATCGAGCTCAATGCGACCCATTATAAGATCTATGGACCAGAAGCCATCGCAAAATGGGATGCGCGGGCAACCGGCAAACACTTCAAGTTCTGCCCCAAAGTACCGCAATCGATCAGTCACTTCAGCAACCTCGTGGATGCAGGTCCGCAAACCACCTCCTTCCTGGAAGGAGTACTGGCCTTTGGTGAACACCTCGGCCCTATCTTTCTCCAGGTAAGCGATAAATATTCCCCTAAACGGAAAGATAATCTCTTTAAATACCTGGAGAGCCTGCCCACAGATCTGCAGTTCTTCCTTGAAGTAAGACACACGGAATGGTTCAGCGATGATAAGATCCGGGAGGAATTGTTCAGCACTTTAAAGAAGCTAAACGTCGGTGCTGTCATTACGGATACTGCCGGCAGAAGGGATTGCGCACATATGTACATGCCCATCCGTAAGGCATTTATCCGGTATGTTGGCAATAGCCTCCATCCTACCGACTACGTCCGTATCGACGACTGGGTCAACCGTATCCATGACTGGTTACAGCACGGCTTGCAGGAACTGTATTTCTTTATGCATATGCATGATGAGGCTTACTCGCCTGAGCTGACCGTTTATATGGTAGACAAGTTCAAAGGGATATGTGATATTGAATTACAGAAGCCTGTCTTTGTTGAACAGATAAAGGGACTCTTCAATTGAATAATTATAAATTAACAATTAAAAACTAAGAATCTGCGGCTATTACTATGTGGCAAATTGTGCGCTTTATCGCAAAAGTTGAAAAACTCCGTGTCTCATTGGTAGAAAGAATGTTTCTGCGCCGACGGCGATATCTCTAGTAATTGTTAATTCTTAATTTTTTTTTTTAATTACCATCCGCTTTCGTCAATTTCTAATTTCCCGGCCCCTCCTTGTATTTAGGTTATCTAAATGTTACTTTTACTGTCTGAAAAGGGAAGTTTAAATAATTATGCGAGATAAGCTCAGGGGTTTGGCCCGTGACCTGACGGGTACTCTATACGATGATGATACAATGCGTACGCTGTACGCGACCGATGCATCTGCTTACAGGGAAATGCCACTGGCAGTAGCCATCCCGGCACATGAACAGGACATCAAGACATTGATCGCCTTTGCGCGCGCCAATAAAACCTCACTCATCCCACGTACCGCCGGTACCTCTCTCGCCGGACAGGTAGTAGGTAACGGGATTATAGTAGATGTTTCGAGAACTTTCACGAAAATACTGGAAATCAATACGGAAGAACACTGGGTAAGGGTACAGCCAGGTGTAATCAGGGATGAATTGAATATGTTCCTGAAACCCTATGGCTTTTACTTCGGACCAGAAACTTCTACTGCCAACCGTGCCATGATCGGTGGGATGGTCGGTAATAATTCCTGCGGATCCAACTCCGTTGTGTACGGTAGTACCCGCGAACACCTGCTGGAAGTTAAAGCGATCCTTAGCGACGGCTCGGACGTTGTTTTCAATAGCATTTCTGCTGACGAGTTCCATGCCCGTTGTGAGAGAAATGATAATAGTCTGGAGACCACCGTTTACCGCCAGGTACGTACCCTGCTGGGGAACCATAGTAACCAGGAAGAGATCCGCCGGGAGTTTCCAAAACCCAGCATCACCCGTCGCAACACCGGTTACGCTGTTGATTTGCTGCTGGAAACAGCTCCTTTCACTGCCGGTAAAGAAGACTTCAACTTCTGTAAACTGATCGCCGGATCTGAAGGTACCCTCGCTTTCCTGACAGAGATCAAACTGAACGTTTCTCCACTGCCACCCAAAGAAACCGGGCTGGTTTGTATCCACTTCAATACTGTGGATGAATCGCTGCGTGCCAATATTATCGCAATGAAATATAAGCCGAGCGCCAGCGAACTTATTGACCATTTCATCCTGGAATGTACCAAGGATAATATTGAACAAAGCAAAAACCGCTTCTTTGTACAGGGAGATCCGGGTGCGATCCTCGTGGTGGAATTCTGCCGTGATACCCGTGACGGGATTACCGAGATAGCCAATCAGCTGATTGCCGAATTGCAGGCTGCCGGACTGGGTTACCATTTCCCGCTGCTGTTTGGAGACGACACTAAAAAGATCTGGACACTGCGTAAAGCAGGTCTTGGGTTGCTCAGTAACCTCCCTGGTGATGAAAAAGCAGTCCCTGTTATCGAGGATACTGCGATCGATATTGACGATCTTCCGGCTTATATCCGCGATTTCAACGATATCCTGAAACAATATGATCTTCACGCTGTACACTATGCACATGCCGGTAGCGGTGAAATCCACCTCCGTCCTATCATCAACCTGAAAACGGAAGAAGGTAATCTGCTCTTCAGAAAGATCGCCGAAGAGATCGCAACACTCGTAAAGAAATATAATGGTTCCCTCAGTGGTGAACATGGTGACGGCCGTCTGCGTGGAGAGTTCATCCGCCAGATGATCGGCGATAAGAACTACACCCTGCTGCGTGACCTTAAATATACCTGGGATCCGGAGAATATCTTCAACCCGAATAAGATCGTTGATACGCCAAGCATGAACAGTATGCTGCGTTATACCCCCGGACAAAAAGCGCCGGAGCTGAAAACGATCTTCCATTTCCCCGAGCAGACCATTCTCCAGCATGCAGAGCAGTGTAATGGCTCGGGCGACTGTCGTAAAACAGAAAAAAGCGGTGGTACCATGTGTCCGAGTTACATGGCGACCCGCAATGAAAAAGATACCACCCGCGCAAGAGCGAATATCCTGCGTGAGTTCCTGACCAATTCTACGAAAGAGAACCGTTTCGATCATAAAGAGATCTATGAAGTACTGGACCTCTGTCTGGCTTGTAAAGGCTGTAAGTCAGAATGTCCATCCAACGTAGATATGGCCAAACTGAAAATGGAATTCCTGCAACATTATCATGATGCCAACGGCGTTCCTTTCAGGGCAAAACTGATCAGTAATTTCACCCGTCTGAATGGTCTGGCTACAATCGCACCGGGCATTTACAACTGGATGGTAAATACACCACTGACCAGTAACCTGATCAAAAAGACTTCCGGTTTTGCGATCAAACGTTCTCTGCCTGAACTGCAATCCACCACGCTGAGAAGCTGGTTCAAAAAGCAGTGGCCGAAGGAGAAAAGTACAGTACCTGCTACGAAGAAACAGGTATATCTGTTCTGCGATGAGTTCACCAACTTTAACGATACGCATATCGGTATCAAAGCTGTTAAACTGCTGCACCGTCTTGGCTATGATGTGAAGATGATCGAGCATCCTGAAAGTGCACGTGCCTGGATGTCCAAAGGTTTGCTGCGTAAAGCGCGCAACTTTGCAGAAGAGAACGTGCGTATCTTCAGTGACGTGATTAATGACCAGGTGCCTTTATTAGGCGTTGAACCATCTGCGATCCTGAGTTTTCGGGATGAATATCCGGACCTGGTAAGAGAAGAACTGAGAGCAAAGGCGAAGCAACTGTCGCCGAATGTATTCCTGATCGATGAATTCCTGAGTCGTGAGGCAGCTGCGGGTAATATCCCGGCAACGCTCTTCACTACAGAGAAAAGACAGATCAAACTGCATGGGCATTGTCAGCAGAAAGCGTTATCTACCCCGCTGCACAGTAAAAATATTCTGTCACTGCCGGCTAACTATTCTGTTGAGATCATCCCTTCAGGATGTTGCGGTATGGCGGGTTCCTTCGGATATGAGAAAGAGCACTATGACCTTTCTATGGAGATCGGCGAAATGGTATTATTCCCGGCGGTAAGAAATGCGGCGGAAGAAACGATCATTGCGGCGCCGGGTACAAGTTGCAGGCACCAGGTAAAAGATGGTACCGGCCGTAAATCTCAGCACCCGGTAGAAATCCTGTACGAGGCATTGGTTTAAACTAATGTAATACAAAAATAAAAAAGGGCTATCCTCCATTTGGCGGATAGCCTTTTAATTTAAACACAGCTAAAAGCAATTACAACCTGATGGTGTCAGGAAGGTATTTTGCTATCAGACTTTCATAGTATGGCTTTAATTCGCTGATTACGGGTGGTTTCGGGCTCTTTGAATAGAGATCGTACGGGTTGAATTTCCTTACCCAGTCAAACATCTCTCGGTCATGATCGTTCATCAGGTGATCGTATGCTTCTTCTCTATGCTGTGCATAGAAAGAGTGATAACGGATCATGTAGAGCGCCGGTTCCGGCAGATAGTCTTTCATCATCTGGTACAGATATTCATCATGTCCCCAGGAGAGGTCTACCTGATTGAGTCCGCAGTTCGGACTATAAATACCATATTTGGTATTATATCTTTCATCCTTTGCATCCGGATTGTCAGCAAAGAATTCAGGATAAACAATTTTATCAGAGAACTGACAGCCTACGGGGAAGGTATCTCCCACTACGGCCCATTGTGGCTCTCCAAACAGACAGAGCACTTTTCCCATATCATGGATAAAGCCTGTCAGCACAAACCAGTCCGGATGACCATCCGCCCTGATCGCTTCTGCAGTCTGCAGGAGATGCTGCAACTGGTCCAGTTCGATATCCGGATCTGAGTCATCCACCAGGGTGTTCAAAAACTCCATTGCACCCCACACCGGTGTTTCTTTACGACTGAAGCTCAGGAACTCCTTTTTCTTCTGCTGAACGAAGTCATACGTCTGGTGATGATGGTTCAGGCGGTAGAATTCCCTGACGGTATCCCGTCCAGGATTGTCATAGTTTCTGTATTCTTCTTTGGATTTTGCCGTTTCCGGAACTGCTGGCTCAGGATAGCGCAGCAATACGTCGTCTTCCCATTGCTCTATACTCTGCAAAGGATTTAATTCTTCGTTGGAAAAGGTGTTTGCGCTCATAATTCGTGGAAATTGAAATGGAGAAATAAAGATCGTCTGCTATCCTAATTTACAAATTTCAATCGATTTCCGCAAATTCCATTTTTAATGGACATGCTGAGCGCCGGAATGTTGCGAAGATCTGCGCTGTGGATATAATTATCCTGCATAGCAGTCACCTGATTTCTACTTATAATAGGTATTCGCGTTGGCAACCCTGGACGAATTCCGTACCGGTAGATGTCGTATTGCGTAAGTCAGCAGATGATTATGGCGCACCTGGTAAAGATCCTTATTTTGGTTATGGTCAGATCAATGCGGGTAAGGCTGTGAGCCTGGTGAAATAACATCAGCTCCGTCAGAAACACTTACCTACCCTCACATCTAAGGGATACTACAGTATAAATAGTAAGAGGGCCTCTGCCAATGACGGAGACCCTCTTACTATTTATACCGTAGATGATATACTTACCAGAACACGGTGTACAATACGATCAGGATGGCTGTAATGATCACGCTACCTGCGATAAACACTGGTGTAGTGCGGAACAACGCCGGATCGATCACGATAATGCGCTTCTGATCTTTACTACGCTTATCCAGCAATGTAACGATTATCATCAGTGCTACCAGGAATACAAATACGATGGACATACGATCCAGGAAAGGATATTCCGGGAATGCGCCTTTGGTCCAGGTAGGCAGGAAGTTCAGAATAGCTGACAATGGAATAGTCAGTATTGCTGCCAGTAATGCGGCCAGAGAAGTGGTACGTCTCCAGAAGAAACCCAGCAGGAATATGGCCAGGATACCAGGAGAAATGTATCCTACACAGTCCTGGATGAACTGGTAAGCCTGATCAAGCGTCGTCAGTGCAGGCGCTACGATACAGGCGATCACCATTGATACGATTACAGCCACACGGCCTACTCTTACCAGGTGTTTTTCACTTGCCTGCTTGTTAAAATAACGGTGATAGATATCGAGTGAGAAGATGGTAGAGATACTGTTCAGTTTACCCGCCAATGATGCCACAATAGCGGCAGTCAGTGCTGCAAAGGCCAGTCCTTTCAGACCTACCGGCAACAGGTTCATGAGGGTCGGGTATGCCAGGTCAGGCTTTACCACACCGGCAGCGTTTCTGAGTTCGTCGTTAAATACGCCTTCCTTGAACAGTACATAAGCCGTAATACCTGGGATTACCGCAATCAGCGGAATCAGCAGTTTCAGGAAAGCGGCAAACAGGATACCATTACGGGCAGTTTTCAGATCCGCACCCAGGGCACGCTGAATGATATACTGGTTACATCCCCAATAGTTGAGATTGTTGATCCACATACCACCAACGATCACGGAGAGGCCCGGCAGGTCTTTATAATATGGGTGATCCGAAGAGAAGATCATATGGAAATGCGTGTCTGCGCGCTCATGTACGATAGCTAGTCCTTTGAGGATATTGTCACCGTAACCGAAGTGATTAGACACCATTTGCAGTGCGAGGTAAGTAGTAGCCAGACCGCCTACGATCAGGACAAATACCTGTATCACGTCGGTATAACCGATCACCTTCATACCTCCCAGGGTCACTAACAGGGCAAAGATGGCCAACCCGATGATACACCAGAAGAACGGTATACCCGAAATAGCTGTAATCGCCAGTGCCCCCAGGTACACGATAGAGGTCAGGTTGACGAGTACGTACACCACCAGCCAGAAAATGGCCATGATTGTACTCACCGTGGCGTTGTACCGTTCCAGGAGGAACTGGGGCATGGTGTAGATCTTGTTTTTCAGGTAGATCGGGATGAAGAAGATGGCTACGATGATCAGGGTAGCTGCAGCGATCCACTCATAGGAAGAGATGGCCAGACCAAGGGCAAAACCGGAACCGGACTGTCCGATAAAATGTTCTGCCGAGATATTGGAAGCAATCAGGGAGGCCCCGATCGCCCACCATGTCAGGGAGCCTTCTGCCAGGAAAAAGTCCTTCGTACTTGCCGTTTTGGATCTTTTACGCTGAAAAATATAGTAGCCGAAGCCGGCGACAATAATAAAATAGATAAAAAACACGAGGTAGTCCAGGCTACCTAAGTGGTGTGTATCAGCTGATTGATTCATATCAGGGATTTAAAGGCCCGTTCACAAGCTGTTTTCAGACCCTAGCACTAAGTTTGATAATTGAAAAAGCGGGTCAAGATACTTAATAAAACATTATTTCAATAGTCCGCATTGTTTTTACGTTATATTTACCCTGTATGTTAGAAGTTGATAAAAAGGAAGCCCACCTCCTGCAGAAGGCGGTGCGGCAATGGGAATCCGAAAACCTTATAACCCCGGAACAGGCCACCCGCCTGAAAGAGACCTGGCGTATACGTCAAGGTGACTGGCAGGTGGTAACACTCTACATTTTCATTGCCGCCATTTCCTGTGCGCTGATGGCTTTCGGTTCGCTGGTACTGGATGAAAAATGGATTGAGGTATTACGGTTGAAATTCTCCCTGACAGATGGCATTATTGCTACCCTTTTTGCGGCACTGACGGTATTTCTTTGTTTCAATGGTTACCGCCGTCAGCAACGCAATCCGGACTACTCCCTGAACAGGGAATTATTCTGGCTACTCCCTGTTTTAAGTGTCGGCGTCAGCGTGGTATACCTGGGCAAGACCCTTCAGTACCTGAATGGCAATTATGGCGTCTTCTGGCTGCTGGCCACGGCGGCATACGGAATATTGGGTATATTGCTGTCTTCCCGGCTGATGTGGACGGCTACGCTGTTATGTCTGATACCTGCTTATGTCAAGCTCACCTACTATATTTCAGATGACAAAGCCTTTTTCCTTGGCATGAACCTGCCCTGCCGCATGATATTGCTGGCGGTTATTATGGTAGGTATCCACTGGATTTTCCGCAATAACCGTTTATACAAACAGGTGAAACACATTACGTGGGTGGGCAGCTGGTTGCTATTGCTTTTATCCGGCTGGATGATCTCTATTTTTGGTAATAGTGCTTCCTGGGATGAATGGCAGCAGGTCAGGCAGGTCAGCTTACTCTGGTGGGTAGGCGCATTTACCGTTTTATGTGTACTTGTGCTTGTATGGGGTATCAAGGCTCATGATACGATGGTCAGGGATATGGCGGTGTTGTTTCTGCTGCTTAATCTGTACACTCGATATTTTGAATATTTATGGGACCGTACACATAAAGGTGTGTTTTTTACGGTACTGGCACTTTCTTTCTGGTGGCTGGGGAAATTGCTGGAGAGAAGATTGAAGGCCAGGTCGGGAAAGAATTGAAAATTAAAATAGTAAGGGCGTCCGCTGATAGCAGACGCCCTTACTATTTTAATAAATGAAATGCGCAGCGGTTGTCAATACAATCCGGTTGTTATTGCTGTCATTACTGATTGAAGAATGAGTGCTGATTTTGACTGATAGTTGTTTAAAAGCCTGGTCATCATTCATGCTTATCTTTACAGCGTTCAATCTTTGCTTCGCAGATTAATGCCTGCTACCTGGCATCTGTTATTAGCGTAATTCCAGTCGTTGTGTAATGTGATTTTTACTGTCCAATCCTGCATCCATCATCAGTCATGACTGCCTATTTCCGCGCCTGATAGCTACTATTTACAATGCTTCCGGACATCATCTCGCTGATCTTTGCTGCGTTCCAACGTTGAATCAGGAATTGATCACTACTTCCACCTCTTTCACCTGGTACCTTCCGGTATCATGATAACTCCAGTCATAATTTGCTGTAATCCAGGAGCGAAGCACTGCCATAAACCGCTCCAGTTCCCTATCCATTTCCGCGCCAAAGGAAGGCAGCAGTTTTTCGAGGGCGGTAAACAGTTTTACCTCTTCATTATGCATCCTGGCGGTCTCGTTGACAGCTTCCTGCAAGGTGCTGTTACGTTCATGCTGTAGTACCAGTACGAGATTATGTACATCTCCCTGTCTGGCTTCTTTAGCGCAGGAGAAGATGTCATTGGCCCAGCATACGATGTTATTGCAGGCGAGTACCAGACGCTGTACGATAAAGTGTTGGAGGATGTGGGCAGGCAGATACACTTTTTCTATGATCTCGATGGCTTCCACATCGGCGAACAATGCACCGGTGTAAGGGCGCATGGTGACATATTCTGCGACGGTAGGAACGATATCCGCCGCTCTGTTGCCGGCCTCCCAGTGGCAGGAAGTAAAATATTCCTCCATACTTCTGATGAAACGTGTCTGCCAGGCGGTATCGCCGAGGGCTTGCATACGTTCCCAGATGTCGGTGAAACTTCTTCCCAGCACGGTGTCAACGGGTGTATTATGTTTCAGTATGTTCATGAAGCCGTCTGTAACATGTTCCAGGTAAACGGCTTTCTTTCCCAGTTGTGCTTCATCACACTGGTCATCCAGCATAAACAGCCAGGTGTTGAAGTTGGCGATGGTACACAGTTCATGAAAACCGGCATGAGGAAATGCCCTTGCGGCTAACCAGGCAAAACGGGACCTGTCAAAACGGGCCATAGCTTCGGGCGTTGTGATAAAGCCAAAATCGGCTACCCATTGACGGTTTTGCTCGTGTGCTGCTGTTACAAATTGGTTAATAAGAGAGGGGAACGGATAAATTATCCGAGGCAAGGTGATCGTTGGCATAGTAAAGTGGGTTAAGAGGGTTTGGGTTAAAGGGAGGTCATTCCCTTAATTTGTCTATAACTCTGGAAAAGGCCAGCCTGAACCAGCTGGTGAACTGCTGAGGGTTTGCTGTTAGCTGCCGGTCAATTTCTTCTACCGGTAAATAATGAAACGCATGTACCTCCCCTGGATCCGGGTTGATCGCTCCGTTATAGACACCCACCCATACATGGTCGTACTCATGCTCAATCAGACCATTGTCAAATTCTGTACGGTAAGTAAACTGGAATAGCTCACGCAAGGGACAGTCAAATCCCATTTCTTCCGAAAGACGGCGATGAGTGGCCGCTTCCACTGTTTCACCCGGTAAGGGGTGGCTACAGCAGGCGTTCGTCCATAAACCGCCGGAATGATATTTATCGAGCGCCCGCTGTTGTAACAGCATTTCGCCCTGATCATTCATAATAAACACGGAAAAAGCTCTGTGGAGCAGGCCTTTCTCGTGTGCTTCCATTTTTTCCATCAATCCTGTCTCCTCGTCGCGTTCATTCACCAATATTACCTGTGCTTTCATACAATGACAAATATATGGTTCATAATTTATGTAAACGAATTCCGGCAGGTATAAGCACCCTTATAGCAGCAACGAACCGTCGCCCGGAGGAGAGTGATTAGTCATCATAACAGGTGTCTTTTAATGTAACGTTTAAAAATTCTGGTTGATGGATTTTCAATAGGGATATTGCTGACGGCAGCGGTGGGTTAAAACTTACAGCATTAAATTACGCATTTATTTGTTCATTTTATCTTTTCCGTTTGTTCATTTTATCTCTCCCTGCAGCCGTTTTGCATAGCTCCCTCCAAGTTTCATATATTTGCAGTTATGGCAGAAGATCTGAGCATCGTTAAAGGAGACAAGACAGCAGAATATCAATCTATTATTCCGCAGATAAAAGCACTGGTGACGGGTGAACCCGACCTCATCGCCAACCTGGCCAACACCGTAGGAGCACTGAAAGAACAGTTCAACTGGTTCTGGGTTGGATTTTATCTTGTAAAAGGTGATGAACTGGTACTGGCACCCTTCCAGGGACCTGTAGCCTGCACCCGCATCAAAAAAGGACGCGGCGTTTGCGGTACCAGCTGGGCAGAAGCAAAAACACTCATCGTCCCTGATGTAGAAGCTTTCCCCGGACATATCGCCTGCAGCAGTCTGTCCAAATCAGAAATAGTAGTTCCTGTTATCCGTAATGGCGTGGTTATTGGTGTATTAGATGTCGACAGCGAACTACTCAATCATTTCGATGAAACAGATCAGCAGTTTCTTGAAGAGATAGTAGCGTCCCTCGATTTTGGCGCATAACTTCATTATACCAGACCCATAAACCAATTATGTTTTTTTTCCGCAAGAAGTCCGATACAACTAATGCGAACATTCCGTTCCTCGCCGGAATAGAAACCGACATCCATTCTCACCTGGTGCCGGGAGTAGACGATGGCGTACAGGATGTTGAAACCTCTGTCCGTTTCATTGAAACACTGCACGAACTGGGCATCCAGAAGGTGATTACCAGTCCGCATATCATTATAGACCGCTATCCGAATTCCGCTGAAACACTCAGCGCACCTTTCCAGACCGTAAAAGAAGCATTACTGGCGAAAGGGTCTGCCGTTAGCTTCCACCATGCCGCTGAATACTACATGGACGAATACTTTGAAGAACTCATGAAATCTTCCCGCCTGCTCACCCTCAACGGTGAACTGCTGCTGGTGGAAATCTCCTTCATGTGTGCGCCCCCACAGCTGCATCAGTGGCTATTCGAACTATCCGCTCAGGGCTACCGCCCCATCCTGGCACATCCGGAGCGTTATAACTACTATCACCAGGAAACAGAAGAATACAGGACCTTCAAACAGCGGGGTTGCTACCTCCAGGTCAATCTTCTCTCCCTCGCAGGTTATTATGGCCGGCATATCCAAAAAGCCGCCGAATGGCTAATCGAAGAGGAACTGGTCGATTTTATCGGTACAGACCTGCATCATGATAAACATCTGCAAGCCATCAAAGCTATTGCGAAAGACAAAAAGCTGGTAAAACTGCTTGAGAACTATCCTTTTAAAAATAAGACGCTGACGACCGCCGCACAGGTGATAAAGTAACCAATACGACATGATAGCAGTTATCGGCTTAGGCTATGTGGGCCTCCCCCTTGCAATTGAGTTTGCCAGAAAGTATAAAGTGCTGGGCTTTGATATCAACGCTGCGCGCGTCCATGAACTGTGCAACGAACAGGATAAAACCCGTGAAGCCGACATAGATGCCCTCCGCGAAGTACTGAAACAAGGAGCCAATACAGACGCCTCCGTCTCCGGCGGACTACAGCTTTCTTCCGATAAAAATGACCTGAAAGCCTGTCAGATATACATCGTTACCGTTCCCACTCCCATAGACCAGTTCAAATCACCCGATCTCACCTTCCTGCTGGGCGCCTCCGCCATGCTGGGCACCGTACTCAAACCAGGTGATATCGTTATTTATGAATCCACCGTATATCCGGGATGTACAGAAGATGACTGCGTACCTGTACTGGAAGCACATTCCGGCCTACGTTACAACCAGGACTTTTTTGTAGGTTATTCGCCCGAAAGGATTAACCCCGGTGATAAAGTCAATACCCTCACAAAGATCAAAAAAGTAACCAGCGGCTCCACTCCGGAAATAGCAACCCGTATCGACGAACTATACGCTTCCATCATCACTGCCGGTACGCATAAAGCCCCCAGCATTAAAGTAGCAGAAGCCTCCAAAGCCATCGAAAATGCGCAACGCGACGTCAATATTTCCTTTGTGAATGAACTGGCCCTGATCTTCGACCGTATCGGTATCGATACCAACGATGTCATCGAAGCAGCCGCTACTAAATGGAACTTTTTGAAATATAAACCCGGTCTGGTCGGTGGACACTGTATCGGTGTAGATCCTTATTACCTGGCACATAAAGCCGAGTCATTAGGATACCATCCACAGGTTATTCTCTCCGGCAGACGCGTCAATGACCAGATGGGTTACTTCGTAGCCAGTAAGGTGGTTAAACTCATGATCGAAAAAGATCATAAGATTAAGGGCGCTCATGCCCTGATCATGGGAATCACATTTAAGGAGAATTGTCCTGATGTCCGGAATACGCGTGTTGTTGACATTTACCATGAATTGAAGCAATACGGACTTGATGTTACGGTGTATGATCCATGGGCAGATCCGGAGGAAGTGAAAAAAGAATATGGCGTGCCTACTGTCACTAAACTGGAAGGAACGGAAGTCTTTGACGCCATGGTGATTGCGGTGGCACACCGGGAATTTCTGAGCTTCGACTTTAAAAAATTTGGCAGCAGTAATGCGGTTATTTTTGATACCAAAGCTTGTATAGACAGGGATTTGGTGGATGGAAGACTGTAAAGCGAACTGTAATTATATTGAAAAAGCGTCTGCCGATGGTGGACGCTTTTTTGTTTCAAGTGGGTTTAGCGGATTATGTTAAATATTGGACGGTCTGCTGCGGGTTGAGGTGGGACGCCGGGCTAAGGCCCTTTGTCTCTACCTCAACCCCTCCGCTGATAATGCCTGTCGTTTAAGTAAGAGTGGCTGAATACTAATGCTCTTACTCTGCCATATACTGATTGTTATTGTACTTCACACTATATCATCAATTACAGGAATAGCACTTTCTACGAAAAGCATTATCCGCACATAGCGTCATTGGATGGAGACAGCCCGGTCACAGCGAAGGATTTCAGATGGAGACCCTGGCCTTAGCTCTTGAAGTATGTCCATCCGCTTGATACGGGTTAAACAGATATTCAAAAGCCAAACACGACCATCCAAGCCCCATGCATAGGAACTTCAAAGAGCGTCATCCAGTCGTCCCATCTGAAACCGAAGCGTAAGACCTAACCCTGAAAACAATGACTGCAACTGCAATTACAAACCAAAACCTGCACATTCATGCACCTCCAAGATCATCGCCAGTACTCCTAACCAATAATTTAACGTTTCTCAAAACGATATTCTCTTTTTTATATACAAAATCAATTAGTTGTAATAATTTCCTTACCTTTACTTCAGTACGCTGCTTTTGCAATACAGAGAAAAAAAATCCCATATCTTTCTTCCAAAGCCTCACTACTTGTTATTGTTCTATTATAACCTTGTCATGTCCGGCCTAAAAGCCCGCCAATTTATTAACCATTAAAAGGCGAAGTATTAACCTAATAACCAAGATTCTCAAAAAACAGCTATAAGCGGCTGATTTTAGGGGATAAACCATGTACCATGAATACACCTTATCCGGCTGCCTCCGCCCTACAGGAGGCCCCCCATTCAAGAATCCTGCTGGTAACAGGAGACGCTGCTATTCTCCGGAAGTTCCGTCAATTGCTGCTGCCTACGTATGATGTCGTGGCGACTAATACTGTGGCTGAAGCTATTGATATTGCCAACCGCCAGTTACCTGACCTGATCCTGTGTGACGTATTAGTAGCCGATACTTCGGGCTACCAGTTCCTGATCTCATTGCGGGACGATCCATCCATGAAACACCTGCCCTTTATTCTGTTTAACCGACTACATGTCGCGTCTAATATCAGGAAAGGTATGAACCTTGGTGCGGATGATTTCCTGGTCTTCCCCTTCACCGGTGATGAATTGATCAAGAGCATACAATCCCGGCTCAACAGATATCAGCATATCCGCGAGACCATGCAACCACGCGAAACGCTGATCCGTCAACTACACGTGGAAGGTAAAAATCCTATCAATGAGCGCCTGAGTAAAACAGAAGCGAAAATCCTGGATATGATCGCCAGGGGAATGAGCAGCAGGGACATTGCATCCTACAAATGCATTAGTGTACGCACGGTAGACAACCACCGGCATAACATTACTAAAAAGCTCCAGCTTTCAGGACCAAATGCACTGGTAAAATTTGCGATCGGTTATGGCGGTGTGTTAAGCAGACAATAGTCAGTACAAAATCTTTATGATGTCCGGTTATGCCATTTCCGTATCCGGTGTGGCGGATGTGTGCCTGCTTGTAAAGACCAGTATGGAAACGTTATTTAAAGCATGGCCCGATGTATGACAAGACAGGTAACGCGTAGACAATGTTTAACGCATGATACATCCGCTGTGCAATACCCACTTACACCGGACGATGATAAAGGTTTGGGGTCTGAACTATGTTTAGCGCACAACATGTTCCTTCACAATACCCAGCTTTTTCATCCGCGCTTCCAGCGTGGTAGGTTTGATATCCAGAAGATCTGCAGCGCCCTGCGGACCTCTGATCCTGCCATTGGAATAACGAAGCGCCCTGATAATGGTCTGCCGTTCTGTTTCCGCCAGCGTAAGCAACGGCGACAGACTATTACCATCTGCCTCCAATGCTTTTCGGTTTCCGGGAACAGCGATGGTAATCTGTGGTTCGTCACTTGAAATAACTGCGCGTTCTACCATGTGTTCCATTTCCCGGATATTTCCCGGCCAGGTATAATCCATCAGTGCCAGCACGGATCCGGATGCAATATGCCGTATGGGTTTTCCATACTTCATAGCGGCATTGCGGGCAAAATGCTGTAACAACAATGGAATGTCTTCCCTGCGCTCCCGCAGGGCCGGCAGGTGTATGGGAAATACGTATAAACGGTAATACAGGTCCTGACGGAAACGCCCCTGTCTCACTTCTTCTTCCAATGTCCTGTTGGTGGCCGCAATAATACGCACATTGACGGGAATGGTCTCCGTCCCTCCGATACGTTCAATTTCCTTCTCCTGGATCACACGCAGTAGTTTCGCCTGCATATCAAGGGGTAATTCGCCGATTTCATCGAGGAAAAGGGTACCGCCTTCCGCCATCTCAAATTTGCCGATACGGCGGTGAATAGCGCCTGTAAATGCCCCTTTCTCATGACCGAACAACTCCGACTCTATGAGCTGGGGTGGCAATGCGGCACAATTGATTTTGACGAAGGCTTTCTGCCTGCGCATAGAAGAAAGGTGGATGGCCTCTGCAAATAGCTCCTTACCAGTGCCCGTTTCTCCGGTCAGCAGCACCGTCGCATCTGTAGGCGCGACCTGCCTGACCTGTTGTATCACCGGACGTAAAGCGATCCCACTGACCAGCTTCGCCGGCAGCAGATCATTATACAATAGCAGTTCAGCGCCGTCACCGCCCATATCCTCCTCCTGCAACCATTGCGGCAAGGCGTCCAGCAACATCAGTTTCAGGGTGGCGGCAGAAAGCAGTCCGGCGTAACGTTTCACGGAGATCTGCAATGATTTGGGGAAGGTATTATGATGTTTAGCCAGCAGACATAAAAAACCAAAGCTATTGGTATGGTTACGCAAAGGCAGTATCAGCATCTCCCGCACCCCACTATTGAAAAGAGTCGTCTGTAAAGCTGACCTTCTGTCAGGCGCATACATCTCCAGTACCCCTGAAATATTGTCCTGCATAAAATGCTCGCTTACCTTCTGAGGTAGCGGCAGTAAGGTTAACCCCTCTGTTTTGTGGCACCAGCGACTGATCGTCCCATTTCCGTCAGCGATACCAATCAATACAGAGATCGTATGCAGGTAAGGACGCAACACAGTATGAATAAATGCAAAAAGATCATTTTCATTCCTGATCGACCCGATTGCTCCTCTCCAGTCTACATGTCCATTCTCAGACTGTATTTCCGGCAATGTCCCTTCCGGTAATAACAGTTCTATCAACGCTAACAAATCCATAGTTCCATAACTATTACATGAATAGAATTCCCGGTGACATCGCTGTCTCCGGGGCAACAACTCCAGTATTTCGTGTATGCGGTTAGAGTTCTCCAATATATTGGAGCATAATTTCGATTGAAAAATGCTCCATATGGTTGGTTTACAAATAATTACCCTACTGGCATAGTGGTTGAGTCTTTAAAGGCTAACTATGGGGGGACAGGAAAATGGGAATTTACTCCGTTATCGTTGGCTTTTCATAGCATTTGATGATTGTCATGAATACCTACGGGCAGCTAACAAAAAGGATACCACAATAATGGTGCAGTTAGGAGTCCTTGGTAACCCCGGTTAACTATATCGTTAAAAACCATATTGTAAATAGCATAAGAAACCTGATTAACCATCCGAATACCATTTTAAAACCATCTGGACATTTTGCCGGTACGTTTTTAGATCCTTTATTGAAAAATCAATTTTTAGTTAGATGATGTCCTTTAATGTTGTGACCATTTATGATAACCGACGGTGGGATCGTTTTGTCAAAAACGCCCACATGTCCGACTTCAATCATACCTGGCACTATCACAGTACGGCCGCTGATGGCGAGCCGCTGCTGCTTGTCTATGAAGAAGAAACCGAATTCATTGCGTTGCCCGTTATCAGAAAACATGAAGGTGAAGCTGACGGTAAACGTCAGTATGCCCTTTACAGTTATGCAGGTCCCATCTGCAGTACCAATTTTGCATCGCTTAACAGCGGCATGCAGGAACGCTTTGAAAGTGTGTTGAAGGTTTTTCTTGAACAGCATACGATCATAAGTGTATCTGTTCAGTTACATCCTTTAATCCATAAAAATTTTAAACCGCTCGGACTCGGCGTACTACGGAAAAATCCGGAAAGTATGCTGATCAATGTGAGTGATGGTCCCGACATGCGTCAGGAACATTATGGGGACAATTTTGCCAATGAAGTAACCCTGCTCAAACGGAAAGGATATACCGTACGCCAGGCCGTCGCTATCCAGGATGTCGATTCTTTCGGAGAAATCTTCCGTCGTAATATCTCCCCTCTGAATAATGGCGCTGCGGATCACTATGATAAAGCCTGGTTCAGACAAATGTTGCGCCCCGGAGGCTTTGACAGCAGTCTGCTACTGGCCGCTCAGGGTACACAAACCGCCGCCGGCGCCCTGCTCACCTTCTGCAATGACCTGATGCAGTTCCACCTGGCCGCTACGCACGAGAACTTTCTCTTTGATGCACCATTACGGATCCTGCTACACGAAGCAGTGATGTTGGGAAAAACTTTGGGGATGCAGTATATGCAACTCGAAGGACTTGCGGGAAGACCGGAAGTTTTGTTTGCATGTAAGGCCTTCAGTCCGGAGTTATATCCCGGTTTTAAAACCTGGCAAATCTCTTACGGCGAAGCAGACTGTCGCGACGCACGATCCAGGAAACTCTTGCAGCCCTTATCTGTGGCTGTCTGAATAGAACAGACCTAAAATAAAAAGAGCGTTCTTAAAGAACGCTCTTTTTTTATGCAGAGGAGATTTATACAAAAGAAAACGGCCAACCATGAATGGAAAGCCGGTCTTTCATCCATTGTTTGTTAACCCCAGTTGTCGAATCCTATTTGGCAACTGGGGCTACCCTCACACGGATTGTTAATGCAATATTAAGACTTTGCTAATTAGAAAGTTGTTAATCCTTGGTTAACGAAAATTTATTGTTGATTCATATTTCCGCTACAGGGTGACACGTTTGTTGGATGTATAAACATACAGTATTTTGTCTGCGCGAATATGCATTGTATTTTTTTACCACGTTTACAGGGAATTTGAACCTTTTCGGTATATGCAACCGTTTGGTGACAACTAGAGTCAATACATTATTAGTATGATTTTTAGCCCCGGAAAAAAAGTCGCTATTCCGTATAGATTTGCCGAAAAACGTAAAATTCTGACAATCTCATGACAGAATTTTCACCCTATTTTTTCTTTACAGCCCAAAAAATGGCATTTCTGAAGAGGGTCTTGTAAGCTATATTCTCAAAAAGATCGGGAGAATGACCCATAAAAATGTAGATATTCCTCGCCTTATAAGCCGGGTTAGTCCAGATAACCGGATGATCGCCCATTGTTTTTGACGATGCCGGCACATAAGAATGCTCATCGACGTTCGCCAATACATGTACGTTCGGACGCGGATCCCGGTCGTAAATATACCACTCCTCCGTTTTTACATTAAAAACCGGGGGAACACCCTTAAATACAGGATGGGAAGCGTCTTCTACATGTACGTCGCCCGCCGCAAAGTTTGCTATATAATCTTTGAAACGAATCTGCCCCATAAACTGGTAAAACCAGTTCCACAGACCATAACCGTCAAATTCACCCAGCAAAGTCGCATGGTGAAACCCGATCCATCCACCCCTCCCCTCGTTCACATACTGCTCAAATGCCTTTACCGCCGGTTCCTTCCAGGCATACGGGGGATAATCCAGTTGAATAAACAACTGATAATTAGACAAATACGCACTATCTATTTTGTCTGTGTTTTCAATGTAATCGATCGCGAAATTGCTGTCAGCCGCCAGTTTGTCCAGCCAGACTTTCGCCGCTTTAGAATATGCAAGATGATGACCACCGTTTTCCGACAGTGCTAATACGCGGAAACGGGGTTTTGCAGGTTGTAATGCCAGTAAAGAACCAAGGATTATAATAACGGGAATGGAGAGAAAAGAACGCAGGTACATAACGATGAAGATATATTCATCCTAAAATAATACTTCTATCCTAATAATACTAACGTCAGGACCTGCCGGCGAAGGGTCTTGCCGGAACATCCTGATTACCCGCTATAAAAGCCCGGATCAGGCCATTGACATGCGCCAGGATCTCCGCCTCACTATTAAAAGCACCCATTGGACCATTCAATTGAATTGTTCCGTCGCCTACTGCAAAATTAAACTTCCTGCCATCTTTAAAATTGATCAAAAACCGGTAAATACCCGGTATCTGCAAGCGTCGCTGACTGAAAGTCACCTTGTCGAAGTCCTGTATACAGAAACGTTTCCCTTTCATATTGAACAGATTATACACGATCACCTCTCCGTTCTCAAAGTACACCGAATAAGATTTACGGGTAAATTCAATACAGAAAAATGACAGCAAAGCCCAGGCTAGTATGGCAAACAGATTCCAGGGCAGGTCTATTTCCATAAATATGAGGATTGGTGCGCCCGCTAAGAAAATAAGGCCCACAAGCTGGTACATAGGGGTATTATCATTCAGTATTAACAGGCGATTGGCAGAGGTAGTCATGTGACAGGAGCAAATACGCTTTAACTAATGCAACAAAGGTATAATTAACATTTAAAACTAAGAATCATGACAATATTAGTGGCTAAATTCTTAATTCTTAATTGCCTAATTCCTGATTCCCCTAATTGGGGCATAGTATTTGGTGTTGCGTGGGTATTACAATCATAAAAAAGGTTTACAATGCCTACTTCAAAACAAACGACAGCAAAACCAGCAGCAAAAACCACTACAAAAGCAGCTCCTGCAAAAGAAGGCGGTGGCAAAGGATTGAAAGCCCCACTGACTCCAAGCGCAGATCTGGCAGCAGTTATCGGTAGTGATCCGCTGCCAAGAACAGAGATCACTAAAAAGATCTGGGATTACATTAAAGAACACAATCTGCAGGATGCCCAGAATAAACGCCTGATCAACGCAGATGAAAAACTGAAGAAAGTATTCAACGGTAAAGACCAGATCTCTATGTTCGAACTGGCCAAAGAAATGAATCAGCACGTTAAATAAGTTAACCTCGTTACCTTACTCAGCAAAGTGATATTTTCAGATTGCCGCCGTAAAGCGGCAATCTTTTTTTTATCTCACCAGCATCAAGGTTCCCTGCTGCTGCATGGCCTGTTGCTTACTATCCGTATAAGTCACTACCCACAAATAACTTCCGGCCGGCACACCTGCTCCTTTCTGCGTACCGTCCCATCCTGTATCCGGATTACGGCATTCAAAAATCAGCTGTCCCCATCTTCCATATACCGTCATCCTGAAATCACTCACCGCATCATGTATCTTTGCACGGAAAATGTCATTCATGCCGTCTCCATTCGGACTAAATGCGTTTGGCATCAATACCGCGCATTCACGACTCTCTCTCGACACATTCGTACTCCCCCTGATCTCACAATGATGCTGATCCGTGATACGATAAGTATATTCACCTGACTCTAACGGCACAATAATACTATCCGGACCTGGCGGCACACCAGATACTTCATAGGTATACGGCCGCGTACCTCCTGTTACTGTGAATTCCAGTTTTCCGTCTTTTACATTACTACAACTGGCAGCACCGGTTCTGACGGACTGCACTTCCATCCGCTCTATTGCCGGTATATTAAATTGTTTTATTTTCAACACACAACTAAATACATCTTTTACTGCCAGATCATAATTACCTGGTTGCAGATTTTCAAACACCGCACTTTTTTGATAAGTAGCACCACCATTCATACTAAACAAATACGGATTTTCTCCCCCAGCTGTTATAATAGTGATCTTCCCCTTGTCGCCATAACAACGTAATTCAGCTGACTGAACATCCGCCGTCATCTCATACTCGCCTACCATTACTTCCTGTGAAGCATTGGCGCCACTGGCGCTCGTAACCGTCACGCGGTAATTTCCTTTATCCAGATGCGACACGACTGAATCTTTATATCCTCCCGGTTCCCAGTGATACTGATAAGGTCCTGTACCCGCTGTTACATCCACAGATACCTGGCCCTCCTGCTGACCTTTACAGGTGTTACGTGCTGTTGCTGATATACGGGGCACTTCCGAAATATAAGGTGAGAAATTATCTACGAGCACTGCCGAATACATCTGCTTGCAGGTGCTATCCCGGTAAGGACCGAATACAAAATATTTATAGTCCTTCTCCGGTGTGAATGTCGCCTTATAAGTACGCCATTCTTTATGCGTAAAAATACCGGACTGCCATAAAACATCCCCTTTCTCACCGGGTGCGTTAGCGCCATAGATGACCATTCCGCCATAACACATGGGAGCAGAAAAATACCGTTCAGGAAAGGCGAGTCCGAACGAAATAGTATACGATCTGTTAGCCCGCAACGGCGTTACCAGTTCCTGCGCCAGTCGCTCAGACCAGACCGCCCCGGCAATCATCCCGATATATGTGTTTCCGTCCATAGGTGGTGTATTCACCCCCACCCACCCAGGCTGCACATCGGGCGACTGCTCAAAACGCTTCCATGGCGCTGGCGGCAGCGGCGCTAATAAAGGAGATTCCATTGACGGATTTCCCAGCTCGATATCCTGGGCATGTACCTGATTAAGGCCAGTAAATAAGAAACTTAAACACAGTAATAGGCCACAGGCATGCCTAATGACTGCAGTACCCCGCAGACATAAACACTCCGGCTTGTTCATAGGATCGAAATAGTCAGGTGATTCAAATAGTATCAACAACGGGTTTATCCAAGCGATAAACTAAACCCGGCAGGCTTAAAGATATGTAAATAATTATAATTTGTAATAATATTTAATTTGATGGAAAAATTAAATATCATTACAGTGCATAATACTGTATCACATTGTTGACAATCAATAAAATAAGGCTATTGGCGAATCGGTTAATGTCTCATATAAGAATATGGTTTTATTGTTGAGTACGCATTAATGAATATTTCTATCCAAGTGGTGAAATATAAAAGATATGGTAATGATGCTCGTTCAGTAATGCGATGGATTTCTCTGTATCAGCAACAGCAACGTTTTCAAAAAATGATGGAATTCGATCAGGGATGGTCCAATTTTTATGCCTGATCCTAAAATATCTTTATTACAGCATATTCTGCTCCTTCAATATCTATGTTTAGTATAACAATATGATCATGCCCTAATTCCTGCATGATCGTCTTTAAACGCTTTGAAGGCACTCCCACGTATGCGTTCTCCTTATCAATCGCTACAACAGAATGAGAATGTGATCAGGATGCTCCGGCTTGTAAAATTCATATAACCGTCACTGTCAGATAAGGCGACTTCCTGATAAAAGAACTCCGCCGGTAACAGCTGCTCCTGCAACCAACCTTTTACGTACGGTGTCGGATCAAACGCATAGACACGCACGCCATATTTATTCGATCACAGAAAGATCAAACGTAATATCGTTACCAATCCTACAGCATACACAATACTGTCTGCGCCGATATGCCCCGACCGTATCAGTCATCCTTCTTATTCAGACCAATGTTTTTCATACGGAACTTTTAACTGTATACGCGTCTTAGGGCGCTTTGCCGGAACGCATCTGCCACGCGTCTTGCATGATCTTAAATAATCCTTTTATTCTAATCAGTATGCGGGGATGTTATAAATAGCTTCTATTGTCCCGTCTGTAAAATCATTTCCTCGGTCTGAGCAAATAAGGAATGGTCTTCCATGAAACTGTAGAGCGGCCTCTGAAAAATGCGAACAGCTTTTGTGGCCAGTGTTTGTCCATGCAAGGTCGCTCTATTAGCAGAAAGTAAACAGCTGATATCGCCATAATCAGGCAAAGCTGTAATACATTGAATAACGCCAGATTCAGATATATTGAGTCAAAAAAGAAGCCATTAATGAACTTGCTGCCAAACGCAGAAATAATAGCCGTATGTAACAGATAAATGGAATAGCACATACCTCCGATTGTGAAAATAATCCTGTTGGTCAGAAAGCCATTGATAAAGCCATGAAACAAACACAGATAGTTAAAAATAGCAATGACTATAAACAGCCCCATATTTAATACCAGATCAGGATCATTATTAGGCAGCATCATCTTCAATATAAAGACCAGCATTAAAGCCGGTATTCCTATTGCCCATACCCATGACTTATTAAGCGGCAGAACCGTATTAGTTACTTTCAGATCTGCGAGTAGAAAACCTGTCAGGAAATACTGGATAGAATCTACAATCGTACGGTACGGCAACTGATAAACACTTCTTACTGAAATCATTAATACACATATCAGCAAAATAATAGTTCTCCGTTTTGCAGCCGGCAGTAAAAACAATCTAGCGAGCAACGGCGCCATAATATAAAACTGTACTTCCACTTCCAAACTCCAGGCCACTCCATTAACAAGTGGTAGAGTGTACCTGTCCCAGAAAAGATTATGCGTATAAGTCAACGATGCCAGAAGACTCGGTAATAACTCGCTGAAAGTATACTTATGTAAAACATACACCAATACAGCGAAAAGCATAATCATACATAACATGTACGGTGGCTCCAGACGCGTCAGTCTCCTGACAAAATACGAACGCAAAACCACCTTCTTTCCATCGCCAAGATATTGATTGGCAAATGGCAGCCCAAGTATATAGCCGCTGATAACAAAAAACAACGAAACACCTATGCCACCTCCCTGCAGCATGTAATCAAAAAGGGATAGCCACTTATCCTTCTGATGTAAAAGCTCTTCTACCTTATCAACAAAAAAGCCGTCAATATGAGCTATCACAACGGCAAATACTGCAATAAAACGTAAACCGTCTACTTCCGGAACAAATTTTCCGTTAGACGTGATCCGGTTAAAAATTGATGAGGGTTGCATGATTATTTTAAGAATATTGGTTACGAGGTAATAATGGCTATGTCAGGTAATAACACTGAGGGGAGGAATATTCGTCCAGTCTTCAATTTTAACGTTTCTCATAACTACAGCGCCGGCGCCAATCGTAACACCTTCACCGATAACCGCTCCACCACCGATATAACATCTGGGGCCAATATGTGCAAAATCGCCGATTGAAGCTTCATGATCTACGGCACAACCGATGTTGAGGATAACATGCCGTCCGATATTTACGCCTGCCTGTACAATCGCGCCAGGCATTACTACTGTACCTTCTCCGATACGCACATCATGGGTGATAAAAGCGGCGTTGTCAATAAATGTACAATATTTATGTGCTACAAATGAAACAATTTTTTTTCTTACTGCGTTATTACCGACTGCAACGACCAGCGGACAATCAGGCAACCATCCAACATCATACGGCACGACCGCCTTTTGTCTGTATGTGTGATCGATATTCGCATTATCATCAAAGAAAGCAGCAACCTCATAATTATTTTTCACCGCCAGCGATTCTACTGTCAATGCATGTCCTCCCGTGCCATAAATAAGACAGTTATCCATTTATTTTCCGTTTAAACGTGGTTGCATCAGCCGTCCTTTTAAAATAATATAGGTCGTCACCAAGGGCAACAGTATCAGTATGCCTTCCAGCCACATCCGATCTATATTTAAAGGCATGTGCAACACCAGTACAATAATCAATGCCTGTAACGCAGCATAAACAGTTGATATGACCAGGTGAGGGACTTTTTGTTCGTTCGCCAGTATCTGATAGAAATGCAGCCGGTGTGCCCTGAAAATGTTTTGTTGCAAAATTAATCTGTGCACGATTGTAAGAATAGAATCTACTCCATACACAGCAAGAAACAATATATACATCCAGTTGCCTGTAGTTAGGATCAGGTCCAGCAACAATGCCACAATCCAGAAGGCAATCGTCACACTGCCCACATCGCCTGCAAAACAAACTGCCTTTACGCGGAAATTAAAAAACAAAAAGACCACACAGGCAATCATCGGGATCCATATCATATCCGCTTCAATAAACGATACCTGGTATACATTTACATATTGCAGACCTCCTAATATCACCAGACTATACAGTCCCGTAATACCATTGATGCCATCCATAAAATTGTACGCATTAATAATACCGATCACCAGTATATACAATGGAATGATCACCAATACAGACAATGACATCACCTGCAGGTACAAAAACAACAGCGTAACCGCCACCATATGAAACAACAGCCGCACCTTATTGGGCAGCGTATAAATGTCATCCAGGAAACTTATCAGTCCGATAACCAGAATGCCTGTTACCGGCAGCCAGAAGGCGGTAAAATGCGTACATAGCACTACCAGTGCCGCCATGATAAACACAATCCCTCCGCCCCGGATTGTGACGTTCTTATGCGAACTCCGCTCGTTGGGTTTGTCAATGATATTATACCTGTCCGCTATTCTGAAATAAACAGGTAATAACACAAAAAATAATACAGCAGTCGCTAAATACATCATAATACAGACGATAACTTATCAATAACCCGGGAAGGCTGCCAGTTGAATGCACGTCTTGCTTTCCCGTCGTCAAAGGTCAATGTGGAAGTAATTTTACGTAGTTTATCACTGTTTACCGGCGCTCGCTTTCCCAACAGATTCCCCACACCCGCAATCATTTTTGCCATTCCCATCGGTATGGCAGAAGGAACTTTTTTCTTTAGCGCTGTCGCGATACAGGTTTCCAGTTCCCTGAAACTTGGATGATACCCATCTGTCAGATTATACACCCCTCCCTCCTTCATCGCTACTGGTATCACAGCTGCTACATCTCCGGCCCATACAACGCTCTTGCGTGCCGCTGCATCTCCAATGCTCAGGTACCTGCCGGAAGCAATGCCGCGTATCATAGCGCCCAGGTTGCCTGGTGGCTCCGGACCAGCAATCAGCGGCAACCTTAATATCAATAGCTGTACATCCCGCTGGCCACACCATTCCGTCAGGTAATGCTCTGCCTGGATCTTACTTCTTGCATAAGGCGTATCGCCATTCAAGGGATGCTGTTCATTGATCAGCACTCCTTCATCGACGCCATACACCGCAACAGTACTGATAAACACAAAATAAACAGGAATGGCATCCGATGCCTCCAGTGACTCGCACAGATGCACCGTACCATATAAATTCACTTTATAAAACTCGTCTGCCTCCTCTGGTGAAGCGGGTACTACATGCGCCTTCCCGGCACAATGCACCACCACCTCACACGCCGGCAGTTCTCTTGTTTTCTCCCTGGAAAGATCCATCTTCATATGACTCGTCTGTCCGTATTCAGGACCATTACGGCCTATAGTTGTTACTTCGTATTCAGATCGTAGTGTATGCAGGATCTCCGTGCCCAGAAAACCGGAAGCGCCGGTTAATAGCAAAGATGCTTTCATGTTACTGTGAGTATTTGCGCATACTTGTCCAGGATACGCTCTTTGGAATATACATTTACCGCCAGGCTACGGGCACGTGCGCCCTTCGTTTCCAGCTCGGCAACTGACGCTTTGGAAAAGCTGTTAAAGAAGTGCAGCAGCCCCTCTTTGTCGGTCAACTGAAAACACCAGCCTACCCCATGTTCTTCTACCATCTGCCCTATTTCCCCGCTACGGTCGCCAATATAAAGAATCGGTTTACCCGCCGCCAGAATATTGTATGATTTGGATGGCACTCCCAATCCTACCATACCATCCTGCAAGGACACAATGCCAATATCCGAAGCGTTCAGAAACTGCTGTTGCTTACTTCTCGGAAAAGAATCCAGTATGCTCACATTTGTCAGCTGATGCGCTTCTACATAAGCCTGTAACTCTTTTTTCGAAGCGCCCTCCCCGATAAACATAAAATGCAGCAAAGGGTTCCGCACCTCTCTGATAATGGCAAATAGCTCCTGTAAGCCCTGTACACGCCCCAGATTGCCGGCGAACTGAAAGATGATCTTTTCGCCGATGTGCAGGTCTTGTACAAGCCCGTTGCCCATTTTATCCTGCGGACTGATAATCTCGATATCCGCCCAGTTCTCAATGATATGAATCAATGGCCGATACGAATATTTAGCCATCTTTTCTTCAAAAAGTGCCTTCATATCCCTTCCCAACACCAATAACACCGTCATACGACTGTATGCGGCGTTAAATATGCTTTTCAGGAACCGGTAAGGCAGACTCCCTGGTTTTACCAGCTTCGCTACCACCAGGTTCTCCGGAAAAACATCATGTACGATGGTATAACAACGCAGCCCCTTCCAGCGACAGATACGTGCCGCCAGCAGTAAAAGCGGCGCCGGATTCGTTACCAGCAATACATCATCTCCCCTCTTCGCCTTGCGAAATAAGGCAAAAGCCAGGCGCAGACTGATCAGCACCAGCCGCAAGGCCCTTTGTAAAAGTTTATCCTTATTGAGATTGCCCGCCTTTACCCGGGTAATCTCGATATTCTCTAATCGCTGGGCATCTGCCATTATCTTAGACTGCTGATAAGCAGCCGGTCCGCAAAGCACATGTACCTTTCGTTTCCCCGCTACCTGCTCACTGATCTTGGTCATGATATAAGCAGTCGAGGTCTCCTCCGGGAAAAACAATTCCGTTACCACCCAAAATGTTTTCTCCCTGGTCATATCACTGATTTTTGCTCCATACAACCCTGTTTACATAATCAGTATAAGACAGAATAATTCTCACCACTTTATCTGATACATTCGGCATGCTGTAATCCCCCACTTCCCGCAAGGTGCGTTCCGTCCCTCTTCGCTGTGACGCCAGCTCTACCAGTCCCTGCATAATCCGCTCCGGATTCAGTCCCACCATCATCACAGAAGCCTCTTCCATTGCTTCCGGACGTTCATGCGCTTCCCGGATGTTCAACGCGGGAAAATTCAGGATAGACGACTCTTCGGATATCGTGCCACTGTCTGACAACACCGCTTTTGCATGTAACTGCAAAGCGATATAATCACTCAGTCCCATGGGTTTCATCAATCTTACCAAAGGATCAAAAGTCACGCCCTTTGCATCAATCATCTTCCTGGTGCGCGGATGGGCAGAGACGATCACCGGTTGACCAAACTGCTTTGCAATACCATTTAACGTCGTCACCAGGTGATCGAAATTCCTGTCTGAATTAATATTCTCTTCCCTGTGTGCAGACACCACAAAGTATTGTTGTTCCTGCAACTCCAGGGTGGTCAGTATCCCTGATTGTTTTACTTTAGGCAGATAATGATGCAGCACTTCGTACATCGGACTACCTGTTTTTATCACCCTGTCCGGCGGCAATCCTTCCCGGAGCAGATACTCTCTTGCGATATCGGAATAAGTCAGGTTGATATCGCTGATATGATCTACGATCTTCCGGTTTGTCTCTTCCGGTACGCGTTGATCAAAACAGCGGTTTCCCGCTTCCATATGAAAAATCGGGATCCTTCTTTTCTTGGCCGGGATAGCACAAAGACAGCTGTTCGTATCTCCCAGTACAAGAAAAGCATCCGGCTGTTCTGCTTCCAGTACCGGATCGATCTTAATGAGGATCTGCCCGATTGTTTCCGTGGCAGTCTTTCCTGCCGCTTCCAGGAAGTGATCAGGTTTACGCAGTCCCAGGTCTTCAAAGAAGATCTGATTCAGCTCATAATCATAATTTTGTCCCGTATGCACCAGCACATGTTCGATAGCTTCAGATTCATCCAGTTTCGCCAGCACTCTGGCCAAACGTATAATTTCCGGGCGGGTTCCTACAACAGTCAGTACTTTCAGTTTCTTCATTGTGTTACTCATAACTGGTTTATACGCGATGCTTTTTAAACGACTTCGAAATAGGTATCGGGGTCCTGCGGATCAAAAAACTCATTGATCCAGAATACGGTATATAGCTCTTCTGCGCCTATGTTTTTGATGTTATGGGTATACCATACCGGCATGTCCACATAAGAAGGCGTATCGCCATCGAGCTCAAAGCTTAGTACCTTATCCGTATTGTATTGCCGCAGCTCTATCAGCGCCTTGCCTTTGATGACCAGGAAACGTTCAATCTTCCGGGTATGAAAATGGTTGCCCCGGGTAATCTCCGGTACCGTCGTTGAAAACGATACCTGTCCGCCCTGCTGGAGTTTGACCATTTCTACGAATACGCCCCTGTTATCGGCATGTTGCTTTAGTTTATAAGGAAAATAGGACGCATGATCAATAAAGCTGCGGAAGGTATTGAACAGCTGTATGCTGAACTTATCCGGTAATGCGGGGAAGATCCCCTCTTCCAGGTAAAGATCACGGTAAGATTCCAGCTTTTCCAGTATCTCGCTGACATAACATTCCGTAGTATGCGGCACCAGCCATAAAGGGTCATTTTTAGCCTCTCTGATGGCAGCAATAATATGATCAGCCAGTTCATCGACATAGATCAGTTTCAGCTGTCCGTCGTTATCAATATGCGGCTGTTCTCCGGTACATAACTGGTGACAGAAGGTAGCAACCACCGAATTGTAAAAAGGCTTCCCAAAGGGCCCGAATACGTTAGGAATGACCATCCCTGTAAACGGTGCATGGATCTCCGCCGCCCATTCGCGCAGCAACTCCCTGCCCTGCCTTTTTGATTGCCCGTAGGGATTCTCCCGTTCCTCCTGTGTGGAAGAAGAAAAGATCACGTGAGGAGCCGCCTGTGTCGATTTCAGTGCTTCAAGCAGTTTTGCGGTCAGTTCCACATTGGTATCATGTACCACCTGCGGATCAGGATGACGGTTCATGGCTGCCAGGTGAACGATTACGTCGCATTGGGACACCCAACCGGACAGTTCACCGGCATTGTCGAAATATTCCCGTTTAAAAGGGACCAGTGCAAATTCTTCTTTCCGCAGACTGATCCTGTTGAACAGATAGCTTCCGATAAATCCATACTGTCCTGTAATACCGATTCTTTTCATGCAGTAGTGATATGAGCAGTTGCCTGCTGCCAGTCAAACCATAAGTGCTGATCAAATGACCAGCGGTCAGCGGCAGATGCTTCCAGGTTAAGATTTGAATAGACCATCAGTACGGATCCCGGTTCCAATGCTTTAATACCATTGGCATAACCGGCAGGGATGTGTAACACTGCCGGCGTTCCTTCTTCAAGTATAACATGTTCCGCCGGCAGATCGGATGAAGGCTGCTCCCAGTCGTCCACTTCTACCCAGGCGATCACAAAGCGTCCTTTCACCACATAAAAGAACTTCTCTTCTATCTTGTGCCCCTGCCAGGCACGGATAACCGCTGCATCCGGATGGGTGATCTGGTAAAAACGTTGTACATCCGGAAAGGTGAAGTCATTTACAAATTGCAGCGAACCCCGATGGTCGCTGAACTGATTACCCTTTATATAATTCACCTTCTCCGACATGGCTATTACTTAATTGTTCCTGTACATAATCGAGTTTCAGCAGCATAGCGCGCAGTTCTTCGTCTGAGAGACGGTATGTATTGTGTGAATGATAGTCCTGCGCCTCTGCTATGCGCTCATTTCCTTCGGAGAAATATTTCGCATAATTAAGATCCCTGTCATCCGCAGCGATACGATAAAATTCACCCATATCTTCCGCCTTGCCAAACTCTTCACGGGTCAGTAATGTCTCATAGAGTTTTTCTCCGTGACGGGTACCGATCACATTGATCTCACTCCTGGATTCAAACAGTTCTATCAGCACACGGGCCAGCTGACCGATGGTAGATGCTGGCGCCTTCTGTACGAAGATATCACCCGGATTAGCGTTCTTATAGGCAAAGAGTACCAGTTCCACCGCATTATCCAATGACATCATAAAACGTGTCATTTTCGGATCGGTAATGGTTAATGGCAAGCCTGCCTTGATCTGCGAAATAAACAACGGAATCACCGAACCTCTGCTGGCCATTACGTTACCGTATCGGGTACAGGTGATCAATGGTTTGTTGTGTAATCTGGCTTTAGAAATCGCCACCTTTTCCATCATCGCTTTGGAAATACCCATGGCGTTGATGGGATAAACTGCCTTGTCTGTACCCAGACAGATCAGCTTTTCTATTTTATGTTTGATGGCTGCCTCTACCACATTCTCCGTACCCAGTACATTTGTACGCACGGCCTCCATGGGATAGAACTCACAGGAAGGTACCTGTTTCAAAGCAGCGGCATGGAATACATAATCTACACCATCCATGGCATTATCGATACTACGGAAGTCGCGGACATCTCCCATAAAGAATTTCACCTTATCGCTACGTAGCAGGTTACGCATATCGTCCTGCTTTTTCTCATCACGGCTGAAGATTCTGATTTCCCTGATATCTGTATGTAAAAACCTTTTGAGTACAGCGTTTCCGAAGGAACCTGTACCACCGGTAATAAGCAGGCATTTATCTTTAAACATGAGTAGTTATTTAGCTAAGTTCAAAAATTTATCATCGATGAATTTTCCGATATCATCCCAGGTCTTGGAACTTTCCAGTATCTCCTGTCCGCGGCATAGTTTATAATCCATTGTATTGGGGTCGTTGAATGCGTCCATAATCTTATTGACAATATCTTCCGCATTATGGGGGTCGAAGTAGTAAGCAGAGTCAAGACACACCTCATGAGCAAAGTCCATATCACTGGTGAATATCAGTTTGCGGAAGTGCATAGCCTCAATGTAAGATCCTGAGAACGATTCCAGCAATGTAGGCAGAAACAGTCCATCCTGTGTGGCGTACACGCTCCCCAGCTCTTCCAGCGGAACGTTGCCATGATTGACGATAATATGGCTCAATCCCATTTTTTCTATCGTGTCCAGGAAACGCCTGCTACCCTCATTTTCTGAGCGGTCTATCGTTACCGTGATCTTAATAGGCAATTTCCTTTCAGCGATCAGTCTCCCTGTTTCGTATAATATCTCGTAGTTCTTATGCGGATAGTACTTGGCAATAAAAAGCAGTTTAATTTCCTTTTCCGACTCACTTCTTCTTCGCGGCGGTGCAATACCACTGGTATAAGAGACCGCATTCGGGATTACGACGATACGTTCTTCCGGAAATTTATACAAACGGCTCATACGTGAACGCATGGACTCCGTCTGTACACCCAGCATAGATGCGAAGTGCAGATTAGTCCTTATCAGCCGGAGCGTATTCATGATATACCGGTAGAAAGGTTTGTCGTTTTTCCTGATCCTTTTCCATACAATACTTTCCGGGTAAGCCACATAAGCCTGGTGTATCAGGAGAAACTGCGTCTTTCTTGTGGGGATGGCGATATTGCCCAGACTCAGAACAAAGTCGGTCTCAGTAAATGCGACCCGCAAGGGCAGCAACAGGTAATTGGATATGATCTTCAATACAGCGTGATTGTATATCTTATCATATATCAGCAGTTTCACTTTTTTGTTGGCCGCGAATCTTTCATAACCGCAGCCTGCCGGTACGGTTACGATCATCGATGATACGGCAGGATGTGATGAATAATAGTTGATAATATTGAACCCGACGGTCCTGCCACCGCCGAATCTCAGGTTTGCAGCATTAATGAATAATTTCATTGTCAGTTAATGTGTTTTTCATACGTGGCGTTGCGCTGCTCCTAATTATTCCGGTTCCTCATGATCCTGCTGCCACCGGGCGCCACATTTGATACTTTGATGGAATTGTCTATCGTATTCTTATTCCCTATCAGCTGATTATCCTGTATATCCAGGTCTTTCAGCTGATTATTATATCCCTGGCTTGTTTTATCATCTTCCCCTACCAGGTTGATGACATTGGTAGATGTACCATAAAATTTATTGTTGGCAATACGAATATTTTCGCCTGTCGGTATATTTCTGAACCGTTTCAGGAAACCATTGGAGGAATAAGCGGGTCTGCCGGTATTACCAAATTGTCCGCGGATGGCCAGTTTAGCGATATCCCTGAATTCATTGCCTTCGATCACATTTCCATTGGTATTCCGCATGTAAATACCCGATTCTTTTACGCCGAGTATCTTGTTATTCCTGATGGACGTATTGAAGCCATAAATGCACACAATACCATACCTACCGGAATTGGTAATCGTATTATTCTCAACCGTGCAACCTACGCCCCCACTGACTGTAATAGCGCCCCTTCCCAGCGTTTCCGTATTATCTGAATTGATCAGTGTATTGCTCACTTTATTCCCTTTCACGATCGCGCCATGCGTTTTCATGACATAAATACCCATTCCCATGTTATTGGTAGTACCGTCTTTTGCGCCGATATTGCTGACCGTGTTGTTGATGATAGCAGTCGTGAATAAAGTGGAATCTTCATAACTGGTCTCGTAGGAAATGATCCCGTAACGCAGACAATTACTGATAGTGTTACCAATGATCTTATTGCCGGAGCCATGGGTCATGACGGCAATACCATGTCCCAGTGTCTGTGCGCCGTCAATCGTATTGTTACTGACTTCATTGTCTGTATGTGCATAGCCTGTTCCGGAATACCCGATCATGATACCGCTGCCATCATACCCTTTAGGGAGTGATAATGCAGGCGATTTGATGGTATTACCTGTAATCACGCATTTGTTACATCCTTTATTACCATTCCTGTTCAGAAATATATTGAAGCCACTGATACCGGTAAATATGCAGTTCTTGACGGTACTGTTGGATACCGCTGATAAGGCGATACCGTAGCCTTTATACAGGTCGGGGGCCGACTGACCATTTCCCTGCAAGGTGGCGTTTTCAACACTACAGTTATCATTCAGAATAAGGATACCGCCATTGGTATTATTGGCCAGTTTGAGTGATGCTCCTTTCGCGAAGACCATCCGTGTACCTGCAGCAGCCGTCCGGAGCGTCTGGCTGATCAGGTACTGCCCTGCGGGGAATGACACGATCTTGTCACTTGCCGTTGCTGCCTGATTCAATGCCTGCTGAATCGCTTTACTATCATCTGTTGTACCGTCGCCTTTGGCGCCAAGTGCCCTGACGTCGATAGCCACAGGTTTGTAGACGGATAATGCGTATACCTTACTGGCGTCTGAGGCGCATACAAGAGAGAAAAACAGCCAAAACGCCACTTGCAGGATCCTGATAGTCATGATATTATCATTTAATTCGAGAATAAAAAGATATCATCTTACCAATGCAAGTTTGAGGCCTATTCCAGATAGCGCTCTGCAATACTTTTCCAGGACATCTCATTCATGATGAGCTCCCTGCTACGCTGACCCATTGCTTTTCTTTCCGCTTCGTTATTGATCAGGAGATCATAGGCATTAATGAGATCCTGCATGTTATCTTCCCTGATGGCAATACCATTATTGTTCTTATAGCGCTCCGTCAGGAAGTCGCAGCAAACGATGGGTACGCCACAACTACAGGCCTCAATCATGGACATAGAGCCCTGTCTTGGCCAGGAAGCGATATCACTGGCGGAATAGATGGCAACCAGCTCTTTATTGGTTACGGCAGGCAGCATGATGACCTTAACCCTGTCTGCCACCTTAGCGGCGTGCAATTCCAGCTCTTCCCTGTAATTAGCCTCCATATTGCCTACATATAGCGCCACGATCTTTTTATCCCCAAGCTTGTCCCTCAGCTGATCCAGCGCTATCAGTGTATAATGCGGTGCCTTTTTGAAGGTATGTTTACCGGTGTAGGTAATGACGATCGCGTCTGGATCTATGCCGTTACGCTCTCTGAAGGCAGCCGCCTGTTCCTTTTCAAAACGGAAGAGGTTTGTATCTGCACCCAGCGGTATCATTTCTACCCTGGATTTCGGGTAACGGTAGAAGTCGACAATATACTGTACGCACTCATCTGCTACACCGACGATCCGGTCTGCACTTTTATATACTTTCTGGAAATTAAAGGTCTTATAGTAGAGTTTTCCGAGGATGGAACGGTTCACTTCCGACATCAGCATGTGGTCATCCACCAGCAGTTTAAAGCCCATGCTTTTCTTCCAGCTTGATACGCGGAGGGCATTGAAATTGCCGATACCATGACACACCACCAGGTCCGGTCTGAGTCTTCTCAGTACCCTTTCAAGTCCTTTCAGCCATACGCGCTTGCTGACTTCGAATGCGACAGGCAGTTTGATCACCCGGTAACCCTCTAAATCATATTCACCTGGCTCATGTATCCTGTTGCCCAATACCGGCTTTGTCGTATTCTCATAGTCCGGGAAAGGGAAATATCGCTCGGAGGTCACCACCGTTACTTCGTGACCCATCTTGGCATGTTCAATTGCTAAAAAATATTCCTGGTAGCCAAGTTCCGGCTGGAAGTAATTGCATAAGTGTACGATCCTCATATGTTCAGTATTATGTGACTTAATAATTAGTTAAATAATCCGGCTACGATCTTTTCGGAAGCGTCTCCTTTACCATACAGGTCGAGGGAAAAGTCATTGTCTTTGTGTAACAGACCATGATAGGCTTCCAGGATTTTACAGGTATCGCTGCCTACGCATACCGCAAATCCATTGTCTATCAGCTCCACCCATTCCGTTTCATCCCGGAGTGTTACACAGTTCTTTTTAAAGTAGAAGGCTTCTTTCTGTAATCCGCCACTGTCTGTCATGACCAGACTACAATGCGTGATCAGATTCAGCATATCAAAATATCCCACCGGATCTATCATATCAAAGTTGACGGAGATATCATGCTTTGCCAGTATATTCCGGGTACGTGGGTGAATGGGTACCACAACCCGGATACTACCGGCTATCTCGTTAATAGCATTTACGATGGATCGTAATCTGTCAAGATCATCGGTATTTTCTGCACGATGAATGGTGCAGAGTATAAATTTGTCCAGTCCGAGTGTGTCTATGATGGCCGATTTTTCTTTTGCTTTCCGCGAATAGAACAATGCTGCGTCCAGCATCACATCGCCGGTTTTATGGATCTGTCCGTCCAGTGCTGCATAGCCTTCCCGCAGGAGATTATCGACGGCTGTCTGCGTCGGACAGTACAACTTATCAGAGATCCTGTCTGTCAGTATCCGGTTGACCTCTTCCGGCATCCGGATATTGAAACTGCGGAGACCTGCTTCTACATGCGCTACTTTTATATGGATCTTTTTAGCTGCCAGCGCACCGGCAATGGTGGAATTTGTATCACCGTAGACCATCACATAATCAGGTTTTTCACTGAGCAGGATGCTTTCGATCCCTTTCAGCATTTCACCTGTCATAGCGCCATGCGACAAACCATTTATGTTCAGATTATAATCAGGCGACGGTATCTCCATTTCTTCAAAAAAGATATCCGACATATTTTTATCATAATGTTGGCCCGTGTGGATGATCACTTCCCGGATACCCGCATTTTTCAGTATTTCCCTGCTCACAACGGCGGCCTTTACGAACTGCGGTCTGGCCCCTAAAATGGTAACGATCTTCATTATATAACTTTAAACTGTTCGGTATATTCAACGTCAGACGGGCCTATATAAATCCTGCGACGTCGTCTGTCGCGCAGGAAATAAGCCAGTATCGGCAACGTAACAAGACCAAATCCTATCAGCGACGTAATCAGCCCCGAATTGATCATGGAAAAGATCCCGATCAACAGTGCCGACATCAGTGCTTTCTGCAGGTAATTATTCTTGCGGTATAACAGGAAGTCGAGGTACGACAGCAGATAGCCTACAAAGATGGATTGTATCACTACGCCGAAATAGGAGAAGTCTACATACGCATCTGCAATAAACATCGCATTAAAGGAGGCGTGTTCCAGTCCGCCGGTAACTGCCACGTGTGCCGGCACATAATTATCAGACGAAAAGAAATCATGCACCAGGCGGATATTCATTCCGTTTGCAAATGGCAGGATATCCGGATAATACTTGGGATAAAGCTGTAATACGCGAATTGGTTCTACAAAGATCCTATGCCCGATCAGATCCAGGGCCGTACCGGCATCACCTGCGTTTGTCGCTACCAGGTAAACGCCTATCAGCAACGGAATAATGAGCGAAACATACAGCAGGGACTTGCGAAAGTTGATACGGATGTTAAAGAACAGCATCATGAAAAACAAGAGCTGGCAATAAAACACAATAAAAGACGACTTACTCATATTGGCCAGATAAGAAATACTCAGCAGTATTGCAAAGGCAAAAGCGGCAAAGACTTGTAATGGACTTTTCTTTCGTAATGCCAGGCCAATAAAAACGAAAGCCAGCAACCTTCCAATACCGGAAGTTGTATACACGTAGAACGGAGCGATCCATCCCGAGACACCCGAATCCTGCCGTAACTGTTTGACCAGTTCTGCATCCGCCAACGGATTGCTTAACAACGTGAACAGCGATGAGATACCACCATAAAAAAAGAGACCGGTAACGATTATCGCGGCACTGAGCAGCAGCAGAAAATAAAGCAGACCCTGTTTTATTTTCACATTCTCTTCCGGCAGATAATCTGTCCAGTTATTATAATTTGTGCGTGCAACGCGCTTTTTGCCTTTTACTTCCCGGAATAAAAACTTCCCGACGAAGAATCCGACAACGAAACAGCTGAGCATATTCACGGAAGTAATGGCATAATTCTTTTCAAAGAGTTTCTCTGAAGCATTGTAGATAAAGAATGCCGGACCGTAAAAGAGTAAGAACAATCCGAAGTAGATATTAAACAAAGAAAATCTGACCCCCGCTTTAATATAAGCGAGGATTACAAAAGATAATATGATACCGTAGATGTAGAACGCCATAGCGCGATCAGATTTTATATTGCTCTTTAGAGTACTGATAAGTGATGTAGATGCTTACCAGGCTGAACACACAGTTACTGAGTGTAAACAGGCTGATAGACATATACGCGTCGTTAAAGAACTTCGCACCTGCCCATAATGCCCCGACACCGATCACCGTATTACACAGTTGCAGGCGCATATATGCCTTCTGCCGGCCGATCACATTGAACAAAGTGCTCAATGGCGTTGCAATGAAATCAAGCGCCAGCATGATACAGATGATCCTGGCGAAATAACCGGAAGACTCCCAGTCTTTGCCAAAGAAGATCACGAACAAAAAAGGCGATACGATCCAGAGCACGAGGTAAATAGGCACCGACAGTAAGGTCAGCTTACGCAGCGTCGCCTTAAACAGCTGGTCGCAACTCCCCTTGTCCCGGATGCTGTCGATCGCATCGTTCCTGAACACATTCCCGATGGAGGTGGTCAGTACGATATTGGGCACCCGCAGCATCCTGTTGGCCAGGGAAAAGAAACCTACTACTACCGCATTGAAAAGGAATGAAAAGATAATCGGCACGACCTGTTGAGAAGTGGTGAGCAATACGCCCGAGAATGTCATGAACTTCGGAAAGTTGACAAAGCGTATGGCTACTTCTTTGATCCTGGCGGCTTTTACTCCCCGGAAACTATTTTCCCGGATCATTTTCACCAGCAGAAATAAATTGGCGCCCAGCTGTCCCATCAGCAATCCCGCTATCAGGCCCCAGGCACTTAAACCGATAAGCCCCAGGATGATGTTGATGGCGGTAGCTACGACTGCCTGTGTCACTAATGAGGTGGAAATCTCCTTGTAAGACTTCCGCCGTTGATTCCAGTAGGTCTGCGATGAAAAAGCGGCTGTCATAAAGGTGTAGACCGGCACCAGGAATATGACTGGCTGATGCAGCAGCGAGGATGATTGTAATACGGACCAGCTGCTCTGTCTTAATACAAGAATCAGCAGGACGTAAAACAGCGCCATGATGAATGAATTCAACACGGTCAGCGCAACTACATTAATGGCTTCATCATCCTGTTCAGGCAAGCCGATTGCCAGCTCATACCTGCCGGTACTGAGGATGGCAGCCAGCATACTGACGCTGGTAAACAGCGCCAGTACACCAAAATCTACCGGGCTATAGATCCTTGTCAGAAAAGGAGAAGCTCCGAAAATGATCAGCTGACTCAATACAGTGCCTGCTGCCAGTGTAGAGACATTCCTTAAAAAAACCGAATTCCTGACCCGGGATATATAACCGTTTAATGACACACTTTTCAAGTCCTTTTTGTTTTTAACACCCTGTTAGCATTGCTGCGCTGCGGCATAGATCCGCTCGATGATATCCACTACCTTCAACCCTTCCAGCGCATTGGTTGTAATAGCAGCTCTCTCCTTCATCACGTCCACCACGTTTTCGATGATGTAATGGTGATTGGCAGCAGAACCTTTATAGGAACCATAGTCATTACCCGGATTAGTTGGCGGTAAAGTAGGCATGGTATAGTCTCTGACCTTACAGATCTCGACTTTATCCATGTACTGACCACCAATCTTGATGGAACCTTTTTCTGCGATCACCGTCAGTGAACTTTCCAGGTTCTCATTCCAGATGGAAGTGGAATAGTTCAGCGATCCCATGCCACCGTTGACAAAGTTGAAGTTCACAAAACCACTGTCTTCAAAATCGATCACACCTCTGTGACTGAAGTTGGCGCATTTGGCTTTGATGTTCTCGATGTCTCCGAACAGCCAGTACATGATATCGATGAAGTGGGAGAACTGTGTGAACAGCGTACCGCCATCCAGTTCTTTCGTACCATGCCAGTTGTTTGGCGTATAATAGCGGGAATCCCTGTTCCAGTAACAGTTGATCTGTACCATGTAGATTTTACCCAGTACGCCCTGTTCGATGACCTGTTTCATCCAAACTGTTGGCGGGGAGTAACGGTTCTGCATTACGGCAAACAGGTGCTTGTGTACATGCAGGGCTTTGAAGATGACACTTTCTGCATCTTTCTTGTTCAGCGCCATTGGTTTTTCAACGACGATGTTCTTTTTAGCTTCCAGACATTGCAGTGCCTGTCTGGCATGATAGCCATTGGGGGTGGCTATGTTGATTACATCGAGACCTTCTGCTACTTCAGAGTACAGCAGATCGTCCAGTGAGGAGAAAAATGGGACCTGATACTTCTCGATGCCCAGCGTGTGTCTGGGACTGTTATCGACTAAAGCGACGAGTTCAGCTTCCTCATTCCGGAAGATCATCTCTGCATGTCGCTTGCCGATGTGACCACAGCCGATTACGGCAAATTTTACTTTGTCACTCATTTTATTTTATCCTTTTTATGGCATTGTTGACTAGCTCATATTGTTGTCCGCTTTCCGGGCAGACCGCAATACTTTGCTCATTAAAAGCGAGCCGGTGACCGTATTCGCTGATCCAGCCGACCTGTCTCGCCGGATTACCTACCACCAGTGCATAGGGTAATACTGTCTTTGTAACCACTGCACCAGCTCCAATGAAAGCATATTCACCGATATCATGTCCGCATACGATCGTGGCGTTGGCTCCTACAGAAGCGCCTTTGCCGACGTGTGTCTTACGGAACTCTGATTTGCGAACAATAGCACTCCTGGGGTTGATCACGTTGGTGAAGACCATGGAAGGCCCCAGAAAAACATCATCTTCACAGATGACGCCTTCGTAGATCGATACATTGTTCTGCACTTTGACGTTTCTGCCCAATACGACATGCGGAGAAACCACTACATTCTGTCCGATGTTACAGTTCTCTCCTATCTTACAATTCGGCATCACGTGCGAGAAATGCCAGATCTTTGTACCGTCTCCGATTTCACAGCCTTCATCGATAACGGCTGTTTCGTGTGAAAAAAATCCCATCTGATAATTTATCGTTTAAAAAAGTCCTTTATCGTATTGCTAATTGTCAGCTGTACTTCATCTGTCAGTTCGGTGTGCATCGGTAAAGACAGGATATCGCTGCACAACTGTTCTGTCAGTTCCAGCGTACCAATCCTTCTTCCGACACCTTTGAAAGCTTCCTGCTGATGCAAAGGCACCGGGTAATAAATCATGGATGGAATACCATTGCTTTTCAGATAAGCCTGCAATTCATCTCTCCTGCCCTCTTTCACACGCATGGTATACTGATGAAAGACGTGTGTGGAGGATGGATTTCTATAAGGCAGTATCAGTCCTTCCACGTCTGCCAGTAAAGCATCATAGAAGTTAGCGGCCTTGTTCCTGGCTTCGTTATAATCATCCAGGTAGTCCAGTTTCACACCCAGTACTGCTGCCTGGATAGTATCCAGCCGGGAGTTACAGCCGATATACGTATGATAGTATCGTTTCTTTTGTCCGTGGTTGGCGATCATATGCGCCTTTTCTGCCAGTGCAGGATCATTGGTGAACATGGCGCCGCCGTCTCCGTAGCATCCCAGATTCTTTGAAGGGAAAAAGGAAGTACAACCGAATGTGCCGATAGTACCTGCTTTACTGCGACTGCCATCTGCGTGGATATACTCTGCACCGATAGCCTGGGCCGTGTCTTCTATCACATGCAGACCATGTTTTTCCGCAATGGCCATGATAGCATCCATATCGGCGCATTGTCCATAAATATGTACCGGCACGATGGCTTTGGTCTTTGGCGTGATGGCCTTTTCGATTTCAGCCGGATCAACGGTGAAAGTCTGCGGGTTTACTTCTACCATAACAGGTGTCAGTCGTAAGAGACCAATTACCTCTGCGGTGGCTACATAGGTGAATGCAGGTACGATCACTTCATCACCCGGTTCAAGACCGAGGGTCATCAGAGCGATCTGTAATGCATCTGTACCGTTACCGCAGGTCACTACTTTTTCCACGTCCAGGTACTGTTGCAGTTTGGTGGCAAAAGCACTTACCTGTGGACCGTTAATAAAGGCAGTAGTATCTATGCACTCCTGGATGGCTTTATCTACATCTGATTTGATCTTCAGATATTGTCCTTTCAGATCTACCATCTGAATGGCTTCCTGTATGATATCAGCTTTTAACATATTCTGCTGTTTATTTTATTTGTTGAATACTTACCCGTTATAGCCTGGCGTCTACCAGGTTTCTGTCCAGGCAGGAGCGCGTATCGAAAATGACGGCATTATCGCTTTTGATCTTCCCATAGTCCAGTGTCAGGAACTCATCATGTGCAACGGCTACGATGATGGCGTCATAGCTCACCGTCTGATCCAGTTCGTTCTGCACTTCCACTTCATATACGTTTCTAACTTCCTCCACATCTGCCCAGGGATCGTAGATATCTACTTCGAGGCCGAACTGTTTCAGTTCTTCGTAGATATCAACTACGCGGGTATTGCGTACATCCGGACAATTCTCCTTAAAGGTGATTCCCATGATCAGTGCCCGGGAGCCTTTGATTTTATGGTCTTTCTCAATCATCAGCTTCACCACCTTATTGGCCACAAAATTCCCGACGTTGTCGTTCACCCTGCGGCCTGACAGGATTACCTGCGGATGATAGCCCAGTGCCTGTGCTTTATGCGCCAGGTAGTAAGGATCAACGCCGATGCAGTGACCACCTACCAGTCCGGGTTTATATTTAAGGAAGTTCCATTTTGTACCTGCCGCTTCGATGACATCGTTGGTGTCGATCCCGATACGGTCGAAGATGAGTGCCAGTTCGTTGACAAAAGAGATATTGACGTCACGCTGCGCATTTTCGATGGCTTTGGATGCCTCCGCCACTTTGATGGAGGACGCCTTGTGCGTGCCGGCTTCAATGATGGAGCGATACAATGCATCTACTTTTTCTGCGATTTCCGGCGTAGACCCGCTGGTCACTTTTTTGATGCGGGTCAGGGTATTGACCTTGTCGCCCGGATTAATCCTTTCGGGAGAATAACCGGCGAAGAAGTCTTTGTTGAATGTCAGTCCGGAGGTTTTCTCCAGCACCGGCACACAATCCTCTTCTGTGCAACCCGGGTATACAGTGGACTCATAAATCACGATATCACCCGCTTTAAGCACACTGCCCAGCATTTCAGAAGCTTTTAACAGCGGTCCAAGATCCGGCGCTTTAAAATCATCTATCGGCGTCGGTACGGTGACGATGAATATATTGCAGGTCTGCAAGTCATTCTTTACAGAAGACAGTGTCAGTCCTGTACCCGATGTTCCGGCAGCGGCTGCGGTCACCCTTTTCAGTTCCTCTATGTTGGCTTCTCTTGTCCTGTCTTTACCTACGGTCAGCTCTCTTACTCTCACTTCATTGATATCAAAACCGAGTGTACGGTACTTTTTCGCAAATTCGATCGCCAGGGGCAAACCGACATACCCCAGGCCAATGATGGCTATACTGGCGTTGGCTACCGTCTTCTGTTCGTTAGTATTTATCCCTGATGATGACATTTTTAACGTTCGGTCATTATTAATAATTAGGAATTAGGAATTAAGAATTAGGAATTGAATTCTTATAGTTTGACAACTACTCAACTGACCTCTGATTATAATAAGCTGAGTAAATATGCCATTCAGAAACAAATACAGTTCAGACTAATTAATTCCTAATTTCTAATTGACAATTCCTAATTTATTTCGTTACCGGCTTTCTGACCCTCCTGAAAATCCCTTTGCTTGGCTGCTCATTACCATATCCATAACCGTATCCATAGCCATATCCGTAACCATAACCATATCCGGCGCCGGTTTTCACGTCGTTCACGATCAGGTTGATCTTCGGCATTTTCCTATGCTGATAGAGATCTTTGGTAATGGTGAGCTGCTGTTTGTAGGTGAAACTCTGTCTTACGAGATAGAGGGTAGCATCTGCAAAACGTCCCAGCAGCTGTGCGTCCGTTACCAGACCAATCGGCGCCGTATCCACGATGATATAATCAAAGAGGGTGCGCAGGTGAGTGAAAAGCTTCTGTGTCTTATCCATCAGCAGCAATTCTGCCGGGTTGGGCGGTATCGGACCGGAAGGGATCAGCCAGAGTTTATCGCTGACGCCGGAAGGTTTGATGATCTCTTCCAGGGTGCTTTTACCGATCACATAGGTGCTGAAACCAATGGAGTTATTGAAATTCAGCATCTGTGAGATCTTGGGTTTGCGGAGGTCCATTTCCATGAGCAGCACTTTCTTGCCCGATAAGGACAGTACGGCTGCCAGGTTGGTGGCGACGAATGATTTACCCTCACCGCTCATGCTGGAGGTCAGCATGACCACCTTATCCCCCTCATTGGAGAGTATAAACTGCAGGTTGGTACGGATAGCCCTGAACTGCTCGGCGATCGGCGTTCTGGATTCGCGGCCCACCACGATGATATCTTTGTCTTTGTTATGCCCGATTTCCGCAAGAATAGGCACCGGGGTATTATTGAGGATATCCTGTTTGTTGCTGATACGGCGTCCCAGAAGGCCCTGCAGGTAGATCCACAGCGTCGGGAACACCAGACCGGCGATGAAGCCGATAATATAAATAACGGAACCTTTCGGTTTAAAGGGCACAGGATCGCTTTTACCGGCGTCTATTACTCTTGCGACTGCTATATTGGAAGACTTGGAGATCGCAGATTCTTCCCGCTTTTTAAGCAGAAACAGGTAGAGCTCCTGTTTCACTGCCTGCTGACGGGAATAATCGAGGAAGATGCGTTCTTTACCAGGCACCTCCCGGATCTTCTGGCTGATATGGCCATTATTGCGTTCCAATTCATCGATACTCACCTGTATACCCTGTTTGAGGGAGGCGAGGTTATTCCGGAGGTCTGCCCGCAGACCACTCAGTTGCAGATCCATATTCTTCACAACTGGGTTAGACTCTGTACTGGACATCAGCAGTCTTTCCCTTTCCAGGAGCAGTGCGTTGTATTTCTCTACAATACCCAGGAAGGTAGGATCCTGTACGATGAGGGAGGATGGTACGACCCTTCTGGCGTTCTGTTCATCCCGCATATATTGTTCCAGCGACTCTACTACATTCATTCTCACCTGCTGTTCGGTGAGCTGTTTCATATAATCGCCTGTATTGGAAACCAGCAATTTGGATTGTTCTTCCAGGTTGGCCAGCTGATTGGATTGTTTAAACTGTTCGATATCCTTTTCTACGCTGGTCAGTTCGCGGGTAACGATCCCGAGTCTGTTATCAATAAAGGAGATCGTGCTGTCTACAATCCTGTTCTTATCCTCTACGCTGGCGCTGAGGTAAGTCTGGAGCAGTTTATTAAGTATCAGTTCTCCTTTCTCCGGGATGGTATTGGTCAGTACCAGGTTGATGGTACTAGCCTGTTTATTTGGAATACTGATGTCCAGGAGTTTCTGGTAACGGCCTACTGCATAATCAAAGGAGGTGACCCTGATCTGGTATTCTTTATTAAGAATGGGATAGAATTCGTTACGTTCCAGTTTCACGATACCTTCCGGCAGGTGAAAGGTGTCGTTCCAGGCCGCTTCCCTGTGAATACCTTTGGTGCTGAGGCTGAGTTTATTGTTGTCGAGCATTTTGACTACGTAGCTCGATTGCTCCAGGGTATCTTTCAGGTACAGCCATTTGAATTTAAACGGCAGGCGGATGAACTGTTCTGTTTTCTTGACGCGGCCTTCTACGAAGTAGCTGACGTTCAGGTCGAGGTCGCGTACTACTTTTTCCATGAGCGAACGGGACTTGAGTATTTCAACTTCATTGTCCACATTGCTTTTACTGGAAAACATTTCCAGCTGTTCCAGGATTTCGGCGCCGGGTACATTTCCATTTTTCTTATCATCCTGTACCAGTACTTTGGCGCTGATCTTATAGCTTGGCGTGGCGTAGCGCATATAAAGTACAGCGCATGCGATGCCTGCTATGATACAGATCACGAAGAGGTACCAGTATCTGATCATCTTATCGACTATCTTTCTGAGGTCGAGACCTTCTTCTTCGTTCTCGAAATCAGCTGACGATGCGTGGTTATTTCTGGAGGCTCCGTTTTTATGAATATCGTTTATCATATGAAACAGTGATAAAATTTAGAAATTGATCCTTGAAATCACAACTACCAGCAGCGTCAGTACGGATGTGATAACGGCGATTCTTTTTACCGAATTCGTATCTGTCCCTGACACTTTGTTCTTATCTGGCTCAACGTATACAACATCTCCCTGCCGCAGATAGAAATAGGGGGAAGTAAATGTTTTGCTGTCGTTCAGGTTGAAGCGGATAAATTCCTTTTTGGGACCCGCATCTCTGATCAGCATGACATTTTCTCTTTTACCGTAAATGGTCAGGTCGCCTGCCATACCGATGGCATCGAGCAGGGTGACTTTCTCATTGGGTACGATGTACGTGGAGGGGCGTGTTACCTCTCCCAGTACGGTGATCTTAAAATTTGCAAACCGAACATTCACAACAGGATCTTTATAGTATTCTGCGGCTTTTGCGCGGATATCGTCTCTTACTTTATCAGTGGTTTTTCCTTTCACGAGTACTTTACCGATAAGGGGCAGTACGACGTAGCCGTCTTTATCAACCAGGAAACCGCTCACATTGGAAGCTGCTGTATTACTAGCTGGTTGCGTTCCGCTGGTTCCGGTAACAGGCCAGGAGGCAGTATTTGTCTGATTCAGCATTGCGGTTGACGCCGGATCGAGGGTTTGTATAGTCACCTGCAGGATATCATCTACCTGTATTTCAGGCGTATAATAAGGCGCCTGGTCAATGGATCTTCTCAGCACCGTATCAGGAATATCTCTGAAATAGGTAACATTTTTTGGCGTTGAGCAAGACATGAACGTAAACAGGGGGATAGCTGATACAAACGAGAGTAACAGAAAAAAGGGATTACTGAAATTGATTTCGCAATTACTGAGTCTCATTAGAAAAATATCTGTTTAAATAACGTACCTCCACGCTCATAGCTAATCTATGTCGCAGGCGCTTTTGTTATAGATGGATTACAACTTGATTATATCCTTGTCCAACTGTTCGTACGCAGAATTTTTACTAATGAATTCCGGCACCAATTGTTTCATCAACACAACGGTTGGGGTGATGTAGTGCTTCTGGGCAGAAGCGATCAGTTTTTCAATATGGTCGTTTACCTCAACAAAATCATATTCACGGACCCTTGCTATCAGTATCTTTTCATGGTAGGTACTCAGTGTATTTTCTGCTGTATTCAGCAGTTCTTCATACAGTTTCTCACCGGGCCGCAGACCCGTATAGACAATCTGTATGTCTATGCCAGGTTCTCTGCCGCTCATGCGGATCATTTTACACGCCAGTTCGGCGATCTTCACCGGTTGTCCCATGTCGAAGACAAAGATCTCCCCTCCCTGTCCCATGGCTCCTGCTTCCAGCACCAGCTGACAAGCTTCGGGTATGGTCATGAAGTAACGGGTGATATCCGGATGGGTAACTGTCAGCGGACCTCCTTTCTCCAACTGGTGTTTGAAGCGGGGGATCACGGAGCCGTTTGAACCCAGCACATTTCCGAACCGGGTGGTGATAAACCGGGTGGGTGCAGGATTATAACCGGATGCGGATTTTTTATATTGACGATTGACGTGTGTATTATAAGATTGGGTGAAGATCTCTGCGATTCTTTTGGAGGCGCCCATCACGTTGGTGGGATTCACGGCTTTATCGGTAGAGATCATCACAAATTTTTCCACGCCAAACTCCACCGATAACTCGGCGAGCATCTTGGTGCCTAGTACGTTGTTCAACACAGCTACGGAGGGATTCTTCTCCATCATTGGCACATGTTTATAGGCGGCGGCGTGATAGACGACGGAGGGTTCGTATACTTCAAACAATTGCTGCATACGTGTTCTGTCGCATATATTGGCAATGTAAGGTACGATGGTAGTTGCGGGGGACAGTTCTGCCATTTCCAGTTCAAGTTCGTGGAGTGGTGATTCTGCCTTATCGCAGAGCAGAATAACGGAAGGCTCCAGTTTGGCGAGTTGTCTTACAAGTTCGCTACCGATAGAACCAGCGGCGCCGGTTACGAGTATGGATTTACCTTTATTCTCCCGTGACACCTGTTCATTATTAATATTGATGACTGATCTGTCGAGCAGGTCTTCGATTTTAATATCCTGAAGTTTGGCCGGGCTCCAGCCTGCATTGATCCATTTATTGACTGGCAGGACCTTTTGTACTTTTATATTTAAGGCAAAGCAATTGTCAACGAGTTCGTTCAGTATCTGCGTGTCGGGCGTTTCATCAGCAACGATAAGCAGTTTAACTTTCTCTTGTTTGACGAGTTTTTCAAGAGATCTTCTGGAGGTAGCATAGATGGGCAATCCATCCAGGCGTTTGCCCGCGCGGGTTAATTTATCATCCAGGAATCCAGCGACGCGTATACTACCTGTCTGGTCTTCGTGAATGGCTTTACGTACGACGAGACCGGAGTGTCCTGCATTGTATATTACTGCCTTTGTTTTATTAATGACGCCGTATCTGCTATAGTAGCGGAAAGCCCATTTAACAAATAGTCTGTAAGAAAGGAGGAAACAAGTATTGATGAAGAAGTTGATAGCAATGACAGAGAGCGGGAACATGTTTTCCGTTGTGTAGGCGAGCGCAGCGACGTTGATATAATAATATATCACAGCGCTGATAAGGCTTACACATGAGATGCGGCCTATATCAGCCATACTTGTATAACGTACGATACCGGTGTATGTACGAAACAGTAGTGACAGTAATAAGTTCACACTCACAACCACAATAACAATATCCTGCATGGGGTATCGACCAAAGTCTTCGAGGTTGAAGTTAAGCCTTAGTAAAAAAGATAAGCTCATTGCAACAATCGAACACCCGAGGTCTAATAACAAAATCAGCCAGGACGGGGTAATCCATGATCTCTTAGTCATCAGTTTAATTAGATAAGGTTAAAACTTGTATCAATGTTTTTCAACAACTTCGGAATCTCAAACAGTATGTTTTTCAGTGGATTATGTCTTAACCTGCGTGCAAAATAAATACATAAGTTTAAATTTTACCCAATTTACAGATGAGTTTAACCAATGTTTTTATCTCTAATATCAATATTCCATCATATTAGAACTGCCTTGTTTTTCATAATTCTTCTATACTGTGTATCTCCTAGCTTTTGGTGGTATAACTAATTTTTCAAATTCCGTGGAAGCAACAAATAAGCATAATCTAACATTGCGTACAAGTACGCAGTATTACATTATCATATCACAAAACACATATATCCAAACACATCGTTATGGTGGAATGAACGACAGCCTTTAACGTGGACTCTTCTTAGAAACATAAAAGTATTAACATGATGCAAAGCGTCTTTCATGGCATGTCAGTTGACCTGTTTGGTATGACTCTAAAGATGTTTTTAAAAGACTTTAAAGTTATGCTTGCGATCCTGATGTTCAGTGAAGACACTTGAAACAAACACTATACCAAAGTCGGACGACACCCTTTTTCCTGTTCCACTGCATTTGATAACAAATAGGAAGATACGTTTGTTTTAAAATTCTGAAATGGGGAAGCTCAGCCATTATATTTAAAGGAAAAGGAGTAACAAATATTAAAATATACAAATTCGATTTTCTGAAATTATGAACCGTACAGATTATCTGAAAAAAAATTACCCGATGCCGTTAATTGCATCGGGTAATCTTTACTACAAAAAAATATATGTTTTTACGTTATTCCACAGTTAGTGTGCCGGTATAGCCACAGGTTTGGGTCTTACGATTGGTCTTGGTGTTTCAACAGCTACCTGTTCTCTCTTAGGTCTGTGTAATACATAGCTCGTCTTCAGGCAAGAGTAGCACATGTACTTACGCAGCGGTAAAAATCCCAGGACATATTTAGCGAAGAAACCACGCGGCAATCTGTCTTCCAGTAAGCCGTGTTTACATTTAGGGCAATCCTGCAACTCTATCTTTTCAATCTTCGAGTTGGTAGTACCCTGCATCAGGATATAACTCATAGGTAAAATCAATTAGCTTTTAGGGATAGCTGTAGGACACCTACAGACTCTGCTATAAAGGTACGAATATTCTTTTTATTGTATTAGTTATTTTTCGTGTTCATTTAATCTGTAATGTGCAGATATTTAATAGTCAGCCTACTGGCGGGAATAGCAAATTGTCAGGATAAAAAATCCGGACATTTTCACTAACTATTCAGCGGAAAAATTTACTTATATAAGTAAGAAATCACAGGTTGTCTGATTACCAGGAATATCATTCGCAGCAATGACGATCCTGGTACCTGGAAGACTACTGTTAGCCGCTTTACAGGTATATGCCCATTCTGTACTACCGGCGACTGCCCTTCCTGTTTCCAGCACGGTACTATCTGCTGCGATGATCATTACTTCCACTGAATCGAGTTGCACAACATCTCTTGCCTGTATGTAAATAACGTTCCCCGCTTCTCCTTTATAATGGTCAGTAAAAATGTCCCGGATTTCGGGGAATGAATGCGCGTCTTTACACAATAAGGTATAGGCGTTCTTTTTACGTTTCTTTGCGATCTCCTGGTAGACAGCTTTCTTCTCCGGATCCTTCCATGCAGCCGTCGCCAATTTTGTTGCAATTCTGAATCGCTCTAACACGGCTGTTTGTTTACGGGTAGGCGGTGTGGTGCTCCTCCCTCTTTTCCGGCCTACAACCGTTTTGCCGTTTACCTGGCGGATGGTCAGCTGATCGCCGATAGAGCCGCTCAACCCCATCAGGAGTATGTTATTTCTATTGATTGCCATGATAATTGTTTTTAGGTTTTTAATAGCATCCCGGCCTGTGACCGGGATGCTGTTTGTGGATTTAGGAGATGGTAATCTCCTGGGAGCCTTTATTGCCCGGAACATCGGTTGCTTCTACACGAATGACGGTACCTGTCAATGCAGCATTGGCTGCTGTTACGGAATACTTCCAGTAACGTTTATGGTCATCCGGTAATGCGTCACCGCTTTCCAGTTCGACGCCGGCCTGTGATAAAATAGTCACTTTCACGCCTACCGGTGGTAACACATCGTGTGCGTTGATAGTGATACTATCGCCTGTTTGTCCTTTGTATGCGCTGGTATCGATCAGCCTTATCACCGGTGGTAATGCAGCATCTCTGAATGCAGCGTTAAACGCAGACTGTCCGCCTTTCGCCGCTTTCTGATAAGCTGCTTTCAATACAGGGTCCTGTATGGCGTTCTTTGCGAACGTTGCAGCATCAGTGAACCTGTTTTGTACGGCCAGTTGTTCTTCTGTCGGCGGTAAGCTGTTTGGTCCGCGTTTGACGCCTACGATTGTTTTTCCTTTACGAATACTCAGTGTCATTTTCTTTCCGATAGTACCGGATACACCGGTCGTGAAAATGTTATCCTTGACGATTGCCATAATGTTCCTTTTTTAAATGAAAAACAGATTTACATCACAATCGTGGTCAACAGTCGCAACCGGAGGCGCCCCTCTCCTGTTGCAGGCGCAGTACTGTTGATTGCGATTGCTGAGACAATATTAGCAAGGATTTCGACTCACTTTCAGGCAATGTATCCGGACGCGGGAAAAGTTTTCACGAGCGCCTGAATTTGTGTGATGAGCGTATGGCTATAATTGTTTAAAACAGGCAAATACCTGTTTTTTACAACGTTCGCTCAAGGGTATTGTATGACCATTCTTCATTATAATTTCTCCTTCCTTCGTTTTCTCTCCATCTCTTTCAGTAGCAATACTCCTTCCGACACTGTCAATGTGCCGGATGGAGACGATGTAATTTCTGTGTGTGCGGACGAAATCTTCGGGAGGAAGGTGTGCTTTAAATTCGGTCAGACTGTATCGGGCGGGTATAATGCGGTTGTTAACAAGCGTCAGTTTAATATAATTAGCATCGACAGTGACATAAACGATCTCCCTGGGGGAAACCGCCATCCGGCTGCCGTCTTTTGTGATAATTAAAAAAGGTTGTTCCATCGGATATAGCAAATCGGTTAACTAAAATGAATGAATAACTGGAATAGTGCGGTGGGAGGAGCTGTAAGGCACTAAGTCGGGCTGGTAGGACCTGTAGTCGGGAGAGAAGGGATAGGAAGGATTGACTAGTTACGGGATAGTAATGGCGATTAACAACAATGGTGTTGATAGGGAAGTTTTTCATATAAATTCTGATTTGGCAATGAATGCGTAACAGTTTTGGTCTGCGTAGATTAACAGTATACAAGTTAATGAAAAATAGGCATTTAACCAGCGGATTTTCTCACTAAAATAGTCTGACTATACTTATTCTCCGTTAGTGCTACGACGGCAAGGCAGCACTAAGGTATAGTAAGTATTATCTGACTATCAAAGGAATAAAAAACAGGAAGATTTGTTGCGCTGCGTAGGGTCTTCAGTGGGATATTGACTATAATAAATGAGGTTATTTCCGGTCGGAGTGGTTGGGGTAGTGTATCATTAGCAGGGGGCGCACCTGCCAGATGAAACGGACTATTTTTGCATATAATCCTTAATAGCGCTGTGATAAACAGAGCAACCCGGATGCGCTTTATAAGCGGCTTTACGTACGGGATCTTTCACTATCTCCTGCGCATACTTCACGGCCTGAGCAAAGCGTGATTTTCCCTGCACCTGCAAAGGCGACGGTTTCACATTGCTCATATCGGGATACTTACTTAAAAAGTATTTACCCTTTCTTCTTCTGATGACAAATTTCTTGTCTGATAATTGTTTGCTCACCTTTATCCCGGTGAATAAGGGATTGTTTGTTTCTGCCATAGTGTTTTTTGGGCAAAATTAGGAGATTTGAGGTTGCGGGTTTTACGTAATTTTGACGGGAATTTTAAGCCATAAATGATATCTTGTCTATTCATATCAATAAACCAGGAAGATGTACTACGATGATCTGGTAATGAATTTTAAAAACGAGGGACAGGAAACGCTCTATATTATCATTGATCCTCCGGTATGGGAGTTCGACTTAGCGCCAGGGGAAGCATTGCAATTCAGAATCGTGGATTATCATCGGAGTGCAGCAGGGAACAATATCATGGACATACGATATTCAAGTCCTGATTGTATTAATATTGATATCCTTTACCCACTTGAACTCCGGGTGTTTTACCGGGGAGAGGATATTAAAATATGGAGCGCCAGCCGCTGATTAAGACCTATTACGGGAGGCGACAGATTTATTTACAATTCTTCTTGTGCGGTGCGCCAAATGCTGAGGCAAACGTGATGTAATAGTCCGGTCCTGCAAAACATTGATTGCTTCTTCACTTAGTGAAACATTGATGCTGTCATCAAGTAAGAACCTGAATACAAGTTCGACCCAATAGGGCGTGCCTTTTTCACACAGGAGGAATACCAGTATTTCGCTTACAGGGAAAACTTCTTCAATCTTATATCTTTCATCGACGATTCCGCCCAGGATTTCCGTTACGGGTAGTTCGAATATATATAGTAGTCTTATTAAAGAAGACCAATCTGCTAAGTCTCCTGTGTAATCATGTTTCGTGAGTAACATCTTTCCTGCATGTCGGCAGATATATGTTGCTGGTTCCTGTGAATAGAGTTTAATGTAGTCGGTCATTTATCGGAGATATTGATAACTATATCAGCGTGCTGCTCTTCCTTTTTTGAGTCAAATATGATTTCAAACATAAGACTAATTTCTTAGTGCCGGAGTAACTTTGATCGGTGTATGGCTGATGATCATCCAGCTTGTATATTTCTACTGTTTCTTCCCTTTCGGAGAAATATTTATTATATGATTTCCAAAAACTATAAGATACAAATATCTCTGATCATTTTAATTGTACAAAATATTATTGGATGGTTCACTTGTTAGATAATATGAAGCTGAATATGATGGCAGATGACTGCCATCATATTCAGCTCTTTCTTAATTCCGGGTATCTTCATTTACGGCGACTTTTTTCACGACCAGCTTCCCTTTAGCAACAGTAATCTCAATGGGATCTCCCACATTAAAACCTGCATCCTCTAACCATAAACCACGCACATTTAGCCACGGCACATTACGCCCTTTTTTCCAGTGATTACTTACTTCCTGATATTGGCCATGCAGCTTGCCATGACGGATTGCCTTTGCCATAGATGAAAGTTTATTGTTAGTTTTAATGTAACTATCAGTTATAAATATCGCTCATTATGTGGCATTTAGACAAATCTTATCAGACTTATTTTCCCTTTTAGTTACTTAAATTCGCGAAACTGAAAACTAATCACACCATTCTATATCCTTTAAGATATGAACACAGGTAAAATCATTGCCGATCTCAGAGATAAATTAGCATGGTCGCAAACCGACCTAGCAGATAAAAGCAGCGTATCCAGGGTGATGATCGGGAAGTATGAACGCGGGGAAGCCGTACCGTCCATTGATGCTGCTAAAAGGATTGCAGATGCGCTGGGGGTTAGTCTGGACTACCTGGTAGGTGAAGGGATAAATGCCCGGTTTGATAAAAAGACGCTGAAGCGGCTGGAAGAACTTGAGTTGCTGGAAGAGGATAAGAAACGGATACTCTATGATCTGATTGATACGTATATCAGAGATGCGAAAGCCAGAAAGGCATATGCGCAATAACTAGTTCAGTAATCTGATATTTAACCGGCTTATCATATTCATCAATCAGGATTACAACACCTCCATGTATGTTTGCTCTTTGATTTTCCCTATGCAAACATAAACAACCCGATTGCGGGAAAATTGATCTATGGTAATAAGCAAAATCTGGTTATTACCGACAAAATATTAGGCTAATATTCCTGGGTTCTAAAAAAATCACCTCGCCATCTGAGCCAATACTCCCACTGCTCGTCGACAGTTGCTATCATACTCAGATCGTCGGTTGGATCAAAAATAAAACATAGGTCTTCTCTGGCTCCTGGCTTTCCCATTTCAAGTTTATATGCCTTAAAACTGGTTGCCATAAAACTTGAAGGATAAACATCTAACCTTGATCCTTTACACAAAATCCTGATACCTTGGGGTTCCAGTATACGCCTTAACGATATCAGCGCAAAAAATGGATAGTCTTCCTCCAATTCAATATGAATATCCTGCGTATCGAATTTCAACTGGATTTTTCCATGGCCGCTAGCGATCGATATAACAGCATCTAAATAAACCGAACCGTTATGACACATTAATGGATATTGTTTCATCATCTTTTGTTTTTACTATCTCCGCCTGAAATGCTAATGCCACTAATAGCATCTGACTATTCCACCTTTTACCGTTACAATTTCTTTAACGTCCATAGGTAGTTTATAATCTTTGCTCCATGTAATATTGAACATATTAGATACCAGGTATTGAATATATTTCCCTTCGACTGAGGTCAATTTTATTTTATTCCCTTGGCAGGACTGTATATGTCTAATAAACTCCTGAGGAATTTTTAGCTGAGGGTATTTTCTCAGACAATAACAATAGTAGGCCCCACTCCAAACCGTCTATATCAATACCATCAATAGGTCTATTACTTGCGAACTGATACGGTGTTAATTCCGGGTATTTCTGCGTCAGTGGGTCTATTGATAAGAACTTACCAACTCTCGGATCATACACCCTCATACCATAATCCTGCTGATTCCACTCCTTTGATTTCGTTGTCGTCCTTCCCATTGAACCCATAACGATAAGCCCCACTACTAAACGCTCTCCTCAGACATCAACTTCCAAATGAATCGAAAAACTAATCCATGGACATTTACTTCTCAATACAAGAACTGCATAAAACCAGTCTATTATATCACGAGCCGTTACCGACACATTCAGTACCTATAGTCCTTATTCAGTATATTAAACATGTTTTAACTTCTAAGTGCACGAAAGGAATAAACTATAAATAACTATTATGAATATAAAATTTATCAAAAAAGGAATGCCCAGCCTCTCTAGGGACCAGGCATTCCTTTTTTATAACATGGTTACTTATTCTCCTCGAATCCCTCACCATTCTCACCAGATGAGATAAATCCAAATATTTTGTCACAATCTATAGAGGTAAAAAAAAGTAGAAGTCCCCCATCAATCTTGAAGATATGAATCAATATCCGTTCACCTTCATAACTACACAAATTCTCAAGTACCTCGTCGAACTCTTTTAAATGATTCAATGTACGTTGCCCTAAATCACGTCTAATTTTATACACGTTATAAGCATGATCACGATCGAATTCGTGTACTTTATAGCTTATAGCTGCTTTTAAAACTTTAAAAGGTTTAGTATTATTCTCAAATTGAAACGCAATCAAACCAAGCAATTTGGCGAATAAATCATTCTCGTTATTTAGTGTTTCTTGCTTCATGTTCTTTATTATTACCTTGTGGCGTTGTACCGGAAGCTTTAACATCTGGTGGCTTATACCGGGTATTGTATTAACGTCTGCACCTAAAACAATACCAGGAACTAAATATTCTGTCTCACCTAAACCATTCCACTCAGAAGGGGCAGGTGTCAACAGACTTTCTTAAATTTTCGTGTAAGAACAACTCCCTCTGAGTTTCCAGAAGGGCACATCACGGCCCCTGTTCCAATGATTACTTAATTCCTGGTAACGACCATGTAGTTTTCCCCGACGAAGTGTTTTACTTACAGTTTTCATAAAAATATTTTTTCACAACAGATTTGTTGCAAACATAACATATCAATCTTAATCCAACAAGACTTTTATAGTTTGATTACGCTATTTATGTTTCATAAATTTGCACAAACACTATTCTAACCGTTGTTTTTACTACAGATATGAAGCAGATTACTTTCGGCAAAAGGCTTACTGAGGTGAGGAAAGACAAAAAACTATCCCAGGACGAGATAGCTAAAAAGGTAGGCGTACATGGGGCCGTCATTGGCAGGTATGAACGCGATGAAGTAAAACCCTCTATTGAGATGGCCGCCAATATCGCTACCGCACTGGAAGTCTCTTTGGACTACCTCGTTGGTAATACTGACCTACTTCTGGATCAAACTATCCTTGACAGGATTATGGATATTCAAAAACTAAGTGACCAGGATAAAGCGGATGCCTTTAAACTACTGGATATGTTCCTTCGGGATGCTAAAGCTAGACACGCTTATCATAAATAACAAAGGGCCAGCATATGCCAGCCCCTGCAATTTATGATAGTTACTAAACCAGGGATACTAACTATTGTAAAATATTGATTGCTGTTTTCATTTTGCTACTGCTTCCTAAGCCTTTTTCATTCGATAAATTACCGCCTAGCCATTCGAGCGCATCATAAATCCAATTTAATTCCATTGATACCTCTTTGTATGCATCTAAATAACTATTCAAAATTTTAATAGCTTCATCGCTGGAAGCAGTTAAAACAATTGCCAGTATATAACCCTTTATTTGCTTCCCATTTATTTCACTAAATAATAACACTTCTAACTGTTTTAAATATTCACTTTTCTTATTTAAAGCAATACAAAAAGAGACCAGTAGTTTTTCTCTCCATCCTCCGCTAAAATATTCACCGATAATACTCTGATCTATACCTTCACAATATAGCCTTGCAAGTTTTCTAAACTCCTCCGATTCATTTAAATTGAAATTTATTAAATGCCTCAATAACGTTTGTTCCGTATACATTCTATCTTTTAAAATTAGGGTTAGGAATAAAATCTCCGAGCGTTCCATCCGAATTAACCTTATAGGCCCCCCTGATATCTGTGTTTTTTATTTGATCAGGGACTGAAACTTCGTTTTCATAATGCCATTTATTTGACGTCCCATATTTTGCATTGATATCAATCCCATTTTTTTGAAATCTAATTTCATATACAAAGTATCCATAATCTGCCGCAAGATCCTTCAATTTAGTAGTTGATATATAAGCACTATTCTTGGGATTGGATTGTAGATGCTCCCATAAATCATAATTCGTTCCTTTTGCTTTAAAACCATTCACAAACTTATTTGAAGGTTCACTCATAGAACCTCGATATAAATACGGCTCTTTAGGCACGGAACTTAGTTCTGCTTTCGCAAGCATACCAGCTCCTACTAAGTTTGCACTTGCTGCGGCAATATTTATATCCTTATTTAACCGCTGCTTCGCCGCTTCTATCTCATCAATTCTAAATTGCAACTCCTCACTTGAAAAATACTGAACCTGCTGCTTTCCATTATTGTCCGTATAGGTATATTTTCCATAATTGGCTTTCTTTAGTTCAGGAGAAAACTCAAAGAACGCAAACGAACCATTATCTGGTTTGGGCACTTTTTGATATGTTATAGCACTATGAGCGGCTATCTGTTTATCTGTCTGAGGTGCTCCTAGAAGATGAATGCTTATATCTGTTTGTTGCTTCCAAACGTTGTCAGTGACTGTTAGTACTGTCTTACCGCCCGACATCGTATAAGAGTATGTTTTTACTCTCTTTTCAGCGCCATCCAGATCAATACTTCTAATAACGTCATTCTCTGCAAAAGCATAAGTACTATTCCATGGATACTCTACACTCAACGGATCCACACTCAAAAACTTACCTATCCTCGGATCATACACCCGCATTCCATAATCTTGCTGATTCCCCTCGCCCTTCACCTCATCATCATTCTCCTTCCCATTAAACCCATAACGATATCCCCCACTACTCAACCCTCTCCCCAGGCATCAACGTCCCAAACGGATTTTTACTCAAAGAACTGACCCTAAGATATCCTTTTTTCTTTCATCTGTATTTTCATTTGAAACAAAAAAAATAACACGCACGTATGCGGGATGAGGGATGCGTTACTAAAGCTGATCTTTATCCTGCTGATCATCAACGAACTAACGTACAGCATTTGTATCCCGATCACCGCATCCTTTATCCTGCAGACGGAAGCAAGATAGTACTGCAGATGACCAGGGTACTGCTGCTCACGTTCGCTGCGCCTTGTTCTTCGCATCGATCAGGGAACTGACCTCTGGTAGCTATAATCTCACGCTTAATAGCGATCCCCCGCCACCACCGCCATGCCGCCACGGTCGCTGTGGTGGGAGTGCGCAGCGGTAGCGGAGCACGGAGCCACAGCTGGCCGCGCTAGACCTTATCAGGGCCAGGAGCGCAGCGGATGGCAGAGACAAAAAGATAAGGCCGTGGCGGCTAAAGCAGGTGGCGGACGGACGAAGGCAGCAAAGGGATGACTGTAGCAGCGCCAACTGTGCGTTAGCCGCCAGACCGGGAGCTGCCCGAACGCAGGGCGATGGGGTGCAAAAACTGTGACAGGCTGCACACGGAACACCCTTACCGTAGGCAGCCTGCGCAGCCTGGCGCATGTTTTTGTGCACACGGAGACCGGAGTGAGACCGCTGCTCCTGTTTCTATTGATAAGGAGCTTATAAACCCTGTTGGAAGGCTTTTGATAGGTTGATTGGCGGTTCTGGTCCCGATGGGACTTGAACCTAACTTATAAACTCACGACTGGCAAGGATTAGATTTTCTAAAAAGCAACATACACACGATTTACACTCCCTTTACGTATGTTTGTACATGCCTCTGATAACCGATTGTTTGGACGCGGGTTCGATTCCGCAGACTCCACAATGATCTCCCATTGACCTACTGCTTAGAAGGCAGTGGCTCATTAATAGATTAGCAGCGTGCCTTCGTATGGATTCTTATATAAATGGATATCAATAACTTACAAACAAAGTGTGTCTTTTTTGTGTCGTAGACCCAGGTAACATTTTACCCATCAGCCACTACCTCCTATACCCCACCCATACAGGACGTATACACCCTTCATACATGCCGTATATACGACGTATACGTGGACTTGAACAGCTAAACGCTTCACTTTATCGGGTGGTACAGCTCTATGGCTGACTGTAAACGGTACACATCATCCTGGCGGTATCTTTCTGTACTCGAGGGGTATTTATGACCTGCGAACTGCTGCACAACACCTATATCATGACCCTGGCTAAACAGGTTGGCTATCACACTCTGACGGATACGCTGCGCACTGACTTCCCGACCCCGGTAAAGACCCCTATAAATCCGTTTTACATGTTTACTGATCTCTGTTCCGGGCATTCCTTTACCACGATGACCAACCAGTAATAAATCGCTCTCTGAGCCCCTTAAAAGCTGCGGATGCACTTCCGACAGGTAACTAGTCAGCCAGTCTATTTGTAACGGTTTTAAGGGTAACTCACGCCTGTTGGTGACCGCCGTACCCTTTATATACACACTGCCTTTCTCCAATAATATATCTGATACTGATAATGCCGATAACTCGCCCACCGTCAACCCCTGGTACACCAATAAGCTTATTAACACCTTATTGCGAAGAGCAAGTACACTATAACGTTCCTCCCGCTCCAGTAAAACTTCCAGTTCTGCACCACTGAACAGGTCCTGTAACTGGATGTCCCTGCTACGCTTATCCCGTAGACGGATATTACGCGCTGGATGATCCAGACGCGCACCTATCTGACACAGATAATCATAATACACTTTGATACTGCTTACGATTCGGTGTAAGGTGTAGCTATTACGGTAACGGTGACGTAATACACCTATATAGCTCATTAGATCGGAGTAAACGGCCCCTGCTGCTTCAGGGTAAGCCGATAAAAAATGGTTGATCTCACGCAGATAAGAGGCCGCCGTACTGGCGGTATAATGTTGTTGTAAATATTTGTCTAAGGTCATATTACTGCCAGTTGATGGGCGCCAACTTTCGCATAGATCTGCGTCGCTTCCAGGTGACGGTGGCCTAAAAAGTCACGTACATATTCAAGCGACATACCGCCCTGTAACAGGTGCGTTGCGATACTATGACGTAAATAATGAAGACTGATCCCTTGCCATAATCCTGCACGACCAACCAACCCTTTCAGTAAGCGGTTGTAACTACTACCACTCATGCGCCTGCCTTCCCGGTTTAACATAAACGCACCTTTCTCTACTGCTCCGGATTTACGATATTCTTCCAGGTAAACACCTAACTCCCCCGCCACTTTGCCCGTTAACGGGATCACCCTGCGGCTCGCACCTTTTCCAGAGCGAACATATAATAACCGGTGACGCACCTGCACATCTCTGACGTTTAACATCTCCGCCTCACTACGACGCAACCCACAACTGTAAAACAAGTGTAACATCACTTTCTCACGCATACTGATTGCTGCCGTAAACAACGCTTCCACTACCTCAACACTGAGCGCTTCACGCCTGCCGCTGGCATGTCTACGGAACTTTAACCCACTCATCGGATTATACTGCAACCCGTCACTACTCTCCTGCCAGCTAAAAAACACTTTTAACGCATACACATAATGACTGATCATGATTCCGCTCAATGCCCCTGACCGGTATTTTAAAGGACGGATATGTAACCACTCATAAAATAACACTATGATACCAGGGCTTATTTCTACGATGCTTTTAAAACCACCATATTCCAAAAATTCTCGCACACATGCGGGCAGCATCCGCTGTGTACTAAGCCCATAGCCACTTTGCTGTAAATAATTTTGGAACTGTATAATATAAACCTCCATGCTACCACTATGACGTTTTTGGTGTTTTTACCCCCCTTGAGCATTTTTCCGGAACACGGAACGCCAGGCACTTTTTCCAGTGTTTACGCCACTTCTAGCGTTCCACTGGCGTTCCGTAGCGTTCCAGATCACCTGCTGGCGTTCCAACTTTAATCGCTGATAACTGATTAGATAGGTGTGTCCGGATACGCTCACGAAGACCCTGATAGTTATCCCAGTAAACGATCTTGTACGTAAAGCCCTTATTGTGGTGACCTCCACAGGTACAGATATATTCAAGCCGTACCAGATCCTGGGCGTAACGGAACAACTGGGTCTTGCTCAGATGTAAGCCCTGACGGATCTCTCGTAACGTAAACTCCGACTGACTATAATGAGTCCCATATTTACCACGTAAGTACTCCTTTAACTGCTCATAAAACTGTCGCAGACTACCGTCCAGTTCATCTACCTTTAATACAATGCTGTCGAACATGATACCGATCGCTGATTCCACATCACTCAACTCAGCGACCAACCGACCTTTACTATCCCGCCTCCTTTGGTACTGATGTAACAAGGTCACCATCTTCACAAAGTTTAAAAACAGGTCATGTAAACGACGGATCTTATGCGCATCTTCTGGTAACTGTAAACGACCTGCATAGGGATTCACCACCTCTAACGGTTCTAAGCTGCGTACCAGGTTACGGATAAATTCTTTACGTTCCTGTTCTCTACCTGTATCTATCTCCCCTGCTGCTTTACTGTTCTGATAACCAATAATACGCCGCGTCTGCTCCCCGCTCTCGTCTACCGCTATCAGGAACACTCGGCTCATATTATCCTCATACAGCTCCCCTCTCGTCGTACAAGCAAGACTCGCTATCGGACCTCTTACCGTCTTCTGGCCACTCGTGATCTGACCATTATCCAGCTTAATGCTGGTCGCACTGTTTAACTCTCCATTACTCTGCAACTCACGGAACGCGAACTCTGCCTCCTCACTCAACCCGTCTATATCTTCCAGGCATAACAACCGGTTCATAAAGTAACGTTCAGGATAATTGTATAATACCTTATCACTTACCCGCGTCAGACGCGTCACTTTCTCAGGCGGTATACAGTCTGATACCTGCTTTAATAAACGCGTCTTTCCACTTCCACTACTCCCCTGTATCAGTGCATGTAAAGGCGCAGGCATCTTATAACTCAGTGCTACCAACAATAAAAACAAACGGTTCTGTTCCTCTCCGACTATACCCGTTTCTCCTAATAATACATTCAATGCCTGTAATAAGTCTTCCTGACGCAAAAAACGAACGGCTGTATTACGGGCTGATTCACTCAAAGTATACACCGCAACGCTTTCAGCAGCTGTTGATTCTCCTTTTCCCTGTTCTGCCTCCCGGTACCCGTCCAGCAGGTCTGTCAACCGGTAGAGGTCCTGTTCCACCACATCTTTGCGCAAGCCCAGTTTCTCACCTGCCTCCCTGCATAAGCGTTCTACCTGTTTGTCCTCATACAGGTCTACTTTATTACGGCTCTTTTGACTACTCTCTTTATGCTCGATCACCAGCGTGACCTTCATACTGTCCAGCTGCTTACTGAGTCCTCCCTGTATATAGTAATTACCCCCTGTACCCACATACAGTAACTTATAGGGATTACGGCTGTCTAATACGGTGCCATCTGATACAACCGCCGTGCTTTCCGGTGATGATGGGGTTATTTTTTCAGCTGATACTTCAGTTGAAAAAAATAAACTAGTCCTACTTTGCAATAACTCCGTAAACACCTCTGCCGTATGGCTCACGCCCATACTATTAATGTCCTCTCCATCTGGCAGTACAATGCTGCTCAGCTGGACATAAGGCAGACGTTCCTTTAAGGAACTGCTGTATTTCTCTACCGCCTTACGACCTGCTTCATCCCCATCAAAAGCAAAAATGATCTCCTGCAGCTGACCTAAACCCACTATTGCCGCCTCATGCTCTGAGGTCAACCCATTCGTACCATAACAGGCAAGGATACCATACCCCTTACCTATCTCATGATGCTGTAACAAAGTCGCTGCATCTATCACCGATTCGGTCAGGATCAACCGGGTGATAGCTGATTTCGGATAACCTGGATACAAGCCCTTTCGGTCTTTCAGGTAATAATGACGCTGGTCACTATCATTGACCGTACTGCGGAAGTACATCCCACTGATTTCACCGCCGCTATCCCGTAACGCAAACGCGATACAATATTTCCCAAAAGGTTTATAAGCCTGGGTTCCTTCGCGGGTATTAGAACCCCAGGCAGACAGTAAACCTACCGATACACATGCCGATATCAACGCTTCATCCCTGCGGGCGCCATGATGGAACTGCGCCGTATTATAGCCAACTTCTAAACGGGTAATGTCTAAGCCGCGGCTTTGCAGATACGCTTGCGCAGGTTTGCTGTTATGGATCGCATTCTTAAAATAGGTAAACATATAGTTCAGGATGCCTGAACGGCTAACCGGTACAGCAGCGACCGCACTCGTACTTCCGCCTATCAGCTCCTTACATTTCAGGATCGCTTCCCGTTTACTGATACCATCCTTATGCATCACAAAGTCGATCACATCCAGCGACTTGCCATGCGTCTTACAGTTACTGCTAAAACAATAACAGGTTTGCGTCTTGTAATACACCTGCAGGCTCGGGGTCTTGTCATCATGGAACGGGCAGTGTAATCGCAGGTGCTTATCAGGTTTTAACCCGTAATGCATCAGCACCTGCGATAACGTTAGCTGCTGCTTAATGGCTGCTATTTCCATCATGCGCCTTTTTAATGATCAGCTTTTCCTTACTCACAATGATCTCTATCGGATCCCCTACATTAAAGCCCGCTTCTTCCAGCCATAGACCCCGTACATTCAGCCAGGGCACCTTACGGTATTTCTGCCAGTAATTACTTACTTCCTGATACTGACCATGCAGTTTACCACGACGAAGTGTTTTGCTTACAGTTTTCATAAAAAATATTTTTTCACAACAGATTTGTTGCAAACATAACATATCAATCTTAATTCAACAAGACTTTTATAGTTTGATTACGCTATTTATGTTTCATAAATTCGCACAAACACTATTCTAACCGTTGTTTTTACTACAGATATGAAGCAGATTACTTTCGGCAAAAGGCTTACTGAGGTGAGGAAAGACAAAAAACTATCTCAGGACGAGATAGCTAAAAAGGTAGGCGTACATGGGGCTGTCATTGGCAGGTATGAACGGGATGAAGTAAAACCCTCTATTGAGATGGCCGCCAATATCGCTGCCGCGCTGGAAGTCTCATTAGACTATCTCGTTGGTAACACTGATCTACTTCTGGACCAGACTATCCTCGACAGGATTATGGATATTCAAAAACTAAGTGACCAGGATAAAGCAGATGCCTTTAAACTACTGGATATGTTCCTTCGTGACGCAAAGGCCAGACATGCTTATCATAAACAATAAGAAGATGCTATCTCAGCAACTCTAAGACAACCTCTTCTAAGAATAAAGCCTGGTTCAATGACCAGGCTTTATTCTTAGCTCTATATTAAAAGGTTTATATTTTTCTTTGCATAAAATTCAATTCCCTCTTTATTTCGTTTAATAACCTTCGATAACTTAGTACCACAAAAAGGACAATAATTTATTGCTTGTTGACCTACAGCTAACCTCCCTTCTCGCTCATCAGCATCTTGGCTTCTTGTTTGCAAAAAAATGGTATAGGTACTATCTTCATATAACTTAGGGATTGCAGAAAAACCTTTACTTCCTGCACAATAAAACCAAGTACTTAACGGAGAACAACAAAACTCAATCATATACTTATCATTATCATTTAACAATATATTTATTCAGATCCTCAGCAACTCGAGGATCAAACCTTATCTCCTCATTCCTTATACCTTTTACATGATCATAATCTTGCCATGGTGCAGCCAGACCACGTCTTTCCCAATCCTTATAGACAGACTTTGGTATTTTAAACTTGTATAAAGTTCCTTCCCTAATTGCATCCACAGCAACGGGATCTGTTCCCGTAGATAAGGGACGACTGGTTGAAACTTTTCCATCTGTTAAAGTTCCTTTATGATAAACTGTCTGATATTCTTCAAAATCAAAATTAGCCCATTTATCAGCAACTGAACCAGCAGTTGCTTCCTCACCAGCTACTCCAGCATCATTTATAGCAGTAGTTGCTGATACCTCTCCTGCTGCAATAAGACCACCCATGCCTATCATTATACCTGCTGCAACATTCTGAGGGGTCCAGGTTGATTTGTATGCTCCCCACAATCCCCCTCCATTAGCTTCAGCTCTTTCAACCCATCCTGCAGCCCAATCTAATTTATCTCTCGTTTTCGCAAATAAACCTACTGCATCAGTTCCAACAATATAGTCATCTACATAACCGCCCCTTACCTGTTTCCTCGCTAGCCACCATTGCTTACCATCCTGACTCGTAACTCCGTGTAAACGATAATTTCCAATTTTTATAAAATGCTTTTCATCAATTACTCCACTTAATGGTAGCGTAGCTTTGCTTAAATAAGTAATTCCTGTAGGTTGTTTAGCCGCTGGATCAAACTTCTCGAGCCCATCAAGATCTATAAACTTAACCGGATTATCCTCTGCATAAGCATAACTACTATTCCATGGATACTTAGGACCTAATGGATCCACACTCAAGAACTTCCCTACCCTCGGATCATACACCCGCATCCCATAATCCTGCTGATTCCCCTCGCCCTTGACCTCATTATCATTCTCCTTCCCATTGAACCCATAACGATAACCCCCACTGCTAAACGACCTCCCAGGCATCAACATCCCAAACGGATAATACTCCTGTGCAGACACCACATCCGCTACTGCATTCCCCGACTGCCACCATCTCTTATCACTTACCGTCGCCAGTACATTCCCAAGATGGTTTGTTAATTCAAAGATCTTTCCTCCTCTCGTGAAATTAGTATAAAATCCTGAACCTAATCCAATAATCGTCTCTGCATTTACCACCGCACTATCCTGAATATTGACATTCAACAAATTAAGCCCTAAACGGCTCGATCCATAAAGATCAGATTCGACCTTCGTCAGCTTTCCGCCATTAATCCCGGCATCTCCCTGGGTATAAACAGCCATCACATTTCCTGTCGCATCACGCACATACCACGTATACACGCCGTTTGCGAATTTGCTTACCCTGTTGCCGCTGGCGTCATAAGCATATCTGATGACAGTACCATCTTCTTTAGTGATACTGCTAATCTTCCCGTAAACAGTCCATTGAATATCAGCAATTTTCGCCGTGCTATCTCTTACAAGATTACCTATGCTGTCATATCGGTAGTTACATGGAAGCTGACGATCGATATCAACATCGTAATAAGTAGAATCTACGCTGTCATGAATATAGTCAAGCCTATTGGTACCTGTCTTATAATGATAAGTCAGATTATCCATCTCCAGGTGCTTCTTCGAAAATGTGGTATCCCCTTTACGATTGTAGGTCAGGATATTACCATTTGCATCATAAGTTACCTGTTCCCTAAAATCGGGCAACTGAACTGCATTCCAGATATTATTAGCAGAATCAAGTCCCTTATAAGCAACCATCCCGTGCAACCTGTTCAGCACATCATAACTATACTTGTATTGCAGAGAAGTACCCAGCGACGGAATTGACTGACTGATAGCTGCTATATTCCCGTTATACAACGGACTAAACCCGCTACCGGTTGCCGATGCAAACGGACGACTAAGGCCAATAGGCTTATAGTCATTATCACCATAATAATATAAAGCAAAGCCATAGACATCTTTCGCGGCGGAATGTCCATCAGCTCCCATGTCAAAATTACTACCCGCCGAAGTGCTGTTCACTCCCTTTAGCCAACCCTGTAATGTATAGGCATAATCCGTACCCTGCACCTGCTGCTGCCCCAGGATCGTACGCGCCAGTGGCCCATGCTTATAATACTGGTAAAACGCATCATTCTCCCAGTACACACTATCCGTACTCGTTTCGACACTTATTAACCTGTTCTCAGCGTCATAGCCATAACGGTGATACACTGCATCTGAATACCCCGGCTGATAAGCAACATGGTTTACCTTACCGCTGATCAGATCATATTTGTAAACAATCTTTTTCCAGCGGCTCTGCAGACTCTGCAGCACACCTTTCTTGTAATCCTGCATGAGGGTATCTACATTACCATGAATATCATAGCTGTAGAAAGTACCTACCGCATAATCACCTGTTAACTGTTCCGGCGATGAATCATACAATGCCGTCCAGGCAACACGATTCCTCAGATTTTTAGCTGGAAACAGATCAGGAGCAAAGATCCCAACACGGGTATCGTAATAGGTATGTGTGATCTGTGTACGGCTGTTATTAGCATTGGTAAACCAACCTTGTAAACTATCAGCGCTTCTGCTGAGCGTATTTCTCATGGCAGCGCTGCTGCCGATTTCACCGACTTCTGTTGTTCTTCCCAACGGATCATACTGCGTATAACTATATCTGGATAACGGTCGTTGCTTCGCATTCTGGGAAACTGACAATCTTCCTAGTCTGTCATACCAGAAATTGCTGACACCCGCATCAGGAGTATATTGCGCAATTACCTGGTTCAGGGTATTATAGCGGTAACTGGTTACCAGTGTATGAGCGGGCGTGAGTACTTGTTTAGCCGCTCTTGCCATCCTTACGCGATAAAGCCAGGAAGCAGAACGGTCTACCACAACTCCGGCAGGAGGGACTGTTTTAACCAGATTCCCCGCCTGATCGTAGTAGTAAAGCGTATAATGATACTCACTGAGCTTATAGGCTACTGTATAAATCTCTCGCTGACCGGCCAGCATACAGCTATCCGCATATGCATTACCAAAGCTGTTCTTAACAGAATCAACATAAGCATTATACAAATCAGTTCCCTTGCTGACAGCAAAGTATTCGTTATCAGAACAGTTATCGATATTATCAGTAACCGGTCTGAAGATAGGGTTGATATTACCACATAAAAGCGGTCCGCCACGGATCTTGTAACAGCTGTCAATACCACCACAGAAGATAGGAGCCTGATATATACCAGAGCTAAGCGCAGTAATCGTAATTGGCAACACCACAGAATCCGCTCCACGTATAATATTGATCGGCAAAGGACTGTTCCTGTTAGGTGTTACCCGCAGGAAAATCAGACTATTCGCGATCTCCGTATTATTACAATTCACTCTTCCCGAAGGAGGTGTCATCATCAATAAACCATCCCTTCCATAACTACCCACACCAACAAATCCGCCACTGGCACTCTGAACAATACTATTCAAAGAAGCTGCGCTATCCAGCATGATCATGTCTGACCAGGCTATCGTACTGTCACGGGTGATCCTGTTCAGCACCAGACTGGTACGTGGCGATGTCAATACATTCTGGGCAATGACAAGTCCCAGGTCGCTGGTAATCGCCATTGGCATTTTTTCTGCGACAAGCGTGTCCTTCCTGACAGCAAACTGCTTCGAAGCCAGAACAGTACCATTATTCGATATCCAGGCGATAGAGTTCACCGCTCTCCTTCCAAAACCATTCGTGGCACTGAACACATATCCCTCTGGTGTTTTCTCAATAACGCCCGGATAACTGTCATTCGTGATGGGGGCACTTCCGAAGTCATATCTGAACACCCTGTTAGTTACACCAGTGTATTTATTGAGTTTAGCAATGATCAGATCATAGTCATGGTACACTCCCGTATGTTCCATCAGGAGATTTCCCATTACCACCAGCGTATCATGGTCTTCCAGCATCGAATAGGTCGCATCAATATTCGAACTACCCATCTGTCTGATCCATCCACCCATACCCACTGTATCCAGGGTCCCTACGATCCAGTCACCAGTGCTGTCAATATTGTTGATATTAGACCTGCCGGAATAAGCAAAGTTCCCATCACTTAATTCCAGAATGTCTACTCCCGTCTCTCCATTCGGTGTATTAAACCCGATTTTACGGCTCCATTTCACATTACCAATCGCATTCGTCTTTGTAATCAGAATTTCAGAACTATCATGTCCTATTCCCCATACAGCACCGATCGCAATAATACCTCCATCACGGGTAGGTTTCACACGGGCAAAATAATTCCTTGTTCCTACCGGATAAAGCTTCGACCATTCAACCGCCCCGTGTGCGTCTACTTTTGTAATAAAAGCAGTTGAATCCAGATCAATGGTCGGACCTACAGATGATGCTCTTTCATTACCTGATGTGGATGCAAAAGTGATAATACCTGATTGCTTTCCTTTTAACATACCTCCTAAAAGGAATCCGTTATCTGGTGTACGGGAAAGGTCAGAAATAATCACACTTCTGCCACGGGAGTCTATATAAGTATTATAGATGCGGTCTGTTACCTGACAGACATTTTCATCTGCTGTGAACCCGGCCTGACAGCTATCCAGGAAATTAAGATATTCCCAATACTCTTTTGCAAATCCAAGTTTGTTATTCATATAAGCCGCAAACAGCTGATTCTTCAGCTCCTGCTGCCTGTTATTTGTCGTATCCTCTTCCAGCTTAGGTACGATGCCAGGGAATTTCGCCTGATAGGCAGTATAGGCAGCTCTTACTTCTGTACAGGATGCACAAGGCGGCGCGGTATTACATTGAATAATAACCGGTATAGAAACAGGCTGTGAAAGATAAGTACAGGAGCTACCAGCTGCATTACATGCATTCAGCAAAGTCTGTAACTGATGCTGGATGAAGGAAGTTCCCCTGGTTCTGTTCAGATAAACCGCAAAACTGGTATCGCTGACATTCTTATTTCGGTTATATTCTGTCTGTAGTATGCGTAACTGATTACACTCGCAATCATTCGGTCCTGTATAGGAAGGCTTATCACTATAAGCCGGCTGTTTATCATATGGCGCCGGCGCAGTAATCAGGTATCCGTTACACACCAACGGACTGTCAATACCATGCACACTGTTATATTCTTCCAGTACCTCCTGGAAACTTCTGTACCTGTAACCACTTGAAGGTTTTACAGAACTTGCACCTAAAGGATGATCAATATCCGAACCTTCTTTACAAACCATGATCAGTTTCTGAGACAGTTCAGCCCAGGCGCTTGCGTCATATTTACAAGGCGCCAGCTGTTTCAGCCAGGCAGATACATAAGCCCTGCAATTCGCATCATAACTGGCAGCAAGTGCTGCATTGATTGAATCTGTCAGCTCCTTTTCGGTCCTATCAGTACCCAGATAAGCTAACTTGTTCTGTTTCAGAGCCGCTGCCGCTGTATTAAAACGAGGCGACTTCCCCCCATCCAGCAAATCCTGACTGCTTACAGTGCGTATGCCAGCCGGGGCGCCTATATTCGCGACTTCGTCATCCAGTATATTACGACGGTAGCTCAGGTACAACTGCCTGAAAGTACGCCATGCCATATCCAGATCTCCTGTACATAAAACCGTTTCATCAAACGCCTTCGCAGGAGTACGATACAGATCTGTACAAGCAGGTATTACCTTGTCACATTTCACCATGATTGTCGCGGCACTCCACATGGAAAGCAGCTTAGCCGGATCACCTTCATTGTTGTATGATGACAATGCCTGGTATAGCTTACCGGCCACCAACACATCTCTGTCTGCAAGCGGATCTTTATTCGCATTTACAATAGTGAATGGAAATGCATTATTGGCAATTGGGTTCAGATATCCCTGTGTCTTTGCTGTTGCATAATCATCAATTGCTTCCAGCTTCCGGCCCCAGTCAAAGGCGGGTCTGCGTTGCAGATAAGCCTGGAACTTATAGTATTCGGGATGGAATGGTAAGAGCGCCTCTGCCCATGACTCCTTAAACTTTGCAGCAAAAACTGCCGGAGACAGCTGCTGGGGTAATACATAAGTCTGCGTTTCATCATTGTACACCATATCAGGCAACCCAGCTTCATCTTTGTATACAATATCTGTACGCTGATAAGCAGCGAGAGCGGTATTATTCTTCCGGTAGAAAATAGAAAAAACGCTTGCTGAATCACTCAGATCAGCATACTGTCCCGAAGGTGCAGATACGTCTGCAAGCAACGACGCACGTAACTCTTTTACCTCTGTAGTATCCTTGCAGAGCGCATCACAACCTTCTATTGCCTTTGCATAGTCCGCAAGCGCCTGCGCCTTGTAAGAAGAAGAATCTGACGCCAGCTGTCCGATGCGGTCAGGATACTTAGCCCAGAAAGTCTCCCAGGTACCTAAACTGTCAGTACAGGACTTACAATCCGGAACACACTGGACCTTTGCCAAAAGCGTACGCTGCTGCTGAATAAGCTTTTCCAGGGTAACACAGGTATCCTGCTTCATGAAAATACTATCCCGGTAGAGTTCCAAAGCATGCTGGTTAATAGTCAGCTGTTTGGTGATCTCATAGTTCCCTCTTGGCAACCACACGTTAAAAGTTTGGTCAAAATCACGGGGAGCAATACGGCAATCAGATCTGATACTATCCAGGTTATAATTGCGGAATACGAATTTCAGCGGCGCACCACCAATACGCTGGTTGTATGCATCGTCCGTAATAGTAATCTCCAGATCATACACACCATTAAAGCAAAGTTGCTGATTACAACCGTTGAATCTGATAACCGGTGCTTTCAATTGATACCTGAAGACGTAGTTACCATCTATCGTTACCAGCTGACTCTGTTTATTTTCCAGCGTAAGCTCTTTTACGATATTACTGCCGGTACGTGATAAGGTATCAGTGATATTTTCCTCCCTATAAGAAGAGATATCCGACAGCACACTATTATCTGGTTTACCCGCTAAAGCCGTTGCAATCGTACGACCATGCATATCTACATAACTCACTGAATACTGGCCATTCGCATCCCTCACCATATTTTTGAAATAGTGAGATTTATCTCCTGCATCCGTACCAAACAGCGCATCCAGGTCACCTTCACCCGGAGAACCATAGAAATATTCCGTCTCATGATGACTGCCTAGTCTGAACACAGGACCAACACCACTCTGACGGCTGATCCTGCCCGTATTATCCTGTGTATAGGAAGTCTCCGTAAAAGCGTAACCGTCCGCATCCGGAATAAAGCGGTTAAAGTCGGATGTATCCGGATTATCTGGTGAATAATACTGATTTGCACCACTTTGTGTAGACATCGCATTCGCGCTTGCTGTCAAAAAAGCGGCAGGGCTGGGCAAAGTATCGTACTGCCCCTTGTCATACTCCGGACTGTTAATTCCCTTATTGAATCCTGGCGTATACTTAATAATCGAACTTAATGTAGGTGCAGGCATTACCTGAATAACAGGACGTCCCTGATAGTCGTAAAATGCCTCTCCAACAACGGTGGTTTTAGTAGTATTGTCTTTTGTTACTGTTTGACGGCCCCTCTGACTACCATCATAATACTGTATCACGGACTTCCGTTTGCCTTCTTCTGCGAAGGAAGTTGTTACCTGCCAGTTCAGTGAATCCTCGTGACCATTAAAGGCAAAACTGCCTAAGCCCCCGAATTCAGTACTCCAGGGCGTCTCTATGCGCACATTGTTCGCTTTCTCCTGTACGCCCCTTACCCTGAAATACAGCATACCTTCCTTGTCATATAACAAGGGGATGTCATAACTAAGGTCCGCAATCGTCACGCGTGACGAATTATTCCTGAACAGTAATCTCGCATCTATCGGACTACCATACCTGCTCACAGCACTGGCGTCAATATATGTCCATTCCAGATCGTATACATCAGCTCCGATCAACTGGTTCCATTTCACACGGAGCTCATTGGCAGCTGTTACATTAATCGATTCGAAGCCACGTACAGCATCCGTCGTGCAGGATAACTTATATACAGGACTTACCTGCATTTCATTATCCAGCAATAGCAATGATTGCACGTTTGCAGCGCCCGTCGCTGTAAGACTGACAATTTTTGCAATCACATGGTGTCCGTTATTAAATACATAACTGCCTCTGCTGATATATTTACCTGTATCAGCGTAGTTCACAGATAAAGTCCTCTCAATGGAATCTACCGAATTATCAGGTTTTGTGTAAATGATCCTCACGACAGCCGTTGCCTTAAAAATTGCAGGCAATGGCATTGTGGTATATTCGTTGATCTTCAGGGTAACGACATTTCTGATGTTCTCCACGCTTTGCAGAGAAGGGATCCTGTCTGCGCCAAAATAATCTTCATCAGGCACAACAGCAAAGGAATCCTTCGCCAGCTGACCTTTAGCGCCATCCAGCATTGACTTCAGCGTAATAACGGACTGCGCGCGGACTGCCAGCGTTATTACCAGCAAAAGGCACATCAATACCGCTGTTCTGTAACGGGTGAACTTTTTTACCACTGGGATGATCAAAGTTTCTAGGGATAATAAAAATGGACTCATTGATCAGAATTTTCTTTTAGAAGTGCACTTCTTGTTTCTGTGATCGTTTTAATACCACGTTCTGTCTCTTTCTTCAGGCGGATAAGCGTACCGTCATCATCATATTCGTAGAAGGTGGCATAATTATTCTCATCAAGCTCCGCCATAAGACGCAGGTCATAAGGATTGTACACATATGATTTCATATTGGCGTTATAGGGATGTATCCTGATATCATCAAAATAAGCGGCATGTCCTCCGGTGGCTTTCATGACTATCGCAACAGATACCGCATCACCGGGTACAGAGATCACCTCCTCATAACGCTGCCATCCTTCAATGATTGCCCCTTGTGGTTGGGCTATAACTGTTGTACTGTCATTTAACTGTTTCACCACTATTGCGAACTGATTACCTGTGTAAGCACCTCCTTTGCATTCAACCAGTTCCTTTACCCAGGCACTGATCACAATAGTTTTTCCGGCTATCGGAGAAAAAGCGGGTAACAATGCAGCCGACGTTGTTTTTATCGATGATAATCCGGGAACAGTTTGTGCACAGGATACGTGTGCTTTATTAAAGGTCAGTCCGAAGCCATCTTCTGCCGTACCAGCAACAGGCGCTATAATACCTGCATTCGTACCGGTATCTACCCGAAGACTAAACAAGCCGGTATGTTGCTGCGTAGTATCCAACTTGCTTTTGTAAGAAGAGAAATCAAAACTTTTAGGTACCAGACACGGTCCATCACAAGGTGTTATCTTAAAACCATAGTCCTCAAATCCTTCAAAGGCAATTTCTCTGTAGCGGGCATTCTGCGCCGCTGCCACGGGCAGCGCATCATCATATCCGTACAACCCGGCATTATACCGTCCTAAGGGGTCGTGATTCTCCAATTCCAGTCCCTTCCGGTTTACGAGGGTCAGTTCACTATTCCAGACCCAAATAGCAGTATCTTTCGAGTTCTCTGCCATACCTGTCAGTTGACCGTTTTCAAATTTCCAGTAGCTCTTATATCCTTCAATAGTACCCGCTGTTTTTAATGACAGATCCTCTTTCGGATTCTTTTCCTTACGGTCTCCGTAATAGGCATAGGAACGGTAAGGTCGCCAGTTGCCCGACAATCCGTATAGATAAGGGTTAACAGAATGCTCCGTAACCGGACTATAACAGGAATAAACGGCATCAACATCTTCTGCACGACAGTTAAGGCAGGAATCTACCTGGAGATTGGCCACTAAGGTGCTATTGGCTTTCGTACGGTAAGACACTATGCCCGTCGTTCCACAAGCATTACTCTGCAGATTGTTGAACGTAAAGGCACTTGCATTCACTGAATTCAATGACACCGTACAGTTACCGATGACCGCCTGGTATTTGGTGGCACTGGCAACACTCTTGATTTTCGCGAAGAACTGGCCATTCACATTACGGGACAACACCTGGCACTGTGTGTAGGATATCGTGTACCCGGCGTTCCTGGCGTCCTCCAGTATAGAGGATACCAGGATACCGTCTTCCGGCTGAATGAACAGTCGCTGGGAAGCGATCAGGTAATCGAAAAAAGGTTTCAGACCTTCGCAGGTGCAGGAACTGACATTGCCCTGCGCATTGGTTTTATTAAAACCGACAGCCGCCAACACCGTAATCAGTATTAAGCTCCTAATATATAATTTCATAAATGATCTTTTAAAGTTGTCAGTCAACGCTTCCTATAGTTCCTGCATTAATATATCCGCTCCCATTTTTCAGAGAGAAGAAGACACTGTAGCAAGGGTTTCCACTTTGACCATTACTGTTTACAATTGGCTTTTCGAATCGATCACTGGTTCCGTTAAATACCCTTGAGTAGGAAATATCATCCGTGTCACCGTTACACCAGTATCTCATCGCTCCAATGTTTACACTAAGGTTAGTCACCGAAACAGGAACCGTCAATGCCGAATCCGAGTAAAAATGCATTGTCAGGAATGCATATGATTTTACCCCGTCATTACCGGCTGGCGTGAGCTCAAGCACAGCGTAGATACCTGGCTGACAGATACCATTCAAATTTGCATACGCCTGTGCACTGTCTCGCAAATCTTTGTGTGCCATAGAGTCCGCCGCATACTGGCTGACTGCCGACTCATATTTACCTGCGGCAATCTGATAGAGCACATTCGTGCCAATACCGGAGTCACAGTTATTCTTTTTAACAGTCGTATCCATCGCTACACTCTTATACAGACAACCGCCCTGCTGTCTTGCTATTTCCTTTGCATATGCCCAGTAAGCATCACGTGCCTTTGCATTGGCAGCATCTTTACTAATCATAGAAGTATCCACTCCTGCAGGTATCTGTACCCAAACACCACGCCCTACGCTACCATTTTCACATGTTGAATACGCAAGAATACCTGTCGTGTCGTTCTTATAATAGCAACGGCCATTTCTGTTAGCCACGACCTGCGCACTATCGAGCAAACGTTGTTTCACCTTCGCGTCTGCATCCTCCTGACTGATCGTAGAAGTAAATGTTTTGAAAGGCACGACATAGGTGTAAGGCAATGGGATGGCATCCCCCTGACACGTATGATTTAATATGATCACACTGTCGATACGGCTGTTATAGGTAAACGTACAGGTACCACGGGCATTGGCATAGCTCTGACCGAAGCTGTCAATGTCTGCCTGTGCCATAGAATCTGCCTTTGCCTGGCTGATATAAGAAGTATACCTGTTGGCATCCACCTTATATAGTACCACAGATCCTGTCGCCCCCGTACCACAGTCATTTTTCCTGATGGACTTACTCTTCGCTACGTTTCCATAGTAGCGTATACCACAATCTCCACCAGCTCCTACATACTCGCTATAAGGTTGTGTCACACATACATATGATGTATCCTGTTTTCTCCGGTCACTCACCCGCCAGAACTGCTTATAAGCAACTGCAGATGACGAAATGATCTGCCTGCTGCTATCCAGTACAAGCTGCTTACCCTGTATAGGATTTTTCAGTGATACAACTGAGCCTACCGCACCATTAATATTACGTCTGCCTGAACGCACGATCTTCAATGAAATATCGTTCCCTGTAAACGGATTCCCGTCCTTATCCACAAAATAAAGATCTGGCGTACCGCCAGCCAGCGCGTTTGCATCAACCGTGTAAATAAAGGCAGATGCCGGGAATGTGGCTATTTCCGGACCACAGATCGTACCACCTGTCTTCTGATGAGAATAGATCAGTATTTCATCTCCGGCAGCGAAATACAACGATGGGCTCTCTGTAAGCCCCGCTGTAATACGACCATCTTTCATGGTGATATGATCCAGTTCAAGACCTATGTTTTTGTATGCACCACTCATACCATCATAGGCCCATGCGGCTGGATAAGTAAAGGAATACAACGAGTCGTTAAACTCATTGAGTGTTTTTGTTAACAGCGGACTACCCGTTTCTGCATCATACAGCAGGTTAGTAGTTGTAACCCGGCTACCTTTATCTATAGCTAATACACTGTCCAGAATACCATGACGATAGACAATCTTTGTAGCAGCAACTGAACTGTATTTCGTTTCTTCTCTTTGTACCAGGTTGAGTAGTACAGGAATGAATAATACCGGCGGCCAGGCGAACTTGAACATCATTCCATTCAGATTGAGACTATAGCCTATTGTAGTAGAATGCTGTTGTCTCATATCCAGCATCAGCTCAATATCTTTTCCGATAGACGCTGAATCGATGTCTCCCTTGGATGAGATCACTTTTACCGTGTTGTTCAGGTGCTTATTCAAAGCCTGTTGATTGTCTACCTTGTAGAAGTATTCTGTATAAGTAATCGGCTTATCCGGATCTGCCTCTCCATAGGAAGCCTGCGATTTTATCTTCCCCGTCATGTCATTCAATTCCACTTTAAAGCCCTGACTTAATCCGAGATAATGACGCGCATTAATACGCAGGAGATTAGAAAGAAGTGGTTTAAACCGTTTTTTACTGTCTCCCAGGTTGGTGACATCTGTTAATGTTGGAAAATCGTAGCCGGTATAGAAGCAGGTTTCGTCATATCCATTAGCTGAGCGATGCTTGTCAGCGTGGATGGTTCGCACACGTACCTTGCTATATCCTACTGAAGGAGCCGGGAAGAATCCTTCGCCGTAAGGCAATTCGGTATAACCTCTATCTACCGGTACCAGGTTAGAAACCTGCAGATTATATTCAACAGGTACTTTCCATGGGTTTTCCTCTCCGCCTATCACGGGTTCATACGCGGCCACACCACTGCTGATCAGTTGTTTTTTACCATCTATGTCTTTTACAGTCGTATACTGATACTCCTGACCATAAAGTGACTCCTTCTGCCCTGTCATCTTATTCCAATGGTCATAGATAAGGACTTTCTTTACGCGGTGCCCGCCGCCATATTTCTTATAAAAAGGATTGTTCAATCTTACAAAACTCCTGCTGAGGTCTACCTTTCTTGCCCAATGTTTCATGCGGGCTGCTGTCTCGAATGTGAGCAGCAAATTATTGAGGTTGTCAGCTTGTGATAACAATATTTTTATGGCGTCTACCATATCAATATTATCATCGCCAAGGTCTGAACCAGGGTAGGCTTTTGAACCAAGGTTCAGGCGAAGGAACTGCAAGGCGGATTGTGCCAGCGGACTAAACACGCTTTTTACCGTATTCATTTTTGCGCCCGGGTCAACGGCCTTCAGGCGCAACCAGATCGTCGATTTATTTCCCTGATTGAAGAACCCATAGTTTCCCTCGTCTACTGCCGCATAACAGTTGACGTACTCATTACCACTTCCAAACTTATCATCCGGCATCTGCACTGACAAACGGAAAAAGAGCTTATCCATGTTCTGCAGATAACGGTTATATAATTCCTCATTGCTATATACCTTATATGGCACATCTATCGCAACGTACAGATAATCAATGATGCCATACAATTCCGGCTTGAGATCATTCAACGACGAAGGGGCTGCAGGCGAGAAACCTGCAATTTTGAAAAGCTGAGCAGCACGTTTATTCTGTACGAAGGCATAATCATCACTTTCGTAAGAGATCTCCATTCGTCCGCCAGAAGGCAGTACAATCTTATCCAGAGCCCATGCAGCCGCATTATCTGCAGCCTGTATACTATCCTGTAAGGCATATGGATAATCTGCGTTTGTAAGCACATTGCCAGTCACAGATCCCGGGTTCTGCAACTGATCTTTATAATTCCCCCAACGATCGCTGGCGTTGGTTTTATAAGAAGGATTGTTTTTGTTATAACTGAAAATGTAGGGATTACGTTGTCCCTTATCATTACCATTATAGGTAAACCAGATCTTTTTGAGTGTTAGTTTCCCCTTATTAATATCTCCGCTTACACCGGGACACAGCTCATATGAGTACTCAAAATGTACTGTTTTAATTGGTCTTGGATGACTGCTTCTTGTAAACTCCGCCTTTGTATAGAGATTGATTTCTTCCAGTCTGCGGGTCTTATTATCCATAAGTCTTACACCATTTTCATCCACAGCACGAAGATCATCCCTTTGGGTCAGTTTAAAAGTCGCGATCATATTCTTCGACTCCACAGAATGCAGATACCAGAGTTCTTTCTCCCCATGTACATAACTGGCTTTGTCATCCCGGTAATCCGTCTTTAGTCCCTCACTATAATTGGCAGAGTCTACACCCATAGGCACCCTCCATTTATAGGCATTACGAATGCCGGCTGTCTTAGTATAATTGAACTTAATAGCATCCCCCGGATCATCGGGAGAAATGCCGTCCCCGGTAAGATCCTGGTAGTCAGGAGAAAGGATACCTGTCAGCAGGAAAGAATGCGCATAAGCCGGTAGCTGTTCGCTACTGAAATAATGATCTACCCCATTCTGATTAGCGGTCGTATTATCTGTGCCCCGCGCATAATGAATCAGGCCAGCTGTTTTATCAGCACCCTCTTGTGACGCTGCAAATGTGACTTCCCTTTGTTGAATATTATAAACCGGGATACCATAGACATATCTTCTGCCATCAGCGTTCAATACATCAATTTCAGAAAGATGATTTTTCTTGCGGAAATCATTGGTTCTCTTTTCCTGTACAATTGAGCCATCGGTTGACACAAAAGTGTCTTTCTCCGGCATGTGATAGAGATACTGTTTCGGAATGAAATTCGAAGGTAAACCAGCATATCGCCATGCCAGTGCCATTACCGCACGTTCTTTATCCTGTCGATACTCCAGTCGTACATTATAAAACTGGTCGGCCACCAGGTTCACCACAGCAGAATCAAGTGTAGGAGGATGACCACCCCAGTTGTCTATCAACAGGGTATCATTTATATAAAATCTCACCCCGTCGTCAGAAGCTGTCGAAAAGGTGTATTTACCTGTTACAGGCGCTTTTACCCTGCCGGTCCAGCGGACAGAAAACGAGTGATCGAACCTGCCCACGGGAGACTCCGGTGGCATATAATAGTTAAATTGTTCTTTGTCTGTAAAGGCAATGATGGTATCCTCCCGCTTGAACAGGAAACGATCCAGACTACCAGCATAATACTCCCCAATCCATCCTCTACCAACGCCTTCTGCCCCATCAGGGAAAGTGACTGTACAATTGTTAACTTTGAAAATGTTTTCTACATAATTTTCTATATACCTGTTCAGACCTGCATGGTCTGCTTCTTCAGCGGTCAGGTAAGAGATAACCTGTGTGCGCTTATCACGATTTTCCTTTTTCATTTTCTTCACACCGGCCACTTTCTTACCGACAAAACGCTGGTTACGGTAGCGGTTCAGGACGTTGGTAGTACGGATATCTGGACTGCTGACACCACCCTGTTCCAGGTTGACAGCCACCACATCATCACCACCGATATTTTCATAAAAAGCAGTGTCATTAATAGCCATCTCTCCCGGATTACGGAAATAGGCAGCTTCATGTAACTTATCAGAAGAAGAAAAAGCTACATTCGTAGCCAATGGATTTAACTCTTTCCATGGCCCTGTAGTAGTCGTCGATTTATTATAAGTCACATCCAGACCTGCATGTACAAGGTCGCCTGCACCAAAATCTATACTTGCATTTTTAGAATTGTCCTTCGTCCTCATGGTGTGGTCAAACACATATCCTATATCACCACGATAAGCCCTGAACATCCCTCCTGTTCCTTCTCCAGATATGGAGAAAACGTCATAGGTATATGCAGGAATACCAATATTCGGCACTTCAGGTTTTTCCCGGTATGGAATATCTCTTTCCCGGTTAAAATCAAGTAACGCGGCAGTATTAGATCCGGCCTGCTGATAATTAAGATAACCATAAGCCGGCAGGGACATACGAGTGTCTTCATCCGCTATGAATTGTTTAGATCCATATCCCTCTATGAAAAGATTGGGATGTAACACCTTATTTGTTGAACCGGCCTTCAGGGTTACACTAAGGGAAGAACTCGTATAGGGAAGGCTGATATCAGGAAGATAAGATGGATAGGCAAAGCTCAATGTAGCAGCTCTGTCAATGCCAGTACTAGCAATCTGACGTAAATTATTGTCAACTATCTTATATTGTCTCAGACCAGCGCTCAATTGCAATGCTTTTAGTCCTGAACGAGAACTGTATGTCGAACCAACCGTTATATTACCACCAAAAGCACCAAGCTTTTTCGTGTGATTTCCAAACAGTGAATAACTGATCGTGTTACGCACACTTGCTCCATCCTGGGAATTATTGGCAAGCGACAAACCACCTGAAAATTCTCCCATACTTAATGAACCGGCGTTCAGGCTGGAATTAATCTTCACCTCTGTACCAAGCCCCTTGTAGTTGTTATAGAATATACCTGCTGAGGCAGTAATGCTGATACTTGAATCGCTCAACGTCCCTTTTGTCGGAAAGCCTGCAAACTCAAAGTCAGCGCCTATCGCTCCTCCGTATGTTTCATTAGGTTTTATCTTTGTTACTTTTTGTATGGAATCAGCCGTTCCACTGAAGTCGTCGGGTAATCCACGCATATTACGCATGATCGTACCCGGATTAATATTCCAGCCAAGACCCACCCAACTGGCTTCCTGATCCATCGAGACACCACTGTTGTAACCGATGGTAATAGGATAACCACCTACGTCCAGTAGGGGTATACTATAGGAAAAATCACCGGTGAAAAGATCTACCATATTCGCATTATTAACCGCAGCAAAAGACTGCATTTCCGGTTGTGTGGGACCTCCGATAAATACTTTGGCTTTTGTAAGCGAATGCGTCTCCATTAACGGCGTCACTGCTTTGGACACACTATGCGGTAAGGCGGGGTTAACATACTTCTTCTCTGGCGGGCGACTATAGACTGTCGCTGATCTGGCTACTGCCAGAGCGTAAGAAGGAATCAGTGTTTCAAAATATAGCAAAGCAAGTAACAGGAAGGCAATCGTCCTCTTTTTCTTTGCACTTATTTGCAGGATCATTTAGGGATATATTTGAATGTTACGTTATTTACAAAACAATTTACAATGGCTGTTTTCACATGCACACAAGACTACACGTGACAGCATGCTGCTGCCGCAAAAATTTAAATTAAAAATGCATATAGATACCCTGTACCATCGTTACACGACAGTATATGAACAATATTTACAACTGTTCAATCACCCCCAATCTGGACTTAATTAGCTATAACAAAGCAACACAGGGGAAAACGAGTGCTAACAGCACTGACAAATTTCATGAGAATGAATACATAAAATAAGGATTACAACTTCTACACTTTTAATGAATTGGATGCACTACGAACATTTGTGTTATCTCTTCACAAATCACTATTTACGGATAACTAAGGCCAACAAATGTTTTACTCTAAAGATCCTGCTGCATGGTATAGGTTACTCAGCAGGCTCATTACGAAACAAACATACATCGTAAAAATTATTTTGCAAACTTTTTTAAAACTTTCGCATCTTTTTTGATCTGACATATCTTCTAAGAAATTACGAAATGCAATACCATTATATATTCAGCGTCAATATATTTTTCTTTTACTATTTCCAACCGGTAATCTCAAGCATCATATTACAGCTGAAAAAATTTTCAGCAATATATATTGTTTCCGAAAAAAGACTATGTTTGTGTACCAAAAAAAGGGCAATATTTAGTCATTGTTGAATGATTGTTAAGTGTAGTTATATCCCGTTTTCAACTTTAGTTACCAATTATTAAGATGTATACTTTGTAAGCCAGTTTACCTTTTATATGTTCGATATTGTTTGACATCCCGACCAATAATTTATCATAAGAATTTCTCTTATCTGCTGGTTCTTCTGAACAGATTATTGTTCCGGATATTGTTTGATCCTGTATACCGTGAAACACTTTATACCAATTTTCCTTTTTTCACTGCTTGCAACGACAACCGTTTGTGGTCAGTCCGGGCTCAAAATGGGCGTTGCAGACTATTACTCCAAATGGAAAGTCAAAAACTTCGAAAAGCAGCAATATCCGCAGTTTGCGGATAGTTTCCATTATTTCTCCAATGCAGATAACAGGTATCACCCTGTGGTTATTGTAGCTTATGTGCCTCAAAAGCAGGACACGTTGGTCGCATACTTTGAACGCGTGGGGCAGCGACGGGCAACACCAGTTCCCGTTAAAAAGGAAACACTGTTAACAGTACATGGTAATGTCGTGTATGATCTGTTTTATCAGTCGAATATAGATACCCCTTTCGTACAGAAAGATGTCTATCAGCATACCGTTCAGACTAGCCTGGAATTAACATACAAAGACAACTATCCTATCCGGGTAAACTTCACAACGCGGATGTCCAACTCATCGCTTTTCAGGAATCTCACAGACTTTAATCTTCAATATACCAACAGAGACTTTAAAAATGCTGTACTGCAAAAGGCGAAGAACTGGGATGCCGGGAAGTATGCACAGCTGGAAAAATTGCAGCAGTTAAAGTCACTGGTAGATGCTAAACAGCTGGAACTCGACAGCTATAGAAAAACGAAAGCAGATCCCTCATTACTACAGCAGATAATAGAGGCACGGGAAAAAGCGTATTATGCCAGGATCAAAGATTCGCTTGCAGCGATTGCAGATCAACACAAGGAGCCGCTACCTGCACTGACAACACCTGCTACGGGTATGGGCCGAAAAGACTGGAATGATCTGCAGATTCCGGCGCAGTATACCAGCAAAAGGCAGTCTGAAAAAGAAAAGGCAGATTCTGCCTTACAGCATCTTAACAAACAATACAATTCGCTCAGCCAAAAAACTGACTCCCTTCAAAAAGAATTATCAGCACTACTAGGCAACTATAAAGAACAGGAGAAGATATATAATACCAGGAAGAACACACTGACTGATATACTGACACATAGTAAAGACAATAAAGAGCTGGCGGAAAATCTCAAGGCAATGAATTTACCTGATTCCGTATTGCCAGCCGGTTACAAACATCTGCTGGCGATACGTACAGTCGGTATCGGGCGTATGCTTGTAGATTATTCCGAGCTCACCGCGAAGAACATCAGTATTCTCGGCGGTCAGATCGAATATAACCCTGGTTATTATTTTGCGTTTGCCACAGGTAAAGTCGACTATCGTTTCCGCGATTTCATATTCAATGAAAGCAAGTCCAGACAATACCTCAACCTGATACGCGTAGGTAAAGGCATGAGAAACGGAAACAATGTGATACTTACGTATTATACGGGTAAAAAACAGGTATATAATTTCAATACTGTTCCTGATGGTAATCCCAATGCGGCTAATCTCAGTCAACAGATTAAAGGGCTCTCTCTTGAGGGACGATGGCAATTGAATAGCAACAATTACATTACCGGTGAAATTGCAAAGTCATCTTTGCCATCATATGCCGTCCCGCCGGCAGAACAACACGCTGCACTGGATGGTATATTCAGGTTAAATGACCACTCTAACGAGGCTTATTCCCTGAAATCAGGATCCTTGTTACCAGGGACGGGCACCAGGATCACTGGTATGTATAAAATGATGGGGGCTAACTTTCAGTCATTCAGTCTTTATACTACAGGATCAACACAAACAGGATGGTCGGTGGCCGTTGACCAACCATTTTTCCGGCAACAGCTCACAGTCAGCGGTAGTATCAGGAAAAATGACTTTGTGACCAGCTACCAGCAGACCAACTTCAGGAGTAATACAGTCTTTAAAAGCATACGTGCTACTATGCGCATAAGAAAATTACCAGTCATCACGGTAGGTTATTTCCCGAGCTCTCAACTGACGAAAATGGATAACGGCAGTTATACAGAAAACCTGTTTTATAACCTCCTGGCTACTGCCAGTCATTCCTATCATTGTAAAGGCTTCCTGATGAATACGATCCTTACCTATACGCAGTTCTATAACAAACAGGCAGATAGTAGCTTTCTATATTTTAACAGTAAGAATTTACAATTGACCCATACCATATTTGCCAATAAACTGACTATTAACGGAGGGGGATCATTTGCTACAAATCCGGAGTACAATCTGCTTAGCGGAGACGGAAACCTGCAATATCGAATGGCCAGCTGGCTGGATGTAGGCGCCGGCGTAAAATATAACTATCAGACCGCATATCGCATCTCACAAACCGGTTATTCAGGTAACGCGAGGATCGTAATTCCGAAGCTGGGAGAGATTGCCTTCATGGCCGAAAAAGCCTTTATTCCGGGTATGCAGAAACGTCTGTTACCCAGTAATAATGGAAGATTAACATATACAAAGACTTTCTAAATATGATCAGCAACAAATTCTTATTGTCATCCCTGCTTACATTGGCGCTTGGTGGCCGTGTGGCCGCACAGGTAAATATCTCAGCACAGGTTCCTCCGGAAGGAGTACTCATGAAAGCGCAATTATGGAATGTAGCACTTATATCGGTATCAGACGCCCCTGTTGGTGTTACTATTATGATGCGATTGATAGATAGCAAGACCAGTCAGCCAGTGCTGACAGGTGTTACCAGAAACATCTCCCTGACGAAAGGAACCAGGCAACTGAAAGCTGCAGACCTATCGCCTATTCAGTATGAATACCTGACAGCTGTAGGTGACAGAACACCAAACGGACTTTTACCTGCAGGAACTTACCAGGCGTGTTATAGCGTATTTGTACAGAACAGTCACAACGGCGATCTCATTTCTGAAGATTGCGTACCTTTTTCAGTCTCCCCGGTAGGTCCTCCGCTGTTGAATACACCAGCAGATCAAAGTATTATTGAAACATACAGTCCTCAGTTCAGCTGGCTACCTCCATCTCCGGTAAGTATTTTCGGAGACCTGAACTATGAACTATTCCTGACGGAAGTCCGTTCCGGACAATCTCCTGTAGAAGCGGTGCAACAGAACCTGCCGGTATATCATTTACCTTCGACTAAGAACCTGTTCGCTAATTATCCATCCTCTTCTATGTCACTCGACACCGGGAAGCAATATGCATGGACAATTATCGCGAAAAATGGAAATGCCTTTGCCGCACAGACGGATATATGGACATTTAAATTGAAATCGGATGTTGTAAAGGAGAAAAAACAAGAAAATACCTATATCCAGTTGAAGAAAGACCTGGATGGGTCTGTAGCAGCCATTACCGGTACCGTACACTTCAGCTATAACAATGTGGTGAATGACAGTGAGGTATTCTATGAGCTGATGGCACTGGAATCGGGTAATAACGTCCTTACATATGGTCAGTTAAAGGTGATACCTGGCGACAATATGATTTCCCTCGATATCAAAAGGAAATGGGATCTTCAGAGCGGAAAAAGTTACATGTTACGTGTAAGGAACTCCCGTAGCGAGTATTTCCAGGTAAAATTTATCTATAGCAAATAATATGTCCTGCATCGCATCATAGTATGCATCTACTAAAATAAAAGAAATGAAAATATTGAAACGAGTACTGAGTATATGCCTGTTCATGACATACATGCAGGCATTTGCACAAGAAAAAAAAGACAGCATTGCTTTATCTAATATACTCGGCGAATTACAAAATTTATACAAACAAAAGGATATTGGGTTTGATATCCATTACACCTATGCCAGTGAATTACATCCTGATGTCATACTGGATTCGCTTAGCGGGCATCTTGATATTGCAGGAGGAAATTATCACTACCAGATGTCAAATATGGAAATGACGGCCAACGAGCGGTATGTCATTACGCTCTTCAAGGAGGATAAGGTCATGTATCTTTCAAAGCCTTCTGCTGACAGCATCAATCCTGTGGAACAAATGTGGCTTTCGTTGAAAATGATGGGAATTGACCATTGTTCATTCAGCGAATTTCCGACGTTTAAAAGTATAAAGATCACATTTAAGTCTGGCGGTATTTATAAGGAAATGAGGATGGAACTGGATAGCAAAACCGGGTACCCAATAGGGATGGAATATGTCATCAAAACAGAAATGCTGCTGGCTCCCAATGAGAGATCTTCGGATGTGACAAAAGAATATGGAGAGTATGCTATTGTATGTTGCAGATATAGTGACTACAAGTCCTTAATTACGCGGACAGGTATGTTTGACGAACAGGCTTTCTTCTCTCAAAAAGGAAAAGAGTTTGAACCCAAGAAGGCATTTGAGGACTATCAGGTATTTGTAGGCTCGCCGAATCTGTAATATTTCAACTTACAGAATAACTTATTACCCAAAAGGCTGCATCATATGTATGATGTAGCCTTTTGGGTAATAGAACAATGATTTCATACAGTCAATTGACTTTTGAAGCGCCTTTTGCACATTAATTTTACAGAAAAGCAGCGCTTAGGCATCTGAACAGCAGGCAGGTCATCCATTTCGTACCATCGATTTTTACGTATTCAAAATAACTTTTCTACCTCCCTGGCCATCATCCATCCTGATCGCCCACACTCCCACTCATCCAGTTCATCTGTTGAACGCAGATATACAGGCACACCAGCAATCTTTGGATCCAATTCTGACTCCAGATCAAAAGGATGGGCAAAGCAAACAAACTCCAGGATATCGTCGGAGATGGTCACTATTGCTTCTCTCGCTTCAACAGACAACCATTCTATATGTATTACTTTCATTTGCAAATCACGTAAGACTTTTATTCCTTTGAAAGATCAAACCAGTTATCCTTTATCATTACTTCATGAAAACGTCTGATTGTAACTCCTTTCAGCATCAGCTTACCCTTTTGAGACATACCAGTCCCAGGCAACAGGAAAGCCGTTTGAAGCTCTTCATCAGAAATGGCATAATTAAAATACCACCTCATCTCTTCCATGAGTTTCCTGGCCTTCTTCTCTCCAATACCCAAATCATCAAACAAAAGCGTATCTGGTGTAATATTGCGCCGCGGAAACTTCCTCTGAAAAAACAATACCAGCATGGCTATAGAAGGGAGTGCATCAATTTCCTCATCACTCATTTTTAATATCTCCTGAAGAAGGTCTACTCCTTCCTGCATAGCCGCTTTCAATGCTTTCAAATCAGGCGGAACGTCATACTTGACATATTTCCTGCACTCTGTTTTCCTTCCACCTGTTATTTCCACTCTAAACTCGTTTCCGGGAGCATATACATGCTCTTTATTCCCATACCATCCCACTCCAAGCCAGAAATTAAATTCGCGTAGCGGATAATGTAAGGCGCCCTGATCACAATCAAGGTACAGTGATTGGGAAGATAAGGGTTCATTTTCTTCCAGCAGAAAAGAGGTATATATTTTAGCGTCGAAGACTTCTATTCCAAAGTATTTCATAGTATAAGATCAAGGTATGGAAATGCTTCCATTCCGGGAAATTTCATAAAAAGGGATTAAGTGCAAAACTAGTAAAAAATCTAATTAACACTATGCCCCCAGCAATGCAATCATCTTTTGTGCCACACCCTTCGCTGAAGCAGGATTCTGTCCTGTTACCAATCTGCCATCTGCAATACTATTCGAAGACCATGGCGCTGCTGCATGGAACTTAGCGCCCTGGTTAGTTAGTGCTGTTTCCAGTTCAAAAGGCACATCATTCTTCGCATAATTATCTTCTTCTTCATTCGTAAAAGAAGTAATATTCTTTCCCGCAATCAGATAACTACCATCGTTCAGTCTCACATTCAGGAGTGATACGGGACCATGACACACGGCGCCTACAATTTTACCGCTATCATAGAAACCCGCAATTACTTTCTTTAACAGCGGATCTTCCGGCATATCTACCATTGGCGCTAAACCACCTGGTACGAATACTGCATCATACCCACTGGTGTCTACATCCGACAGTTTACGGTTGTGTTGCATTTTTGCCAGTCCGCCGTCCTTGATGAACCGCGCATTGGAGCTTTCTTCGCTGGCGGTAAGATTATCAACAGCAGGAACTCCACCGGTGATGCTGGCAAAATCTATCTGGTAATGTGCATCGTCAAATTCTACATAAGGGTGCGCCACTTCATCCAGGAATACGCCTGTCTGTCTGTTATTAGGACCAATAAAACTGGCATTAGATACGATAAATAATATTTTCTTTGACATACAATCAGATTTTTAAGGTTAATGAATGCTGGTTTACAATAATTTTTTAACAATGATAACTTCACGTACTTCAAGATGCGGTACCACCTTACCCACAACGATCTCCTGATAGTGCGCTGAATTCCTGTGCGCTTCTGCGGCGTCCGCATCAACGTAACGCTCATGTAATATCAGTTCATTAGGATCGCTTTCGGATTGATAAATATGATAGCCGAGATTGCCCGGTTCATGCTTTGATTGCTCCGCCAGTGCGGGCAATAATGCCAGGATCTCCTGGGTAGCGGATGCCTTTATTTTCCATTTAACAATGATTTCTCTTTCCATGGGTAAGTGTTTTAGTTGTTAGTAAATGAAGACTTACGAATGCAAAGATGCATCCGGCAAATGTCAAAAAAATTGATGTATGGTAAGTTCTTATTTACCCCTGGCTAATTCCTTTCTGATGCGGCTGAGGCTCTCTGTAGTAATGCCTAAGTAAGAGGCAAGGTGATAATTCTTAATATGCTTCTCGATATTGGGGTAGGTCTTCAGAAAATTGGCGTATTTCTCTTTCGCAGGCAATGCCAGATCAGACAGTATCCTTCGTTGAAAACTGGCGAAGAAACGCTCCATCTTAATGCGGTAAAAACTTTCTATCTGCGGTACTTCTTTGTACAATTGCTCCATACTGGCTTTGGAGATCTGATGCACGACGGCATCGTACACACAATCAATATGTAAAATAGAATGGCCTTCGGCAAAGAAGGCGGTATAGTCGCTGATCCACCAGTCCTGAACAGCAAACTGTAAGGTAAACTCCTTGCCGGTATCGGCAATATAATAAGCACGCAGACATCCTTCTGCCACATAATACTGGTAAGGTACCAGTTGCCCTGCACTTAATACAGCATCGCCTTTCTTCAGATTCAGTGTTTTAAACTTATCTTCCACCAAAGCCCTTTCGGCTGGCGTAAAACTGAATCCTTTAAAGACATCCTCTATACTAAAGTGCTTCATGAAAAGTGTTTTAAAAAAGGCGCATAGGCTGATCCCCTGCAAAAGTAGGGAAAAAGAGCACAGGTATAAGAATATACCCGTGATTGCCTAAACCTACAACTGTTACACTTTTAAATCGTTTATCGCTTACTGCCAACCACCGCCCAGTGCATGATAGAGGCTGATCACCGCCATCCATTGCTCCAGCTGATCATTGGCCTGCTCCAGTTGGGCCGATAAAAGGCTCTGTTCTGAAGTCAGCACGTCGATGTAGTTCGTGTTGCTGCTATATTTTAAAAGCGTTTGCGTAAAATCAACCGACTTTTCCAATGCCTCGATCTGTTTGCTACGAAACGCCTTACGTTCTTCTACGGATGAATAAGTAAACAAGGCATCAGACACCTCCTGCCCTGCCGTCAGCAAAGACTGCTGAAAATTGTAAAAGGCAGTCTGCTGTTCCGCCTTGGCGACCTTCAGCCTGGATTTATTCTGACCGCGATTGTAGATCGGCTGGAATACCCCGGCTGCCACATTACCAAACAAACCTGTATTCTTTGTAAGCCAATCTCCGAAACTAAAACTGCTGAAACCTCCGGCTGCCGTCAGCGTCAGTGAGGGATAGAAGGCCGTCCGGGCGATATTGGTTGATTCGAAAGCCCCTCTGAAGGCCAGTTCTGCCTGACGTACATCCGGACGATTTGCCAGCAGCTGTGCTGGCACGCCGCTGTTGATCATCACAGGCATCAGCTGATCTTCCAGCCGTCCTCTTTTTATATCGCCAGCCGGCTTACCCAGTAAAATACTCAGGGCGTTCTCTGTTTGCCGGATCTGCTTTTTCAATACCGGAATAGCTACCCGTGCGGCGTATTCGTTCGCCTGACTCTGTACCACCGCAGCACCATTCACCACATTTGACCGCTGCAATTCGGTCATCGCTTCTACGTCCGCACTTCTTATGTCCGCCGCCTTTTCCAGGATCGTCAACTGATGATCCAGTACCAGCAGCGTATAATAATGCCCCGCGATATCGGCAATCAGGCGGGTGAGTATAACATCCCTTGCCGCCTCTCCGGAAAGCAGCGAAATATAGGCTGCTTTTTTAGCGCTACGTAAGCGGCCCCAGATATCCGCTTCCCAGGAAGCACTCAGACTCATATCATACTGCGGTGTTGTGGTGACAAATCCGAATCCCTGCGGATAAGCCAGGCGGGATTGCTTATAACCGGCATTAAACCCGGCCTGGGGCAGGAAGGCCGCCTTACTTTGCTGATAAGCAACATTGGCCGCTTCAATACGTGTAATGGCTGCCTTCAGCTGCAGGTTCTTGCCCAGACCTTCAGCAATCAGCGCCTGGAGATCTTCATCCTGGAAATAAGAGCGCCAGGGTAAGCGGGCAATATTCATGGTATCGGACAAAGACTGCCCTCTATATTGCGCCACCGTATCTGTAGCCGGCGGCTGATATGTTTTAGTTACCTTACAGGCTGCCACTACCGTTACACAAGGCAGCAGCAATAAATATCTTCTTTTCATGTCATTCATGCGTTAAAATCAGATCGGCTGTTTCATGTCCCTTCGCCATATGACGACCATGCGACTTCGGCGCTCCACTGATACGCTCATGCAACAGCTGAAACAGAATAAATAGAATAGGTATCACAAAAATGCCAAAGAGCGTCCCTATCAGCATCCCGCCAATGGCGGCAGTACCAATAGACTTATTACTGGCAGCGCCTGCGCCACTGGCCAGCATCAATGGTACCAGCCCGAAGATGAAAGCAAAGGACGTCATCAGGATCGGACGCAGACGCGCACCAGCTCCAGTGATGGCTGCCCGTACGAGGTCCTCTCCACTCCTCCGGTGCATCAACGCAAACTCAACAATCAGGATGGCGTTCTTAGCCAGTAACCCGATCAACATAATAAGACTGATCTGCAAAAAGATGTTATTATCGACACCGAAGATCTTTGCGAAGATGAAAGCGCCCGCCAGTCCTATAGGGAGTGAAAGCAGTACCGCAAAAGGTAGTACGTAACTTTCGTATTGCGCGCAAAGCAGGAAATAGACGAATACAAGACACAGCAAAAAGATAAGCAATGCCTGGCTTCCGCTGGAAATCTCCTCCTTCGTAATACCGGAAAACTCATACGTATATTGTTTAGGCAGGGTCTGAGCCGCTACTTCCTGTATAGCCCGGATCGCGTCTCCCGAACTGTAACCCGGGTTTGGCGCACCGGTAATAGAAGCTGAATTGAACAGATTAAAGCGGTTGAGGAATTCCGATCCATATACACGTCTCAGCGTAATAAATTCAGAAATCGGCGCCATACGGCCTGCCGCATTCCTTACCATAATCTGATGAATACTTTCAGGTGTCGCCCGGTTCAAAGCGTCGCCCTGTACCATAACCCGGTATTGCTTACCGAAACGGTTGAAGTCAGCCGCATAAACACCCCCAAAGTATCCCTGCATCGTACTCAGTACAGTGTTGACGGCAACGCCGGCTTCCTCACAACGGGCGACATTGACGTCCAGCTGATACTGCGGGAAACTGTTATTAAAGGAGGTTGCCGCATACTGGATCTCCGGCCGCTGATTCAGTGCCCCCAGGAATTTATAGATCGCCCCTCCAAACGCATTCAGATCACCGGCAGAAAGATCCTGTAAAGAGAATTCAAAGCCATTGGAACTACCAAAACCCTGCAATGTCGGCGCCGCAAAGAAGATCACCTGCGCACCCTTGATATGTGCGGTCCGACCAAAGAGTTGTCCGACCACACTCCCGATATCCTGTCCTTTTTTTGCACGCTGTGCCCAGGGTCTTAACCGGATAAACAGCGCAGCATAGGAACCACCGGGACCGCTGATCAGGTCCTGCCCTGCCACCCGGCACACCGACTCTACTTCCGGAATACTACCTGCTATGCGGGCCACTTCGTTTGACAGCTCTGTGGTCCGCTCAAGTGAAGACGAGGGTGGCAGTATGATATCTCCGAAGATCGCACCACCGTCTTCATTCGGTACAAAACCGGTAGGTATCGTCTTCACCAGGAACCACAGCACCATACTGAATACCACGATAGCGCCCCCTGCCAGCCATTTACGTTTGATCAGGAAATGAACAGACTGACGATACTTACCCGTCATCGCATGAAACGCTGTGTTAAAGCCCGTGTAAAAACGTTGCAGAACACCTTTTTTTACGGGCGCATGTGCATCATGTGGTTTGAGGAAAATGGCACAAAGCGCCGGACTTAACGTCAATGCATTCACCGCAGAAATCACGATGGCTATAGCCAGCGTCAGACCAAACTGTTTGTAAAACACACCGGCTGAACCACTGATAAAAGATACAGGTACAAACACCGCCGCCATCACCAAAGTAATAGAAACGATCGCACTACTGATCTCACTCATGGCATGTAATGTCGCCTTCTTCGCAGAAGTAGCTCCCTGGTCCAGCTTCGCATGTACGGCCTCCACCACCACAATAGCGTCATCCACGACAATACCGATCGCCAGTACCAACGCGAATAAAGTCAGCAGATTGATACTGAAACCAAAGACCTTCAGGAAAAAGAAAGTCCCGATGATCGCTACCGGCACAGAAATCGCCGGGATCAATGTAGACCGGAAATCCTGCAGGAAAATGAACACCACAATGAATACGAGTATAAACGCCTCTATCAGTGTATGCACCACCTTTTCGATAGAGGCATCCAGGAACTCATTCGCATTCAGGAAAGGCACATGATAGACGCCCTCCGGAAACTCCTTTGCACTCTCCTCAATAATCTTTTCACATTGACTGATCAACTCGTGCGCATTTGAACCGGAAGACTGTGACACCGCAATTGCCGTAGCTGCATAACCATCCGTGATCGTCGAACTGGCATAACTTAATGAACCCATTTCTACCTTCGCGATGTCATTGAGGCGGAGGAATTGCCCTTTACCGGAGGAACGGATAATGATATCACCAAACTCCTTCGAGGTCTTTAAACGGCCCTTATATTTGATCACATACTGAAAAGCCTGTGCGCCATTCTCCCCAAACTTTCCGGGCGCTGCTTCTATATTCTGTTCGGAGAGTTTCGCCAGCACATCCGCCGGCATCAAACCATGCACGGCCATTACATCCGGTTTTAGCCAGATACGCATGGAATAATCTCTTGCGCCATAAATAAACGCATCTCCGACTCCGTTCACCCGCTTTAAACGGGGCATCAGATTAATATTGACATAGTTCTGCAGAAAGGTTTCATCATAAGATTTATTCTTACTACACACCTCAAAAATGAAGACCTGACTGCTCTGTTTTTTACTGGTGGTCACCCCTGCTCGGATTACATCCGCAGGCAATAAACTGGTCGCTTTCGATACCCTGTTCTGTACATTCACGGCTGCCAGATCGGGATCCGTACCCAGTTTAAAGTAAATGGTGATCGTCGCGCTGCCATCATTACCGGCAGTAGAGGTCATATAACTCATATTCTCCACCCCGTTGATCTGTTCTTCCAGCGGGACAATCACAGAATTCATCACCACATCCGCATTCGCACCCTGAAAGGCAGCTTTTACCTCTACAGTGGGTGGCGCAATCTCCGGATACTGGGAAATCGGCAAGGACAAAAGTCCCAGCAGACCAAGTATCACAATGATCACAGAGATCACTGTTGACAGTACCGGTTTTTCGATAAATTTCTTTAGCATAATTGATAGATTGAAGACAAAGCAATGCCCGTCCCCGGATGACGACAGGTCACCTGGGAGCATACATAAAATTTGCCGGTAGACTTAGTTTATTGCTGTGCGAGTGGTTTTGCCGGCACAGGTTTGATCAGCAGACTATCCTTCAGATTACCCATACCTTCGGCGACTACCTTATCACCTGCCTGTAATCCGCTTTCGACTACATAGCTGTCACTCGTGCCGATGTCCATCACATGTACCTCACGACTTTTTACCATACCGTCAGCCGACACGACATACACCATTTTCATACCCTGCATTTCAAAAGTAGCCTGCTGTGGCAGCAGCAATGCGGAGGAAAGATTCATCGGAATTTCCAGGGTAGCACTGCCACCACTACGGATAATGCCGGCCGGGTTTGGGAACGTTGCCCGGAAACTGATAGCGCCCGTTGATCTGTCAATCATACCATTCACGGTCTCTACACGACCCTGTTCCGGGTAATGCGTCCCATCAGGAAGCACCAGACTTACCGGAGGCATTTGTTGCAGTTTCTCGTGGACGGACTGCCCTTTATATTTAGCCGTAAACGCCAGGAACTCTTTTTCATCAAAAGAAAAGTAAGCGTAAATATTGCGGATATTCGATACCATTGTCAGCGCCTGCGGAGCCGAAGGACTTACCAGACTACCTATCTTATTAGGAATAGCGCCAACGATACCATCTACCGGACTCACAATACGCGTATAACCGATATTGGTATGGGCATTCGCCAGACCTGCCCTTGCCTGTGAAAGCACGGCCTCTTTCGCTTCCAGATTGTATTGCGCAGCTTCCAGTGCGGTGGCAGTAATGATCTCTTTCTTTACCAGTGGCGTCAGATTGCTCACCTGTAACTTTGCAGCACTAACCTCCGCTTCTGCACTTTGAATAGCGGCGGTAGCGGTTCTTACCTCCTGTTCATATTGGGGTGCATCAATCACAAAAAGCAGCTGTCCTTTTTTAACAACAGCCCCTTCATCGACTAATATCTCCCGGATATAACCATCGATCTTAGGTCTGATCTCGATATTCTGCTGTCCTTCCAGAGAGGCCGGATATTGCACTTTAAGTGTGGTTGGCGCCTGCTGAATGGTATAAATAGGAAATTCCTGCGGACCGTTATTCGCATATCCACTTTCGGTTTGCCCGCAGGCACCGAGCAACAGGAGTGAAAGCGCAGCAGGAATAATATACATGCCTGTAAGGCACAAAGCGCCCCCAGTGCCGGGAGATGCCTGTCTCCCGGCCTTCATATGATTAGTCATTTCGTAAATGTTTAATAGTTGATCCGATACCCGTCAGACAGGCATGACAATCCCCTGCCGCATCCTTATTTTTTGCGGCATTTATAGGTAAACCTGTTTATGAAAGGAAGAAATAGTACTGATGCTAAGCGATCAATACCTGCTGGATAGGTGGGTGATTCTGGCTTTCTGATAACGCTCGTCAGCGACATCCCAGTTGACAAGTTTCCAGAAACCGGCGATATAATCCGGACGTTTGTTTTCGTAATGCAATGTAGGCGGAGACAGCAAGGTCCAGAAAAGACTATGATTATAATGTCCACCGGCATTATTACGGACAGCCACCGGCAGTTCCTTGATAATAGCAAACAGCTCTTCCACTGACAGTGGCGTATAAGGCGTATCTGCCAGGGCTTTGTTCAGATTATCCACGTACGCCTGATGGTGCCTGGAATGATGTATCGTCATCGTCCGGGTATCGAAAACGGGTTCCAGCGCATTGTACGCATATGGAAGCAATGGTAGTGAATGAATAGCCATTTTTATGATGATTTATACTGCAAAAGTAGACAAAGAAACTATTAAACCAAATAAACACTTGGTTTATTATGATTATTGGCGCATTGATTTTTTCTATATTTGCATTTACCAAATATTTACTTTGTTTTTTATGAAAATGACACTACCGGATAATGAGAGAGCGGTTTGGATCCTGAAGACAAAAGGGCCTTTGCCATTAATCGAACTTGCAAAAGACCTGAATATTACAACGGAAGGCGCTCGTTTTCAGTTAATTAAGCTGGCAAATGAGGGGTTGGTAGAAACAAGGTCCGAGTCCAAGGGGAAAGGCCGGCCACAACAGGTATGGTCCCTTACCTCACAAGGACACGCCCGTTTCCCGGATGCTCATGCTGACCTGACTGTAAAGCTCATCCTGAAAATGAGGGATACGTTGGGAGAAGACGCCTTGCAGGATGTCATTGAAGCCAATGGCCGGGATGGAAAGGAGAAATACCTGAAAGAACTGGCAAATGTGTCAGACCTGGAAGGAAGGATCGGCGGACTGGCCCGCATCAGGGACAATGAGGGATATATGGCCACCTGTATAAAAGATGAGGAAGGATATCTGCTGATAGAAAATCACTGTCCGATCTGTGCTGCCGCTACAGCATGTATGGGTTTCTGCAAATCGGAACTGGACACATTCAGGGCGGTATTAGGGGATAAAGTATCTGTCGAAAGAGTGGATCATATCCTCGCCGGAGCGAGACGTTGTGCTTATAGGATAAAAGACCGTGCCTGATAAATACCAGGCAAGACAACATCTTTGTCAATCAGACACATAATTACCTGATTTATACTATACAAAATGATAGCAGAGAAAAACACCTGCCTATCAGCAATCAAGACCATGTTCCTCTGCCAGATCCCAGTATTTTTCCAGATATTCCGGCATTCTACGGATGTCTGCTAATCCAACAGTATCAAATTCATCTTTGCCCCGTTCGGCTGTTACACCGAGAAACCGCAGGGCCTGATTAATTTTCTCCATTTCAGGATCAACATTTTCACTACCAATAAAGGCATTGGCATACTGGGAGCCGATACCACCAAAATAATCTGTTGAAATAATGGCATAATGAGGCGCTTCGGAAACGGATACACGGCCCATGATCTCCGCAAGTACTATTTCACAGGGGAATGGAAGAGAAGGCCGTCGGGAAAGGGGCAGCTCCCCTGCTCTTCCTAAATAGAATTGCCAGTAGGCACTATAAGTGCAATCAATATGAAACAATGTCAGATCTGTATGCAGTGCCACAGGCCGGAGATCAAAGTAAGTCAGTTCCTCCGGCATATATGCACCTTTCAGAATAATAGCGGTTATCATGTGTCCCATAGTCCTTCCTGCTTTATATGTTCCAAATATATTATCATTCAGCTATTTCCCGAAAGAACAGTACGAAATGTTACAACTTCCGTAATTTTACACCATGGGATTATTCGATTTCTTCTTCAAAAAACCTGTTGTTATCAATGATGAGCTTTTCGGACAGCTACGCTTCGTAGATACCAGGGATAAGGCCATGAATTTCTTCGAAGGATATACATTCTTCAAACCTTCCAACGGCAACATTGAGATACATGTAGAGGGTAATCTGCCAGGTCCGGACGAGGAACAAAAGCAATTTTACCTTGACCTTCAGGAAGACTATGACAAGTATATCCCACAGATCCAGACAGCAATCGAAACAGAATTCCGTCACTGGGAGAAAGATTTCACGATAAAACACTTCCGACAGGAATTTACGCCTGTCTTCCTGGAAATTCCCCGCTTCAATCAGGAACGCTCTATCTGGTCCATCTCTTTTGATACTACAAATGGTAAGGGACACGAGATCGTGGTATACTTCCATGACGGCAAAATTGATGAAGTTGTCATTGACGGATGATGCGCTCCCCTCACTTATGACACCTGCCTGGCAGGTAATTGTCCTGCTGCCATATAGATTTATAGTCCAAAATAGCACAAATGACTATTTTGTAGCAATAAAAACATCCATTTGTACCAAAATTACTTAAATGGCAATTCAAATGAAATGTCATTTATACTTTTGCCGTATGAAGTTGTTGAATAAGAAATTGATACTGGTCATCGCCTCCATGGGCATTTTTGTAGAAGCACTGGATATCGCAATCATTAATCTGGCGCTGCCAAAGATCGAAAAGGACCTGGGATTAACAAATGATTCAAGCTATAAACTTCAGAGTGTATATGTGCTGATTTATGGATGTTTTCTGATCCTTGGTGGTAAATTGTCGGACTTCATGGGCCGGAAAACTGTCTTTATCTGGGGCGCGATCATCTTCCTGCTGACCTCCTTAGGAGCCGGCTTATCACAGACCTACCACGCCCTCTTACTCTTCAGGACATTACAGGGACTAGGCGCCGCATTGATCATGCCCTCCGCATTCTCTATCGTCAATTATTATTTTACAGCGTCCCGGGAGCGCAGCAGGGCCATCGGTATCTTTGGCTCTTTTGCGGCCACAGGTTCCGCCGCGGGCCTGTCTGTCGGAGGTATTATTGCCAGTTACCTCGGCTGGTCATGGGTCTTCCTGATCAATGTACCCATCCTGCTGATAGTAATCGTAATTGCCTACCTGTACCTGGAAAATGATGAAAAGTCCCATAGCAAACTGCCCGATATTCCTGCCGCCATCGCATTGGTCGCAGCAATGCTTTCATTGACCTGGGCCACGGAACTATTATCAAAACCAGCAGAAAACAGGCTGAAAATCGCCGGTTTCCTGTTATTACTGGTCGTTACCAGCTTATATCTCTATAAACGGCTTAAAACGCAGCCAATACCGCTTTTAGACCTAAAGGTATTGGCCTTGCCTTCACTGAGAAAAGGCAATACGCTTTTCATTCTCCTGGGCGCTCTTTTCACCGGCTACCTGTTCCTTATGAGCTTCCTCATACAGCAAAACTTTCACTTCTCTGCCGCTGAATCAGGCTTTATCATGATGCCCTTCAACGTTTTATCTATACTCATCGGCCGCTTCGGCTTACCCGTACTATCCCGCAGAATACCTGCAAAAACGATTGCCCTACTCGGCGCCTCTTCTATGCTGGCAGGTACACTCTCCCTGGTAGCGGCGGTATATTATCAGAGCCTCTTCTTCCTGCTGGCCGGCGGTTCCCTGATTGCCGGCATAGGCATGACACTCTGCTTCACCGGCTATTCTGTCATTGCCATGGAGAAAGTACCGACTGAGCAGCTGGGCGTAAGTGGCAGTCTGACCACCACCGCTTATTTTGTCGGAGGTGGTATCGGACTACCCGTCGTTTCCATGTTCATGAGTAACACGGCGGGTGAATGGAATGGCAGACCAATATTAGTACTGTGCGCAATTGCACTAGGCAGTATTACATTGCTATCATTTCCCAATTCTTTGCTATTTTCCCGGAATGAAAGACTTGCAGATTGATACAAATAGCAAAATTCCCGTTTACATCCAGATCGCGGAGTCCATTATGGCAGCCGTACGTGATGGTCTGTTGACCCGCGATCAGCAAATACCCTCTATCAATGAACTGAGTGAACAATATCTGCTTTCCAGAGGTACCGTAGAAAAAGCGTATAAAGAACTGAGAGACAAGAAAGTTATTATCTCCGTAAAGGGAAAAGGTTATTTCATCAACCGGACCGATATCGCCATTCCGCTAAGAGTCTTATTACTATTCAACAAAATAAGTAACTATAAAAAACAGGTCTATAACGCCTTTGTAAAGACATTGGGAGACAATGTATTTGTAGACCTGCATATCCACCATCATAGTGTCGCACTCTTCGAGAACCTGATCAGCAATCACCTGGGAGACTATGACTACTATGTCATCATGCCTCATTTTTACGAACAACCGGAAAAAGTACTGGACATCCTGAAAAAGATACCACCTGGTCAACTGATCCTGCTGGACAAAGATGCACAGGAACTTAAAGGACAATATGGTATTGTGTACCAGAACTTTGAAAAAGATATTTACGAAGCTTTACATGAGGCCCTGCCGGCTTTGAAAAAGTATAACAGCCTTGTCTTTGTAAATCCCGGATTCACACCCTACCCTCCTGAGATTGAGAAAGGGTTCCGGTATTTCTGTCGTATGCAGGATTTTAATTTCTCCGTCATAGAAGGTATCGAAATGCATACGCCGGTTACACAGGGACAGGCATATATTATCATCGAAGAAACAGACCTGGTGAACCTTGTCAAGATCTGCCGGAATAATCAACTGAAGATCGGAGAAGACGTAGGGATCGTTTCTTATAACGAGACTTTACTGAAAGAGATATTACTGGATGGGATCACGGTTATTTCTACAGATCACGAAGAGATGGGTGCCGCAGCAGCAATGATGATTAAAGATAAACAACTCGGACGTGTCAAGAATCCGTTCCGGCTGATCCTGCGGAACTCTTTATAACAGCGTTCCACTTAGTAGGTCAACAGGGTAAACGCCGGATATCCGCCAATGATAACTTCGGTGTTTTTCATCATGCAAAGAATAACCATTCATTGGCATAAAAGGTTTAAAGCGCACTACTCCCTCACCTGTAAATGAATATCCGGCTGATGTACCTCCAGCACATTGGCAGGAGATTTAAGCTCCTTAAAATCAAACTGCCGGTACAACCCATGCGCATCACTCGTATTTAACATCTTCCTCCTTAACCGCTTCGACCAGGGCAAATCCATGATATGCCCTACTATTTCTTTCGATATCCCCTGTCCACGATATGCCGGTAATACAAATATATCCGCAAACCAGCCGAAGGTGTAATAATCCGTTATCACACGCCCGAAGCCTACCTGCTGATCTCCTATAAAAGCACCGACACAAAAGGAATGCGCCAGTGACTGTGCTACAAACGTATAAGAGATCCCTTTTGCCCAATAAGAATCTTCTGATAAAAAACGGTGTATCATCTCCACATCCATATGCTCCCTGCCGGTTTTGATAATGATCGCTGACATAATAATGGTTTGTTTCTACAAAAGTATAGGGGGTAATTAAATGAATACAGTCTCAGTTTGAACTATCTTTATGGACACAGTTAGTACGCTACATGAAAAATGATTTCTTATACATAGAGATATCCAATCAGCTCGGTGAACTCATAAAGAAACAGATCCTGCAACCGGGAGATCGCCTGCCCTCCGTCAGAAATCTCTGCCAGGAATACGGTATCAGTATGAATACCGCCAAAAGGATCTTTCTCGAACTGGAAGCGCAATCACTGATTGAGTCTATTCCACAATCTGGATACTATGTATGCCGGCAACCGGTTCGCAGACTTCCCCTACCCGATATCAGCAATCCTTCGGGAAAAATCAGCAATAAAGAACCGGAAGAACTGATCAGCAGGGTCTATGCCAATATCGGCAACACCGCATTGACACGTTTCTCTGTAGGTGTACCTGCCAATGAGCTATTACCATTAGCAAAACTCAATAAAGAACTAATCAACGCAACAAGAAACCTGGCCGACGGTGGTACCGCCTATGAGACACTACAGGGCAATGAGAAACTGAGAAGAGCCGTTGCCGCCCGTTCTATCTATTGGGGCGGTAACCTGCAGGAAGTCGACCTTGTTACTACCGCCGGCGGCATGAATGCCCTTTCCTTTTGTATGATGGCACTGGCAAAAGCCGGAGATACCATTGCGATAGAAAGTCCCTGTTATCCCGGCACCCTCCAACTCGCTAAAAGCCTTGGATTAAAAGTCCTGGAATTACCGACGCATCCCATCACCGGTATCGAAATAGCAGCATTAAAAAAAGTCGTTACCAAAATTAATCTCTGTCTACTGGTCCCTAATTTCAATACACCTCTCGGCAGCTACATGCCGGAAGAAAACAAGCAAGCAATCGTCCATCTCCTTGCTGAGCATAAGGTACCACTCATAGAAGACGATATCTATGGCGACCTTTATTTCAGCGGACACCGCCCCTCCTGTTGTAAGGCATTTGACACCGAAGGAATGGTGCTCTGGTGCAGCTCTGTTTCTAAAACACTCGCACCGGGCTATCGTGTAGGTTGGGTGGCTCCCGGAAAATTCAAAGACAAAATATTAAAGCTGAAGCTGGTGCACGCCATCTCTGCTCCTGCCATCACACAGGAAGCAGTCGCTAATTTTCTCACAAGCGGACATTATGAAAATCATCTCCGGCAATTCAGAAGGATATTACACAGCAATTATCAGCATTATACAGAAAGCATTGCCGCATATTTCCCGGAGGGTACAAAGACCAGCAGACCGCAAGGAGGCCTCTCCATCTGGGTGGAGTTTGATAAAGGGATTAACACGACGGAACTGTTCGAACTGGCTATGAAACAGAAAATAAGTATTGCCCCAGGGAGGATGTTTTCTTTACAGGATCAGTTTGAAAACTGTATGCGACTGTCTATCGGACTAAGCTGGTCCGAAGACCTCAAACGGAAACTAAAACTCCTTGGGAACCTCGCAAAACAAATCAAAGCTTCCCGATAACGGGAAACTTTGATGCTATGAAAGGAAAAAGACCAGCTATTTATGATTGTAAGGTGTAACGATCAATTTGTACTTACCACTCTCCAGCAATCGCTTCTCAAAAGAGATCTCCAGCTGTTTGCTTTCACCTTTCAGCAAAGTGAAATAGTTGTCACTCATCACAAGCGGTAATACCCGCTCATTGTTATCCGCTCTCACTACCTGCACACATACCGCAAATGCAGGTCCGGCAGCATTGGAAGGATTGCTCACCGTCGCTGTAATACGTGTACTATCACTCACCTGCACCGCCTTCGAACCCACCTTCAGCTGTACTGCCGGTAATTGATTCAAGGCCGTATAATCACCATTCCGGTTGCCTCTCCAATAGAAATTATCAGATTGCAGACTACCTTTGGCATCACTCAGGCGCAAGCGTATAAATTGCACTTCTGAAAGGGTCGCACTACGTTTCCCATATACCTCCAACTCATACAAAGAATACCCCCATTGTGAAGCCCGCTTACGTCCGAGCATTCTTACATAACGCGCCTTCACCGCCTGTAAAGCAATGGTTTCAGTACCGCCTTTACTGGTCTCTGTCTTATAGACATCTGTCCAGGACTGCGCATCATCAGAGACCTGTAAATTATAAGCTGCCGCATGTGCGTCTTCCCAGATCAATACGACATTACTGATCTCCTGCGCAACACCCAGATCCACATAGATCCATTCATTGTCGTTGTAATTACTGCTCCAGCGGGAACCTACACTGCCATCTGCTGCGGCAGCAGTGCCTGCACTCTCCGGAGAAGAAGAGGAAGCTACCACTGTCTTCCTGAATGCCAGATTGTCTGCATTAAAATTCAGATCAAAACAAGGCGTTGTATTATTCGCAGCGGCACGGACAGTCGCTGTCTGACCAATCTGTTTAGCAATCGTTCCATCCATATTGTATACAATCGCTTCCGCCTTCAGGTTACTATAATCCTGTAAAGTAGTATTCACCACCTTCACGGAATTATCCGCCGCACTCCATTGAATGTGCAAAGGCTCGCAGGCTTTTTTCACGCCCCAGTAAGCGCCTGTCAGGTCATAGTAATAGTCGTAAGTCTGCCATACCATACTCGGATAAGCAGATTGACTCATCCAGGTCATAATACCCGATGCATCCTTCCACATATTATGTAACCAACCCTCATACATCGCCTTGTTGACTTCAATATTCACCAGCTGCGCCTTCCGGCAATAGTCTTCAATACCGCTGGCAGTACCGTAACCTTTGTTGATCGCTTCGTCATATCTGTCCGGACCAGCATTAGCCGCCGACGGACCAAAGAAATGCAGGTCCCACATTTTATTACGTGGCCACCAGCTGCTGTCCGGCATAAACTGTTTAAAGCTTTCAAAAGAAGGAAACACCGCCGTACCGATCTCAGTACGTAGCCCCCATCCGGGCGTACCGCCAAATCCACCGGGAAATCTGGTAAAATACCAGGCGGGTGCAAAGTTCGTCCACGGACCACTACCCGTCAGACCATCAGCATGAGAATTCGCCTGATACAAACGGTCATTCCCATCAAATGTGCTGACGTCCTCTTTCAACCAATTATTCAAAGGTGGTAAAGGATAACCTTCATTATCGCCACACCATACCGCGATACTGGCATGATTACGAAGCCGCTTGATCTTCTCCACCGCATTCCTGTTGAAAGCAAAGATATCTTTAGGCAGATTGGGATGTGAGTTCAACCAGAAATCATCCCATACCAGCAAGCCATATCTATCACAGGCAGTATAGAATTCTTCATCTGTCGTACTTCCAATCCAGTTGCGCACCATATTAAAATTCATCTCACGATGCAGCTTTAGCTTCGTATCATATTCACTGCCACGACAACGTAACAGGTACTCCGACATCCCCCAGTTACCGCCCTTGATGAAGATCTTTTGCCCGTTGATATAGATATGCAAGACACCACCTGTGGTGTCATAACTGAAACGTCTCACACCGAAAGTCACGTTATGGCTGTCAGACACGCTGTCTTTTACGGTGAATTGCAGGTCACAGGTATATAAGGGCTGACTGCCATACCCGTTCGGCCACCAAAGCGCAGGATGGGCTATTTCCGGCTGAAAAGAGACTTGTTCCGTTTGTCCGGCTGATAGTTTTACATTCTTTGAGAATCGGATATTACCCGGCTGAATCGTGCCGGAAATGGTACCCTCCTGTGCCTGTGCAGAATGATTATCCAACTCCATCGAAATACTCAGTTTAGCGAGTGAGGTATCCGCGGCACTGGTACGTACCCATGGGTCCTGGATAGTGATTGCGCCGGAACCGGTAATGTATACATCATCCGTAATACCCATGTTCAGTCCGGGTACATAGGGCATCCAGTCCCAGCTGGCGCTGGAAATATACGTCGGACTTGAATAGTTCACGATAGGCGTACCTGGCCAGCTCACCAGCAAGGCCAGTACATTCGGCTGATCATACCGTAACAGGTTCGTCACGTCAAACTTTCCCCGGTCCATAAAGCCGTCCAGTAAACCAAGCCGATGGCCATTCAGGAATACTTCCGCTTTCCGGTTCACGCCTTCAAAGTTGAGCCATTGCTGCTCTCCTGCCTTCCGGCGGGAAAACTTAAACGTGCTGCGATACCAGAAATCCCGGTCATACTTCGCTTTATCTACCTGGTAAATGTTATCCGCATAGTTAGGATCTTTCTCTAATCCGGCGGCCACAAATGAGCCAAACACCGTCCCGGGTACAATCCCTTTCACCCATTGCTGGTCGTTGTAAGCTGTTGCATGAATATCCGTTGTCTGTCCCAGCTCCGCTGCCGCTTTCACTTTCCAGCTTACGGCCGCATTGCTGCTGTTTAAGGTCATGATCTTTTCCTGTCCGTTTGCTGCCAGGCATAATATCCCTAAGACCGCTGAAAGCGCCCATCGTTTGTTTCTCAACATTTTAGCAAATTTTCCTCGTTAGTTTGTGTTTATTTAAAACCGATCTGCACCCCCAGATTGACAACGCGCTGATTGATATAGGCGTCGCCCGCAGAGTTACTGGATACCTCAGGGTCCTGCTGGTACTTATCGTAGTTGGTCCATGTTAAAAGGTTATAGGCACTCAGGTACAGTCGTGCGTTGTTAAGGCGTTGTGGTAACCAGCGGCTTGGCAACTGATACCCCAGATCGATCGTTTTCAGACGTACATAACGCGCATCGATCAACCAAAAATCTGACATATAGGTGCGCGCACTATTTACAGTAGTCGGATTGCTGGTCAGACGTGGGAACTGTGCGTTATCCGCATTCTCCGGTGTCCATCTTTCCTGGTGGATAGGCTGAAACTGACTCTGGAAAGTCTCGATACCGGTACCTACCACACTGAAACTATATCCAAACGCACCCTGGAACAGCAGACTCACACTAAACCCTTTGTAGTTAGCTGCCAGTGTTAGACCCAGCACCGTATTGGCCAGATTCGGACGACCGATAGGTCCCCTGTCATTATTATCAATAATACCGTCGTTGTTAAGATCCCTGTATTTCAGATCACCTGCCTGGATCGGATATTCACTCAGCGGTGTAGCTGGTTTGTCATGTGTGTTCGCCTGGATCTTCTGAATATCCTCCGGTGTATAATACCCGATAAAAGTATAGCCGAATGGCTGATCGATAGGACGACCCGTTTCTCTCAACCAGGGGAAAGCCGGCTGTGCTTCATCCTTGAACAGTACCTTGTTCTTGAAATGCTGGAATACCAGGCTGGTGGTGAAGTTTACACGGCGGATGCTGCCACGGTAGTTGATCTGTCCGTCGAAACCTTTGTTGCTCGTTCTGGCCACATTCGTCGGACTGAAACCAATACCGATAATACCAGGAATAGAACCCTTCCGCACCAGCTGATCATAGCGGATATCATGGAAATAATCGACCGTCACAGAAAGCTTGTCTTTAAACAGGTTCATATCGATACCCACATCTGCTTTCCTCGCCTTTTCCCAGCTTACGTCCATATTGCCCAGTTCTCCTTCATAAATAGAACCTTGTTGGGAGTCATTTTCCCCGAAGGAATAACCACCGCTATAATAATACTCCTGACGATAGAGATAACGGTTGCCCGACGTCACATCAGAGCCTACTACGCCATAGGAACCACGCAGTTTCAGCAGACTGAAAGGCAGGTTACGTTCCTTAAAGAACGACTCCTGCGAAATATTCCAGCCCACGCCCACTGCCGGGAAAAAACCATTCCTTTTCTTCGCCTGAAAACGGTCAGAACCATTATAAGCCCCATTAAAATCGATCAGATATTTCTGTTGATAGTTGTAGCCGGCCTTGAAGGAAAGTCCGCGGAAGTTGGCCGGAACATCCGACTTAAAGGCATAACTCTGCCTATTGTATAGTATGAGTGAGTTAAAGGTATGGGCGCCAAAGCTACGGTCGTAATTGAGGAATGCCTGCGTGTTCACATTCCGGCTGTACAGGTCCGTATTGCCCGTCACACGATAAGCCTGCAAACGGTAGTTTCCACGGGGATCCAGCGTATAAGAACCATCCACCGGATTATAATGATAAGAAGGCGGATCTGCAGAACGGAACAGGTTCCTGGAATACTGCTCCACACCGGCATAAGCCACACGGGCCGTCAGGGACAAGCCTTTCGTCATAAAGTCCAGTTGCTGCGTAGCGCCAAATAAGGCATTAAAGTCTGTACGCTTACTACGGGTATAACCCCCATTCGCCAGACGGGCATTGATCGTCGGTAACTTATCCTTTGTATCCACCGCAAATGCATAACTACCATCCGGGTTCATGATAGGCGCGGAATAAGGATGTATCTTTTCAAAATTATAGACTTCCGATACCACATTGGCTGCATGTGGCTCATTGATATCACCAAAACGAGCTGTCAGGTCAAGACGCAGTGTCAGCGTCTTATTTGCCCACATATCGAGATTGGAGCGGAAGTTATACCTGCGGAAGAAATAGTTTGTATTCACTTCATTACGGGGATCAGAAAAGTCCTTTACAAGTCCGTTCTGTGTTAAAAATCCACCGGAAATAAAATACTTCACCGCCTCTGTTCCACCGGAGATATCGACGTTTGTATTCGCCTGCTGTGCAAATTTCTTAAACACCGTTTCATACCAGTTGATATTCGGATGACCATAAGGATCTTTCCCGTTCCTGAACAGCTCCAGGTCCGCATCCGTAAACAGTGGCGTCAGACCGTCATTCCTATACGCTTCATTCACCAGCAATCCCGTATTGTAAGCATCCAGCAACCTGGGCGTCTTTACCGGCGCCTGTAAGCCTGATTCTGCTCGTACGTTTACCTGCGGACGACCGCTTTTACCTCTGCGGGTCGTCACCACCAGTACGCCGTTAGCGCCCTTGATACCATAGATCGCGGTAGTGGACGCATCTTTCAGGATAGAGATACTTTCAATCTCATTGACGTTGATCTGTTGCAACTGGTCGTAAGAGTATTCAATATCATCCACGATGATCAGTGGTTTATTTCCCTCGCTGTTCAGCGAACTCACACCACGGATAAAAAAGTCGGAAGCATCTCTTCCCGGCTGACCGGAACGTTGCTGCGACACAAATCCTGGCAGCTTACCCATCAGAGTATTCTGCACGTTGGCAGTAGGTACATTCCTGATCTCAGCCCCGGTGATACCACTTACCGCACCGGTATTTGTAATACGTCTTGTCTGCGTAAAACCCACCACCACTACTTCATCGATCCCCTGTGTAGCAGGTTGTAATATGACATCAAGGGTCACTAAACCTGTTACACTGATTTCCTGGGTCGTAAACCCGATCAGCTTCACGATCACCGCATTCGACTTCCCCTTCAGGGTCAGTTTAAACCGGCCGTCCGCATCTGTAATAGCCCCATTGGTAGGCACGCCCTTCTCGACAACTGCCGCACCAGGCAATACGCCATTCAGGTCTTTCACAGTACCGCTTATGCTTTTTTGCTGTGCCATCGAAGACAGGGAAATGGCCAACAGCAGCAACAGTAAAATATATTTCATCTTCAATCAGTTGATTTCATGTCAGGAATAAAGCTTACCATCCAGGATTCTGGCGCATATTGTCGTTTTTCACTACCTCGTCGTACGGTATAGGATACAGGTACATTTTCGGGGCACTGAATACCGGTTTGAAGACTTCCGCTACGCTATAAGACAGATCTCCACCGTTGCGGATGATGCTCATGCCATGCAGCGGATTACCATACACCTGCTGTGCGATCTTCCAGCGACGGATATCCCAGAAACGATGCTCTTCAAAAGCCAGCTCTATACGACGCTCATTGCGGATCTGCTCACGCATTTCATCCTGAGATAAACCCGGACGTAAGCCATACAGCCCATTATCTCCAGGTGTGATACCGGCACGGGCACGCAGGTCTTTCAATACCTGGTACACCTCTCCTGTTGGCCCATTGTATTCGTTTTCCGCTTCTGCGAAATTGAGCAGCACTTCGGTATAGCGCAGCAGTATCCAGTCATGACTGGTATTACTGTATTGGGTCGCATTCTCAAAATTGCCCATGAACTTGCGCATATAGTACCCTGTCTTGGTACCAGGTTCCGCTCCGCCTGGTCTGTGCTGACCGCCTTCATACGTTTGTATCTCCGTATTCAGCCATCTCGTACCATTGTAAATGATGCTCATGGTCAGACGTGGATCACGATGTGCATAAGGCGCATTCGCATCATATCCTGAGGCCGGGTCGGTAATGGGTAACCCTGCATCCGTAGGAAACGCATCTATCAACTCCTGTGTCGGATTGGTACGACCACGGGCTACCTGCGCAAAACCTACGGGACCGTTCGTTGATTCTATATCCGTTGTATTGCCTCCCTGACGGAAAAAGATGACCTCACTGTTATTCTGTGTGATGAAGATATCTTTGAAGTTAGGCAGCAAAGAAAAAGTCTTTTCATCTATCAACGCTTTTGCTGCATCTGCCGCCAGTTTCCAGCGCTCTTTATTATAGCCGGTATAACCGGTGAGTGGATTGCCTGCATCGATATTCTCTCCGTTAAACAGCGGACTCGCAGCATACAATAATACCTTTGCTTTTAATGCAAGTGCTGCACCTCTGGTAGCACGGTGACTGTTCAGCTCCGGCGCTACAACGGGATTCGGACGCAGACTATCCTTGATCGCATCACATTCACCAACGATATACTGTACGCATTCCTCAAAAGAACTACGTGGCACCTGTACATCATCTCCTAATTCCCTTACTTCATCACCCATCAGAGGCACACCTCCATAACGCTTCAGTAATTCGAAATAAAACAGCGCCCTGATAAACCGCGCCTCCGCCTTCCAGGCATAACGCACAGAATTACCATTTGGCAACTTATCCTTCACCGGAGAAATATTGATATTGGACACAAAGATGCTTGCCGCCCGGATAGCCGAATAAGCGCTGTTCCAGGGTGTTTCTTCCGCAATCGTCTCAAAAGAGGTATAAGCGCCTGTCGCCAGTTTAGACACGCTGGTAGTACCCGTAAAACCAGAAATAGCATCATCAGAGGCTGCATCCAGCAGATCTCCGCCTACGCGGTTGTAACCGCCGGGTAATTTGGAATACACCGTATTCAGGAACTTATTCGCATAAGTACCCAGGGAATCGTCTTTATCAAAGACATATTCTATCGTCACTTTCTCAAGCGGTACCGCTTCGTAATCCTTTTGGCAGGCCACCAGGGCAATCAGGAAGCCGGCCAGGAGAAATATAGTTGGGAATTGCTTCATGTTACTTCATTTAAATGGCTGACTAGAACTTAATATTCAGACCTGTATTCAATACCCGTTGAATCGGATAGGCGCCTACTCCTACCTCTGGATCTACAAAATCATAAGGCGCATGTGTGAACAGGTTTAACCCATTGGCAAAGATTTTCACCCCGCCCAGTTTCAGTCGCTGCACCCATACATAAGGCAGGTTATAGGCAATGCTCACATTCTTCAGACGGAAGTAATTGCCGTTACGCACCCAGAAAGTAGAACTGGCTTTATTGTAATTGTAGTTTGCATCTGCCGACAAACGAGGATAGGTGGCAGTACCGGCTGTTTCAGGTGTCCAGCGGCCAGTGATCTGTTCGTAAGCCTGTCCGTAAGTGAAGTTGAGGAACTGGAACCCTAACTCTGTAGCAAAATTGGCTACGTAGTTCGTGCGGTTACTAACGCCCTGCAACAAGGCACTTAATTCCAGTCCCTTCCAGGAAATACCGGCGCTGATGCCATAGTAAATACGTGGACTGGATTTACCAATAGGCGCTTCATCAAACTGATTGATCGCACCGTCTTCATTCAGGTCTTTATATTTGATATCGCCGGGTAATGGCTGGTAACCGGTAATGACAGGCGCAGCGGCAGCTTCTTCGGCTGTCTGCAAAAAGCCATCTGCAATATATCCGAAACGCATACCTACCGGCTGTCCTGTTCGTTTATTCCATTCATAATCGCGGCGTTGTTCATCCATGAAAATCACCCTGCTCTGCTCCATGCTGCCATTCGCAGTGATGAAATAATGAAAGTCGTTGATATCAGCCTGCCAGGTCACCGTCAGCTCTCCTCCTTTGTAAAGATTGATGCCGATGTTCTCCGGTGGATAGGCAGCTCCGGATAAAACAATACTCTTACCTCTTATCTGTAAAAGATTCGCGTAACGGTCCTGGTAATAATCTACCGTTACCTGCAAACGGTTATTGAACAGGGAGATGTCAACACCTACGTCTATCTTACGGGCTGTCTCCCATGAAATGTTTGTATTCGCCAATCCGTTTTCCTGGAAACCTGATCCTGGTGAACGGGCAGTACCTTGTTCATAAATACCACCGCCTATACCATTGTTCTCACTGAAATCCTGACGCCAGATATAGTAGCCCGAATTATCAATTCCATTGCCTGTCTGCGCATAGGTGGCCCGCAGCTTCAACTGATTCAGCCAACCTGCCTGGTCCTGCATAAAAGCTTCCCTGGCAATATCCCAGCCGATGCCGCCTGCATAGAAAGTACCGTATTGTCTGCCGGGCATATAACGGTTATAACCGCTTCTGTTGATGGCAGCCTCCGCAAAGTATCGGTTGCCATAGTTGTAGGTAGCCTTCGCTGAGAGGTTCGTGGCTTTACCGGGAAGGTCATAGTTGAAGATCGTCTGTCTTCTGTCCGCCAGTACAATGGCACTCAGTCCATGCGCACCAAACTGACGATCATAATTGAGAGAGACCTGTCCGAAGAAATACTGTGCATTGAAAACAGAGATAAAGTCATTGTGCTGGGTCACCGCCTGTCCAAACCTGGCATAAGTAGTATCGCCCTGTGTGATGTTCATTTTATAGACAAGATCCTGCTTACTACGGTTGATTGCATTCGCGGACTGGATCGACAGGTTGCCCTTGCCTTTCAGCGACAAACCAGGCAGCCAGTCACCCAGGTCATAACGGAGGTCCACATTCGCCATCACGTCTTTGCTATTGTCCTGGATATAACCACTGTTGACCGTAGATGACAGCAGATTGGTGGTCAGGTTACCTGTACCACCCCAGCTGCCGTTGATATTGGTGATAGGATAGGCTGCATTGGAAGTAGAAAGCAGATCATTCAGTATTTTACCGGTACCCGCTCCTGGTTGTGTACCTTCCTGTAAACGGCCGAATAACTGCATACCGACATTCAGGTTACTGGTGACGTCGATATTGACGTCTGTGTTGATCAGGTATCTTTTCAGACCGGCATTCGTCGTATAACTATTCTCTGGTGATGATTTGAAGATACCCTGTTGACCGGTATAGTTCAGTGATACGGAATAACGGGCCACATCGCCACCGCCGTTGATGTTCAGATTATATCTTGACAAAGGCGCATTATCTCTCAATACCTGGTCATACCAGTTCACATCAGGGTGACCATAAGGATCTGAATGATCACGGAATGCACGGATGTCTGCTTCCTTGTATAAAGGCGCTTTGCCGTCATTCTGCAAAGCTTCATTTAACAGGTATGCATACTGCCAGGCGGGTAATGCCTTCGGCATACTTAAAGACTGCTGTATCGCTGTCTGTGCGGTAAATGACAGACGCGGTTTACCGGCACGGGCACGTTTGGTGGTCACCAGTAATACGCCCCGCGAACTACGCTGTCCCAATAAAATAGTAGACAGTCCATCTTTCAGTACCGAGATAGATTCAATATTCTCCGGATCTATAGAATATACATCCCGTTGTACACCATCTACGATGGTGACAGGCGTTTGTCCGCGCAACCACAGATTGATCTCCGAGTTGTCATTCGCTTCCAGTGCACCCGATCTCGGGATGTTTCCTACAAACTGATCCACATCAAAGTTATTCCCGGTACCCGGATTACGGAAACCGCTTGTTTGCTGGGTATACAATCCTGCAAGACGTCCAGGTAATGCATAGGCATATAAAGTAGCCGGTGTAGCTGACAACTGGCTGGTATATACCGTGCCTATAGCGCCCACACTGCTGCGACGATCCGCTTCTCCGTATAATACAGGGATGTGCTCCGGGTTAGGAATAAAAACTTCCTCCATACGCAACACGACAGTATTTTCTTTCACAACATGTTGCAGCTGTTTATAGCCGGGATATCGCATTACGAGAACGCTGTTACGCCCGGCTGCTAATGTAAATTTACCTGCTGCATCAGTCAATGTGGTGTCGCCTGTTCCCTTAACGTAAACAAGTGCTTTTGCCAGCGGCTGACCATAAGCATCTACCAGTCTGCCGCTAATACCAGCAGACTCCTGCCCGTATACGCTGCCGCAAAGCAGGCATAGCAGACAGCTAAGTGCAGAGATATATCGTTGAATATAATTGAGTGCCATTGTATAATTTTTATGCGACATGTTTTACTGGCATTTGAACGTGTAGACGAATGGATTGGCCGTATTACTGTAACCCACTTTTGTAGTACCACTGGCATCTGTAAAGAAGTATTCTATCTTCTCCAGCTTATCCCCTTCCTGCATACTGAAATGCGCACGGGGCCAGAAAGTAATAGCCGATTTCCTGCCGGTATAAGGCTTCAGCTTCGACTGGTCAGTCTGTATACAGGCATCGAGCACTTTACCGGTACTGGTATATGCTTTCGCACACAGATAGATATTCGCTTCTCCGCTGAGGGCTGTAGATACTACATCCGGATCAAATGAGACGGTCAGCAGGTCATTGTCTGTCGCTACGCCAGGTGTTACCGCCCCGATCTGCGGATTACAGAAATCAGTCAGATCACTGATACCATCACTTACAGTAAAGCAATCCATAAAGCGGCTTTTATACACGTTGTTAGAACCGAATACATCGCTGAGTCCTTCCGAACTGGTACCCACGAAATAACCGGTTTTAAACTGTACGCTCTCCGGACCAGGCATTGTTTTAATCGTTACATTAATCGTCTCTTTTACGCCCTGTGGCACGTTATAGGACTGTTCCGTCCAGAACACCACCCATTCCAGGTCGTCTGCCATAAAGTTGCCGCCCATGCCGAAACGGTTCTTCAGGGCTGCCGGCCAGTTTTGTCCGCCGCCGGCATCTACACTCAGTGGTACGGGTACCATTTTACCGCTACCATAGGTTGTAGTGGTATAAGTGATGGAGGAGTTAGCACTGGCCTGCCAGTTCTTAGGCGCCAGGAAACCAATGATCAGCCGCACATTAGACCGCCCGCCATCTGCTACATCGATGCGCGTTTCCATCGTAATGGTCATCTCTTCGCCAGGTCTGGCATCGGCAGGTTGCACCACTTTATCGAGGAACACACAGCCTGCCAGGAACAGCAGCATCCCGCTTATAATCCATATATATTTTTTCATATCGTGTCGTGTTGAATCAGGTTAGGGAGCCACTCTTTCAAGTGTGTACAGATAAGTATTGGATGCGCAACCGGGACTGAAGGAAAACACCATGTTACGTTTACCATTCACTACCGGGTAAGTAAAACCGGTACTGACAGCCGCATCAGTACCCGTTTGCAGGAACGAGATGCGTAAAGGATACGCAGGATCATCCAGTGAATAACTCCCGTTTTTGTTCACGACAAAAGGCATCGGATTTTCAATATTGTACTGACCCTCTTTGAAATGTATTCTGAACTTCGTGAAATCTGTCAGCGTGGTAATTTCTACGCCATTCCGGACGGCCTTGACGATACGCCACTCACCCGAAATGTCTTTTATCTGCTCAGGCACAGATATTTCCTGCCGTTTGCAGGCATTGATACTGAATAACAGTATCAGTAAACAAAAGGAGATGCTTACTTTCATGGTGGTTGTTTTACCAGTTTGGATTTTGCGCCAGTTCGGGAGACTTGGCGGTTTCACTTTGTGGAATTGCCCACAGGTACATAGCCTTGCGGAAATTATGTTTACGTACGGAAAAGGCGGTATAGGTGGCATTGTTGCCATTGCGTATTACTTTCATACCGGTCATCGCCTTGTTCTGTGTCGTCTCGGCGATCTTCCACCTTCTTACATCCCAGAAACGATGTCCTTCAAATGCCAGTTCCACCCTCCTTTCGGCCTGTATTGCCTCCCGCATCTGATCCTTTGAGAGTCCGGCAGGCAATTCATAAGGCATCAGTCCCGCTCTTCTCCGCACCAGTTGTATCGCATCGTACACCGCTTGTGTCGGTCCATCAAATTCATTACTCGCTTCTGCAAAATTCAGCAGTACTTCTGCATACCTGATCAATGGGAAACAACGCTGGCTGCCATGAATAAAATTGGCACTGATATTTTCATCCAGCATCTTCTTTGTATAGTACCCGGTAGGCGTTCCCGCCAGTACGGCGTCCTGGCTCACGCCACTGCCAGCTGTGGTGAGGTAGATATTAACCGGTTCTTTCAGACCGTTATTCTGTATCAATGGCGTCTGGTCACGAATCACCGAATAAGCAAGCCTTGGGTCCCTGTCCTTATAAGGATCCGTTGCGGCATACCCTGAAGTTGGATCCGTGATCGGTTTACCATTGGCCATACCGAAAGCGTCTACGAATTCCTGGTAAGGAAATCCTCCCTGTCCGCCGCCCCGGGAAGGTGGCTGCCAGGCAGTCTCCAGTTCACGGTTCAAGCCCTGCATTTTCGCCAGAATATACTCTGAATTGACACGCAGGGTAAATACTTTATAAAAGCCATAACCCGGCGCCGTAGCATTGTCCTCATACAAGGAATAGGCATTCGAATTTATTACAAGGCCAGCGGCGTCTGCGGCCAGTTTCCATCTTTCGGGCACATTGTCTGTATAACCGGTCAGCGCATTCTGAGGATCTACGTTCCCGCCATTGAACAGCGGACTGGCAGCATACAGCAATACCCTGGCTTTCAGGGCCATTGCAGCGCCACCACTGGCGCGGCCATAATCCTCTCTTACCCGCTCCAATGGCAATGCGCCAGCGGCAGCATCACATTCGGAGACGATATAGTCCACACATTCTTTAAACGTGTGACGGGTGGCCGGGATCTGGTCTGTAACATTGTACACGGAATCGCCGGTGAGCGGTATACCCCCGTAATGCTTCAGGAGGATGGCATAATACCACGCCCGCAGAAAACGGGCCTCTGCCCCCATTACATTACGGATATAGGAAGGAATAGGCGTACCGGGAAGATGTTTCAGCAGGAGGTTGACCCGCCGGATGTTCGTATAACACAAACTCCAGGCGTCCCCGCTGATAATAGAAGGATTGACGGTTCCCGTGGCAAACTGGACAGAAGTGGTGATAGAAGCCGATTTCTGCGGCTCCGCCTCATCACAGGCAGCGTCCAGTCCACCGTTCCCGAAACGGGTGGCATTCTCGGTAAAACCGATGTCAATGTAAATGTTGGTAAGGAATTGTACTGTCCTGGCACTGTCGGAAAAGACCGATTTCTCGTCCAGGTTGCTTGTCTCCGTCTGATCAAGGAAGTTCTTGTCACTGCAGGATACCAGTGTAAGAATTCCCATGCACAGGCCCAGGGAAGCTGCGAACATGAAGGTCAGTTTCATAACGTAATACGTGGTAGCGTTCAGTTTTTGGTGATAAAATCTATGTCCCCATTTTTATAATGACACCTCAAATGAAGCTTACCGCCATCCGGATACTGATTTTATCAAAAATGACCTCCCCGTGCCTGTACAGGGTCCTAATATCCCTGGTTCTGCCGTAGCAGTCCGTTACTTAACTGGATCTCCCTCAAAGGGATAGGCAGGTGATTGTGTACTCCTTCTTTATAACCGGGTAATGTGCCTGCCGCCTTGCCGGTCCGCACCAGCTCAAAAAAGCGGATATGATCGCCAAGGGCCGTTTCTACCCGCTGTTCATGGTAAATATTGTCCAGCGTCACGGTCCCATAAGGGGGTAATATACCCATATCGGTATTCCCGCCGCTTTTGCGCGCCCTTTCCCTCACTTTGTTGACCAGGTCAGTCGCATGCCCAGCATCGCCATTATGCACTGCCGCTTCAGCCGTCCATAACATGACCACGGCCAGGCGGTAAATACGCTCATTGGTCGGACCATCCCCTGCGCCTCCCCCGTTATTGTAAGGAATCTCGTTCTGAGGCAGCCAGTATTTCTTGTTATAGTACCCTGTCTGGCTGGAAGTCGTATTGGCCACCGAACCATCCGGAAGAACGTCGCCATTGGCTATAACGGTCGCTTTTAGCCTCGGATCGCCTGTTTCGAAGCTGTTCACCAGGTTTTGCGTCGGACAAACAAATCCATAGCCCCAGGTATTCCGGGGATTCTGCCAGAGGTTGATATTACTACCCACGTTTTTCCCCGGCACATTCGCCATATTGATCTCAAAGATGGAACCGGTATTGAACTCGCCTGCCGATGTAAAAATCTTTGTATAATCTGCTGCCAGGGTATACTGACCGGAATTGATGATTTCATCCCCTATACGCTGCGCATCCGCCCATTTCTGCTGCCATAAATATGCATAGAGTAACAATGCCTTCGCTGCGCCAACAGTCGCTTTTCCTTGTTTATCAACGGTCAGTTCGCTTTGCTGTGGCAATACCGCTATCGCACTATCCGCATCCAGCTCGATCTGCGCCCATACCTGCGCGGGTGTCGCCTGCGGTTGATTATAATCGCCCGTCTGCAATGGTTTCGTAATCAGGGGTACATTCCCGAATAACTCCATCAGCTGCAAATAAAAATAAGCACGGAAAAAACGGGCCTGCCCGAGGATCCTTTGCTTATCCGTCTCATTCATCGCAATAGGTGGCACCCTGTCCAATACAAGATTAGCCAGGTAGATGCCATGGAAATTCGCCTGCCAGGCGCCTTCTACATAACCATTATCCGGTTTGGCGACAAATAACTTCAGCTGCTGCATCTCCGCCACATCGGAAGCACCACCGCCACCTTTCTCCGCATCATCCGACATAATATCGCCTACCGCAATACGGGTTTCCAATGCAAAGAAATTCTGTGGCCTGGCAGCGGCATAAACGGCATTAACAGCAGCTTCTGCATCAGCAGCTGTTTTATAATATGTAGTGGTGGATAAATGCGCTGTAGGATCCTCTTCCAGGAACTTCGAACAGGAACTGCATATAACAGTAATGACTAAAAGAAAACTAATATATTTCATACAACTGTTTTAAATGGATACGATATGATCTTGCTCAGATGCCGTTTTGATATTCATTATCCTACGTTAATCTTACGTTCCTGAACGTAGGATTAACGTAGGATAAGCATTATAAAGTAAGGTTCAAACCGGCAGTAATTATTCTTGGCTGCGGATAGTTCACCTGATCCTGACCTAGGTTCAGCGTACCGGCATTCCCCCCGAATGTGATCCCGATTTCCGGGTCATAACCGTCATACTTTGTAAACGTCAGCAGGTTTTGTCCCGAGACGAATACCCGCAGTCCGCTCATCTTCCATCTCTCCATCAGTTTATCCGGGAAATTATACCCCAGGGTCACGTTCCGCAGACGCAGGTAAGAACCACTACTGAGATAATAACTGGAAGCACGCGCATTGTAGTTCGGATCATTTGCATTCAGGCGGGGAATGGTATTACTCGTCCCTTCACCATGCCACCGGCCCAGTATCTCCTGCTCCATATTATAGTTCGAAATAAAGAAGCCGTTTGTGTTGTATTTATAGGATTGATAAATCTTATTCCCGGCTACGCCGAAAAAGGACAGGTTCAGGTCAAAGCCTTTATACCCTGTACCCACACTAAAACCATACTGGATTTTCGGGATAGGAGATCCCAGGTAAGTCTGATCCAGATCGTTGATCACTTTATCATTATTCAGGTCTTTAAAACGGATATCGCCAGGCGCTGCATTCGGCTGTGTCGCATGGTTGGCAATCTCCTGCTGGTTCTGGAAAATACCGTCAAATACATAACCGTAGAATTCAGCTACCCGTTGTCCGGCACGTGTCATATTCGGACTACTGAAGATCTGTGCACCCTCATTCTGCAGACTCAAAACTTTATTTTTCAATGTGGAGAGATTCACACCGGCATTCAGACTTACGCCATTGCCAAAGGTGTGATTATAGTCCAGTTGAAACTCAAACCCTGCATTGAACATAGAAGCCACATTGGTCAGTGGACCGGTAGAGAATCCGCTTTCGTATAAAATAGGGATCCTCAGCAGCATATCCTTTGTCTTTTTGTTATAATAATCCACTGTACCACTCAAGCCTTCCCACAACCTGACATCAAAACCGATATCCCATTGGCGTACCTGCTCCCATTTCAGATCAGGATTACCCAGTCCATTAGGTTCAGCAGTCAAAGCCGCATTAGCCGGATTGCCATAGGCATAATAATAGTTGTTAATGGTGGAAGAGAAGTCATAATAACCGGCGCTGGACTGATTCCCCACCACACCCCAGCTGGCCCTTAACATCAATGAATGAAGTGCCTTTACATTGTCAAACCAACCCTCTTTGGTCAGCGACCAACCGACTGAAGCAGAGGGGAAATTACCATACTTGTTATTAGCGCCAAACTTCGAAGAACCATCTCTTCTCAGGGTGGCAGTTAAGAAGTACTTCTCTCTGAAATTATAGTTTACGCGACCGATATAAGAAAGCAGGCTCCAGCGCACCATACTACCGGCTACAGCAGGATTGGCAGTACCGGCATCCAGGTATTGCAGATATGGATCATTACTGGGTTGCCCCTGGTTACTCCCCCTGATAAAATCATAGCTGAACCGCTGCTGAGAAACACCCGCCAGTAATTTTATTTCATGATCATCTCCGAACTTCTGTTCATAGGTAGCGGTGTTATCCCATGTCCAGCTATAGCCGACGGCTTTTGTCTGCGAAAGATTAGGCACAGGATTATTCTGCGCTGCAGACACATAATAAGAAGGCGCAAAAGCTTTATCATCTGAAAAATTCAGATCAATACTCAGGTTGGATCTCAACGCCAGTCCTTTCAACGGTTTGATCTGCAGATAAGTAGCGCCTACAACAGACCAGTTATTGTATGGATGATTTTGGGAGATATTGTTGATGCTGGCAATCGGATGCTGGATATCTGAATACCGGGCAGGCACATAGTTACCGGCTGAATCCAGCAAAGGCACCGTAGGATCCATACTGAGTGCTGACAACAGATCCACCCTGCTGGTAGCGCCTTCTCCCACCAGGTACTGCGTACTTTTCGCAATAGAGATATTTTCTCCTACTTCCACCTTCTCATTTGCCTTAAACGTTGAATTAAGCGATAAAGAAGCACGTTTGAAAGAAGACCCAATGATAATACCGTCCTGGTTAAAATAGTTACCACTCAGGCGGTAAGTAAGTTTTTCGCTGCCACCGGCAAATGCCAGGTCATAACTCTGTATAGGTCCCGTACGGAACATCGCATCCTGCCAGTCGGTGTTCAATGGATACTGAGAAGGATCGCCCCATGGAGAAGCCTGTCCCGCATTCTTATATGCTTCGGTATTCAACGTAATAAAATCCCTGGTATCCAGCATCTTCAATTTCTTCCTGAGTTGCTGTACACCGCCGTAAGCATTAAAGTAAATATGAGATGAATTCTTACTCCCCTTCTTGGTTTCGATCAGCACCACACCATTCGCACCTCTTGAACCATAGATAGCCTGCGAAGAAGCGTCTTTCAATATCTGAACAGAAGCAATATTCGAAGGATCGATCGCATTGATCCCGTTGGCGGTGAGCGGTACACCGTCTACGACATACAGTACATCAGAGTTGTTGATGGAGGTTAATCCCCTGACGCGTACCTGCGCATTTTTACCCGGTGAACCGGAGTTCTGGGTAATCTGTACACCGGCGGATTTACCTTGTAAGGATTGTTGCAGACTCGCAGCCGGCAAGTCTTTGATATCACCGGCATCAACAGAGGAAATAGCGCCCGTCACCTCTCCTCTTTTCTGCGTACCATAACCTACTACCACTACTTTTTCAAGACTGGTCGCCTGGGCCTGTAACACAATATCTACGCGTTGTCTGCCATTAATAAGGATCTCCTGACGGGCATATCCTACAAAAGTAACAACCAGTACATCCTGTGGTGAAGCCTGTATACTGTATGTACCGTCAGGACGGGTCGTCACACCTTTTGAAGGTGCACTGCGTAAGGTTACGTTAGCACCTGGTAAAGGTTCATTCCCTTCGCCGCTTACGCGACCAGTGATAAGCGTATCTGCATACGGCTTAGTAGCAGATGCCTGCACACCCACCAGCAGCAGGACTAAAAAGAAACATAGATGGAATAGTTGAACAAAAGAAAAGCCGGCAACAGGCCCACGCTTTTTATAGCGCATAAAAGGGCCATAGGAGGAAACTGTGGAATACATACATGACCGTTTGAATTAACAAAAACGGGGAGAAGCGGTTAACGTGGACTTCATTTCATAACGCTGACATGCATGTTCGTTGATTAACGACATGGCAGTACCGGTGCGTAAAAAGCAGCTTTCTGCTCTCCCTTGTTGTAATGACACGTTACAACACCGGTACCGCCATTCGTTAAGTTGGATTTATTCTATACCCCAGTCTTTATTGGGTGTTGCTCCCATTTCCAGCAGCAGGGTACCTCCGCTGGCAATATCCGCATGATCGATATGCGCATACTTGTAGGGTTTACCATTTAACCAGGCTTTCTGGATATAACGGTTTGTCGCACTGTTGTTACGCGCAACAATACTGAACTGCTTCCCTTTGGCATAGGTAGGATCAAGCTTTAATGTGATGGCATCAAACACTGGACTGGTGATCTCATAACGGTTGCTTCCCGGACATACCGGATGCAGACCACTGGCTACCAGTACATACCAGGCAGACATTTGTCCGACGTCCTCATTACCAACTAACCCCTCTACAGAATTATGATAAGCGCGGGCGCAGATATCGCGTGTCCATTTTTGTGTCAGCCATGGCGTACCAAGATAATTGAACAGGAAAGGCACATGATGCACCGGCTCATTCGCATGATTATAGTAATCATTCCACATCATGTTTTCCGGCGCCTTATCAAAGAAAGCAGTCAGATCCGCAAGTACCTTTTCCTTGCCACCCATTAACGTAATCATCCCTGGCACATCCTGTGGTACAAACCATCCCTGCTGATATGGACTGCTTTCAATGGTACCATATCCCTGACGCATGCGACCCTCTTCCGGCCATGCCTGCCAGCTGCCGTCATCATTGCGCGGACGGAACCAGGCTTTTGAGCTGTCAAATACATTACGGTAATTAGCGCCGCGTGCTGTATATGTCTGCGCATCCTCTCTTTTATTAAGCAGACCGGCCAGCCGGCCTAAACACCATTCAGTATATGCATATTCCAGTGTTAATGATACGCTTAGGCCGCCGGTAGAATACCCCTTACTGCCATTCCCGAATTTCTCTATGGTATTCTTTGCAAAACCATACGCTTTCTGTACATCGAAATTACGGATCCCTTTTGCATAAGCATCCGTAATCACAGATACAGCAGGATTACCAATCATACAACCACTGTACGCATTCAGTATCTCCCAACGCTCAAGATAATGGTTACCGCTTTCATCCGCGAGTGTCACCAATGAATTGATTTCATCATTTACAACAGCAGGGTTGATAATGGTCTGCAGCGGCATCTGACTGCGGAACACATCCCATCCGCTGAAAATGGTACGTCTGCGGAAGTTTTTATCTGTATGCACCTTGCCGTCGCCACCCATATATTTACCATCAACATCTGCACACTGACGCGGATCGATCATTGTATGATACAGGGCACTGTAGAATACTTTACGCTCTTCTTCAGTACCACCCTTGATAGCTATTTTGCCTAATGCCTGGTTCCACAATGCGGTTGTATGCTGCTGCACACCATCGAAATCCCAGCCTTTTATTTCTGCCTGCAGGTTCGCCTTTGCACCATCGATACTTACGAAAGAGATACCCGCTTTCATCAATACTTTTTCATTCGCAGTAGTAGCAAATTCTGTATAAAAACCAAGGTGTTTGCCGGCCTTTTCTTTTACGCCAGGCAATACAGCGGCCTTCCCGATCTGCTGCTGATAACGGTCGCTTTCAATGTCCTCACGTTTGCGGGACCAGTCATCCGGAATATCAGCACTCCATACGCCGGATTTACGCAGCGGCTTACTGAACTGTGCATAGAAGTATACCGTGTAATTCGCCTTTCCATCACCGTTTCCCCAGCCGCCACCATCAGGGGTACAACGCATATAACCCGCGATGGTATGATCATCGATTACTTTCACTTCCTGCCAGACAGACGTACCACCTACCCTGCGGGCCAGGTCTATCTGTATACGTGATTGCTGATTAGCAGGAAAAGTAAAGCGCAGAATACCGCTATGCGGCGCAGCTGTCATCTCTGCTTTGATATTGTGTTCTGTCAACTTTACACCATAATAACCCGCACTGGCTTTCTCTTCTTCTTTCGCATAGGTAGAGCGATAGCCTTCCTCCGGATGTTCGGGTTTACCGGCAACTGTCTGCAGGGGACCAGTCGTAGGCATCACCAGGAAATTCCCCAGATCGCCATACCAGCCGATACCGCTCATCTGTGTAAAAGCAAAACCCTCTATAGTTGTATGCTCATAACTATACCCGGATCCGTTGTCGCCACCGGTGATCGTATTAGGACTCAGCTGTACCATCCCGAAAGGCGTTGCAGCACCCGGAAAGGTTTTACCCAGTCCGTGATAAATACCGGCCGCTCCGGTGCTCGTACTTGCGCCTATGAATGGATTGACATAGTCAGCAGGCTGTTGCGCTAAACTGATGAAAGGCGCCATGAGTATGGCGCCTGTTAATAGCTTACTATTCTTCTTCACTATATTAAATTTTAACGATCTCAATTTTATGGCTGACAGGTTTATTCAAACGATATACCAGATTGATGATCAGGTCAATCTCTTCCTGCCAGTGTGTACGCAGTTCCTTGTACATCGCCGTTTCATAATTCTCTTCGTGGTAACGCAACATGCCGTCTTTCTGTGCCTGCTGGCGAACGCTATCCAATGCTGCGGCATCATCCTGCATACGCATGTTCTTTTTATCAAAGAAATTGCCCTGTACCCAGTAATAACGGCGCAGGCGTGATTCCGTTTCCATCCGGCGCATATTCAACTGCATGATAGAAAGCGCCTGTTTATACTGAGGCGTCTCCTGCTGGGTCGCCAGGTTAATGCCTTTTTCAAATGCAGCAGCAGACCATTTACCGATCGGATGACCATCTATCAGGAGACGATAGTCTCCGGCTGGTAGTCCGGCGACAGCCAACATTTCCCGGTTAAAGTCTTCGGTGAAAGGAATCCAGTTCAGAGCGTCGGATTGCTTCTGGTCATTTCCCCATATACGGGATACGGTATCCATCGGGAATGGCAAAGCAGCCGCCAGGTAATCAAAACTGATTTTTCCTGCACTGGCATTCAGACCGCTTACTTTACAGTTCTGTGCCTGCTTTAATTTACCTCCGTCGATACGTACATCAGCTACCGGCTGACCACTCAGTCCCTGACTTTTCAGAAACAGGGAAGCCATCACCAGATGCCCTGCATTACCTGGATGGATCCTGTCCGGACCGATCATCGTAAATGTAGCGTCTTTTTCCTGAAGACGGGCATTTAAAGCCGTCATCGGACGGAAAAGATCTACAAATGGCCATTTATTTTTTTGCGCGGCAGCTTCCTGGAAAGCCACTACTTCCTGCATCGCTTTAGACTTGCCTTTAAAATAGTTGCCTTTGATCTTCGCCGTTTCATCATAAGGAGGAGAAGACATCAGGATCTTTTGCAGATCAGGCAGTTGCAGCAGGCGTTGTTCTATCTGCTCATAACTGCGACGGGAAGCTTCAATACGTTCACGTGCCGTCTTATCTGCATCATCGCTGTTAAACTCAAAATAACCGGTATCATTCATCCCGAATGTCAACACCAGCGTATTAGGCTTTTTAGCAAGAATATCATAGTCCAGCCTTCTGTACATATCAGCTGCTTTATCACCACCAATACCGCCATTCATAATGACCAGTTTTCTGTCGGGAAAATGCGTCATGTAATAGAGATAAACATAAGACACATAAGCGCCGGCTTCTGTGATACTGTTGCCTACAAAGATCACGCGGTCATGCTGCTGGAAGGGTTTCACCTGGGCGGCAGCAGATAGTGATGCCAGACAAAGTGAAACGGAATAGAGTACTTTCTTCATATGGAGCGGATTAATGTTGAATATTTATATTTTTTAAACGAATGGTGCGGATACCGAAACGAGGTATCGCTAAACGGATGACTGTATTACCAGTCTGTTGTACTGCCGGAAGCGTTTCCAGTGCCTGACCATCCAGTCGTTCCAGGATGACCGCAGAAGCCGTACCGGAAACTGACAAGGTATGTTCCCTGTTATCACCGGCAGCATTATACACACGGATCAACAGATCATCTCCATCCATCATCATCGCAGGTACCTGCCAGCGCTGATCGGCCACCGAGAGCAGGGAAAATGCAGCTTCGCCGGTAGCAGGCAATAATTCCAGTGGTTCACACCAGCGGGCAGCTTCTTCACTCACGCCACCTTTATCCCATGCCCCGCTATGGGGAAGAATCGCATAGTGTACGTCTGTGGGTCCTGTCACATTATAATTGCGGCCCCATAATGCAGTACCGGTAAATTGCACCGTAAAGCCCAGCGGATAGTTTTCTCCATGTACATAACTCGTCGTATGATCCGCAAAGAGTGCCAGTCCGGTCTTTCCATCTGTCACATCAGCCCAGTGTAACAATACATTATTCTTGATGCTATCCCAGCTACTGAAAAAAGTATTTGTCAACCGGCTCGCTGTTACATCATACGGCGCATCTTTACTTAACTGCTGCTGTGCCAGATTGAGCGGAAGCAGGATCTGTAATTTGAAACTGTCGTTATAAAATGCTTTGTGATAATCTTCCACCCGATAATGCTTTGCCGGAGGCGCACCAATACCTGGTTCACCCTGCCAGTCAATTTTCAGCTGCATATCTATGCGGCTTGTGGAATTCGCTAAGGTGATCAGTTGCGTAAACGGATGTCCGCCAATAGCACCTTTGATCTCTACTACCGTCTGTGCAGGATTGTTTTCTTTCAGCCTTACAACAGCCGCCGTATCAGTGCTGGAACGCCAGGCCGATTGCTGATAGAAATAGCCCCTCAGTTCATTAAAACTGCGCGGATGTTTACGGTCTACCATTTCCCGGTTGTTCAGTTGTTTCGCAATCAGACTGGTAATAATCCCTCCTCTGGCCGGATCTATGAGCATCCGGTATTGATCTGTCTCTATCTGGTAACGACCATCTGCTAATTGTCTGTTGCGTGTTGGAGCAGCAGCAGTCTTTGCACCTTCACTGATATGATAAACATTGAATCCCATCGGCGCCACACTGGCTTTAAATATCAGTGAACCATCCCGCTGTATATAGGCTTTTACCGCCTTGCCCTTGTTATCAGTCACCTTTGCCGAAGCGCCTTTATAAGCTGGTACCACGACCCACTCTTCTCTTGCAATGGCAGTTGTGTTGAGCACACGTACAGCACGGCTTGTCTCCGTTCCCCGCAACAGAATACTATCACTCACACGGAGCGTATTATCCGTCCAGTGCTGCACCTTGTCTATCCAGGTATCGCCTTTACGGCCATTATAAGGCACGATCCAGCAGTCATGATGCTGCGAGAGTAACAAAGTCTTCCAGGCACTATCCAGGGCCGCCTTGGGCCAGGGACCATGCTGTACCAGCGAACTGATAGCTGCGTACTTTTCTGCGGCCGCCAGTTTATTCTCTGCCTGTCTGACCTGCTGTGCGATACGTTGCAAAGCCTGTGCGCCCCATACAAGACTCACCTGCACGTCTTCCTGACTGAATGCCCATACGGCAGCATGTTGCGTATCTGCTACATGACCGATATAATGACGCCAGGTTTCATATATCGCCTGTTGTTTTAACCAGGGACCATTACGCCAGCCGGCGTCCTGTAAACACATCCCTATTGGCTGCCGGATACCGGCAGCAAGCGCTGATTGTATATACTCGCTGCTGTTATTCCAGGCGGTCGTCTGCCAGGTGGAATTGGGCAACAATGCTTCTGCCCCGTATCTCGGCACGGTGGGTACTATGCTGCCGTCAGGTCCCTGCCATTGTACCACTTCACCACCAAAGGCACGGGTATATCCACCCCAGCAGGTATTCGGGTTTTTAAGAGACGCATATTTAAAGCCAAGGGATAACAGCACCTGCGGCAATGCACTGGTAAAACAGGGCTCTTCACTGGAATAAGTACTAAAAACGGCGCCCGGAAAATGCTGTCTGATATGCTGCATCCCGTAACTGAACTGCCGGATCATACTCTCGCCAGAACCGGTGTACAGATAGCTTTGTCCATAACCCGGATTGACATATTCGATCCTACCTGCATCTGACTGATCGGCAAATAACTGTTGCAGCCTGGCATATGCAGCCGGCTCTTCCACCCTTGCCACATCCCAGGTTTCAGGTTCAATTTCCAGGTTGATCTTCCATGCAGGATGCGCCTCTAATTGCGCTACAATGTATTGGGTATATCCTGCCGGATAGTGTCCGTACTTGCCGCCATGATAACCATCGATAAAATAGTGTTGCTGGGCAATGGACTGCCCCACCCCAACGGTGCATAACACCGCGAGGAAAAGAATAGTATGTTTCATCTTGTCGTTTAAAGTGCTAAATCCGGGTTTTTCTGAACTTCCGCTAATGGCAGCGGAAACGTAAGGTCTTTCAGTTCAAAGGCCCGTAGGTGATTCGGTGCTTTGTATCCTAACAGGTTGGTCATCGTACCGTTGGCCACATCAAACGCTTTACGTGTGCGCAACATATCATACCATGTCTGAAATTCAAAACAAAGTTCCCAGTATCTCTCTTTCAGAATATCGTCTGTTGTTAATATTGTTGGTTGCCCTGCTGCCGGAAACGCACGCTGACGTACCGCATAATAAGCCGCAATCGCTGCCGCATCTGTGGTACTTCCGCCATCCAGCTGACTCTTTGCTTCTGCACATAACAACAGCACATCTGCATAACGTATCAGCGGAAAGTTAGCGCCCGAACGGCCTGTTTTTTCTGCATCCGCATCCCAGAACTTAAAAATATAAGGATCTGAAAACGTGATAATCTCTGTAGGATTATCATATCGCGGATAGCGGGTATAATAAAACGCCTGTTCCTGTTTACGGCCATCATTCGCCGCGTAAGAGTTATAGAAAGCCAATGTCGGCGCCATCGCTCCTCCATAAGCCGGCTGTATGGAAATCGGCTCAGTAGGATATGGCAGATACGCACCATGAATATTACTCTCCGCCATCGTCGGATGACGTTGTAACATAAAGATGTTTTCTCCCGTATTCATCTTCGCCGGATCACGGAGATCTTCATAAGTCTCAAACAGATTAAACTGTCTGCTGTTAATCACCTCCAGCGCCTTCTCATATGCCTTTCCGTAATACGTGATCCCTCGTTGCATCGGGTAACCAGCCATTGTCAGGTATACTTTCGCCAGTAATGACTTCACCGTTCCCAGACTAACATGCCCGCTCCGATCTATCCAGGGCAGACCGCTACCCTCAGCTTTCAGCAGGTCTTTTACAATCTGATCATACACCGCTTCCTTTGGTGAACGGCGGATCTTCACATCATTCGGATCTTTCGTAGTAGTCAGTTTCAAAGGTATATCTCCGAAGAGCTGTACTCCCTGGAAGTAATACCAGGCACGCATAAAATACGCCTGTCCCAGATACCGTTGTTTGGTCGTCTCATCTATCAACGTACTGACACTCACATTTTCTATCACACTATTACAATTCTCAACCGGATAATAAGTCGCATTCCACCATGCCTGCAACCTGGAATTAGCTGCATCCAGTCTGTCTAACCGCAGGAACTGATCATCTTCAAAACCCGAAGGTCTTGGGCGTCGGCTGTAGCCGGTGACATACTCCAGAGAATACACCGGACTAACAGCTACGCCAATATTCTCAGCATAGGGAAGCGACAGGCCCTCATAGGTTCCATTGACAGCCGCTTTGATCTGTTCTGCCGTTTTATAGTAGTCGTCCAGCCCCAGCGAACCAGATGGCTGTTCATCCAGAAAATTGACGCAGGACGTTAAGACCGTCAGCAACGGCAGCAGGAAGCGCATTCGTTTCATATCTCAATTCCTTTATTCAAAATGTAACATTTAGTGTGAACGCCATCGTCTTTGCCTTCGGATACTGGTACAGATCAACGCCCTGGTTAAAGTCTCCGTCAAAAGAAGACGCCTCCGGATCATATCCTTTGTATTTCGTGAAGAGAAAATAATTCTCCGCACTCACACCCAGTACCGCCGATCTCAGATGACAGCGTTTCAGCCATACCGATGGCAAACGATAACCCAAGGTGATATTACGCACCCGCAGGAACGATCCTTTCTCGATATTATAACTGTCGATCTCACTGTCAAAACCATCACCTGGTAAACGCAAGGCAGCATTCATTGTGCCCTGATGTTCCGGTGTCCAGGCATCCAGCAGACTACTGTAACTATTCGTGACAGGCGCCGCGTTTTCCATGATCAATCGTGTCAGGTTCGCCAGACTATGCCCGTATATCACCTGCAGATCGAGAGCCAGGGAGAAATTCCGGTAGTTGACTGTATTCACAATACTACCTTCGAAATCAGGCATTCCATTCCCCAATACGGTACGGTCGCCCGCGTCTTTCACCTTATTATGATTCAGATCTGCATATTTGAGATCGCCCGGTTTCTTCCCGTATACAGCCGCTTCCGCAGCTTCATTTGTACCCCAGGTGCCCAGTCGCTGATAACCGTAGAATTCATTTAAGGGCCTTCCCTCCATGATACGTCCTGCCCACGGATACATGATATCTCCGTTCAGGTTTAGCACCAGCGAACGGTTCATGGAATAGATCAGTGAAGTATTCCAGGAGAAATTCTTTCTGCGGATGTTCTCCGTGGTCAATGACAATTCAAGTCCCCTGTTACGGATCGATCCTATATTATCAAATACTCCTTCATATCCGGAAGTAGATGGCAACAGCTTAAAATACAGCAGGTCTTTGGTGATCCTGTTATAGACATCGGCGGTGAACTGTACCCTTCTATCCAGCAAGGTAGCATCCACACCAAGATTCAGCTGATGCGCCCTCTCCCATTTGAGATCCCGGTTACCCAATCCGCCGAGTGTGGCAGAAGGTTCTACCTGTCCGCCAAAAGGCGTTTGCCCACTATTAATTCTGCTCTGTGTCACATAATCGCCGATATCAGAATTACCCACAATACCATAGCTGACACGGAGTTTCAGACTGTTAATGCTACGCACATCCCGCAGGAAAGGCTCTGACGATAAACGCCAGGCGGCCGAAAAACTGGGGAAGTAACCATAGCGGTTATTGGCGCCAAAACGCGAGGATCCATCCGCCCGCAGGGATATCCCGAACAGGTAGCGGTTATCGTAGTCATAGTTGAACCGCATGTAAAACGAATTCATCGCATTCCGGCTTGATCCGGAGCTTGGCCGCTGTGGCACCAGACCTGTCTGCAGACTATTATACGAGAAGAAATCATCAAAGAAGCCTTCGCTGCCTGCCTGTGTATTCATACTGGCAAAGTAATACCAGCTGGCGCCGGCCACGCCTGTCAGATGATGTTTCCCGAAATTATCCTTCCAGGTAAAATAATCTTCCGAAGTCCAGGAGCCTGTCTGACCATGCCCCCGTGTAGCCACCCCCTGTTGTACATCGGAATAACCGATGATATCCCTGCCGGAGAAATATAAATTATAGCTGGCGCCTGTTTGTCCGCTGATACCTGCGGTAAATTGCAGCTTAGGACTCAGGTAAAAGGTCGCCAGCAGATTGCCCATGGTATAGGTACGTCCTGCTACGGATTGTACCTCATTCATCAGTCTCACCGGGTTTTCAGAGCTCTCTGCCCCCGGATAATCTGCTTTCCGGGAATAAGTGCCATCCGGGTATCTCACCGGGAAAAAAGGCAGAAATTCATAGATCTGGCGCACGGCATTCAGGCCAAACGTATTAATATCGACGTTATTCTGCTTGAATGCACCGCTGTTAAGCACCGTCTGAATGTGCAGCCATTTCTTTACGTTCCAGCCGAGATTGATAAACCCATTCACCTGACGGGAATAACTGTTGATCAGAATTCCCTGTTGATCGCTAAATGAAAGTCCTGCCAGTGCAGAAATATCTTCTTTACCTAATGAAAACGACAACGCATGTTCATGTGATACCGCCAGGCGACTGGCTTCTTTCTGCCAATCCGTATTATACTTAGGCGTACCATCTGCATTGAACAGATCTTCCTTCCGGGAAAACTGTCTGTCAGGATCAAGATGCGGTGCGATACGGCCAGGCTGATATGCGTATTCACGCCTGAACATTTCCAGGGCTTCATTTGCATCCATCAGGTCTATCTCCCTGGCCAGTGTAGCAAAACTGAGGGTATTACGGAAAGAGATGGCCGGTGTGTTTTTACCGCCCTTCTTTGTGGTGATCGCAATCACCCCGTTTGAACCCCTGGCCCCATAGATCGCCGAAGCTGCCGCATCTTTGAGCACATCCACTGACTCAACAATGTTTGGATCGATGTTCATAGGGTCAGCGCCTACAATGCCATCAACCACATATAGCGGACCGTTATACGCATTGATAGAACCGGTTCCCCTGATCTTCACGATCGGATTACCACCCGGTTTCCCCGAATTGATCATCACACTGACACCTGCCACCTTACCAGCCAGTCCCTGCATGACATTTAAAGTCGTCGCCCTTTCATTCAGCTGCTCACCCTTTACGGTGCCGATGGCCGTGGTCAGGTTCTCTTTATTGGCAGAACCATAACCGATCACCACGACTTCCCGGAGCGCAGAGGAACCAGGCTGTAAGACAATGTCCTGAGGAGCTGACAGTGAAACGGCGGTTTCCTGATCCTGGAACCCCAGCAGGGAGAAACGTAAAGTGTCTCCCGGACCGGCTTCAATACGGAACACGCCTTCTTCGTCCGTGATCACCCTGCGTGCAGTACGTTTTACGATAATACTGACGCCAGGCAATACATGTCCTTCCGCATCCGATACACGACCTGTGTGTAACAGCCGTGGAGCTGCGCTGTTCACAGGCTTCCTTTCCTCAAGGATCAATATATTACTACCCCTCAGCTCATATTGTAAAGGCGGAGGCAGCAGTCTGAGCACCTGCTCAACTGAAATATTTTTTTTGCTGATGGTGACCTTACCGCTCCGGGCGATTTCCGACGGATTGAATACAAACCGGAATGCGGTAGCGGCTTCGATCTGTTCAAATACTTTATCGAAGGACTGATTGACGACCTGTATGTCAACCATTGTACGTCTCAGATCTCTTTCTGTACCTGTTTGTGCAAAAACATTTCCAATCATCACTAAAGCGCATAGGAATAACAGGCAGGCCATTTTAATGGCGCGCAAATGCAGACACTCCGCAATTCTCTTTTCATAACTTCCCATTATCACGTCATCCGAACAGTTGGATCCGGTCAATGATGTGGCTGCGCATCATACACCAGGTATTCCTCACTACCTGGTTCCTTCCGGTAGTTGAAACCATATATATCGCATAACATGCGTAGAATGTCCTTTATAGGCTCATCCTTGCCGAATCTGGCAGAAAGCAGGGCGGAAGCTGTTTTTTGTCCGTCGAAGCGGATATGCGCCTTATAACGGCGTTCCAGCGTACGGGCAATACTTTCAAAACTGGCATTTTTAAAGACCAGCAGCCCCTCCCTCCAGGCGCCAAAATCAGCCGCACTGATATCGTATCTGTTTATGCTGTCAGCCGTCGCCTTGTAAACGGCCTGTTGATTGGCAGCAATGGCAACGTCTGTATTTTTCTCCGTCCTGACCGCCACCTTACCGCTACTGACGGTTACAGTGATCGAATCTGCCGGCGCATAAGCGTCAATATTAAAACTGGTACCCAGTACCTGTACATCGAGTTGGCCGGTATGTACCAGGAAACCCTCTTCCTGCCGGGGCGCGATTTCAAAGTACCCTTCCCCTTCCAGCCATATCTCACGGCCATGCTGCTGCGCATAGCGGATTTTACTATCCGCATTCAGCCAGATGATACTGCTGTCCGGCAATGTGATCTTCCTGATATTGCCCTTCTCCACCGTTTCCGTGATCATCGTACCGGCAACTCCCTGCTCGGCCATGCGGTTAACGGCATAATATACACCGCCTGCTGCCAGCAGCACCGCCACGCTGGCGGCTGCCCACCAGTAACGCGCACGCGACCGGAGCACCCGTAACGGCGCCTGTGCCTGACTGATTTCCCGATGAATACGGGAAAAGAGCAGTTGCTCCAGCGCCACCTGCCGATCTGCGTTTAATTGTTCCGTGACGCCCTTATGCGACGCGAAAGACGCATACCATGCATCTACCTCACTGATCTCCTCCGCAGAGGCCGTACCATCGAGATATTTATCTAATAATTCTTTTAACCTGGTGTTGCTTATGTCCATAGTTTCTAAACATTAGACACCTGAAAAGGGTCCTACCGCCACTGTATTTAAAATTTGCTGAAAATTTCCCATCCAAGCACTACCAACAGCATCAGCCAGAACAGTGTAAAGTTATATTCTTTCAGGCGTGAACGCAGTATTTTCAATGCTTTCACCATGTGTTTCTCCACAGTGTTCACCGATATGCCGAGCCTTTGTGCTATATGCTGATACGACAGGTGCTCCTTCCGGCTCAGGAAAAAGACCTCCCGGCATTTTTCCGGCATCCCCGCACAGGAAGCATCGATCTGCTCCTGTAACTCTTTCAGTTGCAGATTGGTGGCGGCATCAGCCTGATACAGGCCAGTGTCTGCCAGCATATGCTGCTGATAAGTGTTACGCACAACTTCAGCCCGTACTGCGTTCAGTACTTTATTTTTTAATGAGATATGCAGATAATTGCGGAGAGAGGTCCGGAGTTCAATCGTTTCCCTTTTCAGATACAGGTTCACAAGCAGGCTTTGAACCAGTTCCATGGCAGTTTCCTGTACTTTTACGCGGCGATAGGCCGCATCCAGCAACTCCTGCCAGAAACGTCTGAAAATTTCTTCGAATGCTTTGTCGTCCCCCTTCTTCACGAGCAGGAACACCTCTTCATCGGTAAACGTGGAATAATCTTGTCGCATCGCCTGAGTTCAAACTACCAGCTAATATAATCGTTTTAGCACAAGTTTCTAAATCTCCCCGGAAATTAGCGATGCGGAGATTTTCAACGCCTGCTGATGGAATAAGGTTTGTCCGCTGCTTCCAGTCCACGGCCCTTCGCCGGCTCCTTTCCCATTTCCAGTACCAGCACCCCGCCATTGGTAATATCAGTGTGCCGGATCCAGTTATGGGAATACGGACGGCCATTAAGGGTGGCAGAATGTATATACACATTCTCCGGACTGTTATGACGCGCCTCTACGACAAACTGTTTCCCGTTTTCCAAAGTGAGTGTGACCTTCGGGAACACCGGACTACCAATTACATACTCATCCGTACCCGGACACACACTATAAAAACCCAGCGCGCTCATGACATACCAGGAAGACATCTGCCCCTGGTCCTCATCACCGGGATAACCGTCCGGACCTGCATTATACAGTCGTTTCATAACATCTCTTGCATGTGCCTGTGCCTTCCACGGCTGACCTGCATAATTATACAGGTAGATCATATGCTGTACCGGCTGATTGCCATGCGCATATTGTCCCATCTCCGCATTGACCATCTCCGTCATTTCATGGATCATCTGACCGTAATAGCCGACGTCCACCTTATTCCCGGTACTGAAAACGGAATCCAGTTTAGCAATAAAACGGGCTTCCCCTCCCATCAGATCTATCAGCCCCTGTACATCATGAAATACCGACCATTGCCAATGCCAGGCATTACCTTCTGTATATGGACCACCCCATTTCACGGGATTAAAATCTTCCACCCAGCTGCCATCCAGTTTACGCCCACGCATAAAACCGGTGGTACTGTCGTACTGATTTTTATAATTGTAAAGGCTACGCCCGAACACATACTGATAGAATTGATTCCCTGTCAGCTTTGCCAGTTGATAAGCACAGAAATCATCATATGCATATTCCAGCGTCTGGGAAGTACTGCCATGTGATTCCGGAAAGCTGACATAACCCAGCTGATAATACTCCTTCCAGCCCGCACGACCATTAGCGCCACCCCAGGGGCCTTTATTCATGGCTTCATGGAAATAGGCGTCCAGTGCCTGCTTAGGATCAAATGTCCGGATCCCTTTTACCCAGGCATCCGTCAACAGGGAAATGGCATGATTACCCAGCATACCACCCGTCTCTCCGGGGAAAGACCAGGCCGGGAACCAGCCGCATTGTTGTTGTGCATCCAGTAATGCCTGCATATAACGACCTTCCATCGTCGGATGCAGAATCGTATTCAGCGGAAACTGGGCACGGAAAGTATCCCAGAAACCATTATCCGTATACATATAACCATTGTGTACCTTGCCATCGTAAGGACTGAAATAGTGAGGTGCGCCCTGTGCATCATATTCGAAGAACTGGTGTGAAAACAGATTAGCGCGGAACAGACAGGAATAGAAAGTAGCTCTATCTTCTTCGGAACCGCCTTCCACCAGTACCCGGTTGAAAAGCGTACTCCAGGTTTTATTAGCCGCTGCCCTTGTCTGTTCGAGGTTCTTAAACCCGGCCAGCTCCTTTTGCCAGGTCAGCTCCGCCTGTTCGGTACTGATATAGGAAGAAGCAACCCTCGCCTGTACCTTTGTGCCACTACGGAAGCGGATAAATGCGCCCATCCCCTTTCCTTCTCCGGTGAGAGAATCCGCAAAAATCTGTCCTTTCACATTCTCCCAGGTACCAGCCGCTTCAAAAGGCTGATCAAAAACGATCACAAAATAGTTCCTGAAATTTTGCGGGATAAACCGTCCGTTCGTCACATACCCGGTGATCTTTCTTTCCGCCGGATAGATCTTTACACCACTCAGCGCGTTATAACCATCCAGTACAACATATGCCGGTGTTTTTGCCGGAAAAGAGAAACGCAGATGTGCTCCTCTCTCTGTAGGTGTCACTTCCGCAGTTGTTTTATTTTCAAAGGTCACTTTATAGTAATCCGGTCTGGCCGTTTCATCTTTATGACTAAACGCGGCCGCGCGTTGTTCCTCGTTTACTTTCAGGGTTCCTGCCACCGGCATCAGGCTGAATACCGCATAATCTCCTACCCATGGACTACACTGATGCACCTGCTGAAAACCACGGATCGTTGTAGCCTTATACTGGTATTTCCAGCCATCGCCGTTATTGCCGGTCTGTGCGGACCAGGCGTGCATACCGAAAGGCAGACCCGTCGTTGGATAAGTATTCCCGTGACTAAGGGCATATTCAGAATTTGTACCCTGCAAAGTATTCGCATAAGCTACCAGATCCTTTTGTTGTGCAGACGCCATTAACCCGGCGCCGCATAACAACGTTGTCATAATTTCCCTAAGCATAAAATATAATGATGTTTAATCGTCGTTGAGACACCTGTTTATATTAGACACGTGAAATGGCGGTTACCGCCAGTGGAAATTAGGAATTAGGAATTAACAATTAGGAATTGTACAGCAATACCCGTCAGTAGATCAAAAAGGCGCTTCCTTTAAAACATCTGTTTATTCCTTTGGAGGCATTTTAATTCAATTCCTAATTCCTAATTGTTAATTCCTAATTCACTGTAAGAGAGCCCCTATACACCCTACAGCCCTATCTTCGAATAAGGCACTCTGATCCCCTTCAGCCTGTAATAATACGGATCCAGCCATGCACCTTCGCAACCATCCAGTCCGCAGGCAGAGAAGTTGACACTATACGTCAGCAACAACTCATTTCTGCCGTTGTTAAACTCCGGATGAATCACAGGCGTATAATAACGGGTGTATTGCTCCTTAAAGTACTCCAGGATAGTATATACCTTGATCTGTGCGGTAAATGGTCCTGTAGGAGAAGTAGAGGTAGCAATATACACGCTTCTGTCAGGATCGCAATTGAATCCCTGATCCAGTGTCATGAGGATATATTTGCCATTCAGATAGGCTACACTGTTACTACCTCTGGCGTCCGCAATCTTTGAAGCAGCGCCTGCGGCCGGACTGGAAGTCCATGCCGATCCACTCCAATACTGCCATTGCAGCGGATTATTTTCAGCAAATCTGGCGACATGTATATAACTGCCATAACCGAAACTCGTCGCTTCGCTTCCGAAAGCATATACATATCCATCGCCTGGTTTTACCAGGCCGGTAGAATAACTGATAGCGGTATAATTATTAAATCCATTCGGCATCAGACGTTCGGCAGTCCATTGTGTAGTGGCGCTCTGCGTCAGCCGGTACAGGGATTGATTGGTCGCATTCAGACCATTCCCTTCACCGCACTGCATATAGACTTTATCACCGATCTCTACACCCGGACCAGGCCAGCTCCAGGTAGTACCCGACTGTATATTACAGATCTGTTTGGGTTTACCGGAAGTACTGTTAGGAATGGTCATATTAGGTGCGTTGTTCGGAGTCCAGTCTGTTTTCGACGGCTGTATAAATATGGAGTTATTATAACTGAAGAAATGACCACAGTTGAACATACCGTTGGACTGTACCTGCGATCCATCCCAGGCGTCTTGTGTTACCCATAGTACTTTTCCGTTGTTAGCACCCCATGTCAGCGGAATCGTATTGCCCTGGTCAAAGGCAGCGGATCCCAGACTGGCACTGTTACGGTTAAAGAAACGTACGACCTGGTCGTCACGATAGGTATCTGGTGTAATCTCAGTGATCGTCCAGTACTGTTTATTATCACTCGCAGTTGTCTCCTGTATGACCTGCGCACCATTACTGGTAGACCCACCTGCTACTGACAAGGATAAGCTGTTACCTTTGTTGACGATGCGGTATTGTCCGCCACCAATATCGGTAAGGCTCCATAATTGCTGATCAGCTAACAGGGGGAAAGCGGCATATTGCTGCAATACCGTACCAGATGTGCCGCTGGCAGACGGAACGTCTATCAGTTTACCACTGTGCAGGTTACGGATGTGATAATATCTCGTACCATTAACTGTAGTCTGATAAATCAGGTGCCATTTCTGCCACCTGTTTGTTTCTGTACCCGAGAGGGAAGTCTCCCATTGCTGCAGCAATGCGTTGTCTTTAAATTTAGCGTTTTGCACAGGATTTCCTGCTACTTCCAGGAATTTGCTGCTCTTGACATTTTTGATGCTCACAGTAATATAATCAGCGGTAATCGCCTGACTGATACCTACTGTATTATCAGCGTTCTGTGGTTTTTCAACTGGCGTCAGCAAACCTTGTTTGCAGGCCATGAATGTCAGCAGACTCATTACCAGCAATGCTGGACTCTTTTTCATAATGTGGATTTTAAAGGTTAAGTATGAGGTTGATAACAAGTGTATAGGCGCTCTCCACTTTATTAGACACCTGTAGCAATGATATCCGCCATTCTTTTCCTTCCTTCTCAGAAAATAAATTTGCGTAGCCAAATAACTACACATATATTTGTAGTCAAATAGCTACATAATGAACCTAAGACGTGATGTATTTCAGGCTATAGCAGACCCTACCAGACGAGCCATCCTGCTATTAGTGGCTTCGCAGTCCCTGACAGCAGGCGCAATAGCGGCTAACTTCGATACAGCAAGACCGACGGTATCGAAACATCTGCAGATATTGATTGAATGTGAACTACTGGAACAGGAACAGAGTGGCAGAGAGATCTATTATCACCTGAACCCTAAGAAGATAAAAGAGATTGCGGACTTCATCGAACCTTTCCGGCAATTATGGGATGACAGGTTTAACAAATTAGAAGCGATCATGAAAAACTACAAACCTAAAAAATAGCACGCTATGGAAGCGAAAACCAAAGTCCACGCCGAAGACGGCAGACAAGAAGTCATTATTACAAGGGATTTTGACTTACCCGTAGAACTGCTTTTCACTGCATATGTAGAACCCGAAATCATTGAACAATGGATGAATACCAAAGTGCTGAAACTGGAAAATCAGAAGTATGGCAGCTGGGAATTTCAGACCTCAGATCCTAAAGGGAATGTAGTATTCACTGCGAATGGGGTCTATCATGAATTCATCCCCAACGAAAAGATCACACGCACATTTGAAATGGATAATATGTCATTGGGTGCACAACTGGAATTTCTTGAATTCCGGAAACTGAGCGATGATACCAGCAGATTGACAATGCACGTAGTATACAAATCTGTTGCTGTCAGAGACCAGTTGATGCAGTTACCTTTCCGTCAGGGTATCAATATGGCACACAATAAATTACAGGAAATCGTAAACAAACTAAAAACTTCACATCATGAGTAAGCGCAATAAAATCATCTATTGGGTAGCCACACTCTGGCTGTCACTGGGAATGGTATCTACGGGTATTGTACAACTGCTCAAAGTAAAAGCAGAAGTAGATGCCTTCACGCACCTGGGCTATCCGGTTTACCTGATGACAATACTCGGTATCTGGAAATTATTAGGTGTCATTGCGGTACTGGTACCACGCTTTCCTTTGTTGAAAGAATGGGCTTATGCGGGATTTTTCTTTGCGATGTCAGGCGCCATCGTTTCACATATTACATTGGGAGATCCTGTTACACAGATCCTTCCCTCCCTCTTATTGCTTACACTGACGATTGTATCCTGGTATTTCAGACCAGCAGAGAGAAGAGTACACGTCAAAACATTACAACCGGCATTCTAAAAAACGGCGACTCCTGCAATATGCAGGAGTCGCCGTTTTTAATGTTATTTATGATCCCTCATAGAGAGGTAAGTCTGCAACACGACAGAAGTCATTACAAAAAACAGCCCCACATAAAAAGAAATATTCAACTCCTTCCCTTCATTAAAAAACAGGAATGCCAGTATAATCGCATAAATAGGTTCCAGATTGAAACTCAGATTCACTGTAAAAGCAGAAAGTCTTTTCAATGATTCTGCGAATAAAATATACAAACCCACTGTGCAGACAGAAGACAGCAATAACAGGTATAACGTATCTTTCAGATCAGGTACCAGGCTCCACACAGGAAAAAAATGCAGATATACCGGCATCAGCAATCCCAGTCCGATAGTCGCTCCCATCATCTGATAATAATTGATCTGTTTACTATCATAGCGCTTTACCAGCCGTTCATTATAAATGGTATACAAAGCAGCAAAGGCCGAGGAAATTACCCCCAGCCCAATACCCAGCTGATAAGAAGTATCAAAGTGAAAGATAAGGCTAATCCCCAGTAAGGTCAGTCCGCTCAATACCAGCGCCGAAAGCACAAATGGCTTCCTGTTGATCAGCGGTTCAAAAACAGCTGTAAAGAACCCCGTTAAAGAATAACAAACCACCCCTATCGAAATATTGGAATACTTGATACTGGCATAAAAGAAGACCCAGTGTATGGCAATAAACATCCCGATCTTAGAGACGTCTAATTTCTCTTTTAAAGAAAGACTGGCTTTTACTTTAAATAATCTAAGAATGAAAAACAGGATTGCAAAGGAGAAAAACACCCGATACCATACTAACAATCCTTCATTGAGGGAGATGAGCTTACCAAAAACACCTGTAAAACCTGCGAGGATCACCGCCAGGTGTAACACTAAAAATGACTTTTTCATAAAAGACTTACCTGCTTGTCCTTAGGACAAGATATATTTTAATATTAATAACAAATGAAACTTTGAAGTAGCGAATATCATCCGGCAGCAAGCCGGCGCATCACTTCATCCAAACATTGAAGAATATTAAAACTAAGGAGGTGAAAGGCAGCCTTTTTTATTCATATTTTATGTTAATGTCCCTCCAATTTAATAAAACATATTGAGTTTTTCTCCCGAAAAGTTGATTGACATATAATTTTACTGTCCAATAGACACCAGATAACACATGCGAAGAATCTCCATATTACTTTCCTCACTTGTGCTATCTGGCATAGTGACGCTTACTCCATCACCAGCGTAAATGTCGTAGTCAGTTTTATCCCGATTGTAGTCGTCACTTCCACTGTCATTTTGTATTCCCCTGCGGATAAAGAACTATTCGCAGCAGCCCGTACCTGTCCGGTCGAAGCATCCACTGAAAAGAGCTTGTCTGTATCTGCAAATGGAGCAGATCCATAGGCAATGGACAATATCCTGAAACTACCCTTATATTTCTCCGGATTGAAAACAGGCGCGGGCGACATATACGCATTCCCCAAGCCCATCACCACACGGTTTTGTACGATGGTCAGATCAAACTCCGGATAATAAATCCCATATATAAACTTTGGCTGTGGCAGAATCACTGTCCGGAATTGCTTGTAAGCCACCCTGTAACCATCTTTCTGCAGATTAGCCACCAGGTCATAAGTCCATTCATATTTCCGGTCTTCATCACCCGCGTACTGGTCAAGCACCACCTTATCACCCTGTAAGGTCACATGCCCGTCAGGAAACCCGTTCTGATGCAGTTCCAGGTTGGTACCCGCTTTATCCAATCCGAGATAATCAATCGTATAGGAAGCACCTTCCGCGCTGTATAAAGAATATCCATAAGGGATCGGATCTGTTGCTGATAATTCTTTAATCCCCAATGCTGCCGGCATTACTTTTAATGTAAAATCGGCCCTTACCGGCTTCAGACCCGTCAGCGACTCCGCTACCAGGCGCACCTTGTAAGTATCCGGTAAACGAACACCTGTCAGCTCAGATCTGTTACTATTAGGATATAGTTTCCCTGCGTCTATTCTGATATGTTTTTCCTTCGCGTCTACCACAATTGCCTTCGCAAGCAGCGTGTGCAGAGAATCTGATGTATTCACTTTAAGGTTGGTATTTCCTGTAAAATCAAGTCTGAAATTGACATAAGGCTGGCTTTTATATTCGTCGGGCAAATTGAGTGTTTTCACGGTTCCATAAGTAACGGTCACGGAATCCGGAAGCGTTGCAGGTGGCAGATAACCCATATCCACAATGGGATCCTCTTTACCACAGGCAGAAAACAATACAATAGCCAGGCCCACCAGCAGCAGCCCCCTAATAGATTTATAAATGTTCATTTATTGACGGATAAGTTGTTAGTTGATACTGGCCCCGTGCACTGAACCGGCGCGAAGATAAAGAAGTTTTATATAAATGCAACAAAGATGCATTTTATTTAATCTTGTCTACTTTGAGCAACGCAAACTGATGGTGCGCTAATCCAGGTTGATTCATGCTAATACACTATTCTCGATTGGTTTCTTATATACTTATACAGGGTCGCTTTATCATCTTCCGTCAGCTCGAAAGAGAATTGCTTATGATGCTTATCGGTCCGGAAGCGGGTGTATATTACCTTGAATTTTCTTCCTCCATTTCACTCATATCGAAAATCGGAGGTCCGAAAACCACCTTTGCATAAGCGTGACAGGAGGCACAGTTGATGCTGACTAATTTATCCGCGAAATATATAAATATTGCCCGAATCTGTATAATTTTCCTCTCCCGCCCTACCCCATCTTTGTACCATCAAATCATTCAAACAATGAAAACAATCTTCATAACAGGCGCATCCTCAGGCATAGGCAAAGCAACCGCTAAATTTTTCCATAGCAAAGGATGGCAGGTGATCGCTACCATGCGTTCTCCTGAAAAAGAACAGGAACTCTCTCAACTTGACAATGTCACCCTCCTGCCGCTGGATGTAACTGATCTCACCCGGATTCAGACCTGCGTCAACGAAGCTACTAAACGCGCTAAAATTGACGTCGTTTTTAATAACGCAGGACACGGTCTGTATGGTCCCTTAGAAACATACAGCGACGAACAAATCACCGGTCTTATTAATACAAACCTGATTGCTGTCATCAGGATCACCCAGGCATTTATTCCCTATTTCAGAGAACAAGGCAGCGGTCTTTTTATAGCTACTTCCTCCATGGGTGGTATGACCGCCTTCCCATTCAGTGCCATGTACCACGCTGCTAAGTGGGGATTGGAAGGCTTCAGCGAAAGCATGTACTTCGAACTCTCCAAATTCAATATAGGTATCAAAACCATCCTGCCGGGCGGCGTAAAGACGGACTATGTGGGTCGCTCCATGGCATATGGCGCAAAAAAAATAGACGCCTATCAACCCATCCTGGATAAGGTAGAAAAAGTAATGGGCAATCTCATGCTTCCTGAAAATCTTACCCCTCCGGAGATCATCGCAGCAACCGTCTTCGAAGCGGCTACTGACGGGAAAGATCAGATACGATATGTCGCCGGTGAAGATGGTAAACAGCTCTATGCCACAAGACTCAGCATGGGTTCAGAAGCATTCAGACAACACTTCAATGAAGTTTTCTTCGGTCATAACCTTTAAGCAGTCACCCGCTTTGTAAAATTTGTAACTTCACACGATGGCAGACAACATTATCCAGATAAACAGTATCAGCAAACTGCACGACATCTACGATTGCGGCAAACCGCAGCATCCGCTTATCTCGATCATTGACTTGTCTGCCATCAATCACCAGCTTTTTGATAAAGACGTCGCCTTCAGCATGTCCTTTTATACGATCTCCTGCAAACAGTTCAAGGGCTGGTTTAATTACGGACGGCAGACATACGATTTCAGCGAAGGCTCGCTCATGTTCACAGCGCCTGACCAGGTGCTGCGTTCCGGTCCGGATATACCTATAGAAGAAGGCTGGGCACTGTTCTTTCACCCGGACCTGATACACGGTACCGAACTAGGACGTACCATACAACAATACACCTTCTTCCGCTACGATCTCAATGAAGCATTGCATATCTCTGATGAAGAAAAAATCATCCTACAGGATTGTATCGCCAAGATAAAACGCGAATATGGTCAGCATATCGACAAACATACAGAAGGACTGATCATAAAAAATATCGAACTGCTGCTCAGCTATTGCGAACGTTTTTATGACAGACAATTTTATACCCGCAGAAAAGCCAGTAACGACATCGTACAACGCTTTGAAAGCCTGTTAGCCGACTATTTTTCACAGGATGACCTGGCGGAACGCGGTCTGCCGGATGTAAAATACCTTGCCGGACAGTTAAATATCTCCACCAGCTATTTATCTGACCTCCTGAACAAGTACACAGGAAAGACCGCACAGGAACACATTCACCTGCAACTGGTGGATAAAGCCAAATCCCTCTTACTCGGCACGGAAAAACAGGTCAGCGAAATCGCCTATGAACTGGGCTTCCTCTACCCGTCCCACTTTACCAAACTTTTCAAAACAAGTACAGGACTTTCTCCCAGAGAATACAGAACCGGCAATTAATGCCCCTGTAATATCGGACGTTGGTCCTTCGTTGCTGAACGAAAGATCAACGTCCGATATTAAACCAACCTACCTGCTCATACATCTTCCCCTTCTCCCCTCGGTCAACCTTTTTGGAAAAAATACCAAACAAACAGTACATTAGCTGCTACAGATGAATGCAATGACCAAATCTGAATGAAATATGAAAAAACTACTCTCTCCGGATCCAGCGAAGATTGAACCATTACCACATGAGCCAACGCATGACAGGGCGCCGGATAGCGTCGCTGAAGGAACGCCGCAATGGCTTAAAAAAGATATGATCGGTTTACTGGGAGAAGAGCAGGTTCTCTATAAAGCACTCGACCTCATACGCTATGCAACTGACGCAAGTCCGTACCGTATGATCCCGAAAGTAGTGGTAACGCCCACCTCCGAAGAACAGGTGCTGGCGATATTTAAATATTCACGGGAAAAACAGATCCCCGTTACCATACGTGCTTCCGGCTCCAGTTTAAGTGGACAGGCCCAGGGCGACGGTATCCTGCTGGATGCCCGTAAACATTGGGCGGGTGCTACTGTCGAAGCAGCCGGGAAACAATTACGGGTAAGACCCGGCACGATTATGTTCCGCGCCAACCTGGCACTGCGTCCTTATGGCTATCGCCTCGGACCAGACCCTGCCAGTGGCAGCGTAGCCTCCATCGGTGGCGTTGTAGCTAACAATTCCAGCGGGATGTGTTGCGGCACTGCCCAAAACTCCTACAAGACCATTTCCTCCCTGTCATTTATGCTGCCATCCGGCACCCGCATCAATACCGCGGATCCGGACGCAGAAGCACAATTCCAGCGTGCAGAACCGGCATTATGTGAAGGACTGAAAGAAATAAAAGCGGAAATTGAAGCCGATGCAGCGCTCAGCGCCCGCATTGTCAAAAAATTCAGCATCAAGAACACCACCGGTTATCATATGGGGGCTTTCCTGGATGGGAAAACACCGTTAGAGATCTTCCGTCGCCTCATGGTAGGTTCAGAAGGTACTTTAGGATTCATCTCAGAAGTGGTATTCGACACCGTACCGGACGATCTGCACAGACTGACTGCTTTCCTCATTTTCCCCGATATGTACTCCGCCTGCGCAGCAGTAGCGCCTTTTATAAAGGCAGGCGCCATGGCAGTAGAACTATCGGACAGGGCATCACTACACGCAGTGGAAGGCAAACCTGGCGTACCCGATCGCTGGGAAGCATTCGACGAAAATGCGACCGGCTTGCTGGTGGAATTCCGGGTAGCAACGAAAGAACTATTAGCAGTAGCTGAACAAGCCGCAAACGATATACTATTGACCTTACCATTACTGGAACCAGGTTCTTTCACAAAAGACCCGAAACTGGCAGCCCAGTTCTGGACCGTCCGGAATGGCTTATTACCTTCCGTTGGAGGTACACGCCCAAGCGGCACTTCCCTGATCCTGGAAGACGTCTGCTTTCCACCCGAAAGACTCGCAGAAGGCGCCGTTGATCTGCAATTACTGATTGCGAGGCATGGTTATAAAGGCTATGTCTTCGGACATGCATCCGCTGGTAACCTGCATTTCCTGGTCACTCCTTCTTTTAACTCTGCCGAAGAATTACAGCGTTTTGATGCCTTTCTGAGAGATGTCATCGAACTCGTAGTTGGAAAATATGACGGTTCCCTGAAAGCAGAACACGGTACAGGCCGAAACATCGCTCCTTTCGTAGAACATGAATGGGGACCAAAACTGACGGGGCTGATGTGGAAACTAAAACGACTGGCCGATCCTGACGGGATACTCGGGCCGGGCGTTTTGCTCTCCGCAGATCCGGCATCTCACCTGCAGCACCTGCATACCATTCCTACAGTTGAAAATGAAGTAGATCGTTGTATTGAATGTGGGTACTGCGAACCCGTATGTCCAAGCCGTAACCTCAGCACCACCCCAAGACAACGTATTGCGCTGCGCAGGGAAATGCTGCGTCAGCCGCAAGGCTCACCGGTAACAGCGGCCCTGTTACAGGAATACGAATACAGTGCGATTGAAACCTGTGCCGGCGATGGCAGCTGCGAAATTGCTTGTCCGCTGGATATCAATACCGGCGTACTGATGAAAGAGTTCCGCTCTATGGAACACACGCGTAAAGCTGAACAGATTGCCCTCAAACTGGCAAAAAACTGGGGAACAGTGGAAAAAGTAATGCGCGGCGCACTCTCACTGAACGCCGCTACGCAAACGATCCTCTCCGGCCTGCCGGCCAAAGGACTGACCGCCCTCGCCAGAACGGTTGTCAGTGAAGACCTGATGCCGGCCTGGATCCCTAACATCCCGCATCCCGCAAAAACAAAACTGCCTGCTACCAGCAAAGAAGGAGCAGCTGCGGTTTATTTTACCGCCTGTGTGAACCGTATATTCGGCGCATCCCGGGGGGAAAAGCAGGAAATGACACTGGCAGAAGCCATGGTGACACTCTCTGATCGTGCCGGATTACCCGTATGGATACCGGAAGACCTGGGAGGGAACTGCTGCGCTACCGTATGGCATTCTAAAGGATATGTCGAGGGCAATACCTACATGGCCAATCAGGTAGTAGAAAGCATGTGGCGCTGGAGCGACGGAGGACGGCTCCCGGTTGTCTGTGACGCCAGCTCGTGTACCTTCGGTATTACCAGCGAGATCCTGCATTACCTGACGCCGGAGAACCTGGATAAACACCAGAAAATGACACTCCTGGACTCTATCGCCTGGGCGCATGACCACCTGTTGCCAAGACTTGAAATAAAGCAGAAAACAGGCGCCACAGTGATACATGCGGTCTGCTCGACACAACACCTCAACCTTGCAGGGAAACTGCTCACAATCGCCCAGAAAGTGTCAGAAACGGCATATAATCCGATACATTCCACCTGTTGTGCCTTCGCCGGAGACAGAGGCTTCCTACATCCCGAGTTAACACACGACGCCACACAGGAAGTAGTAGCGGAAATAAAAGACAAACACTTCGATCAGTATATTTCCAGTAACCGGACCTGTGAGATCGGTATGAACCTGGCAACGGGCCAGGATTACAAATCTGTAATATTCCTGCTGGAAGAAGCGACCAGGTAAATGCCCGCTCCATAAAAATCTGCTGAGAATATAAACATCATTGAAAAAGGCTGCTGCGAAAAAAGTATCATTCGCAGCGGCCTTTTATGCTACAGCTAAAGCATAGATACGCCGTATATACGTCGTGTATAAAGCATGTACACGTCGTGTATGGGGGTATGTCTTAACACAAAAAAGATTATAATGGGTTAATAATCAATACACTCTCGCACATACCTCCAATTAGCCTATAACCAAAACTGATACTATTTTACCGCCAAACAAGTAAACCAACCTTCCTCCCCGCAGCTTTTATTATAATATGTTAATTTACAGCCCGGTCATGCCGGTTTAATATAACGCATAATGAAAGAGGACACTTTAGTTCAGATCAGTAACAGGATAAAAGAAAAACGACGCGAAAAGAATATCACGGTACAGGACCTGGCCGACCGTGCCAAGGTGAGTAAAGGGCTGATCTCTCAGATTGAAAACAGCCGTACCATCCCATCCCTGATCGTCCTCATAGACATTATCAGAGCCCTTGAAATTGATCTCAACGTCTTTTTTAAAGATATCAGCACGACCAGCGAACAACCGCTCGTACTGGTCAAAAAACCAGCTGATTACGACCCTTTTGAAAAAGAAGACGCGATCGGTTTCTTCTACAAACGCATTTTTACCCAGTCAGTCAATAAAGGAACAGTAGATATTGTACTGCTGGAACTCGAACCTGGCGCGAACCGCCCCATGGTGCAGACCGAAGCCTTTGAATACAAATACATGATCAGCGGCGACGTGGAATACAATATCGGTGGCGACACTTACCAGCTATCCAAAGGAGACTCCCTCCTTTTTGACGGCCGCATCTCCCACACACCAAGAAATACCGGCACTGCCAATGCCGTTATGCTCGTCATTTACTTCTTTGAAAATAAGGAGGCTTAATAAAAAATTAATACCGCTTGTGTAAACTGATAATAAACAAAGTTTAGTTTAGCTAAACTTTGTTTATCTTTTTTCATAGTTATGACACAGCAAAAAGCTATCGTTATAGGCGCAGGCATCGTAGGTATTGCAACTGCCAGAGCACTCGCGCTAAAAGGTTTTGAAGTCGAGGTATTCGAAAGGGACGAACGTGCAGTGGGCGCTTCCATCCGGAATTTCGGGATGATATGGCCCATCGGTCAGCCATCAGGAAGACTGTATAATAGAGCCAGGCGCTCCCGCGAAATATGGCAATCCATCTGTGAAGAAGCCGGCATCTGGCACGACCCGGTCGGATCTTTACACCTGGCTTACCATGACGACGAACTACAGGCGATCCGCGAATATGTAGCCGCTAATGCTGCCGAACGTGGCTGTACACTCCTGACGCCGGCTGAAGCATTAGAGAAGTCTGCATCCATCAACCCCGAAGGATTACTCGGCGCACTCTGGAGCCCGGACGAAATGATCGTTGAAGCAAGGGAAGCAATCGGACAAGTAGCCGCCTTCCTGGAAAAGAAATATCATATCCGTTTTCACTGGCATACCGCCATCCATAAAATCAGCTATCCCGCCGTCTATTCGGGCGACCGGCAATGGGAAGCCGACAGGATCTATGTATGCAGTGGCGTAGACTTTGAAACGCTGTATCCTGACACCTTCCGTCAACTGAGTCTGACCAAATGCAAATTACAGATGATGCGTGCTGCTGCCCTACCTGAAAAACAGCGTATAGGCCCATCGCTTTGCGGCGGATTATCCATGGTGCATTATCCTGGTTTTCAGTCTGCCGCCTCACTGCCTGCTCTGAAAAACCGTTACCAGCAACAATACGCAGAAGAATTGAAATGGGGTATTCACGTGATGGTATCGCAGAACCAATACGGAGAACTTACCATCGGCGATTCTCATGAATATGGTCTCACCCATGATCCATTCAGCCGGGGTTTTATCGACCAGATGATCATCCGCTACCTCGGTACATTCACACAATTACAATCATCACAGATCATCCAGCACTGGGTCGGCTTCTATCCAAAGATGACAAACGGCAACACAGAACTGATACTCAGTCCGGAAAAAGGTGTCACCATCATCAACGGCGTCGGCGGTAACGGTATGACGCTGTCCTTCGGACTCGCAGAAGAAGTGATCAACGGAGAGATCTCTGTCAGCACTCTGTAAACCAGCTGACAGCATTCCATCTTTCACAACACCAATTTCTTTCAGCAATGCGAAAAATAAAAATGCTTGTCTTTGACATGGCCGGTACGACCATCAATGAAGACAATCTGGTATATAAAACATTAAGAAACGCCATTAACGAGGCAGGATTCAGCTTCAACCTTGAACAGGTGCTGGCCGAAGGCGCGGGTAAAGAGAAAAAACAAGCCATCCGCGCAGTGCTTTCAACATATGCAGGTGTAGAAGATCAACAACTGACCGATACCATCTACAAGCACTTCATTATACAACTGACCGAAGCCTATGCAAAAGAGGATATCTCTGCACAGCCCTATGCGGCAGATCTGTTTGCAGCACTTAAGGAAAGGAATATCCTGAGGATACTGAATACAGGCTACGACAGACAAACAGCCACAAATATTCTTCATAAAATAGGCTGGCAGGAAGGGCTTGAATATGATGCATTGGTAACCGCCAGTGATGTACCACGCAACAGACCGGAACCGGATATGATCCTGTTTGCTATGCAACAGTTTCACATCAACGATAGTAGTGCAATAGTGAAGGTGGGGGATTCTACTGTTGATATTGAAGAAGGAAAAAATGCAGGCTGCGGAATGAGTATCGGTATTACCACCGGCGCTCATACAAAAGCACAGCTGGAAACCGCCGGTCCTGACTATATTATCAGTAACCTGATGGAGCTGTTGCCCTTGCTGCGATAAAACACATGTTCATGCATCTGTTACAGGCAATGCCGGAACAGTGTTCTCACTCATGTCCGGCATTTTATTGCTAACATCCGGTAAGCCCGGGCGATAAATAATCATGTTTCTCTGTCACCTCCTGGCTCTTCCGGATGATCTTCCGGATAATATCGTCCAGCTCCGTTGCAGATACCTGCAAATATGATAACAACGTCTCTTTTGTAGCGACATCTACCCCGGCATCTCCCAATAACTGCACAATACCCATGATACGTGCCAGCGGCGCCCGTACAAGATGCGCCTGTGTCCAGGTGATTTCCTCCAGGCGGGCGTTTTGTTCCTCTATCGCACTGATATACTTGCGCTTCTCCGTAATGTCAAATGCGACCACTACCCGGGCCTCCTTATCACAATAAGCAATCGAATTGCCACTCACATTAGCGATGACTTCGTCTCCCGATTTCTTCACATGTTTGACGATCGCCGAGTGATATTCCCCCGGTTTGATCCGGTCCTTGATGATTTCATCTACCTCATGCCTGTTTTCAGGCTTCCTGATGTCCCGGAGTGTCATGGACAGGAATTCTTCCCTGCTATACCCATAAAGCGTCACAGCAGCCTTATTGACGTCAAGGAATTGATAGGTTTCCGTATCATATACCCACATCGGCAAGGGACTCAGATGAAACAGATCACTGTAACGTTTCTCTGACGCCTCCAATGCAGCAGCCGTCTCCCGCTGCGTAGTAATATCGCGGAGCGTACCGATCATCCTCACCGCCCTTCCCTCCTTATTTCTGATGATATAGCCGGTTTCCTCCACAAACAGGTAAGTACCCATGGAATGCCGGAACCGGTACTGCGAATGCCAGTAAATCGTATGCATGTCCTGTAAGGCGCAACGCAGGCTTTCCCGGGTTTTCAGCAGATCGTCCGGATGCACCATCCTGGACCAGCTTTTAAGCGGATACGGCTTCCCATCCAGCGGATACCCGAATACACGGCAAAAACCATCCGCCCAGTAAATATTGTCAGCCGCCAGGTCCCAGTCGTATATCGCCTCATTACTGGCCCTGCTCACATAATTGAAGCGCTCGTTACTCAGCCTCAGCTGCCGCTCGGTTTCCTTTGCCTTCTCCCGCTCTGTGACATTGATCGCCGATACAATACGCGCATCCTCATGCCACGCCGTCATAGGCGTTGCCTGTAGATCCACAATCACCATATCACCCTTACGGGTGATGAATTTCACCGTCCCCATATAAGGTAATCGCTGTCTGGCGGCACTATTAATAAGGTCCATCATGGCGCTGGAATAGAGTGCATGCCATAAGACATCCACTTTCAGGGTAAGAAATTTTTCACGGGAATAACCATATTCCCTACAGGCAGCATCATTGACAGCCAGTATTTGCAAACTGTTGATATCATACAGCCACATAGGAACAGGACTGTAGTTATAGAGATCGAACGACGATCTCATTTCTTCCGAACTCATCATAACAAGGTAACAGTATAGGACAACGCTACGAAAATGCGATTGTAAATGTAGTCAATCGCCTGAAATATGCAACTTTTGTAGCGGCTTTTATATTCTTATCATGATAAGGACGCTTCAGAATCCGATGGCATTCCCGCCATCTACCGGCAACACCACCCCTGTGATATATTGCGCAGCATCCGAAGCCAGGAATAATGCGGCCGCGCCAATATCTGCCGGCCGCCCCAGATACCCCAGCGGCGTTCTGCCCAAAGCCTTCGCTTTCCTTTCAGGATCTGATTCCAGCGCCTTCGCACTCATATCCGTAGCAATAAACCCCGGCGCTATACAATTAATCCGGATACCATAAGGTGACAATTCCGTCGCCATCGCTTTCGTCATACCCTCTATCGCCGATTTTGATGCAGTGTAAGCGATTACTTTCGGAATACCATATTGCGAAGCCATAGAGCTGATGTTAATGAGGCAACCGCTTATCTTCTTTTCCAGCTGATGTTTTACTACCTCACGGGATAAAGCAAAAACAGCGGTCACGTTCGTCTGCAGAATATCCTGAAACTCTTCGTCCGTCACTTCCGTAAACGATTTCTTCATATTGATGCCGGCATTGTTGACTAGGATATCTATATGACCATACCTGCTGATGATCATGTCAACCATGACAGGAATAGCATTCAGATCACTCAAATCGCAGGTATAACATTCACTGCCGGGACCAAGCTGTTCGCAGGCATTCCGCAATTTCTGTTCATCCCGGCCTACGATGACCGTATAAATATTATGCTGAACAAACTGTGTTGCTATGGCGAATCCGATGCCGGAACCACCGCCGGTAACGATTGCCAGTTTCTTTGTCGTATTCATCTTTTCGTGGAATAATCAATGTATGGAAGAGACCTGTTTATTGATAACGATATAGCTTTATCCGTTGAATGCCCCATTCTCCCAAAGGAATACGGATATGCCGCCCCTGGTGGGTCTGATCGCCATTCAGCCTTCTGCCGGGTACCCATTTCCCATCTGTATAAACACCTTCTGTTGCCTCCAGGATACCCACCACAGGCGCTATTTTATCACTGGTACCAAATGTAATGACAATACCGGTACCTGCTATGATGAATTCATCTTCTCCGGTACGGATAATAATACCACCGCCCTCCGGCCATTGCTCCTTGGGAATACCCTTCCAGCCCAGTGTACCATCATGCGCCACCGAAAGGAGATACTGACCGGAAACGATCGCCTGACGCAGATCTGTTGTATCCAGTAAAACACCTTCCATCTTACCCGAGCCCTGACACTTTGCAATCACCGGCCATAATTGCTGCAACAGTGCGTAGCTCTTTGCGATCGTTTCTTCTTTTGGTTGAAGGGTAGATTCTATTGAAAACGGGGAGAAACCCATCGCCTGGTAATGTCCGACCGCATACAATGCCTTCGCCCCATCTGATGCGTCAAAACGTATCTCCGGAATGAACAGAGGATTGTTCCTTCTCACATAAAGGTCGTTGTAATATTTAAACCGGGGATTATAAAAATCAGGGGATAAGATATCTATTGCCGGCGCTCCGGCCTGCCATATATCTATCAGATGGGGTAAGGGGCCTCCGCTGGGATACTGACCGGGTGCAACATTCCGGTGATTCAGCGCCGCATTGACAAACATCGGCAGTGCATATGCCGACTTGCCTTCACGGGCTATCGTATTGGTATATTGCGCATAATGCCATGCCTGAAAAAGTTCCTCGGTAGCCACACTCTTCCCGAATACCTGCTCCCAGCTGCCCTTTGTCAGATAGCCGTTTCGCGACCAATGTGCTTTCAGTTCCGGGACTAACTCGTTTTTATGTTTTTGCAGATAATCCATCAGCGCAGCAGGCACTAACCCTTTATAAGCTGCATCTGCAGCAGGTGTATGTTCTCTCGCCTCCGGCAGAAAGCCGATTTCATTCTCTACCTGCACCATAATGACGGTACTGTAACCTGCATCTGTTTCGTGAATGTGCTGCATCAACGCACGGAATGCTTTTACATCTGCTGCGAGGTTCTGCGGACTAAAAGCCGATAAGATCTCCTGTCCGCTCCCATCGCTCTTTAGCGCCTTGGGGAAGCGCTGCGGATCTTTCTTCACCCAGGACGGAACATAACAACTCATACTGTTCTTCCAGGTACCAAACCACAAGAGGATCAGGTGCATGTGATGACTACGCGCCTGATAAATAATGCTGTCTACTACAGCGAAATCAAACTGCCCTTCCACAGGTTCCGTCAGTTCCCAGTAAACAGGTGTCAGCACGGTATTCAGCTGCATTTGTTCCAGGGTATTCCAAAGCCCCTCCATATAGGAGATACTGGAAGCGCTTGAATTACCCAGCTCTCCTCCGCGTATGAGAAAAGGAGCGCCCTTTACCATCAGCTGTACCGTGCTGCCCTGTTGCTGTAGCCTCGGATGACCTGCATTCTGTTGTGCGAAGACTGGCATAGAAAAAGCCGTCAGTAATAGAACCAATAACGTGAACAGATGGCGCAATATGCCGGTCTCCAGACCCCTTAATTCAGCAAGCCCTTTTAGTCTGCCGATCGCACTATATCCCGGATAAGTCGTTTTGTCCTGATCATCCAGCATCTGATGCCCATGATCAGGACGCATGGGAATCGATGCATTCCGCTTTTGCATCAGCAACGCAATTTCACTTACAATCACATACATATCTGCATCGCCTGCAAGATGAGCTGCTTCATAAAAATTGCCTTCCGCATCTCTTTTGGTATTCCGCAGATGCAGGAACCAGATACGATCGCCCCATCGCTGTATCATACCCGGCAAATCATTATCTGCTCTCGCGCCCAATGAACCAGTGCAAAAACACAGGCCGTTTGCGACTGATGGTACCGTGTCAAACAAATACTGTATATCCGCTTCTGTACTGACCACCCTGGGCAAACCCAATACCGGATAAGGCGGATCATCCGGATGAATTGCCAGCCGTACACCCGATGCCTCAGCAACAGGTGTAACCGCCCTCAAAAAATCACAAAGGTGTGTTCGTAACTTATCTGCATCTATGTCTTTATAGGTCTCCAATGCCTGTAACACCTCCGTCGCCGTAAATTGTCCATTCGATCCCGGTAATCCCAGCAAAGCACTCCTGTAAATCCTTTCCCGTTCTTCTACGGACATGGCCTCATATCTCTGACGGGCCTTTTTGATCGTCACCGCATCATAATCCAACGCTGCATCCGGGCGCTGTAATTGATACAGATCAAAAGCAACAAATGCCGCACGCTCAAAATACAAGGCACGACTCCCGTCTTCCATCGCATAGTCCGTATGCGTCCGCACCCAATCCAGTACAGGCATAAAATTGTAAGTAATCACCTTTATACCACACGCAGCCAGATTCCGCAGACTTTCCTTGAAATTTTCTATATGCCGGAGATAATCGCCCGACTGTCGTTTAATATCTTCACTCACCGGTAAACTTTCCACCACAGTCCAGGTCATTCCTGCAGCTTCAATCAGCTGACGGCGTTCCATAATAGCCGCTGCCGGCCATACCTCACCCGGCGTAATATGATGTAAAGCTGTCACGGCACCGGTACATCCGGCCTGTCTGATATATCGCAGGGGCACGGTATCCCCGGGACCAAACCAACGCATTGTTTGTTCCATCTGCATAGAAAGTCTTTTTATTAGAAAGCTGAGGGTAGAAATTAAGAATTAAGAATTAAGAATTAAGAATTAAGAATTAAGAGTTAAAAATTAAGAGTTAGGAAGTCTCTCCGTTATTGTCTTCGTAAAACATTAAAACCACAAAAGCTTTGCACTAGCCCGTAAATCCTTACCCACAGTCGCTGCATTCAATTCTTAATCCTTAATTCTTAATTCTTAATTATTTATTGATCTGTAAGTTTTTTTCATTTTCAAAACGGGAACACACGCCTAAAGTAAAGACAATTTCTAAAATTGCAACCGATTGTGTAATTTATTTTCTAAAAAAGTTTACTTTAGCTGTACATTTAAAAGACACAAGCGATTGTGTACACAAAATGTATCCACGATATGAGTGCCGGTAAGCAGCTCTCCCATTCATTACCTTATACAGACATCCGACATTTATGGCAAACGAAAGAGAGGTGACCATATATGACATCGCCCGGGAACTGAAGATTTCCGCGACCACGGTCAGCCGTGGATTGCAGGACCATCCTACAATCAGCACGAAAACCAAAAAGAAGATCCTGGACCTTGCTGAACAGATGGGCTATCGTAGTAACCACTTTGCACGTAGTCTGCGGAACCAGAAAACCAACACATTTGGCATCATCGTTCCCAGGCTGAACAGCCACTTTATGTCGTCTGTCATCGCCGGTATTGAAACAGCTGCCAACGAACAGAATTTCTCCCTGCTCATTGCACAGTCCTCAGAGTCTTCTCTAAAAGAAGCCGCCAGCGCCAGAACCATGTTCGACAGCCGGGTAGACGGCCTGCTGGTCTCCCTGGCCGTAGACACAACAGAGCTAAGCCACTTTGATAATTTCTTCAGAAAGAATATACCGGTCATATTCTTTGACCGCGTACAACAACATGAAAGCTCTGTCAATATCCTGATAGACAACCGCCAGGCGGCCTACAACGCCACCCGGCACCTGATAGAACAGGGTTGCCGCCGGATATTGCATATCACAGCGCCCACTGTACAAAACGTGTATAAAGACAGACTAAAAGGCTATAAAGAAGCACTGAGTGAACATAAAATCAAGTTCAGGGAAGATTATGTACTTATTACGGATCTGAGCCAGGAAGCAGGTGCAGAAGCCGCCAGCAAGATCCTGAAAATGAAGCCAATACCCGACGGTATCTTTGTGGCCAATGATAGTTGTGCAGTCGGTTGTATGCTGGCATTGAAAGAACAGGGTATCCGCATCCCGCAGGATATCGCTTTTGTAGGATTCAATAATGACCCTGTCACAAAAGTCATAGCACCCAATCTGACCACCATCAATTATTCAGGTTATGAAATGGGACAGGTAGCCGCCAGACATCTGATCAACCATGTCAGAGACGTCTCCTTTATCAGCAGCACCAATACCATCATACTCCGGTCAGAACTCATTGTAAGGGCATCGTCCCTGAAGAAAGGCAGTAAGTAGCAGACCAAGGACCCGTTACAGAATAATTCCCGTTATGAAAAAACTGAGCACCATTCTCTTATTGTTGATCCTCGGTCAGTGCCTGTATGCACAGCAATTACTGACCACCCGAACGGACAAGAACAAATTCCCCCTGGTGGATTTAAACCCGGCGGCCATTTACGTGGATAGCACCGACGACTGGCTGGTCAATAAAGTGGCTACCCTGCTACAGACAGACATTGCCCGCATCACCGGTAAAATGCCCGCCATCATCCATGACATTGCGGACGCACCTGAACACCTCGTCATCATTGGCACAGAAAATAGCGCTGCTATAAAGACGCTTGTACGTAATAAAAAAGCAGACTATAGCGGATTGAAAGGCAAATGGGAAACATACCGCATACACACCATCCAATCCCCCTTTCCTCAGGTGGAAAAAGCATTGGTCATTACCGGCAGCGATAAACGCGGCACGGCTTACGGCGTACTGGAACTATCCAGACAAGCAGGCGTTTCCCCCTGGTACTGGTGGGCGGATGTACCTGTTAAAAAACAGGCGACGATATTTATCAAAAGCAGCTCCTGGCAATCCACAACGCCATCGGTGAAATACAGGGGTATCTTCATTAACGACGAAGCACCCGCCTTTGCCAACTGGACCAAAGAGAAATTCGGCGGCTTCAATCACAAGGTCTATGAACACATGTTCGAACTGCTGCTCCGCCTGAAAGCCAATTACCTCTGGCCGGCCATGTGGGGCAACGCATTCAATGACGATGATACGCTCAACCCCGTGATCGCCGACAAATGGGGTATTGTGATGGGCTCCTCCCACCATGAACCCATGCTGCGTGCACATGATGAATGGCGGCGCTATGGTAATGGTCCCTGGAACTATGTAAAGAATGAGGCCACCTTACGCGATTTCTGGCGTAAAGGCATCATGCGGATGCGCAACCATGAAAGTATTGTCACCATCGGGATGCGCGGAGACGGAGATGAACCCATGACAGAAGGCACCGCCACCGCATTACTGGAACGCATCGTAAAAGACCAGCGGCAGATCATCACCGACATTACCGGCAAACCGGCCGCCGCTACGCCCCAGTTATGGGCACTGTACAAAGAAGTACAGGATTACTACGATAAAGGTATGCGGGTACCGGATGATGTGACACTGCTGCTCTGTGATGACAACTGGGGCAACATCCGTAAACTGCCACACCCCGGAGAAACTGTCCGAGGTGGTGGCTACGGCATCTACTATCACTTCGATTATGTCGGGGATCCACGTAACTACAAATGGATCAACACCAACAATATCGCCCGCGTGTGGGAACAGATGCACCTGGCCAAAGCATACGGCGCTGACAGAATATGGATCGTCAACGTCGGGGATCTTAAACCCATGGAATTCCCGATCTCCTTTTTTCTGGAATATGCCTGGGATACAAATCGCTGGCAGGAAGACAACCTGAGAGATTACTACACGCAATGGGCTGCAGAACAATTTGGCGCCGCTTATGCAAAACAGATCGGAGAAATACAACGTCTCTACGGACAATACGCCGCCAGAAGAAAACCAGAACTGCTGAACGCTGACACTTATAGCCTGACTGCCTACAACGAGGCAGCCCGCGTTTTACACGAATGGGAATCCCTGCAGGCCGTCACCGAAAAACTGTATAAAAACATTCCTCCGGCCCACAAAGATGCGTGCTTCCAATTAGTGCTGCACCCCGTAAAAGCAAACACCATTGTCCACCAGCTGTATTATGCTGTTGCCATGAACAGACAACTGGCCGCAAGACAGGATTCCGGCGCTAACGCCTGGGCCGATAAAGCAAAACAGCTGTATATCAGCGACTCCCTTTTATCAAAGGAATACAATCAGCTGGCAGACGGTAAATGGAATCACATGATGGACCAGACACATATCGGTTATACTTACTGGCAACAACCAGACTACAACAGTATGCCTGCTGTCACCTATGTCTCCACCCATCAACCAACACCGACTACTCCCCCATCCACAAACGATACTTCCCGGTACTTCTCCCTCCCGGCTGCCCGCTACTCCAAAGCCGTCAACAGTGCCGGCATCACCTGGAAAGTGATTCCCGATATCGGGCGTACAGGGGATGGTATCACTACCTTTCCTGTTACCAGGACGGTCCCGCTCAGTAAAAACAGTCCCTGCCTGGAATATGTGATTAACAGCCCCGATACGGGCCTGATTACTATTACAGCGCTCATAAGCCCTACGTTGGACTTTACGGGCGGTAAAGGGCTTAAATATGGCATTTCTGTGGATAATGAGACCCCTGTGGTCATGTCCCTGCATGAAAACGGGGACTGGAACAAATGGGTAGCCGATAATATTCTCCGGCCTGTCACTTCCCACAGACTACATACGGCCGGCCGCCATATCATCCGTTACTGGATGATCTCTCCGGCTGTTGTCCTGCAACAGCTGGTAGTGGACGCAGGTGGTTTACAGGAGACCTATCTGCCGCCACCTGCCACCGGTTCCCGTTAACAATTACCCTGACACTTCAATACTCTGAAATATGCGCGTTTTAAAATTTTCACCTGTTTTTATCCTCCCGGCTGCATTAGCCTTCGGCTGCTATAGCTGCCAGCCAGCCGGTTCTTCAAAGTCCGGCGATAGTACACACACCACTATCTCCGCTGACAGCACCGGAAAGGAATACCTTTCACAGCCCCTGGTCAGCCATATCTACACCGCTGATCCGTCCGCCCATGTGTTCAATGGCAGGATCTATATCTACCCTTCCCATGACACCGCCACCGGTATCCCGGAAGATGATCTGGGCAGCCATTTCGATATGAAAGACTTTCATGTCCTGTCCATGGACGCTGTCGGCGGTCCCGTAACAGATCATGGTGTAGCACTCAGTATCAAAGACATTCCCTGGGCCGGCCGCCAATTATGGGCGCCGGATGCGGCTTATGTAAACGGAACTTATTATCTCTACTTCCCGGTAAAAGACAAAAAGGATGTTTTCCATATCGGCGTAGCCACCAGCACCAAACCCGAAGGACCTTTTACTGCAGAAAAAGAACCGATCCCCCGCAGCTACAGTATCGACCCTTGTGTATTCAGAGATGATGATGGTAAGTTTTATATGTACTTCGGTGGCATCTGGGGCGGACAATTGCAACGCTGGAATAGTAACCAGTACGATTCTGCCAAAGGCAACCGTACACCCGAAGAACTGGCTATCCTGCCCAGAATGGCGATGCTGGACAAAGACATGAAACATTTCGACGGCCCCGTCGATGAAGTAAAAATAGTGGACGAAAAAGGACAGCCTTTCCATGAAAAAGACAACGATAAACGTTTCTTTGAAGCATCCTGGATGCATAAATACAAAGGGAAATATTACTTCTCCTACTCGACTGGTGACACCCACAATCTGTGTTATGCCATCGGTGATAGTCCCCGGGGACCGTTCACCTATAAAGGTATTATCCTGAAACCTGTGGAAGGATGGACGAGTCACCATTCCATCATTGAAAAAGATGGTAAATGGTACCTGTTCTACCATGACGTGCAGTTATCCGGCAAAACCTACCTCCGTAATGTCAAGGTGACCGAACTACATTATAACGAGGATGGCAGTATTCAAACCATCAATCCATCCCTATGATGCGCTATCGCTATCTGATCGCCGGCGCATTGCTCTTCTCCCTGTTACATGCCCGTTCAGTGGCACAGGTAAGACTCCCCCGGCTTGTAAGCGACAGCATGGTGCTGCAGCGCAATACACCGGTACAGCTTTGGGGATGGGCCTCTCCGCAGGAGAAGATCCGGATAACATTCCGGGGGAAACAAATCAGGACTACCGCAGGATCGGACGGAAAATGGTCTGCCACCATCCCGGCCATGAGTCATGGAGGTCCCTTTACCATGGACATCAAAGGGAAAAACCATATCATCCTCCGGGATATCCTAGTGGGTGACGTATGGCTTTGCGCCGGACAATCCAACATGGTGCATCAGATGACCCTGCACAGTGAACGTTATGCCTTTGACATAACCAATGCCAACTTCCCGGAAATCCGGCACTTTAAAATTCCGCAGACGACGAATCTGAAAGCACCCTCCGATGATTTGTCAGCCGCTTACTGGAAATCAGCCACGCCCACAGACGTGGCTGATTTTTCTGCGGTAGCCTACTTCTTTGCCCGCAATCTCTACCAGCGTTATCATGTACCCGTCGGATTAATCAACGCATCTGTCGGAGGTACGCCCATTGAAGCCTGGACCAGCAAAGAAGGACTCAAGGACTTCCCTGACATACAGACGTCCATCCGAAATAATGAAACTATTACGCCGCCTCCTGCACCAGCGGTACCGGAACCAGCTGACGCAGGACTGGACAATCACCCCGCATGGTACGACCCGGCCTATACCCCCCAACACTGGCATCCTTTCACCTTGCCCGGCTACTGGAATGACCAGGGCGTCCGGGAACTGAATGGCATTGTCTGGTTCCGGCGGGAAATTGATATACCGGCGACCATGACGGATACATCCGCCATGCTTCGCCTGGGCAGAATCGTTGATGCGGATGTCGTATATGTAAACGGACAAAAGGTCGGTAATACCTCCTATCAGTATCCCCAACGACGTTATACGCTGCCGGCAGGCATCCTGAAACCTGGTAAAAACCTGATCGTGGTACGGATAACGAACACCGCAGGTAAAGGTGGATTCATACCGGATAAACCTTATTACCTGGCTGCCGGCAATGACACACTCGACCTCAAAGGCGACTGGTTATACAAAGTAGGCGGCGTTTACCAGGCGCCTCCGCCACAAACAACTTTCAGAGAAACGAACTGTCCTGCCGCACTGCATAATGGGATGCTCGCCCCCATTATTCCTTATACGATCAAAGGTGCTTTATGGTACCAGGGTGAAAGCAACATGGGCAATCCACAGGAATACAGCCGTCTCCTACCCGCCCTGATCAATGACTGGCGAAACAAATGGCACAACCCTGCATTGCCTGTGCTCTTTGTACAACTTCCGGGTTTCCTGGAAGTACAATACCTGCCTTCCGAAAGTAGCTGGGCCACCCTCAGGGAATCACAGCGCAAAAGCGGGTCTCTGCCGCATACCGCTATGGCAATTGCGATAGATCTGGGAGAATGGAATGACGTGCATCCGGACAGAAAAAAGGAGGTAGGCGACCGGCTGGCTTTACTCGCCAGGAAAATGGTCTATGGTGAAGAACAACTGGTGGCCAGTGGACCGCTGGCGGAAAAGGCGAATATCAGCGATAATAAAGTAGTGATAACTTTTACAGATACCGGTAGTGGTCTGATCACCAGTGACGGTCTTACACCCGGACAGTTTGCTATTGCCGGAAAGGACGGAAAATTTGTATGGGCACAAACAAAACTGGAAGGAAATAACGTGATCATATGGTCGCCGGAAGTAGTAGCGCCGGTACGTGTACGGTATGCCTGGGCAGACAATCCTGACAATCCTAACTTATATAACAGGGAAGGCCTCCCGGCCTCCCCTTTCGAATTGAATATAGATCTATGACACCAATACTTAATAACCCGGGTTCTGTTTGGCTACGCCTCCGGCTCCCAATTGTGGGTTGTTATCAATTTCCTGCTGCGGGATGGGCAACAGCTCATCCCTGTTAGCCCTGAAGTAAGACAACGGATCCGTCGTGAAATACCCCTTCTTCCGCCATCTCAGAATATCCCGGTTGCGGATCTCTTCACCTCCCATTTCTACCATTTTCTCATGCATCAATGCTTTCGTTATCTGCTCCTTATTAGACACCGGGAACTGTGCGGTGGGATAATGCGGCATGGCGACTGATACCCTGTCCCTGATCTGATTCAGATAACCCACAGCGGCGCCTGTATTACCTAGTTCATTCTCACATTCCGCCAGCATCAGCAGCACTTCCGCATAGCGGATAATACGCTGGTTGTTGCCCCCCGGGTGATAAGAAGCTGTCGATAGACTTTGCTTATAGATTATCATAAACTTACGCCAGCTTACTTTTTTGGTAACGCCATTCACCAACGAAGCATTCCCATTCTGCATCGCGTCTGTCAGTACATCTGCATCGTTATTGAACTTATCCCCGGTCTGGTATACAGAACCGCCATAACGCGGATCGGTCTTAGCAGCACCGGTAGCCGTATTTTCAAATTCGTTGAGATATTTATTGGAAGGAATAAGATTTCTCCAGGCTACCGGACTATACTCCTGATTACGGATAGTAGATTGCGCAGTCCCTGCTCCATCACCGGTACCATTCCAGTCAAAACCATTATCGCCCCTGTCGAAATAAACGGCCTCCCAGATTGACTCTGCATTGAACTCCGTTTCTTCCAGGAAATTATCCATGTAATTGTTCACCAGGTGATACAAACCGGAACCCGTCACTTTCAGCAAAGCTTCTTTTGCAGCCGCATAATCGCCTTTCTGTAACTGCGCCCTGCCAAGCATGGCATTGGCAGCACCGGAAGTGATCTTCCCCTGGTCCGCGGCGCCATAGCTGGGTTTCAGATCAGCAGCAGCTTCTGTCAGGTCTTTGATGATCTGAGTATATACAGCGTCCGTCGCCGCTCTTGCCTGAAACTGATCGGGCGCACTGACAACCACCGTATACAGCGGTACAGGCCCCCAGAGGGTCACCAGCTCGAAATAAGCCCAGGCACGAAAGAACTTGGCTTCAGCGACACACTGGTCGCGTAACTCATCATTGTCTGTTACATTCGGCGCACTGCCTATCACCGTATTCGCACGATGAATTACCGTATACAGCCCTCTCCACACACTCGCCATCACCGCATTATCAGAAGAAGTAGCGCCGTTCAGCATCTGTGCCCTGGGCACTTCCAGCTGTCCGCCACCTGATGACACATCATCACTCCTGAGATCGTGTACAAAAAACCATTCCCTGCCCACCAGGTTACCCGCATGAAAAGCGGAGTAAATGGCATTCGTGCCTTTCTGCATCTCAGCGCTGTTCTTAAAGTAATTATCCAGTGTAGCGTAACTGGGATTCGTCTTGTCCAGATCCTTTGTACAGGAGCTGGTAAACAGGGCCGCTGTCAAAAGCGCCGTCATAATATGTTTATAGGAAATACTCTTTTTCATGTCTGATCGTTTTTACTGCGCTTTTTTAGAAACCTACCTGCAAGCCAAACTGGAATGACCTTGCGGAAGGATACTGACCATAATCAACACCATTGGTAAGTGTCGTATTCTTGGAACCGATCTCCGGATCCCATCCCTTGTAACCGGTAAAAGTCAGCAGGTTCTGAGAGGAAACATACACCCTGAAATTGCTGACTGCCCCATGGGTAAGCGTACGTAACGCAGATGCCGGCAATGAGTAACCAAGAATAACGTTCTTCAGACGCAGATAAGAGCCATTCTCGATCCAGCGGTCTGATACGCGGGCATTCTGGTTAGGATCACCACTGACTGCCCTCGGGATATCTGTATTGGTATTGCCCGGTGTCCACGCATCCAGTACTTCCACACCTGCACCAAACAGACGGGCCATACCTTCACGCAATACACGGGTACCATTGAAGATTTTGTTACCCTGCACTCCCTGGAAGAATAAGGAGAGATCAAAGCTTTTATAGCTACCGCTGTAGTTCAGCGCATAAGTGAACTTAGGAATATAGGTACCGAGGAAGGTACGGTCATCCGCAGTGATCTTACCATCTCCATTCAGGTCTTTGAATTTGATATCACCGGCAGCAGTAGATTTTGCCGGATCAGACCCTTCAATCTGCACCGGGCTCTTATTCACTTCGTCCTGACTCTGGAAAATGCCATCTACCACGTAACCATAAAAAGACTGGATCGCCTGTCCGGCTACTGTACGGGTCATGTTGCCGTTGCCAAAGTCCGCATCTGCACCGGCGTCGATCGTAGCACCGGGGGTATTCAGACTAAGAATCCTGTTCTTGATAAACCCGATATTACCGCTCAGATTCCAGGTAAAGTTGCCACCGGTTTTATTATAGCCCAGTTGCAGATCCACGCCGTTATTCCTCATAGAAGCCGCATTCAATTCCGAACCAGTTCCCCCGAAACCAAAGCTATAAGGCGTCGGAATTGTCAGGATCAGGTTATCTGTCTGTCTCCGGTACCATTCAGCAGTAAAAGTGATACGGTTATTAAACAAACCCAGGTCCAGTCCGATATTCAACTGTTTGGTTTTCTCCCATTCCAGTCCGCTGCTGGCCAGCTGATTGTAATAAGAAGCATTACCGACTGTGATGGTATTACCAAAAGGATAACTCGCACCATTGGCTTGTACTACCGCCTGCCAGGGATACTCGTTGGAAAGAATGGAATTCTGCAATGCAGGAAAGACGCCGATTGCATTCAGACCTGTGACACCCCATCCACCACGAAGCTTCAATTCTGAGAGAGCAGTCACCGGTTGCAGGAAAGGCTCCTGGTCGATCTTCCAACCTGCTGATACAGATGGGAAACTCTGGAACTTTTTACCGGGCGCCCATACGGAAAGTCCATCACGACGGATAGCGCCACTAAGCAAATATTTGCCGGCAAAATCATAACTGACACGACCAATATAAGACTGTATCAAAGTAGCCGTACGGGAGGAAAAAGCCGTCACATTCGTAGCACCCACAAATGTTTCCCGGTCATTAGTACTCTGGTTGCCGGATTGTGTCTCCCCGAAATTATCCGCCTGTTGCCTCTCATATACAGCCACCGCATTGATATGGTGTTGACCAAATGTCTTGTCAAAAGTCAGCTGTTGTGTATATAACAAAGTTGTTCTGTTGGAGCGCTGGTCATTGATCGTCGCGACAGACGCATTCCTACCCTTGTCATTGTAAATAGGCAGGAATTCATGCTGATAGTTCGAAACATAATCCGCCCCGAATGTAGAGCGGAAATTCAGCCAGGTCGTAAGATTCACCTGCGCATACACAGTACCCAGTAACTTGAATACCTGGCGGTGTGCATTACCCAGAAGAATTGCATCTTCCACCGGATTGGTAGGGTCTGCACCATCCACACTGTTCTCCGCATTCCGGAACCCGCCATTAGTCGTCGGATCATATACCGGCAGATAGGGCAATGCCCTGATAATATTAGCCAGGCGGGTCCTGTTACCGGAAGTATTGTCATAGCGCTGTTTGGAATAAGACAGCAATAGGTTTTCTCCTACGGTAAACGCCTTACTGATATTATGTTCTGAGTTGATACGGAAATTACCACGCTCATAATTAACACCCTGCGCGATACCATCCTGCTTCAGGTGTCCGGCGGACATATAATAACGGGAGGCTTCATTACCGCCGCTCACAGATACATTCGACTGTGTGATCAGTGCTTTTCTGAAATAAGCATCCTGCCAATCTGTATTTGTCTGTGCAAAGCTCTGGGAAGTACCGTCATACAGCGGTTGATTGAAATTAGCATCTTCCAGACGCGGAGGTTTGGCAATACCCGCTGCACCATTCAAGGCACGCTCATATTGCAGGTATTGTTGCGTATTAAGCAGGTCGACGGTCTTCCAGGCAGATTGTACGCCCACGTAAGAGTCAAAGTTGACATGCGGTTTGCCATCCCGGGAACCTTTCTTGGTGGTAATGATGATAACGCCATTGGTGGCACGGGAACCATAAATAGCTGCCGCACTCGCATCCTTCAGCACTTCTACCGATTGCACATCTCTACTGTCGAAACTGGCCAGGTTAGAAGTCGGAAATCCGTCTATCACATACAGCGGGTCAGAAGCATAGCTGATAGAACTGATACCCCTGATACGGATGATCGGATCGGAACCAGGCGTACCGTTATTAGTAACGGTCAGACCAGCCACACGACCTTGCAGGGCCTGTTGTACGCTGACTACCGGCAATTCGGCAATGGTCTTACTGTTGACAGAAGCCACAGAACCCGTCAGGGAACTTTTCTTCTGTGCACCATAACCGATCACCACCATCTGCTCCAGTGATTGTGAATTCGGAGCAAGGCTGATCTCGTACTTGGCGCCACTGCCCACCGTTACCTGTGCGGTGGTATACCCCACAAAACTGAATAACAGTACGTCGCCTGCGGCAGCACTGATACTGTAACTACCATCAGTACCGGTAACAGTACCTCTGGAAGTGTTTTTAATAGCGACGGTAACACCAGACAGGGGCTTCCCTGTCTCGTCGAGTACCTTACCTCTGACTGGTGGGTTGTTCTGGGCATAGGCGCCGGTCAGCAACAACATGGCCACAATTGTGGTCAGCCAAACCGGAAGCGCACTTTTCTGTTTGCCGGGGGCCGGACGCATCCGGAGAAAAGCTCGTAAAGAAAGCTTCATAACGCGGGAAATTGATAGTTTTTAAATGATAATATACTAGCAGAGAAAAAATATTGTCAACTTAACACACATTAAGTAGAACATTGAGTAGAGAACATCATCTCCGGGGAACACAGTATTTCATATGGGAATTATTTTTTGTTAAGCAGATATTGGTTCTCGCTGTTGAACGCAGGTGTGAAGTACCTTATAAATTATCAGATTCTTTGGTCAGTGCTTATCAATAATTAGTTATTATTTCTCAAATCACAATCGGTTGCGTAAATTTAGGGAGTGAACCCGAAATAATGAATCCGGAAGTCTGGCCATATTGAGAACAGGAACGTTATACTGATACATTTATTTATCGCTTTTATCTGAACCACGTATGCAAGACACACTATTAATAGTGGATGACAACAAGGACATATTACAGCTGCTGTCCAGGGACCTGGGGAAGGACTACCTCGTCGTTACCGCTCAAAACGGCCAACATGCGCTTGAAATGATAGAAAATCATCCTGTCCGCATCATCATCTCAGATATGCAGACGCCGTTGCTCAGTGGTTTTGACCTTTGTCAGCACGTCAAAACAAGCCTGCACTACGCGCATATTCCTGTTATTCTTCTGACGGCAGGAAAAAGGTTGCAATCCCAGTTAGATGGACTGAAAGCAGGTGCCGATGCCTGTATTGATAAACCCTTTTCCTCCGAACACCTGAAGGCCCAGATCAATAGCTTGCTGAACAACCGGAAAAAGATCAGGGCCTATTACACCCGCTACCCACAGGGCCATATCGCAACTGCCCATTGTCCCAAACCGGAAGAAGACTTTCTCGCTGCATTAAACAGCCTTATTCTCGACAATATCGAAAACACGGCCCTGGATGTAGACCTGCTGGCAAAACTGCTGAACATCAGCCGCCCTACCCTTTACAGGAAGATCAAGGCGCTGTCTGATATGACGCCCAATGAACTCGTCATGGAAACCAGACTGAAAAAAGCAGTCGAATTACTGACAGGTACGGGGTATAAAATATTTGAAGTTGCCCTGATGACCGGATTCAATTCCCAGAGCAGTTTTGGCAAGGCTTTTCTCCGGCAGTTCAAGATGACGCCTACCGCTTTTCAACAGATCAGAAAAAAAGATGGAATCCTCCGGACATCCTTTTTATAGCAAAAAATCACCTTGCTTTTGCTATCTTTCCGCCTTATTTTTAGGCAAATGAGCTCTTTTTGCGTGTAGAAAGAGTATGTGAACAATATGAATCATCACCACAAAACCGGCGGCACCCGCCTGTTATTCTTTATTATAAACCTGCTTTTCCTTACCTGTGGAACAGCATTTACTTACGCGGCTTCGGCCGACGACCGGCAGGCGCCCGTAACAGAAATTACACACCTGATGGAAAAAGGCCAGCATATATTGCTAAAGCCAGGTGCTGAGCGGAAAGATATAGATAGCGTGCTGCAAATCGCAGATCGGATGGAAGCAGTAAGCAAACAGCTACAAGATGAGCAGGGACTCGGATTAAGTAAACTGCTAAGGGTGATGGCACTCCGGGAAGATGGCCACCCTGAAAAAGGACGACCATTTGCCAGGGAAGCAGTTGATCTGCTCGGTCGCTCAGGAAGTAAACGCCAGAAGGCAGACGCCATCCTGGAATTAGGTAGTACTTATAGTAATTCAGACCCCGATCTCCTGCCCAAAATAGCGCTCTATGAACAGGGCATTGCCATTTACCAGCAACTGGGAAATAAAATGAAAGAGGCCACCCTGCTGGAAGTATTAGGAGACCTATATCTGCTGAAACAGGAACTTCCAACAGCCATGGCCCACCTGAATCGCGCGCTGGCACTTTATAAATCACTCAACTATCCAAGGCTGCAGGGTATTTATGCCCTCATGGGCAGTGTGTACAACGAACAGAGTAATTTCGTGGAAGCACTGCGCTATAACCTGCTGGCCGTGAAAAGAGGCGAGGAGCAGCACGATTCCAGTACCCTTATGGCCGCTATTTATAACCGGCTTGCCATCAGCTATTATAGCATCGATTACAATAAACAGGCGCTGGAATATTACCAGAAAGGCATCCGCATATCCCGGATCAACAACGATGTTGCCGGTGTGCAAAACCTGCTTTTTAATATCGGAGAGATCCTGGGAAAAATGAAACGGTATGACGAAGCACTGGACAGCCTGAATACGGCCTATACTCGTTTTCCCGTAGCCGACATATACGACGAAGGGTACTTTATGATGCGGTATTTGACTATCTATGGCAACATGAAGGACTATAGCAATGCAGAAAAATATTACCGGAAAATACTACCCATTTACGGACAGGTGAATGAAGGCATGAAACAGGAGCTGAGGGTAACAATAGCCTCCTACCTGACCAAAACCAATCATTACGCAGAAGCAGCACATTATCTGGATTCCTTCGCGATTATGGAGACTTCTTATCCGGCTGCTGTATCGCGCAACGCCATGGTCGCACTTCTGCAATACAAAACAGATTCCGCATTAGGCAATCTTTCAGGCGCTATTAAACATATACTTCGGCACAAAATGTTGTCTGACTCCGCGCGTAATCTCGCCCTGTCAAAACAACTGGGACAGATCCAGCTACAGTTTGAAACGGAGCAGAAAGATAAAGACATCAGACTCCTGGTACAGAAAAACCAGTTGCAGGAAGCTGACCTGCAAAAAGAAAAGGTCTTCCGCTATGTGATCATTGGTGGTGTAATCATCCTCATTGCCTTCCTCACCCTGATGTATGCCCGCTACCGGAGTAAAAAGCGGACCAACATCCAGCTGGAAACCCAGCAGAATGAGATCAACGCACAGAACGAAGCACTCAAAGGACTGCTGGATGAAAAAGAATGGCTGCTGAAAGAAATTCACCATCGGGTGAAAAACAACCTGCAGATCATCATCAGCCTCCTCAACACACAATCCCAGTACCTGAATAACAAAGACGCCCTGGCAGCTATCCGCAACAGCCAGCAGCGCATGTATTCCATGTCCCTCATACACCAGCGACTGTATCAGACAGACAACCTGGGTAAGATCGACATGCACTGGTATATCCCCGAGATGATCGGGTACATGAAGGACAGCTTCGAAACAGAGAAAAAGATCAGTTTTAAGGTCGATTGCACCCCTATAGAGCTCGATGTGATCCAGGCAGTACCTCTGGGCCTCATTTTGAATGAAGCGGTCAGCAATGCCATTAAATATGCCTTTCCGGATGATCGCAGGGGAAGGATATCGGTGAATTTACAGATGATCGCAGAAGATACCTGTGAACTCAGTGTCAGCGACGACGGTGTCGGTATCCCCGAAGGAAAAGACCCGTTAGCCACCGCCTCTCTTGGTATGAGCCTCATGGAGGGTCTCGCCATGCAGCTGGATGGAACTTTTGACCTGCGCAATAATTATCCGGGCGTTTCTGTCAGAATTTCGTTCAAATACCAGAACTTTGCTGCCAGCGAAAAAGCACTCGCTTACGCCGACTAAAGGTTTTCTTCTGACGCTTTTCATAAAATTGCGATATATCGTAAATTCTTTTAACGCTCATTTTCATCAAACCTTCTGATAATCAAATAATAGCATTCTGGTACCGATATTGGTAGGTACTACACTTCGTTGAATCAGCAGCGAACCTATCAAAATTGATTATTACAGCATGAGCGGCATCCGCTATATACTTTCTATCAGCTTTCTACTGCTTACGGTCTGTGGACGGTCTCACGCAACTGTGTTTCTTTCCGGAGAAGACGAGCGGTCCGCTGCCATTGCCACCATACATACCTTATGGCAACAGGGGGATCGCATTCTTGCTAAACCCCATCCGCTTACAGCCGATTGCGATAGCGCAAAACATATCTCACAGAAGATGGCCACCCTCAGCCGCAGGTTTAATTATGACCAGGGATTAGGTCTCAGCCAACAGCTCATGAGCGCTGCACTGCGTTACAATAACCAGGGCAACGAGGCCATCGCTTATGCCATGGAAGCCGTAGACATCCTCAGTAAAGCGGGTACGGAAAAACAGAAAGCAGACGCCTTTATCGAACTGGCAGGCTGCTACAGCAATGCCGATACCGACCTTCCTGTTAAGATATCCCTGTATGAAAAAGGCGCCCGTAGCTATCACCAGCTGGGCGATAAAGTCCGCGAAGCCGCCCTGCTGGAAATGATCGGCGATCTCTATCAGCTAAAGAAAGACTATACCACCGCCCTGTCCCGGCTAAAACAGTCACTGGCACTTTACCAGTCCGCCGGCTTTCAGCGCCTGCAGGGCGTCTATGCACTGATCGGCACCGTCTGCAATGAACAGAACAATTTCGTCGAAGGCTTACGTTATAATATGCTCGCCGTTCAAACCGGCGAACAGGTAAAGGATACAAGTCAACTGATGGCCACCGTCTACCACCGCCTGGGCATGAGCTATCATAGTATCAATTATACCCGGCAGGCACTGGAATATTATAAAAAAGCACTCCTCCTCGCCTATCAGCTGAACGACTCGGCCGCTGTCCAGAACTATCAGCTCAACATTGCCGAACTGTTCATCAAAACCGGTAAATACAAGGAAAGTATCGATACGCTCAACGTTGCTGTCAATTACCATCCCATCACCGAAGCAGACGACCTCAGTTACGTATACCGGCAATACCTGCGCTTATACCTGGCCCTGCACGACTACCACAAAGCAAATACCTGGTACCAGAAAATACTGCAACTCTATAATAGCGACAAAGCTTCCGCATATGAAAAAACGGTATCCTCTGCTTACCTATCTTTGTATCTTGTAGAAACAGGTCGCTTCCGGGAAGCGGCAACGTACCTGAATAGCGCTGCCACACAACAGATTTCATCCGTACAGGGCAACGCTATGCTGGAACGCCTCCGCTACAGAACGGATTCGGCACTGGGTAATCTGGCTGGCGCTATTGCACACTTTCAGCAGTATACCGTCTTATCAGATTCACTGAATAGCGTGGCACAGACAAGACAGCTGGGGCAACTGCAATTGCAGTTTGAAACTGAAGAAAAGGATAAAGACATTCTGCTGCTGACACAGAAAAGTCAGCTACAGGCCAGCTCCCTGGAAAAGGAGATCATGATCCGGTACCTGATCATCGGCGGGATATTAGTCCTGATCGTTTTTCTTGTATTGGTCTACAACCGCTACAGAAGTAATAAGCGGACCAACATCAAACTGGAAGGTCAGCAGCTGGAGATCAACGAACAGAATGAAACACTGAAGGCACTGCTCGATGAAAAAGAATGGTTGCTGAAAGAAATACATCACCGGGTAAAGAATAACCTGCAGATTATTATCAGTCTGCTGAACACACAATCGCAATACCTGAACAATGAAGATGCACTGGCAGCCATCCGCAACAGCCAGCAACGGATGTACTCCATGTCGCTTATTCACCAGCGCCTGTATCAGACAGAAAACCTCGGAAAGATAGACATGAACTGGTACATTCCCGAAATGATCACCTACATCAGGGATAGCCTGGATACAAACGCGCATATCACCTTCAAAGTGGATAGCGATCATGTGGCGCTGGATGTAGCAGAAGCAGTACCACTCGGACTCATTCTGAACGAAGCCGTCAGCAATGCATTGAAATACGCCTTTCCCCATCAGACCAAAGGCAACATTGAAATCAGTTTTAAAGCCACTCAGGACGGCAATTGCTTCCTGGATATCAGTGACAACGGCGTCGGTATTCCCGAAGGGAAAAACATCGCCGAATCCGCCTCTCTTGGTATGAGCCTGATGCAGGGACTCAGCCTTCAGCTGGATGGTACATTTACACTGTCCGACAATCATCCGGGCGTATCCATTACGGTCGCCTTCAGATGCAAGGAATTTATATCGAACGAAAATATACATACACACACCTGATGAACAGTAAAGGAAACATATTGATAGTTGAAGACGAATTTATTGTCGCAAATGATCTGCGTCTTATGCTTCAGAAAGCAGGATACGCCATCTGTGGCATTGCGGCTTCTGTTGTGCAGGCGCGTGCGCTGATTGAAAAACACAGTCCGGAATGGGTATTACTGGATATCATCCTTAAAGGCGACCTGTCCGGTATTGACCTGGGAAAAGAGTTAATGGAGAAAAAAGTACCGTTCCTTTACATTTCCGCCAATACCAACCACCGTACCCTGGAAGCGGCCAAACTAACTCAGCCCTATGGTTTCCTTGTAAAGCCTTTCCGGGAAAAAGACCTCTTTGTGATGCTGGACATCGCACGATACAAACATCAGACAGAAAACGTGCGCCTGCAGCGGGAAGCTGCCGTAAAAGCAGACACCAACTGCCTGGATGCTATTATCGGGACCAGTCCGAAAACCAAAGAACTGATAGAACAGATAAAAATAGTCGCCCCCTCCGATACCTCTGTGCTGATCACCGGCGAAAGTGGTACCGGTAAGGAAATGGTGGCACAATGTATACACCGTCTCTCTCCACGTGCTAATCGGCCGCTGGTAGTCGTGAACTGCGCCGCCCTGCCCCTCTCCCTCATAGAAACAGAGCTCTTCGGTCATGAAAAAGGCGCTTTCACCGGCGCAACACAGAAACGTACCGGCCGCTTCGAACAAGCCGATAAAGGCACTATCTTCCTCGACGAGATCGGGGAAATGCCGCCGGATGCACAGGTAAAACTACTAAGGGTATTACAGGAAAAAGAGATCGAACGTGTAGGCGGAGAAAGCCCGGTAAAAGTGGACGTTCGTATCATTGCAGCTACCAACAGACAACTGGAAAAAGAAGTAGCAGAAGGCCGGTTCAGACTGGACCTCTATTACCGCCTGAGTATCTTCCCCCTGGAATTACCGCCGCTGCGAAACAGAAAAGAAGACATTCATGCGCTGGCGCACCATTTCCTGAGAAAATATGCTACAAAGAATAATATACCGGTAGAAGGTATCAGCGATAATGCGATGCGGGAACTGATGTCCTACGACTGGCCGGGTAACATCCGCGAACTGGAACACGTCATCGAAAGACATGTGTTGCTGTCAACCACCCATCAGATTGAGCGTATCGATATGCCGGCAGCCCTCTTACGGGAAACTGAAACGGTGCAGTCAGGGAAACTGAAAACAATGGAAGAAGTGGAACGTGATCATATCATCAATGCCCTGAAAGCAGGCAAAGGAAAGGTATCCGGACCAGGCGGCGCAGCCGAACTACTTAGTATGCCCGCCCAGACACTCTACTCCCGCATGAAAAAACTGGGCATTAAACAGACTTTTAAAGGGTAGATCTTTATTCCTCCTGGGACGCGCCGTCTACATTGACGTAATGCGACTTTTTAATACCTAATTTTTTCATTCGCGAATTCAGCGTGGTAGAAGGCAGTTTCAGTTTTGCCGCGGCCCCGTTAGGCCCGGCAATCCTGCCATTGCAAAGCTTCAATACCTTCAGGATATACTCTTTCTCCATCAGGTCAAGGGGCAGTATAAATGTACTATCCGGGTCTTTGGACGCCGTAACAGGCACACCCGGCAGGTCTATCTTTGCAATGACCGGTGTGGTGGTCAGCAGCAAAGTTCTCTCCATCAGATGTTCCAGCTCCCGCACATTACCCGGCCACTCATAATGCATCAGCCCCTCCATGGCCTTCGCCGATATGGAAGGCGCCTCCCTCCTGCTGTTCGCAGCAAAGCGTTGCAGGAAATGGTTCGCCAGTGCCGGTATATCTTCCTTCCGCTCACGAAGCGGTGGAATCGCAATAGGGAATACATGCAAACGATAATACAGATCACTCCTGAAACGCCCCGCTCTTACCTCTTCTTCCAGGTTACGGTTCGTAGCCGCCACAATACGCACATTCACTTTAATAGAACCCTTCCCCCCGATGCGCTCTATTTCCTTTTCCTGTAAAACACGGAGTAATTTCGACTGAAACTCCAAAGGCAATTCGCCGATCTCGTCGAGGAATAACGTACTGTGATCCGCCAGCTCAAACTTCCCGATCCTGCGCTGCGTCGCGCCGGTAAAACTCCCCTTCTCATGCCCGAACAACTCACTTTCGATCAGATGGGGTGGTAAAGCCGCACAGTTTACCTTAATCATCAGGTTGTCCCTGCGCGGAGAGCCGGCATGAATAGCACGCGCAAACACTTCTTTACCCGTTCCCGTCTCTCCCAGCAGTAATACGGTAGATTCCGAAGGAGCCACCCTGGAAAGAATGGTAATACGGCGCTGCATCTCGGCAGAAGTACCTACAATATCGGCAAACGTATTCTGTAAACCCTGCTGCTCCTGCAGATAATGATTCTCGTTCTGTAATTTCTGGCGGAAGCGTTCAATCTCCTGCAACTGCTTTTCGATCGTTTCATTCGCCAGGATATTACTGATCCCGATACCAAGTATATTGGTAATAGCGTTGGTCAGCCGGGCATCCACCTCACTGAATGCATCCCTTTGATCGGTAAATAAATACAATAGACCCTTCGGCTGCTGACCATTACAGATCTTTACCGCCATCATTTCCACAACACCGACATTGAACCAGCGATAGATATAAGGCGGTACCAGTCTGCCCCGCATGAGCTTTTGCAGTTCAAAGCTCACGGGACCGTCTGCTTCCAGCACAAGGTTAAAAACCCCGTCCTCAATCGGATGCAGATCACTGATGATAGGCGTCTCGCCTGTTCTGGATTTTATAGTCGATTCCTCGCTATGTAGAAAAGGCGAATGTGTCACACCATCCTCATTGATCATACAGATGGTGTAGTATTTACTGTTAAAAAGTTCCAGCAGCTGTGCTGTAATCAGATTATCCCAGAGATCTTCCCGGTGCCGCGCAGCCGCGATTCTATTACTCAACTCCAGCAAAATAGCCTGCTCTTTCTCTTTTTGTACAAGTTGCTCCGAAAACATCTCCATACATTAATATTTTGTTCACTGTTTCCTACTATGCTACCAGCAAACATAAACAGAAAAGGCGACATGCGATAAATAATTAAGAATTAAGAGTTAAGAATTAAGAACGCAGGAAAGCTCACCGTAAACTGCCTATAAAGCAACAGGCACTCCATTGAAGACCTGTCGCGCTATATGCAGGCGTTACCCGCCACCAATTCTTAACTCTTAATTCTTAACTCTTAATTCTTAATTCCTAATTCCTAATTAAAAATGCCCATTGCTGATGCGCACCGCCATTGTTACCATACTGTTCGATAGCAACGCCGGGAGCCGTAGACTGCGCAGGAATTTCCAGCACCTTGCCACTCTGTACACCCGTGATATAAAAATAGTCACCGGAAACAGCCGACAATGTCCATTGCTGGTTCTCACCTCCGCTATAATCATACAATTGCAACTCTGCACCGTCCTGCAAAGACTGCCCCTTTATATCCAGCGATTTTCCACTCTGTACACCGATGATCTTATAACGGTTGTTGCCCAGGTATGTCAACTGCCAGCGCTGATTCACGCCGCCATTATCCGTATATTGCTGTATCGCCGTACCACTGACAGTTCCCTGTCCGGCAGCATCCATTACAAGTCCGCTGTTCCTGTTCACGATGCTATAAATACCATCTGCCAGCACAGGTGTATTATTGACATAAGGCGCCAATACCGCTTTCAGTAATCCGGCGATCTTAATATGTCCAGACTCACTGGGATGCAGGTTATCCGGCAGGTAGTCAGCAGTGGATTGGGTAATCCAGCCATCCGTATTCACATAATGTACCTTTCTATCACCAGCTGCAATACGGTCAGCTACAGCAGCGGCCGTAGGTTGTGCACGGATGCCCAGAAAAGTACGCAGTACAAATATTTCCGCCTGCGGATACTTCGTACGGATATCCTGTAATAACTGGAAATATACCGCCTGAAATACACTGTCTGAATCCTCATAGTCGCTGTCATTCGTACCCAGGTTCAGTACAATTGCCTGCGGCGTATACCGGCTGAAGTCCCAGTTGGGAGCAGATGGATAATTCGGCGTTTTTAGTTTAAAATACTGCCTGTCCATCGCGACACCGTGCCGCGGACTACTCACTAGCGCAATACCCGGATAAGCAATCTGGGTATGCTCCGTACCGAGCGCTTCCGAACAGATCCAGGCGTAGTCAGAAACATTCGCCTGATCATCCATGAAACCCGCAGTAATAGAATCACCGATATATTCTATGAGATAGGAAGAAGTCGCAGGTTTGCTTGTTACGGCGTCTATATCGAGTATCAGTCCTTCGAATACAAACAGGTAATCATAATCCCTCCCCTGCGCCACACTGAGTGTATGTTGGCCATCAGGCAAGGGGGTAGTCGTGAGATCGATCACCCCACCGATATTCCTGTAAGAGATCCAGGGACCGCCATCGATACTCACATAAAAATCACTGATGTTACCCGTTTTGATCTTCACCGTCGTACCGGTGAAGTTTACCCGGATATAGGCGCCGCCCCACCAGGCACTGAACTTTGTACTGTCGCTGAAATCCCAGCGGCCAAAGTATTGGATATTTTCATCCCGCAGACTACCATACCCGCTCCCAGGCTGCGCTGCCGCTAATTTTGCTGCGTCCATATGTAACTTTGCTTCATTATCCTCTTTCTTTGCGCAACCGCTCAAGAAAAAGGCAAGCAATAGTAGTACAAATCCGCTTAATGTTCTTAACATTTACTATAGTTGATGTATTTACAATGGATGATATCAGGGAGCGCTGATCAGCCACTGCTGATTAGCACCGTTATTGACGCCGTACTGTTCGATGATAATACCTGCTGTCGTCGAGAAGGCAGGTACCTCCAGCACCTTACCACTTTGAGCGCCCTGGATCGTATAACCACCTCCCGCAGCGGGTGAAATGATCCAGTCCTGGTTAGCCCCCGCATTGTAATCATACAACTGCAATGTCGCGCCATCCAATAATGACTGCCCCTTTATATCAAGCGACTTTCCACTCTGTACACCGATAATCTTATAGTGATCGCCTCCCAGACTGGTAATAGTCCATTGCTGGTTGGTACCACCGGAATATCCCCATTGCTGTATAGCCGTCTCATTCGCCGTGCCCTGTCCCTTTGCATCGAGTGCAAGGTTACTGTTACGGTTGATAATCCTGTAGGTGCCATCTGCCAGCGGACCAGCACCGCCTATAACATGTGGGGTTGGATGGGTAGCCTGGTAAGGAATCTGACCTTTGATCATTTTACCTGCATCATTCACAAGACGCAGATAGAAGTCGGAAGATACCGCTACGCCATCCTGATCCAGGTGAACAAAACTCGTATTAGCAGGCGCCTGTGATGCATTCTCCGCTACTTTGAAAATAGCAGTCCCCTCATTCACTTCATCAAACATCGCCACATACAGACTCTTTGCTCCTACCTGTTTCATCACGGCTACCTGTGCCCACATGAAATCACCGTGATTGCGCGGAATTTCATTCAGCGGACTACCCGCATTCGTATTATGAAAAGAGAATCCCGGGTAAGCGATCGGTTGATAGTCCATACCATGCGCTTCGCAATAATCGTAATCTCCTTTGATCCATGGCTGATATGTCGGACCAACCTGCGCAGCCACTGCCCATGGAGACAACATATCAAATGACTCATAGACCGTCATAAAGTTGTCCCTTGTAAATACCCCCTGCGGCGTACGCCAGTCCATCGGTACACTACCGATCACATAACATCCCTGGCTTTTAAACCAGCTGATAACATCCAGGCATTGCGCAGAATCGCCTGCACCAGGCACTTTTGCACCGAGATATCCCATCCCGAAAATGCAGACAACAGGCTTGCCGTTCTGTTTTGCATAAGCAGGAGAAGATAGCAGGTTTAAAGTACCCGTGATCGTATTAGTCCAATCCGTTTTTATACGGCTCTGCATATCCGCATCACCGGAAATATCATACATGATATAAAACTTACGGCCACTCGCTTCAGCCGCATTTCTCACTTTCTGCGCCATACCATCGCGCATAGACTTAAACGGCGGGTCGGATAACTCCCCGGTAAAACGCTGCAAGGCAGCACAGTCAATACCATTCTCCTGCATCCATCTGAAATGAACGTCCACGGTAGACTGGTCATAAGAGGAGAACATCTTTGCGGGGCGTCCGTCAGGCAATGCAGGAAAAGGCGTCTGATAACTAGTCGTATACTCTTTCATCTCAGGCCACATTTCAAGGTTCTGGTGCGTCCATCTGTCTACAGCAGAGCCATCGCCAGGTGCGGTAAACCATCCCTGGTAACCGACAGTTACTTTTCCTACTACATCTCCGACGGGTGAACCGGCAACAACGGCATCAGCTTTTAAAGAGGAATTGTCAAGGGCATTTTCACTGTTTTCTTTCTTGGTACAACCTGATAACAGGGCGAGCAAAAGCCCCGAGGCGAACAAGGTTTTCTTCATAAGATAACTGGTTATGTAATGGTTATTAAAGGCCGGTAAAGGCCGGTTTTCAGTAAGGCCCTGTTTGCAAATGCCAGGCCATGTCATTAATGTTTTGCAGCTGAGTCAGTTCTGAAATATAAGGGGCATTATTTTTTACGCTATTTCGGAAATTAATGACGTTTTTTATGATATATCATACAAGAATTAGGAATTAGGAATTAAGAATTAAGAATTGAAATGCAGCGAAGATCTTCGCGGTAACTCTTAATTCTTAATTCTTAATTCTTAATTCCTAATTCTTAATTCCTAATTTTCTAACTCTTTTCTTATATTTACCTACACCCTTCAAAACGTTATGACCAACATGAATTGTTTCAACCTCACCTGCGCCCTCCTCCTGGCATTGCCCCTTGCACTGAAAGCTACCGTAAAACCACACAGCCTCTTCACCGATCATATGGTATTGCAGAAAGGTGTTCCTGTACCGGTATGGGGCGAAGCAGCCGACGGGGAACAGGTATCTGTTTCCTTCAATGGACAGGAGGTATCTACCGTAGCAAAAAATGGCAAATGGATGGTGAAACTAAATCCACTGCCATATATCACTACGCCCGCAACGATGACCATCAAAGGCACCAATACCGTCAGTATCAGCGACGTCCTGGTAGGAGAAGTATGGGTGTGTAGCGGACAATCAAACATGGAACGCCAGCTGGGACCAAGACCGCCACAGCTACCTATCACCAACTGGGAACAGGAAAGAGATAAAGCCAATTACCCCCTGATCAGGGAATATTATGTACCGCTGAAGTATTCTGCTGAAAAGATCCCGGACGTACACCAGCAATGGACTGTCTGCTCTCCACAGACAGCCGCCGACTTTTCTGCAGTAGGTTATTTCTTTACCAGCGAATTATACAAGAAATTAAAGATCCCTGTAGGTTTTATCTTCACCGCTTATGGTGGTACGCCGGCGGAAGACTGGACCAGCGAAGAAGCCCTTAACAGCGATCCCGCACTGGCCGATTTCTCAAAAAACTACGACAATATCAAATATGGATACATGCCACAGGGCAAGAAGAAAAGCGGCCTCTATAATGGCATGATCTACCCGATTCTACCCTACGCCGTAAAAGGTGTCGCCTGGTACCAGGGAGAAGCCAATAACGAATTACCAGGGATCTATCCGGCCATTCTCTCTAATATGATCCGGAACTGGCGTACCGACTTCGGACAGGGAGACATCCCCTTCCTGATTGTACAGATCGCCCCCTACAAAGACATGACGCCTGAGATCAGAGAAGCGCAATTGCTCGTAACAAAACAGGTAAAAAACACAGCCCTGATCGTTACTACGGACTGCGGAGATCCCAAGGATATCCACCCGTCCAATAAACGTCCTGTAGGCGAACGCCTGGCTACAGCTGCTATCGGTATGGTCTATCAGCAACCGGGAGAATATGCCGGCCCTGTTTACGAGGGATACGAAGTTAAAGGTCATGAAATCATCGTCTATTTCTCGCACACCGGCGAAGGCTTAAAAACAAAGGCCAATACAGCTTTAAAAGGCTTTACAATAGCAGGCGCGGATAAACAGTTCCAGCCAGCGAAGGCGGTGATTCAGGGAAACAGTATCATCGTCTCCCGCAAAGGGCTGAAGGATCCTGTAGCAGTAAGATATGGCTGGGCGAATGTACCGGATGTAAACCTGTATAATTCGGCTGACCTGCCTGCTTCTCCGTTCAGAACAGATACAGGAAAATAAAAAGACCTTCCTTAAGACTTAATACTACATTATAATTAAAAAGCCGCGCTGTATCATCACACAGCACGGCTTTTTTAATTACACACAAGATCTTTATATCACGCCCCTGTCGAACAGGCAGGTTCTGTCGGATAATATTTCTTAATCACCTTCGCCATATGACTGGCATCCGTAAAACCCAGTTCATACGCAATCTCCTTCGCACTCTGGTCAGAGTTCTGTAAACGACTCTGTGCTACATTGACACGCGACTTCAGAATATACTCTTTTAAACTCTCCCCAGTCTTCTTCCTGAAATACTCGCTGACATAAGTCGTAGACAGATTGAACTGCCCGGCCAGTGATTCTATCCGCAGTTTCTCATTGTCAAACAGGTTGAACTGAATATATTGCAACATGTCACTGACCTGCTTATCGCCCGACTGATGCTCGCGCTTGAAAGTCTGTTCAAAATTACGGCGCAGAATATTCAGCAAGGCAAACATATGCGCACGGATGATCGAGTCAGATTGTTCCCGCTTATCAATATACTCCCCATGAATACCTTTGATCAGGGTCACCAGCATGTTCTTATCGGCAGTATTATGGATGATATCTCCCGGCTGACGGTTATAGCTGCTCAGTATATAGTGCAGATTCTGGAACCATTCCGTATAGTCCATCATCTGCATACTGTCTTTTTTGAAGAACAGTCCGTTAAACCTGATAAAGATAAAGGTAGTAGGCTGCGAGAGCATAAAAGTGTGGCAGTCCAGTGGCGGCAGCAGGAAAATATTGTCCTGCTGATAGGGTATTACTGTATGATTGATACACTGCTCCCCGGCGCCTTCTTCTATATAAACGAGTTCGAAGAAATTATGCTGGTGCGGACGTTTGGTCCATTCCTGTAAAGATTCCCTGCTCACAAAAAAAGGTTGCGCCGAATGTTCTACCTGCATATGATCTGTTTTCTGGTACTCAAAGTTAGCGCATATTTTCTATGGAAGGGTCAATACGATCTTGCCACGGGTGCCGCCCGTTTCCTGCTGCTGATGGGCAATATCCATCTGGGAGAAGTCATAATGGTTCACATAAGGTCTTAGTATGCCTTTTTCAAGCAGGTCTGCAATGATCTTCATGTCCGCGCCGCTGGACTGTACCAGGAAGAAAAAGGCAAGTACGTCCTTCTCTTTTGCCTTTGCTGCCACTTCCTCCGGAACGGTAGTAGGAATACTTACAATATAACCGCCTTCCTTTACCACCGGGATAGACCGGAGGATCGTCTCTGCACCCAGCGCATCAAATACCGCATCCACATCCTTTACCACTTCCTCAAATCGCTGGCTTTTATAGTCGATATGCTCATCTGCGCCAATGCCCAGTACAAACTCTTTATTGGCAGCAGAAGAAGTACCGATCACATAGGCGCCCAGGTGTTTGGCGATCTGCACCACAAAATGCCCTACACCACCTGCAGCGGCATGCACCAGTATACGCTGTCCCTTTTTCAGGTAGATCTGTTTTACCAGTGCCTGGTAGGCCGTCAGAGCTGCCAGTGTAGCGGCCGCGGCCTGCTGATGGGTTACATTTGCCGGTTTCAGGGTCAGGTGGGCAGCCGGAGCAGCCACATATTCTGCATACGCTTTACCGTGCCCGGGAAAATTCACCATTCCAAATACTTCATCACCAACCTTAAAATCGTTTACGGCGCTTCCTACAGCCGTAATTTCACCGGAGATATCCCAACCCAGGATAATTGGGTTTTCGGTCTTTAAACGGCCTGCTACGCCTTTCCCTTCACGTGTTTTTACATCCACAGGATTAATGCTGAGTGCATGTACTTTTACCAGCACTTCATGCTCGCCAGGTTCCGGAACAGGTAATTCGGCATTTATCAGCTTATCGGTACCGCCAAATTCATTTATAATAATCGCTTTCATACTGTGTGTTTCTATCTGTTTATATGTCTTTGAACAGTACAAAGGTCATACATGCCTGTCCGGAGAAAAAGTACGAATCGGGGTAAGAACGGTATTTTTCAGGGTTATAGGCTTAAAAAGAGGCAGCTGCCTCCCCGTCGGAAGACAGCCGCCATGTGACAGATAACGAACGCTCTTTAAAAAAGTTGATTAAACCAATGAATTATGGAATATAGGTCGCGTTGACAGCCATTGCGGCATCCAGCAATGCGCGGTATAACTCACTGAGCAGATCCCTGGTGGTATTATACCAGGCCAAATATTCCGCTTCCTTTCGTTTTTTCCCATTGAAATCACCTAATCTTGATTCCTGGGCTTTTGCGTCTACAGTGTAGTAAGTAATATCCCGGTGAAAACGGGTCATCTCTACATACCCCCGTGTATGCGTAGAACCGCCATCTGATACAATCACATCATTTGCATACTGTGGCAGTATCCTGTCTACCGCACTTCTCGTATCTCGCGCAAACCTGGAATAACGCTGATCATTAGCAGGATCGCCAACGGATGCCGTCCGGAACTCTGCATTATTCCTGCTTCTGATAAACTGCTCCGCCAGTGTCTCCAGCCGCGCAATCGCCGTCAATGCCCTTGTACGTCGCTCTGTCGTCGCCGCTGGATTGATCCGTCCTCTCAATACACCGGCCAGCTCCTGCGCCAGATCTCCCAGGGCATTGAATATGTGCTCTCCCTGTGCACTCATAAAAATGGTATTTAATGGTTAATGCCTGAATATGCCTAAACTGAGTTTGTCCTGTGCGGATTTGTTCAACCGCAGACAAGCATCCAGCTGTGACTTCACACTCTCCAGCTGGAAACGGGTGGTGAACAAAGAATCCTGTATGCCAGCCATCTGCGACGCATCATCCGCCATCTTCTGATACAAAGCAAAACTTGGCGTGTTTTGAGGCTGCTGCTTCAACAGCTCTTTGATCTTAAAAATGGAATTCTGTATATCCGCCAGCATGATAGCCTGATTATCCATCTCTGCCGCATTGATAGAGGAAAAACGGGACAGTTCATTGAAGCGGTTGAGCATCGCGTCAAACTGTGTGTTGATGTCTTTTCTTTTGGCGAGTAATTGCTCCGCATCATCCACTTCATGTTGCAACAATTCGTACTCATGCCGCTGTGTAGCGAAAAAGAAGTACAGGCAACCCAGGGAGAAAAGCGCCAGTATCAGGAAATTAATACCAAACATGATATATGCTTTCCTTAACTCGCTGTCATTGATCGGTTTCATATCTCTTTTACTATTATCAGCTAATCGTGCTATACAACACGCAACCTTAATTCTTAATTCTTAATTCTTAATTCTTAATTCTTCCCCTTACACTCAGCAATAAGAGGCATTATGTACCAATATGCCTTCTGTTGTCACGAAATAGTTCTCGTTATCATACATCGAGAAATTATATACGGTTGTACTGGCAGGAATCAATCCTGTATGGCGTATCCCTACCGGCTGACCAGTAATATTCTCTAACACATGACCGGGTGCCAAGGCTCCTGCTTCCATCCAACCGGTTGCTGTCATAAACGGGTGCTCAGGGGTCACTTCAAACAGAATCCCGTTTTCCAGTTCGACCACCACCATACTCAAAGCCGTACGTCTATGCAGTTCCTTAATCGGTTTCAGCTGTCGCTCACCTGTCTGCTCGTCCATTGTCCAGAGCAACACCTCCTGTGTGATCGTTTCGATCGGTAAGAGGCCATTATTCGTATATACCAATGTGCCTGCCGGAAAACAGGTCATGGTTGCGCCCTTCGCAGCAAACAGGGAGATAGTGAGCTCCGTACCGCTGGCCTGTAACTGGTTAGCGCTGCGCTGTTCTTCGCTATTCCAGACTTCCTCCGGTGAACCGGAAAAAACAGACGTCCCCTTTACCTGACGACTTATTAGACTGGTCGCTCCTGATAAAGCCGCCGGATTGAACATCGCAGGCGCGCCTTGTTGCCCGCCATTCATATTACCCAATCCCCTGCCTGCCAGCAGACTATACGCAAACGCTGCAATATTGCCCAGGTTACGGCGACTAGTGGCCGTCATCGCCAGCCAGAAAGTATCCACACTATCAATCATCACCGCCTCTGAAGGACATAACAACTTACTCCGGCCCACTACCAATGCCGCATGTCCGTTGATCTCCAGTTTAGTAGATGCACCGATCCACTTCCTTGCAGGCGCACTCAGGTTACATTTCATCGTTCCCATACCACTGGCCAGCAACAGGAGATTAGGGGGTATACCCATACGTGGCAATCCGATACCCGGCACACTCATCACCGCTACTGCCTTCTTTTGCAAAACAGATACCGGCGGCGCTGCAACCGCCAGATTACCCATACACATGAACGCATTCCCGATCATCGTATCCGCCGTTGTTGCCGCCAGATGTCCGCTAAAGGAAACTTCCCGCTGACTCATCACCTTCATCTGCTTGAACATGACGCCCTTAGGGCATACCAGGTAATGCTTTTCTGTTAACCACTGCTGTTCCATTATCCGATCTTTTCAAGCTGTAAATACAGGTCAGACTTATACTCCTCATTCAGCTGCTCAAATACCGTCATCTCTGCCGATTGCAACACGCCGTCTGCTGTATGCTGAAAACTGCCTCTGGTGAAATGTCTGATATCCAGTTCCTGCTGACCGGTCACCCGCGTGATCATACCTTTATCGATACGGCCACTATTATCCAGTACGGCTTCCGTATGTATCGTATACCCTGCCTCCCGCTGATCCTTCCGGAAAGTCTGTACCACCGGCATCATAAAGCCTATTCCCATGCGGTCAGGTGTTGCTGTCTGCCTTTTAGCCGGCAATTCCTGCTGTGCGCCATAGTCAGACAGGAACAGCTGCATAAAATGCGTATTGGAAAGATTATCAATAATCGCGACCGGCTGGTCCATCTCCCGGTCCCGGTGACGGATCACTTCAAATGCCGCTACCGGATTCACCTGCATCAGTTCTTTTTTCAAGCCCTCCCACTTCGTTTTTATTTCCGGGAGATTCAGCAGCCCCCTGATAGCCCCGTCCTTGCTGATACAGATATGCTGGCGGTTATAGATGCTGGCCAGCCGGTTCACGTACTCAATCAGCTGATAAGTGTTCGGATCGAAATAATCTGTTAATTTTACTTCCTTCTCTTCCAGCACATACTCCTGCAACTCCGGTCGCATACTATTTGCGCCTCGCGCGCTTAGTTCATAACGTCCTTCTGTTGCAAAACTGTCCATCATTGTCAGCATCTTCACGTTCCCTTTTACCGTCAGCCTAAACCTTGTCACATTTTGCGCTTCCATTGTACTATGAATTTATTTTCACCGGACTACCTTCAATAATTGTTTTACTCCCTGCAATTGTCACCGTCTTACCATTCAACTCCGCACTGGATGCACCCACCACGGATAATTCTTTCTGCGAAGAGATCTGCAGCCGGGATCCGAACTCCATACTGCCATTCCTGGTAGGTGCGCCATCTCCGGTAACCGTAAAATCATCTGCCGCACGGATCTCAATATTCCTGGCCTGCAAAACGATTTTATCCTGCTGTTTATCCATGATGATCATCACCTTGCCGGTCTGCAGTGTGATGTTGTTATCCGTATTCACGGTAATCGCATTCTTCCCGTTTATGGCAATGAAGTTGAGATCCGTCTTATCCTTCACCAGGATACCGCCGCTGTCATCCATGCTGATGGTATGACCGCTTTTAGTCGTCAGACTCTTCTGGTCATTATTCGTATTACCGCCAACACCGTTTTTACCATGGAAGACACTTCCCATGACGATCGGACGAGCCATATTGCCATCTTCAAATCCAACCAGCACCTGATCGCCCTTCTCCGGTATAAACACAAAGCCCCTGTTTTTGGTCACCTTCGTACTATTTCCTGCATCCGGTGTTACGACACGTAACCACACCGTAGGATCGTTTGTCTCACAGACCCACTTGAACTGCACCCTTACCCGGCCCTGTCCAAGCGGATCTGCGTTATCGATCACTTCCGCCAGTAACATATCAGGAGCTGGTCTGCGGTACCCGCTAAACGATATTTTCTCCGCCGTAGATACGATCCCTTCAAATGTATTGGAATAACTCCCGTCCCCATCTATCATATGCACGATCGCTGTAATCAGAAACTTGCCCAGACTTTTAGTCGTAAACCCTGTACCCTGCCGCAGACTCATAGACACATTGATGATCTTCCCGATACCGGCCTCCGGATTATCGCCACGTCCTGTGATCTTCAGCAGTTGTCCGCTATTGGCTTTCTCCTCATTGTCCACCACCTCTTTCAACTCTGCATTATTCTCTACACGGACCATCGAAGGCTGATTAAACACTTTACTGAAAGTTTTACCTGATGTACTGCTCGCATGTGTCAGATCCGGACGGCCACCACTGCCGGGACTGCCCTTACTCTGCAACATCTCATCCTGCTGCGGATTATAAGCAAAGCGGTTGTTACGTAATGGCGCGACCTCAATCCCATAATCAAGACTTTGTACATCTCTTCCGTACACCAGCGATACTTCTGTCTGCGAAGCGGGCTTACCGAAATTCAGTTGTTCACCATCATAGTAAAACCACTCATAGTATTCACCACTGAGCCGGTTGAGAAAGTCGAAATCACTTTCCTGGTATTGCATCACATAGTCGATGGGTTTCTTCCGCTCCGGATTGACCACCATCCGCAGATCGTTTGCGGGTGTATCATGTGTGGCCAGCCTGACAATTGCAGACAGTGTTTTATTATAGTAAGAACCCAGATCAGGGCCACGTTCTATCAGTATCGTCGGACTATATCCACTGGCCACGATGACCCCATGGTAACCATGGCTCTGTGTCAGCGATACCTTGGTCACTACGCCGGAGAATTGTTGTTGTTTGCCTCCGGCTACGCCGAAAGAAGCGGTGAGTGTCTTACCGACCAGGTTACGGCTGTCATCCAGTTCTATCAGTCCCGGCGCCCCCAGCAGATCATGATTGAAGCGTACTTCAAAAAAGTGATGTGCATTGAAGCGCTGGTGCAACTCGAATGACATAACATAGGCGATCTCTTTGCCGTCTATGGTAATATCTTTAATTAGCTGAATATCCATTACTCGGTATTTAGAATTGAGTTACCTGAAATCGGACAACTTAAACTTGATATAAACCAGTTTATAAGTGATCCTCCCATCTTTCAGCATCTCATTGAAAACCTCTCTTACAACGTTTTCAGCTCCTGCACCATGATTATTTGCAGTATAAGTGCCCTTTCTGCCCAACCCGAAGGAGCCTCCTGCGGCTTCGCCCTTCGGCTCCAGCGCCGTCTTCAATTTGGATAAGCCTTTTGACTCATAATGTTCGAATAAGGTCTTCTTGAATTCTGCGCCATTAATGCTCATGGCATATTCCACGACATGCGTATCACTGTTATCTGTACCATCACAATACCCGATACTATATTTTGCATTCGCACATATGCCGCCATAGGATTCCTGCACAGGCATAGCATTATTACGTTCCAGATAAAGAAACTCATCCTTTGTCATAGATCCATACCAGTGATAGGCCGTAGAATAATCCTCGTTCACTCCTCTCGGCTGATACTGTTTAATACCAGAACCTTCGTTACCGGTAAATTCGATATGTGTGGTATTTTTATAAACATGAAATCTGCCATATCGGATAAACCTGTTTTCTCCATGACACAATTTTCCCGAATTAAGTATCTTCCGTATAATGGTCTCCTTCTCCCGCTGATCCGGTTCCGTATCTTTCTGCAACTTGAATGAACCGTCCCTGCTATTGATCCTGTTACCATTGATAGCATGATTATATTTAAACACGGAATGCTGAATGATCTTACCCATTACATAAGCTTTAAATTGTTAACAAATCCTATTGATCAATCCAATAATGTCCAGGCACGTTTTGCCTGCACCTGCTGTACAATCTGTTGTTCGGCGACTACAATATTCTCCCTCCGCTGACCGATATATTCCAGCGTGCTCAGTTTCTTCCACAACGCGGTCACTACTTTCAGGAACTCTTCTATCAATGACACGCTGGCATAAATATCCTGGTGATCGTATATCAGCTCTATTGCACGGGCCAGCAGTTCTTCGAAATTGCCAGGTGTCACATCCCTCCATTCATAGAAATACTTCAGCATCTCTTCTCTTTCCTTTGCAGCAATATGCCGGATACCGGTAAAAAACACATGTGCCAGTCCGGAGAAACATTGCGCCAGGTAAACAGGCGCCTGTTGATAGCCCAGATTGCGATAGCTAAAGAATACCTGTGCCAGGTAATCCAGCATCTTCTCTGACACCAGCCGGATATTCTTCCCCAGCGGTGTAACAGACTCTTTCCCTGTTGTTTTATCAATGATGGTAAAGGCAGACAATTGCAGGTCGTTCATTAAGGCGCTGAACTGCTCATAATAGCGTATCAGCACCGGATGACTCAACACCGTACTGCTGGGCGGTATATAATTATTATTCACGGTGATACGGCCATTGGAAACATGAATCTGCCCGATCGTCAGACTGTTACTATCCGCTGCCTTCGGAGCGATTGCCGCCGTAGGCAAGAGGGAAATAGTATACCCTTTCGCCACCTCCGGATATCGTGGCGGATTATCCTCCGGATCAGGAATACCGGCAGGCACCCGCTCAAACGGATTCACCGAAAGGATCACATTATAGGAGATAGTTCGGCCTTCGCTGTTCTCCTGAAAATAATGGCCGTAGTGCAGCTGATGCTGTAAGCTGCCAGCGCCGTCTATATCAATCCTGTTCCCTTCTGCCGTAATCGCATTCAACACCCTGACACTGATCTCCACATGGTTCGTCGCCTTCTCCATGATCTCAATATCATAGGCACTACGTTGTCCGGCAAAGGGCGGCAGGATGCCATAATTATAACTGGTCAGTACCAGCGAACGCGCATCTCGCACAATATCCTGGTGATGCTGGTCAGTATCTACAAAGTGGGTACTCGACAGCTTCATGCCATCTACCCAGTTAACCGGCTTATATTTCAGTGGTACTATCATTGCACATTATTTTAATCAGATAAAAATGGATTCATCGCCTGTTACAACCGGCCGGGCGATATTCTCTGTCACCCGTTTAGCATGAATGGTCACCTTCTCCGTAATACCATTCTGCCTGATATCCAGGTCAGGGTCAATGAAGACGTTTCGTTTGAATACGGATGTTCTGATAAAGAAGATCCATTTATAAGGTTCCTCCGCCGTAGCCAGATAACTCACCGGCTGTTTGGGAAACTTCAGATTATAGTCATCAATAAACTTATAGAACCAATTACCAAAAAGCATATTCTCCGGCGCTTTCACCTTCACTTTAATCGGTTCCGCATCACGGGTATGTTTGAATACTTCCAGTTCAAGTACAAGCATCCTGTTAAAGTCCAGGTGTTCCATATCCAGGCTGACCGGCAGCAAAGGATACTGCCATACCTTGTAGATCTCTGCGGGGATATTCAGCAAGGCGATATAACTCCACCAGAACAAAACGGGTAACATAAAACTGAATGTGCTGGTAGCGGCCCAGCTGCCTATTTGCTCTTTACTTAAAAAATCAAAGATGGTCCGGTACAGGTAAAATCCCAGCAGACAGGCTATCAGTAATGCGATTACGAGAATGGGACGCCGGTCATGTAATTCATTGACATAGTATCTTGTCATCAGGTAAACAAACACGCAGCCGGTCCCTATAAAATAAAGCATACTAAGTATGTAGCCCCAGGGCATATAATCCAGCCCCAGTAAGCCAAGTAACCCGGGTATAGCTAACACCAGTCCCATCACCAGGATGGCGGTGATCAGCTTTTTGTTATTAATAAATTTGTTCTTCTTATTAACAACAACGAGTATTGTTGCCGATACTACCGCTATGAGCGGCAAAAGCAGGTATCGCATAAAAAATTGTTGTACGTCCATTATCTGTAACATTTATGTTAAGCCATCTACAGGTATACTGTAAATCCCAGGAAGGTATTGGCGCTGTCATTCCCCAATGATCCTTTCCGGTCAGCCTCACTTGTGATCAATTCTACATGCACGGTTGTTTCTATCGGTACCAGGTAAGCAGTTACCGTATCAATCAGTTTTGCATACCGTTTGCCTGGCAGAAAAGCCAGCAACTTCTCACTCGTAGCAGGTCCGATGCTGATCTTCATTTCTTCTCCTTCACTGACAAAGCTGTTCCCGATCACCATGTCAGCACCCAGAGACGCGCCATTGCCTACTTTACAGCGCATATCATCCGCTACAGCCATCTGTATAACGGCAGCAGGATTAACACTTACGCTCACCGGGATATCAAACAATACAGACAAAAGATTGCCCATAAATGCGGTATCATTCCGGCGTTGCTGTATAGCAGGTAAGAGGTGCATCCAGATGATACGCTGGTCATTATCCAGCATACTGAACTCTTCCCACTCCGCACCAAATACCATGGAGAGATCATGGTAGGCGGTCTTCTTATCCAGACGGTTCTCATACCATTCCAGCAGGATACGCATGTGATTCAGCTCCGCTTCAAAAGGCATAAAGAACTTTCTTGCATCCTTCTCCTCATTCCTGCGCAATTGTACATCCGCCATCATTTCCACTTCTGACAAACCGGAACTTCTCACCGGCGCTACGTGGAACAATCCTTCAGGCAACATATCATACAAGCCTTCCCGGTTGATCTCTACAATCAGTCTGTCTTTCAACAGACTATCCGAATAGCTTGTCTGGTAGCCCTGGATGTCTTTCGCATACGCGCTTCGTTGCGGACCAAGCGGCAGCACTGCTACCTGGTCAGTGTCGACAATCCCGTTTTCCAGCAATTCAGCTACTTTAACGGTCGCCTTAAAATCCGTATCCAGTTCATTGATGATATGCAGTCCTTCTTTCATCTTTTTTGCTTTATGCCAGCATTAATCTGTAGTGCAAGTGCATGGTACTACGCATCTGCAATTTTGTACGCGCCAGTTCCAGCAAGGCGTTCCAGTCTTCAGCCTTCAGTTCATTGCCCGCTGCGGGTGTCAGTATTAAGTCCACCGTTTTCACAAATCCATCCTTGGGTTTAGCCGATTTCACCAATCCCTTTCTGAGCTCCACTCCTGTGATATGGCTACCAAATTCCCAGTGACAGAAATTCACGATGTCCGTCTGTGTAACAATCCTGTCTCCTGTGGTCAGGCCGTACTTATACGCCCGCACCCTGTTAGCCGCATTTAAGCGGGAGCGTCCTCCCTGGGTAGTGCTCAACAGCAAGAGGCTATCAGGTTGTATCCTGGCACTTTCAAATGGCTGTAAACGGCTGCCGGATCGGATATTATTTGCCAGCTCTGCATTGGTGGTCCAATACTCCAGAAATAGGATATCTGCATGATCCAGGGGTTTAAATACAAGGTAGTTCAGCAGTTCACGGGTATGCTGTTGCCCACCGGTCTTCTGTGCAATCATGGAGATATTCTGTTCCAGTTCCTTCAGGGCTGTATTCAAAAAATCAGTCCCATAAGCAGCAAAAGCGGCCTTTTCATCCCGTAGCAGTTCAAACAGGTAGTCCAGTATTTCACGGGCATTTCGTTTGTCAAAGCGTTCTGTTCCTCCATAGCGCACGGAGAACAAACCGGCACTCCTTTCATCGTTATAGCCCTGCGGGATTTCCGTATAGCGATTGCCCATATTATCCCTCAGACTGTCTACACTCAGCAACTGCTCATGGTCTGCCATTTTCAACGGAATAATATCCGTCATGATCTTTAGCCTGTTTTTGCTGTCATGTCGTTTCTTATTCACGACAGGAAAGGCGTTAATGGATACAGACAATTCATTGAGCATATGCTGTTGAATCGTGGCAGGTACCTGGATCTTTATCCAAAGCAAATCGTCCTTTAAAGGTTCCAGACTATTCTTTGCAAATACAGTCGCAAAAGCTGCCGGATATGGTTCCAGTAATGCAGGCGCCCAGGCTATATCCGTCAGTGTATAAAATCGGTGCCGGTAATACGCACTCACGTCACGCAGGAGGATATGCAGTATCTCCCGTTCTTCAAACGGAGAGCGTATACCTGCTTTCGCCACATCATAAAAGTGATCCTGTACCACCTTCAATACATGTCCCCGTACAGACCATGCTGCAAAAGACAGCAAGTCATACGTCTGCCGTTCTACCTGGTAATTCTTCCAGTCAAAGTAAAACGTCATGCCGTCGACGGACGGAAGATCTCCCGGTACCTTTACGCCCACATAAAAGCTGTTAGGCGCCAACTGCTGTCCCGGCTTTGCTTGTGTCAATAAGGAGCGCTGTTGCTGATCATCTACCTGGAAGAGGTTATTGCCTGTCGCGATGTAGGCTACATTTGCATTGAATAGTTTCACGGGTTGCAGTGGACTAAAAAACAAATCCATCGTCATTTCCCGGTTATTCTCTTCCTTGTCGACCATTCGTTTGCCATAATAAAACCGGCTCTTTTCATCGATCGTCTCTACGATTTCTACCGGCCTTGCGTGCAGAACAGCATGTGCGGGAATTGCTGATATCAATGTATCAGGCGCCAGTATACCCGAGAGTTTATCGACCATACGGTTCTGTAAATTGCTCACCTCATTGGAGATATTGAACAATTCTGTACTCAGCGCTTCTATCAGCAGTTTTACCAGCGGATCAAAATCAGCCGTTGCTGCAAGTCCCCAGTATTCGCGTGCATGTTTCAGCACCCTGTTCCTGATCTCGTCTTTCGAAGAATAAAATAGTTCGTTCATTTCACTTGCGGGTAATGGTGACTAACTGCATAGCGGACTTAAAAACAGCGCCGTATTAAAACTGTAATGCTCGCCTGTTGACTGCACGATACCGGTAACGGTAAGCGCTACTTTCTTCTTTATCTCAGAGATATTCCTGCCGAAAAACAGTTTCTCTACTTCACTCATTTTCACCTCTACCTCTATGCGATCCAGTCTTGGTTCATCCCGCATAATAGAACGTTGCAGGGACTGACGAAACTTCTCTTCCCATATCCTTTCACTGACTACCAGTTCAAAATCCAGGTCCCAGATCTCACAACCATAGTCTTCATTATGACGATGCTCTCCGTATCTGGTAAAGATGATCAGTTCAATATGCTGTGAAATAGAGCGGCCGGTATCGGTGATGTCAAGTTCCTTTCCTGCGAAAATGTTCCTGAGACGAAAAGGTTTCTGATATAGTAAGTCTGACATATCCGGTATTTAATGTTTCCAGAGAACGCCCACGGAACAGACGTTCCGCAGGCGTATGTACCATGGTTAAACGGGCTACTTAGGCCAGTCGTTTTCGTGATCTGCGTTACCCATTTTGATCTGACGGGCAGAGATCTGGAAGCTGACAGTCATCGGACTATCACTGTAGGCATTCATGCCCTCAGAGAAGCTGACGATATATGCATCTGAAAAGGTGATCTCTTTCATCTTGGCATCTTCATCCTGTTTCTTGATGGTGATGCTGCCGTTCACCGGCTTAAACTGGTTATTTACCATACTTTCAATGATGGAAGTATCCTGGTTGGATTCTACTTCTACATCGATCTTACCACCGTATACACCGGAAGTAGGTCTGCCTTTCAGATCCACATCGCGATACATGGAATAAGAGCACTGCAATACATCATATTGTTTACCAGAGAAGGTTAAGGTTGCTTTGAAGGCCATAACTGTAATTTTTTAAATGTTTATGTTTTGATGGTTTGTTTGTTATTGTTGTGCATATTCTGATGCCCAGGTGGTCGCTTCGTCTTCCCCTTTGTAGCCATCGAGTTTTACCACAAAACTCTTTGCCGGGAAATAAGGCGTGATATGGATATCCAGGTGGATGGTATCTTTCTGTACTTCATCCCGCTCGAAGCGCATGATCTTGAAATGCTCGATCAGGCGGTCTGGTCCCTGTATCCTGTCCAGGAATTTAACGATCTGTCCACGCAGGTCCTTTTCCGTTTTGGAGGTCCAGTTTTCAAAAGCACGTCTGTTGAGGAAATCAAAAAGCACCTTGGTGATGTAGTCAAATACCCTTACTACTGAATAGGTCTGTAAACCAATATTATCGCCGTTGAAAAGCGTTTTGGCAGAGAAGGCCATTACTTTACCATACTCATTTACCATGGGTACCAGACCGAGTCTTTCCAGGTGAGAGATCTCACTTTTCTTCAGTTCGAAGCGCACGCCATCCACATCATTCATAGAACCATGTTTCTTACCTGCCGTCACCTGCGACATAAGCGTATGATACATCTTTCCGGCCAGTGCTGCCGAACCGGGCACAGTCAGGTCGTCGTTTTCACCGACTTCCTGCACTTTACCACGGCCGATCAGCCAGTTGCAGGTCATAATCACATTTGATCTATATGCGTCTCCGCCGGTGAGATTAGCTTCTGTAAAGAGGTCGATCACATCATCCGGATGATCCAGGTCAGCAAAGTCCGTGATCAGCATCGCCTTATGTTTATAGGCAATAGCCGCCCATTTCTCTACCACTTTGTTGGAACCCATATAACCCGGCACTACCAGCAGGGAATAGTTCTCCCGCAGATCCAGACGGTCATATTTCTGTTTCAGTTCATCATTTACATACTCGATGAAGCGTGGATTATCGAGGTCCTGTATCTGCTCCTGGGAAGCATTCAGCAGTACGACATTCTTGAGCTTATCTGCTTCTGTGTTCTGGTAGAACAGGTTAACTGCGCGATAGGATTGTTCCAGTTCACGGGTCGCTTTCAGTGCGATGCCGATGTTTTTATTGATATTCTCTTCTGCCACCTGTAAGCGCTCATTACTACGTTCTATCATAGTAGCTACGGAGTCTGCATTCTCCAGAATGTCTATCCAGAGACGGATCTTTTTTTTCAGTTCTTCACGTTCCCTCCGTTTCTCATTGCCGGTCAGAAAGATCTGTTTCCTGGCCTTTCTGTCGGGGTTCAGGTTTTGTAAACCATCTATTGCTGTTTCCAGCAGATCGATACCACCCACACGGGCCAGTTTCTCCAGACTTTCTGCCAGGGACAGCTCCGCCTTTACTGCTCTCTCTGCGGTTTGAACACCGGCTGCCTGTTGTTTTTCAGTACTTGCCATATTCGTTTATTTTATAGCACGATGTGCCGGTTATTTATTTTCTTCCAGTTCGGTGATGAAATTCCTGAGTGCACTGATAAATGCGTTCTTTGTCTCTTCATTGTCCAGCGTTGTCTTTAAAGTCTTATTCGACTTCAGTTGTTTGATCACGCTCATAGACATTTCCTTTTCAATACTCACGTTGTTGAGATGCTGACTTTGTCCGACGATACTCCTGATAGAGAAATCGCCCAGGTTATTGAATTGCAGATTCTCATTAGCGAAGGAACCGTCGTAGCGTTCAAACTCCACATTCACATTTGGTTTGTAGTGATTGAACACTTCCTGTACCGTTTTCAGCCCTTCCACTTTTTCCGGTCTGATCGGATCATTGTCCGTCAGTTTCTGTACAAAGAGTGTCTTATTGTAGGCAATGTCAGCAAATGCCTCCGAGGTATCGATCTTTCTTTCGTTGCCGCCTATTTCGTAGTTAAACATGGTATTATTATTTACAAGTGATGATTACGTGTTATTGTATGCGCCATTCCAGTTTCTCTTCATCGGTATGTCTGCCGACACTTATCTCCTGTCCTTTCTTTACATCTCCGGCGATGATAAATCTTGAGATAGGTCTGCGCAGTTCATTCCGGATAACACCCGATAACTGTCTGGCGCCGTATTTCGGATTAAACCCACCCAATGCCAGCATACGGGCTGCTTCCGCTTCTACCTGCAGACGGATACCTTGCTGGTGTAAAGCCTGTGTCAGACTATTCAACTGCATTTCGAAAATGCGGACCACATTCTGCTCGCTGATCGGTGCAAAGGGGACGATCTCTGACAAACGAGCCAGGAACTCCGGACGGAAATAAGGAGACATGATTTCCAGCAGTTGCTGTGAGGCAGGGATCTCTCCCCGGTTCATCTGTGCCGATATCTGCTCGCTGCCGATATTCGAAGTAAACAGGATCAGGCTATTGGAGAAGTCGCCTTCTTTCCCGAGACGATCATGCATATGTCCTTCATCGAGGATCTGCAGAAACGTGTCAAATACAGATGGATGTGCCTTTTCGATCTCGTCAAACAGCAGGACGGTGTATGGCTGTTGTCTGATCTTGTTCACCAGCAATCCGCCTTCTTCGTAACCGACATATCCCGGAGGAGCGCCATACAACAGTGCAGCGGAATGCTCTTCCTTGAATTCGGACATATCAAAACGGATCATGGCTTTTTCATCGTTGAACAGGAACTCCGCGATGGATTTAGCCAGTTCTGTCTTACCTGTACCGGTAGGTCCCAGCAGGAAGAAAGAACCGATAGGCTGTCCTTTTTTATTCAGTCCGCTCCTGGATTCCAGAATGGCATCTGCCACCACCCTGAGTGCATGGTCCTGTCCTACCACCCTATTCTTCAGGAAAGGCACCATATTCAGCAGTTTTTCCCTTTCCTGCGCCTGGATCTTACCCAGCGGAATACCAGTCTTATAAGAGACGATAGCCGCTATTTCCTGTCCGCTGACTTCCTGTACCGGTATAGTCGCGCGTTGCTGTAAAGCCGTGAGTGTCCTGTCCAGGTATTCCTGGTATTGTGCGTTCGTCTCAAAACCAGCGACAGCGGTTTCGTCCTGTAACTGTCCCAGCAACACCGGACTTACCTTGTCCTGCAATTGTGTATACAACCACTGATAATCGCTGAGTGATGGGGGTGTTTCCGTTGTCTGTAATGCCTGTAAAGCCTGTTGCAGTTCCACTAATACTTTGGCACTGGTATCGTTCATGAGTTTAATGGCAGCCAGTGTACGGTCCAGCAGATCAAAAGCTGCATCTGGTAAGCGCCGGTCTTTCATGTATCGTTTAGCCAGGTGTACACAGTCGGCTAAAGCAGCAGGCCGTATCTGCAATTGGTGATGGGTGGCATACCGTTCGCTCAGTTTTTCCAGCATACGGATAGCGGCCGCTTCAGTCGGTTCTCCTATCTGCAATACTTCAAATCTTCTGTTGAACGCCTGTTCCGGTTCAATATATTTGCGGTACTCTTCCAGGGTAGTAGCGCCGATCACGGTGATCTCTCCCCTGGCCAGTTCTGGCTTCAGGAGATTACCGATTCCTGCTCCCAGCGGACCTTTACTATCCAGCAGGGTATGTATTTCATCGATGAAGAGTACGGCTTTGTCAAACTGTCTGATCTCTTTCAGGATGTTCTTGAGGCGGTCTTCTGTTTCCCCCTTATAGGAAGCACCTGCTATCAGTGCGCCCAGGTCCAGTTCGAAGAGTTGTGTACGCTTCAGTTGTTCCGGTACTTCACCGGCCACTATATCTGTAGCAAATCCGTCTACCAGCGCTGTCTTACCAACGCCTGCATCACCGGTAATGATGACATTCGGCTTCGTACGGCGGCACAGTATTTCCATCATCATCCGCAGTTCCCTGTCTCTTCCGATAATAGGATCTGTTTTGCCTTCACGTGCCGGCGTCAGACGGTCAATACAATACTTGTACAAGGCGCCAGTAGTATTAATAACTGCCTTCTCACCCTGCTGGGTAGCTGGCGCAACCACCTGTCTGATCTCTTCATCCCGCATAAAACCATCCAGTACTTCCCGTTCTTTCAGGGGAAAAGACTTCAATTGCTCTACGGTGAATCCAACGGTCGGTTTACAAAGCGCAGCCAGTACACACACCGGATTGATGAGATCAGCACCTATCTTCAGTCTGATATGATCTGCCTCTTCAAAGACGCTGGCGATTGCTGCACTGCCTTTCACTTCATCCGTCACCTGTGCGGTCTTCTCCAATGCTTCTATCCTCACTTCCGCCCACTCTGCGATATATGCCGCATCTTTATTGATGGCTGTCAGAAAGCTGTAAAGGCTTACTTCCTTATGCATCAGTGCCTTCAGCAGATGCGCAGGTGTAATTTCACCGTTATGATATTCCTTTGCCAGGGATTGTGCGATCCGGATGGCAATCTTCACTGATTCATTACTATTCGAAATGTTCATACTGCTATTTACTTTGTGGTGTCAGCACTGAAATTGTCTCTTGTGATGTAGTAGTAGATCTTCCCGTTGGAGATGAACTGCTGTCCTACCTGTGTGGCAATCTTGATCTGCTCTCCAGAACGGATCAGGAAGCGGATATAATTTTCAAAATCAGCTTTGGGCATCCGGCTATCCTTTTTCAAATCACCTACTGTAAAGCGGTCGAAGGACATCTGATGTAATGGGAAGCCTGTCACCGTTTTAAAGTAGGCCGTCAGCGACATAGACCGGATGTCATTCTTCGACAGATCGAGGTCTAACAGATGACGTGGGATGCTGATATAGTTAGTCACCAGTTTCTTTCTGAAAGAGGCCTGATCAGGCGCCAGGTTCTGCCCCGCCATAAAGGCAATGATGTCGTTCATCTGTTTGTACTCTGCTGCATTCAGCACCAGGGTGTATTGCAGTAGTCCGGGATTGGCAGCCACCACATTCGCAGGAACATCACTTGTCATAAAATATTTGAACCCGTTGTGTGGCATTCTGTCGGCAACGTCTTCTCCTACAGGAGGTGGCAACTGTCCCTTTACTGTTTCAGAAAGATTGGCATTTGCAACGCCACGCAGCCGGAAGGCACTATCCAAAGAATTGATCTGTGTGCGGATATCGTAGTCCGTCTCACGCAGGAATCTTTTGGTAGCTTCTGTGATATACTTCTTGGAGTTCACTTCCCCTTTTGTCGGGAATACCACACCACCCTGTATCAGACTATTCTCCGGATAATCCAGGAAATAGGACACAGAATCCTGCTGACTGATATTGTAGGCATGACGTTCATCCAGTCCTTCGCCATTGATGAGGAATTTCTTTTTTACTTCGGATGCATAGACCGCCGATTCGGATACCAGTTTCTTTGCGTTCAGCACGAAATTGTTATACCATTCATTGTAATCACTGTACATCTGCATTGTCAGCAGGCGAACGTTCTGCTTCCCAAGTTGTTCGCTGAGCTGCTGAAAATGTTCTGCAGAATCCCCTACGCTACCGATCAGCATAATGAGATTGGTTTCATTATGATGGGACTTAAACAGCTCAAGCGCTGCACGTACACCATCATACATGGGTTCAGCAGTCACATTGTTATTACATTGGGCGGTTTTCTCTGCCTGTGTACCCAGAAAGGCCATCAGTTTACGGTAATCCGGATAGATGCCTCCGGTAGTTTCGATACCTCTTGCCACACAGTTCTGATTATCTCTGTATACCACCGCGCCAAAGCTTAACTCATGCTGTTTATCATATTCACCGAAAACATTCTCCAGTGACTGGATCGTGTTGGTCAATCCGGGATAGTATTTCTTCATGGCGCTGCTGGCATCGATCACAAACACGACGTTCAGCTGATGGATATGTTTCCGCAGATCGAGATAATCATTGTATTGCAAGGCAGAACCATCGATCGTAATCAGTGTATTGTGTGATTTATCATATACATCGACTGTTTTACCTACCTTATATCCTGCAGCTGTATTATTCAGTACCGGTGCGCTTTTCAGGATAAAATCCTCTTCGCGCAGTAAAGGGTCTGCATGTTCCTGGTGCAAAATAAGCGAAGCTGAGTCCACCAGTGATTCATTCGCAGGAACAGCAGGTGATATATATAATCTGTCACCCCAGTTGTGCAGGGCATCCGCCGCGATCCATCCACAGATCACCTTATCTGCACTATCCGCGACCAGCTGCGTTTCATTACCGATCAGGTATTTCCTGCCATCTTCCGAGCGTTTGTAGATATAACTGATCTGATGTAATCTGACCTTTGCAACTGCCTTTTTCAGTTCCGGAGAACTATACACAAAAGCAGAATCCGTACGGTCATAATAGGTCTGTGCAGCTGTCAACGGCATCTTGTCACTGATCACGGTGATGGCTTTCGCCGGAAAGCCGGTCTTCGTATCTGACCAGGACCTGTTCCACATCAGCAGTTTCCAACGGGAGATCCATCCATAGCTGACAGCGCTTTTCCTATTATTGATCTTTCTGCCGTTTAGTAAGCCGGTATTATATTTTACCAGTTTCACATAACCGCCTTTTTCCGCTGTTACATAGAAAGCTTCCATAAAGGTCAGTTTCTTCATGACCAGACTTCCACCGGGTGTCGTGGTGGTGTAGTTATCATCTCTGTCAGAAAACACCACCCATGGCGCTGCTGTCTTAGGTTTTTGTGTACTGAGTCTTGTGTCTTCGGCTGGCTTCACAAAAGCGTCTGGCAAAGGCTTTACCTTCTGATGAAAGGGCAGCGTTATCTGCGCACTTACCCAGACCGCCTGGCTAAGCAGTATAAAAAGAGAAAATATGTGCTTCATGATTACTTATTTATTCGCTGTGCGGGCGGAGTGTTGTTTAATGTTTAACAATGTGGCGCAGGATGCTTTCGGACTAATGGTTAACTGTGCCTGATCGACAGAAATTTCTCCACCGAATGTGAGTCCCATACAGTAAGTATAGAAGTCACTGCTTTTTTTGTTGCTATCCTGTTCAATAGCAACTGTGATCTTTTCATTGCCGCACAGATATTTATTGATGAGGTAGTAGTAATTACTGTTAAAGTCTTCTCCATCAGCAATGGCCTGCAGACGTGCACGAATATCGTCAATGATCTTGCGCTCCCCTTCTCCGGGCACCACCAGTACCGTATCTAAACTCGGATCAGTGATATACATGATATGGGTGACAGGATGACTCTTATCACTGATCAGTCTTACCATATAGGTACCCGGTTTCCGGAAGGTATACAGCGCAGTACGGCCGTTTACATCTACCCTTCCCGTCTCTCCGAAAGACCATTCAAACTGTGTTCCTTTCCCTTCTGCTTCCAGACGTACTTCTTCATTGACTACGCCGGAAGTGGGTCCGTTGATGATGAGTGTCGTATCTGTCTGTGCGATCACGGTATCTTTCACTGTTACGGGAAACTGTACCTTCATATCCCCATCTATGGTGAGACGCACGATATAAGAGCCTGCCTTTCCGTAGTGATAAGTACCACTCTGTGTATTTGAACTGGTACCGTCCCCGAATTCCCAGCGCCAGTTTTTTGCGCCGCTGGTATTATCCGCATAGACCAGTTCTTCGTTCATATACAGCTCATTTTTCAGGATGCTGGCGTCACTCGTGCGTTTATCTGCAAAGACGTTCTTAAACAGAAAGATGAATGCTGTCAGCGCCAGGATAACAATAATGACATAGATAAAGATGGATCGTCTCGAGTTACTGTTCACTGACTTTGCATCGTCGATGATTGGGTCGAACATGTTGTGTTGTGTTTACTTAAGAAAAAATAATGGTTATTTTGGGGGCTTAATGGTTACCCTGTGTCCCGATACTTTCTTTCAGTTGACGGGTCGATAATTTGCAATCCTCCAGTGTCTTTCTGAGGTTATCGATATCATTGATATTCCCTTTCAGCTCCCGTCTGTTGAAGAAAAAAGTATTATACAACAGCGACACCTGCAGAAAGGACTTATATCTTGGGTCAAATGCTTGTCTGTCGTAATTGGATCTGATAGAGCCGAGTGAATACCGGATATCATTTTCCAGGAATACTGCTTTCACGGCGGGATCGAAGTTAACGATCTGCCGGTACGCCGTGTCAATGGTCGCACGTTGTACTTTTACCAGTTCTTCAAACTCCGCATCACGGGAAAGTTTATCTGTGAGGTCCTCTTTTGATATGGTTTTGCTATCTCCGAAATCATGAAACAATCCAAATCCGAGGAGGCTAACGGTGAACAAAAATATTCCGCCAAGGAATAAGAATTGTTCCCTTCGTTCTTTTACGCTAAGTTTTATCATCGTTCGTTCTTGTGTATCTGTCACAATTATTTCACGACTCAAAATTGAGGATAAATCAATTCATGGGATATCCCCAAATGTGGGAGTATCGGTCACCGGTAGCGGTGTGAATAAGGATTTTAACATATATGATCCTTATAAAATGACCACAGACAGTCATCATCATAATGATCGTCATTGCTCATAGAGAAATAGCAGTGTAGCTTTAAGAAAAACCGATGATGAGAAAAATAGCCTATCTGATCATCTTAATGATGATGTACGCCAACGCCGGCCGGGCCGCAGAAAAGATGTACTGGTTACCGGCTGATTGCTCGCAAAATCGTCAGCAACTATTCAGTTATTTTAAGCAGGCGGCTTTATTAGGGTTGGAACAACGGGACTATGCTTTTGCCCTGGTACAGCAACTGCAATCTGGTTATATGCCGACAGACTCTCTCATGACAGACAGGGCGCTCACTCAGGCGGCAATTGCATTTTTTACGGATGTAGCCTATGGCCCTGCAATCACACGCATTGGATATGATGGTCTGAAATACGTGCCGGATTGCCTTGATATCCCCACTCTTCTTTATAGCGCCCTTGCTAATAACAACTTTAACAAATTGCTGGAAAAAGTAGAACCTTCGGCACCACAATACAATGCCTTAAAAAGTATGATTGCATTTTATAATGACAGATTACAGCGGCAGGATTATCACCCTGTAAAAATCACCTCCGAAACAGCCGATAGCAGCAATCATCCATTGATAGATAAATTATACCAGCTTGGCTTCCTCGATGCGCCTGACTATACTGCGCATGAAGACACCCTTCGCATAAAGATAAGAGCGGCTGAATATATGTTCGAATTCCTGGAAGATGGAGCATTGAGACAAGGTGTAATCGAGGAGTTAAATGTTTCACTGGAGAAAAGGCTGTCCGAACTCAAACATGCCATAAACACCTTCCGCTGGTTAAACTGTTTGCGGAAATACCAGTATGTAGTGGTCGTAGATATTCCCGCCGCAGAGCTGTTTGTATATCTTGGCGACAGTACCATGCTTAATTCCCGGGTAATCGTAGGTAAAGCAAAAACGCCATCCTCTCCCCTGGCGAGCAGGATAGATGAAGTCATCCTGTTTCCTTACTGGACAGTGCCGCACAACATCGCTGTTAAGGAATTGCTTCCGGGTATTAAAGGCGCTCCTTCCATATACCTTGAAGCGGGCAACTACCAGGTACTGGATAAATCAGGCAGGATACTGGATCCGCAATCTATTAACTGGAATACGCTGAATAAACATAATTTCCCTTATACGCTGAGACAAATGTTTGGTTGCGATAATTCGCTGGGTATTATTAAACTGAATTTCTTTAACCCATACAGCACTTATCTCCATGATACCCCTGCAAGAAGTTACTTTATGTTCAACAGCAGGTATTTCAGTCACGGTTGTATCAGAGTAGAAGACGCCATTCCCTTGGCGAAGCTACTCGTACCAGCTGAAGCTCCGCGTATTGATAGTTTATCCCGGATGAAAACACCGCCTGCGGGTAGTCCGATAACTATCCCCATGAAACCCGGTATACCTGTCATCATCCTGTATGAAGTGGCCTGGCCTGACGCAAACGGCAAAGTGCGTTTCTTTGAAGATGTATATGAAAAGTTTAAATAAATCAGGATTGCATAGATCAGCAATACAAGTCTTCTAAATCCGACTTTTCCATATAAAAACGGTAAAGTCTTCCCGAATGACAACAATCATCCTCACACCCGTATCTGGTCATTGCATTACCATTGCAACATAAGGTAAATTCACAGAAAAAAACATGAAAGCACTGGTATATCATGGCCCCGGCCAGAAAGCATTCGAAGACAAACCACAACCTGTTATACAGGCGCCTACTGACGCCATCGTCAGAATACTTAAAACGACCATCTGCGGTACCGATCTGCATATCCTGAAAGGCGATGTACCCGAAGTAACCGATGGTCGCATTCTCGGACATGAAGGAGTCGGTGTAATAGCCGAAACGGGCAGCAACGTATCCAACTTTAAAAAAGGTGACCATGTACTCATCTCCTGCATTACCGCCTGCGGCAAATGCGAATATTGCCGTAAAAGCATGTACTCGCATTGTGAAAACGGCGGATGGATATTAGGACACCTGATAGACGGTACACAGGCAGAATATGTCAGGATTCCTTTTGCAGATACCAGTCTTCATCATATACCGGCTGGAGCTGATGAAGAAGCCCTGGTGATGCTGAGTGATATTTTGCCCACAGGGTATGAATGTGGTGTACTGAATGGGAAAGTAGCTCCCGGAAGCACTGTTGCCATCGTCGGCGCCGGTCCTGTTGGTCTGGCGGCACTACTGACCGCAGACTTTTATTCCCCGTCAAAAATCATCATGATCGACCTGGATGAAAACAGGCTACAGGTAGCCCGTCAATTCGGCGCCACAGATACGATTAACAGTGAAAAAGAAGCCGTAGTGGAACGACTCATGGCTATCACAGGTAATCGTGGCGTTGATACCGCTATTGAAGCAGTAGGCATACCCGCCACATTTGAACTATGCGAATCCATTATCGCTCCCGGAGGCTGTATCGCTAATGTCGGAGTACATGGCAAACCTGTCACCCTGCATTTACAGGATTTATGGGCAAAGAATATCACGATTACAACCCGGCTGGTAGATACGGTAACTACACCATTGTTGCTGAATACAGTCGTCTCAAAAAAACTGGATCCGAAACAATTGATTACCCATCGGTTTGAATTGCAGGATATTCTGAAGGCATATGAAACGTTTTCACATGCGGAGCAAGAGAAATCATTGAAGGTGATTTTGTCTAATGATTAGCAGGATAATTCCAGTTAATAACGATATAAGAGCAACAGTTAGCTTATGCCGTCTGGCTGGGATAAGCTAACTGTTGCTTTATCTGCATGATACCCCCAAAACAAAAAAGTCTGCTATAAAGCAGACTTCGTTGCAACTTTCGGATACATTATACAACTATTACGCAAATTCGCATCTTCCTGTCATCGTCTCCATACGAATACGATATACGATAGGTCTTATCAGCGGAGCCGCATGCCCTTCTCCTATCGCATCCGGTAGTCGTGCTGTCTCACTCAGCTGCGTGTGCATCAGCCGACTCACCAGAAACTTCATGGCATAATATTTTTCTTTTTCATCCAATATTTCTTCAAATCTTCCCTGACAGATCACGCTTTTCCAGTTACGCTGATCGCTGATCTCGTCTACTTCAAAGCCCACCTGCGGGTTCTTCCGCATCATATCTATCTTCAAACCTTCTCCTGAATGCGCGATGATATATTTCTCATTATAAGCGTAACTCACCGGCACAATATATATCTGATCACCATCACGGCAACCAATTCTACCGGTTACATTACGAAGCAGTAATTCCTCCATTTCCTGTTGATTGAGTGTACCTAGCATACGTTCCTGTTTTTTTGCTTTGGCAATTACAATGAGTACAAATAGACGACTATTCTGTCGCCACAACAATGACGACAATCAGGAAATGGACCGGGATTGGTCATATGTATCAAAAGGACTGTTTCCTGTTCTTCAGCAACCAGCTGATACTTTGATAGTAGGCGATCGCCTCCCGGGATAGGTCAGGCTCTACCTGTACAGGCGCCGCATTGCCGTTATGGAAGTCGGGAATATATTCATGTACTGTCTTTACGGGTGATTGCACCACGAGCTTTCCATCCCGCAGGTACCCCAATCCCTGATAAGTGCTGATAAATGCACGTTGTTTGTCTGACGGTGTGTTTAATACATCCTGCCCAAAGAATTTAGAGCGGTAATCTAAGTGGAGTAAACCAAGAATAGTCGGCGCGACATCTATCTGGGCCGTCAGGGTATTTACTTCCTGCGGCTGCAGTATCTTAGGCGCATAGATCAACATGGGAATATGATAACCTGTAACTGGCAGTTCTACGCTACCCGCACTGCCTGCGCAATGATCTGCTACGATCACGAATACGGTGCTGTCAAACCAGGGTTTATGACTCGCTTCCCGGAGGAATTTATTGATGGAATAATCAGTATACTTTACCGCTCCCTGTCTTACCTGCATAGCAGCGGGGATGTCTATCCTTCCGTCAGGATAAGTATAAGGACGATGGTTACTCACCGTCATAATATGCGTAAAGAAAGGTTTTCCAGCGCTGTTATCCTTATCCAGTACATTCAGTGCCAGCGTAAACAGGTCTTCATCTGCTACCCCCCAGATATTCTCATAATGTATCTTATCAGCCGGTATTGAAGAGCGATCAATGACGGTATAGCCATTATTACCAAAGAACTCCTTCATATTATCGAAGTAACTATAACCACCATAGAGATACTGCGTAGTATATCCATGTGCGCGCAAAACGCTCCCCATAGAGAAAAGGTGTGCATTATCAGGGCGCTTCACGATGCTTTGTCCTGGTGATGGAGGAATAGACAATGACAAGGCTTCCAGACCGCGGACTGTTCTTGTGCCGGAGGAATAAAGCTGGGTAAACAGCAGACTCTTTTTAGACAGCGAATCCAGGTAAGGGGTAATGTTCTCCGTACTGCCGAATGCCTTCATAAAATCAGCACTCAGACTCTCTACACTAATCATCACCACATTCAGCTTACGTTCAGGCCCCGGATAAGTAATATCCCTTTCTATGCTATAAAGATCTTTACCAATAAAATGGCTATTGGGCGTAGTCAGCTGTTGCCGCACCTTACTAAATGCGGTGGTATCGGGAATCGTCTTGTAGAATTTATAAAAGTCCAGCTCGTTTTGTGTAAAGGCCACCGCAAATTCGTAGATACCATTGCCTGCCAGCGAATTAGCATATTCATTCGTGCTGAAATGCCGCCATTTCCCGTTAACGATATTATAGCTGCTAAAAGCAAATAAGAACAAACCGCCAGCAATAAGCGATCGTTTGGCAAAGGACATATGTACCCTGCTGACACTTTCCTTTATCGGATGCCGCATAACCACAACGACCACAATGGCGATCACGACAAGTGTACTGACAATCGGCACTAAAGGATATGACTCAGAAATATTTCCTAACACCTCGGTCGTATACACCAGATAATCTACCGCTATAAAATTATACCGGGTAGAAAACTCCCGCCAGAAGAACCACTCACTCACAGCGTTCATCAGTAACAGGAATACCGTCAATGCCGTCACGATATACAAGAAGCCTGTGCGCCATTGTAAGCGAAAGTGATACGGCATAAAAAAGAGAAACAGGTAAATGGCAAAACGTGCCGTCAGATAATACAACAAGATATGATACAGGTCTTTGTTGTAATCTTTCGGGACGAGATGCGTGAAGAGCAAGATGCCCATGAACGTGAGGAATCCCGCCGTAACAAAAGGCAATACTTTTAGCCGGTAAATAAACTCATTCTGTAACCAGAGATGCAGTACAAAAGGAATGACAATAAGGGAAGCGACCGAAAGGTCATACATTCCGCCAATAAACAAGGCACTCACAAACTGTATGGCAGATACGCCTGAAGCCGGTGTACTAAGCAGTAAGACGACACGTGTCAGGAAGGAAAGTACAAGCATCAACAGTACAATCAATACAATCAGTGAGAATCTGTTGCGAAACACATTCTTCATTATCCAAGCTGTTTTAATCTGCCTGCAAACTTAGCAGCGAATTCTGTCGGAAATTGGTGCTGATCATCCCTAAGACCCGGACGCCCTCATATTTTCACAATACATTAACGCCTAGTAAAATATATGTCATGAAAACAGCGCGATAAATCTTACCTTCAGAATGTTTTTAGAATTCCTCTATATTTTCACGGATGAAAATTTTGATAATAGAAGACGAACCGGCCCTTTCAAAGAGCATCGGCGCTTATCTGGCGGACGAAAATTATCTCTGCGAATATGCGGGTAACTTCGGACAGGCCATCGACAAGATCACCGTATATGATTATGATTGTATCCTGCTGGACCTGATGCTGCCCGGTGGCGACGGACTAAAAATACTGGAGGAAATCAAGGAACAGAATAAACAGGATGGCGTCATTATCATCTCTGCTAAAAACTCACTGGACGATAAAATCAAAGGTCTGCAGATCGGTGCGGACGACTATCTGACCAAACCCTTCCACCTGCCTGAACTGGCCGCCCGCATTTATTCTGTGATCAGACGTAAACAATTCGGAAACGTCAATATCATCGAATTGAATGAATTAAAGATCAACCTGCTGGCAAAAACGGTTTCCGTTAACGACAACAACGTTGTACTGACCAAAAAAGAATTTGACCTCCTCCTCTACTTCATCAGCAATAAGAACAAAGTCATTTCCAAAAGCGCGCTCGCAGAACACCTTTCCGGTGATGTTGCCGACATGTTCGACAACTATGACTTCATCTATGTACATATCAAAAACCTGAAAAAGAAACTGACAGAAGCCGGTTGCGACAACTACCTGAAAACACTCTACGGCACAGGTTATAAATGGGAAATATGAGCAAGCTGCTGAACCGCACCATGAAACGTTTTATGGGATACGCCGGACTCGTACTGGTCATCAGTATACCGGTGTATTACTACGTGATCAATATGTTATGGCATCACGAACTTGATGAACATAAAATCGAGCTAACCGCCGCTGCCGGACGGGAAGACCGATATCTCATCATTCTCTTCGTAACACTACTGACCGTATTATTCTTTCTTCTGCTGATGATCGGATTTATACTACTGAACCGCAGGATCTCCAAACGTCTCTGGCAACCTTTCTATAATAGTCTCGCACAGATCAAAGGATTCAACCTCGATCAGCAGCAAACCGTTAATTTTGAAGAAACAGATATCGAAGAATTCTCAGAACTGAATAGCAGTCTGAATAAACTGATTGCAGGTAATATTGCCGTGTATAATCAACAGAAAGAATTTGCCGATAATGCCTCCCACGAACTACAGACGCCGCTGGCTGTTATTCAGTCCAAACTGGATCTGCTGTTACAGACCAAACTCCTGACCGACGAACAATACGACCTCATTGAAGATGCGAATAAAGCATTGGCCCGCGTCACCCGTATCAATAAAAACCTGTTACTGCTGACCAAAATCGAGAACAGTCAGTTTATGGATAAAGAGACCATCGATCTTTCAGAATTACTGAAAAATTCACTCGTCCTGTTCTCTAATTTCTCAGAGAATAAAAACCTGGTATTTGATCAGGATATCGCTACAGGTGTAACAATAGAGGGTAATAAGATTCTGGTGGAAATATTATTAAATAATCTGATCACCAACGCTATCCGCTATACCCCCAATGACAATACGATCCAGATCACATTGAACCACAAAGCTATGTTTATTGCGAATCCCGGTACGCTCAGTCTGCAACAGGAACAGTTGTTCAAACGCTTCGGCACCACCTCTGTCGAAACACCTGGTACCGGCTTGGGACTATCTCTGGTGAAACAGATCTGCAGCCGTTATAGCTGGAAAACGGATTATACTTTCAGTGATATGCGGCACATCTTCTCCGTGACTTTCTAGTTTAGATTTCCTTTCGAATCGGGTCTTAACTATGCAGAAAATATCAACTGCATGAAAGGTGTCCCGTTATTCTGTATCATCTTACTTTTCTTTGCGAAGCACCTGCACGCGCAATCCATAAAAGTGACGCTTTCCGGGCAGATGAAAGAAGATTCCGGCAAGCACCCCTTACCATTTGTAAGTGTGACCCTCAAAAAAGCAAAAGACAGTAGTTTTGTATCCGGTACTATCTCCGGTGATGATGGCCGCTTCAAACTCGCAGACCTCAGCAGTGGCAACTACCTGCTGGAATTCTCCTATATTGGCTATCAGCCGCTGATACAACATCTGACTATCGGACAATTAAGTCCGGTACTGGAACTGGGCAGTATAGAACTGGCTGCGGACCCCAAATCCCTGAACACGGTGACCATCACCGGTAAACAGGAAGAAATCCGGCCGGATAAGAAAACATTCAGTGTAGCCGATAATATCAGTCAGGCAGGTGGCTCTGTACTGGAAGCAATGAAAAACCTCCCCGGTGTAACTACCCAGGATGGAAAAATTCTGCTGAGAGGCAGTGACAAGGTCATGGTATTGATGGACGGGAAACAGACGGCGCTGACAGGTTTCGGCGGACAAACAAGCCTGGACAATATCCCTGCCTCCGCCATCGAAAAGATAGAGATCATCAACAACCCTTCTTCAAAATATGATGCCAACGGCAATGCCGGCATTATCAATATCATCTACAAAAAAGAGAAAAAAGACGGCTTTAACGGCAAAATCGGTTTAAGTGCAGGTGCGGGTGCTTTATGGATAAAAAGACAGAATTATCCTACTATAAGACGTCAATACCAGGGTACGCCCAAGATCAATCCTTCGCTGTCGCTGAACTACCGCAAAAACAAAGTCAATTTGTTCCTGCAGGCAGACGATCTGTATACCAAAACACTGAATAAAAACGAATTTGCAGACAGGTATTACGATAACGGTGATGTGGTAAAACAACAGACCAAACGTAACCGGAATACCAATTTCTCCAATGTAAAAGCAGGTATGGACTGGGCCATTGACGGCCGCAATACCATCACCGTTTCCGGGATGTATGGTACAGAGAAAATACTGGACCACGGAGATGAACCTTTCTTTAATGGTAACCTGACCGAAAGACAGCGCCTCTGGCAATTCCTGGAAGATGAACTGAAGACTACCATAGTAGGATCTGTGATCTGGCAGCACAACTTCCATGCACCCGGCAGAACCCTGAATGTAAGCCTAAGCAGCACTTTCCACAGGGAGGATGAAAAGTACTTCTTTACGAACATTATGCCCGAATATACCGGTATTGACTCATTCAAAGTCCTGTCTGACGAGCACGTTACCGACCTGACTATCGATTATGTACAGCCCCTGCGCCATGGTCGTTTTGAAGGTGGGGTGAAATTCAGGTACCGGTATATTCCGGTGAACATGGATTTCAAACCAGGTCTACATTCTGTGCTGGATGCCCGTGCCGGTGGATTTACACGCTACAAGGAGAATATCCCGGCTATTTATGGTAACTACGTCTACGAGAACAAACACTTCGAACTGGAAGCCGGTCTGCGACTGGAATATGTACACCTGGCCTATGACGTCAATCCGAATCACCCGGTATACAAAAGCGACGGCTACAACTATACACAGCCATTCCCAAACCTACGACTGGCTTATAAACTGACGGACAACAACAAGGTATCCTTTTTCTACAACCGCCGTGTAGACCGGCCTAACGAAGGCGATATACGCATCTTCCCGAAATATGACGATGCGGAAATCATCAAGGTAGGTAATCCTGCACTTCGGCCACAGTATACCAATCTCTTCGAACTGGGTGATAAAACCAGCTGGAATAAAGGATACCTGTTCTCCTCCGTTTATCACAAACGCATGGATGCTACCATTACCCGTATCGGCAGCACCGTACCAGGCAGTAATATCATCTATAATATCTTTCAGAATGCCGGTAAAAGCTACATGACGGGTATCGAACTGGTATTCTCCCAAAAGATGGCAGAATGGGCCACCTTTAACCTGGCCCTGAACGGGTATAACAATATCATCGATTCCTTTACCGTGGTGAACAAATACCCGGTTGAAAACACCTTCAGTGCTGCCCGTGAAGATATCTTTTCCGGTAACGTCAAGCTGAACGGTCAGTTCCGTTTCCCTAAACAGATAGACGCACAATTGAGTGCGATTTACCAGGCGCCTGACCTGGTACCGCAGGGAAAAATCTATTCCCGTTTTTCTGTAGATTTGGGTGTCAAAAAAACGATTCAACAGGGAAAAGGAGAGATCTTTGTGAATGCAACCGATGTGGCCAATACACTGCGTAATAAAAGAGAAATCAGGGGCAATGGATTCCGTTATCTCGCGACTGATTATAATGAGACCCAGGTGATCCGTGCCGGATATAGTTATAAATTCTGATGCTTTGAACCCGTTCACATGCCGTTTAGATATTCATTATCCTACGTTCATCCTACGTTGATGAATGTAGGATGAACGTAGGATAAGTAACAATTAAGAATTAACAATTAAGAATTAAGAATTGGAATGCAGCGGAGATCTTCGCGGTAATTCTTAATTCTTAATTCTTAATTCCTATCCCCCTCACCTCCAGGCTAATAAGCCTGTTTTTGCCTGCGGAAAATACCTGATTTTTACACATTTCCCCTCCCTTTTCTGGCTTAACCACTCAGGTAATTTATCTTTGTAAAAAAGAGTGGATGAAAATATTGCATACTGCGGACTGGCATATCGGACAAACCTTTTATCAGTATGACAGGACGTATGAGCATCAGCAGTTTTTACACTGGCTGGTGGATACCATTAAAGCACACGATGTAGAACTGCTGATCATCAGCGGAGATGTGTTTGATATCGCCAACCCTTCCGCTGTTGCCATCAAATTGTTTTACGCATTTCTCAATAGTGCCGTAAAGGCACAACCAGGATTACAGATCATCGTGACGGCTGGTAATCATGACTCTGCCGCCCGACTGGAAGCGCCGAAGCCTTTACTGGAATCTTCGGACATCCATATCGTCGGACTGATAGAACGGAAGGAAGATGGCAGTATCAATTATGAGAAAATGCTGATCCCTGTGAGAGACAGGAATGGCGAAACAGTGCTGTGGTGTATGGCGATCCCGTTTCTGCGTATGGGCGATTATCCGGCGGTAGCCGAAAGCGAAACCCTGTATGCGGATGGTGTAAGCGCACTGTATAAAGAAGCCTATGAACATGCACTGACAAAAAAACAAGGAGGACAGGGCATCATCGCAATGGCACACCTGCATACATTGGATGCTGAGCTGTCTGATCACGATAAATCTGAGAGAGTGATCATGGGAGGTATTGAATTCGTTCCTGCGAAAGCGTTTCACGAAGAGCTGCTGTATGTAGCCTTGGGACATATTCATAAAGCCCAGAAAATAGGTGGAAAAGAACATATCCGCTACAGCGGTAGTCCGCTGCCAATGTCATTCTCTGAAATGAACTACAAACACCAGGTGGTGAGCTTTGATATCAGTAATGGCGTCATGAGCGGACTGGAAATGCTGGAAATACCGGTAACGACTGAACTACTGCGGGTACCTGCCAAACCGCAGCCCATCGAAGCGGTGCTGGAAGCCTTATTACAATTGCCGGAAGCGACGGAAACAATACATACCGCTCCTTACCTGGAAGTACGTGTACTGCTGGAAGGACCTGAACCTGCCCTGCGGCACAAGATAGAAACAGCCCTTGCCGGCAAACATGTGCGACTGGCAAAAATAGACGTCCGCTACCCCTCCTCCGCAGCCGAAGGAACAGGAGAGAGGATCGCCAGCGCTGCACAATTGCAGGAATTAAGTCCGCTGGATATCTTTAAAAAGATTTACCAGGAAGACTATGAGCGCGAAACGCCGGAGGAACTGGTGGCCCTGTTTCAGCAGGTATTGCAGGAGATTAACACAAAAGAAGAGTAATTACGCATGAAGATATTAGCCATTCGTTTCAAGAACCTGGCATCACTGGAAGATACGAACGAGATAGATTTCACAAAAGAACCATTGAGCAAAGCAGGGATCTTTGCTATTACCGGTCCGACAGGCGCTGGTAAGTCCACCTTACTGGATGCCCTTTGCCTGGCCTTATATGCAAGAACGCCCCGTTATCTGCAGGCTAAGGAAACCGGTATAGAAATACAGGATCAGGGAGGCAATAAAATCAGCCAGGGTGACGTCAGAGGTATTTTACGTGATGGTACAGCAGAAGGTTTTGCAGAGGTAGAATTTGCTGGAGTTGACGGCAATAACTATAAAGCAAGATGGGCCGTTAAACGTGCCCGCAATAAGATCGATGGTAACCTGCAGGCGGATACGGTGGAATTATTTAATCTGACGACCAACGGTGTTTTCCCGGGCAAGAAAACAGAAACCCTGCGGGAAATAGAAAGGGTGGTCGGACTGAACTTCGAACAGTTTACCCGTTCGGTATTACTGGCACAGGGCGACTTCACCGCCTTTCTGAAAGCAGATAAAGATGCCAAGGCTTCCCTCCTGGAAAAGCTGACGGGGACAAATATCTATTCTGAAATATCCGTAGGCATCTATAATAAATTCAAAGAGGCGGATACGGAACTCAGGAATCTGAAACAACAGGTTGCAGGTATTGAGCGACTGACAGAAGAGGAAAGAATGGCCCTGCACGCACAACAGGAAGAACTGGGTGCTAAGATCAGCAGCCAGCAGATCACTATCGCAGAACTGGGCGCTGCGATCAGCTGGTATCAGTTGCTGGATACCCTGGAAAAGAACAGGGAACAGGCCACCGATCAATACCAGCAGGCTACCCTGGCCATGGAAAATGCGGGAGAAAGGATCCGCAACTTTACACTGGTAGAACATGTACAGGCAGCGAGAGGTCCGGTGGAAGCCAGAAGGTCGCATGAGCAGCAACTGGCCGAGAAAGAGAAGGCTTTACAGGAGATCGATGCCCGTATTATGCGAACTACGGAAGCACAACAACAGGCAGCGACAGCACTGGAAACTGCGCATGCAGCGGTATTACATGCACAGCAGGAAGCCGCGAAACACCAGCCTGATATAACACGTGCCAGGGAATTAGATACGCTGACAGGCGAAAAGGACCGGCAGCTGCAACAGGCAGTAACGGAAGCAGCCAACGCACAAAAACAACAGGATGCCCATCTGAAAGCATTTGAGGAAAAGGAAAAAGAGATCCATACACTTGCACAGGCCATCAGCAAACTGGAGGACTGGCAAAGGGATCATCTCGGCAGAAAAGATATTGCAGAGAATATTATAGAAATCAGCGCACAACTGGGGCATACTGCCAAACTATTGCCCGTACAACAGGAGGCGCTGAAAGAGCAGCAGGAGAATGCCAGTTTTATCCGGAAAGCACAGGAGCAGATAACAGACTTACAGGAAAAAGCAGACAAAGAACAGGCAGAGAGCGCCCGTTTACAGACAGAACTGGACGAAGCCAATAAGCTGCTACAAGCTGTTCCCCTGGAAACCCTGAAAGAAAAAGATACCCGTCTTGATCAGCAGATAAGAGAAGGCGAAGCCGCGAAAATCCATTGGGAAAGACTGTTTGGTAGTCTGCAGGAGAAAGAGAAAACCGCACGTCAGCTGGAAAACTGTGCACAGGAACTGAAAGAAAAGACAGCCGCACTTCAGGAGAAACAGGCCGAACTGACCATCGCCCAGGCAAAAAAGGAGCAGTCAGATAAACTGCTGCATCAGGCACGGTTACAGGTAGCAGAAAATGTAGAATCCCTGCGCGCACAACTGGTGCAGGATGAACCTTGTCCGGTATGTGGCAGTAAAGCGCATCCTTTCGTTACGGACAATCCGCTGGCACACGCCATGCTGAAAACACTGGAAGAAGAATACAATGCTGCTTTAAGGTACTACAATACGTTATCAGGCGATATCAGCAGCCTGGAGCAATTCTGCAAAAAACTATTACTTGACAGCGAAACATTCAACAAATCCTTACAGGAACGAGTGACGCAGATAGCCTCCCTGGAAGAGAAATGGGCGGGGTTTAGTCTGGCAGCTGCCAGTAAAGCCGCCCCGGATGAAAACAAGGCGCAATGGCTGGAAGAACAGGTGCAGCAATTACAGACCGCTCAAAAGGAAATAGCGGTACAGCTGAAGGCTTATGACGCGCAAAGGAATGCGGTTGAAACCCTGAAAAGCCAGCTGGATATAAAACAACAGGCACTGTCTGCAAATAAAGAGCAGCTGAAAGACAGGCAACGTGAAAAGACCAGTAAGGAAGAAGCGCAGGAACGTATTGCCAGACAACTGGAGCATATAACGGAAAGTCTCCGGACCATGACCGAACAACTGGCCCCCCATTTCAGCAATCCAGACTGGGTAGATAACTGGAAAAAAGATCCACAGGGATTCAATGCTAAAATAGTGGCCTTTGCCCAACAATGGAAACAACAGGCAGAAGCTATTATCGCGAATAATCAGCAGTTACGTGAGCACCAGTCAGCCTTACAGGAAATGGGCAGACAGGGACCGGCCATCGCGGCTGCATTAAGTGAAAAGATCAATGCGCTGCAACAGCAGCAAGCGGCGTTTAATGCCCTGCAACAGGAACGGCAGGCATTACTGAACGGAGCGACTGTTATCAGCTTTGAACAAAGGTTGAAACAGGTCATCGAACAGGCAGTTCTCACACAGCAGACAGCGACAGAGGTATTTAATACAGGAAAAGAAGATCTGCGGGCCTACACCGCCAGTAAAGACACCACAACGGCAGATATTACCAACATTCGCAGTAATATCGACAAAGAACGGGCTGCCATCGGAGCATGGTTAAAAAACTATACTGCGACCTATGGCAGCACGTTGACGGAAGAAACACTCACGCAACTCCTCTCCCACACGGCCGCCTGGATAGAAACAGAAAGAAAGGCGATCACGGCTCTGCGGGATGCGGTTAATACCACCCAGGCTACCTTGATCGAAAGATCCTTACAGTTAAGTAATCACCAGGAAAAGCGCGTAAGCGATCAATCCCTGGAAGCATTAACTGCTTCTTCCAATGAAGCGAAACAGGTACTGGAAGACCTGGGCAGGGAGAAGAACAACCTGGCCTACAGGTTACGGCAGGATGAAGAAAATAAACTGAAGATCGGCGACCTGCAATATACCATCGATGCGAAAACAGCCGTACATGAAAACTGGAGTAAACTAAATGAACTGATCGGCTCTGCGGATGGTAAAAAGTTCCGGCAGATCGCACAGGAATACACCCTGGATATGCTGCTGGATCATGCCAATATGCACCTGTCCATGCTGACCCGCCGTTATAAGCTATTGAGAATACCCGGTAACCTGGCTTTACAGGTGCTGGATAAAGACATGGGGGATGAACTAAGGACGGTTTTCTCTCTTTCCGGAGGAGAATCTTTCCTTGTCTCACTGGCACTGGCATTAGGATTAGCATCCCTATCGTCCAGCAAGATGAAAGTAGAATCCCTGTTTATTGACGAAGGGTTTGGCGCACTGGATCCTGACACGCTGAATATTGCGATGGATGCACTGGAACGTTTACATAATCAGGGCCGTAAGGTGGGGGTGATTTCTCACGTACAGGAAATGACGGAACGTATTCCCACGCAGATAAAAGTGATCAGGATGGCCAATGGAAAAAGCAAGGTGGAAGTGACTGGGGCTTAATATTATTCCCGCTCCCACTGTTTATGGGTCCATAACCAGTATTCCGGGGCGTGCATGATATCGTGTTCCAGGTACCAGGCAAAAGTCCTGGTGATCTCATAGGATTCAATATCCGCCGGTTCTTCTGTAATCAGGGAAAAACAGATATCCCATCCTGTACCGCAATTACGCTTCCTGACAGAGGCATACAATACGACTGCATCCAGGGAACGCGCCAGTTGTTCTGCACCGGTAAACAGGCCGGTGGACTGGTGCAGGAAATGCGTCTGGTACCTGGGTCTTACTACAGGCGACTGATCTGCAATGAATACATAGGCATTCGGATGCTGCCGGTTGGACAACATAAAACGGGCGGTTTCATTGGTAGCCAGCAACTTAATGCCAAAGCGCGACCGGATGCGGTACAACACCATATTCAGCAATCGGTAAGGCGTTGGTTTATATACCGCATACACGTCAAAGGAAAGGTATTTCGGCAGGATATTCAGGCATTCCCAGTTGCCATAGTGCCCCATCACAATGATGATATTCCTCCCCTCCTTATGACAGTGTTCCAGTACCTCCGGATTATGCAGATGTACCCGTTTACGATGCTGTTTCTCCGATAAGGATAACAGTTGTAAGGTTTCCAGTATCAATGCACTGAAATGGCGGTAAAAGGAACGAGCCATTCCCCTTATCTGCCGGTAGCTTTTTTCCGGAAAGGAACGTGAAAGATTCTGCACTACTACATCAGCTCTATATCTGATCACCCGATAGAGGATCCAATACAACAATTTCTCAATGACTTTCAGCGCCCATACAGGCAAAAGACTGACAAGATAAACAATGGCAAACAGCAGTTCATGCACCAGGTTTCGGCGTTTAAGCATTGCCGGAACTTTTATCTCCTGGTTGACATAACCTGCGGGTCTTCTGATGGAATTAGCAGCGTCGTACATAGGCATCTACTTTGGCCCTGAGGGTTTATTTTTTCTGACCTGTCCCTGCTTTAACGCAAATTTAGAACCGATTTATATGCATTTATAAATCTTAACTTTTCTTTGCATTGCATACATTCTTCCATTCAGCTATTATATTGAGTGCCAGTTGTCAATAAAAAAAAGCACGAAGTTACTATTCAATAAGTGAGTATAGGGGTCTGTGTAAGGAATGCACGGGGTGTGGAATCGTTGTGTTAAACAGTAATGATCCTATTGATTGGGATGTCTTGCGATCAGCCAATATTCAAGAACAGTCCTGATTTGCCTGGCTATATCATCATAAAATGGTTTTTTGATAAAATATCCCTGTACGGTCAGATCATAAACTTCATCAACGATTTCTCGTGATTCAATGGTAGTAAGAAATACAAATGGAATACTTTTCTTTCTTAACCTTTCGTCCAGGTTGATCTGGCGTCTGAGCTCCAAACCATTCATTCTCGGCACATTTATATCTGCAATAATTATCATCGGTCTGTCGGTGGTTGTCTGCAGATAAGTTAACAACGCATCTCCGGCATCAAAAAAAAAGATTTCGTTACGCATTCCCATCTCCTTCAACACATTCACGTATATTTCGCGGTCATCTTCATCATCTTCCAATATCAGCAGGGGACCATGCTTTGCCATATCATTATTGTTTAATGGAGGATAAATTATAAGTCGCATTATAGCAGCATTAGTCATGCCAAATTGCATCGTTGACTGCTTAAAAAACACAGGTATTTCAATTACGAGGCTCGCCTTATCATAAACTACTACATATATAGTAAACAATAACTTCTCCTGGTTGTTGAGCACATTGAGATATTATTATGCGGATGTTATCTGCTGACGATCATAAAGCCATCCGTTTTAGAACTATCTTTCCCGTAAATATGCAGTAAAAGCGACATTTGCCTGCATGGACGGTAAATGGGGCTCATCTACCATATGATTATCTGATATCCTCCTGATCGCCTACATAAGATAGAAACAGCTACAATGGTCATTAATATCAGCATCGCTTTTCACATGGGTTAGAACATAAAAAGGCTTTCGTGTAACTACGAAAGCCTTTTATTGTATATAACTGTAGGATTAAAGCGTTGTTATTTGGCCCCTGCATTATTGCCCCCCAGACTCATAGTAGGGATAGGCAGTCTGAAACCCACAAATACATAATGCGCGCCATAAAAGAGGTTATATGCCCAGCCTACCTGCAGATAATCATGCAACGTAGAGGCTACTATACCCAAACCCAATTCAGGCACATCGTCCTTATCGAAGTCGGGAGAGGATACGTGTAAACCAAAGTTCAGGTCCAGCAGGTTATTCGGCAACGAGGAATTACGTTTCCATTTTTGACTCATGCCAAATATCCCTTTAAACAGGACATTGTAATAAGGCGCCATCTGGACATCCTTTTCAATCTTTGTTGTTTTCAGCGGATGGGCGAAGATTACACCGACGGTGGCTTCTATATGAGCCAGGATACGGTATAACGTCAGACTATGTGTTTCTTCCATCAGGTTTCTTCTGGAACTGCCATTGGTCACCTGCATTTTGATCACTACCCTGTCGCCTGATTCCCGGTAACCGGAATAGAGCAGATCAGTGGCAGCCTCTGACGGGATATTGCCCAATGCCAGGGAAAATACTTTATCGGAGAAACGGAGCGCCAGTTCTGCCAGTTTTCTTTCTTCCTTACCAAACTGCAATATATCATCCGGGATCACCATATCGGCTAGGGCGGTCAACTTACCGGAAGCCAGCGATAACAGGCTGGCACATTGGGTCTGCACAGCTGCGGAAGCTGCCGGGATATCTGTTTTTATGGCGGTCAGCAGTCCTTTCATTTTGGTGAATTCGCTGTTCAGACTTGTAACGTCTGACTGCAAACGCGACATAAATCCGGATAATTCAAACTTGCTGGTATTATCGATGGACTGGTAATACTTCACTTTTTCATTCAGCAGGGACTTGATCAGTTCTCCTTGTGCCAGCGCCTGCTGCACGTCGGTAATGATCTGTTCATCCTGCAAAGTGCTCAATACCTTCTCTCCTTCTTTTCTGAAGTCTTCGTAGTCTGTTTTCAGTCTTTGTTGCAGGATATCGGTGAACTGCCGTATGTATTCTCCCCGTAAGATTTCATTGACATTCATTTCCCGCTGCTGACTGCTTTTTACCCATTTCTGAATGTCTTCCAGCTGGGAAAGCTGTGCGTCAGACAGCGTGAACTTCCAGCGTTGTACTTCATAATACTCTCCCTGCGGATTATCATCCAGTCCGTTGAAATGCAGTGGAGAAGGCTGGTTATTATGCATGAGCCATCCACCGATCTGTACCCGTACATCATTATAAGCACCGCCATCCGTCAGCTGCTTTTCCAGATCAGCGATACGTCTGTTCAGTGCGTAGGTAATACCGCCCCAGATATCGGTCACATCATCATAGGCTTCGAAATAATCCCGCGTAGCCGGATCGCGGTCAAAGACAGTGGTGATTTCCTGTGCGATAGAAGCCGTTTTCTCCAGGAAGGCCGGCAGACTGTTTTTATCGCCACGTACATGCTGGCGGACAGCTTCTTCCATTCCTTTTGCCCAGATATCCACCTTCCTTGTGCCTTCGTATAGTACATTGAGGAGGCTAACGGCATCTTCCGGCAGCGGACTGCCAATACCGGCTGTATTCACTTTTCTGATAAATGCAGCGCGGTCAAAACGGATATTCAGCCGGCTATTGATATCGGCATTATTTTTATTGTCGTAGGTTTTATTGTTCTGATCTGTTTCCCGGATAGTCAGGATAGACTGTGCAGCAGCACTGCTACCTAATAATACAGGGAACAGGATGGCACATGGCAAGATTAGACGTCGCATATTGGATTTTCATTAAGGTAAACAGAGCATCAGCCATTGGCGTAAGCAGTCATGACAGCGGTATGCATACTACCTCTGCCTTTCATAAAACGAGCTTTGGTAACGCCTTCTGAAACGACGTTCCTGAATGGGGAAACAGACAGCAATACAAAGCTGTCATAGTCGGATGGTTTGACACGGGGATGCCATTCCATTTTCTTCAGTACCGGCAGAATGACCTGGGGATTGGTCACCCGTAAAAAGATAACCATGTCATACATTCCCATCCCTGATTTACCGATCCTGGACCTGATAAAGTTGGCGGTATCATTTGCCTCGGCGGCTACCTCGTCATCCCCCAAAATCAATAGTAATAGCTGGTCAGGTTGATCCAGCAAATCCTGAAAAACTTTTAGTGCCTCGGCTTCCTCTGTGGGAAGCACTACATAATTTTGCATTTACAGTCTGTTAAGTGTGTCAGCGTTGGGGAAAAAGTATGAAAATAGAGAATAAAAACGGGAATATCAATATTATAATAAAATAATTTTAATATATAAAACTACATATGAATAAAGTTTACAGGCAGGGCGCAAAGGGTGCCTTATTAGATGAATATGAGCGGGTTATTGGCGAATTACAGCAAGCGATCACAGGGCTCAGCGACAAGGAATTAACAACAGTTACGGACCCCAATACGCAGGATGACAACTGCCGTTCTATACAGACGGTGCTGTCGCATGTAGTCAATTCTGCGCATAGTTATGCGATCTATATTCTTCACGCCTATGGGTATCAGATGGTGAGGCCGGAGAAACGTTACCATCTGACTGTAAACGACTATATCAGCGACTTACAGGAGGCTTTTGCATTCACCCTGATGGTTTTCCAGGATATTAAAGATAGCGAACTGGAACAGGCGGACAACGCTCAGAAGATCCTGACCCGCTGGGGCCAGGTGTATGATATCGAGCAACTGATGGAACATGCCATCGTACATGTGATGCGGCACAGGCGGCAGATTGAAAAGTTCAGGATACTACTGGGAGCAGCATCCTGAAAAAGGGCAAGGCTGTCCGCCGGAAGACGGAACAGCCTTGCGGCATCATTCTTTCCACTACTTAGTCGAGTCGCGCAATAATCCCCCAGCCGTAGAAGCTATTGGCTACGCCGATGAGCAGTTCGTTGTCACCTTCGTTCAGCGGAACGTTAAAGGCCGTATTTTCAATAGAACATCTTCCTTCCGGCGTTTTCATGATCGGCATACCGTAGAGGTTCTTGTCCACGTACAGGTATCTGCCATTGATAAATACCCATACTTCATCGCTGAAGCCCAGGTTAAGCTTTTTCAGTTGTTGTTTATCCGCGTGGATCTTTGTCTTCAGCCATACGATACGACGTTCCTTACTCATCCCAAATTTGCGGGTCAGGTTTACCAGTCCGCCTCTTTCTGTCCAGATATCCTCCCAGGCAGCTTCTTTTGCCGGCATAAAGCTGCTGCTGAAGTCTATATCTTTAGTCGTCACTAAAGGGCTCGTTACTTTCCATTCGCGGAGATAACGTGGATCACTATCGGTAAGATCGGGAGATGCTGCAGGAGAAAGACCACCTGTATCACCAGGTCTGATCACCAGATTGGCAATGATGACCTGTCCTTCAAAACCGATGCTGCCATGTTGTACATTTGCTTCCAGGCGGGGAATCTTAAGTGCCGCCCGGGCGGTGTCATTGATATAGACCCACATCTGTTTTCCGGAGATCACCAGTTTGACGTGGTTCCACTTCCCTCTTTCATAGGTCGCATTCCCCTGATAAGCGGGCAGCATATCCCAGAGATTGACACCTGCGATAAAGGGAGCATATTGAATAGCATCCATAGCGGTATTGTTACCGGCAGCTTTGGTACGGAAGTAGAAGCATTCCCGTTCGTCGGTGGAACTTTGTCTGAAGTACATAGAAGTAAAACGTGGGTCAACAGGGTCCATATCATACTCGATGGTCCCGTCAGTGAAATCTACCCCTTTGAGTACGGCTGAGCCGTCGCTGGTCGTTATTTTCATAGCAGGGACAGATTGCCAGGTCAGGAATTCAACGGAATTGGGTTTAACCTCCCAGTTGTCGGGCGTTAATGCAATACTGTTTCTGTGTGGTGCGGATAATGATTTGGCCTGTTGTCTGCTCACCCTGGGTTGTGCGGCGGCAATAAGGGAGGAAAGCAGTAATAATAAAAAGGCGGATGTCTTGTACATGGTCTGTCGTTTTAAGTTTTCAGATGATAATGCCGCAAAGCTGAATAATAAGTAACTTGACGACAATTCAAGGGATGTTCAAGTTTGTGCAAGTCTGTTCACGGAGATAATAAACTCATTATCAAATGGAAAACAATTTAGAAACAGATCACATACAACACTGCCTGACACTGGCGGAAAAGCGGTTTAACCGGGGTAGCAGTGACAGATGGACGACCTATGACTTTGAGAAACTGAGTGAATCCATCCAGGAGGTAACCGGTGTTGTATTGAGTGTGACAACTTTAAAACGCCTTTGGGGGAAATTGTCTTATACGAATACGCCTGCAACGACAACGCTGAATACCCTGGCCCGTTATGCCGGTTTTGAAGACTGGAGTACTTTAAGGTCACAACCAGAACCGGCAGAAAAACAGGTAAATGAACCGGTGAGGATCATTCCTGCAGTAGCTCCTGTCCAGGCACCAGCGGCACAGCACCCGCGACGCAGATGGCCTTTATGGAGTTTGGCGGTGCTCGCACTTGCCTTTGTGCTCTACCTCGGACTTCGTTCAGACGGCAGAACGACAAGCCCAGGCAGGGGGGCCAACTATCAGTTCAGCAGTAATAAAACGGTGCTGAATGGGGTGCCGAATTCGGTGATTTTCAGATACGACGCCAGCGCTGCGGGAGAGGATACGGTGTATATATCCCAATCCTGGGATGTGAGCCGGAAATTTGCCGTACCCAAAGACCAGAAGGCGTATTCTTCCATTTACTACTATCCGGGTTATTTCAGGGCGAAACTGATGGTCGGCAAAGAGATCGTAAAGGAACATGACCTGATGATCAGTTCCAATGGCTGGCTGGCACTGGCAGATCAGCAGAAGATCCCCGTTTACTTTGCTAAAAAAGAATTCCTGCGCGATAGTACGGTGATGGTAGACAAAGCCATGCTGGATGCATATAATATCCCGGTGCAACCCAATCTACCGGACCTGCGTTTCTATTATGTAAAAGATATGGGCGGACTACATACCGCCGATTTCCGTTTTGACACCTGGGTGAAAAGTACTTATAGTACAGGCGCCGCTGCCTGTCAGCGGATAGAGGTATTGATCCTCTGCAAAAACGATGTGTTTATTATTCCACTCTGCGCGAAGGGGTGTGAGGGAGATCTTTACCTGAGAGCAGGCAACCGGTTTTTCCAGAGTAAAGATACTGACCTGTCAAAGTTTGGAAGAGATCTGCATGAATGGGTCCGGCTTCAGGTGGAAGCAAAAGATCATCAGGTGCGTATATTGGTTGACGGAGAAGTGGCCTGTTCTTTTACGGCAGATTATCTTCCTACGGAGATAGTGGGTGTCCAATACCGTTTTCAGGGACCGGGCGCAGTCAGGAATACCCGTTTTTTAACGGGAGACCGGGCGATTAACTTGTGATGCTTTCGGTAAATTTACCTACATTTAAATCATTAACCCTGCTTACACACAACTGATAGTTTTCACGTTTCAAACCCTTAACAATTGTATAATGACAACTGATGAGATTATCAAGGCACTTAGCTCCTTTGCGCCTGACGGACGCTCCAATGATGACAATATTTCTTATTTCTACGAACTGATGGAAGCGTTGAAACATAACGCGGACAAAGACAAGGCGATCGAACCTATTTTCCGGCTGATAGAAAAGCATCCGCATCTTGATTACGGCTCCCCCGGCCCTCTGGCACATACGCTGGAATCCTTCCATGAATTCTATCATGAACCACTTTTTGCTTCATTGGACAGACGTCCTACGCCGCTGACGGTATGGATGCTGAACCGGCTGACAAACGCTGACCAGAATTACCTGGAGCATAAGACCCTGGTGGAGAAAATGCATGCATTGCTGCAACATCCTGAACTGGATGCGTTAACAAGAAGTGCGGTAGAAGACTTTGTGGATTTTCAGGATCATCCGGGCGAGGAATAAAGAACTGATCTTTTATGGGTTCAATAGTTGATTGCCATGAATAGGGAGAATTATCAGGAACTAATTGATTGATAATGACTGCCTGATTACATGCTGTAAAAAACTATTCATCTTTTCTTCCGGTATCGTTACCGGGGAGTGAGATTTTATATGCCTGAACAGAAAGAAATTACGCTTTCAGGCATGTATATGGGGAATTGCCTGATATTACGCATGTATGTTACTTTCAGGAGTATCAAATGGTTTATAGCTCTTGCGGGTACTTCACAAGAGTGTGTATTCAGGAGGATTACCCTTCTGACGCACACCATAAACGGCTGACTATTTACCTGCTTCTGGTCAGGAAATACTATTCCTTCTGGCTTTCACACCGAGTTGCTGCAGGTGCCAGATCATATCGTCAATATATGGTCTGTCAGTTATGCGGTATTCGATTGTTTTGCCATGCGTTTTTATGCGCATAAAGGTACCTCTGCGCGGACCACTGAAGCGGGTGAACTGTACCTGTCTGATCGCCGACAAGGGAATGACGGTGGTAGTACCTGACAGGTGTGTCAGCGGCTTTTTGATAATCAGTTTGTCTCCATACAGATGGAAAGTATGCGGCGTAAAAAGGATCCAGCCGGCAATTAACAGGAAAAAGAGCGCCATGGTGAGCTGGCCGCCCCATGAAGTTGGTGACATGAGATACATACAAACGACTGCCGCAATGATAGATATTGTGGCAAAGGAGATGCAGATCAGAAGATCACCAAAAAACAGATTCGTCTCAAATAAAGGTAGGGACGATGGCTCCTCCGCGGTAGCGGACGGATGTGTTACAGTTTCGGACATCGGAAAATCAGGTTACTCCTAATTTAACGAAAAAAAAGACCATTCTCTGATAAAGAATGGTCTTTTTCTTTTTTCCCACCAGATGTTGCCCCTCTGATTCGCCAAAAGGAAGTCTCGGCCGCCATGCTTTGCATGACCGAAATAGACGCTTATATAACGAGTACCGGGAAAAAAGCACCCATACGCCCCTGCTCCCCCATCCGAAAGCTCCCTCAGTTGTACATTTCACTTTTTACGTTTCCGTTCTTATGGCGTTTATAAAACTTTATTTGGAACATTCATTCCACATACTTAATTTTACATCCGGAACGATCGTTCCAAACAAACAAAAGAATATAAATCATCAACAACAACTCACGATTAAATCAATTTTTATGAACAGGTTACAGCATAAAGTGGCAGTGATTACCGGCGGTAACAGCGGTATTGGTTTCGCTACAGCACAGTTATTCATTGCAGAAGGCGCACAGGTGATTATCACCGGTCGTAATAAGGAATCCGTTGACAAAGCGGTAGCAGAACTGGGTCAGTCAGCAAAAGGTATCGTATCTGATACTGGAAGTATGAAAGATATCAAACAGTTACAGGCGCAGGTAGCGGCGATCCATCCGGCGATCGATATCATATTTCTGAATGCGGGTGTAGCAAAATTCTCCCCTATTGAAAACGCGGATGAAGCTTTCTTTGATGAACAGTTCGACATCAACGTAAAGGGATCTTACTTCACTGTACAGCAGTTGCTGCCTTTACTGAAAGAAGGATCCTCTATCGTGCTGAATACTTCTATCAATGCCCATATCGGTATGGCGAATGCCGCTATCTATGCCGCAAGTAAAGCCGCACAGTTAACATTGATCAGAAATCTGTCCGCAGAATTCCTGAGCAAAAAGATCCGGGTGAATGCCGTAAGTCCTGGTCCGGTTACGACACCGCTGTATGGCAAACTGGGTCTGTCTGAAGAGCAACTATCTGCTACTGCCAGCGGTATATTATCCAGCATACCTGTGGGCCGCTTTGGTACACCGGAAGAAATCGCGAAAACAGTCCTCTTCCTGGCATCTGATGATTCTACTTTCCTGCTGGGAGCTGAACTGATTGCAGACGGTGGCATGAGCACTTTATAATTTTTTTCCGTACATTTGGAACGACTATTCCAAACAAATTGCAGTACGATGCCTAAAGAAGTATTATTCAACGAAGTCACCGTGTTACAGAAAGCGACCGCTTTATTCTTGCATAAGGGGTACAATGGTACGTCAATGGATGATCTTACAAAGGCAACAGGACTGAGTCGTTCCAGTTTGTACAACTCTTTTGGTGATAAGCATAGTCTGTTTATCCGTTGTCTGAACTATTATCTGTCAGATCAGGGGAAAATGCTGATGCAGGCTGTAGGCGCAACCAATTCACCATTGAAGAAAATAAAGATCGCGTTTAAATACATGGTGGATGTAATCCTGCGGGATGACAAAAGAGATGGTTGTCTGATGGTCAACACCACAACAGAACTCTCCAATGTAGATGAGGAAGTAGGTGCGATGGTGTTACAGAATACAGATGCGATGGTACATCTTTTCCAGCAATGGGTGAAAGATGCACAGCAACAGGGTGAGATCAGCAAAACCTTTACGCCGCAGGCGATTGCAAAACATCTGTTCAATACGTATAGTGGTCTGCGTATCAGCGGGCAGGCGAGACCTGATAAGAAATCGCTGGATGATATTGTGAAAGTGGCACTTTCCGTACTCGTCTGAACGAAGTCATACCTATTAATATATATTTACCGAATTTAAGGGGAAATAAAAAGTCTTTTATTTCCCCTTAAATTTTTATTTCCCATTCAGTTCTATTAACTTAGAAATAACTTAAACAGAAAAATATACCTGCTACAGAGTTAAAAATGTTTCCCTGAGTAATTACCAGTTCCATGAAAAACAGAATGCGCTAACTCCACTTTTTTGATGTAGTCATACATTTTGTAATCTTTTGTCATTTATTATTCACCCAAAAAAAAGCACCCCTTATGGCAGATGCGTACATAGGCGAGATAAGAGCCTTTGGATTTAATTTTACGCCCACCGGATGGCTTCCCTGTAATGGCGGCCTCTATCCCATTCAAAGTTATTCAACATTGTTTGCGATCCTGGGTACCAATTTCGGCGGTAATGGGACTACCACCTTTGCGGTCCCCGATCTTCGCGGCGTTGCGGCAATAGGCATTAACCTGCAAAACCCTTCGTTCGGGGTCCCGGGGGTTAAGGGCGGCAGTGAGAACGTCACACTGACAATCGCTACCATACCTGCGCACACGCACATGATGCAGGCAGTTGTGCGTACCAGCCTGGCGCAGACGGCAGCCGCTATTTCACAACCAGGTCCCAATGCATATCTGACGAATGCATTCAGTAGTGGGCCGAGCAAGGGCGTTGTTGCTTATTCCAACAATACCTCAGGCGCCACATTAAATCCGCAGGCCATCGGTATTACCGGCAGCAGCACCCCTCACAATAACATGGACCCCTATCTGGCTATGACTTATTGTATATGCGCCAGCGGTGTGTTCCCTCAACGCCCGTAATCACTTTTTCTACATTTCCTCACCTTATCTCATCTAACCATGGAAAACTATCTAGGAGAAATCCGTTTGTTCCCTTATACACAGATTCCCAGAGGCTGGGTATCCTGTAGCGGACAAACATTGCCCATTGCGCAAAACCAGGCCCTTTTTGCATTACTGGGCGTATATTATGGCGGCAATGGCACCACTAATTTTATGTTACCCAACCTGAATGGCCGCGCGATTGTCGGTACCGGCCAGAGTACCAGCGGTACGAACTATAACATCGGTCAAGCCAGTGGTACAGAAACTGTTACACTGGTCACGAATAATCTGCCCGCACACTCGCACCCCGTAAAAGTGAATGTTTCCTATGATCAGGGAAGCCCGAACACGAATTATTTCGCTAACGCAAACACGCCCAGCAGTCCGACACAACCGGGACAAAATACAGGTACTGTTAATCTTTTCTCCCCTGCGGTTACCCCTCTGGTAGAGATGGCTCCTTCTGTTACATCGACGGGCGGCGGTCTTCCGCATGCCAACAGAATGCCGTACCTGACCCTTATTTACTGCATCGCGACACAGGGCATATTCCCTTCACGCAACTAAATATCAAACCTCTAAAAAGATTTTATGGATAATTATCTGGGAGAGATCAGATTATTTGCAGGCAATTTTGCGCCTGTGAACTGGAATGTATGCAATGGAGCCTTGTTAGCTATCAGTCAGTATGATGCGCTATTCAGCCTGATCGGCACACAATACGGCGGAGATGGCATCACTACCTTTGCCTTGCCTGATCTGCGCGTGCGGGTACCTATCAGTATGGGACAGATCTCTGCCAGCGGCGGAACTGGCAACTACGTGCTGGGCCAGGCGGCAGGTACTCCCAATATTACATTGCTGACCAGCAACATTCCCAATCATACACACCCGCTTGTAGCGGTCAATGCCACAGCCACTACCGGCGATCCGGTCAACAACATGCTGGCCGTTACAAACGGGAATAACAATACCGGCCCTACTGCCTATCCGGACGTGAATCTGTATACCACCCTGCCTTTGCCTGGTGGGGGTACCACTATTCCCAATGCCCTGATGGACCCTGCGTCTATCAGTCCGACCGGTGGCACACAGGCACACGACAATATGATGCCATACGTAACAATAAATTATATTATAGCTTTGTACGGCATCTATCCAAGTCATTAAAACCAGCTATGAAAGTAGGAATTATCACAGGCAGCGATTATTTCATTCCACTCGCCTACACACTTGCAAGCCATGGCATGCAAGTGTGTATTTTCTTTTCACCCACAGAAGACATTGTGGCTCAACAGAAAGTACAGGCATTTATTCATACTACCAAACTGCCGATGCAGACGGAAAGAGACCCGGATACAGACGTGTACTACTGGCTGGAAACCACAAGACCGGAGGTGGTGTTTGTATATGGATATCGCTATCTGCTGGACGTAAGACGTTTTGGCGGGATACCCGCTTTTAATATTCATAGCGGTCCGCTACCGTCTTTCCGCGGACCTTCTCCTGTATTCTGGCAACTGAAGACCGGACAACCCACACTGGGATTCTCCATACATGTACTCTCTGAGAAGTTTGACGCGGGTACGGTCGTATGGGCAAAAAGCATTCCTGACCAGCCGCATTATCACTATGCTATGGTCAACCAGTTATGCGCACAATTCTGTATAGAAGGCGTCTGGGGTATTCTGGCCGCTATACAGCAACGCCTGCCGCTTCCTGAAATTAATAACGGAAATACGCCGGCAAAATACTACAAACGGCCACAGCTGCAGGACGTAATGATCAATTGGGAGAAAATGACGCCGGTTGAAGTATGTAATCTGATAAGGGCGTGTAATCCGTGGAACAGAGGGGCTATTACGATCTTCAACGGACAGGAATTGAAACTGATGGACAGCACACCCACAAGTACACAGACCGACGCTGCTCCCGGTACCATTCTGGTGCAGGATGACATCTTCCATATCGCCTGTGCGGGCGGTACGACCATCAAAACAAACATGCTGTACTTACAGGACGGATACATACCTGTCTATTATGCCGCTATGTATGGAATAAAGCACGGTATGAAACTGGGGTAAGTCTTAACATAATTCTCCAGAGAAATCACTGCCATGTCAGGTACTGACTTCCCATTCAGCTGCAAAATCTGAACCGGATCCAGCTTTGCCGAGTGTAACCTTATCAATGGGGAGTACGATCATATCAGGGGTTTCCCAGGTAAGTGGTTGTTGTGATGTGTTGTTTTTCATTACGTGATCAGGATTAAGTGGAACGGAAGAAAATTATTACTGTCTGGAATTCCAGACAGTAATAAATCAGACACTTATTTCGGACGCAAAGTCAGTACCGGCCGCACCTGCGCCAAGTGTAACGTCATTAATCGGAAGCACTGTCATATCAGGTGTCTCCCATGTGGTCTTTTGTTGAGTTGTTTCGTTTTTCATATGTGATATTAGATTGGAATGAACTGAAGTTAAGAAAAGTTTCCTTCAAACAGATATCCATTTTTTTGCAGAATGGAAATAACCTTACTGCATATAATACCTTGTATCAGTCTGATAGTAGATAATTCGGTACCTGCCGCCAGATGAGACATAGCAGGTTTTGAAAGATATTTTTCAAATGCCAATGCATATTCCGGCGATTGTGTGATTGCATCAGCTCGTGATATTCCGGCCAGACTGCGTGCCATAAAATCAGGTGAATACTTACCTTTATCCTTTCTCCAGAGTACTTCATCAGGGACAATCCCTTCCATCGCATGTCGTATCAGGCTACGCTTATGTCCGTTATATACGAACATCTGATCGGGCACATCCATCATATACTCCAGCACGGTTCTGTCCAGCAGTGGTACCGCAGAGATGATACCATACGCTTCATTCCGGTTGGATAACATCGCTGGTAATTGTCCTACGCGGCCGCTCATTACATTATCCATCATCGTCTCGAAAACATCTGTTACCGGACGTAGATCAATCATCTGTCTGTACTTACGGATAAAGCCCTTTCGTAGTGCCGTGCCATTGAGCGATTTCCGTCTTCTTCCCCGTAATGCACGATAGATAGAAGTTTGTGCCGCAAGTTCTCTTTTTACGATCTGGAAAGGATGCCGTTGCTCCTGTTCTGCAAACTCCATAATCAACTGATAAACCAGCTGATAACGACCTGCTGTCAGCATATTATAAATAACAGTATGTCCCTGCCATGACACCCAGTGATCTCCGCCATAACCGGTGAATAACACCCCCACTCCTTTTTCCTTTGCCGCCCGTAATATCGCATGGTCCATATAGAAAAACGGGTTGGGGAACGTTTCATCGTGGTTGAAGGCATCGCTGATGTCATCGAACGGACCAAAGGCAGCTGCATCCACAAAGGTCGGAATGATATTCGGACAGTGTTGGAGTATCCGTTCTATATACGCTCTTTCATCCTTTCCCTGCGCCGTTTCAGGCAACACGGAAGAGAATGCATATAAGGGCTTATTGACTGCGGCAAGTTCTTTTGCCAGCAAACAGGCGATAGAGGAAGAGTCCAGTCCGCCGCTAAGCGTAATACCTATCGGACGGTCTGTACTGATCCTGTTCTTCACAACGGTAGTAAGCAGTTTCCGCATCTCCCAGGCACATTCTTCTCCGTCATCAAAACTGTATTTCCCAGGTGATGGATTCCAGTAACGCACCTGTCGTATACAACGATCTTCCAGGGTCAGGCCATAGCCTCCCAATAACGCATACACATACTTTGTATGTGTTGCGACAGGATCCCCATCACGGAAATGATAGGTAATCAGACTTTCTTCATTGAAATAATGCGGCAATGGTTTCGCTGCCAGCAGTCCTTTCTGTTCTGTACAGAAAATAAACACATCCGGCGTATCATAATAGTAGAGCGATTTGAAACCCACACGATCTGTTGCCAGAAACAGGCGGTTATGTTCGCGCTCCCATATACAAAAAGCAAATTCTCCATTGAGATAATATACGCAATGCTGTCCCCAGGTACGAAATGCCGCCAGCAGCAATTCTATATCGGTAGCGTCTTTGGGGGAATTGGTCAGTTTACGGATATAGGGACTGTTATCAATGCGTATATCTGCTACTATGACCAGGTCGTCCGTTACAAGTGGTATACGCTGGGTTTTATCGGCTGCCTTAAATGTCAGCATACATTGACCCAGCACCACATGACCTTCATGCCAGCTACCTTCGCCGTCTATCGCACGATGTCGCATGGCAGTGGCCATGGTATGAGCAGTCTCCTGTGATACCGGATCTCCATTCTTATGTATAATGCCATAGATCGCGCTCATGGTTCAGTTTTTAAAACGTGCGATAACTGTATACTGTTCGATTCCTTTTGCCCCCGTAATGATAACGCCTTCTGACTCCAGCCAGGCGTGAGCCTTCAGCTCTGCGCCGGTCTTATTGACACCAAAGAAAATAACACCGGACATTCTTCTGTAACGCAACATCAGCTTACCAGCCAGGGCTTGTTCAAAACACTTTGTACGCCAGGGCGCACAGGAAGCCGCTCTGCGGATAGCGGCCCTGATCCGGTGAGGACGCAGGGAAGAAGGCAGAGCAGCCGGGGCTGTATAAATTGTTTCTCCCAACATGGGCGCTATTTTCCGGAAAGGCATAAATACCAGCATGACGCGTGCGACGCCGAGATATACCCAGGCTTCTGCAAACAGAAAAGAGGCTTTAAATATGCGTTTCATTTTCATAACAAGGCAGTTACCGTATTCAACAAATGCGCAGGATCACAATCCGCAGGCCGTCTGATCAGATGGGTCTCCGCCTGTCTGATCACGGCGCTGATTGTATCAAAACACAAAGCCCGGGTAGCGGGTTGCCGGAACAGTACCTCTTTATAGATATGTTGCACAATATGGGTAAATGCTTTACTCCCGGTCAGCTTTTCCTGCTGAATTTCACTGACCTCCCCTGCGGAAAGCAGTATTATTTTTTTAACAGGATAGTGCTGCGTATCAAAATGCTGGTGAAAGAATATACCGTATTTCTCCATACCTGGCATCACCGGAAAAGAGCGGTCATTCCATTGCAGGGTTTGCAGGGATTGTTCCCAAAGCTTCAACATGGGATAAGAAGCGATTCCCCGTACACAATCATCATCAGGTAACTGTCTTAAAACAGTGACATCATCCGTAAAAATGCGGTATCCCCTTTCCTGTAGCCCCGCAAGCGTAGTAGATTTACCCGCTCCGGAATGTCCGCTGATCAGCGTCAGTCCACCTGCGCTCACAATACCCGCTGCATGAAGCGGCAGCTGCTTCCGTTGCTGTAATATACCGGCCATGGCGCCAGCCAATACAAACATCCGCAGAAACCGGTCTTCCGCTTCCGTTGTTAACGGCGAGATGATAATCCTGGTACCGTCAGCCACATAATAGGAAGCAATATCTCCCACCGTAAAGACCAGCTCACGGTCATTCATATAATACGTAATACGTCCTGTACTGAAAGTTGTCGTCGCATGAATCTGTGGAATTACATCGATTGTAATGGTTACATCTGTATGCGGAGACGATGCAGGCATCAGTTCAGGGAATTCAATTCCGGATGATATCAACAGGCCAAAGCCCCAATATTTGTGCATGTAGGTTAAACTATTTCGGGTCATTTTATGTTACCAATACTATATACACGCAACTTATCATTAATGTTTAAACATATGTCAGAAAGTGTACAAACGTCCCTCTGTAAGGAAACGATCGTGCGACGGAACGAGCGGAATTTCCTGGTAAGCCGCATCGGAGAAGAAGTCGTCCTGATGGACATCCACAACGGACAATACATAGGTCTCAATGCTGTTGGCAGCGCTATCTGGGAAAAACTGGAACAGCCTGTAGCTATTCATGATGTCGTAAACGCGCTGATGCAGGAATATGCGATCAGTATGCAACTCTGCGAGCAGGAAACCCTTCTTTTTCTTCAAAAGATGATGCAGCACAGGATGCTGATCGTTGACTAACCTCATGCTGAACAACGAAGTCACTGTAGTATTACTATGCTGTAGGGTATATCTGCAAACCAGCGCCATCTCCGAACTTAAAACCTTTATCAGCCAGCACCCCGTCCAGTGGCAGCAGGTATATCAGCTGAGCACGAAACATCGGGTGAGGCCATTGGTATTCCAGGTATTAAGTAAACTGTCCGCCGACGTACCGGCAGAGATCCTGCAACAATTCAGGGCTTACTGCCGGGAATTCCTCCTATTTGCCGTTGACCGGCACCAGGAAGCTGCGCGTATTATCAGCCTATTACAACAGCAGGGCATCCAGGCCCGGCACTATAAAGGAACGGATTACGCCTTACTACTGTACCGTGATATCGGTATGCGGGAGTTTATTGATATTGATATCATGATTGATAGCAGTCAGACTAACCGTGTGACTGCCCTCATGCTGGCAGAAGGCTATGAGATGTACCATGAAAAATATTTCAGAAAGTATCCCGCCCATTTTCAAAGGCATATCAAAGAGGTGGCATTCGGGAAAGCTTGTCAGCGAGGCAGAAGATTCACATTCGAATTTCATTACCGGCCTACTCACGGATTAATGGATCTGCAATATTCATTTGCTGATCTGCTCGGGCCAGATTATCTGCAAAGAGCATATACTGCTGAAGACTATTATAAGCTGATGGTGATCAACAACGGTGCCAGCGACTTCTTCCCGCACCTCCGCTCATTAATGGATATGATATTGCTGTACAGGCAGGGGCCCTTTTCTTTATCCCTGGAATTGCAGCCATATGAATTATTATGGCGACAACTGGCAGCCGGTCTACTGGGATTCCAGACAAATGCTGCGCCGGCAAATGACAACACTTATCAATTGCTGGCACGCAGATTACGACATGCTCAGCCGGGGCAATCTTATACCCTCCTGCAACAAGCCCGGGTACGATTGTCATTGGCTGCGGATATATCCGCCAAATGGCGTATTACGCATCGTTATCTGACCTATCTGCTACGACCCAATGCTAATGATATCAATGCGTTGGAATTGCCTTATTTCCTTTATTATTTTACAAAACCGGTCAGACTCGCTTCCAATCTGCTGAAACAGAAATAATAAAAGGCCGCCCGCGGATGGCGGACAGCCTTTTGCTTCAAGACAGTATTCGCTGGTGGAATTATTGTTTGATGATCTTCTGGTTGATCACACCCTGTTTACCAAAAATCTGGATGATATACATACCGGACTTCAGCTGACTCAGATCGATCTTCTCGCCAGTTACCTGTGTTCTCAGTGCAGGCGTACCATCCATGTAAAGCACTGTCACACGGGAACGGTCTTCAACACCTTCCACATTGTAGTTATTGATTACCGGATTAGGATAACCTCTGAACTTCGCTGTGATGATCTTCTCTTCAGCTGGTTTGAACGCCGCCCGGGTATTGGCAGGCAATGAAGCGGCGCTACCATAGACCTCTGTTGAGAAGATAGAATACCCCCATTGCGTACCTCTGGCCGTTCCATAGATACGCACATAACGTCCGCTACCGGAGAGACCTGTCCAGTCATTGGCAAGGGCTGTATTAGCCGTCACCGTCTTCAGCACCTGCCAGTTATTGAGATCAGTAGAGATCTCAACACGGTAATCTCTGCCTAAAGCAGTTTCCCAGGTTACTTTCACCCGATTGACGTTATAGTTACCTCCCAGGTCTACATAGATCCACTGTGGGTCTGTATAGGCGCTTTCCCAACGGGAACCGGCATCTGCATCAAATGCATTATTGGCATTGAATACACCCGTCACACTGGACGCGGTACCGGTCTTATTCAGGGCAATATTAGCAGAAGTAGACGCACCGGAACCATAGACTTCCATACCAAAGATGGAATAACCATACTGGGTACCTCTGGCTGTTCCATATACTCTTACGTACCTGCCGGAACCGGAAAGCGCTGTCCAGTCGTTCACCAAAGCAGTATTACCGGTCACCGTTTTCAGCAATTGCCAGTTGTTCAGGTCATTAGAGATTTCAACACGATAGTCTTTACCCATTGCTGTTTCCCAGGTGATTTTCACACGGTTCACATTATAGGTGTTACCCAGGTCTACATAGATCCATTGCGGATCCGCATAGGCACTTTCCCAACGGGTGGTGGCACTGGCATCAAACGCATTGGAAGCGGCAAAAGTACCGGTTATGCTGGAAGCAGTACCTGGTCTGTTGAGGGCCAGGTTAGAGCTTGCGCCATTCACCGCAATTGTCACCGCATTAGAGGTAGCAGTAGCGCCGCCATTGTCAGTTGCTTTTGCGGTAATGGTATAAGTACCTGCGGCTACATTATTCCACTGAACGCTATATGGAGCGGTATTATCCGTACCTATAACAGCAGTGCCGTTGTAGAATGTTACAGAAGAAATAGTGCCACCGTCACGGTCACTGGCGGCAGCGCTCAGGGTAATGTTACCCGGCGCTGCGTAGGTTTCTGTGCCGGTTGGAGCAGTCAGCGTAACCGCTGGCGGAGGATTGTAGGTAGTGCCATTGGAATACACCCTTACCCAGTCGATGTACACGTCAGCAGGGAAGATGGCCTGGTCCACTATCGGACCACCGTAGGTATTGCCACTGCCGCCTACACCTGCGCTCAGGATAGCATACATTTTATGCTCGAAAGGATGCCATTCGGGATAGAGGTTGGAGAACTCAGATTTGCGTACGCGTTTACCATTGATCACCTGTACCTGTGCTTCATTCTGACCATCAGCCGCGAAGGCAGCGCCATCTTCAAAATAATGGATGTGATAAACGTTGCCATCTACAAAGAACTCCATCCTGTCGGCAAACCAGTCGATTCCATACTCATGCCAGCCATTAGCGGCTACAGCAGGATCTGTGGCAGAAGACTGCGCGCAACACTGGTAATCAGGATTTCTCAGGGAACTGCTCCAGCGGGTGGTCGCGGAACCATCAAAAGCTAATCCGGCGGCTACATCGGCTCCCTGGGTAGAAGAGGCTACAGCAGGCTTGTTTAATGCAAGATTAGCACTGCCGCCACCAAATACCTGGAATTCGAAGAGTGAATAGCCCCAGTCATTAGAACGTTGAGTACCATACATTCTGACGAAACGCGCATTTCTGGCGCCGAAGGTGATATTGTCAATACCACCGTCACCGGCTGTTGTAGTATAAGCGTCTGACCAGGTGGTCCCGTCTGTAGACGTCTGGATTTTGAAGGACTTACCGGTATTTTCCCAGTTCAGCTCTACCCTGTCCACCGATACGACTGCTCCCAGATCTACCCGGATATACTCCGGATTATCAGGCGCCTGTTGTTCTGCGAAACTATAATAACCACCCTGGTGACCATGATTCCAGTCGGCCCACTGGTTATTATTCCATGCCCAGGCATAATGCGTGGAACCGAGGTTAAAAGTGGGGATACTACCGACATACTCCATGATATCGATCTCTCCACCCTGGGGCCAGCTGATGGTACTCTGACCCTGCGGCAATTCATCAGGCATCATCCAGAATGCGAAGCCCTGTCCCATGGTGCGTACACCTTTGGGCCATACCCTGGCCACAATTCTGTGTTGCGGGCCCCAGCTGGCTTTCCCTTTGGAAATGATCCTTCCGCTGGTATAGTTACGATCAATATAAAATTCTTTTCTCGTGGATATTCTGAGCACATTGCCATTGGCCCCGGCGATACCGGATTCAATACCAACGTTCTCTAACCGGTCTGTCGCGCGGTCTAACTGACCGGTACCCCAGTCGCCATTAACGCCGGTACCTGTTTCATAAGACCAGTTTGCAAGATTAAGGGAAGGACCGTTGAATTCATCGCTCCAGATGAGGGTCCAGTTCTGTGCGCGTACAGTACAGCATAGTAGCAGGGCTGCGCTGAGGCTTAAAAGTGTTTTCATGTGGTTTTCAGTTTGGTTACTTCGAGATTTAGTTTAATAACGTGACGTGGGTTTCCGGACGGTCACAGGCGGACTGTGGGCTGCCCTGAATCGTGGAATTACCATCTTTTTTAATTGTTTCTGCGATCTGTCTTGAAGTGGAGAAGGGTTTATTGAAATTTAACTAAAAAAACGGGTATATACAACAGGAGATGGATACTGCTGCGGAGGTTTTTCAGGGAAGGAGGTTACGGAAGGAAAAAAGGCGGCCATCTACGCACGCGGATATCTGGCGCGATCCGTGCAGCTATTACCCCGAAATCGGCATAATAACAAATGCGGTGTATTGACAGGTTTCTGTATTTTTACGCCGCAATAAGCAAGGAAATTTCATGATACAGGTATTTGAGAATCTATATGTAGGAACTAACACAGACTGTCAGCAGGTGACTGCCGGCTTTGCCACTATTCATGCGTGCAAGGAACCCTGTCACCGTCAGGCAGTTGGCTACAAAGGCAATCTGAAGGCCAGTCATCCCTCCTATCTGATGCACCTGCATGGTGACCGTCACCTGTATCTGAATATGGTGGATATGGACCAGGAACTGTCGCCACAGTATATCCACCCCATTATGGAAAGATCTATGTTGTTCATCGAACGGCATATCCACGATAAAAAAGTACTCGTACACTGTAACTGGGGTATCTCCCGCTCCCCTTCCATTGCCCTGTTATACATGGCGCGTAAAAAAGCGCTAGGTAATGCTACCTATGATATGGCCAGAAACGATTTTAACGCCATTTACGCTGCATATACCCCTGGCAGAGGTATTTCGGGCTATATGGAAAGATATTGGGCAAATCTGCTCGCTATTTAAATAAATACATCTTGTTATAAAAAACTTACCTTAGGTGCGCCGATAGCTATCAGGCGCCCCGATTGACTATTTCTACTCATTCGTATTTTGCCAGAATAACAGCTTATTATTCCATGTCCATGATTAACATCGTGCGCTGCTAGAGGTTTATGCTCCAAATTTGCCATCAGACAGAACCAATAAAGACATCACAACTATAATCGCCTGAGCCCATCCCAGCGTCACGTTACAGTTAGCCAGACACCGAAACAACTATTGTCGTCTTTCAGGGAATGTTCCAATTTCACCCGGCAATGCCCGGATAATATCTCCTACTTATGACCAGAAACATCTACGCCATTTTGGTTTTATTATGTACTGTACTGCCTGCCTGCAGAAAAGAGGAAACAACACAGCTCAGCGGCGATCCGATAGCAGATACTGTCGTGCCCTCTGCAAAAGAAATACTGTCATTTACGTTTGAGGCAAAGAACAATCCGCAACAACTGGTACGGGACGTCGTCTGCCATGTCTACGAGGACCATATCAGTGGGTGTATCCCCTACCTCAGCAGCAACAAGTCACTGATAGCCACATTTAACACCACTGGTACCTCCGTGATTGTCAACGGGGTTGTACAGCAAACAGGTGTAACCAGCAATGATTTCAGTCGCCCGCTCACCTTTACCGTAAAAGCGGCTGACAATACCACAAAAGACTACACGTTACAACTCTTTACATTCACCGGTCTGCCTATCCTATATATTGAAACGGAAAACCCGGTCGTGTCAAAAGACGATTATGTGAAAGGCCACATGACGATTGACGCCAATACCAAGTATCCGCAGGCCGTTACCGACATGCAACTGGAAATGAGAGGCCGGGGCAGCAGTACCTGGAATATGCCTAAAAAGCCCTATCGCATAAAACTGAATACCAAAACAGAAATGCTGGGTATGCCTGCCGCCAAAAAATGGGTGCTGTTGGCCAACTTTGCCGACAAGACCCTGTTACGTAACTATCTGGCACTGGAGATCGGCCGCCGGTTTGAAGCCGCTTTCACGCCCCGCGCCCGCTTCGTAGAGGTCATACTGAACGGGGAGTTCATGGGCAATTACCTGTTAACAGACCAGGTGGAGGTTGGGGCTACAAGGGTGAATATACCCGAACTGAAACCTTCTTCTACCGCCACAGATATCAGCGGAGGCTACCTGCTGGAAGTGGATGAACGACTGGACGAAACAGTCTGGTTCCGGAGTCAGTTGCAGGTACCCTTTACTATTAAGTCGCCGGAGGATATTACATCCGCACAACTCGACTATATCAGAAACTACATCCAGCAGACAGAAAACACACTGTACAGTCCGGGCTTCGCAGATCCGGTGGAAGGTTACAGCAAGTATATCAATACGCCCACCTTCATTAACTGGTTTCTGGTCAATGAGCTGCTGAAAAACAATGATGCCGTTTTTTTCAGCAGTGTATTCATGTACAAAGACAGAAATGCAAAACTCTCCATGGGCCCCATATGGGACTTCGACCTGGCATTGGGCAACGTCACCTACAACGGCAATAACATCCCTGAAGGATGGTGGGTAAAAAATGCCGCCTGGATCAACCGCTTATTTGATGATCCGGTATTTGTAAAACAGGTAAAGGACAGATGGAATATACTCAAAGCCACGCAGATCAGTACCCTGTATACATTCATCAATGAGAGTGCTGCCCAGCTGAAATATTCTCAGCAGGAGAACTTCAACAAATGGGATCTACTATATAATTACACCTGGCCCAATGCCGTATCACTGGGTTCGTATGATTCGGAAGTACAGTATATGAAAGACTGGCTGGCCAAACGGATAAAGTGGATGGATGCCGAAATAAATAAATTGTAAAAACGGACAGCAACTATATTGAAACCGGACAGTTCAATTTGTTTCAATAATCCGATCCTATTGATTATAATATTGAGTCTTTTTGAACTATCCGGTAGTATAGCACTGGTGCTGGCAGCAGGTATCAGCTGGCTGGCAATGCAGTATTGGTTACAGGGATTTGCCTACAGGATCAGTACACCCAGGTGGGCGTTTCTGCTGGCAGGCGTGTGTAATGCGGCACGGCGCTGACGACGATCGGTAATCATGCAGTGAAGGCTGCAATGATGAATCCGGTAAAGAGTCTGAGGGCGGAGCAGGTCGTCACTTAGCCCGCCAGTAATATCACTACATCCGTCCGCCAGTCCTTCGGATCTTCCACCTCATCCGGATCGGTCAGATAAAACTCTGTCCGGGCAGCATATTCCGCCCCTTCTACTTTCTGCCCGCCTTCCTTCAATCCCTTCTCTTTCATCCAGGCTTCCAGACCCATATGCACCTCTTTGAGGTTGCTATAATCTCCCATATACGTCACCGTCACATAATTCGCAGCAGGAAACGAACCGGCAACCACGTCTCCGCTAACCTTCACAGGCCCCTGTGTCGGTACGCCTACATCCACGAGCAACTGATCTTCATGGTCGAATTGCAGATAACGAAAAAATACGGGGCCTGCCTGAGCAATACCATGCTGTTCCATCCACTGAACGATCTGCGGTATCAGGGGCGGCAGGATGACTGGAATGTCGGCCATCTTCACTCTTTTACGAATCGCTACATATGGCTGCTCAGGGTGGTGTGCTATTTTTGGATCACTGGTCATATTACATCTGTTTAACTATAATTGTAATCACTGCTAAAGTAACAAGGTAATCACAAGCGCCGAAGGTGTGAACAGGACAATGTAGTGGGGCGGTTCCGACAATTTACCGGCTAAAAACACATTGAAGATTATCAAAAATAAACAAACCGACCTTTACAACTGTATCTTGTAGACTCCGGTAGGCATAAAAATGTCTTACATAAATAATAATAACTGTCTTTTTCTATATATTCGTTATGGATTTTAATTAATCCGCCGCAGCAAAGCGGTAACCCACTGTCAAACGGAAAATGCAATAAGCAGACTGTGTTGGGAAGCACAGCGCCATCATTCTATCAACCTCGTCTCACTCCTCAGACGTAAGGACACGTCTATGCAATAAAGACTTTACTATAACAATCTAAAAAAGTACAAATGAAAAGAACACGACTGCTTTTCGTTGCTTCGTTTGCATTGGCATGCGCGGCAACAACAGCGCGGGCACAGGAGACGGCATCTGCTACGGTGACGGCGACTATTGTCACGCCCATCAGCATCACCAAAGATGTTGATATGAACTTCGGTAATGTAGCCGTTCGATCCTCCGCAGGTGGTACGGTTGTACTGACACCTGCCGGTACGCGTACCACCACCGGCGGTGTAACATTACCAACTACTGCCGGAACAGTAACAGCAGCTTCATTTACGGTAAACGGTACATCTGGTTATACGTATGTCATTACGTTACCTACGACGCCGTTAACCATTACCAGTGGCGCTAACACGATGACAGTAACAGCCTTTACCAGCGATCCTTCCGGTACAGGTACGCTGACCGGTGGCACACAGGTACTTAATGTAGGCGCTACACTGAACGTCAGTGCTGCACAACCTGCTGGTCAGTATGTATCCGGTACCCCATTCAATGTTACTGTTAACTATAACTAATAGTACACTGATCTTCACCCAAAGGCCCTCCCGGTATATATGATGCCCGGGAGGGGCCTCCTGGGTATTTAACTTCAATCCTGCTTATGCGCATTATCCATTTACTGACATTCATTACACTCTTACTCTTCCCGCTCCTCTCTTCTGCTCAGGGCAACCTGCTGATCACGCCAATGAGGGTCATTTTCGACGGGCAGAAAAGAATACAGGAACTTAATCTTGCCAATACCGGCCAGGACACTGCCCGGTATCTGATTTCCATCATTGAAATACGCATGAACAGCAATGGCACTTTCGATAAAATCACCGAACCTGATTCAGGACAGTTATTTGCCAGCAGTTTCCTGCGTTTCTTCCCCAAAAGCGTCACACTTGCGCCGGGTGAAGCACAGCTGGTCAAAGTACAGCTGATCAAAACAGGACAACTGCAAGCCGGCGAATACCGCTCGCATATCTATTTCAGGGCAGTACCAGATCCCAAAGTGCAGGGAGAACCCATCAAACTGAAAGATTCCTCCAGCATTTCTGTAAGTCTGACACCCGTATTTGGTATAAGTATTCCTGTGATCATCAGAACTGGTCCGTCGGACGCACAGGTGAACCTGACCGATATTTCACTACGGACTCCGGAAAATGCACCGGCGCATCTGAACATGGTAGTACGCCGCTCCGGTAACCACTCCGTATATGGTGATATTAATATTGATTATGTATCTGAAAAAGGCAAGATCATCACTGTTGCAAGCGTGAAAGGCCTGGCAGTATATACGCCCAATGTGTTCAGACAATTTCAGCTGGAACTGGATAACAAGCCGGGCATCGATTATCACAACGGTAAACTGAGGATCTCATATATCAAACCATCAAAAGACGCTGTTCCCGATCCGATGGCGCAGACCGAACTACAGCTACATTAATCATTGATTGGTATTATTCCGGCATACGTGTAATGTGCCCTGAACAATAACAAAACGCATGAATACTGACAGAACATTTACACTTGTTTGTTTTACGCTCCTTATTCTATCACTCGGCCTGCCGCTTACCGTGTGGGGTCAGACGACAAGCTGGAAGGGCACTGTGAGCACCGCATGGGCCACTGCTGACAACTGGACAGCGGGGGTGCCTACCGCATCTGTAGACGCCATTATCGGCGATGCTGCGTTCACAGGTTCCTTCCAGCCTACCATCAGTCTTACGACTGCTGCCAGTAGAAACCTTACACTTGTTACCAGTGCCAAAAACCCGGTACTGACCATCTCCAAAGCCATTACCATATCCGGTACGCTCACTAATGGCAGCGGCTGTACGATCTCGCACAGAGGCGTTACCGTTACGGTAAAAGGAGACTTCGTCAATAACGGCACCTATACGACCACCAGTACCTCCTCCAAGATCACCATGGCAGGAATTACACAAAGTATCAGTGGTAGTGGGATTTCCTTCAGGAGACTGACCATTAACTCAGGTGCTACTGTCACTCCTGCTGTTAACTTTTCGGTTATTGTAGCGCTTTCTGTCAGCGGCAACCTGGTTCCACCGGAAGGCACGACGACACTGATATCCGGCGCCGGTACACTTACTGTGACCGCCACAGGGGTATTACATGTCAAAGGGGCGACCTTCGCTACCAATTATGCGCTTACCAGTACGACTACCCTTTCTGCCGGCAGTACGGTAGATTATAGCGCAACAACCGTCAATCAGACTGTCCGGAATGACCTCACCTACTCTACCCTTCGCATCAGTGGCGCACTGGTGAAAACCCTGGCGGGCAACCTTAACGCGATGAACGCTACCACCAGCACATCGGGGATGATCGTTGTCAATAGTGGCATCCTGAACCTCTCCACCTTTACGGCGAACAGAGGCACCACCGTAGCCGGGGGAGCGGTCACTGTCGCGAATGGGGCAACGCTTCGGATTGGCGGTACAGGTACCTTTCCGGCTAACTTTGCGTCCCGTTCGCTGGCACTGACAAGCACGATCGAGTACAACGGGCTCGCGCAGACCGTTTCCGGAGAAACTTATGGGAACCTGACATTATCCAGTGCCAGTGGCGCTGTCGTCAAAACGATGCCTGCGACCGCATTTACCGTAGCTGGTAATTTCTATTGTACTCCTGGAGCCGGGACCAGCGTAAGCTCCACTGCTGCATCCAATATCATCGTCACAGGAAACATCACAGTCGATGCCGGTGCCACGCTTAATGGCGGTAGTTTCACACTGGACATCGGCGGCAACTGGACCAACAATGGGACTTTTTCCGGCAGCACCGGTACCGTGAATTTTAACGGGCCCGGTACGAATATCAGCGGTACAGGTACACAGGGCTTTAATAACGTCAATATCACCGCCACCAATATCACTGCAAACGCAAATACGGCTGTCACTATCGCCGGTAACCTGGCGACAACCGGTCCGGGTGTATTTACACATGTGTCAGGTGGTACGCTGACAATGACAGGTACAACCAAAACCATCTCCGGAACAAATATCACACTGGATAACCTTACAATATCCGGATCTGTCAGCAGTTCCAGCAGTATCATACTGACAGGCAATCTTGCCGTAAGTGGCTCCTTTACCGGCACAGGCGGATCTGTGACGATGCAGGGCGCCAGTAAAACCATTTCAGGGGCAGGTACTATTACATTTGGTTCATTGATCATACCAGGATCTGTTACTACAGCCATCCCCTTTTTCATTGGCACTACACTGGATGTCAGCGGCACATTCAGTGCCAGCGCCGGCGCAGCTACTTTCACAGGTACCAGTACGCTCAATGGTACAGCCAATCTGTTCAATGTGACGCTGAATGGTACTTCGCTTCAATTATCTACCAATGCCGTACTCGGTATAGCCGGTACTTTCACTGTTACAGCGGGTACGCTGGACGTATCCTCTACTGCACCTAATACGGTCAACTTCAACGGTACTACTGCACAGAATATCAATGCCCTTACCTACAACAAACTATTACTCTCCGGCAACGCAGTCAAAACAGCGGCGGGAGCTATCACGACCAGCTATTTTACACTGGCAACAGGAACGACCTTTAATGCAGGTTCCTTTGGCCATACGGTACTGATTGACTTTGTCAATAGCGGCACCTTTAACGCCGGTACAAGTACGTTCACTTTTACAGGCAGTAATCTATCTACCATTACCGGCGTCACTACATTCAACGTTCTTACCCTGAACAAAAGCTTACAGTCGACACTGGTCAACCTGAACAATGATGTGAATGTAGCTACCGTCAACATGAATGTCGGTACCATCAATACCGGGACTAACATTTTCAACATGACGGTGGATAGAAGTGGACCGGGGATCATTCTGGGTAACGTACGCCGTACACAGTCCTTCGGACTAGGCGGTATATACGCCTTTGAGAGCCCGAATACGACGCTGAGTCTTGTGGGACTTCCATTAACAGGCGCCATCACCGTTTCTGTCGCCATTGGCCCTGTAAGTGACTTCCCGCAGGGTAGTGCCGTTAACCGCGTATATACGGTCAGCACTGGTCTGACAGTTAGTTTGACTACCCTCCGGTTTCACTATGAGGATGCCGAGTTAAACGGTAACAATGAGTCCACGATGAACCTGTGGTACAACAGTGGCAGCAGCTGGGTATTCCAGGGCAGAACGGCGGGTAATACAACATCCAATTATGTAGAATATGGTGCTACGCTGGCCATCAATGGCCGCTGGGCCTTCTCAGATAATTCAAACGTAGTACGCTGGAATGGATCTGTGAGCAGCGACTGGTCTAATGCTAACAACTGGACAGTGGTGCAGGGTAGCCCTTCACGTCCGCCAGGCGCGAATGATATCGTAGAAATTGGTACAGCAGCATTCACCAATCAGCCGACGATCAACACCGCTGTAGCCGTAAAAGCAATCTCCCTGGGTAGTACACAGGCAGCGACGCTTACTCTTGCTTCGGGAGGTAGTCTGACCACACAGGGTAATATTGCCGGTAAATGGTCTGCCAATGTTACCCATACGATCAACACAGGCGCTCAGGCACTCACCGTAAACGGAGACCTTGCCCTCAGCGACGGTACTACCGCACATGCGATCAACCTGAACATCGGTGCTGGAACAGTCACTGTAGGTGGTTCTCTGACGCAATCCGGGGGCGCTAATATCATATTCTCCGGTGCAGGTAATCTGAACATCGGTAGCAACTATAGCTACACCAATGGCACCTTTACACCTGCCACCGGGACTGTGAACTATAATGGCAGCGGTGCGCAGACGGTGGCAGGATTAGCCTATAATAACCTGCAAATAGGCAAATCAGCCGGGGATGCATTGTTAAGCAATACAGCCAGTGTTGCAGGAGACCTGAATATAACCGGCGGTTCCATGACCATGAATGCTGCCACTACGGTAACGGGCAATGTCAATATATCCTCCGGTGCTACGTTGAACAGTGGGGTCATCGGACTAACTGTTGGCGGCAACTGGAACAATAGCGGCACCTTCTCGTCTTCCGGTGGTACGGTTACGTTAAATGGTACAGGTACACAAACCGTCTCTGCCACGACTTTCAATAACCTGATCATCAGCAAAGGCGCCGGAACGGCTACGCTAACCGGCAACTGTCCGCTCAACAGTAACCTGACCGTCAATACCGGTACGCTGAACCTGTCTACTTTTACTGCCAACAGGGCTTCAGCCGGCGGTACATTTACACTCGCGAATGGCGCTACGTTACAGGCAGGTGGGGCAAACAATTTCCCTGCAGGCTATTCTACCTATACATTAGGCGCGACCAGTACGACCAACTATAATGGAACCGTCGCACAGGCGGTTGCTGGTGTGCCGTACGGTCATCTTATCTTCAGCAATGGCGGCACAAAAACACTGTCCGCTACCTGCACCGTCAACGGAGATCTGACCATCAACAGCGGCGCTACTTTCAATGGTGCAACCTATACCATCAACCTCTATGGCAACTGGAACAATAGCGGCACCTTCGTTCCTGCTACCAGTACGATCACACTCAATGGCCCTACCAAAACCATCACAGGAAATACTATCTTCAATCGTCTGACTATATATGGCAGTTATACCGTCAGCAGCAGCGACATTACCTATAACGGTCTGCTGACCATAGCCACTGGTGGCTCATTCAATGCAGGTGCGGGAGTAGCTACTGTAAATGGTGACCTGACCAACAATGGATCGCTTACCAGCACCGGTACCACTACCTTCACCGGTACCACCTTACAGACGATCCGTTTTGTCAATGCAATTACGTCTAACTCCAGCGGCATTATCAATTTCAACGGCACTGTACCGCCTGTGCTCAACTCCACCAGTACGCCCACCTACGCTACACTTAACGTCAATAACACCGGCGGTGTTACGGCAAGCGTTGGCTGGATCGTCGGAATCGCTTTCAACATCGGAAATGGCGCTACTTTCAATGGCGGTGTTTCTACGCATAATGTGCTCGGTTCATTCACAAACAATGGTACGGTGACCAGCAGCGGTACGATGAACTTCATTCCCTCAGCGGCACAAACCATCAAACTGGCCGGCAACGCATTTACCAGTACAGGGACCGTACAATTCGGCGGTACCGGTGCGATGAGTGTAACCGGCACCCCCAATGCCCTGTCCCACGTTGTGATCTCCAATACGTCCGGTGTAACCCCTGCTTCGAACTGGCCGGTCAATGGAGATTTCCAGATCACCAACAATGCCGTCTTCAACGCAGGTACTTATACATATACAATAGGTGGTGACGTAGAAAGCAATGGTACACTGAACGGTGGCACCTCTCTGTTTACCTTGACAGCAGCAGATGCACAGTTGACAGGTACACCGAACACTACCTTTTATGACCTGACGATTACGGGTACCACCACTGCTATTTCCGACTATAACGTCAGCCATAACTTCACCAATAACGGCACCTATGATGGGACGGTAGGCGCCCTGACCATGACTGGTGGCCTGCCTTCCGTCATTACCGGTTCCGCTGCTTCATTCAACCTGGCACAGGTCACTAACCAGAAAGACCCCGGCGTTACAACTACCCTCGCTAAAGCTATCACCGCGGTAGATGATATCACGATCTCGACAGGAATACTGGATGCAGCAGGATTTGCCATCACACCAAGTGCGACCGGTTCACTGACAATTGAAGACAATGCCCGCCTGATACTGCGTGGTACACAAACCTTACCAGCCTTCAGTACCTACACGTTGGACACGCTCAGTACCGTAGAATATGGCGGCAGTACACAGGCTATCTCCTCTGCTACACCTTATGGCAACCTGGTCATCTCTGCAACAGGATCTAAAACAGCATCTGCGGTATTAAAAATTCTGAATGACTTTACCTTGTCAACCGGCACTTTCGTACAGGGTAGTTTTACGGACACGGTCGGCGGTAACTGGACAATGAGCAGTGGTACTTATACCAATACCGGTTCAACGGTTTATTTCAATGGCCTCGGTACGCAGACTATCACCTCTACCGGTGCATTTAATAACCTGACCGTTAATAAATCAGCGGGTATTATCAATCTCGAATCTAACGTGACAGTCAGCAGTGTCCTGAATTTCATCCTGAATAAGATCAATACAGGCAGCACATTCGCCCTGATTCAGCCTACTACCGGTACAGTGACCGGCGCCTCCCAATCTACCGGCTGGGTGATAGGCCGACTACAAAAAGCTTTTCCAACCGGTAGTGCAACCAGGAATTTTGAACTGGGTGATGCCACTTATTACAGTCCTGCATCTATCACTTTCGCCAATGTGACTACCTCTGGCAGCATACTGGCTACAGTCACGCCAACAGATCATCCTAATATTGCCACCTCTCCGGTGAATCCTAACAGAAGCGTCAACCGCTACTGGTCATTCACCAATACAGGCACTGGCTTTACCACTGCGTCCGTTACGATGAACTGGAACGCAGCAGATGTAGATGCAGGATCTAATACGGCTAATTTCAAAGTAGGGAGCTATAATGGCTCTGCCTGGACGACGCCAGCAACCGCCAGTCCGCTACCAACCTCCATACAGGCTACTGGTCTGACGAATTTAAGTGTGGCGCTTGCCGTCGGACAACTAATCGCTGATAACGTCTGGACGGGCGCTGTAAGTGTTAACTGGTTCGTGACCGGCAACTGGTCCAATAACCTGGTACCTGTCAGTACAACCAACGCAACGATCCCTACAGGTCTGACCAACTATCCGCTGATCAATACGGGTACCGCAATGACCGGCAACCTGATCATACAAACCGGGGCTTCTGTTACCGTCAGCGGCGGTACCTTACAGATCTACGGCGCAATCACCAATAGCGGTACATTTACCGCCAGCAACGGCAGCATCGAAATGACCGGTTCCACTTCCCAGACAATACCTGCAAATACTTTTGCCGGTAATACAGTGCTCAACCTCACAACTAACAACGTAGCGGGTGTAACACTACAGGGAGCGCTCAATATTGCCGGTGTGCTGAAAGCCACCGCAGGTCTGTTCGTGACAGGCACCAACCTGACTTTATTGTCCACAGCTACCCGTACGGCGTTGATAGATGGTAGCGGTGTCGGCTCCGTATTGGGCAGCGTCACCATCCAGCGTTACCGTCCGAACAGCTTTGGTTATGTATATCTCAGTTCGCCGTTAAACGCAGCTACCGTGAATGAGTTTTCGGATGATGTGAATTTGAATTCCAGCTTCCCGTCTTTCTATCGTTATATAGAAAACAGGGCCTCTTCCGGTTGGGTATCCTACACAGCCGCTTCAGGTATCCTTGCATCAATGGTAGGCTATGCCGGTAATCTGGGTACCAGCATGTTCCCTGTCACCCTCGATATGACTGGTACTGTAAATAACGGTACCATTACAGCTCCTACCCTTACCAACAATAACCAGCCTTATACCAAAGGCTTTAACCTGGTAGGGAATCCTTATCCGTCGCCGGTTGACTGGGATGCAGTCGGTGGATGGACACGCGTGAATGTCGATAATGCAATTTATTACTTCAATGCAGGTACAACCAATCAATATACCGGTACTTATAGCTCTTACATCAACGGCGTATCCAGCGATGGTGTAGCTAACAATATCGTTCCTGCCATGCAGGGCTTCTTTGTACACGTGACAAATGGTACATTCCCGGTATCAGGTACGCTGACGGTCAACAATACCGCCAGGGTCAATAACCTCACGCCTAACTTCCACAGGGAAAGACCGCTGACGGAACCATTGCTGCGCCTTTGCGCGGGCTTTACAGATGAAGGATCTCCTTCCGATCCGGCAGTGATCTATTTCGACAATAGCTATTCCAGAGATTTCGAACAGGACATTGACGCCCTGAAAATTATCAATACAGACGAACATGTACCTAATCTGTATGTCATGGCAGGCACAGAACGACAATCAATTGCCGCATGGCCCAATGACATAGATAGTACTGAAATGATCCCGCTGGGTATCACGACTGAACAGGAAGGATACGTCAGCTTTACCATGCCACTGATCGAGCGCATGCCGGCTGGCAGACATTTCTACCTGTACGATAAAGAGGCGGGCATAACGCATGATCTGCATCAGACGACGCCCTACCGGCTGTTCCTGCGTAAAGGAAGTTTTGATACCCGTTTCTTCCTGGTATTGAAAGCAGGTGATGATGGCGCAACCTCTGCTGAAACACCGTTTTATCATGCTTACGCGACTGGCAATAATCTGTACGCTCAGTTTGACAAAATACCCGGAGAGAAATGTACGATCACAGTCAGCAATGTAAACGGGCAGGTACTGTTGCGAAAAGACTATACCGGCAATGGCCGTTATCTGCTGGGGTCACATTACAACGGAGGTATTTACGTCGTCACCTTCTACGCAAACAAACAGCAGGTATCGAAGAAAGTGTTTATCGCTAACCAATAACCGTGTGATGAGAAGATTCAAACATATATATCACCTTTTTTTCAGCGGTCTGCTACTGGCCCCTTGCGTGGCTCGCGCGCAGGAACCGCCTCCACGACCGATCTCTGTGTTCGTCAATCCGGCGCAGGGACTGATCTTCGGCGCATTCTTTCAGGGTATCACAGGCGGTACGGTCATCCTTTATCCGGATGGCTCCCGATCTGTAACCGGGACTATTGTGCAGGCGAATCTGGGTTACCCATTCTCCCCCGCCATTTTTGAAGTAGATGCAAATCCGGGCACACTCATTTCCATCATGAATGGTCCGGATGTGACACTGACCGGCAGCAACGGCGGCTTTTTATCCCTGCATATAGGGACGGCCAGTACCGGCACCCCTTTCATAGCTACGGCTACATCACCAGCCCGCACGATCGTACGTATCGGAGGAACCCTCACAGTGGGGCCACCTCCGGCGAATCCCGCGGGCAATTACAGCGGCGTGTTTCAGGTCACATTCATACAGGAATAACACATTGATGACAGGCATTACTATCCATACCAATCCATTGAAGCGGCTTTGCAGCAAAGCAGTCTGTATACTGCTGCTGGCGGCTTGTACACTCCCCCTTTCCGCCAGAGATAAAGAGGGCGATAACGATGAAGACCCCAAATATGAAGAAACTTCTATTATGGTTGTATTACAGGGTGTCGGCGGCGCCGAGATCCCTGCTGTTGTACAGGACGAAGTCGCATATCTGTCTGTTCAGGATGTGTTCAACTTCCTGAAGATCCGGAATACGCCTTCTGAGACACTGGACTCCCTTTCCGGCTTCTTTATCACACAGGATGCAGCCTTCCTGATTGATAAAAAAAATAACCAGATCCGGTTCCGGGATAAGGTATTCAAAGTTGGCGCAAACGGCCTTGTAAAAACAGAAACCGGTCTGTATCTGCGTACGGACTATTTCGCCAGTATCTTTCAGCTGAGCTGTAATTTTAACTTCCGCAGCTTATCTGTAAAGGTGGAATCCAAAGTAGAACTGCCGGCAATCAGGGAAATGCGGCAACAGCTGATGTACCGTAACCTGAACAAACTCAAAGGGAATATTGTCGCAGATACCACCATCGGCCGAAGCAATAAGCGCTTTAAATTCGGTATGGCCGACTGGTCTGTCGTATCGACCCAGCGACTGCAAAGCACCAATGATACCTGGTTCAATCTGACCATGGGCGGCACCTTTGCGGGTGGAGAAGCCACCGTATCATTGAACTATAACAACTTCGCACGGCAGCAACTGAAACCGACGCATCCGGACAGTAACATCATCCGCCCTTTTGACCAGCGCCAGCAATACTACCGCCTGCGCTTTGTCAATAACGACAGAAAATGGCTGCGACAGGTCGTTTTAGGTAAGATCTTCACTCCTACTATCGCCTCCCTTTACGCGCCGGTAGTGGGTGTCCAGGTGACGAATGCCCCTACCACCTACCGTCGCTCTTATGGCACTTATACACTCAGTAATTTCACGGATCCGGGATGGACCGTGGAATTATATATCAACAATGCACTGGTAGATTATACAGTAGCGGATGCCGCCGGCTTCTATACCTTCCAGGTCCCCCTGGTGTATGGTAATTCACAGATAAAACTGCGTTTCTATGGTCCGTGGGGAGAAGAACGCTTCCAGGAAGAGAATATCAGCATCCCTTTCAACTTCATTCCTGCGAAGGAATTTGAATATACCGCCAGCGCCGGTGTGGCAGAAGATACGGTGAACAGCAAATTAGCCCGTATACAGGCGAATTACGGTCTTACAAACACAATTACGGTAGGTGCAGGGGTCGAGTATCTTTCTTCGATCAGAAAGGCTAATACGCTGCCTTTTGTGAATGCTTCCCTCCGGCTGGTATCCAACCTCCTGTTTTATGGCGAATACACCCATGGCGTACGATCGAGAGGTATCCTGAGTTACCGCTCCCAGAACAACCTGCAGGCGGAACTGAACTATACCCGGTATAATAAAGGGCAGACAGCCATCATCTATAACTGGCTGGAAGAGCGTAAAGCGATCATATCCAAGCCTTTTACGTCGAAGAACTTCTCAATGTTTACGCGACTGACCCTCGACCAGATCATTCTGCCAGGGTCCTATTATACCACCACTGAATGGCTGATGTCGGGCGCTCTTTATAAAGTGGGCACCAGTCTGTCTACCTATGCGATCTTTATCAAAGACGAAACACCTTTTGTATATACCAATCTGGCCCTGACCTTCCGGGTACCAGGCAACATCCTGCTGACGCCGCAGGTGCAGTATGAATACAACAGCAACCGCTTTATGGCGGTCCGCTGTGAGGCAGGCAAGTACCTGTTTAAAAACGGCTACCTGAACTTTTCCTACGAAAAGAATTATCGCACCGACATTACCAATATCGGTATCGGTCTGCGTTACGACTTCTCTTTTTCACAGATCGGGTTCTCCCTCTGGCGGAACAACAACCTGACAACATTCGTTGAATCAGCCAGGGGTAGTATCATTCATGACGGCGCCTCCGGCTATTCAGGTACACACAACCGCTCCAGTGTAGGTTCAGGGGGTCTAGTATTCGTACCATTCCTCGACCTCAATAACAATGAAAAATTTGATAAAGGGGAACCAAGAGTGGAAGGCTTGCAAATGAAATATAACGGTGGAAGAATGATCCGCAGTCTGAGAGATACCAGTATCTGTATACTCGATATGGAGCCATATGCAGCCTATCTGTTCGAACTGGAATCCAAGGGTTTTGAAAGTGTATCCTGGCAGATCCGTAAACCTGCGATCCGTATTACAATAGAGCCGAATCAGCTACGTCGTATCGATGTACCAGTGTCTGTGATGGGAGAAGTATCCGGGAGTGTCAGCCTGCGGGAAGACGCTACCTTGAAGGAACAGGGCGGTATCAAGATCTGTATTTACAGGTCAGATAGTACCCTGGTAAAATGCATATTGACGGAATCAGATGGTTATTTCAACTATATGGGGCTGCCTCCGGGCAATTATGTCATCCAACCTGATAAGGCGCAGCTCAAAAAGCTGAAGCTAAAATCGCAGCAAGCGGCTTACGACCTCCATATCAGTACGAAACGCGAAGGCGATGTGATAGATGATATTCACTTTATACTGGAAAGAAAATAATCAGTCCATGTGAAAGACCTGCACCAATGGTCTTGTAACAGGCGAATTGTCTGCATTGGTATCCATGATATCGGCCATATATGCCCACCAGCGTTGCACAATGGGCAAGGTTCCCAGGTCCTGGGAAGACTGTTCCCCCATCTGCTGCTGTACGCCAAATAAAGTATGGGTTTCCTCATCCAGGAAAATAGAATAATCGCTTACGCCATTGCCCTTCAGCAACGCTTTCAGTTCTGGCCAGATGGCATCATGGCGTTTGCGGTATTCTTCCATGCAGCCCGGTTTTAACTGCATTTTAAAAGCGATTTTCATAACATGGAAATTGATGGGTTATCTGATCATAAAGACAGTCAGACTCTTCGCCCCATGCGCGCCTAATACCAATGACTGTTCGATGTCCGCCGTTTTGGATGGTCCGGCGATAAACGCACTGAAACCAGTCGACGGCTCGCCAATACGCGCATAGGCATCGTGCATGGTTGGCAGGATATCCTTACTGTCAATAACAATCGCCAGATGTTGCGTGATAAAAGGTAATACTCTTACTTCAATCTCACTTTCCGTCACCCAGATAGCGCCATTCTCAGCTACGCCCAGTTGCCCGGGGATAATAGCAAGGTCCACATGCTCCAGCTGCCGGCCATCTCCTGTCTGCCATTGCGTAGCAGCGCCAGGGAGATATTCCTCTCTGATAGCTACTACCTGTTTCAGATCAGTATAATGTGCTGCAACGAGTGCCTGTATTTCTGTGAACGAGTTGATTTCATATACCTGCCCGCCGAGCGTTTCCACCACCTTCTTAAAGGCAGCAGGATCTCCCGGGCCTGCCTGGCCGAAGCCTGACAGATCTGGTAATGCCTGGTATTCAGGCTGATTCTTTTTTATAGCGGCGAGTATCGCTTCGCGTGACATATCGTAATTACAAATTAATAATTGAGAATAACTGCCGGACAATCTGCTTATTTCCTGTTCTTCTTATACCAGTCGGCAAATGACTCTTTCGGAGGAGCCGGCATTTCGCGCTGTTTATACCATGGATTCATACCATTGTTCACCACGGCAGGGAACGTACGCATCACCCAGCGGCCTACACCTCCAGCTGTCTTATACAGTCCTGGTTTGGACAGCACAATGTTCATGGCGTGCATGCCTGCGGCCTTGGTCTTTTTGGTATAGCCTTCTTTTGTGATCACCTGTCTCCATTTATAGAGTTGCTGGTGTATGTCGATCTTCACCGGACAAACATTAGAACAGGAACCGCACAAAGTAGAGGCGAATGGCAGATCGGCATAATCTTTCATATCCAGGTTAGGCGCCAGAATAGAACCGATTGGTCCGGCGATCGCATTATGGTAACTATGACCACCACTACGGCGATATACAGGACACGTATTCATACAGGCGCCACAACGGATACACTTCAGGGAATTACGGAAGTCTTCCCTGCCCAGCTGACGGCTACGGCCATTGTCAACCAGTACGATATGTAGCTGTTGTCCTGCTTTCGGTTTACGGAAATGACTGCTGTAAGTGGTAATGGGCTGTCCGGTCGCACTTCTTGCCAGCAAACGGAGAAATACCCCCAGGTGTTTACGCTGTGGAATAAGCTTTTCGATACCCATACATGCAATATGTACGTCCGCCAGGTGAGCGCCCATATCGGCATTTCCTTCATTGGTACAAACCACCATCTCACCCGTTTCAGCAACTGCGAAATTGACGCCGGTAATGGCGACCCTTGACTGAATAAACTCTTTCCGGAGATGCTGACGGGCAGCAGCTGTCAGGAACTTAGGATCTGCATTGCCGGCAGGTGTGCCCAGATGTTCATGAAACAACTCTCCTATCTCTTCTTTCTTCTTATGAATACACGGCAGCACGATATGACTAGGTGGCTCCTTTGCCAGCTGCACAATACGTTCGCCCAGATCCGTATCTATGACTTCGATACCATGTTCTGCCAGATATGGATTCAGGTGACACTCTTCCGTGAGCATGGATTTACTCTTCACCATGCGTTTCACGCCCTGCTCCTGTAAGAGTTGCAGCACGATCTTATTATGCTCGGCGGCATCAGCTGCCCAGTGGACTACAGCGCCATTGGCAATCGCATTTGTCTCAAACTCAAGCAGGTAATCATGCATATTACCCAGCACATTATGTTTGATGCGGGAAGCCGCTTCCCTCAATTCCTCCCACTCCGGAATGCTCCAGGCCATCCGGTCACGTTTCTGCCGTACCCACCAGAGTGTTTCATCATGCCAGTCCACACGGGATTCATTGGCGTTAAAGGCTTCAGCAAGCAGTGAATGTTCTTTATGATCCTGTTCCATCGAAAACAATTAGGAATTAGGAATTAAGAATTAGGGGTGTTATAGAACAATTCCTAATTCTTAATTCCTAATTGATTAGTCTATACTAGCATTTAAGATTTCCGCCATATGCAGCACCTTCACATTGCTCTGCTGTCTGCGTAAGATCCCTTCCAGGTGCATCAGGCAACTCACATCATTTCCGGTGATATATTCAGCGCCATTATTGACGTGATCCGTAATACGGTCTTTCCCCATCTTCACCGAAACGGCTTCTTCAAACACACAGAAGGTACCGCCAAACCCGCAGCACTCGTCCTTACGTTTGAGCTCGACCAGTTCCAGTCCTTCTACCATCTGCAATAACTGCTGTGGTTTGGAAAAAGGCTCCGCCACGAGCTCACTCATCTGGGAGAGTCCTAAACCACGTTGTCCGTGACAACTCTGGTGAATGCCTACCTTATGAGGGAATCTGGCCTGCAGCCTTTCCACCTTGAGTACATCCGTCAGGAATTCGGCCAGTTCGTAAATGCGCTGGCGGATATGCGTGGCTTGGTCTTCCCGTTCAGGTACATGCAGATGATCTTTGATATGCAGTACGCAGCTACCGGAAGGACCAACGATGTAGTCAAAATCCTGGAAATGGTCTACGAAAAGTGTATTACAACCGGAAGTGAGGTGTTCGAATCCGGAATTGGCCATGGGTTGACCACAGCAGGTTTGTCCCTGCGGGTATACCACTTCACAACCCAGTTTCTCCAGTAGCGATAACGTGGCGATACCTACCTGTGGATAAAACTGGTCGATGTAACATGGTATGAATAGTCCTACTTTCATCTTGTTCAAATATAAATCGAGCCGTGGCTATAGTGTCTCATCTCTACCAGGTCAGCCGGTAATTGTTGGGTATTCCAGTGCCTGTGGATAGCGAGAGCGGCTCCTACTGCTGTAGCCTGGGCTACTGAGGCGGCGTACACTTCCATATGAGGGAATGCTGCTGCCAGCAGATGCATATATACCGTATTCCTGCTAAAACCACCGTCCACGAAAATCCGTTTTACCGGCGTGTCTGCCAATACCAGCGATGAAGAAAACTGCTGCTGTTCCATGATATCCATCAGTAAACGGTGGTAAGCAATCTCATAACTGATAAAGTCAGTCAATGGCCTTTCTGCAAAGCGGGAGGACTGCAACAGACCTGTACCATGTACAGGTGTTTGGTGTTGCGGCGCTACCGCGAGCAATTGAGCAAATATAGCAGGGTCGAATACGACTTGCTGGTAGTAATTTACCGGTGTCTGATAATATTCTGCCAGCCTTTTCACCTCCTGCTCATGTTCGTTGCCGGCAAACAGCCTTGCGGCCTTTACAGGACGATTTTCGTAGGTGAGATAACAGAGACAGTCGGCCGCTAATTCGGCGGGCGTCAAGGGGTTATTATTGAACGGATTGAGGGTAATACACCAGGTGCCTGTCGAGATCAGGGCAAATGGCTCAGAAAAGCTGGATAAATAAGGGATCAATGCCGCAGAACTGTCATGCAGTCCGACACCTGCCATATAATTACTTCCTTCAATAGTGGCTGGCAAGACCCTGTTCCCGGGAAATATCGGTGCCAGCTTTTCCGTAAGTCCCTCTTTCAGCACCCACTCATGATAGCGCTGTTGTGAGAAGTCCCACAACATCGTATGACATCCGACACTGGTAATATCCGATAGCGGCTGTCCCGTCACCAGGAAACTGATATACTGTGGCAGGTGCAATGCATACCTGATCTTATCAAACAGCGCAGGCTTTGTCTGTTTGATCCGGTACAGCTGTAATCCGGCATTCAGACTGCCCAATGCGGGTGAAGCTGTATCACTGCATACCTTATCCAATCCACCACTACCGGCACAGAGCGCCTCCTGCATCCCCTGGGGAAATGGTTTCAGGTAATTATAAAGAGGCGCCAGTATATGCCCTTCCTCATCCAGGTAGACCATACTGGCGCCGTAAGTACTGAAATTGATCGCTGTTACCGTATATTCCGGTAAGGAAACCAGTTCACGCAGACTATCCCTTACCCAGTTGGTCAGCAACGTAATATCTTCACACAGATCACCATCTTCGTCTTTTATTTCAGGAAAACAGGTCCCACTCTCCCGGACTATCCGGTAGTGTTCATCTATGAGAAAGGCTTTCTTGTTGGTTTTGCCAATGTCAAGTATTGCAATACATCTCATTGAGAAATTAGGAATTAGGAATTAAGAATTAGGAATTCAGCCGTAGGAACCGGGAACCGGCAAATTAGGAAGCTGACAAGTCAATTGTAAATGCCCTGACCAGAAATCGTAGAAGAAAATTCTATCCTCTTCTCTTATTTGTATGCATAATTCCTAATTCGTAATTCCTAATTCCTAATTGACTAAAGTCCTGTAGCAACGGTCTTCAGCCCTCTTTCTTTAATCAGCTGTTCTCTTATCTTAAACTCACGATAGAACGCAACAGGTTGTAAAACACCTCCTGCCTGCAGACGTGCCTGCGCTACCAGCGGACGAACATCCATGCGGTAAGCAGCCTGTAATATTTCCTGTGCTGCCACCACATCGTTGTTCTGTTGGGCGGTCTGTAATGCTTTTGTATCTACCAGCAGCGCCTGTGCATACGCGATCATGATGGCTTCAACGGATTGTAAAAGGTCTTCCAGCGGATCTTTCACATTATGAGAAGCATCGATCATCCAACCCAGGTCAGTCGCATGGTTCATACCACGGGCATTCATTCCCTCCACCAGTTCATTGAAGATCAGGAAAAGCTGATAAGGGTTGATGCTACCTACAGTCAGGTCGTCATCACCGTATTTGGAATCGTTGAAGTGGAAACCGGCCAGTTTGCCTTCCATCAGCAATAGGGAAACGATCTGCTCAATATTGGCATTCGGCAGATGATGTCCCAGGTCAACCAGCGTATACGCTTTAGGACCCAGCTTATTCGCGAAAAGCAGGGATTGTCCCCAGTCACCGATGGTGGTAGAGTAAAAATTAGGCTCAAATGCCTTGTATTCGATATATAATTTCCAGGCATCCGGTAATGCCGCATAAATCTCCTGTAAACTATCCAGCGTACGTTTGAAGGCGCCTCTGAAATTCAGCTGACCAGGGAAACAGGAACCATCTGCCAGCCAGAGACTGAGCGCGTTGGATCCAAGTTCTACGCCATATCTGATCACTTCAATGTTATGTTCTATGGCCTGTTTGCGGACAGCCTTGTCTACATGATGCAGGGAGCCGAATTTATAGCTATGCGCCTGATCCGCCTGGTCCTGGAAAGTATTGGAATTAACCGCATCAAAACGGATGTCATATTGCGCTGCCAATGCTTTAATGCTGGCTGCATTCTCCGGAATATCCCAGGGGATATGCAGAGAAATAGCCCCGCTGCTTCTGTTCAGTGCGTGTAATATGCCGATATCGGAGATTTTCTCTTCAAGATTACGCGGTTCCCCACCTCCGGAGAAACGGCCAAAACGGGTACCACCTGTACCCAGTGCCCAACTGGGAATCGCTACCTGGAAATCCTGTAATTTCTGAATGAGGTTCTGTATGTCGGGAACATTCGCTGCAACATGCTCAAAATTGCGCTCATGTGCCTGTATATGGAAATCATTAAAAGCAGCGGCCTGGAATTTTTCTATATTCATAACGGGTGGTTTGGGTCATGAGTAAATTAGGAAAAGTTTTTCGTTAGTAGCGGCAAATCTCCTCACATTGGCAACACATGCCGCTCTGGTAGAAACCAGAAGCATGTGTTGTCTCAATGTTAAGGGATGTAACTGAAGAACTTATGACATTATCTTACAAATGCCGCCGCAACACCGCCATCTACGTTGATCACATTGCCGGTTGATTTGCCGAGCAAACCACCGGTAACAGCGAAGCAGGCGCTGGCAATATCTTCAGGAAGGATCACCTGGTTTAACAGGGTACGTTTCGCATAGTAACCCGGCAGTTCTTCCACCGTAATACCATACGCTTTCGCACGACCGGCAGCCCAGTCGCCTTCCCATATTTTACTATCTGCAATAACAGCATCCGGGTTGATCACATTCACGCGTATACCGTCTTTACCCAGTTCTGCTGCATTCAGACGGCTCAGATGTAACTGAGCAGCTTTCGCAGAACCATAGCCTGCATTATTCGGACCACTCATCAATGCATTTTTGCTGACGATATTAATGACGTCTCCGCCAAGATCCTGTTTACGCATTACTTCCACGCCCTGCTGTGTTACCAGGAACTGACCTTTTACCAGTACATCATACAACAGATCCCAGTCTTTCTCCGTATGCGCCTCTAATGGTTTGGAAATCGACAAACCGGCACAATTCACCACCATATCAACGCCGCCGAATGCCAGGCTGGCCACCTCATAAGCCGCATGTATATCTGTCGCCTTTGTGACGTCCAGCACAGCCGTTGTAAAAACATCTGCTCCGTACTGTTTAGTAAATTCTTCTTTTGCAGATTGCAGTCGGCCGGCATCATTATCATTAATGATCACACATGCGCCTTCATCGGCAAATCTCTTTGCAATCGCCTTTCCGATACCACCTGCACTACCGGTAATCAATGCGATACGACCAGACAATGCCTTCGGCTTTGGCATACGCTGTAACTTCGCCTCTTCCAGCAACCAGTATTCAATATCAAAAGCCTCCTGTCTGGGCAAAGCGGTATATTCAGAGATCGCCTCTGCGCCCTTCATGACGTTAATTGCATTGGTATAAAACTCCGCTGCCACCCTGGCTGTCTGTTTGTCTTTTGAGAAAGTAAACATACCAATGCCCGGATAAAGGATCACTACAGGGTTAGGATCACGTAAAGCCGGACTGTTCGGATGACGACAGGTGCTGTAATAGTCGGTATACATCGCCCTGTAGGCGGCAAACAACGGTTCCAGCTGTTGCTTGACTGCCGCTACGTCTTCCAGCGAAGCCTGAGGATCTAATGGCAATACCAGCGGACTAATCTTCGTACGCAGGAAGTGATCCGGACAGCTGGTACCCAGTGGAGCCAATCTGTCGAGGTCTTTTGAATTGATAAATTCCAGTACGCGCGGATCATCCGTGAAATGTCCTACCATGCGTGTATGACCAGAGCAGAGTCCACGTAATACCGGCGCCAGTGCAGCTGCCTGTTTCTTACGCACTTCCGCATCCGGAGCACTAATACGCGCACCGCCAAATACGGGTCCTTTTTTGCCATAATGTTCTTCCAGGTAAGCAGCACAACGCTCAATCACTTCCAGGGTATTGATATAGCTTTCGTATGCGGTATCTCCCCAGGTAAACAGACCATGTGAACCCAGCATAATACCTCTGATACCTGGATTATCCTGCAGGCATTGCCTCAGTTGCAGACCAAGATCAAAACCCGGACGCTGCCAGGGTACCCAACCAATTGTACCACCAAATAACTCTTGCGTGATACGTTTACCATCCTTCGCTGCAGCAATCGCGATAGCAGCATCAGGATGCAGGTGATCTATATGTTTGAACGGCAGAAAACCGTGTAATGGCGTATCAATAGAAGGTGCTTTTGAGCTCAGGTCAAAGATGCAGTGATTGAACAGTTCCACCATCTCATCTTCATGCTCTATTCCCCTGTAGATGTTTTCGAGGCTATGCAGTCTGTCGACATATAAAGCAGCCAGGCCACTGCGTTTCAGTGTTCCGAGGTCTCCGCCGGAACCTTTTACCCACATGACTTCCGTTTGTTTACCAGTAAGCGGATCTCTGGCCATTACCTTACAGGAAGTATTACCGCCACCATAGTTCGTCAGCCTTAAATCGGCTCCCAGCAGGTTAGAACGGTAAATCAGCAGTGCTACTTCATCCCCCGCCAATGCTGCGGCCTTCTGTTCATCCCAGAGATAGCTTACGTGTTTGAAATTTGTTAAGGAAGAAACCGACATATATTCTTGTTTAAATGAATTACAATGATTCTCTTGCTGTATCAGATAGAGTTACCATATCCGACCAGCATCACAGACAAAAAGATGGTCAATACACCTAGCAGTATTGTCCCAAATGTTTTACGGCTTACGCCTTTCCACTCCTTCAGGGTTATGCCCCAGAGGCTGGATATCATGATAATGAACGCCATATGTAAGATCCAGGAACTGGCGCCATTCCCCAGTTTACTTTCACCCATACCATAGAAGAAGAACTGGAAAAACCAGGTGGTACCTGCCAGGGCGGCAAAGAAGTAGTTGCCCGCCAGCGGAGTGTCTTTATTTACATAATCGCCGAAAGTCCTGTTTCGTACATTGAGGATCATACACCAGAACAGATTAGTCGTCAATCCCCCCCACAGCAATACCACAAAAATGACGTTGTTCTGAAACAGCGGATTACTACCCTGCTCTATAGCAATAGCCGCCATTGGCTTACCTGCTTCTATCCCAAAATTGAAACAGGCGCTCAGCACACCCGAAACAGTGGCCACGATCAGCCCTTTACGCAGATTAAACTCCTTGATGCTTTGCTTTTTTGCTTCGTCAGACAGCTCCCGTTCTTTCATCACACCTGCAGCGCCACAAATCGCAATACCAATCAGACATACGGCTACGCCGGATAAAACCAGTAGTCCGCCTGGACTCTGGATCATATTGGAAAAAGTATGTTCTGTATCATTTGTGAAAATATCCCGGTATACCGGTGGAATCAGTGACCCGAATGCCGAAGTATATCCTAATGCAACTGACATCCCCAGCGACATGCCGAGATAACGCATCGCCAGCCCAAAAGTCAGACCACCAATACCCCACAATACACCCATAAAATACGTCCAGAAGAGCGTTGTTCCATCTGTCGCACCGATGATGCTCAGAAAGTCCGGCACAGTGATCCAGGCAGCCAGGAAAGGCACGATCAACCAGGAAAAGAAACCTCCAACGATCCAGTAACTTTCCCAGGACCAGTTTTTCACTTTTTTGAAAGGGATATAAAAACTGCCCGAGGCAAAACCTCCGATAAAATGAAAGAATACACCTAAAATAGCTTGCATAAATGTGGAATTGTTTGTTTTATTCGTGGAACCTTTCAAATTTAAACAAACACCATGGGGCAACTGTCCTACACACTCCTACTGGGCTAAAATTAGAAAAGGCCATCCGCACACAGCGGACAGCCTTTATTTTCTCTGCATAAATATCTTAATATCAGTACGTTACTTTCACATCTGCAATTATGTAGTCAGTACTCAGTGCTTTCACTTTAATGATACCTTTCTTACCAAACCCATTCTGGAAGAACACTACCAGCGGAAGGTCAGCTGTTGCAAAGGATTGATCATCAGTTTTTATAGTAAGCTTCTTGATAGTAGATGCGTGCATGATCGTATCAAAGGCACTCACATCAAATGTATCTACTGGTACATAGTTACGCACCAGGGTAGTCAGCGTACCAGGTATTCTCAGATCAACGGTGGCATCATTTGCACTGGCAAAGAACATAGAGTTTGCACCGAAGTTGTTGAAAAATACGTCAATGTATTTTCCCATGGTATCAGGAATCTCTTTATCCGGGTAGACTTTCCCTTTAAAAGAAGAGAACGCACGACCATAACTTTCATTACCGGGAGTCAGGGAGAATTTCAGATCTGTAAAGGTTACTACACTATCAGCAGTCTTTCCGCCACCATTGGAGCCGGATCCATTTCCAGGTGTAGACGTTGAATCACCCGGATTGTTTGTTCCACCGCCCACGCCGGATTCCTTGGTACAGGCAGCAAACGTAAGCGCTATAGCTGCAATCAGCAGGAAGTATTTTCTCATAGGATAGGATCAGTTATTTCCAGCAAAAATATAAAAAAATATAATCAAGTGTACGCCGGTAAAATAACTGTGAAGGTAGCGCCCTCTTTTTCTGCTGATTCTGCGTAGATAATACCATGGTGAGCGATCACAATTTTCTGGCATAACGCAAGCCCGATACCGCTTCCCTCATATTCACCTCTTCCGTGCAGTCGCTGGAAGATGACAAATATTTTGCGCGCATACGTTGGGGCGAAACCGATGCCGTTGTCCTTTACCCTTATTTCACAATAAGTTGTGCTGTTCTGTAACTGTGGATGTGCCGCTACCTCCTGAGGGTCCATCATCCGGGAACTGACAGTGATCACCGGCGGTTCATCTACCTTACTGAACTTCAAGGCATTACTTAACAGATTCTGGAATAACTGTGTCATGTGCAGCGGAATGGCATTCACCGTACAAAGTCCGTCGTATTCAACCCTGGCGCCTTTTTGCTGTATTGTGACGTCTACATCGGCTACTACTTGCTCAAGTATCTGCCGCAGATCGACTTTTTCAAACAGATGATCCTGACGGGATACCCTGGAGAAAGCCAGCAGATCCTGAATCAATGTGGTCATACGGGTAGCCGCATTCCGGATAATGCCCAGATTACGTACACCCGTTTCATTCAGTTCATTGGCATATTTATCCTGTAGCAGGGCGGAGAACATATTGATCTTACGCAACGGTTCCTGCAGGTCATGGCTGGCCACATACGCAAACTGCTCCAGGTTCTGATTCACAATATTCAGGTCGATATTGGCCTTTTTCAGTTCATCTGTTCTCAGTTCCACCAACCTTTCCAGTTCCTGTTCATTATCGATCATCTGCTGACGCAACGCCTTCTCTTCCCGCAGATCACGTGCAATACTGGCCCTTCCCTGAGAAACCCCCGTTACCGGATCGTATACAAGCATGGTAGTCGCCTGTACCGGTATGATTTCTCCTGTTTTGAAATGACGATAAGATATTTCACCCGACCATTGTCCCCGGTTGAACAATTGCGCATTTACCTCTTTTTTCAGTCGTTCCTGTTCTTCCGGCATCAGGTAGTTGCTGTTATGGATCTTTGCCTCCTGTAAACTATCCAGTCCGACAAGTTTCAGACCGGCAGCATTGACATAAGAGACGTGTCCGTTTTCATCGGACAGACTCACAAAATCACGGCTATTTTCCAATAAGGCAAGTAATTTCTGTTGCTCCTTCTTGGCTTCCAGTTCCGGACGAAGGTCACGCAAAGAAGCCCCGTGGCCAATAATACTATTGTTTCTCGGGTCTCTGATAACGGTATAATCCGCGTGAAAGGGAATCGTTTCTTTGGTGAGATAATGCTTCAGATAAATAGTACCGGTCCATTTTCTGCCATTTTTCAATCCTGGGAGTACATCATTGCAGAAAGACTGATAATTTTCAACATTATACAGCTCTTTTTCTTCCAGTTGTGCAATGTCCAGGTCCATGGGAATGCCCAGCAATTTCCTGCCGGACGCATTCATATAAAACAGGCCGCCATCCATGTCAGAAGCGGCCATACAATCAGAACTACTTTCTACCAGGGAAAACAACATCGCCTGTCTTTCCCTGCTTTTACGCTGTTTTGTGATGTCCTGAGCGGTACCGGCAAAACGATACGCAACACCATTTTCGTTGAAATAAGCCTGTCCGATACACCGCAACCAGCGTAATTTATGATCTGCAGCGCCGATCGTACGGAATTCCGTATCGTACCGGCCTCCGTGTTCGTCAGAAAGGGCGCGGTTGACAGCATTCTGCACCAGCTCTTTATCCTCCGGATGAATATAGGCCATTACGTTATCAAACGATGTCACATTACCATCCGGAAATCCGTACAGTTCTCTGCAACGATCATCCCAAATCACATGCTTATTGATAGGATCCATGTCCCAGGTACCGAGCCCGGCAGACTGTAACGCAAAGCGCATCCACTCCTGATATTCACCCTGGTACGTAACCGGATCTACTTCCTTATCTCTTTGTTCCATTGCAGTATAAACAGACGAATTTAATTTGCTAATCCTGTAAAGGAACAATAATCGGCAATATCTGCCAATACTACGTAAATGTCAGGGGATATTTTATTTAAACTTTTCTGGGTTCCAGCTCAAAGATCTCTGCCAGCAGCTCATATGACCGGAAACGATCTTCCGCATGTTCTGCCATGGTAGCCGCCACAATCTCATCCACATTGTAATCTGCTGCCAGTTTTAACATACGTTCTTTCACCTGTTCCGGCGTACCCGCTATCATACGGCCTCTGTTAGCCATGACACGCTGCCATTCCATATCACTGTATTCATAGTCTCTCACTTCTTCATAAGATGGAAACTCGTCGAACCTACCTTTTTCAAAACTCAGTAAACGATAATCCATCATCGCCTGTAATTCATCTGCCTTTTCCTGGGTATCTGCACAGAAAACAAAGATGCCTACACTGGCGGCCGGTTCCTGTAAAAACTGGGAGGCTTTAAATCTTTCCCGATAATTCCTGACTGCCTGTGGTCCACCTACGGGATAAATAAAGTGTGCAAAAGACAATGCCCAACCCTGCCGTGCAGCCAGTAAACCACTTTCTCCGCTGGATGTCAGCATCCACAGTTCCGGAGCTGTTTCAATATGAGGAATAGCCATTACTTTCTCGTGAACCGTACCTGCTTCCCTGGAATCGGATAAATATCCTTCAAGGTCGTTAATCTGCTGTACGAAGTCCCTTGGTTCGAAAGTGTTGGAAGGATTCAGTACATGTGCTGTCAGACGGTCTCCTCCTGGTGCCCGACCGATCCCCAAATCGATACGTCCCGGATATAAGGCCTCCAGCAGACGGAAATTCTCCGCCACTTTAAGGGTACTATGATTCGGCAGCATCACCCCTCCTGACCCCAGGCGGATATGTTTGGTAGCTGCCGCCAGTCTGGCAATTAATATTTCAGGTGATGCACCTGCGAGAGAACGCGTATTATGATGTTCTGAAAGCCAGTAACGGGTAAAACCCAGACGGTCTGCCATCTGGGCTAACTGAATGCTTTCCTGTAATGCTTCCACTGCATTGCTGCCCCTTCTGATGGGCGATTGATCCAATACACTGATTCTTAATTTGCTGTCGGCCATGAATTCGTCTTTTTAGAATGATTGTTCCAAAATTACGAAAGAATTGTGAAAGAAAAGGAAGAATTGGCTGTTTTAAGCAGAAAGAAGAGGCAGGCAATGGGGAGCAGAACAGCTATTTCTTGCGCTAGTCACGCTTCTCGGAGATAATTTTACCAGCAGGGTCTATTACAAGGTCCCATTCCTCACCAGTATTGTTTTTTACCTCAATTTTGTAAGTCACAGTGCCCGCCTCACGCTTTTTAGCCTCCGTTAACCGGGTTCCGGGATGTTCAGATATGGCGGCGGCACGTACTGCCTGCGGAACGGCGGATGTATCCATTTCCTCTTCGTAAAAGATCACCGCACCCTTCGTATCGTATTTGATCTCATAATCACGGTGCGCTACCTCAAATTCCACTTTATAGTACCCGTTTTTATGCTTCCATTCCACATCTTCAGCATTACGGAATTTTGTCTGAAAATTGTTGAGTATCACTGAAGGCACCTCCCTCGACGACAGCTTCTGTGCAGATACCGATACGGTGCTAAGAGTCAACATTGCTACGCCTATTACTAATAATCTGTTCTTCATGCTTTTCATTTTATTGTTATTTCAATGATAATATTGATTGATAAAACAAAGTTGCCACCTGAAACCGGAAAGAATCTGGAATTGACTATAATTTTATCTCCAGACTTCCCTGAATATTCATTCCTTCCTGTGTTCTTTTTGCGGGAATAGCCGCCGCCAGACAAATATCTGTATGCCTGGTCAGTGCCATTTTCAGCTGCGGATAGATCTCCGGGATAGCTTCTTTTCCGCTTTTATAGACGTATTCTACACCTATAAACTGACGCTTTGCCACTTGCCAGTGAATACTGATATCGCCGTGTAAAACAGGCTTTAAGGCGGTACCAGGCTTTACTTCCCACTCCGGTCCTGTATACAACATGGTGTGTATACGTTTGCCCCAGCGTCTGGCCGCTACAAAAGCCGCCGTTTCGGAATAACCTTTAATCAGGTGACTACCCTTTTTCATCGATGTAAAAGAATGAAAATGACTTTCATGGATCAGCGCAAGGGCCATTGTAGTCCTGGCCCGCTGAATAGTTGAAAAGGTATATTGCAACCCCAGTTTAAGTCCTTCAATTTTGTTGTGCGGGAGATCTGCGCCCGCATTATAGCCCGACTTCGGACCATATACACTCAGTGGTACGGCCAGCTCCATACCGAGTCTTTGTGAAAAAGTATGCTCATATTCCAGTTCAACACTTACCGCATTATAACGCTGTTGCAGATCAATATCAAAATCAATCTCCAGCTGTCTGTCTCCTTTACGCGCATTGAGGTCCTGTATCAGATCTACCTGCAATGGCTCTACATGTTTGATATTTTGCCTGACGGATGACTGGGCGCTGATAGTGATGGTATACATGATTAATAACTGGAATAGTATTGCTCTCTTCATCATCGTAGTAATTTGTTACGATGACAAGATTAGGACCCGAAACCGGAAGAATCCGGGAATAACAGCTGACTAATTAACGATCTGACTTCTTTGGAAACAATAAAGTAATAACATGCAAGCCATCTCTGTGGCTGTATATGGCATGCAGTCCATATTGATTCGCAATAGCTTTTACAATAGCCAAACCTAATCCGGTTGATTGCTTATTAGCTGAATTTTTATAGAAACGATCAAAAACTCTTTTTACGTCCAGTGGTTCCGCTGCGCCGGTATTCGAAATTTCCAGTCTGTCTGCATAAGTAGCCACAATCACATTTCCCTGTTCTACATTATGCACTATCGCATTTTTCAGGAGATTGACAATCAATATGCCGGCAAGATCTTCATTCATAGAAAGCAGCAGTGAAGGATTATTTTCTACAAACCGGATAGTAACGCCCTTATGCCCTGCCAGATCTTCAAACTCATGTATCAGAGAAGCGATCAGTTTGTTGAAATTCACCGCCGTAGTATCTAAATACTGGTTATTTTCTATCCTGGTTAATAACAACAATGTCTTATTCAAACGGGAAAGTCGCTCCAATCCTTTCATCACCTGTGTAACAGCCGTCGCTCCTTCAGGAGAAAGCGGTTCATTTTCCAGCAGTAATTCCAACCTGTTTAAGCTAATCGCCAGTGGCGTCTGTAATTCATGCGATGCATTTTCAACGAACTGCCGCTGCCCGGAGAACGCATCTTCCGCCCTTGCTACCAGTGATTGAATGGTCTCATTCAGGGATGCAAATTCAGCAATCTTTGTGGGTGTAGTAGCAATGCGGGTATTCTTCCCTAACTGGAATTTTTCTATCTGCCGGATAACCGCATAAAATGGCCGCCAGAGTTTCCTTAGTAATAAATTATTGATAAACAACACACTCAGTAACAAGGCCAGATACAAGAGGATAATACCATAAAGGATATTCTTAACCAGGGTATCTTCTTCTAAGGTTGAAGTGGTGACTTCAAGTGTATAATAACGTCCGTTCAATTCAAAAGCGGAGCCTAATCTGCGGGCTGCGATCTTTTCTCCATCCTGTTCAATTGTATTGTCTTCATATCGGTCACGGACCTGTAAGGCATCTTCTTCACCAATTTCCTGTACATGAAAGAAGTTACCAGCTACAGATAAGCGTGTCAATACGGATGTGTCCTTCTGCGCAGCTTCTATAAAATCCAGTTTATAATTACTGAGATTCCTGTCCAGGCTCTCTCCTATCTGCTGCCTGATATGCAGATAAAACAGTACGCCCCACAAGACAATGATAGAAAGCAGGGCTATTGCGAGATATTTTAATGTATAATTGTGCAGTTTCATGCTTCCAGCTTATAACCCATCCCATACATCGCACTGATCTTCACTTCAGCGCCACTGTCCTTTAGTTTCTTCCGTAAGTTTTTAATCTGGGAATAGAGAAATTCAAAATCATCTGCATCGTCCATATAATCTCCCCAGACTTTCTCTGCAAGGGAAGATTTGCTGATCAGGCGATTCCTGTTCGCCATCAGATAGACCAGGATATCAAACTCTTTTCGGTTCAAAGCCACCGGCACATCATTCACAGCGGCCATAAACTCGTTAAGATCAACCTTTATATTTGCACATTCAAGGATATTCTTTCCCTCAAATGTCTTTCTGCGCAGTACCGACTTAACACGTGCATTCAGCTCTGCTATATGGAAAGGTTTGGTCAGATAATCGTCCGCCCCGAGGTTCAATCCCCTGATCTTATCATCTACAGAATCCTTTGCTGATATGATGATCACATTTTCGGATTTACCGATATGCTTGAGGTGTTCCAGTATCTGCAGTCCATCACCTCCCGGCAACATGATATCCAGCAACACACAGTCATAGTCGTAAAAACTGATCTTTTTCAGCCCCTCCTGGAAGGTATCCGCTGTTTCTACCAGGAATCCCTCCTTTGCAAGCGACTCTTTCACGACTTCCTGCAAATCCGTTTCATCTTCTATCAGCAGTATATTCATTACCCGGCAACGTTTTAGTCTTTGTCTATTGATGAATAAAATAGTCCAGGCTGCAAAGTTCAGGCCCAAATCCGGAAAGAAACTGGAATTTGTAGCCGTAAGCACCTGGAAGACAAAACGAATGACTACTTTATAGCATTGATCAACGCTTCTGATATCTTGAAGATATGGTCAAGGGCCACTGCTGCAAAGCCCACCAGAAGCACACTTGTCAATTTCAGACTAAAAGCCTTCACCAGTCGCTTATCCTTGATATTCTTCCATACTATTGGAAAGTCTACCAATGCGCTGGCCATCGATGATAGTATTGCAGTACTACCGGCCAATGCAGGCGAGATCTGTCCATGGGAAGCCATGGTAGCTGCAGCAGCGGTGGTACTTGCACTGCTGACTAGTCCTCCCAGAAAGCCGGTGGCCAGTAAGCCACCTTCCCCCAACATACGGGTCAGCAATGTACCGCCTATCTGAATCATTAAAAACAATAAGCCAAAGGATAGAATTTTCTTTACAGATATAGGTGAAGTTAGCTGCAGCTCCTGCTCCACTTCGCCATAAGCGGCTTCCTGTTGTAAATCGCGCCAGATCCAGAAACCAGCTACACAGGACATGGCCAGCAGTGGAAGTAAAGTTGCTGTCAGGGACAACGGAACAAAGATGGCTGCCAGTATCATATTTCTTGTAAACATGGAAATATTGATGATACTCGACAAAATCGTAATTCTTGAGGGTGTACCTGATTCTTCCACCCGCGTAGTCATCTCCGCTATCGTAGCAGTGCTGTTGACCAGTCCTCCGAAAACGGCGCCAAGATACAGCCCCTTTGAACTAAATAATTTCAGGAAAATATAGTTGAGAAAGCCGATACCGGCAATCGCTATGATACTGACCCAGGCATCACTTAAATTAACAATCTCCCAGCGGTCAATATAGCGGTCGGGCAACAACGGATATATAACAAAACCAATCAATCCAAGCAGGATCGCACTTCTTATTTCTGAAGGTTCCAGTCCGCCGGCAAACTTCCTTAATTCCGACTTCCAGGCCAGCAACATGGTGATCACAATAGCTGCTGCCACCGGTGTAAATATATGCCCTCTGCCGATCAGCACTCCCAATATATAGCAGGCTATCAGCGCAGCAGAGGTAGTCATCTCCGAGCTTCTGTCTGTCAGAAAGCTCTTTAGATTCGATATAATGATCAGCAGGCATACGGCAGCAAGTCCTGCCACAACGAGGCTTGTATCTATCTGCATACATAACATGCCTGTCAGTGAAACGATAGAAAACGTCCGGATGCCTGCCTCTTTATGCGACCAGTTTCTCTCCAGGCCAATTAACATACCTATACCCACGGCGACCGCAATTTTCATTGCAATGGATAAAACATCAAAATGCTCTACTTGATCATTCAACGCTGCTCCTATTTAAGTTAACAATATATTTTAAGCCATCCTAGTCCATCGCCCTCCGCCAATGCGCCTGTACCGCCCTTATCTCCGCCCAGGTAACATCCTCTCCTAACCGTGCTTTAATCGGCCCTGAAGCAGTCACGCCCAGTTCCTTTACAAGCGGCAATATCATAGCCAGTTTTTTATCCCCTACAAAGCGATTGACCTGTAGCTCGTCATTAGCCACACAATCCGCAAGATGACTCTCTACTGTACTCATTGCCAGACCACGTTCCGCTGAAATCTCCGCCAGTGTTTTACCTGCGAGATACAATTCCAGGGTACCTCTCCGGCTACCACCGGCCTCACGTTTCTTTCCTGCTTTCTCCTTTGCTTTTTCCTCATTGGCCGGCGCACGCAATGTTCCGTAATCAGGAAGTCCTTCATTAAATTTCAGGTTCCCATAACTCGCGTCTGCAAAAAGCTGCAATCTGTTCCACAGAAAATGTTCCAGGCCAGACAATTGCAGTACATATTTTTTCACCTTGGCAATACCCTTCACGAGGTCTCTTTCTCTTCTGATCGGCTGTATAAAGCCTTCGTATATCTCATTGGTAAAGTAGGCCACGGCCTTCCCCACACGTTCTTTCAGCACGGATGTATTGCCATTCTGCAACACGTCTTTCAGCAAGGGATCCAGCTGTTGACGGAATTTCAGTCCCACTTCATGTAGCTGAGCGCCCCGTTGCTGCATACTCCGGCTCAGTGTCACCGCACTTTCCATACCATTCATTTTCTTGTCTCGCAGCCAGGCAGCATGTTGTTGCAGTTCTGTCAGGATCTTTTCTGCGCCGAATAACTTCAGGAGCTGTTCTGCCCAGAAAACCATTTTTTCCCCATCCAGCAGCAATTCCAGTTCATCTTCCTTATGAAAACCGGAGGAGAACTCCTGTACCTGCTGATCCGTACGGATTGCACCGGGGTGAATACGCGAGTGTAATACCAGTCCATCCAGGGATGTACAACGACTCAATGCCACATAGACCTGCCCGGGAGCAAATGCGTTCCCTGCATCGATAATGGCTTTTTCAAAGGTCAGACCCTGACTTTTATGAATTGTAATCGCCCAGGCCAGCCGGATAGGATACTGTTTAAAACTGCCGAGTTCTTCCTCGTCTACCGTTTCGTCTGTCTTATTCCAGGAGTAGCGGATATTGCGCCAGGTCTCCTTTTCTAGGACCAACGTGTCGTCTCCTCCTGCCAGTTTCACGACCACTTTATCATCCGGCAGGATATCGGTCACAGTGCCTAGTTTACCGTTAAAATACCGGCGGGGCTCTGCTACGTCATTTTTGATGAACATTACCTGTGCGCCCAGTTTGATGCGCAGGTCCATATCAGTCGGCAAGGCTTTATCACTAAAATCTCCGCTGATTTCTCCGGTGAATGTATGCATCTGTCCGGGCATGGCTGCCAGACGGGCATTATTGATCTCGTCTGCCCGGCGGTTGTGGGTTGTCAGTACGATATACTGCTCGTCATCGCCGGTAAAATGAGGCAGATAACGCTGATTCAGTATTTCCAGGTCATCCCAGTCCAATGTGCTGTTACGCACACCATTAAGCAGATTGATGAAAGTGGCTTCATTCTGCCGGTAGATCTTGTTCAGTTCGATAAACAATGGCGCGGACTGCCGCATAACCCTGGCATGAAAGAAGAATACACTCTCATAATAATCTTTCAGGAACTGCCACTGATCATCCGGCATTACCGGCGGCAGCTGATAAAGATCCCCGATGTACAGTACCTGCACACCTCCGAAAGGAAGCAGTGGTTGTCCGCGGAAATGCCGGAGAATCGCATCAATAGCGTCCAGTGTATCTGCACGCACCATGCTGACCTCGTCTATAATCAGCAGCTCCATCTCTCGCAGGAGCTCTTTTTTATCATGGTTAAATCGGATGTTACGGAAAAGCGCATGTGTATCAGTCACCCCGTTATTCACCCCAAAAAGGTGTGCATTCGCGGGCACATAAGGACCAAATGGCAACTGGAAAAATGAGTGCATGGTCACACCTCCTGCATTGATCGCTGCTACGCCGGTAGGCGCTACTACTACTGTATTTTTCGCGGTATGCTCCCGGATGTATTTCAGGAAGGTTGTTTTACCTGTTCCGGCTTTACCGGTCAGAAATATGTGGCGGTTGGTATGATTGATAAAGTCTGCCGCCAGATGAAACATCGTATTTGTAGTATCCGGTTGTGGCATCTGAAATTTGTAAGATTAAAAAAGCTAAGCGACAAAAATAAGTAAAATTCTCTATGGACGACTAATCGTCACTGTCCACTCCGGACCACTCTTTACCTGGTGACGGGTCGCGAAATCGCCCATATTCACTGCAAATGACACATTTAGCAGACTATTGAGGTATAAAAGTTCTTTGCCCTCAGGTACAGCGGCGAAGGTATTGGCCAGGGGCATTATACCGCTATAAACCTGTTCATTTCCTTTATAGATCATAATCTTCAGCTGCTCACCCGGTTTTACCTGCATTTTTGCGAAAGTCTGCTGGTCTATATTTGTCCATATATTTCCATACTGTACATCCAGCACAGGGATATTTCCCTTTACTGTACCATCAGCATACACCGGCTGCTGGAAAGGGATCCTCACGACTGAGTCTGCCAGTTTAGGTCCTACCTGCTCAAAAGTAATCTTCCCGGCGGCCAGTTTGCCTGCTGTAAAAGCATAGACATCCCTGCCATGAAAAGTATAAGAAGCGCCCGAGTTTTTCCTTCGGTTTACCGCCTCGTCAATCTGCCGGATCTCCGCGATTCCCAGCTGTTTCGCCACCAGGGTCAGCGTACCATTGTCAGGGGTGACAAAGAAGTGCCCGGTTTTCGTCTTCAACACAACAGAGCGTCTGTCTGAGCCCACTCCCGGATCCACTACCGATACGAATACCGTTCCTGAAGGCCAGTAGGGAGCGGTCTGTTGCAAACGATAGGCAGCCTCCCAGATATTATAGGCAGGTATTTCATGTGTGAGATCGAACATTGGAATATCGGGTGACAAACTATACACCACTCCTTTCATTTCGGCTACAGCCCCGTCCTTCAGTCCGAAGTCCGTCTGGAAGACCAATGCGCGCTTTTGTGCAAAGCAGGAGCAGCATATAATCATCAAACAATGGAAAATAAATGTATGTTTCATCGGCGCAAATTAGCAAATTCTGCCACAATATTGGCTGAGCATGGCAACTCAGATTTGTATGGTATTTGAAGTGATTATAAAAGAACGTTTTAGATTTTCTTCACCACCAATAAATACCCAAAATGAAAAACGGTTATCACTTTTACAGAGACTGTATCGAAATTTGCCTCCGCTGTGCGGCTATCTGCAATCACTGCGCCTCCTCGTGTACAGAGGAAAAGGACGTCACCATGATGGCCCGTTGTATCCAGCTGGATATGGAATGCGCCACCGTTTGTTACGCTACCGCACAATTAATGAGCCTGGGCAGCACAAATGCTATACAAATTTGTTCAATTTGTGCCGATATTTGTGAAGCATGCGCCGCAGAATGCAGTCAGCATAGCAACAAACATTGCCAGGAATGTGCGGAAAGCTGTAAACAATGCGCCGACGCATGCAGAAAATTGCTAGTATCCTAATGGACCAACTTTCCCAGATCAAAGCCTTCGCCGGACAAGCACACGGCAGCCAACGGCGCAAATTTGCCGACGAACCGTATATTAACCATCCCGTAAGGGTGATGGAAATATGCGGGAAATATACTTCAGATCTTCCGGTATTGTCAGCAGCGCTGTTGCATGACGTACTGGAAGATACTGCTGTTACCACAGAAGAGTTATCAGCATGGCTGTACAAGACCTTGTCTTCCGCAGACGCTGACCGTACGCTCAAACTGACCGTAGAGCTGACAGATATTTACGTTAAGAAAGATTATCCGCACTGGAACAGGCGCAAACGCAAACAAATGGAAGCAACGCGGCTCAGCCAGATCAGTGCAGCCGGTCAGACGATCAAGTATGCTGATATTGTCGACAATGCCAACGACATTACCACCGCCGATACTGATTTCATTTCAACCTTTCTGCATGAATGTCGTCAACTGCTGAAAGTAATGGAAAAAGGAAACCCTGCACTACGCCAACAGGCAATGGATATCGTCAACAAACATTTGTCTGCAGTCAAATAACAGCGTGTAGCTAAGATTGCCTTACAGGTATCTCAAATAGATATCGTCAACAAACATCTGTCTACAGCCAAATAACATCGTACAGCTAAGATAACCTTCTAGGTATCTCAAATAGATATTGTCAACAAACATCTGTCTGCAGCCATATAACACTGTATAGCTAAGATAACCTTACAGGTATCTCAAATGAATATCTTCAACAAAAATCTGTCTACAGCAAAATAACATCGTATAGCTAAGATTGCCCTGCAGATATCTCAAATGGCCATCATCAATACTTTGCTTTCCTCAATAGCTAATCAACACCGTTATTCATATCGCAAAGCCTCTATCGGATCCAGCCGGGAGGCTTTTTGCGCAGGATAATAGCCGAAGAAGACGCCTGTCAATGCACACACCATAAAAGACAGTATAATCGACGATTCAGATACCAGCGTCGGCCAATGTAAAAAAAACGTGATCAGCCAGGCAGAAGTGATGCCTAACACAACACCTATCAGACCACCGGTGATACTGATCATGATGGCCTCTATCAGGAACTGCATCAGTATATCTATCCCTCTTGCACCGATAGACATACGCAGGCCGATTTCCCGCGTACGCTCTGTTACGGACACATACATGATATTCATGATACCGATCCCTCCAATAACCAGGGATATACCCGCAATGGCAGTTAACAGAATCGTCAGCAGGTTACTGGTAGAACTCAACGTATTGATTAACTCAGCCATAGTCCTCACCTGGAAGTCATTTTCATCCGCATCTCTCAGACGGTGGGATTTCCGCAGGATAGTCTCAATTTCCTTTGTGGCGGCATCTGTCGCCGCCTCGCTGACCGCAGAGACATAAAGCGTCCTGAAATAGATGGTAGCCAGGATACGTTTCTGCACCGTCGTATACGGTGCTAATATCACATCATCCTGGTCCTGCCCGAAAGAACTCTGTCCTTTGGCGGCCAGTATTCCGATCACCTGGAATGGAATATTATTGAAGCGGATGATCTTCCCTACGGGGTTATCTCCATTAGGGAACAGATTACTGACAACAGTTTGCCCCAGCAGACAAACCTTTGCAGACGCTCTCACATCTTCATCCGTAAATGGCACGCCATCCTGGAGACTCCATTTCCTGATATCCAGATATCCCGGCGCTACGCCCTGTATACTGGTCGGCCAGTTAAAGGCCCCGTTGATGGATTGTCCGCTGGAATTGGCGGCCGGTGAAATCGCACTGATATTAAGTGCCTGTTTCTGAATCGCTTTTACATCTTCTATGGTTAACGTCTGTACGCTCGCTCCTTCCAGTCTGGCGCCCCCTGTCACATTACTGGCCGGCAGTATGGTGATCATATTGGACCCCATACTGGACAGTTGTGACTGTATACTTTCCTTTGAGCCTTGTCCGATAGCCACCATTGCAATCACCGCTGCCACACCGATAATAATACCGAGCATGGTCAGAAAGGCCCGCAGTTTATTCCGCTGCAAAGCTTTCAAAGCAATCCTTATCAGGTTAAGAATATTCATAATCAATAATCATCCGCTGGTGGCAATGACGCCAGTGCATCTTTTGCCGAGCGTACATTTTCGTTGACAGTATCTTTTACCACTTTACCGTCCCGCAACATTACCGTACGACTGCTGAAAGCTGCAATATCAGGTTCATGCGTCACGAATACGATCGTTTTCCCCTGTTCCTTGTTGAGCTCCTGCATCAATGCCATGATTTCGTAGGAAGTACGGGTATCGAGGTTACCGGTCGCCTCGTCCGCCAGTATCATGACCGGTTCATTCACCAGTGCCCGGGCAATAGCCACCCGTTGTTGCTGCCCACCTGACAACTGATTGGGCGTATGTCCTAAACGCTCACCCAGTTTTACGGCTTCCAGGGAATGAATCGCCTTCTGCCGGCGTTGTTCATGGGTGATCTCCATGTTGTACAGCAAGGGCAGTTCCACATTTTCCAATGCTGAAGTACGGGGCAGCAGGTTATACGCCTGAAATACAAACCCGATCTTCCTGTTCCGCAATCTTGCCAGTTCATTCCTGGAGAGCTGGCCGATATTTACACCATCCAGCAAATAATTGCCGTCAGTCGGCTTATCCAGGCAGCCGAGTATATTCAGCAGTGTCGTCTTGCCGGATCCGCTGCTCCCCATGATGGTCACAAACTCCCCTGCGAAGACGTCAAACGACACGCCTTTAAGCGCACGGACCACCTCCGTTCCCATCCGGAATTCCCGCTTGATATGCTGTATTTCCAGTATTTTTTGGCTCATCGTCTTCTTCTTTGCGGCATGAAGGGACTGGCTTGTCCGCCACTGCCTGTTGTGCCTTTTTTACCGCTCAGTTCCTGCATACCGGTGATGACATCTTCCTCGGGTGACAAACCTGCAATCACCTCTGCGCGGGTGTTATCATTCAATCCAATTACCACCTTTTTCTGCAAGAGAGTATCTCCCTGTCTTACCCATACATAGTTGGATGCGGCTGATGGCTTCTTCTCCATTCCCGGCATATTACTTCTGACGGTATCCCTGCTGCCTCCTGTTACCGGTGTCGCACTCTTCCTGCGCTCTGTTGCCGCCGGTGCTACAGCGATCACTTTAAACTGTCCTGACAATGCAGAATCCGGTTTAAACATCAATGCCTTTGACGGAATAAGCATTACATGATCTTTCTCTGACGTATAGATCGTCACTGTCGCCGTCATACCCGGTTTCAGTTTCATACTTTCATTGGAGGCACTGATCATAGTGGTATAAGTCACCACATTAGCGGATACCGACGGCCGTAAGCGGATCTCCTGTACCTTTCCCGCAAATTCTTCATCCAGATACGCATCCACCGTAAAAGATACGCGCTGACTATCCTGTACATTACCGATATCTGCTTCATCCACACTGGCCTGTACCTGCATTTTGGTGATGTCTTTCGCCAGTACGAACAAAGTAGGCGTATTGAAGCTGGCAGCTACCGTCTGACCAACACTCACGCTCCTGTTGAGTACTACGCCATCTATAGGAGAATAGATCTCTGTAAAAAAGAGGTTCCTTTCCGCCGTCCGCAGAGAAGCGCCTGCACTTTCCACACTTGCCTGGGCCGCCTTATTCAGATACGTCGCATTGTCATAATCCGCTCTGCTGATAGCCCCTACTTTATATAACTGGTCTTGTCTTTTGTATTGTGCCTGCTGATATATCAGCTGACTTTGCGCATTCGCCAGTGCGCCTCTATTCCTGTCTACTTCTGCCTGCAGCAATACCTTATCCAGTTCTGCCAGCAACTGCCCCTTCTTTACCGGCTGATTAAAATCCGTGTAGATATATTTGATAATACCGGAGACCTGTGTACCTACGGCAACGGTATCCACCGGCTGAACGGTTCCTGTGGCAGTCACACTGGTGGATATATGACCATATCTTGGTTTTTGCGTACTGATCACCACCTGATTTTCCTTTTTGCGGAAAAAGAAGTACCAGATGGCAAGTGCGGCCACCAGTACTATTATTGTAATGACGATCTTTCTCTTCATTCCTTGTTATTTTATACTATAAATGGACTGGCACGCCCCTGTAGAAATCATATATCCTGATATACAGCGCTGCTGCGTATTTGGCCTGAATGTATGACTGCATGGACTGGACATAGAGATTCTTCTGTTGTAACACTTCTACGGTATTCGCTGCACCGATTTTCAGTTGTTCATTGGCAATCCGGTAGGCTTCCTGGGTATAACGCAACTGTTCAACGGCTGCGTCATATTGCCCTTGCGCATTCTGCACATTAATGTATGCACGCTCCACTTCCTGCGACAGATTGGTACGTGTATTCTGTAACGTCAGCTCGGCCTGACCTACGCCTATTTTCGCCTTTTCCTCATTCACCCTGTTCGCGCGACGGCTGAAAATGGGTACCGATAAAGTCAGCCCAACCTGCTGATAAAAATTGTTATCCAGCTGTCGTAAAAAAGAGTAATTATCATTATGCGCATAACTGGTACCTAATCCTGCACCAGCAGTCAATGCCGGCAGATATCCCGCCCTGGCTTTCCTGACGTCCAGTGAGGCTACCTGTACACCCAGTTCACTGCTTTTCACCTCAGGCCGCGTAGCCAATGCCGTCTGCTGTGCATCCAGTAATGGCGTCAGTAGAGCGTTACCCATCAGTGTATCCGGCTCAACGATCTCAAAGGGAGTGACCGTCGGCAATTGCAGTAATTGTTTCAGCGTCAGTAAGTTTTGCCGGTGTGTATTTTCGGCTGTGACAAGCGTATATTTATCATTGGCCAGCTGCGCCTGTAACTGAACAAGATCTTTCAACGCGACCGCACCTACATCATAAAACTGTTGCTGTTGCTGCACCTGCGCAGTGGACGTAGCCACTACGTCCCTGACATACACGATATTTTCTTTAGCCAGCAGAATATTAAGATAAGCCTGCGTGATCTGCAGCGTGATATCATTTTCAACCGTCGCAAGATCCAGTCCCGCAATCTTCACCAGCAAATCTTTCTGTTGAATATCCGTCTTCAGGTATCCGCCATTATACAATGTCACTGATGAATTCAGCGAACTACTCCCAGAAAACCGTACGCCCGATTTCAAATCACCGGTGGCCGGATCGATGGTCTTACTCTGTATCAATGAAGGGGATGCGCTGGCAGAAAGGTTGGGTAGCACAGCGGCTTTCGACAGCTCCAGATCCTGCTGACTGCTAAGGCGATTTAACCGGTAACTGTTTAGTGTAATGTTATTGGTTTTGGCATAGTCCAGACAAGCCTGCAAGTCCCATTTCTCAGGTAATTGCACCTGCGAAGCGGCGGTGTCCTGTGCATATGTAGGAACTATTCTGAAAATCAATATCCAAAAGAGGAACCGATGTATATAATTGCTGAACATATACTTGCATTTCCGGTAGTCCGGGTCTCAGATAAAGCCTAAAAAACGTGCCATAGCAGGCATAAGCGGCTTAAAGATGGCTTAAAATCCATGAACGTCCGGTTATACCTTATACAAGGCATATAACAGCAGAATACCGGAAATAGTTGATGACAGATTAACAAACTACGTAGTTGTAATGTTGTGTGGACATTCCCGAAGGAACCTACATATTGAGGAAAACAAGCATCAGTCATCTGCATCATTACCGCGCCGGCAATTGTGCGTAGTCTATGGGCAGCTACCAGTATCAGACGTTTCTAACTTATATCATAATACTTTTACACCGAGTGCCAGATTGATCTTTGCAATCGTTTCAAATGTAAAATTATGCGTACCCCGCATCCATTTGCTGATCTCTGACTCCGACTTACCCAGTGCCTCCGCCAGCTCCCGGTGCGACATGCCTTTCCTCTCCGGGATCGCATCGATACGATCAACTACATCGAGGCTCATTGCAGCCCTTTCCAGCCCATACGCGGGCAGTGCATTCATTGCGTCTTCGAAAATTTTACTCATAACAATCTGCAATTTTAAATTGTAAATTACCTTCAAGCTGTCTGTTAACGACGCTGAGATTGCCAGAAACGATTCGTTGGGTGATCTGGGTGCTTAAAGCATTCACTAACTCAAAATGAAACAGACAATCTTTGCTTTGCTGTACCTTCTGCGTTTTCTTTACACAACCTTTCCAAGTATAACGATGTCTCTGGTAATCCTGCTGCAATAAAGCCTTACATCTCCTGATGTATATGGCGGCGGTAATGCCTCTGCAGCTCTTTCGTGCTGGAATACTTCGCTTCCGCACCTCTGTTCATGCCCATCTCCCTGATGACAGACATGATATTATAATAATCTTCTCCGTATGCCGGTTTATTAAATATGGTCACAAACTTCTCTACTTCACACAGGTCATCTCCATCAATATGAAATGAATAATAAGTGATCTTATTCATTGTCATTACCGGTCTTATTTCACCGTTTAAAAAATTCACCTATAAGTTAAGTTTCAATGTACGACGATAGTCAGTGTTTTCAAAAAAAATCGCCAACATCTCCTTCCTTAACTCATTGAATGACATATCAGTTATGAAACAACAAACTCACTATGATAATGCATAGATCATTTATCATTCTCCGCGCTTATGCGGTAATTGATCAACGTAAATATAAAGGGGAGAAACAGCGCTCAGCAGAAGATATTAAAGCAACGTTGCTACAAAGCTGAGACGAATGCAGTTAGCTAACAGACAATTCTACAACCAATTTACATCTTTTTTTCAAAGCACAAATATTTCTTCCGCTTTTCACAAAATTTTATATCTCTTCCTTGCATGCATACCTATCAAAAAGCCCGCTACTGCTGTGCAGCGCGGGCCTTTCAACGTTTAAAACCAATAACAATTTATTTATAAGGTATCGTGATTACATTCAGTGAATTAGCGCCTGCAGTAATTGCCACTTTATTCTTTCCGGCTTTGATCTGTGCAGTAACAGGTATTACCACCGATGGTGCATCCAGCGTATTGATATCACTTTTAGCCTTCGCCGTCAGCACTTCCTGCGTAGCTGTACCTGTTGCTGCTACAGCGCCTTCCAACGCAATAGTATACGCTGCCGCCTTATCTGTGGTATTCACTACCTTCAGCAGAATTTTGCGGGCCTGCTTATCAATCGTTGCACTGGCATAAATACCCTCCTGCCCTGTTAATGCCCGATTACCGGATGTAACAGATACGGTATGCGTACCCTTATTATTAGCAAAAAGACGTTGCACATAATAATTCGGTGTGCCCACTGAACGCAGATTATCAAACCAGATCAGATCGGGTCTCCATTGCCATGCATCCACATGCGCAAGTAATGGCGCATAGGAAGCCATCTGTACAAGATCCGCATTTCTTTCCAATCCCGTCATAAACGCTGCTTCTGCCAATGCACTCTCCCAGGTATTCCTTCCTTCTGCAGTATCTGTCTCTTTTTTACCCTGCGGTACTTTAACATGCGCGGCATATTCTCCTGCAAAGATCTTTGGCCCTTTCCGCTCATATTTATCATAACGGGCACTATTTTTCAGAAACCACTCCGGTGGCATATAATAATGTTCATCTACAAGATCCGCCTTGGAAGGCTTCAGTTTAGACCACAGATAATCGAATCGCTCGCCGCTGGAAAATGGCCCTACACTGGATACCAGTTTTATCTCAGGATGTTTAGTCTTCAGCACCTCCTCAAAACGCTGATAACGGGCAATATACTGACTATCCCACTGCTCATTACCTACTCCCATCAATTTCAGGTTAAACGGCGCAGGATGCCCCATTTCCGCTCTCAGTTGCCCCCACTCGGTTGTCGTGGCACCGTTGGCAAATTCAATCAGGTCCAGCGCATCCTGTATATACGCTTCCACATCCTCATCAGCTGCCACCTCTCCTGTATTAAACTGACATGCCATCCCACAATTGAGAATCGGTAAGGGTTCAGCACCTATATCTTCCGATAACTGGAAATATTCAAAAAAGCCCAGTCCATAGCTCTGGAAATAATCACCGGGTGCCCGATGCGCAAATTCCGTATTCCAACGATTTACGATTAACGTACGATCCTCTGGTTTACCTACCGTTTTTTTCCACTGATACCTGTTGGCCAGATCCCGTCCTTCAACAATACAACCGCCCGGAAATCTCACAAATCCGGGATGCAGGTCGGCCAGTAACTGTACCAGGTCATTACGCAAGCCTCCCGGACGCTGTTTCCAGGTATCCTGGGGGAATAACGATACCATATCCATATCAAGGGCGCCCGTACCGGAAAATAACAGCTGTACGCCTCCTTTGGCCACCGTACGCTCAGCGGTCACTGTAGCCGTATACTTTTTCCAGGCTTTATCTTCTGCTGAGACTGCGACCGCTCCTATAGGGGTACCCTTATCATCCACTAATACCAGTTTTCCGCTTACTTTACCTGCCGTGCTGCGTGCCAGAAAAGAAAAGTTATATGATAACCCTTTTTTAAAGCCCATACCACGGAAACCCTCATTGAACAGTCCGTAACTACCTTTGTCCGCAGTTACGGTGATATGTGCATACCTGGGATTAGCCGTATGCCCGGTCTCCCTGTTCACTATTAATATATTACCTGCTCCCTCTTTCTTCACCTCTTTCCATCCCATCATCGGTTCCGTAAATTCAAAAGAGCGGTTCTTTATTAATTCGGCGTAGATACCGCCATCTGCGGAGAAGTTAATGTCCTCAAAAAAGATTCCCCACATCGTTGGAGATACCTCCGACTGCGGACCATTTACTTTTAAAGTCATTGTCTGAGAAAAAGAAGCTGCTCCTGCCAGCAGCAAAAATGCTGTGGCGACAAATGTGATTATTCGTTTCATAACGGGATTTGTTACAACAATATACACCCTAAATTCAATATCTGCAACAATTATAAGCACTTTTTGTGTTTAATTGACATTTATTTACAGCACTGCGATAACCAGACAGGTATATGGTATTAAAAGCAATACCTATCCATTTAGGAACACCCCTCCCCAATAATATCAAGAGAATAATACCGGCATACCTGCACAACACACGACCAATACTGCAACGAAATGTTAACAGTCTCAGTTTATACATCCTGTATAGCGGAATTGTGAAAGCGTATACCCGGCATTGTTACCTCCTATCCACATTATGAAATATTTACAGACTTACTTTTTCCAGTAAAGTTTAACGTGCGACATAAAACTACTCAAACAAGAAAAATTCACAACAAACTAATAATCAATTACATAAAAAGATGTAAAATCACTTTAACATTTCGTTAGAGTATTCTTGCAAGATTTTGGTTGAAATGTATTCAACCATCTTTTATTGAGATCTTTATTTTTTAACCAGTTAAATTGAAAAACCATGAAAAAGCAATTATTGAGATTTGGCCTCATGGCTGGCCTGGGAGCATTCGTAATGACACAGACTAACGCAGTAAATGCGATGACTTCAAATGCAGACACTGCAAACTTCGTACTCGACACAGCGAACTTTGTAAGAGACACTGCTAACTTTGCTCCAGACACCGCCAATTTTGCAATGGACACTGCCAACTTCAAATTTGACACAGCCAACTTCAAAGTAGACACGGCTAACTTCAAAATGGATACGGCTAACTTCAAAGCAGACACCGCCAATTTCTCACCAGACACAGCCAACTTCAAAATGGACACGGCTAACTTTAAGTACGATACAGCGAACTTCAGGTTAGACACTGCAAATTTTGTAAGTGACACGGCTGCCTTTGGCAAGGACACTGTCAGCTTTTCAAAAGACACTGCATTCTTCAAAGACACTACCAACTTTGCTTTTAAAGCAGATACAGTAGCGTTCAGAAGTGCAGACACGGTAGCGATTAAAGCAGACACTGCTACTACCAGAGACACACTCAGTTTCGCCGCGAAACTGGATACAGCAACAGCCGCAGCTGATACTGCCGCTGCTAAACGCGACACAGCAGTCATGAGAAAAGATACTGCTGCTGCAACACCGGCTGACACTTCCGCAGCGAAGAAGTCAAAGGCCGTTAAAGTGAACAAAAAGTAATTACAGGTCTAAAGAGAAAGGGCTTCCGGAATCCGGAAGCCCTTTCTTATTGCAACAACTTTTCTCAGTTTAGAAATGATAGCTGGCTTTCAGACCAAAGAAACCACTGGTTCCGTCTTTAAACCACATCTCATATTTTCCTTCCACATCCAGGCCCAGTACACGGATACCAATACCCGGAGCGAAGATAGCAGCCGTACCTTTGTACGCATCTGAATCGCCACCTACGAATGTAGCACTACCGCCTTCAGCCTTCACATACAATAACGGAAAACCGAATTTGTACTTCAGACCAACTCTTACCGGCAGCGCCTTAATAGATTCTGCTTTTACAGTAACCCGGTTACCCTCAATATCAAAGATATCATAGCTTTTTCCGGAGAAATACATGAAACCAGCAGAGCCAGTTACACCAAATCCTGCGATCAGCTTAATATCAGCATTCAAACCACCACCAAAACCAGCGTTATGTGTGTCCTTAAAATCACCCACTGGGGTGCCGATTTCAGCATAAGGACCAATACTGAAACCTTTCAACTGCGCCTTGGCTTTACCTGCAAACATACAGGTAGCTGCCATGAAAAGCCCAGCGGTGTACAAGGTCTTTAACATAGAGGATATTTTAAAATTTCCACAAATGTAAGTAATTCAGACTAAACCAAACAAACCCTATTCCTGTTACTGTGGCTTCACCTTAAAAACAGTGTCCGTACGCAGGCTGTCAGATGGAGCTTTCTGTAACGCTCCCGTGGCCGGAGATTTTGTGGCCGGTTTGGTATCGCCTCCTGATTCAGATGCCTGATTAGGGGCGCCTATGGGATATCCCATTTTTTCCAGGTCTTTCCGCTCTTTTTTGCTGAAAAGATATTGCGGATTCTTTTCCTTTCTTAATCCTTCTTCAAAGCGATACTCCGCTCCCATTCTCGGAGCAGGATCGTAGCCCCGATTAGTTCTGCAGGCTGCAAAAGTGAAAATACCTGCCAGCATACAAAATGCAATCGTTCTGCTGGCAGGTTGTCCAAATGATTTCCAGGTGGAGTTTAACATGTTTCCTGGGTTTACTGTCCGGTTAAATAACGTTACCCTAGTACAATTATTATACCGTTCCTCCTTTCTCTGTCAGATACTTTATTCTTATTCCTTCTACACCCTTATTACGCCGTTATTACGTTTTAATCGAAGCAATAATGCCTTTCCCTATACTACACCTGACTTTATACCTGATCTTCGCCGTTAACGCGCCGTTCTGAACTTAGCATTAGCGTAAGATGAGTATAGTCTGACTATAGTCAGACTATATTTAAACCCATAAAAAACCGGACTGATACCTATCAGTCCGGTAAAACACTAAAGACTATATATCTATGACTACAATTGCGCTGCCTTATACCCTGCCTTCTCCACCGCACTGATAATCTCTGCTGCGGACACAGCATCAGCCGATACTGTCAGTATCTTTTCAGGCGCTGCCGTATCTACTTTCCAGGTATTTTCACCTGCCGCCGCATTCAGAAAAGGTGTTACTGTCGCTATACAGCCGCCGCATTTGATATTTGTTTTAAATTGTTGTTCCATATTTATATTATTAAATTTTTGACCATTTTAATCGCAGACTATTACTTACCACTGATACAGAACTCAGCGCCATCGCAGCGCCCGCTATCATCGGATTGAGCAGGAACCCGTTCACCGGAAATAACACACCTGCTGCCAACGGAATACCGATAATGTTATAGATAAAAGCCCAGAAAAGATTCTGGCGGATTGTACGGACTGTTTTGCGGGACAATTGCAGTGCCTTCGGAATGACATCCAGATCGGAAGTGATCAGGGTCATTTTCGCCACATCCATAGCAATATCCGTTCCCTTACCCATCGCAATACTGACGTCCGCCTGTGCCAATGCATGACTGTCGTTAATACCATCTCCGGCCATCGCCACCACTTTCCCCTGTTCCTGTAAAGACTGCACAAATGCAGCTTTCTCTGCGGGCAACACACCTGCCTTATAATGCGTAATACCGACCTGTCCGGCTACCGCTGCGGCCGTATGCTCATTATCACCCGTAAGCATATACACTATAATACCACGCTTCTGCAGATTCTCCACCGCCACAGCCGAAGTCGCTTTTACTTTATCTTCAATAGCAATAATGCCAAATATCTTTTCATCTCCTGCAAAGGCGATCACCGTTCTTGCCGCAGATTGCCAGCCGGCAATCTTTTCCGACAAAGTATCATCTGGTCTGATACCACTTTCTGCCAGTAATGCAAGGTTTCCTGCCAGATATTTAACTCCCTGGTAACGCGCCCGTATGCCTTTTCCGGTGATACTTTCTACTGCGGTAAATGATGCGCCAGGTATTGCAACTACACCCTTATCCTCCAACGCTCTCACAATAGCAGCTGCCAGCGGATGTTCAGATTGTTGTTCTATACTGAGCAGTATGCGTTGCAGTTCCTGTTGCTCCTTCGAAACAGACAACCAGTAGCTGTCTGTCACCACCGGCTTTCCTTCTGTAATAGTACCTGTTTTATCCAATACCAGGGCATTCACCTGATGCGCCAGCTCCAGACTTTCCGCATCTCTGATCAGCATGTTATTTTCTGCACCTTTTCCTACACCCACCATAATCGCGGTCGGTGTTGCCAGTCCTAAGGCACAGGGACAAGCAATTACCAGTACAGTAACTGCTGAAAGCAAACCATGTGTAAATGCATTCTCCCCTCCTGCAAGCATCCAGATCCCGAAAGTCAGTATAGCAATGCCAATCACTACCGGTACAAAAATGCCCGCAATTTTATCAACCAGCTGCTGCACAGGCGCCTTACTGCCCTGCGCTTCTCTCACCATCCGGATAATCTGTGCCAATACCGTATCAGCGCCGACTTTTTCTGCTGTAAAATGAAAACTTCCCTGCTGATTGATCGTTCCTGCAAATACCGCTGTACCTTTCTCTTTCAATACAGGTACCGGTTCCCCGGTAATCATACTTTCATCTACCCAGGAACTGCCGCTCTGTACCTCGCCATCTACAGGTATCCGTGCACCTGGTTTCACCAGCAACAGATTACCGGTCTGCACTTCGCTTAAAGGAATTTCTTTTGTTTCAGCACCATTGTTCATCACAATGAATGCGGTAGCAGGCTGTAATCCCATCAGCTTTTTTAATGCGGCAGAGGTATTTGATTTTGCCTTTTCTTCCAGCAATCGCCCTAAGGATATAAATGCCACCACGACTGCCGCTGCTTCAAAATACACATGCGCATGTAAGCCACGGGCATGCCAGTATTCAGGATAAACCGTATTAAACACGCTGAATAACCAGGCAATACCGGTACTCAGCGCCACCAGTGTATCCATGTTCGCTTTGCCGTGACGGGCCTGTTTCCAGGCATTCAGAAAGAACTGCCGGCCCAGATAGAAAATAACAGGTGTCGATAATACAAGCATGATCCAGTTGGCATACGGCATATCCATCAGGAACATCCCGATCAGCACGACCGGCGCTGACAATATCAGTGAGGCAAATGTTCTCTTTTTCAGTGATTTATAATGATCCAGCTGCGCCTGTTCCTGTACCTGCTCACGATTATGTGTATCGATGACAAGATCATAGCCAATACCACGGATCACATTGCGTAATCCTTCAGGCGTAACGCGGTCGCTATCATAAGTTACACGGGCTGTCTGATCGGCATAGTTCACCGATGCATCTGACACACCTGGCACAGATTGCAGCATGGACGCGACGCTGACGGCGCAGGCTGCACAGCTCATTTCCAGCACAGGAAACGTTTCTTTTGTTATATGTCCGGTTGTTGTAGCCATTGTCCAAACTTTTCACAAAGCTACTACCGGGTCAGAGAAGGATTGTTATAGAATGATGGGGAATATGTATATAATTATGAGCCATGCCCCTCACACTTTATCGAGTGGCTTTCTGTCATTATGCTTTAGCTGTCTGTAGCCACTTGGCGTCAGACCCGTAATCTTCTTAAACTGCTGAGACAAATGCTGCACACTGCTATATCCCATACTGTCGGCGATTTCGCTGAGATTCATCTCATCATAATGCAACAGTTCTTTCACACGTTCTATACGTTGTAAAATTACATATTTCTCGATCGTCAGTCCCTCTGTTGAAGAAAACAGTGTTGACAGATAATGATAATCAACGTCAAGGGCTTCCTGCAGCACAACTGACAACTTCGTGTTCAGCATCTCGTTGTCATTGCCATGGATCAGGCGGATAATAGTTGTCTTTATTTTCTCTATTAAAGCGTCTTTCTTGTCATCCAGTACTTCAAAGCCAAGTGCATGCAGTTGCCGGCCCAGGGCGTCCAGTTTCGCCTCAGAAGGCGCCGTTTCCATCTCCACATCTCCCAGCTGAATGCGTGAATAAGGTATCTCCAGTTTATCCAACTCCTGCTGTACTACCAGAATACAGCGATTACAAACCATGTTTTTTATAAACAGATGCATGAATCCCATTTGAATGGTCAAAGGTAGATGAAAAATGAAAATATTTTTATTTCAGCTATCTTAGAGTACGGAACATTACTAAAATTTCGATATTTAATCCTTTGCCTTTGAAAAATTTAACGCTGTTATTGTTGCTGATAATATCTATTTCAGCGGCAGCGCAACATCCTCTATCCCAGGGACGCCGTACAAGCGAATACGACTACCTGTATCAGCTGACTGATAATGAAGCAATAAAGATCACAGGGAAGGGACAGCAGCAAATCATAGCTGCCTGTCTGCATACCTTGAAAGATTCCGTGCTGCACGGCAGTCCGCTTCCTGAAAACCTTCTTCCGGGCAACTACCTGCGGGTCTGTGCAAAGGATGATCACCTCGAAGCTGCTTTCGTTCCTATTAACAATATAGCCGTAAAATTCGGCCTCAACTGGCGGGACCTGATGGTCATCTTACACGATCAGCAGGGAGCACTGATCAGAGATGCGGAAGTCCGCATCGGCAAAAACAAACTACCATATGACGCGCAGACGCAAACATGGCGCAAGGAAAAATACAACAAGCAGGAATTATTACAGATATACTATAAGGGCGTATTGAACTGCATCCCCTTAAGCCGGGTTATCAATCGTTATGCTAAAAGAAGGCGTCCGAACATCATTCAACGTTTAAAATACAATAACCCACGTGTCAGGTCTGATTACTACAACACACAAAATAATCGATACAGGTATGGGAGCTACATCGCATTCAATAAACCTGCTTATAAACCCGGTGATACGGTAAAATTCAAAGGATTTCTGAGCAACAAAAAAGGATTCGCATACAATAAGAAGGTGCTGGTAAGGCTGGTAGACAAGGATTTCGATGTGGATACGATATTAACTGCCATTATGCCGGCAACACCTGGCAACTATCACTATCAGTTTGTGTTATCTCCGGCACTGATTGAACAACTTGATTTAACACTCGATCGCACTTACCGCATTTCTTTTGAAACGCCTGAAAGCCGCAAATATGATCTTAATAATTACGATGGAGATCTCACAGATGAAGAATATGCAGCCAAACGGACTATTCTGCTCCAGGGAAGTTTCAAACTGGAAGAATACGAGCTGCAACAACTTACCTTCTCTGCAAGAGCAGATAAGTCTACACATAAAGCAGGTGATCCGCTTTCTGTATATCTCAGCGCAAAAGATGAAAATGACCTGCCGGTAATGGATGGCAAGATCTGTTTGTATGTCGAATTGAAGAGTATAGGAAAAATGTATGAGAATATAGTAGTTCCTGACACACTGTGGCAATATAGCGGAGGCCTGGATATATTGGGAGAAACCAGGATCATGCTGCCTGATAGCATATTTCCCAAAGCAGATCTGACATATAGGATCACATGCGTCTTCACAAACAGTAATAATGAACGGAAAACGAATATCCTCACGGCAACATATGCTTACAATAACAGCGGTTTTAATTTCCGGACCAGTCATGATACGCTGCATATTACACGGCTTATACCTGCATCAGGTACAGAGAATGTATTGATCGCTGCGCTCAACCAGCGAAATGATACAATCGGAAAATATTACAGACCGCTGCCTGCAGCAATAAAACTTTCTCCATTTTCGGACCATTATGCGGTCATCAGCAGAAATACTGTTGAACATTATGTGGTTGATGCAAACTTACCGGACATCAGCCTGCTCAGCAACTGGCATGACGATATCGCCGGGATACAGGTACAAAATCCCTTACAACTACCTTTATGGTATACGATCATAAGCGGGAAAAAGATAGTTGAACGCGGTTATAGTGATTCCCTTCACTGGCAGGGATCTACAAAACATAACAAGCAATATTACGTGTACGTCAATTACATATGGAAGAACAAAATAATGCAGAAAGGGGAAGCGTTACAAGATCCGGGAGGAAGACTGCATGTCGCAGTAACGACACCCCGCACCGTCTACCCCGGACAAACAACTGACATAAACATCCACGTAACTGACAAGTACCAGCGACCTGTAGCCGGCGCAGATCTGACGGCATTTGGGTATACCAGTAAATTCTGGGGAAACACGGATATCGCGATCAGTGCTTTCGGACTACAAACAAAAAAAAGAAAGCTGTATCCTATGGTAGATAGTTCCTCTCATGCTTTGCATCCTTCCGCTTTTCTGACACTTGATTGGCTGACGTACAGAAAGAAAATGGGACTGGATACACTGCCATTCTTCAGGTTTACACACCCGGACAGCGTTTTCACATTTACAGAGCCGACTCCTGACAGTGTCACACAGATAGCTCCCTATGTATTTTCAGAAGGGCATATGCAGGCAGCTGAAATACTGGAGATAGACGGGATGCCCGTTTATTACACACGGTCATTCCCTTCACGCCCTTACAGCTTTGCCGTAACCCCAGGTAAACACAGTATCGGGATACGGACACTCTATCAATCTATCCGTTTTGATATGGTGGCACAAAAGGGAGTAAAAACATTTATAAGTATTAACAGTGCCATACAGCTGCCAGGATATGCCGTGGAGCGGGTACCTTATTCTCTGACAACCTATGAAATGGCTACGCTTGACCGGTATATGCTGCGACTGGAAAATACATTTACGCCTGATGATCAGGTATACATCCGGCAGCAAAGTCAATTCTATGAAGTAAATAACATTATTGCAGCCCCTGAATATCGCTGGCGGGATTTATTAATCGGCCCTATGACAAAAGCAGATGCTTTACTCATCAAGAAAAATAGTTTCATCCAGTCATTTACGCCGGAACCGGGTTATCTGTTTGACATCAGGGAAGGCTTTGTCAAAGAAAAAGAACAAAAAGAGGATCTGGCTGACATCTATGAAAATGTAACCCGCGACACAAGTTTATCGTCGCTGGCACTGACAGGAAAACTGGTAGATAGCATGATAAGGAAACATCAGGATGAAATGCTCCTTACTATCAGCAAACAATTCACCCGGGCCTATAAAGACCGTTCCGACAGCAGGGTCCAGATCAGTTTCGGGCAGCAGGAACAGAAATTGTCCAACAGCATACAACAGTTCCTTTTCTTCAGATATGACAGTTCATCAACGGTACGTGCTTTCGGCCCTGACAAAAGACAGTTCACTGACATGCATCCCGGATATTACAAGATGATCATCCTGCTGAATGATAACAGATATCTGCTCCAGGATAGTCTGTTTCTGAGATCCGGCGTCCTGCATGGTTATTTGTTTGACACACTACCTATCCTTGCTGCCGATAATAGCAGCAAAAGACTGGATACACTCCTGAGAAAAGCGCTGACGATTCCCGGGGTAAAACAATCTGTTATCGAAACCTATATCAGACAGTTCAATACAGCTAAGTCAAAAGACACTACCTCCGTATGGATTACCGGTATAGTACAGGATGAACATTTCTATCCGGTACAGTGGGCAAGTGTAAAAATAGCTGGCAGTAAAACCGGTATAGCTACTGATGAAAACGGACGCTTTAGTATACGGGTGATGAAAGAAGAAACACTTGACATCAGTTTTGTCGGCTATGAAATGGTGAGCATCCCGGTCACTGATGCCACTGATTATGTCATAACAATGCATCAAAGTTCAAACAGGATGCAGGAAGTCGTTGTAACGGCGCTAGGTATAAAAAGGGAACAGAAAGCATTGGGATATGCTGTAAGTACTATTACTTCTGAACAGATCACAAACATACACTACCGGAACTTTGCAGAAGCGTTACAAGGTAAAGCAGCCGGCGTGCATATCACAATAGCCCCATCATCCCATGAAATAATACTGGAAACACAAGGCGAAGAAGCGCTTCCTGATATGAACGAATTACCCCAGGGAATACCCGCTTACAGCCTGCGCAGTAATTTCAGAGACGACGCATTCTGGCAACCTGCACTACTGACGGATGCCAACGGTAATGCTTCTTTTAAAGTGACTTACCCTGATGACATCACTAAATGGCAAACAACTGTTATCGCCATGTCAGGTAAGAAACAAGCAGGCATAAATCAAATGGCTATCCGCTCTTTCAAAACGTTAACTGGCACACTCGCCATTCCTACCTTTACTGTCAATGGCGATTCCGTACTGGTGATCGGAAAAGCACTGAATTACGCGTCAGACAGTATGAATATCAACAGATCCTTCTTTGTCAATAACAATCTCCTGAAACATGCCAATGGCTATCTGACAAATGCCATCATTGATACGGTGCCGGTAGTGATCAATACTACGGATAGCATCCAGTTCAGGTACACGGTCGAAAAAGAAGGCTACATGGACGGAGAAGAACGAAAAATCCCTGTTATAGAACGTGGAACGACAGAGACAAAGGACCTCTTTACCGCGCTGCGGAATGATACCTCCTTTACATATACACCGGCTTATCATTCACCATTGGTCGTCCACGCAGTATCTGCCGTACTACCCATACTGACAGATGAAATAGAACAGGTGGAAAATTATAAATACCTGTGCAACGAGCAACTGGCATCAAAACTGAAAGCATTCCTGCTGGAAAAGAAGATAGCTGCTTCTCTTCACAAAGACTTCGGAAAAAACAAGGATATCAAACGCATTATCGATAAATTAAACCAGCAAAAGAATCAGGGCATGTGGGGTTGGTGGAGAGAATCCCCTGCATCACTCTGGATCACCAGACATGTAACAGAGGCTATGATAATGGCAGAGACACAGGGTTACAAGACGGATCTCAATAAAGAAAGTATCATCAACCTGCTCACCAGGGAACTGACAGCTACCAGGTGTAATGACAGTATTGGCTACATGCTTTTATTGTCACAGCTAAATGCCAGCATTGATTACAAATCCAATATTGACAGCCTGATTGCCCGGTCGGGTAAAAATGGCTACGATACGATCAGACTGACCTTACTGCAACAACAAACAGGCCTCCCTGTTGATCTGTCCACACTGCTTTCCCGCCAACAGCAGACCGTCTTCGGTAATACCTTCTGGGGGAAAGATACTGTTCATCTATTCAATAACAGTATCCAGTCTACTTTACAGATGTACAAAATACTCCGTCATGCAGGTGGTCATGATGCACTGCTGCAAAGCATAAGAGCTTACTTCCTGGAACAACGCCAAACTGGTCATTGGCGGAATACCTATGAATCGGCACAAATACTGGAAACCATCCTGCCGGATGTCATGCAGGAAGAAGCACAATCAGCCGCCACAGTCGATATCAACGGGAAAAAGATCACTCAATTCCCGTATACAGATACTGTCACTGCCGGGGATATCACCATTCGTAAACAAGGCAAAACACCGGTCTATTTCACCGCTTATCAGCAGTTCTTTAATAAAGCACCGGAAAAGATCGCGGGGCTGTTTGATGTGACGTCCGTTTTCGCTGATGCCAATACCACTTTGGCAACCCTGGAAGCAGGTAAACCTGTTACACTGACCGTCACTGTTTATGCAAAGCAAACAGCCGATTATGTACTCGTGGAAATACCTATCCCTGCCGGTTGTTCCTATGCAGACAAATCCGGGCAATGGAGCAACAATGAAGTACACCGCGAACACTTCAAGGAAAAGGTCGGCATTTTCTGTACGCAGCTAACAGCAGGTAAACACACTTTTACCGTTTCCCTGCTCCCCCGCTATACCGGAAAATACTATCTCAATCCGGCCAAAGCGGAAATGCAATATTTCCCGGTATTTATGGGACGCGAGGCTTTGAAACAAGTTTATATTCACTAATTTTAGCGATCATGAAAAATCATTCATACCTTTTATTAGCACTGCTGCTGACTGCCTGTGTCGAAAACAAACAACATGAGCAGCAGGCCGACAGCACCGTACAGGAAGCAGAAAAACCGGCGAAAACCAAACCTAAGCCCACTACTGCTCCGGAAGGCAAAAAACCGGTTACGGAGAAGATTATCAGGGAAAGGGCAGCCGGTACCGTTACACTGCTGGATGAGGCCAATGGTAAACCTGTGGCCCAGGTAAATGATAACGTAGAACTGGAAGCAGGTATTCCTACCAAAGGATGGTCAGCCACCCTCGTCACGACAGAACTGACCGATGCGCAACAGGAAGGGCAGGTACTGAAAAAAGGATCTCCGATCATTGCAAATGGTAAGACTGTCGGTAAGGTGTTAGAGGATGTTGTTATTGAAATGACTTTCAAGAACGATAAAGGGGTGAACACCGGCGTATTCCATGCCGCTGTACAGCAAGACAAACTCAAACAGGCCACTATTATTGAAAATGCACTGGCAAACTACATGAAAGCACAACCGGAGAAAACAAAAGCCGGGATGGAATCTTTCATACAGCAATTCCAGCTGGAAGCCATGGATAATAACAAGCCATATATAGAATACTACAACTACGAAAGCGCAGCAGACGATCCGTCTCCTGGTTTCCGTACCGTACTGGTATTCCACAAAGACAAACTGATTGGTGTGGTTGATTCAAGAAAGTTACAGCTGGAAGGTGTAAAGTATACGACACTTGATCGTGGTTATCATGGCTATTTCTTTACTGAGACGGATGAAAAGCTGAAACAGGCGTATATTAAGAAGTTTAACTTCTTCGTGAACAATGCGGACTAATTCAATTAGGAATTAAGAATTAGGAATTAAGAATTATAAGAAAGGAGCTTCTATCACTGGAAGCTCCTTTCTTTTTATAAGACAATAAATTGCTGATTTCACCATATTACATTTACCCATAGCAGTCAATTACACCCATAGAGCCCAATCCTTCGAATTCTTAATTCTTAATTCCTAATTCTTAATTCCTAATTTACCCATAGGTTGCAATCTGCTCTTCCATCAACTGAATCGTCAGCAAAGATTCCAGCTGCATTGCTTCCATCAGCTGACTGAATTCCGGCTCATGTTTCACCGTCAGCATATCCAGCTCATCAGCAATACGCGATAATTTACTCAAACCTATGATCTGAGAGGTACCACGTATCTTATGCCCGATACGGTTGATCTTGCGGATATCTACCGCTGCTGCTGCCGACTGTAATTCTGATATCGCCGATTTCAATTCATCGATCGTCAGTTTTAGCAACTGTTTTAATACCGCCCTGTCCTCTCCCATCAGGTATGTCTCTAAGGTAGCAATATTGAAATGCTCTTCTTTCACTTCCCTGACAGTAGTGAGATGCACGGGTTCTTCTTCCACTGGAACGGTCAGCCATTTCCGGAAGAGTTCCATCAGTTTCTCCTGTATAAGCGGCTTGGAAATAAAGTCATTCATACCCGCCTCCATACACTTTTCTCTTTCTCCTTTCAGGTTACCGGCGGTCAATGCAATAATGGGTATACGCTGTCCTCCTTTGATCTCGCGGATGCGGCCTGTTGCTTCATAACCATTCATGATAGGCATCTGTATATCCATGAGGATCAGATCAGGCAATTGTGCGCGGCAGATCCGGATAGCGTCTATACCATCCTGTGCCTCATAAATACGGGCATCATGTGCGATACGTTTAACGACGGTGGTCGCCAGCAACATATTAATCGGATTATCCTCCACAATCAGGATATTTAAACGGCCACCAATCCATTGTTCTGCTTGCTGTTCCTGCTGGTGGCGTTTTCGCTTTTCTTTATTGATCAGTAAGGAAAGACTATTATATAATTCATGAATTTTAATCGGTTTCACCATCCGTTGTCCGATACCTAATTGCTCACAGGCGGTAATGATCCGTTCATCATCAGAAGAGCTATGCAACAGTACAATGCCCTGTTCACGGGGTTTCATACCGAAATGATGTCGCATCTTTCTGACAGTTTCCAGTCCGTCCATATACGGCATGTGATAATCCATAAGGATGATGTCATAACCATCATTGGCCGATAATAATTCCAGTGCGTCAAATCCGCTACGGGCCTCCGTACAGGAGATCCCTTTCATCTGTAACATCTCCTTCAGGATATGACGGTTGTTGTCATTATCATCTACGATCAGGACGTCTTTGATACGTTCCAGGTTATCCTGGTTTTCGGCGGGCGCTTCTACCGTGGTTAATACAATATCAAAATAAAAAGTACTACCCTGACTAACACCGCTTTCAATGTGTAGTTCGCTTCCCATCAGTGCCAGCAGCTTATTGGAGATGGTCAGTCCTAATCCGGTACCACCGTATTTTTTCGTGGTGGAAGCATCTTCCTGGCGGAAGGCTTCAAATATCTTCAGCTGCTTTTCCGGTTTGATACCGATACCGGTATCCCTTACTTCAAAGCGTATTTTTGCTTTGTCGTCTTCCAGGAATTCCAGGGGATGTACCTTTAATTCGATCTCTCCGTTACTGGTGAATTTAACCGCATTTCCCAGGAGATTAATGAGGATCTGTTTCAGGCGGACTTCATCAAACCAGGCAAACCGGGGTAATTGTGTGGATACATTCAGCAACATCTCCAGACCTTTGTGCTGGGCCTGATAACTGACGATATCACTTACCTGGCTGCTGAATTCATATAGATCGTATTTGTCAATATCCAGTTCGAGTTTACCGGATTCTATTTTAGAAAAATCCAGGATATCATTGATGATGCTCAGCAGGGCGTTGGCCGACTGGTTGACGATAGACAGATACTGGTGCTGTGTTTCATTCAGATCAGTCTTTAAAACCAGTTCGGTAAACCCGATCACACCGTTTAGAGGCGTCCGGATCTCATGGCTCATATTGGCCAGGAATTCTGATTTGGCCATATTCGCCTGCTCCGCCTGTTGCTTGGCGGCGGCCAGATTGGACTTCTGCAGGATCAGCTGGTGTTCCGCTTCTTTGGTAGCAGATATATCCTGGAAGGTGCCATACAGACGTTTACATTTGCCGTTTTCAAATTCAGCGTTACCAATCGCCCTGACCCATTTCTCCTGTCCTTTCGCAGTGATGATCTGCAACTGCAGATCCCAGGCTTCCCCTGTTTCCACACTAATGCGGAGCGCTTCTGAAATAGCCTCCCGGTTATCCCCTTCTTTATAAAAACCGATGGCCGTGGCCATGGTTGGCTGAAAATTACCAGGTACCTCGTGAATAGCCTTTGTGACGTCAGACCAGAACAGTTCCCGGTTCACCAGGTCAGCTTCCCATCCCCCGATACGGGACATCTGGCTGGTACGTTCCAGTATCTCACGGGTACGCTTGAGGTCTCTTTCCAATACCTGCCTTTCCGTTACATCAATGGCGTTGCCGATCACATAAGATTCCCCCTTGAGATTCCTGAACAGCACATTGTTGAACAATACAGAGCCCATGGTCCCATCTTTATGAATGGTAATCATGAGACCATGCGCTTTCCCTTCCGTACCGATTTTCTTCAGATAAGCATGGAGCTCATTTTCATATTGGGCAGGAACGATGTCGGCCAAGGTCATGTCCTTCATTTCCTCGCAGGTATAACCCAATATAGCTGCACAGGCATTATTTACGCTTAGTAACCTGCCTTCCAGGTCGTGTGTACACATCAAACCATGAGAATTCTCAAAGAAAGCCCTGAAATTGCGCTCGCTATCCAGCAATTCCTCATAATGATAATGATCTGTAATATGAGAGACGATCTCCTGGACCAGCAAGGCGATTGCCTTTTCCTGGCCACGGTCCCACTGAAGTGAACGGGTATCGCTAAGCGTAAGGGTACCCAGCATACGCCCGGTATTGTCCTGCAGATCGTATGTACGATGGAATGAAGCTTCAGGTACGGTTATAGCAATGCCATGTGCAATGACAACGGATGGCTGTTGATCATCACTGATAGAGATCGTTGCTACCTGTACATTGCAAACCAAAGCCGCTAATTCAGTCAATCTATTTAATTCCTGCTGTAGTATTGCATTCAAACACTAAAAACTTTTCGCTGTGGATGAAATTTGTCCTTTCAATTTCTTGAATATTTCTGTTGCAAAAGCCCGTTTGTGTAGAGTTGTGAAGATACGTAATTCTTCCCAACACGAGGTTTCATGATCCAGGAATTTCAGAATAGTAGCAGGTGCATTTCGCTGGAATAAGCGTGAAAAGAGCCCTTTTAAAGATACCCCGGGCAACGCGAGTAAACGAAGAAAGATGCTGTTATAAAAACTAAAACGATCAAAACGGATGCCGCCGGTAGCAGGATGCTCCCCATCCAGGAGCCGCTGGGCGATATGTTGCGAGTGCCGTTGTATAAAGCGGAACGCGTGACCGCCGGAAGCTTTGATATCATAAGCGCCGGTACCGAGATAGATAATCCTGTCATCGACACTGTTACGGGCATATTCATACAGGGGTATATGCCCGGTCTCTGAATGACTGATGCTATAAAGGCTACATTGTAATTCCTGTCGCATATAGCGCTGTAACACCATATCGTACATCTCCTCACCAGGTATTTCCTCCGCAATAAGTGTATACGTTATCACTGCTCTCGTAGAGGAATATGGCAGGGTATAAAAGAAACCGCTATCGTCTAATGACACCGCCTTAAAATCCATCAGGGTGGCCATATCCGGGTCAAAACAAGGTGTGACGGTCTCCACCTGCCAGCTTTTAAAAGACCGGATCAGGTTGCTCTCCGCAGCGTCTGACGCCAGCGGAGGCTGACCACTTTTAAACACATATTCCGCTGTAAAACGTTGTCCGTCGATAATCACTGCCGATTTTCCCCGTGTGTTAAAAACTTTCCCTATCAACCCTTTCCGGACCGTTACATTGGGAGCTGATGTAATGAGCTTTTGGGTATAATCGTAAAAGCGGTCGGCAGTAATCATTTTATAATGATAGGGAGCGATGTCTAGCACCTGATGGCCCTCACTACCCGTAAATGATAGTTTAGCCCAGTAGTGAGAGACAATCTCGTCAAACAGACCGGGATCCTTTTCCCAGAAACACCAATGCTGCCGGTGTTCCTTGTCTTCAATATCTTCTACCAGAAGAACTTTTTTACCCGCCAGTTTGCGGGCATGAATAAGATGTACAGCCAGGCTTCTTCCAGCGCATCCGGCGCCGGCAATGATGTAGTCGAAATGTTCCATTCAAACCGTTTTTCAATTCCGCTATGGGGGGTTCTTCAATAATAAAAATGTTGTGTGCAGGGGAAACAAGTATGTTTACACACCAAATTGGTACAATAATATATCATTAAGTGGTAAGTATAAAATGTTTTTATACCAGTTTTACTATATAATCTTATTATTATTGCCAAAATAGTTTTCATTGGATTATACATTCCTGAAAGACCTGATCGTTCTCGCTGAAGAATATGAACGATCGACGGGTAAGGAGCCAAAAACAAATGACTTCATTGCCTGGTTACAAACAAGGGAACTACCGCCGGTCCCTTTTCACGACACACCGCTTACAAAAGAAGGATATGGCGATGCACATACGCCTGGACTGATCAGTAAACTGATCGTTTATATGTACCGTTATGCCAAACTGTATATAAAGAGAGCACTGGAAGGATCTCCCCTTCAGTCGATGGACGAATTCGGATACATGGTTTCCCTGCTGCAATATGAACCTATGAACAAAACAGCGTTGATACAGCAGAACAGGCATGAAAAGCCCACCGGTATGGAGATTATCAAAAGGCTGGTAAAACTGGGCTATATGGAAGAAACCATACATAAAGAAGATAAACGCAGCAAGGCGCTGCGCGTAAGCGTAAAAGGCAGGGAATTGCTGGCTGGCCTGTACGGCAATATGGATAAGATCTCCCGGCTGATACTGGGCGACCTCAGTCCCCTGGAACAGTATCGGCTGGTAGTGACCTTACAACGGCTGGACGACTATCACCATCCTATCTTTATGGATAATCTTTCCAGACTGGATGATCTACTGGAATAAGACTATGCCTTTTCTACGAACTCCCGCAGGGAAGTACCGATCAATTGGGTCCAACCCATTACAAAATTCTCCTTTTTGAAGCTGGCATTGTCCTGCGGGAAAGTCTCCAGACCGGCATGTGTCAGTTTCAACCTGGTTTTATCTCCCTCAGGGAACAACTCAAAGCTGACCAGGGAATCCCCCTTAAAACCTTCATACCGCCAGCTATAAGTCAGCTTACGATTTTCTTCCACCTCCGTTACCTTACAGAGGTGTTTGAACCGTTCCCCCTTCGGGCCTATCCCGTAGAAGTGGAATGCGGCGCCTGATTCGGCTTTGAAATCAGGCGTATCAAAATACCATTGCTTCATCTGCTCCTTGCTGGTAATGGCTTCCCATACCCGCTCTACAGGAGCATCATATGTACGTTCAATAACAAATGGTTCGCTTGTCATGTTTTCTGATAGATTTGAAATGTTAGCGGAATAAAACATTATTTAACCGATCGGTTACAAATACATAAGAAACCATTTGGTTACAGAAATTATTCTAGGGAGATCAGCGGTGAGGGACTGTCTGGGCAGCTTAGAAGTACATTGACAGGCGACGTTTCGCCAGCAGTTCTTTTACCGCCAGCTGCAATTCCTTCTCGGAAGCAGCCGTAACATTGACCAGCGAATAGGGATGCGCCCCTACAAGCGCATCCCAGCGCCATTGCAACTGGCTGTTGGTTGCTACTAACCCATTATCATACCACCAGGCCGTATAAAGAATGTCCTTTTGTTGCTGTAACCGGGCGGTATAGATCTGGTGACCGTCAACCGGCGTCTCCTGTACCCTGTAAAAGTTATAACCGCTCCCCTTCCAGCAGATCATGGGATGGTGTTCAGAATAGTAGCCGTTGGGGATGTGTTTGATGTACACCAGCAAACTATCATTCTGCAATTTGACAATATCTCCGGGTAGTCTGGTCACCGCAAAACCAGGGATCCCCGGCGCTTGTTTTATGGCCACATTGTCAGCTACTACAAAAGGTTTGTATACAAATGCCAGCAACATCACACTGACCAATGACACATGCAGTAACACCATTTTCAATGCAGAACGCAATATATAACGACGCCTGTGTACCTGCTCCGGATAGCCATATCTGTTGATCATCCAGCGTAGCAGAAACAATGCAGGTGCGATCACATACACCAGCAAACACATGATACCCGCCACATCGTGTAACACGGTATCCGGCATGATACGAAGCCATACCAGGAAGATAATACGCAACAGATTGGACCCTATATTAAGTACCATGACAAGCAGCAAAGCCACCAATACCAAACGTGCAGACAATACTTTCTGATACTTCCGCTGGTAAAAACCGATGATCATAATCGCGCACAACAGTGCTGTAACGGTCATCTGTAAACCCATACAAGCGGGGTCTACAGAAAACTCTTCTCCGTTCATGACAATCATATTGCCTTGTACGCTGATACCACCTCCCATCAATTGCAATGCAGCTCCTGCCCACTTTGTCAATACCAACCGGATCGGAAAGCTGAACACATCCGCCACACTTTTAAATAGCGGCGTGATGATTCCCAGCACCATTAAAGGCAAAGGATTGATACGCCCAAAAAAGGTTTCGGCCAGGAAAAGACAACCACATATGGCGGCAGTCCAGAGCAAAGTATTGGCTGGTACCAGCAGATAAAGCAATAAGGGCAGAAGTGCCAGCAAAAAGAAACGGAACCCTCCTTTTTCACTATGTTTAAAGGAGGTGACTGTTACCAGCACCAGCACACCCAGTATGCTGCTGGCTGAAAACCAGTCATGATAGGCATGAAGGCCATAAAAAAGGATGAACCCATAACAGCCGAAGATCAGCAGCGGCCAGCAGCGACCCGCGTATATCGTCTTCAGCAGTATATGATAGAAATGCTTAGCCATTGATCCAGTTAAATCGTTTTGAAAAAACAGTGCGGTATTTCAGTCCTATGAGCAGCAACACAGCTACAATGATCAGCACCCACTCGTGTGGTTCCGGCACGGCTCCTTTATGTTGTATCGCGGCATTCTTCAGATTACCATTACTATCCTTGATATTAAAACGGTCGTAGTCTGCCTGTGTCTCCAGGACGATCAGACTGGACAAAGGAGTCACAATATGCGCTTCCTGCGCTTCCGCTACCAACGTATCCGCCGTTTCTCCGCCTGTCAGCAAATGTGGACCCATCGCATGCATAATATGATTATACGCAAATAAACGTTGCAGGTGATCAGGTGCAGTTGTACCGCCTGTTCCCGCCTGTGCTGTAATCACCATATCAGCCGATTCTATCACAACACGCTGATCATTTTCAATATCCTGCGGGAAACGTTTGCGCTCTAACAATGCCTGTAAATCGCTCATTTCTCCCTGGTCATAGCGGAAGCTGCGGCATTCTTTTAATGTACGCAGATAGGGCGATAAGGTTCCCCCCAGGTTGAATAACATCACATGATGCGATGCGCCTAACCATTGCTTCAGCTCAGTTGTAAAGGTGCAATTGCCCAGGTCATCAAAACCCGGTGACTGCATAACGCTTTTTGTGATCAACAGGGATTTATCGGCATCGGCAATTTTATGGAAAGGAAACAGGCTAAAACGCTGCGCGGATAATTGCTTGTACAATTCATCGCTGTTAGCAGCTGTCATCTCCCGTAATTCGGCACCTGCAGCCACCCATACCCGATAGTTGCTCAAAAGCGCGCATACCTTATTGACTTCAGCAGCAGTCCAGGCACTATTGATATCCAGGTAGACCGCTTTAATATCCGCCTCGCCCAACTCTTTCCTGTAAGGCGCCGCTATATAGGTCACACCTTTATTGCTGAATACCTGATGCGCCAGACCTTCATCTTTCAGAGACACTTCCCACGATTCACGGTAACCACCGGCATTCACCAGGGTTTGTCGACCCTCACGACTAAACGCCGCTGAGTAATGCAGGTCAGCAGGTACCGTTTCAAACTGCACATCTACCCGCTCACGGGCACCATTAGCCGAAGGACCCTTAAACGGAACGTTGCGGTATACCAGCTGACCATGCTCCAGCGACAAGGGGGCTGTAATACCGATCTTGAACTGACGCTCCTCTCCTGCTAATACCGGAAATACACGTACGGCTACCATATTCCCTTCCCGCCAATGCACGACAGAAGGATCTCTGCGCTCATAACCTACGATGCTGGTATAGGCGCTATCCGCTTTCGCTTTTGTGGTCAGAATACCCTTCTCTTCTCTGTTATTGATCCAGAGAGAAAGAGAAGAGACGACAGCACCTTCGGGCAACTGAAATCTGTAAATAGCCTCTTGCTGATTGAAACGGTCTTTCTCTCCTTCATTCTTGACACTGATAGTCTTTTCCGTATAGCCGAGGCGTAGTGCGGGCCAGATCTGCGTAGCTGTCTGTACATGTGAAGTAACAAGATCTTCATCCGACCAGAGATGCAATTCCTTATCTGCCTGATGGTCATACAAAGCATCCAGTATATGTGTACGATCCTCCCAGGGAACAAAAACTGTCCCTCCCAGGGTAGCAGCAATCATCACCAGTGGATCATGTAATACCCGCTCGCTCCGGGATCTCCCAAAAAAGAAGTTGCTTTCTCCCCAGTTGTCCGGTACAGTATAACCCATATCTGACACCAGCACTTTCTGTGCAACAGGACCAGATGGGATTTTCGATACAAGATTCACCCATTGAGGCAAACCATTTTCGGAAGTATCAATGACATATTGTTTGTTTATCTCTAATACAGTCATGCGCCAGAGCGACGCATAAATCACTATCAGTAATACCGTCGCTCCGATACCGGAGAAGAAGGCGATATCATAGCTACTCCTTTGCTGACGGTTCTTTCTCCATACGCGGATCGTATATACGCAAAGTAATAAAGGCAGAATCGCATGTAAGGGAATCCCCAGTAAAAAGAAGCCCATCATACCATACAGACTGAAAGGAAATATATATACCGTCATATACAGGAAACAACAGAAAGACAGGCCCAGCAGAAAGAACATGCATAGTCTGACTAATACCGGCAGGAAGCGCAGATAAGCAAATGCCAGGTAGTTTACTGCACAAAGGATAACAGTGGCGGCAAACCAGGAGGCTGATGCCGCGAATACATCAAAATACCTGTTCAGGGAATAAGCACTCACCAGGAATATCAGCAGAAACAGGATCATCAGGGGTAATCCGTCTCTTTTCTTTTTTAAACGCCCGCTGATCAGCAGTGCAATAAAATAGGTACAGGTAAAGAAATAGTTGGCAAAGAACCAGCCGATATATTCGTCTTCTCCTTTCGGCGGTATCACCTCACCGATACAAAAAAAGATCAGTGTCAGTACCAGTACAAATATTCCGAAATTGTACATATTGTCCTTTAACCGTGTTTCAAGAATTCTCAGAGGTATGGATCGTCCTTTCATAATATAAAGCACTTTGAAATACAAAGAAGATTTATCTAAAAAAAGCCCGGTAGGGCATTATGTGATTTTACACTCACTTTGAAACACAAAGTAAGTAAAAGAAATTGATCCGTGCAAATTCCAATTCAAAAAAAAGTCCTATCTTCTGATTTGCCATATAACACCCCCATGGTATAATATTTGGGCCTGTAATCATAACACATTAAACGACAACACGATGAAAGCAATCTGGCACAATGAGGTTATTGCGGAAAGCGACAAAACGGTGGTAGTCGAAAACAATCATTACTTTCCTCCGGCATCGGTAAAACTGGGATTGCTGAATCCTTCAAACACACATACAAATTGTGCCTGGAAAGGAGAAGCTTCTTATTACGATGTCAATATCAAAGGTAAAGTCAACCACGATGCAGCCTGGTTCTACCCTGCGCCAAAGCAGGCGGCAGAAAACATCAAAGGCTATATCGCGTTCTGGAAGGGAGTAGAAGTCGTAGAATAAGCATAAGTAAACGCAAAAGCTGAGTTATGAGAAAATTTGATGCAATTGTCATTGGCTCCGGCCAAGGTGGTGTTCCTTTGGCTAAAAAGCTGGCTAAAGCCGGCTGGCAGACAGCCATCGTAGAGAAAAGATGGATCGGCGGTACCTGTATCAATGACGGCTGTACGCCAACCAAATCAATGATTGCCTGCGGCGCTGCTGCCCATGTCATTGCAAACAGTCAGGAATGGGGTATCACCGTCAGCGATTTTAAAGTAGATCTTGAAAAGATTGTCCAGCGAAAAAACAAAGTAGTGGAATCCTTCCGTGGAGGTGCTACCAAGGGAATGGAAAAAACAGAAGGTTTGTCCATTATATACGGAGAAGCCGTATTCACCGGGGAGAAAACACTGAATGTGATCCTGAAGGATGGCGGAGAAGAAGCAATCACCGCCCCCCACATATTCATCAATACCGGTACCCTTCCCAAAATCCCCCCTGTTCCCGGTCTCGATACGATAAAATACCTGACCAATACCAGCATCATGGAGCTCACCAAACTGCCCTCCCATCTCGTGATCATGGGCAGCGGATATATCGGCCTGGAATTCGGTCAGTTATTCCGCAGATTGGGGAGTCAGGTAACGATTATTGATAGAGGCAAACAACTCTTAAAGCATGAAGATGAAGATGTTGCAGCCGCGGTAAAAAAAGTAATGGAAACTTCCGGCGTCACCATGCATACCGGTGCAAATGTGCAGAAAGTAGAACAGATCGGCGATACCATCCGACTGCAGTTCACCGCCAACGGAGAAAACCTTACCATCACCGGCTCTCACCTGCTCGTAGCCATCGGACGTACCCCACAATCTACCTCTCTGCAGCCTGAAAAAGCAGGACTTGCATTAGATGACAAAGGTTACTTTAAAGTGAACGATCAGCTGGAAACCAATGTATCGGGTATCTATGTATTGGGCGACGTAAAAGGCGGTCCCGAATTCACCCACATTTCATACAACGATTACCTCGTTTTGTACAAGAGATTGGTCAATAAAGAAGATACATCTATTAAAGATAGACCCGTACCTTACTGCATGTTTACCGACCCTCAGTTAGGACGTATCGGACTGACTGAAAAAGCGGCAAAAGAAGCAGGATACGATGTGAAAGTTGCCTGCCTCGATATGACGCGGGTAGCCAGGGCCATAGAGACAGGTAACACACAGGGATTTATGAAAGCTGTTATTAATGCTAACGACGATAAATTACTGGGAGTTGCTATCTTGGGCCCCGAAGGAGGGGAAGTGATGTCGGTAATGCAGATGGCAATGCTCGGAGGTATCACAGCTAAACAACTGAGAGAAATGATATTCGCGCATCCACTGTACTCAGAATCAATTAATAACCTCTTTATGACATTGGAAAAATAACCTTGCACAATGTGCGGATTAAAATCCTCAATGAATCCCGGCCATGATAAAGCTTGAACGTGTCAACAAATCTTTTCAGAACGGCAAGCCTGCTGTCAGTGATGTGTCTTTCGAGGTCAATACAGGAGAAACCCTCGTACTGCTGGGTACCAGCGGAAGCGGGAAGACCACTACCCTACGCATGATCAACAGACTCATAGCACCCGATAGCGGAAAAATATATGTGAATGGAGAGGCAGTGACCAACCAGGAGACCACTTCACTTCGTCGTAATATCGGCTATGTCTTGCAGGATAATGGATTGTTTCCGCACTACACGGTCGCAGAAAATATCGGTATTGTCCCCTCTTTACTCAAATGGGATAAAAAACGCATAGAAGAAAGGACCCGTACACTGATGGAAAAATTGCATCTCCCTCCCACCGAGTATTATCATGCTTATCCGCAACAACTCAGCGGCGGACAACAGCAACGTGTCGGACTTGCCCGTGCCCTCGCAGCAGATCCCCCGGTATTACTGATGGATGAACCTTTTGGTGCACTGGATCCCGTAACGAGAGCCAGTGTCAGAAAAGAATTCCGCTCACTTGACGAGATCAGCAATAAAACCGTCATCATGGTCACACACGATGTACAGGAAGCCTTTCAACTGGGCGACCGTATCTGCCTCATGGATAAAGGAACCATTCAGCAGACCGGCACGCCGGCCGAACTACTGTTCGCTCCCGCCAATGATTTTGTTATACACTTTTTCCAGGAGCAACGTCTGCTGCTGGAATTGAATGCAGTGAAACTGTCAGATATCCGCACGTTACTGCCGACAGACCATGTGACGGAAAAAGGTTCGCCTATATTACCGGAAGACGCCTCCTGCTGGGATGCCTTAGAGCAGATGACCACGCTCTCCAAACCCGTGTATTATTCTTTTGATGGCAAGCTCATTCGCATAGACAGCGCCGCGTTGATGCAGGCATTTACACAATACAAGCAAACTATCAGCAGCAATGGAAGATCAACCCGGCTTTCCTGAATTTGTGCAACAACAGGCCGGCAAACTACTGGAACAAACGTTGCAACATATCGGGCTAACATTTATTTCTTTACTGATCGCAGTCGTCATCGGTGTACCGCTGGGCATACTGATCACCCGTAAAAAAAAGCTGGCAGGCGCCATATTAGGCATTGCCGGCGTTTTACAGACCATACCCAGTATCGCCTTACTCGGTTTCATGATCCCCCTGCTGGGCATCGGCGCCAAACCGGCGATTGTAGCACTCTTTCTGTATGCACTCCTGCCTATTATCAGAAATACCTATACGGGTATCCTGCAGGTAGATCCTACCGTTATTGATGCCGCAACAGGTATGGGTATGAGTCAGCAGCAACTGCTGTTAAAAGTACAACTGCCACTGGCCATGCCGGTAATACTGGCAGGCATCCGAACGGCAACGGTAATCAATGTTGGCGTCGCTACCCTGGCCGCCTATATCGCAGCAGGTGGTTTAGGTGAATTCATTTTTGGCGGTATCGCACTCAATAATACCAACATGATACTGGCAGGCGCTATTCCGGCTGCCTTATTGGCCATATTGTTTGATGCAGGTGTGGCACGACTGCAAAAACTACGGATGCGAAGCGTCAAAACGGCATTGTATATCTTACCTTTTTTGTTGCTTATCTTATCGTCTTTTTACCTGCTTCCAGCCGCATATGGCAGTAGCCTCGTAGCCGGATTTACACCAGAATTTATGGGGCGTAAAGATGGAAATCTGGGCTTAAAACAGGTATACGGACTGAATATGCGCACAGTCGTGATCAGCGATATGATCATGTATAAAGCGGCTTACGAGAAAACCCTGGACGTCATCAGCGGCAGCAGTACAGATGGCAGGGTCAAGGCTTTTGACCTGCAGGTGCTGGAAGATGATAAACATATCTTTCCCCCCTACTACGCAGCGCCCATCGCACGGCAGGCCACACTCGATAAGTATCCTGAACTCGCGCCCGCACTAAATAAACTATCTGGTATAATTAATGATAGTGTAATGACTGAACTGAACTACAGGGTAGATCACCTGAAACAGGATCCCGCACTTGTAGCCAGTGATTTTTTAAAAGCTAAAGGATTATTACAGCCAGCCAGAAAAGGTGCTAAAGGAACAGTTGTCATCGGTGCTAAAATATTCGGGGACGGCTACATTCTTGCCAATATGTATAAACTGCTGGTGAACGGGTATACTGACCTGGAAGCAGTCACAAAAACCGGCCTGGGAGGTACTAAAATCTGTTTTGATGCACTCACCAGTGGACAGATAGATCTTTACCCCGAATATACGGGTACCGGTTTACTGGTCATTTTACAGACAGATAAAGCTGTTATCGACTCCCTGATTGCGGACAAACAAAAAGTATATGACTACGTTTCACAGGCGTTTATACAACAGTACCAGATCAGATGGTTACCTCCTATTGGCTTCAACAACACATATGCATTAATGATGCGCAAACAGCAGGCAGCTGAGCTGCATATCACATCTATATCAGATCTAAAGGAATATTTACAGCATCACTAACCACGAAGGTATATGCAATTGAAAAATGATTTTAACACCGTGCGGAAAAGGTCCATGCATATCTGCGCACCCCTGAAAACAGAGGACTATGTGGTTCAGCCGGTCGTTGATGTGAGTCCGCCGAAATGGCATCTCGGACACACGACCTGGTTCTTCGAAACTTTTCTGCTGAAGCCGCATTTTCCGGGTTACAAAGAATTTGATCCGAACTATAATTTCGTATTCAACAGTTACTATGAAACAGTAGGCGCCCGCGTGATACGCACAGACAGAGGCAACCTAAGCCGCCCCGCTGTGGAAGACGTTATGCGCTATCGTGAGCATGTCGACAAAGCCATGCAGGCATTCCTGGATACACCATTGTCTGACGAACTGAAAACACTGGTTGTACTCGGCCTCAATCACGAGGAACAACACCAGGAACTACTGTATACGGACATTAAGTTCATCCTGGGGCACAACCCGCTGATGCCCGCCTATTCTGATACGCTGGTCGATAACTACATCGCGCCCGCTACAGAAAAACCATTCGTGGAAATGGAAGCAGGCCTCTATGACATCGGTTATAAAGGCGACGGTTTCTGTTTTGATAATGAACTGGGCAGACATACCGTCTATCTCCAGCAATATAGCATTGCCTCCCAACCGGTGACCAACGGAGAATACCTGGAATTCATGGAAGCAGGCGGCTATACAGACTTCCGTCACTGGCACGCAGAAGGCTGGGACTGGGTAAAGAAAAATGAAGTAAAAGCGCCGCTTTACTGGCATCATGTGGATGGCAAATGGCAACATTATAACTGGCAGGGACTCCAGCCAATAAATGAAAATGAGCCTGTTTGTCACATCAGCTATTATGAAGCCACCGCTTATGCCGCATGGAAAGGTTTCCGGCTGCCAACCGAATTTGAATGGGAAGCAGCATCGGCACAATTTTCCTGGGGACAAAGATGGGAATGGACGGAAAGTGCATACCTCCCTTATCCAGGCTTTGTAAAAGCTCCCGGCGCCATTGGCGAATACAACGGCAAATTCATGGTCAGTCAGATGGTATTGCGTGGTGGTTCGGAAGTAACGCCTCCCAATCATAGCCGCGATACCTACCGGAACTTCTTCCATCCTTCATTGAGATGGCAGTTTACCGGCATCAGACTGGCAAAATAATTTAATCTCATTACTCTAATCATAACATTATGGCCACCACCTCTGTAATGCATACGGTATTAGTTCCCGTGAAACAGGACCAGCAGGAAATCTTTTTACAGGATGTGATCCGCGGACTCAGTGCAAAAAATAAGTACCTGGACTCCAAATATTTTTATGATGCCGAGGGCGACCGCCTTTTCCAGGAGATCATGCGTTGCCATGAATACTACCCGACCAATTGCGAAATGGAAATATTACAGGAACAGTCAGCTGCCATCAGCCAGACCATCCTCTCTTATACCAATCGCTTTGATGTAGTGGAACTAGGCGCAGGCGATGCGACAAAGTCCATACACCTGCTCCGGGAATTACTGAACACAGGCAAAGATTTCACCTACTACCCTGTCGATATATCCGGTAACGTCATTACACAACTGGAGCAGTCTTTACCTTCCCAGTTACCCGCACTGAAAGTGCACGGTTTACACGGCGAATACTTTGACATGTTACAGGAAGCCAACGTGCTCTCTGATAAAAACAAAGTAGTGCTCTGTATGGGTGGCAACATCGGTAATTTCACACCGGTAGAAGCAAGAAAATTCGCCCGCCAGTTAAGGAACTATCTGCAACCGGGCGACCTGGTGATGATCGGCTTCGACCTGAAAAAACATCCGCAGATTATACTGGACGCTTATAACGACAGCGCAGGGATTACAAAGGATTTTAACCTCAATCTGCTGAAGCGGATTAACCGCGAACTGGGAGGTAATTTTGATATCACGAAGTTTGATCATTATCCGACGTACGATCCGGGCACAGGAGCCTGCAAAAGCTACCTGGTAAGTTTGGAAGAACAGGATGTGACTGTCGGCGGACAAACATTCCATTTTGGTCTCCACGAATACATATACATGGAGATTTCGCAGAAGTATGACCTGGAAGCAACAGAGCAACTGGCCGTACAGTCAGGCTTTGAGACGGTGGCTAACTTCTTCGACAACCGTAAATGGTTTGCAGATAATATGTGGCTTTGCGTATAACGCAGGAAAAATATAAGAGGCTGTTCGCTTGTAAAAGTGGACAGCCTCTTTTTATTTTAATCAACCTTTCTTTCCTATCCTATTTCCAGGCCCCCAGTAGCCTCCTGAGCACAATGATCTCTCCTGTATGATAACTGGTATGATCTGCAATCAACATCGCTTCACGCAACAGATGCTGTCCATCTCCATGCGCAAATGGCTTATACAAGTCTACATCAGGATCATTTAATAACGCAACAAATTCCTTCAGATCGCTTTTAATCTGCGCCAGACTATGCTTCCATGCCGCATCATCTTTCGGCGCTTTCTCCTTCGGCCAATAACCTTCCGGCCAATCAGGAGACGTATGTTCTGCATCACGGGAAAACTCAAGAATGTCCCACTGTGTAATGCGGATGTGTTCCACCAGTTGCCAGATACTGTAAGGCATCCCCTCAGGCGCCTCTCCCCTCAGTGCAGCCGGCAGGTCCTTTACAGCATCTTCAAAGGTAGCATGTGCATGTCCCCCGTTTAGGAACTGCTCCAGTGTCTTTACGATCTCTTTATCATGATTGCGCGCTGTAGTCATATTGAAGACAATTTTACGTGATAATAAATGTACAGATATGCACCAAAAGAATGCCAGTTGAAAATATTTGCTTACTTACTTACAAGTAAGTAATTTTGCTTTCTATGCAGGATACCAAAGAGAAAATTATTGCGCTGGCAGACCAGCTGATCAGGACCAAAGGATACAATGCCTTTAGTTATAAAGATATATCTGATCCGCTGGAGATAAAAAATGCGGCTATTCACTATCATTTTCCCACCAAAACCGACCTGGGCATAGCGGTGGTAGACTTTGAAACTGAACGCTTTAAGGAGCATACCGCCAAATGGTCCGGCATGTCGGAAGATAAACAGCTGAAACAGCTGTTTGAGACCTTTAACAGGAAACATAAAGAGGGGCTGGTCTGCCTGATGGGCACCCTGTCCCCTGACTATAAAACCTTCCCCGAGTCCTTACAGGAAAAGGTCACAGGAATGTCAACGGCTTTTGCCAACTGGACTTCTCAATGTCTTGAAAACGGACGTAAAAAAGGAATCTTTGCGTTTGATGGCGATGCTGACGACAGGGCCTTACTGGTACTTAGTAATCTACTGGCTTCGCTGCTGATGAGCAGGGTCATGGGACCAAAAACATATAGTAAAATAAGTGGTCAGTTATATAAAGACCTCTTGAAAAAGTAATTAGGAATTACGAATTAGGAATTGGTTAGCCATACCATTCAATATTAATAAGGCATTGATAAAGACTGCTATTCATAGCAGCCCTTTATCCGCATACCATTCCTTCCAGCTAATTCGTAATTCCTAATTCCTAATTCCTAATTCTAAATTAAACAAGATACATGCAAACACTTAAAAGAGCAGTCATCACCGGCCTTGGCGCACTCACTCCGATTGGCAACAACGTGGCTGATTTCTGGAACAACCTGGTAGCAGGTAAGAGCGGAGCTGCACGCATTACGAAGTTCAATCCGGATCCATTCAGGACGCAGTTTGCCTGTGAACTCAAGGATTTTAATCCGGCCAGTGTACTGGACCGCAACGATATACGCAAGACAGATCCCTTTACACAATATGCACTGGTGGCTGCACAACAGGCAGTGACTGACTCCGGACTGGATTTCTCCAAAATGGATCCCTTCGACAGCGGTGTGATCTGGGGCTCCGGACAAGGTGGAATGCTCACCTTCGAAGAACAGGTAAAAGAATATACAGTGGGCAATTATGTACCACGCTTCAACCCTTACTTCGTACCTAAGCTGATCGCCAATATGGCTTCAGGTATGATCTCCATCCGTTTTGGACTGATGGGGATCAACTATACCACCGTATCAGCCTGTGCAACGTCTAACACAGCTATCATGGATGCCCTCAACTACATCCGTCTTGGTAAGGCAAAAGTGATCATCACAGGCGGTTCCGAAGCGCCGATTACAGAAGCTTCCGTAGGTGGCTTCTGTGCAATGAAGGCCATGTCTACCCGCAATGATGATCCGGCAACAGGTTCCAGACCGTTTGATACAGACAGAGACGGTTTTGTGATGGGTGAAGGCGCTGCAGCGCTGGTCGTGGAAGAATATGAGCATGCAGTAGCCAGAGGTGCACATATCTATGCTGAACTGGTAGGCGCCGCCATGACAGCAGATGCATACCATATGACAGCCACACATCCGGAAGGAAAAGGCGCATTACAAGGTATGAAAATAGCCCTGAAAGACGCAGACCTGCAGGCCGCCGATGTTGACTATCTGAATGCACATGCCACCTCTACACCGGTAGGTGATCTGAGCGAACTGGCAGCTATCAGAAGTCTGTTTGGAGATGCACCTGCACATTTATCCATCAGTGCTACAAAATCCATGACTGGACACCTCCTGGGTGCTGCAGGCGCTATTGAAGCAATTGCTTCAATCCTCAGTATAAAAAATGGAATTATTCCGCCAACTATCAATACCACACAACTGGATCCTGCTATACCTGCAGGCTTACAGATCGTGCTGAAAGATGCGATACATAAGAAAGTACGCGTGGCGATGAGCAATACATTCGGTTTCGGTGGTCACAATGGAATTGTGGTATTCAAAGAAATGAACTGATCATTGATCACAGCGACTATTTCCCTTTAAGGGGAGTGAGCAGCCCCGTAAGGCCGTTCAATTTTATCTCATAGACCGTCGCCAGCAACATCCCCAGTTTGCCATCAGGAAACCCCTTCCGCTGGAACCATTCCAGGTAAGAAACAGGCAGGTCGCACAGCAATACGTCTTTGTATTTACCAAACGGCATTCTCATTGTCACCAGCTGCTGAAATATCTCCCGGTCAGGTTGTGCGAATTCCATGATTAATTGATTTAAAATCTGTTCCGATCCCAAAGATAGGCGCAAAACACCGTGCACAGAAAAAAGTTCATTTATTTTTTCCGTTCGCAAATCCATAATCAAACGCTATACGTAAGTACCAACATCAATTATAATAATTCTATATCTGTTTGATATAGCAGCATTCTTTGAGGGGACAATTTTTTTAAGGGACAATAGAATATGTGTTTTTGACAGCTTGCTTTCAATTGCTGTTAGTGGTATGCTTTCACCTATACTTAATATAACATAATTAGTCTTTTCTTTTCATTTTGCAGTGTTGTAAACTTTTTTTTAAACATCCCCCCAGAAGAGTGGTTATTTCAGAACATCCGGTTACAGCCCTCTGTGGCTGTAACCCTTTTTTGTGAAGTAAGGAGAGTAAGAACATGAACAGGAGAAGCGCACTACGTAAACGACTGCAGCATACAGAACGGGAGCTACGGGCAGCCAGGCTGGAATTAAAACAAACCCGGGACAACTATCAGAACATGGTAGAGGAAGTGAAAGACTATGCCATATTGTTAATGGACATAGACGGCAACATCCTCAACTGGAATAAAGGCGCGGAGAAGATTAAAGGATATACAGCCAGCGAAATCATCGGAAAAAATTTCCGCTTATTTTATACTGCCCGGGACAGAGCAAGTCTGGTACCGGAACAACTCCTGCATTCAGCAGTAAAAGATGGCCGCGTACAACATGAAGGATGGCGGGTACGGAAAGACGGAGCGCTCTTCTGGAGCAATGTGACCATCACTGCCATACATAACCGCGATGGACAGGTTACCGGCTTTCTGAAAATAACCCACGACCTCACCGACAAGCGGCTGGCAGAAGAAAACAGCCGCCTCTACACAGAGAAACTGGAGATAAAGAACAGCGAACTTGAACAATTCACCTATATTGCCTCGCATGACCTGCAGGAACCCTTACGTTCTATCAGCAGCCTGGCAGAAATGATCTCAGAACAGTATCACGGCAAACTGGACGAAACAGCAGATACCTACCTGCATTTTATATTACAGTCAGTAAACCGCATGAGTCAGCTGATCAAAGGATTGCTCGACTATTCCCGCCTGGGGAAAGCAAAACTGGACCCCCAGGTAGATTGTAATGTGATCATGGAAACAGTGCTTGCGGACCTGCAATCAGCAATCAAAGACAGTAATGCGATCATTAACGTAAAACAGTTACCTGTACTGAGTGCTTACCCGATGGAACTGAAACTCCTGTTTCAAAACCTTATCAGTAATGCCATCAAATTCAGAAAAAAGGATCAACAACTGTATGTAAACATTTCAGCCTGCCTGACAGATGATGGCTGGATCTTCCAATTTCAGGACAACGGTATCGGCATAGATCAGCGATTCAGTGATAAGATCTTCGAAATTTTTCAAAGGCTACACAGTAAGTCAGCTTATGAAGGGACCGGCATTGGTCTCGCACACTGTAAAAAGATTGTAGCCATGCACAATGGCAGGATCTGGGTCGACTCTATTCCTGGTGAAGGCAGCAAGTTCTATTTTATTATTTCGGTATAACCAACCAACCACTAACCCGGCATGAACAGGAAACTCAACTCCATTTTGCTCATCGAAGACGATGAAGCAACTAATTTCATTAATCAGATGGTGATAAAACGTCTGGATTGTACTGACCATGTACATGTTTCATGGAATGGCGCCGACGCCCTGGATTATCTGAAAAACTGTGTGGCAAGAGCTACCTGTCAGCAACCAGAACTGATACTGCTGGACATCAATATGCCGGGCCTGAATGGCTGGGAATTCCTGGATGAATATGAAAAACTGGAACCGCATGAAAAAGGGAAGATTGTCGTGGTGATGCTGACGACCTCTCTCAATCCCGAAGACAGACACAGAGCCAGTCGTAACCCCTGCGTCGCCGGTTTTAAAAACAAACCCCTCACCCCCTCACTGATGCAAGAAATCTTAAAACAATTCTTTCCGCTATAACCAGCCCCGTTCTTTCCAGGCAGCTATCGTCGCACCTGTTGCTCCACATTCGCGCAGCACATCCTCAAAGTCCTCCATTTCCGCACCCCAGTCTACCGCATAAGCCGTAAACTCCTCACTTACGGGTATACGCCCGAATAATTTAGTGGTGGTCAGAATATGCCCTACTTTACGCAACATCAGGCTACCCATCTCCCATTTCTCCTCCTTACTGATAATCTTTATCAGCTGTGTAAAAGGCCGCTCAAATTTCTCCCGGTTGACCTCCAGATAAGCATGGTCCAGCTCCGTCGCTAAAAAGATCAGATCAAAAATATCTTCGTCAGGATGCTGCCGGGAAATCTGCCTCGTAACAGCTACTGAACGTGGTGATAAAGAAGGAATATAAGTATCTGCGTAGTGATAATTCAGTTCAAGTAAAGACAAAGGCGTTTCTACCTCCTGCTCCTCCAGTGTATCCACAATAGCAACAGCCATACTCTCCGCAACAGTATTCATCAGCGATTGTATATCCAGATTGGCCACTGGTCTTACATATGCCAGCTCATTCTCTCCGCTTTCATACACCATCCTGATCTCATCAAGAATGCCGTCATCGCCGTATCTGTATAGATTCTCGTACTTGATCTCTCCCACGCCCGGTACAATCCCCAGACAATCCGCTTTCACAATACGTCCGTCTATAATCTCATACTGTTCGATATTACAAAACAAAGAGTGCTCATAACTCACGATACTGCTCACCTTTTCTTCAGCAGTCATATCTGCATATTCCTCTCCGATCCCTCTGCCATTCACCATTAACGACTGATAGGCTATCTTCTGACCGTTTTCATCAAAGCGGATCCTTTTGATGCCGGAAGGTATCTGTGTCTCAAGATTGTATTCTATGTATTCTACCCATTCTTTACCATAGGAATAATAACCTGCCCAGAATACATTATTAGCCGGCTTTCCATAAGATGTATAACAGGGCATTCCGTCCTCCGCAAGACCATAGAAATGATAATCACCTAACTCACGTACATTACCTACCGGGAACACCTTCTCATCTGGCTGTAAAAAAGCAGGAGTACCATAATCATCGAGATCGTATCTGTAACCTGGGATATATTTTTCAGTGGCTATTTTGCTTTTAAATTCCTGTAAAAGGTCAAATTCAACAAAGGCTTGTTTCCATCGGGATAGGATATTCTGCTTCAATAAGTCCAGGTACATCTGCGGCATTTTGAATAAAATTAATATTTTAAAATAAAAGATGCTACTTGGTTTGTTCAATTGGTTTACAGATCATTATAAAGCCCACCTGAAAGATATAACCTTCCAGGTGGGCTCACTATTTTTAATTATGACTCCTATCTATTCAATTTTAATGGGTTGCGAGTAAATATGCTCCGCAACGCCTGCTGTCTTGACACTTACGCGTGCAAAGAAAAATGACTGTCCCGAAAGACTGCCTGGAATTGTCAGAGTGACAGTAACAGGCGCGTTGATATCAGTAATATCGCTCCCGTTGACCGCCGCAGAGCCCAGATTGTTTACAGCATCAACAATATTGGTCTTGCCGACAAACAATGCTACTGATTCAAGTGTACCCCCATTAGCAACTTTCACTATAGAGAACGTACCCGTCACCGTCGTACCTGATTTACTGATCGTCGCGTTTTTGATCACAAAGTAAGGCTGCACAGGTACTTCTATTACGGTATTGCCATTGACGGTAACGTCAATAGAGTCGATATTATTCACCCATGGTCCGTTACCCGGCAGGCGGACCAGCTTATAACTGCCATTGAATAACGAGGCAGAAAAAGTACCGTCCTGTGCCACGTAGACAGGTATTTTCGTGAACAGCTCAAAACCATGTTGCCAGAGCTCCAGCTGCACACCATTCGAACGAAGGCCTACTGCTTCTTTGTCATATACGACTTTACCGGAAAGCAGGGAAGACGGCTTTTCGTAGTTGTCTTTCTTACAGCCATTCACCAGTACCAGCAGTAACAGTGTAATGACGTATGACGATATTAATCTGATCATGTCAGTTCGTTTTAACAGGTTAATGGAATGGATTTTTTACAATCTTCGGATTATTGTTCAGCACAGATTGATTGATCGCTGTATAGTAGTTCCCCAGCCGGAAAAAGCGGGGTGCTCTGAAACGGGGCGCTACCATCTTCACAAATACATACTTGCCGTCTCTCGCAGCATCTCCCGGACGGATCACACGATAAGGATACAAGGCGTAGATCATCGCATCCGGACTGGAAGTACTGCCATTCCATACCTTATCCGCCGTTCTCCAGCGTTTGAGATCCCATAAACGGTGATCTTCGAACGCCAGTTCTACCCTGCGCTCATTGCGGATCCGATCGATCGTCAGTGTCGTCAGACTATTAGGCCCAAAACCTGCTCTTTCGCGCAGTGCATTGATATAAAGCAGCGCATTGCCTGTCTGTCCCAGCTCAAATGCCGCCTCCCCCGCGTTCAGATAAATCTCTCCCAGACGGAACCATACCCACCATACATCACTCTGTACGCCACGGGTACTCGTCTTATCATTCGCATCGATAAACTTACGCAGATAGAATCCTGTATTGGATACTTCCTGTATAGAGCGGTGCGGACCAGAAGTACCTGTCAGCAGTTTACCATCGCTGTAAGTGGTACCCAGATCGCTGCCCTCCACGATATCATAGGCATTACGACCCGCGTTCCATACAAGTACGCCCGCCTGAATAGATACCGGCAAACTCTTAAACGACGTACCCGGATAGATAATCGTACCATACAGACGCGCATCTTTATTGCTGAAGATATCAGCTACATTGTTGTAGTAGATATAGTCTGTATTATCAGCAGTACGTGTCTTCAACGCCCCATTTGTTCCGTCTTTGTATTCATAAGCCTCCACCAGGTTCAGCGAAGGCACCACAGAAGAAGAGCCCAGGTTGTCCTCTCTGATACCACGGGCAATATTGTCATAAGAAAACACATGCTTGCGGGTGGGCAACAGGAAGTCTTTCACAAAGATCGCTTCCCTGTTATTCGCCTTCTTGGTCACCGCTTCATAGAAGTTTTCTCCCAGATCCGGATTGTTCTTATACAAAGCATAAGGACCACTGTTGATGATTTCTTTGGATGCATCCAGGGCTTTCTGATAATAGCCATTCGCCATACCAGCGGGAATACCCACTTCTCCACCTGCAGTGGTAATAGGCGCGGCCATAAGACCGTTATACTTTGCCAGTGATCCCGCATATAACATCGCCCTGCTCTTTAATGCAAGTGCGGTGTATTTGTTGGCGCGGGTAGTACTACCGTCATTGCCGATCAGGTCTTTAATCGCATCTACTTCCGAAGCAATGAAATCATACACCTCCGATTCCTTTGCACGTGGTTGCTGAAGACTCTCCACATTACCGGAATAATCATACACCAGTTGTTTGGTTACAAGGGGTACGCCGCCTAACCGTTTTACCAGGTTGAAATAATTCAATGCGCGCAGGAAACGTAATTCAGCGGAATATTGTTTCTTTGAAGCATCGGACAGCTTTATGCCATATTTCTCGATATTTTCCAACGCCAGGTTGATATCCCTGATGTAAGTGTAATTCCAGAGATACCAGCTGTCATAACCATAAGAAGTGATGTTATTGCGGCCATCTTCATTAGATTGACCACTCCACATCCCCTCGTCATAGTTCGCCAGATTACGCCACTGAAAAAGCCGGCCATCGGCGCCTTCATTATTGACATCGGTCAACCCGCTCTCTGCAGGTATCCTGTCATAAAAATTCGCCAGCAATGCGACGATCTGTTTAGGATCATTCCATACCTGCTCGTCTGAGAGGATGGTGCGTGGTTCTCTGTCGAGCCAGTCTTTCATACAACTGGTCAGCAGGAACAGTCCCGTTGCCATCAGGCAGTATATATAAAGTCGTTTCATGATTCGTGGATTAAGATGCATTAAAAGGATACGTTAAAACCAAAGTTGTACAGCCGTTGCTGCGGATATACCAGGCCATTGGAAGAACCAATCTCAGGATCTATCTCATACTCTTTCACGTTGTCTATAGAGAAGAGATTTGTGCCATTGGCATACACACGCAGTCCGGAAATACCAATCCTCTTGACAAACTCACGGGAGAAGTTGTAAGCCAGCTCCAGGTTTTTCAGTCGGATATACCTTACGTTGGTGATCCAGAAATCGTTTACAGCGTAATTCACATGAGTAGTATTATCCTTTCTGATAGCAGGGTATTTGCCACTTACCCATTTGCTGTCTGCATTATAAGGATCTTCTCTATGCCAGCGGTCTGTCAGCATATAGGCAGGAGACGAACCATTATTCTGGAAAGGATAACGCAGCTCCCAGTCACGCAGGAAAGACTGCATTGCAGCTCCTGCAAAATCAAAGCGCAGAGAGATCCCTTTCCAGGATACACTACTGTTGATACCAAAGCTGACATAAGGCTGCGCACCCTGCGCATAACCGATAGGACGCTGGTCCTGTCCATTGATGATCTTATCGCCGTTGACGTCTTCATACATAAAATCGCCCGGTAATTCGGTACGGTTACCCTGTCCGTCATTGTCGATACCATAGTTTTTAATCTGCTCTTCCGACTCAAAACGGCCCGTCACATGATACCCCCAGGTGATATTCGACCAGCGGTCTTCAATAGAGTTTCGGTATTTATCCCATGCATTACCAAAACGCGGTTTATAAGTACTGACGCTTCTCAGTCGTGCATAGGTGGCATTCACGCCGATGGAATAACGCACATCTCCGGAAGTACCGGTATAAGTCACCATACCTTCGATACCACGTGTTGCATCTTTATTGAGGTTGGCATTCGGCAGCGAATAGCCCACTTCACTAGGCAACAATACGTCATAACGGGCTGCTGGCAGTCCTGAGCGACGGCGTTCAAACACATCCAGTTGTCCGCTTACACTGTTGTTCAGGAGCGTAAAGTCAAGACCTAGGTTGAAGTTTTTATTCTTCACCCAGGATAGTTCTGTTACCGGTAAACCACGTGGTCGCAAACCAATTACATAACTACCATTCATTACAGCGCCTCCCTGGTTGAAATTATAACCGGCGAGATAGTCAAATGCATTTGGTGCATTCCCGTTGGAGAAACCGATCTCGCTACCCGTTTCACCATAGGAAGCTCTCAGTTTAAGGTCATTCAGCACATTACCGAACTTCCCTTTCAGCCAGGATTCTTCGGAGACCCTCCAACCGAGTGATACGCCCGGGAAGAAGCCCCAGCGTTTACCCGCAGCGTAGAGGTAGGAACCATCATAACGACCAAGTATTTCCAGCAGGTATTTGGATTTATAGTCATAGTTGATCCTGCCGATATAACCTGCTCTGGCTTCCAGGTTCCACTCATCTGAGAGATAGTCCTGTTCAACCAGGTACTGTACAGGCACATAGTTGTTCGTAGGGATGGTATGCACCACATAGTATGAGTTTTCATAGTCCGACAACTCATATGCTGCAATAGCGGAAACATTATGGTTCTTGAATTTACGCGCATAGCTCAGCTGAAACTGTGCATAACGGGAAATAACATTTCGCTTATGTCTTTCACGCCATGGATTCTGATTACCAAAGCCTGGTTCGGTAAAATAGCTGTCTGTGTTCGCATCGTATTTATACGCGTTCCAGGTATACTCAAAGCCGTCAAACTCCTCGTTGAGATAGTTGTAGGAGTATACGCCTTTCAGGCTCAGACCGAAATCAAAATCATACTGCGCATTCAGATTGACGTTCATCCCTCTCCACCATTCGTCCAGGTAACCGGTCACGTCATCTCTGTAAGTCACAGGGTTAACGTTTACGTTATGCGTCTGATGAATATAATTGGGATTATCATTCGCGTAAGGGCTTTCCGTAGGCCACATACTGAAGATGCTCAGGAAGGGATTGAAATAGTCATCCAGACCGGGTACACCTACGTTATGACGTTTTTCAAGACGGCCACTGATCTGTGTACCGACTTTTAATCCTTTCGCCAGACTAGCCTCCAGGTTGGCCTGCAGATTGGTACGCTCATAGGTAAAGTCTTTCACGAGCGCGTCCTGACTCAGTCTGCTGACAGACATATAATAACTGGTACGCTGTGAACCACCGGAAGCATTCGCACTGATGTAGTTCTGAGGTACATTAGGGCGGAGTACTTCCTTGTAGTAGTCATAACTCTTATAACCTTTCTCCGTTCCGGCTTCCCATTTCGAAAGTTCGCCGGGCGTATACAGCAATGACGGATCACGGCCGAGATTCTGTTCTGACTCTACAAGTGCGCGCACATATTGTCCGGCATTCGCCGGATATGGGTAACGCGTAAAGTTCTGGAAACCGTAATAACCAGACAGGTTAATACGCGGTTGTTCATTCTTCGTTCCTTTTTTGGTAGTAACGAGTACCACGCCATTACTGGCGCGCAAACCATAAATGGAAGCAGAAGCATCTTTCAGGATGGTGATGCTTTCAATATCCTCCAGACCTAGTGTATTGAAGATATCCTGTCCGGAGCCGGTGGTTAATCCGAAGGCGGATGTAGCCGTATTACCTGTATAAGGCACCCCATCGATAACGAAGAGCGGCGTACCCAGGTTACGGATCTGAAGATTGGTACCATTACCCGGACGGGAATCGGTGGCACGGGCCGTTATACCCGGCATTTTACCCACGAGGGCAGCCGACGTGGTCGTAGCAGGTGTTCGTACGAGATCGTCCGATTTAAGGGTACTAACGGCGCCTGTAACGGAGGCCTTTCGTTGCGTACCATAACCTACCACGACAATGTCTGTCAGATTACTGGCCTGTGAGGAGACAGTGATCTGCAATTTTGCTTCCCTTCCCAGTACAAGCTCCTTGGTCTGGAAACCTACGATGCTGACGGTAATAACAGCGCCGGGCGTGGCCTGAATGGAAAACGAACCATCATTCTTCGTGACCACTCCTTTGTTACTGTTCCTCACTGATACGGTGGCGCCCGGAATGGGAATGCCTGTGGAATCTGTTACTGTTCCTGAGTAAGTAACGTTGTTTGTCTGCTGCGAAAAGCCTTGGAGGAAAGCAAATAGCAACAGCACTACGAGTACGTAGAGCGTTTTCATAACGTTGGGTTTAGTTGTGTGTTTTTTTCGAGGTTTGTTAATTGCGCTACAGTTCCTGGCCGGTCAGTACCTCCGGCGTTTTTCATGCTAACGGTGAAATTCAGAAATGAATATAATATAAATGTCAAACATACAGTTATTTATTTTCAGACTTTTTTATAGGATAGAGAAGCGGCATGACAGCAGTGATTCTTTTCGATATTCGTCAATCAATGTTCGTATCATGTTTGTTATTATCTGATACACAGATCAGCATATTAAAGAATGACGAAAACTGATACGACGCCTATCATATGATGGTCAAATCAGCACATCGGGGATCATGAATTCTTTGCCGTATATTTATGGATAACCAGATATATCTTTATGGCAAAACAAACCTCGCTGATCACCTTCACCGGCAAACTCGGTAACATGATTGGCTATCAAAGAAAGAACCATTACTTCCTGCGTAGTGCACCGGATACAGTCCGGCAAACGGAAAATACCCGGCGTGCAGCGAAACGCTTCGGCTCCGCAAGTAAAAAAGGCGCGCTCATCCGTCACGCTTTTTGTGGGCAAATGGAGGGGGATATAGACGGAACACACGTCAACCGTCTTACTAAGGCATTCATCATGAATGGGAGAAATCATGAGGCTGCACTCAAGGGTTTCCGCTTCAATCAGTATACGGGCATTGACCACTTCTTTTCAATAGCGCCTGCATGTTCACCGGAAGGAGTCGTACATATTCCTGCACAGCTACTGCCGGTGATTAAAGGCAGCACAGCGCTTGAAGTAAAAGTGATCACTGCTACCGTCAGCTTCGGTACACAGCGTATTATACATACTAATATACATATTCTGACGCTGAATCCCGGTGAATATTTTGCAGGTGCATTCTTTAAGATAGACCAGAGTAGTACAGGTATATCAGTGGTAACAATACAAGTGAGAGCGCTTCGGGAGGGAATACCTTCCTACAGTAAAAAACACATGGCTGCGGATATTATCGCAGTGATCACACCTGAAAGAGAGTATACTTCTGATAAAGCTGCTTATGTACAACAGCACTTTTCACATAACTTATCTGAGGTTCATTTTACGAATGCTCATTTGCATCAGTCACCTGTATTTATTCAAAGAGAATAGATAATACGCTACCTGAAAGATATAAAATGGTTATTAAGATAGATTGTCGTTTTTGTTTATTGAATGCCCGGTTTCCCGGATGCCTGCGGAGCTTTACCGCAGCGGAGCGTGCATTCCCTCCTGCCCCGTCATACAGGAATACTATTAATAATTGCACACATTGATCTAAAGAGAATCAATTCGCGATCAAGTCCACGTATACGTCGGGTATGTAGCGGCGATACATCCTGTTTATCTGCTATAAACAGGATATTTAACAAACGTCAGACTGGCGTCGACGTCTTCATCACATAAAATGCAGTGATCAGGTTTTTGAATTCTTCTTCGGTATATCCCTCTTTCACATGCACCTGGCGTACACATTTCTTTCCCTCAAATACGTTCAGTATAGCGTCCTTCGCCTCACCTGTCGACCCTGAATGAATCAGTTCCAGCCAGATGTCCTGTACATGATAGCTGACAACATTCCTGATCAGTAACTTAGCGCCTGTCAACACAAGCATATTGTCTTCCAGCACAATAGAATAAGTCTTTTGCTGTCTGCTGGCAATAGTCAGCAAGATCAGAAACGCCAGGAAAAATACCCATACCCCATCACGGGAATAACAGAACATCACCAATGCGATCAGCCCAATGCCCACTCTCATCCAATGCTGTACAATATTATACTCAGTACCAAGCTTCATTTAATTCTTAATTTTTAATTCTTAATTCCTAATTCCTAATTCCTAATTATTCACCCCCTGTCCGGCAATCTTAAATTTCTCCAGTTTAACGATCAGCCGCCTGAAATCAGCTTCCTCAAATCCACGGTTGGCATACACCTGATGTATACATTTCGTTCCATTGAAGATATGCAGGATCGCCTCTTCAGGATTTTCCTCCCCACCAGGATAAACCACCTCCAGTCTGATATGCTGGATGTCCCTGCTGGTCGTCCGCTGAATAAAGAACTTGAACCAGGTAATAGTGATCCTTTCTTTATCCAGACGAATGGTAAAGATAAATGGTCTGACGCCGATCAGCCACACTGTCAATGCGATATAAGTAAACAACACCCAGGGACTATATTCCAAAAATGTCATCGCCGCAAGAAACAGGCCCCACACTCCTAACAAGACATATCCGATCTGGGAGAAACGAGCTTTAATTTCCATGGTATAGGTATTTCATAGGTAGCGCTAAATTAAACAAAATATCCGGCCAAAAAATGACATGAAATACCTGGGAAAACATCAGACTGATGAAGGCAGTCCCCCTCCAGAACACCTATATCAATGAAGGTAGTTATATATCTGCAGCCTACTGATAATGAGAAAATTAAAGAAGAAGACCTGCTTGCAACCGCCCGTATTTTCTATATTTTCTCCGTACTACTTGCCCATTTCAGCCGACTTCTTTTCCTTTGAGATACCACGGATGAAAATATTACCACGTTGTTGAAAATGAGAGGCCCCTGGAAAACACTCCTGTCTCTAAATACCTACCATAATGAGAAAACCCGTTTCTTTTCCCTCGAAAGCGGAACATTCCGCGTCAATTACGCAGGCTGGTCCTGCCCGGCTCAGGTACCTGAGGAAAATTCCTTGCTGGTACCGTACGATATGCTTTTTACTGTTACTGATGCAAAGTAGCGTACTGCTGGCGCAAAGCGATGGCTTACCTCGCGGCGCATACCAGATGCCTTACACCCGTTATGAAGCAGAAAATGCAGCCTTAGACGGAGGTGCAGCCCTGGAGCAATCACCTCAGTTCATTCAGACACAAATCGCCTCCGAAGCATCTGACCAGAAGTATGTCAGTCTCGCTACAAATGGCGCAGGTGTTGAATGGACCCTTACGCAGCCCGCACAAGGGGTGAACCTGCGTTTCACCATGCCTGATGACAATACAGGCGCAGGCCGTACCGGTAGCCTCGGTTTGTATGTCAATGGCGTTAAAGTACGTACGATCAACCTTTCCTCCTACTGGGCCTACCAGTACTTCCCGGCTGCCGACCCAGTGCAGACGCCCGGAGGAAAAACCTTCATGCGTTTTGATGAAGTCCATTTCCGGCTCGATGCGCCCATGAATGCAGGCGACAAACTCAGCATCCGCAAAGACAACAACGACGCCATTACTTATGGTATCGACTTTGTGGAAGTAGAAGCTGTCCCTGCAGCCTTGCCGCTACCAGCCAATTTCCTGTCTGTTGCAGATTATGGCGCTACCGCCAACGACCAGACAGACGACTTTGCGGCGTTCAATACCTGTATCGCCGCAGCGGCTTCACAGGGTAAACACGTGTATATCCCGGCAGGTCGTTTCCTGTTGAGCGATAAACTGGCCCTGAATGTCAGCAACATGAAAATCCAGGGCGCAGGCATCTGGTACACAGACGTTAATTTCTCCACCGACAAACAATTTTATGGCGGCTTTATGGGCCGTGCCAGCAATGTAGAGATCTCTAATTTTACACTCAGTACAATCAACAATGACCGGCTGAAATACGACGAATCCAATCCGAGACTCCCTGGTGAAATGTACAAAACCTATAAAGGTTTTATGGGTACTTATGGCACCGGCTCCCGTATACACGATATATGGGTGGAGCACTTCGAATGCGGTTTCTGGATAGCTGGTTACGATCCCCCTTATCCGATCGACATCACTAACAACCTGGTTATTTCCAGATGTCGTATCCGCAACAACTATGCAGACGGTGTAAACTTCTGTCAGGGTACTTCGAACTCCGTAGTGGAACAATCCAGCGTACGGAATAACGGTGATGATGGTCTGGCCGTATGGCCTGCCAACGCAGCAGGCAATAACGCTACCTGTCGTAACAACATCTTCCGGTACAATACCATCGAAAACAACTGGCGCGCAGGCAGTATCGCCCTGTTCGGCGGTACCGGACATGAGATCCATCACAACCTGATCAAAGACGGCGTGGGCGGTTCCGCAATCCGTTTTACCAACGACTTCCCCGGCTTTACGTTTGAATATCCTGGTGATCTTATCAAAGTATATGAAAACACCATGATCGGTTGTGGCACGAGCTATGACCTGTGGGACCAGAAAAGAGGTGCGATCGAATTCTATGCAGGCGGTACCGGTATTTTCAACATGCAATTTGACAACAATACCATTCTGCGCTCGCAACGCGACGGTATCCAGATCTACGGCAATAATCTGCATCACCTCGTATTCAATAACACCACCATCGACGGTACCGGCCTCGATCCTGTTGTAAGAGATGTGCCTTCTGACGTATACGGCGGTTTCGGACTATATGTCCAGGCAGGATCGCAGACGGCCACATTCAACAACCTGACAGTCACCAATGCTGAATCAGGCGCGTACCTTAACCGGAATAACAGCTTCCAGCTGATCATCCAGAACATCAACATTCCCGTATCAGGCGTGAATATCAAACCGGCGAATGATACCACCCTCACAGAAGGCCAGGTATTGCAGCTGTCAGCTGATATCATCCCTGCTGATGCGACCAACAAAAACGTCACCTGGAATAGTTCTAATCCTTCTGTAGCAACAGTAGACGCCAGCGGTAAAGTGACCACTGTAGGTATCGGTACAGCCAATATCACTGTGACTACGGCCAGCGGTAATTTCACCGCTACGCGTAAAGTAACAATACTACCCGGCGTGAATATCACTGCGACTTTACCGAATGCAGCTGAAGGCGGCGCAGCAGGCAGATTTACAGTCAGCACCTCTTCCCTGTCACAAAGCATTAATGTGAAATATGCGGTATCCGGTACCGCCAGCGCCAATGATTACAATGCCAACCCTCCACTGAGTGGCACAATCACACTAACGCCGGCACAACCATCCGCAGTCATCAACATTACAACAGTGGATGACGCCGTGTTTGAAGGTCCGGAAACATTACGCCTGACCTTAAAACCGGATGCTTCCTATAAACTGGGCGGTGATACCATCGCCACCATTACGATTGCCGATAACGATAATCCTCCTTGCATATCACCTGTCATCGCACAGGTATCCGGTACGGCCCCTGTCATTGACAATACAATCGATGCAGCATGGTCTATTGCTCCGGTGAGGAATATCAGCAATGTCATATTAGGTGGACTACCTTCCGATTATGCTGGTAAATGGAGAGCCATGTATGATAATACCAACCTCTATCTGTTGATAGAAGTCAATGATGCAACCCGCATTTCCGACTCTGGCGCCAGCTGGTGGGAAGATGATGTTGTAGAAATATTCCTGGACGGCGACAACAGTAAAGGAAGTGCCTACGATGGAGCAAACGACTTCCAGCTGGGCTTCCGTTGGAATGACAATGTAGTACACACCGGCTCCAATTCTGCAACGAGAACAACAGGTATCAACTTCAGACAATATACCACTGCAACCGGTTATAACCTGGAAGTGGCTATTCCGTGGACAACCATCGGAACAACACCAGCTGTAGGTAAACCTATCGGACTCGACATACAGATCGACGATGATGATAACAATGGTACACGGGATGCGCAGATCGCTTCTTTTGCCACGAATACCACGGCATTCTCCAATCCTTCCGTATTTGGTACCGTATACCTCACCACCTGCAGCGGTCCGCAGAATCAGCCGCCTGTGGTAAATGCCGGCGCAGACATTACATTGGCGGCTAATACCACAACGGTTACTTTACAGGGTACAGGCTCAGATCCTGAAGGGAATGCAGTGACCTACAGCTGGACAAAAGTAAGCGGTCCTGCCGCTACGATCAGCAATACAGCCATTGCCAATCCTGTTATCAGCGGTCTGACAAACGGCAGCACTTATGTGTTCCAGTTGACCGTAAATGATGGTACATCGTCTTCCAGCGACCAGGTACAGGTGATAGTAGGCTCAGTCATTGATCCGAATCAACCGGGTACTATACAGGCAAGTCCTGCTGCCGGTACGATCACCGTAAATGGTAATCTGAATGAAAGCAGCTGGAATCTATCACAGTCGATCAGCAAGGTAACCACCGGTTCGCCTAACAACACAGCCACCTTCGGCGTACTCTGGGATGCAAACAACCTGTATATCGGTGTAAAAGTGCTGGACGGCTCCCTCTATGCAGATTCTCCTGATCCATGGGATAATGATGCCGTTGAAATCTTCATCGACGCCAACAACAATAAAGGAAGCACTTTTGACGGACGCGATAACCAGTTCATCAAAGCATACAACAGCAGTTCCCTGTTCAGTAAAACAGCTGTAACAGGCATACAACACGCCTATGCTGCTATCACCGGCGGATACACCATAGAGATGAGTATTCCGTGGTCACAGTTGAATATTACGCCTGCTGCAGGCGTATCCTTCGGTTTTGACGCAGCGTATGACGATGATGATAATGGCGGAGCGCGTGACGGTCAGGCAGTATGGTTTGGTTCCTTATTCAACTATGAAAATACTTCAGGATATGGTACGGTGATACTGGCCAACAGTTCACCGGCAGCCGTAGCGGCAGCAGTCGCCAATGAAGTTATTGCAAAGCTGAAAGAACCTGCTATACAGATCTTACCTAACCCTGCTACGGATGGTCAGGCCAAAGTGATCATCTCCAACTACAGCGGTCAGGGACACCTGTTTGTCTATGATCTGAGCGGCAGACAGGTATATGCGGCCAAAGCACAGCCGGAAGTAAGATTGAACCTTCCGCAGTTGCCCAAAGGCGTATACGTTGTAAAATTCACCTATGGTGAAAAAGCAATTACGAAAAAACTATTGATACAATAAAACACCAGATACTTAAAACTACAACACCTGCTTCTAAATAAAGCAGGCGTTGTAGTTTGAGGTATTTAACAAAGGATGAACTCATAATTTAATTTCGATATTTTTACATTTCCTACAGCCCCTCCATATCTAACCTGGCAGCCCTTTCACATCAATTCTTAATTCTTAATTCCTAATTCTTAATTGATCCGGTATAGGGATAATGACAGACCGCGGATCATCCTTCTATTTTAGGTGTTGCACTCAGTGGTGTATAACGTGCTTTTGCTTTTCTTCTGCCTCTGAAGAACAGATAGAGGTTCAGGAACAACATGAGACCCAGGTTAATACAGAAACCGCCTATTTTAGTACTCAGCGCTTCTACCATATCCCGGTTGTCAAGCAAACCACGCGTGATCTCCATTACCCAGAAAGCAAAACCCAGATTGATCAGGTAAAATCCTGTTTCAAAGAGTTTGTTAGTGGCCAATGCGATATCAGACTTGCCGTTAAAAATATCCTGCATGAATACTTTACTGTTCTTAAATAAAGTATGCGCTACATACCATGTTAGAAAAATAACGATCGGCAGATAGATCAGGTAAGCGGTGAAATTGAGCGTTCTAGCCATACAACAGTGTTTTAAGGGTGAAGAATTGTTTTATTTCGTTTACTGATAAAGTAAATAACAAGCATGTTGATATAGTGCATAACAGCCAGTGTCATCACTATCTTTCCGGTCATCACGGTGATGGACAGAAACAGTTCCACCCAGTTGTGAATTGTGCTCCAGGTACTGATCATCAATGCAGCATATCCCAGATTGACCAGGTAATAGCCGATTAGTAATATGCGGTTAATAGCGTCAGTGAGAGACACATCATCCTTCAGCAGACCGAGTATAAAAACCCTGCCGTTACGAAAGAATACAAGGCCAACACGCACAGTTATCAGGTAGGTGATCAGGAGATAAATGATGTAAGCGAGTGTGTTCATACCGGGTACATTCAGGTGACTGGCAGAAGGTTGCTTTTGTGATACAAACCTAGGTATTAATATTCGAACTTTCAAAATATTCTGAAAGTTTCATTGTGTAAAAATCATAAGTAACTGATATTCTATTTGATAGTTTTCCGCCTGATGAACTCTTTTGGAACAGACTGGTATTTTAAATACCTTGGATACAAATAAAAGCCTATGTTATCGACCCGGCATCTGGTATTTATGGAAGTGGCCCGTGAAAGGAGTTTTTCGAAAGCAAGCGAAGTATTATTCATCTCACAGCCCGCAGTGAGCAGCCATATTAAAAGCCTGGAAGAACAGTATCAGACGAAACTATTTGAGCGAAAAGGACTCCATATAGAGCTGACAGAAGCCGGGCAGTTATTATACAAACGGCTGCTGACAGTAAAAATGATCCAGCAGGAGACGGAGTTCGACATTTCCGTCATGAAAGACAAATTACAGGCTACAGGCAGACTGAACCTGGGCGCGAGCACTACAGCCGCCCTATACATACTACCCCGGGTAATGTCCGCCTTTAACCAGGAATATCCCAGGGTGGAGATCTCCCTGCTGAACAGGAACAGCGAAATCGTGCTGGATGCCCTCCTGAACAATGAAATAAATATCGGGGTGACCGAAGAAAAAGGTAAGCTCAGTAATGTGACTTATCAGCCCTTTTTAAAGGATCAGATCGTAGCAGTATGTAGTCATAACAATCCCCTGGTAAGAAAGAAGGAATACCCCCTTAAAGAGATCCTGAACATGCCCCTCGCCATCCGTGAACGCGGCAGCGGTACCCTGGAAGCAATCAAACAGGGGTTGAAGAAAAGTAAGATCGGCCTTGATGATCTCAAAATTAACGTCCGGCTTGGCGGAACGGAAGCATTAAAGAATTTCCTGGTAGAATCCGGTTGTGTAGGATTTTTGTCTACGCGTTCGATTGTCAAGGAGTTACAACTTGGAGAACTGGCGGTTTTACAGTTCGAAGGCCTGCGTATCGAACGTAGTTTTTACTTTATTCAGCGCAAAGGTGAAACCAGCGAACTGAATAAGCGTTTCATCAAATTAGCAAAATCTATCTATAACTAAATCTTATGGCTCATAAGATTTCCATATGGCTTTGATTATAACCTAAGGGCTACATTTGTCGTACAAACAAGTGCTTTTATGAACATCCTTTTTTACTACGAAGAATTGTATAATACGACTACTGAAAGATTGAAAACGTTAGCTGGTCTCTCTATACAACACAAGAACAACCTGCTTAGACAAATGAAGGAACATACGCCAACTTTCTTTACTACCAGTTCCGACATTGAAACGCTTGCAAAGAAGGCAGTTGCCTCTTTAGGAACCATGTTGTGCCCGGAAGCCTCCGCAGAATATGCTGGTATGAGTAAATTGCTGGAAATGGATATGTCTGAAGGCGCTGAATAGCAGCTTACAACCGCTCAAGCTGCCTTTGGTAATCATATTGGAGATCTTCATGTTGCAGTGAAATAGATTTCTCAATCTTTTTCACCTGTTGCACGTATAGCTTTGTGAGCGCTACGCTCTCTCCTATCTTGAACCCCGCTTTCTTTACCTTCGTACAGAAATACAACAACAATTCTACTTCGGCCTGTTTAGAGCCGGTATACTTGATATGCTTGTTCGTAGCGCGGAGGATCTTGCGGAGATGCTTCTTCACAAAATAAATATGCTGTTTAGGAGCTTCTGCAAAGGCTTCGTCCATCTCCTGCTTGACAGACTCTATATAACTCTGCAGGTCGTGGGATTCAAACAACAGATAGTTCAGCAGTTCCTTATTCTCCTTCTTGAACTTAGCCAGACGCAGACATAGTTCCACCAGCTGTGCCGGTGGAACCTCCTGCAATTCTTTCTTTAATTCGCTGACACTGGCGGCTTTCATCACTATTCAGTATAAAAGTCAATCAGTGCGCCAAAGTAAGTCTCATTCCATCCACCTACGATGTCTTCGTAAGCTTCGTCTGGTATATTGGTATGCCTGAGTTCAACGTCGGTGCCTTTTTTGTTCGGATGCAGGATGATCGTCACAATAGACGCATCTTCCTGTTCACCGAAATACCACTCCTGCACAATTTTCTTATCTTCTTCAAATTCCAGGTTCATCCCTACAATACTATCGCCCCAGAGGGAGAATTCCGTACCAGGCTCGGTAGACATTTCCGCAGGCTCGCCCGTCCAGAGTTGAATAGTAACCGGATTGGTGAGCGCTTTATAGAGGTCTTCCGGCGGCGCCGGGATGATGAAGTGTTTTTTGTAGTCTTTCATGGGCGCGAAGGTAGGGAATAAACAGCTATAATTTACTTGATAGTAAGCGGGAAAGTCTTCAGTATATATCCAGGGAGAAATCGTTAATAACAGCGGCAGGATGCTTATAGATGGCCTCTTTAATTGATCGGGAAGCATAAACGAACATAGGTATAAGAAAAAAAATCCAGCATAATGCTCAATACCCTCCTACGACGATGGGCTGTTCCTCAAAAATCCCTTCTAAACGCGTGCCCCAGTCAACTAACAGCGTCTCCCGCTCCTCCACAGATTGTCTGACCGGCGCATATACCACCTGTGGCGCCAGCACACTAAACCCTACAAATTCCAGCATACCACGGTGTACCGGTTTCAGAATACCCGCCAGATCCCCATGTAATCCATCCTTCAGATAACTTTCCTCCGAGCCTCCCGTCGTAAGTGACAACAGCGCCTTCTTCCCTTGCAGCATACCGGTTTCATAACAGCGGCTATTGCCATAAAACCGCCCCATCGCAAATACGCGGTCTACCCAGCCTTTTAATACACCCGGTACCGTGAACCACCACAATGGGAATTGCCAGATCATCAGATCACACCATTCCACTTTCTGCTGCTCCTGCGCAATATCTGCCGCAAAACCAGCACTTTCCACCGCATGCATTTCTTCCAGCTGCTGTTTAAAGAATGCCGCATCATAAGTAGTGGTAAAATTATTCCGGTCAGACACCGGGTTAAACTGTGCCCTGTAGAGATCAGATACCTGCACCTCATGCCCCGCCGTGGTCAGTACCGCTATCGCCCTTTCAAACATTGCCCCATTCATACTCTTCAATTCCGGATGGGCTAGTACAATCAGTATTTTCATATTTTTATCCCGTTTTATGGTAACAGCAGCAAAATTATACTGCTGCACATTACCAGGTACCAGTGCAGCTTATTGTATGCAGCACACAAAAGTGTAAGTAATGGGAAAAAGAAAAATCACATCCAGCAATTCGCTCAATCTGCAAAAGCTGATCGGCTTCTGCGGAATGATGTATGCCGTCGACATGCTGGCAGGAAGATGGAAACTCGTCATCCTGTATAAACTGGAAAAGAAAACGCTTCGTTTCGGCGAACTCAAAGCCATTATCCCCGAAATCTCCGACCGGATGCTCACCCTACATTTACAGGAACTGGAAAAGAACGGCCTGGTCATCAGGACCGCCTATGCCGAAATTCCTCCACGGGTGGAGTACCGGCTATCCGACAGTGCCCGGAAACTAACCCCTATCTGGCAACAACTGGAAGAATGGGCCATAGACCATAAGACCCTCATGGATAAAAATATCCCCGATTTGTAAGCCCTCCTGTAAGTTTTCTGAAAAAGCTGCAACTAACAGTTTCGTAAAGCAGGCATTAACGCCGCCGGAAAAGCAGAACGAATATCATCATCAATAAAAACACATGGATGAAACGCAGTTTTTACAGCTAATCGAACAACACCAACAGATCATTCATAAGATCTGCTGGCTCTACCGGGATTCCCCGGAAGACAGGGAAGATCTCTTTCAGGAGATTGTATGCCAGTTATGGAAATCAGCTCCCTCATTTGAAGGCAGATCCCGGTTCAGTTCCTGGCTGTACCGCATTGCTATCAATACCGCCCTGACTGCCTTCCGCAGGAAACAACCTGATCTCAGATACCCCTCCGTCCTTCCTGATATGCCGGCAGGCATACCGGATGACAATGAACAAATGGAACGCCTCCGGATAGCAATCCGGCAGTTAAATGATACAGACAAAGCAATTATCACGCTGTATCTCGAAGAACTCAGCTACCAGGAAATAGCAGCTATTACAGGCATGACGGAGAATAATGTCGGCGTGAAGATCAACAGGATAAAAAACAAATTGCATCAACTATTACAGCAAAAAAAATGACCCATGCAAAACGATCCTTTAAAATCAATGTGGAACAACCTGGGCAATACGCCTAAAGATCAACAAACACTTAAAACAATGTTATCTGCACCTGGCTTCCGTAAGATGCGCAGACAACTATTCATAGAGACAATTGCATTTATCTTATTCCTTATTGTCTATTATGATTTCTTTGATGGTGACAGAAAGCCCATATATGCGAATATCGCATTGGTGAGCGCTTCGCTGTTTGCCATCATACACAGCATCCTGGGATACAAACTAGCCACCAAAACACTACATGCAGATACAATCACACAGTCGCTCCGGCAATCCCTTTTACGCCTGCAGAGATACGCAGTCATATCAGTCAGCAGCAGAATCATAGCCGCAGCCTGCCTGTTGATTTTCTTTACATCAGTAATCAGTTTCACCAACCATAAATACCTGCTGCTATTGCTGATACTCGCTATTTTTTCTGTTCAGATCATCCTGCTCCGGCATGTCTGGAAAAAACGAATCACGAAACTAAAAAGCGACATTGCAAACTTTGATACGCTGCTTCCGGAATAACCAGCCTAATCCTGCTGACGCAGCTCTGCCTGTCGCAGTAATATATCTATCGCAAGCAGATCAATTTCCTCTTCCTTTTCGCCGGGTGTAGGTGCTGATGCCATTCTCTTCAGAGATAGGAGCAGCATCTCATCCAGCTGATGCGGAACATCCCCCAACAGACATAAAACATTACGTTTCCAGGTCTCGTCGTATGTCCGGAAGACGTCCAGTATTTCATTTTTTATGTCATTAACATAGGGTATCAGGTAATCAGATACGTCTGAAGCAATCGGCCAGTTCAGATCCTGCAACCAGGTCAGCAATGCAGGTACATCCTCCCGGATCTGCGCCGGCGTCATGGTCCGTAGCAACGCTACAGCCTTATCGTCAAACTTTGTTTTCGGTATATACGGTTTACTATTTCCCATCAGCTTTCCCCCATCGCCCCGGCACAATTACAGCCATGGGCATAATTAACAACACCTTCCACTTGAAAGATATCTCCGTATTCAACATAATGAATCATGATAACTACACTTGTTTTAAGTACTAATCAGGCGGGTTAAAATATCAGGGTATTCTCTACAGGCACACTCATAGTACAGGGATCAGACCGCAAGTTACAAATAAATTGTATCCTGTGAATAGACTTCAACAAATCGCAAACGACTCAATATCAGCCTATGTCCCCAGGCAGTCATCACCTCTAAGTACCAACTGTCCTATACTGTCCCATACCAATATTCAATTACAAATAAGTAGTATTACACTATTATACTAATCAAATAGTGTCATTATAACACCTATTTTATACTTTTATGACCTGATATCCATAAAAACGACAACCATCGACGCTTCCATGTTATAGCACATACCTGTACAACGCGTTCATACACAATTGCTACAATTCCACGAGAATAGCCCGACCAGCCATACTATCATTGGCGGTTTCCACTGAGAACATTTCACGCATTTATAAAAAAACGTTTATGAAAACACTGACAATGCTGCTGTTGCTCATTTGCGCCTTCCATGCGCATATCTCACTCGCAGCCATTCACTCCTCCGGCCCTCCCATCACCATCAGCGGGAAAATTACAAGCAGCGATGGTACACCCATCATCGGAGCTACCATACGTGTCAAAGGTTCATCCGCCGGCGCTACTACCAATGCCAATGGCGTATTTACACTGACCTCCGTTGCAGATAATGCGGTCCTTGTCATCTCCAGCATGGGTTACAACACCATGGAATGCACACTCAAACCAACTGAAAAAGGCATTGCCGCGACGCCTGCAAAAGCAAGTGATGCAGCGAACATCCGGCTGACGGAAGGGCCGTCTCCTGTGCTGAATATCACCCTCACTGCATCCGTACAGGAATTGGGGGAAAGTGTAGTCATTGCCTATGGTACTGTTAAAAAACGCGACCTGACCGGCGCTGTTGTTTCAATCAAAGAAGCGGATATCACCGCTACGCCTGTTAACAATGCCATGGAAGCATTACAGGGTAAAGTAGCCGGCATGGATATCATGCGGGGATCAGGGGCCGTAGGTACCAACCCCAATATCCTTCTGCGTGGCAGCCGCTCCATTTATGGTGATAATAGTCCGCTGTTTATCATAGACGGTATACAAAGCAGCTACGATCAGATCAACCCTTCTGACATCGCCTCTATCGATATCTTAAAAGATGCCTCTTCTACCGCCATCTACGGATCCGCCGGCTCCAATGGCGTAGTAATCATCACCACGAAAAAAGGGAAGACGGGCAAATCTTCGGTGAACCTGGATGTATTCTATGGCCTCTCCGGTAGTCCGCACTTCTTTCACGGGATGACAGGGGATGAATACACCAATTACCGTAAAGAATTATACCGTACCGCCAACGGAGAATATCCACAGGATATGTCTCAGATCTTCACCACCGAACCGGTGTTGGATGCCTACAACAAAGGGAAGTGGATTGACTGGGTAGGATTGATTACCGACAACACCGCCACGCAGCAGAAATATCACCTTTCCCTCTCTGATGGCACCGGAAAAACAAAAGTCTACACCTCCTTTACCTATACAAAGGAAGAAGGTATTCTCAGCAATGAAAACCTCAACCGCTATGCATTACGTATGAACCTGGACCGCGACATGGCCAGCTGGATGAAAGTCGGTACCAATATCAACCTCAACTACTCCATCCAGAATGCCAGGGGCAAAAACATCTTTACCAAATCATTATCGGCATTGCCACTGGGTGATGCCTATGATGCCAATGGTAATATCAACCCGGTATTTGTACAGGGCGAAACCACACCGCTTGGCGATCAGCTGCCTAATCAGTATGCGGATAACACACGCACCACCTTCGCATACATGAACGGCTACCTGGATATCAAGCCCTGGAAAGATCTCTCCTACCGTTCCGTATTAGGTGTCACGCTCAACAATTATCGCAATGGTAAATACTGGGGCAGACAAGCCGTTTCTAACGTCGTAACCGGCTATGCAGCGCCGCTGGCTGCTATCTATAACGGATTCACTTACGGATATACCTGGGAGAATATCCTTACCTACAATAAAACGATCGCCACAGATCATCAGCTCACCGTCACCGGTGTCACCTCCTGGGCGAAGAACAGTGCTGATTACAACAACTCACTAGGTCAGGGTCAGGAGCTGGATTACTACCAGTTTTACAACCTGGGCAATGGCACACAGAAAACAGGGAACGCCTCCTCCTACGAACAACGTCAACGTCTGTCCTTTGCCGGCAGGATCAACTATAGCTTCAGAGGCAAATACCTGCTGACGCTCACCAACAGATGGGACGGCGTATCGCATCTCGCCAAAGGGCATAAATGGAGCACCTTCCCCGCCGCTGTAGTCGCATGGCGTGTATCGGACGAAAGCTTCATGCAGGGTGCAGGCAACTGGATGGATGAACTAAAACTCCGTGCAGGCTATGGCGTAACGGGTAACTCCGGTGGTATGTCCGCCTATTCCTCTCAGACGCAGGCCGCTACCTACCAGGCGATCTCCCTGGATGGTAAACTCGTTCCTAACGTCCAGAACTTTGGTACCTACTCCAATCCCCTTATCAGCTGGGAAAGAAGTTACAATACCAACATCGGACTGGACCTCACCATATTAAAAGGCCGTATCACCCTGAATGCAGATTATTACAACACAGACACCAAAGGGCTCTTATTCAAACGCTCCCTGCCGGTCACTTCCGGTCTTACTGCATGGGCCTCTCCTTTACAGACCTGGCAGAACATCGGGCAAACCAACAACAAAGGTGTAGAAATCACACTCAGCACCCGTAACATTGTGAGACCTGCTTTTGAATGGAGTACCAATTTCTCCTTCACCAGTAATAAAGAAAAGATCGTATACCTGCCGGATGGCGACGTGATATCAGAAAAACTCTTCATCGGACAACCCATCAGTGCCCATTACGATTACAAATACCAGGGTATCTGGGCCACCGCCGATGAAGCTACCGCCACGCTTTACGGCGCTAAACCTGGTTTTGTGAAAGTAGCTACCAATGAGAAATTTGATGCCAATGGCACAGGCGATAAAGGCGTACACCCCTACTCTATCAACGACCGGATGGTACTGGGTTCAACCGTGCCTAAATGGCTCCTGGGCGTCAATAACAATGTCACTTTCCGCAACTTCGATCTCAACGTATTCACCATGATGCGCTGGGGACAAATGATCAGCAGTAGCCTGCTGGGCTGGTATTCTACAACGGATGACGGTCAGCCGGCCGGCATCAGTTACTGGACGCCCGAAAATCAATCCGCACGCTATCCGCGTCCCGGTATCAACAGCACTACGGGTATAGAGTCACTTCGTTATGTAGACGGTTCTTTTATCAAGATCAAAACAATTACACTCGGCTACACCTTCCCTGCCCATCTGACGAAATACGCGCATATCAGCAAGGGCAGGATCTATGCAAGCGCCTACAACCCGCTGATCTTTACCAGGAATCGCGATCTGAAAGGGACAGATCCTGAAACAAATGGTTCTGATACCTTTCCGCTCTTCGCGACCTACGTATTTGGTATGAACATCACTTTTTAATCCTGGCAATCATGAGAAAGAATATATTACCTGCTTTACTACTTAGTTTGCTGACAGGCATCAGCGCCTGCTCACTGGAAGAAGTCAATCCGTCCGGATTCACCATTGAATCGGTCGCCGCTTCTTCTGTCGATGGCTACAGAAACCTTGTTAATAATTGCTATTTCGGCATGGAACGCCAGTTATACGGCTATAACCAATGGATGATGTTCTGCGAAGCAGGCACCGATATCTGGACCTATCAGAAGAATGGCGTTTCCTGGTCGCAGTTCTTTAAATACAATGCCGGCGCCGCTTCCAATCTCACAGTCGGCAATGGTGTCTGGAACTCCTGTTACGATGGTATCGGTTCCTGTAATACCGCTATCAGATATGCAGCAATCGCGCCCTTCACAACCGAAGAAGAAAGAAACAAAGTAGTAGCAGAAGCCTATTTCCTCCGCGCCATGTATTACTACAACCTGGTAGAGCAATTCGGCGGCGTTACCTTAACAACCGTTCCTGCAGCTACGGTTGATCTGCATCCTGTCAGAACCTCCGCACTCGATACCTATAAACAACTGATCATTCCTGACCTGGAATTTGCTGTTAAATGGTTACCTGTTGATAATGGCACTACCAAACCGTCTAAGAAGGCTGCCCTGGGTTTCCTGGCCCGTGCCTGCCTCCAGACAGTCGAATACGACGAGACTAGGGCAATGGCGTCTAAAGCACTGGAAACAGCTAAATTGCTGATCGATGATTGCGAAAGTGGTGGCAGTAAATACAACACCTACCTCTATCCCACCTTCGACGACGTATTTCTGGAAACCAATAACTACACAAACAAAGAGTCCTTGTGGTCACACCGTTTTGTCGTGGGAGGCGTCAGCAATAATGCCTGGAACATGAATATGAACAATGAACTGTTCTATTGTGTAGTCACCGACTTTGGCGCAATGCAACAGGTAGGGACAGATTATACAACCTGGGGACATCGTTCCGGCGGACAATTCATGCCCAGCGCCTATCTCCTTGGCTTGTTTGTACAACCGGACGGCTCACTGGATCCCCGTTATCATAAATCCTTCCAGACCTCCTGGACGGTCAACAAGCCGACTTATAGCTGGACAGACGCTGCACTAAAAATATTTGACCGGAGTAATGATATCAGCACGGGTACAACCCTCAATACAGGAGATCCCGGTATCGCATTCATCCATCCCAATGATCCGGACTATAGCGCCCGCGTAGCAACGAAGTTGTCGCAGCCCTATCTCGTCGTTGACTATGCCGATGTATACGATGCCGGTACAAAATCCGTGAAGATGCAATATAACCGGGTAAACAGACCACTCGATGGCGGAGGTACCACTACCACCAATCCCTTCTTCAGTTTCTACCCTTCACTCACCAAACATAACAGCAGCAACTACTACGTTAATAATCCAAACAACAACCGCTATGGTAATCTGAATGCCACCTTTATAATGCGCATGTCGGAAGTCTACCTGATCGCGGCAGAAGCCGAATTGTATGCTGGCGGTGGGAATGCCCTGCAATACATCAACAGGATCAGAACAAGGGCAGGCGCCGTTCCGCTGGGAAGTGTAAACATACAAGCCATCCTCGATGAAAGAGCACGGGAACTCTGCGGAGAATATGTACGTTTCTATGATCTTAAACGTACGAAGAAGCTGAACAAAGCGTATCTCCTGTCAACAAATCCTGACGTCGGACAGTATTTCATCGACAATCAACATGAAGTACGTCCTATTCCGTCTGCATTCCTGAATACTTTACAGGAAGGAGGCAGCTATTATCAGAACCCGAATTATTAAAATAAAAAAAGCGGTCACCTATGGCGACCGCTTTTTTACTATTATATAGCTCTTTTATTTTCTCTTGAACCAGCTATCCGGCACTGCCTGGATTTTACCACCATTCACCCTGTATTCGAGTTTCAACGTGTATCCGCCGCCACCTTCTACAAACTTCAGTTCAAACGGATGCAACCCTTTCTGCAAGGCTACCTGTCCGCTCTTCTGTACAGGCGCGTGCCAGCCGTCATTATCTACTACTTTATCTCCTTCGATATAGAGGTTTGCACCATCGTCTGCTGTCAGGAAGAAGCTGTAAATCGCTGTTTCAGGCACTTCAATATACCCTACCAGTTTCGCACCAAAAGCTTTACCGCCTTTACCCATTCCTTCCGGAATGATCGCATTGCTGACATGAACGATGCTGTCTGCAGTATCAGGCAGTTTGGTGACGCCTTTATAGGAGCTACCAAAATACTGTACCTGTAAGCCGCTCTGTAAACCCTCCACATTCACCGGAGGGAAGAAAGACTGCTTACGGTAGTTCAGCGTATAAATATCGCTGCTGCTGCCGGACGGACTGAAAGAAGCCAGTTTAATGGTACCCGGCCCCGGTACGATAAACGCTTCCGGTAATTCAGGTGAAGACATCGTCGGCGCGGTTCCATCCGTCGTATAACGGATACTGATATCCGGAGCCGGCTTTTGTAATTTCAATACCGTTTTACCTACCAGTACGTTATCATCCGTAAAACCATCCAGGTCAGGCATACGGTAATGCACCTTCAGCTGATCCAGGCGCTTGTATTGTTGATGCAGACGCAACAGATAGTTATCGTAATCCTGACGATGTGTCCAGAGTACTTCTGCCAGTGCAGTCATACGAGGGAAGATCATAAAGTCGGCACGTTTTTCAGAAGGAATCCATTCCGTCCAGGTATTTGCCTGTGCACCGATGATATGCGCTGCTTCATCTGCTGTCAGTCCTTTTGGTACCGGGTCGAAGTGATATACATTAGAGATGGAATTGCGGTCAGGAATACCATCGAAATACAATGGATTACCTGGTGTCATAATCACCTTGTTCCCGTTTTTCGCTGCCTTTACAGGCGCATCAGGTACCCAGCTACGCCAGTACATAAGTATAGCGGTTTCACTGATACCACCTTCCAGGATCTCATCCCAGCCGATCAGCTTTTTGCCTTTTGAATTGAAAAATTTCTCCATTCTCTTGACAAAATAGCTTTGCAGTTCTTCAACAGTCTTCAGGTTATTAGCCTTCATCACACCTTCACAAAGCGGAGATTTTGCCCAACTGCTTTTTTCTACTTCATCAGCGCCCAGGTGAACGTATTCAGAAGGGAATAAAGCGAAGATCTCTGAATAAACATTCTCTGCAAATTCAAAAGTCTTCTCATTACATGGGCAGATCGGTGTGGTAAATAATGGCCCCCAGGTAGAACCGCCTTCGCAGCTCAGATAAGGGTATGCTTTGATAGCCGCCATCATATGACCCGGCATATCGATCTCAGGGATCATATCGATGTGACGTGCCGCTGCATAGGCGATCACCTCTTTCATCTGTGCCTGGGTATAGAAACCGCCATACAACGTTTTGCCATTTTTCCGGATGATATGGGATTGATCAATCGCCATATCCGGATTGGTCTTCGCCTTTTCCATACATACAGAGTCCTGGTTATTAAATTCTCTCCAGGCGCCCTGTTCTGTCAGTAAAGGATATTTTTTAATCTCGATACGCCAGCCCTGGTCATCCGTAAGATGAATATGAAACTTGTTCATTTTGTACAGGGCGAGCAGGTCGATGAACTTTTTCAGATAATCTACAGAGAAAAAATGTCTGGACACATCCAGGTGCATACCACGCCATCCGTATACAGGATGATCTGTGATCTTTACTGCAGGTATCGCCATCTTCGCCAGCTTTGCGTTTTTCACCCCTTCAATAGCGACAGGCATCAGCTGACGTAGCGTCTGCACCGCACGGAACATACCTGTCGGTGTTTTCGCGGCGATGGTCACCTGCTGTGGCGTTACCGCTAATGTATAATCTTCTTCTCCTGCCAGCTGAGTGTCCTGTTTCAGCACGATGGTACCATTGCCTGCTTTTGCGGCAACAGGTAACGCCTGTCCGAGCCCCTGTCTGATCAGTGCCTGTAACTGAGCGGCTTCCTTGCTGAAAAATGTTTTGTCGGAAGGTAATACCAGTCTGGTCTTTGAAGTAATCACAAAGTCGCCTGCAGCGGGCACCAGTTGCTGAGGGTAAGGGACAATTGCATAACGTGCAGGGTCCGCCTCCTGCGCACGGGCTACAGATATACTCAGCAATACGCTGAATAAGACCGCACCCATAAGCCTGAATGGTTTAAACATAATAGATTCTTTAAGCATGATAATGGAAGCAGGCAAAATACCAAGAATCTCAGCAGCAAACTAATGGCATATTGCTCATTCCTGCGGTAATATTGACGCTTCCGGTTGCCAGTTCTCTATTTTCAGCAGGCGGAAGAAGGTTTCTTCTTCTATTTCCCGCACCCCTCCTGGAGGCAGGTCGCCCAGCTCCATATCTTCTATGGATACGCGGATCAGACGATCGCAATGGTGATGGATAGCCGAGGTCATCTTACGGACCTGGTGGAATTTTCCTTCTGTAAGAGTGATCAGCAGCCAGGAATGAGGCAGAAATTCCTTAACGGGGTGATGTTCGCGTGGCGCAATATAAGCGGGTTTCTCAACGATCTCCGCTTCACAGGGCGTAGTGACCCAGTCTACACCTCCTTTGATCCGGATGGTAACGCCATTTCTTAACTTTTCAATCGTCTCCTGGGTGACAATATTTTTCACCATCACCAGGTAAGCTCTTTTATGGGGTTGTTCACTTTCAAAAAGCAGGCGGGTCACCCTTTTATTGGTCGTCAGCAGGAGTAACCCCTCTGAATTATTATCCAGCCTGCCCACGGCATGTGTACCTTCCGGAAAGTCAAAATCGAGGTCCCCCAGTAACCGGACCTTATCAGGGCTGATAAACTGGGAAACCATATTATACGGTTTGTTAATAGCAAAATAACGATGTCCGCTTACACTCATCACTTCGATACTTTCAATTTTTCAAGTTTCTTCCTTCAGCTGACGATTCTCCTCGTCCAGTCTGATGAGGTGCAAATTTCAGATAAAATCCGATTAATGCTGATTAATATATTTCAAATGATGTCACACGACAATACATAACTTTAGCCATTGCCAAAACTCATTCTCATTTTATGAAATTATGCTTCGTTATTCTTTCACTGACAGGCATCAGTACAATGGTACAGGGACAGCTGAAAAGAGATTATCCCATTCAGCCGGTTGCGTTTACTCAGGTACAGGTAACAGATAACTTCTGGGCGCCAAAAATAAGAGTAAATGCGGACATAACAATACCCTATACGTTGGAACAATGTCAGAAAACCGGCAGGATTGATAATTTCAAACGTGCGGCACATACCCTGCCGGGTGATAAAATGACAGAGTATACGTTCGATGATACCGACGTCTATAAAGTAATAGAAGGCGCCTCGTATAGTCTCCAGATGAAAAAAGATCCTGCACTGGAAAAATACCTGGATACACTGATCGATATTATCGGCGCCGCACAGGAGAAAGATGGCTATCTCTACACCTTCCGGACCGTCAACGCCGCACAACCGCACGCATGGATAGGATCCCGCAGATGGGAGGAAGAAGAAGATCTCAGTCATGAGCTATATAACTCCGGACATCTCTTTGAGGCCGCCGTCGCCCATTACCAGGCTACCGGCAAACGCAACCTGCTGGATATCGCTGTTAAAAACGCAGACCTGCTGGTGCAGACATTCGGTTTTGGTAAAGAAGAACGATTCCCTGGTCACCAGATCGTTGAAACGGGTCTGACTAAAATGTACCGTGTTACCGGTAATAAATCCTACCTCGACCTTGCGAAGTTCTTTCTCGATGTACGCGGTCCGGGTAAAAAACATAGCGGTGAATATAATCAGTCTTATAAAAAAGTAGTAGACCAGCACGAAGCTGTCGGACATGCAGTAAGAGCCACCTACATGTACACCGGCATGGCAGATGTAGCCGCCCTGACCGGCGATCGGCAATACCTCCATGCAATAGACGATATCTGGCACGATGTGGTAGAAAAGAAATTGTACATCACAGGAGGTATCGGCGCTACCGGTAATGGAGAAGCTTTCGGGAAACCATATGACCTGCCGAATATGTCTGCTTATGCAGAAACCTGCGCGGCTATCGCCAACGTATACTGGAACAGCAGGATGTTTCTCCTTCATGGCGATGCGAAATACATCGACATTCTGGAGCGTACACTGTACAATGGACTCCTGTCAGGTGTATCGCTCAGCGGAGACAGGTTCTTTTACCCCAACCCGCTGATGTCCATGGGCCAGCATCAGCGTAGCGCCTGGTTTGGTTGCGCCTGTTGTATATCCAATATGACACGCTTCCTACCCTCCATGCCGGGATATGTATATGCGCAGAATAAAAACGATCTCTACGTCAATCTGTTTGCAGGCAATACAGCCAATATAACGCTCCCCGCCGGCAAAGTACAGCTGGTACAGCAAACCAACTATCCCTGGGATGGTAAAGTAGCCATCACTGTCAATCCGGCTAAAACAACACCTTTCACCCTGCACATCCGCATACCTGAATGGGCCAATGACAAACCTGTTCCCGGCAATCTCTATTTCGATGCAGACAGCAGCGCACAGCAGGCGCTGGTCATTCTCCTGAATGGCAAACCACTCTCCTATAAAACAGAAAAAGGATACGCCGTACTGCAACGTAGCTGGAAAGCCGGCGATAAGATCAGTTTTGAATTCCCCATGCAGGTACAGAAAGTACTGGCCAGTACATCTGTAACCAGTGACAAAGACCGCTTCGCCTTACAACGCGGTCCGCTTATGTATTGTCTGGAAGGCCCGGACAACAAAGACGCCGCCGTACAGAATATCGTAGTGGATAAAAATGCTGTTGTCAATGCCGTTTATAAACCCAGCATGCTGAACGGCGTAACCGTACTGGAAATGCAGGGTACTGCTGCCAGCAGACAACTAAACACCGATCAGCTGATCAGTACCACACAGATGGTCACCGCCATTCCCTATTACACATGGGCGAACCGCGGCCCTTCAGAAATGACCGTATGGATTCCTTATGAAGCTTCCGCCGCCAGACCAAAACCCGCTCCGACCATCGCCTCCAAAAGTAAAGTAAGCGCCTCTACGCCCAATAAAAGGATGTACCTCGCACTAAACGACCAGTACCAGCCGCTGAACTCGCAGGATAACAATTCCATGTACCTGCACTGGTGGCCGAAACACAATACACTGGAATGGGTACAGTATGACTTTGACCAGGAATACACGGTGTCCGGTTCCGAAGTTTACTGGTATGACGACAGTCCGTTTGGTGGTTGCCGCATACCCGCCTCCTGGAGAATACTGTACAAACAAGGTGACCAATGGATCCCTGTAAAGAATACAACGCCTTATTCCGTACAGAAAGACAAATACGATAGCGTACAGTTTGAACCGGTAAAAACAAGCGCCTTAAAGCTGGAAATACAGCTTCCGGTAGAAAATGCTGCAGGTATTCATGAATGGATTGTAAAATAACTAAAATTTTTAGTAAACTTGCGGTGCTATGTCACTGCAAATTACGTCACTCAACTCCGGCAGCAACGGAAACTGTTATTATATCGGAAACGCCACAGAAGCCGTTCTGATAGATGCGGGTATCTCCTGCCGGGAAACGGAGAGACGGATGAAAAGGCTGGGATTGAAGATGGATATAGTAAAAGCCATCTTTATTTCGCACGAACATTCCGATCACATCCGCGGACTGGAAGTATTATCTAAAAAATACAGTCTCCCGGTCTATATCACCGAGAAAACCATGCTGCACGGTGGCCTGAACCTCCATGCAGATAACGTAAAGGTCTTTGATGAAGCAACGCCCGTAATCATCGGTACATTGACGGTACATGCATTCTCTAAAGCGCATGACGCTATAGAACCACATAGTTTCATGATCACAGCAGATGAAATATGTATCGGTGTGTTTACAGACATTGGTGTGCCCTGTAGTAACCTGATCAGGCATTTTAAACAATGTCATGCGGCATTCCTGGAAGCCAACTATGACGAAAAGATGCTGGAACAGGGACGGTACCCGTTTTTCCTGAAGAAGCGCATCCGGGGAGGGAAAGGTCATCTTTCTAATACACAGGCGCTGGAAGTCTTTAAAGCGCATAAGCCGGCATATATGACACACCTCCTGTTATCCCATCTTTCCAGGGATAATAATAACCCCGAACTGGTGCTGGAGCTTTTCCGTCCGCACGCAGGCAGAACCGAAGTCATCGTCGCTTCCCGCGACGTTGAAACAGCTGTATACCACATCAGCGCCATTCCACAGGTCATTGTCCCCCAGGTACAATACGTACAGGGACAACTCGCATTCTAACATATATCATCTTTCCGACTAATCTTTGTCATGTTTTATCTTGGCAGGCAGGCATAATTTTGGGGCATCGTTCTTAAAATACAATACTATGTCTGACATTTCATATATCACCGCGGCGGAAGCCGTAAAGTGCGTTGAGTCTGGTAATCGTGTATTTATTCATGGTAGCGCAGCTACACCCGTTCACCTGCTCAGGGCATTACAGAACAGGCACGCCGACCTCAGTGATGTAGAACTCGTCAGCATCACCACACTGGGAGATGTTGACTTCGACAACCCGCTATACCGTAAAAGTTTTTATGTCAATTCATTGTTTGTTTCCGCCGCCAACCGCTCCGTCGTAAACAGTGACGACGGCGACTATGTACCCATCTTCCTCAGTCAGATACCACAGCTGTTCAGAGATAATATCTTACCACCGGATGTGGCTATCGTACAGGTATCCCCTCCCGATGCGCACGGATACTGTTCCCTTGGTACTTCTGTGGATATTGCCAGAGCAGCGATCGACGTCGCTAAATATGTGATTGCACAGGTCAATCCCATGATGCCGCGTACACATGGCGAAGCCTTCATACACTTCTCCCGCTTTCATGCGGCGGTATGGCAAAAAGCCGCATTGCCGGAAGTAGATTACTCTCAGCAAGCCACAGCAGTAACAGAACAGATCGGCCGTAATATCGCCGAACTGGTGGAAGATGGGGCGACATTGCAATTAGGTATCGGTAATATTCCTGACCAGGTGCTGAAGAACCTCACGCAACACAAGAACCTGGGACTACACACCGAGATGTTGTCAGATGGGGTGATTCCGCTGATTGAAAATGGCGTGATCAATAACAGTCTGAAAAAACTGAACAGGGGCAGATCAGTGACCGCATTTATGGCGGGCACACGAAAATTATACGACTTCGTCAATGACAATCCTGCCCTTAGGGTCATGGATATCAGCTATGTGAATGATACGAGCATTATCCGTCAGAATCCTAAAGTGACGGCTATAAATAGTGCGATCGAAATAGACCTGACCGGCCAGGTATGCGCGGATTCTATTGGTACTTATCAGTATTCCGGTATCGGCGGACAAATGGACTTTATGCGGGGCGCTTCCCTCTCAGAGGGTGGTAAACCCATCATCGCATTGCCGTCCGTAACCAGTAAAGGCATCTCCCGCATTACCCCCTTCCTGAAAGAAGGCGCAGGTGTAGTGACGACCCGTGGACATATGCACTGGGTGATCACCGAATACGGCAGAACCAATCTGTTTGGGAAAAGTCTTAAACAACGTGCAAAAGCACTGATAGAGATCGCCCACCCAGACCACCGGGAGGCGCTGGAAAAAGCATATTTCGATCGCTTCGTAAAGAAAGTTTCAGTTTTAGGTTGAAGGTTAAAGATGGCTTAGTGCATCCTGTAGGTCTAACTGATTTACGGGATGCATAATCCTTTTACGGTGAGAATGACCCCATTTCGCCATTTCGTCAATGATGCTTTCCAGGGTTTTACCATAATCAGTCAGTTCATACTCCACAGTGACAGGTTTGGTATCGTAAACCGTTCTTCTCACCAGCTCATTCATTTCCAGCTCCCGCAACTCCTTGGAGAGCATTTTAGAACCCACTCCCTCTACTTCCCTCTGCAGTTCCATAAAGCGGCGTTTTCCAAAACGTAAAGACCCGATAATAGCGATCTTCCACTTACCATTCAGCACGTCCATCGTATCGTGGATGGCACGGAGATGCTCCGTACAAGTTTCAGACTTCTCTGATGTCTGTGTTTTCCTGTTCATAATACTTCCCTATAGTTTCCCCGATGAAAGTACTTTCCATCGGGATACCACTTTCAAAAGTAAAGTATGTTTAGGAACTTTACAAAAGAAAACGATACTATGAGCACAGCGAATAAAATGAAAGTAGAGATCTGGTCAGATATCATGTGTCCCTGGTGCTACATCGGCAAACGCCGGTTTGAAGCCGCTATGGAACAATTTCCTGACGCCGGATCTGTAGAAATAGAATGGCACAGTTTCCAGCTGGATCCTACCATCGAGTCAGGACACGGCGACAACCTGTATACCTACCTGTCCAAAAGAAAGGGCATCCCTTACGAACAGGCAGAACAGATGAATAACCAGGTAACAGGATTAGCAGCGACCCTCGGACTGACTTACAATATGGAACAGGCGGTTGTAGCCAACTCCTTTGACGCCCACAGGCTGATACAGCTGGCTAAAAAACACCAGTTGGGCGATGCTGCCGAAGAAAGATTATTTAAGGCTTATTTCACCGAAGGAAAGGATTTCAGTAATCCGGATACCCTGGTGGCCCTGGGTAAGGAAATCGGTCTGGAAGAAAGCGTATTAAAAAACCTGGTTGGTAGTCAGTCATTTACAACGGAAGTACGTCGTGATATCGATGAAGCAGAAACACTGGGTATCAGAGGCGTTCCTTTCTTCGTTTTTGACAGGAAATATGGTGTTTCCGGCGCACAGGCCTCCGAAACCTTCCTGGAAGTGCTGACGAAATCTGTAGGTGAATGGAAAAGTACGCAGCCTTCAGATCTGGAGATCATAGAAGGTCAAACCTGCGGACCAGACGGAGATTGCTAGTATAAATGCTTTTTCTTCGATGTATCCCCATATTACATCGCTATTACGCCGCTATCTCTTCGTTCAGGAACGGAGCGGTAACGGCGTAATGACGTTATAATGCCCTTCTAATGGGACATTCAAGACTATCTGAACGAACAATTATCTGCAGCTGCTGACATACTGTTGTCATCTTCGTATCTTTCCTTTGTCCACGGAAACAAACAACAACTGATGACAGCCAAACAACTCCTGCAGCAACGCCTTACTAATCAACAACTTGCAACACCCGCTTTTAAAAACGCCCCGGATCTGGTACACTGGTGCGGCGCAGTACAGGCCCAGGACTACGAAATGTCCAAGTGGGCGGTCGGTATGCGACTGCCTGCGGCCAATCACCGGGAAATAGAACAATGTATTGCCGACGGTAAACTGGTACGTACCCACATATTGCGCCCCACCTGGCACCTGGTACACCCCTCCGATGTACGCTGGATGCTGGAACTGAGCAGTCCCTATATAAAGCAGTCAATGGGCACTTATAACCGCAAACTGGAACTGGATGATAAAATATACCGGAAAAGCAATAAAGTCTTCGAAAAAGCCCTTAAAGACGGCAAACAACTGACCCGTACCGAACTTACAGCCGAACTCCAAAAAGCAAAGATCGCTACCGATGATCTCCGTATGAACTTCCTGCTGATACAGGCAGAACAGGATATGATCATCTGTAACGGTGGTAAACGTGACAAACAGATCACCTATGCCCTGTTTGAAGAACGTGTAGCTCCCGCGCCCGGCAAAAACCGGCAGGAAGCCCTGGCTACATTGGCACTCCGCTATTTCAACAGCCACGGTCCCGCTACCCTGAAAGATTTTACCGGCTGGAGCGGACTGCCCGTCACAGCCGCCCGCGAAGGATTACAACTCGTACAGGATCAGTTGCATACAGCACCCTTCGGCGAATTAACCTGTTATGGTCCGGCACAAGCAACGGAAGCCACATCCACGGGCAATGACGTATTGCTCATTCCTAACTATGACGAATATCTTGTTGCCTACAAAGACAGGGAAGTGATACACAGTGGCGACAGCGCATCCTCCCTGAACCGGGACGGCAATCCCCTCTTCAGCAATATCATCCTTGTCAAAGGACAGATCGCGGGTACCTGGAAGCGGACATTTAAAAAGAAAGAAGTGCTTATCGACCTCTACCCCATCACCCCCTTCAACAAAAGCACACAAGGCAAACTGGACAAGGAAATAGCCCGCTTCAAACAGTTCTACAACTAACAATAAATATGTTACCTTGGGTATATGTTCACCCGTATTACAACCCTGCTGACAGTCATCATCCTGCACTGTTGCTGTTTTTCCGTTTCTGCGCAACGTGCGGATTCGCTGAAGGCAGACCTGCAACTACTGAAAACAAAACTGCTCGCTACACATCCCGATATATATGCTTACATACCTGAAAATAAATGGGCAGATTTATTCGACAGCTGTTACCAGCAGATCAATGATGATACAGACGAACGGCAGTTCTATGGTATCGTGAAAATATTGCTGAGTGCTGTAGGTGACGGACACCTGTCCAGCGGCGCACCCGCCCCGTTCGCACAATTCATTCATACAGAAAATAGTTATCTGCCCCTGCTGACCTACATTACGGAAGACAGCATTTTCATCACCAGCAGTGTAGACAATACCATTCCGGCAGGTAGTCAGCTGATCAGTGTCAACTCACATCCTGCGAATGTCATGCTGGAAAAAATGCGGGGATACCTGATGGCTGACGGTTATAACACGACAAAGAGAAATCTTGTACTGAACCAGATCTTTTACTTTTACTATTACCTCGCTTACGGCTATTCCGGGGGCTTCACGGTAACATATACAGCACCCTCCGGACAAACAAAAACAGTCTCTCTGACGGCCGCAAAAGAAACCGCCATCAATGCATTAAAAACACCGTCCACCACGACGACGCTATTGTCTTTTTTCATCACAAATGCTAAAACCGGCATCTTAACTATTAAGACTTTCGGTTATAGTGATCTGCAGGAAGCTAAACTGGACTACCCCGCTTTTCTCGAACAATCATTCCGGCAGTTAAAGAAAGCAGGTGTTAAAAAACTGATCATTGACCTGCGGGATAATGGTGGCGGCAGGGATGCCTATGGCGTACTGCTGTACAGCTATCTTTCCAGGCAACCATTCCACTACTACCGCTACCTGGAAAAAGATAAAAAGAAACTCAGCGGCAAACCAGGACTGGGCTTACAACATCCCGTCGTGCTACACTATGATTATCAGGTCGCAGTATTGATCAACGGACAAACCTTTTCTGCTGCTGCAGAATTTTGCGCCGTTGCATATAGCAATGACAGAGCGATTTTCTTCGGAGAAGAAACCGGTGGCGCTTATGAAGGCAATCACTCCGGACAACTGATAGAAACAGTGCTTCCATTCAGTAAAGTCAGCATATGGATTCCCACCGTCAAATATGCCATGGATGTGCGTCCGCCGAAACACGCCGGCCATGGTATCATTCCTCATAAACCGATACAAATGACTGTTGACGCATACATGCAGCAAGATGACAAAGTGATGGAAGCAGCATTACAATGGACACAAGCACTTAAATAGTACAAGGATATCGCAGCTACATCAGCAAAACGCTTACACGAATGATCGTGTAAGCGTTTTGCTGATGATAAAAAGGCTTAGGCTGCAAGTGTCATCACCGCCCACAAAGCCGCGCCGGAGATCAATACCCAGAGGAATACTCCTTGCATAAGCGGCTTCACACCAACCCCTTTCAGTACATCCCGGGAGAGTCCTGCTCCGATCAGGAATAAGGTGATGGTAAGACCTGTTTTCGCTACGCGGACCACCACCTCACCCGCTGCTTCCATAGGGAAATAGGTATGTGCCAGCATCGCGAGAATAAACAAGCCGATGAAATAAGGGATCTTCATTTTCTGCTTACCTGTTTTAAAACAGATGGCTGTCAGCAGGGTCACAGGAATGATCCAGAGAGCACGGGCCAGCTTAACGGTAGTCGCTACTTCTAATGCCTGCGGACCGTACTTACCGGCTGCACCTACTACTGAACTGGTATCATGGATGGCAATCGCACTCCATAAGCCAAACTGATTCTGTGAAAGATGTAAGAGATGACCGACAAAAGGAAACAGGAACAAGGCCGCGGAATTGAGGATAAATACAGTGCCCAGTGCAACAGAGAGTTGTTTCTCTTCCGCCTTAATCACCGGAGATACTGCGGCAATGGCACTACCACCACAGATGGCAGTTCCACAGGATATCAGGTGAGAAGTCTTGCTATCTATTTTCAACAACTTTCCGGTCACATAACCGATCAGCAATGTACCCGTAATAGAGGCAATGGTAAATATAAAACCTTCACTACCCGCTTTCAGCGCACTGTGTATATTCATCCCGAAACCAAGTCCTACAACAGAAATCTGCAACAATATATGCGTGGCTTTATGATTCAGATGCAGGAATGGATGACCGATAAACTGTGCGATGATCAGTCCACCCATTAGTGCAACCGGAGCAGAGATCCAGGGTGTCATACATACAGCCAGTGCCAGTATAAAAATCACTTCACGCGTCGTAATACTCCTGTCCAGGAAATGCTTTCTGCCTGTATGTGGGAGCCCCTCCTGTCTGACCCCTTCATTGTGCACGATTGTATTCATATTGCTAGTCTTTTATTTTCTTTTTGATGACACAAATGTCAGCTCTTCCGGGGTGTAAAGGAAATCATCATAAGTGATTACGGATAACTTTAAGTTATAAATAGACAGCAAATCAGGTTATACTAAGGCACTTGTCCACATTTTACACCTGCTTGCATAATTACATTATTTATTGATTATCAATAAATTACAAACAATCACTTCTGAAGGAATTAATTTATTTGGTAGATAATACCAACTGGTATAATTTTGTATTGTCTTAATCAAAACACTTATGAGCAAGGCAGAAAAAACAAGACAGTTTATTGTAGAGAAGACCGCACCCATTTTCAACACAAAAGGATTCGCAGGTACTTCCCTATCTGACATGACAGAGGCTACCGGATTAACAAAAGGTAGCATCTACGGCAACTTCGCTAACAAGGATGAAGTGGCACTGGCCTCATTTGATTACAATCTCCTCAAACTAAGGTCCTACCTCAACGCGGAAGAAGAAAAAGCAATAACGATCAAAGACAAACTGAAAGTACGTACCAGGATCTTCGCCGACGAACGTCCTGTTGCCTATCCGACAGGCGGTTGTCCGCTTTTAAATACGGCTACAGAAGCAGATGATACACATCCGGCACTGAGAGCAAGAGTAGCAGATGCCTTGGAAGCAATAAAAGACAGGGCTGTCAGGTTGATCGAAACAGGTATTCAGAGCGGAGAAATCTCCGCAGGTACTGATCCGGAACAAGCCGCATTGACACTAATGGCCATGGTACAGGGCGCTATCATGATCGCCCGGACTACCGCCAAACGTAGCTATGGTAAGAGTATCATGGAAGCGACACAACGATACATTGATTCACTCTAAATATTTTTTTACATATAAATATACCAATCGGTATAATCCATATAACACATAAAACAAAAGAAAATGAAAACAGTAAATAATACCGTATTAATCACTGGCGGTGGCGCCGGTATCGGTTTTGAAACAGCTAAATTATTATCAGAAAGTGGTAACCAGGTGATCATCACTGGTAGAAATGCAGATACACTTAACAAAGCAGTGGCTCAGCTGAAAAATGTGACAGCGATCGTTTCAGATGTATCAAAAGAAGCAGATGTACTGGCACTGGTAGATACACTGAAAAAGGACTTCCCGGCACTGAATGTCGTAATCAATAATGCAGCAGCGGCACAGGTATATAAACTGGAAGCAGGTGCAGATGCATTCAGCAAAGCGGCACATGAAATGCACACCAACTACCTGTCTGTTCTCAGACTGAATGAATTACTGTTGCCATTGTTATCTCAACAGGCGGAAGCAGCGATCGTAAACGTTTCTTCTATCGTAGCAATTACACCGGGTCACAGATTACCAGGATACGCCGCCAGCAAAGCTGCGCTCCACTCCTATACACAGACACTCCGTTTCACACTGTCCGATACTAATATCAAAGTATTCGAACTGATGCCGCCACTGGTAAATACAGAGTTCTCCAAAGAGATCGGTGGTGAAAATGGTATGCCGGCAGCTGGTGTAGCCAGCGCTTTACTGGATGCATTTGCTACTGACAACTACGAAATACATGTAGGCAATACCGCCGACTTCTATAAACTCTTCCTTTCTTCTCCAGCTGACGCATACGCCGTACTGAATCAAAGGAACTAATCTTTCCCTTTTTCGGACTATAATTATACCGAATGGTATAATTATAGTCCTTTCATAACCTCTACACATGAAAAGGATCATCCTGCTGATCACCGTTATTGCTGCTGCGGTAATGGAGCTGATCGACACCTCTATCGTCAACGTGGCGCTGTCGCATATGAGTGGTAATCTCGGCGCCACCCTTGAGGATACTTCCTGGGTGATCACGGCCTATGCCATCGCCAATGTGATCATCATTCCGATCACCAGCTTTCTTGTCAACAAACTGGGAAGACGGAATTACTATATCGGTTCTATTATTGCTTTTACGTTCTTTTCATTTATGTGCGGACAGGCCAGCAACATCTGGCTCCTGGTTACATTCCGCTTCTTGCAGGGTATAGGTGGTGGTGCGCTGCTCTCCGTATCCCAGGTGATCGTATTTGAATTATTTCCAAAAGAGAAACAGAATATCGCCAGTGCATTATTTGGGGTGGGTGTTTTCGTAGGACCGACAATCGGTCCGACACTGGGTGGTTATATCACTGAGTTTTATGACTGGCCATGGATATTCTATATCAATATTCCTATCGGTATCGTAGCTGCCAGTATCTGTTATGCGCTGCTGAAAGAACCGGAGATCAAGGTAAAAGCCAGTAGCATCGACTGGGCCGGCATCATTCTGCTGGCAATAGGTATTGGTTCGCTGCAGACAGTACTGGAAAGAGGTGAAACGGACGACTGGTTTGAAGCCGGATATATCATTTTTCTGAGTGTGACCGCATTCTTTGGCTTGTTGCTGTTCGTATGGTGGGAATTGACCACACCTACCCCCGTCGTCAATCTGCGGGTACTCAAAAGCAGGAATCTTAGTCTGGCAGCCGTCATGACATTTGTATCAGGCGTAGGGTTGTTCAGCTCTGTATTTCTGACACCGGTATTTGCACAGCGATTACTCAATTTCACCCCCACGCAAACAGGCTTGCTGTTGTTACCAGGGGCGATTCTCGCGATCGGAGGGCTGATCATCTCTGCCCGGCTGTTACAACGGGGCATCTCTCCGATAGTAATGATCACCCTGGGGATGTCCATGTTCATCCTTTTCAGCTGGCAGATGTCAGGATATAACCTGGATGTCAGTGCAAGCGGTCTGACGAATACATTGATATTAAGAGGTGTCGGACTAGCGATGATTACAGTGCCTTTATCGGTACTGGCGGTATCTTCACTCGCTCCGGCAGATTTTGCACAGGGGGCAGCGCTCAATAATATGATGCGTCAGCTGGGTGGTTCCTTCGGACTCGCCATGGTGAATACTTATCTCGCCAACCGTAATGCAGTACACCGCTCAGACCTTGTATCCAATATCACGCTCGACAATCCTGCTGCTGTAAAACGCCTGGCCGATTACACGCAATTCTTTATATCCAAAGGCACAGGGGCGGTGGAAGCACATACAAAAGCCCTCCGGCTGATGGATGCCAATATTGTCAAACAAACATCTTTACTCAGCTTCAATGACGCTTATCTGCTGGTAGGCATTGTATTCCTTTGTGCGCTGCCCCTACTCCTGCTGGCAACGCCCAAGAAGAAAGGACAGCAGGTAAAAGTAGTGCTGGCTGATCACTGATACAACTTGTCTCGTTTTGTGTATATGGGGTTGGGGTTGCTTTTGGCGCCCTGACCCTTTTCTGTTAATTTACAGGCACATGAAGAATAACTATGATAATATTGCCCGGTACTATGATTTGCTGAGTGGCGTAGTATTCGGCAGTGCGCAGCAGGATGCGCAGACGGCATTGTTGTCATACATTCCACCTGACAGCAACATCCTTATTGCCGGTGGCGGTACCGGATGGATACTGGAAAGGATCGCTGCAAAATGTGCTCCGGGTCAACGTATATATTATGTAGAGATTTCTGCGAATATGATCGCCAGGGCAAAAGAGCAGCCTTATCAACCCAATGAGGTACATTTTATTCATCTGGCTATTGAAGATTTTAATCTCGCTCAAACAGATATTACCGGCTTTGATATTATCATCACACCGTTTCTTTTTGATAATTTTAAAGCGGAAAGAATACCAGATGTATTCCGGCATCTGGATAGCTTATTGTTGTCGGGCGGCAGATGGTTGTTTACGGATTTTCATTACCGCCAACAGGCGCCATACTGGCAACAGCTGCTGTTAAATTCAATGTATCTTTTCTTCAGAATTCTGTGTGCGGTAGAGGCCAGCGCATTGGCGAATGTAAGACCCTTATTTACATCCGCAGGATATACCCTGGAACAGGAAGTATATTATTTCAAAAAGTTTATCTGGTCGGCTGTTTACCGGAAGCGGCAACAGTAGCCATAAAATAAGAGAGATAGGCATAATGCCTATCTCTCTTCCAGATCTCCCGACGCATGTCCAATCGCTTCTCTTTCCCTTCGGGATGGTCCATGATCTGCATGTTCTCTACCGTCTTCTTTAGTTGACGGCTCCATTAGTTTACGCATGTTTACCGCATTTGCATCATCACTCATCAGGTTAGCCATATAAACATGCATCTTTGTCTTGCCGCCGGATATTACACGACTTTCGCCACTCATCAAAGCTTCATAGCCATCTTTGGCCACTTCTTCCGGCGTCTGCAAAGACTCTTCCCTATAAGTTTTCGTATGTTCCATATTTGCTTTATGGAAAAAGTCGGTGTCCGCAGCTCCGGGCAGCAGTACGGTTACATGTACACCGGAACTTTCCAGTTCATTGCTGATGGCAGCGCTGAAAGAGATAACGAATGCTTTTGTTGCCGCATATACTGATAATAGTGGCATAGGCGCCTTCCCTGCTTCAGAACCCAGTTGTAAAATATGCCCTTCTCCACGTGCCGCCATATCAGTAGCAAAATACTTTGTTAGCGCCACCAGCGAAGAAATATTTAATTGTATGATATCAAGGCTTCGTTGCAGATCTATATCAATAAATTTACCCCATTCTCCCTGTCCGGCGTCATTCACCAGGTAATTTACCACAATACCTCTTGCCTGTACTTCGTCATATATTTCCTTTGCAGCTTCCGGTCTGAATAAGTCTGCGGAAATAGGTGTCACTTCCACTGAATACTGCTGTTTCAGTTCGGTAGCGACTTCCTGCAGACGTTCTTCAGAGCGCGCCACAAGTATCAGACTATAACCGTCTCCGGCAAACAATTTTGCTAATTCATATCCGAATCCACTGGTGGCACCGGTAATCAGTGCATATTGATTGCGATTATTCACGTTCACTACTGGCATAAGCTTGCTGTTTAAGTCTGTTAATGAGAATTTTTAAGGCTTTCAGGTGCTTCCTTCAATTCCGGATGTTCTTTATCCGCTTCAGGTGTTACATCTTCAGCGCCCTTATTCTGACTTTCATCTTCAGTCTGGTCAATATCTTTTCCTGCTTGTTCCAGTTCCGCTTCAGACTGTTCCGCTTTACCTGTCAGATCATTATGGAGTTCATTCTGGTCGTTATTATTTTGTCCCATGTTTATTAGTTTTAAGTGTGAGTAATAATATTACAGGAACAAAGAATAAGCCACGGATAATATACTATAAACATAAGCGTGGTCAGCCAGTATATTTGTATACATGCTGAAACACCACTGTAGAATTTATTGCTGCATAAAGGCGGGTCTTAGCAGGCGGAACTAGGCATCTATTTCCGTGTCTGCTGTTTCTGCAGTCACACTTTCCCTGCCCAGTTCATTCTGCTCCGCAAGCGTAAGGTTATCTGTTCTTGTTGTTTGTAACCAGCCGGTCTTATGCCGGCGGAATACCTGGATCGCGAGTCCCATATCACGATAGAAGTCTTTTTCTACTTCTGCTACGGTGCGTTGCTCACCGATATCTATCCAGCCAAAGCTATGCACCAGCCGGATATCTTCAATAGGCGTATCCGCCGCTACTTTCTGACTGTTGGCACTCACCGTTTCTGTAGTATGCGGACAGAGATAACATTCGAGTTTCAGATAGGGATATACCTCGCGAAACTTATTCTGGATATTGAGAAGAATGTCTTCTTCGCTGATGTAGATTTCCATCGTGTTGTGTTTTAGCAAGTTAAATGTCTATCCAGTCGGCCAGGCCTGTTCCTTCCTTGAGTTAAACAAATGAAATGTTGATTGGTTTCTAAATCCTGTTGAATTAACCTTTTCTTATGACCGGCTGCAGGATAAAATTAGCGCATGTACTCCCGAGGGCCAATGATGGCCATCAGGCGCAAATATATTTGTAATCAGGCCCTTATGCCCCTACAGCCACACCGGCTGTCCCTCAGCTCCTTCCTCCCCGGCGATTTCTTAAGCTACATTAATGGATTGCTGTGAGATACCGGCGTATATTTGTTGCAACATATAAAACACCGAATCATGGCAAATACGATATTACATAAGGCAGACACCCGCGGACATGCAGACCACGGTTGGTTAGACAGCCACCATACCTTCAGTTTTGCTAATTACTATAATCCCGAAAGGATGCAGTTTGGCGCACTGAGAGTATTGAATGATGACGTGGTAGCCGGAGGACGGGGTTTTGATTCCCATCCTCATGATAATATGGAAATTATCAGCATTCCGCTCGAAGGCGCGCTGGAACATAAAGACAATCTCGGCAATACCGTAATCACTGAAGCCGGAGAGATACAGGTAATGAGCACCGGTACCGGTGTATTTCACAGTGAATACAATGCCTATCCTGATAAAACCGCCCGTTTCCTGCAGATCTGGCTGTTTCCCAATCAGCTGAACGTAACACCCCGCTATGACCAGGCGAAGATCAATATCGCTGACAGGAAGAATATCCTGCAACAGCTGATCTCTCCTGATAAAAACGGAGAAGGTACCTGGCTCTATCAGGATGCCTGGTTCTATATGGGCCGCTTCGATAAAGGCATCACTACAGAGTACGCAGTGAAAAAACCGGGCAACGGCGTCTATTTCTTCGTGATCAGCGGGTCATTTGCTGTCAACGGACAGGAACTGAACGCCAGAGATGGATACGGTATAACTGATCCTGGGCAACTCAATATCACCGCACTGGAAAAAAATGCCGAGCTGCTTGTGATAGATATACCTTTATTCAGTTGAAATCGACAAGTCATTGCCTGAAAAGCATGATTTGTTACATATACCTTTGCTTAACGTAAACATTAAATATAAACTAAAGAACATGTCTATTAAGATTGCCAATACACAATACGATGTAATTGATCTGATTAAAAACAGATGGAGCCCTCGTTCCTTCTCTACAAAAGATATAAGTGCGGCAACGCTTGAGACCATCCTCGAAGCCGGTTCATGGGCGCCAAGTGCGAACAATACCCAGCCCTGGAGGTTTATATATGCTTTACGTGGTACACCTGGTTTTGACAAATTGCTGGCTACATTAGCACAGGGTAACCAACCCTGGGCAAAAAATGCAGCCGCACTGGTAGCAACCGTGGGTATCCGTGAAACGCCTGACACCCAGCAGAAGAATCATTACTTCATGCACGACGTCGGTATGGCTACCTCCTTCATGCTGTTACAGGCACTGAACATGGAAATATATGCGCACGTAATGGCAGGATTCAATAAACAGCAGTTTGCTGAAACCGCTGGTCTGGGCGCTAACGAAGAAGCCGTATCCATTGTAGCACTGGGTTATATCGACAGCGCGGAAAAACTGGAAGAACCTTATAAAACAAGGGAATTAACTGCCAGAAGCCGTAATCCGATTGCAACGATCGCTGCTCACCTCGACTAAATCAACTGATATGGATACGCAACAACTGCACATCCTTGCGATAGGAAGAAATGCCGAGATCATGACAGTAATGCAACGCCTGCTGAACGCACCGGAGAACTGGAAAGGACTGGCGGTGACGACAGACGAAGCCGCACTGGCTGCCTTTGACCAGACATCATTTGATATCGTTTTGTTGTGCGCAGGGGTCACACCTGATGAAGAAGCGGCACTGACCGCCCACTTCTTACAACACGCTCCCGATGTCATCGTGAAAAGACACTTTGGTGGCGGCAGTGGTTTATTAAAGAACGAAATATTATACGCCCTGGAGCACAGATAACACTCCGGTAAAAAATAGCTGCTATGAAAAAGAATATTGCACACATCCTTGCAGGAAGAGCAAAAAACATCACCCCTACACAGACGGTATTACAACCATTACCTCACCAGGATTTCCGTTTTGCCAACCCGTTTATCGTGTTGCACCACGGCGGACCAGACATCATTCCTCCGGGATCTGATGAAAGGATCCATCCCCATCCTCACCGTGGTTTTGCACCCGTAACCTTCCAGTTACAGGGACAGGCACACCACAAGGATACCACCGGTAATGACCAGTTACTGAATGCGGGCGATGCGCAATGGATGTTTGCAGGAAAGGCCATCCTCCACAGTGAAGGCCCTTCAGAGCAGATGCATAAAGAAGGCGGTACAATAGAAATATTGCAGTTATGGATCAATGTACCCGCTGCACATAAATGGGATGATCCCCGTTACAAGTTTGTACGGAAAGAAGACATGCCCAGGATCTTTGAACAGGACGGTGTCAACATAAGGCTTGTAAGCGGCGCATTCGAAGGCCAGACAGGGCCGGTGAATATCTCTTTTACACCTGTTATTTCAGCAGTAGGTGAAATCGCCGGTGGAAAAGAAATAGAGTTTAACGTCACAGAAAACTACTGGACCCTGCTCTACGTCGCACATGGACGTGTGACCATCGACGATATCACCCCTGTTGCAGAACATCATCTGATCGTATTCAACAGGGAAGGCAGCACCTTCTCTGTAGCTGCCAATGAGGACAGTCAGATCCTGTTCCTCTCTGCTGAAGTAATTGACGAACCAGTGGCTGCTAAAGACAATTTCGTGATGAACACGAAAGAAGAAGTTGACCAGGCAATAGAAGATTATAAGAACGGACGCTTTGGCACATTGGCGTATTAACTTTTAAAACATTTATTATGGAAGATAGAATATTAGGTCTGCACCACATTACAGCGATTGCTGATAATGCTAAAAGAAACCTTCAGTTTTATACAGATACACTAGGGGTTCGTTTTGTAAAGAAGACAGTGAACTTCGACGATCCCGGTACATATCACTTCTATTTCGGTGACGAACACGGTACTCCCGGCACCATCCTCACATTCTTCCCATGGGAAGGCATCGGTCGCGGTAACACCGGTACCGGTATGGCCACAGAGATCGGTTATTCCGTTCCAGCAGGCAGCCTTGATTTCTGGGCTGACCGCTTCGCCGCTAAAAATGTGGTACATGGTCCTGTAGCAGAAAGATTCGGTGAACTGTACCTGCCATTCGAAGATCCCGATGGACTGAAATTAAACCTGATCGTGCCTAAAAATGCAGACAACCGTACTGGTTGGGAAACGGCGGAAGTAAAAGCGGCCCACGCCACCAAAGGCTTCCACAGCATCGTACTGAACCTCAGAAGTATCGGTCCGACAGCTAATATCCTGACAGACGTACTGGGTTATAAATTCCTGGAACAGGAAGGTAACCGTCACCGTTTCATTACTGACGCCGTACAGGAAGCTGCTATCGTAGACCTGATCGAATCTCCGAAAGAATCTGCCGGTAAAGGCGGTGGCGGTACTAACCACCACGTTGCTTTCCGTGTGGCAAATGACGAGGTGCTGATGCAGTTCAGAGATAAAGTCCTGAAAAAAGGTCTCAATATCACCCAGAAAATCAACCGCGATTATTTCTACTCCCTGTATTTCAGAGAACCAGGCGGCGTACTGTTTGAACTGGCGACCAACAACCCCGGTTTTACCGTAGACGAACCGCTGGAACAACTGGGACAAAACCTGAAACTGCCGGTACAGTATGAATCTATCCGCGCAGATATCGAAAAAGTATTACCAGCGCTTTAATCTGAATAAAATGGATGAAGTAGTAATCAGGCTCAATGCCAAAAAACACGGCGCCTTCTATCTAATGCATGAAGGTGAACAGGCCGGTGAAATGGTGATCGGTATAGACGGCGACGTACTCACCGCCTATCATACAGAGATAATGCCCCAGGTCGAAGGTAAAGGCCTGGCCAGAATCCTGATGAATGGAATGGTGACCTACGCCCGTGAACACAACCTGAAAGTCAGACCATTGTGTGCTTATGTGCACGCACAGTTCAAAAAACATCCCGAAGAGTTTGCGGACATCTGGCTGAAACAGGAAGGAGAATAATCCAGATAATTGAACTTATGCATACCAAGAATATAATAACAGCAGGGAAAAAGACGACAGAAGCAAAGAAAGCGCTGATCATGATACATGGTCGTGGTGGTAGTGCGGAAGACATCCTCACACTGGCCAACTACCTGAACGTAAAGGACTATGCGCTGTTAGCCCCGCAGGCTACCGGTCATACATGGTACCCCTATTCGTTCCTCATGCCACCAGCTCAGAATGAACCATGGCTGTCTTCCGCACTGAGTGTGCTGAAAGAAGTGGTGGACGATGTAGTGGCAGACGGTATCGCAGCAGAAAATATCTATTTCCTCGGATTCTCCCAGGGCGCCTGTCTGACCCTGGAATTCATCACCCGTAACGCGGCTAAATATGGTGGTACGGTAGCCTTTACCGGTGGACTGATCGGCGATCAGCTCTATCCGGAGAACTACAGCGGGAATTTCAACGGAAGCCCGGTATTTATTGGTACCAGTAATCCCGATCCGCATGTACCGGTTGACCGTGTAAAAGCCACAGAGAAAGTGCTGAAGGACATGGGCGCTGATATTACGGTCAATGTGTATAATAACATGGGACATACCATCAGTCAGGAAGAGATAAACTGGGCGAATCAACTCGTCTTTAAATAAGGAAGACGCATCTTTCAATTAGGAATTAGGAATTAAGAATTAAGAATTCAAATGCAGGGGAGATCGTTGAGTAGGTGAAGCGAGTTGAGTGTAATGTGTTGTTGAACCGGCGTTTTTCCCTGCATCCTGATTTTGACTATAAATACAAAGGGTGTCTGCCATATGGCGGACACCCTTTGTATTTATCCTAATTTTCACTATTTCAATTGGAGCAAATAAATCAATAAACACACATTTTCAACCAATTCTTAATTCCTAATTCTTAATTCCTAATTTCCTTTCCTGTACATCGTACTCCTCACCTTACTCAAAAACTCCGGCGATACACCGATATACCGTGCAATATGATGCTGCGGAATACGTTGTACAATAGCAGGATATCTTTCCATAAAAGCGAGATAACGTTCCTCTGCCGTCTGGGAGATAGAAGCATAAATACGCTGCTGCATCACACTGGCCGTACGTTGTAACAATATCCTGAACAGTCTTTCAAACTTAGGCACTTTCAGATACAGCAGGTTTTTATTCTCAAAGGTGATGGTCAGCAGTTCACAGTCCTCCAGCGTCTCAATATTTTGTCTTGAGGGCTGTTGCTCAGAGAAACTGGCCAGGTCAGCTACCCACCAGTCCTCTATAGCAAAGGTCAGATTGGTTTCGGCGCCCTGTTTGTCCACATAAAAGGTACGCACACACCCTTTAAGGATATATGCCTCATAATCACAGACTTCCCCTTCTCTCAGGAGAAAACTTTTCTTTTTCACTTTCCTGTGTTCCAGGAGAGAATGGAAGATCTCCAGCTCTTCCGGCGTGAGCTGAATAAACCTGGCAACGAATTGGTCAATTGGGCCGAACATAGTAAATTGATGGGCGGTTTTCTTAAATTTTACTTAAATGCTTACTTTCATCCGCAATAATAAGCAAAGCACTTAGTTTTTGACCGTAAATTAGATAGTTATTAATAAATCGTCCCGCATGGAATTTTCATCAATAAGAAAGTACACCCGACTAAAATGGATTATCCCTATCTGTTCTGCAGGCGTGCTTACAGCATTCTCCCTGTTGCCGGCTGACGACTGGCAGGATAAGGTTACAAATGCATTGGCACTGTTTGGAAAGCGTTACCCACAGGAAAAAGTATACCTGCATTTTGACAAAGACATCTATGCCTCCGGCGAAACGATGTGGTTCAAGGCATATATCATGCTTCAGAATCAGCCCTCTCTGACGGCTTCCATCCTGTATGTGGAGTTGCTGGATAAGGACGGGAATGTAGTCACTAAAAAAAGGCTGCCTGCTCAGGGCGCTGCCGCAGCTGGTGACTTTGAGTTGCCCGAAACCCTGAAATCCGGTCAGTACCAGGTCAGGGCATATACTGCCTGGATGCTGAACTATGACCAGTCCTTCCTTTTCTACAAGAATATCGAAATACTGGACCCTTCTAAAAAGGTGACAGTACCGGCAAAGGATACGGCCAAAGCCGACTTTGCGGTACAGTTCTTCCCGGAAGGGGGTAATATGCTGGCAAACAATGCTGGTCTGGTAGCCTTCAAAGCCATTGATCAGAATGGCTTCCCGGTAGCCATCGCCGGTACGGTACAGAACAGCAGGAAAGAAACCGTAGCAGAGATCAAAACCATCCATGATGGTATGGGTACGTTCGAACTGACGCCCGCCGCTGGTGAACAATACCGTGCGGTCGTGAAAGTAGGCGCCGGTCAGCAGAAAACATTTGACCTCCCCGCAGCAAGCACCGAGGGTGTAGCCCTGAAGCTCTACAACAGAGGTAACCGTGTTTTCTACCAGGCTACCCTGGCCAACCCGGATGATACCACCTACCGCAGGATGATGGTCATCGGTCAGGTACAGAACCAGCTTGTATATAAAGCACTCCTCGATGTAGGAGAAGGCCGTATCAGCGGTTTCATTCCTACACAGGGACTGCCGACTGGTATCGTACACGTGACCCTGTTCAGCGACAAAGGACTGCCGGTTTCCGAGCGACTGGCCTTTGTACGGAAAGCAGACCAGATTGACCTCAGCTTCATGAACGCGGAGATCACTACTACGCCGAGAGGAAAGAGCTCCATCGAGCTGTTTGCACCGGATAGTATGCAGAGTACCATGTCCGTCTCTATTACAGATGCCGACCAGGTACTGAAAGATCCGGATGAACACAATATCCTGTCTACCTTCCTGATGACTTCCGACCTGAAAGGATATGTCTATAATCCGGCCTGGTACTTCAGAGATACCGCCAAAGCAACAGTCGATGCGATCGACCTGGTGATGCTGACAAACGGATGGAGCAGATTCAGCTGGAAAAAGATCCTCAATAATGACATGCCACAGCTGAAGTTCCCTTATGAACAGGGCATGTCCATCAAGGGTACAGCCGTAACCAATACCGGCCGTTATCCGGCAGCAGGTGGTAAAGTGGACTTTATCTTCAAAAACCCGCTGGATAGCAGCACCTCCTTCTCTTCTGCCGAAGTAAATGATAAAGGAGAGTTTGAAATTCCAAATATCCAGTTCATGGATACCGTCCTGGTATTCTTCCAGGGGAATGACAAACAGCGCAAAAAAGATGTGCAGGTGACCTTCGATAAACACTTCTTCGATATCAATCAGCCGGTAAGCACGCCTTATCCTGTCCGTGTACCACTGGGACTGGATAACGCAGCCATGAGCCGTTTCCTGATCACTGCCAATGAAAGCAATAAGGTCAACAGATCTATCACCAATAAAACCGTTTACCTGAAAGAGGTGAACATCCGTGATAAAAAGATCACGCCACAGCAGACGACCGAGCAGCGTTATACCTCCGGGATGTTCTCTTCCGGCGATGGTTATACCTTCGACCTGACCAAAGAAACACCTTTCCAGCTGAACGTATTCCAGTACCTGCAATCCAGAGTGGCAGGTCTGAATATCACCGGCGATCTTAACAACCCTGCCTTGTCATGGCGCGGGGGTAAGCCTTCATTGTACCTGAACGAAATGCCAACCGACGTAAGTATGCTGGCAAACGTGAACGTCAATGACATTGCGTTGGTGAAAGTATTCCGTCCGCCGTTTATGGGTGGTTTCGGTGGTGGCGCCGGTGGTGCAATTGCCGTATACACCAAGAAAGGTGGCGATAACCAGGGCGATCAGACCATCCGTGGTTTCGAGCGTATGAAGAAAGCAGGTTACAGCCTGGTGAAAGAGTTCTATTCACCTGACTACGCCGTGAAGAAAGAAGTACATGAACTGCCTGACAAACGTCTGACCCTGTACTGGAACCCTTACATTTCTGTAGATTCCATTACTTATGCCAGGACGATCCAATTTTATAATAATGACTTCTCTAAACGTTTCCGTATTGTAGTAGAAGGTATTACTGCGGATGGACGTGTGGGACGTGTGGAACAGGTCTTTTAGACAATTAAGAATTAGGAATTAGGAATTAAGAATTGGCATGCAAATGCCTGTTTACGATCTGATTTTCTTAAATGAATAATACACGGGCGCTTCGGTAATGAGGCGCCCGTTGCCTTTATTACAATATCAGTTCATCAGGGCCGGCTTGCTCCAAGGGCATATTTATCTACGTTCTTTTATCCGAAACCTTCTCCCCTTACCCATCAGGGAACCTGCGCTCCGCCCAGCCCTGATTACTCCCCCATATCTTCCCTATACATCCTCTCCACCCTCCCTCCGCTGCATTCCAATTCTTAATTCTTAATTCCTAATTCCTAATTAATTTTACCCCATAACAACCACTCCTCCGATTATTCCCCATATCTTCCCTATACATCCTCTCCATCCTCCCTCCGCTGCATTCCAATTCTTAATTCTTAATTCCTAATTCCTAATTAATTTTACCCTATGACAACCACTCCCAGGTCCGCCCGGCTCGCGACCGCTGCCTTTTTCTTCATCTCCGGCTTCAGTTTTTCCAGCTGGGCGTCCAGGATACCTGATATTCAACGTCAACTTTCCTTAAACAAGGCCCAATTAGGCTTCTACCTGTTTGCACTGCCGATCGGCCTGGTATTGACGCTGCCGGTTACCGGTTACCTTTTACAGCGGCATAGCAGCCGGAATATTATGATGATCGGGGTATTGGTCTTCAATCTGATGCTGGCAATGATCGGGGTTGTAAATGAGCCCTGGCAGCTGGGGCTGGTGCTTTTCTGCTTCGGTTCCTCCCGGAATCTGATGAATATTTCTGTAAATGCACAATCTGTTGCCGTCCAGGCATTGTATAATCGGTCAATAATTACTACTTTTCATGGAGTATGGAGCCTGGCAGGTTTTGCTGCCGCAGCAGTAGGTGCTGTGATGGTCGATGTGAAGATAACACCGGCCTGGCATTTCCTGGTAGTGGCGATATTGATGACCATCATGGGTTTTCTGGCATTCCCGGACAGTCCGCATGAACCGCCCAGGAAACAGGCCGATACCAAACGTTTTATCTGGCCCGACAAACACCTGATGAAGTATGGGCTGATATCATTTGCCGTCATGGCATGTGAGGGGACAATGTACGACTGGAGCAATATCTTCTTCCAGGAAGCAGTACATCCGCCGGAGAAACTGATCGCCGCCGGCTATGTCATTTACATGATTGCCATGAGTACCGGACGTTTTACCGGAGACAGGCTTGTCAACCGCCTGGGTATACCAACCATGATCAGGTACAGCGGCATACTGGTTCTCTGCGGATTCCTGGTGTCAGCTGTGTTACCGCATACGCTCTCTGCCAGTATCGGTTTTATGATGATCGGTTTCGGTGTTTCCTGTGTGGTGCCGCTGGTACTGCGGATGGCCACTATGAACACCAGCTTGAGCAGTGGTGCTGCCATTGCGGCCGTCTCTACCGTAGGCTATATGGGATTCCTGGTGGTACCGCCTGTAGTCGGTTTTCTGGCCGAAGGTTTAGGTATCAGATGGGCATTCGCCGTAATGGCCCTTTTTGGTGTACTGATCACCGTCCTGATATTACAGATAAAAGAAACAACACAAAAAACTACATTAACAGATAATCTAAAATCGTAAACATGCAAAAGCCCGGATGTATCATATTTGACTGTGACGGCGTATTGGTAGATAGTGAAGTGATTGGCGTAAGAGTACTTTTAGATATGGCATCCGAATATGGCGTGACCATGGACCTGCAGGAAGCTGTAGAAGAATTCAGCGGCATCCGGCTGAAAGAAGGGATCAAAATGTTACAGCAAAAAGCGCACAGCCCCTTTCCTGAGGACTTTGAGCAGGCCTTCCGTAAACGTTCGTATGAAGTCTTTAAGACGGAAATGCGCCCTGTAAATGGTATTAAAACCATACTTGATAGCCTTACCATGCCTTTCTGCGTTGCCTCCAGCGGCCCCCTAGAAAAGATGAAACTGAATCTTACAATTACCGGCCTGCTACCCTATTTTGAAGAAGGTGACAGGATCTTCAGCGGTTATCAGATCAATAGCTGGAAACCGGATCCGGGTATCTTCCTGTATGCAGCAGAACAAATGGGCTTCTCTCCTGCAGCATGTGTCGTGATCGAAGACAGTAAGGCAGGTGTGATTGCAGCACAAAGAGGCGGATTCAAAGTATATGGTTATGCAAAACCATTCAACGGCGAAGAACTCAGAAAAGAAGGGGCCACCATTTTTTATGATATGAAGGAATTATTAAACATCCTTCACTTAAATAATACGGCGGTACAACTCCCTTAAACTATATTTTTCGCCATCAGTCCGGCATACAGCTGTAACAGACGAATCCTTGCCACTACACACATGAAACCACTAAAGCAGTCAGCTGATACGTGTACACAAGGAAACACTTCTATGTAAATATCTCTCATAAAAAAAAGTCCGGAGCTCCTACAGCTTCGGACTTTTTACACTACTGTTCTCCTTTTAGTCATGTCCTTCTGTCTTCACGATCTTATTGTAAATACCTAATAACAAAAACGGCGCAGCCCACTGTCCTACAAACAGACTGACATGCTTCTGTTTTAGGCATTGTAATGCCAGTGATACGCCCATAGCGCCTACTGCTGCCCACAAAAAAGTATCCGATGGCAGCTTGGCTGTCTGTTGCTCTATTGCCTTTGCCACTTTCCCTTCTTCATGGCCCTGGTTAAGTACTGAACTCATATGCATGGTTTTTTGGTGATAGAATCATGTTATGATTATCAGTTGATAAAACTATGCCAGCAAAGTGATGGTACCCTTTTTGAGCCACATCTGTAAAATTAAAAGAGATGAAAACACTAACCGTTGGGCTGATTACTGCCATGTTACTTTATGCATGCGGCGGAAATGATAGCAAAAGCCAGGAGGAAGCCAGTAAAGACAGCACCAGTGCAATGTCGGAAAGCATGGACCATATCAGCAATGCAGCCGTTAACTTCGCTACAAACGTCGCTAATGCCAATCTGAAGGAAATTGAACTGGGAAAACTCGCGCAAAAGAATGCGAATTACAGCCGGTTAAAAGATTTTGCACAGAAGATGATTACGGCACATACCCAATCGAACGAAGAGCTGCAAAAAGCCTGTTTTAGCGCCGGTGTTACTTTACCGAACGGGTTATCTGAACAGGACCATAAAGATGTTGACGATATGGCAAAGAAAAAAGACAAGGCGTTTGACCGGGCCTATATCAAAGCCATGGTGAAAGAACACCAGGCTACAATGGAAAAGCTGGATGTCGCTGCGCATGACCTGAAAGATACCGCCCTGCAGCATTATGCGCAGAAAACATTGCCCATCGTCACGGCGCACCTGGAAGAAGCTAGAAACATACTGGAAGACGTGCGTAAAAACTATGCGCCCGATCAGTTTGACGATGTAGAATCTTATCAATAGTAAATTACACCATATGCCATTCATCAGCACCAAAACACACGCACTGCTCGACTACACATCCGGGATACTGCTGGTCGCCACCCCCTGGGTGTTTGCTTTCCATGATGGATCTACCGCCCACTGGATATCCGTTATCTACGGCATCGCGATCCTGTTGATATCTGTTATCACCAACTATGAAGGAGGCTTCCTCCGCATCATCAGTATGAGAACCCACCTCACAATAGACGTCATTGCAGGTATACTGCTGATGGCATCGCCATGGTTACTAGGTTTCGCCGACAGGATATTTCTGCCACACCTGATTATTGGAAGCTTTGAAGTGTTAATCGGATTACTAACCGACCGGACTCCATTTCTCCTGGGAAAGGAAATGTCAGTAAGAACGGCACATCATTTCAAATAATTCACTGCTCCGGATATTTTTCCTTCCAGGCGGCGAGCATTTGTTCTGCTTTTTCCGGTTCCAGCCGGCGGATAATAAAGTCTATCTTTTCTTCCCGCCGGTCATCCCCCTCTTTTGACTGGGAAGAACCACAATACCACAGGACAGCAAGCCCGGCTACCTGCCATATTAATTGAAGGAATTCAGATTGCCAGTTCTCCATTGTGTCCCGCATCATCTCAGTAATATACTTAGCTGTCTCTACCGGCTGTCCGTGCGAGAGCTGTTCATCTACAAACACCTTCCAGCCAAAATACCAGTGCAGTACAGCCGATACCAGGAAGAAAGCCAGGGTAAACCATAAATAGCCTTTTCTTTCCAGATGGAATACTTCTTTGTACCTGTAGTCATGATTTTTCATTTTTGGGTAAACGAATATGGGGTAGAACTTTATCACCGAAATCACGGATAAAACGCTCCTGGTCGCGGTGAACATTATGTAGGATGACGCGATCAAAACCAAGATCCACGTAACGTTGAATGGCGCTCATACACTCTTCGGCACTGTCCGTAATAAGCATTTTCTCCGCAACATCTTCCGGTTTCACGTAATCAGCAGCACTGTCAAATTGGGTAGGTCTGCTAAGATCATTGAGGACTTCGGGTGCAAAGAAATTTGTACGCCACTGGTCGTAAGCGGCATCCATTGCTTCCTTTTTTGTTGCTGCATAAGAAAATGCCATTTGCAGATAAACGGGTTTTCCTGCGCCACCATTATTGCGAAAAGCTTGCACAATCTGTGTCAGCTGTTCTTCGGCTGCATCTACTGTAATAAGACCATCTGCCCAGGCTCCTGCCCAAGCAGCGGTTTTAACTGAAAGCGCCGCAACCATCAAGGGTGGTGTAATGACGGGAAGTGTATAAAGTTTCGCTTCTTTGATCCGGATCAGACCATTATGCGTCACCATTTCTCCCTGTAACAGGCGTCGTATCAGCTGCGCACACTCCAGTAACCGTGCATTCCTCTCCTCTTTATGTGGCCATATATCGCCCGTAATACATTCATTCAGCGCTTCACCGCTGCCCAGTTCGACCGAATACCTGCCAGGAAACATTTCTCCCAATGTGGCAATAGCCTGTGCAACGATTGCCGGATGGTACCGTTGTCCGGGTGCACATACCATACTGAAGGGTAAGGTAGTCGCCTGCATGGCAGCAGCGATCCATGAAAAAGAAAAGCCGCTCTGCCCCTGCCGCTCACTCCATGGATGGAAATGATCGGAAGAGTGAACGGCGTGAAATCCGGCCTGCTCAGCTGCGATAGCATACTGTAATAAAGCAGAAGGCGGGTGTTGCTCGTGAGACGCATGGTAGGTGATCTGTGCCATATAAAACACCTTACCATCTCCATACCAAACTCACCCTATACATCAAGTTGCCTTGCCCTTCAGCTCCCAATGGTCCTTGATACGATTGCCCTCACGGTCATATTTCAGGGTACGGGCATAACGTTCCCCCCGGACATTGCCGTCAGCAGCTCTTTTACCGATAAAAAGTAAAATGGGATTGCCTTCTTCGTCTGTTTTAAAAGAGAGGTCATTTCCTCTGAATTCCATGTCTACCATGGTTGAAGGCGTGTACAGTTTTTCCAGTTTTTTGATAAGATCGTCGTTCAGTTTCATATGTCATGTCTTTACATGACCAGCTTCAAAAACTGCACCTTTTACAATTGAGCCTTTTTTCTGACAAGGCCATAGTACTCACCATGATGACTGATAGAAACAGGTACAGGGGAATCATTGTAACAGTTCATGATGTAAGGGATGCCGTCCTGGTTTTTCATCAGCGCACATTCTTCAAACAAATGTATTGGCCAACTACTGCCTGTATAAATATCCAGACTATCAAAGAAGATCTCGTGTGCGACTGCCACGGTATGTATACAGCTATCCTGTCTGTTACTGATAAAAGCGTAGCTTTTTGATTCGTGGAATATTTTGCCTGTAACAGAATGCCCCTGCTGATGTAATAATGTACAGTCAAATTTGACGGGATTATATACTCTGACATTCGTTACGCGGTTAACAATCTTATAAGCCGCCTCTTTACAGCTCCAGAGCAACCATACCATATCTGAAGGCTCGCTGGCCCCGCAGATCATCTCCTGCTCGGCAGCTGTAAAGATCTTGCCCAGATATCCCCTGCGCTGCCAGTTACTTTCCTGACAGGCCAGACGGAGATCTACAATGTCATTGCCGATCATTGTCCGCCGAGTTTGGCTTCAATGATCTCCATCGCCGATTTCACATTCAGCATATGTTCCATCGCTTCATTATCTATCACTATGTTGAATTGTTCTTCTACATCAAGTATCACATCTACCAGGTTAGCAGAGTTGATTTTCAGGTCCTTTACAAAATCCGTGTGTTCGTTGATGTTTTGTAAAGCATCCTGGTCTTTCGCATACGGTTTGACGATCTCTTTTAATTGTGCGATCAGCGTTTCTTTATCCATCGTTTTTATTTGTACTTCTTTAAAATCACGCAGGCATTCACATCTCCAAAGCCAAAGCTGGCCTTCGCGATCAAATTTAGTTCTTTATAGATCAACTGCCGGGGTATTTTTTCCGGGTCTACAATCGCCGTAATCTCCGGGTGCAGGTCTTCGCAGTTGATATTGGGGAATAAAAATCCTTCGTGTAATTGCAGTACGGCTGCTACCAGTTCGATACTGCCGGAACCACTCAGACAATGTCCTATCATACCTTTCAGCGCATTCAGGTAGGGGAAGTCCTTCCCTCTTCTATCCAGTGCAATACGCCAGTTCTCTACTTCCAGTGCATCCTTACCCGTGGCGGTCAGGTGACCGTTGATAGCATCTATCTCTGCAGCATCAATGCCTGCCGCCTTCACGGCTTCCCGGATACAACGCTGTACGGCAATACTATTGGGCGCTGTCATAGAACCATCGCCACGTTGTGCGCCTGAATTGACATGCCCTCCTAATACTTCCGCATAGATGGTAGCGCCTCTTTCCAGTGCGCTGTCCAGGGATTCCAGTAACAATGCACCTGCGCCGCTACCGGGTACAAAACCACTGGCAGAAGCACTCATAGGCCGGGAGCCCGCCGCAGGATGATCGTTATGTTTGAATGTGCAGACTTTCAATGCGTCGAAACCACCCCATATATATGGCCCTGCATCACTGGTACTACCTGCCAGCATTCTTTTTGCATAACCATTGCGGATACGGTCATAAGCCATCAGTACACTTTCCGCGCCCGTGGTACAGGCAGACGAATTGGTTGTTACCTGGTTGGCCAGAGCTAATTTACCTCCCAGCCATGCGCTGATACCACTGGCCATCGTTTGTGGTACGACCGTACTACCCAGGCGACGTACATTTAAAGCATCCACTTTGTAGATCGCTTCCCGCAGTTTATCTACACCGGCAGAACCTGCGCCGAAAACGGTACCACTATCCCAGTCTGGCGCCAGTTCCGGGCCTGTAGGTAATTGTGCATCTTTCCAGGCATCCATACCGGCTATCAGTCCGTAGAGAATACCATTGCTGTTAAAACTTCTCAGTTCCAGCGGATCAAGATATTGCAGTTGCAGGCTTTCCGGCACTTCGGGTTTTCCTGCAATCTGGCAGGAGAACTGCAAAGCCGCGAGCTCTGCATCATGACGGATACCGGAAGTACCTGTTTTGATCGCTTCCGTAAACGCAGGGATGCCAACGCCATTAGGCGCTGCTACGCCGAGACCGGTCACAACAACTCTTTTATTCATGTGGTTTGGTAATGATCATTCCGGCAATAACGCCACTGCATATGTCCTCCTGTGTTTCGTTTTTCATGGTCACCCGGCACTTCAGTTTACCGAAACGGAAGTATACTTTATCTGCTTCCACCGTTACTTTTTCTCCCGGAAAAACAGGACGCATAAATTCTATTTCGGTGGAGGTGAGTCCGAAGCTCATATTATCTCCCAACTCCTCTTCTCCCATCAGGTAAATACCCAGACAGACCAGTCCGATCTGTGCCGTCACTTCCGTAAGAATAACACCTGGCGTTACAGGATAACCTTTAAAATGTCCTTTATAAAAATCCAGGTCTTCCCGGAAAGTAAAATGTCCCTTTACTTTATCGCTGTCAATATGGTCCAGTCCATCGACAAAAAGAAAAGGAGCTGTAAAAGGGAGCTTGTCCAGGATTGCTTGTACAGTCATATATCAGCTGATATGTTCACCGCCGTTCACCGGTATCACCGCGCCATTGATCCAGGCTGCTTCATCCTTACATAAGAGGTAAACAGCATTGGCGATATCTTCGGGGCTTGTCAGCCGGTGAAATGGGTTACGTTGTTTTGTGTATGCGATCAATGCTTCACTACGGGGAATAGCCTGCAGGGAACGGGTGTCCGTCACGCCAGCCTGAATACAGTTTGCCCGTATACCGAGTGGTGCAAATTCCAGGGCCATATTACGGGTAATTGCTTCCAGTGCAGCTTTGGCAGCTGCTACGGCAGCATAATGTGCCCAGGCGCGGCTACTACCTTCACTGGTGAAAGAGAGTATACGGGCATCGGCAGCAAATAACTGCGCTTGTACTAATGCCTGTGCCCAGTCATATAGACTGATCGCCATACTGTCCAGCGTGATGCGGAAATCATCGCTACTTAGTACGGCGTTATCTGCAGGATACATCGCTTTCAGGTTGCCTTTTGCTATGCTGTGTACCAGTGTCCTGATACGTCCTTCATGCCCCATTGCGGCTTTCAAAGCCAGTATAATATCGTTTCTTTTTGCTGCTTGCAATGCGTCAGCATTAAAGCTGATTACTTCCACACCATTGGCGCGTATCGCATCGAATGCCTGGTTAATCCGTTCCATATCCACGCGTGGATCGCGGTGTACGATACAGATATGCATACCATGCTGTGCCAGTTTACGGGCCGTAGCCAGTCCAAGCCCATTGCTGCCGCCAAGTATCAGCGCCCAGTACTGGTGTGCAAGAAATTCTTTTACCATTGTAACAATATTCGCTGTGCAGAAAAACCGGGTCCGAAACTTAGCATCAGTCCTTTATCACCTGCCGGTACACCTCTGTCCATAAAGCGTTCCAGTACATACAGGACGGTCGCACTGGACATATTACCATATAAACGTAATACCTCCTTGGTATCGTCTATATTCTTTCCCATATCGCCAAACAGCTGCTCTACGGTCTGGATGATCTTCTTTCCACCGGGATGAAAGATCAGGTGTTCCACGTCTTCTATCCGGCAACCGTGTTTATCCAGAAATGGATGTACGATAGCTGGAAAGTGAGCGGCAATCGTGTCAGGTACTTCAACGTCGAGTACCATTTGCAGACCGGTATTGGTGAGCCGGAAGCCCATCATATGTTCTGCTTCGTAGAAATGGTACATGTCTTCACCGAGTATCTGCGGCCCCTCATCCTCTTCATGTGAAGACAGGATCACACAGGCGGCGCCATCACCAAAGATGGCGGCACTCACGATATTGGGCATGGAATAATCTTCCAGCTGAAAAGTAGCAGTGGGGGATTCTACGGCAATAACAGCCGCCCGTTTTCCGGGATTGGCCTGCAGGAATTTCTTTGCGTAGATCATACCGGAGATACCTGCCGCGCAGCCCATTTCTGTAACTGGCAAACGTACAATATCCTGGCGTAGTTGCAGGAGATTGATCAGGTAAGCGTCCAGTGAAGGAATCATGATACCCGTGCAACTCACGGTGATGATATAGTCAAGGTCCTGTGGCGCCAGTCCGGCTTTATTCAATGCACCTTCCAGGCACTGACGGCCGAGCTTCACCACTTCTCTGATATAGATATCGTTTTTCTCTTCGAAAGAAGTACTGGTAAATACTTCTTCTGGGCTCATGATAGAATAGCGTCTGTCAACAGCTGCATTCTCAAAGATCTTTTTAACTTTTCTTGCGAAACGGTCTTCCTGGCCGGACAACCAGACATCCAGAAAAGGCATGATCTCATCTGTACTTCTGGTATAAGGAGGTAAGGCTTTCGAAACTGCGGTTATTTTAACGCTCATACATTAGTAATTATCCATTGGTAACGGAAAGCCCATTTCCATTTGAGTGTATATTGATTGAAATTAAGTTTTTGTGACAGTTGTTCAATTTCTTTTCTTTTAAATCCCCTGAGTATGGAAATGAGGCCATCACTCTTTGCCATATTACCCAATCCGGCGATCCGGCTGAATACCTGGAACAAACGGTAAGCTACAGCACTTCTCTGAAGGTCGTTGATCACGATGCCTAAGGCTGCATTCCTTCTGAAGAGTGACATCAGTTTCAGGATCTGTTTTTCCTCAAAATGATGGAGCGTAAGCGTACATAAAGCGATGTCATACTGCATATTCCGGAACCCGTCCTGCATAATATCCATGCAATAGTAAGTGATTTCCGGATATTCTGCGGATAGTTCCCCCGCATAATCTACAGTGAACCGGTTAGCGTCAACACCTAGTAACCTTACCCGCCATTTACATTTACGGGCCAGTTTTGCCACTGACCGGAGCATATCCCCATTACCACAGCCGATATCGGCAATGGTGATCATTTTACCTTTAGGTACATGTTCCATCAATGCGCAGACGCCGTCCAGTGTAATCCTGTTCCCTCCCAATAACCTGTTGATATAAGCGATCTGGTCAAGGGTTTTTCGCAGCGTTTCTCCTTCCATATAGAAATCGTCCATTATTTCGGGAGCAAGGGTCCGCTGCTCTGTATTGACAAACATGTGTAACTAGTTGTTTAAAGGTTTTCCATGTGTTTGCCGGATAATCACCGGTAATAAGCCGGGAAATAGCATCAATCCCCTCATAGCTGCCGCCCCTAGTTGCTGTTTCCTGAATATGGCCGATAATAGTCTGCCAGCTGCCATTCTTTTCCCGAATGCCACATGCCATGTGCTGTTATACCCTCTTTCCAGTTCTTCCCTTGAAGAGACATTCCCGGAAAAGAAAGACAATAATTGTTCCGAAGCGATCTTGGCACTATGAATGGCCATTGCCATACCGTTCCCGCAGAGCGGGTGAATAAGTCCGGCGGTATCGCCCGTCATAAGAATATGCCGGTCTACCTTCCGTTTCTCTGCAAATGAGACCTGACTGATGCTCAGCGGTCGTTCAAAAAGCGGTGTACTGCTTTCAAAAACGGCTTTTAAATGCGGATTCCGGTATAATACTTCCTCCCGGTGCGCATCGATATTTTTATACTTTTTAAAAGTATCATAACTAACCAGGTAGCAGATATTGATGATATTATTCTCCACTTTGGAGACGCCACAATACCCGCCCATAAAATTGTGCAATGCCACCAGTCCGTCGGGAAAACTGCCTTCATAATGGCTTTTAACCGCCAGCCAGGGAGACTTCTGTACAGCGAAGTCCCTTTCCAGCTGCTGATCCAGGGCAGACCTTTTACCATAGGCGCCGATGACAAAACGGGCACTCAACACACTGCCGGCTCCCGTATTCACCTGGAAAGCGTCGTGCGCAAAGACAATGTCATTGACCGTATCTTCCAGTATCGTCCCACCAGCTGCCAATACCTTTTGCAGCAGGAAATGATCCAGGGCATAGCGGCTGATACCAAAACCGCCCAGGGGAAGCACAGATTCCACACTTTTACCGGAAACGGTTGATATACTAACCCTTTCAATACGGGCAGGCTGCAAAACGCCAGGATCGGCATCCAGCCATTGCAGGTAAGGCAGTACTTCGTTGGAGATATACTCTCCGCAAACCTTATGTTTCGGAAAGGCGTTTTTTTCAATGACAGTAACGCGCAACCCTGCACGCAACAGGTGCAAAGCACTGGTTAATCCGGCCAGCCCGCCTCCCACAATGATGATATCATTTACCGGCATTGGACTTAACTAATTGATTTTAAACTTCCGAACATCAGACGACAAACTATATGTTGCAACAAGTGTACGTCAAATTCCTGAAATGACGAACCCGGAATACTACCGAATCCATAATTTTGTGCCCAAATCCGTCCCATGATTATCAGAAAGAAAGAGAACTGGTTCAAGATGCTGTTCGTAATGAAAGGTTCTGTGCTGCCACGGGTATTTCCCCGCCTCCTGTTATTGCTTGTACTATCTTTTTTGGTAGTATATGCACGGGGCTCCTTCTTTCATATGAAAATACAACTGAACCCCGCCCCTTTCACCCTCTTCGGCATAGCGCTGGCACTTTTTCTTGGATTCAGGAATAATGCCAGTTATGACCGCTTCTGGGAAGGCAGGAAATTATGGGGCGCACTGCTTAACGATACACGTTCCCTCGCCAGACAGGCACTGACCCTGGGCGTTTATCCAAAAGATGCGGCCGAACCCAAGGCCTTCATCCAATTCCTGATTGCCTTTACATATAGCCTGAAACATCAGTTACGCCGGACAGACGCAAGCGCTGATCTCGACAGACTATTACCTGCTTCCCTGGCAAATAACATCAAAAACGTACATTATAAGCCCATCATGCTGATGAAAGAAATGGGCGAATGGGTACAGAGGGCTAAACAGGATGAAAAGATTGATTCCATACAGCAGGCCGCATTTGATGAAAACCTGAATAAACTCTCAGACATCGTCGGTGGTTGTGAGCGACTGGCAGGCACACCCATTCCTTATACTTACAGCGTACTCTTACATCGTACCGTCTATATATACTGTCTGCTATTACCTTTTGGTTTTGTGGACAGCCTCGGCTGGATGACTCCCATTATCGTCACCTTTATCGCTTATACTTTCGTAGCGCTGGAAGCTATTGCCGATGAACTGGAAGAACCCTTCGGCCTGGCCCCGAACGACCTGGCACTGGATGCTATGAGCAGGATGATAGAAAATACCTTACTGGAAATGACCGGTAAACCAGTTGTACCTGATGCAGCGCCCACTGACTATTACATTAGCTGACCTAGCCACAAACAAAGAGGGGCCGGCTTTCACCGACCCCATTCCACCCTTATCTGATAAAACCATAAACACTTATTTATAGTTGCTCCACTGGGCTTCTCCCGGTTGAGCAGTGGCATTTACTTCCGTACTTCGGAGTTCACTGAGTTGCTGATCGAGCGCATTTACATCCTTCAATGTGCGGTTAGTACCTTCCGGCTGAATGCCTGTCATGCCCTGCGTCTCCCGTACATAAGCAACAGGGTTGTCAATATACTGCCATTCTTCACCCAGCTGCGTGCTGACACCTTCATTCCATGGACCACGTACTTTATTTGTATCCGACATGTTAAAATACTTGTTGCTGTATCGCGGATCTCCCTGCAATACTGCCGGAGGAAAATTAGGCTGTATGGTATCAAGCGCTGCTTCAAACATCTGGAAGTGTGCAATTTCTCTTGTCATCAGGAAAGTGAGTGTTTCCTTCACATAAGGATCGTCTGTAAACTTCATCAGATATTCATAAGTAATTTTAGCTCTTGACTCTGCTGCCATATCGGAACGCAGGTCAACTGTAAGATCATTGTTCGCATTTATGTATGCACCTGTCCATGGTACTCCCTGACAATTTGTAAGCATTGGACCGCCACCACTATGTACCAGAAACTCGGGATGCATCATCGCCTGATGAATATACTCTTCTTTTCTTGCAGTGCCCTGCATCGTCTCCATGATCTCTGAGTTATCTGCCGCATTTTTTAATTCCCCGTTTACCCCTTGTAACAGTAACTGTATGGTAGCGCCTACTATCTCCAGGTGACTGAATTCTTCCGTAGCAATATCCATTAACATGTCATATTTATCGGGATATGGTTTTCTTGCGCCAAAAGCCTGAACAAAGTATTGCATGGCTGCTTTCAGTTCACCGTTGGCGCCACCAAACTGTTCCAGTAATAAGGCTGCAAAACGAGGATCAGGTGCCGATACACGCACATTAAACTGTAAATCTTTTACGTGATGAAACATGATGTTGTTCTTTTATGGTAAGTAATAAGTGCAGATGTACTGATGAGAGGACTATAAGTATGCCATGAAATATTTCCCGTAAGCGTTTCTATGAAAGTGTTTCTCATATTACATACGTGTGTAGACAAGCTTTCTCCTTTATGGGGTAGATAACAATTCTCTTCCTGTATACACTAGTGGCGTAATCTTTGAGCCACATATATTGTACAGCCTTATTATTTCACTCCACTAAAAATAATTTTATGCAAGCAGTAGAAAATATTCAGCTACCAGGGGATGAAAAAGATCCATTAAATGCAAACCTGGCAGAAGATCAACAGGAGAATGCCAATGATATCAACCAGGATGGCCTCGAAGCAGATGATGTCAACGACGTTGACCGCGATGTAGACCTGGAAGGAGATGAAGAAGAAGACATGGATGATACGCCTGAACTCGATGAAGAAGATCTTGAAGAAAATGATTTATCAGAAGACGACGCAGATAAAGTACAGTGGGAATCTCCAAAAAATAGTTAACCCGTAGCGTAGCTACGCATGACAGACAGGGGCAATGAATGAACATCACCATTCATTGCCCTTCTTAATGACCCATCCGAACGACAAAACACATTTCTATATGTATACTCTTGGAATCAATGCTGCTTTTCATGACTCCGCAGCATGTCTGGTAAAAGATGGCCAGCTGATCGCAGCGGCAGAAGATGAACGCTTTACGCATGTCAAACATGGAAAAAGACCCATTCCTTTTTCAGCTTATGAGCTTCCTTATCATGCGATAGACTATTGTTTAAAAACGGCGAACATTCATCTCAGCGATGTTGATCACATATCTTATTCTTTCGATCCGTTTATTCTGCTTCCTGAAGAGGACGCAGCAAAAAGTCTGATCGATATACCATTGAGACAACCTTCGCAATTTGTACCGGAAAAATGGGTCTCTCCATGGGATCCGTTATTTCTCTCTGCCATTATCAATGCACCCGGCCAACTGACGGACGGCTATCCGCATCATTTACAGCAACGCTTCCGTGGCGCCAGATTTAACGATGATCAATGGCACTTTGTAGAACATCATTTATGTCATGCTGCCAGTGCATTTCTGCCTTCACCTTATCATGAAGCCGCTGTGTTGACAATTGATGGGCGTGGTGAAAAAGCTACCACTACGTTCAGCATGGGTAAAGGAAATGACCTGCAGCGCCTCAGTCAGGTGGATATGCCGCATTCGCTCGGATTATTGTATGAGAAAGTCACAACTCACCTTGGCTTCCTGCATTCTTCTGATGAATACAAGGTAATGGCGCTGGCATCATACGGTAAACCGGTTTTCGTCAATGCATTCCGTTCAATGATCAATATGCTGGACAATGGACAGTATGCTATCCAAGACGAGCGCATGGTTGAATTACTTGGCCCTGCAAGGAAAAAAGGTGATGAGTTCACTGCTCATCACTTTAATATCGCGCATTCATTACAGGCTGTGCTGCAGGAATCCGTACTGCAACTGACTGACTGGCTATACAAAGAAACGCAGGCAGATAATCTTTGTTTTGCAGGCGGAGTTGCCTTAAATTGTGTATTGAATGCAAAGATCAGAGACGCAGGTATTTTTAAAAATATCTGGGTACAACCCGCATCAGGAGATGCTGGCACAGCGCTCGGTGCTGCTTTATGGACCGATGCAAAAGAACGTGGCAGCCAGGAAAAAACCTTCCACATGGATCATGCTTACTGGGGCCCGGAATATGGCGATGACGAGATAAAAGCCTTCCTCGACTGGACAAAAACACCTTATACAAAACTGGAGAATGTAGCGGAAGAAACAGCCGCACTGTTAGCACAGGATAAAATCATTGGCTGGTATCAGGGACGTATGGAGTTTGGTCCACGTGCATTAGGCAGCCGTTCAATTCTCGCTTCTCCTATTTCTGCGGATATGCAGGCCAGACTAAATGAGGTGAAAGATCGTGAGGACTTCCGTCCCGTAGCGCCTGTTGTACTGGAAGACGTCGCTGCTGAGTGGTTTGAAGATGCTCATTTCTCTCCTTTTATGCTGTTCGTATACAATGTAAAGGAGGATAAAAAAGATAAAATTCCGGCAGTTACACACGTAGACGGTACTGCCCGCATACAAACAATTAACCGGGATCAACATCCGCGTTATTATGATCTCTTACAGGCTTTTTACAAACAGACAGGCGTACCTGTATTGATCAACACTTCATTTAACACGTTAGGTAAACCCATCGTATGTACACCGCGGGATGCAGTAGAATGCTTCTGGTCATCCCCTTTTGACGCTCTTGTAATAGGTTCTTTTCTTGTTCAGAAATAAAACTGTCGCTATGGAAAAAAAAGTAAGCGTTGTTATTCCCTCTTATCAACGCCCCGAATTACTTTCCCGTTGCCTGCAGGCATTAGAGGCACAGGAATTTGATCTCAGTGCAATTGAAGTGATTGTCGTCAGTGACGGCCCTGATAAATATACCCGTCAGGTAGCCTGTAGCTGGAAATACGCAGGACTGGTCGATGTACGGTACATCGCACTGCCAAATAAAAAAGGTCCGGCAGCAGCAAGAAATACCGGTTGGAAAGCGAGCGAAGCACCTTTAATCGCATTTACGGACGATGATACGCAACCGGATCCTTTCTGGATACAAAGTATCTGGAACGCATGGAAAGGGGAACCCACCATCGTATACACAGGCCGTGTAGTAGTCCCGATAAAAGGACGCCCCACAGATTATGAACTGAATACGGCTCAACTGGAAAAGGCGGACTTCGTCACCGCCAATTGTGCCTGTACGAGAGAAGCCCTTGAAATAGTCGGCGGCTTCGATGAATTGTTTGAAGCTGCATGGCGGGAAGATAGCGATCTGGAATTCCGTTTGCTGCAACATCATATTCCGATCTATCACCTGCAACAGGCGATTGTAGTACATCCGGTGCGCAAAGCCGGATGGGGCGTAAGTATTAAAGAACAAAAGAAAAATATCTTTAATGCATTACTGTATAAAAAGTTCCCGCAGGAATACAGGAAACGTATTCAGAAACGGCCAGCCTGGAATTACTATATGATGATCCTGTTCTTCATATTGGGTGCGGGCTTCCTGCTGGCAGGCGATTATACCACTGCCACCGTTTCGTTTGGTGCATGGTTATTGCTGATAGGATTGTTTGCAGGCAGGCGGCTGCGGCATACATCGCATAGCACGTCGCATGTGCTTGAAATGATCATTACATCAGCAGCCATTCCTTTTGCAGCTACCTATTGGAGTTTGTACGGGTCATGGCGTTATAAAGTACTTTATCTGTAAACATGCAAACAGCTATTAAAAAAATTGCCATCTTCCGTGCCTTACAACTGGGAGATATGTTATGCAGCGTACCTGCATTCCGTGCCTTACGCAAGGCTTTCCCGGAAGCGCACATTACGCTGCTCGGATTGCCTTGGGCAGCATCGTTCGTAGAACGGTTTCATCATTACCTTGATGAATTTGTACACTTCCCCGGTTATCCCGGTTTACCGGAACAGCCGGTGGTAGCTGCACAGATTCCTCCTTTCCTGACAGCAATGCAGGAAAGGCAGTTTGATCTTGTATTACAGATGCAGGGAAACGGGTCTATTGTCAATCCAATGGTTGCATTGTTAGGTGGACGATATACGGCCGGCTACTGGCGCCGTGAAGACGGTTGTCCGGATGCCGGCCTTTTTCTTGAATATCCGGAACAGGTATCAGAAGTAGAAAGACATCTGCTGCTGATGGAATACCTGGATATTCCCCGCCAGGGTACACAACTGGAATTCCCTGTTACTGCAAAAGATATGGCAGACTTTAATCAGCTCTGTCTTCCGCTGGAAGCGCAGGAATATCTCTGTGTACATCCGGGATCCAGAGGTAGCTGGCGGCAGTGGCCACCACATATGTTTGCTTCCATGGCAGATGAATTTGCAGAGAAAGGATGGAAAATTGTGCTGACAGGCACAAAAGACGAACGGCCATTAACAGAAGCCGTTGCAGAATTAATGAAACACAAATCTATGAATACTGCAGGCCTCACTACATTGGGTAGCCTGGGTGTATTGATTAAAAATGCACGGGCTTTATTATCCAACTGTACCGGCGTCTCGCATATGGCCGCTGCATTTGAAACGCCGAGTGTAATCATCAGTATGGATGGAGAGCCTGGCAGATGGGCGCCATTGAACAAACAACTGCATTATACAATAGACTGGACAACAGCACCTGATTACGATATAGTGCTAAGGCAGGGTATGAGGCTTCTCGAGACTACCTGAAGAGGCACCGCGCATAGCCAGCAGCGCTGATACTGTTTCAGCAATACGCGTGGATGTGGCAAGCGGCAACTCTTCCCGTGAGAAAGACCGATAAACATATTTCACTATCTCGTTCTTACTTTGCAGGTCTTTAGGTACATCAAAATATAATACATCGTTAGGTACACACCAGGGCGTATGTTGCGGGTTGGTCAACGCATACAATACCAATACAGGCGTCTGAACAGCCGCAGCTATATGCACTGTACCGGTGTTAACAGATACCAGCAAAGAAGCATGTGCAATGAGTACGATCAACTCCTGTAAATCAAATACGCCTGCTGCTGCAAAACACTTCTCTCCTATACCTGTTGCAATAGCTGTAGCTTCCGTCTCATTGTTTTTACCTGTGATCAGCAACTGACAATCCCTTTGCGTCAGGATCTTTCTTCCTGCTGCAATCCAGTCCGATACCGCATATTTCCTTTTCTGTTCAGATACTTCCGGATGCAGTATGATCCAGGGTTGTTCCGGATCGATACCGAGTGACTGCAATTTGTTCCAGACCAGTGGCCACAATCGCTCCTGTACACGTATACTGAGCTGCCGGTCTTTTATAATACATCCCACCCGCGCAACCAGTTCAAGATCACGTAAGACCTGGTGCCGGATAAAACTATATGGCTCTTCATCCGGTATCCAGTGCGTCAGTAAATGATATGGGTTCTCTCTGCAATAAGCCAGCCGGAGCGGGATCTCCGCCAGGTAAGCCAACAGAATCGATGGCATGGGATTCTGACTGTATACGGTGAAAATAACTGCTGCGTCAAAGTGACGTTCTTTCAACCGTTGTACCAGTTCATGAAACTGTGAAGGAAGCGGGATATTATTTGTCTGTACCCAGGGCACATCACAAATAATGGCATCGTCTATTTCGGGAATTTCGGGAACGACCGCCGCCCCAAGGGTAGACACGAGTACGGTAATATGACAATGGAACGTTTCTTTCAGGGCTTTGATTGCCGGTGTAGTCATTAACAGGTCTCCTATGTTATCCGGCCGTATACACAATATACGGCGGCAGGAATGCCATTCATTTTTCATTTATGCCTCCGCTACTTTTAAAACAGGCGTTGTATAGATACGTTTAATGATCTGAGTGGTGGAACGGTCCGGTACAAGTGGCAACAGAACGACTTCTCCTCCATACGCCTCCACAGCGGCGGCTTCCGGCAGCGATTCCCTGCTATAATCTCCACCTTTTGCGAATACCGCAGGCTGGACAATCCTGATCAATGGTTCCGGTGTATCATTTTCTTCGCTGCCAAAAGATATAAGATGCGTAATGGCGCCTAAACCAGCCAGCACCTGTACACGATCATTCAGGCTATTGATTGGACGCTCCGTGCCTTTCAGCCGTTTAATGCTTTCATCTGTATTGACCCCTACGATCAATACATCTCCCAGTGCTGCCGCTCTTTCCAGGTAACTGACATGCCCGCTGTGCAGGATATCAAAACAACCGTTGGTGAAAACGATCTTCTTCCCCTGGGCTTTGTACATGTTACACAAGGCTTCCAGCTCCTCACTGTTACGGACGTATTTATCTTTTGCAGAGAAATAAGCGATCAGTTCTCCCTGTTTGCAATGTGCAGTATTACGCTTTCCGATAGCTACCGCTGCTGCTGCACCGGCTACTTCTGCCGCGGTGGCAGGCATGGCATCGGCAAGACAGGCCAGCATAAATGCACTGATATAAGTATCGCCTGCACCAGACACGTTTGGATTGTTTACCGGACGCGCTGCAGTATGACACAGCAGTTTATCTTCCCTGAAGATCAATGCGCCTTCCTCATCCAATGTGAGCGCTGTGATACGGGCATTCGTCGCGTCGAAGATAGCGGCGCCCATTTCCTCCATTTGTCTGGCTTTGCAGGTCGCCAGTTCCTGTAATCCCAGTAATGCAACAGCTTCTTTATAATTAGGCTTTACAAGGTCAGGCTGTAATTGTTTATAGCGGGACAATTGTTTCGCATCCACGGCAATAAACTTCTTATGTACATGGTTCATCTGTTCCAATGCATCGATGATACCTTTTGTGATCAGTCCCTTATTGTAATCAGCGATCAGAATAGCATCATGCAATGGCAACTGCTGCTCCAGCATGGCTATCAGTTGCCTTTCGCAATCTTCGTCCGGTTGCACTTCGGTTCCCTCGTCGTAGCGGGTCAGTAATTGTTGTCCGGCGATCACCCTCGTTTTAGTAATCGTCCTCCTTGTATTACAACGGATCACTTCATTGCTGATCCCCTCCCGTTCCAGTAATTCAGCGGCGAGTCCTGCAGCATAGTCATCACCTGTCAGGCTGACGAAAGTAACGTTTGCACCCAGGTTGCGCAGATTAACAGCCGCATTCGCGCCTCCACCCAATACCGAAGTCTGGGAACTGATATCAACAACCGGTACCGGCGCTTCCGGAGAAAGACGGGTACTCGCCCCTCTCAGGTACGTATCTATCATCAAGTCTCCTACTACCAGGATAGCCGGTTGTACAAAAGACCTGATTAATGTCTGATATATGAGTTCCATGTCTTTGATTTTTCTATTGAATGACTGGCAATCAACGCGGCTGCTTCCAGCAAGTCTTTTGCGATATATTCAGGCCGGGAATGTTGATTCATCTCCCATACCGTTTCATTTCCGTTGTTTATTAATACCGATTTACAGCCGGCGCGGTTACCGGCTTCTACGTCATGCAAAATATCCCCTATCATCCAGGACTCTCCAAGGGAGATACCCAGTTCCCTTGCGGCCCTTAATATCATCCCGGGAGCGGGTTTACGGCAGATACATGCTGACGCATATCCGGCAACTTTTCCTGCAGGATGATGCGGACAATAATAAAAACCGTCAAGCCGGATATCGGCATCGGCAAGCAATTGCCTTACCATGGAAATCACAGGCTGCATGTCTTCTTCGTTGAAATAGCCATGTGCAATTCCTGCCTGATTAGAGATCACGATCAGGGAGTACCCCTTACGCTGCAGTAACCTTAACCCTTCAACAGCGCCGTATTCAAGCGTTATCTTAGCAGGATCCACATTGTAAGGAACATTCCTGATCAGTGTCCCATCCTTATCTATGAAAATTGCCTTCTTCATAAACTGAGCCTTTCGCCTTTACCGGAATTTTTTGCGTAGACAACACGGCTACGCCCGATGATCTTTTCATATACCGCCTGCATATCCTGGGCTACCAGTTCCCAGGTAAACAGTTTGTTGATCCTCCGGACCGCATTCGCACTCATCTCCCGTAGTCTCACCGGAGAACGCAACAATGAATTGATCTTTGCAGCCAGTGCATCCGCATCTTTGGGCGGTACAAGCGCTCCTGTCTTTCCTTCCAGCACGCTGAATTTAATACCGCCTACATTACTTCCGATGACCGGCGTTCCACAGGCCATCGCCTCCAATGGCGTAATACCAAATGGCTCGTACCAGGGTGTCGTAATAAACAGATCGGCTGCCGCGTAATAGTATTTAAGCTCTTCCCGCTCCTTCTGTCCGACGAAAACAACCCGCTCACTGACATTCAGCTCTTCCGCCAGCGAACGTAGTCTGTGCAGTTCATTCACCGTATCAGCGTCTCCTCCTACTATGAGTAGTTTCATTCTCAGGTCCCTGAATTTCAGTTTGGACAGGGCCACGATCACATTATCTACCCCTTTTCTCGGTACCATTCTTCCCAGCTGCAACAGAATGCGCTCATCCTGTGATAGCTTCAGCAGGGAACGTGCAACGGACTTATTCAGCGGGTAGAATTCTTCCGTATTGACCCCACAAGGTATGATGGTAATTTTATCTACCGGTGCATGATAATAGTTGATAAGATCATCTCTGTCCTGCGGGCATTCGGCAATAATCAGACTAGCCTCTCTTACTGCCCTTTCTTCAATGGCAATCCGCTCCTCTGGAAAGGCGTCATTATTACCCTGGTGAATACGGCGGATGTGACCTAATGCATGAAAGGTGACCACAAACGGTATATCGAGTGCCGCCTTTATGTCCATCGCTACGAGAGCTGACATAAAGAAATTTGCGTGGACCAGCTCATAAGACAGCTGTTCTTCCTGTATAAACTGCAACATATCGCTGGTAAAAGCAGGCATATATTGCAAGAGCGTTTCTTTGGGAATATCTTCTGCCGGACCTGCATCTACATGTACGATCCGGATCATGTCGCTGAAAATGACAACCTTTGGTAGCTTCTTCTCATCCCGCCGGGTAAAAATATCGATTTGATATCCTTTATGGGCCAGTTGCCTGGCTACCTCCCCTACATATACATTTTGTCCTCCCGCATCAGTACCGCCCAAAGCAGCCAGTGGCGAGGCATGCTCGCTGATAAATGCAATTCTCCGTCCCATAAATTTGATTTTTATCAGATGTCGCTGGCAATAGTGTTCCGGTCAGCGTCTGCTGTCTGTTTACCGAAAAGCTGGTCAGTATAGATCAACTCATTCATGTTCCCGTTACACACGTTATGAAATAACCTTTCCCAGTCAGCAATAAAGCGATCGATGTTGAAACGCTTCATCGCGGTCGCCTTTGCTTCTGCCCCCATTTGTGCGGCGAGTTCAGGTTCATTCAGCAACAGCTTCATTTTTTTGATGAGGTAATTAATATCAGTATGTATAAAACCGTTCTTACCATTTTCGATGACAGTAACCAGCTCTGTAGTGGCCAATCCGACGATAGGTAGGCCCTGTATCATCGCTTCACAGACTGCCAGTGCCAGACTGGTATGCCTCACAGGATGAAAATAGAAACGGTATCTGCTCCTGAATAATGGTAATTGCGGATGCAGGATCTCTCCCAGCCCATCTTCTCCATTCCCCATACCTACCAGGTCAACCGGCAGTATGTTCCGTACCTGCTGGAAAATATCCCAGCCAAGTCCTCTTCCGCGCTGAGGGAGATGATTGATTGTAACGAGGCCCTTTGCAAGTTCACCCGTATAAGGCACATCTGGCATATTTACCCCATGCTCGATGACAGTAGCCGGTGTCCGGTTATTGTCCCACATCAGACGGTTGTAATGGGTTACATGTACCAGACAGATACGACGGTCATTTACGACGTGCCTTGTTGTTACTGGATTTTTGGCAGGTGTGTTATGCTCCAGATAAACCCTGGGCAATCTGCGTTGTGAAGGAGACAGGATATCATACTGGTCTACCAGGTAATCCTTGGTAGATTGATACAGGATGACGTCGAAATCAAAGTCCTTCACCATTTTAACCGGAATCTCATGCACGTTATCTCCGAATGGAAACGTTTTCCCCCTTCCATAATACCCAGGTGTGCGCTGCTCGTTGACAGGAATATAGATATCAAAATTGCCCTGTGACAGGTAATACAGATAACTTCCGTGAATGTGCCAAGTAAAAATTTTCAGCCTGGGCCTCTGCTGTGTAGTCGCCATATATATATTTAAATAGGATTGACAGTTGGTAACAAAAATGTGCTTATGACCTTCCCCGATGTGTCTTTCTATTCACCAGACAATTATTCTTACTTATCTAATAATCTAAAATGGGCTCGCAGAAAGGGAGATCAATAAACAAACCAATTGTGACGGTTCTGAAATAATTGATTTATAGGATTTTATTTTGAGCAATTCTTATTCGTTGTAAAGCACTGCGTTGAAGCGCTTCCCCGGCGGACGCTGCCGCTGCATGAGTAAATGTTTCAACAGTCTTATGGTGTAACAGATAAAAATACATATTGCCCCAAGAGTTCTACACTTGATGTATGCTATTCACATCACAGCAACAAGCTGTATCTAAACTTCATACACATCGCCATGGCACGATTTTGCAACACGCTTAACTGTTCTATCCACTCCCTCTCCTTTATTCATCTCATCACATAAAAATTTATCTTATGAAGGCAGCTGTGTTCCATAAAATCGGAGACATAAGTGTAGACAACGTGGAAGATCCGCGTATTGAACACCCGGAAGACATCATTGTGAAAGTGACCTCAACTGCCATCTGTGGCTCGGACCTACATATCTATGACGGGTTCTTTCCCCAGCTGAAAGACCAGGTGATGGGACATGAATTCATGGGTATAGTAGAAGATGCCGGATCAGGTGTCAGTAAATTGAAAAGAGGCGACCGGGTTGTTGTTCCCTTCCCCATTGCCTGTGGCCATTGTTATTTTTGCGATCATCAGCTACCCGTTCACTGCGAAAACAGTAACAAAGAAAACTATGGTCCGCAGGGAGATATGACTTCCGGAAAAGGCGGCGGACTATTTGGCTATACAGATCTTTATGGCGCCTATGCCGGCGGACAGGCAGAATATGCGCGTGTTCCCTTTGCTAATTTTGGTCCGCGGGTCGTACCGGACAATCTTACAGATGAACAGGCCCTCTTCCTTACGGACATCTTTCCTACCGGCTGGTCAGCTATTGACTGGGCACAGCTAAGAGGAGGAGAAACAGTCGCGATCTTCGGTGCAGGTCCTGTGGGATTGATGGCACAGAAAGCCGCCTGGATACAGGGCGCTGGTCGGGTGATCGCAATTGATCCCGTGCAGTACAGACTGGACATGGCCAAAAACACCAATGGCGTTGAGGTTATCAACTCTTCTGAATCAGATCCTGTTCAGGCAATATATGATCTCACACATGGAAGGGGCGCAGATGTATGTGTGGATGCTGTAGGCATGGAAGCAGACAGGAGCTTCCTTGAAAAAGTAAAGGCAGTGATCAATGTAGAGAAAGGTACGGCTAAAGTGCTTGAAAACTGCTTCAAAGCAGTACGGCGTGGAGGCACCGTGACAGTAGTAGGCGTCTATGGCAGTCCATACGATAATTTCCCTGTACATCGCATTTTCGACAAAGGGATTACCATCAAAACCGGACAGGCGCCTGTGCAAAAGTATATCGATCATCTGATGGAACTCGTGTCGTCAGGAAAGGTAACACTGCATGATATCATTACACATAAGCTGCCATTATCTGCGGCAAGCAATGCATACGATATTTTCAAGAAGAAAGAAGACGGTTGTGTGAAGGTTGTATTAAAACCGTAATTATGGTAAAGGCGTCCGCCATTTGGCGCGACGCCTTTTTCTTATACAGGCTGCATCACTTCCATATTTATATTCTGGTCAGCAATGTGGTCAGTGCAGTCGCACTCTCCTGCTCAATATGCTGTACAACATGAACGATCAGCTGTTGCAGCTGCCGGTCTATAATCCCTTCAGCAAGTACGTTGAACTTGGTAATGACATCATCCCAACTCAATGGTCTGGTAAAAAATCCCTTGAAGTCCTCACATTTCTGCTCCAGTTCCTGTCCGCTATTCAGGGTGATCGTCACTTTAGCAGGTACTTTATCCGGATAAACAGCGGTGTACGGATCCAGGTGATCTACTACTTTACGCGGTGTCTTCAATGGGAAATTAGTATGTGTTTTTACCTTCTGTAACAATTCCTGTACGTCCGCACGACGTATCCGTTCCTTTGCAAACTGGTCCGGCATCAGCTGACCATCTATCAATGCGGCAGCGATAACATAAGCCATACTATGATCCGCCTGCTCTTTCGTCTGCACATTATGACGATCACCATAATGACCGCCTCCCACAATTTCATAAGCTGTTTCGAAGGTAGTGACGTCAATAGACTTCACTTCACTTCCCTTCCATATAGTTTTTACAAAAGGCGAACAAGTTACATACCATTCTGATATTACCCGTCGGGCATGTTAATTGATCTTTTTTAAGCGAACAAAAACTCCAAAAGACATGATACAGAGAGATGGCGCACAAACCAGTTTATGGCAGGGTAATGTACCACCTTACATTACTACCAGCAGAGCCGAAAGAAAGACCGTATACGACGTAGTGATCGTAGGGGGCGGGATTACAGGATTGACGACGGGACTGCTGCTACAGGAGGCCGGGAAGCAATGCCTGATTGTTGAAGCCAACGATCTGGGTTTCGGTACCACGGGAGGCACCACCGCCCACCTGAACACCCTGCTGGACACTCCTTACTACGTGATCGCAAAGAATTTCGGGGAGGACAATGCAAAACATGTTGCACACGCAACTGCAGAGGCCCTCAATCTGATAAGAAATAACGTAAACAGATTCAATATTGATTGCGGATACCAGGAGGCGGATGCTTTTCTCTTTGCCCAGGATGCTGATCAGGAAAAGGAACTGGAAAAAATAAGACAAACTTCTGCCGACGCCGGTCTACAAATAGACTATATACAGGACATTCCGGTGAATGTGCCTTTTACAAAAGCGGTACGTGCTGCGGGACAGGCAAAATTTAATCCGCTGGAGTACATACATGGCATTGCGAAAGCCTTTGAGGCCGCTGGTGGTACCATCTTGCAACAATGCCGGGTGATCAATGTAACGGAAGACGATACGATGAAAGTAGCGACAACTGCCGGTGTGTTCAGTTCGGTTGATGTTGTGTATGCGACACATATTCCGCCAGGTATCAATTTATTGCACCTCCGTTGTGCCCCTTATAGAAGTTATGCCATGGCGGTCACACTGGAAGACGATGCTTATCCGGAAGACCTTAGTTATGATATGTATGATCCATACCATTATTATCGTACACAGATTGTGAAGGGTCAACCCTATCTGATCATTGGCGGTGAAGACCATAAAACAGGGATGGAAGAAAATACAGAGAAATGTTTTCGCACATTGGAAGCCCATGCGAGAAAACATTTTAAGATCAGAGAAGTTGCATATAGATGGTCCTCACAGTATTTCGAACCAACAGACGGATTACCTTACATCGGTTATCTTCCGGGTCATGACGATCATATATATGTCGCATCCGGATATGGCGGTAATGGTATGACATTCGGAACTGTTGCTGCACAATTACTGAAGTGTATCATTTTGAAGGAAAATGCGACGCTGGAAAAACTATTCGACCCTAACAGGATCAAACCCGTAGCAGGCTTTACGAATTTTGTGACACATAACACAGACGTTGTTAAAGAAATCTTTGGTAAGCTGTTCTCTGCAGATGAACTCAGACAGCTGGGAGACCTTGCACCAGGAGAAGGAAAGCTGGTCAGTTACCATGATAAGAAAGTAGCATTATACAGGGATGATGCCGGCAAATTCTATGCGCTGAATCCTACCTGTACACACATGGGCTGTGATGTAAAATGGAACCAGACAGAAAGATCCTGGGATTGCCCTTGTCATGGTGCACGGTACAATTACGACGGTAAAGTCATTACAGGTCCTGCTGATGCCGACCTGGAAGCCCTTGTTTTATCTTCAGAAAATGCAAAAGTGGTATGATCGAATCAGGTTACGACATAGACATCATTAATAATATATCTACTATCCTTCAGCAAAGAGAGGAAACACTTGCAATCGCGGAAAGCGTAACGGCCGGTCAGCTGCAGGTGGCTTTCTCTCTTGCAGACGGAGCCACGCAGATCTTACAGGGAGGTATTACCGCTTACAATATCGGACAGAAAGCGCGGCACCTTAAAGTTGACCCGGTTCATGCGGGTAATACAAACTGCGTTTCGCAAAAGGTAGCAGACCAGATGGCAGCGGAAGTACTGCAGTTATTTGCTGCTGACTGGGGTATCGCCATTACCGGTTATGCGTCTCCAGTGCCTGAAGAGAACATCTTTGAATTGTTTGCCCATTACGCTATCTATCATCGGCAAAACTGCATTAAATGCGGACGTATCACAGCGCCTGTTGGTGAGGTATTGGGCGTAAGGACACATTTCGCCAACACCGTATTACAAAAATTTCGTGAAGCCTGCAGTCAGATCCACATCTGAAGGATGGCATGGAATAATCTTTGTCGCACTATTCATAAACGCTTGTTATGAAGCAGACATCTATTGATAAAGAAATCATACATACAGATTATACCAAAGAAGGTATTCCGGAATCTGTTAAAAATTTTCGTCCTTCTATTTACAGAGACGGGGAAATGTACCATTGTATACTCGGGACAGATAAACAAACCGGGGTATTCGGCAGTGGAAAATCGGTTGATGAAGCCATGAGGGAGTGGGATAAATCCTATCAGGAAAAGAAAAGGAAATAACCATAAAAAGGTCCTCCCGTATAAACAGGAGGACCACATTTTATTCACTAATTATTGAGATTGCTCAAGGAGTACCTTCCGTCATATTATCATTGTTCACACCTCCCCTGCTATAGGCATTATTCTCCTCATCTTCGGCACCGATATCCTCATTTGTATCATCCAATTCTGCGCCAGGAATATCCAGGTCTTTACCAGATGTTTCCTCACCGAAACTACCTTCGTTTAATGATTCACCATCTTCGTCCATATCATCCAGTGCCGCCTTTCTAAGGTTTTCCGCATCCTCATCACCAGGCGTTACATTCGCGCTGGTATCTAGGTCATTGCGTTCTTCTTCTGTGACATCTGTATCGTTGTCGATATCATCCTCTTCTTCATCATCCAGGATACCTTTTCCTTCTTCATCATCGGAAGAAATAGTTGTGTCCGCCAATTCCCCTAATGGCGGGACATGGATGTGTTCCTGCCCCGGGATGTCAGACACATCAGGTAATTCCATTTCTATGTCTTCCCGTTGCATTTTCTTTTCATCCTGCGGACTATCCTGCAGGTCCTGATATTCGTCGCTGCTTTTTACGCGTGAGAATGCTTTTTCCATATGAATAATTTTTTTAGTTTCTGTTTCCCTGATCCCTGGTTTTCTTACCAGCCTGAAGTACCAGGTAAATCACGACGCCTACAATTACGACAGCAAGTGCTATTAATGGTACCAGCATAACGATCATTTATAGAAATAGTATTACAAATAATTTGCCATGCCGAAAAAGCGATTGTCCCATAAATAGAGGAACCTACTACTTTTTGGGTATAATGGCAGATAAGAAATATCAGCTGCGATGAATTAATTTTGCGTCGTCTTAAAAAACAACACACCGGATCTGCGTACAGCAAGGCTTTATTGACAAAGACAGCTATTTATCCTGAATCAGACTTTTAGAAAAACACCGCAACAATTTGGCTCGTCAGTGAATGACGGGAAGGAGAATCAATGAAACTTACACCCGCAACACAGTTAACAGAAGAACAGGTGAACACAGGCATGGACCTGGTTACCAAAGATGGACTAGCAGTAGAAACAATGGTCGTACTCACCGGAGGTACATTCCTGACTGCACTTGCGCTAAAACTCGGCGCTTCCAATTTTCAGATAGGATTACTGGCAGCGTTGCCTACGCTGACCAATATCTTCCAGCTCTTTGCTATATGGCTGGCGCAACGTTATAATAACCGGCGTGTCATTACGGTTACCTGTACTGCCTTTGCCAGAATACCACTGATCGTGATAGGGCTGATGCCATTTGTGTTTTCAGCAGGCACGACGATACACACACTTATCTCTTTACTTTTCTTTCATTATCTCTTTGGCTCTTTAGCGGGCGCTACCTGGAATTCGTGGATGAAAGACCTCTTACCGGGAGAAAAATTGGGGAGTTTTTATGCACAGCGAACACGACTGACACAGATACTAAACGTAACGTTGAGTCTGACAGTTTCCTTATTAATTGATTTTGTAAAAACGCGTTTTCCCGAATACGAAACGGTGGCATTAACAGCACTGTTCCTGGCAGGTAGTGTGGCCGGCTTATCCAGTTTGTGGCTACTGATCCGCACACCAGAACCGTTAGCGACTGTACAGCCCAATAATCTCATCAGGCAGTATACATTGCCACTGAAGGACACCAACTTTAAACGCCTGTTATTTTTCAATGGCAGCTGGATCTTTGCTGTGAATCTTGCAACGCCTTTCCTGACGGTCTATATGTTAAAGACGATGGGATTGTCGGTATTTATGGTGACGGTAATGGCCATTGTAGGTCAGTTAAGCGGTATCCTGTTTGTAAGGATCTGGGGCAGGTACTCAGATAAGTACAGCAACAAAACAGTAATTCTGATCTGTGCACCATTATATGTAGCGGCGATGCTGGCATGGGCATTTACAGCAGTCTCTGCTTCTGTTCATTTTACGGTTGCATTGCTGACCCTGATCAATATATTGACAGGTATTGCCAACTCCGGTATTAATCTTTCGTTGAATAATCTGGGTATAAAACTCGCTCCTTCCGGACATGCGATGGTATACCTCTCCGCAAAGAATATGGTGATTGCGTTATGTTCTGCCGCTGCTCCCCTGTTGGGCGGCATACTAGCTGATTTCTTTGCACATCATCAGCAGATATGGATGATGGTATGGAAGAGCCAGTGGAACTTCTTCTTTGTTATGAGTGCCATACTCGCGATGCTATCTACCCGTCTACTTAAAAAAGTAGCAGAATCAGGGGAAGAAAGAAAGGGAATCGTACTGGAAGAAATGCTGCTGTCTTTTAAAGCACGGCTGGTCAGTGTGCCGGCAGTGTTATCCAGGAGAAACAAAAAATAGTAACTGTCCATGCAGGTCTGATATCAACAGAACGGGGTATCAGACCTGTATTAATAAGTTCTGTAATTCCCTTACAAGATCATGCACAGAAGTAGTCTTTTGTATACAACGAAACGCACCTTTCTTCATGGCTTCCTGTCGCAAACCGTAATCAATATAAGTGGAGTACATCACGATCGGAATATGACGAAAGTCCTGGTTCCGTTTTATTTCCTCAAGACAAAATAAACCATCCCGCCCCGGCATGTTATAATCCAGCAGGATCAGGTCAGGTTGATTTCCTTTTAATAAACTGTAAGCGACTTCGAAACCTTGTGCCCAATCGCATACGCTATCGGTACCACTCATTTCCACGGCTTCATTCAGGATACTAATTTCATCTGCATCATCATCAATTAATAAGATAGATTTCATTACAATTAAATTTGAAGAGGTAAATAAAAATAGGGACAGCACCCATTCATTCTCGTATAAATTGGGGATAAACAATCCTGTCGAATGAAAGGAAAATGGATGTGATTACATCAGAGAGAACCTGTAAGAAAAGTCGAACGATTAATGGTCTGAATCAATTAATTACTTATGTTCAATCTACTGCTATTTTGCCGAAAGACCAAAAAACATACACGAATGACGGGTAATATGCAGACTTCGTTTGACAATGATGCAATAGTATATTGCGTCTTATTTCATATCTGGGCTGCGCGTATAACGGCGGCATAATTCCTGTAAAATGTTGTATCATTGATGTAGCACTTCAGCAAGCCTTACAGATACACTTGTAACATTGACACTGAAATGCAGGCATCAGTTATTATAAACTGAAAATCAGATAGATACAACATGTTACTCCAAAGAGGGAAAATAGTTTTAAGCCGGGAAAACAGTACCCATCAGGCAGGATTTTGTGTACTGCGGGCAGACTTGCAGGAGCTGATTTCCAAATTTAACTTATTACATGCTCAGGAGAGAACGTATTATGATCAGCTCACGTTCGACAGAAGAAAACAGAGTTATCTTTTAGGTCGTCTCTCCGCTAAAAAAGCAATCGGTGCACTTGCAGTATATGAGGATCTGGAGAAGATCGCTATAACAGCTGGTATCTTTCAGTTTCCGGTGGTGCAATATGCCGTTACCCGTAATCTTCAGGTCTGTATCACGCATTGCGATAACCTTGGTATCGCGCTGGCTTATCCTGAAGTACATCCTTTGGGGATCGACATAGAAAAGACCAATAAAGCGAATATAAGCGTCATTAAAGGGCAATTAACTCCCGATGAAGTAATTCTTACCCAGGCCGTCTCCTTATCAGACGATGCCTCCTGTACGATGATCTGGACCATGAAGGAAGCATTATCCAAAATACTTCGTACCGGCCTGACCATGGACATGAAAGTATTGGAGATACAATCACTTGTAAAAGAAGGCCCGGACCTGTATACCAGCTATTTTAAACATCTTATTCAATACAAGGCAATATCCTGCTTATCAGGACCTTATGTCTGCTCGCTTGTTATTCCGCGTAAGACTACTGTTGACCTGGAAGAATACTGGCAGGCATTCCGTCAGGCAACTGCCGCAACAATGGAAAATATCCGTTGAATAGCGTCTACCCTTGTTTAAACTATAGTTAGACTATACTTATCTTCCGTTAATGCTACCTTCAAAACGAAGCATTGAACGTAAAAGCAGTATAATCAGATTATGTCCGGACTTTATGTAGCACAGTAGCAATATATGTTAACGAAAAAGCCAGTCATCGGTCGATGACTGGCTTTATTATCCGGAAAAGGAAAATGCTTGATTACAACAGCAGGGTGTCAATACGATGTGCCTGTACCAGCTGCACCTGTTCAGACCAGGAGAAAACGGTAAAATAACCATCCTGGGAAGCGACCAGTGCAATGGCCTCCGGCTGGTCATTAACGAACTGTGCGGCTGACAGGTGACGGGTACCACCGATAGCTGAAGGATGCATTAGTTCAGGCGTACCCCCGATAACAGGTTCGATCATGACCACTTTGTCTACCCCATGCTTTGACCAGGGCGCACGGGTAATTTTGGCCCCAAAGGTGATCAGTTCATGACGGTCAGTAATCACAGAGGCGCCATCTACGGCGGTCAGTCCGGTGACGTTGTCTACCTCCCGGCGCAACGCGTTCTGCCAATAAATCTCTGTTACCTTTCCGCCGTCCTGACGTACAAGGTCAGCCACCCCCGAAAATGCAGGGGAAAGCGGATAGGTTAGCGGATGTACGATCGATTCCTTCCATTTTGTACTTCCGGCAGGTACCACGAGGAGAATGCCCCCTCTTTTATGCGCCCGCATAGAAACGGCGATCTGTATCAGGACGTTCACCGGGTCATTCCAGACAGCCGAAGAGGTCAGTCCCAACAGGGAGGTTACAATTTCAGGACTGTCCGGCAGCAAACCGCAGGATTCATCCACAATCTTCACCTGATCCCCTTTCAGTACAGCCACATTGGCAAATTTACCCAGTCCGACGCTGCGGCGGTGTTTTACCACCAACAGTCCCGGTTCAGATACATCCAGTACAAAGCAGAAATTAGGCAGTTTAAGGGTCGTTCCCCATATAAACAGGTTATCGCCTTCATACCAGACGCCTACATGTACGCCTGCTCTCTCTACCCCCGGGGCCAGTTTGGTGAGCACCCGGACGTCAAAGGGCAGTTTCTGGGCAAATTTCAAGGGTTTACCTGCCTGACAGGGATTGAGGAATGCGAGGGATATACGGGTAGGAACTCCTTCCTCCCGGCGTAAACTGGCCCAAAAGGCCACGTCCAGCATTTTTTCAATAAATTTCGCATGAGGTACCGTGGCAAGGTCTTCCTCACCACTCACAGCAGCAATAGCCAGATGTTTGGAAAAATGGTTTTCTATCTGGTCGGCTACCTTCGTGGCAGCCTGGTAAGTCGAGTCAAGAGTCAAATCCATACCTTATCAATTAGCGCCAAATGTCGATTCAAAATTAATCTTTTATTCCGTCGGTAGGCCCGCAGTGATACGGAACTTCCATAACGGCGTTATGAATTACAGTGGATCGGGAGATGACCCATCCATTATAAAATGAGCGCAAAGCTATTCATTTTATGCCCTAAAAAATACCGCTTATGCCTGATGTGTGCATCTTATGCCATTTTTACCCGGGAGCAGGGATATAATCAGGATATTCGAATCCTCTTTAAGTATAGGATATGGATATGGTCATGAGAAGGAATGCCCCAACCCCAGGCATTCCTTTCTTTTTTATTTGAAGATCTTAAACGCCTGCAGGAATTCATCAATGTACCGGCGGCTGAAAAACAGGGATTCCCCGTCTTTGAAGAAGATCTCGTTATTATAGGTATTAATCTTGGTCACCTCTTTCACGTTAACAATATAGTTACGGTGTACCCGGCAGAACTGTACGGGGGGCAACTGCGCCTGCAGGTCCTTAAGGGACTGCTGGATGACAAATTTCTCCGCCGGACAAACCACCTTACTGTATTTCCCGTCCACCTCAATATACCTGATATCGTCAAAAGCGATCCGCTGGAGCAGATTCCCTTTTTTGATAAACAGCGTATCCGAGACCGGCGTTATGGTCTGGGCAGGCGGAGTGGCAGCTTCCTGTTTGAACTTGGAAAGGGCCAGTTCGATGGCATATTCCAGTTCCAGCGGATTGTAGGGCTTTAACAGGTAATTGTACGGAGACGTGAATTTGGCGAGACGGAACGTGGTACTATCCCCTGCACTGGTCAGAAAGATAAAAGGACGTCTTTGTTCCCGGTGCTCGTTGATCGTTTCGGCAAATAGAATTCCGTCTGGTTTGTTGGCCAGGTAAATGTCAATCAGGCAAATATCAGGCAGTTCCGCATCATAGGCAGTAACTGCGTCTTTGAGGTTTGTTGTGATCCGGATGTCGGAGCATCCCTGTTTACGTAAAAAATTCTCCAGGTAGTTTGCTTCGTCAGGGCTATCTTCCAGGATCAGCACTTTCAAATGAATCATAATGTTCGTTTACCGGCAGGCAAACTACGATACTCGTACCGGCGCCAACGCTTCCGGTGATGCGCAGGGCGCCTCCGTTCTTTTCGGTCATGGCTTTCACCAGCCACAGGCCCAGGCCTGTACTTTTACTGCCTGCCGTATCCTGTTGTATACGTTTTGTATCCCGCTTATAAATGGCCTGGATGATCTTTTCATCCATCCCGATACCCGTATCCTGTACGGTTACCTCGCAGGTATTGTTAACAATGCGACCACTGATAGTAATCGATCCGTTTGCATGCGTGTATTTGATCGCGTTATCGATCAGATTACGGAAAATGATCTTGGCGGTGTTTATGTCCACATAAAAGAACATTCCTTTTGGCACCTCATTGGCTATCGTGATCCTTTTCAGTGCAGCGCCGGCATTGAAGTCGTACGCTACCTGTGCAATGATCATGTGGGCGTCATGTTGTTCTGCCTGCAGACTTAACTGCCCTGTCTGGCCTAAAGACCAGTATAACAGGTTGTTCAGCAAGGCATATGTATTATCTGAGATCTTTTCAATATTCTCCGACAAGGCGGTTGCTTCCCTGATCTTGTTGCGCGCCAGGGTATCCTTCAGATAAGACAGGTTGATCTTCAGGTGATGAACCGGTGAACGCAGGTCATGTGCCACGATAGAAAAGAGCTGGTCTTTGGTTTCGTTCAGCAATTCCAGTTTGTCTTTCTGTTCTGCAATAATGCGTCGCTGTCTGTTCGTATGCCGGTAGGCAAAATAGATCAGCCCTGCACAGGACAGGAAAAACAGGGACAAGATAAAAAATGTATTGCGTTGCCACATTCTTCTTTTAGATTCTGCGGCACGTAATTTATTCTCCTGACGCAGCAACTGCATTTTATATTCCTGCTGCTGGATAGCGATCTTCTTTTCCTGTTCCGCCAGCTCCCAGATCTTATCTCTGTTCGCGATCTGTGCTTCCAGCTGTTCGTACTCTTTTCTGTATAACAGCGCTTCTTTCAGATTCCCTCTCCGCTCTTCCACAATAGCCAGGTTCAGGTACACTTTACTCCGGATCTTGAGATCACTGGCATTCTTTACCAGGGCCAGGGCCCTTTGCAGATAGCTCCATTCCTGCGGATAGCGGAACTGCTGATCATATAATAAGGCAATGTTCAGATAGGAGTTCACCAGCGCAGTGGTGTCTTTTAAGGAGGCGGCTATCGCGATACTTCTTTCAAAGTTGTCTCCCGCTTCATCGAGGCGTTCCAGGTGCAGCAGACAAACACCTGTGTTATTCAGGATCTTTCTGGCCACCGGCGGCTCATAGAAATGGAAGTAATGTTTTTTGACGAGGTTAAGGTATTCCAGGGATTTATTAAACTGGCCCTGCTCCAGGTAAATTTCGGCGATATTGGGATAAATGTTGGCCTGTATATTACTGTCCAGCGAAGGAACTTCTACCAGTTTCAGGTATTCGGAAAGGGCTTCTTTATAGAAATCCTTGAAATACAGGATCTTGGCTTTCAGAAAGCGGACGGTCAGCAGGCGTGGAACGATGGCCGTACTATCAGTGATAGCGTTGATAGTCGCGGCATATTTAAACCCATCATCCAGGTTCCCGCTGTCCACGGCCACATGGCACTGGTGGAAATAACGGGACACGACGCTGTCCTGCCCCGCCGGCAGCCGACTACACGTACTACATTGTTGTGTAATCAACTGACGGATGGCAGGAGGCAAATTAATTTTCTGCGCAGCAGCGCTATTCAGCAGACCGGCGCAGCAGAACAATAAAATAACAAGTTGACAAGACAGGTGTTTAAACATGCAAATCAGGTCTTCTCAACACTGGTAACTGTACCGTGTGTGGTTTCAGGATCATCAATAACATAACGTACACGGATAGCCGGCAGTTCACGTCCTTCTACACAGTAACGGAAACTGATATCCCAGAGAGAATAAGCATAGATCTCCGGTTTGATCTCCGGATTGTCGTATATAACGTCAATCTCTCTTACCTCAATAGGACCATTTTCAATGTCGATAGTACCAGCCTGAGAGATGTCTTCACCCAATTTCAGGTTTCTGGACTGATCAGGGAGATAGATGTGCATCCTGACATCATAGCAGTTGTAAAAGTCGGCTGACTTACGTAATGACACCAGTGGTGACATAGTTGCAAATTGTCCCATAATACCAGTAGCGATTAATCTGATGCTCTGGGTCTTAATGGTGGCCTCCGAAGGTGGCGTAACATCAATAATACCGGGCGCTTTGCCGGTCGAAGAATGTTGTGTGTCCAAGGGATAAGGGTTTAAATACCAAATATAAATAAATAATTATAATGAGAGATGGCAAAGATTTTGTGCTGCACCTAGATATACACTATACATATGGCTTTTATAGATTATTACCAGATACTTGGAGTAGATAAAAAAGCTTCCGCAGACGACATTAAAAAGGCATACAGGAAACTGGCCAGGAAACATCACCCTGACATGAATCCCAATGATAAGGAGGCTAATATTAAATTTCAGCAGATAAATGAGGCGAATGAGGTACTGAGTGATCCGGAAAAGCGTAAAAAATATGACGCTTACGGAGAACACTGGCAGCACGCCGACCAATTTGAACAATCCAGGCAACAGGGTGGAAACCCCTATGCCGGGCAGGGATATGAAGGCTTTGGCGGACAAGGCTTTGAAGGGAACTTCTCTGAGGGACAGTTCTCCGACTTCTTTGAATCACTCTTTGGCAACCGTGGTGGCGGAGGCGGTGGCAGACAGCGTAAATTCCGTGGTCAGGACTACAATGCAGAACTGCATGTAGGGCTGCGGGAAGCGTATACTACCCATCAACACACCCTGAACGTAAATGGCAAACAGGTAAGGATTACGGTACCTGCCGGTATTGCTAACGGACAGGTTATCAAACTAAAAGGGCATGGTGCGCCTGGTGGCAACGGAGGCCCGAACGGAGATCTTTATATTACATTCGTCATAGCGGAAGATCCGGCATTCAAAAGGGTCGATAATGACCTGTATATGAATGTCGAAACAGACCTGTACACCGCCATGCTTGGCGGCGATCTGACAGTAGATACACTGAGCGGCAAGGTCAAACTGAAAGTGAAACCGGAAACACAGAATGGTACCAAAGTCAGACTGAAAGGTAAAGGCTTCCCTGTCTATAAACAGGACGGCGCTTTCGGAGATCTGATCATTAGCTATTCCGTTTTACTGCCGACTAACCTGACGGAAGAACAGAAAGAATTATTCAGAAAACTGGCTCAATCATCACATTAAAATTCCCGTTATGCAAGCAGCATTGATAGCCATCCAGCAATATTGCAGCGTTCATGAGATTGAATCCAATTTCATTGACTCACTGGCTGATGAAGGACTGATCGCCATTACCATCGTTGAAGGCAACAGTTTTATTTCAGAGGAACAATTACAGGACCTGGAGCTATATACGCGCTGGTATAGCGAAATGGGTGTCAATACCGCCGGTATTGATGTGATCAGACATCTGCTGGAGAGGGTCCGGCACATGCAACTGGAGATAATCAGTTTACGTCAACGCCTGCAATTGTACGACGGACAATAAACCGTCCGGGCCTGATTATTGTTTTATAGGATGAAACAACTATCAGGTATGAACAAATTCTTCAGAGCTATTATCGCCTTCTGGGGCGCAAAGAAATTCGGCGGGGGCTGTCTGGGGTCCATTGTAGTGTTTATCATTATCTATTGGGCATTGGGCCATTGTAACTAAACGATTAATAGCAGCTCTTCAGATAAGGTTGTATAGCAGTATGCAACCTTTTGCAGTTAACGACGGCATTTATGTGGAGACCGGGTAGGATGAAGACGATATGCTTAATGTATAAATAACGGGGACGCTTCCGATATGGAAGCGTCCCCGTTATTTATAGCAATATATGCAAGTAATTCATCAGAGTTTAGGAGCGGCATAGCTGATACGCCAGATCCTGTTGGTACGGTCGTCTGTAATAAACATCGCTCCGGTCTGGGAGACGGTAATACCTACCGGTCTGCCCCGCACCACACCCTTTACGCTGTCTTTTACAAAGCCGGTCAGGAAGTCTTCCTGTGGTCCTGTAGGTTTGCCATTTTTAAACGGTACAAACAGCACTTTATAGCCCGACACCGGTTTACGGTTCCAGGAACCATGTTGTGTAACAAACGCCCCATTTTTATACTTTTCCGGGAAAGCATTGCCGGTATAAAATGCCAATCCCAGGGAGGCCGTATGTGCATTTAATGGGAAATCAGGCACGATCGCACTTTCAATCAGCCCGGCAGGTGCCTCGGGTACACGGGGATCCGGATGTTGTCCGAAATAACTATACGGCCATCCATAGAAAGCACCTTCCTTCACACCCGTAATGTAGTCGGGCACCAGGTCATTACCCAGCTTATCTCTTTCATTCACAGCGACCCAGAGCGTATTGGTACCGGGCGCCCAATCCATGCCTACGGGATTCCTCAATCCGGATGCATACACCCGCATACCACTACCATCCGGATTCATTTCAAGGATATTTGCGCGTAAAGCCTCCTTATCCATTCCCTTTTCACCATGATCCGTACCACAGCCCACAGCTACATAAAATTTCGTCTTGTCTTTATTGGCAATGATATTCCGCGTCCAGTGCTGATTGACCTTTCCCGCAGGAAAAGCGGCAATCTTCTCTCCTGTCGTCGTAATACTCGTGGCATCTTTCATATATGGAAACCGCAGCAATCCATCCGTATTCGCCACATAAAACTGGTCGCCTACCAGCAACATTCCAAATGGCTGATTCAGTCCTTCCAGGAAAACGGTCTTCGTCTCGGGGATACCGTCATGATCCGCATCTCTCAGTAAGGTGATCCTGTCGGCACTTTTCTTCATACTATTCGATCGCGTAGCACCCACAATCGCAGCCCCTATCTTCTTAAAGAACTTATAATGAGAATTGGACTCTGCCACCAGCAGATCTCCATTCGGCAGTTCGTATAGCCATCTGGGATTCTGCAATCCCTCTGCATACATGTTGACCATAAACCCTTCCGGCGCTACCGGCTTTTCATTGTTCTCCCACCCTTTTACGTTACTATACTTCATGTAGGATTTTGTCGCGTGCGGAGGGGGCAATTCGGGGCTTTTTTTCTGCGCAAAGGCAGTGGCCCCGAAGAGCAGCAGGAAAATTATTCGCATAAGAAGACCTTTATAGGAAGAGGATGCAAAAGGCATGCCCTGGGGAAGGCGCTTCTTTCTGATGATATCCTGCCATATTTCAACTACAAGGGCGCTATTTTATTGTCCCTTGAGCTATTACACAAGACTATTTGTATTCCTTTAAGTCCTTCTCTATTTTGTCTATTAACAGGTCCGCTACTGGCACAGCAATCGCCAAAAGAATCGCCAGGATATTGAGAATGCCATGCTCGTCGGTATATTCAAGCATCACTGTCGATAGAAAGTCAGACCAGGGCCCCCTCCAAATGATAATAAAAAACAATAACAAGCAGATGTGATAAATGAAGAGCAGTAGTAATGTACCTATTATAGCAGTGTAAACTTTATTGGTGGCAATTTTCCTTTTTACATAGTAGTAAATTAAGACGCAGAGATAAGTAGGGAATACCGCGCAAAAGAGAAAAAACAACGAAATCACTATAGCTGCTACTAGTGATGACGACGAACCCAGGGTGATGACAAAAGGTAAGATCATAACAAGGCCGACCGCCAGAAATGTGTTTTGTAAGATCCTTTTCATGGTTTTATTTTAGGTAAGGGACTGTAATGTGTGATTATAGATAATCACTTTTATTGGGTTATATACTGTACAGGGATACGATGAATCAGTTTTGTAATTGCAAGGTACTTACTTTAATCAAGGTCAAAAATGATAATGCTCATAAAAATTGCCTGGACATCGATTATTTTCCCGGGTCGGGTTTTATGCTGCGGTTAACTGCCGATATGCCATGATGTTTCAAGAGAAATGCGGTTATTTGATGATGACAGGGCTGGCCTGGTTTTAATTTGCGGTCATTATTTTCAGGGCCGGGTCTTACGCTGCGGTTTCAGATGGGACCTCTGGCTGACGCTCTTTGAAGTTGCTATATATGCAGCTTAGGGGGACGTGTTGGGCGCCCGGCGTCCCAGCCCAACCCGCAGCAAACTGCCCACCCTCAGGACATGTTGATCATCAACTCACATTTCTTTTCTAATAACACCTCAAAAAGCTTCAACAGCAAAACGCCTTATCTATGACACAATAACAGCAAACCATCGAAGCTTTATTTCTTCTTCAGATACGGCTCCACCGCCTTCCTCCATATCGCATACCCCTGTGCATTCATATGCAACATATCTCCCACAAACAGCTCTTCCCGTGGCTTCCCTTCCTTATCCAGCATCAAAGAAAAAACGTTCACATAACTGATATGAGATTGACCGGAAATGTAGTCTTTTATCAACGCATTTGCAGCCTTTGCAATAGGCAGGAACTGTTCTCTGCTGGGACTTGGTTTGATAGAAATGTAAACGATAGGCACTTCAGGCAGTTTCGTTCTGATAGTACTGTAGAGATTTTTAAATCTGTTGAAGATACTATCTGCAGTAATGCCTTTTTCGACGAGGTCATTCTCTCCTACATATATTACGATCTCACGTGGATGATAGGGAAATATAATATCATTGGCATAATATATAATATCATTGGTGACAGCACCACCTACGCCCCTGTTCATAGCGACATAGCTGGCAAATGTCCTTTCCAGGTCATCCCATTTACGGATGGAAGAACTACCGATAAAAAGAATAGGATTGGCAGGAGGAGCATACATTTTATCATACTTCAGAATGGTATTGACATCCTCCTGGTATTTCTGCGCATGTAATATGGTACAAACAGTCAGTGACAGTGCTAAAAGGTAGATTAATTTCTTCATAAACATGGTTATATTGAAAGGTAATAATTATTTAATAGATCTGAAAGTCAGGCTCATTCTTCCCTGACCAGTATCTGCAGCGGGAATGGCGTGTAACCATTCATCCTGTACGGCCTGTGTCATATAGATCAGCGAACCTGCATTGAGTGGAAAATCAACCAGTTCTGTAGGGTCTTGTATATTTTTAAAACGCAGGGTTCTCGTTTCGCCGACAGAAACAATCGCGATACCTGTTCCGGCTTCAAGTATGTCTGTCTGATCGGCATGATAGCCCATTTTGGACTTTCCATCCGGATAGTAGTTGATCAGGCAATTATTAGGGGTAAATCCGAGGGTGGCAGTGATGGCAGTGACGATCTCCTGCAATTCGGGCGTAAAGGCTTGAAAAGGATAGCTTATCTGCGAATAATTATAGGCGACCCCGAAACTTGCGGTTTTGCGGGCAGTCATCCTTTCATCCCATAAAACATTATCTTTCAGTGAAATAAATAAGGCTTCAGGGGCAGCTACAAAGTCTGATATAAAAGTAATTCCGTTCATATGCCTGCAAAAATAGAAAATCAAACCATGAAAGCGGCATCAATATTCGCCCACTTATGACATATGTCACGAGTCATGTAAGCGAGATTGATTATATTTACACACCAGGAAATTATGTTTACAATGGAAAGCTCAGAAACAAGAGAACAAGCAATTAAGGTCGTGATAATAGGCGGAGGATTCGCAGGTATCAATCTGGCACAGAAATTACAACGTGACAAACGCTTTGACATCACATTAGTAGACAAAAATAACTATAACTTTTTCCCCCCTTTAATTTATCAGCTGGCGACGGGATTTCTTGAAACGTCAAGTATCTGTTATCCCTTCCGGAAACTATTCAGAGATAAGCCCAATCTGCACTTTCATATGGGCGAATTTCAGAAGGTGGACCCGGCTGCACATACAATCTACCTGAACAATGGTGAATTACAGTACGATTACCTCGTATTTGCCACAGGTACAGAGACAAACTACTTCGGCAACGACAATATCAAGAAGAGAGCCATTCCGATGAAAACCGTGAATGATGCTTTAGAAATGCGTAACAGGCTGCTCAAGCGACTGGAAATAGCGTCTATTACCAAAGACCCTATTGAAAGGAAAAAGCTGACCACGATCGTGATCGCAGGGGGCGGACCTACCGGGGTAGAAGTCTCCGGGATGCTCGCTGAATTACGGAAATATGTCATCAGGAAAGACTATCCCGAACTGGAAGGACAGGGCGGTGAGATCTACCTAGTGAATGGTGGTGAGAGTCTGCTGGAGCCAATGAGCCCCAAATCGCAGAAACACACCTATAACGCATTACGCAGACTGGGAGTGAAAATCAAGCTAAAAACGAGGGTAAAGGACTTTGTGGACGATCAGGTCATCCTGAACAATGGCGATACGATTCATACCAGCACCCTGATCTGGGCAGCCGGCGTAACCGCTTATCTGCATGAGGGAATTCCTATTGCCAGTACAGGTCCGGGCAGAAGGATGATGACCGACGCCTTTAACAGGGTCATCGGTGTAGATGATATTTATGCTATCGGCGATACCTGTCTTACCAAAACCGACAGTAACTTCCCTGAAGGCCATCCACAGCTGGCACAGGTAGCCCTGCAACAGGGACGTAACCTGGCTAAGAACTTCTCGCTGATGGTGGATAATAAACAGCTGAAGCCTTTCAGTTATGTAGATAAAGGTACCATGGCTATCATTGGCCGTAACAATGCGGTGGCAGATATACCATCGCCCAAGCTGCACTTTAATGGCTTTATAGCCTGGGCGATGTGGTTGTTTGTACACGTCATGGCGCTTATTAACTATCGTAACAGACTGAAGACTATGTACAACTGGACAGTGGCATATTTCACCAGGGACCAGGCATTACGCATGATCATTAAACCGATCCTGCGCCAGCCAGAGGTAAAACCTGAAGTGAAGGCAGCTGAACCAGCCGCTGTTAAATCTTCAACCTGATCTTTTTCTTTTCCATCCATCCTACCAGGAGAATTACCAGGAAAGCAATTGCTACTGACCTGAGCAGCCCCGTCATGCCTTCACTCAACCACGCGGGAAAATGAAAGCCGGCCAGCATCAGCAGTGAATACAGCAGGTATGGTATCAGGTAACAGGTCAGCGTACTGGTGCCAGCCGGACGTATGGCCTTGAACCAGTTCATCTTTCCTTTGATATCGACCAGCCATATCATCGCTGTAAATACCAGTATACTGATTCCACTGCATATGAATACCCAGGCGGGTGTGGAACGTATTTTAGAGATCCCTTCTGTGTAGGGACGCAATACGAAACCGGCAATAATCGCCAATATGCCCAATCCGAGGAAAACGGGCAGCACAGCGCCTTGTTTACCTTTCTTGTCGAGTAGCGTATACAGGGAAGAGATCACCGCACCAGCCACAATCAGGGATACCGAAGAAGCATCGCCTATTATCGGTATATCGACATGTAATATGCCTGCGTGCGTCAGTATATTAATCAGCAGAAAAAGGCCCAGAATAGCCGTAATCGCTGCAAACCGGCCTTTTACCACAAGGTAAAGCGTAGCGGAAACCAAATATGCCCATCCGATGATACCCAGGATACCCCACCAGGATGGCTGCATCCAGTGAGGATCTTCTGCAGAACCCCCTTTATAGAGGGCCGCCAATAGCCCTAAAAGGACAATACCTGCCCCGGTAAGGGTATATTTACGAGCTGCCTTCATATCTGGCGGATAATCGAGCCATACAAGGAAAAAGCCGATGGTGATCAGCAGTTCCCACAAAGCGTAAGGAATGACTGCGGCGGCACTGTAACTTTCGAGATTTACATGAAAGAATCCCATGACGATCATGGCCAGGGACCTTAACAGGATGTGTGATTCGATACTGAAGAAAGAGTCCTGTTTGCTGATACGTTTACCGATCGCAAATGGAATGGAGAGGCCGACAATGAACAGGAAAGCCGGGAATACGGTATCGGCGAAGCCCATACCATCATCCTGGGCTTTAACATGGTCGATCCACTCAGGGATGTTTTTCACACCGCTTACATCGTTGACAAAGATCATGGTAAGCATGGTAAGGGCGCGGAATGCGTCGATTGACAAAAGGCGTTGGGAGGGTTTAAGCATGCTATAAGGTATCAATATTTTTTCCGTTATTCAATAGTCCCTGCTGTTGCATATGCAATATTTTCAACAGCACCCCGTTTGTCCATCCGAATCCATCCTGGTTGGGATATTCGCCCCCTCCTCCTGTCAGCGAGGTATCTTTTACATTATACTTTTCAAGTAGTTTACCAGTCTGTTTAAATACCCTGATATTCTGACGGGACCAGCGATCTGCAATTTCTGAGGCCAGGGTTGTTTTATCATAATTGAGTAGTCCATTGATAGCCATCCATTGCAGCGGCGCCCAGCCATTAGGTGCGTCCCATTGCTCGCCGGTTTCGAAAGGTGTGGAGACCAGTCCGCCGGGATACAGAAATTCTTTCTGCAACACCAGGGTCATACTATCCGCCTGACCTGCTCTGGCAATACCAAAAAAGAAGGGGTACATGCCACCCAGGCTTAGTACAGATGTTCTCTTTTCTTTCTTAAAATCATAATCCCGGAAGAAACCTGTTTTCGGATCCCAGCAGTAACGGAGAATGGCGTCTCTGCGGGTAGCGGCAGCGGATTCGTATTGCAGGGCTTTCAGCGTATTGCCTTTCATGTTATAGGCATCGGCAAGGGTCTGCTCCAGGTTATACAGGAGGCAGTTCAGATCAACGGGGATGATATCTGTAATATGGATGGTTTCCAGTGATTTTCCGTCTTCAAACCAGCGACAGCTATAATCCCAGCCCGATTCTGCCCCGGTCCGGAGTTCGCGGTACACGGCATCATGTAAAGGCGACTTTTTAGCGGTCAGGATATCTTCCCGCCAGGATTCTTCTCTTGGCCAGGTTCCCCGGTCCCAGTAACGGTTTAGCGTCGTACCATCCTTCAGCGTAATCAGGTGTTCTGCAGTATGTTGTCCTTCAGTAGGTTTTTTCATCCAGAAGTGATACTCCTTTTCAAGGACGTCGAGATAAGTGGTCAGGATCTCCTGTTTATGGTCTTCTTTTGCCGATACCAGCAATTGTACCATGAGTGCGAAGTAAGGCGGTTGAGAGCGGGTAAGGTAATAGGTGCGGTTGCCGTTGGGAATGAAGCCGTATGTGCGGATAAGGTAAGCGAAGTTTTTAATCATATGCTCTATGAGATCGATCCGGCCGCTTTCTTTCAGTCCTAACATGGTAAAATAGCTGTCCCAGTAGTAGACCTCACGGAAACGTCCCCCCGGCACCACATAAGGATCTGGCAGCGGTATCAGGGAACCCCAGGTATTAGCGGTATCCGGTAAACGTTTTAAGACATTCCACAAGGATTCGATATGAGCGATCACGTCCTGGGCGGTATCCGTTACATAAGCGGAGGTTGCGGCAGCCGGTACGTAAAAATGATTGTGTACGAACGTCGACAGGTCAAACCCAACGGCAGTACGTTCTTTTGCATAAGATTGCAGTACGCTGGCCGGCGAAGCTTTTGGCGCACAGTCTGCGAATGTTTTACTGTCCGGGAAGATACGCGCTGTCTGTACCTCTTCAAATAATCCGGGGAATTCCTGACGTGGGGAACGTTCTTTTACAAGTGGCTGCTCCTGGTGCTTACAGGCCATAAAACTGGCTATAGCCCCGGTGATGAGCAAAAGTTTTCCATTCATATTTACGTGGTTTCTATATTAAAGGCTACCCTGGTTACCGGTTGACGCGGTTCAGCAGTATAGCGAAAGATCGCATGTATTCTCGCGTTGTATTGACATCACTTTCCGCACCAACAAGTAATTGCCTGAGATCTTCCATCTGTCGCATCAATTCTGCTGAGATGTTATACTTTTTCAGGATAGTAATGGCTTCATCTACCTGTGGCATTGCATAGCTGTGAATCCTGAAGGTGTAAGGCGGGTCAAGGAAATAAGATTTGATCTCTGCGAGTCGTATGATATCCGGATTACTTATTTTCATAATTACACTTTTCAAGCAAACAAAGTGCAAAGTTACGCTATTACGAGGGGATAGCGATAAATTTATCCCTTTTCTACCCTAACGGGACAATCCGTACTTTTGCCGCAGCCGAAAATTTACAGATAATGAGTTTGCTGAAAGATCTCTACTCCCCTGCCTTTTACGACGGATTGGCCAATATACTGGTAAAAACGATTCCTGCATTCAATAAACAAAAATTCATCCAACGGATCTACCAGCCAGGTTTTCAAGAAAAAGAGCTGAAAGAGCGGATGAAACACACCACGGAGGTATTACATGAGTTTCTGCCTGCTGACTACAAAAAGGCGGTCCCATTGATCAAAGACAGTATCGACGCGCTCAGAAAGGCGGGTTATGGAGAGGCGCTGGAATTTATCTTCTTTCCGGATTATCTGGCTACTTACGGACTGGAACACTACGATATATCCGTAAAAGCCCTTGAGTTTGTGACACAGTTTATTACCTGCGAATTTGCGGTAAGGCCGTTTCTGATTAAATATGGCGACAAAATGATGCAACAGATGCAGACCTGGTCTTCGCATAAAAACGCCAAAGTACGCAGATTGTCCACAGAGGGCTGTCGTCCCCGACTTCCCTGGGCAATAGCAGTACCATTCCTGAAGAAAGATCCGTCTTCCATACTTCCTATCCTGGAAAACCTGAAACAGGATCCTTCCGAGTCCGTAAGACGTAGCGTGGCCAACAACCTCAATGACATTGCCAAGGACCATCCGCGTCTGGTCATTGCCATCGCTTCCAAATGGAAGGGGCTTGGTAAAGAAACAGCTGCCATTATTAAACATGGCAGCCGTACCCTGCTCAAACAGGGACATAAAGAAATCCTGGCTCATTATGGCCTGGAAAGCGTGCATGTTGCCTTCAGCAACTTCAAAGTACTGACTCCGAAAGTGAAAACCGGCGATAGTCTGGCATTCTCGTTTACCGTCAGGAATAAAGATGCGCAGGCACAGACCATCCGGCTGGAATATGGCATTTATTACCTGAAACAGAATGGTACTTTATCTAAAAAGGTGTTCAAGATCAGTGAAAAGGCCTATAAACCGGGAGTGCAGGTCGAAATTATACGTAAACAGTCCTTCCGGCTGATCACAACACGGGTATTCTACCCCGGCAAACACCAGCTTTCTATCATCATCAACGGAGAAGAACAACCCGCCAGAAGCTTTGAGCTGATCTAGTGCAGCATCAGATGTCTGGCAAAGCTTTCTTGTACCTGCATAATGGCCAAATATGTCCGGAATACCCCCCGATTTTGGCAATTATGCACTGCAGATTATTCCCCTTAGCGGCAGACATTTGTAGTACACTAAACCTCAAAGACATGAAAGCGTCCAATACTGATCAGGCCCTTGAGCTGGAACACCCTGTAGTCAATGAAACAGAATGGATAAGCGCCCGTAAGGAACTTTTGAAAAAGGAAAAGGAATTAACCCATCTGCGTGATGAAATAAGCAGACTACGCCGTGAGTTGCCCTGGCAGAAAGTAGAAAAAAACTACATTTTTGAAGGTCCGGATGGCCCGGTGTCATTATCTGACCTCTTTGAAGAAAAAAGCCAGCTGATCGTACAGCATTTCATGCTGGGGCCAGGATGGAAGGAAGGTTGTGTCGGTTGTTCCTTTATGGCGGACAATGTAGACAGCGGACTGGTGCACCTGGTAAATCATGATGTGGCTTATGTGGCTATCTCCCGCGCTCCCTACAACGAGATTGTTCCATTTAAACAACGAATGGGCTGGTCTTTCAAATGGGTGTCTTCCAACAAGAACGACTTTAATTTCGACTATAATGTGTCCGCGACAGAAGAAGAGATCGCAAAAAACGAAATGACATACAATTTCGAACGGGTACCTGTATCGGAAAAGGAGTTGCCTGGTATGAGCGTATTCTATAAAGATGAAAACGGAGACATCTACCATACTTATTCTACTTATGCCCGTGGCGCTGAAACAGTGCTCAATACCTATAATCTGCTCGATATAACGCCTAAAGGACGCAATGAGCGGGATGGCGAAGGTAATCTGACTGACTGGGTAAGACACCACGATAAATATCAAAACAAGATGCCGGAAGCACATAGTTGCTGTAGTCATTAAACTTTGATATCATGCGTGCATTTCATTGTTGCGGGGAACATACCTCTTCGGATGTTCCCTGCACTATACAACAGGACCACGGAGGAGATAAAATGCCTGTAAAAACAACGCCTCCACAAAATATCTTCAAAAGAGGGATCCGGTTCATTAAACCCCTGTTACCAGCCTTTCTGCTTGCGATCATCCCTAAATGCCCATTTTGTCTGGCCGCTTATGTGGCGCTGGGTACGGGTGTTGGTCTGTCGGTAACCAGCGCCCGCTGGCTGCATATCACCCTGCTAGGCGCAGCGATCATACCATTGTCCCTGTTTGCTGCCATCAGGATTGGCAATTATCTCTATAAAGACCACCTGGCTGCTTCCATACTACGGCAACAGCAGCTATTGTTTATCAGCCTGTTGGGCATGTTAATCGGCTGTAGTTTATTATGGCTGTTCTGAGTCAGGGATTTTGCTACCTTTGGGCAACTGAGCCCTGATATTTGATGAAATACCTATACCTTTTTATACTAGTCGTGTTGTTGTGCAATTGCCGTACCGCACAATCTTCCCGCTCCTCCGCTACTTCTTCCGATACATTGGTACGTATTACGGCCTGGGGGTACCCTGATGGTGACTTCGCGGAAGCCAGGTATGAACTGTCGAGAAAATGGGGATTCTACTATGACCCGGTAGGCAACTGCACCCTGGACCAGGCAGCCATTGATTCATTGACACGGTTAAACGAAATTGCTACCCGTCCACTCATTAAAAAATACGGCAAAAACTGGGCAGTCAAATTCAACCGGGAGATGTGTATCATGGGCGCCAGTCCACAAACAATGTATATACTCTCCATACTTAGTTTGATGGAAACCTGGGATGTAACGAAGGCATTCGGGGCACGGGGCGATACTGTCTTCTACCATTTTACACCCACCCGACAGAAAGGGATTTACCATGCTGACGCGATGAGATGGACACAAAATAACGGTGTGAAAGAATGGGGCTCACTAATGAGATATAGGATTGACAACAGTACATTCAACGTGAAACTGATCAGTAAGCGATTTATAAGAGAAGATACTGTCAGATCACCGCTTTATTACGCAGACGCCAGTTTAATGCTTCAACAGAGATAAATAAGCGATGCAAAGGAATACAACTGCACTTACAACAACGGAGATCGAATTATTGGAGGAACTTCATGCCAGGGAACAAAGTATTGGGAAAACAAGACTCAAATTTGGTTTGATATTGCTGCTGGCAGCTGTACTGATCACCATATCGGGCTGGTATGATATCAATGTACGTTCTGTAGGAATGCTGTTATTGATCCCTGGTTTATTTTTCACGATCTTCGCCATCATAAAGCGGCGAAAAAGCAAACAATACAGCCTCTCACAGCACAATACCAAACAGGAAGTGTCAGGTATATTAGTGTACGCTGAGCTGGTCAGCCATGGTGTCATCTGCTATACCTTCAGAGATTGCCAGGTAGAACTTTACATCCCTACCACAAATAGCCTTAACAGATATGAGTCTTTCAGCTATAAAAGTCTGATTGATAAAGCGGATATACTGACAGGGACATCTGTAACCCTGTCCTACTTAACACTCAGACCTGGCGTTAATATTTTACTGGATATCCATTATGACGAATACAGTCATGTTGAATCCCTTATTCCTGTTAATGCAACAGACATTGAAAAATTTGAGGGCATAAACTATAAAAACACCTGGATTTGCCTGGGAACTGCTACTGTAATAACAATATTATGGGGTCTCGATACAGGGTTTAGTGCAGGAAGAACTTTGCTGATCTTTCTCTTTTTTATTGCTATCATACCTGTGATGTTTTATTCCAATTCGAAGAAAAAGCTGGCACGGAACAAACTGGTTATACGTACAACAGTTACCGAAGTACTACACCTGTTATCTGAAGATGAATTTATTTATTACCGGCTGGCAGATGGTACGCTATTTCATGTATCGAACAGAAAATATGATCCGGGAGATAGGATAGAAATACAGATCGTGGAGAACAGTCAGGGCGGTAAGGAGACATTTATAAGAGAGATAACGATATAAGGGATGATAATCCCGGATGGCATACACCACTATTAAAAAATGATCTTTATCTTTCCCTTATAACAGTTTAAATACCAGGGGTTGTTTTCTGGTTTTATCTCATTTGAAATACTATGACGCATACGCAGGCTTTATCACAAAAATCCCTTTCATTGCTACAATCCATAAGGAATAACGAGCGCAGGGCTTTAGGCAAGGATCTTATACATTCAATTATTTTTATCCTGCTGGGAACAGGATTGGTCTGGCTAACCAGGGGATCACACCTAAAGAAACACGATATGGCAGGCGTATTGCTCCTGGGCGCAGGACTACTTTTCTTTGTAAAAACGATGGTGCTGATAGTGTGGAATGTCCTGAATCCCGGTGCAAACAAACATCCAGACGCAGCGTCAACTATTCAGGAACCGTTGATGCGTATTGAAGTTATTGACAAAAAGTGCATACGCTATCACTTTCCCAGTCAACAGATTGATCTGCATATCCCTTGTGGTAAAACTTATCATACTGTTCATTATGACAGGAGGCTCTATGAGGCGGAATCGCTTATCAACACACCTGTAAAACTGACTTATACCACCTATCCTTCGGGCGTTCATGTACTTCTTGATCTCGTATACGATCAATACCTGCCTAATACTTCCGTTGCACCGTTAACGGAAAAAGACAGGAAAAATCTATTGACGTGGGTTAACCTGGGCTTTGGCCTCTTCTGGGGCTTCCTGTTGCTGGTTACATTCACCGGTATAGCAGCATCCCGCTTCGATTCGCAGACAATCTTTGTCATGCTGGCTATTGTAGTACCCATTACGCTACTGTCTTATGCCATCTGGTATTTTCAGAGACGTCCCGTCACACAGGCAAAAAATAAGAACATTATCACCACGACTATCAGTGAAAAAATAACTGTATTGGAACCCCACATAAAATCCAATAAACACGATACTTATTACAGACTTGCCGACGGACATATCTTCTACACGAATGATAAACGGTTTAAACCTGGCGATACCGTTATCGTAACATTCATGCAGCATAAAAATGGTAACAACGATCGCCTGATAAGCATTTCAAGAAAATAAGCTAATTTCTTCCATATATGATCAGTGTGTCCATTTGCCGGATAATATTTATCTTTCCGGTCTGACGAATCATTAAGTATAGCCCATATCATAACCAATGCAAACAACAACCCTTCTAACAGACCGGGACATTAAAATACTGAAAGACCTCAAGCAACCCGATGGTGTATCTATAAAAGCTTTACTGATAATGGGCGTAGCCCTGTTCATAATGGGTATAGCTATCTGTATCATTTCCATTTCAGAAGAATTCCTGATCATACTGGGATTGATTGTGCTGCTGATGGGAGCAGGTATTACCTTCGCAGGTGCGCGGATGCGATGGAAGACAAACACCTATTTCGCCAATCCGCCACATGGCAATATGAAGCAGGTAGTGAATGACCAACTCTTGCGCGTAGAACTCATTAATAAAAAAGTACTCCGTTATTGTTTTAACGGCTATGAGCTGGAGCTTTATGTGGCCAGTGGCATAGGCCACCATCCAGCCAGCTTCCGGCACAAACGTCCAATCGATGAAGTCAGGACACTACGTAATACACCTGTTCAATTATCCTATGTGGAGTATATACCAGGAGAAAAGGTCTTATTAGATATCGCTTACAGGCAATATAACAGCTATTCGGAGACGGTTTTACCGATCACCGAGGAAGACCGGAAAAAGAGTCTGAGCGGCAATGCCGGTGCCGCCGGCTGTATTCTTGGAATAGCGGTATTTCTTGGTATTGTGTTTGGCTTTATGACAGGCTTTGATAGTAAAACGTTTCCGCTCATTCTCATTTTCGGCGTGGGACCTATGATCGCAATTGGCTTTGGGGTAATCTCCTACATGAGCTGGAAAGCCAGGCAGGCGACGAATAAAATAACCATCCGAACAACGATCACGGAAGTGGTGGTGTTCTGGATAAGAAGCGGGAAATCGAGTAGTAAGGATACCTTCTACAGACTGGGAGACGGTACGCTGGTACATATTACCAATATGCCGTTTCAACCTGGCGACAATGTATTGATACAGTTCCTGCAAAACAACAATGGCACACGGGGATTTGTGATTGAAATGATTAAGATCTGATGTACCTCATTTCTACAAATGATAAAAGGCCTTCCCCATGAGGAAGGCCTTTTATCATTTAGCAGCAATATTATATTTCACCTTTCTTCATCTGGCTAACCGCATAGTCCACTGCCCTGGCAGTAAGTGCCATATAAGTCAGTGATGGGTTCTGCGTAGAAGTAGAAGTCATACAAGCTCCATCGGTCACAAATACGTTATTCACGTCGTGCAACTGATTCCATTTATTGAGTACGGATGTCTTCGGATCTTTCCCCATGCGCGCACCACCCATTTCATGAATATCGAGCCCTGGCGCCTGTTTGGAATCGCCTGTACGGATATTGGTGAAACCGGCTTTGGTGTACATTTCAGTCATCTGCTCATGGAAGTCCTTCACCATCTTCTCATCGTTATCATCGTAGCCGATATTGACATGGATAACAGGCATCCCCCATTCATCCTTTTTATCTTTATCGAGGGTCAGCTGACTGATCTCTTTCGGGATGGTTTCACCCATCATATGAGATCCTACGTACCAGTTACCCATTTCTTCGTTGAACAGATTATCCTTCAGGCTCTTACCAATACCATCATGGCTATTCCATTTACGGCGGCCAGTATCAAATCCGGCAGCATATCCACGCAGGAAGTCTGTCTCCTGTTTCTTCACGTTCCGGAAGCGGGGAATGTATGCGCTGGTAGGACGACGGCCATCGGTGGTAACGTCCATATGACCATCATGGTCTGCGTAAATGGTAGCGCGGTAGTTATGGAAAGCGAAGTATTTACCCAATACCCCGCTGTCATTACCCAATCCATTCGGGAAACGGCTGGAAGTGGAATTGAGCAGGATCAGGTTTGAGTTGATCGCAGATGCGTTTACGAAGATGACACGGGCATAGTACTCGGTCATTTCCTTGGTTTTCGCGTCTACCACACGCACGCCGGTTGCCTTACCTTTCTTTTCATCGTAGATAACAGAGTGTACAACGGAATGCGGGCGGAGTGTCAGATTACCCGTTTTTTCTGCCCATGGCAGTGTAGAGGAGTTACTGCTGAAATATCCGCCGAAGGGACATCCACGCTGACAAAGATTTCTCTTCTGGCATTGTACCCTACCCTGTTCGATGTGGATTTGCTGCGGCTCGGAAAGATGCGCGCAGCGGCCATATATAACGTGACGATCTTTATAATTGTCTTTTACAAACTTTTGAAAGTATTGCTCAACGGCAGTCAGCTCCATAGGTGGCAGGAATTCGCCATCAGGGAGGTTATCGATACCATCCTTATTACCTGAAATACCTACAAATTTCTCTACGTAGCTATACCAGGGAGCGATATCTGCATAGCGGATCGGCCAGTCTACTGCGAAGCCGTCCCTTGCAGGCCCTTCGAAGTCATAGTCACTCCAGCGTTGTGTCTGTCTTGCCCAGAGCAATGATTTACCACCGACCTGGTATCCACGGATCCAGTCAAATGGTTTATCCTGCTCATAAGGATGTTCTTTATCCTTTACAAAGAAATGCATCGCATCCTCTTTAAAGGCATAACAACGGCTTACGACAGGCGCTTCTTCCTTGATCGCTTCCGGTATTTGTCCGCCGTGTGGAAATTCCCAGGGATATTTGTTTGTTGTGGGATAGTCTTTCAGGTGCTTTACGTCGCGGCCTCTTTCCAGTACCAGCGTTTTCAAACCTTTCTCCGTGAACTCTTTTGCTGCCCATCCTCCACTGATACCTGATCCTATCACAATCGCATCAAATGTGCGGTCCTGAGCACTCGTATTAATATTCGCCATAACTATTCTCTGTTAAGCAGTTCTTCTGCCGACTGGTTTTACAGGTACGCTTCCATGAAAACGGCCGGGAACCAGCTCGTATACCTGCACTTTAGTAAGATAAAATTCTGAATTGGTATAACCTCTGATGATCAGATTTTTGGTAGCGTGATAGAAATAAGCAGCGCCCCCTTCTTCTGCTTTGGATTTATCGAGTTGTTCCAAAAGGGCCGTCCTTGCTTCGGGAGTGCTTTTCTCGAATGATTTACCATTCTTTTTGTCACTCAGTTCAGCAAATGCCTTCATACCAGCTGTCCATTTCTGCTGGTCTTCCTTATTAAAGCAATCATCCACCATCGTCAGTGCAAACAAGTGCGCCTTGACGTCCTTCGCACCAGGTGTCGAAGTAGTGGGAATTAATGTGTCTGCCAGCAATGCCAGCATATTCTCGCCCTCACCATCTACCGCTATATTCTTTAATGAAATAGAAGCTGGAGTCGTTTTCCGTACACAGGACGGCAGGAACGCCAGACCAGCGGAGACGACCAGGACCTGTTTTAATGCGGTTCGTCTGTTTATAAGCATGAAAAGGTTTTTACATAACTGGCGATAAGGTATACGTAATAATTAATATTTCCAAGCCAATTGTTTGATAATTTTCGATGTAGTAAATTGAGGTATTCTACATTATAATAATATACATGTTATGAAATCATACTGTTTGTCGCTGCTCATGCTCTGTCAGCTGGGCTGGCTACCCGGAATGGCCCAGAAAAAGAACGCTGTTTCTCCTGCTTTGGTAAAGATTGAAAGTGGCCGTATTCAGGGTGTCATTTCCCGTACCACCGGTATCAGAAGCTATAAGGGTATCCCTTATGCCCAGGCGCCCGTCGGCAATCTCCGCTGGAAAGCCCCTCAACCTGAGAAAACCTGGGATACGATCCTGAAGGCCGATCATTTTGGTCCCAGGGCGATGCAGGGCAATATTTTCGGTGATATGGGCTTCCGTTCAGATGGTATGAGCGAGGACTGTCTGTACCTGAACGTCTGGGCGCCGGCCAATCCTGGCAAACAGCAATTGCCGGTACTGGTTTATTTCTATGGTGGCGGCATGGTAGCCGGAGACGGTTCGGAAACCCGTTATGACGGGGAAAGCATGGCCAGAAAGGGAATTGTGTCCCTGACGGTCAACTACCGTTTGGGCGTATTTGGTCTGCTGGCCCATCCGGAACTGTCTAAGGAAGCGGCTTATCATACGTCGGGCAACTATACGCTGCTGGATCAGCAGGCAGCCCTGGCATGGGTAAAGAAGAATATTGCGGCTTTTGGCGGTGATCCGAACCGGGTGACCATCGCCGGAGAATCAGCGGGCTCTATTTCAGTTTCCGCCTTGATGGCCTCTCCCCTGTCCAAAGGTCTGATGCATGGCGCTATCGGAGAAAGTGGTGCGATGATCAATCCCACGATGGCCCCTATCAGCAAAGAGGAAGCGGAACAGAACGGTGTGGCGATGGCCAATGTATTAGGTGCTTCCAGTCTGGAGGCATTAAGAGCGATCCCGGCAGAGGAATTACTTCGTAAAGCTTCCGGTCCCGGCGTACCGCATATGGCCTGTAATGTGGATGGCTATGTATTGCCTAAAAAACCGGTGGATATTTATGCCGCCGGCGAGCAGGCACATATCCCCCTGCTGGTAGGCTGGAACTCCACAGAAGTGCCCTATAGGGCCTTATTGTGGAAAGATGACCCTACAACGGAGAATTATGTCAAAAAGATAACAGAACTCTATCCTAAGAACACGGACGAGGTATTACAGCTCTATCCGGGCGGAACAGAACAGCAGGTGATTGCCTCAGCCACAGACCTGGCCAGCGACCGCTTTATTGTGTACAGCACCTGGAAATGGGCAGATCTGCATAAAATGACCCGGCAGCCTGTCTACCGTTATATCTTCTCGCATCCACGTCCGGATATGGTCCCTAAAATGGGTAATGCACAAGCCGGACTGGCAGGCGGCGTGATCAAAACCAGTGCTCCTCAGCCCAAACAGCCGGACCCGGTAAAAGGAGCTCCACATGCGGCTGAAATTGAATATGCTATGGGGAATCTTCAGTACAATCAGGTGTATGCCTGGACAAAAGCCGATTATGCTGTTTCCAATACGATGCTGAACTACTTTGCCAACTTTGTGAAAACAGGTAATCCTAATGGCCCGGGACTACCGAAATGGGAGCAGGATGGTACGCAGAATTCACAATATATGAATATTGATGTACAGTCATCCATGAAGAAAGAGACTACAAAGGCGAGGTATATTTTTCTCGATAAAATGTATAAGGAGAACTAACAATACAATTAGGAATTAGGAAATAGGAATTGAGCCATTATAGCCAATTAACTATTCAATTGTCCTTTAATTCAAAAGCTCATAAATATGCTATTCGGCAGCGAACATTGTTCAGACTAACGAATTCCTAATTCCTAATTGACCATTCCTAATTAGCGCATAACTGTCTCGACAGTTATGCGCCATGGTCTGGTTGTTGCGTGTTGTTTTGTATAAAAACAATACTTATGATGACCCGTCAAATCACCGTATCCTACAATGATCAGCACTACATGTATGATGTAGCTTTTGAGCGGCAGGACAATGCGACTGTTTATCATATTAAACCGCATAAAAAATCTGCCGTCGCCTTTCCTGAACACTTCGATATCATCAAATCGGATGACAGTGAACAACCGCAATACGATGTAAAGGCATTAAATGAGGAAGGAAAACAGATTGCCGATGTTTTATGGCAGCAGATCAGTTTATTCCCTCCTCAGTTCAAGGGAGGCAAGGCGTAACTATTTAAACAGAGACGCATAATCTGTTACGAACTGACTAAATGTACGGGCTTTCTCGCCTGTTACATCCTGCACGATATCTGTCACTGCAGCCGCTTCATTGAGCCGGTAATGCGCATAATCTTCCAACAAACCATCTGCCTGCCATTCGGGAAATCCGACACCCAGCAGTGCATTTTTCATATCCTCTTCCGGCACGTTAATGAAGTGTATCGGGTGCGCGAGTACCTGAGAGAAGGTGGTTGCCAGCTGCTGATGTGTCAATGATTCGGGGCCGGTAAGGTCATAGACTTTATTTTCATGTCCGTCTGCCGTCAGCGCAACGGCTGCTACTGCTGCGATATCCCTTATATCGATGAGGGAGATTCTTGCTTCACCGGCAGCAGCGAAAAATTTGTGCTCTGACCGGATTACTTCCTTAAAGCCTAATAGTCCCTGCATAAACAGATTAGGGCGCAGGAAGGTATATGTCATACCGGCAGCTGTTATAGCAGCTTCAACAGCGGCATGATAACGCAGAAAGCGTACAGGTGAACTGACATCTGCCGCCCATTGGGACAACTTCACAATATGTTTTACACCAGCTCTTTTGGCGGCATTAACAAAGCGGAGCTGTTGTTCTTCTGCATGTTCAGAAGAGTTAGTCAGCAGAAATGCCTTTTCTATACCTCTCAATGCCTTATCCAGCGAGACTTCATCATCAAAATTCCCCTGTACCAATGTAATACCGGGTAATACTTCCAGTTCCTTGGCGCGCTCTATGGATCGTACCATTGCATTATAAGAGATCCCTTTTGCAGACAGTAAATTGATCAGTTCTTTACCGATGTTGCCCGTAGCCCCGGTAATAAGAATAGTAGCTGGTCCTTGTGTTGACATGTTCTTTCATTTTTTTGTTTGACTAATTATATGTCAAAACTAAGACCAGCTGATTCCCTGGTATTGTAAGAAAACGAAAACGGCCTATTTATCTGGTTGGAGGCGCTCATCTGCGGCCGTTAAAAAATTTTATACCCCCAGGCAACCTTTTTATTTCTACCCTCGTATTAAGTAATTGACACAAGTGCTCACAATTTGCTTATTTAAAATTTTCTAATCACCATGCATTTATTCAAGAAATCAATGGTGGCAATGCTTTTAATTGCCACAGTGGCCACCTCATGCTCCGATGATGACAACGACGGAGTTACGCCAACGCCACCACAAGTTCCGCAGAAAACCGTGAAAGTCGCCAATAACACAACTTTCGGCGCTATTATGACTGACAGCACAGGCAAAACTTTATACTTCTTTTCTAATGATGCACAGGGCACTCCTACCTGTAAAGATGGCTGTGCTGCTGTATGGCCTACCTTCTACGTAGAAGAATCTGCACTCACCGTTGATAGTTCCCTGAACAAGGCTGATTTCACGACTGTAACCCGTCCTGACGGTACTAAACAAACCGCATACAAAGGATGGCCTTTATACTACTATGCGCAGGATGCTGCAGCAGAAGAAGTGAAAGGTGATAACGTAGGTGCTATCTGGTTTGTAGCAAAACCTGATTACTCTGTAATGGTGGCTAATTTCCAGTTGCACGGCAACGATGGTAAAGATTATGTACTGAACAACACAGGCGCGATTGCAGCAGGTACTGGTGCATCCAAATACCTGGTGGATGATCATGGTCTGACACTGTACAAATTTGCCAACGACAAAGCTGGTACTAACAACTTCACCAACAACGATGATACGCACAATGCTATCTGGCCTATCTACGAAGTATCAGAAGTGAAAAATGTACCTACCGGTTTTACCAAAACAGATTTTGCGATCATTACCGTATTGGGTAAAAAACAGATCACTTATAAAGGATGGCCTATGTACTACTTTGGCCAGGACGCTAAAGTAAGAGGCGCCAACAAAGGTGTGAGTGTTCCTACTCCAAATGTATGGCCTGTTCTTTACACAACTACAGCTGCCGCTCCTCAACCGTAACTGCATAACTATATAATACTGCCGTACTTGTGTAAAGCCCGGCAGCATTGTAAATAAGCAGATTGCCCGGCCCGGTTTCGCACCGGGTTGGGCTATCGGTTTTTCTTGCTATTTTCGCCCCAAATAAAACCTATACCCATGAAACATCAGGTACTATCATTATGCCTGTTAATGTCGGTCTATGCCGGTTATTCCCAAACGACCCTTTCTTTCAGACCAGATTCCTGCAACGGTAAAGACGCCACTGTATTTGTAAAAACCAATCTTCCTCAATGGTCAGAAAAAAATTTCGGCCATCGAGATGAAATATCTGCATCTGGATGGACATATGGCGGACAAGGAGGACAAGACGGTTATTCACGTTCTTTTATCGATTTCGTCGATCTGAAAAAAATACCCAGAGGTATGGCCATCTACAGCGCTACCCTGTACCTCTATGGAAAGACCAGCAGCATCTTTATCGAACAGGGTAACGTTAGTCCGAATGCCTGCTTTATTGATCGCGTGACCAGCCCATGGGAAGAAAATACTGTCAACTGGAATAATAAGCCGTCTATCAGCTTTGCAAATGAATCTATTATTCGGGACTCCAAAACCGCCACCTGGCGTTACGATGTAGCGGTGGATGTGACAGATATGGTGCAGGATATGATCAATCTTCCGGCGGACAGCAGCTATGGTTTCTGTATCCGTTTGCAGCAGGAGGCTTATTACCGCAATCTCCTGTTTGCCTCCAGCGAATATGCAGAAGAAGCATTACGTCCTCAGTTAAAACTGGTATTCCCGTCTTGCGGACCATCACCATTCACAGTGACCATCCCGGATACACCGGAAGTAATTCATCCAAATAATGAAATGAAGATGATGGAAACAGCTCCAGCTGGTATGGGCGCAGGTACCAAAGGTGCCATATATGCCGCGCCTATGGAAACGGTGAAGGAACAGCCTGTACAGGCGGATAAAAAAGCTGCACCAAAGCCTGTTAAGGTGAAGCAGCAAAAGACCAACTAATTGATTTACAAAATAACAAAAACAATGAGGGTACGATGGTCATGAACAGACATCGTACCCTTTTCCATTGATTGTTGATTGGTTGAATTAAACGACGTTTAGATTTGTTTCACCTTCACCGGACCTACGCTACACCATAAGTTGACACCAATTGTTCCGCAGCTGTCTTTTCTCTATCCTTCACATACATTACCGCTATCGCAGCAATGATCATAAATGCGCCGCCCATCACGAGTGCGAAAACAGCTTCTCCCTGGAACAGGTGCTTTACGATCAGTCCTCCGAAGATGCCATTGACAATCTGCGGGAAGGTGATGAAGAAATTAAAGATACCCATGTATACACCCGTTTTGTGAGACGGTATTACCCCGGACAATATCGCGTATGGTGTTGACAGGATACTACCCCATGCCATACCAATACCGATCATTGGCCAGATCAGCAGATCAGGGTTCTGTATAAAATAAAATGAAATGAGTGATAATCCACCTGCTGTCAGGGAAATAGCATGTGCGGCCCTGCGGGAAGTTTTGCGGGCAATAGCCGGTAGTACCAGCGCATATACTGCTGACACCGCACTGTAGATACTGAACAGGAAACCCACCTTATTGCCGGCATCAGCAAAAAGTGCAGACGAAGTATCGCCGGGCATTACTTTATAAATGTGGTGCGCGACTGCTGGTGTAGTAAATACCCACATAGAGAATAAGGCGAACCAGGAGCAGAATTGTACCAGTCCCAGTTGTTTCATTGCCGAAGGCATATTGGAAAAATCCTTGAGGATCGTTTTCAATCCGCCGCCATGCTGCTCTGCAGCCTGTCCAGGATTGAATTTTGCAAACTCCTCCGGAGAATATTCTGATGATGTAAATATCGACCAGAGAATCGTAGTAAGCAATACAAGCGCGCCTACATAAAAGGAATAGATCACATTATCAGGTACTACACCCGGCGCCGCTGTTTTGGATACGCCCATGTATTCTGCCAGCAGATACGGCAAAGAGGAACCCAGTACGGCCCCTGCCCCTATCAGAAAGGTCTGGGCAGAGAATCCCTGGCTCCGCTGCTCATCCGGCAGGTTATCCGCCACCAGTGCCCGGAAAGGTTCCATGGCCACGTTGATAGAAGCATCCATCAATGTCAGCATACCCGCCCCTATCAATACCGGCGGCAGCATAGCTGCCAGTAATGAGGAATTAGGCAGTAACATCAGCGCCAGTGCCGTAGCGATAGCACCTACAAGAAAGTAAGGTCTGCGACGTCCCAGTTTATTCCAGGTGCGGTCGCTATAGTGGCCGATAATAGGCTGTACGATCATACCGGTCAGCGGAGCTGCCAGCCAGAAAAGGGACAGGTGCTCTACTTCCGCTCCATAGGTTTGCAAAATACGGGAGGCATTTCCATTTTGTAAAGCAAAACCAAACTGGATACCGAAAAAGCCCATGCTCATGTTCCATATGCGCGCAGCGGACAACCGCGGCTTAGCCATTCCTTTCATGGGATAAATATTTTAATTAACTAAATTTCCTTGCTTAGCCGTTACTGTTGCACCAGCTGGTACTTCCACCGCTTCTCCGTAGATGTACACGGTGATGTCATTCACAGCATCATTTTCAATGGTCACATCCTGTTTGCTCACTTTCACCTTCAGTATTCTTCCGCGGAAACGGATGCTGAACGCAAATGATTGCCACTTACCTGGCAGGAATGGTGTGAACTGCAACTGTCCATCTCTTACACGCATACCGGCAAAACCTTCTACCACACTCATCCAGGTACCTGCCATGGAAGTAATATGCAGCCCATCTTCTGTATCGTTGTTATAATCGTCCAGGTCCAGACGGGAAGTGCGCAGATAGAACTCATGCGCTCTTTTTTCGTCACCCAGTTTCGCAGCCAGAATCGCATGTACACAGGGAGACAGGGAGCTTTCGTGAACAGTGCGCGGTTCGTAGAAATCAAAGTTACGACGCAGTGTATCGATATCGTACCTGTCTTCCAGGAAATATAATCCCTGCAAAACGTCTGCCTGTTTTATAAAGCAGGAACGCAGAATACGATCCCAGCTCCATTTCTGATTCAGCGGACGCTGTGCAGGATCCAGGTCTTTTACCAGGATCTGCTCTTTGTCAAGATAACCATCCTGTTGCAGGAACACGCCCAACTGTTCATCAACCGGATAATACATATTATCAATCACATGCTGCCATTTTTCCAGTTCTTTACCGGCGTCAAAAAAGGTCGTTTTAATAATAGCGTCATATCTGTTAGCAGCCGTCTCTTTTACGTACTGTAATGCTTCTGTTGCGTACTGCAGACACCAGGTTGCCATGGTGCTGGTATACCAGTTATTATTGACATTGTTCTCGTATTCATTCGGTCCGGTCACCCCCAGCATTACGTACTGGCCGCGTGCTTCGCTCCAGTTAACACGCTGTGCCCAGAAGCGGGCTATACCGATCAGTACTTCCGTACCATATTCCGCCAGATAAGCTGTATCGCCGGTATAACGAATGTAATTGAAAATAGCAAAAGCGATCGCTGCGTTACGGTGAATTTCTTCAAAAGTGATCTCCCATTCGTTGTGACACTCTTCTCCGTTCATGGTCACCATCGGATATAGTGCTGCGCCGTTATTAAAGCCTAATTTGGCCGCATTTTCGATGGCTTTGCCCAACTGCTTATAACGATAGATCAGCAGATTACGGGCCACCTGTGGGTCCGCAGTTGCGAGATAAAACGGTATGCAATAGGCTTCCGTATCCCAGTAAGTTGAACCGCCATATTTTTCACCGGTAAAACCTTTCGGTCCGATATTCAGACGGGCGTCTTCACCTGTGTAAGTCTGGTTCAGCTGGAAGATATTAAAACGGATGCCCTGCTGTGCAGCCGGATCGCCTTCAATGATGATATCGCTTTCTTTCCATTTCATCGCCCAGGCAGCCGCCTGTTCTTTCAGCATGGCATCAAAGCCTTTTGCCGCTGCTTTACCAACCGAGATTTCACAATTATTGGCTAATGCGGCTACTGCATGATTTTCAGAAGAAAGATTTGCGGCGTATTTGTAAATAACTGTCTCCTGCTGACTTTTCACCTTCACGGTCGTCACCACACCTACGTACTTTTCTTTCTGTACCGGCGTTACGTGCATTACTACCGGCTTCGCATCCTGGTATATATTGAACTGCATACCGGTACATACCTGGAAACCGGTTTTTTTTGTCTTCAGTGTGATATACGCACTTGTATGCTGGATACTGGCGCCTGTTTCTTCCCAGAATTTCTCATCATAGTTAGCATCCTGGTTTTTGATATCGCCATCGATATAGGCTGTTACCTGCACATTACCCTCAAAGTTCAGGGGGGTGATACTATACCGGATCGCACCCGTTTCATCATCCACAATACTACAGAAACGCGTAGCAGTTACTTTTACCTGTTTGCCGCTTTCCAGCGTTGCTGTAAAGGAACGTTGCAGGTACCCTTCCTGCATGTTCAGTACACGACTGAAATCAGTTACCCGGGCTTTATGCAGATCCAGTTCTTCCTCCTCAATACGGATGCCGATACCTATCCAGTTGGCCGCGTTCAATACTTTGGCAAAATACTCCGGGTAACCATTCTTCCACCAACCTACCCGGGTCTTATCGGGATAATAGACACCGGCCACATAATTGCCCTGTAAGGTTTCGCCGGAATAGGTTTCTTCAAAGTTGGCGCGCTGGCCCATACGACCATTTCCCAGACTGAATATGCTTTCAGATATTTTATTGTAATGTGGTACAAAACCTTCTTCGATGATGTTCCACCCGTCTACTTTTATGTATTGCTTCATGACTCTCCTGAATGGTACCTTTTGCTAAATGCAATCGGCATTGTTTATTTTGAGTATAAGTTGGTCAGTGTTTGCAGATCGATCTGCTCCAGGCTGCTGACTACCAGGTCAGCCTCTCCCAGTACGTCCTCCTCTCCTATGCCGACTACCTTCATACCAGCAGCTTTAGCCGCCTGAACGCCGGCAATGGCATCTTCAAAAACGATGCATTTTGCCGGTGATATGCCCAGGGCTTCAGCCCCTTTCAGGAAGACTTCCGGATCGGGTTTGGAAGCGGAAACAGTATTCCCATCTACCAATGCATCAAACAAAGGCAGAATGCCTACTTTCTCCAGTATAACAGTTGCATTCTTACTGGCTGATCCCAGGGCTGTCTTAATACCGGCAGCACGCAGATTATCCAGTAGTTCTTTTGTTCCCGGGAGTATCTCCTCCGGCGTCATATGATGGATCATGTCAACATACCACTCATTTTTACGGGTAGCAAGTATCTGTTGCTCCTCAGCAGATTTCTCCATACCACCCCATGCCAGGATCAGTTCGAGTGATTTAACTCTGCTGATTCCTTTTAGCTTCTCATTCTGCGCTTCCGTAAAATTGAACCCTAACTCATTAGCCAGCCTTTTCCAGGCTTTAAAATGATAGACAGCGGTATCTACGATCACCCCATCCAGGTCAAAAATGCATGCTTCAAATACTTGCATATATTCAGATAAAATCGTTTGAAAAATTGTTACTTGAGCAATTCCATTACCTGCGTCGTTTCTGCTGGTATGCGCAGACTGTCGGCAAGCGGGTAGGTTTTACCACTGACGATATCCCTGGCCTGTGTGAAGCCGCTCACTCTTTCCGTAAAACGGGCGGGCGATACAGCTGCTTCCTTTTCGTTCGGATTGAGTACGATCATCACAGTCTTATCTCCGTTGTAGCGGAAATAAGTATAGATATTATCCTGTGGTACATACTGCATCAGTTTACCCGTTTGTAACACCGGGTTATTCTTTCTGTAATTGGCTATTGTGCTGACATAGTTGAACAGCTCATTTTCTTCTGCATTACGGCCACCGGCAGTAAATTTATTCTGTGTATCGCCAGTCCATCCACCTTTGAAGTCTTCACGTACCAGTCCGTCGGGCGCGCTGAAGTTCTTCATACCAATCTCTGCGCCATAGTACAGTTGCGGGATACCACGAGTAGTGAGTAACCAGGCGAGGGCGGCTTTATACTTGTTCTTATTTTCCTTTACTACTGAATAGAAACGGCTCAGGTCGTGATTGTCAAGGAATACCACATTACGCATAGGATCCTGATACTGATAATCCTGTATCAGCGTCGCATAAAGTTTTACGACACCATCATCCCATCCTGGTTTTTCATTAAGGGCAGCCGAGATAGCCCAGAGACTCTGGAAATCTGTAGTACCCGGGAGGTTTGTATCAAAGCCTCTGTTCACGGTATTGCCCTGTGTAAAGAAGACCTGTTCAGGACCGCTGTGTACCCATACTTCTCCAAAGAAAGTAAAACCGGGATAGGCCGCTTTAATAGCTTTGCCCCACTCCGACATGAAGTCTGCATCGTTATAAGGGTAAGTATCAAGACGAAAGGCATCTACCCCGGCGTATTCAATCCACCAGATATGACTTTGTGTAAAATACCTGCGTACATATGGATTTTTCTGGTCCATATCAGGCATGTGCAGATCGAACCAGCCATCGGTCATGATCTTCTGATCAGAGGGCGCCGCGTATGGATCCATTAAAGGAGCTGCGCGGAAGCTGGAACGGGTAAAGGCAGGCCATTGGTGTACCCAGTTTTTCATAGGCAGATCTTTCATTGTCCAATGCTGACTGCCAATATGATTGTGTACCAGATCCTGAACCAGTTTCATGCCTCTTTTATGCAGACTATCAGCCAGCACCTTATACAGTTCATTGGAACCAAAGCGGGGATCAATACGGTAGTTTTCCGTTGCGGCATAACCATGATAAGAAGCAGAAGGCTGGTCGTTGGTCACCAACGGCGTCATCCACAAGGCTGTTACCCCCATCTGCTGCAGATATCCCAGGTGATCAATGATACCTTGTATGTCGCCACCATGGCGTTTATACATGGAATCTCTGTTCAATGAGGTTTCCTGCATTCCTTTGATAACATCATTGTTCTTATCGCCATTTGCAAATCGATCCGGCATGATCAGGTATACAAAGTCGCTGCTGTTGACGCCCTGCGCTTTGATACCGCCCTCTCTTTTCTTTAGCTCATAGGTATATACAATGTCTTTCTGTCCTTTCTGCTTAAACTTAATGGGGAAAGATCCGGCAACAGCCGAAGAAGTGATATTAAGATCGACGAACAAATAATTGGGATTCTCTACTTTATGTACTTCCTGCAGGGTAATACCCGGATAACTGAGGGAAACTTCCTTTTCAGCGATCTTATCTCCATGGATGATCAGTTGCAGGAATGGTTCCTGCATACCCGTCCACCAGAAAGCGGGTTCTATCCTTTCCAGCTTAGGCAGTTGTGCCAGTGATAACGAAACAGTAGTGAATGCCAGGATAGCGGTCAATAACAATCTTCTCGTCTGTAACATGCTTATTAATCTATGGTTTTAAGAGCTGCAACCCGGTTGTATAACCAGGTTGCAGCTGATATCATTCCTTATTGTACGCTCAATGTGTAAACGTAGTTGCCTGGATTGCTCAGATCCATGGTAATGGTATAAGTTCCGGGAGTAGTGATGTTGATCACACCAGCAGCACCGGCATTCAGCACCCCGTTATTATCGTCATCACTCAGACTGATGGTGTTGGCATTATTTGCTCTGAAGTAGAAGCTACCGGCAGCAAGCGGAGTGGTAACGCTCCATTTCTTGGTTGCGGCGTTAAAGGTCATTGCCTTATCCGCGCCACCTGCAGCGCTACCGGTCACACTCCAGGTAGTACGGCTGATAGTAAAACTGAGTGCATTCAGGTCAACTGTAAGCCGGTAATAACCTGCTTCAGCCGCCTTGATATTACCACCGTTGCTCACAAGGGAACCGCCGCCGGCATCACCGTAGTTCAGGTCCCAGCTTTTTGCAGGCGTGATTTTAAACTCTGTATTGGCATCCGGGAAGTTCAGGTAGCCTTCGTATTTCTTGTCATTGTTTACTGATGCGAGTGCACCAAGACCGTCGTTATCAAATGACCATCCCTGATAACCACCAGGTACATAAATAGCCGGATAGATCTTTGGCACATAGTAAGGCGTTACATTCAGCAGTACGCTGTCAGAGTATACCTTATCTCCTATTGTATCTACCGCTGCTTTTACACGGATCACCAACTGGTGTTCACGACCGGCAGCCAGGCCCATATTATTGATCGCCTGATTTAGCTGCGCAACAGTGAAGGTTTTAGTCAGTCCGTTATTAGCACTGAATATTTCCGAAGCGTTTCTGAAACCATTTCCTTTTTCAGCTACTTCCAGCGTATAGTTTACTACGGCTCTGTATCCCCAGTCCTGAGAAGCGGTCCACGTATAGGTTACCGCATTTTCTGAAGCCTTATCCGCAGAAAACACAAATTCAGTTGCTGTCGCAGAAAAGGCAGGCGTTGTACCTGTCTTCACCTGTGTGAAGCTGTCCTGTTTTTCACAGGAGGCGAGCGCCAACACACATAAACTTCCTGCAATAATTTTATTCAACCAGGCATTCATGATGCAAGTATTTTGGTATTGTGGTTAAATGCTGTTCTTGAATTAATAACCGTCGTTCTGTTTCAGGTTGGGATTAGCCACCCTTGCAGTAGTTGGAATCGGATATACCGTACGGAAATCACCTACTGCCGCTCCTGCTGCTACGCCGCCTTTGAACGGCCATACATAAGCAGCACCGGTAAACAGTCCGTAGCGGATCAGGTCAGTTCTGCGGTGTCCTTCCCAATACAACTCACGACCTCTTTCATCCAGGATAAATCTCAGGTTCAGCTGAGCAGCGGTAATGTTGCCGGAAGTATTGCCATATGCACGCTGACGCAGATCATTGATATATGTCACGGCCTGGTTGGTGGAACCACCTGTACCGCCCCGTAATACGGCTTCTGCATAGGTCAGATGCATTTCTGCCAGACGCATCAGCGGGAAGTCGGTATCCACGAAAGTGGAGTTGGAACCATCTGTATTTTTAGAAGTCTTATTAGACCATTTTGTGATGGCATAACCATCGGTGAATGTACCCAGATCAGCTATCTCACGGTTCTGGCCAGCAGTGTAGAACATGGCGCGTTTATCAGTAGCGCCGGTAATATCGCTGAACAGTGCCACAAATGCACTGGTGGTACGTAAACCACCCCAGCCACTGTTTACACCAAATTCAGCAGCATTCATACTACCACCGACAGCAGCATGTATCAGGTAAGTGGTACCACCATATGTCTGTGTGCGGGCGCCGTCAAAGTTGGCCGTGAGCATCAATTCTGATTCCGAGGTTACGTTGTTATCAGCCTTGAACATATTAGCATAGCTATTAGCCAGTGTGTAACCGGAATTGATCACTTTAGCGCTATAGGTAACCGCATCGGTATAACGGGCAGTACCTGTGTACACTTCAGCGTTCAGGTATAATTTTGCGAGCAATCCCCATACGCAGGCTTTATCAGCACGACCATACTCATTTGCACGGGCTTCTGCCATTTCTCCTTCAATTGCTAACAATTCACGTTCTATGTAAGAGAACAGGTCAGTACGGGAGATCTGGTTGGGATAATAGTAGGCCACTTCATTACTATCTGTCACAAATGGTACACTACCGAAGAGGTCCATCGCGTGATAGTAACTCAATGCACGCAGAAAGCGTGCTTCTGCACGGAAGGTATGTGCTGTTTCGCGATCTTTTTCTGCGATACCGTTGCTGCTTAGTTTATCATCGCTGGTCTGTCTGATAAATTCATTACACTGTGCGATCTGATAGAACAGACGGGCAAACATGGCATTGATGAAGTTATCATCAGGCGTCCAGTCCATCTGGTGAAAATCCTGTAATGTACCGTCATTCCAGCCAATCACTGCTTCGTCAGTAGGCAGTTCCTGCATCTGATAATATCCGCGGATATAACTGGATGTACCTTCATCGATACCGCTGATATCGGGGCTACCTGTCGGACCAACCTGTCCGGTAACAGAGAAACCACCATATAATTTAGCCAGGATGGCTTTATAATTGGAAAAGTCTTTATACACGCTGGCTGATGTAGCCTCTGTGATCGGTGTACGGTCCAGATCTTTGGTACAGGAAGTAAGTCCCCATACCATTGCGCCTGCCAGTACTACCTGATATATGAATTGCTTAGTCATAACGTTTCCTGTTTGTTAATTAAAAATCAAGGTTAACACCCAAAGAATATACACGCGGACGAGGATAGAATTTATCATCTATACCACTGAACACCTCAGGATCCTGACCGCTGTATTTAGTAATCACAAATACGTTCTGTACGTTGAAGTTGGCGCGCAGACCTACTTTTTTACTGATCACTCTTCCGAAATCGTAACCCAGGTTCAGGTAGTCCATACGCAGGAACGAACCGTTTTCTACATAGTAATCGGACCAGTACTGCGTGTTTCTGAATTTAGTTTTCAGTACGCTGGTAGACAGGTTGGCCAGGTAGTTACTATTCTGGAATGTTTTGTAAGAACCGTTGTTGGATGCCTGGTTGTTGTAGATGTAGTTACCGATGTTGCTACGCATACTGAAACCAAGGGTCCATTTCTTATAGTTGAAACTTGAATTAAAGTTCAGGTATACCACCGGATTGGATGATTTGTAGCGATATTTATCATCCGCATCCACGACGCCATCGCCGTTGGTATCTTCATACACCCCTTCGATCGGATTACCGGCTTTATCGTAGATCTGTTTGTATACATAGAAGGAATTGATCTGGTTCCCGGCAGTATTGATCTGAATCGTGTTACCGGTACCACCGCTGATACCACCTGTTGCGATGCCTACAGAAGTATCTGTCTGTGCTTTGGAAAGCGACAGGATCTTGTTTTTGTTATAGGTAATGTTGAAACCAGCGTCCCAACGGAAGTCTTTTGTTTCTACTGGCGTAGCATTGATAATGAATTCCACGCCCCTGTTTTCCAGACTACCGATATTGGTATACAGCGTGTTGGTCAGATTGGTACCAGTAGGAGCCGTTACATCTGCCAGCAGGTCGGTGGTTTTCTTGTAGTAAAAGTCTACGCTACCGGTGATCTTATTATCCAGGAAACCGTAGTCTACCGCTACGTTATAAGTAGCTGTCTGTTCCCATTTGATGTTCTGGTCATAACCGGCGGCACGCAGTGTTTTGTAGAACACATCACCCAACTGGTAAGAGGAGTTCGCATCGCCGTAAGTGTAGCGGGACAATGCTGCATATTCTTTACCCACACCAATATTTTCCTGACCAGTCACACCGTAACCGAGTCTCAGTTTCAGATCAGATAAAGTCTTTGTATTCTTCAGGAAAGGCTCGTCCTTCAGTTTCCACGCGAATGCTACCGAAGGGAAGTTACCCCAGTGCTGGCGGAAACGGGAAGTACCGTCACGACGCATGGTGAAAGTGAGGAGATATTTATCATTGAAAGTATAGTTCAGACGACCGAAGAAAGATACCAGTGTGTGCTGTGCTTCGCTGTAGTTACCCGCAGCGGTGGTGGTATCGCCGGATTCATCCAGAGTAGGATAACCAGGAGTAGCAGTGATAAAATCCTGGTAAGAATAACCACCCATTACATCAATACGGCTTTTAATACCTTTCAGCTCTTTTACATAGTTCAGGTAGAAGTCAAACAGTTTGTTCTTCATTTCCTGGGAGTAGTGCTTGTAAGAACCACCGGTACCATTGTAGTAGGACAGTGCTGCATACTTCGGAATGTTTGTATTACCATCACCTTTCTGATAGTCGTAACCCAGATTCAGGTTAGCACGCAGTTCAGGGAGAAAGTGAAATTTATAGTCAAACTGGATGTTACCGATGCTCCTTTTTACCTGGGATTTGTCCATTTTCTGTTCCAGCATCGCCGCCGGGTTTTTAGTAGCGAGGTCGTACAGTTTGCCGTTGTACAGCCATTCGTAGTAACCCCCAAAGTCATTGCTGTTGCCGGAGCGCAAAGGTTTGGTCGGATCGTATGCGATAGCGGCATTAATGGCTCCCTGGTCCGCAAAACGGTAATCAGCAATAGAACCCTTTACATTCATGTTGATTTTCAGGTGATCATCAAATAAACTTGGAGACAGGTTAATGGAAGCTGAGTTTCTTTCCAGGTTGGATGTTTTCAGGATACCGTCCTGGTTCAGGTAACCAACAGAAATGCGGTAAGGCAGTTTCTTCCAGGATCCGCTGAGGGCCAGGTTGTTATCGGTGCTGAAAGCGGACTGGTAGATCTGTTTCTGCCAGTCAGTATTATCAGTACCCAGCAGTGCGATCTGTGCAGCAGTACCGTTCTGTTTTACAACATCAGAGAACTGGCTGGCATTCAGTACCGGAGAGAAGCTGGTTACTTTGGAAATGGCATTCGTTGAACTGAAAGAAACATGGAGCTGATCACCCAGACGTCCCTTTTTAGTGGTAATGATGATGACACCATTGGAGGCACGGGAACCGTAGATAGCGGTTGCAGATGCATCTTTCAGTACGTTAAATGATTCAATATCATTTGGATTGATCAGGGCGAGTGCATTAGAAGCACCGCTGATATTGTTGTTGTCAACAGGTACGCCGTCTATGATGATCAGCGGATCATTGGTAGCGTTCAGGGAAGCGCCACCACGTACGCGGATGGTACTACCAGCGCCAGGTGCACCACCATTGGAGGTGATCTGTACACCAGGTACTTTACCAGTGATCAGCTGATCAGCAGAGCTGATAGGTCCTTTGTTAAAGTCTTTGGAAGAAACAACAGCGATCGCACCTGTCAGGTCACTCTTTTTCTGGGTACCGTAACCTACTACTACTATTTCGTTCAGACCTTTGGTGTCAGCTTTCAGCTGGAAAGTGATAGATTCTGTGCTGTTGCCTGCATTAACAGGCATTTCGAATGTTTCATACCCCATGATACGGGCTACTACTACGATGTTTCCAGGCGTAATGCCCGTGATGGTGAATTTACCTTCCGCATCAGCTGTGGCGTTCTTACTGGTCCCTTTGATGAAGACGGTGGCGCCTGGAATTGGTTGTCCTGCATCGTCTGTCACCTTCCCACTAATACTGCCTGATTGCGCATAGGTAAACAGAGAGATCAACACAAAGCACAGCAGAAATGCATACCGGGCAAAGCGTGTTTTTTTCATTTAACGTTGATTAATAGTTTCACAATAAGTTCACTGCAGGTACTTTTTGAGCAAAAAGCCCCCTTTCGAATCCTTTCGGATTCAATTGCCTTTAGTTTGTTTTTGTTGTAATCGTGGAAACCAGAGACTGATTTTCTGTCTTCCGGTGATTTGAATGCTGTAAAACTTTAAGTAGGATTCATTTTTGTTACGTTTTTCTATTTTCCGGGAACGTTCCCGGAGTGTGGAACATGTTGCTAAAGTATACCTTTTTATGAAAACTGTAACATTTTGAAATACTTTTTTAAAAAAAAAGTTAAAAGATAGCGAGGAAATCGCATGAAAAACTCAGGCGACAATCAATCTGATGATTGATTGTCAACAATTTGATAAATATCACATGTAAGATTATTTAGTGGAGGACTTTCGTTTTGTTTCTTTTCGGCTATCCCTTCCCTCCTATATGAGTTTTTACACCGGTGCTGGAAGTTCTGGGAATCAATTTTGAGCTTAGTACAAGGTGATCATTTACCGGCGCATCACTTTCCAGGGCTCTGAAAAGCAGTTCTGCGGCATTTGTGCCCAGGTCGAAAGCCGGCTGTGTGATGGTGGATAATGCTGGATTCAGCAGGGAGGCGATCTCCAGACTGGAAAAGCTGACAATCTTAATGTCATCCGGAATACGGATACCCAGATTATGGCAAACGTAATAGCTGGAAATAGCCAGACGTTCTACCGAAGCAAGGATACCATCCGGGTGCTGTTCATTTAATGCTTTTGAGAGAATATCGAAGTTCTCGTCATAGTCGTTGGAGCAATCTATCACGAGGTGGGTGTTGTATGGAATACCAGCATCTTTCAATGCGTCATGATAGCCCTGCATACGTACATTACCAATGGACAGGCTCTTGTTCACCACCAGGAAAGCGATCTTCTTACAGCCCACTTCTATCAGGTGACGGGTAGCGGCAAAACTGCTCTCATAGTCATCCGTAGTCACTTTCGGCACATTGATATCATCGTATACCCTATCAAAAAACACCAGTGGAATATGCTTATTCCCCAGGCGGTTAAGATACTGGTGATCATTGGCCTCACCGGATGCAGACATGATAATACCGTCTACACGGCCGTTGTATAGTTTGTCGATAAATGCGACTTCTTTCTGGTACTCATCATCCGTTACATAGATCAGTGTATGGTAGCCTTTGTCTCTGGCTACGCGCTCAATACCATGTATGGCCTGGGAAAAAAAGTTATTAGCCAGTTCCGGAACGATGATGGCAATTGTCTTGCTTTTCTTCTCCCGCAGATTGCTGGCATAGTGATTTGGCTGGTAGTTGAACTCCTTCGCCATGGATAAGATCCTGGCTTTTGTTTCGGGATTGATGTCGCTGTTGCCCCTGAATGCCCTGGAAACCGTGGAAGTAGACAAATTAAGTTTTTCAGCCAACCTTTTAATATCAACGCGATCCATTGCTAAAGTTGTTTAAATAGGCTCAGCGACCAAATTAGAAAAAATAGCTGACAAAGCAGGAAACTAATAATTCATGCCTATCGTATATTATATATTTAATATAAAATAATTAATCATTTTAATATTTTTGCACATAGATAATTTTAGCCAACAGCATTCCTATACCGAAACACCTCAACATTTTTCCCTCAGAACTGCTGATTGATGAGAAGTTCGTACCCTGTGTTAAATACCAGCGGCTTATGTCCTTCCGGTGAACAAACCGTAAACGAGAAAACGTAATATACCTGGTTGCGCGGGCAACCTATTCCCTAACCTATGCATTACACAATGATTAGGCTTTTATTTACATTCCTATTAGTGGCTTTTTTAAGTCCGCTGGCCATTGCACAGACCTGTAACAAAGATCTGGCATTAGGCAAAGCAGTTACCACCTCCTCCGTTACGGCAGGCAACATTCCCACAAGGGCAACCGATGGCGATCCCACTTCCCGCTGGGAAAGTGCCTGGAGCAACAACCAGTGGATCATGGTGGACCTTGGGCAAAGCTATCCCATTTGTACCATTACACTGAACTGGCAGGTACTGGCCACCGGTTATACGGTAGAAGTATCTCCGGACGGCACATCCTGGACGAACCTTGTCACTGAGACTGCCAACGCAGGGCTTAACAAGACCTACAGCGTATCTGCCAACGGACGTTATGTACGTATGACAGGTCTCACCAGGGGTTCTGCTTATGGCTTCTCTCTCTATGACTTTATAGTGATCGGAACTGAACCGATCAACTATTGTTCAAATACCAACGTAGCGCAGCTACGTCCTGTTACTGTTTCCTCTGTAGTAAATGGCAATACCGGCAATTTCGCGGTGGATAACAACATGGGCACCCGCTGGGAAAGTGCGCATAGCGACAACCAGTCTATGTATGTAGACCTGGGCGCCAACTATGACCTTTGCAGGGTGGTACTGAACTGGGAAGCGGCGTATGGCAGAGACTATACGATCGATATTTCCAGCAATGGTACTGCCTGGACCACTGTAAAAACAGTGACGGGCAACTATATGAGAGACAATACGCTCGACGTCAGTGGTAATGCCAGGTATGTACGTATGACTGGTCAAACCCGTGGAAGTACCTATGGTTTCTCTCTATGGGAATTTTCAGTATATGCTTTACTACCAGCGGTCAGTGTCACTAAAGTCACTGACGCCGCAGAACCGGGAACAGGCGGCAGCTTCAGATTTAGTCTGCCGTCAGGTATCACCTTCACAGAAGATATCACCGTTAACTATAGCACCTCCGGTACAGCATCGAGCGGTACGGACTACACAGCACTGGCCGGCTCAGTAGTCATCCCCGCAGGGCAAGCAGGTGTCAACGTTCCACTTACCGTGATCGATGATCAGATTATTGAAGGCAACGAAACAGTGATAGCTACTATCACCAATGCGATCTCCACCACGCGTCCTGGTTTTCCGATCAGTGCAACTGATCCTAGTGCGACGATGACGATTACGGACAATGATAATATTGCTGCGAATAAGATCCTGAGCATTGCCCCAGGTGGTAATGGTGCAGAACCGTCTACCAATGGCAGCTACACCATCAGCCTACCGGCCGGTGTTACTTCTGCCCAAAGTATCACTGTCAACTATACGACCAGTGGAACTGCTACAGCCGGTGCGGATTATACGCTCCCTGCTACCTTCACCCTTCCCGCAGGGCAGAACAGTGCAACGGTTACACTGACAGTGTCGAACGATCAGATAATTGAAGGTACCGAAACATCGACGGTAACCATTACCGGTGGTACAACCGCTACACTCGGCGCTTTTACGGCGAATCTAAGTAATGCTACAGCCTCAGTGAATATTCTTGATGATGATAACAACTGGACCAATAAAAGCATCAGGATCGCCAGAACGGCACATGCTGCTGAGCCATCTACTAATGGCGGCTTCAGAATATACCTGCCGACCGGTATCACTGCTTCTGAAGACGTCACCGTGACTGCCGGCGTTACCGGTACTGCTACCCCGGGAACCGACTATGTTGTATTAGGCTCCACATTTGTTATTCCGGCTGGCCAAAACTCGGTTGCAGTTCCGGTACAGGTGATCGATGACAACGAGATAGAAAGTACAGAAACAGTGACCGTATCACCAACTGCGGCATCCAGTGCAACCTTGGGTGGCTTCGCAATCGTTTTTGGCACAACAGCAAACATCAACATTGCAGATAATGATGACATTCCAGCCAACAGACGACTGAGCGTCACCAAAACCATAGATGCAATGGAAGGCGCCAGCAATGGTAACTTCCGGATCAGTCTTCCGGCAGGCGTCAGTTATCCGGCAGCTATTACTGTCAACTACACTATCAGTGGTACCGCTGTCGGCGGAACAGATTATACCGCTATTCCAGCTACCGCTACCATCCCTGCCGGACAAAACGGTGTGGATGTAGCGGTAACCGCACAGCCTTACAATAACAATATCATTGAGAATGACAGGACGGTAATAATGACACTGACCGGTGGTTCCGCTCCTTCTTTCAGTGCATTTACACCTGACCCGGCGAATACTGCAGCTACGGTGATCATCGCTGATGATGACAGTAATGCCACTAACAAAAGGCTTTCTGTTTACAACATTGGTATGGATGCTGCCGAGCCTTCCACCGCCGGTGCTTTCCAGATAAGACTCCCGGGTACATTACGTGCTTCAGAGCCAATCACGGTTAGCTATACTATAACGCCATCAAGTAGTGCAGGGACGACATCCGCAACACCCGGCACTGACTTTAACAACTTAACAGGTACTGTTGTCATTCCCGCAGGACAGAACGCTGTTAACGTTCCCTATTCACCTATCGATGATCAGATCATTGAGACCAGAGAGGAGTTCACCGTACAACTTACAGGTGGTACAACACCTACTTTGGGTGCATTTGGTGTGGACGTAGCTACGGGTGTTATGGCCATTGATGACAACGATAATATTCCGGCAAACAAAACATTCACCATCACGCCGACAGCACCTGCAGCTGAATCATCCACAAACGGATCTTTCAGTGTGAGTCTGCCGGCAGGTTATACCGTTTCGCAGAATGTTACCTTCTACTATACTGTCGGAGGGACCGCTACTCCTGGCAGCGATTATACAGGTATAGGTACGTCTGTTATCTTAACTGCCGGACAAAACAGCGTGCAGATCACCGTACCGGTAATAGATGATAACATTATTGAAGGCACGGAGTCAATCGACGTCACGGCAACTTCCGGCGCATCTGCAGATATTACCGGATTTACGAGCAGCGGCACTGCAACAAATACTATTGCAGATGATGATAATACTGCTACAAATAAAGTGATCAGTATTATTGCTGCTAATAATGGTGCTGAGCCAGCTACAGATGCAACATTTACAATCAGTCTGCCGGCTGGCATCACGTCCGCCACTCCTGTAACCGTAAACTTCTCTGTCTCCGGTACGGCTACCTCCGGCGCTGACTATACCGCCTTAGCTACTTCCATCGTCATTCCTGCTAATCAAAACAGTGTAACATTGACTGTTCCGGTACTTGATGACCAGGCGATCGAGGGTACAGAAACAGTTATCGTTACTGTAACCGGTGGCACTGCACCGCTAGCAGGTACATTTACGGCAAGTACGACCAATGCGACAGCTACCGTGAATATCGCCGATGATGATAATACCCCTGCCAACAGGGTGATCAGCATCGTGAATGCAAACAATGGCAGCGAGCCTGCTACTAATGGCGCATTTACAATCAATCTGCCGACAGGTGTCACACTTACTGAAGACGTAACTGTTAACTTCTCCGTAGCTGGTACTGCGACACCAGGTAATGACTATACTTCACCGGGTACTTCCACTATTATCCCGGCGGGACAAAACAGCGTAACACTGACTGTTCACGTACTGGATGACCAGCTCATAGAAACAACAGAAACAGTTATTGTTACCATCACCGGCGGATCGGCAACAACAGCAGGTACGTTTATAGCGGGTACCAGTAATGTTGCCACTGTTGATATTACGGACAATGATAACACGCCTGCGAACAAAACGATCAGTATCACTACTGCGAATGATGGTTCCGAGCCATCCAGCAATGGTGCATTTAATGTTAGTCTGCCGACAGGTATAACAAATACTGAAGACATAACCGTCAACTTTACTGTCGCAGGTACAGCGACGGCAGGAACTGACTATACAGGCTTAGGTACTTCCGTTACGATTCCTGCCGGACAAAACAGCGTTACCCTCACTGTTCCCATACTGGATGATCAACTGATTGAGGGTACTGAAACAGTTATTGTGACAGTTACAGGTGGTTCTGCTACTGCGGCGGGAGCATTTAGCGCAAGTGCTACCAATGCTACTGCCACAGTGAACATCAACGACGATGATAATAATGCTGCCAATAAGGTGATCAGCATCGTTGCTGCGAACGATGGTTCCGAACCTGCTATAAATGCTGCATTTACTATCAGTCTGCCGACTGGTGTAACCGTTAATGAACCTGTTACTGTCAACTTCACCGTGGCGGGTTCTGCTACTTCCAGTACAGACTATACGGCAATAGGAACTTCCATCATTATCCCGGCGGGACAGAACAACGTAACACTAACTGTACCAGTACTGGACGATCAGCTGATAGAGGGAACTGAAACAGTTATTGTGACGGTTACAGGTGGTGCCGCTACTGCCGCCGGTGTATTTGCTGCAAGCACAACCAATGCTGCTGCGACTGTAAACATCAGTGACAACGATGATGTGGCCGCCAATAAAGTGATCAGCATTGCAACTGACAATGACGGCACAGAACCTGGGACAGCTGGTGCGTTTACCATCAGTTTACCAGCTGGTATAACGGCAGCAGAACCTATCACAGTGAATTTCACTGTAGCGGGTACAGCGACTGCGGGTACGGACTACACCGCATTCGGTACTTCCACTATCATCCCGGCGGGTCAGAATAGCGTAACGCTGACTGTTACGGTATTGGATGATCAGATTATAGAGTCTACAGAAACGGTTATTGTAACCGTAACAGGTGGCACTGCTACCACTGCTGGTGCATTTACCGCCGGTACGTCCAATACGGCTACGGTTAACATCAATGACAACGATAATACTACTACAAATAAAGTCATCACGATCGCTGCTGCCAATGACGGTACAGAGCCGGGTACTAATGCTGCATTTACTGTTAGCCTCCCGGCTGGTGTAACAGTCGATGAAGATGTAACTGTCAATTTCTCTGTCGCTGGTACAGCTACTGCAGGTACTGACTATACCGCAATCGGTACGGCTGTTATGATCCTTGCAGGACAGAACAGCGCTACACTCGCTGTTCCTGTATTGGATGATCAGGAAATAGAAGCGACTGAAACAGTTATTGTAACCGTAACAGGTGGTGCCGCTACGAATGCAGGTGCATTTACTGCCAGCATTGCTAATGCGACCGCTACTGTCAACATCAATGACGATGACAATACGGCTGCTAATAAAGTCATCAGTATTACTACTGCTAATAACGGCGATGAACCTTCCAATAACGGTGCATTCACGATCAGTCTGCCGACTGGCATTACTGTCAATGAAGACGTCACTGTTAACTTTACAGTGACCGGTACCGCTACTGCGGGTACTGATTACACTGCCCTGGGTACTTCCATCATCATCCCGGCAGGTCAGAACAGCGTAACGCTCACTGTTCCGGTACTGGATGACCAGATCATTGAAGGAACTGAAGCAGTTACTGTTACTATAACAGGTGCTGCCGCTACGAATGCCGGTGCATTTACTGCTGGTACTAACAATGTAGCTACTGTGAACATCAACGATGATGACAACACGGCTATTAATAAAGTGATCAGCATTGCCGCTGCGAATGATGGTACGGAGCCTGCTACCAATGCAGCCTTTACAATCAGTCTTCCGGCTGGTGTAACGGTAAATGAAGATGTCACAGTCAACTTCACCGTCGCTGGTACGGCTACATCAGGTGCTGACTATACAACAATCGGTACATCTGCTACCATCCTTGCTGGACAGAACAGTGTAATACTGACTGTCCCTGTACTGGATGACCAGATTATCGAAGCAGCAGAAACGGTTATCTTGACTGTCACAGGTGGTGCCGCTACGAATACAGGTGCATTTACGGCAAACCTGATCAATGCTACTGCTACCGTCAATATCAACGACGACGATAATACTGCCACTAATAAAGTTCTCAGTATCGCTGCTGCGAATGACGGTACAGAGCCGGGTAATAATGCTGCATTTACTGTCAGCCTCCCGACAGGTGTTACGGTTGATGAAGATGTTACAGTCAATTTCTCTTTGGCGGGTACAGCTACTGCAGGTACTGACTACACCGCAATCGGTAGCGCTGTTACGATCCTCGCTGGACAGAACAGCGCTACACTCACAGTTCCGGTACTCGATGATCAGGAAATAGAAGCGACTGAAACAGTGATCGTGACGGTAACAGGTGGATCCGCTACGAATGCGGGTGCATTTACGGCCAGTGTAACGAATACGACCGCTACTGTCAACATCAGTGATGACGACAATACTGCGGCCAATAAAGTCATCAGTATTACTACTGCTAATAATGGCGATGAGCCTTCCAACAATGGCGCATTCACTGTCAGTCTGCCGACTGGCATTACTGTCAATGAAGACGTCACTGTTAACTTTACAGTGACCGGTACCGCTACTGCGGGTACTGACTACACTGCCCTGGGTACTTCCATCATCATCCCGGCGGGACAGAACAGCGTAACGCTGGCAGTGCCTGTACTGGATGACCAGATCATTGAAGGAACTGAATCCGTTACTGTTACAATAACAGGCGGTTCGGCTACAGCTGCCGGTGCATTTACCGCTGGTACCAACAATGTAGCTACTGTGAACATCAATGATGATGACAACACTGCTACTAACAAAGTGATCAGCATTGCTGCTGCGAATGATGGTACCGAGCCTGCCACTAACGCAGCCTTTACAATCAGTCTGCCAGCCGGTATAACAGTGAATGAAGACCTCTCTGTCAACTTTACCATCGCTGGTACGGCTACATCAGGTGCTGATTATACTCCAATCGGTACAACTGCTACCATCCTCGCAGGACAGAACAGCTTAACACTGACTGTCCCTGTACTGGATGACCAGATCATCGAAGCAGCAGAAACAGTCATCTTGACTATAATAGACGGTACGGCTACAGTTGCGGGTACCTTTACTGCAGGCACGGCAAATACCGCTACCGTTAACATCAACGATAATGACAATACCGCTGCCAATAAAATCATCAGTATCGCTGCTGCGAATGATGGCGCAGAACCAGCGGGCAACGCAGCCTTCACTATCAGTCTGCCGACAGGTGTAACTGTAGATGAAGACCTCACAGTCAACTTTACGGTGGCTGGTACAGCTACTGCGGGTACCGACTACATATCTCTCGGAACCTCCATCGTCATTCCAGCTGGACAAAACAGCGTAACACTCAATGTCCCTATCCAGGATGACCAGGTTATAGAAGCTACAGAAACCGTTATTGTAACCGTAACAGGTGGTTCCGCCACTAATGCGGGTGCATTTACGGCAAGTGCGACCAATTCAACCGCTACCATCAATATCATTGACAACGACAATACAGCGGCTAATAAAGTCATTAGTATTGTTGCTGCGAATGATGGTTCCGAGCCTGCTACCAATGCTGCATTCACTGTCAGCCTTCCTACTGGTGTGACGTCAGATGAAGTTGTCACTGTCAACTTCACCGTAGCAGGTACAGCTACCGCGGGTACTGACTACACAGCTTTAGGTACGTCCATTATCATTCCGGCAGGACAGAACAGCGTAATGCTGACCGTGCCTGTACTCGATGATCAGATTATTGAATCAACAGAAACCGTCACGGTTACCATAACAGCGGGTGCTGCTACCAACGCAGGTGCATTTACCGCAGGTACAAGCAACACTGCTACTGTCAACATCAGCGATGATGATAACATTCCTTCTAATAAGGTAATCAGCATTACCGCTGCGAATGATGGCGCTGAGCCGGCAAGCAACGCTGCTTTCACTATCAGTCTGCCAACAGGTGTAACGGCGAATGAAGCGGTCACTGTCAACTTCACCGTGGCAGGTACAGCTACTGCTGGTACGGACTACACGACGCTGGGGACATCGGTGATTATCCCGGCTGGACAGAACAGCGTAAGCCTCAATGTACCGGTCCTGGATGACCAGGTAATAGAAGCTACAGAAACAGTCATTGTTACCGTTACAGGTGGTTCCGCTACTGCGGCTGGTGCATTTACGGCCAGCGCGACGAATGCGACGAGCACCGTTGACATCACCGATAATGACAACACCGCTGCCAATAAAGTGATCAGCATTACCCGCACTGCCGACGGCTCTGAGCCTTCCAGCAACGGGGCATTCAGTATCAGCCTGCCGGCGGGTGTAAGTATCAGCGAAGACCTGAACATTATTTACAACATAGCGGGATCCGCAATCAATGGAACTGACTACGGCGCCTTAAACGGTACGATCATATTACCGGCTGGACAGAACAGCATCTCTCTGCCTGTGATAGTAACTGACGATGACATCATAGAAGGCGCTGAAAGCGTTGTTGTAAGTATCGCCAATGCTGCTGCCACAACGATCACCGGATTCACTGTCAGCATCACTAATAGCTCTGCTACGGTGATCATCGCTGACGAAGACAATACAACTGCCAACAGGGTCATCAGCATCAATCCTGTAACAAACGGATCAGAACCTGCTACAAATGGTAGCTTCGCGGTGAGCTTGCCGACAGGTATCACAGCTGCTGAAGACATTACTGTCAACTACATCGTAGCGGGTACAGCTACTGTCGGTACTGACTATACCGCGCTGGGTACTTCAATAATCATCCCGGCTGGCCAGAACAGTGTGACGCTGACGGTGCCGGTGCTGGATGATCAGATCATTGAAGCAACAGAAACTGTCATCGTAACTGTTACAGGTGGCACAACGATCAGTATTGGTGCCTTTACTGCCAGCGCAACAAATGCGACAACCACCGTCAATATCAACGATAACGATAATACCCCTGCTAATAAAGTGATCAGTATTGTAGCTGCGAATGATGGGGCTGAGCCGTCTACTAACGGGGCGTTTACAATCAGTCTGCCAACAGGTGTAACTGTCAACGAAGCGGTCACTGTCAACTTTACAACTGCGGGTACCGCTACTGCTGGTCCTGACTATACCACACTGGCTACCACTATCACCATTCCGGCGGGTCAGAACAGCGTAACGCTGAGTGTTCCGGTACTGGATGACCAGATCATTGAGTCCGCAGAAACAGTGATCGCTACAATCACCGGTGGTACGGCTACTGCGGCGGGTACCTTTACAGCCAGTGCCACCAATGCAACGGCTACCATCAACATTACCGATAACGATAACACTGCTGCCAATAAAGTCATCAGTATCGTTGCTGTGAATGATGGTGCGGAGCCGTCTACTAACGGGGCGTTTACAATCAGTCTGCCGGCGGGTGTAAGCGTCGATGAAGATGTCACCGTCAACTTCACAGTGATCGGTACTGCTACCGCTGGCGCTGACTATACCGCCCTGGGCGCGTCAGTGATCATCCCTGCCGGACAAAACAGCATCACACTCGCTGTTCCGGTGAGAGATGACCAGGCTATTGAAGCCACAGAAACTGTGATCGTTACTATCACTAGTGGTACAGCTGCCAACGCCGGCGCATTCACTGCCGGTACAAACAATACAGCGACTGTGAACATCAGCGATGATGATAACACGCCTGCCAATAAAGTGATCAGTATCGTTGCTGCAAATGATGGTGCAGAACCATCTACTAACGGGGCGTTTACAATCAGTCTGCCGACAGGTGTAAGCGTTAATGAAGATGTAACGGTGAACTTTACCGTTGCCGGTACGGCTACTGCCGGCGCTGACTACAGCAGCTTAGGCACTACGGTGATCATCCCTGCAGGACAAAACAGTGCTATACTGACGGTCCCGGTACTTGATGATCAGGTCATTGAATCAACAGAAACCGTGATCGTTACTGTAACAGGTGGTACAGGTATTACTACAGGCGCCTTCACCGTCAGCACTTCCGATGCAAGTGCAGCGGCAAATATCAGCGACGACGACAATACAGTGGCCAACAGGATCATGAATGTCATCAACACGAATGATGGCAGCGAGCCTGCTACGAATGGTAATTTCTCGATCAGTCTGCCTGCGGGTATTATTACTGCCGAAGACATCATCGTTAGCTACACTTTAGCGGGTACTGCTACTACGGTTACAGATTATACCACCAGCGGTACAAACGTCACCATTCCTGCTGGCCAAAACAGCGTAACGTTGCCGATCGTAGTCAACGACGACCTGCTGATGGAAGGAGATGAAACGGTGGTTATTACCATCACAGGGGGAATGACTGCTACACTGGGTACTTATACCCCGGGTACTGCCAGCGCTACCCTGATCATTGCTGATGATGAAAATACGGTTACTAATAAAGTGCTCAGTATCTCCAGGAATGCAGATGCAGCGGAACCTGCTACTAATGGCAGCTTCACGGTAAGTCTGCCGGCCGGTATCAGCGCCACTGAAAACATCAGCGTAAGTTATACCATCAGTGGTACTGCTACAGCGGGTACTGATTATGCGACGCTCAGCGGATCAGTGATCATCCCTGCAGGACAGAACAGTGCGAACATCGATATGATGGTAAATGACGATCAGCTCATTGAGGGGAATGAAACCGTGATTGCCACTATTACCGGCGGTACGGGTGCTGCACTTGGTACATTTACTGTCAGCATGACCAATAATACCGCTACGGTTACGATCAGCGATGACGACAACACAGCGGCGAATACGACTATCAGCATTACCACACTGAATGATGCTGCGGAACCAGGTACTACGGGTAATTTCACTATCAGCTTACCAACAGGTATTACTGCGGTAGAAGACATTACCGTTACTTACAATACCAGTGGTACGGCAACACCGGGTATTGATTATGCTACTTTAACCGGCAGTCTCATTATCCCTGCCGGACAGAATAGCGTCACCCTGCCGGTAACTGTTATTGACGACGGATTGATGGAGGGTACTGAAACGGTGATGGTGAATCTGAGTGGCGCGTCTGCTGCTACACTGGGTACCTTGACGATCAGTACGACCAATGCACAGGCGACTGTCAATATCAATGATGATGACAATAGTGTTGTCAGATTTGAAACCTGGAAAACAGCCGCCCTGCCTGCTGGTAATACAGACGGTAAGATCGGTCAGGGTGAACAGATCACTTATACCATCTTCATCCGCAATACGGGTAATATCAATATCCCTCGGCTGTCTGTACAGGATCCGGTGCCTGCTTATACTTCTTATGTAAGTGGTGGTGCGCTGATAGGCAATAATGTACATTTCAGTATTGTTGACCTGCAACCAAATGCTGTCAGCCAGGTGAGCTTTATTGTACAGACTTACGATAACCTTAACGGGGTACAGCAGATTACCAACGTGGCACAGATCAGCGATGGTACGACTACATTGAATACCCTAGCATGTGATCCTTCCGATCCAAATTGTACCGGAAGTAACCAGACGATTGTTCCTGTACGTGAACCACAGGGCGACCTGGTGATCAGCAAAAGTGCGGTGAATCAGCCAACCAATGGTCAGCATTATATACTGGGCGAGAATATCACTTATGAGATTGTGGTGAGCAATGTGGGTGAGAAGACATTTACCAACATCGCCATTACGGATTCCCTGCCTGCGTCACTGGACATGCCGACTTATTATATCAGCAGCAAGGGTAGTATCATTGCGAGTCCGGCGGCCAAAAAGGTGGTCACAAGTGTTGATCAGCTGTTGCCGGGTGAGGATGTCACCATTACTATCACCTGCCGTGTTAATAATAAGGAGATCATCAATACTGCTTATGTGCAGGCAGATGAAACGGAGACCGATCTGTCCAACAATACAGCAGTTGCTACCGCGGCTGCTTCTATTAAGGACCTGGCCTTTATCAATGCATTCAGACCCGGCAATGGTGCAAACAATCGTTTTGTGATTGTGGGACTTGAAAAATACCCTGGGTCCAAGCTGCTTGTTTACAACAGATGGGGCTCACTGGTGTATCAGTCTAACGATTATAAGAATGACTGGAGAGCACTGGATCTGCCAATGGGCGGCTACATCTATGTAGCCGAAGTGAAGAAACCGGAAGGCGTAGTAGTGTATAAAGGTGATTTCATTATCATCAGATAAGTACTTACGCTATTATAAAAGAAGAAGGGCTCTCCAAATGGGGAGCCCTTCTTCTTTTAATTCATTTGCTGTACAATATGATGAATGGATTATGCGGCTGAGGCGACGGTTGCAGTTTGTCTGAGCATATCCAGCACTACTCTCTCGTTGAATGCATCGGTATTCTCTTTGTAAATGCGTCCCAGTCCGATAAGACCATGTACGACTGACCACTGAAGGAAATACCTGCGGGCAATTTCCTCTGTAGAAATGATCTCTCCGTTGGCCGTTTGTCTGATCACGTCCTGTACCAGTCCGGCAAATATGTCAATTTCCGGAGAAGAGCTATTGTCTGCGCTCAGTGGAATACCCATCCCAAACATCAGCTGGTAATATTCCTTTTCGGTTTGCGCAAAATGCAGGTAAGCCATCCACATTGATTGCAGTTGCTGTTCCGGTTGTTCCTGTTCCTGCTGTGCGGCGGTGGTAGCAGTGGCCAATAATCTGAAGCCAGCGCGGGCGAGTTCTCTCATAATGGCTTCTTTATTCTGAAAATAGTCATATATAACCGGCGCGGTATGCGCGATCATTGTAGCTATTTTCCTCATGCTGACAGCTTCCCAGCCATTTTCTTTTGCCAGCGTGAATGCAGCGTCCAGTATACTGGCACGGATCTCTTCTTTCAGTCGCGATTTTTTATCTTGAGCTTCCATGACGATGATATTAGTGGTAGTATTAAGACTATTCAGTCTATTTTATAATAAAAAAATATATAGATCCTTTTTATACATATAGACCATTTAGTCTTTTTATAAGCAATAAAAAAACAGCCATCGGCGGGCTGTTTCATACTATTAAATAAGACTATATGCTATAATTTCTTTCTTCATTGCCCTGATTGCGGTCTTCATGGGTAGCGGTGATCCCATCACCCGGGACATCAGGAAAGCGCCCTCCATCGTAGCAAAGAGCTTGATAGCGAATTCTTCCGGATTGATCTCCGGAGATAACTCCCCCGCTGTAATACCCTCTTTGATAATAGTGACCAGATTCCTGTTAGCCGCTTTGATCACTGAATGTACCTTTTCGCGGATGGCCTGATTGGTATCATCTGTGTCCACTCCAAAGTTAAGAATGGGACAGCCACCGTGTACAAAAGAGTTATCCAGCGGATTGGCATTCATCTCAGCATAAGCCAGTAGCTTGTCTATGGATGTTTTATGCTGTTGTAATATATTCATCCGGCGGGCAGCCACCTTATCGAGCAGGTATGCCGCGCTGGCGAGGGCCAGTTCATCTTTACTCTGAAAATGTCCATAGAGACAGCCTTTGGCCACTTTAGCCGCTTGCAGCACTTCATCAATAGAAGTACCTGCAACGCCTTTTTCGTTGAATATGTCCGCAGCCTGTTCTATTATCAACTGCCTCGTTCTTTCTGACTTTTTCATCTCCAGAGATAATTGATTCTGTCAAAATTAGACTAATTAGTCTGATTAGACAAATAATTGTGAGCCGGACAGGCATACAAAAGGCCGCCCACTATAAAAGTGGACGGCCATCACCTTTCTTTACCAAAATGGTTATAATTACATGACTATCTTAACTTATGCTCAACTGACATGCTGTTTTCCAGCGCAGATTTGAGTCTGTTGTTGGTATCGACGTCTGCATCGATGCTCAACACGATCTTACCACCAGTGAAGGTACCGGTAAAGTCTCCTATCTGCAGTTTAGACATTACCAGGTTCAGGTCCAGTTTGAGTTTGCCGTCAAACGAAAGACCATCGGCGCCGATAGCCACGTCATTGCCCGTTGCAGTCAATTCAATTTTACCTACGATGACTACCTCAACAGGGATGTCATTACCCTGCCAGGTGATCCGGCCTTTCATCAGGATAGCAGGTTTCTGCTTATCGCCCTGGGCACGGAAATAAACTTTTACATGATCAAAGTTGCCGACCGGCAGCATGATGCTACCCAATGATGTGCTATCGAGAATATCGATAAAGCGGTCTGTCTTAATGCTCATGTTAATTTCGTCTGCTCCGCTTTTAGCAGCGAATTTCAGTTCCCTGAACCTTACTTTGATACTATCCCAGGTCAGGTCAAATCTTAAAGAGGGGAAAGATGCTGCAGACGGGTCATTAATGATTCTACCCAGGCGCTCTGCCCCTGAACCATCAATAGAACCAGTAGGATTAACTGCCTGGATCTGATAGTTGACAGTGGCATTACCCTCCTGCTTTGCGGGGTCTACAGTTTCATCAGAAGACTGCTTCGAACACGCAGTGAATAATGCAGCAACCAGGGTCACAGTTGTGCACAACTGAATAAATGATTTTTTCATGTGTGAAATCGGTTTAAGTGTTTCCAATAAAAATTGAGGTAAGAAAGGTCTTTCAGTTGATACGTTATTCCTCCCCTGAGATGCCGGAAAAAGGTTACAGTCTTTCAGTTAGAATAGATGGCTTCAATATGCGTCTGCCGGTGCATCGCGGGGGCGCAATCCCAACAGCAATTATCATACCGCAACACGCCAAAAATATTTCCCTTAGGCGTGCTAACTAATTCTACTTTAACGTGTTGCCTTTAGGGCTCGCTCCTTATCTCACTGTGAGGAAATATGTCAATACTTGTTTTAGTAGGCATCCTGGCAGGAACGGCCGGGGCTGTCATTAAGGTCTGATTCTTGTGTGCATAACCGAAAATGGATAACTATGAACAAATTATCATTTAACTTATTAGTTGACGGTGTTCCTTACATGGTGAAAGCGGAACCATTTTCCTTTAATGATGAGCAACGTTATAATGTAAGTTTTAATGGCAGTGAGACATACATTTTTGCCTGGGATGAAGAAACATTGCGATATGCACCGGTAGGTGACGTGGCGTCTACCGTACCGGTATCTCTTGAACAGGAAATTGCCAACAGATTGTATGAAGTCACGCCAAGTAAAGAATAGTGATGTCCTCTTCCCTGTACCTATTTTCTGAATTTATAAGCACGCCATCGAACAAAACTACATTCGTCCTGTTATTAATGCTGTGAGACCACTATTTAATCAGTTAACTATTACTCAGATAACCAGTTTTTTATTCAGCAAAAGACCACAATCACCAGGACAATCATGACAAACATAGCACACCACAGCGCTACCTTTCCTTAATTAAAGGATCCTATATGGCATTGCAGCCCTTATGTTCAGATAGTGCACTATCTGACAGGAGCTCAGTTTGCCCGCACTGTAATATGTTGTTTCCCTACAGGAAATACAGTCCTTCGTTTGTCTGCTTCCCTCAAATTTTAAATGGCGTATACCGAAAAGCCTGAAAAGAGTAGGTAATAATTTTAAACCACATTTTATGTCTCAAATCGCTACAGCTACCAGTCGCGCAACGCAGGGCAATATCCTGGACGTGAATGACCAGATCGTTCATGTAATGTTCCTGGTAGATACCGCTTACATCTATGCGAAGTACACAACCGGCATCAGCACCGACCCCACCAAACCGATGCCTATTGACCACAACTCAGAAGTAATGGCCTGTTCCTTCGTCAATAAACCATCAAAACAAGGAACTGCTGACCTTTCCTTCTCCGTACCTAACCAGTCTACGGTAGCATTCTGGGGGTCTTCTCTTTCTAACAATGGTCATGATGCCATCATCATCTATGATATAGAAAAAAATACAAACCTGGGTCCTACCGACGATGTATTTAATCCTTTTGTCATGAACCAGACATTGTTACCTGGTGGCGTTATTCCTTCCGGTAGCATTAACGGATTACCTGCAACTACAGAAGCACGTAACATCTATGCACTGACTTCCACTGTGAAAGCTAAAGGCACAGAAAATTTCGTGATCAGATTCGGTCTTTACTTATTCGATGCCGGTACACAGACACAGAAGCTCTGGAGTTACTGCCAGTGGGATCCAACCATCACGGTATATTAATCCCTGGTCTTCCACATCACATACACAGACGTATTAAGAAAGCAGTTCGCCTTGGGCGGACTGCTTTTTTGCATTTAATTGATGCCTGACGGTTTTGTTCTATTTTCCGCCTCTGCCCCGCCCTAATTTTGAGAAAAAAAGAAATGCAGCCAATACGACTTACCCTCTCCTTTGTACTATGCCTGCTGCTGACAGCCGCCTTCACTGCTTCTGAGGAAGAAGGTCGCGCGCTTTATGACCACCATTGTGCACGCTGTCATGGTACGGATGGAGCAAGGGGCCTGTTTGGGGCGAAGAACCTGCAGAAAAGCCAGTTATCTGATAGCGCTATTCTCCTGCAGATCAGTAATGGCCGACGGATTATGCCCGCTTTCAGAAAGCGCATCACCCCCGATCAGATGACAGCCATTGCCAACTATATTAAAAGCTTTAGAACCAGCTATATGACAAGCAGAAAAACTAATCCCATGTTTACCTTCCCGCATATCATCATGATCGCCACTGCCGTTACAACAGCCTTAATCAGTGGGTTGTTCTACGCATGGTCCTGTTCTGTTATTCCTGGTCTGGCAAAGGTGTCCGACAGCACCTACCTGGAAGCCATGCAACAGATGAACAGGGCTATACTCAACCCTGTATTCTTTCTGAGTTTCATGGGCACTGTATTCCTGCTACCCTTGTGTACCTATCTACAATATGGTCCGGTGTTATCTGCCCGTTTCTGGCTCCTGTTACTGGCCTCGCTTATTTACCTGGGAGGTACTTTCGGGGTGACTATGTTTGGCAATGTACCGCTGAACAATATGCTGGATGCCGTCCAACTATCCGGCGCCACAAGCGCAGATCTTGCAACTATGCGGATTAAGTTTGAGCAACCCTGGATATACCTGCATACCATCCGTACAATAGCCAATGTCATTGCATTGATACTGGTAGTGATCGCCTGTCTCAGCCCGTCGCCTGTTGCAGAACCTATTGCTTATCTGCATCGTTCGTAATACCGCCATCCTATCACCTGCAAAAAGAAAGGAGCCCGCCACCGGCGGACTCCTTTACGATATAATATATGGGTTAGTCTGTAGTCTATTGTCTTAACGCTTCAACGGCTGCGATTGTTTTTGGTAATTCCTTACCTAACTTTCTGCTACCAGTTTCCGTAATCACAAAGTTATCTTCTATACGGATACCACCAAAATCGCGATAGCCTGCGAGCGTGTTATAATCAACAAAGTTACTAAGTTTATGCTCAGCAACCCAACGATCTATCAATTCAGGAATAATATAAATGCCCGGTTCAACTGTTAATACAAAACCTGTTTGCAGTTCACGACCCAGCCGCAGTGACTTCCAGCCAAATTCTGTACTTTTTTTCAGTGTATCGGAATAACCTACGTATTGTTCACCCAGATCTTCCATATCATGTACATCCAGTCCGATCATATGTCCCAGACCACACTGGAAGAACAAGGTATGTACACCTGCCGCCACTGCTTCCGCGGGGTCTCCTTTTACCAGTCCGAGGTTCTTTAATCCTTCCAACAGTTTAACAGAAGCCTGTGTATGTACTTCTTTATATTGTATACCTGGTTGCAGCAAACCAGCTGCGTGATCCAGCGCATCCAGTACGACCTGATACATTTCACGCTGACGGGTGGTAAACTGTTTGCCTACCGGGAACGTTCTTGTGAGGTCGCCCGCATAATGCATGGCTGTTTCCGCACCGGCATCACAGAGTACCATGTGTCCTTCTGCTACCTGGTTGCCATGGAAGTGATTATGTAATACCTGACCATTGATTGTCAGAATAGTAGGATAAGATAAACGACCGCCTGCTGCCAATGCTGCTTCTTCCACTTTCGCTGCGATCTCATATTCTTTCATGCCTGGTCTGGTATATTGCATAGCAGCCAGGTGCATATCCACGCTCACAGATACCGCCGCTTCCATCTCTGCTATCTCATTCGCATCTTTACACTCACGCTGTGCGATTACTGCCTTGATCAGTTTCAGGGATACGACTTCCTGCAAACCGGCTATAGATAACTGCAACCATTCTGCCAGCTTAATCTTGTTTTCCGGACGGTAAGGAGGCAAGATATGTATACGACGTCCTGTATCTTTTGCTTTCTTCAGTACATCTCCCAGCTGGGCGTAAGGTTTTGTCTTTGCAATACCTACCTTGGTTGCCAGATCCTGTAAAGAAGGCAATGGGCCCGTCCAGATGATATCATCTATGCCAGCTTCTCTTCCGAAAAGTGTCTCTTCTCCGGATTCCGTATCCAGTACAAGTGCCAGTCCGGCTATATCAATACCTGCATAATAAAGGAAAGTGCTATCCTGGCGGAAAGGATATGTATTATCCGCGTAGTTCATGCTGCTGTCTTCATTTCCCATCAGGAGAATCAGACCGTCTCCTACATTAGCGGAGAGCTTTTGTCTACGTTTGGTGTAAACGAGTTCATCAAACAAATGTAAATGCATAGATGTTCTTAGTGACGGACGAAGTTAGGAGAAAAAAAATTAAAAATTAAGAATTAAGGATTAAGAATTGGTTTGAAGGGGCGGAATATTGAAGAATTGATAGCGGTGGAAATGAGAAAAAAATTACGAATTACGATTTAGCAGCGATTAATTATTTAGCGGCAGATATGTTACAGAAACCGGTGAGATATTATCAGCGGCCATCATTACTCACGGCATGGTTATGTTCAACTGATTCAGGGCTTCCGTCGAATGACGAAGCCCTGAACAATCTAAGAATTATATATTATACTTCTTTTTCCAGACGTTTTATATATTCTTATACCGGGAATTATTCCGCAATTCTTAATTCTTACCTTTTTATTCTTAATTTTTTAACTCTTCTGTACCACCACTGGTCTTAGGGTTTCTACCAGGGCGCCTACCTGACCAATCAGCTGATCAGATAAACCGTTCTTTTTTGCAGCCACTACCAGGTCAGCGATAAAGGCGTCGAAATCTGCATTGGAAGCTTTTCCATTCATACGTGGATTCTTAGCAGGATCGTGTGCATCTTTCATATTCAGGCCACCATAAGTAAAGCCTTTTCCGCCGGTAGCTACGCAGATAAAGTCTGTCAGATTTTTACTGAGTCTTTCAAAACCACTGGTGTTACCGGTAGTTACTTCCGCCAGCAGTACAGTAAAGAAACCATTGATCTTTGCATCTCCTGCGATCACAAAGATGGCGCTGTCTACCACAGAACGGATACCGAGTCTGCCTTGTTCGATCTTCATGCCTGCATTGGCAGGATCATTTACCATTGCTGAACCGCCAAGGGAATCATAAAGAGACATTTTTGTAACCATAGGGGCATCGTCGTCCTTTTTACAGGATTCCATAAGTCCGACGAAGGCAACAAGCCCAAGCATAAATAACCACGCTGATTTTTTCATATGATATTATTGATTAGCCATTAGAAAATATGTTTGAATACGCCAGACAACTTCGCAGTAAATGATTGTGCCATAGCCGGACAACCACTTTTCATCTCTTCCTCACTGGGTACATAACGTTGTGCAGGATAATGAAAGGTGGTCTGGAAATCGCTGACAATATTACCTGCATTGGTTTTCACAGGAAAGAAGGTAAATACTACAATCGCTGTAGCGGGATTAACCATCACCCTGTCCACGCCTTTCTGCTGATACAACCATGCGGAAATCTTATCCGCATCCTGCTGCGAAATATCCTGCCTGATATCAATTCTGGCCATGATACGGGTATTAGCGCCCGGTGGCTTGGGTCGCGTTACCATATAGATATGCACCGCAAGCACTACTATGAGACACACGGATATACCTCCGGCCCATAGCAGGATCTGCTTTAGTTTTTTTGTGATCATAAAAAGGTCTTGATTAATTAACGTGAGGTCCTGTGCATGTGCACTGACAGGATTACTGGCATGTATATTATATCTGCTTCCTTATCTGGTTCCAGCGAGTTAGTCTGTACAATGTCTATTGTCTGGAACCGGTACATGATTAGATACGTGTATTTATTTCAACTGGTTTTAAAAACAGGAAAGAATTTTTCAGCTACTATTATGAGTCATAGCGGACTTCTTGGCCGAAAAACATGACTACGTAAATAACACGCATCCGGATTTTTCCATTTCATAATCACTTGTTGAATAACAGTTATAAAGGAGTCCTATATACTTATAGAAAACCCAGATATCATATTGTTAGGATTCCTACCTATATTTGCATTATCAAAATCAATCACACTAATTCATAGCATCATGAAACACATTACAGCTACAGTAGCACTGGTTCTTTTCACTGTACTATCTGCCTTTGCAGGACCGGATTGTGACTCTTGTAAAAGACCTAAGTCTACTGTTAATGAAGCAGATTATAAGATCGTATCCGCCAGTGTTACACACAATAAAAAATGGGGACAGCTTGAATTTGAGATCATCGTGCAGGGACAGGCAGGTAAGAGTACCTCCAAACCTGCGGGTAAGATGAACGGCGCTCCGGTAGATGGTTATGTATTCCCTACCACGCTTAGTCCGGAGGATGTCGGGTTCAGTAAAACAGCCGGAATTCTTGCCCTGGCACTGACAGCGCATCCTGACTTTGATGACACTCCCTTATGGGATGAAAACGGTGATGGCGATTATACAAATGACAAAATCGTATGGCATCCGCACTGGGTGGTGTTAGTGGAGGACAAACGTGTTCCCGGCGGACTATCCGTAAAAGAATTTGATCCTGCTGATAAATCCGTTGTATTACCAAAGACCAATCCGGGTATGCCGATGTACATGGACTCTCCGGGCTTCCAGGTAGTCACCGAAGGGAAGGCGATCAGGATCGTGGTACCTGATTACAGAGTACGTTTCAAAACCAATTTCAAATACGATGCAGTAGCAGCCTATATGCAGGTCGTAACAGGAGAAGCAGGAGACCATACGCAGGGTGGTAAAATGCCTATGCTGGGCGTCTACAAAGTATATAGTGTACTTTCCAGGAACCTCTCCCTTCCCTACCAGGTAAAATAAACAATTACATCATCGTAAGCGGCGTGTACTCCGCTCCGCTTACTGCTATAAAAACTAACGATCATGAAAGTTTCAGTTTTCGACACGTATGTCCAGAAGAAAAACGGTGCTGTTATGCACTTTGACATATTAGTTCCTTCTGATCTTAAAGACCTGGAAAAGATACATACCTACGGACGTCAGTATCTGGCACAGAAAGGACAGGAAGGACAAACGCTCAGTACCAATGAATGCCGTTTCTGCCATATCGAACAGGCAGATGACAATGTGGTAGCCGATATTGACCGCCAGGGATATTCCATTATAGAAATGCAGGAATGTAATAACTAAAGAATGTAATTTTATCCTTCGTAAAAGAATGCCAGGATACAGGTACATTCCGGAGATGCGGGCCAGTGGTTCGCATCTCTGTGCTGATAACAGCGCCTGTTTGCTCCTGTTATTCCGGCGGATCAATTACACGCGGTCAGGTATTCCCCTGCAAGACTTACGTGGCGATACAGGAAGCATAAGTTATACAGACAATGAGTAATACAAACACGACACCATTCAATCCGGATGTACAGAATACATCTAATGACGCCTTAATCGTAGCGGCACTGGAGCGGGTAGGCGAATCTTTCCGTGTGATGCTGTGGGAACAGGCAAAGGAACATGGTTTGAGTCCGATACAGATCCAGTCGCTGATCTTCCTGCATACCCACGATGAATCAATGGCGACAGTCACCTATCTGTCCAGGGAGTTTAATGTTACCAAAGCCACGATCAGCGATGTGATAAAAGTGCTGGTAGAAAAGAAGCTGGTGGTGAAGAAGGATAATCCGGCGGACAGTCGTGCACAGGTACTCAAATTAACGGCAGCAGGCAAAAGGATTGCGGAGTCTGCGGGCGGTTTCGCCAATACGCTGTTGAAGTATGTGAGTCAGTTGCCGGATACGCAGAAGGCCGGACTGAAAATAGTATTACTCAATCTTATCTTCCAGCTGCACAATGAGCAGATCATCACGATGCAGCGCATGTGTTTTACCTGTACGCATTACTCAGGTAGTGGCAACAAACACTTCTGTAATCTCTTGCGTATCCCGTTGGTAGCGGATACGCTTCGGCTGGATTGTCCGGAGCATGAACAAAAGAAAGCGGGATAGCACCTTTTACAGTGCCTCCCTTACGATCTTCAGGATCTGTTCGTGGTAATAGAAACTATTCTTCAGTTCCTGCATATCGGTAGCCACATTCTCCAATATGACCAGGCTTGTTTTTGTAAAAGGGAAATACGTATCCAGCGAGATAAAACCCTGTGCCACGCCTGTCACAGCCAGTTCAGGAACGCTGAACTGATACGGAATCGTTATACCATAACCGTAATCGATCGTCCCTAAAATAACATGGTCGCGAAAGGCATTTTCTTTTTTGCTGATCATGAGCTGGTAAGTGCTGTCGACCAGTAGTTTCCCGCCATGCAGGTTATTATTCCATTTTACGAGATCTTCTCCAGAGGATACCAGTCCGCCGGCAGCAGCAAACACATCCAGGTAAGACGGCTCTTCCCTCCTTTCTCCATTTTCAAGCACATATCCCTTACAAAGGTTTTTATAAGATCGGCCCCTTGGGTGCGAACTATGTTGCATCCCGCATAAGCGGAACAAATCATTACAAAGGTCCGGAAAGGACTTACCGGATGTTTTCTCTACGATCTGCGACAGCAGGTCATAACCGAGAAAGCCATACTGAAAGCGGCTGCCAGGTTTGAACGCCAGTGGTTTATCTAACGCTGTAATACCATGCGTATGCGTCAGCAGATGATGAATCGTGACGGTATCTGCCCATTTTTCTGTCAGCTGGGGCAGGTATCTGCGGATAGGATCTTCCAGGCGCAAATGTCCTTTATCCAGTTCCCGTAGTACGATCACTGCCGTGATCTGTTTACTGATGGAACCGATAATAAATTCACTCTCATTAGTAATGGCTTTTTTCTGATCAAAGTTGGCAAAACCAGCTGTTTTCCTGTAAAAGGTCTTTCCACCGGTACTGAGTACAATTACGCCGTTGAAGGGCGTCTGAGACGTAGCACTGAGCAGTGAGTCAATACGTTTAATGGTTTGTTGCTGTGCAAATAAATGGTTGAACGAAAATAAGATGGCAATGAGGAACAGGATACGTTGGGTCATCGGGTGGAGTTTTAGGCATGAAGACTTCTTCTGACTGCAAGTTGCGTGAAATTAGCGGGATATTTAAACGGCCGTTAAAAAATATTTCTGCCGGCTGCACAGAAACACGTGGTCTGTGCCGCCTTTACAGCAGCAGGCAAAGGCAATATACCGGCTGCGTTCCCGGGATACCTGAATGCTAGGAAATTATGATTAATTTTATACCGGTAAGATAATAAGAACATGAACCTGCATTCGATTCCGGACAGTCCGTTTAAGATTCAACTCAGTTTTTACCAGTTAGCCGAGCGACTGGAAAAACAGGCAGCAGGACCGGCAGGCGAGGCGGCCAACCGTGCCAAAGCCATGCTGGGAGAAATTGCGCAAAGTCCAGAACTGGTCGAAGGTATTACGTCAGCTGATCAGATAGAAAAAAGCGAAGGACTGATACGCCGCCTGTTGGCGGACTATTTCCCTGAAGCCCTCACGATGAATGAGATAAAGGCCATTAACCTGCCCTATGCAGATCTCATCTTCAATCACACAGAGCGGTTTAAAAACATACTGCGGGCCGCGGGTCCTGGCTTTAGCTTTGCCATCAGGGACTTTGATGAACACCAGGCATATGTGCTGAGTTGTTGTATCATTCTCAATGAGTTTTACGGCACGTCCCTGGATTTCGGCAGACCGTTTTTCTACGACATTCCTACTGCGGATGGCGTTATCAAACATTACAGGATATTATACAATGCAGATTTTCTCGATATCATCCCAACGGATAAAGCACCGACGCTTAGCCAGGAGGAAATCGATCTGCTGCTGAATAACTATGATGACCTGGCCCTGTGGAAATCCAAATTTCCGAAAGAAAGCTGGATCCTGAAAGGGTTTGCCATCATGACGCTGTATGATGCGACAGTGGAAAACGCCGTATCTATCTTCAAGGAGAAGCTGTTAGGATTGAATACTGAAGGCTTTGAAGAGAAGATACAGTCTATCTTCCGGTCTATTTACCGCATCCCCGATATAAAGGTGGGTTTCACACTTTATAACCCGGAAGACGATCATTTTACCGCCGATCCTTTCGGCTTACAACAGATGGACAGTTTCCTGGTACAGGGACATAAACACAGCGAGGCGCGTGAGCTTTTATGTACGAGTTCGTATAGCTGTGTGGTGAAGCATAAACAATACTTCGCCGTGTCTAATGTACCTGAGTTTCTGGCTGCTGATCCGGAAAACCGCCTCGCCGGTTTCCTTTCAAAAAAGGGGATTAAAAGCTTTATCCTGGCGCCGGTGGTGAAGAACGGGCAATTGCTGGGCGTTATGGAGATGGCCTCGGTAAGGACCAAAGAGCTCAACAGCATCAATGCCAACAAACTTGAAGTCGTGATGCCTTTCCTGACTGATACTGTGGAAAGACTGCTGGCAGAGATGCAGAACGAGGTACAGGCCGTGATCCAGAATAATTATACCGCTATTCACGAGAGTGTATACTGGAAATTCAGGAAAGAAGCAGAACGATTCATCGCGCATCATCATGCAGGAAAAGAGTATAAACCACATGAGATCGTATTCCGCGACGTATACCCGCTATATGGACAGATCGATATAAAGGGCTCCTCAGAGGTACGTAATAACAGCGTACAGGAAGACCTCTTATTACAGGTAAAGACTCTATCCAAAATACTCAAACAACTGGGTGGTTTTGATACCATACAGCAGCAGCTGAGGGAATACCTGATAGAGCTGTCTTTCCCTTTAAGGGCAGGCACAGAACAATATATCACGGCTTATGTAGTGAGTGAGGTGCATCCTAAACTACATCCCTTTATGGCCGATCCGCAGGTAGAGGCGTACTTTTCAGATAATGATAAGGCATATGGCCGGTTTCACCTGCATCGCCGGAAATATGAGGCGACTATTGCTGCTATCAATGACCGGATGACCGGCATCATTGATAAACAGCAACTTGCAGCACAGCGTTCATTCCCCCATTACTTTGAACGGTTCAAAACCGACGGCGTGGAACATAACCTGTATATCGGCGCTTCTATTGCCCCCAAAGTTAAGTTCGATATCCAGCGACTATATACGCTGCGGCTCTGGCAACTGGAGACCTTGTGTAAAATGGAAATCGCCCATCATCATCTGAAACCAGAACTTCCCTATCAATTGGATGTTACCACACTAATTTTAGTATATAATTCTACTATTTCTATCCGGTTCAGGATGGATGAAAAGCGGTTTGATGTGGATGGGAGCTATAATGCCCGTTTTGAGATCGTTAAAAAGCGCATAGATAAGGCATGTATCAAAGATACCACTGAGCGTATCACGCAGTCGGGCAAGATCACTATTGTGTATTCCAGTGCGGTAGAGGAGGAAGAATACCTGGGGTATATAAAAATGCTGCAATCACGCGCCGTACTGGGCGAAACAATCGAACGTTTTGATATTGAGGATCTTCAGGGGGTATCTGGTTTAAGGGCCATCCGGGTTCAGCTTATACACTAGTTTTATTAAACTTTTACATTATACAATATGAGCGCTGGTCCAGTACCGGCGCTTTTTTTTGTACTTGTAAACTTCAAACAGGATTATTTAACAAGCGTGTAAACCTATATCAGGACTATACCAGCATTTCATACGTCCTACACGACGTATACATGCTTCATACATGCTTTATACACGACGTATAGGTGGACTTGATCACCTGGGGATCACCCAAAATCCGGCCAAACGCCCTCCCCTTCGTTGATACTGCCCTGAATGTCCCATTACATCGCCATTATTACGTAACTATGCCGTTATCTCTACGTTCATGAACGTAGAGATAACGGCATAGTTACGGCCAGCTAAGGGTTTAATCGAGGGAAAAGAAAATATTAACTAGCGGGTGAATTTCTCCCAGCCCTGGATCGTCGGACGGTTACAGGTCATTGCCTGGGTACCGTTTTCGCTGGAGACATATGATCCATTATTGCCACGGAGAGAGAAAGTACCATCGCCATTATCAATCCAATTAAATTTTTCCCAATCCTGGATGGTCGGACGGCTACAAGTCATTGCCTGAGCGCCGTTTTCGGAGGAAACATACATGCCCTGGCTACGCAGTGCGACTTTACCACCGCCGGCATCTACTACGGTGAACTGTTCCCATGCCTGTGCGGTCGGACGGTTGCAGGTCATGGCCTGTGCACCATTTTCACCGCTGGCAAACAGACCGTTGCTGCCTTTGATCGTGATAGTAGAACCGATCGGAGCAGTACCACCACCAGGTGTATCGGTGATGCTGTACACTCTTACGTAGTCCACCAGCATGGAAGCAGGCAGTCCGCCATCGTTGATATTGTTACCTGGCAGGTTACCCCCTACGGCAACGTTCAGCAGGATAAAGAAAGGCGCATGGAATTCTTCTGTACCGTTGATGTTGTTCAGGATGTTTGCTTCATGAAACTGTACACCATCCACATACCAGCGGATAGCGGATGCATCCCAATCTACCGCGTACACGTGATAGTCAGTCGGTGTGGTGTTCGTGTTACCACCATAATAGGAATAAACGGTGTTAAACCAGTGGATCGTACCCAGCACGGTATTACCGGTGTTTACATGCTCCATGATGTCAATTTCACCACAGGCAGGCCAGCCGGCGCCGGTGCTGATACTGTTACCCAGCATCCAGAATGCAGGCCATAAGCCCTGTATTGCAGGGAGCTTGATACGGGCTTCAATACGACCATACCTGGTTGAGAATTTACCGTTACTGTTAATACGGCCGGAAGTGTAGGGTTGTCCGGCAACGCTTTCTTTACGGGCAGTGATGACCAGGTTACCATTGCTGACAGCAACGTTCTGCGTCTGGTAAAACTGCTTTTCATTGTTGACACCGAGGTTACCATTTTCATACCCCCATTTGGAAGTATTCAGGCTGGTACCGTCAAATTCATCAGACCATATCAGGTTGTAAGATCTGGCGGCAGCCGATACAGCGCCAAGGGTGTTGTCATCAGCTGACAATTTAGGCGTCTGGTCTGCCTTGTTTTCTTTTTTACAGGATGTTACTGCTCCTGACAACAGCAGTACGCTAAGCAACGTGGAGAGGGTTTGCCTTTTCATAATTAAATTTTCTGGTTTTCATTGTTTCCACGGTATAGCCTTATCGCTGCCGGACAGGTGTAAATAATACGCCTGTTTCAGTAACAAGGTGTCATAACGCGGAAACGAATGGTTAATTTGATCAGCGCAAAGATGAGGTTAATTTTTATCCTGCCTCTTTTAAGGGGTACGTCTAATCTACTACAAGCATAACGTAGTCTATTGATTATCAATAAACCTTATTTACGTCACCCTTACTTCGCGCTGGATTATTCCCTATTTTTAGCGAAACGTTATGGAAAATGAACAAGCTTTTTCTGCTTGTGCTGTCTATCCTATGGAGCAACCTGCTCATCGCACAACAAATAATCGGGCTACCGCCTGTGATCAATTATACCCGTCAGCAATATCCTGGTGGCGGGCAAACCTGGGACCTGGATATGGACCGGAATGGCATCCTTTACTTTGCCAACAATGAAGGGCTGATGACCTTCAACGGTCATTCCTGGAAATTACTGCCCGTTCCTAACCATACCCGGCTAAGGGCTGTCAAAACAGCTAAAGACGGCCGGATCTATATCGGCGCACAGGATGATTTCGGTTATTACCTGGCGGATGCGGATGGCGTGTTACGGTATACCTCCCTCAAACCGGTCGTCAGGAACCGGAAGGATCAATTTGCCGATATCTGGGATATTGTGATCGACGACAGCGGAATCTTCTTCAGAAGCACTAACAAGATCTTTCACTACGATCATAAAACATTACATGTTTATCCCGCCCAGGCGGAATGGCAGGTGTTACGCCGTGCCGGCGGACAACTATATGCCCAGGATGCAGCCAGGGGATTATTACGATTCCGGAACGGCCAATGGCAACCTGTCTGTACAGCGATCGCCAGTCAGCGCCTGCTGATCAGGGAAATCCTGGATTACGGAAAGGACACCCTATTGATCTGCACCTTAAAAAACGGTCTATTCAAATTACATGGCGGTGAGCTGTTACCGTTCCGGACAGCAGCGGATGGCATATTTACCGAAAAACAAATCTACTGTGCGAAGAACTGGGGCGATAGTGACAAACAATTACTTGTAGGCACCTCCTATGGTGGTTGCTATATTATTAATAGTACTACAGGGCATATTATCCAACGGTTTACGGTGGATGAAGGCTTACAGCATAACAGTGTACTGAAGATCTTTACAGATCCTGCCAGGAATATCTGGCTAACGCTGGATAATGGTATTGATATGGTGCGGTATAATACGGCGGTGAAACAGATTCTGCCGGATGGCCAGCGATATCTTACTTCTTATACGGCGGCGATATTTAAGGAGCAGTTGTATATAGGTACTTCGGATGGCGTTTTTGCGACACCGCTGGGTAACCGGAAAGACCTGAGTTTTCAGGAAGGAAATTTCCGGCGGATCAGACATACGCAGGGACAGGTATGGAACCTGAGTCAGATAGGCTCACATTTACTAATGGGGCATCATGAAGGCGCTTTTGAGATTGACGGACAGGACGCCAGATTAGTCTCCAAACTGACAGGAAGCTGGTTGTTCCGCCCCTTCTCTTCCCATATACTCTCAGGAGGATATAACGGACTGCAATTGATCAAAGAGGATGGTAGTCAGCTAGGTGGCGCTGTCAGGGTACGAGGTTTGTTTGAATCGTTCCGCTTTCTGACAGTGGAAGACGATAGTATTGTCTGGTCTTCGCATCCTTACAGGGGGGTATTCAGGATGCATGTAGCAGAAGACAGTCTGCTACAGTACACGCTTTTTACCAGCAAAGACGGTCTGCCTTCCGACTATAACAATTTTGTATTCCGGATCAGGAACCGGACCCTGGTGGCCACACAGGCAGGGGTATATGAATATGATGCCAGGAAGCGGCATTTTGTCCCTTCTCCCTGGTTATATCCTGTACTAAAGAATATTCCTTTACAACACCTGGCGGAAGATGCTACGGGTAATGTCTGGTTTGTTTCTGATAAGATGCCGGGTGTAATTGATTTTCACAAGCCGTTACCGGAGCACCCTTATAGTATTGTGTATTTCCCGGAACTGAAAGGTCAGGTGGTGAGCGGATTTGAGTTCCTTTATCCATATGACGACGAGAACATTTTTGTGGGTGCGGAGAAAGGGATGTATCACATTAACTATAAGCATTACCGTCATTCGAGGGAGTTGCCGGTTGTGCTGATTGGTCAGGTCAGCGCACATGGGAAAAGGGACAGTCTTTTATTCGGCGGGTATCATCCCCCGGGAAAGCATTCTTTCAAGGCGATGCCCAATGCATTTTCGGGTTTTCACTTTGAGTATGCTTCACCGATATACAGTCAGGGGAATACCATCTTCTACAGTTACCGGCTGGCCGGTTTTGACCAGGGATGGAGTGAGTGGTCGGTAAAAACGGAAAAAGACTACACCAATCTGCCGCATGGTTATTACGCTTTTTCTGTGCGGGCGAAGGACAACCTGGGGAATGTATCCCGTCCGGCAGTATATGCATTCCGGATATTACCTGCCTGGTATCAGACAGGGCTCGCTAAAAGTCTGTATGTGTTGAGCGGACTCGCCTTACTGCTCTGGGGCTATATCTATCAGAAGAAAAAATTCATCCGTCAGCGAAAGCGTTATCAGCAGAAACAGGAGCAGCTGATCTTACGGTACCGGTTTGAAAAAGAGCAAAGAGAGAAAGACCTGATCAGTCTGCAGAATGAAAAGCTGACAGCGGAAGTTCGTTTTAAAAACAGGGAGCTGGCGACGGCTACGATGTACCTGCTACACAGGGGCAAGGTCTTATCGAATATCAAGGAAGAACTGTTGAGTGCTATGAAGAAGTTAGACTCACCGGAAGGGGCTTTTAAAAAAGTAATGCGTTTGTTTGAAGAGGCGGAAAACAATGAAGAGGACTGGGAGCAATTTTCCCGGCATTTTGATGAAGTGCATAACAATTTCCTGTTTAAGCTGAAACGTCGTTACCCGGAGCTGAGTACGACTGATCTGAAACTCTGTGCATATCTGCGCATCAATCTGACGACGAAAGAAATTGCACAGTCACTGGGGATTTCTGTCCGTGGAGTAGAAACAAGCAGATACCGGCTGCGCAAGAAACTGGAATTACCGGCGGAGGTCAGCCTATATGACTTTCTGCTGGCGGTGGCGGATGATCAGGTAAGACCGGCACAATCATGAGGAAAACGGTTATATTTGTGGCTTACTCCTTTACCATTATTTTCATTGTCAGCGCTTAATGTTCATATACGTATAACGGAAGAAGAGGAAAGACATCTACTCAGTAATGTTGCGACAGGTGACTGGCAGGCATTTACGCGCCTTTATGAAGCCTATTCCCCTCTTATTATACATTATCTGCAGGTTTATCTTACTGACAAACATGACGTAGAGGAAATCGGCCAGGAAGTATTTCTGAAAGTCTGGAAAAAGCGGGAAATACTTGTTACGGTACGTTCTTTTAAGAACTATGTATTTATCATGGCCAGGAATGCGTTGAACGACTTCCTGAAAGCCCGGCAGGCATTACTTCAGAAGCAGGCCGGTTACAGCAAAGACTATGTTTTACCACACTATAGTGCGGACGATAAACTGATCACGGATCAGTATGAATCCATTGCCCGTTCGGGACTGGATATACTGTCGGAAAAGCAGCGTCGTATTTTCCTGCTGCGTACACGCGATGAAATGACCATTCAGGAGATAGCGGATGCAGAGGGCATGTCCGTTGGCGGCGTTCACAAGTCATTACAGCAGTCTACCCAACAGCTCAAAGACTATCTGGCCCGCAATGGCATTAGTTTTACCCTTCTTCTATTGATACTTTTCTTTCAGCCCTGAAATTTTTTTTAATTTTTTTTACTGTCCTGGTGAAAATTCGGAATTAAGAACCGTCTTTACCTATATATGTCATATATGAATATAACTGAAGCCATCACTATCGTGACGAAACTGGCTGAGGGTACTCCGGTCAGTGAAGAACGAGTAGCCGCTTTCAGGCTATGGACCCTGACTGAAGCAACAGATGAAGAATTACAGGCGCTTGCGCGGGCGCATGAAGCAGTGCTGATGAGCCTGCAGGAAGTGCCTGTATATGATAACCGGGAGATTGTCAATAATATATATAGCCGGCTGACGGCCTACTATCAGGAAGAAACAGCAGCATTGGCAGCAGTAAGGGGGCAGGACAATAATATCCGGAAGATCAGGGGACGTAATTACTGGTGGGTTGCGGCGGCTTCCCTCCTTTTACTGGGAGGCGGTACTGCCGTATGGATGATACGTACGCAGCGACCACAACCAGCTGCGATCGTACAAAAAACAACGCTTACGCCGGGTAGCAATAAGGCGGTTTTAACGCTGGCTAACGGGCAACAGATCATATTAGATAACGCCGAAAAAGGCACTATTTCCGAATCAGGCGGCGTCTCAGTTATTAAAGCAGATAGCGGTGCTATCGCTTACAGTGGCACAGGAGGCAATATACAATACCACACGCTGTCGACACCCAGAGGTGGACAGTTCCAGCTAACATTACCAGACGGATCGCATGTATGGCTGAATGCAGCATCATCTATCCGCTATCCGACCGCATTCACGGGGACTGAAAGAAATGTGGAACTTACCGGAGAAGGCTATTTCGAGATAGCCCCAAACGCCGCCCAACCATTTACTGTTAAAACCGGCAAAATGGACGTACATGTATTGGGGACAGGGTTTAACATTATGGCTTATGCCGATGAAAATGTTGTACGTACAACGCTGGTCAACGGATCTGTAAAGGTTGCGGCAGGCGCAACAACAACGATACTGACACCAGGTACACAGGCCAGTCTACAGACAGGCGCCGCTGGTTTCACAATCAGCAAACCGGATCTGGATGAGGTACTGGCCTGGAAAAACGGACAGTTCCGTTTCAGCAGGACCAACATCAAACAGATTATGCGGCAGGTATCGAGATGGTACGACGTAGAAGTAAGTTACGAGGGGAACGTAGACAATATAGAATTCCAGGGTGTGCTGTCCCGCAAAGTAACCGCGCAGGCATTACTGGAAACAATCGCAGCAACAGGAGAAGTACATTTCCGTATAACAGGGGATCATATCAGCGTCATACCCGGCGCTGAAAAATAAACAGAGAACAAACAACCGAAACTAATCGCTCATTTACATCAACAACCAACCAAACGCATATGTAGTAGAAACAAACAAACAGCAACAACCAAAAATCAGCAAACAAGAAAACAGCAGTTGTAGGTCCTATTACTAAAAATAGTGAGGACCCCAGTTGCACCTGGGGCCCTCCTGTGCGGGCTACTTCAAATGTCTCTTACGTCATTTAATCAGTAAATCCCTAAATGTACAAGTATGAACAACATTGTACCTGGCAAAGGTATGCCAATTCCTTTTTCCAAATTATTTATGATTATGAAGCTAATCATTCCGTTGATGCTCGTGGCAGTGTTACATGTAAGCGGCGCCAGTTATGGCCAGAAGGTCACGATCAACAAAAAGAAGGCGGCATTAACTGATATTTTCAAGGCTATCAGTGAACAGACAGGACGTGAGTTTATCGCGAATCCTAATCTACTGGCAAATACCTTTCCGGTAGATGTCAATGTAAAAAATAAAGAGATCAGCGAGTTTCTGCCGGAACTGCTGAATAAGCAGGGATTGGCTTATTCAGTAGTCAATAATGTTATCGTCATTACCAGAGACCCAAAGCTGCTGCACGGCCTTGCCAACTCATTAATCATGGGCACAGAACCGCCCAAGGTCATCAAAGGCTGGGTAACGGATATGACAGGCGTACGGTTGCCGGGAGCAACAGTGTCATTGAAGGGCACGAATAAAGGAGCTACTACTGATGCCAATGGTTATTTCGAAATACGCAGTGAGCTGGCGGGTGACAGTGCTGAAGTAGTTGTCTCTTATACAGGCTTCATCACGAAAGTGGCACGTATCAAACACGCCATGCCAACATTAATATATCTCAGAGCTTCTACCAGTGAACTGGACCAGGTACAGGTGATCGCTTACGGTACTACGACCAAGCGTTTCAGTACCGGAAACGTTGCCACAGTTACGGCAGCGGAGATTGAAAGAAGTCCTGTCAGCAATCCCTTGCTAGCATTAGCTGGAAGAGTTTCCGGATTGGTGATCAATCAGGTGAATGGCTTGCCAGGTGGCGCCGTCAATGTACAGTTAAGAGGGTTCAACTCCATCTCCGGTAGCTCAGCTCCTCTATATATCATTGATGGTGTGCCGTTCAAGGGCGGTGGTTATAGTTCAATCAACTTTGCATTAGACGGCGGTAACCTGCTGGATTTTGTGAACCCTGCAGATATCGCCAGTGTGGACGTACTGAAAGATGCAGATGCGACTTCCATTTATGGTTCACGCGGCGCCAACGGCGTTATCCTGATCACTACGAAAAAAGGGAAACCCGGCCGTATGCGTTCTAATGTAACAGCCTATACCGGTATCAGTAAAGTAACCCGTAAGCCTGAGTATATGAACCTGCAGGAATATCTGCAGATGCGCAGAGAAGCGATGGCGAATGATGGCGTGCGTCCTGGTCCGGCGGACTACGACGTAAACGGCACCTGGGACACTACAAAATACACTGACTGGCAGCAGCGCATTATGGGTGGCAACGCACATGTCTCTGATGTACAGGGAAGCGTATCCGGCGGTAATAACCAGGTACAATACCTTGTTGGCGGCGGTTATCACAGGGAAAGTCCGGTAATGCCAACTGACGGATCTTCCAGAAAAGGTTCCGCACATTTTAATATCACCGGTACCAGTGAGGATAATAAATTCAGCGTGAATGCAGGCGGTTATTATGTATCTAATAACAACGACATCCCTCCCATCGATCCGACAGGATCCGTAAGAGACCTGCCGCCGAACGCACCGGAACCATTCAATCACGACGGTACGCTTAACTGGGAGAACGGCACTTTTGGTAATCCGTACTCTTCGCTACTGCAACCTTATCTGGGACGCAGTAACAACATCAACGGTAACATTACACTGAGCTACAGACCGATCAAAGGACTGGACATTAAGGTAGCTGGTGGTTATCAGAATACCGCGATCAAAGAATATACAGGTACGCCATTATACATTATCAATCCTTACCTGACAGGCAACAAGATTGCTTCCGCCCGTTATGGCACCAGCAATTACAATATCTGGAACATCGAACCACAGGTTACCTATAATTTCCGCTTTGGAAAAGGGAATGTTGAAACTTTGTTAGGGGAAACATTCAGACACGAACTGAATGAATCATTGATACAGAGCGGTAGTAATTATGTGAGTGATGCATTGTTGAAAAATCCTGCAGCAGCGGCCACGCTAATCAATGAAAGCAGCGGGATGTCAGAGAATGCTTACAACGCTACATTCGGCAGGGTGAAATATACCTGGGACAGCAAATATATCCTGACTTTAAATGGCCGTTATGATGGTTCCAGCCGTTTTGGTCCGGCAAACAGGTTCCACTTCTTCTGGTCGGCCGGTGGTGCATGGATATTCACCCAGGAGAAAGCAGTAAAAGCACTCGTGCCATTCCTGAGCTTTGGTAAACTGAGAGGTAGTTATGGTACGACGGGTAATGATGCTGCGGGCGATTATGCGTTCCTTGACCTGTATCGTTCTATTCCTTACCCATATCAGGGTTCCAATGGTTTACAACCACAGGCGCTGTTTAATGCCGCATTACAGTGGGAAGCGACCCGTAAGATAGAAGGAGCTATTGACCTGGGTTTCCTTGAAGACAAGATCCTTGTGACGGCCAGCTATTATACCAACCGTAGTAACAACCAGTTACAGAATCTGCCATTATCCGCAGTCACCGGATTTAGTTCTATCAGAAGTAATATCCCGGCTATTATCCGTAACAACGGATGGGAATTTGAATTGCGCACCACGAATATCAAAAGCAAAGATTTTGACTGGAGTACTTCCCTGAATATCGCGTTGCCACGTAATACACTGGTATCTTATCCGGGCGTAGGACCAGATGATCCAACCTTCATCATCGGTAAGCCACTGGGTACGATCAGGGTATATGAATATGCAGGCGTAGATCCCCAGACAGGCGTATACACTTTCTATGATAAAGAGCGTAAGAAAGTAACGTCACCGGTAGACAGAACAAAGATCTTAGACGCGGTAAGCGTTAAATACTATGGCGGATTTCAGAACAGCCTGCGTTATAAAGGCTGGACAGCAGATTTCCTGTTACAGTTTGAGGACCATACTGTCAGGAATCCATTGATCAATGGTACGTTCCCTCCCGGTTTCCAGGGTAATCAGCTGAAGAGCCGTGCACTGGGCCGCTGGCAGCAACCAGGCGATGTCACTGATATCCCGAAATACACACAGAGCATTCTCGGATTCCTGCCATGGGCTTTATATGCAAAGAACAGTGACCTGGCTTATTCCAGAGCGCCTTTCCTCCGCCTGAAGAATGTTTCTATTGCTTATCAGCTGCCAGCTTCTCTGATGAAGAAACTGCGGCTGCAACAGGTATCTGTCTTTGCACAGGGACAGAACCTGCTGACATTCTCCAAAAAAGAATTCCGTGACTTCGATCCGGAAGCTGATGCGATCAATTTCGGACCATTGAAAACATTCACCGGCGGTCTTAAAGTAAATCTCTAAAAAGCAACAACATGACATTATCATATCAACCACTCCGTTTACTATATACAGGACTTACACTGGGTTTGTTAATGACAGCCAGCTGTAAAAAAGCGCTGGAGGTAGATCCACCCAGCACACAGATCGTCAGTTCACAGGCATTCGTCAATGACATGTCGGCCACCTCGGTGATGACGGGTATGTATAGTAACATGATGAGTGGGGCGCAGAACTTTGTATCCGGCAACAGAAGTATTACCGCCAGGGAATCACTGGCTTCGGACGAACTGGTAAATTACTTACCTGCTTCACAGGATGCTACTTTGACAGAATTTTATACCAATACATACAATATTTCCAATCCATATTTCTGGAATGAATTCTACCAGCGCATCTACACCTGTAATGCCACGATAGAAGGCGTTACTGCTTCTACAGGCATATCAGATGCCGTACGTGCGCAATTACTGGGGGAAGCTAAATTCTTTCGTGCCTTTATCTATTTCTACGCTGTGAACACGTACGGTGATGTGCCGCTGGCATTGACCACCGACTACAGGATTAACAACACGCTGTCTCGTACACCCAAAGCCAGGGTGTATGAGCAGATTGTTGCCGATCTGAAAGATGCGGAATCACTGATGGGCAATGACTATTTCAAAGGCACTACAGCAGGCACCACAGAGAGAGCAAGACCCAATAAAGCGGCAGCCAGCGCTTTGCTGGCCAGGGCATACCTATATATGGAACAATGGGCGAATGCGGAAGCGGCAGCAACGAGTGTCATCAACGATGGTACCTATTCCCTTGAAACAGATCTGAACAAGGTGTTTGTGAGCACGAGCAAGGAAGCGATCTGGTATTTGCAAACAGTATTGGCCACCAACTATTCGACTTTTGACGGACAGTATTTTATGCTGACCAGGGTAGCGCCAGGCACCAGTGCGCAGAGTCCTGTGGCGATCCGCCTTTCTTTCTTTGACAGTTTTGAGCAGGGAGACGCCCGTCGTACCAACTGGATTGACACCTTTACCATCAATAATACGGATTACTACTTCCCTTTCAAATATCAGAAGAACCTGAGCACTACACCGGAAGCACTGCTGGTATTACGACTTGCAGAGCAGTACCTGATACGCGCGGAAGCCAGGGCGAAACTGGGGAATGTAACCGGCGCAAACAGTGCAGCCTCCGACATCAATGTGATCCGTAAAAGAGCAGGACTACCTGACACACAGGCTGCGAATCAGCCGGATATGCTGAAAGTGGTAGCGGCAGAGCGCAGATCAGAATTGTTCGCAGAATGGGGACACCGCTGGTTTGACCTGATCCGTACGGATAAGGTAGATTCTATCATGAGTGTACTGACGCCGCTGAAAGGAGGTGTATGGAACAGCAATTATAAGATACTGCCTATTCCGTACAGCGAAACACAGATCAATACGAATCTGAAACAGAATCCGGGGTATAATTAATCACAAACAGCCTTTATCATAACCCTCCCACAAAGGGAATATGCCATCATCACAGTAAACTAGTATTCATTACAATGAAATCAGCAACAACCCATGTTTTGCTTGGGGCATTGTGTGCCCTGACGGCAGCATTGCCAGCAAACGCGCAGAAGCACAAGAAGGGAAAAGATACTGCGACGCCCAACAAAGACAGTGTAGCCGCGGCGCTGGCGAAAGTGGCGTTTCCGGCGAAACAGGAAACACTGAAGCCTTACAGGGATGTCATTCCTGCGAATGCGATCACGAGCAGTGGTTTATTCAAGGTACATAAGTCGGCCGACAAGTACTATTTTGAAATACCCGATTCATTACTGGGCAGGGATCTGCTGGTTGTCAGCAGAATTTCCAAAGGCTCTTCAGAATACCGTCCGATGATACTGCCTACGTATGCAGGCGATCAGATCGGAGAAAAGGTGATCCGCTTTGAGAAAAGCACCGGCAATAAGATCTTCCTGCAGACCATCTCTTACAGAGAAAGAGCGGCGGACAGTTCTTCGAATGGCCTGTACCGCTCCCTGATGAATAACAGTCTGCAACCCATCCAGGCCGCGTTTGCTGTAAAGGCGGTGAACGACAGCAGCAAGAGTAGTGTGATCGATGTGACGGACTATCTGAACAATGATAATTCTGTCTTCTTCTTTGACGCAGGTATCAAAGCGCTGGGAGGACTGAATATGATGGCGGCGGACCGTTCTTATATCGGGGATGTGCATGCCTATCCGATGAACATCGAGATCAAGAGCGTACGCACCTATACCGGCAGACCAATGCCTGTTACGAATGAAGTGAAGACCTACAGTTTTGAGTTGAACAGCTCTATTGTACTGCTTCCTTCTATTCCGATGAAGTCAAGATTTTTTGATCCGAGAGTGGGATTCTTTGCAGATGAATATATCGATTTTGACGACAACCCACAGGGCATCAAAAGCGAAAGTCTGATCTGGAAATGGAGGTTGGAACCACGTAAAGAAGACCTTGAAAAATACAAACGCGGAGAACTGGTTACACCGGAGAAACCGATCATTATTTACATTGATCCACTGACACCTAAGAAGTGGGTACCTTATCTTATTGCCGGCGTAAACGACTGGCAGTCGGCGTTTGAAGCAGCAGGCTTCAAAGAAGCCATCATCGCAAAAGAGGCACCGGCAGATGACAGTACCTGGAGCATAGAAGATGCGCGTCATTCTGTATTGGTATACAAACCATCTTCTATGGCCAATGCGATGGGACCGAGCATTAAGGATCCGCGCACCGGTGAAATACTGGAAACGCATATCAACTGGTATCACAATGTGATGGATATGTTGTACAAATGGTATTTCATCCAGGCGGGCGCGATCGATAAGAGGGCGCAGGCGCCGCAATTACCGGATTCCTTAATGGGAGAACTGATCCGTTTTGTGTCTTCACATGAAGTGGGACATACGCTGGGTCTGCGTCACAACTGGGGGGCATCATCCACTGTTCCGGTGGACAGTCTGCGTAGTAAACGCTGGGTAGAAGGAAATGGCCATACCCCTTCCATCATGGACTATGCACGTTTTAATTATGTAGCGCAGCCGGAAGATAATATTGGTCCGAAAGGTATTTTCCCACGCATCGGCGCTTATGACAAATGGGCGATTGAATGGGCATACCGTGTGTTACCGGCAATTAAAACACCGGAAGAAGAAACACCTTTGCTGAACAAGCTGGTGATTGAAAAATTAGCGTCCGGCAAACAGTACTTCTTTGGTATTGAAAGAGTGCCCTGGGAAGCAGCGACACAATACGATCCACGCAATCAGCGCGAAGACCTGGGAGATGATGCGATGAAAGCGGGTGCTTATGGTATCGCCAATCTGAAGCGGATAGAAAAACATCTCATGGACTGGACCCGTCAGCCGAACGAGGATTACAGCAAAGCCGGTGAGATGTACAACGAACTGGTAAAACAGTTTGATCTTTATATGGGACATGCAGCGGCGAATATTGGCGGCATCCTGACGACACCGAAGACCGTAGAACAGGCAGGACCCGTATATGAGTTCCCGGCTAAGAGCAAACAACAACGTGCAATGACGTTCCTGCAGGAGCAGTTGTTCACTACGCCGATGTGGCTGAATGACACACAACTGGCTGGACTGACAAAAACAAGTTTTGCGGTGGTGACCAACGTACAGAAAAAGGTGCTGTTCCAGTTACTGAGTCCTGATGTGCTGGATCGATTGTCATTGCAGGAGAATATAGAGGGTGCGAATGCTTACACTGCTATGCAGTTTTTACGCGAACTGAAACAGGGAATTTTCTCCGAACTCGCTGCACATAAAACGATCGATACTTATCGTCGTGGTTTACAGCGTGTATATGTAGAAAGGCTGCTCATGATGATGATATCAGGACCATCAAATCCGCTGATGCCGTCGCCAAGTCTGAGCAAAGACGGCGATGCCCTGCCGCTGATCAAAGCCCATGCGAAAGCACTGGCAGAGCATATCAAGGCAAGCATTCCGCTGACGACAGACGAGATGACACGCAGTCATCTGCAGGACCTTTACGACAGGCTTGATAATGGGTTACATCCCAGGAAATAGATATGGTAAACGAGTATACTGAGCTCTATTCTGAAACTGTAAACGTGCGATTTCTATCGCGCGTTTTTTATTTATATACAACTGGTTTTATATCAATATCCAGGCTGCTGTAACTCCGGCTATTACACGACTGCTGCGGTATTGCGGCTAACCTGTAACTACTGCTGTTTTCACCCAAAAGGATTACTTATTCTGCCTTAAAATGCTTAAATTTGTATAGCAGATAGCGGCTTTTTAAGCCCTGTACATCTACCCTCCTCCATGTTATGAAAAGTGTTATCCTGTACCTAAAAATTTTAGATACCACGTTCACGTTACCTTAAAATTGACCAAATGAAGAACCCGGTTTACCCAAACAAAAAGGTGAAAAAGAGTCCATGGCTTGCAACTGTGCTCTGTCTTTCACTCTTACCAGTTTCCACGTATGCCCAGCGAACCCTCGTCTGGGAAGAAAGTTTTACCAGTCCAACCCTTAATGCGCAAACCTGGACCTATGAGACAGGTGATGGTTGTGCCAAGGGCAATTGTGGCTGGGGCAATGCGGAGTTGGAATACTACACCAACCGCACAGAAAATGTCAGAATTGAAAACGGTCACCTGGTGATCGAAGCGCGGCGGGAAGATATGGGCGGTAAGCCTTTTACTTCCGGTCGTATCAAAACAGCCGGCAGGGTTACTTTCCGCTACGGCTCACTGGAAGCACGCATCAAAGTACCGAAGGTCGGGAACGGTTTATGGCCTGCTTTCTGGTTGCTGGGCGCCACAGGTGGCACCTGGCCGCACAACGGTGAAGTAGACATCCTCGAAATGGGTTTTGCGGGCGCTATTGCAGCCGGCAGACCAAACAACACGGTGAGTGCAGCTACTCACTGGTGGACGGAAAATCCGGGTGGCTATACCGGTCATGCCACCTATGCAAAAGATACCGTTGCTACAGGCGTTGACCTGGGCGACGATTATCACCTCTACAAACTGGAATGGGATCCGCAATTCCTGACTATTTTCCTGGATAATAGTCCGTATTACAAAATTGCGATCAACGGCGGAAACGGCTTTGAAGCCTTTCATAATCCGTTTTACATCCTGCTGAACCTTGCTGTCGGCGGTAATTATCCTGGTATTCATTCTGCAGCAGGGATTACTGCGCCCTTACCCGGACGGATGGAGGTTGATTACATCAGGCTTTATCAGGATCCCCGGCAGGGAGAAGAACTGATACTGGCGAGCAACAATGCACCGGAGGGCAATTATGGTATTTTCACTGACAATACCACTGTCAGCGACAGAGTTGCTTTTGGTCAGGGCGCTAACCTGTATCTCTGGAACAACATCACCAACATCACCTCTCCTACCCCTTCACCGTTTGAGGGTAGCAATGTATGGGCTTTTCATGCCAATGCCGGCGCCTGGTATGGTCTGGGTGTGGCGAATGACATGAAAAATATGAGTAACTATTCGGGCGGTAGTCTGAAGTTCCATATGAAGACCAGTTCCACCGCTACCTTCAAAGTAGGTATTGCTTCGGATGGCGCGGAAGGCTGGATCACGTTTAACGGCAGTAATGAGCATGGTCTTGTCAGAGACGGACAATGGCATGAAGTCACGATTCCGGTGAGTGAATTCGGTGCGCTGGATCTGATGCAGGTCACACAGTTGTTTATGTTCTCCGGTGATGCACCGGCGGCGGCAGCTGATTTCTATTTTGACAATATCTATTACACCGGCGGTGTATCTGCGAATCCGGCGCCGAAGGTCGCCATTACCAATATTGCCAATGAGGCGGTGTATACCACACCTGCCGCTATTGCGATACAGACGAATGCCAGCGACCCGAATGGCAGCATCAGCAAGGTGGATTTCTATAATGGCGCCTATTATCTGGGCACCACAACCACCGCTCCTTTCAATTACACCTGGAATACCTCCACACAGGGTATCTACAAGCTGATTGCCAAAGCGACTGACAATCAAAATAAAATGACCACTTCGCAGCCGGTCACCGTACTGGTAGCGGCACCGGGTAATACCGCACCGCAGATCAATATTACTTCCCCTACTGCCAGTACGCCTTATCGCAAACCGGCCAAGGTGATGATCAATACCAATGTTACTGACAACGGCATTATCTACAAAGTGGAATTCTTCAACGGCAGTACCTTACTGGCGACACTGACGCAACCACCATTTAACTATACGTGGGAGAATGTGCCGCAGGGTACGTATACCATCACGGCGAAAGCGACAGATAATGGCAAGCTGAGTACGACTTCTGCCCCGGTGACGATCACGGTGCAGGACAACAAGATCCTTTCCAGCAAATATGGTATCTACAGCGAAGATGCTTCTATCACTGAGAAGATGACCTACGGACTGGACGCGAACCTGTATATCTGGAATAACCTGGCCACGATCAGTGGTGCGGCGCCTTATGAGGGGTCACAGGTAATAGCTGTTACGGCAGCAGCCGGCAACTGGTTTGGTTTAGGCGTGGCACATGATGTACGCGATCTGACGCATTTTGCCAATGGCTCATTGAAGTTCCACTTCAAAACATCTTACCAGGGTCAATTCCGTTTCAGTATTATTTCACAGAACGGTGAGCAGATGATCAACTATGCGGCCGGCGAACAGAAACTGGGATTACTCAGGGACGGACAATGGCATGAGGTGACCATTCCTGTGAGTTCGCTGACCAATGTCAACCTGACGACGATGTCGCAGGCATTTACTTTCTCCGGAGATGCACCGGCGGCAGCGGCGAGTTTCTATATAGACAACATCTATTACGTGACTTCAGATCCTCCGGTTACGCAGACCAACCTGGCATTGAACAAACCTACCCGTACGACTTCCAACGAGAATATTGCTATGGAAGGAAAGTATGCAGTGGATGGTAATATCAATACCCGCTGGTCCAGTGGCTTTGGCGATCCACAATCGATCCGGGTTGACCTGGGTGCTGATTATGATATCAACCGCGTGAAGATCACCTGGGAAACGGCAGCCGGCAAAGACTACATCATACAGGTTTCCAATGATACGATCAACTGGAGTCCGTTGCGTACGGTAACCAACAACAGTACATTGGTGAATGAGTTTACCGGTCTGACAGGCCACGGTCGTTATCTGCGGATCTATGGTACGGCGAGAACGACAGTGTATGGCTATTCCATTTTTGAGCTGGAAGCGTATGGTAGTCTGCGGACAGGAAGTTCCTTACTCGCCCGTACTGCACCTGCAACACAACAATCTGCAGTTACGGCCTGGAAAGCAACGTTGTATCCAAATCCGGTAGTCAATGACAGGGTACAGTTACTCAGTAGTGAGGCAGTGAAGCAAATCAGGGTGGTAGATCTCAACGGACGTACCTGGTCGACACAGCAATTGTCGCAGGAAGGCAAGGTATCGTCTACCTATGGTGTAGATGTAAGTCGTTTACCAGCAGGCGTTTATTTCATTCAGTTAAAGAACAACGCGCAGCAGACATTATTGCTGAAGTTTGTTAAACAATAAATATCAATCACTTAAATAGCCGGTACGTTTACCTGTCTCCGTTAGACATACGTAACCGGCTATTTTTTTTTATAGTATTTGAGCCCCAGTGCGTACTTGTATAAGTACAACATAAAAATAATATGAGTAATCACTAGGAGTATCCAATAATGTTTGTAAATTTCATCGTTAAAATTTTTTTGAAAACCTTATCCCGCTTTTTGATCAACGTCACTCCCTTTTTTTGGACTTAGCATCTACAGAAGAACAATTTTAAAAACCTGGGAAACCTAGTATTCAACAAAAAACCATTTAAGACAATGAAGAAAAACCTGCTGCTAACATTTCATAAGCGGTTCTTTACGGCCTGCTTTGGAATCGCCCTGCTCGCAGCGAGCACAGACCGTGCCTACAGCCAGGTGCCTACTGGCTTTACGCTGAAAAAACTAACCGACAATTCCATCGTTGAAGCTACTGCAATGGCACATTCTGCTGATGGCAGAATATTCATGGCTGAACGTGGAGGTAAGGTGAAAGTTTATCAGAATGGAACCGTATCTACCGTGTATACCGCTCAAACAGTAACCGATGCAGAACAAGGTTTACTGGGTATCACACTTCACCCTCAATTCACCAGTAATGGTCGTTGTTACATTTTCTACACCAATAGGGAAATGACACGTCATTACCTGGACATCTTGTTTATCAACCAGGCTAACGGTGTCGACTCTGTCAGAAGAGTAATGGAATTTGATCAGATCATCAACGGCGCGCACAATGGTGGCGCGTTGTTATTCCGCAGAAACCTGCTGTATGTAGCGATCGGCGAGAGCAATGAAGCGATCGAATCTCCGAAGCTGACGACTTACCGTGGTAAGATCCTTCGTCTGACAGAAGACGGACAACCAGCTCCGGGCAATCCTTATTATGACACCCCTAACGCCACCCGTCAGCAGAGAAGTATCTGGGCACGCGGTATGAGAAATCCGTGGAGGATGTCTCTGGACCCGGTGTCTCAAAGAATCTTTGTGGTGGATGTAGGCGGTGACTATGAAGAAATTAACGATGTTACCAATCCTGATCCTGCCAGAGGATATAACTATGGCTGGGACCAGAATCACAAAACAGGTTATCAGCCGGATACCACTACGACGATCCCTCCGGTTTATTTTTATGACCACAGTGAAGATAAAGGCGGATGTGCTATCACATCAGGTGTGTTCTTCAATCCTCCTGCTACCAACTATCCGCCACAGTATCTGAATAAGTTCTTCTTCTCAGACTGGTGTCGTGACTGGTACAGGTTTGTGGACATCAATGGTCTGAAGCCTTCTTCTCAGTTTACCGAGTTCTCAGCGAAGAACTTCACCAGGATCCTGGGTACCAGCGTTGGTATAGATGGTAACATTTATTACATCTCTTATGCGGGAGATGGTAGTCTGTATAGAATTGAATACAATAACAACCAGGCGCCATCTATCGTCAATCAACCTGAAAATAAAACCGTTACAGCGGGAGACGCGGTGTCTTTCTCCGTTACTGCTTCCGGTGGTACGCCATTATCTTTCCAGTGGCAGAAAAACGGCGTTAACATTGCCGGCGCTACTGCTGCTACCTACAGCATTGCACAGACCACACAGGCTGACTCAGGTCAGTACCGTTGTGTAGTGACCAATCCGATCAGCACCATCAACAGTAATTCTGCGAAGCTGACCGTATTGCCATTCAATGCAAGACCAGTTCCGAAGATCCTTACACCGGCAGCTACCCTGACCTGGAACGTAGGTACCATCGTTAACTATTCTGCAACAGCTACCGATGCTGAAGACGGTACCTTACCTGATTCCGCTTACACATGGGAGGCACGTTTCTATCATAAAGACACCCCTACCAGTGAGCACTGGCATCCTGGTCCGACCCTGACGAAAGGCGTAAAAACAGGCAGCTTCACTGCTGACAACCTTGGTGAGTCTTCTCCGAATATCTGGTTCAGACTGATGCTGACTGTAAAAGATTCTAACGGCCGTACCGGCGTAGACTCCGTTGACGTTTATCCAAACAAAGTACAGGTTACTGCTGCCAGCAATATTCCTGGTATCAGTCTGGTACTGGGTTCAAAAGAGGTAACACCGTTCACCAAAACAATGGTGGTAAACTCCCTGACTACACTGCAGGCAGTTACCCCACAGTTGCTCGGCGACACGACCTACGATTTCGTGTCATGGGCACATGGCGGCGATGCATTACAGTCCATCCGTGTACCAGCAAAAGATACCGTTTTCCGTGCTACCTATAAAGCAGGTGCTTCCCGTCAGAATCCATACCCTGACCCGGCCGTACCTTCCACTATCCCAGGTAAAATCGAGATCGAAAACTTCGACTATGGTGGCGAAGGCATTGCCTACCATGACGAAAGCGCTGCCAATCAGGGTAATCAATACCGTACCACTGAAGGCGTAGACCTCGAAAACTGCGCTGAAGGTGGTTTCAATATCGGTTATGTCAACAACGGTGAATGGCTGGAATATACGGCCAACGTAACCGTTACCGGTAAATATACCTTCTCGGCCCGCATCGCTAATCCGGGTACTGCCAAGACCCTCCACGTAGAAATGGATGGCGTTAACATCACCGGCACCGTAACAGTACCAACAACCGGTGGTTTCCAGGCATGGCAGACCGTTTCAACTACTACCACACAGTCACTGCCTGCCGGCATACATGTGTTCCGTATTGTACTGGAAGCAAATGACTTCAACGTTAACTACTTCACTTTCGATCTGGCAATCGGTAACGCACCAACCGTGAACATCACCGCTCCTGTGAATGGCGAAACCTTTGTCACCAATTCCGATATCCTCCTGAAAGCAAATGCTGCAGATTCAGACGGATCTATCAGAAAAGTGGAATTCTTCCAGGGTGCTACTAAAATCGGAGAAGATACAACTGCTCCTTACCAGTTCCTCTGGACAGGCGTTGCCACCGGCGCTTACAGCATCACTGCAAAAGCAACCGACAACACACAGATGACAGCTACCTCCACTCCTGTCGCCATCAACGTAACCGCTGCCGCTGTTGAAAAAACAGTACCAGGACATATCGAAGCAGAAAGCTTTGATGCCATGTCCGGCATCCAGACAGAAGGTTGCGGAGATACCGGCGGTGGTGAAAACATCGGCTGGGTAGATACCGGCGACTGGATGGATTATTTCGTTAACGTTACCGCAGCAGGTAGCTATAACGCATCCTTCCGCGTAGCCAGCGCACCAGGTGGTGGTCAGCTGCAGCTGCAGGCAGGCGCTAATATCCTGACTACTGTTGACGTACCAGCTACCGGCGGATGGCAGGCATGGACTACTATCACTAAAACAGTCTCCCTGACAGCAGGTAAACAGACATTACGTGTATATGCGTCACATGCAGACTTCAACCTGAACTGGATTGAATTCGCTGCTACGACACAAGCGGCAAGAACATCAGCCGTAGTAGAACAGAAACCTTCTATCAGAATGTATCCAAACCCGGTTGTGAATCTGCTGACAGTAGGTAACGTGAAAGGCGATGGTCTGTTCACTATTACCAATGTCGCTACCTCACAGACGATCATCATCAAGGCGACCAATGGTATACTTGACGTAAGCAACCTGACACCAGGTGTTTATGTACTTAAATTCACCAATAATGGAAAACCTGTAACGAAGAAATTCGTGAAGATGTAGGTTTGACAAGGGTTATAAGGGAAAAGCTGCCTCGTAAGGGGCAGCTTTTTTATTTTTTGTTTGGAGTTTATAAATATGTAATGTAATATTGCACCCCCGTTCAACGGGAATGATTCCGTAGCTCAGTTGGTAGAGCAATACACTTTTAATGTATGGGTCCTGGGTTCGAGTCCCAGCGGGATCACAGGATTTTAAGCGCTTCAAGTTCAAAGACTTGAAGCGTTTTTGTTTTTAACGACTTTATATAAATCATTATTTATCAATAGGTAAGCAGTTTGAGTCATTATTGGTGTGCTTTGATAATTCCACGATTACCTAGCCCAAGGACTCAAATCTTAATGGAACGTTTTTCTTTTCAATTGGTTTATGCCTTCACTAGGACTGCCAGCTGCGACTAAAAACTGGCTGAAAAAAATGGATTGCCTGCAACATCAGAAGAAATCGTATTAGGCATTCATTTCCCAGGCAGCTTGGAGGAACTTCAGTTTAATGGAAAGAGCTGCTGGCAAATCGGATACGAATGGGAGCCCGTCAGCATTATTGCTTTGGAAGAAGATTCCGGAGCTGTTTTTAACATCAATACTGCCAAAGGAACACCACGGGTATTTATCAATACTGACCTACAAGCTTTTTTGACTTTTCTGCAGTATTATAAACAATACCAGGAACGTAAATCAGAAGTCGAAACACCCATTGTTACCTACTCCCGTGATGAGATGCTAAAACGACTGCAGGAAATAAAGAATAGAACTATAATTCCACTGGCTCAAAAAAAGGAAAAATTTGATCGAAAAAGGGAGTTTAAAGCCATGAAGCAGTTCTTTAAACAAAATGACGCAGCGGCCATCCAAGACGAAAATAATTGGTGGAGCATGATATTGGAGCAGGTAGAAGATGACCTGCTTTAGGCGGGGTGATCTAACAGTCAATTACTTGAACTTAATTGCTTAATATCCCAAAAAAACCTCGAACCGAAGTAAGCTTATATCCGTAATTTCTGTTAATTCCTGTATAATCTGGTTCGAGTTTCCAATACTTGGAGTCACGAAAATAAAAAGCTTCAAGTTTAAAGACTTGGAGCTTTTTTTTGGGGGAATAGTTTATATCAACTGGCAGCTACTTAATTCTACGCATAGGATATTCACACGCATACCTACCTTTCTTTATTTGCGCCAATTTCTTAGTAAGCAACTTCATTTTCAATGATGACAGATAATCAAGATATAGCCGACCTTCAATGTGATCAAATTCATGTTGAATTATCCTTGCAGTTAACCCATTAAACGCTTTTGTATGTTTTTGGAAATTGCGATCATAATATTCTATTTTAACAGCATAGGGTCTGGAAACAATTGCGGCGACACCGGGTATGCTTAAACATCCCTCCAGGTCGTCACATTTCGCTTCTGAATACTCAGTTATCTCAGGATTTATAAATACTTCCCGTATTCCATTATCCCCCTCAAAGTGTACTTTTCGTTCTTCAGGATTCATGGTATTGAAGCTTGTTTCGCTGTCAATAATAAATATCCTTATGGGAAGATTTATTTGAGGCGTAGCTAATCCGCTGCCGTTTGCATTTTCGAGTGTATGCCACATATTTTCGATTAATTTGTCAAGTCCATCGTAATTTTTGTCTACAGGGCTGCATTGCTTTCTTAATATAGGAGACCCGTATGGAACGATTGGCATTATCATAACATCTTTTCGGTAAAATTCAGGAAATGCCTTCATGGCGCGTAGTAAATTTTAGACATTTTATCTAAGGCTGATTTAAGTAAATTCGTACAATGCCGATCGCTTTGTTCAATTATATTATACAAAATAGCAATGGATCCTCGTTTACCAGGGTTCCGGTAGATGCTGTAAAGGCGTTTATCGAATCATTTATATTATTACCATCGGATAAAATTACCGGTGAATGTCTGGCCTTTAATGATGGCATTCCAACTATTGCATTTTTGACTGGCGAGAATGACTTTATTGAAGTTACTGGTGAAGGTGGGTTATATCGCATTCAATCGGCGTGGCTAAGCTGCAGGGTGCTTGAAAACGTTAAAATTAAAGCTTCATGTAGTAAGGAGCCTGTACTGATAATACGTTTTAATCCAATAGCTTTTCATCGAATATTTAACCTTAATGCGAAGGCGCTATGCTATCAATATGCATGGGAGCTGGATCAATTAGGAGAAGACTTTAAAGCATTATGTCAAATCGTCTTAACAACAAAGTGCATTGAAGATAAAATTAGAAAAATAGAGCATTTTATGCTTGAACTTGACAGGAATACATGGCCTCGGAATTTTGTATTCGAAGAGGCTATATCATATATAATGAGAGAAAAGGGAAAAGTGTCAATACAGACAATGTTATCATCCCTGAAAGTGAATTATAAATGGCTGGAACGTAGTTTTTCAAACTACATAGGAATTTCCCCAAAAGAATTTGCCCGGCTCCAAAGATTTATAAACGCATATTCAGATCTTGTAACAAGCAAAGGAGAGGACCTGCTTATGATTGCTATTGATAATGGCTATTATGATCAGACTCATTTTACAAAAGAGTTTAAGAGGATAACTGGAAAATCTCCGATGGAGTATTTGAAAAGTGGTAATTAAAATTAGCTGAAATAGCTGCGACTTATTCTGATAGTTGCTAGAACTTAATTGCATTAATCCCCAGGCGTAATCCTCGAACTTTTTTCATACTATTTTAACTCATTGGTTCCAATTACTATTGAGTGTAGTTAATTCATCAATAATCTGGTTCGAGTTTCCGATACCTGGCGTCACGAAAGCCCGGCTTCGAATAGAGGTCGGGCTTTTGTTTTGTAGGAAGTGCCGGCTAGTTGCGCAACGAGCACAATGGTTGTTAGCCGCTGTTATTTCAATACGTTATTAAGTTCCACAACATCAAAGTCATCATTATTTTCTAAAAAATGCTTTAATATCGGAATGTGTCCCTGGCCAAAGATTAGAATAACATATTTTTCCGAAGGCTCAACCTGATTTATAATATTTGAATAAATAGCAAGGTTTCTTAAATACCAATCTGATACTGATTCTGCTCCTACAAAATTTTTACCTGCTCCAATTTTTGCCAAGAATTTTAGATACAGCGATAAATTTCTTTTTAACTGTTCAGGTTTATTCAAGTATTTTATGACATCGGTTAGTGTGCCGTTTTTCAATTTATTATCATAATCATTTAGCATTGCATTTGCCTTGGTGCTTAAATCTTTTAGCAAAAAAAGTTGGTTATTTTCTTTTGCGGTCGCAGCCATTAAGCTATCGTGTGACATTCCATAGAACTTGTCTATACAGTTTACCTGGTTCAATTCTAATTTTTTCGCTAACCTAAAGCCAATTTGTTCTCTTTCTGAAACTGTAAGTTTATAAAGACCTTTTAAATATAAATCATACAAGCTGTCGGTGGCATGTTGATTTCCAATCGGTCTTTCAATCATCACTTTAGTAGCTTTTGTTTGAGACAACACGTCAGTGAAGTCTTCTAATTCGCTTTGTCGCTTAGCACTAAGAAAATCGCCCACTTTTAATTCAAATTCATCTGTATGCGGGGTTTCAAAATGAATAGTTCCAATTAATAAAATTTTTGTTTTGTGCGTTTGTCCGAATACTGTAAGCCCGGAAGTTAAAGCAAAAATCAACGGTATTAATTTCATATATCTTATTGTGTCTTGGTTGTTACTTTTTTGTTTCAGGGGTATCAGAAGCCGTTAACTTAGTTATTCCAGCCCTAAAATGGCATCAATACAACTTTTAGTATCGCTTTCGGCTATACGGGGTAAGATAAAGAATATTTCATTTACAAATAATTAAGTTTAAGATATAATCACAATAATAAATACCATTGTCAATAGCAAAGCGACCACCTTCTTTTCAAAACACAAAATAAACCTCGAACTTTTGTAGTACTATTTTGACTAAAAAATATTACAGGCCACTTAATGATGGCAATAAATCAAAGATTTGGTTTCAAGTTCCTCATATCTGGAATCATGATAAACAAAAACGCTTCAAGTCATTGAACTTGAAGCGTTTTTGTTTATCGCGACTTTGTATAAATACTATTTGTCAATCAATAAGCAGTTCGAATCGTTCCAGTTTGTCATGACAATGCCATGATTACCTAACAAAAGAATTCAAATCTTAACTGCGCATTTTTACTCCTCCTTACATAATGCTGATATCCAAATTCAGACACAAAAATCTAACATGCAACAAAAATGTTGCCTTTGTTTGTTCGGTAGGGAAAGCCCTGCTGAATGATGTTTTCGATAAGGCGCTCCCGCAGGAGTCAGTGGATAGTTGCTACTGCAGGAAACGGGTGACTGCGCGTTTAAAGTCGGTGTTCTTTTCGTAATAGAGTAAGTGGCCTCCTTGGATGATATTAAGACGCTGGTTAGGGAAGCGGAAAGACCGGTAGTGGTCAGGGCCAATGTTATGGTCAGCCGCACCGGAAATGACTAGCACAGGAACATTAAGATCAGCGGTAGAAAGTCTGAAATCTGTGAAGTATTCCGGCATTGAGAGAGCCACACGCCCGAAATCGTAGTTTCTCGGGGCAGACCTGTCTATGCTGTCCAGCAGTGCTACATTACTGCTATTATCTGACAACATCTGAAAGCCTCTGCCTTTCTCACGAAGCGCAGTAATTGCAGCGACATAGGTGGGGACAATGGCGTTGGTATCAGCAGTGGTAAAACTGGTGCCCAAGATTTTGTTGATATAGCCGATCTGGTTAAGTAGGGAATGATTGATACTTAGGGTAGCATTCAACAGGATTAATCCCGCCACATGCGCAGGATATTTCCGGGCGTATTGATATGCGGGGATACCACCGAAGGAATGCGCAAGTAAGTATATCTTATCCGCGCCTGTTACCCGGCGAACATCCTCAATGTCTTCAACCATCCGGGCGAGACTATAATCTTTATTTGCCGGGGATGTGGATCGGCCAGACCCTCGCTGGTCATAATAATACATGGCGAGATTCTCTTCCAGCACATTTCCGCCTAAGGCTTCAAAAGATTTACTCCATGCACCCGGTCCTCCGTGCACAAAGATGCAGGGTTTTCCATGTCCACTAACCTTCAGAAATAACTTTACTCCATCGCTGGTCACAATAGTGGTGTCAGGCTTTGTTTTTAACTGGCTAAAAACCTGATTGGTGGTAAGTAAGAGAAATAGGAAGAGGGTGGCGATCTTTGACATGTTCATGATAAATTGATTTATCGCATGAATGAATGAAATATACTGAGAATGTCGCACCCTGAAATTAGTTGTCGTAAGGTCAATACACATAAATTTAATAATAGACGTTTAGATTAAAACGAATATAATTAAAATACTAAGCATTGATTGAATATCTATATAACATGATTACTTAACGGCTTAATGAAAAATGATCCTGGCACCCAATGCCGATATTATCCCTGCAAATGGATGTATCGTATTAATAATTGTCGGTCTAACAGTTTGATCTGGATGTGATTCTTTCGTCGAAGCATCTTTACAGGAGCGGCGAGTTACTTCTGCCAATTCTTTTAACATAGAAAGAGCGATTTCATCTTCCTCACAGAACACCTGCATCTTTACATCGGATTAGCACCATTGCATGACAATATTCTTCATCTACGATATTGTAAATGAACACGCGTGGATCGAATCTTCCCGTCAACATGCCGAAGATGCTGGCTACCGGAAGCTTACATCAGCATAGCTAAATCGCTAAATATTGGGTTCGGGTGTCTAATGCCCAGGTGGTATAAAAGGTCAGCTTCAAGTAGTCGGACTTTTTGTTTGTATCTTTATCACCGGATCATTAAAAGCTGCGACCACTCTATACCCAAAAGCCCTTTACGTTTTTCCATATTCAAAGTATCTCCTCTTTCGAAATGTGAATACTGCCGTTCTGTGGCAACTTTTCTAAAGACAGGACCATTAATTCTCCGTAGTAAAAAAGAACATTGTGGCTTACGGTTTTGTGGCGTCGTTTTGCCTGATATCAGAAATATTTCATTTCTAAGTTTAATCACTTTATACATCCAATTATCGCTATAATACGCACAACTCTTCTCTTCTACATCCTCCCAATGGGCAATCGTTGCAATGCTATCAGTATGGATAAGGTCGAAATAATAATTATCGCTATATCCTTCAGTATCGGATCCGGTAGTTGCTAAAGACTTGTTTATTAGAAAATATCTCTCAATTACAGGATGTGAAAAATCGAATGAATAATTTAATACAAGCAGAAACGGCAGCACATAACAAAACAACCCGGCCAAAAAAATCCCTTTATCCATTCTATGATTAGTCTCGCCGGCAAATAGATAGTAGTAAACAACCGCAGGCAGAAAAATACTGACTAAAACCGACAAAAACTTAGCTTCATATACGGAGAGCATATGGTATAGTACAAATCCATATAAGCAGGGAGTAAACAGGTCAAGAAAAAAAATAAGTATGTTATCTGGTGTAACCTTATTAAAATAAAGAAAAAGATGTCTTGTTACCGAAATACAGAACAGCAGTACTATGAGATATCCGAATCCAGGAGATAAAGGATCAGTACCTAACACATAGATACACAATATTATCCTTGCAACAGCAAGAATAATACTACTGAACCCGATTCCCCCAATTGGGGCGATAACCCTTGTCATCCTTCCGTTATTCATATTAGCTGCGGTTATTTAAGCGATTCTTTGAAGCAAACTGGCTTACCGGTTTCCTGCGCCTTCATACTCCTTTAAAAAATGATTACAAAGTGACAATATTTTATCAGGAGCCTCTTCCAGACCATGAATACAAAAGATAAATTCGTCATTTTTCGTTTTACCATCCACATGAAGGTACCATCTGGTTGCTGTATATGTGGCAGCCCCGCTCCCATCGGTAGGAGACACTATGTATTCTTTATCACGTGTCATCAATCTGAATCCTGTTATATCTCCCCATAGCAGACGTTTTTCAGATCCGGATCTGATCTTTTGCCAAAAAGCAAAGCTGCTATAAATACTTTTGCCTGGCGACAGTAGCAATTCTCTATCTGACATTATTATCGAGGCTTTTAAAGGAATGCGGGTAGCAAGAAAATTGACAAGAGAAGGAAGTAGAAAAACAATTATAATAATGCCATACACGACAGCATCATGCCTATGCCTTGCTGTAAACAATGCATACGAAAATAAGATAACCGGTATCACAACTACCAGCAGCCAGCCAAGGCTTGCCTCAATATTAGGATCTGTAGATCTTTTTATGATTATGGTGTCCATTGTAACAGTATTTTGGGGCTAAGGTGTCATTATGAGGGTCATATGCGCCTTATTCGAGGGTGATATACGAATTTGCGACACAACAGGGTGTTCTAAGTTACAACAAACTTTATTATCTCCACTCGTAAGCAATAAACATTCATAGAAAGCTGCAATTGCTTTCCATATGCCAGAGCTTGTTTTTTTCCCAATAATCCCATTTTCCTGGATACACCGTTGATAATCCTGGGCTATGTCCGAGCACCCGATATTCTTACCCGTTAAACGGAGATAGGATTTTACCAAGAGACCGGAAGAAGAAGATCAAATTGGGAGCAGACCCTTATTCATATTTCCTAACCTGCTCAAAGAACTGGTTTTTGTAGTCCTCGCTAAACTCAAAATTACCCGCTGTCTGTACTATTTGCTTATTACCAACTCTTTCATCAAACCAATCCTTGAAAAAATCCGCATACCCACCTGTTGAGATTTCGTTGTTTCCCATTGCTACCATTGGCAGGTATGCTTTTACAAAAGCTGCTTTTGACTTAATTTCCTTATTTAGCGTTAACAGGTAAAATTGAACATCGTAGGCCAGATAAGAAAGTGGATCACCGTGCAAAGCGAAGTACCCTTTTTCTTTACTCAGCTCAGTGAAAAGATTCCTTAAAACAGAATCGAAGTTAATTGCCGTCTCTTTCTTAAAGTATTGCTGTAGTGTATCTGAGAATCGGCCTGTTTTAAAAGATTCCAGTGTGTCAATCAGGTCTTGTGCAGAAGTATCGTATATATCTTCACTTACAAGCCCTCTGATGAAAGTCTCGAAGTCTTTAGCCAAAAAGGTTTTTTTATAATCCGATTCCTGGTCAACATGCACCACTTCGGGCTCCCCGTCTTTTCCGCATTTTGAGTAGTCCAGCATTACCATATCGTGTCCCGCAGATGGACAGTCACAAATATAGACGCCAGTGTCGGGATATCCCCAATCATCAATCATAAACTGACTGCCCAATTCCCCGCATAAGGAATATGGTTTTTCCCGCCCTATGCTCAGTATTGCTGTAATAGCAATATGGTCATCCGCCCAGGAAGTGTTTTCGCTGGTCGGGAAACAGGTGTTTTTAGGGATTCCGCCATTATGCAACTTCATTAATTCAATATATGAAGCAGGTAGTTTAAAACCCAGTTCTTCTTCGATATTCGCAATAAGCTCGTCGGAAGGTGCCTGGCCAACATATTCCTGCAACGCATATTCGCTATCTTCCCAGAAATTAGAAAGGTCAAAGTCTTTAAATATCATAATGCACTTTTTAGTTGCTGTATTATTTTGCGGTTGAATGTAAGAATAATATATTTTTTTGACAGTATTTATAATACTCACCTCATATGCCTGTTACTGCGTCGCCAAAAGGCACTCAAAATCTCCAACAATATCATAGTAATCATATTCAAATTTGCCAATCCAACAACTAAGTATGCCACTACGTACTAATTGAGCACTCGCTAAAGCTTCTTTCATTCGTTTATTTGTGATTGAGGTAGGTTTGTAGTTATAATTATCCTTCATATATACCAATGTTCGGGCAGCAAAAAGTCTGCTGGTCGGACTTGGAGAAAATAGGATGCTTTCCAATGCATTATAATCTTTGTTGACAATAAAAAACCGAAGATGATTAAACGTTTCACTACCTAAGCCATATGTTATATAAAATGGTTTGACAAAAGTCCCACCCGTCATAACATCTGTAAAATAATTAATCGCTTGTTGCCTACGATAATTGGTATCTGCCGATTCTAAAACTAGCTGTCCCGATTCATTTAAATACTTTTGTACGTTTTCGACATATACCTTTTCATAACAGACTTGCCCGTTCACACATTCAAATTGTAGTTGGATCTCTTTGAGCAAATATTTTTCTATTATTTCTCTATGATTGTCAATCGTCAATCTTATTTTCAGAACAGTGTCCCCCCAATAGATAGCGTCGACATTGCAGGAACCATAGCCTCCGTAGATAGTATACTTTGTTGATTTCAAACCATAACCTAAATCTTCGTTTATACTAAGGCAATTGTATTTGCCATCTAAAAAATGAGGGATTAGCCTTTGTATCTCAGTAACAGAGTAGCCAATCGCTGGTAGCTTATTGATTTTTTCTTTTATGATATCCTGGTCAAGCTTTGCCCAATCTAAATGAGTGGAATCTTCAGGCTTCTCATTTCTTCCGCCACAATAAGCAATGAACGAAAGTTTTGTTGAGTCTACAGTTGTTAATTGTCCAAATACAGTATTTGGATTTATAAGGATAAAAATGACGAGGTATTTGAAAGGGAGTTTCAACTGTGTTTTTTTAGATGAAAAAGAAAATGGGAAATTATAGAATCTTTCAAGACCAGAGCAACTATTAGCCATTATTTTAACAAACTACTAGTAAATATGACGGTCATATGTAGCGTTATTACCCAGAGCTGCCATTATACTATTTTAACGCTCTTCAATTAGCTGTTTCATTATTTTCGCCAAATGGACACCATCAATACAACTTTCAACAAGAAAACAATCATTTCTTGTATACTTACATGAACAGGAATCTGACAAAAAGAAGGTTATCTTTACTAGCCTGAAAGAACTCTTATCAATACGCATAATCATACAAGCCAATGTGGTACTCAAAATATACGTTCTTTAACAAAGAAGAAGGATTAAAAGAAGAAATCCAAGATAATTATTTCCTTCAACCATACGCTGAAAAAGAGTTTAATAGTATTTCTAACTATACAGAGGGGAAGATACTAACTGATTTTCAGATCCCCCCTTATTTACAATTACCTGAAGAATACAAGCAACTATTAGCATATTCAAATGGCGGTGGTATCATAAACGGCGAAAGAGAATTTGGATTTTTCAGTCTTGAAGCGATCAGAGAAATGTATGTTACATACGGTTTCTTAATCTGGGCGCCAGATCTTTTACCGATCGCGCTCAATGGTGGTGGCAAATTTTATGTCTATGATTTCAGAAACCTTCAAAACGGCCCCTCAATTCTTCTTGTTCCGGCAGGATGTATTGGAGATGATGAGAGTTGTGTGTATTTAGGGAATACGCTTGACGAGGTATTGAGTAAAACAACAAATGTAGAAGATGAACTCGACAAAATTTATCCTCAAAAAGAGTTGTCAGCAACAGAAAAAGAAAGAATGAGTCTGAACGAACAACTCCTCAGTATCAGGCAAAAGAAAGAATCTGGAGAAATAGACTTAAAAACATTCCTAAAGGCCAAACAGGATATAGCATTTCAGTTGAAAAAGCTGGATTTGTATAGTTGAGAGCGTCTGATTTAATAGAGGAGCAGATAAGCTTAGCGAAATATCTCATAATCTGGTTCGAATTCTTTTACAAGGGCGCATAAAATAAAAACCCGACTCTTCTAAGCCGGGCTTTTATTTTATGGGAATGCAATTGTCAGAGAGCACCTGTGGTCCTTTTTGCTATAAAATAAATTGTTTTGACATTCTCTATGGTTATAGCTTATAGCCACCACTCGCTTCTATCACCTGAGCAGTTACCCAACGGCCTTCATACGAGGCGAGAAAGGCAACTACGGCAGCAATGTCCGAAGTTTCGCCGAAGCGGCCCAGCGCAGTATCGCCAATGACAGTCTTTACAATGTCCACGTTTTCACGTACAGCAGCGTTCATATCTGTTTTTACCCAGCCCGGCGCTACTGCATTTACAGTGATACCACGCGACCCCAACTCGATTGCAAGAGAATGTGTCAAATTATTAATGGCCGCTTTAGCGGCTGAGTAGATAGGCACTACCGACATTGGACGGGTAGCTGCTCCTGATGAAATGTTGATGATCCGTCCGCCATCAACGAGGCGGCTCAAAGCAGATTGTATTACGAAAAAAGGTGCACGTGCATGGACAGCGAACATCGTATCCCAACTTACCGGTGTCGCGTCAGCCAGACCACCCCAGCCGGAGTTACCAGCATTGTTCACCAGGATATGCAGCGCGTTGCTGCCGGTTCGCTTCTTCAACTCATTGTCCAGCTGTTCAAATAAAGCGGGAATTGCCGTAGCGTCTACAAGGTCAGCATATAGTGCAAAAGCGCTACCTCCGGTTTTTTCTATACCAGCAACAACCTCTTCAGCTGATGCTTTACTTGCATTATAAGTAATTGCAACCAATGCACCGTCAGCTGCAAGACGCTCTGCAATCGCACGGCCGATACCACGTGATCCACCAGTTACGAGCGCTGTTACATTGGCTAAAATCTTGTCATTTTTTAATTCATTTCCTTGTGCCATAACATTCTTTTGATTTGTTATGGCAAATCTCAGCAAAGCTACCCTCTTACATTTTGCCGTTTTAGGGCAATGCTTTGCCAAATCAGGTATACCGAAGATTTTCAGTATACCTGATAAAAATTATTTCAAATGGTATTGTATGAAACCACCGTCAATTGCGATATCGGCTCCGTTGATATATCCCGCCGCATCTGAGGCAAGGAACACAACAGCACCTGCGATCTCATCTACCGTACCTACACGCTGAAGCGCGGTACTTGCTGCAAGGTAAGCCTGTGCTTCGGGAGGCGCTACGGAATCCAGTCCGGGTGTCTTTATCGGGCCCGGACTGACGATATTGACACGAATCTTTCTCTCTGCCAGTTCATTTACTGCTATGTCTGCGATCTTATTCAATGCAGCCTTTGTAGCGGAATACACAGCAGTAGCTACAGCAGCGCTAGTTGCCACACCAGAAGAGGTGAAAGTGACGGACGAACCATCCGCTAAATGTGGGATCAGCTTTTGCAGTGTAAAAAAATGCCCCTTAACATTTGTATTGAATTGGGTATCGAAATCGGCTTCGCTGACATGCGCGATTGGTGCAAACGAAGCGACACCGGCATTTAGGAAAAGAACATCAACTTTTTGACCGCTTTCAGCAACTGCTTTTTTCAGGGCTTCGATTCCTTCAAAATTTGAGGTGTCAGCTATCACCGTTTTCAGGTTCGGACTACCAATCTCATTAGCCGCCTTTTGCAGGTTGCCTGCGCTTCTACCGGTGATCAAAACATTTGCCCCCTCTTTAATAAACTGTTTTGCGGTGGCTAATCCAATACCCGTACTACCACCGGTTATCACTACGTTTTTGTTTGCTAAACTCATTTTTTTCAGATGTTTTATTATTTCCAGCAAACTTAGCGCACATCAATTTATTTTGGTTACTTTGTAACTAAAAGTAACGGTATATTTCAAGTAACTAAGTAACTTATGACAGAAGAGCTTTGTCCCAAAAGAGACATCATGGCGATCCATGACGCGATGGATGTACTGAACGGAAAATGGAAAATTTCCATTATTTCGTCTATGTGTTACTATAACGAGCGAAGGTTTTCCGATATACTGAATGACCTTCACGGTATTTCCAACAAACAGCTAAGTAAAGAGCTGAAGGATCTGGAAGAAAATAAACTGGTCAGGCGTACTGTATTAGATACCCAACCCGTTTCTGTTAAATACAACCTCACTGAATATGGCTGGTCGCTACAGAATCTCATTTACGACCTTTCCGATTGGGGTAAAAAACACAGGGAAGTCATTGTACGCGACTGGCAAGACAATACTCAAAACAAGCCCACTCAGCCATAATCTAATTACCTATGTAAAAAAGGCTTTGAGATCAATGATCTCAAAGCCTTTTTTGTGCTACTTCCGGTGATGTTTATACTAGTCCTTAATCCCCATCCTGGGCGATGACCAGTTCGTGTCCCGCTGCCATCCAGGCCCTGGCAAGTCTTGAACCGATATTTCCGGTATTCAAAATTCCAATCTTCATCTTATTCCTATATTTTGTTTTAATAAGTGTGAAATCACACCTGATTTATTTGCTGACAAAGTTCAGCATATGCCCGCGTGTAGATTTTGCCATTTTGCGGTATTACATTGCCGTTTTTGGCTTTGATGCTGCCACGGCTATTATTTTAACAGAAAGGAGTTAAGCGCCAATTGCATCAGCATTACACCGACGTCCGATTGGTTGCACGTAAGCCTTCGGCAACAGGGTACAAATAATGCCCCAGCTGCACAGTGTAATGAACGTATAGATTATGCCGGGTGCGCTCTATAGAGACTTAGGAGGGAAGACTGTCTACATCTCTGGTTTATATAGGCAATTGAAAACAGGCAGATGAAAATATCAATTGAACGACTTTCGGAACTCCAATGGTGACAGATTGGTCTTTGTCTTGAATAATTTTGTAAACGATGATGGATGCCCGAAGCCTAATTCATATGCAACCTCACTAACAGACATATTGGTACCCGAAAGTTTTTCCTTAGCCTTTTCGATGATTTTCTGATGGATGATACCTAAGGCACTTTGTCCATTAACAGACCGCACCATATCACTCAGATAACTCGGCGATACATTCAGCTTCTCCGCCAGGAAATGCACGGTAGGAATACCTTCGCTGAGGGTCTTGTCGCTGTTCAGGTAATCATCCAGCATATCATCCATCTTTTGCAATAAATCGTTGTTAACGACCTTCCGGGTTATGAATTGTCGTTTATAGAACCGGTCAGCATAGCTCAGCAGTAACTCGATCTGGGCGATAATAACATTCTGGGTGACGTCATCGATCCGGCTATTCAGTTCATCCTGAATATTTTCAAATATCGCAATGATGGTGCTTTTTTCTTTATCTGAAAGATGGAGCGCCTCATTGGTGTTATAAGAGAAAAAGCCATATTGTTTGATGGTTTTAGCAATTGGATAATTCCAAAGAAAGTCCGGATGGATCAATAGCGTGTACATTGACCAGTCATCGGCAACATCATAAACACAGGGACTGATCACCTGAGTCGGTGCTACGAAGGTCATCCCTCCTTCTGAATAATCATAATAGCCCTGGCCGTACTTAGATTTACCACTCAAACCTGTATTAAAGGTAATACGGTAAAATCCAGACACAATAGCTCCGGAGAAATTGTTTTTCGGTATCTGGTGTTTGGGCCATTCAATCAAACTGATCAATGGATGTGCGGGAACAGGCAATCCGTAATCCCGGTGTATCTCTGACAAATTTCGCGTATTTACTGTAACTGCTTTCCCCTGTTTCATGATCTATAAATTTAAGAGAATAACTGACACCATTGCTATTGACAATTAATCCGGCTATTAATGATATCTGTTTGCCATAAAAGTTCAAAATTCGGAACAAATGCCTGCTTTTATTTTGCCTTATTGAGGATTTATATTGCCAAAACGGGTTTCCGGGATCACTTGCACCGGCGCAAAGAGCAAGGGGCTGCTCACGGCAAAATGAGCAGCCCCTTGTTATTCAATTCCTATGCAGTAATGACGTTATATAAATTTATGGTTTAGCTGCATCAGTAGCCTGAACTTTGGTCAAATGGGTGCCACCGTTTACGGATTGTGCTTTTTGACCATTGAGATTATTGAGCTTATTGTTGTAATTGGTACTGTGATTTGGATCGTAATTGGTGTTCTCAACAGCCTTTGCCGGGATATTTGTTCCTGTTGTCTGAATCTTAACACCGTCAACAGTAGTGACCGTTTTTAACGGCTGAGCATTCTTCATACTGGCATCCCCTTTATAAGCCTTGGTGTAGATCAGTACTGCGCCATCTTTAGCCTCACTGCCGTACAGTTTAACTGCTGTTTCCCCCTTAAAGACATTAATATAGCTGATATCATTACTATTCAGGCCTGCAGGTGGCTCTACTCCATAGCGGATATCATCTACGAAAAACACCGGTTTCATTTTAACATCCGGGTTTATTTTCCTTAATGCCACACCTCCGCCGGGAAGCGGCGTTTCTTCGACGTCTTCAACCAGCGATCCCATAGCAGACGCAGGAATAGGCGTTGTTACAGGCTCCATTCTGATCTCTTCTACAACAGGTTGCGCTGGTGCAGCAGGAGGCGCCGGAGGTGGAGGCGGCGGCACTGCTTTACCCTTTACATGTTTAACGGCAGAAGTGGGTGGTACCGGCGGTGGAGGTGGCGGTACCGAAAAAGGAACTGGCGCCGGTTTAACAGTGTCATACTGAAAGAACATCGTAGCAATGTGTCTGGCAGACGTCTCCACCTTTACAGCTGCTCTGGTGAAATTCAGTGATAACACAGCGAGCCCCATGACCGCGCCTAATACTACATAACGCACCAAATGATAGCGGGATGATCTTCTCTTGTTCATCATCATGATCCTTTGTTTTAAATGTGAGAAATTGAAATTGTTTGCGATGGCCGTCGCATATGGGATCCCACTTACTTTTATCAGACTGTATTGATAAGCTTTTGCATCCATTCCCTGCTCGAGTATACATCTGTCAGTGATGAACTCAAGGTTCTCGCGGATAGCTATACTCATTAACCACGCACCGGGATTGAACCAGTAAAAGATCCTGGTCAATTCTCCCAGCAAAACGTCCAGCGTATGCCACTGTCTTACGTGTACCTGTTCATGTCTGATGATGGAGGTCAACTCTTCAGCGCTATGCAGGGACGGATTGATATAAATATTACGCATGAAAGAGAATGGGTTGACATGCCGTTCCGTAATGCGCAGTTGTTCTTTACCGTACAGCGTTTTTGTTGTATTTCGGTGCAGCTTCAGTAACGACAGTAGTTGTATGGCCAATCGTGTTATCATCACCCCTACTCCACCCCAGAAGATATATTCCAGTACCACGTGCATAAGCGGTTTTTCAATCCGCTTAAACATAGAAAGATCTGGTAGCGTTTCTGCTACAGCATTCAGTCCATGGTGTTGCTGAATAAACACAGAAGGGTCTATCAATGGTCCTGCAGCCGCACATACAATCCCTCCAATCAGGAAAAACCTGTTCAATGTGTAAAAGGTCAGTCGCCTTAATCCAAAGCGATACGCCAGATAAAAAAGAATCAGTACGATGTTGGCTTTTAACAGATAAATAAGCATAAGCAGTTACTTTTTTTCGATCATTCTTACAATCTCTCTGAGTTCTTCAGGTGTGATTTTCTTCTCTTTTGCAAAGAAAGTAACCAACGCCTTGTAAGAGTCTTCGAAATAATCTTTCACAAAACCATTCATGAATTTCTGTTTGTACTCTTCTTCTGCAATAGCAGGTGTGTACTCGTAGAGGTTACCTGCCTTGCGACTTGTGAGATACGCCTTCTTTTCCAGGTTTCTGATGGTGGAAGCCAATGTGGTATATGGCGGCTGAGGCGAAGGATGGTTCTCCAGAAAGTCCTTTACAGACCCGGAACCGGTTTTCCAGATTGCGAGCATCGCCAGCTCCTCCTGCTGCGTTAGCTTTTCCATAAACATGCTTTTAGAAACAAACAACTACGATTATTCGTAAATCTACGAACTTTTCGTAAATCACCAAATTAAAATGAAAAGCACCTATTTAGGCAGATATTTTTTCGCAACGGCCTATTTGAAAACAGATTGAAATCGACGGAAAACCAAATAACAGTATTATTGCAGAGAAACAATGGATTGTGACCTAAATATTATAAGGCATACACATTGAATTTCAACGGAGAAAAATAAAGAGTATCCATACGCACACGGTAATTATGAACTCAAAACTGGCGGGCAGACGAGCATTTAACCCGTCAATTAGAAAAAAAGAATGTTATATACACACGTATATAATATCAATTATAAGTTAACTACGCCCTTTATTAAGCAATTTTCTTTCCCACTCTCCTTCCCGGCAACTGCGTTCCGTAGACGGACAGGGCATGTCCAGTACCGGACACTTTTAATCGCACAAAAATTTCACAAGTAGCTATATATCAATATAATACATAAACACAACATCCAGGCAGGCTATTTGGTCTTATTGTAGATTCAGCAGTAAGGGACAATTGCTGATCGGAACTGATAATATCTGGCTCATGCCTGCTTCAAGCAATGCCGATCTGGCCAGCAATGCCCATATCCGTCAACCTCTTATTTAAGCCATGAAATGATACGTAATTACTTCAAAATCGCGTTCAGAACCCTTCTCAAACAGAAGGCGTATTCTATCATCAATATTACCGGGCTTGCCACGGGTATGGCGGTAGCGATGCTTATCGGTCTCTGGATTTATGATGAGGTGTCCTATAACAAATACCATATAAATTATAACAGGATCGCAAAAGTCATGCAAAGTGCCTCTGTTAACGGAGAATTTGGAGTAGGTGAATATATGCCTCTTCCGCTAAGGAACATTTTGCAAACAGAGTTTCAGGATGATTTTAAACATGTCGTTATTGCAGCCTGGATGGAGAATCACGTCCTGGCTTATGGCGATCGAAAGATTACCAAGACAGGTAACTATATGAGTTCGGAGGCGCCTGAAATGTTAACGTTAAAAATGGTCCAGGGCACAATGGATGGGCTAAAAGAGCCTGCTTCGATTATGCTATCTTCATCAGTTGCGCGGGTGCTCTTCGATGACATCGACCCGATTGGCAAAATCATGAAGATCGACAATAAGTTCAGTGTCAAAGTTACCGGCGTCTACGAGGATTTACCGTACAATACTGAGTTCCGGGAGATGACCTTTATTGCGCCCTGGGAATTATACGCTTCCTCCGAACCCTGGATCAAGAATACCGCCGGATGGCAAAACAATTCCTGGCAAATTCTCGCTCAGCTTTCGAAAAATTCTGATTTTGCTACCGTTTCAAAAAAGATAAAGAACCTTAGGGTACTTCACCTCCCCGAAACCGCTTACTCCAATCCAGAAATATTCCTGCATCCTATGAGCCGATGGCATCTGTATACAGGGTGGGACAAATCTGGCAAAGTAGATGGACGAATCCAGTATGTATGGTTGTTTGGGATCATCGGTGTATTTGTGCTACTCCTCGCTTGTATCAACTTTATGAACCTGTCGACAGCACGTTCCGAGAAGCGGGCGAAGGAAGTTGGTATCCGAAAGGCTGTTGGCTCTGTACGTTCGCAGCTGGTCGGTCAGTTTTTCAGCGAATCACTGATGGTCACTGCTTTTGCATTTATACTTTCACTGCTTCTAACATTCCTGGTACTTCCCCTATTCAATGAAATAGCCGACAAACAACTTTCTCTCCCCTGGAACAAGCCGCTTTTTGGAGTTTTGGGTTTAAGTTTTAGTATACTAACCGGCCTGATTGCAGGTAGCTATCCAGCTCTTTATCTATCTTCATTTCAACCGGTTAAAGTACTGAAAGGCACATTTCGGGCCGGCCGGTTTGCTTCAGTACCAAGGAAGGTATTGGTAGTTATCCAGTTTACTGTATCGGTTACACTCGTCATTGGCACAATCATCGTTTTCCGTCAAATTCAATATGCCAAAAACCGACCTGTAGGTTACAACCGCGAGGCTTTGATCACGATTGACATGAACACGCCGGAGCTGTATGGACATTATAATGCGTTACGAAGAGAGCTTATTGAAACAGGTGCAGTTATTGAAATGTCAACTTCTTCCTCACCGACAACTAGTTTAAAATCAAGACAAATTGGATTTGATTGGGAAGGAAAAGATCCAAATCTCAGAGAGCAACTGGGAACGGTCGCCATAAGCCATGACTTTGGCAAAACAATAGGTTGGCAGTTTGTTGCGGGCCGCGATTTCTCACGCTCATTCGCCACTGATTCTTCAGGAATGGTGTTAAATGAAAGCGCGGCCAGGTACCTGGGATTGAAAGATCCTGTGGGTAAAACTGTAAAATGGAATGGTAAGCCTTTTCAAATAATAGGTATCGTCAAAGATATGTTGATGGGTTCACCGTTTGAACCGGTTTACCAGACTGTTTTCATGTTGGATTATAATTGGGCAAGCGTCATCAACATCAAGTTAAATCCTCAAAACAGCGCAAACGAGTCCTTAAAAAAGATCGAGGCTGTTTTCCGGAAGTTCAACCCCGGAAGCCCTTTCGATTATAAATTTGTCGACCAGCAATATGCATCAAAATTTGCTGTCGAAGAGCGTATTGGACAACTTGCCTGGGGATTTGCTATTCTGGCAATTTTCATCAGCTGTTTAGGCTTGTTTGGCTTAGCCTCATTTGTTGCCGAACAACGCACGAAGGAAATGGGCGTCCGAAAAGTATTGGGGGCATCAGTCTTCACCCTTTGGAGTTTACTTTCCAAAGAATTTGCATTGCTGGTCATCATTGCTTTTATTATTGCAATACCAGCATCTTATTGTTTTCTGGAAAACTGGCTTGAAAAATACGAATATCGTACAAATATATCCTGGTGGATTTTTGCAGTTGCAGGAGCAGGATCATTACTCATTACGCTACTGACCGTCAGCTTTCAGAGCATTAAAGCAGCCATGATAAATCCTGTAAAGAGCTTGCGCAGTGAATAAATACCTATGGTTTTACATAAAAAAGAGGCTGACCAATGGCCAGCCTCTGATATTCTTTGTAAATAACATCTCTAAAACTTAAACGTCACGCTACCAGTAACACGGGTAGGATTCTGTGCCGCCAGACGATATGACCAGTATTTTTCATTCGTCAGATTATCCACCTTTAAGCCTATTCTGTAGCTCGGCTTGTCATAGAAAACAGCCGCATCCAGCACCGTATAGGAAGGAATGGTAAATTTGAAAGCAGTCGTATTCGTCTGATAATACTCACTGGCATAAATACCACCAAAACCGAAGCCCAATCCTTTAGCTGCTCCCGACGCCAGACGGTAGCTGATCCACAGGTTTCCTACTTTAGGAGAACCGGCAGTAGTCGGCCTCAACCCATCTACAGACGCATTCGCCTTCGTGAATTTACTATCGTTATAAGTATAACCAGCTACGATGTTCAGCCCTTTTACCGGATTTGCGATTACTTCTACCTCATATCCTTTGCTCAACTGTGTACCATCCTGGAGGGAATAAGTCGCATGCTCAGGATCATCACGGGTAACATTAGTCACAGAGATATTATAGTAGCTCAATGTTGCACTCACCTTGTTGAGGTCGAATTTCACACCTCCCTCCCATTGATTAGCCTGTGTTGGCTTGAAGGTATTACCCTCAAAATCAGATCCTGAAACGTTGTTAAATCCGTTCATATAGTTTCCGAAGACTGATACCTTGTCTTTCACGACCTGGTATACCGCCCCGAATTTGGGAGACAAAGCTGTCTGGTTATAATTGCCTGCTGTTGAATCCTGGGCAGGATAGTAAGTACCCTTATTCATGTACCTGTCCACACGCAGGCTAGCCATTACCAGTAATTTCTCCGTAATATTCAGCACATCAGATACATAAGCGCTGTAGGTTTCTTCTCTGCCGGCTACAAAATTGGAATATGTAGCATTTGCAAAGAGCGGTTTTACCTTTTCTAATGTAAAGTTGTTATATCCCGCACCTGGCTTTCTGACATCTATAGGCGTCAGATTTACAGTAGCATCATTACGGGTTGACCTGAGGCTGTAAAAATCCAGACCGGCAACCACCCTGTTCCTTAAACCGCCAATTTTAAAGTCGCCGATGAAGTTCTGCTGAATATCCGTTCCATAATAAGGAAAATCCTGGTTAGTTACAGACTGACGCAATGAAGTATCTGAGGTCATTGTCAACTGCACCACATTACCATCAGAAGAAGATCTTGTACGGGAAACAATCGTCTGGGAAGTCCAGCTTTTGGAAAGTATATATTTCGCCTGCGCGAAGATATTATACTGCTGGCTGCCATAGGTGATGGTGTTGTTTGCAAAAGAAAGTTTGTAAGGAATATGTAGGTCTCCGATGCTCTTAGCCGTTCCTTTGGTATAAGGTGCCAGACGCGTCGGAGAAGTCGCTTTATTTAAGCTGAACTCTACATCCAGGGAAAGCGTCAGCCTGTCGCTCACTGCATAGGAGAAACTAGGCGCTATCAGAAAACTTCTGGTGAAGCCCGCATCCTGGAAGCTATTTTCACTGTGTAAAGCGGTATTTACCCTCAGCAAGGCAGTTTTCTCTTTATTCAGCGGGGAGTTGATATCCATCGTGAGGCGGTTCAGGTTCCAGCTTCCTCCCGAATAAGAAATTTCCCCCATGGCATTCTGCAACGGCTTTTTGGTTACCCTGTTAAACAGACCGCCAAAAGAAGATACCGTACTACCGAATAATGTTGCGGATGGCCCTTTAATTACCTCAATACGCTCAAGGTTCACCGGGTCAATCGTTGTATAGGTAAAGCTGCTCACCCCATTACGCACCAGCTGAGGTGTCGGAAAGCCTCTTGAAATAAATGTCGTTCTACCCTGGTTTCTGATTTCTGCTACACCGGCGCCTGGTACATTCTTAAAAGCACTGTTATAGTCTGTGATCAGCTGTTCTTTCATCAGCTCTTTGCTGACAACAGTATATACCTGAGGATTCTCCATATTGGCCAGGGGCATTTTGGAAACATCCACGCTTTCCTTTCTGCCAAAACGGTTACCACCACTGGTTACCACTACTTCTTCCAGTTTCTGCGAAGAAGCGCTCAATGTTATTCTAATATGGTTTTCCCTGCCTTCTTCTGCCTTCACCTCTATCACAACAGGCTCCAGACCTATTAATGACGCTTTCAGATGATAGGTACCAACCGGAATATTCTTGAAATTAAACAAACCGTTTTCATTCGTAATAGCCCCCTTTGACAGCTCCTGAATAATGACAGTCACTCCCGGAGCAGGTTCTCCATTATTGGTAACAACGATACCAGAGATGACCGTTGCCTTGTCATCTATATAATTGGCATAGATGGCAGGTATATTAAATAAGAAAAATGATAATATTAGTGCAAGTCCTGAAATTAGTTTCCCCAGATGCCTTCCCATATAAAAAGATAAATTAGGCTGCAAAAGTGCACAGGTCGGCGGATATATGTTATATCGAAAACGGAATTTATTTTATCAAATTGGGAATTTCCTTCCATTTTCTGCTTAAAGCTTATTTTAACCGCCAATAGACGCTTCTCACAGCATCATCTTATCCGGGCCAGCATCGGATTATAGGGACGGGGTATATTTGCTATGCAGCACTTACCTCATAACAGTGTTCGGCCATTTAAAAAGAATCATATGCATTGATAATGTGGCCCATACGTCTATGCTGCCGCAGGTTCGGCGGCTATATAGCGGGAATGACGATGGAGATCCGGGTTATTTTACGACTTCACTCACCAAAACGACAGGAAGCACATTGGTATAGTTTGCGAAATCCGCCCGAATTGCATCTAAATTTGGTTTGATAGCCGCCTGATATTCACTTAAACTCTTTACATAAAATGCGCCAACAGCCATATAAAGTAAAGGCTGATCAGGTGCACCACCGGAAAGTCCCTTTTCAATGGTATATTTCACCAGATTTGAGCCTAAATAACTGGCTACCATGGGCATGTGTTTGGCTTCATAATACACCATATCGAAGGTTTTACCCTCGGCATAAGGGTACAAGATGGATATCTTAGTTAAGCCCTTTTCAACTACATCAGCATTTTGTTTCTTTGATTTTCCCGCGCCCTTTTCCTGACCAAATCCAACAAAACAAGTGGTTAAAAGCAATAACGACAAAATTAGTTGACACTTCATGATAAGTTAGTTTTAAGTGTAAGAAATTTAAGCTTTTAAAAGTACTTTAGAAAATGGCTTGTTTTTTTGATTAATTTGCTACAGTATCAATCATCCTAACCCTATTTCAGCGACGCTGAGAGAGCAATATAAAGATAGTTGTACCTATATTCTTGCTAACGATAAACAAATGAGAAAGACCCTAATTTTAACTTCAATCGCGGTAGCCTCAATCGGAGCCATTTACGCCCTGGCTATTTATGTCAGAATGGATGGTTTCGCATTCGCCTGGGCCCTAAACTTCCTTTTGATGCTATGCGTCTCTGTTTTTACTGAAATACAAAAAAGCCCGCTTACTTCTTCCTACTACAATGAAAAGGAATGGGAACAGCGAGGAAAAATATACGAATACCTGGGAATCAATCTTTTCAGAAAATTCCTGGTTGTTATAGGCTGGGAAGCAGTGATTAGAAAATCCAGTCCAATAGCAAAAAGCACCGCATCCCTGACCAATCTATATTACAAGACAAAAAAGTCAGAGTTAGATCATGTAATTATACTGCTGATAGTCCTCCCGTTTAATGTATTCGTGGCCATCAAATTCGGCATTCTCAAGTCGCTATGGCTGCTTATATTAAATATCGTGCTAAATCTTTATCCTATATTCCTTCAACGATACAACCGTCCACGGATAGAAAGAGCGGTTAATTTAAGTAAACGGAGGGAAAGCCTGGTATGATACCAAAAGGAAGTAAAGTCAGACACACCGATCCGGAAATTGACGATGTGAGAGGTGTGATGATCGTCTTTGCAATAGCCCATGGTTTTGCGCTTTGTGGTTACCCCGACAGATTAGGTAAGGAGCTGGAAAATTATGCTATAACTGATTTAGTGCTTATTTCTTGATATTTCCGCATGACAAGCAGGTAAGAGAAACGGCTGCAGGTCTCCCCACAGCCGCCGGTTTATTCATAGGAATAGTTAGCAATTACTTATTCTCAGCCTCTTTACCTTCCAGTATCATCGTGATCCTGTTTTCAATATCCTGTAAATGATATTTTGAAACACCTGTCTGCACAGGTATCGCCTTACGGATATCACCACGCAGGACTACCAGTTGCGCGCGCATTAATGAAGATGCATCGTTGCTGGTAGGATCCGGGTTTATGTAGAAGATGGTACCGTTGCCATTGTTTCTGCCAACGATCTCATTTACCTGTCTGAATGCCTTTTTAGCCTGATCGATATACATCTTTTGCAGATTACGGCGATACAGGTCAATCGGCTTATTGTTGTATAACTCACTCCAGATACTATTTCTCAGATCATCAAGCATCTCACCTGCAGTATACGTTTTAGTGCCTTTATGGAGCTCCGCATCACGTGTAAGCGTCATGATAGCACCAGATGCCATCAGACGCATGATTACATTGAACTGGCCTACACCTATGTAAGTGGCGCCGTCAATACCGGTAAGTGCAGTCAGCGTATCATTGATCAACCATTTAGGCGTTGTGAAGACATAGTCGTTCAGGAATTTCATGGCCTCTTTTTGTTGCTGGTAGCTCACCGGAGATATCTGTACACCTGGCTGTTCTACACTTTTCAGGGTCTGGTATTCACCACCAATACTCTTCATTACATGAGCGCCAAACAGGATGTATTGACGCAGTACTGTCTCATACATGTTCTTCAGGTTGTCATAGCCTTCATTGGGGACGCTGGTCCAGTTCCTGAGCTGCGGCAATACACGTTGCAGGTTTTTGATACCATATTTAGACGCGAGAACGTTATTGTCACCCAGGTCTTCACTCTGACTACGCGGGTCACTGCCGGCATTTTCGCTGCCAAAGAAAAGGCGTTTATTAGCCGCCAGACTATCAATCACCAACCTGTTCAGGAACGCGACTTCTTCATTTGGCGTTTTAAATTGTGGATACCAACGATAACCGAACTGAATAGCCCATCTGTCATAGTCGCCGATTCTCGGAAAAATACCCTTATCCCCTATGTTATCTTCGGGTTGTGCCACCCAGTTGAAACGGGCGTAGTCCATAATAGAGGGCGTATGGCCATTGGCTTCCACCCATGCCTTATCGCGCAGCTTTTCTACCGGCACGGTGGAGCTGGATCCAAAGTTATGTGCAAGTCCCAGTGTATGTCCTACTTCATGGCTCGACACGAATCGGATCAACTCTCCCATCAGCTTATCATCGAATTCCATTTTACGGGCATTCGGATCCAGCGGACCTGCCTGTACCATATACCAGTTATGTACCAGCTGCATGATGTTATGGTACCAGTTGATATGTGTTTCAATGATTTCACCACTACGTGGATCGTGTACATGAGGACCACTGGCATTGGCTACCGAAGAGGGTTTATAAACAATCACATTGTGACGTGCATCATCGATACTCCAGGTAGAATCGTTCTCAGGCGCTGTTAAAGCTTTAATAGCATTTTTAAAGCCTGCCTGCTCAAATGCCTTCTGCCAGTCGTTTACCCCTGCAATGAGATAGGGTACCCACTTTTTAGGTGTGGCCGGGTCAATATAATAGATGATCGGCTGTCTGGGTTCTACCAGCTCCCCACGCTTATATTTCTCAACATCTTCCTCCTTAGGTTCAAGACGCCAGCGTGTGATCAGGTAGCGTGCTTTGACACCTTGTGGATCCGCATCAAAATCTATATAGCCCCTGGCAAAGAAGCCTACGCGTGCATCGGCATAACGCGCCTGCATCGGTTCCTTTGGTAATAGCACCATAGAGCTGTTCAACTCATAGGTGTCAGGTATGGTAGCACCTGGTGTGGCTGACAGATAACTGCGCATGGTGCGGATCTCGATGTTCATCGGGAAGGCCTTCATTCCGGTGATAAAAGACTTATCCGACTGGATCGCACCCAGCTTCAGTGCTGTCTTCACCTGTGTACCGAAATGGAATATTTCGTTTTCCGTGTTTAAGATATCCGTAACATCAATGACAGTGGTGTGTGCCGCTTTGTTATATGCTTTTACCGGGAATACAGCCGCAATAGGTTCCAGGTTGGATTTGATCACCGCTCTGTACATACCATTTTCAGTGGTATCACCGGAGCGTTCCTGGAAGCGCATTACTTTTAACAGTATTTTGTCATCCTGTCCTTTATCAAAATGGATGACGTTTTCAGCAATCTGGTCGCCGGCATAACCGGTCATATTAGGTCGGGCGCTGGTAGCAGCCTTCCCGATACGATTCACTACCAGGATAGCGCGGGTCAATAGTGAATCGTGTATTTCAAAATAGTAGCGGCTGTTCAGGTAATGTACCTTGAACAAACCCTCATAACTGGTCGCTTTAGCGGTGATTACCTGGTCATAGGGCTTGATACCGGCAGATAATGAGTCTGTCTTCCTGGTGGTACTGTCTGGTGGCGTATTCTTTGCCGGTGTATTCTTCTGTGCCTGGGCACCGGCGCCCAAAGCCATCAGGGCGGCTAAGGCAATGTTGTATTTAAGCATGGTTCTATTTAAGTATTTCTTCCAATTTTGTTGCTAGTGCTTCTCCCCGCAGGTCTTTTGCGATGATCTTTCCTTTGGGATCAACCAGGAAATTCTGTGGAATAGATCTTATCGCATATAGTTTCGCGACATTGCTATCCCAGTATTTAAGTTCGGATACATGCTGCCAGCTAAGACCATCTTTCTGAATAGCCTTGATCCACTCGGCTCTTTTTCCCGGCTGATCCAGCGATACAGAGAGAATATCGAAGTTTTTGTCTTTGTACTGCTGGTAGGCTTTTACTACAGCAGGGTTTTCCTCCCTGCACGGTCCGCACCAACTGGCCCAGAAATCAATCAATACATACTTACCTCTGTAATCCTTCAGACTTATATTCTGTCCGCTGGTATCAGGCGCCGTAAATGCAGGTGCTATGGCGCCTACGCGTACGGTCATGTATTTATCAATCATCTTTTTGGTGTTGATACCAGCTTCACTCTGCCGGATATTCTTTTTCAACCCATTGTACAGGGCATTATAGCTTTTTATATTGTCCGGCAGCGGACCTATCACATCTTTTAATGCATCCAGACTAACCATATAATCCGGATGCTGCCGGATAAAGTTGATCTCCTGTGCCTTACGTGCTGATTTCAACAACTTCATCTGATAGCGCCATTCTCCAAGACCTATCGTATCATAATGACCTTTGGCTTTCTGTGCATCATAGTATTGTTGCTGGCAGGTCGCCAGTTTCGCATCAGCATCAGCCAGGAAACCTGTGAGTTCCTTCTTTTGTGCTGAAAGCATTGTCGTGTCCTGTGCGGCTGTATGAAGGCCCAAACCGCAGACAAGCGTGAGTAGCAGTATATTTTTCATGATTATTATTTTCCGTTTGAATACATGCATTCCCCCCTACCGGTGCAAAGGCACCGGCAACGGGTAGAATAGCTATAATGGCTGGATTTAGAAGACGCGGCTGCCCTGTCCCTGTTCCATGTAGATCACTGTATTTATACGGCCATCTCCTTCGAATGTTGGTTGAGATAGCGGTTGAATAGTACCAGTAGAGCTGAGCCTGTGCAACCATACCTTGTAGCGCCCCTGATTATAGGTGGCGATAGCCAGGTAATCGGCCGTATATACAACATTCGTTGCAGGTACCGGGTATTTTACATGTTGTATGTCAGTAACGACCTCGCCTGCCGGCAATGTAAACTGTAATCGTTCTGTTGCAGTAGCAATGTCTGTCATGAAGATATCGGACCCTATGGAGTAGTAAATGTAGTCTGCGTCATAGTTACCGGCTATCATACCGGCATTCATCAGTCCATGCGACGACGCGATCGTATCACGTGCCATAATCAGTGCACCGGAACCCAGCAGGAAACCATACAAGGTATTGAGTTTATAAAGTACCCCATTGCCATCAGGCAATTTAAACAGCATAAATGCCACGCTGCGTACGCCAGGGAAACCGGCCATCCAGGTAAGATCTGCATTCATGTTTTTTAGTTCAGTGGCATTACTGCCAAGACCCGTGTAAGCGGTTCCATTGTAACAAAACACGGATTTCGTATTCAGGTCCCAACCGAGGTCCATGGCGCCTACTACAGCCATCTGTGAAGGTTTGTAAGTTTGCGGCAGATCTGTAAACAATGCTCCCTTATTCATACAATAAGCCTTGTTATCATTGATCAGCATCAGATTCGCGCTGGCCTGTGGCTGGAAAACATTCTGCGGACGACGATTGGCAGGTTTGCCAAAGAACATGCTATCATAGGCATATGTTTCTACGCCATTGCTCACGCGATAAATACCGGCGTCTTTATCTGATAATACAATCAAACCACCGTATAGATCAGAAGAAGTCAGGGTACGGCGCATACCGCCTGCAAACAGACCTTTTACCGCATGTCCTTCCAGACTTTTGCCATTATTGTAAAACGCAATCCAGTTGTCTATTCTGCCTCTTTTATGGATAAAGTCTATGTCTGTTTTGCCGTTATTATCTTTAATGAGGTACCAACCGTCATTATTGAGTGTCGATACGTTAAAGATCATTTTTTTCAACTTTACCACACCGGTTTTCTTATCACGTATGTTCAAAACGAGATAATATTGTCCGGGGTCGAGCATCACCGGATAACTGATATCCTTCGTAAATGCCAGGGTGTCTGTTTTATTCTGATTGCCTATTAACGAGACAAAGTTTGCACTGATGTTCGTCCAGTAATAATCATATAACTTTTCATCTGCTACCGCAGGAGAAAGGCGCAGGGTATCCTGGTGCGTAAACAGATTGATGGTATCTGCAATACCTCCTACCTCAAATGCAGGCAGGGGATTAGTAGCGTCAGTACTGTCATCTTTCTGGCAACTGAATGCCAGTAGGCTGATCAGCAAAATGACGAGTATATTAAACTGTTTCATGAGCTGCTTGGTTGATAGTTTATGGGAATGTGATGGCAGAACTGGCTGGTGAAGATGTTTCACGTATCGGCGCTTTGCCACTGGCAATATTGTCAGGATTGCCATTGTAGTCGATTAATGCCTGCTTCAGCACTGTTACAAACTGTCGCAGGGAACCATTGTTACTGGCTGCCTTAAACCATGGATCATCGATGTTCTGTTTAAGTACATCAATCATAAACTGATGTTTACCAACGCTGTATTTGCCAAACCAGCTGAATGCAGGTGCAAGGTAACTATCCACCCGCCAGGAGTCGAAGCGTTCCAGGTGATCAGAAAAAGTCAGCATTTTTTCGCGTGCTATTCTTTCGCCTAAACCAAACTCTGAATTTTCTGCCAATTGGATATGGAGACGATAGGTATTAGTGGCCAGACTCGTATCTCTCAGCAAGATTACCGGGATGCGGGCACTTGCCTCATTCGCCTTCACCACCATCAAAGACTGCATGTTTTTGTCATCAAAGTTGACATAGTGTATACCGGGTAAAGCCCTGAAAGGTGTTTCGGTAGCAACACTATCTATAATCTGATTAGTAACGCTGTCCCGTTTATAGGTATAGGAGTAGTCTGTAATCTGAACAAACTTCACCTGTCTGTCGTATGGTGCAATGCCACCGATGGTGTTCACCTGGATATAGGCAGTATCCTGTACGATATTCTCCGGTTCAAATACGAAAGTAGCAGATTGGGTAGTCGTATCAGCCATCTGAATACGGGCGATGTCGGAATAAGTAAGATAGGGTGCTTTCTTGCAGCCGGCAGCCATTACCAGCGCAAAGCAGCAGCATATGATCTGTTTCATGGTCGTCATTAGTTGTTGTGATAATTAATTTCGCGATCCGGTTTTGGTACGACATACCTGGCGGCAGTGCCGGTATAATAAGCAGCCGTCCAGCTGGCAGGAAGGGTGTTTACGTTCAGCCTTTTATAGGTGAAGAAAGTCTGCCCTTCCGCATAAAGTTCACGTACATATTCACGGATGATCTTATTCCTGCGGTCTGCTTCCCAACCGGAGGCATTGAAGCCTGTAGGGAAAGGAATACCCTTTTCGTTACAATAAGCCCCATAGGCAGCCTCTGCATCCTCTTTTCCGGCAGCGCATTCTGTGAGTATCAGATACATTTCGCTAAGACGTAATAAAGGCACCTGTAAGACAGGATTAGACGCCCGCTGATTAAACTTCCTGTACATCACGTAACTAGGGTTGTTGACCCTGTACACCCACATTTCTTTCCATCTTACATCAGAAGTTCTTTCTGCAACAGGGAAGAGATTATTAAGAAAGTAAAAGCCGTCCTGTACGTTAAAGTCACTACGGGCCAGCGAACCAAGTTCGCCGAATGTACCGGAGGCAATAGCATCCAGGTTGTATACGCTCAGGGCTGCAATATGTTCTGAAGACATGAGATAGTCTCCGGATACGCGATCACTCTCCCTGCCAAGTCGGAAAATTGGTAAACCAGAATGGTCTCTCGCGTCAACTACCATCTGCGCATATTTTGCTGCATTGACTTTGTTGGCAGGATCGGTTGTAGAGAGATACATATATACCCTTGCTTTCAAGGCCAGCACTGCATAGTAGTTCAGCCTTATCTGACGGTACATGTAAAAGTTGTCTGCTACTACCGGAGGCGTATTGATATTCGTAGGCGGATTTAATTCTGCCAGCGAATAGGTCCTGATGGGATCCGTATCCTTCATCAATGCTTCTGCTGCATCCAGGTCTGAAAGGATATGCTGTGCAAATTCAGCATAACCGACAGGCGTGATGACCTCATGCGTCACTTCTCTCACATAAGGCAGCAAGGGGCCCTGACCAGGGTTGTCAGGCATAGGACCATACATGCGCAACACATCAAAGTGGTTAAACGCACGTAAAGCCAGGGCTTCTCCTTTAATCAGGGAATAGTTGTTACCGGTAAACATGCCCTTTTGTGCGTCAATTCTTTCCAGGATACTGTTTACACTGGCCACTACCTTATAGAGATCCGCATAAGTATTATCTAGCCAGCTTCTTACAACCGCATCCGTATAATTAGCGTTGGCGAGGCTGTTCAATGCGACGTTATTCGCAGATACCACATCCCAGTTACGGGCCATGAATTCAATATTCCCCCACATCAGACTACCACCGTAGGTATTGTTACTTTTCATCTGAATATAAGCGCCGGTCAGCGCATCACGGAAGCCCTTTTCTGTGCTGAATATCTGATCTTTGGTGGTCTGTGCCTGAGGTGTAACGTCAAGGTATTTATTACAGCTGCTGAAAGCCAGCGCGCTAAATAGTATAGTTGTTGATATTAGTTTCTTCATGTTCATCCTGGTTTAGAAAGTGACAAATACATTAAATGAAACCTGCCTTGTGAACGGATAATCCAGTCCTCTCTCCTGCTTTACCGTAGACAGGTAGAACAGTTCTCCTGTATTAGCGGAAAGCGTCAATGCCTGCAGACCTGCATGTTGCAACCAGGCTCTGTTCAGCACATTATAGGTAATGTTGATGTTCTGACAGGTGAGTGTTGATTCATTCTGCACAAATCTTGAAGAAGGAAAGATGACAGAATAGTCATTGATGCCTCTGAAAAACGCCTTATCTCCGGGTTGTTTCCAGCGATCTGTAAATACGCGGGCATCTACGTTAAAGAACTTATCCGCACTTTCCACGCGATCTACCAGGGTCTGATTGTATATCTGTCCGCCCAGGCGATAGCCGAAGGATGCGTTAAAGGAAAGCCCCTGGTAACGCACCAGCGTACTGAAGTTACCGCGATAGGTAGGCTGATTTAATCCCACTGCTACCCTGTCTGCCGCATTCCAGGAGTAAGAAACTTCGCCCTTACGTGTCATGAATAATTCACGGCCGGTACTAGGGTCTATACCCATTGAACGAACAGCATAAATGGTATTCTGTGATGCGCCTTCTCGGATAATTTTATTCGGTGTGCTACCATCGGTAAGCAATGCCAGTTTCTCGTTAGCGGCTTTCATTGCTTGTGACAGCTGTACGATCCTGTCTGTATTATGTGTAATGTTACCGGTTACAGACCAGTTGATACGACGTGCGTCATCCTGTATCAGCATCAATGTAGCACTGGCCTGCCATCCTGTTTGTTCCAGCTGTCCGATATTTTCAATGTAGCTGGTGAATCCGTTGGAATAAGGCAACTCCAGTGAGGATAAGAGATTAGAGGTCTTTTCTTTGTAGAAATCGGCCTGCATGGTAATCCTTCCACGAAATAAGTCCGCTTCTACCCCTGCATTGTATTTCTGGTTTTTCTGCCATTGCAGATCAGGATTGCCCAATGAAGTTTGTCTGGCACCCAGCCAGTTCTTATAGTGGTCATTGATAATATACCCATAGGTGGCCAAAGGCTGATAAGCAGAAAATGCCTGGTTACCCGTCACACCATATGAACCACGGATTTTCAGCCTGTTTACAACCGGCAGATTATCATGTATAAAATCTATATGATGCAGGTTCCAACCGGCTCCTAAAGAATAGAATGGTGCAAAGCGACTGTTCGTACCAAACTGAGAGGCGCCATCTAAACGATAGCTCACGTCTGCAAAGTAGCGGTCATCATAGCTATAGCTCACGTTACCTATGGCACTCACCCTTCTGGTAGTGGCTTCTGTACCGCCCGGACGGCCATCCCGCTGATACTGCAATGCCATACCAAGGAAATCGATGCTGGCATCAGGGAAGCCTTCTGCAGAAAAACTGTAGTTAGTGCTTTTATCTTCAGCTGCTTCCAGCTGCGCCCCGATACTCAGATAGTGCAGTCCTCTGAAGAGATTACTATACTGGAGATTCAGGTTACTGGTGTAACTGAATGACTTACCGGTGCCATAGTCGTAAGAACCTTTACGCAGGATGTCTGCATCGCTGTAACCTGCGAAAGCAGAATGTTCTGCAGGCTTGAATATATCGGAGTTGAGATTGGTCGCATTGATACCAAAAGCACCTCTTACGGTGAAGTGTTTGAATGGCGACCAGTCAACCTGGAAATTGTTGATGATATTGAGATACTGACTGCTGTTGAATGTATTCAGTGTAGCGTCATACATCGGGTTAGGGTAAGGTTTTCCGCCTGTGCCATTGTTTTGTACCCAGTAGTCATAGTTAAACGGCGTAAATGTTTTCACGATATTGCCGGCAGCATCGTAAGGACTCCAGTATGGGTTCAGTTTCACATAATCACCGAAAACACCCCATGGAGACTCATTCGCATTCACGCTGCCTACTGTCAGACTATTGCGGAAATTCAACGTTTTAAGACGATAAGAGAGGTCTGCGGTTCCGTTAATCGTTCTTCTGTCGGATCCTTTCATGACACCATTGATCTTATGTACATCACCGATCAGGGCATAACGGAAGGCGGCGTCTCCACCTTCCAGGCGGAGGGAGTGCTGCTGGTCTACACCATTACGTAAAGGTTTTGCCATCCAGTCAGTATTTACACCACTTTCGACCTGTGCTTTAACCTGGTTATAGTATTGCTGCAGACTGATATTCTGTTCAGGGCTTTTCGTCGAGTTATAATAAAAACCAGACAATCTCTCCAGTTCCAGTTTATCGCGTGCATTCAACAGGTGATAGGAACTGAGATCAGGCGCACTCAGACTCAAGCCTCCTCTGTAAGTGAGGCGCAGCTTACCAGGTACGGGTTCTTTAGTAGTGATCACAATGACCCCGTTAGCGCCTCTGGAACCATAGATAGCAGTCGCCGGACCGTCTTTCAGCAAAGTAATGGAGGCTATTTCATTGGTGTTGAGGTCCATCATACGTTGCAGGGTGATCGGGAAACCATCCATGATGATGAGTGGTGTATTGATAAGTGCAGACGTGTTATCCTGCAGCTGATCGATATTAGGCAGGTTCCTGTTTCCTCTCATCTGGATATCAGGCAGATGGTTCGGATCAGAGCCGAAGCTGTTATTGGGAACGATGTAAAAAGACGGATCGATGTTGCCAATGGTGACAAAGATATTTCTGCCCTGAAAGTTCTGGATCTCTTTGGCTGTAATCGTCTTGGCAGCACCTGTGTAAGACTCTTTTGCCTTGTTGAAGATACCCGTTACTACCACATTGTTGATAGAAGATACAGCAGGCGCCATGATGATGGAGATGCTTTTATCCCTGCGCACAGTATAAGCTGTAGGCCGGTATCCGACAAAGGAAATCAGCAATACATCGCCCTGTTCAGCTTCAATGGTAAAATTACCCTGCGCATCAGTGGAGGTGGTGGCTGTTTTACCTTTCACCCGGATGGTAGCTCCCGGCAGGGGACAATTACATACGCTGTCTGCCACATGTCCGAGAATTTTCCCAGGTGCTGCACTCACCTTTTCCATTGTCAACTCAGCAGGAACAGGCTTTGGCGTGATGACAATTGTTTTTGTGTTTTCTTTCAGCTCCATACGAAAGGGCTGATCTCTGGACATAATGCTGATCAGTTCAGGCAGGGCGATATTGCCTTTAACAGAGACCGTTTTAGCATTGGTGAGCATATCCTGGTTGTAGAATGCCACGTAGCCGGTTTGCTGACGAATGGTTTGCAGGAGTGCTTTAACGGACATATTGTTGCCGGACACTGACACTGTTTGTGCTTCCACGGAAGCCCTGACATGAATAAGTGCTACAAAAAGCAGCATGAATGTCAATTTCATAGCAAGAAATATTGTGGCTGTCCGGTACTGGCGACCTGGCTTGACTATCAGGTCGTCCATCGACAGCGATTTGGTTGATAAGCCCCGGGCCGCAGGTTCCTGAACAGGCATAGCTTTCAGGTACGGCTTGGGATAAGCAGTAAAATCCATAACTTACACGTTGGTTAGGGTTGATAAAATTGCATTTCGTCCTAGAAATTGTTAAGGGATCAGCCCAGCCTCCGGCCGGGAGTGTCGCAAGCACTTCCGGCTTTTTTGCTGCTGTTTCCCTGAGAAACTCAGGTCATGTTGCGGTTGAATATTTATTGTTAGCGATAGTGCATACATTGGCTTTATATTGCCGGTTCCTGCCATGAATGGGCCGGAATTATGGCTTTACAATCAGTTTACGGCCTTCCAGCTGAAAGTCTACTTTGGACCCTTCCAGGATATGTAATACATCTTGTAATGTGTTCTGTTTGTTAATCTCACCGCCAAAATGCGCGGTTGGTATTCCCTTTTCATAAACCACTTCTATGTCGTACCAGCGCTCCAGCTGACGCATTACTTCGTCGAGGCTGGCATCATCAAAATTGAACAGCCCATTTTTCCAGGCCATTACCTGATCTGTATTTACTGCATTCAGTACCACCAGTTGTCCTTTGGATGGTTTAACAGCCGCTTGTTGTCCCGGTTTAAGCGTAGCTGTCTGGTGATAGGCATTAATTCTTACGGCTCCATCAAGGAGGGTGGTCCGTATGGTATTTTCGTTGGTGTATGCATTAATATTAAAGCTGGTTCCCAGCACTTCTATGGTGGTGGCTTCGCCTGTAGTTACTTTAAATGGTGTTTTGGCATTCCGGGCTACCTCAAAATAGGCTTCCCCCTGTAAGGATATATTACGTTCGTTTCCTTCAAAAGAGGTCGGATATCTGATAACGCTGGCAGCGTTCAGCCAGACTTTAGTACCATCAGGCAATATCAGCTTGAACTGTCTGCCCTTGGGAGTGCTTACCGTATTATATACTGCCACGCCGGATGCCCCGTTACCCGTATTATAGGCCAGTTGTCCGTTTTGCAGCACAACGCTGGTGCCGTTCTGGTCAGCGACCACACCGTTGCCGGTACTATCCAGCACCATGGTAGAACCATCCGCCAGCGTAAGTATGGCCCCGTCCCGACCGGGTGCTATAGGCATATTTTTATCAACGGACACTACTTTATTACCTGGTTCAAGGGGTTTATGCTGATTGAACCAGAAGAAAGTAACCACGCCTATGAGCAATACAACAGCAGCTGCATAGCGGAATACCTGATTGTTGAGAAAACGCAGCAAAGGACGTTTGCTGATAGATGACGGCTGCAATTGTTGCAGCATGGCGAGAAAGCGTATTTTGTTCTGTTCCCGGTTACGTTCAATCTGATGCCAGGTCTGCAGCATCTGCTGTACCGCGGCTTCATCATTTATTTTCTCGTATAAGGCGGTGTTAGACAAAGACGTATTTTTCCAGGTATCCAGCTCCTGTTGTTCTTCGGTAGTCAATACCTCTCCCGTAAGCTGCTGATGTAGCAGACGTACAATCCTCTCGTCAAAAGCATGTTCCATCGATGTAAAGTCGTCTGTTGGCATTCCCGTCATTTCCAGTATAACAACTGAGCATTACGAAACGTGACAGAAATTTTTCAAAAAAATAAAATTGATAGAAATTGGCTACTCACCCCTTTCTTAAGGAGTACTGTTTTTAACTCTTTTATGGCCCTGGCTTTACGTTGCCGCAGGTTTTCCATTGAAATGTCCAGCCGGGCAGCTACATCTGCCGACGGCATATCCTGTAGATATAATAATTCTACGATCTCCCGGTAATTGTCCGGTAGCCTGGCAATTTCCTGGTAAATCAGGCGCATTAACTCGGATTCCGCCATCAGCGAAGCGATGCTGTTGTCGTCACCTTGTTCCTGTTCCGAAATTTCCAGGGAACGCTTTTCCCGTACACGGAGGTGTTTCAGATAATTAAGACTGGCATTCCTCGCCAGTGTAAACAAATATGCTCTCAATTTCCCGATTGACTCAAATCGGTTAGGAGATTGCCATAACTTAAGCAGTGACTCTGTAGCGATGTCCTCTGCCTGATGCTGATCCTGGATAATGCTGAGGGAAAAATATACCAGGGTGTTATAATAAACATCATACAAATGGGAATAGGCAGCGGTATCATTGGCTGCTATAGCTGCAAGTAACTCATCCTCCTCATATGGTGACACACCTGGCAAAATCGATTTTTTAGAAAGTCTATTTCGCAAAATAATAAATAAATTAAAAAAAATGGAATAGACAATCACATAAAAAGAGCGCTTTTTCCTACTCAGTCCGCCGAAAATTCCCCTCTTATAATGCCCTGAAACACTAATTTTAATATAATGCTTGTATACCTATACTTTATTCTCAAAGGATTAAAAGCATTATAAGTGTTTTCAGGACATTCAATCAAATTATATTTATATTAGCGAAGCAACGTATCCGTTATGAAAAAGATCTTACTGTTCAGCCTTTGTATAGCCCTGGGTGATACTTTATCCGCCCAATCCACCCCTACTACTTTAACAGATAATATACCTGCGTCCATTGAGGTACGTCTGGGGCAGATAACTGGTCCGATGAAACCTGTATGGGCCTGGTTTGGTTACGATGAACCGAATTATACCTATATGAAGGACGGGAAAAAGTTACTCAGTGAAATTGCGGCACTCAGTCCGGTACCGGTATATGTCAGGACGCATAGTCTGCTGGTAAGCGGAGACGGTGTTGCCGCCCTCAAGTGGGGTTCTACCAATGTATATACCGAAGATGCAAACGGCCAGCCAGTTTACAACTGGACAATCATCGACAGCATCTTCGACACCTATATCAACCGCGGCATGAAACCGCTGGCACAGATCGGCTTTATGCCGCAGGCACTCTCCACCCATCCTGAGCCCTACCGGCACTACTGGAAACCCGGTGATCCATATACAGATATTATTACCGGCTGGGCATATCCGCCTAAAGACTATGACAAATGGCGGGAGCTTGCCTATCAGTGGGCTAAGCACTCCGTAGAGCGTTACGGCCAAAAGGAAGTGGAAAGCTGGTATTGGGAAGTCTGGAATGAGCCAAACGGTCACTATTGGAAAGGTACGCGGGAAGAGTTCTTCAAACTATACGACTATGCCGCTGATGGCATTAAAAAGGCCCTGTCCACTGCCAGGATCGGCGGTATCAATATAGCTGGTACAAGTAGTAAAACGGCTACTGAATGGACCACACAATTTATTGAGCACTGTATTTCCGGGACCAATTACGCTACCGGTAAAACCGGCGCTCCGCTGGATGCCTTGTTATTTCATGCCAAAGGAAATCCTAAACTGGTCAATGGTATCGTTAGGATGAATATGTCGCCTCAACTGCGTGATATAGCAGCAGGTTTCCGTATTGCCGCATCCTATCCCCAGACGCGTAATCTGCCATTGATCATCGGGGAATCAGATCCTGAAGGTTGTGCTGCCTGTGGTATGGCTACCAATCCTGAAAATGCCTATCGCAACGGTACACTATATTCCAGCTATACAGCGGCCTCCTTTGCCCGTAAATACCTGCTGGCCGATCAATACGCGATCAATTTCCTGGGCGCCGTATCCTGGTCATTTGAATTTGAAAACCAACCCTGGTTTTACGGATTCAGGGACCTGGCTACCAATGGTGTAGATAAACCGGTGCTCAATGTATTCCGGATGTTTGGTATGATGCGCGGCGACAGGGTCAACGTTTCCTCCAGCCGCATGTATCCATTGGAAACGGTCCTGGATTCCAGTATCAGGGGGCAGCAGACCGAAATCGGCGCATTGGCTTCCAAAGCAGCTCACACAGCAGCGGCAATGGTATGGAATTATCATGATGAAGATAAAAAAGGCCCTGCTGAGCTGGTGAATCTGACTTTTAAAGACGTACCGGCCCAAAAGGTAATCATAAAAACCTATCTTATAGATAGTGATCACAGCAATTCCTACGAAGTATGGAAAAAGATGGGATCTCCACAGCATCCGACTAAAAAGCAGATCAGTACACTGGAAAAAGCAGGAAAGCTACAGATTGTACAGACAATACAAAAAGCAAGCATGAACGGAGAGGTGCAGCTGCCCCTTCGTTTGCAGCGTCAGGCAGTTGCACTAGTGACACTCAGCTGGTAATAACATAAACAGATAGCACCAGGCGGGGATTTAACTGCCAGGCAGCTTGCATAATTCCTTAATAGCTTTCGTGTACTTTGTTAAAGATCGTCCGCTCACTGTACACTACACCAGTAAAAGATAAAATTTATATAGACAGCTGATCAGTTAAGCGGTGGTACCTCTTCACTTTACCAACAGCATAGAGTATTTGCGACATTTGTGAATACAATATTAGCGCAATTATTGATTGCATTTTAAGCAATGTGCACAGGGCGCAAAAACGTGTGCATAGGACGCAAAAACGTGTGCACAGTAGGCTAAAACAGGGTGTCGGGAGTACCTCTTACTATGCTATATTATAAGGTTTTGATATTTGTCATCCTTCGTTTGATGAACGAAGGATGACAAATATCAAAACAATGCCTTTTAAAGGTCATGCTTTTACCTGCTCCATTTGTCTGACAATGGTCCATCCTTCCGGAGTAATACCCATAATCTCAGTAACAACACCTAATGTCTTATAAGTATCAAAAAAGGCCATTCTTGCAATAGGATGATCCACTTCACTGATCACCGCATAGCCCTGTTCGCGCAGGTTACTGGTAATTTGTCCGAAATCGCTGACAGGCAGGCGATATGCAACGTGTTGGATACCTCCCTCAGGCTGACGCTCAAGATAATCATGAAACATACTCTGACCAGAAAGAGGCTGGACCAGTTCAAGAAAGGAACCGCCATTATATGTCTGTGTGGTCAGCCATCCGGCATCCACTACCTTGCCATAATAGGTCATATCCAGATCCTGTGCCCGCACCTGTTCCGGTTGGGGGAATCCGGTAATACCCAATGTATCAGCAAGGAATTTAACAGCGGCAGCTATATCGGGAACTACCCAGCAGATCTGGGCCATTTCAAGTCCGGCAGTTATTTTACTATTCGTAATCATATGTGCTTCTATTTAGATAAACTACAGCACTAAGGTAGAACGTAGAGAGATCTCCGGGGAGGGGTGTCTGCGCCAATATCAGGGTTATTTGCGACTAATTGCCGCAGCTATTTTCTATTTTTCGCTAAGCATATGCGCCAGAATGGGGGCACATTTCTCTTTACAGGGTTGGTAAAATTCTCCGTGTTTCCAGGTAGCAGATTTGGGGGATAAGCCCCACCAGAATTCCGCTAAAGCCAGCGGTTCCAGCTGATGATAAAAAGCATATTGCAGCAGTTTCGGACCGGCACACTCTCCTGCCCCGGCAGGCGGCTGTTTATAGCCCTGGGTAGTAAAAATGTCTACCAGGTTCTTAAAACGACCTGCTTTATTCCTGAAATTATATTCCTCAAAAATCCGGCGTTGCAAAGCGATGGAATGCGTTTTACGCAACTCCTTCAAACGAGTGATCTCTGACTGATTACCCGTAGCATCTGTCACCATCAGGGCAGCTATTTCACTGTTGATTGCTGTCAGGCGGCTCATACCTGCATTGAGAAACCCTCCTTCTTTCATACCATCAAATACAGGGTCGACAAACTTATTATGATGATTTCCGTTGGCCAGCTTTCCGGAGAATGCAGAAAGATACCCTACGGCTCCGTGCTTATTCCTTACCACCAGTACGCCAAACATCTTACCGATCACCGCACCGTTCCCGGCATTGTTCAGGCCGAAATTATGTGTCCATTCATTTTGCTGCTGAAGGTGTTCCTGTAGTGCGGCAGCGGCCATTTTACAAAGGGGATGAATCGTATCGTCCAGGTGGAATACCAGCCCGTCTGCCATCGCTAACGCCCGTTCCTGGTCGTCGAAACGACAGAAGGCAGTGGCTGCTTCCGGAACGGACGGTTCCGTTGCAACTATAGACCGGGCATAATCTCCCGCGACGGCTGTGGTGTTCACGCTAAAGATGGCTTGAAAAGCCGCAAAGTTACGGAATTCCGGCCAGGATATCAGCTAGTCATGCACTGACAGGAAATTACCCGCTACATCAAATACAAAGCGGTAATTACGTCTTGCGGCAGGTATTATGATATACCATTCCTTTAAAGATGCGGCTTTCAGCTGATTGAAATAGACATGATGCGTACCCTCCGCACCTTCAATTCCTTTTGACCTTTCCAGGGCAAAATCATACACCTTCTTTGCCGTACTGAATTTTATTTCATTCAGGGGCATCAACAGGGTTTCAAGTGGAAAATGCCGGTTTGCATTGATCTTAACTGGTTTTTGTATCTCCCAGCGGCCATTGCTATAGGTATATGTATCAACATTCTCCCGTTTATCAGGGTCCTGCAGGTCGACCGATATCATTCCTCCCTGATAATCATAAAAATAGATACCGGCAAGGAAAAACAGTTTTTTCCCTTTAAGATGGGGCATATTATACAATACCTGCTGGATACTGTCAAGCCTTTCTGCATCCTCAAAAATACTGGTGAACACCTGCGCCGAAGCGGTAGACGAAATAACGACAGAGGAGGAAACAGTCACTGAAGAAGACTCTTCGCTATTGACAGGCACTTTTTCTTTTACACCGGATACCGGATGAATCGTTTCCTCGATACTTTTCCGCATCTCTTTACATGACACCAGCAATAAGGCCGTTATCATTACAATCAGTATATTATACACTAAGATCTTCATAGAATACAATTTTCTCAGGTTCTTCGGGTAGAAACATAATCTCCTGGGGGCCGACAGAAAGTTTATGCACATCCAGCAGCGAGACTATCTTCTTATAGTTGATGTGATGATGATTATGCAGCTGGTCGCTATATTCAATTTCAAACTGTATCTGTGGCTGTTCGTTAATATACATGCCGGTCTGCCTGTAATTCAGGATATTACCGGTGGTTTTAATACCATACATGATCATACGAAGTGGTTGTTTCGGATCACCGGAAGCCTTGCTGATCAGGTGCAGTAAGCTGCCTATAAATAAGCCTGCTCCAATGTTAATCAGGGGGACGGAAATCCAGGGATGGAAAAGCGTAAGAAAACGCCAGCCAGCACCCTGACTCTCCTGGCGATAGGAAAAAATCGGGTAAATGATGGCTGTCAGCAGAAAAAAGAAAAAGACGACAACATATAATACTACTATCTTCCTGTTACGTGCGACCTGCATCTGCATCGGCGCCAATGTGGCATCCTTCCCTTGCAGACCCGCCTTCATGTCAATAGTGCTACCCGCTTCAAAGCGTTTCTCAGCGGGCCTGCTATCATTTAACTCATATAACATTTCTACATCCGTTCCTGCCAGGTTCCTGAATGCAAGTCTTAGTTCAAGTACGACACTGCCATCCCCCATAACGCCTTTCTGCATTTTCCCGACAATTTTTGCAGTAATGGAAGTACCTTCCCGGGTGCTTTTCTCCAGGCGTTGTTTATCTGTAAATAGCCGCCGGATCATAAAACGCCCAAATAAAAAGAGCAATGTCAACCAGCTGACCACGCCCAAACCAAGGTAAAAAAAGGCCATTGCGGCACTCTCCTGGGGCTGTCTGTCAACACTGTCAGCCATGTAATACAAAAAAGTGGGCAATACAATTGTAAATGCAAGTGTATAAAGTGACCAGAAAGAAATAGCAAAGCCGGGTTTCATGGCGATATGTTTATCTCATTATCAAAGGTTCATTACCTGTCTTTACAAAGATGGGATGTCATTTTCCAATAACCATCATTCACCTGAATATAGCCGCCCTTAATGGCGTCTACAAAACGACTACAGATAAAACAACTAACTATTAAACAAATAGTTATACATGATTTTGTAGACGCTATTCCGAATTATTTCCGGTTCTTTTTACTACTTTATAGTAATTTGCTGTTATGAAATCCTTATTGTGGCTATTTATTTCTCTGGCCTGGTTCAGCAGTTTTGCGCAAACCGGGACTACTGATAGTCAACAATCAATTGTTGACCACGCCTCCACCGACAAACATGAAAAGGTTGTTTTGTTAATCCGGTCAGCAGAATTTTATCGGGTCAATAAAGACTATACGAAAGCGATAACAAGCAGCCGGGAAAGTATCGCGCTTGCAGCTGGGATAAACAACTTTACGGAGGCCGCCCAGGCTTATCTTGTTTTACTGAACAGCAGGATCAGTGCACAGGAACTGGGGCAGATAAAACAGCTGAGTGATACGCTGCTATTAACGGCCAAAAAAGCGGGAACACCGCTTGCGATGGCTTATGCTTATTATGGACAAGCCCTGGTTTTTAAGACACTCGATCATCCGGAGTCAGTCATGGAATATTGCCAGATGGCCCTGACAGCTCTTGGAAAGAATCCGGCGCCTTATATTGCTGCCAAGATCTATTATCAGTTATATGCTATCCATTCCAACTGGAATAATGGTGATAAAGCCTACTATTATGCGCATCTGGCCATGGAGTATGCTTCAAACACTAACGATTACAACCTTCTCAGCAATTGTTATAATGCCATGTCAACTGCTCATGACTATAGCTATGAAATGCATCATGAGCAGACAGCCCTTGATAGTAGTCTATACTATCTTAATAAATCGGAACAACTTTATACCCGTCATCCGGGACAGGTCAGCAATTATGCCTATGCGATCAGCTGTATTAATCTTGCCAGCTATTACCTGCGGTTTGGAACTCCTTCCGGCAACAAGGCACAATCACAAGGCATTTACTATGCAAACAGGGCAAGAACAGTATTGAAAGACGCGCCCAATAGCCAGGAAGTTATCGCCAGCAGTCTGGGTATACTCAGCGAATATGCCAAACGGGATGGTAAGCCGGCCGATGTCGAGCATTATTTACTGGAAGCCTACCAGGTCATGCAAACACAACAGCCGCCCTATTATTACACCATGATCAACGTAACAAAGGGCCTGGCGAATTTCTATGAAAACCAGGGAAATTACCAACGTGCCTTTCAATTCCAGCAACTCGTCAATGAATACAGCAGCAAAAGCTTCGACCAACAGAAAGCGTTAAAGTCCCAACAGCTTGAGATAGAATACCAGACAGAAAAAGCGAATAATGAAGTGCGCTTTTTAAAAGAAAGGGAGAAAAGTCAGCAACAAAAGAATTGGTTATATATCTGCGTGACCATTGTATCCTTCCTGTTCCTCTTATTCCTGTTCCGCTCTTATCATTTCAGATTACGCTACTCCATACAACGTGCAAAACAGCTGGAACTGGAGAAACTGGATGCCGCACTACAGCTGAAACTTGAAAAAGAGGAACAGGCGAGACTAAAGGCAGAACAACAATTAATGGAGCTGCAACAGCAACAACTGAAAAAAGAAGTAATGGCTAATGTTTTACAACTGGAACATAAAAACCAGGTGTTATACAATCTGAAAGACAAGCTGATAGAAGGAAATGAGGTGAATATGCAGAAAGTACTGAAGGAAGAATTAATACTGGATGATGATTTCGAATTAGCCAAACTACAGATCCAGCAGGTACATGCAGACTTCTTCCCGCAACTGAATGAGAAAGCACAGCGGAAGCTTACATTGCTAGATCTGAAGCTTTGTACATACCTCTATCTTCAGATGGATACACGTCAGATCGCGCAACTCATGCATGTAGAAGCCAAAAGTGTCAGAATGAGCCGCTACAGGATCAAACAAAAACTCGGACTTGAAAAAGACCAGGACCTTCATGTCTTCCTGCAAAGCCTGAAAGAAAATGCAAACGGCACCAGATCAGCTGACTGATATGCACGCTTGCTGGATTATCAATGGCTGCTTATTTCCAGATCTGCGGCAGTCCCCCTTTCCCATTGAGCGGATCAGTCGCCGGTACCGGCAATGAGGCAATATTCCGGTCTGCCTTCGGCCGCTCCCCTGGTTCTCCACGATTCAGGTCCCAGTTCCTGCCCTCAGGATAAGCACCCACTATTCCCAGGTTTTCACTACCCAGATTTTTATGCCCTACCCCAGCCGGAATGACGATAATATCCCCTGCCTGCACTTTTACCTTTTCACCACCTTCTCCGCCTAAATGCAATAAAGCTTCCCCGGAATAAACACCTAATACTTCGTGCGACGTACTGTGATAATGGTGAAAAGGATACACGCCATTCCGCCAGGAATTTGTCCAGTTTTCCTTTGCAAATTGTTCCTCCAGCCAGGCAGCGCCCTCACTCCCTCTTTGTTTAAACGCATTGCGATAAAGTAATAAAGGGTATTTGCTGTTAGGGATCTTCCCGTCATCCTTAAAGTAAAATTGCTGTGCTTCCATATTGATCGTTGCAAAAAGTGTTGAGATGGGCATTGTTACAGCTACACCAACAATACCTATGAATTTTTTCCTATCCATATGATCTTGTCTATTGATGATAAATGTGCAGAAAAACAATGCCTGATACCCATGGTGTTCATAGCGGTATCAGGCATTGGTCTTTACTATTAATAACAGCGGATAAATGAGTGTTATTTCAGCTTAGTTATCAATCTCTGCGGACTGGCTCCAGATATTAATATGTCCGTTCTGTGCATACTTATCAATCTCATTGAGCTCTGCATCTGTAAATGCGATATTCTTCAGGGCACCCACACAATCAATCACCTGCTGTGGTTTGCTGGCTCCGATCAAGGCGGAGGTCACTGCTTTTTGTCTCAATACCCAGGCGATTGCCAGCTGTGCTAATGTCTGGTTACGTCTCTTTGCAATATCATTCAGCGCCTTGATATTCTCCATATTCTCCTCACTTAAAAATCCCTGCTGCAATGATTTACCCTGACTAGCCCTGCTGTCAGCCGGAATCTCTTTCAGATACTTATCTGTCAGCATACCCTGTGCCAATGGTGAAAATACGATGGAGCCGAGTCCGGTGTCAGTCAAAGTATCCAAAAGACCATCCGTTTCCACCCATCTGTTTAACATCGAATAACTTGGCTGATGGATGATAAAAGGAGTACCCAATGATTTTAAGATGGCATATGCTTCCTTCGTTCTTGCGGTATTATAAGAGGATACGCCTACATACAACGCCTTACCTGCACGTACCAGCTGATCCAGTGCCAGCATTGTTTCTTCCAGCGGCGTATTAGGATCATAACGATGTGAGTAGAAAATGTCGACGTAGTCTACCCCCAATCTCTTCAGGGACTGGTCACAGCTTGAGATCAGGTATTTCCTGCTGCCCCATTCACCATATGGACCAGGCCACATGCGGTATCCTGCTTTTGAAGAAATGACCAGTTCATCCCGAAGACCGGCAAACTCTTCCCTGAGTATTTTACCGAAGGCAATTTCTGCACTACCCGGTTGCGGACCATAGTTATTCGCCAGGTCAAAATGTGTGATACCCAGGTCAAAGGCAGTCGTACATATTTCTACTTTACGACCATGTGCAACATCGTCTCCGAAGTTATGCCAGAGGCCCAGCGAAATAGCAGGTAACTGCAAACCGCTGTTCCCGCAGCGATTATATAACATATGATCGTAGCGATCGTCTTTAGGTGTCCATTTCATGTTTATTCCTTTTTGAACAGTTTTTCTGCCCTCAGTTTACTATTTTCCGGCCATATATGCCACCTATTTTTCCGGATAGTCATGCACGCTAAATCAGCTTGGCATTAACCGCATAGGCCAATGCCTCTACAATATTGCTGACTTCCAGCCGTTCAAAGATCCGGCGCCGGTAATATTTAACGGTATCAGGCGCCACAAAGATCCTTTCTGCTATCTGGTTAATATTGAGTCCCTGGGCATGGAGCCGCAACACTTCTACTTCCCTTTCCGTGAGTACAGGCTTTTCTGATTTACGCCAGGTTTTAGCACCGGGATGTAGTTCCCATGTCTCGCCGGAATTCTGCTTATAGATACGTGTATTGCCTGCGGACTGGTGATGTGAGAGTGATACAATACACATGGCCTTCCACATCTTTCCTTCAGGGCTTAGAAAGAGCGGCGTCAGCTTATGGTTGACCAGGATATGCTTCCCTTCTTTATTAACCAGGTGAAAATCATAGGTAATGCTGTAGTCTTTTCTTTCCGCAAACGGTATGTTGGCATAAAAATCAAATCCTGCCTCATTGATCTGGGTCAGCAATGTCAGGTCGTTTTCGGGCACATGCCGGAAATAAAACTCATACCCCAGCCCTAACACTTCTTCCGCTGAGAGTCCGCACAGGAACAAGGGATTGTCCGAGACATACTCAAAAGACATATCCGTATAATCAATCACATATACGCTCTCGTAGGTGAGCCGGGCAAAAGCCTTCACCACTTCTATGTAGTGCTGGCCCTGTTGGCTGCTTTCCGGGCTTTCGTCCAACTTGTTCTTTGTCAGGAGACCTGAATGGGAATTATTTTTCATGTCAAGCATTGCGAACCCCTACACTATAGTGTAGGGGTTCGCAAATTTAATAAACATCCCAATCATCCAAAATAATCGGAGCCGGCTTGTTGAAGTGCAGGCTGAAAAAGCCCAGCATTGCCTTATAAAAAGCAAGCTGATTTGCTTCTTTCTGAAAACCATGCCCTTCATCATACTTCACCATATAAGGCACCTCTACGCCCTTTTTACGTACAGCGGCAACGATACGGTCCGACTCCAGGATATTTACCCTGGGATCATTGGCCCCCTGTACAACAAATAAGGCCGCATTGATCTTATACGTATGATAAATCGGAGAAACTTCCTTCGCGATCTTAGCTTCCTCCGGATCATCCAGGTCATACCAGATGTCTTTCAGCATATTTTTTAAGGGCTTCCAGTACGGCGGTAAGGCATCAAAAAAAGTAAATATGTTAGAGATACCTACATAATCCACGCCTGCTTTATACAGGTAAGGCGTTTTGATCAGTCCCATGAGCGTGGCATATCCCCCATGACTGCCGCCATAAATACCTATATTTTCGCGATCGGCCCAACCCTGGTCAATGACATAATGCACACCGTCTTCCAGGTCATCCATGATCTTACGACCGGTTTGTTTGAAACCTGCACGGAAAAAGTCCAGGCCATATCCATCAGAGATACGGAAGTTAATATGCAAAGTGGCATAGCCCCGGCTGGCAAACAGCTGGGCTTCCGGATTAAAACCCCAGGTATCACGGATACCATGAGGACCACCATGCGGATCGACAATCAGCGGTACCTTCTTTCTTTTTGAGGCGTTGGCAGGTAAAGTGATATATCCATGTATCGTTAATCCATCCAGCGATTTAAAGGTGATCGGGCGCATAACGGCCATATCCGCCTCCCTTAGTTGTGGCATCAGATCACACAACAAGGCTGTTTTACCCGTCTTCCTGTCGTAGTGGTAAAACCTGCCGTATAAACGATCACTGCTTACTTTCACCAGGTATTGCTCTTCGTTCTCGGTTTGTGCAGCAATCTGGAACTGGTAGCCTTTAAACTGCTTCTTCAATTGCTTATAGATACTGCTGAAATGTTTGCTGACCGGTTTAATGATATGCTTTTCTCCTTCATAATCTATATAATCAATTTCCCAGTTCCTCTTTCGCGACAAGGAAAGATTGGATACATCATAGTCTTTGTTTGAATAGATCTCCCTGATGATCTTTCCTGCTTTCAGGTCATACAGTACAATACGTGCTTTATCTGCCTCAAGATTCGTCAGTACATATGCTTCATCCGGATTAGCCGATGCATAATTAAAAGATAAAATGGTGAATTTATTATACCAGGGAATAGTCTTTATCAGCGAATATTCCTTTGCATCTTTCGATTTATAGAAGTACTGCATCTCCTTTCTATTATTCATTCTGGAGAATGCCCGAAGATTGCCGTCCTTATCAAAATCATATAGATTCACAGGATTGGTCAGATCACTATTCTCATACAATCTGACCATTGCTCCAGTATTAACATTGATTTTGTAAGGTTCGAAATTCTGCGGATTGTCTCTATTCATAGAGACGATAATAAATTCTCTATGCTCCGGCAGCCGTTTCAGTATAGTGGCCCGTACGCCTTCGTAGGGTGTCAGATCGATATTACCTGAACCATCTGTATTCACGGCATATAAGTGATAGTTCTCATTACCGCCATCGTCCATCATATATAACAGCCGGCTATCTGATGCCCAGCCGTATCCGATGATAATGTTCTCTGTTTCTTTCAGCGCACAGGTAGTTTTACCCGTACTCACTTCTCTGACCATCACATTGCTTTTACCATGTTCGTCACGTTCTCTGAAGGAAATATAGCTGCCATTTGGCGATAACTGAAAATCAGCGGACTGCGGATGTGCAAAATAGTCTTCTACACTATATTTGTAGTTACCCGCTGACGCATCCATCAATTCCTGTAATGCGCTCTCAGAAGAAACCAGGGCCGGATTACCCGGCCTGGTTGTTCCCACCTGGTGGGATATCTGAGCACTACTGATTGTCATACTAAACGTACCTATTAATGAAAGAATAAGTTGCTGTTTCAAAAATCTTTTTGGGTTTATGCCTCGTTAATAATCAAATTGATAAAACACTACAAGATCCTTTCCTACTGACCAATAAAAGTCCTTTCTTTTCCAGAAGCCTTTCTGAAAACAGTATTTATATAAAAGAAAGCTGAGTTGCGATTACAGGGTGGGGCCCCGATACCCTGTATTTAATTGCAGATCTGGCAGGAATAGTTGAGGTATAACAGGTTAATCTTGAGAAATGGAAGATTACTGATACTTGATAAAAGTTGCCTGCACCTTTTTAACCTTGATATTGTTTGTTACAGAACCGCCGGTATATGTATTCTTCTTCTTGCCATTATCGATAGCGCCAAAATCATTCCTCTGGCTACCCGTCACTTCTTCCGTCAGTTTCATGATCACCCCATCTGCGCCCTTTCCTTTTCCCAGATTAATGACCTTTTCCTGTACCGCGTTCAGCGAACTCAATCCCTGACCAACCTCGGATGTACCCATTACCTCATAAGGCTTTTTCACATCTGCTGCATCCAGATAAATATCTACATGCTGTGTCGGCGTATAGGTTTTACCAAGATAAGCAGGTCCTGAACATGCCGTTAACAATGAAAGCACGAGCACTACACCTGATTTAAATAATGATAACTTTTTCATTTTTTGAGTTGTAAACTGATTGTTTGGTTTTAAAATAATTTATTGCTTGCTATATTAAACAGACGCTCCCGGGTCTGCGTCTTCTTTGTTTTTATTAGTGATCACCTTGTCCAGCATCTGCCCCATAAACACATCACGGTATGTTTGTCCGATGGGAATCTGATCTTCTGTAAATTCCAGGTGAACCATATTCCCATGAATCATGATGATAAAAGGGATAGCGATGATGAAAGATTTATGGATCCGCAGAAAGCGGTCCCCAGGTAGCTTCCCTTCAAGGCTGCCGATATTCAGCTGTGCCATCACCTGCTCTTTGTCACGGGTATGAAAACAGACATACCGTCCTTTTCCTTCGATGTAAATGATGTCGTTCACATTTATCTTCAAGAGCTTTCCCTTATACTCGGTTTTGACCAGTATAAAATCATCCGTTTCTTTTTTGGGTGATGCGATTGCTTCCTGTGCCCGTTGTACCGCTTTCAGAAACCGCGGAAAGAAAATGGGTTTTAGCAGGTAATCCACCACATTATGATCATATCCATCCAGCGCATATTCTCTGAAAGCTGTCGTCAATATCACCTTATATTTTTCGTTCAGCAATTGCAGCAGCTCTATCCCTGACATACCCGGCATCTGGATATCAAGGAAGATGAGGTCCATCTCTGTCTGATGCAACAACTGCAAGGCTTCCACAGGATTGGTCGCGGTACCTGCCAGCTTCAGAAACGATGTCTGCTCAATATGCAGTGTCAGCAATTCTATTGCATGTGCTTCGTCATCTACGACAATACAATTGATCATGACTTACAGGTTAATGATTATCTCGTTTGAATAATAGTTTTCGTCTTCTTCAATCACAAATGACTGCTTCGCACCATACATAAGCTGTAAGCGTTGCTGTACATTGCTTAGTCCGATACCCTTGGAGGGTTCTTTCGGGCCTTTTTTCTTCTTGTTGCTCACCTTAAAAGAGATACGGTTTTTTGTTGCGTTTAATTCAAAACTCACCTGGTTCTGTTCATCATTCAGATCACCGTGTTTGAACGCGTTCTCTACCAATGTCACAAGGGCCAGAGTCGGCACATGCATTTCGCTCTCTTCTACATGCTCCTGGTATTTGATCTTGAGCATGTGATTAAACCGGATCTGGTTCATTTCTATCACCTTCTTCATGTGATCCACTTCCAGCGTGAGCGGTACGGTACCCAGCTCTCCCCAGTCGTCCAGTGCATAACTCATGATCTCTGATAAGAGGTGTACGGCGTGTGCGGCTTCCGGACTCGTCTTCAGTGTCTTTGTATAAATAAAGCTGAGCGAGTTAAACAGGAAATGCGGATTGATCTGATACCTGATAGCAGAAAGCTCTGCCTGCAGTTTTTGCTTCTCCAGTTCCTCCTTTCGCCGGTGCACTTCATTGGACGTTATGAGGGTGGCAAAATAAATCGATACCATCACCATAATGACATCAAGGATGACCGTAGTAACCAGAAAAGTATGCGGCGAAATATGTACGTTTTCTCCGATGGCGGGATCAATTTTTTTGAAGTGCCAGCAGTACTCATAGACTGTCAGTAATATCAGAAACAGTATACACTTTAACAATGCTCTTTTCCATTTCCTGGTCTGTACCAATGGCAGCGCCAGGTGATAGATCAGAATATAATAAACGATCGTTCCCTTGATGATTGCATGACCAAAATTGAAATAAACAGCCTGGCTGCCGCCAAATTGTTTGATGGTCGTTTCGGGCCCCTGTAGTCCGATCAGAAAAAGGAATACCGCTACACTCCAGGTCGTATAGATTGCCAGGATGATCAATATCTGCCGCCAATGTTTCCTGACCGGCGCCAGTATGTTAAGGTCTTTTATACTCATATACATTTTTCTGTAAATGCGCCCTAGCGGTTATGCTCCTATGCGCGGCGCTACAGTCACATTTATGATGCAATATTAGACCATATGCCGTTGCCGGTAAAGTATTATACAACAACAGCCAGATTACTGACACAAACAACCTTATTCCTGCTAATTCGGTAGCTCCGGAGGGTTAAAAACCGGCATAACAGGATAATTTTTAACCTTTTGCTCTTTTTACTGTTATTATGCGGAAATGCCCTGCACCGCAAAAAACTATTAGCTCCAGAATTATTGCGGCTATTTTCTGCTCTATTCACTAACGATCTAAAACAACATTATGAAAAGGATTATATTAATCGGAAACAAATCCTGGGAGTAGAACCTATTTTAAATGCCCTGTTGAATGTAAGAATCCGTCCGGTAGCCCTTCCCAACCCTACACACCTCCACTACCCATGGACTTTCACGCAGGGCACTGCCAAACCACGGGCGGTATGGGATTCATTCCGCCAATCCACCATAGAACTCTGGTGTATACGGGATATTATGGACGCTAAATGGAATCCTTCCAGTTCTCAGGGTAAACATGAATGCCTGCCCAAAATACTGGCCTATCGTCCGGAAAAATCCGATATTGTAGTAGCTTTAGGTACGGCAGCCCTGGGGCTTAACGGTGGTAACAACAACGGCTGCGGGTCGGACATTTTGCGCGCTCCGTTCCCAGTGCTATCGACTCCGGCTGTCAACAACCTGGCATTCAATCCGCTTTATCACAACTGTCATTAATAAACCTATACCTATATGTCTGAACAGACAAACGCCCCTTTACCTGACGGTATTACCTACCCCACACTGGTAAAAAGAGTACAATCGATATTTATTGATACCGTTTTTATCGTCGGCCTCACCTTCGCTTTTTCTGCTATTTTAAGCAGTTTTGATAGTGTACCCGACTGGCTGCGCATGTCGGTATTTATACTGATATGGGTGATATACGAACCCCTCTGCGTGACATTTGGCTGTACGCTGGGCAACTATGTTTTAGGTCTCCGTGTACGGGATAACAATAACATCGGTGAGGGCATCAATATCTTACGCGCTGCACTGAGATACGCGCTGAAGGTGACGCTGGGATGGATCTCTTTTGTGACGATTCACAGCAACAGCAAAAGAAGAGCTATACATGACCTGGCGGCTGGCAGTGTCATGATCCTCATCGAGCGAAAATAACCACCTGTCAAGTAAACCCTTCAATACAACCGCCTGGTTGTGCGCTTCGTCTCTGGCACCATACAAAAGCGTAATCTTCCGCTTTGTCTGCGTCAGCTCCCATAGCTCATGCCAGGCGGTATTATCATTTCAAACCTCGTTCCTCCATTAACTTTGTCTGCATAGCATCCAGCACTTTCTTCTGCTGCTGCCATTCATTCATATCTCCATTAATAGTGAGGACTGTTCTCTTCTGTGTGGCCGCCACAATGGTGCCGATTAGCCCACCAACGGCAGCGCCAACCAGCGCAACAGCCGCCATGTCTTCCCCTACAGACGTCTCAAGATCGAAATAATCACTGCCGCTGTTAAGCGACTCATGTGCCGCCAATCCGGTTATTGCACCCGATAAGGTCCCGACAATACCTCCGATTAAAATAGGATGCCCGAAAGATCGTTTTGTTTTAATGGTACCGATATCCCTTACATAAATTTCCACCGGGACTTTGCCACGCCGGAGTTGTATAGAGCTGTCTGTGGTGGTGAAGAGGTTTCCTTTGGCAATCATGTAACCATGTTGATCAAATATCCTGATGAAAAGGTGTTTAGCCTCCAGAGGACTTATGTAAAAGAACAACATGAGCAATAGCAACAGGTAATAGTTCTTTTTCATAACCAAGATTTAGAAGTACAGATATATGCTACAAAAAACGTTGTGGTCCTGGAGTTTAATAAGATATGACGGTCGGTTTGAGGGGTACCCGTCTTTTGGGGGAAGTTGTTACAAAGATAAAGATTATATTTAGTTGCCGGAAATCCGGTCCGTTACCCTGAAAATTGCCGGATCCGATTTGAAGCCCCTTTTTTGTTTGTCTGATGTGCATGTTTTTATTCCCGTTATTATACACCTCTAAGCATATACTATGACTACCAAACCCGTTCAATTTGATGTGAACGTCAAAGACGTTGTGATCACCGCAGGCGCTTTTGAAATTGTGCGTGCTGTTGATGGACATATCTCCCATCAGCAAACAGCATTCAACGGCAACAGTTTCCACGCTGACATCGACACCAGCAGCGCCGCTTATTTTGCTGTCACCGTTTCCATACACAGCTACCGGCACAACAATGTGCAACACACAGTAAAAGATAAGCCGATTAGTTTGCTGGCCACCTTTCTCCTTCCTGCTGTTGCTCATTCCGTCATCGTTTGTCCGGAATCATCCATTGCATCCATCTATGCCTTTGCGCGTATGACCACCGTCGCAGATGAAGGCTGGGTACATATGCGGGGTACAGAAAGGAACATGAAGATCGCTTATGGCATGAAACAGCAGTTTTACAAGACGGCAGGCGGTATTGCAGAGATAATCCGCAACTCTCCTAATGGTTTTGAGACGAACAGCTACCCGATGTTCAATTCGCTCTGCAACCTGTTTTATTATTGTCTGATCAATGAAAAGACCGCGCTGAGCAAAAGCTTTTACGATCAGTTCCTGGATTACGCCTGGCATGAGAAAGGCAAACAGAATCACAATTTTCTCCAGGCACTCAGGAACATGCTGTATGATCCCGGCACAAACGCGGCGGAGATCTTCCGGATGCTGGCTGACAAAAAAGAGATCTACCAGGACTCTCTCACGTCCATGCACGTACCAGCAGCAAAGCAGGTACCGGATCAATGGACGCTTACGCTGAAAGCTAATTCCTCCGGGGCGAAGAACTTCATTCCTGCGGGCGCCGCATTTGTGGTATTTGATGCAGATGATAATGCCTGGATAGCGAATAATTTCAGGGCAGGCAGTGCCCTCTCCGGCACACATTGTCCGGTGTACAGGTATGATGCCAGTCCTGCGAGTTTTTCCCCTGTACAGGGCGGCGGACTATTAGGCGTGGCATTTGGCGTGGCAATAGACCCTACCAGACAGTATATCTCCTTTGGTAATTTCGGATGGGGACCAGAACTGAACAATCCACAGGAAGGGAGTGTTTCGCGGTTCTACTATAAAGACGGTAAACCGGTAAGTCCGCCGAATGGCTATACACTGGGGCTTTCCCGCGTACAGGGTATGGACTATGACAAAGCCGGTAACCTCTGGATGGCTTCTGTCGGCTGCCAGGATCCCTTTGCTCCCTCCAAGACAGGCGTATACCCTTTTGAAAGCCAGCCCAGCGCTGTAGTGGTCTACCTGAACGGAGACCCTTCGGCAGACAATGTGGTGATCTGCGACGAGTTTCCTGTCAAAAAAAAATTCCTGTCTGAACCTGAATTTACCCGGACCCCTTATCTCAAGATCTTTGATGTAACACCTGATCATGCAGGCAATGCCTATGTTTCCTGTATCGGGAACTATGATAAAGACAATCCTGACAATTGTGTGCTGTCAGCTGTCTATAAAATGGCCCTGGAAGGTAAAAAGCTGGTCGTAAAAAACTGGTGGTTCAGCGACTATTATAACCAGGATAATGACCACAGAGGATTTGAATCTTTACGGCAGGTCACTGTAAATGGACAGGGAGACGTTATCGTAGTAGGTGTAGCAAGTAGCAGGGCGACTGTACTCAGTCACGATCTGGCCCATGTAAAGGGGTATTATGATAGTAATACCTATGCGCCCTGGGGGGTTAAGATCGATCGGCAAGGGACGGTTTTCCTTGCCAATTTCGGACACGAGAAATCTGATTATACGGATGACCAGACGCTTGACATAAAGGGGCCTTTTGGCGTTACCATGTTACGCGATCCTGCGCGCCCTGAAACAGCCAGATTGCTTACAGTGCCGACAGGTGGAGCGGAAGTTACACTGGCCAACGGACAGCCTTTGTATGGTACACAGACCAGACCGGTCATTGTGGATGAAAAGCCGACAAAGGTAAGTGTTCGGATGCGGTGTCATCAGCCTATTATGCGTCTGACATCTACCAATATAGACGGTGCCGGCAATCTGTGGTGTATGAATAACTGGAAACCTTCTGCTGTTATAGATGTGGCCGATAATCCGGGGGGAGATGGTGTGATGATCTTTCTGGGGATAGCTGAGCCTGAGTAATTTAGGCAGCAGATGCTTAAAAAGGATGGGATTTGCATAATTTCATATCCGGCTGTCAATCTCAGTCGGATATGAATTATTTTCTTACATCTATACAAAACATACCGGCGTTCGCTTTCGTTTTGTGTAGGACCTACTATTTAGCGGAGGTGATCTTCGTAACGTTGATCGCGTTAAATCCACGTGGACCTTTCTCACGCAGGAAAGAAACTCTGTCTTTCTCCTTTACAGGATGCGCTAACTGGTTCATATGAAAGAATACGCTCTCTTTCGAACTATCATCATTGATGAATCCAAATCCTTTGGAAAGGTTAAAGAAAGAAACTACTCCTGTTCTGGTGGGATCCTCCTCCGGTCGGGGAGTTGCACCGATATTAATGTCACTCAAAGCGATCTCTCCTGCGTTGCCACTTGGCGGAACCGGGCTGAGATTACCATTTTCGTCTACGTAAGCCAGCATATCTTCCAGCGACTTGCCTTTATTATTGTTGGCTTTGCGCTCCTCTTTTCTCTGGGCCTTGTCTTGTTTAGCCTTAGCTTTTTTATTTCTTAACTCTTTTTTGGAAAAGGACTCACTCATATTTTTCTGGTTTAATTATCCTGCAATATCGCAGACGGCCATTCTACGGCCTGATGAAGTAATATAATAACGAATATCAGTTTGCTATCTCATGGTGCTTTTTGCAGATATGTGGTTTTTCTATCTTTTGTACAGTCAAAATACTTACACCTTACTGCACATATCCACATATAATTAAAATCATATACACATATTCCCCCCTTTTTTACGGGGCTTTACCTCTATTAACCGTAGTTAAGATGCTGTTAGATAAGTACTTTCTGTAGTCTGGCCGCTTAAATTAACACGTAAATAGTCCTTATTACTACTTTTTAATACGTGAAAACGGCAGCTGGAAAAGCGCAGACTGAAGAAGAAAAAGATTGATTCCTAAATCAGAAGAAGCCTGGGCAATAGCCTGATATTCATTGAAGGTACGATTTTTAATCTAATTAAAGGCACAAAGTGTGAAGTATTGAGTATCCCCTAAACGAAGAATCCGTCCCTAGTGTTAGAACACCACAGGACGGACCTCTATAAATGAGCTGTAATAAGCTTATTGAAATGTCCCTAAGACAACAAATTCTTCTGGATATACTGGAAGCTTTCCTTAATAGATCCTATTTCGTCCGGTTTGTAGTTATTCTCGTGTTCAACGAAGAAATGCTTCATACCGGAAGTGGATGCTTTGGCAAAGATCCGTTTGTAATCAATGCTACCTTTACCTACTTCGGTATTCTGGTCGCGGTTTGCCTTGTCCATATCCTTTACGTGCCACATCGGGAATCTGCCCGGATGTTTTTCGAATAAAGCTACAGGGTCATTGCCGGAATGTACTGCCCAGTAAAGGTCCAGTTCGAATTTCACCAGCTTTGGAGATGTTTCCTCCAACAGGATATCGTAACCGGTTTTAGCGCCATACTTCGTGAATTCAAAATCATGGTTGTGGTATCCCAGTTTCAGACCGGAAGCCTTACACAGTTCTGCCGCCTGATTGAGCTTTGCAGCTATCTTTTTATAGTCGTCAGCACTGCTACGCAGCTCTTCTCCCAGCCAAGGTACTACCAGGTACTCAGCGCCGATGATCTTTAACGCCTCAATATTGGCTTTCAGATCAGCGGTATCACCGTCTTTAATGAACCTGTCGATACTTACGTGGCCGCTTACGGCGGTCAGTCCGTTTGCCTTCAGCAGCGCTTTGAACTCCTTAGGAGACAGTCCCCAGAATCCGGATTGTGGGTTATAACCATAAGTTTCAACCTCTTTATAACCGGCAGCTGCGATCTGTCCGATAACACCTTTTACGTCCTTTGGCAGCAAATCACGCAGCGTATACAGTTGGATACCCACCTTCTTTACCTTACCTGAACCGGCAAAGCTGGCCAGTGAAGGTAACAACAAAACGCTTGCAGTAGCGAGACCCGCCTGTTTGAGAAATGATCTTCTTGAATGCATTATTAATCGATTTTCGAGAAGCGGAAGATAACAGTATTTGTGATATTATGCAAGATATGTGATTAGTTACCCACATCAGTCGAAATCTATTTGCAGTGTGTAATGTATATTATATCTTTGCCGCCCGGCATTTTTGCCACAAATGATCTTTTATTCTTAGCGCAGAAGGTAGACTGAATAGTGGCCGGAAATTACTTTAAGCTGTAAAATCCTTTATAAACGAGAGACTCGTTGTGGCTTCATACCACACCCTCACTTAGAAAGAAAGAACCCGCGTATTCACTTACGCGGGTTCTTTCTTTCTAAGGACCCACAAAGGATGCGGCCCACTGGAACATACCCCGTCTCAGCGCAGTCATGAAATGCGAAAGCACTCATTGCTGCTCCTGCAGATGTCAGCTGATAAGATCAGGGAAAATAAAATATACGCTTAATCAGAACTCAATAAATGCAACTCATTCCAACAGATCATACGGAATTTTTTCACTGGTTTAAGAAACATACAGAAACATACTGGAACAAGGACAGAGATGCGTCACCTGAAGAAAAATTATGTCCGGAATGGATACAGGGCGCTAAATGGATCGGCATGACGGATGAACAGATAGACCAGGTACAGGAAAAATACGCCGTAGTCTTTACACCGGAACACAGGGCATTTCTGAAGATCTTACACACTATCGACCGCAAGGAAAGAGTATACAACGCAGGCGGCGATTACTACGAGCAGCCCTTCCTGTTTAACTGGCTGGAAGATGAAGAAGCCATCCGCCTAAAACTAAACTTCCCTTATAACACCATACTGGATGATGTATTACGTATGGGCTTCTGGCATAACAGGACCTGGGGAGAAAGACCCGATAGCGACGAAGACAGAACTACCGTATTCACCGAACTATATAACACAGCCCCTAAAGTCATTCCCTTAACCGGACACCGTTACCTCGTGGCAGATGCTACCCTGGAAAGAAAACCGGTATTGTCCGTATGGGGAGCAGATATCGTCTGTTATGGCCTCGACCTCAGAAAATACCTGCTACACGAATTTAACGAACACCTTGACATACGTCATCGCAGATACGATGTAGAAAATGAACAGTGGGAATGGGTATTGAACGAAGAATATAAACCCAGTTTCCTGTATGAAGACCAGTCGGATGTAAGAAAAGTGAAGTTCTGGGGCGATTTTGTGATGTAATAAATGACACGTAAATAAACCCAACCGCCAGTTTTATCATATGGTGACATGGATAACCGGCCGCAGTGCCTGTACCATTTGACGATATTCAGTTTGAACCGCTCTGGGAAGTATTACCGCGCTAAGCCTGCACCTGCTACTGGTTCCTGCAGCATCCAAAAAATGACATTTGACAGTTCTGATATAGATATTAAGTATGTCATATCCCCGCCCTTATCCCTAACTTTGCGGCTTTCTTACCGCAATACATTGAAATGAGCACAACTATTACGCCTGCCTTAAAAGACCGTAGCAACGGTACCTGCGAACTTTGCACCACTGAAGCGGCGACTATCGCCTTCGCTGTAAGCCCTAAAAATAACGACGTCATTGAAAATGAAGTGGCTATCTGTCAGACCTGCGCTGACGCCATGAAAAATCCGGACGCCGTTATGCACTGGCACTGTCTCGCAGGAAGTATCTGGAACACAGAACCCAGCGTACAGGCTTTAAGTTACAGACTGCTTTACAAACACAAAGACCAGGAATGGGCATCTGAGATCATTGATACCGTTGAACTGGATGAAGCCGTTAGTAACTGGGCGTTAAGCGCATTTCAGGTAAAGGAATTACACCGTGACAGCAATGGCACAGAACTGCTGCATGGCGATACCGTTGTACTGACACAAGGACTAAACGTAAAAGGAGCCAATTTCATGGCGCCTAAAGGAACAATCGTGAGAAGGATTAAACTCGTGCCGGATAACGTAGAGCAGATAGAAGGAAAGATCAATGACCAGACCATTGTGATCCTGACGAAATATGTGCGCAAATCGTAGCCATAATGTTTGACTGTATACTAATACGGCCCTGCGATTTTCGCGGGGCTTTTTTTTAACAAAACTACAAGCAAAACATCCTCCATCCCTGATTTTCGCCATCACTATCTATCAACTTTCTCCTTATCTTCACGCCTCGATTAAACTTTTATCCTGTGAACTTCAAAACATTATTGCTCAAAGACGCAATAGCACAAAAATTGTTAACCTCTCTGGCGGCCGACTTCGACTCCCTCATGAAAGAATCAGAAGAGCTGTTTGTCAGAATTTACGAGGGGGACACTGTTCTGCATGAATCGATTGACCTGTACGACCTCTTTTATGAAGAAAACGTAGCCGGCATCATTGTAAATGGCAACCTCACGGTCAATGGTACCATTATCGACTACGAGCTTGACACCTATTCCTGTTTCCTGCAGGTAAAAGGTTCCCTGAGCTGTCATACTTTGGCATCCGGATGTGCAGAAATACTGGTAAGCGGTGATGCCAATGTCACAGAAGCACTCGTAGCCTTTTACAATCACGGTACCCTTGAAATTGACGGTGACCTGCACGCAAGACTATTGGTCGTAGACGATCATGGTATCTCCATCTATGGCAAAACCAACGCAACTACCTATTGCCGCGGATGGCACATCAAAGGCGGTGCAGATTACACCGACTGGCGGGATATCCTCTTACCGGAAGTAGCAGCTGAACTGCTGGATGAAAACGATTATCTCTTTGCCGGCGATGTCCGCCTGCTGAAAAAGCTGCAGGACCAGGACACTGTCTTCAAAAAAGAAGCAGGCAATTTCTCTGCGGAGCATAACCCTGTTGCCAGAGTCGTCACCTGGAAAGAGATCAAGCCCCTCATTCAAGACCTGAAATGTGAATACGAGGAATATCCTTTCGCCATCGCCGAAAAACAATCTGAACAGGAACTGGGAAAGGAAAAATTCCTCCTGTATGAAGGCAGGACCATCCTCAATGAACTGGATCTGGTAACCGAAGAATACATGGGGATCATTGTTATCGGCGACCTCCATGTAAAAGGCAGTATAATCAGTGAAGATACAGATGGCGCTATCTCGCTGATCGTACTCGGTAACCTGAAGGCGAAGAACATGTGTGTCGGCGGACAACTCATCTACATCACCGGTTATCTCGCTGTTGAAGAGATGATCATGGGTATCTACAACCATGGTGAAATGTATGCCCAGTCGTATGTGTGGTGTCCTGTAGTCATCAATGACGACTATCACTTCTACTTCACACACCTGGCTGGTGTTAAAATTCTTGAGTTTACGGATGACAATGATAAAGACATTATCAGGGAAAAACTGATTGAAGAGCTGTTTGATGAAGAAGAATGGTTTGTCTATTACAGTGTTATCCGTGAAGGCAAACCTTTGCTGAAGGAACAGCCTTCGCGTAACATCATTACCAAAGAAGACCTGGCCAACCTGATGAATATTCCCCTGTTCGGGCCTCAGTCCTACAACTTTGCTTTCAGCGAAGACGACTGGTATATCAGCGTAGACAGAGGTGGGTACATCGACGACGACGGCGAACCCGTCGCTACCTCACTCATCGCGATCAACAGCGAAAAGAACCGCTATCTCATGTGGTACATGGAAGAGGACGAGACCATCAGTACACTGGTGAAAGATGCCAACGATGAATGGATACCGGCACAACCTAAATGGAGAAGCTGGATCGCAGAACAGTTTACCGCTGTCGAGACAATCATTTTCCGGAAAGTACGCTGGAATAACAGGCACATCAAAGTCATCAATAATGAAGAACTCTGGGCACTGATCTGGATGTTCAGAAATGACCAGGATGATGATGAATTCCGCGGAATCGCCAATGAAGTATTTACACGCGTAATACACGGCGCCCTCTTCCCTTTTGCCTATGTCTACATCACATTCGCTGAAAACAGTGAAGAACGTGGGCTGGCACAAAGTCCGGAAGCGATACATAGAGTAGCATTGCTGGACGGTCTGATCGCAAACGGCCTGATCACAGAAGTCTCCACTGAGGGCCCGCTGGCAGAAAGAGTAGCAGCACTCAATATAGTGACAGAATACACCTGGGGGTATAGTCCCGAACTGGATGAAAGTTACGAGGACAAGCCGATCGACAGAGCTTTTATATGCAAAGAGAACGAAGAGTTGCTTTGTGTCAATGGTGCATTACTGCGACTGGATATAGGCACAAGGTCCTATATTCTTGGGGGTATGAACCTCGATGAAATAGATCTGGCCACAGAGCGGATGCAGGCATTGGGTATCAATGCCAAATATTTCACTGCCGCAGATGAAAAAGAAGAAGCGTCGCTGAAACAAGTGGCTGCTGCAATGCTCGCCATCGCCAAAGAAAATAACACCGAAGCCCTGCATCTGTTGCGTGACCGTGCGCCTGTATTATGGAACTACTTGTATAATGAGCGTGGTGACATCGCTTTCTGGCAGGAATGGATAGATGACTTTAAATCCTGGCTGATCCTTAAAGCAGGTTCTTCCCATACATTTAGGGGAGAAGAAAATATTCCGCCTTTACACCCTGATGTGGAGTTCTGGATAGACTGGTGCGAAAAATATGATGTGATAAAGGAAACTTCTGACACCTCCGTTCCGGATGAAGAGTAGCTGATATTGCTCTTTCTATAGTCTGATAGGCTTTATGCTCCGTTAATGCTACCTTCAAAAGCCAGCATTAACGGAGCATAACTATATCTTCACTTATGTCTTACTATTAATAATTTACCCCTTTTTGACCATATAAACAAAACAAAAGTCAAGTACCTTCGCATTCCAAACAACCTGCTGCGAATGAGCCGAAATGACTGGACAAACGATAAATTGTTCGAACGGTTAATAAATAACCAGTCCACCCGTACCTACTGGGAGAATATCAAAACATTGTGTTCCCGCCCGGAAAAAGCTGTCTTTAAACGTTGCGCTACGCTGACCAGGTCAAAGGTCCCACGCGAAAGACGTATAGGGATAGATGTACTTTCACAACTGGGTGGCGCAGCACGTCCTTATCAGGCGGAAACACTGGCATTGTACGTTCGTATCCTTCCTGAAGAAACCGACCTGAAAGTCCTGGAATCCTTATTACATGCGATCGGTCACAACAATACAGGAATGGACAATCATAGCGCTGAAAAACTGGCCGCACTAAAAACACATCGCTATGCAGTCATAAGGTTTGGCGTTGCCTGCGCACTGAAAGGCGTTGACAAACCTGCCGCTATCGATACACTGATTACGCTCTCCGCCGATAAAGACACGGATATCCGTGACTGGGCCACCTTTGCACTCGGCTCACAGATCAGCAGAAATAATAAAGCCATCCGGGAAGCCCTCTGGGCCAGAACCAATGAAGCGAATGAGGATACCCGCATGGAGGCGATCGTCGGACTGGCACTCCGCAAAGACCTACGCGTAATGGACCTGATCCGCAAAGAATTACAAAGGGGCGATGCCGGCACATTGTTATTTGAAGCCATTACTGAACTGGGTACCAAAGAGTTTCTGCCTGATCTCAAAAAGCTGCATAAACAATCAGCCAACGATACCAGCATCCATCCTACCTGGAGGATGAAACTGGAAGAGACCATCGCCACATTGCAGTTATCGGCCTGATAAATGATCACAACGCAATAAACTAATCAATAGCTTTACGATAAACTGAACCATCTCATGAGAGCTGCTGTCATAGACCTCGGTACAAACACCTTCCACCTGATCATCGCTGATCTTTCCGGTGAGGAGAAAAAGATCCTCTATAAAACCACTGTTCCGGTCTTATTGGGCCAGGGCCGTATTAACGAAAACATGATCATTCCCGAGGCTTTTGAAAGAGGGATCAATACCCTGAGAAATTTCAAAAGCATCATTGACGCGCATCATACAACATTGATAAAAGCGACCGCCACATCCGCAGTAAGAAGTGCTGTAAACGGACAGGACTTTGTTGATAGTGCGCGGGAAGTAGGTATCCATATAGATATCATCACTGGAGAAGAAGAAGCTGCCTATATTTTCAAAGGCGTACGCGCCACTGGCATCATTCAGCAAACCTCGCTGGTAATGGACATCGGCGGTGGCAGCACGGAGTTTATTCTCTGCAATAAAGAAGGACAGATCTGGAAGAAAAGCTATAACATTGGCGCCGCCCGCTTGATGCAGGCTTATTTCCACTCCGATCCGATCAGTCAGGACGAACAACAATCTATCGTCGACCTACTCGACAATACTTTGCTGGAACTGAAGACAGTCTGCGCAACACATCAACCTGAGATGCTGATCGGTTCTGCCGGCGCCTTTGAATCATTTGCCGCCATGCTGAATAACGGAGAAGAAGTGACCGATATAGCAGCCATACCCCTGGATATCAACCGTTATAAAGCACTGGCAACCCGGCTGATTGCGTCTACGCACGAAGAAAGGACACACATGAAAGGACTCATCTCTTTAAGGGTAGACATGATCGTCATCGCCTCCATCCTCACCAACTACATCCTGGAAGAAATTAAACTAAATGCCCTCAGTCTGTCAACATATGACCTGAAGATGGGCGTACTGTATTCATTATAATGGATGTCAGCATTTGTCCACTGCCCGGCTGCGGTGGCGACGCTCCATTCAAAGTAAGTACTACTATTAAGCAGGCCATCTGAAAGACGTCATCATACGGGCTTTTAGACTACCTGTAGGTCAAGCCTTTGCATGTTTCTCTCTTCTGGCAATTTCGGCCTCATTGAGTTCACCATCCGGTATGGAAGCCGTCTGCACTTCCCCGTCCGGCACATAACTCGCTATGATCATACCCTTATCGCCAACTACTGTTTCTACCAGTTTCCATTGCTGCGGACGCGTTCCTTCCTGGAATAATTGTTTGCCTTTTCCTAAAGTGATCGGGTGTATCCACATATGCAGTTCATCTATCAGCCGCTCCGCCAGCAATGTTTGTACAAGTCTGCTGCTGCCATGTACCAACAACGCCGGCCCCTCTGCACTTTTCAGTTGCTTTAATGCATCAACAACATTTTCACTGATCAATGTTGAATGCTTCCAGGACAGATCTACAGGCGTTGTAGCGACCACATATTTCTGAATACGGTTAAACATTTCCCCGATGGGATTATCGGCATGATAGGGCCAATACGCGGCAAATATTTCATAAGTACGTCTGCCTAACAATAAGTCATACGGCTCCGACATGATCTTCGCCAGTTGCTGATCTGTCAGGTCGTCTCCGTAAGGGAAAGACCAGCCTCCCCATTCAAAACCATTGGAAGTATCTTCATCCGCTCCACCGGGAGCCTGTAATACGCCATCCATAGTCATAAACATAGTAACGATAACCTTTCTCATAACAGTGTGATTATTTATGGTACAAAGCTACAGGATCGCCACATCCCCTATACGGGGTAATTGAGACAGGTAACAGGCATTTTACGACAAAAGCAGACTCATACATGATAATGCATATTATTATATCTTTGCATCCTGTTTACCACCAGATAATATGTACAGATGAGTGTATGGAGAAGGAAAGCCATTGAATGTATGCCCGAAAACAGGGCCGAACTGCAAAACCCCGGGAGCTCTATCTATGAAGCATTCTTCGAACTGCTGCCAGCGATAAGAACCGCCCACCGGCAAAAGGATACCGCAAAACTAAAAAGCTGTTACGCATTTGCGGAATGGTGTTTCAGCCAACGGGAAAAAGACCTCTGGAATGCAGCAGGCGTCGCTTTTTACGAGCATCTTGCAGACAATGAAGAAACCCTTAAGGAAATGCCCAAATGGGTGAAGAGAAGCATTTATATACAGATACGGGACCTGCTTGTTTTAAGAGTCGGCGAAGACCTTGTAAAACAGATAGATAAGTTGTACCAGACGTTCTAACGCCAGCATCAATAGTATTATCAAACAGAAAGTATATATTTACGTAAGTAATGTTCGTTTAAACCATCTTTATGTCTATCACAAAAACCCGCTGGAAAATTGAATCCGACAGGATCGTCATTCAACCCTTTGGCCTATTTTTTATTTTAGCAGGCGTATTAGCCCTGATCTTCGCCGGAATTATTATCGCCTTCCAGGCGATGGGCGAGCAAAACGTTATTGGGACAGCCCCCTTTGCATCGTTTCTGTTTATCACACTTGCATTGTTCTTTCTCGGTGGTTTTACGTATATCGTATTCGACCGTACGAATGGTGTGATGAAGAAAATGTTATTTGGTTTCATTCCTGTCAGGAATATCCCTTTCAACAAGCTACAGGGCGTCAATATCGTCACCCAGCGTCCCGGTGGTTTCAGTTTCCGCCTCTTTACCAAAGCCCATAAATATGGCCGCGGTATTACGCTTTCTTCAGGATACAGCAAGGATACGGATAAGAATGCCGTTGCATTTAGTAATGAAGTTGTTCCATTGATCCATCAGTTCCTGGATGCCGTAGATCCCCTGCCGCAGGCAAAGCTCGAAACAATTACGGACTTTAAGTACTTCATCCCGGATGGCGGTGTGTACACCCTGAAAACAAGTAAGATCGGCCTGCTGATATTCGGAGCCGCCTGTCTTGCACTGGGCATTCATGAATGTACCTCTGCTGCATGGATGAAAGACCTGAACCCTATCGGTAAGGTACTCATGACCGCCGGTCCTATCGTATTCGGCGTGTTGCTGATCGCAGCTGCTTTCACAAAGGTGACCTTCAATACCGGCACCCGTATGATCGAAAGGAAAAGTCCGATCAGACTAGGCAATCATCAGCATCCGTTTGAGCACTTTGTAACCTTCCAGACCATCCGCAAAACATACAACGGACTTTATTCCGGTACAGAAGTACATATGTATTTCCAGAAACCCGGAGAGAATAAAGAGAAGGTATTGATGTTAGCCTCTTTCAGAAATACGCAGAAGATCGAACGCTTTATTCAGGAAGTGAATAGTATCATGAGGTAGAAAATTTCCAGGTATATAAAGAGGGTCATTCATAACAGAATGGCCCTCTTTAATTATAACCGTTCGTCCCTAAAAACGGGTACATACTATAATTGAATAATATTTTTGCTATCCGCCAAAAGCGGCACTGTACAGCCGGTTAACTGAAACCGGTATTACTTATAACCATACTTTTTTCCGTTTATAAAATACGGGCTTGTCTATATAAGCAACTTTATATAATTTTAGCATCTGATGAAAAAGGGGTTAACTGGATTTTTTCTCACGCTGTTTTTTCTCCTGATTGGCGTATATCACCAGTCGTATGCTCGTACGAGCCACGACGACATCGGCTGTACCCTGAGAAAAGTGTTTGAAAATCCGGAGTATTTACATCTCGCAACCACCTACCACAGACATGGCCTGCATAAAACACTACATGCGCCAGGTAAGTCTAAAAAGAATTATATAAAGATTTACGCCGCTGACAATGAAGAAGATGACGACATTGCTTCTTTCAAAAAAGCCCTTGAAATACCCCGTGATCTTACCGCTTTCTTCGCTGACTGTTTTACTGACTATTCTTCCCAACAAACGATACAGGGCTTAGCTGCTAACAAGCCACTATCCTATCTTCCTGCAGATCGTTACATCTTATTTCTTGTAATCAGGATCTGATTTACCTACTCCCGGTCATATCCCTGCGATTGCCCGTTTTTTTTATGCTCGTTTTATTTTACTCAATACGTCCGATAGCATCGTCTATAAGGAATGCGCTCGTGTATTGCATAATATACATCACATAAACACAATTATCCGAACCAACATACCGCGCTGAAAAAGCAACATTACCATGAAAAGAATTGTCATGCTTACGGGCCTGGGGGCATTGCTTTGCCATACCAGCTGCAAACCATCTAAAGCCGAAGAAAAAGAAGGCGACAGCAAGTTTTTTGTTACCAATCCTATCAGGATGGACACGGCCGTCACAAAGGAATATGTATCGCAGATCCGCTCTGTCCGGAACATTGAAATAAGAGCCCAGGAAAGAGGTTACCTGGAAAACATCCTGATTGACGAAGGACAGTTCGTAAAGAAAGGACAACTCCTTTTCAAGATCATGCCGAAGATCTATGAATCTGAACTCGCAAAAGCACAGGCAGAAGCGAAGGCCGCAGAGATCGAATTACAAAACACACAGGCATTGTCTGACAAAAACGTCGTTTCCCCCAATGAACTGGCCATGGCAAAAGCCAAACTGGAAAAGGCAAATGCAGAAATGTCCCTCGCAAAAGTACACCTCGCATTTACAGACATCAGGTCTCCGTTTGATGGCTATATAGACAGACTCCCCCTCAAACTGGGTAGCCTGATAGATGAAGGCGAATTACTCACCACCCTGAGCGATAACAGTGAAATGTTTGTCTACTATAACGTCTCAGAACCAGAATACCTGGATTACAAAAACAGTGAACAGAATGGCGCCAAAACAAAGGTAAATCTGCTGGAAGCCAATAACGAGCAGTTTAAATATCCTGGCATCGTTGAAACTATTGAAAGTGAATTCAATAATGAGACAGGTAATATCGCCTTCAGGGCCAAATTCCCTAATCCGGATAAACTCCTGAAACACGGTGAAACCGGTAAAGTGCTGATGACGGTTCCACTGAAAAATGCACTCATTATTCCGCAGAAAGCGACCTATGAGATCCAGGACAAGAAATACGTATTTGTGGTAGACAAAAACAATGTGCTGAAATCAAGAGAAATCGCCATCGAGGCACAGATGCCTGATCTTTTCGTCGTAAAAAGTGGTGTGACTGAAAATGACAGAATCCTGCTGGAAGGTGTACAGAAAGTGAAAGACAATGATAAGATCACTTATCAATTCCAGGATCCCGCTACTGTTATTACCCATCTCAGACTAAAAGCGGAATAGTGTAACCATTAAAACACATGCAAAATGTTCAGTAATATTATTAAAAGGCCCGTCCTTTCTATAATGCTCTCACTCATTATAGTTCTCCTGGGGGTATTGGGCATGATGAGTCTTCCCGTAACGCAGTTTCCTGCGATCTCACCCCCTACCGTAAAAGTAACAGCGGAATATCCCGGTGCGAACGGTGAACTACTGGTAAAAACAGTGATCATTCCACTGGAAAGAGCCATCAACGGGGTACCCGGTATGAAATATATGACCTCCGATGCGACGAATACCGGTGAAGCCAATATCCAGGTTGTATTTGACCTGGGTACAGACCCTAACCTGGCGGCGTTGAATGTACAGAACCGTATCGCTAAGGTGATCAACAAACTGCCTCCCCTGGTAATACGCGAAGGCTTGCTGACCAGTCTTGAACAACCGGCAATGCTGATGTATGTGAACCTGCACAGTACGGATAAACATACAGATGAACGATTCCTCTACAACTTTGCGGATATCAATATCCTGCCGGAACTCTCCCGTCTGAAAGGGATCGGTAGTGCCCGTATCCTGGGTACCCGTGAATACTCGATGCGTATCTGGCTGAAACCAGACAGAATGCTGGCGTATAAAATCTCGGCAGAAGAAGTCATGAAAGCCCTGAATGAACAGAGTCTGGAGGCATCTCCGGGTAAAACTGGCGAAAGCTCGGGTAAACGTTCGCAGGCATTCGAATATGTCATGAAGTATCCCGGTAGGTTCAGTACCAAGGAAGAATACGAAAATATCATCCTGCGGGCCAATCCCAACGGAGAACTCCTACACCTGAAAGACGTCGCAGATATAGAATTCGGCAGTCTGTTCTATGATATCTATTCCGACCTGAATGGTAGTCCTTCGGCCGCCATCGTATTAAAACAATACTACGGTAGTAATGCCAGCCAGGTCATCAAGGAAGTAAAAGAAAAACTGGAACAGATCAAGTCAAGATCCTTCCCGCAGGGAATGGATTATGAGATCAGTTACGACGTATCCAAGTTCCTGGATGCCTCTATTGAAAAGGTATTGCATACCCTGGTAGAAGCATTTATTCTTGTGGGTATAGTGGTATTCCTCTTCCTGGGTGACTGGCGATCAACGCTCATACCGGCACTGGCCGTACCGGTGTCACTGGTGGGTACTTTTATCTTCATGCAGTTCTTCGGACTGACCCTCAACCTGATCACCCTCTTTGCGCTTGTACTGTCCATCGGTATTGTGGTGGATAATGCCATTGTGGTGATTGAAGCCGTACACGCGAAAATGGCAGAAGAACACCTCTCGCCTTACCTGGCTACAAAACGGGTCGTCCATGAGATCAGCGGCGCGATTATCGCGATTACGCTGGTAATGGCGGCCGTGTTTATTCCGGTGGCCTTCATGTCTGGTCCGGTAGGTATCTTCTACAGACAGTTCTCTATTACCATGGCGACGGCGATTATCCTGTCCGGTGTGATCGCATTGACGCTCACTCCTGCCCTGTGTATCATGATGCTGAAGAATACCCATGGGCACCCCAGAAAGAGAACACCGATCAACCGCTTCCTGGACTGGTTCAATAACCGCTTTGACAAACTGACCGGACGCTATACCCGCCTCTTACGCAGGATCGTCAACCGCAGGGTTGTCACTTTCGGTATACTGATCGGCTTCTGTGCCGGTACCTGGTTCCTGAGCAACACCGTTCCTCCGGGCTTTATTCCTGCTGAAGACCAGGGTATGATCTACGCGGTGATCCAGGCGCCTCCCGGCTCTTCGCTGGAAAGAACCAACGAGATCTCCAACAGATTACAGAAAATAGCGGAGAAGATCGATGGTGTGCAATCTGTATCCTCCCTGGCAGGTTATGAGATCCTGACGGAAGGTACAGGATCTAACTCCGGTACCTGTCTGATCAACCTGAAAAGCTGGGAAGAACGCAAACATTCCTCAGAAGAGATCATCCAGGAGCTTGAAGAGAAAGCCAAAGATATACCCGGCGCTGTGATAGAATTCTTCCAGCCGCCAGCCGTTCCCGGTTATGGTGCAGCAGGTGGTTTTGACTTACGCCTGCTTGATAAAACCGGTACCAACGACTATAAGAAAATGGAAGCGGTAAACAGGGATTTTGTAGAAGCATTGAAGAAACGTAAAGAACTGACAGCCCTGTTTACCTTCTATAGTGCCAGCTACCCGCAATTTGTGTTGCATATTGACAACGCGATCGCACAGCAAAAAGGCGTGACCATTGCCAATGCCATGCAGACACTATCTACCCTGATTGGTAGTAACTACGAGACCAGCTTTATCCGATATGGCCGTCTTTACAAAGTGATGGTACAGGCAGGTCCGCAGTACAGATCTATGCCGGAAGATATCATGAAACTGTATGTCAAGAACGACCATGATGAAATGGTGCCATTCTCCACTTTTATGAAAATGGAAAAGGTATATGGTTTGAATGAGATCACCCGTTACAACATGTTTACTTCTTCTGCGATCAAGGGTTCTCCTGCTCCCGGATATAGCAGTGGAGACGCGATCAAGGCCATCCAGGAAGTAGCGCAGCAGAGTTTACCAAGAGGATATGATATCGACTGGGGTGGTATGACCAAAGACGAGGTAGGACGCGGTAATGAGGCGATCTATATCTTCCTGATCTGTCTTGCATTCGTATATATGATCCTCGCTTCACAATATGAGAGTTTCATGCTGCCATTAGCAGTAGTGCTGTCATTACCGGCGGGTGTATTCGGCGCATTCCTCTTCCTGAAATTACTGGGACTGGAAAACAATATCTATGCACAGGTAGGTATGGTGATGCTGATTGGGTTGTTAGGTAAGAATGCGGTGCTAATCGTGGAGTTTGCGGTACAGAAGCACCAGTCAGGCGAGTCGGTATTCCGCTCTGCGATAGAAGGTGCGAAAGCGCGTTTCCGCCCGATCCTGATGACTTCCTTCGCCTTCATCGCAGGGCTGATACCATTGGTATTTGCAACAGGACCCGGTGCGATCGGTAACCGTACGATCGGTACGGCTGCTGCGGGCGGTATGCTTTTCGGAACCATCTTCGGGGTTATACTCGTACCGGGCTTATACTATTTCTTCGGTAAAATAGCGGAGAAACACAAGCTGGTGAAACATGAAGAAGAGCTTCCTCTAACTGAAGAAATTGAACACAATGTTTAAAGGAAAAAGATACAGATATATCGTAGGAGGCTGCATTGCGCTGGGTTTCACCGCGTGCAGCATTCCTAACGCCGTTGAAAAAACAGAGAATAAAAACACGCCTGCCAGTTATAATACATCTTCAGATACAGCCAATATCGCCGGCATCAAATGGAAGGAATACTTCACGGATCCTTATCTGGCAGCGCTGATTGATACCGCATTACAACATAACCAGGAGTTGAATATCACGCTCCAGGAGATTGAGATCAGCCGGAATGAGATCAAAGCCAGAAAAGGGGAATACCTGCCATTTGTAGGCATTAAAGGGGCGGCTGACGTAGAAAAAGTAGGCCGTTATACCAGTCAGGGTGCAGGTGACGCCACGACGGAGATCAAACCAGGAAAAGAAATGCCGGATCCTCTGCCCAATTACCTGGTAGCGGCATACGCCACCTGGGAGATTGACATCTGGCACAAGCTGCATAATGCCACCAAAGCGGCTGTTTCCCGGTACCTGGCATCCGTTGAAGGCAGGAACTTCATGGTGACAGGTCTGATCGCAGAAATCGCTAATTCTTACTACGAATTGCTGGCGCTGGATAACCAGCTGACGATCGTAAAACAGAATATCGAGATCCAGAATAATGCGCTGGAAATCGTAAAGGTGCAGAAAGAAGCCACCAGGGTCACCGAACTGGCCGTGCGCAAATTCGAAGCAGAAGTACTGAAGACGAGAAGTTTACAGTATGATATCCAGCAGCAGATCACGGAAACTGAGAACAGGATTAATTTTCTACTGGGCCGTTATCCGCAGCCGATTGCCAGGAATGATGAAGCCTTTGGCAAATCACTTCCGGCAACGATACACGCAGGTATGCCTTCCCAGCTGCTGGCCAATCGTCCGGATATCAAACAGGCGGAACTGGAACTGACAGCTGCCAGACTGGATATCAAAGTAGCGAAGGCGCAATTCTATCCTTCCCTGGGTATTTCAGCGGCACTGGGTTATGAGGCATTTAATCCTGCATACCTGCTTAAAACGCCTAAATCCCTGCTGTATTCCATCGGAGGTGATCTGATAGCACCACTGGTGAATAAGAACGCTATAAAGTCCGCTTATGCCAGCGCAAACGCCAAACAGATACAGGCAGTATATAACTACGAAAGAAGTATCCTGAATGCATATGTTGAAGTGGCCAATCAGTTGTCTAAGATGCAGAACCTGCAAAAGAGCTATGACCTGAAGTCACAACAGGTAGCTGCTTTGTCACAAGGCATCAATATTTCAAATGATCTATTCAAATCAGCGAGAGCTGACTATATGGAAGTATTGCTGACCCAGCGCGATGCATTAGAGTCCAGGTTTGAACTGATAGAAACACAGAAAGCGCAGATGAATGCACTGGTGGATATTTATCAGGCACTGGGAGGTGGTTGGAATTAATACCGGATAGACGATCGATAGACGATCAGGATGTATATTTAAACAATAAGGCCCGCCTTTCCAGGCGGGCCTTATCCTAATATTTTGCAACAATGCAGTTTATTTATTCGCTTCTTTATTCAGTAAGTCGCGTATGGCACTTAATTCGTCTTCAGACGCTTTTTTATGTCCGAGTAAATTCATCATCAGTTTGGAAGCAGATCCATTAAACATGGAGTTTACGAAACGCTCCAGTAAAAAACTTTTAGTCTTTTGTTCTTCCTCTACCGGCATATATATATGCTTCATCTGACTTTCATCTCTGGTCAGCATATTTTTTTCCACCATGATCTGCATCAACTTCAGTGTCGAAGTATACTGCACTGAGCGCTTTTCTTCGTTGAGCTTATCATTTACTAACCGCACAGTGGATGGCCCATATTGCCAGAGCACCTGCAATATCTCCAGCTCCGCCTTTGTCGGCTCAATGAATGCATCTGTATTCCTGTCAGACTTCATGAATCAAATATATGAAAACTTTCGTACGAAAAAAAACCTAACCTTTCAAAAAGGATAATATAAAAAATAAAAAACACGTTTATAATAAACAAAACCAGTTAAATACGATAAATCAATGCTAATTAGCCGGCTGTTTTCTCTTTCCTTTTCTGATGATCTCGAGTTCTCTTTCCGTAGACAGCGACGTTGCCATTTGCCCGATAAAATCTAACTTACCCATCATCGGCAGAAATCTGCCAAGCCAGTCAGTAAGGACAAGATGATCCCCCAATCTGTCCCCTATAAATTCTTTTTCTATATGTGTAAAGGGAATCGCTTTTTCGGCATATTCACCCGGATTATAGTTTGTTTTCTGCACGAACTCCTTCAGCTGATCAAATAAGTAAAAAGAATCTTCACATATCACCTGCATACAGGTTTCCGGAAAATCGTAATGCCGGGAATAAAGGCAGCTCCATCCGGAGTTACGGGACGCGATAAAATTTTGCAGACGATCTGATAAAACAAAAAAATCAGATTCCAGGTGTATGATTTTTTTATATCCATATTTCCGCGCTATTTCAATTGAAAAAAGGAAGCTTCTCCACCATCCGGGGAAGTCGATATAGGATCTGCGGCCCATGCTGGTATTGAACCTGTAAACATTCACTGTGCTGGTCAGCTGATCAGGCAGTTCATTCTCCAGAATAGCTGCAAATTCTTCTCCGCCGCTTCCGCCATCATCAATGAGAAAAAGCCTGTCAGCGCCCAGTTGCGTTATGCGCGCGGAATAATAGTCAATCCATCTTTCATAACGGATAAGATGATGATGTGCGGAATTTTCATTCATACAACTCGTGCAAAAAACAAAAGATTTCATAAACAGTTCGTTTTAAGGTTGTGGAGCGAATCTGCTCCTGATAAAATCTATCAGCATCTCTGATGAATACTCTCTACAGGGCAGAAGATCTCCTGTATATTTTCTTTCTTCTTCACTTAAATCTCCCAGCAAAACGGCATCTTTATGACCGTTACGATCTTTTAAAACAAGACACTGAATAAGCGGAGACTTTCCCCACCACTGATCTGCCGTTTCATTATCTCCCTGATACACACCTGTGTAGGTAATCATTAAAGGTATTTTTTCTGCTACTGCTGAGGTCCTTGAAAAGTAATTATACATACCGGATGCACAATGCAGAAGTCCCGTACAGGGTCCTAAAATGAGCGAGGTGCGGTCAGCGCTGAGGATACACAAATCTTTTCTCAATCCCAGTCCGGTTGAAAATATCATTTTACTGAACTGTTCCTTTGTTAACCATTCCTGATAAAATTCTGCCTTGCCGACACTTCCTTCATCAAAGACCAGCACTTTCGTTTTATGAAGACTTAACAGATAGACCAATACGTCGAAATAGACGTCTGTTCTCAATAGTTTCTCCTTTTTGGATGCAGTGTCCACGACAACGACGAGGCGTTCATCCTTATCCAGCCCCTTACCCGACAACCATTGATTCCCCCATGTTCTCTCCTCCTGAGAAAGATAAATTTCATATGGACGATTGACCATAACGCTGGCGGCATATTCCACCATTTTCTTATTCACAGGGAATGCTGTCCTCAAATCATCTGTTACCCGTAAAATATAGGCAGTAATGGAAAAAACGGCCAGATCAAGCAGTCCACCCGAAATAAGGGGGCCGTATTTTTCCTGTAAAAAGTGCATAAAGGCGACTTCATCATAAGTTGCGCACAGCACGACATCTATTTCAGAAAAGTCAATTTCCTCCCAGGTTAAGTTATAAAGATGATCTACATGCGGATTATTCTTCAACAGATTTTTATATAATTCCAGGTATTTACTGTTAAGACAGTTAATACTGATCGAGGCATTGGCAAAAAACTGCCTGCATATTTTCAGCTGATCAAACTTAAGGCAGGTATCCCCTATGAAAAACTCCTGTTCTTCATAAAGAATGAGCACGTTTCTCACCTCTTCAATACGCAGGTCTTCATTGTACCTGCAGATCTGGCTGAAAGTGTCTACTACATTTTCCATGCTACAGATGATTTACCGGGTATCTATATTCTGTTAATCTCATAGAGGAATTTTTCCCGGAAGCTCCTGTCGGCTTCCAGAAAAGAATATCTGTTCCGTGCGCCTATTTCCGGAAGATCTTCCCTTTGCGACAATTTATTTAATACTTCGATGATGGAAGACGGCTTCACCGATACTGATGCGCCCAGTCTGTCACAAAAACCACTTGCCTGGTGTATAGGCACCAGAAAATCCGTGGCTATTTCATTCATCGGAGGAAAATCGGTGCTGACTACCACTGCCCCGCAGGACCTGGCTTCATTGATACAATGCCCGAAACCCTCTGCCTGAGAGGGATAAATATGAATCAGGCATTCATTTCTCAGTCTGTTATATTCCTGCTCCGGTAATAACTTTTCATACATGATAACATTATCTCCGCTGGAAGCATACTTTTCGCTTATCAGGTGGATCTTAGGCAGTTTGCTGGTCTCCCAGGCTGACACGACAAACTGTGTTCCTTTGGCCTGAGACTTTCCCTGGGAATGAAAATATTCCGGTTTCTTCTCACACTCGATGTAACAGTCAAGAGAGGTAAAGCCTGTATAAGTCACATTGCTGTGGTAAGCACTGAAGATTTTCTGTGCATAAAATGTCTTACAGAAAATAACATCAAACCGGTGCATGAATGGTAACCATCTTTTATAGAACCATTCCTGGTTAGGAATAAGAATATTCTTCCTTCCAAAATATCTCTTATCGACAATCTCAGTGAAGATAGAGATATCATTATCCTTGTGAAGCGGGACATATTCGTCAATGCTTCTGAAATCCGTTCTTATACTATTCCGGGTCAACAGGTCGACCAGTAGCTTCTTATCTTTTTCAAGTCCTACTCCATTTTCTCTACCTACTATCGTTACGTGCATATTTTTGTTTTTTATTTTGAGGCATATTTATTCAGTATAATATCATCTTCTGTTGCAGCGACAGGTATGAACGAGCGGCTGGCTATAAAAGACGGACGGGGAGAAGCCATGTCAGGCAGGGTGTTGTTCATACTGTTATAGGTAATGAGGAAAGTATGCCGGTCCCAGGGCGAAAGATTATTGGCGGAAGCGTGGAAGATATTACCGTGGAAGAACAATACAGATCCTGCACGCCCTTTTACTGATGTGATACCCTTATTTACCGCCCATTTGAGTATTGTTTTCTTTTCCAGTGTATATTTAAGATCTGTGGTCAGGGCCGACATATAGGAGGTACTTTTACGATATTCTCTGAACCATTTATCTGTATCGCCCGCAATGTCCACTTCTTCATCTACTTCAATTGTACCCGCATCATGTGATCCGGGGATGACGAGCAGGGGTGCATTAAATTCTGTTACATCGTTCAGGAAGATCATCGCAGTAAGTACATCCGGTGCAGGCATACCATCATCACGCTTCCAGAATGTGTAATCCTGGTGCCATTCCCACCAATCGCCTACCATCGCAGACTTCGTATTTAATTTTGTCTGATGTACATATACCGGTCCGCCGATCAGCTGTTCGGAAGGTTCCACCAGTCGCCTGAGCGATAACACATCTTTAAACATGGAACTAAAGTTTTCAGGAGCAAAGAAGGACCGGACCATTCCATTCTTTTCCAGTATTCTGTTAGGGCAATCGTTCAGGATGACACTGAACATTTCTTCCAGCATCAGATTTGTTTCGCTCCCTGTAAAAACATTCTCCAGCAAAAGGAAACCGTCCTGTGCGTATTGATCAATTTGTGCTTGTTCGATTCTCATAACGTAAAGGATCATTTAGTTAGGGTATATGGTATTACCTGACTCCAGTTTACGGGCATTGCGTGCGATGCGGCTGGCAGTCTGTTTTCTGGAAAATTCTCTTACAGCACCCATCCACGCCAGATATTCCACTGACATTTTCACAAAAGGGAATGTCAGTATGGAAAATAACTTTCCCCTTTCCAGCCCGGATACTTCTTCCGGACCGAGAAACAGCAGGTTAATACACCAGGCGATGGTGATCAGATAGATACCGATTGCCGAAATCAGGAAAAACTGGAAACTAATGAGACTTGTCATGACTATCAGGGGTAAGACAGACAACAGGAATAATGTAATGACAATATCCAGTAAAGTCCTGACACCCACTCTTGTAAACTTGGATATCTGACTGAAATAATACTTACGTTCTTTCGCAAAAGTTTCAAGATAACCCAGGTTCCACCTGACGCGTTGCTTAATCAGTGACCTGAATGACAAGGGAGGTCTGGTAAGTGTGAGTATACTTTCTTTGTAGATCGTTTTGTAACCCAGCTTCATGCCTATCAGCGTGGCCTCGCGGTCTTCGCCGCTTCTGAAACCACTATGTTCCTGATAGATCGCAATAAGAACCTCCCTTTTATAACAGGAACCGGCACCCGGCATGACAGGAACGCTTTGTTCTTTGTGATGGAATTTATACAATGTCCGTATCAGTGAATATTCCAGCTGCTGAAATCTGAATATTCTGCCGGCGCCCTCGTAGGGCAGCATCCTGAAATAACAGCCCATCAGCGAGTCATCTTCCCGCAGTGAGACTGAAATATCTTCCATATCCTTGATGCCGACGATATCGGTATCAAAGTCCGAAAGAATGATGAATTCATGGCTGATGGACAAGATTGTCAGAAAAAGAGCACCCACTTTATTCGCATTAGGGGTAATAGATGCTACATATAATCCACCCGGATGACCGGCGAGAAAAGTCTTCATCTTTTCCAGGCTGTCGTCCGTAGAACCATCATCTATTATAATCACATCTACGTCTTCCTTTAACGCGGCCGCAACATTGTTGAAGTATGATAAGCGATCCATCATCTCACAATGGGAGCTTTCATTATAAACCGGGATCAGGAGCGCACTTTTTTTGCCGGCAGCCGGGGCGGAGCTGATCCATTCTAACCTTACCGAACGCTGTCTTAATGAGTTTAACATGGTTTAATTAATTACGACTGTGGAGAATTAACATACAGATCATTGGCTATTTTGCTTATAAAAGCGATGTATTCATTTCCTAAAGTTGTTATTACCGTATCGTCATACAAACTGGTGTCATATTGTATATCCAGCTCAAGTTTGTCGGAAAATCTATAAAACTGCAGTTGTATATCAAAGGGAAAGATGAAGTCAAGCTCCTTTCTCCTTGGTCCAGGCTTTAATACCTGCTGTATTTCTTTTAGTTCCGCTGCTGGCAGATAATTACCTGTCAGATCTGCATACTGCATATTCAGCTGCCAGAATTTTGTTCCGGTAGTCGTAGCCGGCACGACCATCTCTGTCAATACCTCCATCAGGCTACAGGCCCTGTAATGTCTCACATCGTCATTCGCCTGCTGTACTTTCTTTACAATATCAGGGAAAAGGTCCTCCTTATTGAAAACGCTGCGTATCAACTGACTTTTCGCATAGCTGCCGATCTGATCTTCTGTGCCTATATAATCCCTACCGAAAACATCCGTACCAATAATGATATCACTCACACCTGTCTTGAGGGATATGAGATATTTAAACGCTGCCTGTAACAATACGAATGTACTTACCGACAATAGCTTTGAACAGCTGCTGATCTGATCTGTCAGTGCGTTATCAAAAGAGAAGCGCAGTACCTCCGCGACTTTTTGACGCATGGGGCTTTCTCCTGAAATTTTCCTGCCGGGAAGTATAATGCGTGCGGGCAACGATTGATACAGTGACTGCCAATATTGACGATGTGCCTTATAGTGTTTTTGCACATAGCTATATTCATGCGCCAGGAATTCTTTAAACTGATATCGCTGTGCCGGTCTGTCTGGCTCCCTGCCCTCAGCGAATGCCTGATAGGCAGCATAAAGATCACTTATCAGCACCTCATTGGACCATACATCGTAGATCACATGATGCACTTTGAGCGATATAATATGTTCATGCTCTGCTGTCCGGCTGACCCGGAACAGGACCAATGGCCCTTCATGAAAGATAAAACTGTGGCTGAAACAGGTAATAAAATCAGTTATTTCTTCATCCCGTGGCAATCCTCTGAAGTCACGGAATTCAGGTTCAAAAATTGCCGCATCACGGTCTTCCACCCGCATCATATATCTGCCATCAATCTGGTGGAAAGTAGCGCGCAGACTTTCATGGCGGGAAATGAGGTAATAGACCGATTTCCTGAAAGCGTCTCCGTCGAAGTCGCCACTGATTACAAAAGCGCTGAAAATGGTACCGTGGTAGAAATCAACCGATTTATATACGCTATCGATATTGTCATTGATCCAGTACTCCTGCGTAAAGGTTATCGGATAGTAGTCGGCGTTCCTGTATCTGACAATATCCTTCTTATTCACTTTGCCAGGCATGTTATTATCTCCTGCTTCAACCTCGGCGATCCTCGCCGCGAATGATTGAATGGTCGGATGCAGGAAAAAGTCCTTCATATCCAATAACACATTGAATTTTTTGTGTACTGCGCTGATAAGACGCATGGCTTTCAGACTATGTCCACCGAGTTCAAAAAAGTTATCGGTCGTACTGTTTATTTTCACATGCAGTAAATCTTCCCATATTGACAACAACGTTGCTTCTGTTTCATTTACAGGCGCGAGGTTAGCGACAATATCCATTGAATTTACAGACATGTCGGCCAATGCTTGTTTATCCAGTTTACCACTTACCGTAAGTGGTAAGTCAGTTAGTCTGGTCAGGCGGACAGGTATCATATAGGCCGGCAGTCTGAGTTTGAGGAAAGAGATAATGTCCTGCTGCTCTATTGGCTGAGTACTTACAATGTAGGCGTGCAGAAGTTTATCGCCCTCTTCAACCTCCAGGGCAATTATCCTTGCCTGTTCTATCCCCGGCATTTCCAGCAATACACTTTCAATCTCGCCTGGTTCTATCCGGAAACCTCTTACTTTGATCTGTTCATCGGACCTTCCCAGCATTTCGACATTACCATCATATAACCAGCGCCCTATATCTCCTGTCCTGTATATCCTTCCTCCATCAACTGTACTGAACGGATTTTTGATAAACTTTTCTCTGGTCAGCTCCGGCCTGTTCAGATAACCACGGGCAACCTGCGCACCTCCGATATATATTTCACCGGCTATACCCAGCGGCACTGGCCGGAGATGTTTATCGAGAATATAGATCTGAACATTATCCAATGGTTTACCTATTGTGATATGACCATTGCTGTGAACAGGCGATGCGGATAAGGTGGCTGCAACGGTATTTTCAGTGGGACCGTATGCATTTATCAGGCGTATTCCCTTTTGTTGTACTATATATGCCTGTTGCCTGCTTAGCATTTCACCCGCAGACACCACTGTTTCAAGGCTCAGTGTTCTGTCCGTAATGCTGGATTGATAACTCGGTGGGATCGTCAGCATATTAACCTTGTTCTCTTCCAACACTTCACACAACTTTGCCGGATTGACAAGCAATTCTGCCGGTCCCAGAATCAGCCGTCCACCGTTCATGAGCGTGCAAAATATCTCATAACAGGATGCATCAAATCCGATAGAAGCAAACTGAAAGGCGATCGTTCGCTGCCCGATACCTAACAGTGAAGCCTGGTTATGTACAAGATTCACTACTCCCCTATGTTCTATCAGCACACCTTTAGGCAATCCTGTCGAGCCGGAAGTATAAATCACATATGCCAGGTGATGGGGACGAAGTGAGATTTCCGGAGGCGTAACAGGAAATCCGGCCAGCATAGCATTGGCATTATCAGATGATACCGTATGAAGAATCCCCGCATTTTTCAACAACTCACTGCCGGCAGCATCAGTAATGGCGACATTACTCTGGATATCAGTCAACATATTCATAATCCTTCTGGCAGGATAGGCTGTATCGATCGGTACATATGCAGCACCCGCCTTAAGTATCCCCAGAATCCCTACTATCATATCTATCGAACGCCTGATATACACCGGTACAAGCGTATCCTCCTTCACCCCGAGTGTTCTCAGATAATGCGCCAGGCGATTACTACGTATATCGAGCTCCTGATAACTCAATTGCTCGTTTCCAAACACCAATGCGATATTGTCAGGAATCGCAGCCACCTGTTCTTCAAACAGTTCAACCAATGTCTTATCTGGATACACGGCTGTTTGCGCATTAAACGTCTTCAGTAATTGCTTTTCCTCTTCTTCGCCGGCCATCTTTAATAAGCTCAGCGGAGTTGTTGTATCATCCAGCACAGACGACATCAATTGCTCAAAATGCTGCAACAAACGATCTATTGTGTCTTCATGATACAAATCTGTACAGTAAACTGCATTTAGCTGCAATGCATCCTGCTGTTGAGTAATATGCATCGTCAGATCAAATTGAGAGGTGATCTGACTGGTGTTTTCTTCTGTGACTCTGCCTTCTCCAAGTGACAGATCTTCTGATGCCGGTGTATTCAGGAGCACAAGCATTACCTGGAATACCGGTGTACGGCTCAGGTCACGGGGTATACCCAACGCCTCCACCACTTTCTCAAAAGGAACATCCTGGTGCGCAAAAGCATTCAGTGTATTTTCCTTCACGCTTTGCAGGAAACTGGTAAAAGACGGATCACCGGCAAGATCACTGCGCAGCACCAGGGTATTGACAAAAAATCCGATCAGACCTTCTGTTTCCTGCTGATGACGGCCAGCAACAGGCGTCCCTATGCAAAGGTCTGTCTGACCACTATAGCGATATAGCAATACTTTAAATATGGCCTCCAGCAACATAAACAACGTCACTCCTTCCTGATGGCATAAGGCTTCCAGCCGACTGGTCAGACTTTTGCCTATCCTTCTGCTTCTTACCCCACCACGGATACTTTGTTCGGCAGGCCTGATATAGTCGGTCGGCAATTCAAGCGCCTGGACTCCGGAGAGTCGTTCAGACCAGTAAGACAAACGATCTGATAATATTTCTCCTGAGAGATAAGCACGTTGCCATATGGCGTAATCTGCGTACTGTACACTCAACGGCGCCAGCGAAGCAACACGCCCCTCACGGATGCTATTATACAGTGTGATCAGTTCCCTGACCAATAAACTGATAGACCATCCATCAAAGGCAATATGATGTATCACTACGATGAGCACATGTGCTGCCGGTGATTGACGGACAAGACTGACGCGCAACATATAATCTGCAGAGAGATCAAAAGGATCAAGTGTGCGGGATGCTGTAAATGAAGTCAGATCGTGTCCTTCACTTATCAATTTATCCTCTTCGGCATATTCCATCTGCCAGTCCGCCGCAGATAATATTTCCTGATATCCAACACCCTCTTCTTCCCTGATCACGGTCCGCAACACCTCATGTCGCTCAAGGATAGAACGGAAAGAACTTGACAGGGCATCCTGGTCCAGCTCCCCTTCCAGGCGGAAGACCCACGGCATGTGGTATTGCAGACTGCCCTGAAGACGGTCGATGAACCATAAGCGCTCCTGTGCAAAGGATAAAGGAATACGACCAGGACGCTCCACTACCTGTAAGGTGGGCAGCGTTGGCACAGAGGACAGTGCAGACAACCGGGTAGCAAGCCCTTCTATCGTCGGGTTATCAAAGATCTCACGGATACCTACTTCACATGATAACGCTTTACGGATGGCAGATATCACCCGGATCGCCAGCAAGGAGTGACCTCCCAGTTCAAAGAAATTGTCATTTATGCCCAGACCAGATACATCCAGCAGCTCTTCCCAGATGGCTGCCAGCTGACGCTCCAGCTCTGTACGCGGTGCAATATGGCTATCGACAGTCGTTATTGCCACATCCAGCAACGATAACTGCACCCGATCTACCTTTCCGTTCCTGGTAAGCGGTAATTGCTCCAGCACGACCACATGAGCTGGTACCATATGCTCCGGCAAATGACTGCGCAGATATGATAACAGTTCCGCCTTATCCGGTGTACCTGTCACATACGCGATCAGCTGTTTATTGCCCGCCGCATCTTCATGCACCACTACCACACAGGCTGATACACCAGCACCTGCTGACAATACCACTTCTATTTCTCCCGGTTCTATGCGATAACCGCGGATCTTCACCTGGTTGTCGGAACGACCAAGGAAAGCAATTGTGCCATCTGGCAGCCAGCGCCCAAGATCTCCTGTACGATAAAGACGACTTCCGGGTAATCCACTGAACGGATCTGCTATAAATTTCTCTGCCGTCTGTTTTATATCATGATGGTAACCATCACTCACACCGGCTCCCCCTACATACAATTCTCCACGGACCCCTATACCACATAAACTACCATATTCATCCAGGATGTAAGCCGTACGGTGATCCAGCGGACGGCCTATCGGTATAGGACGGTCCGATGCTACTTCCTCTATCCGGTAGCTCAATGAAAACGTCGTATTCTCTGTTGGGCCATATCCGTTGATGATGGTCAGATCCGGATAAGCAGATCTCACTTTCGCGATGTGTATGATTGATAATTTATCCCCACCTACAAGGATTGTCTTTAATCCTTTAAATAAATCCAGGTCTGCCTCTACCAGCTGATTGAACCAGCCGGCGGTGAACCACATCATCGTTATGCTATGACGCCGGATTGCTGACTTCAGTAATATTACATCCAAAAGCACCTCTTCACTACACAATACCAATCGTCCGCCATTCAGCAGCATGCCCCAGTATTCGAATGTAGACGCGTCAAAGGATGGAGAACCTGTTGACAATATTGTTTCTTCTTCCGAAAGGCTTACATAACCCACATTTCTGACAAGACTTGTCACATTACGGTGTGTTACCTTCACTCCTTTTGGAACGCCGGTTGAACCGGAGGTGTACATTACATAAGCGATCGAATCGGCCCGCTGTACAACTGGCAAACCCGTCACGGCATAATCGGATTGCAGCAACGGTAATAGCTGGTCTTCCGTCAGTACGATGCGCAGCTCACTGTCTGAAAACATATAGGCACGACGTTCTTCCGGATAGGATGGGTCTACCGGCACATAAACGCCGCCCGCCTTCACGATGCCCAGCATACCTATGATCAGCAAGGCACTTCGCTCCATGCTCAGACCCACCGCCTCACCAGACTGTACACCCTGTGATAACAGATAATGTCCGACCTGGTTACTACGTTCGTCCAGTTCCCGATAACTCATCCGCTCTTCTTCAAATTCAAGGGCTATCGCATCCGGATGCGCACATACCTGTGCCGAAAACAGGGTTATTAATGTCTCCTCAGCGTCGTATGAAGCGCTCCGGTCATTAAAGGTATCCAACAGCAACACTGATTCCTCCTCACCCAGCATATTCAACTGCGCTACCGGTGTGGTAATATCTGACAATACAGCTTCCAGTAACTCCTCATAATGATGCAGCAAACCATGCATCGTCTCCGCACGGTAAAGATCACTTTTATAAACAAGGCTCAGGTGAAGGCCATAGGACGATTCTGTTACATTCAGCATCAGCTCAAATTCTGAGGTAATGTTACCTGTAGATAGTCCATGTAATTGCAGATCACCCAGGTCCAGCGCACCACTTTCAGGTGCATTCTGTAACACCAGTACAGCCTGAAATAAAGCATTCCGGCTTCGGTCACGGGACAGGCCCAGCACTTCTACTACCTTTTCAAATGGTACGTCCTGATGTGCATAGGCTGCCAGGGTGGTTTCCTTTACCTGCTGAAGGAAACTCACAAATGAAGGATTCCCTTCCAGATCACTACGCAGGGCTAACATGTTAACAAAAAAGCCGATCAGGCCTTCTACTTCCTGCTGATGACGACCTGCAATAGAGCTGCCTACACAGATGTCGGTCTGACCACTGTAACGGTATAACAATACCTTAAACACGCCCTGTAATAACATAAACAGGGTTACGCCCTCCCGCTGGCACAACGCATCCAGCCGGTCAGCCTGTAAACGGCTGATCGTTTTAGATACCATTCCGCCACGAATGCTCTGTTCCGCAGGGCGTACATAGTCCGTCGGCAGTTCCAGCACAGGTACGCCGGCAAGATGTGTCGCCCAGTAAGAAAGACGGTCCGATAAGGTATCACCTGACAACCAGGATCGCTGCCAGATGGCATAATCTGCATATTGCACAGGTAAAACCGGTAATACGGGTTGCGCTCCTTCCCGGATACTGCGGTAAAGCTCTACCAGTTCTCCTACCAGCAGACCAATTGACCATCCGTCAAAAGCAATATGGTGTAATAATATGATTAGTACGTGTGATGTCGGTGACTGATGGACCAGCGTAACACGCAGCATATAATCCGAAGAAAGGTCGAATGAATGAAGAACTCGCGATTGTATTAATGCGGATATGGAAGATGGATCTGCTGATATGGTATATTCCATCTGCCAGTTAGCCGCAGATAATATTTCCTGATATCCAACACCCTCTTCTTCCCTGATCACGGTCCGCAACACCTCATGTCGCTCAAGGATAGAACGGAAAGAACTTGACAGGGCATCCCGGTCCAGCTCCCCTTCCAGGCGGAAGACCCACGGCATGTGGTATTGCAGACTGCCCTGAAGACGGTCGATGAACCATAAGCGCTCCTGTGCAAAGGATAAAGGAATACGACCAGGACGCTCCACTACCTGTAAGGCGGGCAGCGTTGGCACAGAGGACAGTGCAGACAACCGGGTAGCAAGCCCTTCTATCGTCGGGTTATCAAAGATCTCACGGATACCTACTTCACATGATAACGCTTTACGGATGGCAGATATCACCCGGATCGCCAGCAAGGAGTGACCTCCCAGTTCAAAGAAATTGTCATTTATGCCCAGACCAGATACATCCAGCAGCTCTTCCCAGATGGCTGCCAGCTGACGCTCCAACTCTGTACGCGGTGCAATATGACTATCACCAGTCGTTATTGCCACATCCAGCAACGATAACTGCACCCGATCTACCTTTCCGTTCCTGGTCAGCGGTAATTGCTCCAGCACGACCACATGAGCCGGTACCATATGCTCCGGCAAATGACTGCGCAGATATGATAACAGTTCCGCCTTATCCGGTGTACCTGTCACATACGCGATCAGCTGTTTATTGCCCGCCGCATCTTCATGCACCACTACCACACAGGCTGATACACCAGCACCTGCTGACAATACCACTTCTATTTCTCCCGGTTCTATGCGATAACCGCGGATCTTCACCTGGTTGTCGGAACGACCAAGAAAAGCAATTGTGCCATCTGGCAGCCAGCGCCCAAGATCTCCTGTACGATAAAGACGACTTCCGGGTAATCCACTGAACGGATCTGCTATAAATTTCTCTGCCGTCTGTTTTATATCATGATGGTAACCATCACTCACACCGGCTCCCCCTACATACAATTCTCCACGGACCCCTATACCACATAAACTACCATATTCATCCAGGATGTAAGCCGTACGGTGATCCAGCGGACGGCCTATCGGTATAGGACGGTCCGATGCTACTTCCTCTATCCGGTAGCTCAATGAAAACGTCGTATTCTCTGTTGGGCCATATCCGTTGATGATGGTCAGATCCGGATAAGCAGATCTCACTTTCGCGATGTGTATGATTGATAATTTATCCCCACCTACAAGGATTGTCTTTAATCCTTTAAATAAATCCAAGTCTGCCTCTACCAGCTGATTGAACCAGCCGGCGGTGAACCACATCATCGTTATGCTATGACGCCGGATTGCTGACTTCAGTAATATTACATCCAAAAGCACCTCTTCACTACACAATACCAATCGTCCGCCATTCAGCAGCATGCCCCAGTATTCGAATGTAGACGCGTCAAAGGATGGAGAACCTGTTGACAATATTGTTTCTTCTTCCGAAAGGCTTACATAACCCACATTTCTGACAAGACTTGTCACATTACGGTGTGTTACCTTCACTCCTTTTGGAACGCCGGTTGAACCGGAGGTGTACATTACATAAGCGATCGAATCGGCCCGCTGTACAACTGGCAAACCCGTCACGGCATAATCGGACTGCAGCAACGGTAATAGCTGGTCTTCCGTCAGTACGATGCGCAGCTCACTGTCTGAAAACATATAGGCACGACGTTCTTCCGGATAGGATGGGTCTACCGGCACATAAACGCCGCCCGCCTTCACGATGCCCAGCATACCTATGATCAGCAAGGCACTTCGCTCCATGCTCAGACCCACCGCCTCACCAGACTGTACACCCTGTGATAACAGATAATGTCCGACCTGGTTACTACGTTCGTCCAGTTCCCGATAACTCATCCGCTCTTCTTCAAATTCAAGGGCTATTGCATCCGGATGCGCACATACCTGTGCCGAAAACAGGGTTATTAATGTCTCCTCAGCGTCGTATGAAGCGCTCCGGTCATTAAAGGTATCCAACAGCAACACTGATTCCTCCTCACCCAGCATATTCAACTGCGCTACCGGTGTGGTAATATCTGACAATACAGCTTCCAGTAACTCCTCATAATGATGCAGCAAACCATGCATCGTCTCCGCACGGTAAAGATCACTTTTATAAACAAGGCTCAGGTGAAGGCCATAGGATGATTCTGTTACATTCAGCATTAGCTCAAATTCTGAGGTAATGTTACCTGTAGATAGTCCATGTAATTGCAGATCACCCAGGTCCAGCGCACCACTTTCAGGTGCATTCTGTAACACCAGTACGGCCTGGAATAAAGCATTCCGGCTTCGGTCACGGGACAGGCCCAGCACTTCTACTACCTTTTCAAATGGTACGTCCTGATGTGCATAGGCTGCCAGGGTGGTTTCCTTTACCTGCTGAAGGAAACTCACAAATGAAGGATTCCCTTCCAGATCACTACGCAGGGCTAACATGTTAACAAAAAAGCCGATCAGGCCTTCTACTTCCTGCTGATGACGACCTGCAATAGAGCTGCCTACACAGATGTCGGTCTGACCACTGTAACGGTATAACAATACCTTAAACACGCCCTGTAATAACATAAACAGGGTTACGCCCTCCCGCTGGCACAACGCATCCAGCCGGTCAGCCTGTAAACGGCTGATCGTTTTAGATACCATTCCGCCACGAATGCTCTGTTCCGCAGGGCGTACATAGTCCGTCGGCAGTTCCAGCACAGGTACGCCGGCAAGATGTGTCGCCCAGTAAGAAAGACGGTCCGATAAGGTATCACCTGACAACCAGGATCGCTGCCAGATGGCATAATCCGCATATTGCACAGGTAAAACCGGTAATACGGGTTGCGCTCCTTCCCGGATACTGCGGTAAAGCTCTACCAGTTCTCCTACCAGCAGACCGATTGACCATCCGTCAAAAGCAATATGGTGTAATAATATGATTAGTACGTGTGATGTCGGTGACTGATGGACCAGCGTAACACGCAGCATATAATCTGAAGAAAGGTCGAATGGATGTAGTGTCTGTGACGCGATAAAGGAAGAGAGATCCTCCCCTCCCACGAGCAATGCCGTTTCCTCTTCATATCGGAGACACCAGCCGGAGACAGGCAACAATTCCTGAAATCCAACACCTTCTTCTTCTCTGATCACTGTCCGCAACACCTCATGTCGCTGAAGAATTGCCCGGAAGGATGCTTCCAATGCATCTTTATCCAGTTCTCCTTCCAGGCGGAAAGCCGAAGGCATGTGATACTGTAGACTACCTTGCAGCCGATCAATAAACCATAAACGCTCCTGTGAGAAAGATAAGGGAACACGGGCAGGACGTTCTGTCATTTGTAATGCAGGAAGGACAGCTGTTGAAGATAGTTTTGCCAGACTTCCGGCCAGACCTTCTATTGTCGGATTATCAAATATCTCACGGATGCCGACCTCACAGGACAGTTCCTTACGAATGGCAGATATCACACGGATGGCCAGCAATGAGTGTCCTCCTGATTCGAAAAAATTATCGTTAACACCTATACCTGATATTCCTAACAGTTCTTCCCATATAGTGGTCAGTTTTGTTTCCAGCTCATTGCGCGGAGCAACATAGGCATTCGATGTTTCCAGCTGAATGTCCAGCAAAGACAATTGCCGGCGATCCACTTTACCATTAGGCGTCAGTGGTAATTCTTCCAGCGGCACCAATACTGTCGGTACCATATAGTCCGGCAACGTATTCTTCAATGCAGTTAGCAATGCCGGCTTATCTAATTCTCCATCGGGAACGAGATACGCGATCAGTTGTTTATCACCTTCACCCGTGGCCTTTAAGATGACAGCTACCTGTTTCACACCTGTACAGGACAACATCACGTTCTCTATCTCACCCGGTTCGATACGATAACCACGGACCTTCACCTGTTCATCGGCCCGACCGATGAATTCTATCTCTCCGTCTGAACGCCAGCGACCTATATCTCCTGTCCGGTACCAAACACCTCCATCTGGGAACCTCACGTACTTAACAGATGTCAAGGCAGGATTATTAATATAGCCTAACGATACTCCTGCACCTCCAATGTATAACTCTCCCCGCACGCCAACCGGAACAGCACGACCATGATCATCCAAAATACGGATCTCCGTATTACAAAGCGGATGACCTATCGGTATATCTACTCCATCTATTTCATCTATCTCATAACAACTTGCATATACTGTCGTCTCGGTTGGACCATACACATGTAGTAACTTACCTTTTCCTAACACAGACAACGCGGACCGCACATGACCCACTGACACCTTTTCTCCCCCAAACAGCATTTTTCGTAATAAAGCCAGACCTGACACATCATAATCTACGAAGGCATTGAACAGCGCCGTTGTCAGAAAACTCACACTCACTCCTTCCTTACGGATCAGGTAAGACAGCGCACCTGCATCGGCAGCAGCTGGTTCCGCTATCAGTAATAAACGGGCACCATGTAACAAGCTACTATAGATCTCATATGTGGAGCCGTCAAACGCATAGTTAGACCACTGTAAGACACAGTCTTCCCCGTGTATAGCGATCGGACCTTTGTCATATACCAGTTTCAAGATATTACGCTGGCTCACAAGAATTCCTTTCGGATGACCGGATGTGCCTGAGGTGTACATCACATAAGCGCCCTCATCTACAGACCGCGATATCGCCGGTCGCTGAACGGGATAGTCCACGCAGTCTGCTACTTTTATCAGCTCCATCCCTGTCAGTCCTGACAAAGACAACAACTCCTCTTCGGTATACACCAGATGTGACAAACCCGCATCCTGACTGATATAATGAAGACGTGAAGGGGGATAATCAATATTCAACGGCACATATACACCACCCGCTTTTAAAATACCAAACATCCCGATGATCATATCAAAACCACGGTAGGATAACAAACCTACCTGTACACCAGGTGTGACGCCAGTTGCAATTAGTTTATGGGCCAGCTGATTACTACGCACTTCCAGTGTTTCATAGCTTAATGTCTGCTCACCATATATCAGGGCTATAGACGATGTTTTTATCGATGCCTGTCTATCAAACAGTTCCATCAAGGTCTGGTCTGAAGGATATGGCGCTTCAGTTCTATTGAAGGTTTGTAACAACATTTCTTCTTCTGCAGCGCCCAGCATATTCAATTGCGATACCGGTGTGGTAATATCTGACAATACAGCCTCCAGTAATTCCTCGTAATGATGCAGCAAACCATGCATCGTCTCTGCACGGTAAAGATCACTTTTGTATACAAGACTCAGGTGAAGACCATAAGACGATTCTGTTACATTCAGCATCAGCTCATATTCTGAGGTGATATTGCCTGTGGATAACCCATGCAACTGCAAGTCTCCCAGATCCAGCGCACCACTTTCAGGCGCATTCTGTAATATCAGCACGGCCTGGAATAAAGCATTCCGGCTTCGGTCGCGGGACAGGCCCAGCACTTCTACTACCTTTTCAAATGGTACGTCCTGATGTGCATAGGCTGCCAGGGTGGTTTCCTTTACCTGTTGAAGGAAACTGGCAAATGAAGGGTTCCCTTCCAGATCACTACGCAGGGCAAGCATGTTGACAAAAAAACCGATCAGGCCTTCTACTTCCTGCTGATGACGACCTGCAATAGAGCTACCTATACAGATGTCGGTCTGACCACTGTAACGGTATAACAATACCTTAAACACGCCCTGTAATAACATAAACAGGGTTACACCCTCCCGTTGACACAACGCATCCAGTCGGTCAGCCTGCAAACGGCTGATCGTTTTAGATACCATTCCGCCACGAATACTCTGCTCCAGGGGACGTACATAGTCCGTTGGCAATTCCAGCACGGGTACGCCGGCAAGATGTGTCGCCCAGTAAGAAAGACGGTCCGATAAGGTATCACCTGACAACCAGGATCGCTGCCAGATGGCATAATCCGCATATTGTACAGGTAAAACCGGCAATACAGGACGCCCGCCTTCCCGGATGCTGCGGTATAATTCTACGAGCTCTCCTACAAGCAAACCGATTGACCATCCGTCAAAAGCGATATGATGCAATAAGATGATTAGTACGTGTGATGTCGGTGATTGATGGACCAGCGTAACACGCAGCATATAATCCGATGAAAGGTTGAATGGGTGTTCTATCTGTGATGCAATAAAAGAAGACAGGTCACCATTTCCTGTGAGCAATGTGGATTCTTCTTCATATCGGAGATTCCAGCCAGTAGTTGGTAATAACTCCTGATAACCGACCCCTTCTTCTTCCCGGATCACTGTTCGTAATACTTCATGCCGTTTTAAAATGGACCTGAAAGAAACCTCCAGCGCATGACAATCCAGACTTCCTTCCATACGGAATACCCAGGGCATATGATATTGTTCACTCCCCTGTAGCCGGTCGATAAACCACAAACGTTCCTGTGCGAAAGACAATGGAACACGTTTCGGGCGTTCGACGGCACGTAAAACAGGTACTGAAGATGTTGACGACATACCTGCTATCCGCTCTCCCAGTGAGGCAATATCCGGATGATCAAAAATGTCTCTTATACCAATTTCACAGGCCAGTTCTTTCCGAATCGCAGATACCACGCGAATAGCTAATAAGGAATGCCCTCCAAGCTCGAAAAAATTATCATAAATACTGATATTGGACAAACCCAACAACTCACTCCATATTCTGGCCAGGACCGTCTCATTACCATTACGCGGGGCAGTATATACAGTAGTTTCATCCTTGTCTGGCTGCATCAATGCCAGTAACTTACGGTTTACCTTTCCATTAGCAGTCAATGGTAATACGTCGAGCGCAATTATTTGTCCTGGCAACATATAGGAGGGCAGAAAACCTGCAGCCTGTGACAATATTGTTTCTTTATCAAACGGCCCGGAAACTACCACATATGCGACCAGCTGCTTATTTTCTTTATCATCCTCTCTGAGCACTACCGCGGCTTCCTTTACAACTGACAGTTGACATAGTACGCTTTCAATTTCCCCAGGCTCTATGCGATAGCCCCTCAATTTGAGCTGGTCATCACATCTGCCGATAAACTCAATATTTCCATCCGGCAACCATTTTGCCAGGTCACCGGTTTTATATATCCTCTCTTCCGGCATATTATCGAAGGGATTGATAACAAATTTCTCGACTGTCAGGGGCTGCTGATTCAGATATCCCCTTGCGACCTGATCACCACCCAACCATAATTCTCCTGTAACGCCCGGTGGTACCAGGCGGCCGGAGTTGTCCACGATGTAGGCATTAATATTGGTCAGCGGCTTGCCGATTGGCAACGATGATTGAAAGAAAGGGGTTCCTTTCTTCAGATGATACATTATCGAAGTAACCGTTGTTTCTGTAGGTCCATACTCATTGTAAAAATCTGCATAGGCACTCCAGCGCCTTGCCAACTCTGCACTGCAACTATCACCTCCCGCAATAACCCGGCGTAAGCCTCCATATGAACCTGCCCTGATCGTACTCAGAAAGCCCGGAGTGGCGTGTAAATGAGTAACACGCCGGTTCAACAGAAAACGTTCAAACTTTTCACTATCCAGGCGGTCTGTCGCGGCTAAAAGGATCAACGTCGCCCCATTCAGTAAAGCAAGAAAAATCTGCTCTACCGACGCGTCAAAACTGTAATTGGAAAACTGGAGAATCTTTTCCTGTTGATCAATACCGAATTTTTTCGCCTGACCTGTAATAAGTTGTACTACAGACTGATGCGCTACCATAACTCCTTTAGGACGTCCCGTAGATCCGGAGGTATATATCACATAACACAGATCATCTGCAGAGAGGGCTACAGCAGGGCGTGAAGAAGGCATAACCGACATCAGCATATCTTGACTATCAGTATATAGTATCTCAACATCAGCGCCTGCGTTCTCTTTTATCAGTTCTTCGTAAACCGTAGAGGAAATAACTGCACGGCACTTACAATCTGCCAGTATATATTGTAGTCTATCCACAGGACAGTTATGTTCCAGTGGCACATACGCGGCTCCCGATTTTAATATACCAAGGATACTTACAATCATATCCGGAGAATTCTCCAGATATATTGCCACCATACTATCAACGCCTATTCCTTTTACCCTGAGATAGTTTGCAAGCTGGTTACTACGCTCCTCAAGCTGTTGATATGACAAGGTAGTATCTTCAAATACCAACGCCGCTGCTTCGGGATTTCTGTCCACCTGCTCTTCAAATAGTTCTACCAGCGTTCTGTGCTTATTATCATCAAAAGACCGTGCATTAAACACATGCAACAGCTGATATTTCTCCCTTTCCGTCAAGATCTGAATGTCATCTACCTTACCATGCACTTTTGTGAGTATCTGCTGCAAGACATAATCAAAATGATCACGTATCTGTAATGCATATTCACTCCTAAGCAACGCAGCATTATATTTAAAATGAATATGGATTTCATCACTGGCATTAATACCAATACTAAATGGGTAGTTATCCCGTTCGAAAGAACTGACATTTTCCACTTGCAGCGACCATTTCCTGGAAGCGACAACCTTACTGACAGGATAATTCTGATATACCAGGATATTATCAAAAAGTTCTCCTCTGATCTGTGCCCACGATTGAATATCATTTAACCCGTTGTATTGAAACGTGGTCGTGTTTAACTGTGATTGATGCAGCTGTCTTAACCATTCAGTAATAAGCTGGTCTTTCTTTAATATTGAGCGAAGTGGCAGCGTATTAATATAAAGCCCTACACGGCGTTCAATATTGTCAAGATCCGCAGGCCGGCCTGATACAATGACACCATACAAAATGTCATCTTTACCGGTATACTGATGCAGCAAATATGACCATATGCCCTGCATGATGGTATTAGGAGTGATCCTCTGCTGTTGTGCGTACTTTTCTACAACAGCGGTCATCTCCTTATCCAATTTCAGCGTAACCGATTTATATATACCACCGCCTCTATTCCTTTCAGCAGCAGCACTGATAAAGGGCAATAAGGTTCCGCTGGTGAGCCCATCCAGATAATTGCACCAGTATGTTTGTTCTGCAGCGCTATCTTTCCCGTCAATGTAACGTATGTAGTCCTCATATCTGTCTTCCTCCATCCTTACAGGCACTCCATTTACGACACTTTCATAAACTTCCAGAAACTCCTGCATCAGTACCGGGGTAGACCAGCCATCAAACAATATGTGATGAAAAGTCCATACCATCTGGTGACGGAACTCATCCAGCTTCAGTAAACTGACGCGCATCAGCGGAGGCTGTTCAAATTCAAATCCCTGATGCCGGTCTTTTATGCTGTATTCTTCTAACTGTATTTTCTGCTCGGCAGGATCAAGATCACTGAAGTCCAGTTCCTGTATCTGCATATTTACTTCTTTGTTTACGCATTGTACGGGCACGTTAAACCTGTCATAGTGAAAACTGCTCCGTAATACACTATGTCGGTTCAGCAGATACTGCCATGTCGATTTAAACGCAGGTACATTGAGACTTGTCATCTCACAGGTAAACTGATCTACATATGCTTCTGATTTTGAGTCATACAAACCATGGAAGAGCATTCCCTGTTGCAGACCACTCAGGCGGTATATTGAAGTAATATTAGGAGACCTCTTTTCACCATTGTCTGAGGACCTGGACAGGAATTCTATCAGTTCTTCTTTATGGGCTCTGATGTAACCTATAATTTCCTGATTCTGTCTTATTGATTTAATTTCTTCCGGGGTCAGCTTGTTCTTATTTCCTTTAAGGATCAGCTGATCATTCTCAATCACCAGGCGGAAATTTAGTTTGCTGAGGTTTTCTGTAAATTCTCTTACTTGCATCTTGGTAATTTTAGCATTTATGTGAGGTTACAAGCTAGAAAGACAAAATATTTTCGTCTGTATCCTGGGTATCTTCGAGGAATTTGTTAAGTTCTTCATAAGTGACGTCTTTCCCCAGACCATAATCGGACGGAGTATATATACTTTTTTCCTGTTCCAGGCAATGTCTGATCATTTGCGTGAGAGAAAGGATATAATCGTCGCATAGTGATTTAATAGTTAACTCCTCGTATTGAAGACTACTATAACTCCAGCTGACCCAGAGCTCACCACCATAGACAATACTGTTGAGCACCATTTTACTGAACGCCTGCTGACCTGGAGCAGATACCTGTCCATGTACTTCACTGGCAGGGCTAAACCATTCACGACCGGCGGTTATATTGTCCAGCTGTCCCAGATAGTTAAACATAATATCCCATGGCTGTTCTCCTGACAAAGAATGATCTTCATTAATGTATTTTAGTACACCGTAGCCAATTCCTTTTGCAGGTATCTGCCGTAAACTTTCCTTTGTGCCGATCAGCCAATCTCTGTCGCCATCAGTTACAGGTCGTGTTAAGCGAACGGGATATAAATTCGTAAACCATCCTACAGTCCGGCTCAGATCCACCTCATTCGATAAAGCTTCGCGGCCATGTCCTTCCAGCCCCAGCACAATGCTATCTTCTTCCATCCACCGGCAAAGTATCCGCCCCAATGCACTTAAGAGCACGTCATTAATTTCTGTCTGATATACACGTGGCACCTCCTGTATTAACTGTCTGGTCAACTCAACAGGTAGTTTTGCGGTATAAGTACGCTGATCTCCTAACAATCCAATGCCTGCCTCGGGTTTATCCTTACGAAGTGGTTTATAGGATTGGTGTACACTTTGCCACCAGGCACGCGTGTCCTGAAGTGCAGCATCAGTACCGTAACGTTTTAAGGTTTCATACCAGGTACGATAGGAACTTGTTTTACGGGCAGGACTTACTGTATCACCGTTCTGAAACGCAGACAACAATTGATCAAGTTCTTCTAGCAGGATACGCCATGATACACCATCCACTGCAAGGTGATGAATAACTAATAAAAGGCGGTTAGCCGTCTCTGAAGAAGGTGTCAGCATCAAGGCTGCGCTGACCAATGCACCCTGAAAAATATCAAGACTGCGCTGTGTCTGCTCACCAATATCCTGAATATGGGATAATAGAGCCTTGGTATCAGCAACAGACTGGAGATCATGCACTTTCAATCTTGGGATATAATCTCCATAATGTTGTTGCCATTTCCCATTCTCCTTTCGATAACGGAATCGTAATGCATCATGATGCCCTACCAATTGCTGCAGCGCCGACTGTAAGGTTTCTCGGCTGATGCGCTTATCAATATTCAGTAAGATGTCCTGGTTATAATGTGAAATATCTTCCGGCGCCCTGTCAAAGTACCATGACTGAATAGGCAACAGTCCGGCGCTGCCGGAAAGTCTACCCTGTTCACTACTGGCAACATCGTAGAATGCCCCTCTGCCTGATACCACATCAGATAACTCGGCAATAGTCTGACTCGAAAACAGATCAACCACCTGTAATGCGTATCCGGCCTTCCTGGCCCGACTTACAACCTGGATCGTAATGATAGAATCGCCGCCTAATTCGAAGAAATTGTCATGGATACCTATATCATCCACGCCAAGTAATTCTGACCAGATTATGCTCAGATTTTGCTCCACCTCATTACGAGGACCTGCATAATCACTCGCTGAAGTCATACTGATTGCCCGGTTTGACAACGCTGACCGGTCTACCTTCCCATTTGTCGTCAATGGTATCACATCCAGACGGATGATATGAACCGGTAACATGTACTCGGGTAAACGGCTCCGCAGATAAGATAATACCAACTCCGTGTTCAGCGCTGTGTCACTGACGATATATCCGATCAGTTGTTTCTGACCCGCACGTTCTTCATGTACTACCACCACAGATTGATCTACACCTTCATACGAACTCAGTACACTCTCTATCTCCCCAGGTTCTATGCGGTAGCCCCGAACTTTTACCTGATCATCAATTCGACCATGAAACAACAACGTCCCATCCTGCGTCCAGCTCGCGAGATCACCCGTACGGTACATACGCCTACCCGCTACACCGGCAAATGGATCCGGCACAAACTTTTCTTCCGTCAAAACAGGCTGATTATGATACCCTCTCGCTACCTGGTACCCTCCTATGTAGAGTTCTCCACATATCCCAGGAGGCAAAATAAGTCCCTGCTCGTCCAGGATATAAGCCAGCGTATTGGCCAAAGGTCGGCCTATTGGAACCAGACCGCCAGGATGATCAATTTCTTCCAGGTATTCATATTCTATGGCGGTTACCGTCGTCTCCGTCGGACCATATTCATTGTAAAACCGTACATAAGCACCCCAGTTACGCGCCAAATCTGACGGACATACATCTCCACCTGCTATGACACGGCGAAGACCTCCATAACGGCCAGCCCGAAGCGTACTTAAAAAGCCGGGAGTTGCATGAAGATGGGTAATACCTGTCTCTTCCAACAGGCTGCAAAGTCTTTCGCCGTCATGCAGCGTCTGATCACTCATCAACACCAACGTGCCGCCGGCTGATAATGCCAAAAATATCTGCTCTACTGAAGCATCAAAACTGTAGTTAGAAAATTGAAGTATACGATCGGTACGGTCAATTCCAAAATAGCTTATCTGACTCCTTATCAGATGCACCACTGCATGATGAGGCACCTCTACTCCTTTCGGCTGACCCGTCGTTCCCGAAGTGTAGATCATATAAGCCAGATTACTACCTGATGCGTGCTGCACTACTTTCGTTACAGGCATTCCCGACAATATCTCAGCGGATTTATCCAGCTGGAACAACGCTATATGTTCACTATATGGCAGGTGGTTGATATTAGCCGTATTGGTCAGAATAATACTACATCCACTGTCAGCAGTAATATATCTCAATCGCTCAGATGGATGCGATGGATCGAGCGGAACGTAAGCACCGCCGGATTTGAGGATCCCCAGTATACTGACTATCATCTCCATTCCTCTTTCTAAGCAAATTCCGATACGGTTCTCAGGCATAATACCCTGACCAATTAAATAGTGCGCCAGCTGATTACTACGTTCATCCAGTTCCCGGTAAGTTAACACAGACGACTCAAACAACAACGCCGGACTATCCGGTGCTACTACTGCCTGCTGCATGAATAGATCTGACAGGGTAACTTCCGAAAGATTATCCGTCAACGGACTATTAAATTCCTTTAGCAGACGGCGCTCTTCTGCTGCTGTCAACAACCGCAGTGCTGAAGTATTCAATACCGTCCCATTCGTAATCTGAGACAGCACATATTCAAAATGGATCCTTATCTGACGGGCATAAAACGGGTCGAGCAGGTCCGCATTATATTTAATCTGTATAGCAATCACATCTTTTAGGCTGATAGCAATACTTAGCGGATAATTATCCAATTCGTCTGAAGACAGCTCTCTTACCTGCAATGGACTATCATAGGTGATTGCTTTAGTTTCTACGGGATAATTTTCAAAAATCATAATGCTATCAAACAGGTCACCACGTACATTTGTGCGGGATTGAATATCATTCAGTGCAGTATATTGATGCTCCCTCGACTCCATTTGTTCCGCCTGCAATTGCTGTAACCATTCTGATATATTCTGATCTTTACTTAATGATGAACAAAGAGGTAAAGTGTTAATATACATACCTACACGTTGTTCAACATCTTTCAGATCTGCCGGCCGGCCGGATACAATTACGCCATACACAACACGTTGATGTCCGGTATATGTATGTAATAGCCGGGACCAGACACCCTGCATTACGGTATTGACCGTCACCCTGTTCTGACGGGCATATGTTTCTATGAGTGTGGTAGCTGACTTATTCAATTGTAACAGCTCCGACTCAAACTTGCCGGCGCCCCTGGTTCTATCCGACTTATTAGAAATAAACGGTAACAATGTTGCACCATTTACACCCGATAAATATTTTTTCCAGTATGCAGCTGATTGGTATTTATCCTTATTCGAGATATAGCGGATATAATCTTCATAACGATCTTCTTCTACCTGTACAGGTAAAGCATTTATTGACAATTGCTCATACAATTCGCGGAATTCCTTCATCAATACAGCCGTTGACCATCCATCCAGCAGTATGTGATAAAAAGTAAACAGCATATGGTACTCCTCTGGACCTGTCTGTAACAGCAGTATCCTGATCAGTGGCGGATGTGAATATTTAAATCCTTTCTGACGTTCCTGGGCAATATGCTCTTTTATCACGCGTCGTTGATCAGCTTCCTCAATGTTACGATAGTCAAGTACAGCTATATCCATTTCCACATCACGATAAACACATTGTACCGGTATACGAAAAACATCATAAAAAAAGCCGCTTCTTAATATGGTATGATGTGATAACAATTGCTTCCATACCTGTCTGAATACAGATACATCAAGATTCAACAATCGGCAACTGATCGTATCTACATAGGCACCCGACTGTGCATCATACAATCCGTGAAAAAGTATACCTTGCTGAAGACCATTCAGACGATAAATACTTTCTATCAGATCGCCACGACGACGGCCACCCTCCTGCGCCTCTGCAAAGGCATCTAACTCCTCATAGCTCACATCTTCTCCCAGACCATAGTCTGAGGGCGTGTACGAGGACTTAACACCGGATACACAATGACCGATCAGTAAAGACAGATCTTCTACATAATTATCACAAAGCATTCGTATCGTCTGCTCTTCAAAATGATGACGGCTGTAACTCCAGCTGATCCAAAGCTCTCCGCCGTACACCATACTGTTCACCATCATCAGCCCTCCCGAAGGCTGGTTGGCTCCAGCAGCAGGACCATGCGGTTCATCCGATGGGCTGAACCAGTCGTGACTGCTTTTTACACTGTCTAGCTGACCCAGATAGTTAAATACGATATCCCAGGGACTATTGCCTGAAAACGAGGTATCACCATTCAGGTACTTCAACACACCGTACCCAATCCCTCTATCAGGTACACGACGTAGCTGTTCCTTGGTACTGATCAGCCAATCCCTGGCCCCGTCAGCAGCAGGACGGGTGAGCTGAACAGGATAAAGACTCGTAAACCAACCTACAGTACGGCTCAGGTCTATACCTTCATCCAGCTGTTCACGACCATGACCTTCCAGACCTATCACAACATCCTCTCTGCCCGTCCAGCCGCTCAATGTCCGCGACAGACCGCCCAGTAATACATCGTTGATCTCCGTATGATAAACACGGGGTACTTCCTGTAATAGCTGACGGGTAAGATCAGCCGGCATTTTTACTGAATAACTATACATATCGCTCATCAGCACAGGCCCCTGATGCAATTTATCTGTAGGCAAAGGAAGGTATGCCTGCTGAACGCTCTTCCACCAGGAATGCTGGTCCTGTAAACGCGCACTGTTTCCATACGATTTTAATGTCTCGTGCCAGCTCCGGTAAGAACTGCTTTTAAGACCCAGGTCTGTATTATTCCCTAACAATAACTGATCAAGATCTTCGAGGATGATACGCCAGGACACGCCGTCTACACTCAGATGATGAATAACTATTAACAAACGGTTGTATGATTCCCAAGCCGGTGTTAATATGAGCACACTTTTTATTAAAATTCCCTTGATGATATCAAGACTACTTTGTGTTTCCGCGGCTATTGACTGTATACCCGACAGTAACTCACTATTATCTGTGGAAGACTTCAGATCATGTATTTCCAGTTTGAAAATATGATCTCCATATTCCTGTTCCCATATTCCATCCCTGAGCTTGTAGCGGAATCGCAATGCGTCATGCTGATTAATTAACTGCTGTATTGAGATCTGCAACGTTTGCCAATTGACGCGTTTGTCAATATTTAGCAATACATCCTGGTTAAAATGGGAAATATCAACAGTATCCCTATGCAGGTACCATGACTGAATAGGTAGCAATCCTGCTTTTCCCGTCAGACGATCTTGCTCTGCCAATATTACGCCAGATACCTGTCTGCTGCCAATCACTGACGATAAAGTAGCTATTGTCTGATAAGTAAATAATTCCTGAGGTTTTAAATAATAACCAGCCTTTCTGGCTCTGCTTACTACCTGGATACTAATGATGGAATCACCACCTAATTCAAAGAAATTATCATGAATACCTACCTTAGTAACGCCAAGCAGTTCCGACCATATAGCAGCGAGACCAATTTCTACAGCTGTCTCAGGCGCAACATAGCTACGGCTTTCTGTTATTCCTGCTGACGCTGACAACAAACGTTCACGATCTACCTTCCCATGTGCCGTCAGAGGGATTTCTGATACCTCATTCAAATGATGTGGTATCATATATTCCGGTAGAAGATCTCTCAGGTACAATAACAACGCTTCCCGGTTAAAAGAACTATTACTCACGATATAAGCACTCAGGTGAGGCTGACCTGATTGTAGCTCCCGTAACAACACTACGCTCTCTGATACACCAGGGGCACTATTCAACACATTTTCTATCTCCCCTAACTCGATACGGTAACCTCGTAGTTTCACCTGTTCATCCTTACGACCCAAAAATTCTATTGTCCCATCGGGTAGCCAACGCGCTACATCACCCGTACGGTATAAAACAGCTTCGCCTAACGCCGGAATACCACCCCGTAAAAAACGAGCCGCCGTTTCCTCGCCCTTGTTCAGATATCCCGCTCCTACCTGAAGCCCGCCTATGTATAACTCTCCGGGGATGCCTATACCACTCAGACAACCGCTATCATCAAGGATATACAGCGACACATTATCTATTGGACGACCTATCGATATGCCATGACTACCTTCCTGATATTCAGCACCCATATGACACCTATATACACTCACCCCTACCGTCGTTTCCGTTGGGCCATATTCATTGATCAATTCTACCCGACTATCAGATGCCAACCCTGACAAATGATGACGATGTAATTCCTCTCCTCCTATGATCAAACGACCTGTCACATCTCCAGGCAATAGATCTGAGCCCAGGGAATGACCCAAAAGACTCAGGTGAGATGGTGTTAGTTTGATAAAATCATATGGCGCATAACGACGCAGATAAACGTCCTCAAATACTTCATGACCACTTCCGCGGCTTAATACAACAAGGCGTCCGCTTAGCAGCGGTACAAACAAACCTGTCACAGATGCATCAAAGCTAAACGACAGGTGCACATAGCTGCCAGAACCTACACCTCCGGTTCCCACATACTCACGCATGCCGTATCGGATATAATTCAGCAGATTGCCATGGCTGATCTGAACGCCTTTGGGCACGCCGGTTGAGCCTGATGTATATATTACATATGCGATCGATTCATCGGAAGGAACTACAGACCGCCGCTCAGATGATGATATTGCTTCTCCGGCTATTATCCATTCCAGCGATACAAGCGAGGATACCTCGGCTCCGGACAATACACCCGATGATAAGGAGCCGTCACTCAATACAACACGGCTACCCGTATCTGATAACATATACATGATCCGCTGCGCAGGATAGCTGCTGTCTACAGGAACATAGGCACAACCCGCCTTCAACACTCCCAGCATACCTATTACCATCTCCATAGATCGGTCCCCAACAACGGGAACCAGTTCTCCGGCAATAACTCCCGCTTTATGCAGATAAGCCATTACTTTATCTGACTGCGCATCCAGTTCTCCATAACTCAGTTTTCTTTCCCCGCAAACAAGCGCCACTGAATCACTTTGCGCCTCCACCTGCCGCATGAACAGCGACAACAGATGTTCTTCTCCTGAAGACTCTACCGCTGCTCCATGGCTGTAAGAAAGCACCCGGGTCTGTTCTTCTTCAGGAAGTAAAACGATATCCTCCAATGAACGGACAGTGCCCGATATCACCTGTTGCAGCACATGATGGAATTGTGCCAGTGATTGCGCTACATACCCCCCTTCCAATACCACACTGTTATACTTAAACTGGATATGTAATTCCTCACTCGCTGATATCGTGATACTCAAAGGATAATTATCCTGCTCCTGCACTTCCAGACTTCTTACATCCAGCGACCACTTTCGCTCAGAAAGCACTTTACTTACAGGGTAGTTCTGGAATGCAAGCGTACTGTCGAACAGATCACCACTTACACCCGCATGGCCCTGTACCAGATTTAAAGAACTGTACTGATGTTCCCGCGATTGTAGCTGCTCCTGCTGTAACTGTTCCAGCCATAATGATATATCCTGACCGGAACGCCAGCGTGAGCGCAACGGCTGCGTATTGATATACATACCTACTCGATGCTCTATCCCTTTCAGCTCTGCAGGACGACCTGACACTATAACTCCATAGACTATATCATCACTACCTGTATATTTATGTAAAAGGATTGACCACACGCCCTGCATCAACGTATTAACCGTCAACCGGTGCTGATGCGCATAACGCTCTATCGAAGACAGTACCGATCTATCCAAACGAAGTACCTCCTCCTTATAAATTCCATTACCTTTCGTTCGCTCTGTCGCCACATCCATAAACGGTAATAAAGTACCGCTCTCTAGCCCCGAAAGATATCCTCCCCAATAAGATGACGAGCTATAATGATCTTTTTCTCTGATATAACGGATGTAATCTTCATAACGGTCTTCTTCCCGGAAAGGCAACACTGAGCCACAGGACAGCTGCTCATAGACTTCCAGAAATTCCTGCATCAACAAAGGAACGGACCATCCATCCAGCAGGATGTGATGGAAACTCCAGGTCATATAATAACGGATATCAGATGTTCGTATAAGACTTACACGCATCAAAGGACCACGCTCAAACGAAAATCCCCGCAGCCGATCGCCTTCCCGATACGCAGCTATTAATGACACGGCATCTTGTTCACCTCGATAATCATACTCTTCTATCGGCATTTCTACATCACGGTAAACAACCTGTACCATTATCCTGAATACATCATGGTAAAAACTGCTACGCAGTATGCTATGCCGCGATAACAATATCTGCCATACCTGTCTGAACAGGGAGACATTCACATTATCCAGCACACTATTGAACTGCGTGATGTAAGTACCATTGGCCGACGCATTGTATAAGCTATGGAACAGCATTCCCTGCTGAAGGCCACTTAAGCGGTAGATGCTTTCCAGCTGATCGCCACGACGACGGCCTCCTTCCTGCCCTTCTATAAAGGCATCTAACTCCTCATAGCTCACATCTTCTCCCAGACCATAGTCTGAGGGCGTGTACGAGGACTTAACACCGGAGACACAATGGCCGATCAGTAAAGACAGGTCTTCTACATAATTATCACAAAGCATTCGTATCGTCTGTTCTTCAAAATGATGACGGCTGTAACTCCAGCTGATCCAAAGCTCTCCGCCGTACACCATACTGTTCACCACCATCAGCCCTCCCGAAGGCTGGTTGGCGCCAGCAGCAGGACCATGCGGTTCATCCGATGGGCTGAACCAGTCGTGACTGCTCTTTACACTGTCTAGCTGACCCAGATAGTTAAATACGATATCCCAGGGACTATTGCCTGAAAACGAGGGATCACCATTCAGGTACTTCAACACACCATACCCAATCCCTTTGTCAGGTACACGACGTAGCTGTTCCTTGGTACTGATCAGCCAATCCCTGGCCCCGTCAGCAGCAGGACGGGTGAGCTGAACAGGATAAAGGCTCGTAAACCAACCTACAGTACGGCTCAGGTCTATACCTTCATCCAGCTGTTCACGACCATGACCTTCCAGACCTATCACAACATCCTCTCTGCCCGTCCAGCCGCTCAATGTCCGCGACAGACCGCCCAGTAATACATCGTTGATCTCCGTATGATAAACACGGGGTACTTCCTGTAATAGCTGACGGGTAAGATCAGCCGGCATTTTTACTGAATAGCTATACATATCGCTCATCAGCACAGGCCCCTGATGCAATTTATCTGTAGGCAAAGGAAGGTACGACTGCTGAACGCTCTTCCACCAGGAATGCTGGTCCTGTAAACGCGCACTGCTTCCATACGCTTTTAATGTCTCGTGCCAGCTCCGGTAAGAACTGCTTTTAAGACCCATATCGACATTATGTCCATTATTGTAAGCTGACAATAACTGATCAAAATCTTCCAGGATAATACGCCAGGATACGCCATCTATCCCCAGATGATGCACGACCAGCAACAACCGGTTAGCGGACTCCGATGCCGGGGTTAGTATCAGTGCCGCCCTTACCAAGATACCACTGGTGATATCCAGACTACCCTGTACATACGTTCCTATCTCCTTAATCTGCGCCAATAAACCGGCGCTATCTGTTATATGCTGCAAATCATGTACTTCCAACTTCGGTATATAATCTCCATATTCCTGTTCCCATATGCCATCCATGAACTTATAACGAAGCCGCAATGCGTCGTGATAATTAATCAGTTGCTGCAGACAAGCCTGTAAAGTTTCCCTGCTAAGCCTTTTATCAATATTTAATAAAATATCCTGGTTAAAATGAGAGACGTCTGTTGTTTTTCTTTCAAGATACCATGACTGGATAGGTAATAAACCAGCCTCTCCTGTCAACCGCTCCTGTTCGTCGTCTCCTGTCCTGAAAAGGGACGAGACCCTTGTTAATAGTGATACAGACAGCTCCGCAATAGTCTGACTGGAAAACAGATCACCGACCTGTAATGCATATCCTGCTTTTCTAGCTCTACTTACAACCTGAATACTAATGATAGAATCACCTCCTAACTCAAAGAAATTGTCATGGATCCCCACCCCATCAACACCGAGTAACTCCGCCCAAATAGCAGCAAGCTGGCTTTCCAGTTCATTACGCGGAGCAACAAAGCCACTCGTTATTGTCTGACTGATATCCATAGCAGACAATTGTCTGCGGTCAACCTTTCCGTTGGAGGTCAACGGCAGTTGATCCAGGAAGATCAACTGCGCAGGTACCATATATTCCGGTAAACGGCTACGCAAATGTGTATACAATAATGTTTTATCAAAATCAGCATCCTTACCGGTGATATATCCTATCAGTTGTTTATTCCCTTGTATACCTTCATGGACCACAACTACACATTGAGACATAGCCGTTGCTTCATTTATAACTGCTTCTATCTCCCCTGACTCGATACGGTAACCTCGTAGTTTCACCTGTTCATCCTTACGACCCAAAAATTCTATTGTCCCATCGGGTAGCCAACGCGCTACATCACCCGTACGGTATAAAACAGCTTCGCCTGACGCCGGAATACCACCCCGTAAAAAACGAGCCGCCGTTTCCTCGCCCTTGTTCAAATATCCCGCTCCTACCTGAAGCCCGCCTATGTATAACTCTCCGGGGATGCCTATACCACTCAGACAACCGCTATCATCAAGGATATACAGCGACACATTATCTATTGGACGACCTATCGATAAGCCATGACTACCTTCCTGATATTCAGCACCCATATGACACCTATACACACTCACCCCTACCGTCGTTTCCGTTGGGCCATATTCATTGATCAATTCTACCCGACTATCAGATGCCAACCCTGACAAATGATGACGATGTAATTCCTCTCCTCCTATGATCAAACGACCTGTCACATCTCCAGGCAACAGATCTGAGCCCAGGGAATGACCCAAAAGACTCAGGTGAGATGGTGTTAGTTTGATAAAATCATATGGCGCATAACGACGCAGATAAACGTCCTCAAATACTTCATGACCGCTTCCGCGGCTTAATACAACAAGGCGTCCGCTTAGCAGCGGTACAAACAAACCTGTCACAGATGCATCAAAGCTAAACGACAGGTGCACATAGCTGCCAGAACCTACACCTCCGGTTCCCACATACTCACGCATACCGTATCGGATATAATTTAGCAGATTGCCATGGCTGATCTGAACGCCTTTGGGCACGCCGGTTGAGCCTGATGTATATATTACATACGCGATCGATTCATCGGAAGGAACTACAGACCGCCGCTCAGATGATGATATTGCTTCTCCGGCTATTATCCATTCCAGCGATACAAGCGAGGATACCTCGGCTCCGGACAATACACCCGATGATAAGGAGCCGTCACTCAATACAACACGGCTACCCGTATCTGATAACATATACATGATCCGCTGCGCAGGATAGCTGCTGTCTACAGGAACATAGGCACAACCCGCCTTCAACACTCCCAGCATACCTATTACCATCTCCATAGATCGATCCCCAACAACGGGAATCAGTTCTCCGGCAATAACTCCCGCTTTATGCAGATAAGCCATTACTTTATCTGACTGCGCATCCAGTTCTCCATAACTCAGTTCTCTTTCCCCGCAAACAAGCGCCACTGAATCACTTTGCGCCTCCACCTGCCGCATGAACAGCGACAACAGATGTTCTTCTCCTGAAGACTCTACCGCTGCTCCACGGCTGTAAGAAAGCACCCGGCTCTGTTCTTCTTCAGGAAGTAAAACGATATCCTCCAATGAACGGACAGTGCCCGATATCACCTGTTGCAGCACATGATGGAATTGTGCCAGTGATTGCGCTACATACCCCCCTTCCAATACCACACTGTTATACTTAAACTGGATATGTAATTCCTCACTCGCTGATATCGTGATACTCAAAGGATAATTATCCTGCTCCTGCACTTCCAGACTTCTTACATCCAGCGACCACTTTCGCTCAGAAAGCACTTTACTTACAGGGTAGTTCTGGAATGCAAGCGTACTGTCGAACAGATCACCACTTACACCCGCATGGCCCTGTACCAGATTTAAAGAACTGTACTGATGTTCCCGCGATTGTAGCTGCTCCTGCTGTAACTGTTCCAGCCATAATGATATATCCTGACCGGAACGCCAGCGTGAGCGCAACGGCTGCGTATTGATATACATACCTACTCGATGCTCTATCCCTTTCAGCTCTGCAGGACGACCTGACACTATAACTCCATAGACTATATCATCACTACCTGTATATTTATGTAAAAGGATTGACCACACGCCCTGCATCAACGTATTAACCGTCAACCGGTGCTGATGCGCATAACGCTCTATCGAAGACAGTACCGATCTATCCAAACGAAGTACCTCCTCCTTATAAATTCCATTACCTTTCGTTCGCTCTGTCGCCACATCCATAAACGGTAATAAAGTACCGCTCTCTAGCCCCGAAAGATATCCTCTCCAGTAAGATGACGAGCTATAATGATCTTTTTCTCTGATATATCGGATGTAATCTTCATAACGGTCTTCTTCCCGGAAAGACAACACTGAACCGCAGAACAGCTGCTCATAGACTTCCAGAAATTCCTGCATCAACAAAGGAACGGACCATCCATCCAGCAGGATGTGATGGAAACTCCAGGTCATATAATAACGGATATCAGATGTTCGTATAAGACTTACACGCATCAAAGGACCACGCTCAAACGAAAATCCCCGCAGCCGATCGCCTTCCCGATACGCAGCTATTAATGACACGGCATCTTGTTCACCTCGATAATCATACTCTTCTATCGGCATTTCTACATCACGGTAAACAACCTGTACCATTATCCTGAATACATCATGGTAAAAACTGCTACGCAGTATGCTATGCCGCGATAACAATATCTGCCATACCTGTCTGAACAGGGAGACATTCACATTATCCAGCACACTATTGAACTGCGTGATGTAAGTACCACTGGCCGACGCATTGTATAAGCTATGGAACAGCATTCCCTGCTGAAGGCCACTTAAGCGGTAGATGCTTTCCAGCTGATCGCCACGACGACGGCCTCCTTCCTGCCCTTCTATAAAGGCATCTAACTCCTCATAGCTCACATCTTCTCCCAGACCATAGTCTGAGGGCGTGTACGAGGACTTAACTCCAGAGACACAATGGCCGATCAGTAAAGACAGGTCTTCTACATAATTATCACAAAGCATTCGTATCGTCTGCTCTTCAAAATGATGACGGCTGTAACTCCAGCTGATCCAAAGCTCTCCGCCGTACACCATACTGTTCACCACCATCAGCCCTCCCGAAGGCTGGTTGGCGCCAGCAGCAGGACCATGCGGTTCATCCGATGGGCTGAACCAGTCGTGACTGCTCTTTACACTGTCTAGCTGACCCAGATAGTTAAATACGATATCCCAGGGACTATTGCCTGAAAACGAGGGATCACCATTCAGGTACTTCAACACACCATACCCAATCCCTTTGTCAGGTACACGACGTAGCTGTTCCTTGGTACTGATCAGCCAATCCCTGGCCCCGTCAGCAGCAGGACGGGTGAGCTGAACAGGATAAAGGCTCGTAAACCAACCTACAGTACGGCTCAGGTCTATACCTTCATCCAGCTGTTCACGACCATGACCTTCCAGACCTATCACAACATCCTCTCTGCCCGTCCAGCCGCTCAATGTCCGCGACAGACCGCCCAGTAATACATCGTTGATCTCCGTATGATAAACACGGGGTACTTCCTGTAATAGCTGACGGGTAAGATCAGCCGGCATTTTTACTGAATAGCTATACATATCGCTCATCAGCACAGGCCCCTGATGCAATTTATCTGTAGGCAAAGGAAGGTACGACTGCTGAACGCTCTTCCACCAGGAATGCTGGTCCTGTAAACGCGCACTGCTTCCATACGCTTTTAATGTCTCGTGCCAGCTCCGGTAAGAACTGCTTTTAAGACCCATATCGACATTATGTCCATTATTGTAAGCTGACAATAACTGATCAAAATCTTCCAGGATAATACGCCAGGATACGCCATCTATCCCCAGATGATGCACGACCAGCAACAACCGGTTAGCGGACTCCGATGCCGGGGTTAGTATCAGTGCCGCCCTTACCAAGATACCACTGGTGATATCCAGACTACCCTGTACATACGTTCCTATCTCCTGAATCTGCGCCAATAAACCGGCGCTATCTGTTATATGCTGCAAATCATGCACTTCCAACTTCGGTATATAATCTCCATATTCCTGTTCCCATATGCCATCCATGAACTTATAACGAAGCCGCAATGCGTCATGTCTGTTTACAAGCTGCTGTAATGCAGACTCCTGGAACTCTCTGCTAAGCCTTTTATCAATGTGCAGTAGCACATCCTGGTTATAATGTGAAATATCTGCCGGCATACTTTCCAGGTACCAGGATTGAATCGGCAGCAGGCCGGCACTACCTGACAGTATACCCTGTTCTGTTGAATGATGTCTATAATCGCTCACCCCTGATAACATTGCAGCAAGTGCCGCCACATGTTGTTGTGTAAAAAGGTCTTTGGGCTTTAGACCATATCCTAATTTTCTTGCTCTGCTGACAACCTGGATAGTAATAATTGAATCTCCTCCTAACTCAAAAAAATTATCATATATACCTACATGCGGCACTCCAAGCAGCTCTTCCCATATACTGACCAGATGCCGCTCAGTCTCATTTCGTGGCGCAACATATCCAGCACGTTGAATGGTGTTGACATTGATTGCGAGGAGTTGCTTTCGGTCAATCTTCCCGTTTGAGGTTAACGGAATATGTTCCAGCTCAACAAGCACCGCTGGTATCATATAATCTGGCAGACGGTTAGCCGCATACTGGAGTATGTGAGATTTATCGGACATCCCGGATACAACGATATAGGCTACCAACATTTTATGCCCGGAGTCATCCGTCTTCATTAATACGACGCTCCGTAAAACGCCCGGAGCCTCGCTTAATACTGACTCCACCTCACCGAGTTCAATGCGGAAACCACGAATTTTCACCTGGTCATCAGCGCGGCCCAAATATTCGATATTCCCGTCTGCCATCCAACGTGCGAGATCACCACTCTTATACATCCTCGCTTCAGGCAACTTACTAAACGGATCCTTCACAAATTTCCCGGATGTAAGCTCCCTGCGATTGAGATATCCACGACTTACACCGGCCCCTCCCACATAAAGTTCACCCGGAATACCGATACCACATAACCCTCCCCATTCATCCAGAATATAACATTGTAAAGTTGGGATAGCAGCTCCAATGTTACTTACCTTTTCCTGTACCTCTTTCTGGCCTATTTCCTTATAAGTTACATGCACTGTTGTTTCAGTGATACCATACATATTGATCATCCGGCAGGATGGAAAGTGTGTCATCCATTTTTCCAGACGCGCAGGATGGAGAGCTTCGCCGCCAAATATCACGTATCTTAGCTGTAACGCTGGCATAGTATCAAGTACAATATCCTGAAGCGTATAAAAAGCCCCCGGTGTCTGATTCAATATAGTTACCTTCTCTCTGGACAATAATGAAACAAACAGCTCAGTATCCCTGGAAACTTCCTTACTTACGATCACTACACGGCCTCCATTTAATATCGCTCCAAATAATTCCCAGACAGAAAAATCGAAGCAAAACGAATGGAATAACGTCCACACGTCTGATGAACCAAAATCATACAAAGCTTTGTCAGTTTTAAACAGCCGTACAACATTTCTATGCTCAACCAACACTCCTTTGGGCAAACCGGTAGAACCTGATGTATAAATCACATATGCCAGATGATATGCATGCAGGTTATTGGGTACGCTATCAGCATAATCCATCCCTGACCATTCGGCCGGATCACTAATACATATAATTTTTCTCTCTCCGGATGCACCTATTATCGCCTGGCGTCCAGCATCATCTGTAACGCAGATAGCTGCGCCGCAATCTTCAATAATATATTTTATACGATCCACCGGATAGGCGGGATCAATCGGAACGTAGGCTGCGCCGGATTTCAATATGCCTAATATGCCAACGACCATATCGACTGTTCTCTCTGTACAAAGAGGCACCAGCATATCTTCTTGTATAGCAAGGCTTCGCAGATGATTTCCAAGCCTGTTACTACGTCTATCTAATTCCAAATAACTGATATGTTCATCACCCACCGTTAATGCTATGGCGTCGGGTGTTGCAATGACATGTTTTTCAAAAAGCCCCAGAATTGTATCATGAGCCGGATAGCTGATGTCAGTTTTATTGAACTTAGTCAACAATTGTAATTCATCAGAAGCTGACAATGTTTTCAGGTGCCCTATCGGTGTATTTACGTCCGCGACAATAGAATGTAATAACTGCTCATATTGCTCGAGCATAGCACCGACAGAGGACTCTTTATATAGGTCTGAGAGATAGGTAACCGTCAAAGCTATGCCTTGAGAAGAGGTTGTTACATTAAAGTTGAGCTCAAACTGAGAAGTAAACTTTTCCGTTCCCTGAGGCGTCAGCCTGATACCGCTGAAATCCAGCTCGTCGGAATCTGGCAGATTTTGTAAGGCAAACATTACCTGAAAAATTGCATTCCGGCTCAGGTCCCTGGGAACCTTCAGCGCTTCCACTATTCTCTCAAAAGGGATTTCCTGATTTTCGTATGCGTTCAGCGTAGTGCTCCTCACACTTTGTAACAGTTCGCTAAACCGTGGATTACCACTCAGATCACTACGTAAAGCGATCGTATTGACAAAAAAACCAATAAGGCCTTCAAGCTCTTTGTACTGTCGGCCGGCAATCGGGGTTCCTACACAAATGTCTTCCTGTTTACTGTATCGTTGTAATAGCACCTTAAAAGCAGACAATAAAAGCATAAACAAAGTCACACCTTCCTGCCTGCACAAAAGATTTAACTTATCCTTCAGTTCCCCGGAGATGCTCCTGCTTACTTTGCCGCCATTGATTCCCTGTTCGGCAGCACGTTCGAAATCCACAGGTAACTCCAACGGAAGGACGCCTGTCAGCTGCCTGACCCAATAGTCAAGTTTCGTCTGAAAATTACCATTTGACAAATGTTGTCGTTGCCATATTGCATAATCAGCATACTGTAATTTCAATGGTGGTAATGCACCGGATATTCCCTGTTGTCTGAATCGGTAAAGGTTCGTTAACTCTTTTACCATCACAGATATCGACCATCCATCAAAAACAATATGATGTAGCACTGCTACCAGTATGTGTTCATCTTCCTCCAGCCATATCAACTCTACTCTTAAGAGCATTTCTTCAGAGAGATTAAATGGTTTGAATATCTGTCCGTTAATGTACTCTTCTACAGAGCTTCCTCCACGCAGAATATCACTACTTTCCGTATACTTCATCTGCCACCCGCCCTCATTCAGGATATACTGTGAGCCTACACCATCTGTTTCCCGTATCACAGTCCGAAGTATTTCATGACGACCGACAAGCTCACGGAAGGCGTCTTCAAGTATTGCTACATCCAGATGACCACTCAGCTGAAAGACCCACGGCAGGTGATACTGCGTACTTCCTTTCAGACGATCTATCAGCCATAACCGCTCTTGTGAATAAGATAACGGTATTATTGGTGGCCGCTCACTCAAGGGTATGTTCATTGCCTCAGCAACCACCTTTCTGGACTTCCATTTCTCACTTTTTAAAAAGTCAACGATCGCCAGACTATTTGACTTTATATCTTCCAGTAGGTTTTCATCCGGTATAGCATCAGCCAGCATTTTAACCTCCAGATCATCTTTGAGCAAAGTAAGACCAATACGCTGCTTTTTAGCCCTGTAAAGGATATCAATAATTTTATTAGATGACATATGCCTTTCCTTTGAAGTGGTTATTTTAAATTAAAACGAGAATGGGGATACTACTGTAACTCCAGGGTTATATATTTACTTAAATCGCTAATATTCTTGAGTTCGAATAATACATGTATGGGTAACTCCAGGGAATAATCTTTTCTGATAGAAGCAATGACTCTGATCGCCATCAGGGAATGACCACCAAGGTCAAAGAAGTCGTCATAGATACCTACCTGCTCTACTTCCAGTAATTCAGACCAGATGGCTGCCAGGTTGATTTCTATTGCGGTCTCTGGCGCAACATATTTACGGCTTTCTGTTACTTCTGCCGACGCTGACAACAAACGTTCACGATCTACCTTCCCATGTGCCGTCAGAGGGATTTCTGATACTTCATTCAAATGATGTGGTATCATATATTCCGGTAGAAGATCTCTCAGGTACAATAACAACGCTTCCCGGTCAAAAGAACTATTACTCACGATATAAGCACTCAGGTGAGGCTCTCCTGACTGCAGTTTCCGTAACAACACTACACTCTCTGATACACCAGGAGCACCATTCAACACATTTTCTATCTCCCCTAACTCGATACGGTAACCTCGTAGTTTCACCTGTTCATCCTTACGACCTAAAAATTCTATTGTCCCATCGGGTAGCCAACGCGCTACATCACCCGTACGGTATAAAACAGCTTCGCCTGACGCCGGAATACCACCCCGTAAAAAACGAGCCGCCGTTTCCTCGCCCTTGTTCAGATATCCCGCTCCTACCTGAAGCCCGCCTATGTATAACTCTCCGGGGATGCCTATACCACTCAGACAACCGCTACCATCAAGGATATACAGCGACACATTATCTATTGGACGACCTATCGATATGCCATGACTACCTTCCTGATATTCAGCACCCATATGACACCTATACACACTCACCCCTACCGTCGTTTCCGTTGGGCCATATTCATTGATCAATTCTACCCGACTATCAGATGCCAACCCTGACAAATGATGACGATGTAATTCCTCTCCTCCTATGATCAAACGACCTGTCACATCTCCAGGCAACAGATCTGAGCCCAGGGAATGACCCAAAAGACTCAGGTGAGATGGTGTTAGTTTGATAAAATCATATGGCGCATAACGACGCAGATAAACGTCCTCAAATACTTCATGACCACTTCCGCGGCTTAGTACTACAAGACGTCCGCTTAGCAGCGGTACAAACAAACCTGTCACAGATGCATCAAAGCTAAACGACAGGTGCACATAGCTGCCAGAACCTACACCTCCGGTTCCCACATACTCACGTATGCCGTATCGGATATAATTCAGCAGATTGCCATGGCTGATCTGAACGCCTTTGGGCACGCCGGTTGAGCCTGATGTATATATTACATACGCGATCGATTCATCGGAAGGAACTACAGACCGCCGCTCAGATGATGATATTGCTTCTCCGGCTATTATCCATTCCAGTGATACAAGCGAGGATACCTCGGCTCCGGACAATACACCCGATGATAAGGAGCCGTCACTCAATACAACACGGCTACCCGTATCTGATAACATATACATGATCCGCTGTGCAGGATAGCTGCTGTCTACAGGAACATAGGCACAACCCGCCTTCAACACTCCCAGCATACCTATTACCATCTCCATAGATCGGTCCCCAACAACGGGAACCAGTTCTCCGGCAATAACTCCCGCTTTATGCAGATAAGCCATTACTTTATCTGACTGCGCATCCAGTTCTCCATAACTCAGTTCTCTTTCCCCGCAAACAAGCGCCACTGAATCACTTTGCGCCTCCACCTGCCGCATGAACAGTGACAACAGATGTTCTTCTCCTGAAGACTCCACCGCTGCTCCATGGCTGTAAGAAAGCACCCTGGTCTGTTCTTCTGTTTTCAGAAGATTTAACTTGTTTATCGACAAGCTCAAATCTGAGGATACGGAAGACAATAATTCTTCATAATGCCCTACAAAACGCTCCATTGTTCCCTCCTCATAAAGGTCACTGCTGTAAGTCACATTCAGATAGATCCCTTCAACACCACGGGTTACATTCAGGATAATATCAAACTGCGAGGTAATATTCCCTGATGGAATACTGCTCAACGATACCGCTCCCAGGTCAAGCGGACCTGATGCCGGAAGATCCTGTAGCGTGAATAATACCTGGAAAAGAGGATTACGATACTGATCCCTTACCACTCCGACAGCTTCTACCACCTTCTCAAACGGAACATCCTGATGTTCATAGGCGGATAGTATCTGCTCTTTCTCTTCCCTTAAAAAACTACGGAACGATAATTCTCCCGATATACGGCTACGTAATGCCAACGTATTGATAAATGAACCTATCAGATTCTCTGTTTCCTCCTGATAACGACCAGCTACCGGGGTCCCTATACAGATATCTTCCTGACCACTGTAACGATGTAACAAGGCTTTAAAAACGCTTTCCAACAACATAAACAATGTCACACCTTCCTCTATACACAAGGCTTCCAATCTTGAGGTAAGCTCCTGATTGATTATGCCCGAGACCTGTCCGCCACGGATACCAGGTACTGACGAACGCGGATGGTCTGTCGGAAGATCCAGCACAGACAAGCCACTCAGCTGCGTTGACCAGTATGATAAACGGGAGGATAATATTGATCCTGACAGATACTGACGCTGCCAGATCGCATAATCACCATACTGTAACGACAAAGGAAGCAAGACGTCTGAGCCGCCATGGCTATAACTACGGTACAATGAGACCAGTTCCCTCACCAACACAGATATCGACCATCCATCAAACGCTATATGATGAAGAACCACTATCAGTAAATGACTTTCAGCACTTTCTTCCAACACGCTTACACGTAACATATAGTCCAGGGACAGATCAAATCGGGCTGATGCACGGGATGAGATAACTTCTTCTACTGCCATACCATCCGCTGCCCGCAGATATTCCAGCGACCAAGATTCTGCAGGTAACAGTTCCTGATAACCAACACCATCTTCCTCCCGGATAACGCTACGTAAAACCTCATGACGGGATACAATGCTGCGGAAAGAAGAAGCCAGTGCCGCCACGTCCAGTGATCCTTCCAGGCGGAATACCCATGGCATATGATACTGCTCACTACCCTGTAACCGATCGATAAACCATAAACGCTCCTGGGAATAAGACAATGGTATCCGCGATGGGCGAGGCAGACTGCCAATCGGAACAATATCTCCAGCATGGTCGCGCTCCGAATCAACCAGCCTAACCAGTTCGGCAATAGTGGGATGCATAAAAACATCCCTGATACCGATCTGCTTTCCAAAGTGTTTACTGATCAACAAGGCAATGCGCATAGCCAGAAAGGAGTAGCCACCGAGCTCGAAAAAATTGCTATGAATGCTTATCTTATCTACGCCCAATGCAGCCTCCCAGATCTGAAGCATTTCATACTCGGCCTGGCTACGGGGTGAGACGTACAGTATATCCATTGTATCTGAAAAATCAGGTGCAGGCAATTCCTTCTTATTGACTTTGCCATTATTAGTTAATGGCATGGCATCAATCTTAATCAACATAAATGGCACCATATAATCAGGCAACTGGGATCTTAAATGCTGCATTACGTTGATCCTTTCATAAGATTGATTCGCCACGACATATCCAATTATCCTTTTGCTACCTGCTTTATCCTCCCTAACAAGAACAGTACTTTGTTGTACTCCTGGAGCACTCAGCAATACACTTTCTATTTCACCTAATTCAACACGGAACCCTCTTATCTTAATCTGGTCATCCCCTCTTCCGAGAAATTCAATATTACCGTCAGGAAGCCACCGGCATATATCGCCGGTTTTATACATGTTATTATCCGACGACTGATAGAAAGGATCAGGTATAAATCGCTCAGCACTAAGTGCTGGCTTATTCAGATAACCCCTTGCTACCTGTATACCTCCAAGGTATAATTCACCTATCATTCCGATACCGCATAATTGTTTGTTCCTATTTAGAATATATGCCCGGGTGTTGCCTATTGGTTTACCTATAGGAGGTAGCGGCCTGTCCATGTAATCTGTATCTATAACTTCATACGCAGTCACTACGTGAGTTTCCGACGGCCCGTAATAGTTTAAAAGCTTCATTCCTGTATATAGAGACAACAGACGAATATCTTCCGTTAACTTAAGCTGTTCACCTGCTGTAAATATTTCCTCCAGGCTGACAGGATAATCCTTCTGGACCACGGCAGCTTCTGAAAGGCTTTTTAATACGACATAAGGAATAAATAAATGAGTAATTTTTTCTTCATTGATAACCTTTAGCAATTCCCTCATATCCTTACGTCGCTCTTCTTCTATAAGGAATATTGTTCCTCCGAAACAAATGCTCATGAAAATTTCCTGGAAGCTGGCATCAAAACAAATACTTGCAAACTGTAGTATCCTTCGGTCACATTTATTCTTCAGTTGTGTCTGCTGCCAAAGCAAAAGATTAAACAATGCTTTATCAGGCATTTCAATACCCTTGGGCTTCCCTGTAGATCCTGAGGTATAAATAATATATGTTAGACGGTCCTGCCCTGAAAGGCGTTCAATTTTATCAACACGCTCTTTATCGGCTTCTGTAATCTCCTCATCTATAAAAATGACATTGCCTACATAAGATCCCAGCATATCCTTCAGGGATGTGTTGCTGATAAGCATTCTTGCATCAATATCCTGTAGCATATAGGTGATCCTTTCCTTTGGATAAGCGGGATCTATTGGCACATAAGGGCAGCCTGACTTCATGATCGCCAATACTGAAACGATCATATCCACTGATCTGTCTATACAGATCGCAATCCTATCTGTTTCCTTTACACCTCTTTTCCGAAGGTATACAGACAAACGTGTGGCTTTTTCATTCAGCACCTCATAAGTTAGTTGGGTGGTGCCGAAACTTATCGCAACCTTATGTGGCGAAACCAATACCTGTTCTTCAAAAAGATCAATCACTGTTTTATCCTGAGGAAGATCCACGCAGGTGTCATTGAATGTATGCAAAACAAGCGTGTGCTCATCATCACTTAAAATCGGCAACTCTCCTATTTTCCGCATACGGTTTATTGCTATCCCTTCCAGTATTTTCCTAAACTGGACACCCATTCTTTCTATGCTCTTTTCTTCAAACAGGTCTATGCAATATTCTATCGCGATATCGATCCCATTAGCTGACGGAATCGCCGTAAAGGTCATATCAAACTTAGTTGTTGCATTTTCAAGATAATATGGCGTCACCTGCAACGCATCCAGCTGCAATTCCTGGACAGCAGGTACGTTCTGCAACACGAACAAAATCTGAAACAATGGATGCCGGCTGAAATCCCTTGGCACGGCCAGGGTTTCTATGACCCGCTCCAAAGGAGCATCCTGATGACTATATGCTTCAAGCGTTGTATACCTGATTTGTTGAATAAATTCCTTTATCGACTTTTCTTCATTAACATTACTACGAAGTACAACTGTATTAACAAATAAGCCGACCAGTCCTTCCAGTTCTGCATATTTCCTTCCCGCTACCGGTGTTCCCACACAGATATCAGATTGATTACTATATCTGGCCAATAAAATATTGAAAGCAGATAACAATAACATAAAAATAGTCACTCCTTCCTCATTAGCGACGACATATAGATGATCTGCCAGCTTTTTATCAATATTCAGATAGCAGGTCTTACCTTTCTTGCTCTGAACAGCTGGTCTGCTGTAATCAAGTGGTAATTCAAGTGGTGGTACATCTTTCAGTTGTTTTTCCCAATATGCAAGGTCACCAGACAATACTTCTGCTCCCAGATTATTCCGTTGCCATACTGCGTAATCCTTGTATTGCACAGGTAAAACCGGTAGAACAGCCTGTTGTTGACGCGCCCCCGCCTGATAGAGCTTTGAAAACTCATCCGCTAAAACCGACATTGACCATCCATCTGATGCTATATGATGAATAACCACAGCCAGGACATAAACCCCGCCATTTTTATTCACCAATGCAGCTCTTAGTAAATAATCTTTTGACAGGTCAAACGGCTGAGATACGAACGCCTGAATAAATTCGCCAATACGGACTTCCTCTTCTATTACTGTATAGCGCAACTGCCATTCATCAACAGGTTTTATAAGCTGATATAGCTCACCATCCTCATTGACATTTATCACCGACCGTAATGCTTCATGACGTTGCAATATTGTCTGCAATGCACTATGTATGGCCCCTTGATTTACCGTCCCTTCCAATTTCAACAATAAAGGCACATGATAATGCGTGCTTCCCTCAAGTTGATGAATTAGCCATAAACGCTCTTGTGCAAAGGACAACGGAATAAACGTAACCTCAGGTTGAGGGATAATTTCAGACAAAACAGATTGAGATGAACGAACTGCAATTTGCCCGGTTAGCCCTGCAATAGTCGGAGTATCAAACAAATCCTTTATACTCAGTTCTATTCCTAATTCTTTTCTCACTGCTGCAATGACTCTGATCGCCATCAGAGAATGACCACCAAGGTCAAAGAAGTCGTCATAGATACCTACCTGCTCTACTTCCAGTAATTCAGACCAGATGGCTGCCAGGTTGATTTCTATTGCGGTCTCTGGCGCAACATAGCTACGGCTTTCTGTTATTTCTGCTGATGCTGACAACAAACGTTCACGATCTACCTTCCCATGTGCCGTCAGAGGGATTTCTGATACTTCATTCAAATGATGTGGTATCATATATTCCGGTAGAAGATCTCTCAGGTACAATAACAACGCTTCCCGGTCAAAAGAACTATTACTCACGATATAAGCACTCAGTTGAGGCTCTCCTGACTGCAGCTTCCGTAACAACACTACACTCTCTGATACACCAGGGGCACTATTCAACACATTTTCTATCTCCCCTAACTCGATACGGTAACCTCGTAGTTTCACCTGTTCATCCTTACGACCCAAAAATTCTATTGTCCCATCGGGTAGCCAACGCGCTACATCACCCGTACGGTATAAAACAGCTTCGCCTGACGCCGGAATACCACCCCGTAAAAAACGAGCCGCCGTTTCCTCGCCCTTGTTCAGATATCCCGCTCCTACCTGAAGCCCGCCTATGTATAACTCTCCGGGGATGCCTATACCACTCAGACAACCGCTACCATCCAGGATATACAGCGACACATTATCTATTGGACGACCTATCGATATGCCATGACTACCTTCCTGATATTCAGCACCCATATGACACCTATACACACTCACCCCTACCGTCGTTTCCGTTGGGCCATATTCATTGATCAATTCTACCCGACTATCAGATGCCAACCCTGACAAATGATGACGATGCAATTCCTCTCCTCCTATGATCAAACGACCTGTCACATCTCCAGGCAACAGATCTGAGCCCAGGGAATGACCCAAAAGACTCAGGTGAGATGGTGTTAGTTTGATAAAATCATATGGCGCATAACGACGCAGATAAACGTCCTCAAATACCTCATGACTACCGCGGCTTAGTACGACAAGACGTCCGCTTAGCAGCGGTACAAACAAACCTGTCACAGATGCATCAAAGCTAAACGACAGGTGCACATAGCTGCCAGAACCTACACCTCCGGTTCCCACATACTCACGCATGCCGTATCGGATATAATTCAGCAGATTGCCATGGCTGATCTGAACGCCTTTCGGCACACCGGTTGAGCCTGATGTATATATTACATACGCGATCGATTCATCGGAAGGAACTACAGACCGCCGCTCAGATAATGATATTGCTTCTCCGGCTATTATCCATTCCAGTGATACAAGCGAGGAGCCATCAGCTCCGGACAATACCCCCGATGATAAGGAGCCGTCACTCAATACAACACGGCTACCCGTATCTGATAACATATACATGATCCGCTGTGCAGGATAGCTGCTGTCTACAGGAACATAGGCACAACCCGCCTTCAACACTCCCAGCATACCTATTACCATCTCCAAAGATCGGTCTCCAACAACGGGAACCAGTTCTCCGGCAATAACTCCCGCTTTATGCAGATAAGCCATTACTTTATCTGACTGCGCATCCAGTTCTCCATAACTCAGTTCTCTTTCCCCGCAAACAAGCGCCACTGAATCACTTTGCGCCTGCACCTGCCGCATGAACAGCGACAACAGATGTTCTTCTCCTGAAGACTCCACCGCTGCTCCATGGCTGTAAGAAAGCACCCTGGTCTGTTCTTCTGTTTTCAGAAGATTTAACTTGTTTATCGACAAGCTCAAATCTGAGGATACGGAAGACAATAATTCTTCATAATGCCCTACAAAACGCTCCATTGTTCCCTCCTCATAAAGGTCACTGCTGTAAGTCACATTCAGATAGATCCCTTCAACACCACGGGTTACATTCAGGATAATATCAAACTGCGAGGTAATATTCCCTGATGGAATACTGCTCAACGATACCGCTCCCAGGTCAAGCGGACCTGATGCCGGAAGATCCTGTAGCGTGAATAATACCTGGAAAAGAGGATTACGATACTGATCCCTTACCACTCCGACAGCTTCTACCACCTTCTCAAACGGAACATCCTGATGTTCATAGGCGGATAGTATCTGCTCTTTCTCTTCCCTTAAAAAACTACGGAACGATAATTCTCCCGATATACGGCTACGTAATGCCAACGTATTGATAAATGAACCTATCAGATTCTCTGTTTCCTCCTGATAACGACCAGCTACTGGGGTTCCTATACAGATATCTTCCTGACCACTGTAACGATGTAACAAGGCTTTAAAAACGCTTTCCAACAACATAAACAATGTCACACCTTCCTCTATACACAAGGCTTCCAATCTTGAGGTAAGCTCCTGATTGATTATGCCCGAGACCTGTCCGCCACGGATACCAGGTACTGACGAACGCGGATGGTCTGTCGGAAGATCCAGCACAGACAAGCCACTCAGCTGCGTTGACCAGTATGATAAACGGGAGGATAATATTGATCCTGACAGATACTGACGCTGCCAGATCGCATAATCACTATACTGTAACGACAAAGGAAGCAAGACGTCTGAGCCACCATGGCTATAACTACGGTACAATGAGACCAGTTCCCTCACCAACACAGATATCGACCATCCATCAAACGCTATATGATGAAGAACCACTATCAGTAAATGACTTTCAGCACTTTCTTCCAACACGCTTACACGTAACATATAGTCCAGGGACAGATCAAATCGGGCTGATACACGGGATGAGATAACTTCTTCTACTGCCATACCATCCGCCGCCCGCAGATATTCCAGCGACCAGGATTCTGCGGGTAACAGTTCCTGATAACCGACACCATCTTCTTCCCGGATAACACTACGTAAAACCTCATGACGGGATACAATGCTGCGGAAAGAAGAAGCCAGTGCCGCCACGTCCAGTGAGCCTTCCAGGCGGAATACCCATGGCATATGATACTGCTCACTGCCCTGCAACCGATCGATGAACCATAAACGCTCCTGGGAATAAGACAATGGCACTCGTGATGGACGAACCTGCGCACGTAATAAAGGTGTACCCGATCTTACTACGTCTGACGATAATTTGCTACACAATCCACTTATCGTCGGACTGTCAAAAATATCCCTGATCTGCAATTCATATCCAAGTTCCTCACGAATCCTGGATCGCAGGCGAATCGCCAGTAAAGAGTGTCCGCCTGATTCAAAAAAATTATCATCAATACCTATCTGCGATGCTCCCAGTATCGACGACCAGATCTCGCAAAGCTTTATCTCTATCGCATTACGTGGGGCCGCGTACGACTGCCTCGCCACCTCAACTTCAGCAGCTGATAAACGCTTACGATCTATCTTCCCGCTTACCGTTACAGGTAAAGAGTCCAGCACCTGCAAATGCGCTGGGATCATATAGGAGGGTAAATACCGATCCAGTTCTTTATACACATCGTCCTGAACATAATCATCTTTATCTATTACTACATATCCCACCAGATGACGATCGCCTGTACTATCCGTATGTATGACCACGGCCCCCTCTTTTACTCCTCTGCATGATAACAGTACGGTTTCTATCTCTCCCAGCTCTATACGATAACCTCGAAGTTTTACCTGATCATCGCGACGACCAAGAAATTCAATATTCCCGTCAGGCAGCATACGTGCAAGATCGCCCGTTCGGTATAAACGACCGCCCAACACGTCCTCCTTCACTATAAAACTAACAGCACTTAATTCCGCTTTATTCAGGTAACCGGCAGCAAGACCGTCACCTCCTATATACAACTCGCCTGGTACACCAATCGGCTGAAGAGCCATTTGATCATTGTAGATGTACAACTGAATATTGGATATCGGACGTCCGATCGGTACCACATCCTCAACACCAGTCGTCTCATAATAGCTCACATCCACCGATGCTTCTGTCGGGCCGTATAGGTTATGTAAACGACAGGATAGCTTGCTATAATGGGACTGCACATGCATCACTGACAAAGCCTCCCCACTACAGAACACATGCTTCAGTGAACCCAGTAAGGAAATATCTGAGCCATTCAGACTCTGTAAGTAGGCATGATAAGCACCTGGAACAAAATGGATAAAGCTCACTCCATGGCGGCTGATCTCACCCGTCAGCAATTGCGGATCGTATATCACATCACGACTGCACAATACAAGACGACCTCCATAACACAAAGTCATAAAGATCTCCCATACAGATACATCAAATATATAGGGCGTCTTCTGAAGAACCACCTCTGAACGGGTAAATCCATAATGACGCTGCATCCAGTCGATACGGTTCACTACTCCGCGATGAGGCACACACACTCCTTTCGGTTGACCCGTGGAACCGGATGTATAAATCACATATGCCAGACCTGCGGACGTCTGTGATGATTCCGGAACATTTTCCGGCTCCGTCAACAGTTCCTTCCCCATTGCATCTATAATATGAATATTAAGGCCCGATAATATTGAGCCAAGGTTCACTGCTTCCAAACCTCCACTTACCACTACCTGCGCTCCCGTATCTTTTAATATATAAATAATCCGTTCTTCAGGATAGCTCATGTCTATCGGCACATATGCGCCTCCTGCTTTCAGGATACCAAGTATGCCCACGATCATCGAAAATGAACGGTCTGTGTATATCGGCACAAGCGTTCCTGACTCCACACCCTGACTACGCAGGTAATGTGCAAGCTGATTGCTCCTTACTTCCAAAGCCCCATAACTCAGCGTATTTTCGCCCATCACAAGCGCTATATCTTCCAAATGAACTGATGCATGTATTGAAAAAAGAGAAGATAATGTTTCAGAAGATGGATAGCTGATAGATGTCTCATTAAATCCAATCGACAACGCCGCCTTTTCGCCCTCACTCAGCATATTCAAAGAGCCGATCCCTGTGGTCTGATCCAATAATACCGATTCCAGTAACTGAACATAGTGACATAATAAACGTTCAATCGTTTCTCCACGATACAGATCACTGCAATAAACGGCACTCAGCTGCAAACCATCTTCTTCATTGATATATAAGGTCAGATCAAACTGTGATGTCAAATGAGATGTAGAGACTAGTTTCAATGTTGTCTCACCTAGACTTAAAGCTGCAGGTCCTGGCGTATTCTGTAAGGATAACATTACCTGGAATAACGGCGTACGGCTGAGGTCCCGCGATATGTCAAGATGCTCGACCACCTTCTCAAAAGGTACGTCCTGATGGGCATACGCCCCTAATGTTACCTCTTTCTCCCGGTGAAGAAAAGTTTTAAATGAAGGATTCCCACTGAGATCACTCCGTAATGCCAGCGTGTTCACAAAAAAACCTATCAGATCTTCCGTCTCCTGGTGATGACGACCTGCTACCGGGGTACCCAGGCAGATATCAGTCTGGCCACTGTAACGATATAACAATACCTTAAATACTGACTCCAGCAACATAAACATCGTCACCCCTTCCCGCACACAAAATGCCTCCAGATCTGAGGCAAAACCTTTATTTATATGCTTGTTTACAGCTCCGCCACGGATACTTTGATGCGAAGGACGGCTATAGTCTGTCGGAAGCTCCAATACAGTTACGCCGGATAATTGTTCCGACCAATACTTTAAACGGCTTTCCAATGCCTCACCTGACAAATAATTTCGCTGCCAGATTGCATAGTCGGCATACTGTAGAACCGCTGGTGCAGAAGAAACCGCCCTGCCCGCACAAATATTCTCATATAAGGCGGACAGTTCTTTTACCAGTAAACCTATTGACCATCCATCAAAAGCGATATGATGTAATACAACAATCAACACATGGGAAGAAACATCTTCCCGCACTAGGTTGACACGAAGCATGTAATCAGCGGACAAGTCAAAAGGCTGATGAACACATGAAGATATAAATGATGACAGACCATCTTCTACGCCTGCTATTGCTGCATAGTCCTGATAGATTACATCCCAGTCAGATGCAGAACGTATCTGCTGGTAACCGGTCCCGTCTTTCTCTGTGATAACAGTACGTAATATTTCATGACGCGCCACGATCGTTTGGAACGCAAGCCGTAACGATGCGATATCAACAGCACCTTCCAGACGGAATACCCAGGGCATATGATATTGTCCGCTCCCCTGCAAACGGTCTATAAACCACAAGCGTTCCTGAGCAAAAGACAAAGGAATAGCTTCACTACGTGACGCAGCAGCTATTGAAGGAAGAGAGGGTACAGCGGACAACACCGGCAGGCGTTCTGCCAGATCAGAAATTGTTGGATGATCGAAGATCTCACGGATACCTAACTCAAAACCAAACTCCTTACGGATCAATGAAACAACCTGAATAGCCAGCAAAGAATGGCCCCCAAGCTCAAAAAAATCATCCTGTATGCTTACCTGTTCAACTTCCAGCAATCGCTGCCAGATATCAGCCAGCTTTAATTCCGCAGCATTGCGGGGCGCCACGTAATTTCCGGAGCTTGCATCTCTGACATCCAGTGATGCAAGTTTTTTCCGGTCTGCTTTACCATTAGGTGTAAATGGTACAGCACCTATTTCTATAAGTAAAGCCGGCACCATAAAATCTGGTAACCGTTCTTTGAGATATGCCATCGCCGCTGTTTTATCCAGTTCAGCCGTAGCTACCACATAGGCGATTAATTGCTTGTTCCCTTTCTGGTCTTCATGTACAACAACGATACATTGCTCTATCTCTGGCCTTTGTAAAAGGACCGTTTCTATCTCGCCCAACTCAACACGGTATCCCCTGATCTTTATCTGCTCATCCAGTCTACCAATAAACTCGATATTCCCATCCGGCAACCAACGGGCAAGATCACCCGTACGATATAAATAAGCATTAGCATCTGTACTGAAAAGATCCGGAATGAACCGGGTAGCTGTCAGTTCTGGTTGGTTTAAATACCCCCGGGCTACCTGCCTTCCTCCCAGATATAGTTCACCGACCACACCAACAGGCACTAGCTGATTATTTCTGTCGAGTATATGTGCCTGCACGTTTTCCAGCGGCTTTCCTATTACAATACAACCACTACCATGAAGAGGTTCCGTAGACAACACAGAAGATACCGTATTCTCAGTTGGCCCATAGGCGTTTATCAAACGTATTCCCGTATTACGTATTTCTGCTACCAGTGAAGCATTCAGACTTTCTCCCGCCGATATAATCGTATCAACGTCTATTGCCGCATCTTTAATAAGAGGCAGATAACTTGGTGGGATAGTTACAAGATTTACATGATATTGATTCAATACAGCACAGAACTTTTCTGTATCGAGGATCACATCCTCTTTTGCAAGGACCAGGCGGCCTCCAGCAGTTAATGTACAGAATATTTCATGGCTCGACGCATCATAGCCAAATGAGGCAAATTGAAAGACAGTTATACCTGGATATAGCCCCAATGGTTTTACCTGATTATTTACAAGATTAACTACGCCCTTGTGCTCTATCATCACACCCTTAGGCACACCAGTTGATCCTGAAGTAAAAATAACGTACGCCAAATTCTCAGGACATAGAGATGTAATCACTTTTTCCGAAGACATCGCTGCAATGTCATCCCTGTTTCCATCCAATAAAATAATATCGGCAATTCCTTCTCCTACATTAAATAATTTTTGGGTTGAGGTTTCTGCTACAGCAATAGGTGTATTAATATGCTTGAGCATGGAAGCGATCCTTTGAGAAGGGTATGTAGCATCAATCGGCACATAAGCGCCTCCAGCTTTCAATATTCCTATTATGCCAACAATCATTTCAAAAGAACGGCTTACGCATATCGGCACCAGCGTATCTTCTCTAACTCCTTTAGATCTCAGGTAGTGTCCCAACCGGTTAGATTGTTCATTTAACTCGCGGTAAGTCATTTGTTGTCCATCAAACAACAGAGCCACTTCATCAGGGATAATGGATACCTGCGCTTCAAAAAGATCAATAATAGTTTTATTTGTATCTTTTAGCTCAACAGGGAAATTAAACGCCTCCAATAACTGACATCGTTCTTGCACTGACAGCAAATTCAATCTATCAACAGGCGTGTGTACATCAGCCAAAATAGCATAAAGCAACTGTTCAAAATGCAATAACCATCTTTCAATGGTTGCTTCATTATATAGGTCAAGACGGTAAATCAAATTAATGAACAAGCCAGATTCAGACTCCCATACATCAAATTCAACATCTAACTGTGTAGTAACCTCCTGAGGTATTTGCGCTGTCACCTCAACTCCTTTCAGATCCAGCGACAGCGGACCTACGACATTTTGTAACGCCAGCTTTACCTGAAACAGCGCATTACGACTAAAATCACGAGGAATCTCCAATATCTCTACTACTTTTTCAAATGGGGCATCCTGATGTTGATAGGCAGCAAGAATTGTCTCTTTTTCTTTCGATAAAAAATCATGGAAGGAGTCTTGTCCTTCAAAACGGCTACGTAATACAATTGTATTGATAAAGAAACCTATCAGCTCGTCTGTTTCCTCCTGATAACGACCAGCTACCGGAGAGCCGATACAAATATCTTCCTGACCACTGTACCGAAATAACAACACCTTAAGCACACTTTCCAATAATATAAATAACGTTACACCCTCCTGCACGCATAACAATTGTAGACGATCCAGTAGTGATTTATTAATTGTGGCTGATTTTCTGCCAGCTCTCATATCAGGTATTGCAGGACGCTTATGGTCTGTCGGAAGATCCAGCACAGACAAGCCACTCAGCTGCGTTGACCAGTATGATAAACGGGAGGATAATATTGATCCTGACAGATACTGACGCTGCCAGATCGCATAATCACTATACTGTAACGACAAAGGAAGCAAGACGTCTGAGCCACCATGGCTATAACTACGGTACAATGAGGCCAGTTCCCTCACCAACACAGATATCGACCATCCATCAAACGCTATATGATGAAGAACCACTATCAGTAAATGACTTTCAGCACTTTCTTCCAACACGCTTACACGTAACATATAGTCCAGGGACAGATCAAATCGGGCTGATACACGGGATGAGATAACTTCTTCTACTGCCATACCATCCGCCGCCCGCAGATATTCCAGCGACCAGGATTCTGCGGGTAACAGTTCCTGATAACCGACACCATCTTCTTCCCGGATAACACTACGTAAAACCTCATGACGGGATACAATGCTGCGGAAAGAAGAAGCCAGTGCCGCCACGTCCAGTGAGCCTTCCAGGCGGAATACCCATGGCATATGATACTGCTCACTGCCCTGCAACCGATCGATGAACCATAAACGCTCCTGGGAATAAGACAATGGCACTCGTGATGGACGAACCTGCGCACGTAATAAAGGTGCACCCGATCTTACTACGTCTGACGATAATTTGCTACACAATCCACTTATCGTCGGACTGTCAAAAATATCCCTGATCTGCAATTCATATCCAAGTTCCTCACGAATCCTGGATCGCAGGCGAATCGCCAGTAAAGAGTGTCCGCCTGATTCAAAAAAATTATCATCAATACCTATCTGCGATGCTCCCAGTATCGACGACCAGATCTCGCAAAGCTTTATCTCTATCGCATTACGTGGGGCCGCGTACGACTGCCTCGCCACCTCAACTTCAGCAGCTGATAAACGCTTACGATCTATCTTCCCGCTTACCGTTACAGGTAAAGAGTCCAGCACCTGCAAATGCGCTGGGATCATATAGGAGGGTAAATACCGATCCAGTTCTTTATACACATCGTCCTGAACATAATCATCTTTATCTATTACTACATATCCCACCAGATGACGATCGCCTGTACTATCCGTATGTATAACCACAGCCCCCTCTTTTACTCCTCTGCATGATAACAGTACGGTTTCTATCTCTCCCAGCTCTATACGATAACCTCGAAGTTTTACCTGATCATCCCGACGACCAAGAAATTCAATATTCCCGTCAGGCAGCATACGTGCAAGATCACCCGTTCGGTATAAACGACCGCCCAACACGTCCTCCTTCACTATAAAACTAACAGCACTTAATTCCGCTTTATTCAGGTAACCGGCAGCAAGACCGTCACCTCCTATATACAACTCGCCTGGTACACCAATCGGCTGAAGAGCCATTTGATCATTGTAGATGTACAACTGAATATTGGATATCGGACGTCCGATCGGTACCACATCCTCAACACCAGTCGTCTCATAATAGCTCACATCCACCGATGCTTCTGTCGGGCCGTATAGGTTATGTAAACGACAGGATAGCTTGCTATAATGGGACTGCACATGCATCACTGACAAAGCCTCCCCACTACAGAACACATGCTTCAGTGAACCCAGTAAGGAAATATCTGAGCCATTCAGACTCTGTAAGTAGGCATGATAAGCACCTGGAACAAAATGGATAAAGCTCACTCCATGGCGGCTGATCTCACCCGTCAGCAATTGCGGATCGTATATCACATCACGACTGCACAATACAAGACGACCTCCATAACACAAAGTCATAAAGATCTCCCATACAGATACATCAAATATATAGGGCGTCTTCTGAAGAACCACCTCTGAACGGGTAAATCCATAATGACGCTGCATCCAGTCGATACGGTTCACTACTCCGCGATGAGGCACACACACTCCTTTCGGTTGACCCGTGGAACCGGATGTATAAATCACATATGCCAGACCTGCGGACGTCTGTGATGATTCCGGAACATTTTCCGGCTCCGTCAACAGTTCCTTCCCCATTGCATCTATAATATGAATATTAAGGCCCGATAATATTGAGCCAAGGTTCACTGCTTCCAAACCTCCACTTACCACTACCTGCGCTCCCGTATCTTTTAATATATAAATAATCCGTTCTTCAGGATAGCTCATGTCTATCGGCACATATGCGCCTCCTGCTTTCAGGATACCAAGTATGCCCACGATCATCGAAAATGATCGGTCTGTGTATATCGGCACAAGCGTTCCTGACTCCACACCCTGACTACGCAGGTAATGTGCAAGCTGATTGCTCCTTACTTCCAAAGCCCCATAACTCAGCGTATTTTCGCCCATCACAAGCGCTATATCTTCCAAATGAACTGATGCATGTATTGAAAAAAGAGAAGATAATGTTTCGGAAGATGGATAGCTGATAGATGTCTCATTAAATTCAATCGACAACGCCGCCTTTTCTCCCTCACTCAGCATATTCAAAGAGCCGATCCCTGTGGTCTGATCCAATAATACCGATTCCAGTAACTGAACATAGTGACATAATAAACGTTCAATCGTTTCACCACGATACAGATCACTGCAATAAACGGCACTCAGCTGCAAACCATCTTCTTCATTGACATATAAGGTCAGATCAAACTGTGATGTCAAATGAGATGTAGAGACTGGTTTCAATGTTGTCTCTCCACCTAGACTTAAAGCTGCAGGTCCTGGCGTATTCTGTAAGGATAACATTACCTGGAATAACGGCGTACGGCTGAGGTCCCGCGATATGTCAAGATGCTCGACCACCTTCTCAAAAGGTACGTCCTGGTGGGCATACGCCCCTAATGTCACCTCTTTCTCCCGGTGAAGAAAAGTTTTAAATGACGGATTCCCACTGAGATCACTCCGTAATGCCAGCGTGTTCACAAAAAAACCTATCAGATCTTCCGTCTCCTCGTGATGACGACCTGCTACCGGGGTACCCAGGCAGATATCAGTCTGACCACTGTAACGATATAACAATACCTTAAATACTGATTCCAGCAACATAAACATTGTCACGCCTTCCCGCACACAAAATACCTCCAGATCTGAGGCAAAACCTTTATTTATATGCTTGTTTACAGCTCCGCCACGGATACTTTGATGCGAAGGACGGCTATAGTCTGTCGGAAGCTCCAATACAGTTACGCCGGATAATTGTTCCGACCAATACTTTAAACGGCTTTCCAATGCCTCACCTGACAAATAATTTCGCTGCCAGATTGCATAGTCGGCGTACTGTAGAACCGCTGGTGCAGAAGAAACCGCCCTGCCCGCACAAATATTCTCATATAAGGCGGACAGTTCTTTTACCAGTAAACCTATTGACCATCCATCAAAAGCGATATGATGTAATACAACAATCAACACATGGGAAGAAACATCTTCCCGCACTAGGTTGACACGAAGCATGTAATCAGCGGACAAGTCAAAAGGCTGATGAACACATGAAGATATAAATGATGACAGACCATCTTCTACGCCTGCTATTGCTGCATAGTCCTGATAGATTACATCCCAGTCAGATGCAGAACGTATCTGCTGGTAACCGGTCCCGTCTTTCTCTGTGATAACAGTACGTAATATTTCATGACGCGCCACGATCGTTTGGAACGCAAGCCGTAACGATGCGATATCAACAGCGCCTTCCAGACGGAATACCCAGGGCATATGATATTGTCCGCTCCCCTGCAAACGGTCTATGAACCACAAGCGCTCCTGAGCAAAAGACAAAGGAATAGCTTCACTACGTGACGCAGCAGCTATTGAAGGAAGAGAGGGTACAGCAGATAACACCGGCAGGCGTTCTGCCAGATCAGAAATTGTTGGATGATCGAAGATCTCACGGATACCTAACTCAAAACCAAACTCCTTACGGATCAATGAAACAACCTGAATAGCCAGCAAAGAATGGCCCCCAAGCTCAAAAAAATTGCTATTGATTCCTATACCAGATATCCCTAACAACTCTTCCCAAATATCGACGAGCTTTAGTTCCAGCTCATTACGAGGAGCAATATATTCATCTGTCGATCGCATATTAAGATCCAACAATGAAAGAGATTTACGGTCCACCTTACCATTGGGCGTCAGTGGTAAACTATCGAGATTTACAATTTCTACCGGAACCATATACTCAGGCAGTCTCTCCCGCAGGTAGCTCAATACGCCATCCTTATCAAATACATCTGCCTTAACTACCACATAAGCAACTAATTGCTTCTGACCGTTTATATCTTCGTGGACAACAACAGCTGCTTGTTTCACACCTTCACAGATCAGCATCACGTTCTCTATCTCACCCGGTTCAATACGATAACCACGGACCTTCACCTGTTCATCGGCTCGACCGATGAATTCTATCTCTCCGTCTGAACGCCAGCGACCTATATCTCCTGTCCGGTACCAAACACCTCCATCTGGGAACCTCACGTACTTAACAGATGTCAAGGCAGGATTATTAATATAGCCTAACGATACTCCCGCACCTCCAATGTATAACTCTCCCCGCACGCCAACCGGAACAGCACGACCATGATCATCCAAAATACGGATCTCCGTATTACAAAGCGGGTGACCTATCGGTATATCTACTCCATCTATTTCATCTATCTCATAACAACTTGCATATACTGTCGTCTCGGTTGGACCATACACATGTAGTAACTTACCTTTCCCTAACACAGACAACGCGGACCGCACATGACCCACTGATACCTTTTCTCCCCCAAACAGCATTTTTCGTAATAAAGCCAGACCTGACACATCATAATCTACGAAGGCATTGAACAGCGCCGTCGTCAGAAAACTCACACTCACTCCTTCCTTACGGATCAGGTAAGACAGCGCACCTGCATCGGCAGCAGCTGGTTCCGCTATCAGTAATAAACGGGCGCCATGTAACAAGCTACTATAGATCTCATATGTGGAGCCGTCAAACGCATAGTTAGACCACTGTAAGACACAGTCTTCCCCGTGTATAGCGATCGGACCTTTGTCATATACCAGTTTCAAGATATTACGCTGGCTCACAAGAATTCCTTTCGGATGACCGGATGTACCTGAGGTGTACATCACATAAGCGCCCTCATCTACAGACCGCGATATCGCCGGTCGCTGAACGGGATAGTCCACGCAGTCTGCTACTTTTATCAGCTCCATCCCTGTCAGTCCTGACAAAGACAACAACTCCTCTTCGGTATACACCAGATGTGACAAACCCGCATCCTGACTGATATAATGAAGACGTGAAGGGGGATAATCAATATTCAACGGCACATATACACCACCCGCTTTTAAAATACCAAACATCCCGATGATCATATCAAAACCACGGTAGGATAACAAACCTACCTGTACACCAGGTGTGACGCCAGTTGCAATTAGTTTATGGGCCAGCTGATTACTACGCACTTCCAGTGTTTCATAACTCAATGTCTGCTCACCATATATCAGGGCTATGGACGATGTTTTTATCGATGCCTGTCTATCAAACAGTTCCATTAAGGTCCGGTCTGAGGCGTAGTCAGTCTGAGCTCCTTTACTAAATTCTGTTAACATCTCCCATTCCTGCCGGGAAAGGAGAGATATTGCTGCTATTGGCTTATTTGTGTCTGCAACGCAATCCCCTATAACAGACACCAGGTGCCTGAACATTTGCGCCACTTCACTAGCTGTTTCACTGGCACTGGTGATATCAAACACTAGTTGATCATCGTGTATTGTCAAGCCAATGCTGCGAACAAAACCAGACGTTTTACGATCAGATTTTATATTGAGCTGTCCGCACCAAACAACAGTGTCGGCAATATTCTCCAGTGAGGAAAGGTGGAGTTCCCCATAGACTTCACTTAGAGGAAAACGTTGATTATTAATCAGATCAACCAGCCCCTTCCTGACATCTAACAATACCTCTTTGAATGATTGCTCTTCTTTTATTGAACACAAAAGAGGCAGATGTTCATCATACATTTCTGTGCCATCGATATCCAAAGAGTCTTTTAATACCGGAATTGCAATACACATCTTTTCACTACCAGTATACCTCTTAACCAATATGCAATATGCGGTGATGATATATGCATAGACAGACAACTCATTTTGCCTGCACAATGCATTTAATTTTTCATAAACAACGCCGTCCAGCTTAAAACTAAACAGCTGAGCATTCCCCTTATCATCGGATCCAAAAAGGGGCCTGAGGATGTCAGGAGATGTTTGCTGAAGATATTCTTTCCAAAATTTCTTTCTATTAATGAATGTATTACTTGTAAGCAGAAATTGCTTATCAATGGAAATATTTTTCATAAACATGTTATTAAAAACACTTACTATATTAACATGATAATTATTCGATGATTGCAGGGTTCAAACTCAGAAGTCAAAAAATTCATCATTATCAGGGCCAGGCGACAAAGGCACATATGCTGTGTTATCCAGGTCCTTTACCAACACTACATCACTCTTTACCAAGCGAAGGAGTACCTCTTTGAAATGTGTAATTATTATTCTCGCATAAGTTTCTTCTAACAGATCAGCATTGTATTTCAACTCAATTGCTATGTTATTCTTAAAACTTATAGTAATACTTATAGGATAATTATCTCTCTCATCCGAAACAAGCTCGCTCAGTTGCAAGCGCACATCTGTCTGATCGCTTTCTTGCACAGGATAGTTTTCAAATATCATTATATTATCAAACAGATCACCACGAATATTGGCCCTGAACTGAATGTCATTCAAAGCGGTATACTGATACTCTCTTGACTCCATTTGTTCTGTCTGTAGATGTCGCAACCATTCAGCTACAGGCTGCTCCATATTCAGCACTGAACGTAGCGGCAAAACATTTATATACAGGCCAACCCGTTGTTCTACATTGACGAGATCATCAGGACGTCCGGACACTATTACACCATATATTACGTCTTCATTACCGGTATAGCGATATAATTGATATGCCCATACTCCTTGCATGATCGTATTCACTGTTATTCGGTTGTGACGCGCGTACATATCAATGAGCTCCGTCTCCTGTTGATCAAACCGTAGTAACACCGACTCAAACCTTCCAGTCCCTTTTGTTCTTTCAGGTTTATCCGCAATAAATGGTAAAAGCGTTCCTTTATTCAATCCTGACAGATATTTTTCCCAATAGGACGCCGCCTTATATTGATCTTTATCAAAGATGTAGCGGATATAATCTTCATAACAATCTTCTTCTTCCTGGCCAGTGAAACTACCTGCTGCCAGCTTTTCATAGAGTTCCCTGAATTCTGCCATCAATACTGCTGTAGACCAGCCATCCAGCACTATATGATAAAAAGTGAATATCATCCGATATTCTTCAGCTCCGGTTTGTAACAACACTATGCGGATTAGTGGAGGATGTGAGAATTTAAACCCTTTTTCCCGTTCCTGATCCATGTATTGTCTTACCAATTTTTGCTGTACCGCACTATCAATGCCTTGATAATCAAGAATGGATATATCCATCTCCACGTTACGGTACACACACTGAACTGGTATACGGAACTCGTCATGAAAAAATCCACTTCTTAGTATACTATACCGGGATAATATAGCCTGCCATACCTGCTTAAAAACAGGTACATCAAGATGTAGTAACTTACAACTGATCATGTCTACATATGCACCTGACTGTGCATCATACAATCCATGGAAAAGCATTCCCTGTTGAAGCCCACTCAAGCGGTATAATCCCGATATCAGGTCGCGACGACGACGGCCGTCCTCTGATGCTTCCAGGAATGCATCCAGCTCTTCATAACTCACCTCTTTACCTATTCCATAGTCGGAAGGTGTATATGATGATACACCAGCACAAACACAATGATCAATCAATACTTCTAATTCCCTTACATAAGATTCACATAACGACACTATCGTCGATTTCTCATAATGAAGATTACTATAACTCCAAATGATATTTAGCTCACCT